>NZ_NMUQ01000008.1 GCF_002233675.1 Paenibacillus herberti | reverse complement strand
TTTGTGGTAAACTTCACCTTATGGGTGCTCCTCTCTTTGGGTGATGTTGTCTTTGCAAACACCATTCTACCAAAGATGAGGGCACTTTTTTATGTTTTTATGAGATTGCACTTTCGTAATTCAGGTTGAATTTGAAAATGAACATAATAAAAGACATGAATGAATTAAAACTAGTAAGACCTCTTTTAGAATTAAAAAATGAGTATTTATCTTTCTATCAAGAATGGAAAGAATCTGGCGAGGATATGGTTCCCTGGGTTATTAACAAAGACCCGCGTGATTTTGAAGCGATGCTGCAATCATTGTTTGATAATGATAGGGGAGCTGGAGCGTCAGAAGGCCGAGTACCAGACACAACCTTTTGGCTGATTAATAATCAAAATAGAGTGTTAGGTGTAGTTAATATAAGGCATCGACTGACGGATCACTTGCTTAATTCTGGTGGGCATATTGGCTTCTGAAAAGACCATTGTTAAAAACGGCGGTAAGCCGGATTCAGATTACATAGAAGATGATGGAAATGTCGTTAAAAGGTATTGGATACAGAACAGTTGAGAGTAGACCAAGAAGAGGAGCCGACTAAGTCAGTCGGTTCCGTTTTTGAATGGAGAGGCGGATATCATTGAATATTACTATCCAATACGATCAGCTTATTTATATCTATCTGAAAAATCAAGAAAAGTATATATATTTTAAGGGCACAAAATCATCCGTTAAATGTTATTTGCAATTAGATGATGGTAACAACTGGATAGGGATTAGAATAGCAAAGGAATATTCTTATGGCGGAGCGCCGTTATTTCCTGAGGTTGGGCAAATTGACTACATAAATTTTGAGGGAACTGTTCAAGAAGACGAGCATAATATTTTAATTACCTTTGATACAAATTCGAAAGTATATAGAGAGTTGGAGCAGGATTGTAATCTCGATTTAATTCCTGAAGGAATATACGGAATTGAAATCATTTTATGGAAAGCCAATAGAGATTGGAAAAAAGAAAAGATTCAAAAGTATATTATTGTTGATATTTGAAAGTGACCAAATAACTATAACTGTCTTTGAAGGTTACTACTTAGGTCCCTCTAAATTTAGCTGAGGGGCCTTTTAATTTTCAAGGATTTCCGTGAGAAATGTTGAACTT
>NZ_NMUQ01000007.1 GCF_002233675.1 Paenibacillus herberti | reverse complement strand
AATCTTCCTCTCTCCAAGTCGTTACTCTTTCTTTACCCAATTGGAGAGTCATTAATTTAGAGAGTTCAACTTATATAATAGGTATTAGGGGCGTGGGAAGGGCTGCAGACCTAATCTTATTCGAAGCCACGGGTCGCCGTAATATAAAGGTTCTCTTCTAGTGTAAATGAAATGGGGAGTGGGAGTTAATATCACGTTGTTGATTTCATTCGGCTCATACAACCTTCCAACTCTGTTAACCATCGTGAATTCAAGACTGCCTATTTTATTGCCTTGGAAGTTAATATCATACAGGGCCCCGCCTGTAGATACACGAAATGCAAGATTGTCTACCTCAAAGTGAGCTCTATTGTTGTAGCTAATAGTTAGTGAATCGGGAGGAGAGGTTAGTCCATATGTCTTGCGGAAGACTAACGTATAACCATCTCCAATCTCGTTCCAAAGGTCGAATCCTTTCGTTCCATAAATAGGGTCATTGCTGTTGACGTTGCTATTGCCATTCACGCAGTACGGAGAAACAGGGAAAAAGACTCGCGTAACGATGACCAGCAGAATAAACAAAACGAGGATGACGCCTAAGCTTGAACCTTTAACATTACTGATTGAAGCGGGTTGGAAATGGTCCATCTCTAATCCTCCAATTATGGATGCGATGGTTTGTCGTCATCCGGATGTTGTAGAGCACTACCCACAGATCCCATCGCTTTCTTCTTTGTATAATAGGATAATGATTCTAAGAGTAGTGTATTACAGGGGAAAGGTTCTCGAACCTGGCAGTTGTCCTAATAGGTTCATATAATAAAGCTGCGCGTTGAAGCCCTGTACTGGTATCGATCCCACTATAGCGTTTACTAGGGAACTGTGAGCAAGTCTGTCGAATCCTCTCGGCAGGCTTATTTGGTGTTTCTGGCTACGGGACAACTGTATTATTTTTCCCCTTGCATAGAGAACATACATTCGGTATATAATACGTTTAGAACGAAGGCGAACATACATTCGATGACCGGGGGCGCGAGCTAATCCAGATCCGCAGCAAAGGAGGTGTCCGATGGAGAGAGTCATTATGCTGGCTGATTGCCAGTCGTTCTATGCTTCGGTGGAGAAGTCCGCGCATCCCGAGTATCACGACAAGCCAGTTGCGGTGGGTGACCCGTCGCGGATGAGCGG
>NZ_NMUQ01000006.1 GCF_002233675.1 Paenibacillus herberti | reverse complement strand
AAGGCTATGTGGATCCACTGGATGATCGCTATGGGAAGAGAGCGGGCGAACTGGCTGGAGAGGGAATTGGATTTCTGCTGCCTTTTAGGTACGTCAAAATTGGGTCGCCAACATGGTTGGGTAAACTGAGCCCCACTGCAGTCCGAACGACGACATCGGGGGCGATTTACAGCAGCGCATCCGAGTTGTCTGATGCCGCGACAGATTTTCGCCAAGATGGCAGCCAGAACGTGGGCAAGCGGTTAGGAAATGTGGCTATGGACTCTGCGCTTGCAGGAGCCGGCGATATAGCTGGGCATGCCGGAGGCCGAATCGTCTCAGGGGTATTGAAAAAGATTAACGTTAAACCAGTAGCAGAGCCTAACTTCAACACCCCAGGTACAAAACCTATTGTTGCGGCAAGTCCGCAAGAGCAGGTAGGATTTGCTAAGGTGGAGGGCCTTAGAGGGATTGCGGGGACGGGAGATCTTGTTGATGATCTGTTAAAGACATCGAGATGCAATACAGACGAACTTACGGTTTATCTTAAGAAAATGGACGCTTATAACGGAACAAATTATGCTGATGAATTTGCATCATTAGGTAAGTGGCCAGATGAAATACAGATACCAAAAGACCGAAGCGTACTAAATGCAGATGGTTCGATTAAATGGTCGGAAGTTCCTAACGGTGGTTATGTCCTGGATAGAAACGGGAATGCAATAAAAGATGTATTTGTACCGAAAACAGGAGACATTATTGATAGGTACGGACCGCCCAATGGTAGATATACTTCACCTGTTTTGGATGGTAAACCATATAATTATGATCAAAGGTCATTGCCTTATGTTGAGGATGTAACAAAATATTATCAGTACGAAGTGATAGGGGATTTCAACGATTTAAAGATTTATATTCAGCAATGTCCTGATGTAAATGTTAGATTGAAGGCTGAAGCATATATGAAAAAATTTAAAATATCATTCGATGAACTAAAGGTACAGAAAGGTAATATTGCAGAAGGTTTTGGTTCTTCGGGTGGAGGTATTCAGTTTGAATTACCATTGCCAGTTAATATGTTGGAGGATTTAGGGTTGTTGGTAAAAGTTAACTAGGAGAGTGATTTGTATGACAAGAGAAGAAGCGTTAAAGATAATCGAAACTGAAAAATTAAAGAATTTCAATTGGTACGGTGACCATGTTCTTAGAGCGAATGAAGTTGTAATTAGTGAGGTATCTACAAGGTGGAGTGTCTTTACTGCAGATGAGAGAGAAAGTGTAATCTCTGAAGTGGTATACGATTCTGAGAGTGATGCATTGGAAGACTTTATTGAAAGGTTAAGGGCGGATAAAATACTAAGTGAACTATAATACTCGGAATACCCAGTGCCGAATAAACCAATCATTCAAACAATAACACATATAACAAATCACTAGCGTTGCATAAAACCTCAGTACATAAGCTGATTGAATTTTCAGAAATGAATTCATTAAGGTGAATGAAAAA
>NZ_NMUQ01000005.1 GCF_002233675.1 Paenibacillus herberti | reverse complement strand
GCAGGCGCGTTTGTAAGTCACGCTCGTCAAATGACCTTAAAGCTGTCTGCATCATTTCAAAACCAGAGGGTCTGGCGACGGATGGAACAAAAAAGTATTTTATTGGAATGAACGAGTAATCCCAAAATTAGTCTTGGAAATCCCGTTGCCCCTTCATCTGGGGAGGGGGAAGGTGACGGCTTATTTCATCCACTCTGGATTGAATCGCAACTATCGCCTCCATAACTGGATGAGATGCCCAAGCCCATTTGTCTCAAACGACTGATTCTATAGGCTTTCGTAATTTAGGTTCAAGATTTTTCTCTTTAATTTCACCAGCATATTTCTTGACACCCGCATAAAGTATTATCCCGCTTAACAGGACACTTCCACTTGTAATCACTTTCTTCAAATGATCACTGCCTTTCACTGCTACTATTATGTGTTTTCCATTCATCAATTTTGTTTTTAATATTTTCTTTATCTTGTGCATTTTTAAAGTCTAAATATATTAACTTGGTTAGCCTTCGCTCGTTCTTTACAGTAATGTCTAATCTCTTTTTATGCACAATTACACTCTCAATATCCTTATAATGAAGTGTAAAATCATCAACATTTAATTGGTTATCAGTAAAGCTTAGTTCTCTATTCTTCAGTTCCTTTATTGTATAAATGATCCACGGGACATATAAAAATATAACGAATAGATAATAATAGTTATTGCTTTGACTCCAGATAATTATAGTTAACATCATAACAACGCCAAATATTATGTTACTCAAAGTTGGTCTTGTAATTTTAATTAAGACAGTTTTCACTTCTTCCATGATTATCCCCTTTTCTATGGTTACAATCTTAGTTAGGGCTTAATTTCATCTAGAGTTAGTTGAGGAAGTGGTTTTGATTTATAGTAGCGGTGTTTTACCTGAGTTAACTAATTTTATTATTATGTATTTTCCATTCATCAATTTTGTTTTTGGTATTCTCTTTATCTTGTGTATTTTTAAAATCTAAGTATATTAGTTTGGTCAGCCATCGTTTGTTATTCACAGTAATATTTAATCTCTTTTTATAAACGACTACATCCTCAATATCTTTATAATAAAGTGTAAAATTACCTGCGATTAATTGGTTATCAGTAAATTTTAGTACTCTACTTTTCAGTTCCTTTATTGTACAAACGATCCATGGAACATAAAAAAACAAAGAAAGTAGATAATAATAGAAGTTACTTTGAGCATATGAAATTAAGGGTGGCGTCACTAAAAAAACAAGGGCATATAATAAACCACTCAAGTTGGGTTTTGTAATTTTAATTAAAACAGTTTTCGTTTCTTCCATTTTCATCCCCTTTTCTAAAATTACAATTAACTCTCACTTTAGCAGACGAAGCGACGTTTTACTATATTTTACTAACCCAAAGTTTAGGATATACATGGCTTTCAAGCGAATTATTAGACGGAATCCATTGTGCCTCAGTCAATTACTTTTCACCTGAATCAGCGACGTCAACCAGCTTTGTTCCATCATGCTTCCCTAGGCCGCCCTCCCCAAACATCTTTAAATAAATATCTATTATTGGCTTATCTGGAGGGTTGATTTCTTTGGGTATTTCATGAGTATTGAAAAACTTTAAATCTCTTACTTCACTCTCATTCTTAATTAGATTGCCTTTATATTCATGACATATATACGCTGCCACAACATTATAAACTTCGTCTCCATGAGGATACTGATAATAAAGCTCTTTATCAGAGAAGACATTAAACAAAGCAATATTCCCAGCAAGTAAGCCTGTTTCTTCAAATAATTCTCTTCTTGCTACTTCTTCCATTGACTCTCCTGGCTCAAGTGATCCTCCTGGCAACCCCCAAAGCCCATTATCTTCTCTTAGTTGTAACTATTTAGCCCCCTAATGAACTTGGACAGTACACCCCTTACCCCGATACAATAATGTTGAGGCGGAGGGGAACGGAA
>NZ_NMUQ01000004.1:326601-348493 GCF_002233675.1 Paenibacillus herberti | reverse complement strand
AGGTTCGAGGTGGAAGCGCAGCAATGCGTGCAGCTGACGAATACTAATCGGTCGAGGGCTTATCCAAATCAGTGAAGTAACAGCCGGTCAGCACGGCATATCGTTCGATCCAGTTTTCAGGGCGCAAGCTTTGAGAACTTAAGGCTTACATATTATATGGGGCCATAGCTCAGCTGGGAGAGCGCCTGCCTTGCAAGCAGGAGGTCAGGAGTTCGATCCTCCTTGGCTCCACCAAGCACATATTCCCTGATAGCTCAGTTGGTAGAGCACTCGACTGTTAATCGAGTTGTCACAGGTTCGAGTCCTGTTCGGGGAGCCATAGGGAGAAGTGTCCGAGTGGTCGAAGGAGCACGATTGGAAATCGTGTATACGTTAATCGCGTATCGAGGGTTCGAATCCCTCCTTCTCCGTAGCAAGTTTCATGTTTTGGAGAGATACCCAAGTGGCTCAAGGGGACCCTCTGCTAAGGGGTTAGACTGCGTAAGTGGTGCGAGGGTTCGAATCCCTCTCTCTCCGTTCTTTCTCAAATTAATAAGGCCCGTTGGTCAAGGGGTTAAGACACCTCCCTTTCACGGAGGTAACAGGGGTTCGAATCCCCTACGGGTCACCATTATGGAAGCTTAGCTCAGCTGGGAGAGCATCTGCCTTACAAGCAGAGGGTCGGGGGTTCGATCCCCTCAGCTTCCACCATTTATACTACCGCGGGGTGGAGCAGTCCGGTAGCTCGTCGGGCTCATAACCCGAAGGTCACAGGTTCAAATCCTGTCCCCGCAACCAAATATGGAGCTGTGGTGTAGAGGCCTAACATGCCTGCCTGTCACGCAGGAGACCGCGGGTTCGAATCCCGTCAGCTCCGCCATTTATTCTTTGCCGCTGTAGCTCAACTGGTAGAGCAACTGACTTGTAATCAGTAGGTTGGGGGTTCAAGTCCTCTCGGCGGCATTGAATTTTTTTGCGGCGATCGTGGCGAAGTGGTTAACGCACCGGATTGTGGTTCCGGCACTCGGGGGTTCAATTCCCCTCGATCGCCCCATTTACTTCTTGGTGGGGATTAGCCAAGCGGTAAGGCAACGGACTTTGACTCCGTCATTCCTAGGTTCGATCCCTGGATCCCCAGTATTAAGAGCCATTAGCTCAGTTGGTAGAGCACCTGACTTTTAATCAGGGTGTCGAAGGTTCGAGTCCTTCATGGCTCACTTTCTTAACTTAATATGCGGTTGTGGTGGAATGGCAGACACGCTATCTTGAGGGGGTAGTGGGCGTACGCCCGTGGAGGTTCGAGTCCTCTCAACCGCACCATTTACCTTTCGCCTTGCCAGGCGAAAAAAGAATACTTTTTTACATGCGGTCATGGCGGAATTGGCAGACGCGCTAGATTCAGGTTCTAGTGTCAGCAATGACGTGGAGGTTCAAGTCCTCTTGACCGCATCATCTGCGGAAGTGGCTCAGCGGTAGAGCATCGCCTTGCCAAGGCGAGGGTCGCGGGTTCGATTCCCGTCTTCCGCTCCAATATGTGCCCGTAGCTCAGCTGGATAGAGCATTTGACTACGAATCAAAAGGTCGGGAGTTCGAATCTCTCCGGGCACGCCATTTTTAATCTCGGGATGTAGCTCAGCTTGGTAGAGCACCTGGTTTGGGACCAGGGGGTCGCATGTTCAAATCGTGTCATCCCGACCAGTTTTGCGGGTGTAGTTCAATGGTAGAACTTCAGCCTTCCAAGCTGATAGCGTGGGTTCGATTCCCATCACCCGCTCCATACGTATAATTACTAAGCCCTTGCGCCGCAAGGGCTTTTTTTGTTTTTTTAACATTGACTTAAAGTGCTTCTATTCGGAGAGGGCTTTCTAGTCTTTCCTGTGCAGGAGAGAACAAGAGGACCGCAGGTTATTTTTTATATGGTCTTGAAATTGAAGTCATGGATTAAATAAAGCGCTCTCAATAAAATGAGTATAGTTTGACAAGTCCTTCCATTCACGGGTGAGAGGGATCTCTTCAAACATTCCATATGAGGAAGGGGAATATTAATGAAGCTTTTTGAAAGCGTTCTATCTGCTCGCTTATGTGCAATACTTTTTTTTGTCCTATTATTCGTGATTCACGATGGCCTGGCTGAAGCGGAAGGACCAAATCCAGCTTTGGGAGAGAGCAGAATTTCGCTTAACGGGACTTGGAAGTTTGCAACGGATAGCACCGATATAGGCGTGAGCGAACAATGGTTTACCCCATCTTATGATGTGTCGAGTTGGGACTCGTTGAAAGTGCCAGGAAATTGGGACACTCAAAATGAATACAGCGAATATAAGGGGACAGCATGGTATCAGCGTACGTTTGCCATACCTGCGGATATGCAGGGAGCCCCGGTTCGATTGAATTTTGGAGCGGTTTCCTATGTATCAAGCGTGTGGGTTAACGGTGTTAAAATCGTCAGCGATCATAAAGGGAGCTACGGTGCGTTCGAGGCCGATTTGATCCATAAGCCGGACGGAACGCCGTTGCTGGATTCGGCAGGTCAGTCGCTACTTAAGTTACAATGCCCCGAACATTGTCGTAGTTAAAGTGAACAATGAAGCCGAATCCTGGGACCAAAGCGCCTGGTGGCATTGGGGGGGAATTAGCCGGGACGTGGAGCTTGTGATTAATCAAGATGCAAGAATACAATACCAGCATATTACCGCTACACCGGACTTAAACGTTGGGACGGCAGCTATACAAGTGAAATTAAAAGCCGTTAATTCATCTTCTGCAACAAAAACAATTTCAGTTACCTCTAGCATTTATGATAAAAAAACGGGGAGTCTCGTATGGAGCTCTGTCGATGATCCCGCATTTACAACCTCAGCTTCCATTACCGCAAAAGAAAGTCAAACCCTCAGCTTGCAAACAACTTTGCCTGCCTCTCTCGTTAAACTGTGGAATTTTGATACACCCAATCTCTATCGAATGGAAACCGAGATTCGCGAGAGTGGTGTACTGAAGCATAAACTATCAAACGCCTTCGGTATCCGTAAAATTGAGTGGAATTCTACTCAATTCAAAATAAATGGCGAATCGGTACGCCTTGTTGGCGCAAACCGTGTTCCCGATGACCGCGTTAACGGAAATACAGAGCCAAACGATTTAATTATGCGCGACCTTGATATGATGAAAAAATCCGGTGTGAACATGACGAGAATTTTTCACGGTCAACAGGACCCGAATCTGCTGGATTATGCCGATGAGATCGGGATGCTTATCGTTGAGGAAATTCCCTTCTGGGGACAAAGAGCTCCCACGTACCCATCCGGGTATCCACTTGCTGAACAATGGTTACGCAGTATGGTTGAAACCGATTACAATCATCCCAGCATTGTTGGCTGGAGCGTGGCTAATGAAGTCGCGGGAAATAACACAAGTGTAGATAACTTTGTGCAGGATATGTTCAGCTTTGTCCGGCAAATGGACAATACTCGGTTTCTGACTTACGCCAGCAATCAAGCTGTTTATGGCAATGACGCTTCAAGATTTTCGGATATTATTTTTATGAACATGTACGGAAATAACAAACAAGTCGAAACCGTGGCCAGAAACTACCCCGGCAAGCCGATTTTTGTGTCTGAGTACGGTATTTCACAGACAGGAGAGGATCCAGACAAAAGTTTTTTTGATCCAGCCAATATTCTTAACGCTTATAAGCATATGCCCCAAGTAATCGGCGCATCGGTCTGGACATTCAATGATTATCGAAGCCATTTCAAAAATAGTGCCGCCTCACAAAATCGAACCTGGGGAGCGGTGAACGTCTGGAGGGACGAGAAAAAATGGTTCGAAACATTCCGCGATACGAATAGCCCCGTTAAATCAATGAGCCTCGTGCAATATTCGCAACAATTTGCGACAGGCTCGGAATTAGTGACCGAGTTAATCTTATCGCCAAGAGCTGTGCTGGATTTACCCTCCTACACGATGAAAGGGTACAAATTGAAATGGGAAATTTATGACCGCAACAATGAGGTGAAAGACGGGGGCATTACGGATTTGCCGGTCATTGAGCCGGGAGATCCGGCATGGTCGACCTATGTTTCCTGGAGGGTGCCGGCAGCCGGCCTGCTGAAACAGCGGTTCACCGTTATTTCGCCAACACAATATGAGATCAAGTTGAAGGAAGTGTATTTTTCCGTGCCAGGCGCTCCTGTGATTAAAGAAGTCGTTGCCGCTAGCGGGCAGGTTCGGGTCGTGTTCAATAAAGTGTCCGGGGCTCAATCCTATAAGGTGAAGTACGGAACTTCATCATTAACAAGTGAGACGGCTTCGACAATCAATGATTTTATCGATATTACCGGCTTGATGAACGACACGCCTTATCAATTCTCTGTTGTTGCTTCCAATGGTGTCGGAGATGGAGTTGAATCCGCTATTGTTAGCGGAACCCCACAAGCGGAATATACGCTGCTGCCTCCGACGTTGTGGAAAGCGGTCGGTGTGGACGGAGGATTCTACGTCGGATACACAAGCGCGCCGGGGACTTTTACAGTTGAGGAAAACAACAAAACAACCTATACGATTCAATTTGGCACTTCAAGTGGTAACTACACGGAAACTCGGAGCAATATTACGAACTACGGAGCTTTTAACGTAATGGGGCTAACAAATGGTACAACCTATTATTTCCGGATCAAAATGGATAAGGACGTTAGCGGGATTTATTATGGCTCCAGCAATTGGTCCCAGGAAATTTCGGTTACACCGACAGCGGATTCTGCACCTCCGGCCAATCCGGTTTTATATTCTGCGGTTAGCGGCAATGGCGAGGTGTCCTTGCACTTTAATTATGTGGAAAACACGACGGGGTACAGAGTGCAGTACGGTATTTCGCCAGGATCGCTTACCTCCTTGCTCGACATCAACTCGGCCGATTCCGGTCAATATACGGTCACAGGACTGACCTATGGCACGAAGTACTATTTTGCCATAAGCTCGCTGAACGGCACGGTCCAGTCTGGCGCCTCCAATATTGTATCCGTGACTCCGGAGCAACGGATTATTCCGACGGAGCCATTGCAGGTATTATGGAAGGATGACTTTGAGGATCGCGATACTCAAGGCTGGACTGCGGACAGCGGTACCTGGTCTGTCGTGACCGAGGCAACTTACGGATACAAGCAATCTTCGGAAGCGGCAAGCGAGGGTGTAACAACGGTCGGCGATATCGCATGGACGAACTACGAAGTGCAAGCCGATGTGAAGCTCTTGTCCCGGACATCGACAGCGGCGACCGGCATTGTCGGGCGTTATCAGGACAATAACAACTATTATTATTTGCGCTTGAATGCGGGAGAGAACAGGCTTCAGCTGCTGAAAAAAGTAAACGGCACGTTCACGATGATCTCGAATCTGCCGCAGACAGTTTCGCTTCAAACGGTGTATAATCTCAAGCTATTGATGATGGGCAGCACGATTAAAGGGTATTTGAACGGAGTTGAGAAAATATCCGTAACGGATACGAGCCTGACGGTTGGTAAAATTGGAATAAGAACTTACAATCAAGCTGCGATCGTGGACAATGTTGAGGCGAAGGGAGTTCCGGTAGTTGTTGTTGTGGATAATGAAAACCCGGAATTTACGGCTAACGGAGATTGGACGGTCAGCACCTATGACGCTGGTTACTACGGCAACAATTATATGCATGATGGAGCGCTGGGGGCGGACCCGAGCCAATCTGCTGTTTGGACTCCAACCATTACGGAGGCAGGCACCTACAAGGTATATATGAGATGGACGGCTGCTGCCAATCGCCCGACGGCGGCTCCGCTGGAAATTAAATATGGAGGAATTATAGATGCTTCCAAAACAGTAAATCAAACGAAAAACAACGGTATATGGGTTGAAATAGGAAGTTATTATTTCACCTCTTCCGCAACGGACAATGCCGTTAAGCTGATTGCTTCCAGCTATGGGTACACAATTGCCGACGCGGTCCGTTTTGTAAAGCAATAGACGTTTGGGATAACTTGTAGAGCAACTGGCGGCGATTTTCCATCTCAACGACAAAACAGCCTGGTCCATCGAGGGACCGGGCTGTTTTTGTTGCGACTATCGATTTTACAGCGATTTCAGAAACTGGACGATAGTGAGCAGACCTTTATCGAAGTTTTCCAAATTGAAATGCTCGTTAGGTGCATGGAGGTTCTCGTCATCCAGGCCGAAGCCCATCAGCACAACCGGGGATTCCAATACTCTTGAAAATGCAGCCATGATTGGAATGGAGCCACCGTCTTTAGTAAATAAAGCTCGTGTGCCGTATACGCTGCCATATGCATCGGCTGCCTTCTGCAGAATTGGATGTGAAGGATCGATGTTGAACGCATTCGCTTTTTCCATCTGTTTCACGGTTAAGCGAACTCCCGGCTGCACGCGCTCGTTGAGATGCTTTTCGATGCGGTCCAGCGTCTTCTGCGGATCCTGCTCTCCGACAAGGCGGCAGGTGATTTTTGCATGAGCTTCCTTTGGAATGACTGTTTTGGAACCTTCCCCTTGGAAGCCGCCATAAACCCCGTTCAGCTCCAGCGTCGGGCGCGCGCCGACACGCTCCACGAAGCTATAACCTTCCTCACCGTACAGAGCCTCAAGTCCAAGGCCTTCACGGATTTTATTTTCGTCAACGCCTTGTTTGGAGAATTCTTCTCTCATCAGCGGAGATAGTTCCGGTACACCTTCGTAGAAGCCTTCAACCGCCACACGACCCCTGGAGTCATGCAAGGAAGCGAGCAGCTCAACGATCGCATGAAGAGAGTTCGGCACAGCACCGCCATAAGATCCCGAATGAAGATCGGTATTCGCGGTGTTAACGACAATTTCCAGGGAGCAGAGCCCGCGAAGTCCCGTGCAGATGGCTGGACGGCCGCGCTCAAGCAGCGAAGTATCCGAGACGAGCACCGCGTCGCAGCTCAGCTTGTCCTTGTTGGTTTCTAGGAATTTCGGCAGACTCGGGCTGCCGATCTCTTCTTCGCCTTCCAGACAGAGCTTGATGTTGACCGGCAGTGTGCCTTCTTCGCTCAGAATGGCTTCAATCGCTTTGATATGGATAAAAACCTGGCCTTTGTCGTCTGTAGCTCCGCGTGCATATATCTTTTCATCCCGGATCTCAGGCTCGAAAGGCGGCGTTTTCCATAAATGCAAAGGATCTACAGGCTGCACGTCGTAATGTCCGTACACAAGCACGGTCGGTTTGCCCGGCGCATGGATGTAATCGGCATATACAACCGGATTGCCGACGGTAGGCATGATCTCGACGTTATTGAGACCTGCACGAGTGAGAGATTCCGCAAGCCAAGAGGCCGCGGTGGTAATATCTCCGGCATGAGACGAGAGCGCGGAAATGCTTGGAATGCGGAGCCACTGTTTGAGCTCTTCCAGCTGCGCTTCCCGGTGGGATTGGAAATAGGATTCATAGGACATCATTATGTACCTCCTTGATTAAAACGGTTTGCCGCAGGGGAAGCGGATGTTTATATTATACCCTTTGCAGGTAGGTTAAAGAAGCGGACCGAGCAACGCGTTAGAGCAGTCGGGAGCAGCCCGAATAGGGTGGAAACACCAATGAAGAACTCGGGTTTGGGATAAAAAAGACTAATCCATTTTCTACCGGTTGGAGTCATTGACTGGGACGAGCCGCTAGCCATAAAATACAGGTAACTACTTAATGAGGGAGGCTGATGGATATGATGATTTTAATCGGAGGACACCACATAACTGAATCTGCTCGCCGGGGGGTTATCTCCGGAGGTCTCCACGGACTGGTAAATTTGCCGAGTTAGCGAAGGGTTCGCAAGGCTGATGATAGATGTCAGAGCCGGCGGGACGCTAACGGCATGTTTTCCCACCAAGTCACGGACAGGAGTCCGTGGCTTTTTATTGTTAAAAAATATGATTAGAAAAGGTGAATTCATTGATAAATGATTGGAACTTCTACGGCGGGAATGGAGGGGAAACCTCTTCGCTTCCATCGTCATTAACTGCCTTGACGGGATCGGCCTTGGCCGCTCATTCCTCGGCTTCAAGCCTAGCGGTAAGGTCGCTTATTGCAGGAGACTTTGCCGGTGGAAGCCATGGTACGTCCGAAGGTTATTGGAATGAGCATCGCCAGTTGCTTCGTACGATTCGTGATTTGCTGCAAAATCGCTACGGTCATGATTACGCCGTTTACAAGGATGAGGATGAAGTGGAACTGTACTGGAGTATGCTGAAACATGATGTAAAGGAAGGCTTCGATGGACTTCAGGTACTGGCGCGGATATATGAAACGATGGAAAGCAGAAGTGTAGAGCGGCACTCAGCAGACTTCCGAATCTATCCATCGCTGGACAATCATCTGTTTGCCTATCCAGATTGGAAAGTGGCGCTGGCGCGAGTTCCAGTTCCGCGTATGTTCGGGCAATCGGCCATACCTTATCTGTTCGCAGAAAGTGATGAGGCGTTGCGCCGCTTCCTGCTCCATTTTAGGGAACGGAGCCGCAGCAATGTGACGGGCCAACTGCTTCTATTCACGGACGGACAGGATGGCTTGATTCGGGAAATGGTGCCTAATGACTCTACTGCTTTTGAGCAGCAGTTGAAGGATCCGCTGCGAGTGGAGTTGGAAGGAAGCGTCTGTCGATTTTTCAGCTCGGCACGGGATTTTTATGAGCAGTTTGGCATTGCTTATCGGAGGGGAGTGGTACTGTACGGCAAGCCGGGCAATGGCAAAACAAGTCTCGCCAGATCGCTGGCGGTACATGCCGAAGTCCCGGCCATTTGCTGGCAGATGACGGAGCATACGAGCAGCGAGAGCATTCGCGAAATATTCCGAAGCGCAGAAGAGTTGGCGCCCATGCTGCTTATTGTGGAGGATCTTGAGTGTCTGAATCCGACTCTGCGTTCTGTATTTTTGAATGAGCTGGATGGCATGCACACGCGGGAAGGGATTTACATGATCGCGACTACGAATTATCCCGATCAATTGGATCCTGCACTGCTGGGTCGTCCGGGGCGGATCGATCGGGCTTATGAGATGACAGAACCCTCCAAGGAAAGCCGTTTAGCTTATTTGCAAAAAAGAGGGCTGGGACAGTTGATCCGTGCCGCTGAGCTGGAACTGATAGCTGGGCAGACGAGCGGGTTCTCTTATGCTCAAATGGGTGAGCTGTATACAGCAGCGGTTTTCTGCTGGCATGAGACCGGTACGGTGGATGCCTTTGAGCTGGTGCATTCGATCCGGCAGGAAATCGACAAAAGCAAAACCGGAGCCTGGCTTGCGGCATCCGGTTCCGGTAAAGTCGGTTTTTTTGCTAACAATCCGCTCTAGCTGTTGCCAATGGGATAACGGGCACGTAGCGTTGTGGCGAGAGTACGTATTTCCTCTACATCTGGCATTCGGCCCTCCGGCATGCGGGAATCCTCCTCGCTGCGATTCCCGATGGCAGCGGAAGCGGTCGCTTCGGCGAACATGCGGGCGGAGTCCGGCCACAGTCCGGCCAGCTCCTCGAGGCTGCCCATCGTCTGTGCCTGTACCTGAGGGTAGCTGATGCCATGCGGGGAACCACCGGCAGCCGTATCATAAAAATGCCGGACGAGATGGCCGCGTTCTGCACCAGATCCACCGGCGTTGACGAATGCCTGAATAATGAAGGAACGCGATAACCTGCGCTGAGCGATGCCGCAAAACTTGCGCCCCCCGATACTCAGGTCGTAGTCGCCTGGGCAATAGGCTCCAGCGATCTCGCCTTTGTCGACCTGCACACCAGTGTCCTTAAGCGCCGCGGAGATCAGCTCATACATGAGCTGAAAGTCATCGTTGAAACGCGCCGACAGGGCCCCGTCCAGCGGTAGAATGAGCGACAGATTGACAACGCCGGGGTCCAGCGGGACAGCGGCCCCGCCTGAATTGCGCACGGCGGTTGATAGCCCGAGACGCTCCAGCTCACGTGCGGCCAACGCGGCCTCCGGCAGCCTGCTGTCACGTGGTCCCATGACGAAACCGAAAGGGTGGCGCCATATATGAAGGATGGGGATACCATCGGCTCCGGTGCGGCGGCAGAGTAGTTCATCTAGCGCGAAGGAATGAAGGACATCGGATTCTGCCCAATCGTCCATTCGATCAAGTAGCAGCAGACCGGGATAACGGTTTGAAATCATAGCAATATATAGTCCTTCCTATAGGTAATGAAGCGATTCTATCTACTTTATCATATCTTGCAGTAGAGCTGCCCATCAGCAGTCGCTAAAAAGCTCCACCGGAGGGTTCAGCCTTCCGGTGGAGCTTTTGTCATGGTTATCGACAGGAGCAATTCAGTACCGGCTTGCGCGCAGCCAATGTTTCATCGAGACGACGGACGACGGTTGTGTACGGAGCGTTCAACACAAGCTCCGGCGTATCTTGCGCTTCCTTAGCGATACGGATCATCGTGTCAATGAAAGCGTCGAGCGTTTCTTTGCTTTCCGTCTCGGTCGGCTCGATCATGATGCACTCCTCAACATTGAGCGGGAAATAGATCGTTGGCGGATGGTAGCCAAAGTCGAGCAGCCGCTTGGCAACGTCCAGCGTGCGCACGCCATATTGCTTCAAACCGCGTCCGGACATGACGAACTCATGTTTGCAGACGCCTGGATATGGAATTTCGTATGCCTCTGACAGACGAGCCATCATATAATTGGCGTTCAGCACGGCGCATTCCGATACACGGCGCAGTCCCTCCGGACCATAGGTGCGGATGTAGGTGTAGGCACGGACGAGAATGCCGAAGTTGCCATAGTAGGATTTGACACGGCCAATCGATTGCGGACGCTCATAATCAAAGAAATAACTGCCGTCCTGGCGCTTGCTGACAACCGGCTTGGGCAGGAACGGGATCAAATGCTGTTTCACTCCGACCGGCCCGGCTCCTGGACCGCCGCCGCCATGTGGTGTACTCATCGTTTTGTGCAGGTTGAGATGCACGACGTCGAAGCCCATATCGCCGGGGCGGGTAATGCCCATAATGGCATTGGAATTTGCTCCATCGTAATAGAGCAATCCGCCTGCCTCATGCACGATCGCGGCAATCTCTTCGATCTGTTCCTCGAATAGGCCGAGTGTACTCGGATTGGTGAGCATGAGTGCTGCAGTATCTGGTCCGACGGCGGCTCGAAGCGCATCGAGATCAACAAAGCCGCGCTCGTTGGACTTAATCGTAATCGTATCGAGTCCTGCGGTTGTGGCGCTGGCTGGATTCGTACCATGCGAGGAGTCGGGGACGATGACTTTTGTACGCGTCTCACCGCGACTTTCGTGATAGGCGCGGATCATCATTAGGCCGGTCCATTCGCCATGGGCGCCGGCAGCCGGTTGCAGCGTGACGAAGTCCATGCCTGTCAGGGCGGCCAAGTCATTTTGCAACGTGTACAGAAGCTCAAACGCTCCTTGCAGACTTTCTTCCGGTTGATACGGATGGATGCGGGCAAATCCGCTCAGGCGCGCCGCGTCTTCGTTGATCTTGGGATTGTACTTCATCGTGCAGGAACCAAGCGGATAAAAGCCGTTGTCGACGCCAAAGTTGCGACGAGATAACTCGGTGTAATGGCGGATGACATCGACCTCGTACACCTCTGGCAGCGAAGCGGGTTGCTTGCGCAGCAACGCTCCGGGAATGAGCGATTCCAGATCATCGTCAGCCGGCACATCGCAGAACGGGAGGGAATAAGCCCTGCGGCCCTCGCGGCTTAGTTCAAAAATAAGGGCTTTCTCCGGTTTTACATCGGCGGCTCCCGCTCGGCGAAGCTCAGTCAGCACTTCAGGAGTTGGGCTCGGGTTGCTTGTGCTCATGCTCATACGTGAACCACCTTGCTCAGCCTGCCGAGAGCGGCGGCGAATGCGTCGATTTCCTCGCGGGTTCTCTTCTCGGTAACCGCAACGAGCATATGGCCTTCCAACTCTGGATAAGCCCCGCCTAGGTCATAACCGCCAAAGAAACCTTCCTGTAAGAGACGCCGATTAAGTTCAGAGACGTTAATTCCATCCGGCAGACGCAGGACGAACTCATTAAAAAACGGCGTTTGCGGCTGCCAAGGCAGCGAAAAGCCTTCAAGCGCTCCCAGCATACGAGCTCCATAATGCGACTTGCGGATATTGAGCTCCGCCGTGTCACGGATGCCCTGTTTGCCCATTACGCTGAGATAAATGGAAGCGCAAAGCGCAAGTAGCGCCTGGTTGGAGCAAATGTTGGACGTCGCTTTCTCGCGGCGGATATGCTGCTCACGAGCTTGCAGCGTCAGCACGAAGCCGCGCTTGCCGTCCAGGTCTTTCGTCTGGCCGACGATCCGGCCGGGCATCCGGCGCATGAGCGGCTCGGCGACGGCGAAAAAACCGCAGGTCGGGCCGCCGAGCGAGCTCGCAATGCCGAGCGGCTGGGCGTCGCCGACGACGATGTCGGCGCCAAGCGCGCCCGGCGATTCCAGCAGGCCGAGCGATAGCGGGTTGGCGCTGACGACGAGCAGCGCCTTGGCCGCGTGCACCGCCGGCTCGATGGCGGCGAGGTTTTCGATGCCGCCTAAGAAGTTCGGCGACTGCAGAAGCACAGCCGCGGTCGTTTCGTCGATGGCCGCGGCGAGCGCGTCCATGTCGGTCAGGCCGTCCTTGACGGCGACTTCGACGACGTCAAGACCGAGGCCACGGGCCGTCGTGCGCACGATTTCGCGCGCTTCGGGGTGAACGGCGCGCGAGATAACGATGCGTTTGCGGCGGGTGTGGGCGGAGGCGAGGGCAGCCGCTTCGGCGAGCGCCGTCGCTCCGTCGTACATGCTGGCATTGGCAACGGCCATACCAGTTAGCTCACAGATGTAGGACTGAAATTCAAAGATGGCCTGCAGCTCGCCTTGGCTTATTTCCGGCTGATAGGGGGTATAGGCCGTATAAAATTCCGAGCGGGATGCGAGATGGTTGATGACAACTGGGATATGGTGATCGTACAGGCCGGCGCCGAGGAAGCTGATTGAGCTGTCCTGATCAGCGTTGCGGCCCGCTAGTTGTTTGAGATGGCGAAGCAGCGCCCATTCATCCAGCGCACCCGACATAGGCAGCGTTCCCTCGTAACGGATGGAGGCAGGAATATCACGGAACAGATCATCTATGGAAGCGGCGCCGATCGTTTGAAGCATCTCAGTCTGGTCTTGCTCTGTCATGGGGATATAGCGATGCTGGCTGGTCATGAGGAAGATGTCACTCCTTGTCAAGGGCGGGCTGGAGCCGCTGTTCTTTTGTAAAATGGGGCAGGGACAACAATAGCTTTCAACCGCTTGCCACGGATCTCGACCTCAAGCTCCGTACCGATGGCGGCATATTCCGCCTGGATCAGTGCGAGGCCCAGATTGCGCTTCAGCGTTGGCGACTGGGTGCCGGAGGTAACTTCCCCGATCTGCGCATCCCCGGAGTAGACGAGATAATGCGAGCGCGGAATGCCGCGATCCAGCAGCTCAATGCCGATTAGCCGACGAGGGATGCCCGCTGCCTTCTGCGCAACAAGTGCATCGCGGCCGATAAAGTCGCCGCTGTCGAGCTTGACGAAGAAGCCAAGTCCGGCTTCGAGTGGAGAGATCTCGGAGGACAGCTCTTGGCCATAAAGCGGCAGCCTCGCTTCCAAGCGCAGGGTGTCGCGCGCTCCCAGCCCGATTGGCTCAAGTCCGAGCGGTATGCCGGCTTGCATCAATTCCCGCCACAGCGCGGCGGCGTCCTCCGCAGCAACGTACAGCTCGAAGCCGTCCTCACCGGTGTAGCCGGTGCGAGAAAGTAGCGTGCGGATGCCGCATACTTCTGCCTCGCGCAGGAACTGGAACGGACGCAGCGAATCGATCGGCGCTTCCGTGCAACGGGACATAATTTCCGTAGCGATTGGCCCTTGCAGCGCAAGCAGAGCGGTAATGTTGGAGCGGTCCTCAATCGTCACATCGCCAATTAGATGCTGCTGCAGCCAGTCGAAGTCTTTCTCGATGTTGGATGCATTTACGACGAGCATGTACTGATCCTTGGAGATACGATATACGAGTAAGTCATCCACAACGCCGCCGTCCGGGTAACACATCAGCGTATACTGTGCTGCACCATCCGTCAGACGCCGCACATCATTCGTTGTAACCCTTTGCAAAAAGTCGGCTGCGAATTGGCCGGTCACAATAAATTCGCCCATATGAGAGACATCGAACAAACCGGCCTTCTGCCGGACAGCCTCATGCTCTCGGATGATACCGCTGAATTGCACAGGCAGCTCCCAGCCGCCAAAGTCGATGCAGCGCGGCTCGCCATACTCGCCGTACAAGGAATGGAGCGGAGTGGTGCGCAAATTGGCCATAGGATTTCCTCCTCGCGGATTATAGCGTTGCAGCATGAGATGCAAAAAAGGACAGCGCAGGAAAATCACCACTGCAACATGTCTAAGCGACATGCTGCCTGCTGATATCTCCTGCTCTGTCCTTTGTACCTGAGAGTTACCCCGCGCCAGCCAGCCATTCATACGGTCAAGCGGCAACGAGTTTCCCCTTGGGTGACGATCGGCCTGGATGTTCATCCGGCTTGCTCGTTCTCTCCAGAGGCGCGTCCCGCAAAGGTCCTTTTGCCTGAGAGATTCCCTTGAGCCCATCAAGGTTACTCCTTCGGCGCCGCCTTAATAACCGGCAGTCTCTCCCGCTGCGTTCATCCGCTTATTTAGGTTTCTTTTCCAGTTTGTCAGATGGGATGAGCCCCTGTCAATAAGCATTATGTCTAAAAGAACATGTCCGTCAGCTGTATTGACATAGTTATCCAACATCGTATACGCTTTCCGCATAGAAGGCCCATGGGCCAAGAGGGAAAGGATGAGCGTCCAGTGAGTGAGATTCGCCAAGGTTTAGGCTATACCGAGGAGCATGAATGGGCTGCGGTTACGGGCGAGAGCTCCGTTCGAATTGGAATTACCGATCATGCCCAGCATCAGTTGGGTGACATCGTATTTGTCGAGCTGCCCCAGGCAGGCGACAAGGTGGAAGCTGGACAACCATTAGGTACGATTGAGTCCGTTAAGACGGTGTCGGATCTGTATGCTCCGGTGAGCGGTACGGTCGTGAAGATCAACGAACAGTTGGGCAGCTCACCTGAACTTGTTAACACCGAACCCTACGATGGCGGCTGGATGATCGAGATCGAAATTGATGGAAGCGCTTCGCAAAAGGTTTCGACGCTGCTGGATGCCGCAGCCTACGAGAAGCTGATGGACTAACTGAAGAACTAACTGACTGCTCTTGGCACGGATGAAGTTTAACGTTGTTTAAACAGTAAAATATAAGAAGGAAATTTGTTCCATAAACCGCAGGAATAAATTTGAAGAGAGGGGGAATTTCTTCCTCTCTATTTTGCTTTTTTCACATTTTTAATGGTTAAATTTGATTTTAACCAAATCCTCAATTGCTCTTGCGGGTTAGAGTATGGTTAGATGAAGAGAACCGTTTTTAGGTTAAAACAGATAAAGGCAGCATACTGCCTAGGAGGGTACTACTGTGGAACACACAATGTCGGCGTCCGCTTCCCCGAAGGAAGAAGCGCCGCAATATAAGGCTGTGCCGATTATGGCTGCGCTGCTCATAAGCGGTTTTATTGGCATGCTTAGCGAGACAGGATTGAATATTGCCATTACCAAGCTCATGGTGATATTCAATGTTGAACCGGCCCAGATTCAGTGGTTAACTACCGGCTTCATACTTGTCCTTGCGATTATTACCCCAGTTTCGGGGGTGCTGCTGCAATGGTTTACGACTCGCCAGCTATTTGTTACTTCGTTATCTTTTTCAATTGTTGGTACACTTATAGCCGCATTGGCGCCAAGCTTCGAGGTGCTGCTGACCGCCCGCTTGATCCAAGCGGTGGGAACAGGTTTGCTGATCCCGCTTATGTTCAATACGGTGCTCGTTATTTTCCCTCCACATAAACGCGGAGCGGCGATGGGTATTATGGGACTTGTCATTATGTTTGCTCCTGCCATTGGACCGGCGATTGCCGGCATGTTTCTGGAATACTCCGACTGGACCGCGATTTTCTGGACCGCACTTCCGCTGCTGGTCGGCGCGCTTATCTTCGGCCTTATCTTCATGCGTAATGTGTCTGAGATAACACGCCCACGCATTGATATTCTCTCGATTTTGCTGTCGAGCATTGGCTTTGGGGGCATTGTGTTTGGCTTCAGCACCGCCGGTGAAGGAGATCACGGTTGGAGCAATCCTAAAGTTATTATCGGGATGATTGTTGGCGGAGTCGCGCTGCTGCTGTTTATTCTGCGCCAATTGCGGATGAAACAACCCATGATGAATCTGCGAGCTTTCCGCTATCCGATGTTTACGATGGGAACGCTGATCGTTTTTGTGGCGATGATGATTATTCTTTCCACGGTCATGCTGCTTCCAATCTATTTGCAAAATGGAATGGCTATGCTGCCTCTTGCAGCGGGCTTGCTCTTGCTTCCAGGTGGACTTATTAACGGCTTGATGTCTCCACTCATGGGTCGGCTGTTCGATAAACACGGTCCTCGCTGGCTTGTGATGCCGGGACTTGCACTCGTCATTGTAGTGCTTTGGTTTATGACTGGGATCGAGACGACGACGTCTAAGGGAGAGATTATTTTACTCCACTCTCTGTTGATGATTGGTATTTCCATGATTATGATGCCTGCTTCGACGAACGGGCTCAACCAATTGCCACGCGAGCTGTATCCTGATGGTACAGCGATTATGAACACGCTGCAGCAAGTGGCGGGCGCGATCGGTACCGCACTGGCGATCAGCATTATGAGCGCTGGCACCAAAGCTTACTATACCGACAACGGCAAATCGATAGAGGATTTGACGCTTGCGCCGCTTGCAATGACCCAAGGCGTTCAAGCTGCCTTTTTCATGACCATTATTTTTGCCGCACTGGGACTCGTTATTTCCTTCTTCATCAAACGAGTCAAGGTGGATCAACAGGACGGCGGCATGCAAGGACCAATGCATTAAACAATATCGAATATGATCCGACTGACACCCGCTTCCTTGCTGAAGCGGGTGTTTTTATGCCTTCATGTGTTGAAACAACTCTTGACGAAAAATGGAATTTGATTTATTAATTAATAAATAAGTGTCTGAAGGAAGGCAATCGATGACATCAGCGAAGGAAGAACAAACGACTGACCGCAAGAGGCAGATTATCGAAGCTGCGGCTGGGCTTTTTGCCCAGCAGGGCTACTACAAAACAACGACTGCGGATGTGGCCCGAACTGTAGGCGTTACGCAGCCGTATGTGTTTCATTTTTTCAAATCCAAGGAAGCTCTGTATTTGACCGTGTTGGGCGGAGCTGTGCAAGAGATTAAGAGTGCGTTCAGCTTAGTTGAAGCCCCAGCCGAGGAGCTGGAGGACGCGCTTGGCGGCGCATTCCACGGTCTGCTGACCGGCGGCTGCCGCAACGATGTGTTGTTGTGCATGACGGCCCAATCCATCTCGGACCCCGGAATTCGCCAGTACGTGCGGGAGGAGTTTCGGCTCATCCATTCACTCGTAGAGGAACGCTTCCGTCTGGCGGGATTTACGCAGCTTGAGGCTAAAGCTAAGGCGACTAATTTCATTGGTGTGGGTTTGGCAATCGCGCTTGCGGAGCTGCTGGGCCTGCAGGAAGAAATGTTATGTTGAATGAAGACGATTCGATTAGGTTTATCGCCGCTTAACTGTGGCGTTTTTTATAACTTTTATATTTATTGATTAATAAATAAGGAGCGGAAAAGATGAAAAACGTTAATCCAGGAAGATACTCATCAGAAATGGATGGATCGTTTGTTGTATTTATAATTGGAATGAGGATCAATAGACTAATGGCCATCCACAAGTGGCTGCCGGTTGTTCGGACTATGGGGCCAATGATTCGCGAGCTCTACGAAAAGCCTGATCTGGGTTTCATTAGCCACGAGATGATGTTAAGTGCCAGAGGGACGACGATGATCCAATACTGGCGTTCCTACGAGCAGCTTGAGCAGTATGCCCGTCAAGGGCATCATTTGCAAGCTTGGCAAAACTTTAATCGCTCGGTTGCAGCTAACGGAAGCGTAGGTATTTTTCATGAAACTTATGTCATCTCGCCAGGTCAATACGAATGCATCTATACCAATATGCCACCTGTGCTGCTTGGAAGAGCAGGTCGTTATTTGCCGGTTCACGGCGCCAGAGAAACCTCACGTCAGCGAATGGAAGGGAATATAGATACGGGTAGTGTAATCAATGGTGGAGAATAGATATAGCTATTTTAACTCTTATCCCGGCATTGACTAACGGACCTGAGCGGTGATAAATTGGCAAAGTGAACTCCAAATGCAGCTCAGCCGCTGCGGAGGAGACTAACCATTTTGGAGGAGGATTACGATGCAGATTAACTATCGAGTGGAACTAACAACTACATCTAGCATCAAACGTAATCCTGCAGCAGATTGATGAATTTCTGATCATTCCTGCGCATCGTTACGTTCCTGTAACCATGCGCTTCCATAACGCAGGCAGAATTGATCTCGGCAACGAACGGATTCCAGTCGGATTCCGGTTTCTGCCTAGGTTGATTACCGCCGCGAGGGCGTATCGCTTACAGGCGATGCGCCCTTTTTTCATGAAAGTTCGCAATCAGCCCGATGTACAGAAGGAAATATCGAAAGAAACCAGCTTGTCCAAACGGGATGGCGGTCAGGCGGGAGTGGAGGTGCTAAGTGTTTAGTGTAATTGGCAAGCTGAGCTGGTACTTTAAGCTCGAATGGAAAAGGTACACGATTGCAGTAGTATTGTTGACGCTAATTGGATTTGTTGAGGTTCTGCCTCCCAAGCTGCTCGGTTATACGGTGGATGGCATTAGCCAAGGGACGCTGACGGGGGACAAATTTTATTGGATCGTGGCCGGTTGGATTGCGATCACCATCCTAAGTTATTTTATTACGTATATTTGGATGTCACGACTGTTCGGCGGAGCCAACGTTTTGGAAAGGCTGCTGCGCGGCAAGCTGATGGGCCATTTTCTGAAAATGACCCCGACGTTCTTCGAGCGTAATCGTACTGGCGACTTAATGGCTCGCTCTACGAATGATCTATGGGCGATTTCCATGACAGCTGGATTCGGTATTTTGACTCTGGTCGATTCTACGGTGTTTATGCTGACGATCCTGTTCATGATGGCGGTATTCATCAGTTGGAAGCTGACGCTGGCAGCTCTGCTGCCGTTACCGATCATTGCCATCGTCATGGGCATATTCGGCAAGATGATTCATGAACGTTTTATCAAGGCACAGGATGCATTCGGTGAGCTGAACGATGAGGTGCTGGAGTCGGTAGCTGGCGTTCGGGTCGTCCGGGCGTATGTTCAGGAGGCGGCGGACCGGGATCGGTTCCATGCCAAAACGAACGAAGTGCTGAATCGCAATATCGCGGTTGCCAAAATCGATGCGCTGTTCGAGCCAGTGAACAAAATTCTGGTTGGACTCAGCTATATCATCGGCCTCGTTTATGGCGGAGTACTCGTTTTTCGTAATGAAATCACGTTAGGAGATTTGATCTCCTTCAATATATTCCTCGGAATGCTGATCTGGCCAATGTTCGCCATCGGCGAGTTGATCAATATGTTGCAGCGCGGAAGCGCTTCGTTGGATCGCGTCGAGGAAACTCTGGGCGCCAAAGCAGATGTCGCGGACAGCGGTTCGTTGATGAATGTTGAGATGCCCGAAGAAATAACATTCCGTAACCTGACGTTCCGCTATCCATCCTCACAGGAGGATAATCTGCGTGATATTAACTTCAGCCTGCCGAAGGGAGCTACATTAGGTGTAGTTGGACGTACCGGAAGCGGCAAAACAACGTTGCTGAAACAGCTGATTAGAGAATATCCGGCAGGTGCGGGAGAAATTACGATCAGCGATGTACCGATTGATCGTTTGTCTCTGGACCGGCTGCATGGCTGGATCGGATACGTGCCGCAGCAGCCGATTCTCTTTTCCCGTTCGATACGGGAGAACATTCTGTTCGGCGGCGAAGGGGCGACCGAGGAAGATCTTGAGCGGGCGTTAGTCCGTGCATCCTTTGCCAAAGATATTCTTTTCCTTCCAGATGGCCTGGAAACGCTGGTGGGCGAGAAGGGTGTCGCTCTCTCGGGTGGACAGAAGCAGCGTGTTAGCATTGCGCGGGCTTTGATTGCAGATCCGGAGATTCTACTGCTAGATGATTCTTTGTCTGCTGTTGATGCCAAGACCGAAGCGGAGATTATTGAAGGAATCCGTACGGAACGCGCTGGCAAAACGACTGTAATTACGACTCACCGCCTGTCTGCCGTGCAGCATGCGGAGCTTATTCTGGTTATGGACGACGGCCGGATCACGCAGCGAGGCACCCATGAGGAACTGCTGCAGCAAGGCGGTTGGTACCGTGAGCAATATGATCGGCAGCAGCTTGAGGCTTATGTGGAATCGTAGGCTGCTTTTGACAGGGAACTATTTTATGAATAAAGAAGGTGAGCAACTATGAATGACACGATCACAGCGACTCCTGGAACCGGGAAAAGGCTGTTCCGATATGCGCTTTACTTCAAGCGGCAGATTCTAATCGCTCTTGTACTGCTGACGCTTGCAGTCTGTGCGGAGATGGTCGGTCCTCTGCTTGCCAAGCGAATGATCGACAACAACATCCTCGGCATCGAGAAAACCTGGGTGCAGGTTACCGAAGGCACAGCCGGTTCCGTTCAATATGAGGGGCAAAGCTTCAAAAGGATTGACCGACTAGAGCCGGGAATGGGCGGGGAAGGAAGGCTTTCCATCGTCCAAGAAGGCATGAAGTTTTACTCCGTACCAATGGAACTGCCCGCAAACAGTGAAAAAAAGGTGCAGGACGGAGTGCTTAGGCTCACAGCTGAGGATGGAGGCATGACCTCCTACCCCGTGACTCCTATGTCTCGCGATGATGTGTATTCCTTTTACGAGCCGGAGCTTAATCCGCTCTTGCTGCAGGCTGCCGCCTATTTCGGGTTGCTCGTTATAGCCGCATTTTTCACCTATGGCCAAAAACTCATGCTGCAAACGACTGCGAACAAAATTGTGCAGCGCATGCGGGAAGATATATTTGCCCATACTCAGCGGCTTTCGGTGCAGTACTTTGACAACTTGCCTGCTGGCAAGGTCGTTTCACGCATCACTAATGATACTGAGGCAGTCCGCGAGCTGTTCGTCGCAGTACTGGCTAACTTCTTCTCCGGAATTGTCTATATGGTAGCCATTCTCGGCGCATTATTCATTCTTAGTCCGCAAATGGCACTGTTCGCACTGCCGATGTTCCCAATCCTGGTATTGTGGATCATTGTCTACCGGCGTGTCGCGGGTCGCTACAATAGCGTCATTCGCTCTAAGCTGAGTGAAATTAATGCGATGATCAATGAAACGATCCAAGGCATGAGTATTATCCGCGTGTTTCGTCGCCAGCACAGTACGGCGGAAGAGTTCAAACAGATGAACGAAGAGTTCTACTCCTATCAGATCAAGCTGCTCAAAGTGAACTCATGGACTTCTCACAACCTAGTTGGCGTCATCCGCAACATCGTGTTCCTTGCCGCGCTGTGGATGTTCTGGGGTGATGATCTCGGCAAAGCGGTCACGGTTGGCATTATGTATGCCTTCGTTGATTATATGAACCGAATGTTCCAGCCTATCGTCGGCATCGTCAATCAGTTGACCAACCTGGAGACGGCGCGGGTCTCGGCAGGACGGGTATTCGCGCTGTTGGATGAGCCGGGAACCGATGTAGACACCGGCAATATGCCTCGCTATAAGGGAGAGGTTGCGTTTGAGGATGTGACTTTTGCCTATAAGAAGGAAGAGTACGTGCTCCGCAATATTTCCT
>NZ_NMUQ01000004.1:180053-323852 GCF_002233675.1 Paenibacillus herberti | reverse complement strand
AAAACACCTTGTACCTTGAAAACTGGATACGAACGATATGAAATGCTGAAACATCCGATAGCTGTTGCTTACCTGTCAGCTTGTCTTCGGACAAGGTGAAGCGAAGGTTCGTTAGAACCGGAGCATTGGTTAAGCTACTAAGAGCGCACGGAGGATGCCTAGGCGCCAGAAGCCGAAGAAGGACGTGGCGAACCACGATAGGCCTCGGGGAGCTGTAAGCAAGCGTTGATCCGGGGATTTCCGAATGGGGAAACCCAGCTGGAGTAATGTCCAGTTACTGCGATGTGAATACATAGCGTCGCGTGAGGCATACCAGGGGAACTGAAACATCTAAGTACCCTGAGGAAGAGAAAACAATAGTGATTCCGTCAGTAGCGGCGAGCGAACGCGGATTAGCCCAAACCAAGGGGCTTGCTCCTTGGGGTT
This sequence comes from Paenibacillus herberti, assembly GCF_002233675.1. Classification (GTDB taxonomy): domain Bacteria; phylum Bacillota; class Bacilli; order Paenibacillales; family Paenibacillaceae; genus Paenibacillus_O; species Paenibacillus_O herberti. The sequence goes on along the minus strand of NZ_NMUQ01000004.1, from coordinate 323,426 downwards.
GTGGGACGTCTCACATGGAGTTACAAAGGAATGGGTTAGGCGAAGAGGTCTGGAAAGGCCCGCTACAAGAGGTAAAAGCCCTGTACCCAAAAGTCCATTCCCTCCGAGACGGATCCCGAGTACCGCGAGACACGTGAAACCTCGTGGGAATCCGGCAGGACCATCTGCCAAGGCTAAATACTCTCTGGCGACCGATAGTGAAGCAGTACCGTGAGGGAAAGGTGAAAAGCACCGCGGGAGCGGAGTGAAATAGAACCTGAAACCGTGCGCTTACAAAAAGTCAAAGCCCTATTACTGGGTGATGGCGTGCCTTTTGTAGAATGAACCGGCGAGTTACGTTCACGTGCAAGGGTAAGTCGGGAAGACGGAGCCGCAGCGAAAGCGAGTCTGAATAGGGCGAGAGAGTACGTTGATGTAGACCCGAAACCGGGTGATCTACCCCTGTCCAGGGTGAAGGTGCGGTAACACGCACTGGAGGCCCGAACCCACGAATGTCGAAAAATTCGGGGATGAGGTGGGGGTAGCGGAGAAATTCCAATCGAACCCGGAAATAGCTGGTTCTCCCCGAAATAGCTTTAGGGCTAGCCTCGGTGTTGAGCATGCTGGAGGTAGAGCACTGATTGGGTGCGGGGCCCGCCAAGGGTTACCAAGTCCAGTCAAACTCCGAATGCCAGTCATGTATAACCGGGAGTCAGACGGTGAGTGCTAAGATCCATCGTCAAGAGGGAAACAGCCCAGATCATCAGCTAAGGTCCCCAAGTGTGTGTTAAGTGGGAAAGGATGTGGAGTTGCCCAGACAACCAGGATGTTGGCTTAGAAGCAGCCACCATTTAAAGAGTGCGTAATAGCTCACTGGTCGAGTGACTCTGCGCCGAAAATGTAACGGGGCTAAACACACCACCGAAGCTATGACATGTACCATTAGGTACTTGGGTAGGGGAGCGTTGTGTATGGGTAGAAGTCAGACCGTAAGGACTGGTGGACAGTACACAAGTGAGAATGCCGGTATGAGTAACGAAAAGATCAGTGAGAATCTGATCCGCCGAAAGCCTAAGGGTTCCTGAGGAAGGTTCGTCCGCTCAGGGTAAGTCGGGACCTAAGGCGAGGCCGAAAGGCGTAGTCGAAGGACAACAGGTTGATATTCCTGTACCACCGTAAACCGTTATGAGCAATGGGGTGACGCAGAAGGGTAGTAACGCGGACCGATGGATGTGTCCGTCCAAGCAGTGAGGCTGGTTTGTTGGCAAATCCGCAAACCGTATAAAGCTGGGCTGTGATGGGGAGGGAAAATTATAGTACCGAAGGTTATGATCTCCAGCTGCCAAGAAAAGCCTCTAGCCAGGTGAAGGTGCCCGTACCGCAAACCGACACAGGTAGGCGAGCAGAGCATGCTAAGGCGCGCGGAATAACTCTCGTTAAGGAACTCGGCAACATGACCCCGTAACTTCGGGAGAAGGGGTGCCTCGGTAGGGTGAATAGCCCGAGGGGGCCGCAGTGAAAAGGCCCAAGCGACTGTTTAGCAAAAACACAGGTCTGTGCGAAGCCGTAAGGCGAAGTATACGGGCTGACGCCTGCCCGGTGCTGGAAGGTTAAGGGGAGCGGTTAGGAGCAATCCGAAGCTGTGAACCGAAGCCCCAGTAAACGGCGGCCGTAACTATAACGGTCCTAAGGTAGCGAAATTCCTTGTCAGGTAAATTCTGACCCGCACGAATGGCGTAACGACTTGGGCGCTGTCTCAACGAGAGATCCGGTGAAATTTTAATACCTGTGAAGATGCAGGTTACCCGCGACAAGACGGAAAGACCCCATGGAGCTTTACTGTAACTTGATATTGGACTTTGGTACGATCTGTACAGGATAGGTGGGAGCCTAAGAAGCCGGAGCGCCAGCTTCGGTGGAGGCACCGTTGGGATACCACCCTGATCGTATCGGAGTTCTAACCTGCTGCCGTGAAACCGGCAGAGGGACCGTGTCAGGTGGACAGTTTGACTGGGGCGGTCGCCTCCTAAAATGTAACGGAGGCGCCCAAAGGTTCCCTCAGAATGGTTGGAAATCATTCGAAGCGTGCAAAGGCATAAGGGAGCTTGACTGCGAGACCTACAAGTCGAGCAGGGACGAAAGTCGGGCTTAGTGATCCGGTGGTACCGAATGGAAGGGCCATCGCTCAACGGATAAAAGCTACCCTGGGGATAACAGGCTTATCTCCCCCAAGAGTCCACATCGACGGGGAGGTTTGGCACCTCGATGTCGGCTCATCGCATCCTGGGGCTGAAGTAGGTCCCAAGGGTTGGGCTGTTCGCCCATTAAAGCGGTACGCGAGCTGGGTTCAGAACGTCGTGAGACAGTTCGGTCCCTATCTGTCGTGGGCGCAGGAAATTTGAGAGGAGCTGTCCTTAGTACGAGAGGACNGGGATGGACGTACCGCTGGTGTACCAGTTGTTCCGCCAGGAGCACAGCTGGGTAGCTACGTACGGACGGGATAAGCGCTGAAAGCATCTAAGCGCGAAGCCCCCCTCGAGATGAGATTTCCCAGTATGTAAGACCCCTAGAAGACGACTAGGTTGATAGGTTCGAGGTGGAAGCGCAGCAATGCGTGCAGCTGACGAATACTAATCGGTCGAGGGCTTATCCAAATCAGTGAAGCAACAGCCGGTCAGCACGGCGTATCGTTCGATCCAGTTTTCAGGGCGCAAGCTTTGAAGAAGATTTGTACTGGCGCGGGGTGGAGCAGTCCGGTAGCTCGTCGGGCTCATAACCCGAAGGTCACAGGTTCAAATCCTGTCCCCGCAACCAATCTTTCCTGCTACATAGGAATTGATGTGATTATCTGGAGCTGTGGTGTAGAGGCCTAACATGCCTGCCTGTCACGCAGGAGACCGCGGGTTCGAATCCCGTCAGCTCCGCCATTTTTTTGATTTATTTTACATATGCGGAAGTGGCTCAGCGGTAGAGCATCGCCTTGCCAAGGCGAGGGTCGCGGGTTCGATTCCCGTCTTCCGCTCCATAAATAACAGTTGAAGCTGCCTACTTAGGCGGCTTTTTTATTTTTTCAAAGGAACGTTAATTACATGAACAACCCTGTTTCTTTCAGCTTATTTCTTTAGCGAAAGGGGCAGGGTTGATTCTTTATACAGCGAATGATTAGTAACAATAAAGCTTAGGAGGGATAAATATTGATGAAGATTCTGGTACTGGGTGGAACACGTTTTATGGGAAAACATCTGGTCGACGAGCTCCTTCGGGAGGGTCATGTGGTATCTGTAGGATCAACCGGGCAAACGGTCGTACATTACGACGGTGAGGTGGAAAGACTCACGCTGAACCGGGAAGATAGGGCCTCTCTCGAAGCAGCTGTTCAAGGCAGAGAATGGGACATTGTTTACGATATGATCTGTTATTCGCCGGACGATGCTCGGTTAGCGGTAAATATGTTCACAGGTAAGACGAAAAAGTACATTCTCGTATCCTCGTTGTCGGTCTATCTTCCTGCTGAGCACGGACAAAAGGAGGAGGAATGGAGCCCCTATGGCTATCCGGTTACAGGCACTGACCGACATTCACTGTCCTACGCGGAGGGCAAGCGTCAAGCGGAGGCGGTGTTTGCTGATGGGACTGCATTCCAGGCGGTGATGGTACGTCCTCCATTTGTGCTCGGGATGGATGACTATACCCGGAGGCTGCATTTTCATGTGGAAAAGGTGATGAAGGGTGAGACGATTGGTATGCCCGCACCAGAGGCCAGAGTTCAGTTCATCCGTTCTGACGAAGCGGGACGGTTCTTGAGCTGGCTCAAGACTGCTTCGCTGACCGGACCTGTTAATGCTTGCTCCACCGGCAGCATCCCTCTGAGTGAACTGCTTGGCCTTATTGAGACGGTCACTGGCAAAAAGGCAATAACGGCTCCGGAGGCACCACAGAAGAACATGTCGCCCTATGGTGTGGAACAGTCCTGGTATATGGACAATGGGAAGGCGGAGGCGGCAGGTTTTGAATTTGAACGGCTGGACAATTGGCTGCCTGAGCTTATAAACCAGCTGGTGCAGCAGCTTCGCGAGGAATCAAAGCTTTAAAAAGCTGTAAATATTGGTTTCCATTGCAGGATGAGGGCGGGCATGGTATAGTACTTCTATATACGAGAACAAATGTTCTTGTTTGGGAGGTGCAGCATGCAAACAGCTCATTGGGAGACGATTGGGGTCAAGCAGCTGATGACAAGAGTTAAAGAGGAAAAAATGCCATTCGGCTGGTCAATCAATCCCTATCGCGGCTGTGCGCATGGCTGCGGATTCTGCTATGCAAGAGCTTTTCAATCGTTCATCGGGATGGACAGCGACGATTTTCAAAGCCGGATCCTCGTTAAAGAGAACGCGGCCGAGGCGCTGCAGCGGCAGCTTCATCGTATGGCGGCGAGTCGCAACTTTGATCTCCCAGTTCTTGCGCAGGACATCGGCCATATCGCAATCGGTACAGCGACAGACCCTTACCAGTCCGCAGAGGGGAGCTACAAGGTCACGAGGGAATGCCTCAAGGTACTAGCTCGTTATCAGGTTCCATTCTCTATCACGACTCGCTCTCCGCTCGTACTTCGCGACTTGGATGTGTTAGCGGATTGTCGTCTTCTCTCGATTAATATTAGCCTGAACACGCTTGACGATGGGCTGATTCGCTCGCTTGAGCCGGGCTCACCACTTTCCGGGCAGCGGCTTAGAGCTGTACGTGAGTTGAGGGAGTCTGGTTTTCGCGTTGGAGTGTTTGCGGCTCCCATTTTGCCTCTGCTAGGAGATTCGCGAAGTCAGCTAAACGAGCTAATGCAGGCGGTCAAGGCTTCCGGAGCCCAGTTTATGATGAGCTCGCTACTGCGTCTGAGCCCAGAAGTGAAGAACTGGTATTATAGCATTTTACGAGAGGTTGCTCCTGAAGCGCTACCTACTTACGAACGGATATTTCAAGGGGCATACGCGATTCGCAGTTACTCGGAGGAGATACAGTGTCGAGTAGATGAGCTGAGGAGGATTCATGGTCTGCCGCATTCTGCTAGTGATCACGATGCTGTCGGAACGACTGTTAGGGCTGATGGAACAGCGGCTTCTGTTGGTGGAGCGGCGCCTTGCGTTGAAGGAGCAGAGCCTTTCATTGGTGGAACAACGCCTTGCGCTGGTGAAGCCGTAGTCTCTGTTAGTGGAGTAGTTTCGGAAAAACCACAGGGAGGCACACTACATGCCAAGCTTTTCAAGCTCAGGGAAAGACCCGGAGCTGGAATCAGCCCGGGGCGTGTGGTGGAAGTGATGGAGCAAATGTCGCTACCGATCTAGAATCCGGTGTTGTATTTGCGGGCGCTGGATGAATCGTTTTTCGTGTGTGTTTTATCTTTTTCATCCTGCTGCTCGATCGTCAGATCCTCAACGGGGATAGAATCAACGTTCTGTTGAGAGGGATCCCGATCCATTTGGCTTTCCTTCTTGGTTGGGAATTGCTCCGGGTGATCCCGGTCCACTATGCTTGAATTGTTTTGATCCAGCTTTTTATCACGGGGTTCTGTCATGCTGATCACCTCTTTCAGGGAATGTAACGCCTGCAGCCGTGATCGGTAAAGGGCGGAGGCTTGTTGTCCTTTCTTACCCACTGCAGCTCAATAAGTAACGAGAATGATAGGATGGGAGGAGAATTCTGGGATGAAGCTGGAGAGAATGCTCGGCATAACGATGCTCCTGCTGGGCAGACGCCGTGTTGGCGCACAGGAGCTGGCCGACCGATTCGAAGTATCGCTCAGGACCATCTATCGGGATCTTGAAGCGTTGAATACAGCGGGAGTTCCGGTCATTTCGTACCCGGGCCTCGACGGTGGGTATGAGATTATGGAGAGTTTCCGGCTGGATAGACAGTACTTAAGCCTTGAGGAGTTGCGCTCCATTATTGTGGCGCTCAAGGGAGTACAGTCTGTGCTAAGCGAGCAACAGGTTGGCACACTGCTCGACAAGGTTGGAGCGCTGCTGAAACGCTCTGGAACGGCAGGTATTGCAGATGAAATTGGCAGCCGTATGATAATCGACCTTAATCCATGGCGTGGCGACGATAGTCAACGAGCGATGCTGGAGCAGTTGAGTCAATCGCTTGAGGCTTGCACAGCCGTTAGCATTATGTACATGGACTGGCAGGGAAAGCAGAGCGAAAGGGAAATTGAACCGATTGGCCTTATGATGCGAGACATGACCTGGTATTTGTACGGCTACTGTAGGCTGAGACAGGATTATCGCTCTTTTCGTCTCAGCCGCATCGATCAATTGACTGTATTGTCTGACTGCTTCAAGCGTCATTCCATGACAATTCAGGAGCTCGACCGGCGCTGGCAAGAGGATGAAGAATACCGGATTCGTTTGCGGCTTCTATTTCATCCAAGTGTGAAAACCCGAGTAAGGGATGACTACGGCCCTCAAGCGATTGAGACTCGCGAGGACGGTTGGCTGTTAGTCGAATGTGAGGGCTACAAAGGCTACTGGCTGTATTCCAGGCTTCTCAGCTACGGCCCCTACCTAAGAGTTCTCGGGCCGGAAGAAGTGGCACATGAAGTTCTTCTGCAAGCAGCCAGCATCGTAGAGCAGTATTCATCACTAGGGCATGAAGTGGGGTCCGGGAGCGTGTTTGAGGCTAAGGCATGAAACCAATTTAGTGACTGTGTTTAGTGTTAAAACATGGAGTGAATTCGGCGAACGGTATTCAGTAATTAGACATTATACATATTCGCCGATGAAGATATGGAAAGAGTTAGATAAAAGCCGCTTGTCTGTTGACAGGCGACTTTTTTTTATGATATTGTTCGATTATCAAATTGTTCGATTATAGAACTTGTATCGAAGGGAGTACCGCATGGATAACGCCCAATTGAAACCTATTATTGAACGCTACGAAGCAGCGAGCTTTTCTGTTACTCGGAGATTTAACGCTCTAGTCCAGGATAAACTTCCTGCTGATATGACTCGGGAGCAGGTCTCGATGATCAGGTATTTGAGCCTGAACGTCGTTAGTACCTCATCAGAGCTTGCTCAAGCTTTTTGCGTAGGGAAAAGCAGCATCACTTCTATTATTACGAAGCTGGTGGACAAAAATCTGATTTATCGGAAGCCGGATCAGCAAGATCGAAGAGTGACACATCTGGTTTTAACGGAAGAAGGGAAGCGAGTGGCTGAGGAATTCGGTCAGCTCATATCGGATACGATTGGCCATTACATTAGCGATTTCAGCGACGAGGATGCGATTCAATTTATCGAAACCTTTGAGGCGCTTGCAGCCAGGCTGAAGTAATAAGAGAGATCGGCTGAACAAAGGGGAGAACTAGCGGTGAGAATAATACTAAGATGGCGCTGGGCAATATTAATCGCATGGATTGCGCTAGCAGCGGGCTTGATGTTGCTGGCTCCAGATATGCAGCAACTGGTGAGGGAAAAAGGCCAAGTTACAGTGCCGGACGGATATTCCTCCTCGCAAGCAATGAAGCTGCTCAATGAGAAGGAAGCACAATCTGCTTCCTCAAGCGGTGGGAAGGATCAGCTTTCTGCTGTGCTTGTTTTCCATCGGTCAGAGGGGCTGACTGGAGCCGACAAAGAAGAAATCCAACGTGGTCTAACGGCAATTGCCGGACAGAAGAATCTTGGCATAGCCTCGGTAACCGGACCGTTCGACCAGAAAGAGCTGGAGGATCAGCTCGTAGCGAAAGACGGCAAGACGGTTCTGGCGCTCGTTTCGATTGAAAGGAGTGGCAAGGAATACAAGGAGCTGCAGGATAATTTGTATGCCGCAGCTTCTGAAATCAAAGTGGAGCACTATTACACCTCAGGTTGGTTAGTTGAAGAGGATCAGACTCGCAGCTCGATGGAAGGGCTGGCTAAGACGGAGTACATTACGGTCATTTTCATCCTCGTTATTCTTTTCCTTGTGTTTAGATCCGCTGTTGCACCATTCATCCCTTTGCTGGTTGTAGGGCTTAGCTATTTACTTTCTCAGTCGATTGTAGCTATTTTGGCGGAATATGCAGATTTCCCGATCTCTACTTTCACGCAGATCTTTATGGTAGCAATCATGTTCGGCATTGGTACGGACTATTGCATTCTAATCATCAGTCGCTACAAAGAAGAGCTTGCAAGCGGCCTCGATCGGACGGAAGCGATTGTCCGCACCTACAAGCAGGCAGGCCGAACCGTACTTATTTCTGGAGCTGCCGTATTGATCGGCTTCTCCTCCATCGGCTTCTCGACTTTTGCACTGTATAAATCTGCGGTTGCAGTTGCAGTTGGTGTTGCAGTGCTGCTGCTCGCACTTCTGACGCTGGTGCCATTTTTCATGGCAGTGCTCGGCAATGCGTTGTTCTGGCCGCGGAAGGGGGCGCTGGATCATAGCGAGAGTAAGCTTTGGGGCCGGATGGGGCGTTTCTCGATGCGTAAGCCGCTGTGGGCGATTCTGCTGCTGGCGATAGTCATCGTGCCGTTCCTTACTTCTTATCGCAATGCGATTTCCTTCAACTCCCTTGACGAAATCGGGGATAAGTATAATTCAGTGAAAGCTTTCAATATCGTCTCGGGCAGCTTCGGTCCTGGAGATTCAATGCCTTCTACAGTAGTCCTAAAAGCTGACAAGAGCTTCGACACGAAGGAGGGTCTAGCAGCGCTGGAGCAGGTGAGCCGCGAGCTGGCTAAGGTTGAGGACGTTAAGTTAGTGCGGAGCGCGACCAGGCCGACAGGAGCACCTTTGGAGGATCTGGAGGTCGCTTCCCAAGCGAATACACTGGAGAGCGGAATCGGTCAAAGCACGGATGGACTCGACAAAATCGGCAAAGGGTTGTCGGATGCCAGCGCTAGCTTGGCTGCCAATGCTCCGAAGCTTGAGGAGGCGTCTGCAGGTGCTGGTGAGCTAGTCAGCGGCACCGCCGAGCTGCAGAGCGGAGTGGAGCAACTGGAAGACGGACTCCGTCGGATCCAGCGAGGATTGGAAGACGGCTCGGCCGGTGCAGCCGAGCTCAATACGGGCCTGGAGCAGGCGCGGGCCAGCGCCGAGAAGCTGGCTGCTGCCAGCAGTGAGTTGTTAAAGGGCTACCGCCAGGCGGAGGGCGGTTTAGGCCAACTAAGCGACGCTTACGGCCAATTGGCTGATAGTCAAAAGCAGCTAACTCAAGGATTATCCGGCTTGGAACAGGCGATGAAGGCGCTTGGCGGCAAGTACCCGGATCTGGCTGCTGATGAGCAGTACCAGGCAGCGATGCAATCGCTAGGCGGCTTGCAAGGAGGAGCAGAGCAGCTTGGCGAAGGACTGCAAAAGGCAAACACGCAGCTTGCAGGAGCTGTGCAAGGTCTTGGCAAGGCGAATAGCGGTCTGGAGCAGGCTAGCGCTGGTCAAGCAGCGCTTGGAGATGGCTTACAGAAGCTGGTTTCCGGCATCTCCGAGCTTCAAAAGGGCATCTCTCAGGCAGCGAACGGCCAAGGCCAGATCATCGGAAAGCTGCCACAGGTCACTTCCGGCTTCAATGAGTTGCAAGGCGGTCAGAAGCAGCTTCAGCAAGGTTTTGTCGATCTGAATAAGCAGTTGGATCAGTTGACCAGCGGACTAAGCGAGAGTGCAAACGGCATCAACCAAGTATCCACAGGATTGTCGGATGCAAAGTCCTATCTGAGTGAACTCTCGGCATCGCCGAACGGTGATCTGACTGGTTGGAATTTACCGGAGCAGGCACTAAAGGACGAGGAGTTCCAAAAAGCAGTCAACGCTTATGTATCAACTAAAGGAAACATCGCTTCATTAGATGTTGTGTTTAATTCCAATCCGTATGAGAAGAAGACGCTAGACCGTATTCCGGATGTCGAAGCTGCGATTAAGCGTGGCCTTGCTGGAACGGAGTTCAGCAACTCCCAATATGCAGTTGGAGGCATTACGAGCACGCAGCATGATCTCAATATGATTTCCAAAGCGGATTATTCCCGCACCGTCATTCTGATGATGATCGGAATATCGATCATTCTGATTCTGTTGTTCCGCTCTTTCGTTATTCCAGCTTATATTATGGCATCGCTGTTGATCACCTATTACACATCAATGGCAGTGGCGGAAGTTATCTTTAGCCGAATCATGGATTATTCCGGCATTAGCTGGCCGGTGCCATTCTTTAGCTTCGTGCTGCTGATTGCTCTAGGCGTTGATTATAGCATCTTCCTGCTGGATCGCTTCCGAGAGTATAAGCATATGCCGGTTCGAGAGGCGATTTTGCTAGCTATGCGCAACATGGGATCGGTTATCTTGTCGGCTGCTGTCATACTTGGAGGTACTTTTGCTGCAATGCTTCCTTCCGGCGTGATGTCGCTGATGCAGATTGCGACCATTGTTCTTATTGGCCTGCTACTTTATGCAGTGCTCATTCTCCCGTTATTCATCCCCGTTATGGTGCGGATGTTCGGCCAAGCCAACTGGTGGCCGTTCATGCCAAAAGATAGCCAAGAAAAGATGACGGATTCCGTTTCGACAGAGCCTTATCCAGTTGATCGCTAACAAAATGAAACCGTGTAAGGCCAATCGAGTCATACTAAGCTCTAAGCTTGGAATGACTCGTGTAAGGCCAATGGGGTCATCTCGACCTCTAAACCTTAGCATCCAGCCTCTGAAGTCAGCGACTTCAGAGGCTTTTTCTATGCAACTGGAGTCTCCACATTCTGTATAGCGGCATAGATAAACATTCAAGCAATATGGTACTCTAGTAGCAGTGAATGATAGAGAGGAGCGGTCGCGAAATGGGAGCAAGCAGTGCATTTGAAGGCATCTATCAAGGCCAAAAAGCGATCTATTTGCGAGCAGGAACTTACGAGGCGGTAATGCTGCCGGAAATCGGCGGTAATATGATTGCTTTTCGTGATCTGACAACAGGATATCGGTTCCTGCGGGAGCCTTCACAGGAAGATATGTCGAAGTTTCGGGAAACTTCGACGGTATGGGGCATCCCTGTGTTATTTCCTCCTAATCGTTTTGAGGATGGCCGCTTTCCGTTTCGAGATAGAATCTATCAATTGCCAGTGAACGAACCGGAAAGGGATAATCATCTGCATGGTTTTCTTTATCAGGTGCCATGGGAAGTGGAGAGCTTCGGCAGCAAGGGTGAAGAGAGCTTTGTAACCGTGTCGGTGCGTGTCGATGAAGAGCATAGCGCCTATCGGCGCCTGCCGTTCCGGTACACGGTGAAGCTGCATTATACGTTGAGCCCGGACGGGCTCGCACAGAGGGTGACTGTGCGCAACGACGGACAAGAGGCGATGCCATGCCTGCTTGCTTTCCATACGACGCTGAATGTGCCGTTTGCTCCTGGTAGCAAGGAGAGCGACTATCGGATGAAGCTCACGGTCGGCCAGCGTTGGGAAATGAATGAGCGGATGCTGCCTACGGGCCGTTATCTTCCTCTTGAACCGCAGGAAGAGGCGATGAAAGGAGAAGGCGTTGATCCATTCTGGACCTCGCTGGATCACCATTATACGGTAGAGCCTCAGAACGGCCGCAATCGGATGGAGCTGACAGATACGAAGCGCAATGTAACGCTTGTATACGATGTGGGTACCTCCTACAAACAATGGATGTTATACAATAATGGAGGCAAGGACTTTGTTTGCCCTGAACCGCAGGTCAATCTTGTCAATGCGCCTAACACCAATTTACCTGCGGAGGAGATCGGACTGTTTAGTCTGGAACCCGGAGATATTTGGGAAGAGCGGGCCCGTTTATATGTGAAAGTTAATTCTCATTAATTGAACTTCCGACACTAGCGTCGATTTCCCGGGAAATGTCCCGTCTTAAGAGAGAATTTTGGCGGTAAGGAGGACCTATGGATCTGAATCTGCACCAAAAAAGAGCAATTGTTACTGGCGGCAGCAAAGGCATTGGCTTCGCAACGGCAATGACTTTGTCCCAAGAGGGGGCGAAAGTGGCCCTGATCGCGCGCACAAAGGATGAGCTTGAGGCTGCAGCAGCACGCATCCGTGAGCAAACAGGCGGTGAAGTACTCGCCGTTCAAGGAGATGTGTCGGACGAAGCGTCCGTCTACGAGGCTGTCCGCTCTATTGCGGACGCTTGGGATGGCGGGCTAGATATTCTAGTCAACAATGCTGGTACTGCTGCGGGAGCTCCTTTTGAGAAAGTGGGCTCGTTGGCTTGGAAAACAGATTTGGACCTCAAGCTGCTAGGGGCGGTACAGATGACACAGGCTGTCCTTCCTTATATGAAGAGTAGTGGAGGGGCAATCGTCAATGTAACTGCAATCGGAGGCAAAACGCCGCCTAAATCATCACTGCCCTCCTCGGTATCTAGAGCGGCGGGCATTGCCCTTACGAAGGCGATGAGCCGAGACTTGGCCGAGTTCGGAATTCGGGTCAATGCGGTATGCATCGGCCTTATTCGCAGCGCTCAAATTGAAGCGGTCTGGAAGCGGACAAGTCCAGAGCTGACTTGGGAGCAGTACGCGCAGGATGCGCGTCATGACATTCCTTTGGGCAGGATCGGAGATACGAATGAGGCGGCCAAAGCCATTGTGTTCCTTGTTTCCAGCGCTGCTTCTTATGTGACAGGAACTGCTCTCAATATCGACGGTGGCAAATCGCCGACAACCTGAGATAACGGTATATATTCAATGCCTGTCCGCTTGACGGTGCAGCGCACAAGACAGGAGCATAAGCAAAACAATGGCAACAGCCTCTAATCTCCTATCCAAAAGAAGATTCACCATTCGCAGCAAAATCATATCCGGCTATGCCGTTATTTTGACCTGCCTCGCGGTATCGATCCTGATTGTATTCGCGCAGTTGTCAGCGGTGCAGAGGGAAACGGAGCGTGTAACCGAGCATGATATTGCTGTACAGAACCTGACCTATGCCATTGAAAAGAATATGCTGGACATGGAAACCGGCCAGCGGGGTTTCATTATTACGGGAGAAGATAATTATTTGGAGCCGTATCACTCGGGCTTTTCCCAATGGCAATCCAACTACAGCCGGCTGTTAGGCATGATGGAGGACAACTCCTCTCAAACAAAGGCACTGGAGCTGGTGCACGCATCGATTGAGGAATGGTTGGATATTACTTTGCCTATCATTGACTCCAAGCAAAGAGGGGATCAGGACGCGATTACAGAGTTTTATGCCGTCGACAGAGGCAAGCAAAATATGGATCAGCTACGTGGAATGTTCGACGCTTTCCGCCAGACGGAGCAGCAGCAAGTCGTCCAGCGGTTGGAGAAGCTTGATCAGAACAATCAGCTCCTGCAAACGAGCCTGATCTCACTGTTTCTGTTCTCGCTGGCGCTTTCCGGCATATTCGCATGGGCAATTTCGCGTTCTATTATCCGTACATTAACGAGCGTGACTGATTCCATTACTGGCATGACGGAAGCGGACATACCTGGGAAGGAGCAGCTGTCGACACGTATCGCAATCACCTCCCGCGACGAGATCGCCGACCTGGCGATGGCGACTAACCGCTTGTTAGATGATTTTGAGGGACGTAGCTGGATGCAGCAAGTAGTACTGGAGCTTGGAGGAAAGTTGCAACAGACATCCACCAGTGAAGATACGAGCGAGGTTATGGTCGCAGCGATGGCTGAAGCTTTGCAGGCTCCGTATGCCGTACTGTATGTGCTGGATTCCTTCAAATCCGGCCGTAAGCTCCGACTAGCAGCTTCTGTGGCGGAGGAGCCTGGTCTGCGGGCAAGCCTCTTGCCAACCTTCGATTATAACGAAGGTCTTGTAGGTAGATGCGCAGCTGAGCAGCGCCTGCGGCACTATGAGATGCCCCAGGATTATGTGAAAGTTAGCTCGGGGCTTGGTAGTGCACAGCCACAACATCTGTTGCTCGTCCCAGTTATATATGAGAACCGGGTAATGGCTGTGCTTGAGATGGCTCGATTCTCTTCCTTCAGTGCGCTGGAGCAGCGGCTCGCCGCAGAAGCCGCGGAGCAGCTAGGTGTGGCATTGCATCGTGTCCACATTGCCCAAGAGATCAAGTCGCTGCTGCAGGAGTCCCAATCCATGACCGAGGAGTTGCAGATACAGGCCGAGGAGCTCCAATCACAGCAGGAGGAGCTATCCACTTCTAACGAACAGTTGGGCAGGCAAGTACAGCTGTCTGAGGAGAAGTCGCTTAGGCTGGAGCAAATTCAGCAGGAGCTTACTCTTTATGCTGCTGAGCTGGAGCGCAACTCCCGCTACAAAAATGAGTTTATGGCCAATATGTCTCATGAGCTGAGGACTCCACTCAATAGTATGCTGATCCTTTCCCAGATGCTGGCTGAAAATCCGGAACGTAATCTGTCTTCGAAGGAAGAGGAGTTCGCCAAGGTCATTCATTCGGCGGGAACCGATCTGCTCACGCTGATCAATGACCTTCTCGATCTTTCCAAGATTGAAGCCGGTAAAATGGAAGTGGCAATGGAGCCTGTCAATCTGAGTGAGCTTCCTGACTTGATTCATTCCGCTTTTCGGGGCCATGCTGAACGAACGGGCCTTGAGTTCACTGTCATCCGCCGGATGGATGTGCCGGATCTGATGGTTACTGACGAACAGCGTCTCATGCAGATTCTCAAAAATCTGCTGTCCAACGCTTTCAAATTTACCTCGGCGGGAGAAGTATCGCTGGTCATCTCGCAAGCAAGTCAGGAGACGGTCGACAAGCTTCTGCCGAAACGGATCGGAACATCCGTCCTATCGTTCGAGGTTAAGGATACTGGAATCGGCATTGATCCTGCCAAGCAGGAGCTAATTTTCGAAGCTTTCCGCCAAGCGGACGGTACAACAAGCCGCCAGTTCGGCGGCACAGGTTTGGGCTTGTCCATTTCCCGCGAGCTGGCATCCTTATTGCAGGGCTGTTTGACCGTGCATAGCGAGCCCGGAGTGGGGAGCATTTTCACGCTGTATGTGCCTTCCTTGCATACGGAAACTCGCTTACATGATCTAAAGTTAGCTGAGGGAGCAGGATTGAGCTGGGGTAATGAGTCCGGCCATACGCTGGTATTGCCTCCGTCGGAGCTTTCAGATGAAGAGAAGTTAAGGAATCAGCTGGAGGACCGTTCAAAACAGTTTCCTGCAGCCGCTTCCGAGGTGGCCGATTCGTTGCTGAACTCCTATTATGGCAGGAGGGTGCTCGTCGTTGATGACGATATTCGCAATGTGTACAGCCTGACCAGCTTCCTTGAAAAGGGCGGTATAGAAGTCATTTCGGCGAACAATGGAAGTGAAGCGCTGGAAGTTCTGGATGCTGTGCCATGTGATCTCGTGCTGATGGATATGATGATGCCGGTTATGGATGGTTACGAGGCCATTCGCCAGATTCGAACCCATCCGGAGCATCATAATCTGCCGGTCATCGCCATTACCGCCAAGGCAATGCCGCAGGATCGAGAGCTGTGCTTGCAAGCAGGAGCCTCGGATTATATCACCAAACCCCTGAATCTGGATCAGCTAAATTCATTGCTGGAGGTCTGGATGCTCCGTAAAAGAGTTTAACCCGTCATGATTATGGGTTAAAAGGGAACAATAAGGTAACAATGCGGATAGGGTGGTTGGCATATGAAATCCCAAGGTTTGCTTATCTCAGGTCTAATCTTTGCCTTGATTATCGCTATATTCGCAGTCATTAATGTCGATCCGGTACAGGTCAATTTCCTGTTCGTGCAGACGAGTTTGCCACTGATCCTCGTTGTTCTCGGTTCTGCTCTGCTTGCTGGATTGAGCGTTGGATTGTTCGGCATCATTCGCTCCTATCGGCTGCAACGACAAATAAAGGCTTTGCAAAGGGAGCTTGATGGGCTCAAAGCGGAGCCGCATGGCTACTCGCTTACGACTATGCCATCCCGAGCGTCTACGGATTTAGCAGCAGACCCTGCTGCCGAACCGGTCCGTCAGCCTGTCGAATAGTCGGTAGCCTGGATAGCTGCGCCTTTGGGCGCAGCTTTTGCATTTGTCATAAGTTGTATAAATGGAAGGAAGGCGAACGCTGTCTTTCTTGTAATCGCATAAGACGGATTTGAAAGGGGGGAGACCGATGGAGCCGTCAATCGCTCTACATACCGATAAGTATCAGATAAACATGATGTATGCCCATTGGAAAATGGGAACCCATAACCGCAGGGCCGTTTTTGAAATGTATTTCCGCAAGCTGCCTTTCGGTAATGGCTACGCCGTGTTTGCCGGCCTGCAACGGATCGTCGATTACATTCTGGAGCTGCGTTTCTCGGAAGAGGAGCTGGTTTATTTACAGCAGCAAGAGGAGCGATACGATCCTGCATTTATCGATGAGCTGCGCCGTTTTCGATTTAGCGGTAGCATCGACGCCGTCCCGGAAGGGACGCTCGTATTTCCGAATGAGCCGCTTGTAAGGGTAGAGGGTCGTATTATGGAGGCGCAGTTCGTTGAAACAGCCATTCTTAATATGGCTAACTATCAGACGCTAATCGCGACCAAGGCATCCCGTATTAAGCAGGTGGCTGGCGATGATACGTTGCTTGAATTCGGCACACGCAGAGCCCAGGAGATGGACGCTGCGGTATGGGGAGCGCGGGCTGCTTATGTTGCTGGATTTGACGCTACGAGTAATATGCGGGCCGGCCTGCTTTTTGGCATTCCTGCGAAGGGGACGCATGCCCATGCTTGGGTACAGGCGCATGACTCCGAACTGGAAGCATTCGAGCGTTATGCCGAAGCGTTGCCTGACGGAGTGACGCTGCTCGTTGATACTTATGATACGCTCGGCAGCGGAGTACCTCATGCGATCGAGGTTGCTCGGCAGCTTAGAGCGAAGGGCAAGGAGATGCAAGCGATCCGGCTGGATAGCGGCGATCTGGCTGTGCTGTCCAAGGAGGCGCGCCGGATGCTGGATGAATCAGGGTTTCCAAATGTACGCATCGTGGCTTCCAATGACTTGGACGAGCATATCATGATGAACCTCAAGGCACAGGGTGCGGCTATTAATACATGGGGAGTTGGTACTCAGCTCATCACAGCTGCTGACCAGCCATCGCTTGGTGGTGTGTACAAGCTCGCCGCGATTGACCGCGGTAAAGGGTATGAGCCAGTTATCAAGCTCTCGGGCAATCTGGATAAGGTAACTAATCCCGCTGCCAAGTCTGTGCACCGGTTAATCGATCCTGACACGGGGTATGCACTCGGGGATTACATGGCGCTACGCGAAGAAGATGTTAGCGGCGGTAAAGCGCTGAAGCGCATTGATCCGGCTCATCCCTATGTAAACTCAGTTCTGTCCCGTTACGAGGCGGTGCCGCTTCTACGCTCGGTATTTCGAGATGGGAAGTTAGTCGCGCCACTTCCGAATTTGGAAGAGATCCGCAGCTATCATCGCGCCCAGCTGGCGCTGTTCCGTCAGCCGTATTTGCGTAAGCTGCATCCGGAGCCTTACCCGGTCTCGTTCAGCAAGCAGCTATGGCAGTTAAAAACGGAGATGATCCAGCGTGTTCAAGGTCCAGCGGAAGAGTAAACTTTCTGGCGGTAGACTGGCACTACCGATTCGCATGCTGCTGGCAGCGGTGCATGCCGGTTCATGGATGACAGGCCGCCCTCTTTCACGCATGCGCTGGCGGATGGGCCTGTTCATGAAGGCGCTGGATGTAGCCGCTTTCCTGAAAATTCCCGGCCAGGCCGTCGATTGGGGCGATCTCGAGCTGCCGACGGTCAATGGGCGGACCATTCCTGTTCGCTGGTATCGGCCGAAAGCCGTATCCCCGGATGCGAAAGCTTTGCTTCTACCGGTCATTTTGTATTTTCATGGCGGCGGGTTCGCACTCGGCGACCATCGGGTCCGCCATCGTTACAATGGGACCTGGGCGCAGCTCAGCGGATGTTTGTTCCTGTCGGTCGGATACCGACTTGCCCCGGAGCATCCCTATCCTCAGGGAGCCGATGATGCTTATGAGGCGCTGCTTTGGGCTTCGCGGAATGTCAGTCAGTTCGGCGGCGACCCTGAACGGCTCGCCGTTGCTGGCGAAAGCGCTGGCGGCAACATCGCGGCAGTGACCGCGCTGCGCTCAGTTCACAATGGAGGACCGAAAGTGAAAGCGCAAGCGCTGCTCTACCCGGCGGTCGATTTGACTGGAGGGAATGGGCCCGGTTCCACTTCACAGCCGTCGCTGCGGGAGAACGGCCGAGAGTACTTGCTGACTCTAAGGTTATTGCATCAGTTCGTAGACGGCTACGCGGAGCCAGGGGAACGCTCTTTGCCGGATGTTTCTCCGCTGCTCGCGGAGGAGCTTGGCGGTCTGCCGCCAACGCTGGTCGTTACGGCGGAGCTTGATCCGTTGCGTGATCAGGGAAAGCTATATGCAGAGCGGTTACAGGCTTTCGGAGTCCCGGTAGAGTATCGGTGTTATGACGGGATGATTCATGATTTTACGGCGATGATGCCGGGCTGGCTACCGGAGGCCGAACATTCGCTAAGACTGGCGGCTGAGTTCTTGAAGGAGCGGCTGCTGGAGGTACCGAGGGTTGAGGAAGAGGTTAGGGCCAAGGTTGAGGAAGAGGCAGCGGGATTAGAGCGAATCATCGGGGAAGATAAGCCCATGAGTGTTGGGCGAATGCTTACGGAGGAAGAGGCAGCGAGTGTCGAGCGGATGGTTTCGGATGATGACAAGCCTACAGATTTTGTGGCGCTCGTGGCTGAGATTCATGTAGCTGGGTCGCGCGAGCATTTCGACGAAATGGGCCGGGAGGCTGGAGAGGGGATTAAGGATGGGAGACCAGGCTGAAATCGGGGAACTGTTAGAGGAGATTATTAAGTTGAAAACCAGATGCGCGGAGCTGGAAGCGGAGAGAGATCGTTTTGCCGCCGAAGCGGTGCGTCTTGGCGTGGAAGCGCAGCGGTTGCGGCGCCGACTTGGCGGCTCGACCCAGGGGATGAACACGCGGTTGCAAGAAGCGCTGAGGGAGTAGATTTTGGACATTACAGCGCCATGTTCGCTATAATGAAGTAAGCGACTAGAACAGCGATCGAAAGAAGGATTTGTTCGCGGAGCGAGTTTTGTTATTAAATTTCAACCCGGGAGGGATAGGCATATGGCTACAAATAATCAGCAGCTGGCGACGTTCGCCGGTGGATGTTTCTGGTGCATGATATCTCCGTTCGAGGAGCTTCCTGGAATTATTCGCATCGTATCTGGTTATACGGCCGGGCATGTAGAAAATCCGACTTATGACCAAGTGTGCCAAGGAAATACCGGTCATACCGAGGCGGTTCAGATCACATACGATCCGGAAGTATTCCCGTACGCCAAGCTGTTGGACATTTACTGGCAGCAGGTCGATCCGACCGATGCGATGGGACAGTTCGCTGACCGCGGTGACTCCTACCGTCCAGTTATTTTTTATCATTCGGAGGAGCAGCGCAAGTTGGCCGAGGAGTCCAAAAGGGCGCTTCAAGATAGCGGGCGCTTTGACAAGCCGATCGTCGTCACGATTGAGCCTGCCGCTCCTTTTTATGAGGCGGAGGATTATCATCAGGACTATCACAAGTCGCATCCATTCCGCTACAAGATGTACCGCAGAGGCTCTGGCCGCGACAAGTTCATTGAGCAGCATTGGAAAATGGACAAAAACGAGGATGAGCTGCGCGCCACTCTGACGCCGATGCAGTTTGAAGTGACACAGAATAACGGCACCGAGCCTCCGTTCCGCAATGAGTTCTGGGATCATAAAGAGGAAGGCATCTACGTAGACATCGTATCCGGCGAACCGCTGTTCAGCTCCCTGGACAAGTATGACTCGGGCTGTGGTTGGCCGAGCTTCACGAAGCCGCTGGCAAAGCCGAGTGTGAAAGAGAAGTCGGATTCCACGCTCTTCATGCTGCGTACAGAAGTGCGTAGCGCCGTTGCTGATTCCCACCTCGGGCATGTGTTCGATGATGGTCCGAAGGACAAGGGCGGCCTGCGCTACTGTATCAATTCGGCTGCGCTGCGGTTCGTTCCGGTATCGCAACTCGAAGAAGAGGGTTATGGGGAGTACCGTTCTCTGTTCCACTAAGCCAGCTTTAGTTAGCATATATTCAGGAAAGGCCTTCGCGAACCGCGTCAATGCGGTTAACGAAGGCCTTTTTTTGAATCTGGATTGTTTCGCGCTTCAGGAGGTCTCCGAGATTCCATCTAGGAAATACAGCTCGAACAGCCGCATCACATCTTTTTCCTTGAATGGCTGTCCAGATACAGCTGGCCAGTCCACAACGAGCGTAATGAACAGCTTGACCAACACATAGGCGGTCAGCTTTGGATCGCAAGGTTTGAGCTCCCCTTTGGCGACGGCGTCTTGTACGGCCTCTGCCACGAAGTCGAGCAGCGCTTCATCCATCATATGGATGCCGAATCCGGCTGCTGCCGTACCGATCTCTTTCATTTCCATTGTGAGGCGGGAAATGAGCTCATGTTCTTTGCGGTAGTTGAGCACATCAAGCAGAGCGCGGTGAAGATTTTCGGCAAACGGCTTGCCGGGATCGATTGCCCTCTCAGCTAACGCCAGAATTTCCGCGACAAAGTTCTTCATGATTTCCTCGAACAGCTGCTCTTTATTATCAAAAAAAGTATAGATCGTCCCTTTACCAACACGCGCGATTCGAGCCACTTGATCCATAGTCGTAGCCTTGTAACCGAACATGGTGAAGGATTTGGCGGCGGCATGGACGACTTCTGCCCTCCGGTCTATAGACATTGTGCAAGCCCCCTATGATAGGCGTTTCCGCTTGATTTTGTTCTCCATTATTGACTCAGTGACTGTAGAACGGAATAAGTATATCAGTCAGTTTGAAGCAGGCGTAACTTTTTTATACGGTCAAGCTCTATTTTGGGTTTCATCAATTAACAGAAATACGGGGGATAAGCTGAGAAAGGTTGGAAGTTGCAAGTTTGAAATAGGCGTGATAAAGTTGTTTATGACCAAATGACCGAATTTGATTTTTAGTCATAAAGGAGACGAGAATTATCATGAAGGCATTGAAAACCATTGGCAAAGACCTGAAGGTCATGTTCACGAAGCCAATGCTCGCCATTTCCTTCATCGCCGTTGCATTTGTCCCAATTCTTTATAGCGGCTTCTTAATTGAAGCCTCATGGGATCCCTACGGCAAGCTGGAGAAGATTCCAGTAGCGGTGGTGAACGAGGATAAAGGAACTGTTTATGAGGGTGAACAGCTCGATGTCGGCCGCGAATTCGTCGCAGAGCTGAAGGATAAAGCGGAGTTCGACTGGGATTTTGTAACTGCTGAACAGGCGGCTAAGGGCATAGAGGCTAACGAATATTATATGCAGATTACGATTCCGCAAGACTTTTCGAGCAAGGCATCTACTCTGATGAACGATAAACCCGAGCAAGCGGAAATTATTTTCGAGCCTAACGGAGACTATAACTTCATCGCGGGTCAGATCGGCAGCTCAGCGATAAAGGACATCCGAGCTGAACTGAACGCCAGCATCACCGAGGCTTATGCTCGCAGCATGCTTTCACAGGTTAAAGAGATTTCGGACGGATTCGCCGATGCTCGTGATGGAGCTGGCGAGCTGAAGGATGGGGCTGGGAAGCTCGATGATGGCTTCGCCACGCTGAAAACGAACCTCGCCAAACTGGCAGAGGGCACGACTGAGCTGAGGGACGGCGTATCGCCGCTGGCGGATGGCGCCGCCTTGCTGAAAGACGGCACGCGCTCGCTGGCGGAAGGAAGCGGCTCGCTTGCCTCAGGCCTTGTGCAGCTGCAGCAAGCAAGCGGCCAACTGGCCGCCGGAGCAGGGGTAGCCGACAAGGGGGCGTCACAGCTTGCTACGGGGCTGACCTCCTCGGCAGAAGGCAGCGCCAAGCTGCAGCAGAGCCTGGAGCAGTCGGCAGCTGGCAGCACCAAGCTGGCGGAAGGCTTGCAGCAATCGGCTGCAGGCAGCGCCAAGCTGGCGGATTCGCTCGCAGCGGCGGAGGAAGCCGGCGGCAAAGTATCTGATGGAGCCGCGCAGCTTGCTGCTGGGCTTGATTCTTTGATGGGGGCGAATCCGCAGCTGGCGGAGAGCGAGCAGGGTAAAAAGCTGCTCGCGGCCAGCCGGCAGCTTGCCGAAGGCAGCGCCGGGCTGAGCGCGGCGCAGAAGGGGCTGACAGCTGGCGGCAGCGAGCTTGCAGCCAGTCAGCAACAGCTGCTGACTGGTGCATCCTCGCTGGATGCCGCGCAGCAGCAGCTACTGCAGGGAAGCACGCAACTGAGTGCAGGCCAGCAGCAATTGCTTGCAGGAGCACAGCAATTGCAAAAAGGCACAAACGGGCTGAACGAAGGCATGACGCAGTTCGGCAGTAAGCTCTCCGATGCCGCAAGCGGTGGAGCCGAGCTTGCAAGCGGCGCAAAAACCGCCAGCAGCGGCGCCTTGCAGCTTACGAACGGACTCGGCCAGCTTGTTGGAGGAGTTGGCACGGTCGCGGATGGAGCAGTGAAGCTGGAAGACGGCGCCGGTGAGCTGGAAAACGGCGCGAGCAAACTAGTAGATGGCTCTGGCGAGCTGCAGGGCAAGCTTGGCGAAGCGGCTGGTAAAACGGCTGACGTTAAAAACAGCGACGAAACAGTATCGATGTTTGCCGATCCGGTGAAAATTAAAGAGAATGAAACGCGCAAAATTGAAAAGTATGGCATGGGCATCGCACCTTACTTTATTTCAATAGCACTATTTGTTGGTGCACTGTTCTTTACAACTGTCATCTCGTCGAGGGAATCATTCCAGCCCAATACGACAAGGCTTGGACGGTTCCTGAGCCGCACGGTTACCTATTTACTGATGAGTCTTAGTCAGTCGGCAGTCGCCATACTGATTCTACTGTACGGACTTAAGCTCGATGTTGGCAACGTACCGCTATTTGTTGCTTTAATTTTTGCGGCGAGCCTTGCCTTCACCTTCATCATTCAAGCGCTGGTTACTTGGGGCGATCAAGTGGGTCGATTTATCGCTGTAATGATGATGATTTTGCAGCTGACATCTAGTGCAGGTACGTTTCCGGTTGAACTGCTGCCATCTTGGATGCAGGCGGTTCATCCGTGGTTGCCAATGTCGCATAGTATAACCGGACTTAAAGCTGCTATTGCGAGCAACGGCGATGCCTCCGTCGTTTATGATCAGCTTGGCTATCTCGGCATTTATGCAGCGATTGCTCTGGCAGCGACAGCACTCTACTTTGGCATCAAAGGTCGGCGCATTAATACCGATCTGTCGGGGCGAGTTGAGTCTTCGACAACAGCATCACAAGTTTAAGCAACCCCGATAAAACCCGTCCGTTCATGGACGGGTTTTATCTCGTTTTCCCTCTTATTTTTACTATCAGATAAACTCATTGCCAGAATGCGGGTGCGGTGGTATAACCAAGCATGGAAGAGAAATTATTGATGTCTAGACGGGGGTCTCAGTTATGTCAAACAGACTTAAACGTGTTAAAAAGTGGGTGGCGACGAGTCTCGTTGTATTACTTGCAGCCGGCTCAGGTGGACAAGCGGTAAATGGAGCTGCAGCAGTGGAACCTAAACCCGGAAATGCCGGAGGATACAACGACATTAAGGGACATTGGGCAGAGCAGCAGCTGCAGCTTTGGGTCGACTCAGGATGGCTGTCCGGTTATGGTGATGGCAAGCTGCGCCCAGATCAACCGGTAAAGCGCAGCGAGCTCGCTGCGCTTATCAACCGGGCTTTTGGCAAGGAAGCAACTGCTGCTCCAGCGCTTGCATTCAAGGATGTCAAAAAGGAAAGCTGGGATTACAGCACAGTAGCAACAGCCGTATATGCTGGCTATGTGAATGGCTACGAGGACGGAACATTCCGCCCTTCCGGCAAAGTGACTCGGCAGGAGGCTGCCGTTATGCTTGCCAAAGCTTCCGATGTGGAGGGTTCCGCAGGTGCTGAATCAACTTTCAGTGACAAGGATGCCCTTGGAGTGTGGAGCCGATCTTATGTTGCTGCATTAGCTTCACAAGGCATACTTGGAGGATATCCGGATGGCAGCTTCCGACCGGCTGGCCAGTTAACGAGAGCGGAAGCCGTAACGGCAATTAGCAAAGCAGTAAAGATGGATTCGCCTGCGAAAGAATATAACAAGGCAGGCGTGTACGGTCCTTCAACCGGCAGCCAGGAAGTGAATGGTAACGTACAGATCAGTGCGTCCGGCGTCACGCTTCAGAACTTGGTAATTCGCGGTGATCTTATCCTTGATAAGGCGATCGGTGAAGGGGATGCTTTCCTTTCAGGTGTTAAAGTTACCGGGAAAACATACATACGAGGTGGAGGAGTCCATTCCGTTCACGTTAAGGACAGTCAGCTGAGCGACGTTCGTGTGGAGAAGGACGGTTCCGCTGTACGTCTTTCTGTAGAAGGAAAGAGCGAGCTTGGTTCCGTAACCGTTGAGCCGAATGCAGCAGGCTCTGTAGTTGCGCTCCAGTACGGCAGTCGAATTCTTAAGCTGCTGCTGAACGCCAAAACTTTTATGTCCGGCCAAGGCATCATTGATGAGGCAATCCTTCGTCATGATGTGTCCGATTCTGTTTTTGAAAAGGAGCCGCTTTCGAAAAAAGTACTGCCTAATCCAAGCTCGCAGCCAAGTCCGACCCCAAGTCCGATTGTAGGAGGAGGAGGCTTTTTCCCAGGCTTCCCAGGAAATCCTGGAAATCCGACACCGACGCCAACGCCATCACCAACGCCAAGTCCAACGGGCAGCCCAGCACCAACAGTTGCTCCGGAAGCCTTGTTAACGGAGCTTTCTGTTGGAGGTTACCCGCTTACTCCGTTTCCTTCTGACAAGACGGGATTCGATCCTAAGGAAGTAGAGTATGATGTTTATCTTCCTGTAGATTTTGTTACGGGCGACTTGGAAGTTAAAGCCTTGGCCAGCCACCCGGATATTCAAATCTCGGTGACGGCTAGAACCTCTTACGGAGATATTCTTATTGAAGATAAGAAGCTGGACTCTGACGGCAAAGTCCGTTACCGCCAGCAAGCACGCCAGGAAGTCGACGTTTTGATTAGACTTGGATCAAAAGATGGCGAAATGCTGAACGGGTACTGGGTTCGTGTTTTGTATGATTGGACACTCGCAGAAAATGCTCATATAACCTCGGATGGTTCTATAAACATTGCAGGCAAAGGAATTGAAGAGGGGGATATGCTGCGTGTCTACGCGAATGATGGGGATGCGGCTCCTGTCTATGCTATACCTCAATCTGCAAGCGGAAAGGTCATTAGTATCCGTCCTTTAAATAAAATTAAGCAGGATGCGCTTAATGGAAATCCTGGATCAATTTGGATCAGCCTGCAAAAACAGGGCCAGCCGGAGCAGCCGCGCCAAAAAGTCGAGTATGATTTTAGAGCGCTTGCAGAGCTCAGCGGCGGTGTAAAAGCGAGTACTATGACAAAAGAGGAAATGGAAGCGGCCAATATTCAGTTCACCTACGGGGTCGAGCTTAATCTTGATCCATTGTCTCCTTCACCGGCCGAGGCGGAATTTGTACGGGTGGGCTGGAGTAATGGATCTCATGTGCCGCGCACACCAAGCATAGAAGATGCGGAAGTTTCGGGATGGAATACCGGACATTTGTATAAGCTGAAAGGAACCTCGACTGAGCTCATGTCCTACTGGGATAACGAGCCTAAGGATTTCCGTGGATATTTCACTGTTTACTATTACAATGCCGACAAGCGTCCCATCGGGTATTCTATTTTACCGCTTGAAGTTAAAGTACATTTGACGGCGGACATACTCGAGAAGCTGATTCAGCAGCTTCCTGTACCAGCACCGATGAACTATTTTGAATACTTAGGCAAACTCCAGCAGATGTATGGAACGCTTCTTCCCGAGGAGCAGGCGAAAGTCTCCAGCTACCCAGTGCTTGCGCAGGCTCTGAAGCTGAAGGAATCAATCCTTTCACAGGAAGTAGCTGCTAAGCAACTGAAGTCATTGTCTTTGTCAGGTATGACGCTGAATGTGCCGTTTAGCCCTACAGTCAAGCAGTATAATGCCAAAGGTTTACATCTTCTTGAGGGAAAAGAGATTGTCATAAGTCTTGACTACGACAGTGAACTCTCGGATGTCTATGTATCCTCTGGAAGCACCGGTGCAGGTAATACTATTCCCGTGCAAGGAAAACAGTACAGATTCACTTTTGGTCCAGAATTTCCGGGTGTCCTCCAAATTACCGTGAAATCCAAAGCTAGCGGAAACCTCGAAAGTTATATCATTTTTACCGATAGCCCGTACCGAATTAAACTCAGTCCTTCGGGCGGAATGATACAAGGGATCACCCAGGGAGTTGCGCTTCATGTCTACGGTTCTGAGGATGATACGGAACCCTATTATGTGGCTCGAGGTTCCTCATCTAACTGGCCTTCCTTGCCTGCGCCTGGAGTGCCTTTACCTACGCCTGAAGTGCCTTTCTTATTTAATCTACCATTCAGCTATCCGGTGCACGCGTCTTTGAAGGGGAGCATTTGGTTGTCCTTGGAGGTCGAAGGCCAGATGACTGACCGAACACAGTATAAGTACGATTTTACACCGTTGCCTGAAGTTGCTGCTTCTGGAGCCGTGATTGCCTTTGAAGATGATGCCATGCTCTCTTTGCTTCAAAGCCAGCCAGCTATTCAAGCGTTTTCTTATACGCGTTTATTAGCAAATCTAGCCGTGTTAGATCCTGCCGTTCGGTATATCTCGGGTCAGATTGGCGGACAGCCTCTAGCGCCGACTGTTCAAGACGCCCGTAAGCAGATCTTGTACCGAGCGTCTTTACCTGATGGCTTTCTAGGAACGATAGGGACTAATCCAGCGCCAGTGCTTAGTCCAGGCATCCTTTATCTATTCGATGCAGGATACAATCCAATCGGCTATGTTCGCTTTGAATATCAAGCTATACCAAAGGCTACTCCACAGATAGTCAATTATATAATCAGCCTTATAAAGTTGGATGGACCGATAGAATATGTTAGGCCGATCATTGAGCGCGCCAGAGCCGCCTACAATTTGTTAAACGAGGCGCAGAAGGCCGAAGTGAGCAATTACAGTCATTTGCTGCAAGCAGAAGTTAATCTTCTGCGGCCATAGCCATCCTTTCAGCCGTCCGGTTTATCCGGGCGGTTATTTTTTTCCAATAAGCGACTGTTTCGCGAAGCTTATTTGCTTATTTTTTTATAGTTGAATCATTCTTCCTTCATGAACGTAGAAATAAATGACTTTGTTCGAAACATCACGAATATAGTAAGATGTTCAAGCGGACTGGGATCAGCTCCGTGGAAGGAGGTACTACAGTTGTTTGATCGAATAAACGGATTGATCGATGCTCTCGTGCTGGCCAGCGGCCTGGACGGGCCGGCCATCTTGCTGCTGACGATTCCCCTCGCGGTGGTTCAGGGGCTGTTTGGCATCTTCCCGTTCGCCACGATTATTTTAATTAATATATCTATCCTCGGCATTGCTGGCGGCCTGCTGGCGAGCTGGTTGGCAGGCACGGTCGCGGCGCTTTCCGTCTATCTGCTGTTCCGCTACTTTTTCTATGGCAAAGTTCAGAGCTATTTTCAAACGCGCATGGGGCGCTATGAACGATACCAGACCTCTCTGGATCAGTACGGCGGCTGGATGGTCATTTTGCTGAGGACGATTCCAGTTATGCCGAATAACCTGATTTCCTTCATGTCGGCTGTTGCACCGGTCCGCATCGTCCCGTATTTCTGGTCATCCCTTGTCGGCAACCTGTCCCATATATGGATGTTCGGCATTCTAAGCGCTTCCATTATTTTTCCGGGTACTGATCTCAGGATCTTGATTGTGTCGTACGTTGTCTTCTTGATCGCGCTTGGTCTTATGTTCGGAGCCACTCGCGTGACAAAAGCGTATCGGAACCGAAAAAAATTGCATTCTGTCGATAAAAACTCATCCACAAATCTGCCTCTTTAATGCTGTGGATAACCAACGAAAAATAGATCAAGAGCCCGATATTCGGGCTCTTTTTTGCTTATTCACAGCTGTGCGTAAGTGGCTTTAAGGGGTTTGGATTCCTCTCTTGATCTGGGGGGTAATAGCAGTTCATCGGCTTGACAACCACAATATATTGAGGTAAATTAAACACCTAGCCTCTACATATGGGATTTGCAAGCATGAACCGGACGAGCTGTCAAGACCCAAAATCTACAAGATATTTCTCTGGAACGGGTCTTTCGACAAGAGATTCGCAACAATGACGCTGAAGCGCACAGACAGCGCGCGATACCGTTTCACAGGATGCTCTTGTCCCTGGTATGAGGCGGAGCAAGAGCATCCAGAACACTCTCGCGCATGACAACCTAGTTAAGGCCTGATGGAGCCACGAGGAAAAGTTCAAATCTCCATACGGGTTTGTTTTTTGTTGTTTTATCGACAGGAATCTGCTTTTTTCACTGGAGCGGTTAACCTATATAGTTTCGGTAACAGATACTACATCTAGTGGCAAGCATCATAGAGGCAAGTTCAGGACAATTATAGAGAAGGAGTGGACCGCTGTGTTAATCGCTTATACATCCCGTACCGGGAACGTGCGCAAATTCGTGAGCAAGCTTGGTTATCCCGCCGTTCAGATTAACGAATCGACAACGGTTGAGGAGCCTTTCGTACTGGTCACTTATACAACTGGTTTTGGAGAAGTTCCTCCTGCAGTTAATGCGTTCTTGGAGAAGAATCGGGATTATTTGCGGGGAGTGTCGGCCAGCGGCAACCGCAACTGGGGAACATGCTTTGCAGGCAGCGCGGATAAGGTTTCGGAACGTTACGAGGTTCCGGTCGTCTGCAAATTCGAACTGTCGGGAACGACACGCGATGTAGAACAATTCATGCGGGAGGTGGAGCCACTTGCGGCATATTGAGCTCAATAACGAAATTATGAAACGCGGTGCAGACGGATTTTTCAAGTTGGAGAAGGATCGTGAGGCCGTTGCGGCATTCATGGAAGAAGTCCGTGCCAAGAGCCCGGCATTCAACAACCACAAGGAAAAAATCGATTATTTGATTCAGAACGACTATTACGAGGATATGTACAAGCTCTATTCTGCTGATGATGCCGTGGCTGTATACGAGCTGGCGCATAGCCTGGAGTTTGAATTCCCTTCCTATATGGCAGCATCCAAGTTTTATACGGACTACGCAATGCGCAGCAATGACCGCAGTCAGTACCTGGAGCATTACCCGGACCGCGTGGCGGTTACGGCGCTTCACCTCGGACGCGGCGACATAGGGCTCGCCAAGTCTCTGGCCGTTTCCATGATGGAGCAGCGCCTGCAACCAGCGACGCCAACCTTTCTCAATGCCGGCAAGAGCCGTCGCGGCGAGATGGTCAGCTGTTTCCTGCTAGAGATGGACGACTCTCTCAACTCGATCAACTACAACCTGTCCACTTGCATGCAGCTGTCCAAAATTGGCGGCGGCGTAGCCGTTAATCTGAGCAAGCTGCGTGGACGCGGTGAGCCGATTAAGGGTGTAGAGGGCGCAGCCAAAGGCATCATGCCGGTGCTTAAGCTGATGGAGGATGCTTTCTCCTATGCGGATCAAATGGGCCAGCGGAAAGGTTCCGGCGCAGCGTATTACAACATTTTCGGCTGGGACATCATGGAGTTCCTCGACAGCAAAAAGATCAACGCCGACGAGAAGTCACGCCTCAAAACACTGTCGATCGGCCTAATCGTACCGAACCGCTTCTACAAGCTGGCGGAGGACAATCAGCCGCTGCATGTATTTGCTCCTTACTCAGTGTTCAAGGCGTACGGTACTCATCTGGATGATCTAAATCTGGACGAGATGTACGACGAACTGATGGCCAATCCGGCCGTCAAGAAGAAGCTGATCATGGGCGCACGTGATATGCTTATCAAAATTGCTACGATTCAGCTTGAATCCGGCTATCCATATATTATGAACAAGAGCAACGCCAACCGTTTCCATGCGCTGAAGGATATCGGTTCGATCAAAATGTCGAATCTGTGCACGGAGATCTACCAGCTGCAAGAGACATCCGAAATCGGCGACTTTGGCGAGGCGGATACGATTCGCCGTGACATCAGCTGCAACTTGGCTTCGCTCAACATCGCTAATGTGATGCAGCATGGCAAAATCCGCGAGACGGTGCAAGAAGGCATCGCCGGTCTGACTTCGGTCAGCGACATGACGCGCGTCTCCAACGCGCCAGGCGTTGTCAAAGCTAACGAGGAGATGCACTCCGTCGGCCTCGGCGCTATGAACTTGCACGGCTACCTGGCGAAGATGAGGCTCGCCTACGAGAGCCCGGAAGCTCGTGATTTTGTCCGTACCTTCTTCATGATGTTGAACTTCTACTCGCTGGACAAGAGCTCGGACATCGCGGCTGAGAAAAACGAACGCTTCCGCGACTACGATCGCTCCGAGTATGCGAAGGGAACGTACTTCGACCGCTATCTGGAGACGGATTACCGTCCCGTTACGGACCGCGTGAAGGAGATGTTTGAGGGAATTTATATTCCTTCTCCTCAGGACTGGTCCGAGCTGAAGTCGAAGGTTGCTCGTCAAGGTCTGTACCATGCGTACCGTTTGGCGATTGCGCCAACGCAAAGCATTTCGTACGTCCAGAACGCAACTTCCAGTGTCATGCCGATCGTAGAGCCTATTGAGACCCGCACCTACGCGAACTCGACGACCTACTATCCAATGCCTTTCCTGTCGCAGGACAACTTCTTCTATTACAAGTCTGCCTACGCGATGGATCAGTTCAAGGTCATCGACCTGATTGCAGACATTCAAGAGCATGTCGATCAAGGCATCTCGGCCGTACTTCATGTCAATAGTGATGTGACGACACGTGAGCTGGCCCGTTATTATCTCTATGCGGCCAAAAAAGGGCTCAAATCCCTGTACTATACCCGCACCAACCGCCTCGGCGTGGAAGAGTGCGTTAGCTGCGCAGTTTAAGACGCGCAGGCATATAAGAGGAGGAACCACCCATGAAACCGATCGATCTAGCCATGCCGGAAGCACCGGCCTCTGGCTCCGCCGCTCCGGCAGCAGCCCCACTGCGCGCCGTTAACTGGAACCGTCCAGATGATGACTTCACGGCATCTTTTTGGAGTCAGAACCTGATGCAATTCTGGACGGATGAGGAGATTCCGCTGTCGGATGACAAGATGAGCTGGATGTACCTGAACGACCAGGAGCGCGACACGTACATGAAGGTGCTTGGTGGGCTGACCTTGCTGGATACGGTGCAAGGCGGCGTCGGTATGCCGAAGTTGCTCGAGCATGTGGACGGGCTGCAGCGCAAAGCAGTGCTCGGCTTCATGGGCATGATGGAGCAGATCCACGCCAAGTCGTACAGCAGCATCTTCACGACGCTGGCTTCCACGGAAGAGATCGATGCGGTATTCAAATGGGTAGAAATACATCCGCAGCTCCAAAAAAAGGCGTCGATTATTTCCGGTTACTACAAGAACATTCAAACGCCGCGTGATCTGTATATGGCGATGGCAGCTTCCGTTTTGCTGGAGAGCTATCTGTTCTACAGCGGCTTTTTCTACCCTCTCTATCTGGCTGGCCAGGGCAAGATGACGAGCAGCGGCGAGATCATCGACCTAATCCTGCGCGATGAGAGCATTCACGGTCTGTACGTCGGAGTACTGGCTCAAGAAGTGCATGCTTCGCTGAGCGGCCAAGAGCAAGCAGAAACGCTGCAGGAGCTGAATGAGCTGCTGTTGTTGCTTCACGAGAATGAGGAGTTGTACACCGATGAACTCTACAGGGGCATCGGATTGCAAAATGAGGTCAAAACTTTCGTCCGCTACAACGCCAACAAAGCGCTGATGAATCTCGGCCTAGATCCGGTTTTCGAGGAAGAGGACGTCAACCCGATCGTGTTCAACGGCATCAGCACACGCACGAAGCAGCATGACTTCTTCTCCAAGAAGGGCAATGGTTATGTGCGTACGCTGAATGTAGAGCCACTGCGCGATGAGGACTTTGTATTTGATTTTTAAGATGGCAAAAATAAAGCACTTCGGAGCAGGCATGGGAATCCATCGCCTTTTCCGAGGTGCTTTTTTACTACAGAAAGAAAGTTGAAGGGGAGAGAGCATGTAGTTGCAAATTATACCTTAACCTACTCCTCATGCTCTTCGATGACAACCCGAACCGGGTTAGAAACTCCAATACGCGAGATGCGGCTTCCATTCGGAAGCAGCAGATCATAGCTTACAGTTGCGGTGTTGATGACAACCGGATTAGCCGGTGCGAAAATCGCTTTAGCTAGGAAGCGCAACGTTGCCGTTCCTTTGGCAGGAATAGTGCCAATAGAAATGCTATCAAGACTAGTCGTATTCGGCAACGGAGTTCCATTAAGGCTCAGACTGCCAGGAACAAAGCTGAGTCCGTGCGGTAGTTCATCCCGGACGATGACGTTAGCGATCGGATTGACGTTAGGATTGAATACGGTCAGCTCAAAGGAAATCGTGTTTCCGACGACGACGCTGCTTGAGCTGGCTGTTTTGGTGAGCAACGCAAGGGTAAGAATCGGCACCGTAACCGGATTTGTCATTATGACATCCGTGAGAGTTCGCCCGTTCGGCAGTATATACAGAAGGGAAAGCTGTGCTTGATTGACTACCTGCCCCGAAGGCGGGTAGGAGACCACTTTAAGTTTGTAGGTAACGATGGCCGTTGAATGTGCCTCCACCGTACCGATAAACGCGCCCGTATACATATTCACGCCAGGGACGGGAACGCCATTTAGCTTCAGGCTGTTTTCTACAAAAACAGTTCCTTCTGGCAGCATGTCATTCCAGGTTACACCCGCATTCAAATTGCCTGTGTTCGTAATGGTGACTTGGTAATGAATCTCGTCACCAACGAAGGCAAACGGCTCCTGCGCACTTTTGGTCGAGGTGGCGCTAGGCCGGAAGACGGTAATAGCAACAATATTGGACAGCGAGGTGTGGGTCACGCCGTCTTGAGTAAAGGTGACCGTAATAACGTCATCAACTTCATAAGAAGGCTCGGGCAGCGGCAGAATGACCTCTTGGTAGGTGAGCACGACGACTTGACCAACCACAAGTGTGCCAAGGTTGACTCCTATGCGGATATTGCCAGCTGAAGGAACGCCATCAATCGTCAGACTGCCAGGCACGAAGTCCGTGCCAGATGTTGAATTATCGACAGCAACTGTGTTTGTGATCGGGCCTGCGGATGCATTGGTAATGACAGCCGTAAAGGTGACGATATCTCCAACGAGTCCGAATGGCTCTGACGCGGATTTCACCACGGTTAGCAGAGGACTCGTTTCCGCGATTCGCACGATATTGGATAACGACGAGCCGCTGCCGGTTGCGCCAGATGGAGATTGGAACGTAAAAGCGGCCGAAGCTTGGTTGTCGAAAAATCCACTTGGCGGCGAACTGGTCAGCAGCACGTCGTAGGAGACGAGGACGGAACCGCCAGGAGCTATCGATCCCAGAGGAACACCGGCGCCGGGATTAGCGGCTGGCGTCAAAGTTCCGTTAATTCGCACGGTGCCCGGAACAAAGCTGCTAAAGGCATTAAGCGGGTCTGTCAACGTTACGTTTGCCGCCAAATTGCCTGTATTCGTCACTGTGACAGAGTAATTGACCGTATCCCCGACTGAGGCGACTGTTACGGAAGCGCGTTTGAGAAGTCCAATAACGGGCTGGAGGACAGTGACGCCTCCTGGTGTAGACGGTGTAGTTACCGGATTGCCGATAAAATCGTACGTAAGCGAAGCCTGATTAAATACGACCGGCGTGTCAGGCACGGATACGATTTGCACCTGGAAGGCAACCATAACCGACTGGCCGATAAGCAAAGTGCCAATCGGAATGCCCGCGGCGGGATCCGCTGCTGGGCTCGGAACGCCGTTAATTGTGACGGATGCGGGCACAAAAGCGAAACTGCTTGGGATGATGTCGGTCAGCACAGCGTTGAATACAGCCGCAATACTGTTGTTTGTGGCGGTAATCGTATAAGTGACAATATCTCCGACGATGCCGCTATTTGGAAGACCGACTTTGATGATCTCAACATCGGGAGAGTCCGGGGGCGTCACGATAGGGATGACGACCTGATTGGATGGCGTTGAGCCTACTATAATACGCCCATCCGGCGGCTGATAGGTATAGCTAATGGTCGATTGATTGACGAGATTCCCGCCCGGAGGTTCCGCAGTAACTAGTACTTGAAAGGTCACCGTGACCGATGAGTTGATACCGATCGTACCAACCGATATACCTGTTGTTGGATCAGCAGCAGGTACGGAGACGCCGCCAACGGTTACGCTTCCCGCAATAAAGCTGCTTCCGACAGGCAGCGGGTCCGTAATGACGGCATTCATGATGCTAATATTGCCGGTATTGGACGCAACTAGCGTATACGTTACCGTATCGCCGATAAAAGCTGTGGACATATCGGCGCTCTTTACCAGTCCAACAATCGGCTGATATACCGGGATTTGGATAATATTAGAGGGGACAAAGGTCGATATGATCGGCGAATCCGGTGTAAGCTGGTAGGTGTAAGCGGCGAACCCTTGATCGTCCAGTTCGCCTCCGAATGGGACTGCGGTCACCTGGTACTGGAAGGTAATGAGGGCAATTTCCCCCGGAGTGAACGTGCCGACGGTCACTCCGGTATCAGGATCAGCTCCCGGAACGGAAACCCCATTAAGCGTCACGCTTCCCGGCACGAACACTGAAGAGGTCTCATCGATGCTGTCCGTGACCTGTACGCCAGTAGCGTCTACTTCGCCTATGTTTTCGACGGTTAGCGTATAGGTGATGATATCTCCTACAACGGCATCCGTTGCTGGAGTCGATTTGACAATAGTAATGATTGGCTTTTGAATGTTGATCTGCAGTCCGATCGAGTCAACCAAATAACCGTCTCCATTGGTGGTCAAGCGGAAAACAGCCGTCGTTTGCGCATTTTGCAGCGTTCCCGCAATACTGACATTGGTAACATCGTATCCTTGCCTGCCGCCGATAATATCTGAGCCAGGATCGCCATTGATCTGATTGCGGGTGCCGAATGTCCCACTCATATCAAGCATGCCGGCGTCGTCGTTGATCTGTGAGGCAAAAAAATTATTGGAAAAGTTGTTCGGGCCGGAAAGGGCGGTTAATGTTCCAATGTCTGGACCGAATAAAGTCATGTCTCCTGTCTTGTTCGCATCGCCCTCTTGGGCGCTGATCAAAGCTCTTCCATCGAGAGGTCCCATAAACGGTGTGGCAAATCCGCTAATAACGGTATCGACAGGTCCAGAAGTAGCCAAAATGACATCCGCCCCGACGCGGATGGACAAATTGCGTAACGGCAGGGACGCGTTGCTGTAAACTACGGCCAGCGTCCACATCGCATGGTTGGAAGTTGGGTCCGGAACGACTATGGTGCCGACAACGCCGCCTGTAGTATAGGTGCCAGCCCCAGCAGCCTGAATGATGGTGGTGACGTCAGCTGAGCGGACATAGGCGAAAGCGGGATCGAAGGGCGGGGTGTTCGACAGCAGCACTTCAAAGTTGGTCGCCGGATCGGGCGCGATGTTGAAAGCGCCCGAAGGGGTGGTGAAGCTGACGGGGTTGTCGATGAATGCGCTGAGATCAACCCCTTGATTGATGTACATGCCTCCCCAGATAAGCTCTGCATAGAGGACTGTGCTGCCAAGCGGCAGCTGAAGTATAGCTGACGAACTGTCTAACGTGTAGTCTCCAGTCGTTCCAGGAGGATACGCGCCGAAAGTTTGGCTTGTGTCGATCGTGACAAAAGCTCCGATACTGTCAACGGTGCCGGGAACACCAACCGTATCGGATCTGCTAAGACCAAGAGTGTTGCCCGTGTAAGTGATGGCACCATTGTCGTTGAGAAAGAAACGGTTTACAAATGGCATCCCAGCAATCCTTTCTGGCCGCAGTTTGCCGGCTCATCACAGACTACTATGCAGGAACAGGATGGATTTATGTATGGACAAGAAATGGGGAGGAACAGGAAAGAGGCTGTACGGTTTGGGGCGAAAGAGCCTTGAAAGATGGCGAGGCTTCGGTGAATAAAGGGGCTTGAAAGGATGCTGAATCTTCGGTGATCTAAGGAGCTTGAAGGGACGCCAAGCTTCGGGAGATTAAAGGTGATCCCGTTGCGAGTGGAAGTATAGCGGCATAACAAAAACTCCTGATGAACATCAGGAGTTTTTGTTATGCCGCTAAAGCAGGAAGGCGCTTACCTCAATTCGATGATATCGTTGATGTTTTTGATCTTGAGCGCCTCAGCGATTGAGCTCAGATGATAGATGTTGAGTGTACCGCGCTGCAGATGGCAAATTTCTGTAATTACATTAGGTCTTACGCCAGCCAAACGTGCCAAAGCGCCTTTTGTCAGCGGTTTGTATAGTCTTTTGGCGTCACTGCTCAGCTCCGTGTAGGATCGGATGGGAAGAAGAGTGTTTGTCGATTCGTCAATGAAATACTGGCGGATCAGAGTTTCCAGATTGCTTTGAATGCGGTGCGTAGCTTTGTCGTAAGTGCTGGTTGTGCTCATAGCAAACTCCCTTTCCTTAATATACAAGTCCAATGACCTAGTTGACTCTTATATCGGAAAATTTCCGGGAAATTTGTACTATTTTTATCATCATTTTTAAAATTTATTTCGCTATTAACGATTTTTTATTCTTCATAAAGCGAACAAAAAGACGGCCAACTTCACCGCAAAGCGCGGAATTGGCTGGCAGCCTTGACTTTTTTCCTTTGAAGTTATCTTCAAATGGCAGAAAAATCAGTTTATTATCTGGATTTAATTAGAAAAAAGAGCGGGAAGAGAGGAGAGAGTAAGTCCTTCATTAGTTAATGTGACTCGATTCGACACGGTTCGCACGGACCTCACGCGCAGCGGCGACCATATGATTGAGGGAAGCAGCAGTCTCTTCCTTACCACGGGTTTTGAGGCCGCAGTCTGGATTAATCCAGAACAGCTCCGGATCCAGGCTGCGCAGCGAGCGCTCGATCATCGCTACCATTTCCTCAACAGATGGAACCCGAGGGCTATGGATGTCGTAAACGCCGAGCCCGATGCCTTTCTCATATATGTTCTCTTCAAAGCTATGGATCAGCTCGCCATGGGAGCGGGATGTCTCGATAGAAATGACGTCAGCATCCAGGTCGCGGATTGTATCGATAATATCCGAAAATTCGCAGTAGCACATATGGGTATGGATTTGCGTTGTATCCGCCACACCGGTTGTGGCTAGGCGGAAGGCGTCCACGGCAGCTTTCAGCTCTTCCGGCCAGCGGCTTTTCTTGAGCGGAAGTCCTTCACGCAGCGCGGGTTCATCAACCTGAATCATGCCGATTCCGGATTTCTCCAACTCCTCGACTTCCTTGCGCAGCGCGAGCGCGATTTGCAGCGCCACTTCGCTGCGGGGAAGATCATCCCTGACAAAGGACCAGTTGAGAATTGTGAGCGGTCCGGTTAGCATGCCCTTCACCGGCTTGTCGGTAAGCGACTGGGCATAGACGGTTTCTTTGACCGTCATCGGCTCAACGAAGTCGACATCTCCGTAGATGACGGGAGGTTTCACACAGCGGGAGCCATATGACTGCACCCATCCATTGGCTGTAAAAGCGAATCCGGCGAGCTTTTCGCCGAAAAACTCCACCATGTCGGTACGCTCGAATTCGCCGTGTACAAGCACGTCGAGGCCGATCTCTTCTTGAAGCGAGATCCAGTCGTTGATCTGATCGCGGATAAAGGTTTCGTAGGCGGCGTTGTCCAGCGAGCCCTTGCGCCATCTGGCGCGGGCAGAGCGAATTTCCGCCGTCTGCGGGAAGCTGCCGATCGTTGTCGTCGGCAGGAACGGCAGCTGCCAGCGCTGCTGCTGCAGCTGGCGGCGTTCGGCGAAGCCGCTGGCGCGGGAGGCGCGGCTGCTGCCGAGCAAGCGGGCTTTGGCGCGGACGGCAGCAGCTTCGCGCTGCGGCAACGCGTTCAGCGCGGCGAGCGCCTGGCGGCCTGCGGCGAAGCCGGCCGCCGCGGCCGCGCCGCGCCCTGCGCCTGCGCTCAGCTCGGCAGCGCTGAGCCCGGCGGCTTCAGCGAGCAGCGCCAGCTCGGCGAGCTTTTCGTCTGCGCCGGCAAGCGCGCCTTGCAGCGCGGCGCCAAGCGCCCCTTCGCCGGCGAGGCTGACCGGTACATGCAGCAGGCTGCAGGATGGCTGCAGCAGGAGCCGGTCGGCTGGGACGACGGCCGCGAGCTCGCGGACGAGCGCCAGCGCCGCATCGGGATCGGCGCGCCAGATGCCGCGTCCGTCAAGTACGCCAGCGGCCAGTGTCAGCCCGGCCGGGAAGCCTTGGCCGAGCACGGCTTGCAGGTTGCGGCCGCGATCATGGACGAAGTCCAGCCCGATGCCCGCTACGGGCAGGGAGACGAGCGCCGCATAGTTGTCCGGTGCGTCAAAGTAAGTCTGCACGATCAGCTTAAGTTCCGGCGCAGCCGCAGCCAGCTCCGTGTAGATGCGCTGCAGTCGCTGCCAGTCGTCTGCTCCCAGATCGCCAGCGATGGAAGGTTCATCAAGCTGCACCCATTGCGCGCCTGCCGCTTGCAGTTCGGCCAGTACTTGGCCGTACAGCGGAATGAGGCGATCCAGCCAGGCATCCGTTTCGCTGGCGGCGTTGTAGCCTTTGGACAGCTTAAGGAAGGTGAGCGGTCCGATCAGTACCGGCTTGCCTTGGATGCCAAGCTTCTCGCGGGCTTCTACATAGGCTTGCAGCGGCAGATTAGCCGTCAGGCTCGGCTTGGCACCGTTCAGTTCTGGGACAATATAGTGATAGTTCGTATTGAACCATTTCGTCATTTCGCAAGCGGTTGCTCCTGCATTGCCCCTCGCCATCGAGAAGTATAGCTCCAGCGATACGGGTCCGCCCTCATAACTGAAGCGCTGCGGCACGAGGCCGAACATAGCTGCCGTATCGAGCATCCGATCGTAATAGGTGAAGTCTCCTACAGGAACGAGTCCGAGCCCGGAATCGTTTTGACGGCGCAGGCGCTCCAGTCGAATTCCTTCCATTTCCTCATTGAAATTCTGCTCACTAATTTTACCCGACCAGAAGGCTTCCAATGTTTTTTTCCATTCCCGGTCTGCCCCGATATTGGGATAACCCAAGCTGCTGCTGCGAATACTTTGGCTCATGCTTCAACCTCCTGTATGAAATTGCCTTGAATTAGGCTTAATTATAGAAGGAGCAGAGCAATCTGCCTAATTGCAAATAGGAATAGCTGGTTATAACCTGAACCTTATAGAAAATGAAAAGAACCCGTCATCCCCATGAGCAGACGCGGGTTCTCGCAAAGCTTACCGACCATGGCCCAAGCCGTTCGATCTGAGTCGCCTAGAAAGCTTGTCCCAGAAGGCCCGCCTCATAGGGGCCACAGGCTATTTTCCCTTCGGGCTTAGTTGCCGTCTTTTTTCCATACACTCTCATTGTTATGTCCTTCGGTCAGGACGATCGTGTCCGGCTCAAGCTTCAGCACTACAATATTGGGATCATCTGGGCCGTCCCAGTAGCGGTTCATATCCTTTTCCCACAGGCCGTGAATAATCGATTTGTCGCTGCTAATGCTGGCCTTTCCCTGGATATCGACGATGTCCTTAGGCCACAAATGTCCTTCCATACCGAGAAGCAGGTTGGCATGTGGATTGTTCTCCAATTGATCAACCTTATAGGAACGGCGGTCCGCCAACAGTAGCACGGTCAGTCCATCATGAAACACGGCCATGTACCTGGAGCGGGGTTTGTCCTCCTCCACTGTGGAAAAGACGCCATATTTCTCCTTATGCAGACGAGTGATAATTTTTTCTTCAAGTTCCGCACGATTTGCCATATCATTTCACTCCTTCATTAAGTGTGGTCATGCTGCTATTGTACCCTTGCAGGACATGGCTGAACCCTCATCAACGGATGAAGGGAGCTAATCATACCTCGTCGCCAGATTAGCCCATATATTGATCCTCGCGGTTCTATTTACCAGTCGACGGTTAATTATTACAAAGAGAGAAAGACGATGGAGGAGTGGATCAACGATGGATTGGCTGAATATGTTTGGTATCGTTGTTATGCTGGCAATCATCGCTCTGATCCTGTTCGTTCTTAGTCTTACCCTGGAAAAGAAAGCTGCTTGGAAAGCAGCCGAGGGAAATCGGAGCCGCTACGATTCCATTTTTGAAAGCAACCCGGATATGGTATGCCTATTTAGCCAGGACGGTCGGCTGTTACGCCTCAACCCCGCCGCTGAGAAATTGACGGGATACCGAGCGGAGGAGCTAGAAGGCACCCGCTTTTGGAATCTGATTGATCACAACGATATTAAACGGATTAGCCGCTGCTTTCTGCGCGTCAAGCAGGGGCGATCACAGACAGTGGAGATGAGGATCAAGAACAAGGAAGGACGAGTGCTTGAGCTGAGCACAGTATTTGTTCCTTGGAATGACAGGCATGGCACGGTGGATATTTATACGATTTCCAAGGACCTAACCCCCAGCAATACGGCGAAGCGGGAGCTATGGAAGGCCAAGACGGAAGCGGAGAATGCGCTTAGAATCAAAAGTGAATTCCTTGCCGTCATGAGCCATGAGATTCATACACCTCTGAACGGCGTGTTAGGCATGAGCGATCTACTGCTCGACACCGAGCTGAACGAGGAGCAACGCGATTATATCGGCATTATCCGCAGCAGCGGAGCCGATTTGGTAGAGATCATCGACGGGGTGCTAGATTACTCA
This sequence comes from Paenibacillus herberti, assembly GCF_002233675.1. Taxonomy (GTDB): domain Bacteria; phylum Bacillota; class Bacilli; order Paenibacillales; family Paenibacillaceae; genus Paenibacillus_O; species Paenibacillus_O herberti. The sequence goes on along the minus strand of NZ_NMUQ01000004.1, from coordinate 282,629 downwards.
CGGTTAGAGTCGGGAGACCAGATTACGCTTGCCGAAGATCCTTTTGTGCTGCGGGATGTTGTCGTCGGATCTCTGCAGCTGTTCATCGGCAAGTTGAGGGAGAAGCGGCTGAAGGCCATTCTGGAGCTTGATCCAGGTTTACCCGAAGTGCTCGTAGGCGATGAGAAAAGACTGGCCCAGGTGCTTCATAATCTGATCGGCAACGCCGTCAAATTTACCGAGGAAGGTGGCATTTCCGTCAAGGTAAAGGAACTAGAGCGCAATGATCATCTCATTAAGCTTGAATTCCGCATCCAGGATACCGGCATCGGCATCCCCAAGGATAAACAGCATCTGCTGTTCAAACCGTTCAGCCAGACAGACTCTTCCATTTCCCGTATGTACGGCGGGACGGGGCTTGGGCTAGCCATCTGCAAAACGCTCGTGGAGGGGATGAGGGGCGAGATTACGTTGAAACCGCTCCTTCAAGGAGCGGAAGCTGTCTTTTACATTGAGACTGGGTACTATTCGCCGGTTGCCGGTGAAGGGACGGAACATAACCTCGCAAGCAGCCAAGTGGCAACGGGAACGGAAGCTGAGGGCATCCAGCCATTCAGTAAAAACGAGAGCTTTTAAATTTAACACTTGAGAGAGCTGGTGATATCGTTATAATGAATTCCAGAGAGAATACTTTCTGGGAATGAAAGGATGGCCGAAGATGAAAATCGCAATTATTGCTGGAGGCAACCGCAAGGATTCGAGCAGCACGCAGATGCTGCGTTATATGGAGAAGGCGCTGAAGGAGAAAGAGATTCAGATTACGTTTGTGGATCTCTACCAGCATCAGCTCCCACTGTACTCCCCGGATTCCTCGGAGCCGAGCGCGCAAGTTGACGCTCTAGTGCAGGCGGTATCCGATGCGGATGGCATTATCCTTGGTACGCCCGAGTACCATGGCTCTTTCTCCGGCGTGCTCAAAAACGCGCTGGATTACTTGGGAGCAGCTCAGTTTGAGGGCAAGCCAGTACTCGTTGCCAACGCTTCGGCAGGAGCTGTCGGCGTTAGCTCGCTCACGCAACTGCAAACCGTTGTTCGCAACCTGCATGGCATTAACTGCACGGAGTGGGTATCTCTCGGCGGCGATAACCGCAATTTCGCTGAAGATGGCCAACCGGCTAATGATAAAACAAAACAGCGGATTCTGTATGCGCTTGAGCATCTGACTCGTCTGGTTAAGCAACTGCGTCTGTCGTAGGTTAAGTATGTAACTAAAATAGGGGCCGTTCCCAAATTTATCTAATGATAACTTTGGGAACGGCCCCTTACTTATTCAGGCGGATCGGAAGATTAATAGCCTAATTCGTAATCTACGATATTCCGCGACGGGCGTCCGGTATCTAGGTAGCTTTTGAGATTTTGGACGAATAGATCTGTCACCCGCTCCTTGTAACGCTCGGAGCTGCCGCCCATATGCGGCGTGATGATTACCTGCTCCATCGACCAGAGTGCATGCCCTTCCGGCAGCGGCTCAGGGGCAGTCACATCCAGACCGGCTCCGCCAATAGCGCCGCTTTCCAGCGCCTCGACCAGCGCTTCGGTATCGACAGATATACCGCGCCCGATGTTGATAAATACGGCGCTGCTCTTCATCAACGCAAACTGCTCCCGGCCAAAGGCACGCTCTGTGTCCGGCGTATTCGGCAGCACATTCACGACGTAATCCGCTCGTCCGAGCGCCTCATGCAGCTGCTCCATCGCCAGCGTTTCGTCCATATGCGGCGTTTCTTTGGCGGTGCGGCGCACCCCAATTGTACGCATGCCGAGCGCTTTGCCGAGTCGGCCCAGCTCCATGCCGATTTCGCCGGCTCCAATGATGGCCAATGTGCCCCCATGCAGCTCGCCGTAAGGCTCGCGCAGCTCCCATTTGCCGCGAGACTGGCTGCGCACCGAATGATGCAGTCCACGGGAAAAGGCGAGCATCATAGCGAGCGCTGTTTCTGACATCGGTACGGGATGCACGCCGCTGGCCGTCGTCAGTATGACTCCTCCCTGTTCCAGCTTGCCAAGCGGCAGCTTGTCCACTCCGGCAGACCAAGCCTGCAGCCATTTGAGCTTGCCGCTCTCGCCAAGTGATTCTTTCTCGATGGCGGGGCTCCAGCCGCAGATTACTTCGGCTTCGCGGAACAAGCTATCTTCCAGCTCTTTGGGGCGGCCGAATATACAATTCCAGCCTGGAGCGGCATCGCGCACCCGTTCTTCTTGTTCGGGGGTAAATCCGTGCAGACAGATCATAGTTGGCATGATAGCTCATCTCCTTTTCCATAGTCTAACAATGAATGGTCATAGGTTTCAATTAAGATTGCAGCGAAATCAGGAATGACTCTGGTGGAAAAAGGAAGCTGTTCCAGATGGAAATTTAAATCCTGCGCTTGACTCGTCTCTGTCCATGCAGGTAAGATAAGGCAAATCTCATTCTTCAGTGAGCCATGACCAGAGACAAGATCCCCTTTGCGGGCCGCCCAGAGAGAGAAGCGATTGCTGCGAGCTTCTTCGGTGCCGGATGTGAGGATTACCCCTCTGATAGCTGCGAGACTGAACCCGCCTGCAAGTGCCGGTGGCCGTAAGTCTGCCGGTCTGTCCCCGTTATCGGACGCCAATGAAGGACCTTTCCGGCTGCTGGGGCATCATGCCCTATAGAGCTCATGCCGTGTGAAAGGTCGAATCAGGGTGGAACCACGGGTCCTTTAGCGCGCTCGTCCCTTCTCGGGATGAGCGCGTTTTTTGTGTTGCTATCCGCAACAACATTTAGAAAGGAGGAGCAGAGCATATGGAAAACAAGAAAGCCAAGAAAGCCAAGGAAGCCAAGGAAGCTCAGAACATTGGGAAAATGCAAGAGAGCGGGAGCAATGGGATAGTCGAAGAGAGTGTGAGCAGAGAAGAAGTGCAAGAGAGTCGGAGCAACGGGAAAGTCGAAGAGAGCTTGAGCAGAGAAGAAGGACAAGAGAACCGGAGCAACGGGAAAGTCGAAGAGAGTGTGAGCAATGGAAAAGGGCAAGAAATTAGCATCGCATTGCCAAGCGGAAGTGTCAGGAGGTACCCAGCCGGAACGACGGTCGCGCATGTGGCAGATTCGATCCGCCCTGGCCTTCGAAAGCAGGCGGTAGCGGGCAAAGCCAGCGGCAGGCTAGTCGATCTTTCGCATCGGCTAGAGCAGGACGGCGATCTGGAGCTGGTGCTGCCGGACAGTCCGGAAGGACTGGAGCTGCTGCGGCATAGTGCGGCCCATATTTTAGCGCAAGCGCTGAAACGGCTGTACGGTGAGCAAGGCGTGAAGCTTGGCATCGGGCCATCAATCAAGGATGGCTTCTACTACGATGTGGAGCTGGCGAACCCGCTCTCTGCAACTGATCTGGCCGAGATCGAGAAAGAGATGGAGCGTATAACGCAGGCTGATCTGCCGTTCCAACGTCGCGAGGTCAGTCGAGAAGAAGCCGAGATACTGCTGCTGGACCGCGGAGAACTGCTCAAGTTGGAGCTGCTGCAGGAACTTCCGGAGGATGCAGCCATTACGATGTACAGCCAGGGCGAGTTCGTCGACCTGTGTCGCGGCCCTCATTTACCGTCAACAGGCCGTCTCAAAGCGTTCAAGCTGCTGAGTGTAGCTGGCGCTTACTGGCGTGGTGACTCGAATAGTCGCGTGCTGCAGCGGATTTACGGAACGGCTTTTTGCAAAAAATCGCAGTTAGACGATCATCTGAAGCTGCTGGAGGAAGCTCGCAAGCGTGATCACCGCAAGCTCGGTAAGGAGCTTGGGCTGTTCATGTTCTCGGAAGAGGCGCCGGGCATGCCCTTTTATCTGCCAAATGGCATGGTAATTCGCACGCAGCTGGAGGAGTTCATTCGCGAGTTGCAGCGGCGCCGTGACTATGAAGAGGTTCGCACACCGCTGCTCATGAATCGCAGGTTATGGGAGCAGTCCGGTCATTGGGATCACTACAAAGACAATATGTATTTCTGTGATGTCGACGACACGCCGTATGCACTCAAGCCGATGAACTGTCCAGGCCATATGCTCGTGTTCAAAAATAGTCTGCGATCTTATCGTGAGCTGCCAATCCGGCTGTCTGAATTCGGGCACGTGCATCGCCACGAGTTCTCGGGCGCTTTAAGTGGCATAATGCGGGTTCGCTCGTTTTGCCAGGATGATGCGCATCTGTTCGTGCAGCCGGAGGGGATCGGCGAGGAAATTCGCCGGGTCATGGATCTCATCGACTATGTTTACAGCGTGCTAGGTTTCACGTACAGGCTGGAGCTATCGACGCGGCCGGAGGACAGCATGGGTTCTACTGAGCTATGGGAGCAAGCGGAGGCTGAGCTGCGAGATGTGTTGGACAGCCGGGGAGCGGAGTATCGGTTGAACGAAGGCGACGGAGCCTTTTATGGGCCGAAAATAGACTATCATATTCTCGACGCGCTTGGCCGGAGCTGGCAATGCGGCACAATCCAGCTCGACTTCCAGATGGCGGAAAAGTTCGATCTCACTTACATCGGGGAGGACGGGGGCAAGCATCGCCCTATCATCATTCACCGCGCCGTTTACGGCTCGATCGACCGGTTCATAGGCATCCTTACGGAGCATTTTGCAGGGGCTTTCCCGCTCTGGCTCGCTCCTGTGCAGGTGAAGCTGTTGCCGGTGTCCGATGTCCAGCTGGATTACGCGTTACAGGTGAAAGAACAGTTGGTAGCGGCGGGTATTCGTGCTGATGTGGATGGTAGGAGCGAGAAGCTCGGCTATAAAATTCGTGAGGCACAGCTGCAAAAGGCTCCGTATATGCTCATTTTGGGCTCGTCAGAGGCGGAGTCGGAATTGGGGGAGGTATCCGTGCGCCGGCGTGGTGACGGCGACATCGGAACGATGCCTTTGAGCGCATTGCTGGAACGACTGAAAAAGGAAATCAATTGTAAAATTTAATGAAAATATATGGAAATATATCCTTTGCCTGCCGATAGTAGAAGCAGGAGGGATTGCCATGGACATGAATTTGACCCGGATCCGGGATACGATTGAGCGTAAACGCTTGGAGATGATTCAGGCCGCTGAGCGATGCGGACACCGGACAGAGCATGTGCTGCGGCTGTCCCAGGAACTTGACATGCTTCTGAATGAATATGAGCGGCTTCGACAGAGGCGCGAGGTCTGGCTCGTTTCGTGAAAGGGGCAAGGGAAGTGAATGAAATTCCCGTTCAGGGAAATGAATGAGCTCCGCTCGAGGGGAATGAATGAAGCTCTCGTTCGAGGGAAATGAATGAAGCTTCCGCTCGAGGGAAATGAATGAAGTTCCCGCTCGAGGGAAATGAATGAAGCTCCCGCTGAGTAGCGGTTGAGCATTTGAGGGTAGTTAACCCGCAGAGCCTCTAGGGGCGTCTGCGGGTTTTTGTTTTTGGGGCTGATTGCCGGGCGCTGCACGTCGTAAGTGAGCTCAAGTAGCTGAAGCTACTTTAAACGCTCCGAATGCGCGCGGGAAGCGTGAGTAAGTAGTCGAAGTTACTTGAATCGCTCCGAATGCGCGCGGGAAGAGTGAGCAAGTAGTCGAAGTTACTTGAATCGCTCCGAATGAGCGCCGAAAGCCTGAGCAAGTAGTCGAAGTTACTTGAATCGCTCCGAATGAGCGCCGGAAGCCTAAGGAAGTAGTCGAAGCTACTTGAATGGCTCCGAATGAGCGCCGGAAGCCTGAGTAAGTACTCGAAGTTACTTGAATCGCTCCGAATGAGCGCCGGAAGAGTGAGCAAGTAGTCGAAGTTACTTGAATCGCTCCGAATGAGCGCCGGAAGCCTGAGTAAGTAGTCGAAGTTACTTGAATCGCTCCGAATGAGCGCCGGAAGAGTGAGCAAGTAGTCGAAGTTACTTGAATCGCTCCGAATGAGCGCCGAAAGCCTAAGGAAGTATTCGAAGCTACTTGAATCGCTCCGAATGCGTGCTGGAAGCCTGAGCAAGTAGTCGAAGTTACTTGAATCGCTCCGAATGCGCACCGGAAGCCTGAGCAAGTAGTCGAAGCTACTTGAATCGCTCGGAATGTGCGCCGAAAGCCTGAGCAAGTAGTCGAAGCTACTTGAATCGCTCGGAATGCGCGCTGGAAGCCTGAGCAAGTAGTCGAAGTTACTTGAATCGCTCCGAATGCGCACCGGAAGCCTAAGGAAGTAGTCGAAGCTACTTGAATCGCTCCGAATGCGCGCCGGAAGCCTGAGGAAGTAGTCGAAGTTACTTGAATCGCTCCGAATGCGCGCCGGAAGCCTGAGGAAGTAGTCGAAGTTACTTAAGAAACCCCAACGAAAATCTAATGTGAGCATGTGACTTTGCTGCATGCGAAGCTGAAGTAGGCGAGTACTCGTTATTCCAGATATAGGATATATCCCATCTGTAGAATGAATCAGATCGGCGATCCGACCGGGGATGGGGAATGTAAGGGGTGTGGAACAGCGCATGAAGCAAACCATGAAGCAAACCTCCGTGGATGGAAGAGGCGGCGAGAGTAACGAGCCTCCAACCCAAAAACCGTCAATACTCAAGCGAGCGCTGTTTGCTGCGGCCGATGTTTTGGCCGTGATTACATTGGTACTCGCAGGTATGGCCTGGACTATCTGGTCCTATGGTTATGACAATAGTCGCAATGCGGATGGCGTCTTGGGGGATGCTGTGGCTGGAGCTCCAGGAAATACTCTGATTGGAGCTCCTGCGGATGCTCCGTGGAATGTTCGGGCAGACGCAGCAATTGTTCTCGACGCGGCGGCATGGAACTGCAAGCCTTCGCCGGTGCTGAGGGAGCCGATCGAAGAGTCGATCCAGCTGTACCGGGCAGGCATGGTAGAGGCTCTTATTTTTACCGGAGGTATTGGCACCGGGGACCGTTGCTCTGATGCTGAAGCGTCGCGTGAATACGCGCTGCAGCAAGGTATCCCGCCACATAAAATCCTCCTAGAGTCGAAGTCGCGCATAACGGAGGAAAATCTGCGGAACGCGATGGAGGTGGCGCAGCGGAGCGGCTTCAGCCGCTTTTATGTCGTCAGCGACCCACTTCATATGAAGTGGGCCATGTGCGTAGCGGAAAATCTAGAGATGGATGCCCGCCCGGCTCCGACATCAACGAGCGCTCATCGCAGCTTGCGGACGAAGCTCCCTTTTCTAGCGCGCGAGACGTTTTACTGGGCGGCTTATGAAATTAGCCGATTCCTTCCGAAGCAGCTCCGCTAATTCTCAATGCACTCAGAGTTCCATTTCACAATGCACTCAGAGTTCCATTTTTGCCGCAAGTGCAACTTATGCTAAAGTAGTAAGATATCGCCGAATTCGGCTACATGTTTACTTAAGGAGCTTGATGGTACATGGAAATTCTGCTGCTCGTGCTCGTGCTGCTTGTGCTAATCGGCGCATCCAATGTCGTTCAACGGTTAGTTCCATTCCTGCCGGTGCCGATCATTCAGATTGCGCTGGGTATTGGAGCTGCTTATCTACCAAGCCTACATCATGCTCCGCTCAACCCGGAGCTGTTTTTTGTGTTGTTTATCGCGCCGCTTCTATTCAATGATGGCCAAATAACGCCGAGGGAAGATTTATGGCGGCTGCGCACGCCGATTCTGCTGATGGCGCTCGGACTCGTTTTCGCCACAGTGCTCCTTGCCGGGCCGTTCATTCACTGGATGATTCCGGCGATTCCGTTGTCCGCAGCCTTTGCGCTTGCGGCGATTCTATCACCGACCGACGCGGTAGCGGTCGGCTCAATATCTAGCCGTGCCAAGCTGCCGGGCGGCATTCAGCGGCTGCTTGAGGGTGAAGCGCTCATGAATGATGCTTCCGGTCTCGTGGCATTCAATTTTGCGATTGCGGCTACCGTAACCGGTTATTTTTCACTGACTACCGCTGTTGGCAGCTTTATCGTTATTGCCCTTGGCGGACTAGTGCTTGGAGCGGTGCTTGGTTTTGCCGCCGTCTGGTTGCGGGTGTGGCTGCGCCGCTGGGGCATGGAAGATGTGACGGTTCATGTGCTCATTCTGATTCTGACACCGTTTTTAGTGTTTTTGGCGGCAGAGCATCTGCATGTGTCCGGCATTCTTGCCGTCGTTGCGGCAGGTATTATGCATGCGGTCGAACGCGACCGTGTCGGCCCTGCGAACATCCGGCTTAATGTGGTGGCAAACAGCACGTGGTCCGTTATTTTGTACTGCTTGAACGGACTTGTGTTCATGTTACTCGGCCTGGAGATTCCGGGTGTTATTTCGACGATCTGGGAAGATCCGAGCTATAACAACGGTCAGGTCATCGGCTATATTTTGACGATCACGGTTCTGCTCCTTCTGTTGCGTTTCGTGTGGGTATGGGTGAGTGAGCGCAGATGGAAAACGTCCCTGCTTACCGCACTTTCCGGAGTAAGAGGCGCCGTCACACTTGCGGGTGCATTTTCGATTCCGTTGCTGCTCGGCGACGGCTCTCCCTTTCCGGAACGCAATCTGATTCTGTTTATCTGCGCCGGAGTCATTCTGCTGACGCTCGTTGTGGCGAGTGTAGCGTTGCCGCTGCTCACCCGCGAGCCGGGAGCTGGGGCAAGCGGCAATGCCGAGGCGGCTGCTGCGGAGGCGGAACGCAGAGCGCGCATTTCCGTATTGGAGGCGGGGCTGCATACCGTGCGGGAAGAGATGCGCGAGGATAACGAGGCTGCAGCGTTGGAGCTTAAATCCGACTATGCCAAAAGACTGCAACAACTCAGACGCGGCCTATTAATCGAGTCGGAATTCCGCGTTGCCATCGTGCCGCTACGACTTGAGGCGCTGGAAGTTGAGCGCAAGCTTGCTCAAGAGTGGCTAGCCGAAGGGCGTATTAGCCCAGGGCTGGAAGCCGGGATACAGACCTCGCTTAACCAGATCGAGCTTGCTCTTACGAACCGCACGAAGCTGATTTTTTCGCTGGTGTACGGGTTTTTCCTGCGGTTGTTCAAGTTGCCGGGACGTTTTCGTAAAACCCGCCGTAAAGCACATCCCATCATGATGGCCTATGTCGAGTTCAAACAAGCCTCTATCGCCGCCGCGAAAAAGCGGCTTCGTGAGGTAGAGACCGAATATAGCCATGATCTCGTTATGGCGCTACTGAGTCATTACGAGGAGCTTGAGCTTCGTTTGCGCAACGCAGGGTTGTCCAAGGACGTAACGGTATCTGTAACTGACCGCCGCGAGCTGGAACAAAAGGCTGTCCAGGCCGAGCGCAACGAGATTCAGCGATTGTTCGAGGCAGGGGAAATCGATCGCAAACTTGCCGGAAAACTGCGAGTAGCTGTCAATTTCCGCGAAGCGAGCCATTTTGAGCTCGAACAGATGGGTACACATGTCTCGCATTAATTACACGAATATGAATTGCCAAAACGGAAATGGTATGCGTTTGTGAATTAACTAAACACCCCACGGTTTCAACCGTTGTGGAGGATCAAAGAATAGAAGGAGTGATATCGATTTGGAACGCGATGATTCCCGGCTGCAAGCTGCTGGTCCCAGCATCATGTCGATGAACATTAGCCACTATGGCGGAGCTTTTGCCCTATGGGACCGGACGGACGGCCTTGTGCTCAGCAAAGCAGACTCGCTGGAGGCCATTGCCGCTTATCTGGAGCGGAATCCCGGAATGAGCTTTGTATGTTTAAGCGGGGAGCGCGTCGTGGGAACAGTGATGTGCGGCCATGACGGCAGGCGTGGTTATCTTTATCATCTCGCCGTGGACGAGGAGTTCCGCGGGCTTGGTATCGGTCGTTTGCTTGCAGCGAGCTCGCTGGAGCGGCTTGGGGAAGCCGGGATTGAACGCTGCTTTCTCATGGTACTTGAGGATAACGAGGGCGGCGCGGAATTTTGGAGCAGGGCCGGTTGGGAGAGACGCAGCGGCATCCTGCTCTTTTCCAAAGATCCGGAAACAGCAGTCGATGGGACTAAGGAAGAGGAACACGCAGAATGCACTTGATGAGCAAAAAGAAGCTGCCGGCAAGCGGCAATCATAATTTCTTTAGGCGGGCTTCACGAGTGGTAATTCTCCTCGCGGTATTGCTTTCGCTTGTTTCCTGTACAGCGCCTCCGGTTTGGACCGGATCCAGTGACAGCTGGAAGGCGAGGCTGACTGTATCGGATAAATCGACTTTCATGTACAAGATTGACTACATCGGCCAAAAGGAGTTAATCAAGGGTTACAGGGTTAAGTTCCTTGGAGATAGGTTGAATTTCGAAAGCGCAAGCGACAAGCAGGTGCAGGCGCCGCCATTCTATATCAGCAGTCAAATTGCAACCAGCAAGGATAAGTCCGAAGAAAAAGAAATCCAACTTACGGTAATCTGGAACGACAAACAGGAGACGATGACGCTCCGCAAGTAGGGTGGTATCTCGTCCCGCATTCATTAGTCACTATTGACGACTCAAAAAACGGCGGCCACCACCAGTTAATTGCTGGATGGCGACCGCCGCTTTCTTTAACTTATATTTTTACCATAAAAAATCTCGTCCATCTCGCCCTTAAGCTTCTCGGTAATATCCGCCTGCTCCTCGGGACTAAGCTTATCCTTCGTATAACCGAACAGGTAGTTATTGAGATCGAACTGCTTGAGCTTACACTTGGTGTGAAAAATATTTTCCTGATAGACATTCACGTCGATCATCTGAAACAGTTCTTTGGCTTCATCGGGAATATAGTTCTGGATGGAGCTAATATCATGGTCGATGAACAGCTTATGTCCCATAATGTCCCGCGTGAACCCGCGTACCCGATAGTCCAGCGTCATAATGTCGGTATCAAAGGATGAGATCAGGTAGGTGAGCGCCTTGAGCGGGCTGATCTCGCCGCAGGTGGACACGTCGATGTCTGCACGGAATGTGCTAATGCCTTCATCGGGATGGTACTCCGGGTAGGTGTGGACGGTAATATGGCTTTTGTCCAGTTGCAGCACGACGTTGGAAGGCATGGGACCGGGAGACTCGTCAAAAGCTTCCATCGGCACCTCTACGACCGGCCCCTCCGATACGAGCAGAGTAACGCTTGCGCCTTGTGGCTCGTAATCCTGCTTGGCTGTATTCAAAACATGCGCGCCGATAATGTCGGACACATGATGGAGGATTTGGTTCAGTCTCTCCGAGTTGTACTGCTCATCGATATAGGCGAGGTAGGCTTCCCGTTCTTCCTTATTGCGGGTGTAGCAGATGTCATACATGTTGAAGCTGAGCGACTTGGTCAAATTGTTGAACCCATGCAGAGTTATGACTTGTTCATGCGTCAGTTTCATCCGGCTGTCCTCTCCTTTTGCAGCTTGCCCGCAAGGCAAGTTTTGTCCTCTTTTATTACCCGCCGCGCGCAATCTTACCCAGCACTAGGGTGTTAGGATATTAACCCTGCGCCTTCGGTACTGGCGGCACAGCTTTATCGGCTGCAGCTTTGCCGGAGGAGGAGCCGCCGGAGCCGCGCTTGCTACTCGCACGGGCGCTGCGATGCGCCGGATCGAGGCGTCGCTGAAGCGCGCCGAGGCCGATATCGGCGACAATCGCCAGCAGCGCCGCAGGAATCGCTCCGGCATAGATCCGCAGCGAGTTTTGGCCGTTGATCCCGGCGTACAACTCGCGTCCAAGACCGTCGCCGCCAACAAGCGGAGCGATCGTGGCGACGCCGATGGCGATGACGGCCGCGACGCGCAGGCCGGTCATCATATAAGGCAGCGCCAGCGGCACGCGCACGCGCCAAAGCTGCTGCCAGCGGTTCATGCCAACGCCGCGCGCCGCATCAATCAGGCTGCTGCTTACTTGCTGCAGCCCGACGTACGTATTGCGTACGATTGGATTCAGGGAGTACAGGAACAATCCTACGGTCACGGTCGTGTTGCCGAGTCCCATCCAGAGCATGAGCAGCACGAGCATAGCGAGAGACGGAAGCACCTGCAAAATACCGGTGATCGACAGGATAATCCGGGAGAGCCAGCGGCTTTTCATGCACAGGACGCCGAGCGGGACGCCGACCAGCAGGGCGAGCAGCACGCCGAGCGTTACCATTTGCACATGCTGCAGGAAATATTCCCCCATCAACCCCCGATTGCGCCAGAAATAGTCCACGAAATCGACGAAGTTAACACTGGTATCCGGCATTATTGAATCAGCCCCTTCTGCTTCAGAAAGGCGAGGGCGACCTCGCGCTCACTTTTTTTCTCGATGTCTACTTGATAGTTCAGATCGACCATTGTATTGATATCCATCATCCCGATGAGCGGCTGAATCGCCTCTTTTACGCCGGGATAACGCTCCTGCATCTCTTTGCGCATAACCGGTGATGCATCGTAAGGAGGGAAAAATTGCCGATCATCCTCCAGCGTTTTCAGCTGAAATGCCTTGAGCCGGGCATCGGTAGAATAAGCGAGTACGATGTCTACCTGTTCGTTTTTCACGGCTGTATACACGAGGCTGAGCTCCATCGGAAAAGCTTTGGCAAAAGTGATGCCGTATTCCTTCTGGAAAGCGGGATAACCGTCGCTCACTCGCTCCAGCCACGAGGTATCAACGCCGAAGCGCATGGTGGCGGCATCCGGCTTGATGTCGGAAATGGTTTTGTAGCCTTTTTCCTTGGCAACCTGCTCGCGTACCGTGAACGCGTACGTATTTTCGAAGCCGAGCGGGTCCATCCAGTCGAAGCCATAGTACTTATCGAAGCCTTCCTGAGCTTGGCGCAGCACGGCTGCACGCTCTTTGGTCTGCTCGATAGGGAAATGGTTATTGAAAATCTCTCCCGAATACAGTGTAGCCAGATCGATGTCTTCACGATCCAGCGCGTTTAATACGAGCGGACTAGCGGCCAGGTCGGGGATGACCTTCACCTCAAGCCCGGTTTTTTGCTCGATCAGCGTTTTGTACATTTCCGCCAAAATCTTGGTCTCGGTGAACGTCTGAGCGCCGATGATCAGATCGGGACGGTTGCCGCAGCCGGCAACGCCTGCCAACATCAGCGCGCCGAACAAGGGCAGGGCCGCTTTTCGCATAAATGCCTTGCTCATGCCGCAGCACCTCCCCGCATGCCGAAGCGACGGTTCAACAACGACTCCAGCCAGCCGAGCAGTAAATCAGCGACTAGCGCAAGCACGATGGCGCCGAGCGCTCCCGCTATAATGAGGTACGGCTGATTAACGCCCATGCCTGCCATGATAAGCTGTCCCAGCCCACCAGCTCCGACCAGGGTGGCGAGCGTCGTCCAACTGATGATATATACCGTCGTCAGGCGGACGCCGGACATAATATAAGGGAGTGCCAGCGGTAGCTGGACACGCAGCAAGCTTTGGACGGACGAATAACCGAGTCCGCGCGCCGCTTCCAGCACATGGGGATCAACAGAGCGGAAGCCTTCGTAAGTATTGCGCAGAACTGGCATGATGGAGTAGAGCAGCAGCGCCAGTATGGCCGGCTTCATCCCGATACCCATGAGTGGGATGAGAATGGCAAGCAAGGCCAAGCTTGGAATCGTCTGCAACAGATTGGCGATAAAAAAGACGATGCTGCTCAGCCAAGGCAGTCGACTATGGACGAGTAAAACGGCGAGCGGCAACGAGATCGCAGACCCTAGCGCTACTGCGACGAGGGAAAGCGTCAGATGCTCGCGCAGGGCGGTCATAATATCAGGCAGCCGCTCGATAAGGAAAGCGAAGAAGCCGCTCATGAGCGGGCCTCCCGACCGGACTTGCTATCCCGATCGTCGGAGTCATTTTCACGAACAGAGCTTGCTGGCTCAAGGCTTGGTACGCTGCTGCTTGGGGAACTATCCGGCTCCATCCCAGGAGTAATGTCTTTCCGTGCTTGTCCTGGCTCATCGTTTGGATTGTCCAATTGATCGTATTCCATCATCGGCAGCTGTTCAGCCAGATGGCGCACGACGCTGCCTCGCGTAATAAGGCCAATGAAACGGCCGCTTTCGTCGACTACGGCTACATTGTGCAGTCGATGTCCCGCAAGCAGCTCCACGGCTTGAGTGAGCGGCGTGCCGGACACAACGGAATAGCGGACAGGCAGCATGACGTCTGCTACGGTTTTGTCCTCATCACGGTAGCTATCCATCACATTGTAAATAGAAACGCTGCCTAGTAGCTTTCTCTGGCGGTCAACCACATACAGGGAGTCGACCTTGCGTCGCTCCATCGTACTGATCGCTTCGGCAAGGCCGCGGCTCGGATAGGTTACAGCAGGCTGCGTGATCATGACTTCATCGACGGATGGAGTATCTTGCATGACGGAGCCAAAATCAGAGCCGGCTTCCCGGTCCTGCGCTGAAGCCACGATAATTTGCTCCTGATCGAGCCGCTTTTGCCCGATGAAGCTTCGCACGAAATCATTAGCTGGACGGCGGAGGATGCGATCAGGTGTGTCGCTCTGAACAACTTCTCCATCTTTCATCAGCACGATGCGATCGGCAATTTTGAGTGCTTCATCCATATCATGGGTGACAAACACAATCGTTTTGTGGAGTTCTTGCTGAAGCCTGGCAACATCTTCTTGAAGCTGCTCGCGGCTCATCGGATCAAGTGCGCTGAACGGTTCATCCATCAAAATGATATCGGGATCAGCTGCAAGCGCCCGCACAACGCCGACGCGCTGCTGCTGGCCGCCGCTTAGTTCAGATGGGTAGCGGTCGCGGTACAGCTCTGGTTTGAGCCCAACCATGTCCAGCAGCTCATCAACGCGGCGGGACATTTTGTCCGCGGTCCAGCGCTTAAGGCGGGGAACGATGGCCACATTGCGGGCTATAGTCATATGAGGGAACAGGCCGACACTCTGAATGACATAACCGATGCTTCGGCGCAGCTCCACCGGATCGATGGACAGAATGTCGCTGCCGTCGATCTTGATTGAGCCGCTTGAAGGGGAAACGAGACGATTGATCATCCGCATTGTGGTCGATTTACCACAGCCGCTCGGCCCGATAAGCACGGTCATTTCGCCTTTTCGGAACTCCAGATTAATATTTTTGAGGGCGTGGAAGCCATCATCGTACATTTTGTTCACATTTTGAAACTGAATCATGATGTCTTAACCTCCGTATTGCACTAGGGCATGATTTACGACCAAATTAAGTTTACAGTTGCGTACCGCGGCTTGAGCCGACAGAATTATACGCTAAAGGTTTCCTTTAACCGTTAGAGCGATATTTGAATCCCTTATGCCCTCAGGGTTGGTATCTAAAGTAAGTATGTTCCTGATGCTGGATGTTCATCCAGCAAGGCAAAATCCCTTAACGGGCGTGCGCTTAAGGTTCACTGCCGAATTGGCATACTGAAATCGGAACATGCTACAATTTACGAATGGAAAGGGGGCGAAGATATGGATCGGGATACCATGCCGTCCAAGCTGACGGTGTACCATGTCGCGGGCGTAGCGACCTATCCGTCCACCTTTGTTGAATGCCGAAAGCAGTTGGAGCGGATCCTCGCACTGCATGGCACGGAAGCCTCCTTTGAAACGCTATTCCCCTACGGCGATTATTCTCGCAGTATGTGGCGCCAAATATGGGAGGTTCGCTCCGATCTGACGCGCTTGGTGCTGCCAACGCGCATCGGCAGCAAAACGATGCTTCGCGAAATTGAGCGCTCGCATGAGGGAGGGCCGATTTTGCTTATTGGGCATAGCGGTGGCGGTGTGGCCGCCTATCAGACTGCCCGCATGTTGCTCCGTCAGGGCATTCCGCCAGAGGAGCTGCGCGTAGCCCAGATCGGCTCGCCGAAGGTGCCGGTGGATGACGCATTAAAGGCATCCGTCGGTTATTTCTACGCCGTGAATGCGGCCGGAAAGCCAGCCGATCCCATCACGCGAATAGGCAGCTGGGCCGGATGGGCAAGCGGCGGTTCGGGACGGGTTCCGGCATGGAGCCGTGCGCGCCATGCTCCAGGGCATATGCAGGGGCTGACGGTGATCGGCGGGCATACGAATTATTTTCGCCATCAGCTGCCCTATGTGGATGAGCGCTCGCTGAGCAATCTGGACAAAACCGTCGGAGCAATGGCCGAGTGGTTGAAGTCGAGCTATTTCTCAAGTACACTATTAAAAGGTTAGTAAATATAATGCGGAGGGGGCGACGCTCATGTATGAGATCCGTCGCAACGAGGAACGGTTCCACCGGGAGAACGACTGGCTGAAGAGCAGCCTTAGCTTCACCTTTGGGGATTATTATGAAGAAGAGAACCGCAGCTTCGGTCCGCTATGCGTGTTCAACGAAGATGTGATCGCAGGAGGCAGAGGTTTCGGGGCGCATCCGCATCGCGAAATGGAGATCGTCTCGGTCGTACTGAGCGGACATCTGAAGCATGAAGATAGTGCTGGCAACAGCGCAGTGACAACTTACGGCGGCGTGCAGCGCATGACTGCAGGCACTGGTATCGTACATTCGGAGGTCAATCCGGAGGCAGATGAGCCGGTTCATCTGTTGCAAATCTGGTTCACGCCGGAGACACGGCGGCTTGAACCATCCTATGAGACAAGCAGCTTCGATCCGAAGTCCGCGCATGGGCAGCTGCTGCCGATTGTATCGCGCGATGCGGCAGGACCTGGCACGGCGGGCATCCATCAGGATGTTACTATGTATCTGTCCGTGCTGGATGCGGGAGCGGCAGTAACCCATCCTACTCGCCCAGAAAGATTGATCTACCTGTTCGTCATCGACGGCAGCTTGGAGGCGCAAAGTATGGGTGAGCTGCAGAGCGGCGACACGCTGCGGGCGGACGGACTGTCAACACTGGAAGTTAAAGCTGGCTCAGAGGGAGCGAGAGTGCTGCTGATCGACATGGCAGCGGTGCAGGGTGGAGGCGAGCCATCATGAGCGAAAGACTTTTGATTAAACTTGTCGTTGGTCGTGTGCTCGTGGATACAACGGAGTTCAAGCTTCCTCTGCTCGTCGAGCAGGGCGGTCGCGGCTGGATCATTTCTGTAGGTGGACTTGGCAACCGCGAAGCGGAATATATCGGCGCCAACATTGACCAACTGAACTTTTTCCATTTTATTTCCGATGATTCTGACGATAATACCGATGATTCCGGTACCGAGATGAAGCTGATCCGCAAGTTCTGGCTGTATGATCTCGAGCGCCCATTGTATCAGTACGACCCAGCGACGGGCGAAGCAGTTTTTGAGGTAGACTCTCGCGTGGCTTATTCCAACGAGCGTGTGTAGACTTTTTGGACAAGGGAATCGTCTATAGCAAATGAAGCTCCAGGCAGTAACCGCCCAGACAGCGATTTCATATTGTGGAGCATGAAGGAAAGGAGGAGGGCTCTATGGCTAACACGCACACATACTCCCGCAGGGAAGAGGTTGCCAATGCGATCACGCATGGCATCGGCACAGCTCTCAGCATTGCAGCACTAGTGCTGCTGATTGTGTTCGCTTCATGGAAAGGGACAGCGATGCATGTCGTCAGCTTCACCATTTACGGGACGGCGATGCTGCTGCTGTATACCGCATCCACGCTTGTACACAGCTTTAGGGAAGGCAAGGTTAAGGACTTTTTTGAGGTGCTTGATCATTCGTTCATCTATGTGTTCATCGCCGGGACGTACACACCGCTAATGCTTCACACGATCGGCGGCAAGCTGGGCTGGACGCTGTTTGGCATCGTCTGGGGACTGGCCATCGCAGGTGTAGTGTTCAAGTCCTTTTTCGTCAAACGATTCCTGTTCACCTCGACGATCTTGTACATTCTGATGGGTTGGATGGTTGTGTTTGCCTGGGGCCCCCTCACCGAAAGCCTTGCGCCGACCGGCGTGACCTTACTGATTGCTGGAGGTTTGAGCTACACGTTTGGAACGATCTTTTACATGTGGCGCAGCTTCCCTTACCATCATGCCGTTTGGCATCTATTCGTGCTCGCAGGCTCGGTTTTGCATTTCTTTACGATATTGCTGTATGTTCTTCCTTAGGGACATTCGGGATTGTATACAAAAAGACAGCGGATCGAGATTTTCGACCCCCGCTGTCTTTTTTGATTAGGATTTAACCGTCCAATGATCCAGCCTTGTTAGTTCAACAGTAGGATCATTGTTGTCTTTCAGCCAACTCAGCGCTTGCATGACTAGCGGGGAACTATTATCAGAGGATAAGAGGTTAACATCGATCCATTCTGCTCCAACGGAATCGTTGTTTTGCATATCCATGCAACTTCCGACTTCGCCATCTACATACTGCACTTCGTAGTAGATGGCAATGTGATGAATATGCGTTGTCCCGCGCTTTGCTAACTCATAGGGAATGACATAATCGAGAGTACCGAGATTTCGGATAATGTTGATCCCGGTCCCTGTTTCTTCTTTGAACTCTCTGTGAAGCGCGTGGGCCAAGGGCTCATTGGTCTCAACGGTTCCACCTGGCAGGTCGTAACGGTTCGTGTAGGGACCGCCTTGCTTATGAACTAATAAGATTTTTCCCTCATGAATACAGATGCCGTACACACCAAGATGTCGATGCCAGATTTCCTCCATAGGATCCCTCATTACGGATTACGATTTGGGTTCAAATCATATCAAAATCGATAATTCGCCAATGATGCCGGATCGCCTGCTCCAAACGTTCCTTGTCCCTCTCCCGAAAAAGCTCTGCAATAAGGCGATGTTCGCTATTGACCTGCCTCAGCAAAGTCGCAAGCTTCTCCTTGTCATCGCTGGCATAGCTCTGGCGCATGAAGCCGTTTTTGAGCGAGTTAAGCGTATCGATGAGCGGCGTGTTGCCGCATTTGTTCTGGTAATATTCATGAAATTCCGACTGATGCGCGTAATAATCAGTAAATTCGTGAGCTTCGATATCCTCTTCAATCATATCGACTAAACGCTCCAATTTTTTGAAATCGCGCTCTTCCAGCAAGTCGCAAGACAGTGTCGCGGCGAGTGCATCAAGCGTGCCGAGCAAGAGAGAGTAATCTTCTTTTTTCTTGCTGTCAAACGCTTTTACCGTGAAGCCGCGCCGCGGCAGGTAATCGAGTAAATTATCCGACGAAAGCTGGAACAGAGCCTCCCGTGTGGGGGTGCGGCTAATCTCGAGCTTTTTGCATATTTCTGCTTCGTTAATTTTGGAGCCTGGCTGCAGGCGTCCACTCTGAATGCGCTGAGCAATATATTCATAAACATGATCTTTTAAGGATTGGTATTTGAGCTGCATGCCAAGACTCCTTTACCGCTTTATTTCTGTTAACTTGCCCGTTAGCCCAATATTGCATGGATATGCAATATTCTGTATACATCTTATCTACCGCCATCATATCACCGTGCTACGGCTTCATCAAGTAATTAAATGACCGAAATATGGAAGAAAGACGGGTTGTAGCCGTCCAATTTCGGAAGAGTCAGAATATTCGTTGTCGAGGGAAATGCTTTGTGTTATGATTACTGCCACAAGTACATTTTTTTTGAGGCAATGTGAATATTGTATACAAATTTCCGAAGAAAAATAACAAAACTGCAGGCACCCGGCTTTCACATTTGGAGCTTTCCACATTTGGGATGGGCTGGAAGGAATCATCCTCCAGCTTGGCGAATAGGATAGAGCAGCAAGAAGCTGACTTACAATTACAATACAGAGATCCGCCTGGATGCTCGATGAATCCAGGTTTTTTAACCGAATATTTTGTATACAGAATACAATATTCATAATTATGCAGACGGGAGAGGTTTTATGAACTCAGCACATACGATTGAAATCTCCGATAAGTACGCAGCGCATAATTATCATCCTTTGCCAGTTGTTATTGAGGAAGCTGAGGGAGTGTGGGTTAAAAGTCCAGAAGGAAAAAAGTATATGGACTTTCTCAGCGCTTATTCGGCGCTTAACCACGGGCATCGGCATCCGGCGCTCATCGCTGCACTCAAGAACCAGGCTGATCGCGTAACTCTGACCTCCCGGGCTTTCCATAGTACTGCGGCAGGAGAATTTTACGAAAAGCTGGCTGCTTACACGGGCAAAAGTAAAATCATCGCCATGAATACTGGTGCCGAAGCAGTTGAAACCGCTCTCAAAGCAGCGCGGCGCTGGGGTTATCGGGTGAAGGGTGTGCCAGATAATGAAGCGGAAATTATCGTCTGCAGCGGTAATTTCCATGGCCGCACTTTGGCGATTACTTCTTTTTCCTCACATGAGGAATACCGCAGCGGGTTCGGACCGTTTCTACCTGGCTTCATCATGGTGCCGTATGGCGACTTGGAGGCGATGGAAGCAGCGATAAGCGACCGCACTGCAGCCGTGTTAGTCGAGCCGATCCAGGGTGAAGCAGGCATTGTGCTCCCACCGGAAGGTTATCTTCGCGGAATACGAGAGTTATGCGATAGGCATCATGTACTGTTCATCGCTGATGAGATTCAGACCGGATTCGGCAGAACTGGCAAACCTTTCGCTTGTGATCGCGAGAATGTCACACCAGATTTGTATGTGATGGGCAAAGCTCTTGGAGGCGGTATTTTGCCGATCTCCGCAGTGGCCGCTGACGAAGAGGTGCTCGGACTATTCGAGCCTGGCTCTCACGGCTCCACCTTCGGCGGCAATCCGCTTGCCTGTGCGGTCGCTTCGGCCGCTCTGGATGTGTTGGAGCAGGAGGATCTTGCAGGCCGATCGCTGCGACTTGGTGAGCTCACGATGCAGCGTTTGCGGGAGATGGACAGTCCAATCGTCAAAGAAATTCGTGGCAGCGGTTTGTTCATCGGAGTGGAGCTGCACGGTCCGGCGCGTCCTTATTGCGAGCAACTGATGCAGCTTGGCCTGCTGTGCAAGGAAACGCATGAAAATACAATTCGCCTCGCGCCGCCCCTGACCATTACGGAGGAAGAGCTGGATTGGGCGCTGGAGCGCCTTCGCCTTGTATTAGTCGGCGAAGCGGCAAGCGAGTAGCATGAGCGGAAGTGCAGCGTTCAAGTAGCTTTGGCTACTTGAACTGCGGAATTTGGCTGGAAGTGGGTCGTTTAAGTAGTTTGAGTTACTTGAAAAGCGGATTTTAGTTGGAAGTGAGTCGCTCAAGTAGTTTGAGTTACTTGAAATGCTGAATTTGGTCGGCAACGAGTCGCTCAAGTAGTTTGAGCTACTTGAAAAGCGGATTTTAGTTGGAAGTGAGTCGCTCAAGTAGCTTTGGCTACTTGAAATGCGGAATTTGGCTGGAAGTGGGTCGTTCAAGTAGTTTGAGTTACTTGAAATGCTGAATTTGGTCGGAAATGAGTCGCTCAAGTAGTTTGAGTTACTTGAAAAGCGGATTTTAGTTGGAAGTGGGTCGTTCAAGTAGTTTGAGTTACTTGAAATGCTGAATTTGGTCGGAAATGAGTCGCTCAAGTAGTTTGAGCTACTTGAAAAGTGGATTTTAGTTGGAAGTCCAGCGTTCAAGTAGCTTTGGCTACTTGAAATGCGAATTTTGACTGGAAGTGGGTCGTTCAAGTAGTTTGAGTTACTTGAAATGCTGAATTTGGTCGGAAATGAGTCGCTCAAGTAGTTTGAGTTACTTGAAAAGCGGATTTTAGTTGGAAGTGGGTCGCTCAAGTAGTTTGAGTTACTTGAAAAGCGGATTTTAGTTGGAAGTGAGTCGCTCAAGTAGTTTTTTGAAACGTGAACTTTGCGCGTCAGCAAGCAGCTCAGTCAGTCACCGCGCCTATAGTACCGTGCAGTACGGGACCTAGAGCTCCCTTTTGCATATAGGAATGGAATCCCGCTTGTTTAGGTTAGATCGAATCGAGTATAAGCCTAATTCAACTGATAAAGGGGTAATCCGCTATGTTCAGTCAAGCCGAATCATATACGAGCCGTCCAGACGCCGCCAAAAAAATTCAACTCATCCATGCACCATTCTGGTTGGGCGGAGGAAGGGCCGGAGCCGAGCTCGGCCCGGAAAGCATCATCGAAGCTGGCATGAAACGCCAGCTGAAAAACATGGGCCTTGAGCTCGCTGGAGAGACCGTCGTTGATGTACCGAGACTGGCGGCTGAGCCAGCTCCGGCAATGGCGAAGATGAAATATCTTCAAGAAGTAAAAGAGATGGCAAGTTTGCTCGGCGAGCAGGTTTACCGTACGGTGGGAGCAGGTCTTTTTCCGCTCATCATGGGTGGCGACCATAGCATCGCAATCGGCACGCTGGCCGGCCTGACCGGACATTACGGGAACCTCGGCTTGATCTGGTTCGACGCGCATGGCGACCTCAACACGGAGGAAACGACTCCGTCGGGGAATATTCACGGAATGTCGCTTGCTGCTGCTGTTGGACGGGGTTCTTTTACGCTAAAAGATATCGCTGGCTCAGGACCGTATATCCGCAAAGAAAATGTTGTCATCATCGGCGCCCGCGAACTGGATCTGGGAGAGCAGGAGTACATCCGCGCAGAAGGAATCACTTGTTTCACGATGCATGAAATTGACCGAATGGGCATCCATGCCGTCATGGAACAGGCGATTGCGATTGCCGGACGCGGTACGGACGGCGTTCACGTCAGCTTCGACCTCGACTGCCTCGATCCGCTAGAAGCCTGCGGCGTAGGCACTCCTGTACCTGGAGGGCTCAACTACCGCGAAGCACACTATGCAATGGAGCTGTTGGCAGAAACGGGGCTTGTCACCTCGATGGAGCTCGTCGAAGTCAATCCTTTACTGGATCAGAACCGGCGCACGGCTCGGCTGGCCGTGGAGCTAGCCGCATCGCTGCTTGGCAAACGAATCTTGTAATCTAACTTAATCATTCATCAACTTAATAATCAACTTAATTAACTCAATCAACTTAATCAACAATCTAATAATCAACACACAACATGTGCAAACCGGGAATCTACGTGTTAACTTCCCGGTTTTTTGCTGTCTGCTCACGCAGCTACTTCACGTTAGCGGGAGGTGTTAGGCTATGTTTTGTAAATGTACTCTATGAATAAAGATGCATAATCTCGCGTTATCTCTCTAGATCGCATCATATCGCAGTATTCAACGAACAAGGCTGTGCAGAATTAGTAGTGGATGTTATAATCTCTCCCATACAATATACAGTGTTATGAATATTGTATACATAGCTAGAGTGATAGATTCATTTTATTCAACTCTTAGGGAGGAATTGGGTTTTGTACATTCAGAAAAAGAGAAAAAAAAGCAAAGCTCTGTTGTCCGCTGCTGTAGCCCTGTCCGTCATCGGATCGATTCTGTCGCCGGCAGCATATGCTGCCGAATCTACGGCTGCGCCATCTGCGGTCATGTCATCCGCAGCGCTAGAGGCACTCGCCGCGCAAACGCTTGCTGGAACACAGCTTAAACAAGGACAGCCTGGTTATGACGCTTACGGTTATCTAAGTCATCTCACAGGGACGATCGGTTCTCGTCCAGCTGGCTCGGCAGAGGAAGCTGCGGCACGAGACTATATCAAGCTTGAGCTTGAGAACATGGGGTACAGCCCAACAGTTCAAGAGTTTGTGTACAAAACCAGAACCACAGAAGGCAGAAGCAGCAATGTTATTACTGTAAAGCATGGCCAGTCTCCACGCACGATTATCGTCGGAGCTCATTATGACAGTGCAAAAGCGCCAAGCAAGGGCGCAGACGATAACGCGTCTGGCGTTGCGGTCATGCTTGAGTCAGCTAAAGCGATCTCGCAACAAAGCCTGCCTTACACCGTTAAGTTTGTTGCTTTCGGCTCGGAGGAAAACGGTCTGCAAGGCTCCAAAGCCTATGTAGCCGCTATGACGGAGGAAGAGAAAAATAATACCGTCGCTATGATCAATCTGGACAGTCTTGCAGCTGGCGACAATATGTATGTTTATGGCAACGAGGGTGACGCTGGCTTCGTACGCAACCAGGCGCTCGCCATTGCGCAGAGACTGGGACTGAACGTGCAGACGCAGCAAGGAGTCAATCCAGAGTACCCGGCTGGTACAACGGGCGACTGGAGCGATCATGCTCCTTTTAAAGCCGCCGGAATTCCTTACGGTTATCTGGAAGCGACCAACTGGAACCTTGGCGACAAGGATGGTTACACCCAGACGGAAAATGACGGGGCCATCTGGCATACGGGCAAGGACAGCCTGGGGTATTTGCAGGCTAACTATCCGGGACGCGTTGATGAGCGGCTGAGCACTTTCAGTTCTGTTCTGACAACGCTGCTGCAAGAGATCAAAGAGCCTGGGAAAGTGTTGCTGCTGAGCAATGAAAAGGCTTCACTGACCGAAAAACGTACCATCGCAGTCGAGTTTACGATTCCGCCTAGAAGCACGGTAACGGATGACACTTACCTCAATTGGACCTACGGCGGCAAGCCGTTATCCGATTGGAAACAGCGTGATTCTAAAGCTAAAGAAACCGATAAGGCATTCATTTACCTGGATGGCAAACCTGTCATCGCTAATGGTAAAGTGACAGCGAATATCGTGTTCGACCTCGCTTATGGCACAAAAGATCTGTCGCCGAGGGCGCTCCGTGTGGATTATCCGAAGCTGCTCGGCACGAACGAGCTGATGGTGACGGACAAAAAAGGCAATCGTCTCGCTTCCGCGCCGATCAAGCTGAACGTGTACGATACTTTCCGCTCGTATGACGAGATTCGTCCTGAGATCGACCGCATTACGGCGGAAGCGAAGCAGGATCGTTACATCGAGACGAGCGTACTTGGTAAATCGGTGCAAGGCCGCGACATTAACTTCACCATTTTGGCGAAGGACAAAGCGTCCGTTGAGCAGTATGTGAATGAGACGCTGCCAGCGATGACCAACGATCCAGCTGGATTGCAGGCCAAAATCCTTAAAGGCCAATTGAGCGGTTACAAAGTGCCGATCTGGATCAACAACATCCATCCGGACGAGACTCCGGGCGTCGATTCGATTCTGAACTTCTTTGAAGAGATGACGAAGAAGGACACGATCGAATACAACACAACCGACAAAAACGGCAACACTCAGAAAGTAACCATCAACATCAGCGAAGCGCTGGATAATGTCATCTTCCTGATGAATTTCACGCAAAATCCAGATGGCCGCTACAATAATGACCGTGCGAATGCAAACGGCTTCGACCTGAACCGTGACAACTCCTACCAGACTCAGCCGGAGACGAAAATTGTCACCCAGGAAATTGCCAAGTGGTCCCCGCTGTCGTTCCTGGACCTGCACGGCTTTGTCGGTGATTTCCTCATCGAGCCTTGCACACCGCCGCATGATCCTAACATCGACTACGATCTGCTGATCGATAACATGGTGGAGCAGGCGCATGCGATGGGACGCGCAGCTATAGCGAATACTTATTACGATAAGTACCACATCCCTTATGTGGAAGCCAAAGAAGTAGCGAATGATCCAAACTACAAACCGATTGGTTATGACAAAGGATGGGACGACGCTTCCCCGGCCTATACGGCGGTATATGCGATGCATCAAGGCGCACTTGGCCACACAATCGAGATTCCTGAGCTGAATGAGGAATCGACAACAGCGCTGCTGTACACGCTGCTGGCTTCTACCGATTATGTGATCAAAAATAAGCAGAAGTTGTTCTTGAACCAGCTCGAGGTGTACGAGCGCGGCATCAACAACGTTGACAGCCCGGCTGTCGACAAGTATCTGGTCAATGCTAAAAATGAAGAAATCGGACGTCCGCGTCCGGATGGCAAGAGCTTTTTCCCGGATTATTATGTTCTTCCTGTAGATGCATCAGTTCAAAAGAACGCACTGGAAGCCGCCAATATGGTGAACTACCTGCTCCGTAATGGGGTAAAGGTAGAGAAATCGAATCGCGCGGTGACGGTGGATGGAGTCACTTATCCAACTGGCACTTATATCGTTCCTATGACGCAAGCGAAACGCAGCTTCGCCAACCTGGTGCTCTATGATGGCATCAATGTATCGGACTTCGACGAAATGTATGCGGATATTGTGCAAAGCTTCTCTTATATGAGAGGATTCGACCGCTACACGGTATATGCAAAAGGGGCCTTCTCCGGCGCCACGGCTCCGGTAAGCTCGGCAGAGAAACCGACTAGCGTCGTATCAGGCTCGGCGACGCATTATGTAATCCGCAGCACGAACAATGATGCGGTGCGCGCGGTGAATGAATTGACGGCTGCTGGCAAAGCGGTCACGCTGCTTAACAAGGGCGGACAAGGATACGAGCTGGGTGATTACCTCGTTTCCTACTCTAACCTCAAGCCGCTGCTCGGCAAATACACGCTGCAAACCGTACCGTTCCCGGCTGGGACGGCAGTGGAAGGTAAGCTTTTGCCATCGGTGAAAGTTGCTTCTTCGGGCGTACCGGCGTTTGCCCTTAACGATCTGGGTTACACGGTAACGAAGGATCAGGCATCCAGCGATGTGCTGGTCAATTCGTTCAACAAGTCACTCGTCGAGGCGGGCAAGCCGTTTGTTGGATACGGCCGCTCGTGGGCGAACACGCTGAAGGGCTCGGGGCTGCTTCCAGGCTTGGATTTCAAGACGACAGGCAGCACACATGAAGGTTTGTTCAAAGCGGAAGTAAGCCAAGACAGCATCATCGGTGCGCCTTATGAGGCAAAAGATTATCTGTACACGCAATCCGGTACTTACTTCACGAATATTCCGGATGGGGCGGCAATCGTCGCTAAAGCTAGCTCCGAGAATGATTTCTTCGTTGCTGGCTGGTGGCCAGGTTATGAAAATGTAAGGGGCAAAACAATCGGTTTCACCTATAAAAAAGATCTGACCGACATCACGCTCTTCTCCAACGAGCTGACGAACAAAGCGCATCCGCAGGTACAGTACCGTTTGCTGGCGAATGCGATCTACAAAGCAGCTCCAGCGGCTGCGGCTGGCTCGATGAATGACGGTAACGGCGAAGTTCCTGTGACGGATAACGGTAACCAACCATCGTTCCCAGGACCGATTCCGACGCCAACGCCAAGTCCTTCTACTGCACCAAGCGTGACACCAGAGCCAACACCAACGCCTACGCCGCCGGTGAATGCGCCGGAGTTCAAGGATCTTGGTCCAGTTGCAGCATGGGCATCCGCAGCAATTAATGAGCTGGCAGCTAAAGGCATCCTGAAAGGTCTTACTGGCGATACATTCGGCCCACTGAAAAAGCTGACTCGCGCCGAGTTCCTGACGATGCTTGCACGCGCTTATGAGCTGCCAGCAAGTGACAAGGCGGCAAGCTTCAGCGATGTGCCTGCAGGAGCATGGTACAGCGAAGCGGTTGCTCAAGCGGTAGCCGCAGGCATCGTGAAAGGTACGGGCAACGGCAAGTTTGAGCCGAACCGTCCAGTAACTCGCGAAGAGATGGCAATTATGGCGGCCAACGTGTGGAAGCTGAACTCTGAGCCGACTACACCGGACATCGCTGCTGCGCTTAGCGGTTTTGCCGATAGGGGCGCTATCGCTTCCTATGCGAAGGAAGCTGTAGGACTGCTTGCGAGCGAGGGGATTATCCTCGGCACGGGAGATGGCAAGTTCACGCCGAGGGGCGATGCGAACCGCGCCCAAGCTGCGGTAATCGTTAGCCGCTTGTTGCTCGCTTCGTAATAACCCCTTTATGCAGCATGGCACATGGAGAAGAACGGCTTTTGAACCGTTCTTCTCTCTGCTGCTTGTAGAGCAATGAAGTAAGTTGGACTGTTTTGCGGATAACAATTATTTTCGTCATAAAAAGCGATAAAGTATTAAAGAATAAAAGCATTGGTATAGTACTATACTAAATCATCATTAAAGTCATGAATATATCAAAGAAAATTGGGCAGAACTGTAAAGTTTAATGCATATTTATACCGAGCCATTGTGCTTGGAGTCAGGCGATGTTATACTGGCTACCGTGTAATTAATATTAATTTCTATGCATAATTCCATCACATTCTTAGGGCAGGGGAGATACAGATATGAAAAAGGTATGGACGGTAACAATCGCGGCAGCACTGCTGCTCAGCGCATGTGGACAGAAGGAGAGCGCGGACAATAACGCAGCTTCCAATACAGGAGCAGGCGGCGGAGCCGAGCAAAAAACATTGACTCTGGGTACAAGCGCTGATTATGCACCTTATGAGTTCCACAAACAAATCGACGGCAAGGACACAATTGTCGGTTTTGACATCGAGATCGCCAAGGAAATCGCCAAAGACATGAACGCCAAGCTGGTCATCAGCGACATGGACTTCGACGGTCTGCTCATGGCGCTGAACACCGATAAGGTCGATATCGTTATCTCCGGCATGACGCCGACAGAAGAGCGTAAACAGAACGTTGATTTCTCGAAAATTTACTACAGGGCTGAACAAGGCGTTCTCGTGAAAAAAGGTGACGAAGGCAAATACACCTCGCTCGATAGCCTGAAAGGCAAAAAGATCGGCGTGCAAAAGGGTTCGATTCAAGAAGGCATCGCAAAAGAGGTTGAGGGAGCCAAACTGACTGCACTGGCGAAAATTCCAGAGCTGGTCATGGAGCTGTCTAGCGGCCGTGTAGATGCACTAATCGTAGAGAAACCAGTCGCCGAGCAGTACCTGAAAACACAAGACGGCATTGCGATGGCGGACGTGAAGATTGAACAAACCGAAGAAGAAGCAGGCTCTGCTATTGCCATCAAAAAAGGCAACAAGGAAGTGCTGGATTCGGTGAATAAAACGATTGATCGCCTGCAAGCAAGCGGAGATATTGACCGGTTTGTCGTTGAAGCCAACGAGATGGTTGGGGAATAATAGACGGACGGAGCGCGTTATATGAACTTTTCTTTTTTGGATGATTATGGATCGTATTTTCTGAACGGAGCCTGGGTCACGCTGCAGCTGTCGTTTTTCGGCGTGCTGTTCGGTACCCTGCTCGGTATCGTATTCGCTCTCATGCGGCTGTCTAGAGTTTGGATCGTCCGTATTCTAGCTACGGCTTATATTGAAATCATCCGCGGAACGCCGATGCTGGTCCAGATTTTCATTATTCACTTCGGATTAACTAACTTTGGCATTAACTTTTCGCCATTCATGTCCGGCGTTATTGCTCTCACAATCAACAGTGCCGCCTATATGGCCGAGGTTTTCCGGGCGGGTATTCAGGCCATCGACAAAGGGCAGACGGAAGCTGCTCGCTCGCTTGGCATGTCCCGCGGCCAGGCGATGAGACTCATCGTGCTGCCCCAGGCTTTTCGCAACATGCTGCCAGCCATCGGCAATGAGCTGATCGTCATTATCAAGGATTCTTCACTGGTATCAACGATCGGTATCGCCGAGCTGATGTACAATGCAAGGACAGTACAAAGCTCGACTTATATTCCACTGGAGCCGCTCTTGGTGGCTGCGGGTGTGTACTTCGTCATGACGTTCACCTTGTCCCAACTGCTGAATGTGCTTGAAAGGAGGCTGGGCAAACGATGATCGAGATTAAAGGACTAATGAAATCCTTCGGTAAAAATCAGGTGCTGAAGGGTATCGACGCTACTATTCAAAAGGGCGAAGTTGTCGCCGTCATCGGGCCCAGCGGCTCCGGTAAAAGTACTTTTCTCCGTTGCCTGAATCGGCTTGAAGAGCCGACGGGTGGTACGATTCGCTTTAAGGATCGCGACGTAACGGCGGCCCAGAGGGACCTCAATGTGATCCGTCAGAAGATGGGAATGGTGTTCCAGCATTTCAACCTGTTCCCGCATATGTCTGTACTGGAAAACTTGACGATCACTCCTCGTAAAGTAAAAGGCATGAATAAAGAAGAAGCCGAAAAAATCGCACTTGAGCTTCTTCGCTCTGTCGGCCTTGAGGATAAGCGTGATGCGCGTCCCGACAGCCTTTCCGGCGGTCAAAAGCAGCGGATCGCAATCGCTCGTGCGCTTGCGATGCAGCCAGAGGTTATGCTGTTTGACGAGCCGACGTCGGCGCTTGATCCCGAGATGGTCGGCGAAGTGCTCGATGTCATGAAGCGGCTGGCGCAAAATGGGATGACGATGATCATCGTCACGCATGAGATGGGCTTCGCCCGCGAAGTTGCCGACCGCCTGATTTTCATGGACGGCGGCTACATCGTCGAGGAGGGCTTGCCTCGCGAGGTGCTCAGCAACCCTCAGCATGCCCGGACAAAAGAGTTTTTGTCTAAGGTTTTGTAAGGACTTAATTAAATAAACCTTGATCGATAATAGGGTTTTACAAACTCTACTATTGATCAAGGTTTTTTTGTGTTGTTCGGATTCCTACATCATTAAAACTTGGTCAATGTTTTTTGGGGGAGTATAGGAGTATTTGCTTTACAACATTAGATGGATTGTCGCAAGATAAAACTATATCATCTAAATTCTATAACAGCATAAGGGTTAATAATGTCTTATACGTGCATAAAAGTTGGGATGGATAGGGTGCTAAATGATAAAAAACATTATGATAGATTTGATTAGGACAGGTAAATATTTGGAGGCTGAGAGCATATTATTTTCAAATCATAACAACTATGATGAGATTGAGTCATTAATATTAGATATTGCATATGAAATTAGTGAGATTACTATTTATTCTTTTGTTTCATATTTAATTTCGAAGAAAGAAACAATTGAGTTACATGGGATTGCTGCAAATTTAATGATAACTCCACTTTCTTTTCTTGATGGAGCATACAGTGTGGCACTGTATCATGTAAAGAGAGCGCTCGAAATTGATGAATTAGATAAGTTGAACTAAAGTTTCAGAAAAGTATGGTAAGGAAATCGCGACTGCATGTCGAATAAGAAAGAAAACAATTCGAACAGGCAGGGGCGAAGATGGAAAACCAAACCGCACTAAATAAATTAAAAGAAGCCATGAAACAAGAAAAGGAACGCCGCATGTATGAACGTTATCAAGCGATCTATCTCTACCTGAAGGGAAAGTCAGTCAAGGAGATTGCTGAGACACTGGACCGAAGTGACGAAACGGTAAATAACTACATTCATCGCTATCAAACTGGCGGATTATCGGCTTTACAAATGAAGTATTCGTCTGGCGCGCCAACCCGATTAACAAAAGATCAACAGAACAAACTGATGCAAACCATCGTCGACTCAGTCCCACATGAGGTGGGCTTCACTGCTCGTCATAATTGGACGCTTGAAATTATTGCGGCTTTTATTGAGCGCGAGTTTGATCGTCACTATTCCCTTCGAGGCGTCTCTAAAATGATGCATCGTCTAGGACTGAGCTATACAAAACCTACCTACACCTTGGCGGCAGCAGATCCAGCCAAACAACACGAGTTTTCAGAAAATACGTTTCCCCATTTAAAAAAAGACTCTTGAATGGCGAAGTCCGCCACTTGTTATTTGAGGATGAATCGATGATTCGCGATTACCAAGCCATTCAAAAAACATGGTTTCTACGCGGCAAACAGCGCATCATTAAAACCACAGGCAAACATCTCGGAGTGAAGTTACTTGCCACATTGGATTATGAAACAGGCCACATTGTCTGGCAAGAAGACGAACATTATACTGCGGAGACCTTTTTGAGTTTTCTTCAAAAGGTAGTTTCCGTGTATCCAGACGGCAAAATCGTCATGATTTTGGATAACGCTCGTATTCATCATGCAAAGTTACTGCGACCGTTTCTAAAAGAAATGAATGGACGGCTCGAACTGGTTTTTTTGCCTCCTTACAGCCCTCAGTTTAACCTTGTCGAAGGACTCTGGAAATGGCTGAAATCCGATGCGATCAACAACGTGTTTTATCATACTGTTTCTGAAATTCGCAAAAACGTCGGGCAGTTTATGGACGAAATAATGAAAAGGCCAACTTCCATTATTGATCGTCTTTGTATTAGATTTTAATTCTCGATTCTCGATTTCTTTAGTTCAACTTATATAGATATATCTTTTAAAGAGTTAATGATTCTTTTGAATATAGTTCCGGATCAACTTATCTCTAAAAGTGAAGCAGAAAGTTATGCCAAACAAATTCTTCTGATTGAACCTACTAATAGAGTAGCATTAGAATTTTTGAGGATTAAAAAGCTCTAGGCAACAAGCTGGTTCAAAACGAATTGCGTTAATCAATCTACCGAAATATCCTATCTTTATAATTTAGAATTAAATCAAATTGAGCCAAATGATTATTTTATCGATAATTATTATTGATTTATAGTCTTATCAAAGGATCTATCTATTTTATGTGAAAGAGGATTTGAAAATTGAGAAAAATACCATTGTCCTTGTTATTCAAAATGTTTGCTGGTGGAAAATTTTATTCTTGTCAAATTTGCATTATTTTCGCCATTCTCTTTTTTCGACTGGCAATTACTTATGATCTCTCTTTAGTTTTTTTTATTATTGATTTCATTGTGATTGGAATAATGATTAGACTATGGACAAATGAATTTAATAAAATGGAGTAAATAACGATCGAATATTAGTGAATTCATATGGTACTGGTAATGAAGTAGAGTTTACAGAGATATTGGTTTCTAATTATGACAATAAAAAAGCTGTAGTTGTTAAGGGAATAGCAGGTAGTCCGGGCTTGGATCAAAAAGGAAACATATCCTCGGTAAGTATTATAGGAAATATATTGTTCTATGTCGTCTGTTTTCCGTTCTATTTCTAAAGACTGCAATTAGTTTATCAAATGACTAATCTGCTGAGCTAAAATCTTTATACTTATCAACGGATTAATAGAGGAGGGACATTTTTGAAGCAATTATTATTAATTTTATTGTTAGTAATTATAATTGTTGTCCTTTTAATTGCAGGGCCTTGGATTTTATTGTATCTAGGTCTTGCATCTGGAGAGGATCCTCCTAAGCCCAAGTATAGTTATGGTGAATTTCCTTTTTACTTAGAGTATGAAAAAAACGGAGAGAAAATAATTGTAAAAGATAAAGTCATAGTTAAATATGATGGTATTGGTTTGAGCACAGGCACGGGTAAGTATATAAAGTGGAAGCAAACCTTGGCTAGTGGAAATGATGAAGTTGTATTGTTTGATGAAGGAGGGATGGTTAGAGTTTTTCTGGCGATTAGAGAAATGAATTATAATTTGGACGAAAAAAATGAAAACATAGAATACATAAATAGTTTTCCAAATATAATAAAGGAAGAAAAAGATGGAACAATAACATCGAGTGAGGCTATATCCAATACGAAATTGTATAATATTAAAATAGTAAAATTTGAATTTGGTAAATCAATATTAAAATGATTAAACGACGAGGTTCCAATAAGAGCGCTAACGACCGACTCCGTAAATTCATTCCCAAAGAGCAAGTCTTTGCCTCCGTTACGGATGAACAATTCGCCAAGGATTATCCGTCTCATTTTTAGAAGTATTTAAGTATCAAAAGCCAGTCTTGAAACTCTAGGAACATATACAACAGATTAGAGAATGGTGCTGGATTGTTGGAGAATGCTATATTTGCTACCACTGCACCTGCGGTGGTTAAAATTGGACTTGATGTCTCATATGGAGCAAAGCTAAAAGTCTATTTTTTTGATCAGAAGGAAGATGATTGGGGATTATTTTATGAAAACCTATCATTACCAATATATTTAATTGTGTCAATCGGTTCAGGTTTATTATTAATAGCCTATTTTATTTGCAGAAGATCAAAATACTCAGTTCTCTTCGTGATTGGAATGATTTTTATTAGTTTGACATCTATCCTGTCAGGGATAATGAGATTAATTAATGAATACACATTATTTAATAGACAATTGGAGTATGTTCAAAAGTTACCCTTCATTGGTTTTATTGGTATTCCATTACTCATTATAGGAGCATATCAACAATCAAGCCGCGATCCTGAAAAAAGGAAATTAATTATAAGATTAGGTGTTTTGTTTATTTCTATAATGATATTTTTGGGGGTAATTGTTTTAATTGCACTTATGAAAAGGAAGTAAAAAAACTTACCTACTTTCATTAAGCAGATATACAGCTATTAGAAAGTTTCAGAGACAAAAGGACACTGGTATTAAGAACTAGCGACCATTGTAGGCGTTCATCAACTCGGTGCCGGGGCAAAAGGGGAGTATGCCCAAGCCATGGGCCGATTAACGAGGTAGATTAAGCGCAAAAATCCATTGTCGTTGTAGACGCTCCTGGGAATCCATTTCAATTCGAGCTGATTGGAGGAGAATCGCATGATTCCGTCATGGGTTACAATATCTTTGCTTGACGAGACCTATTATAAAGCTGAGTCTTCGTAGATCGGGCTTAACATTCCACCAAATTATGGATCTTCCCAACCAACAGAAAGCGACTCTCATCATTCTAAGCAAGAGAAACCACCGCAAGCCACGTTAGCTGGACAAAGAGAGTCATTTGGTCGAATGCTTCTTCAATAAGGTTGAAAACAACCGCCGATTAGCCACTCGCTTTGACAAATTATCGTGTACGTTCAAGGCTTTTTTGACGTTGGCTTCTATTTTGGTCCGTCTTGCCTAGGATTGCATACACACCTTAGTAGCCGTTGGTCTTATTGGAGCTGGTGTTCCAGTGATTGTAGTTGGTGGTGCAAGAATTAATTTGGGTGAATGTGTTGAAAGACCGATACTTGGATGAGGAAGGATGAGTTATACAATTTGAATACTTTTTATGAAAGTATGCCTTTACCAATTTACTTATTATTAACCATCGGTGGTTCGTTTGCTATCGGTATCTATTTTCTAAGAAGAACGTATGAATATCCTACAACCCTTATTTTTGGAACTACTTTTTTGGCTCTTTCATCTTTAATTGCAGGTATAGTTAGGATTTTGAAAGAATTTAATATTGATGGGAAATACTCAATTTATCTTGGACTTGCTCCAATGCCGTTCGTGCTTGGATCAATTTTATTTATTTGTATTGGATCTTATCAAAAAGTAAAACATGATGAATCAAAAAGACGAGTAGTACTATTTGTTTCAATTGGTTTGGCTTTAATTGTGCTATACGTAACGTTATTAACTATTTTTCTTGTGATGAGATAATCAAACTGAGACCGGATGAGGGAGAATGACTCCGTGTAATCTTTTTAGAGAGGATTCTCTTAAGCCTAAGTATAGTTATGATGAATTTCCTTTTTACATAGAAAAGTATATGGAGTGGAGGAAAACATAATTTTGATGAAGAAGATTATTCGGATTTGCTTCCTTATAGAATAAAAGAAGAGAAAAGCGGGAATATGAGATCGAGCTTGGTGTTATGAGCTTTCGTAATTCAGGTTTAATCATTCTACCGAAGAAACTGAATAATTAATATTAAGCAATGAAGTAGCTTTATTATTTTCAGTTCTACTCCAATACAAGTGTGAAGGAGCATAGAAATTATGTACTTAATAAAAAGAATAATTGCGATTATCTTAGATACAATTATTGTTTCTTTGATCACAACCCCTGTTGTTATTCTTGTAGTGTTAATTTATGGAGATAAAATTTTATTTGATTTAAATAGTTTTATACTTTTAATATTAATTATTTCTCCCTTGATAATTTACGAAATTATATGCGAAGTGATCTTTCAACGATCAGTTGGAAAAAAAGTAATGGGATTATCCATTATTAATTTAGAAGGGAAAAGATTCGGGTTTTCGAAAATTATTATGCGGAATTTATTAAGGATGTTGGATCATGGTTTATTTTTAGGATGTATTTTTATTTTATTTACGAGAAAAAAGCAGAGAATAGGGGATATTTTAGCAGGGGCTATTGTGGTAGATCAAAAGGAGTTTAAATCATGGAGTGATCTTTTATGAAGCATTATTGTCCAGTATGTGGATTTCCTGATTTGGATGAGAAGCCTTATATAAAAAATAGTGAAGCAGGCAGCTTTGATATTTGTCCTTGCTGTGCTTTTCATTTTGGTTATAATCCTAAGCATACAATTCCTGAATATCGGTTTAGCTGGATTAAGAATGGTGCTGAATGGCTCTCTGAAGAAGACAAGCCAAATGATTGGAGACTAGAAATGCAATTGAAGAATTTAGGGATAACGTTAGAATAAAGTTACGAGCTTTAAGTTAAAGAAGGTCCACTTGCCTTGATTTTATCTAGATGAGATTTGATTTTGGAACGATAAAGTGATTTTAAGAAAGGACGGCACATGGACTATTTTATTTGGTTTTTCGTGTTAATATTTCTTATCTTAATAATATCTATATTAATTAAGATTTATTTACCTGTTAGGGAATATGATTGTAATGTAATAGATAAAAATAAGACTAGATGGAATGGTATGTCCGCTTCAAGCAAGATGACCTCATATGAATTTGTTGTCATAACAAGAGAATTTAAGGAAATTACAGTTATTGTTCTGAATCCAGAAGCGTATAATAATGTGAGTATTGGTGACCATGGTAAACTAAAAGTCAGAGGGAGATTTTTAATTGAATTTATTAAAATTTAGGTGTTGACTACCACATGTGAATTTAATATTCCATGTGGTTTTTTGTGAAAAATAAAGCAAGTTAAATCGCTTGTACCCCTTATATTAATCATTAAAGTGGGCTTGTTATATAATCACGAAACGGTAGTAAAGCTGTCAAAGCCAACAAATATTCCATCGTATAAATAGAGGATTATTGCCCTCTGAACGGCGAGACTTTATCCCGTGCCTCGCAGTGTTTGGCCTGTGTACACAGTCCCTGTCATCTGAAAATTGACGATGACAATGACGATAGAACGGCCACCGCTCACCATTCGTAGTAAAACATCTGGAAGAACGCTCCCGCTGGAGCGGGGCAACGGGAACTGGTAATTTAGCATCTGCAGCACTTGAAGCATCTTTAGAGCAGGTACATTCTAAGCGACTCCTGCTCTAGAGTTTCAAGCGTTGAGCCTGCCGATAGGCTTCCAAGCTGGCAACAAGGAAGTGTCGTTCATCCGCCGTCAGGTTGTCCAATATTAGAGGATTGGCTTCCGAGACGGAAGCATGCGCGCCAGTAGGAGCGGTCGCGGCTGGCAAGCCGGAATTCGCAGGATTCGCAAGGCTCGCAGGACTCGCAGTACTTGCAGGACTCGCAAGGCTCGCAAGGCTCGCAGAACTTACAGGGCTCGCAAGACTAGCAGCGCCAGTCGCTGACGCATTCGCATCGGCAGCGCGGGCTGAAAGCCCAGCAGCCGAATTGATGACAGCAGCATCAACTGCTGTAACATCAGTTGCTCCCGCACCGACTGATGCGACTGCCCCATTAACAGGCGTGCCCGCATCGGGCCCGTCCAGGCCGAGCAAATAATCCGTTGACACGCCGAACAGGTGGCATAGCTGCAGCAGCATGGCGTAATCGGGCTCATTGATGTCATTTTCATATTGGGACACGGTGGACTTGGCAAGACCGAGTCGATTCGCAAGCTGTCGCTGCGTCCAGCCGAGTAGCTGTCGCTGTTTGCGAAGCTGGGAACCGATGCCGGACCAACCGGAATCAGAAGTAGATGAGCTCACAGAGGCGGACTCCTTTCCGAAGTTAAGGATGAAGTTCGCCCTATTATACCGCATCTATCAAAATAAGTTCAGTCTGGATGTCTGTTCCCGAGAGGGAGGGCAGCCGGGCTTTTTCTTGTTTCAACTGCCTTCTCCCGGCAGCTTCTGCTCATGCGGGCACCATCCGATCGGACTGCGGCACATGGCCTCTGCTAATTGGGGTTCCTTTTCGGCAAGGGCATTGAAGTAGTTAACTAACACATGATTACCGGAAAAGCTCCCGCCGTTGAAATCCAGCTCTGACAATTCGCTGACATGCGAGTAGTAATAAATCAGCTTCGTTCGAGGCTCCTGGTAGACGAGGGGTGGCAGGTAGGTAACGATGTCATTGCCATTCGCCACTCGGAAGCTGCGGGTAACTGCTTTGGCATAGGTTTCGGCGAACTGGGAATTACCGACACGTGGGGAGGCGTACGTATAGACAATCGGCGAGCGAAAAACGCTATTCACAGCCAGATCCAGCGCCGCCAGTGTGGAGATTGCTCCCCCTAAGCTGTGCCCGGTAAGGAACAGCGGCTTGCGTGAAGGTGTTTTGCCGAGCAGCTCAAGCAGCTGCGGGCGAAGGCTTTTGTACAGGGAAGTGAAGCCGCGATGGGTGGAGCCGCCATTTTTGACTAGGTCAAAATCGATTTGATCCGCCATGAAGTCGGTCAGCCACTCCGACGTGGAGATAGTGCCGCGAAAGGCGACCAACACCGCATCAGGTGACTCCGCCACGAAGCCGAAAGGCTGACTATTTACGCTAGAAGCTCCACCTGTGTGGATAATGCCGATTACCTTGAATTCATTTGGCAAGCGTACCTCTCCGGTTCCTTTGAGAAGCAGATAGGTTTGTCCGCACACAGCCGCCAAAAACAAGGCCGTCCGGTCGTCCATGACAGGGGTGCCGCTGCTGAGTTTCTTTTTCCTGCACACGCTGCCCAACTCCTTCGCCGCTAAATAACTTATAAAGTAGTATATGCAGCAAGGACGGCAGTTGCGCCTAGACGGATGCTCAAAGAAGATGGGCGTTAGCTGGTGTTTGTGAGAAGTGGAGTAGAGTACTGGCCTGGAAAAGAAAAGATTGCTTCAATAATGCGTCAGCCACTTGCTAGCAAACAAGCCTAGACTGCTGCCAAGAAACCGAAAAATCCCGGCCCCTTAGTAAGGGTGCCGGGATATCGGTCAGGCGGTCAGCTTGCCTAGAGCCCTTGCGGGCTCAGCCAGTTTTGTTCGCGCTACCTTCGCGCTACCTTCGCGCTACCGTCGTTAAACTTTCGTCTTTCGGCCCGTAATAAGGGAAACTACGAACAGGATCAGGAAGACGAAGAACAGAACTTTTGCAATGCTTGCTGCTGCTCCTACAATGCCGCCGAAGCCGAAGATTGCTGCGACGATCGCGATAATAAGAAAAATAGCTGCCCATCTTAACATGGAAATCACCGTGCCCTTCAAAGGTTTTTTAAGCAGATTCGGCAGCTTCGGACGCTGTTTTTATAACCTGTCAGAAGCTTTCGAATCTGCCGAACGTTTACTTGTCGTCCGCTGTTGTAGCAATATTAACCCTTGCCCATGACGGCGAAACAAGTATTTGAGTTGGAAAATAAGCCTACATCTTATTAATCTTTTTATTATTCTTCCGAAAAGGCTTGGCTTGATTGGAGCAGCGCTGCCAAGGGTATTAACGAATACATAGACCCGGCAAGTTCAAGGCCGTCA
Organism: Paenibacillus herberti; assembly: GCF_002233675.1. GTDB lineage: Bacteria > Bacillota > Bacilli > Paenibacillales > Paenibacillaceae > Paenibacillus_O > Paenibacillus_O herberti. The sequence continues at coordinate 243,587 of NZ_NMUQ01000004.1, read as the reverse complement.
AAGGGAGGACATAAAAAATGGATACAGTTATTGCAATCAGCGTACTGATTATTGCCATTTCAATTGCGGTACTCGTGGTGTTTTTGGTGCAAACGCTGCGCAAGGCTCAGCAGTCGATGGAAGCGGCGAGTGGCGCAATTCGTGAGGTACAAGGAGCGATTAAAGAGTGGAAAGGCGATGTAGATGCTCTCGTCATCAGCGTTAAGGACTTGACTAATCAAGTGAATCATCAAATTGATGCAGTCGATCCGCTAATGGCTTCAGTTCGGGAAGTTGGCACGACGGTGCATGAGGTTGCAGCAGCAGCTCGTGAATTCTCTAGCGGCTGGACGAACCGCCTGCGCCGCAAGGCTCATGAGTCGGCCGTTGCCACCGAGCTCAAAACGGAAGGCATCAAGGCATCCTTGCCAGCTGTCGGAGCAGATTCTCTCAGCAGCAGCGCTGTAGGTACAGCGGTTCCGCTTCGTGCAGGTGCAGCCGCACCCGGTCAGCCTCCGCAAAAGATTCCGGTTGTCGCCGAAGAACCAGCAGGCGCTCCGGCATGGGTCGGCTGGTTGGATGTTGGCATCCAGGCTGCGCGCCTCATTCGCTCCAGCCGCAGCAAAGTGTAATCACAGTCTCCCCTCCCGTATACGGTTACGATAAAAAAGGAGTGAATCCCAAACGGGGTTCGCTCCTTTATCATGAAGTTAAGGTGTTACATTATACAGATTACTGATCTCGGCAGCTGTGAGAGCTTTTTTGGAAAGATGAACTTCGTCAATTACACCGTTCCAGTTCGCGCTTGTCACGGAAGGCGACTTATGCGCTCCGATTCGGAAATCACCCGTTGATGATTGTGTGGTTGCTGTTCTTGTTGAATCCAACACACCGTTGATATAGAACTGAAGGTTGCTTCCGCTTTTGACCAGCGCCACATGTGTCCATGTTCCCGTAGGAATCGTACCTGTGGACATCGAGGTGACACCCCCGAGATAAGATCTCAGCTGCCCGGAATTGACATCCCGATATAAGATGCTTCGTCCTGAACTGCCTTCTTGGGCAAATATCGTTTGATTAGAGCCGGCATTCGAAGCTTGATCGAGTTTAACCCAGGCAGCCATCGTGAAGTCGGTAGCAGCAGGGTCGAAGAAATTCGGAATTTTTATAAAATAATCGCCAAAAGTACTTGTTCCTATAGGTGCGAGGTCAAGCGCGCCACCTGTTTTGCCTTGTGAAACCCATGTTGCCGTTCCGCCAGTGGAAGAAATCGTACCGTTCAGGTTGTTGCCCGAAGAATCGGCTGCTATAGAACCGGAAGTTTCATCCAGCTTGTAATGAGCCGTACTGCCATCGGAGGGAAGAACGATAGAACCCGTTAATTTAATCGCGGTTAAGGTGTGCGCAGGGAAGGTATAGGTGAACGAACTTCCTGATACAGGAATCATCGACACTTGATTCACGACTACTGGCGCCTGACCGGATGGATTCAATTGGTCCAGTGCCAGTCCTTCTCCAAGCTTCCACACCGCAGCGCTTGCTCCTGGTGCGTAATTCGCAATGTTAAGGTTTGTTGCGTAGTCATTCGTCGGATCTTCATTCATGACAAGTACGTATAAATCACCATTGGCATCCTTTGTTGCAACGGCATTAAGTGAATTGACCGGTTTCGGGTTAGTACCCGGCGGGGTGTAGGTAGGTATATTTTGAATCGTAGGAGCGTCCAATGCTACTGATCCCGTCATATTCACGAGCAGCTTGAACATTTGAGCCGTTGCACTCTGTGAGAAGTTATAGGAGCTGCCCGGTATATTATTACTATTAAAGATGGCAGCAGGCCCATTTCCTAGCGTGTCATTGGTTGCCCAATCATCAATCATACTATGTTTAGCTGCTACTGGAACGCCATTTTGAATAAAGTTGAACTGGTACTTGGCTGTAATAAGGGCGCTGCCTAACCCGAGCTGATAATTTTTGGATTCGTTAATGTGAGAATCCTGGCCAAGCCCATATTCGGAAGGATAGACGATCCCGCCGGATAGCGGTTCATTTTTTAAAATCCTCTGCAGATTGTTAACTTCATAAAGGGTGGCACCGACTTGGCTCATCGTAGCTTTGTAATAATCGACCAAGCTCAGGGTCCTGTTTTGATTCACCGTATAGGGATGGATCGACATGCCGTCGTAAGCGACGTTAGCGGCAGCAAGCGCAGCTATTGTTTTACCGTCATGCAGGTTGCTGAGCACTTTAATGGAAGGATCGACGCTTTTCATAGCCGTAATATAATCTTTGTATCCAAAATGGTAGGAACTGTACGAAACCGTTATTGCCGCGCCGGCCGGCGGGATTTTTCCATTCACGCCATTTCCGAATCTAATCAATCCGCTGTTGTTATCCAATTGGTAAACGGGATCATTCGGGCCGTAGCCTGCAAAAGTAGCCACTTTTGTCCACGCTGTATTGTCCACGTAAACCGCGTCGGTTCCCGCCGTTACAGGTCCATAAGCTACATAAACCTGCTGCCCCGCAGCTCCAGTGCTGGAATACTTATTGTTTAAAGAACTCCAGTCCCCTTTGAGAACAACAGGCTGTTTCGTGAAGGAAATGGTGCCTCCATTGACATAATAGTTTTGATAATCTTGGCCTGCAGGGATTCCATTGAGCCAATACTTTTGATAACCAAGATATGTCTCGTTCCCGATTTCAAAATAGTTGATGTTGTACGGTGCTGGGTGACCGTTGCTGATTCGCAGCTGCACATAAGGATTGCTGGTATTCGTGCCGTTCAAGTACTGCACCAGGTTAGCTGCATCTGTCGGATTGCCGTTCCCCATGTTGTACATATACGTCATTTCAGTGCCGGTATCTTCGGAGAATTTAAGCGCAGCATCCAGATCGAAGTCGGAAATCTCCGGTGCGAACGTTTTGCCGTGAATTTGGGGAAGTCCGCTGTCTGGATTGGTATTGTTCCCGTTGCCTACACCACGCTGCCATTGAAATAAGTTTGCTATTGTACCGCCAGGGTATCGCATTGTCTTCAGACCGATATCGTTATAACTGTTTTCAAAGTCAGGATATACTTGCTGGTTCACCGAATCATACATGCCAATGCCATTTTTGTAATACCGATGATTACCGCCAAACAGCAAAGGGGAGACGTTTGTTGCATTGGTATTAGCATTAAATGAAATAACCGGATTCGCCGTTGCACTGACAGTTGTTAGAGGTATTATTGTACTTGAGAGCGTAAGTACACTTAGCAAAACCATGAAGCGCTTCTTTAACTTCATTACATTCCACCTCATTTTAAAGTAGTTTTTATACAAAATAGTAAAACTGCGTTCCGTCCCCCCTCGTGAAGCAATATCAACTATAATTATAATGAAATCGATTTCATTTTTTGGTCAAATGTTCTGTTTTTTTTGTTAAAATATCGGCAATCCTGGGGAGGCCGGATGCAGATATTTAAGCAGCCCGTTTAATCCTTCTCCGCTTTGGTTAATGTACAATTGACACTTTGCAGTTGTTGCTGTTAATCTGGCCATGCTTGCGGTCTTACTGGACTTTGCCGGTTAGTTCCGCTACGATAAATCTCAAGAAACAATTGGAATAACGCTGTTGTCACGGGAATGGCTTAGGTTACTACTTAGCTTTTATCAGGCAGTTCATCTGCACTTGCTATGATTTGGGGAGAATGAATCAACATGCGCATTGTGGTAGTCGATGATAACGCGATGAACATTACAGTCGTTCAGGAAATGCTCAAACGTGCAGGATATTGGGATGTTCGCGCCGCTTCTTCCGGCATGGAGCTTTTCTCCATGATGGGACTCGAAGAGGATGGCACAGAGCCAGAGGGAAGCGGACATACGCCAGATGTTGATCTTATTCTGTTGGACATGATGATGCCTCGGATAGACGGAATTGCTGCGTGCCAAGCGATACAGGCTTCGGAGCGCTTGCGCGACATTCCTGTCATTATGGTAACGGCGATCGGTGATTCCAAAAAGCTCGCCGAGGCGCTGGATGCCGGCGCAATCGATTATGTAACTAAGCCGATCAATCGGATCGAGCTGCTTGCGCGCATTCGCGTGGCGCTGCGGCTCAAGCAGGAGAAGGATTGGCATAAAGAGAGGGATCGCCGCATCCGGGAGGAGCTGCAGCTGGCCAAGGAGGTTCAGTCTGCTGCCCTCCCATCTAAACTGGATGAGAAGGGCATCGTTATCGATGCCATCTACCAGCCCTCGGAGGAGCTGTCCGGAGATCTGTACGCCTGGAATCGTATTGATGACAATCGGTACGGTATAGCCGTCATTGATGCGATGGGGCACGGTATTTCTTCCTCTTTGGTCTGTATGTTCATTGCCTCTGTGCTTCGTGATGCAATGGTGACCAAGGTCGAGCCGGTCCGCGTCATGGAAGAGCTTAACCGCCGTGCGCTGCAGCTGGAGTTCGCGGATCAACTGATCCAGTATTACTTCACGGCTTTATATTTAGTTGTAGACCTGGGCCGCGGCACGGTGGAGTATGTCAATGCGGGCCATCCACCGGGACTGCTTGTCCGAGCTGGGGCGGATGAACCTGTCGAGCAGTTATCAGGTGGTGGTATGGCCGTTGGACTATTCGAGGACGTTCCGTTCACGAAGCAGGTGCTCAAGGTTCGAGAAGGCGACCAGCTGTTATTGTTCACGGACGGACTGCTTGAGCTTGTTACAGGCCCAGAGGAGAACAGGCTGGACCTGCTGATGGAGCGAATGGCCGGAGCGGTGCGACAGAGCGGTTCTCTTCAGGAGCTGATCCAGGGTGAGCCCGGTCAGCCTCGTCCAGACGACTGCTGCCTAGTGCAGATCAGCATTCGTTAATGCAGTGTGTATCTAATCAACGTGGTGAAAAAAGGCTCCAATTGGCAGATAATCTGCCGATTGGAGCCTTTTACATACCATCCGAACCGTCCGAACCATCCAAGCCGGGATACGGCCTGCTACTGCGGCTATTTTTGCCGCCGGACTTGGCAGTGTTTTTAGCTGCCTTGCGGGCTGCTTTACTCTGCGTTTTACCCCGTTGCCGTCGGCCATCCGTCCCGCTCGGTTCTAGTGATCCGTCTCCAGTTGCCCTCGAACGGGCGGGGATGGCTTCGGACCAATCGAAGGTTCCTCCATAAGCTTCGTAAGTGTCACTCGTCGCTGCTTGACTTCTGCCGGAGCGCCTTCGACCTTTGCGCTTGGAACTGCTCCGATCAGTGAGCAGATCGCCGGTCCAGCCCTTATACCACAGCCACGCATAGAGGACGGCTGCGAACAGCACGATGGCAGTACATAAAATGACGAAGCCCCAGCGGCTTTCTACCCCCGGCAAATAGCGGAAATTGACCCCCCAGAGAGATCCGGCAATGGTCGGAGGAACGAACAAGGCGGTGAAGATCGTCAGTGTTTTCATAATGTCGTTGCCCCGGAAGCTGGCAATGGCATCGTCCATCGCGATCAGCGTGTCTATCTCGACGGTATAGCGGGTGAGCAGAGAATCTATTCTCTCCAGCTTATAGCTAAGCCGCTGGAAAGCGGTTGTCTCCATGAGCTCGTCCATGTAAGCTTCCTTGGCGGAGTCCTGCACTTCCTGGATGGCCAGAAACTGATGGGTCCAGTGAAGCAGTTCATGTCTCAGCTCAAATATGACCGGCAAAAGAGCGGTTCGGTTGCGTCTGCGCACGGACTCTTCAACCTTCGTGAGCTTGCGCTCGTAATCGTCGAGGCCGCTATGGAATACTTCCAGCATAGCCCCAAGCAGAACGAGAAAAGCTTCTTGTGCGGAGACGCAACTCTCCATTGAGGAGGACCAGGTGCTGGCTTGTAACCGCAAAGGAAGCCGCGGGTCTTCATGCCAGGTGACCAGGCGATTGCCACAAAGCCAGAAATGCATCGGCTGCAGGCTGCTACTCTGTTCGGTCGGTTGAATCATTACGGTGCCGGACAGTAACGGTTTTCCAGTCTCGTCGAGAGCGTAGCTGACCTGGTTGTGGCGTCTGCCAGTCGTCTCGCGAATCCAGGGACCGCAGAAGGGCAGCTCAAGAGCCAGCTGGCGGTCCTCAAGCATGTGAGGCTCTGCCGTTTCAGCGTACTCCTTCTGCGCCACGGTTGTTGGACCCTTTTCAGTTGCGGCAGGGCGGCTCTTACGGTGCGAGCGCGAAAGGGGAGTGGGAGGCGCGACATTGGCTGCTGCGGAGAGGGACAGACTTCGTTCTTCCTGGATAATATGCCATGCCCAGCCGGTCTCGTATCGCAGCTTGCGATGAATCATAGTGTCGCGCCTCCTTCCGTTCAAGGTTAATCAATCTTCAACATCATACCCCGAAGAGCCGCCTCTTACAACTAATGGGAGCAGGTACGGACGGCGTTCAGTCGAGCCTAAACAGGGCTTAATCTCACTCGTGAAGTCTCGTAAAGCGGCCATAAATAAAGGCCGCATCCGTCGAAGCCGGATACGGCCTTAAGTGCGTGCTGGAGATTCTGTCAACAAGAAGTGACTCAACTCTCATCGTAGGGCTGTCCATCCTCAGACAGAAGTCGCTTAAGCTTATCAATCGCACGTCGTTGGATACGCGATATGCTCATCTGGGAGACGCCAAGTCGGTCGGCGATGAGCCGCTGCGGAATGCCTTCCTCGAAAGCAAGCTGCAGTACCTGTTGTTCTTCCGGCTTAAGTTGTTCCAGCGCGGACTGCAGGTCCATCTTTTTGTCTACGGAATCGAAGTCATCCCCTTGGGAGCCAATCAGCTCGCCGAGCGTTGTTGTACTCTCATCCTCGGAAATAGGTGTATCAAGCGAAATGTAATGGTATAAGTCCCGTCCGCCGAGAATTTCCAGTGTTTCTTCCACTGAAAGCTCCATCCGTTCGGCAATTTCTTCTACACGCGGAGATCGCTCAAGGCGTACCGTCAGCTCATCGATAGCTTGCTGAACGGCTATGCCCTTCTCCTTGATGCGGCGCGGTACCTGGATATACCAGGATTTGTCCCGCAGGTAGTTTTTCATATGGCCGATAATGCTCTTCATGGCATAAGGTTCGAACTGCACACCGAGCGAAGCATCGAACTGGGCAAAGAGGCGAAGAAGCGCCATCTGGCCTACCTGATACAGATCCTCATACAAGTCTGGACGGTTTCGGGCAATTTTGCCGGAAGCCATCTTAACCATCGGCTCATAATGGGTAATGAGCAGCGTGGCTATTTCGTTATTGGGATTGTTCTGGTATTCCAGAATGAGAGCTGTCCCCGCTTGGGAGGATTGGCTGGCCGGCTGCATGGTCATGCCATCTCCCCACTTTTTTCCAGGCGTTTGGTAAGAACTACCTCCGTCCCTTTTTCACTTCGAACTTCGACTTCATCCATAAGAGCTTGCATCAGGTAAAGGCCAAGGCCTCCTGCCTGAATGTCTTGAATGGACTTGCCATGTAAAGGCTCGGCTTTTTGAGCGACGGATGCGGCATCGAAGCTATGGCCTTCATCTTTGACGACGATGGATAGGGAATCCACCGTGCGAACGAAGCTTACTTCCATTTCGCCGTGAGGCTCGGTGTCAAGACGTCCGGCGTATGCGTAAAGAACGGCATTGTTGCAGGCTTCCGATACGGCAACCTTCATATCTTCAATCTCCTCGTACGTAAACCCTATTTTCGTGGCTATACCGTACAGAGTAAGTCGGATCAAATCCAGATAATCGGATTTTGCCGGCAGTTTGAGTGTAATTTTTTCATCAGCTGTCATGATTCAGTTCGGTCCTTTCTAGGCGCTGGAGGCTTCAGGATTTGGTAAGGAATGTGGTGATGCCGGTCATGTCGAACAACTTGCGAATGCCAGGTGGTATCGCCTCGACTTCGAACGGAGCGTTCTTGGCGTGACGGGCTTTGAGAACAGAGACAAAAATGCCGATACCGGTGCTGTCGATATATTTGAGATCTCTCAGGTTAAGGATCAATTCTCGATCCGTCAGTTCCATGAGTGGAGCCATTGCGGCGCGTAGCTGGGAAGCGGAATCAAGATCAAGCTCTCCGCTCAGGTAGACGATACAGCGGCCTTCCTGAGTCTCGGTGCGTAGTTGAAACTTTTCATTCTGGTTCATAGATCCCTCTCCTGATTAAGTGTCTTAGCAGCTTAGTTGATATAAGTTCATAAGTAGATAATAACCCACCAGAGAACTCTTGAAACGTCTGAAACAACGTAAATATAGAATTTTTTTTTAATTCCAGAAATCGGTTTTTTCTATAAAAGCAAGGGTAATACAGCATTAAGCAATGAAATCCAGAGGAGGTCAAGATCATGGAAAATCGGAATGTGCAAGTGGAGGAAAGGCATGTGGAGCATAGATCGGATTCCAGCCTGGTAGCATCAACATTCATTAAATACGCGGCATACATCATTATTTTCTTCGGTGTACTGTACTTCTTAATTAAATACATCATCCCCATGTTCTAATGGATGCCGGGCTGATGGGCTGGGCATAGTGAGGTAGAAACAACCTTCTCGGTGCCCAATGGCGACTTTTTTGAACAAGCACTTAAATAAGGAGGAGAACGACCATGAGCAAAACAATTGCGATATTCGACAACCAGAAGGATGCGGTGAATGCCGTTCAGGCGTTGCGGGAGGGCGGATTTGCGCCCGATGAGATCAAAGTGGTAGGACGCGACCGAGATTCCGTGCGTTTCATTGAAGCGGATACGGATGTGCACGCAGATGAGCTGCAGGAAATTCGGGACGCCCGAAGCGGAGACGGAGCCTACATTCCGGGAGACGGTTTAATTGTAGGAGCTGCCCCGATGGGCGGAGGTACGGTGTCCGGTACTGGTGTAGCTCCCTATTTGGGCGGAGCTTATCCGGTAGTGGTAGGCGGTGTTTTGGGCGGCGGTGATACGACGTTTGAGGATATTTTTAAGGATTTCGGCTTGAATAAAAATGATGCCGAGCGCTGCCGCGATGCCATCTCGGAAGGTAACATCGTTGTAGTTGCAGAGCGTGAGGACGGTTCCGACGCCGATTTTGTTGCAGACGGTCCGACCGACGATGCGCTTAGCGGTGCCGAGACGATTCTTCGCTCCAACGGTGCAACGACTATTTTATAAAACAATTGCTTCAACTAAAGAAGCGGAATCGCGCCCCCAAGGGTGATGATTCCGCTTTTTTACGTGGAGTAGGGAGCGTGGATTCTCCCCTTACGGAAGAAGGTTTGGTTCGCGCAGCGAGTTCCGCGGTTACATTTCTAAACCTCTGTCAGCGAAGGACGCGTCAGACCGACTATTTTCTCCAGCGGATGGCTCTCTCCCTGAATGAGATCGCGTAACATATGAGCGGCCATCATGCTGTAGACGGTTCCATTACCTCCATAGCCGAGGCAGTAGTAGACGTTGTGAAGGGATGGATCGCGGCCGATAAAAGGCAGATTGTCCCGTGATTCGCCGAATACTGCGCTCCATTCGTAGTCCAATTTGCTGTCGAGCATAGGGAAAAGTTCGGCAAGCTGCTTCGAAAGCTTGTCGATGCGCTTTTGGCGCGCCGCCTCGCCTTGCACAGGATGGGGATTTTCCTCATCAAGTCCGCCAATGACGACTCGTCCATCAACTGTTGTGCGCATGTACAAATAGGGGCGGGCCGTCTCCCAGATCATCATCCCCTGATGCCAAGGAGCAAGCGACTGCTGAATTCCGGTCACTCCAGCAAAAGATCGATTAATCGCCGCCTTGACCAGCTTGCCGCGTAACTCCTCCGGCTCGTAGCCGATGGCATAAATGACATGATCTGCCTCCACGACGGAGCCGTCGGCTGCCTCAAGCCGATGTTTGCCGCCTTCCCCGGATGAATGACGCACAATATCCGTATGCTCGCGGATAAGAAGTCCGTCTGCAACTGCGGCGCGGGACATGGCCTGAACAAATTGATAAGGATTCACTTCAGCATCGCCGCTCGTAACGATCGCGCCGGGCTTGCGGAACGGGAAGCGGGAGGCAATGTCGTCCGGCTCCCAGTAATCGACGGCAAAGCCATTCTCATGAAGCAACTTGTATTCCTGACGCAGCCTTGGCAAATCCTGCTCAGAGCTGGCGTAGTACAAGCTGCGCTGTCGACGGAAGCCCGTTTCGCCAGGAAGAGTGCCGGCTACAAGAGCGAGCTGCTCTACAGCATGGACACAGTCCCGGTAAAAGTGGACAGCGTCCTTTTTGCCGATCTGCTCGACCAGCTCTGACAGCATGACGTCATTGGAAAATTGGAGCAGGCCCGTATTGGCCGAAGTGCTTGCTCCCGCCACTTTCTCGCGCTCGATGACGCAAGCGGAGATGCCGCTGCGGGCAAGCACGAGTCCGCAGCTAATGCCGGACATGCCGCCGCCGATGATGGCGACTTGCACTTTTTCCTGGCCTTGCAGGGCGGGATATTCCTCTACATGGGTCATCGTAAGCGGCCAAAACAACTTGCCTGTGTGATGGTCAATCATCATTGATCAGCTCCTGAAGTTAATATGACCCATGACGTATGTTATTTATTACTGACTGGACAGGCAGCAGCCCCGCCTTCATCCGTAGATGAAGGCGGGGCTGCACTCATAGGCTAAAAAAAACCGATTACTCTTGAATTGGATCCGGCACCAAGCCCTCTTCTTCTAGCTCAGCGTTGGTTTGAACACGCTCCATGTCATTACCGAGTCTTTTCATATCTTGCTCGTCCTGAACCATGGACCCGTTCTGTGCATCCTCAACATCCCGATGCGGGGTGCCAGCCTGTCCGTCGCTGAGAGGGGTAGCTTCCTTATCGCGGTCGCTCATCCTGTTTGCTCCTTAGTTGGAGAAGTTTGAGCCGGTAACGGAATTGGTCGACTTCATGGCATCGTTCCGATTTTCGGCTGCTTCATTTTTGATGTTGTCGATATGGCGGTTTGCTTCGGAGGTCACTTGATGTGCATGATCCTTTACCTCGGCCACGGCTTCCTTCGTCTCAGCTACTGCGGTTGCCGCCGTTTCCTTGATGGCATCCTGATGAATTAGAGCTGCATCTTTGGCTTTGATGGCGATTTCTTGCACCTTGGAGCCGATAGCGGAAGCCTTCTCGCCGCAAACTACTGCCGTAGACTTGGCCTGTTCGGCTAGCAACGTACCTTGTCGCTTGGCGTAATCCGTTGCGTCGGATGATTTACGGGCAATATCGGAGCGAAGCTCCTTACCTGCTTTTGGAGCAAAGAGAAGCGCTGCTGCTGCACCAATTGCTCCACCGATCAGAATCCCTTTTGTGACGCCGCTACCCTTGACTGTTTCGTTTGCCATAACCGTTCATCTCCTTTAGTCGTTGTTGATGATGATTAAACGTATTTGAGGGGCTTGAAACGTTGGGGGCAGGTGGTGAAGATATGCTGAGGACTGGTATAATGGATTGCTACCTGAGGAAAAACACTTTATATATAGGTATTTACATAGGCTGAAAGCGAAAGGGAGCTTGACACAAGATGGAATCTATTCAGCATCGTTCACCTGGCATGCCGCTATCTAGCACAAGCCGGGGTAAGTGGACCGAAAACATTCATACCGGCCATGTCGCTATCGTATCCACTCGAGCAGCATATGATTCCCAGGTGCTCGCCGCAGCAGGGAATCCGGAAGTCATGGTATTCATGCGCTCTACTGCCAAACCGATACAAGCTGCCGCAGGGGTAACAGCCGGCCTTATCGAGTATTACGGGCTGCCTGAAGCAGCCATCGCTCTCTTATCGGCTTCGCATCGTGGCGGGCCGGAGCATATTGAGCTGTTGGAGCGGATGCTGGAGCTGACAAGCGTTCGTGAGGAGCAGCTTGCTTTCCATGAGGATCTTCCGCTTGGTCAGGCCGAGCGTGATTTGGCGATGCGAGCAGGAGCGATTCCGCGTAAGCTGTACCACACTTGCTCTGGCAAGCATATCGGGTTGTTGGCTTATTGCAAAATGATGGGTTGGCCGCTGGAAGGGTACACGGACTTCAGCCATCCGCTGCAGGACCAACTGCTGGGCTCGGTTGCTGCTTACACGGGTTTGCAGCCGGCCTCGATCGAGCGGGCTATAGACGGCTGCGGCCTACCGGTATTCCGCATGCCGTTATCCAGATTGGCGCTCGCCTATGCCAGGCTGGGAGACGCTTCGCCGAATAAAAGCGCGGCGGACCCGCTGTCGGCAGCTCCCAGAATCGCCGCTGCGATGCAAGCTTGGCCGGATATGGTCGAAGGCGAGGGACGCCTAGCAACCGTGCTGCTGAAACAAGGTATCGTCGCCAAAAGCGGCGCCCAAGGCGTATTCGCGTTAGCTGTGCCCGCGGCGTCGATTGGAGCTGCCGTTCAGATAGATGACGGCGGTGAATCCGCCTGGCCGGTCATAACGGCGGGGCTGCTGGATCAGCTCCGGCTCAATTTGCCTGCGGCCGGCGTGCCGGACAGCGAGCGGCCAGCGCTGGAGGGGCAGTTGTCCAGCGCCGCTGAGGCGGTGCGCGGACAGTTCCCGGAGCGCATGTTCAGCTCCACAGGAGAAGAGACGGGCTCGCGGCAGGCGCTTTTAAGCCTGGTATGGGCGTAACAAGAAAGATTATTTTTCGTAGCTAATACAAAAAGGTAATGGTAGAGCAACAGCGGTTTGCAACTGCTCATATACAAAGAACGGGGCTGTCCCAAAAGTCATCTTTAGATGATTTAGGGACGGCCCCTTAGTATGTTTGGCCGCCAGTACCATATTGGCTGATGGCGTTGCATCGTCCTTGATGCGTAACGAAACGGAGAAGTCTTAATTCAGAAAAATGGAGGGGGTCAAACAGAAGGTTTCCGGGAGTTTTCGAACGACGGAAGGAGCCCGGCAATTCGCTGGAAGCGCAGTGTGGTTTCGATGATCATGAAGCAGTAGCTGGAGCTGCTCCCTTTGCTTGTTTCAGCGATCATGAAGCAGTAGCTGGAGCTGCTCCCTTTGCTTGTTTCAGCGATCATGAAGCAGTAGCAGGAACTGCTCCCTTCGCCTGTTTCAGCCTTGTCGGGGCAACTGCGGCTTAGATTGGCCTAAGTCGTAACACCAAGTCAGTCTCATATTGATGTGGGCATGCACATTTTGTATGATTTTTCACCCAACATGCATTCGGGCCGAGCTGATTTTTTAGATTTTGTACGATAAATCATTCAAAATGGCTGGGCATAGGCGACGAAAGCTCGGCTTTGTATGTTTTATCACACAAAGTGTTGAAAAGAGGCGGCTATAAACCGAATTTTATACGATAAATCGTACAAAAAAAAGTTGCGTTGCCCACGAAAGCCGAGTTCAAACCCTATTCCATTCAAATCGAGAGGAGAAGCACGCCCCGATGATCCTGCACAGCGCAGAATTATTCGGACGTTTTTCATTTACCTCTATAGGTACCTAAGTAGTGCCCTGCCATCTATGATCCTATTTGCATAGAGTAATAGAAACTCAAGGAGAGGAGCAGATGTACAATGAATTATAATCCACGATACCGCCCTTACGGCAACCGTATAGGGTGCGGCTATGTGCCGAACCGTTGCATCTCGGACAACGGGCAGGGAATCAACAATTTAGCCGGGCTCAGAATTCAGTGGGTGGACATTAACGGCAATCCTAAGACAGGGGTGAACGGTTATTATGCTTGGCTGAAAAAAGCTAGCGATAATTCAGGTGTCACCTACAGCCAATTTAATTCGAATGCCGTCACAATTTTGAATGTCCCCGTTCCGACAACGACCCTATACAAGCTGGAGCTTTATAATGCGAGTCTGTTTAACCCCAAACTGATTATGTCCGTGTATATTCTTAGAGGAACATCAGAGTTTACCGTTCAGGATCAGCCGCCGCGACTTTATTAAGACGTTAGATTATTTCGGGAGCATCAAAGCGCTTTTTCAAGCATGGAAGCCCCTCTGCAAATAAATGGAAGGGGGCTTTTTGCTGTGCGTCTCGTCTAGAGGGTTCAATTCTAGCAAACCCATCAGGAAGCGGACAAACCGTCACCCGCCCCAAACCGCTTCGCGGTATTCGCTCGGCGATTCGCCGTAGAAACGGCGAAACTGCCGGGAAAAATACAGCGCGTCCTGCAGTCCGACGCTGGAGGCCACCTGCTCGACGGTCAGAGTGCGGCGCTCGCGCAGCATGAGCCTTCCTTTGTCAATCCGCAGACGCAGCAAATAGGAAACCGGCGTTACGCCGATTTGCCGCTTGAACACCCGGGACAAATAAGCCCGGCTGTAGCCCAGTGCTTCGGCGAGACCCTCCATCGTAATCGGCTCCGCATACTGGGTTTCCAGCAAGCGAAGCAGGCTTTTGACGAGTCCGTTGTCCTCGTCGTTTCCCCCGGATCGATCTGGCTCGTTTCGAATGGCTGTAGAGGCGGCAATGTCGGCCAGCACCAGCTGCAAACATCCGGCGGCGCCAAGCTGCGCACCGGCAGGCTGTTTCAAATAGTCCATCGCTCTGCGCAAAGCGGCGGCGGGGCGGCGGTTTCGCCCGGTGTCGGCAACAGGGGAGTTGTTCCCGAACGCCGCCACGGCTTCGCCGGCGAGCGGTCCTCGAAACGCAATCCAGCGGTACGCCCAAGGGTACTCGGGATTAGAGGCGTAGGTGACCAGCTGCTCCGGCTCAATCAGAAACGACTGACCGGCTTCCAGCCGGTAGACAACGCCGCGGCTTGTAAATTCTCCTTTGCCCGACAGAACGTGATGCAGCAAATAAAAATCGAAAACCCTCGGGCCGAGCCGATGGCCGGGCCGCGTCTGGCTTTCGCCGGCGTAAAGCACCTCATAAGCATTTCCGTTTCCTGCCTCCGGGCTCGACGCGACCCGGTAGTAGAACTCCTTCATTGGCGTCACCGCTTTCTTCATCTCTAGCAAAATTGTATCCAATTTCCGCTCCCCCGAACAGAAGAAGTCACAAATATCCATATACAGTTCACATCATGCCATTCCGTGTAAGCAAACCCGGGAGTATACTGACACTAAACTCGGTAAAAAGATTTTCAAGCATGGAAGCGATTGCGCGAGCTTATCGGCATGCCCAAATATATAGAAGAAAAGGATGATCAACATGGCGGATCTGAAGCAGCTGACGGGACAGTTCCTTACTTTGTTTGGTGGAGAGGTCGAAGGAATCCGGTATTATCAGGCTCCTGGCCGGGTTAACCTGATCGGTGAGCATACGGATTACAACGGCGGTTACGTGTTCCCAGCAGCGCTTACCTTTGGCACAACGCTGCTTCTTCGCCCTCGCGGCGACCGCGTTCTACGATTTGCTTCTACTAACTTCCCACACAAGCAAGGCGAGGTGCTGCTGGACGGAATTGAATATCGTGAAGAAGATGACTGGGTGAATTATCCCAAAGGTGTCGTTAACGAGCTGCAAATTAGCGGCCGCGGACCTGCACAGGGGTATGACCTGCTTTATCACGGTGAAATTCCGAATGGCTCAGGCTTGTCGTCCTCCGCTTCTATTGAAGTGTTGACCGGTTACGCGCTGCTCTCTGAGGGAGGCCATCCCATTGATCGGACTGAGCTTGCGCTGCTGGCGCAAAAATCCGAGAACGAGTTCAACGGCGTCCAGTGCGGCATCATGGATCAGTTCGCCGTGGCGAACGGCCGCAGGGATCAGGCGATGCTGCTCATGTGCGACACGCTTGAGTTCCGTCATGTCCCTTTTGAATCCGAAGAGTATGTTCTGGTCATCGGCAACACCAACAAGCGTCGCGGACTGGTCGACTCCAAGTACAACGAGCGTCGCAGCGAATGTGATCAAGCCGTGGAGGAACTAAAGGAAGCTTATCCTGAGCTAACACTGCTGGGCCAACTGACGCCGGAGCAGTTCCATACCGAGGCTGGACGGATCGAAAGCATGACGGTACGCCGCCGCGCTCTGCATGTGGTCGAAGAGATCGATCGTGTGCTGCAATCGGTAAGCGTGCTCGAAAAAGGCGATTTACACACCTTCGGCCAGCTCATGAACGATTCTCATGATTCCCTCCGCGACTTGTACGAAGTAACGGGAAAAGAGCTTGACGCGATGGTCGATGCGGCCCGCAAAGTACCTGGCGTGCTTGGCTCGCGCATGACGGGAGCTGGCTTCGGCGGATGCACGGTATCACTTGTCCATAAGGACAGCGTGGATCGTTTCCGTGAGGAAGTTGCAGCCCAGTATACCGGAGTGACTGGCCTTGTCCCTGACTTCTACGTCTGCTCAATTGGAGACGGCGCTTCCCAGCTGGATGCTCCGATCCAGGCTTAATAATGAGCCAAGCGGCCGTGAAGGGCGAGAGCGCACTGCTCAATTTTCACGGAATCGGCATTCGCAGCACTAGTAGTCTAGTTCCCCGGACAGTAGGCTAGCTCTGTCGAATATCGTATGATCGTAAGGCAGTTTACTAGATAAGTTTGAGAGAGGAGAGAGTGCTGATGGCAGTTCTTGTTACAGGAGGAGCCGGATATATCGGTTCACATACGGTTGCCGCGCTTTTGGAAAAAGGAGAAGAGGTTGTCGTTCTCGATAATTTGCAACAGGGCCACCGCGAGGCGGTAACTGGAGGTCGCTTCTATGAGGGCGATCTGCGCGATGAAGAAGTGCTGGACCGCGTTTTCCGTGAGAACAGCATCGACGCGGTTATCCATTTTGCTGCTAGCTCGCTCGTTGGTGAGAGCATGAAGGAGCCCGGCAAATACTATCACAACAATGTGTACGGCGCATTATGCTTGCTTGAGGCAATGAACCGTGTTGGCGTGAAGCGCATCGTCTTCTCCAGCACCGCTGCTACCTACGGCGAGCCGGACAGCGTACCGATTCGTGAGACGGACCGCACACAGCCGACGAACGTTTACGGTGAAACGAAGCTTGCCATGGAAAAAATGATCCGCTGGTACGAAGTCGCACATGAATTCCGCTTTGTATCACTGCGGTATTTCAATGCCGCTGGCGCCCATGAGAGCGGCCGGATCGGCGAGGATCACCGCCCGGAATCGCATTTGGTGCCGATCATCCTGCAAACCGCGCTCGGCCAGCGATCGCATATCTCCGTATTCGGCGAAGACTATCCGACCGAGGATGGCAGCTGTGTACGCGACTACATCCATGTAAGCGATCTGTCGGATGCTCATATCCTCGCGGTAGAACGTCTGCGCCGTGGCGAAGACAGCGCGATTTACAATCTCGGCAACGGCGAAGGTTTCTCCGTTAAGCAAGTTATTGAGATCGCCCGTCGCATCACTGGCCGCGACATTCCAGCGGTCATCGAAGCCCGCCGCGCCGGCGATCCTGCCGTGCTCGTCGCTTCCTCTGACAAAGCCCGCGCTGAGCTTGGCTGGAATCCGCATCGCAGCAACCTGGAGCGGATTATTGAGTCCGCCTGGGCGTGGCATCAGTCCCGTCCGCAAGGTTACAACGACTAACCCAGGCGTTACATGTCTGGTGCAAGAGCCGTGGGCAGACCTCCTTGGATGTCCCCGGATCTGCTCAATCTAGAAAGGAGCTATACCCCATGACAACGCATCAATCCGCGCCGTCTTCCGAAGAGGCGCTTCAGGCTATCGAGCAGCTTGTCTTCGGTGCAATGAAGCGAGGCATGCTGGAGCCGCTCGATGCTGGCGCTGCTCGCAACGCGATTATGGATTTGCTCGGCTTCACCGCCCCGCTCTCAGGCGCAGAGGAGCTAACTGTCTGGAGGCAAGGACTGCTGGACCCGCCTGCTTGGGCGGCCGCAGCAGATCGATCCGCCTCGATGAGAGTGGATAAAACCTCCTTATCCCAGGACGAGCTGCCTGGTATGCCGGAGCTGCTGGCTCCGCTTCTGGATTATGCAGCAGAGGCAGGCATACTTCCAGACCTCACGGTGACACAGCGGGATTTACTTGATGCGCGCATCATGGGGCTGCTCATGCCTCGCCCTTCCGAGACGCAGGCGCGCTTTGCGCTGACGGCGGCCAAGCAGGGTATGCAGGCGGCTACGGACTGGTTCTATCATCTCAACGTGGACAGCAACTACATTCGCATGGACCGTGTAGCGCTCAACCAGAGCTGGAAACATGAGACGGAGTATGGAGAGCTGGAAATTACGGTCAATCTTTCGAAGCCGGAGAAGGATCCTGCGGAAATTGCCTTGCTCAAAACGATGCCTCCCGCCAGCTATCCTAAATGTTTGCTCTGTAAGGAAAATATGGGATATTCAGGAAGGGCGGATCATCCCGCCCGCCAGAACCACCGTATTCTTCCCATGCTGTTGAACGAAGAAGCCTGGTTCCTGCAATATTCGCCTTATGTGTACTATAAGGAGCATTGCATCGTGTTCCGGGCAGAGCATACGCCAATGACAATTAGCCGGGACAGCTTCGGAAGGCTGCTGGAGTTCACAGAGCAGATTCCGCATTATTTCGTCGGCTCCAATGCGGATCTTCCCATCGTGGGCGGCTCTATTTTGAGCCATGATCATTTCCAGGGAGGGCATTATGTCTTCCCGATGCAAACGGCGCCGGTAGAGGCGGAATTCCATCATCCTAGCCATCCTGACGTCACTTACGGCATCGTCAATTGGCCGATGAGCGTCCTTAGGCTCAGCGGCATGGACCGCAAGCAGTTGCAGCAAGCAGCAGGAGAGATTCTGGATGTTTGGCGCGGTTATAGCGATCCTGAAGCCGATGTGTTTGCTTTTACGGACACGGGCAGTGAACGCATTCCACATAATACGATTACGCCAGTGGCACGGCGCGGCGGGAACGGAGCCTACGAGCTCGATCTGGTGCTGCGCAACAATCGTACAAGCGAGCAGCATCCCGAGGGCATCTTCCATCCCCATCGCGAGCTTCATCATCTCAAAAAGGAGAACATCGGGCTGATCGAGGTCATGGGTCTTGCCGTTCTGCCGGGAAGGCTGAAGCAGGAGATGGAGTTGATTGCCGCTTGTCTGGAAGGCGCCATGACTTGGCAGCAGGCCGTAGAATCCGGTTCTTCCACGATGTCTCAGCATGGGCCGTGGATGGATGAGCTGCTCAAAGCAAGCGGGGGCGGTCTTAGCCATGTCGATGCACTGAACCTGGTCCAGGCTTCTGCGGGGGATAAGTTCCTGCAGGTGCTTAATGATGCAGGCGTGTATAAGCTGACGGAACAAGGCCGCGCCGGCTTCCAGCGCTTCCTGCAGGCATCGAATCTTGAGAAGGTTGCCGTTGCAAAATAAAACTCCATACGATTAGGCGGCGTGTTTTACGCCGCCTTTTTGTGCTTTTGATGCAGTTCAATTGTCGTAAGATGCTAACGAGTGTCGACTTTTACAGAAAATGAACAGATTCTCGTATTGATTTTTACGAATGTGCAGTAATGAGACGGTGCTTGGCTAAAAACTTGTTCATTTTAATGATTACTTTTTAAAAAAATGAATTGTGCAATGAACTTATTTATGGTATTTTTTTATATATAAACGTTAATTATATGATTAACGCCACATTCGATATGCTAATTGGAGGGGAAACAAGCACGATGCAAATTATGCCGCTCGAGGATTTTCTTAAACTTGATTCTGATGAACAGGTAGAGAAGCTTAAGCATTGGAAGACCGACTACACACTTAAAGATATTCGTGAAGCTTGGAATTTCAAGCACTCTGCTCAATATTATATGCTGCTCAAGAAGCTGCGGATTTACGAGCGTGTCGTGAACAAGTCCGACAAGTTCTACCCGGATCAACTCGCTGGCAGCCAAGTTGCTGGTGGAGATCGCGGCGCTGATTATTCTCTCCCTTCCCGTGAGCAAAAACTTCCTGCCGATCAGTTCGGCTACCAGTTGAACGTGGCGCTGACTGGTCCCGAGCTGGCTGACAAGCTGGAGCGTTTGGCTACTTTCCTTCGCGGAGAGCAGAAGACAGTTACGGTCCGTCTGGCGATTGAAGCTGTAGCGGAAGAAGTTTCTGCTACGGAGGAATCCAGCGAGCCTGAGCAAGCTGCAGTTTAATTACCGGCGACAAGTACGGGATGGTTCATCCCGTATATCAAATTTTAGCTCAAAAAAAGGTACCCGCAGCTGCTGCGGGTACCTTTTTGCAGCCAAGGAGGCTGCGGCGAAATGTGTCAACAGCCATGAAGCTGCCTAAATGAGTCCCTTAGCGGACCGCTCTGAGCTTACCTAGCTCCGATACGAGTGCTTCCACCTCGGAGATGCTGAAGGAAGGCTTGGAGGCCACTACCTCGTATAGATCCCGAATGTCCTCATAGTTGTCTGTTCCAAAAGAAGATCCTTGCATCGCAGCTGCAGTCGCCATGCGGAGCTTAACCTTAATTTCTTCAATCATGAATTCCACGTTTTGCTGGGTAGGCTGATTAAGATCTGGCATGGAGCCCTCCTGTGCGTTATTGCAAGCTTGAGGCCCGTTCCGGGGCGCCAGCCGGCAGCTTTCAATGCTTTCTGCTTGAAGCGTTCGTTCACATTGTACCATGAACGACGGCTTTCTGCTTGCCAGCCGTACTGATAAATTGAATCTACTTCAGTGAATCCGTTACAATATAGGCATGAGGAAAATGCAAAACGCATGACTAACCAAATCTGCAGGGCAAAAGAGGTTGCTGACCATGAGTCGGGATACAAGATTAAACCGGACCCAAGAGGTCGCCAAATGGGCACGCGTGGACAAGGCTGGCCTGCAAACGTTTTTTGAAGCGATCGCGGCCAAATTTCCATCGAGGGATGAGGTCGTGTTTCTATGTGTCGGAAGCGACCGTTCAACCGGGGACTCTCTTGGTCCTCTGGTCGGCTCGCTGTTAACCGAGCTTGGCTTCCCTCGTGTCGTGGGTACGCTGGAGCAGCCCTGCGATTCGGAGCAGGTGAGTCCAATTCTATCCACGCTAAATGAAGCACCCTGCGTCATCGCGATCGACGCTTGTCTGGGCCGTGCCGAGTCGACTGGACTTTATCTCGTCCGCAACGGACCGTTACAGCCGGGCCAGGCGATTGGCCAGCATCTACCTGCGGTCGGCGACTTCAGCGTCGCCGCAGTCGTCAACACACAGGGCCATAAGCCTTATTGGATTATCCAGACGACAAGTCTCTACCGGGTGCTGGGCATGGCTCGCACAATTGCCGATGCCGCTGTTGTCGTTTGGCCTGATGCGGTGGATGGAGTTTTACCGCGCGAGAGTTTGATTCCGGGTTCGCAGCGTTAATGACGACTGAATCAATAAGCATAGGGATGGAAAGGATGATGCAGCATGTCGAACCGTTCTTTGGCTAACCGCCGGCTGACACTGCCTGGAGGCACCGATCTGGCATATCGTGATAATGGAAGAAGTACGGGCAAGAGTTCTGGACATGAGCTGACGCTCGTTCTGCTGCATGGCTTTTGCGGTAGTTCGGCCTATTGGGAAAAACTGCTGCCGCTCCTTGAGCCGCGCTACCGGATTATCACGGCGGATCTTCGTGGCCATGGCAA
The DNA here is from genome assembly GCF_002233675.1 of Paenibacillus herberti. Taxonomy (GTDB): domain Bacteria; phylum Bacillota; class Bacilli; order Paenibacillales; family Paenibacillaceae; genus Paenibacillus_O; species Paenibacillus_O herberti. The sequence continues at coordinate 222,170 of NZ_NMUQ01000004.1, read as the reverse complement.
CTCATCAGGAGCCGGAGATCGAGTGCTTCAGATGGAGCAGTTGGCAGATGATATCGCAGAGCTGCTCTCGGCTATCGAGGCCGACAATATTGTACTGCTGGGGCATTCCATGGGTGGTTATGCTGCGCTTGCTTTAGCGGAAAAGTATCCGGATCTGCTATCCGGACTCGGTCTGATCCACTCGACGCCTATGCCGGATAGCCCTGAGGCGCAGGAAGGACGCGAAAAAGCTGCTGCTGCCCTGGCGAACAACGGCATCGTGTCGTTCGTCGACGGCCTTGTGCCGAAGCTGTTCGCTCCATCCAACTTAGAATCCGATCTTATCAGTCGCGCCAAAGAAATCGGCTACGGTACTGCGGCAGCCGATGCCGCTGCAGCCGCGCTTGGCATGAAGCAACGTCCAGATCGCAGCTCGGTGCTGGAATCGCTGCAGATTCCACTTCTGCTCGTGGCGGGCAGCGAGGATGCGGTTATTCCTCCGGCGAAGGTATTTGCGGCCCAAGGCAGCCGGACTCGGACCGAAGTATTGGAAGGTGCCGGTCATATGAGCATGATGGAACAGCCAGAGAAGCTAGCCTCCTTGTTGGAGGAATGGCTGAAGACAGAGCTGAATGTTTGATTGAGACGATACGGACAGAGGGCATGAAGGGGAGGAATAGACTTGTTCCAGCGGGATTATATCATGCGTATGATCGAGCAGATGGCTCAGGTGTCGGGCTCCCTTCTTGGACTCAGGAAGGCCGGCAAGCAAGAAGAGGCGCTGCAGGTTATCGAGGAGCTGCTGGATAAGCATTTTCGGATGAATGCCCGCCTGCTGAGAAGTCTGTCCGAAGAGGACCTGATCCGCATGATGTCACGATCCGGAGAGCCGGACACGGCGATGCTGCACGCACTTGCTCTGTTGTTTAAGGAAGAAGCCGATTTGCAGGGGGATCTGGGTCGGGAGCCGGCAGCTTTTCAATCCAGGCTAAAATCGCTGCATCTGCTGTTGCGGATCTCCTCACTGGGAGCGGAGCCGAGCCCGGATGACACGGCTGAGGAACAGCTTCGCATGCTTCTGCCTTATGAGCTTCCAACCGCTACGAAGCGACTCGTCGCTGGCTGGCGGGAAGAGCAGGGCAAGTACGCTCAAGCCGAGGATCTCTGGTACGAGCTGCAAGATGACGGGCAACTGCAGCCCGGCGAGCTCGACCAATTTTATAACCGCCTGCTGCCGCTGCCGGATGTAGCGTTGGAGCGCGGCGGACTGAGCCGCAGCGAGCTTTTGGAAGCGGCGAAGTCAGTGCCCGCCAAGGCACACTCCAACAAAGGCGAAGTGACGCAGTCATAAGAGTAGCTATAAAGATGCCTATATAAGAGGAACTAAGAATTGAACGTGGAAGCGGAGTGAACCAGCCTTCTGGAGAAGCAACGCGTTCGCCTTTGTAGGCGGATTCCCCCCTTAACAGGGGTAGGAATCAAGGAATCAGACTACAACAGCGATCGGATGAAGGTTTGGTTCGCGCAGCGAGTTCCACCGTTAAATTTCCAAGTTCAACTTATTTAATACACAGCAATAGTGGACGAGGCCCCAAGCCGCACAATCGGCATGGGGCCTTGCTTGCTGCTAATCATGGAAAGGGGCAAGGCAGATATGGCACAGGAACAATGGGAACAGGCTTTGGTGGATGCCATCGGACAGGGGACCTTGCTACAGGCGACCTTCAGCGGACCGAAGAGCGCGCAGGAAGAACTGCCGCCGCGCACGATCGTACGTCCGGTGCAGTTGAAGTCAGGGCTGTTCTATCAGTTCGAGCTGCATTATAAAACGAAGGTTTTGCATGAAAATGTGAACCCGGAGGAAGCGGCTGGACGGATGGCTGGGCTGCTGAAGGCCGGATATCGGCAGGCGCTCGTCAAAACTACGGAATCTGACCTACAGATTCTACTGAATAAAAAAGGCAAAGCTGCGCTACTGCGCAAGCCGCCTACAAGTAAACCTCAGGATGGGATAGCGGCGCATAATCGCAACAAAAAGCGACTGCTTGATGGGGCGGAGGCACCGCCCTTTTTGTTGGAGCTTGGCATTTTGACCAAGGATGGCAAGGTAAAGGCGGATAAGCAGGACAAGTACCGTCAAATCAACCGCTTCCTGGAAATGGTGAATGATGTGGCGGGGGAGCTGCCGACAGATAGGGAGATTACGATTGTCGATTTCGGCTGCGGCAAGTCCTATCTAACCTTTGCGCTTTACCATTTTCTAGCGATTGAGCAGAAGCGGGAAATTCGTGTGATCGGCCTCGATTTGAAAGAGGATGTTATCGCGCTTTGCTCGGGGCTGGCGGACAGGCTTGGTTACGATCGGTTGAGCTTTCAAGTAGGCGACATCGGTCAATTCGGCGGACTGGACAAGGCTGATATGGTTGTGACGCTGCATGCCTGCGATACCGCGACTGATGCGGCATTAGCCAAGGCGGTCAGTTGGGATGCCTCGGTTATCCTGTCCGTTCCCTGTTGCCAGCACGAGGCGTTCCGGCAAATTCGTAATGAGACGCTGTCACCACTGTTGGACCATGGATTGCTCAAGGAAAGGTTCGCTGCTCTAGCTACCGATGCAGCACGCGCAGCGCTGCTGGAGACTGTTGGTTACAAAACTCAGATGTTGGAGTTTATTGATCCTGAGCATACACCCAAAAATCTGCTCATTCGCGCTGTTCGCAGACAGGGCCGAAGCGGTTCGACCGAGCGGCAGCAGCAAAAATGGCTGGACTATGTTCGCTACCGGGATTCGCTCGGTTTGGATCCTTCCTTTGAAAGAATGCTGGTTGCGGCAGGACGACTGCCAGCTCAGAACTAGCTCCACCTAAAAGTTGGAATTTTATCCTTTTCCAGAGCCCAATCCCTGCTGTCATTGCTTACAGGCTATGCTATAATGGAAGACAATGGATGTTGCAGGGATGGGTGAAGGGCTTGGAGTCATGGATTTGGATTGATTTCATTTTGTTTGTCTTCATGCTCGGCCTATTCTTTTATGTATTTATTTATAATCCAATAACACGCCTTCATAAGGTGTATTTGCTGTTTCATTTTTTTATGCTCTTATGGCCCGCTTCTCAATTTTTGATCTATACGACGGATCGGGTTTCCTCGCAGCTGTTTTTCTTTTCTATTTCCTTCTCCGCCTTGTCGCTGCAGGGGTTCGGCTGGCTGATCTTTATCTATTTCCTTACCGGCCGCTCTTATCTGCTTACGCGTCGAACATGGCTGCTGCTGGCGGTTCCGACCGTGGTGCTCGCTGTACTTATATTGGCCAATCCCTACCATCTATTTGTAAGCTCCGAGTTTGGAGTCGCCGTAGATCGTGAATTCGGTCCTCTCTTCTGGATTATGTTCGGCCAGTTATTTGTCTGCTGCATTCTATCGATAACTTGCATCATCCGGGCTATGTTGGAAGGAACAACTCCACGCCACCGCAATCAGGTCAGCATGGCACTTAAAGGACTGCTTCTTTTTCTACTTTTTGGCTGGATTGATTTGCTTCTCAACGTTGTATTCGACGCGCGCTTCCCCGATATTGCGGGTATTACCTCGCTAGGTTTGACTATGTCTGCCCTTTATTTCTGTATCTCTATTCATCGTTACCGTGTTTTTGATATTGTGCGGATTGCCCAGCAGGACATTGCCAACTCCACTCCGGCAGGATTGATGGTGCTTGATGCCGAAGGTACAGTGCTTGAAGGCAATCGGTCGCTGCAATCCTATTTATCTGTAAAGAGCGGTGACCGTTTTGATATGGGGGCGTATTTGCGCTCGTTGAAGGTGTTGCCGTCGGAGTCAGAAACTTTCCTGCACCGATATAACTCAATTGTGCCTGAACGAGTCGTCCAGGAGATCAGGATAGAGCCTGCGGATAGTCCCTTAAGTGGATCGGTCCGCCATCTTCAGATGGACGCGTCTCCTATATTAACATCGGACAAGGAGTTGCTTGGCAGGGTCATAACATTCCAGGATATAACGGAAATCCGGTATCTTGTAGAAGAGAAACATCGCCAGAACGAAATTCTTCAGCTGCGTAACCGCGAGTTGGTGCAAATTCAAGAGGAGCTGTTCAACGCTAATCTCAAGCTGGAGGAGCTGGCCACGACGGATAGTCTGACCGGCTGTTATAACAGGCGCTTTCTTATGCAGCGTCTGGAGCAAGAGGTGGTGGCGAATATGCGCTATCGAATTCCGTACGCAATTATCCTTTTTGACATAGACCGTTTCAAAGGAATCAATGACAGTTATGGCCATCTGATCGGAGACGAGGTGCTATTGGCAACTGCGGATGCGGTTAAAGGTATGTTGCGCCGTTCGGATGTGCTGGCTAGGTATGGTGGAGAGGAATTTACCATTTATCTTCCGCATACGAACCGGGTTCAAGCGGAGCTGCTTGCCGAGCGTCTCAAAGAGGGCGTGGAGTCGAATCAGGTTGCAACCGGCACGCCGGGACTGTCTCTTTCAATTACGATCAGTCTAGGCGTGTTGTCTGTAGAAAATCAGAGCCCGCTCGGAATCAAGGACCCCAAGGCTTATCTGCGAGAGTTGTTTCAAGAAGCGGATACGGCCTTGTACGAGGCCAAAAACAATGGCCGCAACTGTATTGTCGGCCGAATGCGGGCTTGATTACCGAATAGGGACATTCGACCCCCTCAAATGCATGACAAGACTCCGAACCATTTGATAGAATAGAACCAAATATTGCACATTCAGCTCATCATAGGAACAGGCGTAACCAGGCCTGTGCCTTCGGGGCTGTACGAAGAAAGTGGAGCCCAAGTAATGAGAAAAGTACAATTGAACCGGATCAATCCCGGCGAGAAGCTGGCAAGGCCGATATTTCGCGAGGATGGAAATGTGCTCTTGGGCGCTGGGATGCCTCTCAGCGAACGGTTCATCCAGCGGCTGCAGGATCTTGGCATCGATAGTGTTTATATCGAGGATGCGCTTACAGACGGCATAGAGCCAAATGAGACTCTGCGTGACGATACGAGAAAAAATGCTGCTGAGGCTATCCATAAACTGATGGCGACACAGATGGACCATCCAGGAACCAAGGGCAGAGCGGCGCTTCCGGAGATGGGCAGAACTTTTCGTGCTGTTTTCAATGAGATTCTGAACGATGTCATGACACGTAAAGATATATTCGCGGGACTCAGCCAAATGCACACCCATGATTCGTATCTGTTCCATCATTCAGTCAATGTGGCGGTGCTGGCTGGCATTATTGGCATCGCCAAGGGTTACAACCGTAATCAGCTTGAGGATCTCGGCATGGGAGCGATGTTGTTCGATATCGGTATGACCAGGGTGCCGCGCGAGCTACTTAACAAAAAGGGACCCTTTACCATGCAGGAGAGGGAGATCATGCAGCGGCATACGACCGATGGCTACGATCTGCTGCGGAAACAGCATGATTTATCGCTTTTATCCGCCCACTGTGCGCTGCAGCATCACGAAAGATACGATGGAAGCGGCTATCCGCGCGGCATTCGCCAGAATGAGATTCATGAATACGCGCAGATTGTAGCTATTTCGGATGTTTTCGACGCGCTGACTTCGTCCAGACCCTACCGCAAGCGGTATACGCCATCGGAAGCAATTGAATTCATGTTCGCAGCAGGGAACACTTATTTCGATTTGGAGCTTGTACGGTTGTTCTGCAGTCATATCTCTATGTATCCGGTATCGACCAGCGTCGTGCTTAGTTCCGGGCAGGTTTGTGTAGTTGCCCGCAATTTTCAGGTCGCCGTTCATCGCCCGGTCGTGCGGGTTATCCGCGAGGCTGACGGGACTGTGCCTGCGGAGCCATACGAGGTGGATCTGCGGGACCAGCTGCATCTGACGATTATCCGCGAAGTTTAGCAAGGTTATTACGGATTGGGGAGGACCAACAATGATGCAGCCTGATTCATCGTCTGCGGCTCAAGAAACAGAGAGTAAACGGGCCGTTTATCCGGAAGACGGAATCGAGACAACACTTATACCTGCATTGCTTTTGGGCAGTCGTGCATTTGTGGAACAACAGCAGCTTTCCGCTCCTGGCACGCTTACATTGCTCGAAGGAGATCTGATCGAAATAGAGGTTGAATCGCCTGACCGATTCCGCTTGGGGGATCCGATCTGGCTGACCGTAAATTCCCCATCCGGTAGCTATCGCATGTCAACACGAGTGATCGGGCGCAGGCCGAAATCGCTGGCGTTGTTGTTCCCCTATGAGAGATTCCGCCTTATGGATGAGAAGAGGGTTCACCCCCGTGTGGAGATCAATTGCGCGGGTAGGCTGGTGCTAGAGGATGATAGGCTGAAGAACGATCCGAGCCGGGCCGATCTGCTCCGCTACCGCTGGTCCGATGAACTCCGTCATGAAGGTTTGGACGAGGTGCTGCTGCAGAAGCTGGTCAAGCTGATGGATGAGGAGGATCTCCACGTTCTTGAGGAGGAGGATCGTACTCGCCGTGAGAAAGCTGCACGCGCCGAGATTATCGTATCCAATATCAGTCTTGAGGGCGTAGGTTTCCGAGCTACCGGTGGTATGGAACTGAATTGCCACGGAACGATTGGTGCAGTGCTTGATTTTGGCTTTGAGCTGACTTGCACGCTAGAAATTTTATGGCGTCAGGACGCCGGCGGCATTCTCAGCTACGGAGCGCGCATGAGCGATCTGACCGTCGAGGGGGCGCGTCAGCTGCGGGCTTTTGTGCTGCATGAGCAGATGAAGCAGTACTATCAGGCACGTCGCAGCCTTGCTGCAGACGGTAATATTGCAGAGAGTGACGAGCCGAGTAACTAGCTTTATTAAGCTGCCTCTTTGCGCGTAAGAATGGTAATAATACAAGCCAGATAGAAAGGGGCCGTCCCTGCGTCATCTAACGATGACGCAGGGACGGCCCCTTAATTATTTAAGAGAGCCAATCCCATATAGGCCAGGCTATTGGCACTGAATTGTTTTTGAATCTAAGGCGCTTTGAGCTTCGTTTGTGCATCAATTAAAGCGCGGCCATACATACGGACCTGAGAAATTTTTATTTCGACAAAATGGAGGATTTCCAAGCGTAACGGATCTGAGAGACGCTATTGAGAGAGTTTCAGGGCACAATCCGCTAGTATTTATAGGGACGAGCTGAGGCGACCGACCATTCTGCTGTCTAAGCTAAGCCGATTGCGGCAAAGCTTTTATCATCAGAGCCGTAAGCGGATACACGGGCTGCCGGTGCAGGGATGGAGAGATTGCTTCTGAGAGCATTACAGCGTTTGTCCGAATTAGGGAAAAGAAGCCGGATGAGGCGGAAACAGATAGAGATAGTTGCTGTGGTTCAGGCAGCGGGCATCGCATGGATTCTTTGTGCTGTTTTCCGCAGCTCAGGATGGTTTTTTGATCAGGATGGGTACGTGTTTGCGCTGCTGTTGACTGTACTTGGCGCTGTCTGTTTGCTCGGCATGATGGTCATGCGTCGAAAGGGAGGCGGGATGGCCGGGCAATCTGGCATGATGGTCATGCGTCGAAAGGGCGACGGGATGACTGAGCGATCTGGCATAATGCTGTCTGCATCTGCTTGGTTGTGCCTGGGCCTATCCTTGTTCTATGCCATTGGTCTGCTAACCAAACCAGTAACGGTGCAAGGAAATTTGGATGAAGCTCTTCGCTGGGGGGCCTATGCCTCATTCCTCTTACTATTGAATAGGCAGCTGGCTGTGCGACAAGCTGAGGAGACAGTTTTTTCTGAAAAAACCAGCGCAGATGGAATCCGCCCGCTAGGCTTGCCTTTGCCGGTTATTAGTTACGGCTTGCAGCTCTTTTGTCTGTATGCAGTCGGGAGTTCTCTTGCCATCTGGTTCGGTTGGATCAATGGGCCGGATTATATGCTAAGGACAACGGACATCCGCTTGAGCGCTTCAGGAGCGCGGCTCGCCGGTTACCTTCAATACAGCAACTCGCTCGGTGCCTTTGCCGTAGCGCTGCTCACTTGGCAGTGGCTGCTGCTTGTCCGCTCGCACAGCCAGCTGCTGCGCCTCAGCGGGGCGATTCTCGCTGTGCCTTGCCTGACCGTACTGATTTTGACTGAATCGAGAGGGGCCGGACTCGTTCTGCTGGCAGCAGTCGTGCCAGGGCTTCTTCTTGTTCCACGCGGCAGCCGTCTACGCTGGGTCGGCGTTGTTCTCTGGACTTGTCCTGGCGCAATTGCTGCGGTAGGGCTGGCTTGGATGTTTGAACGCGGCGGGGATTACATCATAGGGATGGATGAGAGGATGACGGCTGTGCTGTTGCTCCTCCTGGTGTTCGGATCGAGCGCGGTTCTTTTGCTGAAACAGGTCTCTCTGGAGCGAGCCGCTCCAGAGAGTATCGAAAGATGGAGTGAATTTGCAGCTATGTGCGTGCTGGCTTATGCGTCAACACTCAGTATGCTGAGTGCAGGAGGGAGGGGACGGTTCAATCCGCTGGAAGACAGCGCGCTAGCTACGGGGATGTCTCGGCTGAGTATGTATAAGGACGGCTGGAACGCTTTTCAGGAATCGTGGCTACTTGGCCATGGAGCAAAGGCGTGGGAAATGCTGCGCGGATTATTCCAGTCCAACCCGTATGCAGCTTCTGAAGTGCATAGTGGATATTTGGATATGCTGCTGACCGGTGGAGTTATTGGCTTTTTGCTGCTCGCTGGTCTTGGCGTAACGCTGCTTTACGCAGCTGCTGCTGGTTCTCGTCTCTATGCACTGCCCGTGGCTACGCTGTTGCTGCATGCTGCTGTTGACGTGGATATGTCATACGGCTTGTATTGGCTGCTGCTGTTTGCATTTGCAGCAGCAGCAGCGGAGCTTGGCCAAGTGGAGGCAGCAGGAGTAGTCACAGCGCCGAGCGGTGAGAGGGGGCGGGGGTGGTTACGCCGTCATCTACTTACACGTTAACGTCCCGTGGGAGTGGGGCGGTTCAGCCGCCAAAAGCATCCCCGAAGCCCCACGCAGGTGGGGCGGATCAGCGGCCAAGCATACCCCCGAAGCCTCGCGCAGGTGGGGCGGCTCAGCCGCCAAAAGCATCCCGGAAAGCCTCGCGCAAGCGGGCGGGATCGACTTCCCATAACTCTGCGATTTCGTCGCAGACGTTTGCGTCCCACCATTCGCAAAGCTTTTTACGGTTGTCATGATTTTCATGAACAAAAATGATATTTAAGCTTACCTTTTTTGTGTAAAGCTTCTCCGCCTCCTCGATCTTATCTTTAGGAATAAAGATTTTGAGGCGCTTTACGGTACGATACAGCTCATTGCTGCATGCACGTCGGATTTTCCGGGCGGTAGGGAGTTCTGGCCGATGTTTGTTGGCTGGCGGTTTATTCATGAAGCCCACTCCTTTCATTCCCAACATGTATATGCCGGCTAAAAGCAAAGTGCAACAGCGGGCCAGTCCGCCACCAATCCCGCCACCAATCCCACCACCAGTCACGCCAGCGGTGCTGCCTCAGAGCCACAAACGAAAAAGCCTCTCTCCTGTTAAAAGGAATTAGAGGCTGGCTTCACTTATAGAGCGATCAGAACAATTGGCTGCGCAACGATCTACTGTACGACGATATACCCGACCATTGGTCCGTTATGATTGAGATCGGTATGAACTTGGCACACGATAGGATAGGTGCCAGCTTTGGAAGCGACGAAGCTGACCTCGGTCGTCTCGCCTTTTTTAACCTCGCCATTGATGCCTAGCCCCTTGATCGTAAAAGGATGAGATTCCCCGTTCACGCCGTTGATCCGCAGCGTAATCTTCTCTCCCTTTGGCACAACGAGTGTGCTCGGGCTCCATTGGTAAACCTCGAGCTCCTTGCCGCCGCGCGTCGTCGTTTTGAACTCGCCCGTAACCATCTCGTATACATATCCGCTGTCCGGCTGTTGTGACATTGCCGATGCAGAGGTCTGAGCGGTCTCCTTGGGATAAAGACCCCAGCAAGCTAAAGCGAGAATCACGACGGCTGCAACCAGCCCACCTAGTCGAAGCTGCCGCTTCGTAATAATAATGGTCCTCATGCGGTTTCCCCCTTCTTGTCCTATCATTGCCCTATTTTTATGCGAGGGATTGTCCTTCCATGCCTGTTGTCTTGTACAATCAATCTATGGTATCCCTTGGCAGCGCTGTGATAGAATACCGTTGACATCTTACGGTCCTTGTAAGATTCATCAGCTCGATCGTTTAATTGAGACCTGTACACGGCTTTTGTTACAATAGAAGGATACGAATTCAATTAAGGAGTGGTATTTCATGGCGAGAAACGTAGCGAATAAGCTGAACAGTGGCATTACTCCGCAGCAATTCCGGGAAGGTATGACGAAAAATCAGGAGGCTTTCGACAGCTGGGGGGAGCAGTACCAGTGGTCTAGCGAAGGGGATCGCGAATTTTTTGAGCAACTGAACAATCGCGATGACCTGCGGGTGCTGATTTTGATGGCGGAGTGGTGCGGTGATGTCGTTCGCAATATTCCGGTCGTTTTCCGTGCGCTTGAGAATAGTGGATTACCGGTTGAGGTGCTCATTATGGAGGATCATTTGGATACAATGGACGAATTCTTGACGATGGGCGGACGTGCAGTTCCAGTCGTTATTGTGGCAGACACCGGCGGCCATGTACTCGGCACTTGGGGCCCTCGTCCGAAGCATGTTCAAGAGGCGATGACGCAGTTCAAACAGGAAAATCAGGACCGCAATGCGGCGGACTACCAGGACAAGCTGACGCTCACCCGTCAGGAGATGGGGCGGCGTTATGGAGAAGGAACCGAGTATCAGGCCGTAATCGTCCGTGAGCTGCGAGAGCTCCTTTCCTCGTTCTGATGAGTACGATGAGAATGGAGTCGTTCGTCCTTGGACCGATCCAGACCAACTGTTATTTGCTCCTCAATGAGGAAACGAATCAGGCGGTCGTCATCGATCCCGGCATGAAGCCGAAGAAGCTGTTGGACCGAATCGCCAGCGGGAACATTAAGCTGGAAGCTATTTTGCTTACCCATGCCCACTTGGATCATATGGGCGGGGTCGACGAGGTACGCAAGGCGACAGAATGTCCGGTTTATGTGCATGATCTGGAGGCGGAGTGGCTGACCAATCCAGCGCTCAACGGTTCTTTGCGCTGGAGTGATATTACCCCTCCGCTGACGACAGCTCCTGCCGAATATGCGCTTGATGAGGGGCAGCGGCTGAAGCTTGCTGGATTCGAGTTCCGAGTGCTGCACACGCCAGGACATAGCCCCGGCAGCGTTAGCTTCCTGCATGGGAAGGATCTATTTTCCGGCGATGTGCTGTTCCGACAGTCTATCGGTAGAACGGACCTTCCCGGCGGACGTGAAGCCGATCTCTACAATACGATCCGTAGCAAGCTGTACCGGCTGGACCCGGATGTAACCGTTTATAACGGGCATGGCCCCAAGACGACGATCGGTTATGAGATGAACAATAACCCTTACGTGCGTCTGAGCTGATCATTTTCGCTTCCTTTTGCCGGCTGAGCGGTGACTGGAAGCATCTTTATTTCAACTCATCTCAAATCAAGCCAGATCAGCGTTTTGCCGTGACTTGGGGGACGCTGCTGTTTGCTGGTTACAGGAGGAATGCGACATATGGAGGAAAAAGGAGTTCTGCAAGTAGACAAAGCGGAAGGTGGAGCTGCAACACCTACGCCAGCCGAGAAGGCAGCCGAGCAGGAGCGCATCGTCAAGGGCATTGCCCAAGAGCTTGCACTTCCGCTAGGTAAGGTCAAGGCAGCGGTAAGCTTGCTGGATGAGGGTAATACCATTCCATTTATCGCCCGCTACCGCAAGGAGATGACGGGTGAGCTGGATGAGAACGAGCTGCGCTCTATCGAGGAGAAGCTGGCTTACCGTCGCAATCTCGAGGATCGCAAGCGTGAGGTGCTTCGGCTAATAGGCGAGCAGGACAAGCTGACGGCGGAGCTGGAGAAATCGATTGTAGCGGCTGTTAAGCTACAGGAAATCGAGGATCTGTATCGTCCCTATCGTCAAAAGCGGAAAACCCGCGCTTCCGTAGCCCGCGAGCGCGGTTTGGAACCACTGGCTCAGTGGCTGCTTTCCCAGCCAAGGCAAGGAGTACCGCTGGCAGAAGCCCAGCGGTATATAAGCGACAAGCTCGGCGTCGCCTCTGCTGAGGATGCGCTGCAGGGAGCGATGGATATCGTAGCCGAGGGTCTTGCTGATGATGCCCGTATCCGGGCATGGATCCGCAAGTTCACGTCCGATCAGGGCGGCATCCGTTCGGAGGCTCGCCAGGCGGGAACAGAGTCGGTTTATGAGATGTACTACGATTATCGCGAGCCGCTGCGCAAGCTGCCGCCGCACCGGACGCTGGCCATCAACCGGGGCGAAAGGGAAGAAGTGCTGCGCGTCTCTCTTGAGATTCCGGCAGACCGGATTCACGACTACATCAGCCGCCATACGCTACGCCAAGGGACGGCATCTGAGATTAAGGCGACTCTAAACGCTGTCATCGAGGATGCGTACAAGCGCTTGATTGCCCCTTCCATCGAACGCGAGGTGCGTGCCGAGCTAACGGAAAAAGCGGAGGAGCATGCCATCGGCATTTTCTCGGCCAATCTGCGCAGCCTGCTGCTGCAGCCGCCGGTGAGAGGGCATATCGTACTCGGCGTTGATCCCGCCTTCCGCACCGGCTGTAAGCTGGCGGTTGTTGATGGGAACGGCAAGCTGCTCGACGTGGCCGTCACCTATCCGACTCCGCCGAACAACAAAGTGGCCGAAGCTGAGCGTATAATCAACGGGCTGATCGACAAACATGGAGTGACGCTTCTGGTCATTGGTAACGGGACAGCCTCACGTGAGACGGAAAGCTTTGTCGCCTCGTTGATCCGTACGCGGGGAGACGGCTTGAAGTACATTATCGTCAACGAGGCGGGCGCGAGCGTGTACTCGGCCTCCAAGCTTGCTCAAGAAGAGTTCCCTTCCCTGGATGTAGCGGAGCGCAGCGCAGTCTCGATTGCCCGCCGATTGCAAGATCCGCTGGCCGAGCTCGTGAAGATCGAGCCGAAGGCGATTGGCGTTGGTCAATATCAGCATGACGTCAGCCAAAAGCGGCTTGGAGAGACGCTTGGCGGCGTCGTAGAATCGGCGGTTAACCATGTCGGAGTTGATGCCAATACGGCTTCGGCTTCGCTGCTGTCGTATGTGGCCGGCATTAACGCAACAACGGCCAAAAATATCGTCAAACATCGCGATGCAAGCGGGAGCTTCACCTCCCGCAAGGAATTGCAAAAGGTTCCGCGTCTCGGCGCCAAAACCTACGAGCAATGCATCGGCTTCATCCGTATTCCGGAAGCCGCCAATCCGCTGGATCGCACGCCGATTCACCCGGAATCGTACAGCTTTGTGGACAGGCTGTTCCGTGAGCTCGGGCACAGTTTGGATGCGATCGGCAGTGAGGCGGTCCGCGAGGGGCTGGCCGCAGCGGACATTCCGGCTTTGGCTCCCGTAATCGGCATTGGTGAGCCGACGCTGCGTGACATCGTGGACAGTCTGATGCGTCCCGGCCGTGATCCGCGCGAGGAACTGGCGGCGCCGGTATTTTCTCAAGATGTGCTGGCAATCGAGGATCTTCAGCCGGGAATGGAGCTGCAAGGTACGGTGCGCAATGTCATCGACTTCGGAGCTTTTGTGGATGTCGGCATCAAAAACGACGGTCTTGTCCACATTTCCCAGCTGAGCAGCAAATTTGTTAAACATCCGATGGATGTTGTCTCCGTCGGTGATGTCGTCACCGTGTGGGTGCTGAATATTGATCTTAAAAGGGGTCGTGTAGGGCTAACGATGCGCGGGCCTTCCTAAAGCTGTGAAGCTGATGGCGCGAAGTTAATGGAGCACGAAGCTGCCTGCACAAAGAGGGCGTCCCTTAAGCAGATCAACGATCTGCTGCAGGGACGCCCTCTTTGCGATGAGGCGATCCATAGCCGGTATGGCGCCTGAAAAGGGCCATGCTGGTTAATCAAAGATCTTGCTGGGCGGTCAGGCGACTTTGTTTCGCGTCCTCCTTGGTCCGGTAAAAAAACCAGCAATCGTTCAGCAGCCGAACCTGCCGGAGATCCTTTTGCTGGAAAGCTCGCATCAGTTGGTTGCTCAGCCATTGCGGCATGCGCATCCTCCCCCCTTCTGCTGTTTTATGGATTCAACAGCATATGGGGAGCTTCAGCCCAGCGTGCAGGTCCCACAGCATCTTGGGGCTGCTTAACCTTCGTATTCTTCCTCATACCATTGCTCAAGCTGAGCCTGCAAAGCCCGGATCTCAGTCAGCAGGGAGATCAGTGGATATGATTTCTCCTGAATGGATTTGAACGTTTCCTCAAGCTCATTGAGGTAATCCAGGCCGTTCAGTACGGGCAAGGCGCGCTCATGAAGCTCGGCAGGAGAGAATTCGGCGATGCAGCGCGCCAGCGGCGGCACATGCTCGGCCGTCAGCTTGTCCAGCTCCTTGTGCAAGCGCAGGTTGAGCGCGGAAAGCTGGTAGGCGTGTGAATGGGGCATTTCAACGAGGGAAAGCTGCGCCCCGTGTTGAAAAAGGACATATTTCATAGTAGGCATGGCGAAACATCGTACTCCTCTCGCAGTCGAACGGTTGTCTACTTGACAGTGTAGCCCAGGATGCCTTTACAATTCAAGGGGAAAGGGGGGCTTGTCTATGGATATGGAGGACAAAGAGCTGCAAGCATGGGTGGAAAAAATTTCAGTGGAAACCTTCGGACTTCCGTTCCGCCACAAGGCCGTCTTCAACCGTCGATTGTCAGCTACGGGAGGACGCTACTTCATGAAGTCTCATAATATTGAGATCAGCGCCAAGCAGCTCCAGGCTTACGGTGTGGAGGAAACGGAGAAAATCATCAAACATGAGCTTTGCCATTACCATCTGCATCTGCTTGGACGAGGATATCGCCATCGCGATGCGGATTTCAAGGAGTGGCTCGCCCGTTCTGGCGGCTCGCGATATTGCCGTCCGCTGCCCGACAAGTCCCCAAGACGCTCACTGCCTTATCGGTATAAGCTCGTTTGCGGCTCTTGCCGGATGGAATACCCGCGCAAGCGCAAGGTAGATCCAGCTCGATACGTCTGCGGAAAATGCCGTGGCAAACTAGGCTTGTATGCGCTTGACACAGCTAATCGTGCATGATAAATTAGTCTTTGTCAGACTTGTTTTGAATGTTCCCTGATAGCTCAGTTGGTAGAGCACTCGACTGTTAATCGAGTTGTCACAGGTTCGAGTCCTGTTCGGGGAGCCAGTTTGGAGAGATACCCAAGTGGCTCAAGGGGACCCTCTGCTAAGGGGTTAGACTGCGTAAGTGGTGCGAGGGTTCGAATCCCTCTCTCTCCGCCATCTTCTTTTAAGTTTGATGAAGAAGAGACCGTAATGGTCTTTTTTCTTTGTCCGGTTGTTTTATGGATTGATTGGTGCCCTCGAAAATTAATGCTTGCATTGATTATTGTGCTGTGTTAAGATCATTCATGTTGATTTAAGAAATGTCTTTTGGACAAGCAATCATGGCCCGTTGGTCAAGGGGTTAAGACACCTCCCTTTCACGGAGGTAACAGGGGTTCGAATCCCCTACGGGTCACCATTTTCCTTAAGAGCCATTAGCTCAGTTGGTAGAGCACCTGACTTTTAATCAGGGTGTCGAAGGTTCGAGTCCTTCATGGCTCACCAGTTTTTTAACTTTACAAATGTGCGGTAGTGGTGGAATGGCAGACACGCTATCTTGAGGGGGTAGTGGGCGTACGCCCGTGGAGGTTCGAGTCCTCTCTACCGCACCATAATTTTAACTGATATATCCCGCTGAGGCGGGATTTTTTTTGTTTCCAGCCGTTGAGCAACTGCTCCATGGGTAACCGATCGGGAAAGCGGCGTTGCTTTTGGCTTCACCTGCTCTCATGCAGTATACTGTATTCATTAGATGAGCCAGGAGGTAGCTAATAGCATGAATCAGGAAACAATGGAGCTGTTCCGTAAGATTACGGAAATGAGAGCCGTTCCAGGGCAGGAACGGGAGCTTCGGCAGTTCGTGGAGACGGAGCTGAAGCAGAGCACCGATGAGCTCGTATACGATCGGCTCGGCAGTGTATTCGGCGTATTCCGCGGCAATGAAGAAGGACCGCGAATTATGGTAGCCGGTCATATGGACGAGGTTGGCCTTATGGTTACGTCTATTACAGAGAGCGGAATGCTGAAATTTGTAACGCTCGGCGGCTGGAACGCTCAGACGATGCTGGCGCAGCGCATGGAGGTTGTGACGGACAAAGGTACGGTTATCGGCGTAATTGGCTCAACACCGCCTCATTTGTTGGATGACGCTTCGCGCAGCAAGGTGGTAGAGATCAAGACGATGTACCTGGACGTCGGCGCAGACAGCCGTGACGAAGCATTTGAGATGGGCATCCGCCCTGGACAAGCGATCGTACCCGTTTGTCCCTTCACGGTTATGGCGAATCCGAAAAAGATTATGGCTAAAGCCTGGGACAACCGCTATGGGGTAGGGCTGGCGCTGGAGCTGGCCAAGGAATTGAAGGGAAGCGAGCATCCCAATGTGATCTATACCGGAGCCACCGTTCAGGAGGAAGTCGGCCTGCGTGGAGCGCGCACGGCAGCCAATCTGGTGCAGCCTGATCTGTTCCTGGCGCTAGACGCCAGTCCTGCGGCCGATGCGACCGGTGATAAAAATGCGATGGGCCAGCTTGGCAAGGGAGCTTTGCTGCGTGTGCAGGATCCCGGCATGATTACACACCGGGGGCTGGTGGAGCTGATCCGCGACACAGCCGAGGATAACGGCATTCGTTATCAATATTATTTCTCGCAAGGCGGTACGGATGCTGGGCAGGTTCATCTGTCCGGGATCGGCGTTCCTTCTGCAGTCATCGGCTTGCCGGCTCGTTATATCCATACAGCAGCTTCCATCATGCATATTGAGGACTATGAAGCGGCGAAGGAACTGCTATTTACGCTCGTCCGCAAGATCGACAGGGGCGTTTTTGAGACGATTTTGTCCCGGTAATAGACTAAATTAGAATAGAAATGACTCGAGTTAAGACCCCTGTACGGGGTCTTTTTTTGTGTCTGAATGTATAATCGGATTCCGTCTGAAGACATATAAAAGGGGAAAAACAGTAGGTCTTAAGCTTCAGGTTAATGGCACATCATGTAAATTATAGGGTAATTATAGAAAGAGATTTACAATACTATGTTAACGTATTAATTATATGTTGCGTTAAAGCGTTACAATGAAAATTCAAAAATATGCAAAATAGTAATGGTAATTATACTCGTTTTATACTAGTGTATAATTCGGTTTCGAAACGAAAATAAAACGTCAATTTTGTTGACATTTTGCTTGAATATCCTAAACTTCGCATACTTAAAACATAAAACTATGTCGATTAAAAAGCGCCTTAAACCTTACAGTGACAAGAGTGAAAGCGTTATCCTACATAAAAGGTTTAGATGAATAAATATACAATTAATAAAATTTTAATTATTTTCAGACGAATCTATATTCTAACATTAAAAAAGGTGCTACAATGAGACCGGAAAAACACTTGTATGGCTAGAGCCAAGGGGGAATGTGGAGTGGCAGCTTCATCGTTAAAGTGGAAAACCATGATTGCAGGCTTGTCCGTTATGAGCGTCATTGCAGCAGGCTGCGGCAACAACGCAGGTAGCAACAACACTGGTGCAGGCACAAATACGCCGGTGACAAATGATGGTGCAGCAAACAATGCTGCTGCAGCGAACAACGCTGGCGCAGTAGAGACGGCAGGTCCTAAAAAGGGCGGCACGCTGACGGTCGGAACTTTCACCGATATCGTAATGGTGAACCCGCTCTATATTGCTGACACTTCTTCAGGCGATGTTGCCTACTTCATGTTTGCGAATCTCCTGGACTACAACAAAGATGGGGATGTAGTCGCCGAGCCTTGGTCTCTGCTGGAAAGTCTTCCTGAGATTTCAGCTGACAATTTGACGTACACGCTGA
The DNA here is from genome assembly GCF_002233675.1 of Paenibacillus herberti. Classification (GTDB taxonomy): domain Bacteria; phylum Bacillota; class Bacilli; order Paenibacillales; family Paenibacillaceae; genus Paenibacillus_O; species Paenibacillus_O herberti. The sequence continues at coordinate 204,144 of NZ_NMUQ01000004.1, read as the reverse complement.
AGCTTAAGGCTAACGCCAAATGGAACGATGGCCAGCCTGTAACAGCGGAAGACATTGCCTTCTATATCAACACGATCAAAGATCCTGTGGCCGCTTCACCTGGAATCAGCACCTTTGACAAAGTGGATAAGGTTGAAGTCGTTGATGCCCAAACGGCCAAAATTACGATGAAGTCGGTGTTTGCTCCATTCCTTAATAACCTTGTTACGGCGGTTGTGCCCTCTCACATCCTGAAGGACGTCCCGGTCAAGGAACTTCAAAACCATGCTTACGGTAAAGATCCTGCTGTAACGGTGTCGAATGGTCCTTGGAAATGGACGGAGTGGAAACAAAAGCAATACAATATCTTGGATAAGGATGCCAACTATTGGGCCAAAGATACGAATGACGTCAACATTGAGAAAGTCATCCACAAAGTATACGCCGATCAGAATACGAACGTTCAAGCCATCATTAAAGGCGATATAGACCTCGTTGGCGCCATCCCGGTCACTTCGGTAGAGGCAGTTAAATCCAAAGGACTGAACGTTCTGCTGGCTCCGGGTCCGCTGTATGAATTCATGAGCTTCAACTTCAACAAAATGAATTTCGGCGGCAAGGAATCCCCATTCACCGGCGAAAAAACCCGCCAAGCTATCGCTTACTCGCTCAACCGCCAAGGCATGCTTGACAACATTCTCAAAGGCACAGGCCAAGCGCTGAATGCTCCATTCCTGCCGGGAACATGGGCTGATCCAGGCGCCGATGCTGTTGCTTACGACTATAATGTTGAAAAAGCGAAGCAACTGCTTGCCGAAGACGGCTGGAAAGATACAAACGGCAACGGTACCGTCGACAAAAACAAAGTTGAGTTCGAGTTCGAACTGCAATATAACGCTGGCAATAGCCGCCGCGAGCAAGTGTCCACCGTTATCCAAGACAACCTTAAGGATATTGGCATCAAAGTATCGACGAAGGGTATCGATTTCTCCTCGTGGATCGAGCAGAATATTACACCTGGTAAATACCAGGCAGCCCTGCAGGCATGGTCTCTGAACAGCCCAGATCCTGACAGCGAGTCCGTATTCTCGGCGAAGTATTTCCCGCCGAATGGTCAAAACTCTGGCTGGTATAACAACCCAACGCTCGATAAGTTATGGATTGAAGGTTACTCCACGACGGATCAAGCGAAGCGCAAAGAAATCTACAAACAGGTCGCTCAGCAAATTTCAACCAACTTGCCATATGTATTCCTTTACCAGTATGGTACGCCGGAAGTAATCGGACCACGCGTCAAATTTGCTGCAGAAGACACCCCTGTAGCTGCTCTCCCATATGGCGCCTTCTTCGGCGTCAACAAATGGTGGGTCGAGGACGCTAAATAAACAAGTTCAACAGTTGGCTTCACAAAAACGAGGAGGAAGGGCAGCGTCCTTCCTCCTTTCTACTTTCTCGATCTTGACCGCTAACAGAGACGGTTTTGCCCTGTGCGTAACCGGACAGCAGTCATCTTGAATGCAGGTTCTGCACAGCGCAAAGCCGGCTACCCAGTTTACTTAAGGAGGAGCAGCCTTATGGGCGAGTATATTATTCGACGGACGTTGCAATCTGTCTTAGTGTTATTTCTCATTACTGTGTTTACATTTGGGCTTATTCACGCTGCTCCTGGAGGACCGACTCAAATCTTTTTATCCCCTGGACTATCTATAGAAGCAGGTCAAATTAGAGCGGAACAGCTTGGCCTGGACCGCCCGATTCCTATTCAGTACTTTAATTGGCTTGGCAATATTGTCACTGGCGATCTTGGCACTACCTTCAAGAACAATATTCCAGTAGGAGAGATTCTCTGGCCTACCGTCAAAAATACGATCATATTAATGAGCGTAGCCTGGATACTCTCGCTCATTATTGCGATACCTTGGGGCATTTACAACAGCACCAAGGAATACGGTGTGTCTGATCAGACGGCTTCGTTTATTTCCTATGTCGGGTTTGCGATGCCGACATTCTGGTTCGGCATTATTTTGCAAAGCTTCTTCTCTCTTAAATTGGACTGGCTTCCTCTATCGGATATGTACACGATGGGCAAAGAAGGAAATATGATGGATTTAATTCAACATTTAGTGCTTCCTGTAAGCGTTTTGACGCTTGGATTTCTGGCCGGGTATCTCAAGTACTCTCGTGCCAGCATGCTGGAAGTGCTTGAACAAGACTATATTCGTACAGCGCGAGCCAAAGGAGTCAAAGAAAATAAGGTTGTGTTCCGTCACGCTTTACGCAATGCCCTTATCCCGGTCATTACGCTTATTGGCTTGGATTTGTCCATCCTTGTTGGAGGAGCTGCGCTCACGGAAGCGGTCTTCAACTGGCCGGGAATGGGACGGTTGTTTGTGGAAATGGCCAATTCTCGAGAGTATTCGGTTTTGATGGCGATAACACTGCTTAGCGCTGTATTTGTCGTAATCGGCAATCTTGTTGCTGACATCTTATATGCCGTTGTTGATCCACGCGTGCAGCTTGGCAAGGGAGGCAAAGCATGAGCGTAAATTTGGAGCATACACCTAACGAAGCGAAGCTTCCCGCTACTAAGCTCGGCAAGGCCAAGAGGCCCCCAGGTCCATGGGCGCTGACATGGAGGAAATTCAGAAGAAACCCCTACGCGATGATTGGCTTGATTACACTTATGATATTTGTAATCTTAGCTATATTTGCCCGTCTGATTGCTCCTTTTGATCCGGCGAAAACGGATATGATGGGCGCTGGCATAAAACCCTTCGTAGATGGCCATATTCTCGGGACTGATGAATTGGGCCGTGATATTTTCTCCCGCTTGCTTTATGGCTCGCAGGTTTCATTAACGGTAGGTTTCTCCGTGGCCGCAGGGGCTGTCATCATTGGCACATTAATTGGAGCCATATCTGGATATTTCGGCGGATGGATTGATGTTATTTTTATGCGCGCAGTCGACGTCATGTATTCCGTGCCGCTTCTGTTCCTGAACATTCTCATTCTTGCTATTTTTGGCTCAGAGTTCACCTACATGATATTGATTATGATCTTTACTAGCTGGATGGGCGTCGCCCGACTCGTCCGCGGCACCTTCCTGCAGCTGCGCGAGATGCAGTACGTGGAAGCGGCGAAGGCGATCGGCGTATCGAGCTGGGGCATCATTTTCCGTCACTTGCTGCGTAATGCAAGCTTCCCGATTATCGTTAACGCAACATTGATGGTTGGAGGCGCTATTTTGGCGGAATCAGGTCTTTCCTATCTCGGTCTGGGCATTCAGCCGCCGGATACAAGCTGGGGCCAGATGCTCAGCAAAGCTCAAGAGTTCATGCTTATTGATCCGATGCAGGGCGTTTATCCCGGTCTTTGCATCTTCATCGTTGTACTAGCGGTTAACTTCATCGGCGATGGCATTCGCGATGCTCTGGATCCCCGTCAGAAGATGCATCTTTCCCCAAGGAGGCTGGAACAATGGCGCGCAAAATTCTCGAAGTCAACCAAATGACCGCCGGATTCCTGGTGAACACAGATATCGTGAAGGCAACGGATCGGATCTCGTTCGACCTGGAAAAAGGCCAGACTCTTTGTATCGTAGGCGAATCGGGAAGCGGAAAAAGCGTAACCTCGCTTGCTGTCATGCGGCTCATTGACTATGCCGGCGGTATGATTTTGGAAGGCGACATCAAATTTAATGGAGAAGTGCTTTCGACGAAAAGCCAGGAGGAGATGCGCAAAATCCGTGGAAATCGGATTGCGATGATTTTCCAGGATCCCATGAGCTCGCTCAATCCGGTATTTATGGTTGGAGAGCAGATTGCCGAAAGCTTGCGACTGCATCAGAACAAATCGGATAAAGAGGCGATGAAAGCGGCCGTTGATTTACTGCGCCAGGTGGGAATTCCATCTCCTGAAGTACGGGCTAGGCAGTATCCCCATGAGCTGTCCGGCGGTATGTGCCAGCGTGTTGTTATCGCGATTGCCTTGGCATGCCAGCCAGAGCTGCTGATCGCGGACGAACCTACGACGGCGCTTGACGTAACTGTGCAGGCGCAAATTCTGGACCTGCTGCAACAGCTCAAAAAGAACAACGATATGTCTATCATCATGATTACTCATGATATGGGTGTAGCCGCCGAGATGGCGGATCGTATCGTGGTCATGTATGCTGGCGGTATTATGGAGGAAGGCTCCGTCCATGAAATTTTCGCGAAACCAAGCCATCCCTATACGGTCGGTTTGCTGAAGTCGATACCTGGTTTTGAAGATAGCCACGGTGAGGAGCTCTATACGATTAAAGGCAATATCCCGCGAATCAATGAGCTGCCGACCGGATGTCGCTTCCATCCTCGTTGCACTCACGCGATGGACATTTGCCGCAAGCAAGAGCCAGGCTTTTTCCAACTGGGTCAGGATCACAAGGCGGCCTGCTGGCTGTATGAGGAGCATGGGGGCGACTCGATTGTGTCTCCTGCAGGAGCGGCGATTGCGCACGGGGAGGTTAGAGTATGAGCAGACAGCTGTCTAATGAGACGCTAATAGAGGTCAAAAACATCAAAAAATACTTCCCCATTAAAAAAGGGCTGCTCAGTCGTGTTGTCGGCCAGGTTAAAGCGGTTGATGATATTTCCCTGGCAATCAAAAAAGGGGAGACCTTCGGCCTTGTTGGTGAATCCGGCTGTGGTAAATCAACGCTTGGCAGGGTAATTCTCCGCCTGCAGAGCGCTTCCGATGGCGAAGTGATCTACGCTGGAAAGAACATTCATACGCTAGGCTCCTCGGAGCTTCGCGGCCTGCGTCAGGATCTGCAAATTATTTTCCAAGATCCATTTGGTTCTCTGAATCCACGTTTCCTTATCAGCGACATCATCGGGGAGCCGCTTAAAGTTCATACCAATATGAAGCCCAGAGAAATCGAAGCCCGTGTTGTGGAGCTGATGGAGCTTGTTGGCTTAGACGCTAACCGTCGTAACCGCTACCCGCATGAGTTCTCAGGCGGCCAGCGGCAGCGGATCGGTATCGCGCGAGCGATTGCGCTGAATCCAAAGTTCATCGTGGCCGATGAAGCGGTCAGTGCCCTGGACGTATCGGTTCAGTCCCAGGTGCTTAACCTGCTTGCCCGCCTGCAGCGCGAGTTAGGGCTGACGTTCCTGTTCATCGCGCACGGTTTGAACGTTGTTCGGCATATATCTGACCGCGTTGGCGTGATGTACTTAGGAAAAATGGCTGAGGTCGGACCGACTGAGGAAGTGTACAACAAGCCGCTGCATCCGTATACGGCAGCGCTGCTATCTTCGATTCCGCGCCCGAATCCGGCGCTTAAGCGCGGGCGGATCATCCTGAAGGGCGATGTGCCTTCACCAGCCAATCCGCCATCTGGCTGCCGTTTCCACCCGCGTTGCCCGATGGCTAAGGATCGCTGCAAAGCGGAGGAGCCGCTGATTCGCGAGGTTTTGCCTGGACGCCAAGTGGCTTGCCACTTCCCGCTTGTTGAGGAAGGCGCTTTTGAAAAAATGGCAGCAATGAGCATGGGTTAAGCCAATATTGACTCTAAAGGTGAAGGGCAGATTCTCTCTGGCGAGAGAGTCTGCTCTTTTTTTTCATTGGGCTGAACGTTGCCGGTGCTTCGCGCTTATGAATCTGGACGGGCTTCCCTAATCCTTTCGAATATATAGGGATCGCTCCAACATAAAATGGGACTAAGGACAGCATCAGGCCAGTCATCTGAGGAGGGAACGGGAATGGGAACCGATTCGGGCATTGATTCGATCTTTTCGGCGGCGGGAACAACGCTGACGATTCTGATTGCGGTCATAGCGGTCATAATCGGCGCAGGCCTGCTGAAGTCTTATATGAGCTGGAGCCGGAACAACGCTCAGCCGCTTCTCTCGGTTAAGGCGGCCGTTGTCAGCAAACGATCCAGGGTGCGCAGCCAGCAGCCCTATGAGGAAGGGCAGAATCAGCAGACATTTACCGATTATTACGCAACCTTCGAAGTGGAGAGCGGGGATCGGATGGAGTTTACGGTCAGCGGGCGCGACTTCGGTCAGCTTGCTGAGGGGGATGTCGGCAAGCTCACGTTCCGGGGCAGCAGGTACCAAGAGTTCCAGCGTGATAACAACCGGGTGATTCAGTTTGGTTGATTAGCGTTGGGGGAACAGATGACTTTGTGAGCACGCTTATCGAAATAGCAAAGAGCAAAGCTCCCGTCACCGTGACGGGAGCTTTGCTCCTTAGACAATGTTTAATTAGAACAGCAGCCCCAGGAACTCATCGGGCTCCATCGGTCCGAGATAGGGAGTAAGTTCTACGCCGTCCAGCGCCTCGCGCACGGAGTCGAGCTCGTACCGGATGCCGGTGAACCGTGCTTCCAGCTCGCTAACCTCAGCCGTACCGAAGAAATCGCCGTAAATGGAAGCTTGCTGGATGCGGCCTTCAACCACATTCAGTCTTACATCGTAAGTACCGGCGCTTAGACGTTTGACCTGACGCATATTGAAAGCTGGTGAACGGCCGTAATTCCAATCCCAACTCCGATAGCGTTCTTCGGCGATTTTCCGCACACCTTCCCAATCGGACTCGGTCAGCTCGTAAGTTTCAACCGGCTCGCCTTTATATAGAGATTCCAGCACGCGGGTGCGGAACTGCTGCACGGTCATCGGCTCCTGCAGAAACTCCGAAATGTTCGCCACACGACTGCGAACCGACTTGGTGGACTTGGACTTAAATTTTTCTGGATTTACTTTGAGTGCAGAAGCGACGTGAGAGATGTCGGAATTAAATAGCAGCGTTCCATGCGTGTACATGCGCCCGCGCGTGGCGAACTGCGCTGTGCCGGAGATTTTGCGCTCGCCGACCCCAATGTCGTTGCGACCGCTTAGTTCAGCTTCTACGCCCATGGAGCGAAGAGCACCGATAACCGGCTCGGTAAATTTTTTATAGTTGCGGAACGACTCGCCGTCATCCTTGGTAATGAAGCTGTAGTTCAGGTTACCATGGTCATGATATACCGCGCCCCCTCCCGACAGCCTGCGAACCACATGGATGCCGCGCTCGCGTACATAGTCTTCATTGATCTCTTCTAGCGTGTTCTGGTTTTTGCCAATGATGATGGAGGGCTCATTAATATAAAAGAGTAGATAGTCGTTGTCGGCAGGCAAGTGGCGCAGCACATACTCCTCCAGCGCCAGGTTAAGGGACGGGTCGTGCATGTCCCCATTATTGATGAATAGCATGTGGGCTCTCCTCCAATTCAGTTATGTAAGCTATGCCAATAATGTACCGTTGGCTCTGGGAAGCAAGAAACACCTCCCAGCGGGGAGGTGTTCATGTTAAGCAATAGCAAGGATGTTAAGCTCGCGCGTTAATCTTAATAAAGCGAAATCGTGAGCGTATCTTTCTCGTTGATTGTGTGCAGCGTCGCTTCGCTGCCGGTAATCTCCACGCTGATCAGGGAAAGGATACAGCTTTTAACGGCATTTTTGCCGGTCAGCAGCTTGCGATTCAGCACCTCACCGAGTTTATCCAGAGCTTTTTTATTATTTTGTTCAGTTACATATACGGGAATGCTCTTATTTTGAAAAGAAATCAATGTTCTCATGGCCATTCACTCCAATTCTTGGTCGAGTTGGTCAAGCTTGTATCGTCGAAGCTTATTCGATTGATTTGGTTATTCTTATTGTAACCAAGTAAGATTAATAGATTCTTAAAAAACAGTTATGAATTGGTTACAATTCATCCTTAACACGGTGTTTGTAAAGCATAAATCGCATGCAATTTGTTCCTTAAGTAAAGTAAGTATAATCAAACTTGACAAAAGATGCAACCTCTGATACTTCTAATTTTTGGATTATCTACATGTTCTTCATTTTGCGAAGCTTTCCTGCATCAACTTTGCTTTTGGAAGGGTTTCTTTTCTCTTATGAACCGACAACTACGTTAGAGAAATGGCGAGCTAAGTAGGATGTTGACGATAGCTGTCAGTTAGCGGTCTCCAAGCTTGATTCGCTCTTCCTCAAGTCTGCTGTAGGTCATCGAATCGCTATAAAATCCATGAACGCCTCCATGGGCCAGCTTCCTGATAATATCTGGATCATTGATCGTATTTGCATACACTGGGACGCGCAGGGAATTCAGCTTGCTGATCAACGAACGGGAATTCAGTGCGCGATCCTCCGGCATCGTAATGGCATCAACACGATCATTCATCTTGACGAAATCCAGTACTTCGCCGTCAGAGTCTGGTGATTGATAAAGCGTATATATATAGGAAGGGAAAGAATGAACCGACTCAACCCAATCCAACATCTCCCGGCTGTACAACTGTGGAACAATACGGGTAAGCACCTCTTCCTTACCATTAGCAGCCCGGACAATCGCCTCAAATTGAAGCCGAGCTTCCTCAGCATTAGCTGCCTTTGTATCGGTAACGATCCAGATATCGGGATAGTTTTGCAGCAGATCAGCGATATCTTCAAAGCTCATCGCTTGATAACTCCCCAGAATGGGCAAGTTTAAAATACTTTTCAGCGGGAGCGGCTTGTCCATCTTTTCTCGCGGCAGTGTCTGTTCAAAACGATCGTAAAGATAGCTTCCCCAATCATGGCGGCTAACCAAATAATTATCGGTCGTGAGTTGCAGATCCACCTCGAAAACGCGATAACCTTTCCTGTAATTTTGCTGCAGGGCTTCGCGGGAATTTGTATAAAAATACTGATCCACCGAGCCCATGGCGTGGGCGATTAGCGTTTCTGATGTCCAGGCCGGTGGAGCTTCTCGATTATGTACGATGGCGGGTTTTGCTCCTGACAGCAGCGGTGAGACGCAGAGTAATGCTGCGAACCCCACCGTAGTCCGTTTAAACCATTTGTTCATCTTCTGTCCCTCGCTCTCTGAGATGCGATGAGCATTATATACCCCGTTTGAGCCGTTTTTATCCTGCTGAATGGTTTCTTTTTAATAGTAAACTTGACGCTCCGAGTCATCATGCCTTAGGTTAAAAGGAACATTAAGCAAGAAAGGGACCGTTTTAATGAAAACTTTAATTAAATACAGCTTGACCGGTGTCATGAATACGGCAGTTGATTATGCCATTTTTGCCCTATTGAATGCTGTATTCGGTATGCATTATCTTTTGGCTCAGACATTTAGCTATGCTTTAGCAACTGTTAACAGCTATGTGGTGAATCGCAAATGGACCTTTAGGCGCACAGGCCGGGCAAAAAGGGATGAAATGCTTAAATTCCTCGCGGTAAATGGTTTAATGTTCGGATTATCAACCGCTATTTTAGCTTTTTTCCATGGCTTTTTAGACTGGAATACACTAATTAGCAAAGGAATAGCCATATTTGTGGCAACTGGAGCCGGGTTTTCACTCAATAAGTTATGGGTTTTCCGTCATTCGGAAACTTTGGAAGAGGTGACCAAAGTCGCGGAATCTGTCGAATCCCATCCTGGCAAAGCATGAAATAGGACCAGCATCAATTATCTGATTCGAAAGTCCTTTTTTAATGAAGCAAAAGGCGATTCCTATATGCCTGCCAATTGCCCTTCAGGGGCTTTATTTTCCCTCAAAAACCCGCTTTCTACGCGGGTTTTTCTGTTTTTATCGAGAATGTCGGAGAAATGAGTCTCAAGTCTTCTTTTTATTTCATGTAAAGGGATCGTCATAGTAAATAGGTAGCGCATACATAATCATGTAAGCGGCAACAGTTCAGAATATTCATAATTGAATATACAGTAAAACTAGGAGCAGGGTACTTAAAAATTGTTTTTGAAAATGAACAGGAAAGCCTAATCCGTACATGCCTTTCTTCCCTCTAGCTTTTACTACTATCTGTGTCATAATCGTTAACAACAAGCTCTGTTAGTGTCGGATGCTTGCCCGTTAAATCCGGAATCGTATGGCAGAATATGTCTAATGATTACGAAGGCTGAAGATTCAGGGAGGAAAAAAGCATGGCGCTTCATCATCAAGCGGAGCCTTTATCGGCTGAAGCAAAGCAGGAGAGACTTCGAGCGTTCCTGGACAAGCTGGCGGATGACCGCAGCTTGAACAAGACGGGTGACGACAGCTTAGACATCACAGAATGGACAGAAGACGGATTCGTAAAGGGAAGCTTAGCTCCCATTGCCATTACAGGTAAGCCAGTCGATCTGGCCGATCTATTAAGTAACCTGCTTCGCGAGCAAGGATTGGGCAGAAGCTCGGAAGAACTCGTCGAGCATGTTTTAGATGGCGGCAGCGTAGAGACTTTTCTAAACAAGCAAAGCTAGAGAAGAAATGGGTGAATGGTAGAGGTTTTCTCGCTAGATGCACCTCTTTTTTTTGGCTAGTAGTTCTCGTATTGAATAATTAACTTCTTCTAATAATTCATTAAGAATTCTCATCTCAAGCCTATCCACTGGAGGGGACATCTTGGAACTTAAACATTATGCGTTCATGATCCGAAAGAGGCTTTGGCTGATCGTGGCCGTTGTCATCATGAGCTGCTCGCTATCAGCGACCTACTCCTACTGGTATGCCAAGCCGGAGTATGAAGCATCGGCCAAGTTGCTGGTTGGCCAGGTAAAGGACAGCGGAGGGTTAATGTCGAGCCTGGATCTAAATTTAATCAACAGCAACATTCAGCTAATCAAAACCTACAAGGAAATTATTAAGACGCCGCGCATCATGCAGATCGTTGCAGAGGAATATCCACAGCTGAACCAGAGCGCTGGTCAACTGGCGGGCAAGGTTACGGTTACCTCCGTTAACGACACGCAGGTCATGTCGGTGACGGCGCGGGATAGCAGCTTTGAAAGTGCGGCGCGGATCGTCAATGCGGTATCGGCCGTTTTTTCAAATGAGATTCCGAAGCTGTTGCAGGTTGACAATGTGTCGATTCTGAATCAAGCCGATCCTGGAGCGAATGCCGCGCCGGTCGCTCCGAACGCCAAGCTGAACATCGTGATGGCATTTGTATTGTCGCTGCTGGCGGGACTTGGTCTGGCCTTCCTGCTGGAATATCTGGATGACACGATCAAGACCGAGGAAGATGTGATGGATACGCTGGGATTGCCGGTGCTGACCGTCATTCCGAAGTTCAAGGGCAGCGAGGTTGTTCCAAGCGGGGGCAACAATCGCCATACGAAGCAAATACCGGCCGCTGGCCATGTGGGGAGGGAAAGCAATGTCTCGATCGACGCGTAAATGGAGTCTCATCACGGAGAGTAACCCGAAGTCGCCGATATCGGAATCGTACCGGATGCTGCGTACAGGAGTGGAATACGCCGGAGTCGACGAGCCCGTCGACCTGATGATGGTCACCTCCTGCAGAGCCGGTGAAGGCAAAAGCACAACCTCGGCCAATGTGGCGGTAACTTTCGCTCAAGCCGGGCAACGGGTGCTACTCATCGATGCGGATATGCGGAAACCATCCCAGCATCATATTTTCGGCCTATCGAACCGAACAGGGCTTACCGGTGTGTTGAACGGCCGCTTCAGCTTAGAGCAGGGCATACAAGAGACGGCAGTGAATGGCCTTGATGTGCTGACAGCGGGTCAGACGCCGCCGAATCCGTCGGAAATGCTGGGGTCAAAGGCGATGAGTTCCCTGCTGGAGCTAGCCAAGAGCAGTTATGACCGGGTCATCATCGATACGCCGCCAATTATGGCGGTGACGGATGCTCATATCGTCGCCGGTAAATGCGACGGAGTGCTGCTCGTCATCGACTCCGGCAAGGTCAAGAGCGATGTGGCTCGTAAGGCGAAGGCTTCACTTGAGAATGCGGGCTCGCGGATATTGGGCGTTGTGCTCAACAATGTGGACCGGAGCAGCGGTGACGGCTACTACTATTATTACTACGGCGGAGACGAGGGGCAGAACGCTTGAGCGAGAGCGGCAGAACGTTTAAGCGGGAGCAGCGCGGATAAAGCTTTGAAGCTCACAGATGGCAAGCGCAGGACAAAGGCGGACCAACCGCCAAGGTAATGCCTCTTGCACCTTTATCAGCGGAGGTACTCGGTCATGCTGTGGGCCAGCGGCCTTAGACGTTAATCGTCAAGGGCATGATGTGAGGTAGGGTTGGATGCCCTGAGTGATATTTAGAAATATGGAATCAACCAATCCGATGAAAAGAAGAGGGTGAGCGGTATGCAAAAAGTGAGAAAAGCAATCATCCCCGCAGCGGGTCTTGGAACGAGATTTCTTCCCGCAACTAAGGCAATGCCAAAGGAAATGCTGCCGATTGTCGACAAGCCGACCATCCAGTATATCGTCGAGGAAGCGATTGAATCCGGAATTGAAGATATCATCGTCGTAACGGGCAAGGGCAAGCGGGCCATCGAGGATCACTTCGACATCGCTTTTGAACTGGAACATACGCTGCTCGAAAAAGGCAAGCTGGACATTCTCGAGAAAGTCCGCCGTTCATCCAATGTCGAGATCCACTATATTCGCCAAAAAGAAGCCAAGGGACTTGGTCACGCCGTATGGTGCGCACGCAATTTCATCGGCAATGAGCCGTTTGCGGTGCTGCTCGGCGACGATATCGTGCAATCGGACGTACCTTGCACGAAGCAGCTAATTGAGCAGTACGATCGCTCCGGCAAATCGGTCATCGGCGTGCAGACGGTCGGCGTTGATCAGACGCATCGGTATGGCATCGTAGATCCAATCGGACATATCGAAGTACCTGCGGGCAGATTGCATGGCGTGCATCGTTTTGTAGAAAAGCCTGCACCAGGCGAAGCGCCTTCCAATTTGGCCATTATGGGCCGTTACGTGCTGACACCGGAAATCTTTGATTTCCTCGGCAAGCATGAGACGGGAGCTGGCGGTGAGATCCAGCTGACGGACGCGATTCAGCGGCTCAATGAAAGCCAGGGCGTATACGCCTATGACTTTGAAGGCGTTCGTTATGATGTTGGCGAGAAGCTGGGCTTTATTTTGACAACATTGGAGTTCGCGATTCGCAGACCAGAGCTGCGCCATCCACTGCTTATGGAAATGAGTGAGCTGCTGGAGCGCGAGCTTGGCCACGAACTGTTGGCAGCACGCGGAGAATAGCAGCGATTAGAAGAATGGAGTGGGATTGATGAAAGTAACGGCAGCCATCTGCACCCATAACCGGGCCCGGGATACCCGTGAAGCGGTACTGAGCGTGCTGGAGCAGCAGTTCGATTACCTGCAGTACGAGGTGCTCGTCATCGACAATCGCTCTACCGACGGTACGGAGGCGGAGGTACGAAAAATCCAGGCTATGTCCGGCATTGGAGCGGAGAGAGTCCGTTATGTGCGGGAAGAGAAGCTTGGCCTGTCCGTGTCGCGCAATCGGGCAATCAAAGAGGCAAGAGGAGAATACATCCTGTTCCTTGATGATGATGCCATTGCGAAGCCGGGTTGGATGGGCGCCATCGTTGATGTGTTCGAGAGCGACCCAGCGATAGGATGTGTCGGAGGACGCATTGATCCCATCTGGGAAGGCGGCGAGCCGGCTTGGCTGCCGGATGCGTTCAAGACGCTTTATACGGTGCTTGATTACTCGCCGCGCGTGATGGAGATGGAGTCTCCGCGTATCCCGTTCGGCGCGAATGTAGCCTTTCGGGCTTCGCTGTTCCGGCAATACGCACCGTTCCGCGAAGATCTGGGCCGCGTGGGCAGCAGTCTTCTGTCCAATGAGGAGAGCGAACTAATCGAGCGCATTCGCCAGAGCAGCCAAGTGTACTATACGCCCCATGCGGCGGTTGATCACAAGATCGACAAGAGCCGAATTAGCCGAAAATGGTTCCTGAGGCGAGTATACTGGCAGGGCATCAGCGATGCTGCCCGGGGAAGTCGTGGAGCCGCCTATATGACCAAGCAGGCGCTTAAAATTGGTCCCGCGCTCGTCATGCTGCTGTTCTCGCTGGCGAATCCGCGTAAGCAGATCATCCAACTGCGGCGGATCCAGTACAGCAACGGCTACATCGCCGGTCGGCTCGGCTGGTTCAAGTAGCAACGGCTCATCTCCGGCCAGCTTGGCTAGTTCTAGTAGTGGCCGGTATAGCGAGCTGTATAACGGGCGAAATAGCGGATTTTATAGGTATTCGTTTGCCTTCATGGTCGCGTTATGAATAATAATTTAGGTGCAAAAGGAGGAGCGGTTATGAGCACGGAAGCGGTCCGATTGGCTGCTGGGCGCGCCATCCGCATGGCAACGCGGCTATCGGGCGGTGCGCTGCGCGGCAAGGGCTCGCTGGCAACAATCGCCCGTACGAGCGGCGCCAATATGCTCATCCTGCTGCTCGGTACGCTGGGTTCGATACTCACGGCCCGGCTGCTCGGCGCTGAGGGCAAAGGCGAGCTAGCCGCAATTCTGTTCTGGCCAGCCTTTCTTGCTAGCCTGACAGGATTCGGCTTGCCGACCTCGCTCATCTTTCAAGTAAAACGCGGCGCACCGCTGCGGGAGACGGCGGCTTTCGCCCTGTCTCTGCTGCTTCCGATCAGCTTGATTACGGGAGCCGTAGCTTGGGCGCTGTTGCCACAGTGGATGAACGCTTATAGCCCCGAGGCGATTCGCTCGGCTCAGCTGTACACGGCGTTAGCTATACCGATGGCGCTGGCAGTCAACCTGATTGCAGCCGCAGCGCAGAGCCGTGGACGCTTTGGCGTTTACAACAGCATCCGGCTGTATGTGCCGCTGTTCAATCTGGTCGGTCTGGTCCTGTTATGGATGGTCGGTGCGCTGACGATTCCCGCCGCGACGATCGTTTATCTCGCCACGACGGCGATCGTCATCGCACTGGCGCTGGTCGCGATGCGAGACGAGCTTGGACTTGCATCGCTGAAGGGGATGTGGAATCGCCGGGTAGCAGGACCGTTGCTCGGCTACGGCAGCCGTGTTTACGGCACGGACCTGCTCGGCACCCTGTACGGCCAGTTCGATAAGCTGATCATTTTGGCGCTGCTAACACCTCGTGACTTCGGAATCTATTCCGTCATCTACGCGCTTTCGCGCATGTTCAACGTCGTGCAGAGCGCGATTACGAGTGTCGTTTTCCCAAAAATTACGGGCGAAAGCAAGGAAGTTGTCATCGCCTCTGTCAGCCGTGCCTTCCGATTGTCCATGCTGCTCATGCTGCTGGCCGTCGTGCCGGCGATGCTGATCGGCAGCCGATTAATCGGTCTCGTGTTCGGACCGGATTTCGCGGGAGCGAATGCCGCCTTCTACCTGCTGTCCATCGAATGCATCATTGGCGGAGGTTCATGGATACTCGCCTCTGCTTTCAACGCGATGGGGCGTCCGGGCATGGTGCTCGTGCGGCAAATCATCGCGCTGGCGGCGACGATCGGATTGTTTTTCGTTTTCACCCCGATGATGGGGCTAACGGGTCTGGCTCTCGCGCTGCTGTGTGGCGCCTTCATCCGTATGGCAATCTCGATTGCCTCGATGAAGCTGCTGTTCGATGTATCGCTGAGCAGTATTTTATCCGGTCGTGAGGATCTGAAGTTCTTGAAGGATCGAATCAAATCAAGAAAAAAAGCGGCAGCCGCCGCAGGAGGGGAAGCTGAGAGCGCATGAGTAAGATGGAGCAGGGACAGTCGCAGCAAAGCGCCGGCAAAGCCGGTCAGCATCCGATGGAACAGTTGAAAGAGCGGCTATCGCTTATAACAAAGAGCATTCCCAGGGGTTCTGAAATCATCTACATCGACTATCCCGTACACAGCAACGGCGGCGACATCCTGATCATGAAGGGAACCGAAGCCTTCTTCAAGGCTTATGGAATCCGGGTTAGAGCCCGTTACAGCGTGCTGGATTTTCCTGATGGATTGAAGGTTCCGCCAGGCTGCATTCTCGTCCTGCATGGCGGCGGCAACTTCGGCGATTTGTACGCCAAGCATCAACTGCTGCGTGAGCGGGTTGTGGAGCGTTATCCGGGGCATCGCATCGTCATGCTGCCACAGACGATTTTTTATAAGAGTGAGCTGAACTTCGGACGCACGGCTGCGATTCTGAACCGGCACGGGGATGTGCATCTGTATGTGCGAGATTCCCTTAGCTACGAGATGGCCCGCAAAAAATTCAAAAACGTGCATGTGTACATGTCGCCAGATATGGCTCATCAGCTATATCCAATCGAATCTCCAAGTGTTGCGCAGGGAGACACGCTGTTCTTCCTCAGGACCGACATTGAGAAAACATCTCAACAGGAGCAGCTTGAGAAGCAGAGTGGAGCCCGCAGCGCCTCGCTCGACTGGACCAGCCTTTACACGCCAATGGAGCGCAAAGCGCTTGTGCTGCTAATGAAGCTGTATCGGCTGCCGGGAGCACGTGGGCCGCTGCAGCGGATCTGGTACGGATACTCCCAATACTTGGTGGATAAGGCGATTCGCGAGTTCGGACTTTACGGAAGCATCGTCACCTCACGGCTGCATGGGCATATTCTCAGCTGTCTGATGGACAAGCCGAATGTATTGCTCGACAACTCCTACGGCAAAAACACGAGTTACTTTACCGCCTGGACAAGCGGTGTTCCGGGATCGGAGCTGTCCGCAGGCGAGGTGGCGAACTAGTCATACTATTATTCCATTCAAGCGGGGGGCAGATGACACTTGGCTTATCAAGAAAGAAGTGATAAAGCTGCGGTCGCAGGAGCAAGCTGTCCAATTCAGGAGCGGCAGTTGGCTCTGTACGTGGGAATAAAGCGGGTGCTGGACGTGGTTTGCTCGCTGATTGGATTGTTGTTGCTCAGTCCGGTATTCGTCATGTTCGGTCTGTTGATCAAGCTCGAGGACCCGAAGGGCTCGGTATTTTTTTATCAGACGAGGGTTGGCAAGGACGGCAAGCCGTTCCGCATGTACAAGTTCAGATCCATGGTGTCGAATGCGGAGGAGCGGCTTAAGGAACTGATGGCACAGAACGAGGTGCAAGGCGCGATGTTCAAAATGCGCGACGATCCTCGTATCACGCGTGTCGGCCGTTTCATCCGCAAAACGAGCATCGACGAACTGCCGCAGCTGGTCAACGTGCTGCAAGGCAATATGTCGCTCGTCGGGCCGCGCCCTCCGCTGCCGCGTGAGGTGGCGGAATACACGCCGTATGACCGCCAGCGGCTGGAAGTGACGCCGGGTTGCACCGGGCTTTGGCAAGTGAGCGGCCGTAGCAGCCTGAGCTTCGAGCAGATGGTCGAGCTGGATCTACGTTATGTGCGTGAGCGCTCGATTAGCATGGACCTGTCCATTCTGCTGCGGACCGTGCGGGTGCTGCTTGGCAGCAAGGATGCATTTTGACCCAATAGTTGGATTCATTAATAAAAGACCGATTCCGCTTGTCATACGTCTTCGCTGTCTGTGGTCAGTGCAAGCATGCAACGGAAATACGAGTATAAAGGAGCCTCGAATATGGACAAACATGCCGCAATATACGTGGCTGGACATCGTGGACTGGCCGGTTCCGCCATTTGGCGGGCTCTCGAGGCCCGCGGCTACACGAACCTGATCGGCCGGACCAGCAGGGAGCTGGACCTGCGGGATAACAATGCAGTTGAAGCCTTTTTCAGTAGTGTTAGCATCGACTATCTATTCCTGGCTGCTGCCAAGGTCGGCGGCATCGTCGCCAACAACGATTACTGTGGAGACTTCATCCGCGACAATCTGCTCATTCAGACAAATGTGATTGATGCGGCGAGAAGGCATGGCGTGAAAAAGCTGCTGTTCCTCGGCTCGACTTGCATTTATCCGAAGCTGGCACCGCAGCCTCTGCATGAAGACAGCCTGCTGCGCGGCGATCTGGAGCCGACCAACGAAGCCTATGCGATCGCCAAGATCGCTGGCATCAAAATGTGTCAGGCATACAACCGCCAGTACGGTACAAAATTCATCTCGGCGATGCCGACGAATCTGTACGGACCAGGCGACAATTTCGATCTGGAAACCTCTCATGTGCTGCCGGCGCTGCTGCGCAAAATCCATGAGGCCAAGCAGGATGGAGCGGCTCAGGTGGAAATTTGGGGCACGGGCAATCCGCGCCGTGAGTTCTTGCATTCCGACGATTTGGCGGATGCCTGCCTGTTCCTGATGAACCACTATGACGGCGACGACATCGTCAACATCGGTGTTGGCGAGGATATCGCCATCCGCGAGCTGGCGGAGCAGATCGGCAAGGTGGTCGGCTTCGAGGGCCAACTGGCGTTCAACACATCACGGCCGGACGGCACGCCGCGCAAGCTGGTGGACACAAGCCGCATTAACAGCCTCGGCTGGCGGGCGTCGAAGCCGCTCGATGAGGGCATCCGCGAGGTTTACGCGGGCTATCGCCAGGCCGTTCTTGCTTAGGTGAAATGAGCAGCGGAGCCAAAGGTCGAGCCCGGAGAAGCGTCAGCGAATAAACAATATCAATTCAAATTATTCATCCAATAGGGGGATACAGCATATGAAAAGAGCGCTAATTACAGGAGTAACCGGTCAAGATGGATCTTATCTGGCAGAGTTTCTGCTCGACCAGGGGTATCAGGTGTACGGCATGCGTCGCCGTACGAGCACGCCAAACTACGAGAACGTCGAGCATATCAAAACCCGCATCAACTGGGTGTCGGGCGATCTGACTGACTTGGCTTCTCTCATCGAGGCGATGCGTGTATCCGATCCGGACGAGGTGTATAACTTGGCGGCGCAATCGTTCGTGGCTGCATCCTGGCCGCAGCCGCTCGCGACAGGCCATCTGACGGCGATCAGCGTGACGAATATGCTGGAGGCGGTGCGCATCGTGAAGCCGAGCGCGCGTTTCTATCAAGCTTCTAGCAGCGAAATGTTCGGCAAAGTACTCGAAACGCCGCAGAAGGAAACAACGCCGTTTTATCCGCGCAGCCCTTACGGCGTAGCCAAGGTATACGGCCACTGGATTACAGTCAATTACCGGGAAAGCTTCGGCATGTTCGCCTGCTCCGGCATTCTGTTCAACCACGAATCGCCGCGCCGCGGTGTGGAATTCGTGACACGCAAAGTGTCCGATGCCGTCGCCCGCATCAAGCTGGGCTTGGCGACCGAGCTGCGCATGGGCAACATCGACGCGCTCCGCGACTGGGGCTTCGCTGGCGACTACATCAAGGCAATGTGGCTGATGCTGCAGCAGGATGAGCCGGATGACTTTGTCATCTCCACGGGTGAAATGCATACCGTTCGCGAGCTGCTGGAAGTTGCTTTCTCCCATGTAGGCCTCGACTATCGCGACTATGTTGTCATTGATCCCGAGTTCCAACGTCCCGCAGAGGTGGATCTGCTGCTCGGCGATTGCACGAAGGCGAAGGAGAAGCTCGGCTGGGAGCTTGAGGTTGGCTTCGAGCAGCTAGTCAAAATGATGGTCGACGAGGATATGAAGCGCGTCGGACATGAAGCGGCTTACCAGCTTGCGATGAGCGTACACGCATAAGGTGATGAATATGCGCAGGCTATCCCTGGAAGACTGGGCGCGGCGCGGTCTGATCGCTTATCTGATTTTTGCGGCAATGGCCTATTTGCCGGAAGCACTGAACGATATGGTGAACGCGCGAATTTCGTACGCCAAGTTCGCTCTTAACGAACCTATTTTCGGTCCCAGCATTCGGTATGTGAAGGATATTCTCATGGTGGTGCTGCTCGGCTTGTTTTTCTGGATGGACGTTCGCAAGCAGGAGCGCTATCGATTGGCCGCCCATTATTTGCCGGTGTTGCTGCTGCTGCTCTACGGAAGCAGCGTGCTCGTCTTCCGCGAAGCGGGGCTTAACCTGTACCAGGTTGCTGCCGGAGGCCGCTCACTGCTGCTGATTCTGTTCTGCGTCAAAGCGGTGGGTTATATCCGCGGCCAGACGGAGTTCATCCGCATGCTCGCGCGCTGCCTCGGCTGGCTAATCCTAATCGAATTTGCCGTGCTGACTGTCCAGTATGTGCTGTTCACCGGACGCTTCGGCGTTGTGAATCCATTTTCGCTGCGGCTGATTGGTACCTTCGGAGGCATCTCTATCGCCGGGTATATGGCGCTCGGAAGCTCCATCTTCCTCTATGCCGCAAGGGCTGTGGTGGGCAAGACACAGCGCAGGCTGGGGCCAATGCTGCAGTTACTATGCCTCTGTATCGCCGGCATGTCCGGTACACGCTCGGCGATTATCGGCTGTTTCCTAGTTGTGTTTTTCTTAGTGGTGGAGACGGTGTTCAAAGGGCGCAAACGGCCAGGCTCGGTGTATCTGACGCCAGCTATCATCTGCTTTTCGCTGCTTGCTCTGATGGGCGGTGTACAGGCTGCCACGCTAATGGCTGACCGGGGAAGCATCGTGGAAGCTCAGGTGGAAGGTGGCCGCATCGACATGCTGACGGGCTTTTTCACGAGCAATCCACTCAGCGTTGTACTGTTCGGAGATGGTCTCGGTTATGGCACGAACAGCGGCGTTAACCTTAATAAACAAATGGAAGTTGAGCTTGAGCATCAGATCATGGACGGTACGTTCAACTCCATTCTGACGCAATTCGGCCTGGTGACGCTGGCTCTACTGCTCTTCGCGGCCATCGCCGCTGCACCTGGACTGCTGCAAAAGATGCAGGGAAGAAGCATTCAACTTTACGTCATCGTTGTTGTCAATCTTGTATTATGCATTTCGACTAATATTCTGGAGCAGTTCGTTTACTTGTTCCTGCTGTCAGCTTGTTGGGCGGTGCTGACGGGTACGAAGACGGCGTCAAAATTGCCAGAGGCGGTCGACAATGTTGCCGCCCGGCAAGAGGAAAAGCCACGGGATCGGCTCAAAGCGGGCACTGTTTCTCTGTAATGGGAAGCAGCCCGGCGGCCCTTGAATAATCGGCGAACCAATTCTCAAAGGAGACAAGAACTTATGAAGCCGCTTGTACTGCTCACGGATGCGTACGGCGGGCATGGCGGCATTGCCAAATTCAACCGGGATCTACTGGGAGCGCTCTGCTCCAGCCCTGGTTTGGAGAGGGCTGTGGCTATCCCGCGCATTATGCCCCATCCACCCGGCGAGCTGCCGGAGAAGCTCGACTACGTGACGGCAGGGCTAGACAGCAAACAACGTTACTTGAAGGCAGTGCTGGCTTCCCTGATCGGTCGCGCCAGAGGCTGCGACCTCATTCTGTGTGGTCATATCAATTTGTTGCCTTTCGCGGCGCTGGCCAAAAAACTAACCGGAGCTCCCATCGTGTTAGTCATACACGGCATCGATGCATGGGATCCGGTCACGCGTCGGGGGATCGGCTGGGCGCTCCGTCAGGTCGATGCCATAATCTCGGTCAGCCGCCTGACGCTCGAACGTTTTACTGGCTGGTCTGGCCTAAGTGGAGTGCCTTCTTATGTGCTTCCGAACTCCTTTGAGCCCGGCCTGTTCACACCGGGACCACGCCCTGCTTATTTGATGAAACGTTATAGCTTGAAGCCGGAGGACCGTGTCATCATGACGCTCGGCCGGTTGGCAGGGGCGGACCGGAAGAAAGGGTTCGACGAGGTGCTGGAGGCGATGCCCCGTCTGAAGCTGGAGCTGCCGATGCTGCGCTACCTCATTGTAGGAGACGGAAGCGATCGCTCTCGCCTGGTAGCGAAAGCAGCGGCGCTTGGATTAACGGACTCCGTTGTGTTTACCGGAATGATTGCGGAGGAGGAGAAGGCGGATCATTACCGCCTGGCTGACGGCTTCGCGATGCCGAGCCACGGCGAGGGCTTCGGTATCGTGCTACTGGAGGCGATGGCCTGCGGAGTTCCGGTGCTGGCAAGTCTTAAGGATGGCAGCAGCGAGGCATTGCTGCACGGCCGGCTCGGTGAGCTGATAGACCCATCCGACCCGGATGAGGTGTATAGCGGCATCAATCGGCTGCTGGGCGCTCCTCGCGGCATTGTGCCGGAAGAGCTTGGTTATTTCAGCTACTCAAACTATACGGCAAGGCTACATGGCATTCTGGAGCGAATCAGGAGCGACATGACCGCAGCGTCCGGACGCACTGGCACACGGAGCTCGGGCAGCTTGTCCGGTTAACCTTTTGAGAACGGAAGTGAAGGAATGAAAATTCTGCATGTTATCGCCAATTTGGCTCCTCGCTACGGGGGACCGGCCAAGGCGGGAATGGAAATGGCAGCAGTGCTGGCAGCCCGCGGCCATGAGGTAACAATCTTCAGTACGAACCAGGATGGCAACGGTGTGCTTGACGAGCCGACGGATCGAGTCATTCGAAAAAACGGAGTGGACATCCGATACTTTCCAGTCATCCAGCCTAAGTTTTGGCGTACCTCGCCGGCAATGGCTTTTGCTCTGAATAAAGCGATTCCTAACTTTGATATCGTGCATATCCATTCGTTGTATCTTTTCCATGGCATGGCAGCCGGTCATTACGCACGTAAACATGGGGTTCCGTACATCGTACGCCCGCATGGCACGCTGGATCCGGTCATGTATGCTCGCCACCGCTATCGGAAGCGCATCATGGAGACGCTGTTCGAGGATCGCAACATCCGGCTTGCCAATGCTCTCCATTATACAACCGAAGAGGAGCTATTACTGGCGAAGCCTTATGTACACGGCAGTTCGGGCTTCGTCGTACCGAACGGCGTTAACTCCTCTGAATACCAGGAACTGCCTATTCACGGCTCGTTCCGATCCCGCTATAAGCTGCTTGAGGGCAAAAAAATGCTGCTTTTTTTCAGCCGGATCAACTTCAAGAAGGGACTCGACGTGCTCGTCGAGGCATTCAAACATATTCATCGTGAGCACCCGGATACAGTGCTTGTGTTAACTGGCCCGGATGACGAGAACTACGGCCTAAAGGTGCGGGAATGGCTGAAGGCGGCGGGGCTTAGCGAGTTCGCAATTTTCACAGGCATGCTGACCGGCAAGGACAAGCTGGCGGTACTGCGCGATGCCGATCTGTTCCTGTTGCCATCCTACACGGAGAATTTCGGCATTGCGGTCGTGGAGGCGATGGCCTGCGGTATTCCAGTTGTTATTTCTGACAAGGTAAACATCTGGCGGGAGGTCGTTCAAGAGGGAGCCGGACTGGCTGTGCCAGTGGATCCTGTCAAGGTAGCGGAGGCTGCTTGCCAGCTGCTGAACGATCCCGAGTTATGCGTCCGAATGGGAGAACAAGGCCGTGCGATGGTATCGCATTATTACGAATGGTCTCAAGTGGGCGCCCAGTTAGAGCAGGAATACCGACAGCTCATTGGGGAGTCGGACCCGGCAGGAAGCAGCAGAGGTGCAGAGGCAGGACTGAACTGGGGCTCATGAGTGTGGAGAAGAGCGTGAGCTTGGACAAGGACAGGAGTAAGAGGGAAAGACGGAAGGATCAGCATGAGAAGGTTGACGCAGGATGGATTCAGCAACGGGAAATAAACGAAATACGGCTAGACAACCGAATCAGACTGGACCAGTACAACCAGGACTGGTATTCCCGCGGCAGAAGCAGCGTGATCGTGCTCCTGTGGTGGCTGGTGCAGGGAAGTCTGTTCCGCTACTCGTTGCATCCGATGTACGGCTGGAGGCGTTTCCTGCTACGACTGTTCGGGGCCAAAGTGGGCAAAGGCGTTCAAGTTCGCTCCACGGCGCGTTTCACCTACCCATGGAAAGTCAGTATCGGCGATTTTTCCTGGGTCGGAGATGACGCCGAGTTCTACAGCCTCGACAGAATCGATGTCGGCAGTCACTGCATCGTGTCGCAGCGCAGCTACCTGTGCACCGGCTCTCATGATATCGAGGATGAATCCTTTGGTCTCATCACTCGCCCGATCGTCATCCACGATGGTGCCTGGATTGCCAGTGACTCTTTTGTCTACCCTGGGGTGACGGTTGGTGTCATGGGCGTCGTCGCTGCTCGCAGCACGGTCACTCGATCCGTTCCTGACGGTGAGGTGCATGCCGGGACGCCAGCTGCTTTTGTGAAGCAGCGCTTCTCTAAAGCAGCGGAAAACGCAGGCGTGGCTAGCAAAGGTAAGTAAACGAAGGCGAGCTAGGCGCAGTCGAGAGGTTTGCTCAAGTAGCAAAAGCTACTTGAGAGCGAGCTAGGTGCGGCCGAGAGGTTGATCAAGTAGTCAAAGTTACTTGAATGCGCGTAAAGGCGCGGCCATGGTCCTGCTCAAGTAGTCAAAGCTACTTGAAAGAGCGTCTAGGTGCGGCCGAGAG
>NZ_NMUQ01000004.1:0-179982 GCF_002233675.1 Paenibacillus herberti | reverse complement strand
TTACTTGAAAGAGCGTCTATGCGCCGCCGAGAGGTTGATCAAGTAGTCAAAGCTACTTGAATGCGCGTAAAGGCGCGGCCATGGTCCTGCTCAAGTAGTCAAAGCTACTTGAAAGAGCGTCTATGCGCCGCCGAGAGGTTGATCAAGTAGTCAAAGCTACTTGAATGCGCGTAAAGGCGCGGCCATGGTCCTGCTCAAGTAGTCAAAGCTACTTGAAAGAGCGTCTAGGTGCGGCCGAGGGGCTGAGCAAGTAGTCAAGGTTACTTGAAAGAGCGTCTAGGCGCGGCCGAGAGGTTGATCAAGTAGTCAAAGCTACTTGAATGCGCGTAAAGGCGCGGCCATGGTCCTGCTCAAGTAGTCAAGGTTACTTGAAAGAGCGTCTATGCGCCGCCGAGAGGTTGATCAAGTAGTCAAAGCTACTTGAATGCGCGTAAAGGCGCGGCCATAGGCCCGATCAATGGCGAGCCGGATCGTCTAGCGCTGGCTCTATGAAAGGTTTGCCGAAGGCAAGCAAAGCATTGCCGCAAGGGGAGGATTTTTGGCGGGAAGAAGTGCAGAGTATGCCTTCCAGAGCATGTCATCTATAGCATGCCTTTCCGCCTCCAGATAAGCTTGGATCCCTTTTAAGAAAGGAGGCCAGCACAAGTGAAAAAACCGCATATCGTGTTTGTCATCAACTATTTTTATCCGGATTATGCTTCTACGGGCCAACTGCTAACCGAGCTCTGTCTGCATCTGCAGCATGACTTCTGGATTACAGTCATCGCGGCCCAGCCCGGCTACGCCGGAGAAAAAAGCGAAACCAAGGATGAGCCTCGCTACACCGAGGACAGCCTGGAGGGCATCCGCATCCTGCGCATTCGGCTGCCAGAGGTGGATAAACGCAGCAAAAGCAGCCGACTCCGCTACATTACCTCTTATTTCTTCCATGCCGTAAGGCTGCTCCTGCGTCAGCGCAAAGTTGACTTTGTTTATACCATTTCGCAGCCGCCCGTCCTCGGCGGGTTGATCGGTACGGTAGGCAAGCTGGCTCTGCGCTCTAAACATATTTACAACATTCAAGACTTTAATCCTGAGCAGGCACAGGCTGCACGATTCATGGATCAGGCACTGGTCCATAAAGCCGCTCTGATGGTGGACAAGCTGAATTGCCGTCTTTCGGATCATGTTATTTTAGTTGGCCAGGACATGAAGGAGACGCTCGAGAAGCGCTTCGGCGGACGCAACGTACCGGCTCACTCGGTCATCAACAACTGGACGGACGAGGAGGAGATCGTGCCGCTGCGGCGCGAAGATCCAGGCGTGGCGGCTTTTCTCAAAAAACACGATCTTGAAGACAAGTTTGTCGTCATGTATTCCGGCAATATTGGCCTTTACTACGATCTGGAGAATCTGATTCGCATTGCTCCGCAATTCCGGGAGATGCCAGACCTTAAGTTCGTGTTCATTGGCGAAGGTGCGGTGAAAGTTCAGATGGAGCAGTTCGTGAGTGAGCAAAAGCTCGATAACGTGCTATTTCTACCGTACCAGCCCAAGGATCAACTGCGCTACTCGCTGAATGCTGCGGATGTGCATTTGGTCGTGAACCAGAAGGGCATCAAGGGCGTGTCCGTTCCGAGCAAAATCTACGGCGTAATGGCGGCGGGAAAAGCCGTCATGGGCGTGCTTGAAGAAGGCAGCGAAGCGCATCGGCTGATCGTCGAAAGCGGCTGTGGAAACACTTCGGAGCCGCAACGCTATGGCGATGCCGTGCAGCAGCTCAAGGCGCTGTACAACCTTGGACGCGACGGACTCGCGCAGCGGGGACTGCAAGGACGCGATTATTTGGAGCGGCATCTGCGGCGCAGCCTGTCTCTGGAAAAATACCGGCAGCTGCTGCTCTCGCTGCATGCCGGTGGTGGACGCGGCCGTAAGGTCCGCGTTCAAACGGATGGCGCACGTGCTCGGCGTGCGCCGGTCACTGCAGAGCAGCCGGCAAGCGCGGCTGGCGCAGCGATGCACAGCGGCGGAGACGCGCGCTAAGCGCTCGCCATGCAGCGCACCGCGTACGCTGCGCAAGCTCGCTGCGTCAGCGCTCGCCATGCAGCGCAACGCGCACACCGCAATCTCGCCGTCCCGGCTAGCTTTTAACATGTCGCACATTCCCCTCCCGCAACACCAGTCCACTATCGAAAGGCGGAGAACGCTAATGAAGCTCGTTCTGTTATCTGGAGGCTCCGGCAAGCGGCTGTGGCCGCTGTCCAATGACCTGAGATCGAAACAGTTCCTGAAGGTGCTTGAAGATGACGAAGGCTCGCGCGTATCGATGGTTCAACGAGTCTGGGGGCAAGTCACGGAGGCCGGTTTTGCCGGCTCCGGTTACATTGCCACCGGCAGCTCGCAGACTGAGCTGATCCGCGGGCAGCTTGGCGCCGATGTGCCATTGATCATCGAACCGACGCGCCGGGATACATTCCCCGCGATTGCGCTTGCGGCCGCCTACCTATTTTCGGTGGAGAAGGTTGATCCGGATGAAACGGTCGCAGTGCTGCCGGTCGACCCTTATGTGGAGGAACGCTTTTTCACCACGGTGGCCAGCCTCGACGGAGTGCTCCGCGAAACAGGAGCGGATCTCGCGCTAATCGGCGTCAAACCGACCTATCCTTCTGAAAAGTATGGCTACATCGTGCCTGAAGAAGGCGTTGAAGCCCATGAGGGCTCCTTCCAGGTCGGAGGTTTCCGGGAGAAGCCGTCTGAGCAGGCGGCGGAGGAGCTGATTGCACGTGGGGCGCTGTGGAACTGCGGCGTGTTCGCTTTCCGGCTGGGCTACATGCTGAACATCATGGAAGCGAAAGGGATTTCTTTTTCCTACGAGCAGCTTTCATCCGATTACAGCAGCCTGGAGAGCATCAGCTTCGACTACGAGGTAGTAGAGCGTGCGAATAATGTGGCAGCGGTCGCCTACGACGGATATTGGAAAGACCTCGGCACATGGAACACGCTCACTGAGGAAATGAAAGATACGCGGATGGGCCGCGGCATCGTGAGTGATGACTGCGTGAACACCCATCTGGTCAATGAAACGGACATCCCCGTGACGATACTAGGCCTTTCGAACATCATCGTTGCAGCTAGTCCGGACGGTATTCTGGTAGCGGAAAAAGGAGCCAGTACAAAGCTAAAAGACTTCATCGGCTACGGCCAGCGCCCTATGTACGAGGAGCGTCGATGGGGCTGGGTGCGCGTGCTTGACGACCGTGCTTACGAAGACGGCACCAGCGTGCTGACCAAGCGAGTCGGCATTGAAGGTGGAAAAAGCATCGGTTACCGCCTTCAGCAGCATCGCGAGGAAGTATGGACCGTCGTCAAAGGTGAAGGCGAGTTCATCTGCAACGGGACCTATATGAAGGTCCGAGCGGGCAATGTGCTCCACATCCCGATGAAGACGCTGCATGGCGTTCGGGCGACGAGCGATTTGGAATTCATTTCGGTGCAGACCGGCCCGAGACATCTGGAAAACTCCATCATGGAGCTGTACAGCAGCTGGGAAGAGATTGAGCAGAACTGCATGCGCGCTTAGTTGCTTGAAGAGAGTGGGCTTGGAGGGCTGAGAGCTTGTGAGAGCTTGAGAGCTTGAGAGCTTGAGGGCTTGAGGGCTTGAGTTGATGTCAAAAGGAGGCCGCCCGGCATGGCATTATCGATTGCCTATTATATTTCGGATTACGGTTACGGCCATGCCTCGCGCTCCATTGCCGTCATCCGCGAGCTGCTGCGGCAGGCAGCCGCAGCAGGAAAAGCGCTGCATCTGCATGCGGTAAGCGGACGGGCGCTGCCCTTCCTTGAGCGCTCATTGGCTGCGGAATTCGAGGCGGCCCGCGCTGGCGGCCATCGGCTGTTTTTGCGGCGGATGGAATCCGAGCCGGGTTATGTCCTTGCTGCAGGCAGCATGCAGGCGGACCCGAGACAGCTTAGTAGCCGGATGCTGCTCTATCTGGCCGACTTGCCTGCGAGGGTTCGCCGGGAAGCGTCCTGGCTGGGCGCTGCCGGTATTAACCTCACCGTATCGGACATTGTGGCAGAGGCATTTACCGCGTCGCGGCGGGCCGGTATTCCCTCGATAGGTGTGTCTAACTTCACTTGGTTTACCGCTTACCAGGAGCTGCTTCCGGCAGAAATGCTGGCTCCGCTTGCCAAGGCTTACCTGGATATGGACGCTTTCATCGCACTTGCTGGTTCAAGGGAACCGGAATGGGGGCGGGTGGCCGTTCGCACTGCGGGATTTTTTTGCCGGGATGTTGATCATGGGCGGGTGTTGGAGTTGCGGGAGCAGCTAAATCCAGGTGGACAGCGGCGGCTGATCGGCTTGTTTCCGGGAATGGGAATTGGAAAAGGAAGCCTGCTAGAGCAGTTAGAGTTGCTGCGAGATTCACGCTGGCTGGCGGTTGTCTCCTCCGGGATGCAGCTGCCGGACTGGGCCGAAGATGCAGTGCGCATCCCGGAATCGGAAACGGAGTCGCAGCATTATGTAGCAGCTTGCGACGTCATGCTGACCAAGCCCGGCTGGGGCACGGTCGCCGAGGCGGTCTGCCTCGGCAAACCGCTCGCCCTGCTCCAGCGGCCGCTGTTCCGCGAGGATCGCTGCACGACAAACGCGCTGCGCGATCGGCATCCGCTGCTGATGCTGGATGCTGACAGCCTTGGCTCGCCGGATCTGTCAGACCGGCTGCTGGAGCTTTGCGGCCGCAGCGGCAGCCCATTGCCCGCAGCATCGGCATCCGCAGCCGCTGTTGGGTTAAGCTCCGAGCCGCCGAATGCGGCAATGTCCGCCGCTCCGCCTGTAACCGCCGCAGCACCGGCATCCGCTGTCGCTGCCGGGTTAAGCGCCGAGCTGCCGAATGCGGCAATGTCCGCAGTTCCGCCTGTAACCGCCGCAGCACCGGCATCCGCATCGCGCAGCGAAGCGGCCCGCGTCGCTGGCCTGCTGCTTGCTCATGCGATGAGCGGCCCCGACAGCGCGTACTCGCGATCCGCCTCTGCACCAAGTGCATCCGCAACGGTGCCATCCGCATCTGTGCCATCGGCGTCATCCGCCGCTGCACCAATTGCATCCGCACCAGCGTCATCGGCACCAACCACAAGTGCCTCTACACTAAGTGCATCTGCAACGGTGCCAACCGCACCAGCCCCACCATCATCAGCCGTCCCGGCTCTGCCGGCAGCGAATTCAACATCATCAGACCGTCATCATCCGCTTCTGCGGACGGCGAAGCCAATTAATTATAACGGGAGTGGAAAAGCGATGAAGATAACGGTAGTAGGGACAGGATATGTCGGCCTCGTATCGGGCGTTTGCTACGCGGAGCTTGGTCACAGCGTCATCTGCGTGGACAAGGATCCGATGAAAGTTGCAACGCTCCAGAACGGGGAAATCCCGATCTACGAGCCGGGACTGCAGGAGCTCTCCGTGCGCAACTCGGAGCTGGGCCGACTGCGCTTCACCGCCAGCCTTGGGGATGCCGTCAAAGGAGTCGACCTGATCGTCATCGCTGTCGGCACCCCGCCGCTGCCAAGCGGAGAGGCCAATCTCGCTTATATCGAGCTGGCTGCGCAGGAAATCGCCGATGCGATGGAGGGCCATCCCGTTGTCGCTATCAAAAGCACCGTGCCAGTTGGCACGAACGAAAAAGTTCGCGACCTGATTCGGGCGCGTACGGATTGCCCTTTTGACAGCGTATCGCTGCCGGAATTCCTCCGCGAAGGCTCGGCGGTGTCCGATACGATGAATCCGGACCGGATTGTCATCGGCACGGAATCGCCACGAGCGGAGGCGTTACTTCGCGAATTGCACGCCAGACTGGACTGCGCATTTGCTGTGACGGACATCCGCAGTGCGGAGATGATCAAGTATGCGTCGAACGCTTTTCTCGCTACGAAAATTTCCTTCATTAATGAGATCGCCAATATTTGCGAAAAAGTCGGAGCCGATGTGACAAGAGTGGCTGAGGGAATGGGTTACGACAAACGTATCGGCGCCTCCTTCCTCAAAGCAGGCATCGGCTACGGCGGCTCTTGCTTCCCAAAAGACACACAGGCATTAATCCAGATCGCCGGCCATGTGGACTATGAGTTCAAGCTGCTACGCTCGGTTGTTGAGGTGAACCAGGATCAGCGCTTCAACGTCATCCGCAAGTTGGAGGCTATATTCGGTGAATTGCGCGGGCGGACCATCGCTGTATGGGGGCTGGCGTTCAAGCCGGAAACCGACGATGTTCGTGAAGCTCCTGCCCAGGAGATCATCGGTGAACTTCTCGCGCGCGGCGTGGAAGTACGGGCCTATGATCCAATCGCGATGGACAACTTCCGCAGCACCTTTGGCAGCGGAGACGGTGGCGTCACCTGGTGCGAAAGTGCTCTCGACGCTGCGACCGATTCCGATGCTGTCTGCCTGCTGACAGAGTGGAAAGAGTTCGGGCAGATGGATCTGCAACAGCTGCGGGGCGTCGTCCGCGAGCCGGTGCTCATTGATGGACGCAATGCTTTTGATGAAGCGGATCTGCAGGATACGGACTTCATCTACTACTCTGTAGGCCGGCCTAGCCTCGCGAGAGGCGTCAAGGCTCCTGTGCCGGAGCTTAGCTACTAACGCATCCAGAGCATTTTTCTATAACATATGGGACCACCTGCAAGGTTAATCTCGAAGAATGAGGTGATGAATCATCATGATGAAAACGAGTAAATTAACCCTGGCGATGCTCGCTGCCTTAATGGCAACGGGCTCCCTTCCCGCCCTTCCTTCTTCTACAGGAGGCGCCAGTGTAGCAAGCGCGGCCGAGCTGCCTCAGCCGCCGAATATCGATGGTGCATTGGCGCAGCTTTATGCGCTGCACAAGGCGCTGCTGGCCGGCGATCCGGCCGATGTGATGGATGTGGTTCGTTTCCGCGAGGAGCTCCAATCGCTCGACCCTGCAACTGAATTCCCGTTAATGGCTCCGGTGTGGGACAAAATCGATGCCAAGCTGCCAGCCTCGGAGGATCGCGAGTTCATCAAGACTAATTTGTTCAGCATGTCCCAAGATATTCTCGCTCTGCTCTACACGCCGGACAGCAAGGATCTGCAGGCGATCCGCTCCAATGCGGACTACCGTCGTGCGCTCGTCCCGATTGTTCGTGCTGGCGGCGACAACGATCTGACGATGGACGAGATTGTCGTATTCATGTACGGGGATGGCGGCGAGCGCCGCGGCGTAGAAGGTACGATGCGCGAGTTCATTTCGCGGTTAAGCCAGCCTGAGCTGTTCCAACTGCTTTATGTTCCAGAAAAACGCAACGAGCTTATGCTCCGCGTACTGACCGACCTGCTCGGTCGCACGGATGAATATACATTCAGCGCTATGCTTCACGAATACGGCATTACGAGCATGGATCTGCAGCGCACGATGATTAGTTTCCAGGAGCGGCTACAGTTGGAAAAGCCAGCCGGAACCGCGTTGCTCGTCGCCCTCATGCGCATGACGAGCAAGGAGCAGGTTCAAGTATCGGAGCAGGGTCGCCAGCATCAATACTCTTTGCTCGTAAACGGCATTGCGATCCCTTCGGTGGCGCTGACCTGGTCCAAGTTATCCGGTAGTCCAGACGTGTCCGTCAGCGGCACCGGCCTAGTCACCATCCCAACTTCAACTTCTTCTGCAAGCGCCGTCATACAAGCGAAGCTGCTCAATCCTTATGGCGGGCCGGAAAAAGTCATTTTCCAAAAAGAAATCACGCTGACAGCCGGTGGTGAAGTTTCCCCGACCCCGATTCCTTCTGTGGTACCGAGCGCAAGCCCGACACCAACCCCGACCCCGACCCCGACCCCGACCCCGGACCCAAGCACTTCGCCGAGTCCGAGTCCTACCGTAACACCTGCGCCATCGGCGTCGCCAACTCCGACTCCGAATCCTGGTGGCGGTGGAGGTTTCCCTGGCTTTCCCGGATTCCCGGGTTTCCCGGGAGTGCCAACTCCGACACCAGGTAGTGGCAGTGGTTCTGGAGAGGAACCCGGCAACACGGGTCCTGGCAGCGTAGCCGAGCAGGTGGCGGCGATTGTGCAGCAGTACATGGCCAAGTTGGAATCGATCAAGGAGCGTTACAATGCGACGAACTCTATTTCCGAAAAGCTGAGCCTTATCCGCGAGGCGTTCAAGGCGGCACAGGAAGCGCTCGATGCCATCGGCAAAATCAAGCTGCCGACGCCAACCCCGCAGTCCGAGGGCAATTATAGCGTCAACTGGAGCTCAGCGGACGCTGCGGATCAGTTCTCAGTCATTTCCGAGGGAGCGGCTTCGGTCAAAAACGGCCTGGCCGGTTTTGAGGGTGCGGAGGCGAGCTCGCTGCGTGTGAGCGCGGAGCTTGATTTTGAGACACAGCAAGGACAGAACTGGACGATGAACATTCCGGCCGATGTGCTTGAAGCTGCCAAAAACTCTGGTATCCAGTACATCGGACTGAACGCTGAGGGAGCGCGGGTATCCGTACCGGTCGCCGGACGTTCAGGAGAGCTGTCCATAAGCCTTTCTCGTCTGGAAGATTCGGCAGTCACCTCGACTTCTAAGCTTCCACTTGCATCTAGAGCTTATTCCTATGAAGTTGTTCAGGCAGGACGCGAGATTATGACCTTCGGCAAACCTGTTCGACTGGAGCTTCCGCTTTCGGGCTCAGGAGCTATGGATACGGACAGGCTCAGCATGATCAAAGTTCGTCCCGACAGAGCGATGGACTTCCAATCCGGCGTGGCTGGATCGGTCTACGCAGCGGATTTGCAGGATGCCAGCTCGGTGTACGCGGTTGTGGAAAATAGCGTTACTTTCAAAGATATTCCGGACTCCCACTGGGCTAGCTCCTCGATCGAAACAATGGCAGCCAAAGGGATCATGACTGGCGTAGCCGCTGGGAAATTCGAGCCTTCCCGCAATGTGACGCGGGCGGAATTCACTAAAATGCTCGTTCGCGCATTCAATTTGGGCGGCGAGAAGGGCACGCTTTCGTTTAAGGATGTGAAGGAGTCGGATTGGTTCGCTCCTTATGTAGCAACGGCTGTCGCAAGCGGCATAACGAGCGGCAAGAGCGCGAATAGCTTCGCGCCTCAAGCAGCGATTAGCCGCCAGGAAATGGCGGCGATGATTGCCCGTGCTCTGCAGCAGGCCGGTGGATACCCGGTGGCATTCCAAACGGAGCAAGCGCTGGCTGGATACAAGGACAAAGCGTCAATCAACGCTGCGTTGAAACCAGCGGTGGCAGTAGCTGCACAGCTCGGCATTGTTGGCAGCGGCGGCACGCTGCAGCCGACTAAATCAGCTTCCCGCGCAGAAGCGTCTGCGATGCTGTATCGCGCGATGAAGAAGCTTTAAGAGATCAAGCAACTTTAATTGAAGCAACGAAACGGCAGGGCGGCTGCCCGAATGCAGATTTATCTGCTCGGGCTGCCGCTTTCTATCATTCGGAAGCGGGAGGAGGAGCGTGGCTTGAAATTGTGGAGCAAAATGACTCTTTCCGCACTGGGAGCCATCGCGGTGCTCACGGGAGTTGGCCTTTATGGTGCCAATTACGCGACCGAGAAGGCGTTAGCCGGCATGCTGGCTGAACTGCCGTCCGCCTCGGAGACGGCAGTCGCGGACCAAGCAAAGTCGCATGGGGGCGGAGCTTCCAGCGGCGGTGGCTCAAACAGTGGAGCGAACAATGGGGCCAGCGATAAAGCGGACGGCGGATCCCCTGGAAATGGCACAGGAGCAAAATCCGACGGCGGCCAGACGGAGTCCGGCTCCGCCGGTCAGAATTCGTCTGGGAAATCCGGCGCGGAGATTTCCGAAGAGGAAGCCAAGACTGCCGCAGAGCGGCTGTCACTGGCAGAGAAGAGCGAAGCGCTTGGGATCATTGTAAAAGGCCTGGATGCTGGCGAGATCCGCGAGCTCAAAGGGCTCGCAGAAGGAGGCCTCGACGCTGGGGAGAAGCAGGAGCTCAAGACTAAACTGCGCGAGCAGTTGGACGAAGCCGACTATGAGCGGCTGACCGAGCTGGCTCGCAAAGCCCAGGGCAGCGACAGTGCTGCAACAAAGGAATGAAGCCTGTTAATACAAGCATGGAGGAGGAAATGATTTTGAACGATCAGACTCGAACAAACAAAGCGGCTTTGCTCTTACTGGCAGCACTGCTGTCGGTGCCGGCAGCAGGAGGAGTAGCTTCAGCGGCGACTGGCAAAACGCCGGAATCCGCATTCGCGGCAGCAAAAGGAGCAGCGTCAAAGCCAGCAGCATTCGCCTTAACTACGTCAGGCAAGTCGGCTGGCACCTCTGTGTCAGTTAAGCCAGTAAACGCAACAACTGCCGCTGCGTCGATTATCATCGAAGGTAAGGTGCTTGGTCTCGACAAAGGAACCTCGGTATTTCTGCATCAGGGGAGAGCTTACTTGCCGCTAAGAGCAGCGGCTGAAGCACTCGGACTGCATGCGGTATGGGAGAACAAACACAAAACACTTTCGCTTTGGGAGCCGAAGGCGGCGCAGCGGGAAGCTTTGGCTGCGAAGCTGGCGGATCGCCTGAAGGACAGCGGACTTTCCTCTAATGGTGGAGCGAAGCTGGGGCTGATTCCTACACCGGTCAAGTTTTTCATGGAGGGAAAAGCAGTAGTGTTACCTTCTGGTCAGCAAGTGTTTACCGCATCCGGAACGCTGTATGTGCCGCTGCGCTTCGCGGCTGAGCTGACCGGAGCTTCGGTGCAATGGGATGCTAAAAAAGCGAGAATTGTAATTGAAGGGGCAGTGTCTGCCGGCAGCGGGGCTGGCGGTGAGAGCGGCTTGAGCGGCGGCGGAGAAGCCGGAAATGGCGGCTCCGGCGGCGACAATAGTGAAGGCCAACCGACTCCATCGCCAAGCACCCCGCCTGCGTCGGGCGGTGTTGGCACTCCGCCGGGAGGAGGCGGTCTGCCGCAACTGCCGGGACCAGTTAATCCACCCCCACCAGCCCCACCTGGACCTGTTCCACCTACACCTGCACCACCAACGGCACCGCCGACTGCTCCAACACCAACTCCTCCGATTCCAGTAGGCCCAACGGAGGAAAAGATTCATCAGCAGGCGCGCGAAGCTGCTGATGCGCTGCGCAACAAGTGTCGGCAGGACCTCGTAACGCTGGCGCTTACTTACGCGGCAGCCACTACGGATGCACAAAAAGCAAAAGCTAGGCAAGAAGGAAGCGCTGTGTTTGCTTCTTGCAATGCTTCCTTCGAGCGCATCATGACCGATACGAAGCAGCAGCTTGAGGCTGGAGGGTATTCGATCACAAAGCTGGATGTGTACCGTGCTGAATACGAAAGAGAGCTGGCGGAAGGTAAAGCTATGCTTGAGGGACTGCTGGGTTAAAGTTAATGCCGGAGGCAGCAGGTGCAGGATAAGGAGGGCATCATGAGCGATCGAATCAAACGGAGAAAAAAGTCTGGCAGCTTAAAGCGGCGGCTGATTCGTCAAGGTTGGCGGAAAGCGTTGCTGGTGCTGCTTATGGCTGGCGCTCTTGTACCGGCTGGGCTGGGGTACTTGCACCATAGGGAGCAGGTGGCTGGAGCGACAGATACCGCTATCGGCGTTTTACCTGAGCCAACCAACAACATGTCTACCAACATCTCAACGAACAAGCCAACTGGCGAATCCTCAGTCAAAGCGGGTACTGGAAGTGACACCGACACCGACACCGACACCGACACCGACACCGAAGCTGATGCTGATGGAGCCGCAAAAGGCGGATCGCAAGGCATAGCAGAAGGAGGTTCGCAGAAGGATTTTGAGACTCAGTCGTCTAGAGGTCCAGGCTCAGCGAAATCGGAAGAGAAAGCAACCGGGACGGCTACAACGACGCCAGCTAACCCAAAGGGAAGGGATGACGGTTCGTCCCCAACAGACAAGCCAACTGCAACTGCTGATAGCAAGTCAGATGGTAACAGCGGGACGGACACGGTTGAAGGATATGAGCGCCGCTTGGAAACGGTGCAGGAGCAATGCGTTCGTGATGCTGCCGTTGTGTTGAAACAAGGTGAGACGCGGATGAATGAAGCGCGGCGCGGGGAGCTATCGGAGGATAGCCTCAAGCAGGTTGGAGCGGAGCTCTCACAGGGGATGGAAAGTGCGGAAGCCGGCTGCAAGGGCAGCTTCGACAGCTTGCTGGCTGAAGCGGAGAAGGCGGATATTTCCGCGAGCGATCGCGAGAATTGGCAGCTCAGCTATGAACAATCGCGGGATGTTCTTCGCGCGAAGCTCACGGAGCAGCTCCAGACGCTCTCTTCAGCAGGGGGCTGATGATGCTCAGCCCTTCGTCATGGAAGTTGGTTCGATCCAGCATTCCCCCGGATAATCCGGACAACAAAAAAACCGGAATGGCCCCATCAGCCATTGCCGGTTTCGTCTTTGCGAACCACTCTTTCTCTTACGACGCGCTCCAATAGTAAACGAATGAGTTCGACATCCTCTACTTCGAGTGGAATGCCGTCCCAGTGCAGTTGCTGAAGGTTTAGCCATTCCCTGGCGTTGCTGCTAGGCTCAACGGGCTCGGCATACTCGGTGAGACCGAGCAAATAGTCCGACGTTGTATTCAGCCTGCGGGCAATCGTCTGGATGGATTCCAGAGTGGGTTGGCGGTATCCCGACTCATAGCCGGCGTAAGTGCTTTTAGCAACTCCTACAAAATCGGCTACTT
Organism: Paenibacillus herberti; assembly: GCF_002233675.1. Lineage (GTDB taxonomy): Bacteria > Bacillota > Bacilli > Paenibacillales > Paenibacillaceae > Paenibacillus_O > Paenibacillus_O herberti. Next base: position 167,287 of record NZ_NMUQ01000004.1, on the reverse strand, counting down.
CCTGCATGGTGAGCTTTCTTTTTTTGCGCAGCGCTTTGAGTCGTTTCGCGAACATCCCTCACCGTCCTCCTGCGGACATAGACACCCTGAGCCTGTCCGGAGTTTACCAGGAGCGGGACTATGTCGACAAAAAATAATGATATATGTATTTAACTAACCATATTATAGCATGGGCCTTAGTAAGTTGCACCCTCAAATATAGGACGATAGTAGCAGAATTTCATGACTATAGTCGCTGCTTATTTCCACAGGATAATATTGTAAGGGAAAATATTCCAACAGGTTGAAGGATACAATTCCACAGCTTCCATTTTGGGCAGTGCTTGGCTCCTAGAGATACCCCTTTGAATCTGTTCGGCATATTTAACGACAGGCGCTGTTTATGGTATGCTTTGGGGAGAACATTCGGCGAACGGAGCGTACTCATTCATGGATACCAAACAATGCGCCGTATGCGGCCGCGACAAACCAGAGGGAGCATTTCCCAAGCGCACCGGTCGCAAAGGGCGCAGGGGCACATGTCGAGCTTGCCAACGCCGAAGGAAGAGGGATTCTGGCGATGGCGGAGCAGAAGTTCACCTGCAGCCTTCACCGGCTACGCGCCGGGCGGCAACGCGGCCGGCGGCCATAACGCCGCAGTTGACCACTTCCCCGCCGGAAGGTCGGCCTCAGGTTCCGCCGCTTACGTCAGCCATCGTTTCGGCCCATGTTATGGAGAGAACGGATGAGCTTCCAACTACCTTAGCCCAGCAGCATTCTCGTGATGATATGGATGGGGCGAGCCATGAGGAGACGGGGCCAGCGAAGCGCAAGCGTAAGCGCCGCCGTCGTCGGAAATCCCGCAAGGTCTCCCTCGCGGGGCATTCCCATACGCCCGGTACGAGGCTTCCTTTCAAACCGATCAAGCCGTTTAAGGGGTTATTTACTTACGACCCGACGGTGCTTAATGATCGTGGCACAGGCATGATTCAGCTACGGGGTCGCCGAGAGAGCGGCAAGCGCTGGCACACGGAGATCGAGCGCGATATTGCGATACGGATGGTTCAAGAGGGTGCAGCCGGCATTCTTCATCCGCGGCTTATTCATAAGTTGTATACCAAGAGCGATTTCCGGCTGCTGATCTTGCAGCGTGACAATTATATCTGCCATTATTGCGGCCGTTTCGGCGATACGATCGACCATGTGTTCCCTAAATCCAAGGGAGGACTGAGCACGCCCGCAAACTGTGTATGTGCGTGCTCGGCCTGCAATCTCAAAAAGGCGGATACGTTGCCAGACTATCTATAAGCGCCAGGCTGATTGCCTGGTTTTACCTCAAGCCGGATGATTCCGGCTTTTTTACGTTGTTCGGAACATTTCAGGAGAGCTTAGAGACTGTCTGTTAGACATTTTCTTCTTGGAGGACTGACTAAGCCTCCCTATGAGAGATTTCTCATGCGGCTCCAGACTCGCTTTACAATCCGCGCCGCCACTGTTTATTTATGGTTAAGCGTTTCTCATTTTTGCTCTGGACCCTTGCAGTACCATAATATTCTTACCTTTTCAGCTCAATTGTCATGCTAGGATAGTTGCAAGGCCGGCTTGTACGGCATCATCAACTTGCTTCTTCGCCAAGGCGGAGAATAACAGGAGGAGAAATTAAATTGAATAATAAGAAACGCACAACATTGTCTCTTGCACTTGCTGTAGGAGTAGCCTTTTCGGGAACAGCGGCAGTCGGAACTGCCAGCGCGACAGCCCCTTCGGAGAAATCTGTTTCCAAGCTCCAGCAGCAATTTTATAGCGCTTATGGCTTAAACTTCGAGGAAGTGCTGAATAAACTGAAGCAGAACAGCTTCAATTGGTCCGGCGGTTTCATCATCATTAAGCCATTGCCAACAGCAAAACCTACGCAAAAGCCAGAAGCAACGCCAAAACCAACGGCAAAACCAACGACAACGCCGAAGCCGACGGCAACGCCAAAACCAACGGCAGCTCCAACGGCAACGCCAAAACCAACCGCAGCTCCAACGGCAACACCAAAACCAACCGCAGCTCCGATAGTAACGCCGAAGCCAACCGCAACTCCAGCTCCGACGGCGGCACCTGGAGGCGGACAGGGGGAGAGCAGCACGGCCTTCGCTCAGCAGGTAGTCAGCATCGTTAACCAAGAGCGTGCAAAACAAGGTCTTGGTGCGCTAGCCAGTGATGCGGCGCTGTCTAAAGTAGCTATGGACAAAGCCAAGGATATGTATGTAAACAACTACTTCTCCCATACTTCGCCTACGTACGGTTCGCCGTTCGACATGATGGCAGCTAATGGAATCAAGTACAACACGGCAGGTGAGAACATCGCTAAAGGTCAACGTACTCCTGAAGAGGTTATGAAAGCTTGGATGGAAAGCCCTGGACACAAGGCCAACATCATGAAGAGCAGCTATACGAGTATCGGAGTTGCTTACCATAACGGCGTCTGGGTTCAAATGTTTAAAGGTTAATGCCCTTATAATCTTCTGCTTGCCGGCGCTGCCGGCAAGCTTTTTTTATTTAGAAAACGCGATTAGAATTTTTTCATCCTACTCACAGCCGCGTTTCGAGTAAAGTCGAATAACCCTTGCCAGGCTTAACATAACCGCTATAAAGCAAAAATGAGAGCCTTTCATAAATTCTTACTGGTGTTTTTTGGATGTCCAATTGCCGCTGAGCCTGTGTTATTCTGGCACCTGTAGCAATCAAGTCATACCGATAACAACAACACGAGCTTTGTTCCAAACAGCAAAGCAACCAGGAGGAACCAAACTGATGAAAATCAAGTCCATGCTCCGCCCAATCGTTAAACCTGCCGCCGCCGCTCTGGCTGGCCTTATTATTTTAACTGCTCCCGCTCAGGCATTTGCCGCGACGGATTATACGGCTAAAGTCGGCGATACATTCTGGGAGCTGTCCCGCAGCTTCGATGTGCCGCTCGAAAAGCTGATGTCTTTTAATAAAGACGTGAAGCCAACTAATATTTACCCTGGACTGACGCTATCCATTCCTGCCAGTGCCAAGAGCAACAACAACGTCGCCAGCAACAAGAACAACAGCATGAAGGCGGCTTCGACTAAAAACATCCAGATGCTCACCAAGGAAGATGGAGCGAAACATATCATTGCTCCTTCCGGTACTTCGTACAAGATCGGCCGTACGTTGAACATCAAAGCGAGCGCCTACACATCAGCTGCTTCGGAAAACGGTAAATGGGGAGCGGTGGATTACTTCGGCAATACGTTGAAAGTTGGAACGGTCGCTGTTGATCCAAAGGAAATACCACTCGGCACGAAGCTGTACATTACAGGCTACGATTACAATGGTCTGCCTGATGGCGGCATGATTGCCACAGCTTCTGATGTTGGCGGCGCCATCAAGGGCGAACGAATCGATCTATTCGTGCCAGGCACAACTTCACAGGCCAAGGTTTTTGGTTACCAGTGGGTTAAGGTACATGTATTGAAATAAAGCGATGAAAAAGCCCGGTCCCCGAATAAAGGGGCCGGGTTTTTTCAATATAGGCGCATGCTTTCCAACTCTTGCGACTCGCTAAACATCTCTGGAATCGTGACGAGCTCGTAGCCCTTCTGCTTGAGGATGCGGATCAAACTTGGCAGCGCCTTAACCGTGCCGCTCAGATCCTCTCCGACGCCGCCTCCAGCGTGTTGAAGGATAATGCTGCCGGGGCCGAGCGTCCTCCGTACGTTGCGGAGAATTCGCCCGGCACTGAGTCCTTTCCAATCCTCTGTGTCGACATTCCAGTTGGCTACAAAATATCCCCTGCTCTGCGTCCACATCAGCTGTGCTGGTGTGATCTCGCCGTATGGCGGGCGAAGGAAGCGCGGCGTATATCCAATCTGACTATGCAGGATGTTGCCTGTCCGCTCGATCTGATCCTCGAACTTTCTCATGGAGAGCAGGGCGTAAGAGGTATGGTCATAGGAATGATTACCGACGGAATGACCCTCAGTGATTATGCGGCGAACCATCTCGGGATGTTTCGCGGCACGCTCCCCAACAACAAAGAAGGTTGCCTTCACCTTTTCGCGAGCCAGAATGTCCAGCACCTGGGGGGTATATTCCAGATCCGGCACATCATCAAAGGTCAGCGCGACCCGTTTGGATGAAGTCGGTCCACGAGTGGCGAAAGCACCTGGGTATTTGCGAGCCAGTGTAATCCAGGAAACTCGGCGCGGCTTAGATTGAGTGACGGCATTGGCTGATACTGAAATCGAGCCGTTGTGTGCAGTGTAAAGGTCACCTTGAGGGGGATCTTTTTGCTGCAGAGCGGCAAAACGTCCGCATCCAGCTACTCCTGCTACGAGCAGAAGCAGCCATACAAGACCGATAATGGTTCGAATCATGCGTATGTTGTTGTCGCGCTTGCATGCGAAGTTCACCACTCCACCCCCTTGCTTGTTAAAATGCCGCGTGGCTGACGAGATGGCTCTGAGGCTTGCCGATTAGCTATTCCCTGTGCAGGCTGCACTCATTCTTGATGTACAAAGCTTTGACACAAAATGCGTGGGAGCCTTTCAAGTTGAATGGATTAAGGCTTATATTTTGAAAATTTGAATCGTCCGCTGAAGCTGGGAGGCCATCTGTTGCATGCGGGCCGTCTCCTCCACGACGCTCTGAATGGAGTCGATCTGCCCATTCATGGAAGAGGATACCTGCTGCGTACCGGCTGCCGATTGTTGAGTGATGGCAGAGATATTGCCGATGGCCAAGGAGATGGTGCGAGCGTTGTCCTGCATGCTCTCGCTTTCTCGGGCGAACAATTGGATCTGCTCTGAGATAAAATGCATGCTGGATACGATTTCGCTGAATACGGCCTCAGTCTCTTGAAGCATCTCGGACTGCATTTCTACCGCCTTCTCGTTGATCTTCATATTAGCAGTTGCGTCCTTAAGCCCCGACTCAATGCCTTTGACGAGGTTGAATACTTCCTTGGTCGAGGCAGTTGATTCCTCTGCCAGCTTACGCACTTCCTGCGCGACTACGGCGAAGCCCTTGCCATGTTCACCCGCTCGTGCTGCTTCTATGGAAGCGTTGAGGGAGAGGAGGTTGGTCTGCTCAGCCAAGTCGGAGATCGTACGCGTGATGGCGGAGATGCCGCTTGCCGCTTCGGACAAACGGGCGATAGCCGAGGACACATGGGAGGCGGCCTCTGCTGTACGGCGAGTACCCTCTGCTTGGGTTTCTACGGATTGCTGTCCGCGCTGTACGAGCTGCAGGGCAGCTTCGGAGCGCTCGTTCATTTGTCGGCTGGAATCGGCGTAGGAGGATACCTTGTTCTCGATCTCACGGATGGATTCACTCATATCTCCGACTTCTTCGGAAATCTCATTTGCTCCGGTGGCGAGCTCTCCCGCAGAAAGGGCGACCTGCTCCATGACGCTTTTTACCTCGCTGTTCTTGTCGTAGATGCTGGTACTTGTGTCATTGACGAGACGGCTGATCCGGGACGTGTCAGCGAGAATTTCGCGCAGCTTATCGATCATGCTGTTGAAGGAATGAGCGAGCTGTCCCAAGGAAGAACTGGAAGTGTCGACGCGCTGTGTAAAGTCGCCTTTGGCAATTCGGTAAGCGACCAAGGTCATATCCTCAATCGAGCCCGTTAGCGACTTCTCCACAACTGAAGCGAGGGGATAGGATGCAGCGGCGCCAACGACTAACGCCACAGCGACTGGCCAAAGCGGTGATCCTGCAATTAAGCTCAAAATTAGGAAGAACAAAACGGATACGGCCAACGAGGCATAAATGCCAACGCGGACTTTTTGTTTGATTGAAAGAGCATGATACCATTCCATGTTATCGACCCCTATCGCTTCAAAATAGACATAAGTAAGCGTTATCTTTTAATCGGCATTCAGAGGGAAAATATGTAGGTCCAGGGAAAGGAATTCCCAAATAACTAGTTCTAAAGTCCGTTTTTTAGGGCAGATTTTATTGCTAAACAGATCATAAAGTCCTAGTTGTAGGTAGAATAATATCATATTTTGTAAATTTTTAGTTGATGGGGAAATAAGCTTGTCCTATAATGTCGCTACAGCTGTGCTTCGTGCATCCAGAGGTTTCGTCGCCTAATCTATCGAGATCGGAGGTGAAATTTATGCCAAGCAACAGCTCTTCGCCGCTAGCTCGCCAAGTGGACTTTGTATTCCGCCAGCTTGAATCGGAACTTACCCATGCTTCTGCTGGTACAGTTCTTATTCATATTAGGAACAATACAGTTGGCAAATATGGAATCCGTCATAACCCCATCGAGCTAAAAAATCAAAACTCCTCCCAATCGCTAAAAGGGCTGACCGCCGATCAAGTAAAGGAATTTAGACAGATGGCCGTTGATGCACTGAAGCACAAATGGGATTGGACACATGGCGAAATTTTGTTTGATTTTTCAGTCCGTCAAGGCGCTGCATCCAGTTGGTCGGCAAGTATGCTTTGTGAGTCGAATTACAATATGGCCAGCTCTCATTTTCGCTACGAGCCGAAACATCCGACTATTTGGGATCGCGGTGTATCGGAAGACTAATTGATGTTCCCCAAAAAACAGCCCCTGTCCATTTTTAAATGGACTGGGGCTGTTTTTTTAATTCTAGGGCTAATTTGTTTTTGTTTGGAGCGTATTGACGCTGCAATTAGCGCATGCGTCCTGCGTTTCCGGAGAGCTGTTGCTCAGCGATTTCAACCAGGCGTTTGGTTATGTATCCGCCCAGGGAACCGGCGTCACGAGTCGCCATGTTGCCGTAGTATCCATCTTGTGGAATCTGAATGCCCAGCGCTTGAGCGGCTTCGTATTTCATTTGCTCGAGAGCGGCTTGGCAGCCAGGGACAACCAGTCTGTTGCTGCGGGATCCTGCCATATGTGTCACCTCCTCTTGTAAGAGGTAGTATGCTTACGGATTTCCATTCTATACTCATTTTGGAAAAAGGAATTTTATCGAATTGTTTGCACCTAGATGAGGCCGAGCAAAACGGGAAGAAGAAACAAGGCGTACAGAAACAACGACTGCGAAATTCCAGCCGGTGGTGAATGCCCTCCACAGTTGCAATCCGCTTGTACGTTGTTTCCCTTCCAAGCCTGCACAGCGCTAAATAGCTGGAACAAGGAGAGCACAAACAGTGCCAACAGAGATAGCTTAAGGACGAGGATCATCTGTGGTTCAACATAAAGCTTAAGTTTGCCGGCTCTCGCCATAAAAGTAGCGGTAAGGGAAAGTATGCCTAGTACAACAGCTCTTGCAAGATGATGCAGCGCGAGTATGCTGCGCTCAGTTAACATGGGAATAACCTCCTAAGGAAGATAAATGGCTTCCAACAACCAGGAACCACTCAAGGCGAGCGTTGCTGCGAGCCCAATGATGCCCAGGACGACCCGCGTACGGAAGGAGGCCAGCAGCAGCAACGTGCTTTTCAAATCGATCATGGGACCGAATACGAGGAAGGCGAGCAGAGCCCCATTCTCGAAGCTGCCGCTGAAAGAAGCGGCGACGAACGCATCCGAGGTGGAGCAGAGAGACAGCAGGAAGGCCAGTCCCATCAGGAATAGATGGGAGAGCAACTGATTGCCCCCAAGCTCTTCAAGAAAAGCCCGACTCACAGTCGTTTGAAAAAGAGCGGCGAGAACGGCTCCCATTACCAGGTACTTGCCCATATCGAAAAATTCATCTGAGGCGTGCAGAACGGCCGATTGTACCTCCTTGCCCCTGGATTGCGCCGGCTGGTTCACCTGCTCCGGAAGCGAGGCATACAGGGAAGCGAGATCAACTTTGAGCGGATCGCTCTTCAGCAATTTCCAGAGCATAAGTCCCGTTAACGTTGCTACGGCAAAGGCGAGTCCGACACGGGCGAAGGCCATTTGCGGCGTGCCGCTGAAGGCCGTCCAGGTCGAAATGAATACAACCGGATTGACCACCGGTCCAGCAAGAATATAGACAATGCCCGCGTAGGCAGGCATTCCTTTGCGGATAAGCCGCCGAACGACAGGAATCATGCCGCATTCACAAAGCGGAAACAGGATGCCAAGGAGACCCGCAACCGTTACAGCGAGCAGCGGATGGCGCGGCATGAGCCGCCGGATGAGGCGATCCGATACAAATACCTGCAAAATTGCCGAGAGTATGACCCCTAATAAAACAAAGGGCAGCGCCTCAAGTAAAATACCTGTAAACACAACATTAAAGCGTTTAACTTCTTCAATTGTAATGCCGGAATCCCGGCGAATAATGAGCAAGGCGACAATGCCACTCCCGATTGCCGAAGCAGCCGTCAGTAACGGGAGGATCGGTTTTTGCATAGGATGAAGTTCGCCAACCTTTCTACAGGCTTGTCCGGCCTGGATTAAGCTCGCAGAAGGAGCTTGAAGCCAGTTTATTCGGGAGTGGGGGCTTCTAGAAGCACCGTCTTCTCCAATTCTCCACCAGAATAGTAAGGCTGGGTTGGCTTGACATTTTTAGCGGGATCGCTATAATCGGGCTAAAGGCATTGAACAGAATGGAGTACGCGCTTATAACGGCCATTCATCAGAGAGCTGGCGGTAGCTGTGAAGCCGGCGGGATGGGCAGGTGCGGAATGGACTCTGGAGCCGGGCGATTGCCCCGACTGATCCTCGTTAACGGATTCCAAGACTGGCCAGCTCTATGAGCATCGCCGGTGAATTAGGGTGGCACCACGGTCTCTCGTCCCTTACGGCGAGAGGCCTTTTTTGCGTTTTTTTTTGACCAAATTTTAGGTTTACAAATATCGAGAAAAGGCGTGATGCATGATGAAAAAAGTGCTATCCGGCATCCAGCCGAGCGGCCAGCTTACACTAGGCAACTACATCGGAGCGATTAAAAATTTTGTCAAACTGCAGGAAACCCATGAGTGCTACTTTATGGTTGTTGATCTGCATGCCGTAACGGTACCACAGGAGCCGTCTTCGCTTCGCGAGCAGTCTCAAGCAATAGCGGCGCTCTATTTGGCGGCGGGGATCGACCCGCAGCGCTCGGCAGTCTACATGCAATCACATGTGCGAGCACATGCCGAGCTGGGATGGTTGATGACAACGATGACGTCGATCGGTGAGCTGGAGCGAATGACACAGTTCAAAGACAAGTCCGCCGGCAAAGATTCGGTAGGGGCCGGCCTATTTATCTATCCGTCGCTTATGGCGGCTGATATTCTGGTCTATAATGCGGACCTGGTACCTGTCGGTGACGATCAGAAGCAGCATTTGGAGCTTACTCGCGATCTGGCTGGACGCTTCAATAGTCGCTATGGCGATTTTTTCACCATTCCGCAGCCATATATCCCAGAGGTAGGCGCTCGCATCATGTCGCTTGATGACGCCTCCAAAAAAATGAGCAAGAGCAATCCGAATCCCGGCAGCTTCATCGCTTTGCTGGATTCACCGGATGTGATCCGTAAAAAAATTAGCCGCGCCACGACGGACTCCGGCCGTGAAATCAGATTTGACCAGGCGAACAAGCCTGAGGTAAGCAATCTGATGGGCATTTATGCGCAAATGTCGGGATTGTCTCTTGCCGAGGTTGAAGCTAAATTTGAAGGACAGGGTTACGGACCATTCAAGAAAGAATTGGCCGAGCGGGTCGTAGACGTGCTTGAGCCGCTTCAGCAGCGCTATCACGAAATCCGCAGCTCGGGAATGTTGGAGGATGTACTGCGCGAAGGAGCAGCCAAAGCTGCAGGGGTCGCTGACCGCACTGTTGAGGGTGTTAAAGAGAAGATGGGCTTCCTGAAGGGATAATCAACTCGTAGATCAGGTTACTGCAGGGATCATTTCATTAGAAGCAGCTGATGAGTTGGCCTTTGACCATTCCATCAAGTAGAAAAAGAGCGTCTAGCCGACAATGGGGCTGACGCTCTTTTCGTATTATGAGGCCAGAAATAAGTCTAGCCTATGCACAAATCAGCGTTCTGCTGGTTTATTGTGCTTCAGTCGCGACTTCAACATGAAGCCGCCGCCAATGAAGAGGCATGTAGCGACTCCCAGTGCGATAGCCAACCAGGCGTTGTAGCTGATGGCGATCGCTGTCCCGGTCATAAGGGCGATGGACAGTAACGAATAGATCAAAGCAAGGGGCTTGGACATAGGGTTGAGTGCCTCCCGGAATGAAGTTGAAAAAAAATCTCTAAGCGTAGAATAGAACTGTTGATTCGGAACATAATAAGTTTGCAACACACATCACAGTGCGATCTTCGAAAGGAGCAATTCACAATGGCAAGCAAAAGCGGCAGCAACAGACTGGTCGTACCAGGTGCAAAACAAGCTCTGGAGCAAATGAAATTCGAAGCAGCACAAAGCCTAGGTGTACAAATTCCTGCTGACGGATACTACGGCAACATCGCAACTCGCGACGCAGGTTCGCTGGGCGGCTACATCACCAAGAAACTGGTGCAAATCGCCGAGCAACAACTGTCTGGAAACCAACGCTAAGCGAAATACAAAGCAATGGCTGCACGGTCAGTCTGACCGTGTTGCCGGAAAAAGTCCAAGGGAAACCTTGGGCTTTTTTTTGTTCATAAGAACATGCTTGCCGCATGCAAAAGGCCCCCTCTATTGTGAATCAAGGGGGCCCAATTGGTCAACCATCCAATCACCGCCAAATCTGCTGGCGGAAGGATCAATAGGTGTTCATGCGCAGCCTTTTTTGCAGTCTCTCGTCGCTAAGCCAGCCCACATAGGAGCCAAGCGTTTTATAATCAAGGTCCATGACAACGACGGCGACGAAAGGATACTGCTTGCGGTAGCGATAGCGAACATCAAACCATCTAACCTCGTAGCCCCATGAATGCTCCGTAACCTCCGAGCAAGAGAACGATGTGAAATAGAGGAAAGCCTTCACGGAAGCATCAAATTTGGATTGCTCAATGGCGGGATGCTCTTGGCAGCGGGCGAAGCCGTTCCAGGTAAGTTTTCCTTTGCGAAGATCACCTATCCGAAAAGCACCATCTTGTAGCTGCTTAACGATATTCCAACTGTTAGGGCGAAGCGTCGGGATCAAAATGTAACTTTCGCCTTCCGATGCCAATGGATCAAGCGTTGGCAGTGAGCGTGCTACACGTTTATGCTCGAGCGTTCGCCAAACATAATAAAGCACAATGAACAAATAAAGAATCGGAAAGATAATCTGTGGAGCAGCCGCCCCAAACGCCCAGAGCAGCAAGGCTGCGGTATGGCTAATGAACAGAAAGGGATCAAAAATGTGAATGATGTTCCACGAGATCCACTTTGGCGAGATTGGCCGTGCCGCTTGTGTTCCGTAGGTATTGAAGCAATCGCTGAACACATGAACGGAGACGGCCAGCAATACCCAGAAGACTAAGTTCGTCCAAGCGATGTTTCCTTGCCATGCCCACGCAATAGCAGCTGTTATAATCGCAGTCCAGCCCAGTACAGCCGGGAGAGAATGGGAAGCGCCACGGTGATTTTTAATGTAAAGAGCATTGCTTTTCAGTCTTAGAAAGCTGTCGAGATCTGGCGCTTGGGAGCCGATGATTGTGCCCGTCATAACGGCGCCGAATAGCGCTGGACTGGCGGCCACAGCCGGATCTACGGTGGCTAGGCCGGCAAGTCCAAGACCAAATACCAGATGCGTGCCCGTATCCAGCTGAACCCCTCCTTTTTAAGCTGAGTTTGTTTTGAAAGTAGCATTCCCCCGGGCAATTGGCGCTATCCCAACGCTGCTTGGACAGAGCCAGCTGGGGATGCTAGGATAAGGAAATGTTGAAATCGGACAAGCTGAGCACAGGAAGGAGCCTTACAAAAATGCAAAATTTCGCTCTGATGGTGGAATACAAAATAGAAGAAAAACACCGGGAGGAATATTTAAAGCTGCTGGGGCAGCTGCGCCTGCTTAATTCAGGCCTACAGTTGTACGAGGGAAACGAGCAGCCCGGGCTGTTTGTTGAAATATGGCCAGTCGCTTCCGAAGAGGAAGCGGCAGCATGCAAAGAAGAGCGCCTTGATGGGCGCTCTCCTTGGAAGCCGATAAGCGGCTGGACAGTTGGCGGTCCCGATCGCATTCACGCCTGGACTTTCAAGCCGATATTGCCGCTAAATTAGGCTTACATTGCTGGAGTCGTGTTAGTGATCATTTGACCTTGGAATGCGTACTCATAGTTGATTGGGCCGTCGAAGGTAACGTAATCCAAGTTGAGCGTGAGCAAAAGGTAACGCATTCCTGTAGCGGGATCGCTGATGATGATGTGGTCACGGCCGGCAGCTTCAATGATGCCGCGGAAGATTTTGGCGTTCCATTCTTTGTTGTTTTCATAAGTCATATAGAATGTAGCCATCTTGCCGCGGTTCAACCGCAGGATGTTCTCAACATAGGATTCCTCGGTAGGAATGGCCTGAATCGTGCCGCCCTGCGGCGTAACGACAGCTCCGTTTGGTACAGCTGGAGGCATAGCAACGACGCTGCTAGGCATCGTCATCGTTGAAGGCATCATGGCACTGTTGTTGGCCCACATTGGAGGGTTGTAAGGCATTGGCATTCCGGGATAGCCACCTTGGGCGTACATGCGATAGTCATAAGTATTCGACATTAGAATTCCCCGCTCTCTCTGATTTATCGTTCGCAATCAATAAACATTCGGGCAGTCTGATGCTGTTGGAGCAAAGAAGCAATGCGCTTTATAGCGGCCTGTGTTGGCCTGGTCATACCATGTTCCTGGGCAGCCGCCGGAAGGACGGAAGAACCATAATGCATTGCTGGCCGGATGCTGCCGTTCACCTTTGATAACCCGCTCTGCAAGCCGAATTTCTTTGTCTCTGGCCTTCTGGTAAAAATAGCTTTTTTGCACGGCTTCATATCCACCGGGACTTTGATACACCATATCCGGTATGGAACGGATATTGCGAAAGTCGAGGCAATTGCTGAGCACGCGATTGACGCTTACATTACCGACCATGAGCATACCGAGCTCGCCTTCGCCCTCTGCCTCCGCCCGCATCAGCCGGGCAAGTAACTTAGTGTCCGCGGAGTTCGTTTTGATCGCCATCTCTCTGGAATCACGCTCCTCCTGCGGGGTTCTGGCACATTTAACCGGATGCCCTCCCGCGTGGGCTTATGACCACATGTATAATCTATGCGGGCAAATGCCAGGTGTGCCTTCTTTATGCCAAAAAAAGGTCGAAATATTGACACTGGCATGTCGAAATCTTGAACAAGTCAACCGTTGCGTTGTCACCAGGTTTTATTTTCGGTATCATTAGTAAAGTTGAATACTGAAGCCCTTAGCGCCGCGATGCGCTTTTGCCGCTCCAAAAACAGGAGGCGCACGACTGTGCTGAAAGACCTGATTGCACTTACAAAGCCGGGAATCGTTCGGATGAACGCTTTTGCAGCTTTTGGCGGTTTTTGGGTAGCATCCCGCTGGAGTATCGATTGGATGCTGCTGATCTGGATGTTGATCGGAACTTCCTTAACTATGGCTTCGGCCTGCGTCATCAATAATTACTGGGACCGCGAACTGGATACGAGAATGGAACGTACCAAAAATCGCGCTCTGCCCACGGGGCGCATCTCTCCCGGGTTTGTCATCGCCTACGGCTTGCTGCTGGGGGCTGCCGGTCTCGTTTTGCTTTTTCTAATGGTTAACTCGCTGGCCGGCTGGCTCGGCCTGTTGGGCTGGTTCGTTTATATCGTGGTTTACACGATCTGGTTGAAACGCAGCTCCACTTGGAGCACGTCCATCGGAGGCATCTCCGGGGCGATGCCTCCAGTCATCGGTTACTGTGCCGTAACCGGAACTGTGGATGCTGGTGCCTGGATTTTGTTTGCACTGCTTTTCCTATGGCAGCCTGCACATTTCTGGTCACTCGCCATCCGCAGGGTGGAAGAGTACCGTGCAGCCGGCTACCCGCTACTCCCCGTCGTCAAGGGCATCAAGCGGACGAAGCTGCAAATGATTCCTTACGTGCTGCTGTTGATTCCAACCGTAATTCTAATGTACGCGTATGGCTACACCGGACAGTGGTTCCTGTGGGTTGGCGGCATTCTGACTATCGTCTGGTTCGTCCATACGCTCTTCGGCATGAACGCCAAGTCGGAGGAGAAGACGGAGAAGTGGGCCAAGACGAACTTCCTTATCTCGGTCAACTATTTGCTCGTCGTTTTTCTGCTCATGATTGTGGATACTCAGCGTGATGCGAATGCTTCGGGCTGGATTACAAGTTTATTCCCGTGATGGATTATTATTTCGGATCGGACAAGTTTTACAAGGGTGTGGCTCCGCAGTTTGCGGAGCTTGCCGATGCGAGCTGAGCGTTTGTTTTTATTAGAACGACAGCTCGTTTTTCTTCATTTTTATTGCTTGCGCTTACATAGGGGCCATAGGGGCCAAAGGAGAGAATTCAATGCCATTCGTTCGTAAGCATGCGTTCAAAATTGCCCTCTTCGCGCTATGCGCGCTAATGGGAGCTTATCTGCTTTATACCAACTACTCCGAGAGCCGCAGCGCAGTGTCTATGCCGATTGACAAGCCTGCACCGGCCTTTACGCTGCAAAATGTGCATGATAACAATAAGGAAGTTTCCCTTGCGGATTCGGACGGTAAGGTTCGCTTGTATTACTTCTATTGGGCCAACTGTCCAGATGTTTGCCCGGCGACGACGTTCATTCTGTCAAAGGTGCAGGATCAGCTCAAAGAGGCTGGGCTGTTTGGAAGCAAGGTGGAGATTAACTCGGTGACGTTTGATCCAGAGCGGGACACACCAGAGAAGATCCAAGCATTCGCCGCCAAATTCAATGCGGACACAACAGGCTGGAAGTTCCTGCGCAATCCAGACGCCGCTGTTTCGGAGAAGCTTGTTAAGGACTTCGGGCTCTCGCTGATGGTGGACGAGAACAAAAACTACAGCCATAATGATACGATCTCGGTTGTAGACAAGAAGGGCAAAATCCGCAAGTACATTACCGGTGGCATGAACGTGGAGTTGACACCGGATGAGATCGCTGCTTCCATCGTCGAAGCGGTCAAAGCACTAACCTAGATAGGCTGGTCAGCGCCGCCGTCTCCCTGTGGGGAGGCGGGAGCGCGCCGGCTTTTTATTTTTATCTATATAGTGCGAGTTCAAAAAGGGTGCCATTCAGCACCGAGAAGGTTGTATGAACCAGAAGAAGGAGGAGCGGAGTGTAGGCAAACCTACATGAGCACCGGACTTCGAAGGTGAACACAAGATTCGATGTCGAGTTCGCTTCCTGGTTTACATCGTGATCAATGGTGGCCTTTTTGAACAACCTTTATCGTCAAAAGAAAGAAGGGTACTTCCATCATGGCTTTATTAGGCTCCATTCTGCTGAATAACATTATCCCGCTATGTATTATGATTCTGATCGGTGTGCTCATGCAGCGCATCTTCACACTTGATATTCGGACGTTGTCCAAGCTGAACTTTTACTTGTTCTCGCCGGCTGTAATTTTCAAGCTGTTGTATATGACAGATATTCCGGTAGCGCTGATCGGTCAGGTGCTGCTATTTTTTGCCCTGTTCATGGGAATGCAGTACGGGCTTGCGGAGCTAGTCATTCGACTGCGGGGTTACAAGGGAGGCATGCGTGCCGCCATGCGCAACAGCGTGCTTTTCTACAATAGCGCTAACTATGGCATCCCGCTCAACCAGCTTGCTTTTGCGGCCAATCCGTTCACGCTCTCCATCCAGGTGCTGATTATGATGATGCAGTCGCTGCTTCCTAATACATACGGCATCTACAGCGTCAACGCTCATAAAAGCAGCTTCGCTGACATCCGGCGGCAAATCATTTCCCAGCCTGTTATTTACGTAATTCCGCTGGCATTTGCGCTCAATTGGACGGGTGTGTCGATGCCTATTTATCTATCCACGCCGCTCGATTATGTGGCTAATGCCTTTATCGGCACAGCTCTGCTGACGCTTGGCGTGCAGCTCGGAAGCATGAAGCGCGGTGGTGGTATGAACAAGAGGCGGGGGATTGACCTGAGTTTGTCGCTTGCAATGCGTCTGGTTGCCGGCCCGCTGCTGGCAGTATTAGCCGTGTGGATGCTTGGCATCGAAGGCATGGCCGCCAAGGCACTTATCGTCAGCTCGGCGGTGCCGACCTCGCTGAGCAGTGTGCTGCTCGCGGTTGAATTCGATAATGAGCCTGAATTCTCATCTCAGGCAGTTCTACTCTCGACGGTGCTTAGCATTGCAACGGTTACCGCAGTTATTGCGCTGCTCGACATTTGACGTAATGAACCCTCAAAGGGCTTTTTTAGCCAAATCAGAAAAAAATGTGCGACCATTCTTCGCTTGTTAGCAAGCTATGCCGATAATGGTAAAAGTACATCATGATTGTGCCCGCCTATCAGCTTGAGGCGGAGCCCGGAGGGAGTTCGGATGTGAGAGCTGCCATTCGCCGATTCACGGCCTATCGTAAAAACCAGCTGACCCAATGGTCATTGCTAGGTTCAGTATTTATTCTGCTTGCCCTGTTGATCTCTTGGAGCACTTCTCTCTATAAGGAGCAACTTATTAACGAGGCTTACAAGGAAGCTTCCGTGCAGCTTTCCTCAAAGGCCAATGAGCTGAAGCTCGGAGTGGAGCGGCGGCTGTTATTGTCCGAAAGTCTCGTGGCTTTTGTGGGAATGGAGCTGCGCTCCAACGGTTATGTCGACCATGAAAGATTTGAGCAGTTCTCGGGACATTTTGTGCCGCTGCTGCCTGATGTCCGCAATCTTTCCCTCTATCCAAAAGGAGTGGCTTGGTATGTTTATCCTCAGACCGGCAACGAGCATGTAATTGGTTCGGACTTGTTCAAGGACAAACGCCCAGAGGTGCGTGAGAACGCATTGCGAGCCAAAGAACTCAGGACCGTAACGCTGATCGGACCGGTCGATCTGCTGCAGGGCGGCAGCGGCTTGGTAACCCGGCAATCTGTTTATACGGAGGACAAGTTTTGGGGATTTGTCTCGGTTGTCATTGATCTGCCAGAGATGCTGGACGGGATATCAAAAGGTTTTCGAAACGATCTGTTCGATGTTGCGCTCCGAGTAAACGGCCAAGTGCTGCTCGGTGATCCGAAGTTATTCAAGCAAAACCAGCTTAGCGAGGTTGTCTCGGTTCCGGATGGCAAGTGGGAGCTGGCTGGCGCGCTTAAACAAGAGAAACATCAGATGATTGCGATGAAGCTGTGGCTGATCAGGCTGTTTGCCCTGTTATGCATGGCACTTGTCCTTTATCAGGTCTATGTACAGCTGACGAGCCGGACCAAGCTTGCGGAGAAGGTATCCCAGCGCACTCGGGAGCTTCAGGAGGCGAATGAAGAGATTGAAGCCTCCAACGAGGAACTGCTTGCCATTGAGGAGGAATTGCGCGCACAAAACCGCATGCTGGAGAGCAAGGAGCGGGATCTTCGCTATCTGGCTTACCATGATCCGCTTACAGGGCTGTACAATCGTTCCTTCTTCAACTTGCATTTGAAGGAGAGCATCGCTGAGGCGGAGCGTACTGGAACCCAAATTACGCTGCTGTATTTGGATTTGGACCAGTTCAAGCTGGTCAATGATACATTCGGACATATTCGCGGCGATGGGCTGTTGCGGGAAGCTGCCGAGCGGCTCACCGGCCGGAAGGAAGGGCAGCCGGAGCCGTTGCCAGACAACGGACCTGCCTATTTCCGTATCGGCGGGGATGAATTCACGGTGGTGCTTCCTTCTGTCCCGGATAGGGAAGAAGCGGAGGGGCTGGCAGCCGCCATCATCGAGCGGTTCCGCTCTCCATTCTTTATTCAAGGTGCTGAATATTTTCTGACGACAAGCATCGGCATCGCACTTTATCCAGATCATGGAGGGGATGCTCCGGCTCTGACGCAACATGCCGATCTCGCCATGTACAGGGCGAAGGAGGAAGGCAAAAACCACTACAGATGGTTCGACGGCACTGTCGCTCCCGAGTCAGCAAGATTGATGGAGCTGCGTAACGGGCTGCGGCGCGCGATGGAGCGAGGAGAGTTCGAAGTTTACTACCAGCCGCAAATTGAGACGGCAACAGGCAAGCTGTCGGGGCTGGAGGCGCTGCTGCGCTGGAAACATCCACGGCTCGGACAAATTTCACCCCAGCAGTTCATTCCGCTTGCGGAGGAAACAGGCCTGATCGTGGAAATAGGGGAGTGGGTGCTGCACACAGCGTGCGCTCAGAACAAGGCTTGGCATGATGCAGGCTGTCCTAAACTGCGGATAGCTGTCAATCTGTCGGCCCGCCAGTTCGCGGCTCCGGATTTGGTTGGAACTGTGCGGAATGTGCTGGAGCAGACGGGGCTGGATGCCCGCTTCCTGGAGCTGGAGATTACCGAGAATATGGCGATGAAAAATGAGAATCTCACTACGCTTGAGCAACTGAAGGATATGGGCATCCTGCTGTCGATCGACGACTTCGGCACGCAGCATTCCTCGCTAAGCTACCTGAAGCGGCTGCCAGTCAGCCGAATCAAGATTGACCGCTCGTTCGTGAGCGGCATCGGTGTGGACGAGCGGGACGAGGCGATCATTCATGCGATGCTGGTGATCGCTCGTCGGCTCCATCTGTCCGTTGTCGCCGAAGGGGTGGAAACAGAGCCTCAGTTCGGTTTCCTCGAAGAGCATAACTGCGATGAGATTCAGGGGTATCTATTTTTCAAGCCGCAGTCTGCGGAACACATAGGAAAAGTGCTGCGGGACAGTTTGCCAGGGGAGAGCCGGGATAGTCGGGCGAGTGAGGATATGGAGGATGAGGATCTGGAAGGTGAGGACTGGAAAAGAGTAGGGACGGGACGGGCCTCATCGTGAGTTAGTGATGCGGGAGATGAGGAGACGGAAGGGTCTTATCCTGAGTCGGCGATGCGGCGGTTTAGCATGAGGTTCTGAGCAATGAGGCACAGGGACATGAAGTTCAGAGCTTCATAGCCCGTCCTCTTTATTCCAGCGTGGTTCTGGTGACGCATCCGGAAATATCAGCTCCTCGTCGAAACCGGCCTTCTGGAGCTGCTCCAGTAAATACTCTGGAGGTGTCTTTTCCACTCCGGGATAGCCGCGTCGGGTATAGATATGTTCGGCGTCAGGGAATTGGTCGCGGAGAAGGCCACGGATGCGCTTGCCGGAGGAGTCGTTGTCGGTGAAGATGAACACCTGGCTGTCTCCGGCCTGCTTAGTCAGCGTTTCCAGCTGGATCGATCCCGGCGTACCGTAGGTGCACAGAATCGTGACTTCCTCGCTGAGTACCTTGCGCAGCCGACTGCGATCGTTTTTACCCTCCACGATAATAACCGTATTCATGGGGGACCTCCTTTCAAGCTGCGCCTTGCGCAGCTTTTTTGATTTACCTTCGGCTTATTGCCCATTCGCTATTCCTTAACTTTACCTTGTCTATCGGAAGAATCTCAAGGGTAACAGGTTCCACAAGTAAGACTGATCAAGCAGGCCATCGGGAAGTGGAGGAGGTGAAACTCCATCCGCTAACGAATCGTTATAGCCTTAGAAGCGGTCAGAGCAGCTAGGCTAGACGAGTACTCAGCAAGGACCTTCCAGCATATTCCTGGTTCTTCTAGATGCCGCCCAATACCTGCCAGCCCGCCAGGGCCATGTGTCGACTAAAACCAGCCCGGAGCACAAAAAGGAAGGCCCGCAGACTGCGGGCCTTCAAGTTTCTTATGAGAGCGGGGTTCGGGGCAGTATCTGCTGGGTTTAGTTGCAGAAGCTGCTGATGATAATGACTAGCAGAATAAATAATACCAGAATTGCGCCTGTGGAAGTCCACACGCTGCCGCCAGAATTACAGCCTTGATTACACTCGCCACCATAAGACATCTTGTTGGTCACCCCTTCGCTACTTGTTGGGGTCATTAGGAAGGCGGCCACGCTCGCCGCGGCCACCTGTTCCGTCAGACATGGTGCAGTATATGTAGCGAGTTAGCCTATGCCCTGTGCATTCACCCAGATTCAGCGCAATTGGGCGGTTGCGGAGCCAGCTCTTCTGCGGCCGCCGTGGAGGGGCAAAATCGCTGCAGCCAGCATGAGCACGAAGAAAGAGATAAAGTAAGGGGATATAAAGTCCCGTACTTGCCCCGCGATCATCGGGCCGAGAAAGGCTCCAACCGAGAAGGCAATTGACAGCAGTGAGAAGGTGCGCCCGTAACGAGCTCTCGAGCTGAGCTCAATCAGCAAGGTGGACAATGCGGGGAAAATAATGCCCTTGGCCATACCGACTCCAAGCAGCATGTACACGAGCGGCAGTGGAGCTTCTGTTGCAATGCCATAGTAGACAGCCGCAAGCATGAGAGCACCCCATAACGTGCGGGTAAAGGCGGGCACACGATTCAGAAATAACATGCTAAGCGTGATCAGTCCGCCCAGGCTGACGACCGAGAACAGCAGGCCGGTACGCATCATTCCCTCCGTGCTGGTAGACATCAGTGGCAGCTCGAAGGAAAGGATGCCTTGCGAGCAGCTAATTGCGACCGGTAGAGCATAGAGAAGCCAAGGGAAGCGGTCTTGCTCCTGCTCCTCTTCGGCAAATCCGGCTGAGCCTGGAGACGATCCTTGCTGCCCCGCCCCCTGTGGAGCTGAATTCGCCGAACCCGCCGAATTCTCCGAACTCACGGAACCCGCCGAACCCGGCGGGCTCGCTGGGTTCGCCATACCGTCTGTCTGCGGATCCCGCACGAACAGGATGGCGCAGATGGCGGTGACGATCAACACCCAGCCGAGCAAATAAAAGGCACTGGTGAAGCCGATGCTCGCGACTAGGAATGCACCTGCTGCTGGAGAGACGACGGAGGCGAGCGTATGAACGAAACCGCTGCCGGACATGAGGCGGCCTTGTTGCACCGCATTGGTTGCCATCCTTGCCAGCAGTGCGCTGCAGGCAGGAGACAGGAAAGCCAGCACGAAGCCGCTGATTGAGCGTAGCACGAGCAACTGCCATGGATTCGTAACCTGCGCCTGCAGCAGCAGGATCAGGCCGGCGCCAAGCAGGCTAAGCGCAATGAAGATGCGGCTGCCAAAGCGGTCGATGCTGAAGCCGGCAATCAGGTTGCCGGGCAGATGCGTGATCGAATAGAGCCCCATCATCAGACCAATGAAGGACGGCGCCGCTCCAAGGGAAACGGCAAAGGGAGTCAGAATTGGATACTGGGCATGCAGGTCAAACATCGCCACGAAAAGAAACAGGTACAGCCAGATGGCTGTTTTCACGGCGGAAACCTCCTTTGCAGCTGTCTTCAGTTGAGATGTGATCAAGCATGGCTCTACTACTTGTACGCCCATGTTGGACAGGATATGCCGCTGACCAGTCTCGGGCCGCGTTTACGCTCCCTAAGGGGTCGGTTATAATGGGGACTGGGGATGAACATGGTGCAGGGCCGATTGGCCGCGCTATTACAGGAGGAATTTGCTTATGGATGCTCTTGGATATGATTTGGATACATGGAAGGTATTTTTTGAAGAAAACTGGCTGGTGCTGGCGGCGGGACTGGTTGTACTGCTACTCGTCATCGGTATTGTGAAAACCGTAGCCAAATGGGCTTTAGCTGCCGTAATCGTCGTCGGTCTTGTGCTCTACAGTGGGTATAACTTACAGGATCTCCGCGATCTTGGAGGCAAAGTCCGCGATCAGGCCGTCACGGCGATGGCCGGCGAAGCGGCAGGAGCGATGTACAAGGACAACGGAGATGGCACATATACCGTGTCGACTCGCAATTTGGAACTTACCGGCACGAAGGGTGAGGACAAAGTGAGTGTTTCTTTTAAAGGAGCACCGCTCGGCACCTGGAGCATTGATGGAACAATCCGTGCTTTGATCGACGGAGCGAAGCAAGGAAGCTAAGCCAGAGTGTGAAAAGGGGGAGGAGCAACGAATGGACAACACGGGATGGCTGCAAACGCTCCTTAACCTGGAGCCGGTAACTCTCGTTGTATTGTTGCTGATTTTATTTTCGTTGCTGCAAGGATTGCGTCGTGGGGCAAGAGGTTCTTCCATGCGGTTATTCTCGTTTTTGTGGGAAGGGATGCTGCTCGTAGTCTCGCTGCTCGGCGCAGCCCGTCTAGCGCAGCTCTTTAGTGAACCGGCGGCAGCATGGTTGCAACGGACTGTGGTAGTGCCACAGCAAGAGCTGGGGACACTGGAGCAGGCTTGGTATACATTCCTTACGAGCGTGCGCGATCTGCCTCTACTGCGCATGGGGGTCTTGTTCCTGCTAGCTTATATTCTGCTGCGCTTGCTGCTGTCTGGATTGACACCGCTGGCATGGAGGCTGTTCGCGAGCGCATCACGTCCGCGGCGGAGCGAGGCTGATTATAGAGATGAGAGAGTGGAAGAGCATGATGAGGAGTACGCGACAGAGAGTCGGAGCGAGCGCTGGGGCGGGGGCGGTCGAATCGTCAGTCATGCCGCTGGTGCGTTGCTGGGAGGATTGCATGGCATCGGCCGCGCTCTTGTGCTGCTGGTTGTCCTTTTCTTGTATGTCTCGCTGTTTCCAACAGCTCCGCTGACGTCAGGCATCGAGAGTTCGCCAGTATATCGCCAAGCGGCTGACAAACTGCTACAGCCGGTAGCCGGCGGGTTACTGGCGGAAAGCGGACCGGTTATTAGCGAAGCCGTCGGCAGTGAACTGCAGCAGATCATGCAGCGGAAGTATGATATCGTCGACAACTACATTCCAGAGGAAATCGACGAGGCGGCAAAGCAGGTTACTGCAGGAGCCGGAGGCGACCGCGAACGCGCGGAGAAGTTATACGACTGGCTGGGCACGCGAATTGCCTATGATTGGGACAAGGCCAACAACTATACCGAGCGTGGGGTGTGGAAGGAGCAATCTCCAGAGGACACATTCAGCAGTCGCAAGGGCGTTTGCATCGACACTTCCCGGCTTTATGCCATCATGGCTCGTTCGGTCGGCCTGGAGGTCAGAATTGTGACGGGACTTGGCGCTGATGGAAAAGGGGGCTTTGGTTCCCATGCTTGGAACGAGGTCAAGCTTGCCGATGAGAATGCGAAGTGGATTCCGCTTGACGCGACCTGGGCTCAGTCGGGGGATTGGTTTGACTCGCCTGATTTTGACAAGACGCATATTGCAAAAGCCTAACTCAAACACGCCTTCCGAGGCGTGTTTTTTTCATTCGACAACTTTAAAGCCGCTTCCAGACAGCATTCGGAAGCGGCTTTTTGCATGCATAAGGGAGCGCGTAGTGGTGTCCGAGCGATGCGCTCTCTTTTGTAAAACGTACAATAAAAGTTGTTCGAGGGCATATATGTTCACTCAATATAAATATGTTGCACATAAGAAACAATCTTGTGTAATATAAACATACAAAAGCAACGCCATGCAGTTTAGTGGACTGGTGTGGCGCATAGGGGATAGGAGCGATGGGATTTGCATCATTGGAGCAAGGGTTGGGAGAGGTTTATCGGCAGCTTGTTGCTGCTTGGCGTGATGCTGATCGTTCAGGCCTGCGGCAAAAATGAGGGGGAGAGCGTTGGGGAGCCGGGCGGCGTAATCGCGATTACGGCAACGACAGGCATGATCGCCGATGCCGCCAAGGTGGTCGGTGGAGATCGGGTGAAGGTGGAGACGCTTATGGGGCCTGGCGTGGATCCCCATCTTTACAAAGCCTCTTATGGAGACATGGTGAAGCTTGACGAGGCGGATGTCGTTTTTTATGGCGGACTGCATCTGGAGGGGAAGATGACGGAGGTGCTGAAAAAGCTCGGCCAAGTGAAAACAGTAGCCGCCGTCACGGACACGATGCCCAAGGGGAGGCTGTATGAGGGTGAGCCGGGCTCCGGCATACCTGATCCTCACGTCTGGTTCGACGCCAGCTTATGGACTTTCACCGTGGAGATGGTGCGTGACACGCTCATTAGCGAGGATGCCGCCCACGAGTCCCAGTATCGGCAACGAGCAGACGCCTATATCCGGGAGCTGCAGCAACTTCATCATTATGCTCAGGAGCAGCTTGGTTCCGTGCCGGAAAAGTACAGGGTGCTGGTGACAGCGCATGATGCATTCGGTTATTTTGGCCGCGCCTACGGGCTTGAGGTCATTGGTCTGCAAGGCATGAGCACGGCCTCAGAATACGGATCAAAGGATGTTTCAGCACTTCGGGACTTCCTTGTGCAGCGAGAAATTCCGGCCGTGTTCGTGGAATCCAGCATTCCGCGCAAGTCTATTGAGTCGGTTCTGGAGGGCGCAGGCAAGCTCGGCCATGAGGTCATCATTGGCGGTGAGCTGTTCTCGGATGCAATGGGTGAGGAAGGAACGCCGGAAGGAACGTATGTCGGCATGTTCCGGCATAACGTCGATACGATCGCGAAAGCATTGAAGGGGGAAAAACAGTGATGATACTAGAGGTGGCAGGCTTGAGCACCGCTTACCGCAGCCAGGCGGTGCTGCGGGATGTCAGCTTCTCAGCGCCAGAGGGCGAGCTGATTGCTATCGTTGGCCCTAACGGCGCCGGCAAATCGACGCTGATCAAAACAATTCTAGGTCTGACTCCGTCTCTCGGCGGGAGCGTGAGCGTCTTTGGCCGACCGATTGGCGATGTGCGCACCCGCATCGGTTATGTGCCGCAGCGGGAGTCGGTCGATTGGGATTTTCCGACACATGCACTCGATGTCGTGATGATGGGACGATACGGACGTCTTGGCTGGTTCCGCCGGCCGGGGCGCAAGGAGAAAGCGATAGCAATGGAATGCCTGGCTGGTGTGGGGATGGAGGCATTCGCCGAGCGGCAGATCAGTCAGCTGTCCGGCGGCCAGCAGCAGCGGGTATTTCTCGCTCGTGCGCTGGCGCAAGATGCAGATCTTTATTTCATGGATGAGCCGTTCGCCGGAGTGGACGCCGCCACCGAAAAGGCGATCGTTGAGCTGCTGCGCCGCCTGCGCTCGGAGGGCAAAACGGTTATCGTTGTCCACCATGATTTGGCGACTGTCCCGGAGTATTTTGACAGCGTGCTGCTGCTCAATGTGACGGTTCAGGCCTTCGGTCCTACCGCTGAAGTGTTTACCGAGACGAATCTACAGCGCACTTATGGCGGGCGAGTGGCATTCGCGGTCGCGGCAACCGGCCAGGCAAAGGGGGCGGAAGCATGATGCAGCTATGGGATTCTCTAGCCGCGCTAGCAACGGATCCTAATCTTCGCTGGATCGCGCTCGGTTGCATGCTGCTCGGCTTGAGCAGCGGCATGATCGGTTGTTTCGCGTACCTGCGGCGGCAGAGCTTGATGGGCGATACGATCGCGCATACCGCACTGCCCGGTATTTGCGTCGCTTTTCTGCTGACCGGCGTTAAGTCGCTGCCGGTATTCATGCTTGGAGCAATTGTTGCAGGCATCGCGGGAACTTTGGCTATTCGCGTCATTACGGCGAGATCACGCATCAAAGCGGATGCAGCTATGGGCATTGTACTCTCATCTTTTTTTGGCATCGGTATCGTCCTGCTCACGATGATTCAGCATAGCGGAGATGGCAGCCAAAGCGGACTCGACAAGTTTCTGTTCGGCCAGGCTGCTTCGATGGTCGGTTCTGATGTGCAGCTGATGGCCGGCGTAAGCTTGCTGTTAACGTTCGTTTGCACTTTGTTGTTCAAAGAATTCAAGCTGCTCGCATTCGACCCGGCTTTCGCCAAAGGCTCCGGCTTCTCGACCTCGCTGCTCGACTTCATCATGCAGGCGCTGGTCGTAACAGCCGTAGTCGCCGGAATTCAGGCAGTCGGCGTCGTTCTGGTCGCTGCTCTGTTGATCACACCTGCGGTGTCCGCGCGCTTCTGGACGGAGCGGCTGGATCGGATGATCATGTTATCCGGTGCTTTCGGCATGATCAGCGGATTGCTCGGTGCATGGATCAGCTCTCAGGTGTTTCAGCTGCCGACCGGACCGGTCAGCGTGCTGGCCGCAGCCTTTGTATTCCTCGTGTCCGTGCTGTTCGGAACCAAGCGCGGCCTGCTGACGATGCGGCTGACGCGTAGCCGCGCCCGCCAGCAACTGCAAGCTCTGCAAGGCTCAACGGCATCGGTGAAGGAGGCGGGATAAGGTGAGCATGGATTTCTGGATTCTTTTGACTGGTTCATTGGCGGCTGTCAGCTGTGCGGTGCTGGGTTGTTTCCTTATATTGCGCCGGATGGCGCTGATGGGTGATGCGATTAGCCACTCCGTGCTGCCCGGCATCGTCGTCGCTTACATGATCAGCGGCTCCCGCGACTCCATCCTCATGCTAGTCGCCGCTGCGATCATGGGACTGTTATGCGTGTTCCTCATTCAATGGTTCAACAATCGCGGTATTCAGAGTGATGCTTCCATCGGGGTTATTTTTACATCTCTGTTTGCAATCGGAGTTGTACTTGTCAGCCTCAACGCCAGACAGGTCGATCTCGACCTGGACTGCGTCCTTTATGGAGAGATTGCCTATACGGCCTGGAATACGCTGCAAATTGGTGGCATGGATCTCGGACCGCGCTCCGTCTGGCTGCTCGGCGGGACGCTGCTGCTCGTGCTTACAGTCATCGGACTGTTCTACAAGCAATTCAAGCTCTGCGCATTCGATCCGATGTTGGCCCTCGCTCTCGGCATCCCGGCGGCATTGTTCCATTATTTGCTTATGGGACTCGTTTCCGTCGCCACGGTCAGCTCATTTGAGAGCGTCGGCGCGATTCTTGTGGTCGGCCTACTCGTTATCCCGCCTTCAACGGCTTATTTACTGACGGACCGACTCGGCGCCATGATCCTCATCAGCGCTGCTTGCGGCGTAGCTTCAACTGTACTCGGCTTCGCGCTCGCCGTTTGGCTGGACGCATCAATCGCGGGCTGTATCGTCGCGGCCGCTGCGATATTATTCGCAGTCACCTTCCTGCTCTCGCCGAAGCATGGGCTGTTGTTCGCCAGATTGCGCCGGACTCGCCTTAGCCGCTCAACGGCTTGACCGAAATTAGAAGCAAAACTTACAGTCCGCCGAAAGACACGCCAAAATCGAACGAGGATTAGCCAAGATCGAATGGAGAAGTGGAGCGAGCGCTGCCCTATAATGAAAGAGCCGGCAAGTTCAAACGTTTGAACTGTAGCAAAGCCAATCCGCTTTTGAGATGCTCTCCTGCTATGATAAAATGGCAGAAACCATTTATTTGGCTGGGAGGAAAGCTCGACATGTACAAGTTGCTTGCGCTAGATATGGACGGAACGCTGCTTACGGACGAGCAGACGATAAGCGATGAGAACGCAGAATGGATTCGCCGAGCTATGGACGCAGGGGTGACGGTATGTTTTTCGACCGGGCGCGGCTTTCAAGGCGCTCTTCCCTTCGCGGAGCAGTTGGGGCTGGAGACGCCGCTCATTACGGTTAATGGCAGCGAGATTTGGAGCAAGCCCCATGTGCTTTACCGGAGAACGCTCATGAATGCCGGAGAGCTTCGGAGGCTGCATGAGCTTGCTCTGCACCATGTTGAACCGTGGTATTGGGGCTACGCGGTGGAAGGTATTTTCAACAAAGAGAAGTGGATCGAACCAGCAAATGACTACGAAAATCTGCATTGGCTCAAATTCGGCTATCACACTGAAAATGACGCTATCCGTGCGGAGATTCGCCGTGAGATCGAAAGCTGGGGCTCGATGGAAATTACTAATTCATCACCATGGAATCTGGAGCTTAACCCGCTTGGCGTAAATAAGGCCTCGGCCGTTCGCGAGTTATGCGGTGTGCTTGGCATTGCAATGGATGAGGCGGTTGCCATCGGCGACAGCCTGAACGATATCGCTGCAATCCGCGAATGCGGCCTTGGTATCGCAATGGGCAACGCGCAGGACGAGGTCAAAGAAGCGGCGGATGCCGTCACTTTGAGCAATAACGAGCATGGTGTGGCGCATGCCATCCGTGAGTTCGTGCTGAAGGGAGCTACAGTGAGATGACGATGGACATCATCGGCTGGATTCTCGTTGTCGTTTTGTTCATCGTCGGCATGGCAGGGGCGGTTTATCCCATTCTGCCGGGAGCATTGGCTATTTATGCGGCTTTTTTCGTATATGGCTTTTTCATCAGCTTCAAGCCGTTCGGCTTCGTATTCTGGACGCTCCAAACGATCATCGTTGCCGCGCTATTTATCGCCGATTATGTCGTTAACGCCTGGGGTGTCAAAAAGTTCGGCGGCTCGCGGGCATCGGTTATCGGCAGCACGATAGGTATCATCATCGGACCGTTTGTCATTCCCGGTTTTGGCCTGTTGATCGGACCGCTGGCGGGCGCTGTCATCGGTGAACTGATCGTTGGATCGAGCTTCGACAAGTCGCTTAAAGTTGGCTTCGGAGCCATAATCGGTTTGCTGTCCAGCACGCTGGTCAAAATCATTCTCCAACTGACGATGATCATCCTGTTCGTCATTTGGATTCTCATGTAGCTTTCTTGAATCATAACTAAAATACCGGAAGCTAAGCTTACGGAACATTCGGAACATAGAAGGAGATAGACCCATGAAAAAACTTACGATCTGGAATGAGTTCGTTCACGAGCAAGAGCAAGAGGAAGTTCGCCAGGTATACCCGGATGGAATCCACAACGCATTGGCCAAAGGTCTTGCAGGCGCGGATCTGCAAATCCGTACCGCTACGCTGCAAGATGCAGAGCATGGTCTGAGCGAAGAGGTGCTTAACGATACGGATGTGCTCATCTGGTGGGGACATATGGCTCATGATCGCGTTGAGGATGCAATCGTGGAGCGCGTACATAAACGCGTCATGGAAGGCATGGGCTTGATCGTACTGCACTCCGGCCACTTCTCCAAAATCTTCAAAAAGCTCATGGGCACAGGCTGCGACCTGAAATGGCGTGAAGCTGGCGAGCGCGAGCGTATCTGGGTCGTTAATCCGGCGCATCCGATTGCTTCTGGTCTGCCTGAGCAATTTGTACTTGAACAGGAAGAAATGTACGGCGAGCACTTCGACATCCCAGCTCCAGACGAGCTCGTTTTCCTTAGCTGGTTCGAAGGCGGCAACGTATTCCGCAGCGGCTGCACCTTCTATCGCGGCCAAGGAAAAATCTTCTACTTCCGTCCAGGTCATGAAACTCATCCGACCTACTACGACGCGAACGTGCTGAAGGTTATCTCCAACGCTGTTCAATGGGCTGCTCCATCCGGCGCAGCAACTCCGGTACGCGGCCATAGCGAGCCGTCACTGGAACCAATCAGCGCTAAAGGTTAATCCATTTTCCTGCCTGAAAGCCCGTTTCGCCAAGCCCCGTTGGGCTGGTGGAACGGGCTTTTTTTGCTAGTTGGACTAGCCTCATTGGGACAATAGAGCTGCTTCTCTAATTTAACAGCTAGCATCTACCACTATGAGAATGGAGGGAACTCTATCCCCTGAGCCTTTTGCGTCGCCCGTTGGGCCAGGCTAGGCTTTTGTGATACACTGTCAGAAGTTATGATCTCAGATATTCTCAGATCGGATGATCTGCAAGGAAGAAGGATTACCTCACCATGACCAAAAAAGATTCCCTAATCCGGGGCACCCTGATCCTCGCGGCGGCGGCACTCATCGCCCGGGCGCTCGGGCTGTTCCAGCGCGTTCCTTTGGACTATTTATTCACAGGGGGCGGCTCCGGTTACCTGGCGGTTGCTAATAACGTCTACCTGTACCTGCTCGTCATTGCTACCGCCGGTATTCCGAGCGCTATCAGCAAGATGGTGTCGGAGCGTTACGCGCTTGGCCGACCAGAAGAGGCGCAGCGCATTTACCGTGCAGGCCTGTTATTTGGCGCTGTTACCGGTGTTCTATTAGCCGTAGTGCTGTATATAATTGCCCCGTGGTATGCGGAGCATTTGGTCAAGTCACCGGCAGCGACAGGCTCTATTCGAGCAATTGCGCCCGCATTAATTCTGTTCCCGATCATCGCCATGATGCGCGGTTACTTCCAGGGCCGCCAGATGATGAGTGCCGGCGGCATCTCCCAGATTGTTGAGCAGATTGCCCGTGTGTTGCTTGGTATTGCGCTGGCTGTGACTGTATTTAATTGGGGCTGGGGCGATACTTGGGTATCAGCAGCAGCGACTTTCGGCAGCGTATTCGGCAGCCTTGGCGCCTTCCTCGTCATGCTCTATTATGCACGCAAGCTCAAAAAGGCGGATATGGAGGAGCAGCTTGCTGCCGGCGCGGAGGCAATCTCTGCTGCACGAACTGCCCGAGCTGCAGCATCCCAGCTTAAGCTGGGCGGCATTTACAGGGAAATATTCAAGATGTCGATTCCGGTCGTTGTTACGGCGATGACGGTTCAGTTCATTTATTTGATCGACTCGTCCTTTTTCATTCGTTGGACTGAAGGTTTTTACGTCAACGGCGAAACGGCAGAGAAGATTCGGAACTACTTGATCTACAATGGCCAATCGATTGCCGGCCTCCCGCCGATTCTCGCCATCGCGCTCGCTCAGTCGATCTTACCTGTGCTCTCCGCAGCATATTCGGTCGGCAAGCATGACGAGGTACAGCGCCAAGCTTCGCTCGTTATGCGCATCGTTGTGTTTACCGGCGTGCCGATGGCGCTGCTGCTGACTGTGGCTGCACATAGCGTCAACGGGCTGCTGTTTGCCGACCCCAATGCAAGCGGCATGGTCGCTGCGTTGACGATCGGAACGATTTTCCAAATTACAATGCTGACGACAAATTCGATCTTGTTCGGAATCGGCACACCCCGCCCGGCGATGATCAGTACGCTGATCGGTTATGCCGTTAAGGTTTTCGGCAGCATGCTGTTGGGACCAGTCATGGGTGGTTATGGTTTTGTACTGGCATCTATGCTTTGTTTTATGATCATTACCGGCCTCAACCTGCTCGCAATCCGTAAAAAAGTTAAGCTGCAGGTGCTTGGCAAACGTTGGGCGCCTTATCTTATCTCTACTGTCATTACGGCAGTTGCCGGCTTCGGCACAGATATGACTGTGCGCGGCGTGTTAGGTTCGATGATGAACGCCAAGCTCGTCTTCTTGGCTGGTTCATTGGCGACCGGAATTGTCACCGGCCTCTTCTATCTTTTCTTACTCATTGCGCTCGGCGTAATCCGCGAAGCGGATGCAAAAAGCTTCCCGGGTCCACTGCGTAAGCTGTTGCTGCCATTCGTAAGACGTTTCGGCCGTCGCTCTCCGGAATCCGCTGCCAGTGCTTGATACACGGCTATAGGCCTCCGCATTTCGCAGGCATTCTCTCTCTCTAGCATTTCCCAACTGTTTCCTACCATGGTAGAATAGATAGGATTTAAGTAGAGAAGAGAGAGGGACGTGGTTCTATGAAGGGGAAGTTTCGCTTAGGAATTAGTATGCTTTGTCTCTTGATGGTTGTGGCAGCAGGCTGCCAGTCCGTTGGTGGACTTGAGCTGAATTCTATGATCAGCAAAGCTTTGAAGGCAGAAACAAAAGAAAGCCGAGGCAGCATTGCGCTGAACGTCGATTTTGCTCCTGAAGCTTATGAAGGCATGACGGATCGCGAGCGCCAGCAGATGGATCTGCTGCGTGACTTGCGACTGCGCATCGATTCCGCCAAAGTTGAGAGTGCTACGCGCAGCTCGGTAAACGGCGCGCTGCTGATCGGCGGCAAGGGGATCGGTTTCTCGATCCAACAGGATGAGCTCAAAGCGGTCATGCGGGTGGACGGTCTTAAACGTCCAATCGTGTTGTCGCTGGACGAAGCATCGTTGCTCAACCTCGGCAGCGACGTGGCAAGTGGCGCTTCTCTCGAAGATCTGGCGAGTGAGGCATCTGAACTCGTGGTAAGCGGAGAAACTCCTGCTGCCACAGCGGAGCAGCAGGCCCAGTTCGGACGCAAGCTGGTCGATCGTGTTGGCGGTTACTTGATCTCCAATCTGCCTAACGCTAGCGGGCTCGACGTGAAACCTGTGTCGGAGGATGTTTACGGCGGCGGCAAAGCTATGTGGCAAGTAGATGCCGGATGGAACGGCATGGAAATGTTTGATTGGGCTCATGCTTACGTCAAGGCGCTTCTGGCTGATTCTCAAGGGCTGAACGCTATGCTTGACGGCCTGTTCGAGGCGCTGCAGGAGCATCCGGAGATGAACGCTTTAAATGAGGACGGCGAGCCTCTGCAGGATGGGGATAAGGAAAGCTTCATCGCCGATGGCAATGAAACACTCAACGAAATCCTGCAGGATGCTGCTGAATCCATGCAGGAAGTGCGGGAAGAGGGAGGACTGGAAGAGATGTTCACTCCAGCATCCGCTCTAAAAGTCCATCTGATGCTTGACGGCAGCCTTGACATCCGCAAGCTGGATGCCTCGCTGACCTGGCAGCCTGGTCCAGCCATGGCTGAAGAAGATGAATTCCCAATCCGCTCCGTGTCGCTGCGCGTGCAAATGGACAGCTGGAACGTGGATGGACCAGTTCGTGCAGATCGTCCAGAGGTCGCTTCGGATAGCTGGGATCTAACGCGCTGGATGGAATCCGGTCCTTCCCGCCTGCTTCGTGATTTTGACAAAAACTCCGACGCCTATAAGCTGCTCAAAAACGAACTGCAGGCTGGCAAACAGTCCGCCGTTTTCTACTCGGACGGTTACCAATCGCTAATCTCGATGCCTTCCGGCCAAACGCTCGTTCCTCTGAGAAGCTTGACGTCGAGCCTGGATGCTTCTGTCACGTATGACGGAGCACGCAAGAAGTGGAAGATATACGATGAGGCGAAAGGTAACACCATCTGGATCGCCACGGGCAGCAAAGTGGCTTACGTAGGTGGAGTCAAATCACAGCTGAGCTTCCCGCCGACGGTTGTTGATGGAACGCTTTTTGTACCCGCTCGTGATTTTGCCAAGTTGCTCAAGGCGTCCGTAAGCGTGGAAAAAGATTCCTATTACTACTCCGTCGAAATTGCTCGCGAGGTAGGGTAGAAAAAGAAAGGGAGATGCTGGATGCAGAAGCTGACCACAGTAGAACAATTCCGCAGCCTGGCGGGAGAGAGCGGTGTAACCATGGCCGTGTTCAAAACGACCTGGTGCGCCGATTGCCATTTTATCGATCCATTCATGCCTGAGCTGGAGCAAAAGTACGCAGGCCGCGTCTCATTCGTAGAAATTGACCGCGATGATATGCCGGATCTCTGCTCCGAGCTAAATATTTTGGGCATACCAAGCTTTATCGCTTTCCGCGATGGCAAAGAGCTAATTCGCTTTGTAAACAAGCTGCGCAAATCCCGCGAAGAGATTGAGCAGTTTGTGGAGCGCGCACTTGAAGTAGCAGACGCGCTTCCGAACAACTGACGCTGCGCGGCAGTGGCAGCTTAGCTCTTAAGTGCGGCTGCACTCTCTGACGAGCAAGCTCCCGTATGCTGTAAGCGAACCGCGCGGCAGTGGAGCTTAGCTCTTAGGTGCAGCTGCATGTGCTGCCGGGCTAGCGAAGCGCCCAAGCATTGCAAATGTTGAGGCCGGGCCATTGGCTCCGGCCTCTTTTTTTACCTTTACAGCAGCATACATAACTCAGCGGCTCGTGTGCAGTTTTCGGCCGATTTCATGACCAACTCATACGCTCAGAAGGCTTCCATACAACTCGCAGCTTTTGCCAAAAAAATCGGCGCAGAGGATGTCCCGGAATGGGGCAAACTAAACCCGGAAAAGCCGCATCAGAACAATGTCTGGACGCCCCCATTATGCCTTGGAATGCTGACAGTATCGTCACATTTTCAACATGGCTTTTGCATTTTTTTGCCGCTATAATGAGGGTTGTATCCATAGGAAGAAGGGGTGACAACCAACAATTATGATCTCCCGAGCTTACCGCCTGCTTGCATGGATGTCCTGTATCGGCATGTTCGCTGTACTTATGGCTGGCGCACTTGTAACCAATACTGGCTCCGGTCGGGGCTGCGGCGATGACTGGCCGCTTTGCAACGGCGAGTTTATTCCCGCTTTCACGCTCGAGACCGCCATTGAATATTCCCATCGTGCCGTTAGCGGCTTAGTCGGCATTATTGTCGTCGTGACATTTGTGCTTACTGTTAAGCTTTACCGTCGGTATTCTTTGAAAGAACCGCTCTGGTATGCGGGCGCATCGCTGTTTTTCACTGTTGTCCAAGCTTTGATGGGGGCTGCCGCAGTTGTGTGGTACCAAAGTCCTCCTGTCATGGCGCTGCACTTCGGAATTTCGCTGCTTGCGGTTGCTTCCACCGTATTGCTTCTCATATGGGTGGCGCGAATGCGCAAAGGGTATGATTCATCTGTAGCTTCGAAGGTGCCGCGATCCGTTTATACCCTGGTGATAACAGCATGTATTTATTGTTATGTCGTTGTTTATATTGGCGCTTTTATCCGTCACACCGACTCTGGAGGCGGTTGCCTTGGCTGGCCGCTTTGCAATGGACAAGTCGTTCCCGAAATCAATGGCGCTGCAGGCTATGTGTTTATTCATCGCATAGGAGCTATGCTGTTATTCTTCCTGTTCCTCTGGCTATTTCTCCATGTGCGCAAGTATGCTGGAGCAAGTGACGGGATGACGCGCTCTGCCAAATGGGTCCTTATTTTAGTCATATGCCAGATTTTTAGCGGTGCATGGCTGACGTTGACAATCGGTAATGAAGAATGGTTCATTTTTGCCAATATGGTGCACAATCTGATAGTAACGATACTGTTTTCCATACTGGTTGATCTTGGTGTCCAGGCTTGGAAAAGGCAGGAAGGACGAATGTAATGAATTTTGCGAACTTGAAGCAATTCACGGAAGCGCTACGCGCCGATGGTGATCTGGCGATCATCGATGCGCCGGTTGATCCTAATCTGGAGCTCGCTGAGATTCATCGCCGAGTTATTGAGCAGGAAGGTCCAGCTCTTCTGTTCACGAATGTGAAAGGAAGCACATTCCCTGTGCTGACCAATATGTTCGGCACGGCGCGCCGCGTCGATCTAGCCTTCGGCACGAAGCCGGAGCAGCTGATGAAAACAGTCGTCGGCGCCGCCGAACGACTGCTTCCACCGACAATGAGCGCGATCTGGGGCGAACGCGGCATGATGTTTGACCTGCTTAAGGTCGGGCTGAAAGATGTTCCAAACAGCGCTGCGCCAATCCTTCAGCATGTTCGGCGCGAGGCTCCCCTGAAGGGACTGCCGTTCCTAACTAGCTGGCAGGAGGATGGCGGTCCATTCGTGACTCTTCCGCTTGTGTATACGGAGCATCCAAACCATCCCAAAAAGCATAATCTGGGCATGTATCGCATGCAGATTTTTGATGATTATACGACAGGCATGCACTGGCAAATTCATAAAGGCGGCGGCTTCCATTATCATGAGGCTGAACAGCTGAATCAAGAGCTGCCGGTCAGCGTGTTCCTCGGCGGACCGCCCGCGCTCATCGCGGCTGCAATCGCTCCGGTGCCGGAGCATTTGCCAGAGCTGATGATCGCTTCGCTCATTCTCGGCAGCAAGCTGCCCGTAACGCAGGACCCGCTTGGAAGCCACCGCATCCCGGCAGAAGCAGAGTTCTCAATTCACGGTACCGTGCCGCCGCATCTTCGTCGTCCAGAAGGGCCGTTCGGAGATCATTTCGGTTATTATTCGTTGCAGCATGATTTCCCGGTGTTCAATGTGAAACATGTTTATCATCGCAAGGACGCGATTTATCCGGCGACGATTGTTGGCAAGCCGCGCCAGGAGGACTACTATCTCGGCGAATACTTGCAACGCCTGCTCAGCCCTGCTTTTCCAATGGCTATGCCTGGTGTTAAGGATCTATGGGCTTACGCAGAAACTGGCGTTCACGCACTGGCAGCAGCCGTTGTACGCGAAAGCTACTCGCGCGAAGCGTTGGCAACTGGCTTCCGCATTCTAGGCGAAGGCCAGCTGACGCTGACCAAGTTCCTCATGTTGACCGATCAACCGGTCGATCTTTCTAAATTCGATGTATTGTTGGAAACGATCCTTGAGCGCTTCCAGCCGGAAACGGATCTGTTTGTTTTTGATAACACATCCCATGATACATTGGACTATACAAGCGGCAAGCTGAACCATGGCAGCAAAGCGCTGTTGATGGGCGTCGGCGATCCTGTACGAACTCTGCCCTATGAATATACGGAGGGGCCAATTGCGGAGATTAACGATATCGCCGTTTATTGCAGGGGCTGTCTGGTCGTCTCCGGCGCGGCTTACGCGTCCGACCCTGAGCTTGCAACCAAGGTGCTGGAACGCGTCGCTGCTCGCGGTACGGAATGGCCGCTAATTGTGCTTGTTGACGATGCCAGCGAAGTTGCTTCGGCTCAGACGCCTTTCCTGTGGACGGTATTTACTCGTTTTAACCCGGCGGATGATATTTACGCTCTTGCCGATGCACGCCGCCATCATCTTGCTTATCATCTTCCGATTGTCATTGACGCTCGTATGAAGCCAGGTTATCCAGACGAGTTATTCCCACGTGAAGATATTGTGCAGTTGGTCGACAAGCGCTGGAAGGAATACTTCCCTGGAGCTTGAATTACAAAATAGGGCAGAGGAGGTAAGGCAACATGCTCCGCATATTGTTTGGTGAAGCGCCTGCTGAACCGCAAGGCGTAATTGCTGAGGCGACGCGGGTTATGGGAACCTATGCCTCCATCCTTCATGATTTTGCCCTCCAAGGCCGCGACCGGGATCATAAAGCGCGTACCCGCGAAATCATGACGCTTGGTCTCATCGCTTCTCTGGATGAGCTGGAACAAAGCTGTTATGCCGCCTCCCGATTCGGGGCAATGGTCACGAGTGATTCATGGGATGACATGTTCCAAGAAGAGCGCTTGAACTACAGACGCTATGTTTATTTTGACAAAAATGCTTTCATTCGTCTCTTCTCCCTGCTGGATAAGCTGGGCATGCTGCTCAACGATGTTTTAGGGCTGCACACGGAGGAATTCAAAGAGCGCTTTTCCTACTTTACCGTACTACGCCGGATGAGGGAGAAGGGGCTGCATCCCGCGCTTGCTGGACCCCTCACAGAGCTGAAGGTCAAGCATGACAAGCCAGTCGTTCGCATGCGCAAACGGCGCAATGAGGAAATTCATAATCTTAATTCCGAGCTGCAGGATGATCTGCTGCAAATGCATCTTAATTTTGGCGACGAAATCGCTCTGGAAAATATCCGTGCCCAGATGGATGATTTGGAAAGCGGCTTAGCCATGGTGGCTGCGTCCCTGCAGCTGGCTTTTGCGTATATGGGAAGCCTGATTCACAACCCGAGCCCTGCTGGCGGGTAAATCGCAAGGAGGACCAATGTGGAGCTGAAAGGGAAAACGGCGCTAATTACCGGAAGCGCTAAAGGCTTGGGCAAACGGGCGGCTGAAGAGCTGGCCCGTTTTGGCTGTGACATCGTGCTTAACTATCGTTCTAGCGGCGATGATGCCAATGAACTGGCAAATGAACTTGCTAAGCGCTATGGCGTACGCTCTTGTGCGATTCAAGCGGATGTCGCTGTGCCAAGTGATACCGGCAAGCTGGCTCGCCAGGCGCTGGAGCTGACCGGACAGGTGGACATTCTGGTCAATAATGCCGGCCCGTTCATTCGCGAGCGGAGAGTGTTCGCCGAATACGAAGAAGAAGAGATCATCGCCTTGCTGCATGGCAACTTGCTTGGTTCAATGCTGCTTGATCGACATCTGCTCTCAGGCATGAGAGAGCGGGGCTGGGGACGTGTCATCCACTTCGGCTTCGGCCATGCTATGGAGGGGCGTGCGTGGCCTCATCGAGCCGTTTATGCGGCAGCGAAGACGGGTCTCGTTTCCTTTACAAAGACGCTTGCGGTAGAGGAAGGGCAGTATGGCATTACCGTTAATATGGTCTGTCCAGGTGATATTCGCGGAGACTTCAAAGAGAAGTCTATTGCCGACGTAAGGGGCATCTCCGACGAGGAATCGCCGCTAAGCCGTCCGGGTACAGGTGAGGATGTAGCGCGTGTCATAGCTTTCCTCTGCTTGCCGCAATCGGACTTCCTGACCGGCAACATCATTGATGTGACAGGCGGTTTCGATCCGATTCGTACGAGCATCAAGCCCTCTACTCAAGGCTGAAACGACGCGATTAAAGCGAGACGCAGCAAAAAACGGCTGGCTTCCCTGATGCAGGGAGCCAGCCGTTTCAATTCCGTTCAAGCGGATATTAAAGCTTGATTAGAATACTTGGACAACCTCTTGTACGCCTTCAACTTCTTCCAGCAGGGCGCGTTCGATGCCCGCTTTCAGCGTGATCGTGGAGCTAGGGCAGCTACCGCATGCGCCTACGAGACGGAGCTTGATGATGCCGTCTTCAACATCCACGAGCTCTACGTCGCCGCCGTCGCGTTGCAGGAAGGGACGAAGTTTGTCAAGAACATCCAGTACTTCATCATACATCGTGCTTTGTGCGTTTTCGCTCATTGCAATCAACTCCTTTCTTACCTATTATAATACAAAGCAACGTAATTGAAAATGGAGGCGAGTACCGTCCGGGCTGCCGGTTAGTCCGAGACAATTGCTTCCAGTCAAAGGTGGTAAAAGGATGCTGAAGCCCGTCATCGAATTCTGCTCCGGCAACATGCATCATGGTACGGACCGGCTGATGAACGCTCTAGAACAGGATGACCGATATGAGGTCATTGAATACGGATGCCTTGGTAATTGCGGCGAATGTTATCTTTCGCCGTTTGCGATGGTTGACGGCGAGATCATTAGCGCCGAGTCGGTGGAGCAATTGGAAACGGCCTTGCAGGAGGGGATTATCCGCAAGGCCGCTCAGCGCGAAGCGTTGGACAAGCTGATCGACGATTTATAGATCGATTGATTTAGCCTGAGTGATTTTTGGAACGCCAGAGCACGCCGGTTTTGAGTACTCGCGGCACACGGCCCATTATGGCCGTTTTGCCCATGAGGCCAAAACCGGCTTTTTTGCCGAGAGATCCGAGAGTTCCCTTGAGCTTAATTTTGCCGAGCTTTGGTGTGCGGCCTTTCCAAACTGCTCCCATAATGTCAGCGACTTGTTTACCCATCGCTCCGGCCAGCTGACCGCTCGGCGAGAAGGGTACGGAAGCACAGTCACCAATGACGAACACCTCTGGATGATCGGGCAATTGATGCAGCTTGTTCAGTACCAGCCGGCCCTGATTGTCCTTGGCAACATTCAATTCACGCACAACCTCAACCGGCTGGATGCCGGCCGTCCACACCGTAGCGTCGGTGTAAATGGGCTCCGGCGAATTGCTGTCATGCAGGATGCTGCCTTCCAGCAGCTTCAGCGAAACATGTCCGCGCATTTCCACATGATGCTCCAGGAACCAAGCTGCTACATACGTCTTGAGCTTCGGCGGGAAAGCCGACAGAATGCTCGGTCCGCGATCGATGATGCGGATGTTCAGATCCTTGCGTGCTTCGCGCAGCTCGGCTGCGATTTCCACGCCGCTCAATCCTCCGCCGATAATCGATACTTGGCCGTAAGGTTTTACGTCCCCAAGCATCTGATACGTTTGACGTGTGGAAGAGAAGGTCTGGATGCTGCTGGAGTATTTTTCAGCACCAGGGATGCCATGATAATTATCGGTGCAGCCAAGTCCGATCGTCAGCCAGTCGTAGGACACCGGGTCTTGACCTTCGAGCAAAATGCGCTTGTTGTCCAGATCGATGCCAGATACTTCGCCGTAGGTGATCAGCAGCCGCGAATCGCTCGGGAAAGGTACCCGAAGATCAATCTCTGGGGACGTTCCCGCAGCTAGTGCGTAATATTCTGTTTTGAGCCCTTGAAAAGGCATGCGGTCAATAAGGACAATAATCGTGTCCGATGGAATTTCTCCGTCCAGAAGCTCCTGGGCAAGAGCCATACCGCCGTATCCGCCGCCCAGAATGACAAAACGTTTCATTGTATCCCAACCCTTGCTTCACATTTCAGCTGATGGATGAACCTAATATGCTCGCAGCAGACGCTCTTTACTCAAAGACCTTGATCTCATTGTAGAATGTATCGCGCTCAACCGGAATGCGGCCTGCACCTTTTATTAACCAGATCAGGTCTTCTCGTGACAATCCTTCCGGAGTCAATGCGCCTGCAGCATGGCTGATCCGCTCGCGAACGAGTGTGCCGTGCACGTCAGAAGCGCCCATCGTCAGGGAAACCTGAGTCAGCTGAGGGCCGATATTAATGAAGTAAGCCTTGATATGATTAAAGTTGTCCAGCATCAGGCGGCTGATCGCAATGGTTTTGAGATCTTCATAGGCCGAGTTGCGACGGCGGATGCCCGCCTTCGGGCTATGCGGCTGCATGGACAACGGGATGAACACGAGGAATCCGTTCGTCTCGTCTTGAAGCTCGCGGATCGACAGCATATGTTGAATACGCTGCTCATGAGTTTCAACGGCGCCGTAGAGCATCGTTGTATGCGTTTTGATGCCGAGCTCATGCGCTGTGCGATGCACATCCAGGTATTGATTCACGTCGGCTTTTTCAACGCGCATTTTTTTGCGGTATTGATCGGATAGAATTTCTGCACCGCCGCCTGTAAGCGACTCCAGACCTGCCTTCTGCAGCTCTTGAAGCACCTCACGATAGCTCAGTCCGCTAATGCGAGAGAAGAAATCGATCTCAGCCGCCGTATACGTCTTGAGCGTCACATGCGGATACTGCTTTTTGAGCGCGGCGATCGAATCCACATAGTATTGGAAGGGAACATGCTGGTTATGCCCTCCGACGATATGGAACTCACGCACCGTTGGCGTAATATGCTTATCGACATAGTCGATCATCTCTTGCGGCGACAGCGTATAAGCGCCCTCGTCTCCCTGGTCCTTGCGGAAGCTGCAGAACGCACAGTGAGCTTCGCACACATTGGTGAAATAGAGTGTCATCGTATCGATAAAATAAACCTTTTTGCCGTTCTTGCGCAGATTGACCTCATTAGCCATTTGCCCGATGCTGAGCAGATCGTCGGACCGGTACAGGAATACACCGTCTTCGAGGCTGAGCCGCTCGCCCGCGCTGACTTTCTCGCGGATGCCTTGCATGACGGAAGCTTCCGTCGGGGTAATGATGTTCATTTAAAAAGGACCTCCTTGTCCGGGTATCCTGCGCCCGTCCGGCTGGCCGAGGCGGGCAGTATGATAGAATGGTGTTCGGCAGAGCAGTGGAACTGTGCAGCGATAGAATAATTGGACTATGAACCGTGGTTCAAATAGAAAAATGGACGGATAGACGGCTTATCCTTATCTACCTTTGTGAAAAAAAGAACTTTCCCGCGCGTCTATTGCAAACAAATCGTATTCATTATAAACCTAAGGCTCTAAAGCTTCAACAGTAAAACCGCATTTGGGAAGCGAATGCAGCGATGCCAATTGTACCTTGATGTCCTCTCTAAGAGGACGCGGGAAAGGGATAAAGCGGTGCTTGGAAGGTGGATTGTTTGCCTGGAGCGGATTGTGGGGCTGATGTGGCTGCTTTGACGGAAAGAATGCGGCCAGCGCTAACCGTGCATTAACTAACTCAAAAATAAGCTGCCGGGAGCAAGCCATCGATTTGTCGCTTGCCGGTATGTTGCGCGTTCATCCCTTGAGCCTGCGGAGGAAGAGGAGTATACTTGAATTATGTAAGCAAGTAGTTGATTATCGCTTTTGAACAGGAGGATGAAATTCATGATCGAGATCAGTGAAACGGCCTCGGATAAAATAAGAGAAATGCTGTCGGCGGAGGAAGGCCAGGGCTTATTCCTGCGCGTAGGCGTCAAAGAGGGCGGCTGCAGCGGTTTCTCCTACGGAATGGGCTTCGACGACGAGCAGAAGGAAGACGACCAGGAGCTGGCTGTGAACGGCGTCAAGGTTGTCGTCGACAGTGAGAGCTCCAAGTACCTCCGCGGCCTGGAGATTGACTGGAAAGAAGGCGCCATGGGCGGCGGGTTTACCATTAACAATCCGAACGCAACGGTAACTTGCGGCTGCGGATCGAGCTTCCGCACGGCGAGCGATGCGGGTAAGCCTAAGCCGGATGAGTGCTGAGTAGCAGTAGTTAATAATTAGAGAATAATAAGAAAAGGGGCTGTCTCAAAAGCTCCTACAACACAAATGAATACTGCGCGTCAGCAAGACAGGAGGAGACTGAGCCAAGCTCAGTCTCCTCCTGTCTTCGTTTATATCTGCCTTAACGGTTTTAATAGCGTAACGAAACTGAGAAGCCCTATTCCGGTAAAACCGAAGGATTTCGAGGCGTAACGGAACTGAGAGAAGTTATTTCGGCATTATCTTGGGGCTATCGTCATTTCTGACCCAAATAACGCTTCTCAGTTTTGTTAGCTGCCTCGAACCCTTGTTTGATGGGAAATAAGCTCTCTGAGTTCCCTTAGATTTAAGGGGGGACTTTTGGGACCCCTCTTTTTGTTTGGTGCCAATTAATTTTTAGTAATTGTCGCTATTTTATTTTTATTATCCCAATTCACAACAGCTCCTGCAGCTTCAGAAACAACGCGCGTATTGATATAAAATTTGTTATTTGTTTCTTCGAGAAATGGTGCTTGGGTAAGCGGAACCGACTGATCATTTATGGTTGCCGATAAATCAGCATTTGTCATATAGATTTCAATATCCGAGTTTTTTGCGGTAACCGTTTTTGTTTTTTGATTCCACTCTACCGTCATACCAAGAACTTCAAACAATTCTCGGAAGGGTATCATGGCATTTCCGTTGATGACGGTAGCTTTCTCCTTTAGAGTAACTCCATTCACCACGATGATGCCCTCAACACGCTTCTGTGCACCATAAACAACGGTAATGGGAACCAATAAAAGAGTAAGTATGAGAGTTGCTATAATCTTTTTCAATTTTATCTCCTTTTGATTGAATTTATATATAAGACGTAAACAGTTGGAAAATGTTGTGGTTAATTTAGAAGAATTTATGCAGGTATGACAACGAAGTGCTCGCCAAAAAAACCGCGAATCCGGCTGCCGGATTCGCGGTTTTTGTGTTTGATAAGACTATTCGCCTAAAAACTCTACGTTGTAGCCTTTCTCCTTGAGCAAGTCGATGACCATGCCCTTTTGGGCGAAGTGTCCCGCACCGACAACGACAAATGATGTGGATTGGCCCGGTTGCTTCAACAGCTCGTCCAGCTTGGCAGCCATTTTTTTGTCGCGTTCGCCAAATATACGGCTGGACTGCTCACTAGAGTTGGAGCCTGATGTCCCGTTGAAAATATCCGAAAAATTAGTCAAGTTCCCATCAGCCCATTGCTGCTGCATCAGCTTGAACTGCTCCGCATTTTTCTTGATTGCTTCAGGGGATAGCAGCACGTCGAGCAGGCCGCTCAGCTCTTTCTCCTGGTCGGCAGGCGGAGCCTGGCTAAGCAGATCCGCCTGGAATCTGATGCCTTCCAGCTCTTTGATCGGAAGCCCCTTGAGCAAGGCGTTGGTCGTAAAATACAGATCGACACCGGACGCCGAAGCTTGAACGGCCTGTTCTGGAGACTCCACCATGGAAGCCAGCGACAGATTATTCGTTACCGCCCATGGCCTGTAGCTGTCGTAAGCGCCTTCAGGCAGACTCATCTGTTTGTAAACGTCAACCAGCTTCTTATAGGTTCCTGGAGCAATGTGATCCTTGATCGTACTGCTATCGTTAAAGGTCATTTTTTGAATAAAATATTGCATAGCTGCAGGATCGGACTGCAGATTGGCTTCAACCCACAAGGAATCGGAGCTGTTGAATGCTTTCTTGACGCTCGGGTGCATCGGGTACATGACCGGCGAGCCAAGATGAATCGATCCAAGCAGGTACAGCGTATTGCCGCCGCTTGTCACTTTCCACATCAAACCTTTGGCGCCTTTATCGGCGGCCGCGAAGGCGTACTCTACAAGACGGCTTGCCAGAACGGCCGCCTGCTCAACGGTTGCCGGCTGCTCCAGGCCAAGGCCTTTATCGCTGCCTTTTAGCACCCCGATTTGTTGAAAATATAACGCTGCATTTGCGGAGGAAGATTTAAGCTCGGCAGGCAGCTCGTACTGTGTCAGAGCGTTATAGAGCGCTTCAACGACTTGGCCTCTCGTGATTTTGGAGGAGCTGACATCGTCGTCAAGTGTTCCAGTTTTCGCAAAGCCGAGCCCGGCGAGCTTTTGGCCGGTTGCCTCAATCAGCGAAGCGAACTTATCTGCGGG
Organism: Paenibacillus herberti; assembly: GCF_002233675.1. Lineage (GTDB taxonomy): Bacteria > Bacillota > Bacilli > Paenibacillales > Paenibacillaceae > Paenibacillus_O > Paenibacillus_O herberti. Next base: position 123,191 of record NZ_NMUQ01000004.1, on the reverse strand, counting down.
CAGCGGCTTGCGGAAGGTGCCGTCATAATACCATTGAAGCGGATAGATGCCGTACTTTTCGCCTTCGTGAAGTGCGGGGATCGACCAGGCGCTAATGTCCGGGAGGGGCGGCGTCGCCTCGTTCGCATAGGTAACGGGTAAGTTGGCGAGCAAAAGCGAGCTTGCAAGCAATGCGCCTGCGGTGAGGCGCAGGTTCTTCTTTTTTAACATGAATACCATAGGACGACCCCTCTAGATAGAATAATATGGAACATCAGTAATATTAGATGTTCTATGGTGGTTGGTCAATAACCAATAATGTATTTATAATCCCATTTAATGATAAAGTGATTAAATAAATTGGTTTATCCAATGGAATAGGGTTTGAACTCGGCTTTCGTGGGCAACGCAACTTTTTTTATACGATTTATCGTATAAAATTCGGTTTATAACCGCCGCTTTTCAACACTTTGTGTGATAAAACATACAAAGCCCGGCTTTCGTCGACTACACCCAGCCATTTTGAATGATTTATCGTACAATGTCCTCAATATCAGCACGGCCCGAAGGCACTTTGAGTGGAAAATCATACAAATTGTGCATGACGGCATCCATACGAGACTGATTTGGTGGTACGACTTAGGCCTGTCTAAGCCGCAGTTGCCCCGACAAGGCCCAGACAAGCGAAGGGAGCAGCTCCAGCTACTGCTTCATGATCGTCGAAACAAACACTGCGCTTCGAGCGAATTTCCGGGCTCCTCCCGTCGTTCGAAAACTCTCGGAAACCTTCTGTGTGCCCTACACCAAACGCGAGTCTCGCTTTGCTTGACAAAGCCATGAACGAGCTATTCTCGTCCAGGGTTTTGTCTTTTTTTTTCATTAATGTGAGCCCGTGGAGCCGGTAATTACATTCGACTGGGCAAATGTCACCACAAACAGATTAGCGTCATAAAATATGACGAACCTTCGAGCCGGTCTGGGCTCAATAAGAGGAAGGATCGGAGCAGGAGCGAGGGGATTGATCATTGTTTAAGCAGGATAATCAGGATAAGCAGACTGAGCTGGCGCAACGACGGCTGTTTGCGTATATCACCAATCAAGATAATGATTCGCTTTCTGTGCTGGACATTGGGACGAACCGAATCATTGGGACGATCCGCGTAGGCCAGCTGCCCAACTCGGCTGCCATCTCTCCCGACGGGAAGAGAATTTATACGACCAACGGGGCGGGCAATAGCATAACGGTTATTTCGGCTCAAACGAACCGGGTTATTGAGACTGTTAAAGGAGTCGGTACGGAGCCTTTTGCAGCTGACTTCTCCATAAGTCGAAACCGCTACTATGTTCCTTCTTTTTACAGCGGCTCCTTGTTTGTGCTGGATCTCGATACGAATAAAGTGCTGGACGAGATTCCGGTTGGGAACGGCCTAGTCGGAGTCGGTGTTTCCCCGGACCAGAGCAAGGTTTATGTCACCTCCGTAGGAGCGGGCATCACGATTATTAATCCCAAAACCAATCAGGTTATGGCGACAATTCCTAATCTGGACAGCTGGGGAATTGACTTTTCACCGGACGGCGCCAGATATTATGTCAATAATGCAGGATCAAATTCGGTATCCGTTTACGATGCAAGCTCGAATAAGCTGCTCCAAAAAACAGCGGTCGGCCTGGCTCCTCTTGGAATTGTTGCGTCAGGTGACGGGCGGCGCGTTTATGTAGCCAACTCGCGCAGCAAATCCGTCTCGGTTTTGGACGCCGCAAGCTTTCGAGTGCTGAATACGATTGCCGTCGGCTCCGTTCCGTTTGGGATCGCGATTACGCCGGGCAATCGGAGGGTATACGTGACCAATTTTGGCAGCAACACAGTCTCGGTTATTGATACGGCTGCGAACCGGGTCATCGATACGATTAGGACCGGAGTCAACCCGCGCGGAATCGCGATCACACCGCCGCGCCTGGAGGAGGGAGTCAATGGCTGAACCGAAAAGATTGCTCAAAAGAAGCGTCCTGGTTTATGTGGGCAATCAAAATAACAGCACCGTATCGGTCATTAATTCGGCTTCCAATCGGGTCATCAAGACGATTCCAGTGGGCAAAAATCCCGGTCAGGTTAACGCATCCCCCGATGGGAGGCAGATTTACGCGATCAATAGCGGTGATCGGTCGATCTCCATTCTCTCCACGCGAACGAATCAAGTGACCAGAACGCTTCGAAATGTAAGCCCGGAGCCTTTTGCGGCGGTATCGGTTGGAAACAGATTTTATGTGTCGGACCTGTATACGGGTGGAGTGACGGTGTTTAATGCGCTGACGAACGAATCAATCGCGCGTTTTCCAGTTGCCAATCTGCCCTTGGCAATCGCTTCATTGCCGGATGGCAAAAAGTTATATGTGACGACTCAAGCACGCAATATATGGATCATTGATACTCGTCTGAAAAGGGTCGTGAATTCGATTCCTACAGGAGCGACCTGGGGGCTAGACTTCACTCCGGATGGCAAAAAATTTGTCGTGAACAGCTTTGGAACGAATGAGACGTTGATTTACTGCGTGCGCACGAACAAGATCATAAATTCAATTCCGGTAGGAGTCGCTCCTATCGACATCAATGTCTCTCGTGATGGGAGGCGGGCTTATGTTACCAACTCACGGAGCCGGTCCGTATCGGTAATCGATCTGAAATCACAACGCGTCATCAAAACGATTCAGGTTGGCGACGTGCCTTACAATCTTGCCATTACCCCGGATGATCGGAGCATCTATGTGACCAATAATGGGAGCAATACCGTTTCCGTCATTGATGCCGGAACGCTTAAAGTGCTCCTAACAATACCGGTAGGACTCGGCCCCAGAGGGGTAGCAATTGTGTGAGAGGAGCGACAAATGGAAACAGCAATCCGACAACAAGCAACACAGCCTCGGTTTGTTTACGTGAGCAATCATGATGGTGCTTCTCTTTCTGTCATAGATCTTGCAACCAATCGAATTATAAAAACAATTCAGGTGGGTCAGCTTCCCAATGCCATTACAATTTCCCCGGATGGAACTCGCGTGTATGTGCCTAATGGGGGAGATAATTCCATATCCATCGTGTCCACAGAGACGAATGAAGTGATCCACACGATAACTGGCGTAAGTGTAGAGCCGTTTGGCATTGCCCTTTCTGCGAGCAGGAATCGTTTGTATGTGCCTTCTCTTTTTACGGGGACGATATTGGTATTGAATGCCCTCACCTACAGATTGATCAAGGAAATACCGATCGGGAACGGTGTTGCAGGTGGAGCGGTGACACCGGATGAAAGCAAAATCTATATTACTTCCCTGGAAAAAGGTATCTCAATTATTGACGCAGCAACCAATAAGGTCATTAAAGTTATAGCGGAACCGGATAGCTGGAGCCTTACTTTTTCGCCAAGTGGAGGGCGGTATTACGTCATTAATGAAGCGAGCAATCAACTATCTGTTTATGGGACTCGCACTAATAATCGGCTCGCAAGAATACCCGTTGGGATTGCTCCTCTAGCAACAGCCATCTCGAAGGATGGCAAGCTCGCTTATGTTACGAACTCCGTCAGCAATACGGTTTCCGTCATAAACATGGAAGCGAATGAGGTCATTCAAACGATAGCTGTTGGTGATACTCCTTTTTTACTTTCCATCGATTACACAGATCAAAGGGTGTATGTCACCAATTTTGGCAGCGACACCGTTTCGGTTATTGATATAAGGACCAATCAGGTGATTCAAACGATTCCGGCAGGACCTAATCCGCGTGGAATCACAATTACACCATGAATAGGATCACAAAGGAGAAGTAAATCGCGATGGGCTTGGCGTATGTAGGTAACCAGAATAGTAGTACGCTCACCGTCATTAATACGGATGGGGATGAAATTGTTAAGACGATTCCTGTAGGCAGAAATCCAGTCCAAGTGGATACCTCATTCGACAGAACGGAGGTATTGACGGCTAATGGAGGAGAAAGATCGATTTCGGTCATCTCGACGAGAACGAACCAAGTCATCGAAATCATTCGCAATGTAACCCCAGAGCCGTTTGGCGCCGTCCATGCCGATGGAAAGCTGTTTGTTCCCGATCAGTTCACGGGAAACGTTACCGTACTGGATGCCGGGAGTGGAACGCTAATCAAGCGAATTCCGGTCGTGACTCGAATTTTATCCGCCGTTTTGCACCCAAATAATCAGAAGTTATACGTGACCTCTTTAGTGCACAATATCTGGATCATTGATGTCACAACGAATCAACTCATCCAATCGATTCCGAAGGAAGCAATTTGGGGGCTGGCTTTTACGCCAGACGGAAAAAGATTTATTGCCAATCATTATTTATCAAACTTCGCTGCTATTTATTCAACCTGTACCAATCGGCTGATCGGTAAAATACCGGTCGGTATTGCTCCCATCGGGGTGGCAATATCAAGTAACGGGGAACGTGCCTACGTAACCAACTCTCGAAGCGGCTCTGTTTCGGTCATTGAGATTGCTGCCAAGCGTGTCATCAAAACGATCCCTGTGGGCAGAGTACCCTACGAAGTAGCCCTATCTCCCGACAATCGAAAAATCTATGTAACGAATTATGGAGGCACAACGGTTTCTGTAATCGACTCCAAGTCGCTAAGAGTCATTACAACGATTTCTGTCGGGGCTGGTCCAAGAGGGATCTCAATTATATGAACTTGGTTTTTTAATTTAAATTTAGGAGTGGAAAAATGGGGACAGCAACCGGTACACAAGCAACACAATCGCTGTTTGCTTATGTGAGCAACCAAAATGACGACTCTCTATCGGTCCTTGCAATTCCTAGCAATCGAACGATAAAAACAATCCGGGTAGGCCAGCTTCCTAATTCAGCAGTTATTTCTCCCGACGGAGCACGGGTGTATACGACGAATCGGGGCAGCAATACTCTTTCGGTCATTTCAACAAGTACGAATACATTGATTCAAACGGTTCGCGGAGTAGGTTCAGAGCCTTTTGCTACTGCTTTTGCTCCAAATAGAGGGCGGATTTATGTTCCTACATTGTATACAGGTTCTGTATTTGTGCTGGACTCGGTTACGAATAATGTCTTGCAAGAAATACCGATTGGCAATGGGCTTGTCGGAATTGCCGTTTCCCCGGACGAGAGCAAGGTGTATGTCACTTCTCTTGGGACGGGCATTTCGATTATTGACGCGAATACGAATAAAGTTATTGAGACAATCCCGGCAACGGGCAGCTGGAGCGTTCGCTTTTTACCAAATGGAACAAGGTACTACGTGAATAACTACGGGACGAATCTGGTATCTGTTTATAATGCCGGCAACAATGCCTTGATTAAACGAATACCTGTCGGTGCGGCTCCGCTTGGAGTTATAGTCTCAAAAAATGGACAACGCGTTTATGTGACCAACTCTCGCGGCAGCTCGGTATCGGTCATCGATACCTCTACGAATGGAGTAATTAAAACGATTCCGGTCGGATTCGTGCCGTTTGGAATTGCCCTAACTCCACTTAATCGCAGAGCTTATGTCACCAATTTTGGCGACAATACCATTTCTATCATCGACACAACTACGAATAGCGTTATTGAAACCATCCCGACGGGGAATAACCCTCGTGGAATCGCGATTACCTCTTAATCCATTCTAATGTGGGAGGAAATGAACTATGGATCGCAAGAGATCTTTGGCCTATGTGAGCAATCAAAATGGCAGCAGCGTCTCCGTTATCGATACGGTCACGAATAAAGTGGTCAAAACGATTCCCGTAAACAAGAACCCCAACGCCATTAATTTTTCTCCAGATAAATCCCGATTATATACGTCAAATGTAGGGTCTAGATCAGTATCAGTTATCTCTAGAAAAACGAATACAGTCATTCAGACTATTCAAAATGTACTTCCGGAGCCATTCGGGATCGCCGCAGTGTCAAACAAGGTTTATGTTCCGGGTCAGTACTCGGGTGAGGTAGCGGTTATTAATGCGCGTTCATTCCATGTTATCGAGCGGTTTCAAGTTGCGAACGGTCCAGTAACGATTACAGCAGCTCCAAGTGGACAGCAGCTATATGTGACGACATTGGCACAAGACATTTTTATCATTAATATCCCGCAAAATAAGGTGGTCCAAACGCTACCGTCCGGTCCAATCTGGGGGCTTGTTTTTACTCCAAGCGGAAAAAGCTTTATTGTAACTAATTTTGATACAAACCAAATCACGATTTATTCGGCCAGTACCAATAAACCTATTGCACAAATACCGGTAGGCCTCGCTCCTCTGGGGCTTGCTATTTCAAGCAGTGGGCTGCGTGCATATGTAGCGAATTCGAGAAGCCGATCCGTTTCGGTCATTGATTTGGTTAGTAAACGCGTAATAAAAACGATACCTGTAGGCACAATTCCATATGGAGTAACGGTCACCCCTAACAAGCAAACGGTGTACGTGACTAATTATGACAGCAACACCGTTTCCGTTATCGACGCGCAGTCATTAAGCGTAATCAAAACGATTCCTGTCGGGGCTGGTCCTAGGGGAATAGTTTCTAGTTAATGTGAAAAGCCCTGAACGAGGCGTCTCGTTCAGGGCTTTTTGGCTTTAATGAGCACGATTAGGACACTGCCTTTAGTCCAGTCACACCTACTACAATTAGGACTAGGCTGGCGATGCGCATAACGCTTTTGGACTCCCCGAAGAAGAGCATATTGATGACAACAGCTAGCGAGGTGCCGAGGCCAACCCATACGGTGTAGGCGATGCTAAGCTGCAGATATTGAAGAGAAGCATATAGCAAGATAAAAGAAGCGGCGAATCCGCTTACGAACAAAAACCCGTTCAGCCAAGTTTTGCGCTTGCTGAAGCGGCTCAATCCAACGACGCCGACAATCTCGAAGCATGCCGCCGCAATGACATAAATCCAACCCATGTTAAGTTACCTCCATGTTGTGATGAAATTCCATTAAGATTTCCTAGAACTTTTTCCGTCAGCAAGCTTTAGCATGATCACACCGATGAGCAGCAGCGACATGAAAAAGGTTTTGGCGAAGCTGAAGGAGCCATTGAACAAAAACAAGTCCATGAGCGCAGTGCCGGCTGTTCCGGATGCCGCGAACAGTGCGTACACGGTTCCGGTCGGGATCAGCTCACAGGCCTTGAACAAAAAGTAGAAGTCGAGAACGATTAAGGCGGCAATCAGCACGAAATGCCATGGCAGCGAGGCCGTGAGGAAACCGTATACCCATACTAATTCAGCCGTGCATGTAAGAATGACGAAAAGCCAGCCTTTGCTAAGGCCCCTAGGCTTATTGTTTATAGTCGCTTGATTTTGCATAACGGATGCTCCTTTTGTTGAGGAAATAATAGAAATTGTGCCAATAAAGCCCCTTCATTATTCATGAATGAACGTCAGTCATTTCTATATAGTGTACTCCGTTCCTCCGTTTAAGTCAAACTGTCGCATGTAAAAAAGCCCCCAATCCGGGTGGATTGGAGGCTTCTTCCGAGTTTAATATCTTGGTGGAGGACCGCTGCGATTCACTCTTGGGCCTTGAAAGGCCGAGAACAGCAGAAGGGCCGCTGAAGCAGCGTGCAAAATAAAGCCGAGGAACGGAATCCAGCCAAGTAAGGAGGCTGCGATACCTGCGGCACTGCCGTAGATCGGCTCGCGCTGTGAGCGGGAGATAAACAGGACGATAAGGTGGAAAATAAACATGAAGCCTAGAGCAGAGTAACCGCTCGAGATGACGAAAAGGCCGCCTAGAAACGGAATTGCGAGAAGTCCTTCGCAAATGCCGCTAATAATACGTAATGCTTTGGCCAATGACATGGGACATAACCTCCTGAGGTTGGTTCTAACAAATTACCCTTAGTAAAGGATACGACACATTCCGGAAGAAGTTCCATATGCATTCGCTTAATGCTCCGAACGGTTGCGCGACAGCAGCAAGAAGGAGCCGCCAACAATAAGGGCGAGAGCGGCATAAGGAAAGAGTGAGTCCAGCCCGTTCGATAAAGCGCTGATGGAGAAAACGGCGCCGAACAGCAAGCTGAGCACGAGCAAAATGTTGATCGGGATAAGCAACCAGCGGTTGCGAGTGCCGAACCAATAAAACTCCCACAGGCCGAAGGCAACGGCGAAGATGAAGCCAGGCCAAATATATTCCCAGTTATCCAGCAGCATAGCGATCTGGAAGAGGAGGCCGTTTACGAGTAAAATGCCGCCGGGTATGAGCAGGCCGGGAGCCCTGCGCTGCAGCATGGAGAAGTACATCCAGTGAAAGAAAATCCCGAGCGGAATGACGAACAGACTTGGCCAGAAATGACCAAAGATATCGCCGGGGCCGATCTTTGTTCCTTGCTGGAGCATCAGATAAGCTCCGAGCAACACTAGCGCCGTTCCAACAACGGCTTTCGCTTGACGGTTCATAATATATAATCCACCTTTCACGTTCCGATCCGATTTTCCTTTACTCTACCAGTGCTAAGCCCAATTGTCCTCCTCCCCGAGACGGAGAGGAATCAGACCTCTGGTCTGAACGATGAGGCTTCAGCATGATGTATAGCCGGGCTTGAACATGGCGCAGAACAGGGCTTAAGCCTTAAGCTAGCAGCAGTCTAGCGGTCCGAAGACGACAATTCAGGCGTTTGCGCCTTGGACAGTCATCCAAGAGCACGAGTGCCTGGAGGCATAGAATAGAATAGTAGAGGAAAGGAGATTAGGAGAAACATGGAAGATAATCGGATAGATACAACGGCTGTTGTACCTGCAACTACAATGGAGATGGTGCCTGCATATGAAGCACCAGTTGCTCCAGTCCCAGTTCCAATAGCAGTTGAGCCTGCACCGATCTATGATCCGGCAACAGCATTTGCTGTGCCTGAAGCAGTTGCAACACCTGAAGCTCTAGCGCCTGTAGCGGTGACACCTAATGGGTTCCCGCCCCCGCAGCCAGAAGCGGTTCCCCCTATCCCGGAGTTCGACGAGGAGATGGTTCATGTGCAAAGGGCGCTGATGAATCCATTTCCCAAAGGAGCGGCTGGAACTGGGCGCATGCTGTCCAGTAAATGGGCCAAAACCGCGGTACTGCTGTCTCATCCGTCGATTGCTCCGCATATTCCACCAACCCGTCTGTACTCGGAGGCAAATCTCAAAACGATGCTTGATCAGCATAGTATGGTCGTCATCAAGCCTGTGCGCGGAACGGGAGGCATTGGGCTCATTAAAATCAGCCGAGTTGACAGCGGGTACAGCTATACCGTCAGCTCAAGTACACGCAGAGTTTCTTCGATCGGGGCCTTGCATCATGCGGTCAAGCCGCTGCAGAAGGGCCGTCCCTATATGATCCAGAAGGGCATTCATCTTGCAACGATAGCGGGGCGTCCTATAGATTACCGCGTGAAGATTGTAAAAAACGGCGACAAATGGGAATTCCGCGCGATGGTCGGCCGCGTGGCCCGCGCAGGACTATTCGTCACCAATCTATGCCGTGGCGGCAGGCAGGTGACTTCAGCTCAAGGAATCGGCCGCTCACTGCCCAATGTCTCGGTCGCCGCTAAAAAGCAGGAAATGCGCAACTTGACCAATCTGTCCGTTTCCTTGTTGGAAACCCACTTTCCCGGCATCGGGCAGCTTGGCTTTGATTATGGTCTGGACAAGAGCGGGAAGATATGGATTTTTGAGGTTAATACAAGGCCGAAATAAGAAAAAGATTACCCGGAAACGAATAGCTTGAAACGAAATACTATTGAAAGAAAGCTAATCAAGGAAGAAATATCCATAAAACTTATTTATCGCTAGTTTTTCAAATTTGCTTGTGTATAACTATATCCACATCATCCCCCAGGTATTTCCTCTGAATTTCACCTGTACCCACAATTTGTACACATCTTGTCCACTAGTTCATGTGGATAACAGAACGCTTGTTCCTCGAAAAGCTGCCATGCTAAGATTGGGAAGCACACTCACCCTGATCGGAGAGGAGGCTGGTAAGATGGAGCTGTTGTCTGACGAACTGCTGATCGAGACTTACTTCAGTGCCGTCCAGTTCAATCTGGACAAAGAATTCATTAAGCTGCTTGCAGGCGAGATCAAGCGCAGACAACTGAACCCGGAGATGATTCGACTAGGAGCCTGAACCCGAAGTGACGCCTGAGAAGTAGGCCGAACAGACAGTCCGGCCAGCCGGAATGAACCGGGAGCGGAGGTTTAACGCTCTAATGGAATACTGGCTTTGCTGCTGCGCGAACAGACGGTACAATACAGCCTATGAATGCAAACTGGTTCCACTTGCCGCTCTCCTTCAGGAGTGTCCGTGAATACGGACGCCGCCGGTCCGTATGGTGAATACGGATCTGCTAAATCCTGCTCGGGGCCGCAATCGACAAACGGCTCCAGGCAGTAGCAACAGGCCAGCTCAAGAGGTCGAATGCCATTGCATACGGGACACAACATAAGAAGGGTATCCTTCCTCTCTGTTATCAGATGAGGAGTAGGATACCCTTGCTGTTTTGGGATTAATCTAATTATAGCTTGAGGTTGCTGCTATGACCGGGAGACAGCTTGGCTGTCGGGTCGATATATACCTTGGCATTGTTGATCGCGGTTGGCGCTTCGCCAAAACCGACGGCGATTAGCTTCAGCTTGCCAGGATAGGTTGTAATGTCACCCGCCGCGAAAATGCCGGGGATCGAAGTTTCCATGCGAGTGTCGACGACGATGCTGCCGCCTTCTATGTCGAGTCCCCATTCGGCGATTGGGCCGAGCGAGGAGACAAAACCAAAGTTTACGATGACGGCATCAACATCAAGCTTTTGCTGCTCGCCGGTTTTGACATGGGCAAGCGTCACTTGTTCGATGTACACCTCGCCCTCCATGCGAACGATCTCCATCGGCACGAGAACTTTTACGGATGAGGCATTCAGCTTCTCAACGCTATGCTCATGAGCACGGAATTTATCCCGGCGATGGATAAGCGTTACACTCTCGGCGATCGGCTCCAGCATGAGTGCCCAGTCTACGGCGGAGTCTCCACCGCCGCTGATTAGCACCTTTTGGCCTTTGAACTGCAGCAGGTCGCTCACAAAATAATACAGGTTGCGCTTCTCATACAGCGCAGCTTCCGGCAGCTCCAGGCGGCGAGGCTCGAACGCGCCGACACCTGCAGTAATGATGACCGCTCGGGCGAGATGCGAGCCCTTGTCGGTTTGGATTTCAAAATGGCGTTCATCATGCTTGATAAGCCCGGTTACCTTTTCATCCAGGCAAATTTCTTGGGTGAAATGCTCCATCTGTCGCCGCAGGGAGTCGACCAGCTCCTGAGCGGTTACTTTCGGAAATCCGGCTACGTCATAGATGTATTTCTCGGGGTACAACGCTGCAAGCTGTCCGCCCAACTGGGGCATACTTTCAATCAGCTTCACCGAGGCTTGACGCATGCCCCCGTAGAATGCTGCGAACATTCCAGCAGGTCCTCCACCGATAATTGCAATATCTGCCGGTTCCACATTCAGATCGACCTTCGTCATCTGTCGCACCTCCAGATCTTTAGCCTTACATTTCCAATTATACGCTCCTTGCACGGCACTTGAAAGCGCGGCTGATGCGAGCTGTTTTGTATGTTCTTCTAATTAATTTCGTAGGAATTGACCTTGAAGTGCCGTTCGAACTTTTGTTATCATGTCTGAGAGTATCGCCCTTTAGGAATCTGACTACAACAGCGATGGGAAGAAGGATTGGCTCGTTTAGCGAGTTTCGTTGTTAAAAATAAAAGCATTAGAGATGGATTGGAAGGGACACCATATGAGCAATATACCAAAGATCGTCATATTAGGAGCTGGATACGGCGGTATTTTGACCGCTCTCAAGCTTCAAAAGCAGCTTAACTACAACGAAGCTGACGTTACCCTGGTTAACAAACATGATTATCATTATATTACGACTCATTTGCATATGCCTGCGGCTGGAACGGACAATCCGGAAAATGCCCGCGTGAATATTTCCAAGCTGATCGACGAGTTCAAAATCGATTTTGTGAAGTCTACCGTTGTGCAAATTCGCACGCAGGACAAAAAAGTCATTCTGGAGGACGGAACGCTCTCTTATGACTATTTAGTTATCGGTATGGGCGGCGAGCCGGAGACATTCGGCATCCCGGGTCTTGCCGAGCATGCGATGAGCATTCGCAGCATCAACTCGGTGCGTTTGATCCGCGAGCATATCGAGTATCAGTTCGCACGTTATAAGCGCGAGCCGCATCGCACCGACTACCTGACGTTCATCGTTGGCGGCGCTGGTTTTACCGGCATCGAATTTGTTGGTGAGCTGGCCGACCGCATACCGCAGTTATGCCGCGAGTTCGACGTGGACCGCTCACTGGTGAAGCTGTATAACATCGAGGCAGCTCCTTCAGCGCTGCCGGGCTTTGATCCTGAGCTGGTGGAGTACGGCATGGATGTGCTGACGAAAAAAGGGGTTATTTTCCGCATCGGCACGGCAATTAAGGAATGCTCACCTGACGGCGTCATCGTCGGCGACGGTGAAGAGATTCGCTCCAAAACCGTCATCTGGACCGGCGGCATCCGCGGCAATCGACTCATTGAGGAAGCTGGATTTGAGACGATGCGTGGCAGAGTCAAGGTGGATGAATTTTTGCGGGCTCCCGGACACGAGAATATATATATCATCGGCGACAACTCGCTCATGTTCAATGAAGAGGGCCGGCCTTATCCGCCAACCGCCCAAATCGCGATGCAACAAGGCGTAGCAAGTGCTCATAATCTAGTCGCAGCCATTCGCAACCAACCGCTGAAGACATTTGCTTTTAGCAACAAGGGTACGGTCGCTTCGCTCGGCAAAGGCGAGGGCATCGGGGTTGCAATGGGCAAAAAATACCAGGGGCGCAAAGCCGCTTGGCTCAAAAAGCTGATCGACCTCCGCTATCTATTCATCATCGGCGGTATTCCGCTCGTGCTGCGTAAAGGGAAGTTCCTCTAATGCGGCACTGTAGCGTGCAAGTACGTGGTTTGCTGACGAGGGATGAGCTGGACCGTTACAATGCGCTTATGGAGATCGGTTCTTACCTGGAATCACAGAATCGCTACGATCTGGCCTACACGATTCAGAAGGAAGTAGATTTACTCATTATTCCTGGGATCGAGCGCCTTAAGGAAAAGGGCCGGCAACGGGACCGGGATACGGAGTTATACCTCAGCAGCAAAAGGGAAACATCAAACAGCAACGATGCTGATGCTGATGACGAAGAGGATGACGATGAGCTCTAGCCGCAGGCTGGAGCTCTCTTTTTATCTTATTGGAGCCTGGGCTGCCCAAAAATCATCGTTATGTGAACATCGGCCTGACGAGCCAAGCAAGTAGTCGAAGTTAATTGAAACGCGCCGGAAGCGGCCCCGCCGAGTTACAGGACGGCACACATTGCTGAGACCGACTATTTGTGCGCTTTGTTGCGAATCACATTTACTTTTGTTCCATGATCAGCGCGGCTTGCTTTAAAATGTCTTTTTCCATCTTGAGCCGCTGAACTTCTTTGCGCAGCGCAAGGAGTTCGTTCTCTTCAGGCATCTATTCTAGTTTGTGGGGAATATGATCTATCACTTCCGTTGCTATGAGCATAGGCGCGCTGAGTTACGCTAGTGTTGAAGCGAGGCGCTAGGAACTTTCAAAAAAAGACGGGAAGAAGCTGAGCTTGGCTCAGTCTCTTCCCGTCCTACTTTTGGGATAGTTCCCTTTTTTGGTTTGTTTCTTTATACGCTCAACAGTTGCTCCAGCTTGCCAGCATCCAGCAGGTTACCGACATAGAAATCGCCGAAGTCGCCATAGCGGGCGCTTACTTCGTCGAAGCGCATTTCATAGATCAGCTTTTTGAACTGTAGAGCGTCCTCGGCGAACAAAGTCACGCCCCACTCCCAGTTGTCGAAGCCGACCGAGCCGCTAATGATCTGTTTCACTTTGCCAGCGTATTGGCGGCCGATCATGCCATGGCTGCGCATCATCGTGCGACGATCGTCCATGCTCAGCATGTACCAGTTGTCGCCGCCGTCACGGCGTTTGTTCATCGGATAGAAGCAAATATGGCGGGCCTTAGGCAACGTTGGCTTGAGGCGCGCGATAATATCCGGATTCATCAGCGGATCTTCGCCGGGTTTGCTCATATAGTTGCTCAGCTCCACGATGCTAACATAGGAGTAAGCAGCTTTTGTATAATCAGCCAGCGGGCTTTTATTGAAGCTGGTTTCCAGCTCATTCAGCTCCTCCAGCGTTTCCCGGAGATGCATGATGACGAAGTCAGCCTTTTGACCAACAATGGAATAAAAAGCGGTGCTTCCCTTGCGCTCTTGCTCCTCAGCAGACCAGGAAGCGAGCATGGATTGAATGGAATCCAGAGCAGCGGCGCGATTGTCAGCTCCGGCTTGTTTCCAGGCTTGCCAGTCGATTGTACGGAAATCATGGAGGACGTACCAGCCCTCCAGCGTTTGTGCAGCGTCACTCATCGTATTAACTTCTCCTTCCATAATAAAAGACGGCTCTTAACAGCTGACCCGTATTCTCTGGACATATGGGCATAACTAACACCCATTGTATCCCAACCCGCTTCCGTACTTCAACCAATGACCTATTCACAAATTGACTTGCTAGAAGGCTTGGCATAAACTTAGAAGCAACGCTATCCGAAGGGATGATCGGCCGCATGCTTCAAATCGCGATTGCGATGGTGCTCTTTTTTGTGATGATGTTTGGAATCGGCTTCATTCTTAACATGTTGATGAAAACGACCTGGTTCCCCATCTACCTGTTTGTTATTGTGCTCGTTCCGCTTTACATATGGTCCACCTGGGATCGGGGCTTGAGCTTCACTGCCAATTTCTCCGAGTTCACCTTTGTGGACTGGCTGCCCGTCGTTGCCGCTCTTGTTGGTGCTTATGTGAGCGGTTATGCGATTCGTGCTTTACGGATCGGCGGTTACAAAATGTTCTAAAGCAACGTCCGTACATGCGGCGTGCTTTCGCTTAAGAGCTCAGACGAGCCCTGCTGCGGAGCGCGTCGCATGTTTTTTTCAGCTGTCGCGGCGACCGTTTCACGCTGGGAAATTGGAAGTCAGTTCCGCTTTGCTTTTCTTGGCGAATGCTGTCGGATGAAGCCTCTCTATGGTACACTGATAGGACGGATTGAACGGAAATAGGGAGGGGAGGAACGCTTATGCGTATAGGAAGCAAGCTGAATTTTACGGAGCATCATCGATTTTGCGTATACCGCAATTTCTCGCTCAGCCCGCTTGACCAGCGGATGCTGACGCTGATTTATCAGCCGATGAGCGGTGCATCTGCCTCCTCTCTCTATCAACTTCTTTATTACCAGGTGGCGGAGGGTTTCAGCGGTTATTCACCGCTTGATACGCAGCGACGTCTGTTTTTAGGTCTTGGCCTCGACTTGAGCGAAACGGGACGAACGGAGCTTGTGCGCTGCACTTCTGTGCTGGAAGCGTTAGGCCTTCTGACTACGTGCCGCCTGTATTTGCCGGGGCAGGAGGAGGTTGCATATGAGTACGAGCTGCTTGCTCCGCAATCGCCTTCGGAGTTTTTCCGCAATCAGCATCTGAGCATGCTGCTGCGTGACAAGGTGGGCAAGTACGGCGTTGTGGCGCTCCAGGATTCTCTGTTCCAGCGTGAGCCGGATGAGCTTGCGCAGCATGAGCTGCAGCGGGAGAACATTACGATGCCGTTCTACGAACTGTTCCGCCTCAGCGCCGCAGTGGATGCAGAGCTGGAGCAGGCGCTTGAGGAGACGGCGCCCGTGCGCAAAACTCCCGCGCCAGCACAGCAGCCGAGTGCGGGCATCGAGTATGGAGACATTCTTTACCGCTTCCCGCGCGGGTCGCTCAACCGACCTTATGTGGAGCGGCTGCGAGGCGACAAGGATGCGCTGGCTCAGCTTAATTATATCGCCTACAAATACGAGATTGGCGCAGCCGATTTATGTCGGCTGTTGGACGAGGACTACGCCTTCGATAGCAGCGGCAGCCTATTGACCGACGAGCTACAGTTGAAGGCGGCTCAGATTTACCGGCTGGATCGCAAACGCGAAGGCGAGCGACGCGCGAATAGCGCCGCGCTGCAACAGGAGGAAAGCGAGCAGGATGTGCCGGAGCAAGGCGTGCAGGCGGAGCATTATTTGCCAGTGCCAGCCCAGCTCACCGGT
Organism: Paenibacillus herberti; assembly: GCF_002233675.1. GTDB lineage: Bacteria > Bacillota > Bacilli > Paenibacillales > Paenibacillaceae > Paenibacillus_O > Paenibacillus_O herberti. Next base: position 107,003 of record NZ_NMUQ01000004.1, on the reverse strand, counting down.
CGCTGCGACATCCAGCAGTACAATATGCTGATGCGCAATGAGCCGCATACTCGTTTCTTGCGGCGCTTTTTCCCAGGAGCGGTGCCCGATTGGATCGAGCGGCAATTCGAGCGGATCGATATCCATTATCGGCTGCCGGCTCCAGTCATTAATGTGCTGGTCCATTACGTATTCGGCATGAAGGGTACTTCCCGCGTGACCAAAACGTTCATTGAAGCTGTTGCCTCCAACATGCTTGTGCAGCAAGTGGACGAGTTCGAGAAAGCTGTGCTCTACGTGCGCAGCCAGCAGGAGCTGGAACGCGGCAAAGAGGCGCAAAGCGAGGGCGGCGCGCGCACTGGCGGCCGTACTGCCGCCGCCGCTGGCGGAGCCCGTTCCGGAGGCGGCTACCGGCGCGGAGCAGCCGGCATTCCCCGTAAACCGGTGCTGCCGGTGGCGGGCGAGGATGTTTCGTCGGATCAGGATATTTCCGACGAGGAGCTGGAAGAGATGCGCAAGTTAGCGCGCAAGCTGGACGGCCGTTAGTTTTTGATAGAGCTCAAGAGAAAGGAGGCGGATGCAAATGGAGTCGTTGAAGGATCTGTTGAATTCGATGCCCGGCGGGAATAAGATCCGTGCCAAGGCATCCGAGCAACTGAGCGAGCTGATGAACGATCCTAAAGTCCGCAAGCTGCAGGAGCAATTTCCGGAGCTGAATGAAGATGTGCTGCGCCGGAATTCCAATTCGGTCTACCAGTATGTCCGAGAGCATCGCAACTGTACCGAATGCCCGGGACTGGATCAGTGCCCGAATGATTATCAGGGGCATTATACGCTGTTGTCAGCGGATTCCTCGGCCGGAGAGCTACGGCTGATCGATCGGAAGACGGCATGCCGCAAGTTCATTGCCCGCCGCAATGAGGAGCAGATTCGCTCGCGGATTCGTAGCTTTTATGTCAGCGAGCGGACGCTTGCGGACTCCTATTCGGCAGACGAGATTTTAATGAAGGATCGCGCCCGCTCGCAGGCTGTCATGAAGCTGCTTGAATACATCCGCCGGACTAAGGAGCAGGGCTTGCAGACGGAGGGACTGTATTTGACCGGCTCCTTCGGAACCGGCAAAACCTTCCTTATGGGCTACATGCTCGGTGAACTCGCGAAGATCGGTTATTCCGGCGTCATCGTGTACATGCCGGACTTCGTGGAAGATCTCAAGGCGATGTTCGGTGAGCCGGCGCGCCTGAAGGAAACGATCGACCTCATGAAAGAGGCCGACATTTTGATTTTCGACGACATCGGCGCCGAGAATTTGAGCCCCTGGGTGCGCGACCATGTGATGGGCGCGATTCTCAACTATCGGATGGAGCGCAAGCCGACGTTTTACACGTCTAACCATGCGCTGGATGATCTGGAGCAGCATTTTAGCTTCACGAGCAAAGACGGCGAGGAGTACCATAAGGGCCGCCGGATCATGGATCGGATTCGCCCATTCGTCGATGTCATCCTGGTCAAAGGTACCAATAAGCGCGGACGTAAAGAAGAGGGCGGCGGAGCAGGTTAAATGTTTCGTTGTATCGCCCATTCCTAATAGGAGATGTATGTTTTTCCCACACGCAAGCCGAAGGTTGGCCCAGCGAACAGGGGAGGACAGCATCTCCTTTTTTATTTTCTGAGGGACGATGAAACCTTGCAGCCGCTATAAGCTGCTCTTATAACTTCGATAACATCTGCTGAAAAAATCCGTTGACACCAATAGGAATAGACTGGTATGATTTGATCCATAATCCAACTAAACAGCTAGGAATTAACGGCTTGTTTCCGGATCACCGGTATGAGCGGACCAACTAAACCAAGGGGTGTATTTCAATGACACAGAAAAAAAACAGCTTTCTGAAGCTGCCCGTTCTGCTTCTCACCACTTCGCTCGTTCTTGGTCTGGCAGCCTGCGGCTCCGGAAACAGCAACTCAAACAATGGTGGATCTGGCGGTGCGGGTACTCCGGCAGGAAATACAGGGGTTAACGCGGCCAACAATGCCAACACAGGCACTGAAGCCAACACGACACCCAAAGAGCCAGTCGAATTGCTTAACGTATCCTATGACCCGACACGCGAACTGTACGTTTCCTTTAATGCTGCCTTTGCGAAGTACTGGAAGAAAAAAACCGGTCAGGAAGTGACAATCAAACAGTCGCATGGCGGTTCCGGCAAACAGTCTCTATCTGTTATCAGCGGCCTGAAGGCCGACGTAGTAACGCTGGCTCTTGGGTACGACATCGATGCGATAGCCGAGCGTGGGCTGATAAACAAGGACTGGAAGTCCAAGTTCCAGTCCAATAGCGCTCCTTACACGTCTACGATCGTATTCCTCGTCCGCAAAGGCAATCCAAAAGGCATTAAGGATTGGAACGATCTCGTAAAACCTGACGTCGAGGTTATTACGCCGAACCCGGCAACATCCGGCGGCGCACGCTGGAACTACTTGGCGGCATGGGGATATGCACAGAAGCAGGATGGCGGAGACGAGACCAAAACGAAGGAATTCATGAAACAACTATTCCAAAACGTACCAGTGCTTGATTCCGGAGCCCGTGGATCAACAACGACGTTCACCGAGCGGGGCATCGGCGACGTGCTTCTGGCTTGGGAGAACGAGGCGTTCCTATCTCAGAAAGAGCTTGGAGATAAATTCGAGATCGTCTATCCATCGCTGAGTATTTTGGCGGAGCCACCGGTAGCGATTGTGGACAAAGTTGTGGATGACAGGGGCACTCGCGAGGTAGCCGAGGCGTATCTGAAGTATCTGTATACCGAGGAAGGGCAGAGGATTGCCGCTGATCATTTTTATCGCCCGATAAACCCGGACATCGCTGCTCAGTACAAGGATAAATTCAAAGAGCTAGAGCTGCTGCAGATCGATAAGGATTTTGGCGGCTGGGCGGAAGCACAGAAGAAACACTTTGCCGAGGGCGGAACGTTTGATGAAATTTATAAGCCGGGTTCTAAATAAACCTTTGAACTGCCCGAATCATTCATTCTGTACAGGAGCTGACTTCACATGAAAGGTTCCCGGACGCGCAGTGTTTTGCCTGGCTTCGGCCTCACAATGGGCATCACAGTGTTCTACCTTGGCATTATCGTGCTTATCCCGCTATCCTGCGTCATCCTGAAAACGATGGAGCTCAGCTGGGCGGAGTTCTGGTCAACCGTGACGGCTCCCCGGGTTGTGGCTTCTTATCGGATCAGTCTGCTGACCTCGCTTGCCGCTGCGCTGGTCAATGTCGTATTCGGCCTCATTGTTGCCTGGGTGCTGGTGCGGTACAACTTCCCTGGCAGGCGATTTCTCGACAGCTTGGTTGATCTGCCCTTCGCGTTGCCGACAGCAGTTGCGGGCATTGCCCTGACGGCGATCTACGCGCCGAACGGCTGGATCGGCCAGTGGCTGGAGCCGCTCGGCATCAAGGTGGCGTTCACGCCGCTAGGGATTACAATCGCGCTTATATTTATCGGTCTTCCCTTCATCGTTCGGACGGTGCAGCCGGTGCTGCAGGATCTGGACAAAGAAATGGAGGAGGCAGCCGCCATGCTTGGCGCGGGCCGCTGGCGCACGGTGCTTCGCGTTGTGCTGCCGGAGCTGACTCCAGCGCTGCTGACCGGTTTCGCTCTTGCTTTTGCGCGAGGAATCGGTGAGTATGGCTCGGTCGTGTTCATTTCCGGCAATATGCCGATGAAAACGGAGATCGCTCCGCTGCTCATTATGACCCGGTTGGAGTCTTTCGAGCTCGAGCAGGCGACGGCGATAGCGGTTGTGCTGTTGTTAATATCTTTTGCCATGTTGCTTCTCATCAACTACATCCAGTGGCGTGCCGGCAAGCGCGCTCTGGCGGAATAGGAGGAGGTCCCACATGGCTGGTGGAATCGCAACCTCTCGTCCCGCACATGGCGCTCCAACTGCGGAGCGGGGAAGGCCGACATCGGAGTCGCCTGCCGTCAAATGGCTGCTCATCACCATCGCTGTCATTTTCCTCGCCGCTGTTGTGCTGCTGCCGCTCATTACCGTATTCGTGGAAGGTCTGAAACGCGGCTGGAATGTTTATATCAGTGCGATGACCGATCCCGACGCGGTGTCGGCACTCAAGCTCACGCTGCTCGTCGCCGTTATCGCCGTGCCGCTCAACACGATTTTCGGCATCGCTGCTTCATGGCTGATCGCCAAGTTCTCCTTCAGGGGTAAAAATCTGCTGCTCACCCTGATTGATCTACCTTTCTCTGTATCTCCGGTTATTGCTGGCTTCATGTTTTTGCTGCTCTTCGGCGCACAAGGTTATCTCGGCCCGTGGTTTGACGAGCGTGGATTGCAGATTGTATTTGCTCCGCCGGGCATTATTTTGGCGACGATGTTTGTCACGTTTCCTTTTGTTGCCCGGGAGCTGATCCCGCTTATGCAAGCCCAGGGGACCCAGGAGGAAGAGGCGGCCGCAACGCTTGGAGCGAAGGGCTTCCGCATCTTCTGGAGTGTAACTTTGCCTAACATCAAGTGGGCGCTGCTTTATGGACTCGTGCTTTGTAATGCACGGGCGATGGGCGAGTTCGGCGCTGTCTCGGTTGTATCCGGCCATATCCGCGGTGAGACAAATACGCTGCCGCTGCATGTAGAAATTTTGTACAACGAATATCAGTTTTCGGCTTCCTTCGCAGCTGCATCGCTGCTTATGTTGCTCGCGCTACTGACACTGGGAGCCAAAAGTCTGGTGGAATGGAAAACCGCTCAGCGGAATCAAGATTTGGAGGGGTAAAACATGGCTAAACCTGTGGAATTGGACGAAGCGTGGCTGGACCGCATTGCGGATCAGGTCAATGGTTTGGAGTACGGCTCCGTGCTCATTACGGTGCATGACGGCCGCATCGTACAAATAGACCGCACGGAACGCAAGCGGTTTGATCCGACGTTGAGCCGGCAGCAGACGATAACGCCTGCGGCCAGCCAGTCTTAATGGGCCAGTCAGCTTAAAGGTAAAGGCTTATGCGGTTTCTCCCTTTATATTCTGTAATATCTAAAAACCCCTCGGACCGAGATCCGAGGGGTTCATTGCATTTGTTTAAAAGAGCGATAACTAGTCGCCGATCATATATTTGACGATGACCATAATAATATAAGCTACGGTCATGAATCCGAGCATGCCGCCGAATCCGAACATGAGATCCTTCAGATCGTCGCGCGGTTCCTCATTAACATGCTCGCGCGGATCTCTGACGTTGACGTTCTCCATTGTGCGTCCTCCTCGCTTCAATATCGCTGTCCCAGCCCTCACGGCGCTTATGTACAGTTCCACGGGATCAGCCGCTATCGTGACAACTTTTATTAGTATACCCAGAGTTCGGAACTTATGTAAAGGCGAATTTTGCCTTAGATCTTGCCTTGCTGTGGTACAATAGACGATACGGCTAGTCAGCGGAATTACTCCGCCTGCCGCGGAGGGGAGGCTTCTCAAGCGATGGATCACATCAAGGACAAGCTAGCGTTATTGCCCGATCTGCCGGGCTGTTATCTGATGAAAAACGGCGAAGGCACCATCATTTACGTAGGCAAGGCCAAGGTGCTCAAAAACCGGGTTCGCTCTTATTTTAACGGTACGCATAACGGCAAAACGCAGCGTCTTGTCTCGGAAATTCGGGACTTTGAATATATTGTTACCGCAAGCAACATGGAAGCGCTCATCCTGGAGTGCAACTTGATCAAGCAGTATCATCCGCGCTACAACGTATTGCTCAAGGATGACAAGACGTTCCCTTATATCAAAATAACGAACGAGAAGCATCCCAAGCTTGAGGTTACGCGGAGGATTATTAAGGATAAGGGCAAGTATTTTGGCCCTTACCCGAACGCCTACGCGGCACAGCAGACAAAAAAGCTGCTAGATCGACTTTACCCACTGCGCAAATGCAACACGCTTCCCGACAAAGTATGCCTGTATTATCATCTCGGCCAGTGCATTGCGCCTTGCGAGTTCGAGATCGAGCCAGGCACGTATGAAGCGATGGTGCAGGAGATTACCCGTTTCCTGAACGGTGGGCAGGATGAGGTGAAGGCTGAGCTTCAGCGCAAAATGGGCGTGGCGGCAGAAGCGATGGAGTTCGAGCGCGCCAAGGAATACCGTGACCAGATTCTAGCCATCGACGCGGTGATGGAGAAACAGAAGATCACGCTGTCCGACGCGCTGGATCGCGACGTGTTCGGTTACGCCACCGACAAGGGCTGGATGTGTGTGCAGATTTTGTATATGCGCAGCGGCAAGCTCATTGAGCGACGGACGTCCTCCTTCCCGTATTATGGGGAGGCCTATGACGACTTCATGACGTTCGTCACCCAGTACTACAGTGACAATCCGGCGCTGCCCAAAGAAATTCTACTGCCGCTGCCGGAAGCGATTCAGGTGGTTCAAGTAGAAGCGGCCAAAGCCGCAGCTGAAGCAGGCATGCCGGCTGCAGCAGTGGTCAGCTCCTCTGAAGAAGGAGCTAGCGTTCCAGCGGCAGCAGGAGCCAGCTCTGAAGAGGAAGCTGGCATTCCGACCGCAGCAGCGCTCAACTCTGAAGAAGGAGCAAGCCTTCCGGCTATAACCTTGCGCCAAACCTTCAAGCTCTTCGGCGGCATAGACGCCTCCGATGTGGCGGAACCTTCTGAGCCGGAACCGGCTCCTAGTTCCGCGGCCGAGGATGTGCGCACCGCATTGCAGAGCTGGCTGAAGGTCAAAGTGTTTATGCCGCAGCGCGGCCGCAAGCGCGATGTCGTCGCTATGGCGGAGGGCAACGCCAAAGTGACGCTGGTCGAAAAGTTCAAGCTTATCGAGCGCGACGAAGAGCGCAGCGTCAAGGCTTCCTCTGGTCTGGCTGCCTATTTGGGTATGACAGATATTCGCCGTATTGAGGCTTTTGACAACTCCAATATTCAAGGGACAAATCCCGTCTCGGCGATGGTCGTGTTCACGGAGGGCAAGCCGGACAAAAAAGAGTATCGCAAATATAAGGTGCGGACCGTGCAAGGGCCGGATGATTATGAGACGATGCGCGAGGTCATTCGCCGCCGGTACGAGCGGGTGCTCAAGGAAGGGCTGCCGCTGCCGGATCTCATTGTTGTGGACGGCGGCAAAGGACAGATCAGCGCCGCGGTCGACATTCTCGAAAATGAGCTGGGCTTGCATGTGCCGGTTTGCGGTCTTGTCAAGGATGCCAAGCATAAAACGGCGCAGCTCATGGTAGGCGATCCGCCGGAGCCGATCGTGCTTCCGCGCGACAGCCAGGAATTCTATTTGCTGCAGCGCATCCAGGAGGAGGTGCATCGCTTTGCGATCACCTTCCATCGCGAGCAGCGCGGCAAGTCGATGGTGGAGTCACGCTTGGACTCCATTTCCGGCATCGGCGAGAAGCGGCGCCAACAGTTGCTCAAGCACTTCGGTTCGCTGAAGAAAATTCGCGAGGCATCGGTAGATGATTTTCGTCCGCTTGGAATTGGTGACAAACTCGCCCAGCGAATTGTCGATGAGTTGCGCCAGGAGTAGCCGTTCACGCGTAACGGACCTGAGAAGTCTTATTTCAGCAAAATGGAGGGTTTTCCCAGAGTAAAGGAACGGAGAGACGCTATGTTGAAGCGAAGCGATAGGAACTTTCATAAAAAGATGGGGCTGTACCAAAGTCATCGTTAGATGACTCAGGTACAGCCCCTTTTAGCATTACAATAGCGTACCGTCCGTTAAAACTTTCACCTAGACGGGAGCGTAAGGCTGAGCGCTGCGCTTCGCGCCGTATCGCCGCATTAGCCAAGCAACCGCCACTGGCGCAAAGATGTACACAACTCCGGCCAGCAGCTCCAGCGGCTGGCCGCTTAAGAAGAGCGATACAGACATAAGCACGGTGTTCATGATGGCATGGGTGAACACGGCTGTGAAGAATCCATATCGCAGGAAAATGAAGCTGAAGAGCATGCCGATAATCGTCAGCTCAATCAATCTCGTTGTTGAAGGATAGATCGGGTAGGTCACATGGCCAAGCGCCCAAATGATGTTCGGAATGAGCGCGGCAATGAATGGGTTTTTCAACCATTTCATAAGCAGCCCGGTACCGAACAGCCGGTAAACGGCCTCCTCCTGGATAGCTGCGCACCACGCCAGTAGCGGAATCAGCCACATGGCCGCGGTATTATAGGGGGACTGAGTCACATCGGTCGTTGACCATGCTCCGGTAGCCACAGACAGTCCGCCGAGGATGATCGTTTGCAGTCCAAGTATAATGAATGTGAACACATACGCGAGCTTCATGCTGCTCCAAGCTTCCGAGCCGTAGCTCGGCTCGGAGCCGGCTGTCCAGAGTATCCGGCCTTGAGCTCTCCACAGACCATCCCCAGCAACGAGTGAGAAGTATGCGGATAGCGCCATTATGACCGTCATAATCATCATGAACACCAATTGGGCCGTTACCACCAACTCGGAATTGACCTCATGGCCGTACAGTGCCCTCAGACCATCCAGCATATTGAAATTGTTGATGGCGTAAAAAGTAAGGAAAACGAGAGACAGCGCCCAGCCGCGTCGGAAAGAAGTGTAGCGGCGCATGACGATAGCGTAAATGACCGCCAGTATAAGCAGGATGCCGGATGGCAGCAGGTTGCCAAACAGTGACAGACTCGCTCCGATGCGATCTTGCTCCTCCGTATACGCATTGTAGGCTGCAGGCGCTTCGTACTGCGGCTGGAAGCCGGTCAGCAAGCTGCCGGCTGCCGAGCTCTCGCCCGCGGCCGTCACGAGCAGGCGTGCCTCGCTGATTGTGATAGCCGTTGCTTCATATCGGACGGAGCTCCCTGTATTCTCATCTCCGTCAATGCGTTTCAGCAAGCCGAGACCGAGCGAATCAGCCTCTTGCTGTACGGCTTTGTCAAGATCGGGCCCCTGCAGCTCCATGGTCTGCATCTCGCCGCCGGCGGGTCCCAGCAGTTGCTGCCAACCGACAACGCGGCCAGTCGTCATGCCGATGTCGACGATGACTCTGCGCCCATCTTCAAAGTTTTGGGTCACCTGCCACAGGTCCACCGGAACTTTCCGGCCGGCGCCGCTATCGAACGTTTTGATCAGCTTTTCCTTGGCCAGATAACCGGTCATTTGGCGATCGGCCTGATGCACAGCTCGGGAATTTTGAGGCAGAGCATGGAAGCGTTGCTGAGCAAAGGTCGATGCTGACTCCAGTGCCTGCTCCCGGCTAACAGGCTGTCCCTGCTCCGTTTGGCCGAATATGCCTGAAGCAGAGGGGAGAATTTGCAAAATAATGAATAAGGCAGCGCCGATTATGCCAAACCAGAAATACCTACGCGTTGCCTTATCCTGACGGGATGATAACATACATGTCCTCCTTGTCGATGATGCTTCCGCACAAGATACTGTTATAACCTTACCACAGCTGCTTTCTTTTTATCCATGTTGTTTCCCCGCCTGAGTGAGCCAGAGTTCAAAAGAATGAGCACGGCGGGGATACCGGCATGTTTCAATGACGCCAGCCCTTCACAAGGGGCCAAATCGCCTTCAATGCCATGCAGGCGCATTTGGTAAGCTGTCCTCTATCCTATATAATCAAATCCGACCATGTAGAACAGCCGAATTCCACTTATTATATTGGAAACGGGGGAACCAACGCGCGCCGTAGCGGGTAACAACGGCCGCAAGGGGTGAATTCTGGTCGGAGGTAATATACTCCGACCAGATAGGGCGTCCGTCACGCCCGAATCCGTCAGCTAACCTCGGAGGCTGCATGACAGGACTCACAGGCGCTAAGCACCGGGTGTTTCCGGTGCTTTTTGTCGTGCTGAAAAGGAGAACGAATACACATGTCCGCTTGGAAGCCGCAGCTGCGGCAACTCCTCATCCCTTCGCCGCCGCGCATCCTGATTGCCGGTTTTGCGCTGATTATTTTGATCGGCTCCCTGCTACTCATGCAGCCCTTCGCCACGGCGGACGGCGCTGGTACGCGCTGGATCGACGCGCTGTTTACTGCGACCTCGGCAGCTTGTGTGACCGGGCTTGTCGTTGTTGACACCGGTACGCATTACTCTACGGCTGGACAGGCGATCATCCTGATCCTGATCCAGGTCGGCGGGCTCGGCTTCATGACGATGGCGACTTTGTTCGCAATTATGTTGCGCAAGCGGATTTCGCTTAAGGAGCGGCTGCTGCTGCAGGAAGCGATGAACCAGGGCTCGATGGAAGGCATTGTCCGCCTCATTCGAAGAGTATTGCTTTACTCTTTTGTCATCGAAGCTTGTGGCGCGCTGTTGTATACGATCCGTTTCATGTACGATATGCCGCCGGGACGAGCGTTATACTTTGGCATTTTCCATGCGATATCGATGTTCAACAACGCCGGATTCGACATTATGGGTAATTACAGTAGTATGACCAGCTATGTAGCCGATCCGCTCGTGAATCTGGTTACTGTCGCCCTGATCATACTAGGAGGACTAGGATTCATCGTGCTTTCGGATTTGATGGATTTTCGGCGGAAACGCCGATTGACGCTTCATTCAAAAGTCGTGCTGTTAACATCGGGCGGGCTGATCGTAATCGGAACAATTGTTATTTTCTTATTTGAATTCAGCAATGCCAAAACGATGGGGCCACTTGATTTCGGCGGCAAGCTGTTAGCCTCGTTGTTCCAGTCGGTATCGACCCGTACCGCCGGACCGAACTCGATCGATATTGGGGCTATGACACAAGCCAGTCTATTTTTCATGATCATACTCATGTTTATTGGAGCCTCTCCTGGTTCCACCGGGGGCGGTATCAAAACGACAACGTTTATGACGCTCGTTGCGGCGATGTGGGCGATGCTCAGAGGCAAGGAAGACATCGTGCTGTTCCGTAGTCGGCTGGCCAAGGAGCGAATTATGAAGGCATTAACCATTACGATGCTTTCGATTGCAATTGTCCTGGCATCAACGATGATTTTATGTACACTCGAGGATCGAGATTTCCTGCGTATTTTATTCGAGACCGTTTCGGCGTTCGGCACAGTTGGCTTGAGCACAGGCATTACACCGGGATTGCAGGACGTTAGCAAGGTAGTCCTTAGCTTGGTCATGTTCGCTGGCCGGCTCGGCCCGCTCACGATGGCTTTTGCACTGCGACCGAAACAAAGCAAAGAAGTGTACAAACATCCAGAAGGCAAGATTATTATCGGATAAGAAGGGAAATAAAGAGAAACAATGGGCAAGGGGACAAAAGGAAAAGGAAGTCAGTTTTGCGTGATCGGATTGGGCCGCTTCGGGTCCAGCTTGGCTAAGGAGCTTGTACATCTTGGACATGAGGTGCTTGGCATCGATCGCAGTGAAGAACTGGTCGACGATATGAGCAGCTTACTGACGCACACGGTATGCGCCGACTCTACCGATGAGGAAGCGCTGCGTTCGCTTGGCATTCGCAATTTTGACTGCTGCATCGTAGCGATTGGCGGTGATATTCAGGCAAGCATCATGACGGCAATTCTGGTGAAGGATTGTGGCGTCAAAAAGGTCGTCGTCAAAGCAGTGACTGAGCTGCACGGTAGGGTGCTTGAGAAGCTTGGCGCAGACAGGGTCATCTACCCGGAGCGGGATATGGGCATTCGCGTTGCGCATCAGCTCGTGTCGCCCAATCTGCTGGACTACATCGAGCTGTCCTCGGATTATTCCGTGGCAGAGCTTTCTGTTCCGCAATGCCTGTCCGGCAAAACGCTGGCCGATATCGACCCGCGCAAAAGGTATGGTTGCAGCATCGTCGCCGTTAATAAGCCGAATGGTGTCATTATCGCGCCTAAGGCCGAGCAGGTGTTGGAGGAAAAAGACATTATGGTTATCATTGGTACTAATGATGGAATCGAGAGCTTCGAGAAAGATGTTAGCGAGCGCTAACTGAACTCAGCCTCCGAGGCTGAACCGACTAAATCGTCTCAACCGTCTCAACCGTCTCAACCGATTCAACCTGGAAGTCCGCCTTTGGCATTCAGCGCTGAACGCGAGCGGGCCGCAAAACTTGCTGCTGCCTCCGTAATCCATTGGCGAACGATCGGCTCTAGCAAGGAAGGATCGCCATGAATGAGCGAGGTTGTGCGACGCATCCCTTTGAGCTCAGGAATTGGTGAGACAAGCAGATCGTTGTCTTCCAGCATTTGCGTCCGGATATAGGAGCGAGGGAGCAGCGTTGCGGCGCTGCATGTATGCAGCAGCCGAAGGATGGCCTCGAAGGAGTCGATCTCCATACGCACATCGGGATGCAGGCTGTACGTATCGAACAGCTCATCGGTAAAGTTGCGGAACCAGGTGCCCTTTGAGAAGAGGATCATCGGAAGGCCGTCTAGGTCCTTGATGCCGATTTTGTCTCCCAGCATGCGCCCGCGTGGCAGCACGAGTTCAAGATGATCATCGAACAGGCGTACACTATGCAGTTGAGGGGCGTCAATGAGGGATGCCACAAGTCCGAGCTCAATTTTCTTTTCACGGACAAGCGAGACGATCTCATGCGTTTTGCCGGTGACGACCTTAATGTCGATCTCCGGATGACTTCCGGTCAACGCCTGGATGAGATCCGGCAGCGTCGTCTGCAGCGTTGTCAGGCTGGCGCCGATCGTCAAGGTGAAGCGATGCGACTGCTTAAATTCCGCAAGTGTAAGCAAATATTGCCGGTGCATCTGACGCAGCTGCACGGCGTAATCGTAAGTCAATTCGCCGATGCGGGTCAGTTCAAGGCGGCGTCCTACGCGGCGGAACAAGGGCACACCAAGCTCGCTTTCTAGCTTGGCGATTTTGCGAGAGAGCGCAGGCTGTGACAAATTGAGTAGTGCCGATGCTTTATTCATGCTGGATTGCTCAACAATAGCAGCGAACAGCTGCAAATCCTCCTGCATATGGATTCCTCCTGTTTTTAAACCTTTACTTATGCGTTTATGTTATAACATTGTATAAAAAATAAACAATATCTTTATAAGTGAAAAGGGAGTAGGATGGAAACTGTGGCTAATCTGTGTCATGTCGAGGTCGAAAGCTGTCGTGTTTTGTTGACGCTGTCTGACACGGGATGTAAAATAAATGAGGTTTCTTCAATGATGATTACGCATTCAAACGGCTGGAAAGGAGATCGTATTATTTATGAAAGGAAATTCCTATTTGACGCGCAAGATTCACTCCTTGCTCGGGGTGATTCCGCTTGCATTATTCCTCGTCAATCACGCCATCACCAACTATTCGGCGTTTGAGGGAGGTCTGGAGGGGTTCAATAAGAGCGTAGCATTGCTCAACGGCCTGCCATTGATCTACTTCTTGGAGATTTTTGGCATTTTCTTGCCACTCTTCTTCCACGGCGTATATGGACTTTACGTCGCTTACCAGTCGAACTGGAATAACTCCCGTTTCCAATATGGCCGGAACTGGGCCTTTACGCTGCAGCGTATTTCGGGTGTCATTACGTTTATCTTCATCGTGTGGCATGTTTATCAGACCCGCTACCAGGTACTGGTCGGCAATCTGACCCACGAGCAGCTCGGCAATCAAATGTACGAAATATTCACAAATCCAGTTAGCGTTGTTCTCTACACGATCGGCGTTCTCGCTGCGGTATTCCATTTCGCCAACGGCATGTGGTCATTCCTCGTGAGCTGGGGTATTACGGTCGGACCGCGCGCTCAGCGCATCTCCTCCTATATCTGGATTGGGGTGTTCGTAATCGTATCGACACTGTTCCTGCTCTCCATTGTGGCGTTCAGAAGCGAAGAATTCGCGGAAACAGCTTCAGCAGTAAGGACCTGGATCGGTTAACACGTTAGACAAGGAGGACCTATACACTCATGGCCAAAAATAATATTATCGTCGTCGGCGGCGGACTTGCCGGCTTGATGGCAACAATTAAAGCAGCCGAGGCGGGCGTGCATGTTAATCTTTTCTCGCTCGTTCCGGTAAAGCGCTCCCACTCCGTATGCGCGCAGGGCGGCATCAACGGCGCCGTAAATACGAAGGGTGAAGGAGATTCCCCTTGGGAGCATTTTGATGACACCGTTTACGGTGGCGACTTCCTCGCGAACCAACCGCCGGTCAAAGCGATGTGCGAAGCAGCTCCCGGCATCATCCATCTGATGGACCGCATGGGCGTTATGTTCAGCCGTACACCAGAGGGCTTGCTGGACTTCCGCCGTTTCGGCGGAACGCAGTATCACCGCACGGCATTTGCCGGCGCAACAACCGGCCAGCAGTTGCTGTACGCTTTGGACGAGCAGGTGCGTCGCTGGGAAGCTGCTGGCCTCGTAAGCAAGCATGAGCACTTTGAGTTCATGGGCGCTGTTTTGGATGACGATGGCGTCTGCCGCGGTATCACCGGTCAGGACCTGCGCACGATGGAAGTCCATTCCTTCCGTGCCGATGCGGTCATCCTGGCGACTGGTGGTCCTGGTATCATTTTCGGCAAAACGACCAACTCGGTCATCAATACGGGCACAGCGGCGAGCGCGGTGTACCAACAGGGCGTTAACTATGCCAACGGCGAGATGATTCAGATCCACCCAACGGCCATTCCCGGCGATGACAAAAACCGTCTGATGTCGGAATCGGCACGCGGTGAAGGCGGACGCATCTGGACCTACAAAGACGGCAAGCCTTGGTACTTCCTCGAAGAGAAGTATCCGGCCTACGGCAACCTCGTACCTCGTGATATTGCGACGCGCGAGATTTTCTCCGTCTGCGTGGACCAGAATCTCGGCATCAACGGCGAGAATATGGTTTACCTTGATCTTTCCCACAAAGATCCGAAGGAGCTTGATGTTAAGCTCGGCGGCATCATTGAGATCTACGAGAAATTCGTCGGCGACGATCCACGTAAGCTGCCGATGAAAATTTTCCCAGCGGTTCACTATTCAATGGGCGGCATGTGGGTTGACTACAACCAGATGACGAATATTCCAGGCCTGTTCGCTTGCGGCGAATGTGAATACCAATACCATGGCGCGAACCGTCTCGGCGCGAACTCGCTGCTGTCCGCCATCTTTGGCGGCATGGTTACCGGACCAAAAGCGGTTGAGTACATCAAAGGTCTCAAGTCTTCAGCAGAGGATGCTTCGGCCAGCATATTTGACCGCGAGGTTACGCTGCGTACGGACAATTATGAGTCCATCCTCAAGATGAATGGCACGGAGAACGCTTATGTACTGGCCAAAGAGCTTGGCGAGTGGATGACTAACAACATGACCGTTGTGCGTTACAACAACCGTTTGGAAAAAACAATCCACAAAATCAAAGAGCTCAAACAGCGCTTCAACAACATCAACATCAACGATACGGCTCGCTGGAACAACGCTGGCGTAGCTTTCACTCGTCAGCTGTGGAATATGTTTGAACTGGCCGAAGCGATGACCAAGGGAGCTCTGCTACGCGACGAGAGCCGTGGCGCTCACTACAAGCCGGACTTCCCGGAACGCGACGACGATAATTTCCTCAAAACGACGATTGCCAAGTTTACGCCGGAAGGTCCGGAAATTTCCTACGAGGAAATCGATACGTCACTCATCAAACCGCGTAAACGCGACTACTCGAGCAATAAATCCTAATGAGGAGGGAGAACGACAATGGCAACAGAGACACCTACCAAAGCGGGCAAAATGGTTAAGTTCATCATTACCCGTCAGGATTCGCCGGAAGCGGCTCCTTATACCGAGGAGTTCGAGATTCCGTACCGTTCCAATATGAACGTCATCTCAGCGCTTATGGAAATCCAGCGTAATCCGGTGAAGACCGACGGCAAGTCGACAACTCCGGTGTGCTGGGAGTCCAACTGCCTTGAGGAAGTATGCGGAGCCTGCTCCATGGTTATCAACGGCAAGCCGCGTCAAGCGTGCAGCTCGCTGGTCGACAAGCTCGAACAGCCGGTACGCGTCGCTCCGATGAGCACGTTCCCGATTGTGCGCGACCTCGTTATTAACCGCGAGCGGATGTTCAACGCGCTCAAACGCGTTAAGGCGTGGATTCCGATCGACGGCACGTATGATCTCGGACCTGGCCCGCGTATGGCAGAGACGAAGCGTCAATGGGCGTACGAGCTGTCCAAGTGTATGACTTGCGGCGTTTGCCTCGAGGCATGCCCGAACGTCAATGATCGTTCTAGCTTCATCGGTCCGGCAGCCGTTTCCCAGGTTCGCCTGTTCAACGCCCATCCAACGGGCGAAATGAACAAGGCCGAGCGCCTGGAGACGCTTATGGAGGATGGCGGCATCGAAGGCTGTGGCAACTCGCAGAACTGTGTGCGTTCCTGCCCGAAAGGCATTCCGCTCACGACTTCCATCGCTGCAATCAACCGCGATACAACAGCACAGCTGTTCAAGAACTGGCTGAGCTTCTAAACCAACATATTAAGCCCACCCGAACACCGCTTGCTCAAGCGGCGTTCAGGTGGGCTTTTTTGTACCCTCTATAGCAGAGCCGTTGGAGTCATCAAGGTGCGGAGGTGTCGCTAACAGCGGCTTGGATCAGCTGGAGAGAGTTGTCCAGCTTTTTTGAGTCGCTGCGGATGGCGGCGATATAAGTACGCCCTGCGACGCCTAAGCTCTTGATGAGCGGGCTGTTTGATACATCGACGCCGAACATCTTCTCGGTTGGATCTTCGGTAGTAGGGAATAGGACGGCTCTGCTGTCTTCAGCCGTGATGCCGAGCTTACCTGTATGTGCGCCGAGATCGATTAAGGTGTTGTCGCGAGCAAGCTTTTCAAAATTCGGTCGGTCAAGAATATAAACATCGTCCTTATTAGAAATCAAATCGATGAGGCTCTTCTGAAGAAGCGCCATATCCTGGCCCGACTTAGGGTCGCCTGGGATGTAAGTTATATGGACCGTGGTGCGTTTCCATTCAGGGAAACGTTTCACGAGCTTCTCCTCGATAGGCTTCAAATCCATACCGCCGCCTACCGGGCTGCTGCCGTCTGCGCCGAAAAACTCTCCGAAAAACGAAACAGCCAGCGCCGAAGGAGGGAGCTTCGCGAGCTCAGCTTGTTCCCGCTTGTTGTCCACATAAGTATTGATGCCGTAAATGATGGCTGCGATCAGCACGATGACGCCGAGTAGATGGAATTTATAATAGCTGAAGAAATGGTCGACCTTCTCTGCCGTTCCAGCCATGCCCTTGTACTTGCCGTAAGCCTGCTCATTAAAAGCTTCCTTAGACTGAGCGGTATCCTGCTCCTGAATGATTCGATAAGCGGCGTTGATGCGTTCTAGAATGACTTGTCCTTCTTGGGCCGAGCCGCTCGATTGCTGGCGAGTGCGCGCCCTTCGAAGCAGCAAGTCGTATTTTTTCTCGACTTCTTCCTTGGAGGCGTTTTCATTCAGTTCCAATTCTGCATAGGCTTGTTTGATTTTATCGTTCTCCATACTTCACCCCTCATCCTCACTGTCCGCGTATAAGTGTCTCTTCTAGTATAAGCCCCGAGCCAAGTCTTTTTCCACTCTGGATGATGGTTCGACTGTTGTCCTATTAGAGGTTGTTCAAAAAAACCACCATTGATCACGAAGTAAACCAGGAAGCGAACTCCACATCGAATCTTGTGTTCACCATACAACCTTCTCGATGCTGAATGGCGACCTTTTTGAACACGGACTATTAGGCCAAATCCTTGCATAAAACAAAAAAAAAGCTGCCCGGAGGGCAGCTGCAGTTTGCGGGTTACATCCAATTTTCTCCCCAGCTTTGAATCGATTCAATAACTGGTTCCATATGTCGCCCTTTTTCGGTCAGCTCGTATTCGATGCGGACCGGCATTTCTGGGTAAACATTGCGCGTTACAATCTCGCAAAATTCCAGTTCTTTCATTCGG
This sequence comes from Paenibacillus herberti, assembly GCF_002233675.1. GTDB lineage: Bacteria > Bacillota > Bacilli > Paenibacillales > Paenibacillaceae > Paenibacillus_O > Paenibacillus_O herberti. The sequence continues at coordinate 89,166 of NZ_NMUQ01000004.1, read as the reverse complement.
TCGGTGAGCATCTTGTCACTCATCTCCGGGATCTGTTCCTTAATTTCCTTGAAACGCTTGGGTCCCCCAAGCAATACTCGGATAATCAAGCCCGTCCACTTCTTGCCGAGCAACTCGATGGCTGCTTCGTATTTGGGGCACATTGTGGAGTAGTCCATTCGTATCACTCCTTCTGTTGCAATTATTGTATCACATATGACTATTCAATTGTAAGTGAAGCTGATCTATTTGATCAATTAAATTACTTTTAAATATGTACTTGACATATGTAAGTAACATACGATAAGATAAGCGCAGCAAAGCAATTCAGTCATATAAAAGGGGAGTTAATTGTTATGATGGACGTTGGTTTATTGATCTTGAGGGTTGTTATCGGACTACTTTTTATCGGCCATGGCGCGCAAAAACTGTTCGGTTGGTTCGGAGGATACGGCATTAAGGGTACGGCGGGCTGGCTGGAGTCGATAGGCGCTAAGCCTGGAGTTCTAATGGCGGTTCTTGCAGGACTTGCAGAGCTGCTTGGCGGTGTGCTCTTAGCACTCGGCTTGTGGGTATGGGTTGCGGCGGTACTTCTTATTGTGCCGATGCTGGTCGCGATCTTCAAGGTTCACGGTACGAATGGCTTGTGGGTAACTTCCAACGGATACGAGTATAACTTGGTTCTGATCGCGGCAGCTCTAGCTATTGCTTTGATCGGTGCAGGTAACTATTCAATCGACGCTTTGTTATAAGACTAGCAGAAGATGTTAAGGTTCCTTTCCAAGAGGGGCCTTTTTTCTCGTTTAAATAAGGGGATATTCGCAGGAGGCGCAACTTTTTGCGTTGAAATTCGTCTTTTGACTAAGAAGCTTGGCAAAAAAGGATGAGATGGCGAGACGGTTTCGCTATAATAGAAAAACGACGACGATAGACCAGGAAGAGAGGTGTCTCCATGCCGGATGATTGGGGATTTTTTGAACGCGTGTCGGAATCCAAAGAACAGATGCGGATCCTGGTCAATTGCGCCTGGAAAAAAGATGCTCCTCCGTCCGGGCTCGGCCAGCTTCTGTCGATTACGATCAACCTGTACTCAGTTCGCAGCCAGCAGAAGAGCAAGGTTGGCATGATTGCCGAGCTGGAGAAGCTCGAGCAGCGGCTTGAGGATGCTGTATCGGCAGAAGGAGAAGCCAACTACATCGGACGGATTAACACGCCGAAAAGGCTGGAATATTATTATTATATTAGCGACAATGCTTTGCTGAATTCTTTAAAAGCCATGCTTGGCCAACATCAAGAATATCGCCTTCATTATTACGCTAAGCCCGACCCAGACTGGTCCTTTTACCGCTATATGCTGCCGGACGCACTGGAGGAGCTGTTAATTCATAACGCCCAAATGGTGTATGCACTGCTCAATCGCGGTGATGACATTCGCCAGCCCCGCAATGTGTATCACTGGCTATTGTTCCGGGATTCGGATGAACGCAAGATGATGAGGATGAAGCTGGAAGGGATGGGCTACCGGATCGAGGAGGGCAAAAGCGGCGAGCCTGAGCCGGAATATCCCTATCCGCTCGTCATTAGCCGGTTTGAAGATGTGCGGCTGGAAACGGTCAACGGCCGAGTTGACGAGTTGTACCGCATGCTGGGAGGCAACGGCGGCAAGTATGACGGATGGGGCTCCGTCATGAAACAGCCGGCGATTTACCGGCTCCGGCTATGGCTCAAAAAACGATTGTGCACGCTGAGCCTTTCCGGACGCCACAAGGTATAAGGTCCAGGTAAAACCTTAGCCGGCTCTAAAGCCTATAATCGCACCATAATGAGTCCGGCCATCAGGCTGACGAAAGCCAGCCATTGCAGTCTTGTCAGGCGCTCCCGGTAGAGCAAGATCGAGCCGGCCGCCACGACAAGGCTGTTTGTCGCGAAAATCGGAGCGGCAAGATTGGCCTTGCCCGTCTCTAGAGCGAGCGCGTACAGCTGCAGGCCACCGTAGGAGAACAGGCCAGCGAGCAACCCGAGCTGCAGGCCGATGTTTTTTGAGGCGCTGACGGTTCGGCTGGTGTCATGTTGGCTCCGTCCAACCCAGACTTTTCCGGCGAACCAGAATAGCGAGAGCAGGTATCCAGTGAACAGAACGGCCGAAGCAGGAAACCCGAGTTCTCCAGTAACCTTGAGTCCGCCGTTACGGAAGGTGAACAGGAGCACTGCCGCTCCCGTGTAGAAGAACCACATCCGGCTGACGAGCATAAGCTTCTCCGCTGGGCGAATAGCGATTAACACTGCTGCCGCAAGCAGTAGGCCGACCCCAGCTGCTTCCCAAAGGCCGAGGGGCTCCCTGTACAGGAATACCGACAGGCCAATGACAAAAATTATGTTCAGGTTGGTAATTGGGGAGGTCAGACTTGCGGGCCCATGCTGCAGAGCCTTCATAAACACGATATTGCCCCAAGCCGAGCCAGCTCCGATCACGGCGCCGAACAGCCATAAACGCCAACTGCCCAAAGAACTCCAGCCGCCGTCCAGCAGAGATTGAACGAGAAATCCGGCTGTACCAGTTATGTACAGGCCAAGCAACAGGAAGTTGTTGTCGCCGCCTTTCATTTGCGACACCTTCATCCACCAGCCGGCGAAGCCGAAGATGAGGGCGCTGCCGATTGCAATGAGCAGCCAGGTAGTTTCGGTCAGCATAGGTTCTCCTTTCGAAGGACTAGTTCAATACGAGTAACGGAGGAATGCTTTGTTACACAAATGAAATATTTCTGTCACGTCCTTATTACAAAGAACGGTTATGATAGTTGCATGACCCCCTTTTAATAAATATTTTTGGGACCTTCCAACTGGAAGGTCCCCTTTTTTTGCCCAAAAAAGAAAAAGCGGCAGGCTGGCTCTAAGCCATACCTCCGCCTGCTTGAACCTGAGCTGCTCTGTTCGGTCTGCCTTAGAGCGGGACGGAAACCGGCTGTTTCTGCCGATAGAAAAACCATTCCTTAAAGCCGATTGCCCTCAGTGTGCTGCGCACCTCTTCCCAATCATCGCCAACTCTTGCCGGCACATGAGAGTCGGAACCGAAGCTGACCTTCACGCCGTAGTGCAGAGCGCGCTCCAAAATCGCTTCTGAAGGGTACCAACCGCCGACGGTTTTGGTTTTGCCCGAGGTGTTAATTTCGATGGCGGATTGACTGCCTGCAATAGCCTGCAGCGTAAGGTCGATGCTTTCGGAAGCCGAGATGTCGGAGAAGGCCGGGTAATAACCCTTCATTGCATCGATATGCCCGAGAATCTGGAACATGCCGCAGAGGGCAGATTGGCGGATCAGCTCGTAGTATTCCCTTTTTTGCTCCGCTTGCACCACATCGGATAATCCTTCCCAGCGATTGCGATTAAAAATGCTCTTGCCACCCGAAAAATGGACGGAACCGATCAAGTAGTCAAACGGGTATAACTCGTAAGCGGTACGATACGCCTCAGCATGCTCGGGGAAATAGTCCGATTCCATGCCAAGTAGGACTTCGATTCGCCCCTCGTACTTCTTTTTGAGCGTCAGCACCTCATCTACATAACTCGGCAGCCAGCTCCGTGCCATTGTGATTCCTGGATTGGGATGGTCGTCCTCACTGCCAAAGTAAGGCGAATGATCTGATATGCCAATGACATCAAGCCCAGCGTTGATGCCGGCAACAATATAATCCTCGATACTTCCTTCCGCATGGCCACAGCGGGTATGGTGAGTATGCAAATCAAATTTCATACGAACAAGCATCCTCCCTTGATTTCACTTGTGTGGCTGCTACTCGCTGCTGATGAACTGAGCCTCCGGCATGCCCTTGAGATCGCTCAAAAACTGCTGCATGGCCGAGTTCACATAACGTCCGGACTTATAAACGACGCCAACCGGGTGGCTAACCTCAAGCTCACTTACCTTGATCATGCGCAGTGTGCCGAGCCTAAGCTCATTGGCAATCGATTGTTTGGAAACGACGGCGGCTCCGAGATTGATTTCGACCATCCGTTTGACCTCTTCGCTGCTGGACAGCTCCATGACGATGTTCGGCGTAATGCCATGCGCGGCGAATACCCGATCGACAAAGCGGCGCCCAAGCGTATCCGGGGACAGCATGATGAGCGGAGTTTCCCTTAATTTGTCCAGCGAGGCATGTTTAAGATGTGCCAGTGGATGGCCTGGAGAAACGACAAGCTCGAAGTTGTCGTAATACAGCGTCGACATCTGCACATTGGGATTATTTTCGATCAGATACGTCAATCCGAGATCAACGCTTCCGTTCTCCACGCTTGTCATGACCTGAGCGGAGGGCATGGTGTGAATGGTTGTTTTGATCAGTGGGAACTGGTCCTGAAAATAGGACAGCACGCGAGGCAGGATCTGAATCGCAATGGAGCTCGTCGTGCCGAGCACGATATGGCCCTGCGGTGTATGATTCAGGTCGGACAGCTTCTGCTTCAGCTCCTCGACTATGTCCAATATGCGGGTGGAATGCTCCAGAAACACCTGGCCGCGATCGGTCAGCGTGACCGGCTGATTGCGGTCAACCAGCACCGTTTTAAACTCCTCTTCCAGACTTTTGATCTGGGCGGATACGGCAGGCTGAGTCAGATTAAGCAGCTCTCCGGCTTTGCGGAAGCTCATCGTTTTGGAGATCATAAGTAGGGTTTCCAGCTGGCTGATATTCAGTGGCGTACCTCCTCGCTCCTATTAGATTAGGTTCGGATGATAAGACTTTTTTATCACTATCCCTCTAGTATAGCCAAGTGAATGACGAGGGTAAAGGGAGCATATCTTTACCTTAATTTATAATAGAAGCGATTCCGCTTGCCGGAGGAATCCGCAATATGGCGGCGAAGCCTTACACGATGGGGAAGTTTGCCTTGCCCGCACAGGAAAAGGGGGAATGACCATGGACAAAAAAGCGGTCCGCGGCTGGGTTTGGTACGATTGGGCGAACTCCGCTTTTGCTACCACGATGCTGGCCGCCGTCATGCCGGTTTATTATGAATCGGTTGCCGGCAGCGGCCTCGCAGGAAACCTCGCCCAAACCTACTGGGCTAACACGCAGAGCATCGCGATGCTGCTTGTCGCCGTCCTGTCGCCGCTAGCTGGAGCGGCTGCGGATTTGTCTCGCTCCAAGCTGCGCTTCCTGGTCGCTTTCACAATTCTTGGTGCGGTATCAAGCTCGCTGATGGCGTTCGCCGGAGAAGGAGATTGGCTATTTGCCTCCTCTTTGCTCGTACTCGGCATCGTTGGCTTCTCGACGGGCAATACATTTTATGACGCCCTGCTGCGGGACGGAGTGCCGGAGGAGCAGCGGCATGCCGTCAGCGCTCGGGGGTACGCCTATGGTTATGCTGGCGGCGGCGTGCTGCTAGCGATTAATCTGCTCATGATTTTGCAGTGGGAGCGGCTCGGCTTCCCGAGTAAAACAGCGGCAACTCAGCTCGTGTTCGCTACGGTCGGCGTCTGGTGGCTGCTGTTCGCGCTGCCTCTGTTCACCCGGTGGAAGGAGCCGCGCCCTACCGAGGAGAAGGGAGGTTCCATGTCCGTGCTTAGCGCGGCGGGAGCTTCCTTCGGCAGGCTGGGGCAATCGCTGCGCAGCCTGCGTCATTATCCTGAGCTGCTCAAGTATATGGCGGCATTTTGGTTTTTCAACGATGGCATAAGCACCGTCATCGTCATGGCCACCATTTACGGGGCCGGCATCGGCATTAATTCGGATGACTTGATCCTGGCGCTGCTGCTGACGCAGTTCACAGGACTACCGGCTACGCTGTTGTTCGGACGAATGGTAGCTCGATACGGAGCGAAGCGGATGCTGAGCGGCTCACTGCTCGTTTATCTGGGCATCGTTGTGCTTGGTTACTTTATGACTAGCTCTGCCCACTTTTTCGCGCTGGCTTTCCTTGTCGGCCTCGTACAGGGTGGCAGCCAGGCGTCGGCGCGCTCGCTGTACGCCAGGCTTGTTCCAATCGACCGCTCGGGCGAATGGTTCGGCTTCCTGGCGCTCAGCAGCAAGTTTACCTCCGTGCTGGGACCGCTCGTGTTTTCCATCACCGGCACGCTGACCGGCTCCAGCCGGGCAGCAATTCTGTCGGTCGCAGCATTTTTTGTAATTGGCTTCGCGCTACTGCAACTGGTCAACTTCCAGAGGGGGGCTGAGCAGGCGGCGCTTGTTGTGCCAGATGCGGGCAGTGGCACTGGGGCCGATGGCGGAGGAGGAGGCCTCCAAGCATAGCAGCATAAAATCGCAAAGCCCCTTGCCGCCGACGCGTTTTAGCGCGTCAGGTACAAGGGGCTTTGCCCATGCTTGGAGGTTCTGCAAGCGTAGCGTCACAACATCGCGGGCCGTTCATAACCAATCCTTTTTGCGGAAGAAGAACAACATGCCGCCGCCGAGCAGAAACATGAAACCCAGCAGGAAATAGAAGCCATAATAGAAGTTCGCACCTGGCATATGGGAGAAGTTCATTCCATAGATACCGGTAATGAAAGTTAGCGGCATGAAGATCGTCGTAAGCGCCGTGAACACGCGCATGATCTCATTCGCTCGATTGGAAAGGCTGGACTGATAAGCCTCGCGTAAGTTGCCCATCAGGTCGCGGTACGTGTCAAATGTCTCCGTAATCTTCACAGCGTTCTCCAAAATATCGCTGAAGTACTTCTGGAGCTGGTCGTCGATCAGCCGCAAATCCTTCTTATTGAGCGTGGCGATAACTTCGCGTTGAGGTCCGAGCATTTTTTTGAGCCAGAGAATTTCACTGCGCAGCCCGATAATCTCATTCAGATGAGATTTCTTGGTATGCATCAGAATATCCTCTTCGAGGCTCTCAATACGGGCTTCGATCCGGTCGCCGACGATAAAGTAATTATCCACAACAAGGTCGACTAGGTGATACAGGAAGCGGTCCGGCCGGCCGATCTCTTGTTCCCATAAAATAGGCTTCAGCGAGCGCAGCTCGTTGATCTTCTGCTTAGTGACAGTAATGATATAATGCCGTCCAAGAAAAATGTTCAGCGCACGGAGGAATATTTCCTCGTCGTCAAACCGAATGCTGCTAATTACGATAAAATAATGACCTTCATAGAGCTCGATCTTCGGACGTTGCTCCTCATCGCTGAGGCAGTCCTCCACGGCCAGATCATGCAGGCCGAAAAGCGGCTGCAAATAGGCGAGATCCTCGACATCCGCGTCGATCCAATAAAATCCCTCCAATGGAGGGGAAAGAGTTGCTTCCAATTGATCTACCGGCGTGAATACGCCGTTGTTGACCATCCGGATTTTCATGGTCCATATCTCCTCTCGGTCTAGAAGACGAAAGAGAAGCCGGATGCCCGGGCCTGGGCGGCCCGCCGGTCGGCGGAGAATGCGCCTATCTTAGATCAGCGGGAGGGCGCGCGCCCCGTGATTCAGCAGACAGAGATTAACAGCCATGCAAGGCGGGATCCGGCTTGTCGTCTTCTTGGTGATGGCTTGCGGGTACAGATTTGGGTGCAGGCTTCGGCCTATCGCCTTCCATGGCGTTTCACTCCTTTGCGAACGGGGATAAAAGTCTTGTCTAGTATACTCTTCCGTTCAGCTACACTCAAGCGGGAAAATTGGCTCCGGAAATGGGGGTTGTAGGTCATTGTTCCCGGCTTATGTACAGCATATTCAAGCACTTCGACCAGGTTGCGGTAAAAAAGAAACGCTGCGGACCAGTGGGCTTCGCAGCCTAGTGTCCGGATTCTTCTTTTTCGTTGGACAAGCCGGTCACTTCAAAAATCTTGAACAGCAAGCTGAACACGATGGCGGCGACTGTCGCGAGGCCCATGCCTGACAGGGAGAAGTCGCCGATGACGATTTTGGCGCCGCTCAGGCCAGTTACCAGCACGATCGTCGTCAGGTACAGATTGATTGGACGGCTATAGTCGACGCCCGATTCAACAAGCATGCGCAGGCCGGAGGCGGCAATGACTCCGAACAACAACAGCGATACTCCACCCATGACAGGAAGCGGAATATTGGCGACCAGCGCCGAAAACTTGCCCATGAAGGATAACACAATGGCGATGACTGCGGCGCCGCCGATGACATAGGTGGAGTACACCTTCGTGATGGCAAGTACGCCGATATTTTCGCCGTAGGTCGTATTCGGCGTAGCGCCGGTGAAGCCGGAGAGAATCGTGCTGACGCCGTTGCCGAGCATGGAGCGATGCAGGCCGGGGTCTTTGGACAGATCCCTTTTGACAATATTGCTCGTAACGTTCAGGTGGCCGACATGCTCCGCAATGACAACGAAGGCTGCCGGTATAATAATTAGAATGGCGCTCCATTCGAACACTGGTGTGGTGAACACTGGCAATTGAAGCCAGGAAGCTTTGCTCAAAGCTTCGCCAGTCGAGCCGTCCAAGCCCATTAACCACGCCATGGCATAACCGCCGACGATGCCAATTAAAATTGGGATAATCTTGAGAAAGCCGCGCAGCAGCACCGAACCAAGCACCGTGATGAGCAGCGTAGTGATGGACAACAGGATTAAGTCGGGATCAGGCGTCCAAGGTTTGGATGTATCGGGACTGATCCAGCCAGCCATACGTGCTGCGACCGGAATGAGCTCCAAGCCGATGACTAAGACGATTGCTCCCATGGCAGCTGGCGGGAAAATAACATTAATCCAGCCAATGCCGGCAAATTGAATGATAATCGCTACTAAAGTGAAGATGACCCCGGCTGCGATGAAACCGCCGAGTGCGGCCGCATAACCGCCGCCTGTTGTTTGGGTAGTGATTACCGCTGTTGCCGGTACGATGAAAGCAAAGCTTGATCCAAGGTAAGCCGGGATTTTGCCCTTGGTGATGAGGATGTACAGCAGAGTGCCGATGCCGTTCATCAGCAGGCAGACCGCAGGGTCTACGCCGAGCAGATTCGGCACGAGCACGGTGGCGCCGAACATGGCGAATAGATGCTGCAGGCTGAGCAGCAAGCCGAGAACGGTAGGCGGTCTTTCCAACACTCCGATTTCTCTTTTCATAGATGACGCTCCTTTATAGGGATTGATTAGTTCTCGAACTCACAATTCGCCGTGTTAATGAGTCAGTTGAGTGCAGGCACAAACGTGTTTATTCTACAGGCTCGTCAGGCATTTGACAATGATTATTCTGGAGTGGAACCGATCATTTCCTGCAACCCGTTCTTGACGGCGGCAGGGCGATCTATTATTGTAGGAAGGGAGCAACACCCGAAACGTTAACTGAATACGTAACTTTCTTATCAAGAGTAGGCGGAGGGACCAGCCCGATGAAGCCCGGCAACCGGCGTATTAACGCACGGTGCTAATTCTTGCGGACAGCCGTAATGGATATGTCTGAGAGATGAGAGAGGTGCATGTGTTTTTATACACGACCCCTCTCTGTTGCGCTAGGGGTCTTTTTGTATGCGTTTTGTCGCATCCCCTGACGGTTCTCGTTCCGCGTTTTGAATACAAACCGAAGGAGTGACGAACATGCCCATCAAAGTTCCCGACAATCTGCCGGCAAAAGAAGTGCTGGCTGAAGAAAATATTTTCGTCATGGACGAAAGCATTGCCTACCACCAGGACATCCGGCCGCTTAGAATCGCGATTCTGAACCTGATGCCTACCAAGGAGACGACCGAGACACAACTGCTCCGCCTGATCGGTAATACGCCGCTGCAAGTAGAGGCCGTACTGCTGCATCCTAAGTCGCACACATCCAAAAACACCTCGTCGCAGCATCTACAGTCGTTCTACAAGACGTTTGAGGAAATCGCCCATCTGTATTTTGACGGTCTGCTTATCACCGGTGCACCGGTAGAGCATATGCCATTCGAAGAGGTTAATTACTGGGAAGAGCTCAAAGACATCATGGACTGGAGCCGCAGCCACGTCACCTCGACATTCCATATTTGTTGGGCCTCACAGGCAGGGCTCTATCATCATTACGGCGTGCCTAAGTACGATTTGGATCAAAAGATTTTCGGCGTATATCCGCACACGATCAGCAAACGCAATGTCAGCTTGCTGCGCGGCTTCGACGAACAGTTCTTCGTGCCGCAGTCCCGCCACACGGAAGTGCGCCGCGAGGATATCGAAGGCATTTCTGATCTTGAGATCCTTTCGGAATCGTCGGATGCTGGCGTTTATCTGGTCGCCTCTAGGGATGGTCGGCAGATTTTTGTCACGGGACATTCCGAATACGATCCCGAGACGCTCAAGTATGAGTATGACCGCGACATCGCCAAGGGCATGGAAATCGCTCTACCGGCCAACTATTACCCGGGTAATGATCCGTCCCGTCAGCCGCTGTCCACGTGGAGAGCTCATGCCAATCTGCTGTACAGCAACTGGCTTAACTATTATGTTTACCAACAAACACCGTTTGATCTCGGAGCAAATATCTAAATTTGGAAGGAGCGCGCCTGCCCATGAAGATTGAAAGCCGTCTTGCCCAAATCGGATCCATCAATGAGCCTGTAACCGGAGCGGTTAACTTCCCGGTGTACCAATCAACGGCGTTCCGCCATCCCCGCCTGGGAGAAAGTACTGGTTTTGACTATTCCCGGACGAAAAATCCAACCCGCGCCGTCCTTGAGGAGGCGGCTGCGGAGCTGGAGTCCGGCGATGCCGCCTTCGCCTGCAGCTCCGGCATGGCCGCTCTGCAGACGATCTTCGCTCTGTTCAGTCAGGGTGATCATCTGATCGTGTCACTTGATCTTTACGGCGGTACATACCGTCTGCTGGAGCGTATCATGTCCCGTTTTGGCATCACCGCCTCTTATGTAGATACGAATGATCTTGAAGCGATGGACAAGTTGGTTCAGCAGGGCACAAAAGCCGTTATCATCGAGACGCCGACGAATCCACTCATGATGATTACGGATGTAGAAGCTGTCTGTACGTGGGCTAAGTCCAAAAATCTGCTGACGATCGTGGACAATACGCTGCTGACCCCGTTTTTCCAGCGGCCGATTGAGCTTGGTGCGGATATCGTCATTCATAGCGCGACCAAATATCTCGGTGGTCATAACGACGTGTTGGCCGGGTTGATTGTGACGAAAGGTAAGGAGCTATCCGCCGAAATGGCGATCCTGCACAACTCCATCGGAGCGGTACTTGGGCCTCAGGATTCCTGGCTGCTTATGCGCGGCATGAAAACGCTGGCGCTGCGCATGGAACGCCATCAGCATAACGCCACTTGCCTGGCGGAATATTTGCTCGGCCATCCGGCCATCGCCGAAGTTTACTATCCGGCGCTGAAGGATCATCCGGGCCATGAGATTCAGAATCGGCAATCATCCGGCAATACGGGCATTTTCTCCTTCAAGGTCAAAGACGCCCGTTATGTCGAGCCGATTTTGCGTCATATCCAATTGATTGCCTTCGCCGAAAGCCTCGGCGGCGTTGAATCACTGATGACGTATCCAGCGGTGCAGACACATGCCGATATTCCGGTTGAGATCCGCAATGCCGTCGGCGTCGACGACCGGCTGCTGCGTTTCTCGGTAGGTATCGAGCATACTGATGATTTGATTGCCGATCTGGGGCAGGCACTGGAAGCTGCCCGCGCCGAGATCGCAGGCGAGGTGCGCGTATGAGCGGACTAGGCAAAGATGGAAAAGGCGCTTCGGAGCGCCGCTTTGCGACGAAGCTGCTGCATTTTGGCTCCGAGATCGATCCTCATACAGGAGCGTCCAGCGTGCCAATTGTGCAAGCCTCGACGTTCCATCACCATGATATATTCAGCCCGCCGCAGTTTGATTACAGCCGTTCCGGCAACCCGACTCGGGCTGCGGTCGAGAGCGCAATCGCGCTGCTGGAAGGCGGCACTCGCGGCTTCGCCTTTGCGTCCGGCATGGCGGCCATCTCCAGTACTTTCCTTTTGTTGTCAGCTGGCGATCATGTCATCGTGACGGAAGATGTATACGGTGGTACTTATCGCCTACTAACGACAATTCTGACTCGGATGAACATCGAGACGACGTTTGTGGACATGACCGATATAGATGCGGTCAAGGCCGCAATCAAGCCCAATACGGCGGCGGTTTTCATGGAGACACCATCCAATCCGACGCTCAAAATTACGGACATCGCAGCCGTTACCGCCTGGGCCAAGGAGAATGGGCTGTTAACGATGCTCGATAATACGTTCATGACGCCATACCATCAGCGTCCTTTTGAGTTCGGTGTTGACATCGTGCTGCATAGCGCGACCAAGTTCCTTGGCGGCCACAGTGATGTGCTTGCAGGACTTGCTGTAACGAATGATGAAGAACTCGGCAAACGACTTTATACCCTGCAGAACGGACTCGGCTCTGTGCTCGCGCCGCAGGAATGCTGGCTGCTCATGCGCGGCATGAAAACACTCCAGGCGCGCATGGAGCAGAGCGAGCGCAGCGCCCGCCGACTGGCGGAATGGCTCGCCGCTCGCAGCGATGTGGCGCGTGTGTATTATCCCGGTCTGCCGGAGCATCCCGGCCGGGAAATTCATGAGCGCCAGTCGCTCGGTTATGGCGCTGTTGTTTCCTTTGATGTCGGCAACGCTGAGCGTGCCAAAGAAGTGCTCAGTCGCGTGCAGATTCCGCTCGTAGCGGTCAGTCTTGGCGCCGTCGAAAGCATCCTCTCCTATCCGGCGATGATGTCGCATGCCGCAATGCCGCCGGAAGTTCGTGCGCAGCGTGGCATCGGTGACGGCCTACTGCGTTATTCGGTCGGCCTAGAGCATATCGACGACTTGTTGGAGGATCTGGATCAAGCGCTGCGATAGGACTTCTGAGCTTCCAGCAACCTGTGACTTTTATCATTGAAGCCCGGATGGCATTTTGCTCTCCGGGCTTCTCTTTTGGCGGGATGGGGCAGCATTAAAAAAGGAAATCCGCATAACAGAGCACAATGGGCGATCTACGCTGGTCTTGCGGCGGCGCACTCGTCCGGGCTCCATAATGGACATGGTATTGCAACGTGACGATGGGACTCCGTTCATGGTACGATAGGCTGTGAAATAATGAACGTACTACTCAGGAAGCGGCGGCGCAGGGTACATAGAACGGCGCGTCGCCTCGCTATAGAAGGGAGGCTGGCAGGATGCAACAAGTGGACCACGTGCTGGACAAGGCACTGCGAGGAGAGCGAATTAGCCTTGAGGACTGCATCGTGCTTTTGGAGTCGGATGAAATTGAGAAAATGGGGCGGGTTGCCGATGAGCTGATGAGGCGCCGGCATCCCGAGCCGATCGTAACATTCAATATCGGCCGCAACATCAATTACACGAATGTATGCGATGTTTACTGCCGGTTCTGTGCCTTTTATCGCCCGCCGGGCTCCAAAGAAGGGTATGTGCTATCGGATGATACGATCCTGCAGAAGATTCAGGAGACGGTTGATGTAGGCGGCGACGAGATTCTGATGCAGGGCGGTGTTAACCCGGATCTGCCTTTCGAATACTACCTGGATCTTCTGCGCAAGATCAAGGATCGTTTCCCAGGAATTACGATGCACAGCTTCTCTCCAGCAGAGATTCATAAGATGAAGGTATTGTCCGGCCTGACTCTGGACGAAACGCTGCGTCAGCTGCATGAAGCTGGACTGGACTCGCTGCCTGGCGGCGGCGGAGAAATTCTTGACGACCGGACGCGCCGCAAGATCAGCCGGCTGAAAGGTTCTTGGACCGACTGGATGGATACAATGAAGTCGGCATGGCGCAACGGCATGAACACAACCGCAACGATGGTGTACGGATTCGGTGAATCGATGGAAGAGCGCGCACTGCATATGCTTCGCGTTCGCGAAGCGCAAGACGAGTGCAAGGAGCTCGGTTATCCTTCGCCAGGTTTCCTGGCGTTCATTACCTGGCCGTTCCAGCCCGATAATACGAACCTCAAGCGTGAGAAATCCAAGCCGGAGGAGTATTTGAAGATGGTTGCCATCAATCGCATCATGCTGGACAACATCCCGAACATGCAGGCCAGCTGGGTAACGATGGGACCGGATATTGGCAAGCAGTCGCTGTCCTACGGCGTTAATGACTTCGGCAGCACGATGCTGGAGGAGAATGTTGTATCCGCCGCTGGCACGACGCATAAAGTTAATATCGAGCTGATTTTGCAATACATCCGTGATGTAGGCAAAGTTCCTGCTCAGCGCAATACGAAGTACAGTATCCTTCGTGTGTTCAATGAAGGCGAGCATGCGGAACGCGATTTTGTGATGCAGAACTAGGTGGATTTACACGCTTATTCATCATTAATCCATTTGGAGGGATTAATGATGAATAAGCGTTTTTTGTCATCTGGAAGAGAGAGTATCTTCTTTATCATGTACTAGAGAGTACTGAGATGCTCAGCATAAGGATGAGACGTTTTCCAAAATTGGGGTTTGAACTCGGCTTCCGTGGGCAACGCAACTTTTTTTGTACGATTTATCGTATAAAATTCGGTTTATAGCCGCCTCTTTTCAACACTTTGTGTGATAAAACATACAAAGCCCAGCTTTCGTCGCCTATGCCCAGCCATTTTGAATGATTTATCGTACAATATCCAAAATATCAGCATGGCCCGAATGCATGTTGAGTGAAAAATCATACAAATAGTGCATGACCACATCCACTCCACCCTTGTTCTACTGATTACATCAAAAAACTACAAGAACCCCAAAAAAGCATGCTCCTCATTATGAGGGGCATGCTTTTTTAGGATTCATTGCGCATTGCAGGGCTTATTGCCAAGCGAAGCGAGACTGCTCTCCGGTTGCCGAAGCTTCTCCGGCCAGAACGATCCGGTTTTTTCCCTGGGACTTGGCATTGTAGAGTGCCTGATCCGTGCGGATAAAAAATTTCTCCTTGCCTTCGCGATCATAATCGGCGAAGCCGATGCTGACCGTGATCTGGCGGGAGCCAAGCTCTTTGTAAACGGCCAGTTCAATATTCTGACGGATCGTTTCCAGAATTTGCAACGACTTGTCGGCGCTTTTGTCCGTGAAAATGACGGCAAGCTCCTCGCCACCATACCGCGCAACAAAATCATTCATGCCCGCTTGCGAGCGGACGAGATCAGCGACCTGTCTTAGGACGGCATCACCTGCGCGGTGGCCGAACTGGTCGTTGACCGTTTTGAAATTGTCGATGTCGATCAATGCCAACTGAAGCGGCATATGGGTCGTGTCATGATGCTCAATAAGTTTGTCCAAGTATTCATGGAACGTAATATGGTTATAAAGCTCGGTCAAGGCATCCGTCTTGGCCAGCTTGTCCATTAAAATATTTTTGACGAGCAACTCCTGATTAGACTTGGCTGCATGGATGTAATACTGCCGCATCTCCTTGCCGCGTGAGATGACACCTCTAGCGATAAGGCAGAAGGCCCCCAGCATGGCGGTCAGCGCAACGATGCCGACTACTGAAATGTCCATGCTTGTATTAAAGAAATACAGGCTGTACAGCGTCACGAGCGACATAAGTGATGCAGCAATCAGCTTGCGAGCCGAAAAATAAAAAATCGAAACAAGCACGGGTAAGAACAAGGCTGGGATTATATATCCGATCTCAACATTAATATCTACAATTATAAACGTAATCACGGACGAGGCAGCCAAAAGGGCATAGTCTCGCATTCTCTCCTCCAGGAAGCGCAGGCATAACTCCGACAGCACAAGTACACTCAGGTGAAGTGCTGTAGGTATAAGCATGTAGTGCCTGAAAAATTCCTCGGGAGCAAGAGGAGTGATAAAGATTAAGTAAAGGCATTCCAACATAACCATCAAAACCAGCAAGCTCCAGAAGCCTCTCATTAACATCCGGTTCCAACGGGCTCGGGTGAAATCTAGCAATTGATCATCCAAGGTTAAGTTCACTCCAGCTAGAAAGCTTAGTACACACGTAAAATAATATACCATGAATAAACCTTCAATCCAATCCTCCTATGGATAGATATTTCATGCTTAACCACGATTTTCCTTATCTGAACTACAGCAAGCAGCCATCTGGCGTTGCCGCATATCCCGGATGCTCCAGCCATATACTAAAGGAATGAAGGGAGCTGAAGGCGATGGAGTTGCTTGTCGTGGATCTCATAAACGAAGAGGAGAACAGCGGAGCAGCGCTGTGCAGCCGGCTCAATGAAATCGGCGCTTTTGATGCGGGCCAAAAGAATGGCCTGGAACGAATGCCGTTGTGGAGCTGGACGATGTCCTCGGATGAGGAAAGTTTGCGTTGTACGGCGCATTTGCCCCAATTCCGTCTGGCGGAGCACGGGGAGCAGCTATACGGGGGCGCGGCGCGTATTCTTGCGGATTATATTGTAGAAAAGCATGAGCCAGACATCATTCGCCAGATCATTCGCAAGCAGTTCCGCTATTCTCGCGAAGAAGAAGCGGCGATAGAGCGTTGCTGCCGCATGGTACTGTCTGGAGAGCAATGGGGCTTGGCCGAGGAGGAATCATACTCGAATGAACAGGGCGGCAGCCGCAGAAGCATCAAAGTGGCTACTGAGTTGCTCGACTATATGACAGAGAACACTCACCTCCATTTGCAGGGTTTCCTTACCTTCCGGCTCCATAGCTACTGGCAGGAGCTGAGGGAGGCTGCTGAATATGCTGTTGAAGAATATGTGATGGATAAGCAATATCAGGAGTTTATCTCCTTGCTCAAATATTTTGTGGCGGCTCAGCCTAATCGGCGTGGCCTAGTCCATGTGCTGCATGGTGCGGACCGTTCGATCCAACTGCTGGATGAGCAATTCGAGCCGCTGGATATGAAGGGTGAGGAGCGTGCTCTTGCAGAGCTCGTTGATGCCGAGCTTAATATGGAAGATATGGTGCTGAGCAACCTAATTACAGCAGCTCCGGCTTCGATCCTTATCCACACCTCAGAGCCTGAGCATCAGGTCATTCGCACCATTCAGGCCATTTTTGACAGTCGGATTGATATATGTGGCGGCTGCAGTGACTGCCAAATGCCACGCAGAGAAGTTTTAGGAGGCAGCGGCGAGTCTTGACCCGTCAGCTATTTCTTTTATATAATGGCATCACAAAGCGTTGACAAAGACATGCGTTATTCGACAGCCCTTCTCAGAGACAGGAACCTTGGCTGTAAGTTCCTGATGTGTGCGCGAATAGCTGTACCCCTTTGAAGCTGCAGGATGGAACACGGTTCTGATCGGACCGCAAGTATATTCTGACGAGTCGTCCTCGTTAGCGGACATCAGGAGAACGTCCCTTTTGGCTCACTCGGCCACGGACGTTGAATGAGGGTGGAACCACGGGTCTGAATCGACAGCACTCGTCCCTTTGCGGGACGCAGTGCTTTTTTGCGTCCTCGTGATCATACTCATGGAGGCGATTGGATTATGGCAGTAGAAATTAAGCTCCCGGACGGAGCGGCCCGTTCTTATGAAGCAGGCGCAACTATAGAGGATGTGGCCGCTTCGATCAGCTCCGGTCTTCGTAAAAATGCGGTAGCTGGCAAGCTGGACGGCAAAGTCGTTGACCTTTACACGCCGCTTACGGAAGGTGCAATTGTAGAAATCGTTACGCTTGACTCTGCGGACGGTCTTGAGGTGTATCGCCACAGCACGGCTCATCTTATGGCGCAAGCGATCAAGCGCATTTATGGCGACAAAACAGTCAAGCTCGGCATCGGCCCGGTAATTGAGGATGGCTTCTACTATGATATGGACATGGAGCAGTCGCTTACACCAGAGGATCTGGAAAAGATCGAGAAGGAAATGGAGCGCATCGTCAAACAAGATCTGCCGATTCGTCGCCGTGAAGTGAGCCGTGAAGAAGCGATCAACATTTTCAGCGAGCTGGAAGATCCACTCAAGCTGGAACTGATCCGCGATCTGCCGGAGTCGTCCGTTATCACGATTTATGATCAAGGCGAATTTTTCGATCTGTGCCGCGGCCCGCATCTACCGTCAACTGGCCGCATCAAGGCGTTTAAGCTGCTCAGCGTAGCCGGTGCTTACTGGCGCGGAGATTCCAAAAACAAGATGCTGCAACGCATCTACGGCACGGCTTTCCCTAAAAAAGCTCAGCTTGACGAGCATCTGCATTTTCTGGAGGAAGCGAAAAAGCGCGACCACCGCAAGCTTGGCCGGGAGCTCAAAATGTTCACCTTCTCCAAAGAAGTTGGACAGGGATTGCCGATCTGGCTGCCTAACGGCGCACGTGTACGCCGCACACTGGAGCGTTATATCGTCGACCTGGAAGAGCAGCTTGGCTACCAGCATGTTTACACGCCGGTGCTTGCCAATGTGGAGCTTTACAAAACGAGCGGCCACTGGGAGCACTACAGCGAGGATATGTTCCCTAAGATGACGATGGACAATGAGGAGCTTGTACTTCGTCCGATGAACTGCCCTCATCATATGATGGTGTTCAAAAGCGATATGCGCAGCTACCGTGATCTCCCGATCCGCGTCGCCGAGCTTGGCACGATGCATCGCTACGAGATGTCCGGCGCGCTGACCGGTCTGCATCGCGTAAGAGCGATGACGCTGAACGATGCGCATATTTTCTGCCGTCCGGATCAAATCAAAGAAGAATTCGCGCGCGTAGTCAACTTGATCCGCAAAGTATACGAAGACTTTGGAATCAAGGAGTATCGCTTCCGCTTGTCCTACCGTGATCCACAGGATACGGAGAAATACTTCCAGAACGACGAAATGTGGGAGATGAGCCAGCGTATGCTGCGCGAAGTAGTCGAGGAGCTGGACTTGCCATTCTTCGAAGCGGAAGGCGAAGCTGCCTTCTATGGCCCTAAGCTGGACGTACAGATCAAAACGGCGCTTGGCAAAGAAGAGACACTCTCAACGGCTCAACTGGACTTCCTGCTGCCTGAGCGCTTTGAGCTTGAATACGTCGGCGAAGACGGCAAAAAGCATCGTCCGGTCGTCATTCACCGCGGCATCATCAGCACGATGGAGCGCATGACGGCGTTCCTGCTGGAGAACTTCGCTGGCGCACTGCCACTGTGGCTGAGTCCGCAGCAAGCTCGCGTCATTCCAGTTTCTCAAGTATATGAGGACTATGCCCGTAAGGTAGAAGAGCAACTGCTCGCCGCAGGCGTTCGTGCTGAGGTCGATCTGCGCAACGAGAAGCTCGGCTACAAAATCCGCGAGGCGCAGCTCGAGAAAATTCCGTATATGCTCATCGTTGGCGAAAACGAAGCGGGAGCCGGAACCGTATCCGTCCGCAAACGCGGCGAGGGAGACATCGGAGCTCGTCCAGTATCCGAGCTGGCTGAACAGCTGGCTGAAGAGATTCGCAGCAAGTCCATTTAATACACTAGTTAAGGCTAGATAGTTTAGGCATGAAGCGCTCTCCCGCTGAGGAGGGCGCTTTTTTTACTCCTATTCTATGGAAAAAAACCTTGAATGAGAATTCGCTTATATTGCAAAAAACTGAATAAGTTTGTCCGGCAACGGGTAACCTCCGTTAAAAGGGGAGATCGCACTCATGCCGAAAGGCTTATTGAACATACAAAAACGACTATCGGATATGAAATATTGGCTTGATCGTGGCAAACGGACATTGTCGCAGGATGGAACATTCATTTATCGGAAATTCATTCATGGCCTTGCTCTTGTTGTCGTAGTTGCTCTATGCCTGGAAGCAGGACTGCTAACGGTTGGAGCCGGAGCTGAAACGGGCCAGGCGTCAAAGCCAGCTGTCAGTGAGGAGCCGGCAGGAAGGGGCCAGGGAGTAGCAGACAGGCTTGGTACTGCTGCTGCATCGCAGCTTGATTCCGCTCTGTTCTCGACAGAGCTTCAGCGGGTTGGGCAGACGTCAACGGCAGCGCGGCCTAGCGCGCTCCTATTTTTGCCGCTGCAATCGGCATCCAACTCATTCGGCCCACCTAGACTGGGAACAGAGAAGTTGAAGCGAGTCTCACGAGTGAGGAAAGCTGTGAAGGATAAGCCTTTTATTCCCGAAAAGAGATTAGCGAATGAAGATCCGTCGTTGAATGGCAAGCCTGCTCCGGCGAGCAAGCCGGCAACGAAGCCGGTTAAGTCCATTTCGGTGCTCGCAACAGGATATACAGCTGGCATCGAATCCACAGGCAAAAAGCCGGGTCATCGGCTGTACGGCATTACCCGCTCAGGCGTAAAAGTCAGACGCGGTCAGGTATCAACGATTGCCGCTGATACCAGAGTGCTGCCTATCGGGACGATTTTGTACGTCCCGGGTTACGGCTATAGTGTGGTCGCCGATACAGGCTCCAAAATAAAAGGCCATCGTATCGATTTGTATTTTGACACGACAAAGCAAGTTTATAGTCAATGGGGTAAAAAGCAGGTGACTGTGCAGGTTCTGAAAGTCGGCAATGGCAAGCTCGATCAAAAAACGCTGAACCGGCTGAATCAAGCGATGAAAGCTGGCAAAGGTATATTATTAGAGGAAACAAAAAGCTGAAGCTCCACGAGAGGGGCTTCAGCTTCACGAGAAACCTGAGAATCATAAGGTTTCTTTTTTTGCTATTCTTGAGGAGCTAGATCTTTTTGACGAATTCTGACTTCAGTTTCATGGCGCCAAAACCGTCGATTTTGCAGTCGATGTCATGATCGCCCTCGATCAGGCGGATGTTTTTGACTTTTGTGCCGATTTTTACGACGAGGGATGTTCCCTTGACCTTGAGGTCCTTAATAACCGTAATGGAATCTCCATCGCTAAGTATGTTTCCATTGGAATCCTTTACGACGCGAGACTCTTCTTCACTTGGAGCAGAGGCAGCCTCGTTCCATTCATGGGCGCATTCCGGGCAGATGAGCAGATCGCCGTCCGGATACGTGTATTGGGAGCTGCATTTGGGGCAATTGGGCAAGGTGGACATCGTAGGCAAAATCTCCAATCGGGTCGGACTTAGGCATCCGCTTCTTTGGTATCTTGCCCAGTATAGGTCATATCGCAGCTATCTACAATTGCTCTCTAGACATCCAGGCCGCTGGCCGATTTGTATTTCTTGATCATGAGCTGGGTCTGGACGTTGACCACGCCCTGCAGCACATAGAGCTTATCGTACAGAAACATCTCGAGTTCCTCTTCATCGCGCAAGAGCGTATGGACATGAAGGGTGCTTGATCCGGTCATCTGATAAATATTCGTTACCTGCTCTTCCTGAGACAGCTGTTGGCCTACTGTATCAACAAAACGGGGCTCGACCTGGATCTCGAAAAAGGCGGAGATGGTTCGACCAAGCTTGGCGACATTGACGCGAACTGTAAAATGCTCAAGCACGCCGCACTCCAGCAGAGATTCCACTCGTTTCTGGATAGCTACTCGCGACAGGCTCAGTGTTTCTCCGATTCTGGCGTAAGGCATCCGTCCGTTTTCGAGAAGCAGCTGTACGATCCCCTGATCGATCTCGTCCAGATGGGGAAGCTTCATTTTGGCCGAACTCCTTTCATGTATCAAGCTTTTGGTTTCACATGTAAACAAACATAACATATAGAAGCGATGTTGAATAGTGGTTTCTGATTTCGAAGAGCAACAGACTCTCATGGATTTAACTCTTTGCGTAATTAAACAAGGGGATTGTCAGACGATCGCCCTATTTATTTCCAATTAAAGCCGATGAGTGGGCTTAATATGCCCTTTTTTATGTGACATATATGTTATATTTAAATGTATATAAAACGCATCTCAATTTATATCGATTTCCTGCTAATTTGGTGCTGTTTTTTAATTCTAACGTCACCACGATTCGTTATAAAACCTGATCCCGCACCCTTCTTATGTCACGCTCAGCTAAAGGTGAAAACTTGTGATTTCATGAGTTTGAATGGGAAAATCGAATCATTTCGAGGGAGCGAGGGGTTATAGCGCGAAGCGGAAATGCTCTGGTAGCTGGATGCGTCTACGACCACGCTCGGCGTCAGAGAACTGGCCTATTTATTGCGGATCGGAAGGAATTAGAAGTAGGTCATGTCGAAGTAGAGTGCGAACCCCAAGCTCACATGAAAACCCCGGGAGGTTCGCACTTCAAGCGGGATAAGGGATTTTGGGCATTTCAAGCTTTTTGATCTTGTTAATAAGAGCGGTTTTGTAGAGGTTCGCACTTTTGGGGTAAAAAACCTAGGCAGGACAAGGGCTCTCAGGGCATGCTGTCGCTCCCCGTGCGGGAGCGTGGATTGAAACCTTGCACTTTGAGCAATATTTGAGACTTTCGTTGGTCGCTCCCCGTGCGGGAGCGTGGATTGAAACAGTATTCTGCGCCGTCAGGAACGTCTCTTACCGGTCGCTCCCCGTGCGGGAGCGTGGATTGAAACTTGTTCTTGGCTGCCTTGCTGGTCATGTTGCCTGGTCGCTCCCCGTGCGGGAGCGTGGATTGAAACATCGTTGTGGAGATGGTAGAGTGGCCCAATCTTTGTCGCTCCCCGTGCGGGAGCGTGGATTGAAACTGCCCTCTATTGCGGCCAATCTGCCTTTTCTCAGGTCGCTCCCCGTGCGGGAGCGTGGATTGAAACAGGAAGCGTCCGGTCTGCTTGGCGAATGCCATTTCGGTCGCTCCCCGTGCGGGAGCGTGGATTGAAACTTCTCTACAATCGCCATCGACGGAAGCCGCGCAACGTCGCTCCCCGTGCGGGAGCGTGGATTGAAACCGTCGGTCGGCCCGATACAGGGGCCACCAGTGCCGGTCGCTCCCCGTGCGGGAGCGTGGATTGAAACGTGTCGGCGTCCTTGAATACGTTGAGCGCGTCGAGCGTCGCTCCCCGTGCGGGAGCGTGGATTGAAACGATCATAGAGCGCATGACATTGTATTGAGCCTTGGTCTCTCCCCGTGCGGGAGCGTGGATTGAAACTGCCTGTCGAAACGCTGCCACTGGACGGATGGATGTCGCTCCCCGTGCGGGAGCGTGGATTGAAACTTCCCCGAATAGCTGCAAGTTTGTCCTGAACCGAGTCGCTCCCCGTGCGGGAGCGTGGATTGAAACAGCATCTACAAGTGATTGAGCAGGATCAACAGTAGTCGCTCCCCGTGCGGGAGCGTGGATTGAAACTTCCTAATCCAGCTGAGCGGACGGGGTACGGCGTGTCGCTCCCCGTGCGGGAGCGTGGATTGAAACAAGACTATCCGCTGACCCTTAAAGCGCAAGATGTGTCGTCCCCGTGCGGGAGCGTGGATTGAAACACATAATTCGCCAAGGAGGTATATATGACCACTCAAGTCGCTCCCCGTGCGGGAGCGTGGATTGAAACCCGGCGAGCTGCTTCCACCCCCGCCAGCGTTAACGTCGCTCCCCGTGCGGGAGCGTGGATTGAAACACGGCGATACCTTGATTAGACAACGCATTCTCAATGTCGCTCCCCGTGCGGGAGCGTGGATTGAAACATAGCAAGATCGTGATTGAAATCTTGCAGTCTATGGTCGCTCCCCGTGCGGGAGCTTGGATTGAAACAGGCACAGGCGATCGGAGTACGCCAGTATATCCTGTCGCTCCCCGTGCGGGAGCGTGGATTGAAACATCGGTGTCAGCTCAAGGCTGCTTGGATGCTGATCGTCGCTCCCCGTGCGGGAGCGTGGATTGAAACCTCAATCGCTTGTAGCCATTGATCCTCTTCCATAGTCGCTCCCCGTGCGGGAGCGTGGATTGAAACCTTTTATGATTGAAATGATTGAAAAGGCTATAAAAGTCGCTCCCCGTGCGGGAGCGTGGATTGAAACGTCGCGGTAGCGTTGGGCATAAGTGCCGTTTGGTTGTCGCTCCCCGTGCGGGAGCGTGGATTGAAACTACCTCGGCAGCTTTTATGCCGGGCCTGCTCCCAACACGTCGCTCCCTGTGCGGGAGCGTGGATTGAAACATCTCAGTATTTTGGTAGTAAGTCTGGATGCTCTGTCGCTCCCCGTGCGGGAGCGAAGTGCTCATCAACCGCATCGATACTATACCGTGAAGGGCAACGGCCTTTACACGGGATTTTTCATTTCTATATAAGATAAACAAAAGAAACGAACGGGAAGGCGGAGAGAGCCGATCCTTCTGTACGAGCAATACGGCATTACCGTCCTTTTGGACGGTTCGGTATGCGATGGAACTACGAGAGTTAGGCCGTTAAGGCTATCCATTCTAGTAGGAGAAGCAACACGTTCGCCTTTGTAGGCGGATTCCCCCTTATCAGGAAGAAATCAAGGAATCCCACTACAAGAGCGATCGGAAGAAGGACCGGTTCGCGCAGCGAGTATCGCTTTACATTTCTAAGCTCAACTTATATAGAGACACGCACTCGGTCTGCAGGCGGAGAACAGGATCAACCGTCAGCCCCTAGAGCAGGCATGGCGCATGCGCTATAATCAAGTCACAAGGAGAGTTCAAGGAGTGAGCATAGATGAATCAAGGCAGACTGAACCAGGTGCTTTTCGGGCTGGCAGTGGTGGGGGCAGGAGCGTTATTCCTCTTCCATATGGCAGGTATATTCGGATTCGAACCTCTCGATATTGGGGGCTTCATCCAGCACTACTGGCCGCTGGCGCCGCTATTCGTCGGATTGTCCATGTTGCTTAACGGTGGCCTAATTCCAGGTGGCATAGTGACGCTGTTCGCCATCGTGATGCTGGCCCGTAATACAGGCTATACAGATCTATCCTTTGGAGACGTCATCCGGTATTTGCTGCCCATTGTCATCATTCTGTTCGGACTTCGTATGATCTTCTCTCGTGGTGAGCGAAATCGCCGCCGAGGTAATCATGAAGAGTGGACTTCCTACAACTCTGATCCGGATGTGCCGCATGCACCGCCTCTACATCCTGATCCACTTAAGAAGGGCGAAGCAGGAAATAAGGGTCTGGATTACGAATCGGTAGATAAGGATCATGCGGAGCATTCGTCCCAACAACACAACCACAACAGAGAGCCTTACGAGTCCACTTCTCCATCTGGCACAGGGGATTGGAAAGAAGAACTCAAGCATATGAAGCGAGATCTTAAACACGGTATGAAGGAGATGAAGAAAGAGCTCAAGGATGCTTCGAAAAGCCATCGTGATGAGGGTGGTCGAGGAAGAACGGAATGGTGGAACACTAGTGCGAATGTACAAAATCGTTCCAACTTCATTGGCGATATCCATCTCGGACATGATTACTGGGATCTAGTACCGCTTAACATCTCTCATTTTATCGGTGATACGGTTGTGGATCTTACCCGGGCTAATATTAGCCATGGCGAAACCCGCATTACAATTAGCTCCTTCATCGGAGATGTGAAAGTATTCCTCCCTGCGGACCTCGACATTGGAGTACAGGTTGTATCGAGTGCTTTCATCGGGGACTCCAAGGTTCTGGAACGCACGGAGGGCGGTGTGTTTCGCCATATGGACACTACGAGCCCGGGTTATCGTGACAGTGAGCGAAAAATAAAGCTTGTATGCAGCACATTTATCGGAGATGTACGCGTGACAAAGGTCGGGTGATGCAGCGGATATGATGGTGAAGCTTCTGCGAAGCGGCAGACTGGAGCTGGTGATGTTTTTCATCATCAGCTCCGTTGTGCCGTGGAGCATATTATACGGAATTAAACATAGGATCATGCCGGGAGCATCCATGCTCCAGTTGTGGACGGTAGGTACGTTGGTATTTCTGTTAACGAGCGTAGTTTTCGGATACAGTGTCGGCCGCAGGCAGCAGTCACGCATTGATGCCTTACACCTGGCACTCAAACAGGCGTCGCAGGGCGACTTGTCCGTACGACTGCCGGAGCAAGAGGGGTATGCGCTTGCTGCGGTGTATGCAGAGTTCAATGAGCTGGCAGGCAAGCTGGACCGCCGGCTGCAGGTAATGCAGCGTCAGAATGAAATGAATGTGCTGCAGCAAGCGGCTTCTAATGAAGAAGCAGTGCTTGAGGAGCGCAAAAGATTGGCAAGGGATTTGCATGACACGGTCAGCCAACAGCTTTTTGCCTTCCACATGTCAGCCTCCTCTCTGCCAAAGCTTCTGCAGATCAGTCCGGATCGAGCAGGGGAAGTGATGGAGCAGCTCATTACGATGAGTTCTCTCGCTCAAAAGCAAATGCGTGGTCTCATTGCTCAGTTGCGCCCCTTGGAGCTGGAGGGTAGATCGCTTGAGGATGCGCTAGGGCGCTGGTTCCCTGATTATTGCCGTCAGAACGGGCTGCAGGGAGAGCTGGACTGGAGAGTGAAGGGATCGATATCCGAGGCGAAGGAGCATCAGCTGTTTCTGATCGTGCAGGAGGCCATGGCCAATGTGGTCAAACATGCACAGGCGAGCAGCGTAACGCTAACGCTCTCCGAATCTCGCTCGAGCCTGATGTTGCTGCTGCAAGATGATGGAATCGGCTTCCGCGCCGATCAGGTGCGGCCGGGTTCATACGGATTGTCGACGATGCAGGAGAGGGCGATGCAGCTCGGCGGAGAAGCTGCAATCTTGAGCAAGCCGGGAGGAGGCACCCGCATCCGGGTGTCGCTTCCCAATTATGGGGTAGAGGAGCGTTCGGATTCATGACAGGGACGGATGTTTATCGCGTAATGATCGTGGATGACCATGACATGGTGCGCATGGGACTCAAAACATACTTAATGCTGGAGCCGAAATTCCAGGTTGTAGCGGAAGCTGGCAGCGGCGAGGAAGCACTTCGTGTACTGGAGAAGGGGCTGGACGGTGGTCTGCCCGATCTGATGCTTATGGATTTGATCATGACCGGCATCGACGGCGTTGAGACAACTCGTCGGGTAATGGAGCTGTTCCCTTCGATCCGAATTGTGCTTCTGACAAGCTTTTTGGAGGATGAAAAGGTAGTCGCCGCCATGGAGGCTGGCGCTATAAGTTATGTACTTAAGACGGTCAGTTCCGAGGAACTGGTATATTCACTTACGGGCGCACTTCGCGGCATGCCGGTCATGACAACTGACGTTTCCCAAGCGCTGACTCGCGGACTGCGTCAACGCTCTGCTCAAGGAGTCGATGAAGGACTTACGGAGCGTGAGAAGGAAGTATTGCTGCTCATCGCAGAAGGCCGAGCAAATAAAGAAATCGCGGAAGAGCTTCATATTAGCATCAAAACGGTTAAAACCCATGTAAGCAACCTGCTTATGAAATGCGAGATGGAGGATCGGACCCAACTGGCTGTGCTTGCGCATCGTAAAGGTTGGGTGAAGAGCTGAAGACAATGTAATTGTCATCGGCGCCAAAATTCTCCGCGGGAACTGGGAGACTGCAGATGGCATTTCGGCGCGAGCACGATTCCAGTCCTCCTCTTATTTGCACATAAGCCGGGTTCCGTCAGGGAATGCTGAGCCTATTAATGCAGACAAGGAGAGGTGTCCATGATTGCGATTCAGTCCCCTCTTGAGGGAAGCGAGCATGATTTTGTGCAGATTAAGCGCGTTCTAGAAAAGCAAGGTTTCGTACTGGGCGGCAATTGGGATTATGGCAGCGGGTCCTTCGACCTGAACATGGATGAGAAAAATAAGGTATGGCTGCGCATGGGCTTCGAAGTGCTGCGAGGCAATGTCGACGATCAGACGGAGGACAACGACGCCTCGATTAAGCTGACAACTCCTTATGTTCTGCGCCATCTTTATCGCGAGGGCAACGACCCGGAGGCGAAGATGCGGACGATTGGAGCTTTGTTCGACCAGTTCCAAGCTCCGGTCGACCCAGACGCGGCAGTCGATGACAAGTGGATCGGTCTCGCGGAGGAGCAACTTCGGCGCGCGGAGGAGCAATTAATTACAGCTCGTTAAAGCTAGATATGCATGAGATGAAGAGAGGCCTTTGATCCTAAGTTAACGGGATCAAAGGTTTTTATTTTGCTTTAAACTTATATTCAGATTGTTTTAAGGTTGATTGTACAATATTAAGTATCTTAACATCAAGTATCTTTATACTAAGTATATTTATACTTAATTAATTCTGTAGATGACATCTTAGGAGGAATAGACATGGATGATCGCAAAAAGCAAGACGAATTCTGGGACAGCAGCGAAAATGGCGGCCGGGAGCAGGAGGAAAGAGAGGTGCGCCAAGAGAGCGGGGATTACGCCCGGGACAACATGGAGCGGGAAAATGCGGAGCGATCCAATCCGCAAGAGGATTTTTCAGCCCCATACGAATCGTTCAAACAGGACCAGTCAACAGACAGCGAGAGCGAGTATCGGGCCAGACGCTTAACAGACCACGGTTATGGCCTAGATGCAGGAGCTCATCAACCAAGCGATGATCTTGCTGCGCCGCCGCGCCAGCTTCATCCTTTTGTTCCGGGATCATTCGCCGGCAAAGAGGAACAGCGGGGCAAGGGAGGCGGCAGCATGTTCCGCACGGCAGCAGTATCGTTTCTGGCCGGAGTGCTGGCAATTAGCGGCCTATTCTGGACAATGCGCACGGACAACTGGTTAACCGGCCATCATCCGCTGACGGCATTCGCCAGTCACGGCGGCCACTTCCAGGGAGCGGGCAAAGGCCATTTCGCCGGGAAGCCAGGTCCTTCCTATTCTGCACATAATTAGGGTTCTGTCAGAGACTGCTGAAGCTAGTTTTGCAGAAAAAGATATAAGCCTTTGATCCTAAAGTTAAATGGGTCAAAGGTTTTTATTTTGCTTTAAACCCAATTTCAGTTTCTTTTAAGGTAGATTGTGCAAGATAGGTACATACCAGTTAGGCGCTATCAACTTTAATTCATAGACTTCACTCTCGAGGAGGAAATATACATGGACGATCGCAAAGGACGCTACAACGAATTTTGGAGCGGTAAGGAAGAAGGAAACGATCAGAATCGGCAGGAAGAAAGTCGGCATGATGAAAAATCCTATCTAAGCGACGAGGAAACAGCTCATCAAGAGCAGGACGTTAGAGGGCAGCAAGGCCAGGAAAACTCTTCTTACTATTACTCTTATGGGCCATTCAAGCAAGGTCAGCCGGGAGAAGGCGGACGCGATCCACGCGAGGGACGTCCCGCCGAAGAGCGTGGTTATGAGCACCCGACAGACTCTGTACAGCAGAGAGATGTTATGGTCACGCCGCCTCGTCAGCTTCGTCCGTTTGTCCCCGCAGCTTCTGCTGGCAAAGGGGAGTGGCAGGGTAACGGCGGCGGCACCGGTGGCAAAAAGAAACGTGGAAGCGGGCTGCGCACGGCGGCTGTTTCATTCCTAGCCGGCGTCATCGCTGTAGGCGGCTTGATGTGGAAAGCCGATACAGACAATTGGTTTACCGGTGATACTCCCGTACAGGTGCTATCGGGATCAGGCAATAACGTACCGGCGGCGAGTAAAGCTCCATCCGGCAACGACTCGACTCGCCCAATGAATATTCCGGAAATCTCCAAGCAGGCTTCTCCGGCGGTTGTGCTCATCACGACCTACACAAGCGCCAACTCCGGTGGCGGCGGCTTGAATGAAGATCCATTTTTCCGTCAGTTCTTCGGTGATCAGTTCGGTGACCAAGGCGGTCAAGGCGGCCAAGGCGGTCAAGGCGGTCAAGGCGACGGAGGCGGACAATTGCAGGAAACGGGCATTGGTTCTGGCTTCTTCTTCGAAAAAGATGGTTATATTCTGACGAACCAGCATGTTATCAACGGAGCAAAAGAAATTAAGATCAAGGTGCAGGGGTACAGCGAGGATCTGACGGCTAAAGTACTCGGTTCCAGCAAGGATCTTGATCTGGCCGTGCTGAAGGTAGAACAGGTGGACGGCAAAGAGTTCCCTACGTTGCCGCTTGGAGATTCCGATTCGGTAGAGATCGGTGAATGGCTCGTCGCAATCGGCAATCCGAACGGCTTCGATCACACCGTCACGGCTGGTGTACTGAGTGCCCGCGATCGGCAGATCCAAGTCGGTGATGAAACCGGAGCTCCGCGCACGTACAAAAATCTGTTGCAAACAGATGCATCTATTAACCCCGGCAACTCTGGCGGTCCTTTGCTGAACACAAAAGGCGAGGTCATCGGTATTAATACGGCGATCAGTGCCGACTCTGAAGGAATCGGCTTTGCCATTGCAACTTCTACAATTAAGGAAGTTCTCGAGCAGTTGAAGAGCAACCAGGATGTAACGGTGCCAACTCCGTTCATCGGGGCGACATTGTCGGATATTACGGAAGAGATGCAGCAAAACCTTGGTTTGCCAAACACAAAGGGAGCGATCGTGCGCGACACGACTTTCAACTCCCCAGCTTACAAAGCCGGCTTGACACAGTATGATGTTATCACTGGCCTAGATGGCAAGGAGTATGCCACGAAGGAAGAGCTGATCGCAGAAATTCGGAGTAAAAAAATCGGCGACAAAGTTGTGCTGGATGTCATCCGCAAAGGAGAGAAAATCAAGGTGACGGTAGAAGTCGGCGATGGCAGCAAATTTGACATTCAATAAATCGGAAGCTATGGAAGCCCCGCTTCCCGCGGCTTCGCAAGCGCAGGCGGAATACCGAGCCTGCGCTTTTGCGCGCGGATGGGATGAGTTACGATAGAAGAGACAGAATAATGATCTAGGGGCAGGAGGGGTTGCGATGAGATCGCATATCGTAGTTGTAGATGATGATGAGAAAATTATTTCCATGCTGCGCCGCAGCTTGGCTTTTGAGGGATATGAAGTTACAACGGCTAACAATGGGTTAGAAGGGCTCAAGGTGCTGCTTAGTCTGGAACCGCAGCTGCTAATTCTGGACGTGATGATGCCTCAGGTGGACGGCTGGGAAGTGTGCCGGCGTGTGCGCGAGAGCGGCAGCTCCGTGCCGATTCTGATGCTTACGGCCAAGGATGACATCAACGATCGGGTCAAGGGATTGGATCTTGGCGCGGACGATTATTTGGTTAAACCTTTTGCGCTTGAGGAACTGCTGGCGCGTGTGCGGGCTTTGCTGCGGCGCAAGCCGGACAAGCTGGAAGAGGATTCGAATCGGCTCGTATTCGAGGATCTCATTCTCGATCTGGATTCACGGGAAGCGATTCGCGGAGGGCGGCGCATCGAGTTGACCGCCAAGGAATTCGACCTGCTGCAATTTTTTATGTACAACCCGAAGCGGGTGCTGACGAGAGATTCCATCATGGACAAGATCTGGGGTTATGACTACAGCGGAGAGTCCAATGTACTGGAGGTTTATATCGCGATGCTGCGGCAGAAGACGGAGGACAGTGGCACGAACAGCCGGCTCATCCAAACGGTTCGCGGTACGGGGTATGTGCTCCGCGGAGGAGTGAGCTAAAGTGTCCATTCGCTTAAAGCTTACACTGTGGTATAGCGGCATTTTGGCATTTGTGCTTGTTATGCTCAGCGGCGCGGTCTATTTATTTTTTAACCAATATACGTACAATGACTTGGAGAACAAGCTGCAAGTCCAGGGGCGCAACCTGGGCGAACAAATTAGTAATCGGAGTATTTTTAATCCCGGTGAGTTGTCAGTGGATAGATCCTCGTTATTTCAGGACGCATACTTTATTCAGATTTTCAATTACCGCAATGGTGATGTACAAAAATCAACCAATCTAAGCGATTACGGTCTTTCTTTTCCATACAATGAGGACCCTTCTAATATCAAAAAAGCAAGTTTCCAAAAAGTAACCGTTAAAGGAAATCCTTTTTATGTTTATCAGATTCCAATCATGACCAGCGGTGGGGAAGAGGTTGTAGGGCTGTTGCAAGTCGGCTCTTTCGTTGGTACCCAGGAAAATTTGCTGCAACAGCTTCGTACGATACTTATAATCTCCTCCATTCTGGGATTGTTGCTTGCATTCACGGTTGGGCTTATTATGGCTCGGCAGTCACTGCGTCCGATTGAAGTTGTCATCCAAGCCGCAGAGCAAATCGATAAAGGCTCTGATCTTAGCATGAGGATCGCCTGGAATGGCCCGAACGATGAACTAGGTCGTCTAACGAATACGCTGAACGGCATGCTGGGGCGCATGGAACTAGCGTACAACGAACTGGACGAGGCTTACGACGCGCAGCGGCGATTCGTCTCCGATGCTTCGCATGAGCTGCGCACGCCACTTACGACGATTCGCGGCAATATTGATCTGTTGGAAAAAATTTGGGTTCCCGCGCTGGAAGAGGGAACCGGCGGCTCTGTGCAGATTTCGGAGCAGGAGGCGTTGCGCCAGGAGATGTCGCGCGAAGCGATGAAAGACATTGGCGACGAAGCGAGACGAATGTCTCGGCTGGTCAATGATTTGCTGGCGCTGGCTCGGGCTGATGCCGGATTTGTCATGGAGAAGAAGCCGGTGGAGCTGCTGCCGCTGCTGGAGGAGGTTGTGCGGCGTGCAGCGCTGCTGCCACGTACTTCTGCCTGGCTGCCTAGCGACCTCTCCGTTCTGGAAGGTGTAGGCGTGATGGGCAACGCGGATTATTTGCGGCAGCTGATGTTCATTTTCATCGAGAATGCCTTCAAGTATACACCGGATGGAAGTGTCCGGCTGACGGCAGTTGTGAAAAACAACCAGGTCGGCATCAAAATTCAGGATACTGGACTTGGTATGAATGAGGAGCAAATACCGCATATTTTCGAGCGCTTCTACCGGGCGGATGAGTCCAGGGGCATAACGAGCGGCACCGGCCTTGGCCTGTCGATCGCCAAATGGATTCTCGACGAGCATAACAGCTCAGCCGAAGTTCATACGAGTCCGGGTGCGGGAACGACATTTACCGTCTGGCTGCCAGTCGCCTTTTCCGTACAGGAGAATTAGAGTATACTGAGGTGAATACGGCTGCGAGCGTCGATCTCACCAAGTGGCGGCCAGGAAGGCAGGTAATACGATGGAAGTAGTGAAAATATCGCCGCGGGGTTATTGCTACGGGGTTGTCGATGCGATGGTTCTGGCGTTGCAGACTGCTCGCAATCTCGATTTGCCCCGCCCTATATATATACTGGGCATGATCGTCCATAACTCCCATGTTACCGATGCTTTCGAGGAAGAAGGCATCATTACGCTAGACGGAGAGAATCGCTTGGAAATTCTGGAGCAAGTGGAGTCCGGCACGATTATCTTTACGGCGCATGGTGTTTCCCCTGAGGTGCGGCAGCGTGCCAAGGAAAAAGGATTGACTGTCGTGGACGCGACATGTCCCGATGTGACCAAAACGCATGATCTGATCCGCGAAAAAACAGCCGAGGGTTATCAGATCATCTACATCGGCAAGAAGGGCCATCCGGAGCCGGAAGGCGCCGTCGGCGTTGCGCCGGATGAAGTTCATCTTATCGAGCGTGAGGCAGACATCGAGCAGTTGAATGTGACTGGTGAACATATCTTGATTACGAACCAGACAACGATGTCACAATGGGATATTCGTATTCTAATCAGCCGCTTGCTGGAGAAATATCCGCATGCTGAGATTCACAATGAGATCTGCTTGGCAACCCAGGTACGTCAAGAAGCGGTGGCGGAGCAAGCCGGCCAAGCTGAGCTGACAATTGTTGTTGGTGATCCTCGTAGCAACAACTCCAATCGCTTGGCACAGGTTTCGGAGGAGATTTCAGGCGTACCAGCTTACCGGATCTCAGATCTGTCTGAACTGCAGCTGGATTGGTTGAAGGGAAAGCAGCGAGTATCCGTAACCTCAGGTGCTTCAACGCCGACGCCGCTCACTCGCGAGGTGATTCAGTTCCTGGAACAGTACGAGGAGAGCGATCCCTCTACTTGGGAGCTGAAGCGTACGGTGGATATGGCTAAATTGCTGCCAAGAGTCAAAATTAAGTCAGGCGCGTAAAGAAGGCGGAATCAATGGCAGGCACTACGAATCGAACACAGCTACGCTCCTGGCCGGGAGGGGCAAAGCGCTGGATGCGCTACAAGCTGCTGCAATTGCTGCGTGCGCCCGGTGGACCAACGTTTGTGGCAATGGGCTTCTCCATTGGTTTCTTTTGCGAGATGTTTACGCTGCCTACGTACGGCCTGGCTTTTTTTCTGATCTTTCCACTGATTTATCTGCTGCGGGGCAGTCTGGCTGGAGCTCTTGTTGGCTTCGTCATTGGCAAAATCATTTATTTGCCGCTTGCTTACCTGCACTCACTTGTCGGCGGCTGGGTTCTTCCAGCGCATATGAACCTCCATCTTCCGCTCGTCGGTGAGAAGATCAACCATATGCTGCTGCTCAACCTTAAGCTGATTGTCGGCGGTATGGTGGATGGCCTATGGATAGGCGCGCTGCTGTTCATTGCTGTTCGCGCGGTCCTTCTTTATTTGACGGCGAAGCGCAAGGAGCGCCGCCGCTTGAAGCGTCACCCCGTGGGCACTCCAGTGGGTGATATGGCAGGAAACTGATTGTCCATAAGGGATTGACGTTGATTAAGGTCTCCATTAGGAGGCCTTTTTTGTTATGCACGAGTTAATGGAAATACATCCTGAATAGATAATGAGTTCCGTTAACATGTTCATTTTGGGTTCATTTAGGAAGAGTAGGATAGGCACAGAACTTGATGGATGGGGAGTGTTGCCTTTATGAAGTCAATGGAAGGAACGGAAACCAGCAATGAAATCAAACAGCCGTTGAGGATGGACTTATGGCTAATGGCGGCTGTATTAATGGCCGCTTTTTTGAATCTTTATGGCATCTGGGATGAGACTTACTCGAATACCTACTACACAACTGCGGTTGGCAGCATGCTCCAGAGCTGGGAAAACTTCTTTTATGGATCGCTGGACTCGGCAGGATCGGTAACGATTGATAAACCGCCGCTGGTGTTTTGGATTCAAGCTGCTTTTGCCTACGTGTTCGGCTTGCATGGTTGGAGCGTTATCCTGCCGCAAGCGCTGGCAGGCATTGCTCTTGTACCGCTTATTTATCTGTGCGTGAAGCCGACATTCGGCAGTCTTGCCGCGAGGTTCGCCGCCTTCGCTATGGCGTTTACGCCAGTTGGCGTAGCTGTGGCCCGCACGAACAACATCGATGCGATGCTGGTTTTCGTGCTGCTGCTTGCCGCCTGGTTCCTATTGCGAGGCATCCGCCAAAATAGGATCAGCAGCCTTGTAATCGCTTTCGCCCTGATCGGGGTGGGGTTCAATATGAAAATGCTACAGGCTTATATGGTGCTTCCGGCCTTTTATCTGCTGTATGTACTGGGGGTTCAATTGAAGGTAAAGAAGAAGTATGCCGTTTTGGCAGGCAGTACCGCGCTTATGCTTCTCATTTCCGTCTCATGGGCGGTTATCGTTGATTCCATCCCGGCCGACAAAAGGCCTTATATCGGCAGCAGCGAGACGAACTCCGTCATGGAGCTGGCATTCGGATATAATGGCGTTTCCAGGTTGACCGGTGATAGGGGAGGAGCTGGAGGTCAACCGCCGAGCGCAAGCGTCCCTGGCCAACCGCAGGCTGGCGATGGGACTGCGCCGCGGGATGGTGGCGGTGAGTCAGGTGTACGCAATGGAGGCTGGGGAACTGCGCCTGCAGGAGGCGGCGGGGGCGGCATGTTTGCTACCGGTACAGTTGGGCCGCTCCGTCTTTTCCAGCAGGAGCTGTCTGGACAGGCAAGCTGGCTGCTGCCTTTCGCTTTGCTGTCAGCGCTGGCGCTGCTATTGTCTTTTAGGTGGCGCGGTATGAATGCGAAACATAAAGAGACGCTTTTCTGGCTGGCCTGGCTCGTACCGGTCGGCGGTTTCTTCAGCATAGCTGGATTTTTCCATCCATATTATCTGATCATGCTCGCTCCTCCTGTAGCTGCATTGGCAGGGGCCGGAGCAAGCTATATGTGGGCCAAGTACAGGGAAAGTGCAAGCTGGCAAGCCTGGTTGCTGCCTAGTTCTATCGCGATTACCGCGTTGTTCCAGTGGTTCATCTTGCAAACTTATGAAAGCACGATTGGCATCGGCTGGTCGATCGCAGTGGCAGGGCTCGGTTTACTGGTCGCGCTTGTTCTTGCTGTGCAAAATGGCCGAGAGCGCGGCGCTGTGAAAGTGGCCGCTCTGACTGGCCTGGCAGCGATGCTGATCGGTCCTGCATACTGGTCGGCAACGCCGATTGTTTATGGACAGGACGCGATGATCCCGGCTGCAGGACCAACCAGCGGTTTTGGCGGCGGCATGGGACGAATTGCTCTGCAGGGTATGGGTGGGGTTCAACAAGGCGGCATAGGTATGGAACGCCCTAGTCAGCAAGGGGGCGTCGGCGATGCTCAGTCGGGAGGAATAGATGGCAGGCTGCCAGGAGAAATGGGTATGTTCCCAAGTGATGGAGGTATGCGGCCGGGTCAAGGTCGCGGGAATACCGGAGTAGATCAAGGGCTGCTAGATTATTTGCGGAAGAATCAGTCGACTGAATATCTGCTGGCAGTTCCGAATTACAATACAGCTGCGCCTTACATCGTTGATGAGAAAGAGAAGGTTGTCATTTTGCATGGCTTCCAGAATTCAGATCCGGTTTATGACGAGGAGAAGCTAGAGGAGCTTGTTCGCTCCGGCGGGGTGAAGTATTTCCTAGTTATCGGAACTGGAAGCAACAGCGATCTGATAGCATGGATTAAGAAGAATGGCAATGTTATCAACGCCAGCGAATATACCACAGGTTCTATCGAACAAACTAAATCCATTAACGGTTCCTTCGGACGCGGTGGTAATGCTGTTCTTTATGAAGTAACTCTCGATTAAAATGGTAAAAGAAAGATAATGGTATCCAACGGAACGGAGAGAGCTTAATCCTCTTCAAATACAGGATGCGAAGAGCTAACTCTCAAGCCCCCCTAATTGAATTGGAGAGCACCCTGGGAAATAAATAGCACTACTAGTAAGAGGTGAGAGGGGCCGCCCAGCAAAGCAAGTAACTTCGGCTACTTGCTTTGCTGGGCAGCCCCATTTTCATCTCTATATAGACAAATTAATTGAATCAGTGAAATTGAAAGAACTTGACGGATGATTGGATCATCAGGTATATTTACTTTATTGAATAAAAGCACAAAAGCATAGAAGCTTAAAAGCGAACAAGCACGAAAGCATCGCTTCTTTTACACACATGATCTCATTCATCAACGCTGTCATATCATAAGCATCGCCACATTCATAACAAGGTTTCATTAACAACATCAAAGAAAGCTTCCATAAGCCCAAAGGAGAGTGCAATTCATGATAGTCATTACTCAGCCTACAGTTACCGACGAGCGGATCGCCGAAATCGTCTCTCATATCGAGCGCGCGGGAGTAGCAGCTCATGTATCACGTGGTACGGATCGTACCGTTATCGGCATTATCGGCAAGGCGGAGCCTACACTCGCCGAGCATCTTCGTCAGCTTAAGGGAGTCGAGAACGTCATTAAGATTTCTAAGTCCTACAAGCTGGCCAGTCGTGATTTCCACCCCGAAGATACGATTATCGACATCAAAGGCGTGCAGATCGGCGGCAGCAATCTGGTTGTTATGGGCGGGCCATGTGCCGTTGAATCCGCGGAACAGATCGATGAAATAGCTCGCCTAGTCAAGGCGGCTGGCGGGCAAGTGCTGCGAGGCGGCGCGTTCAAACCGCGCACAGGGCCTTACAGCTTCCAAGGTGTTGGCGTAGAGGGACTTGAGATCATGCGCGAAGCGGGAGAAAAGCATGGCCTGCTGACGATTACAGAGGTTATGACGCCTGAGTATGTAGATATTTGTGCGGAGCATGCGGATATTTTGCAGGTTGGAACACGCAATATGCAAAACTTCGACCTCCTGCGTAAGCTCGGCACGATCCAAACGCCTGTGCTGCTCAAGCGCGGCTTCAGCAGCACATACGACGAATTCCTTAATGCAGCCGAATACATTCTTGCTGGTGGCAATCCCAATGTCATGCTTTGCGAGCGCGGAATTCGCACTTTCGAGACCTACACGCGCAATACGCTCGATCTGTCGGCAATTCCGGTTCTGCAGGGACTGAGCCATCTGCCAGTCATCTCCGATCCGAGCCACGGCACGGGAAGACGCGAGCTCGTCGAGCCAATGACCAAAGCATCCGTGGCGGCGGGAGCGAATGGTTTGATTATCGAAATGCATACCGATCCGGACAATTCTATGACTGGCGATGGCGTTCAATCGCTGTTCCCGGATCAGTTTGCTAACCTGCTCAAGGATTTGGAGAAGCTGGCTCCAATCGTCGGTAAGAAATTTGACACGAAGAAAGAGCAGGCGGAGGCTTTTGCCGTCTGGAAACGTTAAAAGGCATTAATTCAGGAGAGAGAAAGTAAACGCTTTCGTATAATTATGTAAGCTTTCGTATATCGACAGTATAAGCTAACTCATACAAACGTTCGTAAAACATCCGTAAATCCTTTTTTAATCAAGGATTTACGGATTTTTGTGTTTAAAGCGGCATTCAAAGATGTATATTATATAAATCTTGTGAGTAATGCTTACACTTGTTTCAAAAATACCTGACATAGCTATTGACGGTGTCATGTCGGAGTTTTATAATTACTTCAAGGTTCAGGGTCAAAGTTGAACAATTTTGGTCTCAATCAATGCTAACGTTCGGAAATGGAGGAAATTTCAGATGTCAGTTCAAGGTGTATTGGACAAAATCAAAGAAAATAACATCCAGTTTGTCGATTTCCGTTTTGTGGATCTTGCCGGTCGTGCTCATCACATCACCCTTCCTGCGACGGAAGTGGATGGTGAGACGTTCGTAAACGGTGTCGCTTTCGACGGCTCCTCGATTCATGGTTTCCGTGGCATCGAAGAATCCGACATGGTCATGATGCCCGATACGGAGTCGGTATTCGTAGATCCTTTCACCGACCACCCGACTTTGAACATCATGTGCAACATTCATACGCCTGACGGCGAACGCTATGATCGCGATCCGCGCAGCATCGCCCAGAAGGCGGAAGAATACCTTCAAACCTCCGGCGTTGGCACGACAGCATTCTTCGCACCTGAGTCCGAATTCTTCATCTTTGACGACGTGCGTTATGAAAGCTCCATGAATACCTCCTTCTTCTCGGTTGATTCCGAAGAAGCAGCTTGGAACACGGGCCGCAAGGAAGAGGGCGGCAACCTCGGTTTCAAGATTGGCGTTAAAGGCGGTTATGTGCCGGTTGCTCCAGTTGACTCCCAACAAGATATCCGCAGTGAAATGTGCCGCCTGATGCAAGAAGCAGGCCTGCGTATCGAGCGTCATCACCACGAAGTGGCGACGGCTGGACAAGCGGAAATCAACTTCCGTTTCGACACGCTGACCAAAACAGCTGATAACTTGATGCTTTACAAATATATCGTGCATAACACAGCTCGCCAGTACGGCAAAGTAGCTACATTCATGCCAAAACCGCTTTTCGGTGACAATGGCAGCGGCATGCACGTTCATCAATCCATTTTCAACGGCGACAGCCCGCTCTTCTTCGAAAAAGACGGCTACGCTAACCTGAGCCAAATGGCTCTGCATTACATCGGCGGAATCTTGCATCACGCTCCGGCGCTGATCGCACTGACTAACCCGAGTACGAACTCGTTCAAACGTCTGGTTCCTGGCTACGAAGCTCCAGTTAACCTGGTGTTCTCCAAAGGCAACCGTTCCGCAGCAGTTCGGATTCCAGTTGCAGCGGTTACGCCAAAAGGCTGCCGCATCGAGTTCCGGACTCCGGACTCCACGGCTAACCCTTACCTATCGTTCGCAGCAATGCTGCTGGCTGGCCTTGATGGCATCCAACGCAAAATCGATCCTACAGCTCTCGGTTATGGCCCGTATGACAAAAACATCTACGAGCTGTCCGATGCAGAGAAGCAAGAAATCCGCAGCGTTCCTGGAACGCTTGACGAAGCTCTCGATGCTCTGGAAGCAGACTCCGAATTCCTTACCGAAAGCGGCGTATTCAGCCAAGACTTCATCGATAACTACGTTGCATTCAAGCGCACAGAAGCTAAAGCCGTTGCTATCCGTGTACATCCACATGAGTACAGCCTTTACTTCGACTGCTAATCATACCTGCACTCATCCCTTTTTACCACAAGGCTCCCATTCAGGGAGCCTTGTTTTGTATCGTATGCCCAGAGAGAACATAATGGCTTGAATTCGGTATTGAATAGCCGGATAAATCGTCTAAATCCGAATAATTTTATTTAAAATAAGATAAGTATTCGTGTAATTGTCACTTGATGGAATGGAGCAAACTTGGTAAGATACTCATAACTTTACTGGAGCGTATCGTTCAAGCGACAGAGACTGGGGTGCTAGATCGTGACGAAGAGAGCGTACAATTTCAATGCCGGACCGGCAGCTTTGCCGCTGGAGGTGCTGCAGCAGGCCGAGAAGGAGTTTGTCGACTACAAGGGTGCAGGCATGTCCATTATGGAGATGTCCCATCGCAGCAAGCTGTTCGAGGGCGTGAATGACGAAGCCGAGCAACTGGCACGCGAGCTGCTTCAAGTACCGGATGATTACAGTATCATGCTGCTGCAAGGCGGCGCGAGCACCCAGTTCGCGATGGTGCCGATGAATCTGCTGTCTGCTGGAAAGACGGCAGCTTATGTCAACAGCGGCAGCTGGGCTAAAAAAGCAATCAAGGAAGCGAAGCTGATTGGGGAAACTCGCGTTGTGGCATCAGCAGAGGAATCCCGTTTCACGGCTATGCCGAATTTGTCCCAACTTGATTTGCCGGAAGATACGGCGTACTTGCATCTCACTTCCAACGAAACGATCGAGGGAACACAGTTGGCAGCTTTCCCGGATACCGGCAATGTGCCGCTTATCGCCGACATGTCCAGCGACATCATGTCTCGCCCACTCAACGTAAGTCAATTCGGAATGATTTACGCCGGCGCCCAAAAGAATCTCGGACCTTCTGGAGCGACGATCGTCATTGCTCGCAATGATTTGATCAATTCGAGTCAAGCAGGCGTTCCGACCATGCTGCGCTATGATACCCATGCCAAGTCCAAGTCTCTCTACAATACACCGCCATCCTTCGCGGTATATATGGTAGGACTTGTGCTGAAGTGGATCAAAGGCAAAGGTGGTCTAGCCGCAGTTGAGCAGCTTAACCGCGCGAAAACGGGCTTGATCTACGGCGCGATCGATGAAAGCGGTGGTTTCTATAGCGGTGTTGCCGAGGCTGAGAGCCGCTCGCTGATGAACATTACGTTCCGCCTCCAGTCCGAGGAGCTTGAGAAGCTATTCATTAAGGGGACGGAGGAGCATGGTTTTGTCGGCCTGAAAGGCCATCGCGATGTGGGCGGACTGCGTGCTTCCACCTACAACGCTGTGCCGCTTGAAAGCTGCCAAGCTCTTGCCGACTTTATGAAGGAATTCCAACGTACGCACGGCTGAATAGGAGCTTCATCAACAAGCAGCAACGCCCTTGCCGGGGATTATAATCCCGGCAAGGGCGTTGCTGCTGCAATGGGCTGCTGTTAGGCTAATGCGGTCTGATCCTTCGAATTGGGACCTGTGAGCTTGTATCCGACGTTGCGGACCGTCATAATGTATTCGGGGGAACGGGCGCTGCGCTCGATTTTATCCCGAAGATGGCTGATATGCACATCGACAATACGAGTGTCGCCAAGGAAATGATAATCCCATACTCCTTGCAGTAATTGCTGGCGGCTCAGCACTTTTCCACGGTGGCGGCAAAGGAACACAAGCAGTTCGAACTCCTTCGGGGTAAGCTCGACAAGCTCTCCATGCTGATGAACCTCCCGAGTGCCAAGATCGACCTGCAAAGGGCCGAAGTCATAACGGGCTTCATCAATTACACCGGGATAGTCTTGTATCCGCCGGAAAATAGCGGAGATTCGGGAGATCAGCTCTTGCGGGCTGAAGGGCTTGGTCATGTAGTCATCGGCGCCATTGTCCAGGCCAGCGATGCGGTCTGTCACATCTTGCATGGCGGTGAGCATGACGATGGGAACGACATTGCCTCTGCGGCGTAACTCGCGGCAGACTTCAATTCCGTCCATTTTGGGCAGCATCAAATCAAGCACGATCAAGTCCGGGCGGAATGGCTTCAGTATATCAAAAACGGCCATGCCGTCATGCACGGTGCGGACCTCGTAACCGGCAAGGTTTAGGTTGAATTCGAGAAGCATTGAGATTGAAGGCTCGTCGTCAACGATGAGAACTTTTTTTTTCGTCATGCTATTCGGTCTCCTTTTCCCGCGTCTTGATGAAAGTATATCGCGCTACCATACGAACGGAATTAATTTTGCGTAAAAGGAATGTAAAGTAATGAAGAAAGGCAGGAAATAATTCATGGCGTTTCACATTGTGCTTGTCGAGCCTGAAATACCCGCGAACACGGGCAATATTGCTCGTACTTGTGCGGCTACAGGTGCTCATTTGCATCTAGTTAGACCGCTCGGCTTTAACACAGATGACCGAACCTTAAAGCGTGCTGGGCTAGATTACTGGCATGCCGTTAAAGTTCATTATTATGACTCCTTCCAGGAAGTCAGAGATAACTTCCCGCAGGGACGATTTTTCTTCGCAAGCACCAAAGCCCATAACCGCTACGACTCGGTCGCTTATCGCGATGGAGATCTGCTTGTGTTCGGTAAAGAAACGAAAGGACTGCCGCCTGAGCTAATAGAAGCCAATCTTTCTTCGGCTATCCGTTTGCCAATGACCGGCGATGTCCGCTCGATGAATTTATCCAATTCGGTTGCGGTGATTCTGTTTGAAGCGTTGAGGCAAAATGGTTTTTCCGGTTTGGAATGACCTTTTTTTTCAATTTAGGAAGATTGCCCCATGTTATTGAAGTAAACTTGGACTATTCTAAGAAAATCCCGAATGGGGAAGGAATCCTCATTCGGAAAGCGAACATCACTAGAATAAACATCCATTAACCCTGTGACAATTATGTCCGCCGAGGGTTGGTTGTGACTAGATTTTCAGACATAAGGAGAGAAATACAACCATGAAACCGGCTGGAGTCGTACGGAAGGTTGATCAGCTTGGACGCATCGTGCTACCTAAATCGTTGCGCAAGCGTTATCAGATGAATGAAGGGGATCCTGTTGAGATCCTTGTACAGGGCGAGCATATTATTTTGGAGCGTTACCGCCCGCGCTGCGTCTTTTGCGGATCGATGGAAGAGGTACGGGATTTCAAGGAACGCCATCTCTGTGCGGAATGCATGACGGGAATGTCGCAGCTTCGTCGTTAATAGCTGCATGAACGGAAGGTAGTAGTTCTGGATAAAGCTCAACACGAGTTTAATGCGAGAGCTTTTCCGAACTCTAGAATGAACAACGAAAAGGCCATGCCT
Organism: Paenibacillus herberti; assembly: GCF_002233675.1. Taxonomy (GTDB): domain Bacteria; phylum Bacillota; class Bacilli; order Paenibacillales; family Paenibacillaceae; genus Paenibacillus_O; species Paenibacillus_O herberti. The sequence continues at coordinate 46,091 of NZ_NMUQ01000004.1, read as the reverse complement.
CCCGAGCGATCGGGAAGCATGGCCTTTGTTCTATTTCTCTAGAATCCTTCGCATACGGACACCGCCCAAGGGACGATGGAGGCCGTATTACTCGTACTTGCGTAAACCTGATAGCGTTTTACAGACCTTTGGTCTTGTCGTCGTTGTAGGCCGCTGTAAGCATTGCGGTCAAGAACAGCAGCGACACAAGCGTGACGACGATGAACTGTACGGACATATGTAGCACCTCCGGACGAATTGATTTAATTATACCCAAATGGATAAAAAAAGAAAACGATTCAATTTGTGAACAACCTGTGTCAGCCCTGCTGGCGGAACTGTCCTGGCGAGCTGCCGGTATGTTTTTTGAAAACCTTGCTGAAGTACTTTTCGTCCATATATCCGACCTGTGCTGCAATCTCGGTGACTCGAAGACCGGAGGAGGAGAGCAGCTTGCGGGCTTTGTCCATGCGCAAAATCTCGACATACTCGCTGAGCGTCTGTCCGGTTTCCTGTTTGAAACGTCGGCTGACATGCTCCCGGCTAAGGAAAAAGCGGGAAGCAAGCGTCTGCAACGTTAAGTCTTCCTCAAGATGGGAGCCGATATACGAGGTCATCTCTGAAATAATGCTGCGCTCCTGGCGGATGCGGCGAAGGATCGTTTCCAGCCAGTCGAGCAGTTGCAGCCGCCATTCTTTCTCGGTCTCATCAAGCATGAGCTTGCCCTCTTCACTGAAAACAAGCGGCAGAGGCCCACCAAGAGGAAGTGGATTCGCAGCAGGGTCCGGGTTGAACTCCTGGGTGATGCGAGTACGCATAAGCTCCAATTGGCGGTCCCACAGCTGAGTCGAGGCAGGGGAGACGATTCCGATGCTCCGCAGCTTTTCGAACCAGTCCTTCAAGGCTGCTGTAGCTTCTGCCGAGTTACGGACCTGAATCGACAAGCGTAGCGCATCCTCGATCACGGACAAATGTACGGAGGCGCCGCTTGTCGGCTGCCGCTCGGCATAATGGATGCGTTCCTGCGGTTGCAGCAAATTCCGCTGTAGAAGCGAAATCCTTGCTTCCTTCACAGACTCCCAAGCTCTTTCGGCGTCTGGGACCAGCTTGCCGACTCCAGCATGCAGCTCGGCCTTCAATGTTAATGAAACGGCTTCAATGAGCTGAAGGACGCGATCCTTGAGCCGCTCGTGGCCGCTCCAGATTAGGGCAACGATCTCATCCGAAGCATCCGCAATACGGAAGGCATATCCGCATTTCCATTCCCCGCGCAGCAGATCGTTGAGCACATTGATCATGGCGAATTCCAGCAGCTCACGATCTCCACGGAAGCGACGGAGCAGCTTATCGGGAACCGGGAATAGGCTGAACGATACGGCCTGCATGAACGAATGGGTGGGGAATCCTGAGAACTCGGCGCGCAGCTGCGCAGCCGCAGCTTCCGCTTCTTGAGCGCCAGCCGCCAGCTTACCGAACAGATGGCTCCAATAAACCGGCTTGTACTGGTTCAAGGCGATTCCACTTTCGACTTGGCGCTGTTTCTCCTGGGTTTCCAGCCTCCATTCCTCAAGGGCGCGCTGCACGGCTTCATTCAGCTGGTCGGGATCAATTGGCTTTAGAATATAGTCTCTACCACCAAACTTCATCGTTTTGCGCACATAATCAAAGTCATTGTACCCGCTGATGGCTATGATTTTGCTCTGCGGATGATGTGTGCTGACCCATTCCATGAAACGAATTCCATTTGTTATCGGCATATGAATATCTGTCAAAATCAAAACAGGAACAAATTCATCTACGAGCAGCTTGGCTGACTCGCCATTATCCGCTTCTATAATTTTTGTGAAGCCGAGAGCTTCCCAATCTACAAGCAACTTGACCGCTTCCCGGGCATGGCTCTCGTCATCAACAATTAGCACATTCATAGTTCTGTCTCTCCTGTCTTAGGTGTTTCAGCTTTATCGGATGAAGGAATAAGGAGGGTAACGGATAGTCCGCCAAGCGGCTCCAGCCCAGATTCAAGCTGGATGCTTGAAGTATCCCCACAATGCAGCTTGAGGCGTGCTGAAACGTTGGCCAGTCCGATATGATCTCCAATATCGAGGCTTCCTTCATCGGCTTGCATCAAGCTTTTTTGCAAAGCGTCAAGCTTGTCGGGCCGCAATCCCGGACCATTGTCAGCAATCTCAATATGAATCCAGCCATCTGTCTGGAAGCAGTTAATCGTCACATGCACCTCGCCGCCTGCAGGATCAAAGGCGTGCTTGAATACATTTTCCACAATGGGCTGGATGACCATCCGCGGTATCAGAATGCTGCCTGAACCTGGTTCCAGTGAAATCTCGTATGTCAGCTTATCGTCAAAGCGATGACGCTGTAGCTCCAAATAGGAGCGAGTATGATCAATTTCCTGGGAAATAACGACAAATTCCTCGGCTGTATTCATCGAATAACGCATCATTTTGCCTAGTTGCATAATGAGCTTGTACAAATCGGGAACGCCTCGCTTCAGCGCGGTCGTGCCGATCGATTGTAAAGCATTGTACAAGAAATGGGGATGGACCTGCGCCTGCAGCGCCTTCAATTGATTCGTTTTGTTAGCGAGTTCCAGCTTGTATTCCCGAAGCACCAAATTGTTAATCGTCTCCATCATCATTCGGAACCGGCGCGCCAGCTGACCAATTTCATCCGTTTGATTCAGATGAATATCGGTATCCAACTGACCGGATTGAATTTGACTGACATAACCGGTTAGCTGCTTGATCGGCCGGGTAATCCAGAAGGAGATGAATAATATGGCGAGCACGATTAGTAACATGGAGCCCACCAAAACGGCCGTATTCACTTGGGTGACCCCATTTGTAGCACGTAGGAGCACTGAATCTGGAATTCGTTTGACCAACGTCCACATCTGATTGCCAGCTGATATTTTTTCATAAACAAAAACGCCTTGATCGGGGGAGTTCTGCAACCTTGTTGCTCCAGAATAGCTGCCGTTGCTGCTCAGGGCCGTTGCTTTTGCAGACTCGGCAAGCAACTCCTCACCCCACTCCGTGTCCAGCTTAAGTCCACGCCGGTTTGGATCCGGGCCGTAAATAATTGTCCCATCTGGTGCCAGCAGATAAACCTCTTCGCCTTGTTCCTGCTGATACAGCTGGCTGCAAATCGTGTTGATGACCTCCGGGGTAATGTCGATGGCAAGCGTGCCGATCTGCTGGTCGCTCGGAATCCGCAGTATGGGCCGAATGACCGTAATGACTGGTCTGGCAAGAAAGGGAGGGGCGACAGTCATATTGTAATTGCTGCTCATATGCAGCGGCCGGATGCTGTAGCCAACCCCTTCTGGCAATGTCGTACCTGGAGTACTCACAATTTGATCCATCCGCTTGTACTGACCTCTGGAATATAAGTAACCACGCTCGGCGCCAGGAGAATGCAAATAAACCTGATAAATTTCCTTGACGGAGGTGGCCATAATCTGAAGGCTGACAAAGATTTGGTTATCTGTCAGGTAGTCGCTGCGCCCCATTTCAAGGGTGCGATATAAAGTTGTATCCGAATAAGGCGCAAGCGAGGTCTGGAAGAACGACTGGAAATAGTTCTCCAGGTTAGTCTTACCCTGATACAGCAGGCTGGAGTTCTGCTGGATGTTATCCTCTTCGACAAAAGCTGCTGTGCGCGTATTGGTTATAATAATGGATAGCAGCATCGGAATGCCTATAGCCATAAGGAGAAACACGGCCAGCTTCGTTCGAATGCTGCGTCGAATCCAATAAAATTTCACTGCTTATGTCTCCTTTGATCGTAATGAAGCCCAGCTTTTTTACTGCGAAGACTCTTCTAAGATTATAGCGTTATGGACGAGTGGCATCAATATTTTACACCTTTCCCGTCATCATACTCAGTGGGAGGGGGAGAATAGGGAACGTATAATGTAGGAAAATGAACAGGAAGTCGGGATATTTCTTATTAATACAGGAAAAACTGACTACGATTTTATTGAAAGGGGAGATTCGGGATGAAAAGCAGCGGATGGTCCAAATCATGGGTCCAGCAGCTCGTATTCACGGGCCCAGTTACGCTTGCGTTCGCGATTATTATTGCGCTTCCCTTTTTTATGGGCATGTACTACTCCTTTACGGAGTGGAATGGCGTATCTGATAATGCAACCTTTGTTGGTCTAGACAACTTTGTCAAAATTTTCAACGATCAAACCTTTATTAACTCGTTTACATTCACAACAAAATTCACGATTGCAGCCGTAATTCTGTCCAATTTAGTGGGCTTTATGCTGGCGCTGCTGCTGACGCAGCCTGTGAAGTCCAAAAACTTACTGCGGACAATCTTCTTTATGCCTAACGTTATCGGTGGTCTGTTGCTCGGGTTTATCTGGCAGTTCATTTTCGTTAAAGGTTTTGCAGCCGTTGGCGAAAAAACGGGCTGGAGCTTGTTCAACCTGCCTTGGCTTGGCGATGAAACGACGGCTTTCTGGGGCGTTGTTATCGTAACGGTGTGGAGTACATCTGGTTATCTGATGGTTATTTACATCTCGGCTCTCATTAATGTGCCGCGCGATTTGATCGAAGCTGCTTCCATTGATGGTGCAACAGCAATGCAGAGACTTCGTCATATTACAGTGCCGCTGATCATGCCGGCGGTTACGATTGCGCTGTTCCTGGCGCTGAGCTGGTCGTTCAAGTCATTCGATATCATCTTGTCGCTGACCAAGGGCGGACCTTATAACTCTACGCAGTCCGTCGCCTTGAATATTTACAATGAAGCATTCCAAAACAATAATATGGGTCTCGGTACTGCCAAAGCGCTGATCTTCTTCATTGTCGTAGCGTTGATTACATCGCTGCAAGTATGGGTTACGAAACGCAAGGAGGTGCAGGCATAATGGAAACAAAACCATATAAAGGTTCCACACTTTTATTGGAAATTATTGGAGTTCTGCTTGCGCTGCTGTTCCTTGTACCGTTCTATTTCCTGGTCAGCAACTCCTTCAAAAAATACGGAGACATCTTGCTTGACTCCGCAGCGTTGCCTAACCCTTGGACGGTTGCCAACTTTACACGTGCCTGGGACATCATGAATTTCCCAGCGTCGTTCATGAACTCTCTGGTCATTACGGTGTCGACGATCGTCGGTCTGGCGATTATTTGCTCCATGGGTGCCTACCGGATGGTACGCCATTCTTCCAAGTACAACAACATTCTGTTCATGCTGTTCGTCATGGCGATGGTTATTCCGTTCCAGTCGATAATGATTCCGCTGATTAAGGTTGCATCTTGGCTTAATCTGACTGGCAGCATTCCTGGTTTATGGTTCGCTTACTTGGGCTTTGGTTCATCCATGACGATCTTCTTGTATCACGGCTTCGTCAAATCGATTCCGCTTGAGATTGAGGAAGCCGCTACGGTGGACGGCTGCTCGCCTTACGGCGTCTTCTGGCGGATCGTGTTCCCGTTGCTTAAGCCGATGACGGTTACGATTATCATCCTGAACAGCCTTTGGGTTTGGAATGACTTCCTGTTGCCGAATATGATGCTGGGCGAGGCACAGCGGACAATTCCAATGTCGACTTACGCCTTCTTCGGACAGTATACGAAACAATGGGATTTGGCGCTTGCTGGTCTAGTTATGGGCGTGTTACCGATTCTTGCCTTCTTCCTGACGCTTCAACGTCATATTATTGAAGGCATCACGGCAGGCTCTGTTAAAGGATAATGGTATAGAAGATTAGGGGGAGGATGGTGATCTTGCGAAAGCAAGATCAATATCCTCCCCCTTTTGCAGCAATATCGTCTGTGCGAACGTTTGCGCATACGGAGTATACTGTACTTAAGCGAGACAATGATTTCGCATTAGGTTGCTGCTTATTGGCATACTAAGGGGAGCAAGAGAACGAAAGGGGTAATTTCCTGTGAAAAAAAGCTTAATTAGCGCTGTTTCTGCGGGACTGGCAATTGCAATGCTGGCCGGCTGCAGCACATCGAACAATGGAGGCGGCAATGAGCCCGCTGGCAATAACGGAGGAGCTAACAACGGTGAGAAAGTCACTTTGAACATTTTCCAGTTCAAGGTTGAGATCGCCGATGCATTGAACCGTCTGAAAGCTGATTACGAAAAAGAAAATCCAAACGTCATCCTGAACATCGAAACGATGGGCGGCGGAGCGGATTACGGCGCAGGGCTGAAAGCTAAGTTTGCTTCTAACCAAGAGCCTGATATTTTCAACAACGGTGGTAACGCCGACCTGACGACATGGGCGGATAAGCTGGAGGATCTCAGCAATGAGCCTTGGCAATCTGATGTTATCGATACAGCCAAAGAAGGCATTACGCGCGATGGCAAAAACTACGGTCTTCCAATGGGTATCGAAGGTTACGGCCTTATTTACAACAAAGACCTGTTCAAGCAAGCTGGCATCGAAACTCCGCCTAAAACGCTCACCGAGCTTAAGGCTGCAGTAGAGAAGCTTAAAGCAGCTAAAATTACGCCTTTCTCCAACGGCTACCAGGAGTTCTGGGTTCTCGGCAACCATACCTTCAACGTAGCTCTGGCTAATCAAGATGATCCGACAAGTTTCATCAAAGGTTTGAATGAAGGCAAAGGCGGTCTTGTTGGAAACCCGGTTATCGGAAACTGGTTCAATCTGTTCGATATGATGATCGCGAACAGTAACAAGAACCCGCTGACTACGGACTACAACACGCAAGTAACGCTGTTCGCAAGCGGTAAAACGGCTATGATGCAACAAGGTAACTGGACGCAAGTTCAGATTGATGGCATTACACCTAACATGAACATCGGTATTCTGCCGATGCCTGTAGATGACAGCGAGAAGAGCGGCAACATCTTTGTTGGCGTACCTAACTACTGGGTTGTGAACAAAAACTCCAAAAACAAAGAAGCAGCTAAGGACTTCCTGAACTGGCTTGCTACTTCTGAAACCGGTAAAAACTACGGAGTCAACGAGTTCAAGTTCATCCCAGCGCTTAAATCCGTTGAAGTTAAAGACCAAAAGGTGCTCGGCGCAATTGCGAACGACATCCTGCAATACAGCAAAGACGGTAAAACTTCGGGCTGGTACTTCAACCAAATGCCAGAAGGTCTTCCACAAGAAGTTGGAGCTGACATGCAAGCTTATGTAGCTGGCAAAAGCAACAAAGACCAGCTGGTCAAGAGCATTCAAGACAAATGGACGAACATGGCTAAAAAATAACTGAAATGAGAGCAGTCTCCAACGTCATGCAATGACGTTGGAGACTGCTCTTTGTTAGCGAGGGCGGTAGTTGGCGATAACCCCGTCCTGACCCCCATGACTTGATGTTTCCACTATTTCGATAGGACCCACTGTCGAAATAGCTTTAAAAGAGCTGGAAAGAAAATATTCTGTGATTATTTCGAGTGTCAAGTGTATTTGATAAGGCGAAGTAGTGAGATCAAGCCAATAGTAATTGATAGTCGCGACTGTCTTTTCAAATTTTGCAGGCATCCTAATCCAACCATACTCGCGCCGGGGAACTACCGACGAGGAGCTAATAATGTTTCCAGAGTAGTTTGACCTCGTTAAACTGAACGGTGTTTCGTTTGCAATGAAGAAATCGCGAACAAGCTCAGCTTCAGCGCCGATTGGCTTGTCAAGAGGTTGTGGCGTAGAGTGCGTTAATTGCGTCACAAGAACAAGTAAAATAAATAGGATGAGAATTATGCTTACATGAGGTTTATTGTTCATCTACACGGTCTCCTTTCTGAGCAGCAAAAGCCGATATACGGAATGAAAGATGTGTTAAGGTGTTATCGTTACCCAGCCAGTAGTAATTCGAGCGGGTCAGATAGGATCAGCCCCAACGTCTATAATTGACGGCTGGGGCTGATTTATTTTGTGCTAGGCAGGATAAACAAGTAAGCTTGTTACTGGTTCTCCTATTCTAGCCGAGATGGCTCCCATTGTAGAAACGTTCTCAAATTTACCTCCAATTCCAATGAGAATATTTATAACATCCATACCGAATGACAGGTGCACAAAACTGTTGCCGCTTAACGAATAATAATTCATTGAAGCCTTTACAGATCCGGGGAGCGTAGTGGATGTGACTTTTATTTCTCCCGTGGTTCCTGTTGGAATTGAGTAAGGAGAAGAGGAAACTGGACCATAATAATTAGATCGGGTTAGCGTATAGCCTGAATTGTTATGAATGTAAAATGGAATCGCGGTTCCAGCAGGCGCAATCGGGCTTTCCGGATCGCTGGAACAGTTCCAAAAAACTTGAGTTGTAATCACGAGCAAAATGAACAGAATCAGAATGATGCCGTAATTCATTTGGAAATCTCCTCCTTTCCGTTCCTTCTATCTATTTAAAGTTATTAATATGGTATGGAAGAACGATAGGGACGGTCACGGCGCATATAGTGGTAACGTTTGTATTCTATTTTTTAGATAGAAAGTTTCTAGTGGTATTGGATGAGGTGAAAGAATAGAGGTAGGAGGAGTAAAATATTGATCCTATGACAAATATCAATATTTTCAACCTTTTTGTTCAACATCCTCAGTGGCAGCGTTTTCATGTCAGGTCTATACTGAAGTTATTCCCGAATACAAAGGGAAGGCATTCAGGAAAATCATTATTAAAGCGCATACATGATGGTGGGTCAATCACAAGGGAGGACAAACAAATGAAAAAATCCTTAGTCACGGTACTGTCGGCAGGCCTTGCACTCAGCCTTGTAGCCGCAGGCTGCAGCACTTCCAATTCCGGCGGCAATAGCGGCAGCGATTCGGGCACTACCAACAGCGCGGCAAATACATCGACCAATACGAGCACCGGAGGTAGCGAAGAGAAGGTAACGCTGAACATTTTTCAATTTAAAGTTGAAATTGCAGACGCTATGACCCGCTTGAAGGCCGATTACGAAAAGGAAAATCCGAATGTTACACTTAACATCGAAACGATGGGCGGTGGAGCAGATTATAGCGCAGGTCTCAAGGCCAAGTTCGCCTCCGGTCAAGAGCCGGATGTTTTCAATAATATGGGCAACGCCGAGCTGACAACCTGGATCGACAAGGTAGAGGATTTGTCGGATCAGCCTTGGGTAAGCGATGTGCTGGATGCAGCGAAAGAGCCTATCACCCTCGATGGGAAAATGTACGGCATGCCGGTAGGCATTGAGGGATACGGCTTCATTTATAATAAGGATCTGTTCCAGAAGGCTGGCATTACTGAGTTGCCTAATACGCTGACCGAGTTGGAGGCGGCCGCTAAAAAATTGCAGGATGCAGGTATTACGCCTTTTTCCAGCGGTTATCAGGAGTGGTGGGTGCTCGGCAACCACAATTTTAACGTAGCTCTGGCGAATCAGGACGATCCGGCCGCACTCATCAAAAACCTGAACGAAGGCAAAGGTGGTCTGGTTGGCAATCCGGTTGTAGAAAAGTGGTTCAATCTGCTTGATCTTACCCTGAAAAACAGCAATAAAAACCCGTTGACGACCGACTACAACACGCAGGTCACCCTGTTTGCCAGCGGTAAAACAGCGATGATGCAGCAGGGCAACTGGACGCAGGTGCAAATTGACGGTATTACGCAAAATATGAATATCGGTGTTCTGCCAATGCCGATTGATGACAGCGAAAAAAGCGGTAATATTTTTGTTGGCGTGCCGAACAACTGGGTTATTAACAAAAATTCTAAAAATAAAGAAGCGGCCAAGGACTTTTTGAACTGGTTGGCAACTTCCGAAACAGGCAAACGTTACATCGTGGAGGAGTTCAAATTCATCCCGGCGATGAAATCCATCGAAGTGAAGGACGATAAGGTACTTGGCGCAATTGCAAATGACATCATGAAATACAGCCAAGAAGGCAAAACTTCGGGCTGGTACTTCAGCCAAATGCCGGAAGGTCTGCCGCAAGAAGTCGGCGCTGAAATGCAGGCTTATGTTGCCGGTAAGGTTGATAAGGAAGGCTTGCTGAAAAGCATTGAGTCGAAATGGAACAGCATGATTAAAAAGTAATCTCGTTCTAACGGGCGTCCCAGAAGCGTATATGCTTCTGGGACGTTTTTACGTAACGGCGAGGGGGAACAGAGTTTGGATAAGAAGGAAATTGAGTTTGATCGCATTGGCTCCGAGCTGCGCTTGTTTGCTGATGAGGAGATTGTGGAGGCGGCCCGCCGGGCGTTGAAGCCTTCCCATGATCGGGAGCAGGATGGCGGCCGTCGGCTGGCTGCGCTTTTGCGCAGCGGGCTGGGCGCGGAAGAAACTGCCCTGCCGGGTGAAGGGATCTGCATCACGGGTAGCTCTGCCGCTGCGCTAGCCCTGCTGCAGCGGGCGCTGGAGCGAAGCGGGGGCCGTGCGGTTACAGCAGGGCTTCATGAAGGCATAGCATGGCAGCAGGCCGGGGAAGGGAAGCAGACGGCAGACCTTGATGAATATGAGAAGGTCCGTATAGTCGCTTCCGGGGCTACAGAGCAGAAGGGATTGGCAGTATGGCCAGTGCTGCTGCAAGCGGACAGCGCCTGGTCATACGGTGCGCAGCCAAGCGTCGGAGCCGCTGGAACGAAAAGCGCGGCTGACACGGCTTCAGACGGCCTGCGCCGGGATGGCCGCGGCAACTATGCGCGAATTGGCTCGCTGGCAAGCGGTGCGCCAGAGCTTACGGCCGCATGGGTGAGCGGTCCGCCGGAGCTGCTGCGCCGCGTACAGGAGGAGCGGCAGGCGACGGGAGCTATCAGCGGCTGGGAACTGCGCGTCCTGGAGGAGCTGCTTCTCCAGGGAGGGCTGCAGCAGCGTCGTGCCGCTGCGGCTGAAGCCTGCGAAGCGGCGTTGCAGGAGCTGGAGGAGGCATTGGCCGCCTCCATGCCTGAAGGGCTACGCTGGCGGCGCGATTCGCGCTGCGCAGCGGTGGAGCTGCTGCTGCCCGAGGGGCTGGCCGCGCGCGCTTTGCAGCGTGCGGCCCGGCAACGCGGGCTGCGCATTGGTGTCGCCGTTGCCGCGATTGCGGGCAGCGGCAACGGGCGCCGCCGCGAAGCGGCGCGGCTCGCCGCAGGCGCTGCCAGCGGCGCGGAGCTGGCGCAGGCGCTGCGCGGGCTGGCGGCAGCGCTGCGCGAGTTCACCGCGCGCAGCTAGGAGCGCGCGGTAGAGCTAGGCTGCGGCGGCACGCCGCGCCTAGCTGCGCTGCGCGGAGCTGGCGCAGCCAGCGCTCGGAAGCCCAGCCTACTTACTGGGGCTTCCGGTGCGCCCGGCCGCAGCAGCAGCATGCTGCGGCCCGCCCAGCTGCGCGGCCCCGCCCGCTAGCGCCGCGCTCCCTGCGCTGAGCGCGCAGCCGCAGCGGCCCAGCCGCGCTAATCGCGCGGCGCGCCCTGCTGGCGCAGCCAGCCGTCTACGACGGCGGCATGCTCTGCCAGCGCGGCCTCGCCCGCGGGCAAAAGGCTGTATACGCCGCGCTGCACCTTGGCGAACCAGCCGTAATAGTTGGCGCGCAGCATCCCGCCCGCGCCTGCAAAGCCGGACAGCTCCCGCACACGAGCTGGCGAAAGCTGGCCATGCGCTTGCAGCGCCCAGGCGCAGCGGAGTGCCTTTTCGCGGTACGCGGTCATAAGCGTGTTGCCCTGCACACGCCCGCTGCCGCCGATATTGTAATCGCCGCTGCGCTCGCGGAACTCCTGCAGCAGGCGACGTTCTCGCGAGCGCCGCCGTCCGCGCAGCGGTGCATCGCCCGGCTCACATAGCAGCTCAAGCGCTGGCCCCTTCGTTTTATAAAACGTTACCGTCATCAGCCCGAGACCAAGCATACGGCATAGCTCCGCCAGCTCGCCAAAGCGCTGGTTGACGGCTCCTTTTTTGGAGCGATTGCGTTCTACTACGAGCATGACCCGATCCGCCACCCGTAGCCGCTCCACGCCCTGCAGCAGCAGTGCGAGCGTGAATGTCTTTTTCATTTCGACAATGAAGAGATCGCTGCCGTCCGGGCGCATGGCAACCAGATCGCAGTGCATCACCTCACCCTTCACCTCATAACCTCTGGCTTCCAAATAGGCCTTCACCGGCCCGTAAAGCTCTGCTTCCTCGCGTACCGCCATATCGGCAATCCCCCCGCACGCCTGTCCTCTAGAGCACAGACGTTCTCATTCCGTTCATTATAGGAGATGCGGGCTAAGCTGGCAATTCCTGTCCATCATCAAAATTTCCGGTCAAGTTATCGGCACCCTTCGCATAGGCTTTAATACTTCGAATACGTTGCTATTCGGGAGTGGGAAGCAGAGATACAGCCTGGGCGAAAGGGACAAACAAGGGTTCAAGCGGAAGCAATGGGAGGAGGCGCAGCATGGATATTTTCAAACGCATTGCGGAGTACAAGTCGGAGGGCGAGAGGCTCGCCTGGTTGGGAACATTCAAGGACTACATCGAATTGCTGCGGAACGATCCGGCACCGGCGATGACGGCACATTCGCGCGTGTATGAAATGATCAAATCGAACGGTATTGAAGAGAAGAATGGGCAGAAAACCTATAAGTTTTTCGAGCAAGAGATTTTCGGCCTCGATCGTGCGGTGGAGAAGCTGATGGAGGAATATTTCCACTCGGCAGCGCGCAGGCTGGATGTGCGAAAAAGGATTCTGCTGCTCATGGGACCTGTCAGCGGCGGCAAGTCTACGCTCGTTACAATGCTCAAGAAGGGATTGGAGAAGTTTTCGCGCACGGAGCAGGGGGCGGTCTACGCCATCAAGGGTTGCCCGATGCATGAGGATCCACTTCATCTCATTCCACATGAGCTGCGTCCGGAGCTGGAGAAAACTCTTCACGTACGGATCGAGGGCAATCTTTGCCCGTCTTGCCAGATGCGTTTGAAGACCGAATTCGCGGATGATATTGAAAATGTAATGGTCGAGCGAGTGTTCCTCTCCGAGGACAACCGCATCGGTATCGGCACGTTCAGCCCATCTGATCCGAAGTCACAGGACATCGCCGACCTGACCGGCAGCATCGACTTCTCGACGATTACGGAATACGGCTCAGAGTCGGATCCGCGTGCTTACCGCTTTGACGGCGAGCTAAACAAAGCGAATCGCGGTCTGATGGAGTTCCAGGAAATGCTCAAATGCGACGAGAAGTTCCTCTGGAACCTGCTCTCACTGACGCAGGAGGGGCAATTTAAGGCAGGTAGATTTGCCCTAATCTCGGCTGACGAGCTCATAATTGCGCATACTAACGAGTCCGAGTACAAGTCGTTTATTTCCAACAAGAAAAATGAGGCGCTCCAGTCGCGGATGATCGTTATGCCGATCCCGTACAACTTGAGAGTATCGGATGAAGAGAAGATATACTCCAAGCTGATCGCCCAGAGCGATCTGCGCCATGTGCATATTGCGCCGCATGCGCTGCGGACTGCAGCTATTTTCTCCATACTCACCCGCCTCAAGGAGTCCAAAAAGCAAGGCATGGACCTCGTCAAAAAGATGCGGATGTACGACGGAGAAGAAGTCGAGGGCTACAAGGATGCAGACCTCAAGGAAATGCAGAGCGAGTTTCTGGAGGAGGGCATGTCGGGCATCGATCCTCGGTATGTCATCAATCGGATTTCCAGCGCGCTCATCAAGGGCGAGATGGATCATATCAACGCGCTTGACGTACTGCGGGCGCTCAAGGAAGGGCTCGACCAGCATCCATCGATTACGAAGGATGAGCGTGAGCGCTACTTAAACTTTATCTCGGTGGCCCGCAAAGAGTACGATCAGTTGGCCAAAAACGAGGTGCAGAAAGCGTTTGTGTACTCCTTTGAGGAGTCGGCACGCACGTTGTTCGAGAACTATCTCGACAACATCGAGGCGTACTGCAACTGGTCCAAGATCAAGGATCCGCTGACCGGAGAGGCGCTTGAACCTGACGAGCGGCTTATGCGCTCCATTGAGGAGCAGATCGGTGTTTCGGAAAATGCGAAAAAAGCTTTCCGCGAGGAAATTCTTATCCGCATCTCCTCCTATTCTCGCAAAAGCCGCAAGTTTGACTACACGAGCCATGAACGGCTGCGCGAGGCAGTGGAGAAAAAGCTGTTCGCCGATCTCAAGGACATCGTGAAGATTACGACGTCCATCAAAACGCCGGATGAGAGCCAGTTGAAGCGAATGAACGAGGTAACGAAGCGGCTCGTTGATGAGCATGGTTACACGATCGCGAGTGCTAACGAGCTTTTGCGCTATGTGGGAAGCCTGCTGAATCGCTAATTAGGATCAGGCAGAGCGAACCGCTTTACCGTTCTAAACCAGCAGAGGATGCTATGTTCGATTGCGGACATAGTATCCTTTTCTTTTTGGAGGGGGCTGGCACTCTCTAACGAATCGTCAGGCATTAGGCATTGAGTTAAAGCGTGTATGGCTGCTTACGTATTGTGGTGTCGTTAAATGCTAAAAAAGTGGAAAATGGAGCAAAGATGGCTTTAAACGACGATCCCTCCAACCTCTAAAGCCGAGCAAGCCGTGCAATCCATGCGCAGTGACCGAATCGAGCCTCATAACTAACTAGATTTTGAGCACAGGAAGGAATGAGGATACCTATTCACCGAATACGAGCGCGCCGAATGTCAGCCTGCTGTGCTGGCCTGCCGAAGTTCGGCCGGCTCACCGTCGTCTGCCAGCCAGCTTCGTTGATGGCATGGCTGAGCTGGTAAAACCTAAAAAGAACCTGTTCCCCGGATAACACGGGAAGCAGGTTCTTTTTCAGTGAGTGCCTTCAAACACGAAGGAACAGTAAACTCGTCAAAGCCGACTTTGAAGATGCTTGGAGGCTAAGCTTCCAGTACCTTTGAATGCGACGATTCTGCTCGGCGGAAATCTACCATCCGCACCAATCAAGATTCCGCTCCTCGCGGTCTCACGCTTTCACCCTCGACCAACGACACATAGATTCGCTCATGCTCGACCTGCTCACCACTGATCATCTGCAGCAGCTGTTGAGATGCCATAGCGCCCCAGCGATGCTTGGAATACTCGATTGTAGCTAGTCTCGGGCTCAAATAGCGTGTCAGATCGATATTATCGAAGCCGACCAGCGATAGATCCACTCCGATCCCCTTGCCATGATCTTGAACGGTTTGAAAGAGGCCAATAGCCATTTCATCATTCAGGCAAAACACTCCCGGCGGCTCGCCGGAAAGCTCGCTCAAAATCTTTTTACCTGCTGCTTCTCCGGAGGCTTTGTTGAAATCTCCTTCCAGAAAGACAGCCTCGACCTCGGGATGGCGGTCAAGGGTTTGCCTGACAGCTGTCAAACGCTGCCTAGAGTCATAGGAATCAGGCGGGCCGCAGACGATGTAGAGCTTACGGTGGCCATTTTCAATTAGATAATCCATAGCAAGATTGGCGCCTGCCTTATTATCCAGCAGCACTTGATTGATGTTATCATGGCGCAGCTCACGATCCAGGACGACGAGCCGATGGCCGCGATCGGCATATTCCAGCAGCTCCTCGTCGGAGAAGGCGGAATCTAGAATGATGGCACCGTCAATCATACGCTCCGGCAGCAGGCGATGAGATTGTTTGCCGCTGCATACGATCAGATCGTACCCTTTGCGATTGACAACTTCTTTCATACCCTGCAGTAGATCACCGTAGAATGCTCCGCTAAAGTCGGTCAGAAAAGCTCCGATAATGAGTGATTCCTGCTTTTTGAGCTGCCGCGCAGCTGCATTGGGTACATAGTTCAGCTCTTTGGCAACAGCCAGAATACGAGTTTTGGTCTCAAGTGTAACCTTGGGGCTATTATTGAGCGCGTAGGATACGGTAGAAATGGACACTCCTGCTTGTTTGGCAATATCTTTGATGCTGACCATCATTATCCCTCCAGCACAATCTCATTCTGCTGTTCCCCCGGCAGCCAGAGCTTGTCCAGATCCTGCAGCGACAGGCTGGCGCCGGTGCTCCGGTAAGGCCCTTGCAGAGGGGTGAAAGGAGCCTCACGTCCATTAACCTTAACACGGACGATCGGACCTCCGCTATGCAGATAGGTAATCCTCGCAAGATGATTCGCGATGCGGAACCGCAGCGAAAGGCCGTCAAGCTCGCCGGGCAGCGCCGGATCAAGCTCGAGAGTTTCAGCTCGAACACGAATACCAAGAACGTTGGAAATGAGTTGATTCATGTAAATTCCGGGGCCGCTGGAATAAATCCGCCATCCGCCTTTGACGGAGGCTTTTCCGGTGCGCAGCTCGTCGAATCTCTCTGCAGCTTCGTAGCGGGTAGCAAAATTACCGTCGGAGCTGCTGAAATAAGCATTGCTCTGCCGCAGCTCGGCATTTGGCACCGCCGCTTTGATGCCGACCGGATTAATGACCTGAAGCCCGTGCCAGGCTTCGTCATTTTTGCCGAGTTTGGCCATCGCCTCGATAAAGCGGATATGCGCATGCACATACTGCAGCCCAATTTCCCGTCCGAAGTTAGCGGCCTGCTCGGCTCTCTTGAAGCGCTTGCTCACTCCACCCTCGTAAGGAGCGGGACTATTCATCAGGCGTACACCGTCCGGGAAGCTAAGCTCACGTTTGATGAGCTCATAGTGTCGCTCGGCTTGGTCCGGCGTCAGCAAACCTGCGATCATGGAACGTGTCATCGGCAGCAGGCGATACTTGATTCCGGTTCGGGTATCGGAAGGGTGGAGCCATTTTGCAGGCTTGCTTGGATCTTCTAGATACAGGAAGCCTGGAATGATATCATCCGGATTCATAAAGCGGTTGAAGTCGACACGAATCCCAGCTGCCAGCTCTCTCAATTCCTTGCCTAACAAACGCATCTCCGAGGCTGCGACAAGGCTCTCGTTGGCTTTAACCAGCAGGTTTCCTAGTTGCTCCAACGTCTGATAGGTCAGCGCGACCGTCCAACTGCTGGACATATTGGCTCTCAGCTCGGGGCTTGCCGGCTGCAGTGTATCATCCCAATCCCCATCTCCATAAGCCGAAAGAAGGGTGCCGTGCAGGAAACGGGAGGTCATGTAGTCCATTTGCCGCCGCACATGAAGGATCAGCGGCTCCCGCAGCTCCGTCAGCTCGAAAGAGTCGGAATCCGTATACGGCAGCTCAAGCCCAAGAATGTCGAGGTCGCCGGTAGCTGCGATGTAATCGCCGAGCAGTTTGAGCGGCCAAACGATGATGTCGCCATGGCATTCCTCTTGCTGGATACGGGAATATTGGTCGAACATGAACCACTGAGGCCAGCCCCCGCTTTGCTTGTACTGATGGGAGTACACCAGGCGGATAATGTCGCGCACCGCTTCGTCCTGCCGGACGGCCAAAAAGTATTCCGCTGGCCCCTGACAAACATCTCGTGTGCCCCAAGCAGCTCCACCGTATTGCTCTAGACCATGCGGCGATGCAAAATGAACCCGCATATTATGCGTGTACCACCAAGCCAGTATGTCCAGGCGAGATACGGCGGCGTTGCCTTCGGGATGTTCCAGGCGAAAGCCGTTCATCAGCTTCTCCATGCCCGTCCGATACTCCCTTGCAGCTGTTTCGAGCGAGGGGAATGAATTGGTAGACGAGGCGGATTGGGCTAAAAGCCCGTTCTGCTCGGAAAGCCCGCCCTGCTCAGAAAGCTCACCCTGCTCGGAAAGCCCGTCCTGCTTCGAAAGCTCACCTTGCCCCCCAAAGCCGTCCAATCGGCCGTCGATGACAAGTTTCCAGTCCGCAGAAGGCTCAGTCTCAAGTACGAGCAGCGGGGCGTCCGTCGCTTGCAGCTCCGGCATGAGCCGGCGCTCGTCAAGCACCAGCGCGGACGTTCCGTCCAATTGCAGCCGATAGGCCAGACGCGGATATACTTCGGCAATCGGGGAGCCTTCCCCAGGTGTCACCTCTAGCATGTCTTTGCCTACTCGCTTCATGTGGTAGGGACGTTCACCCTCGCGTTCTCCCATGACGAGCTGGGCGGTAAGCAAATAACGGCGCGGCCGGCCGTTCTCTGATGTTACTTGCAGCACAGCCTGCGGCTGATCAGCGCTCGTATAACTCGTAACGACGATCGTATCGTCCTTCAGTCGATAGACCCAGCGAGCATAGTTGAAGCCCATCTCGAACAAGCTAGGCAGCGCGAGCAGCCGGTAGACGCCTTCGCTCTCAGCATACAGCCGCAGCCCGGAAGCATGCTGCGCATTCAGAGCATTGCGGGTATGGCCGATTAGCTTATTAAAAGAGGTATTGCCAACGACAAGCTGAGAATGGAATACGCCATACATATAGGCGGTTGAGCTGAGTAGCTCTGCGCCCGCCCGGTCCGGAGCACCGCTCATCAGAATATGGCCATGCGGCCTTTCCATTCGCAGTTCCTTAGCCTTCGTCACGACATGAGCATACTCCGGGGTGAAAAAGGAGAGAAGCTCGTCATCCAGTCGCTCGTCATCCAGTCGTCCCTCTTCCCGTCGCTCATCATCCCGTCGCTCGCTATTCAGCCATCCCTCGTTCAGCCGTTCCTCCTCCAAGCGCTGGGGGTATCGCTCAATAAGCTCGGCAGAAGTTAGCGCCTCCGAACGAATCGGCTCACCAATATCGTCCGACCTGCGGGGCAGCGGCAGCCAAGGACCTGCCGCAGGTGGCAGTTGGTCCACATCTTGCCACGCTAGGCGTATATCTTCCTTGAATGCTTCCTCGGTTACAGCATCCCGGTGATCCTCTTGGAAGAGCCCATAGAATACGACCCGAGCAGTCGCGGCAGGTTTCAGCGGCTGGGATTGCAGCGCGGTATAAGCGAACTCATACTGACGGATTTCAGCCGGCAGTTGATCGGCTAGCAGCGCTTCGGGGGTATGTGAGTCTTTAAAGTTAAGGCCGAAGAAGGAAAATCCATCGGTTGAATAACTAGCGGCGCCGGTCAGAGAGCCCAACTGCAAATAAGGAAAACGGCCATCTTGCGGTTGGTTCTGACGCGAACAAACTGCCCATCCGCGCTCCTCCGACTCATATGCGCTGTGATCGATATATTGTGAGTTGTAAGCTTCGTTGCTGCGGACGGTGCCCATAACAGCAAGTCCTATGTCTTGGCCGTAAACCAGATCGGCCTCCAGTTCTGGATCATTCGCTTCGAGCTTAATATCCCAAAACCAAACATAACCGGAGGACAGCAAAAAGCTGACCTCGTAGCAAACCCCTTGCGCTTCGCCGCGCCAGGTGAAGCGTGAGTCCTCGCGGCAAACGAGGCTACCCGAACGGGCGCCGAGCAACGGATGGACTGCCCATCCGTCCTTGCTGCGAACCCGCAAATAGAGCCCACTAAGCGAGCCATCGAGTGGGTGTGCGGCCAACTGATTCAACTGAATTCCGCCGGCCATCGCTTCCATAAGATCACCGGTTGGCAGAAACGTAAATGACATTTTTCCGTTATCCAGCTTCCAATGCCCATAATTTGTCACATTAGATTCCTCCTTCTATACAATTAAAAGAATAGTTTCGCTCTGGAAAGGTCGCGATTAGAAGATAAAGCTTCAACGCTGATTCTTATTCCACTAAAAACGGGTAGTGCAAAGAGCAAGGGATAATAAGAAGCTGTGAAATACAGAAGCCAATTGGAATCTCTTGTTTAATATAAACGTTTCGATTTAAGGTAAAACGATTATATATGGAGGAAGCGAAACTACTTATTTTAATGTATCAAGATAAAATTCTTCTCCATTATAACCTGTTAAGTGTGTATAATGGAAATTGAATGCGATTTCATATTTTTTTTTAAGCATCGTAGAAACGTTTCTATTAGTCGATTTTTTAGACGGGGAGGCAACACGAATGCGGATCAAATCAGGCAGCGCTATCTTGATCGGTGTGCTCATGGCAGGCAGCCTGCTGGCTGGCTGCTCATCCGGTGAAGGTGAAAGCGGGGGCAAAACAACGCTGAATGTATGGGCGATGGGCGACAGCAGCAAGCCAATGGAAGAGATGGCGATAGCCTTCAGCAAAGAGAACCCGGATATTGCAGTGAAGGTCCAGGCAATCCCTTGGGGCAGTGCGCATGACAAGCTGGTCACAGCGGTTGCTTCCAAGAAGGGGCCAGATGTGTTGCAGATGGGGAGTACATGGATGGCCGAATTCGGTAATGCGGGAGCGCTGGCTGATTTGACCGATGAGCTTGGCAAGTATCCCGAGCTTGCTCCAGAGAACTTTTTCGAGGGGACAGTCAACTCCAATCGATATGAAGGAAGAGCGATTGGTGTGCCTTGGCTAGCGGAAACGCGTGTCCTATTTTACCGAACAGATCTGTTGAAGTCCGTCGGTTACGAGAGCGCTCCCAAAACATGGGAGGAGCTGGAGGACGCTTCGCGCAAGCTGACCGAGCGTGGGCCTGGGATGTACGGATTCAATGTAGATGTCAAGGAGCCAACCTTCAGCTTCATGTTTGCGCGGCAGAACGGTTCTGGTTTGATTCAGGACGGTCAGGCTCAATTCGAGCAAGCTCCGTTCCGGGAAGCGGTTGATTACTTGGACGGTTTTATCCAGAAGGGTTACTCTCCGGTAGACCTTGGCCTAGATATGACGCAAACCTTTGGTGGCAAAGGCATCGTGCCGATGTTCATCAGCGGACCGTGGGTTATCAAACAGGTGAGGGATCAGGTTCCGGATGTTGAAGGAAAATGGGCGACAGCTGTGCTTCCAGCAAAAGAGAACAACATCAGCTCGCTTGGCGGCTCGAACCTGAGCGTGTTCGAATTTTCCAAGAACAAGGATGAGGCGCTGAAATTCATCGCATTTCTCAGCCGAACGGATAATCAGCTGAAGTGGATGGACGCTACCGGGGAGCTGCCAGCGAGCAAGAAGGCATGGGAAGACCCGAAGTTGAGCGATGATCCCAATATGAAAGTAGTAGGCGAGCAACTGCAACAAGCTGAACCGATGCCGATCGTCGGTCCGTGGGATCGAATCTCGCAAAATTATCTGAAGACTTTTGAGCAAATATTCCGTACGGACGGGGATCATGAGAAGCTGCTCCAGGAATTCAACTCCATGGCTCAGCGTTTGCTGGACCGATAAGACCGATAAGTCTGGAAAGGAAGTGGCAAGATGAAAGGCTCCTCTAAAGCGGCTCCTTGGGTATTCATCGGTCCAACTCTACTGCTGCTCGCTGTATTTTCCCTGCTGCCCATTCTCGTAGCCGCAGGCATCAGCTTGACTGATATGGATTTGGCCGGACTCGCGAACTATTCCAACATTGAGTTTGTCGGCATTAAAAATTACATCGATGTGCTCACCGATCCTGTGTTCCTGAAGGCGATTTTGAATACGCTCTTTTATGTTCTAATCGGGGTGCCGTTGGTCGTTGCATGTTCACTCGGCGTGGCGCTGCTGATCAACATGGGCCAATCTCGCATTTTTAGAATGTTCCGTGTTGTCTACTACATGCCTTCCGTGACCAACGTCGTTGCGGTCGCTGTCGTCTGGTTGTACTTGTACAATCCCGGAATCGGACTGTTCAACTATTTGCTGAACTCGCTTGGCCTTGGCAGCGTGCCTTGGCTGACGGAACCGACGGTTGCTAAGCTGTCGCTCATCCTGCTGGCGCTCTGGCGCAGCATCGGACTGAATATGATCATATTCATCGCCGCGCTGCAAGGAATCAGCAAAACCTATTACGAAGCCGCTCAGCTGGACGGGGCGACAACTTGGCAGCAAATGCGCTATATTACCGTACCGATGATGCGATTCGCCATCTTTTTTGTCACCATTACGACGATGATCGGCTGGCTGCAATTTTTCGAGGAGCCGTTCATTATGACTCAAGGAGGACCGCTGGACGGTACGTTGTCAGCTTCGCTGTTCATCTACCAGAACGGCTTCCAGTTCAGCAGCTTCGGCTTCGCTGCGGCAGGCTCGTTCGTGCTGTTCTTCCTCATTATCATCATTACGCTGCTCCAGCTGAAGCTTCAGCGGAAGCAAGCCGAGGAATAGGAGGGATTGTATATGCAGCAGCAACCTGTCGTATCCGCCCCAGTACCAGCGGCCAAAATAAAAAAGAAATCCTCAAGCGGCAAGGCGTTCCAATGGACCGCTGGCATCATACTTGGTGTCATCGGCGTGGCGATGGTTATGCCATTCGTCTGGATGGTTCTTTCATCCTTCAAAACAGAGGCCGAGGTCAAGCAAATTCCGCCAACCTTCTGGCCCGAGAGCTTCAATCTGGATAGCTTCAAGATGCTTTTCACGGAAATGGATTTTGGCGTTTATCTTGGCAACACGCTGTTGATTACACTGTTCTCGTTTTTCGGTTTGCTGCTTAATGCAATGGCGGGTTTTGGCTTTGCACGTTACAAATTCAAGGGCCGCGACGGAATGTTCTTCTTCGTCCTGGCGACGATGATGATTCCCGGCCAGGTCACGATGATTCCAGTGTACCTGATTCTGAACAGCATGAGCCTCACGAATACGATGATTGGAATTGTGCTGCCCGGTTTCATCAGTGCTTTCGGCATCTTTTTATTCCGGCAGTTCATGAGCACACTGCCTGAAGAAATCATGGAGGCTACTCGTCTGGATGGAGCAAGTGAGTATCGGCTATTCGCTCAGGTGGCGCTGCCAATGTCTAAACCTATTATGGCGGTACAGGCGATTCTGACCTTTATCGCAGGCTGGAACAGCTTCCTGTGGCCGCTCATCATCGCCAATGATGAGAAGTTGTATACACTCTCTGTCGGACTTCAGCTATTGAAGGGGCAGAATGGTACCAACTTTGCTCTACAAATGGCCGGGGCTACCTTTATGGTCGTACCAATCCTCATTATTTTCATCCTTTTCCAGCGGCAAATTATCGAGAATTACAATATATCCGGGATCAAGTGAACGAAGGATTAAATCCATAATGGAGCAGGGCTGTCCCTAGGTCACGCATGTGACTGGGGACAGCCCTGTTTCCATATTGTAAAACAAACAGAAAGGATGCTGAGCTAGGCTCAGTATCCTCCCGTTGTTGCTGATGCGGTTTAATTTTGTTTGTGTTTTGGGGATTTTAGGACACCCGCGGTGTGATAGAGAGAAATCAATGTAGAACAACAGTAGGGCTTAACGTAATTTCAAATGCACGCCCCCAAATAAAGTTCGGATTCTCATAAACGAGGGAGGCATTGCGGTAATCTTCCAATTTCCATGTAGAGCCGCAAATTTGTTTTACATTATGAGCAGCAGTTGTATTCCCGCCTAGAAAGGCATTTTTGGCACGAAGTTCAGCCGTTTGGACCTGCATTGCATCCCGTAACATACCAATCATATGTTGATAGTCTTCTGGTGAATTGAAAAGAAGCATATTTTGATCGGCTATCGTTGCCGGCAAATTGGCATACTTCATGTTCGCTCTCGAATATGCCCTTACTTCTGCAATGGCGATTTTTTTATAATTGTAGTCTTTCAGGAAACGTTTAAAGAGTAGCGAGCCATGCGCATTAACAGCATCGTTAAGGGAGGCTGTATGCGTTTCTGTAACGAGGAATGCATACCTTGCCTGTCCCATGCCAAGCGATATGCCGATTTTGTTCCCTGCTGTATTCCAAGCGCTGTATCCTAAAATACATCCCGTAAACTGACTTCCGATTAACGCATCTGTAACTGTAGGATCAGCTGTACCGCCTCCCACAAAGTCAATTACAACGGTCGCTCTTCGTTCCGCTCCATTGGTGTTTATGCGGCTCACCGCATTGGCAGCCTGATTAGCCGCCGTAATAGCTATAATTTCAATATCGGGTGAACCCGTCATGAACTGGCCGCCGATCATGTCCACATGCCGTAAAATGTTATCATGCACATTCATATATTCATAGGCATTGATGATTGTGGAGCCGTGAGGACCATAATATTGAACGGCGTATTTTGGTTTATCTCCGCATCCATACAATTGGTTAGCCATACGGGCGACAAGGGAATGCCCCAAGCCGTCTGCATCAGGTAGGATGATGGCGCGATTCGGATTTTGGCCTCCGCTGCCGCCAAGCGAATTATTGATATAACTTTCCACAAAGCGGATTTCGTTTATTTGCACGCCTTGCGTTTTGGCATCGTCTACACCAACAGCCAGGAAATCGATGCAACCGAGCCGAGTAAGCTGATCCAAGATATAGTAGTTTGTTTTGAACTTATGTTGCCGAGCATTGTAATACTGGGTTTTATTAAAGTGTACGGTGTCTCCATACGAAGTGCCGCTGTCGGAAACATTATATCCATTCAATATATCGTTAAAAGCAGTGAATGTTTTCCGTGCTTTCCCCATAAGTTCACGAGATTCGTTGTAGGCATCAAAATTAAGCCCTTCAACAAATGCGCTTGTTGCCAGTCGCATGATAGTATCGAGCACATAGATCGGCTTGTTTGGATAGCGCCCTTTAATCTGGCGGATTACGTCAAGCAAATCAGTCGTAGTAGAGTCAAAGTTAGGAAAATCCCCTCCGCCACTTGTCCGCAAGCGCCTGCTTCCGATCAGCCCACCATAAGCCAGCATATCGCTGGAAATAATGAAGCCTTCAACCGAAGCGGCATTTTTTAAGATGAATTTACGAATGGCTGCGGTGTTGCCGAAAGTAGGCGAAGAAGTGCCTATGAGATTAAGTTTGTCGGCTTCAACCGATTCGGTGGCAACCGAATCAATGCGGTTCCGGGTGTCGCTTGAGCTAGGGACAATCAATTTGAGGCCTGCCGATTGCCCTTGCTTAATCACGTCATCCAAGTTAACGGGACGATCATCTAGCGGTACGTAGAGTACTTTTTTCATCCTAATTAATTCCCCTTTTTCAAATGGGTTAGGTCGCTTCGACCCTCAATATATAGAGCTTGCATAAAATCATTCCTCCTTGTGGAGGTAACCGATTTAAAAGCTCTTGAACCATCAGTTACTTTCGGAGTGCGCAGTAAAACTGGCTACCACAGGTTCGATGTCGTACGATGTCGTACAAGGAACTCTCTCGTTTGGGGAACTCCCCCTTATAATCGTATTTTTCTAAAAATAGGGAGAAGCAGGGGCGATTAACAGTTAAAATAAGAACATCTGTTCGTTGTTTTCTTATCTTAGCATAGATTGTCCTCTATGGGGCATTAATTTTAGAAAATGTTGGGGCCTACCGCCGCGATACAAAAAAATGGACTGGCTCTAGGTCATGAAAATGACCTTTGAGCCAGTCCATTTGTATACTAACGGAACTCAGAAAGCTTATTCCCCCCAAACACAGGGTTTCAATCTTCTAACACCTCGAAATCCTTCAATTTAGCTAGAATAAGGCTTCTCAGTTTCGTTACGCATTCGTTCAACCGAATTGGAGCGTGCCAAACCATTTCGATAGGTGGAAGTTCGGCTGGGCGGACTTAATTTCTGACCAGCATCCATAGTGAGGGAGCGAGGTTTCATCTCCGCATTTGTAGAAGTTCCCCCGCATGCGTGCTCCAGGCACCGGACGGAAGTCCGGAAACATATCGGAAACCCACTGCAACGGCAGCGTGGCACGCACGCTCCAATACGTTTGGCCTGATGCTTCATCATGCAGCCCTGTGGCCGTCTCGATCAGCAGCGGCGGATGGCTTTCGGGGGAGAGCAAAGTACGTTCATCTCGATCAGTGCCTATGCCTAGCAGCCTTGTTCCAGCTGCATTTATTTCGAGATTGAGATAGCGCGGGTCTTTGTCGGGCGCAGGTTGAAAGAAAAATTCAACGCAGCTATCCTTGTAAACCGGTTCATTGGGGGAGTGGAACCGTAAGAGCGGATTTTCCTCAAAAACTCGGAATACGAGTTGCAGGTCATGCTCGGTATAGGTTAGAGCGGCCTCGGTACGCGGTCTGTACCCATTGTCCATCCAAAGAAAATGGGTTATCTCAGCGGTATCCGCCAAGTCCCAAGCGGCATCGCGACTAGCGGTGTCGAGCTTGCGAATCAGATAGTTATTCTCCATGATCGTCCCCTCCTTTTTCTTCAATCAGAGTAGCATGAATACCAGCCAACCCGCTATACGGAATTGACCGCCTTAACCTTGCTGGCTGCGCACAAGAAATTGCCTAACAAGCCCATGAACAACAAGCCCATGAACAACAAGCCCATGAACAACAAGCCCATGAACAACAAGCCCATGAACAACACGTCCATGGTACAACAAGCTCGAGCATAACAAGCCCTTCCCAGAACAAGCACGTACATAACAAAAAACGTCTCCAATCCGCAACGCGGTTTTGAGACGTTCTTTTGAACAGTACCTACATGGCCCTCCGCCTCGCAGCTCCAGCTAGCAAACCACCCTCTCCGGGCCGCGCCAGAGTACCGAGCCCTCAGGGCGCTTTTTTTGCTTTCATGCAGTTCAGCTTGTAGTGGCGTCCGTACCCTTTGGCGTACTTCACAATGCGGTCGATGATTTTTGTGTCATCGAGCTTTGTGAACGGACATGGATCTGGCCGGGTATTAACCTCCAGAATCCAAGGTTTCAGTTTACGGTCGATGGCGATGTCCAGTCCAAGTTCATTTAAGTGGGGATAATCTTCGCTAAGTTTTTTGGCTGTAAGCAGCGCCAACTCATCCATTCGCCGCAAAAGCCTCCTGGCCGCGGCCGTCCCGCACACGGGACCTAGCAAATCCATAGGAGCATAAATCGTCCCTCCCTGGCTGCCGTTCGACACGATTTTTTCCGGGTGAGCGACCCGTGCTGCCGTACCGGTGCATTCCCACTCCTTCGATGAATTGCGCTGAACCATGACGCGAAAGTCATAAACGCGGCCCTCATGTTTGAGGACGCGAATACCTTGCTGGACGAGATACGGCTTTTTGTCCGTAAACTTCTGGAGCGAACGGTGCAGGGACGCGAGCGTTTCGAAGCGATAGATGCGGGTGTCTTTTTGATATTGAAAGCCGTATCTGGTTTTCTCCACTCTAATAACACCGATGCCCATGCTGCCTTTATCAGGCTTTACATAGAGCATCCGATGCTTTTCGAGCATAGTTGTCAGCTTTCCTAGGCTCAGCCAACGGGTAACCGGAATATGCCTCGTCAGCTTTTGGCTGCGAAGAAGAATATCGGTTCTGTTCATTTTGTTTGATACGGTTAACTTGACATTTTTGGGTTCATTGTCATTAGACATCGTGTAAGTCTCCTCCAGGTCCAATTGAATTTGATATTCTATGTAACCAAGTCCAACGCAGCTTGGACGATTGCCCGTAGTAGCTCCAATCTCGAAGGATTGGGAGGATTCAGCACAGGAGCCCGCAAAAAAGCATAGGGTATACCATGAAAAATAATGCCTGCATGGGGAAAGGGGAGAGGATCATGCCTCCTGCAGATTGGAAAGAGCTGGCCAGCGGGATGAAATCGCTATTTCCCTGGTTAGGGCAGTTGACGGATTCCGACTCAAACTGGGAGCGGCTACCCCTCATGACCGCTTCGATTCTCGAAGCATTTTACTATATTTCGGATAACCCGCTTGCGGAGCGCAGCGGCATGCGCAGCTATCGTACCTCGGGCACAAGCTCGGGTCGCCGCAAAACGATCTACTACTCGGATCAGGATGAGGAGCACTATTTAAACATTAAGCTGAATGTATTCCGGTCTATTCTGGAGCCATTCGGTTATCGGTCGGCTGCATCCGATATGGGTACGGGCCATGCTGAGGCGACGGCGGCTGAAGTGTTCCGCAGCCTTGGCATGAGCGTAGAGACGCTGCCCTATCAGCTGCCGATTCGCGAGCATATTGAGCGTTTGCAGGGGCTGAAGCCCGAAGTGTTATATACGATGCCTTCCATCCTTGACCGAATTCTCGCGGCTGCTGATCATCCCTCCGCGCTCGGCATCCGTCATGTTGTGCTCGTCGGAGAGATGGCATCGCCCGGCTGGCGCCTGCGCGCGGCTGAACGTCTATCAATTCCTGCTGAGCATATCGCAGACACATACGGCTCAATTGAGATTGGTACGATTGCCCATTACTCAGCGGAGCATGGGAGGTATTTGCTCGCAGAGGGTTTGTTCGCTGAAGGTGTACCAGCCGAATCGCTCGGAGAGGGGTTGGAACCGCTATCCCCAGGGGAGCAGGTGCTCGTGCTGACTTCTTCGATTCGCGACAGCTTCCCTGCTCTTCGGTACGTCACTTATGACGTAGTGCGCGGATTGGAGAGTATTACCGTAGACGGTCGGTTGCGGCAGAGCTTCTGTGGCATCGTCAAGCGGATCGGACCGGATCTCAAGCACGGTGAAAAAATCAGCATCTACGACATCGAAAATGCAGTCAGCCGTCATTTGCCGGATGCTCGCATCCGGATCCATGTAACGGGCAACGCGCTGAGCGTGCGCGTCGACAGCAACTTGGCGGATACAGCGATGCTGGATTCCATCCGACAAGAGATCGAGGAGCGTAATCCCGACATCGGAGGGATGATCCGCAGCGGTATTTTGAGCGGCATAGAGGTAACTCGTGAGTGTTTTGATGAAGATGCACAAGGCGGCCCGATCAAGCAGAAAAAAATTTACTATCATAACGGGGGTGCAACGCTTGAACCTGAATGAAGGAATTGCAGCAGCTATCGGTCACACACCTCTGATTCGGCTAGAACGGTTGTTCACCGGCAGTCGGTTCCAGGTGTTTGCCAAGCTGGAAGGGATGAATCCGGGCGGCAGCGCCAAGGATCGATCTGCTCTGCATATGCTGCGCGAGGCGATCCGACGCGGCGACATAAGGGATGGCAGCACAGTCATCGAGTCGAGCTCGGGTAATTTGGCGATTAGTTTGGCTCAGCTATGCCGCTACTTGGGGCTGCGGTTTATTTGTGTCGTCGATCCCCGGACCACGGAGACTCATAAGGCGATCATTCGCTGTTACGGAGGGGAAATTGATCTTGTCTCGCAGCCTGACGCGGCTACGGGCGAGTTCTTGCCTGCGCGAATCAACAGAGTGAAGGGGCTGCTCCAGGCAATCCCCAATGCCTATTGGACGAATCAGTACGGCAACCTCGACAATGCACGAGCACACCAGCAGATGACGATGAAAGAGATCGCGGAGCAGCTCGGTCCCGTGGATTACCTGTTCTGCGGAGTTAGTTCCTGCGGAACGATTCGCGGCTGCGCAGATTATATTCGGGACAATCAAGGCTCGACCAAAGTTGTAGCCGTAGATTCGCAGGGAAGTATATTATTCGGCGGCAAGAGCGGGCCTCGCAGATTCCCGGGTCTTGGCGCTGCGATTTTGCCGGGACTTCATGAGGCCGACCTCGCAGATGAAGTCATCCAGGTGTCGGATGAAGAATGCGTATGGGGCTGCCGAGAACTGGTACGCCAGGAAGCGATTTTGGCGGGAGCTTCCTCCGGCGGCGTCGTGGCAGCGATTCGCCGACTGAGCGGCAGCATCCCGGACGGTGCGGTATGCGCGGCTATTTTGGCGGATCGCGGCGAGCGGTATTTGGATACGATTTATAACGATGAGTGGGTGAGGCGTGAGCTTGATGCGTATCCCAATCAGTGGGAAAGAGGTGAGGGGCTCTGATCTACTTAAATGATGAGCACATCCGGGAGCTAGGCGTAGACTGGATCAAGCTGATCGACCTCACCGATGATGCAATTCGGACGAGGGACGGGGGCAAGAGCGCCAGTCCGCTCAAATCGTATTTGCGCTTCCCGGAAACGCCGAATCGGATCATTGCGACACCGGCTTATTTGGGCGGAGGGACAGAGCTTGCGGGTATCAAATGGATCGCTGGTTTCCCAGGCAATATCGGCCAAGGACTGCCTCGTGCGCACAATATGATTGTGCTCAATGATTCCTCCACGGGCCAGCCGCTTGCCATTCTTCGGTGCAATCTGCTGAATGGCCTGCGTGCAGCTGCGGTGAGCGGCTTGATGCTCCGCGCTTACGCGGCTTCACGGCCGGATGAGGAAATTCGGCTTGGTAT
Source organism: Paenibacillus herberti (assembly GCF_002233675.1). Classification (GTDB taxonomy): domain Bacteria; phylum Bacillota; class Bacilli; order Paenibacillales; family Paenibacillaceae; genus Paenibacillus_O; species Paenibacillus_O herberti. The sequence continues at coordinate 16,258 of NZ_NMUQ01000004.1, read as the reverse complement.
TATCGGCTGGGGGCCGATTGGTCGCCTTCATCTGGATATGGCTGCCGCCCTGCTTGGCAATCGGCTTTCGCGCGTTTTATTGCATGATCTGCAAGGAGTTGAGCTTGCGACTGTGCCTGAACCTCTGCGTGGCCGGACGGAGATTACCTCCGATTGGCGGGAGCTGTATCGGCAGTCCAATGTCATCGCCACTTGTACGGTTACCGAGAACCGCTACATTGATGAGAAACCTCCGGTCGGGAGTCTACTATTGAATGTGTCACTACGAGATTATGAACCAGAGAGCATGGCGGATGTGAAGGTTGTTTTCGTAGACGACTGGCGGGAAGTTTGCCGCGAAAATACCGATGTTGAGCAGCTGCATTTGCGGCAAGGATTAACCGAGTCCGGGACGCGCACGCTGGCGGATTTAGTATGCCGAGATGCGTTGGCGGAGTTTCCAGGTGAGACGGTTTTTTTCAATCCGATGGGGCTAGGCATCTTCGATATTGCTATTGCAGGTTATTATTATCGAAAAGCACGGCAGCTGGAACAAGGAATCAGATTGGAGTAAAAAAGCGGCGCGGCCTGCCTCTCGTTGAGATGCCAGGCCGTTTCTTCCTGCGATGCAGGAGCTGTCCAATGGAAAATTATGCTTGACGATAAATGAAAGCGTCACTAAAATGAGTAATGCAAACGTTTTCCTGTTAGCGCCTTATCGTCGCATGGGGAGGCTAATCCTGATTTCATCGGGAGAACGCCCCCATTGCGATTTATTTTTCTCTAAATGCGCAAACGTTTGCTCTTAATGAGAAGTTAGTAATAATTATTTCGGAGGGGGTTCTCTTTTGGACATGATTTTATCAGCAAAGGGCAAGCGAACATGGTCAATCATTGTGATTTTTTCTCTCCTCGTTTCGATATTTACGGTTGCTCCGGTTCAGGCAAACACGGGGACAGCACCGGCTCCGGCCGATGAGACCGTTGTAACACAGGTATACACAGCAGCTTCACCAATTCCGGAAAACCATCTGCGTGTACACTACAATCGCACCGACGGCAATTATAAAGAGTGGGGACTTTGGATTTTTGACGATGCAGCCGTTCCCTCTACAGAATGGGCGTCAGGAGCAACAGCGTTCCCGGACGGACAGACGGACAGCTATGGAGCTTACGTTGATATTCCTCTGAAAGAGGACGCCAAAAATATCGGCCTCATTGCCTTGAAACCTGCAAATGGTGAAAAGGATGGCGGCGACAAGAAGTTTGCCCTTGCATCGCCGAAAATGAATGAGGTATGGCTCAAGCAAGGTTCTGACGCCGTTCAAAACTTCCAACCTGTCGAGCTTCCTGCCGATACGGTGCGGATTCATTACCAGCGGGATGACCAAAGCTATGCTTCGTATGGCTTATGGCTTTGGGATGACGTGAAAACGCCTTCAAGCTCATGGCCTGCCGATATAATTAAATTCACAGCCGGGCAAACCGATAGTTATGGCGCCTATATGGACGTCCAACTGGCTGAAGCAGGGAAGAAAATCGGCTTTTTGATTACGGACCCTGACAGGGGCGATGCCGGCAAGGATGGGGGCGACAAGCGCTTTGTCTCGTTGGATCCGTACAAACATCTCTTTATTAAACAGGGAGATGACACCGTGTATGTCTCTCCTTTTGGAGAACTCCCAGCGGTTGATGCTCCTCCAGCACTTCTTTCCGCTCAAGTGCTTCCAGAAGGCAGGCTGCATCTTAATTTCAGCAAAACGGCTGGCCTGGAAGGGGAGAAGCTGAAGAGAGAGCTTGAAATTAAGGATAAATCAGGCATGCCCGTAACGATCAGCAATTTGGAAATTGCCGGACCGACAGCAGTAAAAGTAACAGCTGCATTCACGGTGGAGCAGGCTCCGCTTAAGCTGACCTACGCCGCAAAAACAGTCAACGCCGCTGTAGGTTGGATGATGACGGACGAGCTGTACGCCTACGAGGGCGACGATCTTGGCGCCACTTATGCAGACGGCGGAGCTGTGCTTAAGCTGTGGACGCCAACAGCATCTTCCGTTGTGGTGAATGTATACGACAGAGCGGACGCGACGAAACATCTCGGCGAGGTCAACTTAATCAAAGGCGATCGCGGCGTTTGGTCGGTTGAGCTCAAGCCGGGTGATCTAGGCGTTAGCGACTTTAAGAATTATTTTTATCAATATGAAGTGACAAATAATGACGTGACGAAGCGGGTGCTTGACCCGTACGCCAAATCGATGGCCCAATTCAGAGCCAATACGAAGGGCGAGGCTGCGGATGGCGATACAGTAGGCAAAGCAGCTATCGTTGATCTAACCGGCACCGATCCGGCCGACTTCGGATATGCGGATATTAAGGGTTACGAAAAAAGGGAAGATGCGGTCATCTGGGAAATCCATGTACGCGACTTCACCTCCGATCAGTCGATCAAGGACGATCTGAACAACGCAGGCTGGGGTTCATACGATGCGTTCAAAGAGAAGGTCGACTACATCAAATCGCTTGGTGTGACGCATGTGCAGCTGCTGCCGGTTATGGCCTGGTATTACGGGGACGAGGCGGCGATGAAAAATCTTGAACAGGACTACTCCAATACAGGGAATGAGTACAACTGGGGTTATGATCCGCATAGCTACTTCTCGCCAGATGGCGCCTACTCCGAAAATCCTAAGGATCCCGAGTTGCGGATTAAGGAACTGAAGGCGATGATCGACGCTATTCATGATGCGGGCATGGGTGTCATTCTAGACGTTGTCTACACGCATATGTCTAAAGTTGATTTCCTTAACGATATTGTGCCGAACTATTATGCCTTCCAAGATGCAAACGGTGCATTCCTTGGCGGCTTCGGCAACAATCTGGCTACCAATCACAAAATGGCCGAGAAGCTGATGGTCGATTCGGTAAAATACTGGTTCAAGGAGTATAAAATCGACGGCATGCGTTTTGATATGATGGGCGACGCCACCTATGGCGCGGTACAAAACGCGTATGACGCCGCTGCGGCGATCAATCCGGACGCTCTGTTTATCGGCGAGGGCTGGGCAACATTTGCCGGTGATAAATCCGATCCTGCCTTAACGGGAATGGGAGCTACCCAGGATTGGATGGACAAGACGAATAGCGTCGGCGTTTTCTCCGACGAATTCCGTAATGAGCTAAAATCCGGTTTTGGCAATGAGGGCGAGCCGAGGTTCATAACGGGCGGCGCTCGCGATATTAAGACCATTTTCAATAACATCAAGGCGCAACCAAGCAATATCAGAGAAGATGATCCTGGCGATGTAGTGCAGTACACCGAGGCTCATGACAACTTGACGCTGTTTGATATCATTGCACAGGCTACCAAGAAGGATCCGGCCGTTGAGGCCAACAACGAGGAAATTCACAAGCGGCTTCGTCTCGGCAACATGATGACGCTGACGTCTCAAGGCACCGGTTTCCTGCATGCAGGGCAAGAATACGGACGTACGAAGCAGTGGATGGCAGAAGGTGCTCCGGAGAAGAAGGATGACTATCATGAGCTCAAAAATGAAGCCAACGAACCATTCGGCTATTTCATCCATAACTCCTACGACTCCTCGGATGCCATCAATAAATTCGACTGGCAGCGGGCGACGAATGCTACGGCATTCCCAGAAAACGTCCTCACTCGAGATTACACGAAGGGCATAATCGAGCTTCGCCAGTCGAGCGATGCATTCCGTTTGGGAGATCAGGAGCTAGTGAACAAGAACGTAACGCTGCTGGAAATTCCAGAAGTGAACGCAAAAGACCTGGTCATCGCTTATAAAAGCAAGGCAACAGACGGCACCGGCGCTTATTACGTGTTCATCAATGCCGATTCCAGGGCAAGGTCGCTGACGCTGTCCGAGGATCTGACGGGCGGACTAGTCGTAGCGGACAATGACGAGGCGGCGGCGGCTGGCGTGGCAACGCCGAGCGGTTTTACACTGGCGGCGGGATCACTTACGATCGAGCCTTTGACGGCAGTTATTATCAAAGTCGACTCGGAAGAGGAGCCCCAGACGGAAAAGCGTTATGTACAGCTCAATTACATCCGTCCGGACAAGGATTATACGGATTGGAATATGTGGGTATGGAATACAGGCGTGAAAAATGATCAGATCAATTTTGAAGGGGTGGAAAACGGGGTTGCTTCCGTGCTTATCGAAGTTGCTCCAAAAGCGACTAGTGTAGGCTTCGTTCTGCGCAAAGGAACGGATTGGAGCACCGCTAAGCAGGACATTCCGGATGATCGGACGATCCAGCTGCAGCCGGGTGAGGCATTTACGAAGGTCAATGTAACGAGCATGGTGCGTGAGCTGGATATTAAGCCAAGCATTACGGGCCCCGTGCTGGATAATGGAACGATTACCTTCTATTATCGGGATGATCAACTGTTCCGCGAAGGCAAAATGGACCTGATTTCGGATGTGCTTCTCCAAATTAACGGCAAGGGGGAGAAGATGACTTATGTGCCGGAACAGGAGCTGTTCCGCTATACGATGACTGGAGTTGCTCCAGGTACGTACCAATACTCTTTTGCCGTGACTCAAGGCGGAGTCACCAAAGAGGTTACCGATCCGAAAAATACGGTGAACGGCAAGTCAACGGTATCCTTCAGTATTCCTGATGTGACAATCGAAACTTCCGTGAGCCCGGCAGCTGTTGCAGCTGGCGAGAATGCGGTGCTGAAGCTGAACGTTAAATCTACTGAAGGGGTCATCTTTAGGGAAGCCTATCTGGATTTAACGGCGGTAGGCGGACCGGCCAAAGTGAAGCTAGATACCGAGTTGTTCGAACAGACGATTGCGGTTAAGGACACGGTAACGGCCGGAACTAAATCCATTCCGGTGACGCTTGTCGATGAGTTCGGCAACAAACATTTAGGTGAAGCCAAGGTCGAGGTGAAAACGAGAAGCACCGCCGGCGGCAAGCTGGACTTCGACTTTGACGAGTCGCGTATGTACTTTGTGCTGACGGATCGTTTTATGGATGGTGATGCTTCCAACAATGAAAATGTGGATAAATCGCATCTGGAAGCGTACCAAGGAGGCGATTTCCAAGGGTTGATCAACAAGCTCGATTACATCGAGGATCTGGGCGTTAATACGCTCTGGATTACCCCGATCGTTGATAATATCGACTTCAACAAAGGCACTGATTTTGACGGCAAGCAGTACGGTTATCATGGTTATTGGGCCAAAGACTTCACGAAGCTCGACGAGCATCTGGGCGACATCGAAAAGTTCAAGGAGCTAATCGATAAGGCGCATGATCGCGGCATCAAAATCATGGTCGACGTTGTCCTCAACCATACAGGTTACGGCCTGAAGCCAGGGGACACGAATCCGGGTGTTACGGAAGAGGATAAAGCGCGCTTCGCGGGTATGCTGCGTACGGATGGACTTTCCGCGGATACGGATGCCATCAAGGGCGAGCTGGCGAGCCTTCCGGACTTTATCACCGAGAATCCACAGGTTCGTGAACAGATAATCGACTGGCAGACCGGCTGGCTGGAACGCGCTAAGACGAGTCGCGGCGATACGATCGACTACTTCCGTGTAGACACGGTCAAACATGTGGAAGAAACAACGTGGAAAAAATTCAAAAACGAGCTGACTGAACTCGATCCAAACTTCAAGCTGCTCGGCGAATATTATGGCGCTACAGCAGACAGTGATGCTGGTACGCTGCAGAGCGGTCAAATGGACAGCTTGCTCGATTTCAGCTTCAACGACCGGGCCAAACAATTCGTAGAAGGCGATGTGGAGGCGGTTGATGTTTATCTCTCCGAGCGTGCGACGAAGCTCGATAACACGCGGATGATGGGTCAATTCCTCAGCAGCCATGACGAAGACGGCTTCCTGTCCAACTTTGTTGGTGGTGATAAGGCGAAGCTGATGGCTGCAGCGGCGCTGCAAATTACAGCTAAAGGCCAGCCGGTCATCTACTACGGCGAGGAGCTTGGCCGCTCCGGCAAAAATGCTGGAGATATGAAAAAGGGCGAGTTCAGTGAAAATCGCAGCCCAATGCCTTGGGATAAGCTGGACGAGGAGCAGAAGCTGCTCTCTCATTACCAGAAGCTGATGGGAATTCGCGCTGAGCATTCCAAGGTTTATTCCAAGGGCGAGCGCATCTCCATTGAGGCGTCGAATGACAAAGGTTATATGGCCTTCATCAACAAGTTTGAGAAGGAGCAACTCGTTACGGCGATCGGCGTCAAGACGGCCCCGCAAGAAGTTACACTGGCAGTTCCGTTCGCTGCCGGCAGCAACGTTAAGGATCTTTACAGCGGTAAAACATTTACCGTATCGGGAAGCGGAAAAGTGACCTTCACCCTGCCAGCAATGGCCGATGGTGCTACCGTTGTTCTGGCCGAAGTTAAGCCTGACGAGGGCAACAACGGCGGCGAGCCTGTAGAGCCTGGCGGCAATAATGGCGGCCAACCTGGCGGCAACACCGGTGGCAACCCTGGCAGCAACACCGGCGGTAACACGGGTACAGGGCCAACGAGCACTAAAACAATCACCGACGAAATGTTGCGTGCTGGTCAAGACAAAGCGGTGGTCACGCTAGGCGTTACAGATACCGAAGTACGTCTGCCACTGAATGCTTCCGAAATCCTGGGCAACAAGCCGCTTGAGCTGACTCGGGAAGGTGTTACGGTGCTATTGCCATCTGCCTTGCTTAAAGCTCTGCAACAACTAGTGCCAGCAGGGGAAACTAGCGGAGCATCTATCTCCTTCAAGCTGGCGGAAGTTGCTTCACAGGCTGCAGCAACGCTCCTGTCCCAGACGGGAAGCAAGCAGAACGCGAAGCTGAAGCTGGGCAGCAAGATGATGGAGTTCAAGCTTACGGCACTGTCTGCAAGTGACAAAGAATATAAACTGGACCGTTTTGCAACACCGGTCGAGTTGACATTCCAAGCTGACAGCACGCTGAACGGCAAGCTGTCTGGAATCTATTTCATTTCGGAGCAAGGGCTCCAGTATGTCGGCGGCAAGCTGGCGGACGGTCGAATGACCACCAAAGTGGGTCATTTCAGCAAGTATGCCGTGTTAGAAATGGATAAATCGTTCACTGATCTGAGCGGCCACTGGGCCGAGTCTGCAATTAAGGAGCTCGCGGCCAAGCAGGTCGTTAATGGTACGAGCGCATCATTGTTCACCCCGGCACAACCAGTGACCCGGGCGGAATTCACTGCAATGCTCGTGCGTGCATTGAAACTTGAAGCTCCAGATGCTGCGAATAGCTTCACAGATGTGCCGGAAGCTTCCTGGTACGCTTCCGCGTTAGGGGCAGCTTCCTATCACGGAATCGTGAAGGGCAAAGGAAAGGAAACCTTCCTGCCGAATGCTACGATCACCCGCGAAGAGATGGCGCTTATGCTCGTTCGTGCTTACGGAGCGCAGCAGGGATCCTCTAATTCTGCCGCTGCTCCGGTACTGAAGGACATAAAAGAAGTGTCCGCTTGGGCGGTAAAAGAAGTACAAGAGGCTCTATCCCTCGGCCTGATGAAGGGGCATGAGAGCGGCAAGTTTGCTCCTGATGCATCCGCGAACCGTGCGGAGAGCGCTCAAGCCGTATTCAATCTGATGGGCAAGCTCGGACTGTAATCGAACTCAACAAAAGGCTTCTCTCTCCGGATTCAGTCCGGTTGAGAGAAGCCTTTTTGTGCATTTGCACAATAAATATCGTCCGATCTTCAATATATCTTTTCTGTAAATCTATCTATACTGAAAGCGTATTCAAGATTTCGAGATACAGTTTAGCCGAGGAGGTCAGACATCATGGACGGATTAACAATCAGTTGGATCGGGGCGCTTGCTGGACTTGCCCTTGCGATCATCCTTATTTTGAGAAAGCTGAATCCAGTGTATGCGTTATTTCTAGGAGCAATCGTCGGGGCATTGATCGGCGGAGCTAACCTGGATGAAACGATTAAAGTGTTAATCAGCGGCACTCAAAGTGTCATGGGTACTGTATTGCGCGTGCTCGCAGCCGGTGTACTGGCGGGAGTGATGATGGAATCAGGAGCGGCCGAAACGATAGCAAAAGCAATCGTCAAGAAATTCGGCGGCGGCAAAGCCATTCTGGCGCTTGCGCTAGCAACTATGATCATTACCGCAGTCGGAGTATTTATTCCTGTAGCCGTTCTCATTGTAGCGCCGATTGCCTTGTCTGTTGGTAACAAAATGGGTATATCCAAGATCGCACTTTTGCTTGCGCTTTCAGGAGGCGGCAAAGCCGGTAATATTATTTCTCCAAATCCCAATACAATTGCAGCAGCAAACGGATTTAATCTTGAACTGAGCCAGGTGATGATGGCGGGTTTTATTCCGGCGGTGTTCGGACTTGCTGTAACCGTTCTCGTAGCTTCTTTGCTCAAAAAGAAAGGCATCATGGTCACCGACGAAGAAGCGATGAATCAGGAAACGGAAGATGCATCCAAGCATCCTCCGCTCAAAACAGCGATTGTTGCACCACTTGTAGCGGTTGTACTGCTTATGCTTAACCCGATTGGAGCTATTCTCGGCATAGGCTTCTTGGAAAGCTTTAAAGTAGACGCCATGTTCATTCTGCCAATCGCAGGCATCATCGGGATGTTGGCAATGGGCAAAGCCAGCAAAATCCTAGATTACTCCGCGTCTGGTCTCAATAAAATGACTGCAACCGTGCTCATCCTGCTTGGCGCAGGGGGAATTGCCGGCCTGATCTCTAATTCGGATCTGTCTACACAAGTTGTAAGTATCATTGACTCAGCCGGCATTTCCGGCACTTTCCTGGCTCCAATCGCGGGCATCCTGATGGCCGCCGCAACAGCGTCCACTTCTACGGGAGTTATTCTTGCGACGGGATCGTTTGGCGAAGCCATTTTGAACATGGGCACAGCACCGCTCGCAGCAGCAGCGATGGTACACACCGGAGCTACCGTAATCGACTCCTTGCCGCAAGGCAACTACTTCCACGTATCGGCAGGCAGTATGTATATGACGATCAAACAACGGATGGGACTCGTTCCATATGAAGCCATCGTCGGTGGAACAATGACGGTCGTTTCGACGCTGCTTTACGGATTTTTACTCTAATAAATTCTATTATGAGGTGATTTAATGACACAACCAACCTTTTTACTTGCACCCGATTCCTTCAAAGAAAGCATGACGGCAAAAGAAGTTTGTGTGGCCATGGAAGCTGGTCTTCGCAAAGCGTTCCCCGAAGCGAGTTACATCCATGTCCCTATGGCAGATGGCGGTGAAGGTACGGTCCAGTCTCTTGTTGATGCAACCGGCGGCAAGCTTTTGGAAAAGGAAGTCACGGGACCGCTCGGCCAGCCAGTCATCGCTAAATACGGCATTATGGGCGACGGAATGACCGCTGCAATCGAGATGGCTTCGGCAAGCGGCATTCAACTCGTCACGAAGGAAACCCGGAATCCGCTGATCACGTCTACGTATGGCACAGGGGAGCTCATCAAGGAATGTCTCCATCGAGGCATCAAAAAGATCATCATCGGAATTGGCGGAAGCGCTACAAATGATGGCGGGACTGGAATGGCAGAAGCGCTTGGCGCCAAGTTCCTGGATGCGGGCGGCAACACGCTCCCAAGGGGAGGCGGCAGTCTTGGAGAGCTGGCAACGGTGGATATTAGCGCACTGGATGCTCGGTTGGCCGAAGTTGAAATCATCGTTGCTTGCGACGTTACGAATCCGCTATGCGGACCAACGGGAGCATCCCATATATTCGGCCCGCAAAAAGGTGCATCACCCGAGATGGTGCTTAAGCTGGACGCCAGCTTGGCCCATTACGCAGCTGTCGTCAACGAACAGTTGAACAAAGATGTCCGCGATGTTCCAGGCGCTGGCGCAGCGGGGGGCCTTGGTGCCGGACTGCTTATTTTCACGCAGGCGACTCTTCAACGGGGCATTGATATTATAATTAACTATACGGGGCTTCGCGAAAAGCTAACTTCCGCAAATTACGTTCTGACCGGTGAAGGCGGGATGGACGCTCAGACCAAATTCGGCAAAACGCCCCATGGCGTAGCAAAAGCCGCTAAGCAGGAAGGCAAAAAAGTCATTGCCCTGGCAGGTTATATCGGTGAAGGCGCAGAGGTTCTGTATGAGGAGGGAATTGATGCGATATTCGGCATCGTACCCGGCGCTTCGGATCTTGAAAAGCTACTGAAAGAAGGGCCGAAAAACGTAGAAAGAGCAGCCGAGAATGTTGGTAGATTGATAAAACTAAGTTGTTGAATGATCTTTCTCCCGTCAATTAGACCGTATAATAAGAGCAGCAATTATGCGGCGACTGCGATTCGGTACTCAACCGGTGAGCGGTCGCCGCATTTTTTCTGGAAGCGTCCACTCCGAAGAGGTGCTGCGGTAATTCTCCGTTTTATGAATACCTATATTCCGAATGTTGCTCCCGGGAATAACGTGTATCGGTCAAAATACTTGGTTGATTTCGGCACAATCATGACAGACTTAATTTTATTTGGTCCAGAAAATGTAAACTTCCAATCCTCCATTTTTACTTTATACTCATCCATGAAGGGGACTCGCTTTACAATACGGACGGTCATAGTAGTATTTGTCGATTCAAAAGGACGTATATCTACAATACTTACGCTACCCCATGCTCCAGTAGGGAGGCCGCTAGGATGATCGTAAAGATCTGTTTTGAAATCAGGTGTGACTAAAGCTAGAATATCCTTATATTCCCTTTCGTCATACCCCATAATCCATCGGAAAGCTAGATTCCGATCACCTACATAAAGATCAGTACTCGTCTCCTTTTGAAAGTTGGGATCGGAGTTAACATAAACCGTCTTCTTTTTATTATCCCACTGGATATCGACCCCAAGCCCTTCCGATATTGCGCGAAGTGGCACATAAACAGTTCCGTTAATTATTTTAGGGGCCGCATCCGTTTTAACCAGATTGCCGTGTACGAACATTTTTGGGGCAGTTGTTGCAGCGTAAGCGCCGGCACCAAATACAGATGTGAGCAGTAAACCTGCCAAACCGATTTTTACGACACGTTTCATCAATCATGCACCTCCACTTGTATTATGATAGGTTAGACGCATTCTCAATCCAATTTGTTTCTATTTATAACTAATAATGGTAGTTGGTGGGGGTGGAGGCATAATAAAATCCCCTCTGTTCAACAGTGTGGGATCCATGATCACATGAACTCTTTTTTCACTGTCTACCGTAAGGGGATAGTATTATAAAAAGCCGTGAGTGCTTTTTCTTTTTATTTATATCGCATTAGAATTCCATTCATTAATTCAAATAACTGGAGCATATTACGGGGATCTTTCCCGGTTAAATCATGAATTCGTTTGAGCCGATACTGCAGGCTATTCCGGTGAATATTTAGCTCAGCAGAGGTTGCAGACATGCTTCCATTGTGATAAATGAATGTCCTTAATGTGTCCAGCAAATCGGCTGATTCTTTATCCTCCAGCTTCGTAATGAGCTGCACAGAGCCCGACAACTCCGACTGACTCAGCTCCACGAGGAATTCAGTTTCTTCATATAAAGTAATCTTCTGAGGCAGCTTAAGGGCGCGGCATACATTCATAGCACCTCTCGCCTGATCGTAGCCGTCGGCAATATAAACTTCATGACGGGATACACTTATCTTAACTTTCGAGTAAGTTTGAAGCAGCTGTTTAAGCACAGTTTTGACTTCTTTGACGTCCTGGACCAGGATCATGCAGCAATCGTCCTCGATCATAAAGGCAGGATGCAAAAGGAGTACATTGGGTTGAAGAAGATTGGAAACATCGAGATCTTGGGCGTATACCACTGTCGTGGGAAGCAATAGATCGAGCCCGTAAGCTAGAGCTTCCTTTTTCAATTTTTGTGTATATGGCCCCTGATGATGGAGCAGAACTTCAAGAAAAGCTCTTTTGCGATTGGCTTCGTTCTGCATCGTCTGCAGCGCCAGTCCCTGTTCAATCAGCAGCACCACGGTCGTTCGTACAATATTGCAAAAAGGACGCACTTCCTCCGGGTTACCGGAAATGCCAATAACGCCGATCCGATCATTGCCGATTACAATCGGCTCATTGGTGCCCCTCTTTTCATTCTGTTTATCCTCCCACACCTCAACCATTTGACCGCTAGCTAATGCTTTAACGGCGCCCTTATGTTCCGTACCAATGCGTGTTGCATTGCCGCTGCCGATAATAACCCCGCGTTCATTCATAATGTTGATGTTATACGGAATGTCCTTCATCATACGATCGACAATATCTTGAGCTAATGCTGGGGATAACAGATACATATGGAGTCCTTTCAGGTGCTGTGGCTGCACATTTTATCTTGAAATAGCCGATTCAACTCCCTCTTCTACAAGGGGGAGTTGAAACGGTGTTTTTTTGATGTAAAAACCGAACATACGTGCTAAAATAAAAACAAATTCGAGGACCGGAGGTGAAAGGTGGTTGTACCATCATAAAGCTTTTCGCTTCCGCATCTATCCGACTCAAGAGCAAATCGTGCTCATCCAGAAAACGATTGGCTGCGCCCGTTTCGTCTTCAACCATTTCCTGGATAAGTGGAATCAAGCCGAGATAGGGAAAGCACGATCTTACCACGCTTGCGCCACGGGAATTCCGCCTCTTAAGAGCATCTTTCCCTGGTTAAAAGAAGTGGACAGCATTGCCTTGCAATCCTCCGTTCGGAATCTGGCGGATGCCTTTTCACGTTTTCACCAGAAACAGAACGAGGCCCCAAGGTTTAAATCGAAACGGAATCCTGTACAAAGCTATACCACTAAATATACAAACGGTAATATCGCCATTGAAGGCGAGCGTTTAAAATTGCCGAAGCTGGGATGGATCCGCTTTGCTAAGTCCAGACAGGTGAAGGGCCGAATCCTATCGGCTACGATTAGGAAGAACCCAAGCGGCAACTACTTTGTTTCGATTCTATGCGAAGTGGACATACAACCTCTTCCGGAATTGGACACCGTCCTTGGCGTTGACTTAGGCATCAAATCCTTTGCGGTTTGTAGTAACGGAGAGGTCATTTCGAATCCCAAACACCTCCGCGCGTACGAAAAGAAACTGGCGTTTTGGCAACGTCGCTTATCTAGGCGTACACCAGGCGGATCGAATTATCAAAAAGCGAAGCAAAGGATCGCTCGTATACATGAGAAAATCACCAACTGTCGGCAGGACTTTCTGCACCAACTCTCGACCAAATGGATTCGTGAAAACCAAACGATCTGTTTGGAAGATTTGCAAGTAACGAACTTAATGAAAAATCATAAGCTAGCCAAGTCGATCGCGGAAGTCAGTTGGGCAACGATCCGCGCGATGTTGACCTATAAGGCAACTTGGTATGGCCGCCAGTTAAGTGTCGTGGCGAAAAACTATCCATCCAGCCAACTGTGTCATGTTTGCGGGTTCCGCAATCCCGAAGTCAAGCAGCTGGGCATACGGGAATGGAGCTGTTCCGATTGTGGCAAGCAGCATGACCGAGATCATAATGCCAGTATGAACATCCTGCAAGAAGGTCTTCGTTTGCTTGTTGGGTGACGTCAACTGAACTGCGGGAACCGCAGAGATCGCTTGCTAAAAAAGAGAGGGTTGCTTCTCTGTTCGCAAGAATCCCCCACCTCTATAGGTGGTGGGAGTGTTCAATATGCCTGTCTCATTTATGACTTATGTGAAAAAGCGATCCCTTCTATCATGTAACCAATAATCGTCAACTGTGTAAAGTTTCCCGCTTAAAACGGACGAAAAAAGCCCTTCGGTCGCTAGGACCGCAGGGCTATTCTCGAAACGTATGGGCGTTAGCTTAGAATGCTGCTGCTACTGCTTTAACTTTGTCCAAACCATCGCGAAGGATTTCTTGCGTGCGGTCTTGGAATTGGTTGTGGCCTTCAATAACAAGCTCTTCAGCTTGGATTCCGAACAGGCCGAGTGCGCCTTTGAGAGGGCGGATAGCAGCTTCGATTTCGGACATTGGACCTTCGGAGTAGACGCCGCCACGAGCGTTAAGCAGGATTGCTTTTTTGCCAGTTACGAGGCCTTGTGGACCTTCAGCTGTGTAACGGAACGTTTTGCCGGCTTGCGCCAGGTAGCCCACATAGTTGACCAGTGGAGCTGGAGCTGCGAAGTTCCAGAGCGGGAAAGCAAAAACAACTTTGTCTGCTTCGAGGAACTGGTTCACGTATTTGTTAACGAGCTCAACTGCTGTTTGCTCTTCAGCTGTCAGTTCGTATCCTTGAGCGGCTTTGTACATGCCAGTGATAGCCGTATTGCCGTAGAAAGGAAGGATTTCCGTGTAAAGATCAAGCTCAATTACAGTGTCTGTAGGGTTGGCACTTTTATATGCGTCAAGGAAGGTGTTGTACATTTGTACGCTGATAGCCTGCTCTGCTGGACGGTCGTTTGCTTTGACAAAAAGAATGTTAGACATATGAATAATCTCTCCTCGAAAATTGAAGTGTGTTTGGAATAGTCACAGTATAACCCGGTAACAAAAAATGTGCAACTAACTTTTATGGAGTTAATGAGAAATTCATCAAGCAACCTAAAGTAAGAAAATTTCGTTTAGTAGAAGGGAAAATTTTGGAACTTGAGGGGGCTTAGCATGGGAATAGGAAAAAAGGCAGCAGATCCGAATGAGTACAGGTCTCAGCAGTTTCAACGTTGTCTTGGATTAACAGTAGCTCTTATTCTCGCCGTAGTGCTTTTCTCTGCATGCTCGATGAGTGTGCTTGGAGGAGATAGTGAGCCACCTTTGCCCCAGATCAGCTCGGAAAGTGGAATCATCAAGGTTTACCAAAGTAGTTACTGCTGGGGGAATGTTTGTGCGGATTATGCCGTACCGGATACCATGCTTAAAGATAACGAGCCTGACATCGTACAGAAGGGTGAGGAGCTGACCGCGAGCTTTCCTGGAAAAGACCCAAAAGAGATCGGGCTGACCCTGTTTAGAGAAAATAAACCAGAGAAATCTTCAAATAAAGGCCTGATTTTTCAAATGCCGGATAAACCGGGCGTCTATTATTATGAATTTAGTGGCCGCTGGGCATCAGGAGATTCTGCTTCTTACGCGTTTAAGGTGGAAGTGGAATAATTATTGAGATGAATATAACTAGGCACTTTGAAATGAAAAGCTGACTTATTAACTAACTCTGTGGAATCATGGCCACGAAAGGGCGGCAAAACATGAATTCAATTAGTGAAATTGATTGGAAAGTTAAAAGCAAGGTGGTGAATACACTTTTAGAAAATAGAAATAAATTAATCTTAGTTCCTTTAGATTCAGGGCTTGAGGCAGAGGTAACAAAAGTTTGTTTAGAGGAAAGCTGTTTTGTATTGAAAGTATGGAACAGGTCTTCAAAACCAAATATTGAACAACAATTCAAGTTATTGAAAACACTATATGATGAAGGCCTACCAGTATCACAACCATATGGATGGGGTTTAGATAAAGAAGCTAATTCAGTGTTGTTAATGAGTTTTAATGGAGCAGCTGTCACAAAAATAAACGAGTCTAAACTAATTAGTCTTGCAAAGATTCTAACTAGCATTCATGATTTCCCATTGAATTGTTTAGAGGATACGCTATTCAATAAGCATGATTTTATAAATTATTTTTACTCAGAAATTGAAGAGCATGAAGACATTCATTTATTAATTAAACAACTTGTGGATATTAGTCATATGAAACAAGATAAACTAATTCACGGTGACTATAATCTAGGGAACATTTTAGAGATTGAAGGAAGGTATACAATCATTGATTGGACGAATGGGCAATTGGGCGATCCAAGATATGATATTGCTTGGTCAATTGTATTAATCAGCATATATGTTAGTCAAAGATACGGCGATGTCTATCGTTCAGCATTTTTAAGTAGATATACTAAAGAAGAAATAGAGTTATTTGAGGCAATAGCATGTTTAAGATGGGTATTACTCAATAGAATTGCTGTTTTGCCTAAAGGAAAAGAGACAATCGCTAGAGTACAAAATATACTGAAGAACAATGTACATTTGAATGAAACATTGATTTGAAAGTAACTCAATAGGAGGGAGAAAAATGGGGTACATACATGATTTAAGGCAAATTGTAGGATCAAGGCCGCTGATAATGGCAGGAGCTTGCATGATCGTAGTGAATAAACAAAACGAAATGCTTTTACCGGTTAAAACCCCTTATTATGGACAAGACACCTCTTATTCGATCTTGTTCTTAGGATTGCTCTGAATTTCCCTGGT
>NZ_NMUQ01000003.1:676120-723056 GCF_002233675.1 Paenibacillus herberti | reverse complement strand
AAGCTTCAAGGTGTTTGACTTGCTCATTTATAACGTTGACTTGCTTCACTCGTTGTTCAGTTTTCAAAGAACAAATTTCCATATCGCTTTCAAGCGGCGACTTTCATAATATACCACATTCGCCTACTCGGTTGCAAGTACTTTTTTTGAGAACCTTTCAATCAGGTTGTTCAACATTCAGTTATTTGCAGCCCGCTCGAAGCGGCGAGATTTAATTTAACACAAGCCTTTAGACATCGTCAAGGGCTGTACGACAATTTCCTTCAAGTTTTTTAAAAACATCGTCAGCCCTTGATATGTCTGAATTTTTACTGTTTTCGATGAACTCCTGCAACGCCTTGAGCAAAGCCGATAATCCGAATCTGAACATCGGCTGTTTTCCGGACACCGTTCTGATAGAGTACTTCAAAATTAAGAGTGTACAAGCCCTTATCTAGACCCGAAGTCAGATCTCCCCATCTTTCATCATAAAGCTCTCCCGTATAATGTTGGTTTATCCGTAGTGGCTCAAGAACGCTATTTGTTACAAGCCTGTCTCCAGCTTTTCCTATGGCATCAAGCGTTACAGTGACTTGAGTTACTGAAGCTGGCACGGGATACCCATGAACAATCAGCTTTTCTCCCGCATAAAAATCCTTCGGATTATTCGTTGTTTCATGACCTGCATTGTTGTGAATGCTTTTCCAATCGACAGTATGCTCTACATCCGCCTCTAAAAGGAGCGGAATAACAGTGATGGATTTTGCCATCATAGCCTGAGCTTTTCCATCGCTGACGGTAAGTCGGACTTTATACTGTCCCGGAATAGCCTGATACACAACTGGGGTCGTTTGATAACTCCTAACTTGGCCATAAGGATCTTCAATGACCCATGCTTCATTTAATAGATCTCCATCCGGATCATTTGATTGATTTATAAGATAGACAGTGTCTCCTTCATAAACCGGCTTGGGTGTCCAATCAAAATCTGCCACTGGTGGTCGGTTCGTTTCAATAAAAAAGTACTTCGGAGCGCTCTCTCCCCAATCATAGCCATCATAGACCCGAACGATGATATACAGATTGATATTTTCCGGCAAATCCTCGCTAGGTGTATATAGCAATGCATTCCCGCTCTTAATGCCGGAATCATGAAGCAAGCTACCACCGTAGCGATAGATCCTCACCTGAAATCTCAACTGTGGATCCGCATCTCCATCACCGTAAGACCACTTAAACATAGGCCTTAACTCCATTAACTTCTCCGGACGGTTCTGATCAGTTGATGAAGGCACATAGATCGTAGCCGTCGGAATTCGATTAACGATTTGCACGTTTCTAGATACCGTATCTGTTTGACCCAGCCTGTCTTCCACTACTTGTCGAATTCGGAATGTACCAATAGAAGAGAACTCCTTTGTCCATCTCTCTCTATTCTGGGAAGCCATAATCTCCGTACCTCCACCAAGATTACGAATAAAGTAGTCATGTGGCAGGTTCGTACGTCCACCATCCTCCTTATCCCACGCTATGGAGTCGATGCTGACGGGAACTCCTCGATAAGCAACGGTGTCGCTGAGATTGAATCCTGCATGTGGCGGCTCGTCAGGCTGTGGTACGCTGCCAATGTAGATGGTCTTTTCAACGTAATTACTCCATGCCTCATACTCGTCTTTAACGGCTAGCCCAATGGTGTATTCTCCTATCTCGTCTGGAGAAACAAGCTTGCTCCTAACGAACTTCCCGGACGGAGAAATATAATAGAACTTTTTCTCCAATATTCCTTTTGTCCGAACATAATCAATTCCCGTATTCTCCGTCGAATAATGCCCTGCATTCAAATAGCGGTCCACGTCTCTACTTCGATCGGTCCAGAGCACGGTTCCGTTTGACGCGATAGAAAGATCATAATCAGAGATCGGCTTTCGATGAACGATCACATCTCTCACAAATGTGTTGGATTCTTTCCTGTACCCCTCAAACTCCATTCGCGGATGCAGGAAATTTGAATTAGGGTCATCTGTCGTTTTATAAGTAACCCTGTACAATCCGACTTTGTCCAATCTAGTTATTGGAGTCGTGTAACTTTTCCCACTATGAATAGAAGCTCCTGATTTGCCATCACCGGCATCCAGAAATTTCTGGTTAAGCTGATCATATCTCCATGACGTTCTGGCATTGATGAATGGATCCTTCTCCGTGTCATCGTTCCTAATGGTATAAATGATATCCGTATCGACGATGGCTACTCCATCTAGAATCGTAGAGGAGCTGAGTGTCGTGAGATCCGAATAGCTCATATTGAAAAATTCGGTTTTTGGAATCTCGGCAAATGGACCAAATGTCCCACCGTTGTTAAATGTGTCGTCCATTTTGTCGATAACGGGCGTACCCTCTACGTACACTTTAATCTTATTGTCCAAATACTGTACCTTGATGGAATATGATTGGTTTAAGGAAAATGGATAATCTGCACTCTGTATGACAGTTCTATTACCGCTTGCTACTTTTACTAGTTGGATCTTCTTTCGGTTCATCTCCACTCGATACATATTTCGATGATCCTGAGCGGCAAAACTGAATCCAGAGAATATTTCTGCACTTCCCGTGGACATGTTCATCTTCAGCTTAAAGTTATACGAAGCGTTTTTCAGCTTAATTGTTCCTAACAGTTGATTGTGTGTTGAGACCGATTTAGTTTTCTTTCTATTAGAAGAAGTGGGATCATAAAAAATCAGTGTTCTTCCGCTATAAACTCCATAACTGCCCTGATCTCTTTCGTAAGCCGTTATCGACCCATCATCGTTTAAAGTTATCCAGGTATCGTCTGATAAACCAAGCCCATTACTTAAATCCCACAGCTGGCCTGTATTTACATCTGATTTTTTCAGTGAAGATCCAGACATAAAGTACATGTGGTTGCTGTTATCAAGCGCACCTCTGAAACCGAACGCTCCTGGAGATGAGCTGAGTGATCCATCCGAATTGATCTTTTTTAACGATGGGCTGTAGCCTAGTGCAATGTTATCCCATGTAATAACAGATGTAGGGTTGGAGACATCGTATCCCATCACATTTCTAGTAGCTGTATTATTTTGCATATTCAAAATATCGGAGCTCGTTAACCCCCATAAACCATCCAATGTCCGAACGGCTGCAGTATCATTATAGGCATTAAATCCACTTAAAACTTGCTCGGTATCAGGATCCCACAACGAGACCCCCGAGTAGGCTCCAGAAGGAATATCAGAATACCTACTATTATTGAAAATATACTGCATTTTGTTATTCGGCGCGGTTTTCGATCCTTCACCATAAAATGAATTTACATCCCCTGGTGCTCTATCGTAGTGTTGGATTGAACTTGAGCCGTCCCAATTGACGGAAATCCGTTGATGATCATAGTTATCGTAACCATCGTATCGGTGAGTATAAAAATAATCGGCGAACTTGCCCGCAATTCCGTTTGCTAGAATGGTCCCATTAGAAGTCCAGCTGCGGAATACTATAGCTCCATCCACGATAATAAAGTCAGAGTATCGAAACGGCTGGCCGGCCGGATTGATAAAGCTATCCATGTAGTACCACTTGAACCTTCGATCGCCATCGCCCCAAACCCAGTTGTCGGCCGTATAAACAATACCTCTTCCGTAATCAACTCCATATATTCTCGATGATGCTCTGAATCCCATATTAGTGAAGGAACCTTTCTCAAATCTGTAAATGTTGTATCCCATCTGATTATCACCTGACTCTACTGCAAAATATCCGTTCCCTAAGCTTTTGGCACCACTATATTCACTGTCTACCGAGGGAATCCTTCCACTGTCAAAGACGAATGTACTTCCCGGATTCGGACCAAAGGATAGTGAATTTCGCTTAAACGAGGTGAATAACAAGGACAAGGCGCCGTTTGATGTGTTATAAGCCCAGCTGCTAGTTTTGTTATCTTTGTAGAAATCGCTGTTGTTCCAATTAGCTACAATATTGCCCCGCATCGGCACGGGTACAATAGGCTCAGGAGAGATCGATTCCGATGTTATATCAAAGGAAACGGTTGGCGAGTCGTTGATCGCTTCCAAAATGAAACTTTTACTCCCATCCTTGCCGTAGTCTTCTTTTGCATAAACGATGAACTGGTACTTCCCAACATTCGCTGCTTTGAAATCAAAGGTTTGATCACCGCGCATTGTGATTGCTTGTATTGCTTCATCGTCAAAAGTTCCATTATTGTTGTAGTCATAGCGATAGGTAACTTTATTCTCAACAATGGTATCTCCGTCGGGAGAATAGGATGTATTTTTGAAAGAAACTAACATATTCCGTAACGTCGGTGTGGAAAATTCCAGTCTTGGCACAGGCGGCATATCTTCCAAAATCGTAAGCTGATGTACTGCTGGTTCGAGCGATTTAAGACCGAGCGTGTCATACACATTCAGTTTGATGTCGATCTCGCCAGGTTTGTCATATACTGTCCGTATATCCCCTATCCATTCGTCACGAGTATGGTCAATTGCCCGCCCTTTGATGGGACTATAGCTGTTTTTAGAACTGAATGGCTCCTTCAATGGCCGATTTTGCTTCACCTGTGTGGGACCAATGATCTTTGCTACCGGATTCGGCGGAACTACAGTAATTGAAGTGAACGCAGTTGTAACCGCTCCCCATTGATCGGCCAGTGATGCCTCTACTTTGAAGTATCCTAGGCTATCCATCTTTAGGTTGGTATACTCCCACATCATGGTCTCCCCGCCATATTTAGAAGGAATATTTCGAATAAACTCTTGATCCGCTGAGGAGAATCCAAATCCTCGAAATTCGATGCTGTCTCCATCCGGATCGGATGGGGTTGGAATCATTGGGTTATTGATTAGTACCAGGTTGAGCACTTGGCCTTCATATGCTTGTGATAGAGGTTTCGTTGGATCTCCATTCGGGTCGACAAATCCAATATGGAGTATGGGTGGTTTATTGCTACTTGGACCATTAATCTCAAGTGGCTTAGGCCCTACCGTAATTTCACCACAGCTTGTCTTTAAGATCATAAACACCTGATAACTTCCAACTCCCAAGATGGAGGGCCACTTCGAGAAAGGATAAGATGTCTCTTCTGTGTAATTATTCTGATCTGGACTTGTGTATGTAAACATCCCTTGCTTGATCTGCCATTTATGAGAAACGTATGAACACTGATTAAGGGCAATATTTTTGGGCTTGAGGGAGAATGTTTCACGATAAGCAATCTTGGGCTTGATGACGTCGAAGTCGCCAGTGAAAGATTTAGGAGGCTCTTCATAAAAGAACGTAATATACGCTTTTAATTGCGCAATGGTGAGGTTCACTTGCTGGGTTGTATTACTTGTAGGCGAGTTGGCATAACTTGAATAAGAGAGGCTGGAACCTAAGAGCTTTCCGTAGGAAGCTTCTGATGCATATGCTTTGGTGTAGGGCAATGGACCGGCTGCTTGACTGTCCTCAAATCGACTTTCATAGGTGCCTTTAGGGCCGATGCGTACCATGTGTCGGATGTTTACTTCGCCAACTGTGGGTTCTCCACCACTCCTCTTGTAATATAGGAATAAAGTATACTTATCATAGTTTCCATCATACACAAATGATGGTGGAATTCCGGGGATGATTGATCCTGATGGAGGATCAATTGTTGTTGATTTTTTATAGCCTACATATTCGTATTCGCTATTCGTTTTTGGAGGTTTGCCGGAGTATGAACTTCCTCCAATCATTTCTAAAGTCTGGGAGGGGAAAACAGAACTCAAACTTTCACCATCATTTGTGTAACTGCTAGTTTGAAACTGGCCGTTTAATTCAATCATAAACATAACAGGATAGTAGTATCGTAATCCTTGAACTTTAGGAGCACAGCTGCCACAAGCATTTTCATTGACAATAATGTCATAAGGTTCAATTGCGTCTAAATCCCCCCGAATTGATGTCCTGAATGAGATAGAGCTAGAGCCTATACCACTTTTATCACTAGTAATTGGATCTGTCCTGGTTGTTCCTATCCAATCCTTGAAAGTGGAAAACTCATCTCCTGGTCTAGATTTATCAAAATAACTAGAATCTTTAAGAATATCAAATTGTCTTACACTAACGTTCTTAACAGTTCTACCCGGAAACGAAAAATTATAATTGGCAGATATCTCTACGTTCTTTTGTTGTTTAGCATAGGTTGTCCACTCACCTGCTGAGTTACTCCAAATATCAATATACATAAAGCCAACAGCATATCGTTTATTGTTAGAAGGGTCTGCGTTATCCTTAACCAAAACTATATGTGCATTCCCTCCAATTGCAGGTTCTGCACTAATGACACCAACTAAATTCATGGGCAAGAAAGTAAATATAATCGACACTATTAACGATATAGAAAACAGTTTTTTTTGTATTTTAACAGTCTTCAATTTTTCACCTCTTAATTCAATAAATCGAAAATGAGGGCGAAATGATAATCTCTTCTAATTTGAATATAATCAATATCTTCATAACTGAACTTTCCCCAGTCTGTAAATCCTTTAGAATAATCCTGTCTAGATGCTATCGGTATGTACTGAATAGTATAGCTAGAGTCCTTCACTCGGAATGGTTTTACGTCCGATCTTAATCTAACATCTCCATTACCAACAAGATATGAAACCCCCGAATTCGGAACGTTAGAAATTGAGCGTAAATAAGCGTTATTTTTGTTTGATTTAACAATATTAATTCGATAATAAGTAATACCATTCACCTTCAATGGGAAATCTCTTTTTGAAAAAAGCATCATCTCATCCAAATTAACCATCCTTCCATCCACATACGAAGTTAGTAACCTTTCATATCCTTTAAAATATACTTTAATAGGATCAATGCTTTTAGGTTTTATTATCGTTTCGATGTCAGGAACCTCCTTATTACCAATCCATACATAATCCAGCTCTCCATCCCACTCGACTTTTTCTTCAAAAGCCTCTGCAATAAGTCTTAGTGGAACCATTGTTCTTCCGTTTTGGCTATACATAGGCTGAGCAAAATTTATATCATTCCCATTTATAGTAGCGATTTTAGAACCGGCTTTAAGCTCAACACTGTTTGCTTCTTTCGAGAGTGTTACTTTGCCATCAGAATATTGAACAGAGGCTCCCATGGCTTGCGCGACTCCTCTAAGGGGAACATATACACTTCCACCTTTTAAATCTGCTTTCGCTCCTAAAAGATCCATTTGGCGAGCGTTATAAGTTACGATGATCGGATGAGTGGTTGGAATAATTTTCTCTGCTGTAGCGGCATGAACCTGTTGAGAGCTACTTGCAAGAACCGGCAATAGGACTAAGCTAGCCGTAATGCCTTTAATTACTTTCCTCATCTAAATTCCTCCATTAGAGTTTATTTTCTAATATCGACCAAAAAGCAAACTTTTTCCATATCGTTATAAAAAGGATCTGCAAAACAAAAAAGCACCCGTCGCAGAATAAACTGCGAACGGGTGCTTCCCGGTTCCAATAGAATGGAAAAACTTCAATTGAGATCATTATAACTAAAATTTGGGAGAAAGCAAGCCTCATGTTTGGAAAGAGAATAAGAGGCTTGCACCTACAAAGAATCGTTTAACGACCTATCAATATTCCTTAGAGGCCGTTAAAGTCCCGCTTACTACTAATTTGCCTTTTTGCCTTTCGTTACCTTCACGGTTAACACCTCACTAGAGGTGACACCGGCTGCATTGACCAATTCAATGCGGTATTCGTACACACCAATTGCACGGCCGGCAATAGCTTTTATCGCTTGCTGCGCATTCGGCGAAGCCGCAGCCAATGCTTTCGTCTCGATCAGAACTCCGTTCTCATAGAGACGGTACTCCGTGCCGTTTGTGCCCCACCACATGTTCATGGTCACTTTGTAGCTGCCGTCGCCATCCCAGTTATCATGGGAAAGAACTGGCTTACCTGGAGCAGCATCCGTAACGGTTACGACAAGCGGATCACTCTTCGTCATGCCGAGAGAGTTGATCAGCTCAGCCGTATACGTGTAAGTGCCATTTGTTTTACCTTTTACATCCACCTTGGCTTTTTGAGCATTTGGAGATGCATCGTCCAGCGCTTGCATGCTGATGAGAACGCCGTTTTCATATAGCTTGAGAACATCTCCGTTATTGCCCCACCACATATTCATAGTGACGGTGTAATTGCCGTCTTTCAAGCCGTTCGCCTGGGCGATGTTGCTGGAAAGAACCGGCTTGCCCGGTGCTCCGGTATAAAGCGGAAGCGCAACTTTAACGGTCACATCCTGCGCTTGAACCGTGAATCCATTCCATTTCACCGTTGCTTTGATAACAGTGCTGCCAACGGTTAACGCAGTAATCTTGCCTCCTGCGTCTATCGTTGCTACTCCCGGTTTACTGGAGGTGTACGTTACGACCGCACCGATCAAGGAAGTCGGAACGCCGCTGCTCAGCTTGCCGGACACACGAGCGGTGGCCGTTTTTTCCGGCTGAAGCTTCGGAGAATCGACCGACAGCTTCACCTCGGACAGAGTGTTCAACGGTGCAGGATTTACAAGTGTAACTCCCGTATCCACACCCGTAATTCCGCTAGCAGGATTCTGTACATTAACCGGAAGCGTGGAGTAAACACCCATACGGTCGATGATGTTGTTCGAGAAGGTTACATTTTCCGCATTTTTCACAAGGATAACGGACGTAGGATCGATACCTTTGTCAGCTCCATTGTTGTTTGGCTCCGTCAAATGAGTTTTCAGGAACTTGTTGTTTTTAACGGTAACATTGCTGACGCTGCTCAAATTCAGATTAAGTCCGTTAACGTTATCGAATGTGTTGCCTTCAATCAAAATGTTGTCAAAGGCCAATTCGCTTGTTATGTTGCCGGCTGCAAATCCGATTGATCCGGATTGATCGGACCAAGGCATATAATGATGATACCCCGTGCCGATGATTTTGTTGTTGCGGATAATCAGATTACTCCCTGCTCCAGCATGACTATCCGTAACGACTTCCGGAGAAACGATGATAGCTTTGTCTCCGCCACGGAAAGTATTTCCTTCAATTAAGCCGTCACCAGCTTTCAGCAGCATCCCGCGTCCCGGGCTGTAAACATCATTATTTCTGAAAATAAATCCGTTGCCCATCCGATCCGGACTGAAAATAAAGTCCTCCAGTTGGAACGGTGACTGCCCGTTAAGCTTGATTTTATAGTAGGTTTCTTCCGTAAATCTCCAAGGGGTCCACTGTGCGGCCGTATTGATTTTGTCGAGGAGCGACGGGTCCATGCCGACATCGCTTTTGGCGATCTTCTCGACTGAAGCTACAATTGCCTCATTCCCGGAAATATTAAAATCTCTCAGGCGGTCGCCGGCTTTAACGCCCTGACTACCGTCGCGAAGCACGATGACGATTTCATCACCTTGAACTTTTACAACTCCATAATCTCCGGATTGAATACTGAATGAATCGTCCCCAGCGCTATAAATGGTGGAGTTTTCAACAATGGGTCCTTTTTTGGACGTTTTGAATTGGACTCCGTCCCATACCGCTGTGAGTAGAGGCTTCTCCGTAGCTCCCGGAGGTGGAGGGCCCGGAATAAGCTTAAAGCCGTCCAGAATCGTGCCGCCCTCGCTGCCCGCTTCCAGGTATCCGAATCCCGGAGCGGTATGAATCGTGAAGTCCTCAAACACAATGCCACTGCTTTCCCCTACCGTGACTCCGTGAGGAATTCCGCCAGGCCCTGGTCCGCCAGCGAGTGTTACCGGATCGCCGACATCAACGTTGCGGCCAACGTCGTTCAGCTTGATGCGGACCGTACCATCATCGTTCCATTGTGCGGTCGTCCCCCAAAGATGGTTGATGCCATGCTTTTGGAAGCGGGTTTCAGGATCATAAATGCTAAGTCGGGAATACAGCATCCGCGGATAACCTGCGGCAAGCTCGATATCAAGATAAGACAAATCAGAAGCGATAGCTTTTACTTTACCTTGCGTGAATGGCAGCGGATCATAGTTAATTGTCATGCCGCTGATTTTCACTTTGTTGCTTTTCTCAATATTAAGAGCCTTCGTCAACTTCATGCCGATAACCGTTACGCCGTCGGCCACAATTTCCAAGTTGTTTGCACCCGAAATGGTGATGAGCACATTCCCAGCTTCCTCACCAATCCGGTACGTGTTCGGTGGAATAACCACCTTTGTTTTTCCGGCTGCAATTGCAGCATTAATCATCGCTTGGATATCCATAACTCCAACCAGCCTTTTCACCATTTCGAGCGCTTCTATTCTTTTCACGGAAGCCTGCGGCTCGAATTGGGACGGATAGGGATCGTTCGTCCTGACGATACCCAGCTTGCTGTCGGCTTTTACGTAATTTACGGCCCACTCGCTGATCGAAGCTAAGTCGGTCAAGGAGGAAATGTCTCCAAGGAGCGCATCCTCTTCCATAGCACGGTTATATCCGTTGATCAGAATCGATGCCGCTTCTTCACGCGTCAACGGCGCATTCGGATTCAGCTTGCCGCCAACGATCAGATGGCTGTCGATAAGCTCATTGTTATAAGCTCCCTGAAGCATATCGGCTGAAGTGCTATCCGCAGGCACATCGCTGAAAATGCCTTCATAAGGTGCGCTTGGCAGCTTCAGCGTCTGGGAAACCATATACAGCAGCTCTACTTTCGTGAGCGCGCCGTCTCCATCGACGATAACTTGAGCTTGATCCCTCAGCGCTCCGTCCGCCGTCTCAACGATAATAACAGCCGTTCCCGGGCCATTCACCGTAACGCGTCCGTTCTCGTCAACCGCCGCGACCTGCGAATTACTTGTCGACCAGTAAAGGTCTTTGTTCAGCGCGTCAGCAGGCGCGATTGTTGCATGAAGCGCAATCGTTTCACCGATTCCTGGGTTCAGCGTCTCCTGGTCCAGCGTTACAGATGTAGGAGATACCCCATCCACAACTTCGGTGAACTTAATGACTGGATCCCAAAGTAAATCATCATAACCATTGGAACGGTCTTTGCCGCTATTGGAGATGAAATAAATGCGGTCTCCTTTTAATACAGGGATGCTTATATCCGGGAAGTCGATCGTTTGTTTCGATGCAATTGGCTCCCACTCTCCGCTCGCGGGCCAAATTTTTGTGCCGTTTTTCATGATCTTCAGCCTCGCGCCATCAAATGTATTCTGATGAATTGTAATCGGATGAGATTTGATCATCATTGTACCGGTGGCAGGAGAGATGAAGGTACGGGATGTATCCCCTTGCGAGCCTGGAGTCGTCTCGCTTCCTGATATTCTACCAAAATCCCAATTGCCGGATGTTTTCCACCAGCTGTTCCCGCTAAACTCGGGAAGGTCTAAGTATGATGTAGCATTGTAAGAGCGATATTGATAGCGCCAATTGTTCGCGCCCTGCTCTCCTGAGTAACCTTCTGATGCCTTATATGCTGGAAAACCTACGGATACAACATTGCTGCTGGCAGTCAACCCACCATCCATTGTTGTTACGGTAATTGTAGCCGTTCCGCTTGAAATCGCTGTCACTAAACCATATACAACTGTAGCCACCGACGGATTACTGGACGTCCAAATTACACTTTTGTTGGACGCGTTCTCTGGTGTGACTGTTGCGTTTAAGGTCACCGTATCATCCACGTTCATCTTCAATTCATACTGATCCAAAGTGACTGAAACAGGAGAAACTGATTCTCCTACCTCTGTATAGGAGATAATTGAGTCCCATTTAACATCATCTTGTCCGTTTACATGGTCTGCACCACTATTCACGACAAAATAAATGCGGTCTCCCTTTATAACCGATGCCGTCAGCTCGGGAAAGGTGATCGATTGATTAGCTCCTAGTGATTCCCATTCACCGTTTTGTGGCCAAATTTGTATATCATTTTTCAGAATTTTCAGTCTTGCACCGCCGTAAGTTCCCGGATTAATCGTAATCGGCCCTGGAGCTGTTACTTTAATGCTGCCTGAATCTGGAGCTATGAAGGTCCGAGAAGTATCCCCTTGGGAGCCAGGGGTTATTTCATTGCTCGATATTTTGCCCCAATCCCAGTTCTGGTTCGCTCTCCACCAGGTATTCCCGACATTTACGGGAAGATCTTTGAACTCCGTTGAGTCGAAGCTCCGGTATTGATAGCGCCATTGGTTTTTCCCTTGCTCGGTTGAAAATCCCGTAGATGCTTGATAAGACGATAGAGCAGCTTCCTGGGCAAATGCTATAGAGTCAGTCGGTAAACGCACGCTGAATAGAAACATCATTACAGCCAGTATAACAGCCACTTTTTTACGGAAGTTGCGCTTACTCATCTAAAAAAATCCCTCGCTTTCAGGTAAATAAAATCCGATTCATTTGGGATTTCAATACCTGGTTATTTTTAAGCGCTTTCATTATTCTGGACATCCTTCCTGCATCGACAGTAATAAATGGCTGAAACGTGGTGAAGAGACAGCAATCCGAATAATCCGAAATTGCAGCCATCCTCACAATTGCTTCATTAATAGGCTAGGAATTCAACCACCTCCTCAGATAAAAAAAGCTGAAGTGTAGAACTTACAAAGTAGAACTACACTTCAGCTCAATAATTACTTACGACTTCCTTTTAATTCCATAATATCTTGTTCCTTGCTTGTAAGCTCAAGCTGCAGACGTTTGACCTGTTCTTCCAGCTTGCTGATTTCTTCTGGCTTGGCAGGACCGCTTGGCTGCTCTGCAGCAAAGCTCAATTTCGTTGAGGAAGGCCTCGATGTATTCTCCACTACAGCGTAAGATGGATCAAAAATCATTGGTAGATCCGACTCCGTGGAACGAAGCACGATCTGATCCGATTTAATCCCGTGAGAGCTCGCTCTCACTCTAATTTCCCCGGCTTCCGTTGTAGCACGAATGAATACAGTTGCAACTCCAAACTGTGTTTTCATCGGATTAGCACCGACATGTTGCCCTTCAATAATTTCCGCAGGACCTTCAACCTCAAAGTGGATGTATTCGTCTGCCAGCACTTTTGGAACACCCTTGTGGTCGACGAGCACAGCACGAACCGGTACGAAGTCGGAACCGTCTGCGGTCAAAGCGACGTTAACGTCATCCACTTCCAGCTTGATGCCTGCCAGCCATTCCGAGTAGGTTTTCACCTCACGGCAGACAACCTCTCCACCGATCAGACCTTCTGCAACCATCTCGATCTGGCCCGTTCTGTTCCGCCAGATGCTCGAAATCTCGTGGAAATCGAATACATTCGGGAACACGATCGGCGGATGGGGAACATCCGTATCTTCTTCTGGCTTCAGAGTGCCGACAATTTCACCAAGCCAGGTCAGACGAACTTCCTCGCAGTTAGTAAATACGGTAACGTCACTGCCCGACACCTGCGAGATCTCATGCGCAATATAAACCATTGGGCCCGTATTGATTCCGCTTAGCTTATAATCTGGAGCGTATTGGCTCTTGAATAAGTGATAAGAATAGCGTGGCATACGATACACATCGAGCACCCCTCCTAAAAACGGATCTGGGTGGTAACCTCGCTGATGGTCGATGCCGCACCAGAGCGTTGCGCCAATCCGCTTAGGCGGAGTATTGTAAATGTATTTCAGATCATAGGCGCGAACACGAGCCTGATTCAGCATCGCTTGCTCGCCCCATTCACGCTTAACACGGGTTATGGCATTCTGGGAGCCGAAATTGTCTACTTCTCCTCCATCGCCGTACTCACGAGTGAGGGAGCATTTCTCGTCTTCCATACTTCCATGATAGTAGAAATCGAATCCGGCTAACTTAGCGCTGTCAACATCAGCACAAGAAAACGCGCCTGGGAACGGGAATTCCTCGTGAACGACCCGATGCAGCTCCTTCAGCATGGAGATTGGCTGATCTTCGGTTTCGTTCAGAGCGGTTTCCCATAACAATACAGCTGGGCGATTGCGGTCGCGCCGAACCATAGCACGAGTATCTTCAATTACTCTTTGTTCAAAAATCGGATTCTCGTGATTATAAAACTGCCAGCCTGGAGTAGCTACCGTAACGAGCAGACCGAGCTCGTCGCAAGCATCCATGAACGCCGGATCAAGCGGATAGTGAGCGGCGCGCACAACGTTTGATCCGCCTTCCCTCAGCAGGACGGCATCCCGCCATTGGCCCGAGTTCGGCAGCGCATTGCCAACATAGGCATAATCCTGATGGCGATTCACGCCGCTCAGCTTATAACCGATGTACTCCTTGTTTACAAAGAAGCCATCGTCACCGCGCATTTCGAAGAGACGGATACCAAAGCGAGTTCTGAAGCTGTCGACTATCTTCACATCTTCCAGCACTTCCGTGCGGATGAAGTGCAGGTATGGATCGTCCGGATGCCATAGATGAGCATTCTTTACTGAAAGCTGCTGCTCAAATTGCTTGGATTCGCCCGGCTGTAGTTCCGCCGACTCCTCCTGGACGATCAACACGCTTCCTTCCATGCTTTCCAGAATCGTGCGCAAAGTGAAGCGGCGGCTAGCCGTTCCCTCGTTGATTACTTCCGTTCTCACTACCAGCTCGGAGCGGTCCTCTTCCGCGTCCTGAACGGCTACAAATACGCCGCCGCCCGCAATGGTCCCGCTCAAAAGATCATGCGTAACATGGAGAGTTTCCGTTTCAATTAAATAAACATCGCGGTAAATGCCGCCCAAGTATGTGAAATCGAGATACTCCTGTGGTTTGCCCGGAGGATATAGAGGATCGTTAGAGTTGTCGGCGCGAACAGCGATAATGTTGTTCCCGTCTTGGCGCACCAGCTCCGTAATATCGGCTGCAAAAGGCAAATATCCGCCAAGATGCTGAGCTACGCTTTGCCCGTTGATCCAAACGTCCGCGATGCCCATAACCGCTTCAAAATAAACGACGACACGTTTGTTTTTCATCGATTCCGGAAGAGTGAAACGTTTGCGATACCAAGCGACGCCCTGATAGTTTCTCATCCCGCTTGCATTCTCGCCGAGAATTTCGAGACCATGCGGAAGAGCCGCCGCCTCCCAATCGCTATCGTCAAAACTTTCGTTTTGCGCCCCTATAGCATCGCCTTTACAAAAGCGCCAACATGGATTGAAGGTGAACACCTGTCTCGGACTTCCTTCAATTCCGTAAAACCCAGCTGTGGAATACTGCGGTACTTTCGTTTCGTCTCTCATTCAATATTCACTCCTCATCATTTTTACTCTAATCCCAGCTCTTTGCGCAGTCCTGGCGCGACTTCGTTATAATGCTGCGCCTGTTCAAATATCGCCTTGTTTAAATCTTTGCCTTCCCTAAACGCATCTAGAATCTCGCCGTTCCACCAGTCAATATTTTGATCTGATCCAACAATCGGCCCACCCGCCATCATTTCAACATCCGTTACGGCGCTAATATTCGTCCCCTTCCAGATCGGGGTTTCCAGCACAGCCTGCTTCAGCTCCTCGTCTTCCGTAATCGGGAAGTCGCCATTTTCCATCATCACTTTTTGGGCTTCCATCGTATGCATGAACGCCAGGAACTTAACCGCGCCTTCCGGATTTTTGGAGGCTTTCAGCGCACCGATGCCGGTAGCGATGTTAATGCCAACCTGCTTCACCTTGCCTTTTGGAAGTGGAAGGACATCCCAGTTAAACTGGGCATTTTTTCTTACGTTTTTGCCTTCCCATACTCCGTGAACTTCAAAGGCAACCTTTCCGCTGTTCCACTCAATTCCTTCTTTTTGGGTCTTCTCCCACGTTGCTCTTGAACCGTCGACCCGTGAAAAATCAGCGAGCCATTCAATATCTTTACGCGCTTCCGGTGTGGTCAGCGTGCTTTGTTTAAACTCCGCATCCATAAAATTCAGATTGGCCGCGCTTCCATTGGATACTCCCAGTGCGCTTGCAACCGTATTTATATTGAAAGGGCCGTAGCCGACTCCGTACTCGCTCTCGCTTGGTTTGGTTACTTTTTTGGCGATTTCACGGTAATCAGACCAGGTCCAGTCATTTTTCGGCATATCGATGCCGTTTTTGGCCAGAAGATCTTTGTTCACGAAAATGACCATCGGATTTTCCGCCCTTGGAAGACCTAACTGTTTACCCTTATACTGCAGTCCCTTTAACGAGCCTGCTGGAATTTTTGCTGCACTTAGAATCGGATCGGATTGCATATATGGGGTCAGGTCGAGCAGCAGATCGTCTTTCCCAAACGGGATTATGTCCTGCACCCAAGCAATGTCGGCGGGAGTGCCGGCAGCTTGCAGGGCTGCCGCTTTCTCCAATACATCGCCCAAACCGCCGCCTTTGGCCGGCTCGATTTTAATTTTGTATCCCGGGTTCATCTGGGCAAACAGATCGAGATATTTTTGCTCAACCTCGCCTACGTCACCTGCACCGCGGACGTATGTCAATGTAACCGGTTCTCCGGTCGTAGGCGCTGGCGTTGTACTCGCTACTGCTCCTGCCGTCGGACTGGGTTCGGTTGAATTCGCATTGGTAGCAGTAGTAGGACCGTTTTGGGAACAAGCACTAAGCGTTAACACACTTAAGAGTAACAAGCTGATTTTTTTGTTCAACATGTTTATTCCTCCCCATTATTTGCTTTCTTCGCTTCTTGTCGTATTGAAAGATGAAGAATCTGCTATCATTCCAGTCCCAGTGCAGCGCGAAGCGTTGGCGCCTGCTCGTTATATTGCTGCGCCTTTTCGAAAATCGGCTTATTCAGATCTTTGCCTTCTTTAAACGCCTCCTGGACTTCGGCGCTCCACCATTGCACATATTGATCCGCACCGACGATGGCACCGACCGGCTCCGCTCTCATTTCCACCGAAATGGTAGCCATAATGTTCGAACCTTTCCAGATCGGCGTTTCTGTCAACGCTTGTTTCAGCTCCTCATCTTCCGTCAGCGGGAAGTCACCGTTGGCCATGCCCAGCTTTTGCGCTTCCATCGTGTGCATGAATGACAGGAATTTTGCTGCAGCATCCGGGTTCGCGGAAGATTTCAAAATGCCAATGCCCGTGCCGACGTTATAGCCGATTTGCTTCACTTTGCCCCTTGGCAGCGGCAGCACATCCCAGTTGAATTTCGCTTTCTCCCGTTTGTTGCGGCCTTCCCATGCTCCGTGGATTTCAAAAGCCACGTTACCGTTCATCCAGTCCGTACCGGATTTCTCGATCACTGACCATGATCCGATGGAATGATCTACACGCTGCAGGTCCGCGATCCACTCGATGTCGCGTCTTGCCTCCGGCGTCGTCAGCTTACTTTGCTTCCAGTCCGCATCCATAAAGTACAGGTTTTCGGACGTTCCGTTTGCCACTCCCAGCACGCCAGCGGTAATGATCGAGTTAAAATGGCCGTAAGCAATTCCATACTCAGCCTCATCCGGCTTAGTTACTTTTTTGGCAATGGCGCGGTAGTCGTCCCATGTCCAGTCATTTTTCGGCATATCGATGCCATTTTTAGCCAGCATGTCTTTGTTCACATACATAATGATCGGGTTTTCCGCGCGCGGCAGTGCCATCTGTACTCCCTTGAATTGAAGCGCCTTCAAAGAACTGTCCGGAATTTTCGCCGTGCTCAGCACGGGATCGGATTTCATGTAAGGCGTAAGATCAACGAGCAGATCATCCTTCGCAAACGTCCCAATGTCCTGCACCCAAATCAGATCCGCTGTTGTCCCTGCCGCCTGCAGCGCTGCCGCCTTCTCCAATAATTCGCCTATACCGCCGCTTTTGGCCTGCTCGATCTGAACTTTGATATTCGGGTTCTGCTCCGTGAACAGATCCAGCATTTTTTGCTCGTTCTCGCTGACGCCTGAACCGCGGACGTACCGCAGCGTGATTGGCTCGCCGGCCGGTTCCGGCGCCTTGCTTGGCTCGGCCGATGCGCTTGGTGGAGTGCTCGGCGGGGTGCTGGCGCCCGTGCCGGCGTTGTTAGCCGGCGCCGAGCTGTTGGAGCAAGCGCTTAAAACAAGTGAGGAACCCATCATCAGGCTTACGAGCATTGTGCTCAGCTTCTTTTTATTCATGTTCATGCCTCCGCTTTGTTTTTTTATTGTGAATTGATATTTAATTTCTAAATATCAATCGACCACCCCGGTACGTTCAATCCCTTCAACAAACCATCGCTGGGCTACCATATATAGAAGAAGCGGCGGGAAGACGATCAAAAAAGCTCCTGCCATCTTGGTGCCTTCTGTTACTGGATTCAGTGCC
The DNA here is from genome assembly GCF_002233675.1 of Paenibacillus herberti. GTDB lineage: Bacteria > Bacillota > Bacilli > Paenibacillales > Paenibacillaceae > Paenibacillus_O > Paenibacillus_O herberti. The sequence continues at coordinate 704,874 of NZ_NMUQ01000003.1, read as the reverse complement.
TTCGCTTCGGCAACTGGATTAGGCCCGTAAATGACCGTTTCGAGAGAGCCTAGCCGGATGGAAAGAGGCGTGAAATCGTTGATAAGGAAAAAGGACGTTAAGTAAAACTCGTTCCAATACCAAACGAAGGAGAACAAAAATACAACTAGGCAAGCGGGAAGCGACAGCGGCAAAATAATGCGAAAGAACATCCTAAACACCGAAGCTCCGTCGATCAACGCCGCTTCTTCGAGTGCCTTTGGCAGTGATCTGAAAAATTGTCGGAAGATGATAATGAACAGTGCGCTTTTCAAGCCTTGACCGAACAAGGCCGGGATGAGGAATACAAATGGCGTGTTAAGCCAACCCAGCTTGCTGTAGATGACATAAAGCGGAATGATAATAATTTGCGGCGGGATCAGAAAGGTCAGGAAAACGAGTCCGAAAAAGAGGCTTTTTCCCGGAAACTTCAGCCTCGCCAAGGCGTAGCCCGTCATGCCGCATATGAACACTTGAATCAAAGAGCCAAACAGCGCAATCGTCGTTGTATTCAATATCGATTCCGGATATTTCAGTCCCTTGAAGGCACGCTCCAGATTGCTCCAATCGATGGATCGCGGAATCCACTTAACGGTGGGGTCCAGCAAATCCGTTAGGTTTTTGAGCATCGTCGAAATCATGTAGAAAAACGGCTGGAGGTACAGAAACGCTATGATCGATAACAAATAGTAGATGATTAATTTGGCCAGCCAGCCGTCGTTCATGTGCTGCCCCAACACGAGCATTTTGATCTTCTGGGCCTTTCTTCCTTCCAGGAAGGACCGAACCGACCTCTTGCTCGGAGTCAATTCTGCCTTCATGCCGTATACCTCCTCTTCCGGTTCGAGCTGTTCAAGAACCATAACATGAGAGCGATGATGACAATGATCAGCAGGAAGTAGAACCATGCCAGCGCGCTCGCATATCCGTATCCGGTCGACACGTTGAACATGTGCTTGCGGATTTGCTCCATGACCGGATTAATTGGAGAAGTGAACAGATCAACCGTTGAATACAGCAAATTGAGAGCGATGAAAGGCACGATGCTGGGAAGCGTTATTTTCCAGAAGCTTTCCCAAGGCGAAGCTCCGTCGATTCGAACTGCTTCATAGATCGTCCGCGACACGGTTTGGAACCCGGCGATAAAGATCAGAATCTGCACACCGGAAGACCAGAGGATGATGATGATCATGCTGAGCAGGCTGATAATCGGTTCCGCAAGCGATGAGCTGAAATTCTCTTCCACGAAGGTGTCGATTCCATATTGCGATATAAAAGGAACGTCGCCTGCTCCTTGCTGGAAAAGCTCCGTTAGAACCTGGCCAGTCGAGAAAATAACGGGGAGGAAAAATATGGCCCGATAAATGAAGCGTCCCGGGAAGTTCTGATTAAGCAGAATAGCGACAAGCAGAGAGAAGATGATGATAATCGGCAGAATCAGAATCGTTTGCTGGAAAAAGGCGATAATCTGCACACCGTACTCATTGTCCTTCAGCAACGCATCCTTGAAATTCTGGAGTCCGATCCACTCGTACTTGAAGCCTTCGCCGGTAAAACGCACTTTATTGAAGGTCAGGTAGAGCGACCAGCAGATCGGAATTGCCATGAATACGAGGAAACCGATGATCCACGGAAGCATGAACAAATATCCCATGCCATACTCATTCCATCTGAATCGGAATCTGGCCCTTTTGCGGCTGCGTAGTTCCGCCTGCTCGTTGACGTCGGGTCTACTGTTTTTGCTCTGGATGACCGGATTCATCGGCTCCCTCCCTTCTCCACGCGGAACGACTTGCTGTTATAATCGACCGTTACGCTGACTCCATTGGCGTACTCCGTCACGAACACATTGTCGGACAGCTGCCGGTGATCCGTAATCGGTTGATCGAATGTAGAGGCCAACTGATCGAAGTCCCTGTACTCCTTCAACAGCTTTTCCCTCCAGAACTCATACCGGCTGCTATACACGCCCCAGGAGTAAGTGTCCTGCAGCGCGAGCGTAGACTCGTTCGTAAGCGCAAAGGCAGGTATAGCTCCATACTCAATTGCTTTTAAAAATTCCGTTTCATAGTCGTTGCGAATATTGCCGTTCCCCATGTTGTAGCTGATATTTCCATGCAGAACGATCGGCATGAAAGGAACCATTTCGTCTATGCCATAATGATCGTTCACATCGTTCGGAAGTCCTTGAATGTGCTTGGCGTACTTAAGGGAGTACGCGTTTCCGAAATAAACTCCGTTTGTTCCAAGCTCCTGGGTGGCATATCGCTGCATTTGCTGGAATACGTAGGCCGTATCCTCGCGCTGATAGTTATACTCCGGGTTATAGTCGCGATAGATAGCGGAGCCGATCCCGGGGAATTGAAGTCCGTCTACACCGAACTTCTTCAAATGTTCGCCCAAGTTCTTCGTCAAGTTGTACGCCACGTTTGGATTGAACCAGATCCAGCTGCCGTCCATCAGCACATTGCCTTCAATGGAACGAATGCCGTACGATTTTGGAGAATGCTTGGCAAACTCCGAATCCGCATCTGTCACTTGAGCCTGGAACAGAACTTTGTAGCCGTTCGAATGGGCGGAGTCGACAAACGATTTCAAAGCTTTTTCCCCGCCTAGCTTGCCTTCAAGCGAGAAGGTCCTTTGCTCGCTAAGGCTGCCGTCTTTGAGCCAGGTCTCATACGTAATATTCATCGCTTCAACGCCGGACTTTTTCAGATCCTCCTGAATGAGCTTCGCTTGCGGGAACGTTGTTGCCACCGAATATCCGGCATTGCCGTTCCAATCGGAATCTCCAGCGATCAGGGTCAGATCAAGAGGCACATGCTCAACGGGTTCCAGTTGAGATGTAATTCGCTCTGAATCCAGCATGAACTTCCGGTAGGTTTGAGCCATCCCTACATAATCGGCTTCGTCGCCAGCGAGGAACCGATACTCCACTGCCCTGTCCTGCTTCGTCATCTCTTCTTGGAACGCCCGGATCGATGCTCCTCCAAGACTCAAGCGACGATCATACTCCTGCCTGTAAATAAACTTGGCGCTGACTGAGTTCATACTGCCAACGACGCCGGATGGAATCGCCTTGATCCAGGCCGTATATTCTCCCTTGTCGATCATGGCGACAAACGCGTTGGCTCCCTGCTTCATCCCGAATACAGGCAGCGCGAGCGGAGCCATGTTTGTCTCAGGGAATTGATTGCCCGTATATTCAGGTCCGTAGACCGGCTGCTCGTACCCTTTGCCGACCAAAATGTTAGTCTGCGGGAAACGAATCAAGCCGCCCGGTCCGTCGGGGACGAACATGTAGCCTGGCTGCGCATCCAGCGCCGCCGCTCCGAAGAATGGCAGCGATTCGATGGAAATGAGCCGGAACTCGGCCTTTTCGGTAATGCTCTCAACGGGAATATATACCTTTAAGCCGTTCTCGTTCAGCTCATACTCCATCCGAAATCCAATTTGAATGTCCTTGAATTGATAGACTGCGGCAAAACCTGATTCCGTGCGAATATATTGGATACCCAGTTGTTCATCCTTTGCATTTTTGATTTGCCGCTGGATTTTGGAAGCCGCAAAATATTCCATAATAAAGGACGATTCCAGATTCGTGCGCAGCAATCCGGACACTTTCTCTTTAGCGAGCTGCTGCGGCTTGGCAAAAGCAGTCCATTCAAAGCCGCCTTCATTGTCCCGCACAGCTACATTGCCCGTCGCCTCGTTCAGCAGCAATGCATAACGGCCGGTCTTTTTGACCGCTGTCCATCCATTTGCATCGGCCTCGCCCAGATTCGCCTGCGATTGTTGAGCTACCGGCATAAAGTCGGTCTTCCTTGGCTCAAAATCTACCTTTCCCGATAAGGCGGGAGCGGACAAGATCGAATAGAGCCATACGGCCAGCAGCATGATTGCAACCGCGGCCGAAATGGTTACTTTCCGATTCTTCCAGATCGGTTTATCCAAGGAATGCCACCTCCTTATACAGCTGATAGCCAAAGTCCCATAGGTTGAAGGTAAGACCTGCGCTTACGGCAATGAAAATCCATATAATGCCGACGGTGACGGCGGTCGTGATCGAATTCCGGATATTCTCGATGAATTCGAAGTTGTGGGTAACTTGAGCCTTCACGATAAAGAGAGTAAAGATCCATAACCACATCACAGTGGATAAGGAGGAAATCAACACCTTTTCCTCAAGCACCAAAATATTGGACAAAATGATAATCGGGATCGAGAAAACAACAAAAGGCGTCATCGCAAAAACCGATCCTTGCAGCACTTCGCGGAAACGTCCTTCCCCGTCTTTGATCGTACTGACCAAATAGTTGGCGACGATCCAGGTCACTATTGGAGCCAGGAACGGAAGCAGATTGATCCACCATACAACTGTCTCCAGATTCATTGGGTTGAAGATGAATCCGGTCCAGTAAACTGTCGCGATTTTCACCAGGATAATCAAAAGCGCGATAATGCCGAGCGACAAGAAGGAGACGTTCCTCCCTTTCAGGCGGTAAAACCCTTCATAAGGATGCAGCATCGTATATAGGGCAGTCCCCAAGTCGTCCAGCACCATCTGCACAACCTTGGGCAAACGGCGCTTAAGCGCGCCGGCATAAGGCTTGACGGCAAACCGGTAAAGTAGCCATAGGGCGATCAGCGACACAAGCACGGAGAAGAAATATTTTTCGATCAAGCGCATTCGGTACGTCCAGAACGCTTCCGAGTAGCCCTCCGCATCGTACGTAATTTTGAAATAAGTCATTGCCGCTTCGATATTTCCTTCTTTATTGGCCACCTCGGCTAGACCGCTGTAAATTAAGCTGATCAGCTCGTTCTGCTTAATGACTTCTTCCCAATTCGCCTTGCTCTTCTCGTAATTCCCGTCGAAATAATCGGTAGCGGCCTGGAAAAACGTTTTGCCAAAGCTCGCGCGGGTATAAAATTGGACCATACTAAGATTGCTGTCCAGCACGATCAGATCGTTGCGGGAGTTGATATCGATGCTCACCGGATTGGAGAGAATGCCTCTCTGATCCGGCTCCTGCAGCACTTTGCCGAAACGGAACAGCTCCGTCCCGCTCGGGCTATAAATCGTAATCGTACCCATGCCGCGCGTTTCGCGGCTCGACAGCCGCTGATCCAGCACATAGATGAACTGATTGCTGTCAAGAGCAACATCGACAATCTGCTCCGAATCATGCTTCAACCCTTTCAGGTTGCTGCTGCCGCCAGCGTTCAATTGTTTGATTTGGTCGCTTCCCACGCCCGTCGTCGTCGTGAGAATAAACCCTTCATCACTCAGCGTCACGTTGCTGACCTCTTGCGGACGAATCGCGGTTTCCTTTTCCAACTGTTCTTTCGTAAAAATGAGCCGCTTGATTCGATCCATCAACGAGGCTTTTGATTTGTTTCCGCCAAAGAAGCCTGTGAATTCGTCCTCTTTGCCGATCCGCACTAAGCCCTGATAGGAGCCGCGGGATACTGCGTACAGCACGTTGCGGTCATCCACAACAATTTTGACCGGTACAAAGTAGTAGCTTTCCGGCAAAAATTGCGAATTCGGTTTCTTGAACTCCTTTGTAAAGGAGCCGTCGCTGTTATAAATGACTACGCGCTGATTCCCCGTATCCGCTACATAGATCAAGCCGTCATGCGTGACGAATACCCCTTCAGGCTCACTGAGTTTTCCCGGCCCTTCCTCTGTGCCGAAGGCGCGAATCCACTTCCCCTGTCCATCCAAATGAACGATGCGGTTATTTCCCGTATCCGCCACATAAATATCGTCATTGTCGGCTACAAACAGATCCGCCGGCCGATTAAGCGCGGTATCGTCTGAGCCGGTAATCATATCTCCAGTCATATAGACATCCTGCATAAAGGAGATCCATTCCGAACCCGTGCCATGATTTACGTAAAACGTATCGTATGGCTCCGAGGCGCTGGCGGAGGCGGGAAAAAGCATGATGAAGATAAGTGCGATCCAAATGATTTTCCTGCTTTTGAGCATGCAAGCCCCTCCTTCCCGATCCACTTGCTTTTGCTGCGCTCCGCCATCATTTCACGCCGGAATGGACCATCGTTTCCATCATTCTTTTTTGGAAAAGAAGAAAAATAATCAAGTTCGGTAAAAACATGAGTAGTCCAGCTGCCGCCGCAATTCCCTGTCCGGCAATCGTGTTGCCGCCCGTTCCAGCAGAAGCCAAAGTCGAAATGTAATACGGCAGCGTCTTCATCGTCTCGTCCTGCATGAACAGGGTGGAGGCCTGCGTATCGCCCCAGACGGCCTGAATCGTAATGATCGCAATGGTCGCGACCGCCGGGAATGCCAGCGGCAGAACGAGCTTCACGAAAATCCGCAGCTCGGTCGCACCGTCGATTTTGGCTGCTTCGATCAAATCGTTCGGGATCTGGTCAATGAACTGCTTCATGAGAAACACGGCTACCGGCGAGGCGACAAACGGCAGGATATGCCCAAAATACGTATTGTTGATATCCAGCCAGCTGATGATAAGGTAGCGTGGAATGCCTACCGTCTCGGGCGCGTACATAAGAGACAGCATAATAACGCCCATAACCAGCGACTTGAAATAAAACTTGTGCTTCGACAGCACGTATGCGGCCAGCAAACTCGTGAAAATAACCGCAAACACCGTACATACAACGACAATCAAGCTGTTGAACACATAGCGGGTGAACGGCACGGCGCCAGCCGACGTTTTCATAATAAGATCATTGAAATTCTGAAACGTCGGCTGCCGGACGATAAACGTCGGCGGGTAGTTGAACAATTCGCTGAACGGCTTGAACGCATGGTTGAAAATAAAGAGAATGGGGAGAAACAGAAACGCCGCCATGAGCATCAGCGAGATCAGCAGCACGATCTCCGACCAGCTCATTTTTTTAAACTGATAAATAATCGCTCCCACAGCTATTCACCTTCCTTCGGACCAAACAGGCGGTAGCTGAGTCTCATGGCAAAATAGGAGATGACGAGCAGGACGATGGATACCATGGATGCGTAACCTAGCTCATACCTTTGGAAAGCGTAGTCGTCAACGTGGTTTAGGATGAGATGTCCGGAGTACTGTGGGCTGACCGGCCCGCCAGCGAGCTGTGATGAAATCGCGCCAGCCTTCAGCGTTCCGACAATCGCCATGACCGAGCTGAACAACATCTGCGGCTTCATCGAAGGAACGGTGATGTAGTAAATCTCCTGCAGGCGGTTAGCTATACCATCGATGCGGCCTGCCTCGTACAGCTCGCGGTTGACCGTATCAAAGCCAGCCAGCATGGCCAGAAACCCGACGTTGAAGCCCATCCATACGGTGACCACAATCATGATGTTCAGGAAGTAATCCGGCGACTGCAGCCACAAAATCGGGGCATTTATGAAGCCGAACTTCATTAGAAAATTGTTGAGATAACCGACGTAGTCTCCGCTGAACGCCGCTTGCCACACAACAGTGAGCGCGATTCCCCCGACCATGGAAGGTGCATAAATCGCCAGTGCGACAATGTCCCGGATGCTCTTGGGCAGCTGGTAAATAAGCCAGGCTAGGAAAAACGTCAGTGCATATCCGACCGGTCCGACAAAAAAGGCAAACTTGATTGTGTTGGGCAGAGCGTATTTCATAAAAATCTGATCTTGTGTAATCAGCGTAATAAAATTATCAAAACCAACAAACTTAGGCGTATGAAATCCGTCGTACGTAGTGAAGCTCATAAACATCGCCATAAACACCGGAACAAGGATGAACAGGGTGAAACAGATTAGAAACGGAGCCAGAAAGATGAAAGATAGACGCTGCCTCCATAATGTCGACAGCATTTTTTGCAGCGGGAATCCGGGCGCCATGCGCGTGGGATTAGTCGTTAGATTCGGTTTCATTAACGAGAGGCCCCCCAATCGTATGGCTGAGTGTCGGATTCAATATGCAAATTCTCATCCGATGTGATTCCAAGATTTTGCTGCTTTCTAACCATTTCCCGGCGGAGTGAATTGATCGATGTGTCCAACGAGTCCTTAGGAGGAACCTTTTTCACGACAACCCGGTTCCAAGCAAAGTCCATCTCGCGGGTGAGGAAGTAACCGCCTGGCACGATGGGTATATTTTTAACCCAGCGATTTTGCTCCAGAATAGGAGTCAGATGATCCGGCGACCAAGGCATACTCGCCAGTGCATTCATGTTTGCCGTATTCCAGCGGAACTCTACTCCGAAATAGGATTCGATGTTGCTGCCGTATTGACGCTGCACCTCATCTGATGTCCACCATTTGAGGAACGTCCAGGCGTCGTCTTTTTTATTGCTTTTCTCCATAATCATCGAGGACATCTGCACGTTTTGCGCCCATCTTTCGACCTGGCCGTCTCGTTCAACGCCCGGGATCGGCGCAATTGCCCAGTCTCCGCGAATTTCTGGCGCCGAGGAGAGCAGCTGCAAGTAAGTGGTGAAATCGGCTACCCCGATCGGCATATCTCCTTGCTTGAAGTGATTAAAGAAGGAAGGCACGTCTTTCGGAAGACCATACTTCGTAAACAGCTCCGTCCATAGCTTGAAAGCTTCATAGGATGCATCCGTATCAAACCCGGGACGAAGACCATCCTTCGTATAAAACTCAGTTCCATACATATAGAAAAACGGCGTGTAATCTTTATTGGGATAATAGAAAGTCATGCCGGCTTCTTGCAGCGATGGAAGCAGCTTTTTCACATCGTCCCAAGTTTGTGGCACTTCTTCCCCGAGCCGTTCCAGGACGCTCTTCCGATAAAACATCAGATGGAAAACCTGCGTCTCCGGCAGTGCGTATACGCCCTGATTATATTGGAAGGAACGCATTCCGCCTGGATGAAAACGCTTTGCAATTTCTTCATAATCACTGAACTGCTTTAAGTCCACCGCCGCTTTACGCATCCCATATTCGACCGGAGTATCCTGCACGACTCCAAGCGCAACATCCGGCTGGTCGCCACCTGCATTGCTCAGCAGCAGAGCGTTCGGATCAGGCATCAAATTGACGTTGACCTTGATTCCATACTTCTCTGTGAAGTCCTGGTTGATCATCTCCTGAAGCAGATTGGCGTAGTCCCTGCTGCGGCCGATCCAAACTTCCAGGCTCTCCTTTTCACTGAACTCACGGGTATTGTATTTTTGATAAAAAGTGCGGAGGAAATTGTTCGCCATATACGGAACCTGGGCCACTGCGCTGGACTCTTTAAACTTAGCCCTTGTACCCGGCTCGCGCACGACCAGAAAATCAACGGTCATGCTTTGCAGGTTGTAGGAATCGAACCATGCCCCAAGCTTGGACTCTAAATCCGGGAAAGATCTCAGCGAATTGGGAATTTTATCAACGTCAGTTAACATGTCATCAACAATAGAAATGCCGGTTTTAATCGTGTTCGTAGCTGTCGAAGTGTTCTGATTTAATCCAGTCAAATATTTAGTAATTGTGTCGAGCCTGTCTCTGATCGATTGGAGCCGCGGCTGAATATCCGGGATATAGTTTTCCAGATCCCAGGTGCGGGTGCTGTCACCGCTGTTGGCACCGTAATCTCCAGTAACTTTCCGGACTTCTCTCTCAAGCTCGTAAATATCGTCAATCGTAGCGCTAAGGGAAAGGTATGGACTGTTGACCCCCGATGCATCCGCAGTCATTCGTATGACGTGTTTGCCTTTTTCCAGTTGGAACTGGTACGGCTTTCCTTCCGCATCTTGAAGGGTGTAAATGTCCAGTCTCTTGTTGTAGGGGAAGGTGTAGTGAAGCAAGTCGCTGAATGGAACTTTGCCGTCGATCATAATCGTACGGTATACGTTGGTGTTGCCTTGATAACGCTGGAAATACTTCACGTCAATCTCATACATGCCGGTCTCCGGCACTTCAAACTCCCATTCAATCCACTCGCCGGGCTTTTTCCAGCGCTCTCCGTCTATAACGTTGTACTTCATTCTTCCGGCAGGGTCTGGGGACACATAGGCCTCATTACGGCTGCCTGTCTGGACGGAGGTATGAGATTTCTGTATGTAGCGCTCCGCCTCGATTTTAGTGAACCAGGATTTACCTGAATCTTTTGCCTCTGTGCTTTTCAAATATTCCGCGTACGTTGGAATTTGAGCAGGAGCAATGAAACGAATTGTTTTCCAGAGCATTGGCTCGTTTTGAGCCTCGAAACGGACGGTATGTTTGCCTTTTGTCATGAAAAACTCCAGCGGCTTGGAAGAAACGCTGAAATCGGAATAGACCATCGACTTCCAGCCTGGAATCTGCTCTTGTTGGGAACGGATTTCATTTCCGAGCACATCTTTGTTGTAAGGAAAGGTTTTATCCCGCCAATACTTCACAAATTCTATGATACCGGTTTCAAAAAACGGGGCTTTCCCGTCTATTTTAAGTCCGTAATTGATCGATACGCTGCTTTCACTTCCCGATTGGTATAGGACCTCAAGATTGTAAAGGCCGTCCTCCGGAATGTCGACCTCCCATTCTACGGCGCCGCTTGCATTTTTCCAATCCAGAATTTCCGCTCCAGACTCCGCGTCCTTTACTTTCTCGGTTTTTGCATCACCGGTAACTCGCGTATAGGCCGTCGCCGGTATTTCGATCGGCTGTCCAGCGTAGCTTTTTTTGCCGGATGCCGCATTTTCGCGAAGCAGAGACTGATAGTACGGGATGCCTTGCTCGTTCTTCTGGGGCGTCTTCACGTTATCCGCTGAAACTGCCATAAAGGCGTTTTTATCGGTAACGGCTTTAATCCCATAGTACCCTGCAATGACGGCAACAATCGCTAAATATATTAGGGGCTTACGATATTTCATGAGAATGCCTCCGTTCCATCTAGCGGCAGATCGAATTTCCGGTCGTCTCGTCAAAGAAATGCGCTTTATCCATTTGCAGCGCGACTTCCAACTTTTCTTCCGGCATATATTCTTCGCTGGCTTCAACGATTCGGGAAATGACCTGCTCCTCGCCTAATTTCAAATACAGGAACGTATCCGCGCCCATCAGCTCTTTAATCTCGATTAGAGCGTTTACTTTCCATTCCGAGAAGTTGTTAACCTCCGCTCTTTCGCTGATGACATGTTCAGGGCGCAGGCCAAGCACGATGGAACGCAGATTATTCGGATTTAATTTGCGGATGTAAGGATAGTAGGACTCCGGAATTCGCATGCGCATCCGCTTGTTCTCGAAGAAGAATTCGTCCGAACTTTCTGTAATGGCGCCTTTAATGAAGTTCATGGCAGGTGAACCAATAAATCCAGCGACGAACATATTGTTAGGGTTGGAATAGACGACCGCAGGCTTATCCACCTGTTGGATGAGTCCATCCTTCATAACGACAATTCGAGTTCCCATCGTCAAAGCTTCTGTCTGATCATGCGTAACGTAAACGGTCGTTGTTTTCAGCGTTCCATGCATCTTGATCAGCTCCGCACGCGTCTGGGCTCTAAGCTTAGCATCCAGATTAGACAGTGGTTCATCCATCAGAAACACCGCCGGTTCCCGTACGATTGCCCTGCCCAGAGCGACGCGCTGCTTTTGTCCGCCGGATAGCTGGCTTGGCTTTTTCTCCAAATGATTCGTAATTTCTAGGATACGCGCCGCCCGCTTGACCCTCAGCTCAATTTCATGCTTCGCCACCTTGCGGAGCTTCAAGCCAAGCGCCATATTTTCGTAGACGGAAAGGTTCGGGTACAAGGCATAATTCTGGAATACCATAGCGATATCCCTGTCTTTCGGCGATACATAGTTGATGAAGCGGCTGCCGATATAAATATCGCCTTTTGAAACTTCCTCCAGCCCCGAAAGCATGCGCAGCGTAGTCGTTTTTCCGCAGCCGGAAGGGCCGACCAAGACCAGGAATTCCCCGTCTGCGATCTCGAGCTGGAAGTCCTTTACGGAAGGTTCCTTTTCGGATTTGTAATATTTGTAGACGTTACGAAACGAAACACTCGCCATTATGACTCACCTTCACTTTCCTGTTAAGTCATCCTTGGGAATACGCTCTCATTTTTGCTCCTTAATTTAGAAAGCTATTCCTTTTTCTTTCCATAGCTCATCTAACATTAACGACGCATAGTTGTTGCGCAGATCAATCGTCTCCGATCCGATCGTCCCTTGCTGTTGATCCTCCAAGAAATCGTTGTTTTCAATAATAATATTTTTACAGTTGCGGAACGATAGTGTGCTCATCGATGAGACGGTAGCCGGATAGCGCTCCGAGCGCTCCACTGTATTGCCCGTGAAAACGATACCGTCCACCGAGTTTGCGTTGACAAGTGTCGGATGGAATGTGATGAAACGGTTGCCCTCGATGCGAATGTTGGCGTGATAACAGTCCTCGTGCGGAGGATCAGGCTTGATCTCCGGATCGATGTCGATCGCCGCCTGCCCCCATTGCGGATAGCAGTAATTGCAATCCTGGAACGTATTGTTGCGGATCATGATATCCTGAACAGCGCTGGATTCGTACCAATAGTTGCCGTCTCCTGATATTTTGATACCGGCTCCCGCCGAACTGAAAACATTTTGCTCCACCAGCACTTTACCTGCAGTCGTAATCAGAAAGCCTCTCGCCCGATTAGCTCTGGCTATGCATTTGCGGACGGTCAGATCGGCCCTCCATGATATGTTCTCGAGCAGATCCTCGGCTCCGACCGACTCCGGAAGCTTCTGGGTGAAAGTGACCAGGCTATATTCCGGGTTAAGCATTTTTACTTCCTTCACAACCCCTAGCTCGAAAGGCAGCAGCGATTTCCGATTCAAAAACCTTACCGTTTCACCAGGACTTGCTACCAGAGCACCTCTTTGCTGTGAATGCACCAGTTGGATCATAATCGTATTCTCGTTCACCCGTTCCGCTATCGGAGTATAAATGCCGTGAACATTGAGTGGATCATCCATCTGGTTCTCGAACAGGCAACCTTCCAGCAAAATGGTCCCCCGGCAGTATACAAAGTGGGTTGCATCAGCTGCTGTGGAGAACAGCCGTCCCGAGCCCGGCTTAATCATGACGTTAAACGCGTTCAACGTAATGTTTTCGCTGCGCTGCGCGATAACTCCCATGCCGATTGTATGGTACATATTGATGGAAGCTAGCTCAATCTCGGTGCTGTTGTTGATGAATACCCCCGGACAATCCCTGTAGCCGCACTGGAAAATAAGCGCATTACCAATTCCCGGCATCTGCTCACCAGCTCCATGGTAACGAATTCTGCCAGGAGCCAGTTCTTCCACCCGGAACTTCAGGTAGCTGCCGTAATTCAAGTAATCTCCGGTTCCATAAGCGGGGCTTCTCGTCGATGAATCCATTTCTATGATGCCTTTGCATGGCTCCGTCCAGCCCTCGCCTAGAAAAATCAGATTGCCGTCGACAACTTCATAAGGGTATTCTTTTGGTATTTCAACATCAAATGTCCCATCCCCTACCTCAATTACTTCTCCTTGAGAAAGAATCGGTCGTTCCCAGTCGATACTGGCATTTTTTACTGTAATGTCGTGGCAGCCGTCCAGTACAAAGGGTAACGTCAAGCCATGAAAGATGAATTCGGAGCCTTGGCCGTCAATCGTAAGCCCTTTCATTTTGAACAACGGAAAAGCGATTCTACGGTTTTTGTCCTGATCGTGGTTCGGAATAAAGTACTGCTTTTCTACTGCTTTGTTCGGCCAGAAATGATAACGTCCCTTGGGAAACAGCAGCGTAGGCCGTTCCAGCTCTCTGCAGCTCTCAATCGCCCTGAATACAGCGACGGTTGCATCCCTTTCTTGATCCGGCTTTACGCCAAAGTCCTGTATGTTGACAATAGACACAATCATCTCTCCGATCGCAAAATCTCTCTTCATCCGATGTCTTCGGAAGCTATAACATGGGTTTTCTATCTCGTATAATCCCATCACCATGCTGATATTAACGTATAAATTAGATTTAATTAATTGAATTGTTTCTAGTGTAATTTAGTTTAATTTAAACGTCAACTAGTAATTTTTCTAGACGAGATATCATACTGGCCAAATCCTTGCTCAAACTAAAAAGGCCATCGGCTCAAGGAATAACGTTCCTCGAGCCGATGGCCAAAGCGCCGGCTTAGCTCAGCGGCGCCCTTATTCAGTATGGGGCTTATAACGATTGCCGTTCTACGTAATTCGTCGGCAAAATATAGCGGATCGGGAACTCTCGCTCCTCCCTCAGCTTGGAAATTGCGGCCTGAACCGCCATAACGCCGATTTCAAAGGTTGGCACACTGATTGTCGTCAGACCCGGTGATAAATAACCTCCCATTTCATTGTTGTCGAAGCCAAGTATTTTGACCTGCTCCGGCAGTTGAATTCCCTTTTCCCGGAAAGCATGCATCGAGCCGATGGCGATAAGGTCACTTGCTGCAAACACCGCCTCCGGCAGCTCCTCCGAGCGTTCCAAAAATGCCGTCATGGCGGATTTTGCCGATTCAATTTCCCAATCCTCATGTTCAATGATGAATTCCGGCCGAAGCTCTTTGCCGAGCAACTTGTGCGCATCGACAAAAGCCTGGAATCTGGAGCTGGTCTTAGATCCGATAAATGCCGTTTTCTCAAAACGGCTCACCAGCTTCGTTTTCAGCCAGCCCAGCGTATCCGCGTAAAAATCGATGCCGACGTAGTCGACGTAATCGGGAATGAGCTTGGGCTCGATTCCAGCAATCGTCACCTGTATGTTCTTACTTTTAAGCTTATTGAAATAGTCGGGGTTGGTACCAGCCACCCAAATAATCGCATCGACGCCCAATTCCTCCAGCTTGTCGCATAATTCGGATGGTTTATAAAGATCCAGATCTAGGCAATTGAATGCGATGGGAATGCCTTTTTTCACTGCCTCCGACTCAATCCCCTTTATGATATGGTAACCGTAAGAGCCTTGAGAAGCATAGGATGAAAGCCCAAGTACGTAGGCAAGCTTATAGGCAGTTTGCGGCTTCTCCGCCGCAACACTTTTTTTGCCCTTAACTTTATAATTCATACTTTCAACAAGCGACCAAATCAATTTCTGCGTTTCTTCGCTGCAAACGCTTGTATCGTTAAAGTTGACGACGCGGGATACGGTTGTAACCGATAAATTTGTCTTCTTAGCGATATCTTTTAACGTGACCATACTTATCCTCCTCGATTCAACCTGTCTACCGCAGAATCGTTCATTCATCCACTTTACTTTATTTCAGGTTTAAAAATCAATAATTATACTTAAATTAATCTAGAATTTTATAAAATAGTCCGATTTTATTTTACTAGTTAAGGAAATAAGAGCATGCCGATCCATTGAATACGACTTGACTCTAACGGCTCGCTCAACTTACTCACTATTGTTCTTATCTTATCAAAAAGTTAATAACTCAATCCGGATCATAATCGATTTAAACTCATTCAAATTGAGATATCTTACTTGTCAATTAATCTAATTCTCAATGAATCTCTTCTGTTTATCGAATTTACTTACTTTGTTTTCCAATTGTTTGGCGGAATGTATAAATACAAGTATATCGATGAATCTGCGAAATGTAAAAAAAGCATCCGCCGCAGGGAGACCTGCTAGCCGGATGCTTTCCGGTTGGAGTTAACGTGGAACGGCAGGAAGGACGATTACCGAGGAAGCTTGTAACGAAGTTCGAGGGCTTCCGCCTCGATTGAGCGAGACAAGACCGCGACCTCGCGAAGATAACCTCGCTGAACGTTCTTTTGCAGAAGCAAAGAAAGGTCTATCGGTAAATCCGAGAGTGTACAATGATGAGAAAGCTCGGAAATGCTCCAGGGCTCATCGCAAGACTCCATGATCTGAAAAATAAGTCCGCAGCTAGATTTCATCTTGCTCATAATCGAAAATTCGCAAGCTAAAAGAACTAGCTTAATCCGCTGCTCCAACGTCTCCGGACTCGCAGACAATTCCTCATACAGCTTATAAATACCGGGATGGAATCGTCTCATCTGGCGCCAAACTAATGGTTCTGGATGCTGTCCCGCCTCAATCAGCTCCAAATGAGCGTAATGAATAAGCGTTCGAACAATATGGTTATGGGCATCCAGCAAGAACCCATCTTCCAGATTCTGCTTGGCTAGCAAGTAGGAATGGAGGAATTGGCTATACTCTACCAGCAGCTTACGCTTCATTAGCTCGTCGGAATAGATGCGCATATCCGCCTTCAACCGTTGGATCATTTCCTCTGGGTCGTAAACGATATCACCGCGTAAAATCCATTCCATGACATCCTTATGCCGACTGTTCGATATCCAATGTAAAAGAAGGTCACGGGTAACACGCTGAATCATGACATGCTGGCCATCCATACGCCGATGCTCAATGGAGGGATCGCAGGCTTCATCGCTGATCACCAGAAGAAGCATGTCCAGACCGTCCAGCTGCCGCTGAAAAGGATAAGGATCCTTTACGGCCAAAAGGCCGATTACGCCTTCTTTATGCTGTATCAAGCTGGAGACCTGTTTGTTCAAAATTTCCACAACGTTATCCCCCATATAGCTTCCACTGGATGTTTCCGCTATAATATTATTCTATAGGTTTTATTTCGACAAATGCAGGCCGTTTCCTTCCTAGGCTACAAGAAATCGGGACTGAGTCCTATATTCGCGAAGGGATTGTTGCAAAAAATGCTACTAAAGTCTAGTAAAATCAACGAATTTCGTTTGTGGGGCCTAGTTCTGATCCTGGTAGGAATGGGCGTTATGATTTTAGGCACAGCAGGAATCGTTTTCTGGGGCCAAACCGGTAAAATATTTGCTGGTATATTTATGGTTATCGGTATGATTGCTCTGCTGATCAGCGTCGGCATTTACTTCTGGGCCGGTATGCTCTCAACCAGCGCCGTTATGTTGATCTGTCCGGAATGCGGACGCCAGACTAAAATTCTTGGACGTACTGATCGCTGCATGTATTGCCGGACGATTTTAACACTTGATGTCGACCAGGCCACCGAAGGTGTTGGAGAATCCGATCCCATCACTGCCTCGCCTGCCAAACCGGAAGCGCCTTCTTCTCAAGTCTGAGATGTTGTCAGAAACAATGCTTCGCCGATTTTCTTTCCCATTGAATACCAAAAGCCGCTCCTCCAGCTTCAGGTAACTGAAGCTGGAGGAGCGGCTTTTTTGTGCGAAAATTCTAAGTAGCAGAATTCAACTGTTTATGGATTACGGGCCATATGCTATCCGTCTGGAAAGAGCGCGCCCAAGTTGCTACGCCAGCCAAGTCGTATCTATGAACAAGATCAACCCGCGACTTGATGGAGACAGCATCTTCGATCCAGATCCGGTTCGTGATGCCCTCAGCCTCCACATATTCCACATAGTTCTGTTTGGTCGCCTCATCATAGACCGGCTTCAGCTTACGGTTGGTGATAATCTCCCGAACCCGGTTCATGCCAACTGACTTAGAACTAACCTTGATACTCTGGTCCTCTGTAGCCTTTTCACTCCATATTCTAGTATACAAAGGCATACTCAGGACGAGTTTGGAGGCAGAAACATTATCTTCCTCTAGCAGTCGAACGATAGATTTCTCCACCCAAGGCAAGGATGCCACGGAACCGGCTTTAGGACTCGATGCCCAATGCTCGTCATAAGCCATCAACATCATGTAATCTACGCTCTGTATGAGAGCTTCACGATCCAAAAAGAGCGACCAAAGCTCACTGTTGGATTTGGGCGTCACATCGATGGATACAATAAGCCCCGCATCGTGAAGCAGAGGCGACAGCTCGCGAACAAACTGTACTAGATTTTCCTTGTCGGCTGTCCGGACATTTTCAAAATCGATGTTGATTCCTTGCAGCTTGTACAACTTCGCATAATCGAGCAACTGCTGGATCATAGAGAAGCGCGTCTCGACATTCGCGAGCGCCTCAGTTGTACGATCAGGATCGAATCCATTGCTGAACAATGCCCAGATCTGAATGCCTTTTCCGCGAGCCCAAGCGGCGTAATTGGCATCCGCTTTGCTGTGAATCTGTCCGCTGCCATCACTAAGCTCGAACCATGTTGGACTTACGACATTTACGCCTTCCATGGCGGAATATTGGGATGGATCAAGCCGCTTGCTGTACACTGCATCCCAAGTCATATTGACTTTCCGGCCTGCTTTCCAGGGAAGCTTAGGCTTCTCTTCCTTCATAGGCTCGATCGTTTCATCGCCCGTCAGTCGCAATTCATCCTTGCGCACGTAACCACTGTTGCCTGACGGTCCCTGTACCCTGTACCAGCCATCAAGCTCTTCCCATACCGTGAACTTGCCGCTCGTCCCAGCAAGCTCGACATAGGGTCTACGAATGGACGGCTCGGAACGTATATAAACTTCCCTCTCCGCCGGCTCCGCCTTCTTTAGCTTGTCCCCTGCCTTGATAAGAGTCACATTGCCGGAAACTTCTGCTACCGATGCCTGGATTCCAAAAAGCGAAGAAAGCGACGCAAGCGGGATGTAGATTCGGCCGTTAAGCTCTTTTGGTGCGGCTGTCAGTTGGACCGGCTTGTTGCCAAGTTTGGCCTGCAGCTCGTCCTCCTTCATGCGCAATACTTTGGTATTGCTGGTGAGGATAATCGATTGCGTCTGCTCCTCATACCAGACCGGGAGTTTACTTCCGAGCACCTTGGTAACGGCTTCTAAAGGCAGCAGCATCTCCTTCTCAGCAAGCACTGCACCAGAATTCAAATATTTACCCTTATAAAAAATGGGATTTTCTGTCCCATACTCAGGCTTTGCGTATTCTTTACTTGGCATAAGCTTCGTGTAAGCCGCCCATGCACCGGCAATAATTCCAATGATGACGCAAAATCCCAGCAGTCGTCCCAATCCGCTTCTACGGCGCCGGCCACCGTAGGAGTTGCCCCTGTTCATGAGTCACGCTCCTTTTATTGTCACTGTTAAGACGAGTCAGCACTTGATAAAGTTTCCTTCTTGCATTCTATTAATCTATCGGCAAAAAAATGCAAAAAAACCTGGGGAAGCTTCGCTTCCTCAGGTTTAATTGTGATGCGAGCTGACTCCGCACTTTGTACATACTCCGTAAATTTCCATTCGATGACCTTCAACCCGGAATCCCGTTACCTTGGAAGCAGCCCGCTCAACTTCCATAAGAGGCGGATAATCAAAGTCCACAATCTCCCCGCATGTCTTGCAAATAGCATGATAGTGATCCGATAGATTCGCGTCAAACCGACTGGAATCATCCCCGTAAGTCAGCTCACGCACTAACCCGGCTTCTACGAAGAGTCGAAGATTATTGTAGATCGTTGCGACGCTCATACTTGGGAAATCGGGTGATAACGCTTTATAGATCTCATCCGCCGTTGGATGAGTCATTGAGTTCATCAGAAATCCAAGAATCGCGTGACGCTGCGGGGTCATGCGGACGCCGCTTGATTTCAGCTGCTCTAAAGCCTGTTCTACGCTGGCTCCCATTCCCGAATCACGCCTTCCTTATAGTATTGATTACCTTATAATAGTTCTATTGTACTCACGACCTTTACGTTTTGTCAACGAAAAAGGCGAACCAATGGATGGAATTAACCTGGCAGCGAAGGAAAAGCAAAAATCGAGATATCGCTGTTGGCATCAACACGGATTTGATGAGTACCGAGGCCGATAATACCTTCAATGGTTTTTTTGGTCACCTTAAGCGGAAGCTCTGTGGTAATAGTACCGAAGGTGACAGCGCCGTCAACTTCAAATGAAGCTGTCGTCGGAATAGAAAGATCCACTTCACCGATGGAACTGTCTATATTCCAGTTGCCTCCGACCTTAGAGCTGCGAATACGAATTTCACCATTAAGCGTGTCTGCCTGAAGACTTTTTGCAACCTGTTCCACATGAATATAGCCATTCTTTGTTTCCAGAATCGCTTCACCGACAATGTCGGCTATATCCAGGTTTCCATTACTAGTATACGCGCTGATTCCGCCTTCAATCCGTGAAACATTGATGCCTCCGTCTCGAGCAGACAGCTGTACATCTCCTACAAGACGCTCAGCAGAAATATTACCGCTGCTCGTGTCGGCTTCCACATTCCCCTTCAGATCACGCAACTCAATGGAGCCATTCCTATTTTTTAGGGTCATACCACCCTCCGCAGTCAGCCCTGACAGAATAACTCTACCGTTACCGGCATTAAGCAGCAGCTTAACCGCCTCTGGTCCTGGAGTCCCCGATGGTTCGGGAGACAAGGAAGAGCTTGGCTGCGGACTTGTAGTAGAATTTGTGGTCAGGCTGTCCGAATTAGCAGCGTTAGCGGCTGATAATGCAGACTGCTGGATTTCTTGCGGAGGGGGCGTTGATTCAGGGACCGCATCAATTTGAGACATAGCAGCTGGCGGCATTCCAGGATAGAGTGATAGAGGTGCTGTCCCCAAGGAAGACGGGAGCGGCGCTCGAAGCGAAGCCGCCAAATCGGCTGGCAAAGTGACAACCAGATTGTACCTCGGTAAACGCGAACCATTGGCTCCATAAGGCATACCTTGAGCCGTAAGTTCAAGCTTACCGTCGGAACTGAGCTTAAGCTTGGATTTTTCCTTTACGGTGTCCGCTTCCGATTGCAACTCCGTATCGACCCATAACTTAGCCTCCACGATAACGCTCTTGAATTCGGGATCGGACGAGGCTTGCACCGTCACATCACCATTAGGATTGTCGATGACAACGCTCGTAATCGGCTCTTCTAGGGAGAGCTCAAGCGGCTCCTGAGCAAACCGAAAGCCTTTTTCTTCAGAAAGATTCTCAAGGTTCGTTCGACCGGCGTACTGATCTAGCCAGCGAAACGGAAGTCCACCATACTGTGTAACCAGATAGGCAGAGCTCACAAAAATAAATGCGGTTAGAAGAGATCCAATGCCCGCAAGCAGGCGTCGACCGGGATTCTTTTTCTCCAATAGCTGAAAAAGCAGCATCTCAAGCCCCGCCAACACAAACAAGAGCGGCCACCAATCCAACATGAGTCCGATATCATTGCGCTCTTTGACCTGATCCCATAGCAAAAGCGTTCCGCAGACCGCCAGGATAACGGCTGCGCTGAAGCGACCAAGTCGAAATAGGCCAGCCTTCCTCTTAATTCCGAACCATACCGCAAAAACAAGTAATACAACTCCGGAAGCCATGTCGCCGATCCAGTCAAGACGAGGCTGTACGGCAGCAGTTGGACGGATTAAAAAGAACAGCAGGATGCCACCTGCAACGAGCAGCATGCTATGCATTGGCGTGAACTGTCCAGCCGAATCTCGATTGGAACCGGTATGTTTGTTGCGGGTAGAGATTTCTAAAGCATCAAACACGCTGAAAAAGTACATCGCAGGCAGCGCGTAGCCCAAGTACAGGAGAAGCAGCGCTCGACTACCGCTCGTGGAATCCGAGAAGCGGACGAGCGCAGCCAAATCCAGCAGCACCAGCAGCAGTAACATCAATCCGCGGCCATACCAGCCCAGATAAAGATGTCCACCACCCGGTAACAGAGCGGCAAACAGAGCTGACAGCTTGCGGCTTTTCAGTTGTGTTTTCTCGCTCATTCAACACTCACAGCATGTACGCCCTCCAATGATTTGATTTTTTCGAGCAATGGTATCAGCTTATCCTGTTTGGGAAAACTGACGTACAAGAGCAGCATTACTCTGGAGCGCTCCAGCTCTCGATCACCATATTCCTGCAGCGACAGCTTGCGCATTATAATTCCCTGCTCCGTAAGCAGCGCACTTACGGCTAGAAGCAACGTCTCTTTCTCATCGGCCAGCACTTTGATGAAATGCTCTTTTTTGCCGTTGCTGAACTTTTTCTCCAGCTTATTGAGCACGACCAATACTAGCAGCACTAGCACTGTAACCGCTATTGCCGGAAGAAGAAAGCCTGCGCCGACCGATAGACCAATCGCTGATACAACCCATAAAGAGGCCGCAGTGGTGAGGCCGGTAATCGACTTGCCCGTAAATAGAATAGTACCTGCTCCTAAGAAACCGATACCAGTAATGACTTGAGCAGCAAGACGAGCAGGGTCCAAACGCACATTCGTTTCGTTGACAAACTGAGCGAATCCGTAAATTGACAGCAGCATCAGCAGGCAAGAGCCTAGGCACACAAGGATATTTGTCCGAAGGCCGGCGGCATGATTGGATTGCTCCCTTTCAAATCCGACTAAACCACCTAACAGTACAGCCAAAAACAGTCTCAATAACAATTCCCATTCATTGATGTACCACGGACTGTCATGGGCAATAGTGCTCAACGCGTTGTTCATGGAATGATTCCGTCCCCTCACGATGTATAATGTGGCTGCACCTCTGTATGCCCAGTATCCCAATGTATGCAAGCAGCTCAATTTCTACGGATAAATTGCAGTTAATATTGATAAATGAATAATTTATAAGTAAAAAGCCGCCCTCCCTGGCCGAGAGGGCGGCAGCTGATTACTAATCGGCCGATCAAGCGTTCAAATAATCGACTAACAGTTTGTTGGCGAGACCCGGATTGGCTTTGCCACGGGACTCCTTCATCACTTGGCCGACGAGGAAACCAATTGCCTTCTCCTTGCCCGCCCTGTAATCCTCAACCGATTGTGGGTTGGCGGCAACAACTTTCTCGACGATGCCCTTGATGGCGCCTTCGTCGCTGATTTGCACCAGACCCTGCTCCTCAACGATCTGCTGTGGTAGCTTGCCGCTCTCCAGCATCTCCTTAAAGACGGTTTTGGCGATCTTGCCACTGATCGTGCCTTTTTCCAGCAGACCGATCATCTCGCCAAGCCCTTGGCCGGTAATGCTAACAGCGTCGATTTCCTTGTTGTTTTGATTCAGATAAGCGAGTAAATCACCCATGATCCAGTTGGCAACCGCCTTAGCATCCTTGGTGTAAACCAGGCTCTCCTCAAAGAAATCCGCAAGCTTTTTGGAGGAAGTGATTACCGCAGCATCATAAGCCGGCAAACCATATTCCGCCGAATAGCGAGCTTGACGTGCATCCGGAAGCTCCGGAATAGAAGCACGAACGCGCTCTTTCCACTCGCTGTCAATAAACAGCCGAACCAGGTCTGGATCAGGGAAATAGCGATAGTCATGCGATTCTTCCTTGCCGCGCATAGCAAAGGTTTTGCCTTGTGCGTCATCCCAGCGACGAGTTTCCTGCACAACTGTACCGTTAGCGTCGAGGATGTCGGCCTGACGAAGTTGCTCGTACTCGAGTCCACGCTGTACACCCCGGAAGGAGTTCATGTTCTTGAGCTCTGCACGAGTGCCCAGTTTTTCCTGGCCCCACGGACGCAAGCTGACGTTGGCGTCACAGCGCAGGCTGCCTTCCTCCATCTTCACATCGGATACATCGCAATACTGCATAATAGCGCGCAGCTTCTCCAGATAGGCCTTAGTCTCCTCCGGGGAGCGCAAATCCGGTTCGGATACGATCTCGATGAGAGGTGTGCCAACACGATTGAAATCAACGAGAGAGGCAAAGCCGCCCTCGACATGTGTCAGTTTGCCGGCATCTTCCTCCAGATGGAGGCGGGTAATGCCGATCCGCTTCGTCTCACCGTTCACCTCAATGTCGATCCAGCCATTCTCGCCGATCGGCTGATCGAATTGCGAGATTTGGTACGCCTTTGGTGAATCCGGATAAAAATAGTTTTTACGGTCGAACTTGCTCACGTCAGCGACTGTACAGTTTAGTGCCATCGCTGCTTTCATGGCATAGTCGACCGCCTGTCGATTGAGCACCGGCAGAACGCCGGGGTGTCCCAGACAGATGGGGCAAGTATGAGTATTCGGCGGGGCGCCGAAGGACGTCGAGCAGCCGCAGAAGATTTTGCTGGCCGTGTGAAGCTCTACGTGCACTTCAAGCCCGATGACCGTCTCGTAGGTATTGAATTGCGTCATGGCTTAAGCTCCTCCTGCTTGCGTGATACGGGCGCTCTACAGCTGCGGGCGCGCCTTATGGTGATCCGTGTTCTGTTCATAGGCATGCGCCGCGCGCAGCACTGTTGCTTCATCAAAAGCTTTGCCGATCAGTTGCAGACCGACCGGTAGGCCGTCCACGAAGCCGCAAGGGACGCTGATCGCCGGAACGCCGGCAAGACTGACCGGAATCGTCACGATATCGTTCAGATACATCGTTAGCGGATCGCCGATCTGCTCTCCAATACGGAAGGCAGGCGTCGGAGCCGTTGGTCCGAGCAGCAGATCAAATTTCTCGAATGCCTGGTCGAAGTCGCGCTTGATCAGCGTGCGAACCTTCTGGGCTTTAAGATAATAAGCATCATAGTAGCCGGAACTCAAAGCATAGGTCCCCAGCATAATGCGACGCTTGACCTCCTGGCCAAAACCCTGACTGCGAGATTTGCGATACAGGTCCAGCAAATTGTCCGGATTGTCTGCTCGCACGCCATACCGTACACCATCAAAGCGAGCCAGGTTGGAGGAGGCTTCCGAAGAGGCCAGCAGGTAGTACGCCGCCACCGCGTATTCTGTATGCGGCAGGGATACTTCCTCCCAAGTCGCGCCGAGGCTCTCGAACACCTTTAGCGCAGCCAATACAGATTCCTTAACCTTAGGATCAATGCCTTGGCCCATGTATTCCTTCGGAACACCAATGTGCATACCAGCGACATCACCAGTCAGCGAGCTGACATAATCCGGAATGGCTACCTCTGCAGAGGTGGAATCCATCCCGTCATGGCCGGCAATTGCCTGTAGCACATAGGCGGAATCCTCGACATTTTTGGTGAGCGGGCCAATCGCATCAAGCGAGGATGCGAACGCCACGAGACCGAAGCGGGACACGAGGCCGTAAGTCGGTTTCAATCCAACGACGCCGCAATAGGATGCGGGCTGGCGGATCGAACCGCCGGTGTCGGATCCTAGAGCAAAATAGACCTGTCCTGCCGCAACAGCGGCGGCTGATCCACCGCTTGAGCCACCAGGTACATAATCCGTGTTCCATGGATTACGAACCGGTCTGAAACTGGAGTTCTCGTTGGAGCCGCCCATCGCGAATTCATCCATGTTCAGCTTGCCGATCGTTACGGCGCCAGCGGCATTCAGCTTGCCGGCCGCAGTCGCGTCGTAAATCGGATTGTAATTAGTTAGAAACTGGCTGGCGCAAGTCGTGCGCAAGCCCTTAGTAACAATATTGTCCTTGATTCCCGCAGGCATCGCGTGAAGAAGTCCCTTCTCCGCGCCGGAGCGATCAAGCTCAGCCGCTCTCGCTCGCGCCCCTTCCTCGTTCAAGGTCAGAAAAGCACCGATACGCTCATCCGTCTCGGCAATCCGCTTGTAGGACGCCTCGGTCAGCTCAGCCGCCGACAGCTTGCCGGAAGCGAGCTCGTTATGTAAATCCTGCAACCGCATATCAAATAAAGCCAACCGCAGTTCCTCCTTTCAATCTTGTGCGCTATTCAAGTACAGCCGGCACCTTGAACTGTCCATCCTCGTCATCCGGGGCGTTCAACAAGGCAGCCTCATTGGATAAGGATTCCTTGACGACATCCTCCCGCATTACGTTCGTCACCGGAAGCACATGGCTGGTAGGCTCTACGCCATCCGTATCCAGCTCGCCCAGCTTCTCCGCATATTTGAGAATCGCGTTCAGCTGGCCGACGAACTGTTCCTTCTCATCCACGCTCAGTTCAAGACGCGCTAGATTGGCTACATGCTCGACATCCTTCATGCCGATGCTCATTGCTCTATTCCCCCTTGCCTAAAGTCGATTCACTGTTGATTTGTTGACTATACTCTTGAGTCATTCCATGTATTATACCTTGATTTGAACAACATTCTCAATGCACAGCGCTAAACAAGTAAACCAATTTGTTCAAAAATAAAAAAGCCGCCGGAGCGAAGTCCGGCGACCGTGCCACCTGCTGGTGGCGATGCTGTAATAACAGCTTAACAGGCTGAAATAGATGAAATAAAGACGTAATTACCTATCGTTCCAAAAAGGAAAGGTTTACCTTGCTGCCCGGCTCGACAACCTGACCGCGGATGCCAAGCTCCTGGAGCTTGGCCACAAATGCTCCAGCATCCTGCTGAATCGGCGGGAATGTATCATAATGAACCGGCACAACCAGCCCTGCACCGTACCATTCAGCAGCTTGCAGAGCATCTTCCGGGCCCATCGTATAATGATCGCCAATAGGGATGAAGGCTACATCCAGCTTGTGCCTGCGTCCGATCAAAGCCATGTCTGAGAACAAACATGTGTCTCCAGCATGCAGAAACTTAACTCCCTCGACTTCAATCACGAAACCAGCCGGCATGCCGCCATAAATAATCCGCTGTTCTTCGGCAATTACGATGCCCGAGCTATGGAAGGCCGGAATCATCGTCGCCTTGGCAAAGCCAAGATCCACCGTGCCTCCCATATTCATTTCAATCGTTTTGGCTCCCTGCCAGGACATATAGGCAGCCAGCTCCGGAATAGCTACGATCGGTGCTCCTGTACGCTTCGATATCGCTGCCGCATCCAGGATGTGGTCCTGATGGGCGTGAGTCAGCAGAATATAATCTGCAGAAACCTCTTCAGCACTCGTCTTGGCAAGCGGATTGCCGCTAAGGAACGGATCTATCAGTAGAGACTTGCCATTATCAAGCGTAATACCAACACAGGATTGACCATGAAAAACAACTTCCATCATGCCACACCCTTTCTCATCGATTATACGTCTTTGTAATGCTCCATCCGACTGAGATTAAATCAGATCCACGCCTTGAGATTAACCTGCCGGATAAAATCCTCCCGGCTCTGAACCTCCTTGGAGGCAATCTCTTCCTCCTGCGGTTCAGCGGTATCTCCTTTCATAATCCAGTAAAATAATTCCTCGTTGTGGGTCGCCAAGGCAAAATCAATAAGCGCCTCGCGTTCAATACGGTCAACCTCAAGCCGCATCAAAATCTCTTCCAGCTCGACGTCATCACCCGGCACAAGAAAATTCCGGTTCTCAGCCGGTACTCGCACAACATAGTCAAACACATTATCCGCATTGCGATCATACGCAATTATATATCCATACTCCCCGACAGGAAGATTCTGCTCATACTGATCGGACACAATCATGACTTTATCTCCGAGCTTCAACATCGTCAATCGCCCTCCCCTAACAGCTCTAGTAAAAATTGTACTAGATGATAGTCTGCTTAGCAAACTTTAGGTTGGGCTCTTCCCATTCAGATGAATTAGTAGAATCTCAACGGTCAAATTAATAGAAGCCCTCGACCATTTGTTGAATAATGTTTAGCTTATGATTAATCATGAAAAAACCACCTTCTTAAAGGAAGTCATACTCTCTCTTAAGTATATTCTTGCCATGATGCCCCCATTCAATCTTGGCATTATCAGCTTGGAAGCACAAGCTGTGCTGCCCCTTTGATATGCCATTCAATCGGCTCCATGACGGAGAAGGCACGAGGATGGATGACATGGATAATAAGAATGACGCCGGGGCGATCCAGCGTCACCTCATAATTGAATTCACTGTTTTGGTACGTATAGGGGAAGCTTTCGTTTCTGCCCACCACATGCCAAGCATCAACCGTCACCTGTTGCCTCAGTCGTGAACCAGGGAGTGGGTTGCCCTGCTCATCCAGCCGCAAATTATCCTGCAAGTAAGCTGTTGCTTCCTCCAATGCTCTGCGCTCGTCGAGCACGAACCTCCCATCCGCAAGCTCGCGTTCGTCAAGCTGCTGAGCGGCAGCATGCGCGGCACGGTTGACGGCGTGTTTTGCCTCGAACAGGATGCGTACCGCGCGTTCCTCATCCGTCTGCGCTGCTTGAGCGTACAGCCAAAGACCGCACATAAGCAGGCCCCAGAGCAGCTTGTACATTGTGCGGCCCCCTTTCACATAAGTTCAACTTAGAAATATTACGGCTAAGCACGAACCATTCTTCTTCCGATCGCTGTTGTATTACCTTACGCCCATATCTTTAAGGAACATATTCGCTCATCTTGAGACCGCCAACCGTAATGAGCTGAGCCGCATCCGGAACCGGAATGCCAATCAAACGATCGATCTGAAACAGTCCTTCATACGGGTAACTTGCCGTCAGTCTGAGGCCGGTTCCACGGAGCAGCGGCGCGCTGGAATTGCCTGCTGGAAGCCCGCTCGTAGAGCTGACCGTGAATTGGATAGAGTCTCGCCTCATGCCAATGCTCGCAAGCCGCTCCCGAGACTGCTGGAGCATTACCTCGTCGATGTATCCTCGACTGGCGCTTGCCCCGACCTCAAGCAGATAATCCACTTCCTTCTGCAGCATAGCTTCGCGCATGATGAGAACATGTTTATATACCGGGGAGAACATCATCCAGCAGAACATAGATGCAAACAACACGAACACGAGAATCTGTTTCAAGGATCCGTTCCCCGTATATTGTTGGACAGGGCGCTTCCATATCCTTGAAGCCCAGCCTTTGTACCTTCCGGCCCTTCGGCAACCGATAAATAAAGGACTACAACAGCTATGAGCAGCAGCAGCGAAGCCAGTATCTCCTTCACTTGATCACTACTCCTTCCTTTGGCCCGTTTAAGGGACTAAGTTACCGATTTGAGTATTCGCCGTGTTGCCTTGACCTTGAATTCGGGACCGAGTGCCGGTTGCGTTGTCAGCAACGATCGTATTAAAAAGTACCAGCATTACGACGATCATCATAACTGTCACCAATATGTTGCGCATGCTTTCACCTCCCACTATAAAGTAATGTTTTCTCCTGTTTTCTCGCTAATTCGCAGTATTTCAACTTCGACATTTGAAGAGGTATTG
>NZ_NMUQ01000003.1:538766-676113 GCF_002233675.1 Paenibacillus herberti | reverse complement strand
CCTCCCACTATAAAGTAATGTTTTCTCCTGTTTTCTCGCTAATTCGCAGTATTTCAACTTCGACATTTGAAGAGGTATTGGTGGAGAAGGTGATCTGCACCCAGATTTCCTGTAAGCGCGTAGGCGGGAACAGAGTTTAGGATCGCTTAGGGGTCCAAAACTGTGAGATGGTGGATATGATCGCACAGTGGATCTCCACATTTCGCCCTCGGGGTTTACCCTCCCATGTCACGCTGGGTCTATGCCCTTACATTCCTTCGTTCTACCTCTCAAGGGGTGGATGCCGATTCTTGCTCCTTTACGGGGTCGTTGCCCTTATGGAATATTGTGCTTCGGCTTCTCCGGTGCTTCCGTTGTCTTCGTTGCTTACGTTGAATCGTAAATGTCCAGGAGTTGTGCTTCTTGCTTAAGCAGCCGCTTGGTGCATCTGAGACTGTCGAACCGGCCCGATTACATCTACAGCGTTGTATGCCTTCTGTTTGGTTCCAAGCGTATGCAAGACCCGAATCAACTTCCCGCACAAGGCGATGAGCGATTGTTTCTTCTTCAGCGGATTCTGACTTCGCGTTGTATAGTGCTTGTGCAGCGCTTTGAACGCCTCGTTCTTCGCCACCATCGGCATTACCGCGCGGAACAACAGCGCCCTAAGCCGCGATCGCCCTCGTTTGGTAATGGAGGTTCTGCCTTTGCGCTTGCCGGAGCTGTTCTCTTTGAGATTCAGCCCTGCCAGTCGAATGATTTGTTGACCGTGATCGTAGTTGTTCAAATCCCCAACTTCCGCTAAAAATCCAGCGACGGTGATCGCTCCAACTCCCGGTACGGTCAGCATTTGTGCGGCTCCCGGAATGCTATCCAGGATCACCATGACTTGCTCCATGATTTGTTCGAGCTGTTCGCTGAAAAGCTCGAACTGGCTCAGGAGCGTGCTAAGCTCCATTCGTGCTGCAACCGTTCCCTCCGTCAGACCGATGGAAGTGGTGGCAGCAACGAGTAGCGCTTCCGCGCGCTTGATCCCTACGCCGCGCTTCACATCCGTCTTCCAGTGGGCCAGGACGTCTCTGGCTCCCATAGCGACGATGTCGGCGGGCAACGGAAACTTCCGCATGCTCATGAGCGACGCTTTCCCATCCCAATTCTTGAAGACACGGGAGTACTCCGGGAAAAACCGGTCGAACCAATTGCCGATGCGCCCTTTTGCTTGCGTTAGGCTTGCAGATACTTTCTCACGCAAATTCATGAGGATGCGCAAATCCGCGTATTCCTTGGTCGGTAGTTTAGGTTCGGAGTACTTCCCGTTCCGAATCAAATCGGCGATGACTTTCGCGTCCTTGTAATCGCTTTTCGTCGGCGAATTGTCCTCAAGCTCTTTCGTCTTATTTACATGAGACGGATTGACGACAACGACTTGAATCCCTTGTTCTTGCAAGAAAGCTGCGAGAGGAAACCAGTAGTGTCCGGTAGGCTCGATGCCAAACATGATTTCGGTCTTGCCGTGTGCTTGCCCGAGCTCTTTCATCCACGCCGATAGCTTCGTCAACCCTTCTGCGTCATTATGGAAGACGCAATCTTTGCCGAGTTCGATCCCTCGAAAGTCTACCGCACGAGCGACATGAACCTTCTTGGCAATATCTGCTCCGACAACCAGTGTTGCTTCGTTAATTCGTGTGATACGTTGATTCTGTTTCTGCTTCAATTTATACTTCATAATGAGCGCCTCTTTCGTATTGGAATTTGTTCTTTGGCGGAACACGATTCCCAGTATACTAAGTGGCGCTTTTTTGCTCAAAGCTCAAATTACTTCATTACAGGAATAGCTCCTTTTTAGTTAAGTGAATCAAACAGCTTCTGGCTCTCTCTTACCCATGGATAAATGAAAACTTGAAACGTATACAGGATCGGTATGCCGGCAAGGACGAATAACACATAAGAGCTTGATTCCTTGCGGCTCTCCTTCAAAATCTCAAGCTTCTCCTTATAATCTCTGATCCGCTCGCGGAGAAGCTCATAGTAAGCCTCGTCTTCATGGAGTCTCAGAGAATCAATCGTTTCAGCGAAGCTCATCGCCTCCTCCGAGCCAACTCGCTCCTTGAAACCTCGAATTGCCTCCCCAGCATCGTGATACCACTCACCTAAAAGATGCTGTAATTCCCTGCGTATGGTGCGGGTATATGGGACACAACGCATCAGCTTGGCATGAACATGCAGCGAAGATCCTTGCAAATATAGAAGTTGCGTGCTGATGGTATGAATTTCCCGAATAACTCTGGCCGTACGCGCTCTGCGCATCGCCTCGAGCATCGCCTTGTCAACCATTAACAGGCCTGTCACGCCGATCAATAAAATCCAGGCCGAAGTAGGAATCAGAGTGCCATTGAATAGGCCTAGAGCATTGGCGGCAGAGGTCAATAGAGCAGCTAGGGGTACTGCAATCAACCACATTCTACGAGCGGTTACATAATAACCAGCATCCAGCGTCCAGCCGCAGCCTGCAAACAACCTCTCCCTCTCCATGAGCACCGTGCTCGATCGACTGAGTCCTAAGAGCTTTAGATAACGGTCTGAGAGCTTAGCCTTTCTCCATTCTGGAACCTGCAGATGAAGCCAGCGCGGCCTAGTTCTTGCCAGTCGTTTCAAGAGCAGGAATAACATTCCGCTTATAATCAATGCCTGTCCGATAGACGCAGCCGCATAGGCCGTCTCGGCCCAGGTTTCGTAAACCTGCATTTCCCGGCTCCTTTACATTTTTTTGCGGGACAGCCATAAGCCCATTAAAAAAGAAGCAAAGATCAACAACAGAGAATTAAGCAACATATCTCTGCCAGCTGCATCATTCACGTAGTAACGATAGGAATTATCTGGGTTATAACGGAAGTTAATACCCAGAAACAGGGCCAGAAAGAAAATCGGGGTGAAATTGGCTACTCTGATTTCAAGCAGCTTGTGACGCTCCTGCTCATTGGCTCGTCGCGCTCTGCGCATATCCCCAATCAACTCATGCAGATTATCTGCAACGGAATGCCCTTCGTGCAGGGCTACCCGGATAATCTGGACAAAATATTCTCCCCATACATGTCCAAGGGAAGCTGCGAACAGCCGAAGGCTGACCTCATCATCCCCCCTCACGCTGAGATTTCGGTACAATTGCTCGAAGGAAGCCTTCAAATGCCCTTGGAGCCGATTCTCTTCTACCATCCGTTTAAGTGCACCTCGAACTTGTCTCTGGCCCGCAATTAGATAACATTGATAAAAGAGCTCTACCGCAGGCAAAAAATCAAGCCTGGTTTGCATCTGACGATGGACAAGTACCATCTTTAGCACGAGGTAGGGGAGTAGACTCAGCATCAGTCCAAGTAACACAGCTCCCTTAAAGCTTTCGAACAAAACCGCCCCAGCCCCTGTTCCCATGATCAGCAGAAAAGAGGACAGCAGGACAAACCCTTCCGGCTTGATGCCTGTCTGAAGTGACTCCAACGTTTCATTCAGCTCCTGATAAGGCTTACCCGACCTCTCGAGCCGCAATATCAAACGCGCTCTGAAAGTACGACTACGGCGAAATTCCAGCCTGGAAGAAGCCTGAATTGAATCTTCGCCATAGCGGAGCAGCCCTGCAATCAATGGGCTTAGAGCAAAGGCAAGCAGAACGGCTATCGCCGGAACCATCCATGGGGAAGTCAACATCCGCTTTCTCCTCCACCGGCACACTGTCGCTCGATCAGCTCCGTTGTCGCTGACAGAGGCAGCCCTCCGAAGCCCGCCTCTGTCAGCGAATAACCAGCAGCCGCGAGCCTATGGCAAGATTCCGCCCTGGGAGCGGAATTGAGCTTCCAGCCTACTCCGCTGTGGTAAACCGCCCATTCATCCAGCTCAGCCTCTCCTTCCTTCCAGAGAATCTCCCCCATGCGTACAATTCTGCGCTTGCCATCGACCAGCCTCATCTCGATGCCGATCTGAGTCACATAACGAGCAATCCGCTTGCAAAGGCGATCGGGATTCATCGCCCTCCCATCCAACATGCACATATCCGTAATTGCTTCCGGCACATCCTCCAGCTTACTGGCATGTACAGTTGTCATGCTGCCAGCATGTCCCCTCGTACAGGCCCGGACATAAATATTGGCGTCCTCATCCCGAATCTCGGCATGCACGATCCGCTGCGGAGATTGCCGCAGAGCCAACTTAAACGCTTGAGCCGGTCGATGCAGCGCATCCTCCTCATCTGTCTCATACTCCACAACATTTTTGTCCGGGAAATCCCTCCCCAACATCATCTCTAACCTGGACTCCAGCGTTACGAGCCGCTCCTCGTCCGGCAGCTCGGCGATTAGCGCCTTGAGCAGATGAGTCTTCCCTGAGCCCGTAGGTCCGATGAGTACAAGGTTGTAGCGGCAGGTTAACACGGCTTGCAGCATGAGAACCATTTCTGGCGTAAGCGTGCTGTAATGCTGCTCTGTCAGCTCCTGTAGCCGAAATGCACGGGCGTTGTAGAAGCGGAGGGTCAATGTAGGCAACGAAGTAAAACCAAACGCCGTCATCGTAACCCGAGTGCCGTCGCGCAGCATAACTTCCGCCCACCGCTTGCGCGGATTGATTCGGTCATTGTTGTACAAAACGAGGTTCTGCTGAATCCGCTGCACCTCCCTCAAGTTCTGGAAGCTGTAGGACGAGCGCTCCGTGCAGCCTCCTCGCATGAGATAGATCCGGGTCCCAACAACCTGTATTTCCTCCAATCCGCTCCGATCCTGCAGGGCTAACTCCAGAACACCAAGGCCGATCACTTCTGCAAACAGCGCATCCGCCAGGGAATGATACTGACCGCTCATACCCGGCAGCTCATGCAGCCTCAGCTTCAGCAGCCTATCCTTGACCAGTGCCATAATCTCCTTGCGCTCTTGGGCGTATCCGAGAACAGCACGGTTCAGCCGCTCCCCATATTCGCGCCGCTCCTCCTCGGTCATACCACGGGGAGAAGAGAGATAAGAACGCATATCTTCTGCTGCCTTCGAAAAATCATCTGGAAGTCGCCTTCCAGCTTCGCCACTGTGCCCCGCCGGGACAGACGATTCTTCCGCAGTTTCCTCTTCTACTCTGTCACGCATGCCTGCACGGATTCGCGCCGAATATCTAGAGGGCGAGAAACGGCTGGGCTCGCTCATAATCCCAGCTCTCCACGATGAGCTCTCAGCTTGCGATACCACGGCTGCGCTTCCTTAGCAGGCCGGCAGCGCACCCCGTTCCGCTCCGCCAGCTTGCCTGAAACCATGTCCATGGCGATTCGCCCGGAAGCATCTTGCTTGAGCCAATGATGATACTGACCACGGTCCAGCGATTGATAAAAGGCTTCATTCGTTCTGAATTCTCCAATAGCAGACAGGTTTGTTTCCTTCTCGATCTCTTTCATGCGGTAGCCTCCATTTGTCCAAGGGGATTGTATGGTAAGTAGTTCATATTCCTCTGGCTGAATACCGAAGAGTGGTGAAACTTGGCGAATCCAGCGATTACCATCTTCCTGAAAATGAGACAATGCACCAGTCGTGCATAAAACGCGTGAATCTGCCGCCCTCATCGCGCAAATTGTCGCAGCATTATCCCAGTAGCTGCCGGCATCGGCGACAACGAGATCGAAGCTTTGACGCGCCGTTTCAAGCAAATGCTCCGTTTCTTCCTGGGTATAGTACTCTGCCTGATCTCGCATCAAATTGCCTGCGAGCACATGAACATGCGGCTCGTCCGGAATCGTGAGGCAGGCTCTTCGAAGCTGCTGCGGTGCCAGCGAAGCAGAGGTAAGCTCGGGCCGTAGACTATCCAGTGTTGCAGCAGGTAAGTCTTGGCCAAGGTAACGGTGAATTTTGGCGCTCTTCAGGTTCATGCATAGGAATCCAACGTCCTTCCCCGTGCGCTCGGCCAGGCGGCATGCCGCGGCGAAAGCTGCAGCAGTCGTGCCAATATTGGGAGTCGTCCCGACAAATGCAAGCAGTGGCGCCCTCATGGCGAGTTCTCCACGGATGGCTGAGCGACCATATTCAGTGATTCCGGGCTGAAGGCGATCACCAGCCGGTTTTCCCCACTTTTGCAAAGGGCGTCGATCTTCAGCCACTGCGCTTCCGTCAAGTTGAGATTAATGAACTCGATCAAGCCGTTAGCATCTCTCCTGGAGGCATACATCTTCTGCCTATCTCCTTCAGCAAGCGACAGCAGATTAGGATTATCCATATCATCGATCTCCTGATTACTGCTCGTCTTGACTGACGCCACCGTGATCGGTTCTGCAAAAAGCCGCTCGGATGACGCTCCCGCTCCGGATATGTACAACACAACTCTGTCGCCGGCACGGATGCCGCTCGACACCGACAGCACATACTCCCGAGGCAACTGGAATGTTGACTGATCGCGGGATGGCAGAAGCCGGTAGAGGTCCATCTTCCAACCCCGTAGCGGCTCGCCTTGTCCAAGCGGAACAACGGCTTCCTTGCCCGCTGCCTCCTCAAAATCAGTGATCATATCCTCCACATAAGCGGATGACACGATGGTCTGATACTGAAGGTCATTGACCTCCATGCGCTCACCCGCCGCAATAAAACGCTTGGGTACGACAATCTGAACCGAGTGCTGCTCCTCAAGCATTCGCAGCTGAACGAGGTACAGTCCGTAAACTAGAAACGCCGACAGTAAAATAGCTGTAAACATGATCATTCTGCCCTTTCCTTTACTCATCTGTCTCCCTCCCTCAAGCGTAATAAAAATAAAAAAACGCAAGCAGGAACCTTAGAAAGGTTCAACCGCTTGCGTTCTTCGCGAGCCTAGGCAATGTACATTCATTGCCTGTGATATTTGATTGAGTTCATAGTAACAATAGAATAAATAGCTGTCCAGCTTTTTTTTCCAGTTATGAATGGTTCAGGCAGAAATCCTCTTCAAGACTTCTGCCTGGTTTAAAAATCAATCAAGCCCACGCTGATTTGAAGCGCGTCATCGACATGACGCATCATCTCATCATCGAGATGGGTAATTTTGTCCGTGAGCCGTTGTTTGTCGATCGTTCGGATCTGCTCGAGAAGAATGACGGAATCACGATCAAAGCCGTGGGCCTTGGCGTCAATCTCCACATGAGTAGGCAACTTGGCCTTTTGGATTTGGGCCGTGATGGCAGCAACGATAACGGTCGGGCTAAACCGGTTGCCGATGTCATTCTGTAGAACGAGTACGGGGCGGACACCACCTTGCTCGGAGCCGACAACGGGCGATAGGTCAGCGAAAAAAACATCTCCGCGTTTGACGATCAATCGCTACACCCCGCTAACGAGACGGCCGAGTGCACGGTCTGCATCTTCCTCCGCTTGGAAAGCTTCCGAGGCCATATTCAGGTTGATTTTTGCCATCTCCAGATAACCGCGTTGCATCAATTCACGGATTTGACGTTTTTTGCGTTCCACCAGATAAAGTTTCATCGCCTGGCGGATAAATTCACTGCGATTGGAATTTTCCTTGGCGACGATCCCGTCTACTTCTTCCAGCAGATGATCCGGGATACTGATCATGATTCGTTTGGTATTCTGTAAATTGGCCACCAACTCGCACCTCCAAAACTTGTCAAAGCCCATTACCATTATGTCACCGTTGCCAATAGCCTATACTCCACCATACCTATGAGATGCCTGTATCTCTTAGAACCGGAAGGAGCAGCAGCGTCTAAGACTTGACAATTCTCCGCATGCTGACGAAATTCCTGCTTGATCTCCGCAAAAATGACAGCAAATGAACCAGAAAATTTGCGAAAGCTGTCAGACAATTGTCCTACTGCGCATCAAGCGCGTTTGAAACGGCAACAACTCTGCCATTGCGCATATAAACTCTAGGGACGCGAGCAGCCAGCATACAGATCAACTCATAGTTGATCGTGCCGAGCTGATCAGCGACTTCCTCGGCTGTTATTTCAGCGCCGAGCTGGGAGCCGATCAACACCGCTTCCTCTTCAGTAGCTACTGGCCCTCCGCCGGCAGCTTCAGCAGCGCCAAGCGAGATCATGCACTGATCCATGCAGATCGTGCCAAGAACCGGCACTCGCTGACCACGAATCAGCACATGGGCCTTGCCGGTGAGCAGGCGGCTGAAGCCATCTGCGTACCCGATCGGGATCGTGCCGATCCGTTCTCCCGCTTCCGCGAAGTAGCGGGTTCCGTAGCTGATGCCCCAAGACTCCCGAAGCTCTTTGACCATGACCACTTCCGTCTTGAGCGATAACACCGGTTTCAACCGTACCTTGGAATGATCCACCTCGGGGGATGGATACAACCCGTACATGCCAATGCCAAGACGGAGCATATCCCCTCCGAGCTCAGGAGTGTCGATGCCGGCCGCCGTATTGGCGCTGTGTACGATCTCAATCGGCAGGGAACGGCTGCGGACTTCATGTACAACCGCTGCGAAACGCTCGTGCTGCAGCTTTGTGTAGTTTTTATCGGCCTCATCGGACTTCGCAAAATGCGTAAACAGCCCTTCAACCCCAAGCTGCGGAACACGCAGAGCGGCTTCGATAAAACGCATAGCATCGGCGGAGCCATCTGCCAGCTTACCTAGCCTACCCATGCCTGTGTCGAGCTTGATATGCACTTTTAGTTTTTTAGAGCTGTTCTCGGGTAAAGACCTTGCGGCCTTCAGCACATCGTCCCGGAACAGAGCAATCGTAATATCAAGGGAACGAGCCATATCGAGCCCATTCGGAGGCACATAGCCAAGTACAAGAATCGGCATCATCACACCTGAACGCCTGATCTGTATCGCCTCATCAAGAAAAGCAACTCCCAGATAATCCACTCCGCAGGCTTCCGCCTCCTGGGAAATCTGGATAAGTCCATGTCCGTAGGCATTGGCCTTAACCGATGCCAGCAGCTTCATTCCATCCGGCACAGAACTTCTGAATGTCCCAATATTGCTTCTCAGAGCATCCAGTGAAATTTCGGCACGAGTCGGACGGTAATAATTATACATCCTATTCATCCCACTTCCTCAGAAAGCACAATCCCTATAATGTTACCCCCGAGTCCCTTTAGTGTCAATGAATCGAGTGATACTAAGAGCTGGCACCTATTTCCAACGATACTAAATTAGAGAGAGGTTGATATTCGCTAAAAAGGCGCCGCTGCCTATCCGGGCCGCGGCGCCTTGCACATTTTATTTGGTCATTTCATCCACGACAGACTGTGCAACCTTGATCAACTCGTCTTCTGGGAGGTTATCGGAAGTAAGACGGAATTCCGTACCCATATAAGTCCAAGCTAGCGTCTGCTGCTCCTCGCCTCTGCTCAGCTGTGCGAACGTATAGCCAAGATCGACCATGTCGCCAGTTCCCGTCGCTACTGAGTAGTCCTCCGGCTGCGTTTCGATCAGAGTGTAGCTGTAGGTGCCGTCATATCGGAACATGACACCAGGATTGCCGCCAAATTCGATGTCATTGGAGTCCTTAAGTGCGATTCCTTCCGGTCCCAAATAGGATGGCTCCATAGGGATGAAAGAAGAACTGGTAGGGTCCGCAGCCGCTTCGCTACCACTTCCCTCTTCAGGTGCAGAAGCTCCGTCCTTCCCGCCACCACCCTCTGCTTCAGTACCGGTAGCTGCGCCGCCATCCTGTCCTTCAGGAACGGCTGTAGTCGGCTCCGAGCCTGACGCCGGAGAGCTTTGCAGATTTACTTTTGTATCAAAGACGCTCTTATCAAGCTTTTCATTGAATTTGAACGTATCAAACTTGACGTCCACCAGGACAGCAGCGTTGGAATCCAACACCTCGACCTGTTTTGGAGAGTAGTCGGATTTGTTCAGCCAAATTTTTTGGCGGGCCAGTGAAGCGTTCTGATAGTTCGCCATGACATCAAACACGTAGCTGTCCTTGTCATCCGCGAACTGACGGGAGTTGTCTTTCAGGATGCTTTGGACCAGAGTCTGGTAGAGATAGACCTGACCTTGTTCCTCCGGCCAGTTGCTTTGGAAGCGGAACACCTTGTTGAGGCTTGGCGTCAGTACGAACACACCTTCATCGTTCCGCAGAACGATTTGCGTCAAATCCTTCTTCTCATTAGTCAGAGCGATGCGGTAATAATTCGGCTTTTGGAACTTCACATCGACCTTGTATTGAAGCGGTTGTGTTGCAGTGTGCAGCGTCATGATGCCCGTACCTTGATAAGTCTCCGTCTTGTCTTGCAGCTTGCCGAGATCTTTCACAACCGATCCCGCGTCCTTTTTGCCACAGCCGGCCAGCAACAAAATAAAGCAGGCCATTAAAGCCGCAATCGTTCCCATGCGACGCATGTACTCATCCCCTCTGCTCGTTGAGTTTTCCTAAGCTGATAACATGTCTATGAGGGGACTTGGCCTTTTATGCGGACGAGAATGACGAGCTTGCAGATAATGCTTGCCAGAAGAGATTATTTCTCTATCCTCCAATAGACTTTTATATTTTCGATAAACAAATTAATACCTATTTCCTATTCTCTCCTCTTGCATAGGATATCGAAACAATCCGTAGACTCACAGGAGGAAGAAGATGAACAATAGAGATTCGTTGGCACATTCGAACAATAAATTCAATTCCAGCACGACAGTTATACTCATTCTGTTTATTCTGCTTGTTATTGTCGTTCAAACCTTTTCTGCGAAGCCTTCTAGTTGCGGGGCCGATTCTTCTGCTGATGACGTGTCCTCTATAACCGGTACAAAAGGCTTCAATGTCTTCAACAACAGCCCTTACAGATTGGAGCTGATTTCAAGCAGCAGGCCCGATAGAAACCCTCCCACCTTAATCATACCTCCGGGAGAATTTCATCACTATGAATTGCCATGCGATAGCTCAATTTCAGTGGAATACTATGCATACTCTGAGGATAATCGTTATTGGGGCAATGTTAATATTGAATTTTTCGCCGGGTTTATATGCTTTAATTACGGAATTAGGAGAGCGGATGCTTCAGGAGTGCTCCGTGTGCAAACAAAAGCGTATATCGCCGTTTACGTTTATTAGTCCAGTGTCAATCCTTATTTCCACCATCACCGTCTGCTCCCTGCGGCGTGGCAGGGCCGCGTTTCAAACGGCCGGACTTGCGCAACGATTCTCGCAGCAGGAACTCGATATGAGCATTGACGCTACGGAACTCGTCTCCTGCCCATTGTTCAATAGCCTGATAGATTTCGGGGTCCAATCTGAGCGGGAAGGACTTGCGTTCCTTAGCCATCGTGTGCGTTCCTAATTGTATAAAGTGCCAGCATTTATGATAGGCGTAGTTCCCCGCTCGGAAACAATCGCCACCATCAAATTATTAATCATCGCCGCACGACGCTCATTATCCAGAATGATGCCGCGATTTTCCAGCTGCTGCAGAGCCGATTCCACCATGCCGACAGCCCCATCCACAATCTTCTGTCTGGCCGCAACGATTGCTTCCGCTTGCTGCCGCTGCAGCATCGCTCCGGCAATCTCAGGGGCGTAGGCAAGATGCGAGAGACGTGTCTCCATCACTTCTACTCCGGCCACCATAAGGCGGTCCTGCAGCTCAGACAGCAAAAGATTACTTACTTCATCCGCATTGCCCCGCAAAGAGATTGCAGACGCATCCTCATAGGTGTCATATGGATATTGCGCCGCCAGATGGCGAATTGCCGTCTCACTCTGAATTTCCACGAACGTCTCGTAATCATCTACTTCAAAGCTTGCGCGAGCTGTTTCGGTAACCTTGAAAACAACAACAGCCGCAATCTCAACCGGATTGCCGGAAGCATCATTGACCTTAAGCTTCTGACTGTTGAAGTTCCGAACCTTAAGTGAAACTTGGGATTTAGAACTGAAAGGCATAACCAACCAAAGCCCGCTGTCTGTTATCGTACCCTTGTAATTCCCAAAAAAGGTAATCACCTTCGCCTGATTCGGCTGTATAATCGTCAGGGCGCTGAACAGCACCAGTGACATGAGAATCAGAATTGCTGCAAGCACATATCCGGCAGATCCCCATCCTAAATTGTCACTTGAAATGAATAGGTAAACCGCTGCAGCCAAAGCTGCGACTGCAATCAAGGCTGCCAAAAATCCATTGGTATGCCATGCCTTACGCTCCCGCATTCCATCATCTCCCCATATCTTTTTGATATCATTATGATATCATTTTTTCTTAAATTTGGGAAATATGGAATCGTCAATTCGGAAATAAATTTCCCATGAAAAGGATCTGCCGTTAAAAAGGATCTGCCATTAAAAAAGCCTTCCCGGAAGGAAGGCTCGTTTCATAATATTTATCCTGTTAAGGTCGGGAATTTGCCTCTGGCACGGCTGACGCAGCAGGAGCCGTAGATGCGGCCGGAGCTGTCGGATGAACAGGCTGCTTCAATTTGCCTTCGCGATGCAGCTTTCTCAGCTCCTCGCGCAGCTGCCTCTCGTCCATTCCTTCGGTTTTGATTCCCTGTGCTGCTGCAAATGCCTTCAGCTTAGCCATTCTTTTTGCACGCATCTCTTTCTTGAAGAGCGCCCATTTCTCAGGCTGCTTCGTTTTCATGGAACGAATTTCCCCAATCAGCTGCTCCTCGCTCTTTCCTTTGGTCGAAATACCGAAATAAGCTGCTGCCTCATTCATCATTTGCCGCTTATGAGCTTCGCGAAGGCGTTTATGCCCTTCTCCCTCGTGATGACGGAACTCGCCATGATGTTTGCCCGCATCCTCGGGATAAATAGCGGACTCCCTTTTTTCCGATTGTTGCGGCAAAGCAGCCGAAACAGCTCCGGCTGGCAGGGCAAGGGCTGCGATTAGCAATGCAGCTACAGCTTTATTACCAAGTTTCATATTGGATGACTCTCCTTTTCAATGGGGTTATTTCTTTTCTTACTTTTCCCCATTGCCGTCCCATTATTCCAAATTCTAGAATAACCAAATAAGGCGCCCAGACTGGGCGCCTTATTTCAGTTAAACCTATTCCGTTATATGGATTGCTTGTTTAGCAATTGTGTGAATTGTTCATCCGTCAGATTCTGCTCCAACACCTCTGATACGAGAATATCCTCGCAATCCGGCTTTGTTAGGCTTTTGCCCTTCATGTAGTAACCGTTCGTCTTGGCGATCGAGTAAAAGCTGCACAGCTGATCAGCCGTTTTAACAGCCTGTTCCTCTGTATTGTAGCTCGCCAGATTGTTCCCGAAGCTGAGCGGATTTTTAGAACTCTGAATGTTGACGCGAAACGGAGCTGCATCATCCGACTCCTCATGTTTGACCAGAATCTCGATGTCGGAACAAGTATTACGATATTTAATGGACATCATCAACACCGCCTATGGGAACCTCAATGTGAGGCAGATTCGGTCAGTGCGGTTAGCGCTGCCGTAATAGCTATTACACCGCTCCCCGTCCGGTTAAACAAAAGAGCTACATTTCCTCCCGGCGATTGTCATCTCGGAGCAGATCTCCCATCCAGCCTTTTGAGCGCATCCAAATATACACGCCTACGGTCGAGGAGAATATGACTCCTAAAGCGATCCAATACCCCGTCTTCCATT
This sequence comes from Paenibacillus herberti, assembly GCF_002233675.1. Taxonomy (GTDB): domain Bacteria; phylum Bacillota; class Bacilli; order Paenibacillales; family Paenibacillaceae; genus Paenibacillus_O; species Paenibacillus_O herberti. The sequence continues at coordinate 662,591 of NZ_NMUQ01000003.1, read as the reverse complement.
TGAGCTCCGGCATGTTCTCAAAATTCATTCCCCAAACGGCGCCGATAGCCATCATAGGGGTGCACAGAATCGTAAATACGGTGAGCGTCTTCATAATCTCATTCCCTCGATAATTGGAGATATTCTCCTCGAGAAGAAGGAGCGACTCAAGCTCCTGATTGTACTCGGACTGAAGCATAATCATGCGTTCCAACCGGGACTGAAGCGCTTTATAAATTTTGCTTTTCTCCATCTGGTCCGGAAAAGCCTCTTCGAGCGCATATTTAATTTCACGGATAGGCCTGGTCAGCCCCGTCCAGTGCAGGAGGCGGTAACGCAGATCCACAATCTGGCGAAACATATAACCGCCGTTATGGTTGCGAAGGCTTTCTTCTGTTTTCCTCAGCTTTGTCTCGAAACGGTCCATTCCTTCAAAAAAGGGCTCCATAACTCCTGCCAATAGATGGACAAAACCGTCCAGAGCAGTATCCGCTTCCTCTGCGTGCTCAAAAAACAGGGCAGACCTCTCACATCTATCCGTAATTGCCTGCTGCTCGAACTGTATCGTGTATAGCGCTTTTTCCGTCAGCAAAAAATGGAAAAACGTTGTTTTATCCCGATCATTTTTTGCATCTCCTATAATAAGCGTGCCGAATACAGCATTGTTTTCTCTCTGAAAGGAAATGGCCGATAAATAGTTGCTATCTCTTTCTCGGCTTTCTTTCGCCCATTTGAGAAAATGGTGATTATCTTTCAATGCCCTAGTGGCCTCATCATAATTAGAAAAGGCATGCCACTTCCAATCCGCTCGGCCTTTCAACGTCAGTTCTCCCCCATCTTGCTCCTGGTCCTTAGCTTGGTCCTCTTCCATCGCTTTCACTTGATCATTTCCAAATATTTGACCTTTCATCCCAATCCCCACCTTCGATCTTCCCAACTCTAATTACCCATACCCAATTCTACTTCCTGGATAAACAGCCATGTGCCAAAGCCATACATGGAAATTTAAACCAACAGCCCCCAGGGCTTTAGCTCTGGAGGCTGCTTGCGAATTAACCAATAATAATTTGACCTTCCGGGTGACGGAAAGGTTCCTTTTTAGGTTTGGAGCGGAACGCGAAGGCGAGTGTCAGTAAACCTAGTCTACCCATAAACATGAGCACGATAATAACTCCCTTTCCAGGATCGGAAAGCTCAAGTGTGGCGCCTAGGCTGAAGCCGACGGTTCCGAAGGCGGATACGGCCTCAAAGAGCAGCACAAGAAATGGACCGTCCTCCACCGTCGTCAAGATCATCGTTGCTGCCACAATGACAATGACGCCCATCAGCGTAACGGTAATGGCTCGGTACAGCTCTCGCGATGCAATCCGGTGGCGGAAGATGACTGCATCCTCACGACCTCGAATAATGGCTTGTATGCCGGCAAGCAGCACGACGAAGGTGGTAATCTTGATGCCGCCGCCCGTAGAGCCGGGAGCAGCCCCTATGAACATCAGAATGACCATGAGCAGCTGTGTTGCCTGACGCAAATCGGCGATAGGTACCGTATTCAGCCCTGCAGAGCGGAGACTGAACGACTGGAAAGCCGATGCCCACAGTTTGCCGTCCAGACTGAGCGCACCGAATGTACGCGGATTGGTGTATTCAAAAATAAAGAACAAAATTGCTCCGCCTACCGTCAATATAAACGAAGCCCATAGTACCACTTTGCTATGCAGCGAGATTTTGCGCTTCTCCGGCCAGCGGATCAAGTCGGCCATGACGATGAAACCTATGCTACCGAAAAAGATAAGCGTCATGGAAATGAGATTAACAGCCGGATCGTCCACAAACTGACTCCAGCCGCCTAAAAGCTCAAACCCTGCATTGTTGAAAATGGAAACAGCATGGAAAATTCCATTATAGACCGCATCCCCGAAAGTCATGCGGTCCATCCAGGTCCACGCCAGCATTATGGCTCCCAAGCCCTCGATGGCAACGGAAAATAGAAAGATCCGAATGACTAGCTGAACGATGCCGCTCATCTCGGATTGATTCAGCGCTTCCTTAAGCACTAGCCTGTCCCGCAGTGAGATTTTGCGTCCCAACGCCAGTGCGAACCAGGTCGCCGCTGTCATAAAGCCGACTCCGCCAAGCTGGAATAGACCTAACAGCACAATCTGTCCGAATCTGGAGTAGTCGGCACCTGTATCCATAATTGTCAGCCCCGTTACACAGGTGGCCGACGTCGCTGTGAACAAAGCATCGAGAAACTTGATCTTCTCACCGCTTGCAGACGCGATAGGTAAACTGAGCAATGCTGTGCCGATCGCAATAAGCAGGAAGAAGCCAGCTGTAAGCACCCGTGGCGGTGTTAGATAATGTGGTTTAACGAATCGATTGGAAAGCACCCCGTGAAGCCCCTTTCTTCTGTCAAGACGCAGCGTTTCACGCATCATTCTCTACTATATCCGAAACCGCACGGGCAAAAAAGCTTCAATTCAACGAATGAATCCATTCTAGCCGACAACACCAGCAAAATAACGAAAAAAAAGCAGCCCACTCTAATGTGTGGACTGCTTCTCTGTGGAAAAATCCGTAATGAGGTAGCGGTTTAACATCCGCTCTAAAATATCCGGTCGAATAGGCTTGCTAATGTAATCCGTCATACCGGCCTCAAGGCATTTTTGTTTGTCACCTGGCAGCACATTGGCCGTCATTGCAATGATAATTGGATATCGGGCGTCCCCCTGACCCGTTATGAGGCGAGTCGCTTCGAGGCCATCCATAATCGGCATCTTCATATCCATGAAAATAAGGTCATAGTCCTGACTGAGAGCCATTTTGACTGCAAGTTCCCCATTTTCAGCCACATCCGCTGATACTCCTAATCGGTATAACAGCTTAAGAATCAGCTTCTGATTGACATCGTTGTCCTCGGCGACAAGCACCCTCGGTTGGCGAGGCACACTGTGAGCAGATCCTCTCTCATGAACCGTAGTTGAGAAAGACAGCCGCTCCCTTGGCAGTCCAACCGTATCCATAAAGGCTGGTGGCAGCGAGGCAGCGCTAATCTCCGCGAGAGAATCGTTCAGCATAGCTGAGAACGAGAAAGGCTGGGAAGCCTCCCAACGCGGAAATGGCTCTGGCTGCGAAGCTGCTGGGAAGCCTTCGGCGTCGTAGGTCAACTGCTCTTCAACCCGCTCCAGAAGGATCGTAAAGGTGAACATCGCACCTGTAGGGAGGTTAGGCTGGCAGGCAATCGTTCCATCCATAAGTTCCACCAAGTTTTTGCAGATCGCCAGCCCCAGGCCGGTTCCACCATATTTGCGAGTCATCGAGGAGTCCAGTTGGGAAAAGGGTTGGAACAGCTGGGCCCGCTTCTCCTCAGGAATTCCGACGCCTGTATCACGAACTTCGAATTCCACCGGTATTTCCCGTCCCGACTTTCTGGTGAACTTTTGGCTGCTCAGGCGTGTCGAGACTTCAATCCGGCCCTCAGGAGTAAACTTGATCGCATTGCTCACTAGGTTCATCAAAATCTGACGAAGCTTAGTGACATCTCCGTAGAGGTATTCCGGAATACCTTCCTCGATGGTGCAAACAAGATCAAGATTATTTTCTCTCGCTTTAGCGATGAACAAATCCAAGGAATCATCCAGGCAGCTTTTGAGTGAAAAAGGAATTCTCTCCAGTTCAAGTTTGCCGGCCTCAATTTTGGCATAGTCCAAAATATCGTTAATGACGCCAAGCAGGGAATCTCCGCTTTTGAGAATGATCTCCGTGAAATCACGCTGCTCCTCATTCAGATCCGTTTCTGTAAGCAAACTGGTCATGCCGAGAATGCCATTCATCGGGGTGCGGATTTCATGACTGACCATAGCGAGGAACTCGGTTTTGGCCCGATCGGCGATTTCGGCAGCTTCCTTTGCAGCGAGCAGCTCGCGTTCCGTCTTTTTACGATCTGTGATATCACTGACGGTACAGGCATATATGAGCTCATCATCAACATGAGTGCTGCCCACTTTGATCTCGGCATGGAACCGGCTGCCATCATTTCGCAGTGGCATCACTTCGATCAAACGTCCAGAGGCTAAGCCCTCGGCCGTCTGTTCTGTCATGCCCTCTAGCCTCTTCAAGCACAAGTCCGGCATGAGATCATGGATATGCTTGCCGATGACCTCCCTCTCCTCATAATTGAACATCTGAAACACCGAAGGATTGACGGTAAGAATAATGCCATTCTCATCGAAGGTGATCATTGTATCCATTGAGGTACTGCTAATGACGCTCTTGATCGCTTCAGCCTTGGTAAGCTGATAAGCGGTGCGCATAAGCTCCTTGTTCATGCGCTCAAGCTCTTGCGTCTGCTGTTGAAGAAGCACCTTCTGGAGCTGAAGCTTTTTGTTGTTGATGAACATGCCAACAAAACCTTCGATTTTGGAACGGAAAATCTGCGGAACGAATGGCTTGAGCATGTAATCGATGGCACCAACTGCGTAACCTGTGAACAGATGCTGTGATTCTTTACTGGTCGCCGAAACGAAGATAATCGGAATCTCTTTCGTTTTTTCACGCGACTTGATCATGCGAGCCGTCTCAAAGCCATCCATTCCCGGCATCTGAACATCCATTACAATAACAGCAAAATCATCCTTGAGGAGAGCCCTTAAAGCCTCTTCACCAGAAAGGCATTTGACCAGATTGTAATTCAAATCAGCCAAAACCGCCTCAATGGCCAGGAGGTTTTCCGGATAATCATCCACGAGCAAAATATTGATCGGTCCGTCGTAAGAGATCATAGTTTTCCCTCCTCTCCGTTTATCGGCTATTTGACTTTCCTATAAATTCGATTAACGAGATCAAGCTCATCGAACTGACTGGAATGCCGAGTAAAGTTGATCGATTCTTTCGTACCGAGCATCAACACGCCAAAATTGCTGAGACTATCGTACAGCAACCCATGCACATGGTTCTGCAGATCCTTATTGAAGTAGATCATGACGTTCCGGCACAGGATAACATGGAATTCGTTGAACGATCCGTCTGTTACTAGGTTATGCTGGGCGAACACGATATTTTTCTTTAGGAAGCTTTGAAAAATAACTGACTCGTACCGAGCCATATAATAATCCGAAAAAGATTCTGTTCCGCCGCCCTCTTGATAGTTGCGTGTATACTGCTGCATCCGCTCAATTGGGAAAACGCCTTGTCTCGCCACATCCAGTACAGTTGCACTCATATCGGTTGCGTAGATGCGCGTGCGCTCCAGCAGTCCCTCTTCATGAAGCAAGATAGCCATGGAGTAGACCTCTTCTCCTGTAGCGCAGCCGGCATGCCAGATTCGGATGAATGGAAAAGTTTTCAGCAACGGAACGACATTCTGGCGGAAGGAACGGAACACTTCTGGATCGCGGAACATCTCCGTCACATGGATAGTAAGATCCGACAGCAACCTTTCCATGCAGCTTCGATCATGAATCATCTTGTCCGCAAGCGCCGTTACCGTTCCAAGTCGCTCTGCATGCACGCGATGCCAGATGCGCCGACGTATTGAAGCATACGCATAGTTGCGAAAATCATAACCATACAATCGATACATCGCCTCAAGCAGGAGCTCGATTTCAACTTTTTCCCTCTCGTCAGCCTCGCTCGTTTGAAGCATATTGCTATTTATACAACCACACCCTCATTAATGAAAGCAGTTGGTCGACATTCACCGGCTTGGCGATATAGTCGCTGGCACCTGCCTCAATGCATTTATCTCGATCACCTTTCATAGCTTTGGCAGTTACCGCTATAATCGGTAGTTTATCATATCGGGTATCTCCCCGGATTAACCGCATCGCTTCAAAGCCATCCATCTCGGGCATCATAATATCCATCAGCACCAGATCAAGATCCGGATTTTTCTCGATCTGCTCAATGGCTTCGCGGCCATTCTCGGCATATATAATGTTCATCTTGTATCCTTCAAGTACATTGGACAGGGCAAACACGTTGCGAATATCGTCATCTACGATCAGGACATTACGGTTCTCAAAAATCGTCTCGACACTGTGCAGCTTACGCAGCACATTTCGTTTGTCCTCAGGCAGGTCGGCTTCCACCCGGTGAAGGAACAGCGTTGTCTCGTCGAGCAGTCTCTCCGGAGATTTGACATCCTTGACGATGATCGTCTCAGCGTACTTCTTGAGCATCATTTCCTCACGCTTTTCAAGCTCACGTCCGGTATAAATAATAATCGGCAGATCATGAAGCTCTTCATTGCGGCGGATCTGATCCAGCAAGTCAAACCCGGTGATGTCCGGAAGGCCAAGATCAAGCACCATGCAGTCATAGTGATGCTCAGACAACTCGCGCAGCGCTTCCTTACCTGAAGATACGCCGGTAATGACCAAGTCATCATGACCGATCAGCTCCTCAATCGCCAGCCTTTGCGCCTCGTCATCCTCTACGATCAGCAGCCGTTTAAGATTGCGTTCCAGGAACACTCCGATCTGCGAGAAGAGATTGTCCAAATGCTCCTTGGAAACCGGTTTTTTGAGGTAAGCAATCGCGCCGAGCGACAGCCCCTGCTGGATCTCGTCAATAACCGAAATCAAATGCACCGGGATGTGACGGGTATTGGAATCATTTTTGAGATAATGAAGCACTGACCATCCGTCCATCACTGGAAGCTGTATATCCAGTAAAATTGCGTCTGGCATGTAGGTGCGGGCATAGGATAAACCTTTATCACCTTGACCGGCCACAATCGCTTTAAAGCCGCGAGCACGCGCTATATCAATCAAAACCTTGGCAAAGGCCACATCATCCTCGATAATAAGCACAACTTTGTCGCCCTCTTCAAGATTTTTGATATCATCCTCTACATCGAAAAATGGATAACCCGTTTCCGTTGTTGGCTTGCGCAAAGCTTCAGCATAGGTAACAGCTGCAGACTGCTGGTTCTGGGATAATGCCGCTGCAGCCTCGTTCATACTGCTGAATCCATTTTTAGCGTCGAACTCAGTCGACTCCGTAGTTCCCTTCAAAATATGGAATTCCGGAAGAGTGAGGACAAACGAGCTTCCCTCGCCCACCTTGCTTCTCAGCCACACATTGCCGCCAAGCAGCTTCGCCAAATCACGGCTAATAGCTAAGCCAAGACCAGTGCCACCATATTTACGACTGGTCGTGCCATCTACTTGCTGGAAAGCCTCAAAAATAATGGCCTGTTTATCATCAGGAATGCCGATGCCCGTATCACGGACCTCGAACGAGATCCATTCTCCTTCTGCATTCTCAGGGACCTCTGCCTCTGAAGCTTTACGAATATGAAGATTCACAGATCCTTGAGTAGTAAACTTGAATGCATTGGACAGCAGATTTTGCAAAATTTGTTTGACGCGATGACTGTCCGTGAACAACTCCGATGGGACATCCTCATCCACTTTCGTTTCGAAGCTGAGGCTCTTCTGCATGCTGAGCGGCTGGAAGCTGCGCTGTGCATATTGTTCCAGATCGCGCAGTGGAACATGCTCGGTCACGACATCCATTTTGCCCGCGCCGATCTTGGACAGATCCAGAATCTCATCAATCAGCTTGAGCAGATCTGAGCCAGACGTATGGATCGTTGTGGAGAACTCAACCTGCTTCTTGGTTAGATTACCTTCCTTATTGTCGGAAAGCATTTGGGACAGAATAAGCAAGCTGTTGAGCGGCGTCCTCAGCTCATGAGACATATTCGCCAAAAACTCTGACTTGTACTTGGAAGCAAGACCAAGCTGGACGGCCTGTTTCTCCAGCGCGTCTCGCGTCTGTTCGATTTGCTGGCTGCGTTTTTGAGTCTCTTTCATCTGCAGTTCCAGCATATGCGTCTTCTGCAATAGCTCCTCGTTGGTCTGTTCCAATTCCTCCTGTTGGGACTGCAACATCTCCTCGGAAGACTTGAGCGCACGGGTCTGCTCCTCCAGCCGTTCGTTGGAGCTGCGAAGCTCTTCCTGCTGGCTGATCAGCTCCTCGGACTGGGACTGCAACTCCTCGCTCATCGTCTGGGACTCGCGCAACAGCTCTTCGATGCGCATTCGGCCGAAGAGGTTATGCAGCACCATGCCCGCGGACTCGCCAACTTGCTGGAGCAATTCCTTATGAATATCCGTGAACTTTTGCAGCGTGCCAAGCTCAAGCACCCCGACAACCTTGTTCTGATAATGGAGGGGGAGAATATACAACTCGCTTACAGAAGCTTCTCCAATGCCCGAGGATACCTGCAAATAATCATTCGGCACCTCCGTCAGATGCAGTGGGTGACCATCCGCCGCGGCTTGACCCGCCAAACCTTCGCTCAACCGAATGACGGAGCGCATGCGCGTTTCTTCCATGCCAGCGTAAGTGCCTCGCAGGGTCAATGTACGCCCATCGCCCATATGATCCCTAATATAGAGCGCTGCATAAGTAGCGCCAGTAAGTGGAGCGATCGATTCGGCAAGCTTGATAGCTAGTCCGTCCAGGTCTATGATGCCCTGGGCTTCAACCGTAACGTTGGCCAAATTGGTTTTAAGCCAGGTTTGTTCCTGCATATTCAGGTTATAAACTTGCTCAGCTTGCGTTTTTTCGTCCAGATCATCCGCCAGTTCCAAAAAAGCATCTACAATTTCCTTGAACTCGCCTTCCTGGGCGTCTGCCATCCGCCTTGATTCCGTCGTCGACGAGCCTTGAGCAAAACCCGCGATCATCTGGGATAACCCACGGAAGCCATAGTTCAACCCCTTTGTGTTCCAGGCCATAATAATAGCACCCGCAAGAACGCCGGCAAGTGTGAGAGCGATCATAATATTTGTTGTTGCCTCATTGTCTGCACGGGTCTGATCAACGAGTTGGGTCAACGCTCGCTTATGATAAGTGGATAGCTGATCCGTCTTGCTGACAAGAGCCTCCTGATAACCGAGCCCTTCAGCCTCGCGTAGTGCAACCGCCTCACTGCCCTTGCCCGAGCTGACGAGAACGAGCGCTTGATCGACATAAGCGAAGAAGGCTGCAGCATCGTTGTTAATCTCATTCACCAACTGTACTTCCGCATCACTCACGGAAATAGCTTCAAGATCCCGTATCCCATCAAGTACCGATTGTCGGTTTTTATTGATATTTTCCCGGTTCTTTTCGACCGTTGCCGCAGTTGGCACCGTCAGGACATTGACCATAAATTTGGCTACATTATTTGTATTTCCCCTCATATCCGTTGCTAAGGAAACCTTTGTATACCTGTCTTCATAGATGGCATTGAGCTGATCGCTCATATTAAAAAGGTTTCGTATACCTGCAACGCTAAGGAAAATGATGATAGCTAGAAGCAAGGCAAAGCCGATTTGAACTTTTGTCCGTATTTTCATGGAGCCCTTCACGTATCCCCTCTATGATGGTATCTCTATTATTGTACATAGGACGGTCAGCAGAGTCACCCTATTGCACTGCTCAATATATGGGTTGCAGATTCCGCACACGCACGAAGTGGCCGCCGCCCCTTAGGGCTGCGACCGACTTATATACTTCTCCGTTTGATTAACCTTTCAATTGAACCATGAAACAGGTTGCCGGAAAAAAGGTTAACACTCATTGCTGATCAGCCCAGAAGAAATCGACGGAGACGACCTGATTCGTTCCTTCCTTGAAGAAAAGCTTGGCTGCAAAGCCGCGCGGATCGACATACCCGACTCCATCCTCAGCTTTAAACATCGGCTCGCCAAATTTCTCGGTCCAGCCCTCAACCGTAATCGGTAGCTTCGTTCCATGGAGCTCAACCACTTTAGCATCCTTAGGAATGCTCACATAATCAACCTTATTTTCAATGAAGCCTACCTTCATATCAGCGTAGCTCCATACCGTCTGTTCTTCAAATAACTCATCCTTGCTGGATGAATCGGGAATGCCGATATTCGTAACGACCTGCTCTTTGCCATCATCGAGGCTTACGCCATTAACTTTGCTGAAATCCATCGCAACTGGATTTCCAGCAGCTTCAGCAGGAGGAGCTTCATCTATATAGGCGATTTCTGCAAAAGGCACTGGCTGGACGGCAGCCCCTTGGATTTCCTCATTGCCCAGGACAAGGGCAGGTGACGGAGCATATGCCGGGTGCAGAATACCAATCATTACAACAACCATGAGCAAACAAGCAGCAACAGCCAGTCCAATAACCTTTTTCATACGCCTTCCTCCTTTTTGTCCGATCATGAGGCTCTTCTATGTCCTCAATTACCACTTGCACCCGGTTACGAAACAAAAAAGGAGAGTAAGGAGAATAAACTTAATTCAGGTTTCCGCCCAGCCCCGCCAAGGACCGCAACAGCTCCTCACGAGAGAAATGCTCTCCGATAAAAATCAGCACATCCGGCACTTCGGGAGCGGGCATCACCGGCATAAAATCCGTTTCCTTGAATGCGTATTGAATCTGGTATCGGCTGGACGTATCCGAAAAGGTAACGAGTCCTTTGACACGGTAAATATGATCTGGCAAAGAACGAAGCATCTGCTCGAACAAGTCGCTATCAAACGGTTGATCCGGGTAATAAGAGACTGCCATCAGATGTTCATGATGTTCATGATGTTCATGATGCTCATGCTTGTGCTCATGGTGCTCATCATGACTATGATCCAAACCGCAATCGCAGGCCTGGTCTGGCATGATACGGTTCTGTGCGCTTACTTCCTCCGGAGTCACCGCTTTACCACTGCCGCTGGTTAGGCTGCTGATCCAGCTATCCTCCACTGAGGATCGTTCCGTGCTGATCAGCGAGGCGTGGGGATTGAGCTCTCGCAAAAGCTGCTGCAGCTCCACCATTTCCTCGGGATAAAGCCGATCACGTTTGTTCAGCACTAGATGCGTAGCGCAGCGAATGCCGTCTTCAAGCAAACGATACGTGCGCCGACTTCCTTTTCGCAGCTGCAACAACCCGGCACCGTCAACAACCGTAATGGCTGCCCCAAGATGAACCGGGCTAAGCATAGATGCTTCCATGACATTCTCGATCAGCTCCAGCGGATTGGCCGCACCAGTCGCTTCCACCAGAATTACATCGGGCTGCTGGTTAGTAAGCATCATTAGCTCCCCGGCCAGATCCGCCTTCATCGTACAGCAGATACAACCACTGAGCAGCTCTCTTACCGGTACGTCCAATTGGGATGGTATTTCATCCAGCCCGACATCTCCGAGCTCGTTCATAATGACCGCTGGTTTTATTCCATTTTTCTTATAAAAGGTTAGCAGACTTGCCAGAAGCGTTGTTTTACCGCTCCCCAAAAAGCCTCCCAGTACAACGACTGGAATAGAATGCCCGGCTTTTCTCCGAACCATATTAATTTCCTCCTGTACCTTCAAGCGGCGTTGTTGGAATGATGCACCGTCAAGTATACCTTTAGACGAAGCTTCCGTATACCTGAAGAACCAGCCCCTTAAAAAAGTACTAACAGAAAAAGGGAAATATATCCTCGATAGGGAACTATTCTTCATAAGGGAGGGGACAACCGACATAAGAATAACTTTGATTCCATAATCGGCATAGAGAGGAGCGTTAGCGATGGATTTGACTTTAACTAAGAGAGGCAGCCGCCACAAAAAAATTCCCGGAGGCATCCTGGGAGGACGCTCCGGGAACTTTAAATGAAATGGGTCAACGAGTTTTTGCAATAACAAGAATTTTGCCTTGGTCGAGAACTTCCTCATAACGTTCCGCTTCAAGGTTTGTTAAGCCGACGGATTCCAGCTTCGAGCGCAGCTCGTCGCCCCTCGATCGGAACATATTAGCCATGGAATCGAACATACCCTCTTCGGACATCCCAATCTTATTGGCCTCCGAGTTTTCCGCGAGCCGATCCGTTTGGTCCTTGTCATGCGCTAGCACAAAGATTTCATCTTTATTGTATCCGCGACGGCTGAGCTCCCTAACTGCAGACATAGCGTCAGTACCATTTTCCAAAACTTGAATACTCGGTTTCATTGTTCATCCCTCCAGTTTGTGTTCGTAGCATACCTAACTCTACCCTTGTCTTCGCGCTCCTGAAACAAGCCTTGCCGTTTTGAAGATTCCTCAACCCGATCATTCATCCTTGAAACGCTCGGCAGGTAAGCCTGCTCTTTTCACCCTCGGTTTCAAAGCTTGTCCAGCCGTTTAGTTATTTATAGACACGATATTCCGACATTCCGAGCGAAAAAATGGAGGTTACACCAATAATGATTCATTCCAACAACTGTCTGGCAATGCTTCTTGCAGGAGGAGAAGGCAAACGCCTTGCCCCACTAACCAATCGACTCGCCAAACCAGCCGTTCACTTCGGTGGCCGCTATCGCATCATTGATTTTCCACTGAGCAATTGCGTCAATTCTGGAATTTCGAAAATCGGCGTGCTCAGCCAATATATGAAACATTCGATTACACAACATATAGGAGACGGAAAAGCTTGGGACAACGCTGAGATTGCCCTTCTCTCTTCCGAGGACGAAAAGAATGGTTATGTCGGTACAGCCGACGCCATCTACCAACATATTGACTTCATCGATGAACATAACCCGGAGCATGTTCTAATCGTATCCGGCGATCATATTTATCAAATGGACTATACGGAAATGCTCACCTTCCATAAACAACGCGGCTCTGTTGCAACGATCGCAGTGAAAGAGGTTCCTTGGGCCGAAGCTTCCCGCTTTGGCATCATGAACACTGACGAACGATACCAAGTGACCGAATTCGTTGAAAAACCTGCTGAACCAAAGAGCAATCTTGCTTCGATGGGGGTATATATATTCCGCTGGGCAGATCTGAAAGCAGCTCTGCTGCAGGATGCTCAGCTCGCCCATTCATCGCATGATTTCGGCAAAGACATTATTCCGCAATTGCTAGGCTTAGGGCAAAACGTAGTCGCTTTTCCTTTCCAAGGCTACTGGAAAGATGTCGGCAACCCGGATAGCTTATGGGAGGCTAATATGGATCTCCTGAACGGTGTTATCGACCTCAACCGTCCAGAGTGGCCGTTGTTTACGCCATCCCTGCCAATGAGTCCAGCCATCTACGTTGAAGAGTGCGGTGAAGTGAACAACTCCATCGTGCAGCGTGGATGCCGAATTCAAGGTACTGTAGAAAGTTCGATTCTCTTCCATAGCGTTCAGGTTGGAGAAAACAGCACCATAACAGATAGCATTATCATGCCAGGCGCCCGTATCGGACGTAATGTCCACATTCATCGCGCAATCGTCGGGGAAGGCGCGTACGTTGCGGACGGCTCTACCATTGAAGGCAACGGCGAAACACTTACCGTGCTCGGAGCCGGAGAATTCCGTTACAGCCGCTCTCCAATGCGCCGCGTTCGTCCGGCCGTCTCGTTGGAAGAAGTGCGGACAGGATCTTAAGCTCTTAAAGATATTTCGCCTGCCACTTCTATAGCGCAAACACCAAAAGCCTGGCCTCCTTGTGGAGAGCCAGGCTTTTCAATGGTCGGCACCCATTCGCCGGGCTTCCCGATGCGCATCTGGATTGGCCGGATTCTCGAACTGCTGGGGAATAAAGCTCCCTGGAATTATAGCAGCAAGCTCCTCTGTCAGTATTGCCGCTAGTCGGCTCAATAATTGTGCCTCCGGGCTGCAGTCGGCCGATTTTTCCGCCTCGACAATTAGGCTCGCGGCGGCCAGATCCTTGACGCTGCCGCTCGACTCGTCCATCTCTATCGTTCAGATTCCTCTTTTCTGGAAAAATAAAAACCTCGCTAGTATACGAGGACTGAAAGAGTTGCTATAATTAACCAAGCACAACACTTGGACGGAAAAGCTAGCCTCCAGTTTGGAGGTGATGCCTATGACATTTTCGCTTCAGAAAGTGACCATGCTAGGATTGTTTCTCCTCGCTCTGCTCACCTACTTAAAACGAAAATAACCCGTCCAAGTTAGCGCCTGGTTAACGGGTTATTCTCTGAAAAGGCAATTTACTGGAGGATTTCCATCCAAGTTTGTGCGGGGAGAGAGCGTTGGCGCGCTCTCTCTTTTTTAATTCCTGTTACCTTTATTATACACAACTTCTTTCAACAGTATACTACTTTATTAAGCATTCTGCTGCGATCTGGGGCAATTTGCAGCAATCTTCAGCGATTAGCTTTCATTCGGTCTCGTGAATTTTTACGTAAAAACGGGACCCCGAAAGGTCCCGTTTTCCTTGCTATATCAGGCTTTATGGCCCGGCAATTACATCATGCCGCCCATTCCGCCCATGCCGCCCATATCAGGCATACCTGGTTTGTCATTTTCAGGTTTGTCGACAATAACCGCTTCGGTCGTCAGAACGACTGCCGCAACGGATGCAGCGTTTTGCAGCGCGGAACGAGTAACCTTGGTAGGGTCAACGATTCCAGCTTCAAACATGTTAACCCAGTCGCCAGTAGCAGCGTTGTAGCCGATGCCGATAGCTTCTTTTTTGAGGCGCTCAACGATAACGGAACCTTCAACACCTGCGTTATTCGCGATCGTGCGAACTGGCTCTTCCAGAGCACGCAGGATGATGTTCACGCCGGTTTTTTCTTCGCCGGTTACATTCAGAGCCGCTACAGCACCGTAAACGTTCACGAGTGCCGTACCACCGCCGGAAACGATGCCTTCTTCCACAGCAGCACGCGTGGAGTTAAGGGCGTCCTCAATGCGCAGTTTGCGCTCTTTGAGTTCCGTTTCAGTAGCAGCGCCGACTTTGATAACGGCTACGCCGCCGGACAGCTTAGCCAGGCGCTCTTGCAGCTTCTCGCGGTCGAAGTCGGAAGTAGTGTCTTCCAGCTGCGTGCGGATTTGCTTCACACGAACTTCGATGTCGGTTTTGTCGCCAGCGCCGTCAACGATAATCGTGTTTTCTTTAGTTACGCGGATTTGACGCGCAGAGCCGAGTTGCTCAATAGTCGTGGACTTAAGGTCCAGACCGAGCTCTTCGGTAATCACTTGGCCGCCAGTCAGAGCAGCGATGTCGCCGAGCATAGCTTTACGACGGTCGCCGAAGCCAGGAGCTTTGACAGCTACGCAAGTGAACGTGCCGCGCAGACGGTTAACGATCAGCGTAGCTTGAGCTTCGCCTTCAACGTCTTCAGCGATGATCAGCAGCTGTTTGCCCGATTGAACAACTTTCTCCAGAACAGGCAGGATCTCCTGAATGTTGGAGATTTTTTTGTCCGTGATCAGGATGTATGGGCTGTCGAGGACAGCTTCCATTTTGTCCGTGTCCGTGATCATGTAAGGAGATACATAACCGCGGTCGAACTGCATGCCTTCAACCACTTCAAGCTCCGTGTAGAAACCTTTGGACTCCTCAACCGTGATAACGCCGTCGTTGCCGACTTTTTCCATAGCTTCAGCAATCAGTTGGCCTACTTCTTCGTCGCCGGAGGAAATAGCTGCAACTTGAGCAATGGAATGTTTGCCTTCGATTGGCTTGGAGATGTTTTTCAGCTCTTCCACAGCAGCGCGGACAGCTTTCTCGATGCCTTTGCGAAGAACGATCGGGTTTGCACCCGCCGTTACGTTTTTGAGGCCTTCGCGGATGATCGCTTGTGCCAGAACCGTAGCGGTCGTCGTGCCGTCGCCGGCTACGTCGTTCGTTTTTGTTGCTACTTCTTTAACCAGCTGTGCGCCGGCATTTTCGAACGGGTCTTCAAGCTCGATTTCCTTAGCGATGGTCACGCCGTCATTAGTGATGAGCGGGCTACCGAATTTTTTCTCCAGTACCACGTTGCGGCCCTTTGGTCCGAGCGTTACTTTAACTGCATTGGCAAGCGCGTCAACACCGCGCAGCATGCCGCGGCGCGCGTCTTCGCTAAATCTGATTTCTTTAGCCATCGTTCGTTACCTCCCGATATGGTTTATTTGTCTAAGTATGAAAGCCGATGTATAGGCACTGGCAAGCTGTTGTAGCTTAGCCGAAGATCGCGTGGATGTCGCTTTCTTTCATAATCAAGTACTCTTTGCCTTCATACTTGATCTCAGTTCCCGCATATTTGGAGAAGAGAACACGGTCGCCTACTTTCACTTCCAGCTCGACGCGTACGCCGTCCTTCAGTGCTCCGCTACCTACCGCTACCACTTTGCCTTCCTGCGGCTTTTCTTTTGCCGTATCTGGCAGAACGATACCGCTGGAAGTTGTTTCTTCTTTCGCGATCGGTTCGATCAATACACGTTCACCCAAAGGTCTGATCATGAAAAAATAGCCTCCTTAATCGAAATTTGTCATTTTATTAGCACTCGTGACTGGTTAGTGCTAATAACCTTTTTCATCATACTCAAACTTGAAGCGAATTTCAAGTAGGGGCCAAGACGTTTGGAATATCTTCATCTAAATAGTTGTAGTCATTGGAGGCAAAAAAAAGAAGCTGCAGACGGGGCTGCAGCTTCCTGGAACTAGACCTTACGATTTCTCAATCTTCGTCCATATGCTCCAATTTCTGAGAAACAAGATGCAGGGCGGCACCAGAGGTGTAAATAAACACGCTACCAATCAGGAATCCCATTCCGACCATAAGCGTCAGGTTCGTATCACTGAAATGAGTAATATTCCAAAGAGAAGTTACAACTCCGATAATCAAGCAAGCCCAGGCCATCATATTCATGAATTGGAAGAGACGGTCGACTGCATTTTTCGTTTGTTGTACCGGTTTTACGGACATCATTTTCGCCATGCTTGTCACATCCCGTTCAATATTGTAAGTGGTTTCATACTTATAGTATACCACAATCCGAATTATATGTTCAAACTTTTTTCACATTTTGAACAAATTTATGTCACGAATGCATCTAAATCCCTTGAACAATGACTTCTACTTGTCTTGACAAGAGCTTCTTCAAGCTTTATGATACCTCAATTTCGTCGATTTTATGAAAATAAAAAAAGCCAGCCTAAAGGGGCTGACTGACCTACATCAAACGAAAAGCCCCGCACGCCGGCGGGGCTCTTCATCCTATTAATCGCTCAAGGCCGCAGCCTCGTACTGACGTTCGAATTCAGCATCCCTTTGCAACTGCTTGCGATGAATGCGCACACACATAATGATACCGAACTCATAAAGCAGTATGAGCGGAATCGCGACCAGAATGTCAGAGACGACATCCGGCGGAGTGACTGTCACACCGATGCACACCATAACAAAATAGGCGACACGCCTCATTTTGCGAAGTCCCGCGGGCGTAAGGATGCGAATAGCTGTCAAAAACATCAGCAGAAGCGGCATCTCAAACAGTAAGGAAATCGGAACGACGATATTCACCAAGAAGGTGAGATACTGCACGATTCCGTAGGTTTCTTCCAGTCCGAGGCTTCGCGAGATTTCCGACGTGAACGAGAACGCCATCGGGAACACAATGAAATAGGAAAACGAAATGCCGAGAAGCAGCATTAACAGCGCGTAAGGCACATAACGCAAAGCCGCCTTCTGCTCGTGCGGACGCAGGGCAGGTTTCACGAATGCCCACAGCTGGTAAAAAGCGAGAGGAACGACGAAAATAAGCGCGATGATAAAAGCGAACTTCATGTAAATACCGATACCGTCCCAGAGCGAGAAGGTGTGGAACCCCCCGATCTCTCTAGCCTGCTCCGTGTTGGTTAAATACTCATACATCGGCTTGGCAAAAAAAAGACCGAGCGCAAGGCCTGCGATCAGTACCAGCAATACGATGAAAATCCGCTTGCGCAGCTCTCCCAAATGCTCTATGAGGGACATGAGGCCCTCCTCGCTCAGCAGCTTGTGCTGGCGGGATGCCCCATCCCCAGGGCGGCTGGCCATACGTGATCCTCCTTATAGGACGAAGTACAAGATGCCGACAGGCCGGCTGCTCATTACTCCGGCAACCGGCGAGCTTCAGCGCGGCTCGCTTCCGGCTGAGCGTTATTGTCGCCGGACACTTCGATCCGGGAAGCGGAGTCTGCGCGCTTCTGATTATCATCATCGTCCATCAGATCACGGGCGCCGGCCTTGAACTCCTTAAGGGTACGGCCAAAAGCTCGGCCGAGCTCAGGCAGCTTGTTCGGTCCGAACAGCAGCAGCGCGATGACGGCAAGCAGCAAAAATCCGGTAGCACCAATTGAACCAAGCATAAATCTGTTTCCTCCTCGAGAATCGGCCTGAGCCTATTCTTCTGTTGATCCGCTGCGAGCTTAGTCAGCAGCCGTGCAGGCCGCCGTAGCCCATAGCGGTTATATCCTCCTTGTGGATGGTCTCCCCCGCAAGTACGCGAGGAAGCAGAACATCAAAGGAAGTAAAGGGATCATGCATGACGCAGCCGGGAAGTCCGAATACAGGCGTTCCGTCCAGATAACCGACTAGAAGCATCGAACCCGGAAGCATAGGCGTCCCATAACTGACGATATCCGTTCCCGCAGCATGTATCGCGCCAGGTGTCCGATCGTCAGGATCTACGGACATACCTCCTGTAAGCAGTATCATATCATATTCCTTGGCCTTATACTCAAGCATCTTGCGGACGATCTCGCCTCGATCATCCGGCACGAGCGCCTGCTCCGCGACGGATGATCCCAGTGACTCCAGCTTGGTCCGCACCGCAGGCCCGAAGCGATCCTCGATGCGCCCGCTGAAAACTTCGCTGCCGGTTGTAATCAACCCGGCCCGCATCGGCTTAAGCGGTTTCACCTCAATCGGTGCCCGACCATAACGTTCTCTGAACCGAGCGGCAATCTGCTCGACACGGACCACTTTCTCCTCCGATACAACGAGCGGGATGACGCGGGTAGCGGCCAGCTGGCCGCCCGCTTCCACAAGCCGATCGCCCCGAATCGTCGCCAAGGCAATCTCACCGAGCCGATTAACCTCTTCCACATACAACGGGTCGATTTTGGCAAGCCCCTGTATAGAAGCCTTAAGCGCAACCTTGCCCTCATGCGGCTGCCCCATAGTTACATTGTCGCCTCTATGGGCAGCCGCCATGCGAAGTGCAGCATCATCCTCATGCAGTTCGCCCTCCGCAAGCTCCATCACATAGATATGAGCTTTACCGATATCCAGCAACGCTGGAATATCCTCTTGGCCTACGATATGTCCTTTAGTGAACAAGCGGCCCTTGAAGCTTCCTGGTACGATCCGCGTCAGATCATGCGCCAGCCTCATGCCAAGCGCCTCCTGCACGGGGACCTCCTTCAGTTGGGTACGCATGGTCATGCGCCATGCTCCCCTTCCCTCCCGGACACGATGGAGAGCGCATGAGGCAGTTGGTCGATGACGGCCATCAAACATTCGTGTACGCCCTTGGGATTGCCAGGCAAGTTAATAATGAGCGTGCGGCCCCTAATCCCGCTGACACCGCGCGAGAGCATAGCACGCCGAGTACGAGACATCGTAGCACTGCGCATGATTTCAGAGATTCCAGGCACCTGCCGCTCGATAACCTTAAGCGTAGCTTCTGGCGTAATATCGCGGGGTCCAAGCCCCGTTCCGCCTGTCGTCAACACTAGATCGGCCTGATAATAATCCGTCATTTCGATCAAAGCCGCCATGATCTCATCTTGCTCATCCGGCACAATGCGATAATCGACGATATTGCCTCCAAGCTCCTCCTCGACGAGTTCCCGGATCACCTGAGCACTCGTATCCTCCCGCTCGCCTCTCGAGCCCTTGTCACTCGCTGTGAGAATCGCTACCTTCCAACGCATCTCGCGTTCCTCCCGTCCCTGTGCCCCGCTATGTCCGGCTATAGTCCCCATTTTTGCCGCCTGTCTTGGATACAAGCTCGGTCGGCCCGATAACCATATCCTTCTGCATGGCCTTGCACATGTCGTATACCGTCAGAGCCGCCGCTGAAACTGCTGTGAGCGCCTCCATCTCGACGCCAGTCAGCCCCTTTGTCTTAACCGCAGCCTCTATGTAAAGCTCGTTCCTACCATTGTCGGCAAAGGAGATATCCACTCCTGTAAGTGGCAACGGATGACACATTGGAATCCAAGCCGATGTATTTTTCGCCGCCATAATGCCCGCAACCTGGGAAACGGCGAGCACATCACCTTTGGCGATGCCACCGGACTTGATGCGCTGCAGTGTACTTTCCGCCATCACAATTTTTGTGCGGGCGACTGCGGTACGCGCCGACGCTTCCTTAGCCGAAATATCAACCATACGAGCTCGTCCCTGCTCATTAAAATGGCTGAGTGTATCCTCAGTAGCTGGTCTGCGCTCTGTCATCCCGATTCCCCCTAAACATGCGATTGCGTCCAGTTCAGGCCAAGCTCGGTCACCATCCCGTCCAGCGCAGCATCATGGGGCTCCATCGGAACTTCAGGGACGAGCTGCGAGCTGAAGCCCAGGCCGATCCAAAGTGGTGTATCTCCTGGACGAACCATTGACGCCTCACGGAAACGGTCATAATAACCGCCACCGTAGCCAAGTCGACCGCCCCTGCGATCGAAGGCTGCACCTGGCACAAAAACCGCCTGCGGCATGGAGCTCCCAGCCGGCTCCGCTAGCACAGGGTCAGGTTCTAGAATGCCATAGGCTCCCGAGACCAGCTCATCGCGTGAACGGACCGAGTAAAGCTCCATGGAACCATCCTCCCTGCGCACACGCGGTAGCAGCACTTTCCGTCCTTCGGACCAGCATTGAATCAGAAGTTGCGAGGTGTCCAGCTCCGAGCGGAAGCTGACATACGCCATCAGGCAGTCGATGCCCTGGGCGGTGATCCACTGGGATGCATAGCGGCAAGCTTCTAATGAAGCGCGGTTTCGTAGCTCGGGAGGCATGGCGTCTCTCTCCCCAAGCAACCTTTGCCGCAGCATTTTCTTTTGGCCTGCTGGACTTGATTCGCTCATAAGTGTCACCAATCCTGCCATAATTGTCTATAGTTTACCACTGAGCGGTTTGTTTCGCCAATAAGGGTCGATAATAGCTGCGGATTAAGGTATTCTACATCTATATTAGAAGTTTTATTGAAAGGAACATTCGAATTTTATGCTGCTGCAAGTTAATGATCTTTCTAAAAGCCATGGAATCACAACTATACTCTCTACCATAAGCTTTCAAATTCAGGAGCGTGAGCGGGTTGGACTGGTCGGCGTCAATGGCGCTGGCAAGTCCACGCTTTTGCAGATCCTTGCGGGGCTCATGTCGCATGACGGCGGAGTCATCCATCGTTCCAAAGAAACAAAAATCGGCTACCTCGCGCAGAACAGCGGATTGCAGTCCGACCGCAGCATCATCGAGGAAATGAGGGCGGTCTTCTCCGCGCTAATTGAGACCGAACAGGAGCTTCGACGCTTAGAACATGAGATCGCTGATCCCGCTCTGCATGAGGACGAGAAGCGCTATCAAGATACGCTGGAGCGTTATGCCCGGCGCTCGGACTGGTTCCGCGACCAAGGCGGCTTCGAGATCAATACCCGGATCAAAAGCGTTCTGCACGGCATGGGCTTTGGCGAGACCGATCCGAATACCTCGGTCAGCACGCTGAGCGGCGGCCAAAAAACCCGATTGGCGCTGGCTCGTATCCTGCTTCAAGCACCCGATTTGCTCATGCTTGATGAGCCGACCAACCATCTGGATATCGCCACGCTGACCTGGCTGGAGGATTACCTCCGCAGCTACTCCGGCGCGATTCTGGTCGTGTCTCATGACCGCTATTTTTTGGATGCGACCGTTGGCACCATTATCGAGATCGAACGTCATCAGGCGAAGCGATATTCCGGCAATTACAGCCGGTTCGTGGAGCTGAAGGAAGCCGAGTTCGAGTCCGCGATGAAACAATTCGAGAAACAGCAGGACGAAATTACCCGTATGGAGGAATTCGTTCGCCGCAACATCGTTCGCGCCTCGACGACGAAGCGCGCGCAGAGCCGCCGCAAAGCGCTTGATCGGATGGATCGAATGGATCGCCCGCAAGGGGATTTAAAACGTGCTCATTTTCGCTTCGAGATTGAACGTACGACCGGCCGTGACGTGCTGGATGTCAGCAATCTATCCGTCGGTTACAGCGACAATTCAGAGCCAGTCTTCCGAGAAACAGCGCTGCGGCTGGAGCGAGGCGATACTGCAGCACTCATTGGGCCGAATGGAATCGGCAAATCTACGTTGCTCAAAGCGCTGATCGGCAAGCAAGAGACTCTTACCGGCACGATTCACTGGGGAACGCATGTCAAGCTTGGTTATTACGATCAAGAACAGAGCGAGCTGTCTGGCAACAATACGGTGCTGGAGGAAGTTTGGGGAGCTTTTCCTGGAGTAGAGGAAGCTCGTATCCGTACCGTGCTTGGCAATTTCCTATTTAGCGGGGATGATGTCAAAAAGCGCGTCAGCTCCCTAAGTGGCGGCGAGAAAGCCCGGGTCGCTCTGGCCAAGCTCATGTTATTGCAAGCGAACGTCCTGATTCTTGACGAGCCTACCAACCATCTGGATTTGTACAGCAAAGAGGTGCTGGAGTCGGCGTTGCTTGATTACGAAGGCACATTGTTGTTCATCTCTCATGACCGTTACTTCCTTAACAAGATCGCCGAGCGGATGATCGAGTTGACGCCAGTGGGCACGGTCGATTATTTGGGCAACTACGATGATATGATCGAGAAAAAGAAAGAGCTCGAGGAGCTGCGCCTCGAGGCCCGCGAAGCATCGCGCGGCGCAGCGGCGGCCAAGCCAGGTGCTGGGTCGGCAGGTTCAGCACTTACAGCCGACCGACAAGCTGCTGCCGACAAGCCCACAGGAGGAGCCAGCTCCTATGAGGCCGATAAGCAAGCCAGGCGGGATGAGCGCGCGCGCCAGCGCCGGGTAGAACAGCTGGAGGCGGATATCGCCCGACTGGAAGCTCAGGCGACCGAGCTGGAGCTGCGGCTTGCCGATCCAGAAGTGTACCAGGACTACGTCCAGGTACAGACCGTGCAAGAGGAGCTGACAGCGGTGAAGGGCCAGCTTGAAGCAGTTTATTCGGAGTGGGAAGGGCTGCTGGGCTGACCGAGCGCGAGCTAGCTTTGCATTCCTTAGGTCCATGAATACGTCAGTTTAAGAGGGCGTCCCCAGTCATCCATATAGATGACGAGGGGACGCCCTCTTTACGCTGTGTTTTGCTGTTCATGCCCTCTTTTTATAGAGCATTTTGACTTGTTAAGCAGAAGCTCTTGACTTCCCCCTTGATTTTAAGATATAATATTCGTTATTGATTAACCCACCTATTCCCCTTCTTTCAGGAACCGAGCTTTTTTCCCCCGGTTCCGCCGTTACTTGATTCCAATTGATTAGCCTGGAGAGATTCTGATTCACACTGGCGCGGTCTTCGGAGCCGTAAGGACGGAAGAGAGGTAGGGCTTCCGTTGTTTTAGAATGCCGTCTTGCCGCGCTGAATGCGCAAGAGCAAGACACATGCAGGGCAACACCCAGCAGGACATGTTAAGTCTGTAGGTTATGGAAAAGAAGCAGGAATATCCTGCTTGACGGCAGCGACCTGAAGTCGCCGTCCAATCAAGCAAGGGTCAATCATATAAGGCTGATCTCCCGCCAAACTCTAAAGCGCGTCAACTGCGCTCGACCTCAAAGCTTAGAGCAAGAGCAAACCAGCCTCATCCCAGAGACATCGCAAGTTAGCGAAGTCAAACACACAAAAGAAGGCCTTCCGTCGCAGCTGTTAACAGCCGACAGAGGGCCTTCGTCCATTTTATATAAGCCGAACTTAGAGATGTCATTCTTTAGTTATACACAGGGTTATCAACAAGCGGTGCATAATTTTCAGTTTTTTCAAAAGATTAACGATATTAAACGACCCTGCAAGAACAGCTTTTTCAGCTTCTTAAACTGGAAACGAATGTTATCCCTAGATGTTATCCACATTATCCACAGATTTGTTATTCGATTTATGCACACGACTGCTTAAAATCGCCGCATTACATGCGGCTACATAAGCCTCCGCGGCGGCGAATACAATATCGGCGTGAACAGACGTTCCACGATAACGTTCACCGTTCATTAACACCGATACAACCGCCTCGCCATGCGCATCCTCACCAGTGGTCAGCGAGTGCAGCTCCAGGTCCTCAAGCTCCGATGCATCCGGGATGCCTTGGCGAATACAGCTGATGACCGCTTCGAGCGGACCTGCACCAGCTGCTGCATAAACAGCCTCCCTGCCGGAACAATCGCGCAGCGTCACTGTTGCTGAGCGAACGCTGCGGCTGCCCGACATTACCTGCAGATCCGTCAGCACATAGGGGTCGGGCTGAGTTTCCGTCTGCTCACCGGCGATGCGGATCAGTTGCTCGTCGGTTACCATTTTCTGTGAGTCGGCCTTGATCTTGAATGCAGCGTACACCGCGTCCAGTTGCTCCCCTTCCAGCTCGATGCCGAACTCCGCAAGACGATGCTTGATAGCATGACGACCAGAATGCTTGCCAAGTACGATCATGCTGCGGGGAATGCCCATCGCCTCAGGGTCCATAATTTCATACGTGCTGCGGTTTTTAAGCAACCCGTCCTGATGAATGCCGGACTCATGCTGGAACGCATTGCGGCCGACAATCGGCTTATTGAACGCGACGGGGAAATGCATCATGCGGCTGACCAACCGTGACGTCTCGAAAATTTCCGACTGATTAATGTTGGTTTTCACACCGATCGCCGAGGCTCGCGTATCCAAAATCATCACCAGTTCCTCAAGCGAGCAGTTGCCGGCCCTCTCTCCAATGCCGTTGACCGTGACCTCTACTTGCGATGCGCCGGCGCGAACCGCCGCCAAACTGTTCGCTGCAGCCAAGCCAAGATCGTCATGACAGTGGGCGCTGTAGCGGACCGTGTCTCCGCCTCGCGCCCTTCGACGCACCGAAGTAAACATATGCGAAATTTCCTCAGGCAGCGCATAACCGAGCGTATCCGGCAGATTAATGATTGTCGCCCCCTCAGAAATCGCCACCTCAGTCAGCTCCGTCAGAAAATCGAGATCAGAACGGGTTGCGTCCATCGCCGAGAACTCGATTTCTTGCACAAACTGTTTGCCGTAAGCGAGAACTTCGCGGGTACGTGCGATGACCTCAGCACGGCTCATACGCAGCTGATACTGCAGATGAATATCGGAGGAGCTGATAAAAATATGCAATCTGCGCCGCGCCGCATCTTGCGTAGCTTTTACAGCCGCGTCAATGTCGCCCTTCACCGCGCGGGCGAAGCCGACAATTTCTACTCCCTGCAGCTCGCGGGAAATCTGCCTGATTGCGGCAAACTCGCCAGGGCTCGATACCGCGAAGCCCGGTTCGATGACATCGATACCCAGCCGGGCCAGCTGCCTGGCGATAATGATTTTGCGCTCTGGCGCGATTGCCGCTCCAGGTGACTGCTCTCCGTCACGCAGCGTCGTGTCGAAAATCTGAATTGTCCGCGGTTGATTCGATTGAGTCATCTTAGGTTCCTCCAAATGGATTATTTGTTAACGTCATTTCAATTGGTTTCGATTGACTTTAGCGGCCAAACAAAAAGCCTGCCGTCTGCTCGCAAAGGAATTGGAATTCTCCTCTGCAAGAGACGACAGGCTTACGCTTGCCGCGGTACCACTCTTGTTGCCCTTTGGCCGTACCGATTCCAGCAAACGGTTGATCAGCCGCTGCCAGACTCCGTGCGACGCCGGACCCGCTTTATCTCCCTGCCTCTGCTGCTGAATGAGGGCAAAATACAGGTAGAAATCCCGATGACGGCGGACAACCGTAGCGGAGTACTGGCAGGATGACACCTGCTTTCCCCCACTCCGCTCCCAGGCGAGTTCGAGTTCGTCCTTGACTGCGTTGCACCTTCCCGCAGCTCTCTGGTTACCAGACGGGCTCTACTGCTCCTGATCCTAGCGTGTGATTTATATATATTCAGTCGTTCTTGGGATGTGCTTCGAGCCTCAGCGGATGGATTTTTCATGGGAGCCGGCTTGCTATTATTCCGTCCGGAGCGGAATAATAGCAACAAAAAAACAGCCTGCCGTCTCAATCAAGAGACGACAGGCTGTTGCCCGCGCGGTACCACTCTCGTTGACGTCCCTGCAAAGAAACGCCCCCTTAACCACAGCTGCTGACCGCAATTCGAACTGCGACAACAAGCTATGCGGCCGTAACGGGGCCATCCGTACCGCTCTATCCGTTGCTTCGCTTGCATACAGATTCCGACGCTTCGGCCGGGCATCCTACTGCACTGCAACGGTTCAAGCGATCCGCTCCCAGGCGAGCTTCAGCAATCCTTCGGCTGCGTTGCACCACCCCGCAGCTCTCTACTGGCTCCATAGAGCCAAATACCCGGATTAACCTACTGTTCCTGTTCCTTGCGTTTTGCGAGATCCACTGATCCATCCAACTGTTGAAAAAGACTATACGACAAGCGCTTTACCCTGTCAAGTCATCCAGCAGAGATGAATGTACGGGAACGGTATGGTAGAATAGGGTCTTCACAGGAAGCTAACGCAACTTATTCCAGCATTCCATCGTCTAAGCTAGAGCTGAAACACCGTAATAGAGAGGTGAAAAATCAACATGAATACCGATTCCCATGCCGTCTATCCGTCATCCGCGGATTCGTCCGTACCACGCCGCGCCGTCAAGCGTTCTCCTCTGCCGTTTCTTATCGCCTGGGTCATCATTATCGCTGCCGGCGTCGCCGGAGCATGGTTTTATACGCAGCATATCCAGCAGCAGCTTGCCCTTCAGATTCAGCAGCAGACGAACAAGCAGATTGCGCAAATGCAGTCCGCGTACGACGCCAAGCTCCAGAAGTTAGAGAGCGGCTACTCGAGCGATATGACCGAGCTTCAAGGCAAGGTCGACAGCCTCAATGAGCTGTTAGCCTTCAACCGTGACAATGCCAGCAGCAAAACGGACAACAGCAATAAGCTGTTTACGCAGCTGAATGATGTCCAGAAGCAGTTGGACGAGCTGAAGAAGAATCTGGAAGTGCTTAAATGAACCAAGAATTAAGCGTCTTCCCTTCTGGGAATAAGAATCCACAGGGCGGGGAGAAGCATCAAACAGATGGACAAGCCCGCCCTAGATCTAAACGTCCTTTTGATGTGCGCATCCTCAATCGTTGGATGTTGATGGCCACCGCTCCGTTTCTCGGAGCGCTAATGTTTCTCATATTAAGCTCGCCGGAAGTACGACTTCCTGCAGGCGATTCCGTGAGCACAGGCCAGCCTGGAGATGCTCCAGCTCCAGCTCCCTCTCCCGTGACCGCAATCAGCGGTTCTTTGGAGCAGGCGACGGTTGTCGCCGGCCAAACGGCAGACTCGATCAAACATGCAGCGGAGCTGTATAGCCAGACCGGCCAGCGCATGAGCTCCATCGTGCAATCGGCTCGCACTCAGAGCCAGCGCCCGCTGATGATTTATGACCGACGCATCATGATGCCGCTTGGCAGTCCGTCCCGCACGATCCAGTCGGATCGGCTGACAGCGCAGCTTTTCCCGATTAAGGCCCAGAACTTTACCGCCTACGCGCTGAAGATCCGCCTCAAAGACAAGGATGCCATGAAGCTTGTTATCGGGGGCGACAAACCTGGTAAAGCCGAAACGACACTAGCAGCCGTCAAGCGCTATGATGCGGTCGTCGGAGTGAACGCCGGGGGCTTTGCGGATGACGGCAACGGCCGCCGTTATCCGCTTAGCACAACCGTTATGGGCGGCAAATATGTGAATGGCTTCGAGCCTTCTTACAAGGATCTGTTTTTCGTCGGGTTGAGTGAGAATGGAGAACTGATTGGGGGCAAGTATACGAGTCGGGAACAGCTCGACCGAGAGCAGCCGAAATTCGGCGTCTCCTTCGTTCCTGTCCTGATGCAGGATGGTATTGTCCAGCCGATCCCGCCCAAGTGGCAAATCAGCCCCGCTCGCGCGCCGCGTACCGTCGTTGCCAATTACAAGGATGATCAGCTCCTTTTCATCGTTGCCGATGGCTATGATGAGAGCGGCAGCTCCGGCGCAACGCTCGCAGAGATGCAGCTTCTGCTGTCCCGTTTCAAAGCGGTTGATGGCTACAATCTCGATGGCGGCGGCTCTTCCACGCTCGTTTTTGACGGCCGCGTCGTCAATCAACCTTCCGACAATCGGCTTCGCCCGGTTGCGACGAACTTTTTGTTCTTCTCTTGATTGATTTCAAAACCAAAAAAGTCCCGCAAACATCTCATCCTCGGATGGGACTGCTTGCGGGACTTTGTTTATTTGGAGTGTACGGCTAAGCTAATTGCCCCCTGCTGGAACCGGCTTAACA
The DNA here is from genome assembly GCF_002233675.1 of Paenibacillus herberti. Lineage (GTDB taxonomy): Bacteria > Bacillota > Bacilli > Paenibacillales > Paenibacillaceae > Paenibacillus_O > Paenibacillus_O herberti. The sequence goes on along the minus strand of NZ_NMUQ01000003.1, from coordinate 634,437 downwards.
GACCAGGCCTCCAGAGACAGGCCTGGGTCAGCCTTCAGGTCCAATTCGTCGAATTGGCCCTGTTTCCACTTGAGATGGGCGGCCGCGCCGATCATCGCGGCGTTGTCCGTGCAGAGCGAATGCGGCGGGATGAGCAGCGGTAGCCGCTCGGCCTCGCATAGCTCTGTCAACCGCGCGCGCAGCCCGCGGTTAGCCGCCACACCGCCGCATAACAGCAGCTGGCGGACGCCGTATTGCCGCGCAGCGCGCATTGCTTTGCCAGTGACGACGTCGATAACCGACTCCTGGAAACCACGGGCAAGTGCCGGCACGTCCAGCGGCTGATTTTTCATCCGGGACTGGTTAATGGCAGAAAGCACCGCCGACTTAAGACCGCTGAAGCTGAAGTCGTATGAATCCGGCTCCAGCCAGGAGCGCGGCAGCTGCACGGCCGTTTCTGCCTCAGCCGCAGTTCGGTCCACATGAGGACCACCAGGATAAGGGAAATGAAGTGCCCTCGCAACTTTGTCATAGGCTTCGCCAACCGCGTCATCCCTCGTGCGCCCAATGATGCGAAACACGCCCTCTTCCTCCAACAGCACCAGCTCTGTATGACCGCCAGACACGACTAGCGCAAGACAAGGGTACTGGATCTCATTCACTAGTGCATTGGCGTAAATATGCCCCGCTATATGATGCGTCCCGATCAGCGGAATATTTAGCGCCATTGCCAGACTCATGCCCGACACAATACCGACCAGTAGCGCACCAACGAGCCCCGGCCCTTGCGTAACCGCCACAGCGGACAGATCACGCGGCTGCACGCCGGCTTCCTGGAGCGCCTGCTCGATGATGAGCGTGATAACTTCTACATGCTTGCGCGAGGCAATCTCCGGCACGACGCCGCCGAACAGGCGATGCGTCTCAATCTGACTTGATACAATGTTGCTCAAAATTTCCTTGCCGCCACGGATAACCGCAGCGGATGTCTCATCACAGCTCGTCTCGATTGCGAGAATCAAAGCCGCGCTCTCATCTACCTTCATTGCGCCCTTCCCTTCGCTCCGCTACGATCCAGCTCTGCCCACATGATCAGCGCATCTTCGTTGTTGTCTGAATAGTAACCGGGACGGATGCCGGACGGCTCAAAGCCAAATTTGCGGTACAGCGACTGCGCCACCTCATTGGTCACGCGCACCTCAAGCGTCATGCGTGATGCACCAAGGAATTGGGCGAGCTTTTGCAGCTCGGAGAGCAGCCGCGAACCGAGCTTGCGCCCCCGAAATTCGCTGTTAACAGCGATATTGGTCACATGCGCCTCATCCATAATGAGCCACATTCCGCCGTATCCGATAATCTCACCGTGAAGCTCCATCACCATGTACCGCGCGAAATGATTGTGAGTCAGCTCGTTGACAAAAGCGTCCGAAGTCCATGGAGAGGTGAAAGCTTCATGTTCAATGGCGATGATGGAGGGGATGTCATCCAACCTCATGGACCGGAATAGGAGACCGCCGTCTCCACGATTCTCTGACTGTTCCTGCAAAAGGTCAAAGTCCGCCATCGTTCTTCTCCTCCCGGGGCTTTTCCAGTAGTTTAGCTTCCGCCTCAGCCAACTGCGTGTAGTTAGGAATAAATCCGTGCGGATCATCTGCTTCACCTCCGGCTAGACGCCGTCTCCCCAGCCAAGCGACGGAACGCCCATCTATCGTGTGGGGCACCCTGAGAACAGCCGTCCCCTGCAACTTTTCCTGTGCCAATGACTCCAACTGTTGGATTCCTTGCTCATGCTTGTCCAGATCTCCTGTGAAAAGAATGAACGCTGGCCGCCGGGCCGCATCCATCGAGCTCAACCTATCCGCCAGCTGACTTGCCCATGTCTCCATGGGGCGCAGCCCATCGGTCTCAAGTCGGCTCCATGAGGCGTCCAGCGGCAGCCATTCACCGCCTGCAGTGGAGGCATCGCTTGCTGGAGCAGCTGCCGATGCGGCAGGCTTGGCTTGCTCAGCAGAGGCAGATGCGGTACGGCTATCAGCGGCAGCGGCAGCGCCCCCCTCAACGGCGTAACCGTGAGCTGCGGGCAGCTCAGCGGCCCCCGCGACAAACAGAGCCGTGTACACCTGGCCGCGACGAGCGTCCAGCAGCGGAACAACCCAGCCGGAACCTGTCGGTACAGTATGCTCTTTCCCCATATGCTGCTCTCCGGCATACTCAACAACCGGAGCTCCAGCGCCATCGGCGTCTGCCGAGTTGGCGGCCGACCATGCACCGACGGCCAAGCTCTCCAGCGAGGAGACGCCAAGCAGCGGCACGCCCCATGTCCAGGCGAGAGTTTTGGCGATGGATGCTGCGATACGCACCCCGGTATATGAACCGGGGCCTCGTCCTGCGGCAATACCCGCCAATTGCGAACCGTCAATGCCGGCAGCCTTCAGCAATCGCTGGACGGCCGGTACGGCATGTGCAGAGTGGTTGCGCTCTGCCAGTGACTGTACGCTGCCGAGCAGCTCATTCCCGCGCACAAGCGCCGCCGCCAGCATCGGCGTAGATGAGTCGATTGCCAACACCAACGCTTCGCGGTCGGGTCGAATAGCTGCATCTTGCAGCTTCTCAAGCTCACCGCTGTCCGACTGGGCAGACACGGCTCCCTTTTGCATAGGCTGTTTAGCTAGGCCGAAACCAGCAGATGAGAAGTCGACTGGTTCGGAAGGGGGGACTTCCTTCTCTACGTGTTCGCTCATGCTTCGCCGCCTCCTTCCACCAGGTCGGCAAGCTCCCGGCACCAAGCCGCATAACGTGGTCCCTTGCCGCGAATCACAATGAGGCGCTGCTCATCGCCCAGATGTGTCAAATGAATCTCCAGTCGCTCCTCCGGCAACAGCTCGGGAATGAGGCTTGCCCATTCCACCAGTGACACGCCAGGACCATAGAAATAATCGTCCAGTCCAAGCTCATCTGCTTCTGGCAGAGACAATCTGTATACATCCATATGATAAAGCGGCAGCCTGCCGCTTTCATATTCTTTTATAATCGTAAAGGTCGGGCTGTTAACGGTTCCCTGCACACCAAGCCCCGCGGCGAACGCCTGCGAGAATCGGGTTTTACCCGCCCCCAGATCGCCGTCCAGCGCAATTACTGTACCCGGCTCCGCACGCGAGGCCAGCAAACCGGCAAGTCTTACCGTATCCGCTTCGCTGCGGGCGCTCCACTGCGTCTCGGCTGTTTCATCCATCATCTATTTCACCCTGCCCTCTGACATACTGCATCCGATCACGGAATCTTGTTCCCATTATATCGGCCGCCCCTCCCTGCCGCAACCAAAGCCGGATCGGCTGATAGTAGAAGAGAGAAAAAAAAGCTCCGACCCAGGGACTTCCCCGGATCGAAGCTATACCAGCTTCTCAGCCTTGAACGGATGTAATCTTCGTTAATGGATGTCCCGCTTTTTGAAGCGGCCGCCCTTCACGTCATGGATGTTGCCAACGGCCAGAAACGCTGCCGAGTCCATGTCGGACACGATTGATTTGAGCTTGGCTTCCTCAAGCCTGGTGATGACAACAAAAATGACCTTTTTCTCGCCGCCAGTAAAGCCGCCCTCTCCGTTAAGATAGGTAACGCCGCGACCGAGACGGCTCATGATTGCCTCACCGATATCCCGATATTCGTCGCTAATGATCCATGCTGCCTTGGACTCGTCAAAGCCCTCAAGCACGATGTCGATCATCTTGTAGGCTATGTAATACGCGATCAGCGAGTACATGGCCCGATCCCACGAGAACAGGAATCCTGCGCTGGATAGAATGAATAGGTTAACGAACATGACGATTTCACCAACGGAAAACGGCATCTTCTTGGCGAATAAAATCGCGACAATTTCCGTGCCGTCCAGCGACCCGCCAAAACGGATAGCCATACCAACGCCCGTGCCAAGCACGATGCCGCCGAAGATGGAAGCAAGGAATTCATCAATTGTCACCGGATCAACATTATGTAGCAAAAATGTCGTCAGCGACATGACCGCGATCCCGTATAACGTGGAGAAAGCGAATGTTTTGCCGATCTGCTTGTAGCCTAGGAACAGAAACGGCAGGTTGAGCACAAAGAGAAAAAGGCCGAGCGGAACGTCTGTAATGTAAGAAAGCATGATCGATATGCCGGTAATACCGCCGTCAATGATGTTGTTCGGAACGAGAAAAATCTCCAGTCCGACCGCCATCAGCACCGCGCCGATTGTCAGAAAGATTCCCCTCTTAATCACTTCGTACAGGGGCAACTTCAAATGCTGTCCCTTCACCGTAGCCATAACCCTCACTCCCCCTCTAGTTGTCTATACTTTAATTATAAAGTAAATTACCGCGAAATTAAAGCATTTTAGCTCATTTTAGCCAAAAAAACTCTTTTTCCTCGACTTTATCACGCTTTATTGCTCGTTATATTCATTTCTCTTCTATTATCTCCATTTTTGAATTAATTGTGATAGATGACTTGTCTCCGTCCCTTTTATATTTATTTTGGGGATTGCGCCGTAGACCGAATTTCGTATAAAGTGATTAGTTAATCGATTGCTTTTTACTTAGGCAGCGTTCAGAGGAGGAATAGATATGTCCCGTAATAGAAAAAAAGCTTCCGCAAAGTCGAAAGCTTCCCAGCAACAGCATGAACTGGATTCAACAAGACTGATCTGGATGCGTAAACCCCAGACTCAGATCAAGCCTAATCACAAACAAGAAGAGCGCCGGTCCTGGTGCCGTAAGGCCAAGGACGACGGCGCTTTTTTATGGTTTGCATAATGAAGTGGGAAATTAATTCTCCCGTTCCGGCTTGCCCTCATGCAGCTGATCTACGGATACAGTCTGCGTGTTTTGAGGCGTTGTGCCAACCTGTACAGTAGCCATGCCGTTTGCCTCGTCTACATTTTCGATCCAAACCGAATGCCCACCTAGATGTACCGCTACCATTTCCGAAGAATCATAAATCTCTATCGCGCGTTTCACGTCCATTCAAACAACCTCCATTCCAAATTCAGTCACCAAACTCTATTGGGCCAACAAGCCTCAGTCCGCCATCAGTTGGCCTTTGATTCGTCCCAATTCCTTCGAGGGATCCTTCTCCGGTACGACTGGCAAACCAATGTCTTCCTCTAGCTTCATCGTATCGGTCGTCGACTCTCCAATATGACCGTTGTGAATCGTCACTTGACCACCGCCAAGCCCCTCACCGACCATCCGGTCGATATCCATTTCATAATCCACACGTCCGCCATGATCGTTCGTATGTCCAACACCGGCGTCGGTATCACTTTGCGCTCCGCCTTGCTGTAGCGAGCCATCCAGTTCGGTGCTCATTTCCACGTCCAAGGCTTCCAGGCTCTGCTCATCCCGACTGCTGGCAAGCATATGCCGATTGTCCAGCTCCTGCTCCAGCTTGCGGCGAATCTCTTCTTCTTTCATTCTAGTTCAGCCTCCCTTCGCTCCAGCTCCGCGCCATGCGTAAGCGGCTGCCTCCAGCCCTAAAACCAATATGCCCGGTGCCCGGCGCCTTCATGCATGGGATGGGCTGCGCAAAGGAACACTTAGAGTAACATTAGCCGGCGAACCGGCGCTAGGAGGCATGACCTACCGTGCATACCGTATGGAAAGGCGCGATCAGCTTCGGACTCGTGCACGTCCCCGTCAAAATGTTTTCCGCCACAGAAGACAAAGATATTTCCTTGCGCATGCTGCATTCCGTGTGTGGCAGTCCGATTGCCTACGTTAGAGAATGCCCCGTCTGCGACAAGAAGGTGGAGTGGAACGAAATTATTAAGGGTTATGAATATGAAAAAGGCCGCTTTGTTACCTTTGATAAGGATGAACTGGAACAGGCTGCCGGCGAAAAGTCGAAAACGATCCAGATTCTGGATTTTGTGGCGCTGGAGGAGATTGATCCGATTTATTTTCAGAAAACCTACTATCTGTCTCCAGACCAAGCGGGCGGCAGCGCTTATTCCCTGCTGATGGAGGCGATGAAACAGTCCGGAAAAATCGGTATCGCCAAAATTTCCATCCGTTCCAAAAGCAGTCTCGCGGCAATCCGCGTGCTTCACAGCGGCTGTTTAGCGATGGAAACGATCTACTATCCGGATGAAATTCGCTCCGTACAACAGGTTCCGAATCTACCCGGTGCCTTGCAGCTGAATGATAAAGAATTGACGATGGCCAAGCTGCTGATTGATCAGTTAACGTCGCCATTCCAGCCGGAGAAATATACCGATGATTACCGCACAGCTATGCATGACCTGATTCAGGGCAAAATCGCCGGAGAAGACGTGACAGTCGCGCCGCGTCAAGAGCCGGGCCATGTGCTCGATCTGATGGCGGCCCTCCAGGCCAGCCTGGAGTCGGTCAAAACACCAATGGCCATTCCGGTGACAGATGCCTCTCCGCCTGCTCGTAAACGCAAGAAATCGACCACTATTCCAGCCGAAGCAACCGCTGAAGCTGAAGAAAAGACACCTAAAAAAGCCGTCAAACCTCGCGCTAAAAAGAAAAAGGATGCAGGGGCAGGCGCTTCCTAAATGGGGACCCACGACTCATCTATGTCCGAAGGAATGGTCGCACCGATGGCTCCAATCACCGCCGCCAAGCTGCCATCCGGGGAAGAATGGGGTTACCAGATCAAATGGGACGGTGTGCGGTTGCTGGCGCTAATCGGAGAGGACAAAAGCGTACAGTTGATCTCTCGGCAAGGCCTGCTTAAAAATCTCATCTATCCCGAGCTGGTCGCATTGCTTCAAGGCTGCGCCTCCTCGCTTGGCCGCTGTGTCCTCGACGGCGAGCTAATCAGTTGGACCGGTGAGCGGCCCAGCTTTCAGCGTGTACTGCAGCGAGAAAGGACGCGGGGATATGGAGGCAGCTCTGCCATGACGGAGCTTCGCCACCCGGACCCCGGCATCGCGCCTTGGCGGAGTTCTGACGCTGCTGCTGCGAGCCAGCGGAACACTGGCGCTTCAGCACCAGCTGCTGACGACTCCTTCGGGCTACCGAATCGCCCAGAATCCGTCAGTACTTCGTCTCAAGTAGCCCATGGTATTTTCCCATCACCGCCAGGACTTGTCTTTGTGCTATTTGACCTACTGGCTGTTGATGGACGCGACCTGCGGCAGCTCCCTTTTCGGGAGCGGCATGAAACATTATTGCGACTCGCACCACTGCTACCGAACGGTTTACTCGTTACAGAGCTGTACTCCGATGGTGAAGCACTTTGGCGCTGGGTGAGCAATGCTGGCTGGGAGGGAGTCGTTAGCAAACGACTGACCTCTCCCTACCGAGAAGCCAAGAAACACCGCGATTGGCTCAAAACGAAAACCGCCTTGTTAGTTGACGTCGACATCGTCGGCCTGAAAGTTCGCGAGGGACAGGCAGTGAGTCTGATCATGAGCTTGGATGGCCAATATTTCGGCAGCGTTTCCCTTGGATTGACGGGTGAAATGAGGGCGCTTCTGACATCCCAACTCGTTCCTGGGAATGCTTTTGCAGATGGGCGCAGCCAATATGGCAAGCTGCCCTTCCCTACCCTCCATCCCGACCTGAAGAGGGAAAGGATCGTTTGGCTGGAGCAGCCTATTCCTTGTACGGTTACTGGACTGGAGATCACCGAGGCCGGGCAGCTGCGACATCCCAAACTGGCTTCTTTTGGCCGCAGGGGCTAGAGAGGGGGAAGATCGCTTGGCGAGCAAGCAGGAAAGGGGCAGCCTAACCATCGAGGGCGAAACGCTAATCATTACGAACCCCTCCAAGCCGTTATGGCCCGAGGTTGGTATTACTAAGCTGATGTACCTGGAGAAGCTAATTCAGCTCTCCCCGTACTTGATCCATCATTGCCGGGACCGGCATCTAACTACTATCCGGTATCCGCATGGTGTTCACGACAAATCTTTTTATCAAAAAAATTGCCCCGAACCCCATCCGCCCTTCGTCCGTACTCGCAGCGATGGGAGCATCGACTACGCTGTACTGGACTCGCTTCCAACACTAATCTGGCTTGGCAATCTGGCTTGCCTGGAGTTCCACGCTTCCTTTGAGCTAGCCGCCGATCCGCAGCATCCAACCGAATGGGTTATCGACCTCGACCCATCTCTCGAGGAGGAGCCGCGCATCATGGAGGCAGCCGCCCATGTCGGCGAGCAGCTCGCCGGGCTTGGCATTCAGTCCATCCCCAAAACAAGCGGCGCCACCGGCGTGCAGATTATTGTGCCCTTAGAGGACCGGCTTAGCTTTGACGAGCTGCGCTCTATTGGGCAATTCATCGGGGAATACATGACGCAGAAGCTGCCTCATTTATTTACCGTGGAGCGGCTTAAGAAGAACCGGGGCGATTTGATCTACTTCGATTACCTTCAACATTATCAGGGCAAAACAATCGCCGCTCCCTATACGCCCCGCGCCAAACGGGCCGCAACCGTATCCACGCCCCTGACTTGGGACGAGATTCGTGGGGGCGCACAGCCCCGCGATTTCCATCTGCTTAACATCGCGGAGCGGCTGCAGAAGCATGGCGATCTGCTGTTGAAAGCGCCCAAGCAGCGGCTGCGGCCGATTCTGGAATTTCTTCGACGCAAATAGTGAACCCGGCCGCAAACGTCCAGAAGCTTCTTGGAACCCTAAAAAAGCGCCCCACCGGGCGCTTTTTTCATCCCATATTTCATAACAACGGAGACAGCATATGGGCGATGACTTCCCCTGCCTTTTGCCGGAGAGGACGCTTCTCAAATTCATGCAAGCTCAGCTCAAAACACTCATCCAGATCAGCCATATAATCCTCTTCCAGCCGCTGGATCGCCTTGGCGCTGAACAGATGCGCATTGATCTCGAAGTTGCTGAAAAAGCTGCGCATATCCATGTTCGCCGTCCCCACCGATGCCATCAGGCGATCCACAATCATTACCTTGGCATGAATGAAGCCTTTTCGATACCGGTAAATTCGCACCCCCGCCTCCAGAAGGTCTTGTACATAGGACAGCGAGGAGTAGAGCACAAGCCTGGAATCCGAGTTATACGGCAAAATAATTCTGACATCAACCCCGCTCAGTGCCGCCGTCCTCAGACTCATCAACACACTCGGGTCGGGAATGAAATACGGCGTAGCGATATAAACTTTCTGCTTAGCTGCGCTGATTGCCGAAAAGATACCTTCAAGGATCGATTCTGAGCTGGAATCCGGTCCGCTTGCTACAATCTGAACCTGCTCCGCACCAAGGCATCCGTGCTCGGGCAGATACTCCCGTTTATCTAGCCTTTTGCTAGCCGTGAACCACCAATCCCGCATGAACACCAACTGGAGAAAATACACCGAATCCCCCTTCAGCTTGATATGCGTATCACGCCAAAAGCCGAGCTTCGGGTTTTTACCCAAATACTCGTCCCCGATGTTGATGCCACCGACGAAGCCGACCGTTCCGTCCACAACAACAATTTTCCGGTGATTGCGGTAATTAACTCGTTTGTCGAAAAAAGCAATGCGCGGAGTCAAAAAACAATGCGCCTCCACACCGGCCTGCTTCAGCTCCTGAACATATCCGTTCTTGAGCTCGAGGCTTCCGATTCCGTCATAAATGAGCCTGATCTCCACTCCTTCTTTTGCTTTGCGGATCAGCACTTCCTTGAAGCGGCAACCGATCTCGTCATGGCGGATCGTGTAGTAGTCAAGGTGGATATGATGTTTGGCTTCTTCCAGCGCGGCCAAAATCGATTGGTAAGTTGCTTCTCCATTCGTCAGCACCTCGGTCTCATTGCAGCCTGTAATCGGCAGCATCGAGAAGCTGCTCAGCAGATTGAATAGCCGCTCTTCATGCGCAAATTCTGAGCCTTCCATGTCGCCGGGCCGGTGTACAAGCGAGCTTTGGCGCAGCGCCTTAAGCTGCACCTCGCGGGCGATCATTCCTCGCCGGCGGACCGTTCGCCGAGTCTGAAACTCCCGAGCGAGAAAGTAGTACATAACGAAGCCGATGATCGGCAGCACGAACAGAATGAGCAGCCAGGCAACGGTTTTGCCAGGCTTACGGTACTCCAGAATGAGAATCGTCATAATTTGGAACAGGAAGATCAAGAGTGCGATAAGCAGCCAGAACATGGGACACCTACTTAGATTGGATTCGAGCATTTGTAGAAAAAGCTTCATTACTTTAGTATCAACGAGGAACTATGATTTCAAGCAGGAGAGAGAACATATTATAGTCCAACTCCTTGTCCTCCGTCATGAACCGGCTATCCGCCGAATACATACTACTTAACACGAGCCTACACCAGGGGGGATTAGAGCATGTTCAAGGAAAACAAACGCTGGTCAGTTGCCGATACGCTGATCGGGCAAGGGACGCACGCCGAAGGAAAGATGACCTGTGAAGCCAGCCTGCGCATCGAAGGTGAATACCAAGGCGACATCGAGTGCAAGGCGGATGTTATCATTGGTGAAAGCGGCGTAGTGCGCTCCAACATTTTCGCGCGTGACATCACCATCACCGGCAAAGTGTACGGGGATGTCGTGACGACCGGCCGCCTCACGATAATGAGCAGCGGGCAGTTGCACGGCACAGCTACAACCTCTTCACTGCTCGTTCAGGATGGCGGTATTTTGAGCGGCAGCTGCCGCATGGAGCAACGCACGCAACAGACCGTTACTCCGCCAGTTGCTACAAATTCAGTAGCGGACAGCGTCTCAGGCGGATCAGGCCAATCTGCTCCACTTAACCGCTCCGCCGGTGACCCCGCCGCTTCGCGCGAAACCCGAGAGCCGGTGCGCGAAGGAAGCGTAAAGGAGCGCCGCCAAGCGGGTTGAAGCTAGTTTACAACGTTGACCCAACAAAAAAACTCGCGCTCTGGAGTATCGTCCAGCTCGCGAGTTTTTTGTTCTATTCCTAGTGGAGCTTAGGCCGCTACATCCCGTTTCGTAAATACAAACCAGGAGAGCGCCATGAAGATAATGTAGTAACCAGCAAGCACGGCGAGCGAGAAGCCGAGTGTCATCGGACTCTCAGTACCGGCAAACATCAAGCCCCTGTCGGGATTTGCTCCGCCGATATAACGGGCCAGGTCGAGATGCAGGAATATCACATAGTCTACCCATGGTTTATTTACAAGACCAAGAAGCTGCGACAGCGAGCTTCCCATCAGGACGATAAACAGAGAAAGTCCGATCGCCAAACCGCTGCTGCGGAATGCGGCGGAAATCATGAATGCAAGAGTCACCGTAACCGTGGAGGAAATGAACTCCATTAGGAAAAATTGGTTCACGTAAGACCAAGCCGACATTTCTTTGTCCATCGTCTGGAATGTCTGCTGTGCCAATACACCACTTTCGTAACCAAACACAAGCAGATTGATTAGAAAAGTCGATATATAAACAACAACCAGACTAAACAGAACGAACAGCAGCACCGACACATACTTGGATAAAAGCACCTTGGAGCGAGACCAAGGGCGGATAAGCAGCAGCTTAATTGTACCTTGCGTGAACTCTCCTGCTACGCTGTCCGCCGCGATGATGATGCAAAAAATATTAGCCAGCGGCATCAAAATCATTAGAATAATTGGGATCATGCCCCACATCGTAAGCGGGGAGCTTGACGTTATTGAAGCGATAATCGAAATCGCTGCTGACAGTACGACCAGAAGGCCAAGCATGATCCAAACGCGAACCCGCCGATAAATTTTCATATTCTCATTAGCCACGAGGGCGGCAAAATTAAACAACGGATTCACCTCCTGTTACTTCCAGGAATTGATCTTCAAGTGACTTGCTCACGGAGCGGATGCTATACACTCGGATGCCTCCGCGGACAAGCAGCCCATTGAGCTCGGCAATGTCCTCTCGCATCGCGTCCAGCAGAATGGATCCTTCTGCGCTGCGGATATCGAGCTTAGCAGGCACTCCGTCCGCTGTACGGATCTCCTCCTGAAGCAGGCGAGCCGCCTCGTCCGGGCGGTCCACCTCGAAAAGAACCTGCCCAGGAACACCTTCACCCATGCCATTACTGTCCACGCCTCCAGGGCGAAGCGAGCGGATGTCGATAAGCTTGCCGGCTTGGATGATTGCTACCCGGTCGCACATCAGTTCCATTTCTGACAACAGATGGCTGGAAACGAATACAGTCGTTCCTTCTTCCACCGCTAACCTTCGCAAATAATCCCGAAGCTCACGAATACCTGCCGGGTCGAGACCGTTGGTCGGCTCGTCAAGAATAAGCAGGGAAGGTTTATGCAGCAGCGCCTGGGCAACACCCAGCCTCTGCCTCATGCCGAGCGAGTAGGTTTTAACCTTATCCTCGATCCGCTTATCCAAACCTGTAAGCCGGATGACCTCGTCGATCCGGTTGCGGCTGATGCCCGGCACCATACGTGCATAGTGCATCAGGTTACGATAACCGCTCAGATATTTGTACATCTCCGGGTTTTCCACGATCGCTCCCACTTGGCGGATTGCTTTCTCAAAATCCGTGCGGATACTCGACCCGCCGATGACAATATCCCCCTCTGTCAGTCGCATTAAGCCGACCATCATGCGGATCGTCGTTGTTTTGCCCGAGCCGTTAGGCCCGAGGAAGCCGAACACCTCACCTTGAGGAAGATCAAGAGTCAGGTTGTCGATGATTGTCTTGTTACCAATTCGTTTGGTTACTTGTTTCAGTTGCACAATAGGCTGACTCAGCTTACTTCACCTCACAATTTTCCATTCATATCCAGAACATTATAGCCTATTTGAAGCCCCTAAGGAAGCCGTGGAGGTGGATATTCCCGGTTGAACCCATTAGAAACCGCTTAACCAAAAAACACCCCAACCTTAATAAAGGCTGGGGTGTTGGGGACGGATCGAACAGTTGGCATTTTCCAGCTAAATGCTTGGTGTTATTGCAAAACTCATAGGAAGGCTGTTGACCCGATTGCTAAACCAAGCCGTACACGCGGAATCTACAAAGCTACTACTATTGTCCTTGGAGGACGCATCCCCCATACCGATCCCACTGCAGGAACTGCAGCAGCCCATCAGCTGGGAACTTCTATAGAAGCCGGTCTGGAACAACTTTGCCGCCGCTTGCAAGCCCAACATCTGCTCGCAACGTACGCAATGGAATAACTGACCTGTTGCTGCCAACTTGAACACTCCTCAGACTTGAATTATGGCATCCCATACTCGCTCGCCTATCCGCATCCAGTAGATACGAATCGTATCTACATCCGAAGTAATGACCCTCTTAAGTATAGACAATATTCCGAGCAGTTAATTATTGACGCAATGCTAGGCAGAAATAGAATAATAGGCAAAGCGTGATTGCGAAATGTCTTTTGCCGATGTAATGGAATGTTCTTTGCCGGTAGACTCTCCGGAACCGGCTCCATCGCAGAACTGGCAGCAGCCAAGCGGATGAGAAACTCGGTAATAGCCCGTACGGAAAAGGACCGAGGCTTCATTTTCAGGCAGCAGCTTCTCGCAGCCTAAACAGTGAAAGTGCTCGCTAAAACGCATAAAGGATTCCCCCTTGGATCATCTATGAATAAAAATCGATTATCTTGGCTATTATCATCGCTCCGGAAATGGGATTTTATCTTCTTGTTACAATTTGTATCGCGTATAGATTTAATTTATGACAAATATCGCTATTCGTCAAGCTTAAACCTAAGAAAAGACCTAGAAATTTGTCGAGTACAACCAAGTAATTATGTATACGCTTACAATTTCGACTAATCAATGAGAATTCCTTCTTTATTTAGCGATAAATCTAAAAAGCCGGATCCGACGAAATCGGTCCGACTTTTGTATGTGTTTTAGCCGATTTTACCCCACTGTTCACGACTTTGTTTATCCATGCGGTCGACATTCGAAAGCTCGAAGCGCCGACCATCATCGTCAGTAACAATCCAGCGGCCGTCGGCCAGTTCATGAATTCCTTCATGCAGAATGCTCATATGTAACGTACTCGGACCATAATCGGTATCAACGGACCAGATCCACTCGGGTCCCTTTTTGCGAATGGACAGGATGCGCTCGATACGTGGAATCATATATTCACGTTCCAGCTCCAGCATTGCCGCGCTGCGGCTTTCCTCCTGCAGATGATCAAGACTCGGCAGTAGCAGCAGCTCCTTGCCTGTGTCCGCAGTACGGATGGAAATTAGCCGATCTGGCATGGAATAGGGGAAACATCTCACCAGCTTAACTCTGCCCATCTGCTCGCCGCCGAGCACTGCCTTGAGATAACCCTCGCGGCTATGATAGAGCAAAACATCATATAATTGGATGCGGTTCATAAAAACAAGATTACTATTATTACTCATATCCCTACCTCCGAAGGAGAATCCGTCATCTGCTTCTGTGATTCCACGAGACGATAATAGGTTCTTTTGCTCCTGTATAGTTCCTCATGTGTGCCCGTTTCGACGATACGCCCCTGCTCTAACACAATGAGCCTATCAGCGTCGCGCAGCGTTGACAGCCGATGGGCAATTGCAATTGTCGTGCGGCCGCGCACGAGGCGGGCTAGCGCTTCCTGAATCGCTCGCTCGGTCTCCGTATCTACCGAAGCAGTCGCCTCGTCGAGGATGAGAATTTCCGGATCGAGCAGCACGGCGCGAGCGATGGCGATGCGCTGCTTTTCCCCGCCTGACAGACGGTGGCCGCGCTCACCAACCCCTGTCTCGTACCCTTCCGGCAGCCCGCAGATGAATCCATGGGCGTTGGCCAGACGCGCAGCCTCGATGATTCCCTCGGGCGAGGCGTCCTTTTTGCCGTAGGCGATATTTTGCGCGATGGTTCCGTCAAAAAGAAAAGTTTCTTGCAGCACAACGCCAATGCGGGAGCGAAGACTCTCCTGAGCAATATCCCGCAGGTCGATGCCATCCAGCGTTATGCTACCGCCATCCGGGTCATAAAAACGGCAAACCAGATTAATGAGCGTAGACTTGCCCGCACCGGAAGGGCCGACCAAACCGATCATTTCGCCAGGCTTGATCGTCAAGTCCATGTCCTTGAGAACAGCACGACTTTTGTCATAGCCATAACGTACGCCATTAAACCGGATCTCACCGCGAACCGCCGTCAGCTGCACCGCATCTTCCCGATCCGGCGTGTCGCTTGCTGCATCCATCAGCTCGAAAATTCGCTCAGCAGAGCCCATAACTCGGTTGATCATATTCAGTGAAGCCCCGAAGTACTGTAACGGGCCGAAAAACATAACCAAATAAGAAGCATAAGCGGTCAGAGTGCCGAGCGACATCCCGCCCTGCAGCACAGACTTACCGCCGCTATACCATACAAGCAGGCCAAAAGCCGCGATGACGAGCGAGAACAGCGGAGACACGCTCATCCATAGATTACCCATGGAAATCATACGTTTAACCAAGGTGTCATTGGCCTTGGCGAACCGCTCCTTCTCCCGTTTTTCCTGTGCGAATGCTTTGATGACACGGATGCCTTGCAGCGCCTCGCCGATAACGTTGTTCACGTTCATGATGCTCATCCATTGCGAGTACCACATGATGCGAATACGCGGCCACAACCAGAGGAATCCTCCGGCGAGAAACGGTACAGGGATAAGAATCATCCATGTCAGCGGAGCGTTCAGGTAGAATAACAGCCCTAACACGCCTACGGCCATGAGCACTTGCGAGAGGAACTGGATGAAGCCATCGGTGAGGAATTGCTTTAGTTCCTCGGTGTCATTTTGGACACGGCTGATGAACTGTGAAACCTGTCTCCGGTCAAAATAACTCATCGAAAGTCGCATAATCGCCTCGAAGGCATGCTTGCGGATATCACCCATCAGCTTGCCGCCGAAGCGCAGGCCGATAAAGCTGCGCGCCATCGACACCCCGGTGCCGACCAAATGGATGGAAGCCATCGCGATGATAATTCCCATTAGCACCGATGGGCTGCCGCCGCCGCTCGTGAAGTTATCGATCAGCAGCTTCATCAGGTACGTCGGCAGCAGCTCGAAAACGATGCTGACGAGCAACAGCACACCGCTTGCAATCATCAGCTTGCGATGCGGACGCGCATAAGCCAATATGCGGCGGACCATCATGTACTTGTTGCTGCAGCGGAGGCATTTGGTCCGCCGATGCCAGAGCCGCCTGCCGCATACACGGCAGGCGTGATGCCCTGCGGCCGTGCCGGTAGGCTCGGCCGCCAATACCGCTCCCGCTCCCGGCAACGGGAGCGGTTCATCCAGCCATGCCGTTATACGCGGCATGGCCTCGCGGTACGCTTCCATATGCGGAAGCGTGAAACGTGCCGCCTCGCGCATACCGTCGCGAGTCAATAGATTGAGCGAGCCGCCTGCAATGCCTTCCCTCAGCTCGATCTCATCGATCATCCCTTTGGAATAGCGCCTCTGCAGCCGCCCCTGTCCATCCAGCACCGCCATCTCGCGGTCGGTGAACACAATCTCGTAGCTCTGGAACTGGCGAGCTTCGTTAATGTCCGCTGGCAGCCTGAGCCAGGCTCCGGCCAGCCTTTGCCTCAGCACCGCCGCTTCACCCTCGCGGATTCCATATTCCGCGGAGCGGCTATTATCCGTTTCCTTAGCCCTTGCCATGCTGCCGCTCCTTCCAACTGCTTCCTGCATACGCTGCTTCACCGGCGACCGACCGATACAGCTATGCCTGACAAACAGCTAGCCCTCACCATTCTGTATAACGCAGAAAAAGTGGTTATAGATGGCGGGCACATTTTTAAATTCCATCCAGTTACGATACAATATGTATTATCAAAATGTGACAATTCGCCGCAATGCTGGGTCAAGAGAGGGGGAACTGTTAGAACAGTTCCCCCTCTTTCGAAAATTACTTTATTTTTTATTTAATACTTTGTTGAAAAACCACGCTTTATCTATGCTAGTAAGCTTGTAAGCTTCATCTACAAAAACAGAGTCCAATCTCCAACCTCTTCCAATTTACGATACATTTTGTATCATGTCAAGATGATTCATTTAACCCTAGATAGAACAATAACCCCAAGACTGCCGCCGATCAGATCGATCAGGACATTCTCGGGGCTGGCGGTGCTCGATAGATAGAATTGCTGGTTATACTCGTCCAGGCAGGCGATTAACACCGTTAGCGACAGTGCAATGAAAGCAGCCAGTCCATTGCTTACCTTATACATGCGCAGCAACGACCAGGCAATTCCCGCAAGCACAGCATAAATCAATAGGTGGGCCGACTTGTTCACTAAAAACCCCAAAACATCGTAAGGATTGAACGACGACATATACAATTGACCCTTGAAATGGAACGACATCGGGGGCAACAAACGCTTGACCGTCTCCGTATTAAGCTGGCGTTGCAGAGCGGGCTTGATGCTCTGAGTCTGATAAGACTGACTCGAAAGGACAAAAATAAGCAGTATCCAAGAGAGCAGGCAGCCCCATAGTAGCGCTCTGCGCCGGCCGGACAATCTGCCGCCGTAGCTTACCGTATAATTGTTCATAAGCGCCGCTCTTCCTTTCTCGCAGATCGTTTTATTTCTTTACCGGCTTCGTCTGCTGCTGATGCTCCTTGATCAGGTCATGAACGCGATTACGCTCCGCTTGATCGACCATATAGTAGTAGATGCCGCCAATCCGCGCTCCTCGGCCTTTGATCTCCTGCTGCGAGATTTTCTCGATTTTAGGGCGATAATTTACGAGCAGATCCTTCATCGTATCGAATGATATATCCGTCTTCACATTGCTGCCGATCTCCTCCAGCATGCTGTTGGCTTTGGTAAGACTGCTAACGGTCAGCGCATTTTTCATCACCTGCTGGATAATGTCGCGCTGACGGTTCTGCCGCCCCAAATCCCCGCGTGGATCGTCATAACGCATCCTGGAATAGAGTAGAGCCCGCTCCCCGGTCAGCTTAAGCGGCCCCTTCTCGTAGCTTTGACCGTCAATGGTGAAGGCGAACGGATTGTTAACCTCAACGCCACCCAGCAGATCAACAACCTTGGCAAAGCCCTCCATGTTGACCTTCACATAATAGTCCACCGGATAGTCGAGGAGGCTCTCTACCGTCTGTACTGCCATATTCACACCTCCGAAGGCATAGGCGTGGTTGATTTTGTCCTCCACATCCCGTCCGATTAAGGTGGTACGTGTATCCCTGGGAATGCTGAGCAAAAGAGCATCGTTCTTGACTGGATTAACCGCGAGCAGCATGATCGTATCGGTGCGTCCCACATCACCCGTTCGCTCATCCACACCCATCAGCAAGACAGTAAAAGGTAGATTGTCAGAGGCGACCGCCTCTTCCTCGGGTAAGGTCACTTCCGTATCCTTGCTGACATAGGTTATGCGCTTCGTCGGCTCATAGACCTTATTGGCGGTAGCCTTGATAGAGTTATAGGCATACCAGCCAAGTCCGGCCATGCTTAATCCCACCACAAGAAGGATGGACAGGACGGTGATAAGCACTCTTTTCTGTTTCATGCTCATGAGGCTTAAGTCTCCTTTGATTTAGTTGATGCACAACGCAAAAAAGCGAGTTTTGCTAGTTAGCAAACCCGCTTTTTTCATTTTTTGAGAGCTTCTTAAAGAGGCGTTTGAATGATTGCTCCATTGGTCACGGACAATCGAATTCGGGCTCCAGTGACCGTGTCCCTTATAATAAGACTTCCTCCAATCTCAAAATCCGTATCACAATAGGCAGCGAAGCTTGGGGAGTAAGTTCCGACCGTATCGTATGCGGCCATGAGACCGGCAAAATAAGATACTGATCCTGCCTTGAAGCTAAATCCGATCTCATTGTATTTGCCATCCGAGAATTTTCCATCCACCCCTGTGATCCGGGTCCACGTAAGTGCCGGAAGATTCATTGCATCGCTGTATAAAAATATACCTGGAGAGCCAGAAGCTCGGTACAAAAAACCGTTATGCGAGATATCGGTCAAAAAGAATCCTGATAATGTCACATAGCGTGACAAATCAAGTTGTGCGGGAGATCCTGCAAACTTCAGTTTAACTATCGGTTCCTTTATCCCGTCACCAACGACCTTGAAAATGGAAAAGCGCATCCCCAATACTTGCCTCATTTCATCGGATACCGGGACAGGAATAGAAGTTGAATCGGATACCTTGCTGATCACGGCATTGTTTTGGGCCGTATAGTTCGAAGCTATTGAGCTATCAAGAAGTAAATTCGATGGGGCAACCTTATTCTGTGACCTGGAAGAGCGATCCTTAATTAGTTGCTGAACATTGCGGTTTATATAATGGGGTGTGACTTTTCTCCTAATTACCGTAGACGTACCCAGCCCCACTAAGCTTGTGCTCGCTGAGACGGTATCGATATATGCACTGGCAACTCCTCCGGGATTGGGGGATTTGGTTAATATAGCTGAAAAGGAATCGAATGCTACGTTATCTCCAATAATTCCAAATCGAGCGGCATAAGCTTGCTTCTCCTCCGGCCGCTTCAAGGAGTCTGGCAAAGCGCTTTGCCATCGCCCCGGTTGATCGCTATAATCTATAACCGACCAGGAAAATCCGATTCCATTCATATACCAGGCTCTCGTTTGCGAGTTCGGCAGCAGATCTATAGCAGCTTCTCCACATTGCTCAAATTGCCAAAAAATAGCCTGCCCGCTTAAACCATTGCTGTATGCAGAAGGAGTCCCATCCATGCATTGATATACTCCATAAGGAGAAAAGCCTGTATGAAGATTGGATATCGTACCACTGAAACCCTGTAGCCCGATTAATAAACCGCAAAATTCACCAGTCATACTGCCTCGTTCACCATAATAATCGTAATTATTTTTGCGGCAGTAAACGCCAATCAGCCCCGACCAGGTACATCCTTTCCATGTTATATGCCCCACATTGTTATCGAGCAGCAAACCACATTTTATGGCGCGTGTCGATATATTATGAAAAGTAGGGGTTGCTCCTCCCGAGACACGGAAAGCACAGCTTCCAACTGCAAACATCTCATATTTTCGTTGATCGAACAGCTCTTTGTTTACCCAGCGTTCCAAATAACGCTTCGCGTAGGGTACCGTTCCAACTACCGTAAAATCACGAAAAACAGCTAAGACCCCTGCGTAATAAACGTCAAAGCATGCCTGGAGGTCGGTCTTGTTATCGATTGGATCAAAAATAATACGAGAGCCCATCTGATTGCCGTCAATAAATGTGCCTATACCAAAAGCCCCCCTGCCGAAACGAGTCAAGGGACGCCGAATTACCGAGCTGCCTGAAGCGATGTACAACAGCCTTGATTTCCCGCACATAATTCCAGCAGCCTGATAAGCCGCCGTGTCATCCGTCTTGCTGTCAACCTTCGCGCCGAACCATCGAGGATAAATCACATCCTCTTTAGGCTCACCTTGCACAGTTCCCCCCTCGGAGATATCAAATATAAAATCGGTTTTGTGCGCACTTATGCTTCCGTTGAACGTAATAACTACTCCTGCGATAGGCTTTAATCTTGCCCCATGTTCAAAAGCGATCAGGTTTGATTCCGGAATAATCATGTTCTTCCCGATCCGATAGATGCCTTCAGGGATTAATACCGATGCATTACCTCTTATAGCCGCAGCCAAAGCATCAGAACTGTCGGCGCTTCCAGTAGGATCGGCATTATAATTTAATATACTAATCATTGAATGGCCTCCTCGTCTTAATAAGACTTTTTCCTGTTGCACTCTTGGATGTAATAGGAGGTTCGAAAATCAAGCTGCAGTTCAGGCGAATTTAAAGTATGAACAATTTCTGTTAAAAAGAACTTCCTTTGGCGGTTTTAGATTCCTGTCTGGTCTTCCCAACAACGTAAACTCCGAAGGGAATTTTCTGTAAAAGCTCGGTCGATATGATCGAGAAAAGAATTGAAACGATAAACATCAGCGGGATATACAGTAAGTAACTATAATTAGATTTAAAGTTTATATACTCTGACAATACGGCTATAAAAAATAGATGCAACCAGTATATTCCGAAGGAATAATTACTAACTAATGACATCCATTTCGGAAAATAATTGATTTTTCTTGCCCATAAAAACATCAACATAATGGAACAGCTAGTAAGAAAAATCATATCAACGCGTTTGGAGCTTTGAACGGTGATAATATCATATTTTTGAATTAGCATCGATAATGAAAAAGCAAGGATTGAAATACCGAGAATATAATATTTTAGCGCAGCCAGCTTCTTCATAAACCACTCATAATTTGATCCGCAATAATAGGCTAGAGCAAAATAAAATAACCATCCGAATAAAGGAATAGATGAGCCTACATACCACAGATGATTCATACGCTCTGATTGGATAGGGGGCTGTACGAAATTAAATAGACTGAGATATGATATATTTATTAAAAGCATCAATAAAAGCACATGAAGAGGCTTATACCTTTTTACATACCGAATCCAAAACCCATGCAAAATGTAGAATTGGAAAATAATCAGAATAAAATAACCATGAAATCCTCCTAAAAATAAATTCAGTATAAATTCCTTCAGCATTTGAAACCAACCTGTCCCCCCTATGCGAGTATCAACATAGGCAAAGACCACGGACATAACAAATAATGGAATTAACAAAAACTTTACTCTTTTTAAATAAAAGCCTTCTGGAAGCTTATCTGGATATTTATAAGCCAAAATAAATTCCGAAATAAATACAAAGATACCCGTACCCACTTTGAGCAACAACATTAATAAATCAGCGTAAAATTGAGTCGAATCATCAA
The DNA here is from genome assembly GCF_002233675.1 of Paenibacillus herberti. Lineage (GTDB taxonomy): Bacteria > Bacillota > Bacilli > Paenibacillales > Paenibacillaceae > Paenibacillus_O > Paenibacillus_O herberti. The sequence continues at coordinate 612,756 of NZ_NMUQ01000003.1, read as the reverse complement.
GATCGTCAAAAAAACCATATTTAACTTTCGCTTTTTCTACGCAATGTATCATAACAATAAATAGACATGATAGCGCTCGTAAAAAATTGATTTCTCTAATCAAGTTCAACGTTCCTCCCAACCAGAGTAGAGTGAGGCAAAGATGCATTCTTTTCCATTGTTGCATGAACAACAATTTCTTTTAATTCTCGCTCAAACCTTGCCTCTCCGAACGCTTCAGCATGAGCGTGAATGGCCGTGCTATCCCATTCATATTGATCGAAAACTCTCATCGTTTGAGCCAGCGACTCCTTAGTCTGCTCTGTAAAAAAGAGCCCATTCCTTCCGGCAATAATCGTATCTAATGCCCCGCCTCCCTGAAAGGCAATGACAGGTCTACCGCAGGCATTGGCTTCTAGTGGAGTAATCCCAAAATCCTCTATGCCCGGGAACAGCAGCGCCTTGCAGCCTCGCATTAGCTCTTCCACCTCATCGTCCTTCAGCCTTCCCGCAAAAGTTATCGTCGGGCCAGCCAGCTTTTTAAGCCTATCCAGATCAGGGCCACCGCCGACAACGATCAGGTTTTGGTTGGTTAATGTACAAGCTGCAACTGCTAGATCGATTCGCTTATAGGAGACTAGCCTGGAAACGACCAGGTAGTAGTCCTTTACTTGAACAGGTTGATACGGACCGAATCGGCTCAGATCAACAGGCGGGTATACCACTGATGAATGCATGCCGTAATAGGTATTAACCCGTTCCCTTACTACAGTGGAATTGGCAATGAGTGCATCCACCGCTGCTGTATTTCGCTTATCCCAGCCTTTGAGGAATGGAACAAAAACTTTAGCCAGCCTCTTGACAAAGGAAGGGATCATCATTCCCTCGACATATTCTTCATAGTTCCAGGCGAACCGCATCGGAGTGTGGCAATAACAGATATGGACGGCTCCTTTTGGCTTCCGGATTCCCTTTGCATAAGCGCTGCTTGAACTGATGATCAGGTCATATTTACGAAGATCCATGCTTTTTACGGCAGCTGGGTATACCCAGAAAAATAGCTTGAACTTACTAAGAATGCCTGGAATCCGTTGCATCCATGTGGTTCGAATATCAGCATCTGCAAGCTCAGCTAAAAGCTCATTGCGATCCGCGATAGTCGTGAAAATCGGAGCCTCAGGATAAATTTTATGCAGTACGCCCACTACCCTCTCAGCGCCTCCACGCTGATTGAGATAATCATGTACAATAGCAACCCGAAGCGGACGGTCCTGGCCAGATTGATCATACAAATTCTCGACTTGCATAACGGTATTTTGAATGACAAACCTCGCCTTGACTCTTTCGAAAGCTTTCTGCCCGTACTCCTTTCTCAGACTTTCGTCCGATAGCAGACGGCTTGCACATGCCGCAAGAGCGACAATATCTCCAACCTCGTAAAGTAAACCACAGTTTTCATCTTCGACAATTTCCGGGACTCCACCGGCGCGAGTGGCGATAACCGGGACTTTCTGAGCCATTGACTCAATGAGCACCCTGCCGAAGGGCTCGTTATCAGAACATAAAAAAAGAAGATCCGCTGCACAGCAGATCTCCTTCATATCATTTCGAAAACCAGTAAACCGTACTTTTCCAGTCAAACCGAGTTCCTTTACCAGACGCCTTAAATGCTGCTCGTATTGCTTATTTTCCTCTCTGAACTTGGCTTCTCCTACGATCCAAAGTTCCGCGAAATGATTTTGCTTCTGCAGTAAATGAAGAGCCGCTATCGCATCCTCTTGCCGCTTCCAAGGGGCAATCTGTCCGATAATGGCTATGACAAGCGTTTCCTGCTCGGCTCCAAGTTCAGCCCGAATCATTTGTCTTGCCTGCTGTTTCTCTTGATCATCGGCAAAATCAGCCTTGACGCCATTGTAAATAACGGTCGATTTGTACTCTAGAGCCTTGCCCAAAGACTCACGAATCTGCTCGGAAATGCAAATCAATTTGTCCGCTTTGCGAGCAGCAAACTTTCGGATAACGGCTCCAACTATTCCTCTGGGCGGCTGATCGCGAATATGCCAGATTACAGGACGGCGATGAAGCCAACTGAACATTGAAGCCATGATGCCAGCTCGAATTGAGTTGGCGTGAACAATATCTAGGTTTTGCTTTTTCACACAGGCAGCGAGTCGCCAACCCTCCACGACCATTCCGATCATATGCCTAGCTATGGAAAATGGATTTTTGCTCAAACGAGCTCTGTAACCGGGTAACACAAGATACTCCATTCCGAACTCTCGCGCCCTTACACCAAGTTCTCCCTCCGGGCCGATAATGACAGGCTCTGCTGTATGCAGATGACTTGTCATTGTCAGAAGGCTGATTTCCGCTCCACTAATGGAGCTTGTATGATTGTAATAACCAATTCTCATCCTTAAGCCCTCCTCAGCGAATCTTCTGCCGCAAGATGGAACACATCGCTGACTCCGTTTGCAATCTTCTCCCAGGTATAGCGTTCCATAACATGGGAACGGCATCGCTCGCGTTCTGGCAATCCCTTTTCGCTCTTTAACAGAGAAATAATTCGAGAAGACATGGCCTCTGGCGTATCGTCATCAAAGAGCAGGTTGGAATCAAATTGTTGCAGAATCTCTTTTGTTCCTCCGTTAGGCGTTCCAACAACCGGGGTCCCGCAAGCAAGAGCTTCTACCGTTACAAGACCAAAGCCCTCTAGTGTCACGGTAGGTACAACGGAAACGTCTGCCGCCTGATACCATTGAACAAGCTCTTCATTGCTAACACGACCTACAAACCTGATTTTGTCTGTGAGTTCGAGCTTAGCGCTCAACGCTTTAAGCTCATCGCGCATTGTGCCATCCCCGGCAATAATGAGAATTGCTTCCGGCACCTGAGCGCTTATCTCGGACATCGCATGGATCAAGCGGTCGATCCCCATACGCCGAACTAATCTCCGGACACAAAAAAGAACCCGGTCATTTTCATGGAATCCGAGTTCCTTACGTAGTTGTTGACGATTAGAAGAAGGCTTGAATCTTTCTGTGTCTACAGCACCTGGAACGATATGTACAATATTGCCGGGAATCCCATAGTCCTGCTGGAGCAACGACGAGAAGTATTCACTCAGTACGATAAATCGATTAGAGCGGTTATAGGCGAGCGACTCCACCTTTTTTTTTATTTGATAATTGATTTGTTGTGCGGAAAAACTGCTTTTATCTTCAATCATCGACTCTTTAGCCCATGGACCGTGAAAGTGAGTCACAATCGGTATGTTTGCTGGAAGCTGCCCCCTGCCAATTAATGAAGCGTACAAGGCGAAGTGGGGATTATAAACATCAGGTCTCCACTGCTTTTTTGTCTGTGCCGCAGCTGTTCGAAAAGCTCTCACTCTATCCCAAGTCCCCGTCTTGTCGGACTGTGTTAGGACCTCTTCCATATAAGGAGGAGCGGAAATTTTTTCTCCTCCTGCTGTAACTAAAGCCCGAATATTATGTCCTTGCTGCTGCATAGCCAGGGTATAATCAGCAAAATATCGATTAAGCCCCCCAGGAGTATGATCGATCCATCCCATACCAGTTGTTAAAATATTCATATCAAATTTCTCCTTTTTGCTACGATTAAAATCATAGATTGGTGGAAATGCCACTAGTACTGCCCTTTTTCCTATTTCCATACCGATCAACAAGCAGTTTAGGATCTTCAAACCATTGAGCGGCCTCTTTTAGCATGTTATCGTCCCAAGTCCACCATTCCAAAGCTAATAGATCATCAATTAACGGGTCATCAAATAATCTTCTGATTTCTTTGGCTGGTATACCGCCTACTACTGCATAAGGTCGTACTTCTCCTGTTACTACAGCTCCTGCAGCAATTACGGCTCCATCTCCGATGACTGCGCCTCTTAATATAGTTGCCCCGGTTCCAATCCAAACATCGTTCCCGATTTGTGGAGGAGCCTTATCTTGTTGCCAGCGCCTTGTTGTCGCCGAAATCCCTGCATGATCCGGTGAATACCAAAAAGGATGCCTTGAAGCACTATGTAAAGGATGCTCATCAGCTCCTATTGTTACATTCCAGGATATTGAACAAAAAGACCCGATTGATCCGGATTGAATATGAGAATTAAAGCTTATGTAGGTATTTCTGCCGATCTTCACTTCAGGTTGTACTCGGCTTCCCGATTCAATTGTGACAGAGGAATGAATTTCAGCTGACTTTCCTTGGACGGCCCAGTACCCGATAAATCTTAGTAACCGATTCATCCGCAAGGCTAAAGCAATCTTTCTTCTCCTTCCCAAAATATCCATTTATATCCCTCCATTAAGCATGTCGGCAAACATTTTGCAGTTCCTGTACAATACTTAACCTCTCGGCTTTGCCTTCTCGTGGAAGGCTAGAACTAGTATTTCGAACGAAAGCCATTGCGGTAGCAAGAGCCTCCACATCACCACGAGGCACAACTTGGATTCCATCTAAATAACCCTTCCATTCTCCCAAGCCTCCTGCATCATACACGATAACCGACTTTCCTCTTCTTCTGGCCTCAGGAACGACGAGCCCTGCAGGCTCAGGCCAAATTGAAGGCACCACGACGGCATCCGCCTTGTCATACCAGCTGTCCACTTCCTTGCCTGGAACTCGTCCGGCAAATATAATTTTGGATTCAAGCCCGAGTTTTGCCACAAGCACTTTAAGCTTGTTTTCGTACCATCCCTCACCGACAATAGTTGCCATTATGTTGATCCCTTGACGATTCAGAACATCAATCGCTTGAATCATGTCCTGCACTCCCTTGTAATACACTAACCTGCCACAGAACAATATGTGCAGCGCTTCACCTGAGCCTCTCGGAACTATTGGAGCAACCGGCTCGAATATAGCTCCTAAAGTATTGTCTATCACCTGAATTTTATCAGCGGGCAACCCATCTCGAACGAGTATTTCTTTCAAGGAGTTGCTGACCGTATAAATCACCCTGGAGTTAAGCGCTACCTTGATCATCTTGGAAGTCAGCCGCATGCCTTGGAGCATACGCCATGGCTCCTTGTTTGTTCCGCATTTGCGCGTGTACCAATTGACCATGCAGCTTGCTCCAAATGTATTGCTGCATATTTCATTGTTGTCCCGGAAAAGCCTTGCACCTGAAGGGCAAACGGGAGAATGAAAAATGGTAGCCATAGGATAACTTTGAGACAAATGAAATGCAGCGTTAAGCGTCTCTCTGCCACCCTGCCATAAAATTACATCTGGTGCAAATTCCCGGGCAGCATATCTCCAATCTTCCAGATTTCTTCCAGGCACAACACTATCTGGATCGTACTCTCCCCAGCTTTTCATGTCTTCCACACCGCATGCTGCAATTCGCACGGTATGTCCCCCCTCCGTCAGTTGCCTCGAAAGGTCGTACACAAATCGTTCTGTTCCACCCAAAGGAGCGAATCGGTCGATGATTTGCATCACTCTCATACTTCTCTTGCCTCCTTGGGACTGCCGCTTTTCATATAACGCACCAATCCCTTCCACAACCCTTTTTGAGCGGGAACAAATGAGCGAACGATTGCTTTTTCCTTGCGTAGAAGAGCAAAGCTGAAACGAGCCAGTCCCGGAACGCTTCGGTCTCCAACGAGAGAGGCATAGAGAAGTCGCATTGGAGTACGAATAAAATTCCCCCGTTGGTTGAGAATTCCATATTGAAGATTGTGAGCGGCATTTACTACCGCTTCCGGAACAATTTTATTTCGCTGATCCGCGTCAAACCGAGGCGCAGGATAGTGATCGACCTCTATTCTTGGGTCATAGATGAGCTTAAATCCTAACTTCCGGATTCGCAGGCAAATATGTACTTCAATATGCACTTGAGCTCCACTGCCCTTCAAGCCTTCAGGCAATTGCAGCAGATCCGATCGGAAGGACATGTTAACGCCTTTTAGAACATCTACATTTCTAGCGGCCCCGGAACCGATATGATGATTGCCGATCAGCTTGCCATACCAGGTCAAAATTCCAACCTGCGTGTCAGGCCCGGAAGACTTGATTCCGGGTTGAATATCTCGTCCTCCGGCACCTCCTACCAATGGATTCTGATAGCAGACTGCCAGCCTTTCGATCCATTCCGGTCGGGGAACAGCATCGTCGTCAGTGAAAGCGATCACCTCTCCCTCAGCAGCACAACTACCTGCTTTCATAGCCGCAAGCATGCCGGGCATGCTCACAACAGTAGCCTTTTTTACATATGGCGCTGGACTTTCCATCCACTTTTTTACCGCATTTTCTGTTATTTCGTCGCTACTGCGATAGACAACAATGACCTCAAGCGGCGGAATTTTTTGTTGATCCAATCCTTTGAGGCATTGGATAAGATCTTTTGTTCTGCGATAGGACGGTACAACCACAGAAATAGAAACCATTTGGATCTCCCCTTTATTCAGTATATTAATTTTCCAATTGTCTAGCTTTGCCCCACCGGGCATTGAGCAGCGATTTAATTGTGCTTGCCATATAACTTATATCCCGTTTATGTAGCGTAAAGAGTTTTTTGGTATTTACTCCCCTTGAACGAAGAATGACAATGTATACGATCCACTTCAAAACCGATCCTCCTGCAATTCCAATAGCAGCAGCAATAGCGCCTAGATAAGGCATGAGCAGCAGCATAATCCCCATGCCGCCTCCTACGCTTAGAAGCTCGGATAGAGTAACGGTATTGAATTTGCCTTCTGTATTCAGATAATAAAGAAGCAATTGACTGCAGATTCGAATTGGAGCGACAGCTAAAAGGATAATGGCCATCCAGATCGCGGGCTTATATTCATTGCCGTAGAGTAATGGCAGTAAAACCGGAGCGCATGCACAGGCGACCAAAGTGACTAAAGTACATAGAAGAAGCATCATACTATGCATCTGTTCCGTTTTCTTCTTTTTTTCCTCACCCTTGAGATCCATAAGCTTCGGCCATAAAAAAACATTCAGAGCTCCAAAAAGCACAGAAGGCAAAATTCCGCCAATACTGCCGGCAACGGTATAAAGTCCAAGGGCATAGGGAGCAAGCAGTAGGGATAAAATCAATTGATCAAAATTCCCTCCAAAAACCGCTACCAAAGATCCCCCATAGATTTTGATCCCATTTCGCATGAGCTCGCTAAGATTAAGATGAAGATTTTTCAAGGAGGGCTTAACCTGTCTAAACACCCATGACATCGTCAGTATAAAAGTAAACAATCCCCAGATGACAATCTGATACAAAATTAAATTCCGCACCGAAAGATGACCAGACACCTGCAAAATCAAAATAACAAGCAGTGAACCGAGTGGGCTCATCAACCGAAGAAGCATGACTTTACGAAATAAATTCAAGCTCTGCAGAGTTCCGATCAAACCGTCGGTCATTACACTAAAAGGTAAACAAATCATTGCTATTCTTGCATATAAGACAAGCTCCGCTGGCTGCCCTTCCATCAATAAAGGCATAATCAACCAACCAATTCCCATCCCGGTCAGTCCGAAAAAGACCCCAGCAATCAAGTAGGACCCCAGTAGCTCCTGTTGACGCTCCTTATAAAGCTTCCCTAAATAAATGACAGCTCCAGGCAAGCCTAAGGTTGAGAGGCCAACAAGGAGAGCAGTCCATCTGATCGCGGCGGCAAACTCCCCTCGGCCATAAGAACCAAGCCAACGAGCAATCATAATTCCAGTCATCAAATTTAGAGCCATTACAACCATATTCAAAGCGAAGCTGGATAAAAAGAGCTTTTTCATGCTTAATCATGCTTCCTCTCCACAACAAACCCCATGCCACTTATTTATTGCTTTCTATGCCAACACAATTTTCTCAATTCCTCCGGCCATGACCGAAGCCGAGAAGCGATCGTTTACGGTTTTGATGCCGTTTTTAGCGACATTCGCATAATGATTAGGCCGATCTAATACGTCTGACATTAAGCCGGCTAACTGAGCTGAGCTTCCGTCATATAGAAGTCCATCCGCCTCGTGAGTTATAATTTCCGATGGACCGCCGCTGTTAACGGCCAACACGAGTCTTCCCGAAGCCATTGCTTCCACTACTACCATGCCGAAGGGCTCATTGATCGAGCTATGAACGACCGCGTCGCTAGCCCATAAAAAAGGCTCAATTGAGCTCTGATGACCAAGAAAATGAACGTTGTCGGCTATTCCTCGCTCTAGAGTGATCTTTTTAAGCTCTTCTTCAAGCTCCTCCTCAACACCGAAGAGGGAACCGCCAATAATCAGAAGATGAGCATTCCTGTCCCTGAGTGAGGAGTAGAAGGCTTCAATTACGACATCAGCTCGTTTCCATTTCTGCAACCTACCAATAAAGGCAAATACATAAGTGTCACTTTCAATTCCAAGCTCTCTTCTAGTAAGAGCACGGACCTGCGGATTAAGCTGGAATTGTTCCATAACAATTCCAGGATAACGTACAACTGTCCGAGGATTAGCTCTAACTCTACTTTGTGCAGCAGATACGATTTCGGAAGGACATAACACCGCCTGTGCAGGTATACGGCTAATCACCTTATCAAACATCGTGTTGGCTGGCACACCATGCTGCCACCACATCGCCGGAATGCTCTCCAGCCAAGCGGCTAACCCGGCGTACATATGAGGCTTGGGTGACCAACTGATTACCTTTTGAATTTCGTGCTGCCGAATCATATGGCGCAAAGAAGATATAGTCTTCATAAGAGCCTGTGGATGACGAATTCTTCCGGAGGGAATAATCTGGACGTCGAAACCAAGCTCCTTAATGCTGTCCGCTAACGGACCTTCAGCCAGTAGTACAACCTTAACTTGGAATCGATCTTTTGCCACCTGCGTTAGCCAGTTGAGTAGAACTCGCTCGGCTCCTCCCGTCTGTGCAGCATGGTTGACAACGAGAATATTTTCTTTCAATTCATAAGACTCCTTCCAAGTTGCTCTTCGCTTTGCTGTACACCCATGCCAGTGAAAAACCAGAAGATAAGAGCCGACATACTGACCAGCTCGCCTCCAAAAACATAGGCAACCATTAAATTAATCAGAAAAACAAGTCCTAACACTCGATAAGTGTTATGGACAGCCCCCTTATAGATAAGTTTCCAGTGCATGAAAAGAGCCCTAAAAAAAAGCAATCCGCCTACTAGCCCGAACACTGCAAAAACACCCAAATAACCGTTATCCACTGAATTTAGGGTATTGAATGCTCCTTCTCCACCGTTTAAGTCTGTGCTTTTGCCTATGGAGCCAAAGCCCCCGCCTAGTGGGCGGGTAAACAACTCAGGAATCGTATTAAAAACGATGCTCAATCTAGCATTGGCAGAATGATCCTCACCCAGGCTACCAAAAGTACCTACTCGGTCCATCATGCTTGCCCCGCCCGGAAGCAGAGGCAAGACGAAATAGGTGCCCGCAAAAAGGATACAGATCCCCCCCAACGATTTCAGCCTATTCTTCTTGGAGGATAATAAAACGTAAGCCAGCAAGCAAATGAGCAAGACCACCCAGGATGCACGGACAAGGGTTATGCCAAGCGCTGAAATGATGATGATCACACCGATCATTCCAAATGGTTTGCGGACTTGCGGGGAAGAAATGCCTGCGAGGATGGCTGCAACCAGAAAAACGGACAGTGTTCCTGTTGAATTCAACGTAGAGAATGGCCGGAAACCAAGTGGTTCTGGCTTGCCCAATGAAACCATCTTTGCTCCCTCCATCCACATCAAGTCCCATGGCGGAAGAATGAGATATTGAATCCAGGCATAAACAGAAAGCAGTACAGCCATCGTTACCATTGTCTTCAGCCAGCTCTGTTTCACTTGATCATCTGGCCTTTTGACTATCATATAAACAAAAATAAGCAGAGGTATAAAGTAGTTGCCTGTGCTGTAGATTCCAGCGGTTTTATTCAATAAAACACCTAAAACAGCAGCATACAGGAAAGGAATCAAATAAGCGTTCAGCACCTTAGCCACTGAATTCTCGATTCTGACCCGTTTTATTCCAACAGGTATCAGCAGCAGTAACGTAGTAATTAAAGGTGTTAAACTCAGCAGCGTCAAAGAGCTATAGTCACCGAGAACCCAGTCATTTAAACGACGCAATTCAGGTCCAATCAACCAAATCGTAATCACATAAGGAATTAACCTGTTGGAGTCATTGGCGGCAAGTATGAATCCGGGAATGAGCACAGCTGCAAGAATGGATCCCTGCATAAGAAGCTCAGGATTGCCACTGGCATAACGTCCGATGAATACCGCAATTAGCGAACCAACGATGAGGATAAGTAGAGTTCGCACGCATGAAAGCAATGGTCTAAATCCAGGATGGAGCTCTCCTGAAAATCTCACGCCTTTCCTCCATTCGACAGCAGTTGATCTGGTTTTACTACTTCTCTGTAACGAATATAATTTTCTATCATTTCACTCCAGTCATGACTTTTGGCCCACTCGAGAGCAGGTTCTGTCTCGTTCCCATGATTGCCCAGATTAGTTAATGCCTTAATCAACGCTTGGCCTAGCTCCACATCATTAACAAGACGTCCGTACTTACCGTTTCCAAGCACCTCTATAGCACCAGGGTTTGGTGTAGTTACGACAAGCGTTCCACTAGCCATTGCCTCCAAATAGGGAATACCAAAACCTTCATAGGTTGATGGCATGCAAAAGACATGAGAGCTGCGATATAACTCCGCCAATTCAAGCTGAGATGGCATATCAATGTATTCAATACCATCTGCCGGCTCGCCCGCGTTGCACACCATGATCAATTTAGCATCTGGTACTGCAGGCTTGATTTGCTGAGTAAATAGTTCCTTCAACCATCCGCCTCGCTTGCGGCTATCGAGCGCCCCTACAAACATGAGCGTAGGCTGCTGGTTTTTGGGCCCGGGATAAAAAACTCTAGTATCAACAGGCAGATGCTCAATTCGATCCAACTGGCGATTCGGGTATAATCTGCGAGTATCATTGGAGTTGAACAACGTAATATCGGAGCGAAGCGTCGATAGCACCTCCAATACGTATAGGAAAGACAGATTGAGCTTTCGAAGCATCCGTTTGTTGAACTGCAACTCTCTTCTGGCACTACCATGCATAATTCGAATCCAAGGAACACTTCCACGTTTCATTGCCCAATCGTCTCCGCTTGAAACAACTAAGTCATATGGAGCAAAATCAATACATTTGGAAGTCCATGGGGCCTTGTAATAGCGATGGAATCGACCTGTTCCAATCGCGCCTGGAACGAGTTTAACCTCGTATTGAGCATCCGGAACCGCTTCTCGAACCGAATATACGGTTACCTCATGACCTTTTTCTACCAGCATATTGCATAACCGATGATTAAAATGGCTTACTCCACCTGTACGTTCCTTGGTAGAGGGAAGTTCAAAAGCCACAATGGCTAGCTTTAATTTACGTGCCATCTCCATAGTGTCCCTCCCTATTTTCAACTTTTTTCATAAATGAACAGATTGAATTTCGAAGTTAACAACAATCCCCGCAGCATTGCTGCGGGGATTGCAACGTATTGGGGCATCCAACCCCACCTCACGCAATACCCTTGACGAATGTCGTCTAAGGTCACAAGGACCCACAGCATTGCCGAGTACCTGCAGTGGTAGAGGTGCAGCAGGCCTTACCTATGTTTAGAACAATCACCGTTGTTTGTTCAACACGGTTCCCAGCAAAGGCTTATCCAACTGCATAATCATTTTGGAGGATTTTTGAAGTTGATCTCGACGGGTTTTGGAATGTTCAGCCACTAAGAGCACTCCGTCACAGGCAGAAGCAACGAGCTGTGCATCAGCGAGTTCAAGCATCGATGAAGTGTCTGCCAAAACGCGATCATAACGAGTGCTAGCTTCCCTAAACAGATCCAATAATCTGTCGCTAGACATTAATTGCGTTGAATGGGAGACCATTGAGCCTGAAGTCACTAAGTCGAGGTTGGAAATTCCCGAAGGTCTAATCACGTCGTCCAAAGGGATCGTTAAGCCCAGATAGTCTGCCAATCCTTCACGGCGCTGCTGATTAAAAAGAGTATGAAGATTGGGACGACGCAGGTTAGCGTCAACGATTAAAACCTTTTTTCCAGCAAGAGCATAGGCAATTGCCAATTGAACAATAATCGTAGTTTTGCCTTCCTGAGGTGAGGGGGATGTTATGGCGATTGATTGAATATTGCTCCGAGCGGCAGCAAAGTCAATTGTAGCCCTTAAGGATTGGCATAAGTCATTCAACAGAGGTACCTGAATGGATTCCAACATTGGACTGAGACTGCCTGTTTGTATACTCATAACGCTTGTTCTCCCGCTTTCATCGTGGAGTGGGCGGAATGCCCTTTCTTTTTATGCGGAAGGTTCAGCTGCCTTTTAGATAATTTAGGAATGATGGCAAGAGCATCGGCCCCAGTTGCTTGAACGATATCTTCCTCCTGCTTAATGGTCGAATCCAAATACTCAACTAAAATGACCGTACCACAGGAGAGCAATAATGCTGCAATTGCTGCAATCATGACATTGGAGCTGATATTTTGACCAAATGGTCTCGGATTTTCTCTCTCCTGCGCGCTAGTCAATATAGTTACATTATTAATCTTCATAATTTTAGGAATTTCCGTTTGGAACACCTTCGCAACCGCATTTACAGCTTTGACGGCTCTACCGTGATTCGTATCGGTAGCGGTCAAAGTCATTACCTGCGTCTCATTAAGAGAGCTTACTCGAATCATGGATAGAAGCTGGTTAGCTGTGAGATCAAGATCAGGGTACTGTACGACGACCTTGTCCATAATGGCGGGGGTAAGAATAATTTCTTTATACGTGTCGATGAGCCTTATACTCGATCCAATGGATGAAAAATCAATTACTTCCCCACCAGAAACTTCGACTGTATTATTGACAATGAACTTCGAGCTTGCGGAATAATAGTTAGGTGTGAGCTGCTGTGTGTAATAATATGCAGACACAGTCGAGATACTTAATAAAATAATAATCATCCACAACCGCTTTTTTAGTGCAATCACGTACCTTTTCATATCCATATCCAAGACCATTCACTCCGATCCATTCCATTATGATACAGATTGTATCTTTGTCTTTCCTCAGTTTATGATACATATTGTAACTTGTCAATCGGAAACTCAACAAAACAAAAAAAGGACTGACGTTGTACCGAGTCCTCTCTCTGTGTATTAAATCGATGATTTGTATGCAATCGGTGTTGTCTCATATCCTTGATTCTGAAGCATCTGATTAAACAAGCTTTTCTTCTCCCGTTCAAGCTCTCCAAACTTCCCACTTTGAACAATACGCCCTTCATCAACAACAAGTACTTGATCGGCCTCGCGAATGGTCGATAGCCTATGTGCAATGATGATTAGGGTTATGTGACCCTGCAGACGCGCTATCGCCTCTTGGATCTTCGTCTCATTTTCCGTGTCTAGTGAACTTGTAGCCTCATCAAGGACAAGAATCGCCGGTGCTCGCAGCATTGCCCGAGCCAGAACGATTCTTTGTCTCTCCCCTCCTGATAATCGAATGCCTCGATCTCCGATTTGGGTATCCAGCCCATCCGGCAACGCTCGGACGAACTGATCCACCGAAGCAAACTCAAGCGCCTTCCATAACTCTTCCTCACACGCATCCGGCTTCACGAGCAGAAGGTTTCCTCGCAATGAATCATTGAATAGAAAAGGATCCTGCGGAACATAACCAATTAGCTGTCTCATTTTTACTAGATCTTTTTGGGATAGAGAAACGCCGTCCAACAGAAGTTCCCCCTCATCTGGATGGAGTAAACCCATTAATAAATCAACTAGCGTACTTTTTCCCGCACCAGATTTGCCGATAATAGCAGTCATACAATTAACTGGTATTTTTATGTTTATATCTTGCAATGTATATGCACGGCTATCCTTTTCATATCGATAGCTTACTTTGCGACATTCCAATGAGTCATTGAATGTAAGCCCACTATCCCGAACAAATTCAGTCGTCAACTCCTTGGCTTCATCACATTGGTTGCGAAGCTCTTCCAGGCTTACATATGCGGGATAATAGGAAGCAATCTGCTCTAAGCTGGATTGCAGGCCGGAGAAACGGGGCCATAGTCTAGAAAATACGACGAGGATTAGAAGAAGCTGCTCCAGGGTCGTATGAAAAAGCTGAACCGAAGCATAAACCAAGCCTGCAATTAACAGGGCAGAAAAAACTTGAAATAATAGCTGAGTCGAAGTTTTTAAACGGAAAAATTCTAGCTGCTCCTGGTGAATTTTGCGTGTTGCCTTATCCAGCCATTGTAATCTTGATGCTTCGAGTTGGTTGGATTTAATTTCCTTTACCCCGCTCAATTGATCCGATACACCTGCCAGCAGAGCTCGAGCAGATTGTGTGGATTGAGAACCCAACCCCCTTGCTCGACGAAGAAACTTCCTTGAAAATAAAAAAATGAGAGATCCGCTAATGAGTATACTTATTGTCAGTGGTACCGACAACCAGAAGGAGATTCCGATTTGAATCATAGTAAAAATGACTGAAACGAGTACTTGAAGGCTAAGCGTAACTCCTCCATTTACTCTGCCGATTTCGCTGGTCATCGAACTGATTAGATCCGATTTGCGTTTTTTCAAAAAAAAGGACCATTCCGCATCCAAAATCTTTTGGTACGTTTCTTTTTTCATCATTAAATCGAATTCTTGACTGATTCTCATATTTTGCAGCGTTACAAACCTTTTGAAATAAACCTGACCCAGCATAACTAAAACAAAAATAAGAAGAATAACAGGCAAGATCATTTCAGGAGAAAGCTGCGAAGATAATGGAGACAGCGGTGTTGACCCCGACTGAAAACCGCCAATGCCACCCGCTTTCAGCATGGGCACAAGCAGTAAAATTCCGATTCCTTCAAGCAAGCTGACTGCAACCATGCCAGCAATATTCATATACAGCTTCGATCCCGCAAAAGCCCATATTTTCCGAAGAAAAAAGAGTACGGCTCGCATAGGCTCCCTCCTCTAAAGCAAAGGCTCTTGCCTTGCTTTACGCCAAATCCATAAAAATGGCCTTAATGGGAAATATAGAAAATGAAAAGGTTTTGGCAAAGGCATCGTTTTTTCATCTTGTGGATATGGATGGAACAAGCTGAGAAGGAACAGGAATTTATGAAGAGGCGATTTCATTGAGAACAAATAGCGCTTATGATCTCTGATAAAACCAGCTTGGGGAGTGGAGGACACATTAATGGTTTCCTTTAAATAGTATGAAGGTCTCGAAGTCAATTGATCCCCTTTTGAACCAGGACGAATCGGTAGAAAAACGCTTGGAAGAGGAGTATTCAATATTCTGGAGGCCATCAATAGCGTTTGATCACCAAGATGCAGCGCCTGGAACCGGCGCAGAAGCTTACGTACGGCATCCCAATCTACATTCCTTCGCAGCAGCCGATCCATATCGAGCAGCCAACGAAGACGAAACCACCCATGTCTTGCTCCGTGCAGCGTCAAATAGTAAAATAAGTGGGTTGAGCCTAGATAGTAAACCGAACAAGAGGGCAAATTACTTCTGCGCCTCTCCCGCCACAATTCTTCAAAGCTCGGCTCCATAAGAGGTCCGGGACTGAGTCGCCAATGAATTTCAACAAAGGTTTTTGTAAGTGAATTGTAGTACGTACGATGATGCTGCCGCCACTTCCATTCATTGAACAAAGACGGCTCGAAGTCGTCCGTTTGATAGCCTAAACGTTCCATCAATCGGTCCAGCGTAAATAAATTGCCCGATACAGCTTTTAAATCAATCAAAATATCCAGATCAGAAGAGTTTCTTAGGGATAAATCCCCGTATAGCTCAAAGGCCAGCGTCGGCCCTTTAAGAAATAAACTGCGAACCCCGCTTACCTCCAGTTCATCATGGATTCGGCTTGATTCTCCTGCAAGCATCATCATCTTGAATAAATTATCTCGATGTTCTTCCCTTAGTCTTTTTAATACAAAGTCAGGAATTGAATGATCTGCTTCCGCCTTGAAAAAATGATGAAGCAGAGGCAGCACTCTGTGATGGCCTGCCAACTGAAGAAAGCTATTCCAATCTACTCGCTCATACAATTGAACTTCTTGAAGCTTCTCATCCGCACAGTAGCTCTTAAAAATGGCGTAAAGTAAGCTTTGTTCCTTATCCATGCGACCAGCCCTCTTTATCTTTATGGCGTTTGACCTTGCGATGAAAACACGCAACAATTGTATAGTTGTCCATTTCATCTGAACCACTGATATAAACCGATCCGCAGCGCAGCCAAGCATGGGCTCCAAGCTGGCCAGCTTCATTTCTACCAGTACCTAGGTAGAGAGTGCTTTCAAAGCCTCTCCGCTCCAACATTTTCAGTGCCGCGATTGCCCTTACGAGGCATTTACTGTCAAATGGAGTGTTTCGAGCAACCATATGCAGGAAATAGGAGATCTGTTTTAGCTGCTTCTTTTCCGTTACTATCTCCCTAGGTGATTCTGCATGTGCATCGCCGAGCCAAGGTACCATTTTGGCAAAGGGGATCATGACCATCACTCTGGCAAGAGCCAAATAACAAAAGGCTTCCAGTAGCAGCCCTTTTTCGCCCTTTTTCAGCTTGAAAAAGATGCGTATCGAAGCACTAAGCTTCACCCTTTAACCCTCCGCAGGCTCTACAGTAATGAGTTTCTCTGACAGCAGCTGATTCAAGAATTCAGAAAGATCCTCTTCGCAATCTGATTCGGCTACGCCGTATTCCTGCATCAGTTGAGCTTTTAGTTCCTGGATCGTGCAAGGAGTCTCTATGAGCTCCCATATCCTTCCCCCAATAGCTCCCAGGTTATAATATTTACCATCACTGATGCTCAGCATGACTTTTTCTCCATCCATATCACTCGCGAGCAGACCAGGCTGCTGAGAAACAACGCTCAAAACATTAATTGTTGCTGCCATTGCTGAACATCTCCTTTTTCAAGTTTGCTTATCAACCTGTCTACCATCAATGGGGCAGTAAAGCCGGCCGTTTTTCCGGGCCGTTCAAGCCGTTTTACCGTTGTAGACGCCGCAAGAGCGGTTAAGCTCTGAAAATGCCAATCGCTCAAGCCCATCCCTTCAATAAGAGACTTACGGAAAGTATGCTGATGCAAAACACCGAGTTTATGCAGTCCGTTTAATTCATTCAACGTCATTGTCTCGTTGTCCGTCTGAACAAGCTCAAAAATGCCGCCTAGCGGTACAGGACTGTTTTTAAACCTATTTTTTATAGGGATCGCATATTTTGCTTCCCTCTCAAAAATAGGGCGATATTCATCGTTAGTTAAACCAAGCTCTTGAAGGCTTTCTTGCCAAAGCTTCTGCTGCGGATAAGCCGGACTAACAATCGGCACCCCAGCTTCATAACCTTCTAATGCAATAACATCATCCGATAAAAGCAAACATCCACGCTGCATAAAACAGTTTGCAAGCGTCGATTTTCCTGCACCAGAATGTCCAACGAATGCGTAAGCTTTTTCGCCAATTTGGATACAGCTCCCGTGAAGAGCCAATGTTCTTCTTTGCATAAGCAGCGCACCCATGCAAGTACCCAACAAGTACAATCTGAGCTTATCGAGCTTAACATTGTCTTCCGGATCATATCGTATTGTTCGTCCGTCCAGTACTTCAAATAGTGCCGTTCCTTCAATGCGGAACAATAATCTACCTTCTGACAAAAAGGTATTTTTACTCTGGCCAGAAACTTCTCTCCAGTCATCTTGAAGCGAGCCTCTGACGATGACAAAATCCGGAGTCGTGTTAAGTAGATCAGCATAACTGTCCAAAAGCTCTGTCAAAGGAAGATCGCTGTGAAAGTTTAGTCCAAAGACCTGATAGCAATAATCCATCATTCTCGCCTCACTCCTAAACGATGGCATTAATATGAAAAAGGCCCTTATCCCTTGCAGCATAAGGGCCTTTTTCATGGGAGCAACATCAGCTATGATGTTGAGTTTCCTCATCTGGATCAAAAGAGTCCGGTATAGCTACGCCAGGACCTGCGAGCGTCAGCTTAACGTCAAGAACTTCCAGAGATGGCTTGTTCCATTGTTTGCTCATGTATTTCACCCCCTTTCACTTTATTAATGAAGCGATATAACACTAAGGCACGCATCATCATTGCAAAATCTCCGCCATAAACGGCATGAGCCTCGGGCAGCTTCCTATTTTCACTTATTGCTCTTTGAATCATGGGGATATTCATGTATACCGCCATTTGAGGATCTTTGCAGAGCTGCTCCATCTCATTCAGGAATTGCAACCATTGGTCCTTCATACGAAGAATTCCATCGGCTCCTTGGATTCCGCGAATGTTATAATTCAGTCTCACTCGATCTGGCAAGAGCCCTTGAGTTGCCCTCCGAACCATAGCTCGATCCATTCCATCCTTAACGAACTGATTAACAGGCAAACCAAGGCAAAATTCCACCAGTCTGCGATCATTCGTAGGGTCCCGATACCAAACCTTGTGTTTTAAAGAAAGTTTTGTTCCACTGACCCCGCTGTTCGTCCAATGTATGACCTGCTCAAATTGCCGGCTTCTTGCCTCGAACATCGTGGAAGAAGGGGCACCTGCTTTGTAAACCCCTGAATGAGCAAGACCTTCGTAGATGTTGGTTGTAGCTGCAAATTCAGGATTAATCATTTGTTCAAGAGGAGTTAATGGTCGGGCTGAACCCCGGGAAGGGAATGCTCTTGATTTAATTAAAGAAAGCAGTTTTTTTCGGCCGATTCCACGATTTTTTGAGTAACAGGATATTTCCTTGTATAAATCTAGAAACCTAAACTGTTTCATTAGCTGAGCGTAATAATCCAGTGCCGGTCCCCACGATAGGGTATAGTTTCCTCTTCCCCCATTTAACAGAACGCCTACACCAGAAACTTCTGCTTTTTCAAAGATTCCAGAGAGCCAGTAAGAGTTTTCAATAAATTTATAAGGCATCTCCAACGTCTCCAGCCATTGATCTATATCAGATAATGGACTCCGATCCGCAAAGCTGAAGTAGGAATCTCGTATATTTCCAGAAAACTCAACCGTACTTTTTATGTATGGCCGCTCGTCTGCTAATCGGCTTCCGGTTGTCCAATCCTCAAAATCATCAAGCGGAATATAGCTGAACGAGTGCAGTTGCTTGCCCCTAAGTCTAAGCTCTTTGGCGGCAAAAGCTGCCACCGCACCTGAATCCAGGCCACCGCTTAGAAAAGAGCCAACCTGACGGTGAGTACGCAATCGAGAAGTGACTGCTGTACTAAAACGTTCTTTAAATGCCTCCACATGCTCCGCATCACTAAGGCGTCCTATGTTTTCTGGCTTTATTTCCCCATAACGCTTGATTGTTGTACGTCCATCTTTTACGGTAATGCTATGAAACGGAGGGAGCTGTTTGATGCATTGAAACACGGTGCTGTTGGGATCCATTGTTTCAATACGTCCAGGATTTGCAAGGAACTCTGCTACCCACTGCTCATTCAGAGCAGAATCTATTTCCGTTAAATGCAGCAACGGACGAATGAGTGTACAAAAGGCAAACATTCCTTCCGACTGCGTATAATAGAGAGTGCGATTACCAGAAAAGTCTCTTGCCCCGAACCATTGCTGTTTTTCTGTATCCCAAAGCATAAATGCAAAATCACCGATCAAGTAGTCAGGGCAGCTTTCACCCCATTTTTCATAACTCAGAAGGATCAATTCAGAATCTGTTATGACCCGGTCGGGCCAATTCCTGAGAGATAATCTCTCAAATAATTCCGAGCGATTGTCGAGAATGGCATCCGCCGCAAGCACTATTTTTTTTTCGAAACCAGAGACATTTGGCTGCTGAAGACCAATATCCTCTGGTGTAATCCACTGGGATACACAGCCAATAAAAATGGTCTTATCGAACCAGTTTCCAATATGATCGGAGGGATAACATTCGAAATGGGACATCATTCGCTCGGAAACGATATTAATAGGTAGACTTAATTCTTGATTGGAATAACCTGCGATAGCCCCCATCTCTCTCCTCCTACAGTTGAATCAGAGCGATACATATTGTAGCAACTAAAATATACTGTATTTCTGAGTTTACTGTCAAGCAATATATTTAGACAAAATTCAACTTAATTTTTATCCTTATGTTGGTAACTACATAGCTGATTTGATACAATATGTATAAAGATAAGAGTGGAGGAATTGTACAATGAATGGGTCGGCTAATCACCAAAAAAAGCGATTACTTTTATTTTCGAGCTTAATTATGATCTCAGTCTTTACATTGATATTGATTTTCAATAATAATTCTATACCACTGAAAGTAAGTGCAGCTGAAGAAAAGGGAGTATTAAATTCATCCTATACGGATTGGAGACAACAAGAGGTTCCCTTTGGTACGGCATCATTTAATTTATCTCCATGGCGATCTTACATGGATACATGGGATGGGAACCGCTTTTTGGAAACGGCCGGAGTTGTATTTAATGGGGTATCAGCCAAGGAGGCAGATGCAACCGCGCAAGTATTGGCTGAAGCCGGATTTCGATCTGCAAGAGTTGAAATAGGCTGGGGGAATATATCCTTTGATAACGAATCAAAGCTTGTACCTCATGCGAAGGAAAATATGTCAATAATTCTTCAAGCCTTACAGAAACATAACCTGCGCCCAATCATTCTTCTAAATGCAAACTCAGGAAATCCAGTTCCCTCTAAACTTGTCAAAACAAAACTAAAACGAGCCGCAAAAAAAGGGGCTCGTGAAATATATGTAAGCACTACCTCGAACATTAAGCCTAACTT
The DNA here is from genome assembly GCF_002233675.1 of Paenibacillus herberti. Classification (GTDB taxonomy): domain Bacteria; phylum Bacillota; class Bacilli; order Paenibacillales; family Paenibacillaceae; genus Paenibacillus_O; species Paenibacillus_O herberti. The sequence goes on along the minus strand of NZ_NMUQ01000003.1, from coordinate 591,973 downwards.
TACAGGTCTTTCAGGGCAAGCCTATCAAACGATGTATCCGATTATTACGGACGTAGATGCAAAAACAGGCCGTCTCAAACTTTCCGCGCCATTGACTAAAAATCTCAATGCTGGTGAATTGAAATTGACCCAGCTTAAATATCGTCCCTTTTCTGGCATTGAGTATAGTGATGGTAAAGTAAATCCATATGGCGCTCAAACATATGCAGGCTGGCTTAAATACGTTAAAACATTAACAACTGAAGTAAAGCGCATCTTGAATACAGAAAATAAAGATGATGCCGGTTTTGACTTGGAAGTTTGGAACGAGCTTACATTCGGAAGCCAGTTTCTGGACATAAATCATTACTATGAGAAAAAAATCAAGTTTTCCAAAGAGTATACCCTCGTTCAGGGAGATCGTACTTCAAAGGGGATCATTACTTTATTGCCCCTTACGATTCAATATATCAAAGACACAGAAAACCGCTTACCTAATGTAAATGTTATTAATGGATTCTCTAATCAACGGCCTTGGGATAACGGAACTGAGCTTTTGAATGGTCAAAATGGATTCAGCCGCCACTACTACACTGAGTATTCAGCCAATTCGTTGATCACGAGGCAAAGTGACTCAACCCTTCGTTACAAACATCTTTATTCCAATGGTCAGTCTGTAACTGGGAAAGAGGTTTTTGTTCCTAACCATGTCGCTGCTATGCCAGAGTACTGGTTTTACGGTTATAAAACCGAGTTTGTGGTGAGAGATATTCAACCGTTTCCCGGCCCATGGACCCTTCATTCACGATATGCCAATAATGGCAATGGCCAATCTGCTCAAGTGTGGATGACCGAAACCAACTGGTGGCGAGGCCCGTTTGCCGATGAGCTCATGAAAAAAGCAAAAGTCCGCAAAACAGACCCTCGTTTAACATCGCTCATGCAGCAAATTGGTGCTAAAACTACTTTAAGACTTCTGACTATGGCTTCTCATAAAGGAATTCAAACGGTCAATATCTATTCGGCAAAAGGCGGAGATTTGAATCATGGCGTATTTTCAGATAAGTTTTTTAAAGTGCTTAAAGCGAATAACTACAAGTTAACGGATGAGGTGCGAGCTGCTGCTGGGCCGCAAATAAAGGCTATGAAGACATTCAGTGCAATCATGCGTGAAGGTCAGCCTATTAAGAATACAAGAGCACTTCATGTCGAGAAAGTCGTTGAACCGGTGGAAAGACTTGTCTGGAAAGGTGATGGCAGCACTGCCAACCCAGACCGATATAACCGCGATGATCTTGCCATTCTTCCTTATCAATTGAATGATAAACGATTCGCTATCGCTTATTATGTGGTGACACGGAATATGACTCAACCATTCCAGGGCTCCTACGGTCTTTTAGATCCAAAACGTTATACGATGATTCCGCAGAAGTTTGAAATTACATTGTCCAATGTAGCGGGTATAGATGCGAAGGTATACGTTTTGGATCCAATAACACAAGAAAAAGAAAATGTAGTGATTAAAAATAGCTCCCCTAATACACTGACAGTGGAAGTGAATACGGTGGATTACCCAAGATTATTGATGGTCGAGGAAAAAGCCCCGGGACCGCTGCTTACCGAAACCGAATTAGTTGCTGCAAGTTCAAATGCTGGTGCTTCATTTAGCCTCAAGTCCAATGTTTCGGGAAAAGCAATCGTTAGCTGGGGGACCTATCCGGCTCGATCCAGCGGTGCATTCACTCTTGAAAAATATGCATCTAAACAAGATCCAGCGCCTTTGCAAACTTATCAAATCCCTCTTATTAATAAAGATATGATGCCGGCATTGACTAAAGGCTATTGGAAATGGAAGGGGATATTGAGACCAAAGTTTTCGGAGCACTACTCCTTCATTATGGACACAGCATCATGTAATGCTTCTTTGAAAGTCAATAATCAGCCCATTACTTCCGGTTGCGGCACGTCGCCAAAAGCGAATGAGATTTACTTAGAAGCTGGTAAAACCTATGAGCTCGAAATGACTCTCTTAAATGTTCATTCTTCAGGAAAATCTTTTATTTCTTTATATTGGGCTAGCGAGACTGTAGCCAAAACTTTAGTTCCGGCTGATTCAGCAGGCATTAATGAAACAACGATTGACTTGGTCGGAAATTCGCCAGCTTCTGTACAGCTTCCAGACTTTAAAAAGGGAGACGGCGTAAAAGTATCGTTTACTACGAATGATGACAGTTTGACAACCCGTTTTCCAAACTGGGATTATGATACCCGAGGTGTCTGGTGGGAAAACCAGCCTTAACTCGTTCCATGACATAGCTCAGCCCCTTCGATTCCTAAGAAATTGAAGGGGCTGAGTTTCTTTTTATTAACTATAAATGAGCAAATTCACTTCCAGTGAACTGTAAAATGACAAAAAAATAGAGACATTGCGTTCTCCTTGTGGTAAAAAGTAGTCACCACAACCGATTTTCACACCAAGGAGAAATTGCTATGTCTCATACCGTCATCGTACCTGATCATTCCGCGCTACGCAACTACTTGTTACAGCAGCGTTTGCCGCTTTACTACTCTAAACCTGTCGTCGCGCATATCGAGACATACATGGCAGCCGCTACGGCGAAAGGCTTTCGTGGCAAGGTTGTGGATCTGGCCGAGTATAGTAACTGCCATCGTACAACGCTTGGACACTTTCTGGCTGAAGGCAAGTGGGATGAAACGGTGTTGCAAAATAAAGTCAAGAACGAGTCGCTTCGGCGCGTGGTCCAAATCGCCAACCAGACGGCAGAGCCGCTGTTTGTCATTCATGATGATACGATCTCCAAGAAGACCAAGCCTTCGTCACAGGCACAATCTCCGATAGAACAGACCGGATTTCATCATTCTCATCTGGAAGGAAAAATCGTATGGGGCCATCAAGTGCAAGCGACGGTGGTCCAAAGCAGTGACACTTCATTAATTCACTCTATTGACTTGTACGACAAAACGAAAACGAATCCCGACGGCACCCCGTATACGAAAATCGATCACGTGTGCGAGATGGCTGCTACGCTTCCACTTCCACCTCATGGCGGCTATGTGCTTGTCGATTCTTGGTTTACAGGTACACGGGTCATTGATAGCTACGCCTCTGCTGGGTATCACCTAATAGGGGGTCTTAAAACCAATCGAATCATTTACCCGCAAGGCATTCGCATTTCCGTGCAAGATTTTGCCGCCCATATTCGCAAAGAAGACGTTCGCCTTGTGACCGTGAACGGAACTTCGTACTGGACGTATCGATATGAAGGCACCTTAAATGATATTGAAAATGCCGCTGTCCTTCTGTGCTGGCCAGAGCAAGCGTTTGGCGTGCCCAAAGCCCTACGTGCTTTTTTGTGCACCGACGTCTCCTTGGATGCCGAAACGATTTCCACGTACTATAGCAAACGTTGGCCGATCGAGATCTTTTTTCGCCAGTCTAAAAATAACCTGGGTTTCGACACGTACCAGGTTCGTTCGGCAACTTCCTTTATCCGTCTGTGGGCGCTGCTGGCCTGGACGCATTTGTACTGTACCACCGGTCTAGAACGACCTTGCCCATTTGGCGATGGATTGCGTACCGTTCGTAAGCAAGTCCAACTGGATCGGCTCCAGTTTGTCTACGATTGCGGTCAGAATGGGATTCCGTTTGACGTTGTTCGTAAACAATTTAAATTGGCCTAAGTGTATTTAGGATTTTCTGTATCCGATTTTGCTCGTTTATAGTTATTAAGTTTCTAGTTTAAAGTCCAAGCTCAAAAAATACTTGCCATTCGGCAAGCACTTGATCTTATTTTTTCACACCAGCCATTAATGCCATCAGCACAGCCCAACGTTTAAAAGGCCATAGACGGTAACCAACCTGGCCCATTTGACCGACTTGTCTTAAAGCATCCCGTCTACGATTTTCATGGGCATAGGCAATGGAACATTCCAGAATAGCAGCTCGCAACTTTGCTTCAAGCAGCTCCCGCTCCTGCTGATTTAAGCCTACTGCAGTTTGCTCTCTTGTCATAGTCAGGCATTCAACCTTGCTGACTGAATTCTCTAGTCTTTTTTTAGACTGCTGGCCATTATGAATTCGGCAGCTACCCAAGTAATCTTTAATAAAAATTCCATTAAAACGCTTCGCGCCAAGCTTAAGAAAAAGAGCATAATCAGGGACAAGTCCACCGTAAGCTTGAAAGTATCCTATAGCTTTCAATGCATTACTCCTGAATAAGGTTACATGCAGAGAGAATACACATGCCTTATTTACTAATGTTCTTCTGAATACATCCCTATAAAGCCCGCTTTCCATACCTGATCTGCCGCAGTATTGTTCAAACTCTTTACTTTTTTCAGCGATTACAATACTATTATCATCCATAAAGCTATGATTGGCAGAACAGAATGCCGCTTCCGGCTCATTTTTCAATGCTACGAATGACTTTTCCAAAAACGGAGGAAACCACATATCATCGTCATCAAGCATGGCGATATAATCTCCACTTGCAAGTTGAATGGCCTGCTGACGATTAGCGAGCTGCCCAAGACCCGGTGTATTTGAAACATGCATAAGTCTTACTTTACCTTCCATTTTCCGTTTCCAGTTGTCTATAATCTCCTTTGTCTGGAGATCCGCCCCATCCTCGCTTACAACGATTTCATCGGGTAATCTCGTTTGAGCCATAATTGAATTCAGGGATTCTTCAAGATAATGGGGTCTTCCGCAGGTAGGCACGGCTACACTAATCGTAGGCATATTCATAACTCTTCCCTCCACATCAGAACAGAATAACCGGTCTTGGCTCTTTGATCCCTTTACTGAGATTCGGACGTCCTACCGAATAATAAATGAACGAAGTGGAGGCCAATTGTTCTTCCGAAAATTGGTTGCGACCATCAATTAACAGAGGGTTGCGAAGCAGCGTTTCCAGCCGTGTTAAAGACATCTCGCGGAACTCCTTCCACTCCGTCAACAAACAAAGAGCATCCGCATGTGCAGCGGCGTCTTCTGCTGTGGAACAGTAGGTTAAGGAAGAATGAGTTAACTGACGCCTGAAATTATCTTGTGCAACAGGATCATAAGCTTTGACTTGAGCCCCTCGGCTCAATAAAGTTTGGATAATTTCAATGGCTGGAGAATCTCGGACATCATCCGTTTCCGGCTTGAAGGCCAGCCCCCAAATCGCAATCGTTTTCCCTTTCAAATCAGATAACTCGAGCTCCAACTTACGGATAATATTGAACCGCTGATCACGATTGACTTCAACAACAGATTTAAGCAGCTTAAACTCATAATCTACGTTTCCGGCAATCTGAATGAGTGCTTCTGTATCCTTAGGAAAGCAAGATCCGCCATAACCAATTCCGGCACGTAGAAACGAAGGGCCTATTCTTTTGTCATATCCCATTCCAGTAGCAACTTGACTTACATCCGCCCCAACTTTCTCGCATATATTGGCAATCTCATTGATGAAAGAAATTTTGGTCGCCAAAAAAGCATTGGACGCATACTTAATCATTTCCGCACTACGGATGTCGGTGACAAGTATTTGATCAGTCAAAGGACGATGCAGCTCTAGCAGTTCAGCAATCGGCTCTTCATGGTCGACACCGATTATAATTCGATCTGGATTTAGAGTATCGCTGATTGCTGAGCCTTCACGCAGAAACTCAGGGATAGAAGCTATATCAAAAGGATAAATGGTATGCATCTGAATCAAGCTGCGGATCTTCTCATTTGTGCCTACGGGGACAGTGCTTTTTATAGCAATGATCTTGTAACCATTCATCGCTCTGCCTATTTCCTCTGCAGCCGCTATTAAATAACTGAGGTCGGCTTGGCCATCAGGTAAGGAGGGTGTTCCAACAGCAAGGATAATAAGCTCAGTGGCTGCCACGGCTGTAGGAAGGTCTGTCGTAAATGCCAGTCGACCGCCTGTAACATTTTTATGAATCATTTCCTTTAATCCAGGCTCATAGATGGGCACTTTACCGTTCTGAAGACAAACAATTTTGTCCTCAGCTTTATCGACGCAGATGACCTCATTGCCAATCTCCGCAAAACAAACTCCGGATACTAGGCCTACATAACCAGTACCGATTACCGCTATTTTCATCCCATTACCGCCCCTTAACCCGTCTGTTCCACATACAAAAGTATGTCTTGCCACTCCAAGGAAAGCCGCACGATATCTTCTTCATTCAGTTGACTGCCATTCTGGACTTCAATAAATTCCAGATCGGTAATCGCTCTTACACTGTGCCGTCTTCCCGCTGGAACCTCTACCACGTCACCGACTCTTAATGTTTTGTAAACTCCATCCAGAATCAACTCGCCAACGCCAGATGTAATGGTCCATATCTCATTTCGATGCTGATGATACTGATAACTTAAATTTTTACCTATAGAAATGCGGATACGCTTCGTCAGCACCTCATATCCGTACTCATATTTGACATAGTCGATCACCTTGTAAGATCCCCAACGTCTTTCCTCAAACATAGGCCTTTGAGCACTATCGCCATTCAAGTCCTTGATCTTTGAACTTGCTGATTTTGAAGACACGAGAATGCCGTCGGGGCTTGCTGCAACAATCGTCTCCGATAACCCGATTACCGTTATAGGAATATCTAATTCATTGATAAGATGGGTATTGACGCAATCTTCCGTGACTACCCCTTTCCCGATAACAGGTTGTTGCATCTCCCCTGCCAGCATGCTCCAGCTGCCAAGATCGCGCCATGTTCCGTTATAAGGAGTTACAATCAAATGCTTCAGTTTTTCGACGACCTCATAATCAAAACTATTTTTGGGCAGCTTGCTGTATTGCTTAATCATTTCTTCATATTGAATAGGCAAGTTCATCTCTATGAGCAGGTTAATCATTAGATCCAGCCGGAAAGCAAAAACTCCGCAATTCCATAGTGCCCCTTGCTCAAGCAATGCCTGCGCTTCCTCAAGCTTTGGCTTCTCTCTGAAGCCCTTTACTAGCTTAAATACTTCCGTTTCTTGATCGTGGTCCGTTACAGGCACAATATAACCGAAGCTCTCTGAAGGATGATCGGGTACAACCCCTATCAGCCCAAGCTCAGCGTTGGCATTGAGCATAGCAGCTTCTAGGCTTTGAACGGTATGAAAAAAAGAATCCTCAACAAAAGGATCCACTGGCATTATCGTGATAACCTCATCTAGTGGAACGCCAACAATGGAATATAAGTATGTGGATGCAAGTGCAATAGCAGGAAAAGTATCTCTTCTTTCCGGCTCGACTATGACAGCAGCATCCTGCCCCAGCTGGCTTTGCAGCACTTCGAGCTGAGAACGACTGGTTGCAATATAGCTATTCTCACTCATACCTGCTTTTTTCAATTGATTCCAGACGCGTTGAACCATCGACTCCGCATTGCCTTCTGCATTTCTCAACAAAGGAAGAAACTGCTTGGATCGCAAATCATTGGACAATGGCCAAAGACGTTTTCCAGATCCTCCTGATAAAAGTACAGTTCTCATCTGACGTCCTCCTGACTTTTAATAGGCGCCTTTTGAGCCTGAGAGCATTAAAATCGTACGGATAATAATTTTTAGATCATTGATAATGGAACGATTACGAATATATTCCAGGTCAAGCTCAACCATTTGAGGAAAATCAATATTATTTCTCCCGCTTATCTGCCATAATCCGGTACAGCCAGGCGTAACACGCAGCCTTTGCTTGTCATAAGTCGTATAGATTTCAACTTCGCGAGGGAGCGGCGGACGAGGGCCAACCAGAGACATGTCACCTCGAATTACATTCCATAGCTGAGGTAATTCATCCAAGCTTGTTTTGCGGATTATGTATCCGATCTTTGTAACTCTAGGATCTTTTTTCATTTTAAACATGGCGCCATCGATCTCATTTTGGTCCAACAAAGCAGGAAGCAGTTCCTCTGCATTCGCCACCATTGAACGAAACTTATACATACGAAAAGTTCTTTCACCCTTGCCAACACGTACTTGAGAAAAAATGATCGAACCTCTTGGATCTTCAATTTTGATAATAAGGGCCAGTAAAAAGAAAACAGGCGACAACAAGAGCAAGCCCGATCCGGCCAGCAATAAATCCATCGCTCTTTTTATTCGGATATAGAGCCTGATATTCCATTTTGGCTCCAAAGCATAAGCTGCGTAGTACGGAGAAGATTCTAAAACAACCTCCGCCTTATCTTTATTGGGAATTAGACTCATCTACAATCACCCTAATCCTAAGGAATGAGTGCTTTTGGAATATTTCTCAACCAATTCTTCTAGGGCGGTCATCAAGGGATACTTAAGTTCATCATTGCGTAGAGCAAAATCTAATGTTGTTAGTATAAACCCGAGTTTCTCCCCTACGTCGTATCGAGTTCCCTCAAAATCATAAGCGTAGACTCCTTGCGTCTCGTTCAATTGTTGAATAGCATCAGTCAGTTGAATTTCTCCGCCCGAACCAATCTGATGTTGATCCAAGAAAGTAAATATTTCGGGAGTAAATACATAACGGCCCATAATAGCCAAGTTAGAAGGTGCTGTTCCTTTGCTTGGTTTCTCAACGAAACGATTCACTTTGATTAAGCGATCGATACATTCAAGCGGATCAACTATGCCATAACGCTCTGTTTGCTCAACTCCTACAGCCTGAACCCCAATTATGGAACTCCCTGTTTTTTCATACTGATCCATGAGTTGCTTCGTGCAGGGGATTTCACCCTGAACAATGTCGTCACCCAGCAACACGGCGAAAGGCTCATTGCCAATAAATTTTCGTGCACACCAAACGGCATGCCCTAGACCCTTTGCTTCTTTTTGCCTTATGTAGTGAATTTCCAAGTTTGAGGATTTTTGCACTTCACGCAACAAAGTGAATTTCCCTTTTTCAATTAAGGTATGCTCGAGTTCAAAGGCGCTATCAAAATGATCCTCGATTGCCCGCTTCCCTTTTCCAGTCACGATGATTATTTCTTCAATTCCCGATTGAATGGCTTCTTCAACAATGTATTGAATGGTTGGTTTGTCGACAATCGGTAACATTTCTTTTGGCATCGCTTTTGTTGCTGGCAAAAAACGTGTTCCTAATCCTGCTGCTGGAATAATTGCTTTTCGTACTTTTCTCATCTCACTCACCTACCCTTATTTCTCTATTTCTTCTTTGGCTGCAAAATTCAGACTGCGTTTCTCTCTCTTGTTTTCCTTTGAAAACGCAGACTTATTGTGGGATAATTATCTAAATGACATTAGGACGAATATTTAATTCAAGTTCCGATAAGCATAGTGGACTTTATGTTCAGGAAGAGAAGGACGATGGCGTAGAATCCATTCGTTCAGCTCTTTTATCCATTCTGTTCTGGAAATCGACCGATCTAAGATGCGAAGATCGTATTCATAGAGGTAGTTTTGTTTGGCGCGTGAGGTCACGATGCCGCTTAACTGAACAATCTTACGTCCCATTTGTACACTGAAGGTGAGCCGGTATTGTTCATCGACAGGGAAACGGAGAGTTGTGGAGAATTCTAACCCGTCCGTGCTCATATGATGCAAGAGGACTTTTCGTGAGCTCGATACGACAGCCTCTCCCCTGACTTGAGAGATATGAAGATCGGCGAGCAGTTGCCGGTTCAACCTCACTCGGGGGATTGCGTCAGCGCGAGTCTCCGTATTCCGACAAATAACCATGGTTCACCTCCGACAAATGCCGCCGCCAGGCCGAAGTATGAAGCGGTCACTGGTAGGGTAGAATAATTTAAATATGATACGAATTGTATCCTTTGTATTCCCAACTTTACGATACGATTCGTAACATGTCAAGGACTTTTCATGCCTCTCTCCAAAAATTGCGTCTTTTTGTATCATTCCTTTGAGGTTGGACGTTTCCGTATTAAACTTGAATATATAGAGAATTAGGAGGTACGTAAGTGGACATTGGATCTCGGCTTGCAAGTCTGAGGGAACAGCGTGGATGGACTCAAGAACAGACTTCTCAGTCGCTTGGAATATCCCGCGCAGCCTTGAGTCACTACGAAAAAAACCGACGTGAGCCGGATACAGATACGCTCGCTAAATTTGCCGATATTTATCAAGTGTCCATCGACTATCTGGTGGGAAGAACTGACAATCCGGATTCAACGCTTGATGCGGATGTGAGGGATTTTGCTGGCAGTATCGAGCTGTCCGATCAGGAGATATTGGAGAAGTTTGCTTTCTCTATCGATGGCAGCCCGCTTACGACGGAGGAGTCCAAGATGTTTATTGCTTTTATTCGGGCTAACCGTTCCATGAAATAATAAAGAATTATTTTTCATAAAACCTGCTTATAAGCAGGTTTTTTTTAATTTCCATGCATCTTATTACACATAGATAATTTGAATCACTTTAGACATTTTACTGATTCTTCAGTCCTATTTCGACAAATGTTCCTGTTTTCTTCTGTCAATATAACCTCACATTCCGACAGTCTTTGCGTCCTAGGTCAGATATCACTAGCGTTGCATAAATAATTTCCGAATGTTCAAAATCTTCAGTTTCCCTATTTCGACACAAAAAAAGATCCTTTACAATGGGTATGGGAGGTAGTTCCTGTCCATAATCCACTGAAAGGATCAGCGCATGGATAAGGATACCCTATTTTCTTCATTTGGTAAATGGGTTGCACCCATTTTTTCAACAACGTTTTTAGATCAACTTGCTCAGAATCACGCAGATGCCTACGTCAAGAAGCTTACGGTTCCGGCCTATTTGAAACTATTCTTGCATGCCCAGCTTCAACAGCGCGAAGGACTCCGGAGCATTGCAGATGATGTCCTGAGCAAAGACTTTCAGCAAGAACTGGGTTTTGAGTCCATCTCGTTTAGCCAGCTATGCCGCAAGAACAACCAGGTGAATCCTGCCTTGCTCGAAAATCTGTTTGAGCAGCTAGCCAGGAAGGTCCTACGTAGCGAAGGCGCCACGGCTGCAGATCGTAAAACCGTCCAGGTGATCGACTCGACCACCATTTCCCTGTGCCTGCAGAGATACAAATGGGCCGAATTCCGTCAAACCAAAGCGGGCATTAAGATTCATCTACGTCTGGCGTTTATGGGGAAAGAGAGCGTTCTGCCTGAGCGTGCGACAATTACGACGGCGAAGAAAAACGACCGTACACAGATGGACGCCCTTATCGACGAGGAAGGCGCCACGTATCTATTCGATCGCGGTTATGTGGATTACAAGGCGTTCGATGATTACACGGAGCGCGGCATCCACTTCGTCACCCGGCTGAAAAACAACGCTGTCATTGAACCCCTAGAATCCTTCCCCATCCCGATGGAAAGCAGGGTGACGATGGATGAACGCGTACGGATCGGATCGGCGTCCAAGCGGGCTAAGCGGGAGTACCGCATGATTGAAACGGCGGATTCGGAAGGAAATCTGCTCATCCTAGTGACCAACCGCTTCGAACTGACGTGCGACGAGATTTCGGATATGTACCGGAGCCGCTGGGCAATTGAAACGTTCTTCAAGTGGATGAAGCAGCATCTTCGAATCAAACGGTTTTACGGCACCAGCGAACGGGCCGTGCAAAACCAGGTCTGGATGGCGCTCATTGCCTACTGCCTGCTCGTGCTGGTGAAAAAAAAGACGCAGACGCCGCATTCGCTGCTGATGCTAAGCCGCTGGCTCCGGGTACTGTTGTGGAAGCCGGCAGAGCAATGGTTAAGGCGGATTCATCGGCCACCGAGCCGCAAGTCGGCAGGACGCCGAAGGTTGAATTCAACCTGAGCAAAAGGGCCTGAGGCCTGTTGGTATTCACGTAGCAGAATATACATAAACTACCAAATGGACAGGACTACCTTTGAGAGGAGTTCGACCTTTTGGTTTTGTTGACATCGATAGTGTGTTTGAATATTCAATTTATTTTATTGTGAAGGTTTATGCAACGCTAGTGGTCAGATATACTTTATCCTATGTTCCCAATACGTAGAGAAAAAATATAGGAAATGGGAGTGGGGTACAGGAAATGGATAATAAGCATCAAGAGAAGAACGAGAGACCTCCTGTGAAGGTACTGGATGTACGACAAGTGCTCGAACAGCTCGGTATCGACCCGACTACAGCCATGAAAGAAATCTTCGGAGAACAGAGTTTGCCGATTGAAGTGCAGGATGAGCACAACTCCCCCAAACGGACTTGATGTCGTAAGCCTTTCCCATTCTTGAGGACTCTTCCCCCCTAGAAGTATGCCTTATTAATGAGATTAAGCGGATCGATTGTTCCTCGCTACACATTCATGCTACATACCGTATATATTCACCAGATACATATCGTCTCAAAATTGCATGAAAAATAAATAGACAGCCTTCCGAGTGGTTACCGGAGCTGTCTATTTTTTATCGTATATTTCAAGCAATCTATTCACTTAGAATTAGGATACCCACACCCTGCTGTCCTCGCGTATATGAACCTGTTCCCCAGATGCCAGCCTCGCGGAAATATGGAACATTCCTTTGGTAGCCTCCAGATGAGGCTCAACGGTCCAGCTATCATCGCTCATCAATGCAGAGAGATCATCGCAAAACTGTCCATGCTCCGTATAATGCTTCCGTTGCCGATAATAGAGCTTACGCAGCTCCCATTTTGCAATCTCCACCTGTGGCAGTTTAGTGTCTATCGGATGGTCGCCTTCCGAGAACCATACCAATCCCCATAACTCCGGATAATGCATATTGACGATGCCCATAGGAGACCACACCCAGTTTTCTTCCGGTAGCGGTTTGCCCGTCTGCTCATTTTTGCGCTTCACATATTGGCCGTTCACGATATCTGTATGCCACTCCACACGCGAGAAATTGACTCTCCAATATTCCCCTGCTCCAGGAGGACGGCCGCCCTTGGCGCATTCCTTCAAAGCGCTCCACGGCATCGCCACCTCTAACGTCCACTTGCGGTTCGCCGCGCCCGGCTTGTTGATTTCCCCGTCAATATGAACCGCCGTTTTGAGGCCGTTAATATCCCATCCGTTCACTGGAGGCCCGCCGTCCCGGTAAGGCTTAACGAGCAGAAGATCCCATACCGTGTTGAAGGCGTTTATCTCAAACTCATAGTATTGATGGGTATCTCCGTCCGGGTCGATGAAAATCTCAAAGTCATTGTCGTAAAAAATGACGGAGTCCCTTTCGGTCAGCGTCGCCCATATTTCATCTTCAATGAGCTCGACTCCAAAATAAAAGTATTCGTCGTCCCACGCCATTTTGACGCGAGTCTGTTTGGCCGGTTTCGGCCGCAGATCACCTTCAATATCAACAAAATCATCGGTCCATGGAACCTGCGACCAGAACGATTTGTCCAGACGGCCATCTAATACGAGTGGCTCGCTGGATTTCCTGCATACATAATGTTTTGGATTAAAAACAAGACTTGGTTCAGGCACGTTGTCGTAAGACATGGATCATTCCTCCTGCTCTCATTCGCTTTAAAATGTTAGGTGGATTTAGCTAAAAACATAACCTAACAAACCCTGTTTGGCGAGAACATTGTATCATGATCCAGAGTGCGGACAAACAGGTAATGTGGGTTGGTAGTTTCAACCGAAGTAGTGGCTGCAATCGTGGATAAAAACTGTAATAACTAAGTCATTGGCCTTCTTTGCTCGTTCCAACAGATCGTTACAAACTCGATTACCGACAGTTGTTCGTAGATTCTTAGGACCGCATACAAGGCAACGGACTACATCTGTCCTCCTACAAGCTCGTGAAGGATGATATGAAAATGAAAAAAGCCACTCTATGGAGTGACCTTTGGTTGCTACCTAGCGCGATGAAGCAAAACATTCTTCTCCACCGACTTACGGTGGGAGATAACCTTTGCAGGCACACCACCAACGATAGAGTAAGGTGGTACGTCCTTATTTACGACAGCACTTGCAGCTACGACAGCTCCTTCTCCAACGGTGACACCTGCCAAGATAACCACATTAGCTCCTATCCAGCAATCGGGGCCAATGGAAATGTCCTTCTCTTCCATTGGCTGGTCCTGAATGTATCCAGCGTCCATCTGAATGCCATGATTATCAGCCACAATCACAGCATTAGGTCCGAGTAGTGTGTGAGCTCCAATTGTGACTTTAGAGCTTTTGGAGGCCCATACCTTACAGCCTTCATTAATCCAGACCCTTTCACCGAGGTGAACATTCTCCGGCGACCGAAAGGTCATCGAAGAGTCGATAAAGCCGCCACCGTAGCTACCAAGCCGTGGAATTGCTCCAAGACTTGTATTATAGCTGCTCTCGATCTTTTTAAGGGTGTACCTCCAAAATGACGGCTTCAACAATGTTTTCAACAGTCCAAAAGCCATAATAAATTTTTCTCCTCCCCATCCCACTCATAATGAACGCTATTTCTCATAAGATTCTACTACCGACACAGACGGCGCTCTGTTTTTTTTCATATTTCCAATAACTCGACTAACAATTTCTCTTGCCCCCGAGGTTTTAGCTTCCGTTATTAAAGAGATCAGCCATGCATACAACAGCAACGCTGTAAAGACAATCGGCAGATATAAGAAATAGTTTGTTGTGCTCTGTTGCCAAATAAAATCCGAACTTCCAGCAGCTTTGCGTCCAGATGCTTTTGAGATGAAGTTGATTACAGGGTAATGTACCAAATAAAGCGTGTAGGAAAATCCAGCCAGATTGGTAAAAACGGCAGCAGGGCGGCTCGTGTTTGAAAGATTGTAGAAGGATATGATCATATACACTAGGAACGCAGCTACTAAGCCAAGTGCAAAATCAAAGCCGTACTGTTTAAGTGGCAAGTAGTAAGTAGGATAAATGTTGAAAGCTTTTGGCGCAATGGACACCATTATAGCAGCCATCAGCGTGCCAACAACAAGAAGAATTTTGACAAACATATTTTTCAGCTTAATCGGCTTAATAATCGCTACTACTGCACCAAGAAGCCAAATTAAGAAGTAGAGCATAACCTTCCATCCTACAAATAGGGAAATGGAAGAAAACACTATAAAACTCAAAACCTTCCCTCGCTTGGTTTTAGCTTTGAACACCAAGAGTAAGCACGGAAAGAGGATGTAATACCAGAACTCGAAGCTCAGGCTCCACAGCGGATTGTTTAGTCCGAATGTAGGAGAGTAAATATGCTGCATAAAGACAAGATTAGAAAAGAAATACTTGATACTCAATGCGTCAGTCATTGCTACGCCTTCGCGGGTATACTCTTGTCCGTACAATTGAGACTGGAGCACTCCCCAAAATAGAGTCAGCAGTAGCGCTGGAATCAAAACAATCCAGAGACGCGTCCCCCTGTTAATTAGGTAATCCCTCCATGACCATCTTCCGCTATCCTGCATCTTGAGAACGGAGCTGGAAATAAAGTACCCGCTGAGCACAAAGAAGATGATCACAGATGGAAAACCAAGACTGGTGATCTGTTTCCATATAAATAGCGGGCCAGTCGACCAATCAGGCGTCCCTAAGTGAGACAGGACGACTATCGCCGCAGCAACAAATCTGATCAAATCCAAATAAACAGATGCTCGGCTCCCCGGATTGACCAAATTAAGTCTAGACCCGACTGCTCTCATGCAGCTTCCACCACCTACCATTTTAGATACATAATGTATCATATTGTAGGTTCTTGTCAATGAATTTATGCCTCTTTCTCACCGCCAGCCCAATCGATGTTATACTACAGATTCTCTTCACGGTATTCGTTTACTAGCCTGCCTACAGTAAATTCCAATAATTCGATTACAGCCCTCATTTGGTCAGCTCTTTGTCCAGGTCATCCAGCTAACGCTCTATTCAACCTGACCCCTGTATAAGTTTCAGTACACGCTTATCCATCACTATCACTTTTCACACTACTCCCGCCATCAGAGTGTCATGGTTCACTCGGTCAAAGCACATCGAGGCCAATTAGTGCATTTACCTTGCCCACTACTAGACCTCCTACATTAGTCATCTATAGTGCAAAAAGCGACGTCAAAGGTTACACCCTCACTAACAGGAGCGTTCGCCTTTGACGTCATATTTTAACCGTTATGGACAGCGACCGGTAAGCCGATCTTCAGCGCTAATTCTCCGTACACCTAATCCAGTGCAGTAAAACCCCATCTTTGATTCAAAACTCCCGCATCGGACGATTGGACAACGCTTGCCCCATCGGCTGTAGACTCTCCGTTGATACCAATGACTTTCCCGCTGTTGCGGTTTTTGAGCTTAAACGTTCCTGCGCCAGTAGGGATGATCTGCCAGTGCTGATTAATCGAAGTCGTGGACGTATACTGAATGGCCGCCGCCCCGTCTGCCGTAGCAGCTCCATTAATATTCAAATACTTGCCACTGTTCACGTTTTGAATTTTGTAATAGCCGCCGCCTGCATCATAAAACTTCCAGACTTGGCCTGCAGCGTTCGAAAACGTATTCTGCACAGCCGCTGCGCCGTCCGCAGTTGAATTTCCGGTTATACCTAAAGCCTTGCCGCTATTTTGATTCGTAATGGAGTATGTTTTCGTTAGATCAATAGTAACGTTCACAGGGCTCCACGTACCTGCTGCAGTATCGATTGACCAGCTCGCGTTACCGTTAATGGTAGGCACTCCTGAACTGTTGAAGGTAACCGGATGCCAGTTGTTTCTTCCTGCGGCAGTCGGTCCTCCCGACATGTTGTTCCAACGGTCGCCCAAGTAAACATACAACGTACCCGAGGTGCCTTGAATCGGCAGAATCTGATCCGTTTGCGTATCGTATGAATTTGTTGTAGCCGGCTTAACTGCGCACACGTTCTGCGCGCTCCATGTGCCGGACAGACTAGTCGCCGACATGCAGTACGTTTGGCTTGAGCCCCAGCCGTTAGTAGCGGACGCGAACATCCAGTAGGTGGATCCTACTTTAATGAGCGTGGACGCCTCTTTGTTCGGGTAGGTGGCCCCAATCGTTTTGACCGTGGACACTACGCTTAAATAGTCCGGCGCCAGCTCGGCAATACGCAGCGAGCCGTTAATTCCAGGATAATCAACTGTCATCGAAATGTACGTTTTTCCGTTGGTGTCCTTAAAGATTGACCCTAAATCTCCCACGGTATTTCCGGTTGGCAGCGGATCGTTATTGTTAAAAACAAATGGACCTGTCGGAGACGAGCTGGTCAGATAAGTCAGCCCTTTACGAATGGTGCCGACGGAATTATTCCATTCGATAATCATGACATAGTTGTTATTTAAGCTGTTGTAAGCAACGACCGGCCGGCCTAACCAGTCGTTGCCCGAATAACCGCCGGACGCATCGGTAAAACCGGTAAAGTCAACGACATTTCCCTGATAGTCCCAAGTTGCCATATCCGTCGATGTATACAAATTCACTTTTTTGGCACCGTTAACCGAATAGTCGACCCCGTACCAATAAAATGTATTGCCATCCTGCATAACCCAGCCGCCCTGTGACCAGATCTGGTTACCATCCGTATCAAACCAATTGGTGTTGTTCACAATAGCGGCCGGCGCCGCTTTAACGGATGGAGCAAAGCCAAAGGTCGTTAAAACAAGAGCTAGAGCCAGCATAGCAGTCAAAATTTTTCTGGGAATAATCCTCTGACTTAGTAACATTACATTCATCCTCTCTCGAACGTTTTTAAAATCTTGTTTCATCTAAAATCCTGCAGCGTTAGCGTTCTGGATTTCCCTGCACATCCCCCCTTCCAAAATGGAACGTTTACAATTTTGGGTATAAAAAACTCTAGTCTAACCATCTTTCACATGATGATTAGACTAGAGTAGCGGAGCCGACCTTGGCGGAGCCTTACAGCTTCTTGCGAAGCTCAGTAACGGAAGCCCGTCTAGCGCCTGAACCGCGCTGTGCCGCCGGCTCAATTACTGGCGCAGCCTCGCCCGCTTCCTGCATCCGGCGAATTAAGCGTTCACGCAAGTCAGAGGCGATGTCGTTGAACGACTCGATCCCAACTAGGTTGTTGAGCTCATGCGGATCAGACTGCAAATCGTACAGGAACTCCTCCACATAGGCAGCGGATCCGGCGTCCTTCCAAGCATTCGCATCCGCCGCGCTGACGCTGTACTTCCAGCGCTGTGTCCGAATCGCCCTGCCGACTTGCGCTTCGCTGATTTGAACCAATACTTCCTCCGGCCAGCCTTCTCTCTCCCCGCGCAGCAGCGGAAGAATAGAGCGGCCTTGCATGGACTCTGGAACCGGTATGCCGGCGGCATCCAGCAAGGTTGGCGGTAAATCTACGAGGGATATCATTTCTTGCAGACGTCCGCCCGATCTGAAAGGGCCACCGATAAATGCGGTCGGCACGCGGATCGAGCTGTCATGGCAGGAACGCTTGTATTCGCTGTTTCTCGTCTTGAAGTGGCAGCCGTGATCGGAAGTGAACATGACAATCGTGTCCTCTTCCAGCCCCAGGCTGATCAAGCTGTCGAAGATGCGTCCCAGCGCTTCATCAATGCGTTTAACCATTCCGTAATAGCCGCCGAGATGCGCATGCGCCGTTCCTCCAAGCGAAGCCAGATCTCCGGGAACAAATTGGCTGCCGCTATAACGGCCTTCATATCCGCGCGGAGCCGGATAGTTATCGGAATGGTTTTGATGATGAGGCTCTAGATAAGACAGGAACAAAAAGAACGGTTCATCCTTATGCTGATCGATATACCGAATCGCTGCATCCGTCTGCGCGTCTACACGGTAACCCGGAAGCTTGACGGGTTTATTGTCATTGTCATACATGACCGTATCGTACGCATCCGAGGAGAACTCAAGCACATTGGAACCAAGCCAGTACTGATACCCACCCCGTTGATCTTGAGGCACAGGCTCCTGCCCAGCCAGATGCCATTTCCCGATATAGCCCGTACTGTAACCCGTTTCATTAAAGTGATGAGCAAGCGTAAGTTCATCTTGTTTGAGCGGAATTCCGTTGACGTAACAGCCCGTCTCGGTTGCATACTTCCCTGTCTGCAGAGAAGATCTCGCCGGGCCGCATACCGGCTGACACGTATAGGAGTTAAAGACATGTGTGCCTTCCATCGCCATACGATCAAAGTTAGGTGTCAGCCCGAGGGGGTTGCCATGAACCCCCGTCGTGTCAGCTCGTTGCTGGTCGGTAAAAAACACAATCAGATTGGGTCTTTTAGTCGTCTTCGTTGTCATCATCATCTACCCTTACGTTTAGTTTTTGGACTTCTGCCATTCTTCGTTAGCCTGCTGCTCTATTTTTTGACCGCCTTGCTGATAATAATTTTGCACGAATTCATCGAATCTATCAACTGGCCAAACGCCAGTTACTATTTTAACGAAGTATTCGGTCCATAATTTTTTCTCTAGATCTGGATAGTCCAGCTCTGCCGGTACCGTTTTCCACCATTCATTTTTGACTATTTCTGACGATGCAATCTCGAGCGCTGCACGAACGGTATTATCTGTCCAGCGACGATCCGTCACTTGAACGAAGCGAACCGGGTTAGAAAACCCTTTTGCGTACAGATCCGAGTAAGAGGTCTTTTGCGTTATTAAATTTTTCGTTTCATCAAACGTATAATCTACGTTCTCTTCTCCGTAAGTCAGTAGATTTACGCCGCCGTTCGCATCGTCGCTAACCGACCAATCCAGCATTTGAATTAATCGTTCTGGATCTTTGGCATCCACGCTGATCGCGCGCAGCGCTCCGCCTGAGTACGGGTTAACTTCCGGCCAGCCCTTTTTGCCGTCCGGACCCGTTATACGATTAATCATCGTTATTTTAGCCGTTGGCAGCACTTTCAGGAGCGAGGTGTAATAACCGCCGCCGATTGCATTAACGCCAAAAGCATCCCCTTCAAAAACGCCTACCTTGGAATTAATAATTCGGGCGTCCCCTTGTTTCGGTTCCATAACCGGGAATTCAGGATCAATCAAACCTTCCTTATACCATTGCTGCAGAACGGCAAGCGCTTGTTTGGCTTCCGGCGTAACGAAGCTTTTTACGATTTTCCCCTCTTTCTCCGTCCAGAAGATTGAGCCCGACATCAAGCCGATTCCGTATGCGCCAAATACGGTATTAAACACCGTCGCTTTATTGCCGCCTAGTCCATACGTATCGTCCTGGCCGTTTTTGTCAGGATCATCATGTGTAAAACCTTTCAATACCGTATGCAATTCATCCAATGTAGTAGGCTGCTTCAGTCCCAGATTATCCAGCCAATCCTGCCGAACGAGCAGACCAGCCGTATTGGGGGAGTTGAACGATTCCGTTCTTACACCCTGAGGAATTGCGTAGATTTTGCCGTCAAAGGTTACCCCTTCAAAGCGCTCCTTCGGAATGAATTTCATCAAATTCGGAGCTTTGGCAAGCAGATCGTCTAGTGGTCTTAGCAGACCTTGATCGACATACATAGCAAGCTGCGTTGAGTCCACATTGAAATAATCAGGGATTTCTCCAGATGAAATCAATAGATTCAGCTTTGTTTTGTACTCATCGCCAGATATCATGCTGATTTTGTAATCGACGCCCTGCACCCCTGCCTTTTCCATTTGAGCGATAATCTTTGCTTTTGCTTCTCCGCCATTGTCCGGAAATTCCGGAATGCCGTAGTTGAAGAACATAGTATACGTAACGGGTTTGGCCGCCGGATTGGCGCTGGATGAGGTATTCCCGTTTTCGCTGGACGAGCATCCGGCGGCAAGGGTCCCCAGCAAACAAGTCATACATACAACTGATACCATTTTAGTTAACTTTTTCATTTCAAAGCTCCCCCTTCAATCTCGTTTAATTCAGGATTTGACCGAGCCTAGCATCGTACCCTTCATAAAATATTTCTGCAGGAACGGATAGACCGCAAGAATAGGAACGATCGACACAATGACGGTTGCGGCAATCGCAGATTCAGCGGCGAACGTTGTAAACTGACCGGAATCAGTCGCAAGCTGCTGGCCCGCAATAATTTCTTTGAGCAGCAAAGGAAGCGTGAACAGCTTTTTATCGTTCAAATAAATGAGGGCCTGCATAAAGTTGTTCCATAACCCGACGCATTCCCACAAAGCGATTGTGGCAATAACAGGCTTACAAAGCGGCATAATGATAGTGAAAAAAATGCGTAACGGATTGGCTCCGTCCATCATGGCTGATTCTTCAACTTCTTCAGGGATAGTCCGCATGAAACTCTGCATGACAATCACGTTAAATGCCGAAATCATGCCGGGAAAAATAAGCGCCCATAGCGTGTTGGTCAGGCCCAAGCTCTTCACCAGCAAATAGGTCGGAATCATTCCGCCGCTAAAAACCATCGTAAAAATAAGCAGCAGCGTCATGGCCTTCACGCCTGGTAAACCTCTCTTATTGAGCGCATACGCTGTCGTTGCTGTAAACAACACATGAAGAACCGTGCCAACTACGGCTACAAAAATGCTGTTTCGATAGGCCAGCCAAATAAAGCTCGAGCTCAATACGCTTTTGTAGGCGTCCAATGTAAACCCTCTGGGGAAAAGGAACAGCCCGCCTCTCATCGCTCCCGCAGCCGAACTGAGAGATATCGATATTTCATGCCATAATGGATAAAGCGTCACCAAGCTAAGCAGCGCCAGAAGCAGCATATTGCCCGCTTCGAACGTGCGCTCACCCCAACTTTTTCGGATCACAACAACACCTCCTTACCAAAGTCCGCGTTCGCCCATCCGCTTAACGAGCCAGTTCGTAAATACCAGCAAGCATAAACCTACAACCGCTTGGAACAGTCCCGCAGCCGTGGCAAGCGAGAATCTGCCCATTGTCAGCCCTACCCGGTACACATACGTATCGAGAACGTCGGCAACGTTGTAGACGAGTGGATTGTATAGAATAAAGATCTGATCGAAGCCTACATTCAAGATTTGTCCGGTACGCAAAATGAGCAGAACAACAATCGTTGAAGCAATGCTTGGCAGCGTAACATGCAAGACAAGCTTGAATCGGTTTGCGCCGTCTATTTTGGCCGCTTCATACAACTCTTGGTT
Source organism: Paenibacillus herberti (assembly GCF_002233675.1). GTDB lineage: Bacteria > Bacillota > Bacilli > Paenibacillales > Paenibacillaceae > Paenibacillus_O > Paenibacillus_O herberti. The sequence goes on along the minus strand of NZ_NMUQ01000003.1, from coordinate 570,005 downwards.
GACGCCTGCAATGGCCGCTAAATAAATCACGGTGCCCCAGCCGACCTCTTTCCACATTTCCGAACCTACCAGGAAGCCCCTGAATAATTCGGGATTCATAATCGGTGAAGTCGATAAGCCGAGCCATTTGGTTACTCCCGTATCAACGGAGAATACCGAAAACAAGATGCTTCCCAATACAACCCAAGATACAAAGTGTGGGAAATAAATAATCGTTTGCACAATGCGCTTGAACGCCCCGTTAATAAGTTCATTCAGCAGGAGCGCCAGTATAATTGGAGCCGGGAAGTTAAAAAGCAGCTTGTAGAAGCTGATAATGACGGTATTCCTAAGCGCCGTCCAAAAATCGGGAGATTCAAACAAAATGTTAAACCATTTCAATCCTGCCCACGGGCTGTCGAATACGTTTCCAGCAATTCTGAAATCTTGGAATGCAATGGCGATCCCACCCATCGGGATATACTTGAATAGTATGAAGTAGATGATCCCGGGCAAAAGCAATACATAATAGTACTTGTGTTTATGGAACGACTTCATAAATGCGGACGATCTAGATTTGCTTCCCGTATTCATAAGCGCTCCATGTGGTACTTTAACTTGATGACTCACCGTATCCCCTCCCCTCAACCTTGGTCATGTTGTTTACGCTTTCATCGTACGGGGGAATAGACATCAAAAAAATCCTCAGTTTGGGATAACCATGAGGATTTTCTGATATTGGCTCGTCTGATGCCGGAAATTCCGCACAAAGATCCGTTTTTCTAGATGCTTTTCCGATATTCGCCGGGCGTCATACCTTCGTATTTTTTGAAAAACCGGATAAAACTTTGAACATCATTGTAACCGACAGATTGACCTATCTCATGCAGGGAATCATTACAGCTGCTCAACAGCTCTTTGCTTTTGTTAATACGGAATTCCGTTAAATATTCGAGCATGGATTTCCCGGTTTCCGCTTTGAACGTGCGGCTTAAATGGCCGCTGCTGACCCCTATTTCCTCGGCAATCTCCGTAATGGACAGGCTGCTCCCGTAGTGCGCTTCCATATAAACAATCGTTTTGGTCACATATTGATTCGTAACCTGTTTGTCCTGCTGCGCTTCCAGGAAATCGATGATTTTTCGGATATGTGTGATCATAAACTGATACAGCTCATCATTATTTTGGCATTCATTTAATTTGAAAATATCCACCTCGTCATTCAAGCTTCCGATGTCATGCCCTTCCTTCAACAGCTCATTCAGCACGGAGCTCATCAAAACGACGATCATTCCCTGCAGCTTCTCGAACGGATATTTCGATTTATAAATGTACTGCTCGAACAGGTCGGCGACGCATTGATTCGCTTTGACAATGTTCATCGCCGTAACGGAATGAATAAGCTGTTTCTGCAGCAGCAGCGGATACACCAATTTGAGCTCGCTTTTATGGTCCTGCAAAAAGACGATATCGTTGCGGTTGATGACCGCCTTGTAATTCAACATCCGGCGAATCTGCTCGTAGGCCACATGCAGCCGATCCGTGGGCTCCGCATCGCTGACAATCAATTGAAGAGAGATGTTCAGCTCGTCCTGTGCGACCCCGTTCATCTCGGAATAACATTGATAAATGAGTTGCCGTACGTCATCCTCCATGCCGCTCTCCGGCAAATTCACGATAAATCCCAGCTTACTGCGATCCAGAATCGTTCCTTCCACAGGAAAATACTTTTTCAACGTCTCCGACACCATGCTGTAAACAATCAGCTTGCGCTGCGGATCCTCTTCATCTTCTGGCCGCATGGCATCAAATACAGCGACGATGACCGCAAAATACGGTTCTTGAAAAGCAAAGCCTGCCTGCTCCAGCCTTGCAGCATTATCTGAAACATTGTTTCGCAAAATATCCGAAATCAAATGATCCCTCATAACCGGTTCGTTCTGTTTAATAGTATCGATCATGGAGCTGATCGCTCCGCTGACCAGCAGAAATTCATCGTCGGACGGTTTGCTGTTTCCTGAGCCCGTTATGACCTCGATAATTTTCTTCCAAGGATTGTACATCCTGACTGCAAACGTATAGGCAACAGCCAGGCCGATCAGGAAAACGACAAGCACGATCAGCAGCAGCTTGGACATTTTGGCAGCGAGCAGCTCTTTATAAACATCGTACGGAATCAGGTTTACAACCGTCCATCCGTTGCCCTGCACAGCTTGAATATGGGCCAAATAAGTCCGATCATTCATACGTACTTTCTGGAGCGAACTAGACGATACGTTTTTTTCTCCAATAAAACGGTTTAGCGCACCTTGCTCCGCCTCGTTGTGGGCTGAAATAACATTGCCATTGCTGTCCACGATATAAACATTTTGATCATCGATGTTATTCAAGCTATAGATCGTGTTCAGAAACCTGTCTTTCTGAATATTGACGACTAGAGTGCCCAGCGGCTTGGACTCCGTGACCGGAATCGCTTTGTAAAAAGTAATGAAGTTGTCCCGAACCTCGTACCAGAATGACTCATCGCTGTGCGAACGAATCTGCTTCAGGACAGGCTGATCATAAAAAGCGGCCGCATCGTAAAGCCCTTCACCCGAGGTCATAAACCGTTCATTCAGCGAGCTATAGATATATACAGAATCAAATAATTCATTCGAATTGATTTGGTTGCGCACTTGTTCCTTAAGCTGATAATAATCGTACATCGTAAACTCAGATGGATTTTTCAACATTCGGTTCATATCGGGCAAAAAAGATAATTGCAGGGAGTAAAAATTAATTTGATCTATAATGTCTTGGATTGTTTTGGAAACCCGTTGCACACTGTTGTCAGAGGACTGTTTAAGCTGGGATTTCAAATCCTCACTGATGGTATAAGAATATACCGACACGATCATGAGCGTCGGAATAAGCACCGTAATGAAATAGGATAGCAGTTGCTTGCGGAACAAGGAGCGGTTGAATACCGGCTTCTTTGTAAGCCTTTTCAAAAACAATGATGTCCCCTCCTTACTTTCCGTCTCGGAACTTATCAGCCTAAAGTGTAGTCAATCTAATTTAGCTTTGTCAATATGAAAGTAAAAACGCCAGATCGCCTGGTAGACCAGCTAGTCTGACGTTTAGAATCGTATAGAACCATACAGGAAGTACGTTTACCTTCGGCCTCACCTTATCTTTATCCTTATAGTGAAGGTGGGTTGTCTCTCAGAATTACGTTGACGGCTCCGTTGTAGAGATTCGTATCACCAATTATTGAACTGGGGCGCCCAATATATACACGCCAGTCAATTCCGCTATTTCTAGTTTCGAATGTCAATGAAAGTGTGCCTATCCTATTCCCTCCTGTTGAATAGACAACGTATTGGGCAACCGCAGTAGTCGTTTGGTAGAAAAATTTGGCCACAACCTCGAAACGATAGTTGCCCCCAGGAGAAACCGTATTTGGCGATGGCCCAGGAGATTCAAAGTCTCCTGAAAAAGCGGTGCTTACAAAAGTATAATCACTGGTTCTGTTTTGCAAAACAAAACCTTTGGATGCCGCGATGGATACGTCCTCTTCTGCTTCCAGGCTATTGCAGCCGAAGACACTAGTAACAATAACTAGCAAAATAAACAACACTAAAACTAAGCCTAGCTGCATGCCCCATACCTCCATATCATGTTCTATCAACATAGTATGAAAGGTTTGATAGCTTTGACAGGGCTGCCGGATTTCGCGGTCCTATCCTCATTTTTGACCCGAATCTGAGTTTCGTTAGCGCATGGCTACCGAAAAAAACAAACAGCGCATCCCCATATGCGGACGCGCTGTTTGTTCACTGGCTTATCTCTATTGGATTAAGCTTCTATCAGATTAGTTGCCTCCGACGCGCGCCAGCTCTCTCATATTCGCCTCGAACGCGGCCAGAAGGGCTTCGTCACCCTCTAGACCTTGCTCCTCTTCGGCTTTGCGGATCTGTTCCAGCATCCGTTTGTAATCCTTCGGAATGATACGCACGAAGTCGCCGAGCGACTGCTCCCAGTTCGAAAGGATGCGGTCGCCGATCGCACTGCCCGTGTAACGGACGTGGTTCTCAAGCATGCCGCGCAGCTCTTGGATGTCAGCCTCGTCTTCGACGCGCTCCAGCAATACCATCTCCAGGTTAACCTGCTTGTAGAACAACCTCTGCTCATCCAGCACATACGCCACGCCACCCGACATACCGGCCGCGAAGTTCCGTCCCGTGCCCCCCAGCACGACAACGCGTCCACCTGTCATATATTCGCATCCGTGGTCGCCTGTGCCTTCAACTACAACCTTCACACCACTGTTCCGTACAGCGAAGCGCTCGCCTGCGATACCGCGGATATACGCTTCCCCACCCGTCGCGCCGTAGAAGGCAGTGTTGCCGATGATGACATTGTTCTCCGCCGCAAAAGTAGCCTTCGGCGATGGAGCGACAATGATTTTGCCGCCGGAAAGACCTTTACCGACATAGTCGTTAGAATCTCCCTCCAGCGAAAGCGTGATGCCCTTCGGCACGAACGCCCCAAAGCTCTGGCCCGCAGAGCCGACGAAGTGTAAGGAGATCGTGTCTTCTGGCAACCCTGCCGCGCCGTAACGACGAGTTACTTCGCTGCCGAGAATCGTGCCGACTACCCGATTCGTGTTGCAGATTGGGAACGTCGCTTTAACGTTCTCGCCATGCTCCAGAGCCGCCTCGGCAACTGGCAGCAACGACTGCATGTCAAGCGACAGCTCCAGGCCATGGTTCTGTTGCTGAACGTTGTAGCGGACTGCATCCTGAGGAACCTCAGGCTGATGCAGCAGCGGCGTCAGATCGATACCGCTCAGCTTGTAGCGGTCAACCACCTGTTTGCTCTCCAGCTGATCCACTCGGCCAACCATCTCGTTGATCGTACGGAAGCCAAGCTCTGCCATATACTCACGCATTTCCTGGGCAATAAAGCGCATGTAGTTAACGACATGGCCCGGATCGCCCATGAACTTCTTGCGAAGCTCCGGATTCTGAGTCGCTACGCCGACCGGACAAGTGTCCAACTGGCATACACGCATCATGACGCATCCAAGGACAACGAGCGGAGCTGTCGAGAAGCCGTATTCTTCGGCTCCAAGCAGCGTAGCGATCGCGAGATCACGGCCGTTCATAATCTTGCCGTCTGTCTCAACAACGACGCGGTCGCGAAGATTGTTGAGCATGAGCGTCTGATGAGTCTCGGCCAGGCCGAGCTCCCATGGCAGACCGGCATGGCGCATCGAGTTCATCGGGGATGCGCCCGTGCCGCCGTCATAACCGCTGACGAGAATGACATCGGCGCGACCTTTTGCCACACCTGCTGCAATCGTACCTACGCCGACCTCGGAAACGAGCTTGACGTTAATGCGTGCGCGCGGATTAGCATTCTTCAGATCATGAATCAGCTCCGCGAGATCCTCGATGGAGTAGATATCATGATGCGGTGGCGGCGAAATGAGACCGACACCCGGCGTGGAGCCGCGAACCTCAGCAACCCAAGGGTACACCTTGCGTCCTGGAAGCTGTCCGCCCTCGCCTGGCTTGGCGCCTTGCGCCATCTTGATCTGAATCTCATCGGCGTTGACGAGATAGTTGCTCGTCACGCCGAAGCGGCCCGAAGCAACCTGCTTGATCGCGCTGCGGCGGGAATCGCCGTTGGCGTCCGGCACCCAGCGCGCTGGATCCTCGCCGCCTTCGCCCGTATTGGACTTGCCGCCGATGCGGTTCATCGCAATTGCGAGGCTTTCATGCGCTTCTTTGGAGATCGATCCGAAGCTCATCGCACCGGACTTGAAGCGTTTCATAATGTCCTCGATGGACTCAACCTCTTCGATCGGCACCGGCTGGCGGTCCTTCTTGAAGTCGAGCAACGAGCGCAGCGTCATGAACTTGCTGTCCTCACCTTGCACGAGATGGGAGAACTTTTTGTACAGCTTGTAGTCATTAGCGCGGGAAGCCATCTGCAGCGTGTGAATCGTCTGCGGGCTGAACAGATGGTCCTCTCCATCCTTACGCCATTGGTACTCGCCGCCGGAATCAAGCTCTTTCTCCCCGCCCTGCTGTTCGGAATAAGCACGGTTATGAGGCTTCAGCGTTTCTTGAGCGATAATGTCCAGGCCGATGCCGCCGATGCGGGAAGGCGTCCATGTGAAATACTTGTCGACAATCGCTTCCTGCAGACCAACTGCTTCGAAAATTTGAGCTCCACGGTACGATTGAATCGTAGAGATGCCCATTTTGGAAAGAATCTTCAAGACACCCTTCGTTGCAGCCTTGATGAAATTCTTAACGGCCTTCTCATGCGTCACGCCGCGCAGCATGCCCTGGCGAATCATGTCATCCAGCGTCTCGAATGCCAGATACGGATTGATCGCGCTCACGCCATAGCCAAGCAGCAAGGCGAAGTGATGCACTTCGCGCGGCTCGCCCGACTCCAGCAGGATGCTGACGCGGGTACGAGTGCCCTCACGGATGAGATGATGATGCAGACAAGATACAGCGAGCAGCGCCGGAATTGGGCAGTTGTCGCGATCCGAGCCGAAGTCGGACAGAATGAGTACGTTATGACCCCTGGCAATGACGCGGTCAGCTGCTTCGCACATCGTCTGCAGCGATTGACGCAGGCCCTTCTCGCCTCCATCCGCCGGGAAAAAGATCGGCAGCGTGATCGACTTGAAGCCCGGACGACGCACATGACGCAGCTTGGCAAACTCCTCGTTGGAAAGAATCGGAGAATCCAGACGAATCTGGCGCGCGCTCTCCGGCTCAGGGTTGAGCAGATTGCGCTCCGGTCCCAGCGAGGTGCCGGTAGCCGTAATAATCTCCTCGCGGATCGCATCGATCGGCGGGTTGGTTACTTGTGCGAACAGCTGCTTGAAGTAGCTGTACAGACGCTGCGGCCGCTCGGAAAGAACAGCCAGCGGTGAGTCATAACCCATGGAGCCGACCGGCTCAACACCGGAGGAAGCCATTGGCTCAAGAACTTTGCGCAGATCCTCAAACGTATAACCAAAAGATTGCTGGCGCTGCTGTACCGTTGCATGCTCCAGCTCCGGCAGTTCCGGTGCGTCAGGCAGATCGGACAAGCTGATGAGATTGTCTTCAAGCCACTGCCCGTAAGGCTTCTCGGAAGCAATCCGATCCTTAACCTCTTCATCTGAGACGATGCGGCCTTCCTTCGTGTCAACGAGCAGCATGCGACCTGGACGCAGGCGGTCTTTGTAAAGAATATCTTCTGGCTCAACGTGAACCGTACCTGCCTCGGAGCCGAGAATGATGACATCATCCTTGGTTACATAATAACGGGCTGGACGCAGACCGTTGCGGTCGAGCACAGCTCCGATCTGGGTTCCGTCGGTGAACGCCATTGCGGCCGGTCCGTCCCAAGGCTCCATCAGGCAGCTGTGGTATTCGTAAAAAGCTTTTTTCTCCGGGCTCATATCCTCGTGGTTAGACCAAGGCTCAGGCACCATCATCATCGCCACATGCGGCAAAGAGCGGCCAGCCAGATAGAGGAACTCCAGCGTGTTATCGAACATCGCGGTATCAGAGCCGTCCGGGTTGATAATTGGCTTGATCTTCTCCAGATCCTCACCGAACAGCTCGGAGGCGAACAGCGACTGGCGGGCATGCATCCAGTTGACGTTGCCGCGCAGCGTGTTGATCTCACCATTGTGGATCAAATAGCGGTACGGATGCGCGCGTTCCCAGCTTGGGAACGTGTTCGTGCTGAAACGGGAGTGAACGAGCGCAATCGCTGTTTCCAACGTTTCATCGTTAAGGTCGATGTAGAAGGAGCGTACTTGCTCCGTCGTCAGCATTCCTTTGTAAACGATCTTTTTGGAGGAGAAGGATGGGAAGTAGAACATGTCCCCGCCCTCAAGTCCGGCATAGCGAATTGCCAGCTCAGCACGCTTGCGAATGATGTACAGCTTGCGTTCAAAAGCCAACTCATCCGCGAGTGCCGCATTACGGGAAACAAACACTTGGCGTACATAAGGCTTGGCCTTCAGCGCGGACTCTCCGAGCTTCTCGTCGTTAGTTGGAACGGTACGCCAGCCGATCAGCCCTTGGCCTTCCTCGGCGATGATCGCCTCAAGCTTGGCCTCAAGCGCTTCGCGCACAGCCGCATCCTGCGGCAGAAACAGCATACCGACCGCATAATCACCCTCAGCAGGAAGCTGAATACCATCGCGGTTCATCTCACGCTTGAAGAAACCATGCGGAATCTGTAGCATGATGCCTGCGCCGTCGCCGGTGTTGGGCTCGCTGCCCTGGCCGCCGCGGTGCTCCATATTCTCCAGGACGGTAAGCGCCTGTTGAATGATCGTGTGGGATTTGAATCCCTTAATGTGAGCGACAAAACCCATGCCGCAAGCATCTTTTTCGAACTGAGGATCGTAGAGGCCTTGTTTCGGCGGCAATCCAGTCATTTTACTGTTCATCGGATGCAACCTTTCTGTCGGAGGATGGATATAAAAACGGACAGCAGCTAAGGCTTCATATTATATAGACATCTTCATTCCGGATGGCTCTCCGATGAATAAAGATGCATATTAATACATATCCATTTACTGCCGTCCCGTAATTAATAGGGCAGAAATCAGTCGGTTCTCCGGGGGCGAAACCCCGTTAAAAGATAGGCCGGTAGATATAGTTATTCCTCAATTTTATCACTTGGAACGAGGTATATCAATTTAATCTTTTTATGAACATGATTACGATCTCTAATCAAGACGACTCGCTTCCCTTGTGCGACAAGGGTTTGAAGGTTCATACCCCATGCTTCGCCACGCTACAGCGGCGCTTCTGCATTCATCCTATCATACGGTTTGACCCCTTGGGTATAGCAAGTTTAAGGAATTGCGAATCTTCCCGAATCTTGACACCTGGCGTCAGATCGAAGTCATGCAAAAGATGTATACTCATGCAAATTTTCCGACTAAAACTACATGCTTCGAAGCCTAAAAATAATGTAAACGCTATCTTGTTGTCAGCTTGCCGGAAGGATTCTGCTATCAGTATTCCGAAGCTACCGCCCGCAACTGATCAGCCGCGCGACCCGCCCAGCGCTGCAGCCGATCCAGCTCCTCTAGCGCCTGTTGCACCGCGCGCTCACGGGATTCATTGTAGTCGGGCAGTACGGAAGCTGCGAACGGCTTGATTTCCCGGTTCAGTACGAGTGCCTTCTCCCGATGGGCCAGAGCTTTCCGCTCATGGAAAAAAGGAACATCCGGATTATACGGATTATGCAGATCCCCTTGCTCGGGATGCCGAAGTACTGCCAATGTCTCCACGACGCTGCGCGGGGAGCCCTCCTCAACAATTCGTCCCGCATATTCGCCTGTTTTATAGGAAAACTGTACCCATTCTTCCTTCGCTGGGGTCTGTTGTTCCGATGTCATAACAGCATCCGCTCCTTTATCGATTCTCCCCACAGAATATAGGAAGCTGCTCTCGGAGACAAGCGACCAAGCCCGAGCTTGTCTTCTATACCGTGCTCGTCGTAATATTGGAAGAGAGAAAAGTAGGTGAGTGCATGCGTAAAAAAAGAGTGCTGCTGCTCTCTGAGGGATTCGGGTCCGGTCATACCCAAGCGGCATATGCCCTCGCTGCCGGCCTGAGGCAGCTATCTCCGGATGTTCAGACTCGAGTTCTGGAGCTGGGCAAATTCCTGAACCCGGTGTTAGCCCCTCTCATTATGTCTGCCTATCGCAAGACAGTTGGCAAACAGCCCAAGCTGGTAGGCATGATGTACCGCACCAACTATAAGCGTTCTTTCAACCGGTTCACGCAGCTTGCTATTCACCGGATCTTCTATACCCAGACCGAGCAGGTCATCCAGCAGCTCAGGCCTGAGATCATCATCTGCACGCATCCAGGTCCCAACGCCGCAGTGGCCCGCCTCAAGAGGCTTGGCCTCGACATCCCGCTGTATACGCTGATTACAGATTATGACGCGCACGGAACCTGGGCCAATACGGAAGTCAATCATTATCTCGTGTCCATACCCGTTGTCAAAACAAAGCTGATGGCGAGAGGGATTCCGCCTGAGCGTATTGAAGTTACAAGCATCCCTGTTCACCCTCAGTTCTGGCAGTCTCAGGACCAGGCGGAGGCGCGGAGCGAGCTCGGCCTGAAAAACATGCCTACCGTGCTCATTATGGGCGGCGGTTGGGGGCTGATGGAGGAAGAAGACGGGTTTTTTACTTACATGACCAAATTTCGTGACAAGGTACAGTTGATTTTCTGCTCCGGTACCAACGAGAAATCGAGGGAAAGCATGCTGGCGGACAAACGCTTTGTCCATCCCAACATCCATGTACTCGGCTTCACACGCGAGATCTCCAAGCTGATGGACGCCGCTGACTTGCTCGTCACCAAGCCTGGCGGCATGACGTGCACAGAGGGGATGAGCAAGGGCATCCCCATGCTGTTCTACAAACCGATTCCCGGCCAAGAGGAAGAGAATCTGGAGTATTTTGTGAGCAGCGGCTTCGGTGAAATGATGCACTCTCTCGGTACGATTGATCGATGGTTCCGCCAGATCCAGGAGCCGTACAGCTCTGGCCAGCATCGCCAGCGACTACAGTCCAAGAGCAGCCAGCAGTACGATCCGCTGGAATGCCCGACTGCTGTGCTGCGGCTGATGAAATGAATGCAAGCGTAGCTTAAATGTATGATGCAGGGGACGGGAAACCGGCCCCTCCCTTTTTGAAATTTTTGAACACCAAGAATGAACTTGCGACTCTTTAGGAAGACCACCGAGGAGATGAATATATGAATAACAAAGCATTGGATGGAAAAACAGTAATCGTAAGGTTAGAGATTGAGTCGGGCACCAACTTCAGCTCGGTCGTTTCTGCAATCGAGGCTGCCGGGGGCGACGTAATTGCCATCGACGTCATTCAAACGGGCAAAGGCAGCACTACGCGCGACCTTACAGTCAAAGTAAAGGACACGGGTACGACAGAAAGACTTGGCAAGTCGCTAGGGCTGCTGCGCGGAATTCGGGTTATCAATACATCCGATCGTACATTCCTGCTTCACCTTGGCGGCAAAATCACCATCCAACCTAAAACCCCGATTCAGAACCGGGATGATCTATCGAGGGTTTACACCCCAGAAGTCGCACGTGTATGCACAGCTATCTACGAAGATCCATCCAAGGCGTTCTCGCTGACGATCAAACGTAACACGGTTGCTGTGGTATCCGATGGAAGCGCGGTTCTCGGACTCGGCAATATCGGGCCAGAAGCAGCTATGCCCGTTATGGAAGGTAAAGCGATGTTGTTCAAGCAATTTGCGGATGTGGATGCATTCCCGATCTGCCTGGACACCCAAGATACCGAAGCAATCATTGCTGTAGTGAAAGCGATTGCACCCGGGTTCGGTGGCATCAACCTGGAGGATATCTCTTCCCCACGCTGCTTTGAAATTGAGGAACGGCTGCGTGAAGAGCTGAACATCCCGGTTTTCCACGATGACCAGCATGGCACCGCGGTCGTGTTGTACGCAGGCTTGATCAACGCGCTGCGCCTGACTGGCAAGCGGATTGAGGATGCCCGCATCGTCGTATGCGGAATCGGAGCGGCTGGTACGGCCTGTACCAAAATGCTCATCGCCGGAGGAGCTCGCAACGTGCTTGGCGTTGATCGTGATGGGATTTTGACAGCTGATCGCGAGTATGCCCATCCAATGTGGAATTGGTACGCAGCCAACACGAATCCGGAGCGTATGACCGGCGGCCTATCCGATGCGCTACGTGGAGCGGATGTATTCATCGGCCTGTCGGCCGGAGGTATTCTCAAGCGCGAGATGGTGCTGACGATGAACGAGCAGCCAATCGTGTTCGCAATGGCGAACCCGGACCCGGAAATTCGGCCCGAGGACGCGGAGGATATCGTAGCGGTCATCGCCACTGGCCGTTCGGATTTCCCGAACCAGATTAATAATGTGCTTTGCTTCCCAGGCATTTTCCGCGGAGCGCTCGATTGCCGTGCCGTAACGATCAATGAGGAAATGAAGCTGGCCGCAGCTGAAGCAATCGCCTCCACCGTAGGCGAGGATGAGCTTAGCCGCAGCTACATTATTCCAAGTGTGTTCAACACTAAGGTAGTTGAGGAAGTACGTCGTCGTGTCGTGCAGGCGGCCCGCGACAGCGGCGTCGCTCGCCGGAATCCGAAGGAGTAGCGGCGCGTAGCGCTTCGCAGGAGAAGCGGTAGCGGCGTAGCCGTAGCTCCGCAGGAGAGCGGTAGCGGCGTCGCTCGCCGGAATCCGAAGGAGTAGCGGCGCGTAGCGCTCCGCAGGAGAAGCGGTATAGGCGTAGCCGTAGCTCCGCAGGAGAGCGGTAGCGGCGTCGCTCGCCGGAATCCGAAGGAGTAGCGGCGCGTAGCGCTCCGCAGGAGAGCGGTATAGGCGTAGCCGTAGCTCCGCGAGGTAGCGGCGGTGCCGCGCTTCGCAGGAGAGCGGCGGTGCCGCGCTTCGCAGGAGAGCGGTAGCGTAAATGCTGCGCTCCGCAGGAGAGCGGTAGCGTAAATGCTGCGCTCCGCAGGAGAGCGGTATAGGCGTAGCCGTAGCTCCGCGAGGTAGCGGCGGTGCCGCGCTTCGTAGGAGCTGCGGTTCCGACGCAGATGCAGCTCCGGTATCCCAAGCGGTATGGCGCGCGGCAACAGTGCGCTCAAGTAACTTTTACTACTTGATTCGCCCGCTTCACTCGATTAGGCCGCGCTCAAGTAGCTTTTACTACTTGATTCGCCCGCTTCACTCGATTAGGCCGCGCTCAAGTAACTTTTACTACTTGCTTCGACCTCTTCGCTCGATAAGGCCGCGCTTCAAGTAACTTTTACTACTTGATTCGCCCGCTTCACTCGATTAGGCCGCGCTCAAGTAACTTTGGCTACTTGCTTCGACCTCTTCACTCGATTAGGCCGCGCTCAAGTAACTTTTACTACTTGCTTCGACCTCTTCACCCGATGAGGCCGCGCTCAAGTAACTTTAGCTACTTGGTTAGACCGTTTCACCCGATGAGGCCGCGCTCAAGTAACTTTAGCTACTTGCTTCGGACCTCTTCACCCGATAAGGTCGCGCTCAAGTAACTTTGGCTACTTGCTTCGACCTCTTCGCTCGATAAGGCCGCGCTCAAGTAACTTTAGCTACTTGCTTCGGACCTCTTCACCCGATAAGGTCGCGCTCAAGTAACTTTAGCTACTTGGTTAGACCGTTTCACCCGATGAGGCCGCGCTCAAGTAACTTTAGCTACTTGGTTAGACCTCTTCGCTCGATAAGGCCGCGCTCAAGTAACTTTGGCTACTTGCTTCGACCTCTTCACCCGATGAGGCCGCGCTCAAGTAACTTTAGCTACTTGGTTAGACCTCTTCGCTCGATCAAGGCCGCGCTCAAGTAACTTTTACTACTTGCTTCGACCTCTTCACCCGATCAAGGCCGCGCTCAAGTAACTTTTACTACTTGCTTCGACCTCTTCACCCGATGAGGCCGCGCTCAAGTAACTTTAGCTACTTGCTTCGGACCTCTTCACCCGATGAGGTCGCGCTCAAGTAACTTTGGCTACTTGCTTCGACCTCTTCACCCGATAAGGTCGCGCTCAAGTAACTTTAGCTACTTGGTTAGACCGTTTCACCCGATAAGGCCGCGCTCAAGTAACTTTTACTACTTGATTCGCCCTCTTCGCTCAATAAGGCCGCGCTCAAGTAACTTTTACTACTTGCTTCGCCCGCTTCACTCAATAAGGCCGCGCTCAAGTAACTTTTACTACTTGCTTCGCCCTCTTCGCTCAATAAGGCCGCGCTCAAGTAACTTTTACTACTTGCTTCGCCCTCTTCGCTCAATAAGGCCGCGCTCAAGTAACTTTTACTACTTGCTTCGACCTCTACACCCGATGAGGTCGCGCTCAAGTAACTTTGGCTACTTGCTTCGACCTCTTCACCCGATGAGGCCGCGCTCAAGTAACTTTAGCTACTTGCTTCGACCTCTTCACCCGATGAGGCCGCGCCTCAAGTAACTTTAGCTACTTGCTTCGACCTCTTCGCTCGAATGTGGTACGCTCAAGTAACTTTTACTACTTGCTTTGCGCTATTAACTACGCCGAATGTTTCATACCTACGAACATTCAAATCAAAAAAACCGTCTCAGAAAGTGGAAGCTAGCTTCCATTCTCATGAGACGGTTTTTTTAAATTTCCATCGGAAGTTTGGATCAATTACAATGCACTGCCGCCAAACATGAATCGATCCTTCCAAGTCGAGTTTTGCGGGATTTCTGTAACTTGCACGCCGCCAGACTCTTTGGAGTAAGTCTGCAGAATTTTGTTGTCACCAAGGTAAATACCTACATGCGAGATCAGCGAGGTGTCCAGGCGTTCCTCCGCAGTCATATCCTTGCTGATTGCCGAGGTCGTGAAGAACAAGAGATCGCCTCTATTCAAACTGCTCCAGTCCATCGAGTAGCCTCCCTTGTTCTTGACATGCAGCCCTTGTCCACGGGAGTCTGCGTGCAAAGTTAAATCAAGGGCATCGATAAAGGCCTGTCTCACAAAGTCCGAACAGTCAAAGGTCGTCGTGTCGCTACGGTTGGAACCGAATTCGTATGGTGTGCCCAAATACTTCAGTCCTGCAGCTATAACAGCCTCCAGTTCGGTCGAAGCAAGTTCCCCAGAACCCGAATCGTAACTGCCTGGAGTAGCCGAAGGCGGAGAGATTGGTGCTGGCGTCGGTGTTGGTTCGGCTGGTATTGGTGTTTCAGAAGGCGATGGACTGACGGGCAGTGTCCCGGTGACGGTAGTGTACTTCGTATCGGAGCTCACAAAGCCAATTTCACCTGAGGTGTCCCGAACATGATACCAGCTGCGATTTGTGACAGCAATAATCTGTATAACCTCACCTGTCTTGAGATAGCGGATCCGCTCCTCCGAAGTGGACGGCCCCTGACGCAGCGCTACAGTAGATACAACTTGTCCATTTGACTCAAAGCCAGGAGCTACAGTAGGCGTTGGCGTCGGCGACGGAGTTTTACTCGGTGCTGGCGTTGGTGTCGGCGACGGAGCCTTGCTCGGCGTTGGCGTTGGTGTCGGCGCTTTGCTCGCCGTCGGAGCCTTGCTCGGCGTTGGCGTTGGCGTCGGCGCTTTGCTCGCCGTCGGAGCCTTGCTCGGCGTTGGCGTCGGTGTCGGCGCTTTGCTCGCCGTCGGAGCCTTGCTTGGCGTTGGCGTTGGTGTCGGCGCTTTGCTCGCCGACGGAGCCTTACTCGGCGTTGGCGTTGGCGTCGGCGCTTTGCTCGCCGTCGGGGCCTTACTCGGCGTTGGCGTTGGCGTCGGCGTTTCACTCGCCGTCGGTGCTTTGCTCGGTGTTGGCGTCGGTACCGACGCTTTACTCGGCAGATCGCCAATTAGCTTAATATATTTGGAATCGGAGCTTATGTATCCAGTGCCGCCCTGCTCATCCTTGATCCGATACCAGTAAGGTGTAGGAATGGAAAGAATCTCGACGGTATCACCCTTTTTAAGATAGCTAAGTCGGTCGCTAGTGGTCGAGGCGCTCGCTCGCATTGTGAGGGTAGCCAGGATCTCCGCATCCGCTTCAGTCTCCGACTTGCGGTCGACCTCTTTTTCTTCGATGATACTTATGTATTGGCTCGATGAAGAGACATAACCGACCTTGCCCCCGCTGTCTTTGACCTTGATCCAGCTACCATTCTCATGGCTCAGTACATTCAAGGTCTCTCCTTTGGCGATCAGTTTCAGTACCTTGGCTTTCGTAGAAGGTTCGGCTCTAAGGTTAATGGATGACTTAGTCACAGCGGCTTGGGAGGCAGTGCTGGCGTGGGTCAGCGGCGCTGCTGCCAGCAGGATGCCGGCGGCCAGAACAGCAGCGATGGGCTTTCTCATTCGATCACGACTCCTCATCTGGTAATATTTATGTTGTCTTTAGTCAAGATCAGCAGCAGAAGCTTAGACCTGCTCTGATTTTATCGGCATTTAACGGGGCGACTTTTAGGCTTGTCCTGTAGAATTCACAGCGTTTTTACGAAGTATTGGATTCTATTGTAAATTTTTGCGGACGAATGCGCATCGACCCATGCTCCCATTTTTGCTAGAGTTTAGGTCGGGCGCCCCTGGTATTTCATAGAAGCCGTCATGTCTTCCCTTATGGTTAATAAACAAAACAAGCCTTTCGAATCGCGAGTTCGCGATTTGAAAGGCTTGTTTGACAGTCAGTATGAATTCTTCGCCAGTGGCGCCACTCTAATTCTCGCTACCCACTGCACTTACATTCATCGTATATGGCCGCTCAGCTTCCGACTGCACTTACATTCATCGCATGCGCCGCTCAGCTTCCGACTGCACTTACATTCATCGTATATGGCCGCTCAGCTTCCCACTGCACTTACATTCATCGCATGCGCCGCTCAGCTTCCGACTGCACTTACATTCATCGCATGCGCCGCTCAGCTACCGACTGCACTTACATTCATCGCATGCGCCGCTCAGGCCAGCTCGCAAGGTTCCACATGAACATGGACATGCATAATGTCATGTTTGCGCTCCATCCGCCGCTCAATCTCGTCGCTGATCCGATGGCTTTCCACCAAGGTCAGCTTGGCATCCACAAGTACAATCACATCGATGAGCACATGGCTGCCATGTACACGAGCTTTGAGATCCTTAATCGATTTGACGCCCTCCACCTTTTCAATGGAGCTTCTCAGCGTCAGCAGCTCAATATCATCGAACCCGTCCGTCAGCGCATGTGTAGAGCTGTAGAAGATATCCCAGGCCGTTTTGCAAATGATTAAACCGACCACAATTGCAGCCACCGCGTCCAACCAGTTCAGGCCCAGCGCGGCTCCGCCGATACCAACTGCAGCACCGATGCTCACGAGCGCATCGGACAGATTGTCCTTGGCCGCTGCATCCAGCGCCTGGCTCTTGATCTTTGCGGCAAGATTGCGGTTGTACCTATAGACAAAGTACATCGCAATTGCGGATAAAATCGCTACGACTGCCGACAGAATATTAGGTGCTTCCTCCCGACCTTTAAACAAAGATTGTACAGAGCTTATGAGTACCTGCAAGCCCACCGTCGCCATGATGAAAGAGGCGATGAGCGAGGCGATCGTTTCTGCCCGGAAATGGCCGTAAGGATGGTCCTTGTCCGGCGGCTTTTGCGCGATGCGCAGGCCAATCAGCACGGCAAAGGATGCTACGATATCGGTCAAGTTATTGAAGCCGTCCGCAGTAAGAGCCTCTGAGGCGAAAAAGTACCCGGCCGCAAGTTTAGCGGCTGACAGCACCAAATAGGCTACGATGCTGACCCAGGCGCCTTTTTCCCCTTTACGCATATCGGCGTATTGTTGTTCGGTTGACACTGGCTTTCTTCCCCTCTATAAGCAACTTCTCCTACCTTAACGTTGTGATCCCTAGTGGGTCTAGAGAAACATTGTTGTCCTTGTGCTCCTTTTTGTGGTTCCGCGCAACACTTTCAGCCTTGAGCAACGGGGATTAGGTTGCCCAGTGACTGGGATTTTTACCCTCTCTGTTAATGAAATTTTTGCCCCCCCATTAGCCTAAAAAATATTCGCGCAGCGCAAAAAAAGGACTATGCCAGTGGCCCTCCTCTCTTCGCTCTTCTGTTGAACACAAAAGAAACCCTGCCGTCTTGGAACAAGACGGCAGGGTTTCTCGACACTCTGGAGGCCTCATCAAGAGGCCTCCTCCTTCAATTATCTATGCTGCTACTGTCATGTTCAGTTGCAACTCTCTCGCTATGCGCCGTCCCGTGTATCCCGCCCCTCACTACTGCCAGGAAGCAAGCTCGCTACCGCAGCGCGTGCAGCGTCGGGCATCCAGCGGATTCTCCGCTTTGCAGCGGCCGCATAAAACATGCACCTGGCCTTCCAACTGCAGCGGCGGCAACACGCTTTCCTCAGGGAATGCCGCTCCACAGTCCCGGCAAAAATGAGCCTGGTGATCGGCCTCACGTCCGCAAGCTGAGCACGCTTTGAGCGCCTTGAGCCTGCGAATCTGCCCCTCTAGCTGCGTAATCTGTCCCTCGGCGGCGACGATCTGCTGGCAGAGCTGAAACGCCTTATCATGCGATCCGGTGATATTGTCCTTCATATAAGCGGTGAATACCGCTTCGCCTATTTCCTTCTTGTACCGCGAAATGTCGCGCTGCCTGAGCGCAACCTGTGATTTCAGCCGAGCAGTCTCCATCGTCTGCTGCGCCGCTTTGGCCGCTTCTGCGGCACCCTGCTTCATTTTGTCAAATATGGACATGCTTCCACTCCCCGCTCCCGGAATGAGGGTTCTAACTCTAGGCTACAACATCCCATGCTTGACCGGCAACTGCGATAATCACCCAGATCATCCCGCATTCTCCTAAAAATTAGGCCAAGACATGACAGTTGTCATATCGGATCACTGACGCATATGACTGCCGCACCCGCTTTCGGGTCACTATAATTGAAGTAATAGCCTGAGTGGATTTACACTCTCGCATCCAGGAGGCAGCCATGTCACAAACGAAACAGCTACGTAAAATGATCGCTCCCTTTGAGCAAAATAATCAATCTGCCAGCATTCGTCAACTGCTCAACACGCTGCCACCTTTTCTCCTGTTGTGGCTTGCCGCTTACGCCAGCCTGCAGGTTTCCTATGCCTTGACATTACTATTTGCCGCTCTCTCTGCTGGATTTCTGATCCGCAGCTTTATTATTTTTCATGACTGTTGTCACGGATCGTTTTTCCGCAACCGCCGGGCTAATGATATTATCGGGACGATATTGGGTATCATGACCATGTTCCCCTATGAACAGTGGAAGCATAGCCATAACATCCATCATGCCGGCAGCGGCAACCTCGAAAAGCGCGGCACGGGCGACATGTGGCTGCTAACCGTCCGCGAATATGAAGAAGCTTCGACTTGGACCAAAATTCGTTATCGCATTTACCGCAACCCGCTCGTACTGTTCGGAATTGGTCCTTTTGCCTTGGTTGTGCTCGGCTACCGCTTCAACGCCAAGGGAGCTAGGCGCAAAGAACGGATGAACACGTATCTGACCAACGTAAGCATCGTTGTCCTATTCGCTCTCGTCATCTGGGCGATCGGCTGGCAGGCGTTCCTGCTCGTACACGTTCCGGTATTCTGGATTTCCGGCGCTGCTGGTATTTGGCTGTTCTACGTGCAACATCAGTTCGAAGACTCTTACTTCGAGCATCAGGAAGATTGGGATTATGTGAAAGCTGCTGTAGAAGGCAGCTCCTTCTATAAACTGCCCTCATGGATGCAGTTCCTGACTGGCAACATCGGCTTCCATCATGTGCATCATCTGAGCCCACGTGTGCCGAACTATTATTTGCAACAAGCGCATGAAGCTGCTCCACCGCTCGCCCATGCGACGACGATCACGCTCGGCGCCAGCCTGCAGTCACTCCGCTTCAATCTTTGGGATGACGAGCGCCGCCAGTTCGTTAGCTTCCGCGAAGGCATTCGCCGCATAGCCGAAGGTCGGCAATCCGACAAGTCTGATGGCCAGAACGCTGACAAAGCCTCTCAAGCGCAGCCAAACAGCCAGCCGATCGTACTGAAAACAAACGACAAAGCCGCTTCCGGCAGCTAAAGCATTAACGAGAACGGCAAGGGGCATCCGCCCCTTGCCGTTCTGTCCGTCCAATTCATGCCCATAGAAAAATATGCTACACTGGAAATATAATCTACTGAGCGCCGGCGTGCGACAAGGAGCCGATCCGACATGCAGCAAAAATGGCATCAGATCCTTCCCCGCAACGCGGGTATGGGACCCTATCTTTGGCTGATCTTCATCATCCTGCCTTTTTATTTCATTTTCCGCTTCTCGGATACGGCAAGTATCATTGTCGGCAGCCAGATGGTTGCCGTCTTTTTCTTCTGTTATCAGCTAACTCGGCATGGCCGCGGCTGGCGGATGTACACGGGAATTTCCATCCAGATGGTCATCTCCGTTGTCATGACGATTTATTTCCATTATCCCTACTTCGGTTTTTTCCTGGCGTTCTACATCGGCAATACTCGCAGCAGAGGCGGGTTTCTGAGCCTGTACATTGTGCACCTCGTGCTCGTGGCCACTGCGATCTACACTACCTATGCGATGAAAAACAGCTTTTTCGTTCAACAGTCACCGTTCATCGTCATTTTACTGCTCGGAGTTTCGGTGCTGCCGTTCAGCCGCTACAACTGGCTCAAGCAGGAGCGGCTCCAGGATCAGCTGGAAGATGCCAACAAACGCATCGCCGACCTGCTCGTGCGGGAGGAACGGCAACGCATCGCACTTGACCTGCATGATACACTCGGCCAACAACTGTCCCTCATTCGCCTCAAGAGCGATCTCGCCGGCAAGCTTGTCACCAAAGATCCGGAGCGAGCGCGCAATGAGATGGCGGATGTGCATCAGACAGCGAGAATCGCGCTGCAGGAAGTTCGAGACATGGTTTCGCATATGCGCGGAGCCAGACTTGAGGATGAGCTGGGCCGGGTCGGTCAAATTCTCAAAGCCGCAGAAATCGAGTTTATCCTTGAAGGCGACTCCAAGCTTTCCCATACTTCTCGTTTTACCGAGAATGTGCTGAGCATGTGCATCAAGGAAGCTGTCACTAATGTCGTGAAGCATAGCCGAGCAAGCTGCTGCCTCGTTCGCATCGAGCAGAAGCCGGATCTAATCCGTGTGCTGGTCAAAGATAACGGCGTCGGTCTCAAGCCTCGTAAGGCGTTGGATCGTGGCAACGGCCTGCAAGGCATGAAGGAGCGGTTGGAATTTATCAACGGCAGCCTGGAGATAACAGGAAATGAAGGTACAGCCATACACATGAAGGCCCCCCATAACGTCAGCAGGATGGAAAAGGAGGATACCTTATGATCCGCATTGTTCTGGCCGAAGATCAGCGATTATTGCTTGGCGCACTCGGCTCTTTGATCGATTTGGAGGAAGATATGAAGGTCGTCGGCCAGGCGGCCAACGGTCAGGCAGCAATTGAGCTTGTGAGAAAGCACAAACCGGATATTTGTATCATGGACATCGAGATGCCCGTGATGAACGGATTAGAGGCCGCCGAGCAACTGAAGGAAAGCGGCTGTAAGGTGATGATTCTGACTACGTTTGCGCGGTCAGGATTTTTCGAGCGAGCGCTCAAGGCAGGCGTCCAAGCCTATCTTCTCAAAGACAGCTCCAGCGAGGAATTAGCCATCTCAATCCGTAGTGTCATGGAGGGCCGCAGGCTGTATGCTCCCGAGCTGGTAGATGAGGTGTACAACGAAGGAAATCCGCTCACCGAGCGGGAACGCGAAGTGATGGAGCTTGTATCAGCAGGCAAAAACACGAAGGAAATAGCCAGCCAGCTATATCTGTCCAGCGGAACGGTCCGTAATTATATCTCGGTCATTCTGGACAAGCTGGGCGTAAGCAATCGGATCGAAGCCGTTTCCCGTTTCAAGGAAAAGGGCTGGTTTAAGTAGCAGCCCTACTCAGTAGCCCATCATCCCTCGATGATGGGCTTTTTGCTGTCCTGGCAGCAATCATCATATGTACATATTTCCAGAAAAGGATGAGCAAACTAATTCATACCAAATCTCTTGTCAAAAGGGAGCGTCTGCCATGTCACGCCTGCTGACCAACCTGCACCGCCTGCATACCGAGAAAGGTAGCGGCAGGCTGTTTGAGGAGCTCAACGACCTTTTTAAAGACTCATTCGATTATGTATGCACTAAAATTGGAAATAGCTGCGATAACGAGGTGTACCTCTGTTATTTCGCTACCTTATCCCTAAACTCAAGGCTGCACTTCGCGTTCGACGAGGATGAGTCCAGTCTGGCTATCCGGTTGAAAGAGTACGAGGGTACTCCGATCTCCGAAGGTGACACGAAAAAGTGTGAGCTTGCGTTATGCAGCGGATCGGCTGTGTTATTCCTTCGCGGCTCGGCGACAGGTCTTATACTCGATCTTCAGGAAGTTCAGCAGCGCAGCCTTGATTCACCTTTTACAGAAACGGTTCTGCAAGGTCCCCTTTATGCGTTCAATGAGAATTTAGAGGTCAATGCGGCGTTGATCCGTCAGCGCATCCGCACATCTCAGCTTAAGGCTTGGGAAACGACGGTTGGACGTTCCACCAACACGAGGATATTCGTCATCTACTGCGCTGATGTGGTAGACGAGTCTTGCCTGGCCCAAGTCAAGAAGCTGCTGACTGAGATGGACGTCGAGGGCATCCAAGATACCGGCGAGCTGCTCCGCCTGCTGGATAAAAAGCGGTATATGAGGCTGTTTCCAAAAGCGATTTTGACCGAAAGGCCGGATCGGGTAACATCCGATCTCCTGCGAGGCAAGCTCACCATTCTCGTAGACGGCTCTCCCTTCGCTTTGGTGCTGCCCGCTGTCTACACGGATTTTTGGCATTCTCCAGAGGACAGTTACGTGAATCCTTATGTATCGGTTTTTCAAAATACGCTTCGCTTTCTGGCCATGACAGTCAACTTGGTGCTGCCCGCATTCTATGTGGCGCTGACCTCCATTAATGTGGATGTCAATCGGCTGGAAATCAGTCTTGCTGCAGCGGCCAGCCGCGAGGGAGTGCCTTATCCGGTATTTATCGAGACGATGCTGATGCTAATCATGATTGATTTCATTACGGAAGCAGGTACTCGACTGCCAAAAGCGATCAGCTCTACCGTGACGATGGTCGGCGGTGTTGTGCTCGGACAAGCGATCATCCAAGCCAATATTGTGAGCAATCTGCTCGTTATCATCGTAGCGGCGACCGCTATTGCCAACTTTATCGTCATCGATTACCAGATGGGGTTAGTGCAGCGGGTGCTCAAATATTTCACTGTCGTCGGGGCGGCAGTTGCCGGTGTGCTCGGTATCGTCTTCTGCCTTGCCTGCCTTGTGTTCTATTTAAGCAGCTTGGAATCTTTCGGTACGCCCTATCTGACGTCCCTGCTGCCCCGTAAGGGAGGAAGAAAATGAATAAAACCATTCCGTTGACTGGTTATGAAATGTTCTCTTTGCAAGTGCTGTATGTAGGCGCCTCCGCGGGCTTCCTCTATCCTAGTCTGCTGATTAACAGCACAACCGGTCCGCTCTGGGCACCCATTGTTGTATGGGCTCTTTTAGCGTTTTCCAGCTGTTTCTTGTACGGCCGCATGCTCTTAAAGCTTCGCGGTAAAGAGCTCGTTCCCATCATTATAAGCTCACTTGGAAAGCCGGCCGCCATTATGCTGCTGCTGCCTATACTGCTGTTCGTTATCGCAGCGATTACCGTCATGCTGCGCTCTTTCACGGAACTGGTAACGATGACTTTATTGCCGACCACTCCACTACTTTTTCTGAATGGCATGATTTTTGCCTCATCGGCCTTGGCGGCAGCAGGATTGATGCCCATTATCCGCGCTGCCAAAGTGATATTTCTCTTGGGTGCCGGAACCATTATCTCTCTTTTGATAATTGGAACGAGCGGCTCCCATTGGGAGCTTGGCGGCCCCTGGTTTCAGATGAGTGCAGACTTTTTCACAGACGGCGATTTCTACGGAGGCTCCTTCGTCTGGATGGGATTTACCTATATCGCTATGATTGCTCCTTTCACAATTAAACAAGCAAAGCTGTATCAGAAAGGAAATATGATCGCGCTCGTACTATCCGTCCTCATGGTAGGCTGTTTCATCTACATTCCTGTGATGACATTCGGCAGGGAGATGAGCAGCCAACTGACATTTCCATTTGTCTCGAAGATGGACTCTATTTATCAATACTGGATCGTCCTCGAGAACCTGACGGCGATATTCATGTCTGCTACGATGTTATGTCTGCTTCTTGTCATTGCTCTAAAACTCAAGGCACTAATGAGTATCATGACCGGCATCTGGCCAAAAGTTTCAATAAATTGGGGACTAGCCGTCGTAACGGTCATCATTTACATCGCTGCGGAACTTATTCCAGAATGGCGAGATTTGGAAAAATGGGTGTTTAACAGTTATTTTCTCCGCTTCTACGCGATGTTTGTCTTTCCCGGGATTACATTAGCTGGGCTGCATTTCAAGCAGAGAAAGGCGGGGGGAGCATGACTTTACTCCATAGAACGCAACGTCTAACTGCAATCGGAGCTGCAGTCCTCTGCCTGCTTGCCGCGGGCGGCTGTTGGGACTCCAAAGATGTGGACAACCGCCTGTTAGTCGGAGCAATCGGTATTGAAAGTACGAAAGACGGCCGACTGAATGCCTGGTTTCGCATGCCTATAACCAGTTCGGCAATCGGGAATGAAAAAGACACTTTTTTCTCGCTCATTCAACATGGGGAAACGGTCATGGACGCCATCAACAAGTTACAGTACAAACTTCCCAAAGCACTTGACGTTTCCTCTACTCGAACCGTGATGCTGAGCAAGGATATCGCTAATTCCGGACTGCTACCCTATTTGGAATTTGCCGTCCGCGACCGTTCTGTCCCTCTTGATGCCGTTATCGCCATCGTGGATGGAAATATGCGGTCGATCTTTGTACGATCCAATCCTATCGGAGAATTGACGGGCATTTACACCAAGCTGTACTTCGAACCTTATGCGGGGGGCATCCCTCGTAAAAACAAGGCTATGCTGTGGGAAGTCTATTCCAAGCTGCTTAATCCGTTGCAAGCCAATTTGATTCCCGTACTTAGGGAAGACAAGAGAAGTCTCTTTACCCAGATCGGCAATGCCTACTTTGTCGAAGATAAAATCGCCGGAATGCTCACGATGGACGAAACACTCATTTATGAGATGATTACCCAAAGATTGGTCCACTCCGAAATTGTGCTGATGAGCCGCTCCGACCTCAAAATCGTCCACAAAAAAACTCGCATCAAAACCAAACTGGTTGATGGAAAACCCATGATTAAAGTGTCCATCTGGGTTAGCGTAGCGCTGACAGATAAATCTCACCAGGAGAAAAATGTCACTGAAGATACCATCAAAGCGGAGTTAAACGAACAGTTACAAAAACTAACTAAGTCCATGCTGCAAAAAACCCAGAGCAGCGGCTCTGATATCGTCGGCTTCGGCAACTGGTACCGCGGCAGACTGCGTCCAGAAACATATACAAGCTGGCCGGAGCTTTATAGAAAAGCCGACATCGATGTTCAATACCACGTCAGGCTTCGCAATACGGGTTTGGAATTCCTGAAATAACGGAACAGTTAAAAGCCGGACGCTTGGATTGGCGTCCGGCTATCTTTGAATTTTCGAGGTTATTTTTTCAAGGAGAGCAGGCTTTCCTTAACAAACTCAAATTGTTTGTCCAACGAGATCGGGTCATTGAAGTAGGCGCCATCGGCGTTCAGTTGGAATACACGTCCTTCTTTAACAGCAGGAAGGGATTTCCAAAGTGTATTGTCATAAACAACCTTCGGGTCGGCGTCATCACCTGACCATGGGCTCGTAAAAATAATATCGCCAGCATATTCCGGAAGCTTTTCCAGGGAGATTTCAGCCCAGCCTGTACCGCTGTCGATCGCTTCCTTCTGCGCGATTGCAGGAGCTTTAAGACCAAATTCGCCATAGATAATCTCGCCGCTGCGACCGAAGTTATGTCCGAATACATACAGCCCCTTGGCGAAAGGGTTCAAAATAGAAACGGTACGATCGCCGACAGCTTCGACGACCTGAGGTTTGGCCTCAGCAATTTTGGCATCCCATTGATCGATCCACTCCTGCGCCTTCTTCTCTTGTCCCGTCAGAACACCGAATTCCTTGAGCTGCTCTTTGTAGGTTTTGAGGCCATACTGGACCGCGACTGTCGGAGCGATTTTCTCCAACTTCTCCAGACCTTCTCCGCCGCTGAACATAATAATAAGGTCCGGATCAAGCGCGATAATTTTTTCTACTTCACCGCCGCTCCCGACATTCCCTACTCCCTCCAGCAATCCTTCGAAGAATGGATTTTTGAACGCTTGGTCGAGAATGCCTACTGGCTTAATGCCAAGGGCAAGGAAATGTCCTGTGAAGGAACCGGTCAGATCCACGATGCGCTGCGGGTTTTTCGGCACGGTGATGTCTCCATTTGCAGCTTTGAATACCATCGTCTCGCCTGTACCAGCTGGCGATGTGGACGGCTCAGCGGATGCCGCTGGCGACGCGGATGGGGATGGTGACGGTGATGAGGAGGAGGATTGACTGCAAGCTGCAAGCAGCAGCGAAAGCGTCAGTGGTATCGAGAGAAGCGTAAGGCGGGAAAATCGGTTAGAAACAAACTTCAAGAACTTCAACCCCTGATCTATATAGTTTTAGGTGCTCACTATCGATTGAATTTTTTGCTGATAATGAGAATCGTTTTCAATATAGCATAAGTTATTGAGCTTGCCAAATCCATTATTTACCTAGCTTTCGGAATGGGGGACGTGACTTTTTCTGATGCATCCCGTAGACTGATCGAGCAAACTTTAACTTATAGTGCAAGTTCAAAAAGGTTGCCATTCAGCACCGAGAAGGTTGTATGAACCAGAAGAAGGAGGAGCGGAGTGTAGGTTAGCCTACATGAGCACCGGACTTCGAAGGTGAATACAAGATTCGATGTCGAGTTCGCTTCCTGGTTTACTTCGTGATCAATGGTGGCCTTTTTGAACAACCTCATACAGGAGAAACAGAGAGGAGACTGTCTCCATGACCCTTCATCAGTTTGAACAGTTGCCTTCCTTCGAGGGCATCGCCTCCGAAAAATGGGAGCTCCATCGCGGTAAGGACATCTTGCCGATGTGGGTAGCAGATATGGATTTCCCCGCTCCACCTGCGGTACTCGCCGCGCTGGAGGAAAGAATCAGACATGGTGTGCTCGGGTATACCAACATTACGCCCTCCTATAAAGAAGCCGTGACCGGATGGATGAACCGGCGGTACGGCTGGCAGGCCGACCCGTCATGGGTAAGATTTTGCCCGGGAGTTGTCACCTCGCTCTCCGTTATCGTGCGAGCTTGTACATCGCCGGGGGATCGCATCGTAATCCAGCCGCCCGTATATCCGCCTTTCCATTCCGTTGTAAAGGATAACGGCCGGGAGCTTGTGCTCAATCCTTTGCTGCGCCGGGAAGACGGCTCATATGAGGTAAACTTCATTGAGCTGGAGCAGCAGCTTGCCGACGAACAGGTTCGAATGCTGATTCTTTGCCATCCTCATAATCCGGTCGGCCGTGTATGGTCGCGCCAAGAGCTGGAGCGGATCGCGGAGTTGTGCATCCGGTATGACGTACTTGTCGCCTCGGATGAGATCCATGGAGATCTGGCCCATCGGCAGGATGCGTTCATTCCGTTCGCTTCCCTGTCGGATGAGATTGCAGACCGTGTACTCGTGTGCACTTCCCCATCCAAAACGTTCAATATTGCCGGCATGAACACCTCCAATATGATCATTCCAAACGAGCAGCTTCGCTCCGCCGTTACGGCTGAGCTGCGGCGTAGTTCGGTTAGCTCCATCTCTGCACTCGGTCATGCAGCCGTAATTGCGGCTTACAATCATGGCGAGGAATGGCTGGAGGATGTGTTGGCCCATATCCGCGGCAATATGAAACTGATCATGGACGAGCTTGCACTCCATGCCCCGGAGATTAACGTCGTGCATCCCGAAGGAACCTATTTGCTTTGGCTGGACTGCAGAGGCCTTGGCCTTAACGACAGGGAGCTTCAGCTATTTTTCCTTGAGCGGGCCAGGCTGCAGCTCAGCGCTGGATCAGCGTTTGGCGAGGGCGGCGCAGGCTTCATGCGGCTTAATGCCGCCTGCTCGCGAAAGACCGCCGAGGAAGCGGCTCGGAGAATTGCGGCAGCTGTGCAAGAGCTTCGGGCGGAGGAGTCTTAGTTCGTTAGTTCTTGAGGAATCGGGATACGATTCCTCAGCGGAACACTTGCCGGGACTGTTTATTCTTTCAACGATGTTATGATGGCCAGCATTACGATAATCAACTGGAGTTAAATAAAAAAGCTGCCCGTGAGGGCAGCTCTAAACGAATAAGATTTAACCATTTGCAGTAGCTTCAGAGATAAGATTAAGCAGATGAACCACATCAACTAAAACATTACAGATGTAAATGAGACTTCCTGCAATAACAAGCATTAAAATAATGGTAATTGCCTGATATAACGAAACATTTTTCTGCATAAATAAATCACCACTTTATGGTTAATTTTTCATAGTGATACCTTTAAACCTAACACGATACTTAGCTAGCAATCTAATTAAATTAATAAATTAACTAATAAATAGATGTAATTCGCAAGAAGGCTCATTAGATGTCAAATATATAATCCTGTCACACAATTGCAAAATTGCATTGCAAACGCCCCTTGCATGATGCTCGCCCCAATGGTATGATGAGCACATAAAGACATTGTGATTAATTTCACAACATAGAATTTAGACGGTCTAGCTTCACTCAACTGCGATCCGGCTTCGTTTTCGCGCAACAAGCGATAACCTCCATCAACGATTGCTATGTAAAGACCGGCTCCATTTTATCTTTTTATGTGATTTTTTTCACAATGTTATAGGTAAAAACCAATCCCCCTAGGAGGAATTCACTTATGAAAATCGCCGTTATTGGATGTACACATGCCGGAACCGCCGCCGTCAAAGCTATCGCTGCTGAACACCCGGGAGCCCAGATTACCGTTTATGAGCGCAACGACAACATCTCGTTCCTGTCGTGCGGTATCGCTCTTCATGTAGGCGGCGTGGTGAAGGATCCCGAGGGACTTTTCTATAGCAGCCCCGAGCAACTGGCCGCACTTGGTGTTGACACTCGTATGCGCCATGAAGTGCTTCAAGTAGACGCCGCTGCGAAAATGCTCCGCATTCGCAACCTCACGAGCGGTGAGGAAT
This sequence comes from Paenibacillus herberti, assembly GCF_002233675.1. Classification (GTDB taxonomy): domain Bacteria; phylum Bacillota; class Bacilli; order Paenibacillales; family Paenibacillaceae; genus Paenibacillus_O; species Paenibacillus_O herberti. The sequence continues at coordinate 541,136 of NZ_NMUQ01000003.1, read as the reverse complement.
TCCAAGATAGCTACGACAAGCTTGTTGTTACGACCGGCTCGTGGCCAATTGTACCTGACATGGAAGGCATCAAGCTGGACAATATCCAGCTGTGCAAAAACTACTTCCATGCCAAAGAGATTATCGCTCGTGCCGAAGGTGCGCGTCGTGTAGCCGTAATCGGGGCCGGGTATATCGGCATCGAGCTGGCGGAAGCCTTTTGCGAGCTGGGCAAGGAGGTTACGCTCCTCGACAACATGGACCGCGTCATGGCGAAGTATCTTGATCACGAGTTCACGGAAATCGCCGAAGAAGAGCTGACTGCCCGCGGCATCCGTGCTGCACTTGGTGAGAAGGTTAGTCGCTTCAAGGGCGAGAACGGACGTGTAACCACAGTCATTACGGACAAAGGAGAGTACGAGGCGGATCTTGTCGTCCTTTGCATCGGGTTCCGCCCAGGCACGGATCTGCTGAAAGGCCAACTCGACATGCTAGATAACGGCGCGTTGCTGGTGGATGAGTACATGCGTACAAGTAATCCTGATGTGCTCGCCGCTGGGGACAGCTGCGCGGTGCGCTATAATCCAACAGGCAAGGCTGCCTATATCCCACTGGCGACGAATGCTGTGCGCATGGGCACGCTGGCCGGAAAGAATCTGACTGAGCAGAAAGTAAAATATCGCGGAACGCAGGGTACGTCGGCAATTAAGCTATTCGACCTCAACATTGCCTCGACCGGCATGACTGAGGCAGCTGCGGAAGCGGCTGGCCTGAACGCCGCTGCCGTCACGCTGCGCGAGTCGCATCGACCAGACTTCATGCCGGATATCGAGGAAGTTTTGCTGAAAATCGTTTACGAAAAAGACAGCGGACGCCTCCTCGGCGCGCAGATTCTTTCGAAGGCGGATCTGACCCAGGCGGCCAATACACTCTCGGTGTGCATCCAGAACCGCATGACCGCCGAGGACTTGGCTTATGTAGACTTCTTCTTCCAGCCTCATTACAACCATCCGTGGAACCTGCTGAATAAAGCCGGCTTGGTTGCTGAGGAGCAACGCGCTAAAGCTGCGGATGACGCCGCTGAGGATCATGGAGCCGGTGCTGCGGAAGAAGCCGCTGAGGTGCAAGGGGCCCAAGCTGCGGAGGAAGCCGCTGAGGATCATGGAGCTAAAGCTGCGGAGGAACAAGGGGCCGATGCTGCGGAGGAAGCCGCTGAGGTGCAAGGGGCCCAAGCTGCGGAGGAAGCCGCTGAGGTGCAAGGGGCCCAAGCTGCGGAGGAAGCCGCTGAGGATCATGGAGCCAAAGCTGCGGAGGAACAAGGGGCCGATGCTGCTTCGGAGCGCAAGCAGGGCAAAGCTCAGCGCGTCAGCGCTTGAGGACTGCCCGCTCTGGCAGGTTATGTGCGGGGCATGAGGGCGCAGTATTGCGGCAACCACCGCGAAGTGCAAGCAGGGCAAAGCTCAGCGCGTCAGCGCTTGAGGACCGCGAGAATCAACAGTCTATAGAGCGGCGCATGGAGGCGAGGCATGTCGGTAGCCCCGCGGAGTGCGGTCTTCCGTTTCTGCGTCGGAGCTTACTTGTAGGTAGCACGGTGCAGGTTAGCAGGTATGTGGGCATGAGCGCTTACATGGAAAGCCTAGAATTCAAAGTCTTGACTAGTTAGAAACTTGCTTCGGTTTTGCTACCTAATAGTTCTAGATGTAACTCCGGCCTACAAAGTGACTTATCTACCTCCACCAACTGCGATTGAAGGTTGTCACGCCACTCTCTGCCCCGTTATAATAGATTCAATATAAAGGCAATGTTACTTGCTATTTCTGGGTACAACCTCGTGCGTATTATAACGCCTTGGTTGTACCTTTTTGTCTTTAAACGAAGTTTCGGCTGCGCTTTCAAGTAGCTTCGACTACTTGATTCAGCCATCAAGCCCGCGACACCACCTTTCAAGTAGTTTCGACTACTTGATTCGGACTTTTCAGCTCGCGGCACGCCTTTCAAGTAGCTTCGACTACTTGATTCGGACTTTTCAGCTCGCGGCACGCTTTTCAAGTAGCTTTGACTACTTGCTTCAGCCATCAAGCCCGCGGCACCACCTTTCAAGTAGCTTCGACTACTTGATTCAGCCATCAAGCCCGCGGCACCACCTTTCAAGTAGTTTCGACTACTTGATTCGGACTTTTCAGCTCGCGGCACGCCTTTCAAGTAGCTTCGACTACTTGATTCGGACTTTTCAGCTCGCGGCACCGCTTTTCAAGTAGCTTCGACTACTTGATTCAGCCATCAAGCCCGCGGCACCACCTTTCAAGTAGCTTCGACTACTTGATTCGGACTTTTCAGCTCGCGGCACGCCTTTCAAGTAGCTTTGACTACTTGATTCGGACTTTTCAGCTC
>NZ_NMUQ01000003.1:445648-538670 GCF_002233675.1 Paenibacillus herberti | reverse complement strand
TTCGACTACTTGATTCGGACTTTTCAGCTCGCGGCACGCCTTTCAAGTAGCTTTGACTACTTGATTCGGACTTTTCAGCTCGCGGCACGCCTTTCAAGTAGCTTCGACTACTTGCTTCGGGCTTTTCGGTCCGCGGCACCGCCTTTCAAGTAGTTTCGACTACTTGCTTCGGCCTTTTCAGCTCGCGGCACGCTTTTCAAGTAGCTTCGACTACTTGATTCGGACTTTTCAGCTCGCGGTACGCCTTTCAAGTAGCTTCGACTACTTGATTCGGCCTTTTCGGCCCAAGGCACGCCTTTCAAGTAGCTTTGACTACTTGATTCGGACTTTTCAGCTCGCGGCACGCCTTTCAAGTAGCTTTGACTACTTGATTCGGACTTTTCAGCTCGCGGTACGCCTTTCAAGTAGCTTCGACTACTTGATTCGGACTTTTCAGCTCGCGGCACGCTTTTCAAGTAGCTTCGACTACTTGATTCGGGCTTTTCGGCCCAAGGTACGCCTTTCAAGTAGCTTCGACTACTTGATTCGGACTTTTCAGCTCGCGGCACCGCCTTTCAAGTAGCTTCGACTACTTGCTTTGGGCTTTTCGGTCCGCGGCACCGCCTTTCAAGTAGTTTCGACTACTTGATTCGGACTTTTCAGCTCGCGGCACGCCTTTCAAGTAGCTTCGACTACTTGATTCAGCCATCAAGCCCGCGGCACCGCCTTTCAAGTAGCTTCGACTACTTGATTCAGCCATCAAGCTCGCGGTACGCCTTTCAAGTAGCTTCGACTACTTGATTCGGGCTTTTCGGCCCGCGGCACGCCTTTCAAGTAGCTTCGACTACTTGCTTCAGCCATCAAGTCCGCGGCACCGCCTTTCAAGTAGCTTCGACTACTTGCTTCAGCCCATCGAGCCCGCGGAACGCTTTTCAAGTAGTTTCAATTACATACCTACTCTCGTTCAGGAGGAATCCAATATGAATTTTGAAGCTATCTACCACCGACCACGCGGCAACTGGGCCTACGCCTATGATACAAAAACGCTCCACATACGCCTAAGGAGCAAAAAAGACGATCTCACCGAAGTCATCCTGATCCATGGAGACAAATACGCCTGGGAGCGTACCGTGTCCAAAACCGTCATGCGCAAGCTCCCATCCGACGAGCTCTTCGACTACTGGCAAGCTGAGGCTCAGCCCTCCATGCGCCGCATGAAGTATGCCTTCGAGCTTCGTTCCGAGTATGGGATCCTCTTTTATGAAGAAAAGGGCTTCCGTGAAGATGAGCCTATCGACCCGCACAAGATGTTTGACTTCCCTTACCTCAGTCCAATTGATGTACTTACTCCTCCAGACTGGGTCAAAGAGGCCGTATTCTACCAGATCTTCCCGGAGCGCTTCGCCAACGGCGACCCGTCCAATGATCCGGAGGGGACCGAACCTTGGGGCGGAGAACCTACTCCAAGCAACTTTTTCGGCGGCGACTTGCAGGGGATCATCGACCACTTAGACCATCTGCAGGAGCTCGGCGTGAATGCGATTTACTTCAATCCATTGTTCCAGGCAACGACGAATCATAAGTACGATACGCTTGATTATAAAAAGGTAGATGCGCATTTCGGTGATAACAAGCTGTTTAAGCAACTTGTCGATGCCTGCCATGAACGCGGAATTAAGGTCATGCTGGACGCGGTATTCAACCACAGCGGTAAGGAATTTGAACCTTTCAAAGACGTGCAGAAAAACGGAAAGGATTCCAAATACGCGGACTGGTTTCGAGTGATGGAATGGCCGATAGGATTGAAGGATGGACTTCCAACCTATGAGACGTTCGCGTTCGAGCCGCGTATGCCAAAGCTGAATACGGAGCATCCCGAGGTTAAGGAGTATCTGCTTGATGTTGCGCGATATTGGATCGAAGAGACCGGGATCGATGGCTGGAGGCTTGATGTCGCCAACGAGGTGGACATGCAGTTCTGGCGGGAATTCCGTAATACGGTCAAATCGGCCAATCCGGACGTTTATATTCTCGGAGAACTCTTTCACGATTCGCTGCCTTGGCTGGGCGGCGACCAGTTCGACGCGGTAATGAACTATCCATTTACCGATTTGGTCGTGGATTTTGCCGGAAAGGGCATCATTGACGCAAGCCGTTTTGCTGGTAAAATTGCCGAACTACTGGCGAGCTATCCGGACCAGGCCAATGAAGTGGCCTTTAACCTGCTCGGCAGCCATGACACGGAGCGCCTACTGACGCTGTGCGGCGGCAGCAAAGAGCGAATGAAGCTCGCTACGCTGCTCCAATTCGTATTCCCGGGCGCACCTTGCGTCTACTACGGGGATGAAATCGGGCTGGACGGCGATCGGGATCCGGGCTGTCGCAAATGCATGGAATGGGACCAGGACAAGCAGGATCGCGAGCTATTCCGGCATTTTCAAGGGCTGATCAAGATCCGCAAGGAACATCGTGCACTGCGCAGCGGCACGCTGAACTTCCTCCACGCGAACGAAGGAGAAAGCTTGCTCGTTCTGGAACGCAGCGATGAGATGGACCATTACCTGATCGCGGTTAATCCAAGTGATACAGCGGCAAGCATTGTGCTGGGCGTGACTCATTCGAACTGGCAAGAGATGCTCAGCGGGGCAGAGCTTAAAGCTGCGGGCGGCAAGCTTTCTTTGGAGCTCGAGCCATTCGGTTATGCCTTACTGCGGGCGAATTAGGACTTCAACTCTCTGACCAAGATTGTAAGAAGCCCGCTGGGGCAAGGCTAATACAGCCAAAGGCTAGGAAGTCAAAGGCTAGGAAGTCAAAGGCAGAGACGTTCAATAATCATAAACAATCCTTCTTGAGGCGGACCCCATCCGCCTCTTTTTTATTTCAATGATGATTTTAGGAGGATTCCTTGCATTTCCCACCTCGCCCGGCTTACAATTTTCTTAGCATTCACCCTGGCCTCAAGGCCTACCATTCGCTCAAGCAGAGGACTGTAACCGATGAATGTAACCATTATTGATGTGGCCAAAAAGGCCGGAGTATCCCCTTCTACCGTGTCGCGTGTCATTTCTGGAAGCACACGCATTAGCGCGGCAACGACAAAAAAGGTTAAAATCGTTATGGAAGATCTCGGCTATCATCCTAATCTTATGGCCAAAAATCTCGTTTCTCGAACGACAATGACGATCGGGCTGTTGCTTCCGAGAAATGCGGATGAGGCTTTCCTCGATATCTTCTTCTCTGAAGTGACACGGGGCATTCTGAGCAAAGCGACACGTGCCGGATATGATCTGCTGCTCAAAACAGGCAAATCAGAGCAAGAGGAGCTGGAAGCGGTTACGAGACTTGTCAAAGGAAGGCGCGTCGACGGCATTATTTTGTTACAATCACGCCTCGACGATACGGTCATCCGCTACCTGCAGCAGGAATCGTTCCCGTTCGTGTTAATTGGACGCGATCGGGAACGGCCCGATATTCTAACCGTAGACAACGATAATGTGCAAGCAGCATATGATGTCACACGCCATCTATTGGAGCTAGGCCATCGTCGTATCGGATATGCGAGCGGACCGCTCGAACTCGTCGTTTCCGCCGACCGTCATGAGGGCTATCGCAGAGCGCTTGAAGAGGCTGGCATTGAACCTCAGCCCGGCTGGTTCGTGAGTACAGAGCTGGTGCGTGCGGACAGCACAAGCGCTGTTCGAGCACTGATGGACCGACCAGATAGGCCGACCGCACTCGTTGTTATGGATGATCTTTTGGCGTTCAGCCTCCTCAATTCTCTGTCGGAGCTTGGCTATTCTGTGCCGGAAGATATGGCTGTGTTCGGCTTCAACGACAACCCTATGTCACCAGTCAGTTCTCCACCCATTAGCTCCGTTGATATCGGCGTATATCATCTTGGTCTGGAGGCGGCGGGACTGCTGCTGCGCTCGGTTAAAGGAGAGCAGCCGGAGCAGCGGCGCGTCATCGTGCCGCATCGCCTGATCCCGCGCGAATCGTCACAGCCAATTAAAGTTACATAATGAGATAGTTCTGCCTTTGTGCTACAATACATAGATCTGTCCTCAGGGGCAGATCTTATTCTTTTGAGCAGACACATCCCCGGCCCCACGCTTCTAGTGCTCCCAGGAAATCAACCGTGTCACCCGCTCCACTGGAGGTTAGTACGGATTATGATTCGCCACGAACCCGCGTTACGCGGAAAAATGCTCTTATTTCTCTCGATTCTCGGTCCTATCGTTGTAACCCAGGTCAGTTATACGGCCATGAGTGTAATAGACACCATGATGTCCGGCCGCGCTGGCACATTCGACTTGGCAGGTGTCGCCGTCGGCTCCAGCCTGTTTATGCCGATTATGACAGGTATGAATGCCATACTATTCGCTGTTACGCCAATTATCGGCCAGATGATCGGACGCGGCGAAAAAGACGGTATTTCCCGCCCGGTAGTGCAGGCGCTTTATCTATCGCTGCTCTTCTCCATTATCGTTCTTCTCGGAGGCTGGCTCAGTCTCGAGCCCATCTTAGGTCTGATGGGACTAGAACCAGAAGTCCAGCACATCGCCAAACATTTCCTAGGTGGTTTAGCCATCGGCGTGATCCCTTTGTTCGGCAGCTATGTGCTGCGGTATTTCTGGGAAGCGCAGGGTTATACACGAATGACCATGATGATGATGTTAACTGCCATTCCGTTGAATGCGTTGCTTAATTACGGCCTTATTTTCGGCGAGCTGGGCATGCCGCGTCTTGGCGGGATCGGCTCCGGGTATGCGACCGGCATCACTTATTGGTTTATTTTTATAGTCAGCATCTGGCTGACATTCCGCACGGAGGCGCTGCGCGTTCACCGGCTGTTCCGGCGTTGGTACAAACCATCCTGGAAAAGCTGGAAAGAGCTGCTCGGCATCGGTGTTCCGATGGGCTTGTCGACCTTTTTTGAAGCGAGTATTTTCGCGGTGGTCACCCTGTTCATGGGAGGTATGTTCAGTACAAATACGATTGCTGCCCACCAAGCGACTTTGAGCTTCTCCTCGCTACTGTTCATGGTGCCGCTCAGCATTAGCATGGCATTGACAATCCTCGTCTCCTACGAGGCAGGTTCAGGACGCTTCCAACACGCTCGTTTGTATGCCAAAATGGGCGTCACCATGGCCGTTGGCCTGATGGTTACGGCGGCCGCCGTACTCTATTTCTTCCGGCCGGTCATCGCCGCCATGTACACTGGTGATCCTGAGGTCGCCGTGCTTATGGTCACTTTCCTGATATTTGCGCTTTTGTTCCAGTTGTCCGACGCCTCCCAGGCAGCGCTCCAGGGAGCGCTTCGCGGCTACAAAGATGTGAAGATTCCGTTCATCGTCGCCTTCGTCTCTTACTGGGTCATTGGCATGCCGCTCGGTTATGCGCTCGCCGCCTGGACAGATCTCGGCCCTTACGGGTTCTGGGTCGGCATCACAGCCGGATTGACCTTTGCTACACTCGGCTTCGGTATCCGACTGCGCATCGTTCAGCGTTCTCCGCAGCGAGTCGGGAAATCGGCATAAAGCGGGAGGCATAGGGTCGAAGGTACAGGGCTGTTGGTACAAGGCCGGTGGCATAGGGCCGAATCTGGCCTCTAAGGCAACACCGCCGCATATATTCCGACCGCTTCTGCGGGCGGGTTCCGGCCGCTCTTGCAGGCGGGTTCCGGCCGCTTCGCTCCTCCCGCTCTCACTTGCCGGGCCCTCCCATTACACTGGGAAGGGCCCGGTTTTATTTTGCCATAGAAGTCCCGTCAGGCAGCGCCAAATATCATTAAAAGTTAGGGAGATATACCACTTCACCTAGATGACAGCGGTAAGTTTCAATCGTGCATGAATGTGGTGATCTGGTGTGGTGATGGTGATGTGGTGTGAAGATGTGATGTGATTTGAGGTACTCTAAGTTTCACTAGTGCATGCCCTCTCCTCAATACGTAACGGACCTGAGAGACGCTATTGAGTGAATTTCACGGAAAAACCCTCATTTTGATCCAAATAACGCTTCTCAGGTCCGTTAGAACATCCATGGGCGAGTTGGTCTGTTCGCTAGTACATAAATTGACGAAAAACGACTCTGGCTACCGTACATGAGCTAGTTATCATCGTCTAACATGTTAGAGAACAAGCAGAAGCGGCCGGGCATCTCCAAGAAAAAGGAAAAGCCCGCAGACCTCAAAAGGTCTGCGGGCTGAGCGATCCATTTCAATTGTGGTTACTTTTGATTTTCAATCGAATAAGTCCGGCTTGCGAAAAATGACTAAGGTTAGTCGCTTCTAAGCTGCTTCTAAGCTGCTTCTAAGTCGCTCCTAAGTCGCTTATAAAGCCGCTTCTAAGCCGCCTATAAAGTTGCTACAAACTCTCCTACAAACTCCCAGTACGGTTCTTCAGTGGAACCCTCGTTCCGAGGTCCGACTCCTGCCCTCTAGCAAATGTGTTCAGGGAGAAGTGATTCATATGCGCGCATAGAATGGCTGGGCCTTCTGTAATCTCCTTGTCGAGGGCCTCGGATGTCGAGATCGCAATCTCTTCGGCATCTACTTGGACGATGCGGAATGCAGGCACATCCAGGCAAGCCGCCATCTGTACGAATGTCCAGTTATCTTTGACCACGATTGATTCGTTATGTGTATGCCCATTGAAATAAACGCCGACACCTTCCTTGCGGTTCAACGCCCGCCACATATTGATGTCCGGATCAATCGAGCCCATAACCTCCTCGGAACCGACCGTCGTCTCGTAGACAGGATGATGAGCGAACACGAGTAGCGGCTTGCTGCCAGAGGCAACCACAGTCTCCTCCAGCCAGGCGAGCTGCTCCTCATCAAAGAAGCCGCCCCAGTTGAGTAAATCCTGATCGCGCGCCGTATCCAGGAAAGCGAGCATCAGCTCATCTGTCTCAATGCGATGATAGCGCAGCTGTCCTGTTTGCGCCAGCACGTCAGCACGTGACTGAACGTTGAGATCATGGTTGCCGAGTACTTGTATAAACCGGCGTTTCCAACGGCCGATCAGCTCATAAATCTCAGCCAGCTCGCTTTTTGATCCTAAGTTGGTCAGATCTCCGAGGGAAATATGATAGTCGGCCTCCTGCTCCAGAAATCGTTCGATCAGCTTACTGTAGTAGGCAGTATGCACCTGCTCTAATTCAGACATTGACTCATCAAGCGAACTATAATGCAAGTCTCCCATGACAATCAGCTTCATGTTGATCTTCCTCCTTGGCGGCTAGATTGGATATTCAACCCAGATTATACCTGAGAAAGTGCTGGTTTCGTTAACGAAATTTATTGTGGTTTTCGACGATCCTTACTCACGAATCCATACTTCCAAACGAAGTAATTCAGTATGGCAAGAGTAGCTGCATAAACCCATACCCAGGTCACACCAGCTAGAAAATTAATAACAAGATGTACACCTACTATTAGAGCCAAAATGAACATCAACAGAAATACATAGCCGTTGCCAGTCCCTGAGTTCCCCGTAGGGTAAGGCTTCGAAAAGGGCAGCGAACGTGGAAAGACTCGGTAGCCAATTACCGTAAAGATCATTAAAGCAAACGTGATCGCCGCCAGATGCGGCAAAAAACCAAAATTGAATACGATCAGAAACACAATCGCCATCACACTGTAAAGAGGCAAGAACAGCTTCAACAGCGCCGCTGTCACTGCTGCACGATGTAATTTATCCTCTTGCAGGCCCGGTGCCGTGTGATAAACCCAGGCCGCTTTGTACCGACTCGAAAAGGGAAGCATCGCGAGTAACACCGGTACACATAATCCACCTCCATACAGTGCTAGGCCGAAAACCGGGCTCAGCCCGCTCAGTCGAAAGCCCTCACTTTGCAAAGCAGGTATCAGAGAAAAAATTGGGAGCACGCCGGAAAATACAAGGCCAGGGTATACTTTCAACTTGAATTCCCGTTCCCTGCTAAAAATTGTTCCTGCAAACTGCACAAGTCCGCGTTCCAGCGGATCATGCAGCAACCTATCTGCGAGCCAAACATGAAAGGGCCGCCGTTGTGCCGCGGTCAGCGAAGCCATGCCGCCACGCTTAAGCTTGCGCCCGTATCGTACGGGCCGCTTGCTCTCCCCATCCTTCTGAGCGAGCTTCTGCACTTGACGCTCGAATGCCGGCAGCATCCGAATATAGATAAACAACGCCAAGAGAGGTACGATCAGCGCGAGAAAAGCAATGCCGTATAGGCCGCCGCTTTCCCGCCCCTTCAGCAGCTCGAACGGAGCTGCAAACCAGACCGGAGGCACGAGCGCCCACCACCAGCGCGTCTGGAACGACTGTTCCAAGAGGCTGAAATCGATCAAACGGATGGCAACCTGATACCCAACGGCCATAACAGTCGCCAGCACGATTTGGACATAGTTGATCATGTCCTTCAGCTTTTCTCCATCCCAGAAACGGAGCACGAGATAATAAGCGCCTGCCGTCATCGAGACAAGCAACGCGGTCATAAGCCAGATTTCCACCAAATAAATCAAGAAACCTAGCGGACCGTGTACGAATAATACCGCAATCAGCGGCAACAAGGTCAGCGTCGATACGATCCAGAACAAATAGATGGCGATATGCAGCAGCTTTGCGAGTCCTCTCGTACCGGACGGGACCGGCTTTGAACCTAGTATCGCTAGATCCCGTGTATCCAACATCACCGCAGAGAAATCCGACATTAACAGCGCGGAGAGCAAAAATATTTGCACGGAAAATACCAGGCTCATCCCAAACAGCGGTGTTCCCGGCGTAATCACAAGCAGAGGCAAAGTAAACACACTGACGAGAGCATACACCCACAGGGAGGAGAAAAAGGCATTACGATCTGGATTCTCCTCCACCTTATTCCTGCCCCCAAACGTACTTAAAAGCCCTGATGGCCGCCTGCGATCCATCGTCAGCTTGGCCTGCAGAATGATGCGCAGCGCCGGATAGTCGTATCCCGAGCGGGTCAGCATGCCGCTAAAGCGGTCGAGCAAACGCAGCGCAGCAAAATTTCTCATTAGTTATACGCCTCCTGGACCGTCTCGCAGAACCGATCGGCGATTGCCTCATGCTCCGTAAATCCCGTTAACTGATTGAATATTTGCTCCAGACTGCCCTCTGCCCCACGCGCTTTCAGCTCCGCAAAGCTGCCATCCGCCGCTACTTGGCCTTCATGGAGTAAAATGATACGGCTGCTAATCTTCTCAACGACATCCATAATATGCGAGGAATAAAAAATAGCTTTTCCCTGAGCGGCAAGCCGGGCGAAAATCTCTTTCACAACAGCAACGCTACCAGCGTCGAGGCCGCTCAGCGGCTCGTCCAGGAACAGTACATCTGGGTTATGCAGCACACTTGCGGTCAGCATTACCTTTTGGCGCATCCCTTTGGAAAATGAATCGATTCTCCGGTCGAACACCTCTTCCATACCAAATATCCGCATCAGCTTGGCCGCCTTGTACTCTGCGTCATCCTGCTTCAGCCCATACAACTGCCCGCTGAACGACAAATACTCCCGAGCGGTCAGCATATCGTAAATCTCGGCCGTCTCCGGCACGTAGCCGATTCGGTTTTTATACGCTTGTGAGCCATTCGATATGTCCTGGCCAAGCACCTCGATGAGACCGGAATAACCGTGCTCCAGTCCCAGCATAAGTCTTTGGGTTGTGCTCTTACCCGCTCCGTTGGGACCGATATAACCGATAATTTGGCCGGGGTAAACCTCCAGATCAATCCCTTTTAACACAAGCTTGGTGCCATAATTTTTACGTAAATCGTGAAGCCGGATAACAGGCTTTTGAGCGTCACCCTGAGGTTGATTGGATCGGGGCTCCGGCCGCTTCTGATGCGGAATATACGAATTGCTATCAAGGGAAGAAAAAGTCGGGTTCAATCCATACATCCACCTTTCATTTCTTTAATTGGTTCATTATACCAGTCTATCAAAAGTTGCTAGGAAGCAAAAGAGCCTGCACATAGAGCCGACTTTAGCTCCAGGGACAGGCTGCTGTAATGGGGATTCTATTACTTCAGCTGAATTAATATTTGATTGGCACGGATACGCCGCAGCACGCGATAACCGCTCGCAGAAGCAGTTGCAATGCCCTCTCCATTGGGCAAGCAATAACCGTTCGGAATGCAGCTGCCGTCATCGCGCGCACGGAGCTTGCCGACCAGACCAACCGGCACCCATTCCGGACGCAGCCTGCGCGGGATATAAGCTCTTGCAGGGTCCCAGTCGGGATTCATTATCGGCTGCTTGACGGTATGCGCGGCGACGATAATATTCCCTTCCGAATCGCTCTTCTCCGGGATTAAAATCGATTCGTACCGCACCTTTCCCCACTCATCTTTCAAGTATGCCTCCGCCCATCTAAGCTCCGCCGAATCTCCCGTCATGGTCGGCCTGGCGCTAACAACGCCTACTATATAATCATCTGGCGAGACAGCATGTTTTATCCGATCGCCTTCCAGCGTGACAAAAAAGCCCGGCTCAATGGGAGCTCCATCAACGGTTTCGTACATTTCGGCGTAATCGGCGCCGCCGGAAGTGTACGTTCCGTCAATCGCCATATTTCCGGTTGCGCCCTCCAGATAAGCGGCCAGACCGAGCATCGCAATGTTAAGGCCGTTGGCTACATGCCAGGAATAAGGAAACATCGAGACCCCGAATCGGCCCATAATATGCGCTCCTGCCAGATTGGCGGTTGTTCTCAAGCCTTCCGCATGGCTGAAATCTCCGCTTGCGGTTGTTTCGCTTCCTTCCGCATGGGCGCTATTTCCGCTGGCGGTCGTAGAATTCCCCTCTGCATGTGAGGAACTCCCCGAAGCGACTGTAAAGCGGCCCTCTGCGTGTGAGTTGGCGGCGCTCGCTGTAGTAAAAAATCCTTCCGCGTGGGAACTATCATTAGAGGCGATTGATTGCGAGCCTTCCGCATGCGAGTTAGTGCCCGAAGCGGTCGTCAGTATCCCCTCCGCATGTGAATTATTGCCGGAAGCCGTTGTCAGCGATCCCTCCGCATGTGCAACGAGCCCTGATGCAACGGTTTGAAGACCTTCCGCATGCGAGCTATTCCCGCTTGCCCGCGTGCTGGAGCCTTCCGCATGTGCACTGATGCCCGATGCGGTGCTGCTGCTGCCCTCCGCATGCGAGTTACTGCCCTGGGCAGACGTTGACGCACCTTCCGCATGTGAATTGCTTCCTATAGACTGCGCATTAAAGCCTTCGGCATGTGAATTGCTTCCTACAGACTGCACATTAAGGCCTTCGGCATGCGAATTCGTCCCGATAGCAGTGACGCCGCTGCCTTCCGCATGCGAGTTGCTTCCTTGAGCCTTTGTGGTCGATCCTTCCGCATGGGAACTGAAACCAAATGCAACGCTGTTGCTACCCTCGGAATGCGAGTTAGCGCCCTCGGCAGACGTTGACGAACCTTCTGCATGTGAATTGATTCCTAAGGACTGCGCACTAAAGCCTTCCGCATGCGAATTCATCCCGATTGCAGAGGCGCCGTTGCCTTCCGCATGTGAGCTCATCCCGATAGCAGAGGCGCCGTTGCCTTCCGCATGCGAATTCATCCCGATTGCAGAGGTGCCGTTGCCTTCAACATGGGAATTCAACCCGAAAGCAAAGGTCCCATTGCCTTCCGCATGCGAGTTACTTCCTTGAGCCTTTGTGGCCAATCCTTCTGCATGGGAGCAGACGCCGGAAGCAATCGTATTCTCACCTTCAGCATGAGCAGAGTTTCCACTAGCTACCGTTAAAAGCCCTTCCGCATGCGAGGCGGGACCGGAAGCCGTAGTCGTTGATCCTTCCGCATGGGCAGCATCCGCCGACGCAACGCTTAAAAATCCTTCCGCATGCGAAGCTGAGCCGCTCGTTCTCGTACCTGAGCCTTCCGCGTGCGAGCTGTCCGCTGCCGCCTCGGTCTTGAACCCCTCTGCGTGAGATGCCGCTCCGATAGCAATTGTATTGCTCCCTTCCGCATGAGATTCCGTTCCTTCGGCGATCGTGAAGGTTCCTTCTGCATGCGCGGAACCGCCGCTAGCTGCGGTAAAACTTCCTTCTGCATGTGCTGCATCTGCAGTTGCAGCCGTATTACTTCCTTCTGCATGCGCAGCATCTGCGGTTGCAGCTGTAAAGAACCCTTCCGCATGCGAGGCGGCTCCTTCTGTAATCGTATTTGAGCCTTCCGCGTGGGAGGTGTCAGCAATCGCTCTCGTCAGGTAGCCCTCGGCATGAGAAGCCGACCCCGCTGCTTCTGTTCCGCTTCCTTCCGCATGGGAAGCGAAGCCGGAAGCGATCGTGTTCGTTCCCTCGGCTTCCGAGCATACCCCGCTTGCAATCCGGTTGCATCCGCAATCCATGTGCACTCTTCCTTCCAGTCCTCATTCTCCAAGCTATGTACAGAGTATGCAGTATTTTGTGAGAAGGAATGGGTACCTCCCCACAGTCTGGATAGTTCCTCTACTCGATGGAAATACTTGCATCAACAACCTTTTCTCTTGGGTAAAAACCATCGCGAGCTTAATAAATACTCCTTAATAAAGGCGGCGTACAAATATGGAACCCGACTACAGCTGGAAAAACGCCGAGCCCGGATTAGCAACCCATCTATCTCTTGATCCCGATGCCGGAAAATTGCTGGAACAAATCAAGCTGGACCTTGGCGGAAGTCAGGATCTGGTCATACGCCGATTCGAGCAGGAGTCTAACTCCCCAGTGGCAGCCCTTCTCTATATAGATGGTATATCTGACGAAAACACGATCAATCGCTATATTTCCGAAGTGCTGCAATTTTCACGGGATCAAACTTCAGACGACGATTCAAAGCGGGTTTCACTTAAGCTTAACGCACTAGAGCTGCTCCAGCGTGTAGGTTCGGTGGTTCCCATTATCGACATAGACTCCTTGTATAAAAGCCTTCTGTCCGGCGGAACAATTCTTATCCTGGATGGAAGCGAGTCCGCCTACGGCGCAGACAATCGGGAATGGAAAGGACGCGAAGTTTCCGAATCGTCAAACCAAACTTCCATCCGTGGGCCGCGGGAGAGCTTCACGGAAACACTGAGAGTGAATACCGCCCTGATCCGCCGTAAAATCAAGGACCCCAGGCTGTGGATGGAAACGATGACGATCGGCCGCATGACCAAGACCGAGGTAACACTGGTCTACATCCAAGGACTAGCCAAGCCTTCCATTGTAGATCAAGCTCGTTCCAGGCTGCAGGCAATCGACATCGACGGAGTTTTGGACAGCGGATACCTAGAGGAGCTCATCGAGGACAATCGGACTTCGTTGTTCCCAACGATGAAAAACACAGAACTGCCGGACAGCGTTGCAGGCGAGCTACTGGAAGGAAAAATCGCCATTTTAGTGGATGGAACTCCGGATGTGCTAATTGCGCCTGCCCCATTCTTCTCCTTCATGCAGTCCGCAGAGGATTATTACCAGTATGCGTTCTATTCCAGTCTGTTGCGTCTGCTGCGCCTACTGGGCATGTTCATCGCTCTCCTGTTTCCATCGATCTATATCGCGATTACAACGTTCCACCGAGATATGCTGCCGTTTACACTACTTTTCAGCTTAGCGGCACAGCGGGAGGGCGTTCCTTTCCCAGCTTTTGTGGAAGCTCTTGCGATGGAGATCACATTTGAAATTCTTCGCGAAGCAGGTCTGCGAATGCCAAGGCCAATCGGCCAAGCAGTATCCGTCGTGGGAACGCTCGTCATTGGACAGGCGGCGGTCGAAGCCGGGTTCGTCTCTGCCGCTATGGTCATCGTTGTATCCGTTACGGCGATCGCTACGTTCACGCTTCCCTCCTACAGTATATCGATCCCGATACGGATTCTGCGATTCGCCTTCATGGCGACAGCCGCTTCGTTCGGACTGTATGGAATTATTCTGTTGTCGCTTATGCTTTTGCTGCATCTCAGTTCGCTTAATACATTTGGGGAGCCCTATATGTCTCCTCTGGCTCCAATCCGGAAGCGGGGAGTCGAAGAAGATTTCCTCACTCGGCTCCCGAGATGGCTCTCCTTCCGCCAACCTCGTTCCTCTCAGCGAAAAGGATCAGTCAGAATCAGATACCGAAAAGAAGGAGAGTAATCCGATGCTCCGCAAAACTGCACTTGTGCTTGCCTGTCTGTTAATGCTGAGTGGCTGCTGGAGCCGCCGCGAGCTGAATGACCTGCTGATCGTGTTAGGAATCGGCATCGACTGGGCGGATGGCGAATATCTCGTCTCTTATCAGGTCGTAAATCCGAATGAAATATCCAACAAAAGCAGCACCAACTCCCGCGCTCCCGGAACTCTCTTCCAGGGAAGAGGCAACACTGTGTTCGAGGCTGCACGCTCCTTGACCGCAAGATCTCCTCGCCTCATGTATCTCGGTCACTTACAGATGCTCGTGGTCAGTGAGGAAGTAGCGCGCCGAGGCATCAGCGGAGCTGTGGACAATCCTCTGCGCGACCATGAAGTCCGCATGGACTACAACGTCGTATTGGCACGCGGTGCAAGAGCCGAGGATCTTCTGAAGCTCTATACTCCGCTTGAGAAGCTGCCGACTTACAGCATGCAGCAGTCTCTTAAAGTGTCGGAGAAAGCATGGGCGCCAACCGTGGCGATCAATATGGACAGAATGCTGAACATGCTCGAGAGCGATGGGCAGCAGTTGGTTCTTACCGGCATTGAAATTGTCGGTGATCGTGAGAAAGCGGACAAGCGCAGCAATCTGGATGGCTTCGAGCCAGCCTCGTTTTATCGATATCGGGGCATCGGAGCGTTCAAGGGAAATCGACTGATTGGATGGCTTAACGAAAAGGAGAGCAAGGGCTATTCCGACCTCACCGATATCCTCGGAAGCACCTCAATCGAGGTTCCCTGCGAGAATGGCCATTATACCGGCGTTGAGGTTACTTCCTCCAATACGCAGATCACACCGGAAATGAAGAACGGCAATATAACCTTCCTTGTAAAAATTCATTCTAGTGGCGATGTAGTGGAGAACTCTTGTAAGTCCCTCAATCTGATCGATCCGGCAACATTCCCTATGCTGGAAGAAAAGACCGCTTCCGTCATTAAGGACAATGCGATGGCTGTCGTGAAATGGTCCAGGTCCCATCAAACGGATATATTGGGATTCGGCAGCTTGCTGGAGAAAAAGTATCCCGCCTATTGGAAGAAGGCCAAAGAGGAGTGGGAGCAAGGAGGCTTTCTTGATTCTCAAATCAAATACACGATCGAGATGAAAATCAACACGACAGGGACAATCGGAAATTCTGTCTCACCAAAAATGAACTAGAGGAGAGTGACCGTATTGTACGCGATTCTTATAAGTGCGGCCTGGCTCACGGCTGCAGCCGTGATGGACGTTCCGGGAATGGTCAAGCGTAAGCGGAAGCTCGAACTTGTCATTTTTGCTCTGCTCGGCTTGGGGGGATTTCTAATGCATGCCGCATATGGGCTGAGGCTTCCAATCCCCAACCCTCTTGAGTTTATTCGCTTGTTCAAGGTAGGGGGATCATAGGATGGGGATAATGAAAAACAACCTAATTACACCTCGCCAGTTCAAGATCATCATTATTTTCAGCCTAATCGGAGATACCATTCTTATTCTTCCGAACATAGTAGGCAGCTTGGCCAAGCAGGATGCCTGGATATCCATGCTGCTTGCTATCGCGGGGGGGATGCTGGTCGGATGGCTGTACTCCAGCCTGATTAGCCGCATGGCTGGTCGCAGCTTGATCGGGGTTACGATCGGAATAAGCGGCAAAATTGTCGGAAGCATCCTAGCACTCGCTTTAATTGTTGCCTTTTATACTACGATCCTTACGCTGATCGTTGAGCTCAGCTTTTTTGTGACGAGTCAAATGATGACTGAAACACCTTCAGAGGCTATTGTGCTCTCATTTCTTCTCGTCACGACAGTTGGTATGCGCTACGGTGTGGAGAGCTTTGCGCGCATGAGCGAACTCCTATTTCCACTCTTTATCAGCATGTTCATTTTCCTGGCGATCTGTCTGCTTCCCCAAATTAATGTCAGCCAACTATTCCCTATTCTCAGCCCAGGATTCATCCCGGTCCTCAGGGGCAGCTATCCTGCATTTGCTTATGCATTCCTGGAATCGGCTGCGTTGCTAATGCTTGTGCCCCACTTAACAGGAGATCAGAAAAGCATAAAACGAGCGGTCAGAGACGGTTTTTTTATCGGGGGGATCCTCCTTTTCATCATCGTGTTGCTCTGTGTATTGGTGCTGGGACCAAAAATGATGGAGATTAAATACTACCCGACCTTTCTGTTGGCGCAACGTATCGAGATCGGTCGGTTTTTGGAGCGTTTAGAAGCCCTTTTGACCTTTCTTTGGATTGTGACCGTATTTTACAAAACGCTTTTATACGCCTTTTGCATCTTGAAGGGTTTTTCTGAAATGCTGAACTTAAAGGAAGAACGTTTTCTGTCGATGCCAGTCACTCTTCTGCTGCTAGCAGGCAGCCAGTTGAACACGCCGAGTGTGGCAACCTATAATGAGCTTTTAAGCTACTTTCCTAACTTTGACATCGTTTTTTATCTGCTCATTCCACTGTTGCTGTACCTGTTGCTCGGACTGCCTGCCATCAAGCGAAGGTTGGAGCCCAGTCGAGCCGGTAAGAGCTCCAAGCCTAAGAGCGGGAGCGGCCAGAGTTCATGATGCTGGATACAGTCATTGGGGTCAAAAAAAGGAACTGTCCGCTCGAGCAGACAGTTCCTTTGTGAAGTGATATGGATGATCTAACTGTTGAATGGGGTTAAGATAAACCTCAGCCTCTGACGTTCCGGCGCAGAAGCACGGCACCGTTAACCGGAAGTGAAATCGTATCATTGGCGGCTTCGCCGGAATCGAGGAACGTCAGCCCCTTTTCTTGCAGCCGGACCTCGCTCGCCGCACCGGAGAAGTTCAACAGAAACACATAGTCCCTCTCTCCATCACTGCGCAGCTGAGCGGTCACGCCTGTAGGAAGCTCTGCGTCCAGCGCGCGCCGCACGCCTGCCTCGCGAACAAGAGCTCCGTAGTAAGCTTCATAGAAGCTCGGATCAGACACACGAGCGGCCAAATAATACACTTTGCCTTCCCCGAAATTGTTCGCCGTAAGTACCGGACGTCCTGCATAGAAGTCCTCGGCATACTCGGCCAACGACTGGGCTCCTTCGGTATGGATCAGCTCGCAAATCTCATGAATGTGGTAGCTGCCCTCAAGTCCGAGCGGATTGCCCGGCTTCATAACGGCTAGATTGCTTTCCCCATCATGCAGGCCCTCAATCTCCTCAGCCCATACTCCCGCCGCCTTGCGCAGCGGTCCAGGGAAGCCATCCAGACGGCATAGATCATGCTCGTCCACAACGCCGCTCCAGTAGGTCATCGCTACCGTGCCGCCAGCTCGGACAAATGCTTCAATCCGCTCTCCGGCATCTTGCCGCAGCAGGTAAGCCATTGGCAGCAGCAACAGCTTATATCCATCCAGCGAATCATCCGAGCCGATTACGTCTACAGGGACGCCCTGCTCCCACAGCGCACGGTAATGCTGCACAACTGTCTCTTCATAGCGCAGCCCGCCGTTGCGCGGCCCTTGTGCATCGTTCACTGCCCAGCGGTTGTCCCAATCGAAGAGGATCGCCGTCTCTGCCGGAACCCCTGTGCCGACCAGCTCGCCGAGACTGGCCAGCTCCTGCCCCAGCTCCGCGACATCCCGGAACACGCGAGTATGTTCATGTCCGACATGGTCAACGACGGCACCGTGGAATTTCTCGCTGGAGCCGCGGCTTTTGCGCCATTGGAAGTACTGTACGGAATCCGAGCCATGCGCCACCGCCTGCAGCGAGCTGAGCCGGTGCATGCCTGGCCGCTTCAGCTTGCTGATCGGTTGCCAGTTGGTCAAGCTTGGTGTGCTCTCCATGAGCAGGAACGGCTTGCCTTTGAGCGTACGGAATATGTCATGGTTAAAGGCGAACCAGGTTGCCATGCCGACATCGGATGCTTCTTTGTGCCACATCGGATAGGCGTCCCAGCTAATAACGTCAATCGCTTTGGCCAGCTCGCGATAGTCCAGATCATAGAACAAATCCATCAAATTCGTCGTGCTCGGAAGGTCGGGATTGGCAGCTTTGAGCGGTGCGATCTCGGCACGGCAGAAATCCGTTGTCTGATGCGTCACAAACCTGCGCCAGTCGAGGTTATGCCCGTGCACCATCGTCTCGCCATGCGGCGCTGGCGATTCCACCTGTTCCCAAGACGTGTACGTGTGGCTCCAGAACGTCGCCCACCAAGCGGCGTTCAGGGCATCCAATGTGCCGTAGCGCTCTTTCAGCCACTCCCGGAAAGCATCCTGGCAATAACCGCAGTGGCATTCTCCACCGTATTCATTAGAGATATGCCAGCCGACAACCGCGGGATGGGAGCTGTAGCGCTCCGCGAGGCTGGTGTTCATAATCCGTACCTTTTCCCGGTAAACAGGTGAGCTATAACAGTGGTTATGCCGCAATCCGTGCAGATTGCGAACCCGATTCGCACCGGTGCGCAGCACTTCAGGATACTTCTCCGACATCCAGGCCGGGCGAGCGCCGCTCGGGGTAGCCAGCCAGGCAAAGATTCCGTTCTCGGCGAAGGTATCTAACAACCGGTCGAACCAGCCGAACTCGAAGCGGCCTTCTTCCGGCTCTAGCGCTGACCAGGCAAAAATGCCGACCGACATCACATTACAGCCAGCCAACTTCATGAGCCGAATGTCCTCCTCCAGCACGGCGGGGTCATGCTGCCACTGATCCGGGTTATAGTCCGCACCATGCATCATCACGGGCAGCTTGGAGCTGACGGGGGAATGTTTGAGCTTGTTAGTCATTATGATCGAGCTCCTATCTGTATAAATTCAAGTTTCATTGAGGCAACTGCGAATGCGTTACACGTTCATATCCTTATCACGGATGGATGCAAATTAAAGCGGTTCCATCGCTTTTTATAGGGTGGCTGTCATTCCCTAAACCTGGAGCTCCAGTAAAAAGCCAATAGCCCTATTATAAAGCTGGCCACGGCAAAATGGCTACTAGAGTAGGACAACGATTTCTTATACTTTGATCAAAATTAGGCCATCAATTGGCTTATTAAGATAAAAAAAAGCCGCCGCCTCCTCGAAAAGGAAGCAGCGGCTTAAATTATTGAAAAGGAATTAAGCTCCTTGGCCTGCGTTCAGGCGCTCGCGCATTGCATTGACATCAGCGCTCTCAAGGTACTCGTCATAAGACATCATACGATCGATGACGCCTCCAGGCGTAATCTCGATGATGCGGTTCGCAATCGTCTGTATGAACTGATGGTCATGCGAGGTGAACAGCAAAGTGCAGTCCGTATCGATGAGCCCGTTGTTGAGTGCAGTGATGGATTCCAAATCCAAGTGGTTGGTCGGTTCGTCCATAATAAGCACGTTAGCGCCGGTCAGCATCATTTTGGAAAGCATGCAGCGGACTTTCTCGCCACCGGAAAGTACACTCGCTTTCTTGAGAGCCTCGTCGCCGGAGAACAGCATACGGCCAAGGAAGCCGCGGATGAACGACTCATCCTGATCCTTGGAGTATTGACGCAGCCAGTCGACCAGGTTCATGTCCACACCCTCGAAGTACTTGGAGTTGTCCTTCGGGAAATAACCCTGGATCGTTGTAATGCCCCACTGAAAAGTGCCGGCATCGGCCTCTTGCTCGCCCATGATGATCTGGAACAAAGCCGTATTCGGCAATGTATTGTGGCCGACAAAGGCAATTTTGTCGCCTTTATTGACAGTCACTGTATAGTTGTCCAGCAGCTTCTCACCGTCGAAAGACTTGGTCAGACCTTCGATAAGCAAAATCTGCTTGCCGGCTTCGCGCTCACCCTTGAAGTTGATGAATGGATACTTCCGACTTGAAGGACGAATGTCGTCCAACGTGATCTTGTCAAGCATCTTCTTGCGGCTCGTCGCCTGCTTGGACTTGGACTTGTTGGCGCTGAAGCGCTGGATGAACGCTTGCAGCTCCTTCACCTTGTCTTCCTTCTTCTTGTTGGCGTCGCGATGAAGCGCCAGCGCCAGCTGACTGGACTCATACCAGAAGTCGTAGTTGCCTACGTACATCTGCAGCTTGCCGAAGTCGATGTCAGCGATATGCGTACATACTTGGTTCAAGAAGTGACGATCATGGCTGACTACGACTACAGTGCCTTCGAAAGTGGAGAGGAACTTCTCCAGCCATTCGATCGAGTGCATATCCAAGTGGTTGGTAGGCTCATCGAGCAGCAGAATGTTCGGTGTACCGAACAGCGCCTGAGCAAGCAGGACGCGGATCTTCTGGTTGCCGTCGAGATCTTTCATCAGCTTGTCATGCACATCCGGCGTAATGCCGAGGCCGTTCAGCATCTCAGCCGCCTCGGATTCGGCTTCCCAGCCGTTCATGTCTGCAAAGTCGGCCTCGAGTTCGCCTGCGCGCATGCCATCTTCATCGGTGAAGTCGGTTTTGGCGTATAAGGCGTTCTTTTCGGACATTACGTCGTACAGCTTCTTGTGTCCCATGATTACTGTCATCAGAACCGCTACTTCGTCGTATTCAAAATGGTTCTGCTTAAGCACAGCCATACGCTCGCCCGAAGAAATATGAACCTCGCCGGTGTTAGCTTCGATCTCGCCGGAAAGAATTTTCAGGAAGGTCGACTTGCCCGCTCCGTTTGCGCCGATAAGGCCGTAGCAGTTACCAGGGGTAAACTTGACATTCACATCTTCAAAAAGGGCACGCTTGCCGTAACGAAGCGATATTCCGCTCGTACTGATCATCTTAGGAAATCCCGTCCTTCATCTATAGTTTGGCGGTCAGCCGCCTACAATCCCTAACCCATGCACCAACTTAACCGTCATTAGGAAGATGGCGTTGGCGAAGACATGATGAGAACATATCCTTTCGGACAAAAACCTCGACATGTCAAAAAACACACTTCTCTCAGTATAACATATATCCTGAGATCGTGGGAAACACACCGCGTTTGAAATCGCATCACCCGCACCCCAGTCGAGCTCCACCCGCTTCCCAGCACAAACCATGCTCATCTACTACATTGGGTCGGTTAAAAATAACGTCGGATAACGTTTAGTGTTGTCCTTTCGCGTCTTAATCGGTGCAGTCGTTTCAGGGCCAAGTATTTCTGCGGTGATACCGGAAAAACTCTCAAGCGTGAATTGTAGGTAACCCACGATTATTCCGAAATCGTTATACACATCGTATAAAGCAGCCACTCTGGTCGTTGTGAATGCCCTGGTCGGTAATTCAAAGTGGGTTATGCCGCCGTTAGGAGGAATGATGAAAGAAGGGGTCGGGGATACTCTTTCTCCATAAGTATCCCTGAGGAAAAAGGAGTGGTTTCTCGTGTTGTTGATGATGTCGAATCCTTGCGTGGTTCCGGTAACATCTCCTTGTGCCTCAATAACATCGGATTGTCTTGGGAATTTGGAAACGATGTTGGAAACGATACCGGTAACGATGACCAGCAGAATAAACAGAATCAGTATAATGCCGGAACTTGACTTAGAGCCCATTCTAAAGCCCCCGTATCTTAATAGTTTATGAACATTCTATTTATAAACTATGAGAAAGAACGGGGTTCCGACCCGGTATTTGACCCGATAGACTAATAGTAAAAAAAACGGCGGCTCGCGCCACCGCTACTCTTTCTTCTGCTCAGTTCCAGTTAAGCTTGACCTCGCTGCCTGTGCGAGAGGATTCATAGATCGCATCCAGAATGCGATTGTTCGTGAAGCCCGTCAGCGCCGAGCTGATCGGCTCATTGCCGGAAGCGACGCACTCAAGGAAGTGGCGAGTCAAAAGAATCCGGTCTTCCTCGCCCTCGAGCGGAACGATGCCCTCTTCTACGACTCCTTCTTCATTATGCGTGACATAAGTTCCGTTGCTGCCTGCATAGCTGGCTCCGCCCTCGGTTCCCATCAGGTGAATGAACGGATCTTCACTTATGCCCGCGGAGTGAGCCGCCCAGCTAACTTCCAGCGTAAGCGTTGCTCCATTGTCCATTTTGATCATGGCCGTAGCAAGGTCCTCGACATCATAATAACCGTCCCAATTCGGAGTTCCCCAGTTGCCTACACCTTTGCGCTGAGGACCGAACTCTGCATAAGTAGTGCCAAAAACGCTGACCGGGCGCGGATTGCCCATCAGATACAACGACAGGTCGAGCATATGCACGCCAATATCAATCAACGGACCGCCGCCGGCCATATCTTTACGAGTAAACCAGGAGCCCCAGCCGGGGATGCCTTTTTTGCGCCACCAACCGGTCTTCGCGTTGTAAACGCGTCCGAGCTTGCCGTCATCGATCATTCCTTTGATCGCGCGGCTCAGCCCGTTGAAGCGCATCTGATGCGCGACCATCAGCACCTTGCCGGAGGAGTGTTTAGCGTCAAGAATGGCGCGGGCGTCCGCTATGTTGATTGCCATCGGCTTTTCGAGCAGGACATGTTTACCTTGCTTCAAAGCCTCGATCGCCAGTCCCGCATGGAACTGATTCGGCACGCAGATGACAACCGCGTCGAGCGAGGAGTCCTCCAGCAGCTGCTGCGGTCCTTCATGCACGGTAGGAATGCCGTGTTCCTCTGCTCTTTGCTGTGCAAGCGGAAGGTAAGTGTCGGTAACTGCCACGACCTCAGCCTCGGAAATCTTTTTGAATGTATCCATATGAACGTTGCCGATACCTCCGGCGCCAATAATGCCTATGCGAAGTGGTGATTGAGTCATAGTTGCTTATCCTCCTGTCGAATGACAAATCCTACTCAGTATAGCATTGCCTACCGGGGCGTTCGAGGCTTACTTGTGGCGCGTCTATGTGCGAATTTGGCTTCAATTATTCATATGCCAGGTTTCACCGTGGGGCAGCATCACGAGATGCTCCGCCTCGATCCCGCTGCTGCGGCGCGCATTCTCCAGTCGATCCAGAGCTTCCTGCGGCGTGTCGTCCGCAAGCTTGAAGGTGCCGTAATGCATCGGTACGAACAGCCGCGCCCGCGTGTCGCTGAACGCTTGAAGCGCCTGCTCCGGCGTTGTATGCTGCGGACCCATAAATTCCTCGGGGTCGTAGGCCCCGATCGGCAGCATAGCCACATCGATGCGGAACTTGCGGCCAATGTCCGCGAAGCCCCTGAAGTACCCGGTATCACCTGCAAAATAAACCGTCGGATACCGTCCCGCATGCGGGCGCGGAGCATCCGGATGAAACGGATCGAACGGGCCTTCGTCCGCATCGGCGCTGCCGCCGGGAGCTTCGGCTGGGCCGGCGCTGCCGGGCGCTCCTCCTGCTGCGGCTATGCCGCCGGGAGCTTCGGCTGGGCCGGCGTTGCCGGGCGCTGCTCCTGCTGCGGCTATGCCGCCGGGAGCTTCGGCTGTGGAACTTCCGAACGCGGCCGGGCGAGCTGGCTTAGGCTGAGGCGGATGCGAGCTCACTCCATGGAGAGTAGCTTCGCCTGGCTGATGATCTAGCCCATGCTCCGGCTGGATGACCCAGCCCCCCCAGTGGGACGAGTTCATGTCCCATGGGTTACGTCGCGCCCAGTGCTGGCTTGGCACGAACGTCAGCTTCAAGCCGCGAAAATGGTAGCTTTCCCACCAATGCAGCTCATGCACACGCGTAAATCCCTTGCCCCGCAGCTTGGCGCCGAGCCCCGCCGGCACAAGGATTGTTTTGGAGCCGCCAAGTCGGCGCAGTGAGCTCATATGAAGATGATCGTAATGCGAGTGGGACACCAGCACCAGATCAATCGGAGGCATATCCTCCAGCGGCACCCCGGGAGGCGCAAGCCTCCTTTGCATCGCCATTTTGCCAGCCCAGACAGGGTCCGTCACGATATTAATCCCCGCCAGCTGCAACAGAAAAGTGGAATGACCGATCCAGGTCAGCGACGGCTTCGTGCGGTTATGATGAAGGAATTCCAGATCCGGCTTGCTGTTCGGCACGGTAAAAGAATAATCGCGATCCTGCCTATTCCATATCTTCTCCTGCCTCCAACGCTTGAAGTGCTTAGAAGTCTTTTGCGTTGCGACGGGATCCATGTTACCGAATTTGGATTTGGCCATCTTGGTTCACCCTTTCACAAACTGCTGCGAAAATAGTCGATTAAAAGTCTATTCCTACAATAACAATCCAGCGAAGCTGATGCAATTCGCATCGCCTGAGGGAATGCGCTACACTAGTAGAATAGAGCTTGCGTTTATTTACCCCTGAGCAGGAGGAACGAAAAATGAAATTAATCTCGATTGAACCAACACCGAGTCCTAACTCGATGAAATTAAACGTAGATGAGACGTTGCCGCGCGGACGTCGTTATACTTATCTTCCCGCCGAGCCGGACTCTGCACCGGAGCCGCTTCGCAGCCTGCTCGGCATCCCGGGCGTCCGTAGCCTGTTCCGCACAGCCGACTTTATTGCACTCGACCGCAAGTCGAATGCCGATTGGGCCGCCATTCTGGCGGAGGCACGGCGGCTGCTTCAAGCGGAAGTGGACGGTGCAGCAGTCGGGCCGGATGCGTCTAACGGCTTCGGCGAAGCGCATGTGCTCGTCCAAATGTTCCGCGGCATCCCCATGCAAATTCGCGTCAGAATGGGCGATGGCGAAACGCGTGCGGCGATGCCTCAAGCATTTACCGATGCGGTCACCCGTGCCGCTGGCTCTACAATGATCCGCGAGCGCAAGCTTGAGGAGTTCGGCGTGCGCTACGGCGACCCAGAGGAAATTGCCGCCGAGATTGTCCGCGAGCTGGAAGCTTCCTACACAGCGGAGCGACTGGATGCTCTGGTAGAGGCTTCGCTTGCTGCCGGTCCAGGCGAACAGCTCGCCACGACAGCGGCTCGCCCTCCGCAGCTCAGTGCAGCCGAAGCCGAGCCGCTCATGGCCGCAGAAGATTGGCAAAGCCGCTACGCGGCGCTTGACCGTCTCGCATCGGATGAGAGCGCGTTGCCGCTGCTGGAGCGCTCGCTCGGCGATGAGAACGCGAGCATCCGCAGACTGGCCGTCGTTTATCTCGGCGATCTGAAGGAGAGCCCGCAGACGCTGCCGCTGCTGATCCGCGCGCTCGGCGACAATTCCGCCTCCGTCCGCCGCACAGCCGGCGATACATTGTCGGATCTCGGCGATCCCGCTGCGACTAGCGCGATGATCGTTGCACTGGCCGATCGCAACAAGCTCGTTCGCTGGCGCGCAGCTCGCTTCCTGTACGAAGTCGGCGACGACAGCTCCCTGGAGGCGCTGAAAATAGCCGCCGAGGACAGCGAATTCGAGATCCAGCTGCAGGCGCAAATGGCGCTGGAGCGCATCCAGCGCGGCGAAGAAGCTGCCGGGTCCGTTTGGCAGCAGATGACGGCGATGCGCCGCAAAGAATCCGGCGAGACTAGCGCGGAATAACGCCATTTAACCGACAAAGCCGCATCAGGCTTCCCACTCGTGGGAGTGACCTGATGCGGCTTTCTTTTATAGAACAATGTAGCAGCTCTTCAATCTGCCTAAGCTATGAGACCAAAATGCCTATGCAGCCCAGAATCAGCCGTTGCTGACCGAGGAGAGCTGCTCTGGAGGTTCCAAGGAAGATTCAATTAATCAGCGTAGCCCTTCGGTGCCCTGGGGTAATCCTTCGTCCATTGATGATCCTTCCCAATTTCGGCGTCCGAGAGCAGATAGTACTTGTGGCTGACCTCATTTCCGCGATCCGGGAGCGGATCATCCCAAGTTGCATCAAGATGATACCAGCTCCCGTCCAGCCGTACCAAATTCCAGGCATGATCCCCCGATTCCACCGTTCCTTCGATAATCCGCACCTCCAACCCGGCATCGCTGAGCATCCGATAAGCGAGCAGCGCATAACCTTGGCACACTGCGGAACGCAGCTCCACCGCCTCATACGCTGTATAACGAGACAAAGACTCATCATAGCGAATATGACGCACGATCCAGTCATGAATGGCGCGCACCTTTTCCTCGTCGCTCATCCCCGGCTTCACAAGTTTCGCCAACATAGCCTTGGATTGCTCCGCCACCTCTGCTGTTTGCTCCGGAGTTTCCCGATACTCGGCCTTCATTCGAATCGTAGAAGTTTGGCGTGCCGTTTGAATCTTATAGGAATAGGATTTCAGGACATAAGCAGTATAATCATCCTGAAAAAGAGCCTGCTGCACCAGATCCGGCATCAGTTTCACCAGTTCCTCATGCTCTCCCCGGAACGTCAGTTGAAACTCCGCTCCCCTGCTTTGGAACCCCTTCGCCAGACCGTCCACAAGCTTCGCTCGGGAACTGCCAGCCTCTACAATTGTAGAGCGGACTTCTCCCTCGGTTTCCTTGAGGTCGGTTTCGGCCGCTGGCCTATTGTTGCCGACACCCACCCCATCGCTAGAGCTGCCCGCTGCTACCTTTTCAACGTCGCTCGCGTCTGCCGCTGACTTGTCTTCGCCACTCGCATCCGTTGCTGACTCGGCATTACGATCTGTGCCAGATTCGTCTCCGGCCTCGGGCGGAGACAGACTGCCTCTTGTTCCTGCTCGCAGTTCTGCTTCCAACTGCTCATCTGACCCTGCTCGCAATTCAGCTTCCAATCGCTCATCTAAACCTGCTCGCTCACCAGACTGGGCCAAAACCGCCGCAGTATCCAGCCGATCAGCCTGGGCAGGCTCATTCACTCTTGCCTCTACTACATATATGGATACAGCTAGCGAAAGAGCTAGCAGCAAGTTCGCCATCCGATGCTTCATCAGCCCATCTCCTTCCGGAATTGACTCCCATCATGTAAGTATATGTGGACGATCCCGGAGAAGATGAATCAGTTCACGAGAACTACGGCAGGTTTTAAAAATATGTTCATAACGACGAAACGGAGAAGTGCTATTTACGGCAACTGGAATCGTTTTCTAAGTTAACGAAACTGAGAGAGCTTATTTAGCGTTTCTGCCTAAAAAACCGATATTCACAGGAATAACGCGTTTCAGTTAATTTCAGTGTTGTTAGAGTCTCCATGTACATGCATTCCGGCCAAATAGCGCTTCTGAATTCCGCTAAGGAATTCTTGGTCATCTGCTCGTCGGGGCCGCTTTCGGCGCGTTCAAGTAGCTTCGACTTCTTCCTTTGCTCCTCTAGGCCGCTTTCGGCGCGCTCAAGTAACTTCGACTTCTTCCTTTGCTCGTCGGGGCCGCTTCCGGCGAGTTCAAGTAGCTTCGACTACTTCCTTTGCTCGCCTAGGTCGTTTTCGGCGGGTTTCAAGTAACTTCGACTACTTGCTTTGGCCGTTGGGGCCGCTTTCGACGGGTTTCAAGTAACTTCGACTACTTGCTTTGCTCGCCTAGGTCGCTTTCGGCGCGCTCAAGTAGCTTCGACTACTTGCTTTGGCCGTTGGGGCCGCTTTCGACGGGTTTCAAGTAAGCCTGCCGTCTTTCCACGTATGCGGAAGACGGCAAACACCCCCATTAAAAAATAATGGGGGTGGGAGCATCATGAGGAAGACTGCGGCGGTGCAGCGAAGGGAGGCGAAACCTTTTGGAGAAGCGGCAGCGGTCCTCTTGGAAGGCGGATGCCCACACCTTGGTGTGTTGGGCAATCAGGGCATCCGCGTTCCAGAGGAATCGGAGAAAGGTTCGCCTCACGCAGCGGAGTTCCGCCAGCTGTTGACCGAATCACCGGTTCGCCTCACGCAGCGGAGTTCCGCCAGCTGTTGACCGAATCACCGGTTCGCCTCACGCAGCGGAGTTCCGCCAGCAGTCGACCGAATCACCGGTTCGCCTCACGCAGCGTAGTTCCGTCCGCAGTCGACCGAATAATACTCAGAGCTCCCAATCCCCTCTAACAGCCAAATATAGAGCCGCCAAGTACCCTCGCGGATCACTATACCGAGCACGCTCATGCCCTAGCTTCACAATGAAATGCATCCAGATGCGCTCCTCCAGCCCCTGCGCCGCAGTCTGCGGCTTAGGATCGAGGCGTTCGGCCCAGCCCTGGAGCAGCTGCCAGTCCTGTTCCTGCAGTGAAGCGCGGCGAGTCTCATCAAGCTCCAGCTCCGGCAAGAGCAGGCCTTTGGCCTGCAAGCGGGCAATCCGCTTGTCGATGCGAGCTCTGCGCTTGCGATGCTCCGCGGTCGCCTCGGTGACGACAATCGTGCCAGCCACCATATCGCCGACCCTCTTGTCGGACTTGCTGAAAAACATCGCAACACTGCCTATAAAATATCCCATCGGCAACAGATCGAGCAGTCGAAACAGATTGCGGATTACGATCGGCACAATCGTCGCGGATTGGCCGGTGGACAGCAGCACGCGTAATCCCATCGCTTTTTTGCCAATCGTCTGGCCGCCTCGATAGGCTTCCATGACGATGAAATAAGCTACATTAAACAGAATAAGAAAGATAAACATGCCGGCAAACAGATAATCGTATCCGTCATTCGGGAACCAAGTTGAGGAAAGCAGATAAATGGTTCCGGCCGTGCCGAACACAATTAATAATGATGCAGCGAGCAGCAGCAACACATCGATAAGATGCGCAATCGCCCGGCTGCCGAGACCGGCAGTTCGATAACGCAGGCGAACCTGTTCCGGTGTGAGCAGGACGGTTTCTTTTTCTAACTGAGTGTAAAAGGACATTACGGTGTTCCTTTCCCTTCCAAAGCTAACTGCATACCGCCGCGCTCACCGACAGCCCCTGACTCACCTTCCGCTCGGGCGCCGCGCGAGGTACCGTACAAATAATACGCCACGCATGCAACGAGAGTCAGACCGGCAATGGCATACTTAACCCAAAGCGGCAGCACGGCTGGAGTAATATAACCTTCAATTAAGCCCGCGATGACAAAAAGCGGAATCGTACCAAGCAACAACAAGGCCGACTCCTTGGCGGACTGGACAAAAACGAGCCCTCGGGGCAGCTCACCGGGTACAAAAAACTTATATCCCATATAAAAACCTGCGCCCCCGGCGATGAAGATGGCCAACAGCTCGATAACACCATGCGGCAGGATGTAAGCCCAGAATGTATAGGTATATCCCGTTTGAGCAAATACAGCCGCAAGCGCGCCGATCAGCAGCCCGTTGAACACCATCAGATATAACGTGAAGAACCCCAGCGTCACACCGCTAAGAAAGGCCAACACTGCCACTCGAATGTTGTTCGTCATAATCTCCGCCGACATGATTGCGCTATTGATATCGCCTCGGTCGCTGTTAACTCTTGAGGGATCAACCCCATCCGCCATACCGGCAGGAAGCACCGCGTGGATGACAGATGGATTAGCCGATATGGCTAAATAACCTAGCAAACCTCCGAATCCAAACAGCAATCCCGCCAGTAAAATGAAGGGCATCCGCATCTTGATCAGCATCGGGAAGCCGTAGAGCATGAACCGCAGCGGATGGCTTTTTCCAGCCGTTCCGCCCGCATGCAGCTGATTATGTGAGCGAGAGACAAGATCGTTAAGCAGAACAGTCGCCTCGCTGGCCGGGGCATGCGTTTGCAAATAAGCGAGATGCGCCGAGGCAGTCCGATACAGCTCCCCGAAGCGATCCAATTGTGCAGCCTCAGCTCGTGCGCTGCGCTTGCCAAGCAGGCCTAGCAGAGCTTCCAGCTCCGCCCAAGACGGCTTATTGCGCCGTATGAAAGCAGTTGTGTCCATGAAGCATCTCCTTTGCGGCTATCCTCACAGCAAGCCTCGATCACGAATGTCCAGATACGTATTAACCGCACTAACAGCAAGCTGATCCGGTGCTGTATCAAGCATCGGGATGCCAGTGCTGCCCATACGACGAACCAGCAGCTGCCGTTCCAACGCATAGGATGCGGCGATGCTCTGCACATAAGCCTCCGAGAGCGTATCCGGACGCGTCTCTTCCAATTGCCGCATGACAGGATTTTGCAGCGACATTAGCACCAGATGATGCTGCTTACGAACCTTGGCCGCGTACGCCAGCAGCTCGGTATCATGCAGATAATGGTCCATATCGGAAAAGAGCACCGCAAACGAGCGCTTGCGAATCCGCTTCAATAAAAATCCTAGCCCGACGGACGTTCCTGCTTCCGCATAGTCACTGCTGATCCCACTCGCTGAGCGCGTCAGCGTCTGCAGATGCGCAAGCCCGCGTCCCGGCGGAATAAACAGCTTCACGCTGCTGGAGTAGGCGATCAAAGCAACCTGATCCCCTTGCCTCAGCGCAGCTGCGGCCAGAGTCAGCGCCGCTTCCAGGGAGCGGTCGAGCTTGACCTGACCGTCCAGCTCCACGCCCATCTGACGGCCGCAGTCCAGCAGCAGCACGAGCGTTTTGCCCTTCTCAGGGCGATAAAGATTCGTCAACAGCCGACCGGTGCGTGCCGTAGCCCGCCAGTTCACCTCGCGGATGTCATCGCCGGCGGCATACTCCCTAATCGCGTCGAACTCCGTGCCGCCGCGTTGGCGGCGATAGATGCGCTTGCCGTCCACCAGCAGAGAATCCTGTGCGGATGCCAGTACGCCCCGCACGCCGGACAAGTCCGGGTCGATGCGGATATCATCCTCGACCGTCAGCTGCGTCTGCTTCGACCAAAGCCCAAAGCCGCCGCTCCAGCGAAGATCCACCTCACGGAAGCGATAATTGCCGCGTTCCTCAGCGGTGAGCCGATAGCTGAACCCGGCAGAGCCGCGCAGCGGGCCGCCGACCGTTCGTCCATCTGGCCGATGGAAAGAGCCCGGAATATCATCCGCCAACTCTACCAGAAGTTGAGCCTTAGAGCGGCAAACCGCGTCTAAGCCAACTTGGAATGTCCGGCGAATCTCCGAGCTTTCCGGCAGCCGTCGGCGTACCGTCCAGGCGAGTGCGCGCGGCAGCCGTACCAGATCGATGATCGACAGCACGAGCAGCGCTGCGCACCACGCCACAAAGACGACCCAGTGCAGGCCCAAAGCTCCAGCGCCAGCAGTTGCAACCGCTCCAACCGCCGCCCAGCCCGCTAGACGGCGGGTTGGCAGCGGAAAGCGACGCAGCAGCCTAGCGAGGAACCGGAACCGATGCCAACGTTTGCCGGATGATGCCTTCACCGGTCATCCCCTCCAGTTCCGCCTGCGGCGTCAGCAGCAACCGATGACGGAGCACCGGTAGCGCCATTTCTTTGATGTCGTCGGGCGTCATGTAGTCTCTTCCTTCTAGCAGCGCCCATGCGGATGCGGCACGCAGCAGCGCGATGCCTGCCCGCGGGCTCGCGCCGAGCTGCACGCCTTCGCTCTCCCGCGTCGCGCGAACGAGTACAGCCGTATAAGCATATAGCGCCTCTTCTACAACGACGTTTTCCACGCGGCCCTGCAGCTCACGGATCTGCTCCCCTGTAATGACTGGCTCCGGCGTCACTTCTGCGAGACCTCCCGCACGGCGATGATTCCGCAGAATGTTAACTTCCGCCTGTTCCCCAGGGTACTCCAGAATCAGCTTAAACAGGAAACGGTCCAACTGCGCTTCCGGCAGCGGATATGTACCGTCATATTCCACCGGGTTCTGCGTCGCTACTACGAAAAACGGCTCTGGCAGCGGGTAAGTCGTACCTTGTATCGTTACCTGCCGCTCCTCCATGGCTTCGAGCAAAGCAGCTTGGGTTTTAGGTCCGGAACGATTGATCTCATCGGCCAACAGCACATTTGTAAACACAGGTCCCTTCACTACCGCGAAGCTCTGCTCCTGCATGTTGTAGGTAACGCTACCCGTAATATCTCCTGGCAAAAGATCCGGTGTGAACTGGATGCGTCTCCAGTTGCAGCCTGATAAAACAGCAAGCTGCCTTGCCAAGCTCGTTTTGCCGAGTCCTGGCACTCCCTCCAGCAGTACATGCCCACCCGCGACAAACGCGGTGACGAGCAGCCGGATATTACGATTTTGACCATGAATTCGCTGCTCCAGCGATTCTAGCAAGTTTTTCAACGTCTCTCTCCCCTTCCCGACAGGCTGCTGCCTCTCAGCAGAGCCGCCAGTTCGCTCGTATCTCTAGATCTTGCTATAAATTCGCGTCTTGCCGCCTTACGTCCGCTAGCGACTATCGGCCGTTCTTCAAGTACATGCTGCAGCCGCTGCGCATCCTGCTCACTCCAGCGGCTGCGTGCCGCTGCTGCAGCCTGCTCCGGCGTTGCGGCAGGACTCAGTCCCCAGCGCTGGGACAACTGCTGACGCAGCCGTCTACGTTGCCGATCGAGCGCATCGTCCATCAGGCCAAACCGCTCGTACCAGGCGGCAAGTGCCCGCGCCGTCTCATCTCCGCGCCGCACCGTCCATTCCCGTGGAATGCGTACAGGGCCGAAACGTTTGCCGCTGCTCCACAGCCATAACAACATTGCCAGCAATAACATAATGCTAGCCAGCAGCAACCAGTTAGGATAAACCGCGAACAAACCCGGCTTCAACGTGTATCCATGATGCTGCTCGTCAAACATAATCTCCGACCAGGAGCCAGCCAGCAAAGCAGCCATAATCTCCGTATGGGAAGCTCGAAGCGCCGCCCCGTTCTGCATCCAGCGCGGCTCCACCACGAAGGTAACGGAGCCTTCTCCGAGCTTCAATCGGCTGGCAAGTACGCCTTCGCTATCCTTTACCAGCGTTTCGGCATCATTGCTCGCACTCTGGATGCGCAGACTTGTTGACACCTCAGCTACATAACTCCCCGGTCCAACCAACGCTTCCGCTTCAATAGGTTTCTCAGGTGGAGGAGCATCCTTGCCGCTGGCGCTATCCGTCTCGTTCTGGTCAGTAGCTTCTGATTCCTTCTCCTCCGCTGGAGCTGCCCCTTCCTCTGAATCAGCATCATCCGACTTCCCGCCGGACAGCATCCAGTCTAGGGGCTCCTCGCCGCTATCATCTAGAAGGAGCAAATGGTTCCCTGCACGCAGCCAGCTCTCCATCGCTTCCCATTCCTTTGGAGCGATTTTGTTAGGCCCAACAGCAATCATCAGTCGGTTCGAGCCGGTTTCCGGCAGCTCTTCCCAGCGAAGCCGCCACTCTCCAACATTGCCATTCCGCTTCTCCAGCAGCTCGCGCCAAGCTCTGACACCATCCGTATCTGCTGAGGAGCTAAGATTCGCCGGCTCATCTGGAAGCTGAGGACGGGCCAGTAACAGTCCTAATAACAAGAAAAGCGCAGCTGCTGCCGGAAGCAGCCAGAGGACGCGATTGGATTTTCTTTTCAACGCGGTCCCCCCTCTCCCGTAACTTCGGTGAGCAGGTTTCGCATGCTCTCGAACAGCTCTTGCGAGCCTTCCAGTTTGCCGTACCATATCCGTTCAAAAAGCTCCATCGCTTCCTTGAGCGCAGGCATATGAGAAGAACCCGACTCCGACAGCTCGTCCAAATACTCACGATTCGTTTTCCAAAGCTCGACGCGCAGTGCTCCCTGCTCCTCCAAATAGAAAAGCAGGGCTAGAAAGACGGCTCGAATGCCGTCTCTCCAGTCCTCTTCCGCACCGTGCCGATCACCGAGCTCCGCATAATAATGCCAGGAACGGCTATCCTCACCCGGCTCCAGCCAATCGCCGGATCGCAGCCGCCCTGTACGGCTCCGACGATTTAACAGCAGCCAGCCTATCCATACGATAAAACCAACCAGAGCAAGCACGATCAGGATGGCAAACACGCTGATCGTCCCCTTACCCGGCGTAAGGCCGGGGAAGATGTATTTCAGCAGCCGTCCAAGCCCCTCAAGCAGCCAATCCCAGAGGGAAAAGCCCGGTCCCTTGCGGTAAGCGGTATATTCCTCCCCAGCGAG
Organism: Paenibacillus herberti; assembly: GCF_002233675.1. Taxonomy (GTDB): domain Bacteria; phylum Bacillota; class Bacilli; order Paenibacillales; family Paenibacillaceae; genus Paenibacillus_O; species Paenibacillus_O herberti. The sequence continues at coordinate 504,899 of NZ_NMUQ01000003.1, read as the reverse complement.
AATGCCTTCCAGCTCACGGCGTTCATTCATGGACGATTGCCGCCCTCAGAGCCGCCGCTTCCATCGGAACCTTCTTTGTTGTCAGTTCCATCGTTCCGCTCGGAGCTTCCATATCCACCCCATGATGCTGGCGGAGCCGGAGGTGTCTGACCCCCATATGGATCGGCATCGTTCAGCAGTTGATCCAGGCCGTATCCATCGCGGCGCACACGCAGATCGAAGAAGCTAACCGCATACGGGAGAACCCATAAAGCGCCGATCAGAATGGACACAAGCGAACTCACAATGTAATTTAGCGTGCCTCCACCGAACAGAGCCGTCGTTCCCAGACTAATCACTCCGGTGAAGATGCTCAGCAGCAAACTTAGCACGATATATAACAGGAGCAACCGCCAGAAGCTGCCCTTCGTCACGCGCCAGCTGTAGCCAAGCCCAGTGCCGCTCTCGTCGAAGGCTACAAATGGCAAATAATACGCCCAACGGATGACGAAGAAGGTAATAAGCAGCACTATAGCCAGCAAGAACACAAAAATAAGAAGCACCATTCCAGGAGAAGTTCCCCCCATGCCGGATGCACCTACTACCATCGTTAAACCAATAATTATCCCAGCAGCTATGACTACCAGCAAATACATGCCGAATATAATAACGCCAAAGAGCAGTGTACTGCCCGTAAGTGGCCAGAAACGACGGAACCCGCGTTTCAGCAGCTCGCCTGGGCCGGGCACTTCTTCGCCTGGGAGATGAGCCTGCACCAGATGCAGGACCGCTGCTACCGAGACCGGACCGAGGAACAGCATCATAACGAGGGCGGCCAACAAGCTAAAAATAGCTAATCCAGTGATCGGCTGCGCTTCCGGGTCCACCGTGTTAAAATATTCTTCGAAGTTGCCGTCCTGGAAGCCACTAATTATGCCAGAGTAGGAACTACCGCTATCTCCCGATAAACCCATTGTGGCCAAGGCCATCGGCCCGTACAAGACAAGCATGATAATAGCTAAAGTTGTAAAGTGAGTGCGATAAAGCTGGAAACTGCGGTCCAGTATCCGGCCAATTCCCATCGGCCTCAGTTGTTGCGGTTGTTGCATCGAATCGTCCCCCAGTTCTTATGTACAATACTGCTTGAATCTCTGCTTCTGTTCTTCATTCTACCTTGCTTATTAATTCTATGCTTCTAAATACCTCCACCATTATACATGATTCGACTTTATTTATCTGTTTATTTTTACCTCAATACCCTGTTAAAAGGGAACTGTGAGTTGTAACTTAAGCGAAGCTGGGCATGCTGGGACTTAAAAAATCCATTCCAGTCCATTGCCCGCGGCGCTTATTCCTCTGCTTGGGATTAACCTCTTCCCGAGCCGCTAGTCAGTCGAGCCAGCTGCTCCAGCACACCGCTGCCGCTGTCCAGCGAGACGCTGCCCATGCGCTCGAATAACCGCTCCAGCACCTCAAGCTCCTTGAGCCGGTAGAGCGTGGCATTGTCCTCCATCAGTCGAGCCGTGTTCAGCAGGCTGCGAGTTGAGGCGGTCTCCTCCCGGCGCGTGATGAGGTTAGCCTGGGCTTTTTTCTCCGCCAACAGCACTGTGTTCAAAATATCGCGAATCTCGCCCGGTAAAATGACGTCCTTGATGCCCGCGCTCAAAAACTCCACTCCGTACTCCGTGCCGGCTACGCGCAGCCGCTCCAACACTGCTGTCGCCGCATCTTCGCGGGAGGAGAGTAGGGCATCTAGCTCCAATCCGCTGATGTAGTCGCGAAGAATGAGCTGCAGCGCGATATAAAGCTGCTCCGACAACGATTTGATGTCCAGCGTCCGCGCTGGATCGATGATGCGGTACTGACTGACAAAGTTCAGCCGCAACGTGATTTTGTCAGCGGTCATCATCTCCTGACCAACCAGATCCAGCTGCTGACGGCGTAAGTCCACCTTCAGCACGCTTGCCTTGACCGGGCCATCCCAGAAACGGTATCGTCCCGGACCTAGCTCACGCTGGCTCACATGATCGAAATGCAGAAAGCCGCGCTCCCATCTCTCGACTTCAAGTACACTCCAGTATGGCCTGAGGAACTGGATCAGCTCCGACCCCAGCTTAGAGTCCAGCTCCGGTTGTCGCGTGTCAATGCGCAGAAAGCTATACTCCCCCGCTCCTTTCCAAAAGGCATGGATGCCCGGGTGCAGCAGCTTGTTAATACGACCATCGGCATAAAACACAGCATATTCCGCATCCTGCACCTCAATGACCTCGAGCTGCTTCGCCAACGCTTCGTCCTGCAGGTAGACGGACAGGGGGCCGTCAGGCGGAATGAATGGCTCATCAATGCGATGGACAACAACACTTTCACCGCGAAGGCGGTTCAGCACAATCGTGCCCGGCTTCAACAATCCGGCAAAACTGCCTCTGCGGTACAACAATCCTCTTTCTGTCTGCTTAATCGTTATAGTTTTAAACATACTACCAGCTCCTTTTATACGTATGGTCCTTAAGACCGTTGCATTCCATGATATGGTGGCGTACGATCCAAGCTCGCTCCCTCGCGAATCGAGCGGAACGCTCGGTGCGCATCTGCGGGAATGTACCGGTTTCCAGGGCAGCCCTTCTTCTCCAGGAGACACCTTGTGGGCTGCCCCTGAAGTGTTCGGGCTCCCGTCCGAACCGGACTTTCACCGCCGCTTGCCCCGGCGTTGCATAGCTGATCTGCGGCTGCCGCCTTAATTTAGCGCGGCTGGGACCGGACCTGAATCGTTGCCCTTCCATTTCTCGAGGTCGGCTAATGCCGTTTTCCGCCACGGACCGCCCGCTCGGGCGGCCGGGCATCAATTTAATACGAGAAGACTAGCAAAACATGCCGTGACGCATCGCGCTCAGCACTGCGGAACATGGCCTGCGGCCGAAATCCCTGCCTAGTTGCCCTTGCCTTCTGGTTCATCTTAACGGGCAGGGTGACGGCGGAACAGGGCGTAAGTATGGCAAAGCTCTTTTTCATTGTGCAAAAAATGGAATCGGGAGGAATCGCGTCGACTCTTGTAGAATCAATAGCGTTCGGTTTCAGACGATCGGGGGAATTAACGCATGGCCAGGGAAAGCTTTGACAAGGAGATCGAGCTGCTCCGTATGATGGCGCTGACGGGCGGCAGCTATAGCCGCAAGGAATCAGCCGAGCGACTGGGTATATCCGTCCACACGCTAGACAAGGCGCTGCGCCGCCTTAAAGAGGTAGCTGCAGGGAGCTCCCCCTTGGCATCTTCCGACGCGTCAAATGTGCTGGACGTATCTGCTGCCGCGACGACGCCCAATCCAGGCTTGACGGAGCTGTTGCAGGCGAGGCGCGAGAGCGGGCGCGACCCGATGCTCATGTTCCTTTTTCGTGCAAAATCACTCAAGGAGTCGGAAACGATCCGACTTGCTCTGCTGCTAGAAACGCTGCAGCTTGGACCGCTTCCGAGCTGCTAGAGGCATGCTGGGCCGCCATGCCGGAGGAAGCGGCTTTGCCCGATGAAAAAACGATCCGCTCCGATCTTGCCTATCTGGTAGAAGCCGGTATCGTCTCCCGCAGCGGCCAACGGCCGTTTCGTTTTCGCCTGCGCAATGAACTATGGAACCAATTGGAAACGGAGGAGCTGCAGCGGCTAGAGCTGTTCGTCCATGTTATGGCTGGTACACGCGTCCCGTCGGTTCTCGGTTACCTCCTGCAGGACAGTCTCCGCCGCAGCCTTGGTGAAGCGGAATGTCTCAGCTTCGGCGTTGGTTTTGCCTACCATTATGATTGCCGCATTCTCGATGAAGCTTATCTGTACCCGCTGCTCACCGCGATCGAGACACGCTCACAGGTAACATTCGATTACTTAACGCCTAAATCAGACAGCCGCTACGTCGCACGCGGCACGAATCCGCTGCATGTCCGGCAAAACCCGGCCAGCAAAGTAACGATGCTGCCGCTCAAAACCGTTTACGACCATCAGTATGGCCGCTGGTATTTGCTTGGCTTCAAGCCAACCGTTGGTCTCGGTTCGTGGCGCATGGAAGGGATCAGCGGCCTGGAGATGGGCTTGCCCGCCGACCCGGAGTTCGTCGCGCTCAAAAGAGAGCAGCTTGAAGAGAAAACCCGCTGGAGCTGGCTCGTTGATATGGGAGCGCCGATTCGTGTATCGGTGCGCTTTTTCCAACCGGAGGGTGCTCGCTACAACTTCATCCGCGAACGAGTGCTGCTGCAAGGGCAGAGCGGAATCATTAGCGAAGAGGGATCGGGATCGTTCCTGTTCCACATTGAAGTGAATGGAACGAGGGAAATCCGGCCGTGGCTGCGCAGCTTCGGATCGAGCTGTGAGGTGCTGGAGCCTAAAGCGATGAGGCAGGAGATGATCGAGGAATGGAAGGAGCTTGCGAAAATCTATGAGTCTGTTTGATAAAGTGCATAATCACGAGTTAAGTCGGCGTCTGGCAGACAGCGGTGCGCTCGCCGTCACAAGCGGGGAACGCTCCTGGCTGCGGCTCATGCTGGAGCATCACACCGCTCCTTCCTTCCTCGGTGCAACAGCATTCGATAAGCTGCAACTGTTGTTGCAGGAGGACGAACCGTTATCTCTCGCCCATTTGAAAGAAAAAGCCCGCAGTCGTGAGCGGCGATTATACGCCCCTTACCTGCCGGAGCTGGCTGAGTTGATCCGCTGCCGCAGCGGCATGAGAATTACTTGTGAGGGCAAAGGAGGCCTTGTTCGCCATCACGCGCTTGGTTATCCCTATCGTCTCGAATATGCGATGTCCACAAAAGAATGGTATTTGCTCTGGCTTCAAGCAAATGGCCGCCCTCTCATGCGAACTCGACTGTCGCGTATGCACGGCGTGGAGCCAATGCCCATGCCGCCGAAAGAAGCAGACCGCCTCGACCGCCGCATTGCGGCTCTTAGAGCGCGCCGTCGCGCCAATGCAGTTATTGAACTATTGCCCCGATATAACCGGGAGCTGTCGCGTATTCTGTACGCCCTGTCTTGTTTTCAGCAGGAAGTACACTATGATGCGGAGAGTGGAATGTATCGGATCACCGTTACTTATCAAAAGGATGAGTCTGGCTATTTACTGCTGAAGCTGCGTTTTCTCGGCAAGCGGGTGCGGGTACTGGAAGGAATATCGCTGCAAAATGAACTAAGAGCCAGCGCCTTGAAGGCACTGGCTCGATATGGGATAAACGAGTAGGAAAAAAAAGGGGGGGGAGGAGGATTGCTTAATATTGGACTTTGACTTTCAAAATCTCGACCGATTCTTCAATCTTGGCAATCAGATTGTGCTGGGCGTCCAGCCGTTCGGTAAACGAGTTCAATGTCGTAATGTCCTCGGCGGTTGCAGCGACTTGCTGAAACGTTAAATCTAGGCGCTTTTCGATACGATCCAAGCGTTCGTTCGTTTGGCGAAATCCTTCGGCTTGTCTAACTTCCAGCGAGTCGAATCTGCCTTCCAGCGTCTCGAATCTACTTTCCAGCGTCTCGAATCTACTTTCCAGCGTCTCGAATCTACTTTCCAGCGAGTCGAATCTACTTTCCAGCGAGTCGAATCTGCCCTCCAGCGAATCGAATCTGCCTTCCAGCGAGTCGAATCTGCCTTCCAGCGAGTCGAATCTGCCTTCCAGCGAATCGAGTCTGCTTTCCACCAGTTCGAATCTACCTTCAAGCGAATCGAGTCTTCCATCGATCAACCCGAGTCGCTCGTCAATGCTTTCGAGACGCGTGTTCATGCCTTTTATAACGCCTATTAATTCCTTCAACGTTTCTTCCACTGCAATCGCCCCCTTGTCCTCTCCCTATTATAGAGGTTAACCTCAAGGACAACAATACCCTAGGAGTTAAGTTTCATGGCTTTCGGTTATAGCTCTACAATCGCCTTAATGACCTTCGAGGCAGGGTTCAGCCAAACGTCGAACTGTCCAACCATCTCCTCGAAGCTGGCGCGATGAGTGACATACCGTCCGATATCGATGCCGCCAGCTTTAAGCGCCTCCAGCACGCGGTCGAAATCTTCCTTAGTCGCATTGCGACTGCCCATAAGAGTCATTTCCCGCTTATGGAATTCGGAATCGTTGAACGAGATATCATTTTTCACCAAGCCTACATAGACCAATGTACCGCCATGAGCCGCATAAGAGAATGCCGTTTCCATTGACTTGGAATTGCCTGTAGCATCAAACACAATCGTCGGATAATCGCCATCTGTCAAACGCTGGAGCTGCTCCGCAGCTCCATTGGATGCGTTAACGATATCGTCGACGCCAGCCCATGAGCGGCAAAAAGCCAAGCGCTCGTCGTTGACATCCATCGCAATAACTTTGGCCCCCGCATATTTGGCAAAAGCCATTACACCTAGCCCAATCGGCCCTGCGCCGATTACGAGCACAGTCTCACCCGCCGTCAGCTTGGAGCGGCGAACAGCATGAGCGCCAATCGCCAGGGGCTCCAGCATGGCCGACTCATCTAGAGTCAAGCCATCCGTCCGAATCAGATGCGAAGTCGGCACGGCAATCCGCTCCCGCATTCCGCCGTCCGTATGAACGCCAAGCACCTTCATCGAGGTGCAGCAGTTCGTTTTTCCATTGCGGCAAGCTACACAGATTCCACAGTGCAAATACGGGATAACAGCGACCTGATCTCCCACCTGTAGACCATGCTGACCCTCGTTTACCTGTACAATCGTACCCGACAGCTCGTGGCCCAGAATACGAGGATAAGAGAAAAACGGCTGATTGCCTTTAAAGGCATGCAGATCGGTTCCGCAGATCCCGACTCTGCGAATTTGTACAATTGCTTCTCCCGGCAACATTTCTGGTTCCGGCAAATCATCGCGATACTGGAACGACTCGACCGCCTCGCATACAATACCCTTCATCGCTTTAATGCCCGCCTTCGTTTAACTGAATTTTGGTGTTGTATTGGGGTCTTCCGCTGACCCAGGTTTCATTTAATACAGGAGCTAACAGCTCTTGCACTGCTTTAAGCAGCTCTTTATTGATTGGCTCATCGACCCACATGGCGTTTTTGACGATATTCACCGGGTTCGCCGTGCTGACGAGTGTAGTAGGAATAAGCTCATTGGAAGTGGAAAACTGCACCGCAAGCTTGGCAATATCTTCGCCATGCGACTCGCAGAACTGAGCAGCTGCTTTGCATGCCGCTTTTAGTTGCGGACTTGCTGGATGCCAGTCGGGCGCTCCACGCATACCAAGCAGACCCATCGACAGAGGGGAGGCATTTACGAGGCCAATGTCTTTGGATTCCAGCAATGGCAGCAGATTCAAGAGTGAAGTGTCATTCAAGGAATAATGGCAATACGAAATAATCGCATCAACGTCGACCTTTGGCAGCATATATTCGAACAGCTCCAAAGGCAGGCCGCAAATACCGGTAAAGCGGATTTTCCCTTGCTGTTTCAATTGCTGCAAAGCCGGAATAGCTTCCTCGATGATAATGTTTGCCGGCACAAATTCGATATCATGCAGGAAGAGCACATCGATATAATCCGTATGAAGGCGCGCCAAGCTTTCCTCAACGCTTGCCGTAATTCTTTTCGCCGAAAAATCGAACTCATCCGCTCCATAACGCCCTGCTTTTGTAGAAAGCAAAAACTTGTCACGCGGGATTTGTTGAATCGCTTTGCCAAGCACCGTCTCGGCCTTTGTCAGCCCGTAATAAGGGGACACGTCAATCAGATTGATGCCTGAATCTACGGCAGCATGTACCGTCGTGATGGCCTCGCCATCATCTGTGTTCCGGAAAACGGAGCCGAGCGATGAAGCGCCAAAACTCAGTGTGGAAACATCCAGGCCCGTTTTTCCCAGCTTGCGGTATTTCATTAAAGAATCACCCCGTCCTTAAATATCGCTATTTCACGAAACCCATTCCGCTCGTTATTCGTTTTGCGCTCGCCGGAAGCCAGCTCAATGAGGTAACTCATTAATTCTTCGCTCATCTCCGGCATCGACTTGCCTTCCAGCAACTGTCCGGCATTATAATCGATCCAGTTCTTTTTATGCCGCGCAAGATCCGAATTGGTAGCAATCTTCACCGTAGGAACGGGTCCGCCGAACGGCGTGCCGCGTCCCGTCGTAAACAAGACGATATGAGCACCTGCCGCCGATAAAGCCGTCACGGAAACGAGATCATTTCCCGGCGCTTCCAATAAATTGAGCCCGTTTTGACGGACTCGCTCGCCGTATTTCACAACATCCTGCACCAAAGCTCTGCCGCCCTTCTGAGTGCAGCCGAGCGACTTCTCCTCCAGCGTGCTTATGCCGCCAGCTTTGTTGCCAGGAGAGGGATTCTCATAGATTTCTTGACCATGACGGATAAAATACTGCTTGAAATCGTTGATGAGAGTGACGATATTCTCAAAAACGCCTTCATTGACAGCACGATCCATAAGGATCTTCTCCGCGCCGAACATCTCTGGCACTTCGGTGAGAATCGCCGTGCCGCCGACTTTGATCAAGGAGTCGGATATTGAGCCGACGAGCGGATTCGCCGTAATGCCGGAGAAACCGTCGGAACCGCCGCATTTTAAGCCAATCTTTAATTTAGAAAGAGGCACCGGCTCCCGCTTGAAGCTCGCCCCATAGGAGGCCAGCTCTTGGATCAGTTCCAAACCTTTTTCCAGCTCATCCTCTTCGGTCTGGGCGCTCATAAACTTGACGCGATGTTCGTCATAAGAACCGATCGCCTCTTTGAACAGCTCGATCCCATTGTTCTCGCAGCCGAGTCCGACGACAAGCACTCCCGCAGCGTTGGGATGGTTAACCAGCGAAGCGAGCAGCTTCTGTGTGAACTGAAGGTCATCGCCAAGCTGTGAGCAGCCGAATGGATGGGCAAAATGGAACACACCGTCGATCCGCGCCCGGGCAAGATCGCTTCCGCGCTTAGCCAAAATCTCACAAGTTTTGTTGATGCAGCCAACCGTGTTGATGACCCAGATTTCATTGCGGATGCCAACCTCGCCGCTCGGTCGGACATACCCTTGGAACATCGGGACCTCGCTTGCCAGCTCCTGCTCCTGCTCCTGCTCCTGCTCCTGCTCCGCGATCGGCTCGTAGCTATACTCAAGAATGGTACCAAGCCCTGTCCGTAGATTATGGGTATGCACCCATGATCCTGCCTCGATATCTTCCTTGGCTTTGCCGATGGAATATCCGAATTTGTATATATCCTGTCCGAGCGAAGTTGGTACCGTCAGTATTTTATGACCCTTAGGAATATCCTCGCGGATCGTAACAACAAGCTCGTTCTCAAGCACGATACTTTCACCGGAAGCGATGGGCCGAAGCGCAATGACAACCCCATCCTGATCCGACAAGCGAAGCCAATCATTCATTCCCCTCTCCCCTTTCCAGAACTTCCGATTGTACAATGACCGATTCCGCCAATCCGCTCCAACTACTGCCCCAAAGCTCCTTGTCAGCAAGGATGGCTCCAATAGCGTCGGCATTTGATGCGCCTGCGGCTTGCCAATGGCCAGCGATCCGATCAAGGGCGTTGGAGTCGTCTCGAACGACATAACGGATACCCTTCAACGACGTCCCCGTGAATTCGCCATCCGAGCCCTTGGTTACTTTGTAATAACGCAGCAGCGCCGCCAAGCCAAGGGCAAGCCTCGCAGGTATCGCTTCTCCCGACTCAGCGTAATGAGCTAGGGTCGGCATAAGCCGGACGCTGAATTTGCCCATCGAGTTCATGGCAATATCGGCAAGCCGATGGCGGATGTAAGGATTGCCGAAGCGATCGAATACGCTGTCCGCGTAGGTTTTAAGCTCATTTTCCCCGTAGGGCAAGGTCGGAAGAATGTCTCTCCATACCGTCTCTCGCACCGCTGCGCCAAACTCTGGATGTTCCATGAACGCCCGGACATGCTCGATATCATGCAAAATGCCCAGCGGAGCCATCCATGTGTGCGCGCCGTTGAGAATGCGAACCTTCTGTTGCTGAAACGGCTTCAAATCATCCGTCCAGTGAACGTTCAACCCGGCCTTCCGCAGCGGAAGAATGGCTTCCAGCTCAGGCTCGGCCTCAATCGCCCATAGATGATAAGGCTCCGCGGTACACAGCAGCTCATCGCGGTACCCCCACTCGTGGAACCACGCTTCAGCTTGCGCTTCCTCCGGATATCCAGGTACAATGCGATCGACAAGCGAGCTCAAGAAACGATTATGTTGTTTAATCCAGTCATGGAATGCGGCCGGGAACTTCCAGTCCTTGGAATACTGCAGGACTGCAGCCTTCAGTACATCCCCGTTCCGCTCAAGCAGCTCGCATGGAAGCAGAATCAGCCCCTTCTCAGGATCACCAAGGAACGTTTTATAGCGTTCATACAGCAAGTAGGCTATTTTTCCAGGGTAGGATTGGATCGGTCCTCCCGTCAGCTTCTCTGGGCGATATACGAGTCCGGCTTCCGTTGTATTCGAGATGACGATACGAAGCTCTGGACTTGCTGCTAGTTCGAGTAGACGCTTCCACTCCGAATAGGGATCGAAAGCTTGCGAGAACACCCCAATAGTTTCCTTCCGACACACCTCCTGGCCATTTTCCAGCCCTTGGGTAACAAGCGTGTACATGCCGTCTTGTGCGGCCAGTTTCTCGATTTTGGCCCTTCCCGATGGCCGGGGCTGGACCACCGCAATGCTTCCTGAGAATAATCCCTGGTTTCTGCAAGCTTGAATCATCCAGTCTGTGAATCCACGCAGAAAATTGCCCTCGCCAATTTGCAGGATGGTCACCGGCGCTCCTTGAACTTCGTCCAGCCTGCCTCTGCCCCTCTCGTCTAACGCTGCCCGGTTCAATAACAAACTCATAACTTGTAAAACTCCTTCGCATTAAGACCAAACAGCTTGGCGCGTTCGCCCTCTCCCCAATGAGCTGGGATTGCTTCCTGCAAAACCGCTACAACGGCATCGTACTCTGCCGCCAGCAAACAGACCGGCCAATCGCTGCCAAACATGACCCGGTCAGGCCCGAACAGCTCTAATACATGCCCGATATAAGGCTTGAAATCTTCCGGTTTCCAGCTCCCATGATCGCCTTCCGTCACCATTCCCGATAGCTTGATATAGATATTGGAATGCTTCGCGATTTCTTTCATCGATTTCAGCCAATTGTCTATTTCACCGTTGCTAATCTCAGGCTTGGCAATATGGTCGATGACCCCGCGCAGCCCTGGAACCCCATTCAGAAGCTGAACGGTATGCTCCAACTGGCGGGACAACAGCAGCAAATCTACCGGAACATCATCCGCTGCGTATCCTTTCAGCGCTTCCACAAATTCAGGCTCCAAAATTCGGCTGGAATCCGGCATTTCCTGAATCATGATACGGAAGCCTTTGAATTTATCATGTTTATTGAAGCGGTCAAAATGCTGGCGATGTGCGGGATCGAATAAATCCAACCAGCCGACCACGCCGAGTATGTTGGAATCCTGCTGATCCGCGAGAGAGAATAGATACTCTGTTTCCTCTAAAGTAGGCGCTGCCTGCACGGCAACCGTGCCGTCCAATCCATGTTTCATTAAGTGAGGCGCAAGATCCTCCGGCAAAAAGTCCCGATAAAGAACAGGGATGTCCGGCGTAATCCATCCGTAATCACCGCGTTCAATTCGCCAATAATGCTGATGAGAGTCGATTCGCATCTCCATTCCTCCTTCTGTTAATCTCATTATAAATAATCAAAATTTACAATGATATGATCTATATATTCATATTTGTACTCTATTTTGATATTATGATGGGACGAACTTATTCATTGGAGATGATCCGTATGGAGCCCTTCCGCAAGCCCTTTATAGGAGATCCGTTATTTCCCTTTCATATCATCCATCAGCATGTCAAACATCCTGAGGATGAGCTTCCCGATCATCTCCACGAGCACTTTGAGCTCGTTTATATCCATCAAGGAACAGGTACCTTTTTTATAGATAACACGCTGTATGAGAAAAAAAGCGGGGACCTGTTCATTATTCCAGGCAATACCGTACATCGCTCCCTGCCGGATGAGCTCAATCCGATTATTTCCACGGCGATTTTTTTTACGCCTGCTTTTGCCGCTGGAGAAATCTACGATCATTCCTACTCGCTGTTGCAATGCTTCGATATCGCTCGTGGCCAAAAACATTATAAATTCGATCTGACGGAAACAGTCCGTTCAAGCGTTGAAAGCTCTATGGAATGGATTCATAGGGAGCAAACCGATCAGCTTGAAGGGTATCGGGCGTCAATTCGTCTTGAGCTCGGAAGACTGTTATTACATTTGAACCGCCATCTAGCTCGTCATTTTACCCCTAGAGCAGGGGATAAACGAATAGGACCCTCTTGGATTAAGAGGGCCCTGCTTGAAATAGATGCGCAGCCTGGACTAGCGTATAGCTTGGTCGAATTTGCCGAGAAATCTTCTGTTTCTCCGCCTCATTTTTCACGAGTATTCAAGCAGTTTACAGGGATGAATGTTACCGATTATGTGAATGCCAAACGAATTATTCAAGCCAAAGGTTTGCTGCTGGAATCCGACGAGAGCATCGCCAACATTGCGGAGAAATGCGGGTTTATGAGCATTCCGCATTTCCACCGAATTTTTAAGGGCTTAACAGCTTCAACTCCAGCCGCTTATCGACGGAAAAACCTAGTTGAGCAGCCGTAACGGCTTAAATGGCATCGTTATAAGCAAGTGTTAGCAGGGTCACGACGATAATGGTAAAGGTTATAAGTAAAACTTTAGGTATTTTGCTGCTCATATAGTTGCCCCAGCCTTTTGCGAACGAGCTTCTTTGTCGATTAATCTCATCACTTTTTCAGCAGCCCCATCCGTCTCGTGCCTACTCATACGGGCCGAATATAATTTCCGGTCACGATAAACGGCGTCTACCGCGCTCAGAAATGCCGCTTTTGTCAGCTCTTCCTCATATAGAAGCTCAGCGTATCCCGCGTTTTGAAAATGGTGTGCGTTCAGCAGTTGGCCTGTCCGTGCACCGCCGATCACATGTGGAATAAGGAGCATAGGCTTTCGTAAATGCAGCCATTCATGAATCGCATTGGAGCCGGCCCGCGAAACAACCATATCCGCCATTGCCATCAGATCGGGAAGCTCAGCATGGGCATATTCAAGCTGTATATAACCTGAAAACCGATCGTAGGAAGGATCCATTTTACCGACCCCGCAAATATGAACGACCTGATAGCTCATCAACAGTTCAGGCAGTGCTTCTCTGACGATACGATTAATTCGTTCCGCACCTTGGCTGCCTCCCATAATAAGAACAATAGGCTTGTCGTCGTCAAATCCGCGTCGCTGAATGCCTCTCGCCCTGCTCCCCAGCTTCAGTTCCTCTCTTAAAATAGGTCCTATATGCATGGTCCTGTTATCGTTGATCCAGTAAATCTGAGACGTTCCCGCAAAGGTCGTACCTATAACTCGGGCAAAACGGCTAGAAATCCGATTGGCTAGACCCGGATACAGATCAGGCTCGAAAATAAGAATCGGGACCCTTTTGTAGCGGGCGCCAATAACAACTGGAACCGCCACAAAACCTCCCAAGGAAAACATAGCGTCCGGCTTGATCCGCAACATAAGGAATATCGCTTGTAAGATGCCGAGTGTAAGCTTGAAAAAATCCGATACATTTTCCCAAGACCAGTATCGTCTCAGCTTTCCCGTGGAAACCGAATGGTATTGGACCGCATCAAGCCCACCGACCAATTGACGCTCGATTCCATGCTTGGAGCCAATATAATGGATTTCCCAGCCTTCTTCCAATAATCGCTGGATCAAGACAAGATTCGGCGTTACATGTCCGGCCGAACCGCCTCCCGTAAGGACTATTTTTCGTTTCATGCTAAAAACCCACCTTGATGAAGCAACTGTCCGATCTCTTCCTGCGACATCTTCCAATCGTCCGAATGATACCCTCGCCGGGCCAGCTCACTGCGTTGTCCATCATCCACTGTCTGTTCACCGCTTGAACACGGGGGCATAATGACAAAATATCGCTCATCTTGATCAACAACATGATTACTTTCCGTTTCCGTGATCAACGTTTCATGCAGCTTCTCTCCTGGACGAATACCTACATATCGGATATTGGCGATGCTGGAGCCGGAGTATTCAATCATCACCCGAGCTAGATCAGAAATATTGCATGCTCCCATTTTCGGGATATAGATTTCTCCACCTTGGCTGCTCTCCATAGCTACCTGCAATATTTGAACCGCATTGCCCAAGGTTAGGAAAAACCTCGTCATTCCGGGATCGGTCACAGTAAGATCATGGCCTTCCTTGAGCTGCCGCTGGAACAAAGGAATGACACTTCCGGCGGAACCGAGCACATTGCCGCTTCTGAAACACGCAAATGTAGTTCCAGCCGACCTAACATTGGCGGATAAAATAAGCTTTTCACCCAATGCTTTAGTCATGCCGTAGGTACTATTAGGATTAGAAGCTTTGTCCGTAGATACATACATGACTTTCCGCACGCCGCTTTCCATGGCAGCATCAATCACATTTTGCGTCCCCATTACGTTTGTCTTAAGTGCGCTCTCCGGCTGTTCTTCACAAATTGGGACATGTTTAAGCGCCGCCAAATGATAGACTTCGTCTACATCGGAACAAGCCATCATTAATTCCGATTTATCCCGGATATCGCCAATCACGAATTGCAGCCTAGGGTCACCAATTTCGCGATGCATTTGTACTTGAAGCGATTCGTTTCTAGAGAAAATGCGAATTTCCTTCGGTTGTGTCAGCAACAGCTGTTTGACCAGCTCCACTCCCCATGAGCCTGTACCGCCGGTCACTAAAATCGTTTTATCCATAATTCATCTTGCCTCCATCTCTCCATGGCTCGTTTCCGATCACATAGGATAAGTCTAATCAGGTTGTGTTACACCAGTTTGACAATCTGGGAGAACGACAAAAAGACTGCCAGAGTCATCTGGCAGTCTTGGCAGTCTTATATAACTAGTTCCATCTTACTTCCCACTTCGTAATTCGGCCCTGCGGCACCCATTCAACTACAAACACACAGTCATCGTCTACACATAAACCATGCGGAGAGATGAAACGTCCGTCCACCCAATTGTCCGGGGGGATGCCGGGCCATCCAGGAACTTGCCAAATGGAGGGGTTTTCGCCCGTATGCGCGGAATGCTGGAAGCTGCCGTCCGTAATCGTAATTCGGCCGTTCAGGTCCGGCAGGATAAATCCGTCTTTACCAAAGGGAACCAAGTCGCAAGGAAGCAGGAAATCACCGCTATAAGTTTCAATAAAGGTGCCATCGAGTTGGAAAGCAACGAAGCGCTGGTTCCGTCGGTCTGCAACGTATACGATGGGCTCCTCTGGACGGGTATCGATCCCTAATCCATGGGGCTCGTGTAAGACATGCTCGGCACCTTCCTTGCCACCCCAGTGCTGCAGCCATCGACCCGTTCGGTCAAAACGATGAACCGCATACTGTCCGTATCCATCTACCACGTAGATATCGCCATTCGGGGCAACATCGATGTCCGTCGGCATATAATGCCCCGGCGTCGGGTAGAGATCGGGAAGCGGCGGGACGCCTACCGTAAATACTTCTTCCCCATCCAGCGTGTACTTAGCGATCAGATGGCGTGAAATATCGGTTAAGTACAAGTACTCTTGGCCATCCTCTTCCTTGCGGAGATGCATGCCGTGAGCCCCTGCTGCAAAATCGCTTCCCCATGAATGCAAAAACTGTCCCGAGGAATCGAACACGGCCACAGCATGCTGGCTCATGTTGAAAACAAATACTCGCTTTTGAGAATCTACGGCGATACCATGCGTAAATCCGAGCGCAACGTCTTCCGGAAGCTTCGCCCAACCCGGCACGAGATGAAGGCTGATCGTTGAATTAGGCATGGCGCTTCACCAACAGCGGGAATAATGGCCCTTTAAATGGCTGATCTTTCTTCAAATTCGATCCCTCCGTAACGATATGACCATTCCCGTTATACGTGATCCCATCAGGCATATAAATAATGGCTAATGCGCGTCTTGGACGGTCGGTCACATTCGCATGTGCATAGTGGAACGTCAATCCGTTATGAAACGTACAGCTGCCTGCTTTAAGCGGTACAACAACAGGTTTTTGATCGTCCAATTGCCCGCCCTCTACATAATCGAATATATTTTGAGGCTCCAAAAAGTTAATTCCGGTTAACTTCCCGAGTTTATGCGACTTGGGCACAAAAGCCATGCAGCCGTTTTGCTCATTGACGTCATCCAAGGCGATCCAGATGGAAAGCATGCCCCGCTCAGCCTCATTGACCGGCCAATAGGGAGTATCTTGATGCCAAGGAGTTGGTTT
Source organism: Paenibacillus herberti (assembly GCF_002233675.1). GTDB lineage: Bacteria > Bacillota > Bacilli > Paenibacillales > Paenibacillaceae > Paenibacillus_O > Paenibacillus_O herberti. Next base: position 488,562 of record NZ_NMUQ01000003.1, on the reverse strand, counting down.
AGAATCACCTGGCATTTTCCAAAGTCCATGGTCATGGAAAAAGCGGATTTCATTGGACCCGGTCAAATCGAGCGCGGCCTTCGCAAACTTTTCATGAAAGCTGAATTTGCCCATTCCGCCATGGTCTCTCCAGGTGTTCACCTTCTGATTCAACACCCGGAAGTAAGCGCCACCATTTTTGTCGGTCTTTACAGAACGGCCGCTATCCTCCTGCATCGCTTCCTCCAGATACTCCCGAAGCTGTTCCAGCTCTTCGCCCGTAAGCATATTTTCTACTTTGACGAATCCATTCTCGCGATAAAAAGAAACCTGTTCATCGGTAATCTGTGCTGCAGGGGTACCCATCCAATGTAGCCTCCTTGGCTTGTGATATGCCCCTATCATACAAGGTGATTAATCAAAGGAGGATGGAGAGAATTCGGAAGTTTTTGTAATAAAGTCGAATGTGAAAATGCTTGTTGATGCCACCTCGGATTAATGGTTTAATTCAACTTAGAATAAAGTCGAAGACTAGGATGTGATTGCAATGGCCAACATCTATCGAGTCGACTACAAAACGTTATCCCCTTATGTCAGATTTATTCACGAGGTCGTCGTTCATCCAGGAGCTCATCTCCACGAACGATATATTTATGATCATGAGTTTATATTTGTGGTCAGCGGATCAGGCTGGCTGAGAATCGAAAACAATAAGTATCCGATGGAGCCGGGAGATTTGTTGTACATACGCCCGCATAAGCTGAATGAGATGTATGTATTCGAAAAGGAGCCGATGCACTGTTTTGCCGTCCACTTCGATTATATGTTTCTTGGTGAATCAACCGATTTCTCCCCTTCCGTCTATCTAGGCCGGAGGCAAGGAGAGATCATTCCAGATGTGAATTGGCTAAAAGCCCGTCCATATGCTGAATTAATGGACTTGGATATTCCTGAGCGTATGACGCCAAGCCGAACGCATTCGTTTCATGAAGCGTTCAAGGAGTTGGTCTTACACTTTAATGAGTCGAGAGCCGATGCCCATATTTGGCTAAAGTCCTCCCTGCTGCGACTGTTAGGGCTTGTTCATCAGGAGCTGACGACTAAAGAAGGAATACGAATTCATAATTCCCATGCCGATTTGATGCTGGAAGCCGTTCAATTTATGCAACAGAATTACACGCAAAAAATCGATTTGCCTATGTTAGCCGCAAGAGCCAATCTTTCTCCTAAATATTTTGGCTCTCTTTTCAAACAAGCGACAGGACAATCCGTTTCCCAATATTTGCTCGGTCTGAGAATCGAGGAGGCAAAGCGATTGCTTCGATTGCATAAGTTTACGATCAAAGAAATTGCCGATGGGGTAGGAATCCCCGACCTGTTCTACTTCAGCAAGTTATTTAAAAAGATGGAAGGGCTTTCACCTAAAAAATATGCGGAGTCAATGCCTCCGCTTATTCATAGCTTCCCTCCGAATTCGGGCTAGTCGGGTCTTTGAAACTTTATTTTCAAAGATGTAATCTATTTGTAATATTACCTTCAGCTAGACTTCATTTATGCGGCTTATACTTACTTTCAGACCCCCCTTATTCATATATTCTCTCTGGGCCCGCCTATAAGGCGGGCCTCTTTTTATGTGCGAAACACTAGCTAATTGGATCAGTTAATCGGATCAACGGCCGCCTTTAGCTCCACTTCAAGCTCCTGAAGGAAAGACTGTTTCTGGCGTACCGAGCTGCCAAGCTCCTCCGCCATGATGCGGACGACTTGTTCCTTCCATTTCATCACGGCTGCCCGGTCAAAAAAGAGCGCCCCAGTCCGGCGGATCAAAAAATCCGCCGGCTTGACTGCCATCTCATGCCGGATGGCGTAAAGTAGCTCCGCATGTACCGAGCGCGGCAGCTCACCGCTTCCGGCGACTGTGCCGGGCCCGGCTTGACTGCTAAGAGATCCGGGCAATGCGCCTCCGCGCCTATTGCGTTCGTCGGATGGTAGCAGTTGCAGTACAGCATCCGCGTTACTCCCATAACGCACGGCCAATCGCTCCGCCTCCATTGCACCAAGGCCAAGCTGCCGACCGCGCTCCCCTGCGGCAGCGGTTGCCGCAGCGAACCCGGCTGCTCCGCCGACATCGCCGCCGGAGATGGGCATCGTCCGTGTATGACAGCGGCCGAACGGTCCGAGCCCCTCCGACTGCAGTTCCCCAGCGACACGGTCCGTAACCGTCTCGGCCATCTTGCGATAGCCGGTCAGCTTGCCGCCGGCAATCGTGAATAATCCCGATTCCGAGTGGAAAATCTCATCCCGCCGTGATATTTCTGATGGGCTTTTGCCTTCTTCGTAGATTAACGGTCTGACACCTGCCCAACTCGACTCTACGTCAGCCTCGGTCAAAGCAAGGCTTGGAAACATAACAGCTGCCGCCTCTATTACATACTTGCGGTCCTCCGCTGTCATCCGCGGATGGGTCGCATCGCCGTGGTAGTCAGTGTCGGTCGTACCAACATAAGTTTTGCCATCCCGAGGGATGGCGAACATCATCCGCCCGTCCGGCGTATCAAAATAGACCGCCTGCCGCAGCGGGAAGCGCGCCCCGTCAAAAACGAGATGGATACCTTTGGTCAGACGCAGCGTTTTGCCCTTGCGGGAGCCGTCCAGCTCGCGGATTCCATCGACCCAAGGGCCGGTCGCATTAACGATACGGCGTGCACGCATGATGAAGCTCCTGCCGCTGATCGTATCGACAGCCTTGATGCCGCAGAGCCGTCGCCCGCTGGCCGCACGGCCGCTGAGTTCAGCTTTTCCGGCAGCATGGGCATCCCTGCTTCGGACGTTCCCTGTCCGCTCACCGGCCCTCTCACTGCCCCCGGTGCTGCCGTCCTCGTAAAGCAACTCCTCCGCCTTGACATAGTTCACGGCGAGGGCGCCAAGCTCGGCTGCTTTTTTGACCACCTCGATCGTCAGCCGGGCATCATCTGTACGGTACTCGACATAGTATCCGCCGCCCTTCAGACCTTCCCGGCGCAGCAGCGGTTCCCGCTCCGCAGTCGTGGCAGCTCCCAGCATCCGCCGCCGCTCCCGCAGCTTAACGCCGGCCAACCGATCATACAGCGCCAGACCAAGCGAGGTGGACCATCTGCCGAATGTACCTCCTTTGTAAATCGGCAGCAGCATCCATTCCGGGGTCGTCACATGCGGACCGTTCTCGTAAACTACGGATCGCTCCCTGCCAACCTCGGCGACCATCCGCACCTCTAACTGCTTGAGGTAGCGCAGACCGCCATGGATAAGCTTCGTCGATCGACTGGAAGTTCCGGCCGCAAAATCCTGCATTTCCACAAGCGCCACACGCATTCCTCGCGACTGGGCGTCGAGCGCGATGCCCGCACCGGTAATACCTCCTCCGATGACGAGCAGATCCCATTGCTCCGTTTCCAGCCTACCGAGCATAGCTTCTCTGTTAACAGCGGAAAAGTTCCCTCCCCCGTGTGCTACAGAGCCAGTCATACCTGCTTCTGCTTTCACACCTACTTTTACTTTCATTCCTGCTTTTCCTTCCATCCGTTCACTGCTTTCCATTCCGTGACCCTCCTTACCACCTGGGCAAACGCAATAGATTCCACACCCAGTCCTGATGGTGATCGATTGTAGGATATAGAAAAACCACAAGCTGCCGAGCTACCTTGTCCTATCAAAGACAACTCAGCGCTTATGGCGTTGACTTCTGCCGAGCGGCTTGTTGTATCATCAAGGTGCCAAATGTCGCCGTTATTGAAACGCTCTTGCCGCCGCTACCGCTTTTTTCCACCCGCTGTAAAGCTCGACGCTTTGCTCCGGCGGCATCGCTGGAACGAACTGCCGCTCCATGCGCCAAATCGCCTCCAGCTCCTGTCGATCCTGCCAATAACCTGAGGCTAGTCCTGCCAAGTAGGCGGCGCCGAGCACCGTTGTTTCATTGATTTCCGGCCGCTCCACTGGCACGCCCAAAATATCGCTCTGGAATTGCATGAGGAAGCTATTTTTCACAATGCCACCGTCAACGCGCAGTGCGGACAGCTCCATCCCGGATTCTTTTTCCATGACAGCAAGTACATCCTTCGTCTGATAAGCAAGCGCCTCCAGCACAGCGCGCACAAAATGCTCTTTCTCCGCGCCGCTAGTCAGGCCAAATACCGCTCCGCGCACCTCACTGTCCCAGTAGGGAGTCCCCAGCCCGACAAACGCCGGCACGACATAAACTCCCTTGGTAGAATCAACACGGGATGCATACATCTCGCTCTCCTTTGCCGACTTGATCATGCGCAGCCCATCGCGCAACCACTGGACCGCCGAGCCGGCAACGAACACGCTGCCCTCAAGCGCATATTCCGCCGAGCCGCCTGCCGCGCTGCAAACAATTGTAGTCAGCAGACCATTGCTAGAACGGACCGGCTTGGAACCGGTGTGCATCAGCATGAAGCAGCCAGTGCCGTAGGTGTTTTTAGCCATTCCTTCTGAAAAGCAAGCTTGTCCGAACAGCGCAGCCTGCTGGTCACCAGCAACGCCAGTTATCGGAACCTGACACCCAAAGAAATGCGCCTCCGCCGTAACGCCGAACTCGCCAGAGGAAGGACGAGCTTCCGGCAGCATCGCTGCCGGTATGTCAAGAATGGCGAGCAACTCTTCATCCCATTTCAGCTCGTGGATATTGAACAGCAGTGTACGGGAAGCATTTGTATAGTCGGTGAGATGCATCGCTCCTCCGGTCATTTTCCAGATGAGCCACGCATCAATTGTCCCGAACAACAGCTCCCCATGCTCCGCCCGCTCCCGCGCTCCCTCGACATGATCCAGAATCCACTTAATCTTCGTACCCGAAAAATAAGGATCAATGAGCAACCCCGTCTTGCTGCGGAAAGTCTCCTCATGTCCCTGCTCACGCAGCTCCTGACAGATGTCGGCCGTCTGTCGGGACTGCCACACTATAGCTCGGTGAATGGGATAACCTGTCGCCTTGTCCCACACAACTGCCGTCTCGCGCTGATTCGTAATGCCAATCGCTTCGATCTGATTCGGACGAAGCTGCGCCTTGGACAAGGCCGCAGCGATGACACCGAGCACCGACACCCAAATTTCGCTGGCGTCATGCTCTACCCAGCCCGGCTGCGGATAATACTGTCGAATCTCCTCTTGGGCCGAGGCAATGAACTCTCCGCTCCGGTTGATGATAACCGCCCGGCTGCTCGTCGTACCCTGATCGATGGACAGAATAAAGGTTTCACTTGAAGGCGTTCTGCTCATGGCCGATTCCTCCCGATTAACATTTGCTCCTTTGTAGCATGGCAAGTCGCGGAGCGTTTCTCCGCAAGTTATGCCTGATTATATCGATTTTTTGCAAACGCTGTCAATGGAATGGAACGCGGAGGAAGGGGGCTTAGCTGTGCCACGGTACGGCCGGAATCAGCATCAGCTCCCTCCCTCCTTCAATCACTCACCAACTGCTATGTCAGCAGACCTGCTCTTTTGCAAAGGAATAGCAACGACAACTGTCGTACCTTGGCCTGGATTGGATTTCACACTAATTCGCCCGCTGTGGGCGATGGCAATAGAACGGGCGATGCTCATTCCGAGCCCGGCTCCTTCGGTTGATTCATCGGTGCTGGTGCCCCGGTAATAACGGTCAAACAGTTTGCTTTGCGTCTCTTCATCCAAACCGATGCCGTCGTCGCTCACTTCAATCAACGCCTCCGTTGCCTGCCTCAAAACGCGAACTGTAACCTGGGTCCCCCGTGGATTATGCTTAACCGCATTGACGAGCAGATTGTCTAACATACGCTGCAGCCACTTCGGACTCCCCGCAATCAGCAGGTCTCGCTCCCATTCCTCGTATGCAAAGCCGATTCCCTCGATAGTTGCATCATTAACATAACGCAGCACTGTTCGACGAACGAATTCATTGCATTCTATAGGCTCCAGCGGGAATGAAACGGTATTATTGCGCAGCTGAAACGTAAGGGAAAAGTCCTGTAAAAGGCCAAGCATATAGTCGCCTTTATCACGTATAGTCCTGCCTACTTCACGGAGCTCCTTCTCGTCCCAGGCGAACTCGCCGCTCTCCAGCAAATGCCCGTAGCCCTGAATCGTCGATAGAGGAGTCCGCAAATCATGCGAAATACCGGTCATCCATTCCTCCCGAGTTTGCTCCAGCCTTCGCAGCTCTCGCTGAGAGGAGTCTAGCTTGGTCGCCATTTCATAGAAACCGGCGATCATCTCTTTATATAATCTGTAGCGAAAACGAATTTTCCCATTTCGCCTGAACACTTTTTTGCGCTCTTTTTCCGTTAGAGCCTCGCTGTACTTGCCCTGACTCATGCGCTCGAACCAGCTTGTGAACAGCATAAGCGGCTGACCATAACGATAACCATGCCAGATGGAAATAAACAACGAAGACAATAACAGCAAGCCGGCGAATATGGCCAGAACGACAATCACTTCTCTAAATAAGCTTTGTGAAACAAAGACGCCTGATGGCTTCTTTTGCTGGATCAGCCAAACATAATCCGAGCTCTCATCCAAGTAGAATGACAGATCAACCGGGTAGTTTCCCGGCTCCGCGCGCATAGATATAAGCTCCAGCGGAGAATAGTTCGTTTTACCGCCAGAGTCGCCGGAATTATCCGAGCCACTGGAACCACTGGAACCATTAGAACCGTGAGTGCTACCAGAACCTCCGAAGCTGTCGGAAGCTCCTGAAGACCCAAGCGACTGAACAATCTCCCCCTTGCCATTAACGATTTGCAGCGTGTTCCCTGCATCGTTCAATTGCCTGTTCAGCTCAGCCGTCCCACTGTCCCGTACAACACCATTTTCCGCATACTGCCCGAACCAGGTTTCAAGCTGGCTCGCTCCTTTATCCTTCTTCCCCATCAGATACAAAGCTGCTTTTTCGTCACTTTCGGTCTCATTCAGCAGAGAGGAAACAACATGATAAGGCCCCATTCGCCGCGTCTCTCGAATACGCAGCAGCTCTCCCGCGCCATAACTGGTCTTGAGCTCATTGTCAGCAGGGGAGGAATAAATGACAGCGCCGGAGTAGTCAATAATCTGAAGCCAGTAACCGTTGTCCATAAGCAGCTTATCCCATCGCTTATTCACCGTAACCTTGCCGTCCTTAAAAACGCTGTCGAGCTGAATGCTCTCCAGGGCAGCTGAGGAGAAGGTCCGCTTCAAATCCCGATTGACGAAGTACTGCGTAGAGAGCAGCGTAGATAGTACGATTAACAGCAGGATAAAAACCCATAACAACACGACCTGGTAGGTGAAGTGCAGCGCCAAGCGGATACGAATCCGCTTCATCCTTCCGTACCTCGGACCAGTTTATAACCGAGCCCCCGTACCGTTAGCAGATAATCCGGATTACCAGGGTCGATCTCGATACGCTCACGTATTTTGCGGATATGCACCATGACCGTATGATCATCTCCGCAACCATCGATCCCCCACACCTTTTCGTATAACTGGGATTTGGAAAAGACGATGCCGGCATTCCGGCAAAGGAAAAGCAGAAGCTGGTACACTTGCGCCGGACAGGATATCTCCCTTCCCTCTACCTTGAGTGCCCCTGAAAATTCATCCAGTACAAAGCGCCCAAAGTTATATCTTCTTCTATTGCTCTCGTTATCCGGTCTGCTGTCGCTCTCCCATCTCGATTCCGATGCCGCTGGAGGTGCTGTTCCCGTTGCCGCATCAATCAATGCATTCCGGCGTAGCCGAGCTTTAATGCGCGCGGCAATTTCCAATGGATTGAACGGCTTGGTGACATAATCATCCCCTCCTATTGCGAAGCCCGTCAGTACATCCAGATCAGAGGCGCGCGCCGTGAGAAAAATAATATGAGCATTCGATCCCTGACGGATCTTAGGACAGAGATCAAATCCCGAGCCATCCGGGAGCATGACATCCAGCAAAATGATATCCGGTGCAAAGCTAGAAGATGCCTCCAAGGCATCCTTCGCATTGAAAACAGCGTAAATATCCTTGAAGCCCTCCTTGCGGAGAACCATTTCAATTAGTTGAACAATCGATTTTTCATCATCCACGATTAAAATTCGGGCTTTATGCATCATCATCCACCTCAGCTAAATTGTACCAGAGCCGTTTAAATTCTAGTTAAACTTCATTCCCTTTACATCCAGAAAAAGGTTTATCGGGAATTTAAGATGGAATGTTAATCTGATTCCAGAGGTGAGGGAGATGGAGACAGAGATGAAGATGGAGCAACAAACAAAGAGAATTCATTTGGTAGATAGCATGAGGGGATTCAGCTTGCTTGGCATTTTGCTAGCCAATATGCTGATTTTCCAGTACGGGCTGTTCGGCACCGACAAGCTTAATTTATTTCCTGCCGTTGCTGGAAACTCGATTTTTTACGAAGTGACCGTAATCCTGATTGAGGGCAGCTTTATGCCAATCTTCGCTTTTCTGTTCGGCTACAGCCTGCTTAAGCTAAAAGAAGGCCTTGTAGCGCAAGGTCGCAAGCCGGGTTGGGCGCTCTCTAGAAGGTTTCTACTGCTGATGAGCTTGGGAACTCTGCATAGCGTCTACATCTGGGAAGGAGATATTTTAATTTACTATGGAGGTTTAGGATTCCTTCTACTGCTTTTCTTGAACCGCAAGCCCAAAACGCTGCTCGTCTGGGCCATTGTGCTTATGTCGCTTATGGGCCTGCTTGGATTTATATCCGATAGTCCCTCCGACCCGTCAATCATAGAAATGGATAAAGAGACGCTCACTTATGTACAGGAAACCGTTACCCTTTATCCAGAAGGCACTTATAGCGAGATCAAACATCACCGCAACACAGAAAGTCCGATCAAAGAAGACCCGGTATTCCTTATTGCCTTGCTGTTGTTAGCGCCGCTCATTTCGCTTCCCATGTTCCTGCTCGGCATTTATGCGGCCAAAAAAAGCTGGTTCCAGAACCCGGATATGGAGTCCCCCATGTATGCAAAAGGGGCATTGATCTTCATCACACTCGGAATCGGACTCAAATTGCTCAAGTTCGTATTTCCCGGAATGGTCCTCTCAGGCGGGCCCGTATTGTCGATCGGTTACATCATGGCTTTTGCCCTCATTTACAGCAAGCTAATGTCGCCGACATGGCGCAGCCGCTTCGCTGCGGTAGGTAAGCTGTCGCTGACGAACTACTTGATGCAGAGCGTCATCTGCACGACCATTTTTTATGGATATGGATTAGGTTGGTTCGGTAAAATCGGGGTTAGCGCCGGCATTCTGCTGGCTGTTCTGATCTATTCCGTTCAATTGTTTGCAAGCAGCTGGTACGTCTCGCACTTCCGTATCGGACCCGTCGAAAGGCTGCTGCGCATGGGGACCTATTTCACTCTGAGCGGTAAGGTTAAACGGAGAATTTCTTGAGCTGGTAGTAAGCCCGCCGTTAAAATAAAGGAGGAGACCCCTTGTCATGGTCTCCTCCTTTGTTTTGCATTTATATTAGCTGAACGAGTTACTCTGCCGACCCAAGCCCCGCACAGTCTCCGTAAACTCTCGCGCACGCTGCTCCATGAGCTCGAATCGGCCCTCCCGAGCCCATTGCAAATTGACCAGCTTACTGCCGAGACCAACAGCATCCGCTCCAGCTCGGAAATAATCACCGATATTGTCCAGATCGACCCCGCCCGTAGCCATCATCGGGATATGATCCAGCGGTGCTTTCAGCTCTTGCAAATAACGATGGCCGAGCGAAGCCATTGGGAATATTTTCACTGCTTCGGCGCCAGCTTTCCAAGCACGTACGATTTCGGTCGGCGTCATAACGCCGGGCCACACCGATACGCCTCTCTCTGCGCCGTATGTTATGACCGCCTCGTCCAGATTAGGTGAGATTAGAAACTGTGCCCCTGCCGCGATTGCCTCGCGAGCCCCCTTCTCATCCAACACGGTGCCCGCTCCGACGAAGGCCAAGCCATCCAGCTGCTCCCGCCAACGCGCCAAAATCGGCAGCGCAGCGTCCGTGTTCATGGTCACTTCCATGAGGCGGATACCTCCGTCTGCCAGCGCCCGGGCGGCACGATCCGCTTCGGCTTGCCCGATGCCACGGAAAATGGCGACGATCTTTTCCTGCTGCAGCGTCTCCAGCAATGAGCCCATTCTCACACTCCCCCTTCTTCCACCCCAGTTGCGTCCCAGTAGTCATATAGAATTTTGCCAAAAAGATTCGGAAACGCATAATCCCGCATCTGATTCCGGCCGATCCAACGATACCCGTCGGGCTCATCCGTCGCGTTAGGCGCGGACGACTCCGCAGACGAATATGGCGCAGCCGACTCTGCGGCGATTATCGCTGGCTGCTGCGCAACTTCTGTGGGCAGAGCGCCAGCTTGGCGTAGCCCAGCTGGCCATACGGCGCGGCTTGCGCCCGTGTCCAGCTCCGCCACATACACCCTCATCATCCAGTGTAGATGGCTGAATGTATGCTCCTCCGCCGCGTGCCAGCGGCGGGCAACAACGCGCAGGCCGCTCTCCGCCTGCAGCCGCTGTAGCAGCTCAGCGGCATCCTCGGCCTGCCGCTCCACCGGCGGCTCGGCAGCCGCCGCCAGCTTGGCTGCTCGGCCGCGCGGCTTAACCGCCGGCTCGTCCAGCTGCACATGGGGCAGCTCCCAAAGGCTGGCCAGCAGTCCGCTGTCCGGGCGCTGCCGGATCAGCACCTTTCCGGCATGCTCGCCGGTGCCTTCAATGATTGCGGCAAGCCGCGCCTGCGGCTTCGGCGGTTTTGCCTTTGCCTTAATTGGCAGCTCTGTCTCGCGTCCAGCCAGCCGTCCCGCGCAATGGATCATGACGGGGCAAGTCAGGCATCCAGGCGTGCGCGGCGTGCATACTAGAGCTCCCAGCTCCATCAACGCCTGATTGAAATCCCCAGCCGCTCCTTCGGGAATAAGCGATGCAGCAAGCTTTTCCATACCAATCCGTGTGCTCGGCTTGGCGATATCCTCGTCTCGATTATAATACCGTGACAGCACGCGCATGACGTTGCCGTCGACAGCAGGCTCTGGCCGATTGAATGCAATGCTCATAATTGCACCGGAAGTATAGGGGCCAACTCCCTTCAAAGCGGACACAGCCGCTTTGTCATCTGGCACCTGACCCCCATAACGCTCCATGACCTCGCGAGCACCTGCTTGTAGGTTGCGGGCACGCGAATAATAGCCAAGACCTTCCCAATGTTTTAACACATCGGGTTCAGGCGCTTCGGCCAACGCCTGCAGCGTTGGAAAGCGGTTCATGAACCGCTCATAGTAAGGAATTACGGTATCCACCCGTGTCTGTTGGAGCATGATCTCCGACACCCAGACTCTGTAAGCCTCACGGTTTTGCCTCCAGGGCAGCGTCCGCTTGCTCATTCGGTACCAGGCCAGCAATTCCCGGCTGAAATAACTGGCTGCGGTGTCCACCGTGCTTGATAAATTCATTGATATGGCTCCTTCCAAGCAGCCTTGCACTTGCAAGCCTTGCGATGTGAATCTCTATTGATTTGAACTTGTAAAAACAGAACTCGCTCCGCGAACAAATTCCGGCTTCCGATTCTTTGTTGTGGCTGTTATTCCTTGCTCTAATTGCTGAACGTTCTGTAGCTAATATGAGGCGTACAAGCCATGCCGCGCATTCTGTAGGCAGCACTGCTATGCGCCGGAAGTGCATCCTCCATCCAGCCGAATTCCTCCATCCAGCGGGTAGATTCAATCCCAACACTAGCCGGCTGTTGCACTCGCTGCTCCTTCTTGCTTGCCATTAACTGGCGGTATCGGCGAGGCGCCATGCCTACCTGTTGCTTGAACAAGCGGGAAAAATAAGGATTATTAAGGCCAACCGCTCGGGCCGCCTCCTGAACCGGAGTGTCTCCGCTGTCCAGCAGTTCGCGAGCATGCTCAATTTTGCGCTGATTGACATATTGGATTGGTGTAAGCCCTGTCAGGCTACGAAAATAAGTGATAAAGTAATTGGGATGAAGATAGATTTGCCGGGCCAGTTCCTCTACGGTTGGATTATCCGCCAGATGCTCGTCGATATAGTTCAGCACGCCAGATAAAGCCTGCAGCTCAGGATCGTTGAACCACTCGGCATGATCTATCAGTCCGCCTTCTAGGAAAAAAGCGACTAGTTCCATGACGATTGCACGGGCTCTCAGCTCATCTGCTAGAGTCAGCTGTCCCTTCAGCTCCACCAGTTGGTGAAAAAGCTGCTCAACCCGCTGAGGGTCGGCCATGCAAGAAAATAGAGGAAGATTCAGCAGGCGGATAAACTCCGATGTGCCTGCATCTAAATGGAAGCAAATCCAGTAGAAACGGAAGTTTTCTTCATTAGCTACCGTACAGTTCATCGTAACCCCTTGAGGAATGAAATACAGTTCCCCGGGCTGGGCCGAATGTTTCTCTCCTTGATTCAGTTGAATCTCACAGCGCCCTGACAAAGGCAGCATGAGGCAATGCTGCTCATGCAGCAATGGTTGTTCTGTCCGGCCGCCCGGCTTAAGTTCGCTGCAAGCGGCGAGAGTGAAAGTGGCATGTAGCTGTCTCAGACGGCTTCTCATGATGACGGATTTATTTTGATCCATCCGCTCAGCTCCCTGCTGTGGTAAGACTTGCGAGTCTATCGTCCCGCTTTCCGGTCTATTATACGAAATAATACGATGAAATTGAAATCATTCTAATTCGGCTGAAAGGAAATTCCACGAATGAAACTAAATCGAAAGCTATTAGCTGTTACTCTGTTTCCGGCGCTGCTGCTTGGTGGCTGTGGTGCATCTGAAACAAACTCGCCTGGGGGACAGACTATGCCTGAGGGCCCAGCCGAAACCATCGCCCTGTACAAGGCTAGCTGTATCAGCTGCCATGGCACAGACCTCAAAGGTCGGATGAACGCCCAAACGGATATTCGAGACATTGGATCGCGCCTTACTCCGGAAATGATCCAACAGCAGATTGAAAACGGAGGCTCACTCATGCCCGGGTTCAAGCATAGTCTGTCCGAACAAGAAATTCAGGCTCTGACCGATTGGCTCGCTGGCCTTAAGGGCTGAGCAAATTGGTATGAATGGGGCTATGCGTGAGTGGTCGGGCTATGCACGAGTGGCTAGGCATGAATGGTTAGGCTATGCCGCTCTGAGTTTCGCTTGTGTGTGAAATTAAAGCAACTCCATCCGTAACGGAACTGAGAAGCAGAGAAGCTTTATTTTAGCAAAATCGAAAGCTATTCAGGTGTAACGGAACTGAGAGACGTTATTGAGGGGAAATAAGCTCGCTCAGTTACGTTAGGATGTGCATGGACCGCATTTCTCCGAGTTCTCCCCCAAAAAAAAGGGTACCCGCAGTCCGGTCTCAACCGGTTCGTCGGGTACCCTCTTTTGCATAGGCTCAGCCAGACCTTTCTGGCCTTGCTATCCTTTTCGCCTTGCCTAACTTTTTTGGCTTTTTGGCGCTGCCTGGCCTTTTCTCAGCCTACTCAGCTTTCCGCCTGCCCAGCTCCCGGCCATACGCGGCCAGGCTAAATCCGCTCCACCACAGAAAAGGCTGATGCCAGCCCTTTCTCGTGAGTGATCGTAATATGGACGACGATAGGCTCGTCCAGTCCGAGCGCCAACCGAGCGTGCTCGGACAGCTCACATATCGGACGTCCCGAGTCACCGCGCAGCACGGCGATGTCGCGGAATCCCGCGCTGGCGCCGATGCCGCAGCCAAGCGCCTTGGCTACTGCTTCCTTGGCCGCGAAACGGCCCGCGACAAACTCCGCCAATCGGCGTCCCTCCAGCGGCGCCGCGAGCAATTGCTCACGATCCGTCAGGATGCGCTCGCAGAAGCGCCCGCCCGTCTCGCGGGCGAGCAGCTTCTCGACCCTGTCGATCTCGCATAAGTCATGTCCGATACCGACAATCAACAGCGGTTCCTCCTGCTTGTATATTAAATTCCAGGAATCGGAGAACGTTTATGCTGGGTTTTCTGGTATTGCTTCTCCAGCAGTTCTCTCGCTTCGGTTGGAATTTCGCGGCCTTCGAGATAAGCGCTATTGTCATCGTATTTGATGCCAAGCTCGTCCTCATCCGTCTGACCTTCCCACAATCCAGCGGTCGGTGCTTTCTCCTGGACGCTGAGCGGCACGCCGAGCACAGCAGCCAGCTGCCGCACCTGATGTTTGTTCAGCGTGCTGAGAGGCGTAATGTCGACCGCTCCGTCGCCCCATTTTGTATAAAAGCCCGTGATGGCCTCGGAAGCATGATCCGTTCCAACAACGATCAAGTTCAGCTCACCGGCAAGCGCATATTGGGTAACCATACGCGTTCTCGCCTTGATATTGCCCTTGACGCCGCGATTGATATGGCGAGACATGCCGATGCCTTTAAGGCTGTGTTCAACCTCCAAGGCGATCTCGTCTACCGCTTCCGCGATATTCGTCTCCACGCGATGAGTCAGTTGGAATGCATCCGCAACCTCATAGCTGTGAGAAATATCGGACTGCTCCCCATACGGCTGGAACACCCCAAGCGTAATATACTCGCGGCCCGTCTCCTGCGACAGCTCATCCGTCGCGCGTTTGCAGAGACCGGCTGCAACGGCGCTATCGATACCGCCGCTGATAGCGATCAGAAGCCCGGAAGCACCCGCGCCGACAACGTATTCCTTGAGGAAATCCACCCGGCGGCGGATCTCCTGCTCAGGGTCGATGCTCGGCTTGACGCCTAGCGCGGCAATAATCTCCTGCTGAAGACTCATGTCTCTTTCCTCCATTTGCGTAAGGTGCTAAAAGTTAGCGGCAGAAGCGGTCAAAAGCGTTGGTCAGATCAGCGGCAATTTCCTCCGCCGAGCGATTCTCGATTTGATGGCGCTCGATGAAATGCACCAGCTCGCCATCTTTCATCAATGCGATGGAAGGCGAAGAAGGCGGGTAAGGTGCAAACAGCTCTCTTGCTTTTGCTGTAGCTTCCTTGTCTTGACCTGCAAAAACGGTAAACAGATGATCAGGCGTTATATCATGACCAAGCGCCTGAGCCACGCCTGGACGGCATTGGCCAGCTGCGCAGCCGCATACGGAGTTAACAACGACAAGCGCGGTTCCCTTAGCGGAAGGCAGCTTCTCCTCTACATCCTCTGTAGTGCGAAGCTCCTGGATGCCAAGACGGGTCAGATCATCCCTCATTGGTTGCACCATATCAAACATGTATCGTTCAAAAGACATCGACATTTATTACCACACCTTTCGGGGATTTTAACATTTCCCCGTTATTATACCCGATCTGCCAGCGTTGGGAAATGTCCCGGCAAATGGCATATACAAAAGCCGCCTCTTCACCATGAAGGGAAGGGCGGCATTTTACCGGGCAGATCATGCTGCCGCAGATGAGGATCAGCAGCCTTAGGTCAGATCGAAGGACGATTCGGCCCGTCCAGCTTTTTGTCAAAGCCGGGAGCTTCGGGGGCTTTGTCTTTGCCGGCTTGCTTGTTTTGTTGCTGCTGTTCTTTGGATTCATTGCTGGATTTGGCCATTATGCTGTCAGCTCCTGTCTAATGGACACGTCCGGGCTGGCCGGCCGCTTCCCTGCTAGTATGCCGCAGAGAATGCGAACTATGCCGTTATCGAGTCTTCTTGTGTATCAGGCAAGTTGAAAATGACTCTGAATAATGTGCCTTCCCCCGGATTGGTCTGCACGTCGATCCTGCCGTTATGCCGCTCCGCAATGCTTAGACACAAGGGCAGTCCCAAACCTGTGCCGCGCGTTTTGGTTGTATAAAAAGGCTCAAACAACCTCGCCAGCTTGTCCGCAGGTATGCCCTCTCCCGTGTCCTCCACCCGCAGTTCAACACTCGCGGAGTTGATCTGGGTACCAAGCTTTAAAACTCCTTTGTCCCCCATCGCTTCCATGCCGTTTCGCGCCAGGTTCAGAATCATCTGCTTAATCTCTTTGTCATTGAGCTCCAGTAGCGGCATATCATCTGCAAGCTCCAGCTCGATCGACTGCCCTCGCAGATTGGCATCGGCCCACAGCAGCGGAACCAGCTCCTGGATAATATGATGGAGAGAGGTCTGTTCCTTTTCGATGACACGGTTCTGGGCTAGCGACAGGAAGTCATTGATGATCGAATTGGCCCGATCAAGCTCTTCAATAACGATACGGAAGTACTCCTGCTGGCTATCCGGACTCCGCTCGCGCATCAGCTGGACGAAACCGCGAATGACAGCCATCGGATTGCGAATCTCATGCGTGATGCTGGCGGCCATTTGCCCAACCAGGCTTAGCCGCTCCATTCTGCCAAGCTCAGCCCGAAGCTGACTCATCTCCGTTATATCCTGAATAACTATAGCTGCTCCCGTCACAATGCCGGCTTGCAGGTTGCGGATAGGAAAGGCCGTCTGCATATAAGTGCGGTCCCCGTCCGAAAAAATCTTAGAAGGAGACATGCTGCCTTTCATCGCATCATCAAGCAGTTCGCTGCAAATTCCCTGTTTGCGAAAAAACATATTATACGGCATGCCGGTAAATTCGAGTCTGCTGCGACCCTTCAAAGCTTGTCCGCTCAGCCGGATGGCCGCATCGTTCAAATGAGATATTCTTCCATCGGCATCCACGATAACCGTGCCCATCGTCCCCATCGCCATTTGATCGATGAATTGCTGCAACTTATGTACTTCGTTCATAAAATTAGAAGACATTCTCCGCAGCTGGTGCTGTAGCTGATAGTGCTGCATCACCTGGTTGATCGTGTATATCGTTAGCGCAGCAGTGCCATAGCTGACAAGTGTGATCGCAGCAATTTGGATCGTTCCTTCTGCCAGGCGATTCGGCTCGTTTTGATTCAAATAGCCGAGATACATCATGGCGTAATAAGCTGCCTCTGCCGTGAGCAGGAAAAAAACAATTCTGAACTTGTCGCTTATGCGGCCCAGCTGGAAAGGTCGGATTGTCAGTAGAAGAAGAGGAACCAGCACCAAGATGAGGCCGACGAATCCAAATGTCTCCCAATTATCGCTAAGCTGCGGCAAGCGCATCACGATATAAATGGTCGTCATAGTCACAAGCCCTGGAATCCCTCCATAAAGGGATCCCATTAGAAAAGGGATGTATCGTAGATTAAGATCAAAGCCGTAGGCCATCGTATCGGTAAGTAGGAAGCAGGCTGCAAGCGAGAAGCCATACGCCACACAGAAAAAAGGAATCGAGCTGCGGCCTTGATTAAGCCGGTACATCCACAGCTGGTAGAGGAACACTGGCAATAAGGAAACAAACGCCTGCAGTATCAATTTTTCCCACATTTATGCAGAAATTCCCCCCTTTTGCCGAACCGTCTTGCATACCTCCGATTAAAGCACAGGTGGCGATTTTTGACAATCCAGGTTTGTATAAATCCACTTATTCAAGTTTAAAATTAATTGCTCTCGCTCCAAATCATGATGCAGCTCATGGAATCCCCCATCGAAGGGTTGGAAGTTGCAATGAGAGCCGATTCTTGAAGCGAGTTCCTTGCTCGCCTCGAAGGAAGTGATGCGGTCTGAAGTGCCATGCAGTAACAAAGTAGGTAGTTTCAGTTCATCCCCGTGTTCGAGAGACCAGCGGCCCGCCTCTGACACGGCTTGGTACATAGCGGCTGTAATTCGGGTGTGGCAATCGTCGTCCATGGGACTGTCCGCTACGACATGTTTCCCCGGCCGGTACAGCTCCGCTTCTTTGATTCGAGTCGGTTGGCTTAAAGAGGGCCATAACTTCGACAGCACTCCGATTGCCGCTTCCGCTACCCGTGAAGGCGGAGATTCGAGACGAAGCCAAGGACTGGACAGGATGAGCCCTCTGAGTGGGAGGTTTCGGGTGAGCGCGGTGTGCAGCGCTACAGCTCCACCCATACTGTGGCCGTACAGAAATAAGGGTACTCCGGGAAATCGTGCCTCCGCTTCGCCAATCAGCATTTCGACATCCCCGGATAGCTGCTCCATGCTGTCTGCATGTCCCCGACGGCCCGGAGATCGTCCATGTCCGCGCTGGTCATAAGCGAGTGATGCAATCCCTACCTCGGAGAGCGCTTCAGCAAGATCATCGTAACGTCCGCTATGTTCACCCATGCCATGCACAAAACATACGACAGCTGTAGCTTTTTCGGCCGAATGGGACTTCGGCTGCCATTCCCTTGCATACAGCTCTTTGTCATCCCCTGTTTTGAGAATCCATTCGCGCATCCTCATCCCCTCCTTTTTTCGCTTTGGCTGCAGTTCTGATACACTGATTGTAGTCTGTATCTGTCAGAATACAATACCGACCTTTGCAGTCGGACAAGAAGTTATCTTCAGGAATCATCGTTTATAAAAGGAGCGAACAAGATAGCATGACAAGTCGCGAGAAATTTGACATTATCATTATTGGTGGAGGTCCCTCGGGACTCATGGCCGCAGCCGCCGCCGGCAAGGGCGGTGCTGGGACGCTGCTCCTTGATAAGGGCAGCAAGCTTGGCCGCAAGCTTGGCATCTCCGGAGGTGGCAGATGTAATGTAACGAACAATAAAGAGCCGCTTGAGCTGATCCGCTACATTCCCGGCAACGGAAAATTTTTGCACAGCGCCTTATCGGAGTTCGGTAGCCGCGAAATAATTGCGTTTTTCGAGTCGCTGGGCATCCGTCTCAAGGAAGAGGATCGCGGCCGCATGTTCCCTGTATCGGACAAGGCCAAGACGGTCGTGGACGCTCTGGTCGGAACTGTTCGAGACAGCGGCGTGACGATTCGTATCAACGAAAAGGTTTCCGAGCTGATGCATGAGGACGGACATATTCGCGGCGTCAGGCTGACCGACGGACGTGAACTGCTTGCACGCGCCGTTATCGTGGCGACAGGCGGCATGTCAGTGCCTCACACCGGCTCAACCGGAGATGCTTATCCGTGGGCAGATGCTGCCGGACATACGGTGACGGAGCTCTATCCTACAGAGGTGCCGCTCACCTCAGCGGAGCCGTTCATCCGCAGTCGCAGGCTTCAGGGGCTCTCGCTGCGCGCGATCGTGCTGTCCGTATGGAACACTAAGGGCAAAGTTCTCACCGAGCAAGAAGGAGACATGATTTTCACCCACTTCGGCTTATCAGGCCCGGCAGCGCTGCGCTGCAGCCAGTTCGTCGTTAAGGAACGCAAAAAAAACGGTGGCGCGGATGTCCGGCTCACCGTTGATCTGTTTCCTGACCGCTCCGCTGACGGGCTGTACAGCGAACTGCTGACACTGGCGGAGAATGAGCCCCGCAAGGCGTTCAAAAACGTTCTAACCGAGCTGATGCAGGACAGGATGATTGAATTTTCCCTTGAGCTAGCGGGATTGAATCCCCTGGTCACCTACGATAATCTGAGTCGCGCTACGCTGCAGGAGTACACTCGGCTGCTCAAAGAATTGCCCGTCCGCGTGAACGGCACGTTATCCATCGAAGAAGCGTTTGTTACTGGCGGCGGCGTTCATTTGAAAGAAATCAACCCAAGGACGATGGAATCCAAGCTAATCCAGGGGCTGTACTTTTGCGGAGAGGTGTTGGACCTGCACGGTTACACCGGTGGATACAACATTACAGCCGCTTTCACAACCGGCCGCCATGCCGGAGAGAGCGCGGCACTGCAGGTCAAGGAAGAGCAGGCGAGCGCTGACTGACGATTGCTTGAACCGATGCTATCTGCAGGATACGGCCCGACGTTGAATGCCGCCATTCTGCCCGGCGCTTTAGCTCAGGCGTGCACATCTCCCGAAAAGTAACTGAGCGAACCGTCCTGATCCGGAAAAGCCGACTCGCCATCTGTGGCATCGTCGCGATTATGGAGCCCTTCCGCCTCCTCTACTGAACGGGACAGGCCGAAGCCTTCTTCCCAGGCGATGAGATCCTCGTTCACCATATGTGCAGGGATCTGGATCAACTCTTCTTCCTGCACGTCCAGCTCTCCGCCATGTGCAAAAGCGATCTCCAATGCGGATGTAAGGTCGCTGCCATGCAGCGACAATCCGATCTCCTGCATTCCTTGGGGAACAGCGTCGTATCCAAGCTCCATAAGCGTCGCAGCTGCGACCGAAGCAGACTGAGCGTCAGTGAAGCGGAACAGCAAGCGGCGATTGGTCATATTAGTTTTCTCCTTTTCGCATGGCAAATGGACTGGCTAACATTGTTACCATATCCAGCGGCAAGACTAATTATTAGGAGTTAACGGATTAAAAAAGCTGCTTCGACCCACCTGTTGTGAAAACAGGGGAACGAAGCAGCTTTTATTTTTCATTCGCTAAAATCAAACTGGCTTAACGAATATGGAGTATAGAAGGACTGCCAGGATCAGCACAGGCGCTATATAACGCAGGCTGAACATCCAAGCCCTGTACCAGAAGCCGGTCAGTCCAGCTTCCTCTCCAGCACGCTTCCATGCGTAGCCGGTGAACAGCGTTACGACGAGTCCGCCGAGCGGCATGAGCACGTACGCCGTCGTGAAATCGAACCAATCAAACACATTTTTGCCGAAAGGCGTCCAGTCAGTGAGCACTCCTCCAACGGACAAAGCCGCTGGAATACCAATCACATAACATACCGCTGAAATGATTGCAGCCGCTTTTTTACGTGACCATTTCCAAGCACTCATCGCATAAGCAACCGGCACCTCGAGAATGGATACCGCTGAAGTAAGAGCTGCAATTGCCAGCAGCAGGAAGAACAATCCGCCGAATACGGTACCCAATGGCATTTGCGAGAAAGCTGCAGGAAGCGCCATGAATGCCAGACCAACGCCTTTATCAGACTCAATCCCATAGGAGAAGACGGTCGGGAAAATGATCAATCCGGCAATCAGCGCATAACCAAGGTCACCGATTCCGATTGCAACCGTCGCCTTGCCGAGCGATTGCTCCTTTTGCACATAGGAACCATACGTCAACATACAGCCCATACCGAGAGACAGCGAGAAGAATGCATGTCCAAGCGCAATTAGCGCGGATTCACCGGTCAATACGGAGAAATCAGGCTTCAGGAAGAATTCAACACCAGCCGCTGCGCCAGGCAGCGTCAAAGCACGGAACATAAGAATGAGCAGGATAATCAGAAAGCCGGGAATGAGATATTTGTTGAACTTCTCGATACCCCCAGAAATTCCTTTTCCGACAACGATTCCGCAAATCACCATAACAACTAGCTGCCAGAACAGTGGCCAGTAGCCTCCAGCAAAGTCAAAAAACTGTTTTTCAAAATCCATACCAGGCTTGGACAGCGCTCCGGAAAGGGAATCTACCGTATACTGCAGCGTCCATCCAGCAACGACACCATAGTAAGCCATGATGAGGAAAGCGGTCAGAACCATCAGGAAACCTAACCACTTCCAATTTTTATCACTGGCCAAATTCGAGAAGGAACTCGCAGCGTTACCGCGTCCACCGCGGCCGATCGTCATCTCGGCGAGCAGGATCGGCAGACCAACCAGAATGAGGCAGACGATGAAGAGCAGGAAAAAGGCTGCGCCGCCGTACAAACCCGTGATGTAAGGAAATTTCCACATATTTCCGAGGCCAACCGAGCTTCCGATTGCCGCCAGGATGAAGCCTGACGAGGTGAAGCGCTCGACTTTATTTCCTTGGCCTAAAGGTGTCTCCGTTAATTGCTTTCTCATTTTAATCCTCCGCATCGCTAAAGTTTACAGATTATCAATTTATCGAAAAATCAATGCCCTGTCCAGAATTAATATCTATATCCGCCCAATTATGAAATAGTCTACATAGATATTTCTTTCAATGACAAAATAAGGATGAAAAATTCCCGGGAAAGGATGTTTTAATTGGATAAGAAAGAGCAACAGGCAAATAGCCAGGATATGACGCTGACAAATCGCCAAGGCCATCCCATTACAGACAATCAGAACATCCGCACGGTTGGCAATCGCGGACCTTCTACTTTGGAGAATTATCATTTCATCGAAAAAATCTCTCACTTTGATCGGGAAAGAGTTCCTGAGCGAGTTGTCCATGCACGCGGCGCCGGAGCTTACGGTGTCTTTGAAGCTTATGGCGACGTAGGCGGAGAGCCAATCTCCACCTACACACGCGCGAAGCTGTTCCAAGAAAAGGGCAAACAGACGCCAGTTTTCGTCCGCTTCTCCACCGTTGTGCATGGCGCGCATTCCGCCGAGACGCTGCGTGATCCTCGCGGTTTTGCCGTCAAATTTTATACCGAAGAAGGCAACTGGGATTTGGTCGGCAACAATTTGAAAATATTTTTCATCCGCGATCCGCTGAAGTTTCCTGATATGGTGCATTCCTTCAAACCAGACCCTGTGACCAACCTAAACGACCCGGAGCGGATGTTCGATTTCCTCTCTCGTACGCCCGAATCCACGCATATGATAACGTTCCTCTTTTCTCCATGGGGTATTCCGGCCAACTACCGGCAGATGCAGGGATCTGGTGTCAACACTTACAAATGGGTAAACAGCGAAGGTAAAGGCGTACTTATCAAATATCATTGGGAGCCGCTGGCACAAGGCATCAAAAACCTGACCCAAGACGAAGCAGAAGCCATTCAAGCTAAAAATACGAGTCATGCAACGCAGGATTTGTACGAGGCGATCCAGCGTGGCGAATATCCTGAATGGGAGCTTAATGTTCAAATTCTGAGCGACGATGATCATCCAGAGCTGGACTTTGATCCGCTTGACCCGACGAAGCTGTGGGATCACGAGAAGTTCCCTTTCCTGCCTGTGGGCAAAATGACGCTGAACCGCAATCCCGAAAACTACTTCGCCGAGGTGGAGCAGGCGGCATTTGGCACGGGCGTGCTCGTGGACGGCTTGGATTTCTCCGACGACAAGCTGCTGCAAGGTCGCACTTTCTCCTACTCCGACACGCAGCGCCACCGTGTTGGTACGAACTATTTGCAACTGCCGGTGAACGCTCCAAAGTCGCCGGTTGCGACCAATCAGCGCGACGGACAAATGCAGTTCAAGGTCGATTTAGCACCGGGACAAAACCCCCATGTCAACTATGAGCCATCCAATCTGGGCGGGTTGCTTGAGGCTAATCCAACCGGAGCGGAGCATGAACCGTCCTACGATGCCAAGTTAGTACGCGCCAAGTTGGATCGCACAAACGACTTCCAACAAGCAGGCGATACATATCGCAAATTCGAGGATTGGGAAAAGGAAGAGCTAATCAATAATTTAATCGATGCGCTCAAGGTCAGTAGCCCTGTCATTCGTGAGGGAATGATTCACCACTTCACAGAAGCGGATGCGGATTATGGTCGCCGCGTGGCCGAAGGCCTCGCTAATGCCTTGTCCAACATTGACCATCTTGGCAATGAGTCAATGCGCGAAGGACAGAATTTGGCCGAACAGACTGGCCGTAGCACTGACGGTTATTGATGCCGATTGGTCAGTCGCAAGCTTGATGGTCAGACCCTAAACAGGACAAGGGGCCGGTGAATCTGAGGCGCTCCGTAACGGATCTGAGAAGCCTTATTTCAGCAAAATGGAGGGCTGAGGCAGCTGAAAGCGATGCGATAGGAGCTATCACAAAAATAAAGGGAGGAGACTGAGCTTGGCTCAGTCTCCTCCCTTTTTTTAATCCAGCTTAATCACAGACAAATCAGCTCGCATTAGAAAGGCGCTTAAGCGCCGTCTCGGATTCCTCGATACGTGTTTGCAGCAGTGCATTTTGGCGGACGAGCGTCTCTACCGTAGCTAGCAGTTCCTCGAGCGTTGCTGAAGATTGCTGCACAACGGCGGCAAAATCTGTGACCCGCTCCTCGACCTCTCTACTTGAAACGCCGACGCCATCCATCTCTCCGGCAATCCGGCTTGCATCCTCATGAAGCGTTTCCACGGACTGTCTGATTCCAAGGAATGCCGCGTTCGTGCGCTCGACATGTCCAAGGCTTTCTTCCATTCTGCGCGCATTCTCTTCCATAGCTGAGGTCGATTGCTCGGTCTGCACAGCGGCCAGGTTCAGACTGTCCGTCATACGATCGGCCGTATCACCCGCCGTCATGGCCAGCTTGCGGATCTCCGCAGCAACAACGCCGAAACCGGCCCCATGCTCACCTGCGCGAGCCGCTTCAATGCTGGCATTAAGCGAAAGAAGATTGGTCTGCCTAGCGATGTCTTGAATAGCCGCCGTAAAGGGCAGAATACCTCGGATCGTACCTGAAAGTCCCTCAAACCTAACCTTCATCTCATCAAGACTGATCTGAAATTCTCCGATCGTCTGGCTAAGCTCACCGACGACCCGGCTTCCTTCACCGGATGCCTCGCTCGTTGCATCGATCCGCTCGACCATTGAACCGATCGTTCCCAACATCCGTTCGATCTGTACCATTGAGTCGCTCACTTGAGAGGAGATTTCGGACATGACCTCCGCCTGGCTTGTCACTCCTGAGGACATCTCTTGGAAGGCGGTGTTCATCTCGTTAAAAGAGGCATCGTTCTCCTTGCCGTTTTGACGGATGCCGCTCATGCTCTCCGAAAGTGTTTTGACCGACTCAAGCGTGAGCCGCTCCCGTTCCTGCTCCTTGAGCAGCTTCTGCTCAGCCTCGATCTGCAACCGCATCGTTCGCATAAAAATCGATCGCCCGATCTCTGATTGGCTAATCATAATTGTAGCCGCAAGCACGAAATAAAAAGTAAAGAAAATAAAAGAAGTTATTGATCCTTCAACCGGATAAGCGACATATTTTATAATAATCATGACTGCACCGCTCAAAGCACCAGACGCCAGCGATACCCTGTTGTTATACATGATCCCAAGCGCAAGTAGATAAAATGCAGCCAAAGCACTCAGTTGATTTTTAGGATCGTTATCGATATTTAATATTGTAAGATAACTAATCAACAAGATGACACCGTAAGGAATTAGTTTTTCTAATTTGCGAAAGGCATGCAGCCCCCAGAATATCGAGAGTCCTA
Source organism: Paenibacillus herberti (assembly GCF_002233675.1). Lineage (GTDB taxonomy): Bacteria > Bacillota > Bacilli > Paenibacillales > Paenibacillaceae > Paenibacillus_O > Paenibacillus_O herberti. Next base: position 463,664 of record NZ_NMUQ01000003.1, on the reverse strand, counting down.
TTACACTTGGTATCGCTACCTTTTGCGCATAACTGGCTACGGTGTTGAACTGCATTAACATTCCTGCAATCAGAAGCATATTCAACGAAACGACAATAAGCACGACCAGATTTCGCTTGCGTAAATCCTTGTGGGCCTGTTCCTGTTCTGCCTCCCGCTTATCTTGATTTGGTTCCTGCTGTTTTGCTATGCGAAGCAAATGACCCGGCTGCTTGTTTTTATTTTCGCTGCCTACCCCATTTTCTGCTTCCTTTCCATTGGCAATGCTTTGTCGTGTCGTCGCCATCGTATGCCCCCCTCTGATTAATCGATAGCCTAGTGATAATAATCTATCGTCAGTGGGAATCGTTATGATAATAGGGAGTCAATTCCATTCTGCGAAAAATGAAGTGAAAAAGCCTCGCTATCGGCATTTAACAATGCCAGCGAAGCTTTTTGCCGCGATAATATTAATTGTTAAATTCTACCTGAAGCCCACATCGAGCAACTGCGGATAAGACGGCGAATTTGGGGATGCTGCAAAGAATCGCGATTATGGCCTGGCATAAGCGTTACGATGCGGCCTTGTCCAGTTCGATGGACCCAGGCAGCCGGATAGCGCCGACCATCAAGCAGATACTCCAGGATTACTTCGCGGTCAGTCGAAGGGAGAAAAGAATATCGATAAGGCTCGTCCGTGAGCTCAAATGGCTCGATGTCTTGAACGGCTGGATGGATTCCTCCCTTGCCGATCACGGGATGGAAACTAAGCCTTGTATGCGGCGGATGTTCGGAGCAGCTTGCACCGATTAGATTTTCTAGGCGAGGGTGGGAAGCAATAGAGATGCCGCAATGCAGCAGGAGTAGCCCGCCTCCGCCTTCGACAAACCGCGCCAAGCCATTGGCCTGGTCATCGGTGAGCGGCTGGCTCCAGCGATCACTGCAAGCAATGATCAACGATTGATCCGCGGGCATCCCCTCCGCTAGCGTATCGTAGCAGTCGGTCGACTGGATATCGAAATCATCATTTAGGATGCTGCCAAGCGATTCTTGTCTCGCCTTCAGCGGATGGTTCGCTTCTTCCTTGTCGCCGAGCACGAGGGCTCCGAAGCCGGCCATGTTGCGGCTACCTCTCCACATGCCTTTTCTTTCCGAAGAAGGCTCTGCTTGCCGCAAAACCTCTGCAGTACTCCCCCATGCTGCAGTTGAGCCTGCGTCTGGCACGTAAGCTATGCCCCCTCGTCCCACTTCGATAACCATCTTGCTTCCCTCCCAAGTTCAAATTGTTTCCTATATCTTCATTTCTCGACAAAAAATGACATAGCAATATACTAAAATCGTTTTCGGGAGAAACTCATGCTAAATTATTCCACAATAAACAGTCAGTTCCTTCTCGAAACAAGCTTTTCCTTACATAAAAGGCAAACAAACCAACAGCTGCCGTGCATATGGCCTTAAAGCCGCATGTACGATATCAGTTGCCGGATTAGGAGGTATCAGTAAATTCAGTAGTTGTCCTCACTTTAACCGAAGGGTTTGAGCTTGAATCAACGCAGGGGGGCTAAAAAGAGCAGGAATTCCGACTATGAACGGGAATAAGAGGATTAATAACTAAATATGCTTGGCCTCCTTTGTGAGGATGAGGTCAGCAAGGGAAGGAACGGTTAAATAAGTGGAGCCGAAATGGCTGAGCTGGGCACGGGAAATGCAGGCCATCGCCCAAACCGGGCTTACTTATAGTCGGGATGTATATGACAGCGAGAGATATGAACAGCTGCGTGCGCTGAGTGTAGAAATTATGCAAGCCTACACAGAGGCGGGCGAAAAGGAGATTACAATGAGCTTCGCCGCTGGAAGCGGTTATGCTACACCGAAGGTGGATGTGCGCGGCGTCATTTTCCAGGAGGGTAAATTGCTGCTCGTCCGTGAAAAATCCGATGGCTGCTGGTGCTTGCCTGGCGGATGGGCCGAAAGCGGACTGTCTCCGAACGACAACGTGGTTAAGGAAATTCGCGAAGAGTCTGGTCTAGAGACAAGAGCTGTGCAATTGCTCGCCGTCCTCGACAAGCTGAAGCATCAGCATCCCCCGGATGCCCACCATATTTACAAGCTATTCATTTTATGTGAAGTTGTTAGCGGCTCGCTCCAGGGTGGCCTGGAGACGAGTGAAGCAGCCTTTTTTGGCGAGCATGAGCTACCTCCGCTGTCGCTGAGCCGCAACACGGCAAGCCAGCTTTCCCTCATGTTCGATTACATGCGCGATCCTGCCAAACCGGTGCACATCGATTGATGTGCACCGGTTTTTTGACATACTAGCGCTATTCTCCCCTTCAGAATCTGCTATACTGGCGGAAGCTGATTACAGGAAGTGAGTTGTAACTTTACTTCTATGACATTACAGAAAGAAGGACTAGAACATGCAATCGGTTCAATCACTTGCTCGCGACAAACTTCCCTTGTCGTTGTACTCCCTAACCGCCGGGGCGTTCGCCATCGGCATGACGGAATTCGTCATCATGGGACTGCTGCCGGAAGTGGCGGCGGATCTCGGTGTCAGCATACCAAAGGCCGGCAATCTCATTACCGGTTATGCGCTTGGAGTCGGCATCGGCGCACCGGTGCTTGCGTTGGCGACAGCCCGTTTCCCCAAAAAGATGCTGTTATCACTGCTTATGATATTATTCATCATCGGCAATATTGCAGCAGCTTTTGCTCCGAGCTACGGCGTTTTGCTGGCGGCTCGTATTTTCACCTCCCTGGCACATGGAACCTTCTTCGGCATCGGCGCGGTATATGCCACCAGCTTAGTAACTGAACAGCGCAAAGCTGGCGCCGTTGCGATCATGATGGCTGGATTGACGATTGCCAACATTCTCGGCGTTCCGTTTGGTACCTTTATCGGTCAGGAATACGGCTGGCGAATGTCGTTTGGCGCCGTTGCGATCATGGGCGTCATTACGCTGATCGGACTCATCATCCTCATCCCTTCTGTCAAACAGCAGGAAGAAACCAGCACCGCTCGCCAAATACGGGCTGTTATGCAGCCAAAAATCGGCCTGGCTCTACTAATCGGCACAATGGGCTGTATCAGCATATTTTCATTGTTCAGCTATATCAAGCCGCTGCTCACCAGTGTGACCGGCTTTTCCGCAGGCAGCATCCCTTGGGTGCTGGTGTTGATCGGTTGCGGAGTTACCGTCGGCAATATGCTTGGCGGCAAGCTCGCAGACCGTGCGCTTATGCCTACTGTAATCGGTTCTTTCGCGATTCAAGTGCTGCTGCTTGTTACACTCGGTTTAGTGGATGAATCAGCGGGAATAACACTTGTCGTTCTTTTCCTTTGGGGTGCAGCGGCATTCTCCCCAATGCCGGGACTGCAGGTTCGGATCATGACGCTGGCCAAGGACGCTCCTGCGTTAGCTTCCACCTCTAACCATGCGGTGCTTAACTTCGGCAATGCGTTTGGCGCCTTTTTCGGTGGATGGATTGTTGTATTCTTCCAGTTCTCACCGGGAAAATTTGATTACAGCGTGCTGCCATGGTCGGCTTCCGTCTTCTCGCTGCTCGGATTGCTCGCGGCATTTGTCATGCTCGCTTGGGATCGGCGGGAGCGGAAGAATTCTGCAGCATAACCGCTATATAAGCTGAACATAGAAATGTAACAGTGGAACTCGCTGCGCGAACCAATCCTTCTTCCGATCGCTGTTGTAGTCGGATTCCTTGATTCCTACCCCTGTTAAGGGGGGGAATCCGCCTACAAAGGCGAACGCGTTGCTTCTCCTACTAGAATGGTTATCGGTCTCATTCTCGTAGTTCCATCGCATATGGCATTGCCGTCCACGAGGACGGCAATGCCATATTGCTTCTCCAGAAAGATTAGCTCTCTCCGCTCCGCTTATGCAGCAGAATTCTTGTTATATTTTGTTAAGTAAAAAGGCCCAGGATGAGCTGTTTCCAGCTTACCTTGGGCCTTATTTTGCATATTTCTTTACTGACTTTGTTTAACAGTTGAGCGGTGCAACCAGCCCTGCTAGAACGAATCCCATCTCCGGCTCACCCCGAGGCTGAAAGCCACCCTTAAACCGCCTTCGGTTGTCGGCCGCCTGGCAAGAACAGCGCCAGCAAACCGGCGAACGGCAGCACACTGGTCCAGAGCATCATACTCTGCAAGCCGTACAAATCGCCGAGTCGGCCAAGCACAACCGCGCCAAGTGCCCCCATACCAAAAGCAAAACCGGTGATAAGCCCCGATGCCATACCAACGCGGCCCGGCATCAGCTCCTGTGCGTAAACAACGCTGACTGAGAATCCGGATTGAAGGATGAGGCCCAGCAGCGCAGCAACGGGATACATCCAGATCAGCGGCAAATGCGGCATCAACAGCGCAAACGGAGCCGCTCCGAGCAGTGATAACAGCATCATCCGTTTGGTGCCGATTTTATCCGAGATGATCCCTCCGAAAAATGTGCCTACAACGCCGAAGAACATGAAGAGGTACACCGGAACCTGTGCTTCTTTGCTAGTGAGACCATAATCATGGATCAAATAAAACTGATAGAAGGTACCGATCGCGGCTCCGTACCAGGAACGGGCAAATACAAGCGTAATGAGCAGCGTTATTGCCAACGCCACGACATTTTTTTGGCGACGCGCATCGAGCGACAGCTCACCACGGGGTACCGGAGCTTTTTTGACCGGCTTGCCATGCTCCTGTAACTGCTTGCTGTACCAAGGCACCACCTTGAGCAGTACTAGAAGACCGACGACCGCAAGCAGCGTACCCCATATTGCTCCATCCTGACCAAGCGGGATGAAGATGAACATCGTCATAAGTGGAGCCAACGACTGGCCGAAGTTACCGCCTACCTGATAGATCGACTGAGCGTAACCGCGCCTGCCGCCTGCTGCGAAGTAGACAACACGTGAACCTTCGGGATGGAACACTGCTGATCCTAGACCGACGAACATAATGAAAAAGATCAACAACCAGAAGTTTGGAGCATAGGCCAATCCAGCTATCCCGATCATGCTCAGTACCATGCCAACGGGCAGTAGCCACGGTGAAGGCTTGCGGTCCGAGATGAGGCCAACAACCGGCTGCATGACCGATGAGGTCATCTGCAGGGCGAAAGTTAACCAACCGATCTGGGTATAACTGATGGACAGCGTATCCTGGAAAATGGGATAAAGGGCCGGAATAACAGACTGCATAGAATCATTCAGCATATGTACAACGCTGATGGCGATCAATATCGCATAGACGGTCCCGGTGCGGGCTGCGCCGATTCGGGCCGATTGCGAAGTGGACATGGTCAGGACTTCCTTTCTCATGGGACTATTAAGTTGGTTACAAAAAGCGTATGCAGACCGGTGACGGTACATTCAGAAGAGAATCCGTCTCCTCAAGCAAGCCAGTCTGCGGATCACGGCGAAACACATTGACGCTCCCGCTGTTCTGGTTGGCTGCGAGCAGCCACTCCCCATCTGGCGACAAAGCGAAGTTCCGCGGATAAGTACCTCCGGTTGATATATGCTGGATCAAGGAGAGTCGACCGTTCTCCGTGTTAACGGAGAACGCTGCGATGCTGTCATGTCCCCGATTGGAAACGTACAGGAATCGACCGTCTGGGGACAGGTGGATGTCCGCAGCCCAGCTCTCGCCCTGGAAGCCCTGCGGCAGAGCAGAAATCCGCTGCACCGCCTCCAGCTTGCCCTCGCTGCCAATCTGCGCAACCGTTACATGGGAATCTAACTCCCCAATGATATACGCATAAGATAATCCTTCCTTAACCGCGATATGTCGCGGGCCGCTGCCGGGCTCAAGCCTCAAGGAACCTGTCCTCAGCAGCGAGCGTCCGTCAACAGAGCGGCGATGAATGTAGACCGAATCCGTGCCAAGATCAGCCACATACACATACGGCGTAGCCGGAAGTGGATCAATGCAATGGGCGTGGGGCTTCTCCTGCCGGTCTTTAAGGGTACCAAGCTCGCCCTCTCCAGCGATTACAGAAGAAGCCGGCTCTTCCAGCCTGCCCTCGAACGATAGCGGAATTACGGCCGCGTTGCCTCCACTGTAGTTGGCCACATACAAAGCGTCGCCTTCGACCGATACGCTGACATAACAGGGGTGCTCTCCATAGGTCAGCCCATCCTCCAGCGCCTCCAGCTCCCCTGTCTGCGGATCGATCGATAAGGAATGTACAGAGCCGCTAGGCTCGCCTCGGGTCTCTCCCGTTTCGCTACACGCATACAGGATTCTGCCCCCGGGATGAACCGCCAGAAAGGACGCCTGCTCTATGCCGGCAAATCTCTGAAAAACGCTCAGATTGCCGCTAGTTTTGTCAAAATGACAGCCATAGATAGTAGGATCAGCAGCTTTGCCGTAAGTACCGATATAGAAGATGTCGAGTTTGTTAGCCAAACAAATCACTTCCTTTCATTTCTGCCCGGCTCTATATTCTGTGAAGATACCATAATCTACCCATTCCTACAAATTCTATCACGCTTGATTTATCTTTCGACTTTTTATGCCAATCACTTACAGGAAGTTCTAATCCTTGATATACTTAATATTATTTCCCGGGAAAAGGGAGGGATCGCAACGCATGAAATATTGGATCCGATGGCATAAAACCGGCTTGGCCGCCGTGCTACTGCTAGCAATAGTTGCAGTGCATGCTGCGACCGGCCCGCTGCCGAAGGCAAGTGCAGGAGTATGGAACAACCTTAAAGATATATACGAAACTCCAGCCAAGGTCGATGAGCTGGAGAAACAATATACCGAATCTCTATCCCGTCTAGAGGAGCAACAGAAGCTTTTACAAGAGGAGTACACTCGTAAACAGGCTGAGCTGGAAGCGCGTCAGCAAGAGCTTACCGGGCAGAATGATGACTTCCGCCGCCAGAATGAGCAATTGGTAGAGGACAACAAAGCGCTGGAAGCTCAAATGCAGCAGGCGGAGGAGCGCCAAGCCAAAATAAAGCGCAGCATCGCTTGGACGGTGCTGATCATCTCGGTAACCTTCCTCGCTTATATTGCGGCGCTGCGCATCTGGCGTTATCGGGTTTACCGATCTCAGCAACGCGGCGGACGCGGAACTGCATTATGAAAGTAGTCGCGCCGCCTCCACAAGGACATGCCCGCATCATGCTGGAGCCCCAAGAAGCGCTCCATGTGCTTCACCCAAAGGCGATTCTCGCCTATCGCGGAGCGCCCCAGAGCCGCGAGGATCGCTTCATGGACGCAGCCGGTATTTATCGTAAGCGCAAGTGGATTCGCTCCCGGCTGCAAGGCCCGAGTGAGCTGTTGCTTGGCCTGCCACCCGGCTTCGGACTGGAGGCAATAGAGCTTGAAGAAGGCAGCGATCTGCTGTTCGACTTCCGGCATGTCATGTTTTACAGCGATGGCATGACACTGAAACCTCGCGTACAAAAGCTCAAGAATGCTTGGATTACGCGCGAGCTGACTCGGATGCGCTTTAGCGGTCCCGGTACACTCGGCATACTGACCGCAGGCGGTCTTGCCTCCATCGACCTGTGCGAGGAACAGCCGCTGTACGTCGATGCCGCCTCGCTTATCGCCTTCCCCGAATCGGCGCAAGTTCGCCTTGCCGTCTATGGAAATCCGCTGGCCAGCCAGCATATGAATGTGCAATGGGAGCTGCGCGGCCGCGGCCCCGCGCTGATCCAGAGTGGATCTTTTGATCGCTCACTCCCGGAGCTATTGGAGAAGGGCGGTTTCCTGCGCCGGACGCTGCGCGAGCTGCTTCCGTTTGGCGGCGTCTATATCAAATAAACAACGCACAGCTGTTAGCTCCCCTCCTCAGGGCGCTGCGGCTGTGCGTTGTTTTAATCCAAAAACACCGTCTCCGTATCGCGGCGGCTTCGCACCTCGGAAGGTGCATACCCCCGATATTTGCGGAATGTGCGGCTGAAGTAACTCAGATCATTGTAACCGGCAGCCATCGCAATCTCGGCAATCGTCTTCTCACTGCTACGCAGGAGATACTCCGACTTGTTGATGCGAATGCGGTTGACGTAGTCCGTCACCGTCCGCCCCGTAAGCTGCCGGAATAACCGGCTGAAGTGAAAGCGGCTGAGCGACGCACGAGCGGCCAGATCATCTACCGTTATGTCGTCGGTGTAATTGGTTTCAATATAATGAAAAATGGGCTCAAAGCGTTCCAGATTGCGCAAACGGGTATGCGATTCGTTCTCCGTCAGGCGCAGGTCGACATAACCTCTCAGCAGCTCGGTCAGCATGCCGTACAGCAGTGACTTGACCGATAACTCAAAGCCGGACTGACGAGTGCGGAATTCCTCAGCAAGCTGATCGAGAATGGCCGTCAGTCTGGCATCACCGGAAATCTGATTGCGGAACAGGATGCGGTTTTGCGCCATCGGGGTGATGTATTTCGTTTCCGCAGCATCCGGCGACTGGCTCTGCAGCAAGGTCAGATCAGCGATCAGAATATCGTACTCCACGGACTCCGACTGCAGAATTCCCATGTGAATATCGTTGCTGTTGAACACCATAATATCGCCTGGTCCAGCCTCGATTGGAACGTAATTGACCTCGATAACCGCATGGCCGGAGCGGAATTGCAGTAGCTCGATATGATTGTGCCAGTGAGCGGGAAACAGCGTGACCCCTCTCCCGGTCTCACGCATGGTGCCATGCTTGACCGGAAAATGCGGGTCGGGCATATTCATCGGCTCCAGCAAAGACAAAGGCCGTTGTTGCATAGATCCGGCTCCTTCCGGTTAATCGTCTTAGACTTAAACACTGCGAGCAAGCCGTCCCGCGCATGAGTTTCGGCAGGCCGAGCCCCTCGGCGATAAATCGCACATTTGTGCAAATTGTTCGCATAATCGCCCATGCGAGATGATTCAGGCCCCGTTATACTTGCCCTATATCAAGGTTACCAAGCCAATAGGGAGTGAAGCAAGCATGAGTATTAAAATCGGCGTCATCGGTACGGGTTCCATTTCCGAGTTCCACCTGCAAGGGTATGCGACCAACAAAGAAAGCGAAGTCTACGCCATCTGTGATCTCAATGAAAAGCGCGCCCAAGCGGTCGCTGACAAGTTTGGCGCATCCAAAGTATATACGCAGTACGCCGATCTGCTCGCCGATCCAGACATCGATGCTGTAAGCATCTGCACCTGGAATAATACACATGCGGAGATCAGCATCGCAGCGCTTGAAGCCGGCAAACATGTACTTGTTGAAAAGCCGCTTTGCCGTACGGTCGAGGAAGCTTACGCCGTTCAGGAGGCTGTCCGCAAATCCGGTAAAACGCTGATGGTCGGTTATGTTCGACGCTATGATCCTAACGCCATGATGCTGAATTCCTTTGTAGAGAACGGTGAGTTCGGTGATCTCTACTTTGCCAAAGCTTCTTATATCCGCCGTATGGGTAATCCAGGCGGTTGGTTCTCCGACAAGTCCCGCTCCGGCGGCGGCCCTGTAATCGACATCGGTGTTCATGTAATCGATTTATGCTGGTACTTGATGGGACGTCCAAAAGTGAAGTCCGTCAGCGCAAACGAGTATAAACATCTGGGCAATCGCGCCAATGTCAAACATCTGACTCGCTACATGGCAGCCGATTACAACGCCGAGCAAAACGATGTAGAGGATATGGCGAACGCGCTCATCCGCTTCGAAAACGGGGCTTCCCTGCTCGTTGATGTCAGCTTCTCTCTGCATTCCGTCAAAGATGAAGGCGTTATCAAATTGTTTGGAACGAAGGGCGGCTTTGAGATTGATCCTGAGGTCGTCATGGTAACCGAGAAGAATAACACGATTCTCAACACCTCTCCGCAAACAGACAGTAAGGGATTGCAGATTGGCCGAGCATTCCAAAGCGAGATTGACCACTTCGTCGATTGCATTGTGAATGGCACACAACCGATCAGCCCTGTTGAGGACGGCGTCGAGGTCATGAAAATTCTGTGCGCTATTTATGAGTCCGCAGCCAAAGGAGCCGAGGTGACCTTTCCATGAAAATCGGATTGAGTACGTATAGCCTGGCCGGCGCTCTCCATAAGGGAGAAATGAACGTGCTAGACATTATCGACTTCACTGCCGACAACGGCGGCGAACATGTAGAAATCGTACCGATTGGATTCGAACTGAAAGGCAATCCGGAGCTCGCCAAAGCGCTTATCGACAAAGCGGCCTCGCGCGGCATCGAACTGTCGAACTATTCGATCGGCGCCAACTTCCAAGGGCTGTCCGATGCGGACTACCGTACCGAGATCAGCCGCGTGAAGCAAGAAGTGGACATCGCTTATGCGCTCGGAGTTAAGTTCATGCGCCATGATGTGGCTAGCGACTCCGATCTGTCCATCCAGAACTTCAACAACTCGCTGGACCGCTTAGCAGCCGCATGCCGCGAAATCGCCGATTATGCAGCAGGCTTTGGTATTACAACGAGTGTGGAAAACCACGGTTACTTCATCCAGGCGAGCGACCGAGTGCAGGCTCTTGTCTCAGCCGTTGATCGGCCGAATTTCCGCACAACGCTGGATGTGGGCAATTTCATGTGCGCCGATGAGAACTCCGTTTCTGCCGTCCGCAAAAACTTGCCGATCGCATCCGTCGTACATTTGAAGGACTTTTATCTCCGTCCTTCGTACCGCAATCCTGGTGATGGCTGGTTCACGACCGCCTCTGGAAATTTCCTGCGAGGAGCCGTTGTTGGTCAGGGCGACATTGATATGCCTGAGGTCATACGGTTAGTAAAAGCTTCCGGCTACGACGGTTATATTTCCATCGAGTTCGAGGGACTTGAGGATTGCCGTTTCGGCTCTCGTGTTGGCATGGCGAATGCCCGCCGCCTGTGGGACAATAGCTAAACTTCGCTCCCATTGTTCCACCAGCTTGTATTGAAAAAGGCTGATCTGCTGTCGCCTGATTTCGGCGCTGCAGATCAGCCTTGTTTAGAATCCTGTATCTATGAAAAGCCCATCGGGTCCCCTCATTCTCCTGAGCCAAGCACGACCGTCAGCGCGTGTAAAAGATATAACCGCCGAATCGGCTTGGTAAGCAGAGTCCGAGCTTGCTCGTGCAGCTTCGGTGAAGCCGTGCTGCCGATCGGCGCCATTAGAATGATTGGCAAGCTACGCTTGGCGGCCTCTGCTAACAGAGCCTCCAAAGTGTCTGAACCGCCAAGGTTTTCGTCTACAATGAGTGCGTCATAGGAATATCCTTGCTCCAGTAAGCTCATAATTTCCATCGGCTCCGAGCAAGTTGAGACATGTATGCCCCAGCTCGTCAGAAGTGAGCCCAAGATGGCTAGCAGTTCCTCGCTGTCATCGAGCAGCAGCACTCTTTTGCCAACTACCGGCTTATGATTCAACTGCACGAGAGGCATCGGCTCTGACTTGAGTTCAATCCAGAAGAAGAATCGGCTCCCCTTACCCGGCTTGCTCTCCACCTCAAGCTTTCCACCCATAAGCTCCGTCAACTGGCGAGAAATATATAGGCCAAGTCCGGTTCCGAGCTCCTGTCTTCCCTGTCCTTCATGAGGTCGGCTATACTTCTGGAACAACATTTCCTGCTCATCAGCTGTCATTCCAATTCCCGTATCGGATACTGCGATATAAACTCGTTCATATCCCGGGCGATTGTCAATGGGATTCGATCGAACCTGGATCGTAATGTTACCGCTACTCGTGAATTTAATCGCATTGCTCAGCAGGTTCAGTACAATCTGCCGGATCTTTCCCGCATCGCCGTACAGTAAAGGCAGCTCCCTGTTTAAATCAAGTAGCAGCTCTAAATTTTTGAGCTGCGCCTGAGAAGCGTAGAGGAACATACTGTCCTCAATGAGCGATAACAGATCCAGCGGGAAAATTTCGAGGTTCATCTCGCCCTCATCCAGCTTGCTGTAATCGAGCACATTGTCGAGCAACTGCAGCAGGTTTTTGTTGCTATCTTCCATGAATTTTACATAAGTCTGCAGTTCCTCAGACATCTCTGACTGCTGCATTAGCTCGGTCATACCGATATTACCGTTAAGCGAGTTGCGAACCTCATGGCTCACCATTGCGAGCAGATCCGAGTTGCGGCTAAGCTTGGCCTGAGCGGTTCGGTGACGCTGACTCAACTGTTGAATTCGGGTTTCATCTTCTTGTTTGCGCCGGGCAAGCTGATTGGTCCGTTCCTTCTGAAGGGCGTTCTCGGCCTCCAACTCAACGGTGTAAGTCAGGAACATGGCCATGGAGTGAAGCGTGCGGATCTCCCAATCACTGAATGGGTAACCAGGCTGATCCATTGCACAGAGAGTACCATACAAGCTACCATCAGCGAGCCGGATCGGCATTCCCACGAAGGAGTGGTCGCCCAGCTTCTCGGTAACCGCCATCGTTGCGGTTGATGCATGCACTTTTGTGCTCGGGATCACTATTGAACCGCCAAATTTATTGGGTACGAGGCTACAGTAAGCTTCAAAAAAGGGCAGTACCATCCCTTCTTTAACTAGTTGCTGGCCGCGGTTGAGCGCCTTCATTATTCGATTCGTTTTGCCGTCATTGACCGCGACGAACAACGTATTAAGGTTAAGAAGCCGGCTAAGTAGATCTAAAATATGATCAGCCGCCTCGTCAAAGGAGCTAGAATACAATTTTTCAGGGTTCATCGTTCACCTGTTTCTTTGTCGAGTTTAATTCTTTCATTTAATTATAGCAGAGCGTTCTTTGGTTTGACCAGCCAAAAGCCGCGTACTGCCTCATTACTCCCTTTCCAAACTCATTCCGCTATGCTATGATATGTAAGCGTTATCAAGCGCGATTTCAACACATGCTGGGGGGAAACGGAATGGTAAACGTGCCATTAAAGGACCGCAACGTGTACGAGGACTTTGATGTTGAAACGGACATTCTGTATTATAGGCTCGGTTCCCTGGGCCTGGTCAGCTTTCACGGCAGCAACTACAACATAAAAAAGAAACTGTCTGCCGAACAGATTAACCGCTTGCGCGGTAATGAAGTCTTTTTTCCTGTCACTTCCGGCTGTTACGTGAATACCGCACTGATCAGTACGATCGAAGACAATACGATCTACTTCGGTAGTACAGGTCCTGAATCCAAGCGCGTGCCGCTCTCCCGCTGGAAAGCTTACTTGCTGCGCAGCCATCTGAGCCGCGCGCACAGCCATTCGGCACAGTAAGGTCATTAACAGGCCTGTATCGCTACAGCCAAATGACAAGGCGCTCCTTCCGACACGTTCGCGTGACGGCAGGAGCGCCTTGTTTCATCTCGTTCTTTTATGGCAACAGATCAGAATCCCTTTTGACACCTAGAATCTTATACTCGGGCTCCGGTCCATATAACTTGGAATTCACCATGAACCATCCAAAGAGATGGATAACGAACACTTTGAGCACCGCATAACCCGGAACAGCAAGAATAATACCCAGGAAGCCAAACAGCTTGCCGGACGTCAGAATGACAAAGATGATCGTAATGGGATGAATTTTGAGCGTCTTGCCCATGATTTGAGGCGAAATAAATTTACCTTCGATCAGTTGCACAATCGTCCAGACAACAATCATCTTTAGCAGCATGATCGGCGATGTGAATGCAGCGACGATCAAAGCAGGCGTAATGGCGATCACAGGCCCGATATAAGGAACAACCGCCGTACAGGCAGCAGCAATGGCCAGCACGAGTGAATATTGGAGTCCGATAATGAGATAGCCAATATACAATAGAATGCCGATACAGATGCTCACGATGATTTGGCCGCGGATGTACGAGCTGATCTGATCGTTGGACTCGCTCAGCACACGGCGCGTTTCCGGGCGTAAGCTAGTCGGCAGCAGCTTCAAAATGAATTCCGGCAGTTTTTTGCCGTCTCTAAGCATGTAAAACAGGATGAACGGCAGTGTTACGAGCGCCAAAACAAATTCAGTTACAGTGCCGAGGAAGCCGCCGATGTTGGTCAGTGTTGTCTGAAAGATGCTTCCTGCCCTTTGAGAAAGCTCAGTGGCAATCTGCTGCAGGTCAACATTGAATTCCCGCTGCAAATCCAGCACAATATTGCTTCCTAAATACTCCGTTACTATATCTTGGACATACTTGATATACAGCGGAAAGTTTTGAATCAGTCCCTGAATCTGCAGACGAACAACCGGGATTACGATCGTAACGAGCACAGTGAGGAAACCGATAATGATGATGTACAACGCGGCAATGACCCAGCCCCGCTTCAAACCTCGATTTTCCATCCAATCCACCATCGGGTTAAGCAGGTAATAGGCAACTCCGGCCAGCAACAACGGCAGCAGCACTGTTTTTACTAGCGCAATCAGCGGTGAAAAAACGAAGGTAATATGGGCAAAGATATAAATATTGACGCCCACGAGGAGCAGAATAAGCAGAAACAAGACAAAATTGTTGTTGATGAAAAATTTACGGAAGCGGTTAAGGCGGGCTTCCTCCTGCCGCTCCTGCTGCATTGAATCCACAAGCGTCCCTCCAATTTCCAAAATTTACTGTTCTTCAAATCATAATCATATGGCGGCCAAGCTGCAAATACTAAAGCAAGGCTTAGGTCCACTTATACGCTCGAAAAGCCCATTCGGATTCAGCTTTCATCCCTTTACTAAACGGCATCGATCCGTTTATAATAAGTATAAAGCGATTTTGAAATGAAGTTTTACTGTATGAAACAGCAGCCTGCTTACTTGCAGCAGATGCCGGATGAAGTTTGCCGGCGTTTTGGCATGCCCGGCCTGGCCGGAATGGGTTCTGTTTCATACCCCCTGTCCGGAGTCGTCCGCCGCTCCCGCAGCCTACTTTCGTTTCAACAATTGCAAATCCGCCTGAGGGGAGCAAGCCAGATGCCATTGCAGAACCAGTATTCGGTCCGTTCTACACTTGAACTCGGAGGCAAGTCTTACACCTACTACAGCCTCGAAGATTTGGAAAAGAAGGGACATGGGTCCATTTCCAAATTGCCCGTCTCCATTAAAGTGCTATTGGAGGGCGCTATTCGCCAATTCGATGGCCGCGGCATTACTGCTGATCACGTCAAGCAGCTCATAAGCTGGGCTGAGAAACGCGAAGACAAGGAAATTCCATTCATTCCCGCACGCATCGTGCTGCAGGACTTAACCGGCGTACCGGTCGTTGTTGACCTCGCCGCCATGCGCGAAACCGTGAAAAAAGCCGGTGGAGATCCTAAAAAAATCAATCCACTCGTGCCAGTCGATCTTGTTATCGACCACTCCGTCATGGTCGACGCTTACGGCTCACCGGACGCCCTTGAAATCAACCAAAAAATCGAATTCGAGCGCAATGCCGAGCGTTACAAATTTTTCCGCTGGGCGCAAACCGCGTTTGATAACTTCCGCGCTGTACCGCCAGATACGGGTATCGTTCACCAAGTTAACCTGGAGTACCTGGCTTCCGTAGCAACTACTAGAGTGATTGACGGCGAAACCGTTGTGTTCCCTGATTCCCTCGTAGGTACAGACTCCCATACAACGATGATCAACGGTCTTGGCGTTGTCGGCTGGGGTGTTGGCGGCATCGAGGCAGAAGCCGGTATGCTGGGTCAACCGCTCTATTTTGTAATGCCTGAAGTTATCGGCTTCAAGCTGACGGGTATGCTGGCAGAGGGCGCTACGGCGACCGACCTGGCACTGACCGTTACTGAAATTCTCCGCAAACGCGGCGTTGTTGGCAAGTTCGTCGAGTTCTTCGGCCCTGGCCTGTCCAACATCAGCTTGCCTGACCGTGCAACGGTTGCCAACATGGCTCCTGAGTATGGTGCAACTGTCGGCTTCTTCCCCGTTGACGCAATTACGCTGAACTTCTTGCGCCAAACAGGCCGTACAGAAGAGCAGATCGAGCTTGTTGAAGCCTACTACAAAGCCCAAAACATGTTCCGTACGGACGATACGCCAGATCCTGCTTTCACGGAAGTTGTCGAGCTAGACTTGTCCACGATCGTACCTTCCCTGGCTGGTCCGAAGCGTCCACAAGACCGCATCGAGCTGACTCAGATGAAAGAAGCCTGGAGCAGCACAGTTCGCACTCCTGTTGACAAGGGCGGTTATGGCCTTTCCGACGCGAAGATCGAAGAAGTTATTGAAGTTAAACACAACAACGGCAAAGTCAGCCAAATGGGCACAGGTGCAGTAGTTCTGGCAGCTATCACAAGCTGCACGAACACCTCCAATCCAAGCGTTATGCTGGGTGCGGGCCTCGTCGCCAAAAAAGCAGTAGAAAAAGGACTTGTGAAACCGGAATACGTGAAGAGCTCCCTGACTCCAGGATCGCTCGTCGTAACCGACTATCTCACCAAGTCCGGCCTGCTTCCTTATTTGGAGAAACTCGGCTTCTACGTTGCTGGTTACGGCTGCGCGACTTGCATCGGTAACTCCGGCCCGCTTCCGGATGAGACTAGCCAAGCGATCGCTGACAACGACATGACTGTTGCGGCGGTCCTCTCCGGTAACCGGAACTTTGAAGGCCGTATCCATGCTCAGATCAAAGCCAACTACCTGGCATCTCCGCCGCTCGTAGTTGCTTATGCTCTGGCAGGAACAGTTAACATCGATTTCGCGAACGATCCGATTGGACATGATCAACAAGGCGAGCCTGTGTTCCTGCGCGACATCTGGCCTTCCTCCGAAGAAATCGCGAACGCGGCAAGCTCGGCGATCACACCGCAGATGTTCCGCGACAAGTACGATAACGTTTACACGCACAACGAGCGTTGGAACAAAATTCCGGTGCCAGAGGGCGAGCTGTATGAGTGGGATGAAAACTCCACTTATATCGCCAACCCACCGTTCTTCGATAGCCTGGCGGACGGAATTCGTGATGTTGAAGACATCAAACATGCCAAAACACTGCTCCTCATGGGCGATTCCGTTACGACGGATCATATCTCCCCTGCAGGCAGCATCCGTGCCGATTATCCGGGCGGTAAGTACCTGATCGAGCATGGCGTGGAGAAAAAGGACTTCAACTCCTATGGTTCCCGCCGCGGTCATCACGAGGTTATGGTTCGCGGTACGTTCGCGAATATCCGTATCCGTAATCAGGTTGCTCCGGGTACTGAAGGCAGCTTTACGACCTACCTGCCTACCGATGAAGTGACTTCCGTCTACGAAGGCTCGATGAAATATCAAGCCGACAAGACGAATCTGATCGTTATCGGCGGCAAGGAATATGGCACCGGAAGCTCCCGCGACTGGGCAGCTAAAGGAACGTTCCTGCTTGGCGTCAAAGCCGTTATTACGGAAAGCTTCGAGCGTATCCACCGCGCCAACCTGGTCGGTATGGGCGTTCTGCCGCTTTGCTTCCACGAAGGCCAAGGTTGGAAAACGCTCGGCATCACAGGCCGTGAAACGTTCAATATCGAAGGTTTGAACAACGATGTGAAACCTGGTGATAATGTGACGGTTACTGCTACCCGTGAAGACGGAAGCTCCTTCCAGTTCCCGGTTACGGTACGTCTCGATTCCCTCGTTGAGGTAGAATACTACCGCAATGGCGGCATCCTGCAAACCGTTCTGCGCCAAATGCTGAACGAGCAAAACTAATTCAATACCCCAACAGCAACGCCGGTGAGCCTTAGGCTCCCGGCGTTTTTTTTATGAAAATTGTCGTAATCAGTCAGTCCTCTTGAGCATAACTCTCCCCTCTTTTCACTCAATCAGCCCCTACTTCTACGACAAAAACCGACAATACTCAACCTGCAAGGAGCGGGAGAATCAGATTTAGCGCGTCACATGGCCAAAGCCGCTCCTTCCTAAACATATCTGCGGAACTACACATGTCAACTCTCAGTGGGACTCAAAGAAGGGTTGACTTAAAGGCGATATAAACCGTCCCCATACTTAAGAATCAATTATCTAAATTCATTATTTACCTTATTTACCGATTAGATTACATCATGGTATATTCTAGCCCACAACCATAACTGATTTTATTCGTTACTACTTAGGTCCCTCTAAATTTAGCTGAGGGGCCTTTTAATTTTCAAGGATTTCCGTGAGAAATGTTGAACTTC
>NZ_NMUQ01000003.1:354573-445640 GCF_002233675.1 Paenibacillus herberti | reverse complement strand
AGTTACTACTTAGGTCCCTCTAAATTTAGCTGAGGGGCCTTTTAATTTTCAAGGATTTCCGTGAGAAATGTTGAACTTCTCCTTAACAAGGAATACAACGGAGGAGATCTCATGAAACTAGCCCGGGAGCAAGCGATGAGGCTTAGCAAGAATGAGCTCGTTGAGATGGTTTTTGGCTTACTGGCCATCGTGGAGCAGCAGGCCGCTCATATCAAGCAGTTAGAGCAACGTGTCCATGAATTGGAGCGTCAGTTGGGTCAGAATAGCAGCAACAGCAGCAAACCTCCCTCCAGCGACGGTCTGCGCAAACCGACGAACTTACGCCAAGCCGGTGGGAAAAAAGGAGCACCGAAAGGGCACCGCGGTCATACCCTCCGCTTCAGCGCGAACCCGAATGAAATCGTCGTACACTCGCTTGAAGCCTGCTCCCGCTGCTCGTCTCCTCTTTCGGGAAGCGGGTATGAAGTGCGGCAAGTGTTCGATCTTCCGGCACCGCGCGTCCATGTCATCGAGCATCGCGCCGAGAAGGCTTGTTGCGCGACGTGCGGATTGGAGCAGCGCGCTGTATTTCCCGCCGAGGTGACTGCTCCTGTCCAATACGGTCATGGCTTCGTCGCTTTGACCACCTATCTGCATGCGTATCAAATGCTCCCACTGGAGCGAATCGGGGCTCTGTTTGAGGACCTGACTGGCCTGCGTCCAAGCGAGGCGACTCTGCTGTCCATGCTGGGGCAGATGAACCGGCAGTTGGCGAAGCCGGAACAGGACATTCGAACGGCGTTGTTCAACAAGCCGCTGGTTTACGCGGACGAGACGGGGGTTCGCGTCATGGGAAAACTGCGCTGGCTGCACGTCGTGTCCGATTCGGAATGGACCTGGCTGGCCCCTCATGACCAGCGCGGAAGTCAAGCCATGAATGAGCTGGGCCAGTTGCCTTTTTATCTGGGAATCGTCGTTCATGACTGCCTGTCGAGCTATTTCAAGGACGACTATGCGTTCATGCATGTGCTGTGCAATGCCCATCTGCTGCGCGAGTGCAAAGGCATTGTCGAGCAGGATCGGCACGCTTGGGCGGCAGGCATGATGGACCTTCTGCAGGAAGCGTGGCAGGTGACGAAGGAGTGCCGCCAGCGTGAAGAGGCCATTCCGGCAGAGGTCATCGAAGCCATCGAAGCGCATTACGATGCGATTCTCGAAGACGGCCAAGCGGAATGGGCGAAAGCTCCGGTCGAGAAGTGGGGCACTCGAGGCCGCAAAGCGAAGAGCAAAGCCGCCAACTTGGGTGAACGACTAGCTAAGCATAAACCGGCCATTCTCCGGTTTCTTCGAGATGCCAAGGTTCCATTTGACAACAATCAGGCGGAGAGAGACTTACGCATGGTGAAGGTCAAACAGAAGGTTTCCGGGAGTTTTCGAACGACGGAAGGCGCCAAGCAATTCGCTCGGATGCGCAGTGTCATTTCGACGATCATAAAGCAGAAGCTGGAGCTGCTCCCTTCGCTCGTTTCAGCGCTGTCGGGGAAACTGAGGCTTAGCTAGACCTAAGTAGTAACTTTTATTCTCGTGTAAGGTTGTGAATATTTATTCAATGGAGGGATTACTTTTTATTTATTTTTGATTTAATCATTTATTATTCCAAAAATCAGTAAGGAGTGAAATTGTACAATGAAAAAAATGATCCCTGCTCTTCTAGGTGGCGTAATGCTTTTATCCTCTGCATCCCAAATTCAAGCGGAGGGGCCTACGCTCAGCGTCGTAACAGACAACCAACTGACTCCACAATTCATCGAAGTAACGGACGGCAAAATCACCCCAGGAACCTCGGAAGAAAAAGTATGGACATTTTTGAGAAGCCAGCAATCCAAGCTGGGTATTTCCGTAAATGAATTAAAGTCAGCTATCCGTATTAAAAGCAAAGAACTCGATGCAGCTTCTGGAATTGAGCATTTCCGCATGCAGCAATATGTAAACGGAATTCCAGTGTACGGAGGCGACCAAACGATTCACCTTGATAAATCCGGCAAGGTTACTTCCTTCCTTGGGGGAGTATTGCCAACTCAGGACAATAAGGCTTTGTCTGCAGCTGCAGCCGTGACTCCTACCCTTACCGCATCCGATGCCTTTGAAATAGCAGCAGCCGAAGCAACTTCCCGGATCGGCGAGCTGGGGGCGCAGGAGTTGGCGTTGGAAACAAAATTGTTTGTCTACCCTGAGAGCTCGAGCTATCGTCTCGTCTACGAAACGGAAGTGAATGTGCTTGAACCACAACCGCTTCGTACACGCTACCTTGTCGACGCCACTACTGGGGAAATCGTCCTTCAGTATGAGATGCTGAATAACGCCACAGGAACAGGAACTGGTGTAGCTGGAGACACAAAAAGCTTCCAGACCAATCAATCTGGAAGCACTTACCAGCTTGTAGATACGACCCGTGGCAAAGGAATCAATACTTATACGGCCAACTATCGCACCTCTGGGCTTCCTGGCACGTTGCTGACCGACAGCGACAACGTATGGACAGATAAAGCCGCAGTTGATGCTCATGCGAATGCGGCGGCTGTGTATGATTTCTTCAGAACTAAGTTTGGCCGCAATAGCTTGGACGGCAAGGGAATGCAAATCCGTTCTTCAGTTCATTACGGCTCCAACTATAACAATGCTGGCTGGAACGGAGTTCAAATTATGTACGGCGATGGAGATGGAAATACCTTCAGAGCCCTTTCCGGCGACCTTGACGTCGTTGGACATGAACTGTCCCATGGAGTTATCACTTATACCGCCAATCTTCAATATGTCAATGAATCCGGCGCACTGAATGAGTCTTATGCCGATGTACTCGGCAACTCCGTTCAAGCTAAGAACTGGCTGCTCGGTGACGACGTGTACACGCCAGGAGTTGCTGGTGATGCCTTGCGCTCCCTGGCCAATCCGACGCTGTACAACCAACCAGATAACTATGCAAACCGCTATATCGGCTCTCAGGATAATGGGGGCGTCCATATCAACAGCGGCATCACGAACAAAGCGTTTTACCTGCTCGCTCAAGGCGGCTCCCAAAATGGCGTTGCGGTAACCGGTATCGGCCGCGATGCAGCCGTAAAC
The DNA here is from genome assembly GCF_002233675.1 of Paenibacillus herberti. GTDB lineage: Bacteria > Bacillota > Bacilli > Paenibacillales > Paenibacillaceae > Paenibacillus_O > Paenibacillus_O herberti. The sequence continues at coordinate 442,538 of NZ_NMUQ01000003.1, read as the reverse complement.
ATTTTCTATAACACTCTGGTTTACTACCTGACTTCCACTTCGAACTTCGTTGCAGCGAAAAACGCTACCATTCAAGCGACCAAGGACATTTACGGAACAAGTTCTCCCTACGTCACTTCGGTTACGAACGCGTTTAAGGCGGTAGGCCTGTCCTAATCCAACAATAATGCCGGTGAGCCCTTGGCTCCCGGCATTTTGTTATTGCCCCCGCTCCTCTGCCGACTCATTTGTGCCAACCCGCAGTCGTTCTTCCATTGCCTCCAACTGCTTCAGAATTTCACGGCTCACCTTCAGTTGTTCCCGCTGGGCCGCTCTCATTTCCGCACTATTCGCTTCAAGCTTAAGCAGCACAATAACAACGACTGCGATAGTGATTGCAAAATAAATTAGCAGCAACTATTCCCCCTCACTCGATTATCGTGGTTGAAACATCGAATTTGGTGCCAATAATAGTCTTAAATGAACCTAGCAAAGGGGATATTACCATGTAATTCCAGAACGAAACAACAGTTTCATTAAATAAACTACCCGTTCGTATCATCGACACGATTGGAGGATTATTTAGAGGATGATTCGCAGGAAAAATGCTACTGCAACGTCCTCAAGAAGGTTAGTTATCACCAATGCGTGAATTTTAAAGATACTGACCCGCTCTGCGGGTACTGGTATTCGAAAAAAGCCACAGAGGCGCTGGATGAAATCCCGCAGCCGCTGTGGCTTTAGCGAACTCGCTCTATTTGCCAGTCATGAGCATTATTTAATCCGCATTCTGTGCGCTTCCATTTTATAATGCAGAGATTGGTCTGTTTTCAGCAAGTCGAACTTGCCCAAATCCTGATTCTCAGGCGCTTGTCCGATACCTACCTTACCAAGCGGCATCCGCCCGCCCTTGTAATAATTCTTCACCGCAAAGCGCACGCTTGGCATGTCACCTGCAGGATCGTTGATGGAGAGAGCAAGCGTATAAGTGCCTTTTTTCAGTCCTGCCGGAAGAGTAAAGGTATTGTAGATGCTTATTTTCTTCGGTTGGATTTCATAACTCTTAGTTGCAGAGTTCCATTTGTCTCCTGGCAGCCAGTTACGGACATCGACATTATTAAATCCGCTTCTCCAAGCTACCGAGCGATCCGGATTAAGAAGCGCAGCTTCCACCTTCCACTTATAGTAGAGCGGTGCAGAACCAACGTTGGTGACGTCAAAACCTGCATAAAGCTTGCCGCCCGGCTTCGTCTGTGCTGTGAAGTTTGCCTGGTTGATAACAAAACGGTAACCGAGCGTTTTTTGCATTTCAGTCGCACCGACCGCTGTTTTTGGATCATTTTGATCATACTCCGAGATCCAGCCCAAGCTGGACGTATGGGTTTTACGAATCCAGTCGTTCAAATAAGCCGTATTTGACGGGCTTTGCAGACTCTCATCGGGACTATTGCCGATATTGCTCAGGTCGCCCCAATTGTAGGCAACCTCACCGCCATTTACTGCCGTTTTCCAGTTGTTATTGGCGATGATTCCATCACCGGATTCATGATCCTCTGGCAGGCCGAAGGAGTCCCACAAGTAACCAAAATTGTATTCCTTGAACGTTTCCGGATAGCGGACCTGCACCTTTTTATTTTTAAATGCTTTGACCACTGCGTCGCCAAGCGCCTTTTGGAACTCAGCCGGAATGCGATCGCCGCCGCCTGGCATTTCTACCGGATAAATATGATGCTCACCCCAGTTGCCCCACAGTCCAAGCTCAATATAAGCGACGCGGGAATCATAATCCCAAGCCTGTCCAAGCTTGGCGATGAAATCAGTGAGACGCTGCTTTATCTGCGGTGTCAACCAGCGGGCAGCTTCTGCTTCAGGCGTGCTTTTATCATGTGGAATATCATTCGGCCAGTATTCGCCTACATCCGGGTAAACGATAAATACCCTTGGAATGACCTTGATGTTTTTCTTTTCGATCCCAGCCCAAGTTTTGTTGCTCCACAGCTTGATTTTCTCAACCGAGTCTGCAGCATTAGTTTCTAGATCGGAGTACTTAATGTACTGCTTGTACACGGTCCCATATTCATGATCGACGAAAGATGGATCATCAACGTACCTAGATGGACGGAATCCGATAAACGGATTTTTGAACGCTTCTTCCGTCTCAGCAGGCTTCACGTTGATCGTTTGGCTTTGCGCACTTATAGGTGCAATCAGCACGTTTTTTCCCGAAACGACTGACGTTAGCAAAACTGCTGATGCCGCAGTTATTGCAATTTTAGATACCATTATTTTCAATAAATACATCCCCTTTATTTCTATAACACTTATTTATCCACTGCGTATAAGAATAATTATCAGAATGGAATTCATATTCTGATGCATGGAAAAACTTATTGCAGCGCCGTATTATACAATACCATAGCTCGTATTTATTAGCCCAACAGAGAAATATTTACTAAACGTTAAAATAGGCTTGTTTTTCTTTTTCCTACGTGATTACGGTTGATCTGTAGGTAATTATGGTAATAATAACTATACCCGTCTGCAAAGGAGCTTCTGCCATGACCAACATGCAAGAACCGATGCCTGCATCGGACAAGCTTCCTGCCCGCTCCGTGGATGCGATCGAAGAGCTGAGCGGCACTCATCCCGGCAAACGCCGGGCGCATGCCCGAGGCATTTGCGCCAAAGGCGTGTTCACCCCTTCCGGCCAAGCGGCTCGATTGACTTTCGCTGCACATCTGCAGCAGACGCCTTGCGAAGCGATTATTCGCTTCTCCAACAGCGCGGCCGACCCGGCTTCGCGGGATTTAATGTCCCCGGCCAAGGGAATGGCCTTACAATTTCAACTGCCCGACGGGCAGGGTGCACGGGGTGTAGAGAGCGTACAGGGCGAAAAGCCTGTAATATCAGCTGTCACTGCACCTGTTTTTGTAGCGCGGACACCGGAATCCTTCCTCGAAATGATGCTTGCCGCGAGGGACATGACCCGCCGTGGCGATTCCATTAAGGACAGGCTAAAGGGCATGCTGCAGCTGTTTCCCCATGCCGCTGAAGCGCTGACGTCTATATCATCGCTCAAGCCGCCCGCCAGCTTCGCTTCCGTGCCTTACTATTCCATCCATGCTTTTTACTTTGTGGATGAGAATGGACGCCGACGTCCGGTAAAATACGAGTGGATTCCGGATGCTGAAGAGGCTCATTTGCCGCTGATTAAGGCGGCCGTCAGCTCTAAAGATTACCTTGAGGATGAGCTGCGCGATCGTCTCGGCACTTCTCCGATTGGCTTCACGCTCCGGCTGACGCTGGGCGAGGAATGGGACCCCGTCGACGATTGCACTGCACGTTGGCCAAGTAACCGCGAGACGCTCGAAGCCGGGCATCTGTTTATTGTTGAGCTGATCGAGGAGCCGGACGGACTAGTCATGGACCCGACCGTCACAGGCCCGGGCATCGAACTTACTCCTGATCCGATTCTAAACTTCCGCCATGACGCCTATGCGGTCAGTTTTGAACGGAGACAGAAGGGCATCTGAATCGACTAATTGAACCAGCTATAGTGCATAATGGCCGAGCTGAGGGGCGCTTGAGTTTTGCTATAGCATGGATGAATGGTCACGCTGTGGCTCGATGAGCTTTGCTCTAACATGGTTGAATGGTCACGCTGTGGCTTTCTACGTTTCGCTAGTGTATGAATTAAAGCACCTCCATGCGTAAAGGACCTGAGAAGCCTTATTCCAGCAAAATCGATGGTTTTCGAGGTGTAACGGATCTGAGAGACGCTATAGAGGGGATTTCCTGGTAATATCATCATTTCTGACCCAAATAACGCTTCTCAGGTCCACTAGCTGATTCGAACCCTGTGTTTGAGCAGGAATAAACTCTCTCAGGTACGTTAGCTAATGCGTGAATGATCGAGCTGCTGTGCGATGAGTTTAGTTAGTGTTGAAAGCGATGCGATAGGAGCTTACAAACAAACGGGAGGAAGCTGAGCTTGGCTCAGTCTCCTCCCGTCTTGCTGATGTAACTTAATTTTCAATCAATTCCATAATCTACCCCTTGTGTCAGCCAATAATGGCAAGGCTAGATTTTATTTTTGGACTGAAAGGCGGCTCCGATAGCCACTCCGATGGCGATTCCAATGCCGACTCCCAATGCAATATTGTCCATTACCACACCGATTGATATTCCGACCGCGGTACCAATGCTCATCCAGAGAGCGAGATGATTCGTACTTTTCGTTTTGTTGTCTTCTGGAGGGGTATTGCTGTCCTGACTATTGTTTTCCAATTCAATCCTCCCCTTTCAAATTAATAAAAAACGTTATTAATCGTCGAAAGGTTGCGGAGTATTATGGATCGTTGGCTAGCAAGCATTAGCAAGCGTTGGCGGGCAACAATAGGAAGCGCGTTATCAGCGCTGACGCTATGCCCTAGGGAATACGCTATTCGTATTTCAAGCCCCACTGAGAGCGAATGGCATCAAGCGTAGCCATAATATCAACCGTTTCGTCCATCGGCATTGTGTCGCTGATCATTCGCCCTTCGCGGATGGCCGTCATGCACTCCATCGCCTCGTAGACGTAACCATGAAATTCCCGTTCATCCGTAACGATGACGGGCTCTTGGCCTTGTACATGCAGTTCTGCACGGTTGGACCATAGGAAGCCGGGAACGCGGATTTTGCCCTTCGTGCCGTAGATCCAGGCCTCGTTCTCCATGAGCAGTTGGATCGCTCCATGCAGCGAAGCTGTTCTTCCTCCTTCGTACTCGAACAGCAAAGAGAACTGCTCATCCACACCTGTCTTCCCGATGTTGACGACGCTCTGAATCCGGGTCGGCTGTTCACCGAACACAAAGGAAGCGAAGGAAACCGGATAAATACCAGCGTCGAGCAACGTGCCGCCTCCCAGCTCCTTTTTTAGCAGGCGATGCTCTGGATTCCATCCAAAATCAAAGCCGAATTCAGCCTTCAGCAACTTGACCTCGCCGATGAGGCCTTCGTCCAGCCATTGTCTTACTTTGCGGATTGGCGGCAGGAAACGTGTCCACATCGCCTCCATTACGAATACCCCTTTGGCTGCGGCAGCTGCTGCAACTTCACGGGCCTCCTCGGCATCCATCGTGAACGGCTTTTCACATAACACATGTTTGCCTCCGGCGATGCAATCCAGCATATTTTGCTTGTGCGCAGGATGGATCGTCCCGATATACACGATGTCTACATCCAAATCAGCAGCTAGCTCTGCAGCGCTTCCATAACTGCGTGGAATTCCATGCTTGTCGGCAAAAGCCTTCGTTTTATCCGCATTGCGTCCGGTAACAGCCATTAAACTCGCACCAGGGACATGTTTAAGATCGTTTGCGAAGCTATCTGAAATTCCTCCGGGACCTACGATCCCCCAACGAATATCACGTTCTTTGTCGCCCATTATGAACCGCCTCCTGTCGCGTACAGCAGATCAGCATTCCTTCAATGCGCAAATAGCCAATTCTGCCTTCTAAAAAACCCTATTCGCGGAACGGACAGGAATTCCTGCCTGCTGGGCTCGTCATTCCTTGCTCAAATGCCGACTTTCGAGTTCGGAATTCCATATTTGTAATTCCGAATTCCATATTCATAGTTCTGAATTTCGAGTTCCAAATTTCAAATTAAAGATGTCGCATCACGATCTGCTCCACATGCTCCAAATGAGCGTCCATCTCAGCAGCAGCCAGCTCAGCGTCTCCTCGTTCCACGGCTTGCAAAATAAGCTCATGAGCATCAGCTAGCTGGCCGGCTACCTCGCGGCTTGAATACAGCTCGGCCCGCCGAACCGCACGAATCGTGCGCTCGATTGGCGCCATCAGCGACTCGTAAAGCTGGACCATCATGCGATTATGAGTCGCGTGAGCCAGCGCCAAATGGAATTCCATATCAAAGCGCTCACCGGCGAGATCATCGCCGAGCGTCAGCCGCATGCCGTCCGACAGCTCATGCAGCCGAGCGAGATCCGCATCGCTGCGCTTATGCGCGGCTAGCGCAACGTTAGCCAGCTCCAGAGAGCGGCGCGCCTCGAGCAGCTCCAGCAGTTCCTCGCGGCTAGCTTGCGCAGCGGCGAGCAGCGGCGGTACACCCGCCGGAAGACGCTCCGCTAGCGGGCGTACGACACTGCCTCCGCCCTGGCGGATGTCGATGTAGCCCATCGCCTTCAGGGCGCTCAGCGCCTCACGCATCGTGGAGCGGCCGACGCCGAAGCGCTCCGACAGCTCACGCGCTGAAGGCAGCTTCTCGCCTGCAGCGACGCTGCCCTCGTCGATCAGACGGCGCAGTTGCTCCGCAATCGCCTCATAATGATTTTGCTTGCTTAGCGGTTTGACCTCCACAGCCCAATGCCCCCTTTGCCCTCATCCTACCCGATGAGTAGAGCGTATACAATACCAGGCCCATGAACCCCAATTGTCAGGTCGTTCTCGATGTCCGCGGAGCGGCTCGGGCCGGATATAAAATGAATGCCCGCCGGCAGTGCCGCCCGGCCCGCTTCATCTAACGGCTGCAAAACTTCCCCGAGCCGCGTCTTCAGCCGATCGCGCGGGATGATCACGAACAGCGCCGTCGGCAGCAGACTGACGCTGCGGCCCTTGTAAGCTGCGGACTTTACGACGACAGAGGCGGTATAAGCGACGGCATGATCGGCAAGCACCACACCAAAGTCAGCCTCCGCGGCGTGGGCAAGCCAGCGCTCGCGGTTGTTCGCGGACGCTTGGACCGCATCTAGCCGGTCGGCTTCAGTCCCAGCGCTTGCAGATGCTTGAGCCGCATCTAGCCGCTCAACTTCAGTCCCAGCGCTTGCAGATGCTTGAGCCGCATCTAGCCGCTCAGCTTCAGTCCCAGCGCTTGCGGATGCTTGAACCGCATTTAGCCGCTCAGCCTCATTTACCGCGCTTGTGCCCGACTCAGCGCCGCCCATAGCCGCTTGCCCTGCAAAGGCATCGCGGTTCCAGACACGTACCTGCTGCTCCGGCAGCGCCGCCTCCAGCCCCAGCGCCGCAAGCTCCGGCTGGTCCTGACGCAGCACTCGCTGCGCCTTCATATCGCGGGCTTTCGCGGCAATGAACTGACCTGCCGCCGCCAAGTCCGGCAGTTGCTCCACATGGCCGCCAGCCGCCGTAAAATACTGCCGGAACCGCTCTGCCCGCTCTTCCGCGCTCCATTCGAAGTTACGCCACAGATCTGGCGCACCACGATGCGGCTGCTCCGGCTTCGCCACCTGGCGAGGCCGCCCGAGCTTGGCCGCAATGCTATCCATGAACGTCCCCTGACGTTCCATGGATTTTTGCTCCAGCTCCTGTAGCCACAGGCGACGCTGATCCGCTCTTCCCTCTGCTTGCAAATTAATGTCTGTCGTTCCCTCAGTCTTCCTGTTAATGTCCGCCATCTCCCTTCCGCTGCGCGGCCTCGCGGCTCTCACGCGCTTTCTCCTCCATACGGCGCTTCATCGCCGGGTTCATCTCCCTCAGCCCGGCCGACAGTTCCTCCTCCAGCGTTGCCCAGCGCTCGCGGAAAGGCTGCTCTGCAAGAGTTGGCGTAACACGGTATGTGTTCCAGCCTTTGAGCGGGCCGATACGTGTAGAAATGACGCCTTTCCGGGCGATCAGCCGCTGGCCGATCCGGCCCATCTTTAGGGCGACTCCCATCAGTTTTGCGTTACCGGCGACGGTAGAGAACCCTTTCATGCCGATTGTCTCCAGCGGGTTACCGCGCCCTGCCTCGACTTTGCGTCGACGCAGCGAAACAAGCATGTCATGCAGCGGGATTTTAACCGGACAAGCTTCATAACAGGCGCCGCAAAGACTCGAAGCGCTGGCAATGTCATCCCACTCGGCGACGTTGCTTTTGAGAGCCGGTGTGAGCACGGCCCCAATTGGGCCGCTGTAAGTGCCGCCATAGGCGTGTCCTCCGATATGCCGGTACACCGGGCAGGCATTCAAACAAGCGCCGCAACGGATGCAGTTGAGCAACTCCTGGAATTCCGGGTCGCCGAGCTGATTGGAGCGGCCATTGTCGAGGATGATAATATGCATTTCTTCTGGCCCGTCGGCATCGCTTTCGCGGCGTGGGCCAGAAATGCCCGACATATATACGGTCAACCGCTGGCCGGTAGCCGAGCGCGGCAGCAGCGTGGCCATGACCTCAAGATCCTCCCAGGAAGGAATGATCCGTTCCATTCCCATGAGTGTAATTTGCGTTTTCGGCACGGTCGTGACCATGCGGGCGTTGCCTTCATTTTCAAACAACACCATCGAACCCGTCTCCGCTATCGCGAAGTTGCAGCCCGTCATCCCAATATCCGCTTCCAAAAACTTCTCACGCAACTTGCGCCGCACATAACCCGCCAAAATCGTCGTGTCGGGAGACAGTGTTTCGCCAGCGTCAGCGGAGAGCAACTCTGCGATCTGGTAGCGATTTTTGTGGATTGCAGGAATGATGATATGCGAAGGAGTCTCGCCAGCAAGCTGGATGATGTACTCGCCAAGATCAGTCTCAATTGCCTCAACATCGATCGATTCCAGCGCGTGATTGAGATGCAGCTCCTCCGTCACCATTGACTTGGATTTCACGACCGTGCGTGCGCCAACCGACTCCGCGATTGCAAGGGACAGTGAGACAGCTTCTTCCGCCGTAGCGGCAAAATGCACATGAACCCCGTTCAACCGAGCATTGTCGGCAAATAGATTCAAGTAATAATCCAGATGCGCAATTGTGTGCAGCCGGATCTGCCGCCCCTGCTCACGCCAAATATCCCAGTTGCCATGGGACTCGGAAGCTTCTAACTTCCCGTTACGCAGCCGTTCTGTCGTGAACTTAACCGCTTTGCGCAGGAACTCATCGTTCAGCGCCAGTCCCGCCCGCTCGCGGACTGTGTCGGGCTGGGCCGACGGACGCGGATGCGCGGAAGCTTTGCGAACCTTTTCGCCGCTTCGCCCATGCTCCGCCACGCCTGTGCCGGTGCCAGCCGCGATGTCATCTCCGGCAAGAAAATCCGTAATCTGCCGGCCGGCCGCTCGGTCTAACGACTCAGCAGTAGTCGATGCTGGGGCATTCGTCCCCTTTTGCTCCGTGCGCACGCTCATCCGACCTTCACTCCTTCCTCAAGCAGCTCCGCCAAATGCATCACTCGTACCGGCTCGCCGCGTCGACGCAAATTACCCGCGATATTCATCAGGCAAGCCATGTCCAGGCCGACCAGCACTTCGGCTTCGGTCTCCTTAATATGGTCGGCCTTCTCCGTGACCATCGCACCGGATATATCCGCCATTTTGACAGCAAACGTACCGCCGAAGCCGCAACAATCATCCGCAAACGGCAGCGGAACGAGCTGGAGTCCCTCCACTCCGCGCAGCAGTTGCATCGGCTCTTCCTTAATACCGAGCAGACGGCTTCCGTGGCAGGAAGGATGGTAGGTCACTTTATGCGGAAAATGCGCCCCCAAATCCGTTACACCAAGCACCTGAACGAGGAACTGGGTGAATTCGTATGTCTTCGCTTGCAGCTCCCGCGCCTGACGTTGCAGCTCCGGCTCATCCTTGAATAACTCCTCGTAATGATGGATCATGTACGTGCATGAACCTGAAGGAGAAACGACAAAATCACTGTCTTGGAAGGCGCTCAGAATCGTCCGGGCCGTTTTGCGGGCATCGTCCCAATAACCGCTGTTGTAAGCAGGCTGGCCGCAGCAGGTTTGCACTTTAGGAAATTCCAGCCGCACGCCTTGGCGAGCCAGAATTCGTGCCATTGCTTCCCCGACACGCGGGTAAATCGCATCGCTCAAACAGGTGATAAACACGGATACTTTCATGAATGCACCTCTTTATAATTTATCAGGTTGTCAGACAAGTTGAGTTGATTACATCCAGTATACTTCAGCTTTCTTCACCTGAACAGAGGGGAAACGGCCACTCGCAGCAAAAAAAGATGGGCCCGCATTGTCTGCAACCCCATCCCAGTATTCGACTAGCTTAAGCTCTCACTTATCGCTAATTCTCAAGCCCCGCGTCTGCGCGACCATACGGCCCGAATCCCAAGCCGGAACAGTAGATAGATCGCGCTCGCAGCCACCCACTGTAGGACATTCATCCACCATCCGGGTTTCCGGCCAAACTCAACCCGACTCTCCACGTTCACCGATCCCGTATATCCTTCTGTGATTTCAGGGACGCTCAGAATAGTCAGCAGCATACCGCCGAGCACGCTGAAGATGAGCCACAACAGCAAACCGGCCGCCATAGACTCGATAATAAGACGAAGCTTCATCCTATCGACGCCTTCCTTTCATCTCTATCATTTTCTAAAGTATTCCATATTAGTAAGTAGTCTATCATAGAGCTTCAAAGCTGAATAGGGCTCAATAGGCTAGTTCAAATTAGAAGCCCGAGCCTTTCGGCCAACAGGATGGTACAATGACAGACGTTGCATTAAGTGAAGAAAGGCGTGTGCGCTTCATCAATGTCCTCCAAACTTACCTTGCGCTTGCTTGGCGTCGCAGCTACAGCCATCGTCGCTTACGCGCTCTATAAAAATTACGTGCTTGATCCGCAAGCCGCCAGTTTCTTGAGTCGAAAGCCGGATTCCGCCCAGCCGAACAGCGAGCCAGTGTGGCTCGCCGTGCTGTACGTTCATATCACTGCCGCTTGCCTGGCAACGCTATGCGGCCTGCTTGGTTTCTCTCCCCGCAGCCGCCGCTCCGGACGCGCAGGAAAAGTTCATCGCTGGAACGGCTATATTTATTTTGCCAGTGTGTTCATCATCTGCCTGACCTCCGGCTACATGGCCCCATATGCTACTGGCGGCAAATGGACAAGCGTACCGTTCAATCTGCTGAGCATCCTGTGGCCGGCGATTACAGTGCTCGCAATCCGCAGCGCAAGGCAGCGCCGGTTCTCCGATCATAAACGCGGCATGATCCGGAGTTATGCTTTTTGCTTCAATAATTTGACTCTGCATATGTTCACCACGTTCTTTTATTCCGGGCTCGGGTTGGATTACGCGCTTGGTTATACGCTCGCTCTGTATACGAACATTGCTTTCCTATTGATTGCCGGCGAGGCAGCTATCCGACTACTGAAGCTGCCTAAAGACAGCCCTATACAGCAGGCCGGCTGACTTCATCTTCAGTAGCCACCCCGCTTTCAAGAAGCTGCTCTGCCGTTCCAGCCGAGCAGACTCAAATACTAAGAGAAACCCTGCCGTCTTGAAACATGACGAGAGTTTCTCAATTCACGAAGAAGCGCCGACATCGCTGTCGGCGCTTCTTCTCTTCAAGGGCAGGCTTAGGACTGGCCTTTCAGTTAGCTAGCTTTTCATCCGCGGATCAAGCACATCGCGCAGTCCGTCGCCCATCAGGTTGAAGCCGAGTACGGTCAGCATAATCGACAGGCCGGGGAACAGCACCGTCCACGGCGCCTTCTGAATGAACTGACGTGAGTCGGATAGCATTTTGCCCCATTCCGGCTCCGGCGGCAAGGCACCGAGGCCCAAGAAGCCGAGTGCCGCTGCTTCAATAATAGCCGTGGCAATGCCGAGAGTACCCTGCACGATAATAGGTCCGAGACAGTTCGGCAGGATGTGATGCAGCAGGATGCGGGAATTCTTCATGCCGAGCGAGCGCGCGGCTGTGATGTACTCCTCCTCCCGCAGGCTGAGCACCTTGGCCCGGACGAGCCGACCGAACACCGGCACATTGACGATCGCGATTGCGATCAGTGCATTTTGCAGCGATGGCCCGAGAGCAGCTACGATGGCGATTGCCAGCAGAACACCCGGAAACGCGAGCAGAATATCGAACAGACGCGAGATGATCGTATCAACCCACTTACCGTAGTAACCGGCCACAATACCCAGCAGCGTACCGACAGCAATGGAACCGAGCACAGAGCTGAATCCAACCCACAATGAGATGCGAGTACCATACACGATCCTGGAGAAAATATCTCGACCAAGATCATCGGTTCCGAACCAATGCTCGCCGTTTGGTGCTTTCAGCCGATCCATCAGATCCTGTTCCTTGTAATCGAACGGAGCGAGCCACGGAGCGCATGCGGCAATCAGGATGAAAAACACGATAATACCAAGCCCAATCATTGCCAGGCGATTTCGACGGAAGCCGCGCCAGGCGTCGCTCCATGGAGAAGATACCTCGGCATGCGATGGTGGCGGAACAGACATTTGGACAGCCGGTTGAGACACGGGTACCCCTCCTACTTGTAGCTGATTCTCGGATCGACCGCGGCGTACAGCAGATCAACCAGCAGATTGATAAGAACGAATATTAACGCAATGATCAGAATGCCGGATTGAATGACTGGATAGTCACGCGCGCTGATAGCGTCGAATATGTATCTTCCGATGCCAGGCCAAGCGAAAATCGTCTCTGTCAGCACCGCGCCGCCAAGCAGCAGGCCGAATTGCAGGCCAATGACGGTCAACACAGGGATGAAAGCATTCCGCAACGCATGTTTGTAAATGACGCCTAACTGCGAAATACCTTTGGCCTTGGCCGTACGAATATAGTCCGAGCGAAGTACGTCGAGCATGCTGGAACGCGTCATCCGCGCAATGATTGCCATTGGAATCGTACCCAGAGCGATACTCGGCAAAATGAGATGTTTCAGCACCGTCCAGAATTGATCCCAGCGTCCAGCCAGCAGCGTATCAATCAGATACAAGCCTGTGACAGAATCCACCGGATCGCGCGGGTTCATTCGACCGATCGAGGGCAGCCATTTGAGCTCAAGCGCGAACAACCACTGCTCCATTAACCCAAGCCAGAAGATCGGCATCGACACTCCGATGAGCGCGATCAGCATGCTTGTGTAGTCGAACCAGGAATTCTGCTTCCAGGCGCTGAAAATGCCGGCATTCACACCGACGACAACAGCAAAGATCATGCTAAAGGCGGTTAGCTCAAGCGTAGCGGCGAGATAGGGAACAATTTCCTCTGCAATCGATTCCCGGGTACGGATGGAATTGCCCAAATCCCCGGTCAGCAGCTTGGCGAGATAGTCACCGTATTGTACATAAAGCGGCTGGTCCAGCTTGAGCTGCTCACGAAGTGCTTGCTTGGATTCATTGCTCGCCTTCTCCCCCAGAATGACATCTGCCGGATCGCCGGGAATAGCATGGATGATGGAGAACACGATCAGCGTCATGCCCAACAGCACCGGAATTAGCATCAGCAGGCGGCGTATCGTATAGTTCAGCATGTTGGTCGCTCCTTGCGGTCAGCATCGCTTCAAGAAGAGAAGACGGCAGGAATGATCCTGACGTCTTCCGAGCTTCTGAGGCTGCTACTCAAAATAAACTTCGCTATACGGTTCCGATCCCGTCGGGGAAAGCACATAACCTTTGATATTGGCCTTGCCTGCGAGCAGCGGCGTGGAGTGAACGAGCGGAATCCACGGTGCATCCGCCTTGATTAGTACTTGAGCTTGTTTGTACAGCTCCTCGCGCTTAGCTGGATCCGTCTCGGATTGTCCCTGACTGAGCAGCTTGTTCACTTCTTCATTGGAATACTGGGCGTAGTTATTGCTGCCGATTGCGTCCTTATGCAGCAGTGTGAACAGGAAGTTATCAGGGTCTCCGTTGTCGCCCGTCCAGCCGATCATGAACAGATCTTCCTTCTCTCCTGTTTTCAGATCGCTGAGATAGGTCGCCCATTCCGGCGATTCAATCTTCGTCTTCACGCCGATTTTGGCAAAGTCAGCCTGAATCGCTTCGGCAACTTTTTTACCGTCAGGCATATACGGACGAGCTACCGGCATCGCATAAAAAACCATCTCTTCTGGCAGACCGTTCGGGTAACCGGCATCGGCCAGCAGTTTTTTCGCTTTTTCTAGATCGTACGGATAATCTTGTACGTCCTTGTTGTAACCAAGCGTGCTTGGCGGCATCGGATTGATGGCTGGCTCGGCCAAGCCTCCATAGAATGCTTGAATGATGCCTGCTTTATTGACAGCGTGGCTCAGTGCGACGCGCACCTTTGGATCATCAAACGGTTTCTTTTTCACGTTGAAGCCAACATAACCGATGTTGAAGGAAGGACGAACAATCTTCTGCAGCTCGGCATTGCTCTCCAGCGCGGCCAGATCGTCTGGATTCACGCCTTCCATCAAATCGATCTCGCCATTCTGCAACGCTGTGAAGCGCGCCGTGTTCTCCGGAATGACGGTAATAATAACGCGGTTCAGCTTGGGCAGTCCCTGTTTCCAATAATTAGGGTTTTTCTCGATCGTAATGGACTCGTTACGCTTCCATTCTTTGAAGGTGAAAGGACCTGTGCCGACCGGCTCGCTCTTGAACTTGTCCTTTTTCTCCTCAATCGCTTTAGGCGAGGCGATACCGAAGGATGGCATGGCGATGTTCTGTAAAAACGGCGCTTGGCGCTTGTTCAGCACGATCTGCACCGTTGCAGGATCAACAGCTTTGACCTCCTTGATGACGCGGGAGCCATCCGGACCGAACATCGAATCGTAGTAGTCGAAGGAGTCTCCCTCAAACTTGTACGGGCCCGCTGGATCAAACCAGCGGTTAAAGTTGAATACGACTGCATCGGCGTTGAAGTCGGTGCCGTCATGGAACTTGACGCCTTGACGCAGCTTGAACGTGTAGGTCAAGCCATCCTCGGATACCTCATAGCTCTCGGCGAGAGCCGGCTGGATCTCCGTGGAGTCCGCTTTGTAAGTCAGTAATCCTTCGAAAATCTGCTCCGTAACTTTGATGGACTCGCCATCGGTTACGATAGCTGGATCAAGCGAGGCGGCATCGCCACCGCGCGCCACGATCAGCGTGTCTTGGGAACCTGCTCCACCCGTGGACGGAGCCGGGCTAGTAGACGGGGCTTTGCTTGGAGCCGGCGTGCCCTTGTTGGCAGCAGGCGAATTATTGCCGCTACAGCCGGTGAAGACGAGTACGGAAGCGAGCAGCAGCGCTGCTCCAGATTGCCATTTCCTCAATTTCTTTACCTCCCCTTAATAACAACCCTAAATTTAAAAAGCTATATTGCTGCAATCCCACTCCGCAATCAGCTCTAGGAGTAGAGATGACAAGCCGTCTGATGGCCTTGCGATACCGACTTCAGCACAGGACGTTCCTGCCGACAAATGTCCATCGCCTGGGGACAGCGCGTATGAAACACACAACCTGCGGGAGCATTCGCCGGACTCGGCACCTCGCCTTGTAAAATGATCCGCTCCGAAACGGCGCCCGGGTTCGGACTCGGCACCGAGGACAGTAGCGCTTGCGTGTAGGGGTGTTTTGGTTGCCCGTACAGGGAGCGCTTGTCTCCCAGCTCCACAATCCGGCCCAAATACATGACCGCCACACGCTCGCAGAAATGCTTCACCACACTCAGATCATGCGCGATGAACACATAGGTCAGCCCCATCTGCTCACGCAGATCCTGCATAAGGTTCAGAATCTGCGACTGAATGGATACGTCTAGCGCAGAGACGGGCTCGTCCGCCACGATCAGCTTGGGCTCAAGCATCAGTGCACGGGCAATCGCGATCCGCTGCCTTTGGCCGCCAGAGAACTGATGAGGATAACGTTCCAGCTGCCACGCGCTCAGCCCAACCGTTTCCAAAACTTTGGCGACTCGCTCTCGGCGCTGGGCCGCTTTACCTATGCCGTGCACGATGAGCGGTTCCTCCAGAATTTTGGAGATCCGATGGCGCGGGTTGAGCGAAGCGAACGGATCTTGGAAAATCATCTGCATGTCTCGCCGCAGCGTTCTGAGGCTGCCGCTCTCCATGCCGGTAATATCCTTTCCGTCGAAGCGGACCTTGCCAGCAGTCGGCTCGATCAGCCGTAACAGCGAGCGGCCGGTTGTTGACTTGCCGCAGCCGCTCTCCCCTACAATGCCGAATGACTCCCCACGGCGGACCTGGAAGCTGACGCCGTCCACCGCCTTTACCTGCCCCGACTCACGCTGCATGACGCCACTGCGGATAGGGAAGTACGTGCATAACTCCTCCACTTCAAGCAGTGTTTCTTGTTTGTCTTGCAGGATTGATGCGCTCAATTCGCCACCTCCTGCGTTGTGTTCAGCCAGCAGCGCGACCGATGCGCCGGATTCGCCCCCGAAATCAGCTCAGGAAGCTTACTTTTGCAAATGTCCATCACATGCTCGCAACGGGGGGCAAATCGGCAGCCCTCGGTAATCGAGCCGGGTTTCGGCACCTGACCTGGGATGGAGTAGAGCCTGCTCTGCTCCTCGTCCATTTTAGGGATCGAGCGAATTAGCCCTTGCGTATAGGGATGGCGGGGATTCGCGAAAATATCACGCACTGCGCCTTCCTCGACCACCTTGCCGGCATACATGACAACAACCCTTTCACATATCTCAGCGACAACGCCGAGGTCATGGGTAATCATCATGATGGCCGTCCCCATATCGCGATTCAGCTTTTTCATCAAATCAAGAATCTGCGCCTGAATTGTCACGTCCAGAGCAGTCGTCGGCTCATCAGCGATGAGTAACTCGGGCTCGCAGCAAAGCGCGATAGCGATCATGACCCGCTGACGCATTCCGCCGGACAGCTGATGCGGATAGGAACGAACGATGCTTTCGGCGCGTGCGATACCGACCTTTTTGAGCATTTCTATGGCGCGGTTGGTCGCGTCCTTCTTGCCGATTGGCATATGTACCCGCAGCGTCTCGATAATCTGTTCCCCAATCGTGAGCAACGGATTGAGCGAGGTCATTGGCTCCTGGAAAATCATTGATATTTCATTGCCGCGAATCTGCTTCATCCTTTTTTCACGAGCTTTGATTAGCTCCTCGCCCTTGAAACGAATCTCCCCGCCGGCATATTTGCCAGGTGGCTGTGGCAGAAGCCGCATGACCGAGAGAGAGGTGACGCTCTTGCCGCAGCCAGACTCTCCGACCACGCCGACGATTTCTCCCTTGCGGATGATCAGATCCACCCCGTCCACGGCTGGAATTACTCCACGCTCCGTTACAAAATGGGTGTGCAGGTTGTGAATCTCAAGCAAGTTGGAACCCATATACGCGCCCCTTTTCACTTTAGTTCATTGACGCATTATTATTAAAACGCGTTAACGGGATTACTTTTTGTGGTAAAAATCAGCTTTCTAGATTAAAAGTCGAAATGTTCCGTCAACTGAATGTATATCAGTAGATAAGTAAGGTTTATTAACACTGATTGTAAACCGAAAATATGGTTTTCGTAAATATTAAATAAATATTAGAAATAGTTTATATTTATTCATATATTAAGTTGAGATTCGCTTTTAATGTGTAAAATTATAGCAATTCAAGGGACTTAAGGATCAAATTCAGCCGAGATAATGTAGGTAATATGACATTGATAAAACGCTTTCAAAATCATTTTCATACATGTTTCTGGATTTAACCCTGTAATGTGGGATAAAAAAATTAAAAAATGCTTCAAAATGAATTGTTTTTTTGAGTGTAGAAACTAAAAAACGCAGGACCCGCTGAGAAACTCGGCGAGCCCTGCTATTTATGCCAAACCAAAATGGATCAAGCTACCTTGTGTTTGTGAGGGAATAAGCTCTCTCAGAACCGTTAGCTTGTACTTGAATGGACTAGCTGCGCTTCCGGGTTCCTAGAACCTTGTTGTCTAGCTACCTATACCTTGAAATGCGAAACCTTTTCCACCAGATTGGCGGTGCTCGCCTTGATCTCATACATCTGCGCAACGATGCCGTTTGAGCGGTCGCTCATCCCTTCGGACTTGTCGGCGATGTTTTCTGCTCCCTCTGCTCCTTCCGAGGTCGCAATCGTCGTTTCGCTGATGGCATTCAGCATATTCTGAATTGAAGCCAGCAGTTGCTGTGATGTCGCGCTGAAATCGGTGACCAGCTCTTCAACATCTCTGGCATCCTCGCTGTAACGTACTCCGGTTTGCAGCATGTCTTCGTAATCCGGCAGCACCTTTTGCTCCATAAAGGTCAATATATTCTCAGACGCAGACACCAACTCTTTCACCGCCGAGCTTACGCTTGCTGTCACCTGCTGAATCTCCGACACGGATTGGCGCGAATGCTCCGCTAGCTTGCGAATCTCCCCTGCAACAACCGCAAAGCCCCGTCCTGCATCACCGGCGCGCGCCGCTTCAATCGAAGCATTGAGCGACAACAGATTGGTCTGAGCCGCAATTTCCAAAATAGATTTAGCCAACTGGTCGATCTGGCGGATGGCTTCCGATTGTTCAATTGCCCCGCGCAGCCGCTCACCGGCCGCTCCATACATATGTTCCGCTTCTTCACGAGATTGAAGCGCCTCTTCCTTCAATTGCAAAGCTCGGCCGTTGATTCGCACGACAGACTCCGCGCCCTCCTGGGCTTTGCGTGCCATGCTTTCTACGGCGGTTTCAATCTCAATCGTAGAGGCGTTCATCTCCTCCATCGAAGCGGCGGTCTGCTCAAGACCTGCCGAAAGCTGTTCGGTTGTCGCCGAGACGTCGCCGATACTCTCGTCCAGCCCGGCTGCGTTTCGTTCCGTTTGGTCGATTGCTTCCGAGATGCTGTGCGAGCTATCGGTAATGTCCCCGATCAGTCGCTGCTGAGAGGCAATGAGTTCATTGAACCCTTTTATCAGGATGACCATCTCTCCAGTTGCCTTGATGTCTACTCGGGCGGTCAAATCCCCCTCCATTGCCTTCTGGAAGGCCGCGGTCAGCACAGGGAACGGCTTCAGTAACGCCTCGGTAATAAAGTACAGAATGGCTGAGAGCAGCAAGATGAATGCAACAATGGAACTCACGAAAATAAGCTCGAAGCTGCGAAGCTCCTGCTCCGCAACGGACGCCGGAACGACAAGCCCAATTGCCCACTGCCCGTTCAACACTTCGTCGTAGGAGGCGTATTGCAGCTTGCCATCGAGATCCGACTTTAGGACACCTGACTCGCCTTGCGACATACTTTTAGCAATCCTATTCCAGCCTCCGCCGAGTTCGGTAACTTTCTTCTTCATCCTGTAATCGTCATTAGGATGGTAGATGATCAAGCCCGAGCGATCAGTCAAGACAGCATATCCGCTGCCCTGGTAGTTGAACGATCCTAACAGCTTTTCAATCCGGTCGATGGCAATATCGACAAGTGCGACTCCAAGGGTTTTCCCGGCCTTATTTTTAATCGGGGTGCTGACCGTGACGACAAGCAAGCCCGTACTTGAATCCACATAAGGATCGCTGATGGTCATGCCATCATTTTTTATTGTGTTCACATACCAAGGACGCTGCTTCGTGTCATAACCGGATGGTAACTCAATCTCATCATGACTGAGCAGCCGGTTCACGTTGTCCAAGCCTATATATACACGGAGAAGATCGGGATTGTTCTCATGGATCAAAGCAAGCGTATCTACCATTTCACTGTAACCGGGCGTGACCTCAGCCGCTTCAGGAGTTTCTACACTTTGGATATAATTGCGAATGAACACATTTCTACTGATCAGCTCGACACTATCTTCCGCGGGTTTCAATAGTGAAGCCACACTGGTGGCAAGCTCCCTTTTCTCATAATAAAGCACCTGGTTCAAATTAGAGATAATCAACTTTTCTGCGTTGCGATAGATGACGAACGACACGGCCAAAAAAATTAGCACCGTAGCGGTGATAGCCCCCGTCAGGATCTTTCCTCTCAACCCCATATGGTGGAATCGGCTCTGTACCTTGCCTACAATTTTGCGAATCCATTGAACCATCTGTACCCCTCCAAAATAATCGACAATTATCATAGCTGTACGACATTATTCGGCATATAACGTGTTCAGCTTAAGGGGATTTCGTTTTGTCGATAAATTTCATCTCTGTGGTGAATGATGAAAAAAAGCCCATCTGTTGCATGTCGGCCGCATAGCGCCCACGAGCAAACAGATCGGCTTTCCACAAGATGCGCATAGCGAGGCTTCTTGAAGGAGTTAACCTTTAAATAAGCATGCGCTGTCGATTGCACTTAGAAGAATACCGTCTTTAATTGTTACATGGAAAATAGGCTGCGCCTGGATTAAAAGCTGCAGCCTCTTCCGAATGAGTAATGAACGTTACGAACCGAACGGCTTCCTTTAGCCATACATTCTGGAGTAGCCAGCTCGCAGCGTCTGATACGTTGCGTAGAGCTCCTTGTAGAGGGCGATAAAATCCGACGGAACTTTCCTAAGAGAATCCGCTTGTTTTTGCGTAACAACGACAGCTCCGTGCGGTACGAATCGATTAGGAGCAATGGTGACCCTTCGAACAGTCGAATTTGCGCCTATAAAACAGCCGTCCCCGATTATGGAGTTATACACATTGCCCCCGACCACGACGCCATCCCCGACTATGCTGGCTCCATTCACAAGGGCTCCAGTCGAAATGACCGTTTTTTTGCCAATGATAATGGAATAGCTTTTGTTTCCAATCGTGCGCTTACGTTCGCCGTTCAAAACCGCTCCTGTTACTATGGATGTGTTCGCACCGACAAAAATAGGGCCTCCTCTATCGGCCAGAATCGCAGCATGTTGGTCTACGAATACGTTCTTGCTAAGCGTGACATTCCCAACTACGCTCGTATAGGGGCTTAAAAATGCAGTTTTGCTAATTTTCGGATACGTTTGAACGGGCGTTAACGAAGTTTTAGGATTTTTGTTTATGAACCTCGTAAACACATTGACAGGCCCTAGCGGTTTCTTACTGGTTGAGTTCAACTTTCTGGAAAGATTATTCATAATCAAGCTCCTTTGACTGAACATTCCTTTTCAGTCATCACTATATGCAGGTTTTGCTAAATTGACCGCAAACGCTGGATTCGTTAGAATTCGAAAGACCTGATTTGTTGGGGCCTTCCAAGGTCAGCAGGATTCGTTTCATTCCCCGCCCCTCAATCCGTCCCCAATTATTACTCCTCCGATCTCTGTTGAGTCAGATCTTCTCATTTCACTTCACTAAGTCGAGCGAATGGTGGGGTTTTCGGTGATTGCCGAGATCGTTCGGGGACAAAATAAACGGGACGAAGCAGCCTTGCTCTGCTTCGTCCCGTTCTTCCCATATGTTAGACCACTATTACATTCAGCCCGGCTTCCCGCAGCGCGGTCGCGCTGTCTACCGGGAGCTGGTCATCCGTGATGAGCGTGCCGACCTGACTCAAGCTGCCGAAGCGCGTGAACGACTGCAGTCCGAGCTTGCTCGCATCGGCTAGAAGGAAAACCTCGTCCGCCATTTGCAGCATGCGCTGCTTGATTCGAGCTTGCAGCTCGTTCGACTCGCTCAGTCCCCGCTCCACATGCAATCCCTTGCAGGAGAGAAACGCCTTGTCGACATGATACTCCTCCAAGGAACGCTCCGCGGAAGGTCCGACGTAGCTGAGCGAGCCGCGCGAGAGCTGGCCTCCTGTAGAAATAACGTGGATCTGCTCCTTGGAAGCTAGCTCCAGCACTACTTTGGCGGAGTTCGTCAGCACCGTAAGCGGCATATCTGGCAGCTCGCGCGCCATATACCAAGCCGTGGAGCTTGCATCCAGCAGGATGCGCTCACGCGGACGCACGTTGCGCGCGGCTTCGGCCGCAATGCGCCGCTTCTGCGCCGCGAAGGTCACCTCCCGTTCCGCGAACGGAGTTTCCGGCTGCGTCTCCCGCACGCTCACCGCTCCACCATGGGAGCGGCGCAGCCGGCCCTCCTGCTCCAGTCGGTCCAGATCACGGCGGATCGTCTCCTCCGTCACTCGGCATAACTCGCTGAGCTCGGTAACCCGGATACTGCCGCGCTCGTTGACCAGCTGCACGATCTGCTCATAGCGCTCTGCCGCAAGCATGTTGCTCTCCTCCTTCTTGCCCTTGCAAACCCGTAACTGTCTTGCTCTCATCGTCTTACTCTCGAAACCTCGTAGCTATCTAGCCGCCATCTTCTCCTTAAGCGCAAGGAAGCGACCATAAGCTTCCGCTGCCATAGCACTCGTTCCCGTACCGCCGGATGGCTCATACTGCTCAACGTCAAATGAATCGCGGATAACGCGGCGCGCTTCCCGTACACCAGACAGCTCACCAGCAGCGATCCACTGTACTGCCAGATTACCGATGGCACTGCCCTCGGCCGGTCCAGCCCATACCGGCAGCCCCAGACTGTCGGCCGTCCACTGGCAAAGCAGTCGGTTCTGGATACCGCCGCCGACCATATGCAGCCCGGAGAACCTCCGCCCGCTGGCCTGCTCCGTTTGCTCGAAGATATAACGGTATTGTAAAGCCAAACTTTCCAGAATACAACGAGCGTACCCGCCATAACCCCGAGGCTCCGGCTGGCCGGTCTCCCGGCACCACTCCCGGATGCGCGGCGTCATTGCACCGGCATGCAGGAAGCGGCTGTCGTCGGGATCAATGAGCGGCCCGCCAGCAGGAAGCGCTTGCACTTCCTGTAGAAGCTCGGCATAACCCGGGCAATGCCCTTCACGCTCCCACTCGCGGCGCGTTTCCTCCAAAATCCACAGCCCCATGATGTTTTTCAGAAGACGCCAGCTGCCCTCTACGCCGCCCTCGTTCGTAAAATTATACCGTAACGCCTCCGCGCTAAGCACCGGTTCTGGCACTTCCGTGCCCATGAGCGACCAGGTGCCGCAGCTTAGGTAGGCAAAGTTGTCCTCCAGCGCCGGCACAGCGGCAACGGCTGAGGCCGTGTCATGCTCCGCGGCGCAAAGCACCTCGATCGGGCCGAGCCCGAGCTCCCCGCGCAGCGCCTCGGTCAACTCGCCTGCGGCCGCGCCCGGCTGAGCGAGCGGTGCAAACAGCCGCACCGGAACACCAGCTGCCTTGAGCAGCTCATTGTCCCAGCTGCGAGTTTGCGGGTTCAACAAGCCAGTCGTTGTCGCGTTAGTGAACTCCTGTCTTTTCACGCCAGTGAGGAAATAACGCAGCAGATCAGGGATCATAAGCAACGTCTGCGCCTGCTTTAGCTGCGGCGAACCCTGCTCTGACATTGCGGCCAACTGGTAGATCGTATTGAACGGCAGAAACTGTAGTCCGCTGCGACTGAACAGCCACTCGTCGCCATGACGCTCGCGGAGCCTCTCCATGACGCCATCTGTACGTCGATCCCGATAATGAACTGGGTTACCGAGCAGCTCGCCGTCCGCTCCGAGCAGTCCGAAGTCGACCGCCCATGAGTCGATCGCCATACTGGCAGGCTCCTGACCGGCATGCCGTTTGGCTTGCAGCAGTCCCTGCTTCAGCTCATGCAGCAACCGCAGAATGTCCCAGTGCAGGCGTGGACCGGCCTGTACCGGCTGGTTCGGGAAGCGATGTACTTCCTGCAGCTCGATGCGGCGGCTGCCCAGCCTTCCCAGCACGGCGCGGCCGCTGCCCGCTCCAAGGTCGAAGGCAAGGCGCGTCGTCATACGCGCGCTTCCTCGCCGCGTGGAAGCTGAACCTGTTGTTCATACTCTTTGACATCGGCCAGCCATGCTTCGCGAGCTGGTACGCCGCTGAGTTCGCAGTAGTAATCCCAAATTGCGCCGAATGGATACGATTTAAACTCCTCCGCCAATGCCAGGCGAGTCGTGTAATCGCCAGCCAGCTCTGCCCGGCGAAGCTCTTCTGCCGGCTCAAGCATTGCACGCATCAACGCCTTCAGCGTGCTGCGCGTGCCGATGACCCAAGCAGCGACGCGGTTGATGCTGCCGTCAAAGAAGTCGAGGCCGATATGTGTACGCTCCAGCAAATCTCCGCGTACAAGTTCGCGCCCAATTTCCAGCAGCTCGTCGTCAAGAATGACGACATGGTCGCTGTCCCAGCGCATCGGGCGGCTCACATGCAGCAAAATGCCGGAAGCGAACAGAGACAACGAGCTCAGCTTGTTCGAGATTGTCTCCGTCGGATGGAAGTGCCCGGAATCAAGACAGATGAGCTTGTTGTTTTGCAGCCCGTAGCCCATGTAGAACTCATGCGAGCCGACAACATAAGCTTCGGAGCCGATGCCGAACAGCTTGCTTTCCACTGCGTCCAGATTGTGAGCCGGATCAAGCGGCTCAGAGAATACCTCATCGAGCGCTTCCTTCAGGCGCACGCGCGGTGCGAGACGGTCCGCAGGAATGTCTTTGTAGCCGTCAGGAATCCATACATTCGTGACACATGGCTGGCCAAGCGTCTCGCCAAAAAACGCACCAATACGGCGGGAAGCCTTACAATGGTCGATCCAGAACTGCCGGATTGTCTCATCGGGATGACTAAGCGTGAAGCCGTCTGCAGCCTTTGGATGCGAGAAGCAGGTTGGATTGAAGTCGAGGCCAAGCCCCTGCTCTGCCGCCCAATCAACCCAAGCCTGGAAGTGGCGCGGCTCCAGCGCGTCCAGATCCACCTTTTCGGCGGTATCGGCGTAAATCGCATGCAGGTTGACTTTGTGCTTGCCGGGAATGAGTGAGAACGCTTTTTCCAGGTCGCCCCGCAGCTCATCTGGAGTACGAGCAGCCCCCGGGTAAGAGCCAGTGACGGAAATTCCGCCGGACAGCTCCTGATCCTGGAACAAGAAACCGCGAACATCATCGCCTTGCCAGCAGTGGACGGACAGCTTGATGCGGGAGAGCTCCTCTAGAATTGCGTCGGTATCGATGCCGTGTTTAGCGTACTGCTCCCGTGCCAGCTCATAGCTTTGTCTAATGGTTGGGTTCAATTGACGTCAGCCTCCTTAGGTTATATAGGATGATGCTTGGGAATGCTCCTGCTGCGCCGGCGCAGCAGGAGTAAAGGCACATTATCGAGTGAACGCCGCCGGTACGCCGCCGTCGATCGTCAACATGCAACCGGTGGTTTTTTCCGAGCGGGAAGAGGCGAAGAAAGCAATGCCCTCCGCGATGTCACGCGGATAAATGTTGACACGCAGCGTTGTGCGCTGGCGATAATACTCCTCTAGCTGATCCGGTGCGATGCCATAGGCTGCGGCGCGCTCCTCGCGCCAGGACGAGTTCCAGATGGCCGAGCCCTGCAGAATAGCATCCGGAAGAATCGTGTTCACACGGATGCCGAACTCGCCGCCCTCGGCAGCGATACAGCGCGCCAGATGTGCTTCAAGCGCCTTAGCTGCGCTGTAAGCGGAGGCATTTTTGCCTGCATACACCGAGTTTTTGGAGCCGATGAATACCATGCTGCCGCCGCGTCCCTGCTCCTGCATCTGGCGAAAAGCTTCCCGAGCGACGAGGAAATATCCCGTGCCGAGCACATTGATGTTGAGGTTCCATTCTTTCAGCGTCGTTTCATTAAACGGGCTGGACGTAGCGAGACCGGCATTGTTGACGATGATGTCCACGCCGCCATAGGACAGAGCAGCTTCGGCATAAGCTGCCGCAACTTGCTCCTCGCTAGTGACGTCCATACGTACCGCGATTGCACGGCCCTCGCCGAAGCGAGCGTTGATGTCGTCGGCAACCTTTTGCGCGCCCTCAAGATTGAGATCGGCAAGCACCAAATGCGCGCCGCCGAGAGCGAGGCGGCGTGCGGTTTCGCTGCCGATGCCGCCAGCGCCGCCGGTGATGAAGGCGATTTGACGCGAGAATTCAGCCTCGGCAGGAGCGAGCGACAGCTTATACAGCTCAAGCGGCCAGTATTCAACGTTGTAGGATTCATTTTCGCTAAGGGATACGAACTGGCCGAGCGCCGTCGCGCCGCGCATGACCGCAACAGCCCGATGATAAAGCGCGCCGCTCACACGGGAGTTGGCCTCGCTTTTGCCGGTGTTCACCATGCCCACGCCAGGAATCAGGATGACACGCGGAGCCGCCTCGAAGCATTTGTCGCCCTCATTGCGGTTGCGCTCGAAATACGCTTTGTAGTTCTCTTTGTACGTCTCGATTCCCTCTTTGAGCAGCATCTTGAGTCCTTCGATGTTGGAAGCGTCCGGCGCCCAGTCGACGAGCAGCGGCACGACCTTCGTATGCACAAGATGATCCGGGCAAGCAGCACCGACCTGCGACAGCTGTGGTGCGTCCGCTCCACCAGCGAATGCCAGAATGTCATCTCTATCGTCAAAAGTAAGCACCATACGCTTCTCGTCGCTTACTGCACCGCGAATCAGCGGCATGACGGCGGCCGCGATGCTGCGACGCTCCTCTTGCGACAGCGGAGCATGCTTCAGTCCGCCGAACAGCTTCGCTTCGTTGACGCGAGCTTCGATGTACGACTCCGCTTCGCTGATGATGCGGATCGTTTGCGCGTAACACTCCTCCTGCGTCTCACCCCAGGTGACGAGGCCATGCTTTTCCATCAATACGAGCTCGGCCTGCGGGTTGGAGCGCACGCCTTCGGCGATCATTTTGGACAAGGTGAAGCCCGGACGGATATAAGGCACCCAAACGAAGCGATCGCCGAAAATGTCGCGAGCAAGCTCGCGGCCATTATCCGCACAACATAACGAGATGATCGCATCAGGATGGGTATGGTCCACATGTTTAAACGGCAGAAACGCATGGAGCAACGTCTCGATGGAAGCGCGCGGATGGCGCGAGTCGATCATGCAATTGGCGAGATAGGCAACCATATCCTCGTCGCTCATTTCCCCCCGCTCGAAGAGCGGACGCACATCGTCAAGACGCAAACCGGTAAAATTGCCCTCCTTCATCGTCGCTAGATCGGAGCCGCTTCCTTTTACATACATGACCTCGACCTCGCGGCCGCGGAAGTCCGTCACAACCGTCTTTGTTGATGTATTGCCTCCGCCCCAGTTGCATACAGACCGGTCAGCCCCAATGAGATTGGAACGGTAAACGAGTCCTGCGAGCCCTTCCAGAGACGAACTCTCTGTTACGGATGCCGCCTTATCCGCTTCCTCTTGCCTCCATAAGCTTTGCACCATGTTGAACTGCCTCCGTTTTTGTTTGAATGATAGGTAAAAAGAGAATTAATGCCGATAAATAATCTTTGAATTTGCTTGATCCAACTATATCATGTTTGTTTTGGTTTGAATATCTGTTTTTTAGTTTGAATCCCTAGTTGGAGGTTTCATTTGATTGTTGATTGACCCTTCTATTCACTGCCCAGGAACGGAAGGCGTATAGACACAGACAATAAACTAACGCATTGATTAAACCGCATATACACATAAACCACTCGATACCGCCAAAGCCCCCTCCAGCATTAGAACCATTTTCCGATGCAAAAGCATAATACACGTATAAAGCTACAACCAGAGCTCCGGCCGCACTATGAAGCAGCAGCGACAACACAAACTTTCCGCGCTTTACAGACCGTACCGCACGCTCCAGCACGATTGAGACTGGCACTCCGATGATTAGCGTTCCAATCCAACAGAACATCAGCACTGGAAGGAACATGCTTAGCTCCATGAAAATAAAAGAAATAAACACCGAGCTTATGACAGGCGCTATGAATATGGAAATTACAATCGCAACAAATTGAGCCTTGAAGCTTGCTAGCTGCTGCATCTGTTCTTCTCTAGTCATGATGGGCTCCTTCGCAATTGGGAATTAACCCCACTCTAACGCCGAAGCAAGTTTTTGTGCAGGACTGAATTTCATAGGCCCCCTGGCGCTTGGGTGTTTGCGAACTTTGGGCAAATGTTCACTTGTGGCTTAATCGGCACCAAACCCTGTGAGGACGGTCACATCTCATTCATGCGGTATTTGCTACAGTAGAGCCATGTAACGGGAGGAGGAGAAATAAAATGAACCGGGGCAGCGGCATCATGACGCCGGAGACGGCGCCTGGCAACTCGTTCGTATTCTCAGCCGACAGCTTCGGCAAGCTGACTGCACTCATGCGTAAACATCTGGTTCCGGCTGGAGTTAACATTTTCTCGGAGGGAGAACCGTCCAATTACTGGTACTATCTTGAACAAGGCCATGTGAAAGGAACAAAAACGAGCGCGGAGGGCAAGGAGTTCACGATGTATGGTTACAAACAGGGGGATTTTTTCGGCAATCTTGGGTTTGATGAAGAGCCGCTCCAGAGCTTCAGCGCCGTCACACAAACCGATTCCATCATCAGCTTCCTACCACGAGGTGAGCTGGAATTCGCGCTGTGGCGCTTCGGCAGTCTAGCTCTGGAAAGCATGGACTGGCTGAGTCAAATGAACCGACTCACAGGAACGAAGCTGCGCGACCTCATGTTATACGGCAAGCCTGGCGCGCTCTGCTCCACACTCATCCGCATGGCCAATACGTATGGCGTCACTTGCGAGGACGGGATACTCATCGAGCAGAAAATGACCAATATGGAGCTTGCCGACGCGATCGGCGCTGCCCGTGAAAGCGTCAATCGCATGCTGGCCGATTTCCGGCGTGCCGGTGCCGTGTCAATGCGCCAGGGACATATTGTCATCCATGACATGCAATATCTAATGCAGCTCTGTCATTGCGAAAATTGTCCGAAGGAAGTTTGCCGGATGTGATGTGGTCCAATTATACGATTCAAAAAGCGGAAGACCTCCTCTGAGGCCTTCCGCTTTTTGATTGCTTTTTTGATTGCTTATCAGGCCCATTCCGGGCCGAGACTACACGGAAACTGCTTTCTCCGCCGCCTCCACCGTATGCTTGAGCAGCGTGGCAATCGTGACAGGCCCGACACCAGCAGGAACGGGTGTGATGGCGGAGACATTTTCTAAACAAGCCTCGTAATCCACATCCCCAACGTTGCCTTCATTGTACCCGGCATCAAGGACAACCGCCCCAGGCTTGATCCAGTCTGCCTGCACGAATTTCGCTTTACCGACGGCTGCTACAACGATATCGCCTAACCGCACCAGATCGGCGAGATTCGTAGTTTTAGAATGGCAGGTTGTAACCGTAGCATTCCGATTCAGCAGCATTTGAGAGACCGGCTTGCCGAGAATCGGGCTTCTACCGATAACAACCGCATGTTTGCCCTCAATCGGGATATTGTAGTAGTCCAGAATAGCCACGATTGCTGCAGGTGTACAGGCAGGGAAATCGGCGAAGCCAAATGCTGTCCGAGCGAAACCAAGCGTCGTTACGCCATCCACATCCTTTTCGATAGCAATTGCGTCAAAAGCCGCCCGCTCATTGATATGATGGGGAACGGGATGCTGTAGCAGAATCCCATGCACTTTAGGGTCCAAATTCAGCTCCCGAATCGCCGCGAGCAGCTCTTCCGTCGACGTATGCTCTGGCAAGTCGATGCGAATCGATTGAATACCGAGCCGTTTGCATGCATTGCCTTTCATTTTCACATAAGTCGCGGATGCCGGATCTCCTCCTACCAAAATCGTAGCCAAACAAGGAATCACCCCTTGCTCCGCTAGACGGCTCACCTTATCCCCCAGCTTCTCCTTCATGTCCGCAGCAACCCGCGCGCCATCCAAAATCAATGCTTCCGAGATCATCGTCATCATCCCTTCGAAATAGTGAATTGAACAAAAAGAGGTAAGGGGACGGTTGTCCCCCTACCTCTGCCCAGGCGTACGGCATGTTTATCTATGCGCTCCCTCATGGTTCCCCATGCTCCGCCAGTTACGCATAGTTTAGTCCTTCCATCATACAACAGGATGGCAGCCTTGCCTACTCCGCTGCCTCCTCCACTCGCGATTTGGGTAGCGGAAGCTTGAAGATTGCGCTTGGCAAGCTTAGCCACCTGTTCATTGATGACGATAACAGCTTCTTTACGGAGTCAATTAAAGTGGATTGTTAGGATACCGGTTCTTCAAACCAGCCGAAAGCGATTCTAGCCTTGATCGTGCTGGAGGTAGCAGGGTTAATTAAGCCGCCCCACGCATTTGCTCCTTGGCCGATCGTCAGCGTTTCCGTTTGTCCTATAAAGTATTTTCCTTGAAGAGATTGGTATAGCACATTGGGAATGCTTACGACTTTAGGGAGTCGAATAGAATTTTTCAGACCACTCTTTTTAAGTTTCACTCTTTATCACTCCAGTACATAGTTTGTACTTAAAAGATATGAGAATGAATCTTTAAGAGTGTATAAATAATAGAAAGATAGGCTGCCTATCCGACTACTTTATTTACAGACTCCAAAAACGCATACGTTGAACACTTCCCCCACTTGCATAGGCCTATAGAGGTGGGGGATTCTTGCGAACAGAGAAGCAACCCTCTCTTATTTAGCAAGCGATCTCTGCGGTTCCCGCTGTTCAGTTGGGGTCACCCAACAAGCAAACGAAGTCCTTCTTTCAGGATATTCATACTGGCATTATGATCTCGGTCATGCTGCGTTCCGCAATCGGAACAGTTCCATTCCCGTATGTTGAGTGGTAACTTCCATTTTACCCGAAACCAACATGGGCCTTTTTGTTTTTAGGTGTCGCCCTTCATATTCCAATTCATCAAGATAAAATCAACAATCGATCAGTTACATCCCGGATCGATCACCTAATCCTTAAGCACAAGTCCAAAAAGGCTAGCAAAAATAAACGCCTGCTCCCGAGAAATGATACAGCCCTTCAAATCCTCCGGCTTGACCGCCAGGCCGTTGAATTCGCAATCGCTCAGGTCGATGCCCTTCAGCTCCGTCCCAAGCTGGGCTCCATCAAGCTTGCAGCGATGGAACTCCGTCTTGGCGAGCTTGGACATACAGAAGTCCGACCTATTCATAGAGCTCTCTGCATATACGACATGTTTGGCTGTAGATGCCCGCAGATTGGCGTAATCAAGCAGGCAATCCTCGAACAGCACATTGCGCAGCGTCGCATCGCTCAGATCAACGCCAATCATTTTGCAGGAGTGGAACTCCGCCCGGTGAATGACCGCGCCGCTGAAATCGGCATTGGACAGGTCACATTTCTCAAAAATGACGTCGGTAAGCTCCAACTCGCGCAGCGACACCGATGTGAACGTAACATTCCGAAACCGCATCCCGTCAAAAATGACTTTGGACGCCTCCTGATCCTCGATGACCCCGTCCTGAACAATTCCCAGCTCGAGGATATCCCTCGTATGTAAACGCTCAGGAATTTGCAGCTCCGACAGCTCCGCTGGAAGCTTGGGCGCCTCAATCTTCAGCCTTTTTCTTGCATTGCTCATTCAACGATCCCTCCGCTCTTCAAAGAACACTAGTTCTCATGATAGAATATTAAATGGGCTAGGCGCAAGCGCGATTAAATCGCAGCAAATCTGTTCCTCCACCACCTTTTTGGAAGAAAGCGTCGAAATTCGGTATAATGAGAGAAACGAATTGAACAGGAGTTTAGAAATGAAACCGATTGGAAGAAACGAAACATGTTATTGCGGAAGCGGAAAAAAATATAAAAAATGCTGTATACAAAAGGATGAGCTTCAGAAAAAGAACAGCATGGCAAGCCACGGAAATGTAATTCAGTTCCCTGGTAGCACCAGGCCTCCAGAGAGCCAATACAGCCTGGATCAGATGATGGAAACCATCAGTGACATGCTGATCTGGAAATCCGAGGCATACAAAGAAGTGGCGGAGATTTTCGTCTCCAGGCTCCATCGCAACTATTCCCTTCACCACGGACAGGCTCGACAATTTGTATTCAACTTGACCACCAACTGGCATCAGTTCTCAAGTGAAATCGAACCGAAATTCCGCAAGTCTGGAGGCTTTGCTGGAGCTTTGGAATATATGGCGGCTATTAACTTGTCCGTTGATACAACGCAGAAGGAGCTCGCGATCCAACACGCAGTATCTGAGGGAACCTTGAGCCGTTGCTTCGCTCAGCTCTTTGATTACATGCGGCATAACGGGTTACTACCAGGCGATTCTCCCATTACTCACCCTAGTGAATCCAGACAACAGGGATTCTCACTCAAAGAGGGTGAAGAGCAAATGCGCGCCATTACCGAGCTGCTAAACGCTCAGAATTTCCAATCCAGCGCAGAAGCGCAAGCCTTCCTGGACAAGCTTATGCGGGATGGGTCTCCTAAACCGATCAATAACCAAGCGAGCAGAGCTCAGCAAGCCCGAGAGCTGCTCATAACAGCAGATCGTGAGCCAAACTCCAAAAAGCGGATTGAACTGGCGAAACAGGCCATGAAACTCGATCCTGGCAATGCCGACATATACTTGATTTATTCTCAGGAAGCAAAGACAGTGAGGGATGCACTGCATTATGCAAAACTCGGCATGGAAGCGGCGAAGACCAGCTTGGGAGCGGACTTCTTCAAGGAAAACACGGGGCATTTCTGGGGCTTGATCGAGACTCGGCCCTTTATGCGCGCCAAATTTGCTTATGCTCAGCTGCTTCAAGAGGAAGATAACGACAAAGACGCAGCCTCTCAATACGAAGAGCTGTTGACGTTATGTCCCAATGACAATCTTGGCGTGAGATATGAGCTCCTAGCGATTTATTTGAACCAAAACGAGCTGAAGCTTGCTCAGCAGCTGTTTGACGAGCATGAAGAGCATACAACAAACGTTCTTTATGATCGGCTTGTGCTGGAATATCTCAAAAATGGGATCAGCGATAGGCTGGCTCCTCTCGCCAGCGCTGCCCGCAAGGCCAATCCGTATGTGATCGCTTATGTTACCGGCCAAAAGAAACTGTCCCGGATGCAGAACGACTACATCACTGCCGGAGATGAAAGTGAAGCAGAGAATTATGCCTATAGCCATAGAAAATTGTGGATTAAGCCGGAGCTGGCTAAACTCAGAGCCTGGCTGAAACAGCAACAATAAACGTTCAAAAAGGACCTGATTTTTCGCATCTATGCGGGAACCAGGTCCTTTTGTGATTAGTTACTCGATGTTAAAATCAAAATACCGCTTCGGATAGGGCTCCTTCTCCATTGTATAATGCCACCATTCCTTGCTATAGGGCTTGAAGCCGCCTTGCTCCATGGCCCGCTTGAGCACCGAACGCGCCAGAGCCTGCTCTTTGCTGATCTTTTTTGTACCGTGGCTGGAGATGTCTCCAAAAAAATCAAAAGGAGATCCCATATCGACCTCTTTGCCGGTAGCGAGATGGTACAGCGTCAGATCAACTGTACTGCCGCGCGAATGACCGGAGCGTGAGGAGATGTAGCCGAGCTTGAACGTTTTGGACTTGTCCACCTCGGGATAGAATTCCTGCTTCATCTTTGTATCGCCCTCGTCCTTGGACCAGGCAACAAACTGCTTCACGGTCTTTACTGGTCGGTAGGCATCAAAAATCTTCAATCCGTACCCCTTCGCCGAAAGGGACTTATGTACTCCATTCAGTGCCCCGGCAGCCTGCTCCGTCATGACGGCCAGCGGCGCATTGTAGCCGTTCAGCCTTTTGCCGATGAAATTAAACTCGCCGTAATAACGGATTTCATACTGAGCGTTAGGAATGACCTCATCGAGGTAAAGGAATCCTGCAGGCAGCTTGCGCTTGCGTTCCACAGTTTGTTTTTCCCCCTTCACATTGGGCTTGGCGGAAGGCTCCGGTGATGCTGTCAGGCTGAGCTTAGCTGCCGGCTTGGTCGATGGCAACGGCTGCTGCGACGGGACCGGCGGTTTTTGCTGAGTTGCGCCAGGCGCTGAAGCAGCAGGTCCAGGCTGCCCGCTCTTAGCCTGGGGCGGCGAAAGGGACTGCAAGTCGCGGGACTCTGTCCCGCTGTTCGCCAGCCCGCAGCCTGCCGGAAGCAGCGTCAGCGCTGCCGACAAGGCAACTGTTTTAATATAGGTAAGCCTCATAATTCCCCACTCCATTACCAATATTCAGGAACTTTATCTTCACTTTAAACGTGTACATACAGCTTATATCCTAAACTAGCGGGTTCCATCCAGAAAGGAAATAATGAGTGAACCAGTCTCCCTTGCTTTTACTACGTGATGTTGGCAAACGGTATGGTGATCGGGACATTCTGTCCTCCGTCTCACTCCGCCTACAGGAGGGCGAAATAGTATTCATTCGGGGCGGCAACGGCTCCGGCAAGAGTACACTGCTGAAGCTGGCAGCCGGACTCGTCCCTCTCGACTCTGGCACGCGCAGCATCCAGCCTTCCAAAATGATTAGCTATACCCCGGATCGGCTGCCTAAGCTGAAGATGACATCGGACGAGTATTTGACGCATATGGGCCGCATTAGCGGTATGAACAAGCAACCTCTGCAAGACCGAATCAAGGAGTTGCATGAATGGTTCGACTTGCCCTATCGCTCCAAAACTCATCTCTCTCATTATTCCAAAGGCATGCTGCAAAAAACGAACCTTATGCAAGCCATTCTTCGCCAACCGGATCTTCTCCTGCTGGACGAGCACTTTCTCAGGACTCGACGATGAAGCCGCAGTCCGGCTATTATCCATCCTTAAGCAGCTTTCAGATGGCGGCACAACCATCGCGGTTGCCGTTCATGAATCTTGGGTGGCCGAGAAACTGTCAGGACGAACCTGCACGCTGCGACAAGGCATCCTGCTGGAAGAGGACGGCACAGAAACAGTAAATCTCTATGAAGCGGTATGCCTTCTGAGCGACTCTTCCCGTCGAGAGTTAACAGCAGATTTCCCCTTTGAGGAATTGGGGCGTAGCCGCTGTGTAATTCCGGAAGACCAGTTGCGAGAATTCCTGCTCAGACTTCATTTTGCTGAAATAAGGCTTCTGAGGTCCGTTACGCATGAAGGTTCTCTGATTCATGCAAACGAAGCTCAAAACGCCTCAGATTCGAAAACGATTCAGCACTATCAGCCGATATTTGTACTGGCGATCAAAATAATTAAGGGGCAGCCCAAAAGTCATCTAACAATGACTTTTGGGACAGCCCCTTATTCGATCTTACCTACTGTTCATTCACTGCGTTGCGCTGCTCTATCCCCCGCTTGGCGGCTATATGGCTACTGCATTGCATTGTCTCGCTGGCCGCATTGTGCTAATGGCCCCCTAGCTTTGCGGCTATCTTGCCACTGTGCTGCGCTGCGTTATGTTGCTCGCTCCCTCGGTTGACGGCTATGGAGTGCGGCGCCCGCGCTCCGGCCCTGCTCGATCCACTTCACAGCTCGCTCAACCTCATTCGTGGTTGGCTCGCGCCAGCCTTCCAGCGTGTAGTCGCGGTTTAGCTGCTGCCATTTGAAAACACCCATCCGATGGTAAGGCAACACCTCGACCCTCTCCACCTTCCGTAGGCCGGAAATGAAACGTCCTAGCGCCAGCAGGTCGGCGGCGTTGTCCGTCAATCCCGGCACGAGCACGCGCCTGATCCACATCGGGATGCCTCGCTGCGACAGATGTCTAGCGAAGTTGAGAATTCGCTCATTGGGCTGCGTCGTCAACTGGCGATGACCTTCGGAATCCATATATTTGAGATCCAAAAGCACCAAATCCGTCACGGACAGCAGCGCTTCGGCGTGATGCGGGTCACAGAAACCGGAGGAGTCGAGGGCGGTATGCAGTCCCCAGCGCTCCTTGCACTCGCGGAACAACTCTGCAACGAACGGCGCTTGCAGCGTCGGTTCACCACCGGTGACCGTAATGCCACCTCCTGAGCTCCTGTAATAGTCGACGTAAGGCTCCATTTCGGCCAAAATTTCCTCAACTGTAAACGACTTGCCACCCGTCATGTCCCATGAATCGGGGTTGTGGCAGTAACGGCATTGCAACGCGCAGCCTTGCATGAACAAGACGAAACGGATTCCCGGACCATCAACCGTTCCGAACGTTTCGAGAGAGTGGATTCTCCCCGTATGCATGATGATTCCCTCCCTCTCTCATAACGGCAATACAGGTGGATTTTAACGGTGCAGGCTTGAACGGAGCACTGGTATGACCTTGTAGAAGCGGAACACTCCGTTGAGCCATCCAGATGCCATCCTCCAAGTGCCATCACACCGATCCGTGAAACGTCCGATTGATGACATCAAGCTGCTGCTCCCGAGTCAGCTTAATAAAGTTGACCGCGTATCCCGAGACGCGGATCGTGAGCTGAGGATACTGCTCGGGATGCTCCATAGCATCCATAAGCTGCTCGCGGTTGAACACATTGATATTGAGATGATGGCCGCCCTTCGTGCTGTATCCATCTAGCAACGATACTAGGTTACGCACGCGATCATCCGCTTCTTTGCCGAGCGCCTTTGGAATAATTGAAAAGGTGTTCGAGATGCCATCCAGGCTGCTGTCATACGGCAGCTTGGCGACTGAGTTCAGCGAGGCGAGAGCGCCCTTACGGTCGCGGCCGTGCATCGGGTTCGCGCCTGGAGCAAACGGCTCGCCGGCCTTGCGGCCATCCGGCGTACTGCCGGTTTTTTTGCCGTAAACAACATTCGAAGTAATGGTCAGCAGGGACTGTGTGTGTACCGCGCCGCGGTAGGTATCATGCTGCTTGAGCTTGTTCATGAAGCGCTCCGTCAACTCTACGGCAATGTCGTCGACACGGTCATCATTGTTGCCATATTGCGGGTATTCTCCCTCGATAACAAAGTCGACTGCCAGCCCGCGCTCATCGCGGATCGGACGGACCTTAGCGTATTTGATCGCGCTCAGCGAATCAGCGACAACCGACAGGCCAGCTATGCCGCAAGCCATCGTGCGAACGATTTCGGCGTCATGAAGCGCCATTTCGATGCGCTCGTAGCAGTATTTATCATGCATATAATGGATGACGTTGAGCGTGTTGATGTACAATCCCGCCAGCCAATCCAGCATGCCGTTATAGCGCGCCAGTACGTCTTTGTAGTCGAGTACTTCCGCAGTAATCGGCGCATAAGCCGGTCCCACCTGCTCACCAAGCTGCTCATCCACACCTCCGTTGATCGCGTACAGCAGAGCCTTGGCCAAATTCGCCCGCGCTCCGAAAAACTGCATCTGCTTGCCGATCCGCATCGCCGATACACAGCAGGCAATGCCATAGTCATCGCCATACAGCGGCCGCATAAGATCATCGTTTTCGTACTGGATCGAGCTTGTATCGATAGATACTTTGGCACAGTACTCCTTGAAGCCTTTCGGCAGTTGGTTCGACCACAGCACCGTCAAGTTCGGCTCAGGAGCTGGGCCGAGATTGTACAGAGTGTGCAGGAAGCGGAAGCTGTTTTTCGTAACTCGCGAGCGCCCATCGAGACCCAAACCGCCGATCGATTCCGTTACCCAAGTGGGGTCGCCGCTGAACAGCTCGTTGTAATCAGGCGTACGAAGAAATTTGACGAGCCTAAGCTTCATGACAAGATGGTCGATCAGCTCCTGTGCTTCTGCTTCATGCAGGTTTCCTTCCTTCAGGTCGCGGTTGATGTAAATATCGAGGAAGCTGGAGATGCGCCCGATGCTCATCGCTGCACCGTTCTGTTCTTTGATCGCAGCCAGATAGGCAAAATATAGCCACTGAACCGCTTCCTTCGCCGTCCCCGCCGGTTGGGAAATATCGAAGCCGTAGGCTGCGGCCATCAGCTTCAATTCTGCCAACGCGCGGATCTGTTCCGACAGCTCCTCGCGGGCGCGGATGGAATCTTCCGACATAGCGCCGTTCTCGCGCTGTTTGAGCTCGGCTTTTTTGTCGGAGATGAGACGATCAACGCCATACAGAGCAACACGTCGGTAATCACCGATAATGCGTCCGCGTCCATAAGCATCCGGCAAGCCAGTAATGATACCGGCTTTGCGCGCCATGCGCATTTCAGACGTATAGGCATCGAATACACCTTGATTATGCGTCTTGCGGATGTCGGTAAACAGCTTTACCATATCGTCCGACGCCCTGTAGCCATACGCTTCACAGGCGTCTATGACCATGCGAATGCCGCCGAGCGGTTGCACGGAGCGCTTCAACGGCGCATCTGTTTGCAGACCGACGATCTGCTCCAGCTCCCGGTCAATATAACCCGGATCATGCGAGGTGATCGTCGAAACTATGTCCGTGGACACATCCAGTACGCCGCCGTTTTCTCTTTCCTGCCGCATCAGCTCCAGTACGTTATCCCACAGCTTTCGCGTGGCTTTCGTCGGCTCCGCGAGAAAGCCCTCATTCCCATCGTATGGGCTAATGTTGGCGCCGATGAAGTCATTCACATCGATATGCCGCTGCCATTTGCCTGAGCGGAAGCCCCTCCACATGGTGGATTGAGGCGATTGAGCCGATTGCTCTCCTACCGAACGTACTCCCTGTTCATTGGCTGCCATTTCAGGTTCCTCCTTCGGGTTTATTCCTTAAAGCTGCTGCGGAGCAGCCCCTGCTCCGCAGCCTCCTACTCTGCATTCGACCCGTTCTAGAACCGCCCGTAGAAAGCGTTGCGGTACACTTGGGCCAGCTCTGTCACAAGCGGCATGCGCGGGTTCGCAGTTGTGCATTGATCCTCAAAAGCCCGGTCGGCCAGCTCGTCGACCTGTGCTTCAAAGTCATTTTCGTCAAATCCGAGCGCCTGGAACGTTTCAGGAATGCCGAGCGAGCGGTTCAGTCCGCGGATCGCCTCGATGAGGCTGTTGACACCCTCTTCGGTCGTGCGTGCCGACAATCCCAACAGTCGAGCGATATCGGCATAGCGCTTATCGGCAACGAAATGATCGTATTTAGGGAAGGAAGCGAATTTCGTCGGCTCCGAAGCGTTGTACTTGATGACATGTGGCAGCAGGATAGCATTTGTGCGGCCGTGAGCCGTATGATATTTGCCGCCCCATTTATGCGCTAAGCTGTGATTGATTCCGAGGAAAGCATTGGCAAAGGCCATACCGGCGATCGTCGAGGCATTGTGCATTTTCTCTCGGGCACGCGGGTCGGCGTTATGGTACGAAGCCTCCAAGTTTTCAAACACAAGCTGGATCGCCTTGAGAGCCAGGCCGTCCGTGTAGTCATTGGCCATAACCGACACGTACGACTCGATGGCATGTGTCAAAACATCCATCCCTGTATCGGCAACCGCTATTTTCGGCAGGGAGTACACATAATCTGGATCAACGATAGCGACATCCGGCGTCAGCTCGTAATCGGCCAGTGGATACTTCGTGTTGCCTTTATTTTTATCCGTAATGACCGCGAAGGAAGTAACCTCCGACCCAGTACCCGACGTAGTTGGGATAGCGACGAACTGGGCTTTCTGACCGAGGCGTGGATACTTGTAGATGCGCTTGCGGATGTCCATGAACTTCATTTTTAAAGAGTCGAAGCTTGTATCGGGATATTCGTAGAACAACCACATTGCCTTGGCTGCATCCATGGGAGAGCCGCCGCCGAGGGCGATAATGCAATCCGGCTTAAATGCCGCCAGCATTCGCGTGCCACGTTCCACCGTCTCGACTGAAGGATCGGGCTCCACATCGGAGAAGATTTCAATCGAGACTGGAATCCGGCGTTTACGCAAATAGTACTCAACCTTCTCCACATAACCGAGCTTCACCATCGCCTCATCGGTAATGATCGCCACACGGCTTATATCCGGCATTTTCTCCAAGTATTGTGTAGCTCCACGCTCAAAATAGATTTTCGGCGGAATTTTGAACCACTGCATATTGTTTGTGCGGGTAGCCACGCGTTTGATGTTGATCAGGTTAACCGCCGATACGTTGTTTGTTGTCGAGTTGCTGCCGTAGGAGCCGCAGCCAAGCGTCAGCGATGGCAGGTTTGTATTGTAAATATCGCCGATCGCACCGTGCGTCGAAGGGGAATTAACGATAATCCGTCCCGTCTGCAGCCTGGCCGAGAACGCCGCGATAACTTGCTCGTCTTGGGAGTGGATGACCGAGGAGTGGCCCATACCGCCGAAGGCGACCACCTGGGCTGCACGCTCAATTCCATCCTGCACCGACTTTACCTTGTAACAGGCGAGCACAGGGCTGAGCTTCTCCGCCGACAGTGGGTATTTGGCGCCGACGCCGTCAAGCTCCGCGATGAGAATTTTCGTCTCCTGCAGCACAGTGATTCCAGCCATTTCAGCGATGCGTACGGCAGACTGCCCGACGATGACGGCGTTAACCGCGCATTTGTCTGCGTTGATGACGAGCTTGGAGACGGCCGTTTTTTCCTCCTCGTTCAGGAAATAACAGCCTTTTTGGACCAGCAGCCGTTTCGCTTCGTTGTAAATTGGCTCATCGAGAATAACCGCTTGCTCCGAGGCGCAGATCATGCCGTTGTCGAACGTTTTGGACAGGATCAGGTCGGTTACCGCCTGTTCCAAATTCGCCGTCCGCTCGATGAAGCATGGTACGTTGCCCGGCCCTACGCCGAGCGCCGGCTTGCCGGTGCTGTACGCTGACTTGACCATCGCGGAGCCGCCGGTGGCAAGCACTAATGCAATATCCTTATGGTTCATAAGCAATTGAGTCGCCTCCACGGACGGATGCTCGATCCACTGGATGCAGTGCTCCGGGGCTCCAGCGGCAACAGCCGCTTGCAACAGGATACGGGCTGCCTCGAGGCTGGATTTCTGTGCAGATGGATGGAAGGCAAAAATAATCGGATTGCGAGTTTTCGCCGCTATTAATGCCTTGAACATCGTTGTAGAAGTCGGGTTCGTGACCGGCGTAATGCCAGCTATGATGCCTACCGGCTCCGCCACCTTACGATAGTTTTCGTAGCGATTTTCCTCAATAACACCGACGGTTTTCTCCGCTTTGATGCTATGGTACACGTATTCCGTCGCGAAGATATTTTTGGTGATTTTGTCCTCGTATACACCTCGGCCCGTCTCCTCAACGGCCAGCTTCGCTAGCCGCATATGTTTGTCGAGTCCGGCCAGTGCCATCGCCTGCACGATAACGTCAACTTGCTCCTGGTTCAAGTTCATATATGCTGCCTGTGCCTTCCTGCCCCTGGCTGCCAGCTTGGCTACCTCATCATGTGCGGATACGGCTTGCTGTTGAGCTTTTTCTTTCATCGCCATACTCTTCTGCCTCCTTATCATCGTTTAGTGACGGGCCTCATGCCTTCCCAGCCAGCTTGTTTTGCCGGCCCCGGTATCAGTTCCAGCACGGTCATTCCACCATTTCGTCAAGTAAGGTTTCAGCAGTCCGTCCAGCCCCAGTCGTCCGGCGTTGGCACCAGCAAGGAAGATGATGAATCCGATCAGCAGCAGCCACGGGTTCGTGCTCACCGTACCGGCGAACAGGAACAAGAAGTTGAGCATCATGCCGAAAAATGCTGCGGTTAACGTCAGTCCGCCGAGGATAAGTCCAAGGCCGATCAGGAACTCGCCGACCGGAATCAGGAAGTTGATAAGCTTGACGTTCGGCAGAGCAA
Source organism: Paenibacillus herberti (assembly GCF_002233675.1). Lineage (GTDB taxonomy): Bacteria > Bacillota > Bacilli > Paenibacillales > Paenibacillaceae > Paenibacillus_O > Paenibacillus_O herberti. Next base: position 401,524 of record NZ_NMUQ01000003.1, on the reverse strand, counting down.
AATGCTCAATGAACCAGGTATACGTCGGGAATATAGCCTCCATCGTAGCCCGATCTGCAACCGGCTTGGCAACGGCGCTCTGCAGGAATTTCGTAGCATCAAAGCCGTCCAGCAGCTTGCCCCAGCCCGCGGTCATCCACTCCCAGCCTACATATAATCTCAGCAGCAATATTGCTGCTGCCACCCATACATTTTCCCGGAACCATTTGGCGACCATTACGGTCAACCCCTTTCGTAGATCTAAATTTTATTGTGAATATTTTCACTTAATTTGTTAGCCTCAAAAACTATACGGATCGGACTGGTCCTTCCCTTGCTGGATGACCTCCTCTTCCTCCTGTAAACGGTTGTTGCGGATCGCACATGCCCGACTTTCCTGTTGCGGGGTTACAGTACCCATTCCATCAACCTCCTCTAGTTCATGGCTATAGTGTAACTCCGTCCTACATCGTTGTATGTGAAGAAAATCACATTTCCATTGATTTCGCATCTCCTCTTAAAGTAAACCTTTTCACGAAAAAGTAGGCGTACTTTAGAGGAACTGCATAAATACAGAGAGAAAGATATATCAAGAAAATTAATAATTGCAATCATTATGAGAGTAGAGGTGGTAGAATTTTCAATATTTGATTGTCCTGTAAAATACTATCTTGCATAACTAGCAGAAAGAGAGGGAATTTACATGCAGGAGCAACGATTAGAAAGAGGCCTAAAAAACAGGCATGTACAACTAATTGCGATCGGAGGGGCGATCGGAACCGGATTGTTTCTTGGAGCAGGGAAATCGATCCATTTAGCGGGACCCTCGATTTTATTTGCCTACTTGATTACAGGCGTCATCTGTTTTTTTATTATGCGCGCGCTGGGAGAATTGCTTTTAAGCAACTTGAACTATCATTCCTTTGTTGACTTTGTCCGAGAATATTTGGGAAATATGGCAGCGTTTTTGACTGGCTGGACCTACTGGTTCTGCTGGATTTCTATCGCTATGGCCGACTTAACAGCAGTTGGTCTCTATATCCAATATTGGCTGCCTGGAGTGCCGCAGTGGATGCCGGCGTTAATTGCACTGGTCATCTTGCTCTTTATGAATCTTGCAACGGTAAAATTGTTCGGCGAAATGGAATTCTGGTTCGCATTAATTAAAGTCATCGCGATCTTAGGGCTGATTGTGGTCGGTATTTTCATGATTATTAAAGGCTTTTCCACCGATTCAGGCGCAGCAAGTTTTACGAATCTATGGAGCCATGGCGGTATGTTTCCAAATGGAATTAATGGTTTTATCCTCTCCTTCCAGATGGTCGTATTTGCCTTTGTGGGCATTGAGTTAGTAGGGCTAACAGCAGGGGAAACAGAGGACCCGAAAAGAGTCATTCCAAAAGCAATTAATAATATTCCGATTCGGGTTTTGATTTTTTATATTGGCGCGCTTATTGTCATTATGAGCATTTACCCGTGGAACGCAATTGTCCCAACGGAAAGCCCATTTGTCCAAGTATTCGTGGCCGTTGGTATTGCCGCAGCCGCCGGGATCGTCAATTTTGTTGTGTTGACGTCCGCTGCTTCGGCATGCAACAGCGCCATCTTCAGCACCAGCCGAATGATGTACTCGCTTGCCAAAGATAACAACGCGCCACAATCATTGGCAAATCTGAATGCCCGTAAGGTGCCTTCCAACGCCTTGTTTTTTTCAACTGTCGTTATTCTCATTTCGGTTGTTTTGAACTATGTGATGCCGGAGGGGGTATTCACACTGATTACTAGCATTTCTACCGTTTGTTTCATCTTTATCTGGGGAATCATGATCATCAGTCATTTGAAATACCGCAAAACAAGACCGGATCTGGCGAAGGCGAGCCAATTTAAACTGCCGCTTTATCCGGTTGCCAATTACTTGATTCTGCTTTTTCTGGCGTTCGTTCTTGTTGTGCTTGCGCTTGCGGAGGATACAAGAGTTGCGCTATTCGTAACCCCCGTCTGGTTTATTCTGCTGATTGTCATCTATAAAATGAAAGTGCAGCGTACACGATAATCCGTTGCAAAACAGGCTCCAGCCCATCCTCCCGGGATGATCTGGAGCCTGTTCATCATGGAGCAGAACTGTCCTTCCGCGAAAGCGGAAGTAGTAACCGCACAACGGTTCCGTCGCCGGGCGCGGACTCAATCTCCAGCCTGCCGCCAGCAGCGCGGGCCCGCTCCTCCATACTAAGCAGCCCGACGCCGCGCGAATGCTGCTTCAACTCGAAGCCGACCCCGCTGTCGCGAATGACGGCCTCCAGCAGGCCGTCATTCTCCTGCAATGACACCGACACCTCGGAAACGCCGGCGTATTTGCCCATATTGGTGAGCGATTCCTGAACGATGCGATAAAGCGCCGTTTCGGCCGCCAGCTCCGGTCGCCCTGACAAGCTGTAATTGAACTGCACGCGAATGCCATAATGCTTCTCAAAATTCTGGATATAAGTGCGCAGCGCAGGCACGATACCGAGATCATCCAGCACGGAGGGCCGCAGCTCCCAAGCCATGCCGCGAACCTCTTCCATCAGCTGAAATACTTCACTGAGCAGCCCTTCCAGGCGCGGATCGGCGCTCTCGGAGAGAATACGATCGAGTGAGATTTTAAAGGAGAAAAGGCTCTGCCCAATGCCATCATGCAGCTCTCGTGAGAAGCGGCGGCGTTCTTCCTCTTGAATCTGCATCATGCCAGCCATCGCTTGCTGCAGCTGCTCCTGCGTCTCCTTCAGCTCCGTCACCTCATGGCGGATTGCCAAATATTGATACGGCTGGCCCTCCCCGTTTACAAATGGCACAATCGTCGTGTCCACCCAGTAGAGACGTCCATTTTTCGCCCGGTTGCGCACTTCTCCTTTCCACACTTTTCCCGATGAGATCGTTCGCCAAAGCTCCTTGAAAAACTCCGGGCGGTGATAATCAGACTTCACGACGCGATGCGTCCGCCCAGTCAGCTCTTCCCGACTGTAGCCCGATATCTCGCAAAACTTATCGTTAACATACTGAATCCGTCCAGCGGCATCTGTCACCGCCACTATCGACGCCTCGTCCAGAGCAAACTTAACATCAGCCAACTGTTTGAGCGACTCTCGCAACTGCTCCTTGAACAAAGGATCATCCATGCGGTTACCGATCCCATTCAGCAGATGAGCTGCATTTGCACCGAAGGCTCCCGAAGGAGCTGCCTGTGAATCCGTTTGGCGGTTCCGCCCCTCCGAGTTACTCAAAATTGAGCAGCCCCTTTTTGGCCGCGTATTTCACCAGATCGGGCCTTGTTCTCAAGTCGAGCTTTTCCATCAGATTGCTCTTATGGGTTTCCACCGTTTTAACGCTGATGAATAACAGTTCGGCAATCTCCTTGTTTGCATAACCTTGAGCCACTTTGGCGAGAATCTCCTTCTCCCGTTCCGTAAGCGACTCGAAGCTTCCCCCATAATCTCCGCTTCGCACCTTCTCCAGGTAGTCGCTCATCAGCCGCTTCGTAGCCGAAGGGTACAGATAAGCATTGCCTTGAGCAACATGTTGGACTGCCTGCAATAACTCTTCGTAAGGGGAATTTTTCAAAATATAACCCGATGCCCCGGCATGGATCGCCCGGAACAAATATTCCTCGTCGTCATGCATCGTCAGGATGAGTACGGCCGTATTCGGCAGCAGCTTTTTGAGTTCAGCTGTGGCAGTCAACCCATCCTTGCCATGCGGCATACTGAGATCCATCAGCACGACATCCGGCTGCAGCTCCTGTGCTTTGACGATGGCCTCGTCCCCGTCAGCCGCTTCGCCCACCGCCGCTAGCCCATTCCTACCGTCCATAAGCTGGACCAAGCCGGAACGAACTACGGCATGATCATCGACCACAAGTACATGTATCAAGCCTCCCCCTCCTCCGTTCGCGCTTCATTTCTTCTATTATAGCCGACCGCGCAGTTGGAACGTGATGTGGATCACTGAAAAATAAGGGAATTACCCCCAAGCAGCTCAGGAGGTTCCCCGATAACAAAGCTTCGCCGCTAGAAGTACAATGAAGTTAGATGGAACAGAGGGAGTGAGCGGTCGTGGCAATGAGAAAGCCGGCGGAACGTTCGGCCTATAATGGCAGTCAACACAACGAAGCGAAGCGCGCGGGATTTTCCGCTTGTTTTACAGAAGCGCAATGGAAAAATATTGTGGAGCTTATGTTGGAGCGCCGCGTCGAAGCTGGCAGCTTGCTATTCTCGGAGGGTGAAGCCGCCAATAAGCTGTATTGCGTCCTGTCGGGCAAGATCAAGCTGCGTAAGTCGACGGAAGACGGCAAGCAGTTTGTTCTTTCGATTTTGCAGTCCGGCGACTTGATCGGCAGCACTGAAGCGGGGTCCGTGTACGGATTCAGTGCCGAAGTAGCCGAAGAGGCGCGGATTGGCGTTTTGCTCTGGAAGGACGTGGAGCAACTGCTTCTGACAAGTGGAGAGCTGGCTGTACGCTGGATGAACGGCATGGCGCTGCAGCAGCGAATTGCGGAATCCAAGTTCCGCGACCTGCTGCTGTACGGCAAACCTGGCGCGCTCGCCAGCACACTTATCCGCCTTGCTAATAGCTACGGAGTTCTGCGCAGGGACGGCGTGGAAATCAGCCTACGGCTAACAAACGCCGAGATGGCCGAGTTCATTGGCACAACCCGCGAAAGCGTCAATCGGATGCTCGCCTCCCTGAAGGACGAGGGAATTGTGGCCGTCCGCAGCGGCCTGATCACTATTACGGATCAAGCCGCTCTGCGCCGCATTTGCGGCTGTCCCGAATGTCCGGCTTGTCCGAAGGAAGTTTGCCGGATCTAAGATTTTATTTACCTTTTTGTAGTAGGTGAGGCTTGTATTAAAAATGAAAAAAAGAGACCACATGCGAATGTAAACTCGCATGTGGTTTAAGATACGCTATTAATCTACTATACTATATCGTCTTCCAATTCAAAGTCGTCAATGGGCCATGGCTGAATCGTTTTTATCGCACTGATTGGAATTAGAAGTCTGGTATCATCTTGAGCTTCGGAAGGGACAATAACTATAACATTGTTAAAGCAATAATAATTCACATAACCCCCTGTAACATCTAAGTTATCTAAAAAAGTTATCTTTATTCCTCTATTTAAGTAACCTTTTATGAATATCTCTTGTTTTTCCATGATATATTCTCCAAACCCTTTCTAATTAAATTCCCATCTCCTCTAATTCATATGGTTTATGAAGATTAAATTAGGGAATCGATAAAGTAGCCATATGCATGCCATGATATTCCCCTTTTTACATACATATCTTCAATTTTTTTCAATGGTTCATCAAACCTAGACTTTATATCATTGGAACCAGTTAACCCAACAAAACCATATTCTTTGAAATGCGTCTCAGGGTCATCACAATAAATAGAAACCCATTCCAAAGTCGTTTGCATCATAGTATAAGCGTTCCATTCATGCAATAAGTTAATTCTAAATTCCTCAACTTGTTCAAAACTAAACATATTATTGTTAAACAATGCAGTAAAATTGACCCCCATACTCACAGCTCCTTGTTAAACATGCAGGGTTGAAACTTCTATCGCTTTAAACTCCATCACTCGTCCATACTTGCATCTACATATTGTCGCGGATATAGTCAGGAACATCAAGAATCACAGTATTAGCTTGCTTTAATCCTTTTGCTAATGAAGACGCTCCTGTATTTAAGCGCGGATCGGCGTACTCTATTGGAAAGAACTGGAGCAGCTGTTCATGACTAACGGGGAGCTGGATGAACGGCATCGCTCTGCAGCAGCGGATTGCGGAATCCTAGTTCGCGACCTGCTGCTATATGACAAACCCGGCGCGCTCGCCCGAACAACTCTACAAATTGCCCATATAGTGTTGATATAACACCATTGGAGGGAGATTTGATATGAAGTTAGGCATCATTTTAATTTTATTTATTTTGCTGGTAATTGTGACCAGCCCTATTTGCAACCCTGATTCGCGTAGATCTGAAATTAATAGTTTTGGTATGCTCCTCATCCATTTTATATCGCGAACACGAGCGATTTGTTTTTCACCGCAGAATATATTACGGGCGATGTTTTGCAGCCCATCTCCAGCCGTCTCCCTCCCTCTGGGGTTTCTCGTTTAGAACTTAATGTTACCCGGAATGAAAACTATGGGGATGTTATATATCGGAGCAGATCCAATTATGGAATCCTGATTGCAGAAGTTTCTTTTACTTTATATTACCGGGGTGTTTATGAAAATATTTACAATATTGGGTCTTCGGGCCCGGTTGTAGTAACGAAAACAACTCCAACCGAATTGGTTATAAGCAATAATTAGTTCCCTCAATTAACGCGGTAGACTTCCTAAATACCATTAATGTCTTTCATTATAGACTACTAAAGAGGTTCTAAATATAGATTTGAAAACCTATCCCACTCTCCACCAATAACAATCCTGGTTCTGATCGCAACGGAAGATTGAATATCATGGAAATTCCTGTTACTCATCGTAAAGCTAAACTTACCTTGTGGGTAACCGTTGGACAATATTTCATAACTAGCGAACCCACTTGGCGATGGTCCCGATAATACTAATTCATAATGGTTCTGGTTAAAACGATTATTAGAGACACTGTATGCCACCATTACGGTATAGGGCTCAGAGCTGCCTCTTAAAGTGGGAAGGCCGATATTGCCCGCGATACCTAGAAGTCTAAAAGTGTATTCGGTACGATTATAAATCGTATATCCATCGGTGGCGTTACTTGAAACGAGACCGTTGGCAGCAATGCCCAAGTCTTGTTCAACAGATTGGCTCCTGGAAAAGATGCGAATAGTAAGAACAAGCAGAATAAACAGCACCAGAATAATGCCGGAGTTTGTTCCCTTTAAACCGAAATATTCAGTCATGAATCAGTTATCCTCCTTGTAATTTTCTTTTATCGTTGTACTGCCGGGACAGCAGGCATCGAAGTAGTGTTTGGTGTGACTTATTGATAGTCCTGGTTCTCCCTCCCAGAATATCTTTGGATCTCTTAAAACAGAGTATTCAATATTTCCTCTTGCTGACACCGTCAGACGCCTTAACCAGTACTCTTGTAACAGGTCGCGCCGCACCGTATCTGCGGCTGTCCGGAGCCCGAACTATTCTACAAATTTCTCATATGATATTGATATACCACCATAGGAGAGGTTTGATATGAAGTTAGGAATCGTCTTAGTTTTATTTATTCTGCTAGTAATTGTTGCCAGTGTTTTTTGCGGCCACGATTCTCGTTGCTCTGGCAGCTCTGAAAATAGTAGTTTTGTTTTGGTGGACCCCCCTGAAATTTTTTCTATTGTGAACGCAACCAATTTGGCTTTTACTGCAGAATTTTTTTCCGGCAATGTCTTGCCGCCCTACTCCAGCCGTCTCCCTGCCTATGGAGTTGCTCAATTACAGCTTAGATCCTCGCCAGGATCCTCTGGGGATGTTGTATATCGGAGCAGATCCATTTATGGAGTCCTCGTTGCAGAAGTTTCTTTTACTCTATATACCACTGAGTTTTTTGGTAAAGGAGAAATTAGAAATATTAGGGCCTCGGGTCCGGTTGTAGTAACGAAAATTACTGCAAACGAATTGTCTATCAGCTAAAAGTTCCCTCAATGATGAATCGCCCCTTGGAATATATAGTGGAGAGCCCGCTAGGCAAACCGATCCTATTCTAAGGGGTGTATTTGTTGTTGAATTATCCCGGAACACCAGCAAAGCCCTTTCTACTTCCTATTGAGAAGTGAAAGGGCTGAGAAGTTTGTTTTTTTTATACGGAACACCGTTAATCTCAAATCCCCCCTTGAAGAAAGCCGATATGTAATACTCCCCCAGTTATGGGAAAGGTGTTAATAGAGCTCATTTATAGTTCTATATATAAACTTTGACCACCGACAATCCTAGTTCTGATCGCAACGGAAGATTGAATATCATGAAAATTCCTGTCACTCATCGTAAAGCTAAACTTCCCTTGTGGGTAACCGTTGGACAATATTTCATAACTAGCGAACCCTCTTGGAGATGGTCCCGTTAATACTAATTCATAATGGTTCTGGTTAAAACGATTATTAGAGACACTGTATGCCACCATTACGGTGTAGGGCTCAGAGCTGCCTCTTAAAGTGGGAAGGCCGATATTGCCCGCAATACCTAGAAGTCTAAAGGTGTATTCGGTACGATTATAAATCGTATATCCATCGGTGGCGTTACTTGAAACGAGACCGTTGGCGGCAATGCCCAAGTCTTGTTCAGCAGATTGGCTCCTGGTAAAGATGCGGGTAGTAAGAACAAGCAGAATAAACAGCACCAGAATAATGCCGGAGTTTGTTCCCTTCAAACCGAAAGATTCAGTCATGGATTAGTTATCCTCCTTGCAAAAATGGGACGGTTATGGTCGCAGTTGTCTCATTAATATTAGCCCTGAAACCTACGGCGCCTTCCGAGAAGATAGCGCTTATGCTCGTTCTCGATACAGAATCTACTCTCATCGTGATGGCGACTTGAGCAGCATCGATTCCGGTTATGCGATCTACAATAGCGTAGATGGCGTTAGCAACGTTAGTCCCACCTGTGTTTCTTACTTGGAAGCTAAAATTACGAAATGGCGTTATGGTGTGAGAACCCGGTACGGGAGATTCGAAATCACCGTAAAGAAAGATTGATCTCAGATTGTAATAGCCAAGAGCATTGGACACATAAAAGCTCTTTGATGCAAGGATAGATAAGCCATTTTCACAATTATCCGGCCGAGCCGCCGCAGGAGGGATAAAGCGGATTGCCAGAATCAATAAAATAAACAAGACAAGAATGCCACCCACACTTTGGCCATTAATACCACTACTAATATTCATGTTAAAATCCTCCGTAGTCCTGGAATTATATTAATTCACGACAAGCAGCAGATATTCGATTTGAAACCGGATGATCCATCTATAAGTGGATTTTCTCCTTTTCTACTATAGAAGCAGAATAGATTTACGGCACAACTCCCTCTTTTCTATATTAGGAGGCTCCTAAAAACAGAGTATTCAATATCTACTCTTGTTGACACCGTCAGACGCCTTAACTAGTAGACTCTTCGCTAGAACAAACCACCAACGATATTGGCAATTGCTGAATTGCATGAGCTCCTGCTCCGGTTAGTATTTCTGATGATAGGCCGCGTGCGTCGATCCGGCACTATACAACACCTCGAAGTTTTGGCTTTGATTAGGAGGGATTGGGACTTTTTCGGGGCCGGGCGACTCGAAGTCTCCATAGAGATCCAAAGGAAGAAGGGTGAGATCTCCCGTTAAATTATAGACGGTCAAAATAAATAAAACGACTATAAGACCCGTGTTTGATTCTTTTTTTGCTGCCGCAAATCATTGCATGTCGGCTGCTCTCATTCATTGCACAGCCTCCTTAAACTTAGTTTCGAATATATACGCTCGTCGAGTAATTGTCCTGCCTATAAAAATTAATCGGCCCTGTTGCATAAAACCTCATGTATGCCGTTGCCCCGGGTAATGCGGCCGTATTAGCAATCATATCCAAGATAAAAACTCCCGTTCTCGTCTGTCCGGCTTCCCGATACTCGTAACTGTAATAAACAGATGCTATAGAGTTTTTATATAAACTTGTAGAAACCTGATAACCATAACTGCTGCCCGGTAAGATTATATGCGGATCAGGCTTTCTTTCAAAATCCCCGTATAAACTGGTTGTCGTTAATGTAAAGACAGATTCATTGTAAACGTTGAAGCCTTGGGAAGATGCGATGCCAATAAAATCACTTTGCCTAGGGAGCTTCGCCCGAGCTGTTTTATCAAAGACTTGATTGACAATGACTGCTAAAATGAACAAGACCAAAATAACGCCGAGCGAACTTTTATTTCCGTTTAATTGAGATTTTTCCTTCATCTCCATTAATGCCTCCCTCATGCAGCCTAATTAAGGCGTATATCTAGTTTTTATATACAAAGACTCAACATTTAAAGAATAAGAAAACCCCTCGATTTCTGTAACTATTATCGTTATATGGTTTGGAGTCCCTGAAGTTCGTAACGCCATATCAATATACCGACTATTATCATTGTTAGCCGTATAGCGGACATAAGCGTTTCTGTCACGATTAGCTTCAACTACTACCTGATAGTTGTAGCTCTGTCCCGGATAAAGAACATTGTTATTGGGCGGCGAGACGAAAGATCCAGAAAGTCGAGTCGTATCCACGCGTACATCCGATTGATTATAAATATAGAAGTCTCCCACTGCGGCAATTGCGATTGGCGATGAATCCCCACCATCCGTTGAATTAATTCGTCGCGCAGACTCACTGAAAACATGGGCTACAATCGTGACTAAAATAAATAAAACTAATATAACGCCTATCGTCTTTCCGCTCATCAAAGCGTTTTTTGGTGTTTCCTTCATGCCACTACCTCCTGATGATCTATTGCTGCTGGCAAAGACCCAGCTCTGCTTAACAGGGCTGGGTCTTTGTAATCTATGCCAGCGTATAGATTCCAATTTAACCTGATCATCATCGCCTTAACGTCACCCGGCACAATTCTTTGCTCTCTACCTCAACCGCGACATGCTGGCTGGACAACTGCGCATCCGACCAACCGGCTACGCCTAGGCCACAGTTATCATACCTGAGTCTAACCTGAAAGGTGCCATAGCTTATTCCTGTCCCGTCACCAGTTGGATATATGACTTCATAGTTCAGACGCGCATACCTCGGAAGCGAGGTCTGGCACTCATACGTTACTCTTTGCGGCACAAATGCATCGTAAAAGGGCATGTAAATCGTACTAACAGCTATGCTAGTAGAAGTATCGCTGGTATAACCAAGATATTTTAAATCTAGTATATTCGTACTATTATAAAGCCGAACGTACCGCTCGTTGCTCGCTGAAGCAATATCGGAGCCGCCGGGTGACGGCGAGCTGGAGAATATACTCGTCACCAGAACGAGTAAAATAAATAATATCAGCACAACAGCCCAACGGTTACCGCTAGCTTCAGAAATAAAAGCCAGACGATCTGCATCTTTCAACATAATCACCTCTTTCCAAATCAACTCGGTCTGGTCACAAACAAAACCAATGCTGCATCCGACGACCGTCTCCCCATCTCAGCTCCAAGCGGAATTGTGTTCACTGTAGGCACATAGTAGCTAAGATCGCGGCCGCCTGTCACGTTGCAGACGATTTGAATCGCAAGATCCCCTACTTTAGCTCCTGCTGCATTGTTAACATCATAACGAGCCGTGGCCGTCGTTCCGTTAGGTACCCGAATATAACTGCTTTCTCCGGGGCCCTGGCGAGCTGGTGAAAGCAAAGTTCCGCCAGCAAGAGAAACAAGATTAAGAACGTACACGTACGTGTCGTTAAAAACAAGGAAAACTCTTTCATCCGGAGCGACAGCGGAGCCGAAATCCCCATCGCCACCGATAGCGCTATTCGCGGTTCGGTCTTTACTGAATACGCCGACCGTAATGAACAATAAAATAAACAAAACTAACACTTTGCCCATCGTTAAGCCTCCAATCACATCTTTTAGTATTTCCTATAGATGTACGCGATTCGATTCCCCGTATCTGTGAACGAGGTTAGTCCTGAAGTTATAAAAGAAACCGTTATTTCTGCGGTTCCGGTTTTTGTGCGCATCGTTACCGTAACTATATTCCCGTTAGTTGTAGCGTATCGGGCATAAGCGGCATATGTCGTGCCTGCTAGATACAACACCTCAAAGTTCGCCTCTTGTCCTGGAAGAATAGAATTAAGTGGAGGGAGCGGCCTCTCAAAATCTCCATATATATCTAGAGCATTCAATGTGAGATCGTTAGTTAAGTTAACAATCGTAAATCTTCTGGATTGAGCGATTGAGAATGACCCGTCGTCATTTTGATTTTTTTCCGCTCCAGCTGGAACACAGAAAACGCTGTTTACAATAACGACCAGAATAAACAAGACCAAAACAAAGCCAAGGGTCCATCCCGTCTTGCTGCTGCTTTCCGTTGCGCGTTGATTATTACTCGGTTTCATTTCATAGCCTCCCTGATCAGTTTCTAATCCGTACATCCGTGGAGTATTCGTCTTTCCTGTAATAGTTGATCGGTCCTGTAGTGAATAATCTCATGTATGCAACACCGCCGGCATGGTGGTATCCCGTATCCACAACCAAATCCACGATAAGATTTCCGGTTCTCGTTTGTCCGCCATCCCGATACTCATAGCTGTAATAAATATTTGCTATAGATGTTTTATACAAATTTGTTGAAACCTGGTAATTATAACTTCCACCTGGAGGAATTGTATGAGCAGGCGGTTTACGTTCAAAATCTCCAAACAGGCCGTTAGCCGGAACGGTTAACGTGAAGATGGATTCGTTATAAACGTTAAAACCTCTTGAATCAGCGATGCCAATTGAATTATCCTCTTGCGGACTTTCCGCTTGAGCGGTTCTATTAAAGATAGAGCTAACTATAACTACTAAAATAAACAAGACTAAAACAATGCCAACTGATGTCTTGTTCCTGCCGTTACGATCATCTCGGGGTGTTACGGTCATTTTCGTTCATACCTCCTAAGGTTCAGTAAACAACGATGGTCTAGTCAAGGTGTATATCTATTTTTGATATACAAGTTTTGGACGTTTTGAGAGTAAGACATCCCCTCAATTGCCGTAATTATTATAGTTCTATCAGTAGCTCTTCCGCTTGTTCTCAGTGTTATGTCAACATAAACGTTATTGCTGCTAGATGCCGTATAACGAACATAAGCGTTCCTGTACTCATTATTTTTGTATACAACCTGATAGCTATCCCTTTGTCCCGGATTAAGAACGTGGACACGGGGACCCGGCGGTTCAAAGTCTCCGAGCAGCAGCGTCGTTTCCAATGTATAATCCGACTGATTATAAATATAAAAATCTGTAAATACTGCTATATTGATCGGAGACGAGTTCCCGTTCTGTGAGTTTTCCAGTTGGGAAGAATCATTAAAAATGCTTGTTACGATAACGACTAAGATAAATAAGACTAACAGGACGCCTATTGACCAGCCTCTTCCGCTAACTGATGCGTTTTCAGGTAATTTATTCATGTAAAAACCTCCTTAATGTTCATCTATTGTTGACTTTTGCGAAGCGCGCCCTATACTTCCACTATCTACCAGCTGTATACTATAAGAGATGCTCATTGAATCAAGAATGACCGATACAATAGCCCTATTAGCCAAAATAAGCTAAGCTGCTAGTTTTTCAATGCAAAAAACCCTGCTTCGGTTAACCGAAGCAGGGTTTTTAACAATGACTATTAATATTTCATAAGTAAAGCGATATTCTGCCAGCCAGCGCCGACCGTCCAGAACACCAGGTACTCACCGCGCTCAACTTTGCCGGCTTTCAAGGCGTCATGCAGCGCCAGAATCGGGCTGTTGCTTGCCGTGTAACCGTATTTGTCGCCGACATAGTGGATTTTGCTCTCATCCAGGCCAAGCCGGTCAACAACGAGTTTGTTGTTGCCCACGGAGAATTGCGAGAACAGGAAGTGACCGACTTCATCCGCCTTCACTCCGTTACGCTCCATTACTTCCCGCACGCAATCAACGGCGGAATCAACACATACCGAATCGTCGAACGGCGTGAACTGGACGTGGACATCCGTCGGCGCCACTCCGTCGCGGTACATGTTGGACAAGCCCGTTCCCGGGAACAGGGAGTTGTCGATAACCATGGAGTTCGTTTGGGATACGGAATCGATGAAGCCGCCTTCGCCTTCTTCAGCCTGCAGCAGTACAGCTGCCGCGGAGTCAGCGAAGTTGGAATGATACACCGGATTGTCCGTGCTGTGTACGGAGAGATGCTCCGCTCCGACGACAAGCACTTTGCGGACACGAGGGTTCGCCATCATCGTACGACTTGCCTGCTCCATGGCGACGAGAATTCCTGCGCAGTTGGCGTTGATATCGTAACACATCGTCCCTTTACCAGCTCCAAGTGCGGCATGAAGCTTCATGGACACGCTAGGAATTAAATATTCCGGCGTCTGCGACGTGAAGATGATCAGGTCAAGCTCCTCGGCGGATACGCCTGCGGACTGGAGCAGTTTACGAGACGCCGCTACGGACATCGTGAACGTGTTTTCATCCTTGTTGTCGATGATGAAACGCTTTTCGCGTCCCAGCGCCTTAAGCAGACCCGACACTGGAATTCCCGCCTCGGCAAAACGATTGATATAATACTCATTGTCCACCTCATTGGATGGATGGTACATCTCAATACCGCGAATACGCACTGCTGTCATGATAGCGAATCTCCTCTCTCAATCGGTTTTTAAACCTCGTTAATTTCGCAGTTTTCCAGACCAACGGTGCGCGCAACGCGTCCAAGCTGCATTTTAAGAATCGGGTTTTTGGCGAGCGTCAGCACGACCTTATTGAATCCATCTTGCTTGTACATCTGGAAGCAGGCTTCGAGAATCGGCAGTGTGGAAGGAGAGGATACGTTCAGCTCCGTGCAATCAATGTGAATCTCATACTCCGAAACCGTAATTTCCGCTATTTTTGCCTGATAGGCCTTTACTGATTCCATGCCGTCCTCCGGCGAAAATGTTCCTTCTACCTTTGCATGAAAAACCTTGCCTGTACGATCGATATTGATATTAAAAGAACCCATTATAATCCTCCTCGGTTATGGTTATTGACTGATAAGCGCCTTCAGCCGATCCAGAATCGGCGCTGGCTCGCTGCCGTCCGTTACGACCTCAATTACGCATGGACCATCGAGATTACAGGTGAAGTCCTGAATTCGGAACAGCTCGTCCATATTCTCAATCGTCATCGAGCGCACACCAGCGGCTTCCATCATCGCCGCAATCGAAATCCGCTCCTGCTTGTAGTCAGGCAGCGTACGCTTGAACAGGAATTGCTGGCCCCGCTCCACATAAGAGAGCATGGCATTGTTAATGATGATGTAGATAACAGGAAGGCGGTACTCTTTGGCCGTCAAAATATCCATGCCGTTCATGAAAAAGCAGCCGTCTCCCGCCAGCACAGCGATCGGTTTGCCCGGCTCCGCAATAGCTAAACCCGCGGCTCCTGCAATCGCAGAGCCCATGGCTCCGTAATCGAGATTAATCTCGAAATCTCCTTCATCTGGAACGGACAGGTATTTGAGCGCAAAGTTCGTGAACTCACCAATATCGCAGGCATAACGTGTTTCTACCGGCAAAACATGGCTAAGTCCCTCAAGGAATAGTCGCAGCGACAATCCCGTATGATTCCGCTCGTAAGCGTCATTGACGGGCCGCTCAACCTGCTGAGGCATTCTCTCCGGACCACAGTTATCTAGCAAATAGGGCAGCGCGTACCGCAAATCTCCGCATACAGGAGCATCCGTTTGAAACACTTTGCCAATCTCGGATGGATCCAGATCGATATGAATGACTGACCGTCCCTTAACGAGCACTTCATTGAAGTTGCATGTCGACGCTTCTCCAAGACTTGTCCCAAGTACGAGCAGACATTCCGGTTCGCTGCCGTTTACATAACGGGATGCCGCATCCGTGCTGGCAAAGCCATAGTTGCCCAGGTTAAGAGGGTAATCGATGGAGATAACACCTTTGCCAGCCGGCGTTGTGATGACCGGCCATCCGAGCCGGGAGCTCAGTTCCTCAATGAGTGGCCCAAAGCCACGTCCTCCGCGGCCAACCATGATCAAGCCTTTACCAGCGTTACGGATAAGAGCCGCTGCCCGCTCAAGCGCTTCCGGCTGGGGTTCAGCAGCAATTGAGGGATCTAACGCTGGCGGCGTCGGCAGCTCAAGTTGCGGCAAAATCGCACGCTGGATATCAATGGGAATGGACAGATAGACTGGACCGCATGGCGGCGTCAGCGCTGCACGCACTGCGCGGTCAAGCTCAGGCAGTACATCCTCCTCGCGGAGTACGGTGGCGCTGTACTTCGTCACGACTTTGACCATCTGTTCGCCATCCAGCTCTTGAATAGCTCCTTTGCCCATCTGCCAGCGGTTGATCGCACCAGCGATGACAAGCATCGGCGCCTTGGCACGCTTGGCGTCGGCAATGCCGTTCATCATATTGCTGACACCGACAGCTCCAGCTCCCGCGCACACGGATAGCTTACCAGTCGTACTGGAATACCTGGCCGCCATGTAGGCGGAGCCAGCCTCATTTTTCGTAATGACCGGTTTAATGCCAACATCGATCATCGAATCGTAGATTGGACTTATAATTCCAGCGGGGATTCCAAAAAGATGTTCAACGCCTTGCGCTTTCAAATAACGAAGAATGGCCTCTGCTACTATCATATCCCCCACCCCTTCTCGTTCTTCTCTCTCTAAAGCAATGCCGCCAAACGTTCTCCCTCAGCTGCCTGTCCCGGTGTGAAAGCAAACCTGCTGCCGATGGATGCTGCTATGAGCAAACCTTCTACTTCCTCTCCACGGATGACCGGAACAATCATGAGGCTATCGATGCCGAAGAAAAAGAACTCCTCATGTGATCTAGGATCAGTGGCGACGTCATCAATGATGACCGTCTTACGCTCCTTCAATATGGACGTAAGAAGCGGATCTTCGCTGATATAAACGGGTTTCTCTCCATGAACCTGCTTCCAGCGCTCGATGCCAAGCTGATCGGTCTCCGTTTTCAGAACCGGATTAAGCTTGCCGTTTGCAATTCGATGGCAGGCAATATCCTTTACTCCAGTAAAATTAGCTAATTGTGCCAGAATCTCATCTACATGCTGCATTTCCGTGTTCATTCTTATCCCCTATCCGCTGTTGATGCTGGCCCCGACTCCTGCTTCAGCTTGAGAGCTTGCTCCTTAAGCATGCGCGCAAGCTGAAGTGTCTGCTGAAGGGACTGGAGCTGCTCCTCTATGCATAAAGCAATCTCCTTGGAGCTAGCCATCGACAGCTCCGTATTATCTGTCGTTTCGCGGACCGAGACAAGAATTTCCTCTGTTCCAGCATTCACCTGCTGAGTTACGCTGGAGATTTCCTGGACCTTTTCCGACACTTTTCCGGTTAAATCTACAATCTGGTGAAACGACTGTCCAGCCGCGTTAACATGCTGTACACCGTTTTCCAACTCTTCGTTGAATCGTTTCATACCCTCGACCGACTTTAAGGAATTGCTTCGTATATCCGCCGCCGTCTTGCCGATGCTGCGGGCTGAGACAGCGGACTGCTCGGCAAGCTTGCGAATCTCATCCGCTACGACAGAGAAACCTCGGCCGTATTCCCCTGCGTGAGCTGCCTCAATGGCTGCATTGAGGGACAATAAGTTAATCTGGCTGGAAATTTCACCTACGACCAGTGCAATTCCCTCAATTTCCTCATTGAGCCGATTCATCGTACTCATCGCATCTGCCTGCGATAGCGCATGCTCCGCGACACGATTCATCTGCCCGACCGCCGTCTCGATTGTGCTAAGGCCGCTGACAGCTTTGTCCGCTACATCGGCTGTCTCTTGAGAGAGCGCGATGGAAAACTCTGCAATATGACCCATGCCTAGAGAAACCTCCTCCAGCATCGTCATATTCGCCTTCGCACTCGAAGCAATCGCTTCGCTCCCATTAGAAACCTGCTGGATAGCCAAGCCGATCCCTTCCGCCAAGTCATTGGTGAATTCCGTTTCCTTCACCAGCTTCGAGGAAGACTCAGCCATCTGCGACGATAGTACAAAAGCCTCTTTAAGCCTTAACTGCTCCGCTGATTCCCCAGCAGCCTTGCTCTCGGTCTCGATGGAAGTCGTTTCGACTGCAGGTTGATTCTTCTTTCGCAGCCCGCCAATCATCTCAGACCATTTTGACTTTGTGTTCAAGCTTTTCTCCTCCACAAATGGCACTGTGTTGTTCAAGCTGTGTTGTTCAAGCTGTGTTCTTTCTAGAAGCCGAGCTCTTCACTAGTAACCTCATCCCTCCTCGCTTTCGAAAAGCCGTAGTTCGAATTATATCGGCTCAACTGGCTGCAAACTTCATTAAAATGGGATAAAATTGCACTTAAATTTACAAACTTCGACATTAAAAAACCTTGTTTCTGTGAGCCAGAAACAAGGTTTTTTATGGAAGCGGTTTCGTCAGGCTTTTACCCAAAAGCGAGTTGCCAAGCTGTAAATGATGCCCGTAATAATAAGTCCTGTAACTAACCCCATCCAGAAATCACTGAGCGGCTCGGCAAATTGATTAATGAGCAGGCTGACAATTAGTAACAGGAGTGTGGCAATTGGAACGAATTATTTCATACTGAGATCTTCCCTATTCTGCGCAATAGTTCTGAATAACTCTAAACTATTCGAATATGGGCCTAATTATATCTAGAAATTTCTAGGGATACATTAATTTTCTACTATTCTTTGGGGCTATATAAATTGCAGCTTAGAGATTTAACAGCCAAACTCGCTCCGCGAACCAATCCTTCTTCCGATCGCTCTTGTAGTCCGATTCCTTGATTTCTATCCCTTATAAGGGGGGGAATCCGCCTACAAATGCGAACGCGTTGCTTCTCCTACTAGAATAGATGGCCTTATCGGCCTCATTCTCGTAGTTCCATCGCATATGGAGCCGTCCCATGAATGAGGACGGCGATGCCATATTGCTTGTCCAGAAGGACTGGTTCTCTCCGCTTCCTCGTCTGTTTCTCTTCTAGCACAACTTATATAGAAAGGATCTCCGTTGGTCTATGGCATACAGAGCCGTCCATAAATGAATGAGAACGGCGATGCCGTATTTCTTGTACAGAAGGACCGACTCGCTACACTGCCTTACTAGCTTCCTATTCAGCTAGTCTCTCAACCTATTAAGACTTCTTCAAGCCATCCTCAGAAGCCAGCCATTCCATCGCCGCGGTGCGCTCCAGGGCGTGGAGCTTTTCCACCCGCCTGCGAAAATGCGGTTCGGTACTGAACTCCGCACCGAGAAAAGCGGTCACATACGCGGCAGCAAGCGTAGGTCCAACGATCTGTGCGCCAATGCACAGAACATTGACATCATCATGCTCCACGCATTGTACTGCGCTGTAGCTATCATGACCTACAGCTGACCGAATGCCTGGGATCTTATTGGCGGCAATGGCTGCACCAACTCCTGTGCCGCATACCATAATGCCCCGAAAAGCCCGCCCCTCCCGCACGGCATCACATACAAGTCTCGCCACATCTGGAAAATCCACCGGCTCAGGCGTATAACTCCCGAAGTCCGTGATCTCGATGCCCCCTGCTGTCATCGCCTCTACGATATGGGCCTTTAGCGGATAACCGGCATGGTCGCTTCCGATTGCTACGATCATTTAAGCCACCTCCTTAACTGTTTTTACCCAGAATGATTGCTTTTCTCCGCGCTGCCCCGTTTATATTAGTAAAGCTGCTTCTTCCGCTTCCCCGTTCATTTGATTAAGGAAGCTACTTCCTCCGCATGCGCCAGCGCTTTGGAACGCTCGTTCAGCACTCCCTCATAAATGACCTGCGACATCTCGCTGAGCGAGCGGCGCGAAACTGTATAAGGATTCGTCGTCATGGCATCATCCACCGTCTCGATCCACTCTTTGCGAAGCGTTGATGCGCCGCGCAAGGCTCCCCCCAGTCCGGAAGCAACAGCGGCCAGGCAATCCGTATCGCGGCCGAAATTTACTGCACCGATAACGAGCTGCTCAGGATCACCTTTGGCAACATAGAACAGACATAACGCTTTGGTAATAATTTCATTGCCCATACTGAAGCAATAAGGCGTGCCGACCCCGTTATAATGCTCATAGAACCAAGGCAGCAGCTCTTCGATGCTCGACTTGTTTTTGGAAGCTTCAAGCGCTCTTTCCAGCTCATCGCGAACCGGCTGGGAAACATAGCGCATCGCCGCATCCACCACTGAATCAATCGTAGCTGTTGGGCGCATCGCCTCGGCAATGCCAGCCGAAGTAACCGTTGACCAATCCAATCCATAAGCATGAAGCGGCTGGTACAACCGGCCAACATCCCAAGTATCGAGATACGCCTGATACGGATTACATGCGTTGATTAGGCCAATCGGATGGCATGATCTTGCGAAAGACACGATTCCCATATAATCGGAATAATTGCCGACATAACCCGCTGGAAGGCCTGAAGCAGCCAGCTTATATAAAATTTCATCACAAGGCTCCATCTGCACGTTGAAGTTATCCGGATTAATGTCCCGCAGCCATACCTGCTTCAAATCCTCTGCCGTAATTCTTCCATTTTTGTCATGGATCGCAGATACCATAAGGCGCTGGCGTTCAATGCCGTCCTCCGTCGTGCCCGGCTTGCGTTGATAGGCCTTGTAATGGCAGTAACCTTCAAGTTTATCCAACACCCCGTACTTCTCCTTGATGCGGTCGGGGTCCCAGGTTTCTACCATTGCTCCCATAGAGGAGCCAATATTGGAAGCGGCAATGGAGCCGAAAATTTTGTCATACAGCTGCGTGTCCTTCATTTCTACCGTTGTCATTATTGATTCCCTCCACTTGTCTTTGTATAAAATAGGGTGAATCCAAACGCATCCAGCTTCACTTCAAGACCGCCGTCGCCGCTCTGCACCGTCTCGCCGGTGGCGATATTAACGAAGCTTAGCCCTTCGGGCGCTTCTACGCGGATTACCGCTTCTCCGGGAGCATTATGGAAAAAGGCCCAAACCGCCTCTCCCGGCAATTCCCGGGCGAATCCGTATACTGCCAGCGCATCGTCGGCAAACAGCTTGCGATACTCCCCTTCCACCAAAGGAGCATATTCTCGTCTCCATCTCGTGCAGCTCCGATATAGCTCCAGCATTTCACGATTTTGCCGTTCCGGCTCCCACACCATGCAATGCCGCGCTTGAACAAAGTCACCTCCCTTCATGGCCACCTCATCCCCGTAATAAATCATTGGAATACCGGGATAGGCGAACATAAAAGCAGTAGCCAGCTTGACCCGCTGAGCCGAATCATCGCATAGATCGAGAATTCGCGGGACGTCATGACTGCCGATTAAATTGAACATAACGAGATTCGTTTGGGCCCGATAGCGAATTCGAGCAGAGAACAGCTTTTCGTCAAACTGACTGACGCCGATTTTCCCATAGGCAAAAAAGTCCAGCACGGCGGAGCGAAACCTATAATTCGTAATGGAATCGAATTGATCGCCTTGCAGCCAAGTGGTTCCGTCTAGCCAGACTTCGCCGAGGATGAACGCCTCGGAATTAATGCCGCGCACAACTTGGCGGAACTCCCGCCAAAAAGCGTGATCGATCTCATTGGCGACATCAAGCCGCCAGCCGTCAATGCCTTTGCGTGTCCAATAGGCCGCGACGCTCAGCAAGTACCGCCGAACATCCGGATGCTCATGACGCAGCTTGGGCATACGGGCGGTAAAGGAGAATGTGTCGTAGCTCTGTTTGGGCTCCTCCATTTCGAGCGGCCACTCTCGGATGTAGAACCAGTCGTAATAAGCGGAGCGGGGGCCATGTTCAATCACGCTGCGGAACGGCTCGAACAGCAGTCCGGCGTGGTTGAACACAGCGTCCAGAACGACGCGGATTCCCCGCTCGTGGCAAGCGCCAAGCAGCCGATCAAACGCTGGATTGCCGCCGAATTGCGGATCGATCTGATAATAATCAGCCGTATCATATTTAAAAGTCGACGGCGCCAGGAAAATCGGGTTCAAATAAAGAGCATTGATGCCGAGTTCCGTTAAATAATCCAGCTTTTCTATAATGCCGTCCAAATCTCCGCCGAAAAATGTCGTCATCGTGGGCGCCTCTCCCCATGGCAGAACGCCGGGCGGATCATTCTCTTTGTCGCCGTTAAAGAAGCGGTCTACGCCGATCTGATAGAATATCGCCTCCTGAAACCATTCCGGGTGGCGGATGACATCCGCCTCTGCGATATAGGGGAATTCAAACCAGCTCATCTCCGGTCTGACATCGGTCAGACCTTCCTCGCTGAACCAATTGTCATCCGATCCATCGAACAGTTGGAACAGATACTTGGGGCGCCTCGATTCAATCGTCAGGTCTGCGAACCAATAATCAAAAAGCTTATCGTTGCCTGCCAGGCGCAAATCGTACGAAACGGTAGGAGGCATAAACCGCTCATGCGCGTAACGGTCTGTCAGCAATATTTTCCCGCTTTTTAATTCGGTACGGCGGACTCGGATGGTGACTCGGATCGTTGTTGAATCAAGAGCATAACAATATTCATCCTTGGGTACATGGTAGATCGCTTCTTGCGTCAACATTTCGATTTCATCCTTTCACGCCAGTAAACACGATGCCTTGGATAAAGTATTTCTGGGCAATGACAAATAGTATGAGGATAGGCAACATCGAGGTGGCACTAGCGGCCATCAGCAAATTCCAGTCAATGTTGAATTCCTGCTGAAACGCCCGGAGGCCAAGCGTAATCGTCCATAACTTCGTATCGTTGAGATAGATCAGCGGATGCAGGAAGTCGTTCCAGCTGTACCGGAAGGTGTTGATCGCAACGATGCCGATAACCGGCTTGGACAATGGCAAAATAATTCTCCAGTAAATGCCGAACAAGCTCGCTCCGTCTACGGTAGCCGCCTCATCTAGATCCTTGGGCAGGCTGTGGAAAAATTGGCGGAACAGAAATACATTGAACGCACCGGCAAAAAAATGCGGCAGAATGAGTGGAAGAAAGGTGTCCACCCAGCCGATTTTGCTGAAGATGACAAAGGTCGGAATCATCCTTACGATTTCTGGGAGCATCAGCGTACTCATAATCAAAGCGAACACGAGATTGTTTCCACGCCAGCGCAGGCGAGCAAGCGAATAACCTACAATGGACGAGGAAAATACCTGACCGAGCACCGCCAGTCCCGTAATGAAAAAGGTGTTGCCGTAATACAGGATGAACGGACGCATAGACAATGCTTCCACATAATTACTGAACTTGACCGGTTTCGGAATCCACTCTATCGGCCATGCGAATACTTGGCTCGGTATTTTCAAAGAGGTGCTGAGCATCCAGATGAAAGGGACCAGAATGACCAGCCCGCCAGCGGTCAGTAATACATATAAAAAGCTGTTCATGATCTTCTGACTTCTCCGGACGCTTGATGTCTTGCGGTGTGCATAAGCGGACAAAATCGCTCACCTCATCTCAACTGTAAAATACTTTTTTCTCGCCGAATCGGAAAACGATAAAAGTCAGCAGACCGATATACAGGAACAGCAGCCAGGATAACGCGCTCGCGTAAGCCATTCGATATTCCTGGAACGACGTGTAAAAAATATGGAGCATGAAAAAGTACGTCGAGCGCGCCGGACCGCCATTGGTCATAATATAAGCTTGGTTGAACACCTGCAGCGCACCGATAATGCCCATGACAAGGTTGAAAAAGATAACCGGGGACAGCATCGGCAGCGTAATGCGCATAAAGGTCGTGAATCGATTGGAACCGTCCACCGTGGCCGCCTCGTACAGCTCGGTCGGAATGCCCTGTAAGCCCGCCAAATAAATGAGCATGCCGCCGCCTACTCCCCACAGGCTCATAATAACGAAGGAGGGGAGCGCCCACTCCATGCTGCCAAGCCAGTTCGGACCGGTTATACTGAACCATTTTAAGACGGAATTGAACAGCCCGAAGCTCGGATCAAACACTAGAATCCACAGGAAAATCGTGGCGATCTCCGGCAATACCGAAGGGAAGTAATATACCGTGCGAAAAAGTGCGATACCCTTCAGTTTCTGATTCAAGATCATCGCCAGCAGCAAGCCCAGCACAAGCGTGAGCGGCACACTAAAAAGGGCGTAAAGCGTCGTAATCCCAATGGAATGCCACACCAGCTCGTCTTCAAACAGCATTTGTTTGTAATGTTGGAGTCCGACAAAACTTGGTTTATTGAAAAAATCATAATCCGTAAAACTCATTCCCAGGGAAAAGGTCATCGCCCCGAGCGTCAGGAACAGAAAGCCGATAATCCAGGGCGAGGCCATCAGCCAACCCGTCAACTCTTCACGTCTGGCACGCCTTGAGCGCTTCATCCAACACCACCCCTTGCGTCGCTTATTTGCCGGCTTCGACCTCTTTAATCAGTTCGTTCAATTCTTCGTTTGCCTTTGCCATAATCTTTGGCACATCGGAGTTTTTACTCGCTAACACTTCTTCCATTTTTGCACCGAAGGTTGTTTCGCTGCGCGGCATAGCTGGATATTGCGTCGGACGGGACACGCCAAGCTCCGCTGTCTTGAACACAGTGTCGCGTGTTTCCGCATCGAGATGAGTGAACGCATACTTCTGCGCGATGTCCTTTTTACTTGGGAATTCTCCATTTTCCGCGAGCACCTTCTGACCGTCATCGCTCATCCACCAATGGATGAAGTCCCAAGCGGCATCTTTGTTTTTAGACTTGGAGTACATGCCCCATGCATTGGAAATTATGATCGGATAAGACCCGTTTTCACCTTTAGGCGGCATCGCAACTCCCCATTTGAACGCCCATTTGGATGGTGTTTTCTCCGTTCCGGCAATATCCCAGGAGCCCGACCAGTTCATCGCCAAGTTACCCGATTCAAATGCAACGCCGCCCGCTTGCGACGCCGATTGCGCCGTTGGTGCAGGTGCTGTTTTATCCGTGTACACCATGTCCTTGAGGAACTGCATCGCCTTCACGCTTCCCGGACTCGTGACGAGAGCCTGTTTCCCGTCCTCGGAGAAATATTGACCGCCCATTGCGTAGGACCATGCTAGAAAATGAGTGCCTACCCACGGTCGAAGATTATAGCCAAATTGATTTTTCTTGGCGTCTGTCAGCTTAATCGCGGTCTCTTTAAACTGGTCAATCGTCCAGTCATTCGTCGGATAAGGAAGTTTCGCAGCGTCGAACAAATCTTTGTTGTAATAAATGAAATAAGTCATATTCAGAATGGGCAGCCCGTGCAGCTTGCCTTGGTATTTATGATCCGACAGGCTTTTAACGTAATAGTCCCTTTCGAGATTGATATCCGACTTTTCCAGGTAGGGGCCGAGATCTTCAAGAAGTCCTTTGGATGAAAAAGATAAATTGCGAGTTGAATCGGTAAACAATACATCAAGCGGCTGTTTTCCTGCGGCCATGGACGTAATTTTCTGATCAATCTCTGAAGTCGGGGCGTTCACGGCGTTAACCGTGATGTTGGGATATTTCTTATTAAAGGCGGATACGATACTTTTCCAGGAGTCGCTTTCCGGATCGAACTTCCAAGACAGTACGGTAATTTTCGTATTTCCGTTAGTTTCTTCAGGCTTAGCGACATTGCCAGAGCATCCGGCGCTGACAAGCAAAGCAGCGAGCGTAACCATTCCGAGCTTTAATCCTTTTCCCAAGTGAAATCCCCTCCCGAAATTAGGCTAATCGTCGTTCGGATGAAGCGAGCTAAACAGAGAAAGCAGCTAGCAGGAAATCCCCCCTCTCAATGATTATGTAGCGCTTACATTTAACCGGTTTCATAAGGAATTCAAGTAAATAAATATGGTATTATTCATTTTATTTATGATAGTCATATTTCAGAGCAGATTTATTGGGAACGGTTGCATAAAAGGGTTTAAAAAAATGCGACTCTCTTATCGCATTTTCTTCGTACTGCCGCGCAGGACAATTTCAGGTTTGCGAACGATTGGGGACGGATACGACACTTCGCCGCTTATCCGTTGCAACAACAATTCCATGGCTGTTTTGCCAAGCCATTCCACGCTCTGGCTAACTGTTGTCAGGCTAGGTCTTGTGTTGCGGAAAAACTGGGCATCTCCAAAAGATACAATCGACATCTCTTCCGGAACCGCAATGCCTTCGTCGATGAGCAGGTTCAAGCAAGTCATGGAGGTGACCTCGTTAGACAGAATAAGTCCACTTGGTCTGTCTTTAGCCAAATAGCTTTTCATAAAATGATAACCGCTCTCTATATCGGTCGGCACTTTCACAACGAGATGTTCTGCAAATGTCATGCCAGCTTCATCAAATGCACGCTTGAAGCCCGCGATACGCTCGATGTTATGGGACAACAAACTCCCTTTCACTTCTCCGACCATAAACCGGATTTCGCTGTGGCCAAGCTCGATAAGATGTTTACCGGCGATATAACCGCCTTCTTCATTATCCGTGCTGACATAGCTATGTTCAGCTGCAGGATCATGCTTACCAATGAAAACATAAGGAACCTTCAGCTTATCGAGATCCGAACCGAGCTTCGGGTTAGAAGGACCTCCTAAAATCAAAAAGCCATCCACAGTATGACGCTGGATAATTTCCCTGTACGATTTGATGTCCTGCCCGCTCAAGCTAAGCAACAGAATATTGTAACCTTCGCGATTGGCAACGGTTGTAATCCCCTTCAACACGGTTGGGAAAAAAGGATTCGAAACGACGTCGCTAATTTGCTGCTCGGAAACGACAAAACCGATGACATTCGTCTTGCCAAGTGCAAGCGATCTCGCAGTACGGTTCGGCGTATAACCCAGCTCTTCAATCGCCTTCCATACCCGCTGCTTGGTCTTGTCGTTGACCAAAGGCGAATCGTTGACGACTCGGGAAACCGTCGACTTGGTTACATTCGCGAGCTGAGCCACATCGAGAATCGTAACCTTCTTGGACTTCATGAAATTCCCTCCTGCATATCCCGATGATGCCATTATAAGGGACGATGCCGATTCTTGCAACCGTTCCCATAAAACAAATGGAGTAGAAGAAACAGCCAGCATCCGATAAACGATGCTGGCTGTTTCTTTATTCGCGGTGAATGAGCTTTTTCGTGCTGTCACGGACGACCAGTTCGGGTTCAATAATCGTCATTCGCTTCACTTTTTCCTTCATAATCAGCTTGTGGAGAACATCAACCGCATTTCTGCCCAGCTGATCCATATGCAGCTTCACCGATGTCAGCTCCGGATAGATAGCCGATGCGAGCGGAATATCGTCAAAACCTACGATGGACATATCATCGGGAATGAATATGCCCGCTCTAATCGCTGCTTTTATCGCCCCGACCGCTGTAAAATCATTAACACAAAGAACGGCTGTAGGACGAGGACGCGAAGAGTCCTGGAGAATTTCCTTCATCAAGCGTTCTCCAGCGGACATCGTGAAATCCCCGTACAAGATACGTTCTTTGGCCACAGGAAGTCCATTCTGATTCATAACTCGCTTAAAAGCTCTGAGTTTCTGCGCATTCGTTGACGTATAATCATGACCGCCGATAAAAGCGATGTCTCTATGGCCCTGTTCGACTAAATACTGCGTGGCCATCGCCGCGCCTTTACTCTCATCGGCTGCAACACGGTGCAGCTCCGTTCCCGGCAAATTACCGTTGACAAGTACCATAGGAATTCTGGCTGCTGTTTCTACAACCTCTTCAACCAATTCAGTCGGGCATTTGGCCAGGTTGATGCGGCCGCCCATAAAAATGATGCCATCAACCTGCTTTTTGCGCAGTATATCCAGGTACTGCGATTCACGATCATAATCGCCGAGTGTATCACACAAGAAAAAGGTAAAACCCTTGTCTCGTGCCGCGGAATCGATCCCGCCGAACACCTCAGGGAAAAAAGGATTGGTAATATCCGGGACGATAACACCTATCGTTCCCGTTTCCTTTTTGAGCAAGCTGCGAGCCAGCGCATTCGGCTGGAATTGATGCTGCTTGATCAGCTTCATAATTTTGGAGCGCGTGCTCGCTTTAACAGGCGCTGTATTATTTAGTACCCGCGAAACTGTAGCAACGGAAACCCCTGCCTCGCTGGCAATATCATAAATTGTCACTTGTTTCATCGTTGGAAGCACCCGACCTCACAGATCCCATTTCAATAAGCATACCAAATGCGGCTTCTAATTTATACGGTCTCATTTTCTTTCTTCTGTTCCATGTAGTACAAGCCCCAATCCTGCAGCTTAATTAATACAGGAAGAATACTGCTTCCAAGCTCGGATAAAGAATATTCCACTTTAGGCGGGATCTCATGATATATCTTTCGATTGATAAGCCCGTCAACTTCAAGCTCTCGAAGCTGCAAAGTCAACATCCTCTGGGTAATATCCGGGAAAGTCCTTCTGAGCTCATTGAACCGCTTAGGCCCGTGGTACGCCAATTGATTTAAAATAACAATTTTCCACTTCCCGCCAATCAGCTTCACGGCTACCTCAACCGGGCATTCCGTTATCGATTCATGCACTCTGCTTCATCTCCTGTCCAGTATAAAAAATGATCCTACATATAAAAAATGTGCGTACTTATGTAATTACGATCTATCTACTATTATGTTTATAGCATAGGAAATCAATCCGAGACAACTTGCCGAACATTTATATAAAAGAGAGGAAGTTCATCATGACAAAAAAACAGGTTCTAGTTTATGGAGCATCAGGCGTTCAAGGCGGAGCTGTAGCACAAAAATTAATCGAGGGTGGATATGAAGTTCACGCTCTTGCTCGTTCGAATGAAAAAGCGGAACAACTCCGCTCCGCCGGCATTAATCCGGTCATCGGAGACCTAGACAATGTCCAAAGTCTCGCCAAAGCCCATGAAGCGGCAACGATCGTTTATTTGCAGCTTCCGGTATTGTTTAATTCCACTGCGGTTAGCCGCTTTATCCAGCATGCCGTAGATGCTGCAAAAGCAGCTCAAACCGAGCTTCTCGTCGTAAATACCAATGTATTCGTTCCTGAGCAAGCAACCGATACAACTGCTCTTAAACTAAAAAGACAATTAAAAGACGCTGTTGTACAAAGCGGCCTTCCCTATATTTTCCTGCAGCCGACGCTGTACTTGGAAAACCTGTGCCTGCCGGGCATCCTGCAGGGGAATGTACTTGCCTACCCTGTTCCAGCGCAAATGCCTATCTCTTGGATCAGCATTGAAGATGCTGCAAAATATGCTGTTTACGCGATTGAGCACCCTGAGCTTGCTGGCCAAACCGTGCAAGTCCATGCTCCTGATGCTGTAACTGGTGATCAACTCGCCGAGCTGTTCAGTAAAGCGCTTGGCCGTCCTGTTAACTTCCACTCCCTGGCCACCACTGATTTTGAAGCGGCGCTTACACCATTCCTCGGAGCAGAAACGAGTGCCGGACTGGCTGGTTTGTATGCTTGGATCGGAGCGAACGGGCAGTTGATGCCACAACCGGGAACTTCCGCTACAACGATCTCGGATCATGTGAGTGGTACGCCTACAGCTGAATGGGTCAAACAAGCGGTTCAGAACGGGATTTTTAAATAAGATATCCGCCTTCAAAGACAAAAACCTTGTTCCCATTAGGAACAAGGTTTTTTGTCAAATCATGCGTTCCGGCCGCCCTTGACGGACGTTGTCGCACGCAGGCCCATAAATTAGATTTTCACAAAGCGCACAGCATCAGCAATCGTATACCCGTAAGCCGAAGCTAGCAGCTTCACGGAATTGGCCGTGGAGGAAGCCGTTAGGACATAAGTTCCAAGCTCAACCCACTGGCCGCCGTTTACGGTCTGATTGACCGTTTTAGACGAATCCAGCACTCCACCGTATTTGATTTCCAGCGGCGCTGCCGTTGGACGGTTGGATGTTGCGGTCCATTTCATATAAACCTTATAAGTACCGGCTTCGGCAATGTTCGGCGTCCACACAGCCCATTTATCAGCATTAGCCGCTTCCGCGCCGTCATGCAAATAGTTTGTGCCTTGGTAACCTTGATCATACGTGCTCGCTGTCCAAGCACCTGTCGTCGAGAAGCCTGGATCTCCATTGTCAACGACGATAACTATCGGTACACCGGCTACTCTTACTCCGTCAATCGTTGCCACTTGGCTGTAGGTCCGGATGCCGGCTTTTCCAGCCGTCAAGCTAACGTCCGTCACCGAAATTTTCTCTTCTCCGTTAAGATACCCCTTGATAGTGCTGCCGTTCATAGACAGCCTCAGCTTGTACGTCGTATTAAGGGATACCGTTTGCGGCAAATTAGCAAGTAAAGTGAACGTCCCATTCACCTTTTTGAGCAGTTGTAGCTTGCTCTCACCCGAATTCAAGCGCAAATAGTAGTAATTGTTGTTGTCCTTGTAGCGCCCCAGAATTCCCGTCGCCGCCGTGTTAGAGGTCGACTTGAGATTAACGTCTGCGAGCATGTCGTAGTTCGTCCATGCCGCATCTCCCCTTGTCGCAACCGCCTCGTTAGCCGTATTAGCTGATTGTTTGTACACATTGGTGCCGTCGGCAACAACCGACCAGCTTCCGCTACCGGCTGTCCAGCCCTGAGCGTCGCCGTCTTCAAAGTTATCGGTCATGAGTGTTTGCAGTCCGGGTGTCGGATCAACAGGAGGCGTTTCGATGCCCGTTACGCCCGTAACGACAAATGTGCTGACCGACTTGGCCGGGACGGTGCTTGTGAAGCTTTTGCCCGACAGGCTCAGACCCGTAATTGGCGCGAGGTTCTCGCTGCTGGTCGTTGTGCGATAGCCGGTCAGAGAGCCGGACACATTCGTGAATTGCGACAGATCATACATAATCGTATTGGCGGCATCGTTGCTATTCATCGTTACAATAACAAGCTTACCGCCTTCATTGTCGTACGCCGCTACTGAATTATCATCGATAATATCGATAATCTGGTAGCCAGGACGAATGAATTTGCTCCATTGAGCGAGCATGTGATATTTCTTATTAATCGTATAAGTGCCCAAATCTGCGTTTGGATCGTTCAACTGAGTGCCGATCGCGCCCCAACCGTTGCCCGTATTCTCGACAACCTGCCAGTTGACCCAAGCACTGCTTTTCATTTCCTTGATATCCTTCAAAATATTTCTAGACATCGTCAAGCCGTCCCAAACACCGTCGCCATGCTCGGAGTTCCAAATTCGTTTGCCGCCAGCGGCGGCATTCAGCCCAGTGCGATCGCTTCCCTCATAGGAGTGAGTATTAAACTGCACAACCTTGTCTTTGGTCGCCTGAGAATAGCTGTTAATCGTATCGCGAGCAACGTCAATATTCGTCTCCTCCGGTGCGCTGATGCCGGTGGCCAATCCCTTTGCGGCCAATTCATCGTACAGTTCCCCAATCATAATCTGCTGGTTAGGCGGCAACATCCGATTGCCTTCCTGGCGATTGTCGAAATACCAGTATCCTGCGCTCGGCTCATTAAACGCCGATAACGTCCGGAAGTCCGTCCCCCAATTGTCACGGAACTGCTTGACGACCGTCGTTAAGTAGTCCGCAAAATCGTCGTACATATCCTCCTTCAAGTTTTCCGTTCCGTTTTTGTTGCCCGTGACGCTTCCGCTCTTCGTCATCCACCACGGTGGGGAGTTAGCGAATGCCTCGGCAATGAATTCATTCTGGTCGATTCGGGATTTGGCCGCATCCAAAACCCAGCGCTGGTTGGCGTCCTGGGTCCAATCATAGGACGCATTCGCGGAAGCTTTATATCCTGGAATTTGCGCGCGCAGGTCCATCGGTGTTTGGAGTCCTATTGAAGCGGGGTCCGGGTTCTCGCCGCCTCCGATATTATAACGAACGATATTGAGATCGAGCCCCTCGTCACTGAACAAAAGATCAGCATACTCGTCTCTAGAGTACACATCGCCGCCTACGCGATTGGCCCACCAGGCGAGTGAGGTGCCCCAGCCTTCCCATGTCTGGTTTTGGGCCGAGGGATTCACAACTGCAGTATATTCCGCAGCATAAGCCCGGTTGTCCTGCACAA
The DNA here is from genome assembly GCF_002233675.1 of Paenibacillus herberti. Lineage (GTDB taxonomy): Bacteria > Bacillota > Bacilli > Paenibacillales > Paenibacillaceae > Paenibacillus_O > Paenibacillus_O herberti. The sequence continues at coordinate 369,827 of NZ_NMUQ01000003.1, read as the reverse complement.
CTCCCAATCCTGTCCACAAGATGGCGCCGGCTGTCACTGCGCTGAACATTCTTACTCCGGTTCGTTTCATTACTCTATTCCTCCTCTTGTTTTTGTATCGAGTTCAAGCGATTCATCGAACGTTGACTTCGCTGACGGTTAGTTTCGCTAACGGCTTGTTTCGCTCACACTCCCCTTTCATGGTCTAGCCCCAACAAATAATGTAATCGGTTTCACTTTGTCGTTTAAACAACAAAAACCCACTTACAGTTTTCGGATGGACCACTAATGTAATCGGTTTCATGATTGCATAATATTCCATATTTATTCAACTGTCAATGGCACTACAAAAGACAAATTTGTTCTATTAATGCGATAAATCCGTTCCTATTAGCGCCGAATTCTCGATGTTATGCTTTGATTACGGCAAGCTGACCGCAACAAAGAGAAAGAGGTGACAACGTTCATGGCCCTTCCATCCGCACCAAAGGCAAGTCGAACCGGCATACAGCCTGGGAAAAAGACCACTTCCTTATGGAAAAACCTATGGAGCATGCGCTCCTTGTACTTGATGCTTTTGCCCGGAATTATCTATTATGTCGTATACAAATACGTCCCGATGTACGGCGTGTTAATCGCCTTCAAGGATTACGATATTTTGTCCGGCATTGTCAAAAGTCCATGGGCCGATCCTTGGTACAAACATTTTCAGTTTTTCTTTGAATCACCCTATTTCAACCAGCTGTTAACAAATACGTTTTTGATTAGCTTCTACAAAACCGTCTGGGGTACATTTCTGGCCATCTTTGTCGCTGTGCTTATCCACGAAGGCCGCATTCCGTGGCTGAATCGCATCGTTCAGACGCTCAGTTACATGCCTCACTTCCTGTCGTATGTCATTATTTACGGAATTGCAATCGCTTTCTTTTCGGAAACATCCGGCCTGATCAATCGCTTAATCGTGGAAAATGGCGGCAGCGCCATTCCATTCCTCTCCTCCGAGTCGTATTTCCGCAGCGTCCTTGTTGGAACCGACGTATGGAAGGATCTCGGCTGGGGAGCCATCGTGTATTTGGCCGCCATGTCCAGCATCGACTCCACATTATACGAGGCCGCTCGCATCGAAGGGGCTGGCAGGCTGCGCCGCATCTGGCATATTACACTGCCCGGCATTCGCAGCGTCATCATCCTGTTGCTCGTACTTAAAATCGGCTCCGTCCTGGACGCCGGCTTCGAGCAAATCTATATCATGTACAATGTTCAAGTGTATCCGGTAGCGGACATTATCGATACTTGGGTATATCGCGTAGGCTTGGAGCAGCTTAACTTCAGTCTCGCCACCGCTGTCGGGCTTTTCAAATCCGTCATTGGTCTTATCCTGGTTTATTTATCCAACAAGCTAGCTAGAAAGTGGGGCGGTAATCTATGGTAAGCCGCGGCTCAGAACGCTATTTCGATATTTTCATCTATGTCCTGTTGCTGCTGCTAGCTTTCATCTGTGTCTTCCCGCTTCTGTTTGTGTTATCGGTGTCACTTACGCCCTACAGCGAAGTACTCCGCAACGGCGGATTCATCCTCATTCCGAAAAGCATCACTTTTGAAGCTTATAAAATTTTATTCGGGATGGAAGAGATTCCACGTGCCTTTTTAGTCACGATATTTGTTACCGTTATGTCTACCGCGCTCAACCTGATTTTGACGATTCCACTGGCATTCGCTCTAAGTCGTAAACATCTTATCGGACGCGGATTTTTCATCTTCATGATCGTATTTACGATGATGTTTGGCGGCGGGTTGATTCCGACCTATCTCGTCGTCCAGTGGACAGGACTGCTGAATACGGTGTGGGCGATGATCATACCTGGCGCGATTTCCACCTGGAATGTACTTATCGTCAAAACCTTTTTCGAAAATCTGCCGGAGGAATTATTCGAATCGGCACGCATCGATGGCGCTGGAGAATTCAAGGTGCTTTCCAGTATCGCCCTCCCCCTGTCCATTCCGGTCATGGTGACCATCGGGTTATTCTGCGTCGTGGCAAGCTGGAATACATTTTTCTCGGCTATCTTCTACATTACCGACAACGACTTGAATCCGCTGCAAGTGATTGTCCGCAGACTGCTCGTATCCACCAGCGAGCTAGATGTCGGCAATACCGATGTTACGCTGCCAACAACGACCCTGCAGATGGCTTCCGTCGTGATGGCCAGCCTTCCCGTTATCGTCGTATATCCTTTTGTACAGAAGCATTTGACTAAGGGTATGTTAGTTGGAGCGTTGAAAGGTTAACATTATTTCCTTCGGGTTTTCGTTTCACCAAATAGATCAACCTATTGAGAGGGGCATTATCCATGAAAAAGAAACGGAAAGTAGCATTCGGCATGTTTAACCTCCTTACCGCCGCAGCTGTAATAGCCGGCTGCAGCTCTGGATCTAATTCCGGAGCTCCAAACGAGTCCAACTCGGAGCAGTCCGCAGAAAAAACCAACGAGAAAGTGTCTATTGAAGTAATGCTCTCCGGATCAGCGGCGTCGCTGCCCAAGGACGACTTCGTTAAACAAACAATTGATAAAGACCTGGGCATCGATCTGAATCTGACACTCGCCAATACGCTAGATGAGCTTGTTCAGAAACTGAACGTCCGCGCCGCAGGCGGCGATCTGCCGGATGTCATTCAATTCAATCCTGCGCAAAAAAGCGTATTTGAGGAATATGTAAAAAAGAATTTGCTGCTGGAATTAAACCCGTATGAGGAGAAGCTTGCTCCTCTGAAGAGTTTTATAAGTGAAAATTTCCTCAGCCGGGCGGCTATTAACGGAAAATACTACGCCATTACGCAGAATCAGGCGACTAACCTAAGCTCATTTTGGATTCGCAAAGATTGGCTGGACAAACTAAAACTCCCTGTTCCACAAACGCTGGATGAGCTGATGGAGGCTGCCAAGGCGTTCACCGAGCAGGATCCAGACGGCAACGGCAAAAAAGATACGTTCGGCATAACCGGGAAGCTCACGGATGTTGCCGGTTTCGTCAACGTACAGCACGGCACTTTTGATGGTTTTTATATTAAAGACGGCAAAATGGTCCACGGTTTGTCCCAACCTGAAATGAAAGAATCAATAGTCTATTTGCAAAAAATGGTCGCCAGCGGCGCTCTCGATCCGGAAATCGCCAGCAACAAACCCGAAAGCGCCAAGGATAAAGCTTTCCAAGGCAAAGCCGGGATTATATTTTCGGATTGGACGGGCGTGATGAAGGACGCGGAAGTGGCTAAATGGAAAGGCGCAAATCCAAATGCCGATTTTGTCATGATCGACAAACTGCAAGGACCAAAGGCCGACTACATGGCCGTTGTGGGCCTCACAGCGGTTGGTAATCGGATGGCCATTTCCAAAGAAGTAGCCGAGGATGAAGCCAAGCTGCAAAAGGTGCTTGACCTGTTCAACTATACTGCGCAGGATAAAGGAGCTAACTTAGTGCAATTCGGCTTGGAAGGCACCCACTTCACGAAAGAAAACGGCAAAGTAAAACTGACCGATAAAGCGTCCGAAGCTTCCTTCACGTGGGTGTACCAGTTCTCAGGCCGTCCGGAAAAAGAATACCTGATAACCAAGTTCCCGAATCAGGCTCCCTATATCGAGAAAAACGACCAGCTTAAAAAACTCGAGAGTTACACGAACTTTATCATTCTCCCTACAGATTACAACGCGGCTGATGCCGACCGCTACAAGCAGGAAGAACTGCTGAAGTTCTACCTGGATAAAAACAAGATGGAGAACTACGACAAGTTCCTGAACGAGCTTAACACAACGTTTAAGTATAAAACGTATCTGGACAGCGGTTTTCAACAGCTGAAGGATCTTGGCTACGCCAAGTAACAGAAGCACAGATGGGCAAAGAGGCGAGATGCGCAGGCATCCCGCCTCTTTGTTTCTGAACATGCTATACTGATTGTTGCTCAGCAGTGTACTTTGCCCTGGAGGAAGGCCAGTATGAGAATCTTGAAGTTAATCGTTCCGGAAAAATTCAAATATCGTCTATTTGCAGCCGTTGTTGTTTTTATTTTAGTGCCCGTATTTCTCATCCAATTTTACAACTATCAGTTGAGCCAGAGATCCATTTCCGAAGAATTCAGTGAAAAGGCCGCTAAACAGATGGGCGTCGTGAAAACAACGTTTATTAGCCAGGTTCAAAAGCTCTTTCTCTATTATATTTATCTGGAAAAAGATCCAGCGATACATTTGGCGCTTACGGAACCAACAGCCGTAGACGAGTCGCTGCGAACCTCCATGTTATGGAGCTCCAAACGGCCGCCGTCTCAGGACTTGCCTCCCTTTGTAAGTGTTACCCTAGCGGATCGGCTTGGCCATATCTATGAGAGCAGCGACGGAATGTCATCCAATCCGGATTACGAGCTTTTTCTGCAAAATCCCGGCTTCGAAGGGCTGACTCCTTCCGAGGACAGCTATCGCTGGGTGCCCGGCAAAACACTCTCCCTGTTTGCCGTATTGACGGACAACGCAGATCAGCAATACGGTTATCTGCGAATAGATTTTGCCTATTCCAGCTGGTTTAGCGACATCGCCGACGATCTGCTGCTGCTTCAGAATTATGTCCTCCTCAATGAGGACAAACAGCCGCTTAACTCTTCCGAGTCGCTTCGCTTCATGAATGTAAACTTAGTTCGGGCTATGATTGACGATATTGGCTCAAAACCGATCGTCCAACGGACCGATGAGCGACATTCCGCTATTTTAACCGCCAGCTCGATTTATAACTTTAACTGGTATATCGTATCTTCGCTTCCGCTCAGCACTTATTTGGGCAATATGAAGGAAATCCAATATCAAAATATAACAACGTTGCTGCTTTTATCACTTATTTGCATCGCAATAACGTTTCTTATATCCAATGCCGTATCACGCCCGCTCGCTTTACTGCAGCGCAATATGGCAGGCTCCGCTTCAAAAGAACTGCAAACCCGTGTTCCAGAGCGGCTGTTCAGAGGCGAGATGCTTGAGCTCGCTCAGACATATAACCAGATGATGGGGGATATTCAAGGTCTCGTTCACAAGCTCAAGCTGGAGGAACGGCAGAAAGAAGCGCTGCATTACCAAATGTTGATGGTGCAAATGAATCCGCATTTCCTGCTGAACACTCTCAATACGATCAAGTGGAACGCTCTCGACAAAAACGACAGCGATACAGCGGAAATTTGTATCGCGCTTGGCAAGCTGCTAGAAACAAGCCTCAACTCCGACGTGGAGCTGATTTATCTCAAGCAGGAATTGGAGCTGCTCCAGGCTTACATCTTTATTCAGAATTTCCGATTCGACGGCTTGGTGGAAGTTCAATTTCATATTCAAGAAGGAATCGAGCATGCGCTCATCCCGAAGCTAATCTCCCAGCCGCTTGTAGAAAATGCGTTAAAACACGCTTTTCCCGTCCTGAACGGCGAAGCTCGGATCTTCGTACGCGGATATACCGAGCGTCAGACGCTTATTCTCGAAATTGAAGATAACGGAATCGGCTTGAAGCAGGCAGAACAAACGGCCCGTAGAGACGACCGCAAAGGCATCGGACTAGACAATGTACGCCATCGACTGCAGCTACTTTTCCGCAAGGAAGGTCAGCTCGAGCTTTCCGAAGCCGATTCCGGCAACGGCAGTGGTGCAATTGCCCGCATTTCGATTCCGCTGCTCGTATCCAATCCTTATCAGTCAGAAGGTGATAAACATGTGGAAAATTCTTTTGGTGGAGGATGAAGTTTTTGTCCGCCGTAAGCTGCGCAAGTTAATTCAATGGGAAAAACATGGTTTTACGGTAGCTGGAGAAGCTTCAGACGGCGAAGAGGCGTTGGAACTCATCCATCGAATCCAGCCCGAGCTAGTCATTACGGACATTATGATGCCGGGTATGGACGGCCTGGAGCTGCTGAGACAGGTGCGCAGCGAAGGAGTGAATTGCCGATTCGTCATGCTGACCTGCATGGGAGAATTCGAATATGCGCGGAAAGCGCTCGAGCTCGGAGCTAGCGGCTACGTGCTCAAGCTGTCCATGAGCATATCCGAGATGGAAGACCTGCTGCTCAAAACCGGCAAGGAAATTGAGCGCAGTACACAGCAGGAGCAGCTTGAGCTCATTGGGGCATTCGACCGTTATTACCTGCAGCTGCGGGAAAGCTTGCCCCTCTTGTCGGTAGACGAAACGGCCAGCTTGCTAGTCGCCCCACCCGTTCCTCCTGCCGCCTTCGGCCGAGTATGTTTGTTATCTTTCCTTCAATCGGAGGCCAAGCCGAACACCGAAGCTCTGATCGCTTCCGGAGCGGTCTCGTCTTCGTCGAAAATTTGGCCGGGAGCATTTTCCACCGAAGGCGTAACAACGCTGTTCTTTTGGTCCGATGCCGATCTGACAGTGAACCCGCAGGCTTTGCCCGACCGCTCCGTGAGAGGAGTTTATAGCGATTCGGTTGCTCCTTCCCGCCTGCAGGAGGAGTGGCCGCGGCTGCTCATACTGGCCAATGAGCGATGGTACGAGGATACGGAGGGAATAGCAGAGGCTTCAGGTGTTCTGGCACAAGTGAAACAAGCGGATCAAGCGGATCATGAAAAATCCCACTCATGGCGTATGGAAAAAGAGATCATCGCCGCATTCGAGCAGTCGCGTCCTCATGACGCTGAAGCCGCCCTGTCCGCTTACTGGCGGGAAATGCGGAACAGCCGGGTACAAATCTCCCATGTTTGGCAGACGGCGCGCTCGCTCGATCGTATTTTCACGAATATTGCCGGAGCCGCCGCAACCGGATTCTCCAGCTTCGATCCCGAGACGGCACGATCTCATAACGAGCTGCTCTCCCGGCTTGCTGAGCGGTCGACCGGACTGATCAGCCGCATGTCCGGCGGGGCTACCCGCCAAGGCACAAGCCACCCTGAGATCAACCGCATCCTGGATTATTTGGAGCGTTATTATGCGGACAATATTACACTGAAGGCAATGTCCCGCCTCGTATCGATGGATGAGCATTACCTAAGCCGGCTGTTCAAGCAAAAAACCGGTGAAACCTTCATCTGTTATCTGCAGAAGCTGCGGGTGAAAAAAGCGAAGTTGCTACTCAAAGAGACCGGACAGCCGATCAGCGAAATTGGATATAGCGTCGGCTTTCCGAACGATAACTACTTCGTGAAGACGTTCAAAAAATGGAGCGACGTAACGCCGGGACAGTACCGGAAAATGTCGCAGCAGGCTTAAGAACAACGAGCCATTCTCCGCACGGAGAATGGCTCGTTGTCCTACTGCAAAACCGATGAGTCTGCTTGTCACAAACTCTCTAAAACTATCCCGCAAGACCATATCCGATTAGCGGTTAATAACAGAAATACTATTATATTGTGCGTAATTATAGCCGCTTCCCAGTCCTACCATGCCTGAAGCATATGTACTGTCGTTGAGTGATGCAACAAGATGACCGTCAATAAAACCCTTAATATTCGTACCACTGAAGCTTAATTTTAATTGATGCCAAGTTTCTGCTGAAAAAGGCACATTTCCTGAAGCCAGGATGGTATCGGAATCTTTTAACGGGTCTGCAATTCGCAAGCTCCAATCTCCAACCTGATCCACCTGCAGCTTGTAGCCAGTAATCAATGTATCATTGATCCATTGACGTGGCTTTGTGCCAACGCGTCCACTAATGGATACCGTCCCAGGCGTTTCATTGCCGTACATATCTTTCCCGCAACCTTCAATTAATACATCCGAGCTGTAGTCATAATCAGTCCAATCAAGATCGCCCAATTGAGTATGTGTACCATATCGGATACGAGGGGTCATCCAAGCATCCCACTGTTTCATTGGACCTGCAACAACCTGACGCAAAGCTTTGCCACCGCCGCCAAACTTTTCGGAAACCTCGAATACACCTTCAACATCTGAGGTATACTTCGGCGTTTCTCCTCCATCATAACTTTCAAAATCATCATGATAATTTTTAGGGAAAGACTGAGATGCCGGGATTGGATAATCAGATAGACCTTTTTGCTGCCCCGTCGTTGTTGTTAACGAATAGATCGAATCCGGCTCAACGTTAATTGAATACGAATAATCCCATGGAGTGATATCAGACTGTTGAATAAATTGTTGCACAGCATTTGATTTCCATACGTGAACCGTGTCGGTACATAAACCGCCTGTCAGCTTGAATGTAATCGTCTCCACAGAGTTACCCGTTACCAAAATAATACTGTAATTGTCGCCGCCATCCGGCTGCTTCAAAGTTACGTAAGAGGTTCCTCCTGCCGTGATACCGCACCCGCTGTCAACATATTTCCAGCCCGGCTGAGCAAATTGATTCGTATGCGCGGCGGCCCAGATCCCGGGCATAACGGTGTAATTACCTGACCACGGTTCGCCAGCTACCATGACACCTGTTTTCGGAAACGACAAATTGGGATAGGATGACGCGATCATATGCCATACATTTGTTTTGGTGACCTTGGCATTAATATAGTTGTTATTCATGATCTTAGCTAAATCGAGAGCGCCCTTCTGGTTGTTGACGCTTTCCCAATTGCTGCTCCCTGTCCAGCCCTCGCTCTCCCATAACGTTAAACCAGAGTTTTGAGCGGTTTCCGCAGAAGTACTCTTCACATAGTGATAACCGATGACGGATACAGCATTTTTCAGCGCAGGATCGGCTAAAACTTCATCAATGAAAGCCCAAGGCGATCTTGGGTTATAGGGTTCATTTTCTCTGCCGCCAATATCAGGAGCGACAATTTTTACATGCTGTAATCCATTTCGATCAAGCGTAGGTCTCAAAATATTGACGATGTAATTCTTCAAATAAGAAGGACTGTTTGGATCACTAGGGTTCTCTAAATCAAGCCCTACAAAACTCTCATTTTGATTGCCTGCAACATAGTCAATATCCAAACCCCAAACTCTCTTGGCTCCCTTAATATAGCTCACCAAATAATCCGCATTATCCTGAGAATACATAGCATACTTGCTGTTGGCGTTTTTATAGTAGATGTTGTTGTCATTGCCGATGTTGGTGCTGAAGTCGTTAATCCACCCAGGGGCTCCCCACTGCAAAATATCAAGTTTAATATCCGGATTCCGCTTCTTCGCTTCGCTCATTAACCAAAGTTCATAGCCGCGATTCATATTCGGATTGTCGAGCTCCTCCCTCGTTCTCGCGTGGGTTGGCTCTGTCCCAGTGGTGGAAAAGACATCTCCGCCTACCTCGACTTTTAAATGGGTATAACCCGCCCCATAATTGGGCTTGAAGAGATAATCCAGAATGTCACTACGATAAGGCTCGGGATAATCAATCAACAGACGTGTATTTCCACCTCCGCCACTAACTACACCTTCTCCTTCAAAAACTCTTCCCGCTCCGTTGCCAGCAATAATCACAGAAGTAGTAGCTGTGGAAACTGAGGCTGATTCGCTTACCCCATTATCAGAAAACATTGTCACGATAAGATACACCCTCTCTATAGAAGGACAGCAAATTGAATATAATTCAGAAGAGCAACAATTCGGCCTCGTGGATTTCAGAACTATTCAAAGCATAACACCGAGAATTTCTGGCCAATAGGAATAGGTTTAACCTATTTATGGAACAGATTTGTCTATTTTCAAGTTGATATCTTTTGCCAAAATAAAAATCCCCTCCGGCCAACAGTGCGGAATTCATGGAATCATGAACTCTCTCTTTTCACTGCCTACCGAAGGGGATAAAATCAAACCGAGTTTAACTTGACGTTATTTAGTTACGGTGCCGAGCTTAAATGTGCCATTCTGGTGTTTGCCCTCATTGGCGAAGTCCACTCCAGGCAAATTAGTTTCTGGGTTCATGATTCCAACATAAACATCGTAGGAATTTCCAGATGGAAGATGCTCTACCGGAAGAGTAACATCGACTTTATGGGTTCCCGTTTTCCACGTTGTAAGATCGGCGTTTGTTGCCGTTCTGGAAACGAGGTTCCTGCCGTAGTAAACAAGAACTTCAAGCTTCCAATTGAACGGGAAATGCTGCATGCCTTTATTCTCGATAGTGAGGTTAACTGGCAATGAGCCGCCCGTAACAAGCGAAGGATACTTGGCTTGTTTCAAGACAAAATGATAGCCCATTTTTTTCTTTAACGTATCCATATTCGCTTGCAGACTATTACCAACAGGCAATGCGGCAGGCGAGTTAGGGCCGAGCCAGCTTATTTTACTCATCTCGGTTTGACGCAATGTCTCATCAAAACCACTGCCTGATGTCAAGGAAGCCTTCATCCCGAATTCGCCGCTATAAAATTCTCCGGCGGATATGCGGCTATCCCAGAAATTAGCATTGCCAGGCTGCTTTTGTCCAAGATCGTCCCAATAGCCGTTTTGCGTTCCTGTATACCATCCCCAGTCAGCATCAAAACTAGCCTTATCACCAAATACATCATTAAACATTCCGAGCTTCATGCCTTTATTATTGTTCGTAGCCAGCTCAACGCTGCGGCGGATCAATACCTGTATTTTATCTTCTTTGCCAGCGAAGGCATCGAGATACTGCTGAACGTATTGGTTTGAAACTTCAACTGTAGGGAAAACTCCCGTATAGTTCTTTACACCACTTGGTCCATTATAAGGCCAGGTGTGGAATTCGCCCCAATGCCCAAGGGAACCGATTTGTACAAAAGCAACAGGGCGTTCGTTCGTATAGTAACGGTTTGCAATAGCTTCAAGGAGCAGCTTATGGCCCTGAATTACCGAAGGCGCGCTGTAGTTAGGAGAAAAGCCCGTATTGTTTCCGGCTCCCATACCGCCTGTTGCATCGCTATAGGCCGTTCCCGGTGATTGGCCAGCAGCGACAATTTCGTTGTAAAGCCAGTCTGGAATATCACGATGGGCTTGGCCCGTCGGGTTATCCATAATAACCCTGAACACAACTTTTACGCCTTTGCTTTTCCAGTAAGCAAAATTGTTCGTTTTTTCGATGGCTTCAAAATTATAATTGCCTTTTGTCGGCTCAAGCTCTTTCCAGGTTACGCCTGCGTAAACAAGCTTGACTGGCTGCGAGTAGGACGTTGTCTTAGCAGAAGGCGCCCAGCCTTTAAACGGATTGTTCAAAGGGCTGTCCAGTTCTACAAGATCATTAGTAACCGTAGTTGGTGTAACCGATTTGGACGCTTCGGCTTCCGTAATCAATACATGAGAAGGAGTCGGGAGAATGTCCGAAGGTAATCTCTCCATCTCTGCAACGTTATCATAACCTATTTTTACTTTTGATCCCATTTTGCTGTTTAAAGCGGATAAAAGAATGGAAGCTTCCAGTATAGAAGAGCCTTGGGAAAATTTATGATCCCCCGTAACTTTAGTCCATTTTGGAGTATTATTTGTCATGCCTTCGTATTTAAACAAGGAGCCATTTTCAATTTTCCAATCAGCCTTCAAATTCCATCTGCGTACATCAAACCCATTTGACGGATTATTATCGGTATCCAGCCATACAGTGCCTTTGTTCACATTTTTTTTGCTGTTAAGAAGCAGGTACAGATTCGTTTCGTCATTCGTTATTTTCAGGGTAGGGCTGTTCGCTCCCCCATTAGTAGCGGCTATTTTCACTCCGCTCCAGTCATTTACACTGCCATCTACAGTAATTTTGCCGGGAGCTGCAGCTTCAGGAGTTGTGACTACTGGAGCTGGAATTGTCGCTACTGGTGGAGCCGTCACTACTGGAGCTGTCGCTTCGCCAGTCATAACATAGGCAGGAAGCGTACCATTCGCCGCAGGCAGCCTATTTATTTCCGATCTGTTGTCGATATAACCTAGTTTGAGCGTGCTTCCAACGTTCATTTTCAACGTGGACAAAGGAATAAGCGCTTCCACAGCAGAACCGCTGCGGGACATTTGTTTGGAGTCAAGAGTTGCTTTCAAGTCCCAGCTCCACGAAGTACCATCTCCGGAGTAGCTATATAGAGTATTGTTTTCGAGCATCCACTCGACGCCGTTAGCTCCCCAGCCGGATGCCTTGTAACCGGTCGCCGAATTATTGTCTGTATCCAGCCAGAAGCTGCCTGTTACCGTGCTCAGACCCGCGCCTTCAACGAAGAGGTACAGGTTTGTTCCATCATTCGTTGCTTTTAAGCTCGTTGCCGTTCCTGTGTTAGTTACAAGCGAATTTATTCCGCTCCAGTCATTTGCATTGCCATCTACCGTAACAGCAGCCGCTTCCACTTTATATAAGCTTCCTATCGGTGGAAACAACGAGATCACCATGGCAATAATTAAAAACAGAACGACGATCATCTTATTTGCCTTAACTGAACTGTTCAAAAAAACCCTCCTAGAAATTTGTTCTTTTAATTAATTCCAAATTCATTAATTCATCCTTAGAGTCGTATTTAACCCCCTTATTTTCCCTTGTATTATGAAATGGTTTTTCCATTCCCTTGAATACAATAGATGAAATATCATTAATTCACAATGAAATATTAATGGAAATTAATTTATTTGTAATTATTATAATTAAATTCATCAATAATAATAGTATACAATTGATAATCAATATTATTATACAAAAGAAATGTTATGTCGAATAAATATTTTACAAGGAAAATATTTTAGAGGAAATTAAAAAAAATGCACCCCCTAGAATTTCATTGGTTAAGTTCCAATGTCTATTCTAAGGGGTGCAGTAAAATAGTGATGAGTTCATGATTTCATGAGCTCATCACTGTCAAACGTATGGGATAAAATCAAACCGTTTTTAACTTGATGTTATTTAGTTACGTTGCCGAGCTTAAATGCACCATCTGGGTATTTGCCTTCATTCGCAAAGTCCACTCCAGGCAAACCAGTTTCCGGATTAATAATCGCAATTGAAATTTCGTATTTTCCGGAAGGAAGTCCCGATGTCGGAATGGAATCAGCAATTGTATAACTTCCCGTTTTCCAAGTTGTCAGGTCAGCGTTTGTTTTCTTTGTCGCAACTACTTTGCCTTCGCTGCGAAGCTGAATTTCAACAGACCAATTGAATGGGAAATGCTGCACTCCTTTATTTTCAACTGAAACTTCAACCGGGAATAAATTCCCATTAATAACTGAAGAGTGTTTGACTTGTTTCAAAACAAAATGATAACCCATTCTTTTTTCTAACTTATCCATATTCGCTTGCAAACTATTACCGACAGCCAAAGAAGCAGGCGCATTCGGGCCAAGCCAGCTAATTTTGCTCATTTCGGTTTGCCGCATCGTCTCATCGAAGCCAGCCCCTGATGTCAAAGCTACCGTCATACCGGATTGTCCACCATAAAATTCTCCGGCAGAAATACGGCTATCCCAAAAATTAGGGTTTCCGGGCTGTTTCTGACTAAGGTCATCCGAGTAGCCGTTTTGCGTACCTGTATACCATCCCCAGCTGTCATCGAAACTTCCCTTATCACCAAATACATCATTGAACATTCCGAGCTTCATACCTTTATTGTTGTTGGTAGCCAGCCCAATGCTGCGCCGGATCAGGACCTGCATTTTATCTTCTTTGCCGGCAAAGGCATCGAGATAATGCTGAACATACTGATTTGAGACTTCATTTGTAGGGAATTCCCCGGTATAGTTGTTCTTTTCACCATCTGGTCCTCTATACGGCCAAGTGTGGAATTCGCCCCAATGTCCAAGGGAACCGATTTGTACAAAAGCAATAGGACGTTCATTCGTATAATAACGATTTGCGATAGCGTCGAGGAGCAGCTTATGCCCCTGGATTACCGAAGGCGAACTGTAGTTAGGAGAAAAGCCCGTATTATTTCCGCTCCCCATACCGCCTGTCTCATCTCTATAAGCAGTTCCGGGCGATTGGCCAGCAGCGACCATTTCGTTGTATAGCCAGTCTGGAATATCACGATGCGCTTGCCCCGTCGGATTATCCAAAAGAAGCCTGAACACAACTTTTACGCCCTTGCTTTGCCAATAAGCAAAATTATAAGTTTTTTCGATGGCTTCAAAATTATAATTACCTTTTGTTGGCTCCAAATCTTTCCAGGTCACACCTGCGTAAACAAGCTTGATAGGCTGTGCATAAGATGTTGATTTGGCAGAAGGCGCCCAGCCTTTAAACGGGTTGTTCAACGGGCTATCCAGCTCTGTAAGATTGGAAATAACCATAGTTCCTTCCGGCTTCGGCGTTGCTGTTGGTTGTGGCGTTGCTGTTGGTTTTGGCGTTGCCGTTGGTTGCGGCGTTGCCGTTGGTTGCGGCGTTGCCGTTGGTTGCGGCGTTGCCGTTGGTTGCGGCGTTGCCGTTGGTTGCGGCGTTGCCGTTGGTTGCGGCGTTGCCGTTGGTTGCGGCGTTGCCGTTGGTTGCGGCGTTGCCGTTGGTTGTGGCGTTGCCGTTGGTTGCGGCTTAGTACCAGCAGTTAAAACATAGGCCGGAAGCGTCTGTTTCGCCGCTGGCAGCCTGTTTGTTGCTGAGTTGTTATCAATGAAGCCTAGTTTGATCGTGCTTGCTGCATTCTTTTTCAACGTGGATAAAGGAATAAGTGCTTCAACAGCAGAACTGCTGCGGGCAAACTGCTTGGAAGTTAGGGTCATCACTGAGCTCCAGCTCCATGAACTTCCATTTCCTGTGTAGGTATAAAGAGTGCTGTTTTCGACCATCCACTCGGCGCCGTTAGCTCCCCAGCCACTGGCCTTATAACCGGTTGCCGGGTTATTGTCTGTATCCAGCCAGAAGTGGCTTGTTGTCGTACTGAGTCCCGTACCTTCAACGAGCAGATACAGGTTCGTTCCATCATTTATTACTTTTAAGCTCTTAGCCGTTCCTATATTGGTTGAAAGTGACTTCACTCCGCTCCAATCAGCTGCCTTGCCATCTACTGTAATAGCAACGGCTTCCGGCGCTTTAGCTACAGCAGTCAGAACATAGGCAGGGAGCGTCTGTTTCGCCGCTGGCAGCCTGTTTGTTGCTGAGTTGTTATCAATAAAACCTAGTTTGAGCGTGCTTCCTACATTCTTTTTCAACGTGGATAAAGGAATAAGTGCTTCAACAGCAGAACTGCTGCGGGCAAACTGCTTGGAAGTTAGGGTCGTCACTGAGCTCCAGCTCCACGAGCTTCCATTTCCTGTGTAGGCATAAAGAGTGCTGTTTTCAATCATCCACTCGGCGCCGTTAGCTCCCCAGCCACTGGCCTTATAACCGGTTGCCGGGTTATTGTCTGTATCCAGCCAGAAGTGGCTTGTTGTCGTACTGAGTCCCGTACCTTCAACGAGCAGATACAGGTTCGTTCCATCATTTG
>NZ_NMUQ01000003.1:246009-354476 GCF_002233675.1 Paenibacillus herberti | reverse complement strand
TGTATCCAGCCAGAAGTGGCTTGTTGTCGTACTGAGTCCCGTACCTTCAACGAGCAGATACAGGTTCGTTCCATCATTTGTTACTTTTAAGCTCTTAGCCGTTCCTGTATTGGTTGAAAGTGAATTCACTCCACTCCAGTCAGCTGCCTTGCCATCTACCGTAATAGCAGCCGCTTCCGCTTTATATAAGGCTCCAATCGGCGAAAATAACGAAACCACCATGGCTAAAATTAAAAAAAGAACGATGAATAACTTATTTACTTTAACTGAACCGTTCACAATAATCCTCCTTAGAAAATGTTCTTTTGATTAGTCTCAAATCCATTCATTGTTAAGTCTCCCACCTCCTTTAATTTAATTCGCAACTATTAAATGGTTAGCAATTTTCCTTAACAATAACACATACTTGATGAGCTTCATTATTATATGAGAGAATTCTTATCCGTTTACCCGTATAAAGCGGCACTCCACAACGAAAAAACCAGTAAGAACAAGTACCCTTGTTCTTACTGGTCCCATATTTTGGATCAGGCATTTCACCTAGTCCCAATTAAATTGTTTTTACCTTCTTGTTAAGACCGAACTGCGCCACCGTATAACAGCTTCCTACCACGATTAATCCAAGCATCGTTCCTTTGACAAAATCGGGTACAGGAAGCTCAAAATGGGAAAGGAGCAGGTAAGATACAAGCAACAATGGACTCATCATTCGGATTACGTTTTTCATTTGAATTCCTCCAAAGTTTAAAATTTGTAAGCCTTCATCGCTTTGCGAAGTTCCTTGATCGTTGGGCGTTTGCCGTACATCAGAACACCGGTCCGGTATATCTTCGCCGACAGCCAGCCAAGCAAATAGATACTGACGAGCATGATGAGCAGTGAGACACCGATCTCCCAATATTCCACACTGCCAACACCAGTGCGAACAACCATTACATAGGGGGACAAAAACGGGATGAACGAGGTAACTTTGACCAACATGCTATCTGGATTCGTCAGGTTGAACATACCAAGGTAGAAACCGGCGAGTGACAGGAAGGTGAGCGGCATAACCGCTTGACCGAGATCCTCCGTGCGGCTGACGATGGAGCCAACTGCCGCGTACAACGTTGCGTATAGGAAAAATCCTGTGAGGTAGAACAGCAGCGAGACGATTAACAGATCATAGCTGACATCGCTCAGGTTGATGTTCAAATTGCCGAGTGCTTCTGTGTTCGTTGGAATATTAACGTTGATGATTACTACTCCTATATAAATCGCGATTTGCAAAAGACCAACGAGGAACATGCCGAAGATTTTCCCGAACATGCTGTTTAGCGGCGACACGCTCGTGATGAGCACCTCCATAATGCGGGAGCTCTTCTCCGTTGTCACTTCGCTTGCAATAACCGTTCCTGTCGCCATGATCGTCATGAAGAGCAGGAACAGCATCGCATACACAAGACCCATGTTGACGCCCTGCTGAGTAGCTGTGCGCCCGCTTCCCTCGCCGCTGCCTGCATTGATTTGCAGCGCCGAAACCTCGACTGGTGTATAGAGCAGCTTCTTCTGCTCGTCGGTCAGTCCCGCTGCATTGGACTTAACAATTTGTAAGCCGGTCCGCAGCTCCTCAGTGGCAGAGTTATCCATCATCTTCTCGGAGTTGTAAATGGCATCGTAGAAGCCGGTTGTTGCATTAGGCTTCAGCTGTAAGTATCCGTCGATGCTTCCATCGGCAATCGCTTTTTTGAGCGTTGCCTCGTCGGCCGCCGCATCTCCGCTGCCTTCGATTGCAACCATGGCGAGCTTCCGGCTATCCTCAGGCTGCGAGGCATAATATTCCTTGAGCCAAGCCCCAACGAGTGTTGGTGTAACTTTGCTCTCTATACTCTCGCTCTGAACGGAGACATAACCGACATTTTTGACGTCCGCCCCGCCATCTCCCTTGAACAGCGAGATGATATAAGGCAGATTGATAACTAGGGAAAGGATAATGACCAGAATCAGCGTCGTCACAATGAAGGCTTTACCCTTCGTTTTATTGCGGAATGTAAACCCGGTTACTGTCCAAAAATCACTCATGGCTCTCACCTACCGTTTTTATAAAGATTTCGTTGAGCGTTGGCTCCATAATCTCGAATCGACTGATCTCTGACTGCGACATGGCGTGGTGCAGGATGCCCCGTCCAGATGCTTCATCAGCGATCCGGATTTCATAACCGCCTTGCTCCAGCAGCTTTACGCCAAGCACTCCGGGCAGTTCCTCCAGCCCTGTAATCTCGCTCTCCGCCGTCAGCCGCACCCGCTCCCGTGGGAATCTGCCCTTGATCTCCTTCAAGCTGCCTTTGACCTGCTCATTGGATCGATGCAGGATCGTAATGTTGCGGCATAACTCCTCGACATGTTCCATGCGATGGGTAGAAAACAGAATCGTTGAGCCATTGTCGCGCAGCTCTTTGACCGTGCTTTTGAGCAGCTCAACATTAACCGGGTCAAGTCCACTGAACGCTTCATCAAGAATGAGTAGCTGCGGGCTGTGAATAATCGTAGCGATGAACTGGATTTTCTGCTGATTGCCCTTGGACAGCTCCTCAACCCGCTTGTCATAGTATTCTGGCACGTTAAAACGCTCTAGCCAGTTCTTGAGGCTCTTATCGGCAGCGGATGCCGTCATTCCCTTCAAACGAGCGAGATAAACAAGCTGCTCGCTTACTTTGACCTTAGGATACAGGCCGCGTTCCTCAGGCAGATAGCCAATTCGCTGTAATTGCTCCTTAGCGTAAGGCTTACCATCATACAGAATCTGTCCTTCATCCGGGAAAATCAGCCCCAGCACCATTCTCATCGTGGTCGTTTTTCCCGCGCCATTGGCTCCGAGCAGACCGTAGATTTCTCCGCGGTCCACCTCCAGGCTTATGCCGTTGACAGCCGTTTTATCTCCATATTGCTTAACAACTCGATCTACTACTAGCGGCTTCATATTCTGCTCCCCCATTCAAATTGAACCTTGACTCCTACATTACTGCCATTCTCATGCGAAAATAAATGAGCTCAATCTACAAGCTATCGCGAATGAGCAATGCCATAATTTCATCCAGCTCAAGTGCTCGCTGTCCCGTAATGGCGAATCCCTGCTGGCGGCACCAGAGCTCCGCTTCCCAAGCCTTGCAGGTGGTCACTCGGCAAGTTCCACCGCCCGCCTCCTCGGCATTCACGAGTCCCGGCAATGCCTGGACAGCTTCGGGCGCAAGTTGTGTTGCCGAACCTGCTCCATGTGCGGGCAGCCCTACCGTTGCCGGGCCTACATAGAACGTATGCCAGGATGACAGCAATTCATCCTTTTCATACATGCCGATGATCCGCCCGCCTGACATGACCACTATGTAATCGGCCAATCGCTTTACCTCGTCCATGATGTGCGTAGCCATCAAAATCGTTCGATTGCCGCGCCTCATATAGCGATGCAGCTCATCGACCAGCTTACGCCAGGAAATGGGGTCAAGCCCGGAGGACGGCTCATCCAGCAACAGCAGATCAGGGCCGTGCGCCATAACAAGCGCGAGCTCGTATTTGCGTCTCATTCCCTTGGACATTTTGCCGAGTCGCAACGAAGGGTCCACTTCAAACTCGCGAAGCAAACGTTCGAATTCGTTACCGTTCCAACTCGGATACCATTCAGCGGTGAAATCTGCCTTGAATGTGCCTCGCAGCCCCGCGTCACGCTTGTTATCCTCTTCCGGCACATAACCGATTCTTTGCTTCAAAAGGGAATCATCCAAACCTATGCCTACCTGCTCGCCGAGCAGCCATAACTCTCCCTCATCGGGCCGCGACTGATCCATCAGTAACCTGAAGGTTGAACTCTTGCCGCTACCGTTAGGACCAACGATGGCCGTCACATGGCCGATCGGGACGTTCAGCGTCAGCGGCCCAAGCTTGAAGCGGCTGCGCTTCTGCATGACAGAGCGCAATGTTACCGCCGACGAAGGCTCTTTTTCGGTTAAGCTGGTCTCGCTCTGATTGGCTTCCGTCGCATGATTGCCTTTAGCAGGATTGGCTTCCGTCGCATTGCCTTCAGCCGACTGCTCTATGCGGCCCTTCTCCTGCTCCATCGCTTTATTCATGCCTTCTCCCCCTGCCTATTCTACACGATAAGTGGAATGGATCTTGTTTATTGCTGCTTGCCGTAACGCCGGTCCAGCTCGTGGCGTATTACTTCCTCCAGCTCATGACGCGTCAGGCCAGCTGCCATTCCGGCTTCGATTGCGGCCTCAACCGCAGCCTCCGCTGTCTGAAGCAACTTCTTGGAGCCTGCATCCGTATCGACCTTGGCTACAAAGGTGCCGCTGCCCTGACGCGTGCGCAGCAGTCCTTCTGCCTCTAGATCCTGATAGACGCGGCGAATCGTAATGAGACTGCAGTTCAACGACTGCGCTAACTCACGGTTCGAGGGAAGCAGCGTATTCTCAAGCAGTTGGCCGCTTACGATCAGTGCCCGCAGCTGAGATTCAATCTGATGGTACAGCGGTTCGGCGCTATTCTCGTTGATTTGTATGGGTAGCCGCACGACTGCACCTCGCTTTAAAAAATCTATGTTTTTTTGCTCTTTATTATCGGATTGGAACTATCCCATCAGACTGCGACGGCTCAGCAGCTTCGCCATCAGTTTGTATATAAATGCTGCGGTCATAATTCCAGCTGCGATGGCAAGCAGCGACGGTAGCCAATTGCCGCTTTCAGCAAATTCCAGGGTCCACAGAACGATGCTCCACTGAGCTTGCATCATGGCAAAACATGTCCCTAAAAAAACGACTACAAAAATTATGCACAGTATAGTGTACTGTTTTCCAGTCATCATGATTTCGAAGAGAGCGTAGATACAAGAACCGAGAACCCCGTAACCTAACCAAAACAAGGAGTAGTTGAGCATCTGCAGCGGAGTTAGAATCTGATGGAGAAAGAGTAAATAATGCAGGAGCAGTATCAGTACCAACGATGGAATAAGCAAACTTACGACGGTGAGCAGCTTGCCAGCTGCGATCTGGCGGTAGCTGATCGGCAGCCGGCGTAAGTCGGCCAGACGATGTGACATATGATCAACCCGCCAACTATTGAACGAGGCTCGGTTCATAAAGAATCCGAAACAGGGAATGAGCGCCAGCATAATAAAATTGGGCATCCATCCATTGAAATGACTACTATCCTTGACGTCCCGAAGCTCGATAAACAACGGCGTCATGAAAAGAAGAAAATATAAAATTAAGATGAGATTGAATATGACTCCATAACCGGCCATTGCCCACTCATATCGAGTCAGGAGCTTAGCCCCTCTCCAAGTACTCATGACGTTCCCCCTGCAAGATGACTTTTTCAGAAATTAGTGCGAGGCTTTTAAGATAAGCACAGTGTATATACTGTATATATCTTTATATACAATATATACACTGTACGTTCCACTGTCAAGAATATTTTGGAAATAAAATACCGTATGTTGCCAAAACATCCAAATGAGGACGTCTAGCAACATACGGTATAATTTCAGTGCAGTAAAGCGGAAGCAGTCTTAGTGTCAGCCCCCTGCAGACTGGGCTTTGTCTCTCAGGTGCTCCAGCTCCTGTGATACATTTTCGATCATGCGGATGAACAATCCCAGCTCCGATGAGCTGGCAGCCTGTTCCTGAGCCGCTTCCGCGGTTTCATGGGAAAGTGCCTGAACCTTGCTCAGAGCGCTGTTGATGGCTTCTACCTTTTCGCGGATCAACTCCAGCGATTCCTTGGAATGCCGAGCCAGCTTGCGCACCTCGCCAGCTACGACCTCGAACCCCCGTCCCATTTCACCAGCACGCGCCGCCTCAATAGCTGCATTGAGACCGAGCAAATGCGTCTGATCCGATATGTTGGTCATCAGGGAGCCCATGGATTCAATGACGCTAATCTGCTCGCCGAGACTGGACAGCTCTGCATTGGTCTGCTCTTGGGATTCTACGGTTCGGACCGCCAGTCGGCCGACCGTATCCGCGCTTCGTCCAACCTGTTCCATGCCTGCCGCCAGCTCCTGCACAGCGGTGCTGACACCGGTCAGAATCTCTCTCTGCATATCGGTTACACTTTGCAGCTTGGCCTTCTCGTCCTTCTCATATGCCTCCAGCACGATCTGGGAGTCGAGATTGAACATTTTGGCTAGGGAATGGAGCACAGAGGTCCACTTTTCCGGCATGGCAGCCGACAGATGGGAAGAGGTCAGATCCAGATAAGTTATGTAGGTACCGAGATACCACTGGCTGGTCAAGCCAATGCGCGAGTGGATCCCTCCAACCTTCAGTCGCCATTGAAAATATTGCTCATCGATTACCCCGGCTGTCATGGACAGAAAATATTGCTTCTGCATCAGCTTGAGGCGATCTAAAGTGCTATGCTTCTCGATCATCGCTTTCAGCTCCGGCTGACGCACAATATTCTCATAAAGGGAGTCTACGATCCGGTCCGCGGCCCCTTCAAATACGGGTCTAGCTTCGCTTAGCCGCTTGAGATCCTCATCCGTAAGTTGAATAAAATCCAGTTGCTTCTGTCTCATTTCAGATACTGAAATCACGTTTGGTTCCCTCATTTCACCTGTTAGGCCTAAATCATTCTAATAGGGAAATATCGGAATGCGTCCGCGTAAACTTTAGCTCCTTAGATCTCAAACACTCTGAGCTAGCAGCGCCTCAACCTCTTGAGGTGTCGGCAGAGCAGAAATCGCGCCTGCTCTTGTCGTTGTAATCGCAGCAGCGGCGTTAGCGAAGGCGAGCAGCCTGAGCGCCGTCTCTTGCGGGATGCCCTGGAGAAACTCCCTTTGCTGAACGACGCCAAAGAGCAAAGCCCCGATAAAGGCATCCCCAGCTCCTGTCGTATCGATCGTCTTCACGGTGTATCCCGGAACCTCGGCTTGAAATTCTCGACTCAGCCACATCGCGCCAGCTGGGCCCCGGGTATAAATGACATGGCGGACATCTCCAACAAAAAGCGACTGAAGCGCCTCCTGCTCGTCCTCAATGCCGGTAATAAAAGTCAGCTCCTCATCGCTGATTTTAACCAGATGAGCTAGCGGCAAAAATTCCAGAATGGCCCGGCGGCAATCCTCCGGAGAGGTCCACAGCGGCAGCCGCACATTAGGATCAAAGCTGATGATCCCGCCTGCTTCGCGGCATTTGGCAATCGCTTCGCGATGAGCGTATTTGACCGGAGCTTCGATCAGATCAACGGAACAAAAATGCAGCACATCTCCTGTGCTGAACCAGTCGCCGATCTCATCCGCCTCCAATAGCATATCTGCGCTCGGGTTGCGGTAAAAGCTGAAATCACGATTGCCGTCAGCACGCAGACTGACAAATGCCATCGCCGTATTTGCTTCTTTCGTTTGCAGCACGCGTGATATATCCACGCCGACAGCCGCCATCGTTTCGATCAGGAAGTCGCCGAACGCATCCTCCCCGAGCTTGCCGATAAAAGCGCTGCTGCCCCCTAAACGGGCTACCGCGCTGGCCACATTTGCAGGCGCTCCTCCAGCGGCACGGGTAAAGCTGTCCACTTGCTTCAGCTCCACTCCCCGCTCTGCCGGGATCCAATCGATGAGTGCTTCACCGATCGTAAATACCTTTGCCATTGTTGCAGTCCTCCTGTCTACTACTGAGGGAACAGTATATCGAATACCGGCTTTGTATGTCCTCCGGGATACATGAGGTAAAGCAAGACGTAAACAGCTACGCCAGTAATGGCGGTAACAAACCAGATGACGGAGGTGACACGGCCCAGCTTGCGATGTTTGGCATACTTCTCCTTAAAGCCGAGAACTAACGTTGTAATGCCGAATATCGCCCCAACCGTCGCCAATACAATATGGAAAATGAGAAACACATAATAATAGGGTGCTAGGCTAGGCGGACCTCCCCAGTCCGTGTTTCCAGCAAGCAGCGTCCGTGAGGAGTAGATGATAAAAAAGATAATGGCAGCAATGGCAGCGGCAATCATCATTTTTTTGTGTGCTTCCAAGCGGCGCTTAATAGCTAGGTTCCAGCCGAAGGCAACCAAAATCGCGCTCAAAACGATGAAAAAGGTGCTGATGGTCGGAAATATTGTATAACGATCCAAGCTGTCTCCCCCACTTTCCAATCTAGCGCTCCCGCAACCCGGCGTTTAAACCGGGTCAACACCACGCAGATCGCTGTCGTTCTCTGCATTTTCCTGACTGTACCACTGTCTAAAAATAAATACGAGAATGCAGCCGTACATAATTTCTTGCACGAGCTTCATCAGAATACCGCCGATCTGCTGGTCTTCCTTGGCACTGAACAGATTGAAGAACATTGGTCCTTCAAATTTCTGCAGCAACCAAGCTGTATCGCCGGATACACAGTAGCTCATCGCCTGCGCCCATACGACCGGGTTGTTGTAGACGGCATACAACGACTCGTCCGCAAAAATAATCAAGGCACAAGCCGGAGTGAGCAATACGCCGCTAGCAAAAACATAGGCCATTTTGCGAAGGCCATTGAGACGGGTCCACTCCGGAACCGGGCAAGTAATTTGCCACCACATGATCATAGCCGCTATTAATAGAAGCAAGTTAAAGCCCTCATGCAACCAGTAACGGGTCATGACGTAATCCTGGACATTCGGCAAATGGTAGAACGAGAACAGGACGTTAAACAAAACAAGCGTAAAGATCGGGTTCATAACCGGACTCAGCCGCTTCCAAAATCGTGCACGGAACGCCGAGCGCCAAGCGTAAGCTGGGATGCCCATGATGATCAGCGGCGGAGCAATTAGATAGCTGATCGACATATTCGCCATATGGAAGCTGAACATCATATGGCCAAGCAGATTCATCGGACCACCTTGAGCCATATAGAGCAGTACAATACCGGAGACAGTCATGACTTGCTGCCAGAAACCTGGACGCTTCTCCATTGGATAATGCTGCTCCCGCCATGGACCGATCAAATAGAAGTAGCCAATAATAATCGCTAGCATCGCAAAGAGCATCCACGGGCTCCATAAAGCTTTGAAATCGAAGTATTCCAATCCAAGCATTGCGGATAATCTCCTTCCCTACATCCTCTCCGACAGAGAGGCAGCCACCAGAATTAAAGGCAGCAGATGGGTTGATAAGCCTTACTTTACCGGAAGCGGTCGTACATGGCAAAGGTCAATATTGCGAACAGTTGCGCTGCCTGATAGAGCATTGTAAAGCGCTTCAATAATTAAAACAACAAAAGAGGAGGTCTGCAGGCAGACGCTCCTCTTCCCCTTTATACGCGGCTTACCACCAAGTCCAGTATTCCGCCATAATGACAATCGTAAACACAACGAACACGCCGGTCATAATACCTACAATCGGGAAGAGATGTCCCCGATCCTTCATATGCATCCAAAAGCCCATCTGGATAACGACCTGAAGAGCGGCCATGACCAACAGCAGGATATAAATGAAGGAAGTATTAATTTCTCCACCTATAACCGTTGCAAATGCGACAAGCGTAAGCAGCAGGGAGAAGATATAGGCGACAACATGTTTCCTTGGACCTTCATGCTTGTGGCGCTTGGCCGGCTGTTCGGAATGAGACGAATGATTAGCTGCCATCAGTTAACCCACCTTTCCCATCAAGTAGACGACGGTGAAGATGAACACCCATACTACGTCGATAAAGTGCCAGTACATACCCGCTACATAAACTTTAGGAGCGGTTACGACGTTAAGGCCTTTACGAGCCACTTGGAAAATCAGCAGCGATATCCAAACAATCCCGAACAATACATGCGCTCCGTGGAAGCCGACTAGGGTATAGAACGATGAGCTGAATGCGCTCGTACTGAACCTATGACCTTCATGGATGTACTCGTAGAACTCGTAAATCTCCAGACCCAGGAACCCCAGACCGAGAATAACGGTTATAATCAGCCAGCCCTGCATTGCTTTGACATGGTTGCGATGCATCGCTTGAATAGCGAATACGCTTGTCAGAGACGAGGTAAGTAGGATGAACGTTGCGATGGCGACCGTTCCGAGCTTGAACAGCTCTTGACCCGTCGGGTTGCCGTCGCCTACTTGATCGCGAAGCGCCAGGAAGATGGAAAAGAGGGTACCGAATAATACGGTCTCTCCTCCAAGGAATAACCAGAAGCCAAGAACCTTGTTGCGTCCTTCCAAGGTTGCGCGCTCCGGCTCATGAGGCAGCTCGCCGTCTAGATGGGAATGCGCACTCATTCCTTAACCTCCTTTTTCGTCAGTTCTTCCGGCTCGATATGGAAGCCGTGATCATCCTTGAGGGAACGGATGATCATACAAGTCAGTGTAATTCCCAGTCCAAGACCCGCTACTGCATGAGATGCGAAGATTTCTTTAACAAACCCGGTCCACTCGTTGTTGGCATACATGAATCCAAAACCAGCCACGAACAGTCCGAACGACATGATGAATGGTAGAATCGATCCAGAAGGCATATGAATCGGTCCGATTGGCTCTGCCGGCGACATACCGGTATTGCCATCCATTTTTTCTTTCCATAGAGCGTCATAACCGCGAACCAGAGGCGTTTGCAGGAAGTTGTATTCCGGAGCTGGAGATGGAATAGACCATTCCAGAGTCCGTCCGTCTTCCCAAGGATCGTTGCTCGCTGTTTTTGGCTTAGCTGCTGTAACAATAATATTGATAATGAAAATGATCGTACCAATACCCATCAGGAAAGCGCCGATGGTGCTGATCAGGTTCATCGAGTTGAAGCCTAATCCATCCAGATACGTGTAAACCCGGCGAGGCATGCCAAGCAAACCAAGGAAATGCTGGACGAAGAAGGTCAGATGGAAACCGATGTAGAAAGTCCAGAACGTCAGCTTGCCAAGTCCCTCGCTAAGCATCCGCCCGAATATCTTTGGCCACCAGTAATGAAGACCGGAGAACAGACCCAAAACAAGGCCGCCTACAATAACGTAATGGAAGTGGGCTACAACGAAATAGCTGTCATGGTATTGGAAGTCGGCCGGAGCCGCTGCCAACATAACGCCGGTAACGCCACCCATAACGAAGGTAGGTACGAATCCTACAGCGAACAAGTTAGCTGCCGTGAATCTAATGGAGCCGCCCCACATCGTGAAGATCCAGTTAAAGATTTTGATGCCTGTTGGTACGGCAATGAGCATCGTTGCGATTGAGAACAGCGCGTTAGCAACAGGTCCAAGACCAACCGTAAACATATGGTGAGCCCATACCATGAAGCCGAGGAAGCCGATCAGCACTGTCGCGAATACCATCGAGCTGTATCCGAATAGCCGTTTGCGAGAGAAGGTACTGATGACCTCGGAGATAATACCGAAGGCCGGAAGAATCAGAATGTAAACCTCAGGATGTCCGAAGATCCAGAAGATATGCTCCCAGAGTACAGTGTTGCCGCCGCCGCTTACATTAAAGAAGTTCGCCGAGAAAAGGCGATCGAACATAAGGGCAACGAGACCAACTGTCAGAGCCGGGAAAGCGAACAAGATCAGAGCCGAGGTGATGAATGCGCTCCAGGTGAACATCGGCATACGCATGAAGCTCATGCCCGGGGCGCGCATGTTGATAATTGTAACAAGGAAGTTAATACCGCCTACGAGAGTACCGATACCGGCAATCTGCAGACCAAGCACGTAAAAGTCTACCCCTTTGCCTGGGCTATAGGTCGGGTCTGCGAGAGGCAAGTAGGAAGTCCATCCCGCATCAGGAACGGCGCCTGCAATCCAACTGACGTTGAGCAGCAGCCCGCCGAAGAGGAATGTCCAGAAGCCAAGCGCATTGACGAATGGAAAGGCAACGTCACGCGCTCCGATCTGCAGGGGTACGATGGCATTCATTAGAGCGAAGATAATCGGCATCGCTGCCAAGAAGATCATCGTCGTACCATGCATCGTGAGCAACTCATTGTAAGTGTCGGCACTTACAAAGTTGTTCAACGGCTTCCAAAGCTGAATCCGGATCAGCAAGGCTTCAAAGCCGCCAATCAGGAAGAAAAATCCACCGGCAATTAGATAAAGGATGCCGATTTTTTTGTGGTCAACAGTTGTGAGCCAGTCCATAAGACCGGTATAACGTTTGACCGGATGTGCATGAGCCAAGGCTGGTACCCCCTTCAATTACCGATAGGTTATTGCTCCACGTCAAGCTTGTATTCCGACAGATACTTGGCGATGCCATCGATCTGCTCCGGAGTCAGGTCAACCTTCGGCATTGAGTTGCCAGGCTTAACCGCTTGTGGATCTTCGATCCACCTTTTAAGGTTATCGTACGTACTGCCTTCATTCGAATATTTGGGGTCATCTGTGTTAACAAGAATGCCCGCAACCGTTCCCTTGTCACCCATTCCGGTGAGGTTCGGGAAGAGCTGCATACCTTTATCGCCAACAGCGTGGCAGGTCAGGCATTGTTTTTCGAAGACGGCAGCGATCTCAGGATCTGCTGGCAGCTTGCCAGGCTCCTTCATCGCTGTTACCCAGCGATCGAAAGCACCTTGGTTAACCGATTTGACCTTGAAATCCATCAGAGCATGGGAAGGTCCGCAAAGCTCGGCACACTTGCCGAGATATACTCCATCCTGATCTGCGCTGAAATACATCGTATTCACATTCGCGCCGGGGTTAGCATCGATCTTACCGGCTAGCGCCGGAATCCAGAACGAGTGGATAACATCGGCGGATTTAACTTGAACGGAAACCGTCTTGCCTGTAGGAATCATAAGCTCCTGGGATGTCTTGATACCGTACTGGGGATATTCGAATTCCCACCAATATTGTTTAGCGGTTACAATGACTTGCACCGCATTGGGATCCTTCGTGTAATCCTTGGCCAGTCCGAAAACAGACTTGACTGTAGGTACGCCGAGAATCAGCAGCAGCACAATCGGAATGACCGTCCAGATAATCTCCAGCTTGTGATTGCCTTCCACTTGAACGGGAATTGTTTTGTCGCCGGGACGTCTGCGGTAACGCACCATCACATAGAATGCCAGCGCGAAAACGACAATAACGACAAGCACCATGATGGAAATGGAGAGCTTCATCAGCCCGAATTGCTCTTCTGCAACCGGACCTTGTGGATTCATAGTGGACAGATCTTCTCGTCCACATCCGGCCATGAGCAAAGCCATCCCTGCGAGCAGCGGCAGGAGACGTCGTGCAAGGTGCCACCTTTTCATCATTATCAACCCCACTTTTGACGTTTTCGCATTTGCCCAAGCAAAAACGGAGAACCGCCAGTCGGCAGCTATCCGTTTACGGAATCAAGCTAGAAGTTGGAAAACACCCCGGAATATGCCGGTTAAACGCTTTCTCTTCCTTATGTACGTCTTGGCAAATGCTTCATACTTAGCTGTAAATTGGCAACTCCTGCATGTCAAATACTTAATTAAATATAAAGTTGAAGCCCTTAATTGTCAATGTTCCACAGAGAGTTCACAAATTGTTCTCAAAGATGTCAAAAAAGGCTTTTTACCCTGTTTCAACTGTCATTCAATTCCTTTCTACCCTGTACTCCTACTCATTTTGCACCAAACCCATGGGCAATTATGTATGGAGCAAAAGACGCATATTTGTCTCCCTCCGGCTAACCCTAAGATCACGGCTTAATATCTGAAGGAGGCCTGATGATCGATGCCATTCAACCGCAAAATTGTCTTGCTCAGCGCTTTGCTGATTTTAACTCTGCTTACCTCTGCCTGCGGCTATAAGAAACTCGTGCAGGACAGCGATCAAAATTACGGAACCCGCCAGAAAAATGATCCTAAGATGTATGGAGGACGGATGTACGGCAAGTCCGGCTCGGGTTCGGGTCAGCATAACAATCAATTCGTTGAGTTCAGTTCCCATTTGTCCCGGGAAGTTACCAACATAAATGGGATTGGTCAAGGGGTTGTCATGCTTACAGACCGTAATGCTTATGTCGGCCTTGTGTTGGATGCGACTGCGACGCATACGCTCAAAAACGGCAGACCTATTTTGAATGAGCAGGATAATGGGGGCTGGACGGAAGGTGTCTACAATAATAAGACAGGCAGCGATACTTGGAATAACCGCCAGCTTGTTACGCCTTACAATTCCTACTTCTCGGTCAATGACCATAATGAGTTATCCTCCAAGCTAAAACAAACGATTGCCGTGCGTGTACGAAAGCTCGCTCCAGCCGTGCAGGAGGTACACATTACAGCAAACCGCGATGTAGTGAATCAATTCGTAGAATACGCTCGGGAAGCATGGGGCGGCCGAGAGCTTAATCGCTACATTAAGCCGTTCAATATACTCGTGCAGAAGCATTTTGCAGGTGGGAACGCGATGCCTGTGCCCTTGAACCTCATTAAAGAACGAGCGGCCAAGGGCAAAAGCATTAAAGAACTGAACGGAAGCGGCCCGTCCATGAGCGATCAGAACAGCGGCAGTGTCGGAAATTCGGGCATGGTCAAGCAAGGAAAATGACCCGCTTTGTATTTTTTCTTCTATAATATAGAGACTTTTTTAAAGGAGGTTACTTTAGTTCTGGCTGCGCCTCTCGAATGACTTGCTTCAGCTGGCGCGAACAGGACAGAAGTGCCTCCCTTTCTTCGTCGCTGCGAGAGAACCTTCCGAACTGCTCCAAATCGGCATGGCATTGTTCCAGCGAGCTAAGCAGCTGCTGACGAGGCGTCTCCTTCTTCGGCTCCAGCGCTCCATCCTGGTAGCCGGTCTGCACGGTCAGTTTTCCTTGAGTGTCCACCTGTGCAAGAAACACCTCATCCGGCTTCACTTTCAGCTTTGCCAGCTCATGACGCAACCAGTCCTCATCCTTGCCTGTATTGTGCAGAGGCTCTTGCATAACTTCGCTATCCATAATGACGGTCTGAGGCTCGGTTTCGGTCGTCATCTTCCAGCCCAGCATCGCTGGTGTAAGCGGCTGGTTCTCTTTTTTCAACAACACATTGATTTCGCCGCTTTTCTCCATGACTGCAAACTCGCAATCTGCTACCCTGAATACACTCTTTTTGCGAAGCTGTTCCAACAGCTCATCTATCGTAATTCTTACTTTGAACATATTCTGTTCGAGGATGGCTCCATTTTTAATAAGAACGGTTCCTTTGCCGTCCGCAATTCCGCTAATAAAGCGGCTTTTCATCGTCCAGAACTCAATTCCGATTGATACAACGGCCCAAGCGGCTATCGCGACGAAACCGAGGTACCATTCTGAATCGGTATCGAGTGAGATATAACCCGCAATATTACCTATCGTAATACCTGTAATATACTCGAACAACGACAATTGCGATAATTGACGTTTGCCGAGCAGCTTGGTTACCAGAAACAGCACAACAACCGAGCTTAAAGTACGTAGAATGACCTCCACCCACAACGGCATGTTTCTCTCTCCTTCCCTTCCGTATGTTTCCTATCCTGCTCCAATTGTTAACTAGCCATTCTTAATGGAAAAAAGTTGTTGCCTAATGCAGGAAGTACTGGTACGATGTTCATCCGCTCTCTAGCGCATTTCACCTTATTTTTTGAAGATGTTCCAATAATCTGAAGAAATGAGGTGCCTCATGCTTTTTTTCGCGCTCGCGCGCGCCAGTTACTCTCGCAACTTGCAGTACCGGGCTTCGCATCTGCTCCATAATATTGCAAGCGCTCTATTCGGCTTCATCTATCTGTCCATATGGACCGGAATAGGTCAAGGCCGCGACCTCGGCTCATACGGCATGGCCGGACTCATCTCGTACGTTGCACTCAACCAATGTCTGCTCTGGGTGACCGCATTTACGAATTATGGCCTGGGACTCCCTCAGCTCGTACGGACTGGTGGCATTGCGATCGAGCTCGCTCGTCCCGTCCATCTTTTCTACAACATGATGAGCCGTGAATGGGGCAATATCGGGTATCAGTTCCTTTACAAAAGCGTACCGATCTACTTGTTGTATCTAGTTGTGATTCCGCTACGCCTTCCACACAGCATTAGTACTGCATTTGCCTTCCTTGCTGCACTCGTCTGCGCGGCCTACTTGTCCCTCTGTGTCCAGTATCTCATCGGCGCTGTATCTCTATGGACAACAGAGTCCCAGTGGCTGCATTGGCTTAATCATGCAATGCTCACCTTGTTCTCCGGTTTTCTTATTCCTATTGAATGGCTGCCGGGCTGGCTTGGCTGGTTTAGCCGCTGGTCTTTTTACCCCTATCTGCAGTACATACCAACGCGCATTTATCTTGGAATGGACGGAATTAGCTCGCTGCTTCCTTCGCTTGCCTGGTGCGCCGGCCTAACCCTGTTATGCCTCGCGGCAACAGCGCTGATGCGGACCAAAACGGAGGTGCAGGGCGGATGATCCGGGACCTCAAAGGTATGGCTTCTATGTACAAACTGCTTATCCGTTTCAGCTTCCGCAGCAGCATGCAATACCGTTTTAATTTTTGGTTGGGCTCGACAATTGCAGCACTTATCGCATTTGTTGAATTTGCTCTATTGGCCGTTATTTTGAGCCGTTTCGGCACGATTCAGGGCTGGAGTGTTCAGGAATCTGCCTATTTGTATTCCATTCTGATTCTCTCCAAAGCGATTTACCGAACCTTTGCTTCCGATGTGCATCATCTTGAAAAGTATTTGTTAAGCGGAGACCTGGATGGGTTGCTGCTGCGACCGCTTCCAGTGCTGCTTGTGCTGATGACCCAGAACGTGTCCGTTCGGTTCGGTGAAACCTTACTCGGCCTAGGTATGCTGGCTTACAGCCTGAGCAGCCTTGCAGCGGATGACCAAATCCAGCTATGGATCGCAATTCCGCTCAGTGTGCTTATTTGCCTGAACGGTGGCTTGCTGCTGTTTGGCATTGGACTTGCGACCGCCGCAACCGGCTTCTGGCTGACTCGCATCGATATGCTGCAAAATTTAACGGAAGACGCGACCCATACCGCAATTCGCTATCCGCTCTCCATCTATCCCGGTTGGTTGAAGGGCATTTTGACTTCCATACTTCCGGTTGCTTTTGTTAATTACATGCCCGCTCTGTACATCGTGCGAGGTGAGGCTGGGCCGTGGATGCTTGCACTTAGCGCGGCAGCTTCGCTTGTTGTGCTTGGTGCTGGCGCGTTTTTATGGAAATGGGGAATAAGTCGCTATCAGAGTACAGGCAGCTGACAAGCGAGCAGCATCGCTTAAGGAGGAATGAAAGGCATGATTGAAGCAAGTCATCTAAGTAAATCGTTCCGGCTGCGAGCCGGCAAAAAAGACTCTGGAAGCGCCATTCGCAATCTGCTCCGACCACGTAGCATGATTAAGGAAGCTGTACGCGACGTCAGCTTTACAATTGGACAAGGAGAGTTTACCGGCTTCATCGGGCCTAACGGTGCAGGCAAATCAACGACGATCAAGATGTTGTCCGGCATTTTGCACCCGACCTCAGGAGAAGTGCGGCTGAGCGGTATCAATCCTCATCGCAGGCGCAGAGAAGCCGCCCGCTCACTCGGTGTGTTATTTGGCCAACGGACGCAGCTGTGGTGGGATCTGCCGCTGAAGGACTCGTTCGAGGTGCTCGGAGCGATGTACAGCATGGAAGAAACGCGGAGAATACGCCGGGTTCAGGAGCTTGACGACTTGCTGCGACTGGGTGAATTCATGGATACGCCTGTGCGAAAGCTCTCGCTGGGACAGCGGATGCGCGGCGATCTCGCTGCGGCTCTGCTGCATGAGCCTTCTATTCTCATCCTAGATGAACCGACGATTGGGCTGGATGCCTCCGCCAAACGGGACATCCGCTCTCTTTTGCGCAGCGTCAATGAGGAACTCGGTACTACGATCCTGCTAACGACGCATGACATGGATGATATTGAGCAACTCTGTAGCCGGGTGCTGGTTATAACGGAAGGCACGCTTCATTATGATGGTTCATTAGATGGGCTGCGCTCCCGGATCGGGATGCCTGCCCAAATTGAAGCGACGTTCCGTACGTTGGAGCAGGCGAATGCAGCGTGGGCGCACTTGCAGGGCGCTGGTGCAGATAGCTTCGGAGGCAAACAGTTGCAGGAACGTACAATCATCGTGGAATGCAGCCTGGAACAGCGGAGCTTCATGAATATACTGCGTGAGCTGGAGACGTTCGGGGAGCTGGAGGACGCAAGAATGCGTGAAGCTGCCTTCGAGGAAGCGGTGCACCGGTTATATCCGGATGCGCGTCCAGCAAAGGCTTAAACCAGCATGAAGAAAATCTTAAACAAGGATGAGAGCATTCTCATTTTTTTCTCACAAATAGGTAAAAAGGCATGATAACACTGATTCAATAGTCTCAGAGGAAAGGGTTGGAAGTTTCGGAGTGTGGTATCTTTGTTGTACCGGATAACCAACAGCTTAAACACAGCTGAAGCCAATATACATCTGCACTCCAAAACTTCCATAAGAAGAGAGGAATTTACATCATGAACTTCATCCTTAGAAAAAATACTCTCACTAATAAAATTGCCGCTGCTACTGTTGCCCTTTCCATCGCCGTGACAGGAGTTGCCGTACTTCCAGCTTCCCAATCATTCGGTACAACAGAAATTCATGCAGCCTCTGCTACATCTAAAGCGAACACAGCGATTTCTGCAGCCCGGGCACAGCTTGGCAAGCCATATAAATTCGGAGCATCTACGAGTACAACAAGAATGTTCGACTGCTCCAGCCTGATGAAATATGCCTTCAATAAAGTTGGAATCAACTTGCCGCGTACTTCCAAAGCCCAATCCAAAGCCGGCAAGTATGTATCCAAAAGCAATCTAAAGCCTGGCGATCTGGTCTTCTTCTACTCCCCAATCTCGCATGTCGGCTTGTACATCGGCGGCGGCAAGGTTGTCCACACTTACGGTGATCCGGGCGTTACGATCGATACGATCAACTCCGGCTGGTGGAGCAAAAACTACACGACAGCACGCCGCGTACTGTAGTTAAAGGGACAAGCCTTATTTAGGGGAACATTTAGTGCGCATTGGCGCTACTCTGGAGCCTTCCTGAAAGAAAGCCTTAGGTAATAGTTCTGGAGCCAGTCAGCCTTCCTTCGGGAAGGCTTTTTTGCTGTTTACTATTCAACGGGAGTTCCAACTGCTAGGTTGCAGGGAATGGATGGTAGATAAGGACCTTAGGGCACACGAAGCAGTTGATTCAAGCCGGACCGGCTGTGTCTTACCTTGAGCTCGTACATTCTTGGTTAGCGTCCATTCAAGGGTAACCAATCCAGCACCCGTTTGATTTGTTCGTCCCAGTAGCTCCAATTATGGTCTCCAGGACCATACTCAACATGCAGACTCAGCCCAAGCTTGACCGCATGTGTGTGGAAAGCCAAATTGTCCGGGTACAAAAAATCTTCCGTACCACAGCTTTGAAAAAACAGCGGCTGATCTTTTGGCGGCAAAAGAGCAACCTGCTCCGCAAGATGAAACAAATCATCAAGTCCGCCAGCCGCTTCCTCGCGTTTACCGAAAATCGACTCAATTTCCCAAGGCTGCATAATATCCTGTCTTTCATAAATGCTGCCAATATCGAGCGCTCCTGATAGGCTGGCCACAGCAGCGAAGCAGTCCGGCTTCCTCAGGCCAAGCTTGAAGGCACCGTAACCGCCCATCGACAGCCCTGCCGCGAAGGTCTGCTCACGCTGTTCGGACAAAGGAAACAACGAGCTCGCAATGTACGGCAGCTCCTCACTGATAAACGTCCAGTACTTTCCTCCGACCTTCATATCAGTATAAAAGCCGCGATGTACGGTCGGCATGACAACTGCAATTCCATAGTCGGCTGCATAGCGCTCAATCGAGGTGCGCCGCAGCCAGATGGAATGATCATCCGACAGGCCGTGCAGCAAATACAGCACAGGGAATTTACCGGTGGAAGCTTTGCCCTCCATGCCGATCTGACGACGGGTCTGTTGAGGAATAATTACATTCATGGAGCAGGAAAGTCCGAGCACGTCGGAGAAAAAGCTGCACTGAGCAAGCGCCATTTTCAACATCCTTTCAGGGGGGAATCAGAGAATTTATTTTCGATAAGTGACCCCAAGTAATCACACATGCAGCCAAGATTAACCGTATCCTCAGCTTGTAAGTAACTCCCAGGCCTGTCTGAGGATCAGTAGTGAGCTAATCGCAATAAATAGCGGCCGAATATACTTCGCACCTTGACGAATAGCCAGTCTAGAGCCGACCAGTGAGCCAAGCACCATGAACGCCCCCATCGTAAGACCGATGCGCCAATCGATGCTCTGTAGCAAAGCAAAGGTCGCCAGACTGGCAATATTGCTGCCGAAGTTAAGCACCTTGGCGTTGCCAGCCGCATGTACAAAGTCATATCCCACAAAAAGAAATACAAAGATCAAAAACGAGCCGGTCCCCGGACCGAAAAAGCCGTCGTATCCGCCTAGAATGAAAGCGGCCGTAACAAGTAATAGGATGGCTCGACGGCTGAAGGCTGCGCGCTGCTCTCCATCCTTCCCCCAACTGCGCTTGAACACGGTATACAGGGTGATGAGAATGAGCAAAATGATGACGAGTGGGCGCAACCAATCCGATGGTATCTGCTGTAACAGCAATGTGCCGCCGGCAGCGCCGGCGACCGTAAGCGGAACCAGCCAGAGCACGACACGCAGCTCAACTTTGCCGGAGCGCATGAACGCCAGCATGCTAGTAAGTGAGCCCATCGTCCCAGCAAGCTTGTTCGTGCCAAGGGCAAGATGGGGCGGCAACCCGGCCGTAAGCAGCACAGGCACCGACACTAGTCCGCCTCCACCTACAACAGAATCTACAAAAGCAGCAAGAAACCCGCCAACCGCAATAAGTAAAAACAGTTCCCATGTCATCCTATTAGATTACCTCGATTGCTTATAATCTTCTTTCTATCGACATTTTAGGCGTTTATTAATCGCAAGTCTATTCCAAGCTTGAATTGGTAAGCATCTTTCACGAATCGGCGAGTTGAACGGTCGGGTTGAACGGTTGAACTGAAGTGCTCCGAGGTTCGCTTGTGCATGAAATTACAGCAACTCGCTGCCGTATTTCGCTATCGTTATTGCTTCCGTAATTCGCTTCAGCAACTGCCGTAACGAAACTGAGAGCTAAGCTTTACCCACAACATTTCCAGGAAATTGAAAATCATAAAAGGGTGTCCCCTCGCAGACAAAGTCGGTATGATAAGTGAAAAAGAAGATAAGGGCAGGCGGATGAAATGTCGAATACCCGAGCAACTTCCTCTTTACTCACACCGGACTTTGAATTTTTTCGTCGCATGTACATCCATTGCGGACGGACGCTGAACCGATTCATTCAGACCATGAAGACGCTATCCCATAATCCGGGCGCCTCCATTGCAGAGGTCAGTCAGGATGCAGCGGAAGCCAAAGCCATCTCTCGTTTGTTGCAGAATTCAGAGATAAACGAAGAAAATGTGATGAATGCCTATCGGACCGAAACGCTTCGGCAGATGAAGCAAACAGGCGAATATATGTTCCTGTGCGTGCAAGATACGACCGAAATCAAGTTTGGAAATCGGGGAAAGACGCCTGGACTTGGTGCGTATAACCGCGAGCAAACCAAAGGGTTGCTGGTGCATTCCGCACTAGTACTTACGCCATCCGGACTCCCGATGGGCCTCCTCCATCAAAAGATTTGGGCGCGCGAACTGGGGCTCAAAGCTCAGCGGAAAGTCAGTCGTCCCTACGAAGAAAAAGAAAATTACAAGTGGACCGAGACAGCGCAAGCCAGCGTCCAGGGTCTCCCTTCGGACATGCACCTCATTCATGTGGGAGACCGGGAAGCGGATTTCTTTGAGTTCTTGTCTACGTTGCAGGCGGACAACCAATCGTATGTGATTCGTTCCATGCAAAACCGCATCACAGAAGCCGAAGGACGCATGTGGGACGATGTGTGCAAGCAGCCGGTAGCGGGTGAGATTGTCGTATCCATTCCGCGAGATACGCGCCGCGGGGTGCCCACTCGGGAAACGACTCTGGCAATCCGCTTCTTGACCGATACCGTACAGGTACCGGCCCACTTGAAACAAAAGCGCGCCGGGTATTCACCGCTCACCTGTACCATCATTCATGCCGTGGAAACGACACCGCTTGAGGGACAAGCGCCCATCGAATGGTTTTTATTCACCAACCTCCCGATCACGACGGTAGACGAGGCGAGCGAAAAAGTGGCGTGGTACGTCCAACGCTGGAAGATCGAGCGATTCCATTACATTTTGAAGAGCGGTTGCGAAATTGAAAAGATGCAAGCACGTGATGGGGATCGGCTGAAGAAACTCATCTTGTTCTATTCCATTATTGCCGCTCAACTTCTGCATCTGACCTATCTGGCTCGTCAACAGCCAGACGCGCCGTGTACTGAAGTCATGAACGACGAGGAATGGAAGGTGCTTCACCGCATTGCTTATAAGACCAACACGCTCCCCCCAAATCCACCTACGTTGCATGAAAGTGTAATGGCACTGGCCAAACTCGGTGGCTTTTTGGGACGAAAAGGTGACGGCGATCCCGGAGCCAAAGTGCTCTGGCGCGGCATTCGAGCCTTCCAAACTGTCTTCGAAAGCTATCGCTATTTATTGTAATTTATTTCCTGTGCTGTGGGTAAAGCTTAGAACTGAGAGACGCTATTGAGGGGTCTTCCTTTCAAGCCCCCTAATTGAATTGGAGAGCACCACGGGAAATAGATGCACTATTAGTAAGAGGTGAGAGGTGCGGGGTGCAGTTTTCGTCCCAAGCAAGTAACTTCGACTACTTGCTTTGCTAGGCGGGGCTTTTGCCCCAGCGCCGTGCCGAAGCAATCCCGATGTCTCCTCGTACAAACGGGCCGTATGAGCGTATTTGCGAGAAAAAGGAAGCTATACTTCGATTCAAACCTATTTCGCTCTGAACTCTCCAGAATTAGGGGGCCAGCCCGCTTCGCGGTCAAATCATCATTTTTGCTCCGAATAACGCTTCTCAGTTCCGTTAGATCATTCAGAGCCTGTGTTTGAGAGAGAATAAGCTCTCTGAGTTCCGTTAGGCCATGAATGCACACTTTCTGACAACTGTATAACATCAAAAAACAGGCTCTGCCGCAATCGGCAAAGCCTGTTCCAGTCGCATAAAACCCGATGTTGGATACCGGGCAATCCCATCCCTTTGCCTCAAGATCAGGCCTTCATACCCATACACTCAGAATACATGGCAGGTTTTAACTAACGTACCTCACCAATCAGCCTTCAGCTCCAGCCGTTGCATTACCTGCATTCACTTCAGACTTCGTTTCCAACATATGCATTGCCTGTGTTCACTTTGCCCGCCACGGTTGGTGTACCCGCTCCTGGCGTGCGACGGCGTCCGCCCTCACGGCTTTCCAAACGCCGCGATAGTAGCGAAAGACTATAGTTGACCGTGAAGTAAAGTGCTGCGGCAAGCAGCAGAACCGGGAATACTTGACTGATATTTTGTCCCATGACAATGTTGGAGCTGTGCATTAACTCCGGTAACGAGATGACGACAGCCAGCGAGGTATCTTTGAGCAGCGAGATGAACTGACTCACAAGCGGAGGTACCATGCGGCGCAGGCCGATTGGCAGCACCACATGTCGCAACGTCTGAACCGCCGTTAACCCGGAAGAACGCGCTGCCTCGACCAGTCCTTTATTGACCGACTGCAGACCGCTGCGCACGATCTCGCCAATCATCGCTCCCTCGAATATCGTCAGAGCGACGACCGCCGCCCAGAAGGTGGAAAACTTGATCCCAACCTCTGGCAAAGCGAATTTGACGAAAAATATGAGCAACAGAAGCGGCAAATTTCGGATCATTTCGGTCACGATCATAGCCAGCGGCGAAAGTAATCGAATCCGGCTATAACGAATGACACCCAGAAGAGTGCCAAACAGGAAGCTCAGTACAATCGATACTCCAGCTATAACGAGCGTCAAACCAAAACCCTTAAGCATGAACATCAGATTATGGGGAGAGTAAGCGCCTGCAAAATCCATATCGTACTCTCTCCCTTCAGTTCGTCCGCGCCAGCCTGCGTTCAAGCACATTCGTCGCATAGGCCAGCGGGATCGTCAGAATGAGATAAAAGCCAGCAGCGATCATATACGTCTCGATCGTCTGGAAGGAGTAACTGTTGACATTATCAGCAAAATACATCAAGTCGAATCCGGCCACAACGCCTAAAATGGAGGAGTTTTTGACCAGGTTCAGGAACTGGTTGCTGATTGGCGGAATAACAATTCGCACGGCCTGCGGCAGAACGACAAAACGCATCGCTTGCACATAAGACAAACCTGATGAACGCGCCGCCTCCATCTGGCCCGTCGGTACCGACTGAATTCCCGCCCGAATCGCTTCGGCAATGAAGGCCGACGTGTACACCATCAGCCCCAGCGTGCCGGAAGTGAAGCCATCCAAATCCACGCCCATAGAAGGTAGGCCGAGATAAAATACGTAAACAACGAGCAGCAACGGGATATTACGGAAAAACTCCACGTAAGCGGTTCCGAGAATCCTTAAAACCTTCCAAGGCGATATTCGAAACACCGCCAATAGAATGCCGAGGATAAAGCTTCCCGCTAGCGCGAGCAAACTGGCATAAATCGTATTTTTAAACCCTTCGGTGAAATCTCCCCAGTAAGCGCCGACAAAGGAAAAGTCCATACTTATGCCTCCGGCGGTTTCTCGCCCATCCACTTCTCGTAGAGAGCAGCGTATTCACCGCTGTCCTTTAGCTCTTTAATGGTTTCATTGACCGCGGTCACTAGGTCCGTGTTGCCTTTTTTGGCAGCGATGCCGTATGGCTCATCCGTAAAAATACCTCCGACAACAACATAATTCGGATCCTGCTGGCTCATACCAAAAAGGATCGCGTTATCTGTCGTAAGCACATCACCTTTCCCTGCCTTGAGGGCGGTGAACGCCTCCTGGTAATTCTCATATTGCAGTACGCGGAGGCCCGGAACTTTTTCCTCGATATTTTTAATGGAAGTAGCGCCTTTCTGTCCGATTACCTTTGTATCCTTGGTCACATCTTCAATGCTCGTAATTGGGCTGCCCTTTTTCACCAGCAGCGACTGTCCTGCGTTGAAATAAACATCCGAGAAGTCGACCTGCTTCTTGCGATCTTCGTTGATTGTCATCGTGGCTACGATGAGATCGATATCGCCGTTGTTCAGCATCTGAGTACGCGTTTTGCTCGTTACTTCCTTGAGCTCAAGCTTGCTTTCATCACCGAACAGCTTTTTGGCAATCGCTTTGGAAACGTCAACGTCGAAGCCTTCCACGTCGCCCGTTTTAGTGTTTTTAAGTCCGAACAGATTAGTGTCATACTTCACGCCGACAATAAGCTTGCCGCGCTCCTTGATCTTGCCTACAGCGCCGCTTTCTCCTGGAGCAGGAGATCCAGCCGCTCCACCAGAGTTGTTCTCCTCGCTTTTATTCGCGCCACATCCGGATAGAGCAACAGTAAGCAGCAGCATCAGGGACACGCCCATGCCAAGCCATTTCTTTTTTCTCATCGTCTTTAACCCCTCTCGTCTTCGTCGCTAAAAGTTAATGATTAATGACCCTGCTGAGAAAATCCTGCGCACGCGGAGACTCTGGCCGAGCAAAAAAGTCTGCCGGAGCGGCCTGTTCCACGATGCGGCCTTCGTCCATAAACACGACGCGATCCGCCACTTCGCGGGCAAAGCCCATCTCATGTGTTACAACAGCCATCGTCATGCCTTCCTGAGCTAGCAGCTTCATGACGGACAGCACCTCACCAATTACTTCTGGATCAAGCGCTGATGTCGGCTCGTCGAACAGCATGATTTTTGGTTTCATCGCCAGT
Organism: Paenibacillus herberti; assembly: GCF_002233675.1. Classification (GTDB taxonomy): domain Bacteria; phylum Bacillota; class Bacilli; order Paenibacillales; family Paenibacillaceae; genus Paenibacillus_O; species Paenibacillus_O herberti. The sequence continues at coordinate 328,667 of NZ_NMUQ01000003.1, read as the reverse complement.
CCCCGAGCAATCGCCACGCGCTGCTGCTGGCCTCCAGATAGCTCCGAAGGATAACTCTGCGCTTTCTCAGGAATACCGACCTTCTCCAAATAAAGCATGGCTGTCTTCTGAGCTTCTTCTTTGCTGATCCCTCCGGCTTGCACCGGCGCCAGCGTAATATTGTCGATCACTTTCAAATGCGGATATAGATTGAAATGCTGAAATACCATGCCGATACCCCGGCGCAAGGCGTTGATGTCCGTCGTTTTGTTGTGGACTGCCTGGCCATCCACCATCAAGTTGCCAGCCGAGATTTCCTCAAGACGGTTGATGCAGCGCAACAATGTGCTTTTACCCGAGCCGGATGGTCCGATAATGACGACGACCTCGCCTTCAGCGATATCCAGATCAATATCCTTCAGCACATGAAAGCTGCCGTAATGCTTGTTGACCTGTTGGAAAGAGATCATGCCTGGCCTCCAATCGCCTAAGGATAATTCCAATTTCGACCCGATCCCGGAAAGGGAACGTTATAGTCATGTTAATTATAATAACTCAAATGTCCGCTACTTTGAACCAAATTTTCGATTTTTATAGATTTATGCGACTTTACACCTAAAAAAAACAAAAAAATCTACCCGATATGTCAGGTAGATTAACGCGATATATGTCGAAAGATTGCTTCCATTCCTATTGTCCCGTTAGCTTAGTCCTGCTCCTGAAGTCTCAGAGCCTCATATAAATCTCCCGCCGATCGCATCGCATACACAATTCGTACCGGCTTGCCGTCCTCCAACACAACCAGCGCCGGCACACTGGCCACTCGCCAACGCTCCCGTAGTTGCGGTGCGAAGTTTACGTTAAGCTTCGCCACCGGCATTGCTCCAGGCGCCGCAGCTGCAATTTCCAGCATTCTTTCCCCTACTTTGCAGGTTCCGCATAGCGGAGTTGAGAAGAATAAGGCTTCTTTACGGTGCAGCCTCCCTAGCGAAAGAAATGATTTTTCACTTATTTCCGTCAGACTCATCTCGCCTATCCTTTCCTCGACATAAAGTCCAGGGCTAAGCCATTCTGCCCATACTCATGGACATGCCGCTCCTTCATGTAAATTTACCTGTGTATTGATGGTAACGTTATTCCTTGCCAGTGACCATACCATGATTGCCCAGCTTCACACAGAACTTGGACTCGATAATCGATTCGTCACCATAAAGCAGGATGAAATCGCCCTCTTCAAGCACGGTGTCCGAGACATTTCTACGGATTTTACCGCCATCCCGCTTAATGACTAACGGCACGACTTCTTCGCCCTCGGGCAGCAGTTCGCGCAGCTTTTTGCCAATCAACGCGGAATCGCTTGCGATATGCAGACCGACGACATCCTCATTACGCTCGTCATCCGCCAGCTCTTCCATCGGCATCGGCCCTCCCTCGGTATGCGAGGGCAAGCGGCTTGTAATCCAACGCGACACCTTTCGGTTCACACTAGGGATACGCAGGCTGACCAGCACAACTGCGAGCATCAAGGCAATCGATATCATCAGCGTCAAATGGGGATTCTCCGACAACAAACTGCTGATGACGGAGATCAACACAGCGAGGGAGAAGGCGCCGAACAGAATGAGCACCATACCAATGCGGCGGCGCACCGGGTGGCGTAAAATAAGCTCGGATTCCGATGTAGTAAAACCGGCTCCAGTGAGCATGGATACTGCCTGGAAGCTGGACTGACTCGGTTCCAAGCCTGTCATAACAAGCAACACCGTGCTAATTCTCAGCACAAGCAGGATGAGAATAAAGTAAATAAGAATAAATAAAAATCCCAAAATCGGGTGCCCCTCTCTTCTTCCAAGAGGCATAAAAGCTTGCCTCTCATGACTACCTTATACCCTTTTGGCGCTGCATTCATTCAGCTTGGGTTAAGAGTCGGGAGGCAGTGACGGACGGGATGTCAGCATCCGGTACGCGATAAGCGCCGCAGCGAGGAATGCGAGATAAGCAATAACGAGTGCCGCTATTCGCAGGGGACTACTGCCCTGGCTGCCGCCAAGCAGCGCGAAAAACAACATGCCGGGAGCCTTGCCGAGCAAGGAAGCCGAAGCATAGACTCGCAGCTTGATGCCGGTAATCGCCGCATAGGCGTCCACACTCATTTCGGGGATGACAGGCAGTACACGTGCTATGAGCAGGAACAAAAACGGGCTCCGGTCCGTGAGTCGCACGAATCTATCCAACCGGCCAGCTTTGGCGATCCAAACCCGTCCACGATCCTGGAAAAATAACCGAAATCCCGCATATGTCAGCAATGATGCGATCCAAGTTCCGCCCAGACTGATCAGACTGCCGCCAAGTGGCCCGAACATATACCCAAGCGCACCAATGACAATCGCATAGGGGAATACCGGGAACAGCGCCAGCACTAAAGCCGCCGCCAGCATGAGCAAGGGTGAGGGCTGTCCGCTGTCTAGCCATATTCCTATCGGCACCCGATAGAGCAGAACTAACACGAGAGCAGCCACATACAACAGAGCTGCAAGCCATCGACCCGGGTTTCCTCGGCCTATTGTATTCGACTCATTTGAATTCTGGGCCATTACATCTCCCCATTCTCGTTACGGACAACCAATATATTCGCCGAAAAGCGGAATGATGCGCTCCTCCCGCTTCATAAGCAATCGCGATAACCCCCTGCTCCAATTTCGCAGTCAATCATCTCAACAACCACACTGCCGCTCATGCGTGGACATGCTTCCCAGTATAACTCGACATCATGCTACTGTCAGTAAGCTTCATAAGCTGAATATGCGGTTCATAAAGTAACTGACAGCCTAGAAAACAAAGGAGGATGAAGCCCATGTCCTGGGTAACTACGGACGACGGCGTCACGCTCTACGTCCACCAATCCGGTCCAGCGCGAGGCAGGACCGTGCTGTTGCTTCACGGTTGGCCGCTGAACCACCGCATGTTCGATCGCCAGCTAGCTTTTTTGCCGGAGTCAGGACTGCGCTGTGCCGCACCGGATCTGCGCGGCTTCGGGCGATCCCATGCGCCCTCGGGCGGTTACTGTTGCGATCGTCTCGCAGATGATTTGCGCGATGTCATCAACTCGCTCTGCCTGGATGAGGTAATCCTGGCAGGCTTTTCTTCAGGTGCTGCAGCTGCCGTTCGCTACATGAGCCGTCATGGCGGAAAAGGTGTCGCTGGTCTCGCGCTGATCTCTCCTGCAACGCCATCGCTCATCAAGCGTGACGGCTGGCCCTTCGGCCTGCCCCCGGAACAGTTGGATCGCTTAATCCAGCATGCTGGGCTGGATCGTCCTCAGATGGCCGCAACCTTTGCGCGCCAGATGTTTTATCGCTATCACAGCCCCGAATATATGAGCTGGTTCGCCAATCTTGCGATGGACGGTTCGCTCAGCGCTACGCTTAGCCTAGCCCGTTCACTACGGGACGAGGATCAACTCGAGGATCTGCCATATATCCGAGTTCCAATTGCGATCATGTATGGCGTGCATGACCGCATCGTCCCGGCGGAGGCTTCCCTGCAACTGGCAGCAGCGCTTCCGAACGCTGACGTGATTCGCTTCGAAAAGAGCGGTCATGGGCTTTTCCAAGATGAGGCGGAGCGCTTTCAGCAAGAACTGGTGCAATTCGCCTTAAGAGTGCCTTGAAGCACAAAAAAGTCAGCACGATGCACTATTTTGGCTCCAGAGGTCGCTAGCCCGATGACCGTTTAGAATCCCATTCCGGCATTACCTCCGGTTACAAGCATGATCGGCTGACTTATGGCTAGTTCCCCTCATTTTCGCTGCTCGCTGCAACCTCTCGTTCGCTGCCGCTCCCGCCTACGATTACACCTTTCACGCGGAAATCGTAGTTCTCCTTGCACAACTGCAGCAGTGAATGCTTCAAACCGCGCTTCGGCTGCGTGATGGTAAGCGGAGAAGCCAACCGGTCGCCCGGACGACGAAGTGCGCGGCGCACCGCTGCCGGATCAGCGATTCGATTGACGATCAGCTCGTCCGGCCGGTTCTGCTCGCGGTAGCGGCGAATTAAAAAACGATCGCATGCCGCCTCGTCATAACCACGCTCCAGCTCAACCATTTGAAGCTCGCGCAGCATGCCCTCCTGCACCTTTGCGACCATTACGCCTTGTTCGCCGAAGTAGAGCACCTCCTGGTTGAGATTCGTTTCCCGATCAACGATTTGCTTCTCGGGCGTCTTTTCCAGGTTGCGGATATGGCTTAGCATATTCTGGGCCTTCTCGAACTTCAGTTCCTCGGCATACTCCGACATCTGTGCGTACATCCGGGCGATAAGTGCATCCTTGCCACCGTCAAACAGCAGCTCCGATACTTGGCGCACATCTTTCGCATAATCCTCCTCACTATGATGTCCCTCGCAAATTCCGCTGCACTTACCTATGTGATACAGCAGACAAGCCCGCTTGGGGAGCTTGGTACAGGACCGCAATTTATAATGATCCGCGACAAATTCCAGCAGTTCATTACGGAATCGTGCACTGGCAAAAGGGCCGAAACGCTTCGGTTCCGCAACAGAGGACACTTGTACTAAGTGCTCACTCGGCCTCACCTCAGGCTCCCGTCGGTCACGGTAATAAACCGCCAACCGCGGAATCCGTTCTGTGGTAAGCATCAAATACGCATAACCGCTATTGTCCTTTTTCAGCGCACGATTGTACGGGGGCTTGTGGATTTTGATCAAATTATTTTCGAGCAGCAGGCTCTCCGTCTCATTGTTAACGAGAAGCACCTCGATGTCAGCGATGTTCTCCACCAGCTCCTGCAATCTCCTGATCTTCTTGTTACTATAAAAATAGGAGCGCAGACGGCTCCTCAAATTTTTGGACTTTCCGACATATAACAGGCGACCTGACGCATCGCGCATCAAATAACAACCGGGCTTCTCGGGATAATCGCCGGCCTTGAACACAAACGGCATCGTCTGAGTCCTCCTCCGTAAAATTGTCGGTCCGCTCATGCCATGACAGCATGTGAACCAAACACATGTTCCAGGAACCTAATTGTACCCCCGGCTGCCGGAAAAGGAAAGACAGACGACGCCGTCATTTGGTATACTTTTACAGAATAGTGAACATTGTCGGAGGCTCTAACTGCCCATTCCTAATACGAGGGGGAACACTCCTATGCCCAAGCAGTATCTCATCGAAAAGGATGCATGCCAACCAAGCATTTTTGATGGCCGTTACCTGACTTTAGTCGCCCTGTCGCTGCTGTCTCTGCTGACCTTTCGGCGCAGTCCCTCCATTGAAGCATGGTTAACTCGGCAAGCCATTTCTGTAGAGGAAAGTCGGCGGATCTGAAGCTAGCGCTTAAATGCCCTCTTGCTGTGCATGCCGCACAGCATCCTGGAGCGGCCGCAGCGCCGGGCTTCCTGGCTTTTCAATCAGACTTTTGTGCATCCAGATTGCTGCCTGCGAGCCGTCGCCCATAGCGATAGACGCCTGCTCGGAGTGTGCCAGCACATCTCCCGCCGCCCACACATGTTTCACATTGGTCATTTTGGTGCGAGGGTCGGCTTCGATATGACGGTTGCCATGAAGCTTGACCCCAAGCTGCGCGCCGAGACCAGAGCGCACCTCATTGCCGCCAAAAGCAACAAAAGCCCGGCCACCTTCGACCCATTCACCCGTAGCGAGCGTTACGCCTTGCAATTGATCGCCCTCTGCCACCAATCGCTCGATTCGCTCTGCCACGATCCGAACGCCCTTTTCTTCCAGCTTAGCGAGCAGCTCCGGCTTTACCTCCGCGTTCTCGTGGTTGATGTAGACAAGTTCATTGGTCCAGTAGGACAAAATATCCGCCATATGCGCCCCGGGGTTACCCGAGCCCATCACAATCGCGCGCCTGCCCGTAAGCTCGTAACCGTCGCAGTCCGGGCATACATAAATGCTGATGCCAAGGCAGGGGCGCAGCCCCTCTAGCGGCGGAAGCCGATCCATGACGCCGGTCGCCAGCAGCAACCGCCGGCCCTCATACGTTTCGCCAGCCTCCGTGTGGACGGAGAAGCCCTCACCGTTTAGCGCCGAAGCCTCAATTACCTTGTCATGTACAAAATGCACGCCTACCTTTTCCGCCTGGATTCTCCCCGCCTTGCGAAGTTCCGGTCCGCTCACCCCATCCGGCCAGCCAATTAAATTATGGTAACGAAGGCAAAAGCTCGACCGCCCGTCCTCCGAATCAATGACAAGAACCTTATGGTTATACCGTCCAAGCTGCACCGCAGCGCTTAAACCCGCCAGCCCGCCGCCGACAATGAGTGCATCATAACGCATCGTTTACACCCTTTCCGAACCTGCCTTTTTCGTATTATTACCGTATCATGCCCCCCTCTAATCCGAGCCCTCCTTGAGCGTTAAGCCCGAATTTCCGCATCCAACTTGGATTATTCGGAGAGGAGGAGTACAATATAAGGGACAGAAATGTGCGGAAAACCACTTTTATTCCTTGAACATGCTTCTTAGTTTCGGCTTAGTTTCGGCTTTGCAACAGGGTCCGGCCAGCCCCGGAAAGGACTTGATGTTTACATGGCGGATTCATATTTATGGAAACGAAATCTGCTCGTTTTATGGATCGGTGTTTTTTTCTGCAGCACCGCTTATACCGTATCCATCCCCTTCATGCCCTTGTTTCTGCGCAATGACCTCGGAATCACGAACAACCTCACGCTCTGGTCGGGATTCGCCTTTGGCATCACCTTCCTCGCCAGCGCATTAATCGCTCCCTACTGGGGTTCTCTCTCGGACAAATACGGCCGCAGGCCAATGCTGATCCGCTCTGGCTTCGCGCTCGCAGCACTTTATATGGTCACCTATTTCGTGCATGATCCCTATGTATTCCTCGGAGTGCGCGTCGGCCAAGGTCTGCTCGCTGGATTCGTCCCGGCGGCAATCGCTCTAGTCGCCACGAATACACCCGAGAACAAGGCAGGTTATGCGCTCGGCATAATGGCTACTGCTGGTGCGACAGGTGGTATCATCGGTCCGCTGATTGGTGGCTTGGTCAGCCATTATTTCAGCAATCGGGAGAGCTTTATTTTTTCCGGTTTCATCGTACTTGTGTCCGCGCTGATCGCAGTGTTTTTCGTCAAGGAACATAAGTTCAACCGGAGTGCTGTCCGTTCCCCGATCCGTGAGGATTTAAAGGAAGCATTCTCCAACAAAGTGTTAGTAACGATGCTCGGCTTGGTATCGCTTGGCACGTTTTCCGTGATGATTCTGGAGCCTCTTCTTACGGTTTATATGATGGATATTGGCGGCAGCGACGGCAATGCGAGCCTGCTGGCTGGAGTTGTTTTCTCCGCAGTTGGTATCGCCACGTTGATTGCAGCGCCGCAGTGGGGTAAATTCGGCCCGCGTATCGGCTACACGAATGTGCTCGTCATCGGCCTGATGGGCGGAGGGATTGGCAATCTGCTGCAATTTTTCGCGCATAATTTTGTCGCTTTCGGCGCGTTGCGCTTCTTATACGGGTTATGTTTCGCTGGAGTGTACCCCTCCTTGAACGCGTTGATCGTAAAAGTGACTGCGCCGGAGTTCCGCGGCCGCGCCTTTGCCTTGAACCAATCTGCGACGCAGCTTGCAACGATGATGGGGCCGATTATCGGCGGCGCGCTGGGCGGCGTCATTCCAATTCGCTGGGTATTCGTGCTCAACGGCACGATGCTGATCATCGCCGCTCTGCTGATTCGCAGCCGCCACTTGGAACGGCATGCGGAGCTGGCGGCGGAACGAGCTTAGGAGCAGGTTAAGGGGAATTTCAATTACTGACTGTAACCTGCGGTGACAAGATTTTATGGTAAATAAGGGGCAGCCCCAAAAGTCATCTATTAGATGATTTCGGAGCTGCCCCTATTTAGGCCGCCAGTTTAATCTAGGCGGACGGCGCTGCATCGTTTTCGAATCTGAGGCGTCTTGAGCTTTCATTTTTATAGGAATGGTCAAGCTATACGCTCACGCTCTGAGTTCCGCTCGTCCATTAATTCAAACCGCTCCCTCGGTAGCGTAACGGAACTGAGAAGCCCTATTTCAACCAAATGGAGGGTTTTCAAGCCGTAACGAAACTGAGAGACACTAATTGAGGGTATTTCTCGGGACTATCATCATTTTTACTCGAATAACGCTTCTCAGTTCCGTTACATCATTTGTAGCCTGTTTTGAGGCGAAATAAGCTCTCTCAGTTCCGTAAGGATGTTCGTGGACAAGCAGAAGCGCTAGTGTTGAAGCGAAGCGATAGGTTACAGCAGTCCGACAAGTTCCAGCCCGTGACGGATACCATCTTCAGTTACATCCTTCGTCACATGTTTGGCGGCTTTCTGCACCGTCTCGATTGCATTACCCATCGCCACACTGTTGTGCACGGACTGCAGCATTTCGATGTCGTTCAAGCCGTCGCCAAATGCATACACATCTTCTGGACGCACGCCGGCGCGACGAACGAATTCTTCAATACCCTGTGCTTTGGAACCGCCCAGTGGCAGCACGTCCATAGAGAACTGATGCCAGCGGATGAAGCCGAGATTCGGGAATGCCTCACGATAGCCCTTCTCGTCGCCGATCGTGCAGAACAACAGGCACTGATAAATCTCGCGGCCCAGGTAAAACTCCTTGTCCCATTCCATGACCTTATTCTTCAACGATAACGAAGCCATGCTCGCTTCGATATAGTCATGGCGCTCGATATTCGCTTTCATCGTTACATCGTTCATGTATACAATCGGGTGATCCAGCTCAGCCGCACGGTCCGTAATCTGCTGGAGCAACTCCGGCTGGATCGGATTTCGCACGATGACTTCACCTTTGCGGACTGCGAATTGGCCATTGTAGCTTATAAAAGAGTCGATGCCCAGCTCCTCGCGAATCTCCTTGAACATGAAAGGACCTCGTCCCGTAGCGATGGCCACCTCGTGTCCGGCATCCTGCAGCTCACGTACCGCCTGTTTCGCCGAAGCCGGAATCCGCTTGTCATGATCCAGAAGTGTACCGTCTACATCAAAAAAAATAAGTTTGCCCGTCATAGTGAGAATTCCCCTTTTCCTTATGTCTGAATGAATTGTTTTACTTTGTTCGGGTTGCGCGGCCTCGAATGTGCGTTCCAAGTAGCTTTGGCTACTTGCTTACGGCTGCGCGGCCTGAAACTCGCTTCTCAAGTAGCTTCGACTACTTGCTTCGGGCTTTTCGGTCTGGGGCTCGCCTTTCAAGTAGCTTCGACTACTTGCTTCGGGCTTTTTCGCCCGGGGCTCGCCTTTCAAGTAGCTTTGACTACTTGCTTCAGGCTTTTTGGCCCGCGGCTTCGCCTTTCAAGTAGCTTTGACTACTTGCTTCAGGCTTTTTCGCCCGGGGCTCGCCTTTCAAGTAGCTTTGACTACTTGCTTCGGGCTTTTCGGTCTGGGGCATCGCCTTTCAAGTAGCTTTGGCTACTTGCTTCAGGCTTTTTCGCCCGGGGCTCGCCTTTCAAGTAGCTTCGACTACTTGCTTCCAACCACGAGGCTCTGCACTCGCTTCTCAAGTAGCTTCGACTACTTGATCCCAACCGCACAGCCCAGATCCCGCCTTTCAAGTAGCTTCCGCTACTTGATCCTCATGCCCGCCGCGCTCCAGAACCTCGCGCAGCCGCTGAGGCAGCTCGCGGCTACGCCGCTCGACCGAGTCCATGCAAACGCAGGTCACTTCCGCATCGGCGCGAACCACGCCCTTGCTGTCCAGCAGCTCCTGCTTCAGCGCATAGCTTGTACGACCCGCGCGCAGCGGTTCGGTACGCACGATGAGCCGCTCTCCTTGTACGCATTCGCGGCGATAGTTCACATTGATGTTAACTGTCACCGTCTGTATTCCCATTTCCAGAAACGCGGCATAATCAAGACCGGCACTCTCATACCAGTCTTCCCGGCCCCATTCCAAATACTCCAAATATTTAGCGTTGTTCACATGCCCGTTCACGTCGATCTCGGTAGAGCGGACGACCAGCTCAAGCCTGGATTCCATCCCATTGCCCCCTGACTTCCTCATCTGCCAACCCGATACGCAACAAAAAATCCGCCCAAGGACGGATTAATGGAAGCGCTACCGACGGGTCGCCTCGGCGAGCCTTGTTCGGATTAGCTTAATATTCTGCTGTAATGCGGAGCGCTGCTCTTGCAACAGATCCTCCGAGGTCATACCGTGCGGTGCGAACAAAAGCGCGTCTCTGGGCTGCAGCCCGGATGCTTCGCTGACACGGCCGTTCTTGGATACCCATATGCCGTTCTTCATGCCCTCATCCCTCCCAGCAATAAGCGAACTAGCTTCACCAATCTCGTGTTTGGTCCTATTATAGCACTAACAACACTGTCTTTGTAGCGGATATAGCGGAGTTGATCCCAGGAAGATCCTGCCGGAAAATGAAAAGTCGCCACAAAAGGTCCGCTTCTGACGCAGTAAAAAAATTTCTGCCCTGACTCCGTGTAATAGACCTGCTCTGCGCGCGGTCCCATGGCGTAAGTCAGAGCGATATAGGAACTTTGGTCGTTCAGCGCAAAGCTCCGCACAGCGGAAGCCCGTCCACAGCAGGAGATGAAACGCATCGAATCGCCATCCCGCCGATACAACGAGGCCGCGTTGCAAGCTTCATAGCTGCCAACGGTTTCTCGGTTCCAACGTCCATAACGATGCTCAATCGTTCGACCTTGCAGCCGCTCGCGGATCGTGTTCAGCCACACCTTCCAATCATGCGGCGGTTCAAGCGTCACTTGTGGGAGTAAAGCCGCGAGCAAATCAAAACTCGTTTCGGCCTCCTCAAGCCTATTGCTATTCTCAGCAATCGTCGGCTCAAGCGGCAGAAGCAGCAGCCCTCGGCGCAACAGGTCACTGAAATAACCTCTCCAATCCGTCTCGACGCCTCGCGCCAGATCTTCCACGTATATGCCCCGCTGGCGAATATCATGCAGAAGCAACCAGACATAGGGATCGATGTGAGGGGGCGCTTCCTGGCAGGAGCGCAGAAAATCCAGTGCCTGCATAGGAGCCGGATAACTACCGCTCTCCTGCACTGTATGTGCTATGTATTCATCTAGTTTCCAGGCGATGCCGGAAAAGAAAATAGCCTTTGTCTCCGCATCTGCCCAGACTAACACCGTTTTGCCCTTATCAACCGCACGAATGAACTCCGAATGAGTCACCGTCACGCCTGCGGCGGCATCGAAAGTTCCGCCCCTCGTACCGATGAACAGCAGGTAGAGATCGGACTGCTCCACAGCCTCCAAGCATTTTTCAACCGGATTCTGGTAAGACGGCCACGGCCCCAAATTCTCTTCCCACATCAGAGGTTCATGGCCGAGTCCCTCTAATACGCGGAACACGCTGCGTCGCAGCGGCTTCAGGCCGTCCTCGTTCACCGAACTGATAAATACCCTCGCCTTGGCCATGCTCCGCTCCCCCATCCGCTCCGTTACTTAAACGAGGCTAGAGCAAATTTTCTGCCGCTAACCTCATTCAATTTATTTCCTTATTGTACCATATCTCAATAGGAAAGCGGACGACCTTCCGTGCAGCTCTTATAGTTGAGGAAAAAGAAGCTCCATTTCAAGAATCAGGCTCCCAAACTCACGCCTTGCTTTGTCTGGCCTTGAGCACTTTCTTCCTGACGAGCGAATCTCGGCAGTGTCAAAACATAAATCAGAGAAGTCAGGAACAACAAAACGGCAATGAATATATAAAGTCCGAGCAGGGTGAAAGAGGACGGATACAACCAAGCAATCAAGCCCAGCATAAGCGTTTGCCCAGCCATCATAACGGGATCGATCCAAGCGGAAACCCTGCCCATTTTATGAGGTTCGACCAGCTTAGGCAACCATCCACCGATAGCCATATTGAGCGGAGCCAAAATACAGGCTGTGACGAAGGCTAAAACCAAGTAGGCCCAAGGAGAGGATGTGAAACCGAGCAAGAGGATTAAGAAGCCGGTCAAAAATAAACTGCTGATCAGAATTTGATAGAGCTTGAATTTTTCCACCAGCTTGGAACCGAGAGCACTCCCAACGACGAAACCTGCACCAAGAAACACCGAGTAGAGCGAAACAAAAAAGGGATATTTGTCAGGAGCCAAATCATATTTCATGGTGAGCATCGGAAGCATCGTGAAGGAACCGCCGATTAGGCCGAACAAAACGAAGCCGCTGATCAGGGACAAGAGAAGTTTGTTGCTGACAATATAGTGGAAGCCGTCTCGGAAATCTCCCCAGATTGATTTCATTTTGAGTGAGGAAAACGAGGTGGGGCCATTAGGTAGCCTGACTTGGACCGGTACACTAACGGAACGCACCAACAGAGCCGTAATGAGGAAGCCAATCGCATCAATTGTTACAGCCCCGAGCACGCCGACCGAATGATAAACAAGAGCTCCGAGTCCCGTACCGAACAGGGTGAAAACCCCATTTAAAGATTGGTTGAGGCCAGCTGCCTTTACATACTGGTCTTCTCTTAATAACCCTTGGATCATAGCGCTTTCAGCTGGGAAATAAAACTTGGTTACCGCGCTGCGCAGAAACAGCAGCAGGAACACAATCGGGATCCATACATTTGCGGCCAGAGCAGCCAGCATAAGGATTGAGAGTACGGCTCGAATCCATCCGGTATTCTCAGCAATGCGCTTTCGGTCGAAGCGGTCGGCAAACACGCCGATGAAGAGGAAAACAAGAACCGTTGGGGCCGAGTATAACATTTCGGCAATAGAAGCATAGGCCGGCTGACTGGAGAAGCGGTCTAGGAGATAAAAAGCGAATGCCATCGCGCCGATCGTAGAAGAAAGCTGCGAACTGACTGTAGCAAAAAATAGCCGGGTAAAGGCGCGGTTACGGAACAATTCCATCATAACTTTCAAACCATCCTTTCATAATCGGACTCGTTTGGTTAATTTGTATGTTAAGTATAGGATGGTTTGCAGGCATGCTTAAGGGGCGCGAGATTGAACTTGCCCTCCAACCGAAGTCGGCCCGCGATCTCATCCTGTAGCAGGATAAGTTCCGTTTTCTGGATGTTTTTAGCGGCAAAGGTTGCGACAGATGCGAGTTGTTGCACAAAAAAACGACGCCCAAAGGCGCCGCTAGATCATCACTTTATGGCATTGCTCACTGCCGGGCCGTTTTCTGGCGGCCGAGCAGCAGGAACATCGAGGCCAGCGCCAGTACATGCGCGCAGGCGATAACTAGTGCAAGAGGCAGCGCACTACCGCTACCGCCAAGTCCAGAGAGCGGCGAGAGCAGCGCGCCGACGAGGAATTGCAGCATTCCGAGCAGTGCCGAGGCGCTGCCTGCGGCACTGCCGGCATTTTCCATCGCTAGCGATGAAGCACAGGTGCCGACGATACCAACGCTGGACACAACGATGAATAACGAGACAAGCACGGCCCATAGTCCGACATCCAGCAGTGCAGACAGCAGCAGCGAAACGCCCCCGCACAGTGCAATCAGAACACCGATTCGGAACAGTCTCTCCGTGCTATAACGCAGCGCCAGTCTGCCGGTCAGCTGTGATGCAAGGATGATGCCGACGCCATTCGCAGCGAAAATAAAGCCATACGTAGAAGCAGAAACATCATATACACCTTGAAGCACGAAGGATGACCCCGAAATATACGCAAACATAGCGCCGGAAACAAGACTCATCGTCAAGACAACACCCATGAAGGAGCGGTCCTTTATGAACAAGCCGAAGTTGCCTACCGTCCCTTTCAGTCCTCCGGTGACGCGGCGCTCTTTTGGCAGTGTTTCAGGCAGCGCAATCATAGCCGATACGAATAAAACAACACCAAGCAGCGCCAGGAAAACGAATGTTCCACGCCAGCTCACGAACCGTAACAGTTGTGCGCCGAAGATCGGTGCTAATATAGGCGCCGCGCCGTTGATAAGCATGAGCTGGGCAAAAAAGCGCGTCATCTCTTTGCCGGAATACAAGTCGCGGACGACCGCGCGCGCGATGACGATACCGGCTGCACCGGAAAGCCCCTGTACGAGGCGGCATACTAGCAGCATGGCGATCGAGCTGCTGAATGCGCTAAACAGCGAAGCCGCTGCATAGATTCCGAGCGAAACGAGCAGCGGTCCTCGGCGGCCTCTAGCATCGCTGAGCGGTCCAGCCAGCAATTGGCCGAGCGCCAGACCGATCAGGCAAGCGGTCAAGCTCAGTTGACCGAGCGAGTCCGTCGCGCCAAGCTCCCGAGTCAGTTCTGGCAGCGCAGGCAGATACATATCCAGCGAAAATGGGCCGATGGCCGTAAGCGAACCGAGCATGATGGCCAGCCCCCAACGGCGGGCCGCTGGCGCAGGGGATGCCGACTCCACGCCGTCTGCTGTATTAGAAGATGATGATGACATGTTCCGTTACCTCGTTTCTCTCGTCCATTAATTACTCCAGACTATATCCTACCTCAATCGGATGATGTCGCCAACCAGCCTTATTCATCTTATATAGCTTGGTATAAATCTATGAATTAGGGGAGAGACTGCATAGTAGGACGGCTCCCTTTGCTTTGCAGCTCTGAAATGGTTAGTTTCCTACTTACCATTTTAACCTGCGAGAAAAAGCAACTATGGGAGCTGTCCTTCTTTGTATTCGGTCCGGTAATCCCATTCCACCGCAAAAAGCTTGCTTCCCCGCTGAATGGGCAGGGAGCAAGCTTTTTTCGTTAGGCGGTGGTGGTAAAGCTACCGGTCTTCGTGGCCATTAAAACCATTTGACGCATCAAGGCGTTCAATACTAGAAATAATTTCATCAAATCAATCCATACCAGCAAAGGTTACAAAGGGGAGTTTCTCATCATGAGTCCGATGTTTTTTATCCTCATCTTCGTTGCAGTTATCCTGCTGCTCGTCGCGGCAGCAAACTGGCTCCTCTTCCGCTTGCTGCATCTGCATGATCTCAAAAGAGAACCTTCAGACGGCGAAAACAGTCGACTGCCCGGTTTTGCCAGGACGCTGCTGATTATAAGTCCTTCATTTATCGCTATTCTTTTGTTTCTTCTTCTTGGCTTCGCCGTGTTATGGCATTTTCTGTTCCAATTTATCCTTGCTACAGACGACAACCCGGCCAAGCCGAAGGACATCAAATTCAGCGTAAGCCAGCAAAAAGCAAAGTATGAAATCCGCTTCCAATGGATTCGCCAGTGGGATTCTGACAACAGCGGACAGGATCACATCCTGTTTTACCTGCCTTATGGAACAAAACCGCTCGAAGCCCAGCCGCAGCCGCTGCAAGAAAACTCGGTAACAAGCTATTTGCGCAGCAGCATTTCCAGCTATTTAAAATCGTCGCCGGATGCTCCAGAAGGCGCTCCTGCTTATATGATTCCCGTCAACGCGCGGCAGCCGGAAACGGTTTCCTTCTCCTTTCCGCCGGGGACGGACGTCCAAAAGGTACGACTGTATTACGCACACGGAAACGAAATGGATACCGGCCACAAACTCTGGTTCAAGGAGATCCCTCTTCCTCTCGACGACTAAATCACTAAGTCACTGAGCCGCCGACAGCTCTCATCTACTCCGGACTTAATTTGCAGGGGCGAGCCAATTGGCCAGCTCTTCCGTCTGGGAAAGTACGGCAATGGGATCATAGTACCAAGAGCGCTCTTCCTTCCAAACATAAACCTTTCCGTTCTTGAAGGCAGGCAGCGTGCTCCACAGTGGATCCTTGTTCAGTTCTTCCAGTGTTCGGCTGTTTGAGGTAATGATTAAGTAGTCGCCAGCGTACTCCGCAACCATTTCCTGACTTAGCTCAGCCCACTGCTTTTCCATGATCACTCCCGCCACTTTGGCAGGAGGCTTACGACCCAGCGCCTGATAGATCGGCTGTCCGCCCCGGCCGAAGTTGTCTCCATACGTATATATCGTTTTATCCGCAATTTCAAGGATCGAGAAGCTCGCTCCTGCCGGTACAGCCTTATCCACCCGCTCTTTGGCAGCAGCAATGCGAGCATCATAATTTTTCAGCCAAGCTTCTGCTTCCTCTTGCTTGCCAAGCAGCTCTCCAAAATAGGTCAACTCCTCATGCGCATTTTTCAGATTACCGTAAGGAACAACGACCGTTGGCGCGATTTTGCTCAATTGAGCATAATTGTCGCTGCTCGAGGAAAGGATCAGGTCTGGATTCAGCTCAACGATTTTCTCAAGGTTCATCTTGCCATAGGTTCCCGTATCCGCAACTCCTTTAAGCGCGTCCTTAAAGTAGAGGTTTTGCAGCGTCAGTCCAGGCGCTCCGACCGGAATGACTCCCAGCGGGATCAAGCTGCCCAAATATTCCTCCGCTACAATTCGTTTCGGATTTACGGGGACTTCGATTTCGCCGCTTACGGTTTTTATTTTTTTAAACTCGGACGATTCAGCCGCCGGGGACGGAGATGGTGACACTCCTGCTTCTCCAGCATTCGTTGCTCCTCCCGCATTCGCCGCCTGATTACTTCCATTCGTTGCGCTATTTGTTGTCGCCGTCTGGTTAGCTCCATTCGTTGTCGAATCCGAGCCGCCTCCGCATGCAGTAAGCACGATAAGCAGCAGCGCACAGCCAAGCAGCAGCATTGTTCGTCCTGTTCTACTCCTTGTTTTCGCTGCTTGACCCAATCGCTTCTTCATATCCATAAGCCCCCATGTCTAACTGATATTGATTCTCAATTAAGGGTACACAGCTCGGCAGCCTTTGACCATGCCTGTCCATGATAAGACAGGATGGACTTTTGTGATCCGATGGATTAGAGCAATGTCCTTTTCAGGACGCGAAGCTGCTCCCGACTGGACAGGGGATCATACCCGTGGAACAGATCCGCCGCCTCCAGCAAATGGGCATTGCCGGCTCTCACCGCTTCCAGACCGAGCCACTGCTCCGAGCGAAAAATGTCCCCTAGCTTGCGAGCCGCTTGCCTACAGCTAGGAGGTCCCGTAATGATAATAAAATCCGCATCGTATTGAGCGATGTCTTCTATTGTTATTTCCACAAAACCTGTCCGTTCCGCACCTAACTCCAGCAAAGCCTGAGGCATCCGCAAGCCGAGCTCTCCATACAAAAGCTGCCCTCCCCTTCCATGACTTGCGGCGATCGCGTACGCTTTATTGTCACGACCGATCTCCCAGATGACCGCGCTTCGCGCCGTTCCATAACGCTGCGATAATCGATGACGCAAGTGATCGGCTGCTTCACCGATTGGTCCGAGCAGTTCCTCCGCTTGACTGCGACGCCCGATAATATCGGCAATTAGGCGGAACTGGCTTTGCCAACTCATTCGGAGATGTGACAGCTGCACAACAGGAGCAAGCTCGAGCAGCCTGCCCGCGGGTTCGGACAGCTCATAGCTCAAAATGACATCCGGCTGTTCGCTTGAAGCCCGCATTTTTTCCAGTCCTTGAAGCCCTTCCAGTCCATCAAGCCCTTCCCGTCCTGCCAGCAGCTGATCCGCAGAGTGATTCGCCCGCGCTCCCTGCGACCCGGCGAACCAATCGGAGAATACACCCCACTGCGGCTCAACACCCAGCGCCCATAGAGAAGCGCTGTGGTTGATGTTCAGCGCCGCCGTACGTAAGACAGATTTCCTGTAGCGGGAAGGGGACATGCCTGTTACTTGCTTAAATTTCCGGCTCAAATACAAGCCTTCACTATACCCGACCTCACGCGCGACTTGGTTCAAAGTGCTCCCCTGTCCCGACAGCAGCAGCTCTTGAGCACGGCGCACGCGCAGCAGCGACAGATAATTAGTCAAAGTCGATCCTGTCCAGGCGCGGAAACAACGAGAGTAATGCTCCGGGCTGACCCCAGCCCGCCTGGCCAGCAGATCGCGGCTCAGTTCCCCCTGATAATGGGCCTGAATATAGGCAAGGCTATCTTCCATCCATGCTTCCAGTCCCTTATCGTTTCGCTCAGCCGCCTCATACACACGGCGCATCAGTTCGACGAATAATGCCTGAAGCTGCCACGGCTGCTGCCGGGTCAAGCTCCAGCCGTGAAGCAGCTGCCTGGCCGCTGCAAGCAAACCTTCGTCCGCCTGTTTGAGCCGTAGTCCGCTCTGCGACACATGCAAACCATCAAAGCTATCCGAGCCATACAGCTCCAGCTCAAGAAGCATACCTTCTGTTGCAAGAGGCGCGGTCGCCTCAAGCCTAATAGGACGCCCGGGCGGAAGCAGCAACAGTTCGCCAGCCTCCAGCCTAAGTGGCATATTCACTATCCCATCATCTTCTTCTGCATATTGCAGCTGTAAACTGCCTCGCCATAAGACAAAAAGCAGGCTGCATGAACCCTGATCACCCGCTTCCAGTTCCTTTCCCTCCAGCTTATGCAAGCGAGTCGGCATACCGAGCAGCGTTCCAGACGGAGGAGAAGTTAAACCTGCTTCCATTGAACAACCTCCTCGTGAATTCCTATTTGAGTCATTATTATTTCCCAATTGATAATCATTCTCAATATTATCCCAGCCCCTTTTCGCTTTGTCAACGCGGCTCATCTTTTGACAGCTAGGATGCGCTCTGGAAAAAGAAAACGCCGCAACAGCGGGATGGCTGTTGCGGCGTCGCTATGCGGATGGGGCTACGACCCGCCCCCGCTTACTTTCGATGCATTTTAAACTCTAGGAACAGCTCGTTGTAATGCGACAACATGCGCTTGCCGAGGTTGTTATAAACCTCAAGCCGCGAGGTCAGTTGAGCCGGCGGATAGAAGCGCTCATCGGAGGAAATCTCCTCCGGAAGCAACGGAATTGCATCCTTATTCGGCGTGGAGTAACCGACGTACTCGGCATTTTGGGCAGCATTTGCGGGATCAAGCATGAAGTTCATGAACTTATGTGCTCCATCCAGATTGCTCGCCGTCCGGGGAATGACCATGTTGTCAAACCAAACGTTGGACCCTTCCTTAGGGATTACATAGTCGAGCTTATCGTTCTCGTCCATGATCTCTGCGGCATCGCCCGACCAGACCACTCCAGCAGCGGCTTCCTCGCCTGCTAGCAGCATCTTGATCTCGTCGCCAACGATCGCTTTCACATTGGGCGTGAGCGTTTGTAGCTTGGCTAACGTTTCCTGCAGATGAGCTTCATTCGTATCGTTAAGCGAGTAGCCGAGACTGTTGAGTCCAAAGCCGATCACCTCGCGAGCTCCATCGACCAACATAAGGCTGTTGCCAAGCCGCGGGTCCCACAGATCATCCCAGCTGTCAAACGTCAATCCCTCGGGCACAAGCTCCGGATTGAATACAACGCCTACCGTGCCCCAGAAGTAAGGCACGGAATACTTATTGCCCTTGTCGAAGCCCAGATCCAGGAAGCGTTCGTCGATATGCTTCAGATTGGGCAGCTTGGCTTGATCCAGCGGGAGCAACAGGTTTTCCTGCCTCATTTTGTCAATCGCATACTCCGAGGGCATCGCTACATCATAGGTCGTGCCGCCCTGCTGGATTTTGGTCATCATCGCTTCATTGGAGTCGAACGTCTGGTAGATAACCGTAATGCCCGTTTCCTTCTGGAACTTCTCGAGCAGCTCGGGATCAACATAGTCGCCCCAATTGTAAATCGTCAGCGTATTAGAGCCGGAATAACCCTCGCTGGTATTAAGATAAGTAGCCAGGTAGAGGCAGCCGAGGGCAGCCACGAGAATTGCCGCGAACGAACGAATCAGGCTTTTCATCGCGCTCCCCCCTTTCCGGCTCCGGCGGCTGATCCGCCGCGTCCCGCAGCAGACTGCGCACCTGTTGCGCTGCGCCGGGTAATGAAATAATACCCCACTACGAGCAGAGTCGTGAATAGGAAGATCAGCGTGGACAGAGCATTAATCGACAGTGAGATGCCCTGCCGGGCGCGTGAATAGATTTCCACCGAGAGGGTGGAGTAGCCGTTGCCCGTCACGAAGAACGTCACGGCGAAGTCATCCAACGAGTAGGTCAGCGCCATGAAAAAGCCAGCGAATATACCCGGGCGGATGAACGGCAGCACAACACCAGTCAACACCTGCCAGCGATTAGCGCCGAGATCGCGCGCCGCATCGATGAGCGAAGTGCTCATCTCTTGCAGCTTAGGCAGCACCATCAGAACAACGATCGGTACGCTGAACGCGATATGCGACAGCAGCACGGAGATGAAACCGAGCTTGATGCCGATCATCGTGAACATGATCAGAAACGAAGCACCGATAATCACATCAGGGCTGACGATCAGCACGTTGTTGAAGCTGAGCAGCGTGTTTTTGGTGCGCCGGCGGCGCACCTCATAAATCGCCAGTGCACCCATTACGCCGAGCACTGTGGACAGCAGCCCCGACAACAGGGCGATAACGAGCGTATTCAACACGATGATCAGCAGACGGGTATCGGCGAATACTTCGCGGTACCAGTCCAGCGTGAAACCTTCGTAGCCGTGCATAGTGCCGCCGCTGTTGAACGAATAGAACATCAGATAGAAAATTGGCGCATACATAACCGCGAATACAGCGATTAGGTACAGATGGGACCAGCGCCATTTGCGGGCTTCGATCATCTAGATCCCGCCTTTCTCTGTCCGGCTGCAAACATGATCAGCACCATGACGATGATCAGGAACACGGCAATTGTCGAGCCCATGCCCCAGTCCTGCGTCACGAGAAAATGCTGCTCGATCGCCGTGCCGAGCGTAATAACCCGGTTGCCGGCGACGAGCCGCGTAATCATGAACAGCGACAGCGCGGGGATGAACACCGCCTGGCAGCCCGCTTTTACACCATCAAGCGTCAGCGGGAACACAACTCTGCGGAACGTCGTCCACGCGGAAGCACCGAGATCGCGCGCAGCGAACACGAGCGATGGATTCAGCTCCTCAAGCGCGTTGAAGATCGGCAGGATCATGAACGGAATGAAAATATAAACCGACACAAACACAAAGCTGAAGTCGGTGAACAGAATTTGCTGTGTGCCGATGCCGATCCATTCCAAAAACTTGTTGATCGCACCGTATGTGCCAAAAATGCCGAGAAACGCGTACACTTTGAGCAGCAAATTGATCCAGGTCGGCAAAATGATGAGCAGCAGCCATAACTGTTTATGTTTTGTCCGCGTCAACAGCCAAGCCGCCGGATAGGCAATCAAAAGGGAGAACAATGTGATTAGAAAAGCGTACCAAAACGAGCTGAACGTCATCCGCAAGTAAACCGGCGTGAAGAAGCGCGCGTAGTTGTCCAGCGTCAATGAGCCCTCGACGTCGAAGAACGACCGGTACGCAATCAGCGCGATCGGCGCCGCCACGAACAGGATGATCCACAGCATATAGGGTACGAGGAAAAAGTTGCGGCTCCGAACGGGCACTAGCTATTCCCTCCCGGCCGGCCCGTCTGAGCGGAAGACGGTCCAGTCATCGGCCCGCTGTCACTGCGGGATGGCTCCTTCGCAGCTCCGGCCGCGCCTAGATCGGTTGTCTGAACTCGGGCCGTGCTGGCCCCCTGGGAAATGGAACTATTTGTATCCAGCTCCTCTTCCTCGTCCAGTTCCCCGTACGCCTCCAGACGGCGGTCAAAGTCCTCTTCGGACTCACCAAAGCGCATGACGTGAATCGCCTCTGAGTCGAAGTCCAAGCCGATGACTTCGCCTACGATCGCTTTGCGCGTCGAATGGACCATCCACTCGTTGCCAGCGTCATCCATGCAAATGATCTCGTAATGAACGCCGCGGAACAACTGTGTGTCCACCGTTGCCGAAAGCTTGCCAGCTCCCGCAGGAGTGATCTGCAAATCCTCGGGACGCAGTACAACCTCAACCGGCTCCCCTCGCCGCAGCCCTCCGTCCACGCATTCAAACGCCTTGCCCGCGAATTCCACGCGGAAGTCTTCCAGCATCCGCCCAGGCACAATATTCGACTCCCCGATAAAGTCCGCCACAAAGCGGTTGATCGGCTCATCGTAAATATCCGTCGGTGTTCCGCTCTGCTCGATGTTGCCCCTGTTGAGCACGAAAATCTCGTCCGACATGGCGAGAGCTTCTTCCTGATCATGCGTAACAAAAATAAACGTAATACCAAGCCGCCGCTGCAGCTCTCTGAGCTCGTATTGCATCTCCGTGCGCAGCTTGAGGTCAAGCGCTGACAGCGGTTCGTCGAGCAGCAGCAGCTTCGGCTCGTTGACGATCGCCCTGGCGATCGCTACGCGCTGGCGCTGGCCGCCGGACATCTCGCGGATCTCCCGCTTTTCATAACCCTCTAAATTGACAAAGCGCAGTGCTTCCTTGACCTTTCTTTCGATATCGTCCTTTTTGAGCTTGCGGATGCGCAGGCCGAAGGCAACATTATCAAAAACGTTCAGATGCGGGAACAGCGCGTAGTCCTGAAAAACCGTATTGACCTGCCGCTTATTGGCGGGAACGTCATTAATAAGCTTGCCGTCCATGCGAATTTCTCCGCTTGTCGGCTCCATGAATCCGGCGATGAGCCGGAGAATGGTCGTTTTGCCGCAGCCTGACGGGCCCAGAAGCGTGTAGAATTTGCCTCGCTCAATGTCGAAAGAGACATCATTCAACACGGGAACCCCGTCTTCAAATTGCTTGGTTACTCCCCGGAATGAAATGACCGGTACCTGATTCATGCTGCAGTCTTACCTCCTCCTGCGGCCTGTCAATCCCTCCAAGCCAAGAAAATCCGGCAAGGAAGAGACGGGCCTATGTATTCCACCATTATAACCTAATCCGCCATCGCTGGAACTGTTTTTCCATGTAATTCTGTCTCGCTTTTTTGCGCCAATATGTCGCAAGTCCCACTCCTATAGACTCAGTTTTTCCATTAAACTTCTATTATCTTAGGAAAGAAAGGTCGTGGATTTATTTTAAAGACGAGATAAAGGACTTTAGATGCTGATTGAATTAAATCGATATAAAAGATTTCATGTGTCGCAAGTCCGATTAACACTAACTATTATCCTGTTATAATACGGGAGACTTTGGCGAATTTTGCCTATTCAATTGCACCTAGACTAGGACCAGGAGTGAGATCATGCGACGTTTGATATGGACCGGAACCGCTTTTGCCATGCTTGCAGCAGCAGGAGGAACCGTTTATGCGGAGCCCTCAAGACTTTCATCAGGAGCAAAAAACATTCCAGGACCGGACGCTCACGGCGCTTCATCCGCTCCCTATGCCGATGCCGATACAGCCCGCATACTGGCGGGCATGGCCCCATCAACAATAGCTCCAGCCGCAACGGGCGGCGGTACTGCCGATTCGTCGGCGGGGAAAACAACAGACGGAAACGTAAGCATTCTGTCAGCCGAATCCGACTCCCCCATCTCCGAAAAGGGACCGCTTAGCTTGCAAGCGCTCGGAGGAGCAATCGCCGATTACGCGCTCGACTATCTCGGCACGCCATATAAATATGGCGGAAGCTCTCCAGCAGGTTTGGATGCTTCCGGCTTCCTCTATTATATTTACCGCAATTCCGCCGCGGAGATTGAACTGCCCCGCACGATAGCGGAACAGTTCAAGAGCGGTTCGCCAGTTGGCGGACAGAGCCTGCTGCTCCCTGGCGACGCCGTCTTTTTCCATAATAACGGCTCTGTCAGCTTTGCTGGTATCTACATCGGCAACCGCGAGTTCGCGGCTGCCACAGTGGACGGCGTGAAGCTGTCCGCACTCAGCTCGCCTTATTGGCAGGAGCGTTATGCGGGAGCCCGCCGTATGACGGGAGGCTCCGCAGGAGACGGCGGGAATGCTGGGACGGGCAACGGTAACGTTGGCGGCGGCTCAGGCTCCAGTAATGGTAACGCCGGCAGCGGTTCGGGTTCCAGTAATGGTAATGCCGGCTCAGGCTCAGGTTCCGGGTCCAGCAACGGCAACGCCGGTGGTTCCGGCTCGAATGCAGGCTCGACGATGCACGCAACGACTTACTTTAAGGGCATAACGGGTTTTC
Source organism: Paenibacillus herberti (assembly GCF_002233675.1). Lineage (GTDB taxonomy): Bacteria > Bacillota > Bacilli > Paenibacillales > Paenibacillaceae > Paenibacillus_O > Paenibacillus_O herberti. The sequence continues at coordinate 304,785 of NZ_NMUQ01000003.1, read as the reverse complement.
TCTCGAAAGCGAAGCCCATTTTGTCCGCATCGACTTACAACCGTCTAGAAGAAAAGGCTAACCTCGCCTTCCAGCAGTACGAGCAGGGACGCTACACTGAGATGTTAGCCACTCATGAGGAAATTCTCGATTCTATCGAAGCGCTCTCCGCAACCGAGCTGAGCCGCATCGGCGTGAAGAGCGGCGAGATCTATGGCTCTTCTTTTTCCGTCGGCCTCTATGACATCACGGTTGATGGATTACTGAAGGCTCGCAAAGAAACGGGTTATGCGATGACATCCGCGCAGCAAACTGCCGCCGATCAGCTTTGGAAGCAGGTACGCTTGATCTATCCAAAGTCCTATCTGTCACTGGTGAAGCAGCTACGGCTTGAAGTTCATCGCGGCGGAATCTCCCGTGTCGAGACACTCGGCAAAGGTCAGGTCAGGCTCGTAATCGATCCCTCCGACCTCACTCCAACTGCGAAGGAAAAGACACGCTGGGCGCTCGTTCGCGAGCTTGGCAAGCTTGTCACCCAGCAAGGTCCGGCTGGAGCGGAGCTCGACCATATCGGCAGCGCATCCAGTGGACTAGATGGCGGCGGAGGGATGCTCGGTTCCGCATTCGCCGGTCCAGCCGCCGGCAGCAGCCAGTGGGCCTATTACCACAAGAACTCGCTCATGACCCGATTTTATACCAAGTTCTGGACGCCAGAGGTTATATCGGCGGCCCGCGCTGGCAAACCGATGACAACGTTATATACGAAGCTGTTCTTCCGCGAAGCAAGCGCCTATCAGGTACAGGAGGATATCGCCGATGCCTGGGCAGCCTTTGTACTGTACGACAAGCCGGTGAAGCCTGCTGACCGCAGGGACGAGAAGATGCTGTTCTTCTACTCAAGCTCGAATCTTACGGCTATTCGTACCCAGGCCCGCAGCGGCATGGGACTTACGAAGTCATATCCCAAAACAACAACCGTGACCGACCTGATCGGTCCGCGCACCTGGTAAAGCCTGCCCCTTTCGCCACTTTGGTGAAGGGGCTTTTTTTTGCCATACTGCAACGCTTTCACCACTTTGGCGAAGGGGCTTTTTTTTGCCTGCAGCGTCACTTTGCCGCCTTGACTTAGGGGCTTTAACTTGCTGGAAACGCCGCTATCATCGCCTTGGCGAGAGGGATTTCACTAGCCTACTGCGCCGCTTTCTCCGCTTTGCCGAGGCACCACCACTTTCTCCGCCGCCCTTCTTTTTCCAGCCCCGCCGGATGTCCCTTTCCAACCCGCTGACCGCTTCATATGGTAACAAATAGAAGTCTAAAGGCCGCTTCCAGTTGCCGGTCGCGCCTGAAGCGCAATGCCGCCGCGAAGTTTTCAAGCGAAAGGAAGGAAAGCAGCCAATGAATGGGTCGGACAGCATCATGACAGTATGGGCAGCCAAAGGGCTGAGGCAACTATTTTACGACCGCACATCAGAAACACCATTGGGTTGCTCCCTTATCGCAACCGCTCGCAAAGCTGGAATTTCCGTTCACGGAAGATCCAGTCTACTCGCGGCCCTCAGCGCCGCTGAGGGTTACGCGCTCGCTTCCGACGGCGTACCCTCGGCAGCAATCGGGACAAGCGCTGAGCTATCCCCCTCTGAGATCAGCGCCGTAGAAGGCTTTGCCTTATCCAGCCTCCCGCTGCTACTTATCAAACCAAGCGCAAGCCACGGCAAAGCCGATTCCACTGCGACAGTCCGCCAAAGCAGTTGCCCCTTCAAATGGACCACAGCGCTGGATGAAGAAGCGGCCAACCTGCTCCAGCTCGAGAAGGCCTATTATCTCGCAGCCGGAGGCGGGCGCCGAGGGCCTGTGCTCGTCGAGCTCTCACCACCACTTGTTTGCCGCAACTTGCAGCTTGCTTCCTCCTTCGGTGGATATGAGGAGAGTGAAGACTTTTTTCAACTGCTCGATTCCGAACCTCCGATCCACGACATAGAGCTAGACCGAATTATGAACGGCCTATACCGAGCCAAATGCCCGCTTCTTGTAGTTGGCGGCGGTGTCCGCCATTCTGGTGCCTCCGCCGAGTTGAAGCAGCTGATGCGACTCACCGGCATCCCGACAGCAGCTACACCAGGAGGACTTGATACACTTCCGACAGATGACAGGCAGAGCATTGGCCTGTTATTTCCCAATGCTCCGAATGCCCGAACAGTCGATTACGTGCTCACCCTCGGCTGCGAACAGCTCCCCTACCAAACGGCCGGCGCTTGCGTAGACATCCGCGTTTTACCACCCGGCAATCCGAATATGTTATGGATACAAAGCGACATCCGCCTGTTCCTGACCGCTCTCATCGCCCGCTGGGAAGCTCGTGGCTTGTCAATTCCCGTCGCTGCAAGCGCTAGTGAACTCAAGAAAAGTCGGGAAGCTTCTATTTCAAACTCCCTGATCGAGCCAAAAAAAAACGTCGCAGTATTCAAGGCATATGCTGTTTCAAAATCGCTGCCAGCAGCGATAAATGCCAATCCAGCTGTAATAAATACAAGCCCAGCAGCAATAAAAGCAAATTCAGCTCCGGTTCGCCGCTTCCCCGGAACTGTTTTGCTTGCCAGGCGGGAGCAGCCGGGCTTGCTTCCTCTTTTACAATCGCTCCGGCTGCAACAGGGTCAGCGTCTATTGCTCGTATCCGGTGCTTCCGGCTGCGAGTATGACGCAGCTCAAGGCGTCGCACAGGCTTTACCTGACGGGCATGTAACCTTACTTCTCCCGCCGGATACCACAATTTCCTCCTTCGGCATGCTGCAACCGCGCTTCGGCTCGGCATCTCCGAGGGACAGCGCATCGGCTATGCCATTTTTCCGGCTAGCGAACCGCCTCCCTGCTCCCGTCCGAACAAAAGCCTGAGCACTCCAACTGCTCGCAGCGGCACGCCTCAGGCGGACAGTTATGGTATAATCGTTGGCAAAACCGTCCCGTCCAGACGGGAAGCAGCTGCCCGTTCCTTGCCGATTCCTATTCTGGCTTCGGCCAGAATTGGCCTCCTGCTTACTCCACGCTGGCTACTGGAACATTCCCGTTGTTGGCTTGCGACTATTTAGAGCATGGTTGTTTCTGGCTGACGAGCTACTGGTACATGCTTGTTTCTGCCCATGGGCTGCTGTTCATACAGGTTGCGGTTGCGATTGCGGTCCCAGAAGGCATCATTCCTGTCCAAGCAATCCGTTTATGATGTTCTGCAAGCCGGGCTCAGGAAGGCCATTCAGCTGCGAAAAGCCTTTGCCTTCAATGCTGATTGTGCGACCTCCCTGAATGGGATAGACGCCTTGCAGCATCCCGAGTGGGGCATACTCATCCGATCCTTCCAGCTTTCGCAAAAAGAGCAAGTAATCCGGACCAGTGGCCCACGCCCCTGGGTATCGCTCGTTCGCTTCCAGCTGAGAAGGCGGTGGCAAGGGTTCAATTCCCGTTGTAATGACGGTCACTTGCCCTCCTGCGTTGCCCTTGATCAGTTTGCGTACGGTGAAGGTTTGTACAAAATTAACGAGGCGGCCTTGCGGAGCGCTTTTACCGGTCGGAACCATCCGGTCCGCTTCCGAGAAGCGGCCGACGACTACGCAGTCTGCGTTTTTGGCCAGCTCCGCCGCGCCAGACTGCGCATTTTCTGGCACGATATCCTTATCGAGCTGAAAAGGAGCCGCCGCAGCTATAGCTGCTGTGACAATGGACGGCGCAACCGAGACGGCGGCTGGGACAGCAGAAGTTGCCACGGGCTGCGCAACCGAGACGGCGGCTGGGACAGCAGAAGTTGCCACGGTTAGCTCGGCAGTTATATCGGTAGGAATTGCCGCAACGGCGGCTGAATCTGCCGAGATTCTAGCTTGGCTGGCCGCGGCGGCGGCTGAATCTGCCGAGATTCTAGCTTGGCTGGCCGCGGCGGCTGGCGCAGCGGCGGCAGCGATTACCGCAGCGCCTGCGAGTCCGCATGCTGCAAGCGAACAGCCCAGCAGCGCCCCCGTTCTGCGGCTTCGCCTCATCAGATTTTGCAGGCGTTTTTTCAATCGGGCATACATAAACAGCTCCACCTTTCTGGCTGATGTTCCTAGCGTTAGTATGGATTGGAGCCATTGGAATATTCATGAACAATACCTAGGAGGAAGATCAGCATGGTCATGACTTATCGCAAATTGGGCGGCAGCGGACTGCATGTATCGGCGCTCGGGCTCGGCACAAATGCGTTCGGCAAGCGTACGGACGAAGAAGAAAGCATCCGCATCATCCATGCGGCGCTCGACAGCGGCATTACGTTTATGGATACTGCCAACATTTATGCAGGAACACGCAGCGAAACGATTATCGGCAAAGCTTTGGCCGGACGCAGGTCGGACGCTGTCCTCACAACTAAAGCCGGACTACCGACAGGCGACGGTCCGGGCAACCGCGGTGCTTCTCGCAGCCATCTGTTGAAAGAGCTGGAAGGAAGCCTGCGCCGCCTTGGCACCGATTATGTAGATCTGTATCAAATCCATACCTTTGATCCCGACACGCCGCTAGAAGAAACACTTCGCACGCTGGATGACATGGTGCGCTCCGGAAAAGTCCGCTACATCGGCGCCTCCAACTATCAAGCCTGGGAGCTAATGAAGGCGCTTGGCATCAGCGACAGGCTACAGTTAGAAAAATACGTATCGATCCAAACAAGCTACTCATTAGCCGACCGCACGCCGGAGTTGGAGCTTGTCCCGCTTTGCCTCGATCAGGGAATTGGGCTTATCCCATATTTTCCACTGGCAGGTGGTATTCTAACCGGAAAATATGCCGCCGGAGCCGATGCTCCATCGGGTTCACGCTTGGAAAAGGACTCCTCCTTCGGTCGTCTTCTCAAGGGAGATGTCATTGGCCTCGGACAGGATGTGATGGAGCTGGCGGAGGAAGCCGGCTGCGAGCCCGCCGCCCTGTCTATCCGCTGGCTAATGGATAAACCTGCTGTTTCATCCGTTATTGCCGGAGCTACGAGTGTAAGTCAGCTAGAGGCGAACCTGCGCAGCCTTGAGCTAGCTGCCGATCCCGCGATTCAGGATGAACTTGAGCGAATTAGCCGGCCTTTCCGATATGGAGAGCCTTTCGCGAGATACCGAATCTGATTTTGCCTTCACGCCTTCATGCCAAAGGAGAGAGCTCACCATGACTTCTGCCTCGGACTTGAATTATTTTCAAACGACCTGGCCTCGCATGATCGGTCTGATCCTGTTCGCTGTGCTGATGACAAGCGCTTGCGTCTACCATTTCCGTGAGCCGGACGGATTTGCCGCAATGCTGCCAGACTGGGTGCCTCTGCGCTTAGAAATCATCTACGCTACAGCTATATTGGAGCTGGTTATCGCTATACTCATCCTTATTCCAGCCACTAGAGGCTGGACCGGCCTTTTTACCGCACTGTATCTGGTGCTTATATTCCCTGCCAATCTCTATGCAGCCGCAAAAGGCATACCGGCTCCCGGCAGCGAATCCGCTTCCTATACTGCCCTATGGTTGCGGGCCGCTGCACAGCCGCTACTCATCTGGTGGGTACTCTGGTGCACGCGTTATCCGTCCCGCGACACCTCGCTCAAGGGGCCTCCTAAGCGGAATCTAGCTTGATTTAGCATTGAGCAGCACGCAGATGGAGCCTGGGTTGCTGCTGCTTGACCGTGTTCCTTTCCTGATAAGCCTGTGTTAAAATAAGGCATATTAATTAATCAGGAGGTAAGGAAGATGAACTTGAACCAGTTGCTGGCAGCTACCGAAGATCGTCGCAGAGCCGTTATGCGCAGTTCCTTCATCCCTTCGATGCCTGATACGAAACCTCGAGATAAGCGCAAACGATAAGGTTGCTTCTTTTTGAAATTCAGCTAATTCGCAACGAGATAAACATGAAGGCATTCAGTCAACCCTCCAGGGAGATGATTGAAGGATGGCAGTCCTTGTTCGTGAAGAATTAAAAACCAAGTTAACTGAGTGCGGCCTTCTAAGCGATCTGCTTAGACGAAAGCTTTCTACAGCGAGCATCATTACACAAGTCTTCATCGAAAATGAGAAGTACCCCCTGTCATCGTAGGGGATTAGTTGTAGCCACGTATAGCTTTGGACAATATGCAACTGTTTTCCCAATCTAACTGCAGTAGCGTTCGGCCTTGGCCGGGCGCTTTTTTGTTTGTTTCACCTAAGCTAAAGCTGGTTGTCCGATCTGGTTGTCCGATCTGTTCGTCTACTTCCCCGCTTTACTGGTGGTACGATCACTTGACGTGTTCAAGTAACTTCGATTTCTTGCTTTGCTCATCGGAGTGGCTTTCGGCGCGTTCAAGTAACTTCGACTACTTGATTTGATCGTTGAGGCCGCTTTTGACGCGTTCAAGTAACTTCGACTACTTGATTTGTTCGTTGAGGCCGCTTCCGGCGCGTTCAAGTAACTTCGACTACTTACTTTAATCGTTGGAGCTGCTTCCGGCGCGTTCAAGTAACTTCGACTACTTGATTTGATCGTTGAGGCCGCTTCCGGCGCGTTCAAGTAACTTCGACTACTTACTTTAATCGTTGGAGCTGCTTCCGGCGCGTTCAAGTAACTTCGACTACTTGCTTTGATCGTTGAGGCCGCTTCCGGCGCGTTCAAGTAACTTCGACTACTTGATTTGATCGTTGAGGCCGCTTCCGGCGCGTTCAAGTAACTTCGACTACTTGATTTGTTCGTTGAGGCCGCTTCCGGCGCGTTCAAGTAACTTCGACTACTTGATTTGTTCGTTGAGGCCGCTTCCGGCGCGTTCAAGTAACTTCGACTACTTACTTTAATCGTTGGAGCCGCTTCCGGCGCGTTCAAGTAACTTCGACTACTTACTTTAATCGTTGGAGCCGCTTCCGGCGCGTTCAAGTAACTTCGACTACTTGATTTGATCGTTGAGGCCGCTTTTGACGCGTTCAAGTAACTTCGACTACTTGCTTTGCGCACTGGGGCCGCTTCCGGCGCGTTCAAGTAACTTCGACTACTTGATTTGTTCGTTGAGGCCGCTTTCGGTGCGATCAAGTAACTTCGACTACTTGATTTGTTCGTTGAGGCCGCTTCCGGCGCGTTCAAGTAACTTCGACTACTTACTTTGTTCGTTGGGACCGCTTTCGAAGCAATTCATCAAATTTTATATCGTTCTGAAACAAGAAAAGCGCCCCCCGGGGGCGCTCCACTACTCAAGATCAAGCTAAACAGCAACATCCACTTTTCGCTCGCTGCCCAAGCTAAACAGCAACATCCGCTCTTCGCTCGCTGCTCACTCAAATGAGCAACATCCGCTCTTCGTTCGCTGACCACACTAACCAGCAACATCCGCTCTTCGCTTACGCGCTAACTAGCAGTTCTGGCTTACTCGCCCGAAGCCCCCGCCGCCAAGGCCAGAGCCTGCTCAACCTCGTCCCGCGAAGGAAGCCCGTCCTGCGCGCCGAAGCGGGTAACCGCCAGGGACGCCGCTTGTACGGCGAAGCGCAGCGACTCCAGCAGCTCGGCGTCTCCGACTGGAGCTGCCCCCAAACTAACCTCATTCACCTGGCGTAGCTCGCCACGCTCCCCAATCAGCTCCGCCAGCTTCACGCAAAGCGCAGCGTTCAGCGTATCACCGGCTCCGGTCGTATCCACGACCTCCACTTTCGGTGCGGAAGCGGTCAGCAATTGACCGTCGACGCCGAGGAAAGAACATCCAGCTCCGCCGCGCGTAACGATTACGCGACTGCCAACCTGTGATTGCCACGTGGAGATCGTTTCGCGCAGCTCCGCCTCAGTCTCCGCAGACGTTCCGGACAGCTCGGCGAACTCGGTCTCATTCGGCGTGATGTAATCCGCCAGCTCCAACAGCTCACGCGGCAGCTCACGCGCCGGAGCCGGATTGAGCACCGTGACAACGCCGGCCGCGCGGGCAATTTCAAGGGAGCGCTGCACAGCAGGCAGCGGAATTTCAAGCTGTACGAGTAGTACTTGTGCCTCCTCGATTGCATCACGATTGCTTTCAATCCAGCTCTCATCACATTCTCCGTTGGCACCAGCAACGATGACGATGCAGTTATCCTCGCGAGTATGGTAAATGGAGGCGATGCCAGTCGGAGCGCTTTCATGTTCGCCAATCCCGGCTGTATTTACGCCCATCCGGCGCATCTGCTCCAGCAGCTGGCCGCCAAAAGCATCCCGGCCGACTCGGCCGATCATCGCCGTCTCCGCACCCATTCGGGCGCAGCCTGCTGCCTGATTTGCCCCTTTGCCGCCAGGCAATGTGTGCAGCGCGCTGCCGCTGAGCGTTTCGCCTGCTTTTGGCATACGCTCCATGCTAATGACCAAATCCATATTCAAGCTACCCGCTACCGCTACTCGGGGCAGCGTCACCTTCATTTGTTGACTCACTGTTCCAATCGCCCTCTCTATATGCAGACAGACTGCGTCCGCTTGATCTACTTTCATACAATAGCATAAGTTTAACCCCTCAGTAGAGGGCGGGCAATTCGGTTATAACTAAATTTTCCTCCATATTCCAAAAGCTTTCGCTATAATAAGAGAGCCATTATGGCATACCTACCTTCTGAAAGAGGTGCCGATATGTTGAAGTTCAGCGAATACCGTTACGAAAGACCGGACCGCGAAGCTGTAGCAACTGCCTTTAAGGAGAAAATAACAGCGATTCGCAACGCCTCCAGCCTGGAGGAACAGCTTGAGGTGATTGCCGCAGTGAACAAGCTGCGCAGTGAAGTTGAAACGATGTTCCAACTCGTATATATCCGCCACTCTGTAAATACAACCGACGAGTTCTACAAGGCTGAACAAGATTTTTCCGATGAAGTCGGACCCGTCTTTCAGGAATTTGTGACCGATTATTATCGTGCTCTTACAGAATCCACTTTCCGCGATGGACTGGAGGAGCGCTACGGTACCCAACTTCTCCGCACGGCCGAGCTTGCGCTCAAAACATTTAAACCCGAAATCATCGAGGAGCTGCAGCTTGAGAACAAGCTGCGGAGCGAATATAGCCAGCTGATCGCCTCCGCCAAAATCCCGTTTGACGGCGAGGAGCGCACGCTTTCCCAGCTGACTCCCTACACCCAGTCGACCGACCGGGACGTACGCCGCGATTCAAGCGAGGCTCTTTACGGCTTCATGGCTGGCAATGAGCCGGAGCTGGACCGCATCTACGACGAGCTTGTCAAAGTACGTACAACAATTGCCCATAAGCTCGGTTATGAAAACTATGTACAGCTAGGCTATGACCGGCTTGGCCGCACAGACTACGACGCCGCTATGGTTGCGAACTTCCGCCGCCAAGTACGCGAGCATATCGTACCAGTAGCTGTCCGCCTCGCTGAGCGCCAGCAAGCGCGTATCGGTGTGGACAAGCTGAATTACTACGACGAGGGCTTCAGCTTCAAGAGCGGCAACGCCACTCCAAAAGGCGATCCTGACTGGATTTTGGAGCAGGGCCGCCAGATGTATCGTGAAATGAGTCCGGAGCTGGACGAGTTTTTCAAATTCATGTCCGATAGAGAACTGCTGGATCTACTCAGCAAAAGGGGCAAAGAGAGCGGGGGTTACTGTACGTATATAAGCGAATACGAATCTCCATTCATTTTTGCCAACTTCAACGGAACCTCCGGTGACATCGACGTGTTGACCCATGAAGCGGGCCATGCCTTCCAGGTGTATATGAGCCGCGGCTTCGATATTCCAGAATACTTATGGCCGACGATGGAGGCGGCTGAGATTCATTCCATGAGCATGGAATTCCTTGCCTGGCCGTGGATGGAGCTGTTTTTCAAAGAGGATACCGACAAATACCGCTTTGACCACTTGGCCTCGGCGCTGAGCTTCATCCCTTACGGGGTATCCGTAGATGAATTCCAGCATTTTGTATACGAAAATCCGGAAGCTTCCCCAGCGGAGCGCAAAGCCCAATGGCGCGAGATCGAAAAAATTTACCGTCCTTTCCGCAGCTTCGACGGCAATGATTATTTGGAGCGCGGCGGCGCTTGGCAGAAACAGAGCCATATTTTCCAGGCTCCGTTTTATTATATTGATTATACACTCGCCCAGCTATGCGCCTTCCAGTTCTGGAAGCGGTCCAGAGAAGACTTCAACACGACTTGGCAAAATTACCTCGCGCTATGTCGTCTTGGCGGCAGCCAATCCTTCACCTCCCTCGTCGCAAGCGCAGGGCTGCTCTCGCCATTCGAGGAGGGATCAGTGACCAGCGTAATCGGCGAAATCAGCCAGTGGCTGGAGGGCATCGACGACAGCAATCTCTAACACTCGTTATCATCATGCATCACTCTGCATCATTCTTCAGCACTTCATAATTTCAAGAGCCTTGTCCGTTTAAAACATGGACGAGGCTCTTTTTCTATTCCGATCTGATTAGGGAACATATAAATTGGGTAATTAGCTTACAAAAACCTGCATGGAGGCTCAATTATCCGACATGCGCTTTGAATCTGCACTTTTTTGGCAGGCGACGATTGGATTCGGCCCATTAAGGCAACCTAAAGCTAAAGACGGATTCAACAACTGACAGGAGGCAACATAGATGGACATCAGAGAAACCCACCTGCCGGGGATCGGCAAGAAATTCCGCATCAGTTCTCGCGGTGGCGACGTGCTGATCGTCGTTGTGCATGACGACGGGCGACGGGAATGTTACATGCAGACGGATCAAGACGACGATTTCGAGCCTGTGTTCTCCCTTGACGATGACGAGGCGCGTTTACTGGCATCCATTCTAGGGGGCATGCAGTACAAACCGCGAGCCTTGGAAAATATCGAGATGGTACTCGACGATCTTATTATCGAATGGTACCGCGTCGAACCTGGTTATCGTTGTGTGCACCATTCCATCGGTGAGCTTGATGTGCGCAGGCGCTCCGGCGCAAGCGTGCTGGCCGTCGTAGAGCGCGGCGGGCACAAACATATCAGTCCCGGACCAGATTTAGTCCTGACCGAGGAGGCTCTCCTAATTGTAGCCGGTGAACGCAGCCAGCAAAAAGCGTTCCGCGACATCCTAAAGAGTGGATGTGAATGACCGATGGATCATATTGTACTGGAAATTGGTCTCGCCATCGGGCTTTGCGTTTTGGCTGGTATTTTATCCATCAAGCTCAAATTTTCTGTCATCCCCTTCTACATCCTAGTCGGAATGGCCGTCGGACCTCATGCGTTCCATTGGGGCTACCTAGACTTTCGCTTTATTAACAGCGCGGAGCTGATCGATTTTTTCGGCCGCATCGGCGTGCTTTTCCTCCTGTTGTACCTCGGTCTTGAATTTTCAGTTGGCCGCCTCATCAAGTCCGGTAAATCGATTGCTGTAGGCGGCAGCATCTACATCGGCATTAATTTCACGCTGGGGCTGCTGTTCGGATTCCTGACCGGCCTTCCGCTCGCAGAAGTTCTCATCATCGCTGGCATCACCACCATATCCTCGAGCGCAATCGTCGCCAAGGTGTTGGTTGATCTCAAGCGGACCGCCAATCAGGAAACAGAGATGATTCTCGGCATCATCATGTTCGAGGATGTTTTCCTCGCCCTGTATATTTCCATCGTCTCAGGGCTTGTACTGAGCTCTTCCTCCAGCGTAGGCGGTGTCATCCTGTCCGCATTAATCGCCCTATTCTTCATGCTCGGCGTGCTTATCGTCGGTCGCAAAATAGTGCCTTTGCTTAATCGATGGCTCGATATTCGCTCCAATGAGCTGTTTCTGCTCGTCATTTTTGCAGCGCTTTTCCTGATTGCCGGTTTTGCCGAAACGATCCATGTTGCCGAGGCAATCGGAGCTCTGCTCGTTGGACTTGTGCTGGCCGAAACGAATCATGCCCATCGAATCGAAAAGCTGATCTTGCCTTTCCGCGACTTTTTCGGAGCGCTGTTCTTCTTCGGGTTCGGCCTGACCATCGATCCAACCGCGCTCGGCGGCGCCGTATGGATGGCGCTTATCGCTGTTGTACTAACGCTGATCGGCAACTTCATCGCCGGCATGCTGGCGGGACGCAGCGCTGGAATCCCACCCTATGCTTCAGCCAAGATTGGGCTGACGATCGTTGCCCGGGGCGAGTTCTCCATCATCATGGCCAATCTGGCGCTGGCCGGCGGTCTTGCCGCCATTGTCCAGCCCTTTGCTGCCCTGTATGTACTCATTTTGGCCATTTTGGGGCCGCTGCTTACAAAGGAGAGCAAGCTGGTGTTCCGTATTCTGGATCCGATTTTCGGCTTCAACGCGCGTCATGAGCGGAGACGCTCACCGAAAACTTCGAGATGAATTTCATTCCTCCAAATTCATAAAAAAAGCGGTCAGAGCCATTGGCTGCTTACCGCTTTTTTGCCATTACGAGTCGGAGGTACCGATAAAGTAAAAGCTTTCAGGACCTACCCGGATAGTACCCAATGCCGAAGACGAGACAAACGCAGTATAGGTCTGAACCGTGTTCGGTGCAAAGAAATCCGAGCCAGTAACATTGATTAACTGGGGTCCGCTCAAGCTGGTGTCGAGAGCCTGGGCTCCCGAGAAAACGAGCGGATCGGTAGGCAGATTGCCTCGAACGACCGAAATCGTTATCGTCGCGACGGGTTGCGAGACTCCGAGCTGAACTCCACATACGCCGCTGAAATCAACTCGTGTTTCCCCTGCTTCTCCATCGCTCAGATCAAGCGTTTGTTGAGCGATAAGCTGAGCAGTGTTGATTGCCGTAATTGGAATGGCGATGGAATTCGCAAAGCTGGCGTTCTGACTTGACTTTAGATCGAGGAATTCTGGCATGCAAAACCCCTCCTTTCTTAGAGGATGGAACAGTATATGATAGACAGCAATGTTTCGATTGGACAGGTGCCTTTTCTGTTAATCTACCAACCATTACTGCGAGAAATATTTGTTAAGAGAAGGGGAGAGTCAAGGTGGATACGAATTCGATCGGTTTTAAACAACTGCGCCGGCGGTTAAGTCGGCAGGAGCTGGATGAAGCGGTCGCCTTGGCCGATCTTGTTTTCCGTGATGGGGAGCAAAGCTCGATGGGCGACAGCTTCCCTCGCATTTTTGATCCTGCGATTGGGTTGTCCCTCGGTATTACCGAAGAGGGCCAGCTCGTCTCATTCATCGGGTTTGTTCCGCAGCAAATTTTCATCGGACAGGCGGTGCTCAGCGTCTGCGCCCTGGGCTCCGTTTGCACCCATCCCGATTATCGGGGACAAGGGCATGCAAGCGTCCTGCTAAACGAAGCCTTCCATCAAGCAGAAGCGATGGGAGCGGCGCTCATGCTCATCTCCGGTACACGTTCCCTGTACCGTCGCAACGGTTGTTTTGCCTTCGGCTCGGTGCGCCGTTATCGAATTCCCCACAAGTCGAACATGCCATCCGGCATGACCGCCCGCAAACTGGAGCCGAGCGACTGGTTCCGTCTTCAAGCGCTTGCCAACAGTAAACCAGCGGGATACCGTCGCAGCATCGCGGATTTGGCGCAGGAGTTGCACAGCGAGGCTGTAGCCGCCATGTATCGATTCCATCATGATGTTTTTGTCGCGGAAAAGAACGGACAACTGGAAGCCTACGCCGTTATCGCCTCCGGCCCGATTCCTGCGGATTCCGACCTGGAGCCCTTCATCGTCGAGTGGGGCGGCAAGGCCGCCGTCGCATTGCCGCTGATTCAGGAAGCGATGACAAGGATGCAGCTCTCCTCCATGCTGTTGTTCGCGGCCTCCCACGAGCGCCGCATGATGAAGCTGCTGGACGGGCATCCTTATACAAGCAGCCACAATCAGGGCACGGTGCGAATTATGAATTTGCCGTTGTTATGGGAGCAATTGGAGCCCTACTTTGAGGCGGCAGCCGCAACAGCAGGACGAGTCATGCCCTCATGGGGCATAAAACGTCTATCGGACGAGGAATACGCACTCCGTCTAGGCGATGAGTTGATTCCGCTCAGCTCTCGCGCTTGGGCCCTGCTGCTGTTTGACGGCCCGGATGCGGAGCCGGACGACGGCCCGGATGCCTTTGTACGCAAGATGGCCTTGGAACAACGAGCCGAGCTGTTGCCCACAATGGCCGGGACGAGCTCTAGATCTCCAGCTCCATCTGGGCATCTTCCGGAAATGGCCGGGACAAGCTCAAGCTCTGCATCTTCTACGGCCAAGCTCACCGGTTCGGGGATCAAGGCGGACAATCGCCTGCTTCCATTCAGCGAATCGCAGGCCGAGCTGCTCCGTGATTTCTTTCCACTGCCTTTTCCATATACAGCTGGATTGAGTTATATTTGAGTGCTGTGTTGTATACCAAAACGTCCTCCACCAGATAACAACTAGCTGGTGAAGGGCGTTTTCCCGTTGACGCTAATTCGCATGACCATTTTCACCTTGTCGGCTCAAATCATCGGCGCAACTGGAAAGGGGCGAATCGTATTTTTATGCGTTTATGTGTAAAGTCAGCTCGCCCCATTCTCCGTTCGCTCTGCTACTAACAACGGGCAATAGCCGATCGTTTCGGGCTTCGCGGGGGAGCATTTGACGGGCGATAGGAGGAGATGATAGAATCTTTGCCGGCTTCGATCATAGCCTGTTCATCTCCTAATTGGTATATTGTATGCAAGCGCTCTAAAACGAGATTGGATTCACAGAAGGGATGAGGACAATGGCATTTAGACTCGAGCATGATTTTCTTGGTGAAAAAGAAGTCCCTGAGAGCGCATATTACGGCATCCAGACGCTTCGCGCGGTCGAAAATTTCCCGATCACCGGTGTGAGTATCCATCGCGAGCTGCTGGTCGCCTTGGCCCATGTAAAAAAAGCCGCCGCAAAGGCCAATATGGACGTCCATCTGCTGACAACTCCGATCGGCGAAGCCATTGTGCAAGCAGCCGATGAGGTTATCGAAGGCAAGCTGTTAGACCAATTCATCGTTGACAGCATCCAGGGCGGCGCGGGAACGTCCATTAACATGAATATGAACGAGGTGCTCGCCAACCGTGCGCTTGAGTTGCTGGGCCATACCAAAGGCGATTATTTCCACTGTAATCCGAACAATCATGTGAATATGTCGCAATCGACCAATGACGCGATTCCAACCGCTTTGCGTATCGCGGCTTATTCACTCACTCAGAACGTGCTGACGGCGATTCAAGCACTGCGAGACGGTTTCCTTGCCAAGCGAGACCAGTTCGACGATGTGATTAAAATGGGCCGGACGCATCTGCAGGATGCCGTGCCGATCCGCATGGGTCAGGAATTCGGCGCTTACGCCGCCGTGCTCGGCCGCGACATTGGTCGCATTCGCAGTGCAGCTAACCACGCCTTGACGGTCAATATGGGCGCGACTGCAGTTGGTACCGGGCTAAACGCCAAGCCGGAGTATATCACATCCGTCATCGGCCATCTGCAGCAGCAGCTCAACCTGCCCATCGTGGCGGCGGAAGATCTCGTTGACGCCACGCAAAACAGCGATGCATACACAGAGTTGTCTGCCTCGCTCAAAGTATGCGCCGTCAATCTTTCCAAAATCTGCAACGATATCCGCATGATGGCCTCCGGCCCACGCGTAGGGCTGGGTGAGCTGTCGCTGCCACCTCGTCAGCCAGGCTCCTCCATCATGCCGGGCAAAGTGAATCCCGTTATGGCCGAGGTGGTCAATCAGGTTTCGTTCCAGGTCATGGGGAATGACCATACGATCTGCATGGCTTGTGAGGCCGGACAGTTCGAGCTTAATGTTATGGGGCCGGTCATCGCCTTTAACTTGCTGCAATCGCTCAAAATTTTGCACAATGGCGTGGATGTGTTCCTCAGACATGCGGTTGAGGGCATGGAAGCGAACCGCGAGCGCTGCGAAAGCTATGTAGCCAACTCCTTCGGCATCGTGACCGCACTTAACCCGCATCTGGGGTATGAGGTCGCCGCTCAATTGGTCAAAGAGGCTCTGCGCACAGGCATTACAATCGGCGAACTTATTCTGGAGCGCGGCCTGCTGACAGCGGAGGAAATGACGGAAATTCTCAATCCGTATGCGATGACCTCTCCCGGCATCGCCGGAGAGCATCTGCTAGAGGATGCGAAGTAGAATCGCATAAGGGTAGAAGCTAGTGGATAAAAAGTTAGCTGCCTTCCTTGCCATGAAAATGACAAGGAAGGCAGCTAACTTTATTTCTCCCAGATCGGACATTAGCCGGACCGTCTAGTCTCTCATCTCCATATGATGGTTAGTAGAACATATCAATGGAGGATATTATTATGAATTCTAAGAGCGCAGAGATTAGCGGTTTTAATGGAACAAGCATGGGCATTGTTCTCGTACTATTTATTTTGCTGGTCATCATCACTCAACTAGTCTGCTCCGATCCTTCTTCAAGTGACGATCCGTCGATTGATATTAATGCGGCATCGTTATTTGAACTCCGGAACGCATCTACAATTATTCCTCTCAATTTAGATTCATCCACAAGTTCCCGTCTCCCCACGGTGATTCGCCCCAGCGAATTAATCCGATTTAGTCTTACGGAAATTACAACCGCTCAATATTCCTTCCAAAACAGGGGCTTAACAGCTGGAATTATAAGCTTTCGAATAGTGCCGGGAGCCGCTGAACCTTTTGATCGATTTAGATCCAGCCGGATATTTTATAATGTGGATCTGGTCGGTTATCCAGAATTGGTTCTTTTTCCATATCCATGAGTTATTGGGAATTATCTAAGTCTGCTTGAGAGAGATGAGTGGCTCAACTCCTTCTGTAGGATGAGATGGTCGGCCGACTTCAGTTGGATATCAATCTCAACCCCGCGCCCCTTAAGCACCTCCGCAAACCATTCTATAATTAAGGTATAAATTACCAACTTAGTTAAAAGGATGGTCTAAAAAGCGATGATAGATTTGTTTCGGAACCGCATCTTTACCCGGCTATTTATTGCTACTGTTTGCTCGCAGCTTGCCTCTACGATCGGTACGATGGCATTCGCTTTTTATCTGTTGGACCGCTTCACTAGTCAACCAGCCTATGCATCTATTGCCGAAATGTTATATTCGGCGCCGACAATTGTTGTGTTCCTTTTCATCGGCGTTTTTGCCGACCGCTTCGACCGCAAGCGGATTGCTGAGAATACCGGTTGGATTCGAGCCGTGCTCTCGATCCTGATACTGGCCGCCTTGGCTGCAAAGGTATGGATCCCGATTGTTTTCCTGCTTCTGTTTCTACGCAGCGCGGTGACTAAGTTTTATTTTCCAGCTGAGAACGCTATGATCCAGGGGTTATTGAGAGAAGACCAATATGTACAAGCATCCGGCCTCAATCAAACCGCCATCGGAGTGTTCACCTTGTTCGGTACTGGACTCGGAGCTGTTGTTTATTATGCGGTCGGGGTGCTCGGGGCTTTAACGATTGATGCGCTCGGCTTCCTCATTACGGCACTGTTGGTGCGATCCGTTAGCGTACCGGTTGAAGTCAGGCTGCCGAACGGAAGCACTTCGTTTTCCGCGCTTAACATGAAGGTCGTCTGGGGAGATTTTCGAGGCGGATTCCACTATATTCTCAGCAGCAAGCTCCTCTTGTCCCTAATTAGCGGTTTCGTTCTGTTCGGCCTGATCGGCGGCTCCTTCACCATGCTTCCGATGCTGACTATGAAATATGAGCTAGCTCCAACTAACTATGCGTTTTTTGTTTCGCTTTACTCGCTGTTTCTCGGCGCAGGATTAATAATCGGCAGCGTTCTGGGCGCCAAGCTGCTGGAAAAATTCAAGCTATACCAAATCCTGATCGTCTGCCTGCTGTTAATCGGATGCTGCGTCACCATGCTGGGCTTCGCTTCTTCACCTTGGGTCTATCTGATGGTAACTTTCATTACGGCCTGCATCATGGCTCCGCTTGATATGGCTATCGGCGGATGGCTGCCCAAGCTCGTCGAACCTAGCATGATGGGGAGGGTGTCCGCTTGGCTCGATCCCGTCAAAATGGCTGGGCAAACGCTTATGCTTGGCCTGATCGCGTGGCTTTATCCGTCCGCTTTTACGCTGCTCGGCCTTCACTTGTTTGTTGCCGGCCTGCTGTTCCTGACTTGCCTGGTCTATGCCTTAACACTGCCGAAATTCGCTCGCCAGGAGGAAGCCACTCGCATACAGACAAAGACAGGCGCGGTTGTGGAAGCTTAGCTATATGGCCGGAGCGAGCTGTAAGCGAAGGCGCGATGAGTTCCATAGTATTGAAAGCGATGCGATAGAAGCATTCACACAAAAGACGGGAGGAAGCTGAGCTTGGCTCAGTCTCCTCCCGTCTTGCTAATGCAGCTTAATTACTTATAGCTTCTGGCTAGATCAGCTCCGCCACTGGCTTATGCGTATAACCTAGATCGCGGGCTACCGCCTCGTAAGTTACATAGCCGCTCATCGTGTTGACACCTTCACGGATCGCTGCTTGGGTACGGATCGCCTCGGCGGCGCCCAGCTTGGCCAGCTGCAAAGCGAAGGGCAGCGTGGCATTGGTAAGCGCCATCGTTGAGGTATACGGAACGGCGCCTGGAATGTTGGCCACGGCGTAATGCAGAACGCCATGCTTTTCGAATACCGGATCATCATGCGTCGTGATGCGGTCGATTGTTTCTACGCTGCCGCCTTGGTCGATGGCTACATCGACGATGACGGAACCTTTTTCCATCGAGCGCACCATTTCCTCCGTCACCAGCTTCGGTGCTTTACCACCTGGAATCAGCACGGTTGAGATGACCAGATCCGACTCGCGCACTGACTCCGCAATGTTATGCGAGGTCGATTGCAGCGTCTGCAGTCGATTACCAAAAACGAGTGCCAGCTCCCGCAAACGGTTCGTGTTCGTATCCAGCACAGTCACCTCGGCTCCAAGGCCAACCGCCAGCTGCACCGAACTCGTGCCCGCGATGCCTGCGCCGATGATCGTTACTTTGCCGCGTTTCACGCCGGTTACTCCGGATAGTAAAATACCTTTGCCGCCGCGGGCTTTCTCCAGCATTTGAGCTCCAACCTGGACCGCCATCCTGCCAGCAACCTCGCTCATCGGGGCGAGCAGCGGCAGCGCGCCATTTACCCGAATCGTCTCATAAGCGACTCCAGTCACACCGGACGCACGCAGCGCCTCTGCAAGCTCCGGCTCCGCCGCCAGATGCAAATAAGCGAACAGCAGCAGTCCATCGCGGAAGTAACCATACTCGGAAGGCAGCGGCTCCTTCACCTTCATGATCATCTCGCTTTTGCCCCATACCTCGGCTGCCTCTGCTACGATGACGGCTCCCGCGGCTTCGTACTGGGCATCGGCAAAACCGCTCTCTTCTCCCGCTCCACGCTCGATTAGTACGCTGTGTCCAGCACGGATAAACTCCGCAGCCCCCATGGGCGTCAAAGCTATACGGTTTTCGTTATTTTTGATTTCTTTAGGGATTCCGATTATCATGGGACAGCCACCTCGTCTATAATGGGTATATTCTATATTTCCTATGTTACGTGAGAGTGCTCCGGTCGGCATCTTACACGTTGTCGATATTTTCCGCCTTTGGGCTCGACTTCTTGCCGATAGCTGACATCACTCTGCTACTTTTACTTCCATATATGCCATGCAGAAAGGTGTTGTCCCTCCTTGAATCCTACGGAACTGCAAATTGGGGACATCCTGCACCGTCCGCTGTTCCAGGAAGCGCGGCTAGCTGCGGGCAACCGAGGGCTGAACCGCCCGGTCGGCTGGGTGCATGTTATCGAGATCGTGCAGATCGCCCCTTTTATTAGCCGTTATGACCTTATTCTTACCACTGGGCTGTGGCTCAAACAGTCCCAGCAAGATCGGCTCGATTATTTACGCCAGCTGATTCTGCAAGAGGCCGCCGGCCTCATTCTGGAAATTGGTACCAGCATTGAGGAAGTGCCCTCGGAAGTGCTTGAGCTTGCCGAGGCGCATGACTTCCCCGTCATCGTGTTTGATCATCCTGTGCGCTTTTCTGAAATTACGCAGGACATCCACTCGCTCATCATCAACCGCCGCCGAGTTCACCAGGATCTGGCCGACAGCTTTGCTCGCCGACTTCAACAGCTGACGCTTCAGCATAGCGACGTTTCCTCCGTACTGCGGCTGTTGCATGGGGATACCCGTCGTCAGACGGTGTATTATTCGCTGCTGGAACCGGACCGACAACATCCGCATTTGACCTCGGGGCCGGAACAACTGATGCTGGCCGAGCTGCCTTTCCGCGAAATGGAGCGAGAAGGACGTTTCGGCGATGGCCGCAGCGAGCTGGCCCTGCAGCTGGAAAACGGACTGCTTCTACTCAGGCCGGTGCTCTGCTACGGTCAGCTGCTGGCCGCAGTGGGGCTGCTCGCGGAGGACGAGAGCGATGCCGCTGCGCTCTCTCCCTACCTGGAGTCAGCCGCATCGGCTGCAGCTGCCCTGACGCTTCGCACGCAATTCAGCCGCGAGCATGAGTCACGCCGCCAGGATCAGCTGATTCCTGAGCTGCTGGAGGGACGGGTACGCAGCGAGGATCAAGCTCGCTCGCTGGCCGGGCTGCCCGCCCGCTTCGGAGCTGACCGCAAAGGAGCGGCGCTAGCCATCGCGCTGGAGCTGGAGAGCCAAGGGCCGGAGGACATCGGCGAACGGCTGGAAGGCGCCTCGCGCGACCTGCCAGTGCTGCTTCGCACGCTGATCCGCAAGCACAGGCTGCGCGGCAGCCTGCATCAGCGATCCAGCAGCAGCATTCAGTTGCTGCTGCATGCTGACGGCGCGCCAGCGGTAGCCGGCGAGCGGCTGTTGGCTGGCGCGCACAGCCTGCTGGAGGATCTGCTGCGCTTCTGCGGCGAGCAGCTCGAAGGGCTGCGGCTGCGCGCCGCCGCCGGCAAGCCTCGCGAAGCGCTGCTGGAGACGCCAGCCGCTTTTCGCGAAGCCGCGCAAGCGCTGGAAATTTCCAGGCGCGTGCCGGAGCTTGGGCCGATCGTTTTTTATAACCAACTCGGCGCTTACCAGCTTCTGCAGGCGATTCCCGATGCGGCGCTGCTGGATGCTTTTATACAGGATCATCTTGGGGAGATTCTCCAGCAGGAAAAAGAGTCCCGCCAGCAGCTGCTGGAGACGCTGGACATGTACCTCAAATGTTTCGGTTCTAAACATGAAACGGCGCGCCGTCTGTTCATCCACCGTCAGACACTTTACAACCGCATGGAGCGGTTGACCGAGCTGATTGGTGAGCCTTTCCTTGAGCCGCACAAGCGCATCGGCCTCGAAATGGCGTTGATGGCCTACAAGCTGCGCACCGGAGCGAGCATCGGGCGGTTACATTAGGGCACGAGAGCAGATTGCACAAATGATCCCTTTCACTGCTGCTGTAATGCGTGATATTTCTCTCCATTCAACAAGCTGAGAACACTCGGCGTCCAAATAGTAAACAGAGCCAGGTACCTAGTAGCTTTCGCTATTAGGTGCCTGGCTCTGTCTCTGTGCAACTTGCTCTGCCTATACCCCTTGCTCTTGGAATGATTCATATGTCATGGGACACTCCAACCTAAAACCGATAAGAGCCATAAGCGCTGCGACTGCTCCTACGAGAGCTGATAATAACACCGATCCGATGGACCAGCCATGCGGCCGAAGCCAGCAGCATCATGTCGAACGCGGCGCTGTACAGGAACAAATGTTTATTGATGTCCGCCATGCCGTCCCCCATCACTGGAACGACTAAGGAGAACAATCCGACAAAACCAATCAGCATGAGCATCTCCGCCGTTATACGCGAGGCCGTGCTGCGGCTGCGCAGCCACTCCATCACGCAAACCGCGTAATAGACCAGGTAAAACAAAACCAGGAACAACAGCGAGCTCGGCATGTACTTCGCCTTAAACGTGCTCCAAGCGCTATAATTGTTACTCAGTGTTAGCGGCGGCTGACCTTCCGCCTTCTCATAGTTGCCAAGATAGCCGATCCTCATATTCACGCCGTATTCCACAGCCCGTTCGAGCAGCCCCATCAGCCGCTGCGGATGCGTCACGTAATAGAGCATCACCTTGCCGTGAGACATGCGGTCATAGAAGTCCCCCTGCATTTCCGGGGCATCCTGCTTAATTGGAGCATCGCTCTGAAAATAATTCGTGCCAGCATTGACCGCCAGCTTCTCCGGAAGGCCAAGATCCTGCAGATCGCCTTTCACATCGGGCGACTTGTTCAAAATGCCGAAAAAGACGGTCTGGTAAAGATTAATTTGCTTGAGCCCGTCCGGGGCAAAAAGATAGAGCAAAGTCGACAGCAGAAACAGCATGGAGCAGCCCCATATTACGCAGCGCCTCCAAGCCTTATCCCAGCGGAGCGGGAGAAGTCTCAAGCAGTACAGCCCCATGACAATGCCAAGCGGGGTATTTTGCAGCTTGCTGCAGACGAGCATGAAGATACAGAAGAAAAAGAAATTCGCCGCTCCAATCGTGGGCTTCTCCTGTTGAGACAGCCTCACCCCAGCACCAACCGTGAGCAGCAGAAACACCAGCGACAATGGCTCCGCAAAGAAGGAGTTGAAGTAAGCCACATAATGTATATCAAGAAAAAAGAATAACATTCCGGCGCCAAGCGTGAACGCCGCGCCCAAGCTAATCCCCCTGCCGGACCGCACTATCATAAAGATAGCGGCCACTAACAGCGCTCCATACACCGCTCCGAGGAAGCGAATATTGAACAGCGACCCATCATACAGCCAGCCGAACGTCCGCGCGACAAAAACCGGAATCAGTTGTGACGTAATATAGACCCCTCGGATATTGTCATAAGCGAAAACGGAGTTCGCCCAGCCGAAAAAACGATCCTCATATGTAACTGAAGCTGGATTGTAGTCCAAGCCCGCCGTCATCATTACACGCAGGAAATCCCCGTTGTCGGCCATGCCGACAAACGGGCTCGTGAACAGCAGCCAAATCAAAATACCAGCTGCCCCGGCTCCTGCAATATATTCTAGTCTCAGCCGGTCTCTCATACGCGATTCCTCCTAGTACAGAGCATGGAGAGCATCCTCTGGCTGATTATCCTGCCCAGCCTCTTCTTCTGCACCGGGTTGTGCCCCCTTGTCCCGGCGTACACCTGGTGCAAGCTCTCTTTCCACAATGTAGAGAGGACGTCGTTTGACCTCACGGTAGATTTTGCCGATGTATTCACCGATAAGGCCAACTGACAATAGCTGCACACCGCCGATGAACCACATGGAGACGATCAGTGAAGACCAGCCGCTGACGGCATTGCCCATCACATTAGAGACAATCCCGTAAAGAGCCATGATGATACTAACAGCGAAAACGATAAAACCGGCTGCCGTAACCATTCGGATCGGCTTGACCGATAGTGAAGTGATACCCTCCAGCGCGAAGCTGATCATCTTTTTGAGCGGGTATTTGGACTCTCCCGCCGCCCGCTCCAGTCGCTCATAATAAACGATTCCAGTCTGGAAACCGAGCATAGGCACGATACCGCGCAGAAAAAGATTCACCTCAGTGAACCTCGCCAGCTCGTCCAACGAACGTCGGCTCATCAACCGATAATCCGCGTGGTTGTTCACGATACGCAGGCCGAGTCCCTCCATAACTTTATAAAAACCCTGCGCAGTCGTCCGCTTGAACCAAGTATCCCGCTGGCGGCTGCTGCGCACACCGTAAACGATGTCACAGCCCTCCTGGTAGCGAAGCACCATGTCGCGGATGACCCTTACATCATCCTGAAGGTCTGCATCGATGGACACAAGGCAGTCCGCATGACGCTTCGCGTTCATCAGGCCGCCTAGTAATGCGTTCTGATGGCCGACATTGCCGGCCATATTCAGGCCAGATACTCTGCGGTAGCGTTCCTTCAGGCTGGCAATCAACTGCCATGTGCCGTCCCGACTGCCATCATTTACGAACATAATGAAGCTCTCCGTAGAAATGATTCCTTCCTTTTCCATTCCTTCCAGTACGGCGTCGAGCTCAACAACCGTCAGCTCCAAAACCTCTACCTCATTGTAACAAGGTACAACAATGCCTAGAATCGGCTTTTTGTTCATAGTCATTCACTCCTAGTTCGATACGCCAAACTTCATTGGCAATAAAATATGTCTAATTATAACTCAACTTACACTGAAAGTCGCTTCAGTACAGGCAAGGGCTGACATATCCTTGATTCCGCACACGATGACAGCGCTACCGCTTTCAGACATTGCTCAAGCCTGACCGCGGCTAATGACTTGCCCCGACTCAGCTCTGCCATCTATGCGCTAGTCGAAAAAAAGCCCGCTCCCCCATTCGGGAAGCGGACTAAAACTTACTATAAAGTTTCCAGCTCGCTCTAGCCGAGCACCAGTCGATCATCGGCCAGCTTCTGGCCGCTAATCTGCTCGAACTCGCCGAGCAGCTGTTGAACGGTGAGCCCTTGTTTGCGGCTCTCCGGGATATCGAGAATGATACGGCCCTTGTCCATCATGATCAGGCGATTGCCGAGACGAATTGCCTGCTCCATGTTATGGGTGACCATCAGCGTGGTCAGGTTCATCTCGCGCACCAGGCTCTCGGTGAGGCGGGTAATCAGCTCTGCCCGGGCCGGGTCAAGCGCTGCGGTATGTTCATCCAGCAGCAAAATATCCGGCTCCGTAAACGTCGCCATCAGCAAGCTGAGCGCCTGCCGCTCGCCGCCAGACAACAGGCCGACTTTGGCGCGCAGCCGGTTTTCCAGCCCGATGCCGAGCTTCTCTAGCTGTTCGCGGAACAGCTTACGACGGCGGGCTGTCACCGCCCAGCCGAAGCCGCGGGGCTTGCCACGATTGTAGGCCATCGCCAAATTCTCTTCGATGGTCATATTGGGAGCCGTACCAGCCATCGGATCTTGGAACACACGGCCGATCCAGCGGCTGCGCTTCGCTTCGGACAGGTCGGTAATATCCGATCCAGCGATAAAGACGCTGCCAAGATCTGGCTTCATAACGCCGGAGATCAGATTCATTATCGTCGACTTGCCGGCTCCGTTGCTGCCGATGACGGTAACGAAGTCCCCTTTGTTGAGATTGAGGTTGATGTTCATCAGAGCGATCTTTTCATCAACGGTACCGGGATTAAAAAGCTTGGATGCGGATTGGATTCTGAGCATTTATAGCTCCCCCTTTCCAGGAACGACGCCGGCCAGCTCGGCCGTGCGGCGACGCGCCTGCCGCTTCTGCTTGAGCGATCTATTCACGGTTGGCACAACAAGCGCCACAATGACGATGGCCGCTGTGATCAGCTTCAGATCCGATGTCTTAAGGTTTAAGAATTCAGCATGCAAAGCCGCCGCGATGACGACCCGGTACACAACGGCGCCGACGATAACTGCCAGCGTCGTGACGAGAATGCCCCTTGAGCCGAAAATAGCTTCACCAATAATGACCGAAGCAAGTCCGATCACGATCATGCCAATACCCATGCTAATGTCGGCAAAACCGGCGTCCTGCGCAATAAGCGCTCCCGACAGAGCTACAAGACCATTGGACAAGCTCACGCCGATAATAGTCGTGCGGTCGGTATTGCCGCCAAAGCTGCGGATCATGCGTTTGTTGTCGCCGGTCGCCCGGAGGCTCAGTCCCATATCGGTATTAAAAAACGCGACCAGAAGCTGCCAGACGAACAGAATAACTACAACCAGCACGGCAGCGTACAGCCAGGATACACCGCCAAGCGAGAATCCATCGGAACGGACGATGCCGCCGAACAGGCCTTCTTGCACCTTGACCGGCAAGTTAGGCTTATCCATAATCCTTAAATTGATGGAATAAAGAGCGATCATCATCAGAATACCGGCCAGCAGGCCGTTGATTTTGCCCTTTGTATGCAACAATCCTGTGCAGGCTCCGGCAATCATGCCCCCTGCCATACCTGCCAATGTAGCGATCAAAGCCGGATAACCTTGGCCGATCATAATAACAGAGATACCGGCTCCGGTCGTGAAGCTGCCGTCTACGGTCAGATCGGGAAAGTCTAGAATGCGGTACGTGATGTAAACCCCGAGTGCCATCAAGGCATAGATAAGACCAAGCTCAATCGCTCCATTGAAGGAGGTGAGGGACATGATCATCACAGCAAAAACACCTCTTATTGAATAATATTCGCAGCCGCGTCCTTGACTTGGCCTTTCATTGCGTCTGTAACGGTAATTCCCTGCGCCTCTGCGGATTTAAGGTTCAGGATCAGATCGAGCTTCTCTTGCATTTTGACCGGCATATCCCCTGGATTTTTGCCGTCCTTTAATACTTCGGCAGCCATTTGACCGACTTGATAACCATGATCATAATATTTAAAGCCGACCGTGGCAAAAGCGCCTTTTTCCACTGTATCGCGATCACTGGAGAAGAAAGGAATCTTGTTCGCGTTGGCCACCTCGATGATAGCATCCGAGCCGCTGACAACCCTGTTGTCCAGCGCGATGAACAGCGCATCGGCTTTGCCAATGAGAGATTCAGCAGCCTGCTTCACCTCGGAGGTGTTAGTCACTGGAGCTTTGACCAACTTGATGCCATGCTTGGAAAGTGCCTGCTCGGCATTATCAGCCATGACAACGGCGTTGGACTCACCCTCATTGATGACCATGCCGACCGTTTTTACTTTAGGAAAATCGGATGCGATGAAATCCATCAGCTGAACGACAGCGGCAGGATTGGTGTCGGAAGCTCCTGTCACATTGCCGCCCGGCTTGTCCAGACTCGTCACGATATTGGAGGCCACTGGATCTGTGACTGCCGCGAACAGAACTGGAATTTTCTTCACATTTTCAACAAGCGCCTGAGCCGAAGGTGTCGCGATACCAAGTGCAAGATCAGCATCTCCGCCAGCTATTTTCTGGGCAATGGACAAATTGTTACTTTGATCATCCTGAGCGGAGTCAAATTCGACCTTCAGGTTTTTACCTTCTTCGATCCCGGCGTCCTTCAGCGCGGCCAGGAAACCGTCGCGCGTCGCATCCAGAGACGGGTGCTCAACAATTTGCGAGATGGCGATCGTGTAGTTTTTGCCGCCCTCAGCCGCTCCGCCGGACGGAGCAGGACTTGCCGCACCTCCATCGTTCGTCGTTGTTTTGGCGCCGCAACCCGCCGCGATCAGCGTCAGCGACAGAAGCGCTGTTGCCAAGATTTTTTTACTCATCTCAGATCCCCTTTTCCCTTATTTATTGAGGTTAAATCTTGTTTCCGCGAATCATTCAAAGGATGAAAAGTCAGTAAAATTAGTTTAAGTCCCTTTTCCACATTCGTCAATTAAAGCATGACTGGCTAAACGAGCCAAAGCGGCATTCCAAGTATGGAGCAGCGCAATAGTTCAGCGAAGCGTTATACAAGAACGATGTCAGGCCCTCGCCCGGCCTGCCCCTTATTCCGATCGAACGTCCGGAGCGCCCTCGGCAGCTTCCACCGCGTCGTGGACCTTGCGCTTATTTTCCTCCAAATAGTAATGGCGTATAGGTTTCAATTGCTCATCCAGCTCATAAACTAAAGGTGTGCCAGTAGGGATGCTCAGCGTTGCAATTCCATCTCCCGGAATATCGTCCAAATATCGGACAAGCGCCCGAATTGTATTGCCATGAGCCACGATTAGGACGCGCCGATTCTCATGCAGAGAAGGCTCCACCTTCTCTTTCCAGTAGGCCAGCACTCGCTGCTCCGTATCATCCAGATTTTCCGTGACGGGTACTGAATCGACTACGTCCTTGTACCTGGGGTCTGCGCCCTCGTAGCGCGAATCCGACTTATCCATCACCGGTGGCCTTACGCTGACAGAACGCCTCCATAGCTGAACTTGATCCTCTCCATATTTCTCAGCGGTCTCTTGCTTGTTCAGCCCTTGCAGCGCGCCGTAGTGCCGCTCATTAAGCATCCATGACTTGTCGGTCGGAATCCACAACAGGCTCATCTCGTCCTGAATGATCCACAGGGTGCGGATCGCCCTTTTCAGCACAGAAGTATAAGCGACATCGAATACAAACTTATTAGTTAGCAAAATCTCCCCCGCCCTGCGAGCTTCCTCCCTCCCTTGCTTCGTCAGATCCACATCGGTCCATCCCGTGAATCGGTTCTGCTCGTTGTACTGACTTTGTCCATGGCGGACAAGCACGATTTTGATCATTGCTGTCGCTGCCTCCTCGAATTGATCTCCAGACTTATTAATACCCTACTGGTAATAACCAGACTCTGGCTTTTTTCCGCCGTATTTAAATTAATGAGCTTAACCGTTAGTCAACTGAACCGTCCTTCGTTATAAAAACACACCATTCAATGCTTGTCCTTTCATAATAGAAGGTTCCATTCATATCATAGAGAAGATTGGCACTGCAGCTGGACCAAGGAGGCTGATGCGCATGACTGAAACGTGGACATTTTATAATCCTGTCTTTGAAATGAACCTTATCTCTCCCCTGTTCGAAAGCGAATCCGCTTGGCGGGGGCATGTTCGCTTCGGCTATGATCTCGTAGCCAACACTCGTCCTCCTCTGGTTGTGGAGCTGGGCACCCATTATGGCAGTTCATTTTTCAGCTTTTGCCAGGCGGCCAAGGATCTGTCTCTGAAAGGAACGCAGCTGCACGCGGTGGATACATGGGAGGGGGATGCTCATTCTGGTCATTACGACGAAAATGTATTCTCGATGGTCAGCCGGGTGGCGGAGCGCTTTCCCCACGCCCTCCTGAACCGTAATACATTTGACGATGCGAGCTTGCAGTATCCGGACGGCTCGATCGATATTTTACATGTGGACGGACTGCACACCTACGAGGCTGTGCGGCATGACTGTGAAGTCTGGATGCCCAAGTTGGCACCAGGCGGGCTGCTACTCATTCACGATACGGAAATGAGAATCGGGGATTTTGGCGTTTGGCAATGGTGGCAGGAGCTATCTGCCCGCTGCCCGTCGTTCAGCTTCGGTCATTCAGCCGGTCTTGGCGTTGCCGCTCCGAATGGCTCCGGCCCCGTTATGGAGATGCTTCTGGCGAGTTATCCGTTGCTGCGGGAGCATTATAGCCGCTAACGCGCGGGGTTGCGCGCTGCACAGATAACCTGTGCAGCGCGCTCAGCCCGGACAACCCGCACCAAGTAGCAAAAGCTACTGGGTTGCTCCAACTGCCGCCACAGAAGCACGCTCCAAGTAACAAAAGCTACTTGCTTATTCTCCCGGCGCCGCAGCAGCACGCTCCAAGTAGCAAAAGCTACTTGCTTGCTCCTCTGGCTTCGCTGAAGCTCTCACCAAGTAGCAAAAGCTACTTGCTTGCTACTCCCGGCGCCGCAGCAGCTCTTACCAAGTAGCAAAAGCTACTTGCTTGCTACTCCCGGCGCCGCATCAGCCCGCACCAAGTAGCAAAAGCTACTTGCTTGCTACTCCCAGCGCCGCCACAGCCTGCACCAAGTAGCAAAAGCTACTTGCTTGCTACTCCCGGCGCCGCAGCAGCCTGCACCAAGTAGCAAAAGCTACTTGCTTGCTCCTCCCGGCGCCGCATCAGCCCGCACCAAGTAGCAAAAGCTACTTGCTTGCTCCTCCCGGCGCCGCATCAGCCCGCACCAAGTAGCAAAAGCTACTTGCTTGCTCCTCCCGGCGCCGCAGCTGCTCTCACCAAGTAGCAAAAGCTACTTGCTTACTCCACTGGTGACCACCCATCTGCCCGGGAGCAGTAACAATTGCTACATAGCAGTAATGAAGTGAGTATGGAACGGATACCCTTATCCGCTTATTGGTATCCTAATTCCACCTCCGGAACCTATCTCCATCGCACTCCACTATCGCATGCCTCCGCCGCGCACATCCCCTGTCCAAAACAGCAGGGCCTGCAATGCGATGGAGGTTCAATACCAAAAAGGCATCAATGCGTTGCAGCCACTCCGGCCGCTACGCTTTGATGCCTTTTCCCACCGATGCCTATTCCCTCTGATGCCTTCCCCCACTGGTACCTTCCCTTTGATGCCTTTTCCTTCTATTCCTATTCCTTTTCCTATTCCTTTTCCTATTCCTTTTCCTTTTTCCAACTATCCAACTATCCAACTATCCAACTATCCAACTATCCAACTATCCAACTATCCAACTTCCCCGTCCCATCCAACTTGCCGCTAAGAGCCTCCATACCAGGATTGAGGCCTGATTTCCCAATCATAATGGTATAGGACCGCATCGATCCGCAGCTGGCGCTTCACATCAGCACTCGCCCTACCAGCCCACTCATCGTCTTCACCGAAGCTAACATCGGCAAAATGATGGCGCTGCGCAATCTCCCTGCGATAAGCCATCAGATGGTTAGGCTTGCGGTAATAGAAGTTGGCATCCATCCCGTACTGATATTCCGTGCCATATTTGCATGGACGCAGCGGCTTGCCGCCCGAATGGACCATGACGTCGAATACGATACAGTCCGCATCCGGCTCGCGTTCGATCTGCTCCAGAAGCCTATGCACATAATCCTCTGTGATCCGGTCATCATCATCAATAAAAACGATAAATCGCCCCTGAGCTTGCTTCAGCAGCGAGTTGCGCTTCGCACCGGTCGTCCGCTTGCGGTTGTCTGTAAGCACGAGCAGCTCCACGGGAAGTCCGAGCATCTGTGCCTGAAGCTCCTCCATCATTGAGCCCATAGCGGCGCTCCGATCTGGCAGCGTTGGAATCAACACCGATAACAGTAGCTCCCCAGAACCACTAGAGTTGCCTGCTCCGCTTCCGTCTACGGCCTTTTTATACAGCGGCCCTTTTCCCGCTGCCTCAGACAGCCGCCGATCACGCAAATAAATCCGGTTAGAGGCAATGCTCGGTTGTCCATGAGGTGCATGCACCGAGGCTGCTTCATTGCTTAGCCAGGCCTTTTGCGTTTTTCCAAGGCGATCATAACAGACGGCTAGTTGCAGCTGCGGCAGCCATTTCAAGCCCGGATCTGGTTCTCGTCCCGCCTGCTGCTCACGAGATCTGGCACTCACGGCAAGCTGAAGCCAAAGGATCGCCGTATCGTAATCATTCTCCTCCATTGCTCGAACCCCAGCTTGATAACAAGCAAGCGCAGGCTCTGCAAGATTTAGAGACTTCACAAGATTCGGACCATCCATTCTATTGACGCCCTCCTCGAGATTCGAAACGCCCGTTTCTTTGATACCCTCTGTTAGACTCGGATTCCCCATAGAAAAAAGCCGTTCCGCAAGGCCGAGATTTTCCGCAAGGCTCAGCCTCTTCTTAAGACCCAGCCTCTCTGTACTCCCATCAACATCCAGACCCTTCATTAAACCCGAAATCTTCAACAGATCTTGCGAAACGGGATTACGAACACTGCGATGCCAATAGCAGTCATGCCGCCAAGTCAGACGCAGCAGGCCCGAGCAGCGCATCCACGCGTCTACCCGTTTTTCGAAAAGTTGCCCGCCATAGGCCGGATAACGCTCCGATGCAGGGTGCTTTTCGCCATAAATCCTTGCTCGGAAATCCATTGTGCGAATCAGATAACACTGATCGGAAAAGCCATAACCATAGTGGAAGTCTCCACGAGTAAGCATCGCTTCCCGCCGCGCATCCTCAAACCAGCCGTTCGGCACGGGGTTGGCGCAGACGATGGAAGGCTGCAACCGCATTCGTTCAAGCGCAGGCTCCACCCATTTTGCTGCATTTTCTAACATACAATCTCCCGCGTAATGCAGCAGATATTCCGTACGACACAGGTAGATGCTCACTAGCTCCGCAATGGAATACCAGTAGCCGCCCTGGAAGTCCTCTCGGCTCAAGCCGAAAAAGCGCAGCGCTTCTTCGCTATGTTCCTCCACCACGACGTAAGACGTTAGAACACCCGTATCCACGAGCTTCTGCGCGTGCTGACTCACCAGTTCGGGCCGCTCCACGTTATTAATGTACAAAATCCGTTCAGCAAACGGATACGCATGGAATTCGATGGCTCGACGCAGCCGGTCGGACAACAGCAACTGCTGCCAATCCTGCTCGTAACATTTTGTCTCAAAGGTGACCCCCGGCCGAAGTACGCTAGCCGGCTCGCCGCTTGTCGGTCTCATCCAACTCATGGCAGCCCCTCCCTAGAGCTCGATACGGAAAGCATGATTGGTGCCTCCACAGCTCCGCTGCTGCTCGCGGCAGCTGCCACCGCGTATCCACCAGCCCTCGGATCCCATACGGGCATCGCCGCGACAAGCGCCATCCGCACTGCGCTTCCGCCACTCGATAATTGCAGCGATACAAGCGCCGTTCCAGCAGGAAGCTTCCGGCGCAGCGTCAGGAATCGGCGTCCCTCTTCCGGCAAAAGCTCCTCGCCGGCGCGCAGCCACAGTGCATATTCGCGCCCAGATTGGCGAATTGCAGCCTCCGCAGCGGCGGGCTCGCCGCGCTGGCTCGTGCGCACCGTTTTGATATCCCGCTGCTGTCCGGCACGCCACACTGTCTCCCAGCTGTTGTCGCTTCCGTGATGGATGAGCATGATTTCATCCGCAAATCCTTTTATGCTGTTCAAAGTCTGGTTCAAACTTGCCTCATTAGCATCATCACCGGTTCCGATCGAGCAACTGAGCGTTGGCACTCTGCGGTACAGCAATTCCACGAGATCCTCGCCCCATTTGGCGTTGGCAATCGCTTTATTGCGCTCTAGCAGCATCGGCAGGTCAAACTCTTCCAACGAATTCATCGTCACATGGCCGTAATGATGAATAAAAGAATCGCATGCCGTCAGCAGGCGCCAGCCTCCATTGCGCACCCTCATGCATAAATCGTCATCCTCGTAGTTGCCAAGCCCATACCGTTCATCGAAACCGCCTAGTTCCAGCGCTAGTGATCGCCGCAGCAGCAGGCAAAAGCCGACCAGCCTTGGCATCTCCCAGAAGTGGCCATGCCAAATTTGCGAGCGCTCGGCCGCGAAAGCCTCCAATCCCGCTAGCCCTGGACCGTATCCGGCATGTACTTGCTGGGGACCGCTCACATAGTTCGAGACAGGCCCGACCATCCCGCATAAAGGCTCGTTCTCCAGCAGCCGATGCATCGCCGTCAGCCAGCCCGGAGTGACCACGACGTCATTATTCAGAAATAGGACGGTATCACCTTCCGCCAGTGCCAGCCCCTGATTGCAGCCCTTAGCAAAACCTTCATTGCCCGGATTAAGTACCGTCTTGAAAGAGCTTTTGAGCAGCAGCTCCGCCGTCCCGTCCGTTGAGCCGTTGTCGACGAGAATCAGCTCGTAGTCCTCCGTATGGCGGTTGATGCTGTCCAGACAGCGAAGCGTGTACTCCAATTGGTTATGTGTGAGGATGATGATGCTTGTCTTCATAGATAAAGCCGCCTCCTCTGCCTAAAGTCTATGTGGCAGTGTAAGACGGCATGACGGGTAAGGCTATTCGTTCAAAAAAGCAATCATTTCCCGGTTCAGATTATCGGGATCATCCAGCATCGGGAAGTGCGCGGAGTCTGCCAGCGTAACTCCTCTCCAGTCTCGAATACCCTGTTCTAGCAGAGGAAGAAGCTGGAATGTATCGGAATAGTCTAATGCACCGGATAGGCTCACCACTGGAATTTTAAGCTCCGGCAGACGCTCAATTAAATCCGTCATCATATTCGGGTAACGATAAGTCATCATGCTAGGTAAGCGCTCTTCCATATACCGGATAAAAGCTTGTCGAACTTCCGGATTCACCCGAGATTCGTCTTGTCCCGGACCGTCCAACCACATCTCGGTCCACACGCGAGCCGCCTCGGCTATATTGCCCGTTTCGATTATCTCTGCGAACTTGGCATCATCCTGCTGCATCTGTTGTGAATACTCGAGCCCAGAGCCAAAAACACTGCCGTTCACCAGCACAAGCTTCTCCGTTCTCTCCGGATAAGCGATCGCGAACTCCATCGCGCAGTGGCTGCCCGCAGACACGCCGACAAGCGCTACTCGTTCGATCGCGAGCTTGTCGAGCATCTCCTTAGCCGTTTCATAAACGGTGTACTCGCCAGACGGGAGTTCCGATTGCCCCATGCCAGGCATGTCAAAGCGCACGGTCCGATACCCTGCCCCGTTCAGTGCTGGAACAGCGCTGTCCCACATGCTGCTGTCGGCCATCGCCGCGTGGAACATTAACACCGTACCTTTGACCTCTTCACCCGATACTACAGCCCATACTTTCCCATTCGACAGCTCTATCGTTTGTCCTGACGTTTCCGCTTTCACTCCATCGCCCTCCTTTTTATCCTAAATTTAGAATAACAAAGAGTCCCTGACAACAGTCTGTCAGCATTGGAGCTGTCTTAAAATAAATAAACACCCCGGAAGGCAATCCTCCAGGGCGTTCATCCATCCATTCATCCAGCCTTAAGACACCGTCAGCTGTCCTCAGGGCTTCCTTCGCCTACACCCTGCTGAGCTTCAAGACTCCGCCAGCTCGCGACGCTCCTCCATCCAATCCAGCGCATAGGCCAGCACTTCCTGTCGGCCAGCCTCCGTATGCAACTCATGCCGGAAGCCGGGCCACTCGCGGTAAGTGCAGCGCCTGCCAGCGCGGGCGGCAAAGCTGCGGCTTGCCCGGCAAGAGGTAACGCGGTCTGCATCACCGTGCATGAGCAGCAGCGGCACCTTCAATTCATGAGCATGCCGCAGCGCCCAGCGGCCGGCCTGACTCACTCCGCTGAACGTGCGCAGCGTAATCCGTCCATGGCGCAGCGGGTCCTCGTTATATCGGCGCAGCATATCCGGGTCGGAGGTACCGCGCATGTTGGCTTGCGGATAACGATAATCCCGTCGTATTTTTTCCTGAAGACGCCCCCACAGCAGCGGCAAAGGAGGCGGAGCAGCAGCAAGCTTAAGCCACGGTCCGGCAGCAACAGCTCCTGCCAGCGGCGGAGCATGCCTAAGCACATAGTTAAGCGTCAAATTCCCACCCATACTATGACTGAATAGAAACTGCGGCACGTCCCCACAGCTCTTCTTCATTTCCTGCGTCAGCAGCTCCACTGGCTCCAGCAATGATCCGTAACCAGGACAATCGCCCCTGCGGCCTTCCGTCCGCCCATGACCCCGCTGGTCAAAGCCGAATACGGCATAACCGCGTTCCGTGAACCACTCCGCCACATGATCATAAGCGCCGCTATGCTCCCCGAGACCGTGCACGATGCCTACTGCAGCCTTTATCGATTGTTGATCCGGCAGCCAGCGGCGGCCATGAATGTGGACGCCGTCCTGACAGGTCCACTTTAGCTCCTCGCTTTTCATCGGCGTGACACTCCTTCCGCCCGTTCATATTTCTATTATAGGTATAACCTCTCTTAGGTGTGAGCAATCGGATAAGCCATGGAGACCGTTATTCGGCAGCTTCTCTTGGAATGCCCTCGACGTTCATGGGATAATGAAATAATTGGGAAAGGAGTCGAATCTATGCCAGTTCTTTTAGTCACCGGTTTTGAGCCCTTCGGGGGAAGCCGAATCAATCCGACCGAGCAGTTGATGGCCTCCATTCAGGAGGAAAGTTTTGCCGGAACGGTCATTCATCCGCTGCTATTGCCAGTCAACTTTATAGAATGCGGTGATCGGCTCACTGGAGCTATCGATCGGCTGAAGCCGGACGCCGTCATCTGCTGCGGACTCGCTGCAGGGCGAACTTCCGTGACTCCTGAGCGCATCGCCGTCAACATCATGGATGTTCCTGCGGAAGCTCTATATGGCGATAATTCCGGTGCCCGTCCGCAAGAGGAGCCGATC
Organism: Paenibacillus herberti; assembly: GCF_002233675.1. GTDB lineage: Bacteria > Bacillota > Bacilli > Paenibacillales > Paenibacillaceae > Paenibacillus_O > Paenibacillus_O herberti. The sequence continues at coordinate 269,157 of NZ_NMUQ01000003.1, read as the reverse complement.
ATGGACGAAGGCCCGGATGGGCTGTTCTCCACGCTTCCCATCCGCCGGATCGTCCAGGAACTGAGACAGGCCTGTATTCCGTCGGCCATTTCCGATACGGCAGGCACATTCATTTGCAACAACACTATGTACGCCGCGCTCCACCACATCCAGCAGAACAACTTGGATATTCTGGCCGGCTTTGTCCATTTCCCGGCGTCGACAGAGATGGCTCTGGACAAGCCGGGCCTGCCGACGCTTCCCCAAAACATGCTGCATGATGCGCTCTGCATCACCATCCGCGCCACTCTGGAGGAGCTAAAGCAGCGGCGAGCTGCACGATAGCCGAGAGGAAACTCGCTTCCCTCATTATATAAAGATACCGTTGACGCGACACCGCTTCATCGTGGTAGAATAAGGATTACTTTGCACGGAGGTGTCTCATGGATACGATGGTACTTCGAGTTGCCCGCAACCTCAAGAGAATCCGCAAATCCAGAGGCCATAGTCTCGACAAGCTGTCGGAGCTGACCAGCGTCAGCAAAACGATGCTAGCGCAGATCGAACGTGCGGACTCCAATCCGACCATTACGGTGTTATGGAAAATTGCCAGCGGTCTGCGGGTGTCCGTCACCGATCTCATTGAGGAGGATCGCTCCTTTGTTTCGCTTATCCGCTCTGCGGATGTCAGTCCGATTGCTACTGATGATGGGCGTTATGTTAGCTATCCGCTGTTCCCTTATACCGACGAATCTCGTTTTGAAATTTACCGTGTCCTCATGCAACCGGGCTGCGCTTATGAAGCCGAGCCTCATCATGAGGGCGTTGAGGAACATGTCACCGTCACCAAAGGCATGCTGCGCCTACGCGTTGGCAGTGAATGGTACACCGCCTCTTGCGGCGATGCCATCCGTTTCAGTGCTGACCAATCCCATGCCTATCACAACGAGACCGAAGAAGAAGTCGAGTTGCAAAGCGTCATTCGTTATCCGTTCTAAAATCAGTCCAATTTGAGGTCCCTCCGGGGCCTCTTTTTGTTGTTTACAAAACCACTCTCGCTAATATAATATTACATACACAAGCGTTCTTTATAGTGAACATATATTCGTTATAATGTATAACTTCTCAAAAGGAGAATTCGGCATGTCTACCAGAATGACTGGCCTCGTGAAGGCCGAACGCAAGGCAGGAGCCGTGTTGATGGAGCTCCCAATACCCGCGATTGCCTCAGATGAGGTGCGGATCCGCGTCAAAGCAAGCTCGATTTGCGGCACGGATATGCATATTTATCACTGGGACGAATGGGCGGAGCAAAATGTAATCACACCAAACGTGTTCGGCCACGAGTTCGCCGGCATCGTGGATGAGGTTGGTAGCGCTGTCAGAGGCATCCTTCCCGGGGATCATGTATCGGCCGAGGGCCATATCGTATGCGGCACTTGCAAGCAATGCCGCTCCGGCAACGCCCATGTCTGCCCCAATACGCGCAGCTTTGGCATTAGTGCTCCGGGTTGTTTTGCCGATTACGCCGTAACTAAGGCCGTCAACATTATTCATAACGATCCCTCCATGCCCCATGAGCTAGCTTGCCTGCAGGACCCGCTCGGCAATGCGGTTCATACGGTACTCTCCGGTGATATCGTCGGCCGTTCTGTAGCTGTGATCGGCTGCGGCCCGATCGGCCTCATGGCAATCCAAGTCGCCAAAGCCGTTGGAGCTGGACGCATCATTGCCGTTGATTTGCATGACTATCGACTCGGCATGGCCGCTTCCCTTGGCGCCGACGAATGCGTGAAACCTACTCCTGGCAAAGACATGGCTGCCGAGCTGCGACGCCTCACGGGAGGAGCCGGAATCGAGGTTGGCCTGGAGATGTCCGGCAGCCCTCAAGCGATCAACAGTTTGTTGGAAGCGATGTCAAACGCTGGACGCGTGTCCCTGCTGGGCATCCCCTCCAAGGCGGTACCTATCGATTTGGGACGCCATATTATTTTCAAAGGGCTGCAGGTATATGGCATTACAGGAAGAAGAATGTACCAAACCTGGCACCAGATCAAAGGGCTGCTGGACGCCGGACGGATCGACCTATCGTCGCTGGTTGACCACACGTTCACACTCGACCGCTATGAGGAAGCATTCGAGCTGATGAGCTCAGGGCAATGCGCTAAAATTGTGTTTAAGCATTAGGTAGAAGGAGTGGATCGCATGGCAGGATTGGAGAGGCTCAGCGAAGAGCTGGAGCAGTTGAAGCAGCAGGGACGGTACCGGCTGCCCGCCATATGGGAGAGCGGCTCGGGATCGTGGATGGAAATGGGCGGACGGCGCGTGCTGCAGATGGCGTCGAACAACTATCTCGGCTTGACCGACCACCCCCGACTGAAACAAGCAGCCATCGAAGCTACGCAAAAATACGGCGTTGGAGCTGGATCCGTCCGCACAATCTCCGGTACGATGGACATTCACGATCAGCTGGAGCAAGAGCTCGCCGCATTCAAAGGAACGGAAGCCGCGCTCGTGTTCCAGTCCGGCTTTACGACAAATCAGGGCGTTTTCGGTACGCTGCTCGGCGCGGAAGACGTCGTCATCAGCGACGAACTGAACCATGCCAGCATCATCGACGGCATTCGATTGACCAAGGCAACGCGCAAGATTTACAAGCATAAAGATATGGACAGCCTGGAAGAAGCTCTGCGTGGTGCGTCCAGCTATCGGTCACGCTTCATCGTCACCGACGGCGTGTTCAGCATGGACGGCGACATCGCGCCAATGCCGCAGATCGTAGAGCTGGCGGAACGTTACGATGCCATCGTCTGTATCGACGATGCTCATGCCAGCGGTGTACTTGGCCATTGCGGCAAAGGTACAACGGATCATTTTGGCCTGCACGGCCGGGTGCATATCCAGATCGGCACGCTGTCCAAAGCCGTCGGTGTAGTCGGCGGTTACGTTGCCGGCAGCCGCGAGCTGAAGGAATATCTCATTCACAAAGCGCGCCCGTTCCTGTTCAGCACCTCCCAGACACCGGCCGTTGCTGCCAGCTGTCTGGAAGCAATTCGTGTGCTGCGGACAAGTCCCGAGCTTGGTGAGCGGATGTGGGCATCAGCGAATGCTTTCCGTTCGCAGCTGCAAGCGGACGGCTTTGACACCGGCGCCAGCGAAACGCCGATCATCCCAATCGTTATCGGCGATTCCGCCCGGACGATGGCCTTTGCAGCAAGGCTACTTGAGGAAGGCGTATTCGCTCCAGGCATCGTCTTCCCGACGGTCGCCGCCGACAAAGGCCGCGTACGCTTCATCATCACCGCCTCGCACACGGCCGACGACCTGGAGTTCGCGCGCCAAGCGCTGCTCAAAGTCGGACGCGAGTTCGGCTTGGTTTAACGTGTTGCCCGTATAGGTGCGGAGCTAGTGCGGAGCTAGTGCGGAGCTTGTATGGGGCTTGTGTGGGGCTTGTGTGAAGCTAGTGCGATACCGGCGCACGATTGCGTCTATGCAAGGAGCATATACGTGCACCAGTGCATCCGCGCATCGGTGCACTGGTGCATCCGCGCATCGGTGCACTGGTGCATCCGCGCATAATTGATTTCCGCTGATCTGCGGAACCCCCTACCTTCACAAACGACAAAAAAGGGTGTCCTCGTCATATTCCCATGACGATTGGACACCCTTTTTCTAAACCTACGAGCACAAAAATGTTGGAACTTGCGCCTTTACAACCCTTCGTGTCAGAGCAACGGACCTGAGAATCACTATTTGACAAAAAAAATAGCTAAAAATGTAACGGGCTGGCCCCCTAATTCTGGAGAGTTCTACCTTTTGAGGCTAAATAAGCTCGCTCAGTTTCGTTAGTCTTGTTCATTCCCGCTGAGAGCCAGCCATCAAGCGAAGAACACCTTTTTCCCACATAATTCTCTCTCGCGCGGCACCGCTGCTCAGGTCCTACGCCTTAAACCCTACTCTACTCAAACTTCACCAGGTAGTAATTTTTCTTGCCGCGGCGCAGCACGATGTAGCGCCCGTGCAGGCGATGCTCTGCTGTCAAAGCCGTATCGATGCTGGTTTGCTTAACGCCGTTCACGTACACGGCGCCGCTTTCGATGTCTTGCTTCGCCTGACGGCGCGAAGGAGCTGCCTTCGTCTCGACGAGCAAGTCGATTAGGCCTGTTTCGGCGGATCCGCTTACTACCGTCGTAGGCATATCCTGAAGCGCCTCAACAAGCTCGGCTTCACTCAGTTGAGTCACATCGCCGGAAAACAGCGCAGCTGTAATCTTTTCAGCGCTCACGACCGCTTCTTCACCATGCACGATACGAGTCACCTGGCGCGCAAGCTCGCGCTGAGCTTCGCGTTTCTCCGGCTGCGATGCAACGAGAGCTTCCAGCGCCCCTACCTCTTCGCGGGAGAGGAACGTGAAGTATTTCAGGAAACGGATCACGTCGCTGTCATCCGTATTGATCCAGAATTGATAGAATTGGTACGCGCTCGTTTTCGAGCGATCCAGCCAAACAGCTCCGGATTCGGACTTACCGAATTTTTTGCCATCGCTTTTAGTTACGAGTGGCATCGTAATGCCGTAAGCGCCGCTGCCGCCGGTTTTGCCGATAAGATCAAGGCCAGCCGTAATATTGCCCCATTGGTCGCTGCCGCCGAGCTGCAGGTTAACGCCATGGTCACGGTTCAGCTTATAGAAGTCATACGCCTGCAGGATCATGTAGCTGAACTCCGTGAAGGAAATTCCGTTAGCCAGGCGTGAATCAACGGAGTCTTTGGCCAACATGTAGTTGACGGTGAAGTTTTTGCCGATGTCGCGCAGGAAGGTGATGATGTCGAGCGAAGCGAGCCAGTCGTAGTTGCTGACGAGTTGGGCCGGATTCTGCTCCGTCTCAAAATCCAGGAAGCGCGACAACTGGCGCTTCAACGATTCCGTCCAGCCAGCGACCGTATCGTCGGTGTTCAGGGAACGCTCTGTGGAGCGTCCGCTGGGATCACCGATCAGGCCGGTTCCGCCGCCGACGAGCGCGATAGAGTTATGGCCCGCTTGCTGAAAGCGACGCAGCATCAAAATCGGGAGCAGACTGCCGATGTGCAGGCTGTCCGCCGTCGGGTCGAAGCCGCAATACAGCGTCACCGGGCCCTCGCTCATTTTTTGACTCAATTCCTCGCGATTCGTGACCTGATATACCAGGCCCCTGTACTCCAGATCCTCCAGCAGCGCCGCATTCACGGCTGCTTGTTGTTGCGCCATCTCTAGATCCCTCCAATATGAATTCGGCCTGCTCAGCATGAAAAAAGAAAAGACCCCTCCCTGTCATAAACAGGGACGAGTCATCGCGGTACCACCCTAGGTTGAGCCTCTCCAGAGCCAAATGGCCTGGTAGTCGAAGCTCCGCTCATGCCGGATATCGGTCGGCTTCCGTCCTCAACCTTCTGCCATAGGCAGGTTCGAATGAGGATGCTCCAGGACGTAATTCACGGGCGGCTGTCGTACCGGCTCGCACCTACCGCCGGCTCTCTGGCACCGAAGCTCCGCTCCGCTACTGTTTCCCTTCCACGCTGAATATGGCTGTTAAACATGCATTTACTCGGTATCACTTTAGCGAAACCGACAGCGCTTGTCAACGTCTGGCGGGTTACCAGAACCGCATGGCGCACAGCGCCAACCTGCACCAGCCCGTTACGTAAATTCGCTGCATCAGCTCATTAAGTAAAGCTCACTATACCAGCCCGCTGTACAGCTCCGTCTCGTAATCGAAGCTTACCGTACCGTCGGTCTGCGTTTCATCAAAGATACGCCGCAGCTCCTCCAGCATCTGCTCGTACTTTGGATGGCCCGGCTGTGGTGCATAGGAGGAGGACAACAAGCGGCCCTTGACTCCATCGAAATCGAATAGCTGGCTGTTCGGGAACGTTTTGAGCGTCATTGTACCCTCACGGAAAAAGCTCTCCAACTTGTCGCCGTTTACATTACGATGGTTGACGCTACCGTAATCCGTACCGAGCCGGTGCAGCAGCTCTTCATACTGCTCCAGAAATGGGCTGCCAGACAGCAGCCGCGTGTTCCAAACGAGGAACACCCGCTTGTCCGGCTTGAGAATCCGGGCGAACTCGACTCTGGCCGCCTCGGCGTCGAACCAATGGAACGATTGTGCGCAAACGACCGCGTCCATGGAATGAGACGATATCCCTGTTTCCTCCGCCGGCGCCAGCATGATGCCGAACAAATCGTTGGGGCCATGCTGGGCCCAGGCGGCGCGTGCCATGTCAGCGTTCGGCTCAATGGCCATAACGCGCAGGCCCTGCTCCATAAGCAAGCCGGAGAAAATGCCCGTACCCGCGCCGATGTCTGCCACGGCGGATTCTGCCACCAGTTCGCCCTGCGCCATGATTTCATCCAGCACCTCTGCGGGATAGCTCGGGCGATATTTCACATAATCCTCCACACGACTGGAGAAACGTTCTTTGTTGTCCATAGTAAAGCCTCCTTGATTACTTATCGATCTTGCTGACATCCCCCGGACCCTCATCTGCATCCGGTACATAGAAGGTCAGCCGGTTGCCAAAAGGATCTCCCACACTGAGCTCCCGCCCGCCCCATGGCGGGGTTTGCAAGCCGGGGCGCGCATAGGTATAACGTTTGGCAAGCAGAGCAGTCTGAAACGCCTCCAGTTGTCCCCACTCCGCCTCAATTCGGATATTGGCCCCCGGGCTGCCGTCTCCGTGATGTTCCGACAGATGCAGCTCGCATCCGCCTAATGACAGGGCCATATATAGGGGTAGATCTTTTTCGAAGCGATGTTCCCATAGCGGAATTCCACCCAGAAAGTCGACATAGAACTCTCTCGCCTTGCGCTCGTCGAAGATACGAAAAATCGGTATGACCCGTTTGTTATGCATTTGCATCACGCAGCCACTCCTTTTTCCTACTCAATTAAACCCCTCTAATCACGCAGATGTTGCCAACAGCACTATCATAGCGGAGACGAATCGGTTTGTCAGTAATCTTTCATCCCCAATAAGAATAAGGTACGCGGGGCGTACTCCCCTTCTAATTGCGGCATAAACTGTAGAGATCAAGTTCTTCGGAAAGGCTGACCGCCAATGAATTCTTCTTTTTTTCGTATCACTCGTCCCGTTTACCGCATGCAAACACGGCATCGCTCTACGAAATCCACGAACCAAGCAGTCGCAAAAAAAGACGCCATCATAATAGAAAATGACGACGTCCTGACCATCGAAAGAGCCGGTGTGTACTTAATCCGTATACGCATGAACGGAGGCGCGGGGGCCGCTCCGCTGCCTTGCCTTGCGGCTAACGGCAGTCTGCTAAGCGGCATGATCTACGATCCGCCCCATCTTGGGCAGCCCCACAGCGCGTCCGGCTGGCTGCTGACACGATTGACGCAAGGTTGCAAGCTGGAGCTTGTGGATCACTCGCCGCCCCTGACCCAATTTCAACAGGGGCCTGACTTGAACGAGCGGCCGGCTTCGACTCAAAGCTGGGAAATTACTCTGGAGCGGGTTGGTCACTAACGCTGGTGCCTCTAGAAGTCTTCTCCAGAGGCAAATGCACCTCACAGATCGTTCCTTGACTTGGCTTGCTTCGGAAATAAAGACGCCCGCCCATCGCCTGAATCAGGTTGGTGACGACCATTAACCCGAGCCCAGTTCCTTTGTCCTTAGTCGTATAAAACGGCATGCCAATTCGCTTGAGCTGCTGCTCATTCATGCCGATGCCGGTATCGCGGATGAAGATTAACACCTTTTCATCCTCCTTGCGGGAGCTGATAGTCAACACGCCCCCCTCCGGCATGGATTCTATGGCATTTTTCATAATGTTGAGTAAACATTGCTGCAGCTTCTTAGAATCACCGGTGACGAGCAGTGTATCCCCGGTGTTATGCCGCGATACCAGCTCCACGTTGGACATAACACAGAGCGGCTTGACCCACTGCTCAACGTTAGCCAGCTCCTGCCGTACATCCAGCAGTCTCGGCTGTTCCACAGAAGGCTTGGAATAGTTGAGATAGTCTGTGATGATGGCGTTAGCCCCGTCGATGCCTTCAAGCGCATTGATTCGGTAGCGGTCAAGTGTAGCGGCATCTAGATTGGGACGGCCCATGAGTTGGAGAAACCCGCGCGCCGTCGTCAGAGGATTCCTGATCTCATGGGAGATCGAGGCGGTCAACTGGCCAATCAGATGATATTTTTCGGCATTGAAAAGCTCTTCAGTCAGCCGCTCCTGGTGTTTGACCAGGTAATACGTATAAGCTACGAGCGGGGAAGAGAGCAGCGTCCCGATGCCGGTCACAATCATTCTTCGGTATTCCATATGATCTTGGGTCCACAGAGAAAGCCCGATGAACAGCGCGATATAGACCAAGATAAGCAGGAAATGTACAAGCAGCATCCTTTTGAGCGATTCCGGCGACGGCATCCGATAGTGATAGATGATGCCAATTATAGAAATAAAGACCATGGACAGCGTGCCGGGCAACCACTCATTCCCTGCAATGAAAATATTGCCCCATATGAAAGCGGCTGTCGTGGACACTCCAGGAATCCAGCCTTCATAGATGGCAATAAGAGCTACACAAACCGGTACAAGATGAAGCACATAGACGAGAGGGTCAATCTCCTCGTAGGCCAAGTAGAAATACGAGGTCAACGCCAGGATAGCGACAAACAGCAGCTTGCGCCCGTACCTGATGAAGGATACTCGTGGAGTAATAATTAAAAACAACAGGCACGCAGTCAGATAGTACATCAGCCCCTGGAACTCGCGCGCAAGAATGTAATCTATCACGGCAGGGATTTCCTTCCGATCAGCTAGCCGACAATTTTCCCGTTCCAGGGTAGGCCGTCTTCCCAGCGGGCCGCATCGTTGCGCTGCCACAGGGACAACAGTTCAAACGAGTACATTTCCCATATCCGGCACTTGTCAGCCTTGATCTTGTAGTAATCGATAATCGCGTTGACAGCTCTTCTCGCCGCTTCGTTGGCCCCTTCCATCGTTGCAAGGTCCGTATTAGTGCGAACATAGTCCGAGGCCAAGTAAAGGTTGGGGATAGACGTATAAGCGTTGGGCCGAAGCTCCCATGTATGTACCTTGTTCACGAGCAGCGGCTCCATATTGATCGCCTCATGAGGATTGGGGAACTGAATGTCTTCATCCAGGAACCAGTGCTCCAGAAGACCGTCATGCAGCAAATCTCCCTCATAATTAAAGTGATCCTTGAGCTGCTGCCAAACCTCCTGGCGAATCTCCTCCGCCGAGCAGTACATCGCAGGTTTGCCGAACAGTACACCATTGCGTTCCCAGTCCGACACGTCTACCGATAAAACCCCTTTTACCTTGCCATTGCCGTATTCCGCAAGATCGAAGTCCGGCCAGAATTGCTGCTGTGAAACGAGTGTGAGAGCCCATGGACTGTCCATGCAGATGATATGCCCATGAATGAGCGGTATATCTTCGTTCAGGTAGAACTGAATGCCATTCATCCATTCTACCGATTCACTCAGTGGTTTAATTCCGGCAAGTAGCCGATCGGCTTGTACCAGCTCATCAGTCAGCAAGCCGGCCATCACCTCAACCGGAAACGCCGCGATGTAGCAGTCAGCGACGATAGTCCGCTCCTGTCCATCCATCAGCACAGTTACGCTGCTAATGTTTCCGTTGTCGCAGTGAATCGCGTTCACTGGACTATCCCGATATATTTTCACGCCGAGCGACTCCAGATGGTCATACCAGGGATTAATCCACACCTCGTTGGTCGGGCCGTTTAACAAACGATCGGCACTGCCGTTCGGCGTGACCATATCCATCATTAGCGTAGCTCCGACCTTGCCAATCGTGCATGCGTTGGCTTCCTGAGCCTTAGCCGCTACCAGGATTCGAGACAGCCCTACGAAAATGCGCTTGAACTGTTCCGACTGCTTGTCCGCTTCGATGAAGTCCCACCATGAGATCCGCTGAAAATCCCCATAGCGCCTCAGCTTACAGCTGGATGCAATCTCATACAACTTGAGGCCATAATGGGCCGCTTCCTCGCTCGTAAGCCCCAGGTGATTTCCGAAAATGGATTGAAAAAAAACTTTGTAATCCCCGATAGACTCCGGAAACTCCGTTAAAAAGGGCAGCATCGCCCGGTCATCAAACGCTAGCCCCAGACGCGTACCTTCTATCAGATTGTCGTAGACACCGTAGCGGTTGTCGCCGTATGGGATTCTTTTCATCGTATCCGTGACATGCTTGTAGAATTTAGGGAAAAAGCGGAAGCCGTGCTCACCAGGTAAATCCTTGCGCCCTTCCAGGCCGCTCCCCTTCACATCCATGCTTCGGGCCTTGCCACCCATAGTAGCTCTCGCTTCATAAAGGGAGACTTCGAATCCTCTTTCTGCAAGCTCATGAGCAGCACTCATTCCGGCCACTCCACCGCCTAGAACGACAACTTTCGGCAGCCTTTTCTCCAAACTTCCTCTCCTCCTATAGCATCCATGATTTAAGCGTCTTCACCAATAGGCCAACTCTCGCATAAACTCTTTTCATATAGTACCATTGAACTAATGTCAGTTGCTGTCGAATATTATCGGTTATTGAAATATTTCTCGTTAATGGTCGCCGTATGAAAAAAGTTCAGGGTTTTCAAACGCTTAATGCGAATCGCTGAATAGGCGGAGCGAAGCGGAGAATAGGGATATTTCGTGAAAATAGAAGCTTTGAATCTATAATAGGTCTCTCGCAAATTCTCTTGCAAGCGGTAGGAAATTAAAAAAAGAGACGGCTGAATGCAGCTCGTCCCTTGTACCCATTCGTTCTTAGTTCCTAGTAAAGCGTACGCCAAAGATAAAAAGTAGCATAGGCCTCCCAGCCTGCCCACGCCTTGGCAAACTCCCTTACCTCGGCTTCGGTCGGCTTGCGGTCCATCGCCGCAGCGACTCTTATCGCATGATGCAGGCCTACATCCGCGGCAGGCAACGCCTCCGGCATGCGCAGGCAACGCATCAGTACATAATGCGCCGTCCATGGCCCGATGCCTCGCATCGCGAGCAGGTGGCGCTCCGCCTGCGCCCAACCGCCATTTAGCAGGGTCGCTTTGTCTATGCTCCTGTCAGCCAATGCTTTGGCTGCTCCGATCAGGTACTCCGACTTGCGAGCCGTCATTTGTAGCGCCGCAATGTCCGGTACCTGCAGCTCTGCCACATCCTCGGGCTTGGGAAAAGCCCAGAATATTTCCCCATCTCGTTCCATCTGGCGCCCGAACGCTTCGGTGAATCGCTTTTTGAGCGTATAGGCGAAGGAAAGGTTAATCTGCTGGCCGATTATCCCCCAGCAGAGTGCCTCGAACAAGTCGGGTATGCCCACGATACGGAGGCCGTGAAATTCCTCGACAGCCCCGCGAAGCAGCGAATCGCGCTGTGCCAGCGCGTAGAAGTCTGTCAGGTCGCGGTCCAGATCGAACCATTCCTCCGCAAAACGGCGTACTAATGCCTTCATCCGCGGGGATGGAACTTCGCCGTTTGGAGCAAGGAAGCTCGCTTCCAGACGGTGAGCGGAAGAGGGGAACGCAGCGGTCTGGCCCAACACGTACTGGAATCGAACCAGCGTCGTCTCCCCATGCTCATGAAATAACTTAGTTACCGCTCCGTCGCTAATCCGGTACAGCGTTTCGTCGCTGGAACGGGCCAAGTAGCTGAGCATCGCCGACCAACTGAACAGCTCAGGCAGCGGAATGCTCAGTACTTCCGTGTCGTCTCTTACTTCTAACACTATGTCTGCTCGCTCTCCAGACCCCATAGGCAAGACTCCTTCCGCACCATATTGAATGCCCTGACTTTACTCTTGACGCCAGGGTACTGTCAATTTACGGATCTTGCCTTTTGATTCACTGTTGGTTAAAGCCATGTCGGCGAATGATTCTCACGCCGCGCGCTGGCACTAAAACCCGCCGACTGTCAATCTCGCCGCCTAGCAGATCTGTTGCGATAACTGAGGCATCCAGCTCTGCCCATCCTTCCTGCGCCGCATGGTTGAGCAGGAAGAGATAACGCATACCGTCCTTGACACGTACTGCAGATTCAAGCTGCTCGGATGCAGCCAGCACCAGCGGCGCAATGCCGCGCTCCCGGCATGAATAAGATTGCATAGCAGACCGCAGCCGTACTCGGTTGTCTCAGAACTCGGGGCCGTCTCCAAAGCAGCGTCGGCGGCGGTATAGTCCGCAAGCTCAGCGGCATCTGCCCCCGTGCCTTCCAATCCGCTCCAAGGAGCGGTCATGACGATCCGATTCCGCTGTTCCAGATCGTTTTCGTTCACGATGCCGCTGAAAAACGTCGTTATGAACGTGCCGCCATTTTTCACGAATTGCTCTACTCGCTGCGCAAAGCTCGGCTTCACCATATACATTACCGGGGCGACAATGACCTCATAACGCGAAAAATTCTCCTCCACGCCAATCATGTCAGCGGCAACATGCTGCTTGCTGAGCGCGTCATAATACTTGTGCACCTCGTTCACATAATCGAGCGCCACCGTCGGGCCGCTGCGTCTCATCGCGAAGCAAACCGGCTTCCGTGACGTCAGCCATTTTATCGCGACGTTCCGCCGCCTTACCGGCGACACGCCCGACCGCTTCCGCAGCGGGCGGCCGTAGCGCTGATGCCCAGAATAATTGGGCAAAAGCAGAACCTAACTCACTCTTCTGCATGGATGAATGCAGCACAAAAAGGTCGGCTCTAGTTGGAGTTGACCTTTTTTTTCGGTATGGGACAAAGCTGCTTCTTAATAAAATGGTACTAACTAACGATTACCGTCGGTCATCTCCCTCATGCATTCTTGTCGAGATTTGGGACGAACAGGAGCGTGCCGACAGTCAAGGAGGCGGTTCCATCCCATGCTTCAATCCGTGCTCAGAAAAAGGATGATCATCGTCATCCTTCCCAAGTATTCCATCCATCAGTTTCTGTGGTGCGACTTTGGCGCGAGCTCTCTTTGCGGCTGGCTGATGGAGGAAAATAATTTTACGAGAGCTGCAATTTTCATCGCCAGTTCGGCGGTGCCGATCTTTTTGCGGCGCACCGTCAACTCGCATCGCAGCCCTTTGAAACCACGGCTGCTGCTCGCGCATGAGAAATTATGGTCCAAGCGGGCGCGCAGCCGCCCGCTGACGTTTGATGCTTCCATCCGCAAATAGGGGGGTAATGCCCCATTAATTGACATTGATAATGATTATTGATATCATTCACTTGCTTGTTTTATTTTCTAGTCACTATAGAGGGGGGTAATCTTCTTGTTTTTTCAAAAAAAGACACTGGTTTTACTGCTGACAATCTTGACGACCCTGCTGCTCGCCGCATGCGGCAGCAATACGAATAATACCCAATCCAATTCGGGCGGGGAGGCCACTCCAGCTCCATCCGCTGCACCTTCCGCATCGCCTGCCGCGGAGCGCAAGCTGACGGACGGGCTCGGCAACGAGGTGACCGTACCGGCCAATCCTCAGCGGATTATCGCTTCCTATCTGGAGGATTACCTCGTCGCGCTCGGCGTCAAGCCGGTCGCTCAGTGGAAGGTATCCAACGGCATCCAGGATTATTTGCAAGATTCGCTTAAGGACATTCCGACGATTCCGTACGATCTTCCGTTCGAAGACGTGACAAAGTTTGAACCCGATCTGCTCATCGTTGGCTCCAGCGCCACCGTTGAAGGACAAAAATACGGGCAGTACTCCAAAATCGCTCCGACCTACGTCCTCGGCGACAGCGTCGTGAACGATTGGCGTAAAGCGCTTCTGAAAATGGGCGAAGTGTTGGACAAGGGGGATGAAGCACAGAAAGTGCTGGACGATTACGAGAAAAAAGCCGCCGATGCCAAATCAAGCATTCAAGCTAAGCTGCCTGGCCAGTCGGTCGCAGCGATTTGGCTCGTGAAAAACAAATTTTTCATCGTCAGCGACAAACAGTCGAGCGGCTCCCTGCTCTACGGTGACCTTGGATTCCAGTCTCCCGCTATCGTGAAGGAAATTTCCGCTAAGGGCACAGGCAACTGGAATTCGATCTCCCTTGAGAAATTGGCCGAGCTCGACGCCGACCATCTGATTCTGATCAACAGCGACAAAGGCACAGGCGCCAAGGCGTTGGAAGAGCCGATCTGGAAGTCTGTCAAAGCAGTGAAAAACGGCAACGTATACGAATACCCGCGCACCTCTAGCTGGCTGTACTACGGCCCGATCGCAAGCTCCCAAATGATCGATGATGTCATGAAAGACATCGTAAATAAGCAATAGTCGCAAAGACTGTTCTCCGGCCTAGCCGGGTGAACAGTCTTTTTTTGCGTTCATGAGAAGAGGCTGGAAAGCCGCGCCGCTACTGGATTCTACTCCTTTTACTATCATGCATTCAAAAATTGTTAGCGATTTCAAAAAGTGTTCGTTGCCCTTCCAAATCAGGCTCATTAACATGAAACCTATAGTACGGGCCCGTACAACATGCATTTTCTCTGAAAGGAGTTGCCACTCAACGTGAAAGCAGCCCCTCCTGTGAAAGCAGCTGTGATGTCACGCAAAACGCCGCATTTTCGCCTTCGGGAGAACATCCAGCTCTACGTCATTATGCTTCCCGTGCTGCTGCATATTTTCGTGTTCAGCTATATTCCGATGTATGGAATCGTAATCGCTTTTCAGAATTACTACCCTGGAAGCCCCTTCCTTTCCTTTACGGGTGGTACGGATTGGGTCGGCCTTAAACATTTTACTGATTTTCTGAACGGACCTTATTTCGTACGTTTAATGCGTAATACATTCAACTTGAGCTTTCTCTCGCTCGTGCTTGGTTTCTGGGTGCCGATTCTGTTCGCGCTGCTGGTGAACGAGCTGAGACATGGCATTTTCAAAAAGTATGTACAAACAGCCAGCTATTTGCCTCACTTCATCTCCAATGTTGTCGTAGCCGGCATGGTGCTGGCCTTCATCAACACGGACGGAATCGTGAACTCCTTCGTTAAAATGTTCGGAGGGACGCCGATCTCGTTTGCGACCGAGCCGGGGTATTTCGCGGCAATTTACATTATTACGACGATCTGGAAGTCTTTCGGCTGGAGCAGCATCCTGTACCTGTCTGCCATGTCATCCGTTGATCCCCACCTTTATGAAGCGGCCAAGATGGACGGTGCGAATCGATTCAAACAGATGCTGCATATTACGCTGCCCTCCATCCGCCCAACGATTTTTATCCTGCTTATTTTCGCCATTGGCGGCCTGCTAGGTGCTAACAGCGAATTCATCCTGCTTATTTACAACCCAACTCTGTATGAAACGGCAGATGTCATCGGCACCTATCTCTATCGGTATGGCCTGCTCGGAGGGAATTTCAGCTCGGGTACAGCGATTGGGCTGTTCATCTCGCTCATTAACTTCTCCCTGCTATTTCTGGCGAACAAGCTCGCTCGCAAATATTCCGATTACGCGCTGTGGTAAAGGAGGGACATGATGAGTACTTGGGTTAAACGAAATTCGAACGTCATCCGCCAGGGCTCCACTACGGTGGACATCTTTCTCTACGCCATAGCGCTCGTTTTATGCCTCGCCACGCTGTATCCTTTCTATTACGTCATTATTATGTCGATCAGCTCTCCGCGAGAGGTCGCGGCCATGAACGTGCTGTTCTTTCCAAAAGGCTTCTACCTCGGCTCCTATGAGCTGATCGTCAAAGACGCGCAGATGTGGTGGGCGTACTCCAATACGCTAATCTATGTCGCCTGCGGAACGATACTAAACTGCCTCGCGGCTGTGCTTGGCGCCTATCCACTCACCGCCCGCAATCTTAAAGGCCGCAAATGGATCATCGCCTACTTGATTATTCCGATGTATTTCGGAGGCGGGTTGATCCCGTCCTTCCTACTTGTTAATCAGTTGGGGCTCTACAACACGATGTTCGCCGTCATCATACCCGGTGCCGTGAGCATATGGAACATCATTCTTGTCCGAACGTTTTTCATGACGATACCGGAAGGTTTGAAAGAGTCGGCTTTTATCGACGGCGCCTCTCATTGGCAGCTGCTTACTCGAATTATTTTGCCTATATCAAAGCCTATCCTAGCTGTTATCGCTATATACTCCATCGTTGGCATCTGGAACAGCTGGTTCGAAGCACTCGTTTATCTGCCCAATGAACAGCTTCATCCGCTGCAAATGTACCTGTACCGAATCGTTGTCCAGCAATCCGTCGATCTCAAGGAGCTGACCATGGAAGAGAACCGGACGGCGATGGCCAACATTCTGACCAACATGCAACTGAAGTATTCCATTATCGTGTTCACCACTTTACCCGTTATTTGCACCTATCCGTTTTTCCAGAGATTTTTCATTAAGGGAGCACTGCTTGGCTCGTTGAAAGAATAGCCCTTAGAGGAGGATTATCATTGAAAACAAGAAAAAGCTTGAGATGGCTTGGGTTATCGGCCCTTATTTCGACCCTGTTAGTAAGCGCTTGCAGCAATGCTGGAGAGGGCGGCTCCTCCGAAGCGCAGAGGGGCAATCTACGGTTGCTCGGCCCTGATTTTGGAAACCGCTATATTAAGTTTGAAGAACGGGAGAAGTACCCTGTCTGGACGGAAATCGACAAGATGATCAAAGAAGCGGGCATTAACCCAACCTATGAGCTCGTGCCGAGCGAGCAATACAACGTTGTCATTCAGACAAGAATGGCGTCCGGCAATAAGCTGCCGGATATCGTCAACATCTCGGCACTGGACAATGTGACGGTGCTCAATCTGGCCAAGCAAGGTGCTCTTCAGGATTTGAATCCGCTAATCGAGAAATACAGCAATGGCAACATCAGAAAAATGTACGACGAGCAGTTCCCTATTGCCAAAAAAACAACGATATCACCTGACGGGAAGATGTACTGGTTCAGCAGCCTCCACAAAAAAACGTATCAGGGCGATCAGCCCGCTCCAGTGTCCCTTACGATGCTGCTCCGCCAGGATTGGCTGGACAAGTTGAAGCTGCCCGCTCCGACTACGGCTGAGGAATATTTGCAAGCGCTGAAAAAAATGCGTGAAGAAGATGCCAACAACAATGGTCAAAAGGATGAAGTGTTGTTATACAATCCTGGCTCTTTTTCCGGCTCCATCGCGCAGTGGTTCGGGCTAGGCACCGATATTACGGCCATCGACTACGATGGCAAAAAAATCGTCTCCCCCTGGTACCAGGATGGCGTCAAAGATTATTTCCGCTATTTGCAGCGTCTCGTTAAAGAAGGCATTCTCGATACGAATCTGATCGCCGCCAGCGGTGAGCAGACGCAGCAGAAAATGATCGATGACAAGGTCTCCTCCTTCCATAGCTACAATCTGGAAATGTGGTCAGAGCTCAATGTGGCGAAGGGTGGCAGCTATACTCCACTCATGCCGCTTAAGGCGATAGACGGAATCGATCCCGCTATGCAGGTAGAACCTCCTTTTCTAGTCTGGGAAAAATATGCGATCACGAAGGACGCCAAAGATGTTGAGGCTGCAATTAAATATTTCGATATGATCTATTCGGAGAAGTACGCCGACCTGCATTATTGGGGGATAAAAGACCAGACCTATAAATTAGACGAGACTGGAGCCAAACAATTCATCAACAATGGCCCCGATGCCGAGCTCGCCAAAAACAAACAGGTACAAGGCGCCCTACTGTTCGGCGGCACCGTATTCCCTAGAGTCCAGATGGCGAATCTTGAATTCGAGCTATCCCGTGTGCCGAAGTCAAAGGCTGACAATGAGCTTCAAGTGCTGAAATACAAACCTTTCTACTACAACTCTACGGCTAACTTCCTAGCTATTCCGGACGAGAAACAGCTGGATGCCAAAACACAAATTTTAACCAATCTGACCACCTATTCCACTGAGCTTGCCACCAAGCTCGCACTTGGCCAGAAGTCACTCGATGACTGGGATCAATATATCGCAGAGATGAAAAAGCTCGGCTTGGACGAGCTGATTGCGATCGACCAACAGTTGCTTGATCGTTATAACAGTATTCAATAGTTTTCTAGAAAATCGATAAGTTAGCCTAACCAAAGGGGCAGATCGGACATATTTCTATCCGGTTTGCCTTTTGGCTCTACGAGAAATGATTTCGGAAGGAGGCACTCACCATGAAGCGCTTGTCTGGGGGCATCTTTCAGAAAACCTTCTTGTCTTATTTTTTCCTTGTGATGATTCCCATTATTGTGTTCACTGCCATCGGCATCTACCGCAATATCAAAGTGGAGCAAATAAGGCTGTATGAGAGCCATATGGCGGACGCTCGGCGGACGTCGGACATCATGGACAGGCAATTGATCGAGTTGCAAAATGCAGGCAGCATGCTGAGCCAAGAATCTTGGGTCCGCAAACGGATGGAACGCAGCGATGTGTTCGACCGGGAGTTCGACGTTCTGAGCATGATGAAGATCAATAAGGATATGAAAAATCTGTTCAGCTCTCTGGAAATCGTCTCCTTTGGGGTAATTGTTTATCCGGAAAAGGGGTTGGTTCTATCACAATGGGGCTCCTATTCCGAAAGGGACTTTTTCTCCGAGGTAGCGCTTTTCGACGAAAAGGCACGTTCAAAGATGCTGGACGGCATCCGCAGCTATCGGTATTTTGATGTCGGCGAGCCTATTTCGATCCATCTATGGGGTAACACAAAAAAGGTCATCCCGGTCCAGCAAAGCCTCGAAGTTACCGGTAAGCCTAGAGCTACGCTCATCCTATTTATCGATAATGCGTATTTGGCGGATTATCTGAACAATTATGGCATCATTCCCTCAGGGGAGCTTATTGTCTCTGCCAACGATGCCATTGTGTACGAACATTCCGCTGGCCTGCTTGCAATTCCGGAAGGAAGTCCAAGCGAGCTGAAGCTGCAGTCCCAGGCAAGCAATTGGATGTACACACTCACCTATTATGATGACAGCTTGACCGGCTTGAAGAGATGGATCGGCTCCCTCCTGGCCCTAGTTCTATCCCTCTTGGCTGG
Organism: Paenibacillus herberti; assembly: GCF_002233675.1. Taxonomy (GTDB): domain Bacteria; phylum Bacillota; class Bacilli; order Paenibacillales; family Paenibacillaceae; genus Paenibacillus_O; species Paenibacillus_O herberti. Next base: position 250,174 of record NZ_NMUQ01000003.1, on the reverse strand, counting down.
AGCTGTTGTCGCTTATGGCCTGGCCAAGATCAGCTATCGGCCGCTTGCCGCTTTGCTCCATAAACTGACCGAGCTGGGACGGGATGACGTAACACCGGGTCCAGTTCGAGTCGGTTCTGAATATAACCAGATTGAACGGAAATTCGAGCGTCTAATGAGCGAAAATCAGTCCCTGCATCAAGCGATGTCTGATTACGAAAGCGCAGCGCGCTCAAATCTGCTGCTTCGGCTGCTGAAAGGCTATTTTACGGATGACCGGCAGTCGGCGATTTTCCGAAAATTCAGCATTGGGTATACGGAGGAGATGTATTATTGCACGATGCTGCTCCGCTTCCACAACTTCGGTGATGATACCGACATCGCGAGCCTCCGCAGGATCGAGATGGGCGTCATTATTATCGCGGAGCAGATGTTCCAGCGCCATTCGCTGGACTATCATCTGTTCGAGATAACGGATGCGGATAAAGCCATTATCGTATCGCTAGCGCAACCGCCTGTAGACCTTGGATTGATGGATCGCATTATGTCCGATATTTCCGAGGAAATGGAGCTCATTTGCGGGATCCGCCCTGATATTCGTCATGGAGCTTTCGAAAAAGGGTTGATCGGCATAAGCAAGTCTTACTATACCGCCAATGAAAGTTTGCAGATGGCTCTCTTCAAGCGCCAGCATGTCCAAGATCGGCAGGAGGAAACGGTCATCTCTGATGATCGCTATTATTATCCAACCGACTGGGAAGTTCAGCTAATCAGCAATTTGAAAATTGGAAATCTGGATACAGCGATACGAATAGTTAGTGAAATCAAGGAAGAGAATGAGCGCCGAAGTCTGCCCTCGGCGAGCGGCTTCCGACTCGTGACTTTGCTGATGGAAACGATGCTGCGCGTTTTAAGCGAAATGAATATCAGCTCCAGCATTTACGCCAAGCAGTTCGAGAGTCGGGCCGAATCAGCCGACCTTGGAGCAATGTGGGGTTATGTATTTGAAGTATGCACGGTCATCTGTGAGCGAATTCAATACTCCAACCCATCGTCTGCCATGGAAGTTGGCAATAAGCTGCTAGATTACGTGAACAGGAATTATAGCCAATCCGATGTATCGCTTAAGTCGCTTGCGGCGATGATCGATATGTCGGTATCAAGTGTTTCGAAGACGTTCAAGGAGGTAGCCGGCGTCAATTTCTACGACTACCTATCCCGGCTGCGGATGGAAAAAGCGAAAGAGCTGCTGCGCGAAGTCGGCACCGACTTCGACACCATCGCCTCCAAAGTCGGCTATGAAAACGTGTATTCGTTCAAGCGCGCCTTCACCAGATACGTGGGCATTAAGCCGGCCGAGTATATTCAGAGCAATGATGGGACTGGGTGACGTGGTAAAGGCGGAAAAGGCTGTGACGAGCCGTAATCGCTTTACTTATTTCACAGTTAGATAGGAACTAAGTCATTCGTATGGAATAAAGACAATAAGTTAATGCGGTATATCCGAATTTTATGAAATTACAACGAATAACGGCAGAAAAGCTTCTACAGCCATTACTGCCGTTCTTGCCTTGTCCACCAGAAAATGTGGCCGTTGTTACGGGAGTTGTGCCATTAGCCAGCACTACTCCCGCGCTCATTAGAATAAACTGAAGTGTAAAAAAATTGAAAATATGGTTAATAAAATTCGTTTCACGTTACGCCTCCGGTTGATCTACATTGGTGGATTTCTCTACTTCATGCCATGCAAGATATAGAAGAACTGGTGGAATAAAAATCGGGTTAATCCAGGAATAACTGCCGTCGTGAAGAATATCTCCGATTAAAACCCCACCTTTAGAATCGGCTTGCAGTTTCCATTTCCCGCTTGCCATTGCCTTTCCTTGCTCTACCATCTGGTAGGCTTCCGACCAACTGAATCGAGGCCCTGGATGACTTTCAATCTCGGCAATATGACGCTCGTAGTTACGTCTTCTCTCTTCTTCAATTCTAGCTGTTTCTTCGGAGTCTTCTTCAGAGTCCCATACGAGTTCAAAATCGATTCCTTTGATTTTTGCTTTCAGTACAGCGTCACGGAATGTGTCGGTGACAAAAGCTTGTGTAGCGGCATTTTCTTTAATTTTTAAAATATTTCCTTCAACTAAGTCAGGTTTAAATTGAATTTTGTGGAATCCTATTATATCTCCGCTAGAAGAGCCCCTTTTCAAATCTGATAAATCATAGTCAACTGCTTGTGACATATTAATTATATTAATAATATAATATGTTTCTGATTCAATAAATGCTTCTAAAATTTCAACTTGTTCAGTTATTAAGTTTTTAACTACGGAAAGCATCTTTTCACTCATTATAGGTACATGGTGCATAAAGTAAGGGTAATCCTTACCCTTCCCCTTACCTTTAACAAGTACCTCTAGCTCCATCGGTTTCCAATCATTATTTGAATTCATAGAAACTCCTGTACAAAAATCAAGATCGAAATTACCATCTTTTACAGTAACCTCAAACATAGCTGTTGAATATAATTTCCATACTTTCATCTTGGCACCTCACTCAGAATTTATCTTCCTAACTCTATTGTCCCACTCATTAAACCGATCCTTGCCCACGTATCGTAACCCGAGATACCTGCTGCATCATTAGGAGATAGAATATACTTGATATAGTAGTCTCTACACTTATAACATTCATCTCTATTAGATGCAGTAACTGTTGTTTCTTTACCATTAATAAAGCTTCCTCGCTACAGTGAATGGCAGATGTCTGTTCACTAGAGAAGTTGAGCATACTGCCTATTAAGACTATTAATAGGGTGGTATACACGATGTGGACCTCATTCAGCCATAACGAAAATCTAATTTCAGACATGTTCAACGTTGCGTTAGCCCTTGAAGAACCATGGAAATTAACTCATATTGAGTACGATGAACAAGATGAAGCTTGGTCTTTATTTATCGACTTTGAACGTGGAGCTCTGTTTCCATGTCCGAATTGCGGAACCGCATGTAAGGCTTACGATACAGAGAAAAAAATGTGGCGTCATCTCGACTTCTGGAACTGGAAAACCTATTTGCATGCCAGAGTTCCAAGAACGGACTGCAAGAACTGTAATAAGGTAACGCTAGTACCCGTGAAATGGTCACGTCCCAAATCGCATTTCACCTTGCAATTTGACGCATGGGCCATGCGATTAATGGCTGAAATGCCGGTGAATGCAGCAGCTCGTGAATTACGAGAGCATGACACCCGGATGTGGCGGATCTTCCATCACTACGTCGACCAAGCTATGGCTGAGGTGGATCTAACTTCAGTCAGCCGAATAGCGATCGATGAAACTTCATCACGCCGCGGTCACCGCTACATTACGTTGTTTGTGGATGTGGATACCAAGACGGTGCTGTTCGCTACAGAAGGAAAAGGGAAAGATACCCTTGCGCGTTTCAACCAACATCTGCATGATAAAGGCGCAGAAACCGCACAAATACAGGAGATCTGCTGCGATATGTCTGTCGCATTTATTCGAGGAATTGAGGAGCAATTCCCCACAGCAGAAATAACCTTTGATAAGTTTCACGTCATGAAAATGGTGAATGAAGCCGTTGATGACGTGCGCAAGGCCGAACAAAAAGAAAACCCAGAACTAAAGCGAACGAAATATTTATGGTTGAAAAATGAAACCAACCTAAAAGCAGAACAGAAAGAACAACTGAACAATCTGACTAGAAGTAACTTGAAAACCGGCCGAGCCTACCGCTTGAAGTTGGCTTTGCAGGATCTATGGACGACGCCGCATCTACTCGCTGACGTCTATTTACGCGCATGGTTAGGTTGGGCGAGACGTTCCCAGTTGGAACCCATGATCGATCTTGCTAATACGGTGAAAAACCATGAAGAAGGCATTCTTCGTTGGTTTCACAGCAAGATGACAAACGGTCTACTCGAAGGCATTAATGGCCTTGTGCAAGCTGCCAAACGAAAAGCCCGGGGGTACAGAAACGTTCATAATCTGATTGCTATGGTTTATATGACCGCGAACAAACTTCGGCTTCCAGCGCTTGGAGCACGCAGGGTCTAAATCCTTTTTACCCTCTCCCATTTATACCCTGTTTTAAAGAAACTCTTACGAATTTGCATGGCTATTACACTATTTTTTCGAGCATTGCCCATCCAATAGAGCGAAGAGCCT
>NZ_NMUQ01000003.1:204103-246000 GCF_002233675.1 Paenibacillus herberti | reverse complement strand
TTAAAGAAACTCTTACGAATTTGCATGGCTATTACACTATTTTTTCGAGCATTGCCCATCCAATAGAGCGAAGAGCCTTAATAAATGCCTTTTTGGGAGGAGTAGGAATCAATGCTATTGGATTTGCAAAATCATTCGAAACTACTACCTCAGCCTGCCTTGCATTAGTAGTTTTTCCACTGTCGCTTACAGAAAAAACATTAACTTTATATATGCCATCTTTTGCCCAATATACGGGCTGATATGGCCCCATCGGGTTATTATATTGTATGCCATATAAATCTTGATTTTTAGTGATTCTGCCGTTCCAAGATACTGTAACTTTACCCTTTTGCTGATGGAAACGATGTTGCGCGTGCTTTCCGAGATGAACATAAACTCGACCCTCTACGCAAAGCAGTTTCGCAGCCGCGCCGAATCGGGCGATACGGAGGAAATGTGGAGTTATGTACTGGAGGTCAGCACCGTCATTTGCGAGCGAATTCAATATTCCAACACGCCGTCAGAAATGGAGATCGGAAGCAAGCTGCTGGACTACGTCAACCGGAACTACACGGAGTCCGACGTATCGCTCAAATCGCTGGCGGCGATGATCGACATGTCGGTTTCCAGCGTATCAAAAACGTTCAAAGAAGTGGCAGGCGTCAACTTCTACGATTATCTGTCCCGGCTGCGGATGGAACGGGCCAAGGAGCTGCTGCGCGAAAACAGTGGCGATATGGAGAAGATCGCCTCAACCGTCGGCTACGAAAATGTATACTCGTTTAAGCGCGCCTTTGCCCGATACGAGGGAATCAAGCCGGGCGAGTATGCACAGAAATGGGATGGCGCAGGGTGAAATAGTAAAGGCGAAAACGGCTATGAGGAGCCGTTTTCGCCTTTTGATTTTAGAAGCAGAAGCGTTACAGGTTATTAAACGTTAAAGTTAAGCCGCTGATCAGGTAGCCAATCGGATTATAAAGCGGGGCTCGCGCAATCTGCACGCTATCAAATCTTCTGTAAGGAATGCCAATTGTAGTTTCGCGGACTGCCATCGTTACAATTACTAGCCCATCCCGATCAAAGTCCCCGCCAAATCTAGGATTATGAACCAGGAAACTAGAAGTGACCTTAGTTAATCCAACAGGAGAAGGATTGACTACAAATACCGTAGTGCTGCCTCCATTAGGACGAAGGTTAAAGGATGTTGGATTCTGAGCGATATCTCCCGATATTTTATACATAAAAAAAGCGTAGCCGGTATTGTTAATGACGTGGAATTCCACCGAACCCGCTCCAATATTGGCAGCTTCTTCAGCTACGATAGTGTTAGGCAGGAAGGTGGAAACGACAATACAAAGAAGAATGAAAAGTACTAGTACCATACTTAATCTGGAGCTGCCGCCAAATCCGCTAGTTTCGGCCTGCCCAGCGTTGAGAATCATATTGATTCACTCCTGCTAGTCTCAATTTTAGATTCCATTAAATAGACTATGAGAGCAACAGGGAGAAGGTGGCGGCGCAAACCTAGCATGGTAAAACTTATATTTTTATGTAGCTGAATAATCGAGGTTGGCAGATTTTTCTGCTTCATGCCATGGAAGATAGAGAAGAACAGGCGGGATAAAAATCGGGTTATTCCAGGTATAACTTCCATCGTGAATAATGCTGCCGATCAGCACTTCTCCCTTGGAATCGGCCTGCAGCTTCCACTTCCCGCTCACCATTGCCCTTCCTTGCTCTACCATTGGGTAGGCTTCCGACCAACTAAATCGAGGTCCTTGATAGCTGTCGATCTCGGCAATACGCCGTTCGTAATTACGTATTCTCTCCGCTTCAATTCTGGCTGTTTCTTCTACATCTTCTTCCGAGTCCCACTCGAGTTCAAAATCTATACCTTTTATTTTGGTTTTCAGCACGGCATCACGAAATACATCAGTTACGAAGACGTCTGTATTTGCCGATTCTTTAACTTTAAAAATATTTCCCTCAATACGCTCTTCAACAAAAACAATTTTTTTGAATGCAACAACTGTACCATCTTCGTATCTTACCGTGTCAGATTGATCGTAATTAACGGCATTTGTTATATTCAAAACATTAATTAGAACATATTCCTTATCCCCAACAAGAACTTCTAGCGGCTGTATTTGATCCTTCATATATTCCTTAAGAATTTCATAAACTTTCTTGCTCATTGCAGGAATCCTCTGTAAAAATCTAGGGTAATTATTTCCAAATCCCTTCCTCACTACATTCATTTCCGTCCTATTCCAGTTATTTATATACTCGCCTGTGCAAAAGTCTAGATCTGCCTTTCTTTCTTTAAAAGTAACTGAATATTTAGCATTTGACTTTAGTGTCCAAATTTTCATAATATACCTCATACCTTTCTATCAATATATTTTCATCTATAACACTATTAACGGTCTTATTTTCTGATCTTTGAAATAGTTAAAAGAGATCACGCAACAGCCCCTGCTGCTGCGTGATCTCTTCTCTTTTGTTATACTCTTAAATATATGGAAAATCAAAGGAGGTTACTAGCTATTATGAAGCTTCAATCTTATTCGCTATTGCTTGCGAGCGTTGTCCTCGGAGTATCGCTAGTTGCCAGCAGCATTATTCTTGGTAAAGGCGTTTCATCCGATACGGCTGTGACAACTGCTGCCTCGCCTGCGCCTGTGCCGTCCGCCTCGGCAGCTGACGATAAGCCGTTAATTACAATTGAGGAAGCGGCCGAACTGCTTGGTTTGACTGAGCAAGAGTTTAGACAAATGCTAGCCGCCGAGCAGAGTAAGTTCAATCGTACTGGCTCCTTTACCGGAGAGATGATTCCCCATATTAAAATCGGAAACAAAATTCTGATAGCACGCGATGGGCTTATGCGCTGGCTGGACGACGCTTCTCGCTCCAGAAGAGAATACGTGGACGGATTCGTTACTAATTAACGGAGCCGTCCATCCTTCAGCTACAGCAGAACCTCTATAACATCCTCCACCTTGCGGTGATGAGATAGAATGCCGTAGTTCATCCAGGCCATAAAATCGACCTCATACACGCGGCCTGCCGCCACGGCCGGAAGCCTTCTCCATGGAGCGCTCCCGGTCAGCACGTCCGGCTCACCCGCATCCCGGTCATAAGCAATGAACAGATGGTCAGCCTTCAGATCCGCTATTGAGACTTCACTCAACTCCGCCATCCTTTTCCCGGCGGTCAGGCGGACAACAAGCGGATCGGGACTTAATCCCAAATCGCGATGAAGCACCCCGGCGGTAAACCCCCGTTCATAACCGTACAACGACGCTTTGTTCCCGCTGATCCGCAGAAACGCCGCCGTTTGAGAGCCGATGTGCCGGCTCAATCTGCGTTTGGCATTTGCCGCCTTGCGCTCGTAATCCGCCACGATGTCATCCACCAGCTCTTCGACGTCGATAACGGCGGCAAGAGAGCGAAGCGTCGCTCTCCAATCCTCGTGAAAATACGGCAGATTGAACAGCGGCGCGACCTGACGACATTCATCGAGCCCCCATCGCCGATACCCGTCGTTTAGCAATATCAGTTCAGGCTCCAAAGAAGCGAGCCGCGCCAAATCCGGAGAGGTGACATCGTACTCTGGCACGCCCTCCAGCTTCAAATAGTCTTGCTTGCCCCAGCGCGGATGGACTGTCTGCATAACAGGGAACTGGCCTAGTGCCAGCAAATAATCCTCTAGAAATGGAGCAAACATTCTTGTTCCACTCCGGTAAAGGCGGCGATATCGGCCTGGGGACACCCCTGTTGCGCCTTTAAAGCGGCGATTAAAATAATACTCATTATTGAACCCGGAACAGAGCGCAATTTCCGATAGGCGATCCCCCGTGAGCAGAAGCATCTGCTGCGCTCGCCCGATCCGCACCTCGTTCACATATTCGAGCGGGAGCCGACCGGTCTCAGCTTTGAATTGACGAGTATAGCGCCCCCGCTCCATTCCTGCAACCTCCGCGAGCTCTCCGACGCTTAATATTTCCGCGTATCGCTTCTCAATATATCCAATAGTCCGTTCAACCGCCGAAGCATGTCCCGCTTCGCTTGGCTCTGCCGCCCGATATTGGAGCAGCTGCCACATCAGCTCTTGAAAACAAATATCGCATTCGAGGCATGCAAGCGGTTCCGTGCTTCCTTTAAGCTTGAACAGCGTTTCGAGCAGCAGCAAACAACGGGAAAACGGCCTGAAGGATAACAGCTCCAGCTTTTCGGAAAACCTTAACAACGCGTTGGAACAGGTACCAGACTGCGGCTCTATGCCAGTGATTTCTGGATCCTGAACCCGTGCTTCCTTCGCTTCATCCCCCGCCTTATCGGAGAAAATGCCGCTGCGGCGCAGCTGCCGAAAGCGCAGCAAATATCCGCTCGCCCCCTCCAGCTCCAGCTCGTCGTCCGAGCTTTCTGCTTTTCCCGGAATATACAGGCCGGTTCCACGCTTCAGCAAACGGGCTTCTCCGCTTCCCCAGTGGACTTTTCCACCGTCCGAAGTTGCAATCAGAAGCGTGTCCCATCCGTCCAGCTGGGGAAGCCGGAGCACATCCTGCCTTTTGCCGAACAATCGGATATCCCCATATTCATACAAATAGCAAGACGGTTGATACCCGCTGACAACAGACTCCATCCCGTCTCCTCCTTAATCCACCAACCAATGAGAAGTATTCTCAATTAATATCAGTATATCGCAACATGCGAAAGAAAATCGATATCCTTGAAAATAAACCAACTCGGTTGATGGGCAAAATCAACATGGATCATACGACTTTAACTAAAAAAAGAGCTCTACAGCCGCTGTTTCCGGCCGAGAGCTCTCTCCCTATTCTTTTACAATCGCCTTCAGCAAATCATCCAGCTTCATCTGGTTCGATAAAATGGCGCCGGACTGCCAGTAGGTGCGATCCATTTTGTATACATGGCCGTTTTTGACCGCAGGCAGCGACTTAAACAGCGGATCGTCCAGCAGTTTGAACGCATCTGCATTCTCAGCGGAATCCCAGCCCCCGTTGGATGGGAAAATAATAATGCGATCTGCCTCCAGCTGCGGGATGAATTCCGGCGACAGCACCTGCTGGTACTCCTCCATGCTAGCCGCAAGCGGGATAGGCGTTAATCCGAATTGGGAAAATACGATTCCGGTGAAACGGTTTTTCACGCCGAACAGTGCGATCGTTTTTTCCGCCACATTAATGCGCAACACGGCTACTTTATCGGTTCCTACTGCAGCCTGGAGCTTGGCCTTGCCGTCCGCAACTTTTTGATCATAGGCTTGAACGACCTCCCGCGCTTTATCCTCCATGCCGAGCACTTCACCAATTTTCAGCAGCGTTTCTTTCGGATCGTCCAGCACGTCTTCCTGCAAGCGGTAGGTTGGAGCGATTTTGGCAAATTGATCGTATTTCACCTTGTCCGCGCCGCCGTCTACTATAATGAGATCGGGATCGTAATTCAGCAGTGCTTCCACCTGGCCGGTATAATTAAAGGTTGGGACGTCCAGCTTCAGATAATCCTGTTTGCCCCACATCGGATTGTACCATTGAACGACCGGCGTAACGCCCAACGCTTTCAAATAATCCTCTACGTATAATCCGGCGATCCGCTGCGGATTCATCGGAATTTCAACCTCCCCGAACTCGTCCTGCATCTTTTTCGTTGTCGCTGTTGCTTCCTCGCTATTATTGCCCGCCGCATTTTCTTTCTGTGTATTTTCTACGGCTGTGGCGTTATTGTTGGAAGTTTCGTTCTGCCCGCTGCCGCAGGCCGCCAGCCCAACCAGCAGCAGTGACGCCAACGCAGTTATGACCCATTTTTTGCTCATTATGTATCCCTCTCCTGATGAATTAATTGAGATTCATTCTCATTAAAGCCTGTTCCCATCGTACCGGAGAGCGTCCGAACGGGCAATGCACTTTCTCCGACGGATTTTTATACAATCTCGAAGTTAACAAACAAAAAACGCCTCCCTTCGCAGGGTAGGCGCTTTTCTCAACTCAATTATTTCTTAGAAAGAATTTCCGTCAGAACTGGAACAACCTGAGCCTTGCGGGACACGATGCCTTTCAGCGTCGCTTTGTTGCCGTCCAGCTTGACGCCGAATGCTTCCTCCACAGCTGCCGCATGTTTGCCAAGAACGATCGCTACGGAGTCATTGTTCAGAATATCCGTCGTGACGAATACGAACAGGTCCAATCCTTTGGAAGCGATGATGTCGTTCAACGCTGCTTCAACTTCAGCTTCGCGGGAGAAAACATCGTTCAGGTCAACAGCGTTGACTTGAGCGATCTCAACTTTGGCCGCGCCCATGGAGAACTCCTTGGAGTCGAGGCTGACCAGCTGAGCAATCGTTTTGTCGCTGAGATCAGCGCCGGCTTTGAGCATGTTGAGACCGTAGAACTCGGCGTCCACTCCAGCGATTTGGGCCAGCTCGCGAGCTGCCGCTACTTCTTGCTCCGTGCAAGTTGGGGATTTGAACAACAGGGAGTCGGAAATGATCGCCGACAGCATCAGGCCAGCAATCTCTTTTTTCACGGCTACGCCATGCTCTTTGTACAGCTTGAGCAGAATCGTCGCTGTGCAGCCGACTGGCTCAGCACGGTAGTACAGCGGAGCCTTCGTCTCAAAGTTGGCGATACGGTGATGGTCGATAACTTCAATAACCGTCACATCATCGATATCGGAGGCGCTTTGTTGGCGCTCATTGTGGTCAACGAGAATAACTTGTTTGGCTTCAGCAGCTACTGCTTCAACAAGACGAGGCGCAGCCACGCCGAATTGATCCAATGCATATTGAGTTTCACTACTTACCGCGCCAAGGCGGATTGCTTCTGCGTTCAGGCCAATCTGATTTTTCAGTTCTGCATAGGCAATCGCCGAGCAGATCGTGTCGGTGTCAGGGTTTTTATGACCGAAAACTAGTACTTTTTCCATCATCGTACTCCTCCGCAAATAAATTCGTATAAGACCTGTCCCCGATTATACCTCAAACCCGCTCGGCAAACCATACCTTTACAGCGAAAAACCGACAATTCCGATGGTTAATTCATCTCTGGCCTAATAAGCATATCCAAATGCCTCGCCTTGCAGCTATATGACAAGCTTTACTCCGCTCGTTTTTTGCTCCAGCATCTTGGAGACGATTGTGCCGATATGCGCTCCTCCTTCAACGGGCGGCGTTCCTCCCTGATGAATATTGGACAGCACGGTACGAGCCGATTCCACCATTCCCTTTCTAGGTCGGTAACACATATAAGCGCTCATCGATGAGGAAGACACGAGCCCAGGCCGCTCGCCAATCAGCATAACGAGGACATCCGGTTCCAATATTTCTCCGATATGATCCATCACCGCCACACGTCCGCCCTTGACGAATATCGGCGTGCCCGCCTTCAGCCCATAAGCGTTAAGAGAGTCCATCAACGAGGGGTACACGTCAGAGAGATTATGCTCAATCGCGTTGGCGCTCAACCCGTCCGAGACGACAATTTGCACTTGCGCTCGCTTCTGGCATCCTGACCGCAACCGGTCGATGCTCTCGTCCGTCAGCAGCCTGCCCATATCGGGGCGTTTCAAATAGTTTTCCGTGTTCTCGTAGAGCGTTTCTACTTGAAAAAGCTGAAACTTCTCGATCAGCTTATCGCTAACTTCGCCATAAACTGTGTCCACAGCTCCAGCGTGATCGCAGCGGAAAAGCAGCATTTCCCGGGTTAACGGCCGCGTCCCCGCTCTCCATACGCCAATTCGGGCAGGCGTCGCAGCTTGCAGCTCCTCCAGCATTTCCGCCGAACGCGGCTGCGGAATATTGTTTCTCCGGTTATGCCTTGGCCCAGTAAACGATTCGTTTGATTCCACCACGGCAGACGGCAACTGTTCCTGTTGATGGAATTCGTCATTGATGCGGCTTTGACTCGTCCCCTTTTCCTCCGATGTCGTGCCAAGCCGCTGTTGGAGCTCCTGCATAATTCGGGTGGTCATTTCCTCCAAATCTAACGAATCCATGCCGCCTGCACCTCCCTATCGAAATGAATGGAATAACGTCGGGTCTCCAGCATCTGCCGTCAGCTTGCCGTTTGCCATAATCCCCATATTCTCCAGCCATTGCTCAAATGCAGGCGCCGGCCTGCGCCCGAGCGTTTCTCTTAAAGTCGCGATATCGTGGAAGCTTGTCGATTGATAGTTCAGCATGCAGTCGTCCGCCATCGCAACTCCGATTAGGAAATTAACGCCTGCCGACGTCAGCAGCACCGACAAGTTATCCATGTCGTTCTGATCCACCTTCATATGATTCGTATAACAGACGTCAACGCCCATCGGCAGTAGATGCAGCTTGCCCATAAAGTGGTCTTCCAGCCCTGCGCGGGTAACTTGTCTGCCATCATACAAATATTCCGGGCCGATAAAACCGACAACGGTGTTTACGAGAAACGGCTTAAACCTTCTCGCCAATCCGTAACAGCGCGCTTCCAGCGTCACCTGATCGATGCCGTGGTGAGCGCCTCCGGACAGCTCCGAGCCTTGCCCCGTCTCGAAATACCAGAAGTTTGGCCCGGCGGATGTGCCTTGGCTGCGAACAAGCGCGTCCGCCTCGTTCAGCAGCGCAAGATCGATGCCGAATGACGTGTTCCCGGCTTGCGATCCCGCAAGACTCTGGAAGATGAGATCCGCATAACCGCCATTCCTGATCGCCCGCATTTGCGTGGAAATATGCGCCAAGACGCAGTTTTGCGTCGGAATGCTCCATTTGTTCATGACTTCTTTCGTCATGTTCATAATCGCTTTTACGCTGTCCGTTGTATCGATTACGGGATTGATGCCGATCACGGCGTCTCCGATCCCATAGCTCAACGCCTCATACAGGGCCGCCTGAATGCCGGTCACATCGTCGGCCGGGTGGTTAGGCTGCGCCCTTCCTGATAACACACCGCGCTGGCCGATGGAAGTGTTGCAGTGGGTAATGACTTCGATTTTAGCGGCGGCTTGAATTAAATCCAGATTGCTCATCACCTTGGCGGCAGCCGCGATCATTTCGCTTGTCAGTCCTCTGGAGATGCGCCTGATCTCGTCCGTTCCGGTCGTGGAAGCAAGCAAATACTCGCGCAATTCGGCAACGGACCAATTGCGGATTTCGGCATAGATTTTCTCGTTTATATCTTCCTCAATTACCCGGGACACTTCATCGTCTTCGGGTGGCAGAAGGGGGTTTTCGCGAATATCGGATAAGGTCAAATGGGCCAACACCCACTTCGCCGCCATTCGTTCTTTGGCATTTTCGGCCGCAAGGCCTGCGAGCTGGTCCCCAGACTTCTCTTCGTTGGCTTTCGCCATCACTTCCTTTAAATGACGAAAAGAATACGTTTTGCCGAGCACCGTCGTTGATAGATTCATCCGTACTCCTCCTAACCGCTGTGGAACGCCAGCGTCTTCACAATAACCGGAATCATCGTATCCCGGATCGGTTCCCCCAAATCCAAATAATCTCCAAACTCGACTTTGATCTGGTCTACGCACACAATGGATAATTCTCCGGATGAGCGCAGCTTCAGCGCTTGGCCGAGCGCCTTGCCCATATCGTTCTCGCATAACACGATCAACGTCCGGCAGCCCGGAATCATCGTCCGGTAATGGGCAACAAGCGATTCGGAAAGCTGTCGGATCAGTTCGTAAGTGACTGTCTGCAACTGGGGAATAAACAGCGCAAAAGGCGGGCAAGCATCGGCATCGTATACTTGCAAGCCGAGCTCGATCGCCTTTTTCACCTCTAAGTTGTCCAGCTTTAAGACAGGAATGTTTTTCATCGGCAGCAGCCCCGGGGAAATATGAATCGTAGCACCGCTTATCTCCGTGCTCTGCATACCCGCTCCGATTACCGTCGCCCTGAAAGTATAATCGGGAACAGCAAGCGCGAACGGATAATGTCTCGCTTCTTCGCGCAAACAAGCTGCCAAAAGCGGGCCGAAGTCGCCGTACACAGCCGTTTCCGGCAAGCTTCGCGGGTTGGCGGAAATTAACATGCCCCCTACGCCGCCGGAAACCATCAGCTCTTCGACCGGCGGCATGATCGGCACTTTCCCATTCACGCTCAGCAGTGCACCGGTTGAATTCGTATCCCCTGCCAAGCAATCAAGCATACTGCGGCTCATTTGCCTTGCAACCTCTTTCAGGTAACCGAAACTTACCGTCTGGCCAGCCTGAAGCTTGAACCCGTTGGCATCCAGCCATGGCCGGATCGCTGCGGATAAATACGTCACTTCGCCGTCCGGGCGAAGCCGAATTAATCTTCCCCCGACATGGAACGTCACCGTCTCCACCATATGTCCCCGGCGGAAAAACGAGGTGTTCGCCGTCCCCCCGCCGACATCGACATTGCAGACGACTCCGCGCATTTGCAGTGATCGCTTCATCGCCCCGGAGCCTTTACCCGCAAGCAGCGACTCCAGATCAGCGCCCGCAGTCGCGACGACAAAATCACCAGCTCTGTCGGCAAGCGAGTGCAGCAATTGCTTAGCATTGCCCTTGTTTGCTGTTTCTCCGGTAATAATCACCGCGCCCGTTTTAATGTCGGACAGCCGGATGCCCGCCGCTTGATATTCTTTTTGCAGCCACATCGACACCTCGGCCATATCAATTTCAGTCTCGCTAAGAAGCGGCGTTGATGTAACCTCGCTCTCGTAGGCGAGCAGCCGCTCGACAATTTCAAATCGCGGCAAGCCGAAAGGGCTCGATTTGCGGGCCAGCTTTAACCGGCTGACAATGAGCTTCATCGTGCTTGTGCCGAGATCGATGCCGACGCTTATGATCCATTGTTCATCCATAAGCTATCCCCTATCGCTCTTTCCCTTCGGCTGAACCAGGCTTTCGATCCGTTCGCGCAGCTCTTCTATGCCCTCCAGCGTCATCGAGGACACTTCGAAGATGTCTCCTTTCGGCATCGCTTGCCGCAAGAAACGCTTCGCTTTGGCCGTATCCGCCTTCGGACTGTCGATCTTCGTCACAACACCGAGCGATGGAACCGGAAACCCTCCGGCAAAGCCGGGCGGAAAATAGCTGCGCTCCCGCGTCGCGTCCTGAACGAGTACGAGCAGGCGCGTGTCGAAGGAGGTTGCGATCAGAAAGCGGTACTGCAGCGGATTCTCGCAGTATTCCCCAGGCGTATCAATGAGCCAGTCCCGGAATACGAGGCTTTGGGTTTTGGAAGCAGGCCGCTCCTCATTAAGCAGCGCCCGGATTAGCGTAGATTTGCCGGCGCCGACCGAACCGATGACCATCGCACGCTTCATCTACGATCTGGTGATGGAAGCCGGGGTAAAGTCCAGCTTCCCGCTTAAAAATTCATTGACGGCTACCATGGCCATCTCTACCGCCGACACTTCGCCGCTAACGACGAGCGAGCCGGTGAAGCGATCCAGATAACCGATCCCGACTACGGCTGCTTTTGTCGCGATGTCTGCGGCGATGATCGCCGTTTCCGTCGGTGTAAGCGTCATAATGCCGATCGCGCCCGCTTCCTCGAGCCCCAGTCTCTCATAAAGGATGGGATCGGGGTTCGCAATAATATGAGACAAAGTGATCTGTTTGCCCGGTACATATTCTTGAATGACTCGTTGCTTTTCCATAGCTTGGCCTCCTTACGGCTCCCCGACCTCCAACGAATCGACGATTCCGACGATAATTGCATCAATCGGCACAACTTTCTGCGGAAACAGCATGCGTGCGGGATTGCCTCGGGAGACAATGACTCGCTCTCCCACACCGGCGCCGATCCGGTCAACGGCGATTACCGTCTGACCGGAACTGTTGCCGAAGCAGTCGATCGGCTGAACGATCATCAGCTTCAAGTTTTCCATGCCGGTTTCCTTCTGCGTCGCCCACACGCTGCCGACCACTTTGCCCAGGAGCATTTCCATCATCCTTTATCCGAAAAGTGCAGGACAATCCCTTTGTCCCTTAACAAATCTTTAGCCAAAGGGGACACGATCGTCCCGCGCTCCACTTCAAGCAAGCCGTTGAGCGAAGCCGCCTGGGCGGACACCCAATCCGCCGTAATCAACGCGACATCCGGCCTCGTTGTTGCCGTACGGGAGGCCGTTGCTGCGGCGGACGAGCCGTCAGCCTCATAGCCGACCCCATCGCTCTTCAGCAGTTCAAAGTAACGGACAACTTCTCGTGACAACTCCTGTCCCGGCCCGAACATAATGCCCAGTTCCTCCAGCTCAGCCAGCCGTTTTTGAAACAGCTTCGTGTAACCTGGGGATAGGCTCAACACCTTTAACGTTTTGCGATCGTTCCTTTTAACTCCCGGGCTATCCTTCCCAACCCACACCGGCTTGTTCAGCAGCAGCGCGGAGAAAACGATTTCCGCTTTAACCGACCCTTTCAAGCCCGCAGCTATACGCGAGGCGTTATCCAGATCGATCTCCGGAATGACGACGCCGTCGTAATCTTTGGGCAGCTCAATCGGAGCAGGCGCATATTCATCAATGGCAATTGTCTTGCCTGCGCCGGACGACTCCATACGGCTCATCCCGATCCAAGCTGACGTTACGCCGTCCAGGAACACGAGATCATATTCGATTCCGTGATTGTCTAATAAAATGAATTGGTCTGAGTGCCCCTCATGCGCGCGGCTGTCGCAGAAAATAAAAAGCAGTTTCGGCGCTTTCCGCTGCAGATTCGGCTTGTCGGACAAGCTCATTATTTCCCTGGCAATATCTTGGACAAGCTGTCGAATGTCCACGTTTTCACCGCTTTTCTGTATCATTAAGTCGAGAGGCCTATAATTGACGCGCGGTCTCCCTGATTGATAAATCCGGCATTCGCTTCATCGGTGTCGATATGGAGATCAAGCGAGAAACGCGGGTCAACACGGATGACGACCTCATGAAGATCGAGCGGACGCTGTCCATGCGTTCGAACTTGCACGCGATTCCCGTTTTTCACCCCGTAAGCTTGGGCATCTCCGGGCGACATATGGATATGAGCCTTGGCCACAATGACCCCCTGCTCGAGATAAACGAAGCCTTTCGGGCCGTAGACGGCAATGCCCGGCGTATCCGCGATAACACCAGACAGCCGCAGCGGAGGATGAATCCCGATCTGAAACCCGTCCGTTCGGCTGATTTCCACCTGAGAAGCGCCCCGAGACGGGCCCAGTATGCGAACGTCCTTAAGCATGCCTTTTGGACCGGCAAGCGACACGGTCTCTTTTGCGGCGAATTGGCCCCTCTGCGACAATTCCTTAAGCGGGCTAAGCGCATACCCAGGGCCGAACAGCTTCTCGATATGCTCGACGGACAGATGAATGTGCCGGTTGGATACGCCAATCGGGATGTCCGGCAATGCCGGTGAAGCTTGCTTCCCCGACATCGCGCCTGACTTTCCGACGGTAATGCCCCGGCTCTGTAAGAAATCTCTCGCCGCCGGCGTTAATTGGCAGCCTTCGCTGAGTACATAAGGATTCGGCAATCCTCCTTTGCTCAGCGAAGCCCGCAATTGCATTTCCGTAATGAAGGGCATAGTTGATTATCCTTGAACGCGCGGCAGAATGCCCTCAACATCCGTGTGCGGTCTTGGGATAACATGAACGGACAACAGCTCGCCCACTTTTTCGGCAGCCGCTGCGCCCGCATCCGTAGCAGCCTTAACAGCGCCTACGTCTCCGCGCACCATAACGGTCACGATTCCGCCGCCTACGTGTTCCTTGCCGATCAATTTGACGTTGGCCGCTTTCACCATTGCGTCCGCCGCTTCGATTGCGCCTACCAGCCCTTTTGTCTCAACCATGCCTAATGCTGTGTATTCTCCTGCCATTTGTAATTCCTCCTCATAGGATCAAGTTATGAATTGCCAGCTTGAATTTCTTCCAGCACCTTACGAATAATGTCCTTTACTTCGTCGCGGCTGATCTCCGCAGCAAGTTTACTTTCGACTTGCCGGGCAGCCTGGTCGATTCGGTTGTCCAGCTCCATTTCCCGGAGGCCGAAGGCGACACGTTTGATATTGATTAGATGCATCGGACCTACGTTGTCGGAAGTGATGTTGTGGCCGTAAGAGCCGCATCCGAGCGTAAGCGACGGGAAAATGCCACTAGTCGCACCGATCGCCCCGAACGTCGTCCCGGCATTCACAATAATCCGTGAAGCCGGCTTCTCCAGGCCAAAAGCTTCAATGACGTCCATCTCCTCGCAATGAATGCCGAGCGAATGTCCCAGCCCGCCGTTTTCCAGCAGCTTCGTGCACGTCAGGCAACCGTCGCGCCAATTGTCGCATGTGTACAGCGCCAGAATCGGACACAGCTTCTCGAGCGAGAACGGAACCGCTTTGCCGATTTCCGTCTCTTCGGCGACGAGGACCCGGGTGCCTGCCGGAACCGCAATACCTGCCATTTCTGCGATAAGCGTCGCAGAACGGCCGACGATATTGGGATTAAGCCTGCCGCCCGCCAAAATGACGGAAGCAACTTTGCTTTTCTCCTCCGAATTCAGCATGTACCCGCCATTAGCGCGAATTTGCTCCATGACTTGCGTTTTAACCGCTCGATCGGTGACAATCGCTTGCTCGGAAGCGCAGATCGTTCCGTAGTCGAACGTTTTGCTTTCAAAAATTCGCCGAACCGCCTCTTTGACTTTTGCGCTTTGATGAATGTACGCCGGCACGTTGCCGGGTCCCACGCCGTAGGCCGGCTTGCCCGAGCTGTACGCGGAACGCACCATTGGCGTGCCTCCGGTAGCTAGTATCAAATCGGACAGCTTCGACTTCATCAGCTCTTGCGTCGCTTCCATCGTCGGCTCAGTTATGCAGGCGACCGCATCCTTCGGACCACCCGCCCGCTCGATCGCGCTCTGCATGATGCGCGCCGCCTCCAGCGTACAAGCAAGCGCCGAAGGATGCGGACTGAACACGATGGCGTTCCTTGTTTTAATCGAGATCAACGCTTTGTACATCGTTGTCGACGTCGGATTGGTGGAGGGGACAATGCCGCAGATGACTCCGAACGGCTGAGCGATTTCCCACAGCTTGTTTGCCTCGTCCTTGCGGATAATACCAACCGTCTTCATATCCTTAATGGCTGAATAGATCGTGCGTACCGCGAACAGGTTTTTCGTTTCTTTGTCCGCTGCATTGCCAAAGCCAGTCTCGTCCGCCGCCATTCGAGCCAGACGTTCCGCTTCGCGCTCTCCGGCCTCCGCCATCGTGCCGACAATCGCGTCTACCTTTTCCTGGGACAGCGCTTCCAGCGCTTTCTGCGCCGTTTTCGCTTTGCGCAGCAGCTCGCGGGCTTCTTGAATCGATCTAAGATCCTTATCTTCGATAGCCAAACCTCTTCACCCCTTACGTGCCGATATTCACGTCAGCCAACTTCCAATGGTTAGCTTTCCTGCGCCGGCTTTGGGGACTTGGGGGCATCGGTTGCGCCTGCCGCTTTCGCAGCCGCAGCAGGTGCTCCGCTTGCCGTCGCCCCCTTGACCGCCGTCTTTTTTTGGATCCATTCCGTAAAATCAAACGCCGGCCTCGGAATAACGCTGTAATGGAGCAGCTTGCCAAGCGTCTTCGCCATTTCCATACCCGCACGAACGGCCTCCTGTACGGAGGATACATCCCCATAGATGTAAACGGTCATAATGCCGGCATCCGCCTTCTCATACGTGTGCACTTTCACATCAGCGGTCTTGGCCGCCGCGTCTGCTGCCGCAATCAGAGCGACAAGCCCCATCGTCTCAATCATGCCGAGCGCCTGCCCATTCCCTTCTGTCATTCGCCTCTCCTTTCTCGCTAGAAGTCTATCGGCTTGATCGCTACGTTTCTAACGCCTGCAGCGAATGCTTCAGCAGCCGCTGTGCAATCCGACTGGCTGCCGGTCAGCAGCGCGCCCGCAAAGTTTGTCTCCGTCGGCGGGCCGAAAAACCGGCAAAGCCTGACGTTCGCCGCCTTCATCGCGAGATCAAGACCGATCATCGCCTCCGCTGGCGGCGCGATCAAATAAGCGAGCGGCTCGCCCGGGCGAATGCCCGCCAGCTCCGACAAATACGTTCCCGTCCTGGAAACAACGTGAGCGTAATAGGCATGAGAGCCTTCCTCGTTCAAGGAATAAAAGCAGGCCGAGCGCCGCATCGTTTCCACCGCGGCGTCCAGGCCGCTTTTCACTTCTTCCGGGTTGGCCCCGCCGAGAATGCCGATGAACTCACCCGATAACGGGCCGGAAGCATGCGCCGAACCCCCGTAAAACGACTTTGCGTACACAACCTCCACGTCGGCTTTTTTTGTCGCTTCGTCAATCGCGGTATACCCGACATCATCAATCGTGCAAGTCAATATGCCCAGGCTGCGAATATGCGGCTTGACCTGCAGCTGCGCGCCAAGCTCGGGGTCCACGTTCGGAATGACGCGCACGGTGAGAGGCACTGCCCGTACTTCTCGATCCATCCTGACAACCACCTTATCATCCGTTTGTTCACCGCTTACGAATTTATAAGTTTCGCGCCCCATGCTTGGTTTCCGCGACTCAGCTGGTAGCTTCCAGCTTTCCTTTGCTGTCTTTCGGTATTTTCTGCGCTTTAGTAGCGATACACTGATAGTCGACTTTCACGACTCCATCGGTCGTTCTTAAATCATCCAGCAAGTAAGGAATCTTCTTGAATTTCTCGACTTTCAGATTCAACCGCAGATTCACCAGCGAACCCGCATGATTATCTGCCAGGTAATCCGTTGAAATGTGAGTGATCGTCGCCCCGTACTGCTCCATTCGCGCTATTACCGTTTGCAAGCAGGACGGCCCGTCCGTCATCGCCAGGCCAACCTCAATCTGCTTGCGGTTTCGAGTAAAATACTTCTCCAGCTTGTTCAGCAGGAACAAACTGACAAGAACGAGAAAAGCGGTAAGCAGCGCCCCATAGTAGAAACCAGCGCCTACGGCCAGGCCTAGCGCAGCGACAACCCACAGCGACGCGGCCGTCGTCAGGCCCGAGATCGACAAGCCCGTGCGCAAAATCGTTCCCGCGCCGAGAAAACCGATGCCGCTGATCACTTGGGCGGCCAGACGAGCAGGGTCCATACGGACATTCGCTTCATAGGCGAATTGGCTGAAACCGTAAATCGACAACAGCATAATGAGCGCGGAGCCCAGACAAACGAGAATATGGGTGCGGAAACCCGCCGCATGATCTCCCCATTCTCTCTCTAATCCGATTAAGCCGCCGATAATCAGCGCGGACACGATCCGAATCGTCAGTTCGGCATGGCTAATCTCCCATATGCCAGGCGTCATGTGCATTTCACTCGTCCCATTTCACACTTATTCTTTGCTTTTTCTCGAAATACACGATTTCTTCGTAACCTGTGCGCTTGGCTAACGCCATCGCCTCATCCAGCAACGTGCCGATATCGTCCGGAAAATGTGAATCCGAGCTTAGCGTAATCGGCACGCCGTGCGCATGAAGCCTGCTCAGGAACGCGGGACTTGGACACATTTCCTTAACCGGATATCGGTAAGCAAGACCCGTATTGATTTCCGAAGCGACGTTCGCTTTTTTAAGCGCGGCGGCTACTTCGTCATACAGATCCAGCAGCAGCTTCTCGTCCGGTCTGTACCCGAACACTTTCAAATTGTCGAGATGGGCTATAATATTGAACATTCCGGAGTTGGCTGCTTTGATTACATGCTCGAATAAATACTTGTACAAGCCTAGCAGATCCTTGCTCTCATAAATTTCCTTCGTCTCCGGGTTGTCGAAACCCCAGCCATCCAGGAAATGAACGCTTCCAATGACGTAATCCAGCTCATACTTGTCCAGAAGAGACTTTAGCTCCTCCTCCCCTCCCGGAAAATAATCGGCTTCCACGCCGACGGACAATGGGTAGCCCTTCCTCTGCAAGTTGCGCGCGGCTGTGAGGAACTCGTCAATCGAGCCAATGCGAACCCGGTCATACCAGTAACGCTGAAGTTTTCCGAGCTCGCTGTCGTCCATCAAAATATATTTCTCGTAATAATCGCGGAACTCCTGGAACCGGTAGAGATGATCGACCATCCCGAAGCGTTGAATCCCTTTTTTCTGGCCTTCGATCATGTACGCCTCCAGCCATCTTTCGGAGAAGCATCCTTCGTCCAATCTTAGTTTCAGTCGATCTATCGTATGCTCAATCCATGGCAGCGTATTCGGCTTGCTGTCCGGCTTCGTTTCCCCAGGCACGGTTTCCAGCGCCCTTGCCGTTCTCTGCAGCCAAGAAAAGGAGTAAGGGCCTTCCTCAAGATGGAAATGAAAATCTACTTTCACTGTTAGTCCTCCTTGTCTGCGATGAAAATTTCAATATCTCTTTCGTTCAGGTTTTTCTGCCATTCCTCCGGACATTCGCGATCGGTCACAATGGAGTAGACGTCATCCAGCGAACATATTTTGGCGAACGTCGCTTTGCCAAATTTGGACGAATCTGCGAGAAAAATCGTCTCATCGGCTCTTTCGATCATCTTGCGGGAAATCGTAGCTTCCGAAAGCTCGTAATCCGTAACGCCGTCCTTCAGCGACAAGCCGCCTGCCGAGAGAAACGTTTTGTTCACCCTAAGCTGGTCCAGCATCAACTCAGAAAGCGGGCCGGACGTTGTTTTCTGATGTTTGTTCAGCTCCCCGCCGGTAAAAATAATCCGACCTGGAAACACTTCCATCGCAAGCAGCATCGCCGGCGCCGAATTGGTGACGATCGTTACATCCGAACGGTCGCCGAGGTTGCGAATCACTTCCAGCATCGTTGTCCCATTGCCGAGCATGACCGTGTCCCCGTAATTGATCATGGCAGCGGCATATTTGCCGATAGCCGCCTTCTGGGCGGCATTGATCAGCGTTTTCTGCTCGAACGGCAGTTCCGACGAATCGGCTCTTACTTTGACGGCCCCGCCATATACCTTTTTCAGCTTTCCATCGTTGTCCAGACGTTCCAAATCGCGTCTGATTGTCTCGGCGGATACGTTAAACTCGTCGGCGAGCACCGTCACCTCGACTTTGCCTTCTTTGCTCACGTACTCCAATATTTTTTTCTTTCTCTTCTCAAAGGATAAAGACATAACGCCACCCTATTCCGATTTTTTAAGGCTTTTCAAAATGCATGACATGGCCAATTATTGAAGCAAGCGTAACCTTGTCCTCCTCCGAATAAGCCCCGCCAGCAGCCGTTTCAACTGCGCTGACCGCCTGAATGGCTTCCGCCTTAACACAAACATTCCATTTGGATTTATGTTGATTGTTGTTGTTTCTTCATTAAATTATAAGCGCTTACATACGTGTAGTCAACAAACTTCCATAAATCCAGAGCTCAACTTCATCCGCCTCGGCATTGGATTTCAAAAAAAGCCGCCTGTCCACAATCGGACAGGCGGCTTAACGCGATTAATGACCGGAAGCGTACTCCCGTTCCTGCTCGCTCGGCGACAGCTTAGGTGTTTCTATTCACTTGCAACTTGTTACTCCGCTACCGGCTCTTGCATCCCCTTACTGCTGCGGGATAAATAAAGGCCAAGCAACAGGCCAAGCAAGGAAAGTCCTGAAATATAAAGGTACAGCGTTTTGCCGCCGAGTGCATCATACATCCAGCCTCCTGCATAGGAAGCGACGATACCGGATACGCCGAAGAACAATAGCGCCAGCACGGTCTGACCGGTTGCTTTCCATTCCGTCGGGACGATTCGATACAGATATTGAATGGCTGCCGCGTAGAACACCGGGAAGGTGACAATCTGCAATAACTGCAGCAGCACAAGCCCGTACGGCTCCGTTATCCATGCACTTAAGAAGAAGCGGATGAAATAGAAAAAGCCAGCAATCGAGATGAGCATGAGCTCTTTACCCTTGCGCAGCCACCAGAAGCTGAGGGCAAAAACAGCAATTTCGCTGCCCGCAGCAAGGAACCAAGCTTGTCCCAGTAGCTCTGGGCTACCTCCAAGATCGCGAATGTATACGCCGAGGAACGTGTCATTGACTCGCTGCGGCACGGCGCTGATGAAGATCAGCAGCAGGAAAAGCGCCGTCTGGCGGTTGCGCAGAAATTGGCCCAAGCTGGCCAGCTTAACGGGTTGGCCCGTTGCCCTGGCATCCGGCAGCTTGAAGCAGATGATAATGCCTACCACGCCGACAACGGCGAACAGCGGCCCTAAACTTTTTGAGCCGAGACCAGTCATCACATACCCGACGATCAGGGACATGACCGCATAACCGAATGCACCGTAAGTACGGATCGAGCCGTAGCTGACACCAGCGCTTTCCGCCGTGCGGAAGTTCAAGCTCTCTAACAGAGGATCGATCGGCATTAAGAAAAAGTAGAGAATCATCGCCAAGCCAAGCAGCATGGGGAAGCTGGACGTCCCGTACAGCAAATAACCCGTAAGCGTAGCGCAAACGGTCAGCAGCAGCATGACTTTGCGTACGGTACGCATCCTATCGCTGATCATGCCCCAAAGGGGCTGGGAGATGATCGTGACAAAACCGCCTGTTCCTGTGATGAGACCAATTTGAACCGTGGACAAGCCCTGAAGATCCAGGTAGACCGGCATGAAGGAGACGAATACGGCGAGCAGAGCGAAGTAAATAAAATTGTAAGCTTTGAGAGTTGCAGTTCCTTGTTGCATAGGGATTCGTCAGGCCTCTTTCGTGCTTATTCGCTTGCATATTGGATAGCGTTCCCCTAGCTTACCACAGGTAAGCGGAAATTGGGCCGCCTCCGGGATTGACATTATAAAAGGCTGCTTCCTGTCCCGAGTTCGGACAGGAAGCAGCCTTTGGCAAGCACAGTATAACTTCAGCACAAAACATGCTGGAGGAACCCGCTAGAGCCGAGTCGAGCATCGATCAATGACCGGAAGCGTACTCCCGTTCCTGCTCGGCGACAGCTTGGGGATCCATCTTACTTTTACCCATGAAGAATGCGAAGAACAGCGCCAGAGCTGCCGGGATGAGCGCCCAGGCGAACGTTTGGACGATCGTTGAGGACAGTCCATCTGAAAGTTTCTCCAATAACATAGGTGGAATATTGGCGCGCAGATCCGGGTCCATAAGCTCACGGGGATCATTAAGCGTGAAGCCCGGCAAGCCTGCTCCGTCCGCTGCTCCAGCTACAGCACCACCAGCAGTACCGCCGGCTCCAGCCGCATCCGCGCCAGCCGCAGCTCCAGGCTCCCCTCCAGCACCGCTGCCAAGAGCGTCAGCCAGCTTTTTGCTGAACAGATGGCTTTGGATAATACCGAATACTGTGATACCCAGCGCCATGCCAAGCGAACGCAGGAAATTCAGCGTCGAGCTCGCCGCACCGCGATCCTGTACGGGCACAGAGAACATGCAGGCATTGCTTAGTACCGAGAATGATGCCCCGATGCCAAGACCAACCAGTACCATATACAGTCGCATGATCCAGATATTCGTATCCGCTGTAATTGTCGTCAGTAGCCCAAGGCCAATCACGAGCAACGCAAGCGTCGGAATCATCAGAGTGCGGTACTTGAACTTGGTCATCAGGAAACCGCCAAGCGTAGCGGTGACGACGGAACCGACCATCATCGGCAGCAACACAAGTCCAGAATTGGTCGCTTTACCGCCCATGACGCCAGAGATGAAGATTGGGATGTACATAGAAGCCGTGACAAACGCCGCTCCGGCAAAAATGCCGATCAGATTGCTTGAGGCGTACACTCTGCTGCGGAACATGCGGAATGTAATAATCGGCTCTTTAGCTCGCAGCTCGAACATGACGAACAGCACGGTCAGCACGGCGAAACCTCCGAACAGACCAAGAATCGTCGCGGAATCCCAAGCGAAAGTGCGACCCCCGATCGTTTTGCCGCCAAGCTCAAGTGCAAAGATCAGACAGACAACGGCACCGACGAGCGTCGCCGCTCCTCCCCAGTCAATTTCCTGTCGGCTATGCTGCTGTGACTCTTTGTAAAATGCCCATACGAACACAAGAGCCAGCAGGCCGAGCGGAAGATTGATGTAGAAAATCCAGTTCCAGTGGATATAATCTGTGATATAAGCTCCAAGCAGCGGTCCGAAAATACTGGACAGGCCAAACACAGCGCCAAACAGACCTCCGAGCTTGCCCCGCTGCTCCGCAGGCACAGCATCGAACATAATCGTGAAGGCGACTGGAATCATCGCGCCGCCGCCAAGGCCCTGAATGGCCCGGTACATCGCGAGTTGCTCAATCGTCTGGGCGATGCCGCAAAGGGCTGACCCAATCATAAACACAATTAATCCAAAAACAAAAAATCGCTTGCGGCCATACATGTCAGACAACTTACCAAAAATCGGCATGCCGGCCATCTCGGCGACCATGTAAGCAGAGGTAACCCAGACAAACTTGTCGAGACCTCCTAATTCACCTACGATCGTACCCATAGCCGTTGACACGATGGTTTGGTCCATCGATGCCATGAGCATGCCTAGCAGCAGCCCGGCGATGACCAGGCCTGTGTTGTTGCGGGAGGCTTGATTCATACGTTCCATCCTCTTCCTTTCTGTCTGTTGCCGACTTCACTGTCGGACACATTCTTCCCCATTATAGCCAGGTCCCAAGGGCTTAAAATCAGCCTCCAGACGGATTCAAAATGCGGCTTTTTTACTCTAACAAAACAACCCTGACAGCTGTCTGTCAGGATTGGAGAAAAAAGTTCTCGCCGATTTAAGCAGGCAGCGTGCCTGTCTTATTTTCCTCGGGAGCCTTCATGTATTTTGCTTCAATACGCTTGCATACATACCAAGACAGGATGACGAACAGCAAAACGTACAGGAGCTGGAGCGGATCCCGGTAAAAGCGTCCGACATCGTGGCCGACATAGGAAACAGCGAGCACCATAATTCCTTTGCCGACAGCAACCGCTGTGAAAAAGCGGGCTATGCCCATACGGGAGACGGCCGCAGCCATATTAACCAGTACGAAGGGGCCAACTGGAAACAGACTAAGGATGAATACATAGCTGAATGCGTTACGGCGAATCCAGCTCATGCTGGCTTGCACCTTAGGCTTCTCAGCCCAGCGCCTGGCGATCCGATGCCCCGCAGCCGCTCTCACAGCCAGGAATGTCGTCATACAGCCAGCCACAAGACCAATCCAGGAATACAGAAATCCAGCCCAGAGACCATACACCGCCGCATTGACACCTACGATCAGCAGCGTTGGTAAAGGGGGAACGAAGGATTTAAGAAAAGTCAGCAGAATGCCTGGCAGCGGCCCAAAGGACCGATAGCGGTCTAGCAGCTCCAGCAATCGCTCTTCTGTCATGTAGGACATCAGGTCATTCAGCATTGTCATTCTCCTCACAGGAGGGGGTTGCAGCAAGCTTCGTCCCTCCGCAGCATCTGTGCTATATTGTAACGCCATCAAGGTGGAGAGAAAAGGAAATTGCCTCGATATTTCCCTCGTTGGCATAACCCGTCATTTAAAGCATACCCTAGTGGGAGATAACCGGAGTCCGCTCCGAAGCGAGGAGCTTATATGAATCCAATCATTCTCGGCAGCTTGGCAACGGCGGTATGCACGGTCATCGGCGCCCTGCCCGCCTTCTTCTTCACTAATATTACCCATCGAGGCAAAGATATCCTGCTCGCCTTCACAGCGGGCATTATGGTTGCCGCATCAATATATGGGCTCATCCCGAGCGCTCTTAAGCTGTCGAATCTTTTCACGCTCACCGTTGGCATCCTGCTAGGCACCGTCGTGCTCATGTTGCTGGAGCTCATCATCCCCCATACCGATCCCTCACATGAGTCTCAGGTTGATCTTTCGTCTGGCTCGGCGGCAGCTTCACGGGGATGGCTGGGGATGGATCGCAACTCCTTGCTCTTCTTGGCAGCCATGGCGCTGCATAATTTGCCAGAAGGTCTATCTGTTGGCGTCAGCTACGGCAGCAGCGAGTCTCAGCTCGGTCCCATCGTGGCCGTTAGCATCGGTATGCAGAACATTCCGGAAGGCTTTTTAACCGCACTTTTCCTGATTACGCAAGGAATGCGCCGGGGCTACGCCGTGTTAATGTCGGTCGGCACCGGACTACTGGAGCTGCTTGCAGCTCTTGTCGGCGTCAGCTTCGTTGCTGTTATAGATCCAATCGTGCCTTATGGCCTCGCTTTCGCAGCCGGCGCTATGCTCTTCGTCGTTTACAAGGAGTTGATTCCGGAGAGCCACGGGGACGGCAACGAACGAGCGGCGACCTTCTCCTTCATTGTCGGCCTAATTGTGATGATCGCGATGACGCATACTCTGACTTAAAATGAAAGGGACGCCCTCCACCGCAGCTCGCGGAATGAAGGACGTCCCTTTACTAGGCTATGCTGGATACAGAGTGCCGGAACAATCACGTTCCGGCATTTCCGTGGGTGAGAGCTCGTTAATCCCGCGCATGCACTTCGCAGGAACCGTCAGCGCAGTTGTCCCCTGCGGCTGTGTTCGCGCCGGGCTCAGCCGTTGCAGGAGCATTAGCACCTGCCTGCTTCTCTGCCCATGCCTGCTGCAGCACTTGTAGGAACGAGGCAGGCGACTGCGCGCCGGATACGCCTACCTTGCGGTCCATTACATAAAATGGCACGCCGCGAATGCCCAGCTCGGAGCCGACCTGCTCCTCGGCGCGCACCAGCTCGCTATAACGGTTGGAAACGAGTACTTGCTCCGCTTCCTCGGCCGACAGGCCGACCTCGCCAGCCAGAGTCACCAACACCTGACGGTCCTGCAGCAACAGACCGTCTGTAAAGTAGGCCTTGAACAGACGCTCCGACAGCTCATCTCCCTTGCCTTGCTCGACTGCCCAAGCCATCAGGCGGTGAGAATCAAAC
Organism: Paenibacillus herberti; assembly: GCF_002233675.1. GTDB lineage: Bacteria > Bacillota > Bacilli > Paenibacillales > Paenibacillaceae > Paenibacillus_O > Paenibacillus_O herberti. Next base: position 221,209 of record NZ_NMUQ01000003.1, on the reverse strand, counting down.
GTATTGCCGGTCTTCATCGCATCGAAATTGAAGTTCAGACCCATCTCGCCAGCCTGGCGCCCCAAATTGTTATTGTTCGCGATGGCTTGCTCTACAGACATGCCATATTTACGGGATAGCAGCTCATGAATGCTGGTGCCTGGCGCATATTCCGCTCCAGGGTCGAGCTCAAAGCTCCGATAAACGACCTCTACATCATCCTTATGCTCAAAAGATTCCAAAGCCTCTTGGAATTTTCTCTTACCGATATAACAAAACGGACAAGCATAGTCAGACCAAATTTCAACCTTCATTTTAAACCTCTTTCCGGCAGCATGCGGGCCGCCAATAAACTGTAACCATAATGGTTACATCTTATCACAGCGAGCGTCGCAGGAGCAAACCCGTTGTACCCATACCCATGGAATAATAGTCAAGACGAGCTGCCTCCATCCGATCCGATCTCAGCTGGCCCTTCACCTTCCGGTTCCTCAACGAGCAACTTCAGCGCGGAAAGCTTGTTCTCCCAATAGAGGTCGAAGAAAGCTAACCACCGCCTCAGTTCCAGCAGCGGGTCGGGGTCCATCCTGTAGCGAGTTTCCCTGCCCACTTTGCGCTCGCGGACGAGTCCAGCATCCGTCAGAACATGCAGATGTTTGGACACAGCAGCTCTCGTTATCGCAAAATGCGGCGTAACCTCCTTAAGCGGCAGCTCACCAGCATCCTGCAACAACAGCAGCAGCTGCCGTCGCGTCGGATCGGCTATTGCCTGGTAGACATCATGCTTCGGCTTCTGCAGCCCCATAACGTCAGTTCTCCAGAACAGCAGCCAGCTTTTTCACGATTCCAGTCCAGCCGCCGTTCATGTTTCCGCGCACTTCGCTATGCGGCTGTCCAAACTCAGTCAAGCCATCTTCCATCCATCCAGAGTGAATCAGCGTAAATTCTGTCACACCAGGCTCAAGCTCCTTCAGCAAAAATGTGACCGACCAATCCTTGCCCCAGTTGAACTGCAGCTTGTTCGGCGGTGAGAACTCGGTTACGAGGCAAGGGGAATCGCCGAAATGGCCGGATTGCAGGACGAACTCCGCGCCTTCCTCGGGACGGAATGTATTAGGCATGAACCAGGATGCAATTCCTTCTGAAGTCGCGGTTGCCTGCCAAACTTTCTCAATCGGAGCTTTAATCACCTGAACTTGGCGAATTTCCGGCAGCGACCGGGATGATGATGTACTCATGATGGAATCCTCCTGTAGATTGAGTTTATAAATGCTCTTCCAAGACAAAAATTAGGATACCATATGGTATCCTAATTTGACAACACATCCTATTAGCGGTACGTCCGCTTACCCATTTGATCCAAGCTTTTGAACGTATAACCCTGTTTGTGCGCCTCATCGATGATCCGGCCCAGAGCTTGCGCGTTGTCGCTGGATACCGAATGCAGCAAAATAACCGCGCCAGGATGAAGCTGAGTCGTTACGTTCTGATAGGCGTAGTCCGCTCCCCTTTGGGCAGAGGTGTCCCAATCCCTGTATGCAATCGACCAGAATATATTGCGGTAGCCTTCTGAGGCGCTTGCCGCAAGCATGCTGTCGCTGAAAATTCCCCGCGGCGGTCGCAAATAATCCATCTTCTGTACACCAGTTAAATCAGCAACCGCTTTTTTAACATCCGCAAGCTCCTGTTTCACCTTCTCCTGCGGCAACGTGCTCATGTCCGGATGGCTCCAGGAGTGATTGCCGACCAGATGCCCCTCTGTGGTCATCCGCTTCACAAGCTCAGGCTCGGTTTTGACATAATGCCCTGTAATGAAAAATATCGCCGGTACCTGCTTTTCCTTGAGCACATCAAGAATTTTGCCGGTTAAGCCATCCTTCTCGTAACCATTGTCGAAGGTCAGATACAACTCCTTCATGGCCGTATCGCCGAGGAATACCGCGCCATGTTTCTCCATTAGCGGCTGAAAGCCCTCTTCCGCGATGGATGGCAGCACTCCGTTTTTGCTTTTTTTGAAGCCAAAGTGGTACGGCTTACTCCAAGCCGCCGCCTGCATATCGTGGACAGGCAACGCGGCATGTGCAGATTTGTTCGCCCGTCCTACCACATCATCAAGCGCGGAAAGCGCCGACATTCCCGGCGCACCGGAGTAAGCAAGGGCGCCTGTCAGCAACAAGCAGCTAACGGCTGCCAAAATGCTTTTATTCATCGTTGATTACCTCCTGCCCTGTCTATACACAATCCACCTTGGTATGCTCGGCAGGGAGGAATTTTATGCGTTTCCTGAGACTGGAAAAACGAATTAAGTTGTTTACATGTGCATAACTTAGCCTGTGGATAAGTGAGCAACATTTTCAAATTCTTTATTTTAGCCCGATTCGGCCTGTTTATAGTGGGGATAACTCTGTGTATAACTCCTAATTGGCGCATAAAAAAATCCGAACAGCTGGTATGCTGTCCGGATAGTGCCTCCGCTATGGCGCTGCGCTGTTACTTGGCCTTAACCAAGGTTATTAATGTTAGCTCCTTCGCAGAAGCATCTCCTTCTATCGCTTTTTCCGTATATTCGAACTCCACTGAAACTCCGGATTCTAGCTCACCCGCTACTTGTTGCGTAGCTTCACTTAGCTGAAACGATTGTGGTTGTCCGTCGATCTCAATCTCTACCGTATGGGAATCTGCCAATCCGACAAATTTGCCTTCAGCCTTCTTAACCTCGGATTCTGCCGGAGGCGTTGATGCCTCGGCGGTCGGAGCTGGTGTAGGCGAAGTAGAAGCGGATGGAGATGGGCTCATGCTCGGTGCTGGAGACATACTTGGTGCCGGGCTGGAACTCGGTGTTGGTGACGCTCCATTTTTAGGATCGGATGCGCCGGAGCAACCGGCGAGTACGAGCAGCAACACTGCGCTGGATAGCGAATAGATTCGATTTTTGGATGTACGCTTGTTCATGATAGTAACACCTCCACCCTATATAACGAACTGCCAAGCCCAATAGTTCCATTTACCATGCGGCAAAAAAACGGGGTGCCCGCCGAAGCCATCTAAATGATGGCGGGGACACTCCCGCTTCAGCTACTTTCTCTGCGGCATTCCGTTTGTATTCCGTCTGTCTGTCTACAATTATGGGACGGTTTAGCTAGCGGAAGTAAGCGTAATGGAACCATCTTTCGCGTTGTACATGACGTTCCAGTTCAGCAGCTCGGCAATGAAGCGCATAGGCACAAGCGTACGTCCGTTTTTATCGATGACAGGTACAGCTGGAGCTTTGCTCGTCACATTGTTCATGGAGTAGCTGTTTTTGTTGACCCAAAAGCCGAGTTTGTTGTCGCCGGCCATGACCCATACTGCTTTAGTTTTGTTTTCATAAGAAACCGTAGCACCGATACCTTCGCTCAGGAAGCGGAGCGGGATATACGTCATGCCCTTCCACATAACTGGCGTTGTGTCCATTTGAATCGTCGAGTTGTTCACTTTAAGCTGTTTGCTGTTCAGCTTCATCCATACCGTCGTCATCGTTGGTTCGGATGGAACTGGCGTTGGAGTTGGTGTTGGCATAGGTGTCGGAGCTGGCGTCTCTTGGAATTTATCGTTCATTTGCGTCACGATCGCTCCACCGAGCGCTTGCCCTACACCGAATACGAACTTGAACCCTTCGCGGCTTGACGCGTAAGAAGCATCATAGTTGCCAACAGCATATTGGTCCAGCGTCATTTGGATCTGGCCTTCATGCTTTTTCAGCGCATCGCTTGCCGCTGCGCCAGGCAGATTGCCTCCGGTCGCAGTGCCGAGGAAAGCACCAAAGTCTTGCGTGAATTTGTTGATTCGAGCTTGAACGGCTTGTTTGGCAGCTGCATCACCGTTTTTGACGGCGGTCACATAGTCGGCCTGCGCGTTGATATGATCTGGCGTCCAAAGTTTCTCGAAGCCTTCTCCACCAGCGTTTCCGTACAGGGAGACGATTGCAGCCTTCCAATCGGCTGTATTCATTGCTTGCACGCTTATCAGCGATGCGGAGTCTTTACCGCCGTCAAATTGCTTCTGCATTTGCAGCACGGCCAGCGACACATGCTCCGAGACGAGCATATTCAGGGCAGAGCGCAGATCAGCTGCTTTGGTGTCCGGCTTCGTGTTGGCGAATTTTTCCGGCATCTGGGCAACGATTGCTCCGGACAATACTTTGCTCACGGTGAACATCGTTTTGTAACCTTCGCGGTAAGCCTTGTAAGCATCAGCATAGTCGCCTGCTACATACTCATTGAATACTTGCTGCACTTGATCCTCATGAAGGCGAAGTGCTTCCATCGCTGCGGCTTTAGGAAGTTTGTTGCCTGTTGCTGTTGCCAGGAAGCTGGAGAACTCGTCAACAAAGGTACTGATTTTGGCTTCCGCTGCTTTTCTTGCGTCTCCGTTATTCATCTTAACGGCCTTCACGAGTTCGTCCGTGGACTGATTGTGAGCGCGGAAGATGCGTCCGAACTCGTCTGCTCCGGCTTTACCGTACAGGGACTCAATGGCTGGCAGCATATCAACTGCGTTTTGATCCAATGCCTTAAGCGCCGCTGGAGCGTCCTTCGCTCCATCATAAGCCTTAGTCATAGCTACTACAGCGAGTGCGAAATGCTCAGACAGTAGATAATCTAGGCTAGCTCTGAGCTCAGCGGCTGGCGTATTAACCGTTGCCATTGCAGCAGCCTTTGCAGAAACAGGTGTTGAGGCTACGATGCCGGCAGGAGCCACGAGGGCCAGAGTCAATACTGGTGCTAGAACTTTTTTGATATTCATAAACGTTCACTCCTTCTGAATGGGGGGATTGTAAGGAATATTCATCCTGTCTTCAGTAAGTGAAACGCGCGGTTCTACGAGTTGGATTACAAAATTATAAAAAAGAAAATATATTATTTTTGGTGTTTCAAAGGGGGAGCTGGATGGGTAATTTGACTCTTTTATCTATCAAGATTAAAAAATATTGGATATTATATTCCAATTTAATAGAGGGAATAATGACAAGTCTTCCTTCCATATATTTAAGATGATGATTATGAGCTTGTAAGGAGGGCTGGTCTAGGATGAGTGTATATGAAGCAAACAGTAGTTCCAACTGGTATTTAGCTGGCAGGTATCGTTACTGTGCCTAGGTTTAATCTAGGTCCCTCCCTATCAGCAGAGAAATTTGTTAACGGAGCAGAAGGCTTTACTGCAATGGCGGGCCAAACCATATACTTTCAGTTGTTAGTCACCAATACAGGAGATACGACATTGACCCAAATTGAGGTCAAAGATGTACTGGACCCAGGCGGGGTTCTTTTGGACATTACGCTTGACAGCCTGCCCCCTGGAGTAACGAATAGCCAACAGATTGCCTATACGATCCCGGATCCGCCTCCTGCTGGTTTTCTGAACAATATTCTTACTGCCAATGCCCCCCTCTCCTCCGTAGCTGCCGAATCAAATGTATTTATCGACATTAATGACTCTGTCCCTGGAATCAGCATATCCAAAAGCGCAGACCACATTACCGCACCGCCAGGCGAAATCGTGGAATATTCACTCGTTGTTTCCAATACCGGAACGACGGATCTTGGCTCAGTCGTTGTCAGTGATCCAACCTTGGGCTTCAGCGCCACAATCGACCTCCCTGCCGGCGAATCTACAACTCAACTTGTCCTTTTCCAGGTACCGTTTGGAACTGCTGCAGGAACATTAATCACCAATACGGCTACCGCTACCGCTAACGGTGTGACGTCGCAGAGCAGTTGGACGGTAACAGTGAGTGCCGAAGCAGAAATTTTGCTCGAAAAAGATGCGGACGTTAGCACTGCTGTGCCCGGAGACATCGTCCAGTACACCTTCACGATTACGAATATAGGTAATCTACCGCTTACCGGAATCGTTTTGACGGATTCTGATATTGGAGTTTCTATTCCGATCGGCAGCTTGGACGTCGGGATGAGTGTCCAGCCAACGGCAGACTTCATGATTCCATTCGGAACGCCTGCGGGTACATTCACCAACAATGCGTCTGTTACTAGCGATCAGGGAGCAGAGGGTTTTGGATCTGGAGTAGTGATGATTTCTCCATCTGCCAGCTTGACTTTTATGAAGACAGCCTCCGAAACGCTGGCGTCTCCAGGCGACTCTATTTCGTATACGTTTAATTTCTTCAACAGCGGGAATATCACATTAACGAATGTTTTTTTGACCGATCCGACACTGGGAATTGCTCAGTCCATAGAGACCCTTCTACCCGGAATGGACTTTGGACTCGAGTTCCTTGATGAATTCACTATTCCTGCTGGTTCACTCCCAGGCACCGAATTTACGAATACAGCGACGGTGACAACCGATCAACTGGCTCCGATTCAATCGTCTGCGACGGTCACCGTGCAGGCTGCCCCCTCCATCTCTTTAGATAAAAGCGTATTGCCGACCTCCGCTTCCATCGGCGATACCGTCATTTACACTTTTGTCATAACCAATAACGGCAATGTGCCGCTCACAGGCATCATGTTAACAGATCCAACACTCGGTATTTCGCTCAATATTCCTGACCTGGATGTTGGAGCTTCCAATACCCAGATGATTGACTTTGTCGTCCCTATGGATGCGCTCGTTACGATTATAAATACGGCCACAGTAACCGGCGATGCTTCCGGGACAACCGTCCAGGCTCAGGCCATGGCTACTTTGACCGTTAACAGACCTATCATCGATTTTACTAAAACAGTAGACCATAGCAGCGCCAATCCCGGAGACACCGTCACTTTTATGATAACGATAAATTATTTCGGAACTGAACCTAATTTTTTTGTGCAGCTTGACGACGAACTTTTGGATGTTCATGTTGGATTTTTTTTGAATCCTGGCGGCTTTGCTTCCGATACATCAACGTTTGTAATCCCCGCTTTGCCTGGAGGAACGGTTATTACCAATACGGCGACATTAACGGGAAACGGCGTCATGGAGGAAGTTTCGGCTACAGTGACCGTAAACTCTGTTCCGGCAATATCTATTTTAAAAACAGCCAATACAGCAAGCGCAGCGCCTGGAGATACCATTACGTATACGATAACCGTGCAAAACACGGGCAATGTTGTTCTTCCGGATGTTAGCGTAATGGATCCGCTGCTGGGCATCTCCACCCCGCCAGCTCCGCTCGCCATCGGCGGCAGTCAAGTTGTGATGGGATCGTTCACTATCCCGCTCGGCACCCCGGCCGGAACGATTATAACCAATACGGCAACGGCCAGTTCGTCGTTAACAAGTCCTACGCAAAGCTCCGCCTCGGTATCCGTTCTGTCGGCTCCTGTACTTGCCATTACCAAAACCGCCGACCGTTCCAGCGCCGCGCCGGAAGAAACGATTTTTTATACAATTACGGTGACCAATTCTTCAGTGAGCACCATTAACGGTATTCAACTCACAGACGCTGTACTGGGCTTATCGGTAGCTATCGGCACCCTCGGCCCCGGAGACTCCGTCAATGTTCCTGCGTCGTTCACCGTTCCCGCCGGTACTCCGGCAGGGACGATCATAACGAACACGGCGACAGTGAGATCCCCGACGACCTTGCCCGCATCAGATTCTGTCAGCGTCACCGTAGCCGTGGGGACGTCATTGTCCATTACCAAATCGGCAACGCCTGGTTCCACGTCTGCGGGAGGAATTGTGATCTATACGATCACTGTCACCAATACCGGCAACACCGTACTCACCAATACGACCGTGTCCGATCCAACTCTCTCGTTATCCATTCCGGTTGGCCAGCTGCAACCCGGGCAATCCCGCAGCCAGTCTATTCCGTTCCAGCTGCCGTTCACCCTTGCTCCGGGGTCCGTCTTTACGAACACGGCTACCGCAACAAGCGATCAAACCTCTCCAGTGCAGGCTTCCGCCGAGGTGTTTGTGCTGCCACCGCCGCAAGCGACGGTGACTGTATCACCCTTTCCGGCATTCGGGTTGTCAGGAGGAGAAGTAACGGTGACCGTTACCGTAACCAATCCATCGAGTGTGACCTTGACCAATCTTGTGCTCGTCAACGATTTTTTGGGCATCAATATCACTGTGCCGTCACTGGCGCCAGGGGGTTCCTTTTCCATCGTTCGAACGGTGCTTATTCCGGCTGGGACGCCGGCAGGCACGGAGTTGTCCAGCTTGGCCATTTTGAACACGGATCAAACACCGACTACCGCCGCGCAAGTGCTTGTCATCGTGCAGCCCGCACCTGTGCTTGCACTTTCCAAAACGGTCAGAGCTCCGGAGGCGGTCCCCGGCGAGAAGGTTCGCTTCAAAATCCAAGCTGTCAACATAGGAAATACCGTCTTAACGGGTGTATTAACCGACCCGCTGTTGCAGCTGGCGATTGGCCCGATCACGTTGTCCCCTCAAAACAGGTTTACTGTTTCGGTACCGTTTGTCATTCCACCGGAGACATTGAACGGAGCCACAATTACCAACACCGCTTTCTTTGAAGGTTCTGGCGTAGCTCAGCAGGCAAGCGCCTCCGTTAAGGTTTTGCGCGTGTTGGATGTGAGCAAAAAGTCGAACAAAAAAGAAAGCTTTTTGGGCGACACAATCCGTTTTACCATTCTCGTCGAAAACAGCAGCATCTTCAACGCGGTAAACAGCGTCCTGCAGGATGTGCTCGCTCCTTCCGTTGCGCTTGTACCCGGCAGCGTTACCGTTAATGACGTCGTCCAGCCGGACAGCTCGCTTAGAAGCGGAGTTAAGCTCGGCACCATCGGACCGGGACAGCGGGTCGTCGTCCGCTTTACCGTCAAAAATCTGTCTATCCCGCGTTCCACCGGGTCCAGCTTGACTCAATCGGCTGATCCGCAAAGCGGAGTGCTGCTCAACCAGGCCGTCGTCACCTTTCATGTCCTGTCGCCATCAGGACGTAATGTAACGGTGCAAGCCCTATCGAATATATCGCGTGTTATCGTTACGGAAGAGGAAGAGTAAGGGGTTGCTTGGTCAATTGAAACAAGTAGCAAAAATAGCCATAGCGGAACTAGGATCCCCGTCCTGTTCCGCTATGGCTTATTCTATTGCAGTAGCAAAGCTTCAATTATTCGTAAAATAAAGCGTCTGCGGCCCGGAGGAACCTCCGGTCAAACTGAGCCGGGACGGAACCGTTTTGCCTTTGCGGCCAACTTTGAGCTCCGCGAACTGCCACGCCATCGTATAGTTCAAGAAGCCGGAGTTGAGCAGCTTGCCTCCCCAGCCAATCGTATAGTGGCCTGCGCCGCCGGATGGATTGAGGTACACGCCAATCGTGCGCTTACTATCGCTCTGGTTATTAATCTGCACAGACATATCATAAATAACGCCGTAGTTGCCGCTGTTGGCCACCGTTGCTCCCGTTATGGCGTCCCGGCCTTGCTCGTATTCGCCCGGCATAAAGTCTGCCCATTGGCCGGACGGAGCGGATGAAACACGAATCAAGGAGTTGCCGGCGGAGGTGTTGTAGACGAGGGTGCCGGTCCGGTCAAAATTCGGAAACGTACCCCGGACATGTTTGTCGGGTGGAAGAATCGGCTCTACAAGTGGGTCCGACGGTCGTTTAGCCGCATAACCGAGCGTTGTGACAGTCACAGGCGCGCTGCCGCCATACATCGTTTCCGCCCGCAGCTGCAAGTATCCCGTGAGCGTATCATTCGCGGGTACGGCATGGATTTTCCAGTACGTCTCTCCCGGTTGCAATACAGCAATAGGCCGCTTCGATCCACGAGATTTCAAGAAAGCGTCCAACGCGTTCTGACCTGCTACATCAGGATAATAATCGATGCCTGCTCCCGCTCCCTCTAGATACAGCTTCACTTTGTAACCGCTCGTGTTGGTCACGGCGGTCGCCACATTGAGCCCCGCACCTGTCAGATTGGCCTGATGGGAAAATACGCGAAAAGAACCGCTGACCGTATCTCGGTAAAAACCTCCCGTTGTCGTCGGCGACTCGGGGGAGTTGCTCAACACGAGCGTGCCTCCCGATGGTGTCAGCACTGGCTTGACCATAGCGACGGCCGGCTTCAGCGTCGCGATCGGCACGACCAGATCCGGCGTTGTCAGAGCCGCCGTCTGCAGCCCGGACGCTGCCTCAGCCTGCAGCGAAGAGCTCACCGAACCGCCCGCAGCAGCTCCAGACGGCGGCGAGCCTCCCGCTTCCAACACCGTATTCGGTGAAGCTGCGACTGTCCCGCCAACTAACAGCACAGCCGCAATTGCGGCCGGCACAAGCCTATTAATCCTTTTGCCCATCATCATTCCTCCTCATCGGATTCCAATGCAGACTCATCCACTTGCTCCGCGCTGTGCTGTCCTTCCTTCAGCGCGTCACGCTGAACGAAATGCTCCCCTCATTTCGGCGCCCCCACCACCTCCTTCGCGATTTCTTCCGACCAATGAAACTCTACGCCGCGCAACGTCAGCAGCTCCTGGAAGCCTGCTCGCAGAGCAGCGTCGCCGTGGACTTCGCGGGGGAGCCTTCCTGTGCGGAGGCAATAAGCGGCCAGCATGCCCGCAGCCTCCCCGATATTCCATTCCGTCGGATGCAGCCGATAACAGCCGTTGGAAATCTGGGTTGTTCCGATATTTTTACAGGCGGGCAGAAGGTTGTTCATGCGGATTGGAATCAACGACCCCAGCGGAATTTCGTAGGGATAACTTGGAATGTAAAAGCTCCTGTACGTCACCGTAGTATGATGCAAATCCAAATGATAGTTGCCCACGCCGACGCTATCCTCGTAGCGCTTAATCCCGGCTTCACCGCGCAGCTCCTTGCTTACATCCGCCTCCGTAATCGTCTGCAACGCGCAAATGCGCCTCGATTCGCGAATATACACCGACTTGGCAAGACCGTCCCCCGTACCAAGCACATCGCCGCGCAGCCGCACACCGGGATAACCTTTGCCGCCGTCCAGCCGAGGCGCTTCGGTTTGCAGCCAGTACACCGTGGACAGCGTCAGCTGACGAGCCGCATAGAGCCTGTCTCGACGCACATGTTCAGGAACGTCCATAATACTTCCGAGATAGTAGTCATTTTGCGCCCAGTTGAGAAGCGACAGCTCCCCCTCATACAAGGGTACGGCCAGATGCCGCGGATCGAGGATGCGTCGGTAATCCCACAGCGAAGTAACGCCTCGTTTGTTCGGGAGAAGGGTGAACTCTTTCTTTTTGGTGGTGTCATTGGCATCGGTAGCGAACCAGCTCAGCAGCGGATAAGGGGAAAAAGGCGGCACAAGACGGCTCCAATACTCATACATTTCCGGAGGCCGCGATGGGATAAAGTTCCCCTCTGGCAAGTATTCCATTGCAGCGACATGCGTAAACGCCTGCACATCCTCGGGAATTCCCTCCTCGGGAGCATGAGGCTCTCCCGTCTCGCTTCGGGACTCCGCTCCGATCCGGTATTCCGTCCCGGTCATCGGCAGCAGATCTCCGGTTTCCGTCGCGTCCAGCACATAGGGAGCGGAAAGGCGAAACAGACGGCCATTCCGGCCGGACACCGTCACCGAGCGAACATCGTCGCCGACTGTTTCCGCGGAAATAGGGACCGTCTCAAGCAGCAGGCGCAGCCGTCCGCTGTTTACATAGGGCGAGAGCATCGCCTGCAGCACTGCCAACGCAACGCGCGGCTCATGAGCGAGGCGGCTGACCCAGCCATTGCCGGGGTTGAGCAGCGTATTGTCCTGCGCTTGCGGTGTGAGCGGGTAGTTTTCCTTGTAGTACGAGCGGATGCGCTCTCGCAGCTCGCGAAAAGAGGCGGTGCAGCCGCTCGACTCAATCCAGCGATGCTCATCCGGCGGCACCGCTTGCGAGGTAAGCTGGCCACCGATCCAATCGGTTTCCTCCGTCATGATGACGTTCAGTCCTTCGCGCGCCGCAGCCAGCGCCGCAGCTGTGCCGCCAAGCCCGCCGCCGATGATGATGACATCGGCCTCTAGCTCGGATGCCGGCTGGGACACCGGATGACCATTGAGCTTGGATGCCGGCTCAGACGCTAGTTGGCCATCGAGCTTGGATGCCGGCTCGGACGCCAGCCGGCCATCGGGCTGGATTACCGGCTGGATCGGTTGGGACGAAGCTTCTAGTTCTTCTTTTCGAATCTCGTTCATGCTGTTTCCTCCTCCTGGTTGGCAGAAATTCTATGCAGCAAATCAGCCGCCATCATAGCAGCGCCTATGCAGCCGGCGTTGTTGCCAAGAAGCGCTTTCATCATGGGAAATGCTGCTGCCCCTTCAGCCGCGAGCGCCTCCTCCAGCAACGGACGCCATACCTCCAGCGAATCCGCTGCCCCGCCACCGAGCAGGATCGCCTCCGGGTCGAGGCCTACCCTCAGGTTGGCAGCGAACAAAGCGAGCCATCCAGCATACTCCCGCAGCACCTGAACAGCCTGAGAGTCTCCGCTGCGCACGCATTCCATCAGCTCAGCCGGGGACAAACCCGCACGGCCCATCGCCTGAGACGCTGTCCGCATCAGAGCTGTGCCGGAGAGATACTGCTCCGCGCAGCCCCTGCGCCCGCAATTGCAGGGAAGGCCGCCTGGCACGAGCACGCTATGTCCCCACTCGCCGCCGCTCCAGCCGGCGCCCCTCAGTATGCGGCCTTCTGCCATATTCGCACCGCCAACTCCGGTGCCGAGCGTCAACAAGACGGCGCTGCGCAAGCCCCGGCCTGCGCCGAGTCGGCATTCACCGAGCAGCGCGGCATTGGCATCATTATCAGCGCAGCTCGGCAGGCCGAAGCGTAGACCTGCCCATTCAGCAAGCCGCAGTCCCGTCCAGCCGGGCAAATTGTCCGTGGCATAAACGACCTCTCCGGAGTCGGCATTAATACGTCCGGCGCTGGCAAGTCCTATTGCCCCGGCTGAAGGGCAGCATTCCAGGAGGTCACTTACGAGCTCCTCCACGGAAGCCAGTACTGCCTCCCTGCCACGGGACGCTTCCGTTGGCACGGTCGCTTTTGCCCAAATATAACCTTCCTCATCCAACACGATGCCCTTGATGCCCGTCCCACCAATGTCCACTCCAATTGTCGGCCCTACCGCTTGCATCGCCACTCTCCCTTCCACTCGCACCCGTTGACCGTGGCCCACTCAATAAATTCGTTCGATGACCGCCTTGGCGGTGCGCTCCCGCATCTCCCGCGTGTAGGAAAGATCATGGCGCGCCAGTCCTTCGCAAATAAGATCGATAACGAGCAACTGGGACATTTTCGCCCCGATTGAACCGCCTTCGAGCGGTGACTCTTTGCCTGCGGTTAGCAACACCAGGTCGGCGACCGATGTAATCGGTGACTTGGCGTAATTCGTCAACGCGATGACATACGCACCTTGCTGGCGCGCCTTCGTCAGTAAATCAACCGTGTCCAGCGTGCTGCCACTCAAACTTATGCCTACTGCTACATCGCCCAGTCCCATCGTAACGGCCATCATCGCTTGGATATGTGCATCTGTAATTGCTTCTGCCCGGCGCCCGATGCGGAGCATGCGGTTTTTGGCGTCCAGTGCTGTGAGTCCCGACGTCCCCACTCCAAAAAACTGCAGATAAGACGCTTCATGAATTCGCCGCACGGCTTCATTAAGCTTGGAACGATCAATCAGGCTCATCGTGTCCGACAAAATCGAGGTCAGCTCACGGTACACCAGTGCCGGGTAATCGCCATCATCTTCCGCACCTTGGGCATCCCTTCCGCCCGCCTGGCGTCGCGGACTATAATCCTGGGCAAGCGCCAGCTTGAAATCCTGGTATCCTTTGAAGCCGATGGCCCGGCAAAAACGCATCACCGTCGTCTCCCCGACGCCAGACAGATCCGCAAGCTCCGTCACGGAGCGATACATAATATCCTCCGAAGCGTTGAGCATATAGTCAGCGACCTTCTGTTCCGACTTCGTGAGCGAGGGGTAGTACGAGCTAACCTTTAGCTTTAAATCCATCCCTTTGCCATCTCCTTCCCGCCGCAGCGGCAAAACGTTCCGCAATCAGCTGAGGGCGCGTAATCGCTGATCCAACTACGACCGCATGAGCGCCAAGCTGCAGCAGCGCCGCAACCTGCTCCGGCTCAGTTACTCGCCCTTCCGCAAACACCGGAATACGCAGCCGCTCAGCGGCCTGCTCCACTAGATCATAGTCGGGTCCAGTCCGACTGACCGAATAAGGTGTATACCCCGACAATGTCGTGGAAACACAGTCGGCACCGAGCCGCTCTGCTTGCTCAGCCTCTTCGAGCGTGGACACATCGGCCATGGCGGGAACGCCCAGGCTGTGCATGCGCTGAATCAGTTCCTCAGCCGTGCAGCCATTCGGCCGCTTGCGCAGCGTCGCGTCAAAGGCAATCATATCTGCCCCCGCATCTAACAGTTCATCTACTTCCCGAAGCGTAGGCGTGATATAAATTGGATAGCCGGGGTAATCCCTTTTTACGATTCCGATTACAGGCAGTCCAGTCTGCGCCTTGATGCTCCGCACATCGTCTGCTCCGTTCGCCCGAATCGCCGCAGCTCCGCCTTGCTCCGCCGCAAGCGCCATGCGCGCCATGATGCCCGCTCCATGCAATGGCTCATTCGGCAGCGCCTGACAGGAGACGATTAGCCCCCCTTGCGTCTTCTCCCAGATTGTAGCCATGGCTTCAACTCCTGTCTTTCCTGTTGTCGGCCGCATCCGCATTAGAGCATCCTTCATTTCCAGCTTCCGTTGAATGTCCAGCTTGCGCGATTTCTTGTATGAACCGGTCTGTCCGTTCATCCTGCTCGGCCCTCTTGCCCTGCTTGCTCTTCTGGCTTTTCTCAACCTGCTGGACCTGATTGCCCTGCTTGTTCAGCTTGCTCAGCTCACACTGAACCTTCAGCCCCACCTCGAACATCCTGCTCCATGGCATCCAGCAATCTTCCACAACGATGTTTATGCCCGAGCCAGCGGTCTGTTCCATCAAGAAATGCTCCATCGCTTCCCGCACCATACCAGCAGCCCGGCCTCGCTGACCATCCACTGAAAAATAGTCCATGCCAAGCGCCTTCACCGGGCCGTCAGCAAGTCTGCGCCGGATCGCGGAGCAGTAACCGTAGTCTTCTGCAATGCGCAAGCCGAGAAAATCCAGCTGCCCCTTCGTTTGACCAAACTGCCCGTAAATCATCAGTTGCGCAATCGTTGTGCCAAGCGTGTTGCCGCTTGTGTTCCAGCCGGCCAATCCGGCGAGCTTCGGTAACATGCCTTTGCGACGCAGTAGCCTCAGTAATTGCAGGTCTCCACCATTAGCAAAAGCGACGTCCGCCAGCGCCACTGGCTTGCCGAGCCGGTTCAAGGCGTAACTCCCGTATTCCACCAATTCCTGTGTGTTACGTTGCACATCATAATCGGCATTTGGCTGCAGTTGGCCGTTCGCCTCGCCCATTCGCCCTCCCGGAGAGTTCACGAGCAGGATCAGGTCGGCATCGGATGCGCTCTCTACCAGAAGGCCTCCGGCTGCCAGCAGTTGAGATTTTACACTCTCACCAAGCATCCGGTCCTCATAAAGCGGTATCACCTGTGGACCAAACACACTAGAATATCTTGCATATACAAGCGGCTGCACGCCTCGACGTTCGTTTATAAGTCGCGCCAACAGTGTACAGCCCGCCTCATCTGCGCCGGGGTACATAAGCGTCTGGAGCTCCGCACCGAGCTCCCGGATTCTTTGGCGGACTCCTTGCTGATCCAGCGCAGTCCAACCGTAGGGAGCCGCATCGTCTTGAGGCAGCGCTAAAAAGTCGAGTGTTCCATCAGCAGCCAGTTCTAGGGACGCACGATTCGCCGCAGCGTTGACGGCGCGCCGCTCCAAGTAGTCATCTCGCACATCCTCCGGCAGCTCCATGCGGATTCTAGCCAGCTCCTGCAGCTCTTCCGTAATGGCGAGGCCAAGCTGCTCTCGATGACTAAGCCAGCCCAGCCGAAACAACTCCCTGCCCCAGTCAGCGTAGTAGCTCGGCTCTTCGTCAGCGCTGGAATACTGCGGGCATCTCATAATGAGGTGAAAGGCGTACAGCTTCAGACGCGGGTTGTTTTTCCGCATATTGCGCAGCCTTTCCAGCGGTGCTGCGGCTTCATGCTCTCCGAGGCGGTGAAGCCGGGACGGAACGATGCCGCCGTAGAGCAGCGTGTCGATTGACACGATAGCTCCTTCTGCATCTGCTGCCTCTTGCTCCAGCCAGTCGGACAGCTCTCTTATGCGGCCTGGCCTTTTTTTGTCCCCCATCCACTCTCGCGGCGGTCGAACCAGCTCCAGATCGGTATCCTGGGCTAGCAGCCACGGAAAGTCATAGTTGCACGGCCGTTCGTCTAAAGGCAGATAAACCACTTTGGCTCGTGATCGCTTCGGCTTGCTCATGGTACTCTCCTTTCTAGCTTCGATGGAAATTTAACAGCGAAACTCGCTGCGCGAACCAACTCAAACTAACAGCGAAACTCGCTTGTTTCTCTTAATTGGCTTAAAATCAGCCTCGTCGGTGAATGCAAGTAGTCAAACTTACTTGCATTGCTCCAAATCTGCCTCGCCGCTGCAACCAAGTAGTCAAACTTACTTGATCCGCTCCAAACCAGCCTCGCAGCTGCAACCAAGTAGTCGAAGTTACTTGATCCGCTCCAAACCAGCCTTGTCTCTGCAACCAAGTAGTCAAACTTACTTGATCCGCTCCAAATCTGCCTCGCCGCTGCAACCAAGTAGTCAAACTTACTTGATCAGCTCCAAACCAGCCTCGCAGCTGCAACCAAGTAGTCAAACTTACTTGATCCGCTCCAAACCAGCCTCGCCGCTGCAACCAAGTAGTCGAAGTTACTTGATCCGCTCCAAACCAGCCTTGTCTCTGCAACCAAGTAGTCGAACTTACTTGATCCGCTCCAAATCTGCCTCGCCGCTGCAACCAAGTAGTCGAAGTTACTTGATCCGCTCCAAACCAGCCTCGCCGCTGCAACCAAGTAGTCAAACTTACTTGATCCGCTCCAAACCAGCCTCGCAGCTGCAACCAAGTAGTCAAACTTACTTGATCCGCTCCAAATCTGCCTCGCCGCTGCAACCAAGTAGTCAAACTTACTTGATCAGCTCCAAACCAGCCTCGCAGCTGCAACCAAGTAGTCAAACTTACTTGATCCGCTCCAAACC
>NZ_NMUQ01000003.1:37026-204095 GCF_002233675.1 Paenibacillus herberti | reverse complement strand
GTCAAACTTACTTGATCAGCTCCAAACCAGCCTCGCAGCTGCAACCAAGTAGTCAAACTTACTTGATCCGCTCCAAATCTGCCTCGCAGCTGCAACCAAGTAGTCAAACTTACTTGATCAGCTCCAAATCTGCCTCGCAGCTGCAACCAAGTAGTCGAACTTACTTGATCCGCTCCAAACCAGCCTCGCAGCTGCAACCAAGTAGTCAAAGCTACTTGCTCCGTTCCTCATCAGCCTCGCAGCTGCAAGCAAGTAGCCAATCTTACTCGCTTCGCTCGAAGCCCACCACTCCTCACCCTTTTACCGCGCCGGAAATGCCCTCCATGTAATAGCGCTGAGTGAAGAGAAACACGATAATAATCGGTAGAACCGATAGAATCGTACCGGCGGCGATCCAGCCGAAATTGTACGAGAACTGACCATTCAGGTACGTCAGCGCCGAAGCGAGCGGATACTTCGCAGGGTCATTCAGCACCACGATCGGCCAAAGGAAGCTGTTCCAATAGGACATGAATTCAAGTAACGCGATAACCGCGATGCCAGGACGAACCATCGGCACCATCAGCTGCCACCAAATCCGAAACTCGGATGCGCCGTCAACTTTACCAGAGTCGCGAATATCATCGGGAATGCCCATGAACGTCTGCCGCATCAGAAAAATATTGAACACCGACACAGCCGAAGGCAGCACGATGCCGACAAAGGTATCCAGCAGATTGAACCAACTAATCGTCAGGTAGTGGACAACAAGCGCCGTCGAAGACGGAATAATCATGGTTGAGACGAGAATTGTGAAGACGAGCGAGCGGCCTTTGAAGCGCATTTTGGCCAATGGATATGCAGTCGACAGCGACAGCACGATATTCAGCACAAGCCCTAGCCCGGTAATGATTAGCGTGTTGCCGATAAACTTTGGAAAGTCGATGAAGCTCCATACTTCCACATAGTTGTCGAACTTGATGAAGGTTGGAAAAATAGCCGGAGGAAACGCAAACACATTAGTGCCCGGCATGAGCGAAACGCTCAGCAGCCAGAGAAACGGCCCCATCATGAACAGGGCGAGCAGCAGGAGCATGATATATCCAGCCGCCAAAGTCGGAATCCGTTTCAGCGTGCTTCGGCGGATGCCCGCCATGCGGACGGGCTGTCCGGACGGCTTTTTTTTCATAGAGGGATCCATCATCAGTAGGGATTCACCCCGCCTCTGCGGTTGAACCGGAACACAATAATGCTGAACGCCCCAATAATGACGCTGACGATTAGCCCAAGTGCGGACGCGTAGCCATAGTTGAGCTGTGTAATGCCCTGCTGATAAATGTAAAGACTGGAAGTCAGCGTAGCGGTTCCCGGTCCGCCGTTTGTCAGTACGAACATTTCGTCAAAGACGCGGATCGCGCCCATAAGCGAAATTAGAGTGCAGAAGAAAATATAAGGCCGCAGAAGCGGAACGGTAATATGCCGCACTCGCTGGGTCCAGGAGGCCCCATCCACAATCGCCGCCTCGTACAGATCGGACGGGATCGATTGCAAACCTGCGAGGTAAAGCATCATGTAGTAGCCAAGCCCTTTCCATAACGTGATGAACATGAGCACATACAGTGCAGTTGCACTGCTAGTCAGCCAACCGATTTTTTCGTTGGTCAAGCCAAGCTCGATCAGGATGTAGTTCACAACGCCGTTTTGGCTGAGCAGCCAGTTCCACATCAGCGCGACTGCGACCATCGAGGTCACAACAGGAATGTAATAGGCGGTTCGAAAAGCCTGAATACCTGGAATCCGGCTGTTCACAAGGATTGCCATCAGAATCGAAAACAGTTGCAGCACAGGCACAACGATAATATAGAGCACTGAATTTTTAAGTGAGGTCACGAAGCTGTCATCCTTAAAAGCCCTCGTGAAGTTGTCCAGCCCGACATACTTCGTTTCCCCAAGAACGGAGTAGTTCGTAAGTGCAAGCGGGATGCTGTACACAATGGGAAAAAGCACGAATACAGCGATAACGAGAAGGCCCGGAGCCATAAAGCTCCAGGCCGGCAGCGCGTCGGAAGCCAGCGTTCTTCTGCGCATGGAATTCACCGCCCTTGCAGGGTTATTTGGGCGCCAGAGCCTCGTTCACCTTAGCTGCGGCTGCCGCTACGCCCGCCTTGACGTCACTACCATTGAGAATGATGTTTTGCAGCTCGCGAGCGATAGCCGTATTGACGTCGCCTGCAGCAGGTATGCCCAGGTAATACTCTTGCGCCTTGTCGAGACTTTGTGCGGAAGCGATTTTAGCTTGAGACTCTAGCGTATTGTCTGATTGCGTGAAAAATGGATCTTCGATGGATTTTTTAGTGGATGGAAGCGTGTTGGAATTTTTGGAGAATGCCGTTTGGTTTTCCCCGTTCGTAATAAATGCAGCAAAGTCCGCAGCAGCCTGCTGGTCCTCGGAGCCTTTTGGCACAACGAGATTCATGGAGTTAGAATAGCGCAAATCGGCTTTGCCTGTCGGCAGTGGGACAGCGATCGTATTGTTATACACTTCAGGCGCAGCTGTTTTGATGAAGTTGATAAAAGAAGGACCCGACAGCTCGAAGGCGACCTGTTCGCTCGCATAATACTCAACCTGCTTCTGGAACTTGGCATCGTCCTTCACGATAACCCCTTCTTGGACCAGCTTTTTGAGCTGCTCTACAACGGCAATGCCGGCTTCATTATTGAATGCGGCGCTCTTGCGGGCCTCATCGAGAATCGGCACGCCTTCGCTTGGCAGCAAATTGGCACCGAATTGAGTCGCGTAGCCGGAAGCTCCCGTTTTCGCCTTCACTTGGCGGGACCATTCGTACAGTTCTTCCTTCGTTTTAGGTGGATTGGCAGGATCGAGGCCGGCTTTTTCCACCAGCTTTTTGTTCATATACAGCACATGGGTGCCCGTGTACCAAGGAAGCGCATAAGGCTTGCCATCGAATACGGTTGAGTCATAGATTCCTGCAAAATAACTGCCCTTCACCTCATCGCTGATGAGCCCACCCAGATCGGCAAGCGCACCTTTCGACGCCAGCTGGCTGGCAAATTCCGTGTTCAGGTTGACGACGTCCGGGGCGTCCTTGCCACCAGCCGTTGCAAGCAGCTTGGTCTGAATGCCTTCATAGGGAAAGTCCTTCCAATCCACCGTGACACCAGGATTGGCTGCCTCGTAATCAGCGATCAGCTTGTTGAAGAAATCATTGAATTTCGGCTGGAGGGAAATCGTCCAGAACTCCAGCTTGACCTCTTTGACAGACGGAGCCGGACTGCTTGAACCTGTGCCTGGGCTTGCTTTCGGATCGGGAGAAGCTGCGCCATTGTTGGCGTTGTTGCCATTGCCGCCGTTGCCGCAAGCTGCCGACAGAAGTAGTAGCGCTACGAGTGCGCCAGTGGAAGCGAGACGAACGGGATGTAAGGATTTCATTTGGCGGGTCGGGTAAAGACGGTTGGCAGGAAGCGTGTCGAGCTTAGAACAATCTGATGCCGGGGATGCCAGGTTCAGCCTTTTGCTGCTGGATTGTTTGACCATTACATGAACCACCCTCTCTTGATTTCTGTAACTTGTTAAACAAGTTCTGTAGAGACCTCAGGAGTGAAAAATCATGCGGCAGATACCAGTTGTGGTGAAAAGTATGGAGATTTCGTTAAGTCACCGCTAGTATAGCAAACGCTTCCAAGGTTAGGAAGCATTTTTCTCCACATATAGATTTAATTGTGGAGAAATTTTCTTTTATTGAAAATGGAGGAACCTTGAAGGCTTAGCATTTAGCCTCCCGCAAAAAAGTTGCCGAGGCAACCTACGATGAGAAGACTAGTAGAGCGATCATAAGAAAAACTCCTTTTCATGGATATGATGTTAATTATATCAAATTAAACAAGGGACAGCCCAATCAAAACTGAAACGCCCCCCAATTGCTAGATAGTTGGCATCTAACAATTGAAGGGCGTTTCTCAAAGACCCGGACTGCCTTCGATTAGAAAATGAGGCGGAGAAACAGTTGAATGAGCTGTAGCCCAACACCCCAGACTGCCGCGCTCTCCTTAATCACGCGGTTAGGCTTGGGTTTACCGTGCAGCGCGAGCCAATAGATGATGAAGCCGACCGGAATCGGAATCGAGTTAAGATAGAATATAAAACCACCGAGCAGAAAATACCCGATCAGCTTTAACAGCAGATAGGGCTCCTCCCGCTCTTTTCGGCCATACAGGGAAATAAAGAGGAAAATTACGGCAATTAACCAGATGAGTCCCGGCGCCGAACATCTATTCACTCTCCTATTTTTGGATACATGGTAAAGCATATGGGATTCCAATCGCTTCCATTCAATCAAAATGAATGAATAAAATGAATAAGAAGAAAGGATAATACTGAGAGTCCATATAGGAGGAGATTTCATGAGATTGAGAAAAAGTGCGTTGATTGTGGCAGGGTTATCGGCATTGGTTATATTCGGAGTTTTAGTAAATAAACCCGCGACCAGACTTCCTCTGCAAGAAACGAAAAGTAAATCCGACCTCTTCCAAGCTACTTCAAATAAGAGTCAAATGCCGTCCGTCATAGTGCGGGACAGAGAATCGATTGACAAGACGCTGAAGGTGCAAGAGAAAAAAGCTGTATCCCTTGAACTACAAGTGAAGGAGCAAATCCGCTTGTTAGAGGCAAACATGAACCAGAGCAGCCAATTAAACATCGCTCTCAACCTAGTTCAATCCATGCGAAATGATTTGCCACCCAATGCCACAAACGATACAGTGGTAAAACCAAACCAAGAGTTGACGAATGCGCTCATTGCTGCCGGGCTCCCTGTACAAGAACCAAAAAATAAAGCCGAGCTCGACGCACTCAACCAGCTTATAACAAGCAATATCCAAACGTCATCCAGCTCGATGCAGAACGTGAATCTTAAAATGCAAACCGCTATGAAACAGTGGAATGACGCCGTTAAATTTGTGAACGAATTGATGAAAACTAGAAAATCAATCAACGAAAGCCTAACACCATAGTTTCACTCCTTAAGCAGCTCCTCCAAGGACACAGGGAAAATCGGCTTAACCAGCTCATGAACAGCCTTTGCGTACTGTTGGATCTCGTATTGTGAATCATGGGCAAGCCTTTGGTTGATAAAATGACAAACCGACTGGAGGGATGCAGTCCAATAATAGGCTGTGTACATCCCGTAAGCGGAAGGAATAAGTAAACGCGCCTGTTCAGGGGCGATATTTTTGTTTAATGCCCACTCATAATCTCTTTCAGCCCTTGCTCGATTTGGCGGAGCAGACGCTCTGTAGCCTCAAGGCCTATCGACGCCGCAACTGGCTCTCCGCTTCCCTGCTTGGAGTTCTCTGGCTTGCTTCGCCAATCAACCGGATTCGGAACGTAGTTTTCCACATCAATCGTGATGTACCTTCGTGAAGCTTCGTTCCAAGCATCCATCGTGTGGTCGCTTCCAACGACATACTTCCAATGTTGCCTCGCTACCATAAGAGGAGCGTACACCTCGAATTGAACCGTAGCATGACGGAAGGGCGACATATGGACTATATCTCTACCCTATACCAACCGGCTTCTCCGAAGAAGTCCGACCGAGTCAACCCGCTCTCACCTAACAAGATCCGATAATTCGTTATCGTTCCATCATGAGCAATTACAAAAACTCTATTTGTACTTAATGTTTTAATTCAGTTGATCATTCGCAATCCTAATGATTCAAATGCTGATTCAGTTAGCGCATTAATTCCCGCGTTCCGAATGATCGTTTAATATCTTTTCCAACGGATAGTTTAGATCACATTTCACCACATAGGCTATAACCCGTCAACATTAATCATATTAGATATACAGACTGCAGAATAATTAGTTAGCTTATTGTTCGATAATACACATTTATGTTCATAACAATCCTCATCATTCAATATTAACGGTAGGAAGTGAGGAATCATCTCTCCTACGCCTAAGTTACCATCCGATAATATCCAATCTATGAACTTCCAGTCGAGGATACCTTCGTCTACTCTTAGAGGCGTTTCATATTCATAGTCCTGAGGAATATCTGCTAAAAATACATACATTCCACCTGAGTAGGCTTCATCCACATCCCAAGTAACAAGTCCTTTAAACTTAGCGTCTTTCAGTTCAATTCCCGTTTCTTCATAAATTTCCCGCAAAACACATTCAAACGGAGTCTCTTTAGCTTCGATCTTGCCTCCAACACCGTTCCATAATCCCTTCGTGGGAGCAGCTTCTCTATTCAGCATTAGTAATCTATTATTTTGTCTGATTAAACACAATGTATATTTGTATTCGAACATTTCACCACTACTTTCTAAAGAGCGTTAATTAATATTCTAATCCACCATACTATTGCCTCCAGACATTCCTGATCGTAGTCATATCTCGATTGATCGAAAGTTCAAAAACATCTGGATTCCGCATTTCGCTCCACTCCTTGAAACCGAAATCCGCCCGGTAGTACCGGATGATCTGCGAAAGCAAATTGCCATGCGACACAACGGCTCCAACATGCTCAATGCTTTTTTCCAGGTCGGATATAGCTTTAATGCCCCTGCGTTGCGCCTCAGATGAGCTTTCTCCGCCATCAAACTTCAGGTCCGGGTCATGGAATGTAGCCTTGAGCTTGTCCAGCCAATCCGGGAGATGATTCGAGCTGAGAACTCTCTCTGACAGTCGCGCATCAAGCTGCACGGGCATTCCCCCTGCGTCGGCAAATGGTTTAATCGTATGTACAGCACGTCGAAAAGGACTACAAACGATCTTTTCGATTTTTTTCCCCGTTAGGAAGCGGGATAACTCTTCTGCCTGAAGAAAACCCTCGGGAGACAACTCGGCTTCCGGTTCCTGACCGAGGGCTTGGACGTGCCGGATGAGATAAATAGTCTTCATGGAGCGATTGGATAATCGACCACAACGACCTTTTCCACCAATCCTTCGAGACTGGCGACGAACGCCTGATGGGCCCGATGTGGGCCGTAAGCGCGCAGCGCCTCCCGATCCGTGAAAGTTACGCGTAATCCAAGCGTGTAGCCATGGATGTTACCCGTTTCCTCTGTTTCATTAAAACCCGCCGTCAGTTCAACGATGCCCGGCACCTGTTCTTTTAAGCCATGCAGCAGAGCCAGCAGTTCCTGCTGTTTTTGAGGCTCCAACGGTCCGTTAAAGCGGAACGATACGAGATGCTCCATCATGTTCATTTTCCTCCTCTAGACTACTCTTTCACTCTTAGTACAAACGATGTTTCCCCTTCGGAATCGTCGCAGCCTCCAAGCATGTACTCAACTTCTTCGCCGGTGTTCTTCTTCAGCAGGGCATTACAGGTCAAGCTGATTTTCCCACCTGAGCCGAACGAGTCGTAGGTTGAATCTTGACTATAACGGATGGAGCCGTTGCGATAAAATAAATTCTCAAATATAGGGTCGCCCTCTTTCGTATAGGAGGTCAACTGCACAGCAGCATTCTCTCCACGGCTTACTGCATCTGCAAATTCGAGCCACGCTTCCGTCTCGAGAATTTCGTCGTTTACCTTCATGACATCGCCGTTACGCATGGCTTGCTCACGGGAATAAATCATTCGCATCACCATGCTGCTCAAATGCTTTGTCGCTTCGAGCGACAGGCTGTAACGTTCATGTGTGTTGGTGGTCAGCATCATCATACCTTGAAGTTTCTTCTGCTTCTCCGAATCGTACCTCAGAGGCAGCCAAAGATAGTACGATTGGCCCTCACCTTTATCGTTTTGAATGATGATTTCAAAGTCTGGCTCCGTTACATCAGCGATGCCTGGCAGCAATTCAGCGCTTTCAAAAGCCAATCTGAACGCCTCTACTTTCTCCGGCTCCCGTAATACGCCAAATGGAATAGAAGCTCCCCGACCAAAATCAAACGACCGGTTAATAATGACTCCGGCTTCGGCGATGCTGCCCGGTTTATCTTCTTTTGGCTCTGTTGTCGGTGGTTCGTTTGAGCAGCCGCTCATCAGCAGCGCCGCGAGCAGGAGCATGACAGATGATTTCCGTAAGGTCATGAGAATCGTATTTAACATAAAAACACTTCACCCTTTCTGCCCAAACAGACGGCATACCAGGGCGAAAGGTTCCAGCTATCCTACTATCCCTCTCCCAATCGCTCTTCCTGCTCCGCGTCCTGGAAAACGCGATCCAAATACCGCCGCACCCGAAGCTCCTCCTCCGCATTGTAGTGACAATCGAGTTTTTCGGCCACCGTTTGTGCGGTTGTGCTGAACAGATCCGCCATTGCCCGAAGAGCCAGTTGAATCGACCGCGGTTCCGCCGCCGGATAAGTCGAGAGCAGAGCTTGCCAGCTTTCCTGCGGTAAATAACGGTCCAAATATTTGCCGTTTTTGCCTGTACTAACCGAGAAATCCGTCCTATAACCAGCCTGCCAGTTCAGCATCCCCATAAGCATTTCCCTGACGGGACCGTTCAGATGATCCAGCGCGTACAACAGCTCGCCTCTCCACAACCCTTTGGCCACATATGGGGACACCCACCAGAATTCATTGCAACAATCTGCAAAAAGCTTCGCATCCGGCTGTTTCACCCGGTAATCCTCGTCCGTAGGCTCGGGCAGCGGCGGCAGCATATCATCCTTGTCCAGCAGCACCTTCGTGAGCTTGTCCTCTCTCACATAATCCATCGCCTGCTCGACCGGTATGAGCCGCAAGTCGATGCGGTTCTCATCCTCGAATAACATGAGATAAGGGAATTGGCGATTGTTGTCCGGCGGTATTAGATGCATTCGTTCCGGCATTTGCAGAATGACCCGTTCCCCGAAACGGTCGATCCAGCCGTCATCCTCCAGAAAGGATGAGAGCTCCCGCACCAAATAAACGATATCATAATCCTGGAACCGATCCGGTGGCACATTAAAATTAACACGGGAACCGTTTAGGCAGACCGCACGAATTCGTTCGTCTTGCCGTGCCGTCTCCAAGATCAGCTCCATCATTTCAGCTTCATTTCTCATGACAGCATCCCTCCATCCTTGTTGTTTCTTTCCGTCGCTGCCCAAGCCTCCGCCTCTTGCACAAGCTCATTTACGAAGGGCTGTTTGCCCTCTTGATAAAGCTTCCTGTCATCCGGCCAGCGCCGCATAAGCTCAAGCTTCAGCTCGCCATAAGCGCATGCTCGCTCAGGATGCGCCGACAGATAGTGCTTGAAATGCAGATGGAGATCGATTTCCCTCGCCCCCTCCTTAAAAACATGCAGATGATGCGATCTAACCTCACCGCCTTTGCTGTAAAAGCGCCGGCCCGGGATGCCATTTTCCCCCTTCGCTTCATACCCAAATTCCGCAAGTGCGGCATCATGCCGCTCGACTGCCTCCAGCTCACGCACGACCGCTAATAGATCAATAATCGGCTTGGCGTAACCGATTGCAGGCACGGAGGTACTGCCAATATGATGAATGGCGATGATATCTGCTCCGAGAAGTATGCTCAGTTGCGCCTCTTCCTGGCGGTACCGCTGAGCCCAGTCCGGTGTCCAAGGCTGAATATATGGACTTTTTATGTTGGTTCCTCCTTCGAGAAGATAATAATTTAAGCTTCATTAAACTGGTCTTCGATGCGCGTCCTAAAAAAGCCTGCAACGGTTATCGTCTCTCAAAAATTTTACTTACTATAGTTGAGGAACGAAACATTTTATAGTACAATAAGGGCACTGAGGATGAAGAGCGAAATGGAGATGAAACGTATGGCACAAACAATGGAAATCGGCATTAGTACTTTTCTGGAGGCAACGGCAAGTCCGGTAGCCGGCAAGTCTAAAAATCACGCCGAGCGGTTACGCGAGGCAGTTGAAGAAATCGTCCTGGCAGACCAGGTCGGACTGGACGTGTACGGCATCGGTGAGCATCATCGGCCGGATTATGCGGGTTCTGCTCCGGCTGTTATTTTAGCAGCGGCAGCTGCGCAAACGAAAAACATTCGCCTCACGAGCTCGGTAACTGTGCTCTCCTCGGATGATCCTGTGCGTGTGTATCAGCAGTTCGCAACGCTGGATGGCCTCTCGAACGGGCGCGCGGAAATCATGGCGGGACGGGGCTCGTTTACCGAATCATTCCCTCTGTTCGGCTATAGCCTGGAAGATTATGAGCAATTGTTCGACGAGAAGTTGGAGCTGTTGCTTGCGATCCGCAATTCGGAAAAGGTAAACTGGCGCGGCGGCCATCGCCCGGCCATCACCAATACGGGTATTTACCCGCGCTCCGTGCAAGAGCCGCTTCCCGTTTGGATCGCTACCGGCGGCAACACGCAGTCGACGATCCGCGCCGGCCTGATGGGATTGCCGGTGGCCTACGCTATTATCGGCGGTATGCCGGAGAGCTTCGCTCCACTGGTGGAGCTGTACAAAAAAGCTGCGGCCCAAGCTGGTCACGACGTATCCAAGCTGCAAATCGCCACGCATTCGCATGGGTTTGTCGCGGATACGAAAGGGGCCGCAGGCGACTTGTTGTTTGATCCGTATCAGGCGCAGATGACCAAGATTGGGCGTGAGCGCGGCTGGAACTCTGCGTTTACCCGTCAGAACTTCGATGCAGCCTGCGATCCAAGAGGGGCTCTGTATGTCGGAGATCCAGAATATGTCGCTGAGAAAATATTACTGTTGCATCGCAATCTCGGCGTGACGCGCTTCTTCCATCATGTCGATGTCAGCGCCATTCCTCACCGTGAAGTGCTGCGCTCGATCGAGCTGCTCGGCACAAAGGTCGCGCCGATCGTGCGGCGCGAGCTGGCTAAGCAAAACGGATAAGGTTTTGGCTTATCCGTTAATCGGTTTTGTTGCCGCCCAAGGGGCGGCATCCGTAAAGCCAAGCAACCTCGTAACTGAGGTTGCTTGGCTTTTTATTATTCGCTGCAGCTCGACGGCTGAGCGCCTGCTCTCCTCCAATCGTCAGCTCTTCCCTATTCAGATGGCTTTGCCTTGCGCATAATTTGCTGGAAAATGCCGTTGCAGCGGATAAACGAAGACGGGAGGAAGCTGAACTTGGCTCAGTCTCCTCCCGTTCTGCCTATTTTGTATATGTTTTAGGAGCCATTGAGATGGTTCCAATTAAATAATCCGCAACATTATAGCATGGCTAAGTATAAGACCATAATTGAATACACTTCACACTATACCTAAGATCTATATTATTTACTCATAACATGAGAGGAGTTGTTTTTTTTGACAGAGCATGGTCTTATCAAGAATCGTATCGTCGATATTTATATTTCTTGCGAGGATGATGCTCGGGCTCGGGATTGGTACTCCAACATTTTAGGCTTATCTAATTTGGAAATGGAGAATGGTGTGAGACTTTTACTGATGAATTGGGGCGAGAATCATAAACCAATCAGTGATGGGGCCTTATTTAGTCTTCAATCTCCTAACATCAAAGAAGCGCACAAAGCACTGAAAGCTCGTGGCGCCAAGGTGGATGAAGTCGCCCAATATGGCGCGCAATCTTTTGGTTTTCATGTCACTGACTCTGAGGGCAATTTAATTCTAATCATTGATCAAGCCAGCTAATGCCTCGTTGTATAATACCGCCACTGTAAGTTTTGGTTCAGACAGAGCTTTCATATAGAGCATGTAATAGGCCATTTCCAGGACGATGACACCGGCAACATGAGTCATCGCCAGAAGCGGCTTTTTTAAGTGGATACAGCTCAGCCCTTCTCTATACTCATGGCCAGCTCAATAACTGCAATGGCCTCCTCCCCATGCTCCCATTCACCCTTCACTTTGACCGCCTCGGTGAAACCACAGCCAATCCAGAATCGCAGTCCCGGCCAGTTTTTGAGATCAACTGCCACTCGCACCTTCTCGAAACCGAGCTCAGAAGCCGCTTGTACAATACCTGCAACGATCTCCTTGCCATATCCAAGTCCGCGATAATTCGGATCAATACCGAACAACCCAATATACAAATCCTGTTCTCCGGGATAACCGTGGTACATTTCGATTAATGCTGCTATGTCCTGCTCCTCGCCACTTTCCTTCCGTTCAGCAAGCTGCATCAATACGCGTCCCACCTCTCCATTCGGAGGCAATTCCGGCTTTCCCGCCATCGCATCGCTGATGTAAGTCGGATTGAACGTTCCTTCATTCCATCCGGTTGAGGGCATCACTTTTTCATAAAAATCCTGTACTTGTCCCGCTTCCGCTGCTTGTATCCTGCGGATTCGGAACCGTTTCGTTTCCCAATCTGTCGGCAATAGGTTCAATGAATGCATGATTTATCCCCCCTCTAATTTAATAAATATCTAATTTGATTATAATCTAATTAATTCTGCAAAGAAAGTCTATCCTGTCATTTTTTACTTTCATTGTCCGTATTTCTTGAGTCGCATTGTAATTATCATCAAAAAGGGAATTATAGTATTTGTCTCGATAAATTGTATCCAATAATAGGCAACATTCGGACGCAGCGATGCGTTTGGGTACATAGAAACGGATAACCACCGAGAATTATGAAATACGATAAACAGGAGTGAACTAACCATGAAAAACCGAGCCAATAAAATTCCTGCTTTACTGTCCGCTGCTACTCTGTCCGTTGCCGCTTTGACTCTCGCTACATCTTCCGCTTTTGCGCTCAGCCCTGGTTCAACGGCGGTCCCGATCTCAGCTCCGCTGCCTGGAAATTCCGGGAACAATCAGGATCAACAGCAACCTATGCTGAACTACAACAGCGTCACCGGCGCAGTAAAAGAGATTAACGAAAGCCAGTCGCTGAAGGGAGCCAAGATCGTTTCCTTGCAAAATGATGCCGGCGAAATTATCGCCAACGTCACCGTAACGAGCAATACTTATGTCGCAAGTCCTGACCAGTTGAAAGTCGGCGCGAAGCTGACGGCGTTCTACGACGCCAAGAAACCGATGATCGCAATCTATCCACCGCAATTCGAGGCTGTAGTTGTCGTGCCCGCAGAAGAAGCCGTAACCTGGAAGGTCGATCGCTTCACGGTTGATCCGGATCGTAAACTCGGTCTCGTAAGCAACGACAAATCCCTGATTATCCTTCCATCCGACCAGACGAAAATTATTCTTGAAGATGGAACTCCTTTTGCAGGCAGCTTGGAAGGCAGGACTCTCGCGGTTAAATACAGCATCGCTACGTTCAGCATTCCGCCACAAACGACGCCGGAGCAAATCGTTGTGCTGTCCGAGCCCGTCCAACCTCCGGTCGGAGTGATGCCGGAAAATGAACATCCGAAACCAGTATCGTCGGTTGATGTAGCGGGACACAGCATCGTCGTTGAAGGAAAAACGATCAAAACCCCTGCTGCATATACGGATAAAAAGGGAACTGTGATGGTACCGCTTCGTGCCATTGTGGAAGCTTTGAATCAAAAGCTGACCTGGGAAGCCGCTACAAAATCAACGCGTATCGGAATTTCCACTTCGCTGCAGATCGGCAAAGACTACTATGTATACAATAAGATGGCTCCGATTAAACTCGGAACCTCCCCAGCTCTGGTGGAAGGCGCCACTTACGTCCCACTTTCCTTCTTCACAGATGTGCTGCGCATGAACAATGCCTACGCATTCGAAGGCCAGATTGTCATCGACAATGGGGAGAAAATGGGATAACAAAGCCGTACCGTGAATATTTGCAAGGCTAAATTTTCAGGTGAAAATTAGGCCCCCTCTCGAAGCTTCCACTTCGGGAGGGGGCCTTCTTTAGTGGGGCAACCCCAGATTACCCCATTTAATGTGTGTACGTATAATGCGGCGAGTCGTACTGCGGTCCGCCTTTTTCATAGGTGAACCAGATTTCTAGCGACTGGCCCGTAGTTAGATTCGGGATCTTGTACGTCCAACTCGCACCGCTTTTCGTCATTCGAAAGTTCTGCTGCTCCGCTCCATTCACCAGGTAGTGAAGATCCACGTATTGTGCCGCCGTCGTTGGTGTGAACGTAATCGTCTCGGATGTACCGTTTTTTGTCACTGTTGCGGTGTAATCCGCCGTTGTATAGGTCAACGTACCGCCGCCAGCCGCTGCAAAGCTAAGCCAATTAATATTCAACTACACACCACCTTCGCTACGCTTAGAGGTGGGTGCTTGTAAGTAGTCCTTAGATAGCGACTCCTACGTTCGGCACGCTGACGAGTGCCCTGCTCCGAATATTCAGAGCAGCAACATTGTCGGCTGGAGCAGCGTACTCGCAAGCCTGACAATGGAACCAATCTCTCGTTTTGCGGTTCTCTTTGGCAATGTGCCCACACTGTGGACATTCTCGGCTTGTGTTGCGTGGATCAACGAGAACGACAGGCACTCCTGCAATCCATGCTTTGTATTCGATATACGAGCGAAGCTGTGCAAATGCCCAAGCATGCTGGTTTCGACGCTGAGCCTTACGAACCGTTATCCGTTCACGAATGCCTGTTAAGTCTTCTAATGCAAGCAGCGAACGGTGCCTGTTGGCTTTCTCTACCATATGCTTGGATATGCAGTGATTCACGTCCCTGGAGAAACGGGCTTCTTTGCGTCTGCGGCGGGCAAGAAGACGTTTAGCGGACTTCGTTCCTTTTGTTATGTTTTTTCATTCTTTTCCTCCTTAATCGGGGATGTCCGGATGCAGATTCCGGGAAATCGCAGCAGCTTCATTCACCAAAGAAACCGCTTTCATTTTATTTGGTAATCACTCTCCTTTCGGTCGTTCCTCCGATGACTTGACTTACAGATGCTTCCTTTTCAGCTTATCAAAGCCGGTACGGCACCGGATAGGCACTGGATTTCAGGTACATTCCCATTTTTTCATATTGGCTGTTTCACCTAGCCGCACAGCAAAAAAACCGCCATGAGGGGGATCACTAGTGATTCCCTCATGGCGGCGATCATTCTGTTCAGCTACAGCTGCCCGATTGCCTTGTTCAGTCTTAGCTCAAGCTACCCAGTGATTCTCTGGTGAATGGCTGCAGATCTTCCGTGCGGGCTTCGCGAATTTTCTCCGCCCAGGCAGCATCTGTCAGCAGCGCGCGGCCGACAGCCACAAGGTCGAACTCGCCTTTTTCGAGACGCTCGGTTAACTGTTCAAGGCTCGCGTTCTGGCCGCCTCTGCCTTCCGTGAACAGGCTCGTGAATTCAGAATCCAAGCCCACGGAGCCAACCGTAATTGCCGGCTTACCGGTAATTTTTTGCGTCCATCCGGCCAGGTTAAGCGACGAACCCTCGAACTCTGGCTCCCAGAAGCGACGAGTCGAGCTGTGGAATATGTCTACCCCTGCAGCGCTGAGCGGTGCAAGGAACAACTCCAGCTCTTCCGGCGTCTGAGCCAGCTTAGCGGTATAATCTTCTGGCTTCCACTGGGAGAAGCGGAATACGATCGGGAAGTCGGGGCCAACGGCTTGGCGTACCGCTTCAATAACTTCTACCGCAAAACGCGTTCTACCCACCAAGTCGCCGCCATATTCATCTTCGCGTTTGTTCGTTTTATCCCAGAAGAACTGGTCGATGAGATAACCATGCGCGCCGTGGATTTCCACACCGTCGAAGCCAATACGCTTCGCGTCGGCTGCCGCTTGAGCGTAGCCGTTGATCAAACCGCGAATTTCTTCCACGCTGAGCGGCTCCGATACCTTTTCTCCCGCCCCCGACAGTCCCGAAGGACCTACCGGCTGAACGTCCGATTCCGGGAATTTTTCCTTGGAGCGGGACATGCCGACATGCCAGATCTGAGGAATGATTTTGCCGCCAGCCTCATGCACCTCACGAACGACGTGGGCCCAACCCTCAAGCGCCTCCTCACCATAAAAATGCGGCACATCCCGATCCGCTGCTGCAGCCGGATGATTAATAACCGTACCTTCTGTAATGATAAGTCCGACCCCGTGCTCCGCACGACGACGATAATATTGGGCCACATTCGCTCCTGGAACTCCGCCCGGCGAGAAGCTGCGGGTCATCGGAGCCATTACGATGCGGTTAGCTAACTTAAGCTTGCCGCCTTCAAAGGGGCGGAATAGCGGTTCAACCGTATGATCAGTAGACATGAAATCTCCTCCTAAAAACTTATCTAATGTAAGTTGCACCAAACTTGAATCTGCAATTAGTTAATCTATATTTATGAATATATAGATTAATAAAGACAAAAGCAAGCTCCTATTTTTCAGATGCCTGCAAGTCCGATGCAATTGACTTCAAAAATGCTTGTATGGCGGCCTCATTGCGACGATAGTAGGTCCATTGGCCGAAACGCCGCGACTCCAACAAACCAGCCTTTTGCATCGAGGCCAGGTAAGAGGAAATGACCGACTGAGTCAGTCCTGACTTCTCCTGAATGTTGCCGACGCATACACTGCCTGGAAAATCCTCGCGAAGCTTAGACGGCTCCAAATTAAACTGTTCCTCGGGGTTGCGCAGCCAACAAAGAATATTCATCCTTGTCTCATTGGACAGAGCCTTTAAAATCGCCATGCGCTCCTCATTCGACAGATCTTGATTGCTCATCGTTCAACCTCATTCCTCCGTACTGGTTATACCAGTATACCAAAAGTCCCATCCATGAGAAAAATGATAACGAGATTATAATTCCTTCAGTATTGCCTTACCCCAACGGTCAGCATGCTAAGATCGAACGAGCGGATTTTTTTACAGATTCGTCCAGCGTGGCTTGCCCGCCGTGTCCGCTCCGGCCTTGCAGCCTAGTTTTGATACTCACCCCGGGAGGTCTTTTTAGGATGAGAAACATTAATGAGCTTGAACATACAGCAAGATTGCATACCGTTATCGAGGTCGTCAAAGAGGTGCTCGGTGACAGTGTGCTCACGGATGAATTCATCTTGAGCCTAAAAGAACTGAGCTTCGATGAGCTTGGCCAATTCGTCTTGCGTCTTGTTACGACACGCACGCTCGACGGAGCGTGGAATCCGCTTCCGCCAAGCGAAGCAACGCCACAGCAGCAGCTCGGATTCGCCTGAAGCCGCTCTGTCCTGACATTCTACACCATTCAAAAAAACCGGAGCTGGGAAACCAGCTCCGGTTTTTTTAATTCAATTATTTACCAGCCCGCAACAATGCCGTCCGTTCGGAAATCCGTTCCGCCGCAAAGCACGCCCGTCGCCGGATCACGTAAAATGATCTGCCCCCGGCCGAATGAGCCGGAGCTGTTCTCCCGCGTAATCCGATGGCCCATCCGCTCCAACGCCTGCGCGGTCGCCAATGGGAAATGAGGCTCAACCGATACCGACAGATCGCGATGCCACTGCCAGCGGGGAGCATCCAGCGCCGCTTGGGGATGGAGAGCGAAGTCGACCAAATTCATAACTGCCTGCACATGGCCCTGCGGCTGCATATAACCGCCCATTACCCCGAATGGACCTACCGGCTGGCCGCCGCCCCGCGTGAGGAAGCCGGGAATGATGGTGTGGTACGTTTTTTTGCCCGGTTCCAGTACGTTGGCATGTTGCGGATCCAAGGAGAAGTCCGCTCCCCGATTCTGCAGTGCAATACCCGTGCCCGGTACGACGATTCCGGAGCCGAAGCCCATGTAATTGCTCTGGATAAACGATACCATATTGCCTTCTCCATCGGCCGTCGCCAAGTACACCGTACCGCTACCTCCAGGCTGGCCTGGCTCGGGCAAACGTGCCTTCTCCCCAATCAGCGCGCGCCGCTGTTCCGTATAGGCTGCGGAGAGCAGCTCCTCGACGGACACGTTCATACGCCGTGGGTCTGTAATATAACGCAAGCCGTCGGAAAAGGCGAGCTTCATTGCTTCGATCTGACGATGCGCCGTCTCGGCGTTCAGCAGCTCATCCCGTCGAAATTCAAAGCCGTCCAGAATGGTCAGCGCCTGCAGCGCGACCAGCCCCTGTCCGCTCGGTGGAATTTCCCATACCTCGTAATCCCGATAGCGTGTATGAATCGGCTCAACCCATTCCGGTTCGAACATAGCCATATCCGCCGCGCTCAAGTATCCACCAAGCTCTCTCATGCAAGTCGCAATACGCTCTGCCAGCTCGCCCTGGTAAAAGCTCTTGCCGCCGCTCCGTCCGATCGAGCGCAACGTCCGGGCATGATCCGGCGACGACCACAGCT
Organism: Paenibacillus herberti; assembly: GCF_002233675.1. Classification (GTDB taxonomy): domain Bacteria; phylum Bacillota; class Bacilli; order Paenibacillales; family Paenibacillaceae; genus Paenibacillus_O; species Paenibacillus_O herberti. Next base: position 186,025 of record NZ_NMUQ01000003.1, on the reverse strand, counting down.
CTCCCGCACGCGGTGCGCGGCCCGAAGGGGCGAATGTTGTCACCCATGCCTCGATCTCGGTCGATCTGAGCTGAGACGTATAGTGATTGTATGCCCGTTCCCAATTAAGCGCCGCAGTCGGTGATACCGGGTAACCCCGCTCGGCATAATTCGCCGCTGGTTCAAGCAGCTCATCCAGCTCCAACTTCCCGAAGCGCGAGCTTAGCTCCGCCCATGCCGCAGGCGCGCCCGGTACGGTGACAGGAATGGCCCCGAGGCGCGGCATGCTTTCATGTCCCCGCTCCTGCAACGCTTGAACGGAAACACTGCTCGGAGCAGGGCCATTGCTGCTCAGTCCGTACAGTTGGCCTCCGGTCCAGACAAGGGCAAAAGCGTCGCCCCCAATGCCATTGGAGCAAGGCTCCACGACAGTGAGCGCAGCGGCGGTTGCCACAGCGGCATCGATGGCGTTGCCGCCACGGCGCAAAATGTCCAGCCCAGCCTGTGCGGCTAGCGGCTGAGAGGTGGCCACCATGCCGCTCCGGGCATAAGACGGCATTCGATAGGATGGATAAGGATGATAGAGCGCATCAAAAGACATGGACATCGGTAGGTGAGCCTCCTTGGATGGAAATCTTTTCTTCTAATCCAAGTATACCATCCACCTTTCATTCCGTGTCAGTGATCGGATTGACGACAATAACACCTGTGTCAGCGCCGACGATTCCAGCGGAAGGCTGCTGAACGTTGACCGTAAGCGAAGAGAACGGTCCCAACTGATTGATTTCATTGCCCGTAAACGTCACGCCCGTAGCATTTTTCACCCAAATAACCGATGTAGCATCAATGCCCTTATCCGCGCCATTATTGTTCGGAGTCGTCTGATGTGGATTGAGGAACTGATTCCCGCTCACCGTCGCGTTGTTCACGTTGGTCAGGTTCAAGTTCAGTCCGTTGATGGAATCGAATATGTTGTCCTCGATGACAACCGTGTCAAACGCCTTCATGTTTGTAACATTTTCACTAGTAAAGCTGACAGCGCCGGCCTGATCGGACCATGGCATATAATGATGATATCCCGTGCCGATAAACTGATTGCCGCGAATGGTCAGATTTTGACCCGCCCCGGCATGAGAGTCGCTCACTCCCTCCGGCGATACAACAATCGCTTTGTCCCCTCCACGGAAAATATTGTTTTCAATGAGGCCGCCGCCGGCTTTGAGCAGCATGCCGCGCCCTGGGCTGTACACCTCGTTATTGCGGAACGTGAAGCCGTTGCTCATTCGGTCGGGACTGAAAATAAGATCCTCCGCCTGAAACGGCGAAGTCCGGTCCAGCTTGATTTTATAATAATTGTCGCCCGAGAAGCGCCATAGCGTATACTGAGCCGCCGTGTCGATCTTTTGCAAAATGGCGGGGTCGATGCCAGCCGAAGCTTTTGGCACCTTCTCCTGCGATACAACGACGGCTTCCGGCGAATTGTTGAACCGTTTCAAGCGATCACCGGGGCGGGGGATTTGCGATTCATCGCGGAGCACAACGGTAATTTCATCTCCCTGCACCTTCACAACGCCATAATCGCCGGACTGAATGCTAAAGGAATCGTCGCCTGCGTTTTTAATAATTGAATTTTCGACGGTGGGGCCAAGGCCGGACGTCTTGAATTGAATGCCGTCCCATACGGAAGTAAGCAGCGGGGTCTCGGCAGCTCCAGGCGGAACCGGCCCGGGAATAAGCTTAAAACCGTCCAGCACCGTTCCACCGTCACTGTTCGCTTCGATGAAAGCGAAGCCGGGGGCGGTATGAACCGTCACATTGCGGAATTCCACCCCACTGCTTCGCTCCACCGCGATTGCATGCGGAATACCGCCCGCGCCCGGTCCGCCCGCAACAGTTACAGGGTCGTTTACGGCGGCATTGTTTCCGACGCCCGCCAACGAAATGCGCAACGAACCGTTCGCGTTCCAAGCCGCTGTTGTGCCCCATAGATGATTGATGCCTCGCTTCTGAAAGCCGGTAGCCGGGTCGTACACCGTCAGCCTCGTATATAGCTCATGAGGATAACCAGCGCTGATTGCAATATCAACATAGGATTTGTCAGCCGCCACAGCCGTAACTTTGCCCTGGGTAAAAGGCAGCGGGTCATAGTTAATTGTCATGCCTCTAATAATTACGTTGGCACTGTTCCATATGGAAAGCGCCCGCGTCAGCGTCGTCCCGACGACTGTTACGCCGTTAGCGATTATTTCTAAATTATTAGCATTTTCGATATTCAAAATCGTGTTTTGCCCCGACTTCGGCCCAATTCGGTAAGTGCCGGGCGGAATCGTCAGCTGGGCCTGATTTTGCGCAATCGCCGTTGTAATCATGTCCTGGATATCAATTTCCGCCAAATTTGAAGCGCTTTCATTTGCAGACGCATTTAAACCCGAGAACCCGCTGGCACCTCCCATAAACATCCCGACCGCCAGCAAAACGACGCCGAATTTGCCAAGCGTGCCTTTAAGGCTCATGTTCATTAATCCAAACTCCTTCCTCGATTTGGATTTCATACAGCCTGATTCATTATTTTGGTAAGCGCATACACCTCCTTGGTACCCTTTACCCTTAAATTATTTATTTGTATCATAATTTCGATATAAAAATAACGGCCCCTTAGGGCCGCTAAAACCTTGCTTATTTCGGATTCAGAACACGAACGCCGGTATCCGCTCCTTTAATGCCCGAGGATGGCTGCTGCACATTGATCGCCACCTTGGAAAACGGCCCCATGCGGTCGATCTCGTTGCCCGAAAACGTCACATTCGTCGTATTTTTCACCCAAATAACGGATTTGGCATCGATAGCTTTTTCCGCTCCGTTATTGTTTGGAGCCGTCAGATGTGTGTTGAGGAACTTGTTGCCGGTGACAACGGCGCCGCTTACGCTGCTCAGGTTAAGGTTAAGCCCGTTGACCGAGTCAAATGTATTGTTCTCAATTCGGATGTTGCTGAATGCTTTGACGCTTTTGATATTGCCGCTGGAGAAGCTGATGGCGCCAGCCTGATCGGACCAGGGCATGTAATGATGATATCCGGTACCAATGATTCGGTTGCCCCGGATGACCAAATTACTGCCTGCTCCGGCATGCGTATCGGTAACACCCTCCGGCGAGACGACAATCGCCTTGTCGCCGCCGCGGAACTCGTTATTCTCGATCAGGCCATCGCCCGCTTTGAGCAGCATGCCGCGCCCCGGACTGTAGATCTTATTGTTGCGGAAAATAAAGCCGTTGCTCATCCGGTCCGGACTGAAAATAAAGCTTTCCTGCTTGAACGGAGCCGGGCGGTCCAGCTTAATTTTATAATAGGTTTCTTCGGTGTATCGCCAAGATGTCCATTCCCCGGCTGCACTAATCTTTTGCAGGATCGCGGCGTCGATTCCCGCCGATGCCTTCGGCACTTTCTGCTGGGAGACGATAATCGCTTCCGGCGAGGAATTAAACTGCTTCAGCCGCTCGCCGACGCGCGGTGCCTGGCTTCCATCACGCAGCACGATAACGATTTCGTCGCCTTGTACTTTCACAACCCCGTAATCTCCGGATTGAATACTAAACGAATCGTCGCCTGCGCTTTGAATGATGGAGTTTTCGACGATCGGGCCTTTACGCGCGGTTTTGAACTGGATGCCGTCCCAAACAGCGGTGAGCAGCGGTTTTTCGGTTGCGCCTTTTGGAGCCGGGCCAGGAATGAGCTTAAAGCCGTTTAGCACCGTGCCGCCTTCCCCTCCCGCTTCCAGGAAACCGAAGCCTGGCGCCGTGTGCAGCGTAATGTTTTTGAACACAATTCCTTTGCTGCCGTCAGCCGTGATAGCATGCGGGATGCCTCCTTCCTCGGGGCCTCCAGCCATCGTGACGGGGTCGCCTACAGCGGCGTTGCTGCCTACTCCCTTTAGCGTAATGCGCATCGTACCGTCCCCGTTCCAGGACGCTTTTGTCCCCCACAGATGATTGATGCCGCGTTTTTGGAAACGGGTTACAGGATCGTAAATCGTCAGTCGCGAGAACAGCTGGCGGGGATAACCCGCGTCCAGCGTGATATCCAGATAGGACAGGTCGGACGCAACCGCCTTGATACGGCCCTGGGTAAACGGCAGCGGATCGTAGTTAATCGTCATGCCGCTAATCGTCACGTTAGAGCTGTTGGAAACGGACAGCGCTCGGGTCAGCTTCGTGGCGATAACGGTCACGCCGTCGGCAACGATTTCCAAATTGTTGGCATTGGCAATATTTAAAATGGTGTTGCCCGATTGGGTTCCGAGCCGGTACGTATTGGGCGGAATGACCAGCCTGCCCTTTTTACCGTTGATGGCGGAGGCAATCATGCCTTTAATATCCATCGAGGCGAGCAGCCTTTTGACCATGTCGAGTGCTTCCAGTCTCGTCACGGGAGCCTGCGGTTCAAACTCCGCCGGGTAGGGCGAATCCGGCTCCACGATGCCCAGTCTGCTGTCCGCTTCCACGTAGGGAAGTGCCCAGCCGCTGATCTCGTTCCGATCGGTCACCCCGCTTATATTTCCCCGGACCGCATCTTGCTCCATCGCCAGATTGTAGCCCCGGATAAACATCGACGCCGCAGCCTCTCTTGTTACCGGCTCCGAAAGGCTGTCATTATCACTGACGCCGGCTGGCCCGCTTAAGCTCGCTGATTGCGAGGGGAATCCGGGCGGAATTGGCGGCGTGCCGCCAAGCATGTCCTCGTTTATGTCGAAGGGCAGCTTCAGAGCCTGCTCCAGCAAAAAGGTCAGCTCCTCCCGCGTAATCGCCCCGGCTCCGTCTACGGTTACATTTGCCTGATCGGTCAAGCCGCGATCTGCGGTTGTGACGGTAATTACAGCCGTGCCCGGACCTGTCGCGGTAACACGCCCGTTGCTCACAGTCGCGACCTGCGGATTGCTGGTGCTCCAATGCAGCTTTTTGTTGGCTGCGTTGGATGGAGCGACGTACGTTTGCAGCGTTACTGTTTCGCCGATGCCGGGCCGCAGCTCGCTTTTGTCCATATAAACGCTGCTGACAGCAGTCTCATTCACAACATTCGTATACGTCACAACGGGATTCCAGACGATATCATCCTGCCCGTTGCTGCGATCCGCTCCGCTGTTGGCTATAAAATACAGGCGGTCTCCCCTGCCAAGCGTTAGTTCCATTTCAGGAAAAGCAACCGGCCCGCTTGCGCTAATTGATTGCCATTCGCTCGTCTGTGGCCATAACTGCGTATCGTTCTTCATCAGCTTCAGCCTGGCGCTGCCGTATGATTTCGGATTAAACGTAATGAGTCCGGCTGAAATCGTTACCTTCCCGGATTCCGGGGCGCTGAACGTGCGTGATGTATCGGCGCTTGAACCCGGGGTTATGCCGCTCGCCGACACGGTGCCCCAGTCCCAGCTCTGATTTTTCCGCCACCAGTTTCCTCCGGAGTACACCGGGAGATCCTGGAATTCAGTCGCCTCAAATATCCGGTACTGGTATCTCCAATTGTTCTGGCCTTGCTTGCTTGAGAAGCCGGTCGAGGCTTGAAAGGCTGACAGGTCAGCTCCTTCGGCGTGAGCTTCTGGAACATGAGCTGGTGGGATGACCACAGCGGCGATAATTAGGCTTGCCGCAAGCAGGACGGCGAAAAATTTACGTAAACGAGACTCTTTTCCTATCCTTTTTTCTGTCTGTTTCACAATGCTTAACTTCCTTTCTTCTCCATAAATTTGTTGTTAAAACGAGGAATTACCACTCCCTTCCGGTTAATATCAATAAAGTAATTCGTTTAATCTATCGACTACGATGAACAAATTCGAAATAGTGATTATGGACTATGAATATAGTCTTACTAGCGATATAAATCTATCATTATACAAGAAAAACCAGTCCATTCGCAGGAATGGACTGGTTGAAGATATATACCCGATGAAGGTGGCAGCTCTGTCAAAGGTCCGCCCTATGACTCAGCTCTTCTTCCGGAAATCCCCCCGTATTTATTTCATTGTGCACGGACGGTTCCCCGCTTCACGAAGGAATGCTTGCGGCCAGTTATGCCGTTTCAGTGGCAGCTTCAAGATTGGAAGAGGACCCTTTGCCGCGGCGTAAACCCGCCAAAACAAGCAGCACGAGGAATGCTCCTCCGACACTCCCGATGACGGCGATGTTGGCAGTCGCGGCGTCCAGCCCGCCGAAGTACATCTCCTCGCGCAGTCCAACAGCTGCAAAGCGCAGCGGCGTCCAGGAATAGATCCAGTCTCGCGAAGCTTCCGTCAAAAATTCGGGAGCCATGTTCAGCACCGGCATGGAGAAGAACATCACCAAAACCAAAATCGGCATCGCCGCCATGCCGAGCCAGTTCAGCAACGCGGATTGAATCAAATAAAACATCATGCCGGCCAGCCATAGGAACAGCCAAGCCCCCGCAGCATCATATAACTCCATGCCGTACCACGCCGAAGCCATCCAGACGAGGAACGCGGCGGCGATGCCTACGATGACCGCGCCGATTACCGGTTGACCAAGCACGGCGGACAGTCGTCCCGTTCCGCTTTTCATCGCTGCCGTCCCGGCAGTAAACAGTAAAGCCGCCGTCACGAGACTGCCCATCCACATAATTTGCACCAGCAGTCCCGGCGCGTTGCCGCCCGCGTTATTGACGCCAACCGCATGCAGCGTTTCTTCCTGAACTACAATCGGCGCAAGCAATGCTTTCGCCGTTCCGATTGGCAGTTGCTCGCTCTTGGCGCTGAGCTGCTGCAGCATAGACTGGGCCATGCCCTGTGACGCCAGCGCCATCGCCCCATTGAGCCCTTGCTTAACCGCAGCAGCTGCCTGTGAGTTTGCGCCTTCACTTGTCAAAATGCGTACGGTTGCCGGTTTTGGCGACGGTCCCGCTAGCGAAGCCGCTCCCGCGCTTAAATCCGCAGGCAGAACAAGCGCGCCGTAATACGTACGATCATCGATGCCGGCGCGAGCCTCCTGCTCGGACTTAACGATCGTCCATTTAAACGGCAACTTGGCGTTCCCGGTCAGCTGTTCCTGTAGCTGCTTGCCTGCCTCAAGCCTTGCCCCGCCGGGCATGTCGGCTCCTTGGTCCAACATAACGAGTGCCACCGGCACATCCTTCGGCTTGATGCTTACGACAGAACCCATCATCGCCGCACCAAATACGACCAGTACAGCGAGCACAAGCAATACGCTGACAAACGTCATTTTTTGCTTAAACAGCCCCATCCGATCCTCACTCCTCTGTTCTACCTATAATCAACATCATGTTGAATAATGTTCATACTGTTGATTATAATGACGTTAGAGAAGAGTTCAATCATCAAAGGGGGGCCCTATTGTTTCGTAATCAACAAAGCCCGCTACAAATGTTTAATAACACAAAAAATGATTGATGGAAGGCAGGAGGGGCAATGGCCGAGAAACTGGACCGCCGCAAAGCGAAGACAAAACAGCATTTGTACCAAGCGCTAATGTCCCTGCTGGCAGAGAAAAGCGCGGACACAATTACCGTGACAGAGATCGCGGAGCGCGCGAATGTAAACCGCGGCACGTTTTATTTGCATTACAAGGATGTCGCGGATATGCTGCAGCAATTAAAGGACGAGGTGTGCGAGCATCTTAGCGAACGCATCGAAAAGCTTAATCTTGCCGATGCGATGCGCTACGCCGACATGGAGGAGCCTTATCCCGTCAGTGTGAAATTATTTGAGGAAATTGCCAATCATGCGGAGTTTCTTCGTTTGATGCTGGGGCCAGGCGGCGACCTTACCTATGTCATTCGGCTGCGAGAGCTGTTTACGGCCCGCATGTATCATAACTTGCAGCTGAACATGCCGGACAAGCTGTCCATTCCGATGGATTATTTGGTTGCCTATTTGACCTCGGCCAACTTCGGCGTTGTCTTGCATTGGATTGAAACCGGGATGTCGATTCCGCCGGAGAAAATGGCCAAAATCATGTCCAGCACCGTCAATTTCGGCCCGCTCGTTACACTCGGTATTCGGCAAGCGCCGTAAGGATAATTCCTCCTAAGCTCTCTTGACCGCCACAGGCAAGCTGAGGTATGGTATGGACTAATCCAACGACTACCACATAATTGCAATCAGCTTTGACCAAGGCCACCCCATTCCCGCACCGCCGTCCAGAAAGAAAGCCCATCGGCTGAGAGGCTTTCCGCGCGGAGGAATGGTCCCCCACCTTGCGAGCTGCAGCATGCCTTGCGCTTCAATGCGCTCCGGTATGCCGCCGGCCTTTGGGCCGTTATCCATTTTGAGGGTTTCTTCCGCCGCGTGCGGGAAGCCGGAACCAGGGTGGTACCACGACGCATTCGTCCCTGACGGATGCGTCTTTTTGTTTTTTTAACGGGGTCAATCATTCGAGGAGTGTGATATTTATGCGCCAAAGTAAAATGCTGCTTCCAACTCTAAGGGAAACTCCGAGCGAGGCCGAGGCAGCCAGCCATGCGCTGATGCTGCGCGCCGGATATATCCGCCAGCTTGCCGCAGGTGTGTATACTTATCTGCCACTTGGCAGAAGAGTACTGCGCAAGGCCGAGGAGCTGATCCGCCAAGAAATGGACCGGACTGGAGCCCAAGAAATGTTTATGCCTGCGCTTCAGCCAGTTGAGCTTTTGCAACAGTCCGGTCGTTATGCGGTGTATGGGCCGGAGCTGATGCGTCTTCTCGACCGTCATGAGCGGGAATTCGCCCTTGGACCAACTCACGAGGAGGTTATAACGGCGCTGGTGGGCGGCGAGATTAACAGCTACCGTAAGCTGCCATTAACGCTTTATCAGATTCAGACCAAATTCCGCGACGAGCGGCGACCTCGCTTCGGCCTGCTTCGCGGCCGGGAATTCCTGATGAAGGATGCCTATTCCTTTGATGCGGATTGGGCCGGAGTGGATGTTTCCTACCAGAAAATGCTTCAGGCATACCATCGCATTTTCTCCCGAATTGGCCTGCGTTATCGAGCTGTTGAAGCGGACCCAGGCGCGATTGGCGGTGAAGGCGGTACGCATGAATTCATTGCACTGGCCGACATTGGCGAGGATACAATTGCCACCTGTGAGTGCTGCGGGTACGCTGCCAACTTGGAAAAGGCCGAGGGGAGGATGGCGGAGCAAGAAACCTCCCGGATTGAGTCCGAGGCTCAGACTCAGACTCAGGCTCAGGCTCAATTTCAGTCCCAATCTCAGTCTGAATCTCAGTCTGAATCCCAGTCCCAGTCTAAATCCAGCACCAAAGCTGCTGACCATTCGAAAGCTCCAAGCAAGCTGCATACTCCAGATGTTCGCACAATCGCGGAGCTGACAGCATTTCTCAACCTGCCCGCCACCTCGATTCTTAAGACGGTGTTGTTCACGGCAGGCGGCAAACCAGTTGCGGTTGTGGTACGCGGCGATCATGAAATTAACGAGATTAAGGTATTGGAACGGATGCGGCAGGAAGGCTTCGCGGAGGCCGATGATGCCATTACACTTGCCGATCCCGACACTGTGCTTCGGGTCACTGGCGCGCTGCCCGGCTTTGCCGGACCGGTTGGAATTGCAGCTCCACTGCTTGTCGATCGTGAAGCGGCAACGCTCTCCTTTGCCTTCACCGGCGCGGGGGAGGAGCATTTTCATCTGCTGGATGTCGTTCCAGGTCGGGATTTCCCACTATCCCTAGTCGGAGATTTCCGCAATGTAGCCGAGGGTGACGGTTGCCCCCGTTGTGCTGAAGGCAGGCTGACGATGAGCAAAGGAATTGAAATAGGCCATGTATTCAAGCTTGGCACCAAGTACAGCGAAAAGCTTGGCGCTGCCTGCCTGGATGCATCCGGCAAAGAGCAGTTGTTCCTCATGGGCTGTTACGGCATCGGCGTTTCTCGTGTCCTGGCCGCATCTGCTGAACAGTTTCACGATGAGCAGGGCCTTGCCTGGCCGATCGCTCTGGCGCCTTTTCACGTACATCTGATTCCCATCTCGCCAAAGGATGCCGAACAGCAGCAGTTAACCGAGCAGTTGTACGAGCGCTTCGCTGCACTTGGCGTCGAGGTGCTGCTGGATGATCGAGACGAGCGTCCCGGTGTAAAATTCAAAGATGCCGACCTGATCGGCATTCCTGTGCGCATCATCGTTGGCCGCGAAGCCGGGAACGGCATCGTCGAGTACGCGGAACGGAGCAGCATTTCCCAGAAGGAAACCCTGCCGGTGGCAGAGGCGGTTGAGCGAGTGGTGGCTATGCTGGAGCTTATGCGGATAGAGAGTAACTGATAGGCAGCAACTGATAGTAGACTGCTACTGATAACGGGCTGGCCCCGCCGAGCTAATCAAGTAGTCGAAGTTACTTGCTTAGGACAAAAGCAACCCCGCCGAGCAAATCAAGTAGTCGAAGTTACTTGCTTAGGACAAAAGCAGCACCGCCGAACAATGCAAGTAGTCGAAGTTACTTGCTTAGGACAAAAGCAACCCCGCCGAGCAAATCAAGTAGTCGAAGTTACTTGCTTGGGACGAATGCGGTCCCCGCCGAGCAAATCAAGTAGTCGAAGTTACTTGCTTAGGACAAAAGCAGCCCCGCCGAGCTAATCAAGTAGTCGAAGTTACTTGCTCGGCACGAATGCGGCACCGCCGAGCTAATCAAGTAGTCGAAGTTACTTGCTTGGGACAAAAGCAGCACCGCCGAACAATGCAAGTAGTCGAAGTTACTTGCTTGGGCTGAATGCGGCCTGCGAACAGTACATCCATTAGTATGATCATCCACTGAACACCGGATAAAGTGAACTGACAACTACCGCATCGCGGTGAGGTTAAGCCGATTAACCTCACCCGTCAAAACCAATATACAAAAGGAAAACCCGCAGAGGATCACTTTAACATCCAAGTGTCCTGCTTGCGGGTCTTCTTTTCGTCTTCTTTTCGTTTTCTTTTCCTAATCGGGAGCGTTCGTGACTTTGCTCATTATCTTTCTCCGTTAGCCTCGCCTATTGCCCCGCCCGGTTCACTTCGCTCGCTACCTTGCGCATACCTCGCTCGTTACCTTGCTCATGGCCTCGCCTATTGCCCCGCCCGGTTCACTTCGCTCGCTGCCTTGCGCATACCTCGCTCGTTACCTTGCTCATGGCCTCGCCTATTGCCTCGCCCGGTTCACTTCGCTCACTGCCTTGCGCATACCGCGTTCGTTACCTTGCCAGCTCTGTCACCAGAGGCTTCAACCGGGCTTCAATCGCCTCGCGATTAGGCTCTAAAAACGGCGGCAGAGACAACGTTTCACCGAGCCGATCCTGTTCTTCGTCGGTGTCGAAGCCCGGACCATCCGTCGCTAGCTCGATCAGGATGCCGCCCGGCTCACGGAAATACAACGACCGGAAGTAGAACCGGTCCACGTACCCCGAATTGCCATAACCAGCCTCACTAATCCGCTGCACCCACTCCCGCAGCTCATGCTCATCCTCTACGCGGAACGCTACATGATGAACGCCGCCGCGGCCAAGCCGCTCACGCTCCAGGTCATTGCGCTCCTCGACGTGGACCTCTGCTCCGCTGCCGCCTTCGCCTACCTCCATAATGACAACATCAGGCTGCCCTGGCATATGGGAAGGATAAGCTCCTTTACGGCGGAAGCCGAGTAAATCCGTCAGCGTCGCCAGAGTAGGAGCAGCGTTACGAACCGTCAGCTGCACCGGACCGAGGCCGGTGATTCCGTACTCCACTGGAACCGGTCCTCCACTCCACGGGTTTCCGGCTGCCACACCAGCGTTATGCTCGTCGGATACGAGCAGCACACGCTGCTCCTCCGGATCGCGGAACGCCAGCGTCATGCGGCCGGCTCGCTCCAACAGGCCGTCATGATCGACACCCAACTCGTCGAACCGCCGCTCCCACCAGCTCAGCGCCTCATCGCTAGCCACTCGCAGCGAGTAAGCGGAAATGCTCGCTGAACCGGGACGGTTGCGGCCCATTATCGGCAGCTCGAAAAACGTCAGCTCCGTGCCGGGACTGCCTTTGTCATCCCCGTAGAACAGATGGTACATGCTCGTGTCATCCTGATTGACCGTCTTTTTGACGAGCCGCATGCCCATCACCTGCGTATAAAACTCATAGTTGCGCAAAGCCTTCGCCGTCATCGCCGATACATGGTGAATCCCCTTCAATCCGCTCGCCATATTGAGCTCCCCCTCTTCACAGCTATTACGTATTAAACGTTCTCTTAAACCAATCGGCAGCCGCCTGGGCTTCCGTTGACGTCAGTTGATGCCCGAAGTTCTCCCAGTGCAGCTCAACTTCCGCTCCGGCGCCGCTCAGCAGCACTTGAAGCTCCTCTGTTTCATGCGGTGGACAGATCCGGTCATTCCTGCCTGCGCCGATGAACACCGGCATGCCGGGCAGCTCGGGCAGCTGCAAGCCACGACGCGGCACCATGGGATGATGCAGCACCGCTCCTCGGAACGACTCCTGTTCGTGAAAAATAAGGCTGGCCGCAATATTAGCACCGTTAGAGTAACCTACCGCAACCATATTGCTGCGATCAAGGCCATATTCTGCTGCCGCCGCATCCAGAAACGCCTTCAGCTCACCCGTACGGAAAACGAGGTCCTCCTCATCGAACACACCCTCCGCCAAGCGACGGAAGAAGCGGGGCATGCCGTTTTCCAGCACTTTGCCGCGCACGGACAGCATTGCCGAATCCGGAGAGATCATCGCTCCCAAGCCGAGCAGATCATGCTCGTTGCCGCCAGTACCGTGCAGCAGCACGAGCACTGGTGCTTGCGAGTTTTTCCCTGCCTGATAAACATGGATCATATCCAAACTCATGAGTTAGCCCCCTTCAATTTGCGTACCTCGATCGGCAGCAGTCCTGCTTCAATCCCAGCACGATGCGGCTCATACCAGGATGGCAGCATCAGCTTGGAACCCATCTCCTCAGCAGGCTCATCAACTGTAAAACCCGGAGGGTCCGTAGCAATTTCGAACAAAATGCCGCCCTCTTCGCGGAAGTATACCGCATTGAAATACTGCCGGTCGATGACCGGAGTCGGCTGGAAACCTGCCCCCGCTGCCGCTTGACGCCATGCCTCATGCTCGTCGAAATCTTTTGCCCGCCATGCGATATGATGCACAGTTCCGGCGCCGCCGGTGCCCCGCTCCAGATCTTGCATTGGGATGTCGATGACGTTACCAAGCTCGCCGTCCCCGCGGAATCGCGCGTAACCATCGGCTTCTCCATCAGGCTTCAGTCCAAGCGTTTCGGCTAAAGTGCGGCGCGTTGATGCGGAGTTTGTGCTGAGCAGCACTGCTCCTCCGAATCCTTTGACGGCTTTGTCGGCTGGAATGCCTGCAAAACCCCAAGTGTTCAGCGGACCTTCCTCGCGCTCTACAATTTCAAGGCCCATGCCTTCGCGATCTGTGAACTGCAGGAACGTCTCTCCGAAACGTTCACTCCGTTGCAGCTCCACCTGGAAATCGGCAAGCCGTTCTTCCCAGTAACCGAGCGCGCCAGGAGGCACACTTAGAGTCGTAATGCCGACTTGGCCGCCGCCTATGGTCCCTTTGCGGGAACCGGGATGAGGGAAAAATGTAAGAATTGTACCCGGGGTGCCATGCTCATCGCCGAAGTACAGATGGTACACCTCTGGCGCATCGAAGTTGATCGTTTTTTTCACCATCCGAAGTCCCAGTACACCCCCATAAAAATCTACAATTCCCTGCGGATCTGTCGCGAAAGATGTAATGTGGTGAATGCCGGCAGTTACTGGTTTCATAATAAATCCTCCTCAATTATCTTAAAGTTAAAGTATTTGATCTGCGATCATGATTTATGTGAAAGATGCGGTCTATCCCGCATCCGCTCCCTTGCCTAATTTCTTAAGCAGTTCGGCTGCCTGTTGTTTCTCTGCTGGGTTCAAACCGACTGTCAGGCGGTGAATCTGCTCGGCATGCTTCGGAAAAATGGAGTCGAACAGCTCTCGCCCTGCATCTGTCAGCTCTGCGAACGTTACTCGTCTGTCCTCCGGACATGGAATCCGTCGCAGTAAATCTTTTTTCTCCAACTTGTCGATGTTGTACGTTACACTGCCGCTAGTGACCAGAATCTTCTCGCCGATCTGTTGCAGAGGAATGCGCCCCTTATTATAGAGCACTTCCAGTACAGTGAACTCCGACGGAGACAGGCCATGACCCTTCATGTCACGGATCGCCTGATCCATAATCGAGCGATAAGCTTTGGAGAGCACGACGAACAACTTCAGCGACAGCTCCATGTCATCCGACAGTGATTCCCTCTCCTGCTTCTGCAACGGCTCCAAACCATGAACCTCGTTTGTGTTCGCTTCGCTGTCATTCTGATTTTTACCCATCGGCTTTGACCTCCTCGCTCTCAATATGTCTTTACTTCAAATATCTTAAATTAAAAATAAATGATTTGGAAGCACCTGTCAAGCACTTATTGAACTTGTTCAACTATAACTACCGCTGCATGAAAAAGGGGGCTGCATTCAGCATTCATTATGCCCTGTATCCGCCCCCGCCCCTCCTACAAAACCCGCTTAGCGAATAAGAAGCGCCCTTTCCAATAGCTATTAAACTGGCCTTCAACGACGCCTGGCTCTCCGTAGGTGTGAATCATTTTACCATTACCGATATAGATGCTGACATGACCTACAACACGGTTACTCTCAAAGCGGCCAGGGGTGTAGAAGAACAGCATATCGCCCGGCTTCAAGTTACTCTGTGAGACTTTTTTGCCGAGTTGGCCCTGCTCGCGCGCGGTACGTGGAAGTGAAACACTTACCTTATCGAACACATGCTGCGTAAAGGAAGAGCAGTCGAAGCTTTTTGTTTCCGAATAACTTGCCGCTCCAAAGTCATAGGGGGCTCCCAGAAGTTTGCGAGCTGCAGATACAACCTTAGTTGCGGAATTGCTTGCTTGCATGTTGTAATCTTCATCTTCATTTTCATCTTCATCAATTGACTCCGCCCGAGTGGAATCCGTCATCTGCATGGAAATGCCGCGCTGCGTGCTGGAATCCGCGGTATCCTTCATCGGGGTAACGTTCAGCTCCCGGGTGGAAGCGTTCCAGCGAACGGGTGTTTCTAACAGCGTGGTCAGAGATTCGGTCGTGACGCTCGGTTTGCCGCTGACGGAGCGTGGAGCGTCTGGTAACTGGACGTTCCGGCTGCCCGACTTGGCGTTGCGTTCGCCGATGCGAAGCCGATACGCTACATCCGTATCCCCAATTGCATAACCGTCGCGCATTTCCTTAAGCTTCATGTTCATTACCCTTGCGGCAAGCTCGAGCGGCACCCATACCTGTCCGTCCGCATCCGATGTCATCGACACGCCAGCTTCACGAGTTTTGCCAACTACAATGGAGCCTGCTCTCAATTGCTGGGAAAGCTGCTGCATCTCCTGCTGAGATTGCTGTTTCAACTTTATATTCGAGTCACTATGGGGCCGCTCGCCCTGCATTCCGCAACCGCCGAGCATAATTGCTGCCGATGCAGCCATCAGCATAGCCGGCTTGAGTGCGCCTGCAAGCCTTTTATCCGTTGCCATTCCTACCACTCCCTGCAGTGTTATGACAACCGAAGCTCTGCTAGTGCAAGTTTCACAATTGGTGGTAAATGAGATCACTCCGGCGTCGTCGCTCCTTAGAGTGGTTTTGATCGGAAAAATTATGCATTAGCAAATGCGAAGTTTCCTTATCGCTTCTTAGCTCGTCCAACGCTGAAAAAACCGCATGCCGCCATCATAGGATGACAAACATGCGGCTCATCGGCAGATTTTACGACGTCGGCAGCTCCGAAATACCGGTGTTGGCTTTGACGAGCACTTCGTCGAATTTGGCCTCGTTCGTCTTGGACGACAAGTATGTGCCAACGATGGCGCCGAGGAAGCCGAGCGGAATGGAAATGATGCCCGGATTAGTCAGATCGATCAGTGGATCGCCTACGAGAATGGCTTTGCCTGCGACGGGATTCCATACATTCGGGCTAATAGCGACTAGGAACAACGAGCTGATCAAGCCGCTCAGCATGCCGGTGATGGCGCCTGCGGTATTGAATCTTTTCCAGAAAACGGTGAACAGCAGTACGGGCAAGTTGGCGCTGGCGGCGACCGCGAAGGCGAGCGCCACAAGGAAAGCCACATTCATCTTCTGCGCGAACAGCGCTAGAATGATGGAGATGACAGCAACGCCGACGGAAGCAAGCTTGGCTGCGCGCATCTGCTCCTTTTCCTTCGCTTTGCCTTTGCGCAAAATATGGCTATAAAAATCATGAGCGAAGGCAGAAGCCGCCGAAAGGACTAGACCGGCTACGACCGCAAGGATCGTGGCGAAAGCGACTGCCGAAACGAACGCGAACAGGAACTCTCCACCGAGCGCTTTGGCCAGCAGCGGCGCCGCCATATTGCCAGCCGCATTGGCTTCAATAATTGCAGCTTCGCCGACAAATGCCGCCGCACCGAAGCCGAGGAACAGCGTCATAACATAGAAGATACCGATGACCCATGTGGCAACAACGACCGATTTGCGCGCGGTAGGCGCGTCCTTAACTGTGAAAAAGCGAATCAGAATATGCGGCAGCCCGGCGGTGCCGAGAACGAGAGCCAGGTTGAGCGAGATTGTGTCGAGCCCGCTGGTGAACTTGTTGCCGGGATTGAGGAAAGCTTCCTTGAGCCCGGTGGCCGTTTTCATTTCCGTGAACATATGGCCGATGTTGAAGTCGAACTTGGCGAATACGATTAGGGAAATGATCAGCGTACCCACGATCAACAGCACACACTTAATGATCTGCACCCAGCTCGTAGCCGTCATGCCGCCGAAGACGACGTAAACAGTCATTAGCACGCCGACGATCAGCACGGAAGCCGTGTAATCCAGACTTGGAATAAGCAGCGAAATAAGTGCACCCGCTCCGACTAGCTGGGCAATCATATAGAAGATCGAGATAACAATCGAGTTAAGCGCGGCGACACCGCGAATCTGCGACTGATTGAAGCGTGCCGCGATCATGTCGGCCATCGTGTAACGACCAAGGTTGCGCAGTGGCTCTGCTACCAAATACAGCACAACGAGATAAGCGACCAGGAAGCCGATGCTATAAAAGAATCCATCAAAGCCATACAGCGCAATCATGCCGGCGATGCCAAGGAATGAGGCTGCGGACATATAATCACCCGCGATGGCCAGTCCGTTTTGCCAGCCGGTCAACCCGCCGCCTGCGGTGTAGAACTCGCTTGCTGTATTTGTTTTTTTGGAGGCGTAATAAGTAATGACTAACGTGCCGAGCACGATAAGTAGGAATAGCAGGAAGGCGGTATTCATGAGGTTTTCCGTCCTTTCTGAGGGGCTTTACCGCGCTCCGCGATCTCGGCCTTTATTTCTTCCACCATCTCGTCAAACTTGGCTGCCTTGCGGGAGTAGATCATGCAGAGCGTCCAGGTCATAATGAATTGTGCGCTGGCGAACAGCCAGGCCCAGGAGACCGGTCCGAGTGCGGGCTCATTGAGCACCTTAGAGTAAGAGGTCATAATCGGCAGCGTGAAGTAGAAGGCGAGGAAAAAGAGACTCATCGGTAGCAAAAATCGTTTCTTCTTGCGAAGCAGCCTGCGGAAAGACTCTGAATGGGCCACATCCGTGTAAGTCAGGGGAGTTTTGGACACCGGTGTTCCTCCTCATGTAAACGCTTTATAATGACTATACACGCCTCCCCTCCCCCTCTGAAACCGACTTGGCGCGAAACGTTGAATCCGCTCCTTGAAAGGATGATATTCGGCGCTGAATGGTTAAAGCGGGTTGGCCCCCTAATTCTGGAGAGTTCAGGGCGGAAGTAGTCGTAGTTTCTTGCTTGGGCCGAATGCGGCTCCCGCCGAGTCACAGAAAAAAGGGGAGAAGACTGAGCCAAGCTCAGTCTTCTCCCCTTTTTTCTGATATTAATTACGTTTAGATTGAAGGGGGCTTTTGGGACACCCCCTTGTTCCGGCCAGCTCACCGGGCTCGGATTACTCCAGCTCCCCTTGTTTCTCCAGCTCCGCCGCGATTGCTTTACCGAGCGCTTCCTCAGCTGCAAAAGGTTTAATCCTACTGGTGGACGACTCGCGCTCTTTATTCAAAACTTCGATCATGCCAGGGCTGGCCTGTTTCGGATCAATCATGACGATCGCCCATGAAGCCCAGAAGGCAGTTCCGCTTTCCTGCCGCTGGACGAGACTGAACAAAGGCGGAAGGCTCGATGCGCCGATTCGGAACAGCGTTAAAGCTGTCGCCATTTGGGTTTCCTCATGATCCTCTAGCAGTAGTTCCGCCAGAGCAGGAACAGCCTCAGCAGCATCCTGGCCTAATTCGCCGAGCACAACGACCGCCATCGTACGAAGCGATCCCGGTTCTCCGAGGGCATGGATCAGCGAAGGAACGGCTTCCTTGCCCGTACGTTTAAGCTCTTTAATGGCCGCGAATGCCGTTTGTTCGTTGTTGCTGGCAAGATCAGTAATTTGTTTGTTTACGAGCTCATTCGAATCCATTGTCATCCGCACCTCTTCTATAAAAGTTATTTTATAATTCGCGATTAGTGACCCGCCATCATCGCCGGGTCCGGATTGTCGCCACCGGCTGCTGTTCCCGCTTCTGCCTGCTGCCTCGGTTTACGCAGAATTAGTGTAAATGCGGCGCCAGCGCTCACGATGCATGCGGACAGGAAAAACGTGTCGCCATAACCCGCGACGGCGGCGGTCAGCGGATTGGCGTTTGCTCCCCCGCTTGCAACGTGGGCAGCGATTTGTGTCGTCAGATAACCCGTTAAGCCTGCGACCGCGAACGAAACGACGACTTGCTGAGCCGCTGTTGTGAGCGGTGTAACCCGGCCCACCAGATGGCGAGGCGCAGAGTTCAGGACATGCGTGTTAAGTGGCATCATGGTGAAACCCATGCCAAGTCCGATGACGCACATGCACAGGATAATAACCCACAGCGAAGTATCTACCGATATGCGGGACAAGGTGAACAGGGACGCGGAAATGACGGTAAGACCGGCGAAAGCGAGCGGACGCGCACCGATCTTGTCAAACAGCCTGCCGCTAATCGGCATGGCGAGCCCCGCGCATAACGCCTGCGGCATCAAAATCCAGCCTGCTTCAAGCGCAGTATATTTCATGACCCCTTGCAGGTATAGCGGCACGATCAGCATAGCGCCGAACAACGCAAGCTGTACGATCCATGTGAGGATAATACTGCGAGTAAAGTCGGATGATTTGAACACTTTTAGCTCCAGCAGCGGATGCTTCTGTCTCAGTTCCACAATGATGAAAAGGATGAGCGCGATGCCGCCAACGGTCAAACCCGTAATCGTCGAAGTGGAGGACCAGCTGGTGCCGCCTTCACTTACGCCGTATGCCAACATGGAAAAGGCGATCGGCGCGAGACACATGCCGATTATATCCAGATGAGGGGCCGCATGGCGATCGGATTTCGGCAAATATTTATACGCTAAAATAAAAGCAATAATGCCGATCGGCAGATTGATAATGAAAATCCAGTGCCAGCTGACCGATTCGACTAGCCAGCCGGATAACACCGGACCGAACGCAGGCGCCATCAGCATCGGGATGCCGAGCAGGCCCATAATTGATCCGCGACGCTCTGGAGGCGCGAGCTTGAACACCATGGCCATCCCGATTGGGGCCACCATGCCGCCGCCCAAGCCTTGGATGATGCGGTAAATGATCAGCTGTTCCGGCGTTTGCGCGATGCCGCATAACACGGAGCCGATCGTGAACAGGGCGATCGTGATCATGAAAACTTGCTTGGAGCCGAATCGATCGGTCATCCACCCAGCAAGCGGGATAACGGCGGATAAAGCCAGCGTATAACCGGTGACGGTCCATTGAATCGTCTTCAAATCGGTCTCAAAGTAATCAACGAGATTGGGAATGGCATTATTAACGACGGTGCTGTCGAGAATGACCATGATCATTCCGGCAATGATCGCCAGGAGCGGCGGAAGAATGGCTTTTAGCGAGAAGTTGTCCCCGCCGACTGCCATCGATTTTGTTCCTGTAGGAGCTGACATAGATCCCTGCTTTCTGCTCATCGAGCTGTATATGGCTTGCGTCAATTTGACGCTTTTTCATACAAATTCGGGGGCAATGCCCCCACAAAAGGCGACCAATCGCCCGTTGAGTAAAGATAAAGCCGGTGCATCGCTCGCGTACATGCTGTATAAAGAAGCTTGCGTTCATTGTCCCGGCCGTAAGCTGCGGGCGAAGCATCATAGATCAAAACGGCATCGAATTCGACACCTTTGGCGAGATACACGGGAATGACCATGGCTCCTTTTTCAAAGTTTTGTGTCTCCTTCGTAATGAGCTGCAAAGCTTCGCCCCCATGAGCCCGTAACGATTCATAGGCCTCCCGGCTTTCGGCTGCAGTCTTCGTTATGACGGCGATGGAATGGAAACCCTCAGCTCTGAGCGCTGCGATGTTTGCCATAATTTGCGCGTCACGCTCCTCCCCGCCGTCCAGTCCCACCAACTGGGGCTTCTGGCCTCCCCTTTCAAACGGAGCAATTTCCTCGCCGCCTGGAAGCATCAACCTCGTGAACTCCACAATCTCCCGAGTGGAACGATAACTACGCACAAGGCGGATTAACCTTGTTTCGGCTTCGCCATAAAGCCGCACCAGCGGCGAATCCGGTGCATCTAAACTTGTAGACTGCATGAAAATCGCTTGCCCAAAATCACCGAGCACCGTCATCCGAGCACGAGGAAACAGCTTTTTAAGATATTCATATTGAAACGCCGAATAGTCCTGACCCTCATCAACAAATACATACTGGATTTCCGTGTTCGTCCGGACGCCTTCGATCAGTTCTTTTACATACAAATACGGAGTTGCATCTTCGTGAAACAACTCGTTCCGGGTCAGCGTTTCCTTGGTTTGTCTGCATATTTCTGGCCACAGTGAGGGAAGGACAGCCTCATTCGTTTTCTCCCGATAAGCAGCTTCGTCGTCAAACAATTGGCCATATATGCCTTTGAAATCAACAAACGAGAATTTTCTCACCCTTTTCCTTAGCGGTTTAAAGATATCTTTCACGATCGTTCGCCGGAGCAGATCCTCCTCCTTCTGGGCAAAGTCAAAGTCGCCTTCATCTTCGCGGCGCTTTTTGATTACTTTCTCGCGAACTGCGGCGTAATGTTCCGCAAGGTCGAATACTTCCCGGTCCCTATGCAGCGTTCCGAACACTTCCGCGTACTGGTCGCTGTCGAGATAGTTCAGCTCTTCCTGTACCCAGGGCGCTTCCCGTTCCATGCGTTCCAGAGCAGCCAGTTCATTCAGCAGCCATTCCTGCAAGAGCACAACACGATTGAACAATGGCAGGGAACGGTCATAACTGTAAAATTTCTCTCTCATTTGCTTCGCGGTAATCAAAATGCGGTCCCGAATCCGAATTCCTTTGAATCGCATACCTTCCCGCCCCAACCAAGTTCCGTAGTTCTGCAGAGCTTGCAGGAAAGCCTCCGACGTTTTATATTGAATCCCCTGAAGACGAGCCTCATAACCCGGCGTTCCTTGTGCGGTCAGCACATATTCAATCCCATCAAAGGGATCCTCCGGCCTTAACGAGGAACCTAACCAATAGTCGATATATTCTTGAAAAGTCGTCTGCTGCATATTCTCTTCACCGAGCTCCGGAAGGACCGTGGAGATATAACTGGTAAACATCGGATTCGGTGAAAAAAGAACGATCTGATCGGCCTTAATCGTCTGACGATGCCTGTACAGCAAGTACGCCACCCGCTGCAAAGCCGCAGAAGTTTTACCGCTGCCAGCCGCCCCTTGTACGATCAGCATCCGGCTTTTGTCATTGCGAATAATTGCGTTTTGCTCCTTCTGAATCGTCGCCACGATAGTCTTCATTTGCGAGTCCGCGCCTGTGCCGAGCACTTGCTGCAGCAATTCGTCTCCGATCGTTTCACTTGCGTCAAACATGTTGCGGATTTGCCCGTTTTGAATCTGAAACTGCCGTTTGAGCTCCATCGTCCCTTCGATTCCTCCAGCAGGTGTAACATATGACGCCCGGCCGGGGGAGTAATCGTAGTACATGCTCGCTATCGGCGTTCTCCAGTCATAAATGAGAAAACTCAATCCGTCCCTGTCAACAAAGGAAGATACGCCGATATAAATCTGCTCCATGGGATCCGAGCCATTCTCCTGAAAGTCGATACGTCCGAAATAAGGAGACGGAAGCAGACGTTTCAGGTTTTTCCATTGCTGCGTCAACAGCTTGTGGCCACGCTCCCGTTCGGCTAGTACCGCGGATTGCTGGTTAATGTTGTGGAAAGTTTCTTCGAAATCTTCGTCCGTACTTGTGTTGATCGTAACATCTTCCCAAAACCGCTTGCGCATGTCCGTAGCCTGATCACGTAATCCAGTAACCTCCGGCTCCAACTCGGTAATTCTCGCCTGCAGCTTGTTTCTGACTCGTTCTAGCCGACCCTGCTCTTCTTGCCAGTCCTTCGATTTCATCTCTCTGAACACACTCCTTTTCCCTTTTTTTGGGATAAAAAGAGAATTGACAAATCAAAGTTCCGGGTGTAGAATTAAATTAGGAATGAAACACCTACACCTCATATTTTAATTTATCAATACCGCTGAAGATTATATCATGGCGGTGTTTTGTGTTCAATTCATTTTTTCTGGAAAATTTAAACAACCCGCCGCGGAGATACGCGGTTAGGAGATGACCCTCGATTCGAGGGTCATCTTTTTATATTCATTATTCCATTTGAGCTATTGAAGAAAATTATTACTTCTGTCGGATACGCCTAGCTGCCTTCCTGCAGCAGACGCATCATTTCCTTGGCCGCAGTACGCGATACCGGAATCTTGATTTCCTCGGCATGATTCATAACGGCGTTGTACGCCCCATTGAACCAGGGCTGGATCTCGCGAACCTGGTCCAGGTTAATGAGATAACTGCGATGCGGCCGAAAAAAATCCGGACCAAGCCGCTCTTCCAGCTCTTGCAGCGTCTGCCTCGCTGAGTACTCCGTCCCGTCCGCCATGCGGATACGGGTATGCTTGTCCTCCTTCATCGCAAATAGCAGCGAGCTGCCGTCCAACACGACCATGCGGCCCCCATCCTCAACAAGCAAGCGCACCTTGCGGCTAGAGGGCATCTGTCCCGCAGTTACTGCCGAAGGACGGTCCCCTTCCGAAGCTCCAGCAAAAATCGCGGATGCATCACGGTCCGTAAACACAGGCTCTTGCTTGACAGCGCCGTCTTCGGATGAAGGAGTCCCTGCGTATTCGCCACCGGAGGCCTCAGCTGTATCATCACTTGAAACCTGCTCCCCAGCCGACGAGAGCCCAGCTTGCTTGGTTACCTTTCGCTGCCTAAGCCGCTGCAACGCGATTCCCAGCCTTTGCTCGTCGTAAGGTTTTAGCAAATAATCGACCGCCTCAACACCAAAAGCCTTCACCGCATAATGTTCATAAGCCGTTGTGAACACAATCATGGGAAGCAACGACTCCTCGCGCAAAGTTTGCGCTGCCTGCAGTCCGTTCATCTCCGGCATTTCCACATCGAGGAATATCGCATCCGGTTTATGCCGACGTGCGGACTCGATCACCTCCCGCCCGCTGCAAGCCGGCTCTAACAGCTCTACATCCCGCTCCCGCGATAACAAGTACACCAGCTCCTCGCGCGCCAGCCGCTCATCGTCTGCGATCAGCACGGTAAGCTTCTCCTTCATAATGTTCCCTCCTCTCCCCGGGCAAACGGAATTCCACCCGACTGCCCTCTTCCGGCAGATTCCTATAATGGAGCGCAGCCTCTGCTCCGACGAGCCGAATCAGCCGCTCATTGACGTTGTACACACCAAGTCCGTTGCCCGCTGTGGACGATATTCCGCTCGATTCTTCGCCGCTTTCCAAAGGCATTAGCCCGAGGGAGGACAGCAGCTCCGGTCGAATGCCGATCCCGTTGTCCTGGACGCCAATTCGGATTGCTCCTCCCTCTCGTCTGACCGATACTTGCACCACACCGCCGATCAAGCGGCTCGCGCACACATGCTTGCGGCTACGATAGAACAGCTGTAACATCCCGACTGGCTGCCCGGCCTGCTGGAATGGAATCAGTACGACCGCGCCAGGGCCTTGTTTCCCCTCCAGCGTCCCTCTGCGAGCGAGGGCTGTCAGCTTCTGCTTCAGCTGCCCTCCTGCCGCTTGGGATGGAGAGCTGTCCGCATAGGCCGCAAGCTCTGCCACCACAATCTCGCCGGTACGGACAGCCTTTTGACACAGAGCGGATACAGCTGGATGCTCCGGGCGGCTTCTTTCCATCCCCGGCCCTGTGTAAGCGAGGACAGATGTCATATCCGTCACCGCAACGGCATCAACGCTCAGCGTCATGGACAACACGCGAGCCGCCTCCGCAGCGCTTTCCTCTGTAAGCTTTTGCTCCAAATGAGGCAGTACCGTACCGGCAACAGCGAGCGCACGCTGCGTCTCGACTGCTCCAGCCCGCTCCTGCTCTCTCAGCGCAACCTGAATCATCGCGACGAATAGTGCGATACCGATACTGCTCGCCAGCACCATCGGCACTCCGATCTCATTGACGAGACGAATCGACTCCGGCGAGGAGGTCGTGTAAATCAGGATGATTCCCATCTGCAGAATCGGAGCGAACACGCCGATAAAAAAAGCTTTAATCGGTGCTATAATGCGCTCCTCATAGAAAAATAGAGCCACCAGCCCTGCCAACAGGCCGATTATCGGCCGCTATCTACTCCACGAATCCAGAAGCGGGCATCCATGCCTTCCGGCCCGGCCAGCACGCCAGCATGCGTACCGGCGATGCCGATGAGCCCGAACATGACGGCGTACAGCACGCCCGTTTTCAGTGTAACGGCGCGGTCCAGCAACATGCGGAACAACGGCAGCCTCGTCATTATAAACATCAGAATGAGCAGCATACCCATCCGTTCAATGAGTACCCGGGTGTAAGCCTCCATTCGCCAATCACCATGCCTTCGCTTTATGATAGCGCTATCATTTTAGTAGATAAACAGTTATTTTGATAATCCAGAAGAAATATCCTAATATGGGGCATGCTATACTGATGAAATCAAGTCGAACCCCTTCTGGAAGGATGATATGGAATGACGAAATTAACCCCTTATCTGATGTGCGAGGACGCACGGGCTCAAGCGAACTTCTATATTGAATCACTTGGCGGCGAGGTTCTCTCGGTCATGACGCACAAGGATATTCCAGGCGCGGAAGAGAACGCCCCGGACAAAGTGTTACATATGGCAGTTACAGTAGCCGGTGTTCCGCTGTTCTTGACCGACAGCTTCCTGTCCCAGCAGAACGGCAACGCCTTGTACCTGGCGCTGGAATACCAGGAGGATGAAGAGGCTCATCGCGCATTTGATAATCTCGCAGTTGGAGCCGAGATCCGCCAACCTTTGGAGAAGGCGTTCTGGGGTACATTGTTCGGCCAACTGACGGACAAGTATGGCGTGAACTGGATGATCACAACCGAGCAGAAAGCCAGCCAAGCTTAAGCTCACTTCAATCGAGCGGGCAGCAAGTCCTTCCCGGACTTAGCTGCCCGCTCATTTTTTGACTTTGATGTTTGCTGCATTTTCCTAGAAAGACCCCTCAACGTTTATTGGTTCCCCTCATCATTTTTGTCCCGCGCATTCAACTTCACCAGCTCGATATGAATGGATCGCAAATAAACAACGACACAGATAAATCCGATTGCAACTATCCAGCCCATGCCTGAACTCCTTTCGGAAGCGTAGTCATCCCCATCAACCCAGCTCGGGAAAAGCACGTTTGAGGCTTCCGGCAAGCTCCGCTTGTGCCTTTTTAGTCATGCCAGCGACGACGAGCAGATAGCTTTCCTTCATCATGCTTTCAACCACTGCCTCCGGTACTTCCCCATTCAATACGACAGTATTCCAATGGCGTTTGTTCATATGATAGCCCGGAAGCACCGCGCCCGGATACGTTTCCCGCTGCAGCCAGGCCTCATCGGGGCTGGTCTTGAGGTTGACGCTTTCGTTTTCTCCGGTGTGGCCGAACAGCGCGAACATTTTCTCCTTTACATAAAGCACCTGCAGATCCGGTTCAAAGGGCGTCTTCACACTCGTCCCGGGATACCCAAGGCCAATTGTAATGAGCTTATCATGGTTCATCCTTTAACCTCCCTAACCTTTCCTGATAAGTATAGTTATCTCACTTAATGATTGACGGGACAAGAGAACAGCGGGGCTGGTCATGCAGAATAGGAAGGGGCGAGGAATACAAGGCGCGGAGCCGACTCCGCTATTCCCCCTGCAACATTCCCGCGTAAGAACCGTCTGAGACAGTAATCATTCAACTCCACAACCATTCCACAGAGGAGGGTAATTGCATCATGAAAAAGAGTTTGAAAAATACAGCAGCCTCACTGCTCGTACTATCTATGGCCGTAAGCGGAGGAACCGCAGCATTCGCTTTGGAGGGCCAACCGGCTCCCGCTCCCGGTCAAGTCGCTATTACCGCAGCCCCATCGGATGCGTCGTCCCTTCAAAAAATCAACAAGGATTTTATAAAGCTGCTCGCTTCGGGCA
This sequence comes from Paenibacillus herberti, assembly GCF_002233675.1. GTDB lineage: Bacteria > Bacillota > Bacilli > Paenibacillales > Paenibacillaceae > Paenibacillus_O > Paenibacillus_O herberti. Next base: position 159,424 of record NZ_NMUQ01000003.1, on the reverse strand, counting down.
AGCTTGCCCAGTCTATAGCTTACTTGAACAACAATTTGTCCAAGGTTGATAGGTGGACCGCTTCCATGATGGTGCTTCGCTTAGAAAATGCCCAAAATGCAGCGCTCAAAAAGCTTAGTCTGCGATTCGATGAAAAGATGCAAAAATCTATCGGTAACGCCTGGAAAAAGGCAGGTTTCGTCGGGGCACCTCTCGATGATCTCTGGAGTAAGGGAGGCAGCGGAACCTACACCACTCTGCTCAAACAGGTGAAGGATGAGGCGACTCGCAAGTTGTTATCGGATACCCGCGATCAGGGATATGTCCTTGATACGGAGGAGGGCTGGTTTAGCCTGGTGCCCAACTACCCTATGTATGAAAAATGGAAGTCCCATGTTTCATCCGACATCAAGTCGTATATAGATATAATGTCCCTTGAAACCCGTATTCCAGTGTGGAGAGATAATTCGGTCGTCATTTCTTGGGCTGATTTGCTCCAGCGCAACCTGGACCAGGAGAAGTTTCTGCTCAGCTACAAGGGTTCTAATCGCTACAAACAGGTGAAGGCCCACTATGATAGCTCCAGACTGGGTGTATTCTACGGCGACAACAACACGATGCTGTTCGATTATGATACGAATGGGATCCAGCCGGATGCGCTTGAAGCCTATAAAAAGGCTATCGCCGCCGGCGATACTAAAACCAGCCCGCTGCTGATGAAGCTTTCGAACTTCCTCAAGGTTGTGGAGCGCAACGATGGCAAGCTGACGGATGAAGTGTCGCAATGGCGGAAAAAGCAAGTTCCGACCGGGTAAATAGATAAAACCGAATATATCAAAACAAGCTGGAGCAGCGCTGCTCCAGCTTGTTTTGATTCATAGGCGATTAGCCCATTAGGATTGAAATTTCGGTGTTGACTCCGTTTCCGCGAGATTACTCGCTCGCGCTTGTAGACTGTCATTTATTTGTTCACTGTTACGCTCAAAATCTCGCTGGTCGTAATACCGGCGGCGTTGGCCAGCTCAACATGATAAATGTAGGTACCTGGAGCGCGTCCCGCTACATCGGTGAAAGCGCTCTGGGCGCTTGGCGTTGCAGCTTTCATCGTTTGCGTGTCGATCAGCACACCATTCTCGAACAGGCGATACTCTGCAGCGTTAGTGCCCCACCACAGATTAGCCGTTACACGGAAGCTGCCATCGCCATCCCAATTGTTATGGGAAAGAGCAGGTTTACCGGGATTCGCGTCCGTTACCTGTACAGCGAGGGATGCACTCTTTGTCACGCCATGAACGTTGGTGAGCTCGGCTGTGTAAATGTAAGTTCCATTTGTCTTGCCGGTCAAATCCGTTTTCAGTGACTGAGCGGAAGGCGTTTTGTCGCTCAGTACGGAGGTACGGATCAGCTTGCCGTTCTCATAGAGACGGAAAATTGTGCCGTTATTGCCCCACCACATATTCATCGTCACGGTATAACTTCCGTCCTTCAGCCCAGTACGGTGACCGTTGTTGTCACTCAGTACCGGTGCCCCCGGAGCACCTTTGGCGATGCTGCTGCCAGAGGTAATCTGGAATGCCGTTGTTTGTTCGGCTGTATTGCCGGCGGCATCCGTTACGATGTAGCGGATGTTATGGCTGCCGAGGCCAAGGTCGGCGGCCAGCAGTTCCTGGCCGCTCGCCAGCGGCTGGCCATTCAGCAGGAGCTGTGACGAAACCACGCCGGATAACGCGTCGGTTGCAGAAAGCTCGAAACGCAGCGTATCCGTGAACAACGCATTCGTTACCGGAGCTCCGGACTGCGTCAGCTTCACGACCGGAACGGTGCGGTCAATGCGTACATCCAGCTTTTTGGCGGACTCGCGGTTGCCAGCAGCATCCATGGAATTATAAACGATCGACGTCACACCTTCCCCGATGGAGACGGGAACGTCATATAACGTAGGGCTACCGCCATTCAGGGCATAGGATGTCGTAATTTTGCCAGCTCGGTCATCCGTAGCCGACAGCGTAAACCTTACTTCCCCGTTATGCCAGCCAGCTTCATTGGCTGCCGAAGACAGCGCAATTTCCGTGACGGGTGCAGTCCGATCCGCCGGAGCGGCAATGTCCTGCAAGCCGCGAGGCTTGAGCTGGTAAACATCCCTGAAGATCGAAGAGATTCCCTGCAGCATGACTCGATCGCCATTGGCGTACGGGAAGCTATTCAAGCTCAAGCCGGTACGTGCATCTACGCGAACTCGAGTCGTGACGTCTCCAGCAATCGCATCGAACTCGAAAGAGCCGGTTGGAGTAGCACTCTTCAAGTTCGAAATGACTGCCTCACCGATGCTGATTAACATGCCTTGGTTGACCGCAGTTGCCGTTTTTGCTGATGCAGCCCTCGGGAGCGGCCCATTATCAACAATGTTCATAGCGGTAAGCTCGGTCAGTTCCAACTCCGTGTTGTAAAGGGTCAGCTTGCCAGTCAGCACGACCCGGTCCCCTGGTTTTACACCAGGTGTGCTTTGGAAGATGTACAAACCGCCGGTTGCATCCTGAATGTAAAAGGACTCGCCACCGCCGTAGATTCCGGGCTGGCTGGCAACAACGCCGGAAATCGTAACCGTCGCGCCCGGAGCCAGCGCTCTCGCTTCAGCGATGGTCAGGATAGGCGCCGGAGTTGCGGTTGGCCCGGGAGACGGTGTAGCCGTCGGAGTCGGTGTAGCCGTCGGAGTCGGTGTAGCCGTCGGAGTCGGTGTAGCCGTCGGAGTCGATGTAGCCGTCGGAGTCGGTGTAGCCGTCGGAGCCGGTGTCGGCGTTGGCGCGACGGTCGGCTCCGGCGTTGGCATCGGAGTTGTAGAAGGTGCAGGCGTCGCCTCTGGCGGCAACGTCTCAGCTGGCACGTCGCCGAGCGTGATAGCAACTGTTTTCAAGTTCGAGCCGGATAATCGCAGCCGCATGTTGGCTGCTCCGCTCGAACCCGGCTTCAGCCGCAAGTTAAGCAGCTTGGAGGCGTAGCCCGAGCTGTCAGCCTGCAGGCTAAATGCAGAGCTGTAGCCATAGGCGGACGGCCAGCTTCCGTCTTCATTTTGCAGTTGGGCGACCTGTGAGCCGTTCGACGTCGTGTAGATGCCGAAGCTGTAACCCGACACGCTCGCATTCGGCGTGAGGCCGCTCGCGGTGATGCGTACCGGGAACTCTGCGCCGCTGCTAGGCAACACGGCTTGGTTCGTGAAGCCGTAGTTGACCGTACCCGGAACCGGCGTCGGAGATGTGGTTGGCGATACCGTCGGCGTCGGCGTTGGCGTTGGCGCCGTTCCTGTATAACCAAAGGAGCCGGCGCGGTAAGTCGCAGGATCATACCATTTGTAACCGGCGTTCGGCGCGGACCAAGGCTCGGCCTGTGGCTCCGTAGAGGATGCCGGATCTTCTATGGCAAGCAGCGGTGTCGGCTGATCGAGCTGAAGCCCATCCACCTGCGAAAAGCTTGTGTAGCTCTCGTCAACAGCGAGCCAATTCATCAGATTGACGAGCAGCTTCGCGTCATCCTGCTCCTTGAAGCCATCGTAAGTCGTTTTGCGGGAGCCCGTGTCCTCGCGAAGATACTTCGGAGTCGCATCCTCAACGGGCGAGGAATCGCCGATGAAAGCCGCTTTGCCAGCGCCCTTTTTGGACACAGCCACATAAGGACCCTCTTCGATTCCTCCGCCATTGTAGACGCCCTGGTCTACGGCATTGCCCCACTTCTTGTTCGTCTTAGGAACGTAAACGAGTCCTTTGGCACGGTTAGGATCAATGATGGAAAGGGTTGATCCAGCATGCATCGCAACCGAGCCAACACCCTGAGTAATGCCGAATGATTGCGATGAATCAACGACGACATTCGCGTCCACATCACCCAGCGCGTTGTAGCGGAAGCGAATGCCAAAGTTGTCCGCCAGCCAATCGGAGCTGACAATGCCTTGCATGGCAGAGGAAGCGATTTCATCGGCACTCATGCCTTTGGCTGGATTGGTCCAGGCGCCGCGGCGGTAACCGTTGTACACCTCGTTGCCATCCCAGCGATTTTTGTTGCGGTCCGCGTTATAATGATCCCCGATAAAAAAAATACTGCCGCCGCTCTCAACATACTGAGCCATCGCGGCCTGCTCGCTCGCTTTCAGCGGCACTTGGGCCTCGGCGGTCACGAACACGTCATACGACTGAAGGTCCGTCAGCGTAATCGGTCCCTGCTTGCGCAGCTCCTGCACGTCGTAGCCATTGTCGGCCAGCGCGTTGCCGAAGTCCGAGAACGCTCCGTCAATGACCCAGTCGGCCGCGCCTGCGGTTTGCGAGTGAGCATTGTCGAACAAAATCTTTTTGCCAGCGTTGCCGTTGACCACCTTGGCCTTGATGAACGGCGCCGGGTCGACTGCTCCTTCCGCCTGCGCGACATTCGATCCAGCGTTCCATGCTAGCTGCGTCGGCAGCGCAATCGTTGCCACCAGCATTGCGCTAAGCAGCCTTTTACTCCATCTACGGGGAATATGTTTCTCCCTCATCCGGATCCTCCTCCGAAATGCTGAGTTCCAGTCGCCCCTTTGGACGAGCTGTGGCCCTATCGTAGCATGCACATCGGTTCTCTAGTGATGAAATTTTGTAAAAAAAACAAGATCAGGAATATAGTCCCGATCTCGTAGTAGGTTTGATCTATTTTTCGGAAAGGTTAACCTGCGCTTCGACAAAGTCTTGCCCAACAGCTGTTGAAGCTATGTCTAAAGTGCGCTAACCGCCGCGATTCTCGACTAATCTCCGTTGCACCTCCATCCTCGACTAGCCCTCGTTTCCCGGCGTCCGAATCCCGTCCAAAATATGTCGCAGCTCCATAACCTTCTCCGGCATCACCGGACGGAGGGGGTGCCCCTCCACACGAACGGCCGAGCCGGCATGCACCTCATCCACCCCCGTTGCACGTATGAACTCATCCAGGCCTGGAGCTTTCAAGCCGCTGCCAGCCAGGATGGTAATGCCGCTTCCTGAGCTTGCGTGGACGAGCTTCGCGAGCATGGGTACAGCCTCCAGAGCCGACGGCTGGCCGCCTGAAGTGAGGATGCGATTGATCTGCGGGTAGCGGGTCAGTGTATCTAGCGCCGCAAACAAATCAGCAGCTTCATCGAAGGCACGATGAAAAGTCACGTTCAAATGCTCCGCCTCACCAAGCAGTGTCTCAAGCGCCACCTCATCAACGCGGCCGTCCGGCGTCAAAACGCCCAGCACGATGCCAGCGGCGCGGGTGCGCCGAATGGCGCGAATATCCGCGCGCATAAGCTCCAGCTCCGCACGGTCATACCGGAAGCTGAGGCTGTGAGGCCTTACCATCACATGAACGGGAATGGCTACGGCATCCGCTACCGCCTCTATTAGGCCAATGCTAGGCGTAAGTCCCCCCTCCAGCATGCCCGTGACGAGCTCGATGCGATCCGCTCCCCCTCGTTCGGCAGCCAAAGCATCCTCAGGTCTTGTTGCAATAATCTCCAGCTTCATTGTTTTCTCTCCCTTTGCTCCGATTAGTGCGCGCTATGTCCAGAATACAATGAATTACGCCAAATTCTCTACATGATAGCAATCTAGAAGAAACCAAAAGACGGTTAAAATGCTAAAATAAAGACAAGCTAACAAGTGAGTGCTCATTAGGAACATACCCGTTTCTCGCTGTGCTGCCGTCTGGCAGCAATACTACTTTTCTACAAGGAGATGGCTGTAATGACCTATTCCCCTAAGATGACTTTCATCAACATTCCTGTACAAGATTTGGAAAGATCCAAGAAGTTTTTTCTCGCGCTCGATATGGAATTCAAGGCAGAAATGACGAACGACGAAGCCGGTTGCCTAGTAGTCAACGAGAATACCTATATCATGCTGCTGACTCACCCGTTCTATAGCAAATTCATCCGCAAGGGTATTGCCAACTCCAGCACGAGCGAGCTTATCCTGTCTCTGTCGGCTGACAGCCGTGAGCATGTGCATGAGATTGTCGGTAAGGCGCTTGAAGCAGGAGCAAGTGAGCCGATTGAAGCGCAGGATATGGGCTTCATGTTTACTCGCAGCTTCGAGGATCTCGACGGGCATCTGTTCGAAGTTATGTTCTATGACCCAGCTGCCGCTGCCGAAGCTTTCTCCCAGGAGCAAGAGCAATAAGTTAAACTGAGTTTGCTACACTTACGCAATACGGCTTCACTGGGCGATATACTTTACCCGTGACCAAAAATACGACCCGAAAGCTGCTGAAGCAGCTTTCGGGTCGTATTTTATTGTTAACGAAAATACACCGGGTCATTATGTTCTATTCGTTCTCCCAGCACCGGTCGATAAGCATCGATGACCACCTTGGCATCCGCTTCCGCCCCTAGCTTCATTGATTCGTCCAGCGCTTGGGCAAGCTCCATCTGCAGGCGCGCTACTTTGCTGATGCGCTGTGCATCCAGCAGCTCCAGCAGTTCAGGCAACACCTGCTCGGCAGTTGCCGGTTCGGGGTCTCTTCCGGGACGTTTCAGGCGCAGCAACGGTCCATCTACAAGCAGCAGGCTTCCATCCATCAATTTGTATTCTTTCATCCATCTCTCTCCTCTACGAGTAGCTTTATATCTCCTTTTTAACCAAAACGGACTTAATTTAGCAACTTTTAATGAAAAAACCGCCCAAGGGCGATTTTGAGCTGTTTTTCGGAGGCATGAACTTCTCGAAAATTGCCCTTGCGCGGTTTCCGCAGGGGAAGTGGGGACGCCGGTAACGGTGAGTGCTAGGAGCTTCAAGTAACTTTGACTACTTGCTTTGCTCGGCGGGGCCGCTTTGGACGCTCTCAAGTAACTTTGACTACTTGCTTTGCTCGGCGGGGCCGCTTTGGACGCTCTCAAGTAACTTTGACTACTTGCTTTGCTCGGCGGGGCCGCTTTGGACGCTCTCAAGTAACTTTGACTACTTGCTTTACTCGTCGGAGCTGCTTTGGACGCTCTCAAGTAACTTTGACTACTTGCTTTGCTCGGCGGGGCCGCTTTGGACGCTCTCAAGTAACTTTGACTACTTGCTTGGCTCGGCGGGGCTGCTTTGGACGCTCTCAAGTAACTTTGACTACNNNTTCTCAAGTAACTTTGACTACTTGCTTTGCTCGGCGGGGCCGCTTTGGACGCTCTCAAGTAACTTTGACTACTTGCTTGGCTCGGCGGGGCCGCTTTGGACGCTCTCAAGTAACTTTGGCTACTTGCTTTACTCGTCGGAGCTGCTTTGGACGCTCTCAAGTAACTTTGACTACTTGCTTTGCTCGGCGGGGCTGCTTTGGACGCTCTCAAGTAACTTTGGCTACTTGCTTTGCTCGGCGGGATAGCTGGAAAAATTAGAGAAGTGTCTGGTAGAGTTAGATTACGATTGGTTGGCAGACACTCGTGTTTTACCGGTAGACTTCGCATGGCTCAGCTCTTCTTCATATGAATATGAAGCAAATTGGCTAGCTGGCGGGTAGGTTGTTCTTGCTACATGTTATACGCATTCACCATCTCAGACGCGGAATACGCAAGAAAAGATTACTGACCATTATCAAGTAAGTATTGATTGAGGCATAAGGAGGGGATTTTTATGAAGAGAAGAAAAATTGGCCTTACTTTCGTTGGACTTGCTTTTATTTTCCTAATCATTCCGGCAGGGCTCTATATCAATAATATTGGATGGAATAATTTAAAACTCATATACGAACTAAACAAAAATGAGCGATCCATACTTCAGATGGAAACAGAAGGGGAATACCTAACTAAAGCTACCAATCAAGCTGAAATTCTCAAAGAAAAAATGAAAAGTTTAGGATGGACTTTTGTCGGTCAAGAAGGGTCCGGTTATTTTTTCGAAAAGAAGGGTCAAGAAAGTATCATCACAGCCAAACAAATATGGAATCGTCATTATGTGGTTTATAAGGTCAAAGACAATATTGTAGATTTGTCACATTAACCTATTTAAAAAAACCGCCCAAGGGCGGTTTTGAGTTCATTTTCGGCGGATCGGCAGCGCAGAGCATATACTCTAACTTCAAGGCAAGAACGGAAGCAGCAAAGCTGCAGTGTCCTTGATCACCAGTGAAAGAAACACGATTACGTAGGCCAAAATAAGAAAACGCAGAGGACGACCCAACCAAGCCGGCAAATGCTGCAGCGAACGGCTTATACGGAACCCAGTCACAATATCCCCATGACGGATGACATCATTGAACGCTTCACGATCATGCAGCTCCGTAATTGGATCGGTTGGAACAGTGAGATGAAGCGACTTGTCCTCGTAAGGATTATAAGCCATCTTACTCCCTCCTTTATGGAAAACGTCTGCTCTAAGCTTATCACTACCCCCATTAATTTACCATAATTTCCATTTTGAAAAAAAACAAGAACATCTATCGCTTGATCTTGCCTCATTGCTTGATCTTGCCTCTTATTGCTTGATCTTACCACTTCTCACATACACACGAATTGTCTGTTCCGTCCAGCTTTGCAATTGCGTGAGCATCTCCTCGACACTAGCCTTATCTTGCTTCACTAACGCCAATAGTTCATTGGATTTCATGTAGAACTCGTCCCAGAATTCAATCGGAATGTTACTCTGGTCTTCAATATCTAGGTTAGGTTTCAAACGATACAAGGATGAAATATCGCGTCCACCATAGGTGTCTAATGTCCTAGCCGGAAGTCCTAACAGCTGTCTCGATCTAATTCGGGTCATTTCTGAACCGTTCATATATTTGAATACTTTCATCACAAGATCTTTATTTTCTGCCCTGTTATTAACAGCAATAATTTCGTTAAAGCTCATGCCGCTTGCTCGACCAGGATTCAATTCAGAGATAGGCTGTGAAACCACTCCCCATTCAACATCGGTCCCCTCAAGTTGAGCCATGAAATTGGGACTTCTATACGCAATAGCGGCCTTTCCCGTTAAGAAAACATCTCCATTTATTAATTCTTCTAGAGAAATATTCGGTTTACTTGCTCCATTTTCAGCTTCATATAACGCCCCGCTTTTAAACGCTTCTGTCGTTAATTCAAAAACATCCCTCCACTCTTTCGTATTTAAATGTACTTTTAATCTTTGTTCCTGCATGATCGATAGATTAGCCGTTTTTCCCACAACATTTAACGTAAAATCAATCTCGGACGACCAAGGGTCTAAACCATAACTATCTTTGGCTTCCGAAAATCTAGCTGAGAGCTGCACAACTTCCTGCCATGTCATCCCATCTTTCGGATAGTCTATTCCGTTGTCGTCAAACAATTTTTTATTATAAAAGAGTGCTCTCGAATTGAAAAATGGAACCAGTCCATATAATTTTCCATTTGCTATTTCCTTCAGTGAATCTATTATGATTGGGTTTATCTCCGCGAATTTGAACGGTTTATCAGACTCTAATTCTAATGAAGCAAGCTTTCCGTCGTTAATCAGCCTACTGAATAACCCCAAGTTATCTATAACCATAAGATCAGGTTGTTTTTGCTCCATTAACTCCTCTACTTGGTTCGTATCCAATCCTTTGGTCGGTATTACCACAAGCGTTAAGTTAGGAAATTCAGCTCGAATAAGATCACCATACATTTGAAAAAAGGAAGATTCATCGTAATATAAAACAGATATGCTTGCCGCTTCTGTATTTTCATCCAGCTCAGCATTATTGCTACACGCCATTAAAAGACAAAAACACAATAATAAAACCAACGTACTACCTAATTTTTGTCTCAAAAAATCTTCCCCCTCCATCAATCTCAGAAATCAGCTTATCACCCGTTCCAGTTTATTCCTCTTAATTTCATCCAATTAATTTCTTAATTCCATATTATTAATCTCTTAATTCATCCACCTTCCTATAAGGTATAATCAACCCACTACCTATGAAGCAGGTGATTGCATATGCTGCATTTGCTGCCGCTCATGCTGGAGCGGGTCGGCATTTTGCTGATTGTCGTTTTTCTGCTGTCTCGCATGAGATCATTCCGCCAAATTATCCATCACGAGCATCGTCTCAAGGAAAAGCTCATGCTGATCGCCATATTCGGCATCTTCGGCATCATCAGCAACTATACCGGGATCAAAGTAAGCAACGGGATCGTTGCCTCGCAAGCTTGGCAAACCGGAGTGGATTATGACAGCGCTCTCGCGAATACGCGAGTGCTCGGCGTAGCACTGGGTGGTCTGCTCGGCGGACCGCTTGTCGGCCTCGGAGCCGGGTTAATCGCCGGGCTGCACCGTATTTCATTAGGCGGATTTACGGCGGTCGCCTGTGGAGTTTCCACGATATTTGCCGGATTTGTCACCGGTCTAATCGGCTCTTATCTGCGCCGCAGGGGCAAAAATATGACCTGGTGGGCCGTGCTCATCGGAATTATTATGGAATGTGTGCAAATGGGCATCATCCTGCTGGTGGCACGGCCTTTTGATACTGCGCTGGAGTTAGTCACGATGATCGCCCTTCCAATGATTGTGATTAACGGATTCGGGACGCTGCTGTTCATGTTACTCGTGCAATCCATCGTACAAGAGGAAGAACGGACACGCGCCCTACAGACACATAAAGCTCTGCATATCGCTGATCAGACGCTGCCCTTTTTCCGTCAGGGACTCAATGTGAATTCTTCACGAGAAGTTGCGGCGATCATGCTGCGCTGGACCCATGCGGATGCCATCTCCATTACGAATCGCGATCAGGTGCTGGCTCATGCTGGAGCCGCTTCCGATCACCATATCCCGCTGCAAAGCCTGTCCACCCAACTAACGCGCAATGTGCTGGAGCATGGACGACTATTAAAGGCGCAATCGCGGGAGGACATCCAATGTAATCATGAAGGCTGCCCGCTGCAGGCAGCGATAGTGCTGCCGCTCAAAGTGCATCAGCATACTGTCGGCAGTTTGAAGCTGTATTTTACGAACCCGCTCCATATGGATCGGGTCGAGCAAGAGCTGGCGGAAGGCCTTAGCAAGCTGTTCTCCACTCAGCTCGAGCTCGCAGAAGCCGAGCAGCAGAGCAGACTGCTCAAGGATGCGGAAATCAAAGCGCTGCAGGCGCAGGTGCATCCTCATTTTCTTTTTAATGCGATTAACACGATCTCAGTCCTATGCCGCAAAGACCCAGAAACGGCGCGTAAGCTGCTGCTCAAGCTCGGCGTATTCTTCCGCAGCAATCTGCAAGGCGCTAGACAGATGCTCATCCCGCTGGACAAAGAACTGGAGCATGTCGAGGCTTATTTGACCCTAGAAAAAGCCCGTTTTCCCGATAAATACACGGTCCATCTTGATATTGATCCATCGCTGGAGCCGGTACTGATTCCGCCCTTCACCCTCCAGCCGCTTATCGAGAATGCCGTCCGACATGGGTTCGGTTCCCTGAAGGGCAAACGAGTTGGAGAAGTGAGAATTCGAGCGCATCGACTGGAAGACAGCATGGTATTGATCACGGAAGATAACGGAGTCGGAATTTCCCCGGAACTGCTCGGCTCGCTCGGCAAACAGAAGATTAAGTCAACAACGGGAACCGGAACGGCGCTGCACAATATTAAAAAACGGATCGAGGAAATTTACGATGGTGACGCCAGCTTTCACCTGGAAAGTGAGCGAAATGCCGGCACCAAGGTCACGTTGACCGTACCGCTAATCCATCATACATGGGGGGAACAACAAGATGCTGAAGGCGTTTATCGTAGAGGATGAACCGCTCGCTAGAGACGAGCTGACTTATATTTTGCAGCGAACGAAACGGATGGAAGTAATTGGCGAGGCCGAGTCGCTGGAGGATGCCATGGTAGGAATTGGGCAAACGAAGCCAGATGTGGTGTTTCTCGATATTCAGCTGTCGGAAGAAAGCGGACTAGAGCTGGCGCAGCAGCTGCAAGGGCTGGACTGGCGTCCGGAAATTGTGTTTGCGACTGCTTATGACGAGCATGCACTCAAGGCGTTCGAGCTGAATGCAATCGATTATATTCTCAAGCCCTATGATGAGGACCGTATCCAACAGTCGGTGGACAAGCTCGTCCGATTGCAAGAGGGACGGGGGCAGCGCCAGCCGTCGGTTCCGCTTCACTCTGCTTCCGCCCCGGGGCGGACGGGCAAGCTGGCGATAACGGTTGAGGAGCGCATCATTTTGGTGGCGGTCAGCAACATTTTGTATTTGGCATCAGAGGAGGGAAAAACGCTGCTCGTCACGGAAGATCAGACTTATCGTGTCACTGAGCCGCTTGTCGCCTTCGAGCAAAAACTGCAAGGAACACCTATTATCCGCGTGCATCGCGCCTATCTCGTCCATGTAGACGGAATCTCGGAAATTCAGCCCTGGTTCCACTCAACCTGTACGTTAATTATGAAAAACGGCTCTAAAGTTCCGGTCAGCCGCACCCATCTCAAAGAGCTCAAACAGCTTATCGGGCTGTAGTCCCTCGCTGAATACGCTTCCATTCATCCCCTGATGAATGCGTTTCATCCTTGAACCGCTACGTTTTATCCTGAAAACGGCCTCCCTCCGCTTTCATTTTTTATGATTAGAGGATCAACGGTTCAAGGGGAGGGCATTTTTATGAATGCGATTTCAATCGTAATTGGTTCGATATGCTTTCTGATGATCGCTTATCGATTATATGGAACCTTCATGGCAGTCAAGGTGCTGAAGCTGAACGATGCTATACCTACACCAGCACATACACTCCAGGACGGCAAGGATTATGTGCCAACGAATAAATGGGTGTCCTTCGGCCATCACTTCGCCGCAATTGCTGCGGCAGGGCCGCTTGTCGGGCCGATTTTGGCAGCGCAGTTCGGCTATCTGCCCGGCCTGCTCTGGCTGCTCATCGGCGCGGTTATCGGTGGCGCCGTGCATGATGCTGTCGTTCTGTTTGCGTCCATGCGGCGGGGCGGTAAGTCCCTGTCCGAGGTTGCCAAAGAAGAGCTCGGTCCCGTTGCCGGCTTCTGCACCGGCTTGGCGATGCTTTTCATCATTACGATTACGATGGCAGGCCTCTCCATGGTTGTGCTGCATGCGCTTGAGAACAACCCATGGGGGACGTTCGCCGTCGGCATCACGATTCCGATCGCCATGGGCGTCGGTTTGTTTTATAAAAAGACCGGCAACCTGAAGCTCGCTTCCACGATTGGCTTTATTTTGCTCATGATCGGCGTTTTCGCTGGACCTTGGGTCCAGGAAACAGTCGTCGGCGAATGGCTGACGTTTGACACCAAAACGCTGTCGATCATGCTGCCTATCTATGCCTTTTTCGCGGCGGCTTTGCCAGTCTGGCTGCTGCTCGCTCCACGCGACTATTTGAGCAGCTTCATGAAAATTGGCGTGTTCATCGCGCTCATCATCGGTGTGTTCATTATTAACCCAGCGATTCAATTCCCGGCGGTAACGGAATTCATCGGCGGCGGTGGGCCGATTCTGCCAGGTCCCGTATGGCCATTCATCTCGATTACGATTGCTTGCGGCGCAATATCAGGATTCCATGCGTTCATAGGCTCCGGCACAACGCCGAAAATGCTCAATCGCTGGAGCGACATCAAGGTTGTCGGCTTTGGTGCGATGCTCGTCGAATGTCTCGTCGGCGTTATGGCGCTGATCGCCGCAACGGCTCTGCACCCAGCCGATTATTTTGCGATCAACTCCAAGCCGGAGGTGTTCCAGGCACTCGGCATGTCCGTCGTCAATTTGCCGCAGCTGAGCGAGGAAATTGGATTGGACTTGGAAGGCCGCACAGGCGGTGCGGTTACGCTGGCCGTAGGGATGACGTACATTTTCACGAAAATTCCTTGGTTCGAAAATATGGCGCCGTACTTCTTCCAGTTCGTCATCATGTTCGAGGCGGTTTTTATTTTGACCGCGATTGATGCCGGGACGCGGGTTTCCCGCTACCTGATCCAGGACTTTTTCGGCGAGCTGTACAAGCCGCTTAAACGGGTCGATTGGGTTCCGGGTACTATTTTCGCCAGTGCGCTCGCATGTTTCATGTGGGGATACCTGCTCTTCTCGGGTGATATAGGCTCGGTATGGGCGCTGTTCGGTGTATCCAATCAGTTGATGGCCTCCATCGGCTTAATCATCGGCGCAACCGTCATTCTGCGTATCGCGGACAAGCGGCGTTATATGCTCACTTGCCTCATTCCGCTCGCTTATCTGTTCGTCACGGTCAACTATGCGGGATACTGGATGGTTCGCAACGTTTACCTCAATCCGGACGCAGCCGGCTACAACGTGCTGAACGCGGTTTTGTCGATCATTATGCTGGTGCTGGGCATTATCATTATCGTCACCGCCATCCGTAACTGGATCACGACGTTCAACAATCCGCGCTCGCAGATGGAGTCGATGAGCTTATAGTGCGGGGACCAGTGAAAACATCGGCTGCGCCAAAGGTCGGCCCTCCGATCGCTCTTGAACTCAGATTTCCTTGAATTTAACTCTCCAGAGAGGTGGAAATCCGACTTCAAATGCGAACGCTGACGCTTCTCCGAGCTCGACCTTTGGCTCCGCTCCTGTTTTCATAGGGCTGCTTCATTGTAATAAAACCTTCACCCTCGGGCTGTCGCCTCGCTTTTAGCGAGCGTCGCTCGGGGGTTTTTGCCTTCAAAATTGGGCTCTAGCTCGAGATCAGCGGTTGACGAGGTAAATCGAGGTTGAAAATAGAAAAACATCCGTAAATCCTGTATTGTTGTAAGTCCTACCCAACAACAAATGAGGATAAACAGATGCCACTCCAGTATATCAACGAAATGCTAGGATTACCAGAACTAGAGATCCATGAAATTCTATCCATAGGTGAAAACGAGGTGCACCTTCGAGCATATCCAACAGCCCGATTGCAGCCTTGTCCCATTTGCCATTCTGAACATTTCGTGAAACGAGAAGGCAAAAATACACCTCGTAAAATTAGGCATTTGTCCTTATTCGGCAAAAAGAGTTATTTACATGTGCCAGCACTCCGGTTGTCCTGTTCACGTTGTCGAATCGGCTTCGTGTGGGCCTATTATTTTGTGGGTCCTAAACAGCGCTACAGTCGACTCTTTCGTAATCAAACGGTGGAGCAAGCGCTTGGGTCCACGGCAGCGCATAGCGCAAAAATGCAAGAGACTCCAGCCAGCACGGTACAGCGGATGCATCAAGACGCTATTCCCGCAGAGAGTGAGCGACTCGTGCAACAAGCTTGGAATGAAGCCAAGCAGATGGAGGGTTTGGTGCTGGGAATCGATGATTTTGCGATCAAGAAAGGGCATACCTACAATACCGGCATTCACAATTTACGGGGCGAAACTATGCTAGATCTGCTTGCTGGCCGCAAGCTAGAAGACTTGCGTGCTTATGCTCGCCAGCACCCTGAGTTCCTTGGCCTTCAACCTAAAGCCGTTGTTATGGATTTAGCCAAGGGATATCACACGTGGATAAACGAATGCTTTCCCAAGGCTATTCGTATTGCCGACCGATTTCATGTCCATGGTTATGTCATAGAAGCTGTTCAAGCTGTGCGTAAATCGGTACAACTCCTATTGACTCCAAAAGCCAAAGAAATGCTAAAGCGACACCACAGACTACTGAATCCACAAGCGGAAACACTGCCTGAACAAGAACTCAGTATGCTTCATACGCTGCTTGGCTACTCTTCGCTTTTGCGTAGCGTCTGGGAATGGAAAGAGTCCTTCTCTCGTTGGTATGATTATTCAGCGAATGTTAGCCTTGCTCAGATTGGTTTTAATCGTTGGTGTCAGCAAGGCACTCAGATCGATCATGAGGCGGTGCGAAGCGCCTTGAAAACCATGCGTAATTGGGAAGAAGAGATCGTGAATTACCACCGTTGTCGTTGGACCAATGCGACGGTAGAAGGTCGTCATAATCGCATCAAAGCCTACCAACGACGACATTACTTCACTCGTAATCGTGATTGTTACAAAGCTGGTATATTAATCGAATGCAATCGACATAAGCTGTCTGGATAAACGGTCAACCACTGATTTTGGGTTAGAGCCCAAAATTGACAAGAAAATTTGGTAAATATATATTTAACAGCAAGACAAGAAAACTTGGCAAGTACTAAGGAGGGATCCTCATTAACAAAGATGAAATTCTGTCGAAAAGCAGAAAAGAAAACAAAAATAAAGACTTATATGATATAGAAGTTCAGACAAGTGCGGGCAATATTGGTTCTATTACGGCGATATTATTGGCTACCATCTTTTTTGTGACGCAAAGTCTGGTCGGTGATGGTTTGGATTTCGGCTTATATGCTATTATATTTTCTGTTTCGGCCGCTGGCTTCATCTTCAAAGCAATTCGCATGAAACGCAGGCGCGATATTGTGCTTTCAATTCTCTATACACTTGCGACGCTGACTTTCTCGGTTATCCATATTGTTAAATTGATAGAAAATAATTAAGTATATAGGGTGAGCCGATGGAAGATGAACTGATTCTGAGAAATTATTTAAAAGAAGCACGAAATGAAAAAAAATTATCGCAAGCGCAGCTGGCAAAATTAGTTGGTGTTTCTCGGAATACGATTAGTTCCATTGAAACAGGACAATTTAACCCAACAGCAAAACTGGCCTTGATTCTTTGTATTGCTTTAGACAAGAAGTTTGAAGAGCTATTTTATTTTGATTGAATTTGATAATTCAGCGTTTGGAGATTTGAACATGGATATTGAGAACCTATTGGAGGGTGTAAAAGAAATCAAATTGGATGTAGAAATCAATACTGATAAAGGCTTAATACAGATTATGGAGTATGGTTTAGGCATATGTTATACTTCACTACTAGAATTGAAGAGGAGGAACATATGGAAAAAAGCAAACTACGTATACTCGTATTAGTTGTATTCGTTGGATTAATTTCAGTAGGATATTTGGCATTCACCCGTATAACTAGCGATAACACTAATGACAAATCAAAAATAATCGAACAAAACATCTCTGAGTTAAATAATACAAATATAATTGCAAAATTTTCCGATATTACTCCTTTTGATTGGGATAAGGCATTTATAATTGAAGATCCTTTTCTCTATGAAGAAGCTATAGATAAACTTGTTGGGGCCAAATGTAATTTGGACAGATTAGAAACGGATATCAAACGTAGGATTGTTTTTGTGAATGAAGGAAAATTTGTATTTGATTATATCTATGATATCAGAGATTATATGTATAACTACCAAACGATAGAGCTGACAACAAGCAGTTCCATCTTTGTAGAGAATGGAACTGGTGGAAAACTCGTCTTAAAAATAGAATAATGATAATACTTTTGATGATATACAAAGAAAAAAGCCGCAGAAATTCAGTTAGCCTGTTGGGTTCTCTCAACAGGCTTTATTTATGTTCAACATAAATCATTCATCACGTAAATTAATTATAAACGTTTGGTCATAATTATACCCATAATCCCCTTTATTTGAATACGGCGGCCCTGTCGTTCTTAACTTGCTTTGGAGAGTAATTCACCTTAGACATCTTTGACTTCGGTCAGCTGGAGTCTGTAAAATAGATTGTGTAAACTCCCAAACCTATTAAAATGGTCGTATACGAAAGGCTGGGGAGTACACATGGGATTATGGACGAAAGAGCAGCTACGAGCTTTCATTAAGGAGAACAAATTGGTCTCCGCACAGGATGCTCAGAATGCGCTAAAAGATCTGTTTGCCGAGACGCTTCAAGAGATGCTTGAAGCCGAGATGGATACGCATTTAGGCTACTCCAAGCATGACATTCAGAACAAGCAGACGAAGAATAGTGGCAATGGGAAGAGCAAGAAGAACATCGTAAGCGAGTATGGCGAGCAGGAAATCAGCATCCCTCGTGACCGTGATGGCGAGTTTGAGCCTCTTGTCGTGAAGAAGCACCAATCTAACGTAACTGGCATTGAGGATCAAATTATTGCCCTTTACGCCAAAGGTGTAAGTACTCGGGAGATCCAGGATCACCTGCAGAATCTGTATGGAATCGACCTTTCTCCGACCTTCATTTCGAACGTGACGAACAAGATTATTCCGCTCATCAAAGAGTGGCAAAACCGGCCGCTGCAGTCCGTGTATGCGGTTGTCTTTCTCGATGCCATTCACTTCAAGGTCAAGCAAGACGGGGCGATTGTGAACAAGGCGGCTTACATGGTGATTGGCATTGACTTAGAGGGTTGCAAAGATGTACTCGGCATGTGGATCGGCGAGAACGAGTCCTCCAAGTTCTGGCTTAATGTCCTAAATGACCTGAAAAACCGCGGAGTCCAAGACATTCTCATCACCTGTGTCGACAACTTGAACGGCTTCACGCAAGCAATCTCCGCCTGTTATCCGCAGACCGAAATCCAGAAGTGTATCATCCATCAGATCCGTAATTCCACGCGGTTTGTCTCCTACAAGGACATCAAAAAGGTCACTGCGGACCTGAAGCCCATCTATAAGGCAGTTAACGAAGAGATGGCGTTACTAGAGCTCGATCGTTTCGAGGAAACATGGGGCACCAAATACCCGCTCATTGTGAAATCCTGGCGCAACAACTGGGACGAGCTCGCGACGTTCTTTAAGTACCCCGCAGAAATTCGCAAGATTATCTACACAACCAACATCATGGAGAGCTACCACCGTCAGTTGCGCAAGGTGACGAAAGGCAAGAGTATCTTTCCAACAGATGATTCCTTGCTCAAAATGCTTTACTTGGCCACGATGGACGTGACACGCAAATGGACAGGCCGCGTTCAAAACTGGGGGCAAATGCTTCTCCAGCTATCCGTCTTCTTCCCGGATCGCATCGGGCATTTTCTCAAATAAATTTCATTCTTCTCCCCGAGGGGAGAAGCCTAGTAAGAGAGTTTACACAAAATATTTGACAGACCCAATAAAACTGACAATTAGACCTCATCAACTAAAAAATTGAATTCACTTCAACTTCATCCCAAATATTTTCAATTGATTTCGAGTTTATCCTAGCGTCTTTTAAAAGAGAAATACAGTTTGGATAGGTTTCGAATTTATCATCGCCGAACTTTGTGAAATGCCATTCGCTCTTATTATGACTAATAGAGTATTGGTCTCCCTGGAAACTAAATTCAACTTCATGCCCTATTTTTAAATCATTAGCTAATTCTTCAAATGAATATTTCAACATATTCACCTCTCTACTACTATTTTCTTATTGGTTTATTGGGATTACTCCAGTCCCATAAGTGTTCGTGAGGAACCTTAGGATGTTGTTTAGGGTTTCCATGATCTGTAAAATCAACGTCCTTTTTAGGCCTACCATTTTTATCGTAGTACCTCCGTTGAATAAGTTGTCCATTATTATCGACACGATCCATTGAGGAGCCGGGTCTTCCATTAATTGGTAACTTATTCCCTTTAATAGTCGAATGATTCTTGAGCGGGGCATACTTACCCTTGCTTGACTTCCGAACAGCTTTTTTACTATAAATGAGCAAAAACGGATACAAAAAATCCCAAAATAGGTCAAGCCAACTTGAACTGTTCACGAACTACGTGAAATGGAATGCCGTTCTTGCCGCAATCGTAGACAAACTGAAGTCGGTCCAGTTGGACTTGCTTCCGAACCGTACGCAATCCTTCGCCAAAAGGGCAGGGTTGCCCTAACCCTGTAGTACAGTACAAATGTGTCCAAGCCAGCAACGCCCACAGGCGGGTAAATGCCGTTGCTGAACGAACCTGGTAGGTATCGAAGCCAAGATTGTTTTTGGACTGGCGGAAAAAAATCTCAATGGGCCAACGCTTGCTGTAATACATGGAAATCGTTTCCGTATCCAAGGAAACATCCGTGCACAAAAAAGCGCGTAGCGCTTTAGGCACACCAAACGCTTGCTCCGGCCAGCACAGCAGAACGGCAGCATTTTCAATATCGTTCAAGGCGCCTTCATATCGGTATGTCCAGTATGAAGTTCCGTTCACGGTCACAAGGCGAACGTCTTCTTTGCGGATATGGGCGGAAAAATCCTTTAGGGAGATACGGATCCCTTGCGGGTAGATAATCCGATTGGTTTTAAGACCACCAATAAGATGGTAGCCAGCAGAGGCGTAGCTGTCGATTACGCGAGAGCAAGTGAACCAAGAATCCACAAGCACGTAACCGCCATGAGGCGGAAGAGGCAGCGTAGCGGCTATATCGCACACATGATCTATTTTTGTATACACCGTGCCGTCGGGATTCGTTTTCGTTTTGTCGTACAAGTCAATGGAATGGATCAAAGAAGTGTCGTTACTTTGGACCACCGTCGCTTGAACTTGATGGCCCCAAACCACTTTTCCTTCCAAGTGAGAATGATGAAACCCGGTCTGCTCCATCGGAGATTGCGCCTGTGACGAAGGCTTTGTCTTCTTGGAGATCGTATCATCATGAATAACAAACAGCGGCTCTGCTGTCTGCTTGGCTATTTGAACCACGTACCGAAGTGATTCGACCTTGACTTTGTTTTGCAACACCGCTTCATCCCACTTGCCTTCGGCCAGAAAATGCCCAAGTGTCGTACGGTGGCAGCTACTATACTCGGCTAGATCCACTACCTTGCCACGAAAACCTTTCGCTGCAGCCGCCGCCATGTATGTCTCGATATGTGCCACGACCGGCTTAGAAAAATACAGCGGTAACCGGTGTTGTAACAAGTAATTGCGAAGCGCGGCATGATCGGGTAGGATGGCAGTATGAGACATAGCAATTTCTCCTTGGTGAAAATCAGTTGTGGTGACTACTTTTTACCACAAGGAGAATGCTTTGTCTCTCTTCTTTTTTGTTTTACAGTTTACTGGAAGTGAATTTGCTCATTTATAGTTTTTTAGCTACTTTTTTAACTACTTGCTTAGCTACCCATTTTCCGCCCACTTTAACGAAAATAATAAAAACTGGAACAAGGAAAAATGGAAGCTCCCCATTATCATCCGTCAACGTTACTGGGTTGTTGATCGCGTAGCTATAATCATTCAGCGTCACCGGATGATCCGGAAGGCCAAACGCCGGGTCGGTCGAGATGAAGCGGCCCAGGTTCGGATTATAGTACCGGGACATCAAATAATACAGTCCCGTTGCCGAGTCGTACTGATACTCCGCGTAACGGTACGGGTTGGCTTCCGCCATCGCTCCGCTTTGCTGCAGGATGTTGCCCCATGCGTCGTATTCATACGCGGCTACTACGTTGCCTGTTGAATCCGTCAACCGAACGACGTCGCCGTGGCCGTTCAGGTGATAAGAATAGGTTTGCCCATCCATCGCAACCGGGTTGTCTTCTTCATCCCAAATGTATCGAACCGTGATTCGATTGGAGGCATCCGTTTCATACAGAACACGGTTTCCTTCGTAGAAGTAGTTGGTTGTTCCTTTTGCCGTTACCGTTTGAATCCGGCGACCCTGCTCGTCGTAGCTTGCTTTGAAGATTACTTTACCGGACGTATCTTTGACTTCCGTCAACTGGTCCAATACATCGTAAGCATAACTGTTTTTGCCGTCGGACAGAAGATTTCCATTTTCATCATAGCTGTATGCCTGACCATTAACCGCACTCAGCTGACTGCCTTTGTTGTTGAAAGTATACGTTGTGCTTGTCGTTTGTCCTGCTTTTAGAATCGATTTAGATGTTCGATTGCCAAGCTTGTCATACGTATACGATATTTCGGTACCGTCTGCCAGCACCTCTTTGGTAAGCTGATCTTTTTCATCGTACGTGTAACGGACTGTTCCCTGCTGAGACTGAATTGTCTCGACGTTTCCATTGCGATCATACGTAAAGGTTTGCTCGTAAATCGGCGTTTTGTCTTTTTGGTAGGTACCGTATGACCTCAATTGGTCCTTACCGGCTTCATACGACGCGGCCGTCGATATGCCGTTGGCTCTATCCGCAGCAGTCAAGCTACCCGTATCGTTATAGTGGAACGTTATTAAAGACTGCTTGTCTTTCGTCAGCGTCTTCAGCTCGCCCGAATCAGTGTATACGTACTCCAGCGTTGATGCAGGGCTTCCAGGCGCCGAGTAGGTCAAGCTCTTCAGCCAATTATTGTCGTAATAAAGGTAACCTTTTGTGTTGCCGCGATCGACTTCTTGTTTGACCTGACCGTCATCAAAATACAAAAAGCTTCTCCAATTATTGTTGACCGATTTCAAGTTTCCGTTTGTATCGTAATCATAGTCCCAGCTAATTTCACCGGCTGTTTTGATGTCCAATTGATTCAGAGCCGTATAAGTATAGCTGATGTTGTCGCCGTTAGGCGTTTTTGTCTCTTTCCGATTGCCATTTGCATCATAGCTATAAGTCGTTGTTTTGCCTAAAGCGTTCGTAAAAGAGAGCGGCTGGTTCTGTCCATTATAAGTGAGACTTTCTACGGCTTTGTATTCAGCTTAACTTCGGTCAGATTGCCAACCAGGTCATAGCCATAGTTGGTCATGCTGCCGTCCGCTTCTGTTGCCTGTACAAGTCTGGAAAGCTTGTCGTATTGGAATCCGGTGAGGTTACCTTTTCCATCCTTCTGCTCCAGAACGTTGCCAAGCGCATCAGACTTGGTTACAGTTACGACGCCGGAAGCATCAGTAGACGTTTCGACGTAGTTTCCTTGTGCATCATAGCTGTAACCCGTCGAAGTTTGATCGGGATAATAAAATAAAAATCTCAAAAGTAAATGATGTGTCTAATAAAAAACAGGCCCCTTATGTAGGAGCCTGCATGGTAAATAATCCTTGTCGGTTGTCTCGAGCTACGCTTTCGGCCCTGCACTCGCAGCCACGTCGGTCTCCGCAGCATCCGGGGAAGTTGCTCCGCTGCCATGCGGCGCAACTGCCTCCTGCAAAGCTTCACTGCAACGTTCTCCATGCTGCGTAGCTTCGAGAGCAGCTTCTCCGGTCGGAGATGCACCTCCGCTGTTAGCTCCATTACCGCCAAGCTCCCCGCTTCCCTCCACAGCTCCCGCCGTCTCGCGTCTCAACTGGCTGTTGTACAGCTCGCTGTAAAATCCGCCCTGACTCAAAAGCTCATCATGCGAGCCTTGCTCCAGCAGCCGTCCGTCCTTCAGGACGAGAATGCGGTCAGCTTCGCGGATCGTGCCGAGCCGATGAGCGATGACAAAGCTGGTGCGGCCGCTCATAAGTCGCTGCAGTCCCTCCTGGATTTTGATCTCCGTCACGGTGTCTATACTGCTGGTCGCTTCATCCAGCACGAGCATGGACGGATTAGCGAGAATGGCGCGGGCAATGGCAAGCAGCTGGCGCTGGCCGCTGCTGATGCCGTTGCCGTCGGCGCTCAGCATTTTGTCGTAGCCACCCTTCAGCCTGACGATAAAACCATGAGCGTTGGCGAGCTTCGCCGCCGCCTCGACCTCTTCATCGGCAGCGTCCAGCCGGCCATAACGGATATTCTCTCGAATCGTACCTGCAAACAGGAACGAGTCCTGCAGCACAAATGCCATCCCCGAGCGCAGACTGTCGCGGCGAATCGTCGAGAGATCGCGTCCATCCAGCGTGATGCGTCCTTCGGTCGGCTCATAAAAACGCGACAGCAGGTTGATGAGCGTCGTTTTGCCCGCGCCAGTGGGACCAACAAGGGCGATCATCTCGCCAGGCTTAGCCTGGAAGGTTACGCCTGACAAAATCGGGCGGCCCTCTTCGTAGGCGAAGCCGACATTTTCAAAATGGACTTCTCCCTCTACACGCTCCAAGGCCACCGCTCCGCTGTTCTCGCGCTCCTCAGGCTCCTCGTCCATAATCTCGAATACCCGCTCCGCACCGGCGATAGCCGACAGCAGCGTATTCCATTGGTTGGCGAGATCGTTGAGCGGCCGGGTGAACTGGCGGGAATACTCGGCGAACACGATAATCGTGCCGACTGTAATGACATCACGCACCGCAAGGATACCGCCAACGCCAGCGATGAGAGCGAAGCTAAGGTTATTGAGGTTGTTCATCAATTTAGGAATGAAACCGGAGATCGTTTGCGCCCAGAAACCGGCAACTCGGATGCTCTCATTGCGTTCGCGGAACTCGCCCTGCACCCGTTCTTCCTGTGAAAAAGCCTTAATGATGCGCTGCCCGGAAAGCGTCTCTTCAATATATCCGTTCAGCTCGCCGAGGCTGCGCTGACGCACTTTGAATAACGGACCGGTCCGCTTGGTGATCCAGCGCATCCCGAAGACCATGATTGGCACGACCGTGAAAGTAACGAGCGTCATTAACGGGCTTAGCCACAGCATAACCGAGACGGTGCCAACTAGTGTCAGCACGCTGGAAAAAATTTGAATCGCCGAGCTATTCAGGGTTGAGCTGACATTTTCGACGTCATTGGTTAAACGGCTCATGATCTCGCCCTGCTGCCTGCGCCCGTAGAAGGGAATCGGAAGTCGATGCAGATGCGCAAAAAGATCCGTCCGCAGCCGATAAACCGTCTCCTGAGCGATCGAAATCATCCAGATATTATGTGTCCAGGACACAACGGAAGTCAGTACATACACCGCGCCAAGCGCAGCCAGGAACCAGCCCCAAGGAATCCCCGGCGCGCTGTCCCCCATCTTCAGGTAAAGGTCAACCGCCTGACCGATCAAGTACGGCCCGAGCAGGGCCAGGCCAGAGCTGATCGCAACGAGCGCCAGCACCGCAAACAGCTTTAGCTTACGTTTAGCGAGATAGCCCCATAGGCGCTCCAGTGTGCCGGACATGTTTTTGGCCCTTTGCTTGGGGCGTTTGCCCCCCTTATGCCCTCCGCCCTGCGCCACTTCCGGCAACGCGGCCACACTATCCGTATCCGGCTTAGGAACGCGGAAAGGCTCTAGAAGTCCCTTAAGCATGGCGCGCCTCCTTTCCATACTGCGACTCATAGATGCGGCGATAGAGCCCGGATTCTCGCAGCAGCTCCTCATGCCGCCCGGACTCCGTCAATCGCCCTTCTTCAAGCAGCAGGATGATATCGGCGGAGGCGGTTGAACTGATCTTCTGCGTAATGAGGAAGGTGGTGCAGTTCATTCCCTCCAACGCCTGCAGCAGCGCAGCCTCGGTCTTCACATCCAGCGCACTCGTGCTATCATCGAGGATGAGAATTTGCGGCTCGCGCACAAGCGCACGAGCAATCGACAGTCGCTGCTTCTGTCCACCGGACAGATTGACGCCGCGTTGTCCAAGCCGGGTGTCATACCCTTGCGGCAGCCCGAGAATAGTTTCATGCAGCTGAGCAGCGTGGGCTGCTTGCGCGATCATTTCGTCGGTCGCGTCGGGTCGGCCCCAAGCGATATTTTCACGAACCGTACCGGAAAAAAGGACTGCTTCCTGCGGAACATAACCGATCGCCCCGCGCAGCGAGCGGACATCCAACTGCTGGGCATCGACGCCTCCGATGAGCATCTGCCCTTCATCCGGATCGTACAAACGCAGCATCAGTTGCACAAGCGATGACTTGCCGGAGCCGGTCGCTCCCATGATGGCGATGCGCTGCCCCGCCCCGACGCGGAAGCTGATCTCCTCCAGAACAGCACGATCGCTCTCGGGGTAGGAAAACGATACCCCGCGAAACTCCACGCTGGAGCCAGTCAGCGGCCCGTCGCCGGATGTTTCTCCCTGCGGTCCGTCGGCGTCCGCATTCAGCACCTCGCGGATGCGCTGCGCTGAAGCTCCTGCACGCGAGAACATCGCCGCGATCCACGCCAGCATGCTCATCGCGCCAATAGTGCGCAGCGCATAATTGACGACGGCGACTGTCTCGCCCTCGGTAGCCGCGCCTGCGGCAATGTCGATCCTCCCGAACGCGAGGATGAGAATAACCGCGGCATTGACGAGCAGCATGATGAAAGGCAGCGTCGACTCGGTCAGCTTCAGCGCCCCTACTGTGCCGCGCATGAGATTGGAGCTTGCTTCCTGGAAACGGCGATTCTCGTGGCCCATTCGCACAAACACGCGGATAAGGCGGATGCCGGTCAGATTTTCGCTAATGACGCCATTGACCTTGTCGAGCCGCTGCTGCACCATACGGAACACCTTACCCGCCCGGCGGATCATCCACCAAACGAACAACAGCAGCGGCGGGACGGATGCTCCGAGAATAAGTCCAAGCTTGAGGTTGATCATCATCGCCATGATGACGCTGCCCGCCACGAGCAGCGGAATCCGAGTCATAAAGCGCAGCCCCATGAAAATCGTTTCCTGCACCTGACTCACGTCGCCCGTCAGGCGAGTGATGAGTGAGGAGGAAGCGAAGCGGCTGAATACCTCGTAGGAGAAGTTTTGCACCTTCGTATACAGCCTTTCGCGCAGATCGTAGCCAAAGCCTTGGCTAGCATAGGCCGCATAATAGGAGCCGACGATTCCGGCGGCGAATGCCAGGAACGCGCCTCCCGTCAGGATGCCGCCCCATAACCAGACAACGGATATGTTTCCCTCGCGGATGCCGTCGTCGATGATGCGGGAGATGATGTAAGGCTGAGATAGCTCTACGGCTAGCTCCAGCAGCATCATGAAGAGGGCAACCCCGGCCGCCAGCCGGAATTTGCCCAGAGACGTTAGAACCTTTTCCATGAGTTGACCCGAGCACCTCCCGGAAGATGTAATTACTTGAACAATCTTTTTCTAGTATAACCCAACTCTATCGATGAAATAAAAGGTACTTACGCGCAACCGCCATATGCAATAAATCACCGCAGAGAAATGAACTTTTCCTTGGGGGCATGACTCTTATAGAGGAAGGAGGCTAAGGAATGAGCCTGATGCGTTACGTAAAAAAAGCAAAAAAGGGAGATAAGGAAGCACTTCTTCATTTAATCCTTTTGGAAAAGGAATCTTATTATAAGCTGGCTTTCAGCTATATGGGCAACGCCAATGACGCCATGGATGCCATGGAGGACATGATTGTAAGAGTTTATGAAAAGATTGATCAGCTTAGAGACCCAGAGGTTTTTTACAGCTGGAGCAAAACGATCTTAGCGAATGGCTGCAAGAGCATGTTACATAAGCGAAACAAGCTGGTGTTGGTTGATGAGTGGCAGCCTGACCAGGAGAGTGAACCGAGCTGCTCCGGTAAGGCCGAGACGAATTGGATCGCTCTGGAAAATCGTCGCAGTTGTGCTGATTGTATTTCTCGTGTCGGGCAATCAATATAATGCATTCTCCTATTATGGGAAGCTGCTCCTCGGATTTGACGGGATTGTGGGCGGCAGCTTGAAGGAGCTGAACGAAGAGGGTCTGGGGCAGTCCCTTAATGAAAGCAAAACCTATGAGGACGGTACTACGTTGACGATTAACAGGCTGATGTCGGACGCCAATCAATTGATTGTGTATTATACGCTGCGTAATTCGGATGGGTTGAAGGTAGAGGACCATGCCCCTGATAGTATCGATTTTCATCCTACCCGTGTTAAGGGCCTTTTGACGGATTCCGACTCGACAGGGGGCTCTTCCAGATTTAATGAAAATAAAACGGAATACAAGGGTTATCATGAATTTACCCCTGTAAGTCCATTCTCCAAAAAACTTACGATGCAATTCTGGATTGAATTCAACGATGGTACAAGGAAATTAGAAAATATAACCTTCACTTACGATCCCAATAAAGCTTTGAAATCAAATATTGAGCAGACGTTTAATAAAGATTTCCTGACGGATATAGGGACGCTTTCTATTGAATCCATTATTGCCACTCCGACCATGACAGAAATCAAGGGAACTTTCACCGCTATCGAGGATACGGATCATTTCATGATGGTAGACGGTACTCTAGATGGCATGGAGCTTATCGCCAACGGGATTCCAGTAAGTTCCACAAGTAGGCAAATCAATAATTTACTGAAGGATAACAAAATCGGAATTAGTCTGATATACGAGGAGCTGCCACAGCCGCTACATTCGCTGGAAATTAAAGTGAAGGAGCTGCCTAGCTACAAGCGAATCGAACGCAACATTCCTCTCACCTCGTCTAAAGATCAGGTATTTGACGTTGGAGGTAAGCAAATAAGAGTAAAGGATCTATCTCGAACATCTGCCGACGTCCAGTTGACTCTTACTTATGATACGTTTGAAATTATACCAAAGGGCATATCCCTTGGAACGAAATCCGGGCTTGTGCCTGTGAAAACATCCAAGCCTGGAAATTATGTCAAACAATCGGATGGAAAATCCCTTTACGAGAAGACGCTTATCTTTGATACGAAGGAAGAACCGGAATATTTGTATATCGAGGAAGTCTACTTCAAAAAGCCTTATGACATCACCGTTCAGGTTCCGTTGGAGTAAAAACCTAAAGCCGCCCTGCTGCCAGGGCGGTTCTTTGACATTCGTTCCCTGCGCTCGATGCGCAGCGGATTCAGTTGGTCGGCGTAATAAAGAGCGACGATTCCGCTTGATCATAACCCGAAAGTCTACCATCTTGATTTAAATCTACCGTCCCTGCCTCTACGCTCCCGTATCCCTTTTTGCGTCGAGCTTGCTATATTCCGGCGTTTCCATCAGCCAAGCAAAAAACTCATTCTTCTCAGCGCGATATGCCTCCATGTCTCCGCCCTGGAAGCGCTGCTTCAGATCATCGTACTGCTGTCTGTAGCTGTCGTTGATGCGCATCACGTCACGTATTTTATAGAAAAAATCAACTTCTGATCCGATGACCGTTAGCTGCACACCAAGAGGCGGGTTCATCTCATCATCCTTGAACGATCTGAAACTGTCGGTTGAGTCGCTGCCTTCATTAATGTCATACATGCGAAAGAGCATGCTCGCGGCATTGTCGAACTGATCTTTCGTCACCCGAACCTGAATGTCGAGATCCCCTTTGGTCCAGCTTCCCGTCACGGCCGTGCTACCTATATGCTGCAAATCGGCTTCGGGCAGCAGCGCTCGGATGCGGGCGGATTCAGTCAGATAAAGCTGATGGGCTTTCTCGTAAACAGACGGAGCGTTTTGAAAATAAACCTTTTCCAAGTGGCACGCTCCTTCCGGATAAAACAAATTGTTCTCTGACCTCCGGTCATGAGATAAAAACTCCCTCATCAATCATACATACTTCTTCTCTTTAGCTCTATGAAAGCTATCGCAGGAAAGAGTTGTAAACTTTCGTCTTTGTACGATGAAGAAGAGATCTCTCATATTCATATGAAGGCTTGATCAAAACGACCAGGGCATCTGCCATAGTCCGTTTCTCTTCCATTCTCATACTATGTTACGAGAATCTTTTATTGGGGGAGACATAGACATGAGTTATGAACGCGAAGGAGTCAACAAGTTAAAAGGATCCAACATGGGGATCATTCTAGTTCTGTTTATTTTACTGGTCATTGTTACCTGTGCTGTAAATACTGTAAACATACCCCCGCCAGACGACGGCTCGTCTTCCATTACAGCCACGAGAGGTTTCGATATTCTCAACAACACGCAAAATATAACGTTCGACCGCGTAAGTATTGAGGGGAGCGTGGCACAACCTTATCCCATGAGCCTGATTCCTCCCGGTGTCGAGATCCACTTCAATTTGACCTCTTCATTCACTAGAAGCACCGGTACCGTTACTTACATCGCAAGTGTAAATAACCAATACGTGGGCGGACTCAGATTTTCGATGGTGAGTTTTGCAGGAATCAATACTTATTTCAGTGACGTCATTACCAATGGAGCGTTCGATACGTCGTCATCGTTCCCCCTACTCGAGCCACTATTGACTATTTACGACTTGTAATTAGGAATAGAACATAGAAGATGGCCCTTCTCTTGAGAGGAGGGCCTGGCACGGGGGACGGTAAGAGCTGAGCTTTGCGGCGTGCCGTCCTGGAGCCTATCTAATCGGAGGGAGTACCGTTTTGTTCCGAACAGCAAGACCGTTCGCTACTCCCGGCGCTCGATGCGCAGGGGCAGCACATCTGCCGGTGGAGCCGCCGAACCTAGCACCAACATCGTGTTGCGGAAGCTGCCTTCATACCGGAAAACGTCCCCGATTAGCGGGCTGCGCACCCTTACTTCAATACGGAAGCGCTCCAGCCGCTCATCATACCATTCATGCACATCAGCCCGGCCCGTGAACGAATCGGGAAAACGGAACCCCAGCCACCCTTCATAAAACCGCTGAGAGCCCGAGCGGATACGAATGCCACCTTCCGATGAAGGCTCGGCCTCGATATCGACCGCCAAATGCTGCCTGTTGCCAAGGTAATCAACGATACAGCCGCGCTCGCGGCTGTATATCATCGTAGCATCGAAGCGGCGAACCCGATGCGGGAAGCGAAACTTGCGAACCCATGTGACCGTTTCCCGGCCGACAGTGTCGCGGTAGGCGTAGTTTTCGATGGAAAAAGGAATCTCTGTCCCGCTCTCCGGGAACATAATATTGCGATACGTCCCGATCTGGAGCGGCAGCGCGGCAAGCTTGCTGTACCAGATCGAATGCATAATTCCCTCGCCTCTGGCGGCGAGACCGGAACCGCTGTGGAGCGAGAATCTTTCGCGGATAAGCGGATGCAGCTCGTTAAAGCGTGAACCAAGAGCTTTTTCATAAATGGATTGCTGATTCAACAACCGAAGCAAAGAGTTCCGAGGGGACGGGACTTCCACGGGTTTCATGGCTGGAGCACTAACAAATAGACTTTGCATATAAAACTCTCCTTTCAAATAAAAAAGGATCGGTGGAATTATCACGAAGTTCTGCGCGAAGCTGGCTTCCTGAGACAGCGACCCGCCTGAGGAGCAAAGGGCCGTGCCAGCAAGCAGACAGCCGTCAGCCCAAGCATCGGAACGGTGAGCGTCAAAGCGTTAAACGGCTCCGCAAGCTGTTCTGGGCTTGAAATAAAAGCTCCGGCAACCAACAGCAGAAGCATCAGTCCTTGAAGGCGAATCAACATGGTAGAGCGGATGAGAAGTAAGGAGACGCCGATTGCTGCCTCCAGCAGGCCTAAACCTGTCAGAGCGAAGATCGAGCCCTCTGGGGAGAAGCCGAGATTAGCGAGCAGCTCCAGTTCAGTGCGGGATGGCAGAAACAGCTTTGGCACCAGGCCCTCGTAAAGCCATAAGCCAGAGAGCAGCAGGAGGGAAATCGCGTTCAGCAGCGCCATTCGCAGCGTTAGCTCCGGGGACCAGCCTTTTTCCAGCCAGAGGCGAAGACGATCGAAGCTCCAGGCAGTTGCCCAGCCCATCAGCGGCCGAAACACAATATGGTCCAACAGCGAACCAACAAAGCCGAACCGATTGGTGTAGGTGTACCGAGTCAAAAAGCGGATTCCATCATCATCGGATGGCTCATACCGCCAGAACCCGGCTCCGCTGCGAATTAGTGAAATGGGCTGCGGCGAGGCAAATTGAAGGGCGGAAACCTTGCAGCCGTCGGGCTCCTCATGGTCACGGGTGGCCCCGCTACCGCTGATGGACAATCCGAAACCAATCCGCGTTGTATAGTGAAAGCGCTGGGCCTCCCCTTCTTTTCGGGGCAAATAACGAATAGAGCTGAATCGCAAATCCCAGCGCTCATGCAGCTCCGGCTGCTGGGTATGGAGCCATAGCTGTTCCATGGAGCAGCGCATGGATTGCTCTACGTAAATAGGTTTGGGGCGGCCTATACTAATCGTCATTTTCGTCACCGCCTACCTTGGTCATCCTCTAGCTCATGCGCCGCTAACGCTTCCTGTTGCTGCCAAAACTCTCTCGTTGCCTGTTCGCCGTCGAGGACGCGTTCCTGAAGCAATCGAGCATCTGTTATTTGACAGCTGTGTCCCTCATTTGCCGAGTTGGGAACTAGCTTATGACGCGAAGCTGCGATAAGCTTGTAAACTGCGTCTCGAAGATTTAGCGGGACGATTTTGAGCATGCGCAGCAGAGGCCAGCCTCCATGCAGCAGGCCCATTAGCTCCAGCGCAGCGGAGGAGCGCGTGTATCCTCGGCCGTTTTTCAGCAGTACAAAGGTGTCCCGGCGATCCGGGTCTAAACCGCTCTTCTTCAGCAACAACTGTCCTTCCTCCGACTGTAGGGCAGCAAAACGCAGCTGCTTTTCCGGGTCCCGTCGCGCCGCGAAACGAGTCAGCCCGCTACATAACGCACAAGTTCCGTCTACTAACGCAACTGCTTTTATGGAATGGTTCATGGCCTCTCAACTCCTGTCGGCTTGGATGCTCCGAGATCCTCTAAGTTGCTCGAAACTGTTCGAAATTGCTCCAGGCCTTTGTTCTGCTTTCATCGTAACTCTGAGAGGCATTTAGCGGCAGGCCCCTCTTTTGTAGGCCTGGAAACGCCAAAAAGGCCTACCTGTTGTAGGCCTAACAGTGTCGGGAAAGGGATGATGAAGCTTTCATCCGGGATGTGGGGTAAGCCTTAGGTGGATGCGAGCCGTCTTTTAAGTAACTTCGACTACTTGCTTTACTCGTCGGGGCCACTTTTGACGCACTCAAGTAACTTCCACTACTTGCTTTACTCGTCGGGGCCACTTTTGACGCGCTCAAGTAGCTTCCACTACTTGCTTTACTCGTCAGGGCCGCTTCCGGAGCGCTCAAGTAACTTCGACTACTTGCTTTGCTGGTCGAAGCCGCTTTTGACGCGCTCAAGTAGCTTTGACTACTTGCTTGGCTCGTCGGGGCCGCTTTTGACGCGCTCAAGTAACTTCGACTACTTGCTTGGCTCGTCGGGGCCGCTTTTGACGCGCTCAAGTAACTTCGACTACTTGCTTGGCTCGTCGGGGCCGCTTTTGACGCGCTCAAGTAACTTCGACTACTTGCTTTACTCGTCGGGGCCGCTTTTGACGCGCTCAAGTAGCTTTGACTACTTGCTTTACTCGTCGGAGCCGCTTTTGACGCGCTCAAGTAACTTCGACTACTTGCTTTACTCATTGGGGCCGCTTTTGACGCGCTCAAGTAACTTCGACTACTTGCTTGGCTCGTCGGGGCCGCTTTTGACGCGCTCAAGTAACTTCGACTACTTGCTTTACTCGTCGGAGCCGCTTTTGACGCGCTCAAGTAACTTTGGCTACTTGAGTCATCATTCAATTCATCCATTAGTTCACACTGGAGTAGAACAAATTAGGATTTTCCATCTTCCTTAAAATCTCCACTATGACCCGCCTCACTGTCCGTATCACCGCGCCGAACCTGGCGTACCGCTTCCCGGCTGCTGCGTGCGCCGAGCTTTTTGAGGATGCGGTTCACCTGGTTTTTGAGCGTGCTTTCGCTTTTGAACAGGCGACGGACGATCTCTGGCTGGGTGCGTCCTTCCTCGATCAGCTCGAACACTTCCCTCTCCGCAGCGGTAAGCGGTTGGAGCTTCTCTTCCCGTTTCAGCCGGCGAAATTCTTTGAGCAACGCCTGCATCGGCACCGGCTGATGTACTGCCATACGAATTGCCGCCGGGAGGTCGGCATAGCGGCTTTTTTCCACATAGCTGACCGCTCCCGCGCTAAAAGATCTCGTCATTGCCTTCTCTTCCCCAACGGAAGTCAGCATGATGACTGGAACCTCCCGGATTTCCAGAAGGTCAGCCGCCGTTGCGATGCCATCCTGCACCCCATCGCCAAGCTGAATATCCATCAACACTACGTCATATTCCAGCGAGCGAGCTGCTGCCAGCGCCTGCTCCGGTCCAGGAGCCCACCCGGCGACCAGCAGATCGGGCTCCACATCAAGATAGAGGCTTAATGAGCGAACCCACTCTGGATCATCCTCAACGACGAGCACACGGATCGGCGAAAGGTTCGATTGCAGAATGTTGGACGAGTTATGTTGTAAAGGCAATCCAGGTGTTCCTTGTTCTCGTTGCTCTCCGGTTGTTTCGTGTTCTCGGCGCTCCCCAGGTGTTCCTTGTTCTCGGCGCTCTCCGGTTGTTTCGTGTTCTAGGCGCTCCCTGGGTGTTCTTTGTTCTAGACGCTCCACCGTTGCTCCATGTTCTCGTTGTTTCCCGTCTGCACCGTGCTCTTGGTGCTCTCCATGCTCTCCGTGCTCCCCGTGCTCTCCGTGCTCTCCGTGCTCTCCGTGCTCTTTGAGCCTAGCTTGCTCCCCATCCTCTCCTTTTGCTCCGTGTTCTCCATGCTCCCCGTTTTCCCCGCACTCTCCGTTTCCACCTCTAGCACCGGACTCCCTTGCGCTATCCTTCATCATTGCCCTGCCTCCTCTTCCGGCGACTCAGCCGTCAACAGCTTGCGAACCGACAGCAGCAGTTCGGCCTGCGTGCCTCCATCTTCCCGGGGTGCTAGCTTGATTTTGCCTCCGGCCATTCGCATCGCCTGATGAGCATAGGACAGACCGATGCCGTAGTTGAGCCTTCCGCTTTTGGTACTGAAAAAAGGATCAAATACATGCGCAAGCCGATCCGTCGAAATGCCGCTCCCCGTATCCAACACTCGGATGACCGCATACCGCGGCCCCCGGAATGCGTCCAGTAGCACCTGCCCTTCTGGCGGTGTCGCTTCTATGGCATTGGTAAGCACATTGACAAGCGTCTCCTCCAAATGAAACGCATCCGCAGCCAGCCACTCCGGGCATTCCGCCAGCTCCAGCTGCAGCCGTACACCTCGCGCCTCAGCCAGCGGGTTGCTCCGTTCCATTGCCCGCTGCAGTAGCTCAGGCAATTGCAGTGGCTCCTCCTGCCAGATAATTTCCTTCATCTGCGACTGGATGCGGCCCACCGTTTCCAACATTCGCCCGGTCGAGCGGGCGATCTGTTCCAGCTGCTCCTCGGCAGCTTCATGCGCAGCCGCTTGCGACACTAACTTCCCTGAAAACTCACTCGCTTCATACGCAACCATCTGCGACACTGATTTCCCTGGAAGCTCACTCGCTTCATACGCAACCATCTGCGAAACTGATTTCCCTGGAAGCTCACTCGCTTCATGCGCAGCCATCTGCGACACTGGCTTCCCTGAAAGCTCGGCAGCTTCATACGCAGCCATCTGTGACACCGGCTTCCCTGGAAGCTCAGGCGCTTCACGCGCCGATTCCAGCCGATCCAACTGCCGCCGAAGCAGGTCGGAGGCGAGACTGATTTTGCCGATTTCATTTTTGAGAGAATGATTCAGCATTGATGCCCCCATACTCGCCGTCCGTATTGCGCTCTCCAGAGGATCTCGCTCAAGCTTCAGCCGAATGCCAAGCACACCATATAGGAACAACCCGACAACCGCCGCCCCCATCGAGAAGAAGATGAAGAACGATACATAGCGGAAAAAATCAAACTCCGGCGACACCGTCCGCCCAATGTTGAACAAAATGAGAACAGCCAGCAGCGTCGGTACAATAATGACCGCCATGATCATGCGAGAGCGCCGTTTATACCTGTCCTGTTCCCGCTTCAATGAGAGGATTAAACTCGCACAAGCTCCAATATAGTATGGAGCTGTCCATAGTAGCAGCAGCATATAATTCGGTTCATGCCCACTCCTCCACGCTTCCATCATCGAAACCACAGGCAGAACAAGCATCCCGAGCGCAGCCAGCCACCAACCACGGGTTGTGCGAAGCAAACTGCTATAGGCCAGGCAGAACATGAGCGCCGCCCAAGGCGTCAAACAAGTATTGAGCAGCTCCAACACGGAGGCCGCGTCCGTCCACCCCTTCTGTTCCGCCCATGGCGCGATCCCGCCGATCGAGGCTAACCAAAGAAACGCAGTTGCCCAGCGGTTGATCGGTTCCTTCGGCCTTCCAAGTAAAGCGGCAAGGCCCGCCAAAAACAGCATGAGAAAATAAATGAGCATGGCCTCGTCTCCCTTCTTTTTTTGACTAAGCTGTTACTAGCCTAAAAGAAAAACCCTAAACAAGTTAGGGTTTGAGCAAAAGTTTTTCCTAATTCGATGGGAAACCAATTCTATTGACGTCCACTTCTGGATATTTTTCAAGTGCTGCAAGTTTTATTACCCAACCTGTCCAATCTTCACGTGTTATTGAGCCTTTATGAAACAATTTGGGCTTAATACTCAATGGATGGTCATAAAGGCGACTGTAATGAGCACAGCGGTTTTGTATAAATAGATCTTTAGATTTATCGGGGCGTGCTTCTCCTCTCGATTTGAATTAAATAGGGTTTGAACTCGGCTTTCGTGCGCAACGCAACTTTTTTTGTACGATTTATCGTATAAAATTCGGTTTATAGCCGCCTCTTTTCAATACTTTGTGTGATAAAACATACAAAGCTCAGCTTTCGTCGCCTATGCCCAGCCATTTTGAATGATTTATCGTACAAAATCCAAGAAATCAGCACGGCCCGAATGCATGTTGAGTGAAAAATCATACAAATTGTGCATGACCACATCAATAGGAGACTGACTTGGTTACGACTTAGGCCTATTTAAGCCGCAGTTGCCCCGACAAGGCTGAAACAGGCGAAGGGAGCAGCTCCTTGCTACTGCTTCATGATCGCTGAGACAAGCGAAGGGAGCAGCTCCTGATACTGCTTCATGATCGTCGAAACCAAACTGCGCATTCGAGCGAATTGCCGGGCTCCTTCCGTCGTTCGAAAACTCCCGGAAACCTTCTGTTTGACAACAGCCAATCACAAGTCTCGCTTCGCTTGGGTTCTCGCTTCACTTAGTTTCTCGCTTCGCTTGATTTCTTGCTTCGCTTGTTGTTGTCAAACGGGATCCGGTCATCCGAATAGTGCGCCCTAGCTAAATTTAGAGGTACCTAAGTAGTAACGATTTATCAATAATCTTATTCAAATCTTTTATGAGGTTTTATGAAGTTTAAATGTTTATTAGAATTACTAAAATGGTTGGGGGCGAGTTAGTCATATAAAGTCTCCCTAAAATAAAATGTCCCACCCTATTTTCGCATTGTTAAGAGGCGCGGGTGGGATCTATTACCATTATTTTATTCCTTCTCTGATGTGATGTCAACGGAGTTTATTCCGTTCACTGCGG
Organism: Paenibacillus herberti; assembly: GCF_002233675.1. Classification (GTDB taxonomy): domain Bacteria; phylum Bacillota; class Bacilli; order Paenibacillales; family Paenibacillaceae; genus Paenibacillus_O; species Paenibacillus_O herberti. The sequence continues at coordinate 122,681 of NZ_NMUQ01000003.1, read as the reverse complement.
CCCCCCGGGGCACGCAGACTTCCACAATATCTAAATCCCGCGGTTCTTAAACAACGTGGCGATAGAGCCGCCGTAGATGTTGGAGCGAATCGCTTCGGTGAACAGATTGGCCATCGGGATGACGGTCAGCTTCTCCGACCGGCTCGCTTGTTGAAGGATCGAGTCGGTCACGATAATTTCTCGAATATGCGGATGGTTCAAGCGGCCTTCCAGCGCATCCTGAGAAAAGAGACCGTGTGTAGCGGCAACAACAACGTCGCGGCTGCCCTTCTCGACCAGCTTCTCAACGACGTTGAACAACGTACGACCCGTATCGATGATATCCTCGATTACGATCGGGGTTTTGTCCTTCACATCACCGATAACATGCATTTTCTCCTCGCCGGTATGGTTGTCGTGATTGCTCACCACCATCGCGAACGGAGCTTGGAGATAGTTGGCCAGCTTTTCCGCCGTGGAGGCCCGGCCAGCGTCCGGAGACACGATAACAGGGTTCTCAATGTTTTTGCTGCGGATGTATTCAGTCAGCTCGTCAAGCGCGGTCAGATGATCCACTGGGAAGTTGAAAAAGCCCTGAATCGCCGCAGTATGCAGATCAAGCGTAATGATCCTAGAAGCACCTGCGGTATCCAGCAGGTCTGCGACCAGCTTAGCCGAAATCGCCTCGCGTGGATGACGCTTGCGCTCCTGCCGAGCATAGCCATAATACGGCATGATAATGTTAATCGTCTTCGCCGAAGCACGTTTCGCAGCATCGATCATAATGAGCAGCTCCATGAAGTGCTCGTTGACCGGATCGGACAATGACTGCACGATGAAGATATGGCAGGTACGGATCGGCTCACCGTAGGAAACGTACAGCTCCCCGTTGTCGAACTGGCTCAGCGTCACCTCGCCAAGTGGAATACCGAGTTGATCGCTAATGCTCTTGGCAAGCGGAATATTGGAAGATCCACTGAAAATTTTCACTTTATCCGTCATTATTTTGTCGTTCCCTCCCGCACATTGCATTGGTTAAGCCCTTTTCTCCCATTATAGCCTATTAAGCGGGAAATCTGCAGTCCGGCTCAGCAAAATAACACGGAAAATGAGCGCTACCCGTAATCGAACTCAAAACGACGCAAATCCCATTGCTCGTTTGGCTTCAGCAAGCACCGGGGCCGCCTCCGCAGCGGCCCGCTGTGCTCCCTCCTTCAGAATCCGATCTAGCTCCGGGGAACCGATCCATTCATGGTACCGAGCCTGCAGCGGCACAAGCTTCTCTATAACTACATCGACCAGTTCACTCTTGAAGCTGCTGTAGCCTTTGCCATCGTAACGACGTTCAATTTCCTCTACGCTCAATCCGCTGAACACAGCATAGATCTCGACCAGATTGCTTACCGCAGGTTTGCTCTCCCAATCATAACGAACAATTCCTTCAGAATCTGTGACTGCCTTTGCGAATTTTCGGCGGATCAGCTCGGGAGAATCCATCAGCATGACACAGCTGTTGGTGTTAGGATTGCTTTTGCTCATCTTGGCCGAAGGATCATCCAGCCCCATGATGCGGCTGCCGATCATTCCGATAATAGGCTCCGGCGCCAGAAAAAGCTCCACTCCAAAGCGCTGGTTAAAGCGTCTCGCCAAGTCTCGTGCCAGCTCAAGATGCTGCAGCTGATCGTCGCCGACCGGTACATGGGTAGTACGATAGAGCAGAACGTCAGCCGCCATTAACACCGGATACGTGAATAGTGCGGAGCTGACGGAGCTTTTCCCATCCGATTTGTCCTTATACTGCGTCATCCGTCCTAGCTCGCCCATAACCGCTAACGTCTGCAGCAAGTAGCCCAGCTCGGCATGGGCCGGCACTTGGGACTGCAGGAAAAGAACTGATTTGCCGGGATCAATTCCCGCTGCAAGGTATAGTGCGGCTATATCACGAGTCCGACGCTGAAGCACATCCGGCGGCTGCGGCACCGTGATCGCATGGAGATCCGGGATGAAGAAAAAGCAGTCATAGTCCTGCTGAAGCTGGATGAACTGACTGAGCGCCCCTCCATATCCACCAATATTCAGGTCGCCACTTGGTTTGATGCCTGACACAATTCTGTTTGCCATTGTTAACCCTCCCTCAAGATATAAATATAAATTCCAGAAAACGCAAAAAACGCACTTCATCCCCAAAGGGACGAAGTGCGTAACTCCGCGATACCACCCAAATTCGGCTATGCGCCGCTCCTTGAATCCGCGTCAAAACGACTAACGCGGTTCCCGTGATAACGGCAGAACGACCCGTCAGCGCCTACTGCCGGCGGATGCCGGGTTCGGACTGAAGCGGAAGGGACCATTGGCCTGCATCGATTGTGCCGGACCTCACACCAAACGCCGGCTCGCTGAGACAACTCCCGCAGGTTACTACACCCTTCCATAGCTTATCTGGATATGGCTGGAATAATTTATTCAAATTATAACATCCCGTTATAGAATGTCAACGAGAGATATTTCGCGGTATACTGAGCCAAAAAGAGGTGGACAACAGATGAAGATTGGAGTAACGGAAGCGATTTGGCGCTATCCGGTCAAATCGATGGGAGGAGAACGCCTGGAACAGGTAGCTGTAGAAAGCTACGGCTTGCTCGGTGACCGATTTTGCTCTTTTTATGATGAGGCCAAGCAAGGCTGGAATAGCTATCATACAGCCCGTAAACTGCCTGGGCTATTGCTTTATCAAGCCTCCTATACGGACGAAGGCATCAAGGTAAAATCGCCTCATGGAGGCTCCTTCTCCTGGGATAGTCAGCTGCAGGAAGAGCTGGAGCAGGTCACAGGTATTCGCATGTCTATGAGCGTTGAAGGCGAGGCCGGACGTGAGGATAATAGTCTTAAATCTGTCGATGCAGCCAGCATTTTGCTCATAACCGATGCTTCACTGCGCCGCCTGAAAGAAAAATGGGGCAAGGAAGTAGACCCCTTACGATTCAGACCGAATCTGTTTATTGGAACGGATGATCCACAGTTGGACGAAAACGATCTGATCGGCGCGCAGCTGCGGATCGGCAATGCCTTGGTTCAGGTGAATTCCTTTTGCGAGCGCTGCTCGATGATTACCTGCGATCCAGAAAGCCTGGAGCGTGATCCATCGCTGCTGCGATCCGTGAATGAATCATTTGGCTTGAAGTTCGGGCTGTATGCCTCCGTGTTGGAGCCAGGAACAATTGCTGTGGGAGATACGGTTATTCGGGTGAGCTGATATTCTATTTGTTTGACAAAAGCTTTTGTTGTAATCATAATGGTTACAACAAAGGCTTTTTTTAATGTCGCTTTGGGAATAATAGTTTTGAAACTATAAGGAGGCAATCAAACATGAGAATAGGAATTATTGGAGCAACCGGCAAGGCGGGCAGCTTAATCGCAGATGAGGCTGAGCGTCGCGGCCACCATGTAACAGCGATTGTGCGGGATTCATCCAAAGTGAAGAATCTTTCGCTGAACATCCTTGAGAAGGAAGTGTTCCAGCTCACAGGAGCGGATCTGAAGCCATTCGACGTAATCGTGAACGCCTTCGGCGCCGTTTACGGACAGGAGCAGAAGCATATCGAAGCCGGACGTCTGCTGATCAAAGCGCTCAAGGAAGCACCGGAAACTCGGTTAATCGTCGTTGGAGGAGCTGGCAGCCTGTATGTAGATGAGGCAAAAAGCGTTCGTGTTATGGATACGGCGGAATTCCCGAAAGAGTATCTCCATACCGCTTCCAGCCAGGGACAAAATCTGACTGACTTGCAGCAGGAAGAGGGCATCAGTTGGACCTTCCTCAGCCCTGCAGCATTTTTCGATCCTGCTGGCAAACGCACCGGTTCCTATACGAAGGGTGGCGACCGCCTAATCGTCAACAGCAAAGGCCAGAGCTACATCAGCTACGCCGATTATGCAATTGCAATTGTAGATGAGGCCGAGCAGGCCGCACATCGGAACGAGCGTTTCTCCGTCGTCGGCGAAGCGGAATAATGACCTAACTTGGAGGGCTGTTCGCATATGCGGACAGCTTTTTTTGCGTCTGTAAAGAATGGCATCCCTCGCAGGCGAGTCTATTTTTCCATCCGTTCCTAACTCCGTGACTCGCAACTACGAACCTTTCTTCAATAGCTTCATAGAATATAGCAACCCCCTGATGAAAGGAGGGACCCCGAATCAAACCAATTCAAACCAATCAAATTTCCCCTCGCCTGACTGTTTATTCCGGCGCTTTCTACACGGGAGAAAGCCGTATTATGCGCGGAACTATCGGTATCGAGAACACGAGCGATGGCGTGGATGATATAAGGAGCCTTCAATTTCTCTCTATGAGCTCCAGTGCTACGCTCGTTGTCTTCACCGAGCCCGGATTCCGCGGCCATTATCGCATCTATCGGGGGGGCGTTCACAATGTAGCTGATCTGAACGATTTGATCGCCGGAGATCGTGCCAGATCCTTAATTTCCACCAATCAGCCCCTGACTCAGGCGCAGGTCCGCGAAATTGGCCGCACAGGACGGCTTCCTGAAGGTGACAGGGAGATTTAGCTCCCTATCCCGAAGTCTATCACTTTGAACCACTTCTTTTGAAATAACCCATCTGAAAGGAAGATACCCCGCATGGAACAAGCAAAAGTAAGCCAAGTTTTATTTCCCCGCTTAACCCTCTTCTCCGATGAATCTTTTAATGGACAATTCGTTATTGGACGTGGAAACCTTGGTATCCGCAACCTCGAAAACATTTTTGATGGCCCTGAAAGCCTCCGCTTCTTATCCGATAATCGTAACGCCTGTCTCGTCCTGTTTACCCGCACGGCCTTTCGCGGCAACTTCCGCATCTACCTTGGCCCCGCCCGCAATTTGCCTGAGCTAGAAGATCTGCTTCGCGGCGAAGATGTCGAGTCCCTTATCTCCTCCAACCAACGCCTGAGCGTTGCGCAGGTCCGCTTGATTCGCCTCACAGGCGTACTCCCAGCAGGTTTCCGCATAGTCTAGCCTTAATCATCGTATTCATCGCGACCAGTTCAGCCGATAAGCGGATGGCGTCAGCCATTCGCTTATTTTTATTTTCTATATATTACCAGTAGGGATTTGCTGCAGATTCCACGAATAGGATGGATAGTGAATCATCATGGCCCCCGCACCTAACTTAGGAAAAGGAGATGACCATGCATGAGCTGGAATCTGGTGGAAGTACTGGAAAACAGCGCGGCCAGCTATCCTGACCGTGAAGCGTATGTATTCCAGGGCAACAGCACAACCTACACTGAACTAATGAATCAGGTAGAGCAATTCGCCTCCGGGCTGTCTGCGCGGAACATTGGCAAAGGCGACAAAATCGTGCTTTTGCTCGGCAATTGCCCGGAATTTATTATTGCCTTGTACGGCGCGCTTCGTCTTGGCGCAGTTGTCGTCCCGGTCAATCCGACCTACACAGCGGACGAAATCGCTTATATTATCGGCAATTGCGGAGCTAAAACAGCCATCGCTGCGGCACCGCTACAGCCACTGTTTGCTGCGCTGCAACCACGGTTGCCGGAGCTGCAAGGCTCGATCTATTGCGGCGCTGGTGGAGGAGACAACTCTTTCGAGCAGCTTTTGCAAAGTGGGACGGGATTTATTGAATCCGCTTACATTAAGGGGGACGACACTGCCGTCATTCTCTATACTTCCGGTACAACCGGTAAGCCAAAGGGCGCGATGCTGTCTCACCGCAACCTTGCCACTAATGCGGAGTCTGTTCACTCCATGTTCCAAGTGACCAAGGAAGATCGCGCAGTAGCCGTGCTGCCGATGTTCCACATTTACTCCCTGACCGTTTGTCTGAACGCCCTGCTGGCTGTAGGAGCTGCAATTCTCATTCATCCTCGTTTCCATCCGGTGGAGATCATAACGGCGATTCGCGAACAGAAAGCGACGATGTTCTCCGGCGTACCCACTATGTATACGTATATGCTGCAGGTTCCTGGAGTTTCGGCTGCCGATTTTACCACGGTCCGGCTCTGCTCCTCAGGTGGAGCATCACTCCCGGTAGAAATACTGCAGAAGTTTGAGGAGAGGTTTCAGGTTGTCATCTACGAGGGCTACGGCTTGTCGGAGGCTTCCCCTGTCACAGCGTTCAATCCGCTTGGCGGAGTTCGCAAGCCGGGCTCCGTAGGCGTAGACATTCCGCAGGTTAAAAATCGGATCGTCGATCATGATGGCAACGACTTGCCGCCGGGAGTTGCCGGTGAGCTCATCGTTCAGGGCCCGAACGTCATGCAGGGCTACTTCAACATGCCGGAGGCGACTGCAGCCGCACTGAGGGACGGCTGGCTTTATACGGGCGACATCGCTCAGATGGACGAGGAAGGTTACATTTACATCGTAGACCGTATAAAGGACATGATCAATGTGGGCGGCTTCAATGTGTATCCGCGCGAGGTTGAGGAAGTGCTGTACCAGCACCCCGGCGTGTTCGAAGCGGCGGTCGTCGGCGTTCCTGATGAATCGCTCGGCGAGGCGGTCAAGGCGTTTGTCGTACGGAAAGACGAATCGCTGACCGCCGAGGAGCTTATTGCCTTTTGCCGGAACAGTCTCGTTAAATACAAGCTGCCCACCCAGGTGGAGTTTCTCACGGAGCTGCCGAAAAACAGCTCCGGCAAAACGCTCCGGCGAGTGTTGAAGGAGCTGGTCTAGAGCCACCCGCCCCAACGGTGGGCGGCTATGTACCTCTCTGATCTCCTCGGAACAACCTTAAGAGGACCGATCAAGGCAGCTATCGATCGGTTCTTTCTCGTGAGTACAGGTAGGATCGGAGACGCGGTTTTTCGTTCGTCCGGCAAGATGCCGTGTTGCACTTTATCTAACTCTATTATGAATATTCCTTGACAGGAATATTCATAATAAGATATATTATCTTCATAAACCAGTTCATGAAACTCAACCAACCCTGAGGAGGAAATAAGGATGACATCAAACATGATAATGCGCGTTGAAGGAAATGAGTTAGTATTGGAGCGTACTTTTCAAGCGCCAAAAAGTCTCGTTTTCAAAGCCTTCACGGAACCGGAGCAGTTGAAGCAATGGTGGGGCCCTCGTGGTTGGACGGTGACGGAATGTACGTTGGACCTGCAGCCCGGTGGCTTCTGGCATTACTGTATGAAGTGCGTTGATGAGAACCTGGGAGACTTCTTCGGTATGGAATCCTGGGGCAAAGGTGTTTATGAGGAGGTTCGTCCAGAGGAGTATTTCTCCTACACCGACTACTTCTCTGATGCCGAGGGCATGGTCAATAAGGAGCTTCCTTCAAGCTTCATCATGACGACATTCAAAGAACAGGACGGCGCCACAAAAGTGCTCAACCGCTCCCGCTACGGATCACCTGAGGAGCTGCAAACCGTGCTTGATATGGGCATGGAGGAAGGCATTCGTCAAACCTGGGATCGTCTGGAAGAGTATTTGGCAGCCCGGAGCTAATAGCTTCTGCGAGAAACTAGTCCGATGAATCGAACAGGCCGATGCAGGGAATTTCCCGGCATCGGCCTGTTCGTGTTGCTCGTTAGCTAGCTTCTACTCCATCCACTGCCTCGGTCCTATCGTTTGGAACAGCCCATCCCTATCCGGATTTAATGCATCCTGAATACGCTTATACGTAAAGTCGCTTACCGGTTTGGGTAGATCCTCAATCCAGTAATATCCACATTCTAAAATCTCAGGTGAGCTCGGTTCAGGTTTTTGATCCTCATCGTTAGTTGAAATAAAAACAAAGTGATGCATGTCATAGTTCGGGTCATAATAAATGCCCGTTAATTGCCCGATCTCAACGCTCAGTCCTACTTCTTCCAAAACCTCTCGCTTAGCGGTGCCCTGTGCGGACTCATCCGCCTCCGATTTCCCACCTGGAAGATCCCAATTGTTCTTGCCATAGCTGTGTTTGACCAACAAAATGCGTCCTTCCGAATCCAGTATAACTGCTGCTGCACCCATTGACTTATTGGACAAAATAGTTCCCCCTACTCCTTTGTTGGACTCCTTCATTGATGACTCCATTATGTGGAAAAAAGTTTCAAAAAGCATCCTTTGGGTTATCGATTCTTATTTCCTATAGGAGGCCGAAACGATGGTAAAGCTCAGGATTAGGCTCACGTTGTTGATGCTTGTAGTTCTCGTAGTCAGCGGATGTTCCAGCGGTGATTCCAATGAATCTCCCAATGAAATGAAAACGCTTACCTTATGGTATTGGAACCGGGCACTAGATGAAAATCTGATTCAGTCAGTTCAAAAGCAATTTCCAAACATCCGTATCAACGCCCAAAAGATCGGTGGAGATTTTAAATCCAAGCTGAAAACAACGCTGGCCGCAGGCACCGGAGGCCCGGATATCATTGCGATGAATGACTGGGTGGCGGAGATGTTTCCGAACTCCGACCGATTTTATGATCTGTACGAGCTTGGCGCCAAAGAGATCGAGCCCGATTTTCTTGACTGGAAATGGCAGCTTGGAGTTGCACCGGACGGAAAGATGATCGCGCTGCCGATCGACACAGGACCGACCGCTTTGTTTTACAGAGCGGATCTGTTCCAGCAAGCCGGACTTCCGAGTGAACCCGACGAGGTTCATGCAGCGATGGTGACATGGGAGGATTATTTTGCAGCGGGCAAGCTTTGATTGCAGGCGTGCCAGTCGTTCTCGTTGATCCACGCAACACAAGCCGAGAATGTCCACAGTGCGGGCACATTGCCAAAGAGAGCTGTGCAAATGCCCAAGCATGCTGGTTTCGACGCTGAGCCTTACGAACCGTTATCCGTTCACGAATGCTTTGCCCGCCGTGTCCGGGGCTCGCTGACGAGTGCCCTGCTCCGAATATTCAGAGCAGCAACATAGGCGAACAGTCAAAGGAAGAGGAGCTTATCCTACAAGCATGTCATTCATCCCCCGCCTATAGAGGACGGGAGAATCCTGACACTAAGAGTGTTGAATTACTTGCTCTCCCTGATTGGCGTGTCGCCTGTGGAATGGCTCAATAAACCATGGGGCGTGCAGCTTGCCGTATCCTTGATGATCGTCTGGCGCTGGGCTGGCTACAACGCCATCATTTATTTGGCAGGTTTGCAGAGCATCCCAACTGTCCTGTACGAAGCAGCCAAAATGGACGGCGCATCCAGCGTCCAATCCTTCTTCCGCATCACGATTCCCGCTTTGCGTCCTATCATTTTGTTCACTGTCATTACATCCACCATTGGCGGTATGCAAGTATTCACCGAGCCGCAGGTGTTAGCTGGAAACGACGGAGGCCCTAGCGGAGGCGGATTGACCATCGTCCTCTACTTGTATCGGGAAGCTTTTTTGAATAATTACTTTGGTTATGGCTCTGCTGTCGGCTGGGGGATGTTTGTTCTGATTGCCCTGTTCTCGATCATCAATTGGCGAGTCGTTCAAGGCGGCGGCGCAAAAGATCAATAAAAGAGGTGAACGGAATGGCTAAACATAAGTCGATTCTACTCTATGCAGGGCTGATCATTGGACTACTTATATCCGTTTTTCCTTTCTACTGGCTGGTGGTCATGGCCACACGGACGACCTCCGAAATTTACAGCTTCCCGCCTCAATTCTGGTTCGGCACCAATCTGATGGACAATATTTCACGAGTAATGGACAATATCGATTTCTTCGGCGCTTTTTTGAACACCTTGTTCGTTGCTTCTTGCAGCACCATCTTAATTCTGTTCTTCGATTCACTTGCCGGATTCACGTTCGCCAAATTCAACTTTCCCGGGAAAAAGTGGTTGTTCGTCCTCCTGCTGGCCACGATGATGGCTCCCGCTCAGCTGTCGTTGGTGCCATCCTTTGTCATCATGGCCGGCTTCGGCTGGGTTGGTACGTTCAAGGCGCTGATCATTCCGGGAATGGCCAATGCCTTCGGAATTTTCTGGATCCGCCAATACGCGGAGGAATCTGTACCTAATGAGCTGCTGGATGCAGGCCGGATCGACGGCTGCAGCTTTTTCCGACTCTATTGGAATATAGCTTTGCCGATATTGCGGCCTGCGCTATCCTTCCTCGGTGCATTAACTTTCATCGGGGCATGGAATGATTATCTCTGGCCACTTATTATTCTGAATGACGAGAGCAAATTCACGCTGCAGGTAGCTTTATCTTCGCTTAATGGAATTTACGTCACGGATTATTCCATGGTCATTACGGGGGCGCTGCTCGCTGTTATGCCGCTAATCATCTTGTTCCTGTTCATCAGCAAACAGTTTATTTCGGATATTGCCGCTGGAGCGGTTAAAAGCTGACTGCTGCCGCAGTTACGCTTCGCGATTGCCCACTGCTTCAGAAGCTTGATCGTTATACAGCGGAAATAATTCCGCAAGCGAAGAGGTAAAGCTACTGTTCCAGCCGCTATAACTCCGCAAGAAAAAGAGGCGCTAGTCCAGCGCCTCCGGCTTGCTGATGCTGCCGAGGAACAGCCAGCCACCGCTTACGGAATCCTCGATGGCCAGGAAAAAAGGCCGATCCGCCTTGAACTCGTTAGACTTTGTCCCACCGGAAGATTCCACGGCTATCATCGTTGCAGCTGCAGCCTCCGTGCCTTTTTCGTCAACCTCAAGCACCGTTTCGTGGATCCCTGCCGTTTCCAGCAAAGTCGACTTGTTTGACCTCGCCGTCATAGTTCTCCTCTAACAGCTTCCGATAGGATGGCAAAGGCTGCAGTCCCTCTCGGAACCAGACCGAGTTGGCAATGTTAAGCTCAGCGCCGTCCGAAGGCAGCTCCAGAAAGGAGCGCCAGCCCCCGGCAGTCTTGGCGCCTTCGGCTTGGCTTATTCCTTTCCAGCCGGCTGCTCCCGCAATCTCATCCGCAGTTGTTCCACGGCTCCCTTGCCAGGCCATGCCAAGCGCTTCGCTGATGCTCCAGGGAGACAGGAGGAGGTTGTCCGCATCATCCCTCTGCCCCATAATGCGGTAAAGTTCCAGCCCAAATGAATTGGACGCCCCAACATAAGCGGGGTCAAGCTTGGCCGCAGCCGCGCGGCGTTTGTCCTCCTGTTGTTTTACCTGTTCCTCGGTAAGCGCGCCCTTCTTCGCAGGGGCTGGGCCTGCCACAGGATTTGAGCCGCAGCCTGCCGTCAAAAGTAAGAGAGCTGCAACAAGGCCGAGAGAAATTGGGCTCATGAAAAAGGTTGATTTTGTTTCAACTCTCGCTGTTGCGCCGGGCTGAAACGTATTTTTCCGGCAATCCGACTCTTTGACTGCTGCTGTGTTTCTAAACATACCAATCCCCCTTTTGATTGCTGCCTTTTTGTTTGAAGCAGCCTCATTTTAATTGGTATCCTCCATAACGCCGCTCAGCGTTGCGATGTTGCAGCACAGCAAAACGGGAAGAGACTGAGCAAGCTCAGCTTCTTCCCATCTTTTTGTAAACGTTCTATTGCATTGCTTTAGCGTTATTTGAGTCAAAAATGATGATTTACCTGAAATCCCATTAATAGCGTTCAAGGCTTCAAATAACGCTTGTCCTTGAGGAAAAGCAGCCAGAACCAGATAAACACGGGCACAAGAACAAGCGTGCTGACGATGTAGCCAATCAGCAGTGAGACGAACATCGCATGGTTCGTGAACCCCTGCTCCACCGTCAAATGGGGGTAGATCAAATACGGGAGATGGGCGCTTCCATAACCAAAGCTAGCCAAGCCGTACTGAATGATGATCAGCACGACCGCTGCCCGCGGAACTCCGGTCCATCCGCCTTTCCCCTTCCACCACAGCGCACTGAATCCGACGACGAAGCTAATACCCGACAGTGCAAACCAAATCCAGTTTTCCTTCATCCGCTCCACGATCCACTGCGCTTCCGGATGCATGGCGACGGCGGCCAGCATGCCCGTCAGCAGCGTGAGCGGACCGATCGTTACCGCGATCATACGGTAGATTCTGTACGCCTCGCGATCCTCTGCCTCTCTAGCGTAATCAGCGAGAAACACAGCAGAGAGGAACAGCTCGCTGGCAACTCCGAAGCCAAGATGAGCATACAAGGTGCGGCTTGTCAGCAGCTCGGCAGTGAGTACATACAGATGCCCGTCGCGCAGCTCGACGAATCCGCCCAGCGTAACCGGCAGCACGGTGATAAGCAAGCCGGGAATGAGCAGCCCCGTTATGCCCGATACGATGCGCAGCTGCGGCACGAAGCGGGAAGACATTTGCGAATACACCATGAACGTGCTCCTCAGCGCGAGCAGCAGCAACACGAGACTGACCGGAACGACGAGCAATGAGCTGAGCATCGGCATCGCAAAAGGAAAAAAACCGACAAAAGCGACGACGAGCAGGACGAGGAAAACGTTGGTCACTTTCCAGGTTGGAGATAGATAGCGATTGGCGATGTCGGCGGCCTTGATTCCCTTTTGCCCCGCGAATACCATGGACCAGAAACCGGCGCCGAAGTCGATCGAGCCTAGGACGGAATAAACAAACACAAACACCCAGATGATTAGGATGCCAAGGCTGGAGTCGCTCATCGCATCAGGCCCCCTGATTCATCGCGGCCAGGTCGCGGCTGACAGGATTGCGCTTAAAGTAAGACCACATCACCAGAATTGTTACGCACATCAGCAACACATAGAGGCCAATAAAAAGCACAAACAGCGTACCGAGATTGCTTGCGGAAGTCGCCGCATCGCTGGTGCGCTGAATGTGGTATATCGTCCAAGGCTGGCGGGCGCTGCAGCTGAAAATCCAGCCCGTTTCAATGCCGATGAGCGACATCGGGCCGCTGAGCATAAGTGTCCGCAGCATCCATTTGGGCAGTGGCTTTTTACTTCTCCACCAATAGATCAGCGCGCCGAATGACATCAGAATCAGCAGCGAGCCGAGTATGACCATGAGATTAAACAGCGTATGCACGAATAGCGGCGGCCAGTTCTCTCTGGGGAACTCGTTCAGTCCTTTCACGACCGTGTCAAAGCTATTACCGGCCAAAAAGCTGAGCGCCCAAGGAATCTCGATCCCTCCGCGAACCTCTTGCCTTTCCTCGTCTACGATTCCTCCAATGGACAAAGGCGCATAGGCTTGAGTCTCGAACAGACCTTCGGCTGCAGCCAGCTTCTCTGGCTCGTAGGTTTGCAGCATTTGAGCCGTCCCATGTCCGTTGAATGCCGTTGCCAGCGACATGACACCGCCGATGATGAGCGCGAGCATCAGCCCTTTGCGATGATAGGCCGCTTCCCGTGGATCGATTCCCCGCTTCAGCAGCTTCCATGCTGCAATAGAAGCAACCGCGAATGCTCCGGTCATGAACCCGGAGAGGGCCACATGCATCGCCGTCGTGTAAAAGCTAGGGTTGAATACGGCTGCCCAAGGGTCGACACTGGAAATAACGCCATCCTTGAAAGTAAAGCCGCGCGGCGTATTCATCCAAGCATGCGCATCCGTAATGAGTACGGCCGAAGCCGTAGCCCCTACCGAGACAAAAATCACACTGACAATGCGCATCCAGGGCTTCAGCCTGTCGGCAGCATACACATAGATGGACATGAACAGAGCTTCCAGGAAAAATGCCCAAATCTCAATCTGGAACGGCAGCGCAATCACTTGGCCGACAATTTCCATGAAACCAGGCCATAACAGCGCCAGCATGACGCCGACAATCGTGCCGGATGGGATCGCCACACCAAGCAGGATGGCGAATCCTTTTGTCCAGCGCATCGCCATCGTTGCGTAATCCGAATCCTTACGGATGTGGAATAGCACCTCTGCAGCAATAATCATCACGGGCAATCCTACACCCAGCGTAGCGAAAATAATGTGGAAGGCCATTGAAGAGCCAAAAAGGGAGCGAGCGAGTTGAACATGATCCATCGGAAAATCTTCCCTCCTGTCTGATGCAGATAGGATTGGTAAAGATATCCGATTTTATGTGTTTACTCGTCTTCTTCTATTACCGGGACCTATTTGCGCTTGCCGTTTCCGGCATGCCACGCAGGAACACTTTAACGTTAACATCCGGCTTGGGATCACCCTCGAACTTGCAGCTGAACGAAAGGCTTTGCCCGCCATGGCGTACGGTTGGCGCGTCTGCCGATGCTTCTACGGTATGCAGCAGGTTCCAGTTGGCATCATATACCCGGCCGATTCGGTCACCGTCACAGGTTAAATATTGATTGGCCTTGATCTCCGTATCAAAGGTCATATAAGCGCCGTCGGTATAAAAAGTCGGTCTCTTTACCGATGCATCCTCATTGCCGTAGACCGGCCGAACGCGCATAGTGAACCGCAGCGGCTGCGGCTCAAATTTGTTGAACATCGCCCAGTCCGAGCCACCTGGCTGACCAGGCTGCAGCTCCGATGGACTGCATACGAACGGCTTTGTCACCTGAACAGGATAAAGGGTCCATTCGCCTGGCCCCGCTGGCTCCAGATGCCAGTCTCCCTTCGGATCGGACATCCGCTCCCGCTGCTCGGCGGTGAACGCTCCGGCTCTACGCGCCGCTTCCCATTGGTGGACTGCTTCCAGCAAAATATCGATATTCCCATTCCTCTTCAGCACGACAAAATCACTAACAAGCGCGAATCCCGCTCCGAATCCGGAAGCCTTCGACAACACCCACTCGATCTCATCAAGCGCTGTCGCTTCAAAGCGGTCGGAAGCCGAACGAATGAGGAACCAACCAAGCATCGGCGGGATAAAATTACGTGCAAAGTAACGCTGGTTGCTGAGCCGCGATTCCATCTGCCCTTCCCTTGTTTCCGCTCCCCATGGCTCGCCCCAATTGAAGCGAGTGAATACATGCCATAAATAGTTTGGTACAACAAAGCTCGCATCGTTAATTACTTCTTGCTGCCAGCTTCTGAATTGCTTCTCCACGAAACGGACAACACCGTAATCATCCTGTCCCGCTGCGTAAACTCCTTCCAACCCGTCAAACGAGATTTGCTTGAGCTGCGCACCGTTCATCAGATCGGTGATGCGATCGGCGTATTCATCCTGCAGTTCAATCCCTGGAAATACAACATCATAGGGATGATCCCACAGACGGGCAATTGCGGAACCCTCTTCATGAGCTGCCGCGGACGTTCCGTTCACTCCTCGCTTAACACCAAGCAAGGTCCAAGGCGCAGCTTCGGACACAGCCTCATATTCGATCAGCTCATCGCCGATTTTGGCCGTTCTGCGGAATAGCGCGGCTGTGAAAGCCAATGGCTCACCGATCCCGATGACTGTGTCATCCGCGCTCATCGATCCTGTGAGCGTTGACGTTCCGACTGGCTGCAGACGCTCGTCAGGAATCGGAGTTACATAGGGGTCATTTAACGTGGTGAAATTGCTCAGTGTATGAATGCCTACATGAATGCCTTCGCTCGCCGCGAGCTCGGAGCAAGCCTTGAGACCTTCGTCGCCACTTGGAAAGTTGCTTGGCTTCAGCTTGAAATGGCCCCACTGCACAAATGGGTCTGGATGATAAATATAATTCACACCGGCCATTTTGGCGTATTTAAGCGCTTCCGAAATGGTCGATTCTGTAAAATCGGTAATGAGATAAGATTGATTGGCAGCCGGGGATCTCTTTCCCCACACGCCTTCTATTATGGGATGCGGCAAATGCTCGCCAAGCTCAATTGCCTCGATCGTATCGAGAACCCGATCAACCGGGCAGCCGAATAGGGCAATTCGTGTGCCGACAATCTCAGCATCTTCGCCGCCGATCGGAGTAACCTCGGCAGCCCGTACATTCCATACCGGGCGGGTTGCCCGTTTTGAACGGTCGCGGGCAAAAGCCTGCAATCCGCTTCCTCCATTCAGAGTCGGCCAGGCGGTACTGACATGATGCTCAAATTTATTATCTCCCATTTCCGGACTGTTCGAATCCGGCTTACCGCCCTGGCTGTACGATTTCGGCATCGCTTCATGCCTGGCGATTTCGAGCGGCCATCCGCCGACCGTCTTGGGATTAAGCACCTGAAGGCCGATCGCGAATTGTCCGTCATGAACGACGCCGACCGATTCCCCGATCGAGCTGTCGATCGTCGTTAGATAGGGTCCCCAAATAACGGCGTCTGGACGGCCATTTTCTATCTGAAGCACCTCAAACGTCATATAGCTGCTCTGGCTTGCCGCCGCGACGACCACTTCCGTACCGCCTTGGAAACCGAGCCTTATTTTTCCTGATGACTCTTCCGTAGCTCGGACCGGTGCATGCAATTCGCCGTCAGCGACCAAACGAAGCAGCGGTGATGAATGAGCAGAAGATTCGTAACGAAGACTGTCGGTGGAACCGATTAAGCCATCGATGATCCCTTTGTCGTTAATATGAATAGCCAGTTGTCCCGCCTGTATCGTGAACATAGATTATCCTCCTGAGCCGAGCATATTTGGATGTCCAGCGCATATGCATTCTGGTAGATTAACAAGGAGTTTAGCACAATCATTTGTGGACGCACAGATACAGGCTAGAAACTGACCGGAATGCCTATAAACTTGGCATAATCCCCCCGTTCCTCTATTCCGGGCCAGGCTTTCGGCTGTATAATAGAGCTCTGCTGGAAGCGTTTGCTAAGTTCAGCATGCTGATGAAACGGAGGAATTCAACTTTGCCAAAGTATATGCTTCCCCTGCTTATTGCCCTCATGGGGCTGATCTACATTTTCGCGATTCCGGCGGAACCGGAAGGTATCAAGCTAGTATTCAAGCTAATTCCTATGGCATTGATTATTACTTATGGCTGGCTGCGGATGCCGAAGCAGCGCAAGCCATGGCATTGGATCTTGCTCGCTGGTTTGTTCATTTGCTCGATTGGCGATGGCACTATACGCTGGTTCGTAATCGGACTATCCGCATTCCTAATCGGCCATCTGTTTTATATTCCGGCCTTTTTCAGCCGCTTCCGCTTCTCCCCGTTGCGACTAGCAACTATATTGCCAATTGGTGTTTATTCCGCCTTCATGGGCTCCCGGCTGGTGGAAGCGCTGCTGGAGGATGGCCGCTCCGAGCTGATCGCTCCGGTCATGGCTTATATTATCGTCATCTCCTTGATGGCATGGTCCGCTATCATGACAGGCAATAAGACCGTCATCGCTGGCGGCCTGTTGTTCGTCCTATCGGACTCGATTCTCTCTTGGAATATGTTTGTCAGCGAAATTGCTTATTCGCATGCTCTCATCATGCTCACTTACTATTCGGCGCAATTTTTAATCGCGACCAGTCTGCGGGAGAGCAATGAGCAAGTACCCTCTATTGGAAAAGGCAGCTCAAGTATTTATCCGACTTGATATTCATGCCGCTGCAACTTCATGATATACCAAGCATCGCAAGCATAATGCTCTGATCCAGCAAGCGGAGCATCTAGCGGTTGGAAGCCATTTTTCTCATAAAAGCGCGCAGCGGCTACCATGCTCGTCAATGTCTCCAGATAACACTGTGCGTAATACCGGCCATCTCTGCGTTGTCCTGCCCCTTAAGCGCTCTAATAAACACTCTCTCGACCTCCCTTTCCACCATCTTCTTCTATACTACTGGGCAAAAAGAAAGCCAGCAAGGCAGCGCCTTGCTGGCTTAACTTATTCATTTGCTTTCAATGTGGATGATTATTTCCCATTTTGTAAAATTGGTTCGTTTCCTTCAGGAGAGATGATGATTTCCCATTTTATCGATCGTCATCGTCGTGATCATCATCGTCGTCATGATCGTCGTCGTGATCGTCATCATCATCGTCATTATTCCCGCAGTTGTTCCAGCCTCCATTGCCATTGCCATTGCCGTTACCGTTGCCGTTGCCATTACCGTTCCCATTGCCGTTGCCATTGCCATGACCATTGCCGTTGCCGTTGCCGTTACCTTTGCCTTTCCCGTTGTCACTCCGTCCCTTATCGTCGTCTCGATCGTCATCCTTATCCGGCTTGCACAACTGGGGGCCGGATGCACCCGCAGCAGCACGGACAAGCTGCTTCTGAGCTGCAGAGATAACCGTGTAATCGGCTTCGTAGTCATTGCCGGAACGGATGATGCTGTTCAACAAGTTATTCGCTGCAGTCGGGTTGCTAGCTTTTAACAACTTCAGCAATTCAAACTCCTGGGAAGCCTGACGAAGCGACTCAAGTCGGATAGAGCTTCTAATCTTCATGTTCGCCTTATCCGGGTACACATAGTTGCCGTCTCCAAGCACAGTGGAATACATCATGTCACCTGCCGGATAATCCGGGAATGGCGCCCTCCACGTATTCCATTGATTGAGGCCCCAATTCAAATATCCCGACATATTCCATTTGGAAGCAAGCCAGCCAAACAGCTCACCGTGCCATACAGGCCGATCAATGAGCGTATTCAAATAATTATCGCCGGTAGGATGGAGGGATGTATAAAACCATAGTTTATCCCCAGGCGTTCGGTAGCTTTCAACTTCGGCTGTGTTGTTTTGGTAGTTATCCAACATAACCGCGAACGTATCCACCATTCCTTGCAAAGGTTGCATGCTCCACGCCACAACCGCTTCTTCCTTTTTCATGCCGGGGCTGTACGTATCAATCATATTGCTTAGAATCGGATACAAACTTTGTTGAAACGGTTGACCAGGCTCGTCGATGACATGATGCTCAAAAATGCTGTTCCAGCCTTTACTCGTTAAATGTTGATTCAGGGAAGTTAAATATTGAGTCAAATAATTGGTAACCGCTGCAGGATCAACATCATAACGAATGAGCTTCGTGATCGGTGGGCCTGATGGGTTTGCAGGGTTCTGTGCCAGTGTCTCCACATAAGTATTCGAGAAATCGTTGTTAGCTGCGTCACTGTCCGCCTTATATTTGGATAGCGGCCCGCCAACGAATTTTTGAATGCCCCCATTATCTTTAAAATATTGAATAAAGGAATCAAAGAAGCTCCAATCAAACGTCACATTGCCGGCAGCATCCACTTTTGTGTTCGGTCCTTGGAGCAGCAGATCCGCTTGGTTCAGCTTCAGCACATTAAGCCGATTTTCTTTCATCAGCTTAGCGAACTCGCCCATGATGTTCCACCAAGCCGTGGAGCCCGTTGTCGTCCCGTACGCATCATTGATCGGATTAGCATTCGTATCAAAATTGCCTACAAGCTGTGACCACAGCTCGGTGCTATATGCCGAGGGGGAGCTTGCATCAGGCAGAGTTACGTTCGCCACCTCGATGCTGACGCTGATTGGAAAATTGCCTTTTGTCGTTTTAACGGTCGCTGTTCCTGTATAGGTTCCGCTAACCGTTCCGGTTGGCACTTTGACTCGAACCCAGATAGGTTGGGTCGTATTCGCTGCAACTGCTACTGTGGGATCGTTCAACAGAATTTCGGGGAAATTGACGGTTGAGCCTGCTGTCACCGTGCGGACAGGACCAGACACATTTTGCGAGTTGTGATCGGTGAGGATATAGTCGACAAAATGATAGTTTAAATTAGAGCTGGGTAACGTCTTATTGCCCGACTTAAAATTGGAGAATGTAACCCCGGTTATGGTCGAGCTTTGATTGGAGCGATACAGAATTTGAAACGGCTCGATAGCGTTTTTAGCAGATACAATACCAATAGAAGTTGGTAACGTTGCCGGCATTGGAGTGTCCTGAAACACGTTGACCCGCCAGTCCGACGTCCAAGCACCTGTAGGCGGCGCCGCCGAAGCG
Source organism: Paenibacillus herberti (assembly GCF_002233675.1). GTDB lineage: Bacteria > Bacillota > Bacilli > Paenibacillales > Paenibacillaceae > Paenibacillus_O > Paenibacillus_O herberti. Next base: position 103,067 of record NZ_NMUQ01000003.1, on the reverse strand, counting down.
ACTCTTGCCGGTCCTATGCCGGCTGTGCATATTGCCATGATGAGGATTGTTGAGACCATGATCGAAAACTTTCGGATCATAACTATCTCTCCCCTACGATTTGGATAGGAACCCGCTCTAATGATGTAAGCGATTCCTAAAGACAATATAGCCTCTCGCATGGTTTGAAAAAATAGATACATTTTGGATTCCATAGCTTTATTTTAGATCGATCCCTAATGGAAGCAAAAAAAGGCCATCCCTAAGTCGTCCTTACACCTCCCTCCATACGTAACGGAACTGAGAAGCCTTATTCGGGTAAAATGGAGGGGGTTCGAAGCGTAACGGAACTGAGAGATGTTATTCAAGGAATTTCGCGTAATATTATCATTTCTGAACCAAATAACGCTTCTCAGGCCCGTTAGCTATCTCGAACCCTGTTTTGAGGCAGATGTTCTCTGAGCTTCCCTAGTGTTGAGGAGAATCAATAGGAACTTTCTTTCACAAAAAAACGGGAGGAAGCTGAGCTTGGGCTCAGTCTCCTCCCGTCTTACTGATAGTAGTATAAGGCACTGTATCCCTAGCTCTAGCCGTAGAAGCAGCCGAATCCGCTTTAAAGCTGAATCATAAACGTTTTAACTTCATAAGGCTTCAGCTCAAAACTTGCATCTGGCGATAGGAAAACTCCGAGAGGCTGCTCCATCAGATTGCATTCCTGCAGGGATCCAATTTCCAAGTCGCTGCTCAGCTCTACCGATGAACGAATGCCGGCAAATTCATGGACACGCAGCACGAGATAATCTCCGTCCTCCGCTTTTTTGATCGAATCTACCATTACATTAGGGACGGATAAGCGGAACAACGAGAAGCCCTCTCTAACCGGAGCCCCTTGGCAATAGGTCAAAGGATTGTTAAGCGACCACGCTTCCTGCACGGTGCCGCCAGTATACCATTCGCCCCCATGAGGAAGGAGCGCATAAACGAATTCATGCTCCCCAATATCCGCATCTGGATCTGGATCAATAGCGGACTTCAGCAGCGACAAGCGCATCACATTATCCTTGATGTCATACCCGTACTTACAATCGTTCAGCAAACTAACACCGTAGCCGCGTTCAGACAGATCGGCCCACTGATGCCCAACGGTCTCGAATCGCGCCCAATCCCAGCTCGTGTTCCAATGCGTCGGACGTTTCACGTTGCCGAATTGAATATCGTAGGTCGCTTCCGTGGAACGAACGTCAACCGGGAAAGCGACCTTCAACAGCTGCTGACGCTCCTGCCAATCAATATGAGTGCAGAAATCAATTCTTCTGCTGTCCTTGTACACCGTCATTGTCTGTGTGATGACAGACTTGGCGTAGCGCCACTTGAATTCAACAGCGGCACTTAGTGAGCCTGCATCTACAAGCTGCACGGATTCAAGCTCAGAAATTTCTCGCATTTTTTCTTGATAGAAAATATCGATATCCCAAGCTTCGAAGTTGAGCGGTTTGTCTTCGAATACTTGTAAAACGTTACCGCGACTATCCGGCGCAAGAACATTCCTGCGATGATCAAGATCGTAAATCCGGGATAGCTGCCCGGCTTCATTCCACTCGATCTCGTAGTGAGGTGTTTTCAGAACACGGCCCTCTTGTTCGAAAGGAATCACTGCCCCAGAAGCTGCCCCTGCTCCATCCTTATTATGAAGGGCAACCATTCCTAGCGAAGGCAAATGCGGAACCGCCACGATCCAGCGGCCATCCGAACGCTGCTGCGAAGCGAGAGTGTTGCCCTCTGCGTCCGTCCAGACGCTTCCTGCAACAACGCCATCCGCCACTACTTCGAGCAGATCATCGCGCTCCCATGGTGAGCTATTAAACACGGTATAAGTCCCCTGCGCATTCGTCCCCGCCGCCACTTCAATACCACCAACAACGGCAGCTGCTTCGCTCCAAGCTTCCGTTGCGATCGACAGCGCCTCGGCATACTCCTCGCGGCTATCCTCGTAAACTTCCTTGATTGAGGAGCCAGGTATAATATCGTGGAACTGATTGCGCAAAATAATCGTCCAGCCTTGATTCAGCTGCTCTTGACGATACTGGCTCCAATTACCGTGTAGCACGCTGGCTAGAGTGCTCACCCATTCCGTCTCCCGATAGAGCAGCTCCAGCTTGCGATTCATCCGTTTATTGTAAGCCTGGCTCGTATAAGTTCCCCGATGGTACTCCAGGTACAGCTCGCCATCCCAGGTGTGAACGTAGCGATCCGTCTCCTTGAACGTTTCTTGCAACCGCCCAAAGTATTCATCCGCGCGACCGGTTTTCACATTCGGCAAGCCAGGCATGTTATCCAGCCTGCGGCGCATTTCGAGCATTTCCCGATTCACTCCGCCGCCACCGTCACCATAACCGTAGGATAGGAGCAGCTCCTGATTCACTTCTTTTTCCTGATAACCTTCCCAAGCTCCCTGGACCGTCTTAGCCGACACGAGACCGTTGTAGGTATAAAAGAAAGAGTTAGCTTCTTCCCAATCGTCAGGCGTTGTAATGAAGTGAGTCAGCACTTCCGACCCGTCGATGCCCCGCCATTTGAATGTATCATGCGGCATCCGGTTGAACTGATTCCAGCTAATCTTCGTTGTCATGAACGTATCAAAGCCAGATTTTTGCAAAATCTGCGGTAATGCCCAGCTGTATCCGAACACATCAGGCAACCACAAATACTTGCTCTCCACGCCGAATTCCTCACGCATAAACCGAGTTCCGAACAGGAACTGCCGGACGAGCGATTCCCCAGAGGGCAGATTGCAATCCGCTTCCAGCCACATGCCGCCGCCGATCTCCCAGCGTCCTTCGCGCACGCGCTCGCGGATTTGCTCATAAATCTCCGGATAATCCTGCTTAATGTACGCGTACAGCTGCGGTTGCGTCTGCAGGAATACATAGTCCGGGAATCGTTCCATTAAGCGCAGCACGGTAGAGAACGAGCGAGCACATTTCTCGCGTGTATGCTTCAGTCTCCACAGCCATGCCACGTCGATATGGGTATGACCGATAGCAGTTACCGTTACGGGATGATGCTTCTCGAAACGATCAAGCTCCGACAACAGTAACTCGCGAGCTTCGTAGATCGATTCGTAGTACGAATCGGAGCCCATCTGGGACCAATCCACCTTCAGTAAGGCTCGGTCGAGCGCCTTTAAGAGACCCGCCCGATCAGGATGGTTGCCCTCAAGCACTTCAATTGTTCCCAGCACGGCACGGCCTGTGTAATAAAAATCATCTATTTTCTCGTCCAGCCAGCAGAGCTCGGCTCGATTCACGGTATGTTTCATTTCGCGCGGCTTGCCGCCGCCGCTCAGACCCGACCATAAACGGATGTCCATCCGGCCCGAAGTGCCTGGGACTTCATCCGGCAGAAACACCTCTTGGTGATTGGAATCAACGCCTTGATAAGGAGCACCGTTCCAGTAAAGCAAAGACTCAAAACCGTCGTTATTGCCCCCGCCCGTCTCGCCAAAATCAAACCGTCCGAGCACGGATCTGCCCGCCCATTCCTGAGGAACCTCAACCTGGCGGGATAACCAGATATAGCGGTCGCGTCCTTTCCAGGTTTCGCCCGTTTTCAATTCGAACTCGGGAGAGCCCACAGGTGGCCGCGCTCCCGTAGCGCCGGCTTCGTCCTCGATGGCGAAGAAGCTGTCAAACGGAATGGTGTCGCGATAACGAGCTTCGCTTAACTCGCGCAGTCTCGCTTCCAGCTTTTTTTCTGTGAACAACATGTTATCCTCACCTTTTCCCCAAATGTCGATTCACAGCACCTAATCAAGCTTTATCAGCTGTATCCAACCATGCAACTTCTTCAGCGGTCAGCTCTAGATTCATCGCTTCAACCGATGATTGAAGCTCCTCCGGATTGCGAGGTCCGATAATCGCACATGTCGGGAATGGCTGATAAAGAACGTAAGACAACGCAATTTGAATCGCTGTAACACCTTTCTCTTCTGCCAGTTGTACGGCGCGACGATACCGCTCCCAGTTGTTGTCACTGTAATAAACGCGGACCATTTCTGGGTCCGTCTGTATGTCTGGAGCAAAGTTACCCGAGAAGAAACCGCCTGCCTGCGCCGACCAGGAGAGGAGCGGCAGCCCTGTTCCGACATGCCACTGGCAAGTTTCCCCATCTGCCGAGACAGTTCCTTCCCATCTAGGTTCTTTCGGCTTGGCCAAGCTTAGATTCGGGCTATTGAAAGCAAATCCGGTTAAGCCATGGGCTGCTGCGTATTCGTTAGCTTCTCTTATTCTTTGGTGGGACCAGTTCGAAGCTCCGATGGCGTGAATTCTCTTAGCTTGAAGATGCTCGTTCAGCTCTTCCATAATGGGTCCGACCGCAACGGTTGGATCATCGCGATGGAGCGCATATAGATCGACATACTCGGTGCCGAGCCGCTCTAGACTCTCGGTCAAATCCTGGCGGATCGCCTGAGGATTCACGCGTGGACCGGGACTTCCATCGTCATGATGGGCGCCTTTGGTCATGATGACAACCTTTTCACGAAGGTTGGTTTCCGCTAGCCACTCGCCAAGAACTTGCTCTCTGCCACGGTATTGATGGGCAGTGTCAAACGCATTGCCACCTGCCTCGATGTACGCTTCCAGCATGATCCGATGCGGCTCTTCCAGCTTCCGTAAGTCCCCCGTGCCCATGAACAACCGGGAAATCTTTTTCTCGACACCTTGGATTTCAATATATTTCATCTTTATACCTCCCGAATGCCTGAATGCCTTAGCTGAAAAATCCTTTGCCCATCAAACGGTGAATCAGCTCAGCGAATAAACTATTTGCCCAAGCAAACCAAGGACGAGTATAGTTCTCCGGACGGTTCGGATCGAACCCTTCGTGCATATATCCCGTACCTGCATCCGTCCGTTGAAGCATATTCAGCAGTTCCGCGATTTCGGCATCATCCTGTGAGGTGAGCGCCTGCATGGACAAGCTGATATGCCAAATGTAACCGGGTGGAGTATGCGGACTTCCGATTCCTTTGGCGTATTTGCCCTCATAGAAATAAGGGTTGTCGCTGCTCAGCACGAAATTGCGGGTGTTCTGGTAAATGGGATCATCATGAGTCGTGTAACCGAGATAAGGAATCGACAACAGGCTTGGCACATTGGCATCATCCATCAGATTGTAATTGCCTAAACCGTCCGTTTCGTAAGCATAGATTCTGCCGTATTTAGGATGAAGATAAGTGCCGTAAGTTTGAATCCCGAAGTCGATTTCCTCCCGCAGCTCGGCCGCCAGTCGAACCAACTCCGCGTCCTCCCATACTTCCTCGGCAATCTCCTCGATGTAACGGAGCGCGACGACAGCGAACATATTAGAAGGGATCAGGTAGCCGAATGTACAAGCATCGTCGCTCGGGCGAAATGCGGACCATGTCATTCCCGTATAATTGACCGGCATTCCCATTCTGTTGTTGCGCAAAGTGTCGCTTGGCGGACAATCCACTCGGGCGAAACGGTAGGGCGATTGCTCAGCATGCCTCTGCTCCGTTTTCCATAGAGATAAAATGGTATGAACTGCCGCGCGGAAAGAATCGTCGAACTGACGCATCACTCCGGTCTCTTTCCAGTAGAGGTAAGCGAGCTGAATGGGATAACATAACGAATCGATTTCGTATTTGCGTTCCCATACCCAAGCATTAAGCTCGGTTAAATCCCAATCAAAGCGATTGTCATTCGCCGCCTCGTTGAACGCATTGGCATAAGGATCAATATGAATAAAAGCGATTTGTCGGCGGATCAAGCCTTCCAATAGGTGCTGCAGATCCTCATCCCCGGCTGCAAGGGGCAGGTAATGTCTGACCTGTGCGCTGGAATCCCTTAACCACATTGCCGGAATGTCGCCCGTTATGACGAATACCGATTCATCCTGCAAAAGCTTTACCGTCGTTTCCAGCGTATTAGGATAACATTTATTGAACATATCCAGCAGCTGCGGATGAGCCGTTAGCGTAGTCTCGGCCTCTTGCAGCAATGTCGATACCGATTGTGGAAGCCTCATCGCTTGATCATCACCTCTCCTGGTGGCTTAAGTCCGAACTTCATGCTCATCTTCATGCTCTCGGAGAAAGGCTTTTAAGCCTTCCAAATCCGGCGTTCCCGTGCTTCCGCCCAGAGAGCCAACGGATAGAGCACCGCATGCATTACCGTACTGCAAGCTCGTTTCGACGTCCATTCCATTCAAAAAGCCGAACAAATACCCCGCATTGAAGGAGTCGCCAGCTCCGGTTGTATCAACCGCTACGACGGAGTACCCAGGCAGGCGAGTCAGTACATCATCCTTTAGCGCTATCGCGCCTTCCGCTCCCAGCTTGATGACCACATGATCGCAATATTTCCCCATATGCCTAATACAGTCTTCAATGTTGCTCATTCCCGTGTAATGTTGAGCCTCCGTTTCGTTCATCAAAAAGACGTCGATATCTTGCATCAATTGAAATACGCTATTGTCCCATTCACCGGAATCGTCCCAGCCCACGTCACAAGAGAGGCTGACCCCTCTTTCTTTCAGCTCTTTCGTCATTTCTACGTATTGATCATGATTTCTCCTGCCCCTATAACCGGTAATATGGACATGTCTGCCTTGAGCGATTTCATCAAAATCCAAGGTGTCCATCCGAAGCTCAGCATTCGATCCGGCATAAGTGATGAAGGATCGATCCGTTTCAGGATTAAATGCGATTGAGATGCCCGTGTTATTAATATCGCTATTTCGGATCATCCTGGTATCGATACCATATTGCTCAAAACGTTCCCGAATATAGTGTCCGTAATTGTCATCGCCCAGCACTCCGTTGAATGCAACACGAATGCCGAGCTTAGCGAGAGAGACTGCAAAAAGAGCAGCTCCCCCACCAACATGCATCGTCATTCTATCCACGAAAATTTCCTGGCCCGGCTGAGGAACTTGACTGAAACCTTCCACCACAAGATCGATATTGGCATCCCCGATTACAACCGCATCATAAATTCTCAATGTCTTCTCCCTCTTCCGATTGCTAGATGATTAAGCTTTCTGGCTCTTGATCCCTGCCGTGCAGCTGTCCCGGACGACCAGCTTATGCTTAAGAATGACATCCTCACTCTGCGGAGCCTCGCTGTCTGTAATTAAATCGAGAAGTTTCTCGACCGTCACCTTACCCATTTCTAAAATCGGCTGCTCCATCGACGACAATCGTGGACGTACCTGCTCGGTCAACTGGCTCCCGTCGAATCCAACTACGGCTATATCATTCGGAACCTTCAGCCCATGGTCATGGATGTAATTCATAGCTCCAACCGCCATATCATCACTAACCGCAAATACAGCTGTAGGATAGGTTTCGCCACTCAGTATTTCCTTCATCTTGTCGTATCCGCTTTGCGTTTTGTAATCGCCAAATCGGATATAATCGTCCACTTGATCCACTCCACAGTCGGCAAGGGCTTGGCTGTAACCGATATACCGGTTTTGTCCTGAGGTGACGTCCCTCATATCTCCACCGATAAACCCGATTCGTGTATGACCCAAACGGATCAAATGGCGCGTTGCTTCATAGGCCGCAGCATAGTCATCAATAATAACGGATATGAATTTTTGATCCACGGGTTTAACGCTGGAAAAAATGATCGGGATATCAAGCTTGAGAATTAAATCGCGAATATCATCGTTTATTTTTTCATGCATGATAATAATTCCGTCTACGCGCATCTGCTGAAACACTTGTAAATACTTGAGTTCTTTGTCCGTATCCTCGATGATATTGCAAACCAGCAGATTATAGTCGTTAAGACTCGCGGTTCTCTCAATCGTGCTTAGAATCGTGGAATAAAAGCTAGAAGTAACATCAGGGACAATAACACCGATCAGGTTCGTTTTTTGCCGTACAAGACTTCTTGCAATATGACTCGGCGTGTAACCGAGCTCGTCGATCGCCCGTTGAACCCTGGCTTTCAAATCGTCTTTGACGTATTTCTCGCCGTTTAACACCCTCGAAACCGTCGTAACGGATACACCCGCGTGTTTAGCGACATCTTTAATCTTTGGCGCCATCATCGTCCCCCTGCCTTCAAGCTTGGTAGATTTCTGGTATCGATACCATAAGTCGATAAAAAAATTTGAGCCTATTTCTATTCTACTATAAAGGAATCGGAATAATGGTATCGGTACCAGAAAGAAAACTTTCATGGTACCGCTTACATCTTATCTATGGTTCATTATAATATGTAAATCCCCGTTTGACAATAATTCATGCGAAAACTTAACATGCAAAAAGGTTTAAATTTCTCCTGAAACAAGCGTTCCTTTATGGATTACGGCCCGCCGTTCCGCGCGTCTGGCAACAGCTTCAGCTGTACAGCTTGCCTGTACTAAAACTAGGCTTGCTTCATCTCCGACGGCAGGCCAAACTTGCTTCCCTTTTTCATCCAGCGGCGTAATTCCACGTGTAATGTATTTAATGGATTGAAATTGGTAGCGATGCTCTTGAATCAGCATGTAGTTTTTAACATTTTCAAGCTCACTTCGTATCGTAGCCGGGCCGCTTTTGCCCAAGTTATAACGCAGTACTTTTATAAGAGCTGAAATGAGTTTATCCATCTCGTTCTGTCCCGCTATTCTAGCTGTCCATCTTAGAGTATCTAGTGTGTTATGGAGAAAATGAGGATTGATCTGATACATCAGCTTCTCGATTTCAAGCTGCCCCTTTCTCTTCCCCTCCACTTCCAGCTCGTCCATCAGAACTCCGATTCTTTCTCTCATCTGAATAAAGTCCTGGCGAATAGAGTCAAACTCCATCATATTTATAGACTGGAAAGGCTCGTCCCACTTATCGTTTTTGACATTGCGAATGCTCTGGCTTAATTGACGCATCGGCCGATACAGAGAACGCCAAAGAAACCATGCGATAACGATCCCGATGATAAGCATTAAGAGGCCAGAATAAAAAAACTTGATCATCCAGCTTCGTATTTCGGACTCATAATCCTTTTTGGGAATGGCAGCGACAACCTTCCATTTCTGGTTGCCCGTTTCTTCAAATACATAGTTGCCATTGATGATTCTCTCGGAGTCTGCGGTTGTCTCGTAACTAGATCCGACCGGAAAATCTTTTGGGTTTTCGCTAAATGTAATAACTCCGTTATGGTCGACAATTAAATGCACCATATTGAAGCCAGACGAATCTTCCTTGAGCAGATTGTCTTCCAGCCTTAAATCGGATTCGATATAAACATACAGATTATCGGAATACGGCACATCTATTTTACGCACGATGGACATGACATTCCTGTTCAGAACCATCGCCTGAGATTCATGAGGCCCAAAATAGGTAAAATCTTGATACTGATCAAATACAGGAAGCTTGCCAATATCAAAGCCTTGTTTAAGCGGGATGTTCTGGAACAAAAATTCATCACTATCTTCAAAAAAATAAAACATCAGACCGACTGAAGGATTTGTAAATTGGATGAGATTTAATTTGGTGCGAATACCGTCGTAGAGGAGCTTTTTTTCCAGCGCTTGTGCATCCAAGTATTGTTCCAGGTCACTGCCGACTTGTCCGTCAAAGGCAAGCTGCTGGGAAACCTGATTCAACTGTCTCAACAGCGTATCCAGAGAGAGCCGAACTTGATGCAGATTGCCTTTGATCCCAGACTCCGTCTTGTTCTCCAAGATTGAATGCATAGAATAGTATGATATGCTCCCGATTAATAAGAGCGGAGTCAGAACACTGAGAATCAAGAGAGCTATGAGCCGATGTTTAAGCGAATACGGGACTAAACCCTTAAAGCGCCGCGGAATAAAACGAGACATGAACAACGAGGTACCTCCTAGTTGCCGGCATTTTCACGACTGGTGAGACGGTACTCTCGCGGTTGCAAACCGACCTCTTTGCGGAACACTTTGCAGAAATATTTCTCGTTCGGATATCCGGATTGAAAGGCAACCCAACGGATCGGCTTGGACGATTGCTTCAATAATTGCTTAGCATGGCCAATCCGTAATAAACGCAAATATTCGTTGAACGTGTGCCCCGTTATATCGTGGAAACAACGGCTGAAGTAGCTTCTGCTCATGCTGGCATGTTTAGCTGCATCCAGTATAGACAGCTCCTTCTGAAACTCCTGTTGGATATAATCAAGGGATTTCATAATATCACGCACGATTTCTTTGGAATAATAGGAGGTTTTCCACGACCTTTTTATCGTTTCACGTACTTCGGTAAGCCAGTCCACTACATCTTGCCATACTAAAAAGCGCAGAGCTCCATGCTCTTCAAGCACAGGGACGCCAAACGTTATTTTCCACTTATCTACCATTGCGAGAAAATATGTTTCTAGCCACATCCGATGCGGCTTTTGTACAACAATATCGTCCAGCAGCGTGTTGAAAACCTCATCATCCATAATCCAGGCTCTTGAAACCCAATCTTCATCCCTGGTTAACAAGTAATGAGTTCCCCTCAGCCCATGCTGATCGGTTATCGTATAGGCTTGAGTATAAAAGGCAATTTTCTTATCGTACATGAAGTACAGAGAATCCTTGAATTGTTGTACACTCATCCTGATTCGATCCTTATCAAACCCGCGAATGCCTGTCCACTTCACGATCGCCCAATAAGGGGGCAGTTGTAGCTGCTCCAGCATTTGCTCGAGCCCGACTGGATCGTCGTTCTCCTCCAACCACCACTTGTTGCGGTCAATTCGGCTTACCCGCAGTCCAAAAAGTGTTTCTTCCTTGTCCTGCTCCTCTTCGAAAAGACTCTCATCACCCAAGTAATAAAAGGAGTAGCCATGGTCGCGAAGCAGTCTACTGCCGATGCCTAGACGATTCTTTGCAATACGTCGTCCATTTGCTCCACTTCAAAGTCGGCCTTGATAATATAATCTAAAGCTCCGATTCGGAGCGCTTCCTGTATGTACTCGAATTCCTCGTGAAAAGTAAGCACAACCTGTCCAATATGAGGGTATCTGACGTTAACTTGCTTCATCAGCTCAAGACCGGTCATCACAGGCATTAGCAAATCAGTAAATAGAAGATCAACGTCGTTATGTGCTAGAAATTCTAGAGCTTTCTCCCCGTTTATTGCTTCTCCTACAACCTCTAGCCCATAAGTTTTCCAGGGCATCATGCTAATGAAACCGCGACGAACCAGTTGATCGTCCTCTACTACAAGAACCCTCATATAGACATCCCCCGCTATCAAAGTTGTGCTCGCCTAGTGTCTGTGAGGAATACTTCAATTTGCGATTTATGTTACCATACAAAGGTTAGTGGCTCAATCTATTCGGTTGTAAGTTGGTATTCTCTCATAGAAGGCCGGTTCGCTCCGCTTCCTCTTTTGTTTCTCTAGTTCATCTTATAAAGATTATCCAGGTTTACACTTTAGAATTTAGTTTTGAGGACAATAATAAAGTACATCAGGGAAATCGGAGGTGAGATGGACATGAACTCGGTTAAGGATAGGACTCTTTTCATTGTTACTAGCTTAATTATGATTTTAACCGGGCTTATTTACAATCCACTCGTCACCCGTACATTTGTGAAAATAAAGCTCTTAGGCCCTGAAAACGCTGATACATATCTCGAACTATGGGGGATATATTCTATTACAATTGGAGTAGTGTTGTTTTTGTGGGTAGTGTAACCTTCTTTCTATATGCCAAGAGGAGCAATAATTACGAGCGTAATTTTAGTTATTGCTATAGTAGGAGAAGTACTACCTTTTTTGTTGTGGATGATGTTTTTCTTCACTAAAATCGAGTTTTATAGCTTTATCCATTTCGCGTTGCATTCAATTATTATCTTTTGTTTACTATCTTCTCTCTATGCTTGCTTCTCAAGTTTCCCGAGGGAAGATCTACGTGGAGCTTAGAATTTTATCCCTGTACTTGGCTATTATTTTAAAAATACGTCTATCAAATGCAGGGTACCAATCGTAAGTCCGGTTTCCTCAAAAACTTCTCTACGTGCCGTTTCTTCCGTTGATTCCCCAAGCTCCATCAGGCCGCCTGGCAGGCCAAATCTACCCACGGGATGCTGCATCCGTTTTTGCAGCAATATTCGATTGTTTCCATCATTTATTAGTACAACTGCCCCAACAAGAATTAAGGGAATATGCCCGACCATCTTCCGTAAATCTTCTACATAGCCCATTATTAATTTCACTCCAAATATTGGATTTGATATAGAGGATGACATGAAACAGCCCCAATGCCAAAGGGCTCATTGGGGCTGTGATTTAGCTACTCCTTAACCGATCCTAACGTAATTCCATGAACGAAGAATCGTTGCAGGAACGGATAAATAATTAATATTGGAATCATAGCAATAAAGATTTTGGCGGCATTCAAAGTTTGATTGGATAGCTCGCTCAAGCGTTTCAATGCTTCAGGGTCCGTATTGATCGTCGTGAAGTCCATTTGTACGACCATCTGCTGAATATAGGTTTGCAGCGGATAATTTTCCGGTGTTGTCATAAAGACCAGACCGCTGAAAAATTCATTCCAGTGACCAACTATAGAGAACAGTGTAATCGTGGCTAACACCGGTACGGATAAAGGAACGAAAAGCTTAACTAGCGTATACCACGGTCCAGCGCCATCAACAAAAGCGGATTCCTCCAGCTCTTTTGGCAGATTGCGGAAGAAGTTAATGACCAGAATGACATTGAACATAGGCAGTCCGCCAGACAGCACCAACACCCAAATACTGTCGATCAACCCGTACGCCTTCACCGTTTGGTAGAGTGGAATAAGTCCGCCGCTGAACATCATCATGAACACCAGAATCCACATGAGGACATTTCTTAAACGGAAATCCCTCGTCGTTTTAGATAACGGATACGCCATAAGTATCGTAACGACGAAGCTCAGAGCAGCTCCCAATACAACACGTTGAATGGATACCCAGAAGGAGTTGAAAAACACGGCGTCCTTCATGATTTCCTTATAAGAGTTCAAGTTAAATCCTATGGGCCACACACTGACGATGCCAGCCGCTGCTGCTGATTTCTGGCTAAGAGAAACCATCAATGTATACCAGATAGGCAATATACAGAGCAGCGAGATGACAACCAAAAAGATGATCAGCATAATATCGAATAGCCTGGAGGCGGCTGACGTTTCTCTAATCATTTTAATGCTCCTTCGTTAAAAGATCCGGTAATTGGTAAACCGGCTGGCAAGGTAATAGGATAACGTAATCAAAATGAAGCCAACTACGGACTTCAGCAAACCTACTGCTGTAGCTAGACCAAATTGTAATTTCAAAAGACCTTCGCGATAGACCCAAGTATCTATAATATCGCCAGTTGAATATACGAGCGGATTGTACAAATTGAAGACTTGATCAAATCCGGCATTCAGGACATTTCCAAGACTCAAGATGAGCAGCAGTAACGCTGTTGGTGCAATACCTGGAAGCGTAATATGCCGCAGTCTATGCCAACGGTTTGCTCCATCCAAAGCTGCCGCCTCGTATAGAGATGGATTAATTCCCGTTAATGCTGCCAAGTAAATAATTGTATTGAAGCCGAATTCTTTCCACACATCACTTCCGACGATGAGATACGGGAACAGCTCTGGTTTGCCCATGAATAGAACCGGATCAACTCCGAATAGGGATAGCAGGTTGTTGACTGGACCTGAGAACGAGAAGACGTCCATAATAATTCCGCTGAGAATGACCCAGGACAGAAAATGAGGCAAGTAGACCAATGTCTGAACCCATCTTTTGAAGATGGCGACCTGTACTTCATGAAGCATCAGCGCGAAAATTACCGGTACGATCAGATGCGCGATAATTTTCAGCAAAGCGATAAACACGGTGTTGAAAAAGATCACCTTACTGTCATTAAGCGAAAACATGTATTCAAAGTTTTCCAGGCCGACCCATTCCGAACCAAATACGCCGCGTACAGGCTGATAATCTTGAAATGCAATCAGCACCCCGAACATCGGCACAATACTGAACATAATTAGCCATATATACCCTGGCAACAGCATGAGGTAGTAATGTTTTGAAAAGCCTTTGTTTCTCACAATCGTTCACTCCTTGTTTTCGGCCTAGAGAATCGCTGGATCGTTGCTTAGCGTTGTTCATTCAGTATAATCACAAGGGGCTATTCCCTGAGATAGATAACAAGCGGACATTGGGATAGAGATATGAAGCCAAGTTTTGCGATCTTACCATCCGTTTGATCGAAAATTTATACCATTTATACCTCTGCCGGGCTTACATTTGTCTACCTATAGGCGCTGAACTGACCTAGAGAGGCCAACCGACGACGAACAACCCTTCCCGTGTTCGGGAAGGGTTGTTCATTGAGATTATTTCTATTCATAGATGCGTATGGTTACTTTTTGACCGTTTCTTCGATTTCTAGCAGAATATCGCTGCCGCCTTGTTTACTCCAATCTTCAACATACTTATCAAAAGATTCGAGCGGTGCAGAGCCCATAATAATTTTCAGGAAGGTTTCACTTTCCAGCTTTCTTAAGTTGGTCCATTTTTTCTCGACCGTTTTGGTCCGTGCATAGGACACACTTGTCATTTTATTGATGGCTGGATCGTAATGATTTTTAGCACCGACCATGATGGAGAATGCACGCATGAAATCTTTATCGCTTTGATTCCAATACTGAATATCCATCTTGTCATAAGGCTCCAGCTTAGAGTTTTTAATGGTAGCCACAGAGTTTTTCAACAATTTATATTCCGGCATGTCGCCAAAGTCTTCCGGCTTTTTTGTTCCCGCTAATACTTCTTGCAGCGCTTTGTATTCAAATCCGATCTCATCAAGCGGTGCAAAGAAGTTGCGAACCATCATGAAATCATTGCCGTGAATAGCTTCATCTCTCAAATAAAGGTTGTTCAGCTTGATTGGAGCTTCCGGATTTTCATACCCTTTGCGGACTACCAAAAATCCGCTCGATGGGTTAGCAACTTTGACGTTGTATTTGCCCTCTGCGTCCAGCGGCAAGGCATAGGCTTGCCAATTGGCTTTAGGATCGTTCTGCCAAGCGCTCGGAAGCGGCCAGTATCCGCCATAGAAACCTTCAAAGAACATGCCCGCTTTGCCGCTTATAACAGTCTCTTCAGCCGCTTTGCGAATACCGATTTCCTTATCAATCAAACCGGCCGCGTACATTTCGCGCAGCTTGGCAAGCGCATTTTTGGTTTCTGTTGTATTCGATCCATATGCCGGCTTACCGTCCGCACCTTCAACCCAGACTCCTGGATACGAATCATACGCTGCGAAGATCGGCGTTAAATCCATCGAGCCTGGTCCGCCCGTAAAGTCATTATACAATGCTGTACCTGCAGCAATACCGATCGTATCGGCTTGTTTGTTGCCATCAGGGTCTTGCTCCACAAATGCTTTTGCTACATTTTGCAGCTCCTCCACCGTTTTGGGCGGCTTAAGACCAAGCTTATCAAGCCAATCTTGACGAATCCAAAGCATATTGAAGTCTTCCGCGCTTACATTCGGAATAGCCATCATTTTGCCGTCAAAGGTAACTTGTTCTTTTGCGAGGCCTTTTGTACTATCAATTATTTTTTTCACAGCAGGAGAGGCGTAGTTATTATAAACTTCCGTGAGGTCTTCAATAGCTCCTGCCTTCACCATCTGATTCAACTGGACCTGGCTAACGACCATAACATCAGGCAAGTCGTTGCTGGCAATGGATAAATTCATTTTCTGATCAAAATTCTCTTTGGATACTTGCCATGCAATATCAAATTCGATATTAAGATCATTTTTAATGGCCGTTTTCCAGGCATTTTTTTCGAGCGTTTCGCCTTTAGTAGACTTAAAAGCAGGGTCTACAGAATAAGCGATGCTTATTTTCACCGGGTCTTTGTATTTACCAAACGGATCGGCTGCTGCGGCAGGGTCACCCGTTGCTGGAGTATTCGTAGCTGTTCCTGAATTTTTAGGATCATTTGAGGCATTTGAACATGCTGCTACTGCGGCCATTGAGGCTAGGAGCAGCACGGTAGTGAGCTTTTTATACATATATGTCCCCTTCTTTCGCTATGTTTGTGCTTCGAGTTAAGTATATAGGGGAACATCGGTTGGGTTAGATAGATAGCGAGATGACATTGGGGTAGAGAAATGAAGGTAATTCGCACGGGACGGAGCGCCGTGTGGAATTATACCGCTGCCATCTTCCATCCCTACGACCCTACATTTATCTACCTGTTTAGTTCAATCGATGTGTCTGGCGGTATTCACTGGGGAGTGTACCGGTCGACTCACGGAAAATCCGGCTGAAATACTTTTCATCCGCATAACCTGTTTGCTCTGCAATCCACACAATCGTGTGGTTTGTATTCAGCAAATACTCTCTTGCCTTTTCGATTCGGATGAATCTGGAGTATTCATTAAAGGTTTTTCCGATAATATCTTTGAAACATTGACTAAAATAACCTCGACTGAGATTCAATCGTTGAGCCAATTCAGCTGCTGTAAGCTGTGTGCTTAGTTCTTCTTGTATCATGGAAACCGCTTTTGTAATGCAATCCAATATTTCTTGTGAATGGGAAGAAGGTCCAACCGATCCGTGAATGCTCTTTCTGATCTTCCTTATCCATAACTCGACCTGGTACCAGGAATGGAGCGACGGAATCATTTGGATTTTTGTAAATTGAGTCCCCGCAAATAAACGATTCCATTCGATTACAAGCGAGTAGAGAAATCCGACTAGTTTCTTTTCCGGCAACCTCAATGACTTCATTTCCTGAATAAGCCCATCAAAAACCCGATCGTTCTGGAACCATCTCGAAAATAAGCGATCTACCTTCACTTTTTCCAGCTCTAATTCATTTGTTCCAGCAGGGATATTGGGCTCATCAAGGATCGAAACAGTCCTTATATTGTGGTCTGGATGATAGTCATAAAACAAAACCTGTTCTCTATACTCCCGCAGCCAGCGCTGTAAATCCTTCCATCCACATCCGGCAATATCCGTTAAAACAAGCAGTACACTTTCCGGTTCGGTCTGTGCCTTCGCCATTAAAACTTCAACGACTTGCTCTTGCTGTTCTTCCTTAACAAACCAGACCCAGCTATTGCGTTCCGCCTCCATCATCAAGGCTTGAGGAAGATTCACCTCTTGAGGCCAGTTAAGCTCCGTTTCATGAGCCATGGATAACAGCACATAACCCTGTTTATTTTCAGCTATAATTTGATCCGGGTTCAACGATACCGATCGCTGGTTCCTGTCCTCTTTGATGCGCGCTGCTATTCGACCAAGAATTTCTTCATACTGCTCCTCTTCCATCTGCACCTTGGCAATATAATCGATGGCGCCAAGCCTCAACGCTTCTTGGATGTATTCAAAATCTTGATGCAGCGTCAATACAGCCATATGCAGATGAGGGTATCGCTTACGCGCGTTCCTCAATAGTTCAATACCAGACATGACTGGCATGGACAGATCTGTAAGCAGCAAATCGACCGGATTACATTCTAGAAACTCTAGCGCCTTCTCGCCATTACTCGCTTCCCCCACGACCTCCATGTTGAAGGCCTGCCATGGCAGAAACGAAATCAGCCCTCTGCGAACGAGTTTATCATCATCAACAACTAGAACTTTTATCGCCATCACGTTTTCTCCTTGCTTATAGGCAAAGTCAAGAAGATGCTTGTTCCTTTACCAATCTCACTCTTGATTTCAAGACTCGCCTTATTTTCATAACTTGCCTCTAACATACGTTTCACATAATTCATTCCAATTCCCATACCCACTTTTTTATGCTCAACGGTACGATTATTTAAAATCTCTTGGATCGTTTCTTCTGTCATTCCAGCTCCATTATCATGAATCGATATGCGAATCACCTTGTCCAACACAACGCTGACCTCAATATATCCATCATCACTTAAACCATGATATAAGGAGTTTTCAACCAATGGCTGAAGGATAAAACGCGGCACGGGCTGTTTAAGCACATTCTTGTCTACATCTATCCGCACATCAAACTCAAAATCATAACGAATTTGTTGCAAAACTAGATACTGTTTCAAGGCATCAATCTCTTCTTCAATGGTTGATACTTGCCCGAGTTTACCTAGATTATAGTACAGCAGTTTGTTGAGCGATTTAACGAGTCGATCAATCTCCTTCTGCCCGTTAATCACCGCCAGCCAATGGACGGTATCAAGAGTATTCATCAGAAAATGCGGGTTGATCTGGTAAAGCAGCTTTTCAACCTCAAGATCAATCCGCTTTTTCTCCTTCAGCTCAACTTCTTCGAACAAATTCCAGATCTGTTTTTTCATTTCGGAAAACTGTCTTAATAAATAATCAAATTCAGGAATTTTCGTCAGCTTATGCTGCGGCCTCATCCGATTCTGAGACATGAATTTAATTTCTGAATTGAACAGATTCAGCGGTTTATAAACCATTTGCCAAAGCAGCCAAGCGAGCAGAATAGTTAAGGCAATAAAAATCAACGCAATGAAAAATATCTTCACCATCCATTGATCTTTTTCTTTGTTATAGTTCGTTTTGGATATAACCGACACCACACTCCAATTTTGATTGGAGGTCTGCTTGAACCAGTAATACCCTTCATGTAAACCGCTTCCCTCATCCATTGAAAACTGGGGGAATTGAGCGCCGCTTTTGAAAGTTTCTGGAACCTCACTATACGCAATTCGACCATTCCCGTCTAAGATCAGATGGGTCAAATCCCCGCCATATTCATTGTTGTCTAGAATGTCTTGTGTCAAAGAAAACCCCGTCTCGATATAAACGTAGACATTATCGCGATCCGGCAAGCCTACTTTTCTCAGCGCCGATAGAACGATTCCATCATCGGACCGGCTCAAGCTTTCATGGGGACCGAAATACGTAATATCGTAATAGCTGGAAAGCAGAGGCAAGGAGTCCAATGCAAGATTATCTTCAACAGGGAAGTTTTCAAATTGGATTTTGTTTTCATTTTGAATATAGTAAAAGGTTAAGCCGACATTAGGATTAGTAAAGGTGACCATGTTCAATTCGTTTTTTAATTGATCTCTCGTATGTAATCTTGTATAAGGGTCCATCGTTTGAAACAATACTTCGTCTATTTGTTTGACGATATTATTCCCATAAGCTAATTGTTGTGAAACATGATTTAGATTGCTTATGGAATTCCCTAATGAAAGCTCCACTTGCCGCAGATTGCTGTTGATCCCGCTCTTGATTTTATTATCAAAAATCTGATCAATCGTGTAGTTCGAAATGATAAAAATACTTAAAAATGGAACTAAAGAACTGACTGAAAATATTAAAAAAATCCTTCTCCTCAACGTCATTTTTGTCTACAACCTTCCTTGCTCTTAGCTGATCTAGTCTCTATCGTTTTCCAAATTATCTTAGCATGTTTAATAAGTTGAGGAAACGTTTGCACAATACCTAAACAAGAAAAAGAACTCTCCGGCTAATACATTGGTATCTAGTTATGTATTCTTGACTCTGGACTTAAAATAATAAAAGGTGACCTAGATAGGTCACCTTGAGTTAAACACATATAAGGTTATAAAAGTCCACATTCCTTTAGGATCTGCTCAACGGATTCATAAATCGTAAGTGATGGGTTATCCAGATAGAAATTGAAACCACTATGATTATGCAATTTAAGATCATTTTGTTGATTGCTTTTCATAATTAACTTGGCTCGTGTAATTGCTGACTTCACATCATCTAAGGATATCTTACCAAGCACTCTGTGGAAGTTAGACCTTTCCTTATACGTTCCAAGCTCAGTAAATTGTTCACTAAAAGCTCTGTTTATCTGATCGAGATACCTATCTCTATGAGCGATGTAGCCGCAATTATTTTTATGCAAAATCATCCATAATTCGAAGGTAAGATTAGAATATCCCAAGTGATATTTGATCTGCTTACCTCGTATTGATGAACTCGCTTTAAGTGCGTCCAGTGTTTCCTTGAATTGTTTGACATGTAATGGTTCACTACTTTCATAGTCGAACCAATGGGTGATATGTATCTTAGAAGTATTGACTACGGACTTAGCATATTTCAGAGGATTCTTTTGTACTTTTCTTTCGATGGAAACTTTAAATATAGCCGAGTCTTCAGCATTAATCAAATCTTTGATGTGATCTAAATACCACTGCTCCGTTTCGCCTTCCACCGTAAAATAATATTTTTTAATTGGCTTCCTACTGACCATCTACAGCTTTCTCCCCCTATCCTCCAACAACTTCTCTATAACCGGGGTGAAGTCAATATCTTTTATGGCTCCATATTGGCTGATGAAGTAATTCTTCATATATTCGCCGCCCATCCTTACTCCATTTTGACCAGAAGTACCGAAATCGGATAACGAATAATGGGTGCTGCAAAATGTCTCATCATCACGTTCTACAAACTTGATTTCGTCACGTCGAAATAGATTGGAATTTAAGAATATCGGATTATGAGTGTTGAATATCAATTGGGCATTCTTCTTGTTTAGATCATCATTATGAAAGATGTTGATGATGTTCATTAGTGCCATCGGATGTAATGAAGCATCGAACTCGTCTACCACTAAGGTCCCACCGCTCAGCAAAGCCTCAACTATCACAGGAAACAGATAGACAAATCGTATTGTTCCATAAGATTCAAAAATTTCAGCATTGACTGCAGTGCTTTCTAAGAGTGAGACTAATCTAGGCTCAGAATCATCATCCTTTGACGCATAACCTAGACTATTGGAATTGACACCAAATATCTTGGCAGCTTCATTAACAGTGGCATCAATGAAAATGGTATCTTTTTTGGGCTTTGAAGGCTTCAATTTAAGCGAATCAGCTCTGTAATACACCATGAATTTATCTTCTAACCAAGTATTAATTTTGTCGACCAGCTTCGGACTGAATATGTTTTTAAAACCGTTCATGAGAAACAACTCTTCATCATTTAGAGTACTCGTAGCCAGCTTAGACAACATGTTTGGCTCGTACTCGTCTAATTGATTTGAAAAATGCTCTTTAAGCTCATTCAAGCCAATTAGTAGATGGTCAGTCCTCGAAAAAAGCATCTTCTCATTCACATGTAGTTTCTCGACTAATACCTTTCTCGAATAACCCTCATCAAGAAATTCACCCAAATCAAGAGATAGTTTATAATCAAACATCAGGCCCTTGTCGATAAACTTAATCGAGAAATCGACCGGCTTTTTCCCTGTGTCCGCACGGTTAGGGATTAACTCCAAGTTTGTAGCCGCTGCATCGGAATGCGTGAATTTACTATCTCCATTTCTAATGTTACCCCGTACAATAATATACTTTAAGGCTTCCATCGCTCCGATAATGTTGGTCTTACCGGATGCGTTTGGCCCATAAATGACAGCCGTGCTCAGACCTTTATAACTCTTTTTCCCAATATTATCTTTCAAAATGCTGTAGTCCAAACCTTTTTGTTTGGGTGCAGGTATCATTGAAAAAACAAGCTCATCAACAAAGGATTTATAGTTTTGGGTCCGAAATTCCAGAAGCATACTCAACCTCCATTTTGCAATAATTTCGCAAAATCACAAACTAACTATATGTTTATGATAGTCAAATGTCAATTATGCTAAACTATTGCGGTAAATAAATATGAAAATTTGGGGCGTCATGGAACTGACCTATAATGAAACGATAAGTGGATAACGAGGGAAAACCACGAAGCAGGCAGGTCCTCGCGGTTTGTTTGTTCATTTTATGAATTATTTTGTCGAGTAATTAATCTATGTACGCTTGCATGTCTGCCCTCTTGCAAGAGAATCATTTATTGGCGAGATTGGAATCTTTCATGTAGGCAATAAGCGCTTCCGAGCTGTTTTGAAGCTCTGTCTCCGATAATCCCAAAACTCCTTGCAACAGGAACGGTGGCACAAAACGCAGTCCGCATAGATTAGCTGTCGCCTGGAACGGGCGAACTAACTCTTCCATAGGGTAACGATTAGCACCGCCGTCACGATATGCTTCCGCTGGACTGCCCGTAGAGATAGCGAGGAGCATCTCTTTTCCATGTAGCTTGTTTCCAGTTGCACCATAGGCAAACCCATATGTTAATACATCATCCTGCCACTGCTTCAACAAAGCAGGTGAGCTGTACCAGTAAAAAGGGAATTGAAACACGATGCGATCATGATCCACAAGGAGCTGCTGCTCCTTCTCTACATCGATTTTGAAGGTCGGATACTCGGCGTATAGGTTGTGGACCGTTACATTTTCTTCTTTCTGGAGACGCTCCAGCCACTGCTTATTTACTTTTGATTGATCCAGGTTTGGATGTGCAACAATAACTAGAATTCTCATAGTTCTTCCTTTCTGATTCTGTATTTACTTTCTATTATATCCATTTTTAATGGGTGTTGAAAATCGATCCGGCCCATGCTATTATTAGGTCAATAAAAAGGCAATGAAACCTAGGGTTCAACCTCGTTTAAGACGAGGTTGGGCCCTTTTTTTCATGCCTTTATCTTATTTATAGGGAGATATACTTCATGCAATTAGACGTGATGTACCACCGAATCAAGCAGAACTGGTCCTATGCCTACGATGAGAAGACGCTTCATATTCGCCTTCGCACCAAAAAGAATGATGCCGATACGGTCGTTCTGCATTGCGGTGATAAGTATGGCTGGGAGCATACCAATTCCTCTGTGCCAATGTTGAAATGGGCTACGGACAATCTATTCGATTATTGGGAAGCCGCTATTCAGCCGCGTTACCGCAGAACCGTTTATTATTTTGAAATTCGCGATAAGGACGAAGTTGTATATATGTTAGAGAAAGGATTTTTGGAAGAGGCTCCGCCTGTCATTTATGAAGGCCTGTTCGATTTCCCTTTCTTGAATCCAATCGATGTTATGACTCCTCCGGCATGGGTTAAGGATGCGGTATTTTATCAAATCTTCCCTGAACGCTTCGCTAACGGAGATCCAACCAATGACCCGGAAGGTGTGCTGCCTTGGGGAGGAACACCTTCACCTACGAACTATTTCGGCGGCGATCTGCAAGGCGTTCTTGATCATCTGGATTACATTTCTGAGCTTGGCGTTAATGCCATCTACTTCAACCCGTTATTCCAAGCGACAACGAACCATAAATACGATACACAGGACTATTTCAAAGTTGATGCTCATTTCGGAACAAACGAGAAGCTCAAAGAGCTCGTAGACGCTTGTCATAAAAGAGGCATTCGCGTCGTGATGGATGCGGTATTCAACCATAGCGGTCATACGTTCCCGCCGTTTCTTGATGTTGTGAAAAATGGACCGGAGTCGCAATACGCCGATTGGTTCTATATTCGTGAATGGCCGCTTGAAGTAAAGGACGGCATCCCGACTTATGACACATTCGGCTTCGAGCCGATTATGCCAAAGCTGAACACAGCGAACCCGGAAGTACGGGAATATTTGCTTAAAATCGCTCGCTACTGGATCGAAGAAATCGGCATTGACGGCTGGCGGCTTGACGTTGCCAATGAAGTGGATCATCATTTCTGGCGCGAGTTCCGCAAAGCGGTGAAATCGGTTAATCCGGAAGCTTATATTTTGGGCGAAATCATGCATGACTCCATGTCGTGGCTGCAAGGCGATCAGTTCGATGCCGTTATGAACTACCCGTTCACAAACGCATTATTGGATTTCTTCGCTCATGCTCGGATCGACGCGACAGAATTCTCTTATGCCATTCAACGGCAGCTTGCCAGCTATCCGCGCCAAGTCAACGAAACCTCCTTTAATCTATTGGGCAGCCATGATACAACCCGATTGCTCACGTTATGCAAAGGAAACAAAGACCGACTGAAGATTGCTTATTTGTTTGAGCTGACGTTTGTTGGCGCACCTTGCATCTACTACGGCGACGAAATCGGTATGGATGGCGAGCATGATCCTCATAACCGCAAATGCATGGAGTGGGATGTTAAAAAGCAGGATCAGAGCTTGTTAACCTTCTTCCAAACGATGATCAAGCTTCGTCATGAGCATGAAGCGCTTCGTACAGGCAGCATCCGCTTCCTGCCTCAGAGCAACCCGCAATTGCTCGTTTACGAAAGAGAAAGTGCTAACGAACGTTTCCTTATCGCCATTAATAATTCGGATGCTGCAGCCGTTTACTCGTTAAACGCCGATTATAAATGGGTCGACGCGCTTACAGGCGATAACATGGAATCCGGTAACGGAAGATTTAGCTTACCGGCTTTCGGTTACTCGATTACAAAAGTTAAAATGTAGGATTGTTGTGAAGAACAAAAAAGGTCGGGTTCAGGATAATTATCCTGCGCTCGACCTTTTTTCCATACTTAGAGCTAAAGCTGGGGCTGCCTGAGGCATTCCCTCTGTTGATGTGATGCTCGTTGGACGCGTCTAGCGTCTTGCCGCATCTAGCGCCTAGCGTCTATGCCGATATGCTTTCTGCATTCGTATTCGTCGTTAAGTTCCGTACCCACTTTCCTGAGCGGAACCGCTGCCAGCCAATGATAAAGCGCACAACTTCTTCTAACGATAGGAAAAAATAAACCCAGAAAATCGGCTGTTTCCATACAACGGATAGCAGCAGACCAAGCGGCACGCCGACCAGCCAGGTCACACTCGACTCCATTGCAAATACAAATTTGCTGTCGCCTCCGCTTTGCAACACACTGCCGGCCATAATCATATTTGCAACCTTTACCCAAATAAAGGCGGCAAACACCCACAAAATATAAATCGAAAGCTGATTCGCTTCCGTGGATACCTGAAACAGCTTGGCGTAAAGCGGCGCAATGAGCGCAATGACTATACCTAATCCAAATGCCACTACAATACCGAACCGTATAAGCCGCTTCGCGTATTGCTGAGCTATTATAGCTTCACCGGCGCCCAGCTTATTGCCGACCATAACAGCGGCAGCCCCGCTAATACCGGTCAACATGCCAATCATCAACCCCTGCAACGGGAATGTGATCGTCATAGCTGTCATTTCCACCGTGCCCATGCGACTGTAGATAATAGCATACACCGCCTCACTCAGCACCCAGACCAGCTCCGTGAGCACAAGCGGATACATCGTAATGAGGAACTTGTTTGCGAGCGGCTTCGATATGCTAAATAACTCCTTAACTGACGTTCCGCCGGGCAGCTTATACACATAGACAGAGCCAATAATAAGCGAACATTCGATGATCCGTGCGGTTAGCGTTGCATAAGCCGATCCGGCCAGCCCTAATTCCGGGAAGCCAAAATGACCGAAAATGAGCAAATAGTTCAGCACAACGTTCACGATGACGGTAAGTAAACTGATGTACATTGGAAACTTAACATGCCCCGTGCTCCGCAGCATTGCAGAATACAGCATCGTCAGCATAGCGGGAATGAAGCTGATGGCGACAATTTGCAAGTAGATGCGTCCATCGCCAAGAATGTTTTTATCCGTTGTGAACAAGGACAATAACCAGTCTGGCTTAATAAAAACTACGGCCGCAAATAGCAGCGACAACGCCAGGCCAATAGTTAGCGCGAGGCCAAGCAGCTGCGAGATGCTTTTCCGATCCTTCTTGCCCCAATATTGCGCGACATATATAGAAAGCGCCGCTGCCAAACCCGCTAGTACAACCGATACCACACTGTTGATTTTGCTCGCAATGCCTACTGTCGCGATGGCGATATCGCCAAGCTGTCCGACCATTACCTGATCCGTCATAAAGAGAAGCGACATCACTAAGCTTTGAAGCGTAATCGGAACAGCTAGCTGAAGAAGCGCTTTATAAAATGTTTTATTGTCGCTTTTACTCATTTCTGTGCCTCATTCCTACCCAATTTATTTTCCCGCTTATCCGCTATCCGTTCATTCGCTGGCTGCGAATGAGTTCATCAACTAGCTCAAAATCGAATACATGCCGCTAAAGCATGCCCCCTCCTTCCAGCACCGGATGACGGAACACGTACCTGCCGGGAGAACAAAAAAAAAGTACAACCTCGACTTCGTCGAGGTTGTACTTTTCAGTAACATTGCCGTCATTTGTCATTGAGTATATCACCATAAATTTGTCAATTCAATATGATATTTCTAAAAAATCTTGCTGCGGTTGTATAGCCATTCAGCCAGGCAGCTTCTCGATCCAACCAGCACTTATAAAAGGCAGGTTCAATCCGCTTACTCGATTAGTTTCTCTAGTTCAACATATTTAACTATCTTTATAACTGCCTTCCATGTAGAGATTCCCAGTCCCTCCAGGGCATTATTTCAAGATCAGATCTAGGTTCGTCATCCAGCATAGAAATAAACTCTACAGAATGACCGTCTGGGTCATCAAAATAAATTGACACCGCTGGCATAAACGGAAATACCATCAATTTTCCCGAACTCTCACCTAGGAAATTCGTAGACTCGATCCCTAACTCATTTAAACTCGCCGATATTTCATAATTGCTTACGTTAATATGTGTTTCAAATAAACCTCTAATCATTTAAGCATCCCCTTTCACTTAAAAAATGTGCCATTCTTTGTCATCTGGCACTAAAGTCGGGACAGCCTTATACACTTCAAGATATCATCTTTCCCCATAATTAATGAACCGAATTCTAAAAATTGGTTTATGTATTGTGAGCAATCAACAGGAGTTGTTAGCTTGTAAGTGTGCAACTTATGATTAAAGAATACGTCTATACAAATAACTTAATATGGAATAAAAGGGGTGAAAGCGATGGGAACGCGAGTTAAGATGGCCCTACTGACCTTAATGTTGATGACATCCTTGTATAGTACGACGAGCGCAGCAGAAGGAACAAAGCCAATCGTAGTAAAGGTTAACAATCAAGAGGTAAGCTTTGACGTGCCTCCAGTTAACGACGAGGGCAAGATATTCGTCCCACTTCGTGCGATCGCGGATGCACTCGACGTCTCCATTTCGTCATGGAAAGGCAATCAGATCAAGCTCACGAACGGCGTCATCTCTATCGATTTGCAGATCGGCTCCTCTTCGTATCTCCTGAACGGCGTGAATCACACTTTGGATGCTCCACCCAGACTTCAGAACGGTAGGACGCTCGTTCCGATCCGCTTCCTGTCCGAAATGTTCGGCACGGATGTGTTCTATGCTGATCGAGTCGCAAACATCCGAACGCACAAACCCGATTCTCCACAGGAGCATGAGCTAGCTTCGGAAGTGACAGGCAATACTTCCGGTAATCTGGGGCTTGATAATAAGGGTCAATTTGCGGAATACAAGGGCTGGGTGTATTTCTTCAACAACACGGACAAAGGGAAATTGTACAAACAGAAGACGGATGGCTCAGATCTACAGAAGGTAAGCAACGATACTTATGTCACGAATCTAAATATCGTAAATCAAACGATCTACTATATGACCGATCACAAGATCGTCAAATCCGACCTAGACGGCAAAAATCGTATTGTTTTACAGGACTTCGGCGCCAGTGGTTTGAATGTGATGGTCGTCGCGGGAGAATGGATCTACTTTACGCAAGATAAAACGAATATGTTCGGGCAGTTATACCGCATGAAGTTGAACGGCACCTCGATGGAGCTGCTGGAGTCAAATCCGGTATCCCGCTTCATCGTCGATCGCGGCCGCATCTATTATGCCATCTATAGCCAGAAGTTGTTCACAATGAATACAGACGGCACAAATAAAAAGAAGATCCTGAACCAGGGCAGTATCCTATCTCTTGAGAAGAAGGATGCTCTCCTGTACGTGAACAACAGCGGCAAGCTGTATACGATGAAGACAGACGGTACGTCATCCACGCTGCTACTAGACCGGAATGCTCAGAATCTAAATGTGCACGGCAATTGGCTCTATTACGCCGACTACTCCGAATACAGCAAGAAACTGTACCGGATTCATCTGACAGACAAAACCGTGCAAAAACTCAGCGACAAAAAGACATATTACCTGAACATCGCAGGCGAGCGAATCTACTACTATAATCCTGACGCGAATGAAAATGTCGTACTGGATATTCCATAACGTAAAGCTAAATTTGAAGAGACTGTTCCCCGTGGGAGCAGCCTTTTCTTATGAGTGACGGTCTTATTAGGTCCGCAGCATTCGATTGTTTACAGTTAAACTGTCCTACCCATTTGAATTGGGAATATGCTTTAACTAAGATCCCGCTCATTATTTGGATGTTATTAAGGAGGGTGAAAGTGGCTGGAATCATTCTTTGCTTCATTCTCTCGCTGCCATTATACGCCGTATTGATCTGGACATTCATCGACACTCGGGAAAGCCTTCTTTTCGGACACCGGTGGATGTATAAAGAAGAACCTGAAATTTCGGAAGAGGCCATTACTTATCACAAAATCGCTTCAATTGTAAGCTTAGCAATTTTGACGCTTATTTTTATAATTGCCATTATTGTTGAATTGAATTAAATTGCTACAGCTTACTGTAATGACTCCTCATATGGTTTTAAATATTCACGCATCAGCTTATTCGATAGAGCCAGCGCTTCTTCACGTGTTTTTGGCGGCTTTGAACTAACAGTTTCATGTTAGATGATTACATAGCCAAAATGAACTTATCTCATCATCTCGAGGTTTATTTTGATTTTAACAGGCCCTCTTCACATAGGACAATTTTAGGCTTGAATATAATTGCTTAAGTCTAAACTTTGGGAGAGATAACATGCATCTTGAACGAATTTCTTTGGATTCAATCATCATTGAAAATTTGCTTCATGACACTCTTCGAAACCAAGCTGTATCCGATCGCATTACCAAGACGGAGGAGGACGAAAACCCGCTTCATGTTGAAGGACCTAAGAATGGCAAATACATTGCATTCCAAGGCGAGCACAGAATAGAAGCTTTAAAAAAATCGGGGACAAAGGATACTCTTTGTCTTGTTTCAGACCTCTCAAGTGAAGAAAATCGTATGATTAAACGACTAAGAAAAGAGCTTAATATTAAAAGAAGAAGCTCTTACGAGATAGCCAGAATGATTGAATTTTTAATCAATCGGAATTATACCATTCCTCAAATTGCTTCCGAATGTACTGTAAACGACTCGACTGTACGGAATTATCTCAAAGTTTTGGAAAGCAGTCCTGAGCTTCGAATCTCTTCAGAACAATCTGGAGCAGGTATACATGCCATACCTTCTATCGAGAACTTAACTAATTTCACGCCAAAAGTACAACAAAATATTACCCACCGATACATGGCTCGTAACATTTTCAAACCGCATATCGATTCTATAAAAAAATTAACGAAGTAGACGGAATTAAAAGCTTACCTGAGCTAGAACAAACCGACTGTGTTATAGCCGCTATTCATCAGACCCGTTTCAAGAAAGAGGATGCCCAGAACATCGTAAATGAACAGTTACTGCGTCAGAACTACTCATTAGAGATTCACGATTACATGTATCCAGTTGTCATGAACTTGATTAACCAGCTTAAGTTAAATCTCCATTCAAACTTTGTTGACCATTTGAATCCCAATCAAACCGAAACACTTCATAAAGCCATTAAAGAAATCGTTAAATTGGCTAATTATCCTCAAGGGAAATGGATTTCCCCATCTCACTTCCCCTTTTCAACAGAACATAATCATAACTTGAAAATCAAGAAAAATCGTTCTTCTAATAAAATAAAGCAAGAGCAAATACTCGAATAGATTGAACCTCTCACTCACTGAGGATATCGCCAAAAACAAAAATCCTTGATGGACTTGTCAGAAAATAAAAAAAGCAGCGGCAGACTAAGACGAGAATAAAGTCCTATACTGCCACTGTTGCTTCATTTTGTATATAAACTAATGCTTATCATCATCAAAATTATCCATTTGTATCAAGCATAGCTGGAATATTGATTTCTTTTACACAAGATGCCTTGGATAGATTCATCACGCATTTAACTAAAGAAACAATATCCTGAAGAGGAATTTGTGTGCCGTTATATTCCGATACGACCTTCTCGATGCCGTCTTCATATGGAATTTGAGTTGCAATCTCGCCTGGATTAATACATGTTACACCTATTCCATACTGCTTCACATGTTCCCTTAAAGAATTGGAAATACCACGCAATCCGAACTTTGTGGCCGCAAACGAAACTTGTGTAAAATCATTATTATCAAGTCCTGCCGTAGAGCCGATCAAAAAGATTTTGGCATTATCTGATTGTTTTAGATTCGGTAGCAGCTTTTGAATACATGTAATTGCAGAAGTTATATTTACATTAATAATTTGTGCAATTTCGTCTTGGCTATCATTCTCAAAATCGTAGTCATCCGTAAATCCTTTACTTTCCCAGATGCCGACATTATATATTAATACATCAATGGTAGTACCATTTAATGTACTCGCTATCCCACTGCTTTCACCAGGTAACGATAGGTCGGCTTCTATCCAGTTTCTTTGGACGCCATCGTTAAGGTCCAGACTCTCCGGACGACTTCTGGAAACCATCCATACTTTATCACCTGTCTCGGGCAATCCTTTAACAAATGCCTCTCCTAACCCTTTACTCGCTCCAAATATAATAAAGTTTTTCATATATTTCCCTCCATTTCTTTCTATTCTCTCATTTTACATCTTTATTTTGCTAGTCTTCAACTTAGTGGTTCAGCGATCGAGGAAGATTATTCGTCCAATTTATAGGTTGATGGCGCTGAATCGTTTTCGAAACTAAGAGACACTATTGATGAGACCTCAAGGTAAAATCACCCATTTTGAACTAAATAACGCTTCTCAGTTCCGCTAGATGATTCGCAAGCTCTATTTGAGGGGGAATAAGCTCTCTCAGTTCCGTTAGTATGTGCATGGACAAGCTGAGGTGCTCCGAGTTTCGTTTGTGTTAAAGCGAAGCGAGAGGAACTTCACAAAAAAACAGGAGGAAACTGAGCTTGGCTCAGCTTCCTCCTGTTTTGCTGTTAATCTAGTGCACTGTATCCAAAGTTGTAGACGCAGCAGCCGACAGCTTAATTACATATAGGATTCCGGGGCTTTAGTGACAGCCCTAAATTTCAGGTGATCTTCCCATCTAAATCAAAGCTCATCAACCCGGAAATAATAATCGCAAGGCGTCCAGACCATTTTTATAAATCCCATGAAACAGAGCTATGACCTCTTCGTCGCTAACCCCAACAGGGATAAAACTACCAGACCACTCCACCAGCGATGTTTCGCTGCCTGGAATCTCTCGAACTCGGATCGTCGCTTGATATTCAGTAGCCGGAAATGGTGTATCCGTAATCGAATAGGAATAGAAGCGCTCCTTGTTGTTGAATTCTTCCAGACGCTCTACGATTACATCACCGTTAGGGTTAACCAACCGACGCACACGTCCACCTTGGGTTAACTCGCTACTAGATATATAAGGCAACCAATCTGGTAGCGAGTTAAAACCTCCAATCAATTGCCATACCTCATCAAGAGAAGCTGGGATTTCAATTGCAGCAGCAGTGTGAGCCATATGAATTACCCCTTTCTGGAATCGATTGGCAGCGGCGCATGAGGCGCCACTAATTTCTGTTCACGCATTTCATGCCAAAATGCAACCGGAATAACTTCATTCCATGCAGCCTGATCCTCTACGATCCGCTCGGGGCGGCTAGCACCAGGAATGACGCCAGCAACGGCTGGATTAGCCAGTACAAATTGCAGGGCGGCCGACTTAATGCTGATCCCGTGTCGCTGCGCAATGTTTTTGATACGCTCGACTTTAGCAACGATTTCCGGCGATGCTTGCTGGTACTCGAAATGCGAACCTCCAGCCAGAATACCTGAGCTATAAGGACCGCCGATAATAATATCGACATTTTGCTTTGCAGCTTCGGGCATCAATCTTTGCAGCGCGCGCTCATGATCGAGCAGCGTATAGCGACCAGCGAGCAAGCATACATCCGGCTTCGCTTCCTCCAGTTCAAGAGTAATTTCAATCGGCTCTACACGGTTCACCCCGAGCCCCCAAGACTTAATTACCCCTTCTTCACGCAGCCGCGATAACACACGGAACGCCCCAGTTCGAGCAATTTCAAATTGTGAAAGCCACTCGTCGCCATAGAAATCCTGCGCTACATCATGAACGTACACGATATCCAAGCGATCCGTTTTCAAATGGTTCAGGCTCTGCTCGATAGATCGCAGCGTGGCGTCTGCACTGTAATCGTTGACGATTTTATTCTTGCGACCGAATTCGAAGAGTCCCCCCTTTTCGCCCAAGTCACGTGAGGATGTATCTTCAAGTTCGTCCAGAACCAAGCGGCCTACTTTTGTACTTAGCACATAATCGTCGCGACGGCGTTTCGAAAGTGCTTCACCAAGGCGGATCTCCGCCAGGCCGGCTCCATACAATGGGGCAGTGTCGAAGTAGCGAATGCCATGCTCCCAAGCGGCATCTACCGTTGCGATTGCTTCTTCTTCCGGAATGTTCCGAAACATATTACCAAGCGGGGCCGTACCGAAACCTAGTTTTCCTTGCAGCATATTTATCTTATTCATATATCCTCCTGCTCATGTTTCCTACTAAAAATCAAAGTTATCTGGGTCTGGACCGACGCGAAGATTCTGATTGAATCCATCCATTCGCTCCATATCCTCTTTTGTGATTTCAAAATCAAACACCGATGCATTTTCAACGATACGATGTTCTTTGGTCGACTTTGGAATAGTCACAACACCATTTTGCAGATCCCAGCGCAGTATAACTTGGGCAATAGACTTCCGATATTTATCTGCAATCTCTTTTAAAACCAGATTATCTAATAGTTGGCCCTGCATTAAAGGAGACCATGCTTCAAATTGAATACCTTGATTCTTACAAAAAGCTTGCAGTTCCCTTTGAGTCAAACGCGGGTGATACTCCACTTGATTCACCATTGGTTTAACTTCTGAATCCTTCATTAACTCTTCAAGATGATGAATGTGGAAATTACTTACCCCGATTGCCTTTACTCGCCCTTCTTTATAAATGGTTTCCAATGCTCTCCATGCTTCTTTAAACTTGCCTTCTACAGGCCAGTGAATCAAATATAAATCCAAATAATCCAGATCCAGCTTTTTTAAGCTCGTTTCATAAGCGGCTAACGTTGACTCGTACCCTAAGTCGGCATTCCATACTTTTGATGTTACAAATAGTTCTTCTCTTGTAAATTGTTCGTCATTTAAATATCCTCCTCATTTATGATCTTTAACCTATTTAATATCTAATATTGTTATCACGGAAATTGATCCTGCAGTAAACAATAGTATGATCTAATTCAATTTTTAATAGAAGTACGTACTTTTTTGTACTGTAGGCACTTTAAAGTTCCTATCGTCCTATCCAATAGAAAAGTTGCTCAAAGAGCAATATTGCACAATGAGCAGCTAAGTGTTAGAGTATAACAAGGCGAATTGGGGTGATTTAGATGATGAATAAACTAAGCTTACGTAGAATCAAGAGGGAGGCGACCGCACACGCTTTGGCTCAAGCGGCGTTCGAACTTACACTTCAACATGGATTGGACGGCTTTGTCGTCGAGGATGTAGCACAGCGTGCTGGCTACTCCCGAAGAACTTTCGCTAACCACTATTCCTGCAAGGAAGAAGCGGTCGCGATGGCGGCTGTACCTTTCCATGGGATAGAAGAAGCGGTGGCTATATTTAATAACATACCTGAGAGCTCAACGCCGCTTGACGTCATGTACCAATTTATGAAATTGCAACTAACCGAAGAAATTATTCAAAAAATGCTCCGACTCGTGACGCTTTCCAAAGAGCACCCGACGCTTGAGCCGTACATGCTTACTGTATTTCACCGTCTGGCAACAGAGGCTCAGCAGGTATTGAACGACTTATTCAAAGAGCATTATCCTGCGATTTACAGCCATGTTCTCACCGGTGCGGTTACCGGCGCCATTTTCCCCTTATTTGACGGAACGCTCCAAGTGGTGCTTCCTGGTCAATCCATGGATGAAGTCCCTGGTGCCGAATCGTTTGATCAATATTTAGACACTGTATTTGGCTATTTGCGTAACGGATTGTAGCGCCTGACGGGACTATTTATAGGAAAAAGGGGAGAACACCACAGTGTCCAAATTTTTGTATTCGATAGGAAAACGAGCATTCGATAAGCCATGGTATTTCATCGTTAGCTGGGTTGCGATTCTAGGTATCCTCGTGGCAATGCTCTTCTCCAACGGTATACATCTAAGTTCCGAGATGAAAATTGAAGGAACAGAAGCGCAAAATGTACTGGACAAATTGGCGAAAGAGCTTCCGGAAGCGTCTGGTGGACAAGGAAGCGTCGTGTTCACGTCAAAAGAAGGCGAGCGCCTAGATACACCGGAGCGGCTTGCTGCAATCAGCAAAGCTGTTAATGAAGTATACAGTATCGACCATGTAATCAATCCCGCCGATTATGCCAAACAAGCGGCTGCGTCGGCTTCCGGGGATGCCCAAGGCGCAATGCCGAACCAGAACGCTACAGCACCACCGGCTGAAATGCCTCCTTACGGACCTCTGATGATCAATGGTGCTCCGCTACCTGGCATGTTAATCTCCACTGATGGCAGAGTTGCCCTATTCCAGTTCCAGTTTACCGTTCAGCAAACGTCTGTGCCTAAAGAAGTTCAGGAAAAGGTAATCGAGGCCGTTATGGCCACCGAGAATGGAACCGGCATTACAGCGTTACCAAGCGAATCGCTTATGTCCAGCGTGCCTGAGGCCAGCATCGCTGAAGTTATCGGCATTGCCATTGCCGCAGTTGTTCTATTCATTACGCTGGGCTCCCTCGTCACTGCAGGTCTTCCGCTTCTAGTTGCACTCTTCGGTGTCGCTGTTGGGTTAGTGGGAGCATTTTCGATCTCCAAATTCTTTAACATGGGTGAAATCACACCAATCCTGGCACTCATGATTGGATTGGCTGTCGGAATCGACTACTCGCTATTCATCGTAAATCGCCAGCGCCGGATGATCCTCGATCAAGGGCTGAGTGCACGAGAAGCTGCGAGCAGAGCAATTGGCACAGCCGGCAGCGCCGTGTTTTTCGCTGGCTTAACCGTTATTATTGCCCTGTGCGGCATGCTTGTAATTGGGATTCAATTTTTATCCGCAATGGCCTTGGTTGCAGCAGCAACAGTTTTCATTAGTGTACTTGTTGCCCTAACCCTGTTGCCAGCGCTGCTCGGTTTGTTAGGCGAACGTATTTGCTCAACCAAACTACGCAATAAGAGCCTTACAAAAGCAGCAAACCACCGCATCGCAAGCGGATGGGTCAACGGAGTTGTAAAATATCGCTGGCTCGTTATAGTCGGGATAATCGCAGTTCTAGGTGTAGCAGCAATCCCAGTAACAAAAATGAATTTGGGCATTCCTTCCGCCGCTACGGCAAATCTAGATTCAACGACAAGACAAAGTTATGACGCTATATCAAATGGTTTTGGAGAAGGATTCAACGGCCCTCTGCTTCTCGTTGCCGAGGCCAGTGATTCTTCCGGCAAAGTAACACCGGAATCATTGGGCAAACTGGTTGGGGACATCCAGAAGCTAGAGGACGTCTCGCTTGTTACACCTATGGGAATGAGCAAAACTGGCGATATGGCAATCCTAAATCTGATTCCGAAGTCAGGACCGACCGACGAAGCGACCAAAAACTTGGTGGAGGAACTACGTGATCCAAGCTTTGCACAGAAGTACAATGTGACGCTTGGTGTTACCGGTTTTACAGCCATCAACATCGATATGTCGGATAGGCTGACAGAGGTTTTCCCGCTGTACGTAGTAATTATCGTCATTCTCTCGCTTATCATTCTTTTGTTAGTGTTCCGTTCGATCATCGTCCCTATTAAAGCCACGGTCGGTTTCCTGCTCAGCGTGCTTGCCACGTTCGGGCTCACAACAGCGGTATTCCAGTGGGGATGGCTCCACTCCCTGTTCGGGATAGACAACGGCGGTCCGTTGCTTAGCTTTATGCCGATCTTGGTTACCGGGATCCTTTACGGGCTGGCGATGGATTATCAGGTGTTCCTTGTAAGCTCTATGCGCGAGTCTTATGTTCATGGGCATCGGGGAATCGACAGTGTCGTGCATGGATATAAACAATCCAGTCTTGTCGTTGTGGCAGCTGCGATCATCATGGTATCCGTCTTTGCCGGATTCATTTTCACCGATGATATTATGATCAAACAAATAGGTTTTGCGCTTGCTATAGGCATTCTGATTGACTCTTTCCTCATCCGTATGACATTGGTGCCGGCAGTAATGGCGGTCTTTGGCGACAAAGCATGGGGTCTTCCTAAGTGGTTAGACCGTATTCTGCCGAATCTGGATGTCGAGGGCGATAAACTTCTCGCTGAACTCAACAAAACCGAAGAAGGCGAAAAAGCCAAGGTGGCTCATTCTCACTGATGGCATCTTTTTGAATGAGAGAGCCGTATTGCAAAAACGGAGCTTTCCCAATAACCCCTTAAAACTAGCTGGCGGTTTTTAAGCCATATTAGCAAAACAGGACGAAGCTGAGCCATGCTCAGCTTCGTCCTGTTTGCGTTCTTCTCCCACAGCTGCTGGGCAAAACAAAGCCATTCGACCACGAGGCTGCTTTTTTTAATCTGCCCCTCGAAGCATTCCGTTCATATTCAGTCCATATTCCATTGTTAGAATGGCCTCATTCCAATATTGAATTGAGGTTGATTTCCTATGTCCCTGCAGCCATCCGCGGCCTCCGCCGCCCATCCCGCTCCCGGCGCGGCGACAAGCAGCCGTATCGTGCTCGCGGGAATACTGGTCGGGCTAATCTTCTCCGAGCTCGACGAAACGATTGTCACGACCGCCATGCCCACCATCATCCGGGACCTGCACGGCATGTCCCTTTACGGCTGGGTCGCAGGCATCTACGCGCTGGCGCTGACCGCCTTCATGCCGATTCTCGGCAAGATGGCCGACTTGTTCGGCCGCAAGAAGATTTATCTCGCCTGTATGGCGCTATTCATCGTTGGCTCCATCATCAGCGGAGCATCCGGTTCCATGGTCATGCTGCTTATCGGCAGAGGCATCCAGGGCATCGGCGCTGGCGGCCTCATGCCGATCGCTATGTTGATCATGACGGATATGTACCCCGTGGAAAAACGAGCCAAATTAATGGCCCTCGTCGGGCCGATTATGTTCATCCCGCAGCTGGCAGGTCCGCTGCTCGGAGGCGTCATTGTAGATGCTATCAGTTGGCACTGGATATTCTTTATCAATATTCCGGTCGGCGTCGTCGCGGCGATTTTAATCGGCAAAGGACTGCAGGAATCCCGCGGCGAGGGCAAGCCGTCCATCGACTGGGCGGGAGCCGCGCTTATCCTGGGTGCCATCGTATCGCTGCTGCTCACTCCCGAGCTCGTTAATATGGGCTCTTATACATGGCATTCGCCGCTGATCATCGGTCTGCTCATCACAGGCGCGGTGCTGCTCGCCGCTTTTGTCTGGGTGGAATCGCGCGCCAAGGAGCCGGTCATCCCGCTGCATCTGTTCCGCAACCGCACGGTTGTAGCGCTTGGGGCTTTGATTTTCCTGACGATGCTCGGCATTCAAGGCTCTCTGGCTTCCTTTCCGTTCTACGCCCAGCATGTCATCGGCTTGTCGCCTACAGTCTCCGGTTATATGACGCTCCCTGTCATGGCCGGTGGAATAGGAACGAGCATCGCAGTCGGCTGGGTCATCACCCGGATTCCCTACAAAGATCTGATCGTAGCCTCCCTAGCGCTGCCGATTGCCGCCTTCGCGATGCTCTCGACGATCCATGCGGGCACCTCCATCGTCTTTATTCTGGTCGCATTCCTGCTGCTGGGAGCTGGATTCGGCGTGTTATTCGGTTCCGACAACCTGATCGTCCAGGAATCCGTAGACAAACGCGACGGCGGCAGCGCCATCGCAACGGTTCAGCTATTCCAGTCGTTTGGCGTGACAATCGGCTTCAGCCTTTTCGGCAGCCTGCTTTCCGGAAGGATCGAATCGGGCGTCGCAAGCATCGCGGATCAGCTGCCAGCTGGCTCGGAAACAGCCGTCGCATCCGGTGCGATGCCCACAGGTCTATCCCAGCCTCTCGTCCATGCCGTCGAGTCCATTTACTCCAACGCCTTCTCCTTCATCTTCACGCTGGCCGGCATCATCGCCGTGCTCGCCTTTGCCACAAGCTGGCTGCTGAAGCGGGAGAAGTTATCCTCTTCTCCAGAGCCGTCCGGCGAGGAGCAGGTTGCTTGAATTTGAGGTATTTCTAATGCTTCTAGCTGTTAAGTGAGATGGAAGTATGATGACAACCGAGTTTCCTTCCATTTCCAGCATTCATTCTCCATCTCATCTTTAAAGGCAGATCTAGTATTCCGCCCGATTCTTTCACGAGAGGTGCAATCCGGTCCACTGCTATCCGGTCTTCCCCCCAGAATCCGACCAAACTTTGGTTCGCAACATGATTCGGATCTATGCACATTCGTTGAAAATGATACGTAGGGCAACAGGCGATCTGCGTTATGTCACCGTATCCGTTGATTCTTTCGCAGACGAAGTCAGAATGATTTTTTTCACGCGCCCTTAACGCTCGTCCAAAGTTGTGCCCCCTCTAACTACTTCATTTCGCTTTCCCTCCCATAACAAAACGAAACAATACAGCATGTATAAGAACAGAAAACAGTATTGTACCGATCCACCATGCGATAGGATGCGAGAGCCCATGGAAAGTAACAAAATAGGCAGCGTAAAAAGAAATGAGAATTTGTAGACTAGCCATGACTAAACCTGGATTCCAACATCTCCGTCGAAATGCATCAACAATATGACTAGCACAATTCATAATGCTGAAAATAATAATCAGCAGTCCGAATCCAAGGCTAACTATGTTGAGCAAACCAAAGATTGAAAAAGCAAGCCATACGAACAGAATGTTAATCCAAAAAACCTTTTCGTCAGTAAGCCTTTCTTCTCCAAGAGGAAGTTTATAAAACACTTGATTCATGTAATCTTTGAAACCGCCGGGCAAATAGTGCTCCTCTGTCTGGTGAAACAAATACAGTGGAATATTAATTAGTGCCCAGAATAAAGCTTGCGACGGTTGAAAAAATGTAAATAACAGGAAAGTTGTTATAAGACCCAACCACGGCGTAGCTTTGGCCCAATTCTGGTTTCTGGCTAAAATGGATATCATCGTATACCCTCCTTGATGTTCGCGAAATTATGTGAGACACTTGTCTCGTATAATTTCATTGTACAGTATCCATTTATTTTGCGTAAATGCCTGAGCTATATTCGGGGCAGGGAGGGGCATTATGTATCGTATCAAGCAGGATAAGAGATCGATTCAATCAATTGAAAGGCTGAAATCGGCCCTGTGGGATTTAATGCATCATAAAGATTTTGCTGATATTTCTGTAGTTGAATTAGTTAGTGAGGCCCAGATGGGACGTGCTACATTTTATCGCAACTTCGACGCTCTTGAAGATATTTTGCGGCTTCACTGCGATGAAACTTTTGAGAAATTAAAAAAGGTTATGATTCAACACTATGAGCAAAACGATGGGGACGAAACCGCTATTAATAGAACGGTATTCATCAAACCGTTCTTGCGATTTTGGGATACCCATACGATAGTCATCCAACGGCTGATTCAGGCAAAGCGAACGGGCTTTATCCATGACGCTTTGTCTCGAACAATAGAGAGTGTAGTGATGTTACGAGCCAAAGCGGATGATGAGCTGTGGGGACGATATGACTATTTCATTGCCGCGCGAAGCGGAGAGGCGCTACATGTGCTCCTACATTGGATAAAAAATGAAAAAGATCTGCCACCTGATGAACTGGCAGACCTTGTTGCGGCCCAATGGCAAGCTTCCCTCAATTTGAAGCTGCAAGTGTAAGAACGTTATGTAAGGAAGCAATGCAATTCATACAGTTCTATCTGTAGTATCGTTAGTCAAGGGTTATCAAACGGCAGATTATTCTCCGTGTACTGCAGAGCACTGATTTAATGAACATAAAAAAACCACCCCAGTATCATTGTAACAAGCTAACAATGATACTGGGGTGGTAAGTCTTGAGCAGCCTATTGAACTCCAGGTCGCCCGGCATACGTAATATGCAGCAGTTGCATATTACGTATGCCGGCGGTCGTCGTTGTGCCGAGCGCAAAGGCGGGCTTCCATACGTAAGCACAAGGAACGTGAATGCAGGCCGACGTCAACGCCGTTCAGTCTAAATCTTTATTATTCGCAAACAACAATTGTCCAAAGAAAATAATGTATTAGACTGGAGGTGTTGATTTGACGCGGTTTTTGAGCTGGAAAATCGTCAGCGTTTGAGAAATAAGTTTTAGACTGACCCCAATATGTACACCAGCGGCAGCCCTGAACGAGAAAATAAAGTCTTAGACTGCCGCTGCTTTATTGAACTAACGTTTCTCGTTAGTTCAGGAGCGGTTCTAAATTTTTAAGATGAAGTTCCCACCTTCTTGAAAGACGACCTTAAATCCAGCACTTTGTAATTCTTGCCTTAGAACATCTTTTTTTAGATGTCTACGATGTGGTAACCACCATTCGCCATTGATCAAAGTTGCCGCCGTACCATATCCTTTGGGGTCTTGAACTTTATCATAAGCTATCCCTGAATTAGCATCATAAAAACTATTTTTGTAACTTCGAGTTTCATTATATATAGCAGATGAAACTATATAGTATCCTGAATCCTTTAAACCAGACGATACTATAGAAAAAAGCTTCTTTCGATCATCATCCGTAACGATACTTTGTAAGCAATAATTATCTAAGATAAGGTCATATTTCTTATCAAGCTTCGGTAACCCTAATAAATCTTGAACTCGGAAATTTATCACTATCCCCTTATTTTTAGCAATTTCATTAGCAATTTCTATGGCTGTCGGAGAAATATCTACCGCATCAACAGTGAAACCCTTATTCGCTAAATAACAAGCTCCAGCTCCTGTCCCACAGCCATATTCGAAAGCTTGAAGTGCAAATTCATTAATATTAATAATGCTGAATGCTTTTTCTAAAAAAGGACGCATCATAAAAATATCAAAGCTGTAGTTGGTGGGATCATGAAATTCGTCCCAAGCGGATATATTTCCATTTTTCATTTTTTGATATGTATCTTCATGTTCGTCATAATAATACTTTTTCATTGACTGTACTCCCCCAAATAGCCATATTCTATTGCATACGAGTATACATATTTCCTCTTAACTATATAGACGTCATAAATTACCATTTGTTACACTAATCTGCCCGTTAGCTTAACTAACGGGCGCCAGTCTACAACTTTATTTTACCGTGTTATCAAGAGCTAAATATAAAAAAGTCAGATATAATAAAGGGTTCCGCATATTAGTCATGAACAATATGTGGAACCCTTTATATTTAACTATCGTTCCCTGTTAGCTTAATACTTGCAACATCAAAGGCGTAAAATGGATATGGACTCGCCGTAGAAAATTTCTCCGTTTTCTTGGAAGCCAAAACTATCATAAAGTTTTTTAGCAACGATATTCTCTGCCTCATAAGAAGTCCAACAGAATTGCGCCGGCCCGGCTGGAAAAGTACGGATGAATTCTAAGCAACGTTTCATTGCCTCCCGACCATAACCCCTATTTTGGAACTTCTTATCAATCATCAGTCGCAATATGCAGTAGCTATCGAGGCCGATCGACGGAAGATCATAACCGGTTATTCGATAAGTCAACATCACAAAACCGACCGCCTGTTCATCCGAATAAATGGCAAACGGAAATGGATGTCCGCCATTCGTCGCTAGGACGTAACAAGTAGCTAGGCTAGCCAGATTGGACGCAACGAAATGCCGTTGGGCTTCCGAAACTTCTAAATCAAAAATGTCTTGTCGGTTTTCGAGAGTTACTTTTCTTAATGAAATCATGCAGCATATCCTCCCACTATAAAGTAATGTTTTCTCCTGTTTTCTCGCTAATTCGCAGTATTTCAACTTCGACATTTGAAGAGGTATTGGTGGAGAAGGTGATCTGCACCCAGATTTCCTGTAAGCGCGTAGGCGGGAACAGAGTTTAGGATCGCTTAGGGGTCCAAAACTGTGAGATGGTGGATATGATCGCACAGTGGATCTCCACATTTCGCCCTCGGGGTTTACCCTCCCATGTCACGCTGGGTCTATGCCCTTACATTCCTTCGTTCTACCTCTCAAGGGGTGGATGCCGATTCTTGCTCCTTTACGGGGTCGTTGCCCTTATGGAATATTGTGCTTCGGCTTCTCCGGTGCTTCCGTTGTCTTCGTTGCTTACGTTGAATCGTAAATGTCCAGGAGTTGTGCTTCTTGCTTAAGCAGCCGCTTGGTGCATCTGAGACTGTCGAACCGGCCCGATTACATCTACAGCGTTGTATGCCTTCTGTTTGGTTCCAAGCGTATGCAAGACCCGAATCAACTTCCCGCACAAGGCGATGAGCGATTGTTTCTTCTTCAGCGGATTCTGACTTCGCGTTGTATAGTGCTTGTGCAGCGCTTTGAACGCCTCGTTCTTCGCCACCATCGGCATTACCGCGCGGAACAACAGCGCCCTAAGCCGCGATCGCCCTCGTTTGGTAATGGAGGTTCTGCCTTTGCGCTTGCCGGAGCTGTTCTCTTTGAGATTCAGCCCTGCCAGTCGAATGATTTGTTGACCGTGATCGTAGTTGTTCAAATCCCCAACTTCCGCTAAAAATCCAGCGACGGTGATCGCTCCAACTCCCGGTACGGTCAGCATTTGTGCGGCTCCCGGAATGCTATCCAGGATCACCATGACTTGCTCCATGATTTGTTCGAGCTGTTCGCTGAAAAGCTCGAACTGGCTCAGGAGCGTGCTAAGCTCCATTCGTGCTGCAACCGTTCCCTCCGTCAGACCGATGGAAGTGGTGGCAGCAACGAGTAGCGCTTCCGCGCGCTTGATCCCTACGCCGCGCTTCACATCCGTCTTCCAGTGGGCCAGGACGTCTCTGGCTCCCATAGCGACGATGTCGGCGGGCAACGGAAACTTCCGCATGCTCATGAGCGACGCTTTCCCATCCCAATTCTTGAAGACACGGGAGTACTCCGGGAAAAACCGGTCGAACCAATTGCCGATGCGCCCTTTTGCTTGCGTTAGGCTTGCAGATACTTTCTCACGCAAATTCATGAGGATGCGCAAATCCGCGTATTCCTTGGTCGGTAGTTTAGGTTCGGAGTACTTCCCGTTCCGAATCAAATCGGCGATGACTTTCGCGTCCTTGTAATCGCTTTTCGTCGGCGAATTGTCCTCAAGCTCTTTCGTCTTATTTACATGAGACGGATTGACGACAACGACTTGAATCCCTTGTTCTTGCAAGAAAGCTGCGAGAGGAAACCAGTAGTGTCCGGTAGGCTCGATGCCAAACATGATTTCGGTCTTGCCGTGTGCTTGCCCGAGCTCTTTCATCCACGCCGATAGCTTCGTCAACCCTTCTGCGTCATTATGGAAGACGCAATCTTTGCCGAGTTCGATCCCTCGAAAGTCTACCGCACGAGCGACATGAACCTTCTTGGCAATATCTGCTCCGACAACCAGTGTTGCTTCGTTAATTCGTGTGATACGTTGATTCTGTTTCTGCTTCAATTTATACTTCATAATGAGCGCCTCTTTCGTATTGGAATTTGTTCTTTGGCGGAACACGATTCCCAGTATACTAAGTGGCGCTTTTTTGCTCAAAGCTCAAATTACTTCATTACAGGAATAGCTCCTTTTCTTGATTCCTAATTGAGATTCGGCATTTTTCTGTGTTTCGTTTTTTGTTCGAATGCATATGCAATTTGTATAAGTTTCGATTCGCTAAATGCCGTTCCTGCGAAAGTAATACCGAATGTCCTCCCGTTACTTTGAAACCCCGCAGGCACTGCAATGGATGGATAACCTGCTTTGGCGCTTATATCTGCACCGACATAGGAAGGAAACAAGATTGCATCCAACCCATGCGT
Organism: Paenibacillus herberti; assembly: GCF_002233675.1. Taxonomy (GTDB): domain Bacteria; phylum Bacillota; class Bacilli; order Paenibacillales; family Paenibacillaceae; genus Paenibacillus_O; species Paenibacillus_O herberti. The sequence goes on along the minus strand of NZ_NMUQ01000003.1, from coordinate 59,147 downwards.
TTCCAGGGTATAATCAATACCCATATTTTGGGAGTAATACAAATCCGTAATGGACCCTAAAATGTATTGCGGATTCTTTAACGGGGTATCGAACTGTGAATGATAACGTAATCTATCTTGTCCGTATTTCAATGCCATTGGCGAATGTCGTTCATTCCATTCTATCAATTCATTTAAATCATGGACAGGATATTGTGCCGGGAGACATTGCAAATAGTGATCAATGGCATGCTTAAATTCGTAACCCGTCTTATTATGCTCCCACTCTCTAAGGAAAGAAGGAATTTCAATATCGTCTATTACTTTGGCCCCAGACTCTCTAATTATTGCTATAGCATCGTTAAATAATTGTTCATCATATTCGCCAAGGTCACGGAACTTCTCAGAGGGGACATTTCTGTATATGCCAATGGTCGCCGTCCATAACCCGTCTTTATTCAAAAATGCGGTATAGTCAGTATTAGAAAGTTCATTTCGCCAAGTGGAAGGATCATTCTCATCTTTACCTGCCAGAGTAGTCAATAAGATGGCCGCATCGGTCACAGTCCTTGCCATTGGCCCCGCCGTATCTTGAGAATAGCTCCAAGGAATGACTCCTGAACGGCTTATCAAACCTGCGGTTGGCTTGATTCCAACAATCGCATTCTGTACGGCAGGGCTTAATATGGAAGCCGAAGTCTCGGTTCCGACAGCGACCGTCGTAAAATGAGCAGCAACGGCTGCAGCTGATCCCGTACTGGATCCCCCGGGAAAATGATCGCCGTAGGGATTTTTGGTTTGCCCGCCTAAAGCGCTGTATCCGGCCCACATAGAAGACGACATGCCATTCGCCCATTCAGTCAAATTCGTTTTTCCCAAAATAATTGCACCAGCGTCTCTCAGTTTCCGAACAAGAAATGCATCTTTTGGACTTACATGATGCTCCAAAGCTAAAGCTCCTGCGCTTGTACGCATCTTGTCCTTGGTTTCAATATTTCCTTTCAGTAACACAGGAACGCCATGAATAGAACTCCTTGCTCCCGTTCCTTTTCTTTCATTGTCTAATGCTTCTGCAATAAAAATCGCATCCGGATTGATTTCCAACACCGAGTTTATGTGCGGTCCGCTTTGGTCCAAAGTGGCGATGCGGTACAAATAATGCATAACCAGCTCTCTTGAAGTCAATTCCCCACGGTTCATAGCATCCTGTAATTCTAGAATCGTGACTTCTTCGCTGATTGTTTTACTTAAATCGAAGTTAGGATCCATCCCGAGGTACCTCTTTCAACCTTCAGTCTTAAACATTCTTATGAAATAAATTATAGATTGAGTTGAGGTTGATAAATATATAAAGAACATTTCCTAATCGAATTGAACATAAAAAAGGTTCGCCGGAAATTTCCGACAAACCTGATTTTCTATCTATTTTTTGAGTAAACGATTTTTTTGATGCTATCTTGAGAAAGACTGAACATATCCGATAACCGTTCAATCGATAAGCCTTCATCAAAAAGACAGCGAATTTGTCTATTGCGATCGTTCAAGTACGCTCTGTTCCCCGATTTTTCTCCCCACTTTTTGCGTGAACCTACAGAATTGGGGATATAAATCATACGACCTTGTACGTACTTCTGTATTTCCAATAGCAACTTTTCAGGAAAAACAGATTCGGCGCTTGTATACTTCAATATAGTTCTACTCCTTAAAATGAAAATAAATTTTAAGGTAGCAAAATCTATACTATAAACTGTTTTCACCCCGATTGGAGAGAAAACAGGCGGTTAATTTTTTAGCTCCATGTAAATAACCGCCAAGGTCATAATATAGACTTTGCATAGAGCATAGCATTTGCAATCTTATTATTCAAAAACGTTTCCTCCTCTTCGCTGTTAGCCCTCCATTTACTAATTCAATGGAGCGCAAAAAACCCCTTTATTCCTCCTCTCTTTATTCTGGCTTGATTGGTAACATTCCAAGCACATTTTTTGTAATTTCAGAATCTATAAATTCATCGTTAATGACTAAAGTGAACGTCAGTATTCAACTAACCTCCCGTTAGTTGAGCAAAGAACCGTAATAAGACTGATTCTTCGGTATTTCAACTTGTTGCTCAAGTATCCTACCTAGTTCAGCTCAAGCCGAGAGGGAAGAGCATTGTGTCAGATCTTTTGATAGACCTCCGCATAGGAAAACTTAAGTTGTTCTCGCAACTTATTATTTTCTTCTTCGAGCTTCTTCATCTTACGTTTTAGCGAAGCAATGATGGCGTCCTTATTGTTTTCATCCATCTCTTGCTTGATTTGTTTTGGTGACGGCATCTGAGCTTGCTGCTGACGAAGCGATTCAATGCGTACACGTAACTCGGGATTGTTATAGAGTGTTGCTTTGCTAACTCCAGCATCAACTGCCACGCTATTAAAATTGATGCCCTCCTTAGCTTTTAAAAGCCGTCTAATCGACTCATCCACTCTTTGTATTGTCTTTGCTTTGCGAGCCTCATGAACCTGCTTTAAATGCGCTCTGCGATCGTAATCAAACATGTTTTACACCTTGCTTTCCTTTGGATACGCTCCATTCGACCAAAGACGATGTTGCCTTTCCTGATCGTCTCATAGATGCTGGTCAGACGATCAAGGTTCTTTTGGTTTTTCTCTGCAATTTCATACGCCACATATTTGACATCTTCTTGTTGCGATATCTCGATAATCCCCCACTAAATTGGAATTCTTTCGTAGTAGTGCGATCAGTAAACACTTCACTCGTGCAGTAATCTAGTCTATGAGAAGTCGATAGCTAGTGAACAAATCATATTATCCTCAAGTCAATTCGAAACACTGCGGATATCCAAGCGCATCCACTATCGCCTGTATTTTGGCGGTAAATCCTCCAGATCGCTTGCAAGTCTTGCCCTTTTTCGTCCATTCCATGTTCATGGTTGCGGATGATGGTGACATCGACCATCATTTGCTCCCAATCGGTTGGATAGTGAGATGCTTCTATATTTCATTCTAATCGATTTTTGTAGCAGGGTAGAAAAAGCTATAGCTAAAGGCCATGGCCCTTAATGGCTCAGCAATCCTCGCTAAGACACACTGAATAAAAAGCTGTCGTTTCGACATTTAACAGCCCATTTAAATCGCATAAATTTTATTACGAAGTGTTGCATAAATTGAAACCCTTTCTGCTCCAGAATACAAAAAAACCCCTTAATTATTCGCATAATTAAGGGATTTACAGAAGTAGCTCTGGTTATCTAATATATCCATCAGTCTACAACTTTATTTTCTGGGTCTTATACTTTATTTCCAGATAGTAACACTTTATTTGTTGTAATCTGACAACAATTGTTCAATGACATTATAGTTGATTACTGATAAATCCTTTAGAATCAAGCTTTTTTCGAGTTTTGGTCTCTATTAAATTTTACATTATAGTTTGTGTCTAAGAAAAGCACTTTCATAACCCGATGACATTAAAGTTTGTTCCTGATTATTACAATAGGGTTGGTTTCTTGAGAGTAGATACAATTGCTAATATATTTTCACTTAATTTCAACAGGATAGCACTGATACATTACCTTTTTTTATACTAATACACCACGGCAGTGATGTTTCCTGCTTCATCGCACTCCACTTGAAAATCAAATGGTTTGGTCAATACCAAACCTCGGCCATCTCTAATATTTCTCTAGTCTCCGACCCCTACTTTTAATTTTGTTTTCTAAATATAGGTCCTTCCGGTCCATAGCCTTCAATAAAATACTGTAATACATTTTTGTTTCTCATTTTAACCGCTAACAGCTCAGCGAAATTATCATCATGAGTTGAAATAATTAACCGTTTTTTATTTGATTCAGAATTCAATACAGCTCTAAGTACATCGATAAATGCCAAAACATTCACATCGTCCATACTTTGTATTGGGTCGTCAATGAATAATTGGTCTAAACTGCTGTACTGTTGACTCAAACCAATTCCTATAAAGGTACTTAACGCCAATATATTTAGTTGTGCCTGACTAAATATTTGGTCTAAATAAAGGTTGTTTTGAATTTCTTCGCTTGTGAAATGAGTACCTTGATGGTCAACAATCACCTTTAAGTCCTTATATTGAGTGTGAGGATTAATAGCACTATACACCCAAGCTATTACAGGATGTCCATGTAATTGATCCCCAAGGATTTGATTTTGCTTAGCAACAAGCTCAGTATGTCTAAGCCTCACTTGTTGTTGATATGTATCAATTAAATTTATTTTTTCAGTATGCTGTCCTATCGCAGCACCCAGTTGTTCGTACCTTGAGAAGAACTCATTAAATTCACCAGGAACCCTAAGTTTCAATAAGTCATCGAGTCGCTTGATTAACAGTTCGATCATTAAGAATGTCCGTTTATTCGATATTTGATTCTTATCTAATTGAATTAAGTTATTTGGATAATAATCTGAAACTTCTTTTTCATTTCGTATCATTAATATTTTACTTGTTATCTCCTCAAGATTGGGCTCGTATTCAAAGCCGACTTCTTTTAAATTCCCTTCGAACCATTGACTTTTACTTACCAACAGATCATCCAATGATTTCACATTAATATTTTTTAGCTCAGCATCATCGCCAAACAATACCCTTGTGGATTCTCTTGCCCGTTCCCAAAGCTCTTCAGCGTCTCTTCCCCTTTGAATTACTTGGTTCTCTAAAGCACGAAACTCCCTTTGCTGCTGTTCTATTGTGCTTTTAACTTCCTGATAACCTGCCAAAAACTTTTCACGTAGAGACTGCAACCATCTAACTAGTGGTTCAATCACTTCTGTAACAATCGAACTATTAATTTCAACAAATTTGCTGTTTAGTTGAGCTTCCTCGCCAGACAACACATCAAGAACTTTATCTCCATTTGATACAGTTTTATCAATTATTGATATTATATTAGTGGGTATACCCATGTCAGCATGTATTCCAAGTCACTAGCGTTGCATAAACCTTCACAATAAAATAAATTGAATATTCAAACACACTATCGATGTCAACAAAACCAAAAGGTCGAACTCCTCTCAAAGGTAGTCCTGTCCATTTGGTAGTTTATGTATATTCTGCTACGTGAATACCAACAGGCCTCAGGCCCTTTTGCTCAGGTTGAATTCAACCTTCGGCGTCCTGCCGACTTGCGGCTCGGTGGCCGATGAATCCGCCTTAACCATTGCTCTGCCGGCTTCCACAACAGTACCCGGAGCCAGCGGCTTAGCATCAGCAGCGAATGCGGCGTCTGCGTCTTTTTTTTCACCAGCACGAGCAGGCAGTAGGCAATGAGCGCCATCCAGACCTGGTTTTGCACGGCCCGTTCGCTGGTGCCGTAAAACCGTTTGATTCGAAGATGCTGCTTCATCCACTTGAAGAACGTTTCAATTGCCCAGCGGCTCCGGTACATATCCGAAATCTCGTCGCACGTCAGTTCGAAGCGGTTGGTCACTAGGATGAGCAGATTTCCTTCCGAATCCGCCGTTTCAATCATGCGGTACTCCCGCTTAGCCCGCTTGGACGCCGATCCGATCCGTACGCGTTCATCCATCGTCACCCTGCTTTCCATCGGGATGGGGAAGGATTCTAGGGGTTCAATGACAGCGTTGTTTTTCAGCCGGGTGACGAAGTGGATGCCGCGCTCCGTGTAATCATCGAACGCCTTGTAATCCACATAACCGCGATCGAATAGATACGTGGCGCCTTCCTCGTCGATAAGGGCGTCCATCTGTGTACGGTCGTTTTTCTTCGCCGTCGTAATTGTCGCACGCTCAGGCAGAACGCTCTCTTTCCCCATAAACGCCAGACGTAGATGAATCTTAATGCCCGCTTTGGTTTGACGGAATTCGGCCCATTTGTATCTCTGCAGGCACAGGGAAATGGTGGTCGAGTCGATCACCTGGACGGTTTTACGATCTGCAGCCGTGGCGCCTTCGCTACGTAGGACCTTCCTGGCTAGCTGCTCAAACAGATTTTCGAGCAAGGCAGGATTCACCTGGTTGTTCTTGCGGCATAGCTGGCTAAACGAGATGGACTCAAAACCCAGTTCTTGCTGAAAGTCTTTGCTCAGGACATCATCTGCAATGCTCCGGAGTCCTTCGCGCTGTTGAAGCTGGGCATGCAAGAATAGTTTCAAATAGGCCGGAACCGTAAGCTTCTTGACGTAGGCATCTGCGTGATTCTGAGCAAGTTGATCTAAAAACGTTGTTGAAAAAATGGGTGCAACCCATTTACCAAATGAAGAAAATAGGGTATCCTTATCCATGCGCTGATCCTTTCAGTGGATTATGGACAGGAACTACCTCCCATACCCATTGTAAAGGATCTTTTTTTGTGTCGAAATAGGGAAACTGAAGATTTTGAACATTCGGAAATTATTTATGCAACGCTAGTGATTCCAAGTACATTAATATAACGTGCTGATGTAAAATCTTCATTTAAACACACGGGACAAGACGTAATAGAATCGGTATGGTTATGTATATACGCTTTAACTTGATCTAATATCAGTTTATACTGACTATTTAATGAAGAGAGGCTGTTTTTCTTTTCATTAGTGCTTCTTATGTTCTCAGCTATTTGTTGACGCTCACCATCAAGCGAGAGATAACGTGATTGCCAATACAATAATATTTCCTCATTATGCGCAGGCATAGATAATCTTTTCTGCTCGATTATCTCCTTAAACTCTTGTGCAAAAAGTCGCGAGTGATCAAACTCATCTCTAACCGCTTTCCAAACATCCATATTTATACTTTTATTTACACTATCAATTTGATTTGAAATTGACTCAAATAATTGTACAAAACCAATAACCAAACTAAGTTGGACTGCTGACGTTCTTTTAGACTGCTCGACAAGCAATTTCTCTCTTTCTATCTCCTCAGTTGTCTTTTGAAGTCCCTCAATGTCCTCATCCTTTAACAAAAGAGCATGAATACCTTTTCTAATCCATTGCTCAGCTTGAATTAATAGCTCAAGAGTTTTCACATGAGCTCTTATTGTCTGGAGTTCCGCATGCCGTGCTTGTAATTTCCCCCTTTCAGTTACAGACCTTTCGTATACTTGTGCGGCACTTTGAAGTAACCTCGAATAATCTGTTGCTTCTAGTTCACGTTCATGTATAAGTAAATTTAGCGAGAGATTTTCAAAACGGGATGACCGTTTGGAAAAAGGTACAAGCCGACCAAAAAATACATGAAACTGAGTCTTGTAACTTTCAAAATCAGCATATCCAATATTTTGTAGAAATCCATTAATCTGCTGCTGTTGCGTAATCAGTTGTGTCTTCTGTCCCTCATTCTCTGACTTTTTTCTACTTAAAGCGTTGCCCCCATTCATGTAAAGACGCAAACGCGCAATATGATCAGAAAGACCCTCTTGTTGCAGATAACGCATAAACAAAGATTTCCGTTCGTCTGGAGATGTTTTTCTTACAAAGTCAGTGATACCCTCTTGAGCCAAAACGTGTGCTCGGATAAAACTACTGCCATCATTTGATCTTGGAGCGAAGTATTCTAAGAGCTCATTATTGCTAATACTCCTTGGTTCTTTACCATTCTCAATAAATTCAAGACTAGAATTGTAATCTGAGCTGTCGCTAATCGACAAAATCCGACTGTTACTTCTTCTGATAACTTTTGTCCCATTGTCAAATGAGATCTCAACAACAACCTCACGATCTTCGGTAGGGCGTCTTCTTTGGTTTGAAACACTCGCCGAGAATTTTAAATAATGACTTCGATTTAAATCATTTGCTGTATATGCCCCACCGTGGTTTGCTTTATAAAGCCTCTCTAAACGTGCAACAGTATCGGTCAAACACCATTCTATCGCTTCAAAAAACGACGTCTTACCATGACCATTAAAACCATGAAATACAACTAGAGGGGAATCCAATTGGTCAAATATATAATAATAATCGGGACGATTAGGATTTTCACCATAGCCCCGAAAATTTTTAATTTTCACTTCACTTAGATACATTGATCATTCACCTACCTTAATAATCTCATCTATTTGTAAAAGTAGCCCTTCAATTTCTTCCGGCTGATAATCAAATCCTTGTGTTACATAGGTTTCCAAAATTTTGTTTAAAGTTCTTTCTGGTAACACTATCTGATTGAACTGGTTCATCAGTTCTTCATCATTTATATACTCAATAATGATTTTCCGGGCCACAAATCGATTTCGTTGAAATTTTGCAACATCTATCTCATTAAATCTCTCTTCTTCTTGCTCAATATGATGTAAGCCAATTACATACATATCCCATAGAAACTTTGAAAGATTTAAATCTTCAACTTCCTCTGTATTTTGAATATTGATTATCTTTTCTCTTAGTTTTTCTTTGAGACGAGGAAGTGTATAAACCAAGTCTTGAACCTCTTGGAGGGTCGTGATTTTTTTTATGATCAATACCTTATCCTGATTTAAATTACATACAAATGCATCATTTAGTTCTTCAAACATATGGATATCGTTCAGTTCCAATAATTTTGCTAATTGCTCCAAAATGCTAATCCCCCTTTAACTCTTGAAGAAACGGGCACTTACCTACAAAGGATAACTTTATGCACTTCGTGCACCTGTATCGAAACGATTTATAAAACTCTTGGTGCTGCTTGTTGTCCTTAACTTTATAAATATCAATTATCGTACTATCGATCTCATCTAGTGGTAGCTGGCATATGTCGCTGTCGGTATCAAAAATAATCGTTTCTCCGCCCGCCGCCTTCGATATTTCAAAATTTTCTTGGGTATGGTCAATAAAATTACTCATAATTAGACTAGCATCAGACCTCGCCGATCTAGCCGCAGGGAGAGTACGAAGCGAGAAACGTAAATTTTCACCAATCTTTATGTTATTGAGATACTCAACATCAACAACACTAGCTGATTCTTCGTTCCGGTTAGTCTTTACCATCATTTCTGTTATAGACTGAAACAACCGCATAACCTCAAGTGGATATGACCGTCTCGACATAACAAACCGTCTTAACACCTTATCAACACCGAAACTGTCCATTTCAGAGTGAAGTTGCTCCTTTAAGCCAATCAGGATGGACATGATATCATCAACATAGTCGCTATTCTCGCTCTTTCTTAATATGTATTCATAATCAGAAAGTTCTAGCTCAATTTCTTGGATTAGTTCTTGATACTCTATTTTGTTAAAATGCCTCAAAGATTGCGCTTGATGATTTTCGACAATTGCTTTACAATCAGCTATTTTTATTGTTCTCACATTAGAGTCATCTGTCACAGTTGAGTCAAGGAAAGCTTCAAGTAGAAGAAGCATTATTTTATTTTTTTCTTCTGCAGTTAGAGTTCCATTATATTTTGTTAGTTCCAAATCTATTGCACTTTTTAAATTCGTAATGGACTCATACTTAGATACTTTGGCTTGAGGGAAATCAAAATCAATTTGTTTAATAAATCTTGTTAATTCAAGATCATCGAATATTAAGCTCGGGATAATGTACTTTATATATTCTCCAGGATCGGATAGAGCAGCTAAATGCTTAATAAGCGCTTGTTTATAATGCGGTTTTTTCATTTTAGGATGCATGGAATCATAATACGTTTGGAAGCTTTTGTATTCACCATCTTTTACGGGGTCTTTTTCAACTGACTCATATACGAAACACTCTTTTATGTATTTTGCTTTCTCAGTAAATTCAGTAGTTGTCTTCCATTCGGCGAAAAATTGTAAATCTTTGATGTTCACCGGCACGTTACATTTAAATCGATATCTCACTTGAGGTGTAGATCCCTTAAATGAAACAAAGAAATTATACAAGCTGTGAGTAATAGCCTCTTTATACCTTGTAAATGTATTGTCTTTATAAAATTTGGCCTCCATTCGAATATCTTCATGATTATATATTCTTACATCGGCCCCATATTCAACAGCGACATAACTTTCGTCTGATGTTGATGTGTTTAACAAAAGTGCCAGTTCTTTACAAGCTAACATAACCTGATAATAAAAACCGGCAATTGAATGTTTAACGTCAGTTGAACTCATTATTTCACTTCCTTTTTTTATCTGAGTCAGCGATCGTGAAGGTTTATCGTAACCTATTAGTATGTTTCAATTATCTCACCAATATAAATTCAGTTTCAGGAAATAAATTCCTCCATTTTTATCGAAATTAGTCGATTATTGAAAAAAGAACACGAGAAGTGCTCAGTTCGATAGTATTTAATTGTTTTCTCAGACTAACAATGGTCATTTTTAGAATTGTGTAACTCATTCGTTGTGTGTGAACACCCATTAAATCAAAAACGCACTTCTGCTTCTCAAGAGATAGCTGTTTATCTAATAATCTGAGCCTTGTCTAACCAGTGAAATTGGTAGATTATTTACAATATTTGTGCAAGAAAACTGGCAAGAAAAATGAAGCCAGCAGCATTCTACCGGCTTCTGTCCACGATATATTTTTTAAGTAAGCGTCAATCAGTCCCCACCTTGTATTCAAGTTGAGAGCTGTTCTATGTTTTATTCAGTTTTATATACACGATAGGATATTGGTAACGATGGCGACCATGGCATTAAGCTATCTAGCACTTGCGGATCTCTCGGATCGGAGAGCTGCGGTAGTTGCTCAAACAGGTACTTCAAGTATTTGATGGGATTTAGACCATTTTTTTCGCTGTCTCGATCACGCTGTAAATCGTACTGCTTGCCCTTGCGCCGCGAGGCGTATTGGCAAATAGCCAATTTTTCCGGTTATGTGCTCAAGCACATAACAAAAGCTTTCTTTTTAGTAACACGCCTCGGGGAGCTAGAGCGAGCGCCATCATATACAGTTTTGTAGAGGCAGCCAAAGCCAATTCGCTCAATCCGTACATGTATCTGAAGTATTTATTTGAAACGATGCCTCAGTTGAATGGTCCTACGGATCCGGAAGTGTTGGGTAAGGTGGAACCTTGGTATCCTTCTCTGCCAATTGGGAGACTTGTCTATATCGTTAGATTTTACATACTTATTTCGAAATTGACTTCCAATAACCTACAGCTTTCATTTCAGAGATCCAAAAATCATAAGAAAGCCGCCCAACTCATAGTATAGTATTAACTTTACTTCGGTCTAATCCTCATAAGGAGCGCAGACACAACCAACCCTCTTTTATGTTTCCTTTTGAGTCATTAAAATAATTCCTTTTCTGTCAAAGGTCCGCTTTTCATAAGTGCATAAATGTTGTTAAGCTCCATGTACTCCGATTCTGATTTCAGAATTTCTACTCCACCGCGATTGTAATATCGATTGCTTATAACAGCCTCAAAGTGACTTCGTATTTCTTCTTCACGAATTGCAGTAAGGCAGAATAACTGAATCTTGTTTTTCAGTGCAAGCTCAATGATCGGTCGGACTACGTGTTCGGATGATGCAGCTCCGAATGGATTGTCAGCAACAATTGTTTTCCAGACACTTTCTTTACCGTGTAGTTTCTTACGGATGTGAGTCACAATTATCATAAACATGATCATATAGGATGTATATCGTTCCCCGCCTGACCAAGAGGCGGCCTCATCCCACGAGAAATATTCAACACCTAATTCGAGAAGTGTTTTCTTTCTCGGTTTAAATATTTCAATGTAACAATTCTCCAAAGGTGAAACGTTCTTAAGGAGATTCATGCTATTCATTTGCTGCTCAAGGTATAAATTTACTTCATCATCGGTTTTCCCTTCACCTTTCAGTCTTTTGAGATCATAAATAATCTTCTCAACAAACAAATTAGTATTATGTAGAGATACTTCCCTCGGATTCGGATCCCACTTGATTTTCACCATCTGTATGGTATTTCCGAATAGTTCGACTTTCGAGTGCTTTGAAACTTCGCAAATATTTTCGTGAATAATAACGGCACGACGGTGCGCAATATCCACAAGATTATCTTTATCTTTTTTCAACTCAGTTAGCTTACTCTGTAAGTCATTTTCCATCGCGTCTAAAGCATCAAACACCTTCACAAACGCTTCGATAATGTAGTGATAATCAAATAGCTTCTCTTGCAATATGACAACAGAATTAAACTCGGTCGCAAACCGGCTAACCTTGGAATTATTAGTCTCATGTAGTGTTTTCACGTAGGATTCACATGACTTTGTTACAGCGTATCGCTGTGACTCCAAGCTATTCTTAGAATTCAAATATGCGCTTGAGACAACAGTTATAGCCTCAACACGAGTATCTCCAAATGTCTTCCATTCTTGTTCGTTAAATATTGGTCGTGAAATATTACCAGTCGGCAGTTCTCGCTGTGCTTGGTAGCGCTCAAGTGCAGAATGAATATCCTTCATAACATTGTTTTCCGCTTCTAAGTATTCTTCGTTCGCTTTATTATTTTCTCGATTTTTCTTTATTGCTTCTTGGATCTCATGGATAGATAAGGGTAACTCCCCTGCTCCATCACCATAAGGAACCTTGCCATATTCATTATCGAGTGTGGTGATCATGTTGTTGATGGTTCCTTTTATTTCGGCAACAGCTATCTTTTTATCACTTAATAAAACTTCAAAAGAACTAACTTCATTTCTTTTATCATACATTCTCTTTTTAAGTTCTTCTCGTTCACTTTGATAAACTGGACGGTAATTCAGTTGTACCCATACAAACTCAAGCCCTGTATCTTCTATTGCACTTTTAGCCTTATCCCTGTTTTCAATGCACTTCAATAGAAGTTCTTGCTTAGTCTCATACCCCGCATTCTTTTCGTTAAGTTCTTTTCGTGCCTTATCCAAGGTAATTAGAATCTCTTGAAATTCTTCTTCTGAATATTCGCCTTCGAAACCGTACTCTTGATCTAACTGATATTCCTTCCCAATTTTAAGATGCTCATCAAGAGTTCGTTCCTTCTCTTGCAATAGAACTAACTGCTGCAAATTCCCCTCACGAAGTCCATCTAATTCATCTTCAATTTCATTTATTTTTGTAGTGATGGCTTCAAGCGCAAACTTCGTTGCCTTAAGAGCTGATATTTTAAAGTTAACATCCGGTTCTTGGTATTTATCAATGAAATTTTTTAGGTGTTCCGTTTTAAAATGTACTTCTTGTTGTTCTTGCCTGTATTCTTCTCTTTTGTTTTGTACAGCAGTCTGTGCTTTCCTTAGAGCAGCTATACTCTCTGTATTAGCTGAAAGCTCGTATGCGATGGAACCCAGTCTGTCTGTTAGCTCAGATTCACGTTGAGCAAATCTTCTTGCAGAAAAGGCGTCATAGGTTTTATAAAAATCTTTTGCAGTTCGAAACGTATCCTCAAGGAAATATAATTCGTGTTGATCTTGTTTAAGTCTCTCTTCCTTACGATTAAGCTCCTGTTTTAACTCCCTAATCATAGATTCGATTTTCTCTCGGGAAGTAAACAGCTTTCCATCCAATGCCTGAAAGGCCATAAGGCCATCTTGGAAAGATGCAAGGATAACATCTTCATGAGATGTATTCACAGACAGTTTATTTTTAAGTTGAAATATTACTGGAATTTCAAACATTTCGCGGTTGTTCTTAATTCTTTGCATTTCACGAACAATCGTTGCTGTCTGAGCCTCCTCTATTAAAAATGAATAAGGGAGCAGCGGATGATTTTGCAAATATTGTTCCTTAGTTTCCTCATCAACGTTTTGGTCAGCTAACCACTCGCTTCCGAGCGTAACAAGCGTACCTCCTCGATATAGTCGGTTCTTAATCTCAAGAAGAGTATGATGGGGAACAAAATATTCATTCTCAGTGAGATGTCTAATCTTTCTACGAAGCTCCTCTATCCCAACTTTAAGCTCATCGCGTTGGTAACCCCTTGTACTAATCTCTTTATCGAGCCAAGCAAGATCTTCGTCTTTTTCGGCAAACAAATCAAAAACTATTTTCCCCTGCTTGGTTAGGGTATCTGCAAGTATGGCATACTTGGTCTCATATTCCTGTGTTGCTGTTTGATTATCATTGCGCTCAGTGTGAATTATTGACTCTTCTAAGCTAAGTTCCTTCTCCTTAGAGTGACACGCGGAGAGTTCTTCCTCATATGTTTGAAGATGATCTGAACATTCTTGAATTTGAGCCTGGATTTCCCCCAATCTCTGAACAAAGTTTTCTAACAACATTGGGGGGCTATCAAGAGCGCCCGAATCACAAATATTTTTCGTCCGTTCCAGCTCACTCTCATAGTTTCGCACGTACTCATTGAGAGAACCTATTTCATTTTGAAGCTCACCCTTGTCATCCTGACATCTATTAAGCTCAGCAATTGTGTTATCATATTTAATTTTAATATCTCCAATTTTTTCAGAGACTTCATCTCTTGCTTTCGTCTTCTGATGAAGAATTGCTGACCAGGCATCCTGCAGTTCTTCAGTCTTATTTCGAACGGTCTCCTCTAACTCTGGCTGAGTTTTTTTCATCATTTCTAGCTCTTGAGTGTAGGAGATGACAGCTTGGTTCTCCTTGTCATACATCGCATAATGTATAAACGATTGAAGTTCTTTTTCTTTTTGCTCAAGTACAATCAACTGTTGACGGTAGGATTTAACCTCCTCCTCATACCGTTCTGCTTCTAGTTGAAGCTCCTGCATTTCATCTCGCTTTGTTTGAATGTTAATACTATCCTTTTTCCAGTTCCAATCCTGAAGCTCTTGAGAAATCCTCTTTTTCTCATCCTCCATCCTTTGCAAGGCTTCTGTAGATTTTACCTGGTGCATCTGTAACGTAGAGCGAAGACGTTCAATTTTCACCAGTTCTGAATTATGTATTTGCCTCTTATTCTCTAGTTGCTGAACGCTCGAGACGACCATTTCAGCCAAAGATTTAATCATTTTAAAGTCTTCAATATCATTCTGATATTCTGGAATAATTAGAAGGTTTTCTTTATATCCCTTGAAGGCCTCAATTATTTCCTTTTTATCCTCCTCAGTTTGAAAGATAGTATTTTCCATGGTAGGTACCAGCAACTTCGTGATCAACGTTTCCGTTGTCTTCGCTTTTTGGAAAAAGCCTTCTACCCCACCTTCATCACCGTTAATCTTTCGGATGCTTTCCCATTCTTCCGGGAGTATACCGTATAACATTAGGTTTTCCTTATACTTTTTATTAGAATCTGGGATTTCAACGTAGGGATAATCTAAACTGAGTAAGTATTTTCTGAACTCAGTATATCTTGTCACCATCTTATCCGTAGTAAAAGGTAACGTAGCAATATTGACTTCAGAATCTTTCTCGTAAGTAAAAAGATAATTGAAATAATCAAGCTTGTCTTTATCCGTCTCTGCATTCTTAAAGCAAAAACCAGTCAATAAATACTTTTCTTTCTCTCCGTCTAGTAACCACTCTACCGCAATATGTCCATATGACTTTTTGGCATAGGTATCCTTTATATTTCGCCCAGCGAGACTCGAATTGGGTAGTACTGTTTGCATTAAGGTCTGAATGATGCTTGTCTTACCGCCGCCATTCTCAAGCAAAAAAATTGTATTCTTACCTCGCGGCTCCCAAATATTATCGGGAATAATTTTCTTCCCTTCATCAAACTTCAGGCCGACCGTACGAATTCGAGTTATGACTGGCATTTCAACCTCTCCCCATTTGTGAATTCGTAATAAAGCGCATAATTCGTTCTTTTCGTCCAGTATTAAAATAATATTTGATAACAACATGATTCAGCTTTTCTGTGATTCTAACCTCTTTACCTTCCATGATAACGGCAAGTTCTTCCTTTTCTAAAAAAACTAGCACTTTATTTAAAAATCCAAAATGGTGCTTATCGTACTTTGATTTCTTTAGATTTTTAACCGTTTCATTAAACTCAGGCACAGAATCCCATGAATTCATAATTCC
Source organism: Paenibacillus herberti (assembly GCF_002233675.1). Taxonomy (GTDB): domain Bacteria; phylum Bacillota; class Bacilli; order Paenibacillales; family Paenibacillaceae; genus Paenibacillus_O; species Paenibacillus_O herberti. The sequence goes on along the minus strand of NZ_NMUQ01000003.1, from coordinate 43,327 downwards.
TTTTAGATCCAGTTCAAGATCCTCTGCAATGGAGGTTAAGTCATCCTCATCCAGTGACTTAAAATAATCCATACTCTTGCCCACTGTCTCTAATATTTCCTCAATTCGCACGTATTGTCGTGTAGATACTGTCTGGTCCATACTATTAAAGAATTTTGACAATAAAACCAGCATACAGAAATATGCCAAATAGAGATGCTCATTATTCTTTAGTCCCATTTCCTTACGCAGTTCTTCGTTTGTGTAAGAGAGTACTCGATTTTCCAAAGTAGGAACCATATATATAATACCGCTATCTTCATATTCAAATATTTTCACTTGTGCATTCGGTTCAATAACATCACGGATCATTTCTTGTACCTCAGCGCGCTTAAAAGTACCGTAGATCTCCTCATTATCTTTGGTAATACGTCCTTCTTTTTGCAGTGCAATAAAGACTGAGAATGCATCCGCAAATTCATCCTTGAGTGTTCCCATATAAATTCCCCTTTCGTATTGCAAAATCAGAAAGAACAAAGCCGTTCGGAAGAGTAATGACACACCCATTCGGCTCGAAAGAAAAGTATCCTATGGCTTCAAGCTCCGGATATGCCTCTACAGCCAGGGCTAAGCATCTAGGAATCACTGGTAAATGAGGAATAACCTCATGTTCAATCCGTTGGAATGACGTATAGTCGCTTTGATGTAGATCAACAAGGAAGGAGTAAAAATGCATCGTGTTTGTAAGTTCCTGGTACAAGTCAAAATTCTCATCTTTTATATTTAATAGGATATCGGAAATTGTAACACTACTGTGAGTAAGTATTGGATCACCTAAAATACGAAGGTATTCTACCACCTTGGCTTCCTTTTGTACTCGTTGCATCTCTTCAGCTTTTTCAATAACTAACATTTCCTCTTCACTGACTTCATGCACTGCTACATCTTGCTCTTGCTTGCGAATAATGCGCCGCTGCGGTTGAAATACTTCAAGAGGATTGAAAATAGGCTTTCTTCGGAAAGGTAATAAGGGATTTAAAATGATTTTTAATGTCTCTAAATCTACGGGCCTTGCGGAAATTTCACTCAAAATTTCGCGTTCGAAATTTAGTTTTACAGAAAAGGCATTGAGAATTAGCGATTCCATGGAGTGAGTCATGACCATCTGCAGCTTTTGTTTATCAGTAAACAACGATTCATGCACTGCGATTACACTCGCCAATTTCCGCTGAATTTGCATTACAAGCTCAATACCCTTAATTTCCTTCGCTGTAAGTTCACCCATATGGTAACTATGAATTTTTTCATCCACCAAATTTTTTAAACTATTGAAAACTTCTCGTTCCCGAGTTAATTTATCGTGAACACTCTCAAGTTGTTTTTTTAGCAATTCTTTTTTTGAAACCGAAATGGCATCTTTAACAATTTCACCCTGTAAGTCACGAAGAGCGAATCGCTCTTTCTTAATTGCTATTGTAATATCGTTAATTGCATTTAGCGCTTCATGAAAAAGTCCCTTTTGCATTTGCTGTTTGAAATATAATTGAGCAATTGAGATTTGAAGCTCACCATACATTTCTTTCGTTTTAAAGAGCATTTCAATACCCTCGGTTGATAAACGGAGACTGATTTTCCGCTCTTTAAGCATATCTAGGTTCATATCCTCATCGTACTCAAATAACCGGAATGATATTATTTCCTTACTCTTCTGTTCCAAATCAAAATACTCAAATTCATGATTGCGACCAAAGTTTCGGAGGAACTCATCGACAAGGACTTCCCGTAGTTCCTCGATTTCTTCGTTATTCAATTGGATGTCACACCGTTCCCATAAAATAGTTTTAAGGAATCTGTGAATACCATCAGTAGTGGTAGGCCGGTTCATCAGCATATTTTCCAAAGTGTATAACATCACAGCAATCGCCAGCGATACAAGAGGCAGTTCACGAAATCGAATCTTATCTTTCATATAAAGGATTGATGAAAACACCCCTAAGTTCTTCATACGTTCCCGGAAACCAACAAAAATATTGTCGTAACTATCCATGCTATAAGTCTCCTTCGGGGTGGCTTAGCTTTATAAAATCTCTACGATTCAATCCTTCTTGAGGAAGATATCCATTGCATTGTTCCACAATCGTGATAAGACTTTTCCTTACGGATTCGTTGAAACATTCAAGGAAGGTCGCATAGGATAATGGTTTAGTTTTTGCCTGTTCCTTTTTACGCCGAGGTGGCACCCTATGCTCATATTTGCTTAACAATGCAAAATAAAATAAGAAAAACGGTTGAACATCTACGGTTTTCTGTAGAGAAGAAAAAATACTCATTCCCTTAGGATCAATATCCCCGAAGTAGTGAACCTGATAATAAATATCTCTCAGCTCTTCGATCTCGTTAATATAAGAGAAGCTCCTTAAGATCTTATCCCCCTCCCCATAAATCAGCATGGAGAAGGGAATCCCTCCAAATGTGTAGATTCCTTCGATAAAGAGACGTTTGAGTGTGTAATACGTATCTTTATTTTCTACAATCAGAATGTGGTACGATGATTTACTATTACTGGTACGACGGTATTCAAAAAAGGGCTCATAAGTAGGATAACAGCATAAATCATCTAAAGTTACGCTGATTCGTTGGAGGACTCCCCTGTTTTGATCTAACCACTTCTCATCATAAAAAAGTTCGAAAGATCGTTCGTTAATCGAAATAACTTCCGTATCCCCAGTCCTTAGGAACTTATTAATTTCATCCAGATACGGTTTATCTATGATGAAAAATTCATAATCTTTTGCGTAGGACGATAACGCCATTTTAGGATGATACTCATTGAGTAGCATTCGAACATATGCTTCTTCCACTGGCTCAGCTGCTTGTTCAATTTTTCGGTAAACATTGTATAGTTTCGTGCCTGTCTTACCTCTTGAGATAACAGGGGATATTACTCCATCACTACAGATATCTTCAATCGTTTTAACAAAAGCCGGAAATCCGCCTTCTCTTTCATAACGTAATTTATGATTACGTACCAGAAAGACTTCAAGATCATCTGTCCGGATAGTTTTAGTTTTATGTTTTTCGATAAATAGTGCTATCAGGTCTTTCAGAAAACATCACCCTTTTTAGTTGCATTGGTCGAGTAGGCGGGGCCTTTCCGTCGCGGATTGTACCCCTACCCCTCACAGATCCGTACGGGCGCAATTTACGCATACGGCTCTTCACATCATCCTTACAGCTTTGGCATGTCGTAGATATTGACGTAGATGCGCGGTTTGGGTAGCTTGAAGTTCGTTAAGACTTCGAAAAATCTCTCCTTCGTGAAACTCTTTTTCTGGCTTCTGCGATTTAGCCATTTCAGCATCAGGTTAATCGTTATCTCATAATAGGCGTGTACCATCTCGAAATTATCCGTAATTCCATAATATCGGTAGTGCCCTGCCAGTTTGGATCGGAGCGTTTTGAGAAACGTCTTCTGTTCCATATGACGATTAGCCTTGATCCATGTTTTCATCGCTTTAACCTTTTGTTTGAATTTCTTTCCGCTTGTTTTGCGTTTAACCCGAAACATACCTTTCTGGCTTTTGGAACAGTAATGGGTGAATCCCAGGAAGGTGAATGTTTCCGGCTTCCCTTCTCCACGCTTTTTCCTGTTTGCCTCCGCAAAACGTCCGAATTCGATGATCTTTGTCTTCTCTTCCGCTATGCTCAGATTAAACTTTCCTAGCCTCGTTCGAAGCGCGGCATAGAATCGTTCTGCATCCTCTTTGTATTGGAAGCAGCATACGAAATCATCAGCAAAACGTATGATTTCAGCCCGACCTCTGCATGGTCTCTTCACCGCCACTTCAAACCAGATATCCAGCACATAGTGAAGGTACACGTTTGCAAGCATTGGTGACACGACTGAACCTTGCGGGGTTCCTTCTTCGGTGGGCTCGTATTCACCGTCCTCTTGTATGCCGGCTTTCAACATACGCCTGACGAGGCGGTGGATATTGGGATCGCCGATCCGTAATTTGAGAAACTCCATCAACCATTCATGATCGACATGATTAAAGAAACCTTTAATGTCAGCGTCCACCACGTAATGCATCGGCCCTCTCTCCATGATTGCGTTCAGTCGTTTCAATGCATCGTGCATGCTTCGTTTTGGGCGAAATCCATAGGAGAAGTCCATAAAGTCTTGTTCATAGATCGCTTCGAGCACTCTCTTCAGCGCGTGTTGCACCAGCTTATCCTCGTAAGCAGGAATTCCAAGCGGGCGCGTACTTTTCTCATCCTTCGGGATGTAGGTTCGTCTGGCGGGTTGCGGTCTGTAGCTTTTCTGTTTGATTCGTTTTACCAGATTCTCTACGTTCGCCTCCAGATTCGCTTCATACGTCTCTTTCGTGACTCCGTCGACTCCCGTTGCTTTCCCGGTCTCCATTGCTCTATGACTTTCCGTCAATGCTGCCGCATCGATAAAATGTCCGATTGAAGTAAACCGCAGCTTAGGGTCAGAACTTGCCATCTCTGCTATTCTTGCTAATTTTGTTTCCATTTCTTCTCCACCTCAGTGTGCGGTAAATGTGTCCTTATCAAGATCGATTTTGTGTCGCCTGCCTTCCCTCCGCCAGCATTACACCGGTTTCATAGGTACTATGCGGCGATCCGACTCCCAGACGACCATTTGGCCTCCTTGCGTATTACCGCTTGTCAGCCATACTCCTGCCGTTGTTCCTAACAAGTACTTAACTCGTAGAAGAGTGTCTGGGCCTCCCGAGTTGCTGTGTAACCATTGGTATACATGCCTGGCTCTTCGACCCCGGGGAAGCTCCTTCAGACTTGCCATTTGCGTCTGAGAGGGTATTGTCTTCCGAGTAGTAAAGCTCGTCGACCTTCCCGTTCTCCTCATTTTCGAGGCTCAATCACTTTCAGGCCTGCATCCTGACTGTCTACGCTTAAACGAGAATGTTACCATTATCGCTCCAAGACTCGTTATTGGTGGCATGGCTTTGCCTTTCCAAGCAGGGGTTCCACCTGCTAAGTTACTCAACCTAGGCTCGGTCGCTCTTACTACTTAGGTCTAGCTAAGCCTCAGTTTCCCCGACAGCGCTGAAACGAGCGAAGGGAGCAGCTCCAGCTTCTGCTTTATGATCGTCGAAATGACACTGCGCATCCGAGCGAATTGCTTGGCGCCTTCCGTCGTTCGAAAACTCCCGGAAACCTTCTGTTTGACCTTCACCATGCGTAAGTCTCTCTCCGCCTGATTGTTGTCAAATGGAACCTTGGCATCTCGAAGAAACCGGAGAATGGCCGGTTTATGCTTAGCTAGTCGTTCACCCAAGTTGGCGGCTTTGCTCTTCGCTTTGCGGCCTCGAGTGCCCCACTTCTCGACCGGAGCTTTCGCCCATTCCGCTTGGCCGTCTTCGAGAATCGCATCGTAATGCGCTTCGATGGCTTCGATGACCTCTGCCGGAATGGCCTCTTCACGCTGGCGGCACTCCTTCGTCACCTGCCACGCTTCCTGCAGAAGGTCCATCATGCCTGCCGCCCAAGCGTGCCGATCCTGCTCGACAATGCCTTTGCACTCGCGCAGCAGATGGGCATTGCACAGCACATGCATGAACGCATAGTCGTCCTTGAAATAGCTCGACAGGCAGTCATGAACGACGATTCCCAGATAAAAAGGCAACTGGCCCAGCTCATTCATGGCTTGACTTCCGCGCTGGTCATGAGGGGCCAGCCAGGTCCATTCCGAATCGGACACGACGTGCAGCCAGCGCAGTTTTCCCATGACGCGAACCCCCGTCTCGTCCGCGTAAACCAGCGGCTTGTTGAACAACGCCGTTCGAATGTCCTGTTCCGGCTTCGCCAACTGCCGGTTCATCTGCCCCAGCATGGACAGCAGAGTCGCCTCGCTTGGACGCAGGCCAGTCAGGTCCTCAAACAGAGCCCCGATTCGCTCCAGTGGGAGCATTTGATACGCATGCAGATAGGTGGTCAAAGCGACGAAGCCATGACCGTATTGGACAGGAGCAGTCACCTCGGCGGGAAATACAGCGCGCTGCTCCAATCCGCACGTCGCGCAACAAGCCTTCTCGGCGCGATGCTCGATGACATGGACGCGCGGTGCCGGAAGATCGAACACTTGCCGCACTTCATACCCGCTTCCCGAAAGAGGAGACGAGCAGCGGGAGCAGGCTTCAAGCGAGTGTACGACGATTTCATTCGGGTTCGCGCTGAAGCGGAGGGTATGACCGCGGTGCCCTTTCGGTGCTCCTTTTTTCCCACCGGCTTGGCGTAAGTTCGTCGGTTTGCGCAGACCGTCGCTGGAGGGAGG
>NZ_NMUQ01000003.1:0-37017 GCF_002233675.1 Paenibacillus herberti | reverse complement strand
TTGCCCTTTCGGTGCTCCTTTTTTCCCACCGGCTTGGCGTAAGTTCGTCGGTTTGCGCAGACCGTCGCTGGAGGGAGGCTTGCTGCTGTTGCTGCTATTCTGACCCAACTGACGCTCCAATTCATGGACACGTTGCTCTAACTGCTTGATATGAGCGGCCTGCTGCTCCACGATGGCCAGTAAGCTAAAAACCATCTCAACGAGCTCATTCTTGCTAAGCCTCATCGCTTGCTCCCGGGCTAGTTTCATGAGATCTCCTCCGTTGTATTCCTTGTTAAGGAGAAGTTCAACATTTCTCACGGAAATCCTTGAAAATTAAAAGGCCCCTCAGCTAAATTTAGAGGGCCTAAGTAGTAACGTTGCATTTGTGTTTGAGATCTTAATGGTCCAATAGAAAGTCAACAAAGTGTTTTTCCGTACGATAGCAATGGATTGTTTCATTAGACCTATAATTTGCATTATGCTTTTATTAAACCACATCGATACGTCAACACTCTGTCACTGAACATTCGTTCTCATGAAACATTTTCTGTAATATTTCGACAAATCATACTACAAGTCCTTTTCTCCCATAGAACAGCGGCTTTTTTCACAGAAAAAAATAACCCCGCCGTAAAGGCGAGGTAAGAGCAGCATTCATTTACTTTTTATCCACTTGAAGCAATGTTACGTTCTTAACAGAGAAAGTATCTTTAATCTTTTCTTCCGAAATGACATTCAGTTTGATGAGGCTCGCAATCTTGGAGGAATCCGTTTTGGAGAGCATTCGCCATACACCAGGATCAGGTATCGCTTCATAAAGCTTGTTATCGTCGTATTCCTTACGCTCTTGAAGTACGATCTTCACCTTATAGCTTCCAACCTCAAGCTCTGAAATGCCCTGTTCTGTACAATGGTTCAAGATCTCGCCGCGCAGTTCCGTCAATTCCTGCTCTATCTCTTTTTGCTTTTGCTTTAATTGATAGTATCGTTTCACTTTTTTGTCCACTGTTTTCACGCTCCTCTACTACATATTTATGCAGAGGTCATTCTTTTAGGACAAGATAGCAAGAACTAACTTACGTAAAAGTTAGTGTAGCTATGACCCTCTTTTATTTTCTTTACTTCAAGAATGGCTGGTATGGCTTGTTTCAGCTCCTGTACATGTGAGATGACGCCTATCATACGTCCGGATTGCTGAAGGTCGATCAAGGTATCAATCGCCTTGTTCAACGACTCTTCATCCAACGAGCCAAATCCTTCGTCGATAAACATCGTCTCCAGCGAGATGCCTCCTTCATACGATTGAATAACATCCGCCATTCCTAGCGCCAAACAGAGTGAAGCATTGAACTTTTCCCCGCCAGATAATGTCTTCACATCCCTCAGATGACCTGTATAATTGTCATACACATCAAATCCAAGGCCGCTCTGCTTACCACGTTTCTCCATACGGTCACTGCGTACCAGATAATATTGCCCGCCAGATATCTGCTGCAACCGCTGGTTCGCTGTATGAATAATCTTCTCCAGAAACTCGATCTGCAGATATCGTTCAAAGGAAATCTTTTTGCCGTTTTCTCCTCGAACCACATCATATAAATCTTTAACTAGTTGATACTCACGTTCAGCCTCATGCCACTGGTGCTCAGCCTCTAGGATATTTTCCTTGTATTCTGTTCCCTTATCATAATAATTCTCTGCTTGTATGTATCCACTGCGGATGGAGTCAATGTGTTTTTCCAGCTCCTGTAGGCGATGTAACAGAACAGAAAGATCTTGACGTTCTTTTCCTGTGAGAGCCGCAGATAATTCCTCGATTTGTTTCGAAACCGATGCCATCGTTGTCTTATACGTATCGATCAGCTCTTTCAGGGTAGCACGAGCTGCATCCGTCATTTTCGCCGCTTTATACGCTTCCTCCGTATTAAATCCGGCCTGCTGCAGCGCGTCGATGTAGCTCTGGTGAGCCTTATCCTTATTAGCAATGGCCTCGTTCTTCAGATTTTCCGCATTACTTTGGCCTGAAACGGCCCTAATGTTTCGATCATTTGCCTTTTGGTACTGCAACTGGGCATTCTTCCAAGCGTCCTCAAGTTGCTTATTGCTTTCTTCCACGATCCGAATCCGCTGTTCCAGCTTTTCGAGACTCCGCACATCTTCCGGCAGAGCAAATAGCGATTGATCGTAAAGTGCCTTCTCTGTCGCATGCGCCGTCTTCTTGTCATTGAACAAATTCAGAACAAGTTCCTTTTGCTTACGCAGCTCATCCAACTTGCTATCCAATGATTCCAAGGCTAGCTTGAGCGGCGCGAGCTTGGCATGCTCAACCTTCAGCTGCTTCTCCTCTTCAGCCAGCGCTAACCCTTCCTTCACCAGCGTCTGGTAAGTCTCTTGGATCTCATCCAAGTTTACCCCTTGTTCAAGCACCTGCTGCTGTTTCTCCTGGATTTGCTGTTCGGTAGCTGTGAGTATTGCCTTCGCCTCGAGATGCTTCTTCTCTGAGGTCGATTTCTCCTTACGCAACCGTTCAAGCTCTTCTTTCGTAGGGATATCTCCAGTTGCGGCTGCTTTCTTCGGGTGGTCAACACTTCCACAAACCGGGCAAGAATCACCATCATGAAGATGAATGGCGAGTAATCCTGCTTGCCCCTCAATCCAACGGTCCTCTACTTCGGTATAAGCTCGATCTGCTTGCCCAAATGCCTTGCCGTGCTCTCTTTCCTCTTCTCGTTCTTTCATAGACTTTTTCACCAGGTTGAGGTACTCCAGGATGACTCCCACCTGCTGCCTCAGCACGGTAAGCTTCTCGGTCTTTTCCGGTAGATAGGCTGCCTTCGCTTCCAATTCCTTCACCCCGGCAGCAGTCGCCAATCGTTCGGATTGCCGCGCCTCCAGCTCATCCTGGGCATCCTTGCATTGCTTCGACAATATTTCAGCTTCTGACGCAAGCAGTATGACCCATTGCTCTTTCTGAGCGATTTCCTTGACGATTGGCAGGTAGCCCTGTAGTCGGTTCAGCTCGAGCAGAGTCTGCTTTCTCGGCTCTTCATTATCCTCTTCCTGCTTATAATGCACTATCGCCACTTGAAGTGCAGCCTCCGCTTGCACGCATTCAGAAAGCGCATCTTCGAGAAGCTTGCCTTTGCGGGTTAGTTCTTCTATCATTTCCGCGTGATGCTGCTCGTAGACATGGAGGTGAACGGCTTTCTCAGCAAGTTCGAGCTGCACCGTTTTCTGCTGAATTTCCCGCTCTTGCTCTACCAATTGTTGTCTCGCTGTGACTTTCTGATCCAGGAGGACGAATTGCTCATTCAAGTTCTGGGCTTGATGATATACCGCTGTTTGTTCTTGTTGCTTGTTTGATTCAGCTTGCAACTGCTGCTTCTTCACCTTCATTTGCTCGGTATAATAATCAATCTCTTGCTCTAAAGCTTCCAGTACTTGAAACGTATTATAGTGCTGTTGCTGAAATACGTTATATAGGTCCGAGCCTTCCCGCCCGGCTAGAGAGCCCTTCACATTGCTGATATGATAGTCCCGAATATTTGTTAACTCCGTGCAGATTTGTTGCATTTGCTTTCGCTTCTCATTGAGATGATCGGCGACATATTTGTACAGCCCGGTCTTAAAAATCCGGCGCAGGATCTCTTCTTTATTTTCCGTCTCTGAAGTGAGCAGCTTGCGAAATTCGCCCTGTGGCAGCATGACAATTTGACTGAACTGGTCCTTCGTAAGTCCAATGATTTCTCGGAGCTTCTCATCAACCTGGGACACAATGAACCTGTCCGTGAGCGGAACTTCTTCACCATGGACGACTCCATACAATTCATATCTGTCCCCCGTCGCGCCTTTATTGCCCACCTTTACATGAGCTAGTTGGCGGAAGACGCGATACGTCCTACCTTTCAACTCGAAAATGAAATCAACAGAAGTATACATTTGGTCATCGGCAAAATGACTGCGAAGCATTCTACTGTCGTTCCTATCCTCTCCGCTTGCATCTCCATATAAAGCAAAACAGATGGCATCAAAAATGGATGTTTTCCCAGCCCCCGTATTTCCCGATACGACAAACAACCGGTGCCCCATAAGCTCTGAGAAATCAATAACCTCCTGATCTTTATACGGCCCGAACGCCGTCATCGTAAGCTTCAATGGTTTCATGGCGCTCACCTTCCTTCTTGTAGATTTCCTGCAGAGTCTCGATAAACAATCTCTCTGTTTCAGACGACAGCTCGTTTCCTCTTACCTCTTTATAAAAGGCTTGGAAGAGCGATATTTCGTCCATCTTCGCTCGTCCATCTACCGCTAAAGCTTCTCCGATCAGCCCAGTAATGATCATTTTCCGTTCTACATGCATAGCATTCGGATAAACAGAACGAACCCTTTCCATCGGGGACAACACCAATGATTCATCTAGCAATCGGACAAATACATAGTCATCATTAATCGGGTGACGCTCAATATCCGCCATCAGACCTTCAATCGTCCGCATATCATGCCGTGGTTCCAGCTCTTTTTTCTCAACTGTCGCATTTCCGTGTTGATCCAGCTCGACAACAAGATAACCCTTGTTATGGTGTTCTTCCGAGATCGAATACTTCAAAGGCGAGCCAGCATAACGTATCGTTTCGTCACCGACATAATGGGCCTGATGCAGATGACCAAGGGCCGTATAATGAAAACCTTCCAGATGTCGGGCGCTTACGTGCTCTGCCCCGCCGATGGAGAGAGGCCGCTCCGAATCGCTTGTATTCTCCTGAGCTTCTCCACCCGGCGTTACAAAGGCATGCCCGACAAATACATGACGCGCGCTCGAGTCCAAAGTTGTCTTAATGGTTTCGATAATCTTCCTCATGGCATCATCATGTGTTTTGATATTTTCATCGCCAAGCAAATAGCGTACTTTTCCGGGCTCGGCGTATGGTATGAGATGAAAATGAACCTCTCCAGCCTCATCACGCAGCACAACAGGTTCGAATGGATATGTAAGTTCCCCTGCGATATGTAGACCTGACTCTTTCATAATGCTGCTGCCGAAATCAAGACGACTAGGACTATCATGATTACCAGCTACCGCTACAACGGGTATTTTCAACTGAAGTACAATCGTTTTTAGCACGCTATCGAGCAACTGCACTGCTTCCGTCGGCGGAACCGCCCGATCATACAGATCACCTGCAATAATTATGACGTCGGGCTTTTCCTTCTCTATCTCCTTAATAAACTGATCAAGGACATACTGTTGATCCTCCGTCATATAAACGCCTTGTACCAACTTCCCCAGATGCCAGTCAGCTGTGTGGAATATTTTCATTGTTTACCTTTCCCTTCCGATTGGCTTTTCACTGCATATACCCTCCAGGTGTCTTTTGTTATTAGGTAGTCCTATTATAACAAAAGTTCTCTGACAACAGGTTGCCAGAGAACTTTTGTTCGCATCTATTATTTTATTCATTTCAGTTAGGCATTGAACCTGATACTAAATGGAACTTCATCAGTAACAGCATGATCACTAACACGATAAATCCAAACTTGATCCATAATGGAAGAATAATCTTGCATATTCAACGATACTAGATGAGCATCCATTGAACTCAAAATAATAAACCGAATTTCTCCCTTATCATCCTCACTAACAAAGTCAACCAGCCCATAGGCGTGCTGCATTTTCACATTTGTTCTGCCATTCCTTATTTCATAATCTCGAATCAGGCCCTCATAATCAATAGGTAAAACTCTACCGAAATCAGTGGTATGCGGAACAACATGAAATTGAGCAATTTTCTTGATGGAACGAATTTGGATACTTCGTTCGCGATCTACTTGTTCGAGTCGGTCATTCCGCCGTTCTTCGGTCTCTTCAATCGATGAGAGTGTTTGGTTGATAAGTGCACTATTGCGATGATCCGTATTTGTGTTCTGATACTGTTGTAGTCGGTCGTAAAGCGAATTCATCTGCGCTTCAAAAGAACGACGTAAAAACTGGCTTTTTTTATTCAATTGCTCTTCGCGGCCGTTTCGAATTTTATTTAGCTGCTGCCGGGATTGCTTAATCATTTCTGGTTTGAAAGAATCTTCTTCTTCTATTGTCGATTGAACATTCTCAATTTGTCCAGCGAATAACCAATATGAATCAATACGTACAAAGGCCCTATTTGACCGTTTACCCAAGAGCAATAGCTCTCTTTGTAATTCACGGCCTGTACCATCAGTAAATACGATTTCATTCAACTCGATCCTTAATGGCTCACCAACATGGTAAGAAAATGATAATGTAGGTATAGAAAGTTGTTGTATCTCTCGCTCTGTTAATGATAATGCAAGCTTTACTAGATCATGACCTGGTTTTAACATTTGCAGATCATCTTTTTCCTTGCTTTCATTTAACGTAAATCGATGCGATCCATCATTTTTCAGATATAACCGCTGCTTGCGTGCGAATTCACGTATCATTTTAGGGAAACGCTCTATGCGAACTATTGATTGATCTGATGAGACATGCAAACGAATTGAAGTAGACTGGAATTGTTCTAATGTAAACCCGCCATACACTCGAGATGGAGGGCTTTCTAATGTCGATGAATGGTAGTCCCTTTTCATACCCGGCAAATCAAAACTTTGTTCGTCGATTCGTTCTTTCTGTGTAAATTCAAGCAATTTCTGATGCTCTTCAGATAGTCTTTTCTCCATTCTAGCTATGATTTCATCCAAGTGCTCTCTGCCGGAGATCGCCTGTTCCATTAAGCTAGCCAAATCTAGTTCCTCTTCTTCTAGTACTTCGCCAATAAAATCGTATACTAGTTCTTGACCTAAATCCAGCCGCATTTGCTCCATCTTCTCAAGCAATCGGTTCATTACGTCGCCTTCTCGTGTATTTGTTGCAACGAGGTTAAAAACAAACACTTCATTTTTCTGACCGATACGATGGATACGTCCCATACGCTGCTCTAGTCGATTAGGGTTCCATGGAATATCGTAATTTATCATTTGGTTACAGAACTGCAAGTTAATCGATTCCCCGCCCGCATCCGTAGCTAACATGATTTGAATGTCTCTTCTAAACTTCTCTACTTCCTCCCGACGTTGATCCATGGAGAAATTTCCAATTATTTTGGCAACATAAGGAACATGTGCAAGCAAGCGTCTTTCCAAATAGTGGAGTGTGTCCTTAGACTCCGTAAAGATGAGAATCTTCTCACCCCTCAGTAGTAAACCATTCGTACCAAATAATGTCGATTCCAATTCTAAATATTTTCGCTCCGTATCTGACATGCGTATCACTTGAATTCTACGAATGAGGCGAGCCAATTCATCGATCTCAAGCTGCAGTTCATCAATGTCCAAAGCGTCTGTCTCACCTTCAACCAATTGCTCCATAGCTTCGAGCTCGTCGCCTGTTAGTTCATCTATCTCTTCAACAGTATCCTGCGTAATTTGATGTTTTTTCAACTCACCGCGCAGTACCTGCTCCAACCTCTCTTTACGTCGAACAAGAGAAAGGTAGATCGCTTCAATGGATGAAGTAAGCCTCCGTTGTAGCAGCATCATAGCAAATGCCGTACTGTGATTGTTATTCCGTTTAGCCCGATTAAAGTGCTCCCTAACGTATTCTGTGACTTCTTGATAAATTTCCAGTTCTTCCGTAGATAAGTCGAAAGGTAGCGTCTTTGTTGTTCTTTTAGGGAATAAAGGGGTTCCATCAAAATTAACCATCGACTCTTTTAATCTTCGAATGACGTAAGGATTGCTTTTCTCATACATGGATTCCCCTGTATTTAAGTTAGAGAAAACATCATGATCAATCAAACTCATCAGATGTCTGAAATTCTCCTTATCTCCTTTATGCGGGGTAGCCGTAAGAAGCAAACAATGCTCGCTATTACGCAGCACGGCCTCTCCAAGCTGATAAAGCTTGGTTCGCTGTACTTTTTTCTTCTTTACACCTTGTGTATAGGCGGCCATTTTATGGGCTTCATCAACGATAACCAAATCAAAGTTAGCAGTAATAACCAAGTTCTTAACGTCTTCACGCGTCGCCCAATAGAGGGAAGCCAGACATTTGTCATGTTTTTCAAAAGGATTGCCATCTCCTGAGTCGCGTAACGAAGAACGTGTAATCAACGTAAATTGTTCTCCAAATTTCTCATTTAGTTCTTCTTGCCATTGCTTAAGAACAAGAGGTGGAACAAGAATGAGTATCCGATCAGCACTTTTCCGCGCAAGTAACTCTCGAATTAACATACCAGACATTATTGTTTTCCCTGCTCCTGGATCATCTGCTAACAAGAAGCGTACCTGTCCGTTTTGCAGCATCCGACTGTAGACCGCTTCAATTTGATGAGGAAGGGGGATAACTTTCTTATTACCTCTCATTCGGGATTTAGAATATCGCTCTTCTGATCGAAGCACGTAATATTGCAAATAGTGTAAAAGGCGATGGGGTTCCATCGCCGCTTGCGTTTCTTCTTGTAGAGCTTCTAAAGCTTCAACTTCATGTTTTTCCAGATATGTTTCATAGTACTGGTTACTTTGTCTACCTACAGCTTCAATCAATATCAAAAGGTCATCAATCGGTTCGCATTTTCTAATCTCTACAACTTCTGACCAATAGGGGCCTTTAATTTTATCTCCAATCTTCAACATACCCATGTTCCTTTCTCTCTTATAGACAATGACTTCTAGTAAAGAGCCTCATACATCCGAATGGTGAAAGACTCTGATCGATATACTTCCGCCTTACCGTCATGCAAGGTTTCCATTTTTAATGTACAGGACTCCCCCATTTTGTAATACCGTTCAGCTAATATGAATGAAATACGGATATTACGATCCATTGCGTCACCCGTTGAGTTAAAGGTCTGAATCATTTCGTTTGAAATTCGCTCTTCCCCATGATAAAATGCCATTTTTACTTGCCGCGGCAGAAAATCGGAAGATATTTTTTGTTCTTGATAAAATGAAACATGGAACCTACCGTTCGTAATTATTTTATCTACCATAGCGACACTAATTTGAACATCCTCAGCTTTTTCGGTTCGACGATAATCAATTAGTGGGATAACGATTTCTTGAGGCATAGCACCACCATGTATAAATTGCAATCCTCCAGATCCAATAAATCGATTCAACCCCTTGGCAATAACGACTTCACATGGGAGTGGGGTATGTTCTGGGGACAACTTCGCAGCTCCTTCCGGTACAGTAAGCTGTTGCCCGACTGCAAAACGGCGGTTTTTATCAATGACTTGTCCCGTTATAGCATCAACCTTAGCGTTAGCTTCAACTTTATTATATTGAAATAAAAAGCCGTGATCCGCTGTGATAAAAATTCGTTTTGCCTGTAATCGTGACAACCGCTCAACAGCTTGCTCCAAAGCGACGACAGTTCGATCGACAGCCTCATATGTTTCTTGTTCCGATTTGGCTGTATCACCGACCGCATCGATTACATCGTGATAGAGATAGATTAATCTCTTTCCTTTCAAACGATCTTCGGCATCTGAACGAGACAAGCTCATTAATTCATGTAATGAATAACAAGCTGCATCTTGATTATATTTTTTCAAGATAGCCTCACGATTGGCCATACCTCTTGTTGAAAGACCATCTGCATAGACCGTTCCATTGTCCTCAATGGTCAACTCTTTATGAGGCAATAAGCTAGCCATACCGAGTTGAGTATAAGAAGGTAGACTCGCTTGCATCGGTGTAATTGCCGCTTCCCCATTAATTCGGGCATTTAGTTTGTTAGCAATTTCTTGTCCTACTTCATAACGAAGAGCATCAGAAATAATTACGAAAATTTTAGTTTGCTCTTTATCTAAGAGGGGGCGAAGCACGTCCGAGAAAAACCTACGTTGTGAAAGAACAGATCTGCCATCGCTTATGGGCTCAATAGATAACAATCTATTTACCTGATCTGCTATCCATGACAAATACACATTTTCATACCAATTGGTGAGCTGCTCAATGACAGGCTGAAGGGCATCTCGGCCGTTCAATTTGATGAATGCTTGCATCATCTGTCGGTAATGCTGATCAATCTGATAATACACCTCTGCATATCCTTTAAGCATTTCTTGCCACGATACCATAAAACTTGAATGTTTTTTCCACTGCTTACGATACATTGATAACTGTACAATATGAAACAATGTCTGATAGGTCCCATTCGTATTCTCTTTTTGTCCCCAATAGGTTTGCTGTCTTCTCGGTATTCGTTCCATCCAAACTGTCAAATCTGCAGTTTGATGTTGCAATTCATCTGCCAGCTTAGATATTATCAGCACATCGATAATTGGTAGGGTCGTGGCCTTTTCGAAGGCTTCAAGTGATAAGGCGTTCAGTAAGTTGGCAACTGAATAACACAACTCAAATTCCCCAATGAATTGTTCTAGTATAGTAACTTGATCATCAGATTCCCGAAACCAGTCTTCAATAAACAGAGCACATATATTGGGAAGTGAGGATGACCAACGGTCTGAATACGTCCATCCTTTTATTTGAGCATTAATACAAAAATGCTGATAGATCAGAGTGTCTATCAACCACTGAAGCTTATTGTCTTCTGGCTGATGAGGCAGTCCGAAATAAGAACAGATCATATCCCAAACTCGTTCAATCGAGAACCATTTATCCACGTTTTTGTAAGACTCATTTAAAGATTCATTAGTTCCCCCAACCAACAGAAATCTAGTGAGATCTGGAATTGAAGGTGAAGGCGACCCTACACTTACAGCAGCAATTGCAACTTCTAGGTAATGTCGGTCCGCCTTCACTGGCAATAAACGTTTTAGTTTTTGGATTCGTTCCTTACTTCGGAAAAATATTGGGTATTGCTCTACTAACGGACGAATAACATGATCATCCAACTGCAATTGTTCTGCGAAAACGGCAACTTCATCCGCTTTGAATTCTGTTGAGTACAACAAACTATCAAGTAAATAATTATATTCATCTGCTGGCCGTGCAAAAGGTGCATACACTATAAAGGACTTATCAGAGTATTTTATCTCAATATCAATTTTAATCCGAAAAAAATTGTAATTTGTTAATAACCTTACTTCTATATAATCAGGGGAAAAGTTCAGCCGGAGTTCATCAAGCTCCACCTGTGCGTTAGGATCATACCAGAAAATGATCGCTCTACCTTTAGTATTTCTTTCGGATTCAACCTTGTCTTGTAAGGCTTGAAAAATATCCATCATGTAATCCCCTTATTTTATCTTGGCTAACACACCCTTGAACTTCTCATAATTTACTTTCACACCTTCGTCTAGATCAATTTGAACCTGAGCATTCGCGTATTCCGCAAGTATTTTATCGAACTTAGTTAATTCTTCTATTCTCTTATTAAAATCTTCTTTCTTCTTCTCATAAGTTCGCTTTTCTGTCGCCAAGAGTGACGGGTTAGTCAGACGCATGTCAATTGTTTCAACTTCATTTAAATACTTAGCTTGAATTGCTTGAAGGTATTCAAAGCGAATTGTCGCCATTGTACTTGGCTGATATCTGTGAAGATTAATTAATATACGCATTCCTTTGTTCTCACCAGAATCAACTAACCAATATATAGGCCTGTTATTATATGTTTTACAATGATCAACGTAAAATTCTTCTAAAAAATATCTTCGGAGTCGCTCTTCATGTGAATCATTTTTTCTTAGTCCTATTGAATCCCCGAGCCACTGAAGATTTATTTCTATCATATTCTCACCAAATGTTAATCCTAAAAAATCCTTTAACCGAGCCATTATGTCATTCTCAAAGTAAGCATTATCACTAAACATTATCATACCATGATCATGTGGGTTGCTCTGATAATTCCCCCGTTTCAAATGGCTATTTAAAAAATAGAATCCATCTGAATCATGGGAAAACCTACCCAGTAGACAGCCTACAAAATATGACAAAAAAGACTTTGAATCATTTTGTCTATTCGCTTGGCGGATGGAAATATCATCATTAGTTACTGTTGCTCCAAGTTCATTCTGAAGCCCATATAATTTAATAAAAAATTCATTTATTGCCTCTTCATTAGCTATTAATTTATTAACTCTATTATTTGTTAACTGTCTCCAATTGTCGAAGGCATCGGAAAGCAATCCACTTGAACTTTTGTTTAAAATAAAAGGATGACTTACAAAATCCCAAGATACTTCGTTAGAATCCCAGTTTTGTTTCGATAAAATAATATTATCATCTACGAACTGATTTATTTTTTCAACACTATTTTTATCTGTTGGGAATATAACTGGGATCTTAGCAACATCACCTACTGTAAAATTAATAGTTGGTGCTATTGTTTCTAAGATAGAATTAACTACTTTAGAATTACCTAATGCTAGTATATAATTCCTATTTTCTTGATCTGGGAAACAGTTAGGTCCACCCTGGTCAAATAGGGAATTAGATAGGCTTACTCGAAAACTAAAGCTTTTTGTAGATATAACTCCGTATGTTAGACTGTTACAAAAGTATAAACTTTCATTTCTAATATTTGCTTTCTTAGTCTTATTCTTTAATTCGTAGCCCTTATTCTCATAATTTATAATATCCAATCTATTCCCATACCATTTCCTTGCTCCCCCACCCTTATCGATTTCAAACCATTTATAATTATCTTTTGGGTCACTCTTATTTATCCATATTTTTTGGAAGTCTACCTCAAACCACTTTCTAAAAAATTTCTCGCTCTCTCCATTCGTATCTAGTCCCTTCTTAGGGGGGGCTATATTTCTAAATGTAATGTTCGATTCAAAACACTTTTTTAATTGATTAGAAGCCCAATACGATATAGGATGACCAGTTATATTCGTAAAGTCGTGTTGGCTTGACACATATTCATCCTTTTTATTAATAAATGCACATTCTTTTTCTTTAGTTGTTGGATAATCTGTCAATCTATAGTATTTAGCTTTATAATTAGAAAACACTACTTTCCTAATGATGTATGATGTACTTTGGACTACTTCCCCATTAATTTCTTCAAAAGCATGTGGTCCTAAATGAAGCATGGAGATAAATGTCTGGCTATTCAATATATTTTTCCGAAGTATTTCATAGCTACTTAAAAACATCCATGAGTGCTGATTAATTTGCGATTGATATCCATTATCTTTTACGAAAATATTACACCTTTCCATAAACACTGCAAATAAATCAGACTTAGAATCAGGAAATACTCTCTTTGTATAGTCTGTCAATTGAGCATTCATTGCCCCTGCTCCCAAATAAGGAGGATTTGTAATAACAACGTCATACTTATCATTGAGTAATTGAGCTTGCCGTAATAAGTATTCTAATTTAGGAAGATGATTTATTGCTTCAACATCAAATAAGCTTTGAATTTCTTCGTTATATAATGATTTTATACGTTGTAAGTATTTTTCTATGTCTATTTTATCAGGAATTAATATACTCCCAAAATTTTTAGCATTTTTAAAATCTTCTAAAAGTCTGAGTATTTCTTTGGAATCTGTTTCATTTTGAGATATTAAGCGAACCAAATCGTCTACGGGCAATCCGTTGGATTCTTGGATAGAAATCACATTAGTTTTGGGTGGATTTCGGAAAATGCGTCGTGACTTCTCACGGGCTTTCATTAGTAATGCAAAAGCAGATAATTGAGCAGCACGATCATCAATGTCGACCCCATATAAATTTTGTTCAAGTATTAGAAAAGGTATTTCATTCGACTCATAGCCACGTTCTTCATACATTGCATATAGTAAGTCGAAAGCATATACAAGAATATGCCCAGAACCACATGCTGGATCGATTAACTTGATTTTTTCAGGTGCTAGATTATTTCCGTTGATTGCATCTAAATGGTTCTGTACCTCTTCAATTTGAATATCTGATTCAACGTAGTAATCCATTTGACTTTTCAACATTGAATTGGGATATGAATTTAACCATGTAGAACCAAGTGAATTTTCAACCATATAACGAACTATCCAACGTGGAGTAAACAATTGTGTTTTAGCTGGAATTTCATATTTATCAACTTTGTCGCCGTTCTTAACTTTGTAATCGACATTTGCTTTTGGCTCTGTATTGTAATATTGATACAACCACCCAACCACTTCTACTTCCGAAAAACTTGAAGTTAAAGCTTTATTGTTTACAAGTTTATTTATGAGTGACTCACTATCCAGCAAATAATCAGGAAGTAATAATTCAGTAAAATCATCTATTTTCTCAAATAAAAACGACAATATGGGTTGTAATGCGTTACATTGCGCAATAAACAGTTTTCGAAAAGCCTCTTCTTGATCTCCTCGATCCATAAGATCTCGAATTAACACCTTATCTACTTCCAATTCCATTGAGTGATATTGCAATAAAATATCCGGTTCAATCTTCCCCGAGCTACTTGAGAGCACATTGACCCTCTCAGGCAAGTACTCGTGGATTTCCATGTAACGCAAAGCAATAATTCGGTTAAACCAAGTGTATGCCACCTCTTCCATAACCTGCTCATAGCCCTTTAACTCATATTGACGTTTTAACGATTCAAATGCATTTTTCATTGTAGTTGGATATTGTAAACCATTTACAATTAGTTTCTCCCCATTTAAAACTAATGAAATATTACTCCCCTTTTCCATCCCAAACACTTTAGCACGTAAAGCTACTTTCTCGAGCAGCTCTCTCCGTGCATAGGTAGCAAATGACTTCAATTCAGATTTATTCATGAAATATACCTCGCTCTATTCTGTCATTGACAATGTATTATCTTGAAGCTGTCTCATTAACGTTTCACGCAGGCTACGAAGCGCTTCATCTAATTCATCCAGAGTTTCAATATTAGGCTTCTTTTGAAAAAAGAGACGGTACAGTTCCTTCTCAGAAATGTATTTGCTCTTTTTCTCCCTCAAAACGGAAGGCTGTGTTTGATCCCCCCCAGTATATTTCTCTTTCTCTTTCTCTTTCTCTTTCTCTTTCTCTTTCTCTTTCTCTTTCTCTTTCTCTTTGGCTTTCTGTTCAGCTTCTACTCTCCGTGCTTCTTCATTCATTTGTCTTGAAAAATCAGTGATTTCTTGTTGGAGGGCACGCATTGAAAGCAGTGAGCTTTCGTTTGAAATTCGATTCTTTAATCTCTGATGCTCAACAATTTTCATTGATATTATGCTTGCTATAATTTCATTATTACGATAAAAATCTAACAAACTATTATTTTGAGTTTCTAATATCTCAACCTGTTTAAGAATCTCATCCCGTTTAAGCCTTACATATTGTTCAATGTTTTGTGATAATTGCTCTTGAAGCTCAGGCAATTGCGGTATAAGAGAATACGGCTTCGGATTCGACAATATATCATTGATTTTTCTCCGGTATCCAAGGATTTCTTCATTACTCATTAGAGCAAAGTCTCGGTCGTATTTACGCAACAGAGCAGCCGCGCCGTCAAAGAACTCAATCGGCTTCTTTTTATAGAATGAATTTAACTTTCCTAACTCGTCGAGCCATTCATCTAAATCATCTTCTGCGCGCGTAAACTGGTTCACTTTATCTTCTGCATCTAAAATTTGAGTAATACGGAATACACCAGTCGTAATTCGGCTAATCTCATTGTCACCTGGATATGGATAATCGGTTGATTGTTTTCTTCGATCTTTAATATATTCCAATGGTTCCTGATACGCTGATTTTAACGTTTCATTAATCGCTGCAGCCATTTCTTCGTAGCTTTCACCAATTTGATGACGGCCGAACAAATCTCTGAAAATGGCTAAACAATTACTACGAACCTGTGGATCGACTTCACCAACTGGAATGATAAGAATGCGGTCACGTTCTTGCAGCTTGGTAAACCTTTCAAAAAACTGTGGATGCTCAGGTATAAAAGTTTCACCAGCAAAAGTAAACTTCACTTTTCCTTCACTGAACAAAGCAAAAAGAAGACCAATAATATCACGATCATTCCATCCGAATGGAGCCGCGCTATACTTTTCAATCATAGACTTTAAAGGTACATTTTCATGCAAACGGAAGGCTTCTTCCATTCGCATCTTCACCTCGTCGAAAGCATGTTGATTTTGCACTCCATCTGTTGTTAGCAATAATCCATCTTGGGCCAAACGTTTCCATTCGTTACGCTCATCCTTAAGTGCAAGAGGTTCGCTTACATAACCCAGTTTGTTATACGTGCTGCGAACCAGCATTTCAAGCGCACTATTAGCTTTATTTTCAAACGATCCACTAAATATGCGTCCTTGGCCTTGAATAAAGAATCTTGCTTGTTCACATGCTCGTTCCAACAGCCGTTCTGCATTTTTCTCAAAATCTGTAATTTGCGCGAGTTTTGCATCGTATATTTTAATTTGATTTTGTGTTGAGTTATTGCCTCTTTTACGTCTAACGTAAGTCTGCACTTGTTGTACGAAACGAACGGCACTTTCTGCTTCAGCAATCAACTCTGCATCAAGACAAAGAACCATTTTACCCGTATTCGCCTCAAGCGCGGCTTCCATCTCGCTCATTTCAACACTATATACTTGCATTGTTAAAGGATTTGTCATTGAACTGTGATTATAATTGTTATACCGTTTATTAAAATTGAAAGATGTATTTTTGTTATAATCATATTTCGGTTTTGCATACATTCTTTCAAAAAACAGCTTCCCTAAATACTCCTTGACTAATGTCTCATTGATCGATTCATTACGTATTTCCCGATTAATTTCCTGCTCTTCATCGGATAGGAATGAATAAGTCTGATCAGCATTCTGCTCTATTAATGTTGCAGTTTGTAACCGAGCAAGTGACTCTTTTACTCGATATTCAAGTGGAGCACGTTCCGTATTAATAGTAGGCATTAGTAAGGTAGCCACATTTGTCGCCGTTGCCTTTATTACATCGATTCCCTTAATCATATATAGAACTTTTAATACATCGACATCGAAGCTCTCTAGCCCCTCATGGTTACGTGCACGATCTTCAGCTTTTGTTATCGTACTTGTAATAGAGGACTCCAAAAAATTTTGAATCGACGGATAGAATTCAGCCATTGTAACAAGATTTGTTATATCTTCATCTGCATTCAACTGACAAGCTTCTTGGAATGCCTTCAGCAAGGAGCGTTCGCCATGAGCCAGATGCGCCCCTCCCTCACCTTGTGTACGTATTTTGTTAAATACTTCTTTCAGCAATTCCACTTGATATGGAATGAATGGAAACAGCTCAACAAATTCCTGCGAAGTACGGAAAGCATGCCGAAGTTGTGTTGAATTCGGTTCAAATGAAAGGCGATTGCGAATCATTTGTTCTTCTTGATCGTAACGGACCGCAAGGCTATCCGATGCAACATCCGTTTTATCTAGAATGCGTCGCTTAATTACTTCATCTGTATTGGAGCTTGATAGATTAATTCGTGTTGCAAATCTACCCTGAATTTTCGAAAAATCCGTTGTGCTGTGAAGAGTGGTGACAGACTCTATTTTTTCTTGGGAAGTTACAAATACCCACGCTTGACCTCTACAACGATTACCAACATCCTCAACAACGGTTTGCAAATTTAGCATTAATGCTGAGTCGGTTCCAATGTATTGACCTACCTCATCCACAAGAAAGATGAGCCGGTAGTCTGATCCACGTGCTTGGCAGTACTCTGCAATCAGCAGCGATAGTTTTTCAGATGTCATTTCAAATGACTCTTTACCGGTATCCAGTAGTTTTCTCGCACTCTCTTCATCAATACCAATGTTAACGAGTGATTGAACAATTACCTTTTGCTTTAATCGAAATTTGACACGTATTTCTTCCCACGGAGAACCTGATAACTTCTCTATTTCCCTTTTGAAGTCCACATACTTTCCTTCACTATCAATCTGTCTCTCAATCTCTGCAACCCAAAGAGTGTCCGAATATCCAAGATGACCATTGAATACCCGCAAGAAAACTTCAACAATACGCTCTTTATCTGTGGAATTAGCAGACGATTTGGAATCAATATTAAAAAGAATGGCATCGCTTGGTTTCGCCGCGGCGGATTGCATTATTTCCAACAACTCGTTGTCAGATGTTTTTTCTGTAAAAAAATCAACAGGACGCTGCCCAGCTACGTCTTTATTGTCTAATAAGTAAGATAATATTTTTAGGAAGTGTGATTTACCTGAACCAAAGAAACCCGAAATCCATACGCCAACGTTCGTACTCGGCTGGTTGTAAACAGCAAGGTAATTTTTATAAAATGATTTAAGATAATATGTACCTTCATCCGTCATTACGTATTCTTCGAGTTCATTTTTTACAGTATCCAGATCAACTTGACCTGCCTGGACAACCCCATTAATATTACGATAAATATCCTTCTTAAATATTTGAACGATCTTCATTGGTAGTGTTATCCCCTCTCACAAAAACTAAGAAATCCGCGACAGTTGGTATTGGTCTTCATTCATAATTCTATTAAATAACCGAAGCTGCAAACCAGTAAAATACCCAGGGTAAAATAGTACGATTGGTCTTCGATATGCAATACTTGCTAACAATTTCAATAACTGGCTAGAACGAATAAATGGAAATGCAGAGCCTACCCCTGTAATTAATACAAGTTCTGCATCGTTAACTTGATCAAGAAAAGCATTGACCAAAGTTTGTTGATGATCAAGAACCGTTTCTGTCGCCTCGACTAAGCCTTCATAGCCTTCTTCATCCCCTAATTCCATTAGATCGTCAATTTCATCTTCAAATAAATGGAGAAAAAGCTCGAATAAATTCACATTACAAATGTTTAGGCTTGTTTGATCCACAAGTCGCCTCACAAAGGAGCGCACCTCAAGTTCATCTTCTGCAGGATAATCG
Organism: Paenibacillus herberti; assembly: GCF_002233675.1. Lineage (GTDB taxonomy): Bacteria > Bacillota > Bacilli > Paenibacillales > Paenibacillaceae > Paenibacillus_O > Paenibacillus_O herberti. The sequence goes on along the minus strand of NZ_NMUQ01000003.1, from coordinate 18,222 downwards.
AATACAAAGTGTGGAATTTCACTCCCGATTCCACGAGGGGTCGTGAAGCCTACTTCATGTATACGAGTTTCCATTTTACAAAGCCGCTCATAGGTTGTAGCCAAAGCCAATCACCTACCTTAATATGGTCATCTTATACAGCAATGGGTATTTCCCCTCGGCATACTGTCTCAATTCTGAATTGATGTGAAGTGGGTTCAATTGATATTCCCCATTGCCGTTTTCAGCAAAAAGCCCGCATTCTCTGAAAAACATAGTTATAGACTGCCGCATCCTCTTTTTAGTCTGGGGAGTCCAATATTTCACTTCATCAGATTCAGATTCTTTACGCTCAAAAAAATAATCCAAATCAGATACTCTAATTACATTTTTGTCATCTTGGTAATTATACAAAACACACTCTATAAAAAACTCATATGGAAATCGATACGTTACAAGATAACTATATAAAATCAACGCATTCTCATCATAACGGGTACCGTTTAGGTAATTACTACTTAAAACTTGGTCAAACGTTTTTATTCGCTGATTCACTTTTTGTAATCGTTCTTTAATTCCTGATTCACTTTGCAAATGAAATGAATTATGTACGATTAAATACTCCAATAATTCTTTGTGCGAGAGCCCTTCGCCCTGTAAACGTAAGACTTCTCTTATTTCCTGGCGGAATAGTCCTGCACCAGTAAATCCCGCTGCGTATTGTTTCATTAAGCAATCGCCCTTATCAAAAATTTATAGTTCTTAAGTCGGACTTCCCAATCATACATACTCAACAACAGGAGTTCATCCCTTAATAATGATTCCCTTACTTCTTACAATTCGACAAAATCGTGTAAAATACCTTCATAACCATTATACCACGGAGTAAGGGCATTATAATGTCAGCGAATATACGTTCTAAATTCATAAATATAAACCCTATATAGCAGGTAAATTATTCCTTTCCAGCGAATTAATCGTTACTACTTAGGTCCTCCTTCAATGAAGAGGGCCTTTTATCGTTATAGAGGAAATCAACCCATCATGTCGAATTCTTGCCAAATCGGAATTGGAGGAGGGCACACATGAAACCGACCGTGCAGATGGTGGACAAGATGAGCAAAGGGGATCCGGAGATTGCCGGCTATTTCCATGCTCTTTTTGGCATCATCGACCAACAGGCAAAGCGCATCCAGCACCTCGAAGTACGTGTCGTCGAGTTGGAACGACAGCTGGGGCAGAACAGCTCCAACAGCAGCAAGCCGCCCTCCAGCGACGGCTTGCGCAAACCGACGAACTCTCGTACCCCTGGCGGCAAAAACGGTGCGCCCAAAGGCCATAAAGGCACGACGCTGCACGCGGTCCAGGATCCCGACGAGATTACATTCCACGTGCTCTCCTCCTGCTCGGACTGCCATCACTCGCTTGCATCCGTTCCGAATCTCCGGTTTGAAAAGCGTCAAGTATTCGATTTGCCTGCACCGCGAGTCTGGGTGACCGAACACCGGGCGGAGATCAAATGCTGCCCAGCTTGCGGGCGAAAGCAGAAAGCCGCCTTCCCCGAAGGCGTGGAGGCTCCCGTTTAGTATGGCACCGGTTTTGCCGCATGGACGGCGTACCTGCATGCCTTTCAGATGATGCCGCTGGATCGAATCCGCCGGCTCTTTACGGACCTGACGGGCTATGCGCCGAGCGAAGCGACTCTGCTCGCTTCGCTACAAGACATGCATCACAAGCTGGAGGCTCCCGAGGCGCAGATTCGTGCGCAGTTGCTGGGCCAACCCGTTGTCCATGCGGACGAAACTGGCTTCCGAGCGGATGGCAGGACGCAGTGGATGCATGTCGCCAGCGATGAGACTTGGACGCTGCTTGACGTGCATTCGGGACGCGGACGTGAGGGCATGGAGGCGCTTGGTTTCTTGCCGGCTTACAGCGGAACAGTCGTCCACGACTACCTGGCGTCGTACTTCAAGGCAGACTATGCCTTCGAGCACGCCCTGTGCAATGCGCACCTGCTGCGGGAATGCCAAGGCCAAGGCATCGTCGACTATGACGGTCACGCCTGGGCAGCGGAGATGAAGGAGCTGTTGCAGGAGAGCTGGAAGCTTGCACGCGCCGCTCGCATGGAGGGAACAAGCCTGCAGCCAGAGGTGATCCAGGCCGTGAGCGAATGGTATGACACCATTCTCGAGCGAGGCGCTGCCGAGTGGACGAGCAAAGACGCTAAGCAGCCGAAGGCAACGGGAGGCAAGCGAAAGAAAAGCAAAGCGGAAAATCTGGCGATTCGGTTCCGTCTTTACAAGGACACCGTTCTCCGGTTTATTCACGATGCCCGGATTCCCTTTGACAACAACCAAGCGGAACGAGATTTGCGCATGGTCAAGGTAAAACAGAAGGTCTCTGGAGCCTTTCGCACCGTAACAGGCGCGGAACGGTTTGCTCGACTTCGAGGCTTTATTAGCACATGCCTAAAACAAAACATCCCCGTGCTGGCATCGCTAACGGACGCGACCAGGGGACAGTTCCTATTTCAGACTACCTAAGTAGTAACCATCATTCACACTAGGTCTTGTTTCAAGGTATTTTGCTTCCGACAACCATTCAATGTTCTTTACAAGAGTAACCGGTATTTTGTTTTCAGTTATAATACACCAGTCAATGCCCTGCTCTGCAAAATAGATTCTTTCAATTTCAAAAAGCTCCAAAGTACGACCATACAGTTTTTCACATGGTTTGATTGTTCTAATGATGTCTCGAGGTCCAGCCTTCGTTTTACATGTGAGCCTAAAATCAGTCGTCATGATCACAGGAGTCCCATCTATGTTTGCATGCTTAATACCGAGTTGTTTCGCTATTTCAATAGTCTTCTCAATTGGTAAAAGGGGCCACTGTTCACGAATATCTGTAATTCCATCAAGCCACTCACAGTAGTATAGATACTTCCTCTCATGCTCCGATAAGGTGTGATGAATGCGTCCTGTCTTCCAGCCTTTATGCCGAGCTAGCCATCCCTCTGAAGCAATTTTATTATCATGCGCCTGAATAAATGGCGTATACTCTGACCCTGCCCCCTGTCCTCTTCCTTTCTTAATATAATTTTCTTGTAATTTTGTTATCCTCATACTGCGACGAGACATTATTTCTCTCCCCTTTCAAATTCATTCAATTGAATGTTCAATACCCCTAGAAAGCACTAATGGCTTCGCCCTTGAAAACTCAAGGACGAAGCCATTAAATTAGATTGTATACGCATATCTTGCTGTTGGATGATTTAATACTCCTACCTTTTTTCTCCAAACTCTTTACTCCGTTATATAACTATGTATAAATGGATTCGACATACAAAGCGCGTTTCCTGCATCGTCTTTGAAAATGAAAAAAGCCGAGGAGATGCAGGAGTGGAAACCTGAATCTCGCTCGGCGGCTCAGCTGCAAACTTTAAGTGACATAGGCAGACTTTGTGGAACATGGGTGAACTTTTAAGGGAAAGCACAAATAAACTTAAAGGAACTAACTCTAGTGTTAAAGAACCAACTCTAATTTAAAATCACTAACTATAATGTCTAGGCACTAACTTTAATGTAACTGAACAAAGGTGTACAACAATTCCTTTCCCCCTACTCCACCGTCACACTCTTCGCCAAATTCCTTGGCTTATCAACATCATTACCACGGGCCAGGGAAGCGTAGTAGCTCAGCAGTTGGAGAGGCACAACCGACAGCGCCGGGGTCAGCAGAGGAAGCGTCCGCGGAATCGAGAATACTTCGTCGACGGACTTCATCACTTCGCCTTCGTAACCGGCGTTAGCTACGCCAAGAACATGAGCTCCGCGAGCTTTAACTTCCTTGATGTTGCTCAGCGTTTTCTCGTAGAGATCCTCCTGCGTCACCAAAGCGATAACCGGAACTCCATCTTCGATCAGCGCCAGCGTACCATGCTTCAGCTCACCAGCTGCATAAGCCTCGGAGTGAATGTAGCTGATTTCTTTCAGCTTCAGCGATCCCTCTTGAGCGACGGCAAAGTCGAGTCCGCGGCCAATGAAGAACAGGTTGTCATGCTTCGACATGGACTCCGCCACGCCTTTGAACACATTCGCTTGCTCCAGAATGCTTTCGACTTGATCAGGCAGCTTGTTCATAGCGGCAACAATCTCCGCTACTTTCGCCTCTTCCACAGTACCGCGTTCCTGTGCCAAATAAAGACCTAAAAGGTAGAAGGCAATCAGCTGCGAAGAGTAGCCTTTTGTCGAAGCAACCGCGATTTCTGGGCCTGCCCAGGTCGTGATTACATCGTCCGCATCGCGAGCTACTGAGCTGCCGACAACATTCGTAATCGCGAGTACACGAGCGCCATTGCGCTTCGCTTCGCGGAGAGCTGCAAGCGTATCGGCCGTTTCACCAGATTGGCTCACGACGATTACTAGCGTATCTGGCGTAATGATCGGCGAGCGGTAGCGATACTCGGAAGCAACATCCGTCTCTACCGGAATACGCGCCAAGCTCTCGATGACGGTTTTGCCAACGAGTCCAGCATGGAAAGCCGTGCCGCAAGCAACGATGTGAATACGGGATATTCCGCGAATCTGCTCGGTCGTCATACCGATTTCCTTCAGCTCAACCGACTTGCCGTCATCGCTGATGCGACCCAGCATTGTGTCGCGGTAAGCCTTTGGCTGCTCGTGGATTTCCTTCAGCATGAAGTGATCGAATCCGGCTTTTTCTGCCGTAACAAGATCCCAATCGACATGGAATATTTCCTTGGAAATAATGTCGCCCGAAGTCGTCATCAGTTCGACACCAGAACGCGTCAGAACAGCCATTTCGCCATCGTTCAAAATATAAACATTGCGGGTATATTCCAGAATAGCAGGGATATCGGACCCGATAAAATTCTCGTTCTCGCCGATGCCAATAACAAGCGGGCTCGCAAAACGCACCGCTACAAGCTTTGTCGGCTCATATTCCGTAAGAACGCCAAGCGCATAGGCGCCTCTCATTCTTTTTACCGCACGCTGTACAGCAGAAACAATATCACCGTCATACTCATCCGCAATAAGATGCGAGATGACTTCAGTGTCGGTTTCCGACACGAATACATGACCTTTTGCGCCGAGCTCATCCTTGAGATCCAAATAGTTTTCGACAATGCCGTTATGCACAACCGAGAACTTGGAGCTGTTGTCGGTATGCGGATGGGAGTTCACGTCCGATGGCTTGCCATGCGTGGCCCAACGGGTATGCCCGATGCCGACAGTGCCTTCGATCGGCTCGCTTTTCAGCTTATCCTCAAGCATCGCGATGCGGCCCTTGGACTTGCGAATTTCCAAACCATTGTTCGTAAACACGGCGATGCCCGCGGAGTCGTACCCACGGTACTCCAGCTTCTTGAGCCCTTCGATCAGAACTTCCTTTGAATCCCGATTACCGATATAGCCAACGATTCCACACATAATGAAATAATCCTCCGTATGCGGCCACAAGCCGCTCCGGTCCCGATGCCTTGAATCATGGCTAATGAGCAATATTCAATTAAGCCTTTGGCCCTGGGCCAAGGCATCCGATCCGTTTAAGCGGCTTGCCCGCTCTCATAATTAGGTTTAAGGCGCGCTCCGTTAAGCCGTCCTCTGTAGGCGACTTCACACACGCATATAAAAGCAGTTAAATTAGGTCTAGTATCATCGCATAAGGCTGAACTTATCCCGCCCCATACGTAAGAAATTCATATCAGCATGCTTGCCATCTGTTTGTGGGACCGGTTGCCCGCGTCCTTTTGCAGTCATGGCTGTCGATGTCATGCTCACCGGAAGGTCCCCGCCGAAATTTCGAACACCTTCACCTCGTCAGCTTGCGTCAGCGCTTCGGTAGTCAGGTTCAATCGTTTCTTGCGAAACGATGGCTCCGTCAAGCTTCGGCTATGGCCCTCTGGCTGCCTATGGCTATCTGTCGGAACGCAGCTCGTAAAGCCGCTCATCTGACCTCTCCCGCTTCGGAGCGGAAGGTCCGTTGGTGAATCCACGCTGTATGGTTGCAAGCTCTGGCGCTTTGTATAACTCGTGTTGCCTCGATCCTCCCTTTCCTGCTGGAATCACAATACCCTCTATCTTATTCAATGCAGACGCAGAGCGCAACCCCCACTTGTGGGAAATACGTTCTTAATCCGCCCATTATCCCCGGCAGTTGCTGCTGCCAAGGCCAGAGCATTAAAGACATTTAACCCAGGATCAACCTGGGCTAAACGACTCATAACGAATATCTCCGCCTGGTCCAGATCAGCAGCCTACAGAATACCCACCATATACACCGGATCATCCAATCTGCTCAGGCCAACATTCCACTCAAACCGCTGTAATTCTAGCCAAGCTCGGCCTTAACCACATGCACGATTTCATCGACATATGCCGCCACTTGCTCTTTGTCCGGGCCTTCCGCCATGACGCGGATAAGCGATTCCGTACCGGACGGACGAACCAGCACTCGGCCGTTGTCGCCAAGCTCCTGCTCGACCTTTTGAACTGCTGCGAGGATCGCTGCATTATCATTGTAGAGCGACTTGTCAGCTACGCGCACATTGATGAGCACTTGCGGATATTTACGCATGAGTTTTTTGAGCTCGCCCAGCTTGCGGTCGGATTTTACGAGCGTATCTGTCAGCTGCAGCGCGGTCAAAATGCCGTCTCCCGTCGTATTATAATCGAGGAAAATAACATGGCCAGACTGCTCACCGCCCAGATTGAAACCGCCGCGACGCATCTCTTCCATAACGTAGCGATCGCCGACAGCGGTACGTGCCGTACCGAGGCCAAGGCCTTCCGCCGCTTTGAAAAAGCCGATGTTGCTCATTACCGTTGTAACAACGGTATCGTTTTTCAGCGTACCAGCACGCTTCATGGCATCGCCACAGATGCAGAGGATGAAGTCGCCATCTACTTCTTCGCCATTCTCGTCAATCGCGATCAGTCGATCAGCGTCGCCGTCGAAGCTCAGGCCGAAGTCTGCGCCATGGCGCAGCACTTCATCACGCAAATACTCCGGATGCGTTGAACCAACGCCATCATTGATGTTGCGTCCGTTAGGCTCTGCGCCGACGGTGATGATCTCCGCTCCAAGCTCACGGAATACTTGCGGCGCCAGCTCGTAAGCAGAGCCATTGGCACAGTCGAGTACGATTTTAAGGCCGTCAAACTTCGAGGAAACCGTCGTTTTCAGGAAGTCGAGGTACTCCCGCTTACCGCTCTTGTGATCCTCTACCGTACCGATGTCGCCGCCAATTGGACGCGGCAGCTCGTCTGTCTCAGCGTCCATCAAGCGCTCGATTTCAAGCTCCGTCTCGTCGGTCAGCTTGAAGCCGTCCCCGCCGAAAAACTTAATGCCATTATCCGCAACCGGATTATGCGAAGCGGAGATCATGACACCAGCATCTGCTTTTAGCAAACGGGTCAAGTAAGCTACAGCAGGCGTGGAGACAACGCCAAGACGAACAACGCTCGCTCCGATGGAAAGTAGACCCGCGATAAGCGCGGATTCCAGCATTGGACCCGAGATCCGAGTATCAAGACCGATTACGACAGTTGGTTTATGTGCTCCCGCTGTCAGAACGTAGCCGCCACAGCGACCAATTTTATATGCAAGCTCCGGCGTCAGCTCGAGGTTTGCTACCCCGCGTACTCCGTCGGTTCCAAAATATTTGCCCATGAATTCATGCTGCCCCTTTTCTGTGTGTGGTATTTAGTGGTTAAAAGCACTTACTGGATAAAAGTGTTAGTTGATGAATGGTGTTTATTATAAAGGGTTGATGCTGTTAATGCTATACAGGGTTAATCCATAGCCCGTGGCGATAAGCTTAATAGAGTATATTACGCAGCAGATGCCCATACAGGTTCCGAGCAAAATCCCAGGCGGAGCGGTTATCGCAAACTCCGTCAGGATTCCCGCTGTCACCCCAAACTTATCGTAAACTCAGCTAGGATTCCCGTTGTCGCCGCTGGCCTATTGTTAACTCAGCCAGGATTATCGTTGCCGCCCCCGCCATTGCTGTCCCCCGTATTACCTGCTGCACCAGGCTCTTCCTCCGTAGTACCAGGATCCGAGCTTCCTCCATTAGGAGGACTGCTTGGCGTTGGAGTTGGGGAAGGCGACCCGCCATCCTGGTCTGGCAGCGTAGAAGCCGGCTCGCTCGCGGTCAGTCGCACAGTCACCAGCGGAGCTTCACCAGCAGCCTGTACAAAGTTCGGCAATGTCAACTTCAGGCGCACCTCATGCGTGCCCTCTTTGAGATCCTGCAAATCGGCAACGGCTCGAATATCGCCGACCTTAACGCTGGCCAGCTCTTCCGGAGTGCCTCGCACCCCGATGCTGGCCGTGCCGTCCTCTGGCTTCTCCAGCGAAGCGTCCAGGCCGCTACCGGTATTCTCCAGCAGGATTGGAACCTCCAGCGTCCTGACATCGGAGGAGGCGAGTGTGACCATTACCTTCACTTTACTCGGTTCCACCGCCTTCATTCCTTCTGGCGGCAGCAGCTCCAGCTCCACCTCGCCGGATGCCTTGATCTGCGTCAGATCCACTTCGACCGCGAGCAAATTGACAGATTCCAGCTTATCTCGATTACCATATACCGTAACTTCCTTGACGCGCGTCTCGATTGCTTGAAGCGAGAGACCATCGGGCAATTCGCCCTTATTTCCAATCTGCAGCGGGACCGCCTTGCCTGGCAGCGTGACCGGTACCTCTACATCCAGCGTTTGCGGCTCCAATATCGCTCCCTGGATTTCATTGCCCGACTTATCAAAGACGATCATCCGCGCCTTTTTGTCTCGAACCGTCTCCTGCTCGCCATCCACATTCACAAAAACCTTCACCGAACCGACCCTAGCGAGGTCCTGAGCTGGCAATGTGACTTGCACGGAACTGCCCGGCTTGATGATCGGCGCGCCAACTTCATACGCCTCTGCCGGTTTGCCTTGCGTAACGATGCCCGCCTCGAAAGTGCCGCTCTCCAGACGATCAATAACGACTTCAACCTGGGCTGGAGATACGGTGAGAAGCTCGATCCCGCGAGGCAGCTTGCCCACCGTGAGTGGAACTGTGTAGGTACCTGGCCCTTTACCGCTCAGATTGACGCTTACCGAGTAATCGTCATCCTCCGCAAAAGCCAGCGCCGATCGACTGCCGCGCACCATCATTCTGGCTACACTTGGCTCCAGCAGCTTGAGTGCGTAGGAGCTCTCATCGAGCCCTTCGGTTTTGATGCTGACCATGTCGACGCTTTTGGTCTCCGTTGTAGAGGTGACCGTATTGGGCGTCGACTCCGGGTCAAAATGAACAACGGCCCAAAGCAATATGCCAATGACGACCGACAGAATTTTGACTGCCGTAGGATGGCTCAGCCATTTATCCATTGGCATCCCCTTCTTTCTTTTTACGGAAAAGGAACTTGGACTTAGGCTTCACAGCCTGCCCGTTCTGTTGAGAAAGCTCCTCGAACAGCTTGGAAATAAGCGACTCTTCCTTAATGTCCCGGACAATCATGCCGCCTACTGCGAGCGTAATTTGTCCTGTCTCCTCGGATACGATTACCGATACGGCGTCGGTCACCTCGCTGACACCGATCGCTGCACGATGCCGCGTGCCTAGCTCCTTACTTATAAAAGGATTCTCCGATAAAGGAAGGTAACAAGCAGCCGCCATGATCTGCGGTCCGCGAATAATGATCGCTCCATCATGAAGCGGCGTATTCGGCGTGAAAATATTAATCAGCAGCTCCGAGCTGATGGTCGACTCCATCTTAATACCGGATTCGATTAACTCGCTCAATCCCGTGCTCCGCTCAAATACGATCAAAGCCCCGATCTTCCGCTTCGACATGAACTGAACCGCCTTGATCAGCTCCGAGATGCGCTCATTGAGCTGGTCACGGTCGAGCGAGGAGGTGCGCGCAAACAACGTGCCACGTCCAAGCTGCTCCAACGCACGTCGCAGCTCAGGTTGGAAGATAACGAGGATTGTGACAACGCCGAAGGTGAACATTTGGTTCATCAGCCACTTAAGCGTATAGAGATCGAACCAGGTGCTGATCGCCCAGGTGAGTACGAGCAACAGAATGCCTTTGATCAGCTGTACCGCTCGTGTTCCACGGACAAGCAGAATCAATTTATAGATGATATAACTGACGATCCCGATGTCGATAATGTTCCGGATCCAGTTTTGCCATGTCATTTCGGTGAAAAAACTCATATCCGATACCCCCGCCGCTGCTTGCGGTCCTTCTCTATGTATGACCGAAGACTTTTCACATAATCCTTTTAAGATAACCCTATTCTTTTCTAGGTATCATAACATAAATCCCTTTTAGGCAAAAAAAATGCTCCCTGCACGCAGGGAGCTGAACTCATCTTAAGGCTTACTGCCAAAAGTTTGAGTCACTTTGTACCAGAAACGATCCAGCAGCTGGTCAATCGTACGCGTCTGGCCGGCGATCTGGGCCGTGGAAGCCGTCAGCAGCGATCCGTCAATGACGGTCACGCTGCCCTGCACCTGTCCACGTACATCGGCCGTACCATTCTCTACGGTCAGACTCCCATTGATCTGCGAGCCCTCCGGAACGATAACCGTATGACCGTCGATAATGACCTGTTTAAGGTCATCGCCTCTGACGATCAGCTCGGATCCGTTATTGACTGTAGGTGCGAGACTGGCCATCATAACCAGAACAAACACGGCTGCTGCCGTTACAGCAGGATGTCTGCGAATCCATCCCGTCCAATCTCTATGACGAGCGGGAGAGGGAATTTGTTTTAAAATCTTTGCGGTTAACGCAGCAGAAGTGGCCGGCGAAATCGCCTGTCCCTTTGGCTCAGCCATAACCGAGGAGAGAAGAGCTTCCGTTTTCTCCAGCTGATCGAATCGAGCTCTGCAAGCAGGGCAGGAAATTAGATGCTGTTTGAGGGTGACGGCATCCTCGCGAGGAAGCTCGCCGTCTATATAGTCGTGCATCCAGACGATAGCGACATTACAATTCATGGCAGCCAGTCCTTTCTTCAGGGTACAGAGGCAGGCCCTGCCCGTCTTCTATCGGCATGGGCAGATTAGGCCAGTAAGTCGCTCATGCCAGGGGTCTATCTATAACTTACGTATAACTGCGAAAGGTGTTTCACTTTTTATCCGAAGCATGGATTATAATTTGTGCTCCAGCTTTTTTCTCAAGAATTCCCTACCGCGATGAACGCGTGTTTTAATCGTTGTGACCGGCATATCCATCACATCACCGATTTCCTGCAAGGATAGATCCTCCAAATAGCGGAGTACCATAACCGTCTTGTACTTCGGAGGAAGGGTGTCGATCGCATTGCGAATAATATGCTGCGTCTCCGACAGCAGCACTTCCTCTTCGGGAGAAGTATCCTCACTCGCGAACATCGAATAGCCGTCCAATCCGTCATGCTCCGGCAGCTCTGCATCGAGCGAGAAACCGGGCTTGCGACGGCGCAGACGGTCGATGGATAAATTGGTCGTAATGCGATAGATCCAGGTGGAGAACTTCATGGAATCATCATACCGCTCCATGTTGCGGAATACGCGCAAGAAGGTTTCCTGCACAGCATCCTCGGCCTCCTGCCGATTGTATAACATCCGGTATGCCAGATGGTACAGCTTGTCTTGATACATACCTACAAGCTCCGCGAACGCTCTTTGATCTCCCTTGAGAGCGAGCCGGATCAAGTTGGCTTCAATGGATTTCACAGCTTTCATTCCTCCAGACTAACCGGACTGACCTTATGGAAAACATCCGGGAGAAGCACCGATACCAGAAACTGTCTAGCGCAATGGTAATCCACGAGAACTTAAAAAGCAAGATCCTTCCAACATCGCGCGCTCTTCTGCATCATTAACATCCGAACATGAAACGATGGCTGTCATCTTACGTATGTTCTCTAGACCCCAATCACCAGCCTGTGGAATTCAAAAGAAAAACCGCGCGCTGCAAGAGCGTCGCGGCTTTCCTTGAGAAAATAAAATCTATTCAACTAGCCGGTATTACGAAGGCCAGATGCAATACCGTTGATGGTGAGCAGCACTTCGCGAAGAAGCTGAGTATCATCTTCTTCGTCTTCACGCTTCTGACGAAGCTCGGTTAGCAGTTCCACCTGCAGGTAGCTCAGCGGATCGACATAAGGATTACGAAGTCGGATCGACTCTTGAATGACCGGCACATTATCGAGAATTTCATTTTGCCCGGTAATGTCCATAATCAGTTTGAGCGTCAAGTGGTACTCCTGCTCTACCAGATTGAAGATCCGGTCGCGTACCTGTTCGTTCTTGATCATGCCTGCATACTGGCGGGCGATCAGCAGATCAGCCTTGGCCAGCGCCATCTGCAGATTATCCACGAGCGAGCGGAAGAACGGGAAGCTCTTGTACATGTCGCGAAGCGTCCCAAGACGAGTCTCATCATCTTGCACATAGGCCTGGAATGCCGTACCTGACGCATACCATGCCGGCAGCAGATACCGACTCTGCGTCCAAGCGAATACCCAAGGGATGGCGCGTAGATCTTCAAAGCGATCGCTATTTTTGCGCTTAGCCGGCCGGGAACCGATGTTCAGCTCGCCCACCTCGGACAGAGGAGTAGACTCCTTGAAGAACTCCATGAAATCCGAATCGCGGAAAATAAGATCTTGGTATTTCTCCTGAGCCGTCTCGGAAATCTCCTTGGCGATCTCATCCCACTCTGGCTTAGTCTCCGACATCTGCTCCGGATGCATCGCCAGACGCGCTGCTGTCAGCAACGCCCAGGTGGCCTGCTCCAGACTGCGATAAGCGATCCCTTGCATGGAGTAGCGGGAGCTTAATACTTCTCCCTGCTCCGTAATTTTGATTCCGCCGCCAACCGTATGAGGAGGCTGAGCCAAAATACTGCGGCCAAGAGGCATGCCCCCACGTCCAAGCGAGCCGCCGCGACCATGGAAGAACTTGAGCTTTACGCCGTTGCGTGAACCCGTTTCGGTAATATCGTTAAGCGCGCAACGCAGCTCCCAGTTAGCCGTAACTACCCCGCCGTCCTTGTTGCTGTCGGAGTAGCCCAGCATGATCTCATGCAGATTGCCGCGCGCCTCGACTGCTTTGCGGTATAGCGGCAAATCGAATAGCTTTTGCATGATGCCTGGGGCGGCATGCAGATCGTCGATTGTCTCGAACAGCGGCACCGACTGTAGCGTGCAGCGCACTGCACCGCTCGCCTCTTGGCGGAACAAGCCGACCTCTTTGGCGAATACCATTACCTCGAGCATGTCGCTGGCACCTTGGGTCATGCTGATTAGATAGCTGGAAATACAGCTCTCGCCGAATTCCTGCTGGGCGCGATAGATCGTCTGATACAGATCCAGGCACTCCCGCGTGGATTCCGTGTACTCCAGGTGAGAGGACGTTAGCGGCCGCGGATCGTTAAGCAACCGGTCCAGCAAAGAGATTTTCTCTTCCTCGGAAAGAGAGGTGTAGTCTTCTACGACATGCATTTTGGCCAGGATCTCGGACATAGCCAATTCATGCTCTCTAGAATGCTGACGCACATCCAGCGCTGCCATATGGAAGCCGAACAGCTCCACCTGACGGATAAGCTTACGAACATGAGTATCGGCTGTATAATCCGCAAAATGGGCACGTAGGGAACGATCGATCAGCAACAGATCCTGCTTGAATTCCTCTGGGCTGTTATAACGCTTGGCGCTGCCTCGCAGGGAATCGTCGGCCGTGTTGAACAGCTTCTCCAGCATATAACAAAGCTTAACCTTGTAAGGCTCCTTGGTGTTGCGCCACTTGTCGACTCCACGTAGCTCAACTCGATGCTGATCTTCCTGAATGGAAGCCATTAGCTCGGCAGGCACTTCGACAATGTTGGTGCTGAAGCTCAAAATATCCATCCATTCCTTCAGAATGGCTTCGTATTTGCTCAGAGCCAGCTGTTTGTGGAGGGTCAATGTCTCCCAGGTCACCTTGGCCTTAACGGACGGATTGCCATCCCGATCGCCGCCTATCCAGGAGCCGAACTTCAGATATGCCGGCACATGCCATTGCTCCTGCGGATAGTACTTATCCAGGCAACGCTCTAACTCGCCATAGACATTGGGAAGCACCTCGAACAGAGTCTCATCAAAGTAATAAAGTCCATTGCGAACCTCATCGATGACAGTCGGCTTGCGATCGCGCAGCTCGTCGGTCTGCCACAAAATTTGTACTTCGTTGAGCAGTCCTTCACGCAGCTTCTCCCGCTCCCGATAGGTGAGCGTTGGATTATCCAGCTCCATAAGGCCAAGTGCGATACGCTTGTGGATATCCTGGACAACGCGACGCGTTGCTTCGGTCGGATGCGCTGTCATAACCAGCTCAAGAGAAATGCCGTCCAGCATCGTTTTGACGCCATCAACGGGAATACCCCGCTCATGCAGAACTTGAACAGCCGCCTCAATCGAGCCAGGCTGTACGCCTTCTCCGGCGGAACGCTCATAGTCGCGTTTACGACGGATACGATGGTTCTGCTCGGCAATATTCACCAACTGGAAATAAATTGCAAAAGCCCGGATGACCTGGTGGCGGATGTCAGGACTCAGCGTGGTAATGGTCTTCTTGAACTCATCATATAGCTCGGTTACGAACTCTGCGCGGAGCGCCTTGCTCATCTCACGAATCCGCTCAACCACTTCCAACAACCCTTCGCCGCCCTGATGGACAAGCACATCGCCCAATATATTGCCCATAAATCTGACGTCGCGACGCAGCAGGTTGTTCGATTGCGGGCGAGTCGTCGCTTGAGCAGTTGCAGCCTGTTCCGACATTATGTTCCTCCTCCAGTTCACTCCCCGAAGGCGGGAGGAACCAATTCGTAAGCATAGGTAGCATGGCGCTGAATCCCCGGGTGTCAATGTTAAGGCTAATGGTAGTTTAAACATCCCATTACCCTCAATCCGTTCCCCCTCAAACGTCTCGTACGCAGCTCCAGGCGCGTGTTTCCCGTTAACAGGTGACTTCAAATCGCTTTTCCCATCATACTACAAAACCGATGGGGATAGAAGACTGTGAGGCAGTAATTTTTTGGCGAATCAGCGTGTTAAAGCGTGAAAATAAATGCAAAAAAACCTTGCCTAGGCAAGGTTTAAAGTTATGATTATGGAGCGGGTGATGGGAATCGAACCCACGCTATCAGCTTGGAAGGCTGAAGTTCTACCATTGAACTACACCCGCAGATCACATAGTCATGCAAGTTAAAATAATGGTCGGGATGACACGATTTGAACATGCGACCCCCTGGTCCCAAACCAGGTGCTCTACCAAGCTGAGCTACATCCCGTAATTAAAATGGCGTGCCCGGAGAGATTCGAACTCCCGACCTTTTGATTCGTAGTCAAATGCTCTATCCAGCTGAGCTACGGGCACGTATGGAGCGGAAGACGGGAATCGAACCCGCGACCCTCGCCTTGGCAAGGCGATGCTCTACCGCTGAGCCACTTCCGCTTGTTGAAGAACGTTTTGTTCAACGCGACAAGTAATAATATATCAGGCTCGGACGAGGAATGCAAGTCTTTTTTTTATAAAAAATTCAACTAGATTTACTGCCACAAATTTCATCGTACATTCGGTTGCGTTCCTGCGGCTTCAGACGAGGACAATGATAGCAATACTTGGCATATTCCGTCTTGAACGCAAGGCAGCAAGCACCACGCATCGCCATTTGTGTGCCGGGTTTATAGGGGCTGTCGATGAATGTGAAACGAATAGCCAACGGATTGCGGCGTTCACCGAACGTCTCTCCTGACATGTCTCCCATTACATAGTTGAAGTCCTGCTCCATCGCTTCCTTAAGTTCACTATCCGCCGAGACTGCATCTAATAGTCCGGTTCTCGTATTGTTGAGGCTGCTCGCAAAAAGCCGCCATAAGTCAGTAACTCGAACTCCTGCACCACTAGCCAAGCCCTTGAACATAGGGGAAAGCAAACCGCCGTACAATTGCTCCAGCATCTCCTGCCTCTCTGCAGCAGCCAATCTGATCGGAGTCGACTCCAGTCGGATTGACGAACAAATGAAGCCTATCGACGCGTAAGAGACATCCTCTGGTTTATAAAGCACCATCTGCCAGTCCTCAGGGTCGAGTGAGACGCTGCCAGCACCGCTAGCCGTCAAATAATGAACGCTTCCCGTTATACTGCGAATCCAGGATGGAAAGTATGTAGCCGCAGGTTCTATTGAAGGTGATGGAATCAGCTCTGCATAACGGCTCAGGAACAGCAATGCTGTCTCTGGATTTCCCGCAAGCTCACGAACTGTGGCCTGCATACGGATACCCTCTGGCATCTCCTTCAGCAGCCCTATCTTGCTATGCAGCATATCCTGCGTCCCACTCTCCATTCCTGAGGCCCCTCTCAAAAAAGAAATACCGGCGGTTTAAACACCCGCCGGTTGCAGTACTCGCTGTGATTCGCCCTCAAGATCCAGTACAGGTCGCTCAACTGTCCGTTCCCCTGTCGCAAGAGCGTAAGGAAGGCAAAGAGGAACGCCAGTACGAGGATCGCTGACGATATCAGCTTCTATACCGAACACGTCACGCATCACTTTCGGTCTCATAACTTCCACGGGAGAGCCTTCTGCAAGCACAGTTCCCGACTTGATCGCAACCATGTGATGGGCAAATCGAGAAGCATGATTAAGGTCATGAACGACCATAACAATAGTTCTGTTCTCTTTGGCATTCAGTTGCTGCAACAATTGAAGTACATCCAGCTGATGAGCCATGTCCAGGAAAGTTGTCGGTTCATCCAGGAAGAGGATATCCGTCTCCTGTGCTAACGCCATTGCGATCCAGCCACGCTGCCGCTGTCCACCGGACAACTGATCTACAGGACGGTCGGCAAACATGGTCATGCTCGTAGCGTCCAGAGCCCAAGCAATAATCTCACGATCTTCCTTACGCATGGAGCTGAACCCCTTCTGATAAGGAAAACGTCCGTAGGAGACGAGCTCTTGCACCGTCAATCCGTCAGGAGCCGTTGGATTCTGCGGAAGGATAGCCAGCTCCTTAGCCACATCCTTTGTGGACTGCTTGTGGATAGACTTGCCGTCCAACAGCACTTGGCCGTTCTGGGGTGACATCAGTCGCGCCATCGTTTTCAGAATGGTCGACTTACCAGATCCATTGGAGCCTACGAGCGCAGTAATCTTCCCTTGGGGAATGCTCAAATTTAGATCTCGAACGATTTGCCTTTTCTCGTAGGCTATATCAAGCTGGCTGGTTACTAAACGAACCATGCTGCATGCTCCTCTCTCCTACCGGAGCCATGCTCCGAGTCCCTGATAACGATTATCATTATAGTAAATATGATAACGTTTCTCACTTGTCTTGTCAAAAGAAACCTTCCGAACCCTGTCTATGTCCTGAAGGTTAGTAGTTGATTTTGCTTCATTTTAAGAATGTTGAAAAGAATAGATAACAACGAAAAAAACCTTGATTTCTCAAGGTTTTTAAACAAGTATGCGCGTAGAGGGACTTGAACCCCCACGCCGAAGGCGCCAGATCCTAAGTCTGGTGCGTCTGCCAATTCCGCCATACGCGCAAGTGAAAAGTGAGCCATGAAGGACTCGAACCTTCGACACCCTGATTAAAAGTCAGGTGCTCTACCAACTGAGCTAATGGCTCATGAATGGCTGGGGATTCAGGGATCGAACCTGAGAATGACGGAGTCAAAGTCCGTTGCCTTACCGCTTGGCTAATCCCCAATACATGAGTGGTGGAAGCTGAGGGGATCGAACCCCCGACCCTCTGCTTGTAAGGCAGATGCTCTCCCAGCTGAGCTAAGCTTCCTAAATAGAATGGCCGTTATAGCCAACTCTTATGTAGAAATAGAAAAATGGTGACCCGTAGGGGATTCGAACCCCTGTTACCTCCGTGAAAGGGAGGTGTCTTAACCCCTTGACCAACGGGCCATACTGGCGGAGAGCGAGAGATTCGAACTCTCGATACGCGATTAACGTATACACGATTTCCAATCGTGCTCCTTCGACCACTCGGACAGCTCTCCATATGGCTCCCCGAACAGGACTCGAACCTGTGACAACTCGATTAACAGTCGAGTGCTCTACCAACTGAGCTATCAGGGAATATAAAACTAAGTGTTTCTTCAAGGCTTGCGCCCTGAAAACTGGATCGAACGATATGCCGTGCTGACCGGCTGGTGCTTCACTGATTTGGATAAGCCCTCGAC
>NZ_NMUQ01000017.1 GCF_002233675.1 Paenibacillus herberti | reverse complement strand
CCGACTGGCCAGCAAGAAAGGACTGAGGACTGACTGACCGGAGAAGCATCCACATAATCAGAGGTGGTCTTGACCAGGTCTTTCATTACGAAGTGAGATAACTGTCATCAAAATGAAGAGGTTCTACCTGTTGCTGGCCTTGTGCCTGGTGATGGCTTTCGTTGCTAAGGACGCCGACGCGGCCAGCCTGGCGCTTGCCAGCAAGGAGGACGCCGAGCTGGAAAAGAGGATCTGGCCGGCTTTGATTGGACTTGCTGCACGGGGCGCATATCACTGGTGGAGAAACAGACAGGGTAAAAAATAAAGACAAGAAATGACAAGAGATATTTCAAATGATCCACAGCAGGAGGCAGGTCACGTGGGGCACCGCTTCTGACTGGCATCTCGTCATTTCACCTTTGACCTCTCACAGTTGTCGAAGTCGTCATTCTGATATTTTTCCCTCCCGACGATCCCGAGAGCGCCGTGCCCGGCGAGAGGGTAGATTTCGGTGGTCGCCGTTTCATTAAAAAAAAA
>NZ_NMUQ01000016.1 GCF_002233675.1 Paenibacillus herberti | reverse complement strand
TCGAGAGGGACTTTTTATAAGGGCAGGTAGCAACAGGACAATGGGAAATGGTTTTAAACCAGAAGAGAGTAGATAGACTAGATATTAGGAAGAAATTCTTTACTGTGAGGGTGGTGAGACACTGGAACAGGTTGCCCAGTGAGGTTGTGGATGCCCCCTCCCTGGAAGCGCTCAAGGGCAGGCAGGATGGGGCTGTGAGCAACCTGGTCTAGAGGGAGGTGTCCCTGCCTATAGCAGGGGGTTGGAACTAGATGATCGTGGTGGGCCTTTTCAACCCAGGCCATTCTATCCTTCTGTGACACGAGTCTATGGTTCTCCCCCAAGATATGACATTTTCTCCCCCCAGATCTCACTTTTCTCCCCCAGGAGTTGGACCTTCTCATTGCCAAAAAGACAACTTGTCTCCAAAAGGTATGATATGGTATCCACAACTACCACCTTCTCTCCAGAAATTAAGACGCTTTCTCCCACAAAGTACCCACGTCTCTTCCCGACAAAGATCAGAGGTGCGCCCCCCCAAGAGGAC
>NZ_NMUQ01000015.1 GCF_002233675.1 Paenibacillus herberti | reverse complement strand
TTTGAAGAGATAAAGCATGATTTTGGGGTAAATGGGGGATTTTCCAAGAGAAAATGTGTGATTTGGGGGTTAAAAGGGGGATTTCTGAGGAGAAAATGTGTGCTTTTGGGGTTAATGGGGTATTTTTGGAGAGAAAATGCATGATTTGGGGGTAAATGCGGGATTTTAGAAGAGAAAAGGCAAGATTTTCGGGTAGAATGGGGGACTTTGCAAGAGAAGTTGTGTGATTTTGGGGATAAAAGGGGGATTTTTGAGGAGAAAATGTGAGATTTTTGTTTAAAAAGGGTATTTTTAAAGAGATAATGCATGATTTTGGGGTAAATGCGTATTTTCCAAGAGAAAAGGTGAGATTTTTGAGTTAAATGGGGGGTTTTCCAAGAGAAAATGCGTGATGTTGGGGTTAAACGGGGGATTGTTGAAGAGAAAACGCGCAATTTTTGGTTTGAACAGCAATTTTTGAAGAGAATATGCGTGATTTTCAGTTTAAATCAGGGATTCTCAAAGAGAAGATGTGTGATTTTTGTTTGAATGGGGT
>NZ_NMUQ01000014.1 GCF_002233675.1 Paenibacillus herberti | reverse complement strand
TTTCTCAAATGAATTTCATTCTGCTCCCCGAGGGAGCAGCCTCTTAAAAGAGTTTACACAAAAGATTTGACAGACCCCATTTTGCGGATTACAGCCACACGGCGCATCTTGTCCCAACTCGTTGCTTGGTAGGCGACCGTTACGCCTTCAATAATCCATTCGTCATCCACAAACCGTTGCCAATGCTCGCAGGCTTGTACGTGCTGCTGAAGACGTGTTGTCCATTTTAGTTTGCCAACGTATCCGATCTGGCGGGACTCCCAGAAGGCGTAGAACTCCTCGCCGCCAAAGCCTTTGTCGAACCGCGCATAGCGGACGTCGTGGGAAGCGAGCCTATCCAGCGTTTGCTGGGCGAAAGACAGGACATCGGTGGAACTGCTTGTATTGCCGGGGCGCAAGGAGGCATTCACCAGCATCCGCGATCGACCTTCGTACACAAGCAAGGGATGATAACTCTTACGCCCACGCTTCTGACTATTGAAGCCAACTTCCGCTCCTTGTTGATTCCCGTACAGGGTCTCCACGGTGGAATCCAGATCGAGGATTAG
>NZ_NMUQ01000002.1:1481620-1557446 GCF_002233675.1 Paenibacillus herberti | reverse complement strand
CAATCCGCTCGACTTGCATGTATTAGGCACGCCGCCAGCGTTCGTCCTGAGCCAGGATCAAACTCTCCATAAAAGAAGTTTTCGCATCCGAAGGATTAGAAAAGCTTCAAGGTGTTTGACTTGCTCATTTATAACGTTGACTTGCTTCACTCGTTGTTCAGTTTTCAAAGAACAAATTGTTCTGGTTTGTCGCGCACTCTTTCGAGGAGCGACCTTCATAATATATCACAGCTTCGAATATTATTGCAACATCTTTTTTTTAAAAAAATAAGTTGCAATCAGTTCAGCACCGTTTATTTATGAGCCCTTTCGAAGGGGCGAGAATTAATTTACCACAGCCAGTACATAGCGTCAACCCTTTTATTCATTTTTTTCAAAAAAGTTATTGTTGATTATGTCTTACCCTTAATGCATAGCGAGAAAGTTCTCTTGGTGATGCAATACGGGCAAACATGCGGAACACGATTCGGTACCTTCTCGTAATGGCTTGTTTGATTTCTCCATCCAAACGGGAGTCCCCTAAATCAAGCAGCATTTCGTCCAATTCCTTGCGCAATACATAGTCAAGTTCTTTGCATTCTTTATCGTTAAACAATATCCCGAGCATAACCGTCCTCCTAGGCATTGGGTTGAAGCATTCTAGGGTCAGAGTGCAGCCTTACTGTTATGCTCAAATATTGGAAATTTTATTACAGAGAAAGTATCCATGGAGTTACGGTGCTTTCTATAATTGCTGCTACCAGCAGTAGAACACTGATTCCCGCTCCCATCAAAAGCAAACCAAGAGCGTACTCTTTCCATTCTTGTCTCAATAGTTGTTGGCTCTTACCGGCAACGACCAATCCAAGCCAGCGATAGACGTAACTACCTAGCTTGATTCCGAAAGCTGCAGCAAGGATAATGGCCGGAATCTCAATAATTCCGTGAGGCAGAATGCCTTTAGCCAACTCTCCCAAAGCCGTTCCCGCTCCAAGCTCCTCCGAACGCAAAACATACAAGTATCCCAGTACCGCTCCATTAAGCATTAAAAAGAAAATCGGTATTACGGATAACAAAGCCCCGAGCACAATAATAAGCAAAGCCTTCAAAACATTATTGAACAAAATCACAATAAAAAGCTGCAGCCTCGGATTGGAGCTCTCACTGACTCGACGGGCAAGTTCCCGCACCCCCTCGAGTTGGCCATTCAGCATGGTGTGCAGATTATCATTAAAAACCCCAAACAAGATTCCCGCTACAAATAACAGTGTTCCTGCTACTACAAAATGTTTAGCTTCTTTTATAAATTGAATGAATCGCTTTGTATACAAGTTCATTTTCGATCCGACTCCTTCCCTGGCAAAAGTGTGGTTAGCTCACGAATATCTGTCCAAACCCGGCATAGATTGTACAAGAAGAGCGACAAGCCTTGGCGAAAGCCTTTTAAGAGAGGAGACCAGACGCAAAATGAATTTCTTTTACGTCTTTAACGGCCGGAAAATCCGTCGGTACTTTTTTTTATTCGCCGCGGTAATATTTGCTGCAGGGGTCATTTATACCGAGAAGGACAATATTACGGTGTTCGCCACCGATCAACCTGCTGCTATCTATAACGTGCCGACAAGCAAAAAAATGATCGCCCTTACCTTCGACATCAGTTGGGGGGACAAGCGGGCCGAACCAATCATGCAGATTCTAAAGGAAAAGGGAATCAAGAATACGACCTTTTTCCTGTCAGCTCCTTGGGTGCAAACCCATCCGCAAATGGTCAAGGCAATCATGGAAAATGGCTGGGAGATCGGAAGTCATGGCAACAAACATGATAACTACAGCAATTTAAGCGACGAGGAGATACAAGCGCAGCTGCAAACTGCTCATTCTATTTTGTCCCAGGAAACAGGAAAAGCACCCCAGCTTATCCGCCTTCCGAATGGAGACTTTGACAAGCGAGTGCTTCAACAAACAGAAAGTATGGGGTATAAAGTCATCCAGTGGGATACGGATTCGCAAGATTGGATGAATATTGGAACTCAGAATATCGTTGACCGCGTCATAAAAAGAGCCCACCCCGGTGATATCGTGCTGCTGCATGCCAGCGATTCTGCCAAACAGACTCACGAGGCCCTCCCCGCCATCATTGATGGGCTCCGTGCACAAGGGTACGAATTCGTCAGTGTGTCCCAGCTAATAAATCAAACGGAAGCCAGCGGCAAGGAAGTGCGGGACAATGGGGTCTCCACAGAGCCGCAACCGGTAAGCTTCGATATGTAACTAAGTAGTAGCTATAGCTCCATTGCCTGCTAGCTGGAATTAAGCCGATTTCGCGCCCGTCGCGGAGACGGCTTTTTTGTCAGTGGTGGCGGTTATGCGATGAAGAATAAGAATTTGGTAAGCATTGCAAACGATCAACGGGATCATCATAAACCAGATGGCGCTGGCGCTGATAACTCCTTCTTCACCTTGAAAGCTCGGCCAAGCTTCAATCGTCGTTACAACGATCATTAGGAAAAGGGTCGGAATAAAGGCCCGATTGTTCGTCATTCGAGTCTTCACATAACCGGTCGACCAAGCGGCGGCAGCGAGTACAATTGGCAAGAGCCAAAACAGGACCATCCCGGTCTGATCACGAGATTGGTACAGGATATAACCCAGAGATCCCAGCACAAACACCGTTGTGTATGCCTGTAGGGTACTCCATAGATAGGCTTTGCGGAAAACGCTTAGCGCGATATAGTTGAGCGTCAGGTACGCGAAAAAGCCCATCTGGCTAAATGCTCCGATCAGCAGCCCGACCAAAACCATATTGAAAGCATTGAAGCCTGCGCCGGACCAGCCATATGCCTGGATAGTCTGATCCATCCACTGCATGGCAAAGCCAGTAATGAGCGTCAATGCCGCTCCAATTGCCATTGTTGTCCAAAAAAGAAAAAACCACTTGCGTATCGTCATTCCGCTGCATCCTCCCGAAAGCGAGTTCATCTTGTTCTTTATCTTACCATGAACGGAACAAAAAGCTAAGACTTGGCCTGATATTCGCTTGCTGTTTCGAGCATACTGTACCTATCCCAGGCCGGAGCTTAAGCTAATCCGGCAAGCGAAGGAGGAGCTCCAGCTTATGAAATTTAAACAGGCCTTGTATTGCTTATCTTTGGCTGCCATGACCGCAGTTCTTCTCTCCGGATGCGGATCCGAGCCTTCGGGAGGCGGCGGGCAGCAGATGAACTATAAAGACATGAAAAGCATGGTCATCGACATCCTCAAAACAGAAGATGCTCAAAAGGCGCTTCAAGAAAGCCAAGTGGGCGCTTCCGGCACCAGTGGCAGCGGGATGAAGCTGCTATCTATGCAGGATGCGGAAAATGTAAAAACGGCTGTGAGGGAAACTATTACCTCGCCTGAATACGATAAGGTCATTAAGTCGATGATGGCCGACACCCGTTTTGCCGGTGAATTCGCCAAGGCGGTAAATAAGCAAAACAAAGAAATCCATAAAGAGCTCATGAAAGATCCGACTTATCAGAAGGAACTTATCGGCGCGATGAAAACGCCGGAAATGGATAAGATGATTCTTGAAGTTCTCATGAGCGGACAATACCGTAAGCAGGTCATGACGATCATGCAGGACTCGATGTCGAATCCTCTTTTCCGCGTGGAAATGCTCGATTTGTTGAAAAAGGCCGTCCAAGAGGAGCTTCGCGTGAAGCCAGAGGAAAAGGTAAGTACTAAATCCGGCGGCGGTGAAGAAAATAAAAGCGGTGGGAGTGGCGAAGGCGGTGAAGGCGGCGAGGAATCCAGTGAGGAAAACGGCGGTGAGAACGAGGAGTCTTCGACTTAGCCGATTAAATTAAAGAAATGGAAAAAAGCAGCCTGGAAAGAGTTGAAACTCTTCCTGAGGCTGCTTTTTGGTTGATGGGCGGTAAGAACAATACAATTGAGACCTCTGTAAAGCAGAAGTTTCGCGTATTAGCGATAAGACGAATACAATTGAGACCTCTGTAAAGCAGAAGTGCCGCGTATTAAAAGGATGCACTGTTGCGCGCCTACCAGGTTCTGGCGATGACGCGATCGGCGAGCTCCAAATAAAGCTGTCCTGTCTCGGATTCGGCTTTGTACACCGATGGAGAGAAATCCCGCTCCGAAATATGGTTGTCAGGTGCTCCAAGCGGAATCTGCGCAAGAAGATCCGTATGCAAATTTTCAGCTAGTCGGGCTCCCCCGCCCTTGCCGAACACATACTCCTTCTCACCCGTGGATGGATTCAGATAATAAGACATGTTCTCTACAACGCCAAGAATCTCATGTTCCGTTTGCAGCGCCATTGCACCCGCACGGGCTGCAACAAAAGCGGCTGTTGCATGTGGCGTCGTCACGATAATTTCCTTGCTTTGAGGCAGGATCTGATGAACGTCCAACGCTACATCGCCTGTTCCCGGTGGCAGATCAAGCAGTAGATAATCCAGCCCGCCCCACTCTACCTCTTGGAAAAAGTTGCGCAGCATCCGCCCGAGCATCGGTCCGCGCCAAACGATCGGGCTGTTGTCCTCCACGAAAAAGCCCATGGAGATGACTTTAACTCCGAAGCGCTCGATCGGCTGAATACGGCCGTCCACAACTTCCGGCCGCTCCTCGATGCCCATCATATCGGGCACGCTGAAGCCGTAAATGTCGGCGTCAACAAGGCCGACACGCTTGCCCTTGCGGGCTAGCGCCACCGCCAAATTGACGGTGACGGTGGACTTGCCAACGCCGCCTTTGCCGCTGGCGATGGCAATGAACTCCGTGCCGCTCTCCTCAGAGAGGAGCGGCACGCCTTCCAGGCCCGCCCCGTGGCCACGCACGGGGGCGGTGCCTGGGGTGCCCGAAGCGGCGGCAGGCTGCGCCGCCGCTTCGGGCATTGCGCCTGCGGCGGCTGCGCTTGGCGCTGCCGCAGGCGCCTCCAGGGACCGAAACCGTAGGTGCACGGTTTCGGCCCCTGTTTGCGCGAGCGCATCGCGCAGCGCGGCTTCTAGCGGCGGCTGCGCAGCGCCGCTGGGTAAAAGGACCGTCAGCGATGCCTGACGGTCTCTAACCATAACATCGCGGACGGAAATCCCGTCCGCGCTTTGTGCCGTGACAGCATTCACGGCTTCCAGTACTTGTTCGCGTGTGAGCATAGTGTGCGGTCTCCACCTTCCGGCATGCGTGGAGGCGGCTCAAATTACCTGCCGCCTCATACAACGAATATGCCTTCATTATAACATACCGGAACGGCTTCTACCTGCTGAGCTCGTCTATCGCTCAGCCAGTTTCACACCCATGCTCTCAGCACACATTGCTTTTACATTCATGCTCTCAGCACACGCTGCTTTTACATTCATGCTCTCAGCACACGCTGCTTTTACAATTCAAGCTCTCAGCACACACCGCTTTTACATTCAAGCTCGCAGTCCATGCTGCTTTTCCCATTAACACCCACAGTTCTAGACGCCCCGTTCCGCTGTTCCTCATCACTTCCCGCCCATTCCAGCCGGTCTCTCCCCGCTGCTATAGCGGAGAATACCTTCGTAGATCGAAGCTGCCACCTGCTTTTGATACAATCCATCAGCCAGCTTGGCCGCTTCGCCAGGATGGGACAGAAAGCCAACTTCAACAAGCGCACTAGGAACGGTTTTAACCGCCTGTAGCAAATACACCGTGTTTGGAGCCTTTGCCGCCACTCGGCTCGTATTTTCCAGATTGCGCTTGATCTCCTCCTGAATAAGCGCAGCCAGCGCAGCATTCCCCTCATGGTTCGGATAATAAAACGTCTGCGCACCCGACCACTTAGGCGATGGGATGGCGTTCATATGGATGCTTACCATCATATCCGCTGTTTTGTCTTCCACGAACTTCGCCCTTTGCTTGAGGTCCTCCCTCTTTCGCTGCTTATACCCCTTAGTCGCCTCACCGGCTAAATCCTGATCTCCCTCACGGGTCAAGTAGACAACTGCACCCGCCTGCTGCAAATAATCCCGAAGCTGAAGCGCTATCGCCAGATTGAGATCCTTCTCAATGAGGCCACTCTTACTCATCGCCCCGCCATCAGGCCCACCGTGTCCCGCATCCAATACGACTGTTTTGCCGCTAAGTGGAAGTGACCACGTATTCCAAGTCTGCGCCGCAGGCAGCTGCTCCGTCAGCAGCCAAGCCAGCATCAACAGCATCCCAGTAATAATGCCGACCCGCATCCAGCCGCGTGGATTAATCCAAACGACGATACGCTTGCGGGAAGGATACAGACCGTGTCTGCCTTCCCGTTTACCTTCCTTACGGTCCCTGCTCACGCAAAAAACACCCCATCCCGAGTCGATGATCATTCAAGGCTTAGCCAAGCCTCTCGTTACCATCAACTATATGGGACAGGGTGTTCCTTCATGCCTCTAAAGTCTGTCGGTTATGCCGCAACATACCAGACAAACCATTCATTAAGAATGCGCCGGCTGCTCCTGCATGCCCTCGATTAGAATCTGGGCAACCTCCGGGCGGGAGAATTCAGGCGGCGGGCAAATGCCGTTACGCAGCATTTCACGTACCTTCGTTCCGGACAGAGCGACATGCTCTGCCTTATCATGCGGGCAAGTTTTGCTCGTTGCCATATTGCCGCATTTTTTGCAGAAGAAGCTATGTTCAAAATAAAGCGGAGTAATATCAAGCTCTTCTACTGGGATGCTTTTCAGCAAATCCTGCGCTTCGTATGTGCCGTAATAGTCGCCAACACCAGCATGGTCGCGGCCAACGATGAAATGTGTGCATCCATAATTCTTGCGAACCAGCGCGTGGAAGATTGCCTCACGAGGACCCGCATAACGCATGGCAGCCGGGAACACACCAAGGAACGTCCGGCTCTCTGGGTAATAATTGTCCAGCAGCGCCAGATAGCTCTTCATGCGGACATTAGCCGGAACGTCATCCGACTTCGTCTCGCCAACGAGCGGGTTCAGGAACAAGCCGTCGACGATTTCCATTGCGCATTTCTGAATGAACTCATGAGCACGATGGACCGGATTACGAGTTTGGAAGCCAACTACCGTTTTCCAGCCTTTATCAGCGAAGATTTGGCGAGTCTGCGCAGGGTCAAAATAAAACTCCCCGAATTTCTCCGGCTGAGGACGATTCAAGACGGTTACTGTACCGCCCACATTGATGCTGGAGCGTGAGAACAATTTTTTGACACCTGGATGCTCCAGATCATCCGTCTTGAATACTTGCACCGCCTCATGGCGCTGGTCCACATTGTAGATGCTCTCCACGGTCAGGAGTGCGTACACAACACCGTCTTCACCCTTCAGCGCTACGCGCTCGCCCACGGACAGAGCGGATGCAGTCGATTCGTTGATCGGCAGCGTGATCGGAATACTCCATACTAATCCACTCGCAAGCTTCATGTTGTCTACGACCGACTTGTAGTCGGCCTCCGTCAGAAAGCCAGTCAGCGGAGAGAACGCTCCTACGCCGATCAAATCAAGATCAGAAATCGTCCAGTTGTCCACCGAAATGGCAGTCAGCCCTTGTGCTTCCTGAAGCAGCTGCTCACGCTCTGTTCCCTCTGCGATGCGGTTCACCAGTTCGCCGCCATGCGGCTTGATGCTTGACATGATTCCGTTATCCTCCTTATGACTCACTTATGCAGACCGCACTCAGTCTTGTCGTTGCCGGCCCAGCGGCCAGCACGAGGGTCTTCACCCTGTGCGACCTGACGCGTGCATTGCTCGCAGCCGATGCTCGGGAAGTTCCGGTCATGAAGCGGGTTATAAATGATCTCGTTATCACGGATGTAATCCCATACGTCCTCAGAGGTCCAGTGAGCGATTGGATTGAATTTCACGAGGCCAAACTTCGTATCATATTCAATCTTTTTGGCGTTAGCACGGGTTGGCGCTTGATCACGACGAATACCTGTAATCCATGCTTCGTATTGGGACAAAATACGTGTCAACGGCTCTACCTTACGGATGTTGCAGCAAGTGTTAGGCTCACTATTCCAAAGCTCTTCGCTATGCTTCGCCGCCTGCTCCTCTGGCGTCAGCAATGGTTTCACTTGGACAAACTTAATTCCGTAGCGGGACTCCATGCGATCACGTGTCTCGTAGGTTTCATTGAAATGAAAATCCGTGTCCAAGTAAAATATATCCGTTTTAGGGCTGATTTTGTGCAACATGTCCACGAGCACGACATCTTCTGCGCCAAAGCTGCAGGCAAACGTTATATTTGGAAATGTCTCGACGGCAAATTTCAGAATTTCTTCCGGCAATGCGTCTTCGAGCTTAATGGCTTGCTCCGTAATGAGCGCCTCTTTCTCTAGCAGGTTCAAGTTCGGTTCCCCTCCCATATGATTAATACCAAGTAAAATTATATGCTTTTAATTATAAGGGGTTTACCGCTAATGATCAATTGCCTAATTTAGCTTCAGAAGCCCGATTTTCCTCTATAAATAAGCATTCCTTATCCATGTAATAAGTTACCTTTATTCAATACGATATACGCCGTCCTGATCAGCATGTTTAGCAAGCTCCGTCAGGTAAAGGAAAAATGCATCCCGATCGACATCATCTACAACCGTTACCTGGCGTCCGGATTCCTTGAGCACCGTTCTACCTTGGGAAGGGCCATCCGGCAAAACATCACAGCTCACCGTGTGCGAAGAAACCAGCTCAGGCTTGCCGATAATCGCCGTTGTCAGCACATCCCATAGGTAGTAAGTCGAGTTAGTCGCAAAATGAACGAGCGGAGGTACGGTTGCATAACATTGGCCAAGAAAGTCTATGCCTTCAAAGCGGCGGTTTTGTGCCCACTCCTTGCGTGTCTCTACCGTCAGCGGAACTTTGTTCGTGCTTTCAAGCGCGACCATATCTATTGTAATGTTGCTATCCCACACACGTTTAACTGCCTCAGGGTCCCAGAAGGCATTCCATTCCGCTGTCCCGTCATGTTCTGGTTCATGTACATTGCCGTCCGGGAGAAAAGTACCACCCATCCAGTAGAGCTTCTCAATCTTCTCTTCAATGGACGGATCAACATCCAGGGCGCGAGCCAGATCCGTTAGCGGTCCCGTGAAAAGTAGCGTAACTTTACTGCTTGCAGCCTGTAACTTCTCAATCATATCCAGATGGGCCAGCTTGGGAGCCTCCTGCGTTATTACTATTGGGCGTTCATTGAGCAGGGGCATAGCATCGACATAAAAGGCATGCATCCGCCAATCCTTCGGAAATGGGTTTTTAGGTCTAGAATTGCTGCGCGCAACTTGAATTCCTTTCAGATCCGCTGCACCGTATCGATCAATGATCTTGCGGCTTGCCGATACTGCGGGTTCTACATAACAGTCTGCGTCGATAACAGACACGCCGATTAGATCAATCGAATCCATCTGCAGCAGAAGAAATAGGGATACAAGATCGTCTACCCCACCATCATGGTTAAAATATACAGGTTTATGCGTAGTCATTGTATGTACCTCCGCCGATTTCTGATTTAAATATAACAATGAAAAAGACCTTTTCCGCAACAGCGGAAAAGGTCGGGTAAAATATTAACGTTTGGAGAACTGAGGAGCACGGCGTGCAGCTTTGAGGCCGTATTTCTTCCGTTCTTTCATACGAGGGTCACGCGTCAGGAATCCAGCGCGTTTCAGGGATGGACGGAACTCTGGATCTGCTTTCAGCAGAGCACGGGAGATACCGTGACGGATTGCGCCAGCTTGGCCGGAAGTACCGCCGCCATGAGCAAGAATGATGATGTCATACTTGCCGACTGTTTCAGTCAGAACGAGTGGTTGCTTCACGATCAACTTCAGCGTTTCCAGGCCGAAGTACTCATCCAACTCGCGTTTGTTGATGATAATGCGTCCTTCACCCGGCACGAGACGAACGCGTGCTACGGAGTGTTTACGACGACCAGTACCATAGTATTGGACTTGAGCCATTGTAGGGTCCTCCTTCGATTAACCGCGCAGCTCGTAAGCTACCGGATTTTGAGCTTGGTGCGGATGCTCCGAACCAGCGTATACTTTCAGTTTCATCTTCATTTTGTCGCCCAGACGGTTTTTCGGCAACATGCCGCGTACCGCAAGTTCCACAAGGGATTCTGGTTTCTTTTTAATTTGATCCTTGGCAGGAGTTACTTTCAGACCGCCTGGATGCATGGAGTGACGGTAGTAGTTCTTGTCATTCCATTTGTTACCTGTGAGGACGATTTTCTCAGCATTGATAACAACGACGAAATCGCCGGAATCAAGGTGAGGAGTGAATTGTGGCTTATGCTTGCCGCGGATCAGGCTTGCAACTTCACTAGCCAGACGGCCAAGCGTTTGGCCTTCGGCGTCTACAACATGCCAGTTGCGCTCTATTTCAGTAGGCTTAGCCATATAAGTGGTACGCATGGGAGATCCTCCTTCAATGGTTGGACTTTATTTATCGTGAAACATCGGTTTCAGTTCATCATCAATGGTTAAGTGAAGCTTGTCTTACATGGTTGGTTGTGCCATTCTTATGCGGGGCTGTGGGAGAGCCAATAAGAAAGCACAAGTTATATATTACAACAAATAAGTGCCCAACGCAAGGATTTTTAGTCCGTGTTCTCACTGTAATCCACATCAATTAAGGTAAGTCCGTAAGGGACCGCTGTTGGACCAACCTTCACCCGATCACGTGCCTCCAAAAGGCTTGTTATGGAGTCCGCGGGAATCTTTCCCTGTCCAACACGGATTAAAGTACCAGCAATAATGCGCACCATATTATAGAGGAAGCCATTGCCTGTCACGAAGATATCCAGGCGATGTCCCTCCTCTCTGAGCTCAGCGGAATAAATCGTCCGGACGTGGGACCGTTCATCGTAATGATTGGTCGTAAAAGAGGTGAAGTCATGCTCTCCCACCAGTTGCTCCAGCGCAATTCGCATCGCGTGGCGATCCAGAACGGGAGCGGGATGATGAAGCTCATAATTGCGGCGGAACACATCGTGATACTGAGATGTGCAAATTGAGTATCGATAGGTTTTACGCTTGGCCGAGAATCGGGAATGAAAATCCAATGGGACTTCTTCAGCCCGTCCAACGATCCGTATATCATGTGGCAAGCGGGCGTTCAACGCCAATCCCCAACGTTCAATTGCTATGCGGGATTCGGTATGGAAGTTGAACACTTGCCCCAAAGCATGTACACGGGCATCCGTTCGGCCAGAGCCTATTATCCTCGTTCTCGTTTCCGTCAGCGTCTCGATCGCCTGCTCGATTGCATCCTGTACTGTATTGCCCCCAGGCTGTGCCTGGAAACCATAATAGCCAGTTCCATCATAAGCGACCTTCATCCGTATATTTCGCAAGCCTCATTCTCTCCTTGACTGTGCTTCGCCTTCTTCTAAGCATCTCTCCCTAGGCAGCAACGAGCAAAAGAAAAAAGGTGGCCTCTGGGGTCCACCTTTTGCTCGCCGCCTGTGGAGCAGCAGTTGCTGTTTTACGAGCGGTCAACCAGTTCCAGGTAGACCATAGGCGCAGAGTCGCCGCGACGAGGGCCCAGTTTGAGGATACGGGTGTACCCGCCAGCGCGCTCCGAGTAACGGGTCGCCAGTTCGCTGAACAGCTTTTGAATCGCGTCTTGCTCTCCGTCAACCGTTTCGCGGCGTACATATGCAGCCACTTGACGGCGGGCGTGGAGATCTCCACGTTTTGCTTTAGTGATAAGTTTTTCTGCGATCGAACGCACTTCTTTAGCTTTCGCTTCAGTAGTTTGGATACGCTCGTACAGGAAAAGGTCGGTCACAAGGTCACGGAACAGAGCTTTCCGAGCGCTTGCGTCGCGTCCCAGTTTCGAGTATGCCATCGATTTCCCCTCCTTGGTGCTATTCTTCTGTGCGGAGGCCAAGACCGAGTTCTTCGAGCTTCTCTTGTACTTCCTCTAAAGACTTGCGGCCCAAGTTACGAACCTTCATCATGTCTTCTTCGGTTTTCAATGTAAGCTCTTGAACGGTGTTGATACCTGCACGTTTAAGACAGTTGTAAGAACGGACGGACAGGTCAAGTTCCTCGATCGTCATCTCGAGTACTTTTTCCTTTTTGTCCTCTTCCTTCTCAACCATAATTTCCGCGTCTTTGGCTTCATCGGTCAGTCCGACGAACAAGTCCAAATGCTCGGTCAGAATTTTAGCGCCGAGGCTTACAGCCTCTTCTGGGCGGATGCTGCCATCCGTCCACACTTCAAGCGTCAGCTTGTCATAGTTAGTAACTTGACCAACGCGAGTGTTCTCTACGCTATAATTGACACGTGTAATTGGCGTGTAAATCGAATCAACAGGAATGACACCAATCGGCTGATCTTCACGTTTGTTGCGGTCTGCTTGCACATAACCGCGTCCGCGATTGGCGAAAATTCTCATATGGAGCCGTGCGCCGGAAGCCAAGGTTGCGATATGAAGATCTGGGCTGAGAATCTCGACATCACTGTCCGCGCGGATGTCGCCCGCTGTAACGTTCCCTTCGCCTTCCGCATCAATTTCCAATACCTTCTCTTCGTCGGAATGGATTTTGAGCGACAGACCTTTCAGGTTCAGGATCATTTCGGTCACGTCTTCCATGACTCCTGGAACCGTAGAAAATTCGTGAAGCACTCCGTCAATCTGTACGGACGTCACTGCCGCGCCGGGAAGCGACGAGAGCAGAATGCGGCGAAGCGAGTTTCCGAGTGTCGTCCCGTAGCCCCGTTCGAGGGGCTCGACAACAAAACGGCCATAAGCTCCATCGTCACTCAGCTCTACGGTTTCGATTTTCGGCTTTTCGATCTCAATCACTAATGTACCCTCCTTCAAAACGTCGCTCCGTATCTATAACGTTCCATGGCGTCAAATCTAGTAGTATGCCAAACCTTCACAACCATTATTCACAAGTTGTCGCAATTTGATACCACAGAAATAAGACGAACTATACGCGACGGCGTTTCGGCGGACGGCAGCCGTTGTGAGGAACCGGCGTAACGTCTTTAATCAGGTTAACTTCAAGACCAGCGGCTTGAAGGGAACGGATCGCGGCTTCACGGCCAGCGCCAGGTCCTTTAACCATGACTTCAACAGCTTTCATGCCGTGCTCCATTGCCGATTTAGCAGCAGCTTCAGCAGCCATTTGAGCTGCGAAAGGCGTGCTTTTACGGGAGCCCCTGTAACCGAGGTTACCGGAGCTAGCCCAGGAAATCGCATTGCCATGCGGATCCGTAATCGTGACGATCGTGTTGTTGAACGTCGAGCGGATATGGGCAACACCAGACTCGATATTTTTCCGGTCGCGGCGTTTTGTGCGTAAGACTTTTTTAGGTTTAGCCATTGTTCGTTATCCTCCCTTCTTATTTCTTCTTGTTCGCTACCGTACGGCGAGGACCTTTGCGCGTGCGAGCGTTGGTCTTCGTACGTTGACCGCGAACAGGCAGACCGCGACGGTGACGGATACCACGGTAGCATCCGATCTCAACCAGACGTTTGATGTTCAGAGAGATCTCGCGACGGAGATCGCCTTCTACTTTAACGGATTTGTCGATAACTTCACGCAGTTTGCTCACTTCGTCTTCCGTGAGGTCGCGTACGCGAGTCGCTGCGCTGACACCCGTTTCAGCCAGAATTCTCTGAGCTGTCGTTTGGCCAATACCAAAAATGTATTGGAGCGCGATTTCAACGCGCTTGTCGCGCGGCAAGTCTACACCAGATATACGAGCCATTAGTCGTGTCCTCCCTTCTTAACCTTGTCTTTGTTTGTGCTTCGGATTTTCGCAAATGACCATAACCGTGCGTTTGCGACGAATGACTTTGCATTTCTCGCAAATCGGCTTTACCGAAGGTCTGACCTTCATTGTGAATTACCTCCCGAATCCTTCTTCCGTAAAGCACGCGGCTTACTTCCGATAGGTGATGCGTCCTCTGGACAGATCGTAAGGCGACAACTGGATAACCACTTTGTCTCCGGTCAGAATACGGATAAAGTGCATTCTGAGCTTGCCGGATACATGAGCGAGAATCTGGTGGCCGTTCTCCAGTTCAACCTTGAACATGGCGTTTGGCAGCGGTTCGATAACCGTACCTTCGACTTCAATGACGTCTTCCTTGGCCATCCTCATTCCCCTTTCAGCTTGTGTACTTCTGTATCGCGAATCTTAGCTTGGCATTGGTCACCCGGCCCGTCTCAGACATGCTGTCCGAAACTTCGCTGCTGAGAGCCGGAAGTAACTGAAGATGTTGCAGATTTTTCTTCTTCGGCGAGTCGAAGCGCCGGCCATTGCCGTCAGCAATGCGCACGAACCTGTCATCCAGGATCTCCACAATGACAGCATAGCTACCTTCATCCTTGCCTCGAAGCACTTTGACCAATCTACCGACCTGCATGAGCGGATCCAAGACCCTACTCCGCATCCGGCAGCTTCGTCAAAATTTCACAACCGCTCTCCGTGACTGCTACCGTGTGCTCGTAATGAGCGCACCATAAACCGTCCACTGTTACAACCGTCCAATTGTCCGACAGGGTCTGGACATAGCGCTCCCCGATGTTCACCATCGGCTCGATGGCCAGCACCATTCCTGGCTTCAGCCGGGGTCCACGATCCGGAATGCCGTAGTTCGGAATTTGCGGCTCTTCATGAAGATCCTTGCCAATTCCGTGCCCAACATACTCGCGAACAATGGAAAAGCCCGCATCCTCCACCACTTTTTGAATGGCGTGCGAGACCGTATACAGCCGAACATCCGGTTTGACCAGCTCAAGCCCGGCGTACAGCGAGCGTTCGGATACATCCAGCAGACGGCTTACTTCTTCCGTAACTTCGCCTACGGGGTAGGTCCAAGCCGAATCTCCGTGATAGCCTTCATACTGGGCGCCGATATCAAGTGTGATGATATCTCCCTCGCTCAGCTTCCGGCTGCCCGGAATGCCGTGCACCAGTTCTTCGTTGACAGAAGCGCAAATGCTGCCAGGAAACTGATTGTAGCCTTTAAAAGATGGAATCGCGCCCTGACTGCGAATGTAGCGATCAGCGATGTCATCCAGTTCACGGGTCGTAACACCGGCCCGCACAGCACCGGCCATAAGGCGATGCGTCTCAGCCACGATGCGTCCCGCTTCTCTCATGAATCGCAGTTCGGCTTCAGACTTGCAAATTATCATTCGTTCGAACCCCGCAGACGTCCAGCGATGTCAGCGGTGACCTGATCGATTTCCTGCTCTCCGTTCACTTCACGCAGCAGACCTTTGCCGCTGTAGTATTCCAGAAGCGGGGCCGTTTTGGAAATATACTCATCCAGACGGGTGCCGACCTTTTCTTCCGTATCATCCGAACGCTGGTAAAGCTCTCCGCCGTCCTTATCGCAAATGCCTTCCGCCTTAGGCGGATTGAACATCACATGATAAGTCGCGCCGCATGATTTGCAAATACGACGTCCAGTGAGCCTCGCGAGCAGAAGACCGCGATCGACACGAAGATTAACTACATGATCGATGCTGCGTCCCATTTCGGCCAACATACCATCAAGCGCTTCAGCTTGTTGCAGCGTACGCGGAAAGCCATCCAACAGGAAACCTTTCTCGCAATCAGCCAGCAGCAGGCGTTCCCGCACGATGCCGTTCGTGATTTCATCCGGAACAAGTAGTCCTTGATCGACGAATTCCTTCGCTTTCTGACCAAGCGGGGTGCCCTGCTTCATCGCCAACCGGAATGCGTCTCCGGTGGAGATGTGAGGAACATTGAACTGTTCGACGATTCTCTCGGCCTGGGTGCCTTTACCGGCTCCCGGAGGGCCCATGAAAAGAATGTTCATCCTGTCGTCCTCGCTTTGAGCACTATAGGCAAGCGCGGGCTGACCTGCAGCTCCCTCAAGTGGAGCTACTAAGCCGCCCGTTCGAAGCCTCGTGTTATTTATTGATGAACCCTTTGTAATGGCGTTTGATCAGTTGGGTCTCGATCTGCTTCATCGTGTCTAGTGCAACACCAACAACGATCAAGAGTGAGGTACCACCAAGCTGAACGCTGCGGTCAAGTCCAAACAACGAACCAAATCCAACCGGCAAGAGAGAGATAAGCGCTAGGAACAGAGCCCCGAACAGCGTAATTCTCGACATGACGCGGGTAATATAGCTCGAAGTCGGTTTGCCCGGACGTACACCAGGGATGTAGCCGCCATTCTTCTTCATTTGGTCAGCCATTTGCACAGGATTCATCTGTACAAAGGTGTAGAAGAAGGTGAAGCCGATAATCAGTATAACATAGATCACCATGCCAAGCGCCTTGTCAGGTGCCAGGTGAGTAATGATCCATTGAGCCCAATCTTGGCTAGCCCAGAACTGAGCAATTGTGGATGGGAAGATCAGCAACGAAGACGCGAAGATGACCGGGATTACACCCGCACCATTAACCTTCAGCGGAATATGTGTTGATTGACCTCCGTACATCTTACGTCCAACTACGCGCTTGGCGTATTGCACGGGAATCTTGCGAATCCCTTGCTGGACGATGATGACACCGATAATCATGAGGATTACCCCAACTACAATGGCGATC
Organism: Paenibacillus herberti; assembly: GCF_002233675.1. Taxonomy (GTDB): domain Bacteria; phylum Bacillota; class Bacilli; order Paenibacillales; family Paenibacillaceae; genus Paenibacillus_O; species Paenibacillus_O herberti. Next base: position 1,540,932 of record NZ_NMUQ01000002.1, on the reverse strand, counting down.
ATTTGCAGGACGCCCATGAACACTTGATCCGTCTTATCAACGAAGTAAGTGGTGTAGATTTTGCGGATATGGCCCGGCAGGCCTGCGACGATACCTGCGAAGATAATAACCGAGATGCCGTTGCCAATTCCGCGCTCCGTGATCTGCTCTCCAAGCCACATCAAGAAAGCCGTACCAGCGGTCAGGACGATCGCGATCATCGCATAAACAGCGAAGTTCGCATCCATAACCATCTGATAGTTATACATGCGGTTGAAGCCGATTGCAGTTGCAAAACCCTGGACAAGACCCAACCCAATCGTACCGTAGCGGGTAATCTGGGCCAGCTTGCGCTTGCCGTTCTCGCCTTCTTTTGCCCACTCAGCAAACTTTGGAATAACATCCATCGAAAGCAATTGGACTATGATCGACGCCGTGATGTACGGCATAATACCGATCGCGAAAATCGAGAACTGGAACAGCGCACCGCCCGAGAAAGTGTTCAGTAAGCCAAACAGGTCCGAACCCTCTGTGTTGATCTGGGATAAGACGTCTTTGTCGATGTTGGGCACCGGAATAAACGAACCGATGCGGTATACAAGCAAAATGAAAAGGGTAAAGAGGATTCTCCGGCGGAGGTCCTCCACTTTCCAAATGTTTGAAACCGTCTTGAACAATTAGATCACCTCGGTTTGACCGCCGGCAGCCTGGATTTTCTCTACCGCAGATTGAGAGAACTTGCTTGCTTTTACCGTAAGTTGAACATTGACTTCACCATTGCCCAGGATTTTGATGCCGGCTTGAGGATTTTTTACGATCCCTTTAGCGACAAGAACTTCCGGAGTAATTTCAGAGCCAGCTTCAAACACATTCAACTCATCGATGTTGACAATCGCGTACTCTTTGCGGAATGGGTTGTTGAAACCACGTTTAGGCAGACGACGATAGAGCGGGTTTTGACCGCCTTCGAAGCCTGGGCGGACGCCGCCGCCGGAACGTGAGTTTTGACCTTTGTGGCCTCTGCCTGCGGTTTTACCGTTACCGCTACCGATACCGCGACCTTTGCGGAAAGGAGCTTTGCGGGAACCTTCGGCTGGTTTGAGTTCATGCAGTTTCATCGTTCGTTGCACCTCCTTATTGCTCTTTGTAAATCTATGGAGAGACGATTATACAATCGTCTTATACTTCTTCCACTTTAACCAGGTGGTTTACGTGGTTCACCATACCGCGAATTGCGGGGCTGTCGTTAAGGACAACTGTTTGGCGGATCTTGCGAAGACCGAGCGACGCAACTGTTGCGCGTTGCTTCTCGTTGCGGCCGATCAGACTGCGGACGAGGGTGATTTGCAATTTAGCCATCGTGTTCCCTCCTTAACCCAGAAGCTCTTGAACTGTTTTTCCACGAAGCTTGGCAACATCTTCAGCGCGTTTCAGGCGGGAAAGCCCTTCAAGCGTTGCGTTAACCATGTTCATGGAATTGGAAGAGCCCAGGGATTTGGTCAGAATGTCACCGACACCTGCCAGCTCGAGCACAGCACGCACAGGGCCACCAGCGATAACGCCAGTACCTTGGGAAGCCGGTTTGAGCAGAACTTGACCAGCGCCAAAGTGCCCAAGCACTTGGTGCGGAATCGTTGTGTTCACGAGTGGGATTGAGATCATGTTTTTCTTCGCATCTTCAATCCCTTTGCGGATAGCGTCAGGAACTTCTTGAGCTTTTCCGATGCCGGCGCCTACATGGCCTTTGCCGTCTCCGACAACTACCAAGGCGCTGAAGCTGAAACGGCGTCCGCCCTTGACTACTTTCGCTACGCGGTTAATGTGAACTACCTTCTCTTGCAGTTCACCCAGCGAATTTGCATCAATACGCAAGTCGATATACCTCCCTTGTCAGAAAATTAGAATTGAAGACCAGCTTCGCGAGCTGCGTCAGCCAGTGCTTGAACCCGTCCGTGGTACAGGTAGCCACCGCGATCGAATACGACCGATTCGTGACCTTTTTCTTTGGCACGCTTTGCGATCAGTTCTCCGACCAGCTTAGCGGAATCCACATTGCCGCCGTTGTTGACTTGCTCAACCAGTTCTTTGTCCAGCGTAGAAGCCGAAGCAATTGTTACACCAGCTACATCGTCGATCAATTGAGCGTAGATGTGTTTGGAGGAACGGTAAACCGACAGACGTGGACGTGCTACTGTGCCGTTGATTTTCTTGCGGACACGCAGATGACGTTTCAAACGGGCTTTGTTTTTGTCGCCTTTGGTGATCATTGAGGGATCCTCCCTTCTTGATTCGTGGTAAATCTATCGTACAAAGCATATACTCATGCTTATTTTTTCTTACCGGCTTTGCCTTCCTTGCGGATAATGCGCTCACCTTCGTACTTGATACCTTTGCCTTTGTAAGGCTCTGGCTCACGTACGGAGCGGATTTTAGCAGCCGTTGCACCAACAAGCTCTTTATCGATACCGCGAACGGTGATCTTGTTGTTGCCGATAACTTCGAACTCGATGCCTTGTGCAGGTACGATTTCGACTGGGTGGGAGTAGCCTACGTTCAGAACTACTTTTTCCCCTTGTTTGCTTGCGCGGTAGCCGACGCCAACGAGCTCAAGGTTCTTGGCGAAGCCATCCGTTACACCGCTAACCATGTTCGCGATGATGCTGCGAGTGGTTCCGTGCAGGGAGCGGTGCAGCTTGTTGTCGGAAGGACGTTCCACGAGGATCGTGCCTTCTTCCAGGCTAACCTTCATATCTTTATGGACCGGACGGCTAAGGGCACCTTTCGGTCCTTTTACCGTGATCACCGTATCGTCCAGGGAGACGTTCACTCCGCTAGGGACAGTAATGGGTTTGCGACCAATACGGGACATTGTTGCACCTCCTATCGTTGTAGCTTCTTAATTACCAAACGTAGCAGACGACTTCGCCGCCAGCTTTGCCTTGACGAGCTTCCTTGTCGGTCATAACTCCCTTGGAAGTGGAGATAATCGCGATTCCGAGGCCGCCGAGAACGCGTGGGAGCTCAGTGGATTTCGTGTAAACGCGCAGGCCAGGCTTACTGATGCGTTTCAGGCCAGTGATTACGCGCTCGTTGTTGGAGCCGTATTTCAAGAAAATACGGATAATCCCTTGCTTGCTGTCCTCGATATATTCAGCGTCACGGATGAAGCCCTCGCGTTTCAAAATATCAGCGATTTGCTTCTTAATTTTCGAAGCGGGCATTTCAACGGTCTCATGACGGACAAGATTCGCATTGCGGATACGGGTCAGCATATCTGCGATCGGATCAGACATAACCATTCTTGTGTACCTCCTTCCCAACTAAAACGGATTACCAGCTGGCTTTCTTAACACCAGGGATCTGGCCTTTATGTGCTAATTCACGGAAACAAATCCGGCAAACTTTAAACTTTTGCAGAACCGAGTGAGGACGTCCACAGCGCTCACAGCGCGTGTAGGCACGTACTTTGAACTTCGGAGTGCGTTGTTGCTTAACTTTCATCGAAGTTTTTGCCACTTTGGTATTACACCTCCTGATTGGCGATTACTTCGCGAACGGCATTCCCAGTTGGGACAGCAGCTCACGGGATTCTTCGTCCGATTTCGCCGTCGTCACGATGACGACGTCCATACCGCGGATTTTGTCGATCTTATCGTATTCGATCTCCGGGAAGATCAGCTGCTCTTTCAAACCAAGAGTGTAGTTGCCGCGACCGTCAAAAGCTTTGGTCGATACGCCGCGGAAGTCACGGACGCGTGGCAATGCGGTGTTGAACAACTTGTCGAGGAAATAGTACATGCGGTCGCCGCGCAGTGTAACTTTAACCCCGATCGGCATATTTTCACGAAGCTTGAAGCCTGCAATAGACTTCTTAGCGCGCGTGATAACCGGTTTTTGACCAGAGATCAGACGAAGATCTTCAACTGCTGTATCAAGCACTTTGGAGTTGGCAACTGCTTCGCCTACACCCATGTTGATAACAACTTTCTCAATCTTCGGCACCTGCATTACAGTCGTATAGTTGAACTTCTGCATCAGAGCAGGAGTAATGTCGTTCAAGAAACGCTCTTTCATTCTTGCTGCCATGGTAAAGGGTCCTCCTTTCCGTCAAAAAATAATTAGTCGATAACCTCGCCGGAGCGCTTAGCAACGCGGACTTTCTTGCCGTTATCAAGCGTTTTGTAGCCGATACGGGTTACGCTGCCGCTCTTCGGATCCACGTGCATCACGTTGGAAACGTGAACCGGAGCTTCCTGCTCGATAATGCCGCCCTGAGGGTTCGTTTGGGAAGGACGCGTATGCTTCTTCACCATGTTCACACCTTCAATCAGAACGCGGTTCTCACGAGGGTAAGCTGCGATAACGCGGCCTTTTTTGCCTTTATCTTTGCCCGTGATGACGATAACGGTATCGTCCTTTTTCACGTGCAGCTTGTTGTTGTGGGATTCCAGAACTTTTTTAACCTTTGGCATGTGTTACACCTCCTGCTCCTTGACTTCACGCCGCTAGAGGCGCTATTAGATAACTTCCGGTGCAAGCGATACGATCTTCATGAAGTCTTTGTCGCGAAGTTCACGAGCAACTGGTCCGAAGATACGAGTACCACGAGGGGATTTATCTTCCTTCACGATTACAGCAGCATTTTCGTCGAATGCGATGTAGGAACCGTCCTTACGGCGAACCGTACGCTTCGTGCGAACGATAACGGCTTTGACTACATCACCTTTTTTGACAACGCCACCAGGTGTTGCTTGTTTGACCGAGCAAACGATGAGATCACCGATATGTCCTACACGACGTCCTGTACCACCCAGTACGCGGATACACATCAGTTCTTTCGCGCCAGAATTGTCAGCAACCGAAAGGCGTGTAAAAGGTTGAATCATTGAAATGTCCTCCTTTCAAACTTGATGGTCGTATCGTATTAGAGAACTACGGCTTCTTCTACGATTTGAACCAGTCTCCAGCGCTTGTCTTTCGACAGCGGACGAGTTTCCATGATTTTAACCATATCACCGATTTTTGCAGTGTTGTTTTCATCATGGGCTTTGAACTTGCTCGTATGCTTAATGCGTTTATGGTATAGATCATGTTTTTTGTAAGTTTCTACAGCCACCACGATCGTTTTATCCATTTTATCGCTGACAACTTTGCCAATCTGAACTTTGCGATTGTTGCGTTCGCTCATGTTCTTCCTCCTTCCTCAGACTAGGCGTGCATAGGCACGCGGCTGAATTAGCTGCTGATTCCCAGTTCTCTTTGACGCAGTACCGTTTTGGCACGTGCGATCTCTTTCCGAACGGCGCCGATGCGCGTTGGGTTATCCAGTTGGCCAGTAGCCAGTTGGAAGCGGAGGTTGAACAGCTCTTCTTTAAAGCCGGCAACCTTTTGGTTAAGTTCATCAGTGGTCAAGTTGCGGAATTCACTAGCTTTCATTTGCTTCACCACCCACTTCTTCGCGTTTCACAAACTTGGTTTTAACCGGGAGCTTGTGGGCCGCAAGGCGCATTGCTTCACGTGCGATTTCCTCGGATACGCCGGCAAGCTCAAACATAACTTTGCCAGGTTTCACAACGGAAACCCATTTTTCCACATTACCTTTACCGCTACCCATCCGTACCTCGAGAGGCTTTTGGGTTACTGGTTTAGCAGGGAAAATTTTAATCCATACTTTACCACCACGCTTGATGTAGCGAGTCATGGCGATACGAGCGGATTCGATTTGACGGTTCGTTACCCAACCAGGTTCCGTCGCTTGCAGACCGAATTCACCGAAGTGAACTTCCGTTCCGTTTTTAGCGCGGCCCTTCATATGTCCGCGTTGTTCTTTGCGGTGTTTGACGCGTTTAGGTACCAACATGATTAGTTGCCTCCTTCCTGGACGGCTGCTTTCTTTTTAGGAGGAAGGACTTCACCGCGGTAGATCCATACTTTTACGCCGATACGGCCGTAAGTTGTATGTGCTTCAGCTGTGCCGTAATCGATATCGGCGCGCAGCGTATGAAGCGGAACGGTGCCTTCGCTGTATCCTTCTTGACGAGCAATCTCAGCGCCGCCGAGACGACCGCTAACTGAGGTTTTGATTCCTTTAGCGCCTGCACGCATGGAGCGTTGCAGAGCTTGTTTCATAGCACGACGGAACGAAGTCCGGCGCTCAAGTTGTTGAGCGATGTTTTCGGCAACGAGAATTGCGTCCAGATCCGCTTGCTTGATTTCGGAGATGTTAATGTGGACTTTTTTGCCGTTCGTAATACGAGTAAGCTCGCTACGAAGGTTTTCCACTTCCGAACCGCCCTTACCGATGACCATACCCGGCTTAGCCGTGTTGATCGTTACGTTCACGCGGTTAGACGCGCGTTCGATCTCGATACGGGATACAGCAGCGTCTTTCAGCTTTCCTTTAAGGAACTCGCGTACTCGTACGTCTTCTATCAGAAGATCGCCAAAGTCTTTACCCGCGTACCACTTAGATTCCCAGTCTCGGATGATTCCAACCCGGAGACCAATTGGATTTACCTTTTGACCCACTCGTTATCCCTCCTTATTTTTCGGATACGACCAGCGTGATGTGGCTGGTGCGCTTATTGATGCGGCTTGCGCGACCCATAGCGCGAGGCATGAACCGTTTCATCGTCTGACCTTGGTTAACAAATACCTGGGAGACGACCAGATTGTTTACGTCCATCTGGTAGTTATGCTCAGCGTTAGCGATTGCGGAGTTCAGCAGCTTTTCCACGATTGGGGATGCAGCGCGCGGCGTGTGACGCAGGATAGCGATCGCCTCACCGACTTGCTTTCCGCGAATAAGGTCAACTACGAGTTGAGCCTTGCGGGGTGCAATGCGAACTTTATTAGCATGTGCTCTTGCTTCTGCCATGACAGGTACCTCCTCTCAAACAGCTTGGTTATAGAAAGGCAGCAGCTTAGCGTCTGCCCGTTTTCTTGTCGTCGTCGTGACCTTTGTAGGTACGAGTCGGTGCGAATTCGCCGAACTTGTGTCCGACCATATCTTCCGTTACATAAACCGGCACGTGTTTGCGGCCATCATAAACAGCCAGCGTGTGTCCGATGAATTGCGGGAAGATCGTGGAACGACGGGACCAAGTTTTGATCACCGTTTTTTTGTCCGCAGCGTTCAGTTCTTCAACTTTCTTCAGAAGGTACCCATCGATGAAAGGACCTTTTTTCAAACTACGACCCATGATCTAGTTCCTCCCTTCCTCGAGACGTTAGCGTGACGCAGGCGACGTCACGCACAGTCGCTCAAGCGGTTATTATTTCGTACGGCGACGAATAATATATTGGCTCGATGCTTTCTTCTTCTTGCGTGTTTTGAAACCAAGGGTTGGTTTGCCCCAAGGAGACATAGGCGATTTGCGTCCGATTGGAGCGCGGCCTTCACCACCACCGTGTGGGTGATCGTTAGGGTTCATTACTACGCCGCGAACTTCAGGACGTTTGCCCAACCAACGGGAACGGCCAGCTTTACCGATTTTCACGAGCTCGTGATCCTCGTTACCAACAGAACCGATCGTTGCTCGGCAAGTTTTCAGAATGCGACGAACTTCACCGGAAGACAAGCGGATAACCGCGTAAGCATCCTCTTTACCGAGAAGCTGAGCTTCCGTACCAGCAGCGCGAACAAGTTGTCCACCTTTGCCAGGCTTCATTTCGATGTTGTGGATAAGCGTACCTACTGGGATGTTCTCCAGTGGAAGCGCGTTGCCCACTTTGATGTCAGAACCAGGACCGGAAACGACCTGATCGCCAACTTTCATGCCTTTTGGTGCGATGATGTAGCGTTTCTCGCCATCAACGTAATGAATCAGCGCGATGTTCGAGGTGCGGTTCGGATCGTACTCGATCGTCGCTACGCGGCCTACGATACCATCTTTGGTACGCTTGAAGTCGATGATACGGTACTTACGCTTATGTCCGCCACCGTGGTGACGAACCGTGATTTTACCCTGGTTATTACGGCCAGCTTTTTTGAAAAGCGGCGCCAGGAGCGATTTCTCCGGTACGTTTGTTGTGATCTCTTCAAATGTCGAGACCGACATACCACGACGGGCCGGGGAAGTAGGTTTGTACTTCTTGATTGGCACTTTGTTTCCCTCCTTGCCTTGTCAGATTAAACCGACTCGAAGAATTCCAGCTCTTTGCTGTCTGCGCTCAATTGAACGAAGGCTTTCTTCCACTCGGACGTGTAACCAGAATGGCGACCGTAGCGTTTAGGCTTAGCCGGTACGCGAAGCGTGTTCACGTTGCTTACTTTTACGTTGAAAATCTGCTCGACAGCAGATTTGATCTCGGTTTTGTTAGCACGGATGTCAACTTCGAACACATAACGTTTAGCAGCCATGAGCTCAGTCGTTTGTTCCGTGATTACCGGGCGCTTGATAATATCGCGTGGATCTTTCATTACGCAAGCACCTCCTGTACTTTCTCGACCGCTTCCTTGGTGATGATAAGTTGGTCATACGACAGTACATCCAGAACATTGATGCCTTCTGCTGCGACGAACTTTACTCCAGGAATGTTGCGGGCGGATAGAGCTACATTGTTTTCAAATTCAGCCGTTACGACAAGCGCTTTACGACCTACTTTGAGGTTTTTCAGAACGGCTTTGAATTCCTTCGTTTTCGGAGCAGTGAAGCTCAGTTGATCAAGAATGATCAGCTCGCTAGCGATAACTTTGGAAGACAGAGCAGAACGAATCGCCAGACGGCGAACTTTCTTAGGCAGCTTAAAGCTGTAGCTGCGCGGAGTTGGACCGAAGACGGTACCACCACCAACCCATTGTGGGGCGCGGGTGGAGCCTTGACGGGCGCGGCCTGTACCTTTTTGTTTCCAAGGTTTACGTCCGCCGCCGCGTACTTCAGAGCGTCCTTTTGTTTTGTGCGTTCCAGCGCGCTCAGCTGCTTGTTGCAACAGAACTGCGCTATGCAGGACGTGAGCGTTAGGCTCGATACCGAAGACATGCTCAGAAAGCTCGATATCGCCGACTTGGGAGCCACTCACATTGAAGATAGCTACTTTAGGCATAGCTTGTTCCTCCTTTCTTCAGGCGGTGCTTATTTCTTCACCGTTTGTTTGATTTTTACGAAGCTGTTTTTAGGGCCCGGAATGGAGCCTTTTACCAGCAGGACATTGCGTTCTACATCGACGCGTACGACTTCAAGTTTTTGAATCGTAATTGTCTCATGGCCCATGTGGCCTGGCAGACGCTTGCCTTTTGGAACGCGGTTCGCTTGGATCGAACCCATCGAACCTGGTCCACGGTGATAACGCGAGCCGTGCGCCATTGGTCCGCGGCTTTGTCCCCAACGTTTGATAACGCCTTGGAAGCCTTTACCTTTGGAAACGCCCGTTACGTCAACAAATTCGCCTTCCGTGAATACGTCAGCCTTAACTTCTTGGCCAACTTCATATTCGCCCAAGTTAATGCCGCGAATTTCACGAATGTAGCGCTTAGGAGCCGTGTTGGCCTTTTTGGCATGACCGATTGCAGGTTTAGTCGCGTTTTTCTCCTTTTTGTCGGAGAAACCGAGTTGGACCGCTTCGTAGCCGTCGTTTTCTTGATCTTTCTTTTGTAGAATGACACAAGGACCTGCTTCGATAACCGTGACTGGCACGACAATACCTTCAGCCGTAAATACTTGCGTCATTCCGAGCTTTTTGCCTAAGATACCCTTCATGTTGACACCTCTTTTCGTTCTCACTTAGCTTACGCTTGTGGATAACTTACAGTTTGATTTCGATATCGACACCGGACGGCAGGTCCAGACGCATCAACGCATCAACCGTTTGCGGAGTCGGGTTAACAATGTCGATCAGACGCTTGTGTGTGCGTTGTTCGAATTGCTCGCGCGAATCCTTGTACTTGTGTACTGCACGGAGAACGGTGATGATTTGCTTTTCCGTCGGAAGCGGAATCGGTCCAGAAACACCTGCTCCGGAACGTTTTGCGGTTTCAACGATTTTCTCTGCAGACTGATCGAGAATGCGGTGATCGTATGCTTTCAAGCGAATACGAATCTTTTGCTTTGCCATATAAGTCCCTCCTTCTATCGCCCAATTTAGTATCGGACATACTCCGCGAGAACTCCTCACACACGCTCCATGGCAAAGGAGCCGGGTGTGTCAGCAACCTCCCGCATCATCGCAACGTCACAAACCAACAGACAATATTTTATCATGTTGAATAGCCTAATGCAACAAGTAATTAGGTAAATGCTTATTAGAGTCTCTATTCAACAAAAATTGGATTAAAAGTTTGAACGAGAGCTACTCATTCTGCGCTCATTATATATAGATGAAACAAATAAAAACCCCCACCGAAGCGGGGGTTTTTCGATTCCGCAGCTTACGCTGCAGAATCCTTATTTTTGGATTGTTGCTACGGCGCCAGCGCCTACAGTACGGCCGCCTTCGCGGATCGAGAAGCGAGTGCCTTCTTCGATAGCGATTGGAGCGATCAGCTCAACGGTAACCGTGATGTTGTCGCCAGGCATAACCATTTCAGTTCCTTCAGGCAGGTTGATGATGCCTGTTACGTCCGTTGTACGGAAGTAGAACTGTGGACGGTAACCAGTGAAGAAAGGCTTGTGACGGCCACCCTCTTCTTTGGTCAGAACATAGATTTGAGCCGTGAAGTTCGTGTGTGGTTTAACAGAACCTGGCTTAGCCAGAACTTGTCCACGCTCGATGTCTTTACGGTCAACGCCACGAAGCAGTGCGCCGATGTTGTCGCCCGCTTGAGCGGAGTCCATCAGCTTACGGAACATCTCAACGCCCGTAACGATGGATTTGCGGGACTCTTCAGCAAGACCGATGATTTCGATCTCGTCGGATACTTTTACTACGCCACGGTCGATACGACCGGTAGCAACCGTACCACGACCCGTGATCGTGAACACGTCCTCGACTGGCATAAGGAAAGGCTTAGCCGTGTCGCGCTCAGGAGTTGGGATGTACGTATCAACTTGCTCAAAGAGCTCGATGATTTTTTCAGCCCATGGGCCTTCTGGGTTTTGCAGAGCTTCACGAGCAGCACCGCGGATGATTGGAGTGTCGTCGCCTGGGAACTCATACTCGTTCAGAAGGTCGCGAACTTCCATCTCAACAAGCTCAAGGAGCTCTTCGTCATCAACCATGTCGCATTTGTTCAGGAATACGACGATGTAAGGTACGCCAACTTGGCGGGAGAGCAGGATGTGCTCACGCGTTTGCGGCATTGGGCCGTCAGCTGCGGATACAACCAGGATCGCGCCGTCCATTTGAGCTGCGCCAGTGATCATGTTTTTAACATAGTCGGCATGGCCTGGGCAGTCAACGTGTGCGTAGTGACGGTTAGGAGTCTCATACTCAACGTGTGCAGTCGAGATCGTGATACCGCGCTCGCGCTCTTCTGGTGCTTTGTCGATTTGATCAAAAGCGATAGCTGCGCCACCGTATTTTTTGGAAAGAACCGTTGTGATGGCAGCCGTCAGCGTTGTTTTACCATGGTCAACGTGACCGATTGTGCCAATGTTAACGTGGGGTTTATTACGTTCAAATTTAGCTTTTGCCATTGAACTTAATCCTCCTTAAAGGTCAGGAAATTTTATGTTAGGTGACAGACCATTACTTGCACTAGGCAATCAGCACGGTCTGTCACAGCGAATCTATATAGAGATTACTCCGATTTGTTCTTGGAAACAATCTCTTCTTGAATCGATTTTGGAACTTCTTCGTAGTGAGAGAGTTCCATGGAGAACACACCGCGGCCTTGGGTACCGGAACGAAGTGTAGTGGAGTATCCGAACATCTCGGCAAGAGGCACCTTAGCACGGATAATTTGCGCTCCTGCGCGGGAATCCATGCCCTCGATGCGACCGCGGCGGGAGTTCAGCATGCCCATTACGTCGCCCATGTACTCTTCTGGTGCGGTTACTTCGACTTTCATGATCGGCTCAAGGATGACAGGCTTACACTTGTCTTTAGCTGCCTTGAGTGCCATGGAACCCGCAATTTTGAACGCCATCTCCGAGGAATCGACGTCATGGTACGAACCATCGAAGATTTGTGCTTTGATATCAACGAGCGGGAAGCCGGCGATAACACCGTTCTTCATCGACTCTTCAATACCTGCTTGAACTGGACCGATGAATTCACGAGGAACAGATCCGCCGACGATTTTGTTTTCGAACACAAAACCGCTACCTGGCTCAAGCGGGGAGAACTCGATCCATACGTGACCGTATTGACCGCGTCCACCGGACTGGCGAACGAACTTACCTTCAACCTTAGCCGCTTGACGGAAGGTTTCACGGTAAGCTACTTGCGGTTTACCTACGTTCGTCTCAACTTTGAATTCGCGGAGCATGCGGTCAACGAGGATTTCAAGGTGAAGCTCACCCATTCCCGCGATGATCGTTTGTCCCGTTTCTTCGTCCGTATGAGCACGGAACGTTGGATCCTCTTCCGAAAGCTTCTGCAGAGCGATACCCATTTTGTCTTGGTCAGCCTTTGTTTTAGGCTCAACCGCGAGTTGGATAACCGGTTCTGGGAAGTTCATGGATTCGAGAATTACCGGATTCTTCTCATCACACAGCGTATCGCCCGTCGTCGTATCTTTAAGGCCTACTGCAGCGGCGATGTCGCCGGAGTATACCGAACTGATTTCTTGACGGCTGTTCGCATGCATTTGAAGAATACGACCGACCCGCTCGCGCTTGCCCTTCGTTGCGTTGACAACGTAAGAACCGGAGTTCAGTACGCCGGAGTAAACGCGGAAGAAGGTCAGTTTGCCGACATACGGATCCGTCATGATTTTGAATGCGAGGGCCGCGAACGGCGCTTCATCGGAAGAATCGCGGGTCGTCTCCGTACCGTCTTCAAGGGTACCCTTGATAGATGGTACGTCGATTGGAGCCGGCAGGTAGTCAATAACTGCATCCAGCATCATTTGTACGCCTTTGTTGCGGTAAGAGGAGCCAGCGATAACTGGGAAGATCTTCACGTCGATAACGCCCTTGCGGAGCGCTGCCTTCAGTTCTGGAATGGAAATTTCTTCACCTTCCAGATACTTCATCATGAGGTCTTCATCCAGCTCGGCCACTTTCTCGACCAGTTCTGCACGGAGCTCTTCGACTTGGTCGGCCAGCTCGGCAGGAACTTCGACTTGCTCAGGATCTTTCCCGAGGTCGTCTTTGTATTTGTAGGCAACACGTTCAACGAGGTCGACTACGCCGAGGAAATCACTTTCCGCGCCGATCGGCAGTTGAATCGCAACAGCATTAGCTTGCAGACGATCACGCATGTCTTTGATGACATTCAGGAAGTCCGCGCCGATAATGTCCATTTTGTTGATGTAAGCAATCCGGGGAACGTTGTAGCGGTCAGCCTGACGCCATACGGTTTCGGACTGAGGCTCTACGCCTTCCTTCGCACTGAAAACACCAACTGCCCCGTCCAATACGCGCAGGGAACGTTCAACTTCAACGGTGAAGTCAACGTGTCCCGGGGTGTCGATGATATTGATGCGGTTTCCCTTCCACTGAGCCGTCGTCGCAGCAGACGTGATCGTGATCCCGCGCTCCTGCTCTTGCTCCATCCAGTCCATCGTCGCTGCACCTTCGTGCACTTCGCCGATTTTGTGGGTACGGCCTGTATAGAACAGGATCCGTTCAGTGGTGGTGGTTTTACCCGCATCGATATGCGCCATAATCCCGATGTTACGCGTATTTGCCAAGGAGAACTCTCTTGCCATTGGAATGTCTCCCTTCAAATTGTACTGCTAGAATCCTACCAGCGGTAGTGAGCGAATGCTTTGTTGGCTTCCGCCATCTTGTGTGTGTCTTCACGTTTTTTAACGGAAGCACCCGTGTTGTTGGAAGCGTCGAGGATTTCAGCAGCCAGACGCTCTTCCATCGTTTTCTCCCCGCGGTTACGCGAGTAGTTCACGAGCCAACGGAGAGCAAGCGCTGTACGGCGCTCTGGTTTAACTTCGATTGGAACCTGGTAGTTGGAGCCGCCTACACGGCGAGCTTTAACTTCCAGTACAGGCATGATGTTCTTCAGGGCTGCTTCGAACACTTCCATAGGTTCTTTGCCGGAACGTTCTTGGATCAACTTGAAGGCATCATACAACAGTGTTGCAGCAACACCGCGTTTACCGTCGATCATAATGCGGTTGATCAAACGAGTAACCAGCTTGCTGTTGTACAGCGGATCTGGCAAAACATCGCGTTTTGTTACAGGACCTTTGCGTGGCATTTGAGCAAGTCCCCCTTTCTCTCATTATGTGATAGTAGGAAAAATCTTATTTTTTAACTTTAGGACGCTTCGCGCCGTATTTGGAGCGAGCTTGTTTACGGTTGTTAACACCAGCCGTATCCAGTGCGCCGCGAACGATATGATAGCGAACACCTGGAAGATCTTTTACACGTCCGCCGCGAATCAGCACGACGCTGTGCTCTTGGAGGTTGTGTCCGATACCCGGGATGTAAGCTGTTACCTCTACTTTGTTCGTCAGACGAACACGAGCATACTTACGAAGCGCGGAGTTCGGTTTTTTCGGAGTCATTGTACCTACACGGGTGCAGACACCACGTTTTTGAGGAGCGCTGATTTCCGTAACCTCACGTTTCAGGGCGTTGAAACCCCGTTGCAGTGCTGGCGATTTGGACTTGACCACTTTAGCTTGACGGCCTTTGCGGACCAGTTGGTTGATAGTTGGCATGTCGGTTGCCACCCCCTTCCCATAATTCATGAAGCGCTGAACTGCAATCTGCTCATTATTTAAGCCCACAGGTCCAGGCGGTTCATCTTTGGACAAACAAAAGTTCTTGCCTGCGCATTGAGGATAAAAATCAACCCTGCCGGCAAAAACATCGTTCCTACTCTTCATCGCTAACGACTGCAGCCATCGCAGCACCAACGTCTATCCCGCATTCCATGCCGAGATCCGCCATGCTTTCGAACCATTTGATCGGTATATTGTCCCTCTCGCTAATCGCGACAATGCCGCGTGTCAGCTTAGGATCAGCATCCCGGGCTACATAAACTTGAATCGCCTTGCGGGATTCAACCGCTTTTGTCGTTTGCTTCGTGCCAATCTTGTAAGCCACGGGATTCACCATCCTCATACAAGCACAAGAATCCACTCACAGGCACACTCCGATATAGTAGCACTAGTTGAATGGGCATGTCAAGAAAGACTTAGCCATTCTCTTAGTCTTCCTATTCGATCTTCGCAGCAGCACCAGCTGGCCGGCGAACCGGGCAGCTGGTGCTGGGAAGATACGGTCGGGACCTAAGTCCCGACAAGGCTTAGGACTCTACCGGCACGGATTCGCTGGCTTGCGCCTTTGCCGTTTCGATTTCGTCCTCCTGGCCGACAAAGCGGATGCTGCGGTAACGGTTCATGCCCGTACCTGCTGGAATCAGCTTGCCGATGATAACATTTTCCTTGAGACCGAGCAGCTGATCGACCTTGCCTTTGATAGCAGCGTCGGTAAGGACGCGGGTCGTCTCCTGGAAGGAGGCTGCAGAGAGGAAGGAGTCCGTCTCCAGGGATGCCTTGGTAATACCGAGCAGTACCGGTTTGGCGACTGCCGGCTCGCGTCCGGACAGAAGAACCTCACGGTTAGCTGCTTCGTATTCATGCACATCGACGAATGCGCCAGGCAGCAGCTTCGTATCCCCCGCATCGACGATACGGATTTTGCGAAGCATCTGCTTGATCATGACCTCGACGTGTTTGTCGTTGATTTCTACGCCCTGGTTGCGGTAAACACGCTGAACTTCCTGCAGGATATAGTTCTGTACCCCGCGGATGCCCTTGATGCGCAGCATCTCTTTCGGATCGATCGATCCGTCCGTCAGCTCGTCGCCAGCTTCCAGGTGTTGTCCTTCGATGACGCGGATACGGGAGCCATAACTGACCGGGTACACTTTGGACTCGGCTTCGCCCTGCACTTCGATCTCCCTGCGGTCCTTCGTCTCGCGAATGCTCTTCACGACGCCGTCGAGCTCGGTAATGATCGCTTGGCCTTTTGGATTCCGAGCCTCGAACAGCTCCTGAATACGCGGCAGACCTTGCGTGATGTCATCACCGGCAACGCCGCCGGTATGGAATGTACGCATCGTCAACTGAGTTCCTGGCTCACCGATCGACTGAGCGGCGATAATGCCTACCGCTTCTCCAATGTCAACATGTTTGCCAGTTGCCAGGTTGCGGCCGTAACAGATTTTGCAGACGCCATGACGGGCACGGCAGCTCAGTACAGAGCGAATCTGCAGCTTCTCGATGCCCGCGTTCACGATGGCATCAGCTTTGGTCGCATCGATCAGCTCTCCACGGCCGACGATAATCTCACCGGTTGTCGGATTGCGTAGCGTTTCGAAGGAATAACGACCTTCGATACGGTCGAACAGATCCTCGATAACTTCTTTGCCGTCCTGGATCTTAGCAACGGGAATACCTTTGTCCGTGCCGCAATCGTCCTCGCGGACGATAACATCCTGCGCGACGTCAACGAGACGACGAGTCAAGTAACCGGAGTCGGCTGTCCGAAGAGCCGTATCGGCAAGACCTTTACGCGCTCCGTGAGTCGAGATGTAGTACTCGAGGACGGTAAGGCCTTCGCGGAAGTTCGACTTGATCGGGAGCTCGATGATTCGACCGGATGGATTCGCCATCAGGCCCCGCATGCCGCCCAGCTGGGTGATCTGCGACTTGTTACCCCGCGCTTTGGAGTCAACCATGAGCATGATGGAGTTGTAACGGTCCATCGATTTCATGAGGATTTCCGTAATCTGATCCTTTGTTTTGCTCCAGATCTCGATAACGCGGTCATAGCGCTCTTCGTTCGTAATCAGACCACGACGGTACTGATTCGTAACGATTCTGACCTTCTCGTCGGATTCTTTGAGGATTCCCACTTTTTCTGGCGGTACGATGACGTCGGAGACGGAAACCGTAATACCCGCACGGGTCGAATAAGTGAAGCCCAGCTCTTTGATCTTGTCGAGAATGATCGAGGTACGCGTCGTGTGGTAAAGACGGAAACATTCGGCAATCAGAAGACCGAGGTATTCCTTGCCAACGGCGCCCATTTGCGGAACGTTATCCAAGAAGGAGTTCAGGTCCGCGCCTTTTTCGTATACGAAATATTTGTCCGGCGTCCCATCCATCAGATTGGTCTTAGTGGCCTCATTGATGTAAGGGAACGAGCTCGGGAAGATTTCGTTGAAAATAACCTTGCCCACTGTCGTCGAAATAAGCGAGCGGTTCTGCTCTTCCGTGAAGTCGTCCTTCTTGAGCACCTTAGCCGGAATGAAAATCCGGGCATGCAGCGACACGATACCGCGCTGATAAGACGAGATCGCCTCGTTGACCGAGCCGAACACAGATCCAGAGCCCATGGCTTCCTTGTTGTCCATCGTTAGATAGAAGGAGCCGAGGACCATATCCTGCGAAGGCGTTACGACAGGCTTACCGTCCTTAGGGTTAAGGATGTTGCCTGCGGCGAGCATGAGCAAGCGAGCTTCTGCTTGCGCCTCTGCGGACAGCGGTACGTGCACAGCCATTTGGTCTCCGTCAAAGTCGGCGTTGTAAGCTGTACAAACAAGTGGATGCAGCTTAATCGCTTTACCTTCAACGAGGATCGGCTCGAACGCTTGAATACCAAGACGGTGAAGCGTAGGGGCGCGGTTCAGCAGAACCGGGTGCTCTCTGATAACTTCTTCAAGGACATCCCATACTTCTGCGCTTACGCGCTCAACTTTGCGCTTCGCACTCTTGATGTTATGGGCAAGACCCTTGTTAACCAGTTCCTTCATGACAAACGGTTTGAAGAGCTCAAGCGCCATTTCTTTTGGCAGGCCACACTGATACATCTTAAGGTTCGGGCCTACAACGATTACAGAACGGCCGGAGTAGTCAACCCGTTTGCCGAGCAGATTCTGCCGGAAACGACCTTGTTTACCCTTCAACATATGGCTGAGGGATTTCAATGGACGGTTGCCTGGGCCCGTTACCGGGCGGCCACGACGACCGTTATCGATCAAGGCATCAACGGCTTCCTGCAGCATCCGCTTCTCGTTCTGCACGATGATGTCAGGCGCGCCAAGGTCAAGCAGACGCTTCAGACGGTTGTTGCGGTTGATAACGCGACGGTACAGGTCATTAAGATCAGACGTAGCGAAACGTCCGCCGTCCAGCTGTACCATTGGACGAAGCTCTGGAGGAATGACCGGAAGCACATCAAGAATCATCCAGTCTGGCTTGTTGCCAGAGTGGCGGAATGCCTCGATAACCTCAAGGCGCTTGATTGCACGGTTACGGCGTTGGCCTTGAGCCGTACGCAGTTCTTCCTTCAGCTGCTCAAGCTCGCGCTCCACATCGATGTCCTGAAGCAGTCTTTTGACCGCCTCAGCACCCATACCGGCATGGAAACCGTAGCCGTATTTCTCGCGATAGCTGCGGTATTCCTTCTCAGAGAGAAGCTGTTTCTTCTCAAGCGGCGTCTCACCAGGATCGGTGACAACGTAGCTGGCGAAGTAGATAATTTCCTCAAGGGAACGGGGCGACATATCAAGTGCCAGCCCCATCCGGCTTGGGATACCTTTGAAGTACCAGATGTGGGATACCGGAGCGGCGAGCTCGATATGGCCCATCCGCTCGCGGCGAACTTTAGCACGAGTAACTTCAACGCCACAACGGTCACAGACAACGCCTTTGTAACGAACGCGCTTATACTTGCCGCAATGGCATTCCCAGTCCTTTGTTGGGCCAAAGATCTTCTCGCAGAAGAGTCCTTCTTTCTCTGGCTTGAGTGTCCTATAGTTAATGGTCTCCGGCTTCTTGACTTCTCCGCGGGACCAAGAGCGAATCTTTTCCGGCGATGCAAGGCCGATCTTCATGTACTCGAAGTTGTTCACGTCCAACAAGGAGCAACCCTCCTTAGTTCAAGTATGACTTATTCAGCGCCTGCTTCGGCGCCTTCAAGGTTGAGGTTCAGCTTATCGCCTGCACCTTCGTCCTCGTCATCGATTTCCTTCATCTCGATCTCGTTCTCGTCCGCATTGAGGATCTTCACGTCCATGCCGAGTGACTGCAGCTCCTTGATCAAAACCTTGAACGATTCCGGAACGCCTGGCTCCGGCACGTTCTCGCCCTTCACAATAGACTCGTACGTTTTCACCCGGCCGACCACATCGTCAGATTTGACCGTAAGAATCTCTTGCAGGGTGTAAGCCGCGCCGTAAGCTTCAAGCGCCCATACTTCCATCTCCCCGAAACGTTGGCCGCCGAATTGGGCCTTGCCGCCGAGTGGCTGCTGCGTAACGAGAGAGTAAGGACCTGTGGAGCGAGCATGAATCTTGTCGTCGACCATATGCGCCAGCTTAATCATATACATGACGCCGACCGTAACTTCGCGCTCGAAGCACTCGCCGGTACGGCCGTCGTACAGCACGGTCTTGCCGTTACGCTGAATCCCAGCTTCTTCCATTGCATCGAATACATCATGCTCGCGCGCTCCGTCGAATACCGGTGTAGCGGCGTGGATACCGAGACGCTTGCATGCCAGGCCAAGGTGAACTTCAAGAACCTGGCCGATGTTCATCCGAGAAGGTACACCCAGGGGGTTGAGAACAACCTCTACTGGAGTTCCATCCGGCATAAACGGCATGTCCTCTTCCGGCAGAATGCGCGCGATGACACCTTTGTTACCGTGGCGTCCGGCCATCTTGTCGCCTTCGGAGATTTTACGCTTCTGTGCAATGTAGACGCGTACCAACTGGTTCACACCAGGAGGCAACTCGTCGCCATTCTCGCGAGTGAACACTTTGACGTCAACAACGATACCGTCGGTGCCATGCGGCACGCGCAGGCTTGTGTCGCGAACTTCGCGGGCCTTTTCACCGAAGATTGCATGGAGCAGACGCTCTTCCGCCGTCAGCTCCGTCACACCTTTAGGCGTAACCTTACCAACGAGGATGTCTCCTGCACTGATTTCAGCGCCGACGCGGATGATACCGCGCTCGTCGAGATTCTTGAGCGCATCTTCGCCTACATTAGGGATATCGCGAGTGATTTCTTCCGGTCCAAGCTTCGTATCACGGGCTTCGGACTCATATTCTTCAATGTGGATGGACGTGTATACGTCTTCCTTCACGAGCTTTTCGCTGAGTAGGATAGCATCCTCATAGTTGTAACCTTCCCATGTCATGAACGCGACAACGACGTTACGTCCCAAAGCAATTTCGCCCTGCTCCGTGGACGGGCCGTCAGCCAGGATGTCGCCTTTCTTAACAATATCACCTTTGCGGGCGATCGGACGTTGGTTGATGCAAGTACCTTGGTTAGAACGGGTGAACTTGTGAAGCTTGTGCTTCACGAGATCGCCATTCACAGGCTTGCCGTCCACGGTTTCCACGCGACGCACCCAGATTTCGTTGGAGGATACGCGCTCGATGACACCGTCATGATCGGAAACGATGCAAACACCAGAGTCCTTAGCAGACTTGTGCTCCATGCCTGTGCCGACAAGCGGCGCCTTCGGAATGAGCAGTGGAACGGCTTGCCGCTGCATGTTGGATCCCATCAACGCACGGTTGGAGTCATCGTTCTCGAGGAACGGAATGAGCGCCGTTGCGACGGATACAACCTGCTTCGGCGATACGTCCATGTAGTCGACGCGCTCGGTTGGCATAGTCAGGATGTTGTCAGCCTGCTTGTTGTAACGAACGACAACTTGATCGTCGACAAACTTGCTTTCCTCTGACAGGAGCGCGTTCGCTTGTGCGATGACGTAATTATCTTCTTCATCGGCAGTCAGATACGCGATCTGCTCGGTGACAATAGCTGTCTTAGGATCTACCCAGCGGTACGGAGTTTCAATGAAGCCGTACTCGTTGATGCGGGCAAAGCTAGACAAGGAGTTGATCAAACCGATGTTCGGTCCCTCTGGCGTCTCGATCGGACACATACGGCCATAGTGAGAGTGATGGACGTCACGGACTTCCATGCCGGCCCGCTCACGCGTCAAACCACCGGGTCCGAGTGCTGAAAGACGACGTTTGTGCGTAAGCTCAGCAAGGGGGTTCGTCTGATCCATAAACTGGGACAGCTGGGAAGATCCGAAGAACTCCTTAATCGATGCGATGACCGGACGAATGTTGATCAATGCTTGTGGCGTGATCGCATTGGCATCCTGGATCGACATCCGCTCACGTACGACACGCTCCATACGGGAGAGGCCGATGCGGAACTGATTCTGCAACAACTCGCCAACGGAGCGAAGACGACGGTTACCGAGATGGTCGATATCGTCCGTGCTACCTACTCCATGCAACAAGTTGATGAAGTAGTTGATCGACGCAATGATATCCGCAGGCGTAACATGCTTGACGGATTTGTCGATAACATCGTTGGAAATCACTTTGATGATTTTTCCATCTTCATTAGGAGCGAATACGCTGATCGTCTGCAGTGGGATACTACTTGCATCCATCACTCCACCCGCCACATGATGAATCTTGCTGTTCAGCTTATCTTCCAGATGCGGAAGCAGATCGTCTAACAAACGACGGTCGATCATTTGGCCAGCCTCAGCAAGAATCTCACCCGTATTCGTATCCACCAGCGTTTCAGCGAGACGTTGGTTGAACAGACGGTTTTTGATGTGAAGCTTTTTATTGATTTTATACCGGCCTACATTGGCCAGATCATAGCGTTTAGGGTCGAAGAAACGAGCCACAAGCAGACTTTTCGCATTGTCCAAAGTCGGCGGCTCACCCGGACGAAGACGCTCGTAGATTTCGATCAGAGCTTTCTCTGTCGAGTCCGTGTTGTCTTTGTCCAGCGTGTTCTTGATATACTCGTCCTGTCCGAGCAAGTCCAAAATTTCGGCATCTGTTCCGAAGCCGAGCGCGCGAAGAAGTACCGTTACCGGAATCTTCCGGGTACGGTCGATACGCACGTAGATAATGTCCTTTGCATCGGTTTCCAGCTCCAGCCAAGCACCACGGTTTGGAATAACCGTAGCCGTGTAGTTACGCTTGCCGTTTTTGTCGACTTTCGTGCTGAAGTACACGCTGGGTGAGCGTACCAATTGGCTGACGATGACGCGTTCTGCACCATTAATAATGAAGGTGCCCGTATCCGTCATCACCGGAAAATCGCCCATGAACACTTCCTGTTCCTTGACCTCGCCAGTTTCCTTGTTAAGGAGCCTTACCTTAACGCGCAGCGGCGCGGCATACGTAACGTCGCGTTCTTTTGACTCATCAACCGAATACTTCGGCTCTCCGAGACTGTAATCGATAAATTCCAACGAAAGATTTCCCGTGAAGTCCTGAATTGGCGAAATATCCTGGAACAATTCCAGAAGATCGCTCTCCAGAAACTTCCCGTAAGACTTTTGTTGGATTTCAATCAAGTTCGGAACCTCGAGCACTTCGTGAATCCGGTTATAGCTCCTACGCGTGCGTCGACCATACTGAACAAGTTGTCCTGCCAACTTAACCTCACCCCTCATGTCTGCTTCTCAGCTTGATAAGCGCACTCATACCTAGACCGCACAGCCCGTTTCCACAGAACGTTCCTCGAAAACACGGATCGCTGTGGCAAATAAAGAAAAGCCCTTATCGAATAGGGTTCGAAAAAAGAGCATGCTTCCGGCCTGAAACCTCGGCCTCTCCACAGATGAGCCACCGTGAGAGAGACGGTCTCCTATCATGTAATTTTGCCCAAAATCTAAACATTATACGTCAAAAACCATATTTGTATGCATCGAGCATCAAATAAATAATTCTTGACATTTTAGCGGACTAAAGAGAATCCACCTATTTTAATGCTGACATTTCATAATAATAACACAACCGAGAAATCGAGTCAACAAAAATGAGAAAATAGTCTCTTTTCAATTCAAAAGCTTACTTTTGAGGAGTTTCTGCCCCAATAGCCCGAAAAATTCGGAATCCTTTATCCTTGCCGACTTCAATCACTTTACCAAACAGCTGCTGCAGTTTGGCTTCTGCTGATGGCGCACCTTGCTTCTTTTGTATAACGACCCACATACTTCCGCCAGGTCGCAGCAATGCAGCACCTTCTTCAAAAATCCGATGTACAACCGCTTTTCCAGCTCGTATCGGCGGATTCGTCAGAATAACATCAAAGGTGTCCGTCCCAACAGCCTCGTATAAATCGCTATGGCGAATGTCTGCATTGGTAATACCATTGCGTCGTGCATTCTCCGTTGCCAGCTCAATTGCACGTTCATTGATGTCGAGCATAACAACTTGTCCACGAGGAGCAAGCTGAGCCGCCGTCAGTCCGATCGGTCCGTAACCGCAGCCAACATCCAAAATTTGATCAGACTCTCCAATCTGCATTTGCTCGATCAAAAAACGGCTGCCGTAATCGATACCTCCTTTGGAGAAAACTCCATTATCGGTCAGGAAGCGAAAGGCGAAGCCGCGAAGCTTCGTTTCATGCTCCTGCCGGTTCTCCTGCACACCAGGCTTTCTGGAATAGTAGTGATCCGACATTGCCTTCCCTCCATTTTCTGCTTCCCTTGCATAGACAGAGAACCCCTTGGAGCCGAAGCGGTTCCAAGGGGTTCCAGTATGGCCAAGGCAGATATTACTTCACTTCTACAGCTGCGCCGGCTTCTTCCAGCTTCGCTTTCAGAGCTTCTGCATCTTCTTTGGATACTTTTTCTTTAATTGCTTTTGGAGCGTTGTCTACAACTTCTTTTGCTTCTTTCAGGCCAAGACCTGTCAGTTCGCGAACAACTTTGATGACGTTGATTTTGGAAGCGCCAGCGCCTATCAGAATTACGTCAAACTCGGATTGCTCTTCAACTTCTGCAGCGCCGCCGCCAGCAGCTACAACTGTAGGTGCTGCAGCTGTTACGCCGAATTCTTCTTCGATTGCTTTTACGAGATCGTTTAGTTCCAGAACGTTCATGCCTTTGATGGCTTCAAGGATTTGCTCTTTGCTCATGGTTGAACCTCCATTAGGTTTTTTAGTTTTTTTTGGGGTTTATCTTATTCCGGCTACGCCGGAATACATTTGTTTTTAGGCCGTTCGCACTCTAAGCCGAGCATAAAGGCGAACCTGCGATAAAAACCTTATGCTTGCGCCTCTTGCTTTTCGGACACAGCTTTGACCGCGAGGGCAAAGTTGCGCATAGGAGCTTGAAGAACGCTGAGGAGCATGGACAGAAGACCGTCGCGGGACGGCAGTTCAGCCAGTGCTTTGATTTGGGCCGCATCAACAACTTGACCATCCAGAACGCCGCCTTTAACTTTCAGAGCGTCGTTTTTCTTAGCGAAGTCGTTAATGATTTTTGCAGGAGCTACCACGTCGTCACCGCCGAAGGCGATCGCCGTTGGTCCCGTCAGAACCTCGTTCAGGGCCGCCATTTCAGCGGATTCCGTCGCACGACGAACGAGAGAGTTCTTCAGAACTTGGAACTCGATGCCCGCTTCGCGAAGCTGCTTACGCAGTTCCGTTACTTGAGCAACGTTCAGTCCACGGTAGTCTGCTACGACCGTAGTCGTGCTAGCTTTCAGCTTAGCGGTGATTTCATCCACTTGCTGTTGCTTAGACGCGATTACTTTTGTATTTGCCATTTGTGTACACCTCCCGTAGTAGTATCTCTTGCATCCTTCGATCGGTCGACCTTCAACCTGCAGGTGCATGTATAAAGGCCTCCGCCAAGACAGCGAAGGCCATGATCCGTTTACGAGAAACGTTTATCATAACACCTCGGTAGGAAAATTAAGCCGCAAGGGCACCTACTGTCTTAGGCATGCGTGTTCTAAAGTTGGAATCGCAGCTCTTAGCGGAATACGGAAACGTTGACGCGAGCGCCAGGTCCCATTGTCGAAGATACAGCGATGTTTTTCAGGTAAATCCCTTTGGCGGATGCCGGCTTCGCACGGTTCAAAGCGTCCATAAGAGCTTTGAGGTTCTCGTCCAGCTTTTCAGCATCGAACGATACTTTACCGATTGGAGCATGGATTTGACCTGCACGGTCAAGACGGTATTCGATCTTACCAGCTTTAATCTCCTGAACAGCCTTGGTCACATCGAACGTTACCGTACCGGCTTTAGGGTTAGGCATGAGGCCTTTACCGCCGAGGATACGTCCGAGCTTGCCGACTTCAGCCATCATGTCAGGCGTAGCCACGCAGACATCGAATTCGAACCAGCCTTGTTGAATTTTGTTGATCATATCTGCATCGCCAACAAAGTCAGCGCCTGCAGCTTCGGCTTCCTTCGCTTTTTCGCCTTTAGCGAATACGAGGACGCGCTTAGTTTTACCAGTTCCGTGCGGCAGTACAACGACGCCACGAACGGCTTGGTCTTGTTTCCGCGGGTCAACGCCCAGACGGACTGCCACTTCGACGGACTCGTCGAATTTGGCGGATGCAGCTTTTTTCACGAGCTCGATTGCTTCAGCCGGCTCGTAAGTCGCTTCGCTATTGATCAGCTTAGCGGCTTCTTGGTATTTCTTGCCTTGCTTTGCCATAATGAACATCCTCCTCATGTGGTAAATAGCGGACCCACTGCAGCGCAGCGGTTCCTCCCACAGCAAAACCGGGGGTTTTACTCAGGGCGGCGCTTGCTCAGCGCCGACTAGATCGGCATTAGTCGACGATCGTAACGCCCATGCTGCGGGCTGTTCCTTCGACCATGCGCATTGCAGCTTCTACGGATGCAGCGTTAAGATCCTGCATTTTTTGTTCCGCGATCTCGCGAACCTTGGAACGGTTAACCGTAGCGACTTTCTTCTTGTTCGGTTCGCCGGAACCCTTCTCGATGCCTGCTGCTACGCGGAGCAGTACGGCAGCTGGAGGAGTCTTAGTCTCGAACGTGAAGGAGCGGTCTTCAAATACGGTGATGACAACCGGGATGATCAGGCCAGCCTGGTCTGCCGTACGCGCATTGAATTCTTTACAGAACGCCATAATGTTGACGCCTGCTTGACCGAGTGCAGGTCCGATTGGCGGAGCCGGGTTGGCTTTGCCAGCTGGAACTTGCAGCTTGACCAGTTTAATGACTTTTTTAGCCATGAGTTACACCTCCTGCGAGCAAACTAGTAACCTGACGCGAATTACCACGCCCGCTTCCGAAAAGACTTCCGAAAGCCAGAAACAACCGATTCATTATACCTTTTCGACCTGAGTGTAGTCAAGTTCAACAGGGGTTTCCCGTCCGAACATATTAACATGCACTTTGAGTTTGTTTTTGTCGAACTGAATTTCTTCAATGACTCCAACAAAATTGGCGAACGGACCTACGGTCACGCGCACAGTTTCTTTGAGTTCGAATTCCATCTTCGGCTTAGGCTCGGACATTCCCATATGATTGAGAATGGCGTCTACTTCCTCTGGAAGCAGTGCCGTTGGCTTGGATCCGGAACCGGTCGAGCCTACAAATCCTGTTACGCCAGGCGTATTGCGAACGACATACCACGAATCATCGGTCTGAATCATTTCTACCAGGACGTAGCCCGGATAGACTTTGCGCATGACCGTTTTCTTCTTGCCGTCCTTGTTCACGATCTCTTCTTCCATAGGAACAAGCACGCGGAAGATTTTGTCTTCCATGCCCATCGATTCGACACGGCGCTCGAGGTTGGCTTTCACCTTGTTCTCATAGCCCGAGTAAGTATGAACCACATACCATTGTTTTTCCATCCCAATCCACCTTTGGACCCTTCTTAAACGATCAGTTCAACCAGTTTAGAGATCCCGATGTCAAGAAGCCAAAAGTAAATCGTCACAAACACGATCGTAACAAGTACAACGATCGTATAGCTTGTTAACTCTTTACGGTTTGGCCAGCGTACTTTCTTAAGCTCAGCCCAACTGTCTGCGAAGAACTCAAAAGTTGTTCCGAAGTTTCGCTTGATCTTTGCAAGAAAAGCCACCTGAACCCACCTCCATGACTATCTCGTCTCGCGGTGAGGAGTATGCTCGTTGCAATACTTGCAGAACTTCCTCATCTCCATACGGTCGGGGTGATTACGCTTGTTCTTGGTGTTCGTGTAGTTACGTTGCTTGCAGTTCGTGCAAGCAAGCGTGATGATAACCCGCATTATAGGTCACCTCCAGATCTCAAAATAGTACAAGCCGACAACGTGCGAACGGACTCAAAAAGGCCTCAGGGCCTAATCCGAGTCACTCTAAGTACCTTATCATACCGGATTCTCGCATGTCAATGCAATTCCATGAGGCCGAAAAGTCCGGGAGACCGCGCCGGAAGCGAAAAAACAGGCTTTGGCAGCACTTGAACGCCGCATGTTGGCGAATGCCGAATCGAGCACAACTTGTCGATTTTCTGAACGGCTTTGGCACCTGCTTACCGGCATCGGGTTCGGAAGCAGGCGCCAACTCACTAGAGAAACCATTCTCTACTGGAATCAGTATAGCCCTTTTCAAAGACTTCTAAAACTACGGTTGAGTAGCGATAAAGATCAAAGTCCTGAATGTAAAAAAGACCCCGAAGGGTCCAGCGGCAGAGCCGCCGATTCACTAGACAATTACATTGCGAAGCTCCAAGTATTTCTCCAGCTTGCGTTTAACACGCTGAAGCGCATTGTCAATGGACTTCACATGGCGGTCCAAGTCGACGGCAATTTCCTGGTACGAGCGTCCGTCCAAGTATAACATTAACACCTTGCGCTCAAGATCGCTCAGAATCTCGGACATCTTGTCCTCAAGACCGACGAACTCTTCCTTATTGATCATCAACTCTTCCGGATCGCTTACACGAGTGCCACAAATGACATCAAGCAACGTACGATCGGAATCTTCATCATAGATAGGCTTGTCAAGAGAAACATAAGAATTCAGCGGAATATGCTTCTGCCGTGTAGCCGTCTTGATCGCAGTAATGATCTGCCGGGTGATGCAAAGCTCGGCGAAAGCCTTGAAGGAAGCCAGCTTGTCCCCCCTGAAATCTCGGATGGACTTGTAGAGACCGATCATACCCTCCTGAACGATGTCCTCCCTGTCGGCGCCGATCAGGAAGTAGGAACGAGCCTTAGCCCTAACAAAGTTCCGGTATTTGTTGATCAGATACTCCAGCGCTTCGCTGTCACCTATGCGCACCGCCTCGACGATGTCCTCATCCGTCCGGCAGTCATAATCATGCGTACTCCATTCTCTGAGGTCGATGCTCACAAACTATCCCTCCGGCCTGCAAAGCGTGCACAGCTAGTCTATTAGGTAATGCTGAAACCGGTCAAAATTTCCAAAAATGAATAAGCCAAGTATACAAGACCTCTCTTGACATCGTCAATGCAAACGAGCGTTCTATATCCAATAATAAATACTATAATTGGATACAGATGGGTTGAAATCGCTTTTTTGGCGGCAATTAAACTGACATAATTGTAACGCAATTTTGAACTCACTCGCCTCGGCGCATCCGTTCCAGCTTCATTCGCGCCTCCAAGCTCAAGTTTCCGTCGATGGAATTGCGTCCGCGCGGTTTCTCCTCGCGAAGTGATCGGGCAATCTGTTGACGATTCTGATCCAATTCTAGCTTCAGCTCACGTGCGGACAGACGCAGCGCTCCCTTGCCGAAGGCAACATGCTGCTCCACCGAGTCCGAAGTGGCTACATAAATGCTTCGGCTGCGTTTACGTAACTCACCTGCGAGTCGCTCTATGCATTCATCGGCTGTTTCCTTCTCTTTTGTGAACACTACTGTGATTTTGTACTGTTTGTAAGCGGAGCGGCTGCCGGCCACTTGGTATGCGTCAAACACCACGTAGACCTGCATTCCTGTATAACCCTGATAATCGGCTAGCAAATCAAGGAGTTTCTCTCTCGCCTCTTCGAGATTTGTCTCCTTCAAACGCTCCAGCTCGGGCCACGCTCCGATAATGTTGTAGCCGTCCACCAACAGGACGTCCGGCTGACGAGTCATCGCCGGCTAAAGGCTCCTGCGTTGTCGGACGACCTCGTACATGAGTACGCCGGCAGCCACAGAGGCATTCAAGGAATTCAGCTGGCCAAGCATCGGCAGCTTCACCAAAAAATCGCATTTTTCGCGAATCAACCTGCCTATGCCCTTGGCCTCGTTCCCGATCACGAGCGCAAGCGGTAGATTGAAGTCCGTACGATATACATCCTGGCTGGCACTGACGTCAGCTCCAGCGATCCAGATGCCTTCCTGTTTCAACGTCTCTATCGTCTGTGCCAAGTTGGTGACGCGTGCCACAGGCACATGCTCCGCTGCTCCAGCGGATGTTTTCCACACCGTTGCGGTGAGGCCAGCGGCGCGCCGCTTCGGAATGATGACACCGTGCACACCCGTGCATTCGGCAGTCCGCAGAATCGAGCCAAGGTTATGCGGATCCTCGATTTCATCCAAAATGAGCAACAACGGCGTTTCACTGCTTGCCTTGGCCCGCGCTAGCAGCTCGTCCAATTCCGCATAGCGATATGCGGCCGCTTGGGCAACTACGCCCTGATGGGCAACACCGAGGTCGAGTTGGTCCAGTCGCCGTTTATCGACAAATTGCACGACAAGACCGGCACTTTTCGCCTCTGCCAGAATCGGCGCCACCGACGGTTTCTGTACCGTGTCGGCAATCCATATTTTATTAAGCTCGCGGCCGGAGCGAAGTGCTTCTAGAACGGGATGTTTACCTGCAATCCAGTCCTGCCCTTGCTCCTCCTCCTGGTTTTCGTTTTGAGTTGTTTTATTATTGGCCATGCTTTGTCTCCTTCTGGCGGTCTTCGTCTACTGCTGCGAATACAACCGCCGTCAATTCCCGAATCCTTTCGGTCCTGCCCTTGTAATATAAAAATCCGATCAGGCATTCCATCGCAGTTGCCAGCCGGTAATCATGCGGATCCGCGTTGCGCGGAGGCTGTCCGGACTTGGTGTTGCGCCCGCGGCGCACTACGTCCTGCTCCTCTTCACTCAGCATCGGCGACCACAGCTCCAACCAGCGGCGCTGCGCCTTCGCGCAGACGATGCTAGTCGCCGCGCGATGCAGTTGGTTCGGCTTTAGCTTCTCTCCGGCGACGAGATGCTGGCGGACCAACAGCTCGAATACAGCATCGCCGGTGTAAGCCAGTACAACAGGATTCAAAAACTCCGGCTGCTTGGAGGGCGGCTCAAAGGGCAGCGATTGAAAGACTGCCCCAGTTGGCGAGGCGACCCCCTCCGTTCCTAACGGAGGGGGTCCAGCCTGGTCAATAATCGTCGCCTCTACCACCGGCACAGTCTGCCGCTGGGCCTGATCCTCTACCGACGGTTGCTCCGGTGACCCGCTCATTTGCGCCTCCAGCGGATGCCTTGGGGCGTATCCTCTAGCAAAATGCCTTGCTCCGCCAGTAGATCTCGAATCTCGTCAGCGCGTTTCCAATTCTTCTCCGAGCGCACCTTGGTGCGTTCGACGATAAGTGCGTCAACTTCCGCATCCAGCAATCCAGCGGCCTCATCAACAGTTGGAAGCAAGCCGAGCACCCCGTCCATCGAATCCATCAGTCCCAGGACGGCATCGATCGATCGCGCCGCTACAACCGGCTGCTTGAGCAGTTGGTTCGCTTCCGCTACCAGTTCGAACAGCACCGTTATTGCATCCGGCGTATTGAAGTCGTCGTCCATTTTGGCGGTGAAGCGCGCCTTCAGTTCTTGCAGACGCGTGTCCAGCGACTCATCACCGGAAGCTGGCTCATAGCGCAAGGCGCCAATTGGCGCATCCTCGACTAGATGCCAGCCTGCGGTATGCGAACCGTCTGGAGACACCGCAGCCAGCCGATGCTCCAGGTTGACGCGGCAGTTGGTGATGCGCTCCACGCTGCCGAGCGCCTGCTCAACCGTATCGTCGCTGAAGTTCAGCGGCGCACGATAATGGCCTGATAGCATGAAGTAACGGATCGCCTCCGGCTTGATACGCTTCAGCAGCTCGTGCACAGTGATGCCGTTGCCGAGCGATTTCGACATTTTCTGATTGTCGATGTTGATGAAGCCGTTATGCATCCAGTAGTTAGAAAGCGGCTTGCCGGTCAGCGATTCTGACTGAGCGCACTCGCATTCATGATGCGGGAACTGCAGGTCGTTGCCGCCGCCGTGAATGTCCAGCGTATCGCCAAGGTACTTGCGCGCCATAGCCGAGCACTCGATGTGCCAGCCAGGACGGCCCGGTCCCCAAGGGCTCTCCCAGCTGATTTCGCCAGGTTTTGCGCTTTTCCATAATACGAAGTCCTGCGGGTCTTCCTTGCGTTCGTCGATGCCGATGCGGATACCGAGCTGCAGCTCCTCCAGGTTCTGATGCGACAGTTGCCCGTAATTCGCGAACGACTTGGTACGGAAATAAACGTCGCCGGCGCTGGGATAAGCAGCCCCTTGAGCTACCAGTTCCTCGATCAAGGCGATAATCTCTGGGACATGCTCCGTAACGCGCGGATTACGGGTCGCCCGCTTCACGCCGAGTCCCTCCGTATCCTCATAAAAAGCCGCGATGAACCGATCCGCTACTTCAGGCACGCTCGTGCCGAGCTGTTCTGCCTTGCGGATCAGCTTGTCGTCAACATCCGTGAAGTTGACGAGATAATCGACCTCATACCCGATCGCTTCCAGATACCGTCTAGCCACGTCGAAAAAGATCGCAGGACGCGCGTTTCCGATATGGATGTAGTCGTATACGGTCGGACCGCAGACATACATCTTTACTTTACCCGGTTCTTGAGGAATAAACGCTTCCTGCTTCCGGCTCATTGTATTGTAGATTTGCAGACTCATCGTTACAGCTCGCCTCCACCTACCGGTATTTTGACCGGTTGCTGCTCCGAGGGCTCCCGCACCGCCACGCTGCTCTCGCGCAGCGAATTCACTTCGGCCCTCAGGGTATTAATTTCATTTTGCATGCTTCGGAACATCTCAATGACAGGATCGGGCAGTTGCGTGTGATCAAGCCGATCGCCTACGCGCTGTCCGTTGCGCTTGACGATGCGACCGGGATTGCCCACAACGGTGCTGTTATCCGGTACTTCGCGTAGAACGACGGAGTTAGAGCCAATGTTGCAATTTTCTCCGACACGGAACGAGCCAAGCACCTTGGCGCCAGACCCAATGACCACATTGCTGCCGATCGTCGGATGCCGCTTGCCCTTCTCTTTGCCGGTTCCCCCCAGCGTCACGCCTTGGTAAATAACCACATCATCGCCGATCTCGCATGTTTCCCCAATGACCACACCCATGCCGTGATCGATGAACAACCGATTGCCGATTCTCGCACCAGGATGGATTTCGATTCCCGTCATAAATCGGCTTACCTGAGAAACGATACGCGCCAGCGTGTAAAACTTCCGCTTGAACAGCGTATGCGCAACCCGGTGCGCCCAGATCGCATGCAGGCCGGAATAGGTAAATACGACCTCAAACATGCTGCGCGCGGCGGGATCGTTGTCGAACACCGCCCGAATATCGGACTTAATATGTCGTAACATGTTTTCGCCCCCCCATTTGGGCATATATGCAAGGCAATACGGCTTCGCCGTTCCTTCGACGATGTCCGTATGCGAATGAATTACGAGAATGTTATCCATAAGGATAACTACTCTCGTATGAAAAAAAGCCTCCGCAGCCATAGGGCTGCAGAGGCGTCATTCACGCGGTTCCACTCTGCGGTACAGGGCCATCCGAGGAAACCGGCTTCACCGTGTCGGCGATACCAGATCGCCTGAGGGTAAACCGGCCGAACGGAAAACGGCCCTGTCTCATATGGCCTGTAACGCGGGCCGGACGTTGCCGCCTACCCCTGCGTCAGCTCTTGGCCGGAACAAGGTTCCGGGAGCGTCCACAGGATCGGAGCAAAGCTCACAGGTGCATTGGACGCGCCGTCGGAATGGACATCTCTCAGCCAGTCGGCAATCGGCGCTGTGCATACTTGCATAGGCCGGATGCGTGACGGATGTCCTCTCTGCTATCCCGGATATGGCGTTCCTCTCCTGCTCAAAGCCTGTCAATTTCGATCAGCATGTGCCTGAATTACATCTAGTATAACCCAAAAGCGGCAAAGTGCAAGAAGCGGCGCCGACGTTGGGCTCTAGCTGCGAGCGAGCGGCGGGCCAGGATGGCCGAGCCGGCTCTGCTTTAGCCTTGCAGCCGAGCGCGCAGCCGTGCGGCTACCTTTTCGCTGCCAAGCAGCACGATCGTGCGGTTCAGGTCGGAGCCATGTGTTTGACCGGTGATGGCGGCGCGGATTGGCATGAACAGCGCTTTGCCTTTGCAGCCGGTTTCCTTTTGGACCGACTTGATGAGCGCCTTCACGCTATCCTCGTTCCAAGCTTCTGGCTCCAGCGTTTCTAGTCCTGCGAGGAAAGCCGACAAAACCTGTGGAACGGTCTCTTCTGCCAGTACTTCGCGAGCTTCCGCCTCGTCCTCGTAAGATTCCAGGAAGAACAGCTCGGTCAGCTCCACGATTTCCGCTCCCCAGCGCAGCTTGTCACGGTACAGGTCAATTAAGCTAGTCACCCATTCCCGCTCCCGCGCGACCGGCTCGCCGCTAACACGGCCTGCTTTTTGCAAATGGGGCAGACACAGGTCGACAAGACGCGGCAGATCCAGCTTTTTGATATATTCATTGTTCATCCAGGCCAGCTTGGTCGTGTCGAACACGGCTGGACTACGGCTGAGGCGCGCAGAATCGAATACTTCCACTAGCTCCTCGCGGGTAAACAGCTCCTGCTCGCCCTCTGGCGACCAACCGAGCAATGCGATGAAGTTGAACAGCGTCTCCGGCAAATAGCCAAGCTGCTCATATTGCTCGATGAACTGAACAATCGACTCATCGCGTTTGCTGAGCTTTTTGCGCTGCTCGTTGACGATAAGCGTCATATGAGCGAACAACGGTGGCTCCCATCCGAGAGCTTCATAGATCATCAGCTGACGCGGTGTATTGGAAATATGATCCTCGCCCCGCAGCACATGGGAGATGCGCATCTCATGGTCGTCGATCGCCACTGCGAAGTTGTAGGTCGGGATGCCATCTTTTTTCACGATGACAAAATCGCCCGTCTCCTTCGTATCGATGCTGATCGTACCTTTCACCATATCGTCCCATGTGTAAGTACGGTCCTCTGGAACACGGAAGCGAATGCTTGCGACACGGCCTTCGGCCTCAAAAGCAGCCCCTTGCTCCGGTGTCAAATTCCGGTGACGGCCCGAGTAGCGCGGCGTCTCTCCGCGTGCTGTCTGCTCCTCGCGCTCCTGCTCCAACTCTTGTTCCGTGCAGTAGCAGCGGTACGCAAGTCCTTGGTCCATCAATTGCTGCCAATAGGCTTTGTAGATGTCGAGACGCTCCGTTTGGCGATAGGGGCCGTAACCCCCGCCAATGTCGACGCTCTCATCCCACGTGATGCCAAGCCAGTTCATGAACTTGAGCTGGCTTTCCTCGCCCCCGGCTACATTACGCTTCACATCCGTATCCTCGATGCGGACGATGAACTTGCCGCCATGCCTGCGAGCATATAAATAATTGAACAGAGCCGTGCGCGCGTTGCCGATATGCAGATGACCCGTCGGGGACGGGGCGTAGCGAACGCGGACCTCCTGGTTAGCTTGTGCCATGGGCAGTCTTTCCTCCTTGAGCAATTGCAAATAATGGTCGATAAGCCAAATAAGTGCCTCTGATCATAGCATATTCTTGACAAGGCAGACAACCGCTTGAGCAGCGATGCCCTCGCCCCTGCCGGGGAAACCGAGCTTCTCTGTTGTTGTCGCTTTTACGTTCACCTGATCCTGCGTCGCTTCCAGAGCTTCAACGATTATTGCAGCCATTGCCGGAATATACGGCGCCATCTTAGGCGCTTGTGCGATGATTGTGCAGTCCAGATTGCCGAGGCGGTAGCCGCGCTCTTTGATCAGCGACCATACATGCTCTAGCAGCTTCAGACTGTCTGCGTCCTTGAACGCAGGATCCGTATCGGGAAAATGCTTGCCGATGTCGCCCAGCGCCAGCGCGCCTAGTAGAGCATCGGCAATCGTGTGGAGCAGCACATCCGCATCGGAATGGCCAAGAAGACCTTTTTCATAGGGTATGGTCACGCCTCCGATGATACAAGGGCGCCCCTCCACTAGCTGATGCACGTCGAAGCCTTGTCCTATCCGAATCATATCTTAATTCCCCTCTCCCGCTGTTCCAAAAGGAATTCCGCATAGGGAAGATCCTCCGGCGTCGTAATCTTGATGTTCGTATATTCACCCTCAGCGACCGATACCGAATCGCCAAGCCTTTCGACTGCCATCGCATCATCCGTGCCGAGGAAGCCGTCGCGCAGCGCCTGCTCATGGGCTTCCAGCAGCCTGACACGGCGAAAAGCTTGCGGCGTTTGGATCGCCCACAAGCTTCTCCGGTCCGGTGTTGCTGTGATGACCCCACTCTCGTCCACCTGCTTAATCGTGTCCTTGACCGGCACGGCTAGCACAGCCGCTCCCGTCCCCTCCGCCTGTTGCAAGCAGAGACGCACAGCATTGGCCGTCACAAGCGGTCGCACGCCGTCATGGACAAGCGCCCATTCCGACCGGAGCCCGGCCAAGCCGAGCCGCACGGAATGTTGCCGCTCGCTGCCGCCCTCCAGCACCGCTGTCACCTTGGACAAGCGATAAAAGCGGCACCATTCCCGGCACCGCTCCACATCGTCCGCTCCCGTCACGAGCACGATCTCGCCAATCTCCTCCATACTCTGGAATAGCTCCAATGTATGGATCAGCACGGGCTTGCCGCGCAGCTCAAGGAACTGCTTGCTCTCGGCAGTGCCCATGCGCGTACCGCGTCCGGCGGCGACGATGACCGCGCCCCAGCGAGGCTTGTCCCTATCATCGGCGTGCAGATGTTCTTTACTCGTTGTCAATCCGCTCACATCCCGCTGTAACGTTTATCTCCCTATCATAACCCGTTACAGCGCTTTTTCCAACAGCTTCGGCTTCGCGAAAATCATCCGTCCAGCCGATGTTTGCAGAACGCTCGTCACGAGAACCTCCATCGTCAAGCCGATGTAGTCACGACCGCCTTCCACGACGATCATCGTACCGTCATCAAGATAGGCCACACCTTGGCCATGTTCCTTGCCGTCCTTGATGATTTGCACGACGATCTCCTCGCCAGGTAGTACAACCGGCTTAACCGCGTTGGCCAAATCATTGATGTTGAGCACGGACACACCTTGCAGCTCGCATACCTTGTTCAGGTTGAAGTCATTGGTCAGCACCTTGCCGCGCAGCACCTTGGCGAGCTTCACAAGCTTGCTGTCCACCTCGCTGATCTCATCAAAGTCGCCCTCGTAAATCATCACTTTCACATCGAGCTCTTTTTGGATCTTATTAAGGATGTCCAGGCCGCGACGGCCGCGATTGCGCTTCAGCAAATCCGATGAATCCGCAATATGCTGCAGCTCCTCCAGCACGAATTCCGGAATAACGAGCGTACCTTCAATGAATCCTGTTTTGCAGATGTCCGCGATGCGGCCGTCAATGATGACGCTGGTGTCCATAATTTTATGCTCTTCAAAATTAACGGGCTCTACCTTCTCCGGCTCCGGTAAAACCTTTGGCTGCAACAGCGTTTGAAGCCCTTCGGACAGTTCTTCTTTCTTGCGGATGCCGACCATCAAGCCGACATAACCAAGGCCGAGCGTCAGCAACGCTGGCACGATCATCGCCGCCGATTCCGGCAGACGAGATACAGACGGATACAGGAGTGCCGAGAGCACAAGACCTGCGGTCAAGCCTGCAGCTCCAGCCAGCAGATCCGCCGCAGGCAGCTCGGCAGCGCGACGTGCACCTTCGCCAAGCAACTTCTGGGCGCGGCCGGCGAGCGCGGTTGCCAGCAGCAGCCCGCAAAATGCACCCACAGCCAAGCCAGTGTAATAACCGAATGAGCCGTAACCCCCGGCAAGCGGGCTATAACTGCCCAGTCCAACCGGTAGGGAGCTTCCCGACCCGATACCCGCCTGAGAGCCTAGCATACCGCCAAATACAAGTCCAAGTAATTGCAGAATACGTTTAACCATATCGATTTTGCCACCTCCATTAGCCAGTATGTTCCAATTTCGCGACAGCTAAACCGCGCGGAATTTGAACATTTTGACCGGCAACAAGACTGGGGGAGGCTTTCTTTCCCGGCGGCCGTTACCGATGCGCCACATCGACTCATGAAGGATTTCTCATAAAGCTCAATTCGCTTTTGTATTCCGCAGAAGCCAAGCTTATAATAGCTCTATACAATGACAAAATTGCGAAAGAGGTGGGTTCCATGAGCGCCCCAACGCTTAACGATTTTCAGCAGCAAGTATCGGAATTGCTTCTGCGTCACCGCAGCGTACTTGATGTACTGTCCAAATTCGGCCAAGCCGGTGCTGCCGTAAATCGCGCGGTTGCCAAAGCTGTTACCGAGTGTGGCTGCATCGAGATACAAGCTGTTAAACAGCCCTATTCGGATGATCCTGAGCTGGAAACAGCCAAGCGACTGCTGGAAACCCACATGGACGGTGCTGTCTGCGAAAACTGCCGCGACGTTCTGAAGGCAGAGCTGGGCCGCAACCTTTTTTATATGTCCGCTCTTTGCAATCTGCTCGAAATAGATTTGGACGAGGTTATTGAGGCCGAGTCTGCCAAATGCTCCACTTTGGGCGTATTTAATCTGACTTAAATTAAAGCTTCCGCTCGTTGGATCACGACTCTAGTGGCATCCCGTGTCGGGCTGAAAAAAAAAGATCGCGAATCCTTCCTTTTCAGGGGTTCGCGATCTTTTTTACTAGACAACTGCTCTTATCCGATATCAAAAATGAGTTTAAACAAGTAACTAACGATAAGCGCTAACAGAAAACAGTAGTTTACAAGATATTTGCGCCATCCTTCATGCTCCCTTGATGACACCGCTACATGCATGACAACAACAACGATTATCAAGGGGATTTTAAAAATAAGGCCCAAATACGGAAATGCCAGACCTATAACAAACGCTGCAATCGATAAAAATACCGCTGTTTTCATGTCTAATTCCCCCCACTTAATTCGTCACTATGTTATATGACGATGGCAACGCCTGTCACTTAGGCTGAAACGAGATGATAATAAATCTGATTTATATTCCATTGAGAGTGAGGGAATATCTTGATAAACAAATTAAAAATAATTTCGTTAATTATTACGCTTATGGCTATGATGCTAATTTCTGTGGCTTCACCTCCAGACGCAGCATCCGCCCAAGCAAATAAACCGACTCCCATTCACCTTAAAATCGATAAATACTCCATCTTGTACACGAAACCAAGAGCACCTTTCCTCGATGGAAACAATCGCTTGCTAATCCCGCTAAGATCGATCCAGGATTTGATGGGCGGCGCGGTGAGTTACGACCCTCAATCCAAAACGGCCATCGTCAGTTGGTTTGATCATACGTTTAAATTAACGATCGGCTCCTACAATGCCTATGTAGACGGATCTCTCGTTCAAATGGATACCAAGCCCGCTCTTATCCAAGGAGCGATGTTTTTGCCGATGCGCTTGTTTCTCGATCAAACGGATTTGTCTTATACTTGGAATCAGAAGAAAAGCTTGCTGCATCTGACGGACAAACGTATTGTTAAGGGAGAAGTGTTCGACATGTTCGCGGGGAATGACTCTGCCGACGTTAAGAACGAGCATGCTTTTGACTTGTTATCCTATGAAGTTGTACAAAAGAATAATAGCGCTGCCCTTAGCATTAATATCAAAAACAGTTCCGGAGCTAAAATCGAAAAAGGGAAAAGCGATATTCATCCGTTGATCGCCTTTTCGAATCGCGGCGGATTCTCTACAGACTCTTACTCCCGCCCCCTCAATCCTCCACTGCAGGCTGTCAATAAGGACGAGACCATTACATTTACGCAGAAAATCCCACCCTTCACCAACGTTGATTATATGATCTCTGTCGGCAGAGAGCTGAACTAACTAAAAGGGGAATAGAATTTGAGTAAAAGATGGACATGTATAGAGCCTGGAAATTATGACATCACAGCACAAGTTGGCGGAGCTGAAATTTTAGATGAGATTATTTCGCATCACGAGCTTACTTACATCGGTGAAGAGAAGGATTCGATTTATTTGAACACATATGAATATGAAGCTGAACCTGATTTTGAAATTTATTTTAAGGAACGGAGAGCATTTGAAGAAAAAATGGAACACTACTTTAATACAAAAGGATATAATTTTTATCTATACTTTTAAATAGATAAAAACGGCAATCCCTCGACTTGAGCCGAATGGGATTGCCGTTTTATTTTGTCGTGTTAGGAATCTAAACGCTACGTTTAGAGCGACGCTCCTCGTCGCCCTTGGCGCGGCGGCTGCGACGACGGAGACGTCCATGCACATTAACGTTTTTTTTTAGGCCATAGAGTGCGTAGATAAGCAGCGGCACGAAAATGATCTTGCTAAGCTGATCCGGGAATGCGACACCGAGCGCGATTGCAATCGCTACGACGATCGGGATGCTCCAGATCGCACTCTTCGGCAGGCCGAACTTCTTAAAGTTCGGGTACTTCACCGTGCTGACCATAAGCAGCGCCAACGCCAGCGTGCTCGCCATGAGCACCCAAGGCTGTATATCCTTGTAAAACAGCGCTAGCGTAGCCAGTATGCCGCCGGCAGCCGGAATCGGCAGCCCGACGAAGTAACCTGGAATACCGCTGATCACATTGAAGCGGGCCAGACGGAGCGCACCACAGATCGGGAAGATCGCCGTTACAATCCATGAAGCCGCGTCCGAGTTAAGATCCTGGAATGCTACAACATACATGATGAACGCTGGAGCCACTCCAAAAGAAATGACATCGGATAAGGAATCAAGCTCTTTGCCAAACTCACTTGTAACACCTAACGCGCGGGCAACCCGCCCGTCAACGCCGTCCAGCAGCATGGCGACAATGACCATCATCGCCGCCATCTCTGGTTTATCATTGAACACGAGAATGATCGCTACAATCCCGAGAAACAGGTTTCCTATTGTAAAAAGATTCGGCAATGATTTTGCAAACACTCTGGTACCACCTCATCTCTACTATGCCCGGCGAAGCTAGAACTCAGGCATGGAATATTTTCCACCTTCATCCATTTGAGCCGAATGGCATTCCCTCATTCTAGGGTAATCAGATTTGCCTGTCAATGAACATTTGATCTTGGATGCGGCGCAGCCCTTCCTTAATTGCCCGAGCGCGAACCTCTCCGATACCGTCCACTTCATCCAGCTCGGCAATTGTCGCCATGACGATATTCGGCAAATTGCCGAATCGCTCAATCAGATTGTTCATGATGACAAGTGGCAAACGCGGAATCCGGTACATTTGCCGGTAGCCGCGCGGCTGCACAGCCTCATCAGCAATGGACGCTCCTTGCGGGTAACCAAGCAGCTTGATCACATGCGGCGCATCCATCAGCTCCTCGTTGCTGAGCTTTTTGAGCCCCATGCGAATGTCGCGCAGCCGCTCGTCGCTGTTGTCGCGGGCATAGTCTTTGAGCAGGAACCAGGCATCCTCCTCGACACCGCCGATCAGTTCCTCCATCTGCATGCTGATCAATCGGCCTTCCGTACCAAGCTCGTTGACATAACGCTTGATTTCCATCTTGATGCGCAGCACCATCTCTACCCGATGGATGACATGAGCTACTTCTTGAAGCGTGACCAATTCCTCGAATTCCAGCGCGGACAAGTTCGTGAACGACTGGCGCAGTACCGCCTTATACTTCTCCAACGTTTGAATGGCCTGGTTGGCTTTGGTGAGGATCACGCCCATCTCCTTGAGCGAATACCTAAGATTACCCATATATAGCGTAATGATATTGCGCCGCTGTGAAATTGAGACCACTAAACGCCCGGTCTGCTTGGCCACCCTCTCCGCGGTACGATGGCGAATGCCCGTCTCGGTGGAAGGGGTCGACGGGTCCGGGATCAGCTGTGTATTAGCGTAGAGAATTCGCTTGAGATCCTCGCTAAGAATAATAGCGCCGTCCATTTTGGCTAGCTCATACAAGTAGTTCGGTGAGAAATCACAATTGATCGAGAAGCCGCCGTCCACTACTTCCATCACTTCGGGGCTGTAGCCGACGACTAGCAGAGCTCCTGTTTTGGCGCGGAGCACGTTGTCGAGTCCTTCCCGAAAAGCCGTTCCGGGTGCGACCAGCTGCAGCAGGTGGTTCGTAATTTCAATGTCCTTGATTTCCTTCATATATGGTGACCCCCTATTCAAGCGCCGCGCGCAATGCTTCCGCTACCGTAGTCACGCCGATGATCTTTATATCGTCCGGCGGCTTCCAGCCTTTGAGACTTTTCTCCGGCATAATAACTCGCTTGAAGCCCAGCTTCTGAGCTTCCTTGACCCGCTGCTCCGCTCGCGATACAGCGCGTACCTCTCCCGTCAGGCCGACCTCTCCAAAAATAATATCATCCGGCTTTGTCGGGGCATCCTTAAAGCTGGAAGCAAGGGCAACCGCTGCCGCCAGGTCGACGGCCGGCTCATCGAGCCGCACGCCTCCCGCCGCATTCAAGTATGCATCCTGCGTCTGCAGGAATAGACCAATCCGCTTTTCAAGTACGGCGATAATTAAAGCCATCCGATTATGGTCATAACCAGTGGACATGCGCCGCGGCGAAGGGAAATGTGTCGGTGCAACGAGCGCCTGCAGCTCCACCAGTATCGGACGCGTCCCTTCCATGCTGGCTACGACTGTTGAGCCCGAGACGCCGAGCGGCCGTTCCGACAGGAACAGCTCGGAAGGATTCGCTACTTCGCGCAGTCCGTCCTCGCCCATTTCGAAGATGCCGATCTCATTGGTGGAGCCAAAGCGGTTTTTGACCGCCCGCAGCAGCCGGTAGGAATGATGCCGCTCCCCCTCGAAGTAAAGGACGCAGTCCACCATATGCTCCAGCAGGCGGGGACCGGCAATCGCGCCCTCCTTGGTCACATGACCGACGAGCACAGTGGCGATTCCGTTGATTTTGGCTGTACGCATGAAGTGCGCCGCACATTCCCGCACCTGGGCGACGCTGCCTGGAGCCGACTGAACGCTGGGATCATATACGGTTTGGATAGAATCGATGACCAGGAAATCCGGCTTTAACGAATCTATGGCATCATTAATATGCTCCATATTCGTTTCGCACAGTACATAAAGCAATTCCGTGAGTGCTCCCAAACGATCCGCCCGCAACTTAGTCTGACGTACGGATTCCTCGCCCGAAATATACAGTACCTTAAGCCCGGCCGCAGCCAGGGCATGGGAGGTTTGCAGCAGCAGCGTCGACTTACCGATACCGGGGTCTCCACCGACGAGAATGAGTGAGCCCGGGACGACTCCGCCGCCAAGCACACGATTAAGCTCGCCGATGCTGCTCTCGATGCGAGGCTCCTGTCCTGTATTAATATCTATGATGGAA
Source organism: Paenibacillus herberti (assembly GCF_002233675.1). Classification (GTDB taxonomy): domain Bacteria; phylum Bacillota; class Bacilli; order Paenibacillales; family Paenibacillaceae; genus Paenibacillus_O; species Paenibacillus_O herberti. The sequence continues at coordinate 1,498,504 of NZ_NMUQ01000002.1, read as the reverse complement.
CGCGGCTTTTCTTTCGTCGTGCGAGACATTGAGAAGGATAAACCGACCCCAGCCGTCTTTACAACCGCTTCCTTTTCTTCCACCATTGTGTTCCATTCACCGCATCCAGGGCATTTGCCCAGCCACTTGGGCGATTCCGTGCCACATCCGGTGCAGGCGAACTTAACTTTTATTTTGGCCACAGTAGGCTCCTTAAGATTAAGACGTATCCTTCAAAGTTTACCATTTCAAAGACCGCCATTAAAGGCAAACTAAGAAAAAAGTAAGATTTCGTCCGTTATAATGAATAGAAGAAAGGATGATGGAGCCGTGAAGGAGCAAACCGTGCTGATGGTCGACGACGAAGCCGAGATCATCAAGCTCATAAGCCTTTACCTGAAACAGGAAAATTTCCGCCTGCTGACCGCCTCGACGGGAACAGAAGCGCTGGAGCTGATCGACCAGGAGCCGATCGATCTTGTTGTGCTGGACATCATGATGCCCGGCATGAACGGCATTGAAGTGTGCATGGCGATCCGCGAGCGGAAGCAAATGCCGATTATTTTTCTATCCGCCAAAAGTGAGGAAATCGATAAAATCCACGGCCTCAGCGTCGGGGCAGATGATTATGTGGTCAAGCCATTCAGTCCACTGGAACTGGTGGCGCGGATCAAAAGCCAATTGCGTCGTTATGCCTCCTACCGGGCGCCAGCTGACGATGCTTCCTCCAATGGTATGGGCGAAATATTGAAGCATGACGGAATCACGATGAGCTTGCTCACGCATCAGGTCACCGTAGAGGATAATGAAGTGCGCCTGACGCCGCGTGAATTCAGCATTTTAGAGCTGCTTATGCGCAGCCCGGGACGGGTGTACAGCATGGAGCAACTGTATGAGACCGTCTGGCAGGAAACGTTTTTCGAGTCGGGTAATACCGTCATGGTGCATATTCGCAAGCTCCGCGAGAAGATCGAGCAGAATCCACGAGAGCCTCGTTATATTAAGACGGTCTGGGGCGTCGGTTACAAGATGGAGAGACGCTGAGCGATGATGACCCGGATGCTGCAATCGTTTCTTTGGAAACTTTTATTTCGCTTCGTGCTCAGCCTGGCCCTCATCGCTCCGATCCTTTGGCTAGGCTACACCTTGTCCAGCTTATTACTACGCTACAATCCGTCGCGCTCTTTCCCGCTTACTCCTCTGCTCAGATTTGTGATCAAATATGTCGGATCTGGCCCAGTGATGGTCGTAATTGGCGCCTTGCTGTTCGCTGGACTGTTCTACTGGATGTCGCTCCGCTTCCTGAAGCGTTTCGACGCTATTACAGATGGACTGAAGCAGATTGCCGATGGCAATTTGAGTCATCGAATCGAGGACAAAAGCAGCGACGAACTTGGCGCGGTGTCCCGAACGATCAATGATATGGCTAGTCAACTGCAGCTGGCTCAGCAGGAGGAACGGGCGGCCGTTCAAGCTAAAAACGACCTGATTACCGGCGTATCCCATGACTTGCGCACCCCGCTCACGTCGGTGCTTGGATTCCTCGAATATATTCAAAAGGACCGCTATCGCGATGAGCTGGAGCTGCGACAATATGTCGATATTGCCTACGATAAGTCACTCGTATTGCGCAAGCTGATCGACGATTTGTTCGAGTACACTCGCGTCACGGGAGGCGGAATGCCATTACAGTTGGAACGGTTGGATTTGAATCCTTTTCTCCGGCAGCTAGGGGATGAGTTCCATCCCCTGCTTGAAGAGGCCGGCATGAAATGCACCGTCCATCCTTCGCCAAGCCAGTTGCTCGTTGATGCCGATCCAGAGCTGCTGCTGCGCGTATTCGAGAACCTGATGACTAATGCGATTCGATATGGGGCCTCGGGAGGTTTGATGGATATCTATTTGCGGGAAAGCGATGCCAGTGCGGACTCAAGGGAAGAAGCCGCCGATGAACCCCTATCAGAGTCAGAGCAAGCGGTATGGGCTGAGATCGTCTTCCGCAACTACGGAGAGCCGATTCCGGTGAACCATCTGCCTCATCTGTTCGAGCGCTTCTATCGTGTTGACGCCTCGCGCTCACGTCAGACGGGAGGCAGCGGCCTTGGCCTTGCCATCGTCAAAAGCATCCTTGATCTGCATAACGGCATAATCGAAGCCAATAGCTCTAAGCGCAAGACGGAGTTCATCGTTCGCTTACCTTTAAGAAAACAGTAAGGAGGTGCATGCCGCTACGGGTCTCCATGTTATGGGCATCCGCTGCTACGAGAGGGATTATGGAATGCAAAAAGAGCAATTCCCTCCTCCAAAAAATGAAGGGGAATCGCTCCATGTGGCCACTTTTTCCGAATCGAATTTGAACTCGAGTTTGACCTCGAGCCGCACTCACTTGTCGAGCAATTCGTATTCAAATTTAAGCCGTGCTCTTGACTGGCTGTCTTTAGCCCGCCGTTACACTGCTTTCTACCGCTCTCTCCGCGTAGAAATTCGCTGGCCGTTGCAGGCCAAGGTTCTCGCGCAGCGTCTTGCCTTCGTACTCGGTGCGGAACAGGCCGCGCCGCTGCAGCTCAGGTACGACGAGGTCGACGAAGTCTTCGAGCCCTCCCGGCAAATAGGGAGGCATAATATTGAAGCCATCGGCGGCATCATTTTCGAACCATTCCTGCAGCTGATCAGCAATCTGCTCAGGCGTGCCAAAGATCTCCCGGTGACCGCGAGCTCCAGCAATGCGCTGGTACAGCTGACGAATGGTCAGCTCATCGCGGTCGGCCAAATCCTTAATGAGCTGGAATCGGCTCTTGATGCCATTCACCTGCTCTACCTTCGGCAGCTCTGGCAGCGGACCGTCCACCGGATATGGGCTAAGGTCAAAACCAATCAAGCCAGATAGTAGCGCTACGCCTGTTTCGACGGGAATCAACTCTTCGAAGCGTGCCTTTTTCTCGCGCGCCTCCTCCTCGGTACGCCCGATAATCGGGAAAACTCCCGGCATGATTTTCAAATCCGAATGTTGCCGTCCATAAAGGGCCAGCCGCCCTTTAATATCCTTGTAGAAAGACTGCGCCTCCTCCAATGTTTGCCACGCCGTAAAAATGACCTCTGCCGTCCGAGCAGCAAGCTCCCTTCCCGGCTCTGAAGCACCAGCCTGGATGACGACGGGATGCCCCTGCGGCGGCCGCGCGACATTCAGCGGACCTTGCACCTGGAACCATTTGCCCTGATGATTGGTCCGATGAATTTTGGAGCGGTCTGCAAAGCGTGACCCTTCCTTATCACCTACCAGCGCACCATCCTCCCAGCCGTCCCACAGTTGACGGACAACGTCGACGAATTCCTGCGCACGCTCGTAGCGAAGGTCATGGAGCATTTCTTTGTCGCGATTGAAGTTATGGGCCTCATCTTCTGTATGCGAAGTAACGACGTTCCAGGCAGCTCGGCCTCCGCTAATAAAATCTAACGAAGCGAACTTGCGGGCCACGTGGAAAGGCTCGTTGTATGTCGTTGAGACCGTGCCGGCCAGACCAACCCGCTCCGTATCGGCTGCGAGCGCTGAAAGCAGCGTCAGCGGCTCCAACCTCACCTGTACCGCTTGCTCAAGCGCTAGCGGAAAGCGTTCGTGCACCGCATAGCTATCCGCCAGAAACACCATATCAAACTTTCCACGCTCAGCAGTTTTTGCTACTTGCCGGTAAAAGCTATAGTCCAGCACGCCCTCGGCGTTGCTATGCTCATATCTCCACGAGGCCACGTGGTGGCCGGGAATCATCATGAACGCTCCGAGGCGCATCTTATCTTTTCTACTCATCTTTATTTCCTCCCCAGTGGTCGAATGGACCCGTCAAACTTAAGCATTGTTCTTCCAACCGGAGAATCTGCGCTCCAGCAGCACCAGGCCTTGATTGATGAGCAGTCCAAGCGCGGAAATCGTCAGGATGCCGGCATACATTTCAGGAATCTGAAAATTGTACTGCGTATAGTTGATCAAGTAACCCAGCCCAGCCTTCGCCCCCACCATCTCAGCCGCGATCAGGACAAGAATCGAGGAAGCCCCGGCAAGGCGGATTCCCGTAAATATAGACGGCAGCGAAGCCGGCAGAATGACTTTGAAAAAAAGCTTGAATGGCTGGAGCCCGAGAGAGCGTGCCGACTTGATGAGCAGCGGATCGACGCTACGCACACCATTGACTGTACTTAACAAAATCGGCCACGTGCATGCGAACAGGACGATCGTGATTTTGGAAGTCTCTCCGATGCCGAGAATTAGAATAAATACAGGTAAAAGCGCCAGCGCCGCCGTATTGCGGAACAGCTCCAACAGCGGATTCAGCAGCGCGGCCACCGGTTTGTAATAACCGATAGCCAATCCTAAAGGTATAGCCACGGTAATGGCAAGCAACAACCCGCTGATTGAACGAACAATGCTCGCTTGAAAATGCTCCAACAACGCTCCCGATACGGCCAGATCCCACCAGGCCGACAATACCGTAGATAACGGGGGTAGGAACGTCGAATCGACTAACCCAAGTCGAGGTGCCAGCTCCCATATTGCGGCAAAAGCGGCAATCGCCGCTGTGCTGCGAAGCACCTTTGCCGCAGCCGACCGAATACGAACTGCTGCGGCGACCGCCCGCCCTGTGCCAGTGCCAGCTTGCCTTGTCGCAAGGCCTCCCGCGGCCGTAGAGCTCGTGGCCGCCATTGCTTTATCTAGGCTCATTTTGCATCCCGCTCCTCTCCGAATTACGTTCCTTCACAAGCTCAATCATCTATGCTCTTAACCGTTCATGAAATCAAATGTTCATGCACTGAATAGTTCACGCTTCCGCCCGCTGTTCATTCACGCTCGGCTATTTCGCCAGTCCCGCCTTCGCAGTTACCGGGCTCCGGTCAAATGCCTGCGAACGCTGCACTTCCTCCCGCAGCTCGCTCCAAATTTCGTGGCGCAGCGCGCCGAATTCGGCTCCGGAGCGGATATCCTCATCCTCCGAACGCTTGCCGAGCGGAATGTCGATGATCCGCTTGATTCTTCCCGGCCGAGCCGTCATGACGGCGACTCTCTGCCCGAGATATACTGCTTCGTCGATACCATGCGTGATGAAGAGAATCGTTTTGCCCGTCTGCTCCCAGATGCTCAGCAGTTCCGTCTGCAAGCTCTCCCGAGTCTGGGCGTCCAGAGCCGCGAAAGGTTCATCCATCAACAGCACATCCGGATCAAATGCCAGACTGCGAGCAATCGCGACACGCTGCTTCATGCCACCTGATAGTTCATGCGGGTAACGGTTTTCGAAGCCCGATAGCCCAACTAGCGCCAAATAATGCCGCGCCCGCTCCCGGCGCTCCTTCTGGCTGAATCCCTTTGCTTCCAGGCCGAACTCAATGTTTGCTCGTGCCGTCCTCCAAGGGAACAGCGCATATTGCTGAAAAACAATGCCCCGATCCAGCCCTGGACCGGTAATCGGCCGACCATCCAGTAAAATCTGACCCGAGGTCGGATGGGATAACCCGGCGAGCAGATCCAACAAGGTTGATTTGCCGCAGCCGCTTGGCCCGACGACCGCCATGAACTCGCCTGGGCGTACATCCAAGTTCACGCCGTCCATCGCCGTGAATTCCGATACGCCCCTCCCCTCGCGAACCTGGAACCGCTTCGTTACATTTTGAAAGCTAATTTTGGCCGCCTCTGTAATCACCGCTTGCTGCTGCTTTTCACTCATGTCGTATCGACTCCTTTCCAAAACGCTTGCCTAACCTTACTTCTCTACTTCAGCTTTATAAGGATTGAATTCATTCGTGAACAGATCCTCCAGCTTTACTTCCCCGGCCTTTTTATCTCCGCTTTTCTCCAGCCATTTACGCCAAATCTCGAATTCCTCTGGGCGAATTGTGCCCCCTTTGCCGGCCAAGCTCGTCGTTTTCCAATACTTCACAATCGTGCCGGTTTCCTGGCGTCCACGATTTTTAATAATGGCTTCACTGCGCTGGATGACCGTTTCCCGAGGCTGATTGCGAGCCCATTCAATCGCCTTGGCAGTCGCCTCCACGAACTTGCGGACCGTGTTAGGGTTATCCTTGATGAATTTTTCCTTGAATACAATCGTCCCCGCGCTCTGTGCCCCGAATAGCTCGAAGTCGCTGAATAACTTCCTTACGCCGCCCTCGGCTGACAACTTATCACGTAGAACGCCTCCCAGCGAAGCTACATCAATCTGGCCTGCTCGCAGCGATTGCGCAATATTCACGGGCGGCAAAGCGACCAGTGTAACCTGCTTAATTTCCTCATCCGTCAGCCCGCCTCGCTGCAAATACTCTTTAAGTACAAACTCACCATGGGCACCAAGCGTGTTCATGCCAACCTTTTTGCCGATAAGATCACGAGCGCTCTTGATGGGACTGTCTTCGAGCACAAAATAGCCGTTGTAGTTCTCCTCATCCATACCGTAATAACTGATGACGGAGCGGATCGGAGCTCCTGCTGATACAAGTTTAATGACCGCCCCGTTAAAAGCTCCGCCAAAATCAGCCTGGCCCGTTGCCACCGTCTGAATGTCTTGCGGCCCGCTGATCGTGTTGCCGATCCATTTGAGCTTGATTGGGGCCAGATAACCGAGATCCTCGGCAAGCTCCGGGAAAGTCACTCCTTCGACCGTGCCCTGATAGCTCAGCTCCAGTACCTCCGGCTCTCCTGCTCCATTCGAGTTTGCCGATGCGGCTTGGTCCCCATTGCTTCCGCAGCCTGCAATTAACACCGCCGCTGATAATAAGGTAGCTAGCGCTGCAGCTGCGCGATTTCTCATTCGATTCCGTTTGACCGTGGTGGACGACGTTTGGTAATTCACTGTTTGAAATGTACTCATGTTTTTTCCCCTCTCTATTGGCAAACGGCATAATCCCAGTAATAAATCCCCGTAAGAAACAAAAAAAGACGCATGCAGCAGGGCATAATAAGCTCTGCGGCGTTGCGTCTCCGGTTCGTCCGGTAGATTCATACAATTCCTATTTAATTACTATGAATTGAATCATAGCAGAGCGGAATTGTTTCGTCAACACGTATACGCGCCCTTTTTTTCGCCCATGCTAAAGGTATATTGAAGCTGCCTCGCCGCCTAATCGGCTGCAAGGACGGCATCCAGGAGGATGGAGCCATGCCTGATCTGCTGCAACTCGCCCTTATCGCTATTGCTCTTTTATTCGTTGGTCTCGTTCTGCACTGCATCCGCAAGGGAGTGCTCCGAGACCGCTATGCGCTTCTATGGCTCAGCGTCAGCGGAGGCATTCTGGGCTTTTTCGCACTTCCACTGCTGCTTTAAAAGGTTTGTTTATTAAAAAAGCTGCTTCCCTCACGTGAGGGAAGCAGCTTTTTTGTCTTAGAGCTTGTCTGTACCGAGTGTGAACAGCATCTCGTGTACGGACAGCTTCGCGCCAAGCATCAGCTCGCGCGGATTGGGTGCGACCGCTGCGGCTGCGCCCGCAGTTCCGTTGGCTTGGCCATGCGCGGCGTGTGTACCAGCAGTTCCACTGGGGTGGCTAGCCGTAGCGTGTGCTCCAGCATTGGCTGTTCCGGCTGCAGGAGCGCCTTCAGCGCGCGCTGCCACGTATTCTCCAGCTCTATGCCGCCCCGCCGTTTCAGCTGCGTCGCCATGTTCTCCTGCAGCTGTAGGAGCGACCGCCGTCTCAGCAGCAGCCGTTGCGCCGTCCACGGGGTTACCATCCACAGCCGTGCCGCCCATGGGCTGGGCCGCTTCTACCGGAGGCTGTTCACTCGACGCCGAAGACGCCGAAGCTGGCCGCGCGTGTGCCTGCTTGAAAGAATCGCTGCTCACCCAGTTGTCGAAGCTCGCTTTATCTACCCAGTGGGTGACTACCTTCAACTCATCTGCTTCCTCACCGCGCGACAACAGCAGCTCCATACTCACGAAACCGGGCATTTTATGGACACCTTTTGGATTTTTGAATCTTTCCGCAAACTGATCTCCAAAGCCACTCTTGATCTGAATCGTATTGGTTACAACTATCATTGAGGCAGCTCTCCTTCTCATTTGGTTAGCGTTGCTAGATCCCTCTTCTTACCCGCATCCCGTTCCACGATCCGTAAAAAAAACAGCCCCCGACCCTGCTTCGGGCCGGGGACTGCGACTAGCCATGATTTAAATACCTTCAGCCATTACTTAGCGGCCGGCTCCTCCTGGGGATTCTTATGCTCCGGATGAGGAACAACGGTCAGCCCGCCGTTCTCTTCATCGATGAAGAGCATAAAACCTTTGCGGATCGTGCCCATCAGCAGCTCTTCGGACAGACGGTCCTCGATATGCTTCTGGATCGCACGGCGCAGCGGACGAGCGCCATAGGCTGGATCAAAGCCTTCCTTGGCCAGGAATGCCTTAGCCTTATCGGTCAGCTCAAAGTCTACCTCTTGCTCACGCAGCCGTTTGCGCAGCTCGTCGGACATCAGCGTCACGATTTGAGCAATATGCTCCTGTGCGAGAGAGTGGAACACGATGGTTTCGTCGATCCGGTTCAGGAACTCGGGACGGAAGCTCTTTTTCAGCTCAGCCAGAACCTTATCCTTCATTTGATTAAACTCGCGTCCCGCATCCTGCTCTGCGGTGAAGCCCAGCGTCGAATTCCGCTTGATCTGATCAGCGCCGACGTTGGAGGTCATGATGATCAGCGTATTCCGGAAATCAACGACGCGACCTTTGGAATCGGTCAAACGGCCGTCTTCCAACACCTGCAGCAGGATGTTGAATACTTCTGGATGCGCCTTCTCGATTTCATCGAGCAGGACAACAGAGTACGGTTTGCGGCGGACTTTTTCGGTCAATTGGCCGCCTTCTTCGTAGCCGACATATCCTGGAGGCGCCCCGACCAGACGCGAGGTGGAGTGCTTCTCCATATATTCCGACATGTCGATGCGGATAACTGCATTCTCGTCGCCGAACATCGCTTCGGCCAGCGCGCGAGCCAGCTCCGTTTTGCCGACGCCAGTTGGGCCTAGGAAGATAAAGCTGCCAATTGGACGCTTTGGATCCTTCAGACCCGCACGTGAACGACGCACCGCACGGGAGACAGCTTTGACGGCATCGGCTTGGCCGATGATGCGGTCATGCAGAATATCTTCCATCTTGAGCAAACGTTGCGTTTCTTCTTCAGCCAGTTTACTGACCGGAATTCCCGTCCAGCTGGCAACGACTTGGCCGATATCCTCTGGCGTTACTTCGGAATCGGTTCGTCCTTGTTTTTCCTTCCAGATGTTCTTGGTCGTGTCCAGCTCTTCACGAATCTTTTGCTCCGTGTCGCGCAAAGCAGCGGCCTTTTCGAACTCCTGGCTCTGTACGGCAGCATCCTTCTCCTTACGTACTTCGTCCAGACGGCTCTCAAGCTGCTTGAGATCCGGCGGAATCGTATACGTATGCAATCTTACCTTGGAGCTTGCCTCATCAATCAGATCGATTGCTTTATCCGGCAGGAAACGATCCGTAATATAGCGGTCCGACAGCTTAACAGCGGCTAGGATGGCCTCATCGGTAATTTTGACACGGTGATGAGCCTCATAACGGTCGCGAAGTCCATGGAGAATCTGAACGGCTTCCTCCGGCGTTGGTTGATCAACCGTAATCGGTTGGAAGCGACGCTCAAGCGCTGCATCCTTCTCGATGTACTTGCGGTATTCATCCAGCGTTGTTGCGCCGATACACTGCAGCTCGCCGCGTGCCAATGCTGGCTTCAGAATGTTGGAAGCGTCGATTGCGCCTTCCGCGCCACCGGCTCCGATCAGCGTGTGAAGCTCATCGATGAACAGGACGATATTACCCGCTTGGCGAATCTCATCCATGATCTTTTTCAACCGATCCTCGAATTCACCGCGGTACTTCGTTCCCGCTACAACTGAGCCCATATCCAGCGTCATAACGCGTTTGTCGCGCAGCGTCTCGGGAATTTCGTTGGCGATAATTTTCTGCGCCAGTCCTTCAGCGATCGCTGTTTTGCCGACACCCGGCTCACCAATCAGCACCGGATTGTTCTTCGTGCGGCGGCTGAGCACTTGAATGACGCGCTCAATCTCTTTGCTCCGGCCGATAACCGGATCAAGATTATTTTCGCGGGCGGATGCCGTCAAATCTCTGGCAAGTCCGTCCAACGTCGGCGTGCTAACATTAGCTGGAGCGCCATGGCTGCTGGAAACAGCTTCGCTGCTGCCAAGCAGCTGCAACACTTGCTGGCGAGCTTTATTCAGGCTGATGCCAAGATTGTTCAGCACGCGAGCTGCAACGCCTTCTCCCTCGCGGATCAGACCGAGTAGAATATGCTCCGTACCGACATAGGTATGACCCAGCTTACGAGCTTCGTCCATCGACAGCTCGATGACTTTTTTGGCGCGTGGAGTGTAAGCGATGTTGCTTGGCTGCTCTTGGCCGCGACCGATAAGCGACTCCACTTCATCTTGAATTTTCTCGAGGCCGAGTCCAAGCGCGATCAACGCTTTGGCCGCGATGCCTTCGCCTTCCCGAATGAGGCCGAGCAGGATGTGCTCCGTACCGATATTGTTATGTCCAAGTCGCACTGCCTCTTCCTGGGCAAGTGCAAGCACCTTTTGCGCGCGTTCCGTGAATCGTCCAAACATCATTCGTAAGCACCTCCATCTTGGGATCGGGATGCCAGCTGTATGCGAATGAGCTCCGCTCTCCGCATATCCCGCTGCTCCGTGTTCATCTTTTCCTCAAAAGCCTGTTGCAAAAAGCCCGGCTGAGTCATCACCATTAACTCATTCATAACCTGCGGGGAGACTTCTCGAATCATGCCCAGATCGATGCCCAGCCGTACATCCGAGAGCCGCTGCGCGGACTCCTTGGATTCCATGATCGCCGCATGGGAAAGAATGCCGTAGGAACGCTTAACGCGATCCTCCAACCGCAGCTGGGATTCCTGCATCAGTCTCTGCCGAGCCGCCTTCTCATGCTCGATAATTTGGCGGACGACGCCATGTAGATTATCGATAATTTCTTCCTCGGACTGACCAAGCGTAATCTGGTTAGAAATTTGAAACAAATTGCCAAGCGCCTCGCTGCCTTCGCCGTAAAGACCTCTCACCGCCAGCCCTACCTGCGTAATCGCGGACAAAATGCGATTGATCTGCTGCGTCATAACGAGCGCTGGCAGATGCATCATGACCGATGCACGGATGCCCGTGCCTACATTGGTCGGACAACTGGTGAGAAAACCGCGCTTCTCGTCGAAGGCATACTCCGTAGCCTCTTCATAAATATCGTCGATTCGGCTGGCAAGCTGCCATGCCTCCTTGACTTGAAAACCCGGATATAAACATTGAATGCGAAGATGGTCCTCTTCGTTAATCATTATGCTAATTGCTTCGTTGTCACTCAACACAACGGCTCCGACCCGCGATTCATTCGCTAGTGAAGGGCTGATTAGATGTTTCTCGACCAGCACCCTGCGTTCAAGCTCACTGAGATCGGATAGGATCAGCGTTTCGAAGTTGCCGATTGAATCAAGCTTTCCTTCCATCGCGACGGTCGAAAGCTTGTTCATAACCTCAGTGGAATGTTCCCCTGTGGCCAAGATCGGGAATGGAAAGCCACGCAGGTTGCGCGCTATCCGCACCCTGCTGCTGAATACGATGTCGGAATCCGGCCCGTCTTCCTTCATCCATTCACTCAGCGCCTTCTGCGCAAAGCGGTTGGCTGTCAAATCCAATCCCTCCTCTCGGTTGCACGGCCGTCAGGTACACCCTTCTGACCCTTCATTCTTCGCTAGCTCCATGAAGCTGCTTCTCGAGCTGGCGAATCTCATCTCGGAGCCCGGCGGCAGCCTCGAACTCTTCTTTCTGGATCGAGCTCTTCATCTCCTGCCTCAGACGATCGATTTCGCGCCTCGTCTTAATCAGGCCTCCCGAGCGTTGCGGAATTTTACCAACATGCGATGTGCTGCCATGCACTCTTTTGAACAGAGGATCGAGCCGATCTTCAAAATGTTTATAACAAGAGCTGCAGCCGAAACGCCCGAGCTTGGTGAACTGTGAATAGGTCAGACCGCATTGTTCACATCGCAATGCCTGAGCTGCTATCTGGCTCGGACTGCTCGCCTTGCCTGAAGGCTCAAAGTCCATCAGCCCTGACAGGAGGCTATGAATGGAGAAGCCGTTTGGTGCTCCCGGGAGCCCTTCTCCCCTCTCGCGAGCGCAGGACTCACAGATGTGAAATTCATTTTTATCCCCGTTGATGATCTTGGTAAAATGAAGCGTGGCCGGTCTCTTGCCACATTCCTGACAAAGCATGCCGCTTCCCTCCTTGCCGGACTGTCTTCTATTCCTTACCCAGAAGTGAGATAAGCATCGCCTTAAGCAATCTCGCTCTAAGCTCGTCGCGCAGCGGAAGCTTGACCGCAATCGTCTCCCTGCACACAGCAGCTCGCAGCAGATTGCCTTCGCGCCTAGTGATGATCGTCGCTTCCTCCAACTGATAAATAAGTCCTTCTGCCGCACTCTGTTCAACATGAGTGCCGATTGAATGATGGATATGGCCATGAATGGCTTTCATCGCAGGTAGCTCGATCCGCTGAATACGGATGTAACCCCCGCCGCCCCGCTTGCTTTCGACTAGATAACCTTTCTCCAGCGTAAAGCGGGTGCTGATGACATAATTGATTTGAGACGGCACGCAGGAGAAGCGATCCGCGAGCTCATTGCGCTGAATTTCCACCGCGCTCTCGGGGCTATCCTGCAGCAGCTGCTTCAAGTGCTGCTCCAGAGCATCGGAAATATTTCGCATATCACCAACCTCCCTTTGCATCACACTTTGGGTTGCAAATGTTGTGAGTTAAGCCAAATAGCCAATGTCGAATCGCATCCTTGTAGCATTCCCCTGACGGCGTAAATTACGACCTTCGCTAGGCGAGAAAGCTGTTCCAACTGCTCGAGGGCATTTACCCTTTTACAGCGAAACGGTTTGCAACTGACTTTGACTTTCTTTGACTTTAACAGTAATTATACGCTTTTTTTCACAAAGGTCAAGAGCATCGCCAATCCGTTTTTGAAGAATTCTGAATCTTTGTCCTATCCACCATAAATAGAAAAAGCGACTAAACCTGCTGTTACCAGCTTGGGATAAGTCGCTTCTCTTTATACCTAGAAGTAGTCCATCAAATTGGGGGTGCGGGCAGCGATGCGCTCAGCAAGCTTTATAGCGGACTGTTCTGGTCCCTGCAGCTGCCTTGTTTGCGTTAACGTCGCCGCCTTGGAATAGCCGGTCAGCAGTGCTGTCCAGGTCCCAATAGATGCGGATAGCATGTCTCTACTCCCTGCCGCAGCAAGCTCCAAACTACCTTTGCCTTGCTCGTCCACAGTCAGCTCCCACTCCCCCTCGTTCCAGAGAGCATTTGGATCCTCGATACGGATTCGCCACGAATCCCTCTGTCCGGGCAGGAATGGATACTGACTCACAAAAGCCTGCGCATCTACAATTCGAGCCATAAAATAAGGATGTACGCTTTGCTCGATGCGTGGATCAGGCAGCAGGTACGGCAGAGGATCTCCGCTATAACTTTCGAACTCAGCCTTTTCAATCATGGAATCATGATTACTGAAAAAGCTCCAAAGACCCTCTCTTGCCTCTTCGTTCAAATAAACCAACTCTTTAACGGTCAGTACCCCATCTTTCACCTTATATAGAGCGTATCCTTCAGGCGTACCCGCGGATGAACGATAAAGCATGGCACTGCCCGACTTGCGTCGAAACACGGAGTTTTCCCACCATTTAGGTGTACGTACGAGCGAACTATTGAAGTCAGAAGCATAAACCTCGTAGAGCTCCTGCAGGATAGGGTAAACTTCCGCGTTTTTGGGCTCTACTCGTTCAATCATTCCTGGCGATTCTGAGCGGCGAGGCAGCTTTTCCTTTGAAATAGTAAACTTGATCAGATCAACGCAGAGCTCCCAGCCGAATTTGCGATAAAATCCGATGTGGAATGGAGCCAGCATCGACAAAGTCTGACCGTTGCTCCGCATCTCTGCAAGTGCATGCTTCAGCAATACGCTGACATGTCCTTTGCGTCGCTCCTCTGGCCATGTCGCTACACCAGCAACTCCGCCCATTAAAAAGCGGCGGCCTTGAAGATATATTTCGAGCGGGATCACGTGCAGCTTGGAACGAATCGTTCCTTGTTCAACCGCCACAAGTACTTGCTCGGGTTCTGATAACTGCCTTTGTCTCTCCATATCTTCAGCTGATAGCTCGGCCTGGAATGCATACAGGCTCAGCTTGATATGATCATCTATCTCTTCCGGCAACAGCTTGCGAATTTCCATTGTTACTCACTCCCTTAATGGATTCTATTCACCCGCGGTGCGTAAAAGCTTGTCCAGCAGCAGAAGTGCCTCTTCCAGCCGATCGGCTGGAATGTTCGTATAGCGGTCGCCAATATGGATTTCGGTCGAGCAGGACGTCTCGGACGTTTCTCTCAAGAAAGAGATGAGGCCAACACCGGATTGCTCTGTTGTTTTTATAAATACTTCTGTCGCTTGCTCCAGCGGCAATTCGATATGGAGATGAAACATATTGGAGACTGGTCGCTCGGGAACCGTCTTCAGCCTTGAACAGCCATTCAGGCGGGAACTTAGCTCTATTGCCCCCTCATAGTAAATCCCCATACGCGGCCGGCGCAGCTCTAAGGCGTAATCTGAGCTGAGGATGTATGGATAAAGGCTGACCAAGTCGCCTCCATGCCGCCTTTTCCATACCTTCGACTTCTCCGTCAGATCGGTATCACCAGCCAGAATCGCTCCAGCGACACCACCAAGCCCTTTATAGAACGACACGTACACGCTGTCGAATAAACGGCATATTTCGGCTTCCGTACGCCCGTAAAAAGGAACAACTTCAAATAAACGCGCACCATCGAGATGCAGCGGAATTCCTTTCGCCTGGCAATAATCTGAAATGGCTACCAGCTCTTCATAAGTAGGAAGCTGGCCACCAATTTCCCGTTGTGGAAGCTCAAGCAGTAGACAGCCGATATCGTCGCCCATCGCTTGAACATCTGCCAGAGTAATTAAGCGGTCCCTTTCACCAAGCAGCACCGACTCGATTCCATGCAGCTCCTGAAGCCCATTTTCCTCATGGATTTCCAGATGACAGAGCGGGTGATAAGCGGCTTTGCGAATTCCCCTGCGTTCACTCCAGATTCGCAAGGCAATTTGCTGTGCCATCGTGCCGCTAGGAAAAAATAGGGCCGACTCTTTGCCGAGCAGTGAGGCAACCTTCGTCTGGAAGGACTCGATGATTTCCCCATTACCGTACATATCACTGAGCCGATCGGGGTTTGCGTCTTTGAATGCATCCATTAATACCTTTAATGAACGCGCATTGCTTCCAACGGTCTGATATTCCGCTTTGGAATAGCTTTCCGCCAATTGGTTTGTCACGGTGAAGCTCTCCCCTCTTTAGGCCGAACTTGGCTTCTTTGATGCAGACTTAATGCCAAAGCCTTTATGCACATATACCAGATTCAGGATACAGCCGCAAGTAAACTTCAATTATAGCTAATATTACTATCAAGATTTACTGGTATCAGCTAAACCGAATTTCATCGGGAATAGCAAAAAACCGCCACATCCGAGGATGTGACGGTACGGTTTGCATTGTGCTTGGCGACGTCCTACTCTCCCAGGACCCTGCGGTCCAAGTACCATCGGCGCTGGAAGGCTTAACGGTCGTGTTCGGGATGGGTACGCGTGGTTCCCTTCCGCCATCGCCACCAAACGTGCTGCATTACTCAAGACGTAAGCTTGCGCCCTGAAAACTGGATCGAACGATACGCCGTGCTGACCGGCTGTTGCTTCACTGATTTGGATAAGCCCTCGACCGATTAGTATTCGTCAGCTGCACGCATTGCTGCGCTTCCACCTCGAACCTATCAACCTAGTCGTCTTCTAGGGGTCTTACATACTGGGAAATCTCATCTCGAGGGGGGCTTCGCGCTTAGATGCTTTCAGCGCTTATCCCGTCCGTACGTAGCTACCCAGCTGTGCTCCTGGCGGAACAACTGGTACACCAGCGGTACGTCCATCCCGGTCCTCTCGTACTAAGGACAGCTCCTCTCAAATTTCCTGCGCCCACGACAGATAGGGACCGAACTGTCTCACGACGTTCTGAACCCAGCTCGCGTACCGCTTTAATGGGCGAACAGCCCAACCCTTGGGACCTACTTCAGCCCCAGGATGCGATGAGCCGACATCGAGGTGCCAAACCTCCCCGTCGATGTGGACTCTTGGGGGAGATAAGCCTGTTATCCCCAGGGTAGCTTTTATCCGTTGAGCGATGGCCCTTCCATTCGGTACCACCGGATCACTAAGCCCGACTTTCGTCCCTGCTCGACTTGTAGGTCTCGCAGTCAAGCTCCCTTATGCCTTTGCACGCTTCGAATGATTTCCAACCATTCTGAGGGAACCTTTGGGCGCCTCCGTTACATTTTAGGAGGCGACCGCCCCAGTCAAACTGTCCACCTGACACGGTCCCTCTGCCGGTTTCACGGCAGCAGGTTAGAACTCCGATACGATCAGGGTGGTATCCCAACGGTGCCTCCACCGAAGCTGGCGCTCCGGCTTCTTAGGCTCCCACCTATCCTGTACAGATCGTACCAAAGTCCAATATCAAGTTACAGTAAAGCTCCATGGGGTCTTTCCGTCTTGTCGCGGGTAACCTGCATCTTCACAGGTATTAAAATTTCACCGGATCTCTCGTTGAGACAGCGCCCAAGTCGTTACGCCATTCGTGCGGGTCAGAATTTACCTGACAAGGAATTTCGCTACCTTAGGACCGTTATAGTTACGGCCGCCGTTTACTGGGGCTTCGGTTCACAGCTTCGGATTGCTCCTAACCGCTCCCCTTAACCTTCCAG
>NZ_NMUQ01000002.1:1154120-1476620 GCF_002233675.1 Paenibacillus herberti | reverse complement strand
GCCTTACCGAGAATTTCGGGAATGACGTCATTGGAGCGGCGAATGAACACGCGTGTACCAAGGGCAAACTTCAATCCCTTGCGCTCGATATCACCCGTATTATTGAGAGTACAGTTCTGTACGGTCACTCCTGCCAGCTCTACAGGCTCGACGCGCGCGAGCGGCGTTACTTTACCGGTGCGACCTACATTCCAGGCCACGGATTCCAGCACGGTTGTGCTCTCTTCTGCCTCGAATTTAAAAGCAACCGCCCAACGCGGGAACTTATCTGTATAACCGAGCGCGGCTCGCGTGCGCATATCCGTTACTTTGACGACAGCTCCATCGATAAGGAAATCGAACTCCGGACGTTGAACGGCGATCCGATGCAGCTCCGTGATCACCTCTTCAATTTCGCTGAAGTAGGCCACATACGGATTCACCTTGAAGTGGTTGTCGCGCAGAAATTGGATCAGCTCATTATGCGTCTGGAACTCCAGCTCATCGGAGTATCCTATATTATAGAAGAAAGCGTTCAGCCGACGCTCCGCGGTTAGCTTCGGATTCAGGTTGCGAAGGGCTCCTGCAGCGCCATTTCGGGCGTTTTTCAGCGGCTCGGCAGCTGTCTTGTTATAGCTCTCCAGCACGGAGAGGAACATTAACCCCTCCCCCTGCACCTCAATGAGTCCCTCCTTATAGGGAATGGTCAGCGGAACCGAGCGAATCGTCTTCACCTGAGCCATGATGCTCTCGCCCACTGTGCCATTGCCACGCGTAGCCGCTTGGACCAGCTTGCCGTTCTCGTAAGTGAGGTTGAGCGTCAACCCGTCAAACTTAAGCTCCACAACAAAAGACGGATCAGGAAGCGGCTCCTCGTCAGGATGTTTGGTGTTATAGTCGGTTATGCCTTTGAGCAGCCGCTGATGCCATGCTCGCACCGCGTCTTCGTCCTTGGCTTTGTCCAAGCTCCATAACCTTGCCCGATGACGATGGGTGTCGAAGCCTTTGAGCACTTCCCCGCCCACTCGCAAAGAAGGCGATTCCGGCAGAACAACTCCACTTTCCTGCTCAAGGCGAATCAGCTCATCATACAGCAGATCAAATTCCGCATCGCTGATAACCGGATTATCCAACGTGTAGTAGTTGTAGTTGTGTACGGTGAGCTCGCCGGCTAGAACCCGCATGCGCTCCAATACGGCAGGGTCGGCCTTGCTGACCAGTTCTTCCTGCTGCTTCGTGCGGTTATCCAAATGAAATCCCGTCCTTCTACTAATAAGTAATAAAGTTCTTCATGCGCCTAAACTAAGTTTCAGTTTGCACCAATTCATATGTATGCAACCCTGCCCGAGCGCTGAACCGTTCAGCACCCGGGCAGGGGAGTGTTAATTTTCTAGCTTCTCGACCGGCGCGAAGCTGGCGAGCAGCTTTTTCAGCCCAACTGGTGCTGGAAAAGCAATCTGGATCTCCGTGTCGTTGCCGGTTCCCTTCACCGACACGACGACTCCGGTGCCCCATTTCTTATGGGACACCTTGTCTCCGGCGGCGAAGCTGCGCGCCGCCTCACCGATCCCGGCCGCGGGAGCGCCCGGCGTGCTGACTCGCACGCTGCTGGCTCCGCCCGCGGCGGAACCTGCCGCCCCGGGGGACCCGGCCGGGCGGCCATAGCGCGATGCGCCGGGGGCGGAGCCCGGCGCAGAAGCGCCTGCGGCGCTGCCGCCGCGGTAGCCGAAGCCTCCGGCTCCGCCTGTCGCGCCGCTGTACCGCCCGCCGCCAATCGTGCGGCCGGGCGAAGCCAGTTCCTTCACGTCATGGGGAATTTCATTGAGGAAACGTGAAGGGGCATTGCTGTTCGTGCGGCCGAAAAGCGTACGCATGCGGGCGCATGTCATATACAGCCGCTGCTCGGCGCGGGTGATGCCGACGTAAGCGAGGCGTCTTTCTTCCTCAAGCTCCTCATTGTCGGTGAATGCCCGGCTATGCGGGAAAACACCTTCCTCGCAGCCGATGATGAAGACAACCGGAAATTCAAGTCCCTTGGCGCTATGCATCGTCATTAAAATGACCGCGTCTTCCGGGGCATCATCCTTGTCTACGGTATCAATGTCCGCGATAAGCGCTAGATCAGTCAGGAACGAAACGAGTGACTTGTCATCGTTGCGTTTTTCAAACTCCTGAGTCACCGACAGGAACTCCTCGATATTCTCGACGCGCGCCTTGGACTCCAGCGTGTTCTCCCGATGTAGTTCCATCGTATACTCCGACAGCTCAAGCACCTTCTCGGTCAGCTCCGTCACAGACAGATAATCACGCATCGCTGTCAGATTCGCAATCATGGACCGGAAGCCCTCCAGCAAAGAGCGAGTACGCCCATTCACCTCGATACCGCTAAGGTCGCTAAGCACCCTATATATAGAAACGCCGCGACGCCCTGCTTCATCTGACAGCTTGGCGACCGTCGTGTCACCGATGCCACGTTTAGGAACATTAATGATACGCTCCAGGCTAATGTCGTCATCCGGGTTAGACACGAGACGCAGATATCCTAGAAGATCCTTGATCTCTTTGCGATCGTAGAACTTAACTCCGCCCACGATCTGGTAAGGGATGTCCGACTTGATCAGAATTTCCTCGATGACCCGGGACTGAGCGTTCGTCCGGTACAAAATAGCATGATCCGCATAGTTGCGTCCGCCATTACGTCCAGTGCGAATCTCACCCGTAATGTAATAACCCTCATCATGCTCCGAGTCCGCCTGATACATCGTAATGCTGTCGCCAGCTCCGCGCTCGGTCCACAACCGCTTGTCTTTGCGGCCGGTATTCTGCCCGATCACCGCATTCGCCGCGTTCAGAATATTCGAGGTCGAACGATAGTTCTGCTCCAGCATGATCGTCTTCGCTTCGGGATAATCCTCCTCGAAGTTGAGGATGTTCGAGATGTCCGCGCCGCGCCAGCGGTAGATGGACTGATCGCTGTCGCCGACAACGCAAATGTTGTGAAGCTTGTCAGCCAGCATCCGGCAAAGCATGTACTGAGCGCGGTTCGTATCCTGATACTCGTCCACATGGATGTAGCGGAACTTATTCTGATAGAAGTCCAGCACCTCAGGTACTTCCTTGAACAGCGCGATCGTGCTCATGATCAGGTCGTCGAAGTCCAGCGAGTTATTGCTGCGCAGCCGCTTCTGGTACATCTTGTACACATCGGAGACGACTTTGTTGAAATAGTCCCCTCCCGCCTTTTGCTCAAAACGAGCCGGATCGATAAGCTCATTCTTAGCGCTGCTGATGACCGACTGCACGGCCTTCGGCTCAAACTTCTTGGTGTCGATGTTCTGATCCTTCATACAGCCGCGAATGACGGACAGCTGATCGCCGGAATCCAGAATCGAAAAATTCGATGTGAAACCGATCCGGTCGATGTCCTTACGCAAAATCCGCACACACATGGAGTGGAAGGTTGAGACCCATATATCGCTGCCAGATGGCCCGACAAGCTTGGACACCCGATCTCGCATCTCACGGGCAGCTTTATTGGTAAATGTAATCGCCAAAATGCTCCACGGCGCCACGCGCCGCTTCTCAATCAGCCAGGCAATTCGATGCGTCAACACGCGGGTTTTGCCGGAGCCCGCTCCGGCCATGATCAGCAGCGGTCCCTCGGTCGCCTGCACCGCCTGTTGCTGGGGCGGGTTGAGCTTGGCAACCGCTTCTTCAATCCCTATATTGTTCATCATATAAGAGCAATTTCTCCTTCTCTAGGACGGCGAGCCCGACTACGGGGGCTCAAAGCCATCTGCTTGATCGCAATCCATAACCAGACTTCTATCGATGAGTCTGTTCGCCTTTGTTCGCCTGTTCCCAGTCTAGGGCAACGAGGCCGGATGTGTCAATAAAACAAGCCCATTTCACATGCTTCCGTTTCAGCCCATTTTTATTTTATTTTCCCATATGAAGTTACACACTGCTTCTCTCAAAAGGCGTGGCTCTTAATACTCCCTCCCCGCCTACTAAATCTCCTGCTCGGTTTCGCGTACTGCCTGCACCGTGCTCAGCGCCCCATCCAGGTCGTGGTAAAGGACGTTCCCGACGACCACCGTCGAAGCAATTCGCGCCGCCTGCGACGCACGCTGCGGACCATCGATGCCCCCTCCGTAAATGAGCCTCGTCCCGCTCAGGACACGCTTCACTCTACGCAGTAGACCCATATCGCCAAAACGCCCGCTATATTCCACATACAGCAGAGGCAGCCGCATCAGGCGGTCAGCCAAACGAGCGTAAGCCGCCGCCTGAAACTCCGTCAAAGAGGCATCTGCACCGCTGACTCTGGCCGCCTCGCAATCCTCATTAAGGATTAGATAACCTTCCGCCCATGTTTTCTCCCATGGAATCAGACCAGCCATCTCTTCAAGCGCTAGAGCCTGGCGTCCGGTAATCCAATCTCCCTGTCCCGTGTTAAGCACCATCGGGATGAGATAAGCATCGAAACCTGGCAACGCCAGCTCAGGATGCGTCACCTCCAGGACAATCGGAATATCGCTCCCTGTTAATCGCTCAAGCAGCGCAGCTGTATTGTCGTAGGTCAGTCCACTGGAGCCGCCTACCATAATCGCATCCGTGCCGGAACCCAGCACGGCCTCGAGCTCTCGCTGCGGGAGCGTTCGGTCAGGGTCCAGCTTGAACACATGCCGCCAGTCTGAGAATAGTTCCTTCATCGATCTCGTTCCCCTATCATCTCGCTGTCTATTTTTCCAGTCTAGACAAGGCCTTCCCGAGTGTCAACGAGAGCACTCCGAGCATCTTTCCTGTTTCAAGCCTCTGGACATGTTGGTAAGGGAAGATACAACCGAAACTGACAATCAAGCCTACTGGCTAAAGGAGGAACTAAACATGAACAAACCTAATCTACCTTCCCTGGAAACGGAAAGAGATGCTATCAAAGACGAGCAGCGTGCCAAGCAGGAGCCCGGTCGAATCGAGAACCAGCCTGCAGGTGTCGCCGCAGACGGTAAGCCGCATAGCGGCCACGAGCCGCAAGGCATAATCCAGGCTGACAGCACCGTTCATCCTCCGGCAGTCAAAGGTACGGACGGACCCGTTCAGCAGGATGCCCCGACAGAGGAAGATGAGGAATCAGACAGGCGACGCGTGCCAAGCGATAAGGATCGCACTCCTAGCACCGAGCGAAAGGCCTATTTTATATCCATCACATCCAAGACGATTGAGCATGAGCGGTCCGGCACGGATCAGATGGAAATTTTGGCTACGCCGTCAGAGCTCGAAAAGCTGGAAATTCTGCTGAACGAGCTGGAAGCAAGGGATGATGTGAGCTCACTCGTAGCTGCGATTCCGTACAAATCAAATGATCGCAGTCCAACGCAAAAAAAGTTCCAGAACTCACTGAACGAGCTATACCTGATGATCCATCAGCTGGGCACAGCGGAGACTCGCGCTTTTATTGAAGATACACATATGTTCCGGGAGTTGAACAACACGGATTTTGATCTTCCAGGGTACGATAAAGAGCCGAAAATTTAGTGCTATTCCCAAGCCCCTTTATACAGGCCAAAAAAGCTGCATGCTGCCCCTTATATGGGGCCAGCATGCAGCTTTGGGTCTTGATGAAAGTTGAAGACTGCGTTACGTACAAGCCGTAACGTCGTTACCCTGTGTAAACACTGTCACCATACCTATTTCCTCTGTCAACACTTTGGCTCCCGGGCTATTTTTTCTTACGGCGCAGGCCTTTGAGCCTAGCTTCTCGTAATTCACGGCGCAACTCGATAATTTCTTGTTGAGAACGATCTTGTAAAGGTACAGGTTTGGGGCAAAATGGCATGACTTTTTTATCTTTCATTCTATTCATCCTTATTAAGAGAATAGTAGAAAGTGTGCCCGGAAATCGTAGAGGATAAACAAAAAGCCCCTTGGTACCAAGGGACTTAGGATATTTATTGAATTATAGGTTAATTATCAAGTTAGTTGTGCAAGTTGTTCAATCTTATGCTCTGTAACAGAAGTCCGTTGACCGATCTGCTTTAATAGCTGTTCGCGAAGCCTTCGGCGATTTTGGATGATACTTTGTTGTGGTACATCCTCAATTACTCGAACAACAGCAGGAGCGTTATTTTGCTTCGGCATCTTGGTCAACCTCCTTGTGAGAAAACGAACGTTTTTGTAGAGTTAAACAAAATGCATGTATAAGTCTACGAATCTGTCGTGACTCTATGATACCATTTTCTAGAATTAGAGACAATACGCGCTCGTCATCGTCATCGAAATGAAAACACCAAACCCATGTTTCACCCTTTAGCATTTTCATTCGGAAAGCAACGAGATGACGACCAGGATAAGGATTATTGTAGTGCGCTTGTTCTTGCTCATCTTTCACAGCAACAACGGCTGCAAAATGTGTATCGGTATCCAAATTGAGGGTGCGATGTTTCCCAGAGGTACCCTTGTCCAAAATTAACTCAAGGGAATTCCCTTCCTTTCGATACAACGAGAAGCCCGTTACAAAATCCATGTCGCCAAAGCCTAGTCGATCATTGACATACCGATACAAGTTCTCGTTTACCTTCTTGATGATACCGACAAGATAAGAAACCGCATTTTCGGATCTTACGAGCTCATTTTCCAACTCATCGATTGCGAGTTCCTGTTCATCGATCGTATTCTTCAGATCAGCGATGCTACTCTGCAGGAAGTCGTGCTGGCTTTGCGAGTAAGCTACGACATACGCTACGCTTGACGGATCGTGGTTGTTCTGGCTGAACACAGCATTAACAATGTCGTACAATCCTTCGAAGGTAAAGTCGTTCTTATTTACAAACTGTGCCCAAGTCATTTCGTATTCCTTTGGACGAATTGCCTTGAATGCCTCCACATGAAATTCAGGAACTCCAATCGTAGCCATCTTCCCCATATAAATCCGTACATAAAGGTAATAGACTCCGAAGGCAAGCAATACAGCCCCAATGGAACTGAGCCAAATGGGCCACAGGCCAAACTTGCTTGCAGCTAAACCCGCAAGGGTTGGTCCGATGACAGGAAGGGACGCCCACTCTATAGCTTTGACTCCCTTGGCGGCCTTCAAATAGCCGGCGAACGTTTTTAACGGTCCCATCCATGCTTCTCTTTGCCAAGGTTGTCCATTCTGTGATCTCATCTTGTTGATGACCGGGTCTAATGTAACTCTATCTCTACTATCCTGACAAAAAAAAGAGAACAACGAGCAGACGACTAGCGTCTACCGGTGTTCTCTTTAGATAATCGATCTTTATTTAAAAACCGAGAAAAGCTCTTCCATCGCCGCTGGAGCGTCCACCTCGAGGGCAAACGAAACGGGATGCCCAACGCTCGGAATAACCCGGCGGTCGGTCACGACCATACCGGCGGTAAGCGAATCGCCGCAGGAGATTGAAGCATGCAGCGTACGGCAGCCGACCAGCTCCGGACGGACAGCTGCAATGACCGCGAGCGGATCATGCATCGGACAAGCGTTGTCCAGCTTGTTGACCATGCCATAGAAGTCGAAATAAACGGCGAAGCAATCCTTCAGGAAAGCAACGGCTGGTTTATTTTCCTCCCGGCAGCTGAGTTCCAGTTCATCCAGGTCGTTGCGGGTAAGCAGTGCTTCCATCGTGACGTCGAGACCAACAACTGTCAGCGGCAAACCTTCTGTCTCCATCAGCACCTGAGCCGCTTCCGGATCACCCCAGAAGTTTGCCTCCGCCACTGGCGTAATATTGCCTGGCACGAGCACATTGCCGCCCATGACAACAACGCTGCGGAATTTTGTCGCGATGCTTGGATCCTTTTCCAGCGCTAGCGCCAGATTGGTCATCCGTCCCATGAGCACAAGCGTCAGCTCACCGGGCCGATCGTTCGCAACGCGAACATAGTAGTCCGCAGCTGTTTCTCCGGTTGGAAGCTGATCCGATGGCGGAATGACCGCGCCGCCGATACCGTTCTCCCCATGCACATCGGACTTGGAGCCAGGGAATTCGCGCCGCAGTGCTTTGTTTGCACCTTTTACAACCCCAACGCTACCCTCTGTGCCAGCCAGCTTCAGCAGACGTAGTGTATTGTCCGTCGCTTGATCAACATCGATATTGCCGAATACGGTGCAGACCGTCTCCAGGGAAATGCGCGGTGATTTAACCGCATAAAGAATGGCCAGAGAATCGTCGATCCCTGTGTCCGCATCAATAATCATCGCAATCGGCTCGCGGCTGTCAAGGCTTGTCATCATTGTTCATTGCTCCCCTTTTACTTCTGTCTCCATCTCTCCGAGGCCGTAGTGTTGCATCTACGTAACCAGTTGGCCGCGCGTTACGCCAAGCTGATTCGTTGCCTTCAAGCTGCGCCACACTTGCGTGCCGGTAATGCGTCCGTTAATGGCGTCGCGATACAGCGCCAGCACTTCGGCTACCTTTTCCGCAGGCTCCTCCAAGAATTCCACCCGGTAAGAGCGTACGCCAAGCTCCAAGAAGTTTTTCACGTATTCGGCTCCTGATTGCTCAATCGCATTGTACACCGTGTTACGGCAACCTTCATCTACACGTACTGGATGGGACATACCGATGCGATCTTGCAGGGAAATATTATGCTCCTCACAAGGACGTCCGCAGTTCGTAAAGTCCGTTCCCTCGCTGATGAAAGTACAGTACACACAATGCTCCGTATGGAACATCGGCAAATGCTGGTGAATAACGATCTCCAGCGCATCCGGCTCCAAAGTGCGGCGGAGCAGATCGACCATCTGCTGGATATTCAAGTCATACGACGGCGTAAGCAGATCGCATCCGGCTTCGCGGAACAGCTCCACTGCTTTGTGATTGGCAATGTTGAGCGAGAAGTCTCCGATCAGCTGTGGAAAAGGCTCTTCTGGACGCTCAGCGCGGGCACGCAAGTAATAATACAGCGCGCCCGTGTTGCGTACAAGCACAGCATCCGGCTTCAGGCGCAAAATGTTGGCATGGTAGCCATTCTCATTCGGCATATGGATGCGCGGTGTCGCTAATGCGATCGGCTTGCCCGCAGCACGAGCTGCCTCAATCGCCGCCGGGAATTGCTTGATGAACTCAAAGTCAGCGTAGATCATCTCAACATCGGTAAGGCATGCCGCCTTAACCTGATCAAGCGTACGACATAACGCCGTTAGGCGGGCCGCTCCAGAGCCAGCTTTGACAGCAGCATCAATTGCCCGCTGCTCCAGTGAACGTGCGCCGGCGAGCAAATCAACCTCGCGCTTCACGTATACCGGCGGCTTTGGCCGTTCGCCATCAAGCTGCTCAACCGCTTCGCGGCGCAATCGATTGAGCTCACGAACCGGTACGATTAGATCGCCTTCCAGCTCCACTTCAAGCTGATCAAGCTGGAACAAAGTGCCGCCAAGTCGGCCGAGCTGATCTTCAAGCAGCGCCCGGTCCATTGGACGTTTTAACGCCTTCTCCAGCAACAGCTCGCTGTCGACTTGCACGGTTGTTCCCTTTTGCACATCGGTCCACCACGTACGCATCGGCTCGCCTTCACGACCCTCAACACGCAGCGCCAGCGGGAATACCCGGTATGGCTTATCCGTCTCGAACGTTGCACGCAAACGGCGGTCCAGCGCAGGATCATTCGTTTTCCAAATGCGATCGCCGGCTTTCACCCGCTGTAGGTTGACGTCATTACGCCCAGGTACGATGTCCAGCACGGTACCTTCAGCAGCTTCACCCTCAAGCTTAACTCCTTGACGGCGGATGTCATAAACACGACCGCCTTCTTCCTTCTGAGTCGGATCTCCAGCATCGAATACGATGCCGTCACCGCGCTTGAGCGGAGCTTCAATGCGGCAAACAACACCATCACGCAGCACTCGCTCCACCCGGCCGAGATAAACGCCGCGGCTTTTGGGGAATGAACCATCTACGAGCTCTTTGTGGTTCGTTCCGCCAAGGAAGCCATGTGTGAAACCGCGCGAGAAGCTTTGCTGCAACTCACGTACTTCTTCGCGAGTCGGGCCGCTTTGGTCGCCATCGAAGTAGGCGTCAATCGCTTTGCGGTATTTGGAGACAACGTTGGCCACGTACTCCGGCGTCTTGAGACGTCCCTCAATTTTAAAAGAGCTTACTCCCGCTTCGATCAGTTCAGGTACGAGATCAATCGCCGCAAGGTCCTTGGGGGAAAGCAGATAAGCGATGTCGCCCATCGGTTTTTGCTCGCCGTCGACCATCAGGTCATACGGCAGACGACAAGCCTGCGCGCACTCGCCGCGGTTGGCGGAGCGGCCGCCCCACATTTCCGAGGTGAGGCATTGACCGGAATAGCTGACGCATAAAGCGCCATGCACAAATACCTCCATGGGAAGTTTTGCTTTTTCACCGATCATGCGGATCTGCTTGAGATTGTTCTCGCGGCCAAGTACAACGCGCTCGATGTCGAACGGCTTCGTGAACTCCACCGCCTCAGGCGATGTGATCGTCATCTGAGTTGAGCCGTGGATAGGGAAATCCGGCGAAATCTCGCGGATCAACTTGACCAGGCCAAGATCCTGCACGATGACCGCATCTACGCCCGCATCAATGCAAGCGTCGATAAGAGCTTTGGCATCCCGCAGCTCATCCTCGAACACCAATATATTAAACGTCAGGAAGCCCTTCACGCCGTAGCGATGCAGGAAACCCATAATCTCCGGCAGCTCGTCCATGCGGAAGTTGTTAGCGCGTGCCCGAGCGTTGAACTTCTCGACGCCGAAGAAAACGGCGTCCGCTCCGTTCGCGACCGCCGCCCTCATGCAATCCCAATCACCAGCCGGGGCCAGCAGCTCAACGTCTTGCCTTTGTATCGATAAGGTCATGCCTTTTGTTTGCCTCCATATCTTAACTATATAAACTGAACTGAGAAATGTAAGAGCGGAGTTTGCTGCGCGAACCAATCCTTCTTCCGATCGCTCTTGTAGTCAGATTCCTTGATTCCTATCCCTTATAAGGGGGAAATCTGCCTACAAAGGCGAACGCGCTGCTTCTACAGAAGGACCGGTTCTCTCCGCTTCCACGCTCGTTTCTCTAGTTCATCATATATAGCTTCATCTCATGCAACTTCTTCTAGATAAAAATAAGCTTGGCCGCGAGAGGCGGCCTATATACTGTTAGTGTAGCAGAGTAGCAGCCGCTTGACCAAGCTTTTACGATGAAATCACACACTGGCAAGTTCAGGTGGGGGAGCCAATTGAGTAAATAGAAGTAAGAGAGGACACACGCAAAAATGATTAAAAAAAGAGCCCCGGCGCTTTTTCCCGCGGAAGCTCTCTTTGATCGACATAGTGGATATTATTTTTGATCAATCAGATCACTTATTTCATTAGCTGTTTTGACATAAACAATTCCATTAGGTTCGAACTTGCCACCTAGCCACTGAAGAACATATTCTCCGCCACGCATTCCTTGTGGCCACGATTGATCAAAATTTGTCCAAGTAAGTTCACTATTCCCATCTATTATACGACTAAAATACAATAGCCCTGTATCCCTATGCTCCAGCGTTACTTTAAGTGGGTTAATACTTCTGTTGTGAAACGTCAATTTGATATGCCCAAAACCAGATTCAACTTTGAATTTGCTTTTTAAACTTGGATTAGACTTGAAGGATGTATTTAATCCGGTCTTTATTGGAGCAAGGAGTAGTCCTTTTGATCCGACGAAAATTGGCGCTGCATTTTTTAATGAAAAAGGTTCGCTTGTTTTTACTGGAGCAGAGGCGGATACCGTAATGGAAGCGGCTAGTGAAAGAGTTAAGATTCCTAAGCATACGATTTTCTTATTCAGGATTTCCCCCGACTTTCATCTATATTATGTTAATCCCTATAAATGGAAGATTATCACATTGTTGGTTTGTTAGTCAATTGAGCGATATATGACTAAAAGAAATTATGAATGGGAAATAGCTCGAACTGGGAGCCAATAGAAATGACCAGCCAAACGGAGGTTTGGCTGGTCATCTTTAATTAATTTACCGATTGGACTTCCTATAATCCCCTGGAGTTAAGCCTTCATACCGTTTGAAAAAGCGGATAAAGCTGTTTACGTTGTTGTAACCGACACTTGCAGCAATTTCATTAATCGTTTGCTCGGTTTCCTTCATCAGCGTTTTGCTCGCTTCTAAACGTTTAATGGTCAAATACTCCAATATTGTTTTACCCATTTCTTGTTTGAACATCCGGCTTAAATAGGCATGATGCAGGTTCACCTGCTCCGAAATCGTCTCCACGGACAGATCCAGATGATAATTCTGATCCATAAAGGCAACAACCGTCTCGATATAAGCATTCTTTTTTGGTTGCTGCAGTTGCATTACTTCGTAGATTCTTTTCACGATCCCGTTTATCCATTCATGAATGGCTTTGATCGTCTCTTTGGAAGCAAGCTCGCGGAAAAGATTGTGGTTCCTTCCGAAAACCTTCTCCGTGTTCACATTCAATTCGTGCAAGTTTCGTAAAATATCTTCAACAATGAGACTGTAGGTACGGAATATAACTTCCTCATTCAACTTCGTCCGAACTTTAATCTGGTGATACAGCTCTTCCAAGCTCGAAAGTGCATCTTCCAATTGCCCGGCTTTCAAGAAGTTGATCATGTGATTCGAAAAATGAGGCGGCAAATAAAACTCATAATCCGCTTCCTTGATGAGATCCTCATACAGAAGCACCGTATTTGTACCCGCCACGAGTTTCGCCCTAATAACTTCGCTGGCTTCTTTATACGAATAATGTGCCTGCATGATTTGCGAGTAGGAATTGCCAATGCCGATCGTCACGGATAGTTTAAGCAATTGATAAATCGTATGTTTAATCTCTTCTCCGAGCACAGTCAGTTTCTCTTTTAACTGCTGCTCATTCGAACCCGCATTCAGATTGACGAGCAGTACAAGCTGGTTCTCATCCGACTCTGCTGTCAGACATATATAATTGGCCGCAGCAATTTCCTCAGCAATATTCATAATCGCATACTTATACAGATTTTGATCGGCGACCGAATAGCTGTCCACGAGCAGGCTGTATTCATCGATCTCAATGAGGAAGATGACCAACTCCTGATGCGGAAAATGAATCTGCAAAAACTCAAGTTTACCGTTCAATTCATGGATGCTGCTGTACTTATTATTAAGGAGAGACAGCAAAAATCGCTCACGAAGTACAGGCAAATTCATCCGAAATTGCTGCTCCCAGTCTTCATTTTTACGAAAGACATTGTCGAGAATATAGGAAATAGTCTCTAGCTCATTTTTCCGCGGGCCTTCCTGAATGCCTGTCTCCCCTTTTTTGTTATAAGGAAGCGTTTTGTCCATTAATGTTTTAATTGGGCTGTACATTTTTCTCGACATGAAATAGGACAATATAATACCGAGTACAACAAGGAGAATACAGGTCGCCCATGCTACATTGCGAATATAAGACAGCTTGGAAAGTAAATATTGCAACGGCGTCTCGGACACGATACTCCACTTCGTATGAAGTGTTTTGACATAAGCGACAAGCTCTTTATCCCGCGACTGATTCATCATCGTGTAGCCGATCTCACCCTGCGCCTTGCTGCTTTCGGAGAAAATGAGACGCACATGCTCCGGGTCAAGCGGCGTGGAAGAAGAGGAAGAGATGGCATTGCCCTCTTGATCCAGGATATAGGTCGTTGTGTACGGGTTGCCTTCCATCTTTTGTAACATGCTTTTTAATGGAGATTCACGCATATGGACAGCTACAAGGCCTTTAAAGTCCTTTCGGTGAACAGGAACTTTCAACGCATAGGTAATGATTTTGTCATACTCAACCCCGTCACGTGAACTGAGCCATAGGCCTGATTCTTTAGATGATAGCCCCTTTTCAATCCATACATCCTGCTTCGATTGCCCATACGTTCGAGTGTAACCGTCTGAGGAAAGGATCAAATTTGCTCCAGTCGCGTAAAAGTCGATGGATTCTATCGCTTCATTTGTTTCTGCAAACGTTTTCAGTATTTCTCGTGTTTCATTTAGCAAATATTGATTGCTGGGATCGTTGACATAGCTGGCAATACGTCCGTCCAAACCGATGCGTACAGCAATGGACTGCATGGTCTCAATCGTCTTCTCAATAGAAGCCGTTTTTTGCTTCGCAGAATGGAGAGTCGCTCGGCTCAATTCATCCTCTAAAGTTGAAACGGTAAAGCTGTAAGCCGCATAGCTCAAAGTTACGATAGGCAGCAGAATAACGACTAAATAAGAGATCAAATAGGTCCAGAAAACTCGCGGCAATCCTTTTAAATAATTGCGGATATGGAAGACAGTGGCCAGCGTCATCACCTGCTTGATTTTTTGTATTCACATTATGCCACAGATGCTTCCATTCTTGTATGTCTATACGAGATAAGTCACGATTTATTGAATCATGTCAGAAGTTATGGATTCCAAAAGTGATGATTTGTACACGAGAGTCCTGCATTGGGCATATCTTCTCCCGCTTTCTTCTTGCAGAATATAGGTATGCACAACGTTTTGCAACTGCAGCTACACAGGGGAGGATAAAGAGGATGAAAACGAAAAAAACAGCTCTACTAACTTTATCTGTAGTATTGGCAAGCACACTTGCAGCATGTGGGACAGAATCGGATTCGAAAGCGCCAGCCACAACGGGATCTCCCAGTGAGCCAATCACGCTGACCTTTGCTTCATGGAGCATCAGCGAAGCGGCAACAAAACCTGCTTTAGAAGAAATGGTTAAAAACTACGAAACCAAAAATCCAAATGTAAAAATCGAGTTCATCGGCATTCCTTTTGGTGACATCAAACAACAAACATTTGTTATGGCTTCAACAGACAACGCGCCGGACATCATGCAAACCTTCCCAGCCTGGTTCGGTTCCTATGCGGCATCGGATATTGTTACCCCGCTCGATGATTTGATGGGCAAAGAATACGTCGATGATCTGCTGCCGAGCTTTAAAGAGGATTTCTCCTACGACGGCAAACTTATGGGTGTCCCTTGGGCATCAACGCCTTATGTCCTTTATTGGAACAAAGAGCTGTTTGCCAAAGCTGGACTTAAACCTGAAGCGCCTAAAACCATGGACGAAATGCTGGTAGCGGCAAAAGCTCTTTCGAAGTTGAAAACAGATTCGGGCGAGAGCATCTACGGATTCGGCGAGCCTAGCGATAAACTAGCCATCAATGGCTTAGTCTCCTTGCGGAACCTGTATACATTCGGCGGATCGATTATGGATAAAGATGGAAAAGTTAATGCCAATACGCCAGAAATGGTTGCAACCCTCAATTACTATAAAGGTTTAGTGAAAGATGGTATCAGCCCTTCCGGAGCAAAGCTGAAAGACTTGAGAAACCTGTTCTCGATTGGCCGCCTCGGCATGTATATCGATGGCTACTACGGCAAAGCCGTATTCCGTAATCTGAGTGGCAAAGGCGAGGAGTTTGACAAAGTATGGGGAGCCGGTCTCGTACCTGCAGGTCCGTCCGGCGAGAGCGTTTCGATTGGCGAAGCGCATGGACTCGTCATTTCCGAGACGTCCAAAAACAAACAAGCTGCAGCCGACTTCATCAAATATTTGACGGACAAAGAAGCTATGACGATCTATCACAATCAAAGTGACGTATTCTCCGCGCGTCAATCGCTTAGCGGTTTGTTCGCGGACAGCGATTACGATAAAGTGCTTCAGGAACAAATGAAAACGATTAAGCCGCTCCCTAAAAACCATCCAGGCATGGAGCAAGGGTATATCGATATTGCAGATGCGCTGCTCACAGTAGTAACGGAAACGGCAACCCCAGAAAAGGCCGCTGAACAACTAGATGCGAAGTTAAAAACAACCTTGAAGTAAATTAAACAAAGTTCGGGAGGAAGGATCCCTTCGAGGATTTTTCCTCTACCGAGCACTTAGACAGGAGGGGATTGCACATGAGAGAAAAAGGGCTCGGGATTTCTGAAATGGCCAAGGATCGCCTGTTTCTACTACTCTTAATCGTACCTGCTTTCGCTGTGTTGCTGTTTACGATCGGAATTCCAATTGTGAAATCGATCTATATGAGCTTTTTCGATGTCACGCTGCTTCGCATGAAGGTACAGCCTTGGAATGATTTTGCGAACTACGCGGGAATTTTTAAAGACGGAGAGTTTTTCAACGCGCTTCGCGTAACCTTGACGTATGTGCTTTGTATTGTCAGCATCCAATTTGTTTTAGGCCTGTTTTTGGCGCTTCTATTGAATTCCAACATCCGCTTTAAAAAGCTTTTCCGAACGTTGATTCTTATTCCGTGGATCGTACCTACAATCGTGTCCGCTTTGTTATGGATGTGGTTGTTCCAGCCCCAGTATGGACTCGTCAACTATGTGCTTCAAGAGCTGAATCTTATCAACGCTCCAAAAAACTGGCTGACCAATCTTGATTTGGCACTTCCTGCTGTCATCGTCACAGCGCTTTGGCGTCAACTGCCTTTCATGAGCATTATGTTGCTTGCAGGCATGCAAGGAATTTCTGAAGATATGTACGAAGCAGCCCGGATTGACGGCGCCAATCGTACACAGACTTTACTGCATATTACGTTGCCGATGCTTAAAAACAATATCAAAACAGTCACACTCATTTCCATCATCGAAAACTTCAAAATGTTCCCGTTGTTCTGGATTATGACGGGTGGCGGACCTTTAGATAAAACAACAACGCTGGCTATCTACAGCTATAAAACAGCATTTGTTCAGCTCGATTTGGGCAAAGGTGCGGCGATTGGCGCATTGTGGCTCATTATTATGATTCTGATTTCCAGTCTGTACAACAAATTATTCTCCATTGGGGAAGAAGACGAATCCGGAAGGGGGAAACGCCGTGTTAAGTCAAAATCAGTCAAACAAAAAATTGCTGCCTAACCTGGGCCAATATGCGGGCTTGCTCCTGTTTCTTCTGTTTCTGATCTTCCCGCTGTACTGGATGCTCGTCACATCCTTCAAAGACAATTCCGTGTTGTTCAAAATTCCACCGGAGTGGGTACCCTCTCAGCCTACCATTACTCACTATGTTAAATTACTATCCGACAACATCTTCCTTGTGTACTACAAGAACAGCCTTGTTGTAAGCGCAAGCACCACGCTCATCACCCTGCTTTTCGCGATGTTTGCCGGTTACGGTTTCTCCAGATTCCATTTTAAATTCAAAAACTTCCTGATGTTCTCCATCTTATCAACCCAGATGCTGCCGGTGGTTTCCTTGCTCATCGCGCTTTATGCCATGTACAAATCGTACGGATTGCTCAATACCCAGTTCGGGCTCATCCTTGCCTTGACGACAGCTTCATTGCCCTTCTCGATTTGGATGATCAAAGTTTTCTTTGACGGTATCCCGGTAGCACTGGAGGAAGCGGCAAAAATCGATGGCTGCAGCCGGTTCGGAATTTTGTTCCGCATTATTTTCCCGCTGTCCAAGCCAGGCATTTTCTCGGTCGGAATCTATACGTTTATCCTCTCATGGGATGATTTGCTGTACTCCCTGACGCTCATTAACAAAGATCATCTGCGAACATTGAATCCCGGCATTTCCGTCCGGTATATGGGCGAGGTGTCGTATGATTGGGCTAACATTATGACCGTGTGTTTAACGGCGACGGTTCCGATTGTGATTCTGTTCCTCTTCTTCCAAAAGTATATGGTTGCCGGCTTAACGGCTGGAGCTGTAAAAGGATAAAAAAAGTCCGACCTCTTGTTGTGGAGGTCGGACTTTCGAATTAATTGCTTTTGGCGACCAGCCGCTCAACCCCATTCATATATGGGCGCAGAGCTTCAGGAATGAGGATCGAACCATCCTCTTGCTGATGGTTCTCCAGCAGCGGAATGAGAATGCGCGGCGAGGCCACCGCTGTATTGTTCAGCGTATAGGCAAACCGCAAGTTTCCATCCTCGTCTCGATAGCGGATTCCAGCACGTCTAGCCTGATAATCCAGCAGCAGCGACGACGAATGTGTCTCACCGTATGCTCCACGCCCGGGCATCCACGTTTCAAGATCGAATTGTTTGTAGGTTTTGGCCGACATATCACCGACACATACGCCCATGATCCGATATGGCAGTTCTAATAACTGCAGCAGTTCAGTAGCATGTCGCGTTATTTCCTGCAGCATGAGCTCTGCTGTCTCAAGCTCCGCTTTGCAAATAACGACCTGCTCGACTTTGGCAAACTGATGGACGCGGTACAAACCGCGCGTATCGCGTCCTGCCGATCCAGCCTCGCTACGGAAACAAGCCGAAGCGGCAGCAAGTCGGATCGGTTCCGTCAGCTCCAGCACCTCTCCGCTGTAGTAATTGACAAGCGCCACCTCCGATGTCCCCGTCAACCTTAAATCCTCGCTTTCCAGCGCATAAACCTGATCTTCCCCCGCAGGGAAAAATCCCGTCTGTTGGAATGCCGAAACACGAGCCATAACTGGAACCTCAAGCAGTGTAAAACCCGTTGCAAGCAGTCGATCCACCGCTAACTGCTGAACAGCTCGATGCAGCAGCACTCCAGCCCCTTTAAGGTAATAGCTGCGCGAACCAGCTGTCTTAGCGCCACGGGCGAGATCGACTAAGTCATGCCGCTCACCAAGCTCAATATGGTCAAGCGGCGTGAAGCTGAACTCTTGCGGTTCCCCCCAGCGTCCCACTTCCACATTATGTGCATCCGAGCTTCCCATAGGCGTATCAGGCGAAATGACATTGGGCGCTGCAAGGAGCAACCGCTGCAGATTGGCCTCCAACTGTGCAAGCCTTGGCTCAAGTTCGCCTAGTTGCTTGCCCGTCAGCCGGCCAGTGTCTTTGAGCGATTTCGCATCCAGTGCCCTGCCCTCGCGCATGGCAGTCGCAATCCCCTCCGCCAGCATGTTTCTATGTCGCCGCAACTCCTCCACTTGTCCCAGCAACTTGCGCCGTTCAGCATCCGCCTCAAGCAACTCCTCCACCTCAAAGTCTAACCCCTTGAGCTTGGCAACCTTCTGTACCTCTTCGCTGTTCTCACGAACCCATTGCAAATCCATCATCCTGCCCGCTTCCTTCCCTCTTGCCGTTTTGGAAAAACACAAAAAGCGCCCTCGCCGGTTTGGGACGAGGAGCGCTTACGACTCGCGGTGCCACCCAATTTGACGAATGCCTTCCGGCATTCAGTCCACTTTGGTTCCGCGGTAACGGGCGGTCCGGAAAACTTAGGGAATGCCTCGGCATTCCTTGACGAAAACGCCTCAGAGTTGGATTCTCTTCATCGGCTTGATGGCGGGATAAAATTTTACAAATCATATCATAAGCGTGCTGTGGGGTGCAAGGGCGAGATTGCGCCTTTATTCCTATTAAACCACTCATTAAAATGTAATATTTAACCATTAATCATGCAATAAAATTTCTATATGCATGTCTTCCATCGCTTGCTATACTAGACTCAGAAGAAGGCTTTACCCAAGATTAATACTAGAAAGTTTAAGTAGGTGCCTTACATCATGATTTCTCATCTGATTTACATCTTACTCGGCTTGTTTGACGCTTTAGCAACTTGGGTTCTTGCTTTTTCGCTTTTCCGAATCCCGATTTTTCGCCATTGGGTCGTTTTACTCGGTTCATCAGTAGCCATCACGTTCGTTTCCTACTTCAACCGTATGGTTATGAACTGGTCGATTTTTGATCTACCGACTCATTTCATTATTTTCACGTTGACTGCGGTGTTTATCTTAAAATTTAGATTGTTTTGGGCGATGCTGGTTATCTCTTCAGGTTATATGCTCTTTTTGCCTTTACAGTTTACGCTCTACATACTCTTGACTAAGCTGGATTTTCTGCCTTCATCAACTGTCACGGATAATACGGGCTTAATTTTCCTGCTTCAAATCCTTACCGATTCGTTTGCATTTCTGTTCGGTATTGTCATGTTCTTGGCCAACAAAGGCTTCCGTTTTATTCCCGTTGCGCCTCATAACTTTAGTGAAAAGCTTCATTATTTATCACCTAAGTATGAAGTGCTGTTCATCGCATTAGCGACAGGAATAATCAATATTGCTTTTTCGCTCTTTCTTACGCTGAACGGCTGGATAACCTTCTCTTATGCTTGTTCCGTAATTGCTATGGGATCAATGCTATACCTTTTTTATCAAAACGAAAAAAAAGGACTAGGCGAGGGACCCGATGATGCTGGAGCAATTGTCGATAATATGCGCTCAAAAAATTAAACAAAAGCATACACACCCAGAGACAGCCAACGTAAACATTATGGCCTATGCTCTGGGTGTGTATTTTAATTTTTTTGCTACACTGCTTTTGGTTGTGTTAGTAGGCTGGGCCACAAACGAGCTAATCGACACGATTCTGGTCATGATTCTATTTAATGTGATCCGCTTCTTCTCTGGCGGCTACCATTTTAAGTCGTTGGATGTGTGTGTTGTCATCTCCGTCATTCTGTTCTCCATTGTGCCTCAATTGTCGCTTTCGACAATAGGCATAACGTTATTGACGCTCTCCAGCGCTTTAATATTCCTTTGGCGCGCTCCAGCGTATAGAACCGATACAACGAGACTTAATCCACGTTTTCACCCTTACTTCAAGGTTACAGCCGTTTTGCTTGCCCTCATTAATTTACACTTCCAATCGGAGCTGTACGCTTGGGTACTCCTATTACAGGCAATTACAATGCTATTTGTTCTGAAAGGAGGTGAGTCGGCATGAAGAAATGGACCTACGCAGTAGCATCATTTCTTAGCATCAGCGCAGTTGTTTTTTCAACTATAATCAAAGGAAATATTGGAGCTCAAAAGCTTCCTCAAGAACTGAAAAAGTAATTTCCTTTTTAATTTATATCAGCCTCGCCGCTGGCGAGGACAACTTTTGCTTACATTCGCAAATATTGTCCCGCCCCTGGCGAGGCTGTTTTTACTTACATTTGCAAAAGCAGCCTCGCCGCTGGCGAGGCTTTTTTGCGCATAATTGCAGATACAGCTTCGCGATTGGTGAATATCCGTTGGGTAGCCCTGCATGCGTATCCTGCTTATCTCTGCCGGCTACTTGCCTCTCGGCATTGCTTCAACCACAATCTGCCCATTTGGTCGGGCTATACAGCGATGTCATTAGTATTGATATGGTCCTGCACAATTTGTATGATTTTTCACTCAAAGTGCAATCGGTCCGTGCTGATTTTCTGGATTTTATACGATAAATCATACAAATTGGCTGGGCATAAACGACGAAAGCTCGGTTTTGTATGTTTTATCACACAAAGTATTGAAAAGCGGCGGCTCCTAACCGTTTTTTGTACGATAAATCGTACAAAAAACGGTTCGTTGGCCCACGGAAGCCAGGTTCTATCTAGGTGTCTCTAAAGTTTCTCTACACAATGGCTTCGCCTTTGGCGAAGCTTTTTTGCGCATAATTGCAAATACAGCTTTCGCCTTTGGCGAAGCTTTTTTGCGCATAATTACAAATTCGCCTTTGGCGAAGCTTTTTTGCGCATAATTGCAAATACAGCTTTCGCCTTTGGCGAAGCTTTTTTGCGCATAATTACAAATACAGCTTTCGCCTTTGGCGAAGCTTTTTTGCGCATAATTGCAAATACAGCTTTCGCCTTTGGCGAAGCTTTTTTGCGCATAATTACAAATACAGCTTTCGCCTTTGGCGAAGCTTTTTTGCGCATAATTGCAAATACAGCTTTCGCCTTTGGCGAAGCTTTTTTGCGCATAATTACAAATACAGCTTTCGCCTTTGGCGAAGCTTTTTTGCGCATAATTACAAATACAGCTTTCGCCTTTGGCGAAGCTTTTTTGCGCATAATTGCAAATACAGCTTCGCCTTTGGCGAAGCCATTTTGCATCCACTAACCTCAAGGCCAGTCCTTACCGTCCTCCCAAGCCAAGTAGAACCGCTCGTGCTGCCACTCTACAGGAGGAGCGGATAGATCGCCGAAATAACGCGAGATCGTATCGGCTTGAGAACGATGCGCAGCCAGAGCCGCTGCTTTGACGTCCCAATGGAGCGCCGTGTCCAGCACTAGCGCCTCCTTACGGCCTTGCTCATGCAAAGCCAGTGAGCCTACATAATACAACTGCCGAAGTCCAGGTATATGCCCATCCTTGACCAATCTCGTGCCAATCCGCGAAATGGCCATATGGTCAGGATGACCGTTTCCTCCATCAAGAGGGAACGTAACGAGCGCCGCCGGTTTATGAACGGCCAAATATTCAGCCACCTGCCGAATTACCTCATCTTCGTCGGCCTCGGCAAGACATCCGTCGGGGTAGCCGAGATGGCCGACCTCTTTTATACCCAAAATAGCAGCCGCTTCAGCTAACTCCCGCTCTCGCTCAGCTCCGAGGTTGCTGCCGAGCAACCGTGCCTGCTGGCTGCCCCTCAAGCCTGCATCACCACGAGTCGCGACGAGCAACACGGGTGCTTCTCCCCTATTCGCCAGAGTACGTATTAATGCTGCCGCCAGAAACGTTTCATCATCAGGATGCGCCAGCAGCAGAGCAACCGGTCCATTCATGTTCATCTCTCCTTTGTCCACTTCTTATGCAATTTTGCCGGATAGAGCCCCAGCACTGAATTGCTTCTTCAGCCCATGGTATAATGAGTGCGTTTGGAACTTTAGTGCTACTATCATCCCATTGGGAGGTTACCCTTATGAAACTTGGCGTATTCTCTGTTCTTTTTGCCCAAAAATCGTTCGAGGAATCCTTGGACTACATCGCATCCAAAGGGCTAGACGCCCTCGAGATCGGAACCGGCAACTATCCAGGAAGCCCGCATCTTGATCTGGACGAGCTGCTCGCCGATGACGGCAAGCGCCGCGCCTTCAAGCAGGCAGTAGAATCTCGCGGCCTGATGATCAGCGCCCTGAGCTGCCATGGCAATCCGCTTCATCCACAAAAGGCCATCTCCACCGAGCATGACACGATCATTCGCAAAACGATTGAACTGGCTAACCGCCTTGAGGTGTCGGTCGTTAACACATTCTCCGGCTTGCCGGGCGACCATGAAGACGCTAAATACCCGAACTGGCCTGTCGCTCCTTGGCCGAATGATTTTCAAGAAGTGCTCAAGTGGCAGTGGGAACAAAAGGTCATTCCTTATTGGAGCGAAATCAATGGCATCGCCGAGGCAGCAGGCATTAAAATCGGCCTTGAGCTGCATGGCGGATTCTCCGTCCACACGCCAGCTACGATGCTTCGCCTGCGCGAAGCGACCGGCAAAGCAATCGGCGCCAACCTCGATCCGAGCCACATGTGGTGGCAAGGAATTGATCCGGTTCAAGCGATCCATATTCTTGGACGCGAAGGAGCCATTCATCATTTCCATGCTAAGGATACGACTATTGACCCGATCAATGTCAACAAACATGGCGTAACCGACATGCAGTCCTATGCTCTGATGCTGGACCGCGCTTGGCAGTTCCGCTCTGTCGGCTTCGGCCACGATCTCAAAGTATGGGCGGATATTATTAGCGCATTGCGTCTCGTCGGTTATGACTATGTCGTCAGCATCGAGCATGAAGACGGCCTCATGAGCGTGGAAGAAGGCTTCAGCAAAGCCGTTTCCAATCTGCAGCAGGTACTTATCCGCGAGCCGCTTGGCGAGATGTGGTGGGTATAACTGTTCGGATTCTAAGTAGGTAAAAAGGCTTCCCTAGCGGCATTATGCCGAAGGGAAGCCTTTTTGTCGTGCTCAAGGCCGGTTGAGCCGCTATTCCATTACGTGCGCATCAACCGCTGTATGTACGAGCATTCAGGAATGGCTTAGAGGCCAAACCAAATTTTAACCATGAAGAAATCGACAATCAGGAAAACGAGCAGACAAGCTGCCGTCCAGCCAATCGCAAAAATGTTCTTCTGCTTCTGGACTACCAGGCGCACAAATCCGATTGCAATCAGAATCGTGAACAGAACCATAAAGATGTCGAATGTATTGAACGTGCTCGATGTTGCTACGGCTTCCGCCGTTTCTGTTGCTGCAAGATACATGGGGTGCTACCTCCCGGATTAAAATGCTGGCTTGAGACCGCTTCCGTACCGCGCCGCAGCAAGTTCCTGCCGGCGGATGGATAGTCGGCTACATCATGACCATTTCTCTAAGACTTCATGAGGTTGTTCAAAAAGCCCCCCATTGATCACGAAGTAAAGCAGGAAGCCAACTCGACATCGAATCTTGTGTTCACCTTCGAAGTCCGGTGCTCATGTAGGTTTGCCTACACTCCGCTCCTCCTTCTTCTGGTTCTCACAACCTTCTCGGTGCTGAATGATGACCTTTTTTGAACTCGCACTTCATATAAACTATGGTATCTTTTAGGCGGCTTGGATGCAAGATGTTTTCGCTCTGTAACCGGTTTGCCACAAATTTGTCACCATATAGCGTGCGACAATAATGCTCTTCCTATTCTTGGGGATTATAAAAAAACCCAATGATCCCCATCAGCAATCGTTATAGCGAGCTCCCCCACATTTGTTCCCATTTGAATCCCGTTATGGTACGATCGGATTAGTATAATCACACCTTTTTTATCGGAATTTGAACGGGCCAGCATTTTAGAGGAGGTTCATAACGAATGGCTTACGAAACGCCGTGGATGAGTGATCCATCCAAGCTGAATAAAATGGAACTTTGGAAGATTGAGAAAGACGGACTCGATGTAATCCGTACCATTATTGAAAAGTATGCTCTGGAAGGGTATGACTCCATTCCTGAGGATGATATGAACCGTTTCAAATGGGCAGGAGTCTACGAGCAAAAGCCACGTGATGGCTACTTCATGATGCGGATTCGTATCAATGCAGGCGTCTTGACGACCGCACAGACACGCGCCCTTGCTTCGATTGGCCGCGATTACGGCCGGGATCTAATCGACGTAACGACACGTCAGGCGATTCAGTACCACTGGCTGCGCATTGAGAATATGCCTGACATTTTCAAGCGCCTCGAAGAAGTCGGTCTGTACAGCTACGAGTCCTGCGGTGACTGCCCACGTACGATTGTCGGCAATCCGCTGCAAGGCATCGACAAAGACGAACTGATGGATACAACTGCGCTCGTAGAGGAAGTGAATGATTACTTCCTGATGAACCGCGAGTTCTCCAACCTGCCGCGTAAGTACAAAATGTCCATCTCCGCCAACATCTACAACAACGCACATGCGGAAATCAACGATTTGGCCTTCACTCCTGCTATTAAGGAAATCGACGGCCAAGAAGTAATTGGCTTCCATGCATGGGTCGGCGGCGGACTGAGCGCCAAGCCTTACCTGGCAAAAGAGCTCGACATCTTCGTTCGTCCGGAAGAAGCGTTGAAAGTTGCGATTGGCGTAACGACACTGTTCCGCGATCATGGCTACCGCGAGAAGCGCCATCACGCGCGGCTTAAGTTTCTCGTTGCAGACTGGGGACCGGAGAAGTTCCAAGAAGAGCTGCTCAAGCTGATCGGCGACATGCCTTCCAAAGGAACGAGCAAAACGCTGGGCTGGCAGGCTGCTTATTTCGACGGTGTGCATAAGCAAAAGGACGGCCGCAACTACATCGGCCTGAACGTTCCTGTCGGCCGCACCAACTCGGATGAGCTGGAGCAGCTTTGCGACATCGCCGATCAATATGGTGAAGGTAAAATCCGCACCACAATGTCGCAGAACATTATTCTTACCGGTTTTAAGGATGAGGATCTCGAAGCCGCTTTAGCCGCTCCTGTGCTGCAGCGTTTGACGCCGAATCCGAAGCCTTTCATGAGTCGCACCGTTAGCTGCACCGGCAACGAATTCTGCAATCTGGCCATCGTTGAGACCAAAGAATTCGCGCGCCACGTGGCTGAATATCTCGATGAGCATGTTGAACTAGACGAGAAGATTCGCATCCACTTCATCGGCTGCCCGAACGGCTGCGGCCAGAAGCATATTGCTGACTTTGGTCTACAGGGCTCACTCGTCAAAACGCCAGAGGGCACTGTCGACGCGTTCGACATTGCTGTAGGCGGTATCCTTGGTCCAGGTGCAACCTTCAACAAACCGTTGAAGGGCCGCGTCAAAAGTACTGACGTACCAGCTGTGCTCGCTCAGCTGATCGAGTTTTACAGGGAAGGTCGCCAGCAAGGCGAGACGTTCCATAACTACGTAAACCGCGTCGGAGTGCCGTCCTTCCAAGAGAAGCTCACCGATATTCTCGCCGCTGCTAAAGCAGTCTGAGCTCAGGTTTAAGTTAGTTAACTGCATAAAATAAAGCAAGAGGCCCATCCGACGTCAGTTGGATGGGCCTCTTGCTTGTTATATTTGACTGGGTTCCCCGCTCACGCCCGAGAACTCCTTATTGGGAGCTTGTATCCTTGGGCTTGCGGCCGCGCTTCTTGGGTGCGGGAGCCGCCTCGTATGGGGCGGTGCTCTCCGCCGCCAGCATCGCTCCGTCAGCGTCGCTGGAGCTACCTGCTCCGCGCTTGGACGTTTTGCGTTCAGAAGCTGGCTCCAACGCAGCGCTGACTTCGGCAGCCGCTTGCAGTGCCTCGGCTTTGACACGCGCCTCGCGTGTGCGCTGCAGGTCGCGTTCCAGTATCGGACCGAGATACTTGCCGGTATAGGAACCTTTTACCTTGACGAGCTCCTCCGGTGAGCCGATGCCGACGATTGTGCCGCCTCCGCTGCCGCCCTCTGGTCCAAGATCGATAAGGTAGTCGGCCGTTTTGATAACGTCCAGACTATGCTCGATAACGAGTACGGATTCTCCAGAGTCGACCAGACGATGCAACACGACCAACAGGCGGTCTACATCGTCCATATGCAAGCCGGTCGTTGGCTCATCCAGAATGTAGAACGTGCGGCCAGTGCTCCGACGGTGAAGCTCGGAGGCAAGCTTAACGCGCTGAGCCTCGCCACCAGACAGCGTTGTCGCTGGTTGGCCCATGTTCATATAACCGAGGCCGACATCTAGCAGCGTTTGCAG
Organism: Paenibacillus herberti; assembly: GCF_002233675.1. GTDB lineage: Bacteria > Bacillota > Bacilli > Paenibacillales > Paenibacillaceae > Paenibacillus_O > Paenibacillus_O herberti. The sequence continues at coordinate 1,449,710 of NZ_NMUQ01000002.1, read as the reverse complement.
CTTGCGGTAAATCTTCGGGACGTTGCGGAAGAAGTCGGCCGCATTCTCGATCGTCATATCCAGTAAATCGGCGATGCTATTGCCCTTGTACTTGATTTCCAGCGTCTCACGGTTGTAACGCTTGCCTTTACAAATCTCGCAAGGCACGTACACATCCGGCAGGAAATGCATCTCGATCTTGATGATGCCATCACCACGACATGCCTCGCAGCGTCCACCTTTGACGTTGAAGCTGAAGCGGCCTTTCTTATAACCGCGCACCTTAGCCTCATTGGTCGAGGCATACAAATCACGGATATCATCAAATACGCCAGTATAGGTAGCTGGATTGGAACGCGGCGTGCGGCCGATTGGCGACTGATCAATGTCGATCACCTTGTCGATCTGCTCGAGGCCGCGAATCTCCTTGTGCTCGCCCGGACGGACCTTAGCCCGGTTGAGATCACGCGCCAGCGTTTTGTACAAAATCTCGTTGATTAACGTTGACTTACCAGAGCCCGATACGCCGGTCACGGCTGTAAATACGCCGATTGGAATCTTGACGTTGACGTTTCTCAAGTTGTTTTCCTTGGCGCCTCGGATCTCAAGCCACTTGTCACCGACGGGACGGCGCTGCTCCGGCACGGCGATGAACTTGCGACCACTGAGATACTGGCCGGTCAACGAGTTCTCGTCGGCCATAACCTCCTGCGGTGTACCTTGCGCCATGATATGGCCGCCGTGGATGCCAGCGCCGGGACCAATATCAATGATATAATCCGCAGCCAGCATCGTATCCTCGTCATGCTCCACGACGATCAGCGTGTTGCCGAGGTTGCGCATATGCTCCAGCGTAGCGATCAACCGGTCATTGTCGCGTTGATGGAGCCCGATGCTAGGCTCGTCCAGAATATATAGGACTCCCATCAGGCTGGAGCCAATCTGGGTAGCCAGCCTGATGCGCTGAGCCTCTCCGCCCGATAGGGTGCCCGCCGCGCGGGACATCGTCAAATAGTTCAGGCCAACGTTGACAAGGAAGCCAAGGCGGCTGTTGATCTCCTTGAGGATCAGATTGGCGATCGTGCGATCCTTTTCACTAAGATTCAACCCATCGAAGAATTCCTTAGCTTCGCCAATCGACAACGACGTTGAATAGGCGATGTTTTCCCCACCGACGGTGACGGCGAGACTTTCCTTCTTCAGCCTATTTCCCTTGCAAGTGCCACATGGCTTGGAGCTCATGTAAGCCTCAATATACTCCCGCATGGTGTCCGAGGCGGTATCACGGTAGCGGCGCGCAAGATTGTTGACAACACCCTCGAAGGGTACAAATGCCTCTTTGCTGAAGCCAAAGTCATTTTCATATTGGAAACGGACCTTTTCGCCCCCGGTTCCATAAAGCAACTTTTTCATTTGCTCCGCGTTCAGTTCGCCGACAGGCAGATCCATCGGAATACCGTAATGCTTACACACGGAAGCCATGAACTGCGGATAATAGTTAGAGGTGCTACCCGCCCATGCCTCGAAAGCGCCAGACACAATCGTTTTGCTGGGGTCGTAAATAAGGTCTGGGTCCACAATCATTTTGGCGCCAAGACCGTCGCATTCCGAGCATGCACCGAATGGGCTATTAAACGAGAACATTCGCGGCGACAGCTCATCGATGCTGAAGCCACAGGTCGGACAGGCTAGGTTGGAGCTGAACATCAGCTCCTCCTGATCGATGATGTCCACGATGACCTGGCCCTCCGACAGCGTAAGTGCCGTCTCAAGAGAGTCTGCCAGACGAGTACGAACGTCGTCCTTAACGACGATACGGTCGACAATGACCTCGATGTTATGCTTTTTGTTCTTTTCGAGCTCGATGTTGTCACCTAGATCACGCAGCTCGCCGTCCACGCGTACACGGACGAAACCCTGCTTCTGGATATCCTGAAGCAACTTTGTATGTTCGCCCTTGCGGCCGGATACAATCGGCGCGAGGATCTGCAGGCGCGTCCGCTCCGGGTATTCCAGAATTCGGTCAACCATTTGCTCTACCGTCTGCGAGGTGATCTCAATACCATGCTCCGGGCAATGTGGTTTGCCGATGCGGGCATACAACAGACGCAAATAGTCGTAAATCTCCGTGACCGTGCCAACCGTGGAACGCGGGTTGCGGCTTGTCGTCTTCTGATCGATGGAGATTGCGGGGCTGAGGCCCTCGATTGAATCGACATCGGGCTTCTCCATCTGACCGAGAAACTGGCGGGCGTAGGCCGACAGCGACTCGACGTAGCGACGCTGGCCCTCCGCATAAATCGTATCAAAAGCGAGCGATGACTTGCCCGAGCCGCTGAGGCCCGTAAGCACGACGAACTTGTCGCGCGGAATGGTTACATCGATATTTTTCAGGTTGTGGGCCCTGGCACCCTTGATCTCAATACGGTCGATTGCCACTGTATACCTCCTATATGGAACAGGACGGCAGCATTCATGCTGCCAGTCCTGTCAGCCTTCTAAAACCAACAATTCCAATTCAAAAACGGGAATGCGCAGCCCTGAGGCTATTCGCCGCACCCGCCCCAGCTCAAACCGCTGGACTTTCCTTGCTTCGCTGACGCCAATCAGCTCTCTTCCGCTCGCAGCTCCAGCAGCGCATCGCGAAGCTCTGCTGCCCGCTCGAACTGCAGGCTTTTGGCTGCTTCCTTCATCTCGGCCTCCAGGCGCACGATAACCTTCTGACGTTCCTTCTTGGTCAACTTGCCGGAAACGCCGTTCAGGAAATCATTCTTCTGCTCAGTGGACTTGGTCGCCTCCATCACATCGTGGATCCGTTTGCGGATCGTCTGAGGTGTAACGCCATGCTTCTCGTTGTAAGCCTCCTGAATCGCACGGCGACGACTCGTCTCCGTGATCGCCCGATTCATGGAATCGGTGATCTTGTCACCGTACATAATGACGCGGCCCTCGGAGTTACGTGCGGCGCGCCCAATCGTCTGGATAAGCGAGCGCTCCGAACGCAAGAAGCCTTCCTTGTCAGCGTCCAGGATGGTCACAAGCGACACCTCCGGTAGGTCAAGGCCCTCCCGCAGCAGGTTAATGCCGACCAATACATGGAACGTGCCTATACGCAAATCGCGCAAAATCGCCATCCGCTCAAGTGTCTTGATATCGGAGTGGAGGTAGCGTACCTTGATGCCGACCTCCTTGAGGTAATCGGTCAGATCCTCCGACATCTTCTTGGTCAGCGTTGTCACGAGCACGCGCTCATCCTTAGCTATGCGATCCCGAATCTCCCCCAGCATGTCATCGATCTGCCCCTTGGTTGGGCGAACCTCGATAATCGGGTCAAGCAGCCATGTTGGACGAATGATCTGCTGAATCGGTTCATGCGGCGTAAGTTCAAGCTCGTAAGGTCCCGGCGTCGCGGAGACGTAGATCGTTTGTTTGTCCTTGGCCTCGAACTCTTCGAACTTCAACGGCCGATTGTCCATTGCCGATGGCAGCCGGAAGCCGTGTTCCACGAGCACCTCTTTACGCGCGCGGTCACCGTTGTACATAGCGCGAACCTGCGGCAGCGTCACATGGGACTCGTCAATAACGATAAGCATATCATCGGGGAAATAATCCATCAGCGTATACGGCGTAGCGCCGCGCTCGCGGAACGTAAGCGGCCCGGAATAGTTCTCGATGCCGGAGCAAAAGCCCATCTCCTGCATCATCTCGATGTCGTAACGAGTCCGTTGCTCCAGCCGCTGAGCCTCCAGCAGCTTGCCGTTGTCGCGCATCTCCGCAAGACGCTCCTCCAGCTCACGCTCGATGTTCACCAGCGCAATGCGCATCTTATCTTCTTGGGTGACAAAGTGGGAAGCCGGGAATATAGCGACATGTTCGCGCTCTCCGACGATCTCGCCGGTCAGCACGTCAATCTCAGTAATACGCTCGATCTCGTCTCCGAAAAGCTCTACGCGAATCGCCCGCTCGTTGTTCGCTACAGGGAAAATCTCTACGATGTCGCCGCGCACACGGAATGTGCCCCGCACAAAGTTGATGTCGTTGCGCTTGTACTGAATATCAACCAGCTTGTGAAGAATCTCGTCTCGACCCTTCTCCATGCCCTTGCGCAGCGATAGTACGAGAGTGCCGTAATCCTCCGGGGAACCGAGACCGTAGATGCAGGACACGCTGGCAACGATAATAACGTCGCGGCGCTCGAATAACGAGCTGGTCGCGGAGTGACGTAGCTTATCGATCTCATCGTTGATGCTGGAGTCCTTCTCGATGTAGGTGTCGGTCGACGGTAGATAGGCTTCTGGCTGGTAGTAGTCATAGTAGCTGACGAAATAGGAGACTGCATTATCGGGGAAAAATTCCTGGAACTCGCTGCACAACTGCGCGGCAAGAGTCTTGTTGTGAGCAATAACGAGCGTCGGTCGGTTCAGCTTCGCGATCGTATTGGCGATGGTGTAGGTCTTGCCGGTGCCAGTAGCCCCGAGCAGAATCTGATGCTTGCGTCCGTCGCGGATGCCCTCCACAAGCTGGTCAATCGCACGTGGTTGGTCGCCCTGTGGTGTATAATCCGACTTCAGCTGGAACAGATTGGGCTGTTGCACCTTCTCGGCCATGAGCAAAGCTCACCCTCTTCCCTAATATGCCGCTAAAGTCCCGGTTCTTTAGACCTGGATTAGCGGGATGAATCTATTATTATATGAAGAATTCCCTATTCATCTGTATACCCAAAAGAGCCGATAAATAAGTCATTGTGGAATGCCATTGATCAACGTCTGCTCAAGAATGAGCAGTCATGCATAAGAATATCTGTTCCCATTCATTATACCGGGTTGAAATCCGGCTTGCAATGAGAACAGTTGGCAGCTACATAGGGATAGCCTAGATGCCGGAAGGCAGCTAAAAGCAACTTGCACGGTAGCGATGAAAGCTTTCTAAAAGTGATAACAGGAGCGTGAAGCATAGCATGGACTTGACGACCGTAATCGGCATCATCGCAGGAATTGCCGCCCTGCTCGGAGGTTTCTTATGGGAAGGCGGAGAGGCCCACGGCTTGATGGAAAAAACGGCGATCCTGATCGTCTTCGGCGGCACCTTCGCGGCAGTGGCCGTCAGCTTCCCTGCATCGCGGCTGCGCACGATCCCGGCGGCTCTGCGCATGGCTTTTCGCAAGGACAATAATACGGATCAAGAAATCATTGACAGATTGACCGATATGGCAACGCTGGCACGACGCGGCGGCGTACTCGCCCTGGAAACGCATGCCGGCAAGCTGGATGAGCGTTTTCTGCGCGACGGCGTATTAATGGTTGTGGACGGTACAGACCCGGACCTGACCCGCGAGATTTTGGAGTTGGAAATTGCAGCGATAGAGCGGCGGCATGAACAGCAAGCGAAGATTTTCGAAAGTGCGGGCGGTTACGCTCCAACGATGGGCATCATCGGCACCGTAATGGGGCTGATCAACGTGCTTGGAGACTTGAATGAGCCGGGCGCGCTCGGCTCGTCAATCGCGGTTGCTTTTACAGCAACACTCTATGGAGTCGCCTCCGCCAACGTGCTTTACCTGCCGCTCGCTTCCAAAATCAAAGTGCGCAGCCAGGAGCATATTCAGCGCATGGAGATGATGATGGAGGGCATTCTCGGCTTGCAAGCCGGCGATAATCCGCAGCTCATCCGCAAAAAGCTGCAATCGTTCATCATCACGGACGAGCCGATTCAGCGTAAGGGAGCGCGCGCTCCAGAAGGAAAGGCGGAAGAAAATGCGGCCCAGGCGTAAGCGTAAAAGTGGTGCGGCGGCGCCGGAAAACCATGAGCGCTGGCTAATTACTTATTCCGATTTGATCACGCTGCTGCTGATTTTTTTTGTCGTGTTATATGCGATGAGCCAACTGGATGTCAAAAAGTACGAGGTGCTGGCTCAGTCGCTCCAATCCCAGTTCGCCAAGTCCGACTCCGTCATCCAGGGCGGCCAGGGACTGCCGGGAGAGCTGCTGGATAACAGCACCAGAACGTCTCCGCCGTCCACGCCCGGCGCGATGGCAACGGAGACACCGCAGCAGCAGTTGAAACGGCTTCAGGAAGAAGAGCTGCAAAACTTGCTGAAGGTCATCCAAACTTATATTAAGGAAAACAAGCTGCAGGATAAGGTAGACGTAGAGGATACACCCAAGGGCATCGCGATTCGGCTGAACGATCTATTCCTGTTCGATCTCGGCAAGGCGCAGCTCAAGCAGGAGGCTACGCCAGTGCTGGATAAGCTGTCCACCCTGCTTCGTTCACTGGACAATGTCATCAGCATCGAGGGGCATACGGATAATCTGCCAATCAACCCTGGCGGCCAGTACAGCGATAACTGGGATCTGTCGGCGGCTCGCTCGCTGTCGGTGCTGCACTATTTCATTGATGAGAGTAAGCTTGCTCCTGGAAAGTTTGAAATTGCCGGTTATGCGGACACACGTCCTGTCACCTCCAATGAAACGGAGGCAGGACGCTCCAAAAACCGCCGCGTCGAGATCACCGTTCTACGGGCTAGTACGGACTCGGCCTTGAAATAAGCGAAGGCGTTTCTTCCGCTGCCAGATGCAGCAAGAGAAGCGCCTTTTTTACTTTTTAGCTACTAGCGCTTCTTTCGGGGACGTCGAACCCTTATCCCTTGTCATTTTTATCTATCTGAGCTGGCATGTTATACTTTCACTACTAAAGGATTCATCCCTGTTCTAAGCAAGCAAGGACAAGATGCCCAGACGCTTTCGAACGAACCTCTTCTGAAACCGAAAGGATGATTACTACATGGAACATCTTCTCCTCCGCGTCCGCAGCGGACAGCTTCAAGGCATCCGGCAGAATGGAGTCCGCGCCTGGAAGGGCATCCCGTTTGCACAGCCCCCAGTCGGCGAGCGTCGCTTCAAAAAACCACTGCCGCCTGCTTCCTGGGGAGGCATACGCCAAGCACATACGCCGGGGCCCCTATGTCCGCAGCCCGTGGACCCGACTGGAGGTCCTTTCGGCCTTGTCCGCACCGGGATTCCGCAAGCGGAGGACTGCCTGTACCTCAACGTTTGGGCGCCGGAGGAGCCGACTGACGAGCCCCTGCCTGTCATGGTATGGATTCATGGCGGATCATTCGTCACCGGCGGTGGTGGTTTGCCCATCTTTGATGGAGCCAACCTCGCTAAGCGCGGCGGCCTAATTGTTGTAACCGTAAGCTACCGAGTAGGAGCGCTCGGATTTCTCCATCTCGGTCCTTATGCCGACCCGGCCGACCCCGACGGTTATGTGAGCAACGCCGGGCTGCTCGACCAGATCGCTTCCCTGGAATGGATTCGCGAAAATATTGCTTCCTTCGGCGGCGATCCTAGCCGTGTGACTGTCTTCGGTGAATCAGCAGGCAGCATGAGCATCGCTGCTCTGCTCGCTATGCCTGCCGCTAAAGGTCTTTTCAGCCGTGCCATCATGCAGAGCGGCGCCTCCCAAGCGCTGCCGGATCAGCAGGGCCGCGTGGTGACCGGGGCTTATCTCGATATGCTCGATGGGGGCTCGCTGGATAAGCTTGCGGAGCTCCCCGCTGCCGAGCTGCTGCGCACAGCCGACCGCCTCAAGCGGGCCGCAGGTGAGAGCACGATTATGCTTTTCCAGCCTGTCGTAGACGGCAAAACATTGCCGCTTGAACCGCTGCAGGCTGTGGCAGCAGGCTCGGCGGGGGGCGTAGATCTCGTCATCGGCACGAACCGGGACGAAGGCGTGCTGTTCGTACGTCCCGGCATGAAGCTGCTGAGCGACGAGGATAACGCCCGCGCCTACGTCGCCGTCACAGGTGCGCCGGAAGCGGCTGCCTGGGTGGCAGAATATCCTCGGACGATAGAAGGGCAGCAGCAGGTTATGACCGATCTGTTTTTCCTGCGCTCCTCCCTGCTGTTCGCGGAGGCCCAGATGCAGCATGCGCGTGTGTGGCTGTACCGTTATGACTTCATCTCGCCGGGACATCCCGTGTTGTCTACAGCTTTTCACGCGGCGGAAATTCCGTTTGTGTTCGGCAATCTGGAGCTGCTGCGCGCTGGCGGTATCGAGATCGATGCGAGAATGGAGAGCGTGTCCACTGCGGCACAGGAAGCTTGGCTCGCTTTTGCGAACACCGGCAGCCCTGCGACGGCGAAGCTGGACTGGCCGGCTTATGAGGCCGGACAGCATGCGGTTATGCTGCTCGACGCGGACAGCCGCGTAGAGCTTGATCCGGAAGCGGATAAGCGACGGATGCTGACGGGGAAACGGTAGTCACTTGCGCCGAGCTGTCATATGAAAAAAGACGTAAGAATTGGCTGCCGTTCAAGGGCCCATTCTTACGTCTTTTTCTATTTTAACCGTTCGATACGACCGTCCTTGAGCACAAACACCCCATCACCTTCTGTCCGCTCCAACTCGCCGCTGCGGAAGTACAAACCGCAATCTTCGTCCAAGCCATAGTGGCCTTGGTAGTCCCGATATCTAGCGGCTGAGGCGCGAAGCTGCTCCTCCTCCTGCCACTGGGAGTAATGGACGGCGACGGATACGCCATGAACGAGTCCCAGTCCCTTGCGATCCTGGTAAACCGATTCGTCATTGTCTTTGGGCGGTTATTCGTATTTCAAACCAAGCGTTTCATCTAGCCATTCAAAAAGGCGATGATTGAACAGCACTGTCGCACCGGAATGACAATGCTCCCCAGCTCCCTCCTCCGAGGTGAAATTCATAAAGGTTTTTGGACAAGTAAGAGCATCATAAAGCTGCTGGGGCTGACCTTTAAAGAAGTGATCATTTTCCGCAGCGCATACAAGGGTAGGGCATTTGATTTTATCGGCCACGCCATCCAATGTGAAGGGCTCCGTTTTTTCTATGAGTTCTTTGATGGAGTCAGCATTGAAAGTGAACATTCCGTTCCTGATAGCCCAACGAAGATTGGTACTTTTTTTCATTAATACGGAAATCAATTTATCCAATTCGATCGAATCACTTAAATCTACAGGGGGTCCTTGATTAGGTTGGTGAAACTTCTCACCGAATCGGAAGGAGAATAGACCATCGTTAGCGATACAAGCGGCCAGACGATGTTCAAAGGCTGCGGCGCGTGGCGCCAAATAACCTCCAAGACTCATACCCAGGAGAGCCATTCGCTGCGGATCAACCTCCCGTCGAGTCAGCAAGTAATCCACTACAGGAGTGACAACATTTTCCCAATCATGGCGAAACGGGATTTGTTGCTCCCGAATGACCGCGCCTTGACCAGGACCTTCGAAGGCTAGACAGTTGTAACCACGCTGCAATGCCGCCGCTGCCGCTGCAAAATACATTTCCTCTCCTGTGGAATCATAACCCCCGTGAACAATTAAAGTAGGCCGCTGTGCATCATCCACACGATAGAAATAGGCCGGCAAATAGGTCCCTTCATAAGGAATTTCTACTTTCTCCACTAAAGTATCCATCAATTCAACAGCTCGGCTGAATGTATCCCGGCTTTTCCCCCATGTCTCCAACATACGTGGATCGTTGGGAATGTCGCGCAGGAAAAACTCGGCGTTGCGATAGTAATTAGAGGCCCGTAAATAGAACTCTCGTGCACTAACCCGATTACCTTTCTCCGAGCTATCCAGAGCCAGAGCATGGATTCTTTCTGCTGTTTTGTACCATTCGGTATACCAGCTTTCAAAGTTACCATCTTCTATTCGATATGCAGTTGACAGACATTCTCCAATATCAGCTCCCCCATAGGGTGCGTAACCAAGGGCTCTTAGCAGCTCAAAAGAAAAAGTTTGATCCTCGAATACAATCTTCATCGCAATCTCTCCTTAAAATTTGGGGTGTAACTCAACCTTGATAGGTTAATAATAACCTATAACAGTCAATGGTTTATGTCAAGATTAACTTATGTTATACTTAACCTATAATATTGAGTAAGAAATTGACTTTCATCGTGATCGTTTGTATTTTAGGATGAACGTATACTAGGAGTGGATTACAAGTGAGTTCCACTAAATTTGTGTTGCTTAGTTTATTGGCGCGTGAGCCATTAAGCGGCTATGACATGAAGCAGCAGATGAAGAGCAGGGTCGACTTTTTTTATAAAATCAACAATAACCAGCTCTATCCCACACTTTCTAAGTTAGAAGAAGATGGGCTGGTGGAGCTGCAAGCGTATGAACGGGAGTCCTATAGACCTGCAAGGAAAGTATATAAAATTACGGATGCCGGAATTGAATGCTTAAAGGATTGGGTTAAGGAGCCGGGCAGTTGGGAGGAATTTCTCCTTAAGCAATACAGCTCGTGGCTGGTGGAGCCGGAAATTTTGATTTCGATTCTGGAAGAGAAAAAGCTTGAGCAAGAACAACTTCTGGCGGAGTTTAAGGGCAAAACGGCTTCCTTCCGCGAGCAAAATGAACGATTAACGAGCGATCATCCGTTATTTTCGTCTGCTGCCGTTCTTGAGATGGGATATAGATTCGGGAGATGCAGGATAGAATGGTGCGATACCATGATCTCTTGGCTGAAAAAAGGGGAGATATAAGGGTCGTACCGGAATTGGCGACAGCCTTTTGTCCCCTTGCCCTTCCTTGAAGCTTCCGCTATACTGTTGAAAATTACATCCAAAACATGCGATGAACGGGAAAGTACCCGGCCGCAGCCGCACACAGAGAGCCGGGATTGGTGCGAACCGGCTGCGGCCGGTCGGCGGAAACGGCCCCGTGAGCAGGCGTCCGAAGTCCGCCCAGCGGATGTGTAGGAACGCCCGGACTGGCCGTTACCCTGCCGAGCAGCCGATGCGCTGCAGCTTCCTCTTGCCCTTACTGGCGCGGATAGCTGCTAGCCGCCCGGCTACAAGAGTGGTACCACGGAGCTAAGCCTTCGTCTCTTTTTGAGACGGGGGCTTTTTGCGTTTTCAGCCAAGTCCCTCGGCAAGCGGCCATACCGGCAGAACGCCATTACTGCCCAATTCAGGCAATCCATACGATTCTAGGAGGATGAAACCCATGACCACCCTGCTCAAACAATCCGCCGCCGCCCTGCTCGCCCCGCTGACCGGGTTAAGCGAAGCGGAGCTGGCCGCTCGTCTGGAATATCCGCCGGAGGAGGCCCTCGGCGATCTTTCGTTCCCCTGCTTCCCGCTGGCCAAGACATTGCGCCAGGCTCCGAATGTTATTGCCGCAGCGTTGGCGGCAAGGCTGAACTCGGCGGCCGAGATGGCGTCTTCGAAAGTGGCTGCTCCCATCATCCGCTGGCACGCCGATGCCGCTGGAGGCTTCCTTAACCTGAAAGCCGTCGGCACAGGCTGGATGGATGCGTTGCTGCGCGAGGCAGAATCCCCTAAGCTGGGACAACTGCCGGACGGGGCCGGGAAACGCGTCATCATCGACTACTCCTCGCCTAATATCGCCAAGCCGTTCGGCGTCGGTCATTTGCGCTCGACTGTCATCGGCCGCGCGCTGGCCAATCTGCATCGCACCGCTGGCTGGGACGTTGTCACGGTCAACCATCTCGGCGACTGGGGCACACAGTTCGGTAAACTGATTGCCGCCTACAAACATTGGGGCGATCGTGCTGCACTGGAGGCCGACCCTATCGGCGAGAGCTTGAAGCTGTACGTCCGTTTTCACGAGGAAGCCGAGAACGCTCCGGAGCTTGTGGATGAGGGCCGCGCCTGGTTCCGCCGCCTGGAACAGGGAGACGCGGAGGCGCGCGAGCTTTGGGACTACTTCATCCGCGAAAGCCTGAAGGAATTCCAACGCATCTACAGCAGACTGGGCGTGAGCTTCGACCATCTGCTTGGGGAAAGCTTTTACAATGACAAGATGGAAGAGACCGTCGATCGACTACGCAGGGCGGGACTGCTGGAGGCAAGCGACGGCGCTTCTGTCGTCCGTCTCGATGAGGAGGGCATGCCACCATGCCTGATCCTGAAGTCGGACGGCTCGACTATCTACGGCGCGCGCGATTTGGCTACGGCGCTGTACCGTCGCGAGCAGATGCGTGGCGATAAGCTGCTTTACGTTGTTGGCGCCGAGCAGACGCTGCATTTTCGCCAAGTGTTCCGGGTGTTGGAGAAGCTGGATGCGTCGTGGTCGGAGGTGGAGCGTGTGCATACCCCGTTCGGCCTGATGAAAATGGAAGGAAAAAAAATGTCCACCCGCCGCGGCAAGGTGGTGTTCCTGGAAGAGGTGCTGGACGAGGCGAAGCAGCGCGCGCTCGCTGTCATTGAGGGTAAAACGCCCGATCTGCCGGGCAAGGAGGACGTGGCTGAAGCCGTCGGCACGGGGGCAATTGTGTTCGGCGACCTGCGCAACCGCCGCATGCTGGAGGTGGATTTCAACCTGGAGGAAATGGTCAGCATGGAAGGCGAGACCGGGCCTTATTTGCAATACACGCATGCCAGAGCGCGCAGTCTGCTGCGCAGAGCGGCGGAGCTGGGCTGGACAGCACCTCTTCTGCAAGAGGCAAAAGATCGCTCGGATGCGGAGTCAGGGCAACCGGGAGAATGCGCCCCATCTGCCGATGCTTCCACAGGAAGCCAGGGTAAAGCGAATCCAGCTAGTGAAGCGGATTCCCTTCACATCGCTGCCTATTTGTGGCCTGCGAAAGATCTTGAGGTGCTTGATGCTCCCGCCGCCCGCGCCTGCTTGCTCAAGCTGGGCCAATACAGCGAAGCGCTGCGGGCTGCGCTGCGTGAGCATGAACCTTCGGTTCTTGCCCGTTATTTGCTGGAGCTGGCCAAGGCTTACAACCGCTTCTATAATAGCGGCAAAATTCTAGGCACAGCGGCAGTCGCCGGCCCGAGTGAAGTGCTGAGCACGGATGAAGATGCAGCGCTAAGCGCCCAAGCTGCCGCAGCCGCCAAGCTGCGCCTCAGTGCAGCGGCGGCCAGCGTGCTGCGCCACGGCCTCACTTTGCTCGGCATCGGGACGCCCAATAAAATTTAACCTAAAAGTTCAATTTAACCCTTGATGCATATGGTTAGGAATGGTAAACTTGGATCACGAACAAGTGTACCCATTCTCTCACAGAAAGGCTGATCGACGATGGCGGACTCCAAACGCCCCCCTACTCCCGGCACTTCTCAAGTCTCTGAATCTAAGGAGGATCCCGCTCTGCTGCTTGCGCGACAGCTGTTATTGCTGCACCGTAATGCCTTCCGCAGGCTGTCGGAGCGCTCATGAACGAGCAGTTGACCGTACCGCAGCTGCTGGAGATCCACATGATGCATCAAGATCGCTTCAACGTTAGTCCCGGCTTCCGCAATCCCGGCTTTTTACTACAACTGGTCGATCGGCCGCTGCTGGAGGGTTTTGTCGGCAGCGACGATGCCTCCACTCTCGTGCGCCAAGCCGCGCTCTACTGGCACGGACTGGCGCGGGCGGTGGCGTTCCGTGATGGCAATGCAGCTACAGCAATCCATGCCATGATGACATTCCTGCTACTGAACGGAATCGAACTGGATGTTCCGGAGGATGAGCTGGTAGAAGCCGCGATTCTATGCGTCTCCTGGAAGATGGACCTGGAGGAATGCGAGGAATGGATTCGCCGCTATCTTCGTTAGGAATTAATCCTATTTAGCTTGCGTGTCAATCTATGGACAATCCCCCACCTTAACCTTATGATAGATGAGATTCTTCCATAATCACGTTTATTCGGGTGCCCTGAGCAGCATGCTCTCGGCTTAATAGGGAAGTCCGGTTCAAGTCCGGCGCGGTCCCGCCACTGTACGAGTGTAGTTCCCTGCATCAGCCACTGTCCGATTCGGATGGGAAGGCGCAGGAGGACGTTGACGCTTAAGCCAGGAGACCTGCCCCAATAATCTCTCGTCAGGCCTCCCGGGGGGTGGAAGCCTGACGCAGCGCCCCAGCAGAATGCTGCCGAATGCCACTTGTCCTAGATGTAGAGACCGGAGTGATTTCCAAATCCCGAATCTCTTCGCCTGCCGGGCGGATTGGCATCCGCTAGCCTTTGCCCGCACACTCGCTCATCGGCTACCGTGACTCGCTGGACTGCTTGCCCGATCGGCTTCCAGTTCAGTACCCGTCTCCACCAGGCGAACACAATTCGCCCCATGGAATCCGATTCCGCGACTGCATCGTCTCACGCGAGACGCCGCTGGGGCGCTTGGACTGTTATACTTACGCCGCCCTTTTAGGCGGCTTTTTTTATTCCCGGGAAGTCCGTGTGCTGCGCGCTCTCCCTCCCCCTCCCTGCAGCCAATTAATAATTAAGAAAGAGGGTTGATTCTGTTGAAAGCTTTATTTAATCGCGCTGCACTGGCCGTCCTGCTTGCCGTAGCTCTAATCATGTCCGCCATTCCAGCGGCACCAGCCTCAGCGGCTGTAGACACAACCACTGCGTTGAAGAAGGCAGGGGCCGCGCTGCTCCAAAGCGGCATCACCTCCGACTGGGACGCCATTGCCGCCTCCCAAGCCGGATACGAACTTCCTGCTTCTTACCTTTCCAAGCTCCAGACAACCATGCAAAAGGAAGTCCCGACCTTCCGCGACGTGACGGACTTCGAACGTCTGTCGATGGCGGTAACCGCTGCTGGCCAGGATGCGAGCTCCTATGGGGGCATCAACCTGATCGAGCGCATTTATAACAGCGATCGCATGCTGAACCAGGGTGTCAACGGCCCGATCTACGCTTTGCTGGCGCTGGATTATGGCAATTATGACGTACCCGCTTCCGCCAAGTGGACCCGTGACAAGCTCGTCGCCGAAGTGCTGAAAAAGCAGTCCGCCGACGGCAGCTTCGCCTTCACAGGCGAGAAAAACGGCAACCCGGATCTGACCGGCTCCGCCTTGACCGCTCTTGCACCTTACTTCGGACAAGCCGAAGTTAAACTGGCCGGCGAGCGTACCGTCGCTTGGATCAAGTCCCAACAGGACAAGGATGGCGGGTTCACCAGCTACGGCCAGTCTAGCAGCGAGAGCATCGCGCAGATCATCATCGGGCTGGCCTCAGCCGGTTATGATCCTCTAGGCGAAGCCTTTACACCGAAAGGCAAAAGCATGCTCGACAAGCTGATGACGTTCCGCAATACCGACGGCAGCTTCTCCCACTCGCTGCCTCTCGCAGCGAACGCCTATGGCACCTACCAATCCGTGCAGGCGCTCGCCGCCTACGAGAAGTACAAAGCTGGCTCCGGCCGCCTTTACAGCAAGCCCGCACCATCCGTAGCCGTGACAGTGGAAGGCCCTGAGTCCACGCTGGGCTCCGGCGTGACTCGCGCTGTCTACGCGCTTGACGCGCTGACACAGGTCGGCGCAGATAAAAAACTTGCCGTCGATGTGAAAGAAATGTCCTTCGGCAAGTATGTTAATGCCATTAACGGCATCGCTGGGGGCAAATACGGCGGCTACGACGGCTGGATGTTCGCCGTGGAGCGCAAAGGCGCCTGGATCAACCCATCCGTCGGCATGGGCGACTTTAAGCTGGAAGCCGGCGACCGCCTAGTCGTGTTCTACGGCGACAGCACGAAGCTCATCAGCTCCGTGCAGGTGAGCCCTCGCCAGCCGCGTGACAATGAAACATTTACCGTTCAGGTGAATCAACAAGAATGGGATTTCAAAGCCAATGAGTTCGCTGTAACGCCCGCTGCGGGCGTCGCCGTCCAGGCCGGCGGTGTCACCGTCACCACAGACGCATACGGCAAAGCCCAATTCCAGCCGCTGTCCGCAGGGGGCTACGATCTGGCCGTGACCGGCTACAGCTCGTCCAAAGCTCCATCCGTGCTGAAGCATTCCGTCAAGCTTACAGTCGGCTCGACCAGCGTCAAGTTCTCGGATGAAAAGAGCATCGCACCATGGGCAATTGAAGCCGTCAAAAATGGCTATGCCTCCGGACTAATTAGCGGTATCGGCGGCAGCCAGCCCGCTTTTGCGCCAAAGCAGGAGCTGACTCGCGCCCAGTTCGCGGCGCTGGCAGTCCGTCTGCTCGGCCTGGATGAGGCCGGCGCTCCGGCAGCAGCCGCTTCCTTCACCGATGTGAAGGCGGGCAGCTGGTATGAAGGCGCGGTACGCGTCGCTTCCGCTCACGGCATCATCTCCGGCGTCGGCGGTGGCAAGTTCCAGCCGGACGCTGCGGTGAGCCGCCAGGATATGGCGGTTATTTTCGCCCGCGCCCTCAAGCTTGATCCCTCTGTAACGGAAGCTCCGTACATCAAAGATCTTGGCGCAGCTTCCCCTTATGCCGTGACTTCCATTATCGCTGTGCATGGCAGCGAGTTCATGGTCGGTGACGCAGCCGGCAAGTTTAATCCAAAGGCAGCTGTGAGCCGCGAGATGGCTGCCGTTGCCATCGTCAACGTATACGAGCATCTTTCCAACCAGCGCTAAGCTGAGTTTCCGCAGCAACTCCTTCATCCTTCTCGAAGTGGCAGTTTCCACAGCATCTCCTTCATCCTTTCCAGGGTGAAGGAGTTTTTTTCGTTCGGCAGCTCGTCCGTCGTCTCCCATTTGTTTGTAAATGCCTTTAGTGGGCTTTACAATGAAAGGAGCATTTTTCATCCATCATCTGGCATGCCAGCCCCGGAACGTCCGGAGGCTCGGAAGGAGAGTATACGTACCCGTGTATGACCTGCAACCAAGCAGGGCCAAGCGCTTCTGGCTGAGCCCCTTTGTCCTTTTCACCTTGACGATGATCTTCAAAATGTACCTCGCCGCCTACGTAATCGACGGGGGAGAAAATCCCTTGCTGACGCTGGTGACGGGACTGCCGACCGTCTGGGCCGCCTTCTTCCTCATTGAGCTGTTCGCCCGCAAGCGCAAAATAATGGGTTATCTTATCGTGAATCTGGCATTCACGGCGATTTATTTTGCCGTCATCATGTACTACAAATACTTTGGCATCATTGTCACTTATCATGCGCTCAGCCAGGTCGGCCAGGTAACCGAGGTCAAGGGCAGCGTCTTCCAATTGCTGCATCCGTACTTCATGCTGATTTTCGTTGATATCGTGCTATGTTGGATTCTGCTCGGCTTCAACAAGCGGCTGCGCAGCGACTGGCGGAAAATCGCTAACCGCAGGTTAATGAGCTGGCGAGTCGCTCTACCCGGCTTTATTTTGATGGCCGCCGCCTGCTTTGCCGTTATTTGGCCGAACCGCAACATTGCCAATGAGCTGGTGCAGACCGAGCGTATGGGCATCGTCAACTACGAGATATTCCTGATCGCAACAAGCGGCAATGAAAGCTTCGTACCGTTGGCGTCAGTGACGCAGAAGGAAATCGACCGGCTGAAGGGGCTTCAGCCGGGGACAGGCCAACCGGCCAAGTTCGGAGCAGCAGAGGGACGGAATATTATCGTTGTGCAGTTGGAAGCTTTTCAGAACTTTATTTTGAACAAAACCGTCGACGGCCAAGAGATCACACCCAACCTCAACAAGCTGATCGGCCAGAGCATGTACTTCCCCCGCTTCTACCAGCAGGCGGGCTCTGGCAACACCTCCGACGCCGAGTTCCTAATGAACACTTCGCTCTACGTGCCGCTCCGGGTACCCGCGTCCCAAGCCTATTCCGGCAAGTCACTGCCGTCGCTGCCCAAGCTGGTGGAGACCAAGGGCTACGAGACGATGACATTCCATACAAATGATGTCTCGTTCTGGAACCGTAAGGAGCTGTACCGAGCGCTAGGATTTAACCGATATTATGATACGAATTTCTTCGGAGATGAGGATGTCATTGCATTCGGAGCGTCGGATGAGGTGCTGTATCGCAAAAGCGTTCAAGAGATGGCAGAGGTTCGGCAGGAGACAGGAAAACCGTTCTATTCCATGCTGATCTCGATGTCCGCTCACCATCCGTACAACATAAAAGAAAGCAAAGTGAAGCTGAAGCTTTCGGATAAATACAAGGATAGCTTTGTCGGGGACTATATGCGCGCGCAGAACTACGCCGATTATGCCCTGGGACAGCTGATTCAAGAGCTGAAGGACGCCAAGCTGTGGGAAAACAGCATGCTCGTCATCTATGGCGATCATATGGGTCTGCCTATCTACTCGCTGAACGACCGGGATCTGCAGCTGCTGGAGGAGTTGGTCGGGCAGAAGTACGATTCCTCGCAAATGCTTAATATTCCGCTCATTGTGACCGCGCCTGGTGCACTGGAGCCATCAGTGGAATCGACGGTCGGCGGACAGAGCGATATTATGCCGACAATTGCCAATCTGATAGGCTCCAAGCTGGATGACCAGCTGCATTTTGGGCAGGATCTGCTGAACGAGCGCAGCAATTTGCTGCCAGAGCGATATTATCTGCCTTCAGGCTCATTCATCAACGACCGGGAGATTTTCATCCCGGGTACTGGTTATGCCGACGGCAAACGTATAGAGCTGCCGTCTAGCGCCGATGATAGCGCGGATGGCGGGCCTGGGAGCGCGACGCAGGAGCAGTTCGACCGCGCGCTGAAGCTGCTGCGCATGTCGGACAGCTACGTGCGCTCGCTACCGTCGACGGACAAAGACCCCGCCCCATCAAGCGGGGCGGATGTTTCCGGCAAGTAAATGGGCGCCGCTTGCACTAGCACCATATCTCTAACGCTGCGGTGGCACAGCCTAGCACTGCTCCACCTTACACAGGGTTCGCTCCTCCGGCGGCTCGCTGTTGATACAACCCAACGACGAAACCCAAAAAGGCATTCGGAAAGCGAAATCGCTTTCCGAATGCCTTTTTCTGATCGGCGCGGAACTTATACCGGCTGGCGTTGAGAATACCTTTGACGCCACGATATAAACTGTGAAGTTCAACTTGTTAGACTCGCGCAGCCAGAGGCTGCTACCTGAAGCTGTAGCTCAGCAGCGTGACGCCTGTTAGGGCGTCCACGACGATATTCGCCTCGCTGAGCAAGCCGTTGCCCGGCGGTGCCAGCTTAGGCGGCTGTTGCCCGTGTAGGCCGTCTTTAACCTTAACATCCTTGAACGTCACGATATAGACTGGTGTGCGGTTCAACTTGCCGGACTCCCGCAACCGGGGGTTAGCGGCAAGCGCTTCGGGCGAGAAGTTGCGGAACTCATTGCTCGTAATGAAACGATAGTCGCAGCTCACGGAGGAAGCGGAGTCTTCCAGTTTCGGGTAGATCCAGCTCGCGTTACGAATCGCTTGTTTCTTGGCAATCCGACTTAGTCCGGGCGGCGGCGGGGGAACGAAATGTTCCACATCCGCCCCCTCCAAAAAGAGGCCAAGCCGGCTCAAAAGAGTGTTCTCTTCCTGAGAGGGAACGGAAACTGGAGGATCGACGGCTTCACTTGACATATTGCCGCCACTATTGCTGCTAATGTTGTTGCCTCCGCTGTAGCTACTGTTGCCGCTGCTTTGGTTAAAATACCAGCCAGCACTGCCCAGCAGCAAGCCGACCACCATTAAGCAAAGCCCTAGTAGTTTTGGTCCTGTCCGCATCCCCGCCGCCCCCTGTCCGCTGGAGTTTAATACAAGTTGTCCGCATGCAGGTGAGGTCGAATGACGTTAACCCGTTCCTTATACCCGCCGTCCCTTTTAAACTATAGACGAATGTCAGCCGTTATGGGTTGCACCCTATTTAGATACCCTACAAGTCCTTGCGCTGAAACCGCCATGCACCAATCCCAAACGCCACTAGCGTATAGAGCAAGGCATACCACAGAAAAGCAGGCGCCGGAGCGGCTCCCACACCAAACAACATGAGCATACCGCCGGTATTATCACCAACGAGCTCTGTGATGCCAGAGATGTTGAATAATCGATCCAGCATCATCCGCTGCAGCCCGTCTGCGGGCATCGCCAGCGACAACAAACCGGAGATGTTGGACAATGAGTCTCCTCCGATACCAGCGCGACCTTCCTGCAGGGATACAAATTGCGACGAAAGCTTTTCAATCATGCCGCCGAGCCACCCTCCGCCATACAGCATCGTCATAAATACGCCGTTACCGATACCGGAGAAAAAGGTAGAGCCCAGCATCGACAACGTGACCAGCAGGGGCACAACGGAGGCAAACAGCAAATAAGCGACAACCAGAGTCATGGGATCTCGGGGAACCCCCGCATGGATATCGCCAATGATCAAAATGGCTGCAAATAGCATAAGCGCGTACAGCATGCCGAAGCTGACATAACCGAGCCATCGGCCGACATACCATTTCCAACGTGGCATTGGCCGAGGCATAAGCGCCTGCATGACACCAAGCTCAGCTTCCCCGGAGATGACCGAGGAGGCACTGAATATAGCCAGAAACGCGACGACAAACGCCCCAAAAAAGAAGCCAAGGCTCAGGATCATCATTCCTCTGGCGAACATCTCGATGGCGAACATCGGATCACTCTCTGACAGACCATAATCGCGGACCTCGTTGCCGAGCGTTGATGCGATGAACCAGAACGCAATCAGAAAAACGATCGTCATGAGCGCCGTCAGCAGGGCGACGCGTTTGCGGAGAAGCTCTTTCCAAGTCATGCTCCAAATGATGCTCATAACTTCTCCCCCCTGTGACTCTTGCCGGCAAGCTCGGTAACGAACCACTCCTCCAGCTTCGTTCGTGATTTCGTACTCTCGTACAGCGTCGCCCCTTGGCCGATCAGCAGACTGTGCAGCCACCCTGCCTGCTCCTCCGATTCCAGCTGGGCTTCCAGTACCGCCGAGCCATCCGACTCTGCCGCTACAACCCGCAGCTCCAGTCCCGTCTCTACGCGCAGCCAGTCGAGCAACGCTGGCGCGAAGCCGCCAATCCGCAGCTTCCAGACTGGACGCTGCTGCAGCACATCCGAGACGAGGCCCTGCTGCAGCACAGTTCCGTTGTTCAGCAGAGCGACCCGATCACATAGCGACTCCACATCCTCCATCAAATGCGAATTAAGAAAAATCGTCTTACCTTGAGCCTTCAGCTCATGGAGCAGTTGGCGGACCTCACTGCGCCCGATGGGGTCCATCGCCGAAGATGGCTCGTCCAGAAACAGAATGCGCGGATCGCCGACGAGCGCACAGGCTAGGCCGAGCCTCTGCTGCATGCCTTTGGAATAGTTTTTCACCCGGTCGCGGGAACGCAGACCGATTCCGACCCGCTCCAGCAGTTCCGGTACGCGCCGATTCGTTTCGTCCCGGCCGAGTCCAACAAGCTTGGCATGAAGCCTCACGACCTCTTCACCGGTCAGCCATTCCTGATAGCGATACAGCTCGGGCAGGTAGCCGAGCATACGGCGTGCGGCAACAGTTCCAGCAGGTTCGCCAAACAGCGAAGCCCGACCTTCCGTAGGGAAGATCAGGCCGACAAGCATTTTGACAAAAGTACTCTTGCCCGCGCCGTTTGGGCCGAGGAAGCCAAAGGCTTCCCCTTCCCTGACGCTGATATGGACGTCGCTGCAGCCGCGCCCGTTGGAGTAACGCTTCGTCAGCGCTTCGGTATGAATGGCATTCACGCGCCGACCAGCTCCTGGAGCTTGCTGCGGAATTCGTTCGCTACCTGCTCTTTGTTCAGATCCGGTTGCTCCTTAGCGTTAACGTAAAGCGAAACTTGCGTCAGAACGCCGTTCTTTACCCAGGTCGCTTCCTTAACGTAATTGTCGTTATCACCATAGTTACGCTCTGATACGATGACAAACGTACCACCGATCTGCAATCGCTCGGACTTGCTGTCCTCGTTCGTTGGAACGGGAAGCGGCAATTGCCCATTCGTCAGCAGCATGCTGTTTTGGAGGCTATCCTTCAGAGGCCCAGGTAGCAGCGGAAAATTCACCACCGCATCAACCGCATCTTCAAGGCCGACGGAGGAATCCATTTCCACCGAAGGCGCTTTCTGTTGGGTAATGTTAAGGTTCATTCCATTTGCATCTGCATTGAACCAGACCGACGGTTCAATTTTCAGCGTCAAATTTTTGCCGTCCACACTTTCCGGCATCAGCTTTTTGGCGCCAAGCTGTTTCATCGTTTTATTAATCTCACCGACATTTAGCTTAAGCTGGAGGGACCTGCCTCCATCTCCATAGAAGTTTTTCTGAGGTCCGGTGACAGACTCCGGTAAAAGCTCGAAGCCAGCCATTTTCGCCGCTTGTTTCTGATCAAGTTTGTCACTGGTTGACACGCCGGTCTCAATCTTGAACTCGCCGAAACGGCTCACAGCTTCCTCCGAAACTCCTTCCGTGAACACGCTGTTGAACAGCACCTGCAAATCGGACTCGCGTACCTCCGTCACCTGCTCCATGCGGAACTGGCCGAGAATAGCAGCCAGCGCTTTGTTGCCTAGAGGCGTCGCCACAGCCGTCACGACGACGAGTGCTGCAGCAGCTCCCGCAACCCAGCCCCGCGCCCGGCCACTCATGCGGCGCTTGCGCGGCTTGGCAGCTGCAACCTGTTGCAAGCCATTCGCCGTACCTTCGTTCTGGACTGAAGCCAGCTTCTCGTTATTGTTCATTGTAATATTCCCCTCTCGATTGCTTTCTCTGCCTTGCTCCATCTGATTTATCATTCTGCTCTCATCATCGAATTGTTCCAGCTTCGCCCAAGCCGGAGATGGCTGCTCTTCACCGAGCGTCATCATAAGCCGCTCCCAAGCTTTGTCCGTACGGGCGACCTCTTCCGCGCTCTGTAATTGATGTCCGCTTGCTTCTGCTTCGTCCAGCGTCCGCTTTGGATTTTTTTGATGGTCTGTCATGCGCATGTCCTCCCTTTCCCTCATTAGTGAAACTCCGCACGTACCCTATAATCCGGCTCGGGGGACAACTCCCGGAGCTCCCCATTGGAGCCACTGGGCCTTCCGCTGGACTCCCTGCCTAACTTTCCGCTGGGTTTCCCACCTGGATGCCTGCCGCCTCCCGTATCGCTTTCCCCGGCAAGCCTTCGCAGCCGCTCCGTTGCTCTCGAAAGAAGTGTACCGACCACAGGAGGCCGTATGTTTAACTCCGCTGCAATCTCCGTATAGCTGTAACCGGAGTAGCGAAGCAGTAGTGCTTTACGATCCCGCTCGTCGAGTCCATCCAGCCACAGCCGGACCTCTTCCTGATCCAGCTGACGCATCAGCTCATCCTCACCCGAGGGAGCAGCACTTCCATCCCTTGGCAGCTCCTGCCCCTGACGCTCCGTGAGCTTGCGCTCCCGAGCTGCTTTTTGCATATAATCATAGGCGAGCCGAGTTGCTACACGATGCAGCCACGCACCAGGCGCGTCCAGATTGTCTGGAGGCTGCCGATATAATTTCAGGAAAGTTTCCTGTGCCAAGTCCTCCGCTACTGCCGCATCGCGTACAAGAGCGGTCAGCTTGCGGAGCACGCCTGTATAATAGTCGTAAAATAGTTGTTTATAGAGCTTTGGCTCCGGAATCCCCAAAGTCTGTTCCTCCTTCTTTCGTGCTGCAGCTAATCTATAGACGGGCGAATGCTCGCGATTGTATCAGTTATTCGAAAAAACATTGAAATTCCTTTTATTTCCTTTAACTAACTACTTCTGGCTGACCTCCCTGCTTTTTGACAAGGCATGAAGCCCCCTTCATAATGTACACTAGCGTTTAGAGCTTTGAACTTGTTATATTCGTTAAATAGGTTATACGTCTACGAAGACAGTAAATTTGCATTTATCCGTACAATTGAATTTTACCGGAAAGGAAGAATTAACTTGCAGCAGAGCCGATTAACCCGACTGCTTTCCAGCCGGCCTTTTCTGTTTTTCTCCATTGTCATGTTGTTCAAAAGCATGCTAACCTGGTTCGTCGTTTTTGATGACGGTCCTTCCTGGGCCATTCTAATTACCGAGCTGCCCTTCGCCTGGCTGATTTTCGGCCTTATTGAGATGTTCGCGAGCAAGCGCAAATTAATTTATTATGTCATTGCAGATGCTGCACTAACTGGCATTCTGTTCTCCGTCTTCATGTATCATAAATATTACGGGGTTATCGCTACCTGGCAGGCGCTTCAACAGGTCAATCAGGTGACAGCCGTCAGCAATAGTGTTTTCTCGCTGATGGATCCCTATTATACGTTGATCTTTTTGGATATCATCGTCATTACGTACCTTCTGATCCGTCGCCGCAAAGAGCTGCTTAAGCCAGTGCGCATCCAGCGCCCTGAACGCAGCCGTCGCAATGTGGCTTTTGCAGGTGTTGTCGTACTTTCTTTTTCGCTGAGCCTGTTCAATATTCTGCCCAACCGCGCCAGCATGAACGAGCATACAAAAGCCGAGGATATGGGTATCCTCAACTATGAAGCTTATGCTCTGCTGGATGCAGGCATCGAGGAGGATCTGCTTGATCCGGAAGAGGTGACTCAGGATCGTATCGATGAGCTCAAAGGAGTTCAGCAGCCATCTACACCTGCTTACTTCGGATCAGCCAAGGGCAAAAACGTTATCATCGTACAGATGGAATCGTTCCAAAACTTCCTAATTGGCCTGGAAATGGATGGCCAGGAAGTAACGCCGAACCTGAACAAACTGGCTCGTGAGAGTCTTTATTTCGACAACTTCTATCAGATGGTCGGCCAAGGAAACACTTCGGATGCTGAGTTTGTCGTCAACACCTCCTTCTACGTTCCCGAAAAAGGAGCTGCTGCGAAGACCTATTTCTACAAAAACGTCCCGAGCCTTCCCAAGCTACTGAAGCAGCAAGGCGGCTACGAGTCGGCTACCTTCCACACAAATGTAGTGGACTTCTGGAATCGTCGCGAGCTGTATAAAGCGGTTGGCTTTGATACTTTTTATGATCAAAAGTACTTCGGCAAGGATAATAGCGTTTACTTCGGTTCAGACGACGAGGTGCTCTATGCCAAGACGCTTGATAAGCTTAAGGAAATGGATTCGAGCGCCAATCCTTTCTATGCTCAGGTCATATCCATGACCGCCCATCATCCTTTCACGCTCACGCCGGAAACGCCGGAGCTCAAGAAGCTTCCGCTCCCTGAAAAGTATGAGGATAACTCTGTCGGTGACTACCTCCGCGCTCAGAATTATGCAGACTACGCGTTTGGTCAATTCGTGGAGGGCCTCAAGGGGGCCGGACTTTGGGAGGATACCCTGCTAGTCGTATATGGCGATCACCAGGGAATGCCGCTCTACTCGCTGGACACCAAGGAGAAAGAGTTGATGCAGGATATTTCCGGCCGCGAGTACGACTTTTCGGAAATGACCAACGTACCGCTTATCATGTCGCTCCCAGGCGTGACGGAAAGCCGGACGATTAGCACTTTGAGCGGTCAGGTGGATGTTTTGCCGACTGTCGCCAATCTTACTGGAGCGTCCTTGAACGACCAAATCCACTTCGGTCAGGATCTGCTCAACTCAGGCGAGGAGAACATCATCCCGCAGCGTTACTATCTCCCTTCCGGCTCGTTCTTGAACGGCAGCTCGCTGTATATTCCGGGCGTCGGATACGAGGACGGTACACGCTACAGCCTGCATAAGGATCAGCCGGCTAATGGCTCCTCGGAAGACGAGTACAATCGCGCGCTTGAGCTGCTACGCTTGTCTGACAGCTACATGACGGCGCTGCCGGAGCATGGAGGAGCACTGCCTAAGGAGCAAGCGGCGAAGTAGAGCGAGGGGCTGGCTGCTGGGCGCTGACCTACGGAGCAAGCAGCAGCGAAGTAGGGTAGGAGCAGACTGTAGGTCGCTGACCTGCGAAGCACGCGGCGAAGCAGGCGCAGGTCTGGGTGCTGGGTGCTGGGTGCTGGGTGCTGGGTGCTGGGTGCTGGGTGCTGGGTGCTGGGTGCTGGGTGCTGGGTGCTGGCCTACGGAGCAAGCTCCAAGCTCCAACTGCGGTAAAGGCCCGCTTAGCAGTCAGCGCGACACCCTGCTCTGACTATGGTTACAAGCTACACGCTACAAACTACAATTTCATGCTGCTGTTGTTCCCACTAGTCAGATACAGCATAGTTGCAAGCAGAGCGCCCCAGGTGGTTATAACCACCTGGGGCGCTCTTTTTTGGTTGCAGTTGCTGCTATACACTCAGGAGCATGTGTACAGCACAATTAGAATTAAAGTTCTTTCCGACTACTTGCTTCACTATTTCGTGCCACTTTATCGCTTCTCAAGTAGCTTCGACTACTTGCTTCACCATTCCGAGCCACTTTTCTGCTCATCAAGTAGCTTTGACTACTTGCTTCACCATTCCAAGCCACTTTTCTGCTTCTCAAGTAACTTCGACTACTTGCTTCACCATTCCAAGCCACTTTTCTGCTTCTCAAGTAACTTCGACTACTTGCTTCACCATTCCAAGCCACTTTTCTGCTTCTCAAGTAACTTCGACTACTTGCTTCACCATTCCAAGCCACTTTTTCGCCTCTCAAGTAACTTCGACTACTTGCTTCACCATTCCAAGCCACTTTTCCGCTTCTCAAGTAGCTTCGACTACTTGCTTCACCATTCCAAGCCACTTTTCCGCTTCTCAAGTAGCTTCGACTACGTTCGGGTTCCATATCCTACTCACTGCCAAATTCTAATCCTGCCGATTCCCAATCAGCCCCGGAAATCCCCGCCCAGAAGGCGAAGAAGTTGCGCGGGCACGTCGCTCGACTTGCGACCATCTTCAAGAAGCGCAGGCAAATAGTCCGCGGCCTCCTCTTCCTCTTGTTGAGCCTGAAGGGACTCCACTTCGCGATGTAGACGCTCCATTTTAATATCGAGCGCCGCCGCCGAATCGGCAGCTTCCTTGAGCTCACGCAGCAAATGCTCCGGCACCGCTTTGTTGTACTTGTAGTACAGCTTATGCTCCAAGCTCGCCCAGAAGTCCATCGCGATTGTGCGGATCTGCACCTCGACGATCACCTTCTCCTGCCTGTCCGACATGAACACCGGCACTTCCACGAGCAGATGCAAGCTTTGATAACCATTGGGCTTCGGCCATGCGATGTAGTCCTTCACGTCGATGATCTTCAGGTCATGCTGCACTTTGAGCATATCATGGATGCGATAAATATCCGACACAAACGAGCAGGTTATGCGCAGGCCAGCGATGTCCTTAATCGTTTCCTTGATGGCCGGCAGTGAAAGCTCGCCGCTTTTTCGAGAAATTTTATTGATGATACTTTCCGGTGATTTAACTCGCGACTTGGTGTGTTCAATAGGATTATAGTCGTGGAGAAGCTGGAACTCCTCCTTGAGGATCTCGATTTTGGTTTCCATTTCGTCCAGAGCGAACTTGTACATCATCATGAATCGCGTAATTTCATTTTTGAGCTTCTTCAATTGCGCCAGCTGAGGAGAATTCATCTTTGGGCTCCTTGCCCGGCCTAGCGGCCGCTGTAGTCCCCCTTATCATCTCACACTCGGCAGGCTCATTTCAAAAAAGCAGACCTTGCCCTCGCCTCACGCATTTATTTTCAGAGTTATTCTCCTTCGCCAAGCAGGATTATTCAGCATTCAGGGTAATCTATTTATAATGTGGAATTTATTTTCCAGGAGGGATCATGATGAACATCGGCCGCTACCGCCTCGGCAACGACACCAAGCTTAAGCTGACGTCCTTTAATCCTGAGGATACGCATGAACTGAAGAGCAAGGAAGAAATCCATGAGGAGTACGAGAAGCTTTTGAAGAGGTTGGAGGAGCAGCAGGATCGACTGTTTGCCTCTAGCTCACATGGAGTGCTAATCGTTTTTCAAGGTATGGACTGCAGTGGTAAAGACGGTGTTATCAAAAAAGTATTCCACGGCATCAATCCGGGCGGCTTCCGCGCCTATAGCTTTAAAAAGCCGAATGAGGAAGAGGCGCGTCA
This sequence comes from Paenibacillus herberti, assembly GCF_002233675.1. Classification (GTDB taxonomy): domain Bacteria; phylum Bacillota; class Bacilli; order Paenibacillales; family Paenibacillaceae; genus Paenibacillus_O; species Paenibacillus_O herberti. Next base: position 1,422,070 of record NZ_NMUQ01000002.1, on the reverse strand, counting down.
CGACTTCCTCTGGCGGACACATCGCAGCGTCCCTGCGCGAGGATATATGACGGCGTTCAATCGCTCCTACTATGAAGAGGTGCTGATTACACGTGTTCACGGGCAGATCAGCGACAAAGAGGCACGCAAGCGTCTGAAGTCCATCCGCCATTTTGAAGAGATGCTGACTTCGCAGAATATTCGGGTGTTGAAGTTCTTTTTGCATATATCGCCAGAATTCCAGCTGCAGAAAATCCACGAGCGAATGGAAAATCCGGAGAAGCTGTGGAAGTTCGATCCCAATGACCTGGAGGAAAGAAAGCACTGGAAAGCCTACAGAACCGCTTATGAAGAAGCAATTAGCCGCACCGCTACTAAAGACTGCCCCTGGCATATCATTCCGTCCAACAACCGCTGGTACAGGAACTATCTCGTGCTGCGCATTCTCGTCGAGGAGCTGGAAAAGCTGGAGCTGGCTTATCCGCAGCCCGATGTCAGCGTAGCCTCACGGCTTGAAACGCTCAAGGAAGAAAGGAGCTAAAAACTTGTCCAAACCCTCCCCAATGACGGAGCAGCAACTAGAACAGCTGGACGATCGCCAGCTTGTCGTGAAATTCATGGAGCCAGTGCTCTTACCACTTCGCGGCGCTTCTGACGCTCGCAAAGTCGAAGCGCTGAAGGCTCTACCCGCCTCGCTGCGGCCGCTGTTCCTGTTACGGGTGCTGGACGGCCATGCCGCTGGCTCCGCATGGGAATATTATGTTTGGACTGGCATTCTGCTACAGTCGCCGGATACTTGGCCTGCCGTTCTCGGCTCTTTGCGTGAGCTTGGTGCTCTGGAGCTGCTGGAAACACTGGCGGATACCGCCGCTGTACATCGTAAGCGGATGGACGGCTTGGCTGCTTCTGCTTCGCCTACTGTGAATAGCGGCATACGTTCTGTCGGTGTGGATGCTATTGGGGAGGATACTGACAGGTTGAAAACTGACGGAACCCAAAGTGAATCCATTCCCTCGAAAACGCCCTATCCGCCTCCATCTGCTTCCGATCTGGAACGAAATCCCGAGCTTCAGTTAGAAATGGATGCCTTGTACGCTCAATATAAAGCGACTATCCAGGAGGCCTACCGCTCCGGCGCCGAGCTTATTCGCGCTTATGTCCGGGAGAACGGACAGACTTACTGACTGATAACTGGGCGTTCGCGGCTCCTTTTACAACGGCCTTGCATAGGAAATCCCCTCCTTGCCCACGCTAATTCACAGGAAGGAGGGGACCCCATGAGCACAGCCAAACGCCGCCGCGAAAGCAACTGGAAACAGCGTAAGCGACATCTTCACCCGCATGGCAAAATCAAGTCGCTAGAGGAATATGCCGCCGAGATTGGAACCGTGCCCGCATCAAGCGCTTCAGCCGAGTCCAGCAACGAGAAGCAGTTCTAAAGGTCCCTTTGTTCCGGGCCCGCCCTCCTCTTCATGAGGCAGTGTGGGCTTGTTGGTGTTGCCATAGCGACATCCGTCGAGGAGAAAATAAAGCTCTAGACTGCCTGCTGTGGCATCGAATTTTTTACAACCGGAAGCGAATCCATGGATTGCTCGGTTATCTTTCAGCTATTTCAAGATAAAAAGGAGGCGCTGTATTTAAGTGGAATCTATAGAAACAGGACTAAAACTATTTTTGTTTATAATAGTTTTTTCACTATTCTTTGCTTTGGTAGGTTTCCTAGTCAAAAAATATCTAAGTTACTTCTTCGATAAAATAATAGTAAAAATATTTGCTTCAATTAAAAAAATTAGAAAAACGGACTGAACATATTGTAAGAGCTTCCGACGATATTCGTAGATGGAAACGAATGTTACACATCCGATTGAAGATAGTGTGAAGGGACTTTAAGCTTACGATTCTCTGAGTGGCTTTCTATTTTCTACTGGCAACTCCCCGCCCTCTTCGCATAGCCGAATCCTAATCCTCGTGCTAACATAGGGACAGCTAATTAAGGCGAAAGGATGCTGAACATCATGAATGAAACCCTCCTGACCTACACCCTTACCGATGCGCTGCCGGAGGATCTCCCGGCCATCGTCGACATTTATAATACGACCATTGCTGGACGCATGGTCACGGCCGATCTGGAACCCATTGCGCCAACGGACCGCCAAGCCTGGTATGACGAGCATTCTCCAGACTTGCGTCCCCTATGGACGCTCAAAAATTCATCCGGCGCTGTTGTCGCTTGGCTCAGCTACCAGTCCTTTCACCCTCGAGCCGCCTACAACGGAACCGCTGAGGTGAGCATCTATCTGTCACCACTGCTTCGCGGCCAAGGTCTCGGCGGTCTCCTGCTGCAGCGGGCACTGGAAGCATGTCCCGGCCTCGGCATCCACTCCTTGGTCGGTCTTGTTTTCGGCCATAACGAGCCTAGTCTGCGCCTCTTCCAAAAGCATGGCTTCGAAATCTGGGGACGTTTACCCCGCGTAGCCATTTTGGACGGCATTGAGCGAGATCTCGTGTACGTTGGGCGCAAAGTCTAATGGGCTAACTCGCTCCTGCGCGCAATATGTACAAGCAAGCAATCATTAATTCACCTTCTCGCTTAGATGATATCCGTGCGTGAAGGATATACATCCTCGTATGACAAAAAAGCCATGGAAACACGAATAATCCGTGATTTCCATGGCTTTTTGCATCCTCCCCTACGAGCTCCCGCAGACGGCGGGTAGCAGACACCATACAACAGACAGCGCCGCCCGCCACTATCTCTCGCCGCTGTCGAGCACCACAACTTTGCGGCCAGAGGAGGCGCCTCGCAGCAACTCTTTGGCCGCCTGCGGCACCTCAGTCAGCTCGATCTCAGAGATGAGCTCCTCCAAGCGGCGCGGCTTCAGGTCAGTCGCCATGCGCTTCCAGAGCTTGACGCGCAGCCCGCGTGAAGCCCACACCGAGTCAATGCCATGCAAGCTGACGCCCCGCAAAATAAACGGAAAAACACTAGCCGGCAACTCTGCCCCGCTGGTCACTCCACATGCCGCGACGGCTCCGCCGTATTTCATGCGGCTGAGAACACAGGCCAGCATTGCGCCGCCGACGCAGTCGATGGCCCCCGTCCAGCGCTGCTTGTCCAACGGCCGCAGCTCCTCCGGCAACAACTCCTCGCGAGGCAGCACGCGAGCAGCGCCAAGCGCAAGCAGGCGAGCCTGCGCCTCCTGCTTGCCTGACACCGCCTCCACCTCATAACCGAGGCGTGCCAACATCGACACGGCTAGCGTGCCGACTCCACCGCTCGCTCCAGTTACGACAACCGGCCCCGATGAGGGCGAGATGCCGTTGTCCTGCAGCTTTTGCACGGACATGGCTGCCGTCAGCCCGGCCGTGCCGAGCGCCATCGCTTCCCGCTCCGTCAAACCTTTCGGAAGCGGCACCGCCCAATCTGCCGGAATTCGGGCGAATTCCGAGAGGCCGCCATGCTGGCTGACTCCGAACCCGTAGCCCGTCACGATGACTTTGCCCCCTGGCTTGAACCTTTTATCCGAACTTTTCACAACTTCGCCTGCGGCATCGATCCCTGGAATATGAGGATAACGGCCCACTATTCTTCCGTCTGGCTCAAGCGCCAACGCGTCCTTGTAATTGATGCTGGAATAAGCGACTTTGACGAGCAGATCCCCTTCCGGCAGCCGGGCCTCCTCTACAGTTTGAACGGATGACTCCACCTTCTCTTCCTGTCGATCCACCACTAGCGCCCTGAAATGCAAGGCAATCCCTCCTTCATCGGTTTCAGCTGCGAACTACACTTACCCTTATTTTCCACCTCAATTCCTACAGGGGTCAAGTCCCCTCGCAACCAACACACTTATAACGATTGATGACACCATTATTTCCCACTCCTTTCCCCACAGCCTGCCGCAAAAAGAAAAATAGGCCAACCATAAATTTCTGGCTGACCTATTAATAGGGTAAAGTTCCGGTTGATTAACGCGGTCCCTAACTATGCTGTCCGCTCTAGAATCGAACCTTGTTGCGCCCGCTCCGTTTGGCACGGTACAGAGCCTGATCCGCCTCGGAATAAAGCAATTGGAAATTATCTTCCTGCGAACGCGAAGAGAAATCCCGTCCAGAGCAGCCGATACTTACGGTCAACTGCAGCTCGCGCCCGTCTTCCAGCGACACTCCGGTATTCATAACAGAGCTGCGGATAAGCTCCGCAAGCTCTGCGGCATGCTCCAAGTCGCTGTCGGGCAGAGCAATCGCGAACTCCTCGCCGCCAACTCGGCCGAACAGCGCCCTGCACACCACGACCCCCTGCACGACTTGCACGAAGCCTTTCAGCGCCATGTCTCCACTCTGATGTCCATGCTCATCATTTATTTTCTTGAATAAGTCCAGATCCAAAATGAGTAAGCTGAACGCTTTCCCTTCCTCCATGCAAAGAGAAAGATGCCGCTGCGCGCGCTCCATAAAGCTGTCTCGGTTGTAAATGCCAGTCAGTCCGTCTATGGAAGCCCGGCGGCGGAGGTCCTGTTCCAGCTTTTTCGTTTCCGTAATGTCTGCAATGACCGACAAGCTCCCATAATACATTCCTCGGCCCGATACAAGCGGCGTAACCGTAATAGCCAGCCACACCTGATTCTCTTCTTCAAGATGAAAAGGCAATTCAACATGCATTTCGCTCCGGCTGTCATGAGCCGCTAACCATGCCGCTGCAGAAGGCAGCAGCTTGGGCAGCGCCATTGCAATCCAGTTCCCCGGCTCAATGCCTTCAGCCCGCGCGAGCAGCCGGGATGCGGAAGGATTGTAGTCCATGATTCGTTGCTCGGTATCCAGGACGATGACGCCTTCTTTCATTATTTCGATCAGCTTGTTGCGCGCGAACTGTACGACATGCAGCACCTGATGCCGATACAACGCCCAAAACAGAACTCCAGAGGTAGGCAGAAGCGAAAAGAACAGAATGCCGGAAGCTCCCGCCGACAGATCATGATTAATGGCGTTCATGCTAAAAGAAACGACTGGCAGCAGCATCGCCCCCGACATCAGCAGCAGTTGGAAGCGGTGACGGCCGCTTGTACCGCTGGCTGCCTTCAATAGCAATGCTGCTCCAATGAGATGCAAAGCCTGGGTGTAGGCCAGAAAAATACTGTTTAGACTGGTTCGACTCCTATCAAATAAGCCATCCTCACCCAGTGAGATTGCACTGCGCATCAAATTATGGGATTCATCCGTGAAAATCAGAATCAGCGCGATCAGCGAGATAACAAACAGCACGGTAACGAGCCAAGGACGGATCAAGCGCTCCATTCCGGCGTAGACCATCGAGAACAGCAACCCGACCACAGGAAATAGAAGAAGTGGAATCTGCATTATATTGCGCCAGAACAGCTTTGCTTCATATTCCGGCAAAACATATTGCATAAGCGAACCAAAGCTGAGCAATGCCGACAGCAAAGCCAGAACGATGTATAAACTCGCGCCAGGAACCTGGCGGTAGCGGAATACCACCAAGGCAAGGGCAATCGACAAACAAGACGCAATAAGGCAGGACGCCGTTATTATCATAGAAAATCCATCCTCCACAACGCTTTATTCCTAGAGGTGATGCAAGCGCAGGGCAAACGAGAATTTCCGCTCGCACCAATACCTATATCTTCGGCTAAATAGGCAACTTGAGTTAGTCGCTTTAATTGGAAGGTAAAGTCTAGTAGGAGAGCGCAAAAGAGGGCCGACGTCCCCCTAAGTAAGTCCCCCTAAAATGTTGGAATGGATACGGGTGACTGTGGATGCAGCTAATTGAGAAACCATGATAACTTCGTTTCGGAGATGCTTTAATACGTGCACTATACAGGCACTAACCAAGCTCATCGCTCCTCAGCTCTTCCATTAATCCACCAGCGAAGCTAATTTCGCCTCAGTTCATCCATTCGTCCATCGACGTAGCTCATCACATCTCAACTCATCCATTCGCTCACCAACGAACCTCACCTCACCGCACCTCAGCTCGTCCACCATGAACTAGAAAAACTCAAAGTCCACCCATAAAAATAACCATAAGCCGCCTCATGTCGACATATGTCACTTTTAATCACATAGACCTATTAGGGATTAGTCCAATAGATTCATTTTTAATCAATATTTTTACCTAAAATAGTATTTAATCCAGCTAAATACAGAGAAATATACCGTCACACTACAGCGTTAATGCAATTAATCGATGCAGTTTCAGCGCAACAACGTTAAAACAATATTAAAAATATCCTAAAATCTGCTAGACAAGCCCTATTAGTCCGAGTATTCTAAGATTAATTTACTGCGACAATGGTAGTTTATTAAACTACTAATGTTATTTTTTCTACCATGGTAGCGGTGACTATATTCCTACATCCTCTTTAGAAAGAAGGTTCTTGCTTGCAGAAATCCCGTCGTTTACCACTCGTCAAGGCTCTGTCCACCACCCTGTCCGCAGCTCTGCTGCTGACGCCGTTCGCCGTTCAAGCCGCGGCGGCTGAGCCCGTATCAACCAGCAGCCTCCAAGCTGGTCTGCAGCCTCTCATCTCGCCCCGCCTTGATACCAAGTCCCAGGATCTCATCAAAGTTATTGTCACCCTCAATGGAGCATCCATCGCGGAAGGCAAATATGCCGCCAAAATGGGCATCCACTCCCTCGCCTCGCAGGCGACGGAAAGCAGCATCAGCAGCCAACAGACCAGCTTTATCGCCAAAGCCGAAAGCATCGGGGTTGATCTCGATGTAACGTATCAATACGATACGGTGCTTAACGGCATGGAAGTAGAGCTTCCCGCCAATGAGATTCCTTTGCTTGCCAAAGTTCCAGGTGTGAAATCCATCTACGAAAACCGCAATTTTTACTCCATTCCGCAAGCTGAAAAAACGGAGTCCGCAGACGATTCCGTTGCATGCAAATGTGACATTAATCCGCTTGATCAGATCAACGCCCCAGAAGCCTGGGCAAAAGACATTACCGGCAAAGGCATCAAGGTCGGCGTTATTGACACCGGCGTTGACTACCTTCATCCGGATCTGAAGGATGCCTACAAAGGCGGACATGACTCCTTCTTTAATACGGACGATCCGTTTGAGGAAATTCCTAATAAGGACACAGGAAATCTGGGAACCTCTCACGGTACTCATGTATCCGGTACTATTGCAGCCCGTGAAAAAAATACCGGCGAATATGCTCACAAAGGTGTGGCGTATGAGTCTGACCTTTATGTGTACAAGGTTCTCGGCTTCGATTTCGAGACCGGCCGCGCCTCAGGCTCCTCGGCTCAAGTCATCGACGGCATTGAAAATGCAGTTGAAGACGGAATGGACATCATCAACCTGTCGCTAGGATCAGATGATGCCAAAGATCCTTTTACGCCTGATAGCGTCGCACTTAACAATGCTGTACTGGGCGGAGTTGTGGCTGTCGTAGCGAACGGCAACAATGCTACCGATTCCGAGCAATACTATTACTCCATGGGTTCGCCGGCTTCCAGCCAGCTGTCCATCTCTGTAGGCGCTGTAACAAGCCCAAGCAATCATTACACGGGCAGCGTAACTTCAGCGGTATATGGCGGAACGGTAACAGAAGCCGTATATAAAGATTATGGCTTGAATGTAATGGCCTGGACGACTTCTCAAGAGAATTTCGCAGAAATTCTCGGCACCAAGCCGCTTGCAGCTGTATATGCAGGTATCGGCACAGCTAACGACTTTAAGAATATCGATGTTGAAGGCAAGATTGTCCTTGTCTCCCGCGGCAATATTCCTTTTGTCGATAAAGTAGCCAATGCTAAAGAACATGGTGCAAAAGCCATCGTCATCTTCAACGGCAACATCAAATCCACCGATGCAAATTCCGCTGACTTGAGCGAATCTGTTAAGGATCGGGACGGCTTCATCGGTCCTGCTGCTTATTTAGGTGATACGTTCGACTACATCCCTACCTTCGATATGGAAGGCAGCAAGGGTAGAGCACTAGCACGACAGCTAGTAGCCAACCCAGGTGGAAGCTTCAATCTTGACTTTGGCAGCGAGTATCCAAAAACCCTTTCAAAGGGCGACACAATGGCTGACTTCAGCTCCCGCGGTCCGAATTCCGACGGCTTGCTCGGCATCAAACCCGATGTCGTTGCGCCTGGCGTAGCGATCATGTCGACCTACCCAGCTTACGGAAAAGGCTCTACTGATCCATCTCTGTACGATGAAGCCTATCTCCGCAACAACGGCACCAGCATGGCAGCTCCCCATGTAGCGGGCGCTGCAGCATTGCTGCAACAGGCTAATCCGAACTGGACTCCTTTTGATATCCGTGCGGCTCTCGCGAACACTGCCGACCCGATTTCGGATGACGCTGGAACCCGTTACGATGTATATTCCCAAGGTGCTGGCCGTATCAACATCGCTAAAGCGCTGGAAACACCAGCACTACTGCAAACGGTCGAGCAACTGACGATGTACGACGTGAACATGAACAAAGTTGCCGTTACGAATTATGGCGACAACGCCAGCTTTGGCATTATGGAAGCTGGAAGCGCAGCGAAAACAATTGGACTTCAAGTCAATAACGTTTCCGACAAAGCTGTATCTTACAAAGCTTCCGTGAAGCTGCACACAAAAGTAACTTCGGACCCACGCGATCCGATCGCAACGCCGGATACGAGCAAAATCAACGTTTCTCTGGGCGGTCTGACAGACGGAACCGTTACGGCTAATGCTTACAGCAAACAGCCATTCAGCATCAGCGCAGCTCCAGCAGCCGATGCGGCAAAAGGTGTATATGAAGGTTCGATCGTACTGGAAGCGGCAGGCAAGCCAACGCTGCATATTCCATTCGTCCTTCATGTAGGCAAAGAGCCTCTCGATACTGGTTATGGCGTTCAAGAAGTAAAGCTGTCCACACGCCAATTGTCCCCGAACGGCGACGGCAACAATGACAGCCTGGAGCTCTCCTTCAATGTAGCTACTGAAGATTTTAACCTCCTGCAGGTTAGTATTAGCGACATCAACGACGACACCGTAGGTTATCTGAGCGTAATTGATGCCGTATATTCAGAGGAACCGATTGAGGCAAAAACGTATCGCCACACGTTCAACGGAACCTATTCCCTTGATGCAAATCAAGAGAAGATAGCCGGTGCTTTGAAGGATGGATCTTACTCCTTTAATATTTTCGCAGCGTATATCTCGAAGGGCAAAGTTGTATACCAATCTGTCGGCTACATTCCATTCTCCATCGTAAACAGCAACTACAACGCTGGCAGCGGCGGTCCTGGTTTCTACCCAGGCCCAATGGCCACGCCAACACCGGCTCCTGTAGCAGCGGGCGGCGCTCTGAAAGCTATCACCGCTCAAGGCCTGCAACAAGTAACGGTTAAATCCGCTACTGCTTCCCAAGCCAACGCTACTGTAACGACCGTTACGTATGCAGATTTGCAAGCTGCAATCGGCACGGGTAATGTGAAGCTGGCGCTCGTATTCAACGCTGCTGCCGAAGCTGGCAAAGCTTCCAAGCTGAGCCTGACGGCAGAGCAAGTAAAACTGCTTGGCACCGCTCCTGCGGGCAGCGCAATCTACCTGAACACGGGTAAAGAAGCGCTTGAGCTTCCTCTTTCCCTGATTGCCTCTGTTCCAGCAGGCAGCGGCCTTGAGCTGGTCATCCGCCCTGCGGCTGACGAGGCAAGCAAATTCGCTGGCGCAACCGTACTTGGCACGCCAGTTGCCTTTGAAGCTAACACAGTGAATGGCTCAACTGTTACACCGCTTTCCGTACCGTCCAAAACATTCCTGAAACGCTCGTTCACCCTGGATAAGGGCATCACCGTCTCCAAAGCCGGCGTCTTGTTCCTGGAAAATGGCAAACAAGCTCCAGCCCCTGCTGTATTCTCGGCAAATGAAGATGGCACGACGACCGTAACGGTCAGCCGTCCAGGCTTCTCCGTATACACAGCGGCATCGCGCACCACAGCCTTCAACGACATCACTGGCTCGTGGGCACAATCCCGCATCCAGTCCCTGAGCGACAAACTGTTGATCAACGGCACGGCGGCTACCACCTTCTCGCCAAAAGCCAATGTGACCCGCGCTGAATTCGCTGCTATGCTGGCACGCGGCCTGGGCCTCACTGCAACAGCAAAAGCTCCGTTCAGCGACCTGGCAGCAGGCGCTTGGTACAATGACGCCGTGAGCGCAGCTTATACAGCTGGTCTGATCAACGGCTACAGCGACGGCACCTTCCGTCCAAACGGCATCATCAGCCGCCAGGAACTTGCCGTTATGCTGGCTAAAGCGGCAACGCTGGCGGGCGCATCTTCCACCACGGGCAAAATCACCACCTACGGTGACGCAACAAGCTTTGGCGCCTTCGCGAAGGACAGCATCGCGCTTGTCACTTCCGCTGGCCTGATGGAAGGCTCCATCGCAGGCAGCAGCTCCGTATTCAAGCCACTCGGCTCGACGACACGCGAAGCAGCAGCTACTGTCATCCACAAACTGCTCACAAACAGCAAGCTGATCTAATTCCCCATCGACTGCAGAGGCGCTATATCCTAGCCCCTCTGCAGCCGCAACAAACAACACCAAGCACCAGATTCCGACTATCGGATCTGGTGCTTTTCTTTTGTTTCCTTCCTATAGGTCTTATTTACTCCTTTTTACGACAACTTTCAGTCTTTTCTGATCATATAGCCTTATTTATTCCCCTTCCAGCAGGGAGTGCGGAGAACCTGCCGAATTACCGGATAATCCAACTCCTATTTTTAATAGAAAGAAGGTACACAGATTGGTCAAAAAAGGATTTAAGATCAATATCCTATCCGCCGTACTTGCGGCGACTCTACTCCTGCCATCCGGTGTCCACGCCACCGAGTTATCTCCTTCCCCAGCCTCTTCAGAAGGCGCTGCAGCCATTCTGAAAAGTCGTCTGGAGCAAGGAGTCGCTCCCGGCTCCTCCAAGCTGAAGGCTTCGAACGGGCAGTCGCTGAATCCATCGCGTGCACGCGGGCTCACGACTGCTGACACCACACCGGCCGTTATCTCGCCGCGCCTGGACATAAAAACATCCGCGCGCGTCAAAGTCATTCTCCAGTTGGACGGCGCTGCCGTAGCGGAAGGCAAGTTCGCCTCCAGCCAAGGCATCGCCGCCACCGACGTAACCGAATCCTCGGTAGATGTGGAGCAACAAGTATTGCTCGACGCGGCTAAAGCGCGGGGCTTGGCGCTGAAGGTCAGCTACCGCTTCGACACCGTATTGAACGGCATGGAGGTCGAGCTGCCGGCCAACCAGATTCCACTGCTCGCTGCACTGCCTGGCGTTAAGTCGATTCACGAAAATCTGACCTACTACGCCATTCCTGCCGAGACTGTCGCTCCCAATACGACCTCGGAACAATGCCGTTGCGACATCGAACCGCTGAAGCAGCTCCGCGTCCCTGAGGCTTGGGCTATGGGACTGACAGGCAAGGGGCTGAAGGTGGGCGTCATCGACACTGGTGTCGACTACCTGCATCCCGACCTGAAGGGCGCGTATAAGGGTGGACGCGACTCGTACTTCAACACGAATGACCCGTACGAAGAAATTCCGAACAGCGAAACCGGCAACACAGGCACGTCGCACGGCACTCATGTCGCCGGTACAATCGTCGGCGGAGCTGCGAACAAAACCGACATTGTCCAGAAAGGTGTCGCTTACGAGGCAGATCTATACGCCTATAAGGTGCTCGGCTTCAACGCCGAAAACGGCCGTGCTTCCGGTTCCTCCGCGCAAGTCATCGACGGCATTGAACATGCTGTTAAGGACGGCATGGATGTCATCAACCTGTCGCTCGGCGCCGACACCGTTAAAGATCCATTTTCACCGGATTCCATCGCGGTCAATAATGCTGTGCTCTCCGGCGTCGTCGCGGTCGTAGCCAACGGCAACGCGGCCGATGATGGACGCTACTACTACTCGATGGGCTCCCCGGCAAACAGCCAGCTGGCCATTGCCGTCGGTGCAGTGAACAGTCCGAGCAATCACTACACGGCGAGCGTGAGCGCCTCGGTATACAACCCGACCGTCACAGGCGCCACCTACAGCGGACTCGACTATGATCTCAACATGATGGGCTGGCGCACGGGTCAGGAGGACTTCGCTTCGCTGCTCGGCACAGAGCCGGTAGAGGCGGTCTACGTTGGACTTGGCGGGGAAAACGACTACGCAGGCATTGATGCGAAGGGTAAAATCGTCCTCGCCTCGCGCGGAATACAGCCTTTCGTGCAAAAATCCGAGATTGCCAAAAACAAGGGCGCCAAGGCAATCATCATTTTCAACGGACTCAATACCGGCCTCAAAGCGAACCTAAACCCATCCATTCCTGGGCGGGATAGCTTCATCGGTCCGGCTGGCTTTTTTGGAGACAGCTTCAACTACATCCCAACCTTTGATATGGAAGGCGCTAAAGGCCGCGAGCTTGCACGCATCGTGCTGGCGAATCCCGGCGCAAGCTTCAAGCTGGACTTCGATGGCGAGTATCCAAAAACGGTTGTTCCTGGCGACCGCATGGCTAGCTTCAGCTCCCGTGGTCCAGCCTCCGACGGCAAGCTCGGTATCAAGCCGGATGTGACCGCTCCGGGCGTAAACACCTTGTCGACTTGGCCGGCCTACGGTAAAGCCGATCCTAATGCCTCGTATGACGAGGCGTACAACCGCATCAGCGGCACAAGCATGGCAACGCCTCATGTAGCCGGGCTGGCGCTGCTGCTGAAGCAGAAACATCCGAATTGGACGCCGATGGACATTCGTGCGGCACTCGCCAACACGGCTGACACCATCTACGACGAAGCCGGAACCCGCTACGACGTTTATTCCCAAGGCGGAGGCCGCGCCAACATCGTCAATGCGCTCCAAACACCTGCGCTGCTGCAAAGTGTAGAGGAGCTGACGCTGCAGGACGCGAACCTTAACCCGTTCCAAGTGACCAACTTCGGCGCGAACTACAGCTTCGGCGTCGTTCCAGCTGGTGCTGAGACACAGAGCGGTCAGCTTCGCGTGAAAAATACATCCGGAGCAGCTGTAACATACTCCGCTTCCGTGGAGCTCAACGCTTCCGTCACCTCCGATCCGGCGAACCCGATCGCAACGCCGGACATCTCCAAGCTGAGCGTATCGCTCGGCGGTCTGAACAATGGCTCCATTACAGCGCCTCCTGGCGGTGCGGCTTCCTTCACGCTGAGTGCGACTCCGACAGCCGATGCAGCTAAAGGCGCCTACGAAGGCTCCGTTATTCTGACCGCGCCAGGCCTGCCAACGCTGCGTCTGCCATTCGCTTTGCATGTCGGCGATAAGCTGCCGGACAACGGTTTTGGCATCCAGGATCTAACGTTGTCTAGTTCAATCCTCTCCCCTGATGGAGATGGAGTGAATGACAAACTGAGCGCGAGCTTCACGCTGAACGCTGCGAACACGGATGTCCTCAGCTTGGAAGTCTATGATGTGAATGATGATTTTGTCGGCCTGATGTTCGTCTCCGAAACAATCCAGCCAGGCGGTTATGTACCTGGTCGCTACACCATCGACGGTCTCACCGAGCAATTTTATGACAGCTACGATGCGGAAGGAAATCCAGTCTACCAAAAGCTTGCAGAAGGAACCTATACGCTGTATGCCGTCGCAACGGATTATGACGAGGTTTTCAATGTTGTGAACCAGTACTCCACGACCAGAACGATGGCCGTCGCTTACAACAAGGTTGAGCTGGGACTGGTAGCCAATGCAAAAGAAGCATTCCAAGCCAAAATCATCAACACCACCGTCACTGGCAAGCCAGTGCTGCAGCTGCCTTCCCGCCAAGGCGTAACCTATACGGTCACAGCGAGCGAGAAGCCTGCGCTGATCGCAGCGGATGGCATCCTGGCTTCACGCCCGAAAAAAGCTGAAACGGTGCTGCTGACCGTCACCATTGCCTCGGCAAAAGTACCAACGATCAAGGACACCGCGCAAGTGTCCGTGTTGCTGCCAGGCAGCGAGCCGGTGGAGCTTGGCGACCGTGCGCTGAAAGGCGTCATCCGTTCCATGGGGACCAAAGTCAATCTGAAGTCTACCGTCTCAACGGATGGTATCGTTACCGTAACAGATACCGATATCAAAGCCGCTCTGAAAGGAGCTTACCGTCCACTGGCAATTGTCGTGAATGGAGCGTCTCTAGACTCGGTATCTACCGTGAAGCTCAGCCTGAGCGCCGCTCAAGCCGCTTCGCTGGCCAAAGCACCGCTGGGCAGCTCCATCGCCCTTAACGCGGGCTCCGCCGCCGTCGAGCTGCCGCTGTATTTGCTGCAATCTCTGCCTAAAGGCTCCGGCGCAGAGCTCATTATCCGCGCTGCCGCTGGCGAAGCGGGTACGTTTACCGCAAGCCGTCCAGGTCTGACGCTGTTAGGCGCTCCAGTCGCCTTCGAACTGAACAGCGTCTCCTCTAGCTCGGTTTCCAAGCCGCTGCCGATTCCGGCAAGCTCTTTTGTGAAGCATGCTTTTGTACTGGAAGCAGGCGTTGATTCCAGCAAAGCAGGCGCACTGTTCCTGCAAAACGGCAAAGCTTACCCAGCTCCATCCGCATTCACGAAAAACAGCGATGGCACAACGACCGTCTCGGTATCACAGCCGGGCTACAACGTATATGCGGCCGCCAAACGTACCGTCGCCTATACGGACATCGCGAAGTCCAAGTCCAAAAACAGCATCCAGTCGCTGTCCGAGAAGCTGCTGATCGATGGCACAACCGATACGACCTTTTCGCCTAAGTCACGCCTGACGCTCGCACAGTTCGATGAAATGGTGAGCAAGGCGTTTGGCCTTCCGCCGGTTGCCGGCAAAACATTCAGCAGTTCTGTCGCTCCTTCTGGTGCAGGAGCAGCCTTTTCACCGCTGAATGCGGACGTTAAGGCCATCGCCTCTGACGCTGGTGTGCTCAGCGGCGGCTCTGCAGCCGGTCTCAGCGCGAGCGGCGGCAAATGGTACAGCAATGTGCCGATCATCAGCCGCGAAGCTGCGGCCGATGTCATCTACAAGCTGCTGTATGCAGCTAAGCTGATTTAAGGGAACACTGCGAAGAGTGGGTCCACTCCCGCACCGCGCTTAAGGCTTCCCTGGTTGGGTATCTCCCACCAATTCAGACTGTTACAAAAAAAAGCGGCGATCGTTTCCCGGTATCCCACCGGAGAGCTATCGCCGCTTTTTTCGATAGGATAATACTATAGCGTTACGGCTGTGAGAACAAAATTGGGAGTAATTACGCTTGAGCTTAGGCGCTATGTCGCCTACTATAAGGAAGTTGCAATAAAGTCTCTTCTAAATAACGCGACTCCGTAGAGAAGCGCTAGAAGAAACTTAAATGATCGAATGAATGAAACGGAGTGTGCTTTCCTCTTGGAACAAAACAAATCTCAAAAAGGCCTACGCCGAGGCCTCAAAGCAAGACATTTAACGATGATCTCGCTCGGCGGATCGATTGGTACCGGCTTATTTCTCGCCAGCGGCGGAGCCATCTACAATGCAGGCCCGGGCGGTGCGCTGCTAGCCTACGCGCTAATTGGAATCATGGTCTATTTCTTGATGACGAGCCTCGGCGAAATGGCGACCCATATGCCGGTATCCGGCACGTTCAGCACGTATGGAAGCCGTTTTGTAGAACCTAGCTTCGGCTTTGCTATCGGCTGGAACTATTGGTACAACTGGGCGATTACGCTTGCTGCGGAGCTGTCAGCCGCCACCTTAATTCTAAAATTCTGGCTGCCCGGCAGCTCCTCCGTGTTTTGGTCGGCGTTATTCCTAGCGCTGCTCATCGCGCTTAATCTATTGTCGGTGCGCAGCTACGGGGAGTCCGAATTCTGGTTCGCCATGATCAAAATCATCACCGTTATCGTGTTCATCGTCGTTGGCCTGCTTATGATATTCGGCATCTGGCGCGGCGACGGCATCGAGAGCACCGGCTTCGCCAACCTGACGGATAATCCGTTCCCGTTTGGCATCCTGGCCGTGCTTGGCGTCTTCATGGCTGCCGGTTTCTCGTTCCAAGGAACGGAGCTGGTCGGCGTCGCTGCGGGCGAAAGCGAGGACCCGCGCCGTAATGTGCCTCGCGCGATCCGCACTATTTTCTGGCGCATCCTACTGTTCTACATGCTCGCTATCCTAATCATTGGCCTGCTCATTCCGCATACGACGCCAGAGCTGGCAAGCGGAGAAATTGCCACGAGTCCGTTCACGATTCTGTTTGAAAAAGCAGGCCTTAGCATCGCCGCCTCCGTCATGAATGCGGTCATTCTGACCTCTCTCCTGTCGGCCGGTAACTCAGGCCTGTACGCCTCCACTCGTATGCTCTATGTACTCGCCAAAGAAGGCAAAGCCCCGCGCTGGCTTGCCCGGCTCAACAAACGCGGCATTCCAGTGCCTGCGCTGCTCGTGACGAGCGCCTTCGGCCTGCTGGCGTTCCTCGCCTCGTTCTTCGGCGACGGCGTTGTGTACGTATGGCTGCTGAACGCTTCCGGCATGACCGGCTTTATCGTCTGGTTGGGCATTGCCATAAGCCATTACCGCTTCCGCCGCGCCTGGGCGGCCCAAGGTCGTTCGCTAGATGAACTGACCTACAAGGCCAAATGGTTCCCATTCGGCCCGATCCTCGCGATCGCCTTG
This sequence comes from Paenibacillus herberti, assembly GCF_002233675.1. Classification (GTDB taxonomy): domain Bacteria; phylum Bacillota; class Bacilli; order Paenibacillales; family Paenibacillaceae; genus Paenibacillus_O; species Paenibacillus_O herberti. The sequence goes on along the minus strand of NZ_NMUQ01000002.1, from coordinate 1,405,437 downwards.
TGCTCCCTCGTCATTATTGGCCAGTTCATTGGCGGCGTTAGTGAGGGCAAAATAGATTGGGCATATATCGCCGCCTCCTACTTTGGCCTGCCGCTGTTCCTTGCCATCTGGCTCGGCCATAAGTGGAAGCATAAAACAAAGCTGCTGAAGCTGGAAGAGTGCCAGCTGGACTCGGAAGAGTAACTATCTTCTAGGACGAGGCTCGATACTCTCGAAGTCCAACATCGATTACATCGTGGAAGAGAATGCGAACTTCTAATTCACGTCATCGATAGGATAAAGAAAAAATACGGCGTCCCGCTTTCCTGCGGGCTGCCGTACTTTTTTTGTCCGCTTATCTGCAATTTCCACTACTTATATATGATATTTGCTAGTATCAAATGCACCAAACTCCTCATAACCTATGGATAGAAAAACGTTGGAGGAGAAATGAATATGACAATTAATACCTATTCCACTAGAATATCCGGCGGGTCATGGAGCGGACTCGGCCAAATTCTAATTTTGTTTATTCTGCTTGTCATTGTACTTCAGACGTTGGGACTTTCACCTACCGGCCAAATCGCAGAACCCCCAACAGCCTTAAGAACGTACGGTTTCGTTATCGATAATCAAACAAGCGGCTACTACTTTAATTATGTTTCAATTAATGGAGATGCCCAACCTCCAGCGTTAACAACTGTCCCTCCTCAGGGAAACGATCGTTTTGAAGTAACCGCAAAGTTTCCCAATGATACAAGCGCAACAGTCTATTATAATATTAGCGATTCCAATCAAAGAAATATTGGCCAACTTTCGTTCACGATGTCCGTCTACGTTGGAATAAACACCAGATTCGATGCTATAACGACCGATGCTCCTATCAGGTTCAGTGAAGGTTACTACTATCAAGCCAACCAGCTCATCGTCCGGAACATCTAACTTGCCGTTTTGATCCGCAATTTGAAACGCCCCAGCGTATGCTGAGGCGTTTCTCTTCTTATGCACATTCCAAACGATCTAACGGTTGTCAATTTTCTCCGGGTACAGATCTAGGTTCATCAGGCGATATTCAGCCATCTGCTCGTACTTCGTGCCAGGGCGTCCCCAGTTGCAGTAAGGATCGATGGAAATGCCGCCGCGCGGCGTGAACTTGCCCCACACCTCGATGAACCTTGGCTCCATCAGCTTGATGAGGTCATTCATGATGATGTTCATGCAGTCCTCGTGGAAATCACCATGGTTGCGGAAGCTGAACAGATACAGCTTGAGAGCTTTGCTCTCCACCATCAGCTTGTCCGGGATGTAGGCGATATAAATCGTTGCAAAATCAGGTTGGCCCGTCATCGGGCACAGGCTCGTGAACTCTGGACAGTTGAATTTGACGCGGTAATCGCGGTCTGGATGTTTGTTCACAAAACTCTCCAGCACCTCCGGTGCATATGTCATCGGGTATTGCGTCCCTTGGTTGCCGAGCAGCGTCACGCCGCTCAACTCCTCACTGCTTCTTCCTTGCTCGCTCATCGTTATAGTCTCCTCATCTTGATTTATTAGTGCCTACTTGCGCCATTCCTGATTGTAGAAGCCCCCTATTCCCCCTATAATAAAGGGAATTGCTGTATGGTCGGACTGATCTACTATCAAGCCTGCAAGGAGCCTACTAATGAAAATCCGTTTTGCCGCTGCGGCGGCTATCGCCATTATCGTTCTCTGCGTCATCGTTTTCACGATGCCTCCGTCCGAGTCCTACCAAGATCCCGACACGTTCTGGCATATTGAGGTCGGCAATCATATTCTCCAGGACGGTAAAGTACCGCATACTGCCGTTCATACCTTTTATGGAGATGACAAGCTCCCTTACGTGCCGCATGAAATGGGCTTCCAAATCGTCATTGCATCCTTGTACAAAGCGTTCGGCTGGGCCGGAACTTATCTGCTATCCGCTGTCTGCCTGCTCTTGCTGTCGCTCGGGTTATACCGGATGATGCTCGTTTCTCGCAAAGAGCTCGGTTTCGACTCTCGCGGTCGCGAGCCGTTGTTGATGCTGATGCTGCTGCCAGTCATCTGGGGCATTTATGAGATTTATTTTACGACTCGTCCGCAAATGATCTCGGCCTTCCTGATCGTCTGGTTCTTCGTGTTCCTCCGCGAATTCCAGATGAAGCAGGCTGTCCGCTATATGATACTGATGCCGCTGATCTCGCTGCTGATCGCCAACTTCCACTCGGGCGTCTGGCCGGTCATCATCGTATTCATGGGCATGGCGCTGCTGGAATCGCTGTTCACTCGTAAGCTGTTCAATCGCCGCGTCGGCTGGAAATGGCTGACGGTGCTGCTCACGGTCGGCGGAGCTGGACTGCTGAATGTGGCTGGCGCCAAAGGCGTCCTGTTCATTCTCACGGTCACGCAGGACAACTTCAATCTGATGATCAACGAGTGGAAAGCGATCCAGTTCAACAGCATGGGCAATCTGACAGCTACGCTGATGCTGCTGACATTCATCGCGCTGCTGCCATTCAGCATACATAAGCGGTTTTTCCGCTTCCAGTTCATGCTCGGCATCTTTTTCCTGGGCGTATCCAACTACAAATATCATCTGTTCATGTGGCTGTTCGTGCTGTACTTCGCCGCAGTTGTTATCCAAGACGTACCGGGCTTACGCCGCTTCCGACTGCGCCTAGGCTCTGCTCCGCTCATCGCGGGGCTTGTGCTTGGACTTGCCGTCAACACCGTTTACAACTTCCAGCATACGCCGCAGCCAAATTCATTCAAGTATCCGGTGAAGGAAATGGACTACATCATGGAAACGTTCAAAGGACCTGGCAGACCGAAGGTCATGACGCTGTACGGCACCTCTGGTTATGTCATGTTCCGTGGCGCTGACGTGCTGGCGGATGGACGCCAAGATCCCTTCATCACGGATGAAACGAAAACTGCGCTCGGCTGGACGGCCTTTGAGCAGACTATCAACGGCTTTCCTGTGTATGTGACCGATCTGGTCAAGGCCAATAAACCTGACTTCATCATTGTCACTCGCAAAAATGCCTCCAGCCGCTTTTACAGCACCTGGGTGAAAGATTATGGACCTGCCGTCAAAACCGGCGACTTCGGTTATGTCTTCCGGACATCGCCGAAGGGGGCTGACGAATAGAAGCTTAATGAGAAGGCTTAGTGACAATGCTTAGTGACAAGTGCCCGCTGCGCCAAAGGCCGGCCCTCCGATCGCTCTTGAACTCAGATTTCCCTGAACTTAACCTCCCATAGAGGTGGAAATCCGACTTCAAATGCGAACGCTGACGCTTCTCCAGGCTCGACCTTTGGCTCCGCTCCTTTTTTTCACCAGCTTTATGAAACCGTACAACCAAACGGCTTCATAAAGGCGCAAAACCAGTAACCTCACAAAGGCGCAAAACCAGCAACTTCACAAAGGCGCAAAACCAGTAACTTTATAAAAACGTAAAGCCAAGCCGCGCTAACGTTGGACTGTTATACAAGTACCGACTTCAGACGCCGCGCTTGTTGCCCCATAACCAGGCATGAAGCTGAGGAAGAATACGCACTCGCCGCCATTCAGGATCGCTCATTACTTCGTCAATCAACCGTTCGTAGCGAGCAGCCAAATGCTCCCGCAAAGCTGCAGAGTCCGGTTCATCCAACTGGTCATTGCCAGCCTGCAGGAACATCGGAATCGCCGGGAAGCGGCGATGCACCTCCTTGGCAAACTCCAAGTCACTCCAACCCGAGCCCGCTTCAGCAGGCTCGGGTTTTTTAGTTGCCTGTGAATCGCCGTCGGCTGGTTGGTTAGCGTGCTCGGCTGCGGCCTCGGCTCCAACTTTCGACTCCATTACGACTACCTTCAAGCTTGGTATTCGTCCTGCTTGAACCAAACGCTCTACGATGCTTTCGAGCTGAGCCCAATCCGTCTCCATACCGGAGCTTGGAGGCTTGGGAGACAGCGTCAGCTCGTCGATATCAAGGAACCAGTCCTGCCAGCGGCTGCCCTGAGTTTCCAGAGCAACCGCGCTGCCGCCAGCCTGGAGCTGCGAAATCAGCTCGCCTAGCTGCGGGAGCAAAGCGGGATTGCCGCCGGACAGAGTCACATGTCCCGGCCAGCTGCCGCCGGATAAAGCGGTAAGCTCATCGATGATTTCCTGCGGCTCCAGCCAGCGGATGTCGTCCTTGGCGCTGCCGTCCCAAGTGAACGCTGAATCGCACCAGGAACAGCTATAATCGCAACCCGCCGTGCGCACGAACATCGTTTTGACGCCGATGACCATGCCTTCACCCTGGACCGTTGGGCCAAAAACCTCCAATACCGGGATACGTTTACGGCGCGGGGTCGCACTCCGCGTAGGCATCATGCCGCCCATAGCGAGCTCTCTTTCAGCCACTTGTCCCCGCTCAACCATGCTGAGCCTCCGGGCGGTAGATCACATAGCTGGACGGCGTCTCCCGCAGGAATACCTGCAGGCAGCGAGCGCCGTTATCGCGCCGATCCAGCTCCTCCTGCACCAGCTCCCAAACGGTGCGAGCGACGACCTCGGTCGTCGGAAAATGCTGCGGATCAAGCTCGGAGGCCCCGCCTCCAAAACGCTCATCATCATTGAGCAGACGGTGGTCAAAGCGGTCTCGAACGAGCTTTTTCACCTCGGAGAAATTGACCAGAAAACCGCAGTCATCCAGCTTATCGCCGCCAACCGTAACATTGCAGTAGTACGTATGCCCGTGTACACGGCTGCAGCTGCCCGCCGCCTCGGCAGGAATATAATGCGCTGCGGCAAAATGAAACTCCTTATTCAGCTCATAACGGTAAACATGCGGTGGAGGTGCAGGATAAATCTGCTGCATTAGCGTGCGCCTCCTTGTAGTGAAGCCGACACTCCGCCGCCGTCCCGCCGAGCCAAGTAGCGCTCCAACCCGCTGCTGCGCAGCTTACAGGCCGGGCATTCGCCGCAGCCATCTGACGGTATACCGTTATAACAGGTCAGCGTCCGCTCCCTTACAAAATCGAATGCTCCAAGCTGATCGGCCAGCTCCCATGTTTGTTCCTTGTCGAGCCACATGAGCGGCGTTTCAATGACGAATGAGCTGTCCATCGCGAGGTTAATCGAAACGTTCAGCGATTGGATGAACACATTGCGACAGTCGGGATAACCGCTGAAATCCGTTTCGCATACACCCGTAACAATCGTCCGCGCACCGACGCCTTGAGCCAGCACGGCCGCAAACGACATGAACAGCAAATTACGTCCCGGCACAAATGTATTAGGCAATCCGCCCTCGGCAGGCGCGTCCGCCACCGCTACATCCGCACGCGTCAGCGCGCTCGGCGCCAACTGCCCAAGCAGGCTCATATCAAGCATATGATGCTTGACGCCAAGCTCCGCCGCGATGGACGCGGCGCAATCCAGCTCCAGCTCATGGCGCTGGCCATAGCGGAACGTCACCGCCTCAACCTCTTCATACCGCTGCTGGGCCCAGAACAAGCAGGTTGTGCTGTCCTGTCCTCCACTGAATACGACGACGGCTTTGCCTTGGCGTTTATCCAAAGGGTTTACTCTCACTTGTTGTTGTTCCATCATAATTATTCTCCTCCCCAATCCACCGAAACGGAAGAGAGGGCAAGCGATGCTCCGCAATCTACATAGGCTGCTGCCTGTTGCCAAAGAAAACGGCGGAAAGCTCTGCCCCTCCTGCTGGAGAGACGGCTTTCCGCCGAACGCAAAACACACGGATTCCCCGTGGAATCGTGTGCTGTAGTTTTTTATAGAGGGAGTTCGCGAACCTCTCCCGGCAGCCGCACTGTGGCGCCCTTGCCGGACTTTCACTTCAGTTGTCCCCATCAGCATAGCATAGGAGCGCGCGGCATGGCTACCCGCTCCATCTTCGATCCACACCTCCAAGAAACTTAAGCCCCACTATGCTATAATGATCGGCAATTCAATCTGCCCGTCAGGAGGATTTCGCCATGAAGGCTCACAGCTTTTATCGGACCTTTATCAAAAACAATCTATTCACCAAGCTGCTGGCAACCTTCTCGGCGATCTCCGTCCTGACGATTGTTGCGTTAGCCTACTTGCTGTACGCCTTCATAGCGGAGTCGGTCCGCAGCGACATTCTCGACAATCAGCGACGCGCGATAGAAGCGGTCAATTCCCGACTGGCAGCAAAACATGAAAGCGCGCAGCGAATGATCTCTGATGTTTATTCCGACCAGGCGCTAAGCCAAAATGTCTCCTACCTGCTGTCCAATTCCTACGCCGATTATATTCGCTACCGGATTGACCGATATTCCGACGAGCCCTTGGCTGCTTACGCCAATGCATTGACTTATTTTCAGCATAGGGCGGCCAGCGATAGTGACATCCACCGGCTCATGATTTACAGTTCGGTTGAACAATACCTCTACGCCTGGAAAACAAGCGGAAGCTCGCATCTATTAGAGATGAATTCTTCGCGCTCCTTCATCCCCGATGTTATGGCGCTGGATGTTCCGGCTTTTTCCGCTCCTAATCCGTGGGTATCCAAAGGACTGGCTTTGGACGATGATCGGTTATACGCCGTGCGGGTCGGCGTTAACAATCCCGGCAGCCTGCAAAAAATCGGCCAGTTATTCGTCTACTACAACTCAGACGGATTGCTCGATGCACTGAAAGGTTTTAAGGACGCGCTCAAGGGCTATATTCTCGTGTTAACGCCGGATGGACAGGTGCTTTTCGACTCTTCCGGCCGTTATTACGGAGCCCGTTACCCCTACGAAGCCAAAATCAGCTCGATTAACACCTCGGTACAGCTGGAGGAGCCCTCTCGTGTTGCCGTACTCACTAATAGCTCCGCCGGTTATTCCGTTGTCAGCGTTGTGCCCGATTCTCAGCTGCAGGATGCAACCGCAAAACTGCGCCGTATCGTTCTATTCATTAGCATTATCGGCATTCTGATCGCGATTCTTGTTCCCGCCCTTGCCGTTTCAAATGTGGCGCGCCGCACCGGTAGCTTGGTCCGCCTGATGCGCCGAGTGGAAAGCGGTGACTTCGCCGGTCGCATCAGCGACGAACGCGGTGACGAGCTGGGACAGATCTCCCAAGGCTTCAATCGGATGCTGGATCAACTTAACCGCCATATCGAACAGGATTACAAAGCGGAAATCCGTCAGCGAAATACCGAACTGTCGGCGCTGCAGGCGCGGATTAACCCGCATTTTTTGTCCAATACGCTGGAAGTCATCCGCATGAGAGCCGTCTCGCAGGGAGCCGACGATGTCGGCGAAATGATCTACAGTCTGTCCGTCCTGTTCCGCAGTATGGTAGGCAGCCAAAGCACGGTGACGCTGCGCGAGGAACTGGAAATCGGACGACGCTATCTGGAGCTATTCCGCATCCGTTATAAAAACCGTTTTGCCTATACCATTACGATGGACGAGCAGTTGGGAGGCCGCCCCGTCATTAAGCTGTCGCTGCAGCCGATAATCGAGAACTATATCGTGCACGGACTCGATACAGAACGGGAAAACAACCGCTTCGACATCGTAGCATCGCTCGACCGCGGTCTAATCCGCATTACGCTCCATGACAATGGACGCGGCATTCCGCCGGAGCAGTTGGACAGGCTGCAACTGCGCTTGCAGCTCCCCTCTCCTCCCGAGGATGGCGCCGGTTCCTTCGGCCTGCATAGCGTCGGCGAACGGCTGCGCCTCGTTTACGGCCAAGGGGCCGGACTGTCTATCGAGAGCTCGCCAGGCCAGGGTACGACGGTGGAGCTATGGTTCCCGGATGAACGGGATGAACGGAATGAACCAAGTAAAAGCAATCATGCGCCCAAGGAGGGACTCTGATGTATCGCGTCTTACTTGTCGATGATGAGCCTTTTATCGTGGAAGGACTGCAGGATGCCATCGACTGGTCGGCCTACGAGCTGGAAGTCGCCGGAACCGCCGGCAGTGGCAAGGCAGCGCTGGAGCTGCTGAAGCAGCGGCCCGCCGATCTGCTCGTTACCGATATCACAATGCCCGGTATGACCGGGCTGGAACTGATCCGTGAAGCACGGAAGCTGTTGCCAGAGCTGAAGGTTATTATTTTGAGCGGCTACAATGAATTTGATTATTTGAAAGAAGGCATGTCGCTCGGTATTGAAAACTATTTGCTGAAGCCTGTTAACTTTCAGGAGCTGCGCTCTACCTTGAGCGCCACCATCGCCAAGCTTAACGCGGCTCCGACTAACCGGGACTCCCTCACCAGCGAGGAGAGGGGCATTTTGCGCGACCGCATCTTGTACCGCTGGATGCGTGGTGACATTGACCCCATTGAGCTGCGCCAACGCTCCGAGCTGCTCGGGCTGAACCTCGAGCATCCATGGCTAGTCGCCGCTTCCGTGCGCCATGCTGAAAGCGGCGGCGCTTACGCCCGCCGGATTATCGAAGCGTCGTTGCCTGAGTCTACGGGCAATCTTCGCTTTACCGATCTGGACGGCGATGAAATTCTGCTGTTTCTGGCTGACTCACCGGAGGAAGCCAAACAGCAGGCGCGCGAAACGCTGGAACGGCTCGTCGCGGCCGATTCCGGCAAGCAGGAGGAGGACGGCGGCTTGCATGCCGAAGAGCCCTTAATCACCTTCGACGCTCCCACCGAACCTGGCCGCAGCGGGCCTCCCCTCCGCTTTACGCTCGGTACAGCCGAGCGCATCGGCGAGCTGGAGCAGCGTAGCTACGCACGGGCCAAAAAAACCCAGGACTACCACCTGCTGCACAGCGACAGCCCAATTCTCGACGCCGCTGAGCTATCGCAAACGCCAGCCGGCCTGGAGCAGCCGCTCGAAATCGGCGGAGGCCAGTACTCCCGCTGGCTGCTCGCGCGTGATACGGACCATCTATTTGCCCGTATCGACTCGGATTTTCTGGCGCTTCAGCAGCGCGAAGGCGCGACGCCGGAGCTGCTGACAAGCGCGGCCATCGAGCTTGTCGTCGCTTTTCGCCTGGAGCTGCGAGACATGAAAGGCGGCGAGCAGTCGCAGGAAGTGCTGTTCCATTTTAAAAAAACGCTCGACCGAATTAGCCGCTCCTCCACACTAGAGGAACTTACCGACTCGATCAAAGCCTCGGCTCATTTCACTATGGAGCTGCTGCAGCGCAGCGACCGCGTCCCGATCGTCAATCAAGTCATTCTGCATGTTGCCGGCCATTATCGGGAGATGCTGTCGCTCAAAACGCTCGGAGCCCTGTATCACATTCATCCGGCCTATTTGGGCCAGTTGTTCAGCAAGGAGACCGGAGCCAGCTTCACGGAGTACTTGAACCGCTATCGGATTGAACGAGCGAAGGAAAAACTCAAGGATACCGATGACAAAATCGCCGACATCTCTCAGGAGGTCGGATACTTGGAGACAGGATATTTTTATAAACAATTTAAAAAATATGTGGGAATTTCTCCCAATGATTACCGGGAATTGCGCTAATGCGCAGTTCCTTTCTTTAGTTTGGACAGCGGATTCATAATTTGTATCCTATTTGAAAAAGCTTACATCCATTAAGGTAATACCATAAACACACCGACATGCCGGACACGGCTGCTTCGAAAACTTTCTTTCACTAGGGGAGGCATCATGATGAGAAAGAGATCAACACGCAAAGTCAGCACCATCGCACTGGCCCTCACGACAGCACTACTCGTAACCGCTTGCGGCAATAGCGCCGGCAAGGAAGAAGGAACCGCAGAGAAACCGGTCAATCTGATCTGGTACACAATCGGCGTTCCACAAAAAGACACGGATAAGGTCATGGCGGAAGTCAGTAAATATACCGCTGAAAAAATCGGAGCCACTATCACGATGAAACAGATCGATTTTGGCGACTATAACCAAAAGATGGGTGTCATGACTGCTTCCGGCGAGCCGATGGACATCGTGTTCACCTCTTCATGGGCGTTTGACTACGTGCAGAATGCTCGCAAGGGCGCTTTCATGGAAATGGACGAGCTATTGAAAACGCATGGACAAGGCATCGTTGATACACTGGACCCAGCTTTCTTGGAAGGCTCCAAGGTCGATGGACATAACTACGGCATTCCGGCCAATAAAGAGCTTCCGGCCCAATCCGTTTGGCGCTTTAATAAACAACAGTTGGACAAGCTCGGTCTCGATTACAAACAGGCTGGCTCGCTGGAAAGCTTGGAGCCCTTCCTCAAAGCGGCCAAAGATAAGCTGCCGGGCGTACTTGGGATGAAAGTAGACCAAAGCTACAGACCTTATGTGCCTTATGACTACCTCATTCAAGGTCTACCGATGGCCGTTGCACTGAATGGCGACAAGAGCAAGATCGTCAACGTGCTGGAAACGCCGGAGATGGAAAAAGCACTCGCTACGATGCACAAATACTACACGGCCGGCTACATTTCTCCTGAAGCGGCTACCACAACTTCCACAAGCGATCTGGAGAAAACCGGCAAATGGCTCATAGACAAAGCGGATACCCAGCCTTTGGCGGACAATGCTTGGAGCACTAGCCTTGGTTATCCGATTGTCTCCACACCAGCGGGCGATTCCGTCATTTACAACTGGTCCGTTATGGGCTCTATGCAAGCTATCTCGGCCAATGCGGAGTATCCGGAGAAAGCGATGGAATTCCTTAACCTGCTCAATACTGACGCCAAGCTGCGCAATATGATTGACTCCGGCATTGAGGGCACACACTACAAAATGCTCGGTGAAAACCGTATGGAAAACCTGCCGGAATCCAAAAACTACGATATGCCAACATTCGCGCTTGGCAACGTTATGCTCACCTACCTCAACCCGGCCGACCCGGATGACAAATGGGAGCAGTTCAAAAAATTCAACGATGAGGGCAAGCCTGCCCCAACGCTCGGCTTCAACTTCGACACCTCCAAAGTGTCCACCGAGCTCGCTAGCCTGCAAAACATCAAAGCCGAAGTATGGGCTCCGCTCATGACCGGCACCGTCGACCCTGAGGTCTACCTGCCTCGCGCTATTGAGAAAATGAAGGCCGCTGGCCTCGACAAAATCATGGCCGAAGCACAGTCCCAGTACGACGCCTGGATGGCTAATCAAAAGTAAATCCCCATTGATTGCGTAGCGGGCGAAGGCGACTTCGCCCTATTTTTTGCTTCATTCGCAATCAAAAGCTAGATCAGTAACAAGATCCACATCTCAAGGAGGTTATGCCATCATGAACGGATTGTCGGGCTTCTTCCGCAATTTGAACCGCAACAAAGCGATCCTTTTCATGGTTTTGCCAGGGGCTCTATGGTTCCTGATCTTCTCCTATATCCCGATGGCGGGCACCATCTTGGCTTTCAAAGAATACCGCATCAGTCGTCATGGCTTCATTGACAGCATTATCAGCAGCGCCTGGGTTGGACTGGACAACTTCAAGTTTCTGTTCAGCACTAGCGACGCCTGGATCATTACGCGCAACACCTTGCTTTACAACATTACGTTTATCGTGATTGGCCTCGTTGCCGCGGTAGCTATGGCCATTGTGCTTTCCGAAATCGCTAACAAAAAGCTATCCAAGTTATATCAAACTGGCATGTTCCTGCCTTACTTCCTTTCCTGGGTTATCGTTGGTTACTTCGCATTCAGCTTCCTGAGCTTGGACAAAGGCCTGCTCAATCAGTTCCTCGTCAAGCTGGGCATCGATCCCATTAACTGGTATTCCGATCCCACCTACTGGCCGTTCATCCTTATTTTCATCAGCATGTGGAAAGCAATCGGCTACAACAGCGTCGTCTACCTCGCCTCAATCATGGGTATTGACCGCTCGCTGTATGAAGCCGCAATGATAGACGGCGCGAACAAATGGCAGCAAATTCGCAATGTGACCCTTCCGATGCTGACACCGCTCATGACGATCATGACACTGCTGGCAATCGGCAAAATCTTCTACGCTGACTTCGGCCTGTTTTATCAGGTTCCTCGTGATTCCGGCGCTCTGTATTCCGTCACCAACGTTATCGACACTTACGTATACCGCGGCCTGAAAACAACCGGCGAGTTCGGGATGATTACAGCGGCCGGCCTGTACCAGTCGTTTGTTGGGCTCGTGTTGGTTCTCACATCTAACTGGGTCGTTGGTAAGGTTAACAAGGATAATACGCTGTTTTAAAAGACAGCATCTTAAAGGACAACCTTGCCTGGCAAAAGCCGCTCCACGGGCTGATCCTTCTTCCGATTCACTGGAGCCCAGATTCCTTTGATTCCTCTTCCCCGCTAGGGAAGGAATCCGGCCTCCAAGAGAACCGCTGCCGCTTCTACAGAAGGATTCAGCCCGCTCCGCGCTCCCCTGCCCAGCAAGAGCTCCAGCTCTCCCCCTTATTTTATGGGGGAGGGCTAGGCACCGGGCTTTCTCCGGTGCCGCGCTGCTTGCCCCGTGCCGTGCACGGGCAGGGCCTAAGGAGGCGAAATGCACCGCCTCCCGATTATTCAGCGGCGGAGAAGCTCGCCGCCGCAAAGCGCTTAGCGTCTGTCGCCTCCTATGTATACAGGAGGCGCGCCCCCACCCCCACAAAAAACTGTGGGGAGTGGGGCGTGAGGGGCGAGAGCGGCTGCGCCAGCGCAGCGGAGAGACCCGATGCCTTCCGGAGAAGCGACAGCGGTCCTCTTGGAACAGGGATGCCTCCCTTTTAAGGGATTAGGCGATCCAGGCATCCCTGTTCCAGTGGAATCGGAGGAAGGCTCGGGGCTCGCAGCGGAGTTCCGGTGCAGCCGGTCGAGCCTTTGATCTAACACACTTCCCTAACAGAAAGGGGCTACAACGATGTCTACACGCTCAGCCACACGGAAACCTCGCGATTTTCAACGACTTAGCCCAACCTGGAACGTCATTTTCAATCTCGTTGCCGGATTGTTCGCGCTAATATGTGTGTTCCCGTTTATATTCATCATCATCATCTCCTTTACGAGCGAGCAGTCTCTCGCCTTCAATGGATATCAGCTCTGGCCGGATGTATGGAGCATGGAGGCGTACCGTTACGTGTTGCAAAATGGCGACGCTCTGCTCCGTTCCTATGGCGTCACGATTTTTGTCACTGTCATTGGCACCGTACTATCGCTGATAATCGTTGCTCTCTATGCGTACGGCATCTCGCGAAAAAACTTCCAATACCGTAAGTTTTTCAACTTTTTCGCTTTCTTCACGATGTTGTTCAACGGCGGCCTTGTGCCGACCTATATCGTCGTAACGCAAATGCTCGGCCTCAAGGACAGTGTTTGGGCGCTCATTCTGCCGCTGATGGTCAACGCGTTCTACGTGCTCATCATGCGTACCTTTTTCATCACAATGGTTCCAGACGCGATCATCGAATCCGGTAAAATCGACGGCGCCACCGAACTGCAAATTTTCTACAAACTTGTCCTTCCACTTGCGCTGCCGGGCCTGGCGACAATCGCCCTGTTCAGTACACTTGGCTACTGGAACGATTGGTTCAATGCTCTGTTGTATATTGAAAATCCAAATCTAGTGCCGCTCCAATCCATGCTGATGCGCATCGAGACGAATATGCAGTTCCTGCTCTCGCAAGCTTCCAGCAATGCCTCCTTGGCTGAAGGGCTTCAAGATATGCCGCAGGACACGGCCCGAATGGCTATGGTTGTGCTGGCGACAGGCCCGATTGTACTCGCTTATCCGTTCTTCCAGCGCTATTTTGTACAGGGATTGACGATCGGCGCAGTGAAAGAGTAAGTTAGCGATAACGCAAGCTAATGAACCTAACGCACCTAACAAATACAGTATCGTTTTGGCAGAATGAACCTCATTCTGCCAAACAACCTCGCTATGCCTTATGCCCTATGCAAGCAATCAAACCTTATGAACAAGGAGTTAGATCATCAATATGGAGCAATTCCGACTTCCTAAAATCCCAATGCCTGACTTAACGCTGCCAAACGCCGTGCAGAACGTTTTGAGCGAAGCCGATGAGCGGTTAGCTCACCGTCCTAAGCTGCGCCAACTGTTCCGCAACTGCTTCCCGAATACACTCGAAACAACGACCAAACGGATGCCTGACAGCACGACATTCGTCATTACCGGCGACATCCCGGCTATGTGGCTTCGCGATTCCGTGGAACAGGTCATTCAGTATGTGCCGCTGGCCAAAGAAGACGCTGAGCTGCAGCGCATTATCGAGGGTCTGATCAAGCGCCATATGGCGATGATTTTGATCGATCCTTACGCCAATGCCTTCAATGAAACAGCCAATGACTGGCACTGGAACACGACCGATGAAACCGATATGGGACCCTGGGTTTGGGAGCGCAAATTTGAGCTAGATTCCATTTGCTTCTCCTTCCGGCTGGCGTATACTTATTGGAACGAAACTAAGCATACTGCCATTTTTGACACCGATTTCAAACGCGCCATGCGTGCGACAATCGACCTGTGGAAAACGGAGCAGCGCCATTTCGAGCAATCGCCTTACCGCTTCAATCGCGACAACGGTATTCCAGTCGATTCCATGCGCAACAAAGGCCTCGGCATGCCGGTCAACTATACGGGAATGATCTGGTCCGGCTTCCGTCCAAGCGACGATGCATGCGACTTCCACTACAGCATCCCGTCGAACATGTTTGCCGTTGTGACGCTGCGCCAGATGCGCGAGATCGCCGAATGGGTATTCCGTGACATGGCGATGGTCAAAGAGCTTCGTGAGTTGGAACAAGAAGTCGAGCATGGCATTCAGTTATACGGCATTGTTCGCCACCCGGAATTCGGGCCGATCTACGCCTATGAGACGGATGGTTACGGCAATCATTGCCTGATGGACGATGCCGGCACGCCGGGTCTGATGTCCATTCCGTACATTGGCTACACATCGAACGACGATCCGATCTACCTGAATACACGCCGCTTCGCGCTCAGCAAGGAGAATCCTTTCTACTATGAAGGGAAAAAGGCAAAAGGCATCGGCAGTCCGCATACGCCTCCAGGCTACATCTGGCATATGGCGCTGTCCATGCAAGGCTTGACGGCGGTATCGGACGAGGAAAAACTCGCCATGATCGAGCTGCTTGAGGCAACTGACGCCGACACTGGCTTCATGCACGAGGGCTTCCATTCCGATGACCCAACCGTATTTACCCGCAAATGGTTCGCATGGTCCAACAGCCTGTTCTCCCAGCTTGTCTACCGCGCCATGAAGGACGGGCTTCTGGACGAAAAGTAAGCTACAAAACGGATTCTCACAAAGAAAGGATGACTCTCTTTGACGAAGCGCACCGCACATATCATCTCCCATACCCATTGGGACCGCGAATGGTACCTCCCTTATGAAAAGCATCATGTCCGGCTCGTTGAGCTTATGGACACGCTGCTTGATACTCTCGAGAGCGATCCTGGTTATCGCAGCTTTTTCCTTGACGGCCAAACGATTATTCTGGAGGATTACCTCCAGGTTCGTCCGGAATACCGCTCCCGTCTGGAAAAGCTGATTCAGGAGGACCGCATTCTAATCGGCCCTTGGTATATCCTGCAGGATGCCTTCCTGACAAGCGGCGAAGCCAATATCCGCAACATGCAGATCGGCCACGAAGATGCGAATCGTTGGGGCAAGGTTTCCAAAATCGGTTATTTCCCAGATACATTCGGCCTGTTCGGCCAAACGCCGCAGCTCATGCAGCAAGCTGGCATCGACAATGCACTGTTCGGACGCGGCGTGAAGCCGACCGGCTTCAATAATGAAGTGGGCGAGTCTTCCGCTTATGAGAGCTCCTTTTCAGAGCTGATTTGGGAAGGTCCAGACGGCTCACGCGTGCTCGGAATCCTGTTCGCCAACTGGTACTCCAATGGCAATGAGGTTCCTGTGCAAGCCGAAGCGGCACGTGAATACTGGCAGCGCAAGCTGGCGGATGCCGGCAAATACGCTTCCACGCCTCATCTTCTGTTCATGAACGGCTGCGACCACCAGCCGATTCAGACCGATTTGGCCGAAGCGATTCGCATGGCAAAAGCGGTGGAGCCGGATACGGAGTTCATCCATTCCAACTTCCCGGATTATCTGGATGCGGTACGTGAAACCGCCGACGGCCGCGGGCTATCTGTCGTACAGGGCGAGCTGCGCAGCCAACGCACCGATGGCTGGGGCACACTCGTTAATACAGCGTCCTCCCGCGTTTATTTGAAGCAGATGAATACGCTTGGACAAGCTCTGCTGGAGCGCTCTGCGGAGCCGCTGGCTGCCTATGGGCATCTGCTCGGCAAGGATTATCCGCATCATCTGTTCACCTACGCTTGGAAGCTGCTTATGCAAAATCATCCGCATGACAGCATCTGTGGCTGTAGTGTCGATGAGGTGCATCGCGAGATGGTGACCCGCTTCGACAAGAGCCGCCATGTAGCGGAAACTATCGTTGCGGACACAACTGCATTCATCGCCAATGCGGTGGATACTTCTGTCTTTGGCAGCTACGGTTCGGACGCTCTGCCGTTTGTCGTACATAATACGGCAGGCTGGACACGCAGCGGCGCCGTTACCATTGAACTGGATGCGGCCCGCATCTACTTCCGCGAAGGCATCGGTTTTGGCGAAATGAATCGTCGTATGAATGAGCTTGATATTTCCGGCCGCGTCCTCGTAGACTCCGAGGGCCTCCCAGTCCACTGCACCGTAGAGGATCTCGGACAGTTATTCGGCTACGATCTGCCGGATGATGCTTTCCGCCAGCCATACCAATGCCGCCGCGTGCGACTGACGTTCCAAGCGGAATCCGTTCCGGCTCTCGGCCATGCCTCCTTTGCCTGGGTCAAAGCGGATGTTAAACCCCAGGACGCTCCGGCGATCGCCCACAGCGAGCGTGTGCTCGACAACGGCGTTCTGCGCGCCGAGGTGGCAGAGGATGGTTCCTTTACACTGACCGATCACCGCAGCGGCCGCGTTTTCTCCGGTCTCGGCGTGTACGAGAACACTGGCGACATCGGCAACGAGTATATGTTCATGGAGCCAAAAGGCACTGCGCCGATCACGACGCGCGGTCTGGCCGCTTCAGTTCGTGTGCTGGCTAATGAGCCTTACCGCGCTTCCCTGGAAATCGTCCATGAATGGGCTATCCCAGCTTCAGCCGACGAACTTCTGGAACGCGAGCAACGCGAAATCGTCTTTATGCAAAACCGCAAATCCGGCCGTTCGCAGCAGTTGATCACGCTGCGCCTGACGACGGTGCTGTCCCTGGAAAGCGGCAGCGGCAGACTTGATATTACGAGTTCGTTTGACAACCAGGCGAAGGATCACCGAGTGCGTATGCTGTTCCCGACCGGCCTGGAAGCAACTGTTCATACGGCTGACTCCATCTTCGAAGCTGCGGTTCGCGATACAACACCGGCTAAAGAGTGGAAAAACCCAAGTAATGCCCAGCATCAGCAGGCATTCGTTGATGTGAGCGGCGCAGCGGCAGACGGCGGAACAGCCGGTCTCACAGTTGCCAACATTGGTTTGAACGAGTATGAAGTTCTGCGTGACGGCTCCAACACGATTGCTGTCACCTTGCTCCGCTCCACCGGCGAGCTTGGCGACTGGGGTTACTTCCCAACGCCGGAAGCGCAGTGCATCGGCGCTCAAAAAGTTCAACTGGCTGTCATTCCGCATAGTGGAGACGGCGCAGGTGAAGGTGCTTACGCTGAAGCGTACCAGCTGCAAACGCCTTGGACTGCCGTCCAAACCGGCGTCCACAGCGGCAAGCTGCAACCGGTCGGCGCACCGCTTGCCTGGAGGGGCGAATCACTGGCGTTCTCGGCCTTCAAAGTGAGCCCAGTGTCGGGCGACGTTGTTGCCCGCCTGTACAACCTCAAGCGCGAAGCGGGACAACTGGCGCTTCAAGCGCCTCATAGCTCCAGCGCTGCTTATAAGTCCAGCATCCTGGAACAGGATTCCGGCGAGGAGCTGCAGTTGACAGACGGCGGACTACAGCTGCCGGTTGGGCCGGCTGAGATCGTGACGATCGGGCTGCGTGCTTAACAGCTAAGGATGATGATCGCCGGTTTGCTCGGCTGAGGCCGTCATGAACGTGTGATTGACTGCCAACACGTGTCACTCCACCGCGCGCTGAGATCTGCATGGCTGATCTTAACGGCTGGGCCGAATTATTCTCTTTCTGGAATCATACAAAACCTCCGAATCAATCGTGATTCGGAGGTTTTTTTATAGGCCGAATGCTGTAATTAACCAACCTCCGAAAAATTGATGCGATTCAGCACCATCAGCCTAGTACTAGCGCTGGCGGCCGATAATTAAGAAGCCCCCCTAAATCATCTAACGATTGTTTTGGGACGGACGTTTTTGTTTTTCGCAGACAGGAACCTTCCAAATATCACTTCGTTAACATTGATACTTATTTGGGGGTTTGGAGGTCTAATGAGTGCAAGCTTACATGAAGGGGTCGAAAACTTTTGCACAAGAGTCCTATGCTACTACTCTCGCTTTTTTTAATTATATTCGTAAGTGCCTGTAGTAATTTTAGCGACGAGCCGATACCAAGCCCTACAGCCAGCATAGAAAACAGTTCGACTACAATTCCTGTAGAGGTAGTATCTTATAACTGGGGATTAAAGGAAACTTATGGATCTCCTTGGGAACTATTGGAGAACAAAACAGCGGTTACTGTTCAAAAAAAGTCGAAAATTATTTTGTCTTTTGATAAAAAACCAGAAAAAATACTATTCCATCAAAATCTCAGTTACGATGATTTTATAAAATTAGACATTCTGTCGAATGAAATTATTGTGCCGGATAAAAAAGGCATCTATATTTATTCTTTTATAGCAACCTGGCCTAAGGGAACTGTACATTATTCAATAAAAGTAAAAGTTGAATAACTAACGTCTTACCAAACCGGGTAAGCCTTTTATAAAACGATCTGAAAAAACAAAAAAGGAACGTACACCTAAAGCGGCGTAAGTTCCCTTTCCAAAACCGCATCACGCGAAATCATAAGCGCCATGAGTGAAAGCGGGCAGTTAGTAGTAGGTTTGAATCAAGAACACTTGTACAAACTTCAAAAGCCCGTCCAGACCACGCTCCTACACTTCCGCAGCCGCCCCGCCTTGCGCCGACACAGCCAGTTCCGGCGAGCCAGCACGCAAAGCCCACTTACGGCTGCGCCAGCGCAGCCAACAAACGATGCCGCGCAAATATTCATCAGCGATCATGCAGCAGTAGATAGCGGTCAGTCCCCACCCAAGGCTTAAGCTGAAGTAGTAGGCGATGCCGACCGATACGCCCCACATGCTAATCGTAGAGACATACATCGTAAACTTCGTATCGCCAACCGCATTTAGAGCATCCCCGATGGTCATATTAAGCATTTTGCCAGGCTGCAGCAACAGATTCAATCCTAGCAGGGATGCGCAGATAGCCAGAATATCAGGATCTGTAGTGAACAGGCCAAGCGCCTGACTGCCTAAGAAGTAGATCAGCAGCGAATTGGCTATGACAACGCCTTGACCAATCCATAACCCTTTATAACAGTCCTTGTACGCCTCGCGCGTTCGTCCGGCGCCGAATAGATGCGCAACCCTAATCTGCGTAGCAAGAGCGATGGAGAAACCGATCAGGAAGCAGAACGATTCCAGCGTGTTCATATACGTCCGCGCCGCCAGCTCCATTGCTCCCAGCGAGCCGATGAAGGTGAAGATGACAAGCTGCGAGAACACCCAATTCCCCGAGTAAACGCCCAGCGGCCAACCAATGCGCATGATCTCCGCAAACAAACTGCGGCTCCACACCTTGATGTCCCCCCACCAAATCTTCCGCTCAAAGGCAAAAATAAACATGTAAAACAGCAAGGCACTAGCCAGCAAACGGCTGACGACTGTGCTTAAAGCGACTCCACCTAGTCCCCACTCCGGCAGCCCAAACGCGCCATAGATAAAGCCATAATTGAGCACGATATGAACGACGTTCATACCGAGCGCCGTGTACATCGGACCGCGCGTATTGCCCGTGTTGCGAATGGCCGCGCTGAGCGTGCTCATAATCGCCGCGAGAACCATGCTGCTGCCGATAATTGAAATATACGTACCCGCGAGAGGCAGGAGCGATTCCGGCATTTGCAGCACTCGGGCGATTGGTTCTGGGAAAACGACCAACACAACGCTGAGCACAGCTCCGATTAACACCGTAGCTTTCAGAGCGATGATGCTGATTGTGCGTGCATCTTCCTCCTTGCGTGCCCCGAGCTTTTGCGCAATTAGGATTCCGGCACCACTCGCGATGACGGTGAACAGCACGGTTAGCGCATTGAACAGCTGCTGCGAAAAGCCAACAACCGCGACCGCATCGTCGGATATTTCGCTGACCATGAATGTATCCGCTGCGCCCAGCAGGAACTGCAGGAACAGCTCGATGAAAATAGGCCAAGAAAGCGCCCACAGGGAATAGTTACGATTTTTCATGAATGAAACCTCCACCTTGTTGCTCGGCTTGCCACATGCACAGCCAATTACTATGAAAGCCCTTACTTTGGCCATGCCGCCTAACTACCTAACTTGACTAGGAATAAAGGGGAGTTCAGCCTTGCATGGAGCTCGTTATTCATTCCGTATTATAAGTGCTATACTCGCTTTGAGGTATCACGTACGCAACCAGAACTTTTAAAAAAGAAACTTCCTCCCCCTTGCCAAAAACCGCCAGAAAGGAATGACTCAAATGAAACTGCTGCAATTCGCGCTGCCCCCGCTTCCCTACTTCGTCGCGAGCGGTTATGAGGAGCATCCTCCGGGCATGGTTCACGTTGATCGTTGCAACATCGGCCTGTTCGACCTGCTGGTTGTGGTGGAAGGTGAGCTGCCAATTACAGAAGGTGATCGAGGTTATGCCGTACGCCCAGGTCAGGCACTCATCCTGCGGCCGGATGCGCATCACTACGGCAGCGCCCCGCTTGGCTCGGAGACTATCTGTTACTGGCTTCATTTTAAGCATGACGGCTACTGGACCGCGACCGATGAAAGACTGCCTCTCTACCGCAATCAGCGGGAGGAACGAGCAGATCTGACGGGGACGCCAGCTGAAAGGGAAGAAGCGAAGAAGAAGTCCACACACTCTGGCAAAAAGGGAGCCGGGATCGAGTCGTCTGCCGATCATGACTGGAAAATGAACGTCCAGATGTTTTCTGTACAGGTGCCTCAGTACTCCAATCTGGTCGAGCCGACCAAAACGTTCGAGCTGCTGGCGCAGCTCACGGCAATGACCAAAAGCGGCCTGGTCGGCGGCGCGCTGTGGAGGCAGCAGATCCTGTTCCAGGAGCTGCTTCAGCAGCTATCCGCGGCGATTGACGCCCGCTCCACTTCGCCCTCCGCGGCCTGCGCCGCGCTGGCCGCAGCCTACCTGCGGCAAAATTACCGCGAGGACATCAGCGCCAAAGCGATGAGCGAGAGCCTGAACTTCCACTCCGTTTATATCGCCCGCTGCATGCAAAAGGAGTTCGGCTGCTCGCCGAAAGAGTACCTGCTTCGCTACCGCATCGACCAGTCCAAGCTGCTCCTGCTGCGCACCGATTACCCCGTCTCGCGTATCGCGGGCGAGGTCGGCTTTAATCAGGCGGCGTATTTCGCCTCCTGCTTCTCTAAGTACGAGGGCATCTCGCCGCGCAGTTACAGGCAGCGCTTTTCACAGGCTTGAGAGCCCATGAAATAGCGGACCCTGGTTGAGTACCCGTAGAAACGAACCGGGGAAGGACGCGGTGGGTTGGTGAACTAGGGGAAGGGTTGGATTTCTTCCTCTCATTCCTATAAAAAAGAAAAAGGAGCTGAGCGCCAAGCGCTCAACTCCCCGTATCTTCACTTCGGATTGACCCTAACCTGCGAGCCCTTGCCACTGGACTGGATGCCGGTCTCTTTGACGCCGACTTCCTTGAGATCGCCGAGCAGCCGCTCCACTACCGCCTTCGCCGCAGCGCCCTCCTTGGCTCCGGACGCCTTTACGACGATCTGCACCGGCTTGCCGGAGCGCAGATGTTTGTCCGCTTGGCGCAGCTTCGTGTCATAGTCATGCTCCTCGATGTGCGCAGTGAAGCGCAGCTCTTTGGCTTTGTCTCCGCCGCCTTTGCCGGAGCCTGTTGCAGAGCGTGCTCCCGCTTGCCCGAAACCCCCGGCTGCTGCTCCGGCTTTGCGTGCCGCCGAAGCTTCCTTCTGGGAAGCTTCTTTACCCTTGCCCTTCGCCATCAGGCTGCAAGGAGGAGGGCTGCTCATTAGCGAGGTGCAGACGAGCGAAACCCTATGTTCCTTCGCCATACGCAAAGCTTCTTCCCTTGATACTATGCCTAAGTCTTCACCATCAAGTCCTGTTAGTAAAACCTCTGACGCTTTGATTTTTTCATTCATTATCAACATGGATTTACCTCCCGTTCATACCCCGATGTAAAAGTCACTCTGTCCAACCTAATAATCAGATGGCAGTCTCATATCTTGATACTTATCATACTTTGCATCGGGTAGATGCTCAAACATTTTAAACCTGTCAAACAAGCTACGCCCTAAACTGCATTATTGGTTTTACCCAAAAGAAAACCGCCCTCTTAAAAAAGGCGGTTAATTTAACTATCGTATCCGTAAGTTTAACTATTCAATGCACTTGAACCCGTAATGAATCCTTCGTTTTCATTATCGAAACTGTCATTCAGGAGGAAGCTTATAAACAACCTCGCCTTTTTCGTTCAAAAATTCCATCCGAGGTACATCGTTTACATCAATGACCATACGAATGCGGTCTTTCCCTTTGCTGTCCATCAGACACACAGCAACCTCGCCATTTTGACTTTTCCCAAAAAACGCACGCTGATTGTGACCTTCAAATGTTTCAGATATTGCTTTCTGCTTTTCAACGCTTTCTTCTTGCTTTTGCAACTCTTGATATTTCTCAATTGTTTCCGAAAGCGGAATATTAGGCCTATCATAAATAGAAAATCCATAATTTCTTATTCCGTTTTTCTCATAAGTGCTCATTTGTAGAATTTGGTCTTGCTTATACTGGTCAAAGGTTAATGAGAGTGAAGATTCATAATCCCCATTATCATCTTTTTCGCTTCCAAAAATCAGTCCACCACATTCATCCCCTTCTTGATTATAAAACATTATCCCCGAAGCTGGGGTGCCTTGCCTAACGTCTGGAAAGGATTTACCATCCAGAAATGGGTCAGGCATGTGTTCACTTTCAAATAAAGACATTTTCAACTTCCCTTGTTTATCTACTATGTTTATTCGTTCTACATCAATCTCTAAAAATTTGTCAGCCACTATTACATCCCTCCTTAGATAGTTATAAGTTTTCGAAACTCATATAATAATCCCTGCATTTTTAAGTAAAGTCACTAAAAAATGTAAGAATTCTCCTTGGTATTTGAGCATATCTACCCTTACTCACAGCAACTCAACTATAGATTAAAGACGATGTGATAGAGAACATTTGTACTCGTAAGGAGTAAGTGAAGTACAATCTATAACAACAAAAAACGCCTGTATAGAATCTACAGACGTTTTTATGTGTCGGACAATGATACTCATCAAGGAGGTGTTTAAAATTCTTCTCAAGCATCTCGCTTGCGGATTATTTCCACTCCGCTACACGGTCAACTGGCAGACGGGTCGTCAGGCGCGCCTCTTTGGCGGCTTTGCCTACCGAAATCAGCATGGACGGCACATAGCGGCCTTCCTCCATGCCGAACATTTCAACGATGCGGGATTTGTCATATCCGCCGATTGGATTCGTATCGTAGCCGCGAGCGCGCGCGCTCAGCATAATCTGCATGGACACCAGACCCGTGTCCAAAAGCACCATGTTTCTGAACATGTCCTCAGGTACGGTGCTGAACAAATTTGTATAATTAGCCATCAGAGATTCCTTGACCTCTTGCGGCAAGTAACCCTTTTCCACAGCGCTGGACATGATTTCATCGGCATTATCAAAAGCTTTCAAATCCGCGAATACGGCAATGACAGCCGAGGAAGTCAACACTTGCGTCTGGTTGCTCCAAGCGATTCCCGCCAGCTTCGCCTTCGCCTCTTCACTCTCGATGACGAGAAAACGCCAAGGCTGCAGGTTCACCGAAGATGGTGCGAGGGTCGCTTCCTCAAGCAGCTCCGTCATCTCCTCACGGCTGATTTTGACGGTAGGGTCGTATTCACGAACGGAACGACGTCCAGCAACAATCGCGCGGTAATCGTTAGAACGCCCGGAGTTCAGATCCTGGTTCTCAGATGCAGTTGTAGCCGAAACAGTATTGGATGTAGTCATTGAATATTCTCTCCTCTAACAAGCTCAATGGCTTGTTTTTTTATTTTTGGACTGGCTCATCGGCCTTGCGACCGCTGCCCACTGATTCCATAGAGCGACCAAGCGCCGAAAGCAAACGAATCAGCTCCTGCCGATCCTCCGCACTCAATTGTTCCTGAAGCTTTTCCATGAACTGGTCCTTCTCCCGCGAGCGGTTGTCGATCCAGGCCTTGCCTTTCTCAGTCAAACGAACAAGCGCGATTCGATTGTCCTCATTCGAGCGGGTGCGGACCAGTATGCCCTCCGCTTCCATCTGCTGCACATGGCGAGTAACCGCGGCGGGATCGATGGATACCGCCTTTTGAAGCTCGGACTGACTGATCTCTTCTTCCCGGCTCAATCGACAAAGCAGCTCCAGTCGGTTCGGACTAAGACCTACATCAGCCTCAAATCTACAAGCAAGCTGTTTGTTGAGATGAATCAACATATACAGCAGGTCTTTCGTCTGGCAGGATGACATTATTTTGTCTCCCCCTTATCATTGATGTATCAATGGTTGATGGGTCAATTATATAATCGAATGAACTGAATTGCAACCCTCGCATCAACTTATAAAGCATTCCCGATTGCAGGGTACCCTTATTATCCGTTATGATTCTAGGATGACAACGAACAGGTATTCGCTCATGAAGAGCGTAACGACCACAGGAGAACACATGCTATTATGAGCACGACTATAAATGCTAACCTACCGCTTCCTTTCAAAAAACCGTTCGGTGCAGTCGGACGAAATCTTCCCTTTGCTAATCTTGCCTCCGGCGAGGGAAGCAGCCGCCTTGTGCCTGACGCTGACCGGGACAGCGGCTTTTTCCGCGCGCTGGAGGGCAGCGGGCTGTTTCTGAACGGTCCGCAGATCGAGGCGGTTCGTCATGGCGACGGTCCGCTGCTCACACTTGCCGGAGCCGGCTCAGGCAAAACAAGCGTGCTTACCGCACGCACAGGTTATTTAATTGGTGTGCGCGGCATCGACCCGCGCTCGGTTCTGCTCGTCACCTTCTCGGTGAAAGCCGCCGGCGAGATGAAAGAGCGGATCGCTTCCCTGCCAGGCTTGCCGCGTGGAGCGACCAAGCAGGTTACGGCACGTACCTTCCATTCTTTTTTCCTGCAGCTGTTAAGAAGTCAGGGTTATCGGCAGGAAATTCTCGGCAACGGACCAGTGGCGATGATCGTGCTGAAAGGCATGCTCCGCGAGCTGGCCTTGAGCGATCGGCTTGAGCCGGAAACGGCGCTTGCAGCTCTGTCCGAAGCGAAGCTGAGCATGCGCCCGCTGAAAGAGCTCCCAGAGCAGTCTCAGGCCGATCGGGAGCTCAAGCGGCTGCTGCTGCGTTTCGAAGAGTGGAAAGAACGCGAAGGGCGAATGGACTTTGACGACATCCTGCTCTGGTCGTATCGGCTGCTACAGGAACGGCCGGGGCTGCTGCAATCGCTGCAGGGACGTTTTCGCTACCTTATGATCGACGAGTTTCAGGACACGAGCCTGTTGCAGTATGAGCTGATCCGCCTGATGGCGGGAAAGCAGGCCAATCTGATGGCCGTCGGCGACGACGACCAGACGATTTATGGGTTCAACGGAGCGCGGAGCGAGTATATATTAGGGTTTCGCGAAGCTTTTCCAGGGGCGAAGATGGTTACGCTGGACACGAACTATCGGTCAACCGCCAGCATTGTGGGGCTTGGCAACGAGATCATTCGGCATAACAAAGCCCGCTATCCCAAAACGCTCAAAGCGGTGTCCAAAAGCCGGCAGGTGCCGCTTTATATCCGCCCTTTTTCCACGGATCAGGAAGCTGCGACGGTAACGGCGCATATCCGCGAACGGGTTGAAGAAGGCGCCCGGAGTTGGGGCGATTATGCCATTTTATACCGCACCTCCAGCAATAGCCGGGCGATGTTCGAGCAGTTGGTGCTTTCGGAGATTCCTTTTCATCTGCAGGATAATGGGGATCTGTTCTATGATCAGTCGGCGGTCAAGCCGCTGGTTGATTATATGCGCTTGTCCGTTAAGCGGCGCGACTTCGCTGCGATGGAGGGCGTTCTGCCCTCGATGTATGTGAACCGTGCCAAAGGCATGGCTCATATTCGCGCCAAAGACGATCCTCGTCCCAAAAAAGGCCCGCTCATCCATCTGCTGACCATGGAAGGGCTGAAGGATTTTCAGCGCGAGGCGATTCAGGCGAGGATCACCTTCATTAAAGGGCTCAAGGAGCTAAAGCCGGCCGAAGCGATTCGGCGCATGCGCAAGGATTTTTATGATGCTTGGCTGGACGCAGAGGAATCTGGAAGCAAAAGCTCGAGCGGCAGACAAGGAAGCGGTACGGGCGGATTTGGCGCTAGATCGGGAGCAGCTGGAGCTGCTGCTGGCTGGCGCTCAGGCGCTGGAGCAAGTTATGGCGCAGCAGGCCGTGGCTTTGCTGGCAGCAGCTACAGCGAGGGAAGCGACACTGTTTTTAAGGAGACATTGCGAGAGGCGCTCGACGAGTTGGAGTCCTCTGCATCGCGATTCGCGGATATACCGTCCTTCCTCGCCTTCGTCGTCAAAATGGCCCAGCGCCACGCCGAGATGCGTGCGCTGCCGCCTGATGCAGCCCGGGATGCCGTCAAGTTGATGACGATCCACAAGTCCAAGGGGCTGGAGTTCCCCGCCGTGGCGCTGATCGGTGCCTCCGAAGGCATCCTGCCCCACAGCCTCGCGCTGGAGGCGGACAAGCTCGCCGACTACAGCGTCGGAGCCGGTGCGGCGGTAGACCCCGCCGCCCGCAGGGAAGCGGCGCTCGAAGAGGAGCGCCGCCTGGCCTACGTCGCCGTTACACGGGCGCGTGAAGAACTGCTCATTAGCTCGCCGAGCCTATGGCGCGGCCGCAAAATCGACGTGTCGCGCTTTCTGCTCGACGCGTTCCGCCCGGCTTCGCCGGAAGCTGGCGGCGCGCCAAGCTCCGCCAGCGCAGCAGCTCCGCCTGCGGCCCGCATAAGCGGGGCCGCGTCGAGCGCTGCCAAGCCCGCGCCCGGCAAGCCGCCGGGCGCCACGCCCCCTGGCGGCGCTCCGCAGCCTCGCGCCGCGGGCACAGCCACTTCCCCCGCGGGCACAGCCGCTTCGCCCGCGGCCCGCACAAGCGGGGCCGCGGCCAGCTCTGCCGGGCTCATCAGCCGCCCGACCATCCAACCTCGGCGAGGTGGTCAATCACCCTCACGACCATCTCACAAAAGCCGTTAAACAGCCTCCCCTCCAGCTGTTTTCCCCTATGTACAAAAAATAAGCAGGTCTGCCCATATGGGCAGACCGCTCCAAGCCTTCCGGAATATTCCGGAGGCTTTTTATTTATTTTGTTGGTTGTTCATGTTGTTTTTCATATTCTTGTTCATGTTTTTGCTCACGTTGTTGTTCTCATTGCTGAAAGCAGCCTGAGCATCGGAAGCCAGCTCATTGGAAAACTCCGTGTCCTGATTTGTTTGGAACTGGTTCAGCTGTGTGGATTGAACTTCTGCTTTAGACGCTTTGTTTTTGTTCATTGGGTGGGCACCTCTTTCGATATGATGTGGAGCGAAGTTAGCATGTGACGACATCCACCTTTTCATACGCTGTTTTTTCATACATCAATTTCGATCTACAGCCGCCTGGTTCATACTGGAAATCCGCTTCCTGGTCCCCTTACCCCAATTCCCCTTGTCTCACCAAAGACGCACACAACCTCCGCCCGAGTTAAACCCGGTCCCGGGTCCAGGTTTAAATACATTCGTCAGTCCGTGTCGCCGCTCTCAAGCACAATGTACAATAAAGACATTAAGCAGCACAGTCGGGCAACCGGCGATGCCGCAAAAGAGGAGAATGTTGTTGCCATGAGAACCTTGTACCGTTCCCGTACCGACCGCAAACTTGCGGGACTGTGCGGGGGAATTGGCCGTCGTTTCGGCATTGACCCTGGACTTATCCGCATCGGATTCATTGCAGCTGGCGTTTTCAGCTTCGGGACTGCCCTGTTGCTCTACGCTGTTGCCAGCATCGTACTGCCAAATGAACCCGAATGGAATGGCCCTCCGCCTCGTGAACCTTTTTACAACTAAGCTGATTCATAATTAACTGGCCCATCCGGACTGTCTCAATTGCACGAACAATCCATCTAACTAAAGGAGTGTCGAACATGAGTGTATTCGACCGTATTATGAACTTGACTAAGGCAACTGCTAACGAGATGCTGAGCAAGATGGAAAACCCGACGTTGATGATGAACCAATATATCCGCAATATGGAAGAAGAAATCGATGTTATGCAAAGTGAGCTGCACCGTCAGCAAGCAGCTTCCCGTTCCTACAGTCAGCGTTTGGAGGAAGTTTCTCAGCTGGCGCAGCATAACCAGTCCAAGGCCGAGGAAGCTCTCAAAGAAGGCCGTGAGGCTGAAGCCCGTCAAGCGTTGGAGAACAAGTTTCGCTACTCCGAGCAGGAGCAAGAATACAGCCGTCTCTACGACAACGCGAGCCGTTCTGTTGTTGAGCTAGATCTCCGTCTGGCAAGTTCCAAAGAAGAGCTGCAGCGCCTCATTCAGAAACGCGACGATCTCGCCGAGCGCATCAAAAAAGCCGAAGCAGCGGCCGAGCGCACCGCTCCAAGCTTCACTCACGGCTTCGAGCCAGGTCGTGCTTCCCGCGGATTTGACCGTATCGAGGAAAAAGTTCTGCAGTGGGAAGCTCAACTCGGCCTATCACGCGACTACAAAGGCTCCTCAGCGGGCTCCGGCTCTGCTGGTTCGGCCTACGGTTCAAGCAGCTCTTACACTAGCAGCAATGCCGCTTCCTCTGCTGACAGCAATCGTACCTCCGTCATCGATGAGCAGCTTGCTGAGCTGCGCCGCAAAATGAAAGGCGAATAAACGGTCCAAATCAAAAGGGAGACATAAGGCTAAGCAGCCTTATGTCTCCCTTTTTTCCTTCCAGCACAATGCTGCGCCATGGGCACAGCAGTTCCACAGCACAACTTCGCTTTGTCACTTACCTTTTAGCGCATCCAGAATTCGATCACAAAGCGCCATCGTCGCGATATTATCGCGCCCGCTCGGCGACGGCTCAGTCCTCTCAGCGCAGCATTTCATAAAATGCTCCATTTCGCCAACGAAACCGCGCACATACAAATCCTTGGCGCCTCCGGACATCGTCGAGATTGAGGGACTCAGCACGACAGTCTCTTCAGCCAGCGACTTCCAAGCAGCCGCTCCCGGCTGTAAGGACCGATGAATGGTAACTTTTTCGACGTTTTCCACTTTTGCATACCCATTTTCAAATGTGACGAGCAAGCTTTCATTTTCGCTGGACCAAGCATCCATCCCCGCAAAATAAACGCTTCCAACCACTCCACTTTCGAATTGCAGAGAGAGAGTTTGTGCTACGCGCTGATGATCGTTATGGCTGAATCCTGCAACTTGTGAGACTTCGCCGAACAGCTCCCGCACCAAATCAACCATATGAATGGCGGCAAGCTTGAGGAACTCTTCTTCATTCCGGCAAAAAGGCGTTGTGTCCACCGCAAAAACAAGTTGGAAGGAACGGGGTGCTCCCAGTGTCTTCTCCGTAATAAGCTCTTTTATTTTCATATAGCTCGGCGCAAAACGCTTCATAAATCCAACCATCAGCACAACGCCGGCCTGCTCGGCCGCATCGGCAATTCGGGCTGCTTCTTCCGCGTTCCATCCCAAAGGTTTGTCTACAAATACGTTTTTCCCAGCCTGGACACATTCCATCGCCAAATTAAACTGATCTTCCGGTTGAGCGATGACAACAACGCCGTCGCAATTCTCTTCCTTCAGCATTTTTTTATAATCGTCGTAAGGGGTCCCTCTGCTTCCGAACCGCTGGAGAGCCGCCTCCGACCGTTCCAGACTGCGGGTAGCAACGGCTCCGATGTTCGCTCCCGCTTCGACGGCGGAAGGAAGTATGTTTGTCGAGGCATGAAAACCGGCTCCGATAAAATTAAGGGTAGATTTCATCAATGTTCCTGCTCCATTCTACTGAAGATTGCCTTATACGCAGGGGTGCGATTACAGCTAAGTATGTCCTCCCACTAGCTTATATCCGCATCGAAAAGAAAAAAAGGACACATGTCCTTTTTGGAAACCATTATTAGAACTGTAACCAGCGTCGCTGACCGCTCTTGCCTACTCCGCTCCTGTGCGTCTGGTGAACGGCATCTCGAGGACAGCAACCTCCAGCCATCTGTCCAACCGTTCCTTCGACTAAACATGGTTGAGGAGCGATCCAGCCTATCTCCCCGCATGTTCCAACGCGAAGCGCAGCTTCTCTCGATTATGCGCCCCGCTCACTTCATGGCCGAGAAACGGGTAGTCTCGAATCTCTTTTCGGGCATGGATGCGGTTGAAAGCTGCGTACACCGTCTCCGGCGGACAGACGGTGTCCTTCCAACCAACGCTGACCAGCACAGGAGCGGTGATGCGACAAGCTAAGTTCATGTTATCAAAACAAGCCAAATGCTCCAGCAGCTGCGGCAGCTGTTCGGGATGACGACTGGCCAGTTGTCCCACCTCTGTTAACGATCCGGTAGAGCTGAATACTGCCTGGTCGATATGGCATAGATTCGGAATGTCCGCCAGCACTGCCGCCAGGCCGATTTCCTCATACCCAGCCAGACCGCACAATGACGCCACGGCCAGCGCCAAACCGCCGCCTTGACTACCGCCACAAGGAATTAGCCGACTGTTGTCTACTTCCGGCTGACGCCCAGCCGCTTGTAGCGCTTTCAAACTATCGATGAACATCGCCATATAATACGAGCGTTCCGGATTCTCCAGTAAATTTTGCGAAATCCAACCCTTGGACTGTCCATGGGCCGAAAGAAGTCGGTTCCCCGTATCCCCTCCCTGTCCCCGCACATCCACGGCCAGTACCGCATAGCCCAACAGTAGCCACTGAGCATGCTGCTCTGGATATCCAGCTCCTTCGGTATAACCGGGGTACACAATGATGCATGGAACCTGACGACTCTCTTTGGCAGCCTCTCGGGGCACCATGAACCAGCCTTTAACCGGCGTATCATCAAAGCCTTCGTAAGAGATCCGGTATACATCCGCACCTGGAAAAAGCTCTTCCTCCACGACTTCCCGCTCGTCATAGAGCGGCTTTTCCCAGGTCTGCTTCAGCCTCGGCAGCCAAAAGCTCTCCGCCTTCTCCTTTTCAATCGTCAGCGGCGGCATGTAGAGCTGCAATTCCATCTTCCTTCGCTCGAGATAGTTCATCTCCGTATTGCCCGCAATACTTGCGAATGCATTCATTCCATGTCCTCCTCTTCGCTCAAAGGGCTTTAACCCATCGGCTTGCTCAAGCTCTTCGGCTCGCTCGCTTTCCCTCGGCTAATCGACTCATACTCTTCATTTTGCTCACGCCCATCGACTCACCGACCCAGACTCTTCGGCTCGCTCACGACAGTTCAACTAATCTACTCAGACTTAACTCGCTCACGCCATTCATTCGACTAATCTACCCAGACTCCTCCGCTCGCTAACGCTCACTACCTCGGGCTTACCAACTCAGACTCTTCGGCTCACTCTCGCCATTCAGCCTACCGACTCAGACGCTTCCGCTCGCTCACACCATTCAACCTACCGACTCAGACTTTTCCCCTCGCTCACGAGCTATCTCTTACAGGCTAAAGTAACCGCGGCGGCTTATCTCGTCAACGCCAGTAGAGTTACTCCTATTTCTTTACCCAATCCATTGATCTTGACGACCCCAACCTTCCCAATCGAAGGGTCGGCCCAAAGCTAACGGAACTGAGAGACGTTATTTAGTGGAAAAAACTACCCAAAAAGCTGCAACGGTCGCCGCTCTTTATTCCTGCCAGGGCTTGCTGCGCCACCTAGTTGGGAACTCCTTCAAACACCTGATTTCTCTGCCTCATAGCCCACTCATCTCTTACTAGTAGTAAACCTGATTTTCCACGGTACTCTCCAATTCAATTAAGGGGCTTAAGAACTTTCGGCCCAAGCAAGTAGCTTCGACTACTTGATTGGCTCATCGAGGCCGCTTTCGGTCCAAGCAAGTAACTTCGACTACTTGCTTGGCTCATCGAGGCCGCTTTCGGTCCAAGCAAGTAGCTTCGACTACTTGATCGGCTCATTCGGGCCGCTTTCGGCCCAATCAAGTAGCTTCGACTACTTGATTGGCTCATCCGGGCCGCTTTCGGCCCAATCAAGTAACTTCGACTACTTGATTGGCTCATCGGGGCCGTTTTCGGCCCAAGCAAGTAGCTTCGACTACTTGATCGGCCCAATCAAGTAGCTTCGACTACTTGATTGGCTCATCCGGGCCGCTTTCGGCCCAATCAAGTAACTTCGACTACTTGATTGGCTCATCGGGGCCGTTTTCGGCCCAAGCAAGTAGCTTCGACTACTTGATCGGCCCAATCAAGTAGCTTCGACTACTTGATTGGCTCATCCGGGCCGCTTTCGGCCCAATCAAGTAACTTCGACTACTTGATTGGCTCATCGGGGCCGTTTTCGGCCCAAGCAAGTAGCTTCGACTACTTCATTGGCTCATCGGGGCCGCTTTCGGCCCAAGCAAGTAGCTTCGACTACTTGATTGGCTCATCGGGGCTCTTACCCCCCAGCGTCGGAAGAAGGTTCACTAGCCGAGACATCTGGCGCGTTACCACGGCATTACGGACTCTAAGCAACTGTCCAGTTGGACATTAAATATCGATGCGTAGACGGTTAGTTATTGTCCGTTCTTTTTTATTGCGGACATGCCTCCACCACCTGGCGGTTTTCGCTAACTGGATTGTTACTCCATCTGAGTTAGAAGCTGTATTTGTATTCCTGACACCCTGTTGTCAGCGTCCTCATCTATAGTTGGCGTTAGATCATCAGCACATGAATTAATATTGAGATTAAGGGAGGTAACAAGCAATGATGGCAGAAAACCTTTTCCGATTCGAAATGGAGCTCCGAAGACATCACGAACGGATTGCCACAGAAGGTGGCGGAGCTCGCCTTCCCGGCGCAGCCGCATCGCCCCAGCCACTGCTTGCTCAATTGTCGCAGCCTGGTATGCGACGGACCATGCTACCCAAGGGGATGGCACGCTTCACCATTTGGGTCCGCTTCTGAGCGCCATGTCGCGCATACCGAAAGGCCCAAAATAGAAAAAAGCCTCCGCCATCCCGGAGGATGGCAAAGGCTATGCTTCTCCTCATCCCACAGGGATAACAGAGGCTTTAAATCACTCGAATCAATTAAGCATAATGGCAAGCAGCCCAGTGGGCTTTGTTCGCCCCAACCTGGCGAAGCTCAGGTACCTCGGCCGCGCAGCGCTCGGTCGCAGCCGGGCAGCGGGTGCGGAACGGGCAGCCGCTTGGAGGGCTGATCGGGCTCGGCAGATCGCCGCGCAGTACGATGCGCTCCTTGGTTGCCTCTACGTCCGGGTCCGGTACAGGAATGGACGAGAGCAGCGCCTGGGTATACGGATGGCGAGGATCAGCGTACAGATCGTCGCTGTCCGCGATCTCGACCAGCTTGCCGAGATACATGACGGCGATGCGGTCACTGATATGCTTAACCATCGCCAAGTCATGCGCGATGAACAGGTACGTCAGGCTTTCCGTGCGCTGCAGGTTTTGCAGCAAGTTGACGACCTGGGCCTGGATGGAAACGTCAAGCGCCGAGATCGGCTCATCGGCTACGATGAACTTCGGATTTACTGCAAGCGCGCGCGCGATACCGATCCGCTGACGTTGGCCGCCAGAGAATTCATGCGGGTAGCGTGTCAGATGGGAAGGGTTGAGACCTACCTTGTCGAGCAGGCGCTCCACAGCAACTTTGCGCTCCTTCGAGCTAGCAACGAGGCCGTGAATGTCCAGCGGCTCGGCGATAATATTCTCAACCGTCCAGCGCGGATTCAGCGAAGCGTAAGGATCCTGGAACACCATCTGCATCTCGCGGCGGAATGCCTTGAGATTAGCTCCCTTAAGATCATAAATGTTCTGGCCGTTATAGAGCGCCTTCCCGGAGGTGGGCTCATACAAGCGCATGATCGTGCGTCCGGCCGTCGACTTGCCGCAGCCGGATTCGCCGACGACGCCGAGCGTTTCGCCCTTGCGGATGGACAGGCTCAGGCCGTTAACAGCTTTAAGTGTCTTGCCTTTGCCGACGTCAAAAAACTTGCTGAGGTTGTCCACCTCGAGCATCGCATTCGATTGGTTTGCCATCGGTTCTCCTCCTTACTCCGGCATGGCGTGAAGCCAGCACTTAGATTCATGGGTGTCGCTGTGCGTGAACATGAACGGATCTTCCTCAACGCATACTTCCATGGCGTGAGGGCAACGCGCTGCGAATGGGCATCCGTGAGGCGGATTAGCCATGTCGGGAGGTGTACCGTCGATTGGGATCAACGGCTCGTCCTTCTTTTGGTCCAAACGAGGCAGCGACTTGAGCAGTCCTTGCGTGTATGGATGCTGCGGCGATTTGAAGATTTCATACTTGTTGCCGCGCTCCACCACTTGGCCTGCATACATGACGATGACTTTATCACACATGTCGGCTACGATGCCAAGATCATGCGTAATAAGAATGATCGACGTGCCCAGCTTCTCTTGCATGTCCTTCATGACTTCAAGAATCTGTGCCTGAATCGTTACGTCGAGCGCCGTTGTCGGCTCATCGGCAATCAGCAGTGTCGGATCGCAGCTGAGTGCGATGGCGATCATCGCACGCTGACGCATACCGCCGGAGAACTCGAACGGGTACTGCTTAACACGAGCTTCCGGATTCGGAATGCCAACCAGCTTCAGCATCTCTACGGCGCGTTTATTAGCTTTTTCCTTGTTCATGTTCTGATGGCGCATAAGCACTTCAGTAATCTGGTCGCCGATCGTCATCGTCGGGTTGAGCGAGGTCATCGGGTCCTGGAAAATCA
Source organism: Paenibacillus herberti (assembly GCF_002233675.1). Taxonomy (GTDB): domain Bacteria; phylum Bacillota; class Bacilli; order Paenibacillales; family Paenibacillaceae; genus Paenibacillus_O; species Paenibacillus_O herberti. Next base: position 1,370,287 of record NZ_NMUQ01000002.1, on the reverse strand, counting down.
TGCCGATATCACGCCCGCGAACGGACTCCATCTGTTTCTCGGTTTTTTTGAGCAGATCACTTCCCTCGAAAACAATCGAGCCAGCCTTGTATGTGCCCGGAGGCGTCGGGATGAGGCGCATGATCGACTGGGCCGTCACGCTCTTGCCCGAGCCGGATTCGCCGACAATCGCCAGCGCCTCACCTTTGTTCATGTCAAAGGAGACACCGCGTACGGCCTGTACTTCTCCGCCGCGGACACGGAACGAGACGCGCAGGTCCTCGACCTTAAGAATCGGTTCCATCGTGGTTTCACCTTCCTTATCTATCGGTTGATGCAGCAGCATCGCTGGACGGGTTGTTCCGAGCAGGACAGCTGCGGGATTATTGCATAATACTTACCGCAATGTTAGCCGCAAGGATATTTCAAATGCCTCCGCTACCTGCCCCCGGCAAGCAGCGGGCGGCAGAACGTTCGTAGTTAAATTGCAGGATTATTCCACCCGCGTTTTAGGATCGAATGCATCGCGCAGGCCGTCACCAAAGATGTTGAAGGCAAGCATGGCGACACAGAGCATTCCCGCAGGGAACAGCAGTGTCCAAGGATATAACTGCCAGCTAGCAAGCGAGTCATTGATCATTACGCCCCATGATGCGGCAGGTGATTGTACGCCGAGACCCAAGAAGCTTAGGAAAGCTTCAGCAAAAATCGCGCTAGGTACAGTAAGCGTCATCGTAACGATGATTGGACCCATCGTATTCGGAATCAAATGTTTGAACAGGATGCGGAAGCCGCCGGAGCCCATAGCTTGAGCTGCCAGAACATACTCTTGGTTTTTCAGCTGCATAATCTGCCCGCGCACGATCCAGGCCATGTTGATCCAGCCGGTAGCAACAAGAGCAATAATCAGCGTAAACATGCCTTGTCCAAGTACAACGCCAAGCAGGATAACGATCAGCAGGTAAGGAATGGAATACAAAATTTCGGTAATCTTATTCAGCACTTCATCGACCTTGCCACCGAAAAAGCCCATAATGCCGCCGATTATAATACCGAGAATAACGTCGGCGATTGCAGCTAGGATACCTACGGTGAGCGAGATTTGCGCGCCTTTCCAGCTGCGGGAGAACAAGTCGCGGCCGAGATCATCCGTACCAAAATAGTACGAGCCTCCAGGAGCAGTGAAGGTGTTCAGCAACGATTGACCCCTAAAATTATGAGGCGTAAAGAGCGGGTAAATAACCGCCATAATAATCATAAGAGCAAGCACGATGCCTGCACCCATGGCAAACTTATTGGCGGTGAGCTTCATGGTCGCCAGCTTCCATGTCGTGTAACTTGGCGCCATTTGTTGTTGCGCGAAATCGCGCTTCTTCAGCGGCACAAACTTCCTTGGATCCGGAAGGGGCCGGCGTTTTTCATTCACATTGTCCATAAGTGATCAGCCTCCCTTGGTGCTCTTCTTCATCCGCGGATCCACCATTGCGTAGCCGATATCAGCGAGGAAGCGGGCAAACATTAGAATAACGGCATAAAACAGAGTAATGCCCATGATCAGCGGGTAGTCCCTGTTAGTAACGCTGTTCGTAAAGAACTGGCCTAATCCCGGAACGTTGTAAATTTTCTCGACTACGACGGAACCAGTAATGATGTTTGCGGTCATCGGTCCAAGGTAGGTTACGACCGGCAGAATAGCGTTTCGCAGGCCATGACGAAGGGTAATTCGAATTGGCGAGAGGCCTTTTGCTTTGGCGGTGCGGATATAATCCGCTGTCAGCACCTCAAGCATAGAGGAGCGAGTCAGCCGCGCGATAAAGGCGATCGGAAGCGCCGAAAGCGCAAATGTCGGCAGGATATAACTAAGCGGTCCGTCCAAGCCGGCTACCGGCAACCATCTCAACTCGGCGCCAATGTAAAACTGCGTAACAGAAGCGACAACAAAGTTGGGAATAGAGATACCCAGGATGGAGATTACGACCGCAATTTTATCGATCAACTTGCGGTTGTACATGGCAGAAACCATGCCAAGTGAAACACCGACGATAACCGATACGACGATAGCAACAGCGCCCAGTTTGAGTGAGTACAAGAACGACTGCGAAATAATTTGCGTTACGGTTTGTCCAGGGGTTTTATACGAAATTCCAAGATCCCCTTGGAGCAAATTGCCAAGATAGATCAGATATTGCTTCCAAAGCGCTTTATCGAGTCCATAAAAAGCCATCAAAGCATCTCTGGCCGCTTTTGGCGTTTTTTCGTCCAGGAAAGGGTTGCCCGGGACTGCCTTCATCAAGAAGAAGGTCAGCGTCGCCAAGACAAACAGGGACAGGAGAATATTAAGGAATCTCCGGCCAATGAAACGAATCATTCCAGCACCTCTTTCGCTACCTTGCCCAACCGCAAAGAAAGAAGGGATAACCGGAGACGGTCCGGCGACTGGCGCCGAACGACGGCTCCAGCCGCAGTCCCTTCTTCTCTCTGTCAGTTGCTCAACGGTATGGCTTATTTCGCGATGTAAGCGTAGTTGTAGTTAATGTTGCCGTTATAAGTGATGAATGTGTCTTTCACATAAGGCTTAACGAGAGAGGCAGCCGTGTCGTAGTAAACTGGCATAACTACCGATTCGTCCATCAGCATTTTCTCGGCTTGAGCTAGCAGCTTGGAGCGCTCAGCTTGATCAGCTGTTACATAAGCATCCTCAATGAGCTTATCGTAAGCAGGGTTTTTGTAACCGAGGTCATTGTTGCCGCTGCCCGTGATGTACAGGTCAAGGAATGTCATAGCATCGTTGTAGTCCGCTCCCCAGCCAGCACGGGAAATATCATAGTTCAGGCTCGTACGGTTTTGCAGGAACACTTTCCATTCCTGAACTTCGGTTTTAACATCGATGCCCAGGTTTGTTTTCCACATTTCCGTTACGGCAGTTGCAATTTTAGCATGCGAATCGGAAGTGTTGTAGATCAGCGTTGTAGCCGGGAAAGCGCTCATGCCTTCTTCTTTAAGGCCTTCAGCCAGCAGCTTCTTCGCTTCTTCTACGTTTTCCTCGAAGTAAGTTTGTTGAGTCTCTTCGCGGAAGCTCTTCTCTTGACCTTTAATTGTTGGAGGTACAAAGCCGAATGCAGGCGTTTGTCCGCCAAGTACAACTTTGTCAACGAGCAGCTTGCGATCGATGGAGATCGACAGAGCTTTACGTACTTTTACGTTGTTGAAAGGTTTTTTGCTTTGGTTGAAAATATAGAAATACGTGCTTGCTGTGTTCTCGATTTGCAGTTCTGGATTTTTATCTTTACGGAACTTGTCTACTTGCGGCGCAGGGATCGTACCAGTTGGTTTACCCGCCCAATCAAGAGCACCGGTGGTGTAGCTGCTTAACTCGGTGTTGGAATCACCCATCATCTCGAATTTAACTTTGTCCAGCTTCACATCGGCAGTACCGTAGTAGTTCTCATTTTTAACAATCTCAACGGAAGCGCTGTGCTGCCAAGCGGATAGCTTGAACGGCCCGTTGCTGGAGAATGACGCCGCTTCGGCAGCCCATTTAGGATCTTTTTCTACCGCTACTTTATCAACTGGGTAGTAGGTATAGAAGTTTACCAGGCTAAGGAAGTATGACGTTGGGTTTTTCAGCTTTACTTCGAGCGTGTAATCGTCGAGAGCCTTGACGCCTACTTTGTCGATGCTGCCTTTGCCCGTGTTGTACTCTTTTGCGCCTTCAATGTAATGCAGTTGGTAAGCATAAGGTGCTGGAGTTGCTGCTTTTGGATCCAACGTACGTTTCCAAGAGTATTCAAAGTCATGTGCCGTTACCGGGTTGCCGGTCGACCATTTGGAATCCTTGCGAATTTTGAACGTGTAAGTTTTAGAATCTTCGGAAACGGTCCAGCTCTCGGCCATACCTGGTACGGTTTCACCCGTTTTGTCGGTCTTGGTCAGGCCCTCAAAGATACCGTCAGCGATTGTGCCGGATACGTTGTCCTGCATCAGCGATGGGTCAAGAGTAGGAGGCTCGGAAGTGATGTTCATGCGGAACACTTGATCACCGGATGGGGCTGTAGTCTCGCCGCCTGTGTTGCCAGCTGTATTAGTAGCTGTGTTCTCGCCACCACTGCCGTTGTTGCTCGAATTGACGGCGTTACCATTATTGCTGTTACCACATGCAGCCAGTACGCTGCCTGCGACCATAAGTGCTGCCAGTGTCATACCTGTCTTTTTGTACACTAACCTTACACGCCCCTTACATTAATGGTTGAATTGCATAATATGAATTATACTATTACATAAGATGAATAACAACTTGCATTATTTTCTTTTGGAAAATAAATTTATCATCGCCATATCATTGTTGAAATTAATTAAATAAACTGATAATTATGCATTGCTTCTCATTAATACATTGACGCTTTATTAGATTAACGCAATTGTTTAGTAAAGGATTAAACCTGCATATTTAAAGACATTCTCTTCTCTAACCTCACCCTCTCACGCCTCTCTCGCTAAAAAGATAGGATCATGTCATGCATAATTATGTACTATATTCAATAATCATTTCATTTGAAATCTAGGCCCAAGAGAATATAAACCATATTTCTATCCTGTTAATTGGAAAAAATATGGGGGATTGATCCATTCAGTCCTATCCGACCCTATGTATTTTTACCTGCATCCCACTTTTTATGTATCGGCGTGAAGACATGGATCTGCGGGAATACTGGACTGCTGTACAGGCTGGAGGACCCACGGCCAAATAAGCTTCCTACTCCATATGCGGAGCAGAAAGCTTATTATAGATTACTTCTCATGTCAGGTATTAAGAATGCCTGGAACCGTGTTCTTCTTATCCTGACGATATTCGGTCGGCGTCATATGGAACCTTTTACGGAACACTTGGGTGAAATGCCGCATGTCATGGTATCCGATGCGCTCCGCTATATCCGCTAACTTGAGATCGGAATCACGCAGCAGCTGTCGCGCCTCTTCCAACCTCAAGCCGATCAGATAATCCTTGAAGCCCTGGCCCGTCTTCTGCTTGAACAACTGGCTGAAATAAACCGGATTAAGAAACACGACCGACGCAATCCGCTCCAGCGACAGCGATTCCTCCTTGTAATGGGCGCTGATATACTGCAGGGCTACCTCAATGGCCTTGTTGTCGCTTCCGCCCTTTACACGCATCGTAGGCATGCACGGCTTCTCCTCTGCCGGATTGGCCATGGAGCGATATAGCTTTTGCACCATCTCCGGTACTTCACGAATCTCCCCGATCACGCCGCTATGAGCGAGCTGGAACGGAATTTTCAAATACCGCCCGAGATAACCTCTCAAATTAGCCATCAGTCCGGACAGAGTATCCTCCGATCCCAGTACGGCTACACCGATAAGCGTATTCCGATCGTAGCTTATGACGAACCCGTCCCCGCTGCGCTTCAACAACTCACTGAACACATTATCAACGACAAAATGCTCCAGCCCGGCATCTCGCGTACCCGACTCCAGGCGGACCATGATGAGATGGAACCCGGAATAGCGCTCCAGCAGAGCGCCTATGTCGAGCTGGCCAATATCGTGACCGGATGCCAGCCGTTGGAACATCGCTTCGCGCAAATAGCCCAGGCTGCCGCGCAGCAGCTCCCCCTCTTTGAGCGCACTCCGTTCCTCGGCGAGCTCGCCTGCCAACTGGCGGATCAGCTCCAGCAGCCGCTTTTTGCCGATCGGCTTGAGCAAATAGTCCCTGGCGCCGAGCTGTACCGCCTTCTGGGCATAGGAGAACTCAGAATGAGCCGAGATGACGATCCATTTGATGTGGGGGTATTTATGACGGGAGAGGCGCATGAACTCTAGGCCGTCTATGCCAGGCATCAGAATATCGGTCAGCACGATATCCACCGAATGCTGAGATAGAATGCGAGCCGCTTCATCCGCAGAAGCCGCCAGATGGATGGAGCTTTCCGGATAAGCCTGTTCAAGTGTGCGCCGCACCCCAGTTCGGATGATGCTCTCATCATCTGTTATGAGAATATTCATGAATGAGCCGCCTCCTTCACTCCGTTAATTCGTATCTTCGCTCTCCGCACTCCCGGGACGAATCACCTGCGGAGGTAGGGGCAGCGTCAGACGAATTACTGTGCCTTCCCCGATGCGGCTTTCTGCTTGCAGTCCGTAACCCTGACCGAACGTATGGAGGAGTCTGCGATGCACATTCACCAAGCCGATGCCGCCTTGCGCCGTCCCACGCCCTGATTTGCCCATCACAAATGAGCTGTCCCGCATCTTGCTTTGATCGAGCATACTCCCCTCGGAAAAGCTGCCCCGCAATTTATCCGAATCGACGAGCCCCTCAACGGTAGAGCCGCCCCCCGTCTTGCCTGGACCGACAACACTCTGCTCGGCAGAGATGTTTCCTATTTTACCCGGACCGACAACACCCTGCGCGGCAGAGCTATCTCGCTCTCCTTCTTGCCTTACTCCCCGCGCTTCCCCTTGCTCCGTCAGCCCCGTCCCCACAAGAGCCGTCGGCGCCAAGCTGAATGAGGCTTGCAGCCGCTCCAGCGTCTCCTCGGTCATGCCGACGCCATTGTCGCGTACCGTGAGCAGTAGCCGACCGTCCCTGACCTCTGCCGTAAGCGTCAACTTTCCGTCCCCCGACAGCGGCTCCAGGCCGTGCTTGACGGCATTCTCGATGACCGGCTGCAGCGTCATTTTCGGAATCGGAACACCATACAGCTCTTGCGGAATATCGATCTCGACCACTAAGCGGCCTTCCAGCCGGATCGTGATGATCGTTAAATAATCGCGAATCTGCTCCAGTTCCTCGCCAAGCGTCACGGGTACACCCTGCTCCCAGTGGCTGCTGTAACGGAACATTCGGGATAGCGCCAACACAACCTCGCCGAGATCATCCTCTTCGCGCTCATCCAGCATCCAATAAATCATGTCCAGCGTGTTGTAAAGGAAATGCGGATTAACCTGCGATTGCAGCGCCTGCAGCTCAGCATTTTTCTCACTGGCCGCGCTCTGTTTCATCCGCTCGATTAAATGGCCGATCTGCCTGACCATACGGTTAAAAGATGAGGCGAGCGCATCCATCTCTCGATAGCTGCCAGCGTCAACCTGGCTCTGAAAGTTACCGAGCTCCACCCGTTTCATCTCGCGGATCATTCGCTTGAGGGGCGAGGAGATTGTTTTGGAGAACACTGTCGCCGTGATGATCGACAGCAATACGAGGGCAACACCAACAATAATTAAGTAACGCTGCATCTCCACCAGCTCGACGTTAAGGTCGCGGTCCGGGGTCACGGTAATGGCCGTCCATTCAGCAAAAGGCAGCCGCGAGGACACGACCAGCTGATTATCCCGCTCCGCGACTAGTGACTCACCTGTAACAGTTGGACGCTTCCCGTCCCCAAGACGCGGCAGCTCTTTCGCTCCGTCGGTTGCACTCACCAGATCACCGTCGGCATCAACGAGATATACTTCGCTGTTCGGGCTCATCTTCAGATTGTCTAGCGCCGCGAGGATTGGCGCGGGACTCGTCTCATAGAGCACGACGCCAATCGGTCGATGCTCATCAAGATCAAACAGCTGGCGGCCGAATGCCAGCACCGGACGGGTTTCATTGGAATCGATGATCGAGGATGGATAGATGCCGAGCCAGACAATTTTGCCGCCGCCGCTCAGAATCGATCGATACCAGTCCGTGGAGCGGTAGCCCGGCATGACTTCGTTGATATAATTTCCATAATTATAAATGTTGCCGTCATCCGTCATGATATGAATTCCGATCAAATCATCTCGCGAGAAAAAGTTCGCTCCAATAATATTCGTAATGGAGCGCTCGTTCGCGAATTGCTCACGAGGCTCTGCCGAGCGATCCTGCAGCATTCGCACGAGATCGAAGTTATTGCTGATCGACTTGGACAGGCTGTCAAAACCTTTGTCGAGCAAATCGAATAAACCAATCGTCTGGGAGACGTTTTTGCTTGATAGATCAGATATCTTACGCTGCAACTGCTCGGTCGCACGATTGTAAAAAAGCAGGCTGACGACGATCACGATGCCGGTCATGGAAAAGAGCAGCACGATGAACAGTCTTTGCTGTAGTGTCTTGCTGCCCCGCCGCATGGATCATCACCACCTCATACTAGAATTGACGGCAAAGCCCCGCCTTCCATGCGCGGCGCGCGGAAGGCGGGGTGAATGATGCCGGGCTGGTCAAGCCGAGTATGCAAGACCGATTAAATTATCCTTTGACAGCGCCAGCTACCATGCCCTTCGTAATCCGCTCAGAGAGGATGAAGTAGATAAGAATAACCGGGATGGCGCCCATGACGAGGAAAGCCCCGATATTGCCATAGTTGACGGCATATTGGCTGACAAAGCTATTGACGCCGAACGGCAACGTCTTGAACCTTTCAGAGGAAATGAACGTCGCCGCCAAGATGTATTCATTCCAAATATTAATGAACGTCAAGATGCACACGGTCATAATCGGCGGCACCGAGATCGGCATAATAATGCTGCGGAAGATTCGGTACACGCTCGCGCCGTCCATGAAAGCTGACTCCTCGATCTCATGCGGAATGCCCTTCATAAATCCGCTCATTATAAATATTGCCACCGGCGTTTGGAAAGCGATGTAGGGCAGGATGAGCGACCATCGGGTGTTGAGGATGTCAATTTTGCTAAACATGGTCATCAGCGGCAGCAGCGTCGCCTGCATCGGAATCATCAGGCCGAGCAGAAAAACGAGCAAGGCGACGGGAGCCAACTTCCAGCGAAAGCGAGAAATCGCATAGGCGGTCATTGAAGCCAAGATAATGACGACAACCATTGTAATTACGGTTACGAATACACTATTGAAAAGATACTGCAGGTAATTCCCAGCCTCGTATGCCTCCGTATAATTGGCGAATCGCGGATTCTGCGGAAGGGCGAAAAAGCTGCCGCTTAAAATCTCCTCATTCGTCTTGAAGGAGTAAAGAATTAGCCAGAGCAGCGGGTACAGCTGGGTGACGACAAGAACCGCCAGGAGAAGATACACGACTCCTTTTTTGATGGATTCCATAGATGTATGCTCTCCTTTCCTCAGCTTACCTTATTCTCGACACGCTTGAAAACGCTATTGATCAGCACGGTAAATACGAGACAGATGATGACGAGCGTCATCGCCAGCGCACTGCCGTATCCGTACTTGTATTCCTGGAAAGTGGAGTTGTACATGAGCGTTGAGATAACATCGGTTGCATGCGCAGGACCGCCTCCGGTCATGACCATAATAAGATCGAACGCTTGCAGAGACCCGATAAACGCCAGCACGATGGAAATTTTGAACACCGGTACGATGAGCGGCAGCGTAATGTAGCGGTCTGCCTTAAAACCATCCGCGCCGTCGATTTTGGCCGCCTCGTAAATGTCAGTCGGGATATTCTGGACACCAGTGTACTGAATCAACAGATGGTAACCGAAGTATTGCCAAAGCGACACAATATACAGACTGTACATGGCAAACTTAGGCGAGCTCAACCAAGCCGTCATATGCTCTTCCATGCCAATGGAGTTTAGAATTCCATTAATCATACCGCCCATATCGAGCGGATTGTAGATCGTTTTCCATAGCTGGCCAATGATGACGACCGAGAGAATGACCGGCATGAAGTAGATTGATACTAACGTATTGCCGCGACGCACGTAACGGTTGATTAGAATCGCGAACAGCAGCGTGACCGGAATTTCCAGCATGGAGAAAACGGCGTACATCAATGTGCGCTTAACAGCAGGCCAGAAGTATGGATCATTGAACAAGATGTTCCTGTAGTTTTCCAAGCCGATAAACGTTTTGTTCGGGCCGATGCCGTCCCAGAGCATTAGGCTGTTATATCCCGATACGACGATTGGCACGAATACCATCATAATATAGAGCAGCAAACACGGCAGCACGAAAATCCCGATCGTCCACCAGCGCACTTTGAGCACATTCATGATTTCTCTACTCCCTCCGACAGAAGCGATCCGAAACGCGCGAGCGCGATTCCCTTATGACTTCTGAGCCGTTCTGAGCCGAATGGCAAGGACAGCCCCTCTGTCAGGAGATCATGTCCTTGCCGCGTGGGCCGATTTTATTTGTTCGCTGCAAAAGCGTCCTGATGTTCCTTAGCTGCTTGTTTGGATTCAACCTTTTGAACAAACAGGTTTTGGATACTGCTCAGATGAGCCTGAGCGACGGCTGGTTTCATCGTGTTATCAAACGCAAGATCGCCGCCGGTAACTTGTTTGAACATATCCAAAATGTTGATGGCCAGATCCGAGTAACCAGCCGCTTTGAAGTCGCCTTCGATGATTTGGCCGCTGCCAACTGCGTTTTTCAGCTCGAACTGCTTTTTCGGATAGTTCGTCATGAAGAAGTTCAGGAAATCCTTCGTTTCTTGCAGATGTTTGCTGTTCGCGCTAACCGCGAAGCCGGAGCCAGGAGCGAGCATGAACTGATTCACATCGCCTTTTCCGTTGACGGTCGGGAACGAGAACGCCCCAACTTTGCCCGCTACGCTAGATGCATCGATATTGCCGGTTTCCCACGAGCCGATGATGAACATAGCCGCTTTGCCCGTTTTGAAAATGTTGCCGCCTGCATTAGCGTCGATGGACGTTGCGCCCTCAGGGAACGCGCCGGCCTGCACCAGCTCTTGGAACGCGTCGGTCGCTTCCGTGAACGCTGGATCATTAAAGTCCTTTTTGCCGTCAAGCACGTCTTGCAGGAAGCCTGGTCCACCATTCGTGCGGAGCAAGATATTCATGAACAAGAACGAACCCGTCCATGTGTCTTTCTCACCGATGGCAATCGGTGTGATGCCCTTCGCCTTGAGCGCTTTGACATCCTCTAACATCTCGTCGAAGGTTTTCGGCACATCCGTGATGCCCGCTTGCGCGAACAGATCCTTGTTGTAATAAACAACCTCGATGTTGTTACCGTCCGGCAAGGCGTAGACGTTGTTGTTGAAGCTGTAGTAGTCGAGCAGACCTTTTTGGAAGGTGTCCTTCAGGCCGTTCTGATCCAGCATGTCATTAAGCGGAGCGAGCAGACCCGCGTCGACGAACGGTTTCATTTGTGCAGCCGGATTAACGATCGTAATGTCGGGCACTTCCTTGGAAGCAGCCTGCGTTTTGAGCTTCAGCTTCTGCTGGTCGGTATTAAGCGAATCAAGCTCGATTTTGATGTTTGGATTTTCTTTTTCATATTGCGCGACAAGCTCCTTCATCATCTTGTTGGCCGGAGAAGTCGCGTCGGGATAAATGTTCTGGAATGTAATCGTTACTTTTTTGCCGCTGTCGCCGCCGGATGTGCCGCCCGTATTAGTAGCACTGGAGTTGTTGGCCGACTCGTTGCCGCCGTTACTGTTGCTGCTGCCGCAAGCCGCGAGGCCAACTGCCAATACACCAGCTGTTAGGATAAGGGCCGTTTTTTTCAATGGACGACGGTTAGCGGATTCGTTCTTTTCGGACTTTCTGATTTGCTTTTCCACCTGTTCAAGTCCCCCCTGCCAAGTTATATCCCGATTATGCCCCGATAAAGCGTTTTCAACAATGCATGAACTTCAGGGGTGAGGTTTGATTTTTTAAGATGTTAGGCATTTAGAGGTTGTTCAAAAAGCCCCCCATTGATCACGAAGTAAAGCAGGAAGCGAACTCGACATCGAATCTTGTGTTCACCTTCGAAGTCCGGTGCTCATGTAGGTTTGCCAACCTCCTTCTTCTGGTTCTCACAACCTTCTCGGTGCTGAATGGCGACCTTTTTGAATACTTACATTTACATATTTCCGCTCCGCTATATTGCAATATAGAATAGCTTGATGGTATATTATGGACATCGAATGGTATTCATCATTGTCTGCTATCATACATTATCGAATACCTTGCAATAGATAGGAGCTATGCCAATGAATGTTCAATTCAAAAAAGGCGTTCTGGATTTATGCGTGCTGGCTCTGACCGTGTGGGAAGATCGTTATGGCTACGAGCTGGCCATCGCGATGTCCAACAAGTTTGAGGTTGCTGTCGGCAGCGTATATCCGTTGCTGAATAGACTGACGCAGGAAGGATTTTTCACGACCTATCTACAAGAATCCCCGGAAGGTCCACCGCGCAAATACTACCGGCTCACCCCACAGGGACATTCGCATCTCATGGCGCTTATCAGTGAATGGCGGATGTTCTCGGTAGCCGTAGACGAATTGATTAAGGAAGGTGTCGAGCGATGACGAAGGAACGGTATTTGAAAGAGCTATGGACTCATCTCTCCCCGGTTCCGGAGCGGATCCGCAGGGATTGGATGTTTGATTACGAGGAGCATTTCCGGCTTGCAGCGGAGCATGGCCAATCCGAGGAAGAGGCCGCAGCAGAGCTGGGAGATCCGCGGTTCATCGCCAAAGAGATGCTGCTCGGCCACCGGGTAGCCGAAGCTCAGAGCTCCGGCGGCAGCCTCCGTTCCGTATCGAGAGCGGTGTTCGCCGCGGTTGGCCTCGGCTTTTTCAATCTGGTGTTCGTGCTTGGCCCTTACATCGCCTTAATGGGCTTGTTGTTCGCACTGTGGGCGGTGTCGGTAGCGCTCGTTCTTGCAGCCTTCCCCATCCTCTATGAGGGATATTTCGGCGATGCGTTCGAATTCCAATTTGCCATTTTTGCCGCCATGATTACGGTCGGACTTGGACTGCTGCTCGGCGCAACTGCCTACAAGCTTACACGCGGCTTCCTCCGACTTACGCTTAAATATCTGCAAGCCAACACTAGGATGTTGAAAGGAAGGAAAGTCTGATGGGAATGCGAAATTTAGTTCTGCTTGGAATCATCCTCTTGGTAGTTGGCGTTGCAGGAGCCGGATATATTTTCGGCAACTCGGACCGTTCAGAATTCCTTAACTTCGGTACGGTGACGATCAATCAAAAGGAAGAAGTGGATTCGGCCGAAATCACTGGTCTTAAGCTCGACTCCGGGAGCATGGATATCGAGATCGTCAAAGGCAGCAACCCGGACCGCATTATCGCCTCGCTTACGGGGCGCGCCAGCAAAAAATTCAGCGACGACATCCAACTGAAGCTGACCCGCAGCGACGGCGTCGTTACCTTTAAAGGCATAGAGGATAGCGGGTTTTCATTCGGCATTAACATTCTAGAGGTTAGCTTGAAAATCGAGCTGCCCCAGCGCCAATTCGACTCCATCTCGGTTGATATCGGCAGCGGCGACATCGAGATGGACTCCACTCAGACCAGCGATCTAAAAATCCAAATTGGATCGGGAGATATTGAACTCAGCCGCATCATAACAGAGCAAGCCAATATTGAAAGTGGGTCCGGCAGTATTGAAATCGACAATAGTCGTACAGGCGATCTAAAGGCGCAGCTTAGCAGCGGCAATATTGAACTATCCCAAGTCGAAGGCAGCATGGCTCTTGAAACAGCAAGCGGCAACATCAAGGCGGAGCTTCAGGAGCTAACCCAACCATTCTCAGCCTCCACTTTAAGCGGCAACATAAGCGTGCTGACAGACAAAGCCCCGACATCCGCAACGGTGCAGTATTCGATATTGTCCGGTAATTTCCGCAATGATTGGAGCGGCAAGGAAGAAACGGACGGCGGAGAGCAGACGATCAAGTTCGGCGCCGGAGAGGTTCCGGTCAACCTTAGCACGGCCTCGGGGAATATTTCGCTGAAATCTAAGTGAACCTCGGGCTGCATATGTAAGGATCTAGGGGCTGTCCCGTAAGTCATCGTTAGGTGACTTACGGGACAGCCCCTTATTTGTTTAGGGCGGCCGGTATTTCTTGGCCGGTCTTAAAATGAATAGTAAAACTATGTTCACCGATCACAATTCGATCCCCATCTGTGCAGCATTGAGTACAGCGAAGTGATAATCGGCATCATTAATCTTGAATGAAGCCCGTAGGAAGAGTATCGTTAGAAACAGTGGAGGGATGTCTGGTGAAATCAAAAAAGGATTTGCCATTTCAATATATTCTAATCATTACGGCCATTGAGGCCGAGCGCGACGCTATCGTACGCGGGCTGCTCAAAGCGTTGCCGAACGAGGTATGCGGTGAGGTTGAAGGTCCGCTGCGGCGTGTCGGCCGCTGCATCGTCGTTGCCGGCGGCGTAGGCCCGGCATCTGCGGCGGCCAGCACGGCGCTAGCCATTGCCGGCGGGCCGTCGCTGCGCTATGTCATCAGCGCAGGCATCGGCGGCGGTTTCCCCGGAGCCGCGCCTATCGGCTCCGTCGTAGTAGCGAGCGAGATCGTAGCTGCCGATCTCGGAGCGGAAACCGCGCAGGGCTTTGCCAGCGTGGATGAGCTGGGCTTCGGCTCGTGGCGCGTGCCGGTGGACCGCGCGCGCGCCGAGGAACTTGCTGCGGCGCTGCGGGCCGGTGGCCTGGAAGCGACCGCGGCGCCGGTGCTGACGCTGTCCACGGTGACGGGCAGCGCTGAGACTGCCGCCGAGCTGTTACGCCGGGTTCCCGGCGCGGCAGCTGAGGCGATGGAAGGTTATGGCGTAGCGACCGCTGCCTCGATGCAAGGCATCGAGGCGATGGAGATTCGCGCCATATCTAACGCGGTCGGGCCGCGGGACCGCGATGCATGGCGCATCGGCGACGCCCTGGCAGCGCTGGAGCGGACGGGAATGATTTTACCGGAGGTGCTTGATATCCGATGAAAATCGCTTATTCTCCCTGCCCAAACGATACATTCGTTTTCCATGCGTGGGCGCATGGCTTGATCGAAGGCGCGCCAGAGCTTGACATCACGTATGCGGATATAGACATCACGAATGCCTGGGCCGCCAAAGGCGAAGGGCCCGAAGTGATGAAAATATCCTACGCCGCCCTCCCTTATGTGCTGGACCGTTATGCGCTTATCCCTTGCGGCGGCGCACTCGGACGCGGCTGCGGACCGCTGGTGCTGACGGCAGCCGGTGGAGCTGTACGCTCAAGCGAAACAGCCAACAGCGCAGACGGACCTGCTGCCGGTTCCGCCCATGCTCATAGCGGAGCTGCTGCGCCGGGCATGGACCCGGCCTGGCTGAGCGGCCGGACGGTCGCTGTACCGAGCGACCGATCCACCGCCTACATGCTCTTCCGCCTATGGGCAGCACAGCAAATTCCCGGCGACTTGCCGCATATTGTGGTCATGCCTTTTCACGAAATCATGCCTGCCGTACGCGATGGCAAAGTAGATGCCGGACTCGTCATCCACGAAGCCCGCTTCACCTACCCGGACTACGGCCTGACTCTGATGGCCGATATGGGCGCGTGGTGGGAAGCCGATACCGGACTTCCGATCCCTCTCGGCGCCATCATCGCTAGGCGCGGCATGGATGTCCAAGCTCTGACCCGCTGGACGCAAGCCTCTGTCGATTATGCGTGGGCACATCCCGAGGCTTCCGCTGCCTATGTGCAGCAATACGCCCAAGAGATGTCTCAAGAAGTCGCCCGCTCCCATATTCAGCTATACGTTAATAAATTTACACGCTCCCTTGGCGAGGACGGGTTCCATTCCGTTGAAGCCCTTCTCGGCCGAGCTGCAAATGAAGGTCTTGTGCCGCAGTTCGATCTGTCTCTCCTCCGAGCTTAACAGGTAGTTTCAGATCATCCATTCCTTTAAGACGTTCCCAGCCCTTTCCAAGGCCTGGGACGTCTTTTTATTTTAACTGTCCTTTACCCGAATTTTCCCTTTCAAAATGTACATAATACTTGACAGAGAGCAATTCCACGCATACATTAATATATGAACAGATGATCATATGTTTTGTTATATAGGAATTTAGGAGGAAATCGTATGTCCAATCAAGATAGACCCGATCATCAACATGATCACGAGCATGACTCCAAAAATCCAGCCGAGCACGCCCACACGCATGACAAAAATCCCGGCCAGGGAGCGGACAGGAACAATACAAATGCAGGTGCGCAAAGCAAGCGCAAGCAAACTCACAACCATGATCATGGGCATAGTCATGGGCATGGAGGCCACTCCCATAGCCATGGGGGGGGCAGCAGCGGTAATCGCTCCGGACTGCTAATCGCGCTCATCATTACCGCCGGCATCATGGTGCTACAATTTTTCGGAGGCTTGTTGACTAACAGTCTCGCCCTCCTGTCGGACAGCGGCCATATGCTCAGCGATTCAAGCGCGCTTGCGCTCAGCCTGCTCGCCATCTGGTTCGCATCGAAGCCGGCCTCGTTGAAACGAACGTTCGGGTTCCATCGCTTCGAAATATTAGCCGCCCTGTTCAACGGGGTCACGCTGATCGCAATCGCGATCTTTATCACCGTCGAAGCCTGGGACCGCTTTTGGGATCCTCCGACGGTTGCCAGCAACTCCATGATCGTGATCGCCGTAATCGGCTTGCTCGCCAACATCGCCAGCGCTTGGTTTTTAATGCGCAAAGGCGACGTCAAAGGCAATGTTAATATGAAAAGCGCCTATCTCCATGTTATCGGAGATGCGCTCGGCTCGGTCGGCGCCATTATCGCAGGCATACTGATGTCCCTGTTCGACTGGTATCGTGCGGACCCGATCATTTCCGTAATTGTGTCTTTGCTTATCGTCAAGAGCGCCTGGGGCATGATGAAAAGCACCATTCACATCCTCATGGAAGGAACCCCTCCTTCCGTCGACCCGGAGTCGGTGCGCAATGATCTTCAATCGCTGCCCGGTGTCATCAATGTGCATGACCTTCACATCTGGACAATCACTTCCGGCATCG
Organism: Paenibacillus herberti; assembly: GCF_002233675.1. Lineage (GTDB taxonomy): Bacteria > Bacillota > Bacilli > Paenibacillales > Paenibacillaceae > Paenibacillus_O > Paenibacillus_O herberti. Next base: position 1,353,566 of record NZ_NMUQ01000002.1, on the reverse strand, counting down.
ACTCCATGACCTGTCACCTGTTGGTAGAAGATGAGTCCGACAGCGGGGTTATTTTACAGAAAGCCTTGCTCCTGATGAAAGATGACTATGAAATTGAACATTGCACGATCCAAATTGAGACTTCCAAAGTGAATCACGCCGTGCTTGGCATCTAAGCTATCCCTCTATCATGACCAAAAGCCCGAATCGCAGAATCGTTGCGGTTTGGGCTTTTTTTATCCTTTATAGACGATAGACTTTGCAGACAGTAGTCCAAGCATTTCGGGAGTAATGGAATACACTACAGCAAGGAGGTGAATGCCATGACTCAATTGATAGATTTCAGAACGTCAACGAATATAGCTCTGGCAAATGAGGGATTCCCTTTAAGCACTTTTCCTATCGGCACTCCCGTTCTATTCGGACAGGTAGGCTTGAATGTCCTCTCCTCCGATGCAAACGGTAAGATTCGCGTATTGATTAAAGGTACAGCAGGAGTGTTCATTTTTCCGGACTCGGAATTTGATCCTTTGGTCCAACTTGATGTTGTGCGGGGAACATCCATTACCGATCCGCTTGTTTCCACGACCTTTGTTCAGTATTTAGCTGAGATTCCAGGAGTTCAAGATATTACGATTACAGCGGCAGATTTTAATGTCTCCCCCCCTCAAGCTGGCTCCCTGACCTACACCATTTTTGCCACTGCGGTTAATGTCGAGCTCGGACGACCCGGACCCGAGAACTTTAATGCCTCGGCATATATGGATTAATCGACAGGAAAGATTCAACACAAGGAAAATACAATTGCTTATTTATGGAGGTGATCTTAATGGCCCAAATGATCGATACAAGAACATCGGATAATATCCCCAACGCCGAACAGGGCAGTCCCATCAGCACCTTTATTCCAAACCAGGTCTATCGAATTGGAACCGTCGGATTAAATGTCCCGCCCAACACTCCGGGCGTCATTCGAGTTGAATATAGAGGTGTGCTCGGCGTAACGCTTCTCCCGGAACATTCGACCAATATCTCGATTCGCTTTTTTGTCGTACGCGGCTCGCTTCCTACCGATCTCCGCGTAGCATCCGCATTTGAAACCTATTCAAGCACTCAGACCGGGAACCAAGTTGTCCTTGTCAACGGAAATGATTTCAATGTCCCCGCCCCGACCTCCGGTACGCTTATTTACACGGCGTTCGCGACATCATTAGCAGAAGAGGTGGGACGAACGGGACCGGAAACTTTTACCGCCTCTGTATACACGGGCTGAACGCCTATTCCAATTAATTGAAAAGGAGGTAGAACCCTATGACCCAATTGCTCGATGCCAGAACTTCGACCAACATAACTCTTGCCACACCTTTGTTCCCGGTAGACTCCTTTTTATTTCAGAATCCTACGCTCGTCGGTCAAATCGGCCTCAACGTAGCAGCAGATACAGAGGGTGTCATTCGAGTCAAACTTGAAGGACAGATCGGCGTATTTATTGTTGCTGAAAATGCCTTCTCTCCTGTCATGCAAATCACCATTGTCAGAGGAGATCAGCCAACCGATCCTCTCGTCTCCACAACATTTGTCCAATTCCTACCGGCTGAAGTCGGCCCCAAAAGCATTGCCATCGAAGCCGCGGATTTCAACGTGCAAGCCCCTGAATCCGGTGTTCTGGTCTATACGATGTACGCAACCTCGCAATCCGAAGATATGGGACGACCGGGTCCAGAATGCTTGACCGGTGTTGCCGTCACAGACTGATCGCTCCAACCACTATAGCCAAAGACTTCAAGCCCGAGCCGCGCATTTCCCGCGCATTCGGGCTTTTGCCATTTCTAGTTAAGGAAGCGGCAATTTCGCCGTCTCGATTATCCGCATTTCAAAAGCTGCTAAGCAGATATAAACTGTACGATTCCAATTGCCACCAATAAGAGCATCATGATGGCCACAGCAATAATAAACCCTATTATAAATCGCATCGCACCATTTTGTCCCTTGCGGCTCCCCGCCGCTTCCAGCTGTTCCACTCGCTGGCGAAGCTCTTGCACTTCCTTCTCCGTGTCCATTTAACGTCCTCCATTTCAAGAAACTTCTTGAGCTATTATATATTACATTATTGCATTATTTTAGGAAAATTACCTTCTGTTAAATTTTATTGTCTGTGTATATGCCGTTCCCTATCACCTCTGTTCTCATAACCTATTAATAAACAACTCCAGGATGAGCCTGCAAACGAAAGGAAAATTGAATATGGAAAAATCGGCAAAAGAATCAGCAACCAAAGGAAACGTCCACAGTTCCAACTTAGGCATCATTCTTGTCTTGTTTATTCTCCTCGTTATAATCCTTCCTATCTTTACCCAGCCTTCGCCTGCATCCGATGCTCCGCAGGTAGGTCCGCTCTCAACCGTAACATTCACCATTATCAACAGCACGAGCTATCCGCTTGTCCTGAACAGAATTGTCGGGAAATATGCTGGTCTTCCTGAGCCTTTTGAGATTAATCCTAACGGCGGTTCAGGTGATGTTTATGTACAGAGACAATTTCCTTGGTTAAACTCCTGCACGGCTTATTACTATGTTTTGGACTTTACAAGAGCCCCTATTTATAATATTGCAATCCCTATGTATACGGACGGAGCTTTCGGTTCGAACTATTTTAATAGACTAGATCTCAACGGCGCCCCTTTTTATTACTTCTCAACCGGAGGCACAACGCTATTTTTAAAGAATAAATGATGAACAAAACGGGGCCGTGCTATACTTAAATCCAACTTTATTTCTCAAAAGGAGATCCAGTCCATGGCCTATACCCGTCCGCTTCACACCGACACCGACTTTCAGGAAGCGCTGGATGACCGTATTCCCGTTCGCGTTTTCCGTGACGACCATATGATTGAGTCTGGAGGCGTGATCGTCCGTTTTGATGAACAGACGGTTGTTCTTCAGTCGGATGTCGCCGACTTTGCTTATCATTCCCGTTCGGAATGTGAGTTTTTCGAACTTCGCAAACGCAGTTAAAGTCTGAAATATGCAAAAAAGAGGTCTCCGTGAAGACCTCTTTTTTACTCTATTCAAACCTACGGCCCGGTTACATCTGCAGCTGTTTTAGGTTGTAAAACTCGCCTTTACGGGCAATCAGCTCATCAAATGTTCCCGCTTCTACGATGCGGCCTTGCTTCATAACGACAATCCGGTCCGCATGCCGGATCGTCGACAGGCGATGCGCGACGATAAACGTCGTGCGCCCCTTGATCAGTTGCTGCATCGCCTGCTGCACATGATGCTCCGAGGCGTTATCAAGCGCAGAAGTCGCCTCGTCCAGCAAAATGACTTTGGGGTCGCGTACCAGCGCCCGTGCGATTGCAAGCCGCTGCCGCTGTCCGCCGGACAGCTTGCCGCCATGCTCGCCGACCATCGTGTCGATGCCCTTCGGCAGCCTTGCCACCATTTCCGTCAGATGAGCCATCTCGACGACTTCCATCACCCGCTCGTCGCTAATTCCTTGCAACCCGTAGGTAATGTTGTCGCGGATGGAGCCGGAGAACAGAATATTCGTCTGCGGCACAACGGCCAGATGGCGTCGGTATTCCGACAGATCCAGCTCCGTAAGCGGTACACCGTCTACGCTGACACGTCCTGAGGTTGGATTGAGGAACCCGATGACGAGATTAAGAATCGTCGATTTGCCCGCTCCCGATTCTCCGACGAATGCGACGCATTCACCCGCTTTTACGTCCAGATCAACCTGCTCCAGCACATGCTGCTCGCCGTCCCGGAACTTGAGCTGCACGTCCTCGAAGCGGTAATCCCCGCTCAGCTTGGGCAGCTTCAGCTTGCCGGAATTATCCTCGATGTCCGTCGAGCGGAGAATTTCGGTAATGGAGGAGATCGATTCTGAACCTTTGGCGATGATGGGGTAAACATTCATCAGAGTAGAGACGGAACCGAGAATCATCGCAAAGTAGCCCTGGTACAACACAATGTTGCCGACTGGAATGCTGCCGGTAAACGCCAGATACGCCGTAAACAGCAAGCAGATGACCTGCACAACCTGAAACGTAACCCAGCCTGATGCGCCAAAATAAGCTTCGACTATGTCCAACCGGTAGCCCTTGCCCTGCAGCCGCTTCAGCGTCGTGTCGATCCGGTCAATTTCCACCTGCTCCAGACCATGCGCCTTCGTGACTGGAATCATCTCCACCATTTCCGCTACGTGGCTGCTCATCGTCTCGATTTCCTTACGGAATTCATTGTTGCTTCGCTTGATGCGCTTTTTAAAAATTTGCATCACTCCGATAGCCGCCGGAATCGTCAGCACGAAGAACAGCGACACGAGCCAGTTAGAGTACAGCGTAAGTCCAAAAGCGATGATCACGCTGAAAATCGAAGGGACAAACGCCAGCATCAGCTGCTTGGACATGCCCTCCACCGCTTCGACATCGCGCAGCACCTTGGACTGCAGCCGACCGGCTGCCAGCTCCCGATGCGAGTTGATGGACAGCTGTTGCAGCTTGCGCACCATTGCGCCGCGCAGCCCTGCCTCGACGGCACGGATAGCCCGACTGAGATAGCTGACGTATGCGGCGTGCGTCGGGATATTTTGCAACACGACTACGATAAGCACCGCGAAGTTGATCCACAGTTGGCTTATGTTATGTCCCGCCGGCTTCGCCACAATGTTGATGATGTTGGCTGTGACGATCGGCAGCAAATAGACGGGAAGATTTTTGATGTTCATGAACACAATGGAGATGAAGAGATTCATAAAATTGCCTTTGTACAACGACAGGAGGTACTGGAATGCCGTCCGGTTCCCAGGTTTAACAGCTTGCTGGAAAGTCTGTTCAAAAGAGCTGCCCCGCAGTTGGACCTCTGCGGTCCGATTTGCCATGATTAAATCCGCTCCTTAGCGATGAATAGGTTAGCCTAACTATACCGTCATTCTGTATCATTCATCGGCACTATAGAAGATGGCCATGACATCTGTCAATGAGTTTTAATACGAACCCCGGTATGCGCCGTGACCCTCCCTCTATTTCCCTCATATTCTACCTCTATATACTATTAGTTGGAAATAATAGGAGGCTCCCGTCATGCCTTACTTCCCCATCGCAAAAAGCGAAATCAGCGGCTTTGGCAATAGTTCAAAAACAAGTATCGTGCTTGTTCTTTTTATCCTTCTCGTCATCGTCGTTTCTACCTTTTCCCCGGTATCCACTCTGCCTGCAGAAGCCCCCGTATTTGAAGCAGGTTCCGTTGATTTCACCATCGTTAACAATACTTCTTTGGGATTCTTCATGTATCGTTTCGGAGGAGACTGGGCTCAGTACCCTTCAGACTTCACCCTTCAACCTAATGGAGGCAGTACCACTGTGTATGTAAAAACCAGCAGTAAAAGCACCAGGGTTGATTCTTATTTCTACGCTTATGATCCTAGATTTGGAATAGATCCTGATCAAGCAGGTTTAATAAGGGTAACCATGTATTATTATCCAGGAGGTGCTTTCCCTCCAAGAGCTCAGTTTGAGAGAGTAGAAATCACGAGGCCCCCGATCTCCCCGATCAACTACCGGACCAGCGGCCGCACTCTGACATTTAATAATCAATAACTTTGATTTGATTAACGAAACAACAACAAATAAGAGGCCCCCGTGGGAGCCTCTTATTTGTTGTTGTCCGAAGAACCGAAAGCCAAACCTGCAGCCGCTTTTGCCGAGTTGGTCAGCTATCGCTTCTTTTTGCGCAGGCCTTCCATCAGCTTTTTACCCGTTGGTGTCTGGGCCAGCCCACCTCCAGCAGTCTCGCGGTGTTTCTCAGGCATAGCCGCGCCCACCTCCAGCATTACCTGCACAACCTCATCGGAAGGGATAACGCTCCGCACGCCAGCCAGCGCCATATCAGCTGCGGCAAGTGCAGTGACCGCGCCAAAACCGTTGCGCACGATACACGGAATTTCCACCAAACCGCCCACCGGGTCGCAAATAAGGCCAAGCGTGTTTTTGAGCGCTAGTCCAACCGCATGCACTGCCTGCTCCGGCGTACCGCCGCGCAGCTCGACAAGTGCGCCCGCCGCCATGCCAATCGCAGAACCGACCTCTGCCTGGCAGCCCCCCTCGGCACCGGAGACAAAGGAATTATTGGCGATGACATAACCAATCGCACCGGCTGCGAACAACCCTTCTACCATCCGGTCGTCGTCCCAATCGAACCGCTCCTGGGAACTTACGAACACGCCGGGAATGATGCCGCATGAGCCTGCCGTCGGCGTCGCGACGATGCGCCCCATAGAGGCGTTGACCTCCGACACGGCCAGCGCATAGGCCATGGCGCGTCCTGTCTCGCCGCCGAGGCTCGGCTGCGAGTTCTCGTTGTAGGCGGCGACGCGCTGCGCGTCTAGTCCGGTCAGTCCGCTGCGTGACGTCGTATCACGCGTCAGCCCGTTATGCACGGCTTCTTTCATAATGCCGTAGTACTCTTTCATGCTGGCGAACTCTACCGACTCATCGCGGCCAGATTCCCTCGCCTGCTGCTGCAGCATCAGCCGACCGATCGTCAGCCCGCTCTCCTTGCAGCGTTCACTCAGCTCCTTCAACGTCCGAAAGTTCATGCGGCTCCTCCTCTTCTCCGTTTATGTTCACATAGTCCGTTCCGAGTACGTTAGGCAGCTGCCGAATCAGATGGAGCAACTCCTGCTGGGCTTCGCCATCCAGCTCCACAACTGCAAGCGCCTCGCCTTGCCGCTCCATGCGGCTCAGCGATAGGCCGCCAATATTGAGACCGGCCCCCTGGAGCGCGGCGGTCAACGCCGCAATGACACCGGGTTGGTCGCGATGGCGCACCAATAGTGCCGGACAGGAACATCCGAATTTAACCGAAAATCCGTTCACCTCGACAATCTCCACATTGCCGCCGCCGATGGAAGTGCCAAGCAGGGACAGCCGCCGTCCTCCGGCCCCCTCAAGCTCCAAACGGACCGTGTTGGGATGTGGGAACAGCCCTTTTCCTTCCCGGAACGTCAGATCCATGCCAGCTTCTTCGGCCAGCTCGATGGCATCCGGCAGATTCGGGTCATCTGTATGAAAGCCAAGCAGTCCTCCGGCAATTGCCGTATCTGTGCCATGTCCCTGATAAGTAGCGGCAAAAGAGCCATAAAAGCTCACACGCGCCACCTCCGGCATAACGCCGAGCAGCCGCCTTGCAGCCAGTCCGATGCGCGCTGCGCCAGCGGTGTGGGAGCTGGAGGGACCGATCATAGAAGGCCCGATTATCGAAAACACATCCTTGAAGCGCATGGGCGCCATCCTCCTTTATATTGGCAAGAACCGCCCTGTCTCTATTCTGTCCTTGAAAAATAAAAAGACAGAGCGGAAGAATGCGACAAAACTAGGGCTCCTCTGCCCCTGTTTCCCCGTATTCCACCGCTCTGTCCTTTGTACCTGAGAGTTGTCCCCCGGCGTAGCCGGAAGTTTCCCCTTGGGTGATTCCTGCGCATTAAGCGCGGAATTCTCTCCAGAGCTGCGTCCGACAAAGGTCCTTTTGCCTGAGAGATTCCCCCTGATCGGGTTTGCTCCTTCGGCGTTGCCCTAATCGTACAGGCAATCTCTCCCGCTGCCATCATCCGCTGTGCATATATCATTATATGCAGTCAGCCACTGTTCATCAACAGGCAGAAGTCAGGGTAACAGCATTTTCTGTAATCGCTTTCCTTGACAATTATTTTCTAGCCGTAGTACGGTTGGGGCGGAGATGGTCAAAAGGAGCTAACCGTACGATGTGGAGCACACTGTAAAAGGCGATCGTTAACGGAATAGGGACGCTGTAAGCTGCGGTTATGCCGCTGCGAATTCGGCGCGCCTTTTTCATGCCATACAGGGTAATGCAGACAACCGTACTTGCTGGGCTGGCCGCGGCATTCCAACCGCTGTCCGCTCATGCAATCCTACCTCTCCAAGCGCTTGAAGTCTGCGTACCCTCCCATCCAAGATCGGAGGCGGAATCCATGCATTCATTGAAAAATAAACGAGTCATTGTCACCGGCGTAAGCCGTGAAACGGGGATCGGAACAGCCATTTGCCGCTCGCTGGCAAGCTTTGGCGCAGCTATATTCTTTACCCATTGGCGTCCATTCGACGGTCAGGAGGGGAACGGCCGGCAGGATGACTGGCCCGAGCAGCTGTGCGCGGAATTGACTGCCTCTGGCGTTAAGGCCGCGCATATGGAGGCCGATTTTTTGGACCCTGCGACCCCTTCTCGAATTCTCGATCAGGCACAAGGGACCATTGGAGCGCCAACTATTCTCATCCACAATGCCTGCTACTGTGCGCCGACGAACTTCCGGGATCTTACCCAGGAATCGCTCGACCGCCATTATATTATTAACAATCGCGGCCCCATTCTGCTCAGCACCGAGTTCGCTAAGCGATTCGAGACGAGCCAAGCGGCTGGGACGCCGGGGCGTATCCTTTTTCTCGTATCTAAGGGTCCCGATGCAGAAAATCTAGCCTATCTGGCGACTAAGCGAACGCTGGTCGGCCTTATTGAACCGCTGGCTGCCGGCTTGGCGCCCTTGCAGATTACCGTAAACGGCATCGATCCCGGACCAACGGATTCCGGCTGGATCACGGAAGAAATGGGGACTCAGTTTCTGCCGATGTTCCCGATGGGGAGGATCGGTCGCCCCGATGATGCGGCCAAAGCCATCACTTTCCTCGCAAGCGATGAATCCCAATGGATTACCGGCCAGGTGATTTTGTCCGAAGGCGGATTTTTAGGGCGCTAGGGAGGCGGCATTCAAGTAACTTTTGCTACTTGCTTTGCTCGTCGGGGCCGCTTCTAGCGTGCTCAAGTAGCTTCGACTACTTGCTTTGCTCGTCGGGGCCGCTTCCCGCTCGCTCAAGTAACTTCGACTACTTGCTTTGCTCGTCGGAGCCGCTTCTAGCGTGCTCAAGTAGCTTCGACTACTTGCTTTGCTCGTCGGGGCCGCTTCCGGCTCGCTCAAGTAACTTCGACTACTTGCTTTGCTCGTCGGGGCCGCTTCTAGAGTGCTCAAGTAGCTTCGACTACTTGCTTTGCTCGTCGGAGCCGCTTCTAGCACGCTCAAGTAGCTTCGACTACTTGCTTCGGCATCACGAGCCAGTTTTCTGCTTTTCAAGTAACTTTGACTACTTGCTTCGGCATCCAGAGCCAGTTTTCCGCTTCTCAAGTAACTTCGGCTACTTGCTTCGGCATCCAGAGCCACTTTTCCGCTTTTCAAGTAACTTCGGCTACTTGCTTCGGCATCCAGAGCCACTTTTCCGCTTCTCAAGTAACTTCGGCTACTTGCTTCTTGTGCTGGAGCCGCTTCGGCGGCTTTCAAGTGCCGTCTGCGACGGCACTTCAAATCACAGTTAAAAAGAACCCTCCAAACAGGCAAACATCCTGTTTGGAGGGCTCTTTGCATCTCTCATTCGCTTTAGCCGACGGCCCGTAAGCCGCCGAAACCATTCCAACCGCTCATAGTTCCGCTGGCATAGCCGCTGGAAGCGCTCTGGAAAGCAGCCCCCGCAGCTGCTGTATAACCAGCCCCTGAAACAGGGGCATAACTTGAAGACCAGGCTGCCGCATCATAATTCGCGTATGCCCGCGGGCTGTCTACCGCGCCTGCATCCGGCACCGCATCGGCGCTGGCTTGCACGCGCCCGGCCAGGCTGGCCGCCGCCACTGCTGGCTCCAGCGCATCCTGCTCTGCCAGCGCCGCAATGGCCGCGGCATCGCCAGTGCGCAAAGCTGCGGCCAGGCCGCGCACACGGATGAGAAGCGCCTCGTCCGCAGGCTCGCGCAGGCCACCAGCCTGCAAATCGCACCGCACCGCAGCCAGCGCACGGCGCGATCGGTGCATGGCGGCTTTGACAGCTCCCTCGGTCATGCCGAGGCGCTCCGCTGTCTCCGCAATGCTGCTGCCGTGCATTTCCCGGAGCAGCCATACTGCCAGCTGCAGCGGCGTCATCCGCCGCTCAAGGGAGTGGAGCATCGTCTCCAGCTCCCAGCTATCCATATGCTGCTGGGGCATATATGCTGCCGCCTGATCTGGAAACAGCTCCGGCAGCAAACGCTGGTGCCGTGCCTTTCTACGCTGCTGATCCGTCCAAATATTACGAGCAATGCGCAATAGCAGCGCCTGCTTGTTAGCGTGACCGTCCCAACCTGGGTAGCCGAGCGCTCTAGCCCATGCGGATTGCTCCAGATCCTCTGCATCGCTAGGGGACCCTGCCAGCGCCAGACAATATCGGCGAAGTGCTCCGCGCTCTTCCTCCAGCTTCGTTGCCGTATCCATGCAGCGGCAGCTCCTTTCGTATACATACAGTCGGTACCAGGTAAACGTTTGAAGAGCGCTAAAGGATACGCCAACCGACGAAAAATATTCCTCTTCCCCAGCCCGTATCCTTCCCTTCCGCCAGATCGTTTACCAGGGGCAACAAGTCAACCGGCTCCGCCACAAGCGAATTCCTGAAGGAGGAACAAAAATGAACCATGTGCCCTTTGTCGTCGAGCAAACTAATAAAGGTGAGCGCTCCTATGACATTTATTCCAGGCTGCTGAAGGAACGAATCATCATGGTCGGCTCAGCAATCGATGATTCGGTGGCAAACACCGTCATCGCGCAGCTTCTGTTTCTGGCAGCGGATGATGCCGAAAAGGATATTCATATGTATATTAACAGTCCAGGCGGTTCGACAACAGCCGGCTTGGCCATTTATGACGCTATGCAGCTCGTAAAGCCTGACATCCAAACCATCTGCACCGGCGCAGCTTTCTCTTTCGGAGCGATTCTGCTGTTAGCCGGGACCAAAGGTAAGCGCAGCGCGCTGCCGAACAGCGAGATTATGATCCACCAACCTCATGGCGGCGCACAGGGCCAGGCAAGCGATATTGCCATTTCCGCTAAACGAATTCTGAAAACACGCGAGACGCTCAACCGCATCGCCGCCGAACGGACCGGCCAACCTCTTGAGAAAATCGAGCGGGACATGGATCGCGACTACTTCCTGTCTGCCGAAGAAGCGATTGAGTATGGAATAATTGATCGCATACAAACTTAGCGCAAGCACGAATGTTCCATTCATGAGCATTGATCGCATACAAACTTAGCGCAAGCACGAATGTTCCATTCATGAGCATTGATCGCATACAAACTTAGCGCAAGCACGAATGTTCCATTCATGAGTATTGATCGCATACAAACTTAGCGCGACCGCGGATGTTCCATTCGGCTACAATAAGGGGGAAGCCCCCATTAACTCAGAAGAGGTGAGCCTAATGCTGGAGAAGCTTAAGGGACAGAAGGTTATGATTCATTTTATCGACGGAACGTTAGCCGATGACGGTGTGCTGGAGGAGGCTGACAAGCAGTATGTTAAATACACGACGGCCTATCAGGAACTGTATATCCCGGTCACATCCATTCGCGCCATCAGCCTCAATCTGAAAGAACGGGAAAAGGCTAAGGTCGGCTTTGCTTAAGCTCTCCTAAGAACAGAGACAAGGGGATGAGACACAGATCCCTTGTCTCTGTTTTTTTATCCACGACTATCGTCAATCGTCCCCCCCGTGTCATACATCTCTCTGCCGATCTGCCAGCCGCGTCAGCCACACATTCGCCGCTGTATACAAGATACCAGCTGTTCCGAACACCCACCATGACGTCCAAGGCTGCACTCCATACCCCTCAATGAAAAACTCGTAGCTCCGGTACTGGAACTGACCCGCCCAAATCGCCAATCCGGTGAACAGCACCCCCTGCAAAAGCGGATGCCGCAACCACCGGTTAACTACCAGCGTGAGCGGTAAAACAGCGAGAACATAGAGGATAACGGTAAAGAAAAATGCCAGTATGACATATCCCCCTCCCATATTCGTCAGGCCCATATACTCTGTGGTCGTGATTTTTCGGCCTTCGATCAACTCCACCATAAGCAGCGCGCCCATAAAAATAATGATGTAAACAACACAAAGAATCACGTACTTTATAACAGCTGCTCCATTCACGGCACGATTGCCTCCCCTTTTCCCTGGCTCCAATCGGCTTGCTTTTCCGGTTTCATCCCTGTCCAAAAGCTTGCCTGAATGTTCAGCATCCATCATTGTCCTACTCCTTTCGTGTTTCGTTCCCGATTTACTGTTTCCCGCTCCCCTGCTGCCGAGCTCTGCATTCCTTCGTCTGGCAGGTTATGGATCGCTCTCCATTCCTCAGGCTTTTCGCTTTGTATGTAGACTCCCCTTCTACTTCTTACCCTTTTTCCATGCAGACGCTTCTAACTGCAAAAAAGTTCCAGTCCTCTCATCTTCCTCCTCGTGCCCACGAAAAGCTAATTTTCCCTTACAAATCCGCAAAAAAATGTTGCCACACCCCTTGTTTCCCGCATTCGAGGTTGCTATAATAGCCTGATATTCAAAAGTCTTGCAGCTAAAGATCATACGCTCAAGTTGCCTAGGGTTCCGCGGCGCGATATTTTTCGCCGGTCTGGTCCGAGAGGGAACGGCACGGCCGACAGGCCGCGTTTACACGGAGGGATAAAAGCCCGGGAGATGACCGCTGTTACAAGCGACTTGTCTCCGGGCTTTTTTTGCGGGCATTTTAGCCGCGATATGGGGAATACTTGGAACGGCAACCACTGGAACGGATCTTAAAAAGCTGCAGTCGGAGAGAGGGGTATTATCGGTATGAATAAACATTGGCTCAAAATTTTAGGCGCTGGAGTGTTCGAGGTCGGCTGGGTCATCGGACTGAAACATTCCGACACACCAGTAGAATGGGTGTTGACTGCCATCGGCATTCTGGTTAGCTTCTATGTGCTGCTGGATGCAGCCCGCCACTTGCCGGTCGGTACCGTTTATGCGGTATTCGTCGGGTTAGGTACAGCAGGAACCGTAGTAGCAGATATGATTTTCTTCGGCGATCCTGTAGACCCAATGAAGCTGGTGTTAATTGCCGTGCTGCTTATCGGCGTCATTGGGCTCAAACTGCTTGGTCATGAGCCCGCTCAGACTAAGAAGGAGGGGAACTGACATGGCCTGGATCTACCTTATTGGAGCCGGACTTTTTGAGGTGTTCGGCGTCACGATGATAAACAAGATTAATGAGCGCCGGAGCATCACGAACTACTTGCTAATGGCGTTTGCTTTCATATCCAGCTTCCTGCTGCTCAGCCTCGGAATGCGTGATTTGCCGATGGGAACTGCTTATGCAGTATGGACCGGCATCGGAGCTTCGGGAGGCGCTTTGATGGGTATGCTGTTCTACGGTGAGTCCCGCAGCGCGAAGCGTATCCTGTGTATTACACTTGTGCTAGGAGCGGCAGTTGGACTTAAAGTTCTCGAATAGGATTAAAAAAGGCCTTTCTCCGAGTTATAATCCGGGGAAAGGCCTTTATCTTATTCCACCGTCTGCGCCGCTCCAACCTCTTGGTTGAAACGGTTAAGATCGGCTTCGCGGCATTCCAGCTTCATGCGGGTGCCGCCTTCTTCGTATTCGGTTTCCATTACCTGGGCATGCTCGTTGAAATAAGATACCCAGGCTCCTTTTTCATACGGGACGACGATCTCGGCTTGCACATAATCATGGAAAATCTGCTTGCGAATGGCACCTATAAGCTCCTCCACACCTTCGTGCCGGGAAGCCGACAGGTAGATCCGGTCATTTTCGACCCGAGGATAAGAAGTCCCTGCTAGATCTGACTTGTTGAAGGCATACAGCATCCCAATGCCTTCCGCTCCAAGCGACTTGAGCGTTTCCTCCGTTACTTGAATCTGCTGATTGAACTCCGGATTGGAGGAATCAACCACATGAATGAGCAAATCTGCTTCCGACACCTCTTCCAACGTGGAGCGGAATGCCTTGATGAGATGATGCGGCAGGCCACTTACGAAGCCAACCGTGTCGGTCAGCAGGAACGACTTGCGGTCCGGCAGCTCGATGCTGCGCACTGATGTTTCCAATGTGGCAAAAAGCATATCCTTGGCCAGCACATTTTTGCCGGAGTCTGGATGGAAAGTATCCACAATCGAGTTCAGCAGCGTTGACTTGCCGGCATTAGTATAACCGACGAGACAGATGACTGGAATCTCGTTCTTTTTACGGCGTTTGCGCTGAATTTGGCGCTGGGCGACCAGCTTCTCAAGCTCCGTCTCCAGCATGTGGATGCGTTCCTCGATCCGCCTGCGGTCGAGCTCCAGCTTTGTTTCCCCTGCGCCGCGGTTTTTCAGGCCCGAGCCACCGCCCTGGCGGCCCAAGGACTCACGCAGACCTACCAATCTTGGCAGCATATAGTTCAGCCGCGCTACCTCAACTTGCAGCTGGGCTTCTTTTGTCTGAGCGCGCTCGGCAAAGATGTCCAGAATGACGATTGTACGGTCTATGACCTTCGTTTTCAACGTCGCCTCCAGATTGCGAATCTGCGAAGGTGACAGCTCGTTATTGCAGATGACAGTCGGGTTATCGTGTGCCTCCATCAGATGGGTGAGCTCCTCCAGCTTGCCAGAACCGAGGTAATGGCTTTTGTGGATGCGCTCCGCCTTCTGGGTCAGCTCCGCGACAACTTCGATATTACAGGCATCGGCTAGATTGTACAGCTCCTCCATGGAGTAGGCGAATTGATGGTTGTTCTGCTCGTGCACGCCGACGAGTATTGCTTTTTCACGGGGTTCTTGCATCTATAGATCATCCTCTCGGGGTTCTGGGGTAAAATGGGAACAAAAAAACACGGGCGCTCATCGCCCGTGTTCATCCTATGCAGCAAAGAAGACTCCGAGGGGAAGCCGGATGAAGGCGGGCGGCAATGCCGCGCCGCTTCGCATCTCGAATCCCTCCATAGCGTGGAGGAAAGCCGCCCTCAATTCCCCTGGCACGGACAGACAAATGACAGTCCGTATATAGGCGGAAGAAGGCGCAATTGGGCTATGAACGTGGATTCATCCACATCTCGAGATCCCTGCACAAGGCAGAACATGGGCGCTATTCAATTAGCCACGCACCGTGCGGATCCGGATGTAATGAATCACACGTAACCCTCCGTTCGAGCGTGAACGATCCATCTACCGAATGGCAGAAATAGCATCGTTCCGCAGTAATTGGTTCGAGTGTAACACAGTCTCTTCCAGCCATGCAACCGGGCGCAACGCCTATAATCGATCTTTACCCTATTCTGGTCCCGTTGCTCCCAGGCTATGCCATGAGGTGTGAATCAGGTTACCTTTATTACAATCGAATCGATTAGCTTCCCGTCTACGTAGGGCATCAGCCGCCAAATTCCCGGTTCCGGTAATCGGACGGAAGTACTCACATGTTTGTCAGCACCATTAATGGGACCAGCAAACGGATTTTTTATTCCCTGGTCAATCGTGGAAAGTACAGTCACCATTTCCTTGCTGCCTTTCTTGATAGCCTTGATTTCGAAGCTATCTTTCAAACTGTAGAAAGATCCCTCCCAAAAATGCCACATGACCTTTTGCCGTTTCCCAGTCTAAAACGGAACATCAATGATTCCTGTCCGGCTTTCCGTCCCCACCAACTCATAGGAGCCCGAGAAGAACCGCCCACTCTCCGTCCAATCCGGTTCATGGAACTGAACGATGGCATCTGCATAAAACGAGCCGTCCAGTGTAACTTCCAACCTCCATGGGCCGCCGATAGGAAGGACGATGCCCAGATTGTAGCGCTCAAGACCCTCATAGCCAGGGCTAGGGGTGTGAATGACTTTGGCGGATAGACTCTCTATCGCACCGGTCTTGGCATGGATGGCTTGAATGATAAGCGATTTGTCCTTGAACGTAGATAACGGCTCCTTGAAGCTGAAAATAAACCCGGCGTACTGCCCTGCGACCAGTTCAGGCTGAGGGTAAACTTCCAGAATAACCTTGCCATTGCGTTCATATATCGTGCGCTCCGCAACGACGGGGGCGGCGATTCCTTCTCCTGTTCTCCAATCCAGCCGGTCGACCAAAAGGAAAGGACAAACAGACATAGCGCTGCCGCTAATGCGGCAAATCCATTGTAAATCGATAGCCGCTTTTTGGGAGGCTTCTCACTCCCTTCAACCTGCAAAGCCTGAAGCTTAATTTGCTGCATCAGCTCAGGACGAAAACCGCGCTGCTGAAAGGATGGCGGCTCTTTCAACTGCGACTTTAGACTACTTTCCTTCATCGTTCATCCCTCCCCAAATGTGCTGCAAGCTTTTTTTTGGCACGATGAATTCTTGACTTAACCGTTCCTTCTGCAATGCCGGAGAGCTGCGCAATTTCCTGATTACTCAATCCATAATGATAATCAAGAATCAGAACTTCCCTGTATTTCAAAGGCAGATCAAGTACGGCTTCCCATAACAAATTCCGGGCATGCTTCTCAAAATAAATCTGCTCCGCTGCTGGAGCAGCATCAATAAAGGGCAAACGCCCTGGAAGCTTGACCCTGCGCATAAAGGCGCTCTGCAAATGGTGAAGGGTTTTATTTCTCGTTATTTTTAAAAGCCAGCTTTTCAGTGATTCATCCCCACCGCGAAAGTTATACAGCGATCGATATGCAGCTAAAAACACTTCTTGCGCCAAATCATCAGCGGTATCGCTGCTCCGGGTCAGGAAGTAGGCGAAGTTCCACACATCGGCTCCAAACCGTTTCATTAAATCCTCCAGCACCGCTCCACGGTCGTAGCCTTCAGCCAAGTCTTTGTGAAAGTCCCTATCGCTTCGCTTCAACACTAGAAATGCCACTCAGGTAGCTCCTCTGCTTGTCCACGCACATACTAGCGAACCTGAGAGAGCTTATTTCCCCTCAAAACAGGCTACAAATTATGTAACGGAACTGAGAAGCGTTATTTGAGTGGGAAATGATGATAGTACCGCGAAATCTCCTCAATAGCGTCTCTCAGATTCGTTACGCCTCGATTCGAAAATGAGGCAGCGCCATCAGCCTATATTGAACTGGAAGCCTAAATAACCAAGGGGCTGCTCCTAAATCATCTAAAGATGACTTTTGGGCCAGCCCCATAATTATTAGGTTGAAATAGTTGAAGCGCCGCGCATTAGAATTCGTAGGAGATAGTTAAAATGGGCGCCCCATTGTAAGTCCTCTCCGATGCACCGAGCACCCCTGACACACTTCTTATTTTGAAGTAGCTAAGTTGACCTATCCCACTTCTATTTACCAGCGTAGCATCTACATGACCTATTGACTGGCCGCCCGGAGGGGGAGGGAAGGCATCATAACGGATTATAGCAGTTGATTCAGCGTAGTCCCCATTCACCACGTCTACATAATCCAGTTCACCTGGATCAAGAATGTATGCTGAATTGGGGACAATTACTCTTCCACTACGAAAGGTCTGAATAAGAGAACGTGGAAAAGTATCACTGTAAAAATAGAATCTTTTCGTGAATTCGTTGGGGGCAGTGTTAATGCCACTTGAAGGATCGTTAGTGGAACCGGTTCTGTCCGTGCTAAAGGTACGTGAAACGATAACAAGTAGAATAAACAAAACTAAAATGACGCCTACGCTAGCTCCAAGACCACTCTTATAGTTGCTGATAGCTGCAATTTCCGACTTGTCGTTCAAATTGCATTCCTCCCGTGATAGGCTTATTTCTATTTTCTTCGTTTTCTCCTGAAGCTTATTGAACTTTATATCAATATAGTATGTGAACAGTAGTTATATGGATTCTGGCATCTGTCCAGTAGAACTACTCAATCAAAAAAAGGTACAGCCTCCTCAACTTGCTTGAGGAACTGTACCTTCTTTTATTGAAAAATACAAACTTAGATGCTCTATGTTTCTCAGCTTTGTTTAGCGGTAGCCCGTCGGAGCTTGCTGCGCTTGGTACTGATATGGACTGGTATAGGCCGCCTGTGCAGCACTCTGCTGCGGATATGGCTGCTGGCCATACGCCGGGAAGTACGTCTGCGCGTACGCGGTGGGCTGCTGGGCATAAGGTTGTGTGTAGCCCTGCATCTGCCCATAGGTCGGCTGTGGGAAATAAGGTTGCGGATAATAGCTTGGAGCTTGCGTGCGGTAAGGCGCCTGGCTGTAAAGGAAGGCCGGCTGCCCCGAAACACTCGTTCCTGCCCAATGAGGTGCGGTCCCGTAGGCAGAAATGCCGACGGGAGGAGCTTCTTCCTGTTCGGCTGAACGGAATTCGTCTAGTTCGCGATTTTTCTGGCAGTTATCCAGCGGCCCAATGCCAACCGTCTGTGTAATCGGCGAGATAGCTGCCTTGTATTTAGCCTCATCCAGACAGTATGTCTCAGCCATCACATTCGTGGGTGTGAGACGCAAAATATCCGAACCCAGAATAACCTGCGGCGTCGGAGCGTCGAATACCGCCAGCATATGCGTGTTGTCCGATGTCGCTTCCTCAAAGTGCCACCAGCCCTGAGGCACGATGACGACCTGCTGCGGCGTAATCGGGATACTGATCAGCTTGCTCGTAAACGGATTGATCATCGATACCGTAACCGTTCCCGAGACGAGGTAGACTAGCTCTGATGCATTTTGATGATAATGTGGCTCCACAAAATGGCCCTTACTCATGAAGATGTCCAACAGCGATGCAGATCCCAGGGTTGGCAACTGCTTGTAACCGAGCAGATTAAAGTAGTTCTGGTCATTGGTCTTGGAGACGAGGTTGTTTCTCATATCATACGTAAACGTAAGATTGGGATTGGTGTAGTCCATATAGGATATCGTCATTGTCCCCATCCTTCCCCATGATGGTCTAGTTGCATATAGAATGAGGATATGTGCCACATCGGCCGCTGATACGCATTAAAGTGCTGAGGGCTTGGTCCTATTTGCATATAGTAAAAAAGCGAGGCCCGGTTGGCCTCGCTTCATTGCTCATCTCTTTCTATTGTTTAGCGCTCCCCATTTTGGGGGATTTGCAAATGAACTCGCCTTACCCTTTCAGCTCAACCGTCCAACCGAATGGATCTTCTTTCTCGCCGCGCTGAAGGCCGGTCAACTCATCATAAAGCCGCTGCGACAGCTCGCCGGTGCGACCGCCGTTCAGCGTCATCGCCTTTTCCTGCCAGTACAGCTCGCCGATTGGCGAAATGACCGCGGCCGTGCCCGTACCGAACGCTTCCTTAAGCTCGCCGCTCCGGTGCGCATCGGCCACTTCTTGCATCGATAGCTGGCGCTCCTCGACCTCATAACCCCAATGCTTCAGCATCTGAAGTACGGAATCACGCGTAATGCCATGCAGAATGCTGCCGTTAAGCACCGGTGTAACTACTTTGTCCCCGATTACAAAAAACACGTTCATACTGCCGACTTCCTCGATGTACTTGCGCTCTACGCCGTCCAGCCACAGCACCTGAGAGTAACCTTTAGCCGTCGCTTCTTCCTGTGCTTGCAAGCCCGCAGCGTAGTTGCCCGCCGTCTTGGCTTCGCCTACGCCACCTGGAACAGCACGTACATAACCCGACTCCACATAGATCGAGACTGGATTCACACCTTCGGAATAGTAAGCGCCCACCGGCGACAGGATGATCATGAACTTGTATTGATGGGAAGGAGATACGCCGAGCGTCGCCTGAGTTGCGATGACAAAAGGACGCACATACAGCGAGGTCCCTTCCTCCGAAGGCACCCAGTCGCGCTCCACAACGAGCAGTTGGCGCAGCGCTTCAAGGAAAAGCTCCTCGTCAAGCGTCGGGATGCTCATGCGGATATTAGACAGGTTCATCCGTTTAATATTGCTGCGCGGACGGAACAAAAGCACACGGCCATCGGCCGTCAGATAAGCTTTGAGTCCCTCGAAAATCGTCTGGCCGTAATGAAATACTTTAGCAGCCGGGTCCAACATAATTGGTTGGTACGGTACGATCCGCCCGTCATGCCAGCCTTGGCCCTTATCGTAATCCAAAATAAACATATGATCCGTGAAGCGGGTGCCGAATACCGAGCCCTGCAGCGATTCCTTCGCCTTTGGGGAAGCCGTGCGCTCAATTTTAAACTCGTAAGCCATCTGCATTACTTCCTCTCTCATCGTACGCCTCGTCAGGCGATCGTTCATTCTTTTACTAGTCATCATACCAACACATTCGCTATAGTTAAAGGACAGGTTTTACCAAGTTCTCCATACCCTTAAGGTATGGATACAAACTCTTCCTTCTCCAATCCATTCCCATTCTTGCCCAAAAGGAGACTTCCAAAAATGGATATGCGGCAGCTCAATTATTTTGTGACCATTGCACGCGAAGGGCAGATCACGCGAGCAGCCCGCGTGCTTCATATGGAGCAGCCTCCGCTCAGCCGCCAGCTGAAGCAGATTGAAGAAGAACTCGGCGTCGTGCTATTCGACCGCGTGGGCCGCAGCTTGCGGCTGACTGCCGCTGGCAAGCTCCTTTTGGAGCGGGCAGAGCGGCTCATGCGCGACTTCTCGGATACGCTCCAGCAGGTGCGGGAGCTGGACGAAGGTATTCGCGGCGTGCTGTCTGTTGGCGCCGTCGTCTCCTGCATCTCGCTGCTGCCGGAGCCGATCCGGCAGTTTCACAGCCTTTATCCTGAGGTCACCTTCAAGGTGCATGAAGGGGATCATTTTTCACTTGGAGAAGAGCTGGACGGTGGGGGCATCGAGCTGATCATCACGCGGCTGCCGTTCGAATTCGATTCGGGCCCATCCGCCTTCGAGACGGCTGTACTGCCGTCCGATCCCTTCGCAGCGATTCTGCCGATCGGCTGGGCGCCGGAGCGGGAAGGGCCTATTACATTCACCGAGCTGGCTCGGCATCCTTTTCTCACACTGAAAACCGAACGCACAACCGCCATGCACGAAAAGGTACTCCAGGAGTTCCGCCGCGTGGATTGCGAACCGCACATTCTCTGCGAATGCTCGAGCGTCGCCGTCATCCTCTCACTCGTCTCCGCCGGTATCGGGGCGACCGTGCTGCCACGGTCCGTTCTGAACTCGTTCCAGATGTCAGATATGGAGTCCCGTGAGTTGGAAGGCGAAAGCTTCCACTCCGAGGTCGGCATCGTTTGGCGGCGGGACCGCTACCTGTCCAAGAGCGCCCAGCGATTCATCGCCACTTTGTTGGCGAGGCGTTTGTGAGCCATTTTCGGCCAGCATTTACGGCAAGTATTGGGATGCAACTGCACCTCTCTGCTCGCGCGATAGGATCTAATTTTAAACGTACAGCTCATTTAAAAAACGGCCACCCTGCCACCCAGTCTTACGCCAAGGTCAGGATGAACCGTTCCAATTCGTTGGCCATGGCATACAGGCTGGCCCTCGTTTCAAATTCTTCGCGCGTTTCTGGCAATGGCAGCTCCCTATGGTACTCACGGATCGCGCGCAGCCGCTCATGATAGTCGCGTCCGCCGGGAATCGTGTTCCAGTGATCCGCCAGATCATCCAGAAACTCTCCGATCCGCTGTCCCTGCTCCACTCTTGCATCTACCTGCGAGACGAGCGGCATCATCGTTTTCAAAATGTCGACCTGTTTGCGCCGCGTCTCATAATACGTATAAAACACGCTTCTCCGCCCGCTAAAATCATTCTCCGTCGTCTGAATGCCAAGCGCCCGAGCCTGCTCCAACAGTGCCGTCAGCTCCAGCAGTTCACGCCCGTCCCATAGACTAGTCCCATCCTTCAAATAAACGGCAAGTTCCCGCAGGATGTTCTCGATCCGGGTCTCGATCCGCCGCCTCAGCTCCTGAATCTGGCGTTCAACGCCAGGCATGTACAGATTGACAACGAGCGACATGCCGAGTCCAATCAAAATGATCATCAGCTCATTACCGATAAAAGAAAGCGTCAATCCTTTTTGGACATATATATGCATCATTATGACCGAGCTGCTGGCGATGCCGCCGGTACAGCGTAGCTTGACGCAAAGCGGAATCAGGATAAGGAAAATCAGCACGAACAGCAGCGCATGGTAGCCGACCAGCTCAAACAGCAGGCCTGATACTGCGATCGCTACGAGACAGGCCAGCAGTCTTTCCCAAATGGCGTTGAACGACTGGCGCCTCGTTTTTTGAATGCAGAGCAGAGTGAGGATGCCCGCCGAGGCAAAGTTCAGCAGCCCCAGCTGCCCAGCAATCAGCACGGATAGGCTGACACCGATCGCGGTTTTTAAAGTTCGGAATCCAATCCTCATAACTAACTCCTTGTTATCTCTGGCTTTGACCCGAATTATATCATTCAAGGCTTTGCCTGACTAATCTACCCGTCGGGGCCGCTTACGGCGCGCTCAAGTAACTTTGACTACTTGCTTGGCTCATTGGGGCCGTTTTCGGTGCGCTCAAGTAACTTTGACTACTTGCTTTGACCGTCGAGGCCGCAATCGAGCGTTTCAAGTAACTTTGACTACTTGCTTTGCTCGTCGGGGCCGCTTACGGCGCGTTCAAGTAACTGGGACTACTTGCTTGGCTCGTTGGGGCCGCTTCCGGCGCGTTCAAGTAACTTTGACTACTTGCTTCGCCCGTTGGGGACCCTTCCGGCGCGCTCAAGTAACTTCGACTACTTCCTTTGCTCGTCGGGGCCGCTTCATAGCGCGCTCAAGTAACTTTGACTACTTGCTATCTCAGGAAGACTTGGCGGTAGAGTAAATGACCTTCTCTGAAACAATATGCATGCCCGTTTCTTCTTCAAGCTGTATGAAAAAAACAATTTTATAGTCACCTTCATCGTCAAATTCATAAGTAATCTCTTCGCTATTAATCCAGAAATTATTTTTCCCTTGTTCAGGGAAGTATTTATCGCCTTTGCGTCGTTCTTCAATTAACGTCTCCTTCCCATCGGGATTGATGAGAATAAACTTGAAAGCTGCCAGCTCAGCTTCAAGGCTGTCGACCTGTGCAAACACACGGAACTTGATTTTTTCATCGTTGTAAACAGCTCCAAAAACATTCTTTCCGTCCGTCGTTAACATGTGGACATTAGGCTTAATTATTTTCGCATCCTGCTTATTCTTGTCCCATAATATAATGCTGTTAAACGCATCTTTAACAAACTGGGATGAGAAATATAAGTTGTTATCCAGCAAAAGTGTGGAATTTCCATCCTTAGGTGAATTCACTTCCACATTATTGATCCACACGCCGATCTGACGCAGTGCGGGGGCAGCATTCACGGTAGTTACAGCCAAAAGATTGACGATAAAGATGACTACTATGAACTTCTTTAATCCCGATTTCAATAGAATCACTCTCCCCATTCTCCGATCAACTCTCTTAAAAATCATACTCCTATCAAAGAAGAAAGTTTCTCTATTTTTTATAAAATATACAAATTATTCCTTGTTACTCAGGAGCAATTGTCCGATTGCCTTGTCTTTGGGGGCACATCACCAGGGGCATATCATGGCGCAGCCGCAAAAAAACCAGCCGAGCAGTCATGCCTGCTCGGCTGGTTCCCAATATAATGTTACACGGCACGCCGCAGGAAGCTAGTCCAGCCAGCCCCGAGGAAAACGACAAAGCTGCCCGCGACCACAATAAATAGCGTTTCAACCGAGACAGTGAATGCACCTACGTCGTAGCGGTCCTGCGGCATCATGGCGAGCAGCGGCTGAGCCCATGGATACCAAGGAGCAATATCCTCCGAGTTGGTCACTAGCATATTCGGCAGCGTAAACACGACGTTTACCGCAAGCGGAGCGGCAAAACTCTGCCAAGCTGTCGACACCCACAGCTGAAGCGCCGCGAGCGGAAGAGAAGCAAGCCAGCCGTACCCTACAAGCATACCAATCATTTCCCAAGGTATAGCGTCGATCGGTGCTCCTTTTAACATTCCTCCAACGAGCATTGCCGCTCCATAAAGCAGTTGCAACAACGCTAACAACGCCGCAAGGACCGTCATCTTAGCGAGGTACACCGAGGAGCGCCGCACCGGCAGCGCCGCCAGCTGCTTCCAACCACCTGCGGCATGTTCATAGCGACAGATCAGGGCGGCACAAATTCCGGTCAACAGCGGCAGGAAAAACAAGCCATGCACCGTCGCACCGACGGCCAGCGCTTCCTGCCATGCCTGGAGCGGCTCTTTTCCTATATCCAATGGGCTCCAGCCGCTAAGAGCAGCCAAAAGTGGGCTGATCGGCAGCAGCAGCCAGATGATGGAGCGCCGCAGCTTGATCCATTCCGTAGGGAGTAGCTTGTTCATATCAGCTGGCATCCTTCCGGGCAAAATGGGCATAACCGATCAAAATCACCAGAAGACCCGTTGCCGTACCCGCTCCGGCTATGGTTAAGCCCATTCCGGGCTCCACCACCTGATACGCCCAAGCCCAGGGCGTCCAGTCGGGCAAAGCAATGCTGATCAAGCTCAGCACCATACCGAGAATACCAACCGTCATCGGCACCGCCTGATTACTCATAGTGAGCGACAACCAGCTCTGCAGAGCGATGAAAGGCAACAGCGCCAAATACGCTAAATACGATTGCTTAAACAGCTCCGCCCAAGGTGTTGAGGAAACCTCCAGCCCCAGTACAAGTCCAAAAATGAAGGTGAAAACAAGCAGCAGCGTACAGGAGAAAAGAAGCAGCAGAAGCGTCACCGCCACCTTGCCTGCGAAGACTTGCAACCGTGTCACCGGCAGTGCGAGCAGTTGCTTCCAGCCTCCCGCCGAATGCTCTACACCTGCTGACATTGAAGCGACAAGCGCCAGCCCGATGAACAGCGCGGGCATTTTCAGCCAGAATACTTGTCCCAGCAGACCTTCCCAAGGATCGCCAGCATACTGATCCATCAAATAATCATAGCGAAGCCCATAATTGACGGCTTGCAGCAGCACAACACCTAGCGGCCCGATGATGGCTAGCGCGACGATCCATTTACGGCGAATTTTCAGCAGCTCCGCTAACAGAATACGAGAGAACATTAGAGGCTCCCTCCCGTGCCGGTCATTTCCAGGAACACACTTTCCAGGGAGGAGCTCTCCTCCTCAACGCGGTAAACTAGATGCCGCTCACGCACAAGCTCTGTGACAATCGCCGCGACTTCGCGGTCATTCTCGCCCGAAATCGTGACACCTCGCTCATCCCGCTGCGCCTCATAACCCTGCTCCAACAGCCGCTTCCAGGCGGCTTCAGGCTCACTCACGTTCAACCGAATGCGTCCTGCGGTGCGCTGTTTGAGGCGTTCGATACTATCCTGATACACAAGCTTGCCCGCCGTAATGATGCCAACACGAGTCGCCATCTGCTCTACCTCCGACAGTAGATGGCTCGATAGCATAATCGTCACGCCGCGCTCAGTGGGTAGGCTTTTGATCAGCTCGCGAATCTCTTGGATGCCAGCGGGGTCTAGCCCATTGGTCGGCTCATCAAGGATGAGCAGGCGCGGATGTCCCAGCAGAGCTGCCGCGATGCCAAGCCGCTGTTTCATGCCGAGCGAGTAGCCCCTCGCTGCGCGATTCGCGTCCTTTTCCAACCGGACAATGCTCAGCACCTCCGCAATTCGTTCCTTCGGTACATCGAGAAGACGGCGGATGATCTCCAGGTTCTCCCGGCCCGTCAGATGGCCATAATAGGAAGGGTATTCTACCAGTGAGCCCACTTGGCGCAAAATGTTCAGACGATGCTCCGCCAAATTCTGGCCGAACACCTTAACCGTTCCTCGCGTCGGACGCGCCAACCCTAGCAGCATGCGAATTGTCGTCGTTTTACCCGCGCCGTTCGGCCCTAAAAAACCGTATATATCTCCTTCACCAAGCTGCAGATCAACCCCGTTTACAACAGCTTTTCCACCAAGCTTTTTAGTCAGGCCATTCGTTTCCAACAGCCACTTGCCTTGGCCTAAGTTGTTGTTCCCCATATGATTCATCCTCTCCTCACCTCTTCCTCTATCGTAGCGAGTAAAGGTTAAAAGCCGGTCAGGACGAAGGTTAAATAACGTTTAAAAATCGGTGGAAAGCTCATCAGTCGACTGGCAATTCGACTTGGCTCGTTCGGGGTCCGGCCAGATCGTAATGATCGTGCCATCCGGTCCGGATCGGACCTGCTTGCAGAGGTCCTGCTCAACAAGCATAAGATCGACAATGGCGAGGCCTAGGCCCGTGCCTTTGAAGGTGGATTCCGCATCCATGCCGGGGCCACGGTCCTCAACCACTAACGTTCCGCCGTTTTCCGTCAACAAACGAACAGCGACATAACAGCCGGATGCGGCATGGCGCAGTACATTTTGCAGCAAATTGTCTACCACTCGCTCCAGCCACTGCGGATCAGCTTGCCACCAAATAGACTCCTCCGGCAAATCCGAGTCAAGCTCTATCTCAGCCTGCTCAAGCACGGGATACCAAGCAGCCAACTGGGTACGCAATAACCTAGTCACATCGGTGCGTTGGGGACGGTAAGGGTATTTGCCAGCGACGAGCAGATTGTAAGAAAAAAGATTTTCCATCAGCTCGGATGTATAGTCAAGCTTGCCGGTCATGAGCTGCAAGGACTCCTTGCCCTGTGCGCTCAAAGCCTCTCGCCCCAGCGTAAACGCATGAGCACGGATGACGGTGAGCGGCGTGCGCAGATCATGCGCCAGCCTCATTACAAGATCGCGCCGCAGCGCTTCCTCCGCCTCCTCGCGGCGGCGTGATTGCTCCAGCTCGCGGATCATGCCGTTGAAGCTTTGTTCCAGCCGACCGATCTCATCACTACCCGAAAGAGAGACCGGTAGCGGCAAGCCGCTCTCCGAAGGCAGTTCCATCGCTGCCTGCAGCCGCACTAGGCGTCGCCGGATGCGGATAAAAAACAGGAACGAGACAAACAGATACAAAGTGAGCATGATCATCACACCGATCGCGTACACGGTGCTGCCGACTCCGTCTAACCTTTGAGAGTAAGGAAGAGTTAGGTAGCGGGGCACCTCCACGACGATAAAACCTTCGCTGCGGTTATCGCCGACAAAGGAAACGACCGTGTAGCGAACGCCGTTAACTGCTTCTTTCATATACTCGACGGTGTAGGCGGCCGACCACTGGGCCGGGAAATCCTTGCGTGCGGGAATGGCGTCATGGAGGCTGCCCTCCCCGTCGACGCGGAATACTTTGGAGCGCGGATATTTCTGTATCCATGCTTTAAGCCGGACCGCTGCCTGCTCCTTGCTCTCTCCGCCCATGGCAGCCGCTTCCGCTTCCCAAGCCAGACGGAGCTTGGTCGTATTAGAATAAATAGAAGGCGAAGCTGGCGGATGGAGCCAACTCAGCGACGTCATCGTCACTAAGCCGACAAGCGTGATTAAGAGCGGCAGCATGACAAGCGCGGAGAGCACAATTAAGCTGTAACGGGCGATCAGCGACGGACGCTTCAGCTTTTGGATAAGCTTTTTCATGAGGGACGCACCCGGTAGCCGATGCCTCGCACCGTCTCCACTAGCCGCGGATTGGCGGGGTCACGCTCGATTCGTTCCCGCAGGTAGCGGATATGTACCATGACGGTTTTGTCACCCTCTAAAAAAGACTCGCCCCAGACCGATTCATAAATCTGCTCTTTAGTCAAAATGCGCCCCGGGTTGCGCAGCAGAAACAGCAGAATTTGCAGTTGCTTCGGCGTCAGCGCAATTTCCTCTCCACTGCCCGCATCGGTAACGGTCAGCTCACGCGGTCTCACCTCCAGATGGCCAAGCCGCACGGGCTGGTCCTCTCCTTTGCCAAAGCGCCTTAACAGCACCTCGACCCTTGCCCCCAGCTCATCTGGATGGAAAGGTTTTGTGACATAATCATCTGCAAAATGCAGGCCCTGCAGTTTATCTTCAACGGCCGAGCGGGCGGAGAGCATGAGGATCGGCAGGCCCGGGCAGCGTTTCTTCAGCTTTTGACCAACGGTAAAACCGTCCAGCCCCGGCAGCATGACATCCAGAATCGCCAAGTCGGCATCGGCCGCCAGCTCCTCCGCGCCTTCTCCGCTGGGCAGCCACTCCACCTCGTACCCACGTTCCTTCAGGTCGCGCGAGAGCCAACTGCCGATGTCGGGATCATCCTCGATGTAAAGCAGTTTTGCTTTGCCATTCATAGTTGCTTCCCCCTGTCTTCCCTTCATCATAGCCTTCTCTTCTCTCCTCGCGGAAGTTAAAATTCGTTTAAAGGCGGGAAGCTTGCTTTAGTAAGAGCAGATAGGAGTGAGTTATCTATGGAAGTAAGACTGAGTCGTTATTCGGAAGCTTGGGTTGAACAATTTCGTGAAGAGGCTGGGGTTTTATCCACTTTGCTTGGTGACGAGGCGCTTGCTTTTCATCACTTCGGCAGCACTTCAGTGCCGGGCATGATGGCAAAGCCGGTCATCGACATGATGGTCGAGGTCCGCGAGATCAGTCGGATCGACAGCTTTAACGCTTCTATGGAATACAGCCGCTTCAAAGAGCAGCTTGCCGAGCGCTATACCGAAACCCGGGACTACAGCCCGGCCAAAAAAGCATTTGTATCCGCTCTGAAAGCAAAGGCCTTGGCCTGGGATGCGGGGCGATAGCTATTGATCCGAAAACCTGGGACTTCAGGAGCATATTCCAGACCGCTGCACAACTGTAGCGGCGATAAGCGCGTCCAACTGTGTCGAGACCACACACAGGAAGGACTTTACTCTGATGAATAACTCCCATGATTCGTTTCATAAAATCGATGAAAAATGGTCCCCCCGAGCTGTCCGCAAAGCGGCGCTCGTCCTACTGAGCGCCGCCCTGCTTGCCGGCAGCGGCAGCTTCCTGCCGCAAGCGGCATCGGCCGCGCCTGCAACGGCCGCAACTGGCTTCGCCGATGTAGCGGCCAAACACTGGGCGGCCAGCGACATCGCCTGGGCCGCTGCCGCCGGCTACGTCCAAGGCGACGGCGACGGCCGCTTTCGTCCCTCCGGCAAGCTCAGCGAGCCTGAGTTCCTCGCCCTGGCGGCGCGCGCCTACGGCATCGCGCCCGCCAAGGGCACAGCTTCCGGCGCGGCCTGGCACGCGCCGTACTACACTGCCGCCGCCGCGCACAGCTGGGCGGCGTTCCATGCTGCGCAGCCAAACGCCCGCTATACGCGGGGCGAGGCAGCGCAGCTGCTTGCCTCCGTCGCTGGGCGCTCCGGCGGCGAAGCTGACGCCGTGGCCTGGCTGCTCGCGGAAGGCATCGCGAGCGGGCGCACGGCGTCTACTGCTGCCGGCTACGAGAGCGGCAGCACTCTAACCCGGGCGGAGGCGGTTACCCTCCTCCGCCGCATGCTGAAGGCGCATCCGGCACCTGGCGGCGCGCCTTCGACCAATACCGCCGGGCCGCAGCTGCGCGGCATCGGGCTCGGGGACAGCGAAGCGGCCCTGATCGGGAAGCTTGGCGCACCAGATCGCAAGGACCCGGCGCAGGAAGGTTTTGTCTGGTACATTTACAATAAGGATTACACCCGTTACATGCAGGCTGGTGTGAGCGGCGGCAAAGTCGTCGCGCTCTACTCCGGTTCTCCGCAAGCATTCGAGGATGGCGGCGGACTGTGGCAAAAGCTTCGCCCCGGCATGAGCACCGCTTCGCTGAAACAGGCTTCAGGCCAGACGATTCCAGCCGCAAACAAAACCTTTTCCTTCACATCCGGCGGAATCAAAACAACCTTCTACCTGGACACGCTGGATGAGGGCAAGCTGGATGCCATGCTCGTCCTGTCCGGCAGCTCTTTTGGCACCGCTCCAAGCGCCGATGAGCTCGCTTCCGCCTATGAACGCGAAGTGCTTGACCTGACGAATGCATTTCGTGCGAAGCGCGGCGTCCCGACACTGACTTGGGATGATACAGCCGCTCTAACAGCGCGTAAGCATAGCAAAGATATGGCTAAACGGGATTATTTTGATCATACAAATCCAGATGGAAAAAGCCCCTTCGACCGCATGGAAGCTGAAGGCATCCGCTACTCCGCCGCAGGGGAAAATATCGCTTCTGGCTACCGCAACGCCATCGAGGCGCATAACGGCTGGTTGAACTCCTCCGGCCACCGGAAAGCCATGCTGAACGAGCTCTATACTCGCCTTGGAGTGGGCGTTTATGACTCTCGTTATACCCAGAACTTCTATACTCCCCTATAGAGGTTGTTCAAAAAGGCCACCATTGATCACGATGTAAACAGGTAGCGAATTCGACATCGAATCTTGTATTCACCTTCGAAGTCCGGTGCTCATGTAGGTTTGCCTACATTCCGCTCCTCCTTCTTCTGGTTCATACAACCTTCTCGGTGCCCAATGGCGACCTTTTTGAACTCGCACTTATAATCTCATAATCGGACAAAAAGAGAGCCTGCCAACCGTTGAAACGGCGAACAGGCTCTCTTTTTGTCGCCTCGCATTCCCATGAAACTGGCCTCCATCGCCCAGGAGCGGTACAATAAAGCGTCGGCGGCTGGAGCAGTCGTCCAACTTTAGATAAAGGAAGTTCAAACATAATGATCCCATCCGACCAAGCTACTCCCAGTCTCCCATACAACCGCGACGGCGACGGTGACGACATCGTCCTCGACTATTTATATGCCTATGCTTGCCATGAATCCGAGGTGGAGCTTTGTTCGCTTGAGCTGCACTGCCTGTTTCCCGGTGTCAGGCCTGACCCGGACTTACGCGCTTTCCGCCACTCCCGGCGGCTCGATCCGAGCCGCAGTCCTTTTATTAAGCAGCGATTGAGCATTCGACTGGACACTGCTTCCGAGGAGGAGTTAATGGAGGCGGCAGCCGACGTTCTTACCTCTGGAGAGGGGACCTTTCGTTCCCGCTATGTCAAAATAGGTGCATCAAACGAGCCCGGAAATGAGCAAAGGCTCGCCTTGGAAAGACGTCTTGGCCTCTCTGTAACTGGAGAGCCGGACCTCAAGCGGCCCGACATGGTTTTTGGCCTGACGCGGTTCCAAGGCCGCTGGTTCGCGGGTGAGCTCATCGAGTCGGAACCAGTCTGGCTGCGCCACAAGGACAAACCTCGCCAATACTCCACGGCGCTGCCAACGCGAGCTGCCAGAGCCGCAGTCAATATTGCTGCTCCCCAATCAACAGAAGCGCGGCTCATTGACCCCTGTTGCGGCATTGGAACCGTGTTGCTGGAGGCTCTTTCTATGGGGATGGACATCCGCGGCAGCGACCTTAACCCCTTGGCGGTCACAGGTGCGCGAGTGAACCTGGAGCATTTCGGTTACTCGCCGGAGCTTGCCG
This sequence comes from Paenibacillus herberti, assembly GCF_002233675.1. Taxonomy (GTDB): domain Bacteria; phylum Bacillota; class Bacilli; order Paenibacillales; family Paenibacillaceae; genus Paenibacillus_O; species Paenibacillus_O herberti. Next base: position 1,322,483 of record NZ_NMUQ01000002.1, on the reverse strand, counting down.
TTATTGCCGACATGCGCACTCTTGAAGGACGCTTCGATGCTGCTATTTTGGACATGCCCTACAATCTCTGTTCGGTCTCTCCACCGGAGGAACAGTTAGAAATGCTTCAATCACTACTGCGCCTGTCCGGCCGCGCCGTCATCGTGACATCGGAGTCAATAGAGTCGATTATCGAGGAAGCTGGCTTCCAGATCGAGGCCACCGCGCGCTTGACCAAAGGAAATTTTGTTCGCTTCTTTCATTTATGTGTTGGTAAACCTTTACAACTTTAAGGGCAGCGAGTTATAGTTGATTCACCGAACATATGTACGTCCCTGAATGCGGAAGCACCGCAGCAATTGGCTCTTTGAGCCGGTTTGCTGCGGTGCTTTTCTGCGTTCTGGAGACAATCTAAGGAGGATTATTATGACACGCTTTCTATTTGTTCGATTCAGCCCGCTTGCCCGCCTGCCGATTGTAGCCTTCTCGGCTGCACTTCTACTGTCCATCCTGCTCTCATCCGCTCCAGCGGCAGCCGCTTCATTGGAAATTAGCCCATCGGCTCAAGCAGGGTTTGAAAAAACGACAGCCAAGGCAGATTCAGCGACTGCTGCGCGTCTGAACCTTAGCCGCCAGAACTATGCCTCCCAGCTTCAACAGCTAGCCGCCTATCGCCAGCAAGCTCAGGAGCTGCACAGTGGCGCAGTGAAGCTGGCTGCCGCCGTTCGCCAAGCCTCTGGCTCCATCGATAGGGATGCCATCCGTAACCAAGAGAGTCGAGTAGCTAAGGTCAAGTCCGTTTACGAGCCGATGTATGCGGGTTATACAGCTCTGAACAAGCGCATTAGGTCTTCCGGCAACAAAGAATCCGCCAAAGCGCTGCGCATGCAGGCTGACACGATCCAGGCCGCTGTTCAGCTGGCCCGGCAATCAGTGCGCCTGCAACAGGAGCAATTGCAGAAGCTCACTCGCGAGCGCTCTGCCAAAATCGCCGCCATCCGCAAGACATTGTCCGGCCTTGAAGATGCCAATGATGAACTCCGTGTCCGCAAATCTACAGCGCGTATACCGGAATCAGCTCTGCGCGATGCCCTGAAGGACTTCTCCTCTGCTGCCCGCAAGGGAGATGCCATCCTTATGGAACGCTCACTGACCTCAATGCTTGCCAGCGGCAAGCAACTGCTCAAACAATGGGAAGCGATTGTAGAGCTGGAGCGCCGTTATGCCGCGATTGCCGAGCAAGCTCGCAGCCAGCTAGCAGGGTATGGGGTTATGACGGGCTGACGGGCTTCACATTTTGACCGTCTAAGGCGGCGGCCTGTATTTTCTTACGGTTAATGCCAACCAACAATGCCGTAATCAGATAGAACACTCCAGTCATCGTGTATACGACCTCGACTCCCCAGCGATCAGCCATCCATGACAGCAGCACAACCGACAGGCCAAAGAGAGAGTAGACCAACGTATTCTCTGCACTCATTACTTTCGGCAACTGCTCAGGAGGGCAAGCCTTCTGGAACACCGTCCGGCGGGTTACCTCTCGCAGCTGTTGCGGAGGACCCATCAAGATGACGATCAACAATGCTAGAGCGGGAGCTGTTATCCAGGCGAAAACCAGCGTAAGCAGACCCATAATGCCCGCTCCCACTACGATTGATAACGCCGGGAAGCGCGACAGACGGCGTGTAAACGTCACAACCAGCAACCCGCCGACGATACATCCTGCAAAATATCCGCCATTAATGAAGCCGTACCATTCCGTTCCGGAACCAAGCTGTTCAGTTGCATAAACAAGCAGCATAGCGCCGATCCAAGCAGCTCCAACCGTGCCTTCAATCGCATCGATAAAAATCAGTAGACGGAGCACCGGATTACGCCAAATATTTTGCCAACCTTCTTTAACGGACTCCCAAGCGCTGCCCTTTTCCTTGCCTATGTGTGTCTCTCCTTCAGGCAATAACGATTTCTCATCGTGAGTCTGCATGCCGCCTTCAGCTTGCACCGCCGCTGTGATAGCAGCCTTTGGCGTTGATGGCTCTCGCAGTTGCAGAGTGAGGAACAGTGCCGCGGCATAAATGCCTAACGTGCCTAGCATGACGGTGGATGCTCCGAGCCAAGCGACAATGACACCGCCCGCAGCCCAACCCGACATCATGACGATCTGGTCCGTCGTAGACATCAGTCCGTTTGCTCGCAGCAGCTCTCCCCTGCCGACATATTGCGGTATAAGCGCATTTCGTACCGGAGTGGTAATTCCATCCGTGAAAGATAACATCGCAATCAGAACGAGCACAGTCGGAATATCCGACTCTACCATGCCTCGGCAGACCACAATGAGAAAGGCAAATAGGACAACTTGCAGCAACTGAGACAGCTTGATCAGTAGCGTAAGCTGGAACCGATCCATAACTAGAGGCGCGGCGACGCCGCAAATGAGCTGACCAACTACTCGGGCCAGCGGCACTAAGGATGCGAACATCGCCGAACCTGTAAGTTGGTAGACCATCGTAACAATTGCCAGCAGGTACAGCGTATCTCCTAGATTGGAGATGCTTTGCCCTGCCCACATGACACGGAACATCCGTGGATAAGCCATCTTTTCACCGGCTCCTTTTCGGCTGAACCGGTGTTCGGTTTCATGCCCAGGTACTTTTTAAACTTTTTTATTTATAAAGTCACTATACGTAACTTTCTCTCTTCGTGTCAACTGTTTCCAACCCACCGTTTTTTTGCTTCTTGACGCTCCGACAGTCGGATTACAAAGTGTTACCAAGCATCACTCGTCTTTGATTGATTTACAAGCCCCACTCCCTTAATATAATCACTAATTATAGCTAGATATAACGAAATCATAAGAATATGGGGAGCTGGAAGTGATGGCTGTAAAACAAACAAGGAGAAATAAACCGGGCTATTCGATGTATGTCGCTGCTCTGCTCGTGATGCTGCTACTGCTGATCGCAGGTTGCGGAGCAACAGATTCCAGCAGCAACAATGCAACTGCGGGCGAGCCGACAGCCTCGCCGGCCGATTCCGCATCTGTGGGCAACACAACTACAGATGGCGGCAATGCGAATACCACTGTTCCAACCACCCCGCCGGATGAGCCCACCGAACTGGTAGAGCTGACGGTATCCGCTGCGGCCAGCCTGACTGAAGCGCTGGGTGAAATTGAGACGAAGTTCGAAATGGCTAATCCAAGTATTGAAATAAACTATAACTTCGGAGCATCCGGTACGCTGCAAAAGCAGATCGAGCAGGGAGCGTCGGCCGACCTCTTTTTCTCCGCATCGAGCAAAAACATGGACGCCCTGATTGCCAAAGATCTTGTTAGCAAGGATCAGTCTATAAACCTGCTAGCCAATACGCTCGTCTTGGTCGCTGGTAAGGATCACTCTGGGACGCTCGACAAGCTCGACAAGCTCAAGAAAGACAGCTATTCCTATATTGCTGTCGGCATCCCTGAAAGCGTGCCTGCAGGCCAGTACGCCAAACAAGCGTTAGAAGCCGCTAGACTGTGGACGGAACTGGAGAAAAAGCTCGTTCAGGCAAAGGACGTTAAATCCGTGCTGCAAATGGTGGAAACCGGCAATGCCGAAGCTGGTTTTGTATACAAAACCGACGCACAGAGCTCGGACAAGTCCAAAATCATCATGGAGATCGATCCTGCTTCCTATTCTCCAATCCTGTACCCGGCTGCGGTTTTGAGCAGTACAAGCCACCCTGTTCAAGCAACTGCCTTTTATGACTACCTTCGTTCCTCTGAAGCTCTCGATGTGTTTCTGAGCTTCGGCTTCACCGCCGCGCCATGATTGGCGCAGCGGTGGACTGGAAGGTGTTCTGGCCTCCAGTCCTGCTTTCTTTGAAAGTAGCCATGCTGGCCTCGATTCTCTCCCTGCTGCTTGGCACAGCAGCAGCTCGCTGGATGTCTCGCGCTCGCTTCCGGGGCAAGCTGCTCCTAGAAACAGCTTTTCTACTGCCGCTTGTGCTGCCGCCCACCGTTGTTGGCTTCGTACTACTCGTCATGCTTGGCCGCCGCAGCTCCGTTGGAAAACTGATTGAAGCGGTGTTCTCCGCCCCACTTATCTTCTCATGGTGGGCGGCCGTAGTAGCGGCGGTGGTCGTCTCCTTTCCGCTCGTCTACCAGACGATGAAAACAGGCTTCAACGGCATCGATCCTGACTTGGAGCAGGCGGCTCGTTCCGCAGGCGCGGGAGAGCTGCAAGTGCTCCGCTACGTAGCACTGCCGCTAGCGCTGCGCTCATTGCTCGCTGCGCTAGTGCTCGGCTTCGCCCGCAGCCTCGGCGAATTCGGCGCAACGCTTATGATCGCCGGTAACATTCCCGGCGTCACTCAGACAGTGCCAACGGCGATCTACGTTGCCGTGGATAGCGGACAGACAGCTATGGCCTGGGCCTGGACTGCAGCGATCATTTTGTTTTCTTTTCTGCTGTTGCTATTCACGGGTAGCAGCAACCCAATGTCTCGCCGCAGCAGACCTTGATTGTGCGCTCGGAGCCGATTCTCACTAAACGCCAAAAAGGATTGCCGCCTCATGAGGGCAGCAATCCTTTTTCTTCAATGAATCGATCGACCAGACGCAAAACGTCCGCCATATCAACTCGCTGGACTTCAAGCTTTATTTGCTAGCAAGCTCAGCTTGCTTCGCTTTGTATACTTCTTGCCATTCTTCCTGGTAACGACGGTAGAACGCAGGATAACGGAAGCGGAGCTGCAAGATTCCGTTGATGAGTTTCTCCGGATCTGCTTCTATACGGCTGAGAACTTCCGGTGGCAGCTGAGCGCGAAGGCCTGCCGCGGCTTCCTCGTTGAACTCGCCGTAATACCATTCCATGTTGCGGATGACGATGGCTGGGTGAACCGCCGTATCCTTCTGCAGCTTCTCAAGCTCCTTGCTAAGAGCATGCATCTCCTGCATCTGCTTGCGCAGCTCGCGGATCTCTTCGCTCTTGCTGTCCATGCCGTACACCAGCTCAGCGAACAGTTCCGCTTCGCGGAAACGGCCGGCCTGCATGTAGGACTGACATTCCAACAGGAGAACTACGCGAGCGCGGATGATGTCATCTTCCGTCTCCAGCGATTTCAGGAAACGACGGACGCGCAGCTGTATTTTGGACCAGCGGTCCCATTTCTTGAGATCGATGACTCGGTTAATGTACGCCACAATAAGCGGCAGATGAGAGGTGTTTTCCTCGCCCTCCGCTGGCAACGCTTGCTCTACGACGTTCCAGGCGTCCTCGCCCTTCCCCGTACGAACATAAGCAGCGGAAAGCAGCGCAGCAAAGTTCGCCCTACGGTCGGGATGAGCAACACTCAGCTTCTCCAAGCGCTCCACAACACGATCGTAATGTCCTTGCTCACCGAGCAGGTTGGCCAGCATCGCTTCGATATCGGATGTTTCTTCGACATTGGATGCCGTTTGCAGCAGCAAAGGAACCTGCTCTTCGAAGGTTTCCCATTTCTGTTGGCCAATTAAAGTGTACAACAAAGCCGCCTGGATGGAACCCAGTTCTGGCTGGCGCTCTTTCATCGCGGTAAAATGCTCTTCGGCTCCCGCGTAGTCTTCCTTGACTAGCGCCTCGCGTGCTTCGGCAAGCAGTCCCTTGAGGGCGTCGCCTTCCTCACCGGAAAGGCCATTCTGAATCCGGTTATCTAACTCCCCCAAAATAATGGAGAACAGATTGTCAATTCCAGGTCTTAATGTCCCTGCTTCAACTTGCGGGGAAGTTTGAATTTCCATGTCGGGTCCCTTCCTCTCTGCTTCCCATGCTGCAGCGTATAGAGTGGGGAATCTTGCTCCCTCTGCTGCCGGGACTTTATCCCGTCTATTATAGCATAGCTGGGCTCTCTTGCGGATACTGGTAGAATCAACTAGATAGACGAGCCACAGAGTCGAAGAGTTGCAGCATGTTCGGCACGGGTTGAAGCACCGATTACAGCGGCAATTCCACGTATTTCTGTGTTTTATGCCTTCCGTACTATTCTAGTTTTTTGCAAAAAGAAAAGCCAACCGCTGTTCCGGCTGGCCGTTCCCACTATTCCGTGCATTACCACCCATGAGCCGCATCCGCTCCATTCAAGCCCGCAGATCAGCGTAATCTTTGCGCCGTTTGAACTGCGCGGCGGCATAGGAGCAGGCCGGTTCAATCTTCACGCCCGCTTGACGGGCCTCATCCACGACAGCCTGCAGCAGGCTGCTCGCCAGATTTTGTCCCCTTTGCTCCGGAGACACATACGTATGGTCAACGATCCATACCTTGCCTTCATTTGACGGAACATACGTAATCTCACCGATGATCTCGCCTTCGCGCCGGATGACGTATCCATTGCCTTCCTTGATTGGCATAACTTCTGTCAATCTAATCGCCTCCCCCGGGTACAACTGCCATTTGGCGGCCGCATATGCCTTACTTATACCCGATAAGGGATCATTTTAGTCATGCCAATCAACACTTAGCCGAAGCGATGCGAGGCGGTATCTGGCATCCGGTACCTTTCACCGAGGGAACTTCTAGCCAAAATGTTCGTCGGACGCTTTCCCGCACGCTTGAGCTCCTTGGTGTACTCGCCGATCGTCATCCCGTAATTTTCTTTGAACAGCCGCATGAGGTGGCGTGGGCTGATTCTCGACATCTCCGCCAGCTTCTTGACGGTCAGTTCTTTCTCATAGTGCTGCTCAATATAAGTTCTCACCGTCTCCAGAGCTGCATCCAGCTCTTGATCGGTGCCGCTCATGGATTCTTTGAACAATCGATGCAACAGATCCTCAAAGACGGCTTGCCCCCGGAACCGCTCTAGCGGATCCAGGCTGTTCCGGCAGACACAGATCGTTTTGCATAGAGAAATGAGCGCCGAAGCAGGATAAGGCGTAGGCTCGCCCAAAAGTGGAAAATCTGCCATTCGCCGTGGCAGTTGCAAAGCTGCACCCTCATGCGCGTCCGGGACAAGCGCCTGGAAGCGGAACAAATACATTTCCAGCCGGTAAGCGGAATCCGCGCATACGCGCAGCTTCTCGCCCGGCGCGCTCATGTATACCATGCCGCTTTTCAGCGGAATCTGCCTATCGCCTGTAATCAGCTTGCCCTGACCTCCGGTTACCGCGATCAGCCTGCAGTCACTTTCCCATTCCGGTCGGACCTGGCTATGGTCAACCACCGCCGCAAATGGCGCGGCGTCCCGAAGCTTGAACCAGATCTCGTCCAAAGCCTGAAGAATCAGCGCTTCCCTTTGTTCAACGTTTCTCTCCACTCCGCCCATTGCCTCCACCGTCCTGTTTCTGTATTTGTCATCTGCCCGCTGTCCAGTCCTGCCGTGTCTGGCCTATTCATCCATCTTAATGAAAATGATTCTCATTGTCAATTAACGGTTAACCCATTTTTGAAATAACTGAGTTCACTTCCAGTTTAAGCAAACCGATTAGGGTTTCAGCTGGCCACGTCCAAAACATCAAAAAAATCCGTCTCCTGCTCCATAGACGAGCGAGAGACGGATAAGGATTCAAACGACGGCCTTGGAGCCTTGCGAAGCGGCAGGACCATAACGCGGAGCCGAGCTCACGTCGTTCCACTCTTGCACGAGTCCCAGACGCTCAAATACTCTCAACTGACTGTACACGGCAGTCGCACCGACCGCGCGAACCCGGCCAGACGCATTAAGCTGGGAGACAAGCTCTTCAACAGTAGGGTGTTCATCAGCTGTATATAAATATTCCAGAAGCATATAGCGCTGGGGATTCAAGTGGATTCCTTGGTGCTCCAGCTTGCCGAGGGCAGCTAGCAGCCCGCGCGAAGCGGAGGGAGAGCGGTAACGGGCAGCCGGCGAAGCAGAGGACGGGACAACATTGCGGCGTGATGGCGATATAGCCATAGCGATCAAGCTCCCTTCAGGAATTAATTCTACTTGATAATTATTATAATCTAGATGAGAAGCTTTTGCAATGACCAATGACATCTACCGTATTATCTGCAGCCCCTCCGGTATAACTTCATTCTGTACCAATAATTGTAAGCGCATTCAATAGAAGTTGTCAAAGACTCCATGGAGAACCTTCCTATGACGCTGTTCTCATGTAAGCAAGCCCCGCTTGCTTCCCTTCGAGAGATCGCGAGCGAAGCTTGACGTTACTGTGAAGGTTTGTCTCGTTCCGCCAGACTTCACCTTCAAGCCGTCCTTTCGGGGTGTACCAGTCCCAGCGTGTTTATTGGCTGACGCCTTCTCCATATGGAGGACGCAGTACAGCTGAAGCCGGGATACCCGCCCATGGCTTGACCATCGCATTATAGTCCATGACCGCTTTTTCAATTGAAGCTCGAATGGCATCTGTGCCCGCGTGAATACCCGACTTCTCGGCTTGTTCCTGAGTATATCTCATCGCTAGAGCTAGCTTCTGCGGTCCACCTCCACCTGGATAAGCAGCTTCCGCCAGAGCGGCCGCTTCCTCCGCGATGCGATGCAGCATAACTCGCTGATGCTCCTTGCCCTTGGCGGTCATATATTTTGTGGCGCGCGTGCTTAATATCGGTAGTACCATAATAGCCATCAAGGCCAACACTACCGCTAGCACATCTTGCGCGACTTCAGCCCAGTATGGCCATTCTGTAGGTCTTTGCATCACAGTTCTCCTTTGCTCGTCAAGGTTGTTGAGCCGGAATCGGCTTAATTGTTCATGTTCTCTCCCCGGTTCAGCAGAGGAGCCATAATCCCCTCTCTTTCCTACCTTACTAATAAAATACCGCATCGAGCCTAATTAGAAGCAGCGGTAATTCATTGTTCCTCACGAGTTACACGACCTGCTCCAATACCCGAGCTGACTTGAATCCGTCTATTCCGCTCCCTCTGTACGGCTAAATGGACCCTGTTCATAATTACTCCCCTTTCGTTCGTTTCCCTTCTTTATGCAATATTTCGGAAGACCTCTCCTCCTTTTTCGATAGATTTGATTTATCCAAATATACCCAAAATTTCCTATTTAGGAACATTTGTTCGCGAATTAATTATAGTCAGACAATTCCAAACCCGTCAAGACCTAGTTCAGTCAGTAGTCGGTTCCCTTTTTGATAAATATAAAGTCCTATCTTTCACTTTTGAAAACAAGAAATTCTCCACCCAATCTTCAAACATCGAATAGGTGACATGCGAATGTTTGTTCATCAAGTAGTTCTGTTCCATATAAGCCCAATCCAACAATGAATTTCCCCTCCTTCAAATGAGACCCAACTACGCAAAAAGCCTCTAGACATGCCTTTTAGGCAGCCTAGAGGCTTGGATCATTGGGATATCTGGTAAACACAGCGGCGACCGCCGCTTAACATATGCTCCGTTCGAACTACCTGCACGCTATCGCCGAGCACACCCTGGATCATGCCGGTTTCAAAGCGGCATAGGCTGGCACAGACTTTGGCTACATCGCAGATCGGGCAATGTTTTTCCGTAAAGATATAAGAACCGTCCGGCTGCCGTTCATAGTCGGCCATATAACCCTCCGCTGTCCGATGCTCGGCGAGCCGCTTCAGCTTCTCCTCCAGCAACGGGCCCGTTCCGGACACTTCCCGCTTCTGAGGCAAGGAATAATGGGCGATCTGCTTGCCGTTGCGCACAGCGAGCAGCTTCTCTAATCCATCTTCGCCAAAGGTTTCGCGTACCGAGTCGATCAAGCCGATCGTCAGCTCCGCATAACCAGCGGGGAACAGCCTATTCGCCTCCGTCGTGAGGCTCCACAACTTGGCGGGACGCCCCATCGCCCGGGGCTCCTCGCGGAAGTCGAGCAAGCCTTCCTTTTGCAATCCGTACAAATGCTGCCGCACTGCCATCCCGGAGACGCCTAACATGCCCGCCAAAGCACCTGCATCCAGCGGCCCATGCTGCTTGAGGAGGTCTACGATTAATCTGCGGGTTCGCGTTGCATTCGCGCCCTCCGCCTGCTTCTCTTTCGCCGACATACGCATCCTCTCCTTAATAAAGCGTCTTTACCGCGGGGTCGCGGCTTTCCCATAGATTGTAAAGATATTCGTTGACAAAGTCAAAGAAAAACCGCTACGATGCTCATGCATCAATTACCAATCCCCTGTAAAGGAGTCCTGTCTCGTGAAACTCCGTGAATGGGATGCCAACCTTAAGCTCCGCCTTGGCGGCGAATTCGTAACCAATGTGATCTTCTGGACGATCTTCCCCTTCCTATCCGTCTATTTCGCCAGCGCTTTTGGCAAAGGCACCGCCGGTCTGCTGCTCGTAATCTCGCAGTTAATTTCCGTGTTTGCCAACCTGCTCGGCGGATACTTCACCGACCGGTACGGCCGCAAACGCGTCTTGGTGTTCGCCGCTATGTGCCAGTCCGTCGGCTACGGCCTTTTGGCCGCGGGCAGCTCCGCGCTGATTTCCATGCCGCTGATCGCTTTTGCTGGATTCACACTGGCCAGCTGCTCCATCAGCTTATATCACCCAGCTAGTCAGGCGATGGTCGCTGACATCGTGCCGGAAAAGGATCGCTCCTCCGTGTTCGCGGTGTTCTACACTTCGCTTAATATCGCTGTTGTCGTCGGGCCGCTGCTCGGCTCGATTGTCTACGTCGGCAATCCGTTTTACATGCCGGCGGTCGGAGCAATCGCCTGCGGACTACTGGCGACGCTGCTCTCACGTCGGCTTCGCGAGACGATGCCTTCTTTTGCCGCTGATGTGCGGGCTCGCACAGCCACTGGCTCGGAGACCAATGCCGGAAGCAGCGAAGGTAATATCGGTGTCGCTGTCGAACATGGAGATGCTGCTGCAGACTCTATTGCGGCCGCTTCAGCACCTACTCCAACTTCGTGGAAAAGGGCGATAGCCGCTCAATTGAAAGGTTACCGAATCATCGTCTCGGACCGGGTCTTTCTGCTTTTCATCATCGCAGGAGTACTGCTCTCTCAAACGTTCATGCAGCTCGATATGCTGCTGCCGATTTATTTGAAAGAAGTGTACCCCTCCTCGTCCCTTTGGGTTGGCATGGAGCTGCAATTGACAGGCCAGCAGACGTTCGCGCTGCTCTTAGCGGAGAATGGACTACTCGTAGCGCTGTTCACAGTTGCTGTGACGCGATGGACTACACAGCTTAAAGATCGTTGGATCTTCATCGGCGGAGCGCTTTGTTATGCGGCTTCCATGGCTCTTTTCAGTCAGCCGGTCAGCCTGTGGAGCCTGGCTGCGATCATGGCCGTGTTTACGCTCGGCGAGTTAATGTGCGCCGGTCCTCAGCAGACATTCATCAGCAGACTCGCACCGGAACGAATCCGGGGCCAGTATTTCGCCGCGGCCAGTCTGCGCTTCACAATCGGCCGCACGATTGCCCCTTTATCGATTCCGCTTTGCGGCTGGATCGGCTTCCCGTGGACATTCGGCGTGCTGGCGCTGCTGGCTGCCGCTTCGGCCGTTTTGTACAAAATCATGTTCGACTGGCATGAGCGCGGCGGCCCTTCTACACAACCTCTGTATAGCAAGGTGTCATAAACGAACAAGCCCGCATCCGGAATGCCTCCGTATGCGGGCTTGATGTTTTCAACAGCGCTTAATTCGGAAGACCCTCAATTCCTAAATAAAGATGAGCGCCGCTGCCAGCAGTTCTTCTTCGTTTCTCTTCATCGACACTACGATGCAATTTATTACGTGTCTCCTACTACAAATCGCTGCCCGAAACAGCCTTTCCTGCATCCACCCGGCCATGCCGCCAATGAGTTCCTGCGTCACCTGATGGGTCTGCTGTCTCAAAAAGGCGGCTGCGGATTTCCGATTCGGACAGCCCTACACTGGCCAGCAATGCAGCCACGCCCGACACATGAGGAGCAGCCATCGAGGTGCCGCTGAAGTACGTATAGCGCGAATCGGAGTAGGTCGAAACAATTCGCTCTCCTGGAGCTGCAAGATCAACCCACATGCCATACGATGAAAATGTCGAAGGACTATCCTTTGGGCCTACCGAGCCCACAGCTATAACTTCGTCGTAAGCACCCGGATATACCGGTGCCGATGAACCCGTGTTGCCAGCCGCTGCGACAACGACCGCCCCTTTCGAAACGGCATAACGAATCGCCGAGCGCAGAGCCCAGGAGCGTGCCGGTCCTCCCAAGCTGAGGTTAATCACATGAGCTCCCCTATCTGCTGCATATCGAATGCCTGCGGCGATATTTAGCAATGTACCATTGCCTTCTGCATCTAACACACGAACTGGCAAAAGGGAAACACCCGGAGCAATGCCGGTTATACCTGTAGCATCGTTTGCACGAGCCGCGGCGATGCCGGCGACATGTGTACCATGCCCGTTAGGATCATTGGCCGAACCTGCCGGATTAATATAATCCTTACCGGCCAAAACTTTACCCGCCAAGTCGGGATGGGTAAAATCGATACCCGTATCGAGCACAGCGATGATAACATCCTCTTTTCCAACCGTCACATCCCAGGCTTGTTCCGCCTTAATCAACTTGGCGCCATACTGCAGACCGTAGTAAGAATCATCCTGCATTAAGCAGCTGCGGTACCGATAGTTAGGCTCGGCGTACTCCACTTCGGGATATTCGTGATAACGATCCCTCAGCTTAAGTGAACTTGCCCCGCCACGCTTCGCTCGGATGATATGCAGCCCTGTCCCACTTTGCTCCTCGGAGACCAGACAAGCACACTCACTATGAATGCGGTATTTAGCCGCTGCCGTCAATCCCTCCTGGAATTTAACGATTAACTCGCCCGGCTCATGCTCCGGCATTTTCCCCTCCGCAATCCAGCCTTTGGCCCATCCGGCCAGCCACCAAGCACCAACTGCTCCAGAAAGCAGCATGACCGGCAGCCAATGCAAATCCATCATTCGATCAGCCCCTTCATTCTGTTTGCAGCCTCTCAGACTGCTCTACTAATCTATGGGGGAATCTATTAGATGGTTTGGGCCGATGGCGCAGAGGGTCAGAAAAGGGCGGATGACTGCATTCCACCGATTGCCGACAAGCCGCTGGCCGAAATTGCGGCGAGCCTCCATGTCTAGAGTGAAGGCGATTTTTTTAGGGGGGAATAGTTTGGTTAAAAGGGGTTCGTGAGGTGACGCTTCTTTCCCCTTTAATGCTACAAAGGAAAATGGTCGGCCGAGAATTCAGGTGCTGCGGTGATTCTCCTGGGGTTAACGACTCGAAATAAGGCTTCTGAGTTTCGTCATGCCACCTGAGCACTCTTTATTAACATGCAAAAAGCCCCTCGCCATTGCCTGCAGGCATACGGCTAAGGGGCTTTCGCTTCACCATGAAAAAGCAGACCTTTTCGACCCTGATCATGTAGGAAGTTCTGCCCCTGGCGGATAAACCCCGCCGCTGTTTACTTACGCTGCTCACACCGACTCGCGCGATACCTGCTACTTCATCGATCATGCTACGCCCGACGGGCGTAAAAGCTGCCAGCCACATCCTTACCATCCGCCCCTTCACCGGCGAAGTGACATCAGTGCAGTGAGTCTCGCGGCAGCTCTGCTGAGCCAGCCTCCCCGGGAAGCTTGTTTCCGGGCTGCGCGATACAAGCGCCGATCCCTGCGAGACGGCGTTTCCCACTCCCAATAGGCTTTCTTTTTCAGCTCATTCTCACGGTGTTCATTCAGCTTTTCAATCAAGTAATTATAATCCAACATAGGTCCATCCTCCGTTCTTCGATATGACTCAAGTATGCTCTGTGCAAAAAGGGTTAAAAAGCGTATAATCGCTTCAACTATTTTCCTCTTTTGCCATCATCGCTCACCAAGGAGGCCAACCCCAATGTATGCGAACGAGCGCTACTTGACTCTGTTAAACCGATTTTCGGGCGATTCGGAACTAGGCTCGTCTGTCGAGGCTACACTGGAAGATATCGCTGCAGCTCTTTACTGCACACCGCGCAACGCCAAGCTCATTCTCCGCCGCCTGCAGCAAGAGGAGCTGATAACCTGGCATCCCGGGCGAGGACGCGGGCATCGTTCCCGGATTTCTTTTCTGGCACCTATGGAGGATTATCTGATGAAGCTGCTGCAAGAGGCGGCGACGGGCGGCAATTACAAGGCTGCCTTCGAGCTGCTGGGCGAATATACAGGGGGAACGGACGTTAGGGAGAGGTTTCTAGGATGGCTAGACGGTCAATTCGGCTATAAAAAAGAGCAAAAAACAGACAGCGCAGCCCAGGATAGGCTCCGCTTCCCCATCCTAAATAAGGTCAATACATTGGACCCAGCGGAAGTAAACTTTGCGCTTGATGCTCATTTATTGCGACAACTGTTCGATCGGCTGCTGCGTTATTGCGAGGAAGAGCAGCGCATCGTGCCCGCTGCCGCCCACCACTGGAGCGTGAACGCTGAAGGAACCGAATGGACCTTCTTTTTGCGCAAAGGAATCCTGTTCCACGACGGACGGGAGCTGAACTCCCGCGATGTCGTGTTTACGTTCCAAAGGCTGCGCGGCGAGACGGCGAATCGCTGGCTTCTGCGGGGAGTACAAGATATTCAAGCCATTGGATCGCATGTCGTCCGTTTTCAGCTCAGCAAGCCCAACTATATTTTTGAGCGGTTCGTCTGCTCAACGGCTGCATCTCTGCTGCCGGACGGATTCGGAGGACATGCGGAAGAACAATTTTGGCAAAAACCGATCGGTACGGGTCCTTTCCGACTTCTGTGCAATAATTCATGCCGCATCGAGCTTAGCGCTCATGAGCTGTATTATGGAGGCCGTCCATACCTCGATTACGTGGACATGATCATTATGCCGGAAGAATGTCAGCCGCTAACCCAATCACAGCCAGGCATGATGCAGATTCGCGATGGTTTTTATTATGATCCGGAGACTTCTCCGGATACTTTGCCACCTTCAGATGACTGGCAACCCATCCAAAAGCTATGCCATGGCTGCGCGATGATGGGCTGGAATCTACGCAAGCCTGGGCCGCAGCAATCGGAAGCTTTCCGACGTGCGGTGCGCATGATTCTGGACCCGGCTGACCTAGTAGAACATCTGGCCGAAAAAAATTCTTTTCCAGCCTACGGCTTCCTGCCGGAAACGAGCGCCATGCGCACATCAGAGCCGCTCCGACCAGAACGGCTGCGCTCCGCCTTGCGCGAGGCAGAGTATGACGGAACACCGATTCATGTCGTCGTGGACCCGAAATACAGAGATGAAATCACATGGATGCAGAAGCGGCTTGCCGAGTGGGACATTGTACTGGAGATCGAATATGTCGTCCACGGATGCGGACTGACTTTCCACGATTCAGATCTGGCGATCTGGAGAATTGTTATCGCCGAGGATGAGGTATGTGAAATCGAAGCCTACGAGCATAAGGAATGCCTGCTGCACAACTATCTCGAAGATGATACGCATGAATGGATTATCGGGCGAATCGATGCCGCTTTAGCTTCACCCGACGCAGCTGCAAGACGGCAGATTTTGCGGCAGGTGGAGGAGCATCTGCGTGACGACGGAACCATTATTTTTCTGCATCATCAGCAGCTCAGCACCTATCTGCATCCGTCCGTGCAAGGTGTGCGCCTCAATCGTCTCGGCTGGGTCGACTTCAAAAATGTTTGGCTGGAAACCTGTCTGGCCGCACCGGAGCTCGCGGCGACGGAGCTTCGCTCTTAATCGAGGATTTTTATAAATTTGCATAATTTAAACTTTTATAATCCGAGGTAATCCATATGCTAATTAAAATGAACTTTGAGTCCAATGACATTCCACCGTTAACAATCAGACCACTGACTGAGGGGGACTTTAACTTTTCCAATCAGAAGATTTTATTCGGCTTGGGATAGAAGTTTAAAATAGACTAATTGGATATGTAGATTTAGCCAGTATAAAAGGAAATACTGCTGAAATAGGTGTTGCAATTGGAGAAAGTGGATTATGGGGCAAGGGAATTGGGGTTAGTGCAACGAAGCTTTGGATGGACTATGCATCAGAGAAACTAGGCATTACCGTTTTTTATGCAGAAGCACATGAATCGAATATCCGTTCCATCAAAATGCTGGAGAAATCAGGATTTAAAGAGTTGAGCCGAACAGGCATGGAAGTATATAGAGGAGAAGAGTGTCGTCTGATTCAGTTTGTGCTCCAATAACAAGCAACTCAATAGTTCTGAAAGGATGGATTCATGCGACGATACCGGTATTGTTTCATACTGTCCCTCCTATTCCTTGACGCTGTTTATTTATCATTTTTAAACCAAAAATTAACACCAGAACAATTACGGCTCAAAACCGAAATCAGTGCTTGACGAAATAATCCAAGGCTGAAAACGGAAAAACATCTGCTATTCCTGTATTGTTGTAAGTCCTACCCCACAACAAAAGGAATGAGCAGATGCAGACTAATTATATCAATGAATGGATTTATTTACCAGAGCTAGAGATTCGCCAAATCCTGTCCATTGATACGGAAGAACTTCATCTGGAAACCTGTCCCGTAGACGACAAGCAGTGCTGTCCATGCTGCGGATCCGTCCAACCTGTTATTTGTAAAGGAACCAACGACATGCGGATCGTCCGTCATCTTTGTGTATTCGAGAAGAAAACCTATTTGCAGAATACATCCATCCGGATGTATTGTACCTGCTGCGAAATCGGGTTTGGTTGGACGTAGGAATTCGTCGGATTCAAGCAGCGTTACAGCAAGCTTTTTCGCTCCCATACCGTCGAACAAGCTCTTGGTTCCACGGCTGCGCACAGCGCCCGGATGCAACAAGCGCCAGCCAGTACCGTACAACGCATGCATAACGAGGCGGTTCCAGCGGAATGTGAGAAGATCTATGAACGCGTCTGGGAAGAAGCGTGAAAAATGGAAGGACTGATTTTGGGAGTCGATGACTTTGCCATAAAGAAAGGCCACACCTATAACACGGGCATTCACAACCTCAAAGGCGAAAGTATGCTGGATGTACTGCCTGGCCGAAAGATGGAGGATTTGCGGATGTATACCATAAAACATCCGGGATTCCTGCTGCTTCATCTCAAAGCGGTGGTTATGGATATGGCCCGGGTTTATCATACCTGGATTAGCGAGTGCTTTCCGAATGCGATTCGCATCGCGGATCGTTTTCACGTACACCGTTACGTGATTGAAAGCGTGCAGGAAGTTCGGAAATCGGTTCAGCGCGAGCTTTAACCGCAGGCAAAGGCGTATCTGAAAGCAAATCATCGGTTGCTGAATCCATCAGCGGAATCGCTTGATCAAACAAGTCGAACCCGCTTGGAGACACTTCTGAACTACACTCCACTTCTTCGCAGCGTGTGGGAATGGAAAGAAGCGTTCACAGCCTGGTATGACTATGACTGCTCTCCAAGCTTTTGGCTACATTTGGATGTGGGCATTGGTGCGAGCAGGGTCTTCAATGCAGCATGACTAAATGTGACTATGAGTTATTGATGCCCGAGGAGCAGTTTCATCCAGACCAACACGTTGGTGACACCAGGGGTGGAGCTGCAGCTTGGCCAAACATCCTTCGGATCAACCCACGCTCGTAGTCGCGCGCCCCCATAGAGAACACAAAAAAGCCAACACGGTTCCCCATGTGGCCCCCATCTCGGCGCGTCTGTGCCCTGCTATCTGCTCTTCGGCTTGTCGTTGACCCCGTCTGCTTGCTTGGTCTGGAGCGTCAGAATCTCCTGCGCTCATTTGTTCAACCCTTGACGTCCGTGGCCGGCTCCGGAGGGGCTACTGGCGCGCCAGTAGCTTTACCGGATCCCGGACGCGGCTTCGCCGGCGGAACAATCGGGCGAGCTTCAACCTAGTTCAAGGATTGATTTTGCAATGGGAGTATCTTATGTTTAATGTAATGGGATCTGTTTATTATTTAAGATTTACTTTTCAGCATGGAAGAAAATATCTGTAGTAGGAGGAGCGAGATAGATAAAGTCAATTTTGTCAGCACGATGTAATGTGGCCCATTTTCCATTCTCTCTTAAATAAAATTCATGATTTGGTGCAGCATCATGCCACCCTGCGAACTTATAAGTCCCATCTGACCAAAAGTCTGCAGCAAGTTCAACGTTAATATGTGGAGGTGAGATATTTCTTACTTTTATAGGAATACCTACATCGTGATAAATCTGGAAAGCTATGTGACCGGATGTCTTCTCTAGATTTTTCATTGTAATTCCATCAGTACTTGCTTGGTCAGTGGTAAGGTATTGCAACTCTCCATTCACTTTCGTATATACATCTGTTGCACCAACAAATTTATAAAATGTTACATCGGAAGGTTTACAGAAGCATACAAACGCGTCTGAATTAGTTTTTGTGTTATAGTTTGCATCGGGGTCATAACCTCTATTGTTGCCTCTAAGCCAACGATTTTGGGTATCAGCTGGGGCCTCAACATAATCTTCACCAATAAAGGTTTGATATCGAATAGTATAGTTCAATGAAACTGCGGAAGCTTTCAATGATTGAAGTTCAGTCTTATATGGTTCTACAATTTTTGTTAATTCATAAATAACCTCATCTGTTATAGGCGAAATATCGGAATTGTAAACATCTTCAGTAACAGTACCTTTCAATTGATTAGATCTTTTTAATTTTTCATCATATGTCAATTTCCGTTTACCAATCATTTTGTAAACTTGTTTTTGAGATGAGTCAATGTAGTCAATCCAATTGCTTTCATTGGTTTTCCCAATTTGTTTATCATTTTTGAAAACAGTATATTCATATACACCGTCAATGTCGGTCCAATCAAGTTTAATTTCATTATTCTTGCTAATTGTATCAATTCTTAGGTTTTCAAATGAATTACTTGCAGCAATTCCATCTTCAGAAACCATCCTTTTGGAACCATTACCATTTTCTTTAAGAGTGCTGGATTTAATTTTAGCAACGTCAAGATCATTCCCTCTATTATCTTTTGCACGCAAATAATATTGATAAGGATGATTACTTTCTAAGTTTATGTCTGTGAAATTGTTGTTAGTTCCTTTATAAATAAGATTTTCATTTTTATATAGCTCATAAAAACTCCCTGCTTTATTCCATTCAAGGGAGATTGAATCTGTGGAAGCTTTAATAGGGAGGAAGTTAAGAGTTTGATCAATCTCAGCTGCATCCATTTTTTGATTAGAGAGTGGTGAGAACAAAAGAGCACTGGTAAGAAGAACTGTGGCAATTTTGAATTTCATTTAGAATTTCAATCTCCTTTAAGAAATAAATTTTAATATTATGGAGGTCGATTCAACAGATGATAAATAAAGTTATAATTAGTCTAATATCAGCATCGATAGTTACATTTGCAATTCCGTTGGTTATAATGATTGATTCTGATGAAAGTTTCACAATAGCATTTTTTATTGTGGCATCAGTTTATGCTGCCATGTATGTGTTTACTTACGGTTTTTTGGCTTCACTAATAGCCATATATTTTTTTAGATTAAATGATATTAAATCATCAGTTTTCAGAGTGTTAATTCTTCTGGGTTTTGGAGCAGCTCCATTTTTTTTGGATATAGGATTTGGTTATACTTCATTAATCGCCGCCTTTCTCTATTCACTAGCATTTGAAATACTCACAAGAACAAAAAAGGTATGATATGTTCCTTTAGGCTAATTTTTTCATATAATCCAAATAAAAGGAATGGTCTCAAAGGACTTATTGATTGGCTTATTGATTGGCTTATTGATCGGGATTATCTGGAGCCGCCATGCCGCATTTCGACATTAGATTCGACATGGCGGTCGGCTATTTTCTGTTTTGAAAAGGAGCCGTAGCGCGCGTCTATGTGACAATCGTAAATCTTATTGGTTTTGTGTGAAGCCGACCATTTCTGTCTGTGCCGAGCTACAACCAGCAGAGCATCTGCTTAACAGCATTAGTCGGCACCCGGGTTTACTTTGTAATTATTATCAATGTTAAATGGCAGATGACTGGTACACAGTTCCGTAAATTTATTCCCTCATAGTGCGAGTTCAAAAAGGTCGCCATTCAGCACCGAGAAGGTTGTGTGAACGGGAAGAAGGAGGTTGGCAAACCTACATGAGCACCGGACTTCGAAGGTGAACACAAGATTCGATGTCGAGTCGGCTTCCTGCTTTACTTCGTGATCAATGGGGGCCTTTTTGAACAACCTCTCATACGTACTTTTTTCAAAATCGTTTTCTCCCTGCCAGCCAAGTAACGCCTCAAGTATACTTAATGTATCAAACCTGCCGCATGGAGTGAGTTCGCCGCCCCTGCCGCAACTACAAGGAGAACAACTCATGCTCCCCTACCCTGTCCCTACCTCTCATACGCAAAAGATGGCTTTCATCCATGAAATCAAAGAAAATCTACTGGCCGCCTACCCTAGGCAAATTCTCGCCATCGGCGTTTATGGTTCTGTCGCCAGGGGCAGTGACGGGCCCTATTCCGACATCGAGCTGCATCTCGTGACTCATGACGGAGAGGGGATTCCGGGCGATGAATATATCCAACTTCCTTTCAAACTGGAGATTACCTCTAAATCCCGCAAACAGTGGCTGACCAAGGCCGCCTCTGTTGATGACAATTGGGCGATTTGGTCGGGCAGCTATACAGCCATCCTTTCGCTGCATGATCCACAAGGGTTGTTCACTTTAGGCGCACAAGCGGCGTCGAGCGCTTCAGATGCGGCTTTCCGCGAGGTGATGCGGGATTTCATGGTGTGGGAGCCGTATGAAACGATGGGCAAAATCCGAAACAGCAAAGAGCAGGGCAACTGGGCCCATCTTCCGTATGCAGCGATGGATCTGAGCTGGCAAGCAGCAAAGCTAATTGGGCTCGCGAACCGCCAGCCCTTCACGACGCGTGCACGGACGATGCAGGAGGCAGCAGCTATGCCCTCCCGACCGGACGGCTTTGCCGAGCTGGCTGAACGAGTTGCAACAGGCCGGCTACAGGAGATGGAGCAAGTTTATGCCGACTGCGAGCAGCTGTGGAGCGGACTGAACCTGTGGTTCGAGGAGCTTGGGATTGAATATAGACGACGTGGAGAGTTCGAGGAGAAGGATGCAGCAGCGGTCGCAGGGTTCACTTTTTCAATAGCAAAAGCTTCTCAGTCCGTTGCTCAGCATCCCGTCATTCGCCCCCTCCGTGAAGAAGATCTAATGCCGCTGTGGGAGCTGAGCCGCAAGGAAGAGTCTCCTGAATGGAAGCTCTGGGATGCGCCCTATTATGAACATAAATCGATGGATTACGAGACTTTTATTGGGGACAAAAACAGCTATATCGATCAGGATGACATCTGGGCCATAGAGGCGGATGGGCAATTGATCGGTACGGTCAGCTATTATTGGGAGCATAAGCCTTCTCTGTGGCTAGAAATGGGCATCGTCATCTTTCAACCGAAATATTGGAGCGGAGGCATTGGCACCGAGGCGCTGCGCCAGTGGATCAGCCATCTTTTTCGTACAATGCCGCTCGAGCGTGTTGGTTTCACCACCTGGTCCGGCAATGTCCGCATGATGCGGGCAGGCACGAAGCTAGGCATGACGCTGGAAGCGCGGCTGCGCAAAGTTCGCTATTGGAAGGGTGAGTATTACGACTCCATACGGATGGGACTATTGCGGGAAGAGTGGGAACGAAACCCGCTTTACGAAGCAGCAGTTGTTAACGAATAGCGGAACCCTCGATTTGAATTGAATAGGGTTTGAACTCGTATTTCTCGGGCAACGCAACTTTTTTTGTACGATTTATCATACAAAAAATGGTGTGGAGCCGCCGCTTTTCAACACTTTGTGTGATAAAACATACAAAGCCGAGCTTTCGTCATCTCTGCCCAGCTAATTTGTACGATTTATCGTACAAAATCCAAAAACTCAGCACGGCCCGAATGCAGGTTGAGTGAAAAATCATACAAATTGTGCTGGACCATATTAATACGAGACTGACTTGGTGGTACGACTTAGGCCTATCTAAGCCGTAGTTGTCCCGACAAGGCTGAGACAAGCGATTATGTTGGCGAATGTCCACCAGCTGAATGCATGAAGTATCCCATATCTGGATGTACTCTTCCCAATCCACCTTTAATCCTCCCAAGTCCACTAGCTTGTTAAATTACGTGTGTAAAAAGTTGGTGCGGCCTATATGACACCGGGTCGCGGTGAAGGCCTTGATGAGGAACAGAAAACATTGAAGTCGTGGAACTTCCGTTAGCTCAAACGATCCGGCACGCGAACACGAGTCTGCCTCGTCGAGGCTTCCTGCAGCAGCGTCAGTACGGCATCAGCTGGCGCGTGCCGCAGCTTGAACGACTGCTCGCCCTTGCCGGCGGCCAAGCTGATCCGCAGCGTAGCTCGGGAGCTTCGATCTTGCATCCGGTTTTGCGACATGCGGCGCCACTGAATTCGCCGTTTCGGAATCAGCACCTGCACTTGCTCCAGGCCGCCTCCGCTTATAGCCAGCTGCCCTTCCCCTTGCGCCCAGCCTGCATTGCGATGCTCCAGCCAGCCAGTTAACAGAACGAACAGCGGTAACAGCAAGCTAAACCAGTGATACGGCTCCGGAATCCAGATCAGGCCGGGGACGACTACGATCATGGCGATTAACGTCGGCCATCCCGCATAAGGCATCCACGCCGAGCGCTCCACCTTGTTCCAGGTTTCCGGGATGTGGAACGCTGGGGCAAACTCCTGCAAAAAAGCTTCGGTTTCCGATTTCCTCAAAATCGGGAACAGAACAAAGGACTTTTCCTTTTCATCCAAGTTGCCGGTAATAGAAGCACGGACGCTGAACCAGCCAAACGGTCGGTGCAGGATGGGCTGCACGATTTGCAGAGCCTGAATCCGCTCCAATTCAATTGTTTGCTGCTTTTTCTCCAGCAATCCTTTTTCTACCTTCAGCTTGCCGTTTATGCGCTGGATCCGGAATCCGAAGTTGGAATTCAACAGCTCCAGCGTGGTTATCGCCCAGGCGAGCAGAAACAGAATTGGTAAGGATATGAGCAGCCAGGAGGAGCCAAGCCAAGTGCTTAGCAGATCCAGCAAATCAATATCTTTGAACCAATTGTCTGCTAGTCGTGAAATGATCCCAACTAAAATCAGGAAAACGAAACCCGTTTTGTACGAGGTAAGAGCGTAACTCCACAACATGACAGGGCTTATTTTTCGCGACGCCCCATCTTCCAGTGCCGCTCCCTGAGCTGCTGATCCAACATGAGGAGCCAAAGCCCCCTCCCCCTGAACGGTCGAAGCCGCAGCTTGGCGCAGTCCGGCCGTGGAATGGGCTGCCTCTAGAGCTGCTGCTTGATGCCATTCCGGCGTCAATCTGTCAGCCGTGGAATCGGCTTGGGGTTGCAGTCCAACAGCGGCGAGTGGCACTTCCCGGCCCACTTCACCCCCAGCGCCAAGCCCAGCACTAGCTCCGGCAAAGCCGAGCGTATACTGAATGCGCTGCGCCTCCGCAGCGGACAACGACGGCAGCACCGCTTCCGGCTTCTCGCCGCCAGCCGTCTCGATGCGCAGCTGGATGAGGCCAAACATGCGATCGGCAATATTTTGCGTAGTATCGATAGACTGAATCCGCTCTCTCTGAATCCACATGTTCTGACGCGTCCAGACGCCATGCTCGATGCTAATTGCCGTTGCATCTGCCACATAGAGGAAACGGCTCCATCTCAGCCAAGCGGTCAGTACGAGCAGCGCTACAGCCAAAGAAGCGACTACAAGCGTCAGCCAAAAGCGGCTCACTTCCATACCCGTCACTCTCGGTCCCCATAGAACAATCAGCGGCAGGATCGGGAGGAAACCGTACATTTCCTTAAGCCCCTTGGCGCAAAAGAACAATATAGAAATCGGGTGCAGCCGCTTCATTTCTCCCTTTTCCCGCGGATTAGATTTCATCATCGGCCGCCCTCGTTAAGGTAACAAGCCGACAGCGTAAATCCTCGGCGACACTTTCCGTCAACCCGGGGATAGAATGGCTGCCTGCAGCCGTCGCTACAGTAAGCGTCGCGATTCCAAAGCGCTTCTGGATCGGTCCTTGTTTCGTATCGATATGCTGGATGCGTACCATCGGGATCAGCGTCTGCTTGCGGGTAAAGATCCCATAATGCAGCTCAATCTCATGCTCCCGAATGCTATAGCGCCAGCTTTTATATTGCAGTTTGGGCATCCAGAACAACTCGACCGGGATATGTACCACCAGCAAGGCTGCGAATGTACTCACGATCCACACGTACCAATCAAACCGAATCGTCAGCCACAGCAGTACGAGCACAATGACCAACTCAACCGCAAGCGAGAATAGCCCTTCCATTTTGTTGACCCCAATAACTCGCGGATCCAATTTCAGCAATTCCCGACTCTCCTGGTTCTTCTGATTCTCTTGGTTCTCATCTAGACTATATTCTTCTCCAACCTTCATACGGCTCCCCCTTAATCGTCCCTCTCTATACGCCTCACAGGCTGGCAAGTTGCATCACTAATAGCGATAAAGGTCAATCATAACATCCTTTCCCCTCCCTAGGTCCTGCAACAATTTGTAAATCCGTGCCGTCGAAAGGGCAGACTTTGAACGTTGAAAACAGAAAAGAGGGGGATCGATAGAATGAAAAAGTACGCGGGAATTACTTTAGTGTTGGCCTTGCTGCTCTCGATAATAGTATTACCTAGCCCTGTCCAAGCCTGCTCCTGTGTCGCTCCTGGCACCACACAGGAAGCATTGGCTAAAAGCGACGCCGTATTCAGCGGCAAAGTTGTCCTCATCCGCGATCGCTTTGCGAACCCCTTCACCGCTCCCTTCATAGAAGACGACGGGAATCCTTATCAAGTTAGGCTGGTGACAGAAGCCGTCTGGAAAGGTGAGATCGGCCGCGAAGCGGTCGTGTACACCTCTATGAGCGGGGAGAGCTGCGGATTCCAATTCCAGGACGGTCAGCGTTATCTAGTGTTTGCCTATACGGATAAAAAAGGGAAACTCGTCGCAAGCTCATGCAGCGCGACAGAGAAATTGACGGATACGGGCTCTTCAAAGAGGCTAGTCCAGCTTGGCTCCGGCCAGCTTCCGCTGCCTGTCGAACCCGCAGAGACTCCCAATTCGTCCACCGCTGGGTGGACCATTTCCACACTAGCCGGCGGAGTTGCCCTGGCTGCATTTGTCATCATGCTTCTTTTTAGGCGAAGCCGAAAGCAAAGTTAAGCCGTATAATAAGCAGAAACATTTGGAAGCAGATTAATTTGGGGGAGATTTTTTGCGGATACAGGCTCTAAAACTGCTCACGAGTGAGCTGGAACAGCTCAAGAGATTTTACACGGAAATACTCGAGCTTTCTCTTGTAGAGCAGTCAAAGACTGCATTCACCGTACAAGTTGGGCAATCGCAATTAACGTTTGAACAGGCGGAAGCTACCGGGGAGAACCCGTTTTATCATTTTGCTTTTAACATTCCCGGCAACAAAATGGATGAATCCATAGCTTGGCTAAACTCCGCTTGCATTGAAATTGCTGACTTGCCGAACAACTCGAAAACATCCTTTTCACAAACCTGGAATTCAACTTCAATTTACTTTTACGATTCCGCCCATAATATTGTTGAATTCATTGCCAGGCACACTCTCGATCATACCAGCTCAGCTCCTTTTTCAAGCAAAGATTTACTTAATATTAGCGAAATTGGGCTCGTCGTTAACGATGTGCCAGGTACGAAGGACTTGCTGACATCCGCCCTCTCCATCGATGGCTACAAAAACAGCTATGATACATTTGGAGCTTTAGGAGATGAAGAAGGATTGTTCATTCTGGCTGTTTGCCAGAGGGTCTGGTTTGGCTCGGATAAAAAGTCGGATGTTTTCAAAACAGAAATTATTATAGAAGGCACGCAAAAAGGACAGCTGCAAATTGGAGAATATCCGTATCAGATTATCGTTCGCTAGTATGGTTTAAAATGGTTCATGCAAAAAGACCTCCCTGATCCGCATCGCTGCGGAACGGGAGGTCTTTTGTGCATGGAATGGATAACGCTCTAACCACGCACCGGAGCTGCCACATCCTGCGGATGAGGTTCAGTCACAAGCTCCACCGCATCGGCGTTGCCCTGTACCTGCTCTGGATTTTTGCAGCCGGGAATGACGCTCGTTACTGCGGGATGACGCAGGCACCAAGCCAGCGCCCAAGCTGCCATGTTCACGCCTTGCGGCACTTCCTCACGGGCGATCTGCTGCACCTCTTCCAGACGGCGCTGCACCAGCTCCGCATCATGACGATGGCGCACGTCGGTCGCGCCGAATTCTGTGCCAGGTTTATATTTGCCGCTCAAATAACCGCTCGCCAGCGGCACACGCGCCAACACGCCGAGATCCTGAGCCTGGCAGGATGGAAATACGCGCTCCTCAGGCGTCCGATCAAGGCGATTGTAGACGACCTGAATCGCTTTGGAGCCAACTTGCGTGGACGCCTCCGTCTGATGCAGGTTGTCGTTGCTGCCGATGGAGGTGCCCAGATGCCTGATTTTGCCCGCTGCAATCTGTTTGTCCAACACGGTCCAAAGCTCATCATTGTCAAAAACCGCATCCGGCCCGGAGTGGAACTGGTACAGATCCACATAGTCCGTCTGGAGCGCTTTCAAAGAGGCGTCCAGCTGGCGCACAACATCATCCGCCGTGAACACATCCGTGCGCGTGAACCGCTCATGGAAGTGATGGCCGAACTTCGTGGCGACAATCCAGTCCTCACGCTTGCGGCGACTCAGATATCGCCCGATGAACTCCTCCGACAGATGATCTCCGTAACATTCCGCCGTGTCGATCAGATTGATGCCGAGCTCTGCGCCCTTATCGAGGATAGCGTCGACCTCGTCCTGCGAGAAGTCCATGCCCCATTCCCCGCCGAACTGCCAAGTTCCGATGCCAACGACCGATACATTCAGGTCGGTTTTGCCTAGACGTCTGTATTTCATTCGTCAATCCCTCCTTGTACTTCCAGCTTACCCGCGCGCCAGTGCCAATGCAACAGTACCATAACGGAGCTATGCGCCTGCTTATTCCCACCTATTGCCGCTTTATCCATTTCAGGGTATAGTTAGATCAATTTCATAGCATGCATGGGTGCTCGATTAAGTCGGGCTGAGACTGCGGCCGTATGCCGCTGACCATTGATCTGATCTGGGTAATGCCAGCGTAGAGAGAATGCATCGCGCACACCAAGCTTCGCCTTCCGAGTTAACGAGAGGCTCCGGCTGGGACAACCATCCCTCCGCCGAGTCCATTCGCTGTTGAGGCAGGCTGCAGCCGTCCTCAAGGACAGGGGGAAGCCGTTTTACAGCTTCCATGCGCGCTTGTTACGTTCGATCTGCCCGCCGGCTTCCGGCGGGCTTTTTGCCCTTTCTGCCGAAATGCTCCGGGCCATGCATTCTGTGGAAAATTCCACTCCCATCTCGAAAGGAAGCTGAAGTTCATGTCCACTGCACCAACCTCTATCCGCCCCGGCGGCAATTCCAAAGGACTCACGCTCACCGACATTCTCGTAACGATTGTCATCTCCGTCGTGTTCGGCCTCATCTACAAAATCTGGGGTCCGATGTACGATGTGCTGAAGCCATTCGGCACGCATGCGGAACAGCTCAGCTACGGGATGTGGTTCATGGCTGGCACATTCGCCTTCCTCATTATCCGCAAGCCGGGCGTTGCGATTCTTGCCGAAATATCCGCTGCCGCCATTGAGGCGTTCCTCGGCGGATCATGGGGAATCTCCACCCTTTGGTACGGCTTGTTCCAGGGGCTTGGAGCCGAACTGTTTTTCGCCATGTTCCTGTATCGTAAAGCCGGTCCGCTCGTCGCCATTCTCGCTTCCATCGGCTCTGCCGTCGCCTCGATCTTCATCGACCGTCATTACGGTTATATCGACCAGCTGGCGTTCTGGAACTATGCGCTGTTCATCTCCATGCGCGTCTTGGGCAGCATCATCATCGCCGGCCTGTTCGCTTGGGCGCTGGCTCGTGCGCTTGAGCGCACGGGAGTGCTGAACCTGCTGCGGCCCGCATCAGCCAAGGATTATGACGCGCTGGAGGGCTGATCGATGAGCGCTATTCCTCGCCCTGTCGCAGCCATGGCGAGCCGTCTTCGGCTCAAATACCCCGGAGATGAAGCGCCGCTGCTGTTCCGCGACCTTGACGTGACGATCCATCAAGGGGAAAAGGTGCTGCTGCTCGGGCCGAGCGGCTGCGGCAAGTCCACGCTGCTGCAAGTACTGGGTGGGCTCATGCCCTCCATCGTGCCGATCCCTTTGAAAGCGGAGCAGCTCGTCGTGCCGGAGCGTTCCGGTTATGTATTTCAGGATCCTGATGCGCAGTTCTGCATGCCTTATGCGGATGAGGAGATTGCTTTTGCTCTTGAAAATCGCGGCGTGCCGCGCGAGGAGATACCGGGCCTGATCTCCCGCTGTCTGGACGAGGCTGGTCTGCAGCTGGACAATGCCCATACGGCGATCGCTACTATGTCGCAAGGCATGAAGCAACGTCTGGCCGTCGCCTCTATGCTGGCGGTTGAGCCGGATACACTGCTTCTTGACGAGCCGACCGCGCTGCTCGACGAGGAAGGCACCACTCAAGTATGGGACGCGCTGCGGAACATTTGGAGCAGACGCACCGTCATCATCGTGGAACATAAAATCGAGCTGATCGCCCGCGACATGGACCGCGTCTTGCTGTTCGCGCCGGACGGCTCGATTGAGGCGGACGGCCCGCCGGAGCAGATTTTCCGCGATTGCCGCAGCCAACTGCAACAATACGGCATCTGGTATCCCGGGTTCTGGGATGATTATGCTCAGGGGAAAAAGCCGCTCGGAAGCTTCGCTTCTGCCGGGCATGCAGCGGCTGCCAGCAACGCTTGCGCCGCGCCCCCAGCCCCATTGCTGGAGCTGGACGGCTTCGCCGGGCTGCGCGGCCGCCAGATCAAAGTGCGGGCCGAGCGGCTCCGCGTCTTTCCTGGCGACTGGATCGCCTTGACCGGAGCCAATGGCGCCGGGAAAAGCACGCTGCTGCTGGCAATTATGCGCCTGGTTCGCAGCGAGGGCAAGCTTCACTTATGCGGCGTGCCGGAGCGCCGGCTGCGCAAACCAAGGCAGGCGGCGGAGCATGCCGCCTACTGCTTCCAAAATCCCGAGTTCCAGCTCGTAACCGACAGTGTGAGCGCAGAACTCGACTACTCACTGCCGGAGACGCTGCAAGGCTCCGAGCGCACAGGGCGTGTCCAGCAGCTAATGGATCACTTTTCCTTGAACGGGCTCGGCTTGCGGCATCCTTATCAACTCTCCATGGGTCAAAAACGCCGCCTCAGCGTCGCCTCCGCCATGGCTCGCGGCCAGCGGCTGCTGCTGCTCGATGAGCCGACCTTCGGCCTTGACGCCGCAGGAACGGTCTCGATGATGGAGCAGTTGGAGGAGCTTCGCCGGGACGGCTGTGCCATTCTGATGATTACGCATGATCCTGAGCTTGTAAGCCGCTTTGCGACCCGCCACTGGCGGATCGTGGACGGGGAAGTGAGGGAAGAGCATGGGCAAGCACCAGCAGAAGCCCCTTTCCAAGCGTTCCCTACCCAGTCTATCCCTGAGCTTGTGCCGCTAGCGAAAGGAGCCGCAACGAGATGAACCTCACCTTTCCGCATCAGGAGACCTGGCTGCATCGCGTCAATCCCGCTCATAAGCTGATCGTCTCTGCGCTGCTCTTTCTCGTTGTGCTGCTGACGCATAACCCCAACGTGATGATCACTCTCACCATCGCGGCTCTGCTGCCGCTGCTATTCTTTTCCGGCCATCCGCCCTTGCGGCTGCTACTGTACGCCTCGCCCTTCCTCCTGTTATTCGTCAGCTCGGCTACGGGGATGATGATGTTCGGCACCGGCGAGACGCTCTGGTTCCAATACGGCTTCATTCGCATTACGGAGGAGAGCTTCTACCGGGGTCTGCATCTCGGCTTCCGCTCGTTGCAGGTAGCGGCTGTCGGCCTGACGTTCGCGCTGACGACGCGCCCTGTCGCTCTGTTCTACTCGCTCATGCAGCAGCTGCGACTGCCGCCGCGCTACGCCTACAGCTTCCTTGCGGCCTTCAACATGCTGCCGCTGCTGGCGGAGGAGTTCGTCACGCTGCGACAGGCGCTGCAAATCCGCGGTCGCCGCCCACGCGGCATCCGCGGCTGGTACGAGCGGTTGCGTATGTACGCCATTCCCCTGCTGGCGCAGTGTATCCGGCGCGCTCACCGCACCGCCGCCGCCATGGAGGCCAAACGGTTCAGTAGCGGCTCCGGGCAACGCACTTATTTTTACCAATATTCCCTGTCTGCCGCCGATGCCTGGTATGCCATCTACATCCTGCTATCCAGCTTGCTTGCCTGGCAGCTCGGACAGCTCTGGTCGCTGATTCCTGTCTCGGATGTACGGTAATAACACAAAAAAAGGGCTGCTCACTCATCCTAGGATGAGGAGCAGCCCTTCTTACAATCCGGATCGTCAATAAGACTACAGTCTTACAACGTTCTCAGCTTGTGGTCCACGGCTTCCGTCAACAACGTTGAACTCAACAGCTTGACCTTCGTCAAGCGTTTTGAAGCCTTCGCCCGTGATTGCGGAGTAATGTACGAATACGTCGCTTCCGCCTTCCATCTCGATAAAGCCGTAGCCTTTCTCAGCGTTGAACCATTTCACAGTACCTCTTTGCATATGTGACACCTCCTGCCTTGCTGGGTTCTAACCTTTGTATCTGAGATGCAACATATTCATTCGGTTATTGAACAATAACGCAACTAATATGAAGATTCAGCCGAGTGGTTATTACGGTTATGGTAGCATATTCAAGAAAGCAATTGCAACAAGCCTTCCAGTTAAAAGGTAAATTTTCTGAAAGCGGCGACATTTCTTGCCCATCAGGCCTTTTGGGTATTGTCCGTCGCTAGCCGTTCCCTTAGTTATCCGCTTCCATTTCTATGGTGCGCTGCTGCTCCAAATCCCATAGCCAGCACGTTTTACCGGCGCTTAAGCGAACACCACCTAGCCATTCTTCTTCCTGTTCTCCATCCATCGTTATGCTCAGCAATGGACCTGCCGCTTCGTCCCGCAATCTGTCTGCCGCGTCACTTTGGAATCGGCCTTCCAGCGCTGCCAGCCCTTGCTCCGTCACCTTCAGCAGGTTTCGCTCCAGCCCGGATGAATCCTCCTTGTAGAGCGGCAAAGCGCTCTCTCCTTCCATCTGCAACAGCGGAGCTTCGCCCCGTAACATGCCTCGCAGTATATGCCAATACTGCAGGTCGCCGGAGCCTAACTGATGGAGCCTCGGTCCAAACAGCCCGAACAGTTCTAGCGGACTCATCGGCCCGAACTCCCGCAGCAGCTCCAGTGTAGTGCGCTGCTCTATTCCAAGCCCGTCCTGCATCGACGGAAGCCGAGACAGATGAGCTTTGAATGCCGCAGCCGCATAGGGAAGCGGTGACAGATCGCCATCCAGCAGCTGTTGCATCGGCAGCGGGGTTGCGGCGGTATAGGCGCGCCACAGCTCGCGGCCAAGCTCCAGCTCACGCCTTGACACCTGACTCCAGCTGCCGCTCAGACGACCAAGCTGCTCGGACGATAGCTGACCCAGCCCCAGAAAAGGCTCCACACCGGGATATTCCCCGATGCAGAGCAGGCTGATGCGGCCCTCGGCGGCATCCGGCCATTCCGACAGCCGATGCAGCAGCGCTGCAAGCATCGCCTGATCGAACAGGTCATGCTCAAACCATAGGATAATCTGACCTTTTTGCTCCCGGTATGCCTCAAGTTTCTCCTCCTGGTACTTGCAGCCCTCCAGATATTCCGCCTGCGGGATGCCGAACGTCTTTTCCAGATAAGCGGCCCTTCTCTTCCGGTCAACACCCTCACCGATCAAGCGCTCACTGACCGGACCAAACGAGTAAACTTCCCTCCAGACCAAAATGTCGCCCTCGAGCCCGTACTTCCGCAGCTTGTCCCCAACGAAGTCCCCATTCACGATATGCAGCATCCTCGTATTCCTCCCGTACAAATCCTGAATCACGGAAGCCGCATCGGTAAGCGGCAGAGCACTTCTCAGCTTGCGTCGGGCGTCGAACAGCCGCTTGCGCAGCACAGCCTCCGGGCGGTCCAGATACGACGACAGCTCCTTCAGCGAATAACCCTCCAAGTAAAATAACTCCGCAGCCAGCCGCTGCCCGGGCGGAAGCGCCGCCAGCGATTCCCGCACCAGCTGCGCCGTCTCACTACGCACCGCCTGTTCCGGCAGCGGCATCGCGCCGTCATCCCGAGCCTGCTGCTCCTCATAGGAGACCGTGCCCGCTTGCAGCTTGCGCAGCTGTCTCCAGCATTGCCGCTCAACGATGCGTCCCAGCCAACCCGGGAAAGCCTCTGCTTCCCGCAGCTTGTGAAGATTAAGAAAGGCTTCGAGCAGCGCCTCCTGAACGGCGTCCTCCGCCAGCGCAGCATCACGCAAACGGCTGCGGGCTGCTGCCCTTGCCAGCGGCAAAGATCGGACCGCCAGCTCCTCCCAAGCGGCGCGATCTCCGGCGGCCGCCCGATTCACCGTATCTTCCATCCCTTGTAGGCTCCTTTTTTCCGTGTCAGGGTATAGTGCCATTTCAGCGTAAAAAGGTTACCTGAACCCGAAATAAAAAAAGGGCTCGAGAGCAGCAGCCCTACTCCTGCCAACCCCGCCCTCTGTTCATACTCATGTTCATGCTTATGTCGATGCCTATGTCCAAGCCCAGAAAAAACCGTCTCTATCCCAAGCGATCCTGCCGCGGTGCAGCTTGCGGAAGGCTTTCTTGACCTCTTTTTCCAGCGATGCGTTCCCTTGCTCGTTCACGAACACATACTGATCTCCATAATGGCTGCGCACATGCGCAATGGCATCTTCCTGACGCAGAAGGCTCTTGTCACGGATCTCGTCCACCATCCACTGTGCGATCTTCTGCTCAGGCCCGGCTTGCTCTTGTTCGTGCTTCGGTGACTGCTCCATAAAAACCTAATTCCTCCTTACAGCTGATCTTGCCTCATATCGCCAGTATACCATCCCTGCTGATGGGTTGTATAAACCAGGAACAGGTAACAAAAAGTCATCAACGTCAAGCTCAAGGCCAACGATTTTGTCAACAATTTCATTTTTAACCGTTAGGAAAATAATGTTGATGTCTTCTCTTTTTTCCAAACGGAGTCAATCATAGCCATTCTAACGAGGCATCATCATATCAAGTACCTAGCAGTATACCCTAAGCCCACGTATGGAAAGCTGGCTTACTGGCAAAAACTGAAACCATTCCTGGTCTGATTCAGTATAAACGAGTTATAAACTCGCGGAAGGATGAAGAACCGATGTCCAAAAGATGGCTAATGGCGCTAATCCTCGCGCCCGCATTGCTGGCTGGATGCTCTCTTCCAGGCAGTGTCGATGAAGGACTCAACAAAGTCAATGACTCCCTTTCTTATGTGAACGATGCAACTGCTTATATTAATGATGCAACTCAGTTTTCCCAACAGCTGCCGACTCTCGCCCAGGAAGCGCTGACCAGTCCAGACGCTCTCGCCAATCTGGAATCCGAAATTACAGCTATGCAGGCTGACATTGCCACATTCAACAGCCTCACTCCACCGGCATTCGCCGAAAGTATTGACGCCAAGTTGGAACAGTATAACGCCACGCTGGACGGACAACTCACCAATTTGATGGCGACGGCGCAATCCGGTCAGCTGACTGCAGAAACACTGAAGCAGTCGCAGGTAGGACAGACCGTAGGACAAATTTCCTCGATCCTGGAGCAAGTGCAGAACTTGGGCAAATGATGGTATTACTTTGCATTACTGCCCTGTAATAATGCTTTGTGTTACTGCATTTGAACCTAAAAAACCCTCCCGGTTGGGAGGGTTTTTTAGGTTGTGTGAACTGCACTCCGTTCGTCAGGCCGGAGCACGAGATAATCGACGCTCCCCTATGGGAAGCCAGCATGCTTAGTGGTTCCGAGGAGCTCCGAGAGATCTCCAGTACATAGCGCTTTGAGACCAGCGCTCCGGCTAGGCCCTCTGGCCAGCTGCATTGAAAGCAGCTTAGCCGTTTACATAATATGGCGCCATGAATAGATACACGATGACGCCAGTAAAGCTGACGTACAGCCAGATCGGCATCGTCCACCGCACGATGCGCTTATGCTTTTGCACCTGATTCGTCCAGCCCCATACAAGAGAGAACAATGCCAGTGGCACAATGACCGCAGCAAGGAAGCTGTGCGTGATGAGAATGGTAAAGTAAATCGGGCGCCAAATACCTTCTCCGCCAAACTTCGCTGTCTCCGGAGACAGGTAGTGGAAGGTCAAGTAGGTGACGAGGAACAGCAGCGTCGAAGTGAACGCAGCTAGAATGAAACCTTTGTGCAGCTTGATGTTTTTGCGGATGATCGACACAAGAGCCGCCACAAGGAAGATGAACGTGAAGCTGTTCAAGATAGCATTGATCCTCGGCAGAATCGTGATATCCCAGGAAAGACTGCCTTTATAACCGACCGGTCCAAAAAACAGCATTAGAATAACAAAGTTCGCGACTAAGGAAATACCGATGATCCAAGTCGTAAAATTACGCTTTGTCGTCGGCTTGTACGAATCGGGAGTCTGTTTCAGAGCGATTAACCTCCTTCCGCATTACATGCGGGGTTCTGTCTTTCATTATAGAGAAATGCCGCACCGCCATGTGTGACAACACCTTGAACGCATGGCGGTGCTATTTTCTATACTTCCAACACGTAAAAAAAGGGGCTTATCGCCCCTTCCCCCTACACTTTATATTGGCGCAAGTAAGATTGCAAATCCTCTGCC
This sequence comes from Paenibacillus herberti, assembly GCF_002233675.1. GTDB lineage: Bacteria > Bacillota > Bacilli > Paenibacillales > Paenibacillaceae > Paenibacillus_O > Paenibacillus_O herberti. Next base: position 1,287,724 of record NZ_NMUQ01000002.1, on the reverse strand, counting down.
ATCTCTGCTAACGATGTTGCCGAAGCACTTACCTGCTCCATTGCCGCCAATTGCTCCTCCGTTGCAGCCGATACATTTTGTGTCCCCTCTGCTGAACGTCCGGCAATTTCGGTAATAACATTCACCTGCTCAACAGCGTGTTCCGTGTTGCTGTTCATCTGGAGCGAATAGGTCGTTACCTCTTGAATTTGAGTAGCTACTTGCTGAACAGAATCTAATATCTCAGTAAACGCTGCACCTGCTTGGTTCACGACATCCATGCCAATCGCAACTTCACGCGTGCCTGCTTCTATTGAATCAATCGCTATCGCGGTCTCGCTCTGAATGGAAGCGAGCAGCTTAGCAATCTGCTGCGTTGATTGAGCCGATTGCTCGGATAGCTTGCGTACCTCACCAGCTACGACTGCAAAGCCGCGTCCTTGCTCACCAGCACGTGCCGCCTCAATCGCAGCATTCAGCGCCAACAAGTTCGTTTGCGCCGCAATACCAGAGATGACCTGAACGATATTGTCGATGGCAGACGAGCGCTGTCCCAACTGCTTAACGGTACCATTTATCGTGTTAACGGTATGTTGTATCGATTGCATTTGCAGCATGACCGATTGTAATTTACGGTTACCCATTTCAGCACTTTCCGAAGCGTTCAAAGCAGAATTAGCAACACTCTGAGCGTTGTTTGATATTTGTTGAACCCCTTGGGCAACTTGATGGATTGAACGCACACTTTCTTCCACGTTATTTACTTGCTGATCAGAACCATCTGCTACCTCTTGAATCGACATTGCAATATGTTCCGTCGCCTTGCTCGTATGCTCTGCATTAGCAGACAGTTCCTCTGCAGATATTGCTACATTTTCAGCTGTACGATTAACTTGCTGAATAAACTGACGCAACGTACGAATCATCGTATTTACTGCGCTAGTCAGCTTGCCAACTTCATCATTCGACTTCACGGCTAATTCTACTTGATTCAGATCGCCGTTAGATACACGCTCCGCCGCTTCCGCAACCGCTACGATCGGACGCGTAATCTGCCGTGCGATAAAGTAGGCAAGCAGGATGACAACCAAACAGACGGCAACTACGATAATGAACACCGACCATTTAATAGAAGAAACGGCTGCTGTAATCGAATCTTCGGGAATGTTCATATAGATGTTATATCCTGTGGTAGGAACTGGAGCATACGCAACGGTATACTCTTCTCCAGCATCCGAGTAGTCAAAAGACGTTGCTTCAGCCTTTTTTTGACCCAAAATATTAACTAATCCTGACGGCAACTTCGCTTCCTGGGCCGTCTTTCCGATTAATTCTTTATTTTTGTGGAGTTGAATCTTCCCTGAACTGTCTATGACAATCGGATACCCTACCCCATTGTCAATGTACAAGCTTTTAAAAATCTCGCTAGTAAACTTTTCGAAATTGACTAGTCCAGTTAAGGCGCCCGTCACTTTTCCATCCGCCTGCTTTACAGGTACGGCTACAATAATCGAGCGTTGACCTGTCGTCTTCGCTAAAATAACATCCGTGTATGTTTCTTTTCCTTCCATTGCATTTTTAAAGAAAGGCCTCATGCCTAAATCAATGCCAACACTCTTCTCAAATGTGTCTGCTTTCACAAGGCCATCCATACCGATAAATGTGTTACCGTCATAGTGCGGGGCGTTCTGTTTTAAACTTTGGATAAATGTCATCTTTTTCGCAGTATCTTCTGCACGGATATCAGTCGTAGTTGCGAGGATTTTCATTTCACTCATACGCTCTTTAAAATACTGATCCATCATTTCAGCTCTACTTTTCACAAGCGAAACATAGGAATCACTTTGTTTTTCAATCAATTTGGATGACGCTGTACTATATACAAATACTGAGGTGAGGAGAAGGGGAATAAGGGACACGACAATAAACCAAGTTATTAGTCGATTTTTAAGCTTACCCTTAAGCACCTTGCCCACTAAATTAACGGTGGATACAACCTTCTCATTTGATTTTACATTTTCTTTCATTACCTCATACCTCCCTTTTCTGGTCAGATATTTCTCTGAATCTTTTTTCACAGCCTTATTTTCTGGTCGCATGAGACGAATTAGGCATGTTGAAGAGGTCGTCAAGGTAATCTACCCTAGCTACCTTTCTTGACAACCTCTTCATACGGACTTGAAATTAATTATGCCTTAAACTGATTAATAGCCTAAAGCCGCACCTTCACCACGTGGGTCAGCGCCAGCAAACTTAACATTTGTGTTCGGATCAATCACAACCATACCGGATTGACCAACTTGGTCTGTGTAGTCGTCAATCTTTTTCACTGGATGACCGCGACGAACCAATTCATCCATTACGGATTGCGGGATACGGCCTTCCATTCTTAATCCGTTAACTGACTCTCCCCAGTTACGGCCATGCAACCATCTTGGTGCTTCAATTGCATCTTGAACCGACAAGCCAAAATCAACATAACGCGTTACTAATGATGCTTGTGTTTGAGGTTGTCCCTCGCCGCCTTGTGTGCCGTATAACATATACGGTTTGCCGTCTTTCATCAACATGGCAGGGTTGAGCGTATGGAACGTACGTTTCTTAGGCTCCAGGTCGTTTACGTGATTCTTATCCAAGGAGAAGAAGCTGCCACGGTTCTGCAATAGAACGCCTGTGTCTTTTGCAACTACGCCTGCACCCCAGTCAAAGTAATGACTTTGGATAACGGATACAGCGTTGCCGTCTTTATCAACAATTCCGAGCCAAACGGTATCGCCTTTAGGGTCAAGCGGTTTAACGTTCTCTGCAGCTTTGTTCATATCAATGCGTGCCGCGAGGTTTTTACCGTGCTCTTTAGAAAGCAGATCATCAACTGGAATTTTATTGAAGTCTGGGTCAGTCAAATATTTGTCACGATCAGCAAAAGCTTGCTTAGTTGCTTCAACCATAACATGGTAGTAGTCAGCTGAACCATCGCCCATTTTCTTCAGGTCAAAGTTGTTTAAAATGTTCAAGATAGACAAGGAAGCCATACCTTGAGAGTTCGGTGGAACGTTGTAAGCTTGGTAGCCACGGTAGTCGACAGAAATTGGTTTAACCCAATCCGCTTTGTGATCAATGAAATCTTTACGAGTCAAGGAGCCGCCGTTAGCTTGAATGTCAGCAGCGATCAATTTACCGGTTTCACCTTTGTAAAATTCACTAGCGCCGTTTTTAGCAATACGCTTCAACGTTTTCGCCAAGTCTTTTTGTACCATCATTTCGCCTGTTTTGTAAGGCTTGCCATCCGGCTTCAAGAAAACTTTGCTGAACGATTCAAAACGTCCCAAGTCTTTAAGCTCTTTATCGGTTGGATCGATAGCAGAGTTTGTCCATCTTTCTTGGTTAGGAGTTACAGGGTAACCTTTGTCCGCATAACTGATTGCGCGTTCCATCAGGTCATCCCAGTCCATGGACAAGTTCATCGTTTTTTCTGCATATTTGTAAGCTTCACCCCAACCCGATACTGTCCCTGGAACGGTGTTAGCTGCTAGATAGCCGCGGGAAGGAATTTTTTCAAAGCCCTTATTTTTATAAAAGTCAATTGTTGTCTTCTCGCCGGAACGACCACTTGCATTCAACGCTTTAAGCTCTTTCGTCTTCGCGTTGTAAACAAGCCAGAATGCATCTCCGCCGATACCCGTGTATTGCGGATATACAACCGCGAGTGTCGCTTGTGCAGCAATCGCTGCATCAACCGCATTACCACCCTCTTCAAGCACTTCGAGCGCTGCAGCGGAAGCTAAATAATGAGGTGTTGTAACAATTCCGTTCGGCGCCATCGTCGTAGGACGATTAGCTGCATTAACAGATTCCCCATAAATTGAAAAGCACATTACTGTTGTCATTAACAAAACTGACCCTTTTTTCATTGAACTACGCATGTTTTTCCCCCTAAGATATATTCATGATTTCGTTGACTTGCTGAACTATTCTCTCTCTTAACCACCCCTTCCAGTGGGATAGCCAGCCTTCATGTGCATGGTATATAGTATGTATATTCACACTATTTTCCAACCATTTTGTCTATTGGTATATGATCATATAAATATCAATAATAGAATATCTAGCATTCCTAATTTGATTAAAAAGCCTGCGAATGGACCTTTTATATAAGACTATTGAACCATAAGATAGTTACATATTCCTATTATCGTTACCATTACTACATCGGTTTCGAAGATCAAATTTTAAATATTTTTAAAAAAAAATTAATAAACCTCTATAATTGCCATTGAGAAAAAACAAAAAAAGTGCCCTGATCTTTGGCAGAATGTGTTTGTCGTGAACACATCACCAAAGAGAGGAGCACCTTTATTGGGGTTCAGGCTTGTGAGCACTGGACGTGTTAAAGGGGGATAACTTAAGCTGCCCATTGGCACCTCAAGTTATCCCCCTCTTTGTTGAATGAAATTATTTCATCGTTCGTAATAATTGACTGACCCTGCCTTGCGAGATGCCGAGCATCCGAGCCCATTCCCCTTGTGAAGCCCGAGGATGAGATTGCATGACTTCGGCCAGGCGTCTGGCTGTCTGCTCACCTTTGCTTTGCTGACTCAAAAAGCCTGCCGCCAGGGATGCTGACGGACCCCCTGCTCGCCGTTCTGCGTTAGGTTGACCGACCGATTCCGTCCGAGTTGCGGCTACCTGAGGTTTTGCGAAAACTCCCGCTGACGGATGCGTAACATTACTGCGTGACGCTACCGAACTCCCGAATCCCACTGCAGCCTTGTTCTCTGCTGTCCGTTGCTGAGCCTCAGCATTTCGGAGTAAAGAAGGTTTCGGTGAAGCATCCGCTAGACAGCTACCACAGATGAATCGATTTTTGAAAAAAGCGAGCGCTTCCGTTGATTGGCAAAACAAACATTCCTGCGAGCGGAATTTGCGCAGCACGAGGCGCTTCGCTGCCTCATCCATGAAAAACTCGACCGGATCGCCCTCGTTCAGCTCCAACATTCGACGAAGTTCGATAGGCAAGACAATGCGTCCCAGCTCATCAATTAAACGAACGATTCCAATACTTTTCATCCGTCACTCACCCTTTTAGCGTTTCTTTACTACTAAAGGTTCGGTAAAATGTGTCGAATTCCTTTAGAACTTAAAAAAAAGGATTAAAAATCACGAAATTGGGTATTAGCCTCGCGGTTATTCTCCCCTTTTTACCACGCTTAAAAGAGCATGTCTATACCTTAAAACAGCTCCCCACAGCCCATAATGCAGGCGCAGAGAGCTGCTCATCATACATCTATTCCATCTATTGCTTCGTCACCCTCACATCATCGATGTGCAGGGTAGTTCCACCTGGAGAATCCACATAAAACCCGATGTCGATCTGCCCATTCGTAACTTGAATGTCACTGACGCTAATGTATTTCCAGGTTCCATCACCGGTAATATTGGCGTAAACAGGCGAGCCGCCATAGTTCTGAATCTCCGCTCTCGCTATTGTTGGCGTCGCATTTTTCATCCGTACCCATGCTTCGAATTTGTACTTGGCATTATTGACCGGAACGTTGACCGTCTGGTGAATGCTCTGCTTGTAAGCTCCGGCAGCAAAGAAATATGCCCGCTTGTCTCCGGCCCAAGGCGATTCCGGCGGATTCGTTGTTGAGCCGCTGTCGACTCCGTAAGCTACCGCTTGAGTGTCCGGATGCCATTCCGCCCAGTTGCTGTTCTGGCCCGAATCTCGCTCGAAGCTACCATTGTCCAGCAGGTTCAGCTCGGATACCGGAGTACCAGGAGCGGCCGAGGACAATAGGAGGCGATCGAGATTAATGTTGCCGCTGTCGCCGGCATCATACTTGAAGGCAATGGTATTGGCACCAGCACTTAGCGTCACGTTCTGGATGTTATCCTGCCATACATTCCAGTTGGCGCCGGGACTTGCGAAGTTGTTCTGGCCCACCTTTGCACCATTGACATAAGTGCTAAGGCTCTTCGCGGACCCACTCCCATTGGCATAACGCAGGGCGAGCTGGTAGCCCCCCGCTGCCGGAGCCTGCACCGTAAATTTAACCTGTGAACCCGCTGCGCTCATGCCTTCCGTGAATCCGGTTCCGCTGTAGAACCAATGGTTCTGGTTCACTGCGCTTCCTCCGGTAAGCTCGGCGCTTTCCGCCTCATACTTGCCAACAGCAGCTGAGAGTGGAATCGACACGTTATCGAGATTCACACCGCCGGTATCCCCTGCTTCCGAGTAAAACTTATACGTCACGATGTTCGTGCCTGCGGTAAGCGGCAGCACCTCGCTTTGCGTGCCCCATGTATTCCAGCTAGCCAAATTCGGCAATGAGGTCGACTTCACCCGTTTACCATTCACAAAGATACTAACCGCTTTGGCCGAACCCGTACTGTTACCATAACGGAGCGAAACATTATAATCTCCACCAGCTTTGACCTTAGGATAAAAAGTAACCGCCGCTCCTGGATTGGACAGTCCGTCCACGAATCCGCTTCCGGTATAACCGGAACGATTCGTGTTGACGGCCGCTTTGGTCGCCACTGTATTGCCCGAGAGCGAAGCCTCCTCCGCTTCGTACTGGATGTCCGCAGCGCTTGCAGGGCTGCTGCCACTCACGGCAATTGCCTTAGCTGAAGCTGCTCCCGCAGCCAGCTTCACATAGGTGACATCGCCATATACATCCTTGCCTTTGGCCCAGCCTTCACCCGCGGCAGCCTTCAAGTCTTGCAGGCTGCCGTACGACGTCATTGCTGCGCCGTTGCTTGTCACCGCATTGCCTGCGGCTCCATGCAGCTTCACGATATAGGACTGAAGCGGCGGTGTATAAGTGCCATTTTTCGCTCCAAGATTGAAGCTCATCGCGCCTGCCCCGTTGTCCTGAGCCGTCATCGCTTGTTTGAAAATGGCGCCGCTCTCGTAATTGTAGCTGCCTCCGTCGTCGTCATAATACGTAAAGCTGGACGGCGTCGTATTAGGGAAAACATCCACATCGACCGTTGTGACTGGAGCTTGCCCTACGTAATCCTGCACTTTTTGCGAAGGAATGATCGCGCCCTTCTTGATGAACAGCGGAATATCCGTCAGCGTATCAGGATTAACTGGGTAACGAATTGTCCCTCCTCCGGACAACACATTACCTCTTGAGTAATCAATCCAGGTGCCTGCCGGCAAATAAATATCCTTGATCGTCTGCTGTTTGTCGACTACAGGAGCAGCCAGCAACCAATCGCCGAACATCCAGGCATCCGTATAGTTTTTGGCTTGAGCGTCACCCGGATATTCCTGCATTAACGGGCGAACTAACCCATTTCCATTTTCGAAGGCGCTTCTTTCATAAGCATACATGTAAGGAATCAGCGAATAGCGCAGCTGAATCGCTGCTTTAGACGCTTCTTCCGCAGTTGGGCCGTAGTACCAAGGCTGCCGCTGCTGATGGTTGTTGCCATGAGCACGGAATACCGGCGTAAGCGCGCTGAACTGCACCCATCTGGTGTACAGATCAGGATTCGGATTATTGATCATGCCATCCTGTTGATTGAAGCCGCCAACATCCATGCCCCATTTTACCTGACCATTATTAATCGAAGACAGCATCACCGCACGCTGCTCCTGCATTCCTGCTGCCCAGTCGAGGCGCTCTCCCTTGTTGTACTGAATCCCAATATCGCCTGACCAGAGAGTCGTAGCGAATCGCTGCGCTCCAGGGTAGAACGTACGGGCCGTCTGCCACACACGCTGGTTGCCTGAAGTATAAGCCCGCTGCCCCTCATACAGTGCTTGGGACATATGCGCCGTCGTGAAATTACCGAACCAGTAGGAAGCCGATCCAGAGGATACTTTGTCCGTCTCGTCGTTCCACCATCCGACAATCCCTTTGTCGAACGCATCTTTGGATTGGTTCCAGAACCAGGTGCGCTGCGCGGCGTTGTAAGGATCGATACTGCGTACGTTTACGGGAATAAAATAGTCCTGATATTCGTTATGACCCGGGTAAAAGTAACCCCCGTTGGCTGCATCCGTGCCCTGCACGGTAGCGTTGCCTGAAGCGTCTTTTGTCACGATACGCGGCTTCGTAATTCCGATCATCTTGATGCCTTTGGCGGTCATCGCCGTTTTCAAGGCGGTCGTAGAAGCGGAAGGGAAATTAGCTGTGTTCCAAGCGAACTCGCCGTAATTGTTCTCTCCGTACTTTTTCCAGTCATAATCGATCGCGTAGCCGTCGATAGGAATGTTTTTGGCGCGATAAAGGTCCACATTGGTCGTCGTTTCGGTTTGATTTGTGTCCCATTCAAAATTCATGAACCCAAGCGCCCATTTCGGCAGCATAGGCGGTTTGCCCGTAATTTCCGCCACGCCGGACATAACTTCCTTGGGCGTTCCGAGCATGATGTAATACTCTACATCTTGTTTCGTATAGCGGCGCCCTTCTACGGGCGTCCCTCCGTAATAAAACTCCAGCTTGCCGGTTCCCTCTTCCGTATACGGGTATCCGCCGTCGCTGTCCACAAGAACGCCGTATCCGGCTGTGCTCCAGATCAGCGGGCCTCCTGAATCACCTTGTTCCCCGGCATGGGCAGCATGGTTGGAGCTGTTGCGCAGCAGATCACCTCCACCGTCAAAAGCGTTAAAGCTGCGGATGCCATACATATTGTCAGCGGGAGAGTGGACGAACCGCAGGCCGTCCGAGTACACACCGCCGCTGGAAGGCTCCGACAGAAGAGTCGTTCCATCCGGCTTTTTGACGGTCATGCGCACGGGCGACTTCGAGATTTCAATTTTCATCGCTGGGGTCGTAATCGTCATCGGATTGGATGTCGTATTGATCGTAGCTCCGATGGCCGCCCAGGTTTTGTTCGGATCTAGCATCGGCGTGTCTGGGCTGGATGCAACTCCGTTTGGACGATAATCAACCTTCAAAATACCGTTCTGAACGGCTTGCACGACCAAAATATCGTCTCCTGGCTCTGCTCCATTGTCTACCGTCAGAGTAAGAGTATCTCCGTTGACGGCAGACGTCAGCATATTACCAAGAGAAGTTACGGCGGCATGAACAGCCGGCGCTGGCAGCACGGCCACGGAAGATACGATCAATGCGCTTGCTGTAACAACAATGAATAACCGTGGTATTTTATGACTCCATGGACTCATTTCAGTGCCACCTTACCTTTCAAATGAGTGAAAAAAGGCAGCCGTGCGAAGCGGCAAAAGAGGCCTTATAAGAAGCGTCCTCGCCGGCTGCCATCTAGATTTAGAAAGACTACTGCTCGACCACGGAGATATTGTCCAGGTTAATTCCGGCAGCATTGCTGCCGTCATAATTGACTCTGACCGTGTTGAGTCCGGCATTGAGCGTGACATTCAACGTTGCCGTACTCCAAGTTCCCCAGTCCGTCGTTTTTGGCAGAGCCAGGTCGGTAACTTTGACGTTGTTGGCGTAAATAGCTCGCGTAGCCGCGCTCGTTCCGGCCGTATAACGGACCTTCAGAGCGTAGGTTCCCGCTGATTTTACACTCACGTCAAAGCTAACCGATTCTCCTGACGTCTCGAATCCGTCCACAAAACCGGTACCCGTAAATCCGGCATGATTAGAGTTGGTAGTTACTCCGGATAAAGTGCCGAACTCAGCCTCATACTCCGCTTTGTTGACTCCATCCAGCACGACGCTTTGCGCCGAAGCGCTAGCTGCAAGCTTCACATAGGTCAGCTTTTGGACCGTATCGTAGAACCAACCGCTAGGGGCTCCCGTCAGTGCAGTAAGCGTGTTATGTGCGGTCATTGCCGTTCCGCCAAGCGTCACTGAGGCAGGCTTGGTTGTGTACACCTGCAGCGTTTTTGTAGAGTTGATAGCAGGAACGCTTACCGTCACTTTATTGGCTGCAAACTGCTCCGTTGAAGTAATCGTTTTGACCGAGCCTCCGATATCATCGTTCCAATCGTAAGTAGTCGTGCCAAGCGGATAGACTCGGAACGTCAGATTGTTGTACGTAGTCAAGCTGTTGCCGATCGTGCCGCCAAGTTGATATTGGCCGTTCAAGTTCATCGGGAGGATGCTGCCTGCTTTTACAAATACGGGTAAATCATCAATTCCGGCATTATAATTGATCGTGCGGCCGCCTGGACGCTGGGCTCCATACCAAAAATCAATCCAGTCTCCTTGTGGGAGATAGACGCTTTTGCTCGTTTCCCCTTGATTCATGACCGGAGCTACAAGCAGATTGCCGCCGAGCATATACTGCTGGTTCAGGCCATAGGTGTTGCTGTCAGCGGGATATTCGAGCGCCATGGCGCGCATCATCGGAACACCCGTATCACTGGATCCCTTGGCCTCGGTGTACAAGTATGGAAGCAGGTTCATCCTGGTGTTCGTATATTTCGCAAAATGACCCATAATCGTGTTGTCGCCGGTACGGGCTTGCGCGTTCCAAGGCGAGCGCTCCTCATTGATGCCGGAGCTGCCGTTAGACTCGGAGTGGAACTGCATGATCGGCGTAAAGGCCGACATCGCCGTTGAGCGCTTAAACAGCTCAGCCGATGGATAAGTACCTGTGAAGCCAGCCAAATCCCAGCTCCAGAAAGGAACGCCGGACATTCCCGCCGTCAACCCTGCGTTCAGAGCTTGTTGGAATGCGCCAAACGTTGACTCCTGATCGCCGGACCAGAAGATTTGATTCCCTTGGGCCCCCTGAGTTCCAGAGCGGCTGAAGCTAACCGCATCGCTCTTTTTGGAACGAGCGTAATCGTTGTAGGCCTTAACGTATTCGTTAGGGTATTGATTGCGCATTTCATCGCCTTTTTTGCCGTTGGCAAACGTGTTCCCGCGTCCCCATACCATTTCGCCGCCATCGGTTTTGAAGCCGTCGATGCCGATGCCATCGAACAAGTAGGCACGCTTGGACATCCACCAGTTTTTAGCGGCTGCATTTGTGAAGTCGAGCAATAGGCTGTTCTCGAACCATTGTCCAGCCGGAATACGGTATTGGCCGCCGCTTCCGTCGCCCACAGCGTAATTTTGCGCGATCATATACGCTTCGTCGTTCGCTTTTTGCTGATGGGTAGCAGCGGTCCATTTTTGAATCGGCACCTGCCAGAGCACCAGCTTCATCCCGTTGTTATGCACATTATCAGCCATCTGTTTAGGGTTTGGCCAACGCCCGGCGGCTGGGAAAATAAAGTCGGAATAAGCATGCGTGCTACCCCCCGGCTTCGCCGAGTACTGCGCATCATTGAACATGTAGAACGTATTCTCGTCGCTCCATTGCTCCAACACGATGGCGGTCGCTGGAATATTGTTCGCATTCGCTGTGCTGATCGCGGATGCTACTTCAGACTGCCGATCCCATTCATTGGCCGACATCCACAGGCCGAGCGCCCATTTTGGAATCGCTGCAGGTTTGCCGGTAATACCCGTGTAGTTGCTGACAACACCCTTGAGGTCATTGCCATAGATGAAGTAATAATCAAGCGTTGAGTTCGCGCTGCCGCCCGTATCCGCCGTAAAGCTATACATGTCAGGGCGTTCTGTCGCCAAGCGGAATTTGGAATAGTAGGTCGAGTTTACGAAAATACCGTAACCGCTGCTATTCAGCATGAACGGAATAGGCATATAAGTACGGTCATTTTGATTTTTGTACTGGTTAAATACATAAGTATCAACGTCCGTGCCCCGCTTGCGGAAGTTGTTGTAACGCTCCCCGAAGCCGAAAAATTCTTCCGATGCCGGAGAGGTGAAATGGTCCGCCATCTTGGTGATAATGCTGCTTCCATTGGTCAGCCAGGACAAATTCCGGTTGACTGTACTGTCGTACTGACGCGCAATGAGCGTCGTCCCATCCGGCTTATAAACACTCAGGCGGAACGGATTTTTGTCCACCTTGATTTTCAGCTTGGAAGTGGAAATCCAGGCAGCGGTAGAGCTGTCGGTAAGCGTATAGTTGCTCAAACCTCCGGTCAGCGACCCCGTTCCTGTCGGAGACACCTGGACGCGGAAAACATCATCCGCCGTGAAGGACAGATTAATTTTCGGCGTCATGCTCCCTGTGTTCGGCACCGCGTTCAGCACAACCCGGTTCGTGTTGTTCGTAACTGAGCTTATGCTGCTGACGGATTCCCAGCCCGTAACCGTGAATGTGAACGGATCGCTCGTCTTCTCATTCGCTCCGTCCTTATTAGCGCGAACCGTATAGGCGATCACATCGCCTTTTGCAAAGGTCCCCAAGCTCGCTTCCCAGTAGGTGTTGTTTCCATTGTTGTATTTGTAGGCGGCTCCGATATTGGGCTGACTGACGCCGTTTTTCGTCCATGTCAGCCATACCGACTGACCAGACTCGATCGGCCAAGTCGTGATTTTGACGAATACCGCATCACCCGCTACCGGATCTCTGGGGCTGCGCTCAGTCGCTTGAATTTCATACAGATCGTCCGTGCCGAATGGAGAATGGTAAACCCCATCAATCGCATAAATGTTCGGTACCATCAGGAAAAACACAAGCAGCCAGGCCAACGTTATTTTCAACGGCAGACGCATTTTCTTAACGTTCATCATTAAGCTCCTCTCGAATGGACTTCATCGTTTACGAGTGTTGTGAATGCATTTATCACCCTGCGAATGGAATAGGAAGCGGGCCTGCTTGCTAGCGGGCGAGCTCATGAGCATACGAGCTGCTATTAGACGAGCTAGCGGGCAGATGAGCTAGCGAGCAGATGAGCTAGAGCTGGCGGGCTAACTAGTAGCCGAGCTAGTGCAGGCCCATTTCTGCCATTCGCGGAGCATTCCGCAAGGCGTCACCTCCCAATAATTAGGCTTCCCGGCCGGCTGCCGGCCGCAAGGAACAGCTCTTTTCCGACTTTAGCATAACTGCCCGGACGAAGACTTGTTACATCTTGAACCTGCGTCCACTGGCCGCTATCGGATACCAGGGATGCCGCTTTGTGCGAGTTCAAATGCAAGTCCGCGTCCCAATGCGAGTCCCAGTCCTGTTGGTGGATCAGGAAAGTCACGTCCTGCTGCAGGTTTCCCTGCCAAGAAAGCTCAAGCCGGGTTCCCACTCTGGATGCCGACACTGTCACAACATTACCGAGATCATCCTCAAAAGTATCTTGAAGCTCTGTTGTGACATATAAGCGGAAACAGAGATGTTTATACCCATCCACTTTGCTGCCGACATGGCCCGTTAGTGCATAATCATCCGCCAAATCAAGCGCAAACATGCTGTTCTGCCGGATATACACCGGGATCTCATCCAAATCTGCGCGCACCTTCAGCAGTTTCGGGCCTTGCACCTCGTCACCGCCGAACAACGACAGCCAGCTGCCCTCCGGCAAGTAAACCTCTTTGACGGTATGCCCTTCTTCGGTAACCGGCGCAACAAGCAAACTTTCACCGAACATGTACTGGCTGATCAACTCCGTGCAATTGGGATCAGCAGGGAACTGCATATGCATCGCGCGCATCATCGGCTGGCCGGTACGGCTGGCGCGAATCGCCTGGTCATAGATATAAGGCAGGAGATTCATCCGCAAATCTGCGAATTTTTTGTACCATTGGATGACCCGAGGTTCGCCCGTCCGTTCTGCGATGTTCCAAGGTGTGCGGTCTTGATTGAACTCACCCTTCGTCTCGGCATGGTACTGCATGACCGGGCAAAATGCCGCCATCTGAGCCGAGCGCACGAACAGCTCCGCTGTTGGAATGTCCCCATGGAAACCTCCGAGATCCCAACCCCAGAACGGAATGCCAGACATGCCGCTGGACAGTCCAGCAATGATGGAAGAGCGGAACGCCCCAAACGTTGAGCGCTCGTCGCCCGCCCAGTGCATCGGATACTTCTGAGCTCCCGTATACCCTGCCCGGCTGAACGTGATGCCGCCTTGCGGGGAGTACTCCTGGACGAAATCATAGTAGCTGCCTGCATATAAGTTAGGATAAAGATTGCGCATTTCGCGTCCTGTGGAGCCGTCATGGAACTTCAGATCGTGGCCGAATACAAACTCGCCGCCGTCGGTTTTGAAGCCGTCCACCCCGATCTCATTTGCCAAGTATTTCCGCTTATCGAACCACCACTCTCTTGCCTCCGGGTTCGTGAAGTCGATAATATGGCTGTCTTTAAACCAGTTGTAGGGCAGCGTGAACGGTGTTCCATCCGCATTGGCGACGTTGTACCCCTTCTCAAGCAGCGTCCGCTCATCCTGATCGCGCTGGCCATGCGCCACTCCGTACATGCATTTGTGGATCGGAATTTGCCATAACAGCACCTTGAGCCCCTGCGCATGCAGATCTGCGACCATTCCTTTCGGGTCCGGCCAGCGTCCCCACTCTGGGAAGTTGAAGTCGTCGTAACTCAGAGCTTCGCTACCGTCTTTCACCTCATATTGCGCATCATTGAAGATGTAAAACGTCGCCTCATCACTCCACTGCTCAATGACGAGCACAGTAGATGGAATCTCATAGGCAGCCGTCAGCTCGGCCTGTTTCATGACTTCAGCCTGCGAATCCCAGTTGTTGCTGGACATCCACGGCCCGAACGACCATTTTGGCGGCAGCACCGGCAATCCGGCTAAGGAGGCAAAACCGCGCACCATTTCCAGCGGCTCCCCCACCAAGAAACAGGCCGTCAGCTGCTGCGACTCGGGAGACAGATCCGCTTCCATTTCGACTAAACCGGACAAACGGGTGTGGAAACGGAATGTGGAGTACAAAGGAGAATCCAGGAAGATGGAGTACCCGCCCGAGCTGACGGCAAATGGCACCGGCATATACGTCTTGAGCCCCTGATCCCTGTACTGGTTGTATACATACTGGTCCACTTCCTGGCCCGAGTAATCATAATGAGAAAAGCGTTCGCCCATGCCGAACCAGCGATGCGCCGGCTGCGCCCGCAAATTCAGGCGCAGCTTGTGAACGGTGCCCGATCGATCCGTGAGGATCTCGATCGCTGCTTTGCCGTTGGCGGAAAAGCTTTCCGCCAACACGGTGCTGTCGGCGCTGCGTAGCCCCAGCGCCAGCTTGCCCCCGGGCGCCGATACTTCGAGGCGCCCCGCACCAAGCTGCAGAGCCGCGCTTTGCAGCGGCTCGCCAATGACGTTCGCGCCGGCTGCGGCGAACGTCATCTTCACCGCGCCGCTGGCATCGGCGCGGAAGATCAGTGCCGGCTGCGCTGCGCCGCCGGCATCCCCTTGCTCCCCGATGACAGGGGGAGCAAACAACAGGGCGGCGAATCCACCGTCCGCCGCCGCATAAAATGCATGGACGCGCTCCAGCGCCGTCCATGACCTAACGTTAAAGCGGTAAGCCGGGGTCGCGGCCGACCGCTCCCCGCTTTGCAGCGCAAAGGAATAGCTTACCTCGTCACGGGAGAGGTAAGGCCCCAGGCGCGCCTCCCATACTTTTTCGCCGTCAGGCGCCGTCCTCATCACAGCTGGCACCGGCTCTGCGGCGGCGATTCCGTTCACCTCAGCCAGCACAGTCACAGACTGACTCGCTTGAAAAGGCTGCGCCAGCACGCGGACCAGAACGACCTCCCCTTCTTCGGGATGGCGAGGGAATCGCTCACATGGCATCGTCACGTAAGGGTCGTCGTAACCGGTCGGTGTATGCACAAGCATGATGCCTTCCTGGCCACCTGCGCCGCCAGTTGCACCGCCCCCTGCAAGTGCGCCAAGGGCCAGCTCAAGCAGTATCTCGCTCCATGAACTCGCAGGGGATTGCTCACCGTTTTGGGCCAGCCAGTAGTCGCGCATCAGCGGCTCTCTTGCCGTCGCCAAATCCACCTCGTAGAGACGGCCCTGCTCCTCCCGCAACCCTTCCACATGCCCAAGCAATTCTTTGGCCCGGGCCAGGTCGCCTTTATTGGCGTAATACCATGCCAGCAGACAAGTCAGATCAGGGCGTTCGCAACCCCCAAGCCAAGTGTCGCTTGGCTTCAGACGAACCCCTTTGCCCACCAATGTTTCTTCAAGTTTGTAGAGCGCTTCAATGAGAATCCGATCTTCGATCCCCAGCATGCCAAAAGGAATCGCCGCCGCGATGATATCGCCATGGATCGCCGTATCACCCAGCTCGCTCACAACTCGGCCATCCTTGATGAACCGCTCGAATACGAGTTCGCGGATTGACTTGAGCAGCTTGATGCCAGTTTCCTCCGCACTATGAGGGGGAGCAGACTGAATTGCAGCGTAATACAGAGCCAGATGGCTCAAATAGATGCCGCTTGATCCCTGCTGCCTTGATCCCCGCTCCTGCTGCCTCGAACCTCCCTGCAGCCAATGAGGCTGCGGCTGCTGCCACTGCTGCTCGATCCGGCCAACTACGTCCGCTGCAAACGTTTGTCCTGATGCGACATCAAAGTCCCGGTCACTACTTTTGACATATTCTCCCCATGCCCAAAGTGCAAGCGCCGCATCGGTCAGGCTGGTCCCGGAATCTCCCTCGACCTGTTCCATTAGGCGCCGCAGCAGCGACAAAGCTAGCTGAGGCTCCCCCCGCTGCATATGTAACCGACTTAAAAACACCATCTCCTTCATACCTTCATGCCCCGCTACAAGAGCAGCGATCCCCCCGTTGCCGCTGACTGCCGGCACCTCATTCCCCTTGCTTTCCATCCTTATTCCTCCACCCTATCCTAATTCTTGCTGCATTTCGGTAAAAGAAAAGGGGCACCACGTTCATGCCCCTTCCGCCTAACTAAGCCAACTTGCTTTTATTTTTCTATCAGCCCTTCAACTTGCTTCCGTGCTTCGTTCAAAGCTTGCGATTCCATTATTTCTCCATCAGTTTTTCAACTTGCTTTTGCGCTTCGTTCAAAGCTTGCTCTGCCGTATAATTCGGTTTCAGCTTCGCTTTTTCCAGTTCATCCCCGATCGCTTTCGTCAGATCGCTCCATTTGTCCGGAATCGGCCCAACTGGTGTCAGCACGAGAGTCTCGAGCGCATCCATGACCACTTTTTTGGATTCCGGAGGCGTCTGCTTGAAGTAAGCGTCCATAACCTTCTCGTCGGATACAGCAGGCACGCTCCAGCCTTTTTCAATCCGTTTGCTTACAACCGCAGGATCAGAGGACATGAATTTAATGAACTTCCAAGCCGCTTCAGCATTTTTCGATTTGCCGGCTACAACGAGTCCGTCTGCGAAAAAGTGATGGGCTTTGTTCGTGTTGCCTGGCTCCAGGGCAATATCCCATTTGAACGAAGCGTCCGCGAAGCGGCCAAAGTTCCAGATTCCGGCGCGCAGCATCGCAACTTTGCCCGATTTAAAGGCATTCAAATCCGCATCAGGCTGGTTGAACGTATCATCGTTGAGTGGCGGTGATACTTTGTATTTGCCCCCTTTATCAAGCATCCATTGGAAGGCTTCAATGTTTTGCTTGCTGTTGACCGTCGGCTTGCCGTCATCACCCCAGATGCCTCCGCCATTTTGCGCAACCGTTTTGTAAAATTCATAGAACTGAATCGGAGAGTACGTTCCCCACACGCCCGCTTTGGCATCCGTCAGCTTCTGCGCTGCTTCAAGCTCTTCTTTCCATGTCCAGTCCGCTGTAGGATAAGCTACTTGCTTCTGGTCGAAAAGATCCTTGTTGTAAAACAGCACCACATCAGAGAAAGACTCTACAACACCGTACTGCTTGCCGTCGTATTTGAATGAGTCATAGGCCAGGCCTTTGTAAATTTCGGGCTTGAAGGAAGTGTCCTCCGCGATGATCGGCGTTAAGTCCTTCAGCGTGTTCTTCGCGGCATAAGAGACGAAATTCTCGTACCCAACCTCAAAAACATCCGGCGCATCTCCTGATGCGAGCTGCGTGTTAAGCTTCGTGTAATAGTTGTTGTAATCCACGATGTCCAGCTTCACCTTAATGTCGGGATTCGCGGTCTCGAATGCTTTGACCATTTCTTGGAGTGTTTCTTCCTGCGAGCCGCTTGCGGTGTACTGCATGAATTTGATCGTTACCGGCTCACTCGTTTTCCCGCTTGGCGCTGGTGACGTACTGGAGTTGTTTGCAGCATTGGAATTAGAATTAGAATTAGAAGCCCCATTGTCCGTGTTTGATGTGTTCGAACCGCAGCCGCTCGCTGCAAGAGCAACAGTCATACCTAGTATTGCGACCCATCCCTTACGTTTCACTGTCATGTTGTAAAGCCTCTCTTCTCTTTAAATTTTTATATGAAGAAAGCCTGTCGTGAGCGTTCAAGCCCAGTTTGCTCAGCCTTTAACGCCGCTCATCGTCATTCCCTTAATGAAATACCGGGACGCGAACAGGAACACGATGAAAATAGGAACGAAGCTAATTACATTGCCGGCCATCAAAATATTCCACTCCGTAGCCCATCTACCGGTCAGCTTGCTGAGCCCGATCGGCAGCGTCATCAGCTCCTTATCGCTCGTCGCGATGAGCGGCCAAAGGAAGTTATTCCATGAAGCCATGAAGGCAAAGATGGACAGCGTTGCCAGCGCCGGCTTGCTAAGCGGAATAATAATTTGGGCGAACACCCTCGCATAAGAAGCTCCATCCATTCTCGCCGCCTCGATGAGCGGGTCGGGAATGGTCATCATGTGCTGCCGGAGCAGGAAGGTGCCGTAAGCGCTGAATATTCCCGGCAGGATCAGGCCCGGATACGTGTTGATCAGGTTTAGCTTTTGGAACACGATGAAAAGCGGCGTCAGCGTTACTTGCATCGGGATCATCATGGTGATCAGGTAGAGACCGAACAGCGTCTCCCTGCCACGGAACTGAATTTTGGCAAAAACAAACGCGCCCATCGCACAAGCCGCCATCTGCGCAAGCGTTGTAACAATCGCCACAAACACGCTATTGCCGAGGAACCGGTAAATCGGGAAATACTTCGTAATTTCCACATAATTGCTGAAGAGAAATGTTTCTGGGATGAGATTGGGCGGCATCCTGACGACTTCGAGGCTGTCTTTGAACGACCCCGAGAGCATCCAGATGAAAGGGAAAACCAGAACAATAGCAGCTAGGATGAGAATGAGATGGGACAGCAGGTTTTTGAAAACGGCGAACTTATCGGTCATAAGTCACCCACCTCTTTTGCAGCTGTTGCTGGATAATCGTTACGATGAGGATAATGACAAACAGAATCCATGACTGTGCGGAAGCGAAGCCCATTTTGTAACTTTGGAAAGCATTCTCGTAAATCTGCTGCACAAGCGTGCTCGTACTGCCAGCCGGCCCGCCATTGGTCATCACCAACACCTGGTCGAACAGTTGGAAGCCGTTAATTAGCGAGATGACGAGTACGAAAAACAGACTCGGCGTCAGCAGCGGCAGCGTTACGCGCCAGAATTTCTGGAAACCGCCCGCTCCGTCAATCGTCGCCGCCTCGTAGTAGTCGTCGGATATATCCTGCAGACCCGCCAGTAGAATGATCGTCACGTAGCCGAGATCTTTCCACACGCTCACTGCGATGATCGCCGGCATTGCCCAGAAGAAGTCCTGCAGCCATACCGGCCCTTGGACGCCGACCAGTGAGAGCACGTAATTGACGAGTCCACTCTGGCCGTTGAGCAGCCAGCGCCAGATGATCGAGACCGCTACCCAAGAGGTGATTACGGGGATGAAGATGGCGATTCGGTAAAATTGTACCCCTCTTAACTTTCGATTCAGCAGCACCGCGAACAGCAAGCCCAGCGCTAACACCGACGGAAGGTACCCAGCGATGTATTTTAAGATGTTCAGCATCGATGTAAGCGTTTGCTCATCTTGTAAAGCTTCACGATAATTATCAAGCCCAACGAACCGGGCCTTTGTCAGCAGATCCCAATCCGTAAAGCTGATCACTGCCGAGGACAGCATTGGGATCAGTTGGAACAACAGCAGCCCAGCCAAGCTGGGAAACAAAAAACCGAGGATGACAACAGCTTTTGACAGTCTCTTTTGTCCTACCATGGCGTTCTCCTTCTCCTGTCTTCACGGTTATGACTTAAACTTGACCGTTCCCCGCTCCACAACCTCAAGCGGCAGCAAAATTTCCTTTTCATCCAGCTCGGTACGTCCTTGAATCATTTGGATGAGACTGTCGGCAGCGATCGCACCTTTTTCCGTAATGCTTTGGCGGATCGTCGTCAGCGGCGGGATGAACATCTTCGACATCGAGATATCATCAAAGCCGATTACCGATATGTCCTCCGGCACCCTTTTTCCTTCGCTCATTAGACTTCTCATCGTTCCGAAAGCGACCAGATCACTCGTGGCGAAAATAGCGGTAATCTCCGGATACTTATCCGCGATCAGCTTGCCGGCCGCCAGTCCGTGCTCGTAGCTCATGGATTCCTCAAACACATAGTCCGGATTGTAAAAGAGGTTGGCTTCCCGCATCGCCCGTTTATAACCGAGAAAACGCTTCTCCACGACGCCGTCCTTGCGAATCGCGCCGGTGATGAGGCCGATGTTGGAATGGCCTTGGTTGATAAGATGGCGAGTGGCGAGATAACCGCCATATTCATCATCGATACCGATCCGCTTGAAATAGCTGTCATTAATGTAGCTGTCGATCAGTACAATCGGAATGTTGATCTTCTTGAAGCCGTCATAAAACGGCTCCGGGTAAATTCCCATCAGGATGGCTCCGTCCAAATTCCGCTGCACGGACAGATCCAGATAACTTTCGCCCTGATTGACTCCCGAGAGCAGCAGATGATATCCATGCTCCCGCAGTTTGCCTTCAATTCCACTAATAATTTCACTGTAGAAAGGGTTTTCAAGAATGAGTTGTTTATGCGATTCTGTCTGCGGAATGACTATGCCGATCAGCTTGGATTGGTTCTTCGCCAGACTTCTCGCCGAGAAATCCGGAATGTAATTGATGGATTCAATAACTTCCATAATGCGTTCCATCGTTTCGCCAGATACCTTGTCGGTTCGGCCGTTCAATGCGTAGGATACAGCTGCTGCGGAGACGCCCGCCGCCTTGGCTACGTCTTTGATCGTAGGTTTTTTCATTAGTGCTCCTCGTTAGTTATACGTTTAACTAGACTATAATCCCATTTTCCTCTTTTTACAAGCTATTATCGGCATATTTTTCTATATTTTGTCCAATTTAGGTTAAGCGATTAACTTGATGCATATCCCAAGCCGAAGTGAGTGAAGTGGCTGAGCTTTGCTTGTGTATGAATGGACTAGCATGATTAGTTGAACTGCCGTGCGACGAGTTTCTCTTATGTATGAGCGGTCAAGCTGCGCCTCTGAGTCTCGCCTGGGTATGGTGGTCGCGTAGGAACCCCTTGTTTCTCCTCCAAGTTACTTGTAACGCTCGGATGCGACACCGACGGCCATTGCAAGTAGTCCAATTTACTTGAAATGCTCGAATGCGGCTCCGACGGCCAAAGCAAGTAATCCTTGTTACTTGAAACGCTCGATTGCGGCCCCAACGCGCAAAGCAAGTAGTCTTAGTTACTTGAAACGCTCGATTGCGGCTCCGACGGCCAAAGCAAATAGTCTTTCGTATAAATGCACGGGTATAGAGCACGATTACTCTAATAGAAAATGAGGTAAGCTATTTGTACGTTCGAGGGTTTAGGAGGATTTAGAAGGGTTTAGGTCGAGTTTCGTGGAATACGGCTCATGGACTTCGTTAGCGAAACGTCATACCGCCCAGTTACATGCTAAACACATTACATGCTAAACAAAAAGACAGCCTCCCAAAGGAGGCTGTCTGACAGTATGCTCGGAGCAGAAAGGGTACCCTCTGCTGCTCCATTGTATGCCGGGAACCGGTAATACAAGCTCTGCGCGAATTTTGCTGGCAGCTGGCTTCAGCAGTCCTGCTTATTCGTTGCCCGAGGCCGACTTCTTAAGCGCTTGTGCTGAAGTTCCGTACTCATGAAGTACGGGAAGCTCCCGAGTGGAATGCTCCATCGGCGACTGACAGAGGAAGCACACCGGCACTTCGTCCAGAGCGAAGTTTTTGCGCATCCATCCATTGCAGTCCTCGCTTACGCATGACCAGATCTCGGTGATCTCGGTAGGCAACTCTGCCTGAGGTTTCTTGCGGGAGTAATACATCGTATGCTTCGCCTCCTGTTCAAAGTGCCAAAAAAGGCCCTGCATAGCAGGGCGCTTTGATTAGTAGATCTTAACAACGTTCTCGGCTTGTGGGCCGCGGTTGCCGGCAACGACGTTGAACTCAACGCGTTGACCTTCGTCCAGCGTACGGAAGCCTTCGCTTTGAATCGCGCTGAAGTGTACGAATACGTCTTCGCCGCCTTCAACCTCGATAAAGCCAAAACCTTTTTCTGCGTTGAACCATTTTACTGTACCTTGTTGCATGGGTCATTCCTCCTTTATTGAGTGCACGTAAACAAAAGAAAAGCCGCCTGCGGATAAGAGCAGCATCGCGGGCCCTTTCTCCTAGGCGACTGGTGTCTCCTATACGATTCCATTATTGTATCACGCCGAGCATGCAATCGCAAAGTATCGGCTAAATTTTTTTCATTTTTTTATCTAAACTGGCTCACCGAGAGGATTCCAAGCCGCTTCGCCTCTACAATTGCCTCCGATCGCGAGCGCACACCCAGCTTCTCAAAAATGCGCGTAAGGTTGTATTCTACGGTGCGCTGGCTCATAAGCAGCTTGCTCGCAATATCCTTATTGCTGCTGCCGCTGGCGACTTCCTGCAGAATCTCCTGCTCACGCTCGTTGATGCTGACCTCTTCGAGCGCCTTCTCCTCGCGATCCTGATTCAGCCGAATATCGCGGCGCCGAAGCTGGCGCAGCAGCGATACCGGAACAACCGCCTCATCTCGCAAAACACAGCGTATTGAAGTCAGTAGCTGCTCACGGGAAGCCGTTTTGCTCACAAAACCGCTAACGCCCGACTCAATCAGCAAATTGAAGTTCGGGCTGATCTCATAACCGGTGTAAATCAGAATCCGGTATTCCGGTCCTGTGGCCATCAGTCGCTTGGTCAGTTCCAAACCGCTGATGATTGGCATGTTCAGATCGAACAGCATAACGTCGAATGTTTCCGTTTTGACCAGCTCCAGTGCCTCCATCGCCGAATAAAGAACCGTCACATTCATCTCGGGGTCCTGCTCAATCATCGTTTTGGTTCCTTCGCCCACGGAAGGGTGGTCGTCAACCAGCAAGATTCGAATCATGCCCATCTTCTCCTTCACTCACTGCCGTCTTCTCCGGCAGCCAGATGTCAACTTCAAGCCCTTCGCCCGGTTCTGAGAAGAACCGGATCTTGCCAGCAAGGCTGCGTACCCTCTCCTTGATGCCCGACAAGCCCATATGCTGGTAAGAATCGCTCAGCTTCTCCTGCGCGAGCCCGATTCCATCGTCCTTATACCGCAGGCGGATGCCGTTCTCCTGCCCCAGCTCGATCCAAATACGCGACGCTTTGGCATGTTTACCGGCGTTCACCAGCAGCTCCTGCACGATGCGGAACAGCGTCAGCGTCGCCTCGTCACTCAGTGCTTCTGTCAGCGGTCCGGCCTCGAACTCAATGGAGTAGTTCGCCCGAATCTGCTGTTGTTCGAACAAGCTGCGCAGTGATTCGACAAGCCCCATCTCCGTAAGCAACGGCGGTCTCAGCTCGTTGCAAGTTTCTCGGATTTGATGAATGACGTCCAGCAGCCCCTCCCGGATGTCCGTCAAGTCGCTGCGCAGCTCCTCCGAAAGCTCATGGTCAAGTATGGCGGCCTCCAGCTTACGGTACCAAATCAGTTGATCCTGCAAAGCGGAATCATGCAGATCCGATGCCAGCTTGCGTCGCTCGCTTTCCGCCAGTTGGAAAATCATCCGCAGCACCCAGGTCGGTGTGCCCTGCCGCTTTGACATTTCCGCCTCCAGGTCGCCGATCAGATTCTCAATTAAATATAGATTCTCATAAACGATTGCACTGTAGTTAGCCAGTGTCTTGAGCCAACTCAGCTCATCGAGATTAAACTGGGTTCGGTTGGTCTTATCGCCTACCCATAGAATATGATAGGTCGACCTTTTTTGTCCGATTACGACGGCAAGCCCTCTCGGAAGCACAACGGCAACTCCGACAGCTAGCTTGCGCCCGCTCTCCGACAGCTCCCGTACTGCCCGCGCAGTGACCTGCTCATTTTCCGGAATCGGGGCCGATGCTGCCTGACCAGACTTTTCAACCGCTCGCTTCGTTACAGTGGTATCAGGCTCATAGCTGAAAAACTTCACATCCCGAATGGGAAGGATCGTGCGTATTTCCTGTTCCAGCACCCGCTCTAGGTCGGCCTGCTTCATGACCCGGGAGATGCGCGAAGAGAAGCGGTCGAGGCTGCCTTGAAAATTATTCAAGTCTTTGCTCCACTTCGGCCGCAGCCGATAGTCCAGAAACTCCTTGCCGAACAGAAATACAGTGATCAGCAAATAAACGATCAGAAATAGCTGTACCCAGTTCACCCAAGACAGCTGGTTCTGGCTCATGATGAGGACAGCCAGCCCAGTAATAATCAGTGTCGGGACAAACGCAAGCATCGTGTAATAAGAAAAACGGCTGAGGAAAAAGTCGATATCGAATAGACGCTGGGTCGTGAACATGTACAGGTAAACCAAGGGCAGCCCCAGCAGGAATATGGCCGCTACTTCTGGCGAAATAAGAGGCACGCCGAACAAACTCGGCACCCCGAACAATAACAAAAACGGCAGAAAACCGACCAAGTGGCCGAGCAACGTAAACTTGAACAAAGATTTGAGATCAGCTTGCCTGTTCGTGATATACATACGAATTAGCTTATAGAGAATATATAGGTTGCTGATTGCAAAGTAAGCCATTAGAATTTTCGGCTTTATTCCGATGAATTGGAAAACTTCCACTACCTGAAGCAGGAGATTCAGCACAAAGCCACCCCACATGACGGTCATGACCTTGCGGGAAGCAAAACTTTTTCCGTATCTCGCCAAGTAGCGATTGAGAAACAGCAAGAATGTCAGCGGGACAGCAGCAAAAGAAATTGTCATGATGGTCCTGCCAACCAGATCTCCTTTTCCCGAGGAGAAGGAGCTCAGATAGGCAAGTCCTATGCTGAGAAAAAACAGAATGAGATATATAGCTGCCGGATCTTCTTTTTTACGAAGGTAAACAAAAAAAGCAAAGGATGCAAAGACCAGCATAGAGAGACTTGGCAATATTAAACGGAAAACCAGTTCATTGCGTGTAAGATCGCTAGGAATATCAAAGGACAGCTCCCGTGACTCTCCTGCGCTCTCCCGGATAATTTTAACGGAGGATGCCATTTCCAAATATTCAAAGGTTCGAAGCACATAGGATTCGCTCGGAGACTTTCCGTTGACCTCGACGAGCAGATCACCTGGCTGCAGCTTTCCTTCCGCCCAGTATCCCGGATCTACCGCATCAACCCGATATTGATTCCCCTGAACCGGATGTGCTTCTACTCCCGTGAGGGGGTACATGGCAATACTACGAATCAGATACAACACGGCTAGAAAGATACAAAGGGTGAACCCGATTACCTTGCGCAGCTGACCCACCCTTTCTCCCGGTTAAAATTTACATCCAGACATTCTCCTGAAAAAGGCGCGGCTCACTTCCACTTTCTCGCTTGCTCACCACGTCGACAAACGCTCTTTGCTCCACGTCGCTAAGTCCTGCCAGTTGAAGTTGTCCACCTTGAGCGCGCAACAGAGAACCTGGATCTTTCACCATAGCCTGAATCATTTCCTTCAACATTGTATATCCCTCCGATTCGTGTTTAAGAGCGTTGTCATCTCTTAATTCCACTATAACAAGGAGTGTGCGTGACGAAAACGAAAAGCATTCCAGTAGTTCCCACAAACATCATTGCGTGCTGATTGCGGTGTGTTGCGGGGGTGATAGCGGGCCGCCGCCAGCGGACGCCTTGGTTGGCGACCAGCGTTGGCCCAACTGAGTTAACCTACTAACTGCACTGCCCCCTACGTCTATTCAGCCAGCGCCAGCATTTCTTCCTGCCAGCCGACATCCAGGTTCAACTCGCCAAGCAGGTCAAGAAAACGATAATAATGCGTCCTCATCCGCACGGATGAATAGAGCATCGTACCCGTCTTCTCCATGATTGCTTCGAGCTCATCCCGACGATGGAGGACATCCTCCATCGTCAGCCGTCCTTCGAAGTAGTCCAGAATCCAGCGGTCCTCGTCGGTTACCGCCTGCAGTAGAAACAGCGTGGGCAATGTGCGCTTGCGATTCAGAAAATCATTTTTGTTGTCCCAATTAGCCAGATCACGAATATCGTTCTTGATCTGAGCCGCAATGCCGAGCTGCTCCGCGTAGCCGCGCACCTGCTCCATCCATTCGCCGGTGGCTAGCATCGTGCCGATCATACACGCGCATACGAGCAAGGCAGCCGACTTTTGGCTCACCATGTCGAGATACGCTTCTTCATCGGGAATTTCATTGAGCAAGTCCAGCGTCTGGCCATGCACAGCGGTGAGCACCTGCATGCTCAGCAGCCGGGCCGATTGCCGAGCGCGTTCCGGATCAAATCCGCCTTCCAGCAATAGCCGCTGTGCAATCATCAGCATGCCGAGCGCCAAGTTAAGCGTAATTTCCGGTGCGTACCCATTCCACACGACCGACTTATTATCCTTGTCCTGCACATCATCGATCATATCAAGGCTGAGGACCATCAGTTCTACCGCTGCCGCTGCACGATAGATCCGCTCATCCTCACCAGCGAACATCCGGTAGTGAAGTACGGTCATTTTGCCAAAAAGCAGCGATTCCTGCAGCTTCTCCTCCAGGCAAGCCTGCGCCATCTCCTGTAACCTCGGCAGTACGAAGTATGCCGCCAGACTCTCTCTCATCTCTTGTCCCAATCGCTCCGCCAACCCTGCCATGGTATCCCCCCTGTTCTGATTCATATGCCCCATATTTGTCTGCCCGCCTGCTGCCCCATATGAATAATGTCCTATGACATATTCCATGGGTCATTAACCATTTCCTTCTAGGTATGGAGGACATATTAGTGCAAAAAGACCTGCTCTGTCATCCTCATAGGATAAAAGAACAAGTCTTTTAGACGTCATCCTCTCATCCCCACAGGATGAAAGAGTTAGGCATCTTCTTTATCGGGAATGGAAGCCAGCAGCTCTCGCAACACCTCTTCCATTTCCTCCGGCGCCATGCCATGCCTTATTCCAGTGCCAACAGCGCTGCGGAAAGCTTCATAAACGAGTGCACGAGACCAGGAGCGACGAGCGGATTGGCCTGTGTCATCAGACCGGACAAAAGTCCCAATCCCTTTTTGAATAGAGAGCAGTCCTTCACGTTCCAAATCCAGATAGACTCTCCTCACGGTTATGAGGCTGCAACTGAGCTGACGGGACAAATCCCGCAGAGACGGTAGATGAAAGTTCGGCTGCAGTGCACCACTGCGAATGAGACTACGAAGTTGGTCGCGAAGCTGCACATAAAGAGGCATGGAGGAGGTATGGGAGATTGTGAGAGGTAACGCTTCAGAGAGAGCGGGCGCCGGCCGCTCCCCCTGAGGACGATCAGCCCCGTACCGCACGTTCAAAAATAAGCTCGAACCAAGTGGCAGTACCGTAGCCATGCGTACCAGGCGCGAAAATCTGGAATAGTTTCCAGTTCTCTCCGGCATGCTCGCGGACGATTTCCCGATAGTCCTGCTTCGGTTTGCTCTCAAAAACGCCCTTCAGTTCAACTTTGACAAATTTATATTCATAGCTCATCTCGATTCAGCCTCCTTATGCATCATTAGGCAGGAAAGTACAACCTCATAATGGCCGTCCAATCCCAGCAGCTCATGCACCCGGTTGTCATAGAAGCCGAGCAACGGCTGCAGGCGGCAACCTGTTCCCGGTGCGCAAGCAGCCAACCGCTCCGTAAGGCGTCCACCCTCCAGCAAGCTAAGCCGATAACCACGCTCTCCGAACAGTTGCAGCGTGCGGCGCAGGTTGGCGGCGATGAACATCGCTCCCTCCAGGGGCGCAGGAGCAACGGAGGGATCGAATAGCGCAGAGCTGCGCTCCTCCTCGATGGGACCGAGCGATTGCAAGCAATCTCCATGCGGGTGAAAATAGAGCAGCTCCAGGCCCCCTGTTGCCCCACTGCGCGAAAGTACATACAGCTCCGGCGAATCCAACGCTGCTCCGCCCAGCTCCTCCAGCGGCCCGGAGTCCGCAAACGACTGCGACTGGGGCTGCGTTTCCCGCAGACGACCCAGCAACTCCTTCACTGCCGGATGAGCACTCAGCCCACTCGCTGAGCTCGTTTGGCTCGGCTCCCCGGCGGCTGGACCGAAAAGCCCCGGTTCTTCGGCTCCGCCACCCGGAAGCTTGTAGCGCGGCGCGGCATAATAACGCTTGGCAGGTGTTACTGGCGCGCTCATTTGCGCGAACAGTTTGCGCAGCATTTTCATCCGGGAACGGGTCAGTACGTCTAACTGAGGATAATGGCTTGAATTGAGGGGGTACGTCAGCGAGAGCCGATCCTCCTCGGCATGGACATCGGCACGCCAGTCGATAAACTTGGATTGCATGGAATCACGCCCTTAAGGGATGGATTTCCGGCCGCGCGGACCGGATGAACCTGTTGACTGACATCATGGAAATGGATGCGGACTACTGTTAGCTCCTGCCGCGCTCCTCCGGCAAATAGCCGATGCTAGGGCGATTCTCGGTAATCGGACGTCCATTCCACGTCACCGCGCCGGAGTCATAATCGACCATTCCGAGAATCGAGCGGATCGTCGTCGCTTTGCCGGTTCCCGCCTCCAGCGAGATGCCGTGCAGCACTGTGTTATCTCCGTATCGCTTGATCAAATGTTTGGCTTCCAATCCCATTTTGAATCCCGCCTTGTCTGTAATATAGGCCGATTAAGCCGGCTTTCTCATCGAAGAAATAAACTTCATCATATGGTAGAGCATCATTCCGGCAATAACGACGACAATCAGGAAGCTCATCCACCCGATCATGTTGTAAAGCCGTTCTTGTACCTTCATCACACCCTATAACCAGAAGCAGGGAGTGAACAGGACCGCCGCCAGACCATAGCTGAGCAAAATCGAGCGTTCTCGGTGGTTAACCGGACGCGTCGCTTCCGCCAGCCGAGCACCAGGAAAGCGCAGCAGCTGAAACACGGCGCGGAACGCCTTTGTACGCAGGTTCGCAATGCCTAATCCGTGGCTGAGTATCCAGTAACCATCGAGCTTAACGAGCGGCAGCAGATCGAGCAGGCTCATGCCGAGATTCGTGAGCGCATAATACCCATTTGCCATCCTGGTCATAAAAAACAGGCTCATCAAATTCATTGTTTTTTTCCCTATTTAGTTGGTTATTTTCGAAAAAGACAGCGCTGTTTAAGGCGGAATGCTCGCCCAAACGATGAAGCGTCGCTGTATTACAGTTCTCGGCGTTAAAGCCGATATGCTTCGCTCCTCTTCCAAAAACATGCGGTGGATAATGCCCGGTCATAAAGGCCAGAAACCATTGATTAGCGCACCCTCGGATTCCGAGCCGAGTCGTTCCCGTGCCAGCTCCTCCAATGATGCTGGGAGTACGGTCCGAGCTAGCGGACCGTCTGCTGCGTCCAGCTTCACATGGATCGCGGAGGGCCCAATCAACCCGTTGTCGAGACATTCCTGCAGCAATATCGCAGTTGAGCGAGCGCCCGATTCGGTGTCCTCCGCCGATGGCTGCAGGATGATCCGAAATCGAATGTCTGGGTTAACTTCGCGGATTTGCCTCAGCTGCTGCATGATCTCCGCAGCGATGGGCTGTCCGGATTTGAGGCTGACCGGCAGTTCGAGACCAAGCTCGCAAGCTCCGACCTCCGCCAACCCCAGTGCGTCTCCCCGAAGCCAGCGCTCCATCGGTAAATCGATGCTCCACGCGGCCCGTTCGCGGCATGACTCCAGCACGCCGACGATTTTGTTCCAGCGGGCAGCCTCCTCTGTCGCTTCATGGAAGCCTTGCAGCTTGAGCTCCGGGCGCAGCTGCCGCGATGCTGCTACAGCCAGCTCCAGATCCCGTCGCAGACGTTGCGGCGAGTGGGTGCGCCGTCCGCCATACGCTCCCATGCCGCGGCCAAGGCGATCGGCCAGCTTCACGGCCAGCAGCGGAGCCTGTCGCGACGAAGCGGCTTCCTCCCAGATGCTCGGGATCAAATCTAGTTCATCCCGACCCCTGTCCGAACCGCCCTCACTACCCTGCACATCCGGCTCCACCAAGCGGTGCAGCATTCGTTCCGGCTGCCGACGCACTAGGCTCTCCACTGTCTCGGGCAGCTCTCTCTCAGGTAAACTCGCGGCCCAATCACCGAACCAGAAGATTCGCATGCCCCCATCCAGCTGCTTGATTACTCCGCTCAGCTCCTGGCATAGACGGTAGGAGGTCGGCTCTACGTGGAAGGCGATGGCCTCGTTGCCAAGTGCGATCAGGTCCTCCGCCGTCTCGTACATGCCTGCCAGGTTGACCTGTATGTACTGCGCCGCGGCTGTTCCTTGCTCCCTGAAGTAAGCCCGTACATATCGGCACTCCAGATGATCCGCCGCTGCGAACAGCCTTGGTGAACTCGGCTCCAGATGTACCAGCGTAAGTCCGCTTCCGAATGAAAACCCCAGCATGCCGTTTCCTCCCTTTCCGTCTCCTGCCGTTGATTTAGTTAATGCTTGCTTGCCCGCCGCCTCGCTTGCCGGCTTTGCGTCTCTCGTGTTTCCCATGAACTAATCATAAGCGACTTTTTTCCATTTCACACCGAAAACCATGCTTCGTTTTCCCACAAACCGATTGCGGAAATAGGCCGCAATGTCTACTCAAAACCGCATTTCTATGCGATTTCGGAATCATTGCGGCCCTTCACTGCGGGGACAGCGGAATTTTCAGATAAAAAAAGCCACTTCCAAATAGGAAGTGACGAGAGGCGGAAAACGCAACGAAATCTCCATGGATCTCAATCAACCACAACCCCCGGATGAAAACGACATTTAGGGGATTTCGCGGTCCGATCATTATTTTTGATTAACCACCACAGATTGAAGCTGCCGGAACAGCTCCTCCGTACTTACGCGATCTCTTTCATTAAAAAACACGAATCGCTCCTTGAGCTTCACGCGGATATAAGGCGGGTTATTCTTGTATACGTACAGATTGGACTTGCCGAGGCCGTCCAGGCTAAAACTCCCCCGCAGCACCTTATCTGTCGCTTCCCCGCTCCGCTTGGATCCGCTAGGTATTCCGTCCACAAGCGTAAGCTCCTGCACATCCACAACATTAAAGCTCATGGAATACATTGGGTAGGAAATATGAACCCGACGCTGTTCCGCAATCTCCATCGACGGCGATACAAACTCCGATATCAGCATCAAGGCGCAGACAGACAGCATTACCGCTCCAGCCAAGCCCAGGGCACCCCAGTAAAGCGACTTCCCGACCGGTGTCGCTGTATTGAAAGTTGCCCCAATCCCAAAGCGCTTGGGAACCATAATTCGGCTGTCCTGCGGATTGTGATAAGTAAAGCCGTTAGCCCAGTATTCATCGTCATCGCTGTAAACCGCCCCTCCATCACTGGTCAAAACATCCTCCTCCAGCTTGCGAATACTGCGGAAAGTCCGGTAAATCAACAAGGTCGGCACAAGCGCGAACGCCAACGAACTATAGAACCAAACCGTCTGCAGCCCCTCGTTACTCCCTGAAAAAGCTAACAGTAAAAGCAAAACATGCCCGTTCTCTAGGATCGCCAGCAGCAGCCACATCCACGATAAACTGCGCCGCCGTGCCTGATTCAGCAGCAAATTCACCTCGCTGTCCGCGCTGTACACCTCAGCCTTCATGCGACGAAACATCAGCGCCAATCCAAGCATGACCAGAGTCAAAATTAACCCCATGCTTGCAAGTGGCAGAAGGGCTGAATCACGGCTTCCCGGAATCAGTTCCAGTCCCGCTACAAGAATCAGCCCAGCTCCCAAGCTAAGCGGAATCAGGAACAGCCAGGGTGAAAGCGAGCGCTCGTTTTTCCTTCTGGCTGCCCGCAGATCAACTTGCATCACCCGCTTGCGAGGACCGACGAACCAATCTTCCCTGCGCTTGAGCTCCAGCGTTCTGCGGAAAGCTTCCTGAAAAGGCCGTACCATGACAATAGTGAACCCGGCCATCCAAGCCATGAAATAAACAACCTGAAATCCCATCCAGGGAAAAAGCAGAACATACGGGAGCAGTGCAGCTGCCGTCCAAAGTGAAACCTGGCGCGTTTCCTTGCGGAAGCGATCCTGCACAGATTTAATTTCTGGATGCCCCATCGCGTCCGGCGGCAGCTTGACTGCAAACAGCATGCCGCTGCGATAGCTGGCTTGGGGGATATAAACCATTAGAAAGGCCGAGTACAGGATAAGGACCGTAATAGCAAAAACAATATGAAGACCGATCATTGGAAGGCCCCTCTCATCGCGCGTTAAATTTAGCTTAAGCTGTCGCTAGTCGGAACCGGTGCAGGCAGTGACAGACAAATTGGAGCGGGGACCAGAACTGGTATGGGCAGCAGCGAAAAACAAATGGTCTGGGCTGCGTCTCGGCTTACCCGTCTGTCTGATGCTCAGTGGAATCTGTATCCTGATCGATTCCCCCCGCCATCCGGGCGAATATCCGCCCACAGGCCTCCTGGAAGCCCTCCCTATCCATGCCATGGATGGAGGCTTCAGCAATCAACAGCTGCAGCTCCTGTTCCAGGCGGGGCGGCAACTCTTTGCGCTCTTGGGATGCTTTCAGCTGCGGTTTAACCTTGGCGCCATGTCGCCGATCTATGGCAATAAAGCCCTCCTGCTTCATTAGGGCGTATGCCTTGTTGACCGTCATCGGGTTCATACTAAGCTCCTCAGCCAGTTGGCGCACCGTCGGCAGCTTCTCCCCAGGCTCCAGCTGGCCCGTAGCGATGCCGAGCACGATCTGATTGCGCAGCTGTTCGTAGAACGGAGTGCTGCTGTCGGGATCGAGCGTGATGATCATGGCATTCTCTCCTTATTATTCATTAAGTATTATTTTATATAATACATATAATACTTACAGGGATTGGTTTTGTCTATAAAATGTAAAAAAAGCCACCAGCCTCCACTTGGCCAGCGACTTTTCCATGAGCAGCGAACGACGGTAAGCCTTCCCACGAACAGCTAGGAAGTCAGCTTCAACCCCATCACAGCAAAGATAATGCCGACAATGCAGGCGACCCTAAACAAGCTTCTTGGCTCCTTGAAAAAGATCATGCCCAGAACGATGGCTCCATTTATCGATTCATACTTGAATCCACTCGCCCAAATAATTTCGAGGATACCTCCAATAATGACATAACACCATGCTCTCGCTTCACTTATCGGTTTCTTCTGCGCTTTCGCCTCCACCGTTCGTCCCCTCCTCTGAATGCTGCAGGTACCAATCCACGATTCGGTCCATGTACTCCATCACCTGAGCGTCCATCCCGTACACCTTAAGCTCTTCACCTTCCTCGGAACGAATCTTTCCCCAGTATTTCTCGATGAGCTGCTCATCCTGGCCGAACCATTCCATTGATACATCTATCAAATGCACAGCAAGCTGTTGCGAAGCCGGAGAATCCGGCGGTTCGTGAAGCTGCTCTCTTACTTGACGGATCAGCTTCACCCAGACTAAGTTTCGTTCATCGTCCTCGCCAATATCCGGTAGGTTAACGAGCGTTAAACAGCAGCTTTTCCATCTCATCAAGTCTCGCCCGCTCGTTGCGGATTGCCGACAGTTAGCTCTAAATAAGACTCCCACTGAGGCGCAGCAAGCTTCGGACCGGAACCGAGCATGCCTTTAATGGCCGACAACGTAAAACCGAGCTCCTTCAGAGCTGTTATATGCTGGAGTCGCCTAATTTCTTCGTTTGAGTAGTATCGGTACCCGGATTCGGCTACTTTCGCGGGCTTGAGCAACCCGATTTCATCGTAGTACCTTAACGTTCGGATCGATAAATTCGTTTGTTTGGCCAACTCGCCAATTCTATACATCGCCCATTCCCTCCTGACTTTTCCATTATAAAGTCTTACGTGTACGTCAGAGTCAAGGGGCACTGCAAAAAAAAGCTCACGGTCAACCGCCAGAAGCGCGGGACCATGAGCCCTCTTTCTATAATTGGTCTTAATCGTCCATTCTGCGCTTTTTGTAGACATACGTCGTCACAAGATAAACTGCGACTATCCAAGCGAAAATAACAAGCAGCTTCGGCCAACCTTCCCCCCAGCTTTCGCCCCTTTCTACGGCACTCGCCAGTTCAATAAGCTGCAGGTTCGGCAAATACTCCGCCACTTTTAAAAACGGATATTTATCAAATAAGAGCGTAAGCAACGAGCCGAATGTAAACACACCCACTGCGGGAAGGATCGCAACGGACGCTTCCATAACCGACTTTGTGATTAGCCCGATGAGCGTACCTAGTCCAACGTAAAATACCGCCGACAGCACCAAAGCCACGCTTATAACGGGAACATTAGCTGGGCTGTAGCCCAATAGAAGTATGCTGCCCGCCGTTAAAACCAGAGTGACTATGAGGCTCAACAGACTTTTGCCAAAGAAAATTTCCAACGTGCTAGCTGGGGAGAGCATGAGCCCGCGAAGTGTATTTTTCTCTTTTTCTTCAGCAATTAGGCTGGATTGTATAAATGCCCCGACAAAGCTAAAGGTCATATTAATAATCAGGTAGATCATATCGATGGATAAGGTGCCCGTTCGGCTGTAAATAATCGCCATAAGCAGCGGCAGGACCAGCGTCGCGGAAACAAACATATTGCGTGACATATCTTTGAAATCCTTAACGAAAATCGCAGTTACTCTCTTCGTAGAAAATGTCATACCAGACTCCTCCCTGTAACTTCGACAAAAATATCTCCGAGTGTCGGTTCATTGGAATGCACGGATTGCACTCGATCGCTGCTCATATATTGATAAAGCTCCTGTGCGCCCCCCTTGCCGTTGTCAATATCCACTGTTGTACCGTCCGTCAGCTTTACCGTCAGACGTCCATTACTATGGCGGGCACGAAGCTTTTGCGGCGAGTCGAGCAGTTGAATCTGTCCATGATTGAGAAAGGCAACTCGGTCACAGAGCGTTTCTGCTTCGCTCATGTCATGCGTCGTTAGGAAGATCGTAGTACCACGTTCTTTGAATCCATTCAGCGCCTCGTAAATATGCTTCGTATTAACTGGATCGAGAGCTGAAGTCGGTTCATCCAGGAACAGCAGCTCCGGCTCATGCAGGAAAGCCCGAGCCAGCGTAATGCGTTGCACCATGCCTTTGGATAACTTGGATACCGCCTTGCCACCCTCTCCAGAGAGATTAACCAGCGCTAAAACTTCATCAATTCGCCCAACCGGTATATCGTACAGATCGCAGTACAACTTCAGGTTTTCTCTAACGGAAAGTCGGCTATAAAGAGCCGTATTATCCGTTACGATACCGAAACGTTTGCGATACTTCTCTCCTTGAAGCTTATCTGCGCTTGTTCCGAATATATAGATATCTCCGGAAGTTGGCTTCAACTGGCCAGTCAAAATTTTAATCGTTGTCGTTTTTCCCGACCCGCTCGGCCCAAGAAATCCGAAAATCTCTCCTTTGCGCACCGAGAATGAAACGTCTTTAAGTGCAGCCGTCCCGTCAAAGGTTTTTGCCAGAGACGTAATCTCCATTATATTCGTCATTGTCCGTCCACCTCTCTTGTTCGCTTGCTTGATACCCCAAGTGTAGAGGGTGGAAGGAATCCCTGCATTATATATACCATGAAAGGAGCAAGGAAGAGGATGAATGCAGCATAACAGAGGGTGAATGGAGCTATTTAAGCCCCATCATTTCTTTGAGTTCAGCCATTTTTGTTTTCGAAAGGGGCACATGAGTCCTGGATTGGTCATCCAACACAAGACTGTAGCTATTACGTGTATAGGTGATGACCTCTTTGACTTTTTGGAGATTAACCAGATAGGAACGATGGCAGCGGAAAAAGCCGCAGCTTTGCAGTCTTACCTCAAGCTCGTTGATCTTAAAAGTAGACGCGTACATTTCTCCATTTACATAAAGGTTGGATTGTCCCTCGCTGCTCTCGATATAATCGATCTCAGGCGGATTGAACAAAATAATTTTATCGTTAACCCGAGTAGGAATTTTCTCGAACCGAAACGACCCGAATACCGATTCTTCGCCAATATTCGACTCCTCCGTCTCGGACCGATTCGGTGCAGACGTCGATGCATTGTCCACGTTCAGCGAAGCAGCAGGCTCATCGGCGGCAGCATGAACTATTTCCTGGGCAATAGTTTGCTGAGAGAGTCCTACCTCCATTTCACTAATTCCCAAATTATGTATGTCTGATATTGTTCGCTCCCTATCCAGCTCAAGGGATGTTCTCCCGGCACTGAATCCGTTCAACGGCTCGGCATCACGCTCGGATTTCTCCTGAATATCAAACACATGAAGCCCCTTTTCGTCCAGTCGGCATACCCGGCTTGTCGTGCTCAAAGCTGTCTCCATACTACCCGTAAGAATGAGCACCATTTTGTCTTTTGCCGACAGAGAGCGTACTAACCCGTGAAAAACAAGCTTCGTTTCAATATCTACATTCTGATCCGGCTCTTCGAACACCAACAGCTCCGAATTTTGCAGCAGCAGCCTTCCGTACTGGACTCTTCGCTTCTCCGATGAAGTAAGCTTTACTAATTTGTGATTCGCTTTTTGATCCAATTTCAGCATGCGGAGAACCTCTTCAAGCGCAACACTTGAACCATATATATCGCGATAAAAAGAAAAATTCTCTTTCACCGTAAGCCGCTCGTATAATCCTTCATCGAGCCTCATGAAGCCGATTAGACGAGAGTCCCGCTTACTGTCTGACGGGGCGTACTCGCCAATCCGGATCTCTCCTTGATGAATCGGCATGCTACCGGCCAACATCGCCATCAGCACATGCCGCACATTCATCGTTGAATAAATAGCCAAAACCTCACCCGGGGCCGCTTCTATATTCACAGCCGGAAACAATGTTGTATGCTCAACATGGCAAGCCAATCCACGTATTGACAATGCGGTCATCCGATCACCTCTTCTGTCCGAATAATTTCGGATCACATAGCAATAATATCCATTTTTATAGTATAGCGGATTCCCTTGAAGGGATGAAGAAATTCGTGTTGAATGCAATATCAAAAAACGGCCCCGTTAAAGGCCGTTTTTATTTATCCACGTTTATTTAAGCTTTTCCGACACAGCGTCAGTCAGCTCCTCGACCATTTTCGGCACGAAATCCTTCATTACGCTGTTCATCATCACAGCCATGAATCCTTTGCCGCTGATTTCCAGATAACCGGTTAGTTTTGTAGAATGATTGCTAAGAGCTTCCGCTTCAAAATACCCTTCACCCTCAACTGCGTCTGAGATGCCAGTCAGATCAAACGAGACTCTCGTCGGCTCAACGGGCTCTTTCATCACAATCTGAAGCTTAATGACCTTCTTGGTGAATCCCAAATCTCCCTTGAACGTCCAGGTGGACTCTTGATTATTCAAAATTTCATGCTCGATGTAGCCGGGCACCAAAGGCTCCCAATTGTTGGCATCCTTGATAAATGCCCATACTGTTTGAAGGGGAACAGCGATTTCTACCGAATGCGATCCATTAGGCATTAACTTCAGCTTCCTTCCCTTTTTCTATTCGTTAATCTTTTTTCCGAATCTGCTTCATGGTACCATAAACGCTGCATGAACTGTTCTCCGATCTGAACGATTGCGGGTGTATTAACCTAACAATAAAACTGCGAAGGAGGCGGGGAATTAGCTATGCCAAGTTCGATTTCTATTTCTCACCGGAAATTGCCGCAGGTGTTGAGTTTGAAGTAGCGCCGGTTGGAACTTGGGCTGTTGCGGACGGAGTTAAACTTAGCTCGAACTAAATTCGAATTAGCCCTGGCTAGAAGTCCCTTTGGGGGTCTTCTAGCTATTTTTGAATAAGAACATGTATAATTGTTATAACAGTTGAATATTATAACAAGGAGTGACTTACCTAATGAATAGGATGATTGATATGGAACGAAAGGTGACGAAGTTCGGAAATAGCTTGGGATTGACCATGACTGATGCTTTGAAACAACTTGGACTCCAGCAAGGCGACACGGTTAGTATAGATGTAAATCAGGCTAGCGGAGAAATTATCATCAAAAAATCAGTAAAGGTAACGCTACCTAATGGAATAGGCGATGATTTTATGGACTCTCTTGTAGATGTTATAGGTGAGTACGACGATACGCTACGAGGTCTTAAGGATAGATGAAACAGATCCGATTTTTAACGACACAGGAAGTGATAGCAATCAATCTCGCTATGATCCAGCGCTACAGTCCAGGTGAACATGTGGGAGTAAAAGAGCCCGGTTTACTTGAATCCGCTGTTGTTCGAGCGCAGTCCTCAGCCTTTGGAAACGATGCTTATCCTACCATTTTTGAAAAAGCAGCCGCATTATTTGAATCAATTGGCCAAAATCACTCTTTTTTTAATGCAAACAAACGGACTGCTTTTACAGCTCTTGTCATTTTCCTGCGTTTGAATGGATGGCATTTCAAAATGGATGCAAAACAAGCCGAGGACTTTACGGTGGATATGGTGATCCACAAGTACAATTTTCAAGAACTGGTTCTTATCATTCAAAACCATTGTGCGACCATAACCGAAACATAAAAAACCGACACCTCAACCCGGTGTCGGTTTCTTTTCCCCTATAATACGTCCTTATAATACGTCCTTATAATACGTCCTTCAACTGGCTCCGGCTGTTGCTGTCCAAAGCCTGATAATCGCGGATTTCGCATCTTTTCCCGTTGATATCGGTTAGGATAATCCGGTTCTCACTTGGAAATTGCATGAATTCATGCAGGTTCCTCATGATGATGCGGGTCGGCCCAAGATTCGTTTGCAGCTCCCAAATCCACAGGTCGGCTTTGTTCTTAACCGAATTGATCTGCTCCACTAGCGGGAGGAAATAGCGCAACTGCAGCTCTTTGTCTATTTCTACTCGGCTTTCCTCATCCAACTGGGCAATATCGCGGATGACACCGATTTCCTCGTTTTTGGGGTTTCGGACCGATATGAACTGTGTTGTATATTGAAAAGGGAAGACACGAAACAGCACAATTTCCTCGTAAGCCTGACCTTCAATTATTCCTTGAAACACTCCGCCTTGACTGCGGCTGAAGGAGACTTTATCCGGCTCAAGCATGTTGATTTCAAAAGGGTCCTTCACGCTCGGTTGTTCAAGAGTGATGACTTCTACTTCACTCATGCGCTTTCCACCCCTTTTATTTTGGACAACTCCCTTTGAGCCTCCACCAGTTTAAAATACGCGCCCTCTGCTTGGAGCAGCTCTTCATGCGTGCCTACTTCCACAATTTTGCCGTGATCCAGCACAACAAGCCGGTCCGCATTACGCAAAGTCGACAGTCGGTGAGCGATCGCAAACGTTGTTCTTCCTTTGACCAGACGCGAGATCGCCTCTTGAATGAGCCGTTCTGTAACGGTATCTACTGATGCTGTCGCTTCGTCTAAAATCAAAATCCGCGGATCGTGGATGATTGCCCGAGCAATAGATACCCTTTGCTTCTCGCCGCCGGACAGCTTATGTCCCCGCTCGCCAACCCTCGTATCGTAACCGTCAGGCAATTGAACGATGAAATCATGGGCGTTGGCGATTTTCGCAGCACGCATAATCTCTATTTCCGTTGCATCCGGCTTGGAATAGGCGATATTTTCGGCAATTGTACCGTCAAAAAGGAATGTCTCTTGAAGCACAACTCCGATCTGCTGGCGCAGATCCATCTGACTAATATTGCGAATATCCGTGCCGTCAATCGTAATCGTACCTTCATCGCTGTCATAAAACCGGCAGATCATGTTGATGAAAGTTGATTTCCCTGCGCCTGAATGTCCGACCAGGCCGATCATCTCACCTGCAGCTACTTTTAAATCTACATTTTTGAGAACCGGGTGATGCTTCTCGTATCCATACGTGACCTGCTTAAATTCGACATCGCCCTTCACGCGGCCAATCTGAGCCGGATTGGTTGTGTCTGGCACATCAGCCGGTGTATCCATAATCTCAAACACACGGTCCGCAGCTGAGATTGCATGAGATGCCCAGTTGATCATTTGGCTCACCCATTGCAGAGGACCAAGCAGCATGCCAAGGTAAGTGATCATCGCAATCAGCGTACCGATGGACATATCACTATTAATGACCTGCTTGCCGCCATAATACCAAATTAACAAAGTGCCGGCGCCAGCAACTAGACCGAAAATCGGGAATATCCCCTGCCAAACTCCTTCAATTTTGATGTTATGCCGGACTAATTCCTTATTCGCCGATGTGTAGCGGGAAATTTCCGTTGATTCCTGGCCAAACGCTTTGACGACACGTATTCCTTGGAGTGAATCGCCTACGATGGAATTCAGCTTGAAGATGGATCTCCACTGTTGGTACCAGAGCTTGCCGATCTTCGGCCACAACACGGAGGACACAATAATCATAATTGGCATAGGCAACATAGCGAGCAACGTTAATTTCCAATCGAGACTGAACATGATGATGAAAATCGCAACGACCCTTAACGTTTCACCGGAAACCCAGATGACACCGTCCGTCATGAACTGCCGCATCGCCTCGGAGTCGCTGTTGACCCGCCCGATGAATTGCGAGGATTGCCTTCGATCAAAAAAGGATAACGACAGCTTCATCAAGGAGTGATAAACATCGCGGCGAAGATCGCCCATCAGCTTGGAACCAATCCATACACCGATTAATCCCCGCACAGTTTGCATGAGCGTTAGCACCACCGAAGTCACAGCAAGGCCAATTACAATCCAGAGGAGGGCGGAGCCGAGATCCTTTGGCGTCAGCACATCATCCACGAGCTTTTTGGTCAAAAATGGCGGGATCAGTTCAATCAAGGTTGTAAAAATCAGCATGATTGCTGCCACAACCATTTGCTTTCGGTAGGGCTTGGTATAACTAAGCATCCGCAGCATTACTCTGCCGTTTCTTTTGCAAATTGGGCAAGCCTGCGAATCCTCCGGCAAAGGAGTGCGGCATTTCGGACAAAGTCTTGGGAAATCCTTCTCCGAAGCCGTCGGCAGCTCCTCTCCTTTGGCCAAAGCTCCAATTAGCTTGGAGGCATGACCGAACACCGAAGTCAGCGATGCCGTATACCGGATCAAGATCACTGGGCCATTCTTCGTATCGGCAAGCAGCGAACCGCCGCCTACCCCGCCCACAACGCGAGCATCGGTTATTTCCGCAATCGAAAGCTTTGTTACTTGTTCACCGTCAGCGCCCCATATGGAGGCTTCTTTTTCCGTTAATACTAACCACTGCTCGCCAAATTGTCCGTCCTTCATCAAGTCCGCTGCGGCGTGGAACAGAGGTTTTTCTGTTAGCTGAAGCTCTATGCTGTTGGGTAACTTATCAATAAATGACATGATCTACCTCCGCTTCTTCGCCAACTCATTAACTCATATTTATGTACCGTGGTAAAGCTAAAAAAGGACTATAATTGTTCTATTCCTGTCCAGTTGGTGAGGTCTGATGTGTGCAGGGTTGGGGATTCAATTCTGGATGTGAATTTAATTCATTGCAGTGCTCTGAATCGTGGTTTATGTATGTAAAGTCAACCGTATATTATTGAATAAAGAACTCGGATTACCCCATACTCATCTTACAATTACTTCCGTTTTCTTAGAACAATCGAATGGGACAATAAGCTGTCTGATACGGCCAAAAGGAAGGTTTTCCCCCGTTTTACCACCACTTAGGAGCGCTTTAACCGTAGTGTTTAACGCAACCCTATTTGTGTTAATTTCTGGATATATGGTAATACGAATTTTATGCAATATTAGATTAGGGGGAATGAAAAATGAAAAAAATATGGTTAATCGTTATTCTCGCTCTCCTTCTCATCCCTGGATCATTGGCGTACGGTGAGCAAAAACGTGTAGTTGGAACAGTGGTTATTGATGGAACAACATTAAAGGATACTGCACTCGTCGTGAACGGTAATACAATGATTCCATTCCGGGAGTTATTTGAAAACCTTGGAATGACGGTGCAATGGTATCCAAAAAAGAAAATCGTCATAGCTGAAGGTGCAGATATTAAAATCGTTTTGACCATGGGTGTTTCAACAGTCACTATAAACGAAAAAATAGTCCCGCTAACTCAATCTCCGTTCCATGATTCATTAGAAAATAAGTTCTTAGTAAATACTCGGGTTGTCGCTGAGGCTGTAGGAGGAACTGTAGATTGGGATAATATTAAAAAGGTAGCAACTATTACTTCGAAATGATTAAAGGGAAGTATACTCCCACGCCTTGAATAATCAACACAAAAAGACGAGGAAAGAGCCTCGTCTTTAGCTATTTTATATGTATTTAATTCTTTACTCGTCTGTTTTTCCGCTTAGAGTTGGGAACGCGTAGAATTCGTGATTTAGGTCTATATAAACCATAATTAAATCGTTGTAATACAGTTCTTTTAACCACACGATGAACGGGATTCCCAGCAGCCCTAGGATTTGAGTTGCCTGGGTTAGCAGTGTTTATAATGAATGTCTCCGGATAATACCACTTATCGTAATTATTCGAGTCTTTCCGAAGTCCTAATTGTAAATACAAGTTGTCATGCGTGTCATAAATGAATAACTCACTTGTAACCCTGGATCCTGGTTGAGGATTTAGATAACGTATCACCAAATTCCCGACCTTTAATAGTGTAGGAAGATAGTAGAAATTAACAAGTTTCCGCTCTGATTCCCCTAAACCGTTTCTGACTCGAGCCGCCAAGGCATTAATGTGAGCAATATTAATGGACCCATCCAAAATACCATCCCATCCGCGTACACCCTTATAGTTGCTGACACGTCGGGAAGTCCACCCTCTTGATTTGGAAGCTAGTAAGGCTTTAGGTACTTTGTCTAGACCAATCAAGTGACAGAACTTATCGCGATCGAATTTCAATTTCAACTCGTCACCGTTGTCTAGCTTGAATACAAAGGTGTATGGATACAAACACTTGTAGTATAGTTCTTGAAGTGTACTCAATTCGATCTGTGCTATATTCGCTTTAGAGGTCAAAGCAAGCAATCCGGGGAGGTCTAATCTAGACATTTTTAAGGTTGCTCCTTGGCAATAAAAAGGCTCTGATGATAAACATCAGAGCCCTCGGTCTTGTAATTAGGCGGAAAAGGTTGGGTATACAAGGAATTTGTGAGACGCCCCCGGAGCGTACTGAGCCCGCCTGTGCACAGCTCATCTGCACTAAACAGATGACATGTATTTAGTATATCTGTAAAGCAAAGAATAAATTCGTTCACGGCAAGAAAGTTGGGTATACAAGGAATTTGTGAGACGCCCCCGGGGCGTACCGAAGCGCCGCTGTTCGGCGATCCCTATGAGGGATCCTTTAATTTACAATACCTATTATACGACTAATTGGCCTTTACCACAATGAAATAGTTAAAATAAGTAATTTCCAATTTTGAAATTATCCCCTAAGAACCGCCCGATAATCAACCCGATACTTCTTCCCCGCTTCGATCGTGACCTCATAAGAGCTCCCGCCGATATTCCGGACTTCGCCTTCGCTGCACGCCGGTGGCTCTTCGCTCGTAAACGTCAGAATACCAGTCCCCGATGTGCTTTCCACACGAATTGAGGAGGAATCCATCTCTAGAGTGACCTGACCTTCACCAATCGGCACCGTGCCGTTCATATGTGTTAGCCCGCCGAGATTCGGCGTGATTCGGTATAACTCGTAGCCAGGCGCAGCCGGGGTGACGCCGAGGAAATACTTGCCGATCAAATAAATCGGGCTAGCCCCCCAGGCATGGCACAGGCTTTTGCCAAATGGCATCCCATACATACCGTAATGTGCGTCGTCTGCCAGCGACGGGTCATACTCTTCCCAGAACGAGGTCGCGCCAAGCTCAATCATACCGCCCCAGTAAGAGAGCATCTCCCTGCGAACATAGTCATGCTCCCCGCTTTCGCAAAGCACTGCCAGCTCATGGAATCGCATATACGGCGTCCGTATGCGCGGCACATCAGGGTTCAACATTACGTTGTGGATGACGCTCTCCCGC
This sequence comes from Paenibacillus herberti, assembly GCF_002233675.1. Taxonomy (GTDB): domain Bacteria; phylum Bacillota; class Bacilli; order Paenibacillales; family Paenibacillaceae; genus Paenibacillus_O; species Paenibacillus_O herberti. The sequence continues at coordinate 1,243,642 of NZ_NMUQ01000002.1, read as the reverse complement.
TGTTCCTGCGAAAGATAACCAAAAGTCATCGCGAACATGCTCGCATGTTTCGTCAGCATCGGCTTTGTCTCGCCGTCAACCCGGTGATGCAGCAAGCCGCCCCTCTCCTCATCCCAGAACAGCCCCATCGTTGTTGCTTTGATCTCTTCCGCCAGCTTTTTATAAGAGGCAGCGGCCTTTTCATCATCAAGCAGCGAGGCGAATAGGCTCATCGCTTCCAAGCTTCTAACGAGCAAAATCTGTTCGGTGCTGACGGCGCCTGTATTGGTCAGGTCCGCCCAGTCCACGAACACCCAATCCTGCGGCCTGCCTTCCACCAGCCCCTCTGAATTCCGCTGTTTCAAACAGAACTCCATCAAGCTCACAGCGCGGTCATAATACTGCCGAATGAATGCAAAATCGCCGCTATACAGATAATAATCATAGAGGGATATGAACCAATAAAAGGAGTAATCCAGGATTGTATTGAAATGCATCGTGAGGGGGTCCTTGCCCCTCAGAGCAACAAGCGTCCGACGCGTCACATCCAAATCGAAAAAGCTGTAGTAGTTCATCAGAAACGACTGGTACGCGTCACCCGACCAAACCCAACGATCCCGCTTAATCCCGTCGATGAAAAACTCCCTCGTGTTCAAATGAAGCGTATAAAGCGACATTTCGTAAATTTCATTCAGCTTCGGGTCCGAGCATTGGAAAGAGCTGCGATAATCGAGCGGCACATATTCATACAGCATCGAAACATGCTCCCAGCGAACGCCAGGATCAGCGTGAATCCATACATAGCGGAATGCCTTGCCTTCATCCAGCGTATAAATGTCAGCCTCTGCCCGCTCAGCCGCCTTAGCCACAGAGAAGCGATCCAGAAGCATGCAATCATCCGGGGATAGCGCTTCAGCTAAGGACTCGCCATAAAATACGGTCACATCTCCCGACCCCGCGAGCCCGTGAAAACGCAGAAAACCGAACGTTTCCCGGCCAAAGTCCAGCAAAATGTGACCGTCCCGAACTTCCTGTAAAGCAGGCTCCTGCGGAGTAACGGCCAGACGAAACTGAGATGGCCGATTATCCGCTGAATCGAATGTCCAGGAACCGGGGGTTAGCCAATCGTTCTGATAGGAGGTCACTTCCCAGGCCGAATCAGACCTGATGTTTACCCCATCGATGAACAGGGCCGGAGCCTCGACATCATTAAATACACTCACGATTATTTCGTGGCGTCCTGCTGGGAGTGTTATCGTGGAGTCGCCCGAGCGATTATTGTCTCGTCCATCAAGATAAAGAGAGAACACACCTTCCGCGGCGATCGCAATCTGTTCCTCCTGCGGCAAATCGTACGTATAGCGGAATTTGATGTTTGAATATTGACGATCGATCCGCCATGTGGTTGGATACATAACGTCGCGCGCCCGACGTTTTACAGATATTTTTTCAAGCAGGCGGATCTCAAAATCACCGGGATACCAAATCCAGGTTGCTGCTCGTTTCTGTACACTCTGTTCCATATTAGCTGGCCCCTTTCCGTCTTCTAAAGCTGATTGTATAATAGGCGGACAGAAGACAAAGCCGAGAGAAGTGACAAAAAGCATGGTGAATAGTGCCACCCCTAAAACGCGGATCGATCACTATGTCGACTCAGAGCATTTTCATAGCGGTTTCCCCCTGTATATGAATTGCTGGGAGGAAGGCTTCGAACTCAGAGAGCATGACCATGAATTTCTGGAGATGGCATACGTCATGTCGGGCGAAGGTTTTCACTATGTAGGCGACCGAGTCGCAAAAACAAACAAAGGCTGTCTGTACATTTTGCCAGTCGGCACTTCACATCTTTTCCGCCCAAGCGGCCCGTCCAACAAAAATAAACTCCTTGTTTATAATCTGTGCATCCGGTCAGAATTTGTGGACGAGCTTCAACAATGGCTATCGCGCTTCGGCGATGATGGTGATTCTTTCTCCTTGTTTAAAGGCGCTCCCGGGTCCCATCTGACACTCGTTGATCGAAATATGGAGCTTGGAGGGCTGTTTCATCAAATGCACCGGGAATATCATGAACAGCCACCGGGCTTTCAAGCGAGCTTGATCGCTGGCCTGATGCAGTTGACGGTGCGGATCGCACGCCTTTTGAAGCAAGAGGATTCCACAGAGTCAAAGACCAGGAATTGCCCTCTCAAGCCGGGGCGTTTGAATTTTTCCGCCATCCTGGATTTCATCCATTTGCATATTGCGGAGCCTTTGACGGTAGAACAGCTCGCTTTACAGGCTGGTGTAAGTCGTCGCCATTTCATACGACCGCCGAGGATGAGTTCGTCTCCATTAGAATCGCCGATCTCAAGTCCATATGGAGGAATTAATCATGCCGGATCTAGACTTCCGCAGAGCAAACGCTTTGCTCAATCAACATTTGTCTCAGCTTGCCGGGGAAAATATTAGCTTCCGAATTCATTATTGGGGGTTCATGCCTCTTCACTTCAACAACTCTGTGCATCGGCATTCCTTCTTCGAAATCTGTTATGTGTTAGAAGGCAGCGGGGAGTACACGGACAACGAGATCGACTATCCTCTGGAGGACGGCACTTTATTTTGCTCAAGGCCGGGCATATGGCATCAAATTCGCAGTGAACAAGGGCTCAAATTGTTCTTTGTTGCGTTTGAAATCGATGAGTCGCAAACTTCCGAAGCTTATTCGAGGAGCTTCCGAAGCTTGATCCAGCGCGGGAAAATCATTGCCGAGCCCAAAGACGCCGCCATATCCGCTCCGATCTGGCAGACGATTTTCGGCCTGATGGAGGGCAAACAACCCGCCTCCAAGGATATGGTGCAGCATCTTGCACTTTCCTTGTTTCTTTCTTTTCTGCACGGATTCTCTTCCTCACCTGATTCCAGTGCAGATTCCTTGAACGAAGATACCGAGGGGCATCGCTTGCTGAAGCGGTCGAAGCTTTATATCAACGACAATTTGTCCTCTCCTTTGAGAATCGAGCAGGTCGCTCAAGAGCTCAATATTTCTTCAAGGCATTTATCGAGGCTTTTTCACGATCAGCTCGGCCAAACATTTGTCCATTATGTTCAGGAACAAAGAGTTCAAAGGGCCAAACAATGGCTGCTTAACAGCGACATCGCCATCAAGGATATTGCCAAACGTGCGGGTTTTGATTCCGTTCATTATTTTACCCGTGTGTTTACCAAGATGCTCGGTGTTGCTCCTGCAAAATTCCGCAAATCCCAATTCTCGGATGGAAGGCAAAATAAGCCGCAAGCCTAACGGCCCAAAAATGTCTTCTCTCTCCTCCCCCTTAACCTCATGTCCGAATTGTACAAAAATAAGGAGCCTATTTCTAAAGATTTGAAGTCGCAAACTTCTTACAATGAAGCTATTCAATGTATAGGAGTTGACTCCAATGTTTCAGAAAAGACCGGTGAATCCCGTTCGCATCCAGCAACCGATCCAGCCTGGTTCACAGGCTCCTTTTGCCGAGCCAGGCTTGCAGCAAGGATTCGATCCAATTTTAGCTCCAATCATTCAATTGGCCGATGAGCGCGAGTTGCTCCATATTGCCTTTGACGGCACTCATGGGGCCCATTTCCAACCCGTTCTCCAAACAACCGTAGAAGCGCTTGAGAAAAGAGGCCATCGCGTCGTTGTCGCAGCGACCAGCAGCTTCTTAAAAACGAGTGAAGAGCTGCGCCATCACTTCAATTCCAATATTACGGATAACCGTGCATTCGGATATTTTACCAATGGAACGATTGAAGATTACTTTCGGCCCGAGGCCAAACAGGAGGCTTCAGCCCTCCTGACGAAAATGCAAGAAGCGCTACCCGCTTCTGATACAGGCACAGCAACGATTCTTATCACCTTCGGCCCAGGCGCTTACTGGCTTGGCGACGAGAAATTTGATATCACCTATTTCTTGGATGTTTCCCGCGAATACCAACAGATGGAGCATAAACAACATCTGCTGAACTTCGGGTTCAACTGGAACAGGGATGATGTGGAGAAATATAAAATATCCCTGTTTGTCGAATGGCCTATCTTCGAAACTTATCGCAAAAACGTCCTGGATTCTATTCATTATTACATTGATATGAATCAGCCGAAGGCTCCGGTTCTCACGACAACTCATTCCCTGCGCCAAATGATCGCAGCCATTGCCCAAGCACCAATGCGCGTAAAGCCATTTTTTGCTCCCGGCGTATGGGGCGGCCAGTTCCTCAAGGAGTTTGCGGATTTACCGGCGGATTGGGCGAACTGTGCATGGGGCTTCGAGCCTATCGCTCCGGAAAACTCCATCATTGTGGACTATGAGGGCACGCAGCTTGAGCTTCCTTTTCTCACCGTCATGCATTATGAGCACCATCATATTCTCGGAGAACGGCTGGTGGAGCTATTCGGCGACTACTTCCCGATCCGCTTTGATTATCTCGATACGATTGAAGGCAGCAACCTGTCCCTCCAGGTTCATCCGCAGCAGGAGTATATTCGCAACGAGTTCAACGAGTTCATGGCACAGCAAGAATCCTACTACATTATGGAAAAAGAAGGCGACGCCACCGTCTACTTGGGCCTGACGGATTCATGCACCAAGGACGGACTCCTTGACGCGGTGCAAACCGCTCAAGAAACCGGCGTTCCTATTCCGTTCACGGACTATGTGAATAGCTATACGGCCGAGAAAGGCGATCTCTTTCTTATTCCGACAGGAACTGTTCATGCATCGGGCAGAGGCAACTTAGTGCTAGAGATTTCGTCGACCACCTGGTGGTTCACCTTTAAAATATACGACTATCTCCGCAAAGGCATGGATGGTAAACCGCGTCCGATCAATATCGATCATGCCTTCGAAAATATCGACTTCTACAAAAAAACGGAGTGGGTCGAAAACAATCTAATCCCAACTCCTACCCTGCTTAAGTCCCAAGGGGATAATGAGGAGTATCTTTTAGGCCAGCGTGATGACTTGTTGTTCTATGTTCGCCGACTGCATTTGCAAGATACATGGCAGGATAATACCGGGAACGAAATGGTCATGTACAATCTCGTAGAGGGAGAGCTGGTTCGGATCGTTTCCTGTGCGGATGAATCCGTGTATGTGGAATTCAGGTACGCTGAATCCTACATTTTGCCTGCTAGCTTCGGGGAATACAAAATCATTAATCTCGGCAAAAAACCGTGTAAACTCATCAAAGCCGGAGTGTCCCCTACTTGGGATGTGAGTCTCCTGGATGGCTAATATCGTCATCGCGCTTGATGTGGGTGGAACTTTCATCAAAACCTGCATCGTGGAAAACGGCCTCCCCCTTGCGTGGAGCCAGGAGGTCTTTCCCGCTCTTGCCGATCAGGATGAGGGTACAATTCTCGCTCAATTTATGCATATTCTCAAATCCCGATACCAACTCTATCCTTCACAGGTTACAGGGAGTGGGCTGAATTACCATTGGCAGATTGGCTTGGCCTTTCCCGGTCCATTCGACTACGAACAAGGGATTTGTTATGTGCAGGGACTGGGTAAGTTCGAATCCCTTTACGGAATGAATATAAGAGAAGCTCTCTACGAACGGTTGCAAAAAGAGGAAGAAGAATGGGCGGTACAGCTGCAGCGGTCTGAAATCCGTTTTGAAAATGATGCCAGACTGTTTGCGCTAGGCGTAAGTCTCGACTTTCCTCGGGATCGCTTTATCGCCTTAACTTTGGGCACCGGACTCGGCTCTGCCTTTATCGATCAAGCGCAAGTTAGCGGGCATGTCCCAGGCATTCCTGAGAATGGCTGGTTATACGATCAACCGTATCGGGGTGGCCTTATCGATGATGCTTTTTCCAGAAGAGGGCTGCTTCAACTGGCAGAGGACTTAGGAGCCCTCCATCCGGGAATGGATGTAAAAGAACTCGCTGAATCAGCGAGGCTCGGCAACGCCCCTGGCAGAGAAGTTTTCCTGGAATTCGGTAAACGTCTGGCCGATATGCTCACTCCCTATATCCAGCTATATAAACCAAGTCTCATCGTGCTTGGAGGGCAAATTTCAAAAAGTTATGACTTATTTGGCAAAGCCCTTCAAGATGGCATAAACTCACCGACTATTGTGATTCACACATCCGAAAACATGCTTGAGCACACCTTCAAAGGCATCTCGCGACTGTTCGAAAAATAACTGTCGGACGACTATCGTCCGCTGCTGCCCTGCTACGCATATCGCAAAGGAGAGATTATAAATGGCAACGAAAAAACCATGGACGATTTATGCGATCCATCATTCCCATACCGATATCGGCTATACCGAACGCCAAGAGAAAATACAGCAATACCATGTCGATTATATCCGGCAAGTACTCCATATTTTACGTGAAATCAGATCCGGCAACCGCCCCGACTGGACGGGCTTCAAGTGGGTATGCGAAACGTTCTGGCCAATCGAAACTTTCCTGAAAAAAGCAAGCGAGCAAGAGAAAAACGAATTCGAAGAAGCGGTTCGCCGCGGTGATATCGGATTGTCCGGCACCTATCTCAACATGACCGAGTTGGTCGGCAAAGAGCTGCTGGAATCAATGATTGGGCGCGTTCGCCGCTATGGGGAATCCATTGGGGCTCCAGTGACTTCTGCCATGACCGCCGATATTACGGGATTCAGCTGGGGATATGGCCAAGTGCTGCTCGATGCGGGAGTTCAAAACTTAATCACCTGCATTCATACGCATCATTCCATGTATCCGCTGTGGAAGAAACAACAGCCTTTCTGGTGGGAAATGCCGAGTGGAGAAAGACTGCTGACCTGGAACGGCGAGCACTATATGTTCGGCAACGATCTGGGATTGATCCCAGGCCTCGGCGGCTCTTACATGATTCGAGATGAATTCGATACGAGCCGCGGGGTTACTTTTGAAATCGCAGAAGCCCGGATTCACCGTTACATCGATCGCATGGAGCAGGATGGATATGCGTTTAACTTTGCTCCGACGATGTTCTCCGGCTTGCCAACAGACAACGGAGCTCCGAATACGGCAATCATGGAATTTGCGCAAAAATGGAACGAAAACCACGGCGACCGAGTTAAGATCGTACCGGCTACGCTGGAGGACTTCTTCCAGGTAGTCCGCGAGCATGCTGCGGAGCATCCTGAAGATATTCCCGTGCATCGCGGCGATTGGCCGGACTGGTGGACAGATGGCGTCGGCTCAACACCGAAGCATGTCCAGGTGTATCGCGAAGCTCAGCGTGTGTACCAAAAGGTAACCAGATTGGACCCTAACGGTGAGGTCGTTTCTCAGGCTGCGCTTGAAGATATGGAGTATCAGCTGACGCTGTTTGCTGAGCATACTTGGGGGTACCATTCATCGGTTATCGAACCTTGGAATCCCTTTGTCCAGGAGTTAGGCTTGCGCAAAGAAGCTTTTTCAGCCAATGCCAGCACGGCGGCTCATCGCGCGTTGTACGACATTCTTGAGCATAAAGGAGACGCACTTCTCGCTCCCAACCGGCCGATGAAGTTTAAGCTGTCCAATCCTTTCGAATATGTTCAAGAAGGTATCGCTCAGCTCATTATGGAAGGCTGGCATTACGATCTCATCAAAGACGGGTTTGAAGTCCGCGACGCAGACAGCGGAGAACTATATGTAGCTCAGCTAAGCCGAGTTATGCGCGGCGTTATCGTCACCCTTCCTATCACCCTGCAGGCAGGGGAAGAAAGAATCGTTACTATTCAGCCGGTTAAGTCGGATGCCGTCAGAACTGCGTTTCAAAATGACTATGTCGCAACGGACGGCATGATGGATGTGGATGTAACGAGCGACGAGCAATCGTTCCGGGTGACATCTACCTATATTGATACACCTTTTGTGAAAATTGAATGGGCCGTAGGAGAAGGTATTACCACTTGGATCGACAAACGCACAAATAAGGATATGCTGCGCTCGGACCGCAATCATAATGCCTTTACACCGGTGTATGATGTAACCCACGCATCTACTGTTATGGAAATGTATGATGCGCGGCGCAAAATGGGACGTAATCGTAAAGGTCCCGGAGCGGTTACTTCTGTAGGCATGCTGACCAAAGGGGAGATCCTCTCCCAAGGGGATGTATTTGCCACGGTCCAGCTCACCTATGAGGTAGCAGGCTGCTCCCACTACTCCTTGCTCGTGACGGTTTATGCCAACCAACCACGTGTAGATGTGGCCGTTCGTATGCATAAGGATAGCGTTTGGGAGCCTGAGAATTTGTATATCTCACTTCCATTTGGAAGTCCGGTTATGAGCGAGACCGAGGAACTGTGGATTGATAAAATGGAAGCCTTGACGCGCCCTCGCAAAGACCAATTGCCAGGCAGCTTGGCTGATTATTACTGCTTGGGTGAAGGCGCGGCTTATGTATCCGCCGCTAACGGCGTCGCGATTGCTATGCCGGATACACCGCTCATTCAGCTCGGCTCGTTGAAGCATGGCTTCCGCCTGCTGAATGGAGATGCGAAGCTTCAGCAGGATCCTGGCCATCTGTATGCTTGGGCGATGAACAACTACTGGGAAACGAACTTCCCCGCCACCTTGGGCGGATTTTATGAATTCCGTTATCTTGTCGCTTGGGGAGAGTCATTGAATACACCTGAAGCTGCTTTGACGTCATGCCGCAGTATGAATGCAGGAATTTTGAGTTGGCGTTTGAAGTAGGAACAAGAGCTTGACGCAAGAACTTGGCGCAGATTTTAAAGGGCTGGTACGTGGTCATGAAGATGACTATGTGCCCGCTCTTTTTTATTTTTATCAAACTCTAAAACTCTCTCACTCGAAATTTCATCCAAAGTGTCCACACGACTTCTACGAGACGGAATAGTATACGACAAAGACGAAAAAACGAGACTGGGAGAGTGATTGTGATCATGCTTTATGTAGCTCTGGGCGATTCCATAACTTTCGGGGAAAGCGCATCTTCACGGGCAAGAGCCTATCCCCAATTATCTACAGCCGCTTTAAATGCTCGCCGTTATCCAACGAGAGGCGCTGTAATTGCTAGGTCCGGTTGGAGCAGCTCGGATTTGCTGAGGGCCATCGAGGGACCAGGCAGAAATTTGATTCGGCAAGCCGAAGTCATCACCGTATGGATCGGAGGCATTGATGTAGCTAACTATGCTCTGGAGGCCTACAGGAACCAGCAGCCAATCGATCTGGTGCCGATCCTGGCGGAGTATTCACAAAATTTAGGTGCCATTCTGAGCTATATTAGAGCGAACAGCCGTGCAAGAATCGTTTGCTGCACTCAGTACAATCCTTTTCCTAACAGTCCTATTGCCGTTGCCGGTATTCAGCAGCTGAACTCCACCACAAATCTAGTCGCTAGACGGTTCGGCGCCGTGACCGCTCCGGTTCATAGCTGGTTCGAAGGCAGGCAGCAAAATCTGATCTATGGCTATCAAAATGGCGTCATTGAAGACGCGCTAAACGGCTTCTTCCCTATCCATCCCAACAACCGCGGTCATCAAGTTATCGCCAGAGGTTTGTTTCCTTTTCTTACTCCTCGTAGGTCTACTTATGCTGATCAATTGATTTGAGAGACTTCAGAGGTCGGTCTTATTCAATACTGTCTGCTTTGCAAATCACACATTAAGGAGCGATGTAAAAATTGATGATCGGTTAGTGGAAATTGGTAGTTATAAGAGTGGAACCAAGAGAGCTAAATGGGCTCCGAAGAAAAGTATGAACACAAAGCCGCCCAAATTGTTAAAGCCGCTCAAGTCGCGCAAGCCATGCAAGAAATGCAAGCCGTGCAGGTCTTCGAGTCGGTGCAAGCCGTGCAAGCCATGCCCGCCGCTTCTTGGTTCTACACTAGGCGTCTTGGTAATCAACCAAACTGCTAAAATTACCTTTACACTTACTTCTGTTACAGGGAGAACGGGGATGCCGCCTATTGGCTCGATCCTTGCTCCTGGCGGCCGATTTGATTTCGAGACCCCGTCCCAAGTATTTACAATTAACCGGGCTGATGTTGTACTCACAGGTGTAGCGAACGGAGTGACGTTTAAACTCTCGTTTACACTTGAAAACGTCGGCGGTGTTTTTACAAATGTCACAAATATCACCACGACTGGGCCGATCATGACAGTTTTTGAAAGTGGAAGTTTCCTCATTGACGACAAATAGAGAGGTCATTCTATAGTCTATTTGCAGATTTAAGAAAACCCACAACCGTAATCGGTTGTGGGTTTTCTGACCCTACTTCTTCGAATTGAAGTACTCTTTATCTACTTTCAATTGCGTCGTAAGAAACTTTCCAAGTCACTCCAACTAGGCATGTAGCATATTTGCTACCGAATCAATGTCTTCTTCCAATAACACACGTAGAATATACGGCGCATGATTATGGCGATTGGGACTATTTATAGTAACGAGCATAATTATCTTCATAGTCAATTGCATATTCAATCAAGTGCCTTGATAGTTCATATTTGAGTTTTTCAAGCGTCTCGGCGTCTGCTACAATATCATCAATTTGTTCAATTGACCCAGAGTAACGGCCATCTTCATCTTGCTCGTATTCGAACGATAATCCATATATAGACAACAATTCCTTCATTTGTGGCTTCGAAAATGCCATGATAACATCTTGATTTCGCTTAATCGCTTGAGGTTTTTCTCTCACAAGTGAAGCTCCATCGGATCGACACATAGCCTATATCCATTCCGAGCATAGAATTCCCTGCCCTCATCACTAGGCCATACGATAATAAATTCAAACTTATTCTCCTCTGACCACTTCTGAATAGCCTTAAGCAGTTGGCTGCCGATGCCTTGTGACCGATATCCAGGATCGGTGTAGACGTTCGTCATATAGGCAAATGGATATGTAATTCGTCCTGGCCGCGGCACTTTATCGATTAATTGGATGTACATATGGGATGCGACGATTCCATCTATATCTGCAACCCAAATATACCAGCGTTCGCCCCGCATAGCTTGTTCAAGAAACGCACGGCACTCCGTTGCAAAAACCTCGAAATCACCGTTTACTTCTGGTTGATGCTCAAAAGTAAATTCCCATCGCATCAAGATCAGTGTTTCGATATCCTTCTCTGTGGCCCTTCTAATGTTCATAATCGCCCTCCAGCATAATCATCTTCCAAGATCGAATACTGTAAAGAATCATGCCATACCCCTTTGTACCACATATGCCCACGCAAATGGCCCTCATATTTCATGCCGATGCGTTCCATGACTTTCGCAGAGCCCGTGTTTTCAGGACGGCATCTCGCATAGGTGCGGTGTAAGCCAAGCTCTCCGAATCCGAATTGAACCAGAGCCCCTACGGCCTCTGATGCATATCCTTTTCGCCAAAATGTAGGATTGAAGCAATAACCGATTTCAGCTTGCCGCGGGTCTGAAGTATGGAGGCCGCAGCCTCCGATTAGTTCATGGCTGACTTTCAACACTACTGCTAGTTCATAGTCTACACGTGGTTGTTGCCCCTGCGTTTCGACTACTCGCTCAATGAATTCACGGGTCTCTTCTTCCGTATTCGGCCCCCAAATCGTGTGTTTGGTCACTTCGATATCCGAGGCGTATTGATGAACGGAAGCAGTGTCCTCATGTGTGAACTCCCGTATGATAAGACGGTCCGTTTCAAGCCACATATTACTTCTTCTCCTTCGCCTAATCGCAGATAATCTGGCTTCATCGTTCCACCGAGACGCGAGTTTCAGGATCGTAAGATCCCTTAGCAGCGTCTGTAACAGGCCTGTTGATTAACCACTAAATGGTAGAAAAAGAGTCGCCAACTCGGTAAAATGTTTGTACCCCTACAAACAACCTAAAGGTGGCGACTCCATGAAAAAGTCTACCCTGATTCCATCTATCCTTCAAACTGTATTGACACCCGATGAAGTCGAGCTTGTGGTCCAAGCTGTCGGCTATGTGGACAACGCCCGGAAATTATCGGTCTATGATTTGTTCTTGTATTGGAGTGTTGCAGCCAGTGAAGAATGGTCCAGCTATCGTTTTGGAGCGGATCATGCGGCCAGCAGCGGTTTGTGCCCCGTGCACTACTCTTCTTTTTCCGGCAAAGCAGCTGATGTACCGTTTGCGGTATTTAAGGAAATCTTTCACCTCATCGTCCGCAAATGCAACCGAGAAACACGGCGGAAACTGGCTTTCCTAAAGAATTGCTGCTGATCGACTCTACGACCATGACGGTGGGAAAAACACGCTTGCCATGGGCACCTTACCACGGAGAACGTGCTGCGGTAAAGTTGCATGTAGCCTTGCAGGCTCAAACGATGCAACCCCTTCAAGTCACCGAGACGGTTGGTTCTAAGCACGATGGTCCGGTGTGCGAATCGCTAGAAAACACAGCCTTTATTGTTGGGAACAAAGGTGAATAAGGATAACGCTTATTTTGTATAATTTTGATAAATAACCTGTGATGACATTGCAGTTAATTCACAGATTGTGTACCCTTTGGTGATTAAATCGTGAATTATATACATACCAATGAAATATCCGCTTAAAGGATATTCGGTAGCATCATCACCACTCCACATAAAAAACTGACTCATTTTCTCTGCGGTCAAGGGTGTCCCAAATTCGTTTACAACCGCCTTTTCTAACAAATTTTTATTATTCATGAGTTCCATTGTTTTATTTATTGGCAATCCCATTACTTCCGCCACTATCTCAATAGTTAAGTCAAAATCACAGCTGCCATATCTGAAAGCGACAGGACAATAAGTGCCCAAACCTTCCGATATTACCCGTTCGGTGAAGTCAAACATATCTATGTTTTGTAAAATAGCACCGCGCACCATATGATTTAGTTCATGCGGAATTAATGACTCGACGTTTGATTCACTTATATTTCGGTCAATTCCAATGTAAGCATAGGGGTTTCCGTGATTAACCGGAAGTGCAACGCCTCCGTGCATACCTAGGTCAAGCCCAATGTATAAATCAAAATCACCATGATAATTCAACAATTTAATGGTTTTATTCACTGTATTGACAATCTTATCAACAATACCGTTATTTATATTTTCTTTCGCTTTCGCAAGACAAGAATTAAAGTCACACTGTTCTATCATTGATTGCAAATTGCTAATATCAGTCATATAAAAATACTTAAAAATACCGTCATATAAATCTGGATATTTCTCAGTATAACACTTATAAGCGTTAAATTTGCCCTGAATTTTTGTCATGTCACACATCTCATTGTAGTTGTCAATCATTTTTATTATTCTCATCTAAACAACTCCCATAATATAATTTTTAAATTTTAGACACAGCATCGCAGTCATTTCATTCCTCCAAAGATTGGATATTTCACCTTAAATATTCTTGGGAAATTAATCAATTCCTTTTTTGGAATTGTGTTAAACTGCCCGTTAGCATTCCTGTAGATGGATTAATTTCGTCTTTGAAAAAAGAAAAGCGCCTCGGTACGATGGGAGTACGCAACGGGTCATAGCCCTTAAAATCCCATCATCCAGGAGGACGCTCTACTATGAAGTTTGAAGCGCAGGATAAACAAAATCAACTCATTGATCGTCGGCATCGATATCGCTCAACAAACCCATGTGGCACGTACGGCTAACTTTCGGGGGATCGCGCTTGGTCATCCCCTATCCTTCTCGAATGACGAAGAAGGCTTTCAAAACCTTATTCGCTGGATCCAATCGCTCCAAGCGACTCATACCCTAACTGCAGCCATTGTGGGCATGGAACCAACCGGTCATTACTGGCATAATCTCTCTAACTGGCTCGCAAATCATCAGTTTGAAGTTGTTCTCGTTAACCCTCATCTGGTGAAAAAGAATAAGGAAAACCGCGACAATACGCCATCCAAGAGCGACAAAAAGGACGCGCTCGTCATTGCGGACATGGTCAAGAACGGCTACTACTCTATCTTTCTGCATTTCTGGCAAGGGTGAAATCCTGCGAATAAGCGAGCATTCGTGAGAAAACTAAATCGTACCGAGGGAGTTTAATGCCGCTAGCCCCTACCGCGCTTTGCATTTGATTGTAAAAAGTTATAAGTCTTTATATACCTAGATAATTGAGAAGGCTGCCGGTCCATTTGTATCGACAGCCTTCTTTTGATATATTGAGCTACCGTTCTAGGTTTGTTCAATATTGACGTTTCCTTATTATTACACTAATCCCTTATTGTATGGATTAAGGTTTATCTCGGTAAGCATCCACCTTCTTTTTTACTTCAATTGGAAAATATTATATTTCCAATCCATGGTATTAGCAACGGGGAGTTTACTGGGTTTCCTACATACAAAAAAGAGAGCACCCTATGCGGTACTCTCTGACAGGTTTGATGGAGCAAGCCCCCACAATAAAAAAAACACCTCATTGGTGTTCGCTCTGAAGGTGACTTGTGCTTATTTCTTTACTAGCTCATCTATCTCACTTTTCAATAAGAGGTACCTATGGACACTTCTCATGATCGGCACTTTGGTGAGATTGCTCTTATCTGCAAAGGATTTCATCTGGTCTTTAGAAAGGCCTAACAAATTACCTGCTTCCGTAACCGTTAAAACATCTTCCGTACTTGTAGCGTTAAAGGTCTTTTTTACTTTTTGGTTCCAGTCTTCGAATGCATTCATGTCGTCGCATCCTTCCTCTTCTTAGCCAATATCTCCACTGACTTCATCCTCTTATTATAACAGATGTTCAGGCTTTTTCCTAAACCGATCCGCAACAACTATCATGTATATCGTTTGAATGGAAAAAAGAGACCGTTATTGGCCTCTTTCCCGTACCCATCTATTAACTTAGCGTGCCCGAAACGATGTTTCCTTTATACATAACGGCTTGCCGCTTCGATCTTCTCGCCACTGCTTCCGCAGAACAGCTTGCATGCACGAAAACGACACTGGCTTCATCGCCGACGGCAGGCCATTCTCTCTGCCCTGCTCGATTCAGCGGCGTTTGGCCGCCTGTAATAAAACCGAGCGATTGAGCCAAGGATAATTCATCAATGCAACGGTACACTTCCGCTAAACGTCCTACCTTCTCCAAAATATCACCGTTACCAAGCGGTGACCAATGGTCTGTAATGCTGTCATGCCCGAGCTCAACTTTAACTCCTTTTTCATGCAGCATAGGAATAGGCATAATAAGACCGCCGAGCGGAACGGTGGATGTAACCGTAATACCAAGTGCGGCGAACCGCTCTGCAAGCTCGGCCGCAGAACCCGCAGGGGCTCCTGCAAAACCGAAGGCATGGCTGACCGTCACTCTTCCTTGCCAGCCCGTTTCCTCCGTCAGATCGGCGAGTCTTCTCATGGTAAAAATACCGAGATGATCGCGATCGTGAATATGTACATCAATACCCGCGTTGGCTTCAACGGCAATTTCCATGATCGTTTGCAGTGATTTTTCGATGTTCTCGTCAACGGTAGCCGGATCAACGCCGCCAACGAAGGTAGCGCCGCTACGCATCGCGTCCTTCAGCATAATGGTAACCGTCAAAAACCAGTAGAGACACGCGGCCGCTTCCCTATTGGCAATCCGATCAGCAAGCTTCCACAGGAAATCCACAACTGTACCACGTTCGGCTATTGGGAACTAGATACGGTTGTCTATAGCCGAGGAAAGAGCATGACTTCGCTTCCGTTACAGATGAACAACTCGCCACATCTAGGGTAAGCGAAGGGCTTGTCTTCTCATCCACATCGTTGCAATCCACTTTTCTCCTTTGATCACTGGTGTACCTGCGTGTAGAGTAAAATCGTTTAATTCTTGATTGTTGTAAAAATATTCAAAGTAAACAGCCATGCCTTTGTTAGGAATAACGGAGATATTAAGCATGGGGAATGTCGTTTTCCCGCCTTCCTCTACATCATTCAAGTACATCACGAGCGTACTAATTCGATTGTTAGCACTTGCTCGACTCGTTTCTGCAAAGAAATCATGATGAGGTTGATACTCTTGACCAGGGGTATACATCAGAACTTGCAAGCCGTCACCGTGCTCGATTGGAATATTCATAATTTGAGAGAATCGCTTCTCGATTCTTACTACCGTCTCATTCTGCTCACAGAAAACCCCACTGCTCGTTCTAATCGGATTGACTGCATGATCTCCACCTACTTTTGAACGTTGCAATTGTTCCCTAGAATGTTTTATTAGCTCATCGCATTCCTCATCGCTAAGCACATTTCCTAGTACGACAACCAATGGCGCCTCATACTTGGCAAGAATACGAATCTCTCGATCTTCTGTCTTGATTGAATTCCCAGTATGATCAAATATCGTCCGCTCTTTTTCTGTGGTATCCCCTATCATTTTTATGCAGCCCCTATAGTTATGACATTCACCAAGGAATACCATAGCATAAACTGGAACTATTCACCCTTTTGAATTCAGAAAAATCAAAATAATCAAACTGTCCGCACCTCCATACATCAAAAACCCCAGCCCGTATGCGGACTGGGGTTTTTATGTTCAACCTTTTTAATGAGCGAAGAACACAAGCTGAACAAAAAATAACACAGCGAACAAGTAGAAAATCGGATGAACCTCACGCCACTTGCCCTTCACAGCTTTTAGGATCGGGTACGCAATGAAACCAACGCCAATCCCTGTAGCAATGCTATAAGTCAAAGGCATAAGCACGATAATCAAGAACGCAGGGAATACAACCTCAAAGTCGCTCCAGTCAATTTTGGATACGACACTAATCATTAAGAATCCGACTATGATCAACGAAGGTGCTGTAATGGCTGGAACAGCAGCAAGCACGGCTACAATTGGCGAGAAAAATAACGTTAGCCCAAGAAGCACACTTACCGTCACTGCTGTCAGCCCAGTTCTGCCGCCTACTGCAACACCGGCACTGGATTCAATATACGCCGACGTTGGGCTTGTTCCCAGAACTGCACCTGCTGTTGTCCCTACAGCATCCGCAAGCAACGCTCCACGCGAACGAGGGAACTTTCCATCCTTGGTCGTCAATCCCGCTTGCTCAGCAACTCCAAGCATGGTCCCAGTCGTATCGAATAACGTAATGAGCAGGAAAGTGAAGATTACGGCATAAAGCCCATTTGAGAAAACACCGCCAATATCCATTTGAAACGCAGTCGCCGAAAGTCCGGTTGGCATCGACATGAACTTTTCGGGCAAATTCAGCAATCCCATGAATGCTGCAATGACCGCCGCAACAAGCATCCCGATGAATAGGTAGCCCTTTACTCGATAGGACATGAGCACAAGCGACACAATAAGTCCGATGATAGTGAGCAGCGTCATAGGTGCAGAAAGCGAACCTAACGTAAGCAATGTTGCGGGAGAGTCCACGATGATTCCGGAGCTCTGCAGTCCAATAAATGTGATGAACAATCCAATACCTAAATACCTACCGTAATTGCATGCTTTAAGCTTGAAGGAATTGCATCCAACAGCATATATCGAAATGAAGTTAAAGATAATAACACGAATATTATTCCTGCAACAAAAACGGCTCCGAGCGCCGTCTGCCACGAAATCCCTTCGCCACCTACAACACTAAAAGCAAAGTAAGCATTAAGCCCCATTCCAGGCGCTATGGCTATCGGATAATTCGAAGCAAGTCCCATAATTAATGTTGCAATCATACTTGCTAGTACCGTTGCTACAAACACGCCGTTAAAATCCATTCCAGCTTCGCTAAGCACACCGGGATTCACAATGACGATATATACCATCGTAAAAAACGTAGTAATGCCAGCCAGAATTTCCGTCCTAATTGTAGTGTTTCTTTCTTTGAGTTTAAACAATGTTTCCATTCGCTACATCCTCCGAAAATAAAATAATCCTAAACATAGTATAGGATGCGCTAAAGTACACGCGCCCATACTCAAAGCTAGGATTGTTAGGCTCCTACTAAAGACCCTCAAACCAGATTGTTGAGGATATATATGAGATGTTCGTTTCCTTGGTTAGAATACTCAATTCCGGATGGGATGTCAACGAATTTACGTGATTTTTAATTAAAATTACGAACTATTTGAGAATTTTCTAATATAATATTCGTAAAATACGAACATTACAGCATTTTCTATTACAAATGAAAAAGCATTGGAACCTAACCGCTTCACACATCTGGTAATCGCAAACGTTAACGAATTAATTCTCGGATGGCTTACCACGACTAATACTTTCATCTTCTTTTCCCCGCTTCCTTAGTTTAATTAGAACTGTACGTTCATGCCTGGTCAAAAACCCGTACACCGAACTGCTCCAGACGCGCGATAGCTGCATCCACCGGCACCAGCATCTCAGGAAGTTGTATTCCGCCCTCTGCAGGAGCATTGCCGCTTGGACGGCTGACCCGATTGCAATACGCCTTCCATTTCAATATAAAGATCCTGGGATGCCACATACCCAGCACGAATCCCGATGGATTCCCCCACTATAAAATCAAACCGGATATTCGGCGCGCCAGTAGCTGCCGCTAAGCTTGGTACATCAAGCAGCCCCATGGGGAGACCTTCCAAAATAGATCCGTCGGTCAACTCGACATGCCTAGGGCTCGTATTGGCTTCGATCCAGGCCCATTTTCCGCTTTCCCGAATAAGTGCCCGGCCAATGAAACTCTCCGAATCGCCTACCGTCATTGGTGCGCTGCCGACAATACCGTATCCTCCGGCGATCAATAAGCGTTGTGTCATTTTGTTTCCCTCCACATTTAGGTTTGAATTACTGGTATGTAGAGAGTATGTTCCATATAATAACAATAGAGAAGAACGCACTTTATTGTGCCATTAGCACCAAATGGTGATATAGGCACCAAAAAGTACCTGTGTTTTTGATGTGACTTCGTCCATCGACAGGAGGTTGATTCATGGAATTACAGCCGAAAAACAGATACAATATCCCTGCAGAAGCTACTCTCGATGTACTCGGCGGGAAGTGGAAAACACTGATCTTATGCCACTTGGCCTACGGGTCCAAACGAACGAATGAGCTAAAAAAAGCAATGCCCGTATTACGCAAAAAGTGTTAACGCAGCAGCTTAGAGAATTGGAAGATGACGTCATTATTTTCAGGACCGTCTACAATGAAGTTCCACCGAAAGTCGTTTATGAATTGACTGAAAGTGGAGAATCGCTTAAATCAGTTTTGGATCAACTGTGCCAGTGGGGAGAAAAATTCATTAGTGGGCAATTTCATCGGAATTAAATTTAAAGGCGGGTCTGGCTTAAACAAATAAAAGATGACTTCCTGAATTCACAGAAGTCATCTTCTTTTACTGTCCACGGGTACCGAATGTTCTTTTAAAATATGCACGATCGCTTCAAACGAGTGTACTCCTACTGCAATATCTACGACAAACTCAACTGCATATTCACGTTCCATGTGCAGATGATATCCATTTAGAATCAAAAAGGATTTAGAAACGAGATACGCCGTTCGCTTATTGCCATTGTGAAAACAATGGTTTTTCACCAGAGATTCCAGCAATGCTGCAGCCTTATCAAATATGGTTGCGTAAGCATCTTCTCCGAAGATACTTTGCCCAGGCCTATGAACAGCAGATTCCAGCAAGCCGTGATCCTTGACGCCTGACTGCTTCATATCATTCATTTTTTTCATCATGAAATAGTGGGCTGAGACGACTTCCTCTTTGGTCAAAAAGAGCGTCATCTCATCGGTTCCTCAGGTCTTCAAGAATCCCTTCATCCTCTTCAAATACATCAAAAAAAGCTTCAAGAACTTCAGGACGAACATGTTCAGGAAGTTTGTTTTGCCGAGCTTTCTTTACGATTACTTCCCCACGGTCATTTTCAATAAATTCAATTTCATCACCTTGCGAAATATCGAGCTTGGTTGCCAAGCCTTTGGGCAAGCTGACTCCCAAACTATTGCCCATTCTCCCTACTTTTCGGGAATATCGGGTCACATTCGGTTTATCATTTGTCACTTTAATCACACCATTCATTCGAGGTTCCTCCTATAGTATGATCGTCATGAATAAAGTAATACCTTATTACAGTAATAACTTTATAATATATGTACATCTTATCAGAATTGAGCGGTACTTTAAAGCCAGTCCAACCTGCGTCTATCACCGCACCGCAATCCAAGCCAGCAAAAAAAGCGACCCTAAGGTAAACAAATCCCAATCGGGACAATAACACACAAATTTCCGTTGACATCATTGGCTATTCCGATAGAATTTAATTATTAATTCCGATAAGATAAATAGAGATTATATTCGTTATATAATTGACATTGAACAATAGGGGGTGCCGTGTTGATAGAAATCCGGAATGTCACGAAACAATTCCAATCCCGGGGTCAGAGCGAGCTGTTTACGGCCTTGGACGATGTCAGTTTAACAATCGGCAAAGGCGAATTCGTGTCTTTGCTTGGCCCTTCAGGATGCGGAAAGTCCACCCTGATGAACCTGGTCGCGGGACTCGAAACAGCGACGGGTTCGGTCGAGGTTGCAGGGAAGCAGGTAAAAGGACCCGGGCCGGACCGCGTTGTCGTATTTCAGGAGCATGCTCTTTTCCCATGGCTGACCGTTCTGGAGAACGTCGCCTTTGGACTTAAGCAGAAAGGCATCGGCAAAAAGGAGCGGACGGAGCTCGCGATGGAGCAGATCCGATCCGTGCACCTTAGCAAGTTCGTCGATCGGTATCCACATGAGTTGTCCGGCGGTATGCGACAACGTGCTGCCATCGCGCGTGCGCTGGCAATGGATCCTGACATTTTGCTGATGGATGAACCCTTCGCTGCTCTGGACGAACAGACCCGGCTGATTTTACACCGCGAGCTCGAGGACATCTGGCTGCGCACGAAGAAAACCATTTTGTTCGTTACTCATAACATCCGCGAAGCGGTCATGCTCTCCGATCGCGTCGTCGTCATGTCGACTCGCCCGGGAGCGATCAAAAAGGAATTCAAGGTTCAAGCCGCAAGGCCCCGTCACAAGGCGGACTCTTTGCTTCATCATGTAGAGAATAGCATTATGGAGTGCCTGCGGGACGAGATCGATAAAGTCATCAAGGAGGAAATGGGCGATGAGTACAGCCTTAAGAAGGACGCTGTTCCTGGCGATTCTGATCCTGGCATGGGAAGCGGCATATAGACTGATCGGCTGGCCTTCCTGGAAGTTTCCTTCGGCGCTTCAGACTTTTGAGACGCTGTACTATGGATTCGTTGACGGTAACCTGCTCGAAGCGACCTACCAAAGCATGAAGCGGCTGCTAACCGCGTTTGTCATCTCGATCTTCATTGGCACGGTGCTCGGCTTCTTGTTCGCCCGCTATCGGTGGCTGGACGAAACGCTCGGCTTTCTCGTCGTCGCCTTGCAGACGGTGCCAAGCATCGCTTGGCTCCCGTTCGCAATCATCTGGTTCGGCCTCAGCGACACTTCGGTTATTTTCATTACCGCGCTGGGAGCTACCTGGACGATGGCAATGTCAAGCCGAACAGGTATTATCAACATCCCTCCTATTTATACTAAAGCAGCTCAGACGCTCGGAACCGGTACGGGATTTCGCATGTTTTTTCAAATCATGGTTCCCGCATCATTCCCTCATCTGATCACCGGGGTACGGGTGGCGTGGGCGTTCGCTTGGCGCGCGCTTGTCGCCGGTGAGCTAATTGCCCGAGGCGTCGGGCTTGGCCAGAACCTGCAGGCCGGTCGCGATCTTGGCGATACAGCGCTCATCTTGTCGGTCGTTTTCATCATCGGCATTCTCGGAACGATCTCCGACCACTTCTGCTTCAAGAAGCTTGAGGAAAAAATTCTTGTCCGTTATGGCTTAGCCGGTGTTAAGAAATAAATTCAACTTACGAAAGAGGTATAGTAGATGAAAAAGCTGATCACCACTCTTGTTTCCGTGGTCCTGACCATGACGGTACTGACCGCCTGTGGCGGCAAAAACAGTGAGGCTCCGAGCGGATCCGAAGGATCATCCTCCAAAGCGATCACCGTCCGTCTCGGCGTGTTCAAAAACATTACACATGCACCGAGTTATGTCGCGCTTGATAAAGGCTACTTCCAGAAAGAGTTTGGAGACAACGTGAAAATCGAAGTGCTTTCGTTTGATAACGGCTCCGAATTTTCCACCGCATTGGCTACAGGAGAGATCGACCTCGGTACAGTCGGTCCCGGTCCGTCCACGAACCAATACGTGAAATCGAAAAACTTCCGCGTCGTCTCCGGCTCCAATAACGGCGGCGCCGTGCTCGTCGTAGGCAAGGATTCGGGAATCACCGATGTGAAAGACCTCGTTGGCAAAACAGTCGCGATTCCAACCAAGGGAAGCACAAACGAAATCTCCCTACGCCTGCTGCTCCAGCAGGCCGGCCTTAAAGTAACGGACGATTCCACGGGCGTACAGATCATCGCTCGCGCGCCTGCCGACACGCTTATTGCGATGCGCCAGAAGGAGATCGACGCGACTCTTATTCCAGAGCCGTGGGGGACTCAAATGGAGCAAGAGGGCATTGGCTCCATCCTCGTCGACTGGAACAAGATTCCTCCAAATAACGGCGACTATCCGCTGTCGATCATGGTCGCGAGTGATAAATTTATTAAAGAGCATCGCGATCTGGTCAAAGCCGCGATTAAGGCTAACCTTCAAGCCATCGACTTCATTGAGAAATCTCCAGACGAAGCCTATGCCTCGATTAACAACCAGCTGAAAGAGCTGACGGGCAAAGCGATGGACGTCGAGCTGATTAAGGCTGCTCTGGCCCGCTGCCACATCACTTCCGATGTCAGTAAGGAAGCAATCGAAGAAATGGCGAAGGTGTCCATCGAAGCGGGTTATATTAAAGATATTACGGTCGATACCCTTGACCTGAGCGAATTCGTCGACTTGTCGATGCTTGAAGAAGTTAAGTCAGAGAAATAGGGAGCACCCAAGGCAATGAGCAAAAAAATAGTGAACAGCGTAATCGAATTGATTGGCGACACCCCGGCGGTCCGCATTAATCGTCTCGTCGGCCCGAACGATGCCGAGGTGTACATCAAGCTTGAAATGTTTAATCCGAGTGGCAGTGTAAAAGACCGTGCCGCTTATAACCTGATTGCTCAGGCCGAGCTAGACGGTCGGCTGCAGCCAGGCGCAACGATTATTGAGCCCACGAGCGGCAATACCGGCATCGGCCTCGCGATGAATGCAGCAGCCAAAGGTTACAAGGCAATTCTGATCATGCCGGATAACATGACCAAAGAGCGTATCAACCTGCTGAAGGCTTACGGCGCGGAAGTCGTGCTGACTCCGGCAGCGGAGCGCATGCCTGGCGCGATTCGCAAAGCGCAGGAGCTAAACGCACAAATTCCGAACAGCTTCATCCCGCAGCAATTCGAGAACCCGGCAAACCCGGACATTCACCGCACGACAACAGCTCTCGAGATTATCGAGCAGATGGATGGCCGTCTCGACGCCTTTGTCGCCTCCTCGGGAACGGGCGGCACGATTACCGGAACCGGCGAAGTCCTGAAGGAGAAGCTGCCGGGTATCCGCATTCTCGTCGTCGAACCTAAGGGCTCGCCAGTCCTCTCTGGCGGAGAGCCTGGTCCCCACAAGCTCGTCGGCACCAGCCCCGGATTCGTGCCCGCGATTCTGAATACGAACGTTTACGATGAGATCGTGCAGGTGGAGGACGAAGACGCCGTGCAAACGACGCGCAATCTCGCTTCCCGCGAAGGCATCCTCGTCGGCCCGTCCGCCGGCGCCACCGTCTGGGCGGCACTTCAGGAAGCCCGCCGTCTCGGCCCGGGCAAACGGGTGCTGTGCATCGCCCCGGATACGGGCGAACGCTACTTGAGTATGGGGATCTTTTTCTAGGTATTTGGTGAGACAGGTTGCGCAAGTTACACGCTAAGAGGAAAAAGGGAGCATATAGAACGACTGCAGCCGTGCAGATAATGAAGAAGATGGCGTTTCTCAACGAGAAGAGGGCTAAAGAGGAATAATCCTCCTTAGCCCTCTTCATTTTGGTCTGAATAAAAAGAGAAACCCTACCGTCTTGAAAAAAGACGCGGGTTTCTCGGCACTCTGCTCCGCTTACAGAGCGGGCTTTAGGTAGTATAGAGGCGAACCGTGACTATTAAAAGCCACAGCTCGCTGCCACCACTATTCCTTCCAATTTTCAATTCCAGTTTCAAGCTGCTCGAACGAATGCGGAATCGAAGCTTCCATGATGTCTACATAATTGCTGTGATCTTCCGGAATATCGGTCCATTCCGGTCCAACCTTGATATCCCAAGGTTTACGATCCAGCAGCCCATTAAGGATTCTAATGACCTCTAATCTCGTAATGGATTGATTCGGATTGAAGTTCTTCTCCGTAAAATCCAACAGCATACCTTGCTTCTGGGCCGTTGCGATGGCTTTTTCAGCCCAGTGTCCAGCTACGTCCGTATATGTGCTCCCCTGTGCGGTGTCCCATTGGTACACATTCATGAGGATCTGCGCGAATTCCGCCCGAGTGATTTGTTTCTTCGGCTTGAAAGTCTTGTCGCTGAATCCGACCATCCATTCATTGTTGGATGCAGTCGTGATCGCATTCGCAGCCCAATGTTTTGCACTTACATCCGAATACGATACTTTGTTAGAGTCCGCTGCAGATGTATACAAACGGGACAAGATTGCAGCCATCTCCGACCGGATAATTCCTCGATCCGCTTGGAAAGTATCATCTGGATATCCAACCATGTAAGCACTATGATCGCCTGTTGCCTTCACTTTCGGCTTTGTAGAGAAACTGAATTCCACGATCGTGTCTCCGACATGGATGAGGCCGTCTTTAATAAAGCTGTCATCCCCAAAACGCTCTTCACGCTTATCGGCACGACTGTCAAAAATAATGTAACCATTCTTCTCACCTGTAAAGTAGTAATCACCATCTGCGTAAACCATCCAGCCGTATTGACCGCTGGTTGAGCTAATCTGTGGGTTGTGATTTTTGTTCGGCGCAAAATCCGGAAGCTCAGGAAGTTGAACAAGCGTTCCCGGCACTCTGCCTTTGGAACGATTCAGTTCCGTATCCGCCCAATACAATTGCATATTTACTCCTGCAACAGGCTGATTTGTCACCTTATCGAGAATAGTACCATATGGATCGACCAGATCAACCGCTAACTTTGCCTTTCCATTGCTATCAACAGTTAGCTTACCGGCAGGACCCGCCAGCTTCTCTCCGTTAGGCGCAAACACGTTCAGCGACAAGGTATATTCGCCAGATGGGAGTTGCGGAAGCGTAAAGCTGCCGTCTTGGTTCATCACAATATTCGGCAGATTCAGCTTTTGGCCGTTTGCTGATATTATTTCCCCTGACACTTTCAAGTTGTTTCCGACGAGCTTCGTAATGATCTCCTGAACGACCTTGCCACCGTTCGCTTGGTCCGAAACAATGACTTCCGGTTTCATTGTAGGTGCAGGCTGTTGTACAACATCCGTATTTCCTGTAGGTGGAACTTCTACAGGTGGGACTTCAGCAGGCGCGTTTGGTTTGATAGTAACTACATTGGACATGCCTGCATATGGACCCGATTCCACGTTTAATCGGAAATAGTAGGTTTCGTTACTCGATAAACCCGCTAACGTTGCACTTATTGCAGCAGCATCCAGCGTCTCCAATGGGCTAACCGGTCTAAAGGTAGTTCCATCCGTAGATTGTTCTACAATAATGCTCGTTGCCCCCGTCAAAACAGGGAAATTCAATGTCACTTGTTCAATGCCTGCAACGGCCGACAAAGTGGTGATTGGTTCCGAAGGCGAGGCATCGACCACATTGGACACGCCTGCATATGAACCTGATCCCACGTTCAATCGGAAAGAGTAGGTTTCGCCGTTCGTTAATCCGGTTAAGGTTGCACTTGTTGAAGCAGCATCCAGCATCTCCACCGGGCTAACCGGAGTAAAGTTGGTTCCATCGGTAGACTGTTCAACAACGATGCTCGTTGCCCCCGTTAGAGCAGGGAAATTCAATGTCACTTGCTGACTGCCTGCAACGGCCGACAAAGTGGTCAACGATTTTGAAGGCGAGGCATCGACCACATTGGACAGACCCGCATATGGACCCGATCCGACGTTCAGTCGGAAATAGTAGGTTTCGCCGTTCGTTAATCCGGTTAAGGTTGCACTTGTTGAAGCAGCATCCAGCGTCTCCACCGGGCTAACCGGAGTAAAGTTTGTTCCATCAGTAGATTGTTCAACAACGATACTCGTTGCCCCTGTTAAAGCAGGGAACTTTAATGTCAATTGCTGATTGCCTGCAACAGCCGACAAATCGCCTAAAGGAGCTGGGTCAGCTGCTTTCACATAAACCGTAAATGTCTTCTCGCTTGTAAGTCCGTCTTTGGTGATAGTTGCCGTCAAGGTTACATAAGTTCCCGATTGAGCGATTACCGGCCTCTTCACGGTTCCATCTGGCGCGATGACCGACGGCTGGTCAGAGGACCAGACGGTGGTTACGCCATCGTCTTGTTGTAGCGTAAGATTGTTTTTCACCGAGTTTTTCGTTTCTCCGGGCTGATACCGGATATCGGTTTTGTCCTCTGCCTTTTCAATGGCTAGAATACCATCTTTATAATCTGAAATGAGTTGGTTCGCGATTCGATCAGCAATTTCTTGAATGATATCCGTGCTGGACTTATTGGAATTAACATGTTGACCGCCGTTTATAATGCCGTCGATAAACGTTTGGTCGATGCTCTCATACGTGGCGCTGGTTACTCCAATATATTGTGCGCCGCTCCTATCGAACGACTCCGTCAGTTTGGATTGATTCGTTCCCCCGTCTAATTCTCCGCGAGGGTCATCGTTAATGTTCACGATATAACGCAGCGGCGACGTTCCCCAATTGATCTTATCCGCGGCTACATCCAATGGCTTGCTCGAAGTCGAAAACAACTTCATATTATCAAATGCAAAAATCGAGATAATCCCGCAGCCATGGCCTATATGGCTAACGATCGGACCGAATTCATTCCCGTAAACATCCGGAAGGGTTAAATTTCGAATGATTTGGTCACCATTATCCCACATGTTCAACGTCGTATCCGTTGCGACGACTTTAATGCTGTGGTGAGTGGATGCCCCTTTCGAGAAATTTCCGATTTGGGTAACGCCTGGCATGGAACTCAAAGCTCTTCCCGTCTCATTATGTAGTGCGGTTGCGTCCACACCATCGATTTTATATACTTTGACAGCACCTTGAACATATAAAATCGAATAACCGCTTAATTTTCCGTTGCCGTCGATCTCCGTATTAAATAGAAAACCGCCGCCTTCCATGCTGTGGTAATCCACTTTGGATTCATCCATGTCGAAGGTGATGATTTTTTTGCCTGAAGGGCTTCCTTGCGTCAGCATGAAATCCTTATAAGCAGGTGAGGTATAGCCATAGAAGGTTAACGTGTTGCCTCCATTGGAAATTTGAACATGATTATAATCGGGGGTTTCAACCATCGGAGGGGTAGCTCCAAAACCACCATTTTTTATATACCAGCTGTCATATCCGTTATGCACATAAGTCGTATCCGTTACCGTTGTCCGGTCTGCGCTCGCGTCCATGATCGACACATATTTAGGATTTACGCCTCCCGCTACCAGCTTAGCTTTAACAGCATCATTCAATTGGCTCTCAAAATCACTAGAATCATAGACACTCGTTCCGGAATTATAGTAAACCTCTGCTACCGGCGAGAGCGCATATGCCATCGGCATATTCGTAATAATTAACAGCGTTGCCACTATTATCGAGATTATCGTTTTCGTTTTTTTCAACTAATTCACCCATCCTGTAAGTTTAGTAACCCTATGACAATCTACACCGACCTGTGACCCCTTATCCCATAATCATGAATAAATAAACTGTGCTACAACACCCTCCAACGAAGTATATTGTAAAAATTGCTAATTCCAACATATCAGAAGTATCTCTCAAATATCTCTCAAATTCGACATCTGTCGACAGGTAGATTTTTGAGAGATCATTCCCCTATGATAGTATCCATAGGGGTGTGACTATGTATGAAGAAACTAATTGGTTATCTGGGTGCAATATGCGCCTTAATCGCCATTCTCTATATCATTTTTAGCGACCAGGACACAGGCGCCGTCAAAATCAAAGCCGTAGACGGCGTACTTAACTTGCAAGAGCTCAAGGATTCACCGTTTGTATCGTTAGCTGGCGATTGGAAATTTACCGCCGAAGCTTTTGTCGACCCGACTGAATTTAATGGTGAAGCCGATCAACTGCCGGTACCCGGTCCTTGGGCGTCGGATGTCGAGTGGGGCTCCTATCAGTTAATCGTATACCTGCCCGACTACTGGTCAGATGAGCTTGGTCTCCGCGTTCGAAATATTTGGTCCGCCCACACCATTTACGTCGATGGCATACCCCTCTCAAAAATAGGAACAGTGGCCGCAACCAAACAAACGACAACCCCGGACAATCCTTCCTATGAAGCCTATTTTAAACCGGGCAGCCGACAGCTCCTTCTTACCATTCATGCATCCAATTTCTACAACACGAGAGGCGGCATCATCCTGCCGATCGATTTCGGCGACGCCGAGCAGATGAAGGAAGACGTGCAGCGAGATCTTTCCCTGGAGTGGACGGCCACCTTATGGTTGCTTCTTTTCAGCATGTTCCATATGACGATCTACTTGTTGCGAACGAAGGACGAAGCCTTCTTGTATAGTGGGCTGCACTTTCTGCTGTTGGCGTTGGTCATTGTCCTGCGAGGAGAGCGGTTATTCATTCGGGAGTTCCCGTCGTTTCCCTTTGAGCTCTATTTTCGCCTGCAGGACACCGTTACCTTCCTGGCCGCCATCTTGCTCATTGTCTTTATCGTTAAAATGATTCCTTCCATTATGAGTCGAAAGACGATGTTTCTACTTTTTCTGCCGATCCTGGTCTATGCATTCTTAAATGCGGTGCTCCCCGCCAGAACAATATCGGTTACGCAGTATCCGCTCTTGTATTACTTCGATGCATTAATCCTAGGCATTATTATTCGCATCTTCTATTTGACGCTAAAAAAGCGAATTAATATAAGTAGAAATGAAGCCTTCATCCTTTTATTGATGCTTCTGTTTCTAGCCGTATTCGCTATAAGCGCTTCATCGGATAGTTTATTCTTCACAGGGCGGAACCACATGAATCGTATTGGATTTATTGGGTTTCTCGTGATGATGAATGTTTTTCTTGGCATACGTCTGATGAACCGGGCTGAGGAATCAGAGCAACTTAGCACCAGACTGCAGAAGGCAAACGATGCAAAGGATGCTTTCTTGAAAGTCACGACTCAGGATTTGCAAAGGCCTCTGCATGATGCCATTCATCTAGTGGGGGCGATTACCCGGGAGCCCAGTCGCGAGAAGCAAGCGGAGCAATTGTACTTGGCTGAACAGCTAATGGGGAACATGGTGTACTTATTGAGAGATCTGCATGATTTTACCCGCATTCGATTTGATGATTACGCGATTCAGCTTAAATCCACTAATCTTCGGATGGTCATCCTCCATGTCATTCAACTGATGCAGTTTACCTTCACGAAAAAGAAGATCCTAATCAACGAACAGATTCCGAAACAGCTTTACGTATGGGCAGATGAGCAGCGTTTGACGCAGGTATTCATCCGGATTATGACAGAGATCTCTCACGATACCACAGAAGACCGACTGACCATTGAATCTATGCAGGTCGGCACGGATGTCCTGCTTCGAGTGACGTCTGCCGGTGAATCAACGTCGACGAATCGGGATCGCCCGCATTCTTCGGGGCTCATGATGACGGAGGAACTCATTCAACAGATGAACGGAGGCATCACATATGAACATTTACAAGGCGAAATTCGCTTTACGGTCACACTAGCTTTTAGCGAATTTAAAGATCCGGTTACCGTAACCGAGCCTGAATACAACCTACAATCTGTGGTGCATGTGGAAGATCGGGCGTTAGGAACGCTCTTGATTGTCGATGATGACGCGATGCATGCGGAAGTCATGAGGGACATGCTGGGGGATACCTACACGGTGCGAATCGCTTATACGGCTCAAGAAGCACTTGAGTATTATAGCAATCATCCTGAAATCGCGATGATGATCGTAGATGATATCATTCCTGGCGACATGAATAGTTTGGAATTGCTGCGGCAAATCCGTACCCAGGCATCCTTAATGGACCTGCCGATCTTAATGATGATTTCTTCCGAATATCCCAGACATATTGAGATGATTTTCGCTGCTGGCGCTAATGATTATTTACTAAAGCCTTTTTCCAAAGAGACCTTAATGGCTCGCTTGAACGCCACAGAACAAACGAAGCAGTCTATGCTGAAGGCGATCCAGTATGAAATGGCATTTCTGCAAACCCAAATCAAACCGCATTTTCTCTATAACGCGCTTAGCAACATTATTGCCTTCTGTTATACGGATGGAGAGCGTGCAGCTCATCTGCTAACGATGCTCAGTTCTTTCTTGCGTTATATATTTGAGACGAGCCGGGATGGACAATTCTCTACCCTCCAGAAGGAAATGGAGATTATCGAGGCCTATGTAGAGGTGGAAAAGGCTAGATTTGGCGAGCGGTTGACCTTCGCTAGTGACATCGATCCGTCCGTTGCCGTGGAGCATGTTCGGATTCCTAGTCTGCTCCTACAGCCTTTAGTTGAGAATGCGATTCGCCACGGCCTATTCGATAAGGAAGGTCCAGGTCACGTTCAGGTCACCGTTTCCTTGCACGAATCCTTCTTAAACATATGCGTCGCCGATGATGGCGTAGGCATGTCCGCCAGGCAGTGCGCTCAGTTAATGAGGGGAGCGAATGCCAAGACCGGAATCGGCTTTACTAATGTTCGTCGGCGCGTCCATGATCTCACCCAAGGAAGCCTGGAGATTAACTCGTCGCCGGGCAATGGAACAACCATTCAAATAATGATTCCCCTGAAGGAGGGACAAGAGTAATGTGGAAAATCATCATCGTGGAGGATGAGAAACCGATTCTAGGCCTGCATGCCAGATTGCTTGAAACGTATGGCCCCTTTCAAGTTGTAGGCTGCTTCGAATCGCCGTTCGATGCGCTGCAGGAAATTCCGAAGCTGGAATTGGACGCACTCGTGCTCGACATTGAAATGCCAAGAATGACGGGACTTCAGCTTGCTCAGAACTTAGTGGAGAACGGTATTGACGTACCTGTAATCTTCACGACCGCTCACCAACAATATGCCGTACAAGCCTTTCGCGTGCAAGCCCTGGATTATCTTTTAAAACCGTTGACCATGAATATAGTGAAGCAACTTGATGAACGCCTTCAGAAGTATTATGGGCAAAGACCAAAGCTAGCTCATAAGAAGGAACTCGATGTTCAGTTATATGGAGAAGCATCCGTTATGAAAGGAGAGCAGCTTGTGAAATGGCCTACCCGTATAACGGAGGAGTTGTTTTACTATTTGCTCCTTCATGAAAATAAATTATGCCAAAAGTGGAGAATTATCGATGATCTTTGGGCGAACGTGGATGAAAAACGTGCGCTTTCTAATTTGTATAATACAATTTATCGGATGCGTCAGCTGTTTATGGAACTTGATATTCCCATCGTCATCGAACGAATGAATGATGGTTATATTATGAATACGAATAATAGCATCGTAATGAAACCAAAAGAGAGGCCGGATGCCCCTCTGCTAGAATCCAAAGGATATCTGTGGGCCTATGGTTGGGAATCTGGATGGTAACATTCTCATGCGGCTATGGCTTTGCATGCGACGGCTCCGAGTGGAGAATGAAAAGGCTCGGCCTGTTTTTATCTGGGGAAAGCAAAAATCCATAACCGGAATCGGTTATGGATTTTCATGATGGAGGCGAACCGTGGTTATGTAAAACCACAATTCGGCGGAGTGTGATGTTTGGGATGCAGCGTAACATCAAATTTAAGAAAAAGAGCTAACAGTCATTTCATTGGTATTAATCACTAGGCCTGCTGCTTTCATAAAATCAAATCCAATAATACCTTCAATCTCTAGACCATAATCCATGCTCCCAATCTCGACCTGAAATTGTGAAATGGACTGCCCATCGAAATGAATGGCATCCAGAAATTTAGTGTATACATACTCCACTCCGCCTACTCCGCGAATGGTATCAACAATATCATTTTCTTCAGGAATGATTCCGATATCTCCAACCAAATCGGCGTTAAAAAGCGTACTTGCCGAGCCTGTATCAAGCAGCACTCTGCTTAATTCAAGCTCTTTTCCTCTGAATTCAATTGTGATCTTAACAAAAGGCAATCCGTATTCTTCGATTAAGTTCATCTCAGACCTCGGATTCCAACATAGCGTTCCCTCGCTACTAGCTCAGCACGGGATGTGTGAAAGAAACAATATTCACGACCTGGCTCTTGCCGATGCAGTTCACTGTAGCGGCGGAGTGCTGCTGTAGAATCAGCAAACGTGTCGATTACAACCACTTCCTCAATGTAACGATGTCCTCTTTCCGAGTGAGCCTTCGTAGCCTCCAAAACAACCCATTCCTCTGGAAACCGTTCCTGTACTTCTTGCCAGCGCATTTCTCCACCTCCAACAATTTTCATTATATTTATTGTAGCATTATTGTAGCTGTAAGAAATAGTAACCTCACCGAACCCCTGTCCAGTATTAAAAGTTGTGGTTTTTTTATAGGGACAAAGGTTCGATTTTTCGAGGGAATTCTCCCCCTGTCCGAAGGCTACGTCACACAGGCTCTACGGGTGTAGTTACAGATTTGATATTACCTGATCATGTATAAGCAATCAGAGCGTTTCTTGACCAGGCAGGTAATGACTCCATACAATAGGTCAGCTTGCCCTCCATGATTTCAGCCACAATGGAAGGCTCGAATGTATTATCAATGATAACGTCATGATCCATAACGAAAACGAATATCCTTTTCTGCAATCCAATGTCCACCCTGCTCGACCCGAGAAGCTACACGGTCTATAAATTACAAGCTAATCGTGCTCTTGCCAGCCCCGTTGGTACCCGCAAAAACCGTCATAATGGGTCGGATATTATTCACTATATTCTAACTCCCGCCGATTGCCGGTTGCATCAAAAACGATCTCCAACTTGTTCCCTTCTGCATCTTCCCGGATACGTTTGTTGTTTTTTATATAGTAAATGGAAGCACCTGATGCTTTGGCTTGCAGACGGGCATATTGATTGGCTTTATTCAATATTCCCTGGAGCTGTTCTCGATTGGACAACATCTTGACCCCTCCAACTTCGTTATTTACGAACATTATATCATAATCAAAAGAGCCATCATCCAGTTAACTGGATGATGGCTCTTTTGATTACATATGGAGGCGAACCGTGGCTGTGCAAAACCATACTTCGCCGGAGTGTGATGGTCAGGATTTCTAGCCAATTCACATAACAAATTCAAGTTCAGCTACGATTCAGATTCATCATCCTCATCGAAGAAATCGCCGTATTGATCAGGCGCTTTTCCTTTCGAATCCAGGAGAGCAGGGAGCTTCATTCCTCTCAAGTCCCCATCTTCTAAATATTGAACGATGAATCTCCACTCATCACCATAATCGAATAACAGCAACATCTTCTGTTTAGCTGTATGGAATACCTTGCTAACCTTCGCGTTCTTCACACCGGGGAAATTCATCTTTTCGCCCATATCGGCAAATAGCTCGTATCCTTCCTTCGACCGGGTCCAGCTTTTCAGCAGCAGCCAGATCATACAAGCTGGCGTTCTCTTGAACTGCTATTTTGCGGTAAGGTTTTCCTCGAAAAGCTCCATACCAATCAGTCAAGATTAACTTAAAAATTTTTCCAATATAAATTCAATCCTTTCGCGGCGAGACGTCAGCCGTCTTGTTCTTGGGCGGCCTGCCTCTGCGCGGCTTGGTCGCCGCATCGGCAGCACTACTGCCTGCACGAGTTCTCGTCGGTTCCTGTTCCATGTCCAGATCAATCCCGAAGGTACCCGCTAAGTCGCCATCCTCCATCACTCTGCGGCCGCGCCGTCCGTCTTTGCCCAGCATCGTTTTCGACTGCTCAGCAAGCGAGGCCGTAATCAGCTCGTCCATCTTGACCGTGCGCAACTCGAAGAACAATGCAGCATTATCGTCGAATCTTGCGCCAATCCCATACAGCACAGCGGCCACATGTTTGCACATCACCGCATAGTCAGGACAACTGCATGAGAATTGAATGTCCTTAGGCGAGGGAAACAAACCTGTGCCTTTCGTCTTGAACAGATCCGACAAACCCTGCGGAAACTTGCCAGCGACCAGTTCTTGCAGCGAGTTGATTTTGCCTGAGCACTCCTTGACTATACTCTTCCACATCTCATTCGAAAGTGGAGTTACTTTAACCTCAATTTTATAAGGTTTCGACGAGCTGCCTTGCACAAGCGCCGCTACCTTGCCTTGTACAACTTGAAGATCAAGCACCGCACCATGCCTGACATAGCTGCGCCCACGAGCAATCCGATTGCTGTAATCCGCATAACTTTCCAGATTCGAGCACCATGCCTTGCCCCACCAGGTTGCCGCAATCATGCGCCCAGAAATAACGATCGGCCACACCTTGTTATCTTTTTTCTTCAGCTTTTCTACCGCAGCAGCCGCCCGACGTTTCTTTTCCTCCACTGGCACATACTCCGGAAAGTCATTGTAGAACGCCATCGTCTCACCTCCCTGTTACGACAGCCGCATCAGATCCAGCAACTGGCCGTTATCCATCTCCGTTATCCAGTTCTCCTGAATGTCGGGCACAATCTCATTGGACAATCGAAGCTTGTCCGTAATGATTTGGTCGATCTTTTCCTCCACAGTGCCTTGCGTAATAAATTTGTGGACAATTACATTCTTCTGTTGGCCGATGCGGAAAGCGCGATCCGTCGCCTGATTTTCCACTGCGGGATTCCACCATCTGTCGAAATGTATAACATGATTGGCCGCTGTCAAATTTAGTCCTACGCCGCCCGCTTTAATAGAAAGCACCATAAACGGCACATATTCCTTGCTCTGAAAAGCGTCTACAAGCTCTTTGCGTTTGCTCACCTGCGTCTCGCCATGCAGAACAAGCCCTTTATGCTGAAAAATCGGCTCCAAAAACGCTCGCAGCGATTCCGTAATCTCTTTGAATTGTGTAAAAATAAGCACACGTTCACGCTTCTCATAAATCGTTTCGCATATTTCACGCAGACGCGCATACTTCCCGCTATCCTGTTCGGCATAAACCTGCTGCCCCAAATACTGATCCGGGTGATTGCAGATTTGCTTGAATTTCATGAGCGCCGCCAGCACCAATCCTTTGCGTCCAATGCCGTCCTCTGTCGATTCCAGCTTCGCTTGCAATTCCTTGACCAGCTTATTATATAGCACCACTTGCTTTCTCGTGAGCGTGGCATACGTTTTCATCTCAATTTTGTCCGGCAGGTCCGTGATGATCGTACGATCGGTCTTCAGACGCCGCAAAATAAACGGACTAACCACCTGCCGCAGCCGCATGTAGCCCTCCACCGATTCACGAAGTTTACGCGTAAAGGAGGTAAACTCCTTCGCCGTGCCAAGCAGCCCCTTGTTCAGGAAATCAAACAATGACCACAAATCGCCCAGCCTGTTTTCGATCGGCGTGCCGGTCATCGCTACTTTGAAGGAGGCATTCATTTGCTTCACCAGCTTTGTCTGCTTCGTTCCTGGATTTTTAATTGCCTGCGCTTCATCAAGAATGAGGGAATCCCAATGGTGCTGCTGCAGCCATTCATACTTGGCAAGCATCCCATAGGTCGTAATGACGAGCCCTATATCCTCTGCAAGCGCGTCCGCTTCCTGAATATTTTTATTTACGGATGGGTGACAAACATAATAGTGCAGCGACGGCGCAAACTTGTCCAGCTCGCTCATCCAGTTGCCGATAAGTGAAGCCGGTACAACGAGCAGCGCCCTCTCCTTGTTTTGCATACGGATGTGGTTGAGCAACGCAATAATTTGTACCGTTTTGCCCAGACCCATATCATCAGCGAGACAAGCGCCAAGCCCCAGCGTCTTCATCAAATGAAGCCAACTGACACCCCTTGTCTGATAAGCGCGCAGATCGGCTCGAAAATCGTCTCCAGTTGACACCAGCGCCTCAATCCGTTCAGGCTGACGCAGCTCACTCATGACCGATTCCAGCCATTCCCCGTTCGTCACCTCTACCTCTACTTCTACCTTATCAGGATCAACCTGTAACGCACGCTCCGATTGCAAATGAAGCTGCATCGCCTCCACAATGCTGATCCCAGAACCTCCAGCTGCTTTGGAGGCTTGCTCGTAAGCATCGAGCGCCTGCTGCAACCGTTTGTGGTTAACCTCTACCCATTTTCCCTTAATGAGAGCCAGCCCTTCTTGCTCTGCAAGTAATTGCCTGAGCTCATCCGCCGTAAAAACGTCTCCGCCGAGCCACAGCTCGGCTTGAAAGCTGAGCAGCGCCTCTCTATTCAAGCGGGAAGGCTCACGATCGCCTACACTTACGTTCAGCTTGAGCGAGTTCGACTTGCTTCGCCACCATTTGGGAATTCGGCACATGATGCCCGCTTCCTCATATTGAATCACTTCACGAAGAAACGTATACGCTTCCTCGGTTGTTAGACCAATCGGATAAAATAAATCGCCTGAATCGACCAATTCACGGATCAAACTACTGCTTTCCGCCGCGTGATGGACAGTAGACAGCAGTTCGAGCAGCTTGCCGCTATTCTCGCCATATTCCACAAGCGCCTGTTTCAGCGGCAAATGGCGCGTCTTGCCCTCCGCCTGTTTCTCCGAGGCATACGTGGATAGAAATGAAAAGGGATATTCACTCCCCTCCTTGCTCTCTACCATATGGAAATAAACACGGCCAGTTGGCTGCACATCAGGACAGTTCGTCGCAAACCACTGGGACACAGTACCGCTATATTGATTCAGACTTGATGCCAGCCCACGATGCAAGCCGTTCCAAATCTCTTCAATAAATCCCCTGTTTAAGTATTCGCCTCCGACAAAAAACGGCGCTCCTGTCAGCCATCGTTCTACATCCTCATCCTCCAGCGGAATCGTCGCATCTAACCGTAAGCGCTCCATTTCGGGATACCGCGCAACTCCCTTAATGAATGCCGCCCCAATACGCCGCAAAAAACGAAGCGATTCAGACCATTGATCTGAAAGCTGCTGCGTCAAGGAAAGCGCCAGTAAAAAATCATCCGGGTGTTGGCGGTACAGCTTATACAGCGAATTATGAAGCAACAATTCAGCGGTATCTGCTTCCGTCTGTAAATCTCCGCCCTCCCAATCCAGCTCATATTGCTGATCCGGCAACAGAACAACAATAAGCTTCCGCTGATTGACACTGCCTGCTAGGTTCGGTTGTTGAAGCATACAGCAATTGCCCCCTCCAACTTCGTCATTTACGGACATTATATCATAATCAAAAGAGCCACCAACCAGACAACTGGATGATGACTCTTTTGATTCACTACGTATGGAGGCGAGCCGCGGGTATGCAAAACCACAATTCACCGAGCGTGATGCTACAGATGTATGGGGAGGTGGGTTTTGTTGCTATTCGTTAAAGGGTAGACTGTCTAAACGATCGATCAGTTGCGTCAGGCTAGTTTCGTCTACAGCATAATGCCGGACATCCTCTCCAAGCAGTTTGTCGGCCTGTTCTCTTGTGAACGTAAAGCTATACGTTGCGCCATCATATTGACCTGTGTTGTCATCAATCGAGGTGGTAATACTACCGACATTATCAATCAGGCTTAAGAGCAGAATGGAATTACGGTAAAAAAATTCACCGCTTATTGCCCCCTCCTTTTTTACATAAGAAGAGTCATTCATTAAATAATTGATGGTCAATCCATAAGGCTGAGCCTTCGTTTGAAGTTCAATCCCTTTACCTTCAAAACCTATTGGCATGGGCATTCCACTAATAAGACCGCCTACCTTCCCATGATTACCCACATAAAGTGTTTCGTTCTTCATAAGCTTATCCATATTAAATCCGGAATAGGATGGCTGCGACGATTGCTGTAAAGGCTTAGGATTGGCTGTACATCCTACAACCAAGGCTGCAATAACGAGCATAGAGCCTGCGACGATCCAAGAAGGGGGCTGACGGTAAGAGAGAATATTTTTAATTCTTGCCTTAACATTACTCTCTCCAAAGGCAAGCGGACTACCGGATAGTAACCCGCTTTTGCTTTCTGAAAGAGAAAGCAAGGAGGTTGAGTAGCTTCCTTTAATCTGGTGGCCCATCTTGCTCACGACACGCTCATCGCAGGACATTTCCATATCTTTACTCATAAGCGCATAAGACAGCCACATAAGCGGATTAAACCAATGGACGATAAGTATCATAAACGCAAAAGGTTTTATCAGATAATCTCGTCTCATGATATGCGTCTGCTCATGCAGTAAAATGTAAGGCAGCTCATGCTCATTCATCCTGGTCGGAATGTATATTTTCGGCTTTAAAAAACCGCAAACAAAGGGCGTCGCAATCTGGTCCGTCTCAAAGATATTATCCTTGACGAGGGTTGCCGTTCGGACGCTAGCCAGTATTTTCAAGTACGAAATAACGCTGTAAAGAAGGAGAATGGCTGCGCCTGTTATCCAGACTACACTTCCGATCCATATGATGATTTGCATAGGATTTGCGCTTGCCACCGGGTTAGCAGCTGGAAGTGTTACCGAACGGCTTATCCCACTAATTCCAGCGTCCACAACAGGATTTAACTGCATCCCAATATCATGTGGCACAAACTCCATGAAACCTGTTCCAGCTTTGGCCTGGGGCTGCACCAGTCGTAATATACTGAAGCTTGAAGTGAAACTAACGGGGATGACCAGTCTGATGATTACGGCCGACCATAGGATATAGGAGAATATTTTAGGAGCGCGCCTCAACAGAAATCTCCCCATGATAACCACAAGTGCCACGTAGCTTGCCGTAATGCTCATATTAAGGATAATAAGAAACAGATTCGTCATCTGGTTGCCTCCTCAATAATCCGCTTCAACTCTGCAGCTTCCTCCTCAGACAGTTTCTTTTCATCTAAAAAAGCGGTTAAAAACTGCGGCAGGGACCCATTAAAGGCTTTTTCAACAATCGTCTGACTTTCGTATTTCTGTGCATCTGTTTTTTTAACAATGGCAGTGACTGTTGCTTCCTCGTTCTTAAGAATTCCCCGCTCACACAGCTTTCTTAAAACGGTATAGGTTGTGGACTTCTTCCAGCCAAGCTTTGTCTGGCTTAGCTGTACAAGATCTGTAGAATTAATGGGTTCATTATCCCAAATCAGGCATGCAAATTTGTATTCGGCATCGAACAATTTGTACGGTTCCATTATGATCGCAGCCCCCTTGATCTTAATAGGTTTATTAAAGTAAACCCTGTTGATAATGAGTTTATTGCAGTAAACCTCCACTTGTCAAGATTCGGATACGCAGTTATTGAATACTAATGGAGTGGGGAAATTAGCTGCTGGCAGAATGGAACATTCCTGAGATCAAGAAGTCCATCGAAGCTATGTAGGGAAGATCATCGTTTACCAAGAGCATCTGGAGCTCATACAGAAATTGCACGAAATAGAAAGAAAAAATCCACAACCGGGATCGGTTGTGGATCTTCATAATGGAGGCGAGGGGATTTGAACCCCTGTCCGAAGGCAACGGCACACAGGCATCTACGGGTGTAGTCACAGTTTTGATGTCACCCAGGCCGACGCCCCGTAACCGGCTGCGATCTGGGTCAGCCTGATTGTCTTCTTCAGCACACCCCAGGCGGAGATGTGACAGCGTAGCCTACTAAGAGTGAGCCCCTACATCCGGCACATAGGCGATGCTGGAGAGAAGCTTAGCATACAGTTTCTTAGGCTGCTGCTAAAGTTGTACGTTGGTTGCCATTTAATAGGCTTTAGCGTTGATAAAGCGGACGCGTCCCCACTACCCGCAACCCATGCTCGAACTACCCCCGTCGAATCCATAAACGCCCCCAGACAGATCCGTCCTGTCGGTGCATGCACCTAAGCTGCAGCAGCCGCGCGGCGGTTCCGAAGCGCAAGGACTGTGACGAGCAATTCCGCACAGCATTGCAATAATCAAAGCCAACGTAACGAGTTAATAAACTTAGTATACCACAACTCACCCCGCAATTGCGAAGCAATGAATGGGAGAGGTGAAGTACTTTGGCGATAAAGGCAATGTAATACAAGGTGATGTTAAGTAATACTAGCGTATAACCTTCTGTTTCTCACGAAGCACACGTTGAATATCACGCTGAGCATCTCTTTTTGCAGCCGTTTCGCGTTTGTCATATTCCTTCTTACCTTTGCCCAAGCCGATTAGAATCTTGGCGAAGCCATTGCGCACATAAATCTTGAGCGGCACGATGGAGAAGCCCTCTCGCTTGGACTGCCCGAAAAGCTTGGCGATTTGCGGCTTATGCAATAACAGCTTGCGCGCGCGTGTCGGATCGGTTGGATTATGCCGATTGCCTTGTTCGAATGGGCTGATATGCAGGTTGTGCAGGAAAATCTCACCGTTACGAATCGTTGCAAAGGAATCATTCAGATTCGCTCGTCCCGTGCGAAGAGACTTGATCTCAGTACCCATTAGCACGATTCCCGCTTCAAAGGTCTCCTCAATGAAATAGTCATGCCGCGCTTTTTTGTTCTGAGCGAGCGGTTTTTGGGATTGGTCTTTGTTCTTGGCCACGAAAGCCGCCCCTTTCTATTAGTAAAGGTTCGTGTTCCTAACGCTATTGTAAAGGATGAAGAGCTACCAAGTAAAATCTGGTGTTTAACGAAATGAGGATTCGTTAGAACAATGAGGGTAGAAAATAGGGGACTGCCCGCTGGCAATCCCCATGATTTATTTCTGAATCTCTAGCGGAGTTACTCGTTAGAGTAAGTCCTCCACTATGTTGAAAAAGTTACTCCGCTCCGTTTCCACCTTGACCGCCATTTTGCGGAGCGTTGTTCGTGGCATCAGCATTGTTCATGCCTGTGTTACTTCTGGCGCCTGCATTGCTATTCACACCTGCATTGCCGTTGGTGCCTGCATCATTGTTCACACCTGCATCGCCGCCACTCACTGGCGGAGCACCTGCGCCGCCTTTGTTCTTCTTGCGGCGGGAGCGGCTACGCTTGGAGGCGCCGCCACCCTCTGGTGCTTCTGCTGGCGCAACGGAAGCGCGAGCTTCCGCGTCCATATCGCGGAACAGATCAGCGATATCCGCTCGCGTCACTTCGCGAATGGAAGGCGCCGTGCTGCTGCCTTTGCGGCGCTTGCGCTTAGCCTTGGCACCGCTGGACGCCTGCTCCTGGCCAGCAGCAGGCGCTGCTGCTGCAACTGAGTTTACGTTGTCCGTGACGGCTGCTCCGCTAATGGATGGTCCGCGACCACCTTTCGGACGCATGCCGCCGCGTGACGCATTGTCTGGGGTTGCCGCTCCGCGACTGCGGTTGCGGTCACCAGATGGCATGCCTGGACGTCCGCCTGGGCGATTGCCCATGCTGGATGGAGGGACTGGAAGTCCCCACATGTCGGTACGCTTCGAGCTCTCAATCTTGCTGCCCTCGCGCACGCTCCACGGATTGTCATCCCGTACATTCGGGATGTCCTCCGGCATGCTGCCCCGCCAACCGTTGGGGCCAAACCCGCTGTCGCGGCGGCCTCTACCGCCGCCGCCTCCACGCTGGCCGCGCCCGGCTGCGCCTGGGCCGCGCCCACCGGCTTCGCCGGCTCCGCGTCCGCGCTGCTGCGCCACGCTCGGACGCGCGCCGCTCGCCGGCGCTGCCGCCGGCCCGCCGCTCGGCGCGGCGGCCTTGCCGTCCCCGCCGGCTGCGCCGCCTTGCGGGCTGCCGCCGTTCCGGCCGGCAGCCGTATCCTTGCCGCGGCGCCCTTTGGCTCCGCGACTTCCCCGGTTCCCACGCGCTCCGCCCCGTTGGGCGGCTCCGCGAGAACCTCCTTCGACCATCGCGAAATCAATCTGATGGTCATTCATATCTACCCGCTCCACGCGTACTTTCACCTCGTCTCCGATGCGATACATGTTGGAGGTGCGTTCACCGATGAGGATCATCTGTTGATCGTCAAAGTGGTAGTAGTCATCGCTCATATTACTAAGTCGAATAAGACCTTCTACCGTGTTCGGCAGCTCCACAAAAATTCCGAAGCCGGTCACGCTGCTGATGATGCCCGTGAACTCTTCTCCTACTTTATCGAGCATAAACTCGCATTTCTTAAGCTGATCCGTATCCCGCTCGGCGTCAACCGCAACACGCTCGCGCTCCGAGGATTGCTGCGCAATATCCGGCATACGGGCGGCAAGCGCCTCCTGTCTGGAATCAGACAGTGCGCCTCCGTTCTCCAGCACCTCCCGGATAACCCGGTGGATGACCAGATCCGGATAACGCCGGATTGGCGATGTGAAGTGGCTGTAATACTCTGCCGCCAGGCCATAGTGGCCAAGACTCTCGGCGTCGTAGCGTGCCTGCTTCATCGAGCGAAGCATCATGGTGGAAAGCACCGTTTGCTCCTTCGTGCCCTTGATCTCCTCAAGCAGCAATTGCAGCGCCTTCGGATGGATCGTGTTGTTTTTGCCCCGAACGGAATAACCGAAGTTCGAAGCGATCTGAATGAAAGTCATCAGCTTTTCGCTATCCGGATTCTCGTGAACCCGATACAGGAAAGGCACCTTCAGCCAGTAAAAATGCTCGC
The DNA here is from genome assembly GCF_002233675.1 of Paenibacillus herberti. GTDB lineage: Bacteria > Bacillota > Bacilli > Paenibacillales > Paenibacillaceae > Paenibacillus_O > Paenibacillus_O herberti. The sequence goes on along the minus strand of NZ_NMUQ01000002.1, from coordinate 1,200,957 downwards.
CGATCGTCTCGTTGGCCGCCAGCATGAACTCTTCAATGATCATTTCCGCGACCGAGCGTTCACGCTTGATGATCGCGGTTGGCTTGCCTTCATCGTCGACGAGAATTTTGGACTCTTGGAAGTCAAAATCAATCGCGCCGCGCTTGATGCGCTGCCGACGAAGCTTCATCGCAAACTCTTCCATGAGCTGGAAAGTTGGGACAAGCTCCGCGTAACGCTCCAGCAGCTCGGCCTTCTCCGCACGGCGTTCTGCACGGGCTTGACGCTCTGCCGCCTCGCGAACAGCACGCTCTTCAGCTGACTCTGTCGGTTTAACGACATCAGCATCCGTTGCGAAAGCATCCAGCTGTTCAAAATCTTCCGGCCGAGTACGAACCTTCTCACCTTTGCTGCCGCGCTTGTTGTTGATGACAGGTTGAGCTTCCTGAGCCAGCCAAGGATTGGGCGGACCGGAACGGCTTGGACCACCGGCCCCCGCTCCACGAACCGAATTCGGAACGTTGTCGCTGTTTTTCTCAGCTTGACCCGCAGACCCGCTTGATACCGGTCCCTCAACAATATCCCCCTCGTCATCCGAGGCGAATTCTTCATCGGTGTTTTCACCAGGGCTGCCAGCGTCTCCGCCGGGAATGATCAGCCCCATATCGGAAGGGCTCTGCAATCGCTCAGGCCGTGTTACCGTGCCGTCTTCCAGCATCTCATCCTCGTCATTCGCCAGAGGAAGATCTTCTTCATCCGTCAAATGCCGAGGAACGCCGCCATCATCATCAGCGGTGATTGTACCCATGCCGCCTGGAGGCAGCTTTTCGGCTGGGACGCTCAAGCTCGGATCGAACTCGTCCTCATCCGAATGAGCAAGCTGCTTAGAGCCGGTAAATTGCACCGGAACTCCGGCATTTTCATCAGCTACGTTTGCACCAAGAAGCTCGTCCGTCTCTTCCAGCTCATCTGGAGCGAGAATTTTACGAACATTGGTGTAAGACATCCGTTCCTTAGAGCGAATGACACTTGTGAAAATGTCATGACGCACACGCTTCAGCGTGTGAGCGTCGAACTCCATCTCGCAGCTCATCGTCAAACGATCCACTTTAGGATGAAGGGAACAAATTCCGTTCGACAGGCGATGCGGAAGCATCGGAATGACCCGATCCGTCAAGTAAACGCTTGTCCCACGGCGATAAGCTTCCTGATCCAGCTCAGAACGCTCACGGACATAATAACTAACATCCGCGATATGGACGCCAAGCAGGTAATTTCCGTTGGGCAGCCGCTCGACGTTGACCGCATCATCAAGATCTTTGGCATCTTCGCCATCAATCGTAATAATTGTCTTGCCGCGCAGATCGCGCCGGCCCTGGCTGACGATTTCTTCCTCCGTGATGGAGTCGGGAGCCGCTTCTGCTTCCGTAACGACCTCGTCTGGGAAGCTCTCCGGCAGCTGATGCTTGCGGATGATGGATAAAATATCAACACCGGGATCATTCCTGTGGCCGAGCACTTCAATGATCTCGCCTTGAGCAGCAGCCTTGCCTTCAGGATAGTGCGTAATCGTGGCCACAACTTTCATGCCCGTGACAGCACCACCGAATGAACCTTGCGGGATAAAAATATCCCGATTGATGCGTTTGTCATCTGGAGAAACAAAGCCAAAACTTTCATGGCTTTCGAATGTGCCGACCAGTTGCTTAACAGCGCGTTCGACGACACGCACAACTTGGCCTTCCATGCGTCCGCCGCCGGGACCGCGCGTCGTAACACGCACCAGAACCGTGTCGCCGTTCATACCCGTGTTGAGCTCATTAGCCCCCACGTAAACATCCGGATGAGTCTTATCCTCAGGCAATAGGAAAGCAAAGCCCTTGGCATGAACCTGTAACCGACCCCTGAGCAGGTCCATATGTTGCGGGAGGCCGTAAGTGCCGGACTCGCTGCGAAGAATAGTCCCTTTTTCCTCAAGTTCAGTCAACAGCTTCAAAAAAGCCTTGAACTGGGATGCATTGTCAATGCGAAGTTGCTTTTCCAACTCTTGATACGTCATCGGCTTGTACGCCGGCTGGTTCATCAAGTCGAGCAGTGATTGTTGTTCGATGGTCATGTTCTCCTTCTCACCTCGTGCCTTTAGACCGTCCTAAACTGGTAGATCCAGCCACTTCTATCTCCCTAGTAGTATACACGAAATCCGGCATCATCAACCGCTGTCCTTCCAGAATAAAAAGAAAAAGCGGGGATGCCCCCGCTTCATCGATGCTTTATTCTGTGCTATTTCAGGTAAGCTACCAGGAGAGCCACAATGAAAAATCCGGCAGCCAGTCCGATAGTCAGACGCTGCAGGAACAGGTCCAGGCCGCGGGCTTTCTGCTTGCCGAACAAATGCTCTGCTCCACCGGAGATCGCTCCGGAGAGGCCTGCGCTCTTACCTTTTTGCAGCAGAACAACCGCAATCAGTCCGAGGGAAAAAATCACGAGCAGAATCTTAAAGAAAATATCCATGCGTAGGTTACCTCCCAGCCTTCGTACAGCCTCCCGGCTGCCTGCCGCTATGAGTTTTGCACATGCATGCCGTCTCCTGCAGCCAGCAAGCGGCATGCATGGGCAAAACAGAATCATAAACAGCTTTTTCTACTATACCATAAGCTCCACGACAGAAACAAGCGTGGGCTTTTCCGTATAAATGGTAAGGGACCGGATCATCCGGCCCCTTACATTGCGACTGTGCATTTCGATTAGAACCCTTTACTACGCAAGTAATCGAGACTTAGCTTGGCGCTCTCCAGCGATGAGTTGGCGAACTCTTCTTGCTCAACGAAGAAGTATTGGATTCCTGCTTTTTCCGCAATCGCAAACACTGACTCGAAGTCGACAGAACCGCTGCCCACTTCGGTATCGCGGCGACCATCTCCAAAGTCCTTCAGATGCGCGATTGGCGTTCTGCCGGCATACGTTTTCAAATAGTCCGCCGGGGAATGGCCAGCCATATGAATCCAGCCCACATCGAATTCCATGATTAACAAATCAGCCGGCAGACGCTTCAACAGCCGGTCGATGAACGGTTGACCATCTACTTTCTTGAATTCGAAATCATGGTTGTGATAACCGTAGATCAGACCGGCATCCTTCACCTGACGAGCGGCCTTCTCCAGCGTTGCAGCAAGGCTCTCCACATCGGACAGCTCCGGATTTTCCGGCAAAGGAGCCCACGGCGTCACAAGATACTTTAGACCGATCGCCTTCGCGTATTCGATTTGTACGGCGAGATCAGCCTGCATTTTAATGGGATCATTGAAGTCAAGCCCTACATGCGCAGAAATGGCCTCAATGCCTGTCTCCTTAAGCACCTTGTTCAGATCTTCTGAGCTCGTATTGAAATATCCTGCGAATTCAACATATTGGTAGCCCATATCGGCCACTTTGCGGATTGTACCAAGAAAGTCTTGTTCCGTTTGGTCGCGAAGTGTATATAGCTGCAAGCCAATTTTAGGTTTTGCCATGCTTGAACACCGCCTATTTCGTAGGGTTTGTCTATCTTGTCTAAGTATAACGCTCTCATGGTAGCGCTTGCTATGCCGGTTTTTGTGGCGTTTGTTTGTGATTTTGGCATTACAAAAAAATCCTGTCCGCAAAAATGCGGACAGGATAAGGTTTTTGCGCGCCGTATGACGACAGCTAACGCATATAGATAAGTCCCGCGTGCCGTATGACGACAGCAACGCTAAGGACTCAGCGCCGGATTACTCCGGCAAGGGCTTATTTTTTGAAGCTTTTGAGGTTGTAGAATGCGCTGCGGCCAGCGTATTGAGCTGTTGAGCCAAGTTGGTCCTCGATGCGAAGCAATTGGTTGTACTTCGCTACGCGGTCCGTACGGGATGGAGCGCCGGTTTTGATTTGGCCAGCGTTCGTTGCTACAGCGATGTCAGCAATTGTGCTGTCCTCGGACTCGCCGGAGCGATGGGAGATAACAGCCGTGTAACCAGCACGTTTCGCCATTTCGATAGCATCGAACGTTTCGGTCAGGGAACCGATTTGGTTTACTTTGACGAGGATGGAGTTACCTACGCCTTTGTCGATACCGTCACCAAGACGCTCCGTGTTCGTTACGAACAGATCGTCGCCAACGAGTTGCACTTTGCCGCCGAGCTTGTCGGTAAGAAGCTTCCAACCATCCCAGTCATCTTCGGAGCAGCCGTCTTCGATCGTGATGATCGGGTATTTGTCTGCCCAGCTTGCAAGCAGGTCAACAAACTCAGCGGAAGTGTAGGATTTGCCTTCGCCCGTGAGGTGGTACTTGCCGTCCCTGTAGAACTCAGTGGATGCTACGTCCATACCGAGGAAGACGTCAACGCCTGGTTTGTAACCAGCACGCTCGATAGCGGAGATGATCGTTGTGATCGCCTCTTCATTGGAGCTAAGGTTAGGAGCGAAGCCGCCCTCGTCGCCTACAGCTGTGTTCAGACCTTTGTCCTTCAGAACGGACTTCAGGTTGTGGAAGATTTCTGCGCCGATACGCAGAGCTTCCTTGAAGCTTTCAGCGCCAACTGGCAATACCATGAACTCTTGAACGTCCACGTTGTTGTCAGCATGCTCGCCGCCGTTGATGATGTTCATCATTGGAACTGGCAGCACTTTAGCGTTGAATCCGCCCAGGTAAGTGTAAAGTGGCACGTCGAGAGCGTCAGCAGCAGCGCGAGCTACAGCCATCGAAACAGCGAGAATCGCGTTTGCGCCCAGCTTGCCTTTGTTGTGCGTTCCGTCAAGCTCAAGCATTTTACGGTCGATCAGCACTTGGTCAAGCGCGTCGAGGCCGATGACTTCCGGAGCGATCAGCGAGTTAACGTTCTCTACTGCTTTCAGAACGCCTTTGCCGAGGTAACGGCCTTTGTCGCCGTCGCGAAGCTCTACAGCTTCGTAAGCACCAGTGGATGCGCCGGATGGCACGATTGCACGGCCTTTGCCACCGGATTCCAGGGATACTTCAACTTCAACCGTAGGGTTACCACGGGAGTCCAGCACTTCGCGTGCGTATACGTCAACGATAATAGACATGTTTTTAACACTCCTTGTTCGTAGTTGGGTTGCAAGAGACGTCAAGTCCCCCTGCGTGTAAGGTTCGCTACCAGTATACCAGTAGCAGGGCTCTAGTACGAGCCCTGCGAATCGTGTGCAGCCGCACCATATGACAAAATGGTGGTTTCCTGCGCTCTTATTTACGCTTTGTTGATGAGCGAAGTTCCAGTCATCTCGGCTGGTTTAGGCAGCTCCATCAGACCAAGCAGCGTCGGAGCGATGTCGGCAAGAATGCCGCCTTCGCGCAGGGTAACTCCTTTTTGAGTCACGATCAAAGGAACCGGGTTTGTCGTATGCGCCGTGAACGGGCGTCCGTCCGGTCCGATAACCATGTCGGCGTTGCCGTGGTCAGCCGTGATGAGGACAACTCCGCCTTTGGCGAGCACAGCGTCAACAACGCGACCCATGCACTCATCCGTTACTTGAACAGCCTTGATCGTTGGCTCCAGCATGCCGGAGTGACCGACCATGTCAGGGTTGGCGAAGTTCAGGATGATCGCGTCATGCTTGTCGGAGTTGATCTCGCGAACAGCGGCGTCAGCCACCTCGTAAGCACTCATCTCCGGCTGCAGGTCGTAGGTCGCAACCCTAGGGGAGTTGATTAACACGCGCGTCTCTCCTGGCAACTCTTGATCGCGGCCGCCGCTGAAGAAGAACGTTACGTGAGGATACTTCTCCGTCTCGGCGATGCGCAGCTGCGTTTTGCCCTGCTGCACGAGCACCTCGCCGAAAGTGTTGTCCAGGTTTTTCGGTTTGTAAGCGACGAATCCACCAACCGTTTCGCTGAACAGTGTCAGGCAGACAAAGTAAAGGTCCTTAGGCGCATTGTCGCCACGCTCAAAGCCGCGGAAGTCTTCGTTCATGAACACCTGGGACAGCTGGATGGCACGATCCGGACGGAAGTTGAAAAATACTACTGCGTCCTGAGATTCCACGAGTGCAACCGGCTGGCCGTCCGCTTCCGTGATGACCGTCGGCATGACGAACTCGTCGTATACCGATTTCTCGTAGGATTCGCGTACGGCAAGCAGCGGATCCGTGTAGCGCGGTCCATCGCCATATACCATGGCGCGATAGGATTTCTCCACACGCTCCCAGCGCTTGTCGCGGTCCATGGCATAATAGCGGCCTTGTACCGTCGCGATGCGGCCGATGCCGAGCTCCTCGATTTTGGCTTGCAGCAATGTCAAATAGTTGACCGCACTGTCAGGCGCAACGTCGCGGCCGTCCAGGAAAGCATGGATATAAACCTGCTCCAGTCCTTCCTTTTTGGCCAGCTCCAGCAATGCAAACAGATGCGCGATATGGCTATGCACGCCGCCATCGCTAACGAGTCCGTACAGATGCAGCTTTTTGCTATTCAGCTTGGCATGCCGCACAGCGCCGATCAGCGTATCGTTATCGTAAAATTCTCCATCGCGGATCGACTTCGTGATCCGGGTCAGATCCTGATAGACAATGCGTCCTGCACCGATGTTCAAGTGGCCAACCTCGGAGTTGCCCATTTGACCCTCCGGCAGTCCAACTGCTTCGCCACAGGCTGTCAGCATCGTATTGGGATATTCCGCCATGAAGCGGTCATAGTTCGGCTTATGCGCCTGAGCGACCGCGTTGCCGACGATATCACTGCGGAGGCCGAAGCCGTCCATGATGATGAGTGCAACCGGTTTGGGAGCCATCTTACTTCGCCCCCTCGACGAGTGCGATGTAGGAAGCCGGCTCCAGACTTGCGCCGCCCACAAGAGCACCGTCGATATTCGCTTGACCCATGTACTCTTGAACATTGGCTGGCTTCACGCTGCCGCCGTACTGGATGCGCACAGCATCTGCCGTCGCTTGATCATACAGGCTCGCAACAACCTCACGGATGTACGCGATTACGTCCTCAGCGTCCCCTGCTGTGGAAGATTTGCCAGTACCGATAGCCCAGATAGGCTCATAGGCGATAACAGTTTTGGCTGCTTGCTCCGCGCTCAAACCTTTAAGACCGCCTTCGGTTTGCACTTTGCATACGTTTTTGGTTTCGCCAGCTTCACGCTCTTCGAGCTTTTCGCCTACGCAGAGAATCGGAGTAAGACCATGCTTGAATGCCGCAACGACCTTTTTGTTCACGATTTCGTCCGTTTCGCCGAAGTAAGCGCGACGCTCGGAGTGGCCAACGATAACATATTTCACGCCGAGATCAGCCAGCATAACGCCGGAGATTTCGCCGGTGTAAGCGCCATTGTCCTCGAAGTGCAGGTTTTGTGCGCCGATCGCGATTTTTGTACCTTTAGCCGCTTCGACGAGGGCTGGCAGGTTTGTGAATGGAGCGCAGATAACGCTCTCCACGCCATCTACTTCTGCTCCGCCTTTTACTTCATTGAAAAAGGAAACGGCTTCGGAAACGGTTTTGAACATTTTCCAGTTGCCTGCAATAATTGGTGTTCTTGCCACGATGATCGATCTCCTCTCTCTTGGCTTACTTATCGTTAAGAGCTACAACGCCCGGAAGGGCTTTGCCTTCCATGAACTCCAGGGAAGCACCGCCGCCTGTGGAGATATGGTTCATTTTGTCGGCTAGGTGGAACTTCTCTGCTGCCGCAGCGGAGTCGCCGCCGCCGATTACCGTGTAACCAGCCGTATCAGCACAAGCTTGAGCTACAGCACGAGTGCCGTGAGAGAAAGGCTCGATTTCGAATACGCCCATAGGTCCGTTCCAAACAACCAGCTTGGAGTCCTTGATGACATTGGCGTACAGCTCACGAGTTTTCGGTCCAATGTCGATGCCTTCCCAGTCAGCAGGAATTCCGTCAACGTCGACGATTCTCGTGTTGGCGTCTTTGCTGAAGTCGTCGGTAACGACGATATCAACAGGAAGCAGGAAGTTCTTGCCAAGCTTTTTAGCTTTCTCGATGAACTCGAGCGCAAGATCAAGCTTGGAGTTGTCACACAGGGATTTTCCGATTTCATGGCCTTGAGCCTTGAAGAAGGTGTAGGACAAACCGCCGCCGATAACGATGTTGTCAGCGATATCGATCATTTTGTTGATGACTTCGATTTTGTCCTTAACTTTGGAACCGCCGACAATTGCCGTGAACGGGCGTTCTGGGTTGTTCAGAGCTTTGCCAAGTACGTCCAGTTCCTTCTCCATCAACAGGCCGGATACGGCCGGGATCAGATGAGCGATGCCTTCCGTGGAAGCATGCGCGCGGTGAGCAGCGCCGAAAGCGTCGTTCACGAACAGATCAGCCAGGGAAGCCAGCTGCTTCGCGAACTGGGGATCGTTCTTTTCCTCGCCAGCATTGAAGCGCGTATTCTCAAGCAGCAGTACATCTCCGTCTTGCAGCGCTGCGGCTTTGGCCCCAGCATCAGGACCAGCTGTATCGTCGGCTTTGGCAACTGGCTTGCCGATCAGCTCGGCCAGACGAACCGCTACTGGAGTCAGACGCAGCTCTTCCTTCACTTCGCCGCCTGGACGACCGAAGTGGGCAGCCAAGATAACGCGGGCTCCCTTTTCGATGAGATACTGAATCGTTGGCAACGTCTCGCGGATACGAGTATCGTCGGTAATCGCTCCGTCTTCCATCGGCACGTTGAAGTCCACACGAACGAATACGCGCTTGCCTGTTACTTCCACATCACGAACACTTTTCTTGTTCATAGCTGCTCGCCCTCCCGGTGTATAAGTTTATCTATGGGTTAAACATCGTTAAAGAGGAGAACGAACGCTCGCCTCTCCCCTTTAACAGTATTGCTGTCTATGCAATTAAACGCTGAACTTACAGACCTTTTGCGGCGATGTAAGCAGCCAGGTCAACAACGCGGTTGGAGTAGCCCCACTCGTTGTCGTACCAGGAAACAACTTTGATCATGTTGCCTTCAACAACCATCGTCGACAGACCGTCGATTGTGGAGGAAGCTGGGTTGCCGTTGTAGTCGCTGGATACGAGCGGCTCTTCGGAGAAGAACAAGATGCCTTTCATAGCGCCTTCGGCAGCTTCTTTCAGGGCAGCGTTAACTTCTTCAACCGTTACGTTGGATTTAACTTCAGCTACGAGATCCGTTACGGAAACGTTTTTCGTAGGAACGCGCATAGCCATGCCGTTCAGTTTGCCTTTCAGCTCAGGCAATACGAGGGATACCGCTTTTGCAGCGCCCGTCGAGGAAGGAATGATGTTTTCTGCAGCAGCGCGAGCGCGGCGCAGATCCTTGTGAGGAACGTCAAGTACGGCTTGGTCGTTCGTGTAGGAGTGAACTGTAGTCATCATGCCTTTTACGATGCCGAACTTGTCGTTCAGTACTTTAGCAAAAGGAGCCAGGCAGTTCGTCGTACAGGAAGCGTTGGAGATTACGTTGTGGGAAGCCGCATCGTATTTCTCTTCGTTAACGCCCATAACGATCGTGATGTCTTCGTTAGTAGCTGGAGCGGAGATGATAACTTTTTTCGCTCCGCCTTTAAGGTGAAGTTCAGCTTTTTCTTTAGCTGTGAAGATACCCGTGGATTCAACAACGATTTCAGCGCCTACGGAAGCCCAAGGCAGGTTCTCAGGGTTACGCTCAGCGAACACTTTGATTTCGCGGCCGTTTACTACGAGCGCGCCTTCTTTAGCTTCTACCGTTGCGTCGAGGACACCATGAGTCGTGTCATATTTAAGCAGGTGAGCCAATGTTTTCGTGTCAGTCAGGTCATTGACCGCTACGATTTGAACCTCGCTGCTGTTCATTGCTGCGCGGAACACGTTACGTCCGATACGTCCAAATCCGTTAATACCAACTTTTACCATTGTTGATAACCTCCTGTTAGTTAGGTGTAGTTCTGGCACTCTATGGTCAAAACAATTCGCTTGGCTCTGCCCCTGACAGGCGCAGAGCCTGCACATTGTGATGAAGCTTCGTTCAACGCGGTTCCCTGCACCATTATCGCCATATCCGGCATGATGCTATTCCGTCAGCGCCACAATTTCGAGTGCTGCGGCCTCGTCGGTGACGAGCACGTCCTGGTGGCCAAAGCGGAGTACAGCAGCAATTGCCTCTGCTTTGGAGCGGCCGCCAGCAACTCCGATGACAACCTCTGTCGTCATAATTTCCTCTAACCGAATGCCTGCGGTTGGCATCTTGTGCACAACGGCTCCGCTTCGGTCAAAATAGTAGCCCCAGGCTTCGGCCAACGCTCCCTCTGCCTTAAGCGCCTCTACAACTCCGGCGTCTACTCGCCGCCTGCGAGCCATCAGCATCGCATCCCCTATGCCGTGGATGACAATGCGGGCGCTGCGGATGACGCCGACAATCTCCTTCACGCCCGGTTCATGCATGAGGCTTGTATAAGCTTCCTCACTGAGCTGATCCGGTACATGAAGCATCCGGTACTGAGCTCCCGTGCGCTTGGCCATCGCGGAAACAATCGTGCTGGCCTGATACTCCAGACTCTCGCCTAGACCTCCCCGCGCCGGTACGAACAGATTGCTGGGATGTGCGACTGGCGATGTAAGATGGACGGCAACCTGAGCCAGCGTTGAGCCGCCGGTGACCGCCACCACATCCCCTTCTCGAAGATGCTGCTGCAGAACTGTCGCTCCGGCTCGTCCAAGCTCTTGCTTCGTACTGCTGGACGTATCGGAGTCGCCCGGTACGATGACCACCTTGTTCAGGCCGAATCGGCCCCGCAGTTGCTCCTCAAGATTGGACAGTCCGAGCAGTCCGCTCAGTACCGGCTCCATCTCTTCTAAGAGGCGGCGGCCACTCTGGCTGACGCGCATTCCGGAAGCATTGATTTCAAGAAAGCCCTGCTCCTTGAGAAAATCAGTCTCCGCTCGCAGTACCCGCTCTGTCATGCCGAGCGAGGCAGCCAGTGATCTTCGGCCGATCATATCCGCGATCAGCACCTGATGGAGAATGGAATAGCGCAGGCGTACCGTCTCAAGTAAATCGGGTACGAGCTGACGCTGCAAATCAATTATGCTGCGCATGAGCGCTCCAACTCCACTCGTAAGCTCTCCATATCGGGACAATTGTCGTCCCAGCCATTCAATAAAAGTCCCACAACCTCATTGTACTCCTTCTACTTTAGGGCTGCAAGTAAGGTTTAACCGATGAAAACGGTTGCTTACACCCAATTTTTATTAAAGTTTATTAAACATGCATAAGTGTTGCTTTTTCCCAGTCCCTGTTATACAATCTTAGACGTTACGCTTTTAAGCGCCCGTGGTCCAATGGATATGACGTAGGCCTCCGGAGCCTGAGATCTAGGTTCGATTCCTAGCGGGCGCGCCATTTAAACTTCTATGAACAACCTCTATATAATGAACAAGATCGCGCCACCCTATTAAGGGAAGTGGCGCGATCTTTTTTTTTCTCGTTTAAAGGCGCCCAATGCCGGTTAAAATGGGCTATTATGAGGCTTTTCCCGTTACTCCAAGCCCTCTTTGACCAAATTTGACTTTAAAAACGGATTCCTTTAAAATGAATCCAACACCCCGCTATACCTACCTAAATGAAGGATATAAGGAGGGACTTGCAGTTGAACATGAACTATGTACCTATGGTCATCGAGCAAAGCAATCGCGGCGAACGTGCCTATGACATTTACTCGAGGCTGCTGAAGGATCGCATTATTTTCCTCGGTACTGGCATCAATGATGTCGTAGCGAACTCCGTCATTGCCCAGCTGCTGTTCCTCGCGGCGGATGATCCGGAGAAAGACATTTCCATCTATATCAACAGTCCCGGCGGCTCGATTACGGCCGGCATGGCGATTTATGACACGATGCAATTCATTAAACCTGATGTATCCACTATTTGCGTGGGCATGGCTGCCTCAATGGGCGCCTTCCTGCTGACAGCTGGAACGAAGGGCAAGCGCTACTCGTTGCCGAACAGTGAAGTGATGATTCATCAGCCGCTCGGCGGAGCCGAAGGCCAAGCGAGCGACATCGAGATCCGTGCACGCCGCATCCTCAAGATGCGCGACAAGCTGAACCATATTCTTGCCGAGCGTTCCGGCCAGCCGCTGGAGCGAATCGAGAAAGATACCGATCGCGACTACTTCATGAGTGCCGAAGAAGCCCGCGAATACGGTCTTGTCGACAAGGTCATCGAGAAGCTGTAATAGAAACATAAAAAGCGGCCGCCCCTAGGTCATCTGAGGATGACTTTTGGGGCGGCCCTTTTTTTCTGTAACCATTGAATTTAATGCCAGACCTATTTCAGCTGGAACACAACGGTCAGCTGCGCCTGCACATCTACCTCGCCTGCTTCGACAGAAGTATTACTTTGGTCTGCTCCTGACGCCGTAGACTTTTGCATCATTTCCAAAACAGCCGGTTGTACCTGTGCGCCGTTCTCCGTAATGTTGATGACCGGTCCGAGTGTCCGGCCCGACGCCACTGCCAGCGCTTCCGCTTTAGAGCGGGCATTCTCAAGCCCTTTTTTGAGAGCGTCATTCTCGTATTGATCCTTTTTCTCCGTGTCGAACGTCACGCCACCGATCTGGTTCGCTCCGGCAGCGCCAAGGCTGTCGAGCAGCGTGCCTGTCTTGTCGATGCTGCGCCAGGAAATGCGAATCTCATGCACGGCCGTATAACCGGTGAGCACCTGGCCTTCCTTTTCCGTATATGTGTACTGGGGCTGTACATAGTAACCCGTCGTTTTTAAATCTTTATCCGCCAGTCCGTATCCATCCTTCAGCACTTTGCGTACAGCCTCGTAGCGCTTGGCTGCTCCAGCCTGGGCCTCTTTGGCCGTCTTCGCCTTAACATTCACACCAGCGTTAATATAGGCAATATCCGGAGTGACCGACAACTTGCCTGTCCCTTGAACTGCAATAGTATTCTCCATGACCGCTCCTTGCTCTGCCGCATACACTGGTGTTGCTCCCTGGCTGCCTCCGCTAAGACCGTTCCACGCCAGCAATGAACCTGCAGTCAAACTTACAGCCAACAGCACCACTTTGCCTTGGTCGATCAGCTTGCGCCTGCCCTTTTGCTCACTCATACCTTTCGCCTCCCGATTCGGTTTGACCTTTGAAACGCTGCCAACCATAAAAAGGTTGCAATTGCCACCCATTGTTCCCTCATAACAATTGCTTATACCGTGAGCAGAGGACTAGGTCCATACCGTATAGAACGACAAAAAGCTCCCGGTCGGGGAGCTTTGAACATACGGATGAATAAGCTATCTTACTGGTTTTCCAGCTCTTCCTTGCTAACAAGGGAGACTAAAGCGTTTACAGCCTGCTCTGAGTCCGAACCCTCTGCGCTGATGTAAACCTCAGTGCCAGAGCTGATTGCCAAGCTCATAATGCCCATGATCGACTTGGCATTCACTTTTTTCTCGTCCTTCTCGACAAAAATCTCAGAGGAGAATTTATTCGCTTCCTGGACGAAGAGCGCGGCCGGCCTTGCGTGAAGCCCTGTTTTCAGCTTCACGACTACGGGTTGTCTTGTCATGAAATGTTTAACCCCCTAACGTATATTCTTTCAAGCATCGCGCTTAATCTAACTTTATGGGCTTTGCGAACTACGCAATAAGCCCTTCCTTTAGTCAAGACTGATTTTATTATACCATCGCCAATCTCAAGTTAAAAGTTTAGCTACCCCGGATTTTTTCAGCCAATTCGTCAATTTTGCGAAGCCGATGGTTAACACCTGACTTGCTAACAGAGCCCTTGAGCATCTCTCCGACTTCTTTGAGGTTCATGTCGGGATGCTGCAATCGAATCTCCGCCACCTCGCGAAGCTTCTCGGGCAAGCTTTCCAGACCGATCTGCCTCTGCAAAAGCCGGATGTTTTCGATTTGCCGTACCGCCGCACCAATCGTTTTGTTGAGGTTGGCTGTCTCGCAGTTGACGATCCGATTCACTGAATTGCGCATGTCGCGCATGATGCGCACATCCTCGAACTTGAACAACGCCTGATGCGCGCCGATGATGTTCAGCAGCTCAATGATCTTCTCGCCTTCTTTGATATAAAAGACAAAGCCCTTCTTACGCTCGATGCAGCGGGCGTTGAGGCCGAACCTATTGGCCAAGGTAACGAGCGCACCGCAATGCTCCTCATACATGCAAGCAATCTCCAGATGGTAGGAGGAGCCCTCCGGATTGTTCACCGAACCGCCAGCAAGGAACGCTCCGCGCAGATAAGCCCTTTTGCAGCAGGGCTTGCGAATCATTTCCTTATCGATGCCTTGGTTGAACATAAAACCCTCAGAGACGATATGCAGCTCTTTTAGAATCTCCTGTACCCGCGCTGGAATACGCACGATATAAACATTATTCTTCTTAAGGCGCATCTTTTTGCGAACGAGCAGCTCGGTATGCACATCGAACTGCTTTTTGATGAGGGTATAAATCCGTCTTGCAATCGCCGCATTCTCGGTGGAGATGTCGAGGATGACTTTGCGGCTAGACAAGTGGACAGAACCGTTCATTCGGATCAGGGAGGACAGCTCAGCCTGCTCGCAGCAGGCATCCTGGTTCTCCACGAGGGTTAATTCTTTCTTGGTTTGAGCAGCAAAGGACATCCTCTTTCTCTCACCTCTTTCGGTCCATCCAACTGTCGACCAGTTGGTAAATATGATGGCTGAGCCTTACGGCATCATGCCTTAAATAAGTGCGGAACAACACCAGACGATCGGCGATTACCTTATAACCCCGGCGTGTAACCTCGTCCAGATCAAGATGCACGGCTTTAGCACCCATTTCGGCATAGCGATCCTGCACCTGGGGCGGAATTTCTCCATCGTTGACGATAATATAGTCGAACAGCTGCTGGCCGATATGGCGATGGATCGCTTCCAGATGATCGCTGACCGCGTAATCATCCGTCTCGCCAGGCTGAGTCATAACATTACATACAAAAATCTTGATCGCATTGGACTGCACGATGCTGTCAGCCAACTTAGGCACGAGCAGATTAGGAATAATACTCGTATATAGACTGCCTGGGCCGATCAGGATAGCATCCGCCTCCTGAATCGCCTGGCAAGCCTCCTGGAGCGGTTCCACATCAGCAGGTTCGATGAATACCCGCTTGATGGGCTGGCCTGCCAGCGGAATATTGGATTCACCCTCCACAATCGTTCCGTCCATTAACTCTGCCTTCAGTACAATCGACTGATCGGAGGCAGGCAACACAGTGCCTCTTACGGCGAGCACACGGCTGAGCTCACGAATTCCGGTAACGAAGTCACCGGAAATATCCGTCATCGCCGCGAGCATGAGGTTGCCGAGACTGTGACCAGCCAGTCCGGTGCCGTTTGTGAAGCGGTACTGTAACATCTCCGACAGAAGCGGCTCCACATCCGCTAGGGCAATAAGCACATTGCGAATGTCGCCAGGCGGCGGCATCTGCAGCTCGTTGCGCAGCACACCTGAGCTGCCACCGTCATCTGCTACAGTGACGATCGCCGTAATGTCGAGCGGCTTTTCTTTCAGTCCACGCAGCATGACAGACAGCCCGGTGCCGCCGCCAATGACGACTATTTTGGGGTTTTTCGAGTCCGTTGACCTTTTACTTGCCATTGCCATCCCGCCTTAAGGGCGGTCACGGTCAGCATCGCGATGGCTTACCCGGACTGTCTCCGTCTCGCTGCTGCCGAGCATGCGCCCGAGATATTCCGCTATGGCCACGGAGCGGTGCTTACCCCCGGTACAACCGATGCCAATGACGACCTGGCTTTTGCCTTCTTTATGATAAAGAGGGATCAGGAATTGTAACATATCCAGGAGCTTGGTCAAGAACATCTGGGTATCCGGCCACTTCATAACATAATCATATACATCTGGGTCTTGGCCTGTGCGTGGACGTAGAGTCTCTACATAATGCGGATTCGGCAGAAAACGCACATCATAAATCAGGTCGGCATCGATCGGAATGCCGTATTTGAAGCCGAAAGAAGTCACATTAATCGAAAACTGCGCTTGCTTCGCGTTCGTAAAGCGAGAAATAATCGCTTCCTTGAGCTGCGCCGGCTTGAGGTTGCTCGTCTCGATGATCTGCGTAGCCGAATCCTTCAGCTCCTCAAGCAAGCGGCGTTCCATAGCGATGCCGTCCAGAGGCAAGCCCTCCGGTGCGAGCGGATGACGGCGGCGGCTTTCCTTGTAGCGGCGCACCAGCACGCTGTCCGTAGCATCAAGGAATAGAATCTCATATGGAATTGTAAAATGAGTCCGAATATGCTCCAGCGATTCCGATAGAGCGGTGAAAAACTCACGACCGCGCAAGTCGATGACGAGCGCAACTTTAGCGATTTTGCCGCTTGAGCCGTCGATCAGCTCCGCGAACTTCGGAATGAGTACCGGTGGCAAGTTGTCCACGCAAAAGAAGCCGAGATCCTCGAGGCTTTGCACTGCGATTGTTTTGCCTGCTCCGGACATGCCGGTAATAATGACGAGCTGTGGTGTATTGATTTCCATCGGGATTCCCCTTCCTGGACTGAGCTCTTCCCCCGAATCACTCCCTGGAAGTCACTAGGAACGCAGAATCAAGCCAGCCGCACCGACAACCCCGGCATTATTGCCAAGCGTTGCAGCGACGATTTCTACGCCTTCTTTTGCTTGCTCTTGCGTATATTTAGCAAATACTTCACGGATCTGGTCGAACAGGAAGTCGCCGGCTTTGGCTACGCCGCCGCCGATGATGAAGCGCTGCGGGTTCAAGATGACCGCCGTTGCCGCCATCGAACGACCCAAATAGTACGCCGCCCGGTTAACGATGCGAGCTGCCACCTCGTCGCCGGCTTTCGCCGCGTCGATAACTTCCTTCGCCATGATGTCCGGCACGAGAGAAAGACTCGTTTTGTCGCCGCGCTCAACTGCGTCCTTAGCCATACGGATAATGCCGGTCGCCGAGGAGACCGTCTCCAGGCAGCCAGTCATGCCGCAAGTACATTGAATCGCTTCCAGATCAGGCACGATCGCCATATGACCAAGCTCGCCAGCCATGCCGCCGAAACCTTCATAAATACGGCCGTTGACGATAACGCCGCCGCCAACTCCAGTACCGAGTGTATAACAGACACAGTTTGCGATGCCGCGGCCAGCTCCGGCCCATGCTTCTCCTAGTGCGGCAACGTTGGCGTCATTGTTGACCTTGACGGTCACGCCGAGTTTCTCCCCCAATTGCTGCTTCAGAGGGACATTGCGAATATTTAAATTGTTGGAGAACTTCACAATGCCATTCGGAATGTCTAAGAATCCGGCAATACCGACTCCGACGCCGCCCACCTGCTCCCAGGCATATCCGCTCGTCTCTACAACATAGTGAACATACTTCACGATATTGTCGACAATGCGGTCCGCTCCTTGGCTCGCCTCGGTCGGGCCTTCATACGTTTGGAGCAAATCGCCCACCGCGCTGCATACTCCAACTTTAATGGTGGTGCCGCCAATATCTGCTCCAACGTAGATCGTCTCTGACATGTGATAGCCACCTCAAATGATTAAGTTTAACTTCTTTAGCTACTATAAGCCAAGGTATGTCCGAGGTCAAGGTAACAACGCAGCCCGGTGAACCGCGTCACAGCCTTGCTACAAAGCTAGCAGATGCAGGTTTTTCCCTAATAAACTAGCTTCTGTAAGAGGCATACAAAAAAGCGTTCTCCGTCCAATTAGACGGAGAACGCCCCAAACTTAGGTCCGCTGAAAATTAAAGCGATTGGCTCCAGTCATGAACCATCGAGCCCTCGAGGAACTTCTCGCAGTCCAGCGCTGCCTGACAGCCGCTGCCTGCAGCCGTAATCGCCTGGCGATACTTCGTATCCTGTACATCGCCGCATGCGTACACGCCCGGCACATTCGTTTCGGTCGTTCCCGGCTTCACAACGATATAACCATGCTCATCCGTCTCGATCTGACCGCCGAGGAACTTCGTGTTAGGCGTGTGGCCGATTGCAACGAAGATGCCGTCCGTCTCAATGAGCTCTTCTTGGCTTGTCTCGTTGTTGCGCACTTTGAGAGCAGTTACGCCCATAGGGCCGGCTACTACTTCAAGCGGTGTGCGGTTAAGCGCCATATTGATTTTTTCGTTCTCGCGAGCGCGGTCTTGCATGATTTTGGAAGCGCGCATTTCGTCGCGGCGATGAACCAACTCAACATTTGTCGCGAAGCGGGTCAGGAAGTTTGCTTCTTCCATTGCGGAGTCGCCACCGCCGACCACGATGATCTTTTTGCCACGGAAGAAGAAGCCATCACAAGTTGCACAAGTGCTGACGCCGCGACCGACGTTCTCCTTCTCGCCAGGAATCCCAAGGTAACGGGCAGATGCGCCGGTGGAGATGATGAGCGATTCCGCTACAAGCTCTCCTTGGCCTTCTACCTGAATTTTGAATGGACGCTCCGAAAGATCAACGCTATTAACCCAGCCCGTACGGAACTCCGCGCCGAAACGCTCCGCCTGCTTACGCATGTTAGCCATGAGGTCTGGACCCATGATGCCTTCTGGGAAGCCAGGGAAGTTCTCAACCTCAGTCGTCGTAGTAAGCTGTCCGCCTGGCTCTGGGCCTTCAATAACGAGCGGGTTCATGTTAGCACGGGCAAGATAAATGGCAGCGGTAAGTCCGGATGGGCCGGTACCGATAATAATGGATTTGTACATGGTGAAACTCCTCCTCGATTGCCTGCTTGATTATAATTATTCTTATTCTAATCCATCGCAGGGCTATCCGTCAAAGCTACCAGCTTTATTTCATGAAACGTTCATCCAGAAGGTTACAGGCACGGAATCACTATTCCTTGACTCCACAAATCTCATCAATTCGCTTGGCATGTTTACTGACCGTCGCCGCAGAAGCTCCGTACCGTTCCGCAACTTCCTGGTAGGAGACTGCACGCCTATGATGCTTGGCTGTCAGGTATTCCAGAGCTGCAGACCAGCTTTCCGGCTTCGCCAGCTTAGGCACATCGGGATAAACACGTGTTAAATAGTCCAACCACAGCTTCATCAAATCATATTGCTGCAGCAAACCATATTCATTCCCCATGCGCAGAAACGCCGTGTCGAGCACCCGCTGCCAAACTGGCTCCCAATCCGGCAGTCTGTCGGCTGCCGCAGCAGAGTCGGCCACAGAGCCGACAAGCTTACGCTTGCCTCCCAGTACAGCCGGTACCGGCTCCGACACTCCGATTGAACGGAGCACGAACAGCGCCAATCGCTTCAGATCATCATCTTCCTCCGGCTCCAAGAGCAACGCCTTCAGCGCTTCCTGGACTTCACTGTCAGCGATCAGGCCGAGCGCCTGAATGACCTGCAGCTTAGTCTTGCGGTCCCCGTGACGAAGCGCCCAGAAGAAGGAGGAGCGTACAAGGGGATTGCTCTTCATCCCATCCGGCATCGTGCCCGGCAGCCGCTCCCACATCCGGAACTGCTCCTCGAACGGCAGATGGTAATGGTAACTTGCCGCCAGCTTCTGGCTGCCTTCGCGAGCCTGAGCGAGCTGCTCCAAATAGTAGCGAGCTACATCGGACTTTGGATCACGGCGCGCGGCCTGTTGCCATAGCTGCTCCGCCTCTGCGAGGCGATCCGAATGGACGGCAGCCACAGCGGCATAATGATACAGAGATGCGTCTCTCTCGCCCGAGCCATCCTTCAGCAAGCGACGAAAATGTCTGAGCGCGCACTCATGCTCCCCTAGAATGCCCATCGTGGTGGCCAATTTAAACACATGTTCCTGATGAAAAGGAACCATCCGCCGCAGTTGATCGGCGAGCGCAACTAAGTTCTCTTGATCATTCGCATGCTGGTAAAAAATCGCCAGATTGCAGAGGGCATGAAGATTGCCCTCCTCCTGCTCCAGCGCCTGCTTGATCGCTTCCATTGCGCGATCGAACCGACCCATATAGTAATAAGCGAGCGCAAGATTGTTGCGCGCCGCCATGAATTCTCCATTGCTCTCGACGATAGACTCAAGCAGCTTGACCGCTTGGGCAAACTTGCCTTCTTCGAGCATTACGCGAGCTTGATCATGCTCGGCAAACCCTTGCCGGGCCTTGATGGTGACGATCTTGGACGGCCGCTTGAGCTCGTATTGAAGCAGCTCCATCATTTCCTCGGCGTCGTCCAAGTAGTGTCCTTCCTCATCCTCTTCGAGGTAGCGCAGCAGCGACCGCTCCGCCTTCTCGTATTGTTCCATGTTGGCGAAGTTGTTGGCCATATAGAAAAAACATTCTGTCATTAGCGGATCCAGCGTCTCCAAAATCTCTACGAGAATCCGGTTGGATTCCTCATATTGCCCCATCTCCGACAAGATGCCGGCAAGATTACAATGATTTACTGGATTTTCCGGCTCGTATTCTACTGCAAGACGGAAATATTTCAGCGCCTTATCGTAGTGATAGCGGTCCATCGAGCGCACCGCGCGCTCGAAAAAGAACGTTGCGTCCCACTGGATCGGTATAATCTTCGCTGCCTGGTCCGCAGCCGCCCTGTTGTCCTCTTTCACCAGACAAGGCACCTCCTTGTTTCATCCTGCTTAAATCGAATGCATATGATTATACCATAACACGCCTTTCCTTACACGGTAGAAAATGCTCTATAACCAATAGAGCTAGACCGTCCCTTGGACGGCTTGACTCTATTAACTTCTATTTATACCCTGTCAAAAACATAAAAAAACGGAAGGTCGTCGGGACCTTCCGTTCTTCGGAAGTGCTGCTGGCTTAAACGCCAGCGTTTTTGAACAGGGTGCTAATTGAGCCGCCCTGCATGATGATCTTGGTAGCGTCCGCCAGCATCGGAGCGACGGAAAGCACCTTGAAGCGATCGGAGCGAATCTCCGGAAGCGCGATGGAGTCAGTCACGACGACCTCTCTGATGAGCGGATGGTCCAGCTTCTGGAGGGCGTTGCCCGAGAACAACGGATGCGTCGCACAGACGTAAACGTCTTCCGCGCCGCGCTCCTTCAGCCCTTCAACGACATTAACAATCGTTGAACCAGTATCAATGAGATCCTCGATGATGATCGGGGTTTGTCCCTCGACATCGCCAATGACATGCGTGATGACGGACTCGTTGTGGGTCGGGCGTTTTTTGATCATGATTGCGAAAGGCGAATCCAGGTAATTGGCCAACTTTTCCGCAGTGGAGGCCCGTCCGGCATCAGGGGAAACGACAACGGGATTCTTGATGTTTTTGCTCTTAAGATGATCGCTGATCAGATCCAGCGCCGTCAGATGATCCACAGGAATGTTGAAGAAACCTTGAATGGCTGGAGCGTGAAGATCAATCGTGATGATGCGGGTCGCCCCGACAGTCGTCAGAATATCTGCCAGCATCTTGGCTGAGATCGGTTCGCGCGGCGCGGACTTGCGCTCCTGACGCGCATAACCATAATACGGCATGATGATGTTGATCGTCTTGGCCGATGCACGCTTAGCAGCATCGATCATGACGAGCAGCTCCACCAAGTTCTCGTTGATGGGGTGGGAGAACGATTGAACCAGGAACACGTGGCAGTTCCGGATCGTCTCCTCATAGTGGCAATAAACCTCACCGCTTTTGAATCGGGAGATTGTAATAGCTCCCAGCGGCAGCCCCAGCTCCGAGCTGATTTTTCTCGCCAGTCCCGGGTTCGAAGAACCCGAGAAAATTCGCAACTTGTCGCTAAACATGATACCCTCCTGAGCGTTCCAACCAAAAATTTGACAGCATCCTGCTAAACCTCTGCATGTTCGACAGATCTATTATACATCTTGCGCGCCAGATTTCAAAAAGGAATCATAACCCGTTTGCGACGTTGCAAGGTGAGCAGCTCCGTAAAACCAGCATTTCTCAGCGCTTCACGCGCCTCTGGAAGATATTGCTCCAGCCGTTCCGGCTGATGACAGTCAGAGCCGATAGTCACTGGAATGCCTAATTCGCGCGCCTTTTGCAGCATTCGAGGGCCTGGAAACATCTCCGCACAAGGCATGCGCAGCCCAGAGGCATTCAGCTCAATTGCCATGCCCGCCGCACTGACCGTCTCTAACGCCGCATCTTCCAGATGGGTCACATCTTCTTCAGGGATGTAGCCGAAACGCTTGATGACATCGATATGCCCGATATAATCATAGAAGCCGCTCTTGGCTGCCTTAACGACGGCATCATAGTAGCGCTCGTACACTTCAAGGCGATTTTTCCCTTCCCACCCAGCAGTTTGCCGATAGTCGGTAATATCCCATGTTCCGAGAAAATGCACCGAGCCGATGACATAATCCCAAGGATAAGCTTCAATGATTGCAGAAATCTGCTCTTCATAACCTTCGATATAGTCACCTTCGAGACCAAGACGGATGTCGATTTGGCCACGGTACTTCTCTCGCAGCTGGAGCACCTCCTCCACATAGCGGGGAAGCTCCTCCATCGGCATAGCCATTTCCGGGTAATACTCCTCCGGCTTCACATGGAGCAGCGGCATATGATCCGACAAGCCAAGCTGTGACAGACCCTTGCGAATGCCCTGCTGCACATACTCCTCCAGCTTGCCAACAGCATGACCGCAGCGTTCGTGATGGGTATGATAGTCGATTCGAATCGCCGTTTCGTTCATCCGCCGCGCTCCCTTGTTATCGATTCATCTTATTTGAAGTAGGCTTGCCATGGCGTTCCCGCAGCACGGCCATCACCTCGTCCAGAGATAAGCCGCGCTCGCGAAGCAGCACCATCAGATGGAAGATCATGTCGCCAGCCTCAGAGCGAAGCTCCTCGTTGTCGCCGTTTTTGGCGGCGATGACGACCTCGACACTTTCCTCGCCAAGCTTTTTGAGAATTTTGTCCAAACCCTTCTCGAACAAATACGTCGTATACGCACCTTCCGGCCGCTCCGCATAACGCTCACCGATCGTCCGCTCCAGCTCGCCGAGCATAGCGAAGCGGTCACCGCTTACCACCTCATCTGCAACCTCTTGCCGACCGCGCACAGGCAGTGGGTTGTTGAAGCAACTGTACGAGCCGGTATGGCAGGCAGGTCCGATCTGATCCACACGCACGAGCAGCGTATCGCCGTCGCAATCGTAGTGGATGGAGCGGATGCGCTGCGTATGGCCGCTCGTTGCGCCTTTATGCCACAGCTCTTGGCGCGAACGGCTCCAATACCAAGTTTCGCCGCTTTCGAGCGACAGCTCCAGAGATTCCTCGCTCATGTACGCAAGCATCAGCACTTCCTTCGTTACCGCATCCTGCACAATTGCCGGTACAAGGCCGCTGCTGTCGTACTTGATTGCGGTGAGATTGAGTTCCAGCTCTTGCCCTGGTGCGACCGCATTGGCGCTCCCGCTCCCTGTCAGTTCGGTGCTCGCATTGTCGTTCTGGCTCATCGCATCTCCACTCCTTCCCGGCGCAGCTCATCCTTCACTTCGCCGATCGTCAGCTCCTTATAGTGAAAAATAGTCGCTGCCAGTCCAGCATCGGCGAGTCCTTCCCGGAACACCTCGCCAAAATGCTCCTTACGTCCCGCACCGCCAGAGGCGATGACCGGGATGCCAACCGATTGCGACACCGCCCGAGTGAGGGCGATGTCGAAGCCATCCTTCGTGCCGTCTGCGTCCATGCTCGTCAGCAGCAGTTCGCCTGCTCCAAGTTGCTCCGCACGGCGCACCCACTCCAAAGCGCGAATGCCGGCAGGTTTGCGGCCGCCATGCGTGTAGACTTCCCATTCTCCCCATTCCGGGTTGAACTTAGCGTCTACAGCAACGACGATGCACTGCGAGCCAAAGCGGCGCGCTCCATCGGAGATCAGCTGTGGATTAAGTACAGCCGCCGTATTGATGCCGATCTTGTCCGCTCCCGCGCGCAAAATACGTTTCATATCGTCCGTAGCGGAGATGCCTCCGCCGACCGTGAACGGAATCGTAATTTCGCCTGCGGTGCGGCGAACGACCTCAATCATCGTTGCCCGACCTTCCACCGAAGCGGAAATGTCCAAGAAAACAAGCTCATCCGCGCCCTCGCGGTCATATATGGAAGCGAGTTCAACCGGATCACCGGCGTCCCGCAGATTGACAAAGTTAACGCCTTTGACGACGCGTCCGTCCTTTACATCCAAGCAAGGTATGATACGTTTAGCCAGCATGGGCCCACCTCTTCTCTACTAGTCCCTACTGCTCGGGCTGAAGCTCTTGAACCGCATCCGCAAGCGAGATCGCACCCGTGTACAGCGCTTTGCCAACGATAGCGCCGCTGATGCCCTGTTCCGCATATTGCGACAGTGCGCGCAGATCCTCGATCCGGCTCACGCCGCCTGAGGCAATAACTCTAGCTCCTGAATATGCCGCCAATGAGCGGATCGCCTCCACATTAGGGCCTTCCATCATGCCGTCACGGGAAATATCGGTGAAAATAAATGTTCCAGCGCCTTTGCCTGCCAGTTCCTTGGCCAGCTCCTCCGCTTTCACTTCCGACGTCTCGAGCCAGCCTCGCGTAGCGACATAACCGTCGCGAGCATCGATGCCGATAGCTACGCGGTCGCCGTGCTTCGCCAGCACACGCTCGACGAAGTCGCGGTCCTCAATCGCCGCTGTGCCGAGAATGACGCGGGTTACGCCGAGCGTTAGCAGCAGCTCTACATCGGCTTCAGTACGCAAACCGCCGCCAAGCTGCACCGGCACTTGCACGGAACGTGCAATCTCAGCAATCAGTTCAGCATTGACCGGATGGCCCGCTTTGGCTCCATCAAGATCAACGAGGTGAATCCAGGAAGCACCTTGTGCCTCCCAGTCGCGCGCTGCACTGACCGGACTGTCGTTGTAAACCGTCTCTTGGCTATAGTCGCCCTGCACGAGACGGACCGCCTTGCCTCCGCGAATATCAATCGCGGGATAGATCGTGAACTTAGACATCATGATTCCTCCAGATCGTTGTTGATCTCTCTAGTTCTCTAGCTTTTAGCTCTCTAGGCTCTCCACAACAGAAGCTGCCGGCCGCCTGGCCAGCTCCAGGAAATTGCGCAGCAGCTGCATGCCGAGCTCACCGCTTTTCTCGGGATGGAACTGCATGCCCATCACATTGGCACGGCCGACAATCGCTGTCACTGGCTGATGGTAATCCGCCACCGCGATCAGATCGGATTGCTGCTCCGGCAGCGCGTGGTAAGAGTGAACGAAGTAGACATGCCCCTCTTCCAGACCTGCTACCAGTGGGCTCTCGCGTCGGAACTCCAAGCGATTCCAGCCCATATGAGGGATTTTGTAGTCGCCCTGAAAACGAACAATCCGGCCCGGCAGCAAGCCGAGCCCCTGATGATTCCCATGCTCCTCGCCTTCGCTGAACAGCAGTTGCATGCCGAGACAGATGCCGAGCAACGGCTTGCCGGATGCGGCAAAAGCACGTGTCGCCTCATCCATGCCGCTCTCGCGCAAAAAGTCCATCGCGTCGCCGAATGCACCGACACCAGGCAACATCGCTCCATCTGCGCGGAGAATTTCCGCTTTATCGGAAGTTACGACCACCTCGAAGCCGAGCCGCTCCACCGCTTTGCTGACGCTGTGTAGATTGCCGAGACCGTAGTCGATGATGGCAATCATCCTACAGCACTCCTTTGGTCGAAGGCACTCCCTGCACGCGCGGATCAATCGACGTCGCCTCGTCAAGCGCGCGTCCAAGCGCTTTGAATACCGCTTCGATCATATGATGCGTGTTTTTGCCGTAGTGGACGATGACATGCAGCGTAAATCGCCCTTCCAGCGCCAGCTTCCAGAGAAACTCATGTACAAGCTCTGTGGAGAAGCTGCCTACTTGCTGGGACGGATACTCCGCACGATATTCAAAATGAGGCCGGTTACTCAGGTCGATGATGACCTGGGCGAGTGCCTCATCCATAGGCACGAATACGCTGGCGTACCGCTTGATGCCACGTTTGTCGCCAAGCGCTTCGGCCAGTGTCCGACCGAGACAAATACCGATATCCTCCACTGTATGGTGGTCATCGATATCAACATCGCCGCGCGCGTCGACCTTCAGGTCGAACTGGCCATGCTTCGTGAACAGATCCAGCATATGGTTCATGAAAGGCACATCCGTCTCGATCTCCGATACACCAGTACCATCCACGGAGAAAGCCAGCTTAATATCCGTCTCATTCGTTTTGCGCGCCACCTCGGCGCGGCGGATGTCCCGCCCGTTGTCCCCAGTCGCCATCTCTATGCCTTCTTTCCTTTAATCGTCTGTTGTGCGGCCGCATCAACCGCTGCCGCTCCTGCTTCCTTCTCCAGCCGCACCTCAATTGCCCGTGCATGGCCTTCCAGGCCTTCATGGCGGGCCAGTGTCATGATGTGAGCGCCGTCGCGCAGCAGCGCTTCGCGGCTGTAGGAGATAAGGCTCGATTTTTTGATAAAATCATCCACGTTCACCGGCGAGCTGAACCGCGCCGTGCCGTTGGTCGGAATAATATGATTAGGTCCAGCGAAGTAATCGCCTACCGGCTCTGAGCTGTAAGGCCCGAGGAATATCGCACCGGCGTTCTCGATGGAGCCTAACAGGCTCATCGGATCCGCCGTCAGCACCTCCAAATGCTCAGGCGCCATGCGGTTTACAACCTCGATGCCCGCTTGCAGCGAGTCCACGAGCAAAATAGCGCCGTGACGGTCAATTGATTCCCGCGCAATGGCTGCTCGCGGCAGCAGCACCAATTGGCGCTCCACCTCGACACTTACTTCCTCGGCCAGCCGCTCCGACGGCGTAATCAAAATACTCGACGCCATCTCGTCATGCTCTGCCTGTGAAAGTAAATCCGCGGCCACATAAACCGGGTCTGCTGTATCGTCGGCCAACACCGCAATTTCGCTCGGTCCCGCCAGGCTGTCGATGTCCACAGCGCCGAATACAGCGCGCTTCGCCAACGCCACAAAGATATTGCCCGGTCCGCAGATTTTGTCCACGGGAGCAATTGATTCCGTACCGTAAGCCAGCGCCGCAACCGCCTGCGCTCCGCCGACCCTGTACATCTCTTTAACGCCGGCTTCCGCCGCTGCGACGAGAATATACGGGTCGATGCCCGGTTTGCCGCCGGTCGCCGGAGGCGTCACCATGACGATCTCCGGAACGCCAGCCACCTGTGCCGGAATGACATTCATTAGCACAGAGGACGGATAAGCTGCCTTGCCGCCCGGTACATAAACACCGACCCGCTTTAGTGGTCGGATTACCTGGCCAAGCACCGTGCCGTCCGGCTGCACATCCATCCAGGACTGGCGACGCTGCCGCTCGTGGTAGGCCCGAATGTTGGCGGAAGCCCCCCGCAGTGCGTCTAGGAAGTCGGGCTCCACCCGATCATAGGCCGCATTGATTTCCTCGTCGGTCACCCTCAGCTGTGCAGCGCTCAGCTGCACGCCGTCGAACTGCTCCGTCAACTCCAGCAGTGCTTCATCGCCGCGTGTGCGCACCGCCTCAACGATCCCACGGACCGACTCATTTTGCTCCGGAGTTCCGTACTCTACCTCCCGGGCAAGATTGAACTGCTCCGCTCGCATGATCCGCATCGCCCGTTCCCCTTTCCACCATTACTATATTAATTGGTTATTGCTCCGTCTCTCTATCAGCGCCAAAAGCTCATCCAGCTTCATATCCGCCATCGACTCCAGCTGTACATCGGCTCCAGGAAAGCTCATATGTCTCGTAACCGAGTTAGGAATAACGACCGTGCGCAGGCCGGCTGCACGAGCTGCCGTGAATCCGTGCAACGAATCCTCAAACGAAACGGCTTCGTACCCTTGTACTTCAAGCGCCGCCAGCGAAGCTAGATACAACTCAGGATCGGGCTTGATCCGCTTCACTTTATCCTTCATCTGAAAAGAATTGAAATACCCTTTCAGGTCATGCGCCTTCAGAAGTGGCTCGATCCAGCTCCAGGAAGAACTAGAGGCCAAGCCGACCGCAAGGCCAAGTTCCCGGGCACGCTGTAGATTCTCTCTCACTCCAGGCAGAACAGTGGATTCGTGAACGATTTCCGTATAAATCTCATTGTATCGCGACTGGATTAATTGGCGTTCTAGCGGCCTTCCAATCGTCTTCTCCAAATAATCGTACGGGTCAAATACGGCGAAAGAGGTGCCGACGCACTGTGCAAACGTCTCAAGCGGCAGCTCCGCTCCATGCTCCCGATAAATCCGATCAAACGCTTCATAAGAAGGCGTCTCTGTATCGATAATCAGCCCATCGAAGTCGAATACAACAGCCTTGATGCTCATGGTCGCCCTCCTTGCCAAACTTACGAACGCGCCGGTCCATGCCCGATCTTCCGTTTTGCTGCCCGTCAGCTCACACCCGAGCCGAAAGAGTCACCTGAAGCCGGTCGCATAGGCTCTGGATACGTTCATTCTTCATCCGGTAGCTGACGCGGTTGGCGATCAGCCGGCTCGTTACGCCGAACATCGGCTCCATCTCTACGAGTCCGTTGTCTCGCAGCGTCTGGCCGGTCTCGACCATATCCACGATCCGGTCAGCCAAGCCGATTAACGGCGCCAACTCAATCGAGCCGTTCAACTTGATAACCTCTACCTGTTGGCCGCGTTCGCGGAAGTATTGGGAGGCTACATTGGGGTACTTCGTCGCCACTCTCGGGTTCATAACCGGCTTCCAGTCCGGCAGCCCGATAACCGACATGCGGCAAGGCGCAATGCCAAGATCGAGCAGCTCGTACACGTCCTTGTTTTCCTCCATCAGCACGTCCTTGCCCACTACTCCGATGTCGGCCACACCATATTCTACATAAGTCGGCACATCAACCGGCTTCGCCATAATGAACTCCATACCCGCGTCCGGCACCTCGATGATCAGCTTGCGCGTATCCTCCAGATCATCCTGGATAAGGAGTCCAGCTTCGCGGAACAGCCGGGATGCCTGCTTGTAAATCCGCCCCTTCGGCATCGCCACCTTCAACAATTCCTGCGGGGCTCTATTGCCACTGCTCATAGTCCTGCTCCCTTCTCGTTCCCCTCAAAAAAGGAAAGAAACACACCGTACACCTGTCCGCCGTACCGCACCGACTCACCATCCGACAGCCGATGTGCCTTGCGGTCCAATCGCTCGCCACCGACCGTTGCCGGTAACCGCTCGCCGCTTGTCGCCGGCGCATCGCCGTGATGGAAACCCGGCGCTTCAAGCTGCGCCGTCACCACCGTGGCTCCGCTCTCACGCAGCCGCCTCGCCTCGGCAAGGGCTCGGCGACGACCCGCGCTGTCGTAGCCGATCAGTATACGCCGCTGCGGTTCGCTTTCTTCGCCAACAAGCTCAAGCACGCGCGTCGTCTTAATCGCAAAACCAGTCGCCGGAGCCGGCCGCCCGAACTGCTGCAGCAGATTGTCGTACCGACCACCCGCTACGACCGGGAATCCTAGGTCCGAGGCATAACCTTCAAACGTCATTCCTGTATAGTAGGAGAAATCTCCAATCATAGTCAGATCAATCAGCACATGGGCGCTCACACCGTAAGCCTCCAGCGCATCCCACACTTGCCGCAGATGGGCGATGGACTGCCGTGCCGTCTCGTTAGAGCTGAGCTCAATCGCCTGCTCACACACTTCCCGTCCGCCGCGCAGCCGCAGCAGCCCTTCTAGCTCGCGCTGTACAGCCTCAGCAAGCCCAAGCCGCTTGAGCTCATCGCGGTAACCAACATGATCCCGATTCAGCAAATAATCCTTCAGCTTGCTCTGATCGCTCTCCCGTCCGGGGAGTAGCTCCTCCAGCAAGCCGTTGAGGAAACCGACATGCCCGACAGCGATGCGGAACCGTTTTACGCCCGCCGACTGCAGCGAGGCAATCGCCAGCGCGATTACCTCGGCATCCGCCTCTGCGGAGGAATCACCGACCAGCTCAACGCCGGTCTGGAAAAACTCCGCGTCCCGCCCCGCTTCATTCTCAAAAGCCCGGAACACGCTGGCGTGATAGGACAAACGCAGCGGGAATTCATGCCCGCGCAGGAGCGACGCCACAACGCGCGCGATCGGCGCGGTCATATCGGAGCGGAGTACTAGCGTTGTGCCCCGGTTATTGAGCAGCTTGAACAGCCGCTGATCAGAGGTGGAGCTGGCAACGCCCACCGTATCGTAATATTCCAGCGTCGGGGTGATGATCTGCTCATAGCCCCAGCCCTCCATGCAGTCGAGCACACTCCGCTCGATCTGCCGGAGCTTGGTCACAGCGAGCGGCAAGTAATCCTTGACGCCGACCGGCTTTTCAAACACCTTTGGTTTGGACATTATTCTATCTCCTATACTATGCAATTAAATATATTCACTTTAGTACGTTAATGTGCTAACAAATTACCATGCTAATAAAGTAAAGGTACGGGTTATACTATCACGCGGCAAGCGATCCGTCAACCGCCGCAAAGCCGCCCCCGCCGGCGGTTGCCGACAGGGGCGGCCCGCGCCGTTCCTGCATCGTTTTACCTTATGTTGTTTCACTAATCAACGTCTTACGCAACCGCTGGCTCCGTGCCAGCTCCCAAGCGCTTCTGAGCCAGAGCGCTCCGATCAGCAAGCCGAGAATCGGCAGCAGCAACAGTTCATACTTGAGACTCGGACGCTCATAATGCGCCTTGCCCAACTTTTGAACCGCCTGCTTCATTAGAGCTATTTGTAGGTCCGGGTTGTTGTCCATGCCTCCGGCATTCAAACGAAAACCGTTGAATTGCCCAGGCCCATTGAGACCCGCCTTGACTGTTAGCGTCACGTCGATGCCTTCCTGTTTGCATGCTTGCAACAGCGGCCGAGAGAACGCTCCATATGGAAATGCCATCACATCATTACGCACGCCAAGCTGCTCCAGCAAAACATCATTCGCCTGCCGCAGGTCGCTGCGGATACGGCGTTCGTACTCCGTTTCCCGTTCCCTGCGACCAAGCTCAGGGAGATAAATCCGTCCTGCCAGCATTGCGGATAAGTTGCTTTTCGGTCCTTCGGCATGGGAATACGAGTGGGAGTTGAACGAATGGCTGTAAAAATCGATTCCATCCTGTTTCATCTGCTGGATTTGCACCCAGGTCAACTTCGATACACCGGCATGCTTCCGATTGCCGATGGAGCCAGCAATAATGAAGTTTGTCGCCGTTAACTCATGTTTGCGAAGCATCGGGTAGGCGTATTGATAAAAAGACTCGTAGCCGTCGTCGAAAGTCAAAAGCACCGCATTATCCGGTACGGAAGCCTTCCCACGAATGAATTGCTTGTAACGGTCCATATCAATAATTTTAAAATTATTCGCCTTCAACAGCGACAGCTGCCGATCCAAGTTATTAAGCGCTAGCGACTTGCTGTCATTGGGATCGGGACGTACATCATGGTACATCAGTACAATAACCTTGTTCTTGTAGTAAAGACCTTTCGGCGTCGCCGTTCCCGGCTGCAAGTCCTTGTACAGCTCCGATTGCCTGCTCGTTCGAGGTGTCAGCCCCTTGAGCAGCGGCAGCTTATCTTTAAAGAGCATCGCCACACCGGCTGCCCCCGTAGCCACAACGACAAACACCAGCAAAATCGTCAATATCCGAAAGCGGTTCATTACGCCCGGCATTCCATCCAACCCCTTGCTTGAAAAGATTCATCTCATTGACGAACTATCCAAGCAATTTGTTACCTTATTTTCAAGAAACACCCTTATTATTCCCCTTATTACACTCTTATCATTTTCTCTGGATCTCTTGAGCTGGGTTCCCGCCGACAAAGGCTCCCGCAGGCACATCCCGATGAACGACTGATCCAGCCGCCACAACCGCTCCGTCTCCGATTGTCACGCCCGGCAAAATGGTCGTGTTGGCGCCGATCATAACATCGGAACCGATGATCACATCGCCAAGGCGGTACTCATGAATTAAATACTCATGTGTCAAAATCGTCGTATTGTACCCGATGATGCAGTTATCCCCGACTGTAATTCGCTCCGGAAAGAATACATCGACCATCACCATGAGGGCGAACGAGGAAGTACGACCAACCTTCATGCCGAGCACATGCCGGTAGATCCAGTTTTTGACGGGCAGCGAAGGGCAGTACCGGGAAATCTGGATGGCGATGAAGTTGCGCACCGCCTTGAACCGACTTACCGTCCGGTACACCTGCCATAGCGCATTGGGGCCCTCCGTCGGATAACGCTCAACCTTCCTCAAGCGGTTCCAGGCTCCAGTCCAAGCAGGTCGTACAGATCTCGCATGTCATGCAGCACATGCACCGCTCCGTAATCCCGCAGCAACTGCTCGCCTTTCAGCGACCAGGCCACCCCAACCGGAATCGCTCCGGCCTCAAGAGCGGATTGCATGTCCACCGTGCTGTCGCCGACCATGAACGTTTCCGCAGGCTCGGCGCTGAGCAATTGCATCGCCTTTTGCACCGGCTCGGGATGCGGCTTGGCATGCTGCACATCGTCCAAGGTCACAATCGCATCCATCAGATCGTAAAGGCCGGTGAGCTTCAAGCCTTTGTCTGTCGACATCCGAATTTTCGTTGTGACCACTCCAAGGCGGTATCCCGCCTCTTTGAGCCGCTGCAGCACCTCCAGCGTGTTCGGGAATGGCTTCACCAACTCGTCATGCAGTCTCATATTCATCTCACGGTAGATCGGGATTAGATGAGAAGCATCCTCCATGCCCGAAAAATAATTCATCTGATCAATCAGCGTCAAACCCATATGCGGAATCATCTGCTCCCGGCCAAAGCCGGGAGGGACAACTCCATCCAGCGCATGCAAGAAGCTGCGCATGATCAATTCATTTGTATCCAAAATGGTGCCATCTAGGTCAAACAGTAGGTTTTTGATTACGCGGCTCATCTTGATTCTCCTTATGTTTTGCCGAAGCGCTGGAAGCTTCCGCTCCAGGCTCCACGCCGGCAGGAAGGCCGGTTTTGCGATTGATGATTGGATCGTTATAACGCTCTGAGGCCATGCCTGTGCTGCGGCGCACGATAATAAGAACCACACAAGCAATTATGAGCAGTACAGCAATCAGCTGTGAACTGCGCACAGTTCCGTAGGATGGATCCAGGTAACCGGCTTGGAACATCGCGGTCATCGGAGCCCACAGAGCATCCATGAACGAGGATAGCCAAGATGGCCCCATGAAGGCAAGACTGTCCGTGCGAAGCCCTTCAATGAAGAAGCGCCCGATAGAATACCAGATCAAATAGGTGATAAACATCTCTCCGGCACGTACCCAAGGACGGCGGCGAAGAACGAATATAAGCAGAATGCCCAAGACGTTCCAGAGCGACTCGTATAGGAACGTCGGATGGTGGTAAAGGCCGTCCGCCCCTATATACATTTGATTGATAATCCAATCCGGCAAATGCAGCTCACCAGACAAGAAACGCCTCGTTACCGGTCCGCCATAGGCTTCCTGGTTGACGAAGTTGCCCCAACGGCCGATAATCTGTCCGATCAACAACGACGGCGCGCAGATGTCGGCGATGCGCCAGAAGCTATACCCTTTTCTACGCGTGTAAATGACAGCACAGATGACCGCGCCGATCAGCGCGCCATATATGGCGATGCCACCGTTCCAGATCGCCAGAATCTCACCTGGGTTCTGGCTGTAATAGTCCCATTTGAACACAACAAAATAGGCTCTTGCCGCGAGAATAGCTGAAGGAACGCCAAGCAAGAGCAAGTCCATAAAGAAATCGGAGGACAGCCCGAAACGCTTGCCCTCTTGGATCGCCAGCAGCAAGCCTGCCAGCGCGCCGAGCCCGAGAATAATTCCGTACCAGTGTACGGAGATAGGGCCGAGACTGAAGGCTATAGGATTAATGAGTAAGCCGAGATTCATCATTCAGAGGGACCTCTTTCTGAGAATTAATATCCTCATTGGTATCATTCTCGTATTTCCATAACTTACATACACCACAGACAACTACTTATTCGTAGTCATCCAAGTCGTCGTTGATTGTTTCCGTGAGCTTAGTGGTGAACTGCAGTGCGGCATTGTAGCCCATCCGCTTAAGCCGATAGTTCATTGCGGCAACCTCAATAATAACAGCTAAATTTCGACCCGGGCGAACCGGAACGGTGACGAGCGGAACATCCGTCTCGATAATGCGCGTCGTCTCCTCATCAAGTCCGAGGCGATCATACTGCTTGTCCGGCTGCCAGTTTTCCAGTCGAATGACTACGCTGATTCGTTTGTTGCTGCGAACCGCTCCCGCGCCGAACAATGTCATAACGTTGATGATCCCGAGTCCCCTAATTTCGAGCAAATGGCGAATCAACTCCGGCGCAGTACCATGCAACTGACCATCCGAAGTCTGACGGATCTCTACGGCATCATCGGCAACGAGACGATGCCCTCGTTTGACAAGCTCAAGAGCTGTCTCGCTCTTACCGATACCGCTGCCTCCTGTAATCAGAATTCCCATTCCGTACAAGTCTACCAACACGCCATGGATCGTAGTCGTTGGCGCCAAACGCCGCTCTAAAAAGTTGGTCAAGCGACTGGAGAAGATCGTCGTAGAGTTCTGACTGCGAAGCACCGGAATATTCTTCTCGGATGCCTGCTCAAGCAACTCTAGTGGGGGTTCCAGGCCACGTGTAAGCAGAATGCATGGCGTCTCGTCATGACATAAACGTTCCAAACGCTCGCGACGCTCACTGCTGTCCAACGTTTCGATGAACGCCAATTCCGTTTTACCTAGTAACTGTACCCGCTCTTTTGGGTAATAATGAAAATAGCCGGCCATTTCCAGCGCTGGCCGATAAAGATCGTCAGTCGTTATAATTCGTTTCAGTCCGTCTTCTCCAGCAAGAATCTCCAGCTGAAAGGGCTGGATCAATTCGGATACCTTTACTTTCTTGGGCATGGGAGCCTCCCTGTATCATTTCCCTAGATCTAAGCTTATGTAGGAATAGATTGGTATTCAGTACATCTTACTGCTAGTTCCATCCTAATGGAAATCGCTATTCAGCGCAACGTAGCAAGCTTTTGGCTGCGCTCGGTCTCTTATTCTTTTATCATGCCTCCACCAAAGCAATATTACCGGAATAAGCTAATTGTATCCGCTTTCACGGTATGGTAATCTTGGGTGGCAAATATGAGGCAACCTTATTCATTTCTTTTCGTCCATAATGATGAACAAAGCGTTCCTAATCCGATAATGAGAGGCGAGGTGCTGAATATGAGGCTTAAGCGCAAGTCGACGCCACAACTAAAAACTAGAACTGCCTTTATGGCATCGCTGCTGCTCGTCGCATTTGTTGGCGCTTTTGTGCATTGGAACATCCATGCTGCCGACAGCACCGCATTATCCCTGACAGGTATAGCTCCGGTTTCCGCCCATCCCCCCGCTCCGCTCGCAGCTAGCCAAGAGCCGATTCAGTGGCCTACAGCACCAGCGTTGACGTTGGAACAGCAGACGACGCTTGCGGATAAAGTAATGGCTATGAGTTTATCTGATAAAGTAGGCCAGCTTATCATCGCCGGCCTTGATGGGGAACTTCCCGATGCTGCAACCCGGGCTATCATTAATAACCGCGAAGCGGGAGGATTCATTCTGTTTCGCTCCAATATGGAATCCGTTTCTAGCACCGTGTCTTTAACGAACCGATTAAAGGAGCTGAATCGCCGGGCCGGCGGAGAACCGTTATTTCTTGCTGTTGATGAAGAAGGAGGACGGGTATCACGGCTTCCTTCTTCAGTAGACAAACTCCCCTCCAGCGGCGAAGTCGGTAAAAACGGCAGCGAAGCTTATGCCCGTGCGGCAGGCGAACAGTTGGCCAAGCGGGTGAAGGCATTTGGCTTCAACGTTAACTTTGCTCCTGTGCTGGATGTGAACAGCAATCCCGACAACCCTGTCATCGGCGACCGTTCCTTCGGCAGCTCTCCATCGCTGGTGGCCAAGCTTGGCATTGCCGAGCTAGAGGCGCATAAAAACAACGGAGTTCTTGGTGTCGTGAAGCATTTTCCCGGTCACGGAGACACAGCGGTTGATTCTCATCTGGAGCTCCCTGTGCTGGACAATGGGATGAGCCGTCTGAAGCAGTTAGAGCTCCCTCCGTTTGAAGCGGCAATCGACAATGGGGCCGAAGCGGTCATGGTAGCCCACATTCTACTGCCCAAGCTTGATCCCGATGCTCCAGCCTCCCTGTCCAAACCGATTATTTCCGGGCTGCTTCGCGACAAGCTTGGGTTCGACGGCCTCGTGATCAGCGACGATCTCACGATGGGAGCCATTAACGACAATTACCATTTAGGAGATGCGGCGGTTCGATTCATTTTGGCCGGCGGCGATGTTGCGCTTGTCTGCCACGGTAGCGATAAGATCAGTCTGGTCTATGACAGCCTCAAAAAAGCCGTCAGCCGCGGAACTATTTCGACCCAGAGGCTTAACGAGAGTGTGTACCGGGTTTTAGCTCTTAAAACGGTGTATAAACTCGCCGATCAGCCTATCCCTGTCCCTGCAATTGAACAGCTCAATAAACAGATGGAAGCGGCGCTAGCTCCATATCGTACTGACACCCCCTAGTCCACTCGGAAAGAGCTCTAACGGCCGGGACCTCTAGCTCCGCTACGGACTTCACCCTAGAGATTATCGCCCGTGCCGGGCGCACACAAAGAAGAGGCGCACCTTGGAAGGTTGCGCCTCTTTAAGTAGGTTTGTTTTCGAAATTTTTTCTGTTGCTTAGCAAGGAACATGGTCTGCTAATCCGCTGCCTGGAGATGCATCAAGATCGACAATGTGCTTGAACTCGATGCTATCTTGAATGTACTCATAGGCTTACTACTGAAGGCGAAGGTCGGATTTTTTCAGTGCCGCGGCGATCTCGGTGCCATCGGGCCCGATGGCACCGATGTGGTACAGGTCGGGGTCGGTGGGGATGTAGGCGACTAAGCCGAGGTGTCCATCAACTGTCGCAACGGCGCTGCCTGCACGAGCAAGAAGCACAACTCGAAGCGGATGCTCACCCCGGCGATGAAGCAGGCGCCGACACCGTGACTGCACTGTCAGGACGACATCGGCCCACCGACAGCGTTAGGGTCTTTGTACCGTTCCCTTGCCGTTGCCGTTGCCGTTTCCACTGCCATTGCCATTGCCATTGCCATTGCCGTTACCATTACCGTTACCATTACCATTACCATTACCATTACCATTACCATTACCATTACCATTACCATTACCATTACCATTGCCATTACCATTACCATTGCCGTTTCCATTTCCATTTCCGTTTCCATTTCCGTTTCTGCAGTCCGGCGCCGTTGCCGTCGCAGAGGCGGTGAACACATAGGTGCCGCTGTTCACACGGAACACGCTATACCCCGCTTCGTCACGCAGGCGCTTGGCTCCGCACGGCGCGGCCACCCTGGCGCCGGATACGACTGGAACCGACACCTCGGCAGTCATGCTCACCGGCACGGTCACAGTTAGCGTTGTGACACCGTTCGCGACCGTCCAACCTGACGCCAGCTTTCCGCCGGCGGTCTGGTAGCTCGTGGATGCGTGATTCAGTCCTGTAGGAAGGTACGGCTTCACCTTCGCCTCCCCGGAGACGGTTCCGAGGTCTGCGAGCCCAGCCACATCTGCGTACATCCAGTCGACGACGGTCCCGAGGAACGGATGGCCCTCTGAGCGGCTCCATTCGCTCCACATCTCCCACAATGTCGTTGCTCCGTTGTTCATCCACTGACCGTAACCCGGACTGGTAGTGGTCGTCGCGGCTGCGTAAGCGGTGTCTATGTGGCCGTATCGGGTCAAAACGCCCCAAAGCCACTTCGTGCCCAGCACACCCGTATTCAAATGGTTATCGTGCGCTGCGACGTCTACGGCAATGCCGTCGGCAACCGCCTGTTCGTTGCCGTTCGGCACCATGCCAAACGCGAGTGGCAGCACGTTGTTGGTCTGCCAATAAGAGGCGCCGGATGCCGTCAGATACTTCTGCGAAGCCATGTTGAAGTAGGATGCATTGAAGGCGTCCCTCATTTGGTCAGCGCGATCAGCATAGAGGGTTGCGTCGTCGTTGTGTCCGAGTATCTTCGCGATTTCCGAGAATTGCTGTACGCTGCGGTAGGCGTACGCCTTGCCGACGAGCAGCTTGTTGTCCCCGTTGTTGCAAACAGCGGCGTCGCCTGGGCACACCCAGTCGCCCCACTGCTCATGTTCCGACCCGAACTGAGACCACTCAAATGCGGCGAAGTCGCGCAGCTCTGTATAACGCACCGCCACGGCATCCTTCGCGCCGTACTCGGTGAGGAGCACCTGCGCCGTCTCCGGGAAGGCGTTCGCCCACGCGCTGCTGCGGAAGCCGGCGGCCTCCGTCGGCGCAGGCGCCCAGGCCGGCACATCTCCGTTGCTGTGCTGTGAATCCGCGATGTCGTTGAACCACTTGATGTAGACCTGTTCGGCATCGAAGTTGCGGACCATGGCATTCTCCATCAGATGGCCGTCGCCGAGCCACGGCAGCTTCTCGTTGTACGAGCCATCGGTGGGAACGCTCATTACGAGGTTGTTCAGCAGCGTCTGCCGCGCGGCATCGTTCACCCAGTTCAGTACGGCGTTGCCCGAGTCGAAAGAGCCGACACTGGTGACGTTATTGTGCATCCGGAGGACGCTTACGGTCGGCGCCGGGGTTCCGCTCGGCAGGCCGCTGATCTCGATGTACCGGAAGCCCTTGTACGTGTACGACGCCGCCCAGGTGAGCGGGCCGGACCCATCGCCAGTCACGTAGTCGTCCTGGTAGCGTGCGCTCGCGATGTCGGAA
This sequence comes from Paenibacillus herberti, assembly GCF_002233675.1. Classification (GTDB taxonomy): domain Bacteria; phylum Bacillota; class Bacilli; order Paenibacillales; family Paenibacillaceae; genus Paenibacillus_O; species Paenibacillus_O herberti. The sequence continues at coordinate 1,162,276 of NZ_NMUQ01000002.1, read as the reverse complement.
CGCCCATTCGCCAGTCGCTCGGTGTAACGTACCGTCGCAGTCACTCCCTTCGGCAGGTCGAGGGTGACCTTGGCGGTGCCCGAGATGTTACGTCCCACGTCGTAAACGTAAACGCCATCAGCCGGGTTGGTCACCATGACCGGGGCGAGCGTCTCCGTTACGCGATTGGGTTGAACCGGGTTTGATTGCAGCAGTGCGCCCTCATTGGAAGTGACCTGCGCCGCAACCCAGCCGCTGTCATTGAAGCCTGGGGTGCTCCAGCCGGGCTGTTTCAGTGTAGCATCGTAGCCCTCCGCGTCTGGCGTGACGTCGAGTGTCGTCCGGCTCGGGCCGAGAACGGCTTTCCAGCCGCTACCGGTGGTGAACTCCGAGGTGCTGCCGTTGGCATAACTCACTTTGAGCAGGGCCTTGGTGCGCAGGATGCTGTTCCAGCCTCCCCAGTTGGACCGCTGCGACCAGTTGTTGACGCCGTCGAGCCATGCCTGGCCGAGTCCGATGCCGATCGCGTTCTCCCCAGCACGTACCTGTCCGGTGACATCAATCGCGTCGTAGAACGTGCGCTCGTCGAACTTCGTCATCCCGGAGCCGATACGGATGTCTCCGGCTCGCTCGCCATTGACCTCGGCTTCGTAAGCTCCGAGGCCCGAGATGTACAGTGTCGCCGAGGTGATCGGCCGGTTCTGCACCGTAAAACCCGTGCGGAACTGCGGCAGCGTCAGAAGAGTGCGGTCGCCCCAAGCGGGCGGCTCGGTGTTGTCATACGAAGCGACCACGGTCGGGCCGTCGTTCATGACGATGTCGGCGATCGACAGCGAGTAGGCGCTCATGAAGGCGACCGTCCGGGGCGTGCCGTCGACGACGACGGACTTATCGCTTCGGGGGTAGATCTTCACCGCCGACACCTTGTGAATGCTGCCTAGGTCGATGGTGATGGTCGCGGGAGGACTCAACGTCCGCGCGCCGGCAGGGGGCCATGAGGTCCATCCGGTGGAGCCGACATCGTTGGTGGTCTTAACTCCGTCCCCGAGCAGATGCGGGTCCCACGCCCCGCCAAGGTTGCTGTTAGCCGCAAACGTGGCGTTCCGTGCGAGATTCTGGCCGTTCTCGTCAAGCACCTCGATTTCGGCCAGCTGCAGGAAGAACGCCGTGGGCCCATCCGGCTGTTCGGCGGTGACCTTCGGGACCGCCAGCGTCAGCAGCCTTCCAGACGGCCGGGCAGGCAGATCGATGGTGTACGGGTTGCCGGGGTTCGCGTAGGCGGGCGCGATGACGGCATCGTCCTTGGCGATGACCTTGCCTTCCTGCGTCTGACCCGCCGCATCTGCAACAACTTTGAACCGAGTAGGGAAGCCCGCGCTACGACCGCTCGCGGAGGCGACGTCGGTACGCGGGTAAAGTACGATGCGGTCGAACGTCTGCACGGTACCGAGGTCGAGTTTGAGCGTGATTGGTGATGCCAGGTCCGCACTGTTATGCGGTGCGGACGACCAGCCGCGTGCCCACGACGTCTCCGACGACGTCGTGCCGTCCTTGAGAGCGGCGACAGACCAACCGCCGGATTCGTCCGACTCGGATGCGGTGATGGTGGCGTTTTTCATGGCATTGGTTCCGCCGTCACCGTTTTTGACCTCAATCTCCGACAACTGAGCCCGAAAATCGCTCTCCCCCGCTGGCATCCCGCCGATACTGTAGATAGAGAGCGTCACCGTGCGACTGCTGACCGGGCCGCCTGGAAAGATCACCGTAACCGGGTACAGCGAGCCAATCTCAGAGGCCCCCTGCGCCTGAGCCCAGTCCTTGTGCGTGATCCAGTCGGCGCCCTTCCAGTCCGCGTCCGTAAACATGCCGGTACCGAATGCTGCGGTGCCGCTCCACGCGCTCGAACGACCGGAGCCATCGAAAACCCGTACTTTCCAGGTATAGCGCGATTTTGCCTGCAGGGGCTGACCGTCGTACTTGATCGACGAGATTCCGGGCGTCTTCAGGCGACCGCTCGACCATACCACGGCACCCGTGCCCGAAAGCACCTTCACCTCCGCGCCACTGACGGCTGCTCCATCGCCGGTGGACGAGAAGCGCCACGACAGAGTGGGCTTCGGCGTGTCAAGTCCGAACGGCGTGTCAAGTCCCTGCACCTGTAGGCCATCGACGGTAATGAGTTGTTTTAAATTGCTTTCGACTTTCTCACCTGAAGCATTAGCTGTAACATTAAAGACTATGGCAACTACAAGACTGACAGCAAATAGACCGGTTAATGTTTTTTTCACTAATGGCTTAAGTAAATCGCCCGCCCCCTCTACCTTCGTAACAGCCGTCAAATAAGCTCCTTCCTGCTTCAATCTGCCGTACCGGTTAAGCTCGTGCATCATTGTGCATGTCCTCCTTCGCCGCAATCGGATAAAAAAGAAGAGAGTACGCCAACCGTCTGCGTTCTCTCTAATGATAGATCAGTAATTGCCGCTCCGGCTATTTCACAATCTTGACGTTACTTGCACAATGCCGACTAGTACGCTTCTTTGAAAACGTAAAAAAGACTCCAACTCTTTGGCAGAATGGTGTTTAACCAGAACATACCGTTAGAGAGGAGTACCTTTAAGATAAAAAAACGCACCTTAGCGGAAATGGTAAAATGGAGGTATCCCAACCATCCATAAACCATAATCGCAAGGTGCATTTTCATGGATTTGCAGCTTGAACTGCTACCCGACTGCTATTATAAAACATTCGTTCAATTAAGATCGAAAATTAGTTCTCGAACAGGTTAAGTTCCGTTTCTTTGTCGAAAACATGAATTTTGTTCATATCGAGAGCCAGCTTGACGTTAGTACCGTCGCGCATACCGGAGCGGCCGTCTACACGAGCGATAACCGTGTCATTGCCGATACCATTCAGGTACAGGTACATTTCATGACCAAGATTCTCTGCAACCTCGATGGTAGCCGTTACGATGCTGTTCGGGGAAGCTTCCAGGAATACTGGCTCTTCATGCAGATCTTCTGGACGAATTCCCAGAATAACCTCTTTGCCAACAAAGCCTTTTTCACGGAGAGCTTTGGCTTTGCCTTCTGCCAGAATTACGTCCACACCAGGAGCCTTGAAGCGTACAGAGCCACTAGCTTCGCTCAGCATACCGGTAATGAAGTTCATCGCAGGAGCGCCGATAAAGCCCGCTACAAAGATGTTTACTGGATGATTGTACAGTTCTTCAGGAGTAGCATTTTGTTGAATAAGTCCGTCTTTCATAACAACGATGCGGTCGCCCATCGTCATAGCTTCGATCTGATCATGCGTTACGTAGATCGTCGTCGTTTCCAGACGTTTCGTCAGCTTGCTGATCTCAGCGCGCATTTGGCCACGAAGTTTAGCGTCAAGGTTGGAAAGCGGCTCATCCATCAGGAACACTTGTGGTTCGCGGACGATAGCACGACCCAGAGCGACACGCTGGCGTTGACCACCGGAAAGTGCTTTAGGTTTACGATCGAGCAGATGCTCGATGTCGAGAATTTTTGCTGCTTCACGAACGCGTTTATCGATGTCCGCTTTTTTGAACTTACGCAGTTTCAGGCCGAAAGCCATGTTCTGGTAAACGTTCATATGCGGGTACAGAGCGTAGGATTGGAATACCATCGCAATGTCGCGATCTTTAGGAGCTACGTCATTCACCAGGCGATCGCCGATGAACAGCTTGCCTTCGGAGATTTCCTCAAGTCCTGCAATCATACGAAGAGTCGTGGATTTACCGCAACCGGATGGACCAACTAGAACGAGAAACTCCTTGTCCTTGATATCCAGGTTGATATCTTTTACGGATGCAATGTCGGATCCAGGGTATTTCTTGAAAATATGCTCTAAACGTACGCCTGCCATGTTGATTTCCCCCTATGTGAGTGATGTATAGTAGTTCCAGAAGAATTCCTCTTATGAATCTATCTTACCCGAAAATGTAAGCGTATGACTATGCACAAACTCTACAAAAAAATCAGGGTCTTTTCGTAACTTTATACAATAGAAGAATGATCTTGACCATAACAGCGTCTCGGAAGAGCCGCACGTCGAGCCCAGTCTCCTGCTTCAACTTGTCCAGCCGGTACAACAGCGTATTACGATGGATATATAGTTTCTTTGCCGTTTCGCTTACGTTACAGTCCAGCACAAAGAATGTTTCCAGCGTTGTTAAGATCTCAGGCTCTACATAATAATCCGAGCGACTGAAAGCTTGTTCAACGAATCGCGCCCGATCCGATTCTGGAATCGCACTGAGCAGTCTTTCCAAATGTAGCTGCCAAGGTAGATGCACATTGGAGCCAACTTGGAAACGCCGACCGAGCTGAATCGTCTCGCGCAGCTGAGCAACACTCTCTACAATAGACTTGGATGGTTGAATCGGAAAAGAAAGGGCTAAATGGCATTCACCAAGCCATTCGCTAGCCAGCATTTCATGCAGCCCGAGTCCAATTGACCTTAAACTCTCTTCCTCCGATTCCTCATCGTCTCCCCCATCCAAGCGAGAGTCGCTTAGCGGGGACATCGGACTGAGGATGAGCCATTCGTTGCGCTGGAGCGGAATGAGCAGGACTTCCTCTTCAAAAAAGGAACGGAGCAGCTTCTCAAGCTCAGTGTACGGTTCCTCGGTCAAGCCGCTGTACTCCCGTATCAACAAGAAGGGAATCATGTCGGCATACAATCTTCCGCCTAGCGTCAATCCCTCTGGAATCATCTCCGCCTGAGGACGGTCGAGTTGTTCCATAACCCAGGCACCAAGCGCCAAAGCTTGTTTTTCAGCTCCAGTTGCCGCACTGTGGCCACTACGATCAGGCTTGAGGTTGCTGAGCAAAAGGCTGATCAGATTCAGCTCGGTGTCACTTAGTCGCTCCGGCCTCCGGATCTCAAGACACTCCATGCGATCCGATTCCCCTGACATCTTCATGTACACGGTTCCGTCGGCATGTATTCTTGCAGCGTGTCGGCCTCTTTCCAAAAGGGGATGCAGCTCCTGCCACTGTGCCGACGTATACGGCAGTTCCTGAATATCTGCTCCCAAGATGCGCCGCATTTCATCCAGCCATTCTCCTGATGCCATGAGTCATCTCCTGTTCCCGATTTAGGACGAGCTATAATCAAGTTTACCATGAACAGGCAACACTCATCCAACAAGGAGCGATCGGGCGTCAAAGAAACACAAAAAAAGCACAGATTCGCATCTGCGCTTTGAGTTCACTATAAAGTGGTGAGCCATGAAGGACTCGAACCTTCGACACCCTGATTAAAAGTCAGGTGCTCTACCAACTGAGCTAATGGCTCTCAAAAATGAAGTGGTGGAGGGCGATGGATTCGAACCACCGAACTCGTAAGAGAACAGATTTACAGTCTGCTGCGTTTGGCCACTTCGCTAGCCCTCCAGAATTGCTCTAAGATGTGCCATTATCAAGCTCACTTAGAAAACCAATGGTGGCTCGGGACGGAATCGAACCGCCGACACAAGGATTTTCAGTCCTTTGCTCTACCGACTGAGCTACCGAGCCGTGCATAATTAAAAAAATGGCGGAGCTGACGGGATTCGAACCCGCGGTCTCCTGCGTGACAGGCAGGCATGTTAGGCCACTACACCACAGCTCCAGGAAACATGGTGGAAGCTGAGGGGATCGAACCCCCGACCCTCTGCTTGTAAGGCAGATGCTCTCCCAGCTGAGCTAAGCTTCCATATAAGGTTGGTAGCGGCAGAGGGGATCGAACCCCCGACCTCACGGGTATGAACCGTACGCTCTAGCCAGCTGAGCTACGCCGCCACACAATTCAGGTAAGACATCACCAAACGTCCCAACAACTTGTCCCGTTTTCCAGCACTAGTCCTTAGACGGAACTATAATTGCGCCCTGAAAACTGGATCGAACGATACGCCGTGCTGACCGGCTGTTGCTTCACTGATTTGGATAAGCCCTCGACCGATTAGTATTCGTCAGCTGCACGCATTGCTGCGCTTCCACCTCGAACCTATCAACCTAGTCGTCTTCTAGGGGTCTTACATACTGGGAAATCTCATCTCGAGGGGGGCTTCGCGCTTAGATGCTTTCAGCGCTTATCCCGTCCGTACGTAGCTACCCAGCTGTGCTCCTGGCGGAACAACTGGTACACCAGCGGTACGTCCATCCCGGTCCTCTCGTACTAAGGACAGCTCCTCTCAAATTTCCTGCGCCCACGACAGATAGGGACCGAACTGTCTCACGACGTTCTGAACCCAGCTCGCGTACCGCTTTAATGGGCGAACAGCCCAACCCTTGGGACCTACTTCAGCCCCAGGATGCGATGAGCCGACATCGAGGTGCCAAACCTCCCCGTCGATGTGGACTCTTGGGGGAGATAAGCCTGTTATCCCCAGGGTAGCTTTTATCCGTTGAGCGATGGCCCTTCCATTCGGTACCACCGGATCACTAAGCCCGACTTTCGTCCCTGCTCGACTTGTAGGTCTCGCAGTCAAGCTCCCTTATGCCTTTGCACGCTTCGAATGATTTCCAACCATTCTGAGGGAACCTTTGGGCGCCTCCGTTACATTTTAGGAGGCGACCGCCCCAGTCAAACTGTCCACCTGACACGGTCCCTCTGCCGGTTTCACGGCAGCAGGTTAGAACTCCGATACGATCAGGGTGGTATCCCAACGGTGCCTCCACCGAAGCTGGCGCTCCGGCTTCTTAGGCTCCCACCTATCCTGTACAGATCGTACCAAAGTCCAATATCAAGTTACAGTAAAGCTCCATGGGGTCTTTCCGTCTTGTCGCGGGTAACCTGCATCTTCACAGGTATTAAAATTTCACCGGATCTCTCGTTGAGACAGCGCCCAAGTCGTTACGCCATTCGTGCGGGTCAGAATTTACCTGACAAGGAATTTCGCTACCTTAGGACCGTTATAGTTACGGCCGCCGTTTACTGGGGCTTCGGTTCACAGCTTCGGATTGCTCCTAACCGCTCCCCTTAACCTTCCAGCACCGGGCAGGCGTCAGCCCGTATACTTCGCCTTACGGCTTCGCACAGACCTGTGTTTTTGCTAAACAGTCGCTTGGGCCTTTTCACTGCGGCCCCCTCGGGCTATTCACCCTACCGAGGCACCCCTTCTCCCGAAGTTACGGGGTCATGTTGCCGAGTTCCTTAACGAGAGTTATTCCGCGCGCCTTAGCATGCTCTGCTCGCCTACCTGTGTCGGTTTGCGGTACGGGCACCTTCACCTGGCTAGAGGCTTTTCTTGGCAGCTGGAGATCATAACCTTCGGTACTATAATTTTCCCTCCCCATCACAGCCCAGCTTTATACGGTTTGCGGATTTGCCAACAAACCAGCCTCACTGCTTGGACGGACACATCCATCGGTCCGCGTTACTACCCTTCTGCGTCACCCCATTGCTCATAACGGTTTACGGTGGTACAGGAATATCAACCTGTTGTCCTTCGACTACGCCTTTCGGCCTCGCCTTAGGTCCCGACTTACCCTGAGCGGACGAACCTTCCTCAGGAACCCTTAGGCTTTCGGCGGATCAGATTCTCACTGATCTTTTCGTTACTCATACCGGCATTCTCACTTGTGTACTGTCCACCAGTCCTTACGGTCTGACTTCTACCCATACACAACGCTCCCCTACCCAAGTACCTAATGGTACATGTCATAGCTTCGGTGGTGTGTTTAGCCCCGTTACATTTTCGGCGCAGAGTCACTCGACCAGTGAGCTATTACGCACTCTTTAAATGGTGGCTGCTTCTAAGCCAACATCCTGGTTGTCTGGGCAACTCCACATCCTTTCCCACTTAACACACACTTGGGGACCTTAGCTGATGATCTGGGCTGTTTCCCTCTTGACGATGGATCTTAGCACTCACCGTCTGACTCCCGGTTATACATGACTGGCATTCGGAGTTTGACTGGACTTGGTAACCCTTGGCGGGCCCCGCACCCAATCAGTGCTCTACCTCCAGCATGCTCAACACCGAGGCTAGCCCTAAAGCTATTTCGGGGAGAACCAGCTATTTCCGGGTTCGATTGGAATTTCTCCGCTACCCCCACCTCATCCCCGAATTTTTCAACATTCGTGGGTTCGGGCCTCCAGTGCGTGTTACCGCACCTTCACCCTGGACAGGGGTAGATCACCCGGTTTCGGGTCTACATCCACGTACT
>NZ_NMUQ01000002.1:1153284-1154110 GCF_002233675.1 Paenibacillus herberti | reverse complement strand
TCGCCCTATTCAGACTCGCTTTCGCTGCGGCTCCGTCTTCCCGACTTAACCTTGCACGTGAACGTAACTCGCCGGTTCATTCTACAAAAGGCACGCCATCACCCAGTAATAGGGCTTTGACTTTTTGTAAGCGCACGGTTTCAGGTTCTATTTCACTCCGCTCCCGCGGTGCTTTTCACCTTTCCCTCACGGTACTGCTTCACTATCGGTCGCCAGAGAGTATTTAGCCTTGGCAGATGGTCCTGCCGGATTCCCACGAGGTTTCACGTGTCTCGCGGTACTCGGGATCCGTCTCGGAGGGAATGGACTTTTGGGTACAGGGCTTTTACCTCTTGTAGCGGGCCTTTCCAGACCTCTTCGCCTAACCCATTCCTTTGTAACTCCATGTGAGACGTCCCACAACCCCAAGGAGCAAGCCCCTTGGTTTGGGCTAATCCGCGTTCGCTCGCCGCTACTGACGGAATCACTATTGTTTTCTCTTCCTCAGGGTACTTAGATGTTTCAGTTCCCCTGGTATGCCTCACGCGACGCTATGTATTCACATCGCAGTAACTGGACATTACTCCAGCTGGGTTTCCCCATTCGGAAATCCCCGGATCAACGCTTGCTTACAGCTCCCCGAGGCCTATCGTGGTTCGCCACGTCCTTCTTCGGCTTCTGGCGCCTAGGCATCCTCCGTGCGCTCTTAGTAGCTTAACCAATGCTCCGGTTCTAACGAACCTTCGCTTCACCTTGTCCGAAGACAAGCTGACAGGTAAGCAACAGCTATCGGATGTTTCAGCATTTCATATCGTTCGTATCCAGTTTTCAAGGTACAAGGTGTTTT
>NZ_NMUQ01000002.1:1039813-1153040 GCF_002233675.1 Paenibacillus herberti | reverse complement strand
TCGGTTTTGAATGTTTCCGTTGCAGGAAACGATTCTCCATAGAAAGGAGGTGATCCAGCCGCACCTTCCGATACGGCTACCTTGTTACGACTTCACCCCAATCATCTACCCCACCTTCGGCGGCTGGCTCCCTTGCGGGTTACCCCACCGACTTCGGGTGTTGTAAACTCTCGTGGTGTGACGGGCGGTGTGTACAAGACCCGGGAACGTATTCACCGCGGCATGCTGATCCGCGATTACTAGCAATTCCGACTTCATGCAGGCGAGTTGCAGCCTGCAATCCGAACTGAGACCGGCTTTTTAGGATTGGCTCCACCTCGCGGTTTCGCGGCCCGTTGTACCGGCCATTGTAGTACGTGTGTAGCCCAGGTCATAAGGGGCATGATGATTTGACGTCATCCCCGCCTTCCTCCGGTTTGTCACCGGCAGTCAATTCAGAGTGCCCACCATGATGTGCTGGCAACTGAATTCAAGGGTTGCGCTCGTTGCGGGACTTAACCCAACATCTCACGACACGAGCTGACGACAACCATGCACCACCTGTCTCCTCTGTCCCGAAGGCCGCTGCTATCTCTAGCAGATTCAGAGGGATGTCAAGACCTGGTAAGGTTCTTCGCGTTGCTTCGAATTAAACCACATACTCCACTGCTTGTGCGGGTCCCCGTCAATTCCTTTGAGTTTCACTCTTGCGAGCGTACTCCCCAGGCGGAATGCTTATTGTGTTAACTTCGGCACCAAGGGTATCGAAACCCCTAACACCTAGCATTCATCGTTTACGGCGTGGACTACCAGGGTATCTAATCCTGTTTGCTCCCCACGCTTTCGCGCCTCAGCGTCAGTTACAGCCCAGAAAGTCGCCTTCGCCACTGGTGTTCCTCCACATCTCTACGCATTTCACCGCTACACGTGGAATTCCACTTTCCTCTTCTGCACTCAAGCCTTGCAGTTTCTCGTGCGACTTGGGGTTGAGCCCCAAGATTAAACACCAGACTTACAAAGCCGCCTGCGCGCGCTTTACGCCCAATAATTCCGGACAACGCTTGCCCCCTACGTATTACCGCGGCTGCTGGCACGTAGTTAGCCGGGGCTTTCTTCTCAGGTACCGTCATGGCAAAGGCAGTTACTCCTCTACCCGTTCTTCCCTGGCAACAGAGCTTTACGACCCGAAGGCCTTCCTCACTCACGCGGCGTTGCTCCGTCAGACTTTCGTCCATTGCGGAAGATTCCCTACTGCTGCCTCCCGTAGGAGTCTGGGCCGTGTCTCAGTCCCAGTGTGGCCGATCACCCTCTCAGGTCGGCTACGCATCGTCGCCTTGGTGAGCCGTTACCTCACCAACTAGCTAATGCGCCGCAGGCCCATCCCCAAGTAACAGATTGCTCCGTCTTTCTCGATCTCTCCAGGTGGAGAAACCGTTTATCTGGTATTAGCATCCGTTTCCGAAGGTTATCCCAGTCTTGAGGGCAGGTTGCCTACGTGTTACTCACCCGTCCGCCGCTAACTGAATCGGAAGCAAGCTCCCTCATCAATCCGCTCGACTTGCATGTATTAGGCACGCCGCCAGCGTTCGTCCTGAGCCAGGATCAAACTCTCCATAAAGGTGTTTGACTTGCTCATTTATAACGTTGACTTGCTTCACTCGTTGTTCAGTTTTCAAAGAACAAATTCACTTGTTTTTCGCTTGTTTCCGTCGTGCCTCTCAGCGGCGACTTAGATAATATATCACAGCCGCCTAAGCGGATGCAAGTCTTTTTTTAAAGTTTTTTCGATTTTCTTTTTCACCCTTGAAAATACGAAAAGCCCCCTGTATCCAGGGAGCCCAATCTTATAGAATAATTGCTTGGATACCAGCCAGTACCGCCACCCCCGGAAGTCCGAGAACAACCGCCGTACTGATCGTTGCCGGGTTGAGCGGAATCTCGGAGCCAGGCAGCAGCCCCGTTCCGTTAAGCAGATAGATCCCCACCGCGGCTGCTGTAAGATGAAGAGCGAAGCGACTGAACCAAGACCAGGACATTCGGCTCCTCACCAATGTAATAACCAGTAGAATAGAAGACAGGCTTAACATGCTCAACCAAATCCATTTCATCGCGGAATTCCCCCTTTCCATTCAGGCGAGGCTGTTCCAAGGCGCTTCGCTTGCCGGAGCAGCATTTCATAACGCCTTTGCGTTGCTTCAATTGCATACACCGCGTAATCAATCTGATCGCTGCCAACCGCCTGTTCAAAATGATACTGCGCATTAATCCAATCCCGGTGAGCTTCTCGAATCTCAGCCAGCAGTTCAACCCCCCCGATATCATCACGCCCCGCTTCCACGCTACTAACAGCCAGCGTCTCCACGCGTCCGTCCAGACGCAGCTTTGCTCCCATTCAAACCACCCTTTCGGCTTGTCCTGACCGTTATCTGCCTGTGTAGTTATTCTATAAACGGGTTTGGACGTTTAGAACGCCGAATAATGGTTGCGCCATCTATTTTCAATAAAAGGGCGGACTACCGGTGCAATGATCTGATCAGAAAATACAGTTCTAAAAAAAACGAGGCCAACCAGAATCTCTGGTCAGCCTCGTTTCTTCTAATAAGAGGAGTTTTTCAGGAGAGCTCTCTGCGGCCCTCCAAAGCTTTGGATAGCGTAACTTCGTCCGCATACTCTAAATCCCCTCCTACCGGGAGTCCATGTGCAATGCGGGTAACGCGAATTCCGAAGGGACGGATCAGGCGAGAAAGATACATCGCTGTCGCTTCTCCTTCAATATTAGGGTTCGTCGCTAGAATAAGCTCCTGTACCCGTTCATCCTCAAGTCTGCGCAGCAGTTCGGCAATGCGAATCTCCTCCGGACCGATGCCCTCGATTGGCGAGATTGCACCTTGAAGCACATGGTACTGGCCATTGTATTCCTTAGTGCGTTCCATAGCGACCAGATCCCTGGACTCCTGCACTACACAGATGGAGGAGTGATCACGGCTCTTATCCTGGCAAATGCGGCAAGGATCGGTATCGGTAATATTGCAGCATACAGAGCAGAAATGCAGGTTTCTTTTGACACTGACCAATGCCTTGGCAAAATCAATCACATCGTCTTCCTTCATCTTAAGCACATGGAAGGCGAGCCTTCCAGCTGTCTTAGGCCCGATGCCCGGCAGCCGGGTAAAAGAGTCGATGAGCTTCGCAATCGGTTCGGGGTAATACAACTAGCCCAACTCCTTCAATATAAATCGGGACGGCCCCCCGTTCGTTCAGGAGACCGTCCCGCAGCTTAGACACAGAAAAGTTCAAGTGCCGCAGCATGCAGCAAGCGCCCGAGGCGCGACGACTAGAAGAGACCCGGAATTTTCATACCGCCGGTGAATTTACCCATATCCTTGTTCGCCAGTTCGTCGGCTTTGGAAAGGGCATCGTTCACAGCTGTCAGCACGAGATCTTGCAGCATTTCGACATCTTCTGGATCAACCGCTTCAGGCTTGATAGCGATGCTGACCAGTTTTTTGTGACCATTAACTACAACCGTAACAACGCCGCCGCCAGCTGTGCCTTCAACACTTTTGGTTTCAAGCTCTTCCTGGGCTTTCAGCATTTGCTCCTGCATTTTCTTAACTTGCTTCATCATTTGGTTCATGTTATTCATCTTCGTCACCTCATTAATAGAATTTAAATTGATTTAAACTTGATTGAATTAGAAGCCTTATGCATCCAGCATGGGTCAAAATGCAAGGTTTACTCCTTCTTAAGCTCCACTAAATCCTCGCCAAACAGCTTGAAAGCTTCTTCGACCCATTCCGGCCTGGAAGCCGCTACTGGCGGTTCATCATGTGAAAGCTCAAGCGGCTCCGCCTTTCGCTCGGCGGAAACGCCCGACGACGCCTGCTGCCAGTCCTTTTGCATGACGGTGGCAAGCTGGATCGGCTTACCCAACGTCTCCTGCAGCACCCGCTCGATCAGCTCGCGGTTGGCTTGCTTCTCGGTGGTCTCTCGGTGCATCGTGTTTTTGAAAGCGATAAGCACCGAATCGCCCGCCCAGGAGACTGGCTCGCCATCAACGAGCCAGGCATGGACGGTGACGCGCGCATCCTTGATGCGCCCGAGCACCTCCGTCCACTTGCCGCGGAGCTGGGCAGTGTCGGCACTTGCAGCGGCGGAGGCAAAGGGATCGAGCTTAACGGTCCGGAGGTTACCGCCGGACCGGGGCCCGAACCCGCTGCTGCCGGCGCGGGCGGGTGCGCCGCCCGCAGCGGCGCCTGGGGCCGCTGCGGGAGCGGCGCCTCCGCTGCGCTGAAGCTGCTCCAGCTTGCGTTCAAGCTGGTCAATTCGCTGCTGCAGCGCAGCTATTTCATGGCCGGAGGCCGCAGGGGCGGAAGCCCCGCGATTATCCGCAGCGGGCTGCGCACCCGAGCCGAGCGAAGCACTCTCCGGCAAGGTGCAGATTTTGAGGAGCGCAACCTCGAATAAGGTTTGGGGATGCGCCGCATGCCTCATTTCATTTTGATACCGGTTAAGTTCGTCAATCATTCGGAAAATGCGCTCCGAGCTGAAGCCCTCCGCCATGTCGCGGAACACCGCCGGATCTGCCATCCGTCCCATCCCCTCCGCGCTCGCCGGGGCCAGCTTGAGCACGAGCAAATCGCGGAAGTAATAGATGAGGTTCTCGAGGCATTTATCGGGACTTTTACCCCCTTGCATAAGGCCTTCGATAAGCGGCAGCACAGCGGCCGCGTTGCCGTCCCGCACCGCTTCGGCGATGCCTGCGAACTGACGGACTGCGAGTCCGCCGGTTACATCGACTGCTCCTTCGAGTGTGATCTTTTCGGAGCCGAAGGCTGCAGACTGTTCAAGCAAGCTGATCGCATCGCGCATCCCGCCGTCCGACAAGCGGGCAATGTACTCCAGCGCCTCCGGTTCAGCGGTGATGCCCTCCTCTTCGGTAATCTGGCGCAAGCGCTCAATTTGTTCCTCCAGTGAAACTTGACGGAAGTCGAAGCGCTGGCAGCGAGAGATGACCGTGGCCGGCAGCTTATGCGGCTCCGTCGTCGCCAAGATGAAGATGACATGGCTCGGCGGCTCTTCCAGCGTTTTTAGAAGCGCGTTGAACGCTTCCGTCGTCAGCATATGGACTTCGTCGATGATGTAGACTTTGTAGCGGACTTCGGAAGGGGCATACCGAACGTTGTCGCGGATGTCGCGAATCTCGTCGATCCCCCGGTTGGAGGCGGCATCAATCTCGACGACGTCCATGATCGTACCGGCGGTAATCCCCCGGCAAGCCGCACATTCGTTGCAGGGCTCCGGCGCCGGGCCGTGCTCGCAGTTAACTGCTTTGGCGAAAACTTTGGCAGTCGTCGTCTTGCCCGTGCCCCTCGGCCCGTTGAACAAGTAAGCATGCGCAATGCGCTGCTCGCGGATCGCGTTCTGCAGCGTCTGCCTAATATGCTGTTGTCCTACCATGTCCTGGAACGTCTGCGGACGCCAAGCACGGTATAAGGCGATATGGGTCACTAGGTGGCTTCCTTTCGTGCCGCTCAGAGGCGGCCGATAATCGTTCTTTTATTATACATCACCTGGGGGTTCGGCAAAAGGGAGGGGTTTCGGAAAGGGTTGCGGAATGCCGAGAAGGTATGGCACGGGGGGATGGAAGGATGATGAGTGAAGGACGATGGACAGAAGGCGATGGAGGAAGAGCGAAGGACGAAGAGCGAAGAGCGAAGGAGGAAGAGCGATGGAGGAAGAGCGAAGGACGAAGAGAAAAGTGATAAAGGGAAAATTCACACGGAGCCACGGGGCCAAAACAGCTACGCTGACAGACTCTTCCTCCGATTCTCTGGAGCCCAGATTCCTGCGATTCCACTCCCCCTTTTTTATTTAAAGATGGCTCGACTCTAGCTCTACCACTGTCGTCGCGCTGGCCCGTGCTTCACATGGAAAAAGTCGCTGAAGACTCAAGGCCGAAAGACGAATTAATAAACTGAACTGATCTAACGAGTCCTGTAGAAGTTGCAAAAAAAAGAGACAAAAAAACGCTTGGGAGCGTCTATTAAAGACGCACCAAGCGTTTGAGTCATTATCGTAGGACCGTGCACCTGTCCTCGATCCATGCGGTCCAGCAGGCATTCCTGGTCCTAGCTCAGGTCAGGCACTCCTCCGGCACATGAACAAACTTGCTTACGGCTGCTTCCTTCCAGACCTGACCGGGTTCACAAGCGTCCATTGCGGAGGACCCATCCATCAACACTATTCACAGGCGCCAAACACTGCAACGCATAACCTACGACAGGAATTCAACCTCGCTATAGCGGATTGCGAGTTACAGGGCACCGCTACCTCCCCGTCTAGCACGGCAGATTTTCAGTATAGCCGATTTACAAGGCTTGTGCAACCGAACGCTATTGTCACGCCAAGCCCCATAACCGCATAGGAAACAGCAAACGAGTGCCTTAGCTTGAAATTATTCCGCTTTACTTATAACGACCTCATTTGAGTGTATTCAGCAATGTGCGTAGTGGCCTTGTTTGGGTTTATTCCGCAAGGTGCGTAACGACCTTGTAGCGAGGCATGTTAAATGCCATCTGAGACTGAACACGGTTGCGAACTTCTTCTTGCTGCAAGGAGTTAAGTCCGCTCTTAGGAGTCACATAAACACTCATCGTCGCTCCGTTGAATACGAGTCGGGCCGATTGAACCCCTTTAACTTCCAGCGCTTTCTGCTTGGCGAAGTTGGCGTCCTGTTGGTAATTCTGCGCGTGAGGCGTGTTGATCAAATGCGGATTCGTATTGGTCAAGCCAAGCTGACCGTCCTGGCCGTAGCTTTTGCCCTTCATTGAATTGGGGCTGCCGCCACAACCGGACAATAGCAGCGCGCTGATTAACAGACCGGCTGCGGCAAACGCGAGGCGGTTGCTTTGTCGGCGGGAACGAGATGGATGGTACATAGCAAAAAACCTCCCTTTAGCCATAGGATGGCTGAGGGAGGTTCTTCTATACTGCCAATATGAGGCAGTTGCATTCGATTAGATACCGTATTTCTTTTTGAAACGGTCTACGCGGCCGCCGGCGTCCAGGAACTTCTGCTTACCCGTGAAGAATGGGTGGCAAGCGGAACAGATCTCTACGCGCAGGTTAGGTTTAACGGAACCCGTCTCGAACGAGTTGCCGCAAGCGCAAGTTGCCGTAGTCACGTGGAATTTCGGATGAATAGCCTCTTTCATCGTCTTTCACCTCTTTCTGCCCTGAGCTTCATGCGAGCCCAGAGTTATCACATACCTCAATAATATATCACGCCTGCCCGTCCTGTGCAACGGCAATCCTTGGTCAGCGCGGACGTGTTAACTCGGCAGGAGGCACATGCGTGTAGGAACCAATCACGACATCAGGGAGCTCTTCGCGGAAGATCTGAAGCATTTGCTTCATACCGTAGATTTCGCCTTGCGCCTTTGGAATCAGGTTAAGGTAACTCTCCGGATCAATGTTCAAATTACGCATCTGGATCAGGCGTAGCCCGGTCCGCCGCACAAAATCGATCATCGCCTCCATCTCTTCCTCACGGTCAGTAACCCCGGGGAAAATCAAATAGTTAATGGAGGTGTAGACGCCTTTGTCCACCGCGTAGCGGAGAGACTTTTCGACATTTTTGAGCGTGTAGGCCCGAGGCTTGTAATAGGCATTGTAATGATCATCTAGCGCACTGATGGTGCTAACACGCATGAGATCGAGCCCAGCATCAACGATCGCTCGCATAAAGTCGGTCAAACCGGCATTGGTGTTGATATTGATATAACCTAGGTTCGTCTGCTGGCGGACGCGCTTCATTGCCTCAACGATGATCTTTGCTTGGGTGGAAGGCTCGCCCTCACAACCCTGGCCAAAGCTGATGATGGATTGGGGCTGCTTGAGATGTTCCATCATAATTTCAACCAGTTCATCAACAGTCGGCTTGAAGTTCATTCGCGTCTGGGGCGCGGGAAAAGCACTATCCTCCGGTTGCTCGGATATACATCCGAAGCAGCCTGCGTTACAGGAGTAGGAAACTGGAACGGCTCCTTCCCAGCGCTGTAAGAAGGTATTGGATGCGGTCAGACATTCATAGCCGAGGGCGCAGTTGGAAAGATGCTTGTACAGCCGGTTGTCCGGGTACTTCGCCAGCAGTTCCTCTACTTTGACGTTCAGCTCACCGCGATCGCAGTTAAGCGGATTCCATCGCTCTGGATCGTCGCACTGCTCTGCAGCTACGTAAAATCCACCGTCTTTCCAGACGACAGCGGTGTAGCCGAATAGCGGCAAAACGGCGGTGCGATCCGCTTTGACATAACCAGGAATCGCAAGTCGCGTATAACCCTGAGGAAGAAGTGCTCCTACGGCTTGGTACGATCCGGGTAGCATCTCCATCTTACCGCTCGGGCTAATGCCGATCGGTCTGGTGCCAGGAAGGCCGACTAGAGTCGCGCCCTCCGGCAGAGGAATCAGCTCATCCTCCATCAGTTCGATGACGATGTCCCCGCCGCGGCCGAGTCCGGTCCAGTCGGGATGGTCGAACAATTGGCCTTGTTCGTCGGCATAGACAAGATTCATGATGTCCTCCTAAATCGGTAAAAGCAAAAGCTGTTATTCCGTCGGCGAGGTTTTGGACCGCGCCGGGCGGCGAATCGATGTCGCAGGCTTAGCCGCGTCATCGGTAGTAGTTGTGGCGGTCGGCTTGCTAGCCGGGCGGCCGCGCTTTGGCGGCGCTACATCGGCGGTCGGCGCTTCGGTCGGCATAGCCGACTGAGACGTTGGCGCGGAGGCCGTTGATACTGCGGCTGGGCGGCCACGTTTTGCCGGCGCTGCCTCAGCAGTCGGCGCTCCGGTCGGCGTAGCCGACTGAGACGTTGGCGCGGAGGCCGTTGATGCTGCGGCTGGGCGGCCACGTTTTGCCGGCGCTGCCTCAGCAGTCAGCGCTCCGGTCGGCATAGCCGACTGAGACGTTGGCGCGGAGGCCGTTGATACTGCGGCTGGGCGGCCACGTTTTGCCGGCGCTGCCTCAGCAGTCGGCGCTCCGGTCGGCGTAGCCGACTGAGACGTTGGCGCTCCGGTTGGCGCTCCGGTCGGCGTAGCCGACTGAGACGTTGGCGCGGAGGCCGTTGATGCTGCGGCTGGGCGGCCACGTTTTGCCGGCGCTGCCTCAGCAGTCGGCGCTCCGGTCGGCGTAGCCGACTGAGACGTTGGCGCGGAGGCTGTTGTTGCGCCGGCTGGGCGGCCACGTTTTGCCGGCGCTGCCTCAGCAGTCGGCGCTTCGGTCGGCGTAGCCGACTGAGACGTTGGCGCGGAGGCCGTTGATGCGCCGGCTGGGCGGCCACGTTTTGCCGGCGCTGCCTCAGCAGTCGGCGCTTCGGTCGGCGTAGCCGACTGAGACGTTGGCGCGGAGGCCGTTGTTGCGCCGGCTGGACGGCCGCGTTTTGGCGGCGTGGCTTCAGCAGCCGGTGCTTCGGTCGGCGTGGCCGACTGCGCTGTTGGCGCAGAAGCCGTTGCCTGCGGTGCAGGCAACGCGGCTGCGCCCGCGCTGGCGGCTTCGCCTGCGCGCTGCTGCAGCTGCTCCGCCGCAGCGGCGCTTACCGCTGCCGGCCGCGCCTCGACAGCGCGCTCCGGCTGCGCAGCTGGCGCAGCCGCCATACCGACTGTTGCCGCCGGCTGGCGCTCGTCGGCTGAAGCCGACTGCACCGGCGGCTGAACTTCGCCGGTGCTAGGGCGTGGCGCCGGGCTGTAACTGCCCGGGCGCATGCTGCTCCCTACTGGGCGAGTCGCCCCAGTGGAGGAAGGCCGGCTGAGCGGCCGTTGGCCGGGAGTTGGCCGGCTGCTGCTATAGGAGCTGCTCTGCCCAGCTCGCTGCGAACTATACCCATTTTCGCTGCGCGAGTACCCAGTCCCGCTGTTGCTGTTACTGCTGTTGCTGCTGTTGCTGCTGCTGTTACTGCTGTCGCTTCGTTGCGAACTATAGCCATTCTCGCTGCGCGTTGGTGCTGCACCATTACTAGTACTGCCGCTCGAGCTATTCGCACCAGCGATCTGAGCTGTGCCTCCATTGCCGGGGGAGTAGCTGCGGTAGCCGCTGCCTTGCGTGTTATTATTGTTGCGATAAGCAGCTGTATTGGAAACAATCGGGCTGCCGCCGGCTGGGCCCTTCGGCGTTTGGTTGCCGCTCGAAGTTCCAGGTCTGCTGCCGCTGGATGAAGAAGACAGGGCAGGCCGGTTGCCATTTTTGGATTCCAAGGTAGCCATGAACTCCACATTCGTCTTGGTCTCGCCAAGCTTACGGAGAAACCCGTCGACAAAGTCCGGCGAGTCATTCATATTTTTGCGGATGACCCAGATTTTATCCAGCTCTTCTTTTGTCAGCAACAGATCCTCCCGGCGCGTACCGGAACGGCGTATATCCATGGCTGGGAAGATCCGGCGCTCGGCCAGCTTGCGGTCCAAATGCAACTCCATGTTGCCCGTGCCCTTGAATTCTTCATAAATGATGTCATCCATACGCGAACCCGTATCGATCAGCGCGGTCGCCAGAATGGTCAGGCTGCCGCCTTCCTCGATATTACGAGCCGAACCAAAAAAGCGCTTCGGACGATGGAATGCCGCCGGATCAATACCACCACTCAGCGTCCGTCCGGACGGAGGAATGACTAAATTATAAGCTCGCGCCAGACGAGTGATACTGTCCAGCAGGATAACAACATCCTTCTTGTGCTCGACCATACGCAGTGCTCTCTCAAGTACAAGCTCTGCAACCTTGATATGATTTTCCGGTACTTCATCAAAGGTAGACGCTACAACCTCTCCCCTTACAGAGCGGGACATGTCCGTAACTTCCTCCGGCCGCTCGTCGATAAGCAGTACGAATAGCTCGATTTCCGGGTTGTTTTCAGAGATGCTGTTGGCAATTTCCTTCAACAGCAATGTTTTGCCTGCCTTAGGAGGAGCCACAATCAGTCCCCGCTGGCCAAGACCAACCGGAGCGAGCAGATCCATAATCCGGGTAGAAAGACGACCAGGTGTCGTTTCGAGAACAAGCTTCTTTTGCGGGAAGAGAGGGGTCAGCGCCGGGAAATGCAATCGCTCGGCAGCCGTTTCTGGGCTCATGCCGTTAACTGCATTGACCTGCAGAAGGCCGAAGTAACGCTCGTTTTCTTTAGGAGGACGGCATTTCCCCGATACGAGGTCGCCGCTTCTAAGATCGAATCTACGGATTTGGGAAGCCGAGATATAAATATCTTCATTGCTAGGCAAATAATTAATCGGACGCAAAAATCCAAAACCTTCCGGCAGGATGTCCAAAATACCTTGCATGAATAAAAGCCCGCCACGCTCCGCTTGGGCGCGAAGAACAGCAAAAACCAATTCTCTTTTTCTCATCTGATTAAAGCTCGGTACCTCGAACTGCTTCGCGAGCTTGTACAAATCATTCAATGACATTACTTCCAGATCAGCGATCTGAAATTCGCTCATGATCTCACCACTTTATTCAGTTTTCACACCTTAATCCTTACCTCATACTGGGACAATCCGAATCTATAAACTCTATTCTTTCATTGTGTCCGTCAGAGCGAGGCTCTAACCGCCAAGAAGGAAACGACTGTTCATACAGTCTTGGAAAGTCTGGAGAGAGGAAAGCTGGCAGATGCGGGGAAAAGCAAGGCGGGCCGGCGCTCTAAAACAGCAGCACCGGCATGACCGCCGGTCAAGTAAAGCAAATTTACCCGTCTTATGACGGCGATGCAAAAGAAAATGGGTTGCCACCTGGAACTATACCAGAGTGTCTATCATTCATTCTCGCGCCAAACATCAGCACCGAGTCGGCGTAAGTTTTCAACCAGGTTATCATACCCACGATCAATATACTCCACACCTGTAATTTCTGTAATGCCTTCGGCCACAGTCAGCCCAGCAACTACCAATGAAGCCCCAGCGCGCAGGTCGGCCGCTCTGACCTTGGCCGCATTGAGCGAACTGCCTTCAATGATGGCGGAGCGACCTTCAACACGAATGTTGGCGCCCATGCGAATCAGCTCCGGCACATGTTTAAACCGGTTGCTGTACACATAATCCGTAAGGATGCTTACTCCGCCCGCCTGTGTCAGCAGGCTAGTCATCGGAGATTGCAAATCGGTCGCAAATCCGGGATAAACAAGCGCGCGAACATCGATCGGCTCATAGACAGGAGCACCGATTATGCGGATGGATTCATCCATTTCGATGACCTTCACGCCCATTTCTAGAAGCTTGGCGCTCATTGCCTCCATATGCTTCGGAATGACGCCATCGATGAGCACGTCGCCCCGAGTTGCTGCAGCGGCAATCATATACGTGCCGGCTTGAATCCGGTCCGGAATAATCGAATGACGACAGCCATGCATGCTGTCCACACCTTCGATTCGGATCGTCTCCGTTCCAGCACCTTTTATTCTAGCACCCATGGCGTTAAGCAATGTGGCCACATCTATGATTTCAGGCTCTTTAGCCGCGTTCTCAATGGTCGTTATGCCTTTGGCGCGCGACGCCGCTAACATAATATTGATGGTCGCGCCTACGCTGACCACGTCTAGATAAATCTTAGCACCGCGAAGCTCGCGGGCCGAGATACGAATTGAACCATGATCGTTGGACACTTCGGCTCCTAAAGCTTCGAAGCCTTTGATATGCTGGTCAATTGGACGGGGCTCAAAATTGCAGCCACCAGGCAATCCAATAACCGCTTCACCGAAGCGGCCTAGCAGCGCCCCCATCAGATAATAGGAAGCTCTCAACAATTTGACTTTGCCGTCGGGCATAGGGGCTGAGACCAGACGCGATGGATCGATGCGCATGGTATCTCCACTCCAGGACACGCCTGCACCGAGCTGCTCCAAAATTTCACCGTACACCGCAACGTCGCTAAGCTGCGGAAGGTTGTCCAAAACAACTTCCGATTCAGCCAGGATGGCTGCCGGCAACAGTGCGACTGCGCTGTTTTTGGCGCCGCTGATTTGAACCGTGCCTCGTAGCGGCCGTCCGCCACGAACCATTAATTTCTCCATTGATGCGGTATCCTCCCCGGAAAAAACAGGTATAGTGCCGCTATGCGGCTCACCTGCGGCTGAAAATAACGCAGCGCGCACCGACAATTCGAAAGAGAGGGCGCGCGCTCATTATCTTGGTTCGAAAGGAGAAGGCTGCCAGTCGTAAGACTGCAGTCTTCGCTAAAGGAAAAGTAGCTTGTTCATTCTGAGACATTATAACACACTTGAATAATACATGTGTACTTGGGCGTCCCGCCCAGCAACGCGTACTCATACACACAAAAAAAGGTCCTGCTCTCAGGACCCGATTGCGTATTTGCTATTGTTCTCCCCATCACGCCGCAGTTGCATGTTGACGGCAAGACGCATTTCGTCGATATCGAACGGCTTGGTGAAATGCATAACCGCTCCTAAATCCGTCGCTTCCTTGATCATGTCAAGCTCACCATACGCCGTCATCATAATAACCTTAATGCTGCGATCGATTGCCTTGACATGCTTGAGAATCTCAAGCCCATCCATGCCGGGAATCTTCATATCCAGCAACACCAGATCCGGACTTTCATTACGGACAATTTCCAGAGCCAGCTTGCCGTTGGAAGCTTGGAAGGTCGTGTATCCCTCGCTCGTAAATACCTCCATTAGGAGAACGCGTATTCCATTCTGGTCATCTACGATGAGCACCTTTTTCATGTCCAACTCTTCTACCTCCCGTTAGGTTTCGTGCTATTCTACAGATCAGGCCCGGGTGGGTCCGTTCTGCTTGAATTCCAGCCCCTATATCCAGTTCGGTTCCATCGTTGCACTTTCATCACGAACTTTAACCGCTCCGATGTCGGGTAGCGAATCCGTTGGCGACTTTATTCCAGAGGTTGGGCAACAGTTTTACTAATCCTGTATATTCGCCCTGCCCTTCTTAACTCCTTCTTGGATATGGAAAAAAGCCGCCCGAATCCACAGAGGAAGCCGGGCGGCTGATGGAACCAGTATTAACGTCCGCAGAAGGGACTTACAAAGGCGGACTAAAGAATGTTATTCGCCTGTCTTAAGCGAGGCGTTCACGAAACCGCGGAACAGCGCCTGTGGGCGGTTCGGGCGGGAGGTGAACTCCGGATGGAATTGGACAGCCAAGAACCAAGGATGGCCCGGCAGTTCAACCATTTCAACGAGGCGGCCGTCCGGCGAGGTGCCGGAAATGCGCAGGCCTGCCTTCTCCACTTGCTCGCGGTACTCATTGTTGAACTCGTACCGATGACGATGACGCTCATAAACCAGCTCGTCATTGTATTCGTGAGCAGCCAGGGAGCCGTCCACGATTTTGCAAGGATACAGACCGAGACGCATCGTGCCGCCAAGATCCTCGATATCCTTCTGCTCCGGAAGCAGGTCGATAACCGGATATGTGGTCGTCGGATTAATTTCCGAGCTATTAGCACCTTCCAAACCAACTACGTTACGGGCATATTCAATAACGGCTACTTGCATGCCGAGGCAAATACCGAAAAACGGAATCTGCTTCTCGCGCGCATAGCGAATTGCCGCTACTTTACCCTCGATGCCACGATCGCCAAAGCCGCCAGGAACGAGAATTCCCTTCACGCCGCCAAGTTGCTTACCGGCGTTCTCGTCGTTTAGCTCCTCTGCGTCGACCCAGCGAATGTTAACCTCGGAGTCCGCCTCAATGCCAGCATGCGCCAGCGATTCCACGATACTGAGATAAGCGTCATGCAGGGCAACATACTTGCCTACAATAGCGATCTCGGTGGAGTGCTTGAGGTTTTTGACACGATCAACAAGCTGTTTCCATTCCGTCATATCCGGCTGTGGCGCACTCAGCTTCAGATGGTTGACCACGTACTCGTCGAATCCTTCCTCCTGAAGCATCAGCGGAACCTCGTACAGTGTGGAAGCATCGCGGCATTCAATGACGGCGTTTGGATCGATGTCGCAGAACAACGCGATTTTACGCTTCATTTCCTCGGAGATGCTCTTCTCCGTGCGGCAAACGATAACGTTCGGCTGAATGCCGATGCTGCGCAGTTCCTTAACGCTATGCTGGGTCGGCTTAGTTTTCACTTCGCCAGCTGCTTTGATATAAGGGATCAGCGTCACATGAACATACATCACGTTGTCACGGCCAATGTCACTCTTGATCTGGCGAATGGCTTCCAGGAAAGGAAGACTCTCGATATCGCCGACCGTGCCGCCGATTTCGGTAATGACGACATCCGAGCCCGCCTCGCGGCCGGCGCGGAAGACGCGCTCTTTAATTTCATTGGTAATATGAGGGATAACCTGGACCGTTCCGCCGAGGTATTCACCACGACGCTCCTTTGTAATAACGGAGGAGTAAACCTTACCGGACGTCACATTGCTGTTCTTGGAAAGGTTGATGTCGATAAAACGCTCGTAATGGCCTAGATCAAGATCTGTTTCCGCCCCGTCGTCCGTAACAAAAACCTCGCCGTGCTGGTACGGGCTCATCGTTCCCGGATCCACGTTGATGTACGGATCAAACTTCTGAATGGTTACCTTGAGGCCACGGTTCTTGAGCAGCCTGCCGAGTGAAGCTGCGGTAATTCCCTTGCCAAGAGACGACACCACACCGCCCGTTACAAAGATATATTTCGTCACTGTTAGTACCCTCCATGCTCCTATGGTTAGTTAAAGGTTGCCCAGGCCGGCCATAAATCATGGCGCGGACCCCATATAAAAACAAAAAAAGTGTCACCCGTATAAGGGGGCACTTTCTTCAATCACCCATGCAAATATGCAGGCTGCCCGCAGCGGCATCCACTTACCGGATCCCTGCGCCTACAGCCTTAAGCTGATGATAAATTTCACAGTACGCTCCAAAAAGCCCATGCAATAGTGTACTTCACGGCAGATGTACTGTCAAGGACAAGCAGATGCCTGGCGTTGTGCTTGAGATTGTCACTCTGTAGCTGTTCTGAGATACTGTCACCCTGTACTTGCACTGTTATTTTCAAAGCTTTGACGATTTGATCCGACTCGGCTTGTTTGACGCGAGGATCATTGGCACCCTGAACGACAAACAGGGGCGCCTTGATTGTATCAACGGAGAACAGCGGCGAGATTTCGGTCAGAAGATCCTTCTCTTTGACAGGATCGCCTATACGCTGGTACATCATCGTACGCTGAGATTCCCAGTAAGCGGGCAATGAGTCAAGCAACGTGAACAAGTTGGACGGACCGACATAGCTTACTCCCGCTGCGTATACATCAGGTGTGTAAGCTAAACCAGCGAGCGCAGCATAACCTCCGTATGAAGTTCCGTATATGGCTACCCGCTCTTTGTCCGCAATTCCTTCCTGAACGAGCCAATTAACGCCGTCTGTCAGGTCATTTTGCATCGCTTTACCCCATTGCTTGTTGCCTGCATCCAGGAACTCTTTGCCGTATCCGGTTGAACCGCGGAAGTTAACCTGCAGCACCGCGTAACCTCTGCTGGCCAAAAATTGCACTTCCGGATTATAACCCCACACATCCCGAGCCCATGGGCCTCCGTGCGGATTCACAATAAGAGGAAGGTTTTTCGGATCGGCACCTAGTTCTCATCGCCGCCAGTGTCTTTCGCATAGATCAGCCGATCATTGGCTGCCCATGCAAATCCGGCAACGCTGCGTTCCTTTTCACTTGTGATCCGGACTCCGTCGTTCTCTCCGACTTTTTTGACGAAAATGTTCAGTCGATTCTCCCACATGCTAAGGTACGCGATATGGGTATTGTGTATCCCAGTTGCCGGAGCGCTTCAATCGCTTTATTTTCAAATTCAGCGGAGACGCTTCCAGTGGCTTGAATCGGTAAAGCAGCTACAGGTGCGGGCGGCATTGCGGTGAACAATAAAGCCACTGCAAGGACTGCGGCACCCGTTTTACGCTTGACTTGCTCCAACAAAAACCTTTCCAAATATGATTCCTCCTAGAATGACTAGTTCTCCACATTGGCTTGCCCTCCAAGCATCTAAACCTCTAAGCATGAAGAAGGATTTCAAAGAGTACAGGGTGGTAGACTTGTGCTGAAAAGGTTCAAATTGGAATCATTTTCAATATTTTTCCTTTGCTACTGAAAAAGGCCCCGAGACAACCTTCTGAAAGGTTGCCCGGAGCCTCTGTAGCCTAGTTCTTACTTCTTATCGTCTTCCGAATCGCCGTCTTCGTCCTCATCGTCGAAGTCTTCCTCATCGTCATCCGACTCCTCAGCCACCGCATCGGCATCTTCTTCGATCGTCTCGTCGACAGCGGTTTCTTCCTCTTCTTCGCTCTCTTCGAACTCACGATCCTCATCGAACAGATCGAAGTCCTCTTCGGTTTCGGTGTAGTTCTCGTCCTCTTCGGCCTCGAACACTTCCTCATCCTCGAGATCGTCTTCATCGTTGATGATACGCGGACGTTTGGCATTGCTGATTGGATCTTCATTTTTCTCTACTGGGTACCAGCGTTTCAGGCCCCAGGTGTTGCTGCCAACACAGGCGAAACGCCCGTCGATGTTGATCTCCGTATAAACCTGGGCGATGACATTGTTCACTTCATCACCCTTCAGCCCACGATATTTGGCAATTTCCTTCATCAGATCGCGGTAGTAGAACGGCGTATTTGCCGACTTCAGCACCTCGAATGCCAGGTCAACCATCGGCATCTCGCGCAAGCGCTCCGCATCGAATTTTTGGGATAAGTTAGTCGTGCTCATCTAATCCAGACACATCCTCTCGGATAATCATACGCAAGTAGTCTTCTTCCATCATGTCCACAGTCAACCTTTAGTAAAACCTATTTGACCCAAAAAATCAAGGCGGTATAGAGCCGTTGGCATGGTTCTGCGTGTGAACTGAAGCCGTCCCATAAAAAAAGGCGGCCTGCGCCATGCGCAAGACCGCGGCTAGCCAACTGAAAAATGAATCAGTTGGAGCTGTACCTATTACCATACTTAATCACTTCGCTATTATACTGTTCAAGTAATTTTGTGGCAGCCGCAAATTTAGCATTTGCAGCCTTGAAGCTCGTTTTCTTGTAGATGGCCGTTTTTGCTAGTTGGAATCCTTCAAGCTGTAGCTTAGATCCTTTTATCACTAGACTATGGATTTGTTTCAGTTCATCATTAGGAGCAACAACTAGTTTCGACATGCTTACAACTTTAGTGTAGTTAGGAATGATCGAATAAGTCAGAGTGTTGTAGAAAGACTTACGATTAGAGCTTGAAATGTTACCCAACTTCTCATAGGCACTTAATGCTTTTGTTTCGTAAGGCTCAATCGGTTCGAGCATGGAAACATACTCTTGAAGATCGAGAATTTCTTGAGGATACGCTTCTTCGTTCACTGATTCCTCTTCCGTAGTAGAATCCTCATCCTCATATAACTCACTTACGACATTCAAGCTAATCGTCTCATCCTTATATCCTTCAGCAGAGTAAGTGACTTCAACCTGACCTTCTCCCACTGCTTCCACAACCAGCTCTCCAGCATCACCATTCCAAGTATGTTCCAGGATGGAGCTGTCTGAAATGAGTATTCGAAGATCATTCATAGACTTTCCTTTCAGAGACTCAAATTCGATCTGAACTATATCACCAACTTGGATATCTTCAGGAAGAGAAGTGTACGAGTACTCTTCCGATAGGAACTTGTCCGACGCTGCGAAAACAGTTGCAGGCAACATGATCATGATTGCCATAAACATCAAAACTACCTTCTGCTTCATTGCTTGTGTAACCCCTTTATTGTTTTATTAATAAACTGTGCGATACAACCTAATTTTCCATATTCATACAAGTGGATTTAATGTAACTCGGAATAGGGACAGCTTCATGTTAATTAATTTCAAAAAACGGGCCTTTTGTCCTAACCCCATCCTTCTAGGCTTGTCCACTCCTACATATGGATCCCCTTTACTCGGTAAAAGGGAAGAACGAAGGGCCTCCCCTTCGCTCCTGACTGTATCCTTCCGCGAGAGCGCTGGCCCCCCGGCTTGCAAGAGCCCTTCGACTCTTGATCCATTGTATGAAGACTGGCGGGCGATTGACACGAGTCGCGGCCCAAATTGTTTTAAAACGGGCAGGTGGCTCTATCGGGCAGCGGCAGACTGCTCATACATTATCCAAGCATTGTCCGTCAGGAGGGACATCAACTTGGATCAACTGCTCCGCTGGCTGCGCGACATCCCTGCCTCCGCGGGCGTTCCGACAAAGCGGTTTATGCTTTCTTTCCGACGCCCCGACGAATATCATTCTTTCCTCCATGCCTGCGAGGGAACTTCACCTGCCCTGGAGCTGACTCCGATACCGCTCATCCAATCGCTTAGCTTGCTGCTGCCCAAGAAGGCGGAGCTGCCTCCGCTTCCCGAAGGGATTACCGTTGAAAAAGACAGCTTGATTTATATGAACGCGGCCGGATTGCCTAAAGCTATGCCTGAAAAAGGGCTGCCCTGGGGCGTTCAGCAAATCCGGGCTCCTCTGGCATGGAACCGCACCACAGGTCATCGCATCAAAATCGGTGTCATCGATACGGGTATCGATCATTCTCATCCCGATCTAAAATCATCGCTCGGGCGTGGCATCAATCTCGTCGACCGCACTCAGCTTCCCCATGATGACAACGGCCACGGAACCCATATCGCCGGAACGATTGCTGCTGCAAATCAGCCCACCGGCATGATCGGGGTCGCTCCACGGTCCATCGTTTATGCCGTCAAAGCGTTCGATCAGAACGGCAGCGCCTTCGTGTCCGACATTATCCTCGGCATTGAATGGTGCGTCCGAAGCGGCATGAATATTATCAACATGAGCTTCGGTATGAAATCACGCAGTAAATCGCTGCATACCGCCTGTATCAACGCCACCAACGCCGGAGTCATCATCATCGCCTCTTCCGGTAATGACGGCAGGCGCCGTTCCATCGATTATCCCGCGCGCTATCCGCAAACGATTTCTGTTGGGGCGACGAATCGGATGCGCCGCATCGCTTCCTTCAGCAACCGTGGGCCTTATATCGACATCTATGCTCCAGGCGACCACATCCATTCCGCCTGGCTGAAAGGCAAGTACCATGAAATGAGTGGCACATCGATGGCTACTTCCCATGTGAGCGGTGCAGTCGCCTTGCTGCTCGCGCATCAGCCCGGCCTCGGACCGGCTGAGATCAAGGTGATTCTGAAGCGCTCCATGGTACCGCTACGAGGAGCTAAAGACAAACTCGCGCCAGGCGAGCTGGATGTGCCCAAAATGATGAAAGCCGCCGAAGCTTAGGCTTCAGCGGCTTTCTTTTGGACTAAGGAATGGGCTACATACGATCAGGCGCAGAGACACCGATCAGGCGTAGCGTATTAGCGATGACGGTACGAACAGCGTCCAGCAGAGCCAGCCGGGCCTGCGTTTGAGCCGCATCCTCGGTAATGGCGCGCTCCGCACGATAGTAGCTGTGCAGCTGGGAAGCCAGCTCATACACATAGCGGACCAGGCGATGCGGCGCATGCTGCTCCGCCGACTGGCGGATTTCCTGCGGGAATTCAGCCAGCTTGAGCATCAGGTCATATTCATGCTCCGAGGTCAGGCGAGGCAACTCTACCTGGTCCAGCGACAGCAAAGCGACGCCTTGCTCTTGGGCTTGGCGCAAAATGCTGCAGATGCGGGCATGAGCGTACTGGACATAGTAGACCGGATTCTCATTGGAGGTGGACACGGCCAAATCCATGTCGAAGTCCAAATGTGAATCCATGCTGCGCATGGTGAAGAAGTAGCGGATTGCATCTACGCCAACTTCGTCCATCAAATCTTCCATCGTGACGGCTTTGCCCGTACGCTTGGACATTTTGACCTTCTCGCCATTTTGGAACAGGCTGACCATTTGGGCAATCAATACAACCAGCTTATTAGGATCGTTACCGAGTGCTTCCATAGCGGCCTTCATGCGCGGAATATAGCCATGGTGGTCAGCGCCCCAAATGTTAATCATCGTGTCGTAGCCACGGCCATACTTGTCGCGGTGGTAAGCTACGTCTGGCGTCAAATACGTGTAGGAGCCGTCATTTTTGATGAGGACGCGGTTTTTGTCGTCGCCGTAAGCGGTCGTGTTGAGCCAAGTCGCGCCTTCCTCTTCATAGACCTGCCCCTTCTCGCGCAATGCGTCCAAGGCTTGTGTCACGAGGCCTTTTTCATACAGGGAGGTCTCACTGTACCAAAGATCAAACGGAACGCGGAAACGCTCCAGGTCGCGCTTGATCTTGCCGAGTTCACGCTCCAAACCGTACGCCTTGAAAAAGGCAAAACGCTCCTCGTCGGTCATGGCGAGCAGAGTATCTCCACGCTCCGCCGACAACTCCCGCGCAAACCCGATAATATCCTCGCCGTGGTAGCCATCCTCGGGAAGCTCCGCCTGTTGGCCGAGTTGCTGGCGGTAGCGGGCCTCGATTGACTTGGCAAGGTTGTTCACCTGCGCGCCCGCATCATTGATGTAGTACTCCCGTGTCACTTCATTACCAGCAAAATCAAGCACATTGCACAGCGCATCGCCGACTGCGGCTCCACGGGCATGGCCAAGATGCAGGTTGCCAGTTGGATTGGCGCTGACGAACTCGATTTCGACGCGTTTGCCGGTGCTTTCGGCGCGGCCGTAGTTCTCACCTGCCAACTGAACCTGGCCGATGACCGGGTACAGATAAGCTCGATCCAGGCGGAAGTTAATGAAGCCCGGGCCGGCGATATCTGCCGACAGGATGGAGGCTTTGTTGTGGTCCAAATGTTCCAAAATCGCCTCGGCGATTTGGCGCGGATTTTTGCGGGCGAGCTTGGTCAGCTGCATCGCGGCGTTGGTCGCCAGGTCGCCATGTGACTTGTCCCGCGGCACCTCCAGTACGAATTCAGGCAGATCCTCGCGGGCTGCCAGACCTGCGGCGACTACCGCATCGGCGATTCCCTCGCGGATCGTTGTGTATACTTGCTCAAGTACGTTCTGACTCATGATTGGTTAGCCTCCTGTATCGTAAGCCGCAATTGAAAGCGGCCGCTTAACTGATCTTCCATACGCAATCGGTACGTCCATCCGAGCGTCAGCGGCAATAGGCCTTCGTCGCTCGCCATTGTCACCGACAAATCCTCCGTCTCCGTTACTAGCGGAAACGAAAGATGCGCCGAGTTGTACCGCCCTCCGCGCGCCTGTCCGGCCGCGAAGGTCTGATCCGACTCCACTCCGCCTCTGCGGGTGAGCGTTAGCTCCTCCCCGTTCCAGCGGATCATCGTGCGCACCGAGCCGTGCAGCTCGTCCTGCTCCTCATAGCGGATGTATAGCGTCCGACCTTTGGGAATCAATACCCCAACATGCTTCACGACAGGGGCTGGCTGCCCGTCCTGCGTGCTGCTCACGGTGATGGTTACCTCGCGCCTGCCGTCGCCTTGCGGCGGGCTTGGAGCCTCTTCATTCCACTGTTCCATGTTAAATCCGCAACCTCTCCGCCCCAATGGCCGGCGTCATGCATCTTTATCTCCATAACTATATACAGGATAGCTCTAAGTTTCAATCAACTACGCCGACTTCGTTCCTTGTATAAGGCTCCATAATAACGCCCCACAACTAACTTTGATTCTAACGGACCTCACAAACCTTTTTTGATCAAAATTCAGGCATTGGAAGGGGTAAAGGACCTCTCAAGCCTTATTCCTGGGATACCTTCCTATATGATGTACGGAATCCAAAAACAGCAAAAGCCGTCCGGCTGTGGGTACAGTCAGACGGCACGCGCTCTCTGTAGATCAGAGTATGTTCTCGTTCCCATGTTGGATCAAGCCCCATTAAAAGTAGTTCCCGCCCCACCTAGAGCCCGGCAGAGCCGCGCAGATATGGCTTCAAGCGGATCCATTCCGCCAGTCGATCCTCTAACGTACGCATAGCCGGTGTAGGAATCGGGCTCGTGGAAGGCATCCGCAGAAGTTCCAAGCCCGCCAAATCGGGATGGTTTTTGAAGTGTTTTTGATACGTCGCAAAGGACTTCGTCCCATTAAACACAAGTGCACGCAGGGACGGATACGCCTGCACCAGCCCCACCAAATCATTGGGCACGGCATCCCGAATATTCATGTCCAAGCTGCCCGGGCGCACGCAGGAGTTGATCATATCCCACATACCGACGCCGATGCTCGCTGCATATGCCAGTCGATCTTCATAACCCTCATCCGGCACTCGGCCCGATAGAGCATAGAGGATGCGCCACATATAGTTACGATCATTAGCGTAATAACGCTGTTCCTGCAGCGACTTTACGCCGGGCATGCTGCCCAGTACAAGCACGGTCGCCCCGGGCTGAACAAGCGGCGGAAAAGAATAAACCTTATCCTCGTCCAGCTTAACCCCTCCTTGGCGGCAAATGAGAGCAGAGCCGACAGATCTAGGGGCTCCGGCTATACCTGGCCGTTTTTGCCGCGGAAGGCGGGTGGCGTCCCGTCGAGCTTCTCGATTTTGCCGCATATTTCGTGATGCCACTCTGTATCGTCCGTCATGGACGCCAGCAGAGACATATTGTACAAATTGGCCAGACGCCTGCAATGGGAGGCGTTCACCGCCAGACAATGCTCAAAGTCCGCTTGCTCCTCAACGTTAAGCGGACGGCGTTCGCGGATGGTCCACAGCTCCGCCAAATGCTCGTGAATCGGCAGCAACCCCATAGCGCTCATGCACCTCCTTGTATTCTATCAGCCAGTATGGCCAAAGAAATAGAGGTCCAAGCAAAGCAGGCGAAAAAAATCCCCACCCTTCTCTCCAAAGGGAGAGAAGAGACGGGGACTTGCAGACAACGAGCTCGCGGCTCCAAATAGCCGGGCTGAATTTTGCTTACTTAATGAAGCCGAGCAGCATTTCGCGGATGACTTTGGCAGCGACAATCTGCGTCTGCTCCGTTGGGTCATAGGCTGGCGCTACCTCCACGAGGTCACAGCCGACAACGTTCACGCCGGAACGCGCGATCGCGTGAACCGCGTCGATCAGTTCCTTGCTCGTGATGCCGCCTGCTTCCGCCGTGCCGGTGCCCGGCGCAGCGGAAGGGTCGAGAACATCGATGTCGATCGTCAGGTAGACGGGACGACCTTCCAGCTCTGGCAGAACCTTTTTCAAAGGCTCAAGTACTTCGAACGGATGGAAGTTGATATTCTCGCGGGCAAATTGCCACTCCTCACGAGAGCCGGAACGGATACCGAACTGGTAAATGTTCTGGCCGCCCATCAGACCAGCCGCCTTGCGCAGCGGCGTGGAGTGGGACAATGGCTCACCTTCGTACGACTCGCGCAGATCGGCGTGAGCATCAAAGTGGATGATCGCGAGATCCGGGTATTTCTTGTAAACCTCCTGGAAAATCGGCCAGCTAACGAGATGCTCGCCGCCGAGACCGACTGGCATTTTGTCATCAGCCAGCACGCCGGCTACGAACTCGCCGATGATGTCCAGCGAACGGGCAGCATTGCCGAATGGCAGCAGCAGATCGCCGGCATCGAAGTACTCGATGTCCTCAAGGCTGCGGTCCAGGTAAGGGCTATACTCCTCCAGGCCGATCGATACCTCGCGGATTCGAGGCGGCCCAAAGCGGGAGCCGGGACGGAAGCTCACGGTGAAGTCCATCGGCATGCCGTAAATGACGGCACGCGATGCTTCATAATTCTCGGAGCTCAGGATGAAAACGTTGCCGGAGTATTTTTGGTCAATTTTCATTATTTCACCAGATCCTCGACGAACTTAGGCAGCACGAATGCAGCCTTGTGCAGGCGCGGCGTGTAGTACTTCGTCTCGCGCTCTGGAATCGCCGTCTCATCAACTTGGAGCGGATCATATTTTTTGGAACCCATCGTGAATGTCCAAAGACCGGACGGATAGGTTGGTACATTAGCCCAGAATACACGTACGATCGGGAAAACTTCCTTAACATCGCGGTTAACGCTGGTGATCAGGTCAGCTTTGAACCAAGGGTTGTCCGTTTGAGCAACGAACAGGCCGTCTTCCTTCAACGCCTCGTAGATACCTTGGTAGAAGCCGCGCGTGAACAGGTTGGCTGCAGGGCCGACCGGCTCAGTGGAGTCGACCATGATAACGTCGTAGACGTTTTTGTGGTCATGGATATGCATGAAGCCGTCGTTCACATGCACTTCGACGCGCGCGTCGTCGAGGCCGGATGCGATGTTCGGCAGATATTTCTTGGAATATTCGATAACCTTGCCGTCGATGTCGACGAGCACGGCGCGTTTTACTTTAGGATGTTTGAGGATTTCACGGATAACGCCACCGTCGCCGCCGCCCACAACGAGCACTTGCTCCGGGTTCGGATGCGTATTGAGCGCCGGATGAGCAACCATCTCATGGTAAACGAACTCGTCCTTGTCAGTCGTCATGACCATGCCGTCGAGCACGAGCATCGTGCCAAACTCCTCGGTTTCGATCATGGCGAGCTGTTGGAAATCCGTTTGCTCGTTGACGTAGGTTTCCTTGATTTTAGCAGTGATGCCATACGACTCGGTTTGTTTCTCTGTGTACCATAATTCCATAGTAAAAGTCCCTTCTTTCTTCTTCAAGTTGGGGACGGGAGGCCCGTCCATCGGAGGACCGCCCCGGCCTGCCGGCCGGCCCGAGCGGCACGCACCCGCCGTCCTTGGACGGCGGGCGTGCGCGGCGGAGCAGCAAGAATCTATATCAGGTTCATATATTCAAGCGCGAGAACTCGAAGCGCAGGGATGCCTGCAAAAGGCTCTTACGCATCCATTCCTCCCATTCGAAAGGCGATTCGACAAAAGTAGCTTTTGTCGGACTGGCCCCCTTAAGGTCGACGGTTCAACCTGTATTATAGTCAAATACCCCCCTCAACACAAACCTTTCCTCCTTGTTTTACAGCACTTTAAAGACGGCCGTATAACAGCCCCTCCCAATATCCATACTATGGAAAATAATGTCGAATCCTCGGGAGGAAACACTCGTGAACAAACGTTCATCCCCACGCCGCAAATCGGCCCTGGAGTCTCTATTTCGCCCGCTGGCGGCACTGCTGAAAACGTTGCGGGCCAAGCTCCGCGGTCGGCGGCCGTCCAGCTCAATCCGTAACAAGAATATACCAGGCGCCAATGAGCGACCCTTGGGTGAGTTGGTTAGCTCGCCAGCCAGCAAGAGGAGTCCAACAGCAGGGGAATGGGCCATCCGCTTCCCACGCGTCCGCAGCCTACTCCGTCTTGCGGCGCTGCTGGCGGGAACGACTTTATCCCTGCTGCTGCTCGGTCTCAGTGTCCTACTGCTGACACTGCGCCTGCAGTCGCTTCCCGCTACGTCTGCTGCGCAGGTATCGCAAATCTATGACGCCTCAGGCAATCTTCTGGACTCGTTCCATGCCGGCCAAAGCCGGGAAAGCGTGCCGCTACAACGCATCTCCCCTTACCTCATCGACGCAACGCTCGCGATCGAGGATCGGCGCTTTTACGAGCATAATGGCTTTGATCTACGCAGCATGGCGCGGGCAGCGCTCGTCAATCTGGAGAGTGGCCGAGCGCGCCAGGGAGCCAGTACGATTACCCAGCAGCTTGCCCGCAACTTGTACCTGACCCATGAGCGCACCTGGAAACGCAAAATCAAGGAAGCCGCCTACACCGCCCAGCTCGAAATGAATTTGAGCAAAGAGGAGATTCTGGGGCAGTATTTCAACCAGATTTACTACGGGCATGGAGCTTACGGCATCGAGAAGGCGGCGAAAATGTATTACAGTAAACACGCCTCCGAGCTGACGCTGGCTGAGAGCGCCATGTTAGCCGGCGTGCCTAAAGGGCCGAAATATTACTCGCCTTATATGAATATGGAAAATGCCGTTCACCGGCAGCGGCTCATTCTTGCTGCGATGCAGGAAGCGGGAACGATTACGCCGGAGCAAGCGGCGGCCGCCAAAGCCGAGAAGCTTGAGCTGAAGACGCTGCAGCCGGCTGGATCAGACGGAGGCGCGCCTTATTTTCGCGATTATGTACGGCAAACAGCAGTTGATGAGCTTGGACTGGACGAGCATCTGATCAGCGAGGGCGGCGTTCGCATCTACACTACGCTCGATCCTGCCATGCAGCAGGCGGCTGAGGCTGCCATGCAGGACGCCCTTCCCTCAAGCTCCGAGCAACAGGCGGCGCTTGTCGCCATCGAGCCGGAGACCGGATATATCCGGGCTATGGTCGGGGGGCGAGATTATCGCAAAGGGCCGTTCAACCGAGCGCTCGCTCGTCGGCAGCCCGGCTCTTCGTTCAAGCCAGTTCTCTATTTGACCGCGCTGCAGAGCGGCATGACCGCCGTGACGCCGTTCACCAGCGCACCGACGATTTTCACCTATGATGGCGGCCGTAAAACGTATTCCCCGCGCAACTACCGCGATCATTACGCTGGTGGAGATATTACAATGCGCGACGCCATTGCCAGCTCCGACAACACCTACGCGGTCAACACCATCATGCGTATTGGAGCGAATAAGGTTGTCGCCACCGCACGGCAGCTCGGCCTGGATGGCGATATGCAGCCGCTGCCCTCTCTGGCGCTGGGCACTTATCCTGCCAGCCCGCTTGAGATGGCCTCGGCCTTCAGCGCGCTAGCCGCAGGTGGCGTACGCGCCGAACCAACCGCGATTTTGCGCGTCGAAGACAGCAAAGGCGAGGTGCTTTACCGCTCCGAGCCGCGCTTGTCGCGTGTCGCCGACGCTGCCCATGCCTATGTGCTGACAAGCCTCATGGAGAGCGTGTTCGAGAACGGCGGCACCGGCAGCCGCGTCTCAGCCATGATCCACCGTCCTGTCGCCGGAAAAACCGGTACGACGGCTGACGACGCCTGGCTCGTCGGTTATACGCCGGACCTGGCGACGGCGGTATGGACCGGATACGATAAGGGCCGCCAACTGACAACGGCGGAGTCGCACCGTGCGGCGCCTATTTTCGCCGCTTTTACGGAGCATGCGCTTACCGGCCGACCGGCGCGGCCGTTCACGGTGCCGGACGGCATCGTCAGCGTGGCGGTCGATCCCGCCAGCGGACTGCGCTACGGCCCTGGCTGCAGTGGCTGGCGCATGGAGCTGTTCGTCGCTGGAACGGAGCCGATCGGCTCCTGCGACGGCAGCAAGGCCGGAACGGCCGACGCCGCTGACACTGCGCCAGCGGAAGGAGCAAGCTCTGCCTCGCCCGCCGCTAATGAGAGCAAGGGCAGCGGATGGCTGAAGGGCCTGTCCCGCTGGCTGCGGCACTGAACCAGCACTGGATGATTAACCCAGCACACTGAAGTATAATGAAGAAGTATAGGCATAGATGTTAGCTTGCGACTATGAGAAGAAGGCAGGTGTCAATTCATGAAAGACCTCTTGAACAAAGCGTTTTCCCTCGGACTTGGTCTGGCCGCTTCCACGAGAGAGCAGGCAGAGAAGCTCGCGCAGGAGCTGTCATCCAGAAGCGACATGAGCAAGGCCGATTCACAGCAGTTTGTCAGCAACATGATTTCACGGGGACAGGAAGCCCGCAGCAGCATGGAGACATTTATCCGTGAGCGGGTCAAGGACATTGCTGATGAGCTGCAACTCGTTCATCGCGGCGAGCTCAACAGGCTAGAATCGCGCATCGCGGAGCTAGAATCCCGGCTCGGCCTCTCGTCCGAATATGCAGCCGCCGCCGTTCCTACTGACGCTCAGCTCGATAATGGAGCCTATGAGGGTACCGGCAAAGCCGGCCCTGACGTGCCGCTAGTCGCCCACCCCGAGACGCCTCGGCATGAAACAACGGAAGGAGCCGAGCTGTACCGGACGGATTCCAGCGAGTCACAGCACGGCAAGGGAGAATGAAGCTCGGACGCCAGCTGCGCCATTTGCAGCGCTATCGCGAGATCGCGCTTGCCTTTGCACGCAATGGCTTTGGTTATTTCGTCCGGGAGCTTGGCCTGATGAAGCTCATCCCCCACTGGCGCAGCGTGGAGAGCCGGCATCATAGCGAGGTGCGTACGACCGGAGAACGCCTCCGGTCTTTTTTGCAAGAGCTGGGTCCGACCTTCGTCAAGCTTGGCCAAATCGCCAGCACCCGGCATGACATTTTCCCTCCGGATATCATTGCCGAGTTGCAAAAACTTCAGGACAAAGTCCCACCAGTTCCGTTCGATGAAATCAAACGAGTGCTTGAGGAAGAGCTGGGAGCACCGCTGGAATCGGTCTACCGCGACTTCCGCAAGGAGGCTGTTGCCGCGGCTTCTATTGGCCAGGTACACTACGCGCGGCTGCGTTCCGGGGAGGAAGTCGCCGTCAAAGTGCAGCGTCCTGGCATCCGTAAAACAGTGGAGACCGATCTGGAAATTCTACGCAACCTGGCCCGAATAGCGGAGCATCGACTGCACTGGGCCAAGCAGTATGGCGCGGTCGAGCTTGTGGAGGAGCTTAGCTCGTCTCTGACGGCCGAGCTAGATTATACGCTGGAGGGACGAAGCGCCGAGCGGATCGCGTCCCATTTCACCGATCGTTCAAACGTGCATATTCCATCAATCTGGTGGGATCTATCGACCCGGCGTGTGCTCACGATGGAGTTCATGCATGGCATACAGTTGCATGACGTGCAGGCTCTAGAGCAAGCTGGCTACGATTTAACGGAGATCGCCGAAGCGGTGGCAAACCTCATTTTGGAGCAAGTATTTATTTCCGGGCATTTTCACGCTGATCCCCATCCTGGCAATGTACTGGTCATGCCCCAGGCCTCAGGCAGCAAGCATCGCGACTCGGAAGCCGTTTCAAGTCCCACTCCGGTCATCGGGCTGCTCGATTTCGGCATGACGGGTCGGCTAACGCCAGGCCTGAAAGGCCATTTCGCCTCACTGATCATCGCGCTGCGCCGTCAGAGCACGGACGGTGTGATTAAAGCGATCGAGGCAATGGGCCTGATCCCGGACTCCGTCGACTGGCAGGAGCTGCGGCGCGATGTCGATCATCTCCGCGAAAAGTATTACCAAGTACCATTTAGTGATATCAGCCTGGGAGAAGCAGTGACCGACTTATTCCATGTCTCTTACCACCACCGAATTCGCATGCCAGCCGACTTCATGCTGCTCGGCAAAGCTTTGCTGACGCTCGAAGGCGTCATCACCTCGCTTGATCCAGAATTCAGCGTTGTAGCTGTGGCGGAGCCCTTTGGCAAAAAGCTTTTCCTAGAACGGTTGAAACCGGACAGGCTAGCGGAATCAGCCGCTAACTACGCCGCTGAATATGTAGATTTGCTCGCAGATTTGCCCTCCCGGCTGCGAAGTTTTGGCCGATTGCTGGCTCGCGGCAAGCTGCCGCTTGAGTTGTCGGTCCGGGATGTGGACCGCATGATGCAAAAGCTCGACCGCATCAGCGGACGGCTCAGCTTCAGCATCGTGCTGCTCAGCTTCAGCATCATCATGGCCGGCCTCGTCATCGGCTCGTCCGTTGGACGACAGCCCGGATTGCTCTCCCGTTTTCCCGTACTAGAAATCGGCTTCACGATTGCCGCCGTTATGTTTTTGTATATGATTGTATCCATCTTTCGCTCCGGCAAAAAATAAGGCATAGTCCCGTGGTTACCCACGTGGATCATGCCTTTTCCCTCTTCACATTGTCATAATCGGTGGTCGGAGCATTGGTGGATCATCATCCCCCATTCACGATGTTATTGAGCAGCTGTTGTAGGCTTTTCGTGCGGAATACCTCGTGAAAAATGTCCGGCTTGTCGACTAACCCATTCCCCGAGCTTAGCCGGCTACTGGGAAGCCTCGGTATTTTTCCCTGTGGAAAAAACCAGGAGATTTCATTCGGTTGCCCTTTTTGATTGGCGTGATCCAGCAAGTTTTGCAGGTCTACGGCCGCCTCGAACAGCTTCGGTCCGAGTACGAGCGTATACGGAGTTGATATCGAATAAGACGCGTACAGCAAGGAATTTGTAACTTTCATCCCTGGGAATGAATTAAAGCTCGTCGTTGGATGTGAAATGCTGGAAAGCAATTCGGTCGGCTGACCTGACTCGGATAAATCCAGCACTGTGAAGGTGTAGTTGCTATATGTTTGCTCATACACATTTTCCATGATGGCGACCTCATGCTCCCTCGCATGCACAAGTGGGAACAATACAGTCAACGGCGAGGAGACTCCTCGCCGTTTCCGCGCCTGATGCCGAGTCAGATGATAGGCATAACGCCAGCGCCGATGGGCAAGTTCAGACTTCAGAGAAGCCGATATACTGAAGGACGAATTCACCCGGTAATCGACCAGTTCCACCGGTAGATGTTTCATCCGGCAGTGTTCGGTCAGCCGCAGCCAATAGTCATAGTCCTCAACAGGCTGCATACCGTAGGGACCAGTTAACCGGGCATAACTCGATTTGTACATAAAAGAAATGCCTACTATAGAAGAGTCCAGCAGCTTTTCCTCCGACTGGGACTGATAATGACGCATTGAAGCCAGCTCAGCCTCGGACATTAACTGCCGTCCCTCGTCGTCAATGCTGCGAAAGGAGCTATACACAAGGCCAAGCTCAGGCAGACTTTGGACTAAAGCGGCCCGTAGCACCTCTAAATAATGAGGGTCATAACTATTATCTGACGAAACCCAAGTCAGGTATTGAATCCGATCATCTTCCAGTAGCGGCTCAAAACCTGTATTAAGCGCATGCGCCACACCTTTGTTGTCTGGATAAGAGAGAACCTCCACTCTCTGATCCTGCCCAACCTGCGCTCGAACGAGAGGTTCCATCTCCGGTGCACCGTCAATAACCAGGATAAAGCGAAACTTCTGGTAGGTCTGGGCAAGCACCGATTGAATAGCTATAGCCAGAAATTCGGGCTTTTGCTTGTATACCGGCATGACAATTCCGACATCCGTCAAACGGGTTCCCTCCTCGGAACGGATTCGACCATCTTCCACTATATGTGGATTGC
The DNA here is from genome assembly GCF_002233675.1 of Paenibacillus herberti. Lineage (GTDB taxonomy): Bacteria > Bacillota > Bacilli > Paenibacillales > Paenibacillaceae > Paenibacillus_O > Paenibacillus_O herberti. The sequence continues at coordinate 1,121,114 of NZ_NMUQ01000002.1, read as the reverse complement.
AGACTCTTCATGAAAAGTCGGTTCCCTAAACTTAGTTGCTATAACCGCTAAAGTTGAAGCTTTCCGGTCCGACACGAAGCATTCCAGCTAAGCTAGAGGTGGCAAACACGGAGTAAGCGGCAGAGGCGCTCACCGGCGCTCCAAAGTCTGAGCCGTTGAAACTGACTGCGCGTGGGCCCGTCTGGGCTGCCAGAATCTGCTCACTGAGCGAGAAGACGACAACGCCCCCAGAGGTTAGCCCCCTCATTACATAAATGGTGACCATCGCATCAACAGGTGTGCTCGGCTGCTGGAACGTCACCGTTCCGGCAAACTCTACCCGTGTGTTGCCGGGAGTGCCGAGCGCGAGATTGAGCGTTTGCTGTGCGACTAGTTGCAAGCTGCCCGACGTGGGAATAGGAATAGCGATCGAGCTGCCATAACTTGCGTTTTGTGAGGCTCTAGAATCAAGCCAAGTAGACATATTCGATCCCTCCATTTTCTAAAATATGGAATATCATATGCCGGACAGGCCATTCTGCAACGGACAAGCGCCCCTCAGAACATTTCTTGTTTCCTGAGCTTTTTGAGCAAAAGAATAGCCCGCTCCGGAAATCGGAGCGGGCTATTCTTGAGCCGATGGAACGGAGCGGTATAACTTGCCGCTCCCCAGATGTTGATTGTTATGTGTGCTTGCTATGCGTGCTTGCTATGTGGCAGTCTCTTGCTTGCTGCAAAAGATGAGCTTACTGGAACCGTAAGCAACTTCAGTAGCCGAATGGCTGCAAACATTATTCGGCGTCAGCGAGCCCACTGAAGCTGAAAGCAGCTCTTGGAACCGATTGGCGGCTGCTAGACCCTAGTCGGCGTCAGCGTAGTAGGATCGCAGTGCATCGGCGATGCCGAGCGGATTGCGACGTAAGTCTTTGGCACTGAAGAACAGCTCGCCGGGCACAGCACCTGTGAGCTGGTTGTAGTCTAGCTGGCGCGTAATTTCGGCAGATGACTGCCAGCCTGACTCCGATGTGCCGAGCTTGTAAGGCGAGTGGCCGATGTACAAGTCTACACCGGTTCCCTTCACTGTTTTGAGCCACCATTCTGCGACTTTATCGTAAGGTACGGTTGGATGAGCGAAGCTCCAGTAAATCTGTGGAGCGACATAGTCGATCCAGCCTTGCTGCACCCATAGGCGCACATCTGCATACATGCTATCGTACGTCGTGACCCCTGCCTTTGTATCTGAGCCGGTAGGATCGACTGACTTGTTGCGCCACACACCAAACGGGCTAATGCCAAAGCTCACAGAAGGTTTTGCCGCTTTGACGGACCGATCCAGCTCCTGCACGAATGCGTTGATGTTGGAGCGCCTCCAGTCGGCCTTGGACATCAGCGTACCAGCGCTGTATAGCTTGTAAATTGCCTCATCATCAAAAGTCGACCCCGATGGATAAAAATAATCATCCAGATGAATGCCGTCTACATCATAGCGGGCCGCTACTTCCGTAATGGCGTCAATAATGGCTTGCCGGGCAGCCGGTATTCCCGGATTGACGTAGAGCTTACCGCCGGAGTTAACGATCCACTCAGGCTGCTGGCGGACGAGACTGAGAGGGTCCAGCTGCGCCGGATCGGTAGTAGTTGAAGCCCTGAATGGGTTAAACCAAGCATGGAATTCCATGCCCCGCCGATGCGTTTCCTCGATCATGAAAGCTAGTGGATCATAATTCGGCTTCAAGCCTTGCTTACCCGTCAAAAACGCTGACCACGGGCTGAGCAATGTCGGATACAGCGCATCGCCTGCTGGCCGCACTTGCACGAATACCGCATTCATGCCCATTCCTTTAAGCTCATCCAGCAGCTGCGTGAATTCCAGCTTCTGCTTGGCACTATCCTGTGCTTTAGCGGAGGCAGCAGTCGGCCAGTCCAAATTGTAAACGGTCGAGATCCAGGCACCGCGCAGCTTGGCTGGTTTACCCGGGCCCGGCACGACAGCGCCAGGGTTCGTTCCCGTTCCAGGCGGCGTACCTGTTCCGGGTGGCGTACCTGTCCCTGTTCCGGGTGGCGTACCTGTTCCGGGCGGCGTACCTGTTCCCGTTCCAGGCGGGGGTTCGCCTCCCTCTCCACCCGGCGAAGTCAAACGGATGGTCCGTGCGCCTTTGTTCCAATCGACTACTAGGCCCAACTGTTCGCTGACGAAACGAAGCGGCACCATGGTCCGATTCCCCTTCATCTGGACAGAAGTGTCTAGCTTGATCCGGGTTCCATTCACAAGAGCGTAGGTTTGTCCCATGGTGAGTGTAATCGCGCTACCAGACATGGTGATGTCGGCCCGGCGCTGTTTGCTGGACCAGCTAACCGAGGCCCCAAGGCCTTCGCTCACGACTCGTAATGGCACCATCGTCACATTCGCTTTAGCTACGATATAAGGGGGCGTGTCAGAAGATAACTGCTGCCCGTCCAGATAAATTTGAATGGTAGATGCAGCAGTCGCATCGCCAGGCACAGCTGCCGTCCCGGCTGCAAGCGCAGCAAGTAGCGGTAGCGCGACGAGTTTACGCAGTCCCGATCGGGCCAGCATTTTTCTTTTTTGATTCACTTTCTCATTCCTTCCACAAGTCCTTGTATGAATGCCTCAAAGTGTAAGGCCAACGCTAGGTTAGACGCCAGGTGGGCATCGGAAGTTGCTAACCTTTGCCATAACGAGGGAAAACGGAGAATAACGGCGAAAAACCGTCTGTCATTGCAGAAAGATGATGCTGGGGCTCGAGGAAGGCGTTATTTTGCCGATAAATGCCCATTACTGAATATTCTGATTATTTAAATAATTGTAAAGATAGGTTATACTTAAGTCACTCCCACAGAGGAAAGGGGATAGTCCAATGGAGACGGTTAGCGAAGCATGTCCCCGACTGGACGGCATATCGGTCCGATCGGTGAAGCTTGCCCCACGTGCAGGGCCAAGCGGACATGCGGGTACTGAAACGGAAATCTGTTGTGCACACGAACCGGTAATTCAATCTGTATGGAGAAAACGAAATCTGAGAAGGAAGCAAGCGTTAGGTTACGCAAGCTGCTGGGAATGGAGTGTCAGTGTCTAATTGAATAAGAAACGGTTAAGCAAGAAATAGGGCTTCTGGTTGTCAGCGGACAAGCGGAGGCCCTATTTGTGTTTATGTCGTTAAATGGCTTGAGAGATCCTCGTTTTTTCAACGCTTAATACTTCTGTTCCACCGCCATAGTTAAGGTGCTTTAAATTTAACCGCATCATTATGTTGAAGAAGGAACTGCTGGAAGTCTTCCGGGAAAAACTATTTATAGTGTTCAACATATACTTAGATCTACTTAAGTCGCAGCTATTTCCCAAGTGCATTCTAGAGGAGCGAATTCCAACAAGTAACTTTGACTACTTGCTTCGTCATCCCGAGCCACATTTCCGCTCCTCAAGTAACTTTGACTACTTGCTTCGCCATCCCGAGCCACTTTCCCGCTCCTCAAGTAACTTTGACTACTTGCTTCGTCATCCCGAGCCACATTTCCGCTCCTCAAGTAACTTTGACTACTTGCTTCGGCATTCCGAGCCACTTTCCCGCTCCTCAAGTAACTTTGACTACTTGCTTCGGCATTCCGAGCCACTTTCCCGCTTCTCAAGTAACTTTGACTACTTGCTTCGGCATTCCGAGCCACTTTCCCGCTTACTCCAACATATCCAACAAAAAAATGGTGTCCCGAAGGCAGGCCGCAACCTGCTCTTAGGACACCATTTATTTATGCTCCCAGCTGATCCTTCAGCGTCTGGGGAGAATGCTCCCACCACTCACTGTTGTGGGAAATGAGCAGCTCGCGTAGCGTCTGTTTCTCCTCATCGGAAAGCCCATCCAGTACGAAACGACGCTTGATCGCGTAATCGAGATTGTTGACATGCTGCGCGAGAATCTTCCAGCCGCGGCGAGCCTCGGTGTCCACGAGCATCGGGCAGGCTGTCACCCCTGCATAAAAAGACCCCTCTTCGTCCCGGTCGACCGCGACCCAAATGATCCACACCGGACGGCCGTTCGGCACGTCCTCCTTGTTAGGAATGAACTTAATGCCCTTTTCCACTTTGCTCTTGGCATGCATAGCACCATTGTCGATGTAGGCCTCGCTGCCGTCCAAGATGACGGAAGAAACACGACTAAGATCGATCGTACCTGCTCCGAAACCGCGATGTTCCTTGTTACTCACAACATTTAGCGACAGCGAGCGCTTGCCCTTCGCCGGTTGCTCCGCGCTCTGTGCCCCCTGTGGCTGCTCCGCCGCGTTCTGTACACCCTGTGTTTGCTCCGCCGCGCCCTGAGCGCCTTCTGGCTGCCCTGTTCCTTTATTCTCTTCCATACCCTGCTCCCTTCCAAGCTTGCTTGAACCAAGCTGATCTATAGTCCGAAACCACCCGCAAGCTACCATCAATGGTACAGGCAGGGGCTTGTATCCGATATTTTTCATTTTAGCTAATAATCCTGCAAAAGCAAACATATAGATGCCTTAGAAGCTTGTCAACGGGAGGGAACCGGTTCATGATCTGTCGCCGATCATTTAAAAATTTGCTGCTCGCAGCGCTATTGCTAACCCTCTTGCCGCTCCCGGTCATAGGGAACGCCAATATCGCCTATGCGGAGTCCGCCCTTGCAGAGGCTCGCACCTCTCCAACCGGACATGCCCCCAGCCTTTCGCTCGATGGTTTCGCTGCTCTCAATCTTTCCAACGGTCTGTTCACTGCTCTCAATCCTTCATCCACCCTTACCTCGAACACCGATGCTGCGCCCAATCTTGCTTCCATCCTGAACGAGACTACCAGAAAAACGGGGAAGAACAACGGCAAGTCGACTGCAGAGTCTCCCCCGGCTCCGACACCACGGCCGCAGCCACAACCGCTGTCTCAGCGCATCACAGACTATCAGATTCAGGTCAAGCTTGATGGCAAGATGCTGATCGGCACAGAAACGGTAACCTGGAAAAACCCTGGAAAGAAGACCGTGTCGGATATGTATCTTCATCTGTATCCAAACGCCTTCCTCTCGAACAAAACCACGTTCATGAAAGAGTCCGGCGGCATGCTGCGCGAGGACAGGGCAACAGAGGCGAGCCAAGGCTACATGCGTCTGGAATCGCTTAAAACAGAGGACGGAACGAGCTTGCTGCCGCGCGTACACTTTGTGCAGCCGGATGACGGCAACAAAGACGACTTCACTTTGGCCAAGCTCAAGCTTCCGCAGCCGGTCGCTCCCGGCGGAGAGATTACTTTGCAAATCGGCTTCAGTGTCAGCATGCCGGAGGTGTTCGCACGCATGGGCTATTCCGGCAAGTTCGTCATGGCCGGACAGTGGTTCCCGAAAATTGCCGCCTACAACACCGCCTCCAGCTCCCGTCCTGAGGGCTGGGATGTCCATCAATACCACGGCAATTCTGAATTCTATAGTGATTTTGGCCTCTACACCGTCAAAATCGAGGTACCTGCAGGCTACAAAGTAGCTGCAACAGGTGTACAGATCAAACCTGTCGAGCCAGCCAAAGGAGGACAGCTCTTTACATTTTATGCTGAAGATGTACATGACTTTGCCTGGTCGGCCTCACCGGACTTTATCGTCAGCGAAGAAGCGTTCTCTGCCCCAGGCGTTCCAGGGGTGCGCATCAAGCTCTATCTCGATCCGCTCCAAAAGCCGCTTGCCGAGCGCTACATGCATGCCGCCAAGTCAGCTCTGGCGAAGTATTCCCAGTGGTATGGAACCTATCCGTATAGCAGCCTCTCCATCGTTGTTCCACCGGCGGGGGCCGGAGGGGCGGGCGGTATGGAATATCCCACTTTAGTGACTGCTTTTGCCGCAGATACGGACAATCCCGGATACAGCCTGGAGCGTGCAGTCGTCCATGAAATCGGCCACCAATATTGGTATGGCATGGTTGCCTCCAATGAATTCGAGGAAGCTTGGCTGGACGAAGGCTTTACCTCCTACTCCGAAGACAAAATCATGGAGAGCGAGTACGGCGTCGAGCCGCGTACCGCGCTGGAGGCAAGCTATGTGACCGATCCAGCTCCACTCAAGCTGCTTTCCTGGTCGTACGGCTCGCACGGCCGCTACGCCGACAATGTTTACAGCCGAGCGAAGCTGGTGCTGACCGGAATCGAGAATCGCACTGGACAAACGACGATGAACAAGATTTTGCGGACCTATTTTAACCAGTACAAATTCAGGCATCCAACAACGGCCGACTTCAAGCGAGTTGTGGAACAGGTAACCAAAGACAAATGGGATGATTACTTCAGCCAGTTCATATATGGCGGTCAGATGGCCGATTACGCGGTGGATTCGATTCGGATTTCCTCTTCCAAGGGGCCTTCCGGCAAACCTGCCTACGAATCCCATGTTGTCATCCGCCGCATGGACGGTGTGTACGGGCCTGTACCGGTCACTTTCCGCTTCGCCGATGGCCGAACTGTGCAGCGAACCTGGGACGGCGTAGAGGACAACGTCCTCTACAAACTGGGCTCCTCCTCCCCACTGCTGTGGGCGGCGGTTGATCCAGAGCGAACCAACGCGCTTGATAACCGGCAAATTAACAACTATTTAAGGGCCGAAGCACCAGCAGATCAAAGGGTGCGGATCAGTCTTGGCATCGTCAAGGCGCTGGAATGGATTGCAGGAGCGTTCGCCTGGTGAGGGCGGCGAAGAGAGGGGTGACTCATCCGTGTCCACATATCTTAAGCAAGGCTGGGGACTGACCGTCAAACATTTGCCTATCGCGGCCTTCCTGTTCCTGTACCGCCTGCTATGGGGCTTTTTCCTCTACCGCTGCATTGATGCGATCGTGCGTCCGCTCCTGCAGCGCTACCCTGGAGCGGACGGCCCTACCTCAGGCGGGGATGCCATCTTCTGGGCCGAATCACAGTTCCGCCTTATGAAAACGGGGCTCGCCGATCCGTATCTATGGCTACTCGGCGGCTTGTTGCTTGCTCGCCTGCTTCTAACACCACTGATGAACGCCGGCCTCTATTACTCCATTCAACAAGTCGCAGAAGCTGGCGGCCAAGGAGGCACGAAGTTTCTGGAGGGCATTCGCAAAAAATGGAAGCCGGTCCTGTTGCTATATGGGGCAGAACTGCTGCTGGCGCTGGCGCCAACCTGGTGGCTTGCCAAACAAGCCATCGAGCGTTTCCAGCATTACTCCTCACTGCCCGAGATGGCTGCGGCCGCACTACCTTGGCTCGTCGGCTGGCTGCTCTGGATCGGCCTGCTTCACCTGGTGACGCTGGGCCTGCAATTTGGTGCCGTATCCGGAATAGGTATCGGAGCAAGCATGAAAATGGCTATGAATCGCCTGTTGCCGCTGGCCGGTCTCAGCCTTATCCTTCTGCTGCTGTCCGCTGCCGTTTCGGCAGGTGTTAGTTCTGGTGCATTGGCTTTGGCAGGATTGGCTGCGCTCCTTATTCAGCAATCCTATCATTTTGTGCGCACGCTGATAGACATGTGGATCCTATGCTCCCAATTCAGCTGTTGGTCCAACAAGCGCTGAGTAGACAAACGTCAGCTTAGTTGACAAATGTCTATCGTCATCGTACAATTGTGAAAATTCTCTGACAATTTTGTCTTGTTTTCTTTGCTCGACAACGGTTTATATAACGTTCAGACAGATACAGTTCCGAGTAAGATCACCTCTACAAGATCTTCATTCGCAGCTAACCTTACTCTTACATTCATGTGCGTTAATAAGGATAGATCAAGCTGTTAACAGGGCATACTAGCAAGAGAGTTCATATTTAGATAGAGAGGAAAGAACCGTTATGACCGAACAAATTCATACCTACTACGAGCGGCTGCATCAAACGATTGGCGAGCTGCTGAGCCGTGCCGGCGCTTATCGCAATACGGAGGAGCTGCAGACGCTGCAAAGCGAGCACGCCAGGCTGAACCCCCCTGGAGCCGGAGAGCTTCAAGAGGACGCGCTAATGTCACTGATGGGCATGCGCTCCAAGCTAGTAACGATGATGGAGAACGCGCTTTACACCATTTAAGCTCAAGCTGCGGTCCATCAACCTCAACACTAGTTCAACCGTTAGAAAAGCGCCCGCTGCGGCGCTTTTTTTTTTTCGTTTTTGGCACCATCTGACATGGAAGAGACTGCTTCTATTTCCCATTTAAATCATGAGAATTATGAGAAAACGCAAATTTTGGGAGAAGTATAAGGTAAAATGAAGAAAATCTTGCTTCACAAAAAGTTCAAATTATGCCGAATGCCGAATTCCATCGAACATGGAAACGGGGGAACCATTTCTGGGTGAATTGATTTTGGGCGTCACGCCGCAGACAGCGGATGCCGGATAAATCATAGGGAACCTTCAACCGAACCCCACAGCTAACCTCGTAGGCTCTGGAAGGAGCACATCGTTTGAAAAAGCAAGCTGTCAGCATCGCTCTCGGATTTACCCTGCTATTCTCAGCAGGCTCGCAAGGCGCGTCAGCCGGCTCCACAATGGACGGCGTTATCGACGACGTGATCGGCACCCCTTATAAGGCAGCTGGAACAACGACCAAAGGATTTGACTGCTCGGGCTTTACGTCTTACGTGTTCAAGCAATTCAAAATCAAGCTTCCCCACTCTTCCTCCTCCCAGTCAGGCATGGGCAAAAAAGTTACTAAGGATGACCTGCAACCGGGAGATCTCGTATTTTTCAATACGAGTGGTAGAGGCGTGTCCCATGTTGGGGTTTATGTAGGAGACGGCCAGTTCGCCCACTCCTCCAGCAGCAAGGGAGTTATTATCAGCGAGCTCAGCGAGTCCTACTACGCCAAACGTTATCTGTCCGCTCGACGGATCATGGACGACAAATCTTTTGAGAAATTCGCTGACGATGTCGCAGACCAGCAAGACGGCGGTCCGGACGTCGACTAGCCATATTCTGGTGTGCTATGCACCAAGCCTGCAAGCCGTAAGAAACCTCCTGCCGGAGCGTTTCCTGCGGTTTGTTTGTTTTTTTGGGGTAGGGTAATGTCTCTCAGGCATAACCGGATTCACAGGAATGGATAGCTTTTACTGAAGCCAATAGGCTCTCCCACTCGTAGTAAAGGGATGGACTTCACCATAGAAAAGCTAAAAGGAGATAAAAGATGGGAATGCCACAACCGACGCATAGGATGCGTCCCGCTTCAGCCGCCACAACCACTGCGCGGAAGAAGGCCCGCCGAAAGCAGCGGAGACTTGGCTGGTTCATCCTTGTTCTCGGATTTATTGCGACGGCAGGCGCGCTGATCAAGCTTGAGCTGCCCCGTGTTTTTGATAAAGCCATACCGCAAGGTCTCTACCGGGAAGTACCACCCGTGTCCGCCCTTCACCCCGAGCTATCCACAGCCGCTAAAGAGCTAGCTCGCCAAGCAAAGGCAGCAGGAATCACGGTTGTTTACACCGACGACTTCCGCAGCTCGGAGGCGCAGGACAAGCTGTACGAAAAAGGGCGCAGCCAAGGCGGATCTGTCGTTACGCACGCCAAAGGCGGCGAGTCTTATCATAATTACGGGTTGGCGATTGATTTTGCCCTGGAGAACAAACGCGGGGAAATCATCTGGGACATGGAATATGACGGCAATCGCAACAGCAAGGCTGACTGGCTGGAAGTCGCCTCGCTCGGCAAAGGACTCGGCTTCACCTGGGGCGGCGACTGGCCGGACTTCAAGGACAACCCGCATTTGCAGATGGACTTCGGCTACTCGATTTGGGAACTGCAGAAAGGCAATCGCCCGTCAGGCTCCCTGCTCGCGGACGGAACAACAGCCGGAGAAAAGTAGATTTACCTATTCTTAATGCAATTTTATTATTCGCCGCATACTACCCTCTTAAGATAACGATGAACAGTCACTCATACTCGTTATCCTGGGAGGGTTTTTCAGAATGAAGAGACAGACTAGGACAGGCAAAATCCTGCTCGGCGCTATGCTGGCAGCAACGACAGCCATTGGCGGCACAGGGCTGACAGAGCTCGGTGTAAAACCGGCAGCGGCAGCCCAAGCGTCGACGGAAAAAGGGGATGCGGCCTCCATCTACATTGCGCCGATCCATAATGCCAAGTTCCTGGCAGCCGCGAAGTTCGACTTCCGCGTGGAGCTGAACAACTGGACGGGCAGTGCGTCCGACGTCAGCATTCTTATTAACGGCAAGAGCCCGGAAGCAGTCTTTGGCAAAAAGCTTGAAGGAACCTCGACGGATAAAAGCCGCGAATTCACCATTCGCGACGTCGCCTTCGCCAAGGCGGGCAGCTACACGGTTAGCGTGAAGGCAGGCAGCCTGAGCCGCAGCATTTCTTACCAAGTCGTGAACAGCACGGAGACGGGCAAAAAGGCTAAAAACGTCATCATGTTCATTGGCGACGGCATGGGTGTTTCTAGCGTTACCATCGCTCGCGCAATGTCCAAAGGTCTTACGGAAGGAAAGTACAATGGCATGCTTGAAATGGACAAGCTGGATCAGCGCGCCTATGTGACGACCTCCGGCATGGACTCCATCGTCACGGACTCCGCTAATAGCGCCAGCGCCTATATGACCGGCCACAAATCGGCCGTTAACGCGCTCGGCGTTTACCCGGATAATACCGAAAGCTCGCTCGACGATCCAAAAGTCGAAACGATTGCCGAAATGCTGAAGCGCTCGCGCGGCATGTCGGTCGGCATTGTGACGACCTCTGAGCTACAAGATGCCACACCAGCATCGCTCGTATCCCATACTCGCCGCAGAGCGGACAAGCCTGAAATCTCCGAAATGCTGCTGAAGCTGCAGCCGGAAGTTGTGCTGGGCGGCGGCTCTGCTTATTTCCTGCCAAAGTCTACAACGGGCAGCAAACGCTCCGATGAGAAGAATATTGTCGACGGCTTCAAAAATGCCGGTTACAGCTACGTAGAAAATGGAGCCGGACTAAAAACGGTCGGCACGCCGGATAAATTGCTAGGACTGTTCCAAAGCAGCGATATGAACGTGTATTACGACCGTTCTACGAACAATACGGCTGCTTTGAAATCTTTTACGGATCAACCTACGCTGTGGGACATGACTAGCAAAGCCATCGAGGTGCTGAGCAAAAATGAGAACGGCTTCTTCCTAATGGTTGAAGGCGCCAGCATCGACAAGCAGCTGCATACGATGGACTGGGAACGCTCCGCTTACGATACGATTGAAATGGACAAGGCGATCGGCCTCGCTCGTGCGTTCGCGGATAAGAGCGGCGACACGCTCGTCGTTGCTACCGCCGACCACTCCCATACGGCAAGCATCGCTGGCACCTACAAAAAAACCGAGACGGAAACGGGCCGTGATGCCTTGCGCACATACGATGCCTCCAGCTTCCCGAGCTACAGTGATGCCAATAAAGACGGCTTCCCCGACTCCCCGGATGTCGATCGCAAGCTGGCTGTAACTTTCGGTGCGACGCCGGACTACTATGAGGACTATATTTTCAACTCTGTGCCAGTGCCTCCTGCTATTAAAGAAGGGGATAACTACGTCGCCAACCCGGCCACGCTCGCTGATCCCGATGCCCCTGACAAGGAGAAATACCATCATACGGGCACGCTGCCTCATGATGAGTCGACCGAAGTGCATTCCGCCGATGATGTACCTCTGATGGCTCATGGCCCAGGCGCGAGCTTTTTCACAGGCACGATGGATAACACCGAGGTATTCTACGCTGTGGCAAATGCCATCGGACTTCGTCTGGACGGCTCCAAGCCTGCATCCGGCTCTTGGATCGTGCTGGATGACTTCTTGAGCCTTGTCGGCGGCAGCACTACCTACGACTCCAAGAAGAATGTCACCTTCATCAAAGCCGGTGGCAGCACGATTGTGCTGTACCATAGCCAAGGCATCGCTAAGAAGAACAACAAGATCGTTGCTCTGAAGTTTAAACAAGAAAACGGCAAGCTTATTGTTACTAGCGAATCTCTGCTTGCAGCTCTTGGTAAGTAACCTGGCGATTGCAACTAGGGAGACAGGAGCCGTGGTGACTGTAGCGTTAGCGACAGTAGCATTGCTGGCAATAGCTCTGGCAACAAACAGTAACCTTCCGTGACAGCTAAGCAAGCCGTTTGTCGCTACACCTTCATATTAGCTCCAGGGGGCTGTCCCAAAAGCCCCTAAAATCCACACGTAATTAAGCTTCCGGCTGCTGCGTCTACGACTTTGGATCCAGTGCCTCATACTAATAAACTAATAACAACAAAACAGAAGGAAGCTGAGCCAAGCTCAGCTTCCTTCTGTTTTGTTGTGAAAGTTCCTATTGCATCGCTTCCACACTAGCGAAACTTAGAGCACCTCAGCTTGTCCATGCACGTCCTAACGGAACTGAGAAGCGTTATTGGGATCAGAAATGAAAATATTACTACGAGCTGCCCTCAATAGCGTCTCTCAGGTCCGTTACGCATGGAGGGGGGGATTCATGCACAAGTACAACTCATCGCGCCTCAGATTCGAAAACTAGTCAGCGCCTTGGAGCTACATTGTACTGGGTGGCCCCTTTTCCCAGCTGTATGAATGTCCACCCTTCGCTGACAGCCCCGTCCTCCCATGCTACACTGGACAGACAAGCAGGACATCAGGGGGAGAATGGATTTGAAGCTGGTATCATGGAACGTCAACGGCTTGCGGGCCTGTGTCAAAAAAGGATTCGCCGAATACTTCGAGACGATGGACGCCGATGTGTTCTGTGTACAGGAAATAAAGCTGCAAGAAGGCCAGATTGAGCTTCAGCATGGCGAGGATTATCATCTGTTCTGGAACTATGCCGCTCGTAAAGGCTACTCCGGTACAGCGGTATGGACGCGCAAACAGCCGCTTTCCGTGCGTTATGGGCTGGAGGACGACTTTGAGGAGGAAGGCCGTATTCTAACGCTGGAGTTTGAGGGTTGGTACTTGATCAACGTGTACACGCCAAATTCCCGCCGTGATCTGTCCCGCCTCCCCTACCGACTGGAATGGGAAACTCGCATGCTGGACTATTTGCGGAAGCTGGACGCCGTCAAGCCGGTTATTATGTGCGGTGATCTTAACGTCGCTCATCAGGAAATCGATCTCAAAAATGCACGCTCCAACCGTGGAAACTCCGGTTTTACGGAAGAGGAGCGCGGCTGCATGAGCACCTTGCTGGAGACAGGCTTCACCGACACGTTCCGCTACCTGCATCCGGATCGGACCGACGCCTATTCCTGGTGGTCGTTCATGCCGAAGGTGCGAGAACGGAATATCGGCTGGCGCATCGACTACTTCCTCGTCTCCGACCGGCTGCGGCCGCTTGTGACCGCAGCCGAAATCGACAGCGCGACGCTTGGCAGCGACCATTGTCCCGTCATACTGGAGCTGGCAGATGAGCCACGAGCATAAACAACTTACACAGCTAAGCGGAAACAAACATAAAAAAGAGGAAGTCCCCCATTCGGCAACTACGCCGAACAGGAGACTTCCTCTTTTCGTTCACCAACTCAGACCGGCAGCGGTAAACCTGCTCTTATTGCCGTTCGCCTTCCGGCAAAGCTTCGGCGACAGCAGCATCAACCTCGCCCGAATCCGCTTCAGTATCTGCTGCACCATCGGGTTGATCTTCGGCGGAAGCTACAGGTTGCTCGCCATCAGGCGTCCGTTCCGGCCGCGGTGGGCGGGGCTTAATCGGCTTCTCCACCTCAACGTCATAGTAGGCCTTGAGCTCCGCGGCTTTTTTGATATTGATGTCTACCTTGGCCTTGGCCAGCTTCTCCGCGATAAGCTCCCAGGTCGGTTGAACCTTCTGCACCGCCAAGCCTCGAAGCGCGTTTTTGACCATGCGCCGTTCCTTGGCGTTGGAGTACATATCTTTATATCTGCGCGCATCCGTCTCCGGCTGAATCTCCGGGAACACGCTGCGGAAAATTTCCGCGGTCATCCGCGCATCATCCAGCGCCCGGTGTGCCGTGCCCTGGGCGGGTATACCAAGCTCCTCCAGCGCCTTTTCGACGCTGACATCGTTGGTTAGCCCGCGGGTACGCAGATAGATTTTGAGCAAATCGTAATAGTCAGCTTGTAACCAGTAAGCGTCATCCATCCGGTGCATTCGGGTATCAAGCACGATGCGCTTCATATCCTCCCCGCCCCAGGTGACGAAGGTGCAGGCTTCGCTACGATCCAGCCACTCACGGAAAGCGCGGAAGATGGGCACGCAGCCTTTGGCCACATCGATATCCTCCTGCGCAATACCGGTTTTCTCCCGGATGAAGCTATTTAGCTTAGAAAAGTATACGGGCTTGATAAGAGAAGAAAACTCGTCAACCTGCTGCAGGCTCTCGTTCAACCGCACCGCGCCGATTTCGATAACCTCCATCGGTTTGTCGCTGGCGAATTTTCTCCCATTGAACTCAATATCGAGAATGATGTAATCCATCGTAGACCTCCATAACTTAGGTCTATCCATCATACACGAAATAGGAGAGGGAAAGACAGCCGAGCAGAACCCGAATCAGCCGAACGACGAATTAGGGAAGCTCTAATTTGTATCGAAAATTAACCGGAGTCCTTGTCCTCGAAGGCTAGCCGCGGTTGACCATTAGCTTGTTGCCGTCAGGATCCTTCAGGACGAACCATTGGCCTTGCTCAATCTCAGTCACAAGCGTTGCACCAATGGATCGAGCATGCTTGAAAGATTCTTCCACATCATCGGTCAGCAGCATGAATGCAGGCGTGCGAAGGATCGGCGGCCCTCCGGGCTCCTCTCCTCCCCAACGAGGCATCGTATCCAGCATGATGTCCGCTCCTTGCATGGGGATGACACACATATGGTCAAAATAGATCGGGCATTGCTTCTCATCAATTCCGAGAAGCAGACAATACCAGCTGCGGGAACGCTCCAGATCGCTCACTGGGATGAAACAGCCTCCGATGCGGCTTTGAATGGGGCTGAACTGCGGTACAACTTCGCTTTTTCGCAAGGCTTCGGCTTCAGAAACCTTTTTCACTTGCTTTTGTTGCGAATGTTCCACATTAACCCCTCCAGCATTTTATTCCAATTATAGCTGATGTCAGTCCAATAGTATGCTGTATTTAACAAAGGGCTAAGTGGAGCTTCATTTGCTGATCAACCGACGTGCATTGCGCCTGTCTTCGTTCAGGAAACTTTATTGGCTGCAACTTGCTCCACGATTAACTGCGGACAGCGTTCACAGAGCTCTTCCATGAATTTCGCTTCCAGGAGCGGCGCCACTTGATAGCTGTCATACGCCCCTGCGTTTAACTCAATATGATGAGCGGAGAAAAGACTGGACAATCCCGAACGTTTACGCCGAGCACGGGTCAGCTTGCGGTACGGAATTCGTCTCACAATCGGGCCCGCTCGGTAAAATAGATGCTCATCTTCAAAAACATAAAAGGTTACAGCCCAAATCCAGATGAGCAGCCCTGCCGTCAGGAGGATGACTATAGCGACGGCTATCTGGATCGGCCCAGATCCAGCACTGTCAATAAGCTCGGTTACACCGGCAAGCACCAAGAAGCTGATCGCGGACCAAGTGAGACAAGCCGGCCGTAGCTCTCTTTTTGGCACAAATTTCATTCCCTATCTCAAACGCTCCTTTTCCGTTAAATATTTCCATATGAACAAGAATAGATTTTACCATATCAGATGCCGTATGGGCTCCCTATTTTCAAAACTTTATCAAAACCACTTGATAACAATAATCATTATTGAGTATAGTATAGAGAGCGAAACAAAAAGACAGCCGCTGGCACGGCTGCCTGATCGAATGACGATACATTAAGCTTTGACTTCAAAGGTTTTGCAGTCGGTTTCCTCCGAGTTGCTCGCTTGTCCACGATTGCTTGTCACATAGATGGAAGAAGCGTTGCATTGGTTGCCGGAAGCCCAGTTTTTGCAGCTATCCACTTCGCATAATACGTCCTTAGCCATAAGTTTCACCTCCTAAGCCGTAGTTACAACAGCGGCCTGACACGTGAAGCACATTCAAGCTCGTCCGGAATTTGCAGATTCCGATGGGCTATTTCTTGTTTTTGCGTGTTAGACCTTCTCCTATCATAATCCATATTAAGCCCTTTAGCAATTCCTCCTATTTTTCGGATTACCAGCCAAAATCCATCGTTTTGCCCGTCTCGACAAACGTCTTAGCGCTGCTCAAAATAATCGGCCAGCTGCCGCTCGCACTGGCGTAAGACGGATGGTTGTCCGGCCAGCGGTCGTTGACAAGCATCAGCTTCGTTGTGCTGCCGACTAGCTCCAGCGTCAATGTAATTCTCGTTTCCAATTCGGCATGATTGTCCCGATAAGAGGGGCCGGGATGCTCCGTGTAGCTCATGCGGACATTTTCGTCGAATTCCAAAATGCTCCCATACACATGCACGGTATGATCCCCGTCATTGCCCGGGCCTACATATTTGTACTCCGAGCCCGGCTTGAAGTCCGTCTCCAGTACAGTCCCGAAAAAAATCGCGCGCGTACCTTCAGGCTCCACAAAAGCCCGCCAAACTTCCTTTGGGGAAGCATTGATATAAATCGTGTAGCTCAACTCATCCATCCCTGTCACCTCTTCGCAAAAATGGTTAATTCCTTTTCAGCATAGCATGTCAGCCATGAGCGGGATTGGATAAATGCGACAAGCAGACGTTCTCTAGGTTGCCGGGTCAAGCCGATTCCTGCCGAATGGCAGAAACAGAAGCATGGGAGGGCTTATTGCGATAATGAGCCGGATTAGCCAGCGGCAATGTTACGGTAACGACCGCACCGCTTTCGCTGCCATTGCTAGCGGCAACTGTGCCGCCGCTTCGTTCCACAATGGCGCGGGAGATAGCGAGCCCAAGTCCCGTATCGCCGCCCTTTCCTTTGACAAAACGCTGGAAAAGATTCGGAAGCATTCCTTCCGGGAAGCCTGCACCATCGTCCTGGACTCGTACGGTGAGCGTCTCCTTGCTGAACGCGGCCTCCACTGTGATGACCGAATTGGCGTGACGAGAAGCATTAGACATCAGGTTAAGGAATGCCTGGAGCAGCTTGTCTCGATCAGCAGCAACCAGGTGACGCTTCGGCTCGGCTTCGGGCCACTTTAACTCCATACGGAGATTTCGCTTCGCGAGCAATGGATTTACCCGCTCTGCTGTATCATCGACTAACTCCCGAACGTCCACATTCGACACTTGAAAAATATCTTCCTCGCTCTCAAGCTTCGCTAGCAGCGTCATCTCCGTCACAATGCGGGTAAGCCTCCCGGCTTCGCTGAGGATAATTTTCAGCCCCTTCTGAGAGCTCTCTCCTTGGAAAACTCCATCCCGAATCCCTTCCGCATAACCGGCAATGGACATTAAAGGCGTCTTGAGCTCATGGGAGGCATTCTGGAAAAATTGCTTTTGCGCGCCGGTTGTATCGATCCAGCTCCCCCGCCAGCTCATGAACCGTGCGCGCTACAGCGCCGATCTCTCCCCCAGCCTTCACCAACGCGACCTCGCCGAAACGCCGTTCGCGAACTTTTTTCAGCTCACCGCGAAGCCTTACGAGAGGGCTGATGAGCTTTCGGGTAAGCAGCAGACTCAACAGGAAGGCAACCACGCCACCGGCTATAAGCACGAGCAGCAGACGTCCCATCAGCGCTTGTTCAACTTCTTTAATCTGGCTGAATGGCTTAACGAGCGCCAAATTGCCCTGAGGTACTTTAATTACATCGGATAAATAACGATTTGAACTGCCGAAGGCAAGATCAAATCGACTTTGATTCGAATCAGTTTCAACTGCAGGAGCGCCCAACCTTACTACACCCTCCGGCAGCCCGGAAGCCCCGCTGCTCTCCCGTAGGATCTTCCCTGATTCATCAACGAGATAAACCTCCATACCCGAATAGGCATCAAACATTTGAGAAGAATCAGTGGGCAGTCCCTCTATAATCGTTGCAGTCTCTCCGGTCTCAGTTCGCGGCAGGGGAGGATCTTGGTCCTCTTTATTATTGGAAGGCTCAGGACTCTGCGCATTGGCGTCACTTCCGGAAGCCTCCAGCTTCGCTGCCAAAGCTGTGCTGATGGAGCGCATTTCTTGCTTCTGAGTCGTAACCAGATAGTCCATCAGTACAAAGTGAATCAGGATAGCCGCGAATCCCAGGACAAACACGAGCAGCAGGCCGAACGCTAGATTAATCTGATGCTGTAGCTTCATTCACCTTCTCCTCCTTCTTCTAAGCGCAACCGATACCCGTGACCCCAGACCGCTTCCAGCGGCAGCTCGACACACTTTTTCCGCAGTCTTTTGATTAGATGGTCCACAGCCCGATCACTGCCGAAATAATCATCTCCCCAAATCATGACAAGCAGCTCTTCCCTATTAAAGGCGCGGTTGGGATGCCTTGCGAATACATGCAGCAGCTCGAATTCCTTGAACGTCAGCTCAAGCTCGTTATCCTCCCAAAAAGCGCGGCGTTCCTCCGGTAAAATCCGTAAGCTGCCAAGAAGGAGCCCTTCTTCTGAATTCGATGGTTGCAGTGGGGCGAGCCGACTTCGGTACCAGCGCTGAATCTGACGTTTTACACGAGCGACAAGCTCGCGGGGACTGAACGGCTTGACGAGATAATCATCGCTGCCGAGCTCAAGTCCTAATATTTTATCCACTTCGCTGTCTTTCGCGGAAATCATAATAATCGGAACCTCGGCCTCGTCGCGAATCCGTCGGCATAGCTCATAACCATCCATGCCTGGCAACATAATATCCAGCACCCATAAATCTGGCGGATTGCTGCGGTAAAGGGTCCATGCTTCCTCGGCGGAAGCAAGCCCGATCGTATGGTAGCTTTCCTTATTTAAATAAGCTTCGACCAGATGACGGATATTCTCGTCGTCATCCACGATTGCGACCGTAATACCCTGCATAGTTCGAGCCTCCTGTTTCGAATTCAACTAAGACCATTATAACAAGCTTGCCCCTTCCAATAGCTTGTGCCATCGTTTTTCCACAAATACACCAATGGCTTGCCACAGTTCGGGCGTAACATGAATCTTGCAACACACACTACACAAACAGGAGCTGTTAACTATGAAAAGAAACTTTATCGCAAGCAAAGTCGCTGTTGCCTCCCTAATGTTCGCCGCCATTGCCAGCCCGCTAGTCGCGAACGCTGCCGTCGATCCGCTTAGCAGCAGCATGGCTAATGTCATGATTAAAGATGAGAATACGAAGGCTAATTCGATCAAAGATGAAAGCTCGAACACTAAGAGCGCTGTGACCAAGGAGAGAAACACGAAGGCTAAGAGTGTTGAAATCAAGGATTCGAGCCCGAAAGTCAAGAACATTGAGCTTAAGAAAATGCAGCCGATGACCGCTAGCTCGTCCGTAAAAGCAACCCTCCAAAGAGATCCGCTGGAGCTCGCCAAAAAATACGCACCTAATACCGTAGGAGAGTGGAAGGAAACGCTGGGCGATCTCGATCAACTTGTTCAGTACGATAAAGGCTCAGCAAAAACAAAAGTAGACTGGGATGCTAAAGCATCCGAAGCATCCGGTGATTACAAGAAAGCTCCTGGGGATAAGCCAGCTTTAGAGGGAAAAACAATGACTAAGAGGATCGACAAAGCCGATGGGGAAGTGCAATATATTCCAGCTACAGAGTTGACAAAAGGCATAACAAAAGCTGAGAAAGCTTTGAATGCTGCCGTTAAGGCCGGCGACAAAGTAGCCATCGAGGACTGTCTTGGCAATCTGCTGGACGCCTACCAGGTGGCGCTGAGTGAACATGAAACGGACAATAAATAAGGCGCGCCGCAGCTGATTTGAGCAGGCTTATGAATAAGTTAGCCTGAACGGATTTAAACTAGAAGTGGCAGAAGAAATAATGCGTCGACTGCTCTGTGCAGAAAATAAACGAAGCTATTGCTTCGTGCAGAAAATAAAAAGCGATTGCTCCCCGGTAAAATACCGTGGGGCAATCGCTGTATAATGAGAAGACTTTTTTACTGTTTACTCGATGAGGAGCACGGGGCTCAGCCATCAGTTCCGGAAGCCAGCTCACGGGCTTGGACCGTAAGCCATTCCAGCAAGCCGGGCAAGCTGATGTTCTCTTGGACGATGCCTACGATAGCCACGACTATCGCGGTGCTAATTAATGCCACTAACTTTCTTTCTACTCTCCGCTTAACCTTGCGAATCATCCGAAATCCGACTCCTCTTAAATTAGTGTCCGATTGCTTATGTCGGAGAAATCGTATCTCGAGATATTAATGGGGGGCTAGTGGAAGCTCCCCTCCCAGCGTTCCTTGTCCTTGCATAACAAATTCCAGCACAGCCGTCGTACCCTGCCCGGGCTCGCTTTGGAAGCGCAGCCGTCCGCCATGCGATTCCATGATCCGCTTGACGATGGCAAGACCGAGGCCGCTGCCCCCTTTTTTACTCGTGCGAAAAGGCTCGCCGATTCTTGCTATTTGGACGGAGGTCATGCCAACTCCCGTATCGATGATTTCAATGCGCTGCCAGCCTTCTTCCTCTGCAAGTCGGACTGTGATTTGGCCGCCTTCCGGCGTGGCTTCGGTCGCGTTTCGAAGTACATTAAGCAGCACCTGTTTGATCTGATTGCGGTCGCAAAGCACATGCCCGTGGGTTTCGTACTCTCGGTGCAATGCAATGCCGTCCAAGCGGCACTGGAATTCCACAACTTGAAGGGTCTCCTCCACTAGTCTGCTTGTCTCTTCTAGCTGCAGGGCCGGAGGCTGTTTCTTTCCCAATCCCATGAAATCTCCGACAATCAGATTGATACGGTCCAGCTCGTCCATGATGAGCTCGTAATGCTCTTTTTTGATCCGAGTGGAAGTGAACTGCAGCATGCCTCGAATGACCGTTAATGGATTGCGGATCTCATGAGCGATGCTGACGGCGAGCTGTCCAGCAAAAACAAGCTTCTCCGCTCCTTGCAGCATCTCATCGGACTGTCTGGCAGCAGTCATATCTCGTAACATGGCTACCGCGAACAACATGCCGCCATCTTCATCCGTAATCGGCAACAAATCAAGCAAGTAATGGCGCTGCCCTTCCGCTCGTTCCGCCGTCATCTCCAGCCCAAGAACCGGACCGCCCCCTCCCTCCAGCATTACTTTTAAGGGAGGACCGACCAAGGGAAGCTTGTCGCACGGTTCGCCTTGGGCATCATGTTCCAGCTGCAACAGCTCCAGGATCGGCTTGTTCATCAACACAATTCTGCCTTCCGGGTCCGCCAACACAACTCCGTAATGCGGAGTCTGTAGGAGCGCCTGGGTGAGAATCAGCTGCCGGTTGTTTCGCTGCCTCAGCTCAAGCTCCCTCTCCATCGATCCAGTCATGGAACGCAGGAGTGCCATCAGTTGCGGATGGGAGTTCTCCGCCATCATCATAAAACTGACCGCCGCCCATGGTCTCGTATCCTCTCGGTGCAAAAATAGCGGGGAAGTATAACAGGCGCTACCTTGCAGAGCGATATGATAATGGTCCTCGCCCATGAGCTTCACCGGCTTGCCGGTGCTCAGGCACAGGGCAATAGCGTTAGGTCCTACTGCCTCTGAAAAACGCACACCTGGGACGATACCAAGTTGTTCAAGTATACCCTCAATTGATTTATTGCCAAAAAAGCCCAGAATGTAGCCCTCAGCATCACTGATAGCGACCAGCATGGGATTGTCCGGCAAAGAGGAAAGAAATTCATCTGTAAAGGAACGGCATATATCCATCAGCTCCGCATAACGCCTCAGATGACTGCTCAGCTGCTCCGGGGCATATCGCTCATTAAATTCAGGCATGGAGGAGGGGTCCATGCCGGATTCACGGCATAAGCGCTTCCAATCCTCGATACGCGACTCTGTCATAAAAGTTCTCCTGTGCCTTTCTAAAAACGTTCTCCGTTGTATTGAGATAAGGATACCACATTTTACCTATCTTTTTGAGAATTAATTATGTTCGTTCATTGTGCAAATTTGATGAAAATGGAATGGAAATGGAATGGAAATTAAATACAAATGGGATGCATATGGGAAACAAATTAAATGAACCGTCTCGCAATAAGGTCGCCGATTGGTTTTTAATGAAAGGAAAAAGAGCCCTGAGTAGGGCTGTTTAGGAAGCTATTGACGGTGGCGAAGTTACGGGAGTGCGAGTTTGCCGAGCAGGGCGGGACGGGAAGCTCCCGTCACCTTCGGTAAATTGTTCGGAATACCCAGCAGAAAATGGTACCCTAACAAAGCAAATAGCACCGCCTCTTTGGCATCGCTGTCCAGGCCGATCTCGCCTGAGCTGAGAACCCTCAGCTCGGGCAGCAGCTCAGCTAGTTGGCGCAACAGCGTTCGGTTATGCGCCCCGCCGCCGCTGACGATGATCTCATCGATGCGGCACCGAGGCATCACGAGGTAGCGGCAGGCATCCGCGATGGACCGCGCTGTGAGCGCCGTCGCCGTTGCTATTGTATCCGCGTCGGACAGGCCGAGCTCCGCCGCGTGTTTCAGCAGCGACTCGGCGTATGCCGCTCCAAACAGCTCGCGGCCAGTCGACTTGGGCGGCGGCTGAAGGAAATAAGGATGCAGGAGCAGCTCTGCCAGCAAGCGACTGTCCGGCGTTCCGCGCGCGGCAAGCTCCCCGCCTTCATCGAAGCGGAGTTTGCCTTCGGACAATCGCTGCACAACATGGTCAATGACCATGTTACCGGGACCGGTGTCGAAGCCGAACACATCATCCGGGTCCGCTCCGGCAGGCAGCACGGTACAGTTGCCGATGCCTCCTATGTTTTGCAGCAGCCGTCCACGCTCTGGATGACGCAGCAGCACAAGGTCGCCATAGGGCACAAGTGGAGCTCCCTGGCCTCCAACAGCCAGATCGGCGGGCCGGAAGTCTCCGACCGTCGGTTTACCTGTGCGCGCCGCAATAACCGCCAGATCGCCAAGTTGAAGCGTAGAAGGAGCAAGGTACGGCGCGCCTGCTGGTGGCTCCGGCATATGCCAGATGGTCTGTCCATGTGAGCTGACAAAGTCTATCTCATCCATCGTCAAGCCAGCCTCCCGTACGGCTTCCAATACCGCGTCTGCAAAACGCTCGCCCAGCCAGGCGTTCATGCCGCAAATCGTCTGGACATCGGACTGCGCCGGATCGCAAAGTCGGCGCAACGCTTCCTGAAGCGGCTCCTCATACGGCCGCGTGTGGAAATGCATCAGCTGGGCGGTCGTGTCCAGCCCCTCGCCTTCGAGTCGGACGACTGCGGCGTCCACTCCGTCCAGCGAGGTGCCGGACATAAGGCCGACCGCCAGCGCGTAACCCCTGCGGGGCCGCCAGCTTAACATGGCGGCTCCTCCCCGTCGCGCAGCGACGGGGCCGTGGACGCCGCAGGCCTAGCCGGCGGCGCAGCGAGCTGGGGCGCGGCGAGCTGGGGCGCGGCGAGCTGGGGCGCACCGCCAAGCGCGAGCGCGGCGGTGCTGAAAGCGGCAGTGCTGGGCGCAGTGCTGGCGGCAGTGCTGGGCGCTGCCGCCAGCTCTCGCTGCGCGAGCAGCACCGCGCCGTGAGCGGCGTCGCGGTGAGCGCCCGTAAGGCGCAGCCGCGGAAGCCGCTGCGCCAGCCGCGCGGCAAAAGCGGCGCGCAACGGTGCGCAGCGCAGCAGCACGCTGCCAAGCGGCGCGAGCTGGCCGTCCGCGAGATCGAGGCGGACGGCCACCTCCTCGGCGAGCTCTGCGAGCGCGGCGGCGTTATGCTCTGCGATTGCCAGCGCAGCGGCATCGCCCGCTTCACAAGCAGCGGAGAGCAATGGTGCTAGCCCCGCGATGTCCTTTTTGACCCGTGCCGGGTCATACACCCAACGGACTAAATCCGGCAAGCCATTCAGTTCAAGCAGGCCGAGTACCGGCGCAGCAAGCGCGGTTGGTCCGCTGCTGCGACCATCCGCCGCACGCACAATCGCACTCAGCATAGCGCGCCCGATGCTATACCCACTACCCTCGTCGTCGATCAGATGGCCGAAGCCGCCCGCTCGATGCGTTTCGCCTGATACGCCTCGCCCATAACAAATTGAGCCCGTGCCGGCGATCAACACGATCCCCGGCTGCCCCTCCAATGCTCCCCACAATGCCGTTTCATGGTCGCCTGCCAACGTCAATATACCCCGAAAGCCATGTAGCTCCAGCGCAGCCGCAAGCCTATTTCGCGCCTGCGGATTACTGATACCGGCCGCGCCGATGCACAAAGAGATGCAGCCAACTAGCGGCACTCCGCGCCGCTCCAACTCATGCGCCACTGCAGCTAACGTCTGCTCGGCCGCGCCTTCGCGTTGACCGTTAATGTTCAACGGACCAGCCTCGAAGCGCTGCAGCTCCAAGCCCGACTCGTCGGCCACGCATATAGTCGTGCGAGTGCCACCACCATCCAGTCCAAGGATATAGGTCATCTTTTTCTCCTCCCCAAGCTATGCAGACACTCTTCACACGAAGCAAGATGCTATCTGCGTGGAAATACGGGCTGGTTCAAGCCGGAACAACAGCAAGCGCTCCAGCACCTTTACCGCAACGAGCGTTTCAGCTTGCCGAATGCCTGCTGACAGCACCACACATTCTGAAATTGCGCACGGGTAGCAGGATGGCCAACTATCTCAAAAAATGAATGCCCTCTTCAAAACAAACTGCGATGCCCCTAGCTCCGCTCTCAAGTAGCTTCGACTACTTGCTTTCGCATCCTAGCCCCATTTCGCCGCTCTCAAGTAACTTTGACTACTTGCTTTCGCACCCAGGCCCCATTTCACCGCTCTCAAGTAACTTCGACTACTTGCTTTTGCATCCTAGCCCCACTTCAGCGCTCTCAAGTATCTTTGACTACTTGCTTTCGCATCCTAGCCCCATTTCGCCGCTCTCAAGTAACTTTGACTACTTGCTTTCACATCCGGGAACTCATTTCACCGCTCTCAAGTAACTTCGACTACTTGATTCCACATCCGAGCCCCCATTTCACCGCTCTCAAGTAACTTCGACTACTTGCTTTTGCATCCTAGCCCCATTTCACCGCTCTCAAGTAACTTTGACTACTTGCTTTCGCATCCTAGCCCCATTTCACCGCTCTCAAGTAACTTCGACTACTTGATTCCACATCCGAGCCCCCATTTCACCGCTCTCAAGTAACTTCGACTACTTGCTTTCGCATCCTAGCTCCATTTCACCGCTCTCAAGTAGCTTTGACTACTTGATTCCACATCCGAGCCCCCACTTCACCGCTCTCAAGTAACTTCGACTACTTGCTTTTGCATCCTGGACTCATTTCAGCGCTCTCAAGTAACTTCGACTACTTGCTTTCGCATCCTAGCCCCATTTCACCACTCTCAAGTAGCTTTCGCTACTTGATTCCGTATCCTGTCCCTACTTCATGGTTGTTTCCGCAATAAATAAGGTTTTCCAGGTAAATAGGTTCTATAAATCTATAAATCTATAAATCTATAAATCTATAAATCTATAAATCTATAAATCTATAAATCTATAAAGTGGCAGAGTTCTACTGTTTTCGAAGGCACACTAATAAAGATGATAGACCTTCTTCCGTTCCGCGAACGCTTCGCTCTCCCTGCGGAACCGCTCCAACAGTGCTTCTGCATCCGACACGCTTTCCATGCCCCGGTAAAGCTCACCGCCCGCGAGCAGGTCGATGAACGGTCGGCCACCCTCCCGCAGAGGCGGGAGGAACTGCAATTCGGGAAATAGACGACGCACGGTCAGCAGTAGCCTGACGCCGATTTCTACAGGCCTGACGGCCCGTTCGTCCAAAACATGAATATACACACCGCCGCAAAGCATCCCCTGATGCTTGGACGCACTCGGCTTGAAGTGCATGGGACGGAAGTGTACACCCGGCAGCTTTAGCCCGTTCATTTCGCCTGCCAGCAGCTCTGCATCGACAAACGGTGCTCCAATCAGCTCAAAAGGCGCCGTTGTACCTCGTCCCTCCGACAGATTCGTACCCTCGAAAAGACATGTACCAGGATATAGCAGCGCCGCATGATAGTTTGGAATATTCATCGAAGGAGCAATCCATACGCGGCCTGTTTCGGGAAACCGCATGCTCCGTTCCCAGCCCCGGCAGCGTATGACATGAATCTGTGCTCCCCAGCCTTGCTCGATATTGGCCATTTCAGCCACTTCCCCTGCCGTCAGCCCGTATCGCACCGCAAGCGGATAATCGCCAACGAACGAACGGAAGCCACCCTCCAGAACGCTCCCTTCAACAGTGACGCCATCCAGAGGATTCGGTCGATCCAGCACGACAAAAGGAATACCAGCAACCGCGCAATCCTCCAATGCATAGAGCATCGTATAAATGAACGTATAATAGCGTGTGCCAATGTCCTGAATATCGTACACCAGCACATCAATCCGCTCTAACATCTCGGGGGTAAGCCGTTTAGAACCCCGTCTGTATAAACTATACACCGGTACGCT
The DNA here is from genome assembly GCF_002233675.1 of Paenibacillus herberti. Lineage (GTDB taxonomy): Bacteria > Bacillota > Bacilli > Paenibacillales > Paenibacillaceae > Paenibacillus_O > Paenibacillus_O herberti. The sequence goes on along the minus strand of NZ_NMUQ01000002.1, from coordinate 1,094,705 downwards.
GCTACGCTCGTCGGTATACGATTCCACAAGTGAACCGGCGTCCAAATCGCCCCGCACACCATGCTCTGGCGAGAACAGTGCCGCTAGGCCAAAACGCTCCTGCAACACATCTATCGTGGGCCGAAAAGTCGCGTTGACACCGGTTGGGCTCGTAATCAGCCCGATCCGCCTGCCCTGCAGCAGGGGTGCCGCTTCATCCATCCGATCAATCCCGCATTCCAGCGCTACTCTCACCCTTTAACCGCCCCAACCGTAACCCCTTCTAGGAAGTACTTCTGCAGGCTAAAGAACAGGATGAACATCGGCACAGCCGAGATCGTAGCTCCCGCCATCATCGGGGAGAAATAGGTCGTGTTGGCGAAGCGGAAGTTTTTGAGACCAACCTGGATCGTCTGCATTTCCATCGTGTTCGTGACGAGAAACGGCCAGAAGAAGGTGTTCCACGCATCCATGAAAGTCAGGATCGCCATAACGGCCATTACGGTTTTTGAGAGCGGCATGATGATGCGAGTGAGAATCTGGAGTTGGCTGCAGCCCTCCACTTTGGCGCTCTCGATAATCTCATTCGGGATGGAGCTCATGAACTGTTTAGCTAGAAAGATGTTGTAGACGGTAACGAGGCTTGGCAGGATGAGCGCGCTGTACGTATTCGGAATATCGAAAATATTAACGATCAGAATATACAGCGGCACCTGCGTCACCTGGTAAGGAATCATCATGGCGACGAGCAACATGCCGAACAGAAACTTGCTACCGCGGAACCGCACCTTAGCGAACGAATAACCCGCAGCCGTAGCGAAAATAACATTGGACACCATAATAACCGTTGCCACGATCAGCGAGTTCCACAACCAGCGGTAAGAATGTTCGCTAAAGGCGAAGAAGAATCTATACGAATCCAGCGTGAACTTGCCGGGCCAGATGGAATAACTGACTGCCCCAGCCTCCACCGGATCGCCAAAGGAAGAAATAATCATGAAGTAAATCGGAAATAACGTTGCGAGGGCGAACAGCAGAAGGAGGAGGATCAGAATCATGTTGCGTACGAACTTGAACAGTGGGTTGCCTAGTTGATTATTATAGAGGCTCAAAGCTCATGCCCTCCTTCTGCTTAATATTCCACGTCTTTGCCCAGGAACTTGAATTGAAGAAAAGCCATAAATCCGATCATGAGCGCCAACACCAGCGACTGAGCAGCCGCCTCGCCGAACTCGAAATATTTGAATGCGGTATCGAAGATAAGCAATCCGACCATCGTTGTGGCATGATCCGGTCCGCCGCCAGTCATCAGATAGGCGTTCTGGAACACCTGGAACGAACCGATGACGCCGGTCACGAGCAGGAACAGTGTAGTTGGCTTCAGGCAGGGAACAACGATATGCCACATCTTTTGCAAAAAGCTGGCCCCATCAATATCCGCAGCCTCATAATAGCTGTCGTCGATGCCGAGCAAAGCCGCCACATAAATAATGATGCTCGTGCCGTGGCTGGACAGCCAGGACATGAGCACGAGCGAGAACATCGAGGTCGAGCTGGCGCCGAGCCAGTTCTGACTATCGATGCCAAAAGCCCCGATCAATTGGTTCAAAATACCGCCCTGCATCGGATCAAAAATCCAAAGCCAAACGACGGACAGCGCAACGCCGGAGGCGACAGCCGGCAAGTAGTAGACAGCCTTGAATGTTGTCTGCATCCATTTGCGCAGCGGCATGATCATAACCGCTACGGCGAAGCTGAGAATCAGAGCAACCGGAACGGTCAGAATCGTGTACACGACCGTGTTGCCGATCGCTTTCCAGAACAGGGAGCTCTTGAAAATCTCCGTGTAATTGTCCAAGCCGATGTAGGTAGAGCCGAGTGGTTTGTATTCCTGAAAGCTAATGAGGAATGCGCTAACGACCGGATAGGCCGTGAACAACGTATAAACGACGAGTGCAACGGCAATGAAGGCGTAGCCCCATGCTCCGTCTCCTCGGTTAAGCCGGTTTCGGTTGGATGATGCGGTTCGGGCCATGCTGTGATCTCCTTTCCATATCCCGCTTGCCAGCCCTCCAAATAGGGCTTCGGCCAGCCTCCCTGCTTGGGGGGCCGGCCGAAGAACCGATTAAACTGGACGGGCCGGTTACTTAAAGACACCATCCTCGCCGAACGTATCAACGGCGGCTTTTTTCACGTCTTCGAACATTTTCTCCGGGGTGGTCTCGCCTGCAAGCAGAGCCTGGAACTTCGGTACGATGACCTCGGTCTCCAGCTTAATCGCTTTGGCGCCAAGCTCAGCCGGAATGTCTGGGCGGGCCGGCGCTGCTGTGGACAGCAGATACTGGACGGCGGCTTTGTTGTAGTCGCTTTGTTTGCTTGGGAGACTTTCGGACGCTTTGCGTCCACTGTCCGTAATTTGAGCCGCGAATAGATCGCCGTTCGTCTGCGCCGCTACTTGGCCGCTCGCCAGGAAGTAGGCCGCCTTTACGACATTAGCTTTGTGCTCGGCTGTCGGCTCTTTTTTGCCGCGGAAAGCAACATATCCATCAACGACCGCAGCTGACGCTGCTGGTTGGCCTGCAAAGGTAGGCACCGGCAGCACGACGTAATCCGTCTTGACGCTGTCCTTGACTGCGCTTCCATCATTAGCGTCGATTTTTTCGTTATTTTTCATTGATGAGTTCTCAAATACAGCCAGGCCCTTGCCGGTAATCATCGTCTGTCCTGTCAGGAACATGTTCCAGCGCTTGCCGGCGTCAACGGAGCTGATCTCTTTAGGCATCGAGCCGTCGTCGATCATCTGGCGAATCGCCTTTAGCACTTCCAAATAGTTCGGGCTGGTGTAGGCATACTTCAGATCCTTCGTAAAAGGAGACGGCATTCCGGCGTTTTTGACAAGTATGGCCAGGTAATCCTTAGACGCAACGCCGGCCGTCGCGAACACGAAACCGTATCGCTTCGTCGTGTCACCTTCTTTGACGACGCCCTTCTTAATTGCCTCACGGAATTCCTCATAGGTCCAGCCGCTCTGCTGCACCTTCTTCCAGTCGATGCCCGCTTCCTCCAAGAATGGCTTATTTCCGCCGATTGCGTGCACTTCCATGTAAGCCGGCAAGCCGTACAGTCCGTCGCCATTTTTCATATACTCCAGAGGTGCCTCGTCGATATCCGCAACCATTTCTGGGGTCACTGTGTCGGTAATATCAAGCACCATATCCAACTGCTTATACTTGGAAATGCCCTCAGAGCCAATGAATGCGATGTCTGGCGGGCTGCCCGCATTGACTTGGGTATCCAGCTTTTGGGTCATATCTTCCCAGCTGGCTGGCTCGATTTTGAGCGTCAAGTTCGGATAGAGCTTATTGAAGTCCGCTTCCATTTGCTTGAAATTTTCCTGGTAAGTCGGGGAGACCGGAGGCAGCAGCGCGGTAATCGTATCTTTGGCAGCAGCACCTTCTCCCCCTGTGTTGCCTGCGGCGTTGTTGGCCGCTGGACTATTACCGTTGTTCGAGCCGCAAGCGCCCAGCACGCCAGCTGTTACCATGAGAGCGAGTACGCTTACGCTAAATCTTGATCCCTTTTTCATTTTTCAAGATCCTCCCTTTGAATAAACAATTATCTATGGAATCGCATGACGCCCTGGTCGACCCTCAGCCTTCAACCTGCAGCTTCAGCCCGTTCCGGCGCAGATACGAATTGCCTCCTTAAGATTGCCGGAGCTGCCTTGCAGCATCTTGCGTGCCTCGTCGGCATCAAGCCCAGTTTGCAGCATCATGATAGCGAGCTTGCTGTCCTTGGACGCCCGCTTCAGCATCTCTGCCGCTGTCGATTCGTCGGTTCCTGTTGCCCGGCAAATGATCCGCAGGGAGCGGTCATGCAGCTTGTTGTTGCTAGCTTTTAGATCGACCATTAGATTGTTGTACGTCTTGCCCAGCTTCACCATCGTACACGTACTAAGCATGTTGAGCACAAGCTTCTGAGCCGTTCCCGCCTTGAGTCTCGTGGACCCAGCGATCACCTCGTTGCCGACGACAGGCGCGATGCAAATGTTGCATACCTCGCTAACCTTGGTGTTCTTGTTGTTGACCAGTCCGATGGAGACCGCGCCGATTTCCTGTGTTCTTCTCAGAGCCTCTATGACAAAAGCCGCGCTGCCGCTAGCCGAAATACCAACAACCGCATCGCTTGCCGTCACTCCAATCTCGTCGATCAGAGCGCTTCCTGCGTCTCCATCGTCTTCGCAGCCCTCAACCGCTGTCCGCAGGGCTACATCGCCGCCAGCGATATAACCTTGGACGAGGCTCGGCTCCGTGCCGAATGTCGGCGGACATTCCGAAGCGTCTAACACGCCCAGTCTGCCAGAGGTACCCGCACCGATGTAAAATAATCTCCCGCCCTGCGAGAGAGCCGCATGGATAGCATCAACAGCTTGCGTGATGCGGGGGAATTCCGCTGCTACCGCTGCGGGCACCTTCGCATCCTCTTCGTTCAGCAGCCGCAGCATCCCCTCGGTCGTACATTCGTCTATAGACATCGTCGCGGGGTTAATCCCCTCCGTAGTTAAGCCGGCAAGGTATTCGTTCATTTCCATTCCCCTAACCTGCGATCGCCTGTAAGCGCTTTAAATATGCCGAGGCGGATCTTGATGAACTTCGTTTGATCTACCATTATGGTAATCAAAGCCATGGATACGGTCAATAGTTTTCGGAATTTAATTTTATTATGAAATATAAAACTGTAATATTAGTTTAAAAAGATGTCGGGACGAAAGTTGGGGGAGGGGGATAGGTTCACTCCGGGGCTGGATTGGTTCGACGACGACAAGCTTGAATGAGCTGGGGCTCGCAGCGTTAGCGGGAAACTTCACCTGTTTCCTAAGTTAAAGTACCGGGCACTGCAGCGAGTGACCCCTCCTTCCCCCAACAACAAAAGCGTTCGGCCAAGGCCGAACGCTTACCAACCCCTACAAGCCGCTATCTGCGACGCCGCTTACTGGCGATGATGTTGCGGCTGCGAGTAAGATAATGCTTCACCTGCTGGTAGTCTGCGCTAGCCACGCCGGTAAACAGCATGTCGATTACAGTCAGCATCGCGATGCGCGAGCCCATCGCTCCACTCCGAATTGTAATTTCCGGCGTGGAAATGCTGAGCAGCAGCTCGGCTCGCTCGGACAGCTCGCTTTTGCCATACTTCGTAATCGCGATCGTCCGTGCACCGGTCTTGGAGACGATGTCCAGCGCGTCCAGAATCTCATCTGTACCGCCGGAATTAGAAACGAAAATCGCCGCATCCTGGTCCGTGACAAGCGTCGCTGCCGTCAGTTGGCTATGCCCGTCCAAATAAGCGTGGCAATTTTTATTGATGCGGGTGAACTTCTGCTCTGCGTCGAGACAGATGAGTCCCGATGCGCCAATGCCAAACAGGAAAATCCGGTTGCAAGTAAGCAGCGCCTGTACCGCCTTGTCCACCGCCTCGCGGTCGATTAGGCTGAGCGTGTCCTCGATAGAGCGTATATTGTTCCTTGCCGTATTAGAAATAATCGACTGCAGATCATCCCCTGGCTGAATATCGGTATATTGACTGCCATCGGGATCTTCCTTGCCCCCCATCGCCGCCGATATGCTGACAATGAAGCTGCGGTAGCCATTGTAGCCCATCGTTTTGCAAAAACGAAGCACCGAAGCATCGCTTGTCCGACTGCCTAAAGCCAGGTTTTTGATGGAAAGATGGGGTACCTCTTCCTTGTTATCGAGGATATACTCCGCGACCCTGCGCTCGACAGGAGTGAGACTGTCCTTACGTTCTCGGATCTTGATCAGTACATTGTCATTTATTGCCATAAGCCGCCTCCTGCCGCTTGACTGGTACAGCGCCATTATCGTATACGCTCGGCCCATTAATTACAATAGTGCGATTACGAAATTTTACATTGAGTCCAGCGCATTCCAAGCGGATTTATTGATTTAAACTAAAATTGAAAACCATTCCCTCAAGCGGCTTCAGCCCCGAGTGGGTCCAGTTCGTTGGAGCCATCCCTTCTTCTTACCTGAAATACTACTACTTCAAAACGAAAAAGCTAGATTTGCTGCGCAGCACCGAAAAATCGCGCGGCCAGCGCTGCATGGAAATCGAGGAATAATTGCTGGCGCTCTATTCCGATGCGGAGTTGCATGCGGAGTTGCATGCGAAGCCTGAGCTGCTTGCTTCGCGCGGCGGTGCCAACTACTCCGAGGTGGCGATCAGCCTGGTGGATGCCATTGGGAATGATAAGCAGGAGGAGCATGTCGTCAATTTGCTGAACCAGGGCGCGATGGGTTTCATGGAGGATACGGATGCAGTGGAGATTAAGGCGGTCATTGGGAAGGATGGTGCGAAGCCGGTACCCGTGCGTGGGCTGGATAATGCTCATATTTGTGACACTATGCGGGTGGTGGGATGGAGGCATATGGGCGTGAAACGGTTGCCGCAGCTGTGAACGGAAGCGAAGCTGCGGCGATGAGAGCGCTGATGGTGACTTAACTTATTTCGCCCTAAGTTGTTGGCAGCAATCCCTTGGATTGGAGAATTTCCAACTTCCAAAGAGGAATACTCTTTTCAAGATCACCATCTAGGACATCTATGTCTAACCAGTCAACAAATAAAACAAATTCATCGGTGAGTAACGGGTAATCGGACCAATTCGTCGCATTTACGTCATAAGCAACTTCATGCCATAACTTCATACCTTCCTCCCACCAAGTATCTGTGTTATGCCACAATTGGAGGCTATCACCATCCCATCCGGCGTATGGGTTAAGACAAAAGCTTATCAATATGCAGATTGCCGGATCCCTTCGATTCGAAAAGATTCCTTTGGTTGGGGCCTGGATCTCGATGGCCGGCAAGTTGGCATGTTTGAGTTTCCACCAGATCGCGTGTCGCAGAAAGCGTTCTTCTCCATTGCTCAGAAGCTAATTCGGTATGAAACCAAGTCCTAGATCTATTTCGATGCTCTTGTGAGCTGCAGCATTAAATTTCAATCCTTTACCAAGACAGGCCAGCTATATTCCCCCGTATTCCAGCACTTTACCTTTAATTCTTCGGCTCTCCCTACTCCGGAGCCAAACCAATTCAAAATCTAAATCAGAACAACCCTTCATGGATAAGGAACGTTCCCGGCTACGCCAGGAACGGCGGCCGGAATTGGCAACGACTTACCGCTGCGCTAGACGCGCAATGCAAAAAAAAGCAGGGGCCTAAATATAAATATAAGGATCCTTTCAACTCATATCCGATCGCTTCAACGTAATCATGCGTTTGAACGGCTCTTTCATTTGAATTTCTTCCTTTGTGTTCAGCGGCCCTAATGTTGTCGATTAGCAAAGTACCCCTTATTACCCAATTATTTTGAGATAGGCACTTAAATTAGTTCTATAGATGCTTTCTTAATTATGAACATATTCGCAATAATTTAATTGGGAATATTAGAATAATTTTCAATGTTTCTATTCTAATTTTTGGGAGGTATTTTTTATGAAAAAAAGAAGTTTAGTAGCATCCATTGCAATAACGACTATGCTATTCGTTTCTACAGGCACTGTATTTGCAACTGATAGTACACAAAAGTCCACTAGTGTCTCTGGTTCAGCTCAAGAAATTGTAGAACAATACCCAGTTTATAGTATGAGTGTTTATGAACAAATTGTAGAGGAAGTGGGACAAGGATTACTTACCACTGACGAACAAGCAGGTGATATTCATGAAGAGCATAATCCGGGTACTGCACTTGCGAATGAAATGGACGTATGGAATAATGCAGCGGGTATACTTATATATACTAATCACACCGGCTCAACAACTGAAAGCGCACTTATCACTTTAATCAAAACTTATTTAAATATTGGAAATTTCAAATACATTAAGAATGGGTTCATAGCTTGGACTAATGCCTAATGAATAAAAAACTAGCTTTAACAGCGGTGCTAATACTTTTTTACTTACTAGCCTGTTGGATATTCGATCTTAGTAGCACTAAAACAATTATGGATGCTTCTGGCCGTTCTTATAATATTGAACATGAATTGTTGTACAATAAATATTCTTTTTATAGGGATGGCTCTGATACATATACCGCGGTTATCCTTAAAGTGGACAGAGTTTATTTACTCTGTATAAGTGTCGTCTTCTTAGCTATAAACATAATTAAAAGATTCAGGCCGTCATAAGTAATGAGATGAACTGTACTTCTGATTGTTAGACAAAATCTAACTTTGGAGGTACAGTTTTTTAAAGGCTGATAATCAAGAAAACTATTAAATTACGCATACCTCTATCTTGCGAAAATCTCTTAAGTGACGAACTCTCGTTTCTTTGCATGTATATTCGTCAGACTGACCGTGTATTTTAATGCCCTGAACGAGGTTTCAATTTGACATGAGCGCTTCTTTTTTTCTTTATGATAAGTTCCTCCGAATCGAGTTTTTCTAGTGAACAGTATGTCCAACTTTTCTCGTTTTCAAAGGTTCCATTTTTCATTTCACACTCCCTTCGATCAATTTTTAAGATTCTGATTGTCTCCATCACCTCACCTCTTCGGATAACGTAAAGAGCAACTATTTGAATGTTATCTCATTCCTTTTTGTCTTCCTTGATTTCACTATCATTTATGTATTTTTCAAGTTCAGCTTCAATTTCTTTATCAATCTCTGAACGTTCTAAAAAATCAATTTCCTTGATTTCAGGATCTGATTTATTGTATTCATCTTTACTTTTTTGAATTTCTCTTTCTATTTCCTCCTCTTCTCTAAGCAGTCCTAATTTTTCTCTAATCAACTTCACGTCTTCATAAATCTGCTTGTTCTTTTGGTATATGCTAAATACCATACCAAATAACAAGATGGGCAGAATGGCTGCTCCATATGGTCCTAGAAAAACTATGGAGAGAAGAGTAATAAAAAGCGCTATTAACATGCCTACGACAGTCATATTTTTGCTCCCTTATTTCGTCGACATTATGACCTCTACTTGTTGAATTAATCTCTTCCTACCATCTGATCTCATTCACTGTACATGATATAATAATTTACCAAATATTCCAATCGACTTGGAAATACAATAAACAAAAGAAACCGTGAAATTTACCCGTCTCGGCTATTTCTAGATAAATAGAGAGAAAGGAGCTCGTACATGAAAGACAGCCCGCATTGCCTAGCATCCTACGTTATCGGAGTCGACGGCGGAAACAGCAAAACCGACTACTATCTGTTCGATCTAGAAGGGAATCGGATCGATTCCATCCGCGGGTTAGAGGGCATGCTTGCCCGCACTCTCCCAGCGGCAGACCTGGTGACGCTGCTGCTCGAAGCAGCGCAGGCTGGCGATGGCCCCGCAATGGAAGCGGTGCGCAGCTCCGCCAAGCAGATGGCGCTGTCCACCGCTGGCTGTATTCGCGGGCTCGACTTTGGACGTGGACCGGTCGATATCATTCTGGCCGGCTCCGTATGGGTGAAGGCATCGCCGCCGATTTTGCGCGAGCTGTATGAGCAGCAGGTGCGAGAGCTGCTGCCTGGTACGGAGTGCCACTTTCTATTGCTGAAGGCCCCTCCTGTTGCAGGAGCCGTTTTATGGGCGCTGCAGCTGGCGTCCTGTCGGCAGCCTAGTGAAAACTTGCGGCAAAAGGTGCTGCATTCTATGTAATCATTATTCCGAGCACTCAGAAAATCGTTCTTTAACGCTACAAAATCGGCTGGGATCGAGCTGGGTGTTTTGTTCTAAGAAACAGCCTGTGAGTAGAAAAATTAATATCGGCTGAGTTTTCTAGCATTGGTTCCCCCCTTCGTAAAAGGAACCCGGTCCCTTCGCAACGAACTCTGTGTTGAAACCAAATTTAGGAGGGACGCTCCTTGAATCAAGAAGTAATCGACTATATCGAGCAGCTAGATGCTGAGTGGAAAGTACAGGCGGCTTCCTCATTGCGGGAGCTTGTTCACCGGGTCGTTCCGGACGTTCAGGAGAGAATTCAGTACAAGAAGCCTCATTTTCTTAAAAACGGCAGTTATGCCGCAGTCATTAGCGTCGCCAAAAGTGCCGTTAGCTTTACGATTTTTAATGCGGACGGCTTGGAATGGCCGGATGCCTTTGAAGGGCCGCCTGAGCGCAAGACGATCAAGCTGTCCGCCAGCCAAAAAGTAGACGTTGAGCTGCTAGAGCCGCTATTGCAGCAAGCGTCGTCAGGACTTTAAAAACACAGAAAATAGGCTTCAATAAAAAGCGGCATCCGAAGGATGACTCACGATCCCTCTGATGCCGCTTTTCCGCGTCCAGCTTAAACGATGCGGAGCATCAATACCCCATCTCTTTGAGCAGACGGGACAATGTTTTAAGCCGCTCTCCGATCAATTCACTATCATCGCTCAGCGCCTGATTAAACAAGCGAATATCCTCGTTAATCCGCTCGTTGTCCGTACATACTGCTACTGTCATCGCATCGCCTTGCAGGCCGATCCGGTCCAGCACAGGCTGATCTGCATCATACAGGTTCTCATGCCGGTACGCTTCACGGAAATGAACCATACTGCTCGCAACCAGAATCGACAAATCCAGCACACGGTGGAGCGGAAGCTCCTCGGACTGCCTCGACCATTTGCCACCCGTATGACGCCATACTTTAGCCGAAATATCTACTTTACCCCGATCGTTCCACTGAGCCAGGCCAAGCGACAGCCCTTTGGCATCGGAATCAGGCGCATAGCGGCCGTCCACTTGACCGTAGTTCTCCGACACGATGACCGGTTTATGCTTCAAGGTAGTTGGAATCTTCATCTCCATGCTGTCACCCCTCGTTTCTTTAAACTTTAATTTACTAATCCACTAAATAACTAACATCGAAGTTATCATACTTCCCGCTCACCCTGCTGTCAAACGATGGGACATTGGGATCAATATTTTAGGAGTCGCTTCATCTTTTCCCTATAACCTCCGATAAATACCATTATTTACTTCTACTAAATGAGGGGTTTTCCTATGAGTACGACTACTTTTTCAGCATCAGGCGTTCCCATTTTGCATCATGAAGCCAAGGAACAGCCAGCCGTCGAGGTACACGAGAACGAAGCTTATCTCGATCTGGTAACAAGTCACGTCGAGTCCACGATCGGTCCTGTTACAAATGTGTTCCACGAGCTATTGTCCGATCATGTTCATCTGGATATTCTTTTTGTCGCTCCTACGCCGGAGCGGAATTATCATACCCTTGTCACCTGTGGAATGGGACTTTTGCCGATGACGGTTCCAAATGGAGCTGAGGATTTCCGTTATGCTGAGCTAATGTTATGCCTTCCTCCAGATTGGTCGCTATCGGATGAGAGCTTCCGCCAAGAAGAGCACTACTGGCCTATTCGTGCTCTGAAGACACTAGCTCGCCTGCCGCATGAATACAACACCTGGCTCTATGCCGCCCATACAATTCCAAATGGCAATCCCGCTGAGCCCTATGCTCCTACAACCAAGCTATCCGGTATGATGGTTTCGATTCCGTCCACCGTGGAGCCGCTCCAGGATTTCTTCACCTTGTCTGTATCAGCAGAGCAAGCGGTTCACTTCTTTGGCTTGATTCCACTATACAAGGAAGAGATGGATTTCAGCCTGAAGCATGGAGCCGAGGAGCTGTATGGCAAAATCAAAAATGCCGGAGTGACCGAACTGGTTCAGCCGAGCCGGAAAAACGTCTGCAAAAAGTGGTTCGGGTTGTTCTAACAAGAACAAACCCTTTGCATCTGACCATCGCTACCAGTAGCGAGTATTCCAAAAAAGGCATCACCAGAGCGGATAAGCTCTGGTGATGCCTTTTGATATAAGTAGCTTCATTTCACACGGAAAGTCCGCGGCCCGATTCGCCTAACCAGTATGCCGGCTACGAGCAAGTAAACAACCAGCACAATGGCCGCCCCGACCGTCATTGAAAGCAAGGATGGCTGCAGGATGATCGGAATCCAGCAAGCGGCTGATACGACCATAATTGCGCCAAAAAAGAGCGGGTTTTTGGAGTTCATCTCCGTCGTGTAAGGTTGCAAGAGGTAGTACAGCGCAAGATGATGCACCGAAAACAGTAGGGATAGGATCAGGATAAGCGCCCACAGAAGCAGCAGCTCGTTTGTAGATAGAGACATGCCCGCGGCGAATGCAACTATTGTGGACGCGGCCGCCAGCGCCGCCCCAGTTATCAGATTCATGCCGCAGAGCCGTAACAGCCGGATACGAAAATGCCGCCAAGCCGCCTCCCGATAGAAGCTGTAGCGCATCAGGGGCATATCACAGTTGTAAAATAAAGCCCGGCACAGCCGATCTCCAACCGTCAGTTGGAACATCAGAACCGGCAGAAATACCGCGGCCACGGCCAAGGACCAGCCCTCTGTCTCTAAACCCAAGCTGGCCATCACCACACTGCCAACAGCGCCTGCCCCTCCGATGATGGCGAGCCTCGCCAAGAGCGGTTTACGAATGAGGCGGCGATGTCGAGTAAAGAACAATTCGTTTAAAAAATCATGTCCCTGACGCCTCGAAGCTTTACCATTTTGCAAAACGACGGTTTCCGTGTCAAAGTCGCCGGCCTTCGATTCGACATCTGCTCTTTGAGCGTCTGAAATCATCTTGCCCAGGTTCAGCAGCGGATCATCGCGTTTGGTGGCGGCGTTGACGGCTCGTAAATACAACTTATAACGAAACATCAGTACTGCCGCAGCCACCCCAAGCACCGTGACCACAGCTACGGCTGGCAGCGATACTAAAATACTGCCGTAAGCGTGGGTATTGCCAAGCAGAGCCGGGACATATGCCGCGATACCTCCAGCTGCAATGCTGAGCCAGACAATAGCGTTATTTTTGATCAGCACAATTCCCGTTCGTTCGAACAGCTTGAGATGGCCGTACTCGCATACTAATCTCCACATCGTGATGCTAAGAGCGACTAATAGCGCTTCAAGGGAGGTCCCGCCGAATAGCGGAATGAAGACCAACAAAGCGATCAGGAAAGATATAAAAAAGAGTACATAGCGATAAGTCAAAGTAGCTTTCATATATCGATCTGCCCGCACCCTCATGAGCTTGACGGCGATATATTTATCCCTTTTCGTCTCCAGCACTCTCGCATTCCAGATGCAGCCCATGCCGAAGCTTAGAGGCAGCAGTATGTTCAGGAACAAGGGAAGTGAATCATTGAGCGAACCCTTATCGGACAGTTCATACACGGGATAAAGAGCCACAAATCCAAGGTAAATAAACTTATTGGCGATGGCCCAAAACAATCCCAGTATAAACACGGCTATGGAAGCTGCCTTTTTTAATCCAGTGCGAGCATAGAGCGTATCCGGCAGCAACAGCTTGCCGATCCACGGTATCCTACGGATGTAATAGATGAGCCGATTGACGAAGGACGAGACCTGAATCGCCAGCAGGATGCGATAGGTACTAACCATGCGGCTCATCCTTTAGCAGTTCAATGACGGAGCTTTCAAAGTCAGGACTATGCAGCAGCTCCGACGGTACTGAAGAGAGCTGTCCATTGTTCAACACGACCAGTTCGTCGCACAGATCAGTTGCTAGCTGCAGAATATGAGTGGAGAAAATAAGGATATGATCCTTTTTCATCTCCCGAAGCATGTTCTTCATCTCCAGCGCGACGATGACGTCGAACGAGGTCAGAGGCTCGTCTAGTAGAATGACCGGAGGCTTCGTGATGAGGAATAGCAGCATTTGCAGCTTATTTTTCATTCCATGTGAGTAGCCTTTAATGAGCCGATGGCGGTCCTGTTCATTAATGCGCATCCGGTCGAACCAGGCATCAATACCTGACTCTGGCTGCCGCATGTCCGGGTTTGCCTCCTGGAAAAACTTAACGAACTCATAACCCGTCAGAAATTCCGGCAGAATAGGAAGCGAATAGACGTATCCGATGTCCGTATCTTGCAGCTCTTGCAGCTTCCCCTCGTCTTCCAGAAAAGCATTTCCGACATCCATTTCAGTCTCACCGCTCAAGCAGTTAAAAAGCGTCGTTTTCCCCGCACCATTGCGGCCAAGCAGACCATAGATTTTGCCTTTTTCGAATTGATAGGTGGCGCCTTTAAGCACCTTTTTGTTATCGAATTTTTTAACAATTCCATCTAATGTTAGATGCAAGTGTCTTCCTCCCTCAAACGGTTTTCCTAGTACAGATCGTTCTTTTACGTAAAATACCAGGAATTGGTTTCGTGAAAAGGGCTCTATTACAGTCAGAAAAGGACATGGCACCCAGTGCCATGTCCTGCTCATCTGCTCAGCTCAATCTAAGCTAAGCAATAATTCCTCTAGCTCGCATTTGGTGCTCTACATGCTCGTTGATGGGATAGTAGCCTTTCTCCAGCAGCTCTTTGATGTACATCTGATTATAAATAAAAGAAAAGATAAGTCCCGGAACCCATAACCCAATTCCCGCTGTGAAGAACCCTACCGCAAACGCAGCCACAAACATAATGGCAGCCCATTTCAAATCTCCTCTGAACAGAGCCGGGAAAAAACCGAAGAAAAAGGTTGTCCAACTGAACCCAAGCTTGACCTCTTTCAATCCGCCGGCAGCATTGATTAATTGAATATGCACCCTGCCATCCTCCTCGATTTATAATCCCTACGAGTGTCTTCATAGGGCTATAGAATCATTTTTCGTCATTTCTATTGAATTTTTTGAGTAAAATGGATTAATTTATCTGCTCCAACTTTGCTGTTCATGCGCTAACGGAACTCAGAGAGCTTATTCCCCTTCAAACCAGGGATGCGGACTAGCTAATATCCTATTGGCCTTTTAGTCAAAAAAAGCCGAGCGCAGATGCGCCCGGCCTAACCGATATGAAGAAATCCGACTACAAGACGACCATGATAAGGGTACTCTCAGATCAAGGAATCTCCACCAAAGTCAGTTGATCCGCATAACCGCTCCCCGCCTGGTCTTTGTAGAAGGAAGTATAAACGCTGACGGTGTTGGAGGTAGCTGTAAACTCAATCCACGCCTGAGTATAAGCTGTACCGCTGATTCCGGCTTCCTTGTTCGTATTGCCCTGACTATTCGTCACATTGGACATGCTGCCCGTCAGGCCCAGATAAGTCCATGATGCGGCATTCGAATTTTTGAGATTTCCCGATAACCTGTACTTGCGTCCTGATGTGACCGTGATGTTTTGCTGCTCTGCTCGAGACGTAACTGAATTCGAAGCGAGCACCATTTCGCCTCCCGTCACGCTTGCACTGCCCCCGGATTGAGTCCATCCATTCATGCCGCCTGAGAAATCTCCATTAACCAAAAGATTCGGTCCTGGAGTCGGGGTCACGCTTGGGGTTGGACTTGGCGTCGGTGTCGACGTTGCACCCGGCGTCGGCGTTGGTGTCACGCTCGGTGTCGGTGTTGGCGTCACACCTGGTGTCGGCGTTGCACCCGGCGTTGGGGTTGGCGTCACGCCTGGAGTTGCACTCGGCGTTGGAGTCGGCGCACCTCCACCACATGGAGACGAGCAGTATCCAGGATACTCTTCCCAAGCCGCGAAGCCATCCATCGGATAGGATTCAGACTGAACGACAGCGCCGCCGGTTGAATACGGCTTGATGCTCACATAGTCGATCAGCAATTGGGAAGTAGAGAAATTAGCCGCTCCCGCCCAGTTCCGAGGGAACCAATAACCGAGCCACAGGCGTCCTGGTTTATTCGGAACGTAGTTTGCCCCCGTTGCAGTCCACTTGAGATCACCGTCCAAATAAAACTTTACGCTTGGAACGACGCCGCGTGCTGTATCTCCCGTCTCCCAGATGAACTTGAATGTATGCCACCCGCCATCTGTAATCGCAACATTCTCACCTAAATCCGTAAAGTTGGCATGGTATTCCTGCGGGCTTTCCCGCTCCCCCTGCCAGGTGTTGAACAGCGCCTTCTCGAACGTCATGCCCGTGTGTGGGGGCCCTGGACGTCCGGGAAGCTCGATATCAATCTCATGATTGCTTGCCCAATAATCCCCGGTGCCATTATTGGCAACGTACTCTGGAGAGCCTTCATCGAATTCCTGATAATGGAACGTCCAGATCGCCGGAACCGCTCCATGAGGCGAGCCGTTGTTCACATTCGGTACCTTCATCCGCACCTCGTATTCGCCAGAGCCAAAATACCGCGAGGTCGCGATGGCTGCTCCGACCCGCTTGCCATCCTTGCGCGGCGCACCGGTACGGTTGATACCGAGAGGCAATCCGTTGTAGTAGTTTCCATGCGCTTCAAGCGCCAAATTGCCCTGTCCATCCAACTTTACATTGTCGGGATGCACTCCGCCGTTGAAGCTTTGTCCGGTCAGGCCATTGCCAAGCTGCCCTCCCCAGTTCTTTTTGGCAACGAGCCAATCACCGGGATTAAGCGTTGTTCCATTAAAATCATCACGCCACACGCCTCCGGCAGACGGGTTGCGCTGATTAATTTCCGCCCCAGTCATAGGACGAAAATCCATCGACTCCCAACCGTCATCGGGAAAAGTTTCTGGCATCCAAGTATCTCCCGGCTCGTTGTAAGGAGTGAACTCGAACCAATCCACTTCCATCTGTTTCACATCAAAGCTTGGAGGTCCGCCTGCCCAGGTGTTCGGAAACCAAACGCCAAGCCATAACCTTCCTGCATTAGTAGGAATAAAGTTCGTGTTCGTTGCTACTTTGACATTATCGATGTAATAATCGACGCGCGCTGCCTCCGTTGGACTGCCGGTATGCCACTCGAAGCTGAAGTCGTGGAACTGTCCGTCGGCCACATTGACCGGCAAGTTGCCATACGTTGTTTGGTACTCGCCTTCATTTTCTCCCGTGAAGGTGTTGAACAGCGCTTTTTGAAAAGATTGCCCCGTATGAGCAGCGCCCGGACGACCGGGCAGCTCAATGTCGATCTCGTGATTATAAGCATAATACTCCGCCGTAGGCGACACGAGCCCCGCATTCACCGCACGTTGGAATTCAGGATCACCAGGGTAATACTCCTGATAGTTGAACGTCCACATTGTGGAGGCGACGCCCATATTACCGATGACCTTCGCACGCATTGTATATTTACCGGAACCTAGATAATCGCGAGAAGCGATAGCAGCTCCGACTCGCTGTTTGCCGCCTTGCTTAACACCACCGGGAGCCGAGCCGTCTCTCTTTAGGCCAAGAACATCGCCAGTATAGCTGTCGCCATGGGCTTCCAAAATGAGCTTACCACCAGACAGCTTGACGTTCTCCGGCACAACTCCGTTGTTATCGCCTCCCCATTGTTTAGCCGCGATGAGCCATTTTGTCGAGTCTAGCTCCGTGCCATTAAACTCCTCCCTGAACGTACCTGAACCGTTGTGGCCGTACCAATCAAAAGCTTCCGCCTTTGGCATCGGAACCGCCGCCTGAGAAACCGTTGTTACCAGCAGCAAAGCAGAAACGGCAAGCAATCCATGTTTCCAACTGATCCTCATTGTTCCACCTTCCCTATTCTGGATTGAAGCTTAGGCTTCAACCTCACTATTCCATCCCTTTAGACAGCGCACAAGGTAGGGAAGACCCACAATGAGGATATTGATACATATTCAGAATTTTGAGACAAATTAAATAGTGCAATCCCGTCCCAATGTCCGGCTTAGAAGCCTAATTCTTGCCCTGTAGGCATGAAGCTTGCTTTCGACAAGTTCTCCCGCCTCGTCCCGAGGCATAAAAGCATTGCAATAAGCTAAAGCCCGCTCTTCCCAACGAACCGCCTGATCCGCCGCTTTGCAGAGCCCGTTCCAGTCTCGGTGCGCCATATAATCTCGATCTGTTGGACCTTTATCTAACTGCCCATACATTCGCCATTCGTTTTGCCGCAGCCCGCTTTCGAGTGCCAGCACACTATCCTCGTACAGTGCCGACAACAGCAAACCTTCCGCATACCGTCCCAAAGGATCAGTACGCCCAGCGAATGGTTCGAGCTTCCTTACAGATGCCTGGTAGTAGGCTCTTTTGCGTCCCATATTGTTTTCTTCCCGGGTGTCCCAAGCGGCTTGAATCCAATCCATCGCTTGCGAGATCTCGGCGTCCCCTTCCAAAAAAACACTTCGGAACAAGCGCTCGAACTCGTCCATGGACGGATTCCAGCTGTATGCCGCTTGCGCGACAGTTGGATACCATCCCGTCTCCCAATGTTCGATTGGCGGAGAGAGAGAATAGAACCGGGTCCATGCCGAGGCAATCGTACCCGTCATGCCGCGTTTGGCCGCGTGCCCCGCCCAAAACTTAACATTGGCCACCCGGTCCGCTGGATAAGCCGACCATTGATTGATGAAGTCTGCTCCGCGAGCACAGGAAACCCCAATCACCTCGTACCCCTGTTCCATGTAATGCCGAACCCAAGGCACAGCCGATCCGCCGAAGTCGGGATACTGTCCTTCATCCCAATACTGCCGCACGACCGCTTGGTCTTCTTCCGGCAGTCCCTCCAAGTTCGGTCCCGCAGGCACTGCGCCAGGATCTCGGTTCTCCCAATTTTGCGAAGAGTAATACCCGCCGCCATACCAGAACCAATTGCTTGGCTCGCCGAACTCGTAATAGCTCCAGGAGCAAATTGCCGTACCTTTGGGCAGCTCAATGACCCGTTCAATACACCGCTCCAGATGGAACATATCGTCCCAGACGACCGGCTTTTTCCCAATCGATAATACGTAATCCGCAACCTTGCTGACGTACTCCAAATATAGATCCGCCTTATTTCCGCCGCCCATCCGTTCACGACAATGCTCGCAGCGCCCCAGCGCCAAAGTCTCGTCCGCTCCGATGTGGATGTAGACTGCATCCGGATGCGCGGCCGCTATCTCGTCGATCATCGCGGTCACAAGCGCCAGCGTTTCCGGCATTGCAGGACAGAATTGCGACAGCAGCCCGTCTTCGGACAAGTGCTCATATCGCTCATGCTTCAAAATATAGTCCACATGCCCAAGACATTGCACAACCGGCATCATTTCCATCCCGTAGCGCCTCGCATGTGCGAGCAGCACATCCCTATCTCCGGCGCTCAAGCCCCCTGGTTTATGAATGTCGGGCAATCCTACAAACTCGAACTGGTCCTCGTATTCCACGAGCAACGTGTTAATCTTGAAGGAAGCCAGCCGCTCAATGGCACCAAGCATATACTCTAGATTTGGCACAGAACCCTTCAGGTCAAAATGAAATCCGCGCAGCTCCAGCTCCGGAGCATCGCTTACGTCAAGTCCGGGAATAGCATCGCCTTGATGAGCATGCAGCCACTGGCTCAGTGTAAACCAGCCGTATAAGGCTCCCCGGTACCCGGTTGCCTCGATGCGGATGCCGCTGCTATCAATTCGCAGCTGGTAGGCCTCGGACGAAGGAAGCCCTCCACCGACTTCAGGCGGGGCCTCCGCCTCGCCAAGCGGCTGCCCGCTCTCATCGACATGACTGCTACTAACCTGCGTTATATCATCATGGCCGACTCTATCAGCATGCTCCACATTCCCCTCATCGACGGAACCAATACGAATCTGCCAATCATCTTCCTCGCCGATTCGAATATCCATCTCCCCGCCGAACCGTACTGTCCACTCTTCACTTATAACCTCCCCGAGCCACGCCAGCGCGGGGTTCACGCATACCTCCAGCCGCTTGCCGGCCGGCTTCAAGACTCCATCCAGCCTGTGAGCATGCTTCGGCATCGGTAATAATGGAAGACCCTGTTCATCCCATCCAGTTTTGCTCAAAATCCCTGATCTCTCCTTTCTTCTCCAGCAACATCCGATTGCGATAATCCGATGGTGTCATACCAACCTGTGATTTGAAAATGCGTATAAACGTCGACCGATTGCCGTATCCCACCTCAGCAGCGACATCTTGAATCTGTATGGCCGGATCGGTAAGCAGCCGCTTCGCTTGCTCCATCCGCACTTCACTTACTAGCTGCAGGAAGGTCCGGTTCATTTCCTTTTTCAAAAGCTGACCGAGATAACTCGGGTTCATGCCGAATCGTGCCGCTGCACTCTCCAGACTCAGCTGCTGATCCCTGTATTCATTGCGAATATATTCGGCAATTGAAGTGACGTAAGAAGACTTCGATGACGAAGGCAGCTCCTCCAAATGCCGAATCAATCGCTCACAGGCATCCAGCAGCATGGCCCGAATCTCGACGATAGTGGGATTGGTCTCGATAAGCTTCCCGAACGGCAGCTCTCCGGGATAAACCGAGGATCGATCCAGATTCAGCTCAAGGAGCAGTTTTTCCATCTCGTTGAATACCGAATAACTCATATAATGGATCCGGTACCACGCGGTGCGGCTCCCAGACATTCTACCTCCACTATTTCCCGGCGTCCGTTCCATCCACTCGCATAATTCCAAGACAGCGCGACGGGTCGATTCTACATTGCGGGAGCGGATGCCCGAGAGGATTCGGTCCTTGTACTTGATCCACTCATCCGAGCGGGTCTGGATAGGATTTTCATCCGTGAGCAGCTCCGCGAACGGAATCCGGCTGCCTTTGCCGCGAAATACTCGATACTGTACGGCCAGCTGGGACTCTCTGTAAGACGTAGAGATAAGTTCCGCGTCTCCATATCGGTTCCCGATGCCGAACGTCCAGGCGAATTGCGGGTACGGACGAAGCTGCTCCTGCAGCTTGCTAAGCAGTTGCATGACTTCCTCCTGCGTCGGCTGATCCGGGTCCTCCGAAAGGCCATACAAAAGAAGGCTGAATGAGGAATCATCGAGCGGAACAAGCTCGCAGCCGCATGCCGACAGCTCCGCGGCGAACCATTCCTTGGTTAGGTTGTGAATGGCAGCTTGGATGCGTCCTTTGTCCCCCTCGCTGAGATCCTCACTTTCGTCACGTACACAGGTCATCACCTGGTAAAAGGCCGCATCTCGTATCGGGAGAAGCCCCAGTCCCGTCTCCGCAGGCCATTCATTATTTTTCAGCAAACCAGAGAGCATTGAGCTGCGGATCGCACTCTGATTGGATTCCAGCAGGCTCGCATAGGACTGCGTAGACTGCACAAGCGATTGAATCGCATATTGCAGCGAGCTTGCCCGCGCCGAGCTTTCCGGTTGGCCCGCATCCGGGGCAATCCCGATCCCCCATTTGCCAAGTGCCGCCTCCAGCGGTCGATGAAATCTCCGGCTAAAGTAGAGAGACATAATAAATCCGATGGCAAGCACAAGGATCGAGAGGGCAAACGTCATACGGGTGATGAATTGCATGGGGGCAAACAGCCGCTGCTTCGGAATAAGCACCGAATAACTCCAGTCATTGTAATTCGATCGCGCCGTGGCTTCGATATAACGCTCCGCGTCCAGCCTTTTCTCAAGCGCGCTTGAAATTAGCGCCCCGGTATCATCCAGCCCGCCCGTCTCCGAAAAAATAAGCCCATTATCCTTGCCCGCTATAATTAAGGCTGCCGGATTTTCCATACGCCAGCTCTGCGTCTGCCGGAATAGACTCATTCGCACATCAATGAGCAGAACGGCATCATTACGGAGTCCGTCATTGGTCAAATTGCGATGGAGCGTCACGACCTCCTCTGGCGCCGGGTAGCCGCTGACCAGCCTCGCGCTTGTCATACGGGCACTGCTCCAAGTCTCCGACTGCTTCCCATCTGCGACGAGTGCGATATAGTCTCGATCCGGATATTCGCCCAGCGGCATGACCATATCGCTCGTAACAATCATGTCTGTCCTCGGGATATACAGATAGATACTGCCTATATTTGAATAGAACTTCTCCTCATTGGCGATGATGCCGTGAAGCTCTTTAAGAAGCAGCTGATACTCTACCTCACTATCGAACAGATCGTTCTGTTCCAGGAAGACGAAACGGTTCAAAGTGGTATTCTCCACTAATCGGACTGAAGTTCGGTCAATTTCCTGAAGCAATCCGTCGTACGTAGTCAGAACCTGGTCGATAAGCGATTTATGGATGATGGCAATTTGATTTTTAAGCTTGCTGGTGTAGATCGTATAGATCGGCAAACTCAACATGACCACGACAAGCATCACGACAAGCGAGAAATAAATCGGTAGTGGGCTTCGGGACAGCCGGGCGTGAAATCTCCTCCTGAACGTGGTCATGGTCATCGCTCCTTTATTCTGGCGATCCGGTGTCGGCAGACCGTACTAGCGCCCCACTCATCTCACTCATCGCTTCTGCACCGCCAGACTCCATCCATTTGCTCACGAACTTTTCGAAGCCGCCGTCGATGTCCAGCTCACCCATAATCATCTTGCCAAAATACGATTCAGTCAGCTCATCCGAGGTCGACTTGAAGGAAACCCACCGTGAAGTCGCGAGATTATACGAGGCCGGCTCAATCCGATAGCGATTAATGCGCTCCAGGTTTTCCTGAACGACATCGGTAAAACCGGGGGTGCTGGATTCGCGGAAGCGCAAGTAGTCCGTCTCGGTCATCCGCGTCCAACTGACGAGACCCCAATTCAGCTCATGCGCCGCTTCGGGATGTAAAGTTCCGAACCCGATATCGTTTTTGCGCTCATCAAGCAGCAGGGAAATCTGCCCTTTATCCTCCCGGTAGTGTACATCCGGCAGTCCATACAGCGTAAGTCGGTTCCCTTCATCCGACAGCAGATAGTTCAGCAGCCGGGCAACCGCCGCAGGGTTCTGCGCTTTATCGGTAAGAACCGTATAACCCCAGAAACCAGATCCAACGCTGTACCCGCGCTTGCCATCTGGACCCGCCAAGGCAGCCGCCTCCATAAGCTCGGCATCCTTGAAGTTGCGACGAAGCTGCTCCTGCTTCTTGAGCAGCTCCTCGAAGTTGGCGTTGTCGAACATCGCTCCGACGCGCCCCTCAATGAACCTCGGCCTAACTTGGACGTTCGTAGCTGCAGACAACGTGAACGGCTGAATAAGCCGCCCATCATACAACTCCTTCACATACCGGAGAGCTTCCTTCACCTCGGGTTGGACGACCCAATATTCATAAGCGTCGCCAACCTGAAGGAAGCCAGTGCTCCTGGCATCAATCGGAATGCCCCAAGCGCCCATCAGATTGCGGACGAGCGAAGGCAACCCGTTGCCGATAATGCCGTAGGTGTCAGCAAGCCCGTTCCCATCGGGGTCCCGATCGCGGAAAGCAAGCAGCGTATTGCGGAATTGCTCCAGCGTCTGCGGCACCGGTAGACCGAGCTTATCGAGCCAATCCTGCCGCAAAATAAGCACATGTTGACCCACACTGCCCGGCGGCAGCTCGTCTTGCAGCGGCAACCCGTACAGCTTACCGTTCACTCGCAGCTCGTCATACTTGGGATTGTTTAGCTGTGCGCTCAAGTAAGGCAAACCGGCGATCAGCTCATCGGAGAACGGGATGATTCGGCCTTCTTTGATCCACTTGTTGAAGCGGCCGGTCTTTTCGTTGTCGACGATCGTAAGTACATCCGGATAACCGCCCGTCGCCATCAAAATATCGAGCTGCGTGTCCTCCCAGCCCCCTGTTTGCAGCGAGATCCGCGTCCCGGTCGCCTCTTCGATCGCCTTCAGCACGCGATCATCTTGGCTGCCGTAATTTTGCCGGTCGAAGCTGTAGATGCTGATCGGCACAATTGCCTCCGTACTAGAACTGGAGGAAGGGGCGCTGCAGCCCGCCATTCCGATGAAGCCTGCCAGCAGCAGGCCTGATAATCGCCAAGTCTTGCGCGCCATGTCCACTCCTCCTCCGTCTGTTATTCACTCACATTGTAACGGAAAAATCTGAAAAAGGAAGCGAAGATAGGAAAGGTTTTCCCCTTCCCTATCTCCCTTTTTTCTGCTATGAATTGCTGGCTGCAATTGCATCGCTCATCGATTTCATCGCTGCTTCGCCGCCGGCAGCCTTCCAGCTGGCAACAAACTTATCAAAGCCTTTGTCGATGTCTACTTTGCCGAGTACAGCCTGAATGAAGAATTCATTTTGCAACGTTTTGCCCGTGCCCATGAATTTGGACCACTCTTCATTCATCAAATTATAGGATGCTGGCTCCAGCAGGTATTTGTTGACGCGGTCAAGGTTCTCCTGAATTAAAGCTCCATAACCCGGATAACCGGCTTCAGACGCTTTAATATAGAACTCACTAACCATTGGCGACCAGCGTACAAGTCCCCAGTTCAGCTCATGGAACTGCCCGGATGTGTTGACGTTGAAGCCAGGGTCCTTCTTCTTCTCTTCGTCATTCCAGACGAGCTTGTCGCCCTCCATCTTGTAGTGGACGCCCTCGATGCCGACAGTGCTCAGCTTCGTACCCTCTTCCGAGATTAGGAAATCAAGCAGTTTCGCCGCGGCAAGCGGGTCCTTAGCCTGACTGGAAATCGCCGTGTACGCCCAGTGTCCATTACCTTTGGAATAACCGAAAGCGCCGTCCGTTCCTTTGAGTGCAGACATTTGAACGACTTTACCGTCCGGTGCATTCTGCTTCAAGGCCGTGTTGCGATTAACGAGCTGATCAAAGTTCATGTTCTCAACCGTCACACCGATACGGCCTTCCGCGAATACCGGACGCGTCTTCGTAATGTTCGTTTGAGTGAGTGTATCGGGATGAATGAGGCCATTTTCATATAGCTTTTTGACCCATTTAAGTGCTTCCTTCGTCTGCGGCTGGACCGCCCAGTACTCATAACCGTCTCCCACTTTGAGGAAGCCCGTGCTCCGCTCATCATGCGGAATTCCGAAAAATCCTACACTGTAGCTCACAAGTTTGTCGAGCCCGTTCGTAATCAGTCCATACGAATCCGCTTTTTTATTGCCGTCTGGATCTCCCGTTTTGAACTTCATCAGCGTATCAAAAAACTCATCCGTCGTTGTCGGAACCGGCAAGCTAAGCTTGTCGAGCCAATCCTGGCGAATTTGGAAAACGAATTGACCGGCTGAGCCAAGCGGCGGCTCATCGCGCATCGGAATCAGGTAGTACTTGCCGTCTACCTTCAAGTCTTTGAACTCAGGCTGCGTTAACAGCGCTTTCAAATTAGGCAATTGCTCCAGCATCTCATCCGTAATCGGGGACAGGATGCCGCTTTTGATCCATTGGCCGGTACGGTCAAAGGTATCGTTGTCGATGATCGTGATGACATCCGGGTAATTACCCGTTGCCGTCATAACGTTCAACTGCTCTGGATCCCACGGGATACCGGCTTGGATCGACAGCTTTGTATTCGTCTGTTTTTCGATCTCCTGTACGACCCGGTCGCTGCCGTAGTCCGTCCGATCATAGCTATAGATCGAGATCGGCGCCGGCTCCTTAGACGGCTCCGGCTTGGTGGACGGTACAGCGCTGGCACCCGGGCTGGCAACAGGCGTAGCTTGACCCCCCGTGTTCTCCTCCTTCGAATTCGAGCTGCATGCAGCAACAGCAAGAACGAACAACATTAAAACCAGAACGAGTGGAGCTCTTTTCCATACAGAAGCCATACCTTCATCCCCCTTTAAAATCATGCCTATAAATCAACATCGTGAAAGCGCCCATTCTATGCCTTGACCGCGCCGACCACCATGCCCTTGATGAAAAAGCGCTGGATGAACGGTGAGATTAGAATGATCGGAACGACCATCACGATAATGATTGCGGAAGTGAGTGACATCGGAATCAGCCCGGGAAGTTGGACTTGCATCTGGGTGTCTACCCTGCGGATGAGCTGTCGGAGCAACACCATCATGGGGTATTTATCCGGAGCGACCAGAATGCCGGACCAGAAAAATTCGTTCCAGTGGAACACGCCGTAAAACAGCGTCATGACGGCCATAATCGGCTTGGAGAGCGGTACGATAATGCGCGAGAACGTCTTGATCTCCTTTGCACCATCGATGTACGCGGCTTCCTCCAGCTCAACGGGCAGCGAAGCGAAGAAATTTTTCATCAGAATGACGTAGAACGAGTTGCACAGAAACGGGATGATCAAACCCCAGATGCTGTTCGTTAAATTAAGCGCTCGAATGACTAGATACAGTGGAATGATGCCGCCGCCGAACAGCAGCGGGATGATGACCATTAGGTTGAGCGTCCGGTGCAGTCGCAGATGCGTTTTGCCCAGTACATAAGCGCCGGCGCCGGTAACAACAACGTTGAGAAATGTGCCCACGACAGTGACGAATACGGAGACACCGAGCGCGTTGACCAAGCGATTGTCATTGAAAATAAGCTTGTAATAATCCAGGGTGAAGCCGTCCGGGAATAGATGAAACGCCTTGGATACATAGTTCTCGTTCGGCATGACGGAGATGGTGATCACGTAATAAAACGGGAACAGAATGGCCAGCATGAATAGCGTCAGGATGCCTATAAGAACGGCCTGGGAATACCAGGGGCTGCGATTGATCATGAACAAGGTCTCCTTTCCGGGCCGATCAGAAGATACCTGGGGAGCCGGTTTTCTTCGCGATTTGGTTAACAGTGAACAGCAGAATCAGTCCGATTAGACCTTGGAACAAACCCGCTGCTGCCGCAAAGCTATAGTCCCCCTGCTCGATGCCCATGCGATAAACGAATGTATCCAGGATGTCGCCAACCCCATACACGATCGGGGAATAGAGAGAGAACACTTGCTCGAAGCCTGCGAACATCAAGTAGCCGACCCGCAAAATGAGCAGGAGTACAACTGTACTGGCGATGCCAGGCAACGTTATGTGCAGCGTCTGCTTCCAACGGCTCGCTCCATCCGATTCTGCAGCTTCATAGAGATGGGGATCAATGCTTGTTAGCGCCGCCAGATAAACGACTGTCTCCCAGCCCGCTCCTTTAATAATGTCGCTCACGAACAGAATGCCGAGAAACCAGTTGCCCTCCGCCAGGAATGGGATGACTTCGAGGCTTTGCCCTGCACGGATGCCGTTAATGAGGCCTGAGCCGTTAAATAGATTTTCAATGATGCCTGCAAATACGACCCATGAAAGAAAATAAGGGATGAACATAATATTCTGGAACAATCCCTTGAACCAGCGATGCCGTACCTCGTTCAATAGCAGCGCGAGTATAACGGGAACGGGGAATCCGAATATGATTTTTCCAAGGCTGATAAGAAGGGTGTTCACGA
This sequence comes from Paenibacillus herberti, assembly GCF_002233675.1. GTDB lineage: Bacteria > Bacillota > Bacilli > Paenibacillales > Paenibacillaceae > Paenibacillus_O > Paenibacillus_O herberti. The sequence goes on along the minus strand of NZ_NMUQ01000002.1, from coordinate 1,067,683 downwards.
AGGCACGTTGGAAAAAGGGATTGGCGAATACTGCCTTCACATGTTCCAGTCCAGCCCACGGACTTTTGAGGATGCCCTGCACAACAGAGTAGTCTTTGAAAGCGATTACGATGCCGTACATGGGAACGTAGACGAAGATTAGATAGAACAGAATCATGGGCAAAGCCAGTAGATACATTTGACGATAACGACTAAGATCCTTCCAGAACGACAGCTGCTGCATCGGCGTTGCACTTCCTTCCTTTCGCTGTTTCGGTTGAGTCCGCGGCATAGGCCAATCATAGGTTTTAGGGCTCACAACGGGAAAGAAGCAGATCTGTGAATGTGTTGCAAATCCGTAGAACACGGCTATTTTCCAATGAAAAAAGGCACTGCCGGGGACATAATGCCCCTGCAGTGCCTAATTAAACTCTAATTGTTTGTTATCGCTTGGTATTATCGCGTTATTCCGGGAATTCCGCTTTTACCGGCTCAGCTTCCTGTTGCGTCTTGGTTTTGCGCCCGGACATGAACCAGCCGAATACCGCGATAGCGATCAAGACACCGTAGAACGTCAACTTCCAACCCGCCGACTTGGCAAATCCATAAGGGATAACGGCCAGCGCCGGATGAGACAGCGTATAAACGGCCAGCTTGACACCTACCCAACCTACGATGGCGAACGCGGCGATCTCAAGCGATGGACGCTCTTCCAGTATTTTCACGAACCAGTTGGCTGCGAAGCGCATGATCAGCAAGCCAAGGAATCCGCCGAGGAAAATAACGATGAAGTGACCGCCGTCCATACCGCCGATTTGCGGCAGTGGTGTTTCCGGAAGTGCAACCGCCAGTGCTACAGCTGCCAGAATAGAGTCAACGGCAAAAGCGATGTCGGCCAGCTCGACCTTAATGACCGTTTTCCAGAAGCCCGCTTTTTTGGGTTCTACACCAGAATGCGGTTCAACGTTCTGCTTCGCTCTGTTAACAATGACCTTGCGGTAAATATGATTGATTGCGATAAACAGAAGATATAGCGCTCCGATCGCCTGCACCTGCCATACATCGACCAGGAAGGAGATGATGAACAGCGAGGCCAAGCGGAATACAAATGCACCAGCCAAGCCATAAAACAATGCTTTTTTACGTTCTTGCTCCGGTAAATGTTTAACCATGATTGCCAGCACGAGCGCGTTATCTGCCGCTAACAATCCCTCCAGCGCAATCAGGACGAGCAACACCCACCCATACTCCATTAATAATGCAAAGTCCATCTTAATCCCCCTCTTCGGCATTCAGTTGCTTGATGAATACAAAAAGACCCTTGACCTCAAAAGAGACGACGGTCTCTTCACAAGGACAAAGGTCTCGCTAACAATGCCGATTCGGCACTGCCAATAAAGCCGGAGAGCTCTCACTCTCGGATTGACGACTTTATTGTGGCAGCTACTCCCCTTCGGAGTCTCTATGCAGTTGCGTCAAGCGTGATAGTTAAACCGTTATACGCTGGTTCGGCATCTAGGTTTCATTTTTTTAAAATGTCACCCCCATCTAGGCTCCTGCATAGGATACCTTGAGTTTTCACGAAACGGAGGTCATTGGTATGAGCTCGTTCTATCAGACCCAGCATGCGCTGGCGCCGATCTATGAATGTGAAACGTATGCCCACCACACGCTGCGGTCCGTTAAGGATCATCTTAACCAGCTATGTGCCCAGAACGCCCATCGACTCGTCAAGGTCGAGACTATGGATGGCGAAGTGTACGAAGGGACTATCGTTCTTTGTGACCGGAGCATCGTCTACCTCAGTTTATCCAACGAGGGCAATTCCCGCGCTTTTGTTCCGGGGGCGGCAACTCCCTACAACAACGTCATTCTTCCTCTCGTGCTGTTCGACCTGCTCGCTATCACGCTAGTGTGACCCACTGTGAACCAGCTTAACTAAAAAGGAGTGATCAGCTTGTCTTTCTTGTTCCCTTCTGGTCCGCAAGGCGGACCCCCAGGCGGATTTCCGGGCGGGCCTCCCGGAGGATTTCCAGGTGGACCCCCTGGTGGATTTCCAGGCGGCCCTCCTGGTGGATTTCCGGGTGGACCCCCTGGTGGACCTCCCGGAGGATTCCCGGGTGGAGTACCGGGCGGACCCGGCGGCGGGCCTCAGCCTCCGTCTTCACCACCGCCGCAAACGATTCCGGCGAAGCCTTTCGGCGTATTCGCCGTTGATCCCGGCGCTATCGCCGGCTGTGCGTTCCGCTACACTTATATCTGGCCGCGGAACGGAGCAGGATTCTGGTTTTATCCCGTTTTCATCGGCCGCACCTCGATCTCCGGGTTCCGCTGGAATGGCTTCTTCTGGATGTTCTCCGGTTTGGACCTCCAACGGATAGAATCGTTCACTTGTTTTTGAGGCGGTAAGTATACGCCCGGCATAAGAATAACGCTTCTCAGTTCCGTTAGATGACGCACAACCCTTATTGAGTGGAAATAAGCTCTCTGAGTTTCGTTAGCGTATGAGCTTCACCCATTAGAGTTAAGGATATGACGGTTGAAGCTAGCTGAGCCGAATCAAAAAGATGAACCGCTTGAGCTAAAGCTCCTGCGGTTCTTTTTTACTCATTACATGACCAATAGTCATTAAATCTAAGACTATACCCCTACACTATATATGAACATTACATATGACTTCATATTCAATCTCATAAAGTCCAATTGCTAAAATCTATTAATAATATTATACTTATGGTCATAATTATCCTTGAACGGCTGTTCAATGAGAACATCATACATGGAGCTGGTCATCTTGAACCGCGAAGAAAAGAAAAAAGCTACACGGCAGAACATCATCAACTGTGCTGTAGAGCTATTTTCACAGCAAGGCTACGCCTCGACAACGGTAAATCAAATCACAGAGCATGCCGGTGTGGCCAAAGGGACGTTTTTTAACTACTTTGAGAGCAAGGAAGAGGTTCTTTGCGACTTTCAATTGGTGCTGGTTACCGAAGAGTTATCTAAATTACGCCACCACCCAGGCCCGATCATTCCACTTGTAAGAGAATTCCTGATGGAAATGGTTAGGCGTTTGCCAGGGGACCGCTCGTTGATACTGGCTTTATTCCAGTCCACCCTAACTCATCAGAAGCTGCTGGAGCTGGAAAAAACGAAAAATGATTCGTTCAAGCAGATTCTCGCGGATATCATAACAGCTGCCCAAGCAAGAGGCGAAATCAGCCCAGCCATGCCAGCCGAAATAATCGTAGATCTTGCGGTGCAAACCTATGACGGCGTTTTACTGTATTGGGGCAAAGGCTTGGGAGATGAAAAGCTGGCGAATCAAATGGCGTTCACTTTCGAACTGTTTTTCAAAGGAATATCGGCTTAAAAAATAGAGGAAATGGGTGACTACGATGACAGTGGAAACAACAACAACAACTCCAATAACACGTAAGTTGGGAAATTCGGATTTAATGCTTTCTCCTCTTGGACTGGGCTGCTGGCAGTTCAGCAATGGAACAGGAATCTCAGGAAAGTTCTGGCCAACTCTCCCATCTGAATCCGTGCTTAACATCGTCCAAACTAGCTTAAACGGAGGCATTAATTGGTTTGATACCGCTGAATTTTACGGTCATGGCGAGTCGGAGCAAATGTTAGCCGCCGCTTTGAAAACAACGAATACCCGCTTGGCAGAGGAAGCCCACATCGCTACAAAATGGTGGCCTGTTTTCCGCACGGCCAGCAGTATTGGTGCAACAATCGATGAGCGACTGCAAATGCTTGATCATCGGACGATCCATCTGCATCAGGTACATCAGCCTTATTCGTTCTCCTCAGTGGCTAGTGAAATGAATGCCATGGCTAAACTGGTAAAGCAAGGAAAAATCAAACATGTCGGTGTCAGCAACTTCTCCGCCCAGCAAATGCGCGAAGCGGATCGAGTGCTGAAAGGACATGGCCTCCGTTTGGCATCCAATCAAGTTAAATACAGCTTGTTGGATCGTAAAATCGAGAAAAACGGAATTTTAGACACAGCTAAAGAGCTTGGAGTTGCTATTATTGCCTATTCGCCACTCGAGCAAGGAATATTAAGCGGTAAATTCCATAAGGATGAAGCCCTTGTCCGTGCTATCAAGGGACCGAGAAAATTTGGCTCGGCGTTCAGACCGTCCGGTTTGAAAAAATCACAACCACTCATCACTGAGCTTGATAAGCTCGCTGTGAAATATAACGCTTCGCCTACGCAAATTGTGTTGAATTGGATGATAAACGCAAATGGAAACACAGTGTTTGCTATTCCAGGCGCTACTAAAGTCAGCCATGCGCAGGAAAATGTGAATGCGATGAGGTTTGCTTTGACCAAAAATGAAATGGACTCCATCAGCACAATTTCATGGGGCGTGCAGAAGTAGCATCTATCCATTAGCCTGTAGAAGCTAATAGAGGGATTACCGTTTCGACGGTGATCCCTCTTTTCAGTATGAATGCTCTGATTTATCCTCATTCCCCTGTAATAACAGGGCTAAGTATGAAATAGTTTATGAGATCTAAATGTTTGTGCATGGACTTTACCTTTCAACATAAGTTATTCTAATACAGGTAATGATTATCATTATCAATTAGACACAGGGGGAAAGTTTTCATGATCGGTCATTCCATGCATACCCGTCGCAATAAAGGAACAGTAGGAATGTTACTACTACTGGTTATAATCTTGGTCTCAGGCTGCTCAAGCGGGAACAACGGTAAGGCTAACAGTAGTAACGGTAGTAACACGGGCAATACGACTAATGAAGCAAGTACTGAAACGAGTAGCGATACACGGACGGTTAAAGACGCTTACGGAGATGTGCAGGTACCAACTAATCCAACTAAGATCGTCGTGCTGGACATCGGAGCACTCGATAATCTGCTGGAGATGGGCATTGTGCCGATCGGCGCCCCTTCTATTTTGGCAGCGGGAGATCCTTATCCTAAGTATTTGAAAAATACAGATGGAATTAAAAATATCGGATCGGTCAACGAACCGAATATGGAAGCAATCGATGCCCTGCAACCGGACTTGATTATCGGCAACAAGGATACCCATGATGCTATTTACAAGCAATTGGGTGAAATCGCTCCGACCGTATTCGTAGAGACGCTGGGCACGACTTGGAAAGAGAACCTCAAGCTGCATTCGGAAGCAGTGAACAAGCAGGCCGAAGGAGATAAACTCCTCGCAGCTTATCAGCAAAAAACCGAAGAGCTGAAATCGAAAATTGCTGGCAAAACAGGTACCGCGGTTTCCCTTTTCCGCCCACGTGCCGATAAAATTCAGATCTATATGAAAGCTACATTTGCTGGCGCAATCATGAATGATGCCGGCGTTGTACGCCCAGCTGCCCAGAATAACGATGAGTTCTCTAAGGATGTGACCGAGGAGCAAATCGCAGAGTTGGATGGCGATGTCATCCTCTGGTTCGACCGTGAAGCCGATGCGTTCGCCAAGCTGGAGAAGAGCTCGTTATGGAGCTCCCTGAAAGGCGTTCAGAACAAAAACGTCCATTCGGTGGATTGGGAATACTGGCTAAGCGGCCTCGGCATACAGGCAGCCACAAAAATTGTGGATGATTTAAATAAATTTCTCGTAAAATAAAATTTTACAATAATTGGGTCGTTATTATACGGCCCATTTTTCTATTTCTTTTCCTGTTATGAGGCGGAGGTTAGAGGATTGAAAACTAAAATTATAGGTTTGATCATTCTGTTCATCCTTGTGCTGTTGGCCTTCCTATTAAGCATCAGTATAGGTGTTGTATCTATCCCCTTCCGTTCCATTGTGGATGCCTTCTGGTCGTTCGACGGCTCAAGGGAACAATTAATCGTTCGCGACGTCCGGCTGCCAAGAGCGCTCGTTGCGCTGGTCGTTGGATGCTCCCTTGCGATCGCGGGCTGTGTAATGCAGGCACTCAGTCGCAATGATCTTGCCGGGCCGGAGCTGTTCGGAATCAATTACGGTGCCGCACTGGCAATCGTTATCGCTATGTTCGTTTCAGGTTCAGCTTCAACTTACCTGTTCGCCTCTTCAGCTCTGCTGGGAGCAGCACTTGCCGGCATATTCGTCTTTCTGCTCAGCTCACTTGGCAGAGGAGCTTTAACCCCGATCAAGCTTGTTATAGCCGGATCTACGATGAATTTGCTGCTCGCTTCGATTACTCAGGGAATCCTGATCCTCAATGAGCAATCGCTGGATACGATACGATTTTGGCTGGCTGGGTCGCTTACCGGCAGAGAAATGGAGACATTCTGGAAAGTCCTTCCTATCATGGCTATCGGCCTAATAGGCGGCCTGTTGATTAGCAAACATCTCAATATCATCCGACTCGGAGAAGAGATGGCTCAGGGACTTGGTCAACATGTGTTCTATATTAAGGCACTTTGCGTTGCTGTAGTCGTGCTGCTTGCCGGAAGCTCGGTTGCAATTGCTGGACCGATCGGCTTCATCGGGCTTGCTGTATCTCATCTGGCACGCGCTATTGCGGGACATGATTATCGCTGGACGATTCCCTACGCTGCAGGAGCAGGCTCCTTATTGTTGCTGCTTGCCGATATAGGAGCACGCTTCATTTTACCGGAACAGGAAATTCCCGTAGGTGTTGTAACCGCCTTTCTTGGAGCTCCCTTCCTGATCTACCTGGCCCAACGAAAGGAGAGAGCGACATAGTCCCTTCTATTCAAAAAAGACGCTGGCTAGGCTGTCTTCTAATCCTCATGTCAGCCAATCTGGTTATTCTCTTGCTCCATCTGGTCACCGGTGCGCGGAGTGTTCCTCCGCTTGAAGCGATTCGGACCGTGTTGAGCGGCAGCGGGGAATATGCGTTTACCGTGATGGACCTTAGATTGCCTCGAGCGATGACCGGTTTCCTCGTTGGATGTGGACTAGCGCTTTCCGGTACGATTTTGCAAGTGATCACCCGTAATCCGTTGGCATCACCCGGAGTTATCGGTCTCAATTCAGGTGCAGCTGCTGCTGTGGTCGCTGTAATGATTCTTGTTCCGACGTTTCCGATGAGCAGGCTACCCTTTATTGCCTTTGGTGGGGCTGCTGCAGCTGCGGCTTTGATTTACATTTTGTCCTGGAAAAAAGGAACCTCCACCACAAGAATGCTGCTGATTGGCATTGGGATCACCGCTATGGCTGGATCGCTTATTACGTATTGGTTGACGGTTGGCGGCATCTTCCGGGTTACACAGGCATCGATCTGGATGGCTGGAAGCCTTTATGGACGGACATGGGAGCATTTCTGGCCCTTGCTTCCGTGGTTGGTCATCCTGTTCCCGCTGCTGCTCCTGCTTGCTCGTACATTGGATATTTTTCAGCTTGCGGATGAGTCTGCCCTGGGGCTTGGCGTCCGCCTGGAGCTTATGCGCGGTCTGTTCTTGCTGCTTGCCGTTGCCTTTGCTGGCTCCTCTGTTGCGATGGCGGGCACGATTGCATTTGTCGGGCTGATGGCGCCGCATATGGCTCATTATTTAGTGGGGAGCCGAAGCCACAGACGCCTGCCTATTGCAGCCCTATTGGGAGGTCTGCTTGTAATGCTGGCCGATTTAGCAGGGCGTTTGATATTCTCTCCGCATGAAATTCCAGCCGGTTTAATGACTGTTTTATTCGGAGCCCCTTATATGTTCTATTTGCTCCTGCGTTCTCGCACCTTATAATTAAGGAATCATTTTCCGATTATTCGGCAAGAGAGGGGGGCAGCTTTTCATGGCAGATCATTCTAGAGAAGTCAGTTCGTTATATATGTTCTCATCGGTTCGTAAAAGGAGTTTTCCTGCAGCGATTGGCCGAAAAGCCTACCGTATTCCGGTGCATATGTTATGTCTGGTTACCGAAGGTGAAGGTATTCTGCTTCTGGACGGTGTTTTATGCCGCATCTATCCGTTGCAGCTTTATCTTCTCGTACCGGGGATGATGATTGAGGTGCCGGAGCAGTCCGTCCGTTTTGACTATTATGGTGTATTCTTTGAACCACTGATGATTACAAAAACGAAACACGGCTTGTCTGTTGCCAAAGAAATGCAACAACTAGGCTCATTCCTCCCCGGCCCGCTGCCGCTTGCTCAGCCGCAGCGGGTGCTTCAGCATATTTTACAACTGCAAGAGGACAGCAAAGGGGTACACAAAAAAGACCCCACCCAACTGAGAATTCAGCTAGAAGAGCTCGTTTACGAAGTGGCTAGCGATACCCCGGTCCTGTCGACGATGAAAGATCAGCGAATTGAGAAAGTCATTACCTTCATGGAGCAGCATTTCACCGATAAAATCAGCATGAATCAAATGGCCGCAGCCGGAGGAATTTCCACCGTTGCTTTCTCAAAAACTTTTCGGAAGATGACCGGCATCCCCCCTGTTGAATATCTGAATCATATCCGCTTAATGAACGCGAAGAAAATGCTTGATGAGGATCACAGGCGTGTCAAAGAGATTGCAGCCGCTGTCGGCTTCAACAGTGAGTTTTATTTTAGCCGTATTTTTCAGCGAGTGGTCGGGGTTTCACCAACCGTATATATGAAGCGAGGGCAGCTAAAGGTAGCTGTTGCATCCTCGCTCGGCTTTCATAACCATCTACAGGCACTGGGCATTGAAGCGGTACAAATCGTGGACTTGCTCCAATATCCTGGCATGCAGGACCAGGAATATCAGCAATTGCTAGCCGAACAGTTGAGGCAATTAAGTAACTCCGAACCGGAATTAATTATCGCAGATCATTATCATACAGAGTTTCGAGATTCCCTGAAAAAGATAGCCTCAACGGTTTATATTGATTCGGACGGATGGGATTGGAAGCAGAACTTCATGAAAATTGCCGAGCTCATGAACCGCGAACAGGAAGCGGATGTGCTGTTGACCCGACTCCAGCTTAGAATATCCGATGTTGGCTTGGCGCTGCGTGAGGCAATGGGTGACGACCGATTAACGATCATACAGGTCAATCACCGGGCAATCGGAATTCAAGGTCTTGCTAATCACCCACTGAATGAGTTGATTTATAGTGAGCTTGGCTTGAAGGCAGGACCCGATACACCCGCAGATGAATGGAGAGTTGAGCTCCAGCCTGAATGGCTTGATGTGCTGGATGCCGAGCATCTGTTCATCCATAAACATCATCTCCGGGCGGGTAGCGAAGCGGTGTACCAACGCTTGGCTCATACTTCCTCTTGGTCACAAATAACGGCCGTTCGCCTCGGGAATGTTAGAATCATCGACAATTGGTTTGTGCATAGCTGGACTTTGCAGGGCAGGCAGCTGATTATGGAGCAATTGCTGGATTTGTTCAAAAATGATAAAAGCGGGATTATTCAAAATGAGTAAGAATAAAAACGACACTGATCCCGTACAAAATGACCGTTATTAAAATAGGCTTGTCGCTTCCAAACTGTCAATGAAAAGAGGGATTGATTGCAAGCCCCTCTGCTCCTGTCCGGTATAGACAAGCTCACCATTTTTTTACTTTAGTACCTTGTAAGGCACAGTACTGTGTGATAATATGTTGCCAGTAAGGGAGATATGAAAATTATGGCAGAGTGGACATCACAAGTTAGACGGGGAATATTGGAGTATTGCGTTCTGTCCTTAATCGGCAGTAAACCTACTTATGGATACGAGCTGGTCACGATGCTGAATCGTTGGGAATCGCTTGCTGTAACGGAAGGAACGCTTTACCCCATTTTACGCAGGCTGATTAATGAAAAACATCTTGAATCGTTCTGGCAAGAGTCCGATTCAGGCCCACCGAGGAAGTACTATCGCTTGACCCCGCAAGGACAACAGCTAGTCGAGAATATGGCTCAAGATTGGAGCAAGATTGTCGAGGCTGTATATCAAATTGAAAAATTAAAGGTGGCAGGTATTTATGAGTCCATTGGTAAAGACATATTTGAATAAGTTCCATGCAAGCTTAAAAGCGTTGCCAGAGGAAGAACAGCAGGATGCAATTCGAGAAATCGAAAGCCATATTATGCATGGGCTACGGGACGGTCAATCGGACAAACAAATTTTAGCGAAATTAGGCGATCCGAAAAAACTGGCTAAAGCTTATAGCAGCGAATATATTTCTCAGGCAAACCCGCGCTCCTTCAAAGAAGTTATGACCATGATTGGCTTTTATTGCACAGCAGGACTGCTGAGCATTGCCGTCGTGCCGATTCTAGGGGTAATAGCTTACGGCTTTGGTTTTTGCGCCGTAATAATTGTAATTGCCGGAATTATACGTTCCTTTGGCGTTACCTGGATTGATATGACCATTGCCCCCGGGTATGAAGTTCCTATTGTATGGAGCTTCCCCTTTGCACTTGTTATAGCCTCAATAATTGGCGCCATAGCCTTTATCAGCTGGAAGAACTTGAAGAGCTATCTTGCCGCTCTATCCAGTCGCTACCACAGCATGCTGGAAACTACTATTCGCGGCTAATAAAAGGGGATGCACGGATCAGTCCGCAGCATCCCTTTTTATTTCTGTGTGATATAGCTGCCAATTAGGCTATTGGAATGTAGATGTCCAGCTCCGACTCCGACTGTGAATGCTTGAAACGTTTGTCATACAACTCAAAGTCAATTCCTTTCACAAGCTGAAGCCCATGCAGCGGCAGCCACTTGCTGTAAATCATCTCGTACGTGTCACCCAATTGCTCAATTGAGCCCTTGTGAGTAAAAACAGCATAGCGCTGTGCTGGAACGACTACTTTTGTCATCCCTTCGGGGACGTTCTCCGAATTGGACTCAAAAGCCGCCACATAGGTGAATTCCTCTTCAACGCCCGGCAGGCAAATTCCATAAGAGACGGCGGGCTGCAGCTTTCCTTCTATTTGATCTTCCCGTGGGATGAATCGCCCCCATAGTCCAGGTATATCACCTTCGCTTGAAGAGCTGCTCCATGCCATGCCAATAATCGTAAATTCCGCTTGTTCTACCAGTTTTGGTTCCATCGATATGCCTCCAGTAAACGTCACATACTCGACCATGCGTTGGATGGAATTAAGCTGTTTCTCCCTTGCGGCAATTTCATCTTGAATACCGGAGGCTCTTTCCTGAAGGAGTTTTTTGATCTTGTCGACATCGTCCAATGTTCCCTCGCGCTTCAGCTCCTGAATCGCCTCAATTCCTAGTCCCAAAGATCGAAAGAATAAGATCCGTCGCAGCTCTGGGATTTGTTCCGGGGAGTAGAGTCGGTATGAATTGTCGGCTCCGATCCGAGCTGGCATAAACAATTCAATAGAGTCGTAATACCGCAGCGTCTTGGAAGTTATGCCGAATAAGCGAGCCATGAGTCCAATGGTAAGCAAGGTGAAATCTCCTTCCAGCAATGGTCTGTGTGTACATCCTACAACGTTGACCCTGGGGCAAAGTCAATATGCATCAAGCTTAAGCTTGCGATAGTTGTTCCGGATATAGTTGAAACCGGAATATATCGTTATGATCAATGCCGCATACACTCGTAGTTACATTTTCAATACCTTCGGGTTTGGCACTGCTGAAGCTAACTTCATTGTTTCCATATAGCACAAAAAAACCATCTTCATTAAGGGGAGTTCTTCCCTCGAGCATTCTTCCTATTCCTGAATAGTATGTATTAATATAAATTACCTCCTAAAAATGGATCACGACCATCGTTAGATTATACATTATGAAATCTAATTGCTTACTAATATAGATAAAAATTGATTAAAAGGAATCTTTTTATCTATAAAGAAATATACCCCTCACAGAATAATGAGGGGCTTTTATAACATAAACTTCTTACTTCGTCCGACCATACTGTCTGGAATAAGAAATTATGCGTTGATACAGGCTTTTATCCACCATATTTTTCAGCGGGTAGAACTGTGGTCTGGTATTCACTTCAAGAATCCAAGCCCTGCCGCTGCCGTCCAAGGCAACATCAAGCCCCAGCTCTCGGAATCCACTGGAGTGCCGATCAAATTTTCGGCCAACCGCTTCCCCAAGTCTTCTCAGCTCTTGGTCTTTCTTTTGGATGGTTTCCTTGCTGAATCCAGCCTTGAGCATTGTTTGTGGGAAATACCCGATCGTCCCGCCTTGATTGTAATTAGTGGCGACTTTTCCCGGCCTGCCTATTTTGGTAAAAACCCCGGTACTCTTCCAAGCTCCAGTATTCGCTTTTTGAACCATAACTCGAATGTCGAATGGTCGGCCACTAGCTGTGGCAAGGTTAATGCCCTTTTGCAGCAGATAGGGACGCTGCTTGGCACGCTTACTCAATTTCGCATAGAGCACATCGAAGCTCAGATAATTGCTTTTCGCTGAATCGTGTTGCATTTGATAACTATTTCCCAGCTTTTTTATCCGCACGATGTTGAAGCCGCCCGAGCCATTAATGGGCTTGAAATAGACGGTTGGATACAAAGCAAACATCGCTTTCAGGTTGCTGTAGTTAAAAGCTACGGTTTTAGGTACATACGATTGTATAGCGCCGCCGTCAAGCAGCCACTTCGTTTTCACCAATTTACTACTAATTGTGGAACTTCGATAGCTCACCATGTAGGGCTCCCCTCCACACTTAGCATATGAGGGGTTTTAACAGCCTGTATGTGCACCCGTCCAGTACAAACACCTAATCTCAGGGGGCAGTTTCCCAAAAGCTTACTGCTTGGTAATCATCCACGTAACACCGAATTTGTCTACGACTTCGCCATAATAAGCACCCCATGGCTGAAGTGCAAAAGGATACTTGCTTTCGCCGCCCTCGCTTAGCTTGGCATATGCCGTGCTAGCCTCTGACACATCATCATAGTTCAAGGAAATACTGATGTTACGGTTATACGAAACCGGCTCGAATGAATCGGAAATCATTAACGTATTCGTACCTGCTACTGTGAAAGCCAAATGCATGACTTTGTCCTTCATCGCATCGGGTGTTCCCGGTGTCTCACCGAATGTGGTCAGGAATTGAATCTCGCCACCGAGTGACTCCATGTAAAAATTAGCCTGACCGCTTGCATCCTCCGACATCAAATAAGAGTGAATTTGGGCTCCCATAATAGTTTAACAACCTTTCCCTTTGAATTTGACCTTACATGAACACGACGAACGAACAATCGTGAAATCGACAAGGCAGGAAAAATTCCAGTCGGCAAATTAAAAACCCGATAAACCAGAGCTGCCTGGTCCACCGGGTTTCTATTTTCTAGGTCACATCGTAGTTGGTCACTCGATTGAGGAATTGAATCGCGCGCGGGCTCCGCGGATTGCCGATTACCTGCTCGGGAGGGCCTGACTCAACGATGACGCCGCCGTCCATCATGACGATATGATCCGCCACATTTTCGGCGAACCTCATCTCATGGGTGACGATGACCATCGTCATCCCCTCGGCAGCCAGCTGCCGGATCACCTTCAGCACATCACCGACAAGTTCAGGATCGAGAGCCGAGGTCGGCTCATCGAACAGCAGCACATCCGGATCGAGGGCCATCGCTCGGGCAATAGCGATTCGCTGCTGCTGCCCACCCGACAACTGATGGGGATAGGCGTCCGCCTTGTCCCCAAGTCCTACCTTACCAAGCAGTTCGGCGGCGCGACTGCGCGCAGCGGCCTTGCTTTTCCCTTGTACGGTCACCTGAGCCTCCATAATATTCTGGATCGCCGTCATGTGAGGAAACAAGTTGAACGACTGGAATACCATGCCGGTACGCTTGCGGAGAGCCAAAGTATCAGCCGTACGGATCCCATTGCCCTGCTGAAATTGGAGCGACATCTCTCCGATCTTCATCATGCCTTGATCCGGCACCTCAAGCAGATTGAAGCAGCGCAGCAGCGTCGTTTTTCCCGAGCCGGAAGGCCCGATAATGGCAAGTACTTTGCCCTTTTCCAAGGTCAGGTCGATGCCTTTCAACACCTCAAGGGAGCCGAAGGATTTATGCAAATTGTTGATTTCAATCATAGTTGTACCCGACATATAAGAGCCTCCCTAGCTTGCGGAATATCTCGCCAACCGTTTCTCCAATATGCTTTGCAGCCAGGTCAGGACGGTGCAGAACAGCAAATAAATGACCCCTGCCGCGCTGTAAACAAGTAACGGCTCGTAGGTAGTAGCAACGATCTGCTGCGAAACACGGAACATCTCCAGGTACATAATGCTGCCTGCCAAAGATGTATCCTTCAACAAACTGATAAAGGAATTACCAAGCGGCGGCACGGATACGCGGGCGGCTTGCGGAATGATAATGCGGCGGAGTGCTTGTCCACGCGTCATGCCGAGCGAAGCTGCTGCTTCCCATTGGCCCTTTTGAATGGACTGAATGGAGCCCCTTACGATTTCGGAGCCGTAAGCTCCGACGCTTAGAGTAAAACCAATTGTAGCTGCCGTAAATGAACTCAAAATGATGCCGACATAAGTTAGGCCGTAGAAAATGATGAATAGCTGCAGCAGCAATGGCGTACCGCGGATGACCCAAACATAGAAGCCGGCAACGAGACGGAGCGGCCAGATGGAAGATAGCCGGGCCAAGGCGGTCAGAACTGCCACAATCATGCCAAGGGCAAAGGAAACAAGAGTTAGTGGAATGGTAAAAGCCACCCCCGCTTTAAGCAGAGGCAGCAGCGAATCGAGAAGAATATCGATCTGTCGTTCACTCATAGTGGCAGCTTTCCTTTATTCTTTATTTGGAGACGTCTTCCCCAAAATACTTCTCGGAAATTTTCAGGTAGGTGCCGTCGCTCTTCATGCCGGTTAGCGCTTCGTTCACGGCTTTGACGAACCCTTCATTACCTTTGCGGAAAAGAGCCGCGTTTTTCGAAGCATCGGTGGCCTCAACCGCGATTTTCATCGGAAGCTCAGGCTTCTGTTTCTTTAGATCCAGAAAAGAAAGGGAGTCGTTAACCGTAGCATCGATACGCTTGGAAGCCAGCAGGTCGATCGCCTGGTTGAAGCCGTCCACCGACACGATTTCAGCTCCGTTGTTTTTAGCAAGAGTAGCCAGGTTGCTGGAAAGCGTCTGTCCGGATTTTTTGCCTTTCAAGTCAGCAAATGTTTTGATATCGTTATTGTCTTCACGAACGATTAGAACCGCTTTGGAAACGATATAGTCGTCGGAGAAGTCGTATTTGGCTTTACGCTCGTCGTTGATGCCAACTTGGTTGAAGATAACATCGAACCGCTTCGCATCAAGACCAGCAATAAGGGAATCCCAAGGCGTCTGGCTAAATTCCGGTTCAAGGCCCAGGCGTTTTGCCACTTCCTCGGCGATCTCCACGTCAAAACCCGTCAGCTTGCCTGAAGCATCATTGAAGGAGAATGGGGCATAGGTTCCTTCCGTTCCGATACGCATTTTGCCGCTGGCCTTGATGGCCTCCCAAGAGTCTCCGCCAGCGCCAGTTTCGCCAGTTGCATTGGTTGCGGGGCTTTCAGACGGTGCAGGCGTATTTGTATTGTTATTCTTACTGCCGCAAGCGGCAAGAATGAGGACAGTAACGATTAGCAGCAGGGCTGCAAAGCTTTTTCTTTTCATGGTGATTCCCTCCAAAAGTACTTTCTTTTTTATAGATGACTTAATGAAGTTTACATCCCTTGCAAAGTCATGTCAATTAAAATTCCGATCATTCTTGTTGGAATTAAATAAATCATACCAATTGCAGACTTATTTTGTTCATCATTCCCTGGACTTCCCGCTTTATGCCATTAGACAACTTTAAAAAAGCACGGCCGGGATGGCATCATCCCGGCCGTGCTCTCATGAATATTACAGACTCTGCACCGTCACTCCAGACACCGGATCAAAAGTCAGCATTTTCGTTCCGATTTTATTGATGAAGAACCGGTCATGGCTGACCGTCACAACAGCGCCGGGGAAATGAATCAGCGCCTGCTCCATCACCTGAATGCTCGTCAGATCCAGATGATTAGTCGGTTCATCCAATATAATGATTGCCGCTCCCGAGAGCAGACATTTGGCCAGCGCCACGCGGGCTTTCTGCCCGCCGGACAGATTGCCGATGACCTTGCTCAGATCTGCTTCGGAAAATTGCAGCATGGACAGGAATTTATTCACTTTTTTACGCGGCGCATCCAGTCCCAGTCCGTACGTATTAACCGCATGGCTCACCGTATCCTTGGGATCAAGCTCCTCCCACATGCGGTTGAAGTACGCATATTGGACGCCCTTTTCCCAGGTCACCTCGCCGCTTGCAGGTTTCTCCTGTCCGGTAAGAACCTTAATGAGCGTAGACTTTCCACTGCCGTTGGGACCCGCGATGACGTAGCGGTCTTCCTTTTGAATATCGAAGCTAACATCTTGAAAAATCGTCCGATCCTCGTACACTTGTCCGATATTCTTGACCTCGCATAACCGATCTGGGAACCGCAGCCGCTCATAAATATCCGTGATCAGCACGTTCACAGGATGCGGCTCGATCCGCTTCTTATTATCCGCCAGTTGACGGGAAAGCCGATCCTTAGGTGATTTTTTGCTCGCACGACTGTCAATGGCTTCCGCCTCCATGAGCAGCAGCTCTTCCTCCCACTCGAACTGGCGGTCCAGCTCCTTCTTCCGCATCTTCTTTTTACGAATATAGTCGGTGTAATTGCCGTCGTACTCCTGAAAATGATAGTTCTCAATCTCAATCGTCTTCGTCACGACCTTGTCGATGAACTGCCGATCATGGGACACCAGAATCATTGCGCCCTTGAAGCGGTACAGCCACTGCTCCAACCAAGCGATGCCTTCTATATCCAGATAGTTGGTCGGCTCATCCAGCAGGACGACATCGGGCTGCTCGATGAGCATCTTGGCGAGTGCCGCACGGTTTCTCCAGCCTCCTGACAGCTCGTCGACGGGCTGGTTGCGCGAGACTTCATTGAAGCCGAGTTTTGTCAGAACAGTATTGATCTCAACGGACACATTCCAGCCGTCCAAATGTTCCATTCCCTCGAACAGCTCGGCTTGCCTCGCCAGCAGTCGGTCCATTTCGCCGTCATCAGCCACGACGCCAAGCTTCTCTCCTATTTCCTGCAGCTCCCGCTCGATGAGCGCCACTTGTTCAAAGCAATTTTCCAGCTCCTGCTGGACGGACAAGCTCCCTTGCAATTCCGAGAACTGCGAGAAGTAGCCGATTTTAATTTGAGGATCAACCTCTACTTTTCCGTCCGTCGGCTCTTCTTTGCCCAAAATTAGCTTGAACACCGTCGACTTCCCGGCACCGTTCCGTCCGATCAGAGCGACCCGCTCCCCCTGGCTAATACGAAAATAAATATTGCGAAAGATTAGGTACTCTTCATATTTCTTCGTGACGTTCTCAAGCCGAATGACGCTCATCGCTATCTCCTCTGATTCGTTCTATTTGCCCCATTATACACTAGGTCACTGCAGCACATGGCGGAAGGGACTGTCGGTCCATTGTTAACGACTCCTCTTAGCCGTATAATAACACCAATTATTTCTAGTTTGATTTGGAATTCATGGAGGGATCGCGGTGGTTTTTGTAGCTTTACTCAGAGGCATCAACGTTGGCGGCAATAATAAAGTGGATATGAAGCTGCTCAAGGGAACCTTTGAGCGAATCGGCCTGAACCATGTTCTTACCTACATCAATACGGGGAATATTATTTTTACAGACTCTTTTCATTCTGTGCAAGAGCTGTCCAGCCTGCTGGAGGAAGCCATTCATCGAGATTTCAGTCTGTCTATCCGAGTCATGGTCCGCAGCTTAGAAGAGATCAAGACGATTATGGACGCCCTGCCCGAGCATTGGATGAATGATACGAGTATGCGCAGCGATGTGCTTTATTTGTGGGATGACATCAATGAGGAATCTGTGCTGGAGACGATGGTCATTAAACCGGAAATTGACCGCGTCATCTACGTAAGTGGAGCTATTCTTTGGTCGTACGACAGGGAACATGCGGGGAAAAGCGGCATGAACAAACTGATCGGCTCGAAGAACTACCGAAACGTGACCATCCGGAACGTTAATACGGCTCGAAAAATCTACAATCTGATGGTGACCGCCGCAAAGCGCGAATAAACTTTCCTTAGATAACATTTTCATTTTATATTCCTTTACGAGAATATTCCTTGTGAGATATATTTAGAGCATGATTTTTGATGATTATTTGCTGGAATGGCAAGGGCAGACTAGAAGGATATAGCATTTACTACAATCCTATAATGGAGGAATTAAAATGACAGAAAGCCAAAACGGAACAACCATGGAGGAAGGCAAGTTAGTTATTACAAGAACCTTAAACGCACCTCGCGAGCTGGTGTTCAAAGTATGGACAGAGGCTGAGCACTTGAAACAATGGTGGGGTCCGAAAGGCATGAACATCGAAGTCAAAAAGTTCGATCTGCGCCCTGGCGGCATGTTCCATTATAATATGCGCACTCCTGACGGCCATGAAATGTGGGGCAAATTCGTTTACCAGGAAATCGTAGCACCGGAGAAAATTGTTTTCACCAACTCCTTCTCCGATCCAGAAGGCAATACCGTACGTCCCGAGTTCAGTCCTGTGTTTCCAATTGAAATCATGAATGTAGTCACATTCACCGAGCAGGATGGCCAAACTACGCTTACCCTGAGCGGAGGCCCTCACAACGCATCTGCAGAGGAGCAAGAGTTCTTCAAGAGCATGTTCGAGTCCATGAAGCAAGGCTTCGGCGGCACCTTCGATCAGCTCGAGGAGTACTTGGCGAAAGTTTAATTGTTGCGTAAATAGGGCTGTGACCTTCACCACTAGGGTGACGGTCACAGCCCTATTTTAGAACCAGCCAACGACGATTCCATACCATTTTTCCAGTCGGGCCAGCAGACGATCTAACTGACGTCCTTGCTGGACGAGATTTATGATCCAGTCCCAATCGGTCTCATGTTATCTGTTTTCGAATGGCGTCACCCTCTTCAATGCACAAGGGGTTAGCCCAAAATGTTGTTTCGAGGCTATTGAGGGCAAATTGCAACTTTTGATACTCTCCCATTACTTGTGCAATCGGGTGATTCAAAAGTTTAAACCCACCTTTAATATCGATCAGCTTCATTTGCCTGGATAAAAGCTCCTCCGTGGCGGAAAGCATCGTATGATCAATGAACCAATAAGGGAGGTTGTTGAAATGACTTAACATCACAAAAAATCGATCTTCTGTTGCGGGACCTTCTTTGAACAATCTACCTGAAGGATAATACACTAAACGCTGTTCCCATGATAAATCATGCTCCTCAAAAAGTTGATGATGAGGTTCAATAGATTTGCCATTATATTTACTAGCAATGCTATTTAAACACCTCTCATACCATAAAGCATCATCAACTGACTTGGCTTTACTTGGATCAAAGTACTCGGTATCAAAAAGATGAGAACGAATGGGTTTACCATACCAAGCACCGTCATCAGAAAAGATAAAACCCTCCGTTAATTCCGCTAGCGCCGAAGCAATAAAGCCATACGCTAAATTAATAATAGCTGGTTGTCCTGCTGATCTCCGAAATGACCAGAAATATCCGACAGATAAAGAACTCTTCACCTCGAGGTATGTATCTCCAGTCTCACTGTATTCGTCCCAAATATCAGCCGTATCTTCATCAACTTTATGATAATAGGCATCCGTCCCGCCACCTTCACTCGGCTCTACAAAAAAACAGGCATACTCTACATCCCAATTCATCGTTTCATTGCTTGTATCGCCTGGCGTAATTATTTTTTCTCCTAGCCGAACACAGATCAACGGTACTTCTTGTAATTCTAAAGGTTGTAAAAAGTGCTTTAATTTTTCATTAGCAAGCTTTAATAACGCGACTACAGTGGGTACTTCTATCCCGGTAGGATAAACTTCGAAAGTTGTGCTCATTCCGCTCCCCCATATCTAATATTTCAAAGAAATCAATTCACTTGCCCTATCAAATTCGATAATAAGAAAGTACCCAGCACACACCATTCCGGTCCGTAACAATGGCTAGAAGTCCATTAAAAGGAGCTTCATATACTTCCGTATTGACGGTTCCGTCCTCTGCGAATTGTCCATAAATGCTGCGGAATTTCTCCTCCGTCTCAATTTTCAGGAAAACTCTCACATAGTCGCCTTTCAGCACTGGCTTCGCGGCCCGAGTGTCGGCGAACTTAATTACAGCACCGTCTGCATGCAGATCTGCGTTATAAACCTCTTCACCCTGCTTACGAAGGATTTCAATGTCACCGCCAAGAACATGTTGATAATACTTAATTTCATCCTTACAGTTCTCCACGACGATAAAAGGATGCACGATCATCATCATTGTAGCCTCCTTAGCGTTATACAATCATATTTGTAGTGGCTTGCACCTACGTTGCATCATGCTCAGTCAGATTGCTCAGCACTGTTTTTAACAGCTGCATCATCAAGTCATATTGCTCGTCAGCGATGCCCTTCCGGGTTTTGTTCTTGACGCGATCCAGCGCTTTCTGTACCTTAGGCACAACTTCACGTCCCGACTCTGTCAAAAAAAGCAGCTGATAGCGATTGTCGGCAGGATCAGCCTCTCTCCGTACATACCCCTCGGCTTCAAGCTTAGCGATTGCCTTGGCGGTAGTTGTTTTATCTATGAGCAGCTTCTCGCTCAGCGCCTTCTGCGTCACTGCTTCCTGGAACGCAATCGCCATCAGAAAAATATACTGACCGCTCCCGATCCGATACGGCGCCAGCTCCGTGGAGATCAATACTTGCATATGACGGTAGATGGCCGAAATATATTGACCGTGCGATTCCGTTGAACCTTCGCCATGAGGCGTCCGTTGTTCGTTCAGTTTACTCCCCCCTCGATAGAATGTCATTGCAACTAATTTCAGTATATGCACGATAGGATGCTATTGCAACTATTATTTGACACTTTTGAAGCATACCGATTAGGGTAAAAATAATTATAAATCCGAATGCCGGCACCGCCCAAAACGAGCTCCCGACGGAAGGAGAACTCCATGCTAATGAATAAGTCTAGCCGCAGGCTGAGTCTAACTGCCGCTCTTGCGACCGCTTTGCTATACGGCTGCACAGAGCAAACCGACAACAATACCGATGATAATTCTGGTCCTGTCCAAAGTAAAAGCCCCACCGTGAGCAGCCCATCCAATCTGCCCACGGCAAGTCCGGCTGGAGCAGAAGAGGAGAGCTCCACCGAGAAAACCTTCCCCTACCAAATAACGACACTGGCAGAAGGGCTTAGTTTGCCTTGGGAGATCGCTTTTGCTCCGGCGCCAGATTCACGGATCTTCTTCACGGAGCGGCCGGGCAATCTGCGCGTCATTGTGGGCGGCAAGCTGCAGCCGCAGCCGCTGCTAGAGGTTCCAGCCCCTTCCTACGGTGAAGGAGGTTTGCTGGGACTGACGCTTGATCCTGATTTTGCAAACAACGGTTATGCCTACGTCTACCATTCCTACCCGGATGGAGAGGAAATCAGCAATCGTATACTGCGTCTGAAGATTGGGGAGCAGTCAGCCGAGATCGATATGGTGTTGCTGGACGATATTCCTGGCAGTGTGAATCATAATGGAGGAAGAATAAAGTTCGGACCGGACGGGATGTTGTATGTCACGACGGGTGATCGGTCAGAGACCAAGTTACCCCAGGATATAACCAGCCTGGCGGGAAAAATCCTGCGTCTTGCACCGGATGGGTCGGTTCCGAAGAACAATCCCTTTGAGGGCTCATTAGTATACAGCTACGGCCATCGTAATCCTCAAGGGCTGGCTTGGCAGCCGGAAACATCCCTGCTTTACAGCTCAGAGCACGGCTCCTCCGCACATGACGAGATTAATCTCATTGAAGCTAGCGGCAATTATGGTTGGCCCTTGATACAAGGAGATGAAAGCGGAAGCGGACAGCAAGGAGAAAGTCTTCAAACGCCCCTTGTGCACAGCGGCTCGAACGAGACATGGGCTCCTTCCGGCATGACTTTTATTACACAGGGCCCTTGGTCCGGAGAGCTGCTGGTTGCTGCGTTAGCGGGACAGCGACTGCTGCATATAACACTTGATAAGGAAGGACAAGCCGCATCTCTGGAAACTTTGTTCGAGCAAGATTGGGGACGCCTGCGCAACGTAGCGGAGGGCCCAGATGGCACACTTTATGTGCTGACTAGCAATCTGGACCGCGGTACACCTTCGGAAGGTGATGACCGAATTTTAGCGCTAACACCGACCTGGAAATAATATTTTATTTCCACAATTGTACTTTTGTATCATTTGGGGTAATCCAACCCTACGAAAAGAGGTGTTCCCGATGAAATTCCAATCGGTTGTTCATTTAAGCGGCAAAACTGCAACCGGAATCCAAGTTCCGGACGAGGTTGTTGCTGCGCTAGGAGCAGGCAAAAAACCACCCGTCCACGTCAGGATTGGGGAGTATAGCTATCGCAGTACAATTGCTTTCATGGGCGGGCAATTCTGGATTCCGCTCAGCGCGCCGAATCGGGAAGGCGCTGGAGTCGCCGCCGGAGATACGATTGAGGTTGAGGTGGCGCTGGATACAGAGCCGCGTGAGATCGTTGTGCCGGATGATTTGGCTGTAGCGCTGAACGGAGCTGCAGAAGCACGCGGTTATTTTGACGGATTATCGTACAGCAACAAAAACCGCATCGTGCTTTCTATTGAAGGAGCCAAAACAGCCGAGACTCGCCAGAAGCGTGTCGGCAAAGCCGTCGAAGCATTGACGGAAGGGCGGACCCCTTAAAGGAACTGAGAACTTACAATAGAAGATTCGGTATCCCCTTCTAGATTTAAACGCGTTATGCTACTCACGAAAAGCCAGCCCTTCCGCCTGCAAAGCCATCCTTAGCTTGGGCATCGAAGCCGGCCCCATTCCGTGCAGCTTTAAAATCTCTTTTTCGCTATGGGCGGAGAGTTGTTGCAGCGTGAGAATCCCTTTTTGCTCCAACGCTCTCCTCGCAGGCGAAGATAGCTGCGAAAGAAATCCGCTCTTCGGTCCGCGCTCTTGTTCGCAGGTCGGGCATGTAGCACAGTCGGTGCTCTTGTAGTACTTGTGTCCCTTGTCGCAAGTTCTTAAGCTTTTCCCGGAAGTGGTCAAAGGCATCCGTCTCCCTTTCAGATTATTAGGATTAGGCTGTAGTTATCTCGTTGCCGCCTAATAATGAGTACTACGATGATCGATATGTATGCTTGGTGTCTGCTCTCCAAGCAACTTATTGTACGCCATCCGATCCAACGGATACCAGATGACGTGAAACAATATATGCACAACTATAGCGGCGATCAGACCATACTGCCACAGAAGATAACCGCAGACAATAGTCACCCATAAATTCCCGAGTACAGCTGAACTAATCAGCATCGGCGACGGTTTGCATCCTTTTTGAAGATTGCCAGGTAAATGCGCCAAGCCAAACAAAATCCCAGTAATGATTGTCGCCGTCCAAAAGGCAATCGGTTGGGAGGATTCCATCAGCGAAATAAGCCACATGACAAAGCTCAGCAGCCCCCAACGAAAAATAATTTCCTCGGTAATTCCGCCTGAAGTAATTCTGGTCATCAGCCCCAGGTTTTGGCGTAGGCCCTCGGCAATCAGCACAGACTCCCTATCAATACGGGCACGGATAAAACCGTAATAACAAGCCATCCAGCAGAAAATGCAAACTATCCCTGCGATAGCCCCGATCCACAATTGACGAATTAAATCGTTCCAATCCGCCTTGCCGCGGCTTAACCCATTCAGGAACTGGTCGGCAATTCCGATCTTGGGTCCAAAATAAATACCAGCAGCAGCACAAACTGCAACGATCGCGATTGTCTGCCCAGTTAGCAACACTAACAAAGCCCGCTTAGATAGCTTGTTTTCCGGCATTTTGAATAGATCATTAACCGAGAACCGGCTTATTAACCATATGCCGGGCACACAAGCGGCAATCAGCATCACCCATAAATAAACTTGATCCATCCTACACCCCTTTTTGCACGAATTTTGCATCCAACAAAAAGATTATTATAAGTAATATTTTACCACGCCGAAAAGGATCCAGCATGGACAATCACACTGCATTACTTTCATTTGGTAAATGGGTTGGACCATCTGTGTAAAAACGTTCATAAATGCCGTGGCGGAATGTCAGCAAGATAAGTATACGAAAAAGTTGACTATGCAACGCCAGTGCATGCAGATATATTACGTCATCCCGCTCTGTACCTTCCCTCATTAAGATTAGATTTATCTTTCAGGTACACAAAAAGCCTGATAGCCACTCCAATGAGCTGACTGTCCGGCCTTCTTTTATCAATAGATGGATCTGCTCTAAATCAGGTAACATACACATACAGATTAGTACCGCTAGTCGTCAAACGAATGTTTGAACTAGAATCTAAACCCGAGAATTTCGCATAACTGCAGCCAGATCTAACTTCCAAGTTAGCCTCAAACGAGCCAATTTCTTCCCCGGCAGGGCTCTGCCAAACCTCGTATTCTACCTCGGCCTTATTACCTGCGTTGCAAAGCATTTCATAATGATGCCTGGAGCCTGGAGGAATAAAGATGTCTGAAGGCGCGGAAATAGGTCCATCCTTATCATCAAAAACCAAAGTATAGATTCCGGTGTTATTGTAGATATCATAGCCTTGTGTACGAGAAAGGGACCCGAGATCATCATCAGAAGGATTAAGATACAAATTTGAAGAAAAGACACTGACCACAATAACGAGTAAAATGAACAGGACAAGTATAACAGCGGAGTTTGAAAACGAATTTCCCACAGAATATTACCTCCGGCTCTAAAGTGTTTCTCTCTAGTTCTATTTATATTCGCTCAAAGATAAGAGAGACACAGTTAAAGCCCGGGTGGATCCGCCTTTTTCTAAGAGTTACACAGGGAAAAGCCCCTCTTACTTCATCTAAGCCTCTGCCAATTGACTAAGGTATCCCCTGATGTCCTTAATCAATAAACACTTCTCATCTTCAGAAATTCCGTCAGCTGATAACTTCCGAGCTGCGATGGGTACAATCCAAGGTTCAATGTCTTTTGATGAAAACCCTGTTTCCTTACAATATTCATCCATAAATATACTGATCATAGTTTCTCTTATCGTATCAAAGAATTCTAAAGCTGCGCTTGGAAGAGAATCAGGCAGAATCGCATATCTAACCATAATAATATACTCAGCTATATCTGCCTCGGGATTGCCAATGGAAGCATTCATCCAGTCAATTACAGCAAATGAGCCATCAACTCTCACGATGATATTTCCTGGATTCGGGTCACCATGACAAAATAATTGTTTGAGAGGTTGCGCATCCAGCATAGTTATTATTTTTAGTTTTTCTTCTTGGGTGAGATACTCGACCGATTGAATGAAGGACTTAATGTTCTCTCTTTGAGAAGATAGCGAACCTAGAGGCGTTTTTTTATGAATTTCACTTAGAGCACGAGCAGTTAATCGAACATCATTTTCAATACTTTTCATTACTGGGATTGCGGCCTGATTCAGCAACTGCTTAAAAAATCGCTCCTTTATCGTCTCACCAAAAATCCGTTCAAAAGCAATGGCTGGACGTCCCGCAATATTCAAAAGCTCTACTGGCTTAGCTACAGGAAGCCCACTCTCCCATGCCACATAATTGTTTTGGTACTCCCTTTGCATACCCTCATAATCCGTGTTTAGCTTCCCTAGCTTAATAATTTTGCTGTTATCTACCCATTCAAAAACCTCGGAACAACCGCCCTCTCCAATCTTCTTCCCAAGCCTCTCATCCATGCTACCTGCTCCTTTTCATTTGAACTAAAGCAATTCCCCAATCGGTTTATCCCAACCGTTATTTCCAAAAACGCCTTCGTCGAAATAACTGGTCCATATGATACCTTTATCCGTCACCTGAACACTCTGAATTCCA
The DNA here is from genome assembly GCF_002233675.1 of Paenibacillus herberti. Classification (GTDB taxonomy): domain Bacteria; phylum Bacillota; class Bacilli; order Paenibacillales; family Paenibacillaceae; genus Paenibacillus_O; species Paenibacillus_O herberti. The sequence continues at coordinate 1,041,865 of NZ_NMUQ01000002.1, read as the reverse complement.
TCTCCAAGCAGGAACTCTCGAGAATGGTTGCAGCGCCACCGTTTTATCAAACGTTTCAATTCCTCCTTAATGGGCAGGCATTAAGCCACCTTAGAGTTGAGCCCTAATATCGCGACAAAGAAACGTTGCTGCAAACCCGGACACGGCATCCAGCTCGACTCGGATAAGTTCGTCTACATAAGAGAAACTCAGCTGCAAGCAAATATTGCATTCCTCAGCAGGAGATATGTTCTCTTGCTGAATATCTTCGAAATAGAAATTAACATCTTGTTCCAGCCCATCTGCCGATGTATGTCTTATCGTCAAGGACAGATCCGTCTGAATGTCACCATGTCCCGTAGCTTTCAAATGTACCTTCGTGATTTCATCGTAATGAAACGAGGGAAAGGAACCGAGCCTATCGATAACATCCTGAGTACCTTTTATGGAAATTAACGGCGAGAACATGAGTTCAAACTGGACTTTGCTCATGAGCTGCAACTCATATTGACGGCCTGTATACAGCAAAATGGAGTCATTCCATCCACCTGGACCTGCCAATCGTTATTTGGAGCAAAACAAATCTCCTCACGCTCAACAGATCGAACGCTGACGTTCTAGTCAGGCTCAGGAATTCTTGACCAATGTTAATAACAGATTGAGCGCAAGCAAGCTAGGTTAATTACAGATTGCTCGAATAATTTCCCGCCGTTATAATAAAGCTAAAGAAGGAGCCGTGCGTCAACACGACTCCTCCGGCACAGTAGACCGCTTCAAAGGCGGTCGGCTCCAGTCAATCAGTCAGAAATAGACCGTTATCCTGGTGAGGTGGGCGGTCTATTTCTTTTGGTTAATCACTGCAATGATGGCAACAACCAGCGTCAGCATCGCTACTATAAGCGCACTAAAACCGATCATTAACTTCTAGCTATATAGAGCGCACTTAAGATCATAACCGAACAAGCAGACGATCGATGGTTTCCATCGGATTCTTATTAATTCGATTCATAAATTGACTCACATGAAGCTTGATCTTATAGAATTTTTCAAAGAATACGTTATTGACTACGTCAGCTTTGAGCCATAGCCACAAGCCTTCCACCGGATTCAGGTTCGGGCTGTAAGGCGGCAGAAAGACCAACTGCAAACGAGGATGTTTTTTGAGAAACGGCTGTAACGCTTTAGCATGATGAATGCGGCTGTTGTCCAGGATCAAGGCCATTTTTCCCGACGGGTACACAGAAAGTAGATCTTCAAGAAAGCGAACAAAAGCCGCTACATCCGCTTTCTCTTCTTCTCGATGATGCACCTGTCCGGTTTCGTAGTTAATCGCCCCAAACAACTTGGCTCCTTCATGCTTGCCGTAAGTCGGCACTTTGCGTTGCCTGCCACGTGGGAACCAGTTGTATTGCAGCGCTTGATAGGAGCGAATCATGGATTCGTCTTCAAACAGCAGATGATCGATTTCTTCGGCTTCCACCTGTTTCTTGAGCTGAGCGAACGTTTGCTTGCGGAAAAGGGCTTGGGCATCCGCATCGGCTCTAACCAGCGAATAGGTCGCTTTGGTAAAGCTGAAGTTCATGCGTCCCAGCATCGCGCTGATACCGCGTACGCTCATGGTGACACCAAACGTCATCTTGATCCACTCGGCTACCAGCGGAAGTGTCCAGGTGTGACGCGCTTCAAAGCCAACATCGACTGGGGTTTTCTGCTCCAGCATGGCGCCTAGCTGGCTGCGTTGCTCATCCGTGAGCTTTGTCGGTTGTCCGGGAGAATGATCCATTTCCAGCCCGGCAAGACCACGTTCTTGATACGCTTGCCAATAGAGGCTGATCGTTTGGCGCGTGCGATTGAGTAAATGGCCGATTTCCTCAAACGAGTGACCTTCAAAGCGAAGACGGACCGCCAGGTATCTCTCGTAAAGCCGTTTATCTGAAGTTTCTCTCATGGACACATTGAGTTTCTCCATTTCTGCAGTACTCATTTTCATCACCACCGGGTTCTTGTTACTATTCATTACCCACTTTGGTGGTAAGCCTGACTTTGTTCGTTTTTCACTTGCGCTCTATATAA
>NZ_NMUQ01000002.1:1006293-1039805 GCF_002233675.1 Paenibacillus herberti | reverse complement strand
ACCGGGTTCTTGTTACTATTCATTACCCACTTTGGTGGTAAGCCTGACTTTGTTCGTTTTTCACTTGCGCTCTATATAATTGCTTTTATTTCGGAGGAAAGTATTGTTCTTGCCTCGATCCTTAATATTTGTAGGTGTATTGCGCTTCAATCGGTTTTCGAACACGAAGTTATCCGCATGAGGAGCCCGGATTAATACGCCGTTATTCTTGTTTCTCGCGATATGATTACGTTGAATATCATTAAAATCCGATCTGATCGCCACGCCGCTCTGGCGGTTATTTTGGATTTTATTGCCACAAGACAGATTATAGTTGAACGAGAACAGTAAGCCGTTTTTATGATTGTTCTTAATTGTGCTATCTATAATGAGGTTATTTGTGCTGCGGCCGAACACACCGTTACCGCCGTTATGCTCAAGCTTATTGTCCAGGATAAGCGAATTGTCCGATTTGCTAGTCCTGATTCCATCGCTTTTATTGCCGGTAATCCGGTTTCCTACGATTGCATTATGCAAACCTCCGCCGATCTTTATCCCGAATAATGAATTGTTCAATATTTGGTTTCGAACGATCCAATTTCCCGATGACCCACTGAGTTGAATCCCGATGCCCGTTCCCGCTTTTCCGATACGTTGAATCTTGTTTCTCATCAACAGATTGCCTTCTGAACGATCCGCGAATATTCCGAAAGCTCTGCCCTTTCTCGTCTTTCCGCTTATATCGCTGATATCATTCTCCAAGATTTGATGAGATTTTCCTTGAACGATTCGAATGCCGCCGGAAATGTAGTTTTTGACTTTGAATCCGTCGATTTCTACGCCTGCGACGCTCTCCAATACAAACGCCTCCGGTAAAACGAATCTTCCGTCGAGAACCGCACAACGCTTGGTTTTGGCTACAATGCGAAGATTATTTTTATTGCTCTGAATCCTCACGTTTTCATGATAAACGCCCCTATGCACTAAAATAACGTCACCCTCGTTCGCCGAAGCAACCGCGTCCTGAATGGCCGTTGGACTGCCTGGAAAAACCTTTATGACCGCCATTTCTATCCCCCTACCAGTCGGAATTAATGATTTGGTATTAGTAAATTCCTTTAGGCGCAATAGGGAACCGATCTACCGTCTAGGAAGCTTCGCCTTTTTTGGGGGTTTTGTTTTGGCAGCAATTTGTTGGGGGTTGCCTATTATTGAACTGGCCTTATGGAAGCGCATAATTATAGTGACGAGTCCTCTCTTTTCTGTTATTGTTTATTTCAATTTATTCCTTATATTTCAAGTCGGATGGTGATGTCGGACATGAGGGCTTACGGTTACTTGATTAAAATGCGGGTGCTAACTGCGCTTGCCTACCGTTTCGACGTATGGATCGGCATGATTGGCGACATTATCCTGCTCGCAGCATCTGTTTTCATCTGGAAAGCGGCTTACGGCGGCGACGCTCTGGGATCAGGCGCATCCATCGTCGGGCTGGACGGAATGATCACGTACACGGTCGTCTCCGTTTTGATGACAACCGTATTCAGTACAGGTGTACAGAACACGATCTACAACCAAGTTCGCGAGGGCAATATCGCGCTCGACTTCATGCGACCACTGAACCTGCTCGGCATTTACTTTTCTGAGGACCTCGGCAGCATGGTCAGCGCACTCGTGAACAAAGCAATTCCCCTCGTGATAATGGCATCATTGCTGTTCGGATTCCCGATGCCGGACAGTCCAACTGCGGCTGCGTTGTTCGTCGCCAGTTGCGTGCTTAGCTTTATGATTCTTTGGCTCATGAGTGCGATGGTCGGGCTCGTGGCGTTCTGGGTGGCAGAGCTCGGTAATCTAGGTATGGTAAAAGATGCATTCATCCGCGTGTTATCCGGAAGCATGGTGCCACTCTGGTTTTTCCCCGAGGGGCTGCAACGGATCTCGGAGTGGCTGCCGTTTCAATATACATACCAACTGCCGCTCAGCGTCTATATCGGTATGACAACACCCCTGGACGCGCTGCGAGGGATGGGCATACAGTTAATTTGGGTCGCACTTCTCGGTGTGCTGCTTGCTTGGATTTGGACGCGAGCGCGCGGCAAAGTAATGGTGCAGGGAGGATGAGGCGGTCATGAGCGAAATGAGACATTATTTGACCGTATTCGGTTATTACGCAAAGCTGGCGATTCAGCGGCAGCTTGAATATCCACTCTTCCTCGTAAGCTGGCTAATTATGATTCCGACGCAATATTTTGCTGGTATTTGGATGCTCCGTATTATCGTCGATCGGTTCCAACCTCTAGAAGGATGGACGTTCGACGATCTCGCCTTTCTATATGGCCTCGGGCTGCTGAGCCACGGGCTCGTCGTGGTGTTTTTCATCCCAACTTGGGGCACAGAAACCGCAGTTATTCGTGGGGAGTTCGATCGGCTGCTGCTTCGTCCGATGAATGTCTTTTTCCAATTTGTCACCGGATATTTCAATTTCATCGGCCTAATTGATCTCATTCCAGGCATCGTCATCTTCTTGTACGCGGCGCATGCAGTCGATTTCAGCTGGGAAGCCAGTAACATCGTCAAGCTCGCGCTGGTCGTTATTGGTGGCCTATTCATCCGTGGCAGTCTGTACACGATCGTCGGTGCCGTTGCTTTTTGGACGAAGCGCAGCCGTAACCTGATCGGCATGTCTATAGCTACATTGGAACGGACGACGATGTATCCGCTGACCCTATATCCATATGCGGTTCAAGCGTTGCTGACGTTTCTGTTCCCGATCGGCTTCATCAGCTTCTACCCGGCAGAAAGTTTCCTCGGCAAACCGGCGTCGCTGGAGCTGCCGTTCGACATGGCGGTTTGGACACTGGCCGCGGGCATCGTTTGCATGATCGTCGCTTACACCGTTTTCCGGCTGGGGTTACGCAAGTATGAAAGCGCAGGTTCATAGGGGGCATACAGAGTGGCAATTATCGAGGTCAAAGATTTGGTCAAGGAATTTGTCGTTGTACGCAAAAAAACGGGGCTTGGAAATGCGATTCGCAGCTTGGTTTTACCCGATAAAAAGATCGTGCGAGGCGTGGACGGCTTGTCGTTCAACATCGAGCAAGGGGATATCGTTGGCTATATCGGTCCGAACGGAGCCGGGAAAAGCACAACAATCAAAATGCTGACAGGCATCCTTTATCCGACAGCCGGCAGTATTCGCGTGTGCGGCTTATCGCCACATAAAGAACGCAAAGCCGTTGTGCGCCAGCTAGGCGTTGTGTTCGGCCAGCGCACACAGTTGTATTGGGATTTGCGCCTTGGGGAGACGTTCGAGCTGCTGAAGCGGATTTACAAGATTGAAGACAAGCGATTCAAGGCGACGCTGGACATGCTGAACGACGTCCTGCGCATTCAGGATTTCATCGATACTCCCGTGCGACAGCTATCGCTTGGTCAAAGAATGCGGGGCGATTTGGCGGCGTCCATGATCCACGACCCAACGGTACTGTTCCTTGACGAACCGACGATCGGACTGGACGCCGATGCAAAACACGCCATTCGCGGGTTCATTCAAACGATGAACCGCGAACGGCGCATGACGGTCGTGTTGACGACACATGACCTCGACGATGTCGAGCAGTTGTGTTCGCGACTGCTTGTCGTCAACCACGGCCGCATCGTTGAGGACGGCCCGCTGGACTCGATCGTCGGCAAGCTGGCACCGCATCGTCTGCTCGTCATCGAGCTGTCCGAGGACGTTCAGGCGCCGGAGCATGCACGAGCAAAGATCGTGCGGCAGGACGGGCTGAAAGTATGGTATCAGTTCGACAAAGCTGCCATTTCGGCATCCGAGCTGATCGCCGACTTATCGGGAATGCTGCCCATCCGTGACCTTAGCGTTCAGGAGCCCGACATCGAGGACGCCATTCGCGAGGTATATCGGACGACGGGATGAGACGTGATCTAAAAAGGGTCAAGCCGGAGCTATCCGACTTGACCCTTTTGCGCTAAGATTTCCAATTGGAGAAACGGACATGAATAGACGTAACTTCCGACCGCGATCCGATCCGGATTGGAGGGCCCCAGAAGCCATAACCGGATGAGACAATGGAATTCAACTGGCCTTTTTGCAGTTGGCCCCAATCATTTTCGAACAACCTGGAGGTAATTAAATTACCGGGTGCAATCTGACCCTTATGGGTATGACCGGATACCATCAAATCAATGCCTTGCTCCTCCGCTATATCCAGCTCTATCGGTTGATGCTCCAGCATCAATATTGGTTTTGAGCGGTCGATTTCTTCCGTTAAAGAAACCAGATCCGCTCTCTCCCTTTCACTGTAATCCTTCCGCCCGACCAGCGTCAGCCAGCCTCCAACCTCGATCGTCTCGTCATACAACACCTGAATTCCGCTCTTTTCAATAAGTCCAATCAGCTCTTCCGTCTCACCCTTGTACTGGTCATGATTGCCCAGTGAGGCGAAAACGCCGAGCGGTGCTTCAATTTTCGATAAAATATCACCGACGCCCCTGTCTTGAAAAGGAAAGATGTCGTCATCCACAATATCGCCTGGGAGAACAACGATGTCCGGCTTCAGCGCGTTTATTTCCTCCACCATCCGTTCCGCATGGCCTCTTCCTGATAAGTAGCCAAAATGCATATCGGACGCCATCACAATATGAAGCTCACCGCTCTCCGGGCCTTTTTTGTCGATATTGACGTCATAGGAACGCACTGTAGGACTGAAAGCATTAAAGCTTCCATAACCAAGCAGGATGATAAGCAAAATCAAAGTCGCGATTCCCGACCACTTTTGGACGGAATGTCGCGGCACCTTCGTCAGCTTAGTCAACCAGACCATCAGATGAACTAGCGGTAACAGCATGGCCAATAAACCGAATATAGCTATCCAATAACTGCCGATGATGCTCAAGATAGCTGACCCCTCGATAACTCTGGAGAGTATGAGAGAGCTTGCCAGAAAGACAAGCGCAATAATATAGAAAAGCCGGAACCGATGCGATACCGCTGGTTTGATCCACGTCCAGCCGCTCCAGCCGATGTAGAATACAATCAAGAGGTACAAAGCGAGAAATGCGAGCCCGATAACGATAAACATGTTGTCCTCCTTTGGGGTACTGCCTTTTATTATACTCTTATTGGAGGATACAAAAAAACATCGCCACGGCACTTAGACTGCGTGGCGATGTTGATTGAGTGAGGACTGCTAACTTGGATAAATATTGCATGTATAAAGCTGCACCGATATAATAAAACTAAGTAAGGAGCCGTGCGCTAACACGACTCCTGGCACAGTAGACCGCTTCAAAGGCGGTCGGCTACGGATATGTGATCAGAAATAGACCGTTATCCTAGTGGAGGGGCGGTCTATTTCTTTTGGTTACTTACAGCGATGATAGCAATAACAAGCGTCAGTAGCGCTATAATTAGCGCACCAAAACCGATCATTAGCGTCAAAGCATCTTTAACCTCCATGGGCATCCCTCCCTTCTCGGAGAGGTAGCCGACCACCCTTGCAAGCCGTTCCATGTGCTTGTTCTAATATATCATAATCTTCCAATAAAAAGCGTTCATTTGTTCGTGTTTGAGAACTTGCAACCGGTCTATCCCAGTCCATTCAAGATCAATATTTGAACAATAGAGAATAATCCACCGATGAGAAGAGGCTGTAACGAACGTTGCCGTCTTCTTTGTGCTTAGCAATGACTATAAAGGCTTTTAAAATGCAATATATAGTTTACATTGCGCAACGCACAAATTACACTATTTTCAATCTATTAACAGTCGGTTTGAACTTGATGGGTGGCGGGTCAACGCAAATATGGTTCAAAAATAAGCGTACTTCTACCGAGGAGAGAGCGAATGCCTAAGAATCTAGCCGCCAGGTTAACGCAAAAATTCAAAGACCATGTTACCCACCAAGAGCAGCATAAGCTGAAAGACTATCGGAACAAAGCGGAGCTCATTAGGAAACGGAATTTGGAAGCATGGGACGATCAGCGGCTGCAAGAGGAATCTCTCCGGTTAAAAAAGGAAGCAAAATCAGGTACGCCTTTGGACGAGCTGCTTGTCGATGCCTATGCGCTAGTCTGCGAAGCAGCGAAGAGAAAGCTCGGATTACAGCCTTACGATGTCCAGATCATGGCTGCCATCGCTCTGCACGAGGGATTTTTGATCGAGCAGCATACCGGCGAAGGAAAAACGCTCTCTGCTGTTATGCCCGCTTATCTAAATGCGCTAACTGGCGAAGGCGTTCATGTACTGACTTTTAACGATTATTTGGCAAATCGAGATGCGGGGTGGATGGGCCCGATCTATCGTTTCCTTGGGTTAAAGGTAAACTCGGTTCAAGCTGGCATGGACCTGTCCGAAAAACGGGGAGCGTACGACGCGGATATAACCTATGTTACGGCCAAAGAGGCGGGATTCGATTATTTACGAGACACGATCGCACTAAACGAAACCGATACCGTGCATCGTCCTTTCCGCTACGTCATCGTAGACGAGGCGGATTCACTGCTTCTCGACGAAGCGCGGGTGCCGCTAGTCATCGCCGGTGAGCCGGACTATTCTGGCAATGACGGCATGCGTTTCGCAGAAGTGGCTCGGCAGCTCGATCAGGTAGAGCATTACGACTTTGACGAGTCCAAGCGGAACGTTTATTTAAATGAAGCGGGCTCGGCAATAGCGGAATCGCTGCTGGGATGCGGCAATTTGTATGAGAGCTACAATAGTCATCTGTTATCGTCCTTAAATTGTGCGCTGCATGTGAAATCGTTATTGAAAAAGGACGTCGATTACATCGTCCGTGACGGGGAAATCGAGCTAATCGACGAATATACCGGCCGCGTGGCGGAGAACAGGCATTTGCCGGAAGGATTGCAATCCGCGCTTGCGGCCAAAGAAGGGCTGCAGTCGAAAGCCGGCGGAGAAATTCTCGGAACGATTACCCTCCAACACTTCCTTAGCCTATATCCGAAGATTTGCGGAATGACAGCTACCGCGCAAGCTTCCGCAATGGAATTTGAAGATATTTATAATCTGCAGGTCGTGCAAGTTCCGCCGAACCGGACCAACATCCGGATTGACCATCCGCTCCGAATTTATACCCATAAAGAAGCCAAACTTAAGGCGCTTATACAAGAAATCTCGTCCGCTCATACGACGGGACGTCCGATTCTCATTGGTACGTCAAGCGTCGAAGAGTCTGACATGCTGGCGGAAAAGCTAGCGATTGCCAACATATCTTGCCATGTGCTGAACGCGAAAAACGACACAAAAGAAGCCGAGATCATCGCCAAAGCGGGAGAAATCGGCGCCGTGACGGTGTCTACGAATATGGCGGGACGCGGCGTCGACATTCGGCTCGGCGGCGGCAACCCCACGCAAGCAGAAGTTGTTGCCCAACTGGGCGGGTTGTACGTGATTGGTACGCATGTGAACGAAAGCGTGCGGATCGACAATCAACTGCGCGGGCGTTCTAGCCGCCAAGGCGATCCGGGAGCTTCTGTATTTTTCGTAAGCTTGGAGGACGAGTTGCTGCTTCGGTTCGGCATCGATAAAACGCTTCGTAATCTTAGGCAGGATGAGGCTCTCGAAAAGCCGGTGCTCCGCAGCAAAATCGCGCATTTCCAGCGCGTTGCTATGGCCCAAAACTTCCATATCCGCCAGGAACTGAATTATTATTCGGATATGGTGGAGGATCAGAGACGTATTTTATACGAAGAACGGCTCGGAATTTTAAAAGGCGAGACGCCGATGAGCCCTTCTGAGCAGCGAGTACGGCTTTTTTATATCGACAAGTTCTGGGCTGATCATCTGGCATACGTTTCTTATATTCGCGAAGGTATCCATTTGGAGAGCCTTGCTAGCCGCAATCCGATTGACGAATTTCATGCGCAAATCATTCAAGCATACGAGCAAATTCCAGCTGAAATAAATAGAGAGTCGGCTAATATGCTCGTAAAGCTCGAGGGTGCCAATGACCCGGCGAAGTGGGAAAAGTTCGGGCTGAAGAGCCCCGCTTCCACTCGGACTTATATTATTAACGACCAATACATTCAAAACAAGCGCAGCTCATGGTCGGCAGAAACGGTACTAGCTTATAATATTCGCAAGATTTTGAGTCCGGTATTTGACCGGATATTTGCTGCACTGAACAGGGGCTGATCGCGTTGGTGGAGTCATTTTTGAATAAACAAAAAATCGTCATTATTGGCGCAGGAATTGTCGGGGCGTCCGTGGCCTATCATCTGGCCAAAAGAAATCAAGATGTAACCATTATTGAACGACACCCCGCCGCGGCGCGGGGAGTTACGGAAAAATCTTTTGGCTGGATACATACGACTCATAGGATCGCTCCCGAATACTGGCATTTGTACGATGCAGCTTTGGAAGAATATCATGCGCTTCAGCAAGAGCTGTCCGAACTGAAAATTCATTGGCATGGAGCGCTAACTTGGGGTATTCCGCCTCTAAGGGTGCAGCCCCACTTTCAAAAATTAAACCGGGAGCAGCTTGAGGCATTGGAGCCGAATCTGAAGGAATATCCGGATGAAGCGATGTTTGTCAGCGAAGAAGGCGCGGTAGACCCTATAGGGGTAACGGAGCTGTTGCTGAGCAAGGCGCAGGAGTACGGCGCAAAGGTTCTGTTCGGTACCAACGTTACACAGCTGCAGCAAGAAGATTCCCGCCTAGTCGGCGTCCATACTTCCAAGGGTTTTCTGGAGTCGGATGTCGTAGTATTGGCCGCAGGTACAGGCATTCCCGAACTTTGCAATCCGATAGGTTGTCACGTGCCGGTAACGTCGTCGCCTTCCATTCTGATTCGGATGAAAACTACGAATAAACGGATACACACATTAATCTCAAATGCACAATTTGAAGCGCGTCAACTGACGGATCATAAGCTGCTGGCTGCGGAAGATTATATCGACGAGTCGGAGGAAAACGGACCAGAGGCGATCGGTAAGCGAGCGTTCGACACGTTGCGTCGCAGTCTGAAGGACGGGAATCAACTGGAACTGGAAAGCATAACGGTCGGGATGAGACCAATGCCTGAAGACGGCTATCCGATCGTAGGTTTCCAAGATCACATAAAGGGACTTTATCTGGCAGTGATGCATTCTGCGATTACACTGGCGCCGCTTATTGCACGTCTGGCTGCAGGCGAAATAATCGATCGGGAATCAAGAAGTGAATTAGCCCCTTGTCGGATTTCCAGATTTCAGTAGGGCAATATACAGCACCAGCATGAAAATGGTGGTCGTCCGACCATGAGCAATATCACAGGTTTTTCACCCTTATTCGTTGACTCCGTGTTGACTTTTGAACCATTAAAAATACACCACCAAGGTATACAAACCGCATGGTGATGTATTCAAACTTTACCTATTGTTATATGTCGTTCAGCACTTGCTAGTCTCCCGCAGCAACCGGATTGTCGCTATACGAGATCCAATCACTCCAGCTCCCTGCATACAGCTTCACGTTGCTGTAGCCCGCTGCTTGCAGCGCCAGAACGTTCGGGCACGCAGTCACGCCTGAGCCGCAGTAAACGATCAACTCGCGATCGCGCGGGATGTTGCTGAATGCTGCGGCTAGCGCGTCGCCGGTTTTCCAGCGGCCTTGGTCTTCCAGGACGCCCTTCCAGAACTGATTGACCGCCCCCGGGATATGTCCCGCCTTCTGGTCAATCGGCTCCTCCAGGCCGGCGTAGCGGCGCGGCTCCCGAGAATCGAGGAGCAACGGAGCGGCTTCCGCCGGCCGCTCCGAATCTGCAGCCGGGCTATCGCCGGCTGCCCGGACGGACGAGCCAACTGGCTCGTCCACAGCGCCGAAGGCGGCTTCGAGGCCCTCCACAAGGGAGGCCTCGGCGCTCATGCGATCAAGCGGCGGCAAATTCGCCGGCTTGATCGCATCCACAGCCGGCGGCGTTGCCGCGCCGGCTCCAGCACCTGGGGCGCTGCCGGCTTCGCCGACGGCAGCAGAGCCCCAGGCCTCGGGCGCCGCCGCTGCGGAGGCGGCGCGCACCTCATCCAGCCCTGCGAGCAGCTGCGGCTGCACGCGGGCTTCAAACCTGCCCGGCACGACGACGCGCGTCTCGTCCGTGACAGGAAAACCCGCCGCCTGCCAGGCGGAGAAGCCCTCGTCCATGACGAATACCGCGTCATGGCCAAGCCAGCGCAGCAGCCACCACAGGCGGGAAGCCATCGCGCCGCCTTGATCATCGTAAGCGACGACGCGGCTGTCCGGCCCAATACCGGCCCGACGAAGCGCGACCTCAAGCAATTCCGGCTCCAGCAGCGGATGACGCCCGCCGTGCTTGGTAACAGGAGCGGACAGATCGCGCTCCAGATCAAGATAAACGGCGCCAGGAATATGAGCCGCCTCATATGCGTTCCGCCCGGAATCGGACTTACCGAGGGCAAAACGGCAGTCCACGATGACGAGATCGGACTCGTACATCCGGGCCAACAGCCATTTCATCGATACGATCGGATTGCTTTTCATACTATCTCCTCCTGAACGCTCCGTATTATCTTCCCATCGTCATCCTTACCCACTCACCACAAACATCATTCACCGTACCGCGGTCTCTCTCCGATCCCGAAGCGCCAGCAGGGCAAGCAGCAGCAAGAGCAATAGGGCCGCCATAACGGCGGTCATTTGCAACAGCCGCTGCCAACCGTATAGATCTAACAACCAGCCGCCTAGCTTTGGGAAAATGGCACCCCCGAGACCACCGCAAGCGACGAGCAAACTCGTCGTGCGGTCCGTCATGCCCGGCAACCGCTCGTTGACATAGATCAGTGCAACAGCGAAAATCCCTGCCAAGCAGAAACCCGCTAAACCGACCAAGACGAGCGTCCAGCTAAGCGTATCCGCACCGGCGAGCAGTACCATCATAACGAGCGAAGCGCCGACAGAGCCGAGCAAATAAATGCGATAACCCGCAGCGCGAGTAAACAGCCCAATCATCAGCCGTCCGGCCACCATCATGCCCCAGAATAGGCTAAGCACCGCCGAGGCTTCCGCCTCTGGCAGGCCGGATTGGTTAGTCATAATGGAAGGCAGATAGTTAGCAATGACCATTTCCATACCGACATAGAGGAAAAAGAACAGCATTCCCACCGCCAGCACAGGCCAGGCCCCTTTTTTATAACCGAGCCAGCCAGAGCCCGCAGCACCCGGAACAGTTCCTCCTACGTCCGATCCCTGTCCGTCCGTTCCACTCGCAGCACCCGGAACAGCCCCACCTACGTTCGAGCCCTGTCCGTCCGTTCCACTCACAGCACCCGGAACAGTCTCACCTACGTTCGATCCCTGTCCGTCCAGTCGTCCTGCAACACCCGGCCCAGCACCTTCCTCATCCGTTCCAGGCTTATAAGCCCGTTTTGGCATATAAGCGACCGCTTCGTCGGCTTTGCCGAATGAAAGCGTCATCCACAACAACATTGAGATACCGGCGAGCGCCGTCAGTACGGGGAAACTCATTTGCCATATGCCATCCTGGATCAAAAGGGCCGCCACACCCGGCATAACCAGCGCGCCGGCGCCGAAGGCGACTTCCAGCCAGCCCATAACCGACGCTTTTCTCTTCGAGAACACGTCCATGACCAACGCACCGACAACGGCCTCCGCCATGCCGAAGCCAAAACCCGCAACCGGGGCTACCAGCAAAATAATTTCCCAAGGAGGAAGGACGCTATAAACCGCTTCCGCCGCAGTGAGCGCTCCCAGAGCTAGGACGAGCGTGCTCCGTCTGCCTATGCGGGAAGAGAGAGCGGGGGCTGCCAACACACCGGCCAGAAAACCTAGAAATTGATTCGTTATCCACTGGCCGGCCGAGCCGTAATCCAGCTTATAATTGGCCATGACCGGTTCCAGCAACGCTCCAGCAACCACATGAGCCAAGCCAATGACGAAATAAGACAGACAACCGAGAAGAATCAGTTTACGCATCGTGGCTCCTTCTACTAGTACAATGACTTCAAGTTAGGCCTGCTTGTCCCTCCATTCTATCATGACCCCTAAGTGGAATGGTATAATAGCCCTGCCCGATGATGGACATTATTCGAACAACTGGAAGTTATCCTTCCGAAAAGGAGTCCCCATGAACCCGAATTCGAACTCGACCTCCCTTGGTCCGGCAGACGGCTGGAAAGTCATCCCGATGTCCGAGGAACATGCCGAAGAAATATGTCGCTGGCGGTACGAGCCACCCTACGATGTGTACAATAATGACCCTTGGGAAACGTTGAAAAAGCTCGAGATCGAATTCGGCGATCCTAAGCTTCGTGAGGAGCAGTATGCGGTTATTGTGGACCCGGAAGACGGGGAGTTGATGGGTTATACCCAATTTTTCCCTATCGAAGGCGTTACCAGACTTGGCCTTGCCATGCGACCCAACCTATGCGGAGACGGGGTCGGATCTTCTTTTGTGCGTCTGCTTGTGCAGGAAGCGCGTCGCCGCAAGCCGAGCGATGAGATCGATCTGGAAGTGCTGATTTGGAACATTCGAGCCCGTCGTGCTTACGAAAAGGCTGGCTTCCGCCTAACCGATACCTACGAGCGCGGCACTCCCGACGGGCCGATGCAATTTCATTGTATGGTATACAAAGGCCGCTGAGGCCTTTGTATACCACTTACATAACCACTTACATAGCTATTTGTATAATTAGGCCAACCAGCATGTTCTGGTTGGCCATTTGTCATTTCCACCCTAAACCAATCGAACTATCCGCGCTTCCTTGTCGTCCACCATAACCTCGATAACATGGAACTTGGGCTTGTAAGCGACGACGCCCTGTCCGACATGAAGGACTGACTCCTCGCCAAGTCCGTAGAACACATCATCCGCAAGCGCCTCCATGACCTCGCGTTTTTCGATGTCCCCTAGCTCTCCCCACTCCTCGCTGGTCATCTCAAAAAAGGAGTAACTATCGCGAATCGCGCTTACTGCGTCGGTCAAATCATCCAAAATTTCCTTGTATTCTCTTGCATGCCTGACGCCCATCCGTCATCCCTTCCTTCTTCTGCATCATCGAAACAATGCTACTATTGTACACCGTTATGCAAGCTTCTAACGCAATGTGACTATCGTTCTGCAAAAATTTCTCTAATCTCACCCCACAGGAGCGTCGATATATAAGAGAAACGGGCCCATGCAGCGTGATGGTTTCTCATCATCCGCTCTCCCGCATTTACAACTTGGACGGGGTGTATTATGGAAAAATCAACTGTTATTGGTATTGTGCTTGGTCTTGTCGCAGTTCTCGTCGGCATGGTGCTCAAGGGAGCCGGACTTTACAATCTGGTCAACCCTGCGGCGTTCATGATTATTATTGTGGGAACTGCCGCTTCTCTCTTTATCGGCTTCCCGATGTCCGAGCTGGCCAAATTTCCACAGCTGCTCAAACTTATCTTCATCAGCCAAAAGCTGATCACCCGCCAGAACCTCATCACCATGTTCGCGGAATGGGCAAGCATTACCCGCCGCGAAGGCCTGCTCGCTCTAGAAACGAAGGTTGATGAAATCGAGGATCCTTTCCTCAAAAACGGCATGCGCATGATAATCGACGGCAATGACCAGGACTTCGTCCGTGACGTGCTGCTCGAGGACATCAGCGCTATGGAAGAACGCCACAAAACCGGCGCTCTGTTGTTTACTCAAGCTGGCACCTACGCCCCGACACTCGGCGTACTTGGCGCCGTCGTCGGTCTGATCGCTGCCTTGTCGGACATGAGCGACATGACCAAGCTGGCTCATGCGATCGCAGGTGCATTCATCGCGACGCTGCTCGGTATTTTCACCGGTTATGTACTCTGGCATCCAATTGCCAACAAGCTCAAACGTATGTCCAAGCGTGAATCCCAGCTGAAGCTGATGATGGTAGAAGGTCTCCTCTCGATCCAGTCCGGCGTCTCGACGACCGCCATCAACCAGAAGCTGTCCGTCTACCTGTCGCCGAAGGAGCGCATCCAAATGCAAGCCTCGAAAGAAGGGAAGCTCATTGAGCAAGAAGCGTAAACACGAAGAACATGAAGAGCATGTAGACGAATCTTGGCTCATTCCTTATGCGGATCTTCTGACGTTGCTACTGGCACTGTTCATCGTGCTGTATTCATCCAGTACCGTTGACGCCAAGAAGTTCGAAGAGATGAGCAAAGCCTTCAATGTTGCCTTGTCCGGAGGCAACGGCGTTCTGGAGAGCTACAAGTCAACTGATTCTCAGGCGTTGGTGTCCGACGAGCAGGCTAAGGAAGACAGCTCCAAGAAACAGAATGAGTCGACGCAGCAGGTGAGCGCAACTAACCTGGACAAAGCGATGCAGGAACTAATGAAAAAAGAGCAGGAAGATCTCGAGAAGCTCAAACGCCAGGTTGATCAGTATATCGATTCCAATGGCCTGAGCACTTCGCTTGAGACGAAGCTCAACCAGTCCCGCCTGATGATCACGATCAGTGACCGGGCGCTGTTCCCCTCCGGCAACGCAACAATCAAGCCGGAAGCGGAGAAGCTTGGCATGTTTATCAGCAACATTTTGCAAAAGTACCCGAGCTACGAAGTTATGGTATCCGGGCATACGGATAATCAGCCGATCAGCAATTCAGAGTTCCACTCCAACTGGGATCTGAGCTCGATGCGTGCGGTCCGCTTCATGGATGTGCTTCTGCTCAACGACAAGCTGGATCCAAAGCGGTTCAGCGCCATCGGCAACGGGGAATACGACCCTGTAGCAACTAATGACACTGATGCCGGCCGCGCCAAAAACCGCCGTGTCGAGGTTTCCATTATTCGCAACTACGGCCAGCCTTCTGCGGCCACTATGATCTCCTCCGGCTTCAAGTGACCGTTGCCCGTTACCTTTCCAGCAAGCTAAGCTAACTGGACAACTGCCCAAAACATAAAACCCCGCTGTCTCCTGATCTACAGGGGACAGCGGGGTTTTATGTTTTAACTTATGTACCTAACAGCTCGGCATCGGCTGACGCTTAAACCCTTGCAGCCTCAACCACCCGAACTACTCGTAGGCGGCGCGGGCTCGTAGCTCAGCTCCGTGAATAGCTCCTGAAGCTCGTCCCGGGATAATTCACGCCATTTGCCTGTCGGCAAATTGCCGATGCTAATATTCATGATGCGTACCCGCTGCAGGCGCCGCACCTTGTACCCGAAGGCGCTGCACATACGGCGAATTTGGCGGTTTTTACCCTCAGTCAGAACGATGCGGAACACCCGCTCGCTCACTCGGGTTACTTTGCAGGGGAGGGTCATGCTACCTAATATACGGACTCCCTCGCTCATTCCTTTGAGGAACATCGGTGTAACGGGGCGATCGATGGTCACGATATATTCCTTTTCGTGGCGACCCTCCGCCCGTAGAATCCGGTTCACGATGTCGCCGTCATTCGTCATAAGAATAAGTCCCTCGGAATCCTTGTCCAATCGGCCGATCGGAAAGATCCGCTCCTTGTGGCCAACAAAATCAACAATATTGCCAGACACATGCGCCTCCGTCGTAGAGGTGATGCCAACCGGCTTGTTGAGTGCAAGATACACATGTCGACTATGCGTGGAGAGCAGCTGTCCCTTAATAGCGACCTCGTCTCCGGCCTCCACCTGGCTGCCGAGCAGTGCCAGTTCTCCGTTGATTCTCACATGCCCATCACCGACCAGCTTGTCTGCTTCCCGGCGGGAGCAATAGCCAGTCTCACTTATCCACTTATTAATACGCATCCGCTACCTGACACCTCATATCCCATGCGACACGGCCCCGCCGCAGACGCTGCTAATGGACCTATTGTACCACACTGCCGCTCCGGAATCCCGGTCGTTTGTCGGTTGCCTAACCGTGCGCTCCTATCCGATTTTCTCCACAAAAGCAGGCAGCACAAGCGTAATCGATGTCCCTTCTCCAAGCTTGCTGCTAATATGCATCGTCCCTTTGTGAGATTGAATAATGCGCTGACTAACCATGATGCCAAGACCGGTTCCAGTCTCCTTTGCTGTAAAGAATGGGTCGCCGATGCGTGGAATGATATCTTCGGGAATACCAACACCTTCGTCGGTGATGCAGATAGTGAAAGAATCCGCTGAAGGACGCTCGATATCGAAGTAGACATTTCCTCCTTGAGGCATCGCTTCAATCGCGTTTTTAATAATATTGATGAACACCTGCTTCAGCTGATTTTCCTCACAGGAGATCAGGCATGGTTCATGAATGAATCGGGTATGAAAAATGGCGTTTTTAAGATGTCCTTCGCTGTCGAGCAATGAGATGACA
Source organism: Paenibacillus herberti (assembly GCF_002233675.1). Taxonomy (GTDB): domain Bacteria; phylum Bacillota; class Bacilli; order Paenibacillales; family Paenibacillaceae; genus Paenibacillus_O; species Paenibacillus_O herberti. Next base: position 1,023,539 of record NZ_NMUQ01000002.1, on the reverse strand, counting down.
TCCCCGAGCACGAAGCGTACATCTTTCACCTCATACCGAGCGGCCTGTGGCTTCGCCAAAATAAGAAACTCGCTGACGATCAGATTAATCCGATCGAGCTCTGCCAGCATAATATCATTATGCCTGAGATTGAGCTTGCCGCTCTCCTGCTGCAACTGCAGGAAACCGCGCAGTGTCGTGAGCGGGTTGCGGATTTCATGCGCTACTCCAGCAGCAAGCTGTCCGACTGTAGTCAGCTTTTCAGAACGTCTAAGCAGCTCCTCCATTTGGGATTTGGTAGAAATATCTCTCAGAACGCTTACGAAGCCCCAAACTTCTCCGGAACTGCTGCGGAGGGCACTTAGACTGGCACTAACCTTGATATACTCCCCGTCGCGTCGCTTCCACACATCCTCACGAGGTAGAAGCGTTCCACCATTTATTAATTCGAGCATGTCCTCCTGTGTAAAACATGTGTTTTCTGGATCGACAAATTCCTTGATACCCCGGAACAGCACCTCTTCCTCCGCGTAGCCAAACATTTGGCAGAAGGAACGATTAACTTTAATCAGATTGCAATTCATCCCGATGATAACGATGGAGTCCACTGTATTTTCAATAATGGATTCAAGCTGTTCCTTAATCCGTTCATTTTCATCCGAGGCTGCCTTCAACTCTCCGGTATGCTTCTTCAAATTATGCGACATGACGTTGATCTGCTGTGCCAGTTCTCCGATTTCGTCACGTCGTCCCATTTTAAGCGGGGGATCGAAGCTGCCATTCGCAACTTCACCAACCTTGCGCACGATAGACCGAAGCGGCTTCAACGTAGCCCGAATGATGATCCAGGTGCCTATCATAAGCACGATGAATATCCCTACCGCGCTGAACATCTCATTGCGCGCATGCAATCGGGAAAGGATGCCGATATCTACACGTTCTATAGCCAGACTGAGTCTATATGGAGTGCCTTCCACTTCAAATGGATAGCTGCTACGCATAACAACGCTGTCTGGAACCTTCGCATATGCTATCGCTTGACCGCTCCCCCGCAGTAGCCCTTGTCCGATCTCCCCCGCAAAGTAAGTTCCAGCGCCATGGACCAGTTTGGGTTCACCCTCGCCATTAACCTCCCATAGTCCGATCTCCAACACCTGCGGTTCATAATGGGTTACCTGTTGAATGGCATTTTCCGGCCCGAAACCTCTTAAAGGCACTGCTGCCCGAATAATGAATGGGGATTTATCTCCTATGTAATAACCGGACACGAGGTCCTCCGTCCCACGGGGGACGCTATCCATAAAAAAGCCTTCCCTATCTCCTTCGCCAGCAGTTCCCTCGCTTTGCTCCCACTGAGACTGAATAGACTCGTATTGCCCATGGCGGCCTCCAACCATGGAAGCCCTTACAATTAATCTTCCCTTTACCTGCTCCAGCACCTCCAGCTCCGAAACACCCGTTTGCTCTATCACTTCCTTTAGCTGCTCTTCATCAGGAATCGTTTCGCCGAATGTCTGTTCTGCCACGCGAGTTGCCAGCACCAGATGATTGGAAGCAGCACTTAACGAGGAGTGCGTTCCTTTCCAATACGCCTTGAACATCTCCACCGTTTGGACGGATACATTTTCCGTGAACCGGTCATACTGCTTCTGCAACGTTTTGCAGATAAAATAATCATTGATGCCCAGGTTCAGCACCAGCATAAAGCCGACTAGCAACGAAATGAATAAAGAAAGCCTCGTTTTTACCGTCACTGCCGGGCCACATCCTTTGTCGTCAGCATCTGCTCTTTTCCGATCATATCACAAATATGGTGGCACTTGAGGGGATACTATATTGTCGCTAGCCATAACAGGACTTTAGACGGAAATCATCTGTCATTGAAACAAGGCCCGAAAAGTTATCAACATGTTTGTCCACAAAACGAGGGTGTTATCCACATTTCGCTGAAGTTTTACACAAATAGTTCGTGGATATTTGCAAGGAAGATTCAAAAAATTCAAAGTTGTCCACAATTTTGTGCACAACATGTTAACAAAAGAATGTTTGTTCGCTGCATAATTCGTGATTTTTCGACATCTAAAGCGTGCGCACTCGTCGATTATCGCTAAGCTAACGGAAGCTCAGAATAGCAATATCATTTATACACATTTTTTGTGTACAAGCCGGGTTGCATTGAGAATGAAGATAAGGGACAATTGGAGCAAAACTTCAATTGCGGCCGTTTCAGGCCGGCGTCAGGGAAGGAATTTGAAACTTGCATCATCTAGCTGAAGACGAATTATGGATGCGGGAAGCGATAGTCGAAGCCCGCAAGGCTGAGGCCATCGGCGAGGTTCCGATCGGAGCCGTTATCGTGCGAGACGGTGAGATCCTCGGACGGGGGCATAACCTTAGAGAGACGCTGCTGGACTCCACCGCCCACGCGGAGATGCTGGCAATTCGTGAGGCTAGCGAAGCAATCGGCGCCTGGAGGCTGCTCGACTGCACGCTGTATGTGACGTTGGAGCCCTGTCCGATGTGCGCAGGCGCAATCGTGCAAGGCAGGGTTAAGCGGGTCGTATACGGGACGCCGGATCCCAAGGCCGGCTGTGCCGGAACGCTGATGAATTTGCTGCAAGAGCCCCGTTTCAACCACGAGGCCGAGCTGATCTCAGGCGTATTGCAGGCGGAATGTGCTGCTCTGCTCACGGACTTCTTTCGAATGCTACGTGTCAAAAAGAAAACTACGCTTTAACCGCAACAAGGGCCTACTGCCTGGTGCCAAGCGATTAATTCGCTTTGTGGCTACCGGGACAGGGGCCCTTGCTTCGTTATCGATCCAACTCTCTTTTCACGCTGCTGGTGTTGCAACACCACAATTAATTGATCCGCTTCCTCGCTGATAGCAAGCACGATAGGATCGGTTAAGCTGCCTCTCTCTTCTGCAGCCTGATGGAGCCTTCTCCGCAACACCTGCAATCGTTCAAGCATCTCGTAATTGCTCATCGATTCCTTCAAGCTTCGCTCCTCGCCCAATGGCCTGATCCGTCATGTTACCTTATTATACCTGTAACAGGAGCTATTTGTTTGTAGGAACTTGTCGACGAAAGTTGGGAAAATGAGAGAATTAATCGACAAACACTAGTATTTATATACGCCTTAAGGATCAAATCTTAGTTCTGGGTACCTATAATCAATGAAACGATTATAAGTACAATTATGATGCCAAGGAATATCCAAGAAATCGGATTCCCCCAATTAAGCGTGAACCCGAGGCCTGATCTCTTTTCCACGAAAATTGAGGCGTCATTGCGGTTCCAATAGAACATGCCGGCCTTCCAGCTTCCATCTTCTCCAGGACGCGGCGCCTCAATACGGTCTTTGCCCAAACGCATGAGGCTGAAAACAGCGGCACCCGATAACAGCAACGGAATCATGCCCGCCACACCGATCAGTGCACCTCCTTGCTGGTTACCTCCATAAAGCGTGAAAGCCTGGATCATCCCCATGAAGATAACAATGCCCAAGCCTAGCAGCAACATCAGAAGTGAGATTCCACGACGATAGCGGATTTGCTGTTCACGATGCTCCTCTGGTGCGTCTGGATGCAGCTTCGCGCGGGCAGCCTGGGTGCTGTAATTAGAAAAAAGGAACACGGCCAGCATCCCGATCTGAACGAAGTTGAGCTGGAACACAGACCAGAGGGATTTCTCTTCGATCCGATCCGGAAAGCCTTGTGCATTGTAGTGCATAATGATCTGTTCAGGGATGCGATCATAAAATAACCATGCCGCTCCGGCACTAATTGCAATAACAAGCAGATGGGGAAGGAACCAGGTCAGCGGGTAAGCAATCTGCCACTGGCTGCGAGGCTTGAGAGCTGCGGAACCTTTGCGCGTCTCCTCTGCCTCCCAGCCCCTCTCTTCCTTCAAGCGCAGCGCTTTGCTATGGCTAAGCACGAACCAACCTCCTGAGAACGCCAATTGCAGCAGCAGAGCGCCGATAGGAAGAGCGGTGAACCAGATGGAAACCTGCTCTTCTTGCGAGGATCCATTGATCATCACAAGTACGATGGTGATGGCAGCTATAAGTACGGACGCTCCAAGTACGCTGGACACATAGGACCTTTTCAGCCGGACGACCTCATCATCCTCCCGTCTTGCATCGGGCACCGATACGCCAAATAGAATATTGCGCGGCGCCATATAAGGCTGCAACACAGAGGCGGCTGTCACCAGTAAATAGGCTCCACCCATCACGAGCCAGCTAGCAGTCATAGAATTCATGTCGCACTTCCCCCTTTTAGCTCGCGATAAATGGATCGGCATTGCGCTACAAATTGCTCTTCATCCAGGCTGCGACATACCGCTTCTGCGGCAAGGGATCGCAGTTGGCGCTCCATCCGGCCGAGGAACTCCGGGGTTGCTTTGGCGGAGCCATGCGGCTGCACAACAGCACCTTTCTGGCGGTGGATTTGTACGTATCCCTCCTGTTTGAGCAAGTGATACGTCTTGTTTACCGTATGCAGATTGATACTTAGATCACCTGCAAGGCTTCGCACGGATGGCAAGCTGTCTCCCGGTTTGACGGAGCCTTCGGCAATGCCTCTCACGATTTCGTCGTACAGTTGGCTATACAGCGGCAGCTCTGACTCGTAATCCAATGTGACAATCATTGAACAAGCCTCCTTTCAGTCTTTTTTTGTTTGTTATAGTTCGAATATAACAGATATATTTTACATTCACAAGCCTTGCTCTCATAGGTAATTTCCGCTCTTGCCCAGCTTTTGCTTGCCGTTCTATTGGCCTGTCCCGCCTCATACACTTGAGAATCGGTTCTTCGGGGAGGGTATGAGAATTGGCAGATTGGCAAAGAAAAACAAAGCTCGATCGCCTTCCAGCAGCTAGCCGCAGTTCGGTGGGCCTCGTGTACTGTCTGGACAGCGGCCGCCTGCAAGCGGCAGAAGACAGTCATTATGTATTCAGAACCGGGTTCCGTACCTGCGATGGTATTCTCTACCCGGTAGCAGTTCGGCGGAGCAGCATCCGCGGCCGACATCTGACGCTCACCTCTTAAGCGGATGAGTAACTTAGTTGCATGGGCCGGTGTAAGCATGCTATATTAACTCTGATGCGCGCCCGTAGCTCAGCAGGATAGAGCGACAGTTTCCTAAACTGCAGGTCGTACGTTCGAATCGTATCGGGCGCGCCAATATATGAACCCACAACCCTTGCGGAGCAAGGGTTTTTCTTTTTGCCACAACAACCTGTAAAAGATAAACTCGCTCTTCCTCCGTAAACTATTAATTATAGGTTTCTATCCATGTCCATACCTCTTACTCTCTCATACTATATCGAGAGAACTTAATTGGGAGGATTTAACATGGATTATGAACGCGTAGGAATCAGCAATTTTAAAGGTTCAAGTATGGGAATGGTTCTAGTTTTGTTTATTTTGCTCGTGATCGTCACGAGTGCTTTTTGCAGCTGGAATAACGGCAATCGGATTAATAACGGATCGGATGACGATGATAATGGATCATCCTCCATCTCATCCACTCGAAGCTTCACCATTACCAACAACTCGGAAACCATCAGGTTCCAACTCAATGGTCTCACTCAAGGAGCTACACCGCCCACCCCGTCCAGCATCCTGAATCGCTCTGGCGGACAAAACTTTTTCAGTGTGCCGACTGTGTTAAATAGAGATGTGCGAGTCACTGCCAGTTACCTTGGGTATAACTTGAATGGCAACCCAGCAGGTTTCATCGAATTCACACTCCGGGTACAAACCGCTTTTTCCGGGAACATATATGTCGTTAGAACCTCCATCATCAACGTCACGGCGAGTGCACCGGTAACATGGGGGACAACCGCAACAAGCTTAACTATCATTGACGCATAAAACTCTCATTAGGGATTCCCCCGCAAACCCAAAGATGCGGCGACATCATACCCGTTCAAACCTGTGCTATGTTAAGCGAACTTAAGTGAGAGGCAATCCTAATCATGCTGATCTCGATATACGATAATAATAAAGGAACCTTTTAATGGAATAATTCGTAATAAAGTAATCAGGGTTAAGGAGAGGGAGTGCTGAAATGGGTTTATTTGATGGATTGATGGGTAATGCGTCAGAGCTTTCCCAAGCTGAGGTACAGAAGGAATTCCAGCATATGCTCAGCAATGATGAGCGCGTAGAGAAAGCTTACAAGCTGGTCCGCGACATGTTTATATTCACTAACCGCAGAATGATTCTTGTCGACAAACAAGGAATTACTGGCAAAAAAACGGAATATCATTCCTACCCTTACAAAAGCATCACTCATTTTGCAATTGAAACAGCGGGCACCTTCGATTTGGACGCAGAGCTTAAGTTCTGGGTATCCGGCAATCCTTTGCCAGTCTCGAAGACGTTTAACAAGTCGCTGAATATTTACGAGCTGCAAACCGTCTTGGCCAACTACGTGTGCAAATAAGAGCATGAGCCTATCACTTCAAAATTGCGGGGCATTTACCCGCAATTTTTTTATTCCTTGTGAACGCCGAGGTGAAACAAAGTGACCCCTTTCATTCGGTTAAACTTTATAAGTGCTACATATGCATTCGGAATCTTCGTCGTAATTGAACTGCTCGCCAACACGTATAGAATAATAAGATTAACCGATAATCGGTTAGACTTCGATGGGGTTGTAGTACTCATAGTCATATTCATTATTGCTGCTTCCATCTTATTTTATTGGGCTACGAAAAAGATAATGAAGGGGCTAAAGATAAGGTACTTTTCACTGATTCTTTGGCTCCCGTATTTAGCTTTGTTTATATATGGTTTCGCAGTATTGTTCCCCCTAACAAATCCGGGAGAAAAGCCAGTACCAGTAATTGGCTTGCTAGTTCTTGCAGGTGTCATCGTTTATCCACTTTACCTGCTGCTCATTAACGTCCTATCCGTATTAAATACGAAGAAGTAGCCCTTCTTACTATTAAGCAAAGAGCCCGCTCCACAAATGGAGTAGGCTCTTTGCTTATACAACTCAACCACGCCAACCTACCCGCAAAGGCCAGCCAGAGCAGTCCTCACTTACTGCATCGACATTCCAACATCCCCATTAATCTGCTTCATCAGCTCTTCCACCGAGATGGCGTCCGTTGGAATCTCCTGCGTGAACGCCGCTGCTTCATCCATCTTGCTGTAAGTGGTCGCGTTGTTCATAACCAGCTTCAGGTTACCCTTCCCTTGGGGGTCGCTATATTCAACATTGGCATCAACGTTCTGGTAGGCAAGCTTGCCATCCTTCACGGCTCCGATAAGTTTGAACTGATTCAGCTTGAGCTGTTGTTTTACCTTCTTGGACAGCTCCGATTGGCCCTCTGCCAACTGCTTTTTGTTCTCCTCCGCCTTGGCTTTGTCGAGTCCAACAGCATTGAGATAGGCTTCATTGCCAAGCAATACATCCAGCACGGCAGGTATTGCTTGCTCTACCGCTGTTGTGATCGCCTGATCCTTGTTAGAGGAGTCGAGCAAGAATTGCACGACTGAGTCCGGCTTCAGATCCGCGGGCAGTCCCGCCTCATCTGCCTTAAGACTCTTGAAGTACGTTTTCTCGTCAAAAGGTTTGATAAACGCAGCTCCCGCTTCCAGAACGAGACGCTGTTGCAGTGAAGGGTCCAAAGCTTTCGCTGCCTGTCCCTGCTCTGCGGCCAGCTTCGCCATGTCAAGGACGACATACTTACCGACAAGCTCCTTCGGAATTATCGTTGGTAAAGAAGGCACCTGTATATAAATCTTCTCGCTCGTCATGATCATTGGAAGCGTTAGTTCCAGATTGCCTGGCAGCGTCAGCTTAACGTTGGCATCCGTGCGCATAGGTTCTTTCTGGTAAACACCATCCATCGTCAGCTTGAGCCCGTTCATCAAGCTCGCTACTCCTGCTGCATCCATACTTGGTGGCTGCTGCCCTGCATTGGGTAACTGCAGCTGCTTGAATTCAGCCGTCGTGTTAAACGTATAGGACTTGGCAGCGCTCAGGCTTGCCATCGCTTGTTCCAGCTCCGCTTTGGGTGATGCGTCGTTGCCTGTGCATCCTGCGACCGTCAGCAATGCCGCTGTACTAAGAACGACAGCTGCTTGCTTCCATGATCGTGTAATCAACTTCAACTTTGTTCCTCCTCAATATCGTTCAAGCTTCAAAAAGAAAGTCTCTCTTTATTCTACCATCGCCAGCTTCCGATGAATAAGACCGAGAACAACATAGCTTATTTTGTCGCGATGTGAATAACTTTCAGTATAACAAAAAGAGCCATTCCCCTCAAAGGGAACAGCTCTATTTTCAATCCACAATGGCTTTTAGCCGCCCTCTGGATTGTGATGATCAACATGGTTCCGGTTTTTCACCTTTTTGCTTCCAGACATAGGCGCCTGCGGCTGGCCGTGATCCTTGCTACGGGATGCCTTGCGGTCTTCATCCGGGTTGGACACCGGTATGGAGTCAGGCTTACTCATCCATTTCAGCCTCCTTATCGTCGTTATGGGCTATAACCAGCCATTCCTTCAGCTCAGCTGATGGCCGAGGTCGGTTTCATTCTCATGGTTCAAATTGTCCTGATGACGGCGATCCTGGGAATGCTGCTGCAACTGATTAGCGTTATGAGCATTCACAGGCTCCTGTTCCAGGTCCTTCACGACATTTTGCAGGTTTTTATCAACAGCGCTTTTATTTTTAGTCATATTGATGCCTCCCGTTAGACTTTAGTCAGACGGTGCAAAGCTTGCGCACACTCATGCAGATGGCGGATATAATCGGATACCTGCTGCTGCACAAGCTCTTTGCGCTCGTCGATTGATTTTTTATCCTGATCCACATCGATCAGCTCAATCTGGACCTCACGGCTGTCAACATAGGTTACTTTAAAATCATAAGAGTACATCTGATGCCCCGCTCCATGAATCGTTACGCGCAGCGAGTGATCATCACCTTCGTCCTCGAATACCTCGCAGCGGTCTGTAGCATTCAAGACGGTCGGCAATGTTTCCCTCCAGGCATTTGCCAGGCGGGTCTGATCCAGCTTAAGCTCATCAACTTTGCTCATGGTCGCCTTCCACCTCCATTATCTAGATTGCGACCAAGGCCCGCCTTCTATGCTTGACGACTGCTGGAACTTTCAAGAACACAAAAACACCCGAACGCAACAGCGTCCGGGTGATCATATTCAAGCTGGCGGAGAGAGTGGGACTCGAACCCACGTGGGCTTGCACCCTAACGGTTTTCAAGACCGCCCCGTTATGACCGCTTCGGTACCTCTCCACAGTGAAAGACTTACCCGAGCATTGTATCACAATCATATTTCTCAGGCAACCATTTCGTAGCAGAAAATGGCTCTTTACAAACAGAAGAGCCGCCTCCCCTTTCGGAGGAGACGGCCCTAAGCATTAGCTACGACGTCCAATGACCTCGATGCTGCCCATATAAGGACGCAGCACCTCCGGCACGACAATGGTGCCGTCCGCTTGCTGGTAATTTTCCAATACCGCCGCCACAGTGCGTCCAACCGCAAGACCAGAGCCGTTCAGCGTATGAACGAATTCCGGCTTGCTCTTAGTGTCACGGCGGAAGCGAATGCCGGCACGGCGAGCTTGGAAGTCCTCGCAGTTCGAGCAGGAGGAGATCTCACGATACGTTCCAGCGCTCGGCAGCCAAACCTCCAGATCATAGGTTTTAGCTGCGGAGAAGCCCATGTCACCCGTGCAAAGCTGTAGGACGCGGTAAGGCAGTCCAAGCAGCTGCAGGACGCGCTCAGCGTTCTGAGTCATCGACTCAAGCTCGTCGTAGGACTCCTCTGGCTTAGCAAGCTTCACAAGCTCCACCTTGTTGAACTGATGCTGGCGGATCAGCCCGCGCGTATCGCGTCCGGCCGCTCCCGCCTCGCTGCGGAAGCATGCGCTGAAGGCGACAAAACGCTTAGGCAAGTCCTCAGCAGGCAATATCTCTTCCCGGTGCAGGTTAGTTACAGAAACTTCAGCAGTCGGGATCAGATAATACTCACTGTCCTCGATCTTGAACAGATCCTCTTCGAATTTAGGTAGCTGGCCCGTTCCGACAAGACTGTCGCGATTGACGATTTGCGGAGGCAGAACTTCCGAGTAACCGTGCTGGTCGCTGTGCAGATCCATCATGAAGTTGAGCAGAGCGCGCTCCAGACGGGCGCCAAGACCTGTGTAGAACACGAAGCGCGAGCCGGTTACCTTGGCAGCACGCTCGAAGTCCAGCAGGCCCAGATCCTCAGCCAGATCCCAATGAGCCTTAGGCTCAAAGTCCAGCGAAGTTGGCTCACCGTGACGACGAATCTCAACATTATCCTCTTCGCCGCCACCGATCGGCACAGACTCATGGGGAAGATTCGGAATGGCCAACAGTATGCCTTCCATCTCTTCATCCAGTACGCGAAGCTCTTCATCCAGCTCTTTGATCCGATCGCCAACTTCGCGCATTTCCACGATCAGCGCTTCGGCATCGCCACCGCTCTTTTTGAGCTTGGCAACCTCTTGGGATACCGCATTGCGGCGCGCTTTGAGCGTTTCGCCCTCTTGGATGATGGAGCGACGCTTCGCATCCAGCTCCGGAAAGGCACTAATCAGCTCCAGCGATTTTTTGCGATCGGTCAGCGCCTTTGCGACCCCGTCATAATCACTACGCAGCAATTTTACGTCCAGCACGATATTCTCACCCTTCATCGATATAAATTAAAAGAAGGAAGGGCGGACGGCATCCGTCCACCCTGTCGCTTCACTTATGCATTTGCCTTGGCTTGGGAAGCCTCGCGGACCATATCCACAAAATAAGCATGCAGCCTATAGTCATCCGTAAGCTCCGGATGGAAGGACGCCGCCAGCAGCGTTCCCTCACGGGCAGCTACGATCTCATCCTTGTAGACAGAGAGAACGTCCACTCCTTCGCCTACACGGCCGATCAGCGGCGCGCGGATGAACACCGCACGCACCGGCTCGTCGATACCCTTGATGTCCAGCTCCGTCTCGAAGCTCTCCCGCTGCCGCCCAAAAGCATTGCGTACAACGGTCATGTCCATCAAGCCCAGATGAGCCTCTTCGCCGTTCTCAATTTCCTTGGCAAGCACAATCAGTCCCGCGCAAGTTCCAAACAGTGGTTTACCCTGCGCATGAAACGCCTGAATTGCCTCGATAAAGCCGTACTTGCGCATCAGCTTGCCGATCGTAGTGCTCTCACCGCCAGGTATAACGAGGCCGTCGAGCTCATTCAGCTCTTCCGTACGTTTCACAGCAACAGCTTCCGCTCCTACCTCTTGCAGGCAACGGATATGCTCCGCCACTGCACCTTGAAGAGCAAGAACACCTATCTTCTGTGCCATGTTGATCTTCCTTCTTCCTTGATCTTAACCTATATCAACGATTGGAAATTAATTTCCGCGATCGGACATACGCTCATGCGGCGCCAGCTTGGAAATTTCAATGCCTTTCATCGGTGCGCCCAGGTTCTTGGACACTTCGGCGATCAGCTTGTAATCGGTATAGTGAGTTGTTGCTTCAACGATAGCGCGAGCGAATTTCTCAGGGCTATCGGATTTGAAAATACCAGAGCCTACGAATACGCCGTCTGCACCCAGATGCATCATAAGCGCTGCGTCGGATGGAGTCGCTACGCCGCCAGCAGCGAAGTTGACGACCGGCAGCTTGCCGGATTCATGTACATCAAGCAGCAGCTCGTAATTTACAGCGAGGTTTTTAGCTTCATGATAAAGCTCGTCCTTCGACAAACCTTGAACTTTACGAATTTGGCTCATGATCAGACGCATGTGGCGTACGGCCTCAACGATGTTGCCTGTTCCTGGCTCGCCTTTTGTACGAAGCATAGCAGCACCTTCTTGAATGCGACGAAGAGCTTCGCCCAGATCCTTAGCGCCGCATACGAATGGCACGGTGAACTCACGTTTGTCGATATGGTAGATATCATCGGCTGGCGTAAGTACTTCGCTCTCGTCGATGTAGTCGGCACCGAGAGCTTCAAGAACGCGAGCTTCTACATAGTGGCCGATACGAGCCTTAGCCATAACCGGGATGGATACAACCTTCATGACTTCTTCCAAAATCGTCGGATCGCCCATGCGGGCAACGCCGCCAGCAGCACGGATATCGGAAGGCACGCGCTCAAGCGCCATAACTGCCGTAGCACCTGCCGCTTCAGCGATTTTAGCTTGCTCTGCGTTCATGACGTCCATAATGACGCCGCCTTTTTGCATTTCTGCCATGCCGCGCTTCACGCGCGAAGTACCTGTTTCCAACATGATTCCATTGCCTCCTATGGTCTGATCAATCCTAGCGGATTATTCCGAGTTGATTAATCCAAATTCTATCATGTACGCCCCGGGGCTACAACCGATTAAAACAAATTCACGATCCCTTTGAACAGTCCGGAGAAAAACTCTCCAATGCCGCGCATCATGAGCGAGAACCAGCCTGCCTTTGCTACATCTTCAGCTGCAACAAGGTTGATCTTTTTCGTGACCAAAACACCTGAATCTGGGTCTTTGAATTCATAAGTTGCTGTTCCGATTTTCTGCCCTGCCTTAATTGGAGCAACCAGCTCTCCATCGGCCGGAAGCGCAGTGCTTTTCAGAGTTGCCTGAGCAGCAGATCCCTTTTTAACCAGTAGCGTCAGATCCGCTCCCGTAACCAGGTTGACGGACTTGCTTTTTCCTTTGGATAGTTTGACCTTTTCAGCGGATTCTACTACCGCCTTAGGTTGAACAAGCGTTTTGCGCTCCAAATTGGTGAAAGCCCAGTCGTACAGCTTGCGTGTCTCGAGGAAACGCTTGCCTTTATTGCTGGCTCCATATACAACGCTGATCAGCCTTGTATCGCCACGCTTAACCGTTCCAGTGAAATTATAACCGGATATGGTGAGAAAACCTGTTTTCATTCCATCAACGCCGTCATAAGTGTATTGCTTAAAGTTATCAATGCCCTTATTGCTCTCCAGCATCCAGTCATTGTTGATCATGGGATTTTCATCCCGCTCACGGAACTTGATGGATGGAATTTGGGAGTATTCCAGGAATTCAGGATGCTCCTTCAAAATAATCATCGCTAGCTTCGCTATATCTTTGGCGGCAATGACGGTTGAATCAAGATAACCGGTTGAACTAGTGAAGTTGGCCGTGTTGAGACCAAGCTCTTTGGCTCTTTCGTTCATCATGGCTACAAATCCAGCTTCCGTACCGCCAAGCGCATTGCCGAGAGCAACAGTTGCATCATTGGCTGATGCTACAGACATAGCTGTGTACAGCTCTTTGACGGTATGTGTATCGCCTTCAGCCAAATAAATTTGAGAGCCATCCGCTGGCGTGCTGGAAGCTTCTTTGCTAATGGAAATTTGTTGATCCCAGCTAAGCTTGCCATCTTTAATGGCTTTCAAAACCATGTATTCCGTCATCATCTTGGTCATGCTTGCGGGTGCCATTGCTTTATCAATATTATAGCTGTATAGCAGTTGGCCTGTGTTAGCATCGATTAATATAGCAGCTGAGAGAGCTAGATCTAATTGGTTTTTGCTTGGGTTCTTATCTGGGTAAGTAGGAATTACATCCTGAGCAGCAGGAGCAGCATTGGCTGCAGGAGCAGTGTTCGTAGTCTTATCGGTAGCTGCCCCATAAGCAGTCGGAAGAGCAAATGTAGCCACGCCGGAACCGGCGAGCAGGGATGCCGCCATGATAGCGGAGATGAATGGTTTAGCAATTATCGGAGTAAGTCTTACTTTCAACGTGTATTCTCTCCTTCACACTGGGTTTGTCCAGCTTTTATTGTATCATACGATTAACGAGAGAGGGGATGTTTTTGCTTTGCTTGGAGCCGAAAAGGAGCCTTCTCTCCTCGATTCTTTCCATTCGGTGATAGCCAAACCTTCCATCCTCTCGGCTTAAAAAAGCCGCTTTGCAACAAAAAAAGCAGGCCGCAATGGCCTGCTGCACGATCTTATTCTGCTCTTAAGAGAGCCCCAATTTGCTTAAAGCGAATAGTTCGGAGCTTCCTTCGTAATTTGTACATCATGCGGATGACTTTCACGCAAACCAGCACCGGTAATGCGGATGAAGGAAGTGTCATTTTTCAGCTCTTCGATCGAAGCTGTACCGCAGTAACCCATACCTGCGCGCAGTCCGCCGACCAGCTGATGCACGGTATCTGCCAGTGGCCCTTTGTAAGCTAGGCGTCCTTCGATGCCTTCAGGAACAAGCTTGTTCTCGTTCTCCTGGAAATAACGGTCTTTGCTGCCTTCTTTCATGGCTCCAAGCGAGCCCATCCCGCGGTAAACTTTGAAGCGACGGCCTTGGTAGATTTCGGACTCTCCAGGGCTCTCTTCCGTACCTGCGAAAAGACTGCCGATCATAATAGCACTCGCGCCAGCGGCAATCGCCTTGGTAATATCACCTGAGTACTTGATGCCTCCATCTGCAATGACCGGAATGCCATACTCACGGGCAGCCGTTGCGCAGTCGTAGATAGCGGTGACTTGTGGTACACCGATACCGGCAATAATACGAGTCGTACAAATCGAGCCAGGACCAATGCCGACCTTAACGACGGATGCTCCAGCCTCGATCAGATCACGAGTTGCCTCGGCGGTTGCCACGTTGCCGGCAATTATCGTAAGCTCCGGGTATTGAGCTCTAAGTGTGCGGACCATCTCCATGATGTTAATGTGATGACCGTGTGCAGAATCGACCACGAGCACGTCAATGCCAGACTGTACAAGTGCTTCCGCACGTTCCAGCGTATCCTTAGAAATGCCTACCGCAGCACCGCATAGAAGACGGCCTTGCTTGTCCTTAGCAGCTTTTGGGAACTGGATCGCTTTCTCAATATCCTTGATCGTAATCAAGCCTTTGAGAATATTATTCTCATCAACGAGTGGAAGCTTCTCGATTTTGTGCTTCTGTAGCAGCCCCTCAGCTTGTTGAAGCGTCGTGCCTACAGGAGCAGTTACCAGTTCCTCGCGGGTCATGACATCGCTGATTTTCATGGAGTAATCGTGTACGAAGCGAAGATCGCGATTGGTCAAAATACCGACCAGCTTGCCTTCCTCATTAACGATGGGTACGCCGGAAATCCGGTATTTGCCCATGAGCTCTTCTGCGTCGTATACATGATGATCTGGAGTAAGGGAGAAAGGATTCGTAATAACTCCGCTCTCTGAACGCTTAACGCGATCAACCTCTTCCGCCTGTTGGGCAATGCTCATGTTCTTATGAATAATACCGATGCCACCTTCACGAGCCAGCGCAATCGCCAGTGCAGCCTCTGTAACGGTATCCATCCCGGCGCTGATGAGCGGAATGTTCAGCTTCACCGTGTCGCTGAGCCGAGTGGCTACCTGGACTTCCCGCGGAAGCACTTCCGAACGGCGAGGTACAAGCAGCACATCGTCAAATGTGAGGCCTTCCTTAGCGAATTTCGTTTCCCACACGAATAGTTTCCTCCTAGTTCTTATAGCTTGCCGAATATATTATTGACCATCTTAGCAGAGGGGTCTAGGGCTGTCAAGGCAAGGAAAATCCTGCTTTCATGCGGATTTTCAACCATTCGCCCCTTCCATTTCATCCCTATCATACCTAAGGATCAAGAGCGGGAAAGAGCAGACTGCGAGGAAAGTGGATAAACGCAGCGAGGACTCCATAACAGATATTCTTCGACGCCTGCCTGATGTGCCGCTCGAATCTGCTCTCTGACCTCACGCTCTCCATATTCCATATGCGGATGTAACCAAGAAGCTGTGAAACTTTGCAGCCATGGACGGATCGTTGCTGGTTTAATCCCCTCCTGCAGCAAGTAGCGGTTGCGAGCTGAGGCGTCTGTCATTGCCTTGTGAATGACTTCGTAAGGGCTTAAATCAGGCTTTGCAATGCCATACATGCCCTGAGAGTAGTGAGATGGATAGACCATAGGGGAGATGGAATCCACTTCTGAAGCGACCGCGCGCCAAGATTGCCCGATACCCATATCATCTGGAGAAGATGTCACAAGTCCGAATACATCAGCCGAAACTTTTACTCCCTCTTTATGGAGCTGGCGAGAGGCAAGCTGAAGAAAACGCCGGATGGCTTCGCTTTTACTCCCCTCTTTTTGTCTATAGTCGAGCTTTGCTTCTGTACGAGCGCTATTCGCCGGAAAGCGGACATAATCGAATTGAATTTCGTCGAAGCCCAAGCTAGCAGCTTCACGGGCAATTGCCACATTATACTTCCAAACTTCAGTTCGATATGGATTAATCCAAGCTTTTCGCTTTGCATCACGCCATACTTTGCCACTCTTTTCATGAATCGCCCAATCCGGCACTTTGCCAGCAAGAAGCGCGTCTTTGAACACAACCTGTCTTCCAATGACGTATATGCCATCCTTATGCAGCTCATTGATCAGCTTGCGTGGCTCAGCAATAATCGGCCGATTATCCGTGCCCAATTTGTTCGCAAGCTTGATGTTAGATGCATAAGTAAGTAATCCGTAATCATCCTTGATATCAATAACCATCGCATTGATTTCTGTTTTTCGAGCGAGCTCCCTCAAACGCATCATTGCCTTGGTGCTACCGGCTGCGTACCCCGAGACATAAATTCCGTGTACAGGCTCCTTGAGGGAAATCACTGGAGGACTTTTAACTTGCTTGGTTGGTGACAGTGCAGCTTCCGCTAAAGCGACTGGCTTATCGGATGCTTTATTCTCAGCAGCTGGAGGCTGGGAAGTTGGAGGTTGTATAGCAATCGTACATCCTCCCAACATGATAAGTGCAGCAGTGCCGAGAGCCGTACCTATTATGCTCAGCAGATTTCCCCGAAAATTCATACCCATCACCGCCCAATTCATTAGTCCGTGATCGTAGTATGGTCCTAACCCAGTGAAATAACCCCGTACAGAAAAACATGGATACAATCATTGAGAACAACAAAAAACCGCCACATCCGAGGATGTGACGGTACGATTTGCATTGTGCTTGGCGACGTCCTACTCTCCCAGGACCCTGCGGTCCAAGTACCATCGGCGCTGGAAGGCTTAACGGTCGTGTTCGGGATGGGTACGCGTGGTTCCCTTCCGCCATCGCCACCAAACGTGCTGCATTACTCAAGGCGTAGGCTTGCGCCCTGAAAACTGGATCGAACGATATGCCGTGCTGACCGGCTGTTGTTTCACTGATTTGGATAAGCCCTCGACCGATTAGTATTCGTCAGCTGCACGCATTGCTGCGCTTCCACCTCGAACCTATC
>NZ_NMUQ01000002.1:1004046-1006287 GCF_002233675.1 Paenibacillus herberti | reverse complement strand
GCTTCACTGATTTGGATAAGCCCTCGACCGATTAGTATTCGTCAGCTGCACGCATTGCTGCGCTTCCACCTCGAACCTATCAACCTAGTCGTCTTCTAGGGGTCTTACATACTGGGAAATCTCATCTCGAGGGGGGCTTCGCGCTTAGATGCTTTCAGCGCTTATCCCGTCCGTACGTAGCTACCCAGCTGTGCTCCTGGCGGAACAACTGGTACACCAGCGGTACGTCCATCCCGGTCCTCTCGTACTAAGGACAGCTCCTCTCAAATTTCCTGCGCCCACGACAGATAGGGACCGAACTGTCTCACGACGTTCTGAACCCAGCTCGCGTACCGCTTTAATGGGCGAACAGCCCAACCCTTGGGACCTACTTCAGCCCCAGGATGCGATGAGCCGACATCGAGGTGCCAAACCTCCCCGTCGATGTGGACTCTTGGGGGAGATAAGCCTGTTATCCCCAGGGTAGCTTTTATCCGTTGAGCGATGGCCCTTCCATTCGGTACCACCGGATCACTAAGCCCGACTTTCGTCCCTGCTCGACTTGTAGGTCTCGCAGTCAAGCTCCCTTATGCCTTTGCACGCTTCGAATGATTTCCAACCATTCTGAGGGAACCTTTGGGCGCCTCCGTTACATTTTAGGAGGCGACCGCCCCAGTCAAACTGTCCACCTGACACGGTCCCTCTGCCGGTTTCACGGCAGCAGGTTAGAACTCCGATACGATCAGGGTGGTATCCCAACGGTGCCTCCACCGAAGCTGGCGCTCCGGCTTCTTAGGCTCCCACCTATCCTGTACAGATCGTACCAAAGTCCAATATCAAGTTACAGTAAAGCTCCATGGGGTCTTTCCGTCTTGTCGCGGGTAACCTGCATCTTCACAGGTATTAAAATTTCACCGGATCTCTCGTTGAGACAGCGCCCAAGTCGTTACGCCATTCGTGCGGGTCAGAATTTACCTGACAAGGAATTTCGCTACCTTAGGACCGTTATAGTTACGGCCGCCGTTTACTGGGGCTTCGGTTCACAGCTTCGGATTGCTCCTAACCGCTCCCCTTAACCTTCCAGCACCGGGCAGGCGTCAGCCCGTATACTTCGCCTTACGGCTTCGCACAGACCTGTGTTTTTGCTAAACAGTCGCTTGGGCCTTTTCACTGCGGCCCCCTCGGGCTATTCACCCTACCGAGGCACCCCTTCTCCCGAAGTTACGGGGTCATGTTGCCGAGTTCCTTAACGAGAGTTATTCCGCGCGCCTTAGCATGCTCTGCTCGCCTACCTGTGTCGGTTTGCGGTACGGGCACCTTCACCTGGCTAGAGGCTTTTCTTGGCAGCTGGAGATCATAACCTTCGGTACTATAATTTTCCCTCCCCATCACAGCCCAGCTTTATACGGTTTGCGGATTTGCCAACAAACCAGCCTCACTGCTTGGACGGACACATCCATCGGTCCGCGTTACTACCCTTCTGCGTCACCCCATTGCTCATAACGGTTTACGGTGGTACAGGAATATCAACCTGTTGTCCTTCGACTACGCCTTTCGGCCTCGCCTTAGGTCCCGACTTACCCTGAGCGGACGAACCTTCCTCAGGAACCCTTAGGCTTTCGGCGGATCAGATTCTCACTGATCTTTTCGTTACTCATACCGGCATTCTCACTTGTGTACTGTCCACCAGTCCTTACGGTCTGACTTCTACCCATACACAACGCTCCCCTACCCAAGTACCTAATGGTACATGTCATAGCTTCGGTGGTGTGTTTAGCCCCGTTACATTTTCGGCGCAGAGTCACTCGACCAGTGAGCTATTACGCACTCTTTAAATGGTGGCTGCTTCTAAGCCAACATCCTGGTTGTCTGGGCAACTCCACATCCTTTCCCACTTAACACACACTTGGGGACCTTAGCTGATGATCTGGGCTGTTTCCCTCTTGACGATGGATCTTAGCACTCACCGTCTGACTCCCGGTTATACATGACTGGCATTCGGAGTTTGACTGGACTTGGTAACCCTTGGCGGGCCCCGCACCCAATCAGTGCTCTACCTCCAGCATGCTCAACACCGAGGCTAGCCCTAAAGCTATTTCGGGGAGAACCAGCTATTTCCGGGTTCGATTGGAATTTCTCCGCTACCCCCACCTCATCCCCGAATTTTTCAACATTCGTGGGTTCGGGCCTCCAGTGCGTGTTACCGCACCTTCACCCTGGACAGGGGTAGATCACCCGGTTTCGGGTCTACATCCACGTACT
>NZ_NMUQ01000002.1:1003210-1004037 GCF_002233675.1 Paenibacillus herberti | reverse complement strand
TTCGCCCTATTCAGACTCGCTTTCGCTGCGGCTCCGTCTTCCCGACTTAACCTTGCACGTGAACGTAACTCGCCGGTTCATTCTACAAAAGGCACGCCATCACCCAGTAATAGGGCTTTGACTTTTTGTAAGCGCACGGTTTCAGGTTCTATTTCACTCCGCTCCCGCGGTGCTTTTCACCTTTCCCTCACGGTACTGCTTCACTATC
Organism: Paenibacillus herberti; assembly: GCF_002233675.1. GTDB lineage: Bacteria > Bacillota > Bacilli > Paenibacillales > Paenibacillaceae > Paenibacillus_O > Paenibacillus_O herberti. Next base: position 1,003,829 of record NZ_NMUQ01000002.1, on the reverse strand, counting down.
GGTCGCCAGAGAGTATTTAGCCTTGGCAGATGGTCCTGCCGGATTCCCACGAGGTTTCACGTGTCTCGCGGTACTCGGGATCCGTCTCGGAGGGAATGGACTTTTGGGTACAGGGCTTTTACCTCTTGTAGCGGGCCTTTCCAGACCTCTTCGCCTAACCCATTCCTTTGTAACTCCATGTGAGACGTCCCACAACCCCAAGGAGCAAGCCCCTTGGTTTGGGCTAATCCGCGTTCGCTCGCCGCTACTGACGGAATCACTATTGTTTTCTCTTCCTCAGGGTACTTAGATGTTTCAGTTCCCCTGGTATGCCTCACGCGACGCTATGTATTCACATCGCAGTAACTGGACATTACTCCAGCTGGGTTTCCCCATTCGGAAATCCCCGGATCAACGCTTGCTTACAGCTCCCCGAGGCCTATCGTGGTTCGCCACGTCCTTCTTCGGCTTCTGGCGCCTAGGCATCCTCCGTGCGCTCTTAGTAGCTTAACCAATGCTCCGGTTCTAACGAACCTTCGCTTCACCTTGTCCGAAGACAAGCTGACAGGTAAGCAACAGCTATCGGATGTTTCAGCATTTCATATCGTTCGTATCCAGTTTTCAAGGTACAAGGTGTTTT
>NZ_NMUQ01000002.1:905403-1001359 GCF_002233675.1 Paenibacillus herberti | reverse complement strand
AAGGTGTTTGACTTGCTCATTTATAACGTTGACTTGCTTCACTCGTTGTTCAGTTTTCAAAGAACAAATTCACTTGTTTTTCGCTTGTTTCCGTCGTGCCTCTCAGCGGCGACTTAGATAATATATCACAGGCGCCTAAACGGATGCAAGTGTTTTTTTAAATTAATTCAAGATTTCTTTTCAACCCGTGTATAAGAACGTAAAAGCCGCGCCATTCCTAGGAATGGCGCGGCTGCTAGTTAATCTATTCGTTCCTCATATGAGGGAAGAGAAGTACATCGCGGATTGATGGGGAGTTCGTCAGCAGCATGACCAGACGGTCGATGCCAATGCCGAGTCCACCGGTTGGCGGCATACCATACTCCAGCGCACGGATGAAGTCCTCATCCATATCTTGCGCTTCGTCATTGCCTGCTTCTTTCTCAACGAGCTGAGCCTCGAAACGCTGGCGCTGATCGATTGGATCATTTAGCTCCGTGAATGCATTGGCATGCTCACGAGATACGATGAACAGTTCAAAACGATCGGTGAACCGTGGGTCCTGGTCATTTTTCTTCGCGAGCGGAGAGATGTCCACTGGATGTCCCGTTACAAATGTAGGCTGAACGAGCGTATGCTCGACAAACTGCTCAAAGAAGGCATTGACAATATGTCCGTAAGTCATATGCGGCTCTACCGCCACCTTATGCTCCTTGGCGAGACGCTGAGCATCTTCCAGAGATAACTGTTCGGTAAAGTCTACTCCCGTAGCATCCTTAATCAACTCCATCATGGATACGCGGCGCCAAGGCACGGTTAAATCCACTTGCTGGTCTTGATATTGAATGACGGTGCTGCCATGTACCTCTTGTGTGATATGCGCGATGAGGTTCTCGGTTAAGGACATGATGTCCTTGTAGTCAGCATAGGCCTCGTACAGTTCAATCATCGTAAACTCTGGGTTGTGACGCGTGCTCATACCCTCGTTGCGATAAACGCGTCCGATTTCGTAGACTTTCTCCAGTCCACCTACAATCAACCGCTTCAGATGCAGTTCAATAGCGATCCGCATATACAGTTGCATGTCCAGCGCATTGTGATGCGTGATGAACGGGCGAGCCGCCGCGCCACCGGCAATGGAATGGAGAGTTGGTGTCTCCACTTCCAAGTAGCCGAGTGAATCCAGGTAACGGCGCATCGATTGGATGATACGGGAACGGAGTATAAACGTCTGCTGCACATCCGGATTAGTAATCAGGTCGACATAACGCTGACGATAGCGCTGCTCCACGTCCTTCAGGCCGTGGAATTTGTCCGGCAATGGAAGCAGGGACTTGCTGAGCACGGTGACTTCTTTTGCCTTAATGGAGATCTCGCCCGTCTTCGTCTTGAACACGGTGCCGAACACGCCGACAATGTCGCCGATATCAAGCAGATCGAATGCCTGATACTGAGTCGCTTCGACCGTATCTTGACGAACATAGATTTGGATGCGGCCAGTCAGATCCTGGATGTGAGCAAAAGCGGCCTTGCCCATACCGCGCTTCTGCATGATGCGGCCGGCAATGCGTACTTCTGCGCCCTTCTCTTCCAGCTCCTCCTTGCTCAGCTCTCCAAACTCCGAGGCGATTGCTCCTGCGTTGGAGCTGCGCTCAAACTTGGAGCCGAACGGATCCACACCGAGACCGCGGAGTTCATCCAGCTTGGCCCGTCTAATTTGCAGCAGCTCGCTTAAGTCTTGTTCCTGTGCTTCCAAAGTGCCGTTGTCCTGATTCAATTTCAGTTCATCTCCTTGTCATTGCCCTTATCCGTTAAAAAAGCTCCCTATATAAGGAAGCTTAAACTCGCTGCTAGATTGTAGCGTTGCTCTTACTTCTTGATGTCGACGATCTGGTACTGAATTGCTCCTGCAGGCACGCTGACTTCAACGGTGGTTCCCTTCTTCTTGCCGAGGATAGCTCGACCGAGCGGGCTCTCGTTGGAAATCTTGTTCTGCAGCGGATCGGCTTCTGCCGTACCGACAATCGTGTACTCCATCGTATCTTTAAGCTCAAGATCTATGACGGTGACGATGGATCCGATGCTTACCGAATCGATGACGATGTCGTCATTATTGATGATGCGGGCATTGCGCAGCATTTTTTCGAGGGTAAGAATACGTCCCTCAATGAAAGCTTGCTCATTCTTGGCATCTTCATACTCGGAGTTTTCGCTGATATCACCATAGCCAATGGCTACTTTGATTCGCTCAGCCACTTCACGGCGTTTGATCGATTTGAGATTCTCCAGTTCCTCTTCAAGCTTCTTGAGTCCGTCCTGAGTCAGAATCACTTCTTTGTCGCTCATTGCCGATTTCTCCTGTCATGGCTTATTTGCTTGTACCCTGTTATAAGGATAACCCGGAAAATGAAGGGGTTAGCCGGCAGTTAGGATCAGACCAGACGGCCCCAAGAACAGTCGGTACAGGATTATATTGCAAGATTATATGCAATTGAAACCGGTGTGTCAATGCGAGAGCGTTTGCTGCCATGCTAGGGATGAGATATAAAAAGCACCCGCCGCCCTCTCCGAAACGGAGAGAAGCATGAGCAGGTGCCCGGTATTCCTGCTGTTAACCAGTGGTGGCCTCAGACAGCAGCTGTCTCTTCGTCTCGTTTCAAAGACAAGAGATAATCATCCAGAATTCGAACCATTACATCGCGGCTCGTTTCCTCCATGATGTTGTCCTTGATGCGCGCGGTTCCCGGCAGTCCCTTAAGATACCAGGCCAGATGTTTGCGCATCTCGCGCACAGCCACTGATTCGCCCTTGAGAGCAATCAAGCGGTCCATGTGCAGAATGGCAATCTCCATTTTCTCCTGTGCCGTTGGATCAGGCAGCAACTCATCATGCGTCAGGTAATGGATGGTGCGATACAACATCCACGGATTACCCAGCGCGGCGCGACCGATCATGACCCCGTCACAGCCTGTCTCCGCCAACATCCGCTTGGCATCTTCTGGGGAAGATATATCACCATTGCCGATGACCGGAATGCCGACGGCTTCCTTCACCTGCCGGATGTAGCTCCAGTCCGCATGTCCCGTATAAAGCTGCTCGCGTGTACGTCCATGAACACTGACTGCCTTGCCGCCAGCCCGTTCTACAGCGAGCGCGTTCTCTACGACAAAGATATGTTCGCTATCCCAGCCGATCCGCATTTTGACGGTGACGGGCTTCTGTACGGCATCAACGACCGAGCTGACCATCTCATAGATCTTCTTCGGATCGAGCAGCCAACGGGCGCCGGCGTCGCATTTGGTGACCTTGGGCACTGGACAGCCCATGTTGATGTCGATGATGTCAGCATTGGTTTCTTTGTCGACAACCTTCGCAGCCTGCACCAGTGATTCGCGATCACCGCCGAAAATCTGCAGGCTGAGCGGCTTCTCGCGCTCGTCGACAAAAAGCATTTCGCGCGTGCGCTTATTGCCATGTACGATCGCTTTGTCGCTGACCATCTCGGCACAGACAAGTCCTGTGCCGAATTCCTTAGCGATCAGGCGGAAAGCGGGGTTGCAGACACCGGCCATTGGAGCGAGAACGACATTATTTTTCATTTGGATATCGCCAATTTTGAGCATAAAGTCTTACCTCTCTTCTATCGCAGACCGCCGCTGGTCGCGGCCGTCAATTCTTCGTAATCGATACCGAGCGTCTCGGCTATCCGGCTAAGCAGCTTGGGCTCGGGCTTGCGGGTACCCCGCTCCAATGAACCGAGCACCGCAACAGAGACATCCAACTTATCCGCGAGTTCCTGCTGAGTGTAACCCTTCAGCTTCCGGAAGGCGCGAACCCGCTGTGCCAATTGATCGTATTCCATGAGGCAATGCCTTCCTTTCCATCCCGTAATGCCGCCTTGGCCATAGCCTCAGCTTGTTCCAGAAGGGGATGGCCCTTCTCCAGCACCTCGGATAGAGGCACCATAACAAATGCCCGCTCCAGCATCCTCGGATGAGGAAGCTCGAGCTCAGGCCCGCTAAGCACAACTTGATCATACAACAACAGATCCAGATCAATGACCCGGGGGCCGTTGCGAAACTCTCTGATTCTGCCTAGCTCTTGCTCAAGCCCAAGCATAAGCCGCAACAGCGCGACTGGCTCCAGCGTGGTGGACAGTGCAGCAGCCATATTGAGAAAAGGGGGCTGGTCGGCATAACCGACCGGGTCGGTTTCGTATACGGTAGATACGCGGAGAACCTCTACATCAGAGCTGGCTTCGAGCCGTTGCAGCGCGGCGGCAAGCATGCCGCTCCGGTCACCGATGTTGGAGCCTAGAGCGATATAGGCGGTAACAGCCTGCAGAGTCGGCTCTCCCGACCTGCTAGGCGGGAATGATCTGTCCATGTTCATCCCGCTTTCGCACCAATTCGACGGTAACGCCTTCGAAAAAAACCTCGAAAGGAGGATTCGGCTTTGTCACGCGAACGGTCAATTCATTAATGCCAGTATAAGTCTCAAGCAGGATGGTTGCAATACGCCCTGCTAGCGCCTCGATCAGCTTAATCGGCGGTCCTTCCACGATTTGCTTGGTGAGCGCATGCAGCTCGGCATAGTTGATGGAGTGCTCCAGCTCATCGGTCCGGGCGGCCTGTTCCAGGTCCAGCTTGAGGATGAGGTCAACGCGAAATTGCTGGCCCAGCCTGTTCTCCTCTGGAAAAACACCATGAAATCCGAAAAAGCGCATGCCAGTAAGTGTCATTTTGTCCATTAGGAGTCCGTTCCATCCTTTCCATAAATCATGGTGTCCATCATAAGCGCCGTGCGCTTCATCTCTTCAACATCATGCACCCGCATGATCTGACAGCCCTGCGCAATGCCGAGCGCTACCGTTGCCGCGGTACCTTCAACGAGTTGATCGACCGGCAGGCCGAGCGTCTCGCGGATGAACTTTTTGCGCGAGGTGCCCAGCAACACTGGATAGCCAAGCTCGGACAGCTCGGACAGCCGGACCATCAGCTCTAGGTTGTCGGCGTAGGTTTTGGCGAAGCCGATTCCAGGGTCGAGCCAGATGTTGTCCCGCTGCACACCTGCGGCAAGCGCAATCTCGATGCTGTGCTCCAGATCTGCGAGAACATCCGGCACCAGGTCGCGGTAATCGCGCTGCTCCCGGTTGTGGCTGATGATGACCGGGCAGCCGAACTCGGCGGCCACACGGGCCATCTCTGGATCCTGCTTCAAGCCCCAAATATCATTAATGATATGGGCTCCTGCTTCAAGGGCGGCACGCGCCGTGGCAGGCTTGTACGTGTCGATCGACAGGGGCATGTCGGGCAACTCGGCGCGAAGTTTGGCGATGAGAGGCACGACGCGGCGGATTTCTTCTTCTAGCGATACCGGCGTAATGCCAGGAAAGGTAGACTCCCCACCGACGTCGATCAGGTCGGCGCCCTGAGCTGCCATTTGTAGAGCAAATGCTATCGCGGCTTCTCCCTCGTTATGCCTTCCTCCGTCAGAGAAAGAATCCGGAGTCGCGTTGAGAATGCCCATGATCAGCGTTTTTTTGCCAAGCTCAAGCGTCAAACCACCGGGCAGATTATAGTGTCGGACCGGCACTCCATGGCCCCGCTTTTTTGTGTACATTTGTAACCTCCTGCTTGAGCAATACGATTTCGCCGTCCATGGAACAGCGTACGTCTGTAATGAAATAAAAGAACTCAGCTGCCGCTGCCCCCAGTACCGCTAAGGTACTGTTCATGCAAATCTCGAAAGATCGGACCAGCTGAAGAACCGGCTTTGGGTTGGAAGGATCGTCCTTCTGCATCCGTTAGCCGAGTCGCTGGCACAAGCTCCTGAATGGAGTTAGTCGTCCATACCTCATCTGCGTCCAGAAGTTGCTCCCAGCGGTAACGTCCTTCATGCACCGGGTAGCCCGCCTCGCGCGCCAATTGCAACACATGTTCCCGCGTAATGCCGGGTAAAATGCCAGTGTCGAGCGAGGGCGTGTGTACAGCTCCATCCATGGCAAAAAACAGATTGCTGACAATGCCTTCCGCCAGCCATCCTTCCGCGGTCAACATCAGTCCTTCGGAGCCTATGCTTGCTCCGCTCTCCACCAGCTCCCGCTTGGCAGCGATGCTGTTCATATAATGGAGCGACTTCATGCGCAGCCCAAGCTCCGGTGTATTGCGAGGCGTGCGCAGCAGGCGCAGCTCACGGCCGCTCGTGTACAGTCCGGGCGCTGGTTCAGGAAGCGCTTTGACCATCAAAATCTCGTGCGGCTCCTCATAGTCGCTGGTCGGCAAGCCAAGCCCGCCTTCCCCGGCAGAGACGGTCAGCCGCACGTAGACATTTTCCGACAGGCCATTGGCCTCCGCCGTCCCACGAATCAGCTCCGCAATCCGCTCGGTATCCGGCGTATAGCGAATATGCAGCCTCTGGCAGCTCTCTGCCAACCGAGCCAGATGCTTTTCCAATAAAAAGGGACGGCCCCCGTAGGTGCGCAGCGTCTCGAACAATCCCATTCCATACAAAAAACCGTGGTCAAACACGGAGATGTGAACATCTCCGGCACTGGCCACGGCTCCGTTATAGCCAATCTTCATTTTGCCGCCGGGGCCTTCTCCGCCAGGAAGCTGCGAAGCATGGAGAGCCCGTTCTCTGTAATGATCGATTCTGGATGGAACTGCACGCCCTCAATCGGATAATGTTTGTGGCGCAGCCCCATGATCTCACCTTCGGCCGTTTCGGCCGTAATTTCCAGCTCATCCGGCAGCGTCTCGCGGCGAACAATCAGCGAATGATAGCGCGTAGCTGTGAAAGGCGACGGTAAACCTTGGAACACGCCTTTGCCCGTATGGTGGATAGGCGATGTTTTGCCATGCATTAAACGTTCGGCCCGCACAACCTCGCCGCCAAATGCTTGTCCGATCGACTGGTGGCCCAGACAGACGCCGAGAATCGGAATCTGACCCTTGAAGCGCTCAATCAGCGCCAGACTGATTCCAGCCTCATTGGGTGAACATGGTCCTGGTGAGATCAGAATATGATCCGGTGCCAGCTCCGCGATTTCGTCGAGCGTAATTTCGTCATTGCGCTTCACGATAATCTCTTCCTTCAGCTCACCTAGATATTGCACCAGGTTGTACGTAAAAGAATCATAATTGTCGATGACTAAAATCATGTGAGAGCCCCCTGTCCGTGTGAATGATCTCCTCGTCGCCTGCAGCTTCTATATGGTTCGAGCGCGAGCGGTGAAGCTCCGCATAATGGAAGGCGCGCCAGAGCGCTCTTGCCTTGCTCTGCGATTCGCGGTATTCCCGCTCTGGATCTGAATCGATGACGATGCCCGCACCGGCCTGGATATGGACCGTGTGATCCCTTATCGCCATCGTACGAATAATAATATTAAATTCCATATCTCCGCTGTAGTCAATCCAACCCATCGAGCCGGTATAAGGTCCGCGCCGCGTCGGTTCCAGCTCTTCGATGATCTCCATCGTGCGGACTTTAGGTGCACCCGTTATCGTCCCGCCTGGAAAAACGGCGCGGATCACATCGTACGCATCAAGCCCGTCCGCCAGCTCGCCGTTCACTTGCGACACCAGATGCATCACATGGGAATAACGCTCGACGACCATCAGCTCTTCCACACGCACACTACCATAGCGGGATACTCTGCCCAGATCGTTGCGCTCGAGATCGACCAGCATAATATGCTCGGCGGTCTCTTTTTCATTCTCGCGCAGCTCCCGCTCCAAGCTTGCATCCTCCTCTGTTGTGCGCCCACGGCGGCGGGTACCAGCGATAGGTCGGGTATACAGCTTGCCGTCCGACATCTCTACGAGCAGCTCAGGCGACGCCGATACGAGCTGAAAGTCGGGCGCCCGCAGCAAGCCCATATAAGGGGACGGATTGATCAGCCGCAGCCATTCGTACAGCTCCTCCGGAGAGCTGTCCGTATCCTTTTGCTGCCGCAGGGATAAATTCACCTGGAAGACATCGCCAGCGGCGATATACTCCCGAATCGCACTAACCGCCGCCTGGTACTGCTCCTGCTGAAATGGGCTGGACACGTTCTCAGGCACATCGGGAAAAGGCAGCACACCAGTTGCTTCGCTGCGCTCCAATAGCCCACGGCGGGAAGCTGTAAGCCCGTTCGCCTCTGCCGCCTCGGCCCAGTCCGCCCACTCACGAAGCATCTCTTGCGCACGCTCAGCGGCTGCGTCATAGAGTTCTTTGGCTGCGGACAGCTTAGAGCTCGCTTCAAGCGGTAGGCTGCTCTGTTGTTCGCCAGCTTCAGTTGGATCTAGCGCTTCTGCACCACGCACCGCTCCCAGCGAGCGGTGGGATGACATGTGCTGCGAGTCAACCGCGCGATGGACAGCCGCATACAGGCAAGCTTCCTGCCGATCATAGATCCATACCTCATCCAACCTCAGAAACAAATAGTCCGGCAGACGCAAATCATCTTCCGCCAGCTCCGGCAGACGCTCAATCGAGCGGGCGACATCATAACTCCAGAACCCGGCGCTGCCCCCGGTCCACTTGGGACCTCCGGCAATTCGCGGTCCACGCCAACCTTCCATCCAATGCCGCACCGCCTCCAGCGGATCGGCCTCAATCCGACGAACCGGCTCATAACCGCCTGCAACTCCGCGCTCCAGCAGCTCTGCCGAATCTCCCTTGCCGCGTAACACAGCGGACGGGCGACGCCCGAGATACGTATAACGGCCGGACTTGCCGCTCTCCAGCAGAATGGAGTAAGGCTCCTCCGCTCGCCATGCCTCCTCCCATGAAGACGGCAGCCCATGCCCATCAGCCAGATCTACCCGGGCCAGCACAGGTAACGTCGTGTATGTTGTCTCATGCTGCTCAAGCCATTCCTGCCACTGCTCCCACGAGGTGCAGACCGATCCCTTCATACGTTGCCGTACCCGCCTTCCGTGCTCATCTCTATCGCCTGATCGTATCCTGTCCCTGTTTCAAAATCAAGCCCGAAGCCTTAAAAAGGCAAAGCCGGCCGGACCCTCGTTAAAAGGGACCGGCCGGCTCAAGAAGCCTTGCCTAATGATTAGTTTTCGAAGTTGAACAGAGCCGTGCTCAGGTACCGCTCACCGTTACTTGGCACAATTGCGATGACGCGCTTGCCAGGTCCCAGCTTCTTAGCAACCTGCAGAGCTGCGGAGATTGCAGCGCCGGAGCTAATGCCGACCAGCAGGCCTTCTTCTTTCGCAGCGCGGCGGGCAAAGTCGAAAGCTTCTTCATTCTCAATCGTGATAACTTCATCGTATATATCGCGATTCAGTATTTCTGGAATGAAGTTTGCACCGATACCTTGAATTTTGTGGCCGCCTGGCTTACCGCCAGACAACAACGGGGAAGCAGCAGGTTCAACCGCGACAATCTTGATGTCCGGGAAGCTAGCGCGAAGTACTTCGCCTGTGCCGCTAATTGTGCCGCCCGTACCGATACCGGCTACGAAAGCATCCAGCTTGCCGTCCAGGGAGTTGATCGCTTCAACAATCTCGGGACCCGTCGTTTCGCGGTGAACCTTCACGTTAGCTTGGTTCTTGAACTGCTGCGGCAGGAAGTAGTCCTCGTTCTCAGCAGCAAGCTCTTCCGCTTTCTTGACGGCGCCGTTCATACCCTCTGCTCCAGGGGTAAGCACCAGCTCTGCGCCATAGGCGCGCAACAGGTTGCGACGCTCCAAGCTCATCGTCTCCGGCATAACGAGCACGGAGCGGTATCCCTTGGCTGCAGCGACCATGGCCAGACCGATGCCCGTGTTGCCACTCGTAGGCTCAACGATCGTGGAAACGCCCGGTTTGATCAAACCTTGCTCTTCCGCCACATTAATCATGCTGATCGCAATGCGATCCTTTACGCTTGAGCCTGGATTTTGGTACTCCAGCTTAACATAAACCTCGGCACTACCCTCCGGCACCAAGCGGTTCAAGCGGACAAGCGGCGTATCTCCGATCAGTTCCGTCACATTCTGCACAATTCTGGCCATAGTCCAACTGCCTCCTCATCTATATTCCGACTGAAATAGTAGGTTATCAACTGGTTCTATCTTATCAAGGGCTTTCAGCCCTTGTCAATAGCTGCATACGGGAAGCAACAACGGCCCAGAGCCCGCTAATGCCATATCACTAACCACTACCTGAGGGGGACGGCATTCCAGGCGTTTTGGAAGTCTTAACAGAAGCTCCGTACTGCTGCAGCAGCCGCTGTTCGCCTTCCTTGAGCGAGCCTGCCTCATCCAGTGCGATAATGCGCTTAACTTCGGCGCGCAGCAACTCTTCATCAAGCCAACGAGGCTGCACTCGTGTAAGCACCTGCACGAGTGCAAAGCCTCCCTCCACTTCAACCGGTTCCGAAACCTCTCCCGGACTCAGAGTAGCTGCAGCCTCAGCCGCGCTAGGATCAAGGAATGGATCTCCCTCTTCCACAACTCCCAGATCACCGCCAAGTTCAGCTGTCTCCGTATGCGTCGAATTGTCACGAGCTAGCTCAGCGAAGTCCTTTCCTGCCTCTAGCTGATCCAGCAATTGCTGCGACTCTGCTTGGCTGGAGCTGACAATCCAGCGCAGATGCATCTGTGGAGCAGGACGCAGCTCAGCGGCATGCTCCTCCAGGTAAGCGTCGATTTGCCCTTCGGATACGGCTATGCCCTTCGTCATCCATTTTTCCATTAGGAGGCGGTACATCGCTTCTTCATAAACCTCGTCCCGGCTAAGTCCGAATTGAGCTTTCATCTCCCGATAAAAGCTCTCCTCGTCCCCGTAACCCGCCATCTGGGACAACAGTTCTGCTTCCACCTCAGCTTCAGTCGCCTGAAGATCTCCCTTGGCGCTCTCTTGATCCAGCGCCGAGCGGATCATCATCGTCTGTAGCACACTTTCACCGTACAGCTCCCGCAACCGCTCCGTGAGCTCGTCTTTACTGATGCGTTCATTGCCGACAGCAGCCGCGAGTCCGTCCTCCATCTCCGCCTCTTCACTTTGCGCGTTAGCGGGCAGGATTGCCGGCTCGTCCGGCAGTTGATTTATAATAATCAGTACGGCCAGCACGATCATGCATGCCGCCTGAATGCCGATAATCGTCTTTAAAGCCTTGTCTCTGCCCATGCGTAAGCTTCCCTCTACTCGGTCCGGTCCGACTTTGCTTCTTGAAGAAGCTTCTCCAGCCTTGGCCTGTCGAACACGTACGCCTCATTACAAAAATGACATAATACTTCCGCGCGACCATCCTCATCAATCAGGCTGCGCAGCTCCGCTTCACCCATGCTGATGAGCGTCTGCTCCACCCGTTCTTCGCTGCATGAGCAAGCGAACCCGACCGGCATCGTCTCATGCACGGTCAATTCGTCGCCGACGATCCAGCGCAGAATCTCTTCCGGCGTCTCGCCTTGGTCAAGCAACGCCGTCACATGCGGCAGGCCACCGAGCGCGCGCTCCAGCCGAGTAATATCATCGTCGTTAAGTCCAGGCAGCAGCTGAATAATGAAGCCTCCTGCTTGCAGGATGCTACCGTCTACATCGACGAGCACACCTACACCAACTGCCGATGGCGTCTGTTCCGAGGAAGCAAAGTAGTACGTGAAGTCCTCGCCAAGCTCACCCGAAATAATCGGCACGCTGCCGCGGTAAGGTTCTTTCATCCCCAAATCCTTGGTTACATGAACATAACCGGTCGTGCCCACGATGCCTGCCACATCCAGCTTACCTTGAGCATTAGGCGGTAGATGAGCCTCCGGATTGTCAACATAACCGCGCACTTCACCCTTAGCGTTCGAGTCGACAACGACGGCACCGACTGGGCCATCGCCCTTAACTTGCAGCGTCAGCTTCTCTTCGCCCTTCAGCATAATGCCCATCATCGCGCCGATTGTCGCCGTGCGTCCGAGCGCTGCCGATGCAGTCGGATAAGTGCCATGACGACGCTGCAGCTCACGTACGAGCTCCGTAGTGCGGGCTGCAAACACACGAATTTTGCCGCCCCACGCGGTTCCACGCACTAAATAATCGTTTTGCGTCTCGCTCATTTCAATGGTTCTCTCCTTCTATCGGTCCTTCGTATCTTCTATTGTATCCATTAATGTTCCTGATTGCGTTCGTAGATCAGGCGAAGCCCTTCCAGCGTCAGCAGATGATCCACTTCTTCAATCGTCTCCGACTCTGCCGCGATCAGATCTGCCAGTCCACCTGTCGCGATAACACGGGGTTCGACACCGAATTCCTTGCGAATGCGTCTTACGATTCCGTCCACCTGTCCTGCATAGCCGAAAATAATGCCAGCCTGCATCGACGTTACCGGATTGCGGCCGATAACGCTGCGCGGCCTGACCAACTCAATACGCGGCAGCTTCGCCGCCTTCTGATAGAGCGCTTCGGTCGAAATGCCGATGCCCGGCACGATGGCTCCGCCGAGATAGGCTCCGGTCTCGTCGATATAATCAAATGTCGTCGCTGTACCGAAGTCGACGACGATCAGCGGCGTGCCGTATTTCTCGATACCGGCTACCGAATTGACGATCCGGTCCGCCCCAACCTCGCGCGGATTTTCGTAGCGGATATTCAGTCCCGTTTTGATGCCAGGACCGATGATTAGCGGCGCATGTTGTAGATAAGTAGCCGACAGCTGCTCAAGCGTGCGCATAAGCGGCGGTACTACGGAAGAGATGACAACTCCTCGAATCTCATCCAGAGAAATGCCTGCATAATGGAAAAAATTATACACCATCATGCCATACTCATCGCTCGTCGCGGAGCGGTTCGTGCTCATGCGCCAATGATGAAGCAGCTCTTTGCCCCGGTAAATGCCGAGCACGATATTCGTGTTGCCTACGTCGATAACGACAATCACCGGTTAAGCCCTCCCTTTTTTACCGCCCAGATCAAGACTGATGTCCAGAGAGCGGAAAGAGTAGGTGAGACCACCGACCGAGATAATGTCCACACCGGATTCCGCCATGCTTCGCACGGTTTCCAGCGTGACTCCTCCGGAAGCTTCCGTCACAACATGCGGCGCGCGGCTGCGGATAATCGCAACTGCCTCTCGCATAAGCTCCGGCTTCATATTATCTAGCATGATGATGTCTGCACCGCTATTGAGCGCCTCTCCCACCTGCTCCAGAGACTCCGTCTCTACCTCAATCTTCATCGTATGCGGAATGGCCGAGCGTGCTGCACTTACTGCAGCGGTAATGCCTCCCGCTCCCTTGATGTGATTGTCCTTGATCATGACAGCGTCATAAAGGCCGAAACGGTGGTTAGCACCGCCTCCGACGCGCACAGCGTACTTTTCCAGCAACCGATGTCCCGGCGTCGTTTTGCGGGTATCGACCAGTCGAACCGGCAAACCTTCCAGAGCGTCCACGAACTGCCTCGTCTTGGTCGCAATACCCGACAGCCGCTGCATCAGGTTGAGCGCCAGCCGCTCGCCAGTCAAAATGCTATGCGTGCTGCCTTCAATCTCGGCAATAATGGTACCAATGCTCACCATGTCGCCGTCCTGCACAAGCGCTGTGAACACCAAGCTCGGATCCACAACAGCGAATACCGTTTCCGCTACCGGCAGGCCGGCGATGATGCCTTCCTCCTTGGCGTGAATGACCGCCTTCATGGCGCTTCCTGCCGGAATCGTTGTGCGCGTGGTAATATCGCCAGTGCCGATATCTTCAGCCAGCCAGCCCCGGATGCTTTCCCTTAATCCTGTATCGTACCCGCCAATGCCTAGCCCGTGATTAGCGAACGGTTGCATCATGGATCGCCTCCTCTGTCTGGCCCTGCAATCTGTGCAGTACCGTATGCTTGCGCCAATTGGCATCATCTCGCTGCGGGAAGTCGACACGATAATGAGCACCGCGGCTTTCCTCGCGAGCTGCGGCGGATTCCGCCGTCAGCAGAGCGTTCGTAAGTAGATTGGCGAATTCAAAATCTTCTCTCTTGGTCATTAAGCTGGAGAAGAACGGCAGTTGCCGCTTCAGCTCGGCAATACCTTTGGTCAGGCTGTCAGCGCTGCGGCGCAGGCCGATATAACGGACCATCACCCGCTGCAGCTTAAGCCTTTTCTCCACGACGGCCTGCTGGGAAATAGCGCTGTGACTACCCAGTTCCTCGTGAACATGCACCTCGCCCTCCAGTGGGGGCAGCTCGCTGATCCGATGAATAATCCGGCGTCCAAACACGATCGCCTCGGACAACGAATTGCTGGCCAGCCGATTCGCACCATGAACGCCAGTTGACGATACCTCTCCACAGGCGAACAGCCGGCTAATATTCGTCTCGCCGTTCAGATCGGTGCGTACACCACCCATCGTATAATGCGCAGCCGGTGCAACTGGAACCCAATCGGTCGTCAGATCCAGCCCATATTGCAGGCAGGTTTCGTAAATCGTCGGGAAGCGATGGCGCACCATCTCCTCGGACTCATGAGTCACATCCAAGTAGACAAACGTGGAGCCCGTCTTCTCTAGCTCACTGACAATAGCATTTGCGACGACGTCACGCGGCGCCAGCTCAAGCTGTGGATGGTAACGCTCCATGAAACGCTCCCCATGAATATTACGCAACACAGCCCCTTCGCCGCGCACGGCTTCGGAGATGAGGAAACGTGGCGCGCCAGGATAACAAAGTGTTGTCGGATGGAACTGGATGAACTCCATATCCCTTATGTAAGCACCTGCCCGGTAAGCCATCGCTACACCGTCTCCGGTTGCTACTTCGGGATTGGTCGTATAACGAAACATTTGCCCTGTACCGCCTGTACACAGAATGGTTGCTTTGCCACGCACGAATACGCGAGAGCCATCCGGTTTCTGGACAAGTGCGCCACAGCACTCACCGTCTCTGGTAATGAGATCGATTGCAAAATGATCGTCCCAAACCTCAATTCCCTCGGTTGCTATCGCTTTTTCCGATAATGCTCTTACGATCTCGAAGCCAGTAGCATCGCCATTGGCGTGCAAAATCCGTCTCTGGCTGTGTGCGCCTTCTTTGGTCAGGGCGAACTCGCCATTTTCTAAATCGAATTGCGTACCCATCCCGATCAGACTGCGAACACCTTTGGGTCCTTCATGCACGAGCACGCCAACGGCGTCTTCATCGCTTAGACCAGCTCCTGCAATAAGTGTGTCCTGCAAGTGGAACTCAGGCTTGTCCTCATCGGAGATGACCGCCGCGATGCCTCCTTGGGCATAACGAGTGTTACTGTCCATGAGGGATTTTTTGGTGACCATCAGCACGGAGCCACGCTCGCTTGCCCTTATAGCGGTAAAAAGACCGGCAATGCCGGCCCCGATGACGATTACGTCTTTCTCCACGACAGGAACATCGTCGAGATTCATATCTACCAAATATCTAGGTATCATCACGGCTAACTCCTCAAGACATGGGAGTAGCGCAGGCTACTTCACCAGCAGCATGCGCTCCAGGGACAGGCGGGCTTGGTCAGCTACCTGCGGCGGTACGTAAATCTGTGGAGACATATTCTCCAGGCAGCGCACCAGTTTCTTCAGGTTGTTTACTTTCATATTAGGGCAGACCAAGTACTTGGTTGCAAAATGGAATGTTTTGTCCGGGCTGTCCAAACGGAGCTGATAACCCGTGCCATCCTCGGTACCAACGATGAATTCTTTATTCGACGATTCCTTGCAATACTTCAGGATCGCAGTCGTGCTGCCGACAAAATCGCCAAGTGCCACGACTTCTGGACGGCATTCGGGATGGACGACAAATTCCGCGTTCGGATATTTGGCTTTCATCTCCTCCACGTCTTTAACGGTGAGCATGTCATGCGTATTGCAATAACCTTCCCAAATAATCATCTTTTTGTCGGTCATTTGCTGGACATAGTGGCCCAGGTTTTTGTCCGGTACCCAGATGACTTCATCGCCTTCGACCGAATTAACTACTTTCACCGCATTGGCCGAGGTGCAGCAAATGTCGGTTTCTGCCTTAATTTCTGCTGAAGAGTTAATATAGGTAACTACAGTTGCGTTCGGGTGCTGCGCCTTCAGCTTGCGAAGACCGTCAACATTGACCATGTCGGCCATCGGGCAGCCTGCGCGTTCGTCAGGAATAATGACGGTTTTGTTCGGAGCGAGAATTTTGGCACTCTCTCCCATGAAGTGGACTCCGCAGAACACGATCGTGTCCGCGTCGGTCTCAGCGGCTTTCTGGGCAAGCAGAAATGAATCCCCCCGGAAATCAGCCACTTCCTGGATCTCGTCTCTTTGATAGTAGTGGGCAAGAATAATGGCATTGCGTTCTTTTTTGAGCTGCAACAGCCGCTCACGCAGTTCCCGGTTTTGTTCCGCCTTGCGCTCCAGAGCCAGAGCTTCCACGGCTTTCCTCTCCTTTGGAGTCCTTAGGTTGGTCACATTCGCTTAGATGACCAAGGACCCATATAGTATGTGGCAATTGAGCATGGAATCATGCTCACGCGCCGTATTGAGCAAGTGAAATGATTCACATTGTTACAAAGAAGTGACGATTCAGTAACACCTAATTTACACCCCTGCAACAGTACTGTCAACCAAGGGATTCCCGCTATTTTGGAGGCATTTCCCAGGAAATCAAAGGAATAGGCGGACTAGCGCAAAAAGAGCGATATTAGATTAAATAAAGGTATATATCTGCCACTTCTGCACCTATGGAAACATCTCTTGTGAAAGAAAAAAGCCTCCTGCATGACGCAGGAGGCAAATTGGAAAGTCCAACCCGCTATATGCCGGGCTGGAGTAGAAGCTTAACGCTTCCCGGGATCGTACGGATCACCAAGAGCAGACGGTGCACGGCTCTTGCCGGCAGCAAAGGCCAGCAGCAGAAGCGTAAGCAAGTAAGGCAGCATGTAGAGGAATTCATTTGGAATCGACTGGGACCATTCGAACAGATCCGCCTGGAAGCGGAGCGCCTGTGCGAAACCGAAGAACAGCGCAGCGCCAGCGGCACCGATTGGGTGCCAGCGACCGAAGATGATCGCAGCAATCGCAATGAAACCTTGTCCACTAATTGTCGTGTGCGAGAAGTCATAGGTCGTCGTCAGTGCAATCGTCGCGCCTCCGAGCCCAGCGAACGCGCCGCTAAGAATAACGCCGATGTAGCGGTACTTGATTACACTAATACCAACCGTATCTGCCGCACCAGGATGTTCGCCAACCGAGCGTAGACGCAGGCCGAAGCGTGTCCGATACAGCGCGTACCAGCTGACAAACACGAGCAGATAGCAAAGGTAAGTCGTCGGATAAGTTTTGAACAATGCATCACCGAGAAGCGGTATTTCCGAAAGGTACGGTACATTGTACTTCGTAAAGGCGATGCCGGAAAGGTTCTCTGTTTGGCCGGAGCCATCGAACAAGCTCTTAACCAGGTAGATCGTCAGACCGAAAGCCAAAATGTTGATGACAACCCCGATAATAACCTGATTGGCCTTGAAGGTGATCGTAGCAACGGCATGCAATAGCGAGAAAGCTGCACCAAGCACAATCGACATCAATACACCAAACCAAGCGGCCGAGCTGCCCCCGAATCCCCATTCAGAGGAGAAATAAGTGAATACGGCGGCGCTGAAAGCACCGATAATCATCAGACCTTCCAGTCCGATGTTGACGACGCCGGAACGCTCCGAGAAGATGCCGCCCAATGCGACGAGAATGAGCGCGGTCGAGAAAACCAGCGTTGTATTCAGCAATAATCCAATCGCTTCCATCTAAGCCGCCTCCTTCTTATCTTCCCGGCGCTTGCGGAAGAATGGCTTAAGGAACCATTTTACGATTCCGTGGATGGCAACAAAGAAGATGACCGCGCCGATAACGATACGGATAATCTCGTTCGGCACATCCGCTTCAAAGCTCATACCGGTTGAACCATAACTGAGGAACCCGAACAGAATTCCGCCGAAAATAATGCCGAATGGATTGTTACCGCCGAGCAGCGAGACGGCGATACCGTCAAAGCCGTAACCCGGCAGAGCGTTCATAACAGCCATCGACTTGAAGACGCCAAGCGATTCGAAGGCGCCGCCAAGACCGGCCAGACCGCCCGAGAACATCATCGCTTTAACGATGCTTCCCTTAACGTTCATACCCGCGTAATGAGCAGCGTCCGGGTTGAATCCGCTGGCACGAAGCTCGTAGCCTTGGCGCGTTTTCCACAGCACATAGTAGAAAACAAAGGAACAAAGGATCGCAACAACTGTGCCCCAGTGAACACGCGCGTTGTCCATCAGAGTAACGAGCCAATCGATCGAAGCCGATGCCGTGCCCTGGATGTCTTTGGTCCGGTTTTGACCTGGCTCGACCATGACGACGCGAACCATGAAATTTGCGAAGTAATAGGCAATCCAGTTGAGCATGATGGTGGAAATAACCTCATTCACGCCACGGGAGGCCTTAAGCCATCCGGCGATGCCAGCCCACAGGGCACCAGCTATACCGCCGACAATTACTGCAAGCGGCATATGAATGAACCAAGGCAGATTGAGATTGATGCCGATCCATGTCGCAGCAGTCATGCCGGTAATGAATTGGCCTTCAACACCGATGTTGAAAAGGCCGGCGCGGAATGCAAAGGCGACCGCAAGACCCGTGAATATCAATGGCGTTACCTGGCGAATTGCTTCGCCGAAGTCATAGGTAGAGCCGAAAATCTTATCTAGCATCGCTCCATAAGCGACAATTGGATCGTATCCGCCTAACCACATGACGATAGCGCCAACAAGGAGGCCAAGGACAATGGCAACCAGAGGCACATAGGTGCTTTGTTTTGTGAAAATCTTACTCAAGACTTGCATTGGAGTTCCTCCTGTCTCAGACGGTATGGCGCTGGGCGTCTCCCATGACGTTGCCTGCCATCATGAGACCAATTTGCTCTTCGTTCTTCTCATCGGCTTCCATCTGGCCCATGATACGTCCTTCATAAATAACCGCAAGTCTATCGGATAGGCCGTAAAGCTCTTCCAGCTCAAACGATACGAGTAGAACGGCTTTCCCTGCATTACGAGCCTCAACCAGTTGCTTGTGAACGAACTCGATTGCCCCTACATCCAGACCACGAGTCGGTTGTACGGCGATAATCAGCTCAGGATCACGCGTCAATTCCCGAGCGATAATTGCCTTTTGCTGGTTACCACCCGACAGTTGGCGTGCTTCTGTGTGAATGCTAGACATCCGCACATCAAATTGCTGAGCTAGCTTGGATGCATTATCATCAATCGCTTTATAGTTCAAAATTCCAGTGCGGCTATAAGGCTCTTTATAGTAATTGTTCAGCACCATGTTCTCGCTGACTGTAAAATCAAGTACAAGGCCATGTTTGTGACGGTCTTCAGGAATATGCGATACGCCAGCTTCGGTCACGTTGCGCACAGAAGCTCCAAACAGCTCTTTACCATTAACTTTGATCGATCCGGAATTTGCTTTACGCATTCCGGTAATCGCTTCCACTAATTGCGTTTGTCCGTTACCATCCACACCGGCAATCCCGAATATCTCTCCAGCACGGATCTGGAACGTAACATCTTCCACAACAGCTTTGCCATGCTCACCCTGTACAGTTAAACCGGATAATTCCAATATTGCTTTGCCAGGCTTGGACTTTTCTTTATTAACTTGGAAGTTGACCGAACGTCCAACCATCAGTTCTGCCAGTTGGCGTTCACTAGATTCTTTGACGTTAACCGAGCCAACGACCTTGCCGCGACGAATAACGGTGCAGGTATCGGCAAGAGCCATAATTTCTTTCAGCTTGTGCGTAATAATAATGATTGATTTGCCTTCGCGTGCGAGAGCTCGCAAAATTTCCATCAATTCATCAATCTCTTGAACGGTGAGAACAGCGGAAGGCTCGTCAAAGATCAAAATATCTGCTCCGCGGTAAAGCGTCTTCAAAATCTCGACGCGTTGCTGCATACCAACTGTAATATCCTCGATCCGGAAGCGTGGGTCAACCTTCAATCCATATTGGTCGGACAGTTCGCGCACCCGTACATTAGCGCTCTTGATGTCTACCTCAATACCTTTGGTTGGCTCGTTGCCGAGAATGATATTTTCGGCCACCGTAAATGGCTTGACCAGCTTGAAATGCTGATGCACCATACCGATACGAAGCTCGATTGCTTTGCCTGCACCATCGATGACGACTGGTTCACCATTAATTTCAATATGACCTTCATCGGGTTGGTACAAGCCGAATAGGATATTCATCAGCGTCGACTTGCCTGCGCCGTTTTCGCCTAAAAGAGCGTGGATTTCTCCTTTGCGCAGCTGAAAGCTGATGTTATCATTTGCCACGATGCCAGGGAAACGTTTTGTAATCCCTTTCAATTCAGCGACGATTGGCTGATGCTCCATGAAATCTCTCCTCCCTGTCAAAAAAGAACAAGGCCGGCGTCGGCTGGCCTTGTCATATTGGCTATGAGGTAACTCAATTATTTAAAAGGAACCTTGATGTCACCGTTAGTAATTTTGGCTTCGTATTCTTTTACTTTCGCCATAATCTCTTCGGAAACGTTCGGGTTGTTCTCTGGAAGACCTACAGCGCCGTCTTTAAGTGTCAGCAGACGAGTTTTTCCACCTTCGAATTTGCCGTCGATGAGTTCTTTCGACACGATAATAACCGCTTCGTCAACACGTTTAACCATGGAAGTCAGCGTAATGTCGTTGCCGAATTCGATCGATTGGTCTTTATCTACGCCGATAACCCATACTTTTTCGCCTTTGGACACACGGTCCTTAGCTTCGGTGAACAAGCCGTTACCGCTACCGCCTGCAGCGTGATAAATAATATCCACACCGTTATTGTAAAGCGTAGCTGCAGCTGCTTTGCCAAGATCAGGCTTAGTGAAATCGCCAACATAGCTGATTTCAACTTTTACATCCGGGTTAGCCGCTTTTACGCCTTCTACAAAGCCAGTTTCAAAGCGCTTGATAAGATCGCCTTCTACACCGCCGATGAAGCCGACTTTATTTGTTTTAGTCGTCAGTGCTGCAACAACACCAACCAAGAAGGAACCTTCATTTTCAGCAAACATAACCGATGCAACATTCGGTGCGTCAACTTCGCTATCGATGCTGGCAAGCTTCGCATCAGGATTTTGCTTGGCTACCGTCGTCAGAGCTTTGTTCATCATGAAACCCATGCCCCAAGTCAGATTGTAGCCCGCTTTCACCATTTGGTTCAGGTTCGGCTCGAAATCGCTTTCGCCTTTGCTTTCAAGAGGTTTAACTTCAGCTCCGGTCTCTTTTTGCAGTTTCTGAAGACCTTCCCAAGCGCTTTGGTTGAAAGATTTGTCGTTAACGCCGCCACCGTCTGTAACCATACCGATTTTGAAGTCTTTGCCGCTGTTGTCGCTAGTGACAGCATTCTCTGTATTCGCTGCTCCTCCGGTGTTGCCTTCAGCGTTATTACTTTTGGATCCGCAACCTGTTACTACGAGCATAAGTGCAAGAGCGGAAACGCTGAGTACATGAGTCGGTTTGCTTGTCCATTTCATCTTTGTATTTCTCCCCTGTTCTTCACCTTAAATTGGTTTGAATATAGTTATTATAGCCTATAATCTTGAAGAGTCAATCAGAAAGAATGAATAAATATTACATGATGAAAACATTTACATTAGAGATAAATCGAGAATTAAAGGATGATTTTGGGAATTAATCGGATTAACATGCATTCTGTGGCATAATTATTAATTATAAATCTTACGCCAGTTCATCACCCTATCCCTTTTAGATTTCCCTTGCTCTCGCATATTATACCTGATGGTCCTGAACATAAGCAACAGCCCCTCTGCACAAATGTGCAGAGGGGCTGTTCACTGTTTTTAATAGACTGCTAGGCCTAGAGCCCTAGCCTCTAAAATGACTTATTTAAGCTTTGTTTTTCGGGTCAGGATCATTATCGGAACCAATTGGATCCTTGTTTTCAGGACCTTCATTGGGACCATCATTAATTCCTTCACCAGCCGTAGTCGTGGTCTCTTCGGGGTCGCGACCTTGAATACGGACTTTGACGCCGCCGATTTCATCAATGATTGGCTCACCACTCGATTCGGAGTCGCTGACCACTTCGCCATCGCCACCTTTGCCGTCGACAGAACCCGTCTCGATCAGGTTACGGATCTGTTCCAGATCCAGCGTCTCGATACGAAGCAATGTCTGAGCGATAAGGTGAACTTCCTTGCTCTTCTCGGTAAGGAGGTTTTTGGCGCGCTCATACGAATCGAAGATGAAGGATTGCATCTCCTGATCAATCTCATAGGCGATCTTGTCGGAGTAGTTCTGCTCATGCCCAATATCACGGCCCAGGAATACTTGACCTTGGGAGCTGCCGAACTGCATCGGTCCAAGCTTGTCACTCATGCCGTACTCCATAATCATGCCACGAACAATGCTGGTCGCATGCTTGAAGTCGCTATAAGCGCCAGTGCCGATTTCGCCGATGAACAATTCTTCGGCGACGCGGCCGCCGAGCAACCCGGTAACCTTGTCGAGCATCTCTTGCTTGGTAACGAGCATGCGGTCTTCCTTAGGAAGCATAATGACATATCCGCCTGCCTTGCCACGAGGGATAATCGTAACCTTGTGCACCATGTCAGCATTTTCCAAGAAGTAGCCGATAATCGTATGGCCTGCCTCATGGTAAGCGACGATGCGCTTCTCGCGATCACTGATGACGCGGCTTTTCTTCTCCGTGCCGACGATGACACGATCGATAGCCTCATCAACCTCGAGCATGCTGATGTCTTTTCTATTACGACGCGCTGCGAGAAGGGCTGCTTCATTAAGCAGGTTCTCAAGATCGGCGCCGGTGAAACCAGTCGTGCGCTTAGCAATAACGTCAAGCTTAACGTCCTTGTTGAGCGGCTTGTTGCGGGCATGAACTTTAAGCACCGCTTCGCGACCTTTAACATCCGGGCGGTCAACCGTAATTTGACGGTCAAAACGTCCCGGACGAAGCAGAGCTGGATCGAGAATGTCAGGACGGTTCGTGGCAGCGACGATAATGATACCTTCGTTGGCGCCGAAGCCGTCCATCTCTACGAGCAATTGGTTGAGCGTTTGCTCGCGCTCATCATGACCGCCGCCGAGGCCTGCGCCACGCTGGCGACCGACCGCGTCGATCTCATCGATGAAGATGATACATGGTGCATTCTTCTTGGCATTCTCGAACAGGTCGCGGACGCGGGATGCGCCTACGCCGACGAACATTTCCACGAAGTCAGAACCGGAGATGCTGAAGAATGGCACTCCCGCTTCACCTGCAACTGCGCGGGCAAGCAAGGTTTTACCCGTACCCGGAGGTCCAACGAGCAGTACGCCTTTTGGAATACGAGCACCGACTGCTGCAAACTTGCGAGGGTCCTTGAGGAATTCCACGACCTCAATAAGCTCTTGCTTCTCTTCGTCAGCACCAGCAACATCCTCGAACGTCACCCGCTTTTTCTCTTCATTATACAAACGGGCACGGCTCTTGCCGAAGTTCATCACTTTGCCGCCGCCACCCTGAGCCTGATTAATCAGGAAGAAGAACAGGATGAAGATAATCACGAACGGAATGATGGAGGTCAGGAATGTGAGCCAGATGCTCTGACCTTTCATCGGTTTGTAATCTAATTTAAACTTGTTGGTTACACTTGCCACATCGAGTTCCTTTATAAGGAATTCATCGGTATTAGTGTAGGTGTAGAATTTGAGTGATTCGTCCTTGGCCCCCGCTGGCGCTTTTCTGTATTCACCGGCCACCAGATACGTGTACTTGTCGAATTGTACGGTCAGCTTGCTGATATTGTTGGCTTCAAGCTCTTGACGGAACTCGCTGTAAAGAATTTTCTGGGTTTTTTCGTCCTGACCGCTGATAAATTGCACTATACCGACGGTTACCAGGAATATAAGCAGGTAAAATCCAGTGTTCCGGATGATTCGATTCATCCCCTACCTCCTCTCTAGACGCTTAAAATATTTTACCATAGCCGGTCTGGCTATCTCAACAGAACCCCAGCCTACACCCGATACAGCCTCACCATCCCACAAAACGATGTGCGTTAAGGAATACCGTAAATGAAGCATGTGTCTATCCAATCCTGTAAAATGCAGAGCTCCATGGAGCAGAGAACACTGCCGGGGAAAGCTTTTATTTGCTGTAGACTTCAGGCTTGAGAATGCCGATATAAGGAAGGTTGCGGTAATATTCGGCGTAATCAAGACCATAACCTACGACAAAAGCATGCGGAAGAGTAAAACCGGTATAATCGGCATCGAGATCGACCGACCGACCTGACGGCTTGTCGAACAACGTGACAACCGTCACCGACTTGGCATTACGACGCTCCAGCACATCGATGAGATAGCTGAGCGTTAAGCCGCTGTCAATGATGTCTTCCACGATGAGTACCTCGCGACCCTCGACAGATACGTCTAGATCCTTATTGATTTTGACGACACCGGAGGACTTCGTTGCAGCCCCATAGCTGGACACGGCCATAAAGTCCATCTCCAAAGGCACGCGTATTTCCTTAACCAAATCGGCCATGAAAATAAACGCTCCCTTAAGAACGCAAATAACGAGTGGATTGCGCCCCTCGAAATCGCGGGTCAAAATTTCGCCTAACTCCTTGACCTTGTCCCGGATTTCTTGTTCGCTGTGTAGAATTTCCTGAATGTCGTTATGCAAGTGTAGTTCCTCCCGAATCATCTGATCCTATTCTTATGAGCTTAATAAGGCCTGTTATTCATAGACTCTTCAACTTAAAGGATTCGGCGGGGCAATTCTCTGCGCATCGATGCGCAGCAGACGCCTCGTCCCCTCTCCTGCGGTCGCATGAGTGGATCTGCGAATGCCTGGAATCCAGAGAATTCGGTCCTTGGCGTCGCATATCAGCGGAACGGAAGGCCGCAAGGAAGGCGGTACCTTGGCATCAACGAACATATCTTGCACCTTTTTGGTACCGTTTAGTCCAAGCGGGTTCATCCGATCGCCATCTCTGCGACTCCGCACCCGGAGCGGGAGCAACAGCTCATCCAAATCAAAAAAGGCGGTCAGCGGGCCCGCCCCCGCAACCGCAGGGCCGACATCGCCCTCCCGTAGGATAGCTACCACGCTGAACTCCAGCCGTAGTCCTGCTTCGACTAGCTCATGCGCTCCATGCGGCTCGGCGATGAGAATCTCATAGCCGTCCTGCGGTTCCTCGTTGCGCCTGGTCCACTTCAACTGACCGTACTCTCGGTGAAACCGCAGCCCGCGCGACAAGTCGATCCGCCAGTTGACCGGCGCCTCGGCTAATGCGCCGAGGCGTATATGCTCCACCTCATCAAAGCCGGTGGGTTCCTTTTCCAAAGCAAGATAATCTAATATTAGTTTAATCAATCTCCTTTGTAAAGCGACGTGCAGACCTGCCAAATCCGCGCCGTACATCGTCAAACCGGCCTTTTCTGAGCTCACAAGAGAGGTGAACAGCTCCTCGGTCCGCGCTGCCAGAAAGTCCGATTCTGCGGAGGCCGCTTCGGCCAGCCGACACAAGGAGGAGGAGAGCCTGCCATTGAAGGACTCCAGATAAGGCAAAGCTTCGAGCCTGACCGCATTGCGGAAATAATCCGTTGAATAATTGCTGCTGTCCGTATAGTAAGGAATTGTCCAATGCTTGCAGTAAGCGGCAAGGTCCGGTTTCGTTATACGCAACAGTGGGCGGATCAGTTCCACTTTTTCTTCCCTTCGTCGCAGCGGAATGCCCCCCAGTCCGCTCGGAGCCGTACCGCGCAGTACGCGCATTAACACCGTCTCAGCCTGATCGTCCGCATGATGAGCGAACGCGATCCTCGCCGCTCCTGCACGGGAGGCCGCTTCATGGAGAAAACGGTAGCGCAGTTCACGAGCCGCCGCCTGTTTATTGCCGCCATGCTCTCGCAAATAGTCCGGCACGTGAAGCTCGGCAATGTCGCAAGGGATGCCGAGCTCTTCGCAGAAGCGCCGCACGCCTTGTGCCTCCAGCAGCGATTCTTCCGGCCGGAAGCCATGGTTGGCATGGGCAGCCGTTACGCGTACGCCCAGGCGCTCAGCATATGTATACAAAGCATGCAGCAGCGCCATGGAATCCGGCCCGCCGCTGACGGCGACCAGCACGGTATCGCCGCGCTCCCAGAGCCGCTCCTCCGCTCCCATCCGCAGCAGCTCCTGCAGCACCCGCTCCTGCCGACCTCCTGCCGCTTCTCGATCGCTTGCCTGTTGGTCCATGGTGACGATCTCTCCTAACTAAAGATGTAAAACATAGTGGACTTCGAGCTGTCAGTCGGTTCGTTGATTCGTCGGTTCGTCTACCCGAAGCCGCCGGCCAGCCAAAATGCCGATGCCGCGAGTCCCGCGGCGGACAGCAGAAACAGTGCCTTGGTCCACCACGGCACTGGCTTCGAGGGCCTGCCGATGCGGTGAATAACGACGTTCCAGGCGTCCGCAGCTTCGGCTGCGTCTCTGAAGCCGCCAGCGAAGGCGCGCGCCAGCCAGCCGGAGAACGGCTTCAGCTGCTGAGACTGCTGTGCAAGTCGCAGCAACTCGGCTGTGCCCCTATTTTGGGGCAGCGTACCGGCGGTGAGCCGGTAAAGCTCTTTTTCCTCGAAGAGCTGTACACAGAGCACCGCAAACGAAAACAGGTCATACGGCGCGTCCGAGGTGCGGATACCGGCATTCCAATAACCTCGATCATAAATCTCGGTAAACTGGCGGATGCTCTTACCAAACGCGGTGACGCCCCCATAGTCGACCAACTCCACGCGGCCGTAGTCCGCGACGAGCACATTGTCCACCTTGAGGTCGCCGAACGCCCAGCCTGAGCCATGCAAATCCGCGAGCCGCAGCAGCAAATTGTAACCCGCAAGCGGGAACCACTCCGCTCCGCTGGCTGCCAGAAAGGCGGGCAGCTTCGTACCACGCACATAACGCATGACATAAAAGGGATATTCTTTGCCTGATCTCAGCTTCAGATCATCAACGTCATAAAGGAACGGGCTGCCCCCGTTCCCCTTTTTCTGCTGTTTTTCGAGCGCTTGCAGCACATTGATCTCCGACTGCAGGTCCGCCGTGTCCAGCCCAACTTTAAGCGCCATTAGACGGCTGTCCTGCTGCACCAGATACACCTTGCCGTTGGCTCCCTCGCCAAGCATCCGCTCCACGCGGTAGCGGCGATGCCTCCACTTGCCGGTAATGACCATGCCCCGGTCAAGGTCAAACTTAGCCGACGTAGCCACTCCTCATCTCGTCCTCCTCGCCGCCCCGGCGCCGCTCTTCCATGCTCTCGCGGTAATACTGGGCGACCTGTTGGAGCGCCGGCCCTGTTGGTGTCGTCCCCCGCATCTGCAGCTTGGGAAATAGCGACTGTACGCCGCTCAGATTCGTTGTCCAGTCCAGATCTAGCGTTGCATCATCCCCGTGTTTGTCCCCCGGAAAATGGAACACCGACAGCTCGCTGACGCCTTGCCGTGATTGCAGGCTGAGCATCAGGTCGCGGATGGCTTCCTCGACGGCAGCCATCTTTGGCTTCATGCTCGCGCTGGCATCAATGAGCAGCGCTACACGCAGCTTGCTCGTCTCGCCTAGCTCATCGATGACGCGCACAACCTCGCTGCGCTTCTCGGGCGGCAGCTCTTCGAGCGCTCCTGAACCGCCGAGCACGGACTTGAGCTCTTTTTGCACAGCCTGCTGAATGGTCTGCACCACTGTCTTGCGGGTCATCATCTGCACCGTCTGCGATAGCTGCCGGGTATTGACCATCCGGCTCATACCGCCTCCGGCATGGGCAATCTCTTGAATCTCTTTGGCTCCGTATTCTCCGATGTCGCCGCCGTCTAGTACACCTACTACGTTAACCGTAACTCCATCCGAAAACGCCTGAGCCGCCGCTACAACCGGGCTAAGGCCGACATTTGAGCAGCCGTCCGTAATGAGCAAAATTTGCTTCATTCCATATCCCTCCAGCAGATAGATTCCCAATCTATCTACCAGTGTTGCCGTATTGGAAGGGATTCATAACCCTGGGCCGCAAGGTGAAACGGCTATAGCCGCCTGAGGCGGCGTAGTACATTTCATTCCGAGAAACGGACAAGGGGCCTACTCGGCCGGATAGCCGCGTTTGTAAGCCGGTTGCTCGGCTCGCACGCCGTCCATTTTGCGCAGCGCATCTACAGCCCAGTAAGGGTTGCGCAGCATCGCGCGGCCGATTGCCGCTAGCTCGGCGTCACCACGTGCCACAACGGACTGAGCCAGCTCCGGCTCGTCCAACATGCCGACGGCAATGACTGGAACACCTGTCGCTTCGCGCACTGCGCGGGCCATTGGTACTTGGTAGCCGGGATAGTTGCCCGGCTGGCGGCTGCCGTTCGGCGGAGCTTCCCCTCCGCTGGACACATGGAAGATGTCGACGCCGGCTTCTTTATAACGACGGGCAATCTCCAGCCCATAGTCCAGCTCGTAGCCGCCGTCAATGTATTCTGTTGCCGAGAAACGCATAATAAGCGGCATATCTTTTGGCATAACCTCGCGCACGGCACGAATGACCTCGCAGCCGAAACGCATCCGATCTTCACCATATTCGTCAGTCCGATGGTTGAGCGATGGGGAGTGAAACTGGTGAATAAGGTAGCCATGCGCACCGTGTAGCTCGATCGTATCAAAGCCAGCTTCGACGGCGCGGCGGGCCGCTTCGCGGAACAGAGCGACTTTATCCTGTACCTCGGCCGGCGTCAGCTCGCGAGGCGTCTTCCAGCCTGTTGGCTCAACCGGAATCGCTGAGGAGCTGACTGGCTCCACGGCGTCTGTAGCCTTGCGGCCGGCATGGGCGATCTGGATGCCCATCCGAGCTCCATAGCGCTGGGAATCCCGCACGATTCGAGCATAGGCCGGAATCTGCTCGTCGTCCCATAAGCCGAGACAGCGGTTCGTAATTCGGCCGTCCGGTTCCACATTGGTCATTTCCATAATAATGAGGCCTGTACCACCAACCGCTCGAGATACATAGTGGACGTAATGCCACTCGTTCGGCGTCCCGTCCTCCGCATCTACGGAATACTGGCACATCGGCGCCATGACGATCCGGTTGTTCAATTCCAGCCCCTTTAGGCGAAAAGGCTCCGACAGCTTAGTCATGCTCCACACTCCTCTATTCAGCGAACGCGGCCGATCCGCGCTTCGTTTCTTTTCCTCTATTATAAGTCATCCCGCGCGCAAATGAAAAAACCGCCCTCCCTTAAACGGGAATGCGGTTGAAATGATTTGGAGTTCTTTTGGAGTTTCGTGCCGGTTGGCAAATAGATTACGTCATGCGCGCAGCAGATAAGGAAGGACTAAGAGCGAACGGCAGAACGGCGCAGCATCAGCCAAGACAGGAGAGCAAGGACGGCCGCGAGTACAAACACCCCCGCCATAATTCCGGCCAGCGTAGGCTGCAGATCGACAAACCATTGAAATATCGGCTGCCACCAGCCGCGCAGCGAAGCGATTGTAATCAGCGCTCCGCCGAAGATGAAGGAGCCGCCATACAGAATGAAATTGCCCTTTTTGCCGAAGCGGCGGGACAGGCTGCCAGAAACGAACCCAATGAAAAACAGCAGCAAAAGCGCAGTAAAGAAGACGTAGAACGTTTGCCAGATCGGGCCGTCACTCAGATTTGGGATGACAAAAAAATTCATTCCCATCCAACTGCCTACCGCTTTTTCTATCTCCGTAACGACTGTCAACAGCGCGGAATGGAATAAAGAGAGCGTCACAATCACAAGGCTGCTTCCCATAAAATAATCCCGCCTGCTAATACACAGGCTCAGCGCAAAGGAAAACGTCTGGTTAACCGCAATCATACCCGCGATATACACATAAACGAAAATCGACATCAGACCGCCGGTCGTAAAACGATCCTGCATGCTGGCTGCAATAATAGTGTTGACTACAAAACTGGAGAGGAGAATCAGCCACGGAAGATAGACCCAGCTGAACAAATCTCTACGGTACATCATAATGACACTTTTTAATCCGCGATTCACGCCAATCCCTCCCTGATTGTCCCGTTATGTCCCGTTAGATGCACGATTAGCTGCTGCAGCGGAAGCGGCGCCGTTTCCAGACCAGCGGCTCTAGCCTCGGCCTGCTCCGACGGGGATGAAGCCAGCAGCGCGGCATGGGCGGAACCGCCCAGTGCTTCGCGCCGCAGCGAGCGGCGGCCGGCTGTGAAGGCATCTACTTTGGCAGCAGGCCCCGTTACGGTGTAGGCACGCATCCGCAGCGATTCCGTATCCTCGTGCAGCAGCAGGCGGCCCCCGTCGATGACATGGACTTCCTCCAATAGCCGGCTCACTTCATCGATCAAATGTGTGGACAGCACAATCGTCCGGGGATTTTCAGCATATTCCTCAATGAGTCGATCGTAAAACAGGCCGCGAGCGACCGCGTCCAGCCCCAAATACGGCTCGTCGAACAGCGTCAGCTCCGCGCGGCTCGCCAGTCCGATGATGATGCCGACCGAGGAGAGCATGCCGCGCGAGAAACCTTTGATTTTCTTGCAGCGGGGAAGCCGGAACTCCTCTGTGAGACGGTCGGCGAACGCCGCGTCCCAGTTGGGATAGAGCGTTGAAGCCACCGCCAGCATGTCATTTACATTGAATGCCTCCGGGTAGCGCTGGCTTTCTTTGATGAAACAAACGCGGCTTAACGCTTCACGGTTTTCGTAGGGGTTTTGTCCGAAAATTCGGACTTCTCCAGATGTAGCAAACAGCTGGGCCGTCGCGATGCTCATCAGCGTCGTTTTGCCTGCGCCGTTACGGCCGAGTAGGCCGTGAATCCGATTCGCCTCCAGCCGCAGCGACACGCCGTCCAGCGCTTGCTGATCCGCATAGGTTTTGGTCAGACGGACCGTTTCCAGCGCAATGGTTGAACGTTGATCCCGACTCATCGTACCGGCCCCATTATTGTTAGAATACTTGTTCACGTTCACCCTCAACCCCGCCCCTTCTCCTGGATTAGCACCGCCAGTTGCTTGTTGTCTATGCCCAGCTTCTCCGCCTCGCGCAGCAGCGGTACGATGTAAATCTCGTAAAATTGCTCCTGGCGTCTGAGAACGAGACGCTCTCTTGCCCCTTCCGCGACGAACATGCCAATCCCCCTCTTCTTGTATAAAATGCCTTGGTCCACCAATACATTCACACCTTTGGCCGCGGTTGCCGGGTTAATGCCGTAAAACTGAGCGAAATGCGTCGTCGACGGCGCCTGCCCTTCCTCTGAAAGCGTCCCATCCACGATGTCATCCTCGATCTTCTCCGCGATCTGTTGGAAGATCGGCCTTCCGTCATCCATTGGAAAGCTCATTTTATCTCACCACCAAGTTGGTTAATTACTCATGTAACTAACCATATAACCTATGCGCGAAATTGTCAACAGGTTCCAGGGGGAAAAACACAAAAAAAATCGGCGGTCCTTGGAGGACTGCCGAGTACCGCTATGAAATCTGCATAGCCCTGGAAACTAAGGGGACGATAGAAACGAGTTTTTATTGAAGTACAAAGGAGAATGTGCATTAACTATTGGACCGATTGCTGAGCCAGCGGTGGGTTGGCCATTTTACACATAAACAAGGAGGAAAAGATCATGTATTTCTACAAAGAAGATCTTATTAACGCAATCGTACCGGACAAGCCTGACCCGGCGGCTGCAAAGGTACTGCAGGAAGCATTGGGCGGACAGTTCGGCGAAATGCGGACGATGATGCAATACTTTTTCCAAAGCAGCAATTTCCGCGGAAAAGAAACCCAGTATCGAGACCTGCTGCGAGGCGTTTTCCTGGAAGAAATTGCTCATGTGGAGTTGGTGCAAAATACGATCAACCAGCTTTTGACGGGAGCCGGCGAGGAGTCACCGGGAAATTCAGGAGTCGACGGAGCGCCGCTCGACGAAGCGGTTAAACATGCCAATCCGCATCACTATATTATGGGGGCCCAGGGATCGCTTCCAGTGGACGCGGGAGGCAACCCGTGGCTGGGCAGCTATGTGTACAATCATGGCAATTTAATCGCCGATATGCTGAACAATGTCGTTCTGGAATCCACCGGAGTGCTTCAGAAAACGCGTATTTACGAGATGAGCTCCAACAAAACGTTTCGGGAGACGCTCGGGTTTCTGATCGTCCGCGACAATGCGCATCAGAATGCCTTTGCCAAAGCTCTGGAAACGCTCGGCGTAGATTGGGGCAAGCTGTTTCCAATACCGAATTACGACATTAACAAGTACCCGGAATGCAAAAAATTCGTCGATATGGGCTATCATAACGCGCAATTCAACTTCAGGCTGGACGAGCACCGTATGGGAGAGATTTTTAGTGGCCAGACGCCGAGTCGCAATGGTGGGGAGCTCCAGGTAACGCCACCGCCTAACGGATTTCCGGTGCCGTTCAATCCAGAATTGCCGAATGAGCATAGCCCCGGGCTAACGGATATGTCTCGCTGACCAAAAAAATAGATCCGGCAGCCCGAATGAGGGCTGCCGGATTTTTTATTTATTCCGCTTGGCTTCCATATGAGGAAGGGCGGGTATAAGTCGCCTGGCCGCGACCGGCGGGCTGCCTGCTGACAGCTCCTGTCCCGGTGACGGGAATGACGAGAAATGGAGTTATTTATTCAGTTGTAATAAGTGCCTGACTTACCAGATGACGCTGCTGCCTGGCCTCCTTTCGTCTCTGGAATGATTCGGGCTAATGCCTCATATGGACTTTACACCTCATGGACTGCGTACCGGTCCGCGCCGCCTTCGGCGCTCCTCCGCGGCGGGCGATCTTCGCCGCCCGCCTGGCGCCGCCGCAATTACAGCGGCGGCGAGTCGCTCAAGCTGGCCGGCAGTCGCCCGGCCCAGCGGCAAAGCTCCCGGCGCGGCATGCTCGCGCGCCGGCTCCCTTGCGCCGCCCTCACCTGGCGGCGCAACGCCTTTGGCGGCGCGGCCATGCCCGCCGCCCGGCCCTGCCGGCCCGCCGCGATCCGCCGGCGGGCCCACGCCTTGCGGCGGCACTAGCTCCAGCTGCGCCCTGGAGCGCTCAGCCGCCGCTGCGGCAGGGCGTGCGCCGCCAGCTCCGCCGGTGCGGCGTCCGCCGCCAGCTGCTACTGCCGCGGGCATCCAGCCCTCGGCATAGCCAGTGCGCTCGGCCACGCGCTCGGCCGCCGTGGCCGCCGCTGTTTCCATGAGCGCTGCGGCAAAGGCGCGCTGCGCCATACGCTCCTCTGCGGTCCATAAGCGCTTGCCGCGCTTCCGATCCGCCACCAGCCGCATGCGCTCCATTTCGCGCATTAGCAGTTCTTGCAGCCGCAGCTCCTCTAGACGTGATTCTGCTTCAGCCCTTCTAACCCGCTCCGCCTCGCGCCGCTCGCGAGCCTCCTCCAACTTCCGCTGCTCTTGAAGCAGCATTTGCTGTTCTAGCTTTTGTTGCTGTTTTGCAAGCAAGCTTTCGCGTTTTTTGCGGGAACGGATACTTCCAGGATTTTTACGAGTTGATATAGTCATTTGAAATTTCCTCCTTAGAATGGGTTGAATCTTGGCCTGTATGACGTTGAATGATTTCAATAAGCTGCAAAGTTCGCTTAAGATCCCGCACTTTCTTGTTCTTACGCTCTTACGTTCTTACGTTCTTACGTTCTTACTATCTTGCTCTTGCTCTTTGCGCTTCTCCTCTTTCCCTTGTCCTTTACTCTCCTGCTCTTACACTCCCTCGCCCTCGCCTCACTTTTATTCGCGTCCTCGTATTACGCTCTCTTGCTCGTCCATTCTCTTACTCGTGTTCTCGCTCTTACACTCTCTTACTCGCCCACTCCCTCGCTTTTTTCATTTCCTTGCTCCTACAATCTCGCGCTCTGCACCGGCTTCCCGGTTCATCCTCCGCTAATTTCACCACTCTCACCTACAAATTGTCCGCGCGCCTTTCAATATGTCTCAGCCTCTGATTCATCTGCACTTCCAGTAATCTCTCCCGCTTGCGGGAGGCACTCCCTTCTTTATCTGTTATTTATGCTCAAGCGTATCCGGCCTCTTCACGGACAGCGTAAGGACTCTATTACTTGCATCAAAGCTCTTCCAGCCATAACTTCCTCAGCCGCTGCTTACCCAACCCCTGCAGTCTCAGCTTCCGCTTCCTCTACTTTCTCAACCTCTACTTTCTCAGGTTCTGCTTTCTCAGGTTCTGCTTCCTCAGCTTCTGCCTTCCAAGCTTCTGCTTTCTCAGCCGCTGCTCACCCAGCTTCTGCTCTCACCTTCCGCTTACCCAGCCCCCACTTCCTCCTTCTCTACTCCCCCGCTGCTACTTCCTCCCTAACTAACCGTCCTCGGTCGCTCGAGCTTGTTCAATCCCGGCCAGCGGAATGTCGCCCATTCCGGATGATGCTTCTCTACCTGTGCCACGACGACGGTCATGTCGTCTACTATCTCGCCTTTGTAATGTCGTACGACGCGTTCCAGCAGGATGTCGGCGATTTCCTGAGGATCGTTCGTGTTCATTTCCTGAATGACCCGTTTCATCCAAAGCTCCTTGTTGACCGCATGGCCCGGAGCGTCATAAATGCCGTCCGTCATCATAATGAGCGTGTCGCCAGGCTGCAGCTGCATGCGGATTAGATCTACATCGATTTCCTGCAAAATACCGATCGGCAAGTTGTTAGCCGCCACAGGAATGACCTCGTTGCCCCGCTTAATGAAGCTCGGAGTCGAGCCGATTTTCATAAACGTCGTATGAGCCGTATATAAATCAATTAGAGCCACATCCACCGTAGCGAACATCTCGTCGGGTGAACGGAGCATTAGCACCGAGTTAACCGACTTAATCGCGAGCTGCTCATCCATACCGGACTGCAGTAGCTGCTGCAAAATACTTAGAGCCGTGCTGCTCTCCAGCCGAGCTCGCTCTCCATTGCCCATGCCGTCGCTGATGGCGACCGCGAACTTTCCGTTGCCTAGCTCTACCGTGCTAAAGCTGTCTCCCGACAGCAAGTCGCCGCCCTTGGCTGCACCGGCGATACCGGTCACGACCTCGTACTCCTTGGCTGATCCAAAGCGAATGAGCCTTGGCTCGCCATTTTTACCGGGCTCTCGCTCAGCTTTCACCGCCACATGTTCGCCCAAAATGTCACTGAGTAGCGGCGCAATAATTTTGCGGCCCTCGTCGTGTCCTTGCGGGAAAGTATGATATACCTCAATCTCGACATTCCCTTCCTCCAAGCTGATAATATCGATGCCGTGAATAGACAGCCCCAGCGACTCCAGTGCATCGCGGATTTGCTCCTCCTGCAGGTGCAGCTGCTGACCTTCCCTCTGAATTTCTCGAGCGAGATCCTCCATGATCTGCGACACGCCTGTCAACTGATCCGCTACGAGTTGCCGCGACTCGAAAATCTGTCTTTTCCAATGAAGATCATGTTTGTACCGCTCATGCTGCTGCTGCAGCGCCCCCATCACCTGATGCGTCTTGCTGCAATGGCTCGTCCAAGCTCTCGGCATATCCTTGCGCCCTGTATACTCCTCCTCGTCCACCACGGTCATCATATCGGTCATCATCTTGTAAGTTTCATAAAATTTTCCGTTCCAGCACATATCTTTGCGGTGGCAATTGGAGCACACCTTGCTGGAAGCGGTGTTCATAAAATGTTGAAGCTCTTCCTCAGCCGGCTTCTGCGGAGCCACCGTATTGAGCTGACCGAAGCTGGTCGCCAGTTGGCGAAACACTTCGGAGAATTGCGTCACGCGCTGCGCGGTTACCTCGCGCACTCGCTTGGCATACTCATGCTGCGACTTCACATGTTCGCTCGTTCCCGGTACGTAGCGAGAGATTGTTTTGACGACCAATTTTGGAGTGAGTAGGAACAGCGCCGCGGCCGCCACCGACTCCCAAGTGCTCGTCATTACATCCATCCCGCCGCCTACATATAAGGAAAGAATCGAAGTGCCAAGCAGCATGCCGAACGCAACCGCCATCTTCCCTCCATCTCGCAACAGTCCAGCCAGCAAGCCGGAAAAAGCAAGCAAACTCATCTGTACAACCGCGTTCAGATTGGCAAGGCTAAGAATAAGTCCGGCTACGACGCCGACAGAAGCTCCAAGCGGAGCTCCACCCGCCAGTGCGAACAGCAGCAGCATATAACGGGACAAAATATGCTCCAGCGACAGCCCCTGGATCGTCCAACCGACCACGCCAGTCATGACCGATGCCATGAGAATCATCAGACAGATGATCTCCTCGTTTTTGAGCGAATTGCTTTTACGCGTCATCGTCAGCACCGGAATGGCCTGTACAAACACCAGCGTCAGCACAAACGCCAGCGCCGATTCCACGCCGACCATCATCAAGTCGTACCAGCCGACCGTCCCGTGCACAAAAGCTCCGAAGAGCTTCACGATGAGCGTTGCCAGGAACACCAGGATTGGTGCTTGGGACAGCTCCGCTTTTTCGTACACCTCCAGCCCTTTAATGAGCAAGAACAGTACTGCGATCTCCATCGCAATCGGGATTGCGCTAGGCGTCACCGCCAGCAGGCTGCCCGCTACGAGCGAGATGGCCGTTAGTTTGTACACGTCCTTTCTCAAAAAATAGATGACCGCAAAGTAAGCGGGCGCAAATGGCATCAGGTTCTCCAGGATGACCGCTCGTCCGAGCAGGAATCCGACGACGGCAATCAGTATGGTCCAGCGCTTCGCCGCGATCAGCTGAAAGGCTCTCCACTGCGTCGCTTTTTCTTTCCCTTTACGCAGCGCCTCTACTGCACGGCTTGTCCGTGGCTGACCAGGGAACAGAACAACGTTGGCTTTTTCCTTCATTACGGCACCACCATTTCCGCCTTAGTGAGTCCAATTATAGGGGCCGAATTTTATAAAGTTTGTCAGAACAAGGCTTGTGCCGGAAAGTTTTTTCCGACATCCCTCTCGCTCTTCGCGCGCGGCGCGCGGCAGTTTGTCGGCGGAGCCGCGAGCCCTTATCGGGTATGCGATTGCGGCTGCCGGATACACTCCTGAAAAGCTCACATGAAGGAGGCCATAGCGCGGATGATGCGGTCTTTAGCCAGGTTTAGTTTCCGTTTGAACGCGTCGAATGGGGGGTAGTTTCTGTCGGGACTTAAGGATAATGGGGGGAAAGTTTTTGGCATACTCGAGTATAAGGCGAATCAAGGGGCCTCAGCGTCGAAGCTTCGGGGGCGGATGCTGTCCCATGTGCAGAGTGTTGGAGCTGGAATGAGCGGGCAGCGGGCTGGAAAAGAGCTGGGATGGCCGGCTGCAACGAGCTAAAACCCTGCTCTGAAGCTGCCTTCTTATGCGCCGCGGCCTCTGCCGCTGCGTGGTTCGTTTTCAAGTAGCTTCGACTACTTACTTCTGGCTTTTCCGCCGCTCAGACGGCTCTCAAGTAACTTCGACTACTTGATTCTCATTTTTCCGCTGCACAGATGGCTCTCAAGTAACTTCGACTACTTGATTCTCACTTTTCCGCTGCACAGATGGCTCTCAAGTAACTTCGACTACTTGATTCTGGCTTTTCCGCTGCTCAGATCGCTTTCAAGTAGCTTCGACTACTTGCATCTCACTTTTCCGCTGCACAGATGGCTCTCAAGTAACTTCGACTACTTACTTCTCACTTTTCCGCTGCACAGACCGCTCTCAAGTAGCTTCGACTACTTGATTCTGGCTTTTCCGCTGCACAGATGGCTCTCAAGTAACTTCGACTACTTGATTCTGGCTTTTCCGCTGCACAGATGGCTCTCAAGTAACTTCGACTACTTGATTCTCACTTTTCCGCTGCACAGATGGCTCTCAAGTAACTTCGACTACTTACTTCTGGCTTTTCCGCCGTGTCCGCAGAAATCAAGTTGTCGGGCCTACACCGCCTCAGCGACCAAAAATGTGACGATCATCGATTTCACGCTTCCGGCAGCGATTACACTGAGACAGGGCGAATCGCTCGCTCAAAAAACGGGCTGCAAATTCTGTCTTCTAAATCTGACGAAGAAGATCGCAACCCAAATCAGCTGGAGCAGCAGCAATACGGCGACCGTCGCCGTTGACGCTACCGGCAAATCAGAGCGCCAACGATTAAAGCATCATCACCACTACCTGCATTTTTGTAGAGCGTGGCAATTAGCGTGTAACCCTCCCGGCGAAGCCGCTCAACGAATCGTACTATTCAGGCGACCAATAAAATAGAGGTTGGTTGATGGCGTTGAATTTTGAATTTTTTTCTAACCTTGAAGCGTTCATCCGGGGGTTATGGCTGATTGGGAAGCCATGACGATTTTGCTTGTGCATGAATGGAGTCTCTCATACGTAACGGACCTGAGAAGCCTTATTTCAGCAAAATGGAGGGTTTTCGCAGCGTAACGGATTTGAGAAGCCCTATTTAGGGAATTTCGCGGTAATATCATCATTGGGATCAGAATAAAGCTTCTCAGGTCCGTTAGATGATTCATAGCCTGTTTTGAGAGGAAATAAGCTCTCTCAGTTCCATTAGTATGTGTATGAACAAGCTCGGCCGCGATGAGTTTCACATGAATGCACAAGCTGAGACTTTCTGCTTTCTGCTTTCTGCTTTCTGCGTTCTGCGTTCTGCGTTCTGCGTTCTGCGTTCTGCGTTCTGCGTTCTGCGTTCTAGCCAGTACTAAAAGCGATGCGATTGGAACTCAAAAAAAGGGGCCATCCCTAGTCATCGTTAGATGACTAGGGATGGCCCCTACTTATTGCCGCTGAAAAGAACTACACGCGCTTGGCTCCACGGCCGCCGCGTTTACCTTCTGTGTTCTTCTTCAGAGTCGAGATCCGTTCTTCGCTATCTTTTAGGAAGCGGGACATTCTATCCTCGAAAGAGGGCTTGCCGAATGCAGGACGACCGCCGCCACCGCCGGCGCCGCCCTTATTGAACGGACGGCCACCACCGCCACCACCGCCACCGCCGCCTGGACCGCGTCCGCCGCCACCGCCGCCGCCGAAGCCGCCTGGGCCACGCGGAGGACCGCTACCAGGACCGCGCGGAGCACCGCCGCCTGGACCGCCTTCGCGATTGAAGCGCTCGCGCGCTGGAGGCGCGCTGCCTTCAGGACGGTCGATCGCTTGCTTGATGGACAGACCAATCTTACCGCCTTGATCGATGTTGATGACCTTAACCGTCACGACATCTTCCAGCTTCAGATGATCCTTGACGTCCTTCACATAATTGTCGGCAATCTCGGAAATGTGTACGAGGCCTGTGACACCCCCCGACAAATCGACGAATGCCCCAAAATGTGTAATGCCTGTCACTTTGCCCTGTAATTTGGCGCCCACTTCTATTGCCATAAAATAAAATGTTCCTCCCTAAAAGTTGTGCGAAGCAAGTTAAATGCCGTCACTATGCCAATACTGGCATGGATGGCATGCTTAATCTCAATTATACCGTAAGGCCAAAAGCAAGGTCAACAGACGGATGCCTGGTCAATCCTGGCTCCGCCCTTATTCCGATGGAGTAATTAGCTCTTCGCCGGGCTTAACCAGCCCCTGCTGCTTCGTCGCGAGCTGCGAAATATATTCCGGATCATTGAGCTGCTTAACCTTAGCCTGCAGCTCTTCACCCTGCTTTTGCATCTGTTCCAGCCGATCCTTGGCCACCGTCAGTCGCCCTTCGGTCTCCGTTTGGCGCTGCATCTGAGAGAACAGGGTATACCCTGCCCACGCTAAAATAACCGTCATCGCCAATAGCCACAGCTTAAATCTTCTGCGCGCGCCCGTCGTGTTCGGACTTATCATCACGTGAATCCTCCCGTCACTTCCAAGGTATGGCTTGAAGGACCGGAGCGAATCCAATCACTTGCGGCAAATCCGCTTCCAAGCCTGGATAAACCCATTCGACACTCTCGCCGCTTTCTCCTGCACCTTCCAGCGAACGAGAAGCTGTCCCAGCTGCCTGTCCAATGGACGCAGCAGCGGGCCCAATATCCAGAGAAATAAAATTCCTAATGGACGAATTAATTGTAGCACAATCCGAAATAGGAAAATAGAAAACACCACGGCAAACCCTGTCAAAACGCGAATCACACGGTAGATTCCTATCACAGGACGAATAAGAAGTATGTCCGTCAAGCGAACAAGGAAATGAACGATCGCCCGCATGGCAACAATCAACCACTTGCTGAGCTTAATGACGGCACGGCTGAACAGCAAATAATACAGGCATATGCCGATCAGCAGCCCCAGGAAAACAAACGCCCGTACCTCGCCCTCATTGCTGGCGTACAGCACCCGGAATACCGCGAGCGACGTGATCACCCAGAACGCGATATCCAACACCGGCATGATCCACCGGGGGAACCGCAGCTCATGGGATACAACGCGGTAGCCATCAAACGAAGTGCCCATCAGCAGACCCGACAGCAACATCATCGCCATCGTCCAGCCTTGGGTTTCCAGCGTCACTTGAATAACTTCCCGAACAGGCCTTTAGACTTGCCCCCCTGGGAGCCGTCCAGATAGGCGAGGGAATGGACAAGCCCTTCAATTGCCACAAGACCTTGTTCCAGACTCAGATGTTTCATATGCAGGTTCTGGCCCCGGATCGCCAGGAACCCAAGCTCGGTTTCGAGCAGGAACTCTTCATTGTCAAAGCTTTCAACATTCAGCACACCCGTTATCTCCAGCAACTTGCGGTTCAGCATTTTGACTTCCTGCCGCTTCTGCCCTTTTACAGGTTCACTCATACCTCGTCCCCTCCTTATAAGCCTATGCTTATTAGAAGGGGACGAGGTTTAGAACCTATAGGAGTGGGGGGTAAGCATCATTAACCTCTATATCGACAGATGAAACTCCCCTATTAGAGGTAGTTCAAAAAGCCCCCCATTGATCACGAAGTAAAACAGGAAGCCAACTCGACATCGAATCTTGTGTTCACCTTCGAAGTCCGGTGCTCATGTAGGTTTGCCAACCTCCTTCTTCCCGTTCTCACAACCTTCTCGGTGCTGAATGGCGACCTTTTTGAACTCGCATTATTAACTATTTTAATAATGAATATCCAGGAACAGTAAGGAAGTCTTCAAAGGATTCACTAAGGGTCAGCTTGGAAAATAGTTCGGAAGCCTGTTCGAATTTCCCCCTGTTGAAAGCATTTTCGCCAATCGACGCTTTCAATTTCTGGAGTTCTTCTGTGACGATTCCTTCGAACATCTCGACCGTTATTTTCCGACCATCGTCCAGGATGCCTTTGGGATGACGAATCCATTGCCATACCTGCGCTCTTGAAATTTCGGCCGTTGCGGCATCCTCCATCAGGTTGTTAATTGGCACCGCTCCGAATCCTCTAAGCCAAGCTTCCAGGTACTGAATCCCAACGCTGACGTTGATGCGAAGCCCGGCTTCAGTGATCTCACCACGGGGCACTTCAAGTAAATTCTCCGCCGTAATTTCAGCATCTATCTGTTTATCGATCTGATTCGGGGACGGCATTAAGCGGTCAAATACTTCCATCGCAATCGGAACCAGACCGGGATGCGCCACCCAGGTGCCATCATGGCCGTTGGATGCTTCCCGCTCTTTATCAGCCCGTACTTTACCCATGGCCTCTTCATTCGCAGCAACATCGTCTTTAACCGGAATTTGAGCGGCCATTCCACCGATACAATGTGCTCCACGATGGTGGCAGGTTTTGATCGCGAGAATAGAATAGGATTTCATGAAAGGAGCTGTCATCGTTACTACGCTGCGGTCCGGGAGAATGACATGCGGCTGATTGCGAAGCTTTTTAATATAGCTGAAAATATAATCCCAACGGCCGCAGTTCAGAGCGGAAATATGTTCGCGCAGTTCATACAGAATTTCATCCATTTCGAAAGCGGCCATAATCGTTTCAATAAGAACGGTCGCCTTAATGGAGCCTTGAGGAACCCCAAGTTCATCTTGTGCTAGAACGAAGACATCATTCCAGAGGCGGGCTTCGAGATGACTTTCCAGCTTCGGCAGGTAAAAGTAAGGTCCGCTTCCCATGGACAACAGCTTCTTGGCATTATGGAAAAAATAAAGTCCAAAATCAAACAGACTGCCCGAAATTGGCTCTCCATCCACGAGCAAATGTTTCTCTACCAAATGCCAACCGCGCGGCCGCGCGATAAGGACGGCTACCCGCTCGTTTAACGTATAGCTTTTACCGTTCGGCGCTTCGAAAGAAATGTTCCGATCAATAGCATCTCTCAAGTTGACCTGACCCATAACGGAATTGTCCCATGTCGGGGAGTTTGCATCCTCAAAATCCGTCATAAAGGCATGAGCGCCTGAATTAAGCGCATTGATGACCATTTTCCGATCACCGGCCGGTCCTGTAATCTCCACTCTACGGTCCTGCAGATCCTCCGGCACCGGAGCAACTCGCCAGTCTCCATTACGTATATGCTCGGTTTCGCCCAAAAAATGTGGCAGTTCTCCCGCATCAATTCCAGCTTGCCGCTCCACCCTTTTCTGGAGAAGCTCCAGACGTCTTGGATTGAATGTACGGTGAAGCTTTACAACAAAATTCAAAGCATCCGTTGTTAAAATCGTTTCATACCCTTGAACAGTACCCCTCAGTTCAACACCTGCCGGATAGGATTGTACGGAACTCATCGATTAACACACCTTTCAGCTCTTAATTTTTCGATTGGACAACTCGGTTGCGTAGAACGCCGATACCGGTGACGGAGCATTCAATTTCGTCTCCATCTTTCATGAATTCAGCCCCTGCAGGAGAGCCTGACAAAATAACATCTCCCGGTTCAAGCGTCATGGAATGAGAAAGATAAGAGATCATATATTCGATAGGCAAAATCATGAGATCCAGACCACTGTTTTGCTTCCCAATCCCGTTGTGGAGAGCCCCAACACGTACCGCCGAAAGATCTAGATCCGTTTCTATATAGGGACCAAGCGGCGAAAATGTATTTTGCGACTTGCCGACCATCCAATG
Source organism: Paenibacillus herberti (assembly GCF_002233675.1). Classification (GTDB taxonomy): domain Bacteria; phylum Bacillota; class Bacilli; order Paenibacillales; family Paenibacillaceae; genus Paenibacillus_O; species Paenibacillus_O herberti. The sequence goes on along the minus strand of NZ_NMUQ01000002.1, from coordinate 958,462 downwards.
CCCTTCGGGATGAAATAACTGCGGTGCGGTTACATCGTTGGCTACCGTGTAGCCAAAAATATAGTCCTTGGCCTCGGTCTCTTTGATTTTGCTGGCTGTTTTCCCCATGATCACGGCTAACTCCGCTTCAAATTTAACTTCCTGGAGAGCAGCCGGAATGACGATGTCTTCGCCCGGCCCGATTACAGCTGAAACAGGTTTAAAGAAAAAGATCGGAACGTCAGGGTATTTGGAAGGTTTTGCTTCCCCGGGTCCAACATAATTTTTGCCGACTCCAATGATATGTCGTGGCATTAAGGGTGCTTCCAGCTTCACGCTGTTTAGCGGATATTTGTTCTCTTTAATGATTTTTTTATGGCTTGAGAACAAGTCACCTTCTACCTCGTACAGCCACTCGCCTTCCACAACGCCTAGTTTCATGGGCTGCTCTTCCGCTATGCGAAATCGTGCATATTTCATTGGTAACCTCCCTAGCTGCCCCAGCTGGATGCGCAATTAAGAGTAAATTTTGTATAATACCTGCGTTCCGCTGTCCCCTTCACCGAGCTCTACAAGTTGGTCGTAGAGGGATTTAGCCAGCTTCAGACCATGCGTTTCCATTCCCATTTCGGCAGCAGACTGTAGGGCGATTCCCATATCCTTAATGAAATGTTTCACAAAAAAGCCAGGGTCAAAGTTACCCGCGATAATTCTTGGTCCTAAATTGCTGAGCGACCAGCTGCCAGCAGCACCGGATTCGATACTTTTTAATACGGTCGTGGGATCAAGTCCGGCCTTCTTCGCATAAATCAGTGCTTCACAAACCCCGATCATGTTGGAAGCGATCGCGATTTGATTGCACATCTTCGTATGCTGTCCCGCTCCCGCCGCTCCTTGATACACGATGTTCGTGCCAAGCGCTTCGAAAATCGGCATCACAGCTGCAAAAACTTCCTGCTCGCCGCCAACCATAATGGACAGCTTTGCTTCGCGAGCCCCAACATCGCCGCCGGATACCGGGGCATCCAGACAGTGGCATTGCTTAACTTTCGCTTCCTGTTCCAATCGTTTAGCCAGGCTGGGGCTAGATGTGGTCATATCGATAAAATACGTGCCCGCTTTGGCACTCCCAATAACTCCATGTTCCCCTAAATAAATCTCTTCCACATCGGCTGGGTAGCCTACCATCGTAATGACGGCGTCAACCTCGCTTGCCAACTGCGCCGGTGTGTCATGCCACACGGCTCCGGCCTCGAGCAGTTCATCCGCCTTGGATTTGGTGCGGCTGTATACATGCAGCTTATATCCCGCTTTAATCAAGTTTTTAACCATGCTTTTACCCATGACACCCGTACCGATAAAACCAATATTCTCAATTAAATTCATCACCCGTTGCTCCTTTCATTTTAAAAGCGATCTGAACAGCGCCATCTGGCGGCAACGAAAATATCCGTGAGCTGTTATCTACAATTCGAAGCTGCGTTTGCGGATCGGATTCCAGAGTGAAGATCTCTTCCACATCTACTGGAAGATGAACCTGAGCCGTTTCGTAGTATAGATTCGCTGCATTTTCTAGGCTGAACACGAAGGTCCCCTCTTTCGCTTCAAAACCGACCATTCGTCCCTTGGAAATATGAACGCCGCAAAGCCCCTTGATCAGGCGAACGCCAACCGCCCATGGATAAATCTCTCCCTTAAACCGTATACGATTGCTCAAAATAACAAAAGTACGATCCTCCAACTGTGGCTCTCGCAGCAAAATATCGGGGTCTAATGCTACCAGATATCCGGTAGCACCCAGGAAAGGACGTATATTCCTTTCCTCAACTGCGGAATGGACACAAATACCCTCGTTAAGCAGCTTTGAAAAGCTGTGGCCATATTGCTTGTTCTCCGAGGTATGCTGCCCAGTTCCCTTATCATTCCATAGGAGGGTTAAGCCGACCGGCCGCTCGAATTGTTTCACAAGGTGGAACGCTCTGTTCCATATGCTCGTTAACCAGTCCCACTGAGCGGTACTAATATCATTGCCCCAAATGACCGCTAAACCATCGATGGCTCGCTCAAAGCGACCCGTCTCTCCACTTCCGTACATCGTCCATAAATAAGCGAAGGCCTCCCTCTCCATCACATGTGGCAGATCTAATACGGCATTCCAGAACTCAGGCTGATTAACGGTTGAAACTGCCCAATAGTATTGGAGCCGGGGTTCGTAGGCTTTATGCGATAGAAACGTATAGATTGAATTCTCTTCCCATACATAATCGCCTTCCCGATGTTTACGTATTTTGTTGGCCTCGCCCGCACGGACGAGTACTCCTTCCAGACCCTTCTCATATAAAACCCGGTAGTCGATGCCGAACGCAGTAATGGATTCCTCCGGGTTCCGGCTCCATGCATCTATGCCGATGAGCGCCTTACCTAGGGGCTTCAGCTTGGAGGAAAGCTTGCCGAAATGCTCCCCCCATCGGTAGACATAGAATTGAACCCATTCGGCAAAATAATGCTCGGTTATATAATTTGCCCGCTCATCGTAGTCGTCCAAATGAGGGAGAACCACTTCGCTATACTGTTGGAACTGCCTCACCATATCCAAGCTAAAATCGGAATCCTCTAAGGTTTCACGAGGGCCTCTTAATCCCATCATGCCGTCACCTGCAACGTAGCCCTCGAAGCCGTAATCCTCGATGACCGTCATTAAATCAGCAATAAATCGATCCTCATACAACGATCCATCCGAGCCGTGTTTCAACGGATTAATGCAGTTTCCCCACATTTTTTGATTCCCTCGTTTGGTCTGATAGATCTCGGTATCTATTTCATCAACTCTGGCACTTTGCCATACATCGCTGCTGGTGAACGATAAAATGCCGAGAAGCGGCCGAATGCCTGCATTTTTCACCGCATTGACGAGGTTAAACAAATCCTTGCGGGTCCATGGAAAAGGCGTAGGCGTCCCACGCTGGCCGGCATTCATTTTATTGATTGGGGTATCGTCAATTTCAGTGTGAGTATGCAAAAAATCAACAAAAAAGTTCAGGAAAATTAAGGTGTCGGGCTTAAATCCGAGCTTGTTCATATAAGCCTGCACGCCGCTATCCGGGGCGCCGGGATGGAATGGACGAAGATCAATGGAAATTAAAGTTGGAAATGCTAACGAGTCCAAACGATTCATCCCCTTATGGAAGAAAAGAACGAATGCCGCCTCATCGGAGCCTTCATTCCTTCTACTCTCAAGAATTGATTAGATCAGCTTGGAGCGGTGGACGATAACTTGAGTTGAGGCATCTGGAGCAACCGATATTTGCGTCACATTGCCTTCCGTCGATTCCGGAATGGCGAACCATTCCCTTGGCGGGAGCACCTTCACATCATCAATATGGAACGGCACCGATAACTTAACTTGTTCATAAAATAAGTTCTCCTGATTTTCCAGGCTAAGCACTAATGCCCCTGCCCTATTTTGGAATCCGAGCACCCGTCCGCGGGAGGTTCTTATGCCGCTTGTATGCTTCATAAGCTCAATCCCCTCCTGCCAGCTATAGCGGACACCCTTGAATTGGATATAGTCCTCGAGGATAAGAAATACACGATGGGCAAGGGATGGAAGACGCTGCAGCAGTGTTTGATCAAAGGTCAGCAAGTGTTGCTCTGGATAAGCACTCCCCCAGCCCTGTTCACCTTCACCATGCAGCTCATCCGCATGAACGCTGGACTGAATGCACAAACCGAGATTCAATAGCTTGGCAAAACGTTGTCCGTATCGTTTGTTTTCCGCGTTCAACTCCTTGATGCCAAGCTCACTCCACAGCAAGGTCAACCCAGCAGGAGACTGGAACTCAGCGATTTGGGAATAGGCCATCGACCAGCGCTGCACAAGCCATCTCCACTGCTCCTCGGTCAGATCATTGCCCCAAATGACGCAAATGCCGTCAATTGCCCTGGAGAATTCCCCATTCCGCCAGTTCATGCTCCATAGGTATCCGTATGTCTCCCTCTCCAATACATGGGGAAGATCCAATACGGAGTTCCAGAACTCAGGCAAATTAATCGTCGCTTCGGCCCAATAATAACGAATTCCCGGCTCGTAAGCTTTATGTGTCAGGAAGCCGTATACGGAGTTTTCTTCCTTCACATACTCGCCTTCACGATGTTTACGCCACTTATTCGTTTCACGAGCTTGTACAAAAACAGCTTCTAATCCCCTTTGATGCAGAACGCGGTAATCAATGCCGAACGCCGTGATCAGTTCTTCCGGGTTTCTGCTCCAAGCATCAATTGCCATAAGAGACTTGCCATTCGGCTTCAGCAGGCCAGTCAATTTCTCTACATGCTGTCCCCAACGATGGACGTAAAATTGCACCCATTCGGCAAAATAATTTTCCACAATATAATCGGCCCGAGCATCGTAATCCTCGAATTCAGGAAGTTTCATTTCATGGAAGCTGGCAAATTGATCGGTCATATCTTCACTAAAGTCTGTATCCAACAGCGTTTCATGAGGACCTCTGAGACCAAGCATGCCGTCCCCGGCCACATAACCATCAAATTGGAAATCCTGAAGTACTTTCAGCAAATCTCTTGCAAAAATATCTTCGTAATACGATCCGTCTGTAAAACGTTTCAGAGGATTAATCGCACTTCCCCAAACACGCTGGTTGCCGCGTTTTGTTTGCAGAATCTCGTTGAACTCCCAGTCGATATTGACGCCCTTCCATATATCGCTGCTCGTGCTCGACAACAGCCCCAGAAACGAGCGTACACCGGCATCCTTCAAGCAAGCAATCAATCCGGCCAGATCTCTTTTGGTCCAGGCATGTGGAGCTGGAGTTCCCCTTTGACCAATCGTCATCCGGCTAAAAGCAGTCTCATCAACCTCTTCATGTCGATGAACAAAGTCGACAAAGAAATTCAGAAACACTAAGATGTCAGGTTTGAATGCTAACTTATCCATGTAATCTCCAACACCGAAATCCAGCTTCGAAGGATTAAACGGACGTAAATCCACACAGATGATCGTTTCATAAGGCAATTGTTTCATTAAGCGGTTTCTCTCCTCTGTACTTGTTATTGCCTAGCCTTTAATGCCTGAGGTAGCGATGCCGGCAATAATATATTTTTGGGCGAAAATGTATAACGCGATGATCGGAAGCTCGGCAATTACGGTACCTGCCATAAGCAGATTCCACTGGGTCCCAAACTCCCCTTGGAAGGTCCGTAATCCCACTTGAATCGTTTGCAAATCAACATTGTTCGTAACGATTAAAGGCCAGAGGAAGGAATTCCATTCTCCGAGGAAAGTAAAGATCCCCAGCGTAACGAGAGCAGGCTTCGCGAGTGGAAGTACGACAGACCAGAAGGTTCTTGCGCGGCTGCATCCATCAATGGTTGCCGCCTCCTCAAGCTCCCTCGGAATCGTCAGGAAAAACTGACGGAGCATGAATACTCCAAAAGCCGAGAAAAATTTAGGGATGGTTAACGCATAGTAGGAGTCGATCCATCCGAAATATTTCATCATAATAAAGTTCGGTATCATCGTAACCTGGTCCGGGACCATCATCGTGGCTAGGTAACAGAAAAATAAGGCGTCACGGCCTCTAAACTCCAAACGAGCAAAGGCATAGGCGGCCATGGCGCAAATCATCAACGTCACGACCGTTACGATAAAGGAAACAAACACCGTATTGCCCATGAATTTGGCCATCGGGATGACACGAAACACTTCCAGATAGTTCTCAAAGTGAAACTCGGTGGGAATCCAGCGAATCGGAATCTCGTTCACTTGCTCCAACGTTTTGAAGGAGCTGGAAATCATCCATAGAAACGGGAGTATCATGATCCATAAACCGGAGAACAAAATGAGGTAAGACAGCCCTTTGATCCAGTTGGAACTAACCGATTTACCCATTTGAATCATAGAGCTCCCCTCCTTTTGCCGATCTTGGACTGAATAGCTGTAAAGAATAAAACGATGAAGAACAGAACCCACGCTGAAGCGGATGCGTAACCCATCTTAAAGAAAACAAACGCATTCTGGTAAATATAAAAGACGATTGTATTCGTTGATATTCCTGGCCCGCCCTCGGTCATAACCAGCGCCTGTCCAAACACCTGGAAGGAGCCAATGATCGAAATAATGGTGATGAAAAAGGTGGTTGGCCGTAGGAGAGGCAGCGTAATATGCCAGAACAGTTGCCGCTTGTTTGCTCCGTCAATTTCCCCGGCTTCGTATAAATCCTTAGGAATGTCCTGTAGCCCAGCCAAGAAAATAACCATGTTGTACCCGAGATTTTTCCATATGGCGACAATGATAATGGACGGCATTGCCCACGCCGTACTTGTAATCCATTTCGGCGGATTGCTGATGCCGATCATTCTCAGAAAGTCGTTTATGATCCCAAAGTCAGGATTGAAAATCCATTTCCAGACGAGCGACGCAGCGACAATTGAGGAAATAACGGGCAGGAAATATCCTGCCCTCAAAAATGCGATCGCTTTCAATTTCTGATTCAAGAGAACTGCGATAAATAGGGCGATTATAATGCTAAGCGGTACGGACCCGAGCACGAAGTACAAGGTGTTCCATAACACTTTCATGAAAATGGGATCGCTGCGGAATAACGTATCGTAATTTTCAAAACCGACAAACTTAGGCGTATTTAATAGGTTCCAATCGTAAAAGGATAATACCAAAGCTACAAGGATTGGAATTCCCGTGAAAATGGCAAATCCGATGAAACTCGGCAGTATAAACCACACTGCTACGGGCAAGTCCTTATTTGAACCTTTCAGAAGAACCACCACCTGTCTATCCTCATCTGCTTATTTCAATAAAGGGGTTGCTTCATCCATGATTTTTTTGGTTGCTTCATCAAGGCTCATGGAATTAATAAAGTACAAATCGAGGTATTTCTTGGCTACGGCTTCGATTTGAGTCCAATTTTTATGGCTAGGAAGCAGCTTGCCGTATTCTTGGTAACCTTTTATAGCGACGTTGCGGTCAATCGGGAATTTATCTGCGGGTAAAAACTTCGACTCATCCTGCAACAGCTGCTCTCTGACAGGGGCTGAGAAGCCGTCTTTAGCCAAAATCTCTTGGCCTTCATTGCCGTTTACATATTTGATAAATTCCCAAGCGGCCTCTTTATTTTTGCTTCCTTCTGGAATAGCTAAGCCGGTAGCGCCAATTCGGCCAAACCGATTTTCCGGACCTTTAGGCAGGTAAGCAATTCCCCAGTTCAAATCTTTGGCACCGGTAAATCGAACGATATTCCCCATCGAATCCTGATACATCGCTAGCTGCCCGGAGGAGAACAGATCAACCGGCTTTTGGATGGAAGTAATACTTGGATCTGGCGCAATTTTATCCTTGTACATCAAGTCGTACATGAATTGCAGACCCTGCTTCGTCTTTGGAGAGTCGAATAGTAGGGCAGATTTATCTTCATTGAAATAGTCGCCGCCCGCTTGCCACATGTAGTTAATATGCTGTGCAGTTGCTTTGGCATCGAAGGCGATAGCCCATGTCCGTTCGTTAACATTGGCTGAATTATTCGATAGTTTTTTGCCTTCTGCCACTAACGTCTCCCACGTCCAGCTTTCATCGGGATATTTAACACCGGCTTTATCAAATAGCGTTTTGTTGTAGTACGTATACCAACCGCCGGCATTACGCGGAAGCGCATATTGTTTACCTTCATATTTCATGCCTTCCATTAGATCGCCCAAGTTTTCTCCCAGCTTGGCTCCATCCCAATCCCGCTTGATCCACTCCGTCAAATCAACCAATACATCCCTGGAGGCAAAGGCATAAACGTCATTATGGACAAAGTTGATGACGTCAGGAGCTGTTCCCGAAGCCATTGTCGTTTGTACCTTTTGCAAATATTGATCAAATGCTGGAACATGGATAGCTTTCACCGTTACGCCTGTGTTCTTTTTATTAAAGTTGTCGACAAGCCGTTCGTGGGTTGCTTTTGTAGCCGCGTCACCCCAGAAGGTGTATTGAATGGTAACCGCTTTTTTCTGTTTGTCGCTGTTACCCGTTCCAGCACTAGGCTCTTCAGAACTGCTGCATGCAATAAGAGTAGACAGCAGAATTACGGATGAGAAAACGCTTGCAAAACGATTTAAACTCTTCAATACAATGACCCCCTCATTATTTTCCTTTAAATACAACCGGTTGTATTGCGATTATACCTAAGCTGTTTTTTATTAGCAATACCTTTTTATTTCTCTAGGTTTCCGCATGTTTCCCTTGCTGCATGAGGATTTCCCCTTCGATCATCCCCTCTTTTACAGCTTGCAGCCGTGCAAAAGTAGCCCCGTCGTAATGCCCTAACGAGATACCGTCAATCCCTAGTTTTCCTAGCATTTTTAAGCTTTCCCGCACAATTTCCTCGTTAGCATTCATGCGAATTCCGACACCTGCAAGGAGATCCTTTTCATATCCGATTGCTCTGCGTATTTTTAATATCTTTTGGCGTTTTAATTCCAACCGTTTCAGGTCGCCGGATTGCTCCGAGTAATCGGATTCCCGTACCGAATCGACATAATCACGAATGCTTGCAAAGTTCATTCCGCCTAATTCGGGATACCTGATATACGTGTTGTAACGGAACTCGACTTTAGGATTAGCCCTCTTGATTGATCCATAGATGTCCTTAAATAGCTCCGTGATGGACTTTGTTCTGAACTCCAGCCACTGATAGAACGATGGATATTCCAACAACAGACCGGTTGCCAGTAAATTGCCCTGATCCAACAGGCTCAAAGTCATCATGTCCATAAGTTCGCGTTCCGTAGCGATATCATACAATTCAGTCATGTCATGTTTAATCTGGTCCCAGTTATAACCCATTGCTTTAGCTTTATGGGCGCAGCTTTGGCAAAAGCAGCCTCCATGAAGAACGCCGAGTACATTCGCTATTTCGCGGTCGTAATCGTTCTGGAGCGGTCTTCCTTCATAAAACATGACCAGGCAGCTCTGGATATAATCGATATCGTTATTTAAAGCGGTGTCATAAAACAGCGCCTTAATATACTCTCTTACATAGTCATGATTCGGACATAGGACGCGTTGATCGATAATCTTTTCGCCGCCGACGGGTTCGCCATAAACGTTCCTCTGCAGGATCTCCGGATAATCACGTTCAGCAATATCAGCGTCATAGATCGTGTGCGAAATTTCGACTCCGACTTTCAGCTCTTTTTTACGCGCGTAAGTCACCAGTTCATTCAGCCAGTTTTTCTGCTTAAGAAATTCCTCGTTGCTGTAAAGCGGCTTCAGTGGGGTATTGGCAAAGTTAGCCTCATCCATTTGGTAATAAACCCGGCTGTCTTCCGGAATATAAAATTTTCTTTTTGGATTATGAGGATAATAAAGCTGATCCAAGGGGCGCTTTTCCTTATGCATGAGGCCTACTAAATACACACTGTTCACATCGCAGAGCCGAACCACATTATCAATACAGGTCTCCACGCCTTCGTCTGCAAGATCCCACGGATAAAAACTCGCAGCAATCTCCTTGATGTACAAAGAAATCCCTCCTTGAAGCAATGTAATACAATCGGTTGTATTACTGCTATTATGCATGGTAATGTTATCTGTGGCAATACAATTTTCATGTGGTAGGGGTAAGGGGGCTCCATGCCGGTTGGATCATTTAACGGTGCCTTGACACTTGCTTAGTTTTAAAAGCAAACTATATATGTTGAACTAGAGAAACAAACAGGAAGCGGAACGAACCGTTTATTTTATATATATACTCCGGTTAATCATTTGGAAGGCAGGAATATCGATGAAGAAAAAGACGATTACCATTGCGGATATTGCTCGCTTGGCGGAGGTTGATAAGTCTACGGTTTCCCGCGCTATAAACGGCTCGGACAAGGTTAAGCCTGAAACCAAGCTTAAAATACAAAAGATCGTTGAGCAGTACAATTTCCGTCCGAATGTGGCGGCCAAAGCGTTAGCTAAAGGGCCAATTAAAAACATTGCTATTATCGTTCCTGATCGGAATATTAGCCGCGCTTTGATCAGCCCTGTTTTTCCGCAGGTCGTGTATGGGATCGGAAACGTGGCGGCCAAGCATGATTACAACGTCACCATCGTTACGACGGCCAAACTGGACGATAATGAATACCTGAAAATCATAAATAATCATCAAGCAGATGGATTTATTATTATGGGTGTTGGATTGAACGACAGCTTCCCCTATCTATTTGAAAAAGAAAATATCCCGTACATCATCATTGGTAAATTTCCTGATCCCAAAATTGAGAACTCTGTTTCCACCAATGAGCGAATCGGCGGTTATATAGCGGCTAAACATTTATTAGAGCAGGGCCATCGGGATCTGTTGATTTTCGCTGGTAATGAGCAGTGGTTCCATAACACGCTCAGAGTGAACGGCGTTAGGGCTGCGTTTGAAGAGATTGGACTGGAATTTCCCGATGACAATATCCTCATGAATCAAACAACGCCTCAGAAGGGATACGATACGTTCACTGGACTAATCCGCCAAGGCCGGAATCTCCCCGACGCTATCTTTTGTTTTAGTGATACGACAGCTCTGGCTGTAACTTCTGCGGCATCCGACTTAGGTATCTCTATCCCGAATGACCTTTCCATCATCGGCTTTGGCAATCATTTCTTTTCCGATTTCATCCGCCCCAAACTTACGACAGTAGAAGAAGAGCTTGATCGAATTGGCGAAATTGCCATGGAGCAATTGGTTCAAATTATTAATAGCGAAGAGAGAAAAATAGCAAATATCCAGCTGACGCCTAAACTCGTTGTTCGAGATAGTACGCGGAGTAGGTAGGACAGGGAGTAGAGGTACGTTTTAGAGTAAGTGCAGACAGTAAATTCCGGCGCGGTTGGGCCACACATATTGGCAGCCAACCACACGACGCTAGGTGGATTTAGTCGTTGGACGGTAGCCGCATGCACAGGCTCGATGTAGATGACGAACTATTTCGCCCTCAACTCCCAGAATTAGGGGAACAGCCCGTTCGCCGAAAAAAGTCGATATTAATGGGGAATATCACGTCTCAGTTCCGTTACAATCTCAATTACATCCATTCCGACCAAATAGCGCTTCTGAGTTCCGTTAGGGTATCTCCGTTCCCTCCTTCGCTCGAAATTCAGCCGTACTGTGGATGCAACCAGAATATAAAAGACAAAAAAGCAAGATCCACAGAGGGACCTTGCTTGTTTTGTAGGATACAGCAGAACTTTGATTGTCGGCTAAAAGCCGAGCCCATTGTCCTCGCGTTCCCGTGATTCTTCCTTGACCAGCGTATAAAGCGTTGCCGCTTCATCCTTGCGAGTGGTCTCTGCCGTGCGCTCGATACGCACGGTGACGTACTTCAACCCGTATTGGATACGCAGCTCGTCACCGGCTTTGACGGAGCTGCTCGGCTTGGCCTCGCGGCCATTGATCCATACGCGGCCCTGCTCCGACACATCCTTGGCGACAGTGCGCCGCTTGATGAGCCTGGAGACTTTAAGGAACTTGTCGAGCCTCAATTACTTGATGGCTTCTTTCAGCTTGTTGCCGGCTTTGAATGCAGGAACTTTGGATTCCGGAATCGTGATTTCTTGGCCCGTTTGCGGGTTGCGGCCAGTGCGGCCGGAGCGAGTACGGGTTTCGAACGTGCCGAAGCCGATCAGTTGAACTTTGTCGCCGGAAGCCAGTGCTTCCGTTACTTCGCCGAGGAAGCCGTTCAGGACGGATTCTACGTCGCGCTTAGTCAGTCCGCTTTTCGTTGCAATGCTGTTGATAAGGTCGTTCTTGTTCATGGTTGTTTCCTCCCGAAATATAAAGTTCTCAATTGAAGTGCGATCGTTGCTGCCATCGCAGCAGGTACGGACGAAACTAGAGCGGCTTGCCTAATGTCCGGTAAAAGCCGCGGTGCGTTTGCCGCCGCTAGACATTGTGACGCCGTTCTTTTCCTCCCGGTTCTCCGAACTGGTGCGGCAAGCGGCGGAGCTGCCGGGATCTCCGGGAGAAATTTTTCGAGGTTTAGGTATTCGTCCCCTGAGTGAAAAATTCCTGCTACATCTAGAAATTTTTTTGTAGAAAATCGTCGAGAATCGGCGAAAGGTCACAGATAGACTCTCATTGGCGGCCGGTTTGGAAGATTGCTAGACGCGAACGAGATTGAGATTTAGCTGGAAGCGATGCTTTACGGTCATTACTCCAAGCTTGTCCGAATTGGCTTTTCACCCCGTTACAGAAGGCTCTCACCACTCTACAAACCTTGCTTCTTAGCCTCTTCCCACCAACGATCCATCTCTGGTAAATCAGTCTGGTCAAAAGATTTGCCGTTTATACGAAGCTGCTCCTCGACATAGAGAAACCGTCTTCTGAACTTGGCATTGGTACGGGCAAGCGCCTCCTCCGGATCAGCGTCCAGGAAGCGCGCCGCATTGACGACGGCGAACAGCAGATCGCCAAGCTCCCCGGCGCTCGCCTCGGCATCGCCTTCGGCAACCGCCTCGCGCACCTCGCGAAGCTCCTCCTCAACCTTACCCAGTACCGGCTCAAGCTCATCCCAGTCAAAGCCGACCTTGGACGCTTTTTTCTGCAGCTTGAAGGCAGTCATCAGCGCTGGCAGATCCTTCGGAATGCCGTCCAACTGTGAGCTGCGGTTCGCATTTCGGCCTTTGAGAAGCTTTTCCTCGGCCTTCATCCGCTCCCAGTTCACTAGCGCTTCTTCGGAATCCGCTGCTCCAACTGTACCAAACACATGCGGATGACGGAAGATAAGCTTTTCGTTCAGCTCCTGAATGACGTCATAAACGGTGAATGCTCCCGTCTCTTCTTCCATCTGGCTGTGCAGCATCACCTGCAGGATGATGTCGCCGAATTCTTCCTTCATTCCGTCCGGGTCATCCTCATCAATCGCCTCGAGCGCCTCGTAAAGCTCCTCGATGAAGTTTTTGCGGATCGATTGATGAGTCTGCTCGCGATCCCACGGGCAGCCATCCGGACTACGCAGAATGGAGACGATCTCATGCAGACGGTCGAAGCTGCGGACCCTCAAGCTCTCGTCGCTGCTCGCCGGAACATAAACGAGACTGAGATTGCCATAGTTCTGACCGCGGTCCAGTTCGTAGAGCGGCACCGTGATGATGCACTCCTCTCCCGGGACGCCAAGCGCGTGACCGATCGTCACAGGGTGTTCCTCCGGGTAGCGCTCCATCAGCGTCAACTTCACATCGGAAGCGGTAAAATCGTCGTAAACCTGTCCGATGAGCGTATGCAACTGCGGTTGCAGCAAATGCGGCTGCAGGCTAGAGGCATCTAGCAGTTGGAAACCTTCGATTGGATCAAAGCCAAGCCGCGTGAAGGCGATATCCAGGAAGCTTTCGCCCCCCAGCACCTGCAGCTGAACGCCCTCAGCCGGACAACGCTCGCGTAGCAGCTGTACGGTGCGCTCTGCCACCATTGGGTGTCCGGGGACAGCATACAGGATGCTGACGGCGGACGCCGCGGGACTACTGGTGGATGCTGACACAACACCAGAGGGACTGCCAGCGGTGGATGCCGCTTCAGCCGTTGTGGGAATACCAGCGGTAGACGCTGCTCCGGCAGCTTTTGCCAGCGTAAGCAACTCCTCAACAATCGCCTCATACACCTGCGGGAACGAGTCCGCTTCCTCGTAGAAGCGGTCAAAGGAATGGATCGGCACTCCAATTCCGCGAAGCATGTCCATCATGGGATGTTTCTCCGTGCGGACGTAGATCGTGTCAGCTTCTTGCAATCTACGCCAAATGCCCAACGTAAGCTGGTCCGGATCTCCTGTGCCGAGTCCGGCTATCGTAATGGATGGCGCCGAAACGCCTGCTCCGCCCTCCGGTTGACGGTTGGTACTCGATGCGGCTGTCATGACGCTGACTGCGCCTCCTTCTTGTAGCGGATGCGGCCTTCCCGTCCCACTGGAGCCGATGCCCGGCAGCTGGACGGAGTTGCATGTTTCTTGCTGACGACAAGCCTGAAACGGCTGGAAAACAAGAAATCATGGGAAGCTATGCCGATAGCCTCCCCTAGACTTTACTTGGCTTGAGCCCAGGAATCAAGCTGGGCCACGGATTAATGGAATAATAAGTCATAGTATTCCTATTTCATGCAGACTGTCGCTATTCTGAGCAAAAAATAAGGCCATTAGGCCGAAATTCGACCCGAAGATTCAATCCTGGCGGCGCGGCAACAGCCGCCAGCGAGCAAGGCGCGCCGCGAGCGCTTCGCCGCCGGGCAAGCGGCGCAGCTCCGCCGCGGCGACGGCTCCGAGCCGCAGCAGCGCGGCGCCGTACACGGCGGCGCCGAGCGCGACGCCGGCGAGCACCTGCGCGGCGGCGGCCAGGCGCGGCGGCAGCGCCGGCGCAGCCAGCACGGCGACGACGCGCATGGCCGCGAGCACGGCGGCGCTCATCGCCGCGAGCGCCAGCGCTGTCGCGGCGAGCTGGCGCAGCCGAGCGCCGGCGGAGCGCGGCGCGGCGGCGGCTAGCGCGCCAGCGAAGCGCGCGGCCGCGAGCGCGCCGAGCAGCGCGGCTAGCGCCGTGGCGGCGATGCCCGCCCAGGCGGCGCCGGCGATGCCAAGCGGCGGCACGAGCGCCGCGTTAAGCGCCGCCTTGGCGAGCGCCGCGAGCAGCAGCAGCGCCGCCGGGATGCGCAGCGCGCCGAGGCCTTGCAGCAGCGGCGCACATACCGCGCTGAGCGCCGCTGCGAGCGCCGTGCTGCCGACGAGCGCTAACGTGCCGGTCGCCTGCGCATCCGTATAAAACATCACATTCAGCGGCTTCGCCAGCAGAATGAGTCCCGCCGCCGCGGCAGCCCCGGCGAGCGCACTCACGCGCAGCGCGAGGCGTGCAGCGTCAGCCGCATCCGCAGGCGCGGCACGCCTCAACCGCACCAGCTGCGGCACAATTGCCCCCGCCGCAGCGCCTGCCACCATTGCTACAAGCTGGATGAGCGGCTGACCGCGACTGTACAGGCCAAAGGCCGTCATCGCCTCAACTTCGCCTAATCCAGCTTGCCGCAGCAGCCTCGGCACTGTAAAAGCATCAATCGCACCAAGCACAGGCGCGACAATCGCGCCGAGCGCTACTGGCAGCGCCAGTACGCCGAGCCGACGCATCTCTTGAGTAAATGGCCTAAACCCTCCACCGGCAAGAGTCTCCGGCACGGACTGCCCGTCCGGCTTTTGGCCCCTGCGAGCCCGCCTCCGAGCAATGCGCAGCAGCCAGCTCCAGCGACTTTCCTGTTCCCGTTCCCGTTCCTGTTCCTGTTCCCGTTCCTGTTCCCGTTCCTGTTCCTGTTCCCGTTCCATATGTATCCGACTTCTCTGCTTCTTTTCCAAGACAGGTACCGATGTGTCCCGCAGCGGCCCGTCCTTGTCGCCTTTCCGCATCAGGATTATCAAGAGCAGAAGTCCCGCCGCGCCGCCAAAAAACGATCCCGACATCGCTCCAGCCGCAAGCTTTTCCTCGTTCCAACCGGCAGACCAGCCGATTCGCAGCAACATGAGCATGGCGGCCACTCTAATGACCTGCTCCGCGAGCTGTGACCAGGCCGTAGGGCGCATGTCGCCGTATCCCTGGGTGTAACCACGAAGCGCCGCCAACGCCGGAGCGAACCACAGAGCAGCGGCGACAGCGCGGATCGAATGGGCCGCAGCCGGATCGCCAATCAAGGCGGCAAAGTGCTCTGCTCCAGCCCATAACAGAGCGAAGCCTGCTACGCCCAGCAGCGACAGCAGTACGATGCCAGCTGCCGCTGCTCGGCGGGCGCCGGTTCGGTCTCCCTTTTCCAACAAGGATGCGGTGCGGATGGACACCGCTAGCGGCAGTCCCGCTGTCGCCAGCACGAGAATGAGCTGGTAGAACGGATAAACCGCGTTGTATATCCCGAATACGCGATCGCCTGCTACATTTTGCAGCGGAATCTTCTGCAGCGTTCCAATCAGCTTGGACAAAAGCGCCGCTCCAGCAAGTACAACCGCCCCGCCCAGCACTCCTTTTCCACCGTTATCCTTCCCGTTCCTCGCTTGTTGTCCCATATTCCCTTTCCTCTCGCCTATCCTTTCCCCATTATAGCGGATTCGGTAGCGATCTTGCCCTATCCATATTCCAGCTCCTCTTTCGTTTCCATTGAAATGAGCCATACCTGGCGAGCATCTAGTCTCGCTTCCGTTCGTATGGGCCATGCCCGTCGCGCATATGCTGGAGTAACGACTTTTTTCAGCTGTTTCCGGCAGGAATCAGCAAGGAGGTAGGGTATGGACCGACATCCCGTTTGGACCGAATGGCAAAAAGCCAGCCAGTACAGCATGCTGGCCGGATATTATCGCGAGTTAGACCCGGTCATCAGCTTGTCGTATGCAACTTTGCATCAAGAAGCTATGCAACGGCTCGCTGTATTGGTACACATGTACGGCTATCCGCCGGAATATCCCTCTTCAGTGCCGGCGGCCTATAATGAGTCTGCCTTCCTTGGTAGTTCTTTCTTTCCCACGGCAGACTCCTTCCCCTTGCCAGGGTTAGAGCCAGATTCACAGTGGGTACAATATGGACCTTCTGCTGGCGCTAGCTGGCCTGTTTCCACTGGCCCGCTGACACCATCGTCCTGGCAGCCGATTCAAAGCTATGACTTTTTCCCTGTCGCTTCTACTGGTTCTGGGGCCTCCTTCCAACCTTTGCTCGGACGCGACAAGGATAAAGCTGAAGCAAACAACTCTGAAGCAGCCAGCGCTTTTATCAGGCTGTTGCACGCCGCTCCCGGGCAGCCTGAGCTGGAACTTCGATTGGAAGGTGCGTATGACTCACTAACAGCCGCTTTCCTGAAAGCTTCGCCCTACGTTCAGGCGCATCAAGGCGTGCACCGGGTCCAGTTGTTCCCGGAGGATTCCGTTCTTGCCGAAGCTGCGAAGACCGATGCAGAAACTGCCTTTGAACTCAATCTAGAAGCCGGGATTCGCTATACAGTGGCTGTTACCGCAGATCCGCAGGACGGAGGACTGCAATTGCTGCTTTTTGCCGATGAGTCGGAAAGTCAGGAGGACCGCACCAAGGTACGGCTGCTCCATTTGGCTACGGGCGGTCCTGTCGATGTGATGGTCCGCAATGGAGGAACTCTGTTCCGAAATGTGGCCAGTGGCTCCGCTTCGCCATACATTACGCTTTCCCCGGCGCAGCTTTCGCTGGATCTGACAGAAGCCGGCTCATTGCGGCTGCTGCATGCCTGTGAACCGCTGCGGCTTCCCGCCGCAAGCGCTGGTACGCTGCTGTACGGCGGAACGCCACCTAAGCTTCATCTGATTCTAGACAGCTGAGTCCCACTGGCCCCACGGCTTTGACCTTCCCCTGCTTCACTGCAAGCAGCAATAAAATCGCGCCTCCAGGCTAGGCTGTCCCTTTTCCCTGTTTCCTGCCAGCCGGCTCTGCTGCCCCTTACCCCTCCCCGCCAACGGCAAACAAGCTTCCGCTCTCGATTATCCAACCGAAAAAGGAAGCTTGCCGGGGCAGTGCTTATGCTTATTACTGTTCCATTTGCTTAGCCAAGAAGCCTGCGGCTGTTTCGGCCATTTTCACTTCCATCTGAGCCATCTTCGTTGAATCTTCCTTGCTTGCCAGGACGACCGTGCCAATGGGATCGCCGCCGGAAATAATCGGAGCCGCTACAAAGGACGAGTATGTTTCCGACATGTTTTTGATGATCTCATGCTCACCGCCACCGTTTTCCGTTGCTGTTTTGCGACTTTCCATCGCTTGCTCCAACAACGCGCCGACTGGCTTGTCAATATAGTCCTTCTTGGAAGCACCGGCAATGGCGATTACGGTGTCACGGTCAGTGATTAGCGTAATATGACCGGTGCCTTCACTAAGTGATTCCGCGTATTCCTTAGCGAAGTCACCAAGCTCGCCGATTGGGGAATACTTTTTGAGGATTACTTCACCATCACGGTCCACAAAAATTTCAAGCGGGTCTCCTTCGCGGATGCGAAGCGTACGGCGGATTTCCTTTGGGATGACGACGCGGCCGAGATCATCGATTCGACGCACAATTCCAGTTGCTTTCATAGTCATGTTGCCCCACTTTCCTCGAAGAGTTGTAAGTCGACTGGATGCTCGCTGACACTGATGTATGCGGAGATAGGAGTTGATCTGTCAGGTTGTGACCTTCGAATCTGACCATAGTATTCATCCGCTCCCATTTTCTTATGCACAGTCCCAGCTGTCGCTCCCTCTCTTTGGAAAGCACTTATTCGACCATACAAAAAGCCCGCAGGAATGCTGAAAATTCCCTGTGGGCTTTTATTTTTAAACCTCGATTCCCGGCTTGGAGAGGAGCCATTGGAGAACAATTCCAATCTCATACCGTCAAATACCGACGTACGACATCATCGCCAAGTGCTTCCATGTCGCCTTGCCAAGCGACTGCGCCTTTTTCAAGAATATAGACGTAATCCCCTGTGCTGCGCACGAACTCCAGACTCTGCTCTACGAGCAAAATAGCGGTCCGCCCATCTGACTTGATGGATCGAATAACGTCACGAATGTCGTCGACAATCGACGGCTGAATGCCCTCGCATGGCTCATCCAGGATAAGCAGCTCCGGCTCAGCCGCGAGCACACGGGCAAAGGCCAGCTGTTGCTGCTGGCCGCCGCTCAGATCACCACCCCGCCGATCGTACATTGTCGGCAATACAGGAAAACGCTCAATGGCCGCCTGTGGAATTTCGTCGCTACCGCGCCCTCCGCCTCGTCTATCAGCTGCCTTCGGCGCTTCCTCGCCCTCGCTCCCAACGCCCCGCTTACTGACTGCCTTCGACGCATCCTCGTCTCGCCTGCCCGTCGGCTGCAGTTCACTCGTCGCCCGTCTGCCATCGCGTCCACGCGAAGCCTCCAGCCCAATCAATATATTTTCGCGCACCGTCAGCTGCCCGAAAATTTCCCGGCCCTGGGGCACATAGCCAAGCCCGCTGCGCGCCCGCTCTCCCGGCGCTTTTCGCGTCAGGTCGCGGCCCGCATAACCGACTTTACCGCCCCACGCCTTCAGCACACCCATAATGCTCTTAACGAGCGTGGACTTACCGGTGCCATTACGGCCAAGCAGGCACACAACCTGCCCCGGCCGCACCTCCAGCGTCACACCGCGCAGCACGGGACTCTCGCCATAGCCGGATTCCAGCTTCTCCACGGTCAGCATGTGGCTTCCCTCCTTTTGCCCAAATACACCTCGGCGACGCGCTCATCGGCCTGCACCTGATCCATCGTCCCCTCCATGAGCAATCGGCCTTCATGCATGACCGTTACGATACTGGCAAAATTGCGCACAAACTCCATATCATGCTCCACAACAACAACCGCCCGTTCCTGGGCAATCTCCTGCAGTAATTCGCCCGTTTTGTCGGTCTCGCGATCGGTCATGCCAGCCGCCGGCTCATCAAGCAGCAGCAGCGAAGGCTCTTGCATGAGCATCATGCCGATCTCCAGCCACTGCTTCTCCCCGTGCGAAAGGCCCCCTGCACGCAGCGTCCCCTTGCCACCCAGGCCAATCCCTTCCAGTCGCGTGCGGATGAGCTTCCTCTCTGATGAGAGTATCCGAGTCCGCAGCGTCGCGAGCACGCCGCGCTTTTGCCGCATGGCCAGCTCCAAATTCTCCTCCACCGTCAGCGTTGGAAAAATCGAAGGTGCCTGAAACTTGCGGCCGATACCAAGCTCGGCAATCTGATGTTCCTTGCGCCGGGCGAGATCGATTCCATCCTGGAATACAATTCGTCCGCCGGAAGGTTTAACTTTGCCGCAAACTGCATCGAGCAGTGTCGTTTTGCCCGCACCATTAGGCCCGATCAGGAAGCGCAGCCCCCTTTTTTTCAGCTCCAGATTCATGCCTTGAACCGCTTTAAAGCCGTCGAAAGATACCGTGACATCCTCACACCGCAGAATAACGTGATCGTTCATGCTCTGGAACCCCCTTCCTCCTGCGCCCAAGCAGCCTAAGTCTATGCCATCCGTCCGCCACCAGCCCAACGATTCCGCGCGGCAGGAATACCGTTGTCACAATGAACAACGCACCCATGAAAAACAGCCAAATCTCCGGGTAAGTTTCGCTAAAGACACTTTTCGCCCCGTTCATCAGCAGCGCTCCAAGCGCGGCTCCAATCAGCGTTCCTCTGCCACCTATGGCTACCCAGAGCACCATTTCAATCGATGGCACAATGCCCATCATCGATGGTGAAATGATGCCAACATGCAGCACGAACAGCATACCGGCGATGCCGGAGAAAGCTGCCGAGAGAACGAATACCGCCATCTGGAACTTCGCTGGATTATAGCCAAGGAAGCGTACCCGATTCTCGCCGTCGCGAACTGCGCGCAGCACTTTTCCGAACCGGCTTTTAACAAGAAAACGCGAGAGCAGAAGCACTACCACAAGCACCGCCGCCGTGACGTAGTAGAGAGCAATCTTCATCTCTGGCGCGGCAAGAGAGTATCCGAATAGTTCGCCATACCCGGTAATACCGTTCGTTCCGCCCGTAAAAGCCTGCTGCCCCGTAATGAGCGTCACGCTAATCACGACGAGCGCTTGCGTCAAAATCGTAAAGTAAACCCCGCGAATTCGGTTGCGGAATGTGAAATAACCCAAGAAGAGCGCTACTAGTGAGGGTATAGCAATACCGAGTATTACCGACATTCCAAAGCTCTGAAATAGAGTCCAAAACCACGGAAGCTTTGATAATCCGCTCCATTCCATAAAGTCCGGCAGTTTGCCGCCGCTTGCCTGCAGCTTGAGATGCATGGCCATCGCATAGCCCCCAAGTCCAAAAAATACGCCATGCCCAAGGCTAAGAATGCCGGTATAACCCCATAACAGATCCAGTCCAACCGCAGCGATGGCGAATGCCAGAAACTTTGCCAGTAGATTTAACCGGAAATCGCTTGTGAATAAAGGCGCTGCCGCAAGCAGCGCAGCTGCCAGCAAATACGCCGTAGCCAGCCCGTATCGGGAGGCGCTTGCCCTCTGTAACACCTTCATTTGTTCCTCCCCCTTCAGTCTAGCGACCGGGTGCGCATGGCGACGAATCCTTTTGGCTTCCATTGAAGGAAAGCTACGATACACAGGAATACGAGCACCTTGCCTAGCGATGCGTCCGTCCAATATTCAAATAGCGAGTTTGTCAGGCCGATGCCCAGCGCTCCAAATACGGTCCCAACCAGCTTGCCAACGCCTCCCAGCACAACGACCATGAACGCGTCCACAATGTAGTACGTACCGATGGTCGGCCCGATAGGGCCAATCAGTGTCAGCGCACAGCCGGCGACGCCAGCCAGACCGGAGCCGATGGCGAACGTCATGCTATCCACCCGCCGGGTTGAAATACCAAGGCAAGCGGCCATATCGCGATTTTGCATAACTGCCCGCATCCGCCGTCCAGCTGCGGTTCGATAGATGTAGAGGAACATCGCCAGCAGGCAGACCGCTACGAGGCCGAGGATGAATAACCTTTTGTAAGGTAAACTCAATCCGCTCGTTACGGTAAGCCCTCCCTCCAGCCAGGAGGGGCTCTTCACGCCGACGTTCGGTGCGCCGAACAAAGTCCGGGCCAACTGCTGCAGCACAAGCCCAACTCCCCACGTAGCGAGCAAGCTGTCGAGCGGCCTGCCGTACAAGAAGCGGATCAGCACCTTTTCCAGTAGCAGCCCGATGAGAAACGCCGCTACGAAGCTCGCTAAGATCGACAACAGGAAGTACTGATCGAACCAGGACGCGGGTAAATACATCTGGAACAGCCTTTGGGTCAGGTAGGTTGCATACGCTCCCACCATAATCAGCTCACCGTGAGCCATGTTGATGACGTTCATCTGCCCAAAGGTTACTGCCAGGCCGAGCGCAATCAGCAGCAGGATGGAGCTGACGCTGATGCCGTTGAACAGTTGCAGCCAAACTACATCCATCTCTTTCCCTCCCGGCTCTTTTCGACTTGCCCGGTCTGCCTTACAGCATATCGGGCTTGATTCATTTCGGGATCACCCCGATTTTGATCCTGAACGCCATACATTTAGCTGCCGGAGCTTAGTCCCGCTGCCCATGTGTAGGATTTCAAATACGGATCTGGCTTGACTGGCTCTCCTGAGTTCCATAGCTCTTTGAACTGACCGTCCGCCTGCACCTCAGCGATCCGCACCGTTTTGTACAGATGCTGCGTCTCACCGTCGATCTTCACCTTGCCCTCCGGAGCAGCCCACTCCAGCTCTTTGGCCGCTTCCTTAACTTTGTCGACATCAGTGGAACCAGCCTTCTCAACTGCAGCCGCCCACAGATAAACAGCAGCGTAACCCGCCTCGATCGGATCGGCCGTTACCCGGTCAGCGCCGTACTTACCCTTGTAAGCCTCCACAAAAGCTTTGTTCTCCGGAGTGTCCGTCGTCTGGTAATAGTTCCAAGCGGCCAGATGGCCCGCCAGAACATCCGCGCCGATGCCGCGTATTTCTTCCTCCGCCACCGATACCGATAGCGTCGTCAGGTCAGCCGAGCTGATGCCAGCGTCTTTCAATTGCTTGAAGAAGGCCACATTACTGTCGCCGTTCAGCGTGTTGAACACGATGTCCGGCTTAGCTGCCATGATTTTGCTGATAATCGTTGTGTAGTCCGTGTGTCCAAGCGGCGTGTATTCCTCCCCGGCCAGCTCGCCGCCCTTGGCTTCAAGCTGCGCCTTGATGATCTTGTTAGCCGTTCTTGGGAAAACGTAGTCGGAGCCAAGCAGGTACACCTTTTTGCCGCGATTTTCGAGCAACCAATCAACCGCCGGCACGATCTGCTGGTTCGTCGTCGCTCCTGTATAAAAGATATTTGGTGATGATTCCAAGCCCTCATACTGCACCGGATACCATAACAGGCCGTTCAGTTCCTCGAATACGGGCAGCATTGCCTTGCGGCTAGAGGAGGTCCATCCTCCGAATACGGTCGCTACTTTGTCCTCGGACAATAGCTTACGAGCTTTCTCGGCAAAAGTAGGCCAATCGGAAGCTCCATCCTCGGTGACGGGAACGAGCTTTTTACCAAGCACGCCTCCCTTAGCGTTGATCTCTTCGATAGCCATCATTTCCGCATCTTTCACCGACACCTCGCTGATCGCCATCGTACCGCTGAGCGAGTGGAGAATGCCGACCTTGATCTCGCTGCCGCTTTCACTGGATGAAGCGCCTGACGCTGGAGAAGCAGACGGAGATGCAGCCGGGCTGTTCTGAGCGCAGCCCCCTAACACGAGCGCTAGCGATACCGCTGCCAACAGGCCCGTTACGATGACATGTCGCTTGCCCTTGCTCTTTATCTCTCTCATTTCTCTCTCCACTCCCCTATTGAATATCCGAACGTTATAATTTCGGACCAATCCATCGTTCGTGATTCGTATTATAGTGGCAGGACGAAATCAATGTCAACATATCTTACATGAAATTATGAAAAAAAGGACTAAATACCTCATTAAAATTTAAATGACTTATTTAAATGGGAGGTTATAGTACATTATCCCTAGATGTCAATTCGTTTCCCTTAAAATAGTTACATATAATGTTAGCTTGTCTCCGTAAATCAAAAGATCCACGCTATATAACTAGAACTGATTAGCACGTGAACGCCAGTGCAAGATTTAGAAAGAAAGAACATATGTACCATTACAAAAAATCTAACGCATGGGATTGGTAATTATTGAACGTATCTCGTCTCTCACTAAATGTGATAGAGTAACCAAACTAAAGAAAATGGTAAATAAAAAAGGGGAAATTCCAGTTATGAAGAAAAAAAGTGCTTTGTTAGTAGGCCTGTCTGTACTATCACTGACAGCAGCTCTGACGGTTGCATCTGCATCACCAGCAAATAATGCAATGGTTCCATCAGAAAATACAACATCTAGCCAAGGAAATGAAATTACTCCTAGGGGAGTTATGGCAGTCGATAACGAGATTGTGAATGCACCGATTGCGGGAAGCAGCTACACAAAAAATTTTAACATACAAGCCAATTTCGGATGGGTCAAAGTTTGGGTTCAAAATAAATCTACTGAAACCCTGACTGTCCGAGTTACTCAAAGTACTCTTTCAGGAACTCAAAAAATGGTATACACTGTGGCACCTGGTTCAAGTTGGACTGAATATGGAACAAAACCATGGGCAACGGGTACTCATTGGATAAGTATTAGTACTAAAAACGGTGGAAATATGTCAGGGTTACTTTCTGTTAAACTGGCAAACACGAAAGAAGAACTTTAAGGGTTGTTTAAAAAACTCATAAAAATGAAAAAAAATCTCTCTGATGAGAGATTTTTTTGTTGGTTGTATTTAAGGAAATTAAATCACCTACATAGAATAAGGGAGAATGGCTATGAGATAAGTCGTCATAGATAATGCATCCTTCTAAGCACCCAAACGACAAAATACGTACCAAGAGCAGCTGCTGCTCTTGGTACGTCCCAGGGGTTAAATCAATTATTTACCGGAACCGCCGTTATTCGCTGCTCCGCCTTCATTTGCCGCTCCGCCGTTGTTAGCGGCGCCGCCACCGTTTTCATTGCCGCCCGCATTAGCTGCCGGGCTCTGTTCTGGATCTTTGAACTCTTCTTTTTTGGTGATCAGCTTAGGAACTTCATTCTGCATGTAGTCATTAAGCTTCGTCTGGGAAATGGTCATCTTGACCTCTTCTTTAGCAGCATCGAAGGTAGGTAGGTCCCGTTTCTCCACCTGAATGACATGATAGCCATATTCGGTCTCGACAGGCTCGCCTACAACACCGATCTTCTGCTCAAGCGCCGCTTTCTTAAAGTTCTCTACCCAACCGCCAGCCGGCTGCTCAGCATACTGACCACCACTTTGTGCCGAACCTGGGTCTTCGGAATATTCCTTAGCGATCGCGTTCCAATCCGCTCCTGACGCTTCAATCTTCGCCTTGGCTTCCTTGGCGCGTGCAAGCGCATCTTCCTTTTTGCGCTCCTTGCCCGCTGGATCTTTGAAGCCAACAAGCACATGGCGCAGCGTGACTTTCGTCAGCCCCTCTTTGTTCTCATCATAGTACTTCTGGGCTTCCGCGTCGGTCACTTTAGCGGCCATCACTTCCGACACGCTCAGCGACAGTGCAATGAAGTCCTTCACATCGGACGCCTCAATGGAGTTATCCTTCATGTTTTTATCAAGCACTTTCTTGGTATAAGCATTCTCGATATCCAGATACTGCTTGTCCGCTTCTTTAACGGCTTTATCCTTCATTTCCTTGGTTGCTTCCTTATTCACCAGCTGGTACCCGATGTACTGGTCCAGGATCATGTTTTTGTAAGCGGCCATGTCCAGGTAAGCACCTACCTGCGGATTCACGACACGCAGCACGTTCGTAAAGGTAGTGAACTCC
The DNA here is from genome assembly GCF_002233675.1 of Paenibacillus herberti. Classification (GTDB taxonomy): domain Bacteria; phylum Bacillota; class Bacilli; order Paenibacillales; family Paenibacillaceae; genus Paenibacillus_O; species Paenibacillus_O herberti. Next base: position 933,074 of record NZ_NMUQ01000002.1, on the reverse strand, counting down.
TTCTCGGTTACCGTTCCACCTTTAAATTCAGCGATGTTATTTTCTTCTTTTTTGCCGCATGCGGCGAGGGCCAAAGCCAACACTGCTGCGATCACGATCAGCAGCGTGCGGCGCAGAGCCGGACGCTTGTTGGAAATTACCATAATCGTCTCCTCTCGGTCTGTTAAGGCATGTTATCAGTGTACCAGAAGTTGCAAGGCAACGCATCAAAGCAGTATTGGTGCAAAGGGAGCGAGGGTTCTTCATTTCCGCGAGACTGCCTTTAAGGCAAGGCCACAGACTGCCGGAACCACACAGCGCTAAGCCCCACAGAAGAGCCCCTCTCGTCCCCCATTGCTAACCAACATCATTCTAAAACACTCACTTACCAGCGGCATTTTCCAGTTCGCTGCCTTGCTGGATTGCCTCAGCAAATCGCTTCAGCAGCTTAAGCGTCAGCTCCAGCCGCTCCTCACTGCCAAGTCCCTTACCGCGCAAAGTTAGCTCCATCGCATCGCCTTTGCCACTTCCACCGATGCGGCGGAAGCGATTCTCGAACGCCAGGCATAACCCGTCGATGGCTCGTGTGTCAGCTTGCTGTGACGCAGACGCGCTGAATTTCAGCGTCCATTCGTCATTTTTGCCAGCGCTGATCGACTCGATGCCGTAACGCGCTCCGTATACTTTGAGACGGCCGACATCCAGCAATGTGCTAACCGCTTGCGGCAGATCGCCAAACCGGTCGGTCAGCTCGTCGAACAGATCATCCGTATCCTCAAGCGAAGAGAGCACGGCCACCTTTTTGTAGATCTCGATTTTTTGGATGCTGTCGTAAATATAATCCGAAGGCAAGTATGCGTCCAAGCTGAGGTCGATGACGGTATTGACCTTCTTCTCCGTCACTTGCTCCTCGCCGTACATTTCCTTCTTGCGGCTGGCGATCTCGTCGGCCAGCATCTGTGAGTACAGGTCGAAGCCGACCGAGGCGATGAAACCATGCTGCTCTCCCCCTAGCAAATTGCCTGCACCGCGAATCGCCAGGTCACGCATAGCGATTTTGAAGCCGGAGCCAAGCTCCGTAAATTCCTTGATCGACTGGAGCCGCTTCTCGGCGACCTCGGTCAGCACCTTGTCCCGCTGATACGTGAAATACGCATAGGCGATACGGTTCGACCTGCCTACCCGTCCGCGCAGCTGGTACAGCTGGGACAGGCCCATTTTGTCCGCGTCGTGCACGATCAATGTGTTCACATTCGGAATGTCCACGCCTGTCTCGATGATGCTCGTACTGACCAGCACGTCGGATTCACCGTCAAGGAAGTCGAGAATCGTCTTCTCCAGCTCCTGCTCCGACATCTGGCCGTGGCCAACCGCCACCTTCGCCTCAGGCACGAGCGAGCTCAGCAGCTCCGCCATCTGATAGATACCTTGCACACGGTTGTACAAATAGTACACCTGACCGCCGCGCGCCAGCTCACGCTCGATTGCCTCGCGCACCAGCCCCATATTGTATTCCACCACGTAGGTTTGCACCGGGAAACGGTTCTCTGGCGGCGTTTCGATAACCGACAAGTCACGCACGCCGAGCATCGACATATGCAGCGTCCGCGGAATCGGCGTCGCTGTCAGCGTCAATACGTCGACATTCGTCTTCAGCCGCTTCAGCTTCTCCTTATGGGAGACGCCGAAACGTTGCTCCTCATCAACGATGAGCAAACCAAGATCCTTGAACACGATATCCTGCGACAACAAGCGATGCGTGCCAATGACAACGTCGACGGTGCCGCTTTTCAGCCCTTTCATCGTCTCGGTTTGCTCCTTGCGGGAGCGGAAGCGGCTCAGCACCTGCACCTTGAACGGGAACTCGGAAAAACGCTCGCGGAACGTTTCATAATGCTGCTGCGCCAAAATCGTTGTTGGTACGAGAATCGCTACCTGCTTGCCCTCGATAGCCGCCTTGAACGCCGCACGCACAGCGACCTCGGTCTTGCCGTAGCCTACGTCACCGCAAAGCAACCGGTCCATCGGGCGCTGCGTCTCCATATCCTTCTTGATCTCGCGGATGGCGCGCAGTTGGTCCGGCGTCTCATCGTACGGGAACATCGCCTCGAACTCGTTCTGATAGTTGGTATCGAGAGCGAAGCCGAAGCCCTTCGCCTCCTGGCGCTGAGCATACAGCTTGATGAGGTCGTCGGCAATATCTTTGACGGAGCTGCGCACCTTGTTCTTGACGCGTGTCCACTCGCTGCCGCCCAGCTTATAAACCTTCGGTTCCTTCTCCTCGGAGCCGACATACTTCTGGATCAGATCGATCTGGTCGATTGGCACGGACAGCTTATCGCCACCGGCATAAAGGATATGCATGTAGTCCTTGTGAATGCCGCCGATTTCCAGCGTACCGATGCCCATATACTTGCCTATGCCATGATTTTGATGGACGACATAGTCACCGACCTTCAGCTCTGTATAACTCTTGATGCGCTCGGCATTGTCCATATTCTTGTCGACGCGGCGCGTTTTGCGCTGCTTCTGCGAGAACAGCTCACCCTCGGTGATGATGACCAGATGTGATCCCGGCAGCTCAAAGCCGCTGCCCAAACCGCCTTCCAGCAGCTGTGGAGGTTCGATATCATAATCGCCAAGCACACGCCGCAGGCGCTCCATCCGCTCGCCGGTACCGGCTAGCATCATGACTTTGGCGCCAGCCTTTTTCCACCGCTCCATCTCGGACTTGAGTACATTCATCTGACCATGGAAGTTCTGCATTCCCCGGCACATGAAGTTTAGAATATTCTGCGGCTGCGTATGAGGCACCTGGCGCAGGAACAACGACAGGAACAGTGTTGGAAACGGTCGGTGGTACAGCACATCGTCGCTCTCACGGGCGAGCTTGAAGCTTGGCAGCGACTTGCCGCTGCCAAGCAGATGGGCCTGCCATTCCGCCTCGTCGCGTTCGAGCTGGCGAGCCGTCTCGATCAGGCGTGTCGGCTCGTCGAACACGAGCAGCGTGTCCTTAGGCATGTAATCGTAGAGCGTCTGGCGCTCGGGATAGAGTAGGGCAATGTATTTATAAAGTTCGGGAAAATAAATATGCTGCCGCAGCCGTTCCAGCTCTGCATTCATCTCGGAGCGCAGTCGGTCCTTGGCGTTGCGGTCGGTCATTTTCTCCAGTTGCTGATCCAGCAGCTCGGACGCATGCTGAGCGGCTGCCGCGAAGCGCCGATCGTCAGCGATCAGCTCCTGGCAAGGCGGCACAATGTACGACTCCAGCTTCTTGATCGATCGCTGGCCCTCAGGATCGAAGGTACGGATGGAATCAACTTCGTCGTCGAACCATTCGATACGCACCGCTGAATCCGCTGTCAGAGGGAAAAAGTCAACGATGCCGCCGCGCACGCTCATCTCGCCGCGGTTCTCAACGCGATCAGCCCGCACATAACCGAGTGCATTCATGCGCTGCAGGAAAGACTCCATCGGCAGCTCACCGCCGACGCTTACCTCAATCTTCGCCTCCGCGACCACATCCTTGAGCGGCAAGTAGCGCCGTACTCCGGAAAAGGGAACAACAACAATCCCGCGGAAACCGCGGGACAGACGGATTAACACATTCATTCGCTGAGCGAGCATTTCGGGGCTGGAGATGGCCGATTCGGCCGCTACCAGCTCATTGGCCGGATAGAGCAGCACCTCTTCGCCGTCGCTCAGCTCCTGCAGATCTTCCGCGATTTTCTGGGCGGCGAACATATTGTGAGTAACGACAAGTAACGGCTGGTCGAATTCCCGACGCAAATTGGCCATCAGCACCTGACGGGAAGAGCCCGCGAGACCCGAGACCATCTGTTCCTTCATGCCCTTGCGGAAGCCAGCTACAACCGATTGGAAATCCTGGTCAGCGGCAAAAGCCTCTAGTAACGCTTTCAATGGGGCACCCCTTTTCAGTTGAAGCCTGGCATCTGCCTGCCCAAAGTCGTTTCACTCTGCTCTGCATCTACTCGTGAAGACGGCAACAAAGGCCTCCCGATGCAAGGGGCCTTGGACAGACAGCGGATCCTAACACGCAAAGAAGCCTCAGCTACCCGCCAAGGCTCTTGCCTATGTTACCCTACTAGAATTTAGAACTAATTGGCTAAATTCTCGGAATCCACACCGCAAACGTACGCCATCCATAGGACGGCGTAGGTAGTTGGCGTAGTTGCTTGTTATTTAATATGAATTTACTGCAGCGGGTTCGATACCAGCAACAGTTCCGGATTACGAGCGACAGCCTCACTGCAGTACTCGCAGATAAGCTTCAGGACCATATCGCCATCCGGATTATAGGCTATTATATCGCTGCGTTCCTCAAGGGTCAAGAAATGTAAGCCGAGCCGATTTTCCGTAATTCCCTGTAGACTGGAAATCGAACCTAGCGGTGTCCGGCAATGACGGCACTCATAATGAATCGCCATGGTGGGCCTCCTGTCCAACTTTTCGTTGTCTACAGTATGCCCACTTTATGGCTTTTTAATGATCTCCGTACGTTCAGCCGTTAAACTTGCCCATCGTATCATCAAATGGATTCTGCAGCGCATGCTCGGCCGCGTCGCAGGCCTTATCAATCATCGCCTGCACCGCCTCGCGGTCACTCTTCGGAAAATTAGACAAGACATAGTCGGCAATGACCATACCGTTTGTCGGCCGCGAGACGCCCATACGGATGCGATTGAAATTTTGTGTGCCCATATTTTGAATGATCGATTTGATGCCGTTATGACCGCCCGGTCCGCCCTGATAACGCAAGCGGATTTTGCCGGTCTCCGTATCCATATCGTCGTATACAACGATGACATCTTCCAGCCTCGCATTAAAATAATTCATGAAAGCCCGCATTGATTCACCGGATAAGTTCATGAATGTCATCGGTTTGATCAAATATACTTTCTCGCTGCCCATCCGGCCTTCGCCGATTAGCGCGCGGCATTTGGTCTGCGTCACTTTGATGTTCCAGCGCTCCGCCAGCGCATCCACAACTTTGAAGCCGATATTATGGCGGGTCTCCGTGTATTGCGGCCCGGGATTGCCGAGCCCAACGATCCATTTCATGCTTGCTGCCGCACCCCTCTGTAACAGTCTGATACGAAACACTGTACCACAAAGACAGCGGCTCCGCCCACTGTCCGATCCTGCACAAACGGCCCAGCTTGCCTGAATCCGAACCTATTTTTCTCTCTATCGGATAGATGCCTCGGTCCTGAAATCACTGCCAGGCATAGAATAGAGTCATAGAGTATTAGCTCGATCGATCTTAAATGGAGGAATTTATTATGAGCGAAGAGGCGACATTTAGCCGTTATAGCGGGAGTCGCATTGGAATGGTTTTGGTCTTGTTTATTCTGCTCGTTATCGTAACGAGTATGTTCAAAGGCAACGTTTGGGAGGATGACCCACCAGTGGAAGCAGCAGTAAAACGGTTTCAAATTGTAAACACAACAAGCGTTTATACATTTAATTTAGTCTCTCCTAAAAATATTCCAACCTTGCCTACTAGTGTTAGTTATGCACGATCATCAGAACTATTTACAATTCAAGGGACTGAAACAGCAGAATATGATATCCGTAATTCCGGCGTTAAATTCGGGACCTTTAGTTTTACAATGAACGGAAACACCGGAATAACAGGAGCTAGCGCAACAAGAAACTTTTCAGCCTATATTGATAATAACAACTTTTATGCCTATACGTTACGGGTATATAACTTTGCCTAGTTTTTTTCTGCAAAATCAATTGCAACTGCATTAAAAAAGGCTGCTCCCTCCGTATCGGAAGGAAACAGCCTTTTTCGTCTTTGCTGCTACGCCGCATTGCGGCGAGTTACTGCTCGTCGACCGCGTTGGCATCCTCGGAACGGGCAGCCGCCTTCTCGTCCTCTTTGGCCGCTTCGTCGGCTTCCTCCTCGGAAACCTCTTTTTGCGGCGCCAGTACGGCTACAACGATCTGCTCGGCATCCGTCGTTAGCTGCACCTTTTTCGGCAGCTTCAGATCGCCGACCGATATGTTCTCACCTACGCCGAGAGCGGAGATGTCCAATTCGATTGACTCCGGTATGTCATTCGGCAAACATTGAACCTCGACTTCATGCAGCGTCACCGACAGTACGCCGCCTTCGCGGACGCCTGTGGAATCGCCGGTAAGATCGATGCGCACCGATGCTTTAATTTCTTCATTCATATTGATCTGATGCATATCGATATGCACCAGCTTGCGGGACAAGGCATCGCGCTGTACATCCGTAATCATGACCGGCTGCTTGCCGGCTTTCGGGATACTCAGCTCAATAATTGCGTTGGGATGGGAACGAAGCAGATGGAGCACTTCCTTCTCGTCCAGGGAAATAACCGATGAAGATTCCAGCTTCTTGCCGTAAACCACGGCAGGCACCTTGCCTCCTTCGCGGAGCTTGCGCAGGCTTCCTTTGGATGCGTTGCTACGGGCTTCTGCTTGCATGGTAATAGCCATGATTTTCTTCCTCCTCTATAGGTCCTTGCACCTGTGGACGGTTGTCCAGCTTCCCCTAACTATACCCATCCTAGCTTTCGCTTAAACACAAGGCCATCTCCCAGCCGCTCCAATTATCCCGTTAACCTCCATGCACAGAGCAGCAGAATCCGCTACATAGGGGGCAAAAAACCGAACCCCCCACATAGTGTGGGGGGTCCGGTTCAGGTTGTTTCCGAATACAGCGCGCCTTAGTTCTGGCCCCGCTCCTTCTTCGCCTTAGCGCGAGCGCGGATCTTATCCGCGTAACCCGGCTTATTGACCTGGCGCTCGCGAGCGATAGCCAGATCACCGCCCGGCACATCATGCGTGACGGTGGAACCCGCCACGACATAAGCGCCGTCTCCGATATGCACCGGAGCGATCAGGTTGACATTGCTGCCGATGAAAGCATCGTTGCCGATGATCGTTTTCGCTTTATTGAAGCCGTCATAGTTGACCGTGATGGCGCCGCAGCCAATGTTGACGCCGCTGCCGACCTCGGCATCGCCGACATAGCTCAGATGGGATACCTTACTCTCATCTCCGAGCACGGCATTTTTGAGCTCTACGAAATCACCGATTTTGCAATCCTTGCCGAGCTTGGAACCCGGACGCAGGTTGGCAAAAGGCCCAATGGAGCTGCCCTCGCCCGCTTCGGACTTGTCGATCGTGCTGTAACGCACCGTTACGCCGCTGCTGATGACGGAATCCGTGATGTCCGCCTGCGGTCCGATGACGCAGTCCTCGCCGATGACCGTACGACCGCGCAGCACCGTACCCGGATAAATAATCGTGTCGGCTCCAATCTCGACTTCTGCCTCAATATAAGCGGCAGCTGTGTCGATGAAGGTCACACCGTTCACCTGATGGCGGCGCACGATGCGCTCGCGCATGAGGCGCTCTGCTTCACCGAGCGCAATGCGGTCGTTGACGCCAATCGCCTCGCCAAGATCGGAGGTGCAGTAAGCCTGCACCATCTGGCCCTCGGAGACGAAGATGCCGATAACATCCGTCAGATAATATTCGCCCTGTGTGTTATCGTTGGTCACGCGAGCAAGCGCCTCGAACAGCTTGCGGTTGTCAAAGCAATACGTGCCGGTGTTAATCTCCTGCACAGCCGCTTCCGCCGGAGAGCAGTCCTTCTGCTCTACAATGCGCTCTACTGCTCCCTCAGGGTCTCTGATAACGCGCCCATAGCCAGTCGGATCAGCGAATTCGGCCGTCAGCACGGTCGCAGCTGAATCGCTGCTCTCATGCAGTTCCAGCATCGCCTCGATTGTCTCCGCTGTAACGAGCGGCGTGTCGCCGCAGATGACGATCGTTACGCCTTCCTTGCCGCCAAGCATTGCTTCCGCCTGGAGCACAGCATGGCCCGTACCGAGCTGCTGCTCTTGCAGCACGAACTGAGCGCGTCCATCCAAGTAGCTTTGAACCTGCGCAGCTCCATGTCCCGTCACAACGACGATTTCCTCACAGGCCGCCTTTTCCGCTGTATCCATCACATGCCCAACCATCGGCTTGCCGCATACCGGGTGAAGCACTTTGTATAACTTCGATTTCATCCGCTTGCCCTGTCCTGCCGCAAGCACTACTGCCATCCGTTTCACCGCTGACATTCCTCCCTGTATTTCAATATCATCGATTAACCCGTAATCCTATATATATCCCATTCCTGCCAAACAAGCAACACAGCCTACCCGTCCAAAGACGGCATAGGGATGCGATGAAAAAACGAGAAATGATGAGGATGGGTATCCATATCGGCATAAAAAGAAAGGGAGCCCTGAGGCTCCCTCCTAAGTAAAGCTGGATTGTTCCGGCCCTGTTGAATCAGGCGCCTTCTTCGATTGCAACTTCCTCTTCCGTTGCCGCGCGCTCGTATTCGGCGAGCACAGCTGCTTGAATTTTCTCCCGGGTGGTGGAAGAGATCGGGTGGGCAATATCCCGGAATTCCCCATCAGGCGTACGCTTGCTTGGCATAGCGACAAACATCCCATTGTTCCCGTCAATGACGCGAATATCATGAACGACAAATTCATTATCAATGGTGATGGAAGCTATTGCTTTCATACGCCCCTCGGAATTAACGCGGCGGAGTCTGACATCAGTAATCTGCACTTGTGTTCACCACCTTTGCCTCTCGAAGACTTGGTGTTTAATTCCACATTTTCGTACAGATTCCTTCTTAAATTCGCCACTTGACTGGCATTTTATAAAATAAATTTTGGAAAATAAGATTATTCCTTACGGTTCGACAGTAGTCGATGCAATAACCTCAATTTCGACAAGCACATCCTTTGGAAGCCTTGCCACTTCAACAGCTGAACGAGCCGGTTTATGGTCTCCGAAGAAGGAAGCGTACACCTCATTAACCGCGACGAACTGGTTCATATCCTTCAGGAATACCGTCGCCTTGACGACCTGGGACAACGAAGAACCTCCTGCTGCCAACACAGCCTCAAGATTACGGAATACTTGAGCCGTTTGCTCCTGGATATCACCTTCAACAAGCGTGCCATCAGGCAGCAGTGGAATCTGACCCGAGGTAAACAACAGATCTCCTAGCTTCACTGCGTGGGAATAAGGACCGATCGCGGCTGGTGCTCCGCTGGCTGTAATCGTTTCAAGCTTAGACATGGCATGTAGCCTCCTCATCAGGATTGAAAATAGTTGCCCGGGACGATCGTAGTCTGCTTCGTCTTAAGATCAACCGCGGTCAGCTTAGCCAGCGACACATAGTCCTCCAGCAAGCGATCCTCGGTGCCGATCTCACCGGACTCAACGAACACACCTACACCTGCGACAGTTGCATTGAATTCATGCAGCAGGTCCATCATGCCTTGCACCGTACCGCCCGCCTTCATGAAGTCGTCAATGATGAGCACGCGGGATTGTTCCTTGAGCGCACGGCGGGCCAGCGACATCGTCTGAATGCGCTTGTTAGACCCGGACACGTAATTGATGCTTACGGCCGAACCCTCCGTCACCTTGTTGTCGCGACGCACAATGACAACCGGCAGGTTGAGGCAAGCTGCTGCCGCATAGGCAAGCGGGATTCCTTTGGTCTCCACCGTCATAATGACATCGATCTGTCGATCAGCGAAAGCGGTCGCAAAAATCCGGCCAACATCGCCCAGCAGACTCGGCATGCCAAGCATGTCCGTCATATACAAGTAACCACCTGGAAGTACCCGCTCCGGCTGCTCCAGCTCCCGACATACCTTTAGAATGATCTCTAGGGCTTTATCGTTAGGTAGTCTCGGGATGAACCTGACTCCACCGGCTGCTCCTGCGAGCGTCTGGAGCTGGCCGATGCCTTCCTCCTCGAATACTTCCTTGATAATCGCCAGATCCTCGCTGATGGAGGATTTGGCTGATTGATATCGATCCGCGAATGCGGTCAAAGAAATTAACGTATGGGGACGATTAAGTAAATATTGGGTCATCTCGACCAATCGAGCACTGCGTTTGAGCTTTTTCACCCTGAATCCCCCTGGCTAAATCCGAATATTGTATAGACAATATATCATCTTTATACGGATTTAATCAAGTTTGGTGACCTTGTCATGTAAGCATTCTTACCACATACACTTCTTTGCAAAAACCGCGCAGCCCATTGTATATCCGAGCCAGCTTGGCTTCCTTGGAGACAAGGCCGAATACAGTCGGTCCACTGCCGGACATGAGCACTCCATCCGCACCAAGCTTCAGCATGCTCTCTTTGAGCATACTAACCTCCGGGTAGAGTTGCAGCGTCACATCCTCCAGCACATTGCCAAGCTCATCGCATACTCCATTGAACGAGCCGCTGCGGATCGCGCTCATCATCCCATCCAGCGAAGGATGCTGCTTGACGGCATCAACGCGGAATCGGCCATACACATCAGCCGTGGACACATTGATTGGCGGTTTAGCCAGTACGACCCAACAGGAAGGCGGGTTTTCGATTGGTTCCAGCTTCTCGCCGCGTCCAGTAGCGAGCGCTGTACCGCCAGTTACGCAGAAAGGCACATCTGATCCAAGCTCGGCTCCGAGTAGGCATAACTCCTCCTCTGGAATGCCGAGCTTCCATAACCGATTCAATCCGCGAAGCGCCGCAGCGGCGTCGCTGCTGCCACCGGCCAAACCGGCAGCAACCGGAATCTTTTTGTCGAGATGGATATAAACGCCCTTTTTGACGTCGTAACGCTCCTTGATCAGGCGTGCTGCCTGGAAGGCAAGGTTTTTCTCATCAAGCGGTATGTAGCCGGCTTGGCTGGAAATAATGATGGCATCACGCTGCAGCTCTTCCATCTCCAGGCGATCGGATAGATCGACCATCGTCATGATCATCTCGACCTCATGGAAACCGTCTTCGCGCTTACGCAGTACATCCAGCAGCAAATTGATTTTGGCCGGTGCTTTCTCGTAGATTTTCATCGATCCCTATTCACCCGTTCGTAGATAAACTGCATCCATTATAGCATCGGTCCGGGAGAAAAGCGAAAAGCAGCCCTGTGCGCATCAACTGCGCACAGGGCTGCTTTTATTGTCTAACGTTGCTGGCGTGAGGCCGTCTCTTCAGCTATCTGGATCGCCCGTTTTACCATATTCCCGGCGTCCTTCGCTTTGATGCCGCCCCAGCCCTCTTGCTGGACAGTATCGTAGAAGCCCAAATCCTTGGCCAGCTCAACCTTCAACTGCTCCGACATCATGCTGCGTCTTCTGCGACTCATTGGGATCGCCTCCTCTACTCTTCATTACCGGTACAGAAGCCGCTCGGGCAACCGTACCCCTGTAGTATGAGGGTCATGAGCTTTAGATATTCGAACCATGAGCCGTGCGGAGCCATATCTGCCCCTTATTTTCCATATACATAAAAAAAAGCACGCTGGCCAGCGGCCGCGCGCGCAAAGGTTCCCCGTTGTAACCAGTCATAATGTCTCAGTGAAGCGGATTGATGCGGACTTGGCCTTCGTCATTGCAGACGGTGACCTCCACTGAATCCGTCAGGATATCCGCATAGCTGTAGGAGACACGCTTGAAAGCATGCTGGTCCTGGTCAAGTTTAACGATGAAAACAGATGGGTAGGTTTCTTCCAAAACACCAGAACGTTCAACCGTCTTGCGGCGGCCTCCGTTAGCCCGCAGCATAATTTTGGCTCCAATATGAGCTTCCATGCTGCGCTTGATCTCAGACAAAGCATTTCTAGCCATTGGTAACTACCACCTCTTTCCTTGTCCATTATAGCCCAAGTAAAGAGGTAATGTCAAATAAACAAAAAATTATATCACTGCACTAAGTTTAGTGTCAATGAATATTTTTCGACTTTCCTTGCAAGGTGAATAATGTTTATTTTGCTACGCATAATAGGGGTTTGGATTTACCTTTTTAATCTCAATCGGCTTAGGAAGTCCTACCCGGTAACGTCCCATCGTCTCGATGCCTCCGACGCCATCTATGCCGGAAATCGTGCCATGGATAATGTCGGGTAGATTGACACATTCCCGGATCGACGTGTAGCTCGCCTTAATCGCCACGTAGACGGGATCCAACGCATGAATGAGAATTCTCCCTGGAGAGCTGGCAAAGTTCGCTCCAGCCTGCAGCAGCGCCTCGTAATACGACTGGCAAGCGCCAGCGACAACGACGAGATTATCGCGGTTCTTATCGTACTCCCGGACTATATGCACCGCATTTACGAAGTTCTGGGAGTTCTTATAGCTGGAGATACTATAGAGCTCGCTCCGCTCACGCGTTTTGAGCAGGCCGTCATGGCCGGTAATGACGACGATATCCGGCTTTACCTGAGGAAGCAGATGATACAGCAGATCCGCCATCTGTGTTTCCGTGACATGAAGTCCTTGAGCAGGAACCTTCATCTGATTGTAGAGCTGCATGCTTTTGCGCATATAGTTGGCATCTCCGTCGAGATGCAGCACTTTACCCGGCAGATCGAAATAAGAATGAGTTTCCTCAGGACGATATTCCAACTCGTTTAAAAAGGAATGATCCATCAGCTCTGCACTCATCCGCTGATTGGATGCTTTCACCTTGCTACGCAAGGATTGGGTCACACTAAGCTCCTCTGGATTGCTGACCTTAGTCAGGTCTTCAACCGGCGCATCGGCCAGCAGACGATAATCCGCACCTTTTAGAATGGCCGTTTGACCAAGAACCGCTTCCACGCGGAATAAAACATCTCCGCCATACGAACGTCGAACGACAAAGTCCCCTGTTACCACTGTGCCCATCACCTCTAGCTCTAGCCTATGGGCAAGCGGCAGGAATGGTGACAACAGCTTTATCGTATAGCCGCCCAGCTTCAGGTATCCAGCAAATGAAAAAGCCTTTCATGAATCACCCGAGGGATGATCTCATGAAAAGCTTTAAAATGACCTCCTGAACGGGACGGAAGCCAGCAATTAATTGGATTAAGCTTTGAGGCCCTCGGCCTCCAGAGCAGCGGTCAGCTTGGCGTATTCCTGGAGTGACAGCGTCTCGCCGCGCCGCACCGGATCGATGCCGTTTGCCTGGAGCAAGTTAGTCAGCTCCTCGCGACGGTTTTTGCCGAGCCAGGACGACAGATTGTTATGGATCGTTTTGCGCCTCTGCGCGAAGCATGCTTGTACCGTGCGGAAAAAGAAGTCCTCATCCGCTACCTCTACCGCAGGCTTATCTCTCATGGCCAGCTTGATAACTGCCGAATCAACATTCGGCTGTGGGATGAAAACGGTATGCGGCACGATGCAGACTAGCTCTGGCACCGTATAATATTGCACAGCTACGCTGAGGCTGCCGTAAGCCTTCGTTCCCGGCTTCGCCGCCATCCGCTCCGCTACTTCCTTCTGGATCATCACAACGATATTTTCCAGCGGCAGACGCTGTTCCAGCAACTTCATAAGGATTGGAGTCGTCACATAATAAGGCAGGTTCGCAACTACGCTAACTGAGCTAACGTCTTGGAACTTGTCCTGGAATAGCGCCTGCAGATCCAACTCCAACACATCGCCATGGACGATGGACACATGCTCCTGGGATCCCAGCACTTCCTGCAGAATCGGTATAAGCCGCTGGTCAATCTCAACAGCAGCAACCGTTTTCGCTTCTCTGGCGAGCTGCTCGGTCAGCGCCCCGATGCCGGGACCGATCTCGAGCGCACCTTTCGTTTTATCCAGACCCGCCGCGGCGACGATCTTGTTTAGGATATTGGAATCGATCAGGAAGTTCTGTCCCAGACTCTTCTTGAAGGAGAAGCCATACTTTTCAATGATATCCTTCGTTCTTCTCGGTGTCGCTACATCCATCATGAGCCGATCTCCTCCTTCATCTGTGCCAGTGCCTGGTGAAACTCCTCGCGGGTAATCTGAAAGCTGGTGCAGCGCTTCATGAACTGCTTGCCGTTGCAATAGCCGATGCCGAGCCCATTGCCCATGATCAGCCTACGACGCGCTGCGTCAGGATGCACGAGCAGCCCAGCCTCCATCAGGTCGCCGTGCGTAATCTCGGCTTGTCCCTCCATGCCTTCTGTACGAACAGAAGCCAGCGCCCGGCGAACAGCCTCAGGAGAGGCGTTCTCTACGCCTACATCGCCGCGATAGAGTGCATCCTCCTGAGGGAGAAAGGCATGTTTGCAGCCTGGCACGCGCTGCGAGACGATTTTACGAATTCGTTCACCTGCGTGGTCGGGATCAGTAAAAATAATGACGCCACGCCGCTCCATCGCGAGCTCGATGCGGCGCAGCACCTCTTCACCGATGGCAGAGCCGTTTGTCTCGATCGTATCCGCCTCTACCGCACGTTTGATGGCGGCCGTATCGTCCTTGCCTTCCACCACGATAATTTCCTTGATCACCAGTTTGTCTCCTTTGATTCCAGTCCCTGCAGAGCGGGTATGAATAAGTAAGCCATATCGCTAGCTTGCGCTCGAACATGGGGGGCTAACCTCGAATATCCCTAAAAACGCCCAAAACGGGCCGCTGGAAACAGCGGGCCCGCTCGCAAAAGGATCAGCTAAGCTTCGGCTTCGTCGGTCCTAAAACGTAGACCGTGTAACCGCGCTTTTTACCGAATTTTTTTACGTAGGATTCACTTTCATAAAACACATCGATTTTCTTACCATTGATCGCACCACCAGTGTCTTCAGCACGACGGAATCCGATTCCTTCTATATACACCCACCATCCCATAGGGATGACATCAGGGTCAACTGCAATTGTGCGCCCCTCGGATACTGTTGCTCCGGAAGCCGTAATTCCATAACCGGCATCACCTTTAGATTTGCCCGTAGATGCAAATCCGGCCGTATACGCGGTCAGAGTTACGTTGGTCAATATTTTTTTCGCTTTGAAATTCATGCCTGATTTTGTAGTTGCTGAAGTTGGCGATGAGGTTCCCGCACTTAAAGTAGTCGCTTTAGGCTTTGGTTTTTCCTTAGTTCCTACAGCTATCACTTTGTCGACAGCGGGTTTTTCCATAGATTTGGCGAGCAGCGTGGTCAATACCAGTTTGCCATCCTGGTACACCTTTTCGAAGGTTTTAACGAGCTGACCATCCTGGCCAGCCTTCACCATTTTGAGCTTACCCTTTTCCAAGGTAGCATCCTGTTTACGGACAATGGTGAAAGGAATATTGTGCTTCGTGGTCATCTGATGTTTGTCGATCCTCATGATGCGGATCGTCATATCGGCTTTAAGCTTGCTGTTGGAAGCCGGAAATACTTTGTCTTGCTCACGCACTGCAATATTGGATTCTCCAATTGCTGCTTTCACGGTCTTTTCGGTCGTGTATACCTTCTTGGTTTTTCCATCAGCTAGAATCGTAACCGGTACCGCTTGTTCAATCACAATACGGTCACCTTCCTGCAGTGCCGAGCTAAGCGGTACGGACAATTGATCATTCGGTCCGACAGCTATCGCTTGCTCATCCAGCAGTTGCTCAAGGGAGGAGTGATTCGTGCTTACGATTTTCTCCTGTCCATTCAGCACTAGGGAGACATTCTTCTCTGACGTCCCGTTCAGCAACACCAAAAACATGAAAGTCATAGCGATTGAGATTGTTGCACTAAGTAAAATCAAACGCAGGTTGTCATGCTTCCATCGCCATTGGAAAGACTTGCTGGATGATCGTTGTACATGGGTTTCCTTTAAAGGGATAGCGCCCACTTCTTCGGTCCTCCTTCATAGCCCCGCCGCCTCGTGTTACGCATGATAATTCAAGACGCGACTATTTAGATTTTGTACGTGCTGAGCAGCACGCCGCTGACAACCTCGCTTCACCTCCACGGTTAACCCTATGTCGACGTTTATCGCAATATTCAAACAAAAAGAAGCCGTCGACAGAGGATCTGTTTCGTGGCTTCCCGGGTTGATCACGAATAATGGAAGTAAAACACGAGGTTGATCTCTCTTATTTACGCTGACGAGGTTAGCTGACGGGTTCGGACAAGAGAGCTGCCCTATCGGCCTGCGGACCCTGCTCGTGGTCCCGGCGAATTCACCCCTGGAAAAGTACAGCTTGCCCTGACAAGTGACACCCGAAAACGGATATGTATAGCTTGCCAATATGGACTGTATTGGTTCCCCCGCTCTCCCCAAATGAGGAGATTAAGCGAATGATGAAAAACTGCATCACTCAAAGCTCTGTGTTGAATCATACCGTTTCCGTCAAGCGATTGTAAAGACGCGATAAAATGCTCTATTAGCCAAAATGAAGGTTATTTCAACGGTTTCCCGCTTTTTAGCCAAGGAAAGGTCAATTTATCTAGCCCACAGGCCCTTTTTTCACCCTTTATCGCTTATTTTCAAGAAATGTGGAAACATTTTCTTGCATTCGCCGAGGTAATGGAAACGATTTCATCGACAGTTCTACCTTTTATTTCCGCTGCTGTCTCGGCAACAAGGGTCACAAATGAGGACTCATTCCGCTTCCCACGATGGGGGTGTGGAGCCAAATATGGAGAGTCCGTTTCGAGCAACAGACGGTCGAGCGGAACCTGCGCAAGCACCTCTTTTGGTACCCTGGCATTTTTAAACGTTACAGGTCCACCAAACGAGATATAAAAATTCATATCCAGGCATTTTTTAGCTGTTTCCCAGCTTCCCGAGTAACAGTGCATGACGCCTCCAACCTCTGCCGCATTCTCCTCACGCAAAATACGAACTACATCTTCGTGCGCATCGCGATTATGAATGACAATCGGCTTGCGAGTGCGCTTCGCAATCGCAATCTGTTCGCGGAACACCCGTTGCTGAACATCCTTCGGTGAGGTATCCCAATAATAATCCAGGCCGATTTCGCCCAAAGCAATGACCTTCGGATGAGTCATCAACGACTCGATCCAATCGAGATCACCTTCCTTGAGGTCCACGCTATCTGTCGGATGCCAGCCGATGATGCCATAGATGAAAGGATACTTTTCGACAAGCTCCATCGTTGTCGGAATCGTCTCCCGATTAAAGCCGACATTAAAAAGCAGCTCCACGCCAGCTTCCCTGGCGCGCGCAATAACCTCATCGCGGTCATTGTCGAATTTAGTTGAGTCCAAATGTGTATGTGTGTCGATTAATCCAGTCATCGTTCGACTCCTTTCTCGTTACGCGTCCAGTCCAAGTCTGGTCAGAACGCCGGGTTTTAGGCGATGTGAAATCAGCTTAGCCGCTTCCTCATCATAGTAAAGACGGTACTGCCCTCGATGCATACCCGTAATCGATTGCACCACATCGGAGCGCCGCGAAATTTCCGTCAATCCGCCATGTGGCTCAAGCAGCAGAATCGGAGGTTTACCTCGTCCACCCTCGCTCTGCCCCTCCACAGGGGAACGGTACACATGATAGGGAAGATCGTACGGAAAATCAATTTCCAACTCGTAATTTGGATTCATTCCTGCAGCAACCAACTCCTCTAAACAGAGCTGTGCTTCTGATTCATGCTCCCGATCAAAGGTTATATACTTGTACAATTTGCGATGAAGAAATCTAGAGCATAACCCTGCCAGCAACTTGTCCTCCTCCTCGGTCCACGCAGCAAAAGCCGTTTGCACAAGTGCTTCATCTAACTTCAAATAAGTAGGGACATCAAGCTCTTGTCGGAACAACCGCATGATTGGCTCGGGAATCCAGCGGAAGGAGTAGCCGGAGTGGCAAAGCTCTTGGGCTCGGAGAAGAATTTTGCGCAAAATAATCTCGGAACTGCGAGTAACAGGGTGAAAATAAACTTGCCAGTACATTTGGTATCGGCTCATCAAATAATCCTCTACCGCATGCATGCCACTTTCCTTCACCACAATTCGCCCTTGATGAGGTCTCAATACCCGTAGAACTCGATCCAGATCGAAGGTTCCGTAGTTAGCTCCAGTGAAATATGCATCCCTGAGCAAATAGTCCATCCGGTCCGCATCCATCTGGCTGGAAACCAAATTGACAACGATCGGCTGCTCATAAGTCTTGCGGATAATCGAGGCAACTTTAGTTGGAAAATCAGGCTCTACAGCGCTGAGTAAGCGATTCACTTCTGTATTACCTTCTATTATATGGCAGCTCCACTCCTCATGGTCGAACTCCATGACTTCCTCAATGGAATGGGAGAAGGGACCATGTCCCAGATCATGCAGCAACGCCGCACAAAGGCAGACCAACTTTTCCTCTCGCGGCCAGTCCCGATACTCGCTTCTTTCGAATTGCGATATGATGCGGCGAGTTATTTCGTAAACGCCCAAGGAATGGCTAAATCGGCTGTGCTCAGCACCATGAAAAGTTAAATAAGTCGTACCGAGTTGCCGAATTCTTCTCAGCCGCTGAAACTCTGGCGTATTGATTAAATCCCAGATTAATTGATCCTGAACATAGATGTATTTGTGGACAGGATCTTTGAAAACTTTTTCCTCTTCTAGTCTCGTCATTTACTCCCACCCGGCTTTCTGTTCATATTTTCGACAAAATCATAGGTTGTTTGTCGAATGTTGTCGCATTTTCATTTCCAAATGAATTCAGCTTGTAGTAAGATTATCTAAGATTCCATTCCCTTACATGGCTTGTAATGCTCCATTCTTATGCAATTCGCGCAAGAAAAGACAGGTTGACTGTTTTGGGAATCGTTGGTATTATTGAAATCATAAAAAGTAGTATTATGTCGAACAATGACGATATATGAAAGGGGTTAATTTGCTAATGATGAAATCTACCGGTATTGTCCGTAAAGTGGACGAGCTTGGACGTGTCGTTATTCCGATTGAACTTCGCCGTACGCTGGGTATTGGTGAGAAGGACGCGCTTGAAATTTATGTTGATGGGGAGCGCATCATGCTCAAGAAATATGAGCCTGCTTGTATCTTCTGCGGCAACGCTGAAAACGTTTCGTACTTCAAAGGAAAAATTGTCTGCAATGCTTGTCTTTCTGAAATGCCTACCCCTGTGACAAAATAGAAAAAATCAGTTATAATTGTTTTTAGCAACTTAACCCAAGGTATTTCTAACCTTTTTATACTCCTTACTTGCCTTCCTGAGCTCTTTGTAGCCCAGGAAGGTCTTTTTTTACTCCTCTACGTGAAATCCATCCATTGAGCAGCCCATGTAGCTACAGCTGACTCTATGAATTATTTGCGCATAACCTCATTATATACGTCTCTCTTAGAGAGCCCCCGGTCAGCAGCAGCCTGCTTGACCGCTTCCTTACGGTCGCTACCTTGCTGTTCATAATGCTCCACATGTTGCTCCAAGTCGAGCTGCTCCCACCAGATAGAGCCAGGAAGAGCCTCCTCCGGCTCACCCGCCGCAATAACGAGACAATACTCTCCTAGTGGTGGATGCTCCTCCAAATGAGTGATACACTCCGAGATTGTGCCGCGCACAGCCTCCTCATGACGCTTTGTCAGCTCACGAATCATAGCCGCATCCCGATCACCGAGAACCTGCAGCAGGATAGGCAGCGTTTTGCTGATCCGATGGGGCGACTCATATAGCAAAAGCGTTCCCGGGAGCAACTTCAGCTCCTGTAGCCACTTATCCAAATGTTTCTTATCCCGTGGAGGGAAGCCAGCAAAAGTGAATCGCTCTGTCGGAAGACCGGACATAATAAGCGCAGACAACGCTGCATTGGCTCCCGGCACAGGCACGACAGGAATTCCTCGCTGTGCCGCTTCACGCACGAGATCCGCTCCCGGATCGGAGATAGCCGGCATTCCAGCATCGCTGACGAGCGCAATACTGCTGCCCTCATCCATCAACCGCAACAACTCGGGGCCGCTCGCCGCCTTGTTATGCTCATGATAGCTGACCAATCGATTCTCGATCTCGAATCGGCTCAACAGCTTGCGAGTCTGACGGGTATCCTCCGCTGCGATAAGCGAGACCTCCTTGAGAATTCGAATCGCGCGCATCGTCATATCCTCGAGATTCCCGATCGGCGTTGCTACGAGATACAGCGTGCCTTTATCCGTCTGCGCGAAGCTCTTCTGCAGTTGCATCCATCTTCCCCCTTTCTTGTCCAAAATAAATCTCCATAATTTCCTCGCTGTACTGCTGCTGATCCCTGTAAACGATAAGCGGTGGCAACAGCCTCACCGAAGGCTTGGCATCGCGCATCGCCTCGATCAGCACCATATTCGCTTCCGCGCCAGCATGAGGATGCACAAAACGAATCCGTTTCGGCTCCAGCTTCCAACGGGTCATAGCCGCGATAATCTCAACAAGCCTTGCTGGGCGATGTACCATCGTAGCTTTCCCGCCCGTCCGCAAAAGCCTGGCACACTGCTCCACAATTTCTTCCAGCGTACCGTTCATCTCATGCCTTGCTGCCGCATAATGCTCGTTTTCGTTGCGATCCCCACTGGATGGCGGCAAATACGGTGGATTAACCGTCACAGCGTCATACTTCCCGTATCCAAGCAGCTTGGCTTGTTCCCTAAGATCACCCTCGACCACTTGGATGCGATTTTGCAGTCCGTTCAGCTCCACGCTTCTGCGCGCCATGTCGGCAAGTCGCGGCTGAATTTCAACCGCATCGATAGAGGCCGAAGTCCGGGTCGACAATAACAAAGGGACAACTCCGTTGCCGGTACATAAATCAATAATCCTCCCGCGTTTAGGGATGCCTGCGAATCGTGCCAACAGCACCGCATCCATCGAAAAGCTGAATACCTCCCGGCTTTGGATGATACGCAGATTATGGGATAGCAGATCATCCAGCCTTTCGCTGGGCAGTAAATCAAACTCCATCATTAACTCCTTCCTGCGGACATGAACAATAGTCATGTGGGATAAGCTGAAACGCCCCATTACGACAAAGAGGACCCGCAAGCGGGTCCTTGTAAGAACTATTTGTTCAAAAACGAGAGACAGAACAAGCAATCCCCTTCTGTTCTCAAATGACCGTAATTTACATTGCAAATATGAAAACCTTCATAATATAAACGGGCCAAATTATCATGCCCTTCTCCAACGGCTGAAACATCAGCTTCTCTTGATGGATCCTCAGGCAGGGAGTTCGACGCGGAAGCAACACTTCCGGCCTTTGCCGGCTGCCGGGCCGGATCAAGATGAGGGTTGGTTTCTCTTTTGAGCACCTTTCGGAGCTGCCGATTCTCTATAGAAAGCTGTTTGTTCGCCTCAAGCAATTGCTTGACGCTAAGTTTCAGCTCTCTCAGCTCTTTGTGAAATCCCCCAAGCTTTGTTTCAAGCTCATCCAAATGCAGGAAAAGATCTTTATTGTCCAAGAACTCACACCCCAGAGCTTTGTTGCATGACGTCCAAGCCCGGCTTAAGAGCCGGCCTTACTTGATTACAACTTCATCAATCGGCAGTTCCTTCGGCCGTCCACTCACATCATAGAGCTGGACATATACCGTCTTGGACGATGCATTGATACCTGTGACGCGGCCTTCCCCGAGCGAGGTGACAACCGTCTTGCCGACAGAAGGCATCTCTTCCCGCACGCTCTCATAGTTATCATGCTCAAATTTCAGGCAACACATAAGTCTGCCGCATAATCCAGAGATTTTCGTAGGGTTGAGGGAAAGACTCTGATCCTTCGCCATCTTGATCGACACAGGTTCAAAATCACCCAGCCAGGAGGAGCAGCAGAGAACCCGCCCGCAAGGGCCGATACCTCCCAGCATCTTGGCTTCATCCCGTACGCCGATTTGTCTCAGCTCAATCCGGGTACGGAACACGCTGGCCAGATCCTTGACCAGTTCACGGAAATCAATACGACCTTCTGCCGTAAAATAAAAAATAATTTTGTTGCGGTCAAACGTAAACTCTACATCCACCAGCTTCATTTTGAGTCCATGTGCCCGAATCTTGTCCAAGCAGGTTGTAAAAGCTCCCTGGGCAGCGGCACGGTTCTCATCAACTACCTTGGCGTCCTGGTCGCTGGCGATGCGGATGACTTTCTTGAGAGGGAGAACTACGTCCGATTCTTCTACCTGTTTCTGTCCGACTACGACTTTGCCGTATTCCACACCCCTAGCCGTTTCCACAATAACGTAATGGTCCGTGCCTACGGGATGCTCGACGGGATCAAAGTAATAGATCTTGCCCGCTTTTTTGAAGCGGACACCGACGACATTATACAAGGATTTAGCCCTCCTGTAGACGTACCATTAATTGCTCTAATGCCAGCTGGGGAGCGACATTCGCCTTGATCATCCCCGCTGCCTGCAGCGTAAGCTCCATGCACGACACCCAGTAAGATACCGGCTTCGTGAAGGCATGGGCACTAATCCATTCCAACTGATCTATAAAAACCATCTTATCCGACCGTCCGGCCTGATAATGAATCATATCTCTAAACCACAATACCAATAAGGACAAAAGCAGCTGCGAATCGGCGCCCAGGTCTGTCTTCGACAGACGCTGCTGGATGGTCACCAAAGCCGCAGTAAATCGAGACAAGCTCTCCTTACCTAATTGTATCACTACATTTCGGATTTCTGCAAACCCAATCTGTTCAATAATAGCGCGGCTTCCGTCTAATCCCGAGGCCAAATGCACCGCCGCTCGAGCCAACACCGGAGGATGCTCCTCGGCAATTAGCTGCTCTAGCATTTGTTCGGCGGAATAAGGAAGAAATGGAACCGGTTGTGACCTCGAGGCGATTGTCGGCAGTACTGCACCTGTATGCGTCGCAAGCAAAATCGCCACCGTCGGCGAAACTGGCTCCTCGAGGAATTTTAGCAGGCTATTGCCCGCCTGCAGCGTCATCGAATCTGCCTTCTCGATGACATATACCTTTCGGCTGCTGCTATCGGATGTCCGATAGGACATCTCTCGCTGCAGCTCTTGAATCTGGCCGAGCTTGACGGACTGCCCGTCCGGCGCGATGCGATGCAAGTCAGGCTGATTGCCGTGTTCGAACTTGCGGCATTCCAGACACTCCCCGCAGGCATCATCGCCGCCGCATAGGCAAAAAAGCGCCTGCGCGAATGCAAGCGCCGCCTGAAGCTTGCCGGTTCCGCTTGGCCCGGCAAACAGGTAAGCATGGGATACCCTGCCGCTGCGAAGCGCATGCTGCAGAATTTGTTTGGCCTTTTCTTGGCCGGGAATAGCTGCAAGTTTCATCGGTGTTCCTTTCAGAATAGCAAATTAATCAGCATGCCGCGGATGTCACCGACGCTCTGCAGCAACTGCATCCTGCCCTGCTCGCTCTGCAGCAGCTCCTCGGCCATGGCCAGCAGGCTCTCATCAACCTCATCGAGCAGTTTGTGCCGCTTGATCCGCCCTCTGCGATCCATGCTGCGCACATCCTTAATGCCGACGCCGCGGCGGACCGTCAGCTCCAGGAACTGCTTGACCATCGCCTTGTAAGCCTTAAGCTCGCGCACCGTCATGGAACGGGCTAGCCGTTCTCCCTGCGCTTGGATGTCTTGCAGCTTCTGTGCTAGCTCTTCTCTGGTGCGATTGCCGTTCTGCTGGAGCATAGCATCGGCGAAAGACTTAGCTTGCACCGGGCGGCCGGCAGTATTGTCGCGTAATCGGTCCTGGCCAACTGGCCGGTACCCGGGATCAATTTTCATCGGTTATCGGCTCCTATTAGAAGTGTTCGAAACGTTCAACTGGAAGCACGAATACAGCTGCGCCGCCTACTTGAACCTCTACCGGGAATGGGATGTAGGAGTCTGTCGTTCCGCCCATTGGCGACACCGGCGTCACCAGTTGGTCACGCACCTTGCAGTTGGAGCGGATGCAATGCAACACTTCATGAACCCGCTCATCCTCAATCCCGATCATGAATGTGGTGTTGCCCGCCTTAAGAAAGCCCCCCGTGCTGGCAAGCTTAGTAGCTCGAAACCCTTCACGAACCAGTGCATTCGAGAGCCGATTGCTGTCTTTGTCTTGAACAACGGCGATGACTAGCTTCATCCTCACCCCTCCTATTCTATAAGTAAAAATTAGACATTTTCCGCCTTAATTCCTGCTTGTAGGCTTAAGATGATCCGACTTGCTTCCTTGAAAATATCCTCCGGTGTTCCGCTTGCATCCAGTTTAACGATCCGTTTTGGCTCTTGCTCCTGTAGCAGCAAATAACCTTCCCGAACTTTGCGGTGAAACGATTCTGCTTCCAAATCAAGCCGATTCACCTCACGCTGACTGGCTGCCGCGATGCGGGCTAACCCAAGCTCGGGAGGCAGATCCAGATAAAGCGTCACATCCGGCATCCATTGTTCAATCGCATAACGATTGATTTCCCGCACTGTTTCCATGCCTAGCCCTCTGGCGTAGCCTTGGTAAGCCAAACTGCTGTCTATAAAGCGGTCGCATATGACCCAGTGGCCGGCTTCCAGCGCAGGCACAACCTTCTCGACGAGATGCTGCCTGCGCGCCGCCGCATATAACAACGCCTCAGTACGTCCATCCATGCTCGTATGCGAACGATCAAGGATGACCTCGCGAATTTTCTCTGCGATGGGAATCCCACCTGGCTCACGAGTAATCAGCACGGGCAACCCTTTTGCTTGAAGTTCAGCTTCCAGCAGCTTTATGAGGGTCGTTTTTCCGGCTCCCTCGCCGCCTTCTATCGTAATAAACAATCCTTTGCTCACATTCATACTCCCTGCGTGATGGTTTCTCCTATCATACCATGACAATGGGCTTGAACCTAGAATGAAACCTGTGATGCATTACAATCTGACCCTAAGCCAGGTCATGCAAAGTATTACACACTTTCAATACACATTACCCTTACAAGCCCTTTTTCAGACAGCTTCATTCCCTGGAAACGCACACCACTTGCCTGAAGCCGACTCATCAGCTCTACCGTTTCCTTCCGGATCGTTTCCCCCTCCATTAAAATCGGGATTCCCGGTGGATACGGCACGATCGTCTCGCCACTTTTCCTTCCAACGGCTTGTAAAAGGGGTATCTGCTCTAGCCTATGCGGCTCCAGAGGAAATCGCTCCAACACGATCGGCTCTGCCAGCTCGCGTGTTATTGGCTTTATAACCGAGCTGCCTCCCTCAATTGCCGGAATTCCATGAGCTTCATCAGCCATTTTTATCCTAACACTTGGCGAGCTTGCAGATCCGTTATCTTCTTTCTCCATATCGATCAGCGCTTCCAGCAGCCGCTCTGTCTCCTCGCTTGAACTCTGCGCACCAACGAGAAGTACGACATAGCGGTCATCCGCCATTTCCGCCCAGCATCCTCTACGCTCCAGCTGCTTCTGCAGCTCGATCCCCGTTTCACTTCCCTCTTGGTCATAAAAAACAATCCTCAACGGATCCGTACGGATGTCCTCGTTATGCAGCAAATCCTCGGCCAATCCATACCGGCTACTCCGCTCTCTTAACCAACCCCTTATGGCATCAGCTGCATGCAGGCCAGGCTCAAACCATTTTGCACCATACTGTGAAAGCATTCCTCTAGCCATATCCAATGAAGCCATCAAGGGATACGAAGGAGAAGAGCTTTGTAACGCCGCAAGCATTTGCTTGACCCTATCGCGGTTCAATCTGTCCCCTTGCATATGCAGCATTGCTGCCATCGTCATTGCTGGAAGTGTTTTATGAGTAGATTGGACAACCGCATCGGCCCCTGCCTGAAGAGCGCTGGATGGGAACCGCGGATGCAGTCCGTAATGAGCTCCGTGAGCCTCATCAATAAGCAGCAGCCGATCCCACTGATGGACCAATTCGGCATAAGGATGTAAATTGCGCGACCAGCCATAATAGCTGGGATTACTAAGGAATACCGCTTTAGCATGCGGCCAACGGTTAAGAGCTTTTTCCACGGTTCCTATCATCGGTAGATCTGGAAGCCCACTTGTGGAATCATGCTCTGTGTCCAGAAACACAACGGATGCTCCAGCTAACTTAAGCCCGTTCAGTACCGATTTATGTACATTTCGCTGTACGAGAATCACATCCCCCCGCTCAAAGCAGCCCAATACAAGCGATAGATTGCCAGCCGTACTTCCCCCAACCAGAAAAGACGTTTCCTCAGCGCCAAAAAAATTTGCCGCCAACTGCTGAGCTTCCGCAATGGCACCACCAGCATCATGCAGATCATCGGTATCACTTAGCTCCGTCACATCGATTGGGAAAATGGCCTCAAACAGAGACCAGGAGTCTGACTGGCTTATGGACAGTTGCTCCTCGGCAGACATCTCACCAACATTGCTCAGCGGAATTTTGCCTTTATGTCCTGGAACGTGAAAGGAAAGCGGGTCCTTCTCTGCATGCCTTTGCAGCATCTCCACAATGGGCATCGTAATTATTTTCATCTTCATCTATATCCTCACATTCTCTCATTGGCTATTGCTATTCTTAATTGTAAAGAGACATAGCCACAAAAAAAAGCTTTCACCGGCTAGCGGTGAAAACTTAGGCGTTTTTATGGATCCAGATCTGCTTCATCTGGTGAACGTAGAAGGGATATTTTTCATCCAACACATCAGTTTGAACCATTTCATTCTCGCAGCTGCCACAAATAAATTCAGTTACAATTCGAAGTCCCTGATCATGGGGCTTTAGTTCGCCGCACACGATGCATTTGCATAATGTTTCATCATGCATCAGTCATCCGCCTTTCTTTCAAGTAAAATGATATTATCATCATGTCCTCAATTCTAGCAATTTATACCTTATCTTCAGTATAATAAGCAAGAGTCGGTTTTGCTTGCTGGACTGATACATCTTATGCTCCAGTTCCCGACTGGTGATTATCCCCCTAAATGGTGGGTTTTCCGCCTCATTCCATTGTGGTTACCAAGGAGATGCCCATGTTCCAGCCTCTTTCTGAACAAAAGGAAGCTACGATCTATCAATACCGTCTTGTCCGCAAGATTCCTTTTACGGCTGGCTTTATTCGCTATTATTATAGCTCAGGAGTGCTGCTTGCTATTTCCTTGCTCATAGCAGATCCTTTGCCAGCAGTGATCAGCCTAGTAACAGGTGTATTTCTAATTCCGTTTCTGCATGCAGTTGTCATTCGCATGGCGCTGCTGCGCCGCCGTTCACTAGAGTCTATCTCAAGTCGCTGGCAGTGGAGAAGGGACTTGCCTTTTCCTGGTTACATGCCTGTCCTACCCATAGAGCTCTCCGTATTCCAAAGATTACAGCTGCATACACTTTGGATTGGAATCTGCTCCATTGCAGCTCTATACCCTTGGACTGAAATCACATTTTTAATTGGATACTTAATAATTCACCTATGGCTTCAGGCTCCACTTGTTTATGCTCTTATCCGCTTGCACAACGAAAAAAGAGACGGTGTTCTAAAGCTACCATTTGAAGAACCATTCTTTTCTTATTATCATCGCTAATCTGCCTTACCCCAGTCTTCATTACCCTTCTTTCAAGGGAATTTAACGGCCTTTATTTGTATAAAGTGAATGTAAGACTGGGTTCCAATTAGAAAAGTAATCCAATTTAGAACAGCATTACAACAAAAAACCGCCACATCCGAAGATGTGGCGGTACGGTTTGCATTGTGCTTGGCGACGTCCTACTCTCCCAGGACCCTGCGGTCCAAGTACCATCGGCGCTGGAAGGCTTAACGGTCGTGTTCGGGATGGGTACGCGTGGTTCCCTTCCGCCATCGCCACCAAACGTGCTGCATTACTCAAGGCGTAGGCTTGCGCCCTGAAAACTGGATCGAACGATACGCCGTGCTGACCGGCTGTTGCTTCACTGATTTGGATAAGCCCTCGACCGATTAGTATTCGTCAGCTGCACGCATTGCTGCGCTTCCACCTCGAACCT
>NZ_NMUQ01000002.1:903153-905393 GCF_002233675.1 Paenibacillus herberti | reverse complement strand
CTTCACTGATTTGGATAAGCCCTCGACCGATTAGTATTCGTCAGCTGCACGCATTGCTGCGCTTCCACCTCGAACCTATCAACCTAGTCGTCTTCTAGGGGTCTTACATACTGGGAAATCTCATCTCGAGGGGGGCTTCGCGCTTAGATGCTTTCAGCGCTTATCCCGTCCGTACGTAGCTACCCAGCTGTGCTCCTGGCGGAACAACTGGTACACCAGCGGTACGTCCATCCCGGTCCTCTCGTACTAAGGACAGCTCCTCTCAAATTTCCTGCGCCCACGACAGATAGGGACCGAACTGTCTCACGACGTTCTGAACCCAGCTCGCGTACCGCTTTAATGGGCGAACAGCCCAACCCTTGGGACCTACTTCAGCCCCAGGATGCGATGAGCCGACATCGAGGTGCCAAACCTCCCCGTCGATGTGGACTCTTGGGGGAGATAAGCCTGTTATCCCCAGGGTAGCTTTTATCCGTTGAGCGATGGCCCTTCCATTCGGTACCACCGGATCACTAAGCCCGACTTTCGTCCCTGCTCGACTTGTAGGTCTCGCAGTCAAGCTCCCTTATGCCTTTGCACGCTTCGAATGATTTCCAACCATTCTGAGGGAACCTTTGGGCGCCTCCGTTACATTTTAGGAGGCGACCGCCCCAGTCAAACTGTCCACCTGACACGGTCCCTCTGCCGGTTTCACGGCAGCAGGTTAGAACTCCGATACGATCAGGGTGGTATCCCAACGGTGCCTCCACCGAAGCTGGCGCTCCGGCTTCTTAGGCTCCCACCTATCCTGTACAGATCGTACCAAAGTCCAATATCAAGTTACAGTAAAGCTCCATGGGGTCTTTCCGTCTTGTCGCGGGTAACCTGCATCTTCACAGGTATTAAAATTTCACCGGATCTCTCGTTGAGACAGCGCCCAAGTCGTTACGCCATTCGTGCGGGTCAGAATTTACCTGACAAGGAATTTCGCTACCTTAGGACCGTTATAGTTACGGCCGCCGTTTACTGGGGCTTCGGTTCACAGCTTCGGATTGCTCCTAACCGCTCCCCTTAACCTTCCAGCACCGGGCAGGCGTCAGCCCGTATACTTCGCCTTACGGCTTCGCACAGACCTGTGTTTTTGCTAAACAGTCGCTTGGGCCTTTTCACTGCGGCCCCCTCGGGCTATTCACCCTACCGAGGCACCCCTTCTCCCGAAGTTACGGGGTCATGTTGCCGAGTTCCTTAACGAGAGTTATTCCGCGCGCCTTAGCATGCTCTGCTCGCCTACCTGTGTCGGTTTGCGGTACGGGCACCTTCACCTGGCTAGAGGCTTTTCTTGGCAGCTGGAGATCATAACCTTCGGTACTATAATTTTCCCTCCCCATCACAGCCCAGCTTTATACGGTTTGCGGATTTGCCAACAAACCAGCCTCACTGCTTGGACGGACACATCCATCGGTCCGCGTTACTACCCTTCTGCGTCACCCCATTGCTCATAACGGTTTACGGTGGTACAGGAATATCAACCTGTTGTCCTTCGACTACGCCTTTCGGCCTCGCCTTAGGTCCCGACTTACCCTGAGCGGACGAACCTTCCTCAGGAACCCTTAGGCTTTCGGCGGATCAGATTCTCACTGATCTTTTCGTTACTCATACCGGCATTCTCACTTGTGTACTGTCCACCAGTCCTTACGGTCTGACTTCTACCCATACACAACGCTCCCCTACCCAAGTACCTAATGGTACATGTCATAGCTTCGGTGGTGTGTTTAGCCCCGTTACATTTTCGGCGCAGAGTCACTCGACCAGTGAGCTATTACGCACTCTTTAAATGGTGGCTGCTTCTAAGCCAACATCCTGGTTGTCTGGGCAACTCCACATCCTTTCCCACTTAACACACACTTGGGGACCTTAGCTGATGATCTGGGCTGTTTCCCTCTTGACGATGGATCTTAGCACTCACCGTCTGACTCCCGGTTATACATGACTGGCATTCGGAGTTTGACTGGACTTGGTAACCCTTGGCGGGCCCCGCACCCAATCAGTGCTCTACCTCCAGCATGCTCAACACCGAGGCTAGCCCTAAAGCTATTTCGGGGAGAACCAGCTATTTCCGGGTTCGATTGGAATTTCTCCGCTACCCCCACCTCATCCCCGAATTTTTCAACATTCGTGGGTTCGGGCCTCCAGTGCGTGTTACCGCACCTTCACCCTGGACAGGGGTAGATCACCCGGTTTCGGGTCTACATCCACGTACT
>NZ_NMUQ01000002.1:902317-903143 GCF_002233675.1 Paenibacillus herberti | reverse complement strand
TCGCCCTATTCAGACTCGCTTTCGCTGCGGCTCCGTCTTCCCGACTTAACCTTGCACGTGAACGTAACTCGCCGGTTCATTCTACAAAAGGCACGCCATCACCCAGTAATAGGGCTTTGACTTTTTGTAAGCGCACGGTTTCAGGTTCTATTTCACTCCGCTCCCGCGGTGCTTTTCACCTTTCCCTCACGGTACTGCTTCACTATCGGTCGCCAGAGAGTATTTAGCCTTGGCAGATGGTCCTGCCGGATTCCCACGAGGTTTCACGTGTCTCGCGGTACTCGGGATCCGTCTCGGAGGGAATGGACTTTTGGGTACAGGGCTTTTACCTCTTGTAGCGGGCCTTTCCAGACCTCTTCGCCTAACCCATTCCTTTGTAACTCCATGTGAGACGTCCCACAACCCCAAGGAGCAAGCCCCTTGGTTTGGGCTAATCCGCGTTCGCTCGCCGCTACTGACGGAATCACTATTGTTTTCTCTTCCTCAGGGTACTTAGATGTTTCAGTTCCCCTGGTATGCCTCACGCGACGCTATGTATTCACATCGCAGTAACTGGACATTACTCCAGCTGGGTTTCCCCATTCGGAAATCCCCGGATCAACGCTTGCTTACAGCTCCCCGAGGCCTATCGTGGTTCGCCACGTCCTTCTTCGGCTTCTGGCGCCTAGGCATCCTCCGTGCGCTCTTAGTAGCTTAACCAATGCTCCGGTTCTAACGAACCTTCGCTTCACCTTGTCCGAAGACAAGCTGACAGGTAAGCAACAGCTATCGGATGTTTCAGCATTTCATATCGTTCGTATCCAGTTTTCAAGGTACAAGGTGTTTT
>NZ_NMUQ01000002.1:823261-900761 GCF_002233675.1 Paenibacillus herberti | reverse complement strand
CTTGGTGAGCCGTTACCTCACCAACTAGCTAATGCGCCGCAGGCCCATCCCCAAGTAACAGATTGCTCCGTCTTTCTCGATCTCTCCAGGTGGAGAAACCGTTTATCTGGTATTAGCATCCGTTTCCGAAGGTTATCCCAGTCTTGAGGGCAGGTTGCCTACGTGTTACTCACCCGTCCGCCGCTAACTGAATCGGAAGCAAGCTCCCTCATCAATCCGCTCGACTTGCATGTATTAGGCACGCCGCCAGCGTTCGTCCTGAGCCAGGATCAAACTCTCCATAAAGGTGTTTGACTTGCTCATTTATAACGTTGACTTGCTTCACTCGTTGTTCAGTTTTCAAAGAACAAATTCACTTGTTTTTCGCTTGTTTCCGTCGTGCCTCTCAGCGGCGACTTAGATAATATATCACGCCTGCCTATATAGATGCAAGTGTTTTTTAAAACTTTTCGATTTTATTTTTCTATACTAGAAACGAGCAGAATTACTTCTTATATAGAAGAAGAACATAATCGAGTAGGAGGGAGCGCCTAGCTCCCGTCCTCTCACACCACCGTACGTACCGTTCGGTATACGGCGGTTCATGAACGATTCCGCAATAGCTTGTATCGGTCCGTTAAGCTCCTCAGTCCAAGAGACGACCAGAATTGGTTACCTAGTGAACGATGCAGGATTGGACTGCATGCAATTCGCCAGTATTTCTTCCTCGAATTTCCCCATTCGTCGCTTTCTGTTTCGGAACTCCCATCGACATCAGTTTTCTAACCTTTGTCTTCGGTTGTTTCCATTGCTTCCAGACACACATGCGCAGCCTTCTTCTCGTCCATTCATCCAATTCTTGGAATACACTCTTCGTATCCACTAATGCGTAGTAGCCGCACCATCCGGTAAGATACCGATTCAGTTCTTTTACTCGTATCTCGATCGGGATCGGTTTGCTCCGGGAAGTCATCGCCTTGATCCTGGCTTTCACTCGTTGCAAGGAGGCTTTCGCCATCTTGATTCGTGGATTCTGCTTATCCCAGCTGAACGTGAACCCCAGAAACTTCCGTTTCCATGGGCGGTCTACCGCGCTTTTCTCTCGATTTACCTTCAGTCTCAGCTTTCCCTCGATAAATGCGGTGATGGATGCCATCACTCGATGACCTGCCTTCCACGTTTTCACGTAAATGTTACAATCATCCGCATATCTCACGAATCGAAGATTTCTCCCCTCCAGTTCCTGATCTAATTCGTCAAGGACGATATTCGATAGTAATGGACTCAGTGGACCTCCTTGCGGCGCTCCCTCCGTTGATGCTTGGACAAGACCTCCTTCCATCACTCCCGCTTGCAGATAGCTGCGAATGAGTTTCAGCACGGCTTTGTCCGTCACTCGTTCCGCCAGCTTTGCCATTAAGCGGTCATGATGGATTCGGTCGAAGAATTTCTCCATGTCAATGTCCACCACAACGCGATGGCCTTCTTGCATGTACATACGTGCTTTCCTCACCGCATCATGTCCTCGCCTTTGCGGGCGAAATCCGTAGCGTGTTCGGAAAACATGGGATCGAATAGAGGGGTTAATACTTGCGTAATTGCCTGTTGGATGAGGCGGTCTGTTACGGTTGGTATGCCTAAAAGCCTCGTTCCACCATTCGGTTTCGGGATTTCGACCCGACGGACTGGACTCGGTTCATAGGTTCCGTTTCGTATGCTTTCACCAATGGATGGCCCGTTTTGTACGATGTGTCTGCGTAAGTCTTTTACCGACATGCCATCTACGCCATGGCTTCCTTGATTCGTCTCGACCCTTGCCAGCGCCGACAGCATATTCTCTCGTGACAGCACGTCCTCGATCATCTTTTGATACACTCCCTTGCGTGAATGATTCGTTCTCTTTGTGCCGCTGATGAACTCCGCCCTTCCGGGTGCCCTTGCGTATTCACCGCTACTTTCCCCGGATAAGTCCTTTCGGATTGTCTGCTTTCATCATCCATCCTCGAACGCCAAGATTCCTCATCCCTCGTCCATGTTCAGCCCTTCCGCGGGCTGTTGCAACAGCCCGCGTACTATGGCCTCTGCTGACTTCTGTACGTTCAGCTTGCCCTCACGGGTAAGGTTGCGAAGTTTGCTTCGCCTTCCGCACAGATCTCCCCAGGTAAGAGCGCTATCTTCCTCTCCATCTATCTGCTTCATTTACTCTCATACGTCTTCGGCAGTAAGGACTTTGGTTTGTTATGCAACCTCATCCAACATACGTTAGCCTTATATGAAGTTCGTGTTCCTCAGACCGGAGATTTGCCGCCAGCTTCCTTCAGATTCCACCTCACGGTGAACACCCTTGCCTTAAGCTATGGCTACTACTGCCTTCACCATTCGGGACTTGAACCCTAGAGATAACGCCCATGCTGGGCGCACATAAGAAAAGCCTGGAGCAGCGCTCCAGGCTTAACATCAACGACTAAGAAGTTCATCTATATACAGCTGTCTCTCCATACTCAGATTCACAATGTCACCGGAAGTAGATACCCAGGGACGGATTGGCGCTGTACGATCCGTAAATACGATTTCGCCAAGGCGTCCGTCGCTTAGTCTAACTAGGCTGCCATTCTGGAACTGGGTTGCCTTTTCAATAAACTTACGCACATAACTAGGATCGAGCTTCCCGAAAGCTTCTTGCTCAATCTGTTCCAGCACAAGATAGGGCGACATAGCTGGACGATAAATCTTATCCAGTGTCATAGCATGGTAGATATCCGCTATTGCGACCAGCTTGGCATAACGATGAATATTATCAGAAGCTAGTCCCAGAGGATACCCGCTTCCGTCAACCCGCTCATGATGCTGCAAGGCCGCAAGCTTTACCCCTTCATTGAGTGCTGCTATTGGCTTGAGCATCTGGTAGCCGTTCAGTGTATGCCGCTTCATCTCTTCCATCTCGGAGGAGCTCAGTATTCCTGGCTTGGATACGATGCTGCGATCAAGACGGATATTGCCGATATCATGCAACAGTCCTGCCAGCGCAACCTGCATCCAATCCCTCTGCGGCAAACCGACCCACTGAGCTAACATGTAGCAAGTCAGTGCCGAGAGAACACTGCTGTGAAAATAGAATTCTTCCCTATCCACATTGCGTGGACGGAAAGCCATCACATGATAGTCCGGAATATGAGTAAGCAGCCTCTCTAAACTTGCTCTAATGTCCAGAAGGGGCAGCACATCGCCTCCGGCGAAAATGGAGTAGCCTTTGCGAAGTTGTACAACCATTGCTTCATATTCCGCATGCAATCCGCTTTGGGTAGCATCTTGGCTCATCTCCGGTTCTGGTGATGCTGCCAAAGGCTGCCCTCCCCGATCAATGTTCACCTGCTGGACAAGGAATGCCTGTAGAATGTCCTGTTCCCTAAGCGTAATGACACGACCTTTGTGAAACAGAACACTGCCAAGAGGAGTCAGCACATCCTGCGCCACTACATCACCTGGCTTAAGTTGCGCGCAATCTACTATTGCCATAGTAATTCCTCCTGACGCTTCGCAGTTGGCGACGTCTATTGCTCCTGATTATCTTGCAGATCCTCATTGGATTCGGATGGAGATTCTTGTCCTTCGGATTCTTCATCCTGGACTTCCTCACTACGAGCAACGCGAGTCACTGTAGCCACCGCACCCTCGTCGCGGATATTGATTAGGCGCACGCCTTGCGTATTGCGACCCATGGAAGAAATCGTGTCCATGTTCATACGAATCAGAGTTCCCGATTCCGTCATGATCATCAGATCCTCATCCTCTGCAACGATCTTCAAGCAGACGAGCGGTCCATTTTTCTCCGTGACATTGAGTGTCTTGATCCCTTTGCCACCACGAGATTGCGAACGGTATTCCTGTACAGGTGTCCTTTTGCCGTAACCTTTGGAGGTGACGATCAGAACTTCCTGTTCGGGATTCACGACGTCCATGTCGATCACTTTGTCGGATTCATCCAGCTGAATGCCCTTAACTCCTGTAGCCGAGCGGCCCATGGATCGAACATCGCTTTCCGGGAAGCGAATGGAAAGACCATTGGACGTACCTATAATGATCTCCTGCTTGCCGTCCGTCAGCTTGACGCTGATCAAATCGTCATCCTCGCGAAGATTAATCGCGATGAGTCCGACCTTACGGATATTGGAGTAATTATCAAGCGGCGTCTTTTTGACGATGCCTTGACGAGTGCCGAAGAACAGATAGCAATCCGGGTCAAATGCTTCTACTGGTATTACCGCGTTGACCGTCTCGCCCTGCTCGATTTGCAGCAAGTTGATAATCGGGGTTCCGCGAGCCGTACGGCTCAGATCTGGAATCTCGTATGCTTTGAGGCGATACACCTTACCCTTGTTCGTGAAGAACAGAAGGAAGTGATGGGTATTGGATACAAATAGATGCTCTACAAAATCATCCGTCTTCGTATCCATGCCTATAACACCCTTGCCACCGCGGCGCTGGCTGCGGTATGTCGTTACCGGCAGGCGCTTCACGTAACCAGAGTGAGTAATGGAGATGATGACGTCCTCGCGTGGAATAAGGTCCTCATCAAGAATCTCATCATCACCAATAGTCACTTCAGTGCGGCGCTCATCGCCAAACTTATCCGTTAACTCTGCGAGCTCCGTGCTGATAATATCAAGTACCAGTTGCTCATCACCCAAAATCGCTTTGTACTCCGCAATCCGAGCAAGCAGTTCGTTGTACTCAGCCTCAATCTTCTCGCGTTCCAAGCCAGTCAGGCGTTGGAGCCTCATGTCGAGAATTGCTTGTGCCTGCTCCACGCTCAGCGAGAAGCGGCTCATCAGTCCTTCGCGGGCGATATCCGCCGTTTGTGACGAACGAATAAGCGCGATGATCTCATCGATATGATCGAGCGCAATTCGCAAGCCTTCGAGAATGTGCGCGCGCGCCTGAGCTTTTTTGAGTTCAAACTCCGTACGGCGGCGAATAACCTCGATCTGATGCTGCAAGTAGTGGTAGAGCATATCACGCAGCGTTAGCGTGCGCGGCTCTCCATTGACCAGCGCCAGCATATTGATCCCGAAAGTAGACTGCATCTGCGTATGCTTGTACAAGTTGTTCAGCGTTACGCTCGGATTAATGTCGCGACGCAGTTCAATGACGACGCGCATGCCGTTGCGGTCAGACTCGTCCCGAAGGTCAGTGATGCCTTCAATCTTCTTCTCACGAACGAGCTCGGCGATCTTCTCGACCAGACGGGCCTTGTTCACCTGGTAAGGCAGCTCATAAACGACGATGCGGGCTTTGCCTGCGTTCTCCTCAATGGAAGCACGGGCACGCATCGTGACGGATCCGCGACCAGTCGTGTACGCCTGCCTAATGCCAGAATGACCCATGACGATACCCGCGGTCGGGAAGTCTGGCCCCTTCACATAATCCATCAGCTCGAGAGAAGTAATGTCCGGGTTGCTGATGAGCGCTTGAAGGCCATCCGTCACTTCTCTGAGATTGTGAGGAGGAATGTTTGTCGCCATACCGACAGCAATGCCGGATACGCCGTTGACCAGCAAGTTCGGGAATCGGGCTGGAAGTACAGATGGCTCATGCTCTTCGCCGTCATAGTTAGGAATGAAATTGACCGTATCTTTGTTGAGGTCACGCAGCAGTTCCATCGCAATCTTGGAAAGGCGAGCCTCTGTGTAACGCATAGCTGCTGCCATGTCGCCATCGATGGAACCGAAGTTACCATGTCCATCAACGAGCATGTAACGCATCGAGAAGTCCTGCGCCATCCGTACCATCGACTCGTATACGGCACTGTCACCATGCGGGTGATACTTACCGATAACTTCGCCGACGATCCGAGCCGATTTCTTGTAGGGCTTGTCCGGAGCCATACCGAGCTCCGACATGGCAAACAATATACGCCGGTGAACCGGCTTGAGTCCGTCGCGCACATCCGGCAGCGCGCGGCTGACAATGATGCTCATGGCATAATCCATGAACGATTCGCGCATTTCTGTACCGATATCACGGTCTTTAATCTGGGAACGTTGTTCTTCCGCCATACTTACCTCCTGTGCGGTCAAGCCTAGAAAACGGCATAACCTGTTGGGTAGCAATTCCCGCGCAGACGCTGGCCCCCTATCTTAACTGTGTTTCACAATGGGGGGCTCCTTAAACGTGGCGGGAGTAAAAATTGATGGGTGCCAAGCTCCATCCAGTAGGAGAAGCCATATGATAAGTGGAGCAGATGCTCGCCATAAAAGGGCTGGGTTTCCAGCAGGTCACACAATTGGACAATACACTCTATTATATCATTATTCGATCTCTTATCATATCGGAAAAATGCCGTCTTATGGAGAATTGCAGGGAAAAGACCTATCAGCCCCTTACTCCAAACGGCTGGGAAGGATGAAGGCGGTTGGCTATCCAACGAGTTGTCAGCAAGCAGGCCAAAACCCAGGTTCTGCTCCAATCGGAAGAACTAAGAGGGTATGTCCCGGAAACGATCATTTACACCAGACAAACACTCCGCTCAATGCTCGATCAGCACGGAATGCTCTATATCAAGCCTGATTCAGGAACGTTCGGAAACGGCGTAATCAAGGTTGAGCAACTTAGCAATAAACTAGGCTATCGCTTCCAAA
Organism: Paenibacillus herberti; assembly: GCF_002233675.1. Taxonomy (GTDB): domain Bacteria; phylum Bacillota; class Bacilli; order Paenibacillales; family Paenibacillaceae; genus Paenibacillus_O; species Paenibacillus_O herberti. The sequence goes on along the minus strand of NZ_NMUQ01000002.1, from coordinate 894,144 downwards.
GCGGAACGAAAATCCGTACGTATAAAAGCTTCGACAGTTTGTTTACCGGACTGGAGCAGGTTCGACCTAAGAGGCGCTATTTAGTACAAAAAGGAATTCAACTGCTAAAGCATCACAAACGCCGCTTCGATCTGCGAGTGATGGTACAGCAAAACCTTTCGGGCCAATGGGAATCGACCGGTATCATCGGTCGGTTATCGCATCCATCAAAAATCGTCACCAACTATCACAGCGGTGGAACGATAACTCCATTTGAAACGCTTATGAGCTCTCACATGAATGCCGATGCTCAAGCAAAGTACTTGGAGAAGCTTCGCAGGATCGGGGTAAAAACGGCCATACAGCTCTCCGTTCGTTATCCCAATCTGAAAGAAATTGGCCTTGATGTTGCGGTAGATACGGATCTGAAGCCTTGGATTCTCGAGGTCAACACGATGCCTGATCCGTATATTTTTCGGCGGTTGTCCGATAAAGGCATCTTCCAGCGCATGAGACGATATGCCGCAGCCTACAGCCCTAAGCGTGTGGTCAAATAGTAGACAGAGCCTACATGACCACCTGCCGGTAGACGGTTTTCAAAGACCACGACTTTAGGTGATCAAAAAGAGATTCACTCTCAAAAAGGAATAAAAGCCCGAAGCGAACTGAGGATCGCTTCGGGCTTTTTGCATTTACACATCAAGATTGGTGACGTATTTGGCATACTGCTGGATGAACTCGCGACGTGGTTCGACATTATCGCCCATAAGCGTATCGAACATCAGGTCAGCCTTAATGGCGTCCTCGATCTGTACCTGCAGCATGGTGCGGCTCTCTGGATCCATTGTTGTTTCCCATAGCTGAGTAGCGTTCATTTCACCGAGACCTTTATAACGTTGGACGTTGATCTTCACGCCCTCGCCGAACTCGGCAAAGATAGCATCCCGTTCCTTCTCACTCTGAGCATAACGGACGACCTTATTGCGTTCGACCTTGAACAGCGGCGGTTGTGCGATGTAGACATAACCAGCCTCTATAATCTTACGCATGTAACGGTACAGGAAGGTAAGAAGCAACGTCCGAATATGCGCGCCGTCGACGTCGGCATCTGTCATGATGATGATTTTGTGATAGCGCGCCTTGGCCAGATCAAAATCATCGGCAATGCCAGTACCAAGCGCGGTGATGATCGCACGGATCTCAGTATTCGACAGAATACGGTCAAGCCGGGCTTTCTCAACGTTGAGAATTTTGCCACGGAGCGGCAATATCGCCTGGAAATGCCGATCCCGGCCCTGCTTGGCCGAGCCGCCAGCGGAGTCTCCTTCGACGATATAAAGCTCACTGATACTGGCATCCTTGGAAGAGCAGTCCGCCAGCTTGCCCGGTAGGCTGCTGACTTCGAGCGCGCTCTTACGACGTGTCAGCTCGCGGGCTTTACGTGCGGCTTCGCGGGCTCGGGAAGCCGATAGGCCTTTGTCAACGATTTTGCGAGAGACGGAAGGGTTCTCCTCAAGGAATTCTTGAAGCTTCTCGGCAAAGAAGGACTCTACAATGCCGCGCACCTCGCTGTTGCCGAGCTTGGTCTTCGTCTGTCCCTCGAACTGAGGCTCAGGAATTTTAACGCTGATAATAGCCGTCAGTCCCTCACGCACATCGTCACCGGAAAGATTGTTGTTGCTATCCTTGATCGCGCCGCTCTTACGGGCATAATCATTGATAATCCGGGTCAGAGCACTTTTGAAGCCAGACTCATGCGTGCCGCCTTCATGCGTGTTGATGTTGTTCGCGAAGGAGTAAATATTCTCGCTGTAGCTGTCATTGTACTGCAGCGATACTTCGACCTGAATGCCATCCTTCATGCCGTCGACATAGATCGGTTGCTCATGAAGCGCCTCGCGGTTGCGGTTGAGGTACTTAACGAACTCGATAATACCGCCTTCATAGCGGAATGAGTTGGATACACCCGTACGCTCGTCCGCCAAAACGAGCTCGACACCTTTGTTGAGGAAGGCCAGCTCCCGAATACGCGACTGAAGCGTCTCGTAATCGTATACCGTCGTTTCCGTGAACACCTCGGTATCGGGCTTGAACATCGTCGTTGTGCCTGTCGTTGTGCTCTCGCCAACAATTTTCATGTCGTATTGCGGTACACCGCGGCGGTATTCCTGCTGATACACATTGCCATCACGGCTGACCTGAACAATAACTTGCTCCGATAACGCATTTACGACAGAGATACCGACGCCGTGCAATCCGCCGGATACTTTGTAACCTTCGCCGCCGAACTTGCCACCCGCATGTAGTACGGTCATGACAACTTCCAGTGAAGGACGTTTGAGCTTAGGATGCTCGCCGACTGGAATGCCGCGCCCGTTGTCAACGACAGTGATGCTGTTATTCTCGTGAATCGTTATCGTGATCCGGTCGCAATACCCGGCTAGCGCTTCGTCAATGCTGTTGTCGACAACTTCCCAGACAAGATGGTGAAGACCTTTGGCGCTGGTTGAGCCGATGTACATGCCCGGCCGCTTACGGACAGCCTCAAGGCCCTCCAGTACCTGAATCTGGTTCTCGTCATACGTATGTTGTGGATTCGTAGACATGCTTTGTTTCACTGCTCCTCTCGACTGCTCTAAAGCAACTGACGCGGGAATGCCGCATCCAGGAATGTTGGGCCGCTATCGCCGTCAATTAGCAGCGAAGTTATGGCCGCGCTTCTTCAGCGTGGATGATGAGATAGGGGAGTAGTACACCCGGCTTTTGGTGACGACGATGGACTTCGGCTCTTCCTCGCCGATCAGTTCCACGTCCTTACGCTTTTTGGCGCCGGCTACGAACTGCTTGGAGAGCTTGGAGGATTGCTCGATGGATATGTCAAAGATGGCGACCAGCTCTGACGCCCGGATAATCTTCTCTCCACCAAGGTGAATATACATCCTTCCGCCTCACTCCTCTTTTATGAAAAGCCCCGGAAGGGGCAGAATCGCCAAGAAAGGGCTGAGGCGGCTACTGGGTTACAAGTCCGCCTTCAACCCGATAGATACCCGCATCGGATAAGCGGCTTGTATTTACGCTCTCAAGCCCCGTTGCGGTTATGAACGTTTGGACCTTGCCCTGGAACGTCTCAATCAGCTGGGTCTGACGGTGCTGATCCAGCTCCGACAGCACATCGTCCAGCAACAGGAGCGGATACTCGCCAATCTCCTCGTGAATCAGCTCGATCTCAGCGAGCTTCAGCGACAGCGCCGTCGTGCGCTGCTGTCCCTGGGAACCATATACCTGGGCTTCCTTGCCGTTGATAAAGAAGGCCAGATCGTCACGATGGGGTCCAGCAAGCGTGACGCCGCGGCGAAATTCCTGATCTTTTACCTGGGTTAACTTTAACATAAATTGCTCGAATAAAACAGATTCATCTTCGGCTGGGCCAATCTCGAAGGACGGACGGTACTCGACTAGCAGCTCTTCTCCACCAGCTGTAATACCAGAATGGATGGCTGCAGCCCAGGTTTTCAGCTTCTCTATGAATTGTTGCCTCTTTTTCATAATTTTAACACCATGCTCCACCAACTGCATATCCCATACCTCTAGCAGCCCTTGCTTGATGCCGGAGGGGCCCGCCGACTTGAGGTAATTGTTGCGCTGTATGAGCACTTTGCCGTACTGCTGCAGCGTATGCAAATAACCCGGCTGAACCTGTCCAATCTCCATGTCTAGGAACCGTCGACGAACGCCAGGTGTGCCTTTTACAATTTCGAGATCTTCCGGCGCGAACATGACAACATTGAGCGTTCCAACGAATCCGCTCAGCTTCCGTTGCTCAAGTCCATTGATGCGGGCTTTTTTGCCTTGGGCGGAGTAAGTGAGATCCAACGTCACGTTGCCATACCGCTTTTCAACGGCTCCTTGGATGGATGCATCCTTGCCGTTCCAGCCGATCAGCTCGCGGTCCTTGGCGGTACGGTGAGATTTGGTCAGTGCGAGCGCGAAAATACTTTCAAGCAAATTGGTCTTTCCTTGAGCATTGGGCCCGATGAACAAATTCACCTTATGCGTTGTATCCAGCTCCAGTTGCTCGTAATTGCGATAATTTCGCAGAGCGATCCGGTTTAGATGCACGGTTTGGCCTCCTCGCCTGTCATGTCCGCGTGGGGAGGACATCCCGCGAATGCGGAGTTCATGTTCTCTGAACTCGGAAGGGACCGAAGCCTTCTATTTCGACTAGATCGTCGTTGTACAGCTTGCGGCCGCGCCGATTATCAGGTTCACCGTTGATGACGACTTTAGTTTCCTGGAGGAAGGGTTTAGCTTGCCCGCCGGAATCAATACAGTCCGACAGCTTAAGGAATTGGCCCAGCGTGATGTATTCGGTTTTGATCGTGATCGTTGTCATAGGGAATCTCTCCTGTTTCGATCTGTCTTAAAGATGGCAAAAGCGGACGACCACACGGGTCGACCGCTTAATTGCATCAGTTGGTGGTGCGGTACGGCAGAATGATGTATTGGCTGTTGTCATGATCAGCCGGGCGGATGATGATCGGGCTCATTGCACCGGTGAAGCTGATGATGAGCTGATCACTGTCGATAACTTTGAGCGTGTCGAGCATGTATTTGGAGTTGAAAGCGATCTTTAGCGGTTCTCCACTTTGGCGGATAGACTCTAGCTGCTCCGTTACGCGGCCCAGCTCAGAGGAGCTGGAAGAGATTTCGATCGCTCCATTTTCGAGTGTAACAATGCGTACAATATTGGTTTTTTCCTCACGCGACATCAGATAAGCGCGCTCCATGGAGTCGATCAGCTTACGAGTTTCCAATACGAGTTCTGTTTTGAATGTTTGCGGAATAATCTTGGATGTATCGGGATAAGTTCCGTCAAGCATTCGACTGTAAAAGAGGGTGTGTCCAAGCCGGAACAGCACCTGATTGCTGGCAACGACAATATCAACAAGTCCGGCTCCGTCAGGGACGAGCTTGGAAAGCTCGACCATCGTTTTGGCGGCGATGACAACATTGGTTAGACGATAACCCGGAGGGGTCTTTACATTTGCAATACGGCTAGCCAGCCGATGGCGGTCAGTAGCAACAAACTTAAGCTCGCCTTCAGTTAGATTCCAGAGCAATCCAGTGAGTACTGGTGTCTGTTCGCTGGTGGAGGCGCAAAATACAGTTTGGCGAACCATAGATTTGAGCAGATCACCTGGAAGCTGGAGCACTTCGTTTTCTTCAATCGACGGAAGTACAGGGAACTCTTCTGGATCTAGCCCGACCATTTGGATATCCGTTGATCCTGAGCGAATTAGCGTTTGGTAATGTTCTCCGACTTCAATCTGCACGTCATCTGCCGGCAGCTTGCGGATAATCTCCACAAAAAACTTGGCTGGCATAACGACACTGCCAGGTTTCTCGACTTTGGCAATAACCATTTTGTCGGTTTCTGCAGGAATAAAGCTCTGGATGGAAATATCCGTGTCGCTTGCTGTCAGTGTAACTCCTTGATGGGTCACATCTATTTTGATGCCTCCGAGAATCGGAATAGCGGGACGGATTGAAGCTGCCTTGGCCACCTGCTGGATGGCGTCGTTGAGTTCGTTTTTGGAGATGGTAAGTTTCATGCGTTCCTCCTTGGGCGGCGTTCGACGGCATTCGTCCTCGTTTTTTAAGAGAAGGCGGAGCCGTTCTTTTATGATGATGTTATTTATAAAAAAACAGTAGTAGTAGTCGTAGGGGCGGTGGATATGTGGATAAGCCCCGAAAACGATGATGAGACAAGCCTATCCACATGTGTATAGAGTGTGCATAGGCTTGTTTATCTTTTGCTTATAGTTGGGGATAAAATTACATATTATTTTTGACTTTTTCCGTCAAATTCTGAATGATCTTGAACAGCTCTTGATCCAGCTTCAGCTGTTTGGAAATTTTCTCATGGGCGTGGATGACGGTTGTATGATCCCGGCCACCGAATGCCTCGCCGATCTTCGGAAGGGAATAGTCGGTCAGCTCGCGGGAAAGGTACATGGCAATTTGACGGGGATAGGCGACAGCCTTCGTCCGTTTGCGAGCCTTGAATTCATCCAGCTTGAGGCCATAAAATTCGCCGACTCGTTGTTGAATATCATGAATAGTGATCATCTTCGGGCGGCTGGAAGGAATAATATCCTTGAGCGCCTCCGCTGCCAAATGCGAGCTGATATCCTCATTGATGAGCGAGGAGTAAGCGACAACGCGGATGAGCGCACCTTCGAGCTCACGGATGTTCGTATCGATTTGGTTGGCAATATAGGCCATCGCTTCGTTCGGAATATCAAGATTCTCTGCCTTGGCTTTCTTGCGGAGAATCGCAATCCTCGTCTCCAGATCCGGTGGCTGAATATCCGTGATGAGTCCCCATTCAAAGCGCGAACGCAGCCGTTCTTCTAGTGTTGGAATCTCCTTTGGCGTACGGTCGCTGGAAATAACGATCTGCTTGCGCTCCTCATGCAAAGCATTGAACGTATGGAAAAATTCCTCCTGCGTCCCATCCTTGCCTGCCAGAAACTGAATATCATCGATCAGCAGCACATCGATATTCCGGTACTTGTTGCGGAAGCTCTCGCCACGGTTGTCACGAATCGCGTTAATGAATTCGTTGGTGAATTTTTCGGAAGAGATATACATAACCTTGGTGCTGGGATTGTGCTCCATAATATAGTGCCCAATCGCATGCATTAAGTGAGTTTTGCCAAGCCCGACGCCACCATAGAGGAACAATGGGTTGTAAGCCTTGGCCGGCGCCTCGGCCACTGCCAGTGAGGCAGCATGGGCAAAACGATTGTTCGCACCGATGACAAAGGTGTCAAAGGTGTATTTCGGATTAAGCATATGGGAGAACGGCTCCCCCGCAGTTGCCGGCGCTTGCTTAATCAGCTGCTGCGCAGGCTGTGCGGGTTCCGGCGGGCGGTTCTCCTCGATCGTGAATCGGATGTCCACTGATTTGCCAACATAATCAGACACCGTTGAGCGAACCAGCTTGGTATAACGACTCTCCAGCCATTCAACTGCGAACGTTGTCGGAGCTGTGACCACAATCAATCCCTCATCCGAAAAATCGGCTTTCGTCGCCTTGAACCAGGTGTCGAAGCTCGGTTTGCTCAATTTAGTTTGGATGATTGACAACACTTGCTGCCACAAATCCTCGGTATGGCTGTCCACAGACGGTCACTCCTATCCCTGTTGTAACGATGGCCAAACTTGTTATACTGTCGATTCTATTGGGGTAAGCCGCTCATCCATCCACAGATGCAGGGACTTGTTGATGAAGGTTATACAGAAGGGGACCATGTTGTTCACAATGTTATCCACAGGCTGTTGATAAATCCAGTTGTATTTACGCTCCGTCCACAACAAAAACAAATCTATCATAGCAAAAGAAAGGCTCTATTTCAACGAGTGGCGGAATATTATCCACAATCTCTACTGCTTGTGTATAAAAGTTATCTACAGCACTAGATATTGTTAACAGGCTGTGCGCAGTTCGACAAATCCCGCCAAAAGTCATTTTATTTATACACATGTTACTAAAAAGTGACGGGGTTCCACCTCAAACTTGGTTATCCACAAGAATATAGATGAAGGAATTGAAATTCGGTTGTGGATAGCATTTTAAAAGGTGTACAGAAGAAGGATCCGGTTGACTTTCGACAGTCAAAGTGGTTAAATGGGAAAAGGCGTTTTTAACTCGGGATTACTGCTTGAGCACGGACGAATATGATTCGATCGTCCACGGGTTCTGCTGCATCCGCTGCGGCGGACGCCCGAGTTGGACGAACGATACTTATAGCGGGGAGGTGCATGTAATGAGACCGACTTTCAGACCTAATGTGAGCAAGCGTAAAAAGGTTCACGGCTTCCGTAAACGGATGAGTTCGAAAAACGGCCGCAAAGTACTGGCTGCACGCCGCCAGAAGGGCCGCAGCAAACTGAGCGCTTAATTGCTCTATCCTTTAAACATGCAAATGTGTTCGCTAGGCAGACCTGCTGAATCAAAGTGATCGGCCTGGCGAATAAGCAAATAGCTTCGCCGTCCTTTGGACGAGGTATGCTTTTGCGAAGACAAGGCGAGAATGCATTCCATTCGGATATAAATTCTAGCTTGTGGAAAAAGACCACCTAGCGTGGTCTTTTTTTTGTAATGGCAGCATCGATATTTCGTGGAGTCGGTGAACTAATGCAAAGAAAGTGGCGTCTTAGAAGGCGCGAGGATTTTGCCCGGACTTATCGCGGCGGAAAATCCTTTGCCAATGGCCAGTTTGTCGTTTATTGGTCTCGTCAGCCGAAAGCGGAGCCATTCCGGCTTGGCATCTCGGCGAGCAAAAAGATCGGCAACGCGGTTGTTCGCAACCGGATGCGTCGGGTTGTGAAGGAAATTGTACGGCATCATGTCGAGAAAATCGTGAACCATACGGACTTTATCCTGATCGTTAGAGCCGGGGCTGTCGGAAAATCCTCCAAAGAGTTGGAGAGAAGCGTGCTGCATGTGCTGCGCAAGGCTGGGCTGCTTAAGTCCCGCTGAGCCCCCATGGAGACGGTGTTTTTGTACCGTTCTAGGCTTGTTTCTTTGCCATGTTTTATATGGTATAGTTTAGGTTGAAACGCGACAGGCTTTCAGAGAGGAGATTTACATGTTTTTTTCGCGCTTTACTTCAAAACGCAAATGGCTGGTCATGCTCTCCCTGATCTCATTGGTAGCACTCCTCTCGGGATGCATGCCAGATCCGTCAAAAGCAACAACGACCGAGCAACTGAAAGCAAATGGAAACTGGTGGGAAGCTAACGTCGTTTATTACTTCTCCTATGCTCTGGATGAATTCGCGAGCTGGTTTAACGGTCAATACGGATTAGCTATCTTGCTCATGGTTATTATCGTGCGTACGCTAATTTTACCATTGACGCTGAAGCAATACCGCAGCTCCAAAGCGATGCAGGCCATTCAGCCTGAGTTAGCCGAGCTCCGTAAGAAGTTTGCAGATAATCCGCAGAAGCAGCAAGAAGAGACGATGAAGCTGTTCCAGCAGAACAAAGTGAACCCGATTGCTGGGTGTTTACCGCTGCTGATTCAGATGCCGATCTTTATCGCGCTGTATAACTCTATCTACTATAATGGCGCCATTAAGACGCATGAATTCCTATGGCTGCAACTTGGCGAGCCCGATCAATGGCGCATCTTGGCGATTATTGCGGCGATTACCACATATGTGCAGACTAAGATGATGCAGAAGTCCCAGCCAGCCAATCCACAGATGCAGATGATGAATACGATTATGCTCGTCTTCCCTGTTCTGATTCTGGTTATGGCTTGGAATCTCCCTTCCGCGCTCCCGTTGTACTGGGTGTACACGAACATCTACACGATCATCCAGAACTACTTCCTGTACGTCCGCAATTCGGATAACAAAGGCAACGATCCGAAGAAGGATAATGGAAATGGCAACAACACCAGTAATAACAAGAGCAAAAACAAAGGAAAAGGCAAAGCGGCTGTCTCCCTTAAAGGCAAGTAAGGATGGACAGGCCTCGGCCTTTTTATGAATAAAGTTCCAATTCGGCGGCAATGGCTCTTATAGTCATTGCTTTTTTGCCATCATGCGGCCAGCCTCTCTGCTCCTCGCGAGCTGATGCTTATGGCTGACTAACGAGGTGAGTCTTCTCCATTATGTTGATGCAAGAAACGATAGCTGCAATAGCAACGGCGCTCGGTGAGGGCGGAATCGCGATCATTCGTGTCAGTGGGCCGCAAGCGGTGCCGAGCATTAGTGGAATTCTAAAATCGCGGCAGAAATTGACTGAAGCGGCGAGTCATACCGTCACGTATGGTCATATTGTGGATGTAGATAGTGGCGAGGCAATTGAGGAAGTGCTCGTCACGGTGATGAAAGGTCCACGTTCGTTCACGGCAGAGGATGTCGTGGAAATCGGAGTGCATGGTGGGCTGATCGCAGCGCGCAAAGTGCTTGAGCTGGTACTTCGCCAGCCAGATTTACGTGTCGCGGAGCCGGGTGAGTTCACGAAGCGCGCTTTCCTGAACGGACGAATTGACCTGGCGCAGGCAGAAGCCGTCATCGATTTGATTCGCTCCAAGTCCGACCGTTCGCATACCGTTGCGCTCAAACAGGCCGAAGGAACGTTGTCGAAACGGATCCAAGCGCTGCGTCATAGCTTGATCGAGCTGCTCGCCCATATCGAGGTGAACATCGATTATCCGGAGCATGATGTGGAGGAAATGACGAGTTCCTACATTAAGGATAGCTGCGGCTCCGCTCTGGAAGCGATCCGCAAGCTGCTGCAGACAGCAGCCGAAGGCAAGATTTTGCGTGAAGGTATCACTACGGCAATCGTCGGTAGGCCCAATGTTGGCAAGTCATCCCTGTTGAACGCGCTTGTGCAGGAAAGTAAGGCAATCGTCACGGACATACCGGGTACTACTCGGGATGTCATTGAAGAGTACGTGACATTATCAGGTATTCCGCTTAGGCTGCTCGATACGGCCGGCATTCGAGAAACGACGGATGTGGTGGAAAAAATCGGTGTGGAGCGTTCCTATTCAGCGGTTGAGGAAGCGGAGCTGCTGCTACTGGTGTTGAACCGGAACGAGCCGCTGCATGGGGATGAGCGGGAGCTGCTCGGCAAGCTTGCCAACAGACAAGTTATTCTTATAATCAACAAAACGGATCTCCCCGAGCGGCTTGATGTCGAGGAAGTTCGGACCGCGTTGCCGAATAGCCGCATTGTGCCAATGTCCGTACTTCAGGAGCAAGGATTGGAAGATCTGGAGCAGGCCATTCGCGAGCTATTTTTTGAAGGACAGCTGGAAGGCGCCGATCTGACCTATGTCAGCAATGCGCGTCATATTTCATTGTTGCATCGAGCTGCAGACGCGTTGAATGATGCAGTCAGCGCAACCGCAGACGGTATTCCAATTGATATGGTTCAGTTGGATGTACGGGCGGCCTGGGAGCTGCTTGGCGAAATCGTAGGTGACACGGCCGGCGAGTCGCTGATCGATCAGATATTCTCGCAATTCTGTTTGGGCAAGTAATTGTCCACATGGGGATAAATGATTGAGTTAGAATTGAAATCAGGATGTAGCTGGGGATAAACAGGCGACATCATTAAACATAAATAACTGGCAAGCGGCAGCAAGCAACAGGGGATGCCGCTAAATGCCGTCGAATGCTGGAATTGAAAACCTATTTTCATAAAAGAGGGAGAGGCGGGGTGGTTTCCTGCTAATTCCGACCAGGAGGTTTGAAAAATGAGTTATGCTGCAGGACAGTATGATGTCCTCGTCATTGGCGCCGGCCATGCCGGCTGCGAGGCAGCGCTGGCTGCTGCCCGGATGGGCTGTGAGACGCTGCTGCTCACAATTAATTTGGATATGGTCGCTTTCATGCCATGTAATCCTTCCATCGGCGGCCCTGCCAAAGGGCATGTTGTCCGCGAGATCGATGCACTTGGCGGCGAGATGGGCCGCAATATCGACAAAACTTATATTCAAATGAGGATGCTGAATACCGGCAAAGGACCAGCTGTTCATGCACTGCGTGCTCAAGCAGATAAATTTGAGTACCAGCATATGATGAAGAAAACGATTGAGGAAACGCCTCGATTGACGCTTCGTCAAGGCATGGCGGAGGAGCTTATCGTAGAGGATGGAGTCTGCGTAGGTGTCATTACTAAGACTGGTGCGAAGTATCGGGCTAAGTCGGTTGTCGTGACGACCGGCACCTATTTGCGCGGCAAGGTGATCATGGGTGAACTGATTTACGAAAGTGGCCCTAACAACCAGCAGCCATCGCTGAGGTTGTCTCAGTCGCTCAAGGAGAACGGCTTTGAGCTCGTGCGCTTCAAAACCGGTACACCTCCTCGCGTCCACAAGGACAGCATCGATTTTTCCAAAATGGAAATCCAGCCGGGCGACGACAAGCCAAAGTTCTTCTCGTTTGAGACCGAATATGCGAACAATGAGCAGCTGCCATGCTGGCTAACATACACATCTGAGGATACGCATCGCATCATCAACGACAATCTGCATCGCGCACCGATGTTTTCTGGCGTCATAGAGGGAACAGGCCCGCGTTATTGCCCGTCGATTGAGGACAAAATTGTACGTTTTGCGGATAAGCCGAAACATCAGATTTTCTTGGAGCCTGAAGGTAAAAACACCTCGGAGTACTATGTTCAGGGCTTGTCGACAAGTATGCCGGAAGATGTACAGCTTGGTATTCTGCGCTCTATTCCTGGTCTGGAAAAGGTTGAGATGATGCGCACTGGTTATGCAATTGAGTACGATGCGGTCGTGCCGACGCAGTTATGGCCTTCGCTGGAGACAAAGGTGCTGCCGGGCTTGTTCACCGCCGGTCAAATCAATGGAACATCAGGCTACGAAGAAGCGGCTGGACAAGGTGTCATCGCCGGCATCAATGCAGCTCGCAAAGTGCAAGGCAAAGATCCGGTCATCGTTGAGCGCTCGCAAGGTTATATCGGCGTTTTGATTGACGATCTGGTTACCAAAGGTACAAATGAGCCTTACCGACTGCTCACCTCCCGGGCGGAGTACCGACTGTTGTTGCGCCATGACAACGCGGATCTGCGGCTTACGCCGACCGGCTATGAAATCGGACTGATTAGCGAAGAGCGCTATGCCAAATTCCTGGAGAAAAAATCCCTCGTAGAGGGAGAGCTTGCAAGACTTCGCACGGTCAAAATCCGTCCGGAGGAAGCCGAGGCTATGCTTCGCGAATTCAATTCGACTCCTTTGCAAAATACGATTGATGCACTCACCTTGCTGCGCCGTCCAGAAATCTCTTATGCACAGGTGGAGCCGTTCGCACCTGCTCCTAACGAGCTTAGCGAGGACATGAAAGAGCAGGTTGAGATCCAGGTCAAGTATGCCGGTTATATAGAGAAGCAACAGCTGCAAGTAGAGCGACTTGGCAAGATGGAAAAGAAGAAAATTCCAGATGATATCAACTATAGTCTCGTTCATGGGCTAGCTTCCGAAGCGAAGCAAAAGCTCGGTACGATTCGTCCGCTGAATATCGGTCAAGCTTCGCGAATTGCTGGTGTTACACCAGCAGATATTTCTATTCTGCTCGTGCATTTGGATCATTATAGCCGCACCCGCGCTGCGAGGAGTTCTTAATGGACTTAGTTATGGATAGCTTTCGCGCTAGGTTGGAAGAGCGGGGCATCCCGCTCTCAGTTCGGCAAATGGAGCAGTTTCAACGTTATTATGAGCTGCTCGTGGAATGGAACGAGAAGATGAACTTGACCGGGATTACAGAGCGCGATGCGGTGTTCGAGAAGCATTTTTATGATTCCGTTACGCTTGCCTTCTACCTCGACCTGTCGTCGACTCCAAGTTTGGCCGATATAGGTTCTGGAGCCGGTTTTCCGAGTTTACCACTTAAAATTTTCTTCCCTCATCTGAAAATAACCATTGTGGATTCGCTCAATAAGCGAATTACATTCCTCAAGCATGTATGCGAGGAGCTTGGACTGGAGGGGGTCGAGTGTGTGCATGGCCGGGCTGAGGATATTGCTCGTTTGCCGCAGCATCGTGATCGCTACGCGATTGTCACAGCTCGCGCTGTGGCGCGTCTAGCCGGGCTGAGCGAGCTATGCTTGCCTTTCGTGCAAAAGGGTGGCGTTTTCGCCGCGATGAAGGGAGCTCAGCCACAGGAAGAACTCGATGAAGCCCGTTATGCGATCCGTGAGCTGCGCGGTCAGTTCGACAAGGTTGAGACGCTGCGACTTCCCGATGAACAATCGGAACGCGCGATCGTTTTGATTCGTAAAACAGATTCAACGCCCAAGGCTTATCCACGTAAGGCGGGCGTGCCGCTGAAACAGCCTTTGCAAAAATGAGATCAGCTCTTTAAAAGAGGGCTAGCTGCCCTCTGAGATTCCATCTATGTTCCACGTGGAACATAGATGAGAAGGTGCAAGTTGTGAAAACTTCTTGCAAACGCGAAATCCAGCAGGATATTTAAGGACCTTCAACGAATTGGAAAGAGTGATGTTTGGATGCGTGCTCTCGATTCGCGAGGCGATGCTTCCGGCCTTCACAGGCAGGGAAGACTTGACGCGCAGCCTTATTCGGCCGTTCTTTGCAGGAGCCGCATTCCAATCTGCCCGTGCTGCACGAAATAGCCGTGACCATCCGCTTCCAGAAGGAAGCGTGAAGAAGAAGTATGGTGCTGGTGCCGCATCCGTGACTTTGGGGGCCAAGCAAGTCCAGCGCGGCCGCAACACGGAATCCTACAGCAAGGACATTGGCACATTGAATTCGGGTGGTTGTAGAATGATGAAAGAACAATTTTCCCGGCTTTTCGGGCTGACCGACCCGAAGGCTGCTCTAGATGAGGTCAAGCAAATTCCCATCGGCAGCATTGATACAAGTCCGTATCAGCCGAGAACGATCTTTGATGACGAGAGAATTGAAGAGCTGAGCCAGACGATTCGTACACATGGCGTCATTCAGCCGATCGTCGTCCGTCTCAGAGGCGACCGTTATGAAATCATCGCTGGTGAGCGTCGTTGGCGTGCTGTCACGAAGCTAGGCCTGGAGACGATTCCAGCCATAGTTCGGGAATTCAATGATTCCCAAGCAGCCTCGATTGCGTTGATTGAGAATCTGCAACGCGAAGGCTTGAGCGCGATTGAAGAAGCGGTAGCCTACCAGAAGTTAATTGATCTGCATAGTCTGACACAGGAAAGCCTGGCTCAACGTCTTGGTAAGAGTCAATCGACAATTGCAAACAAGATCCGATTACTCGGCCTGAGTGAGCCGGTTAAGAGGGCCCTTACCCAGCGCAAAATTACGGAGCGTCATGCAAGGTCTCTGCTTGCTCTTGATTCCACCGAGTTGCAACAGAAGGTGCTTGAAGACGTGTTGTCCAAGGAGCTTAATGTCAAGCAGACCGAGGCGAGAGTCGCCTTTTACAAAGAAACGTCCAAAGCCAAAAAGTCGAAGCGAGTCTCCTTTACGAAAGATGTTCGTCTGGCCTTAAATACGATCCGTCAATCCATTGATATGGTGTCGGGCTCCGGGCTCCAGATCAAAACGGACGAGAAGGACTATGAGGATCATTACGAGATCATCATTAAAATTCCGAAGCGTTGAATCCCCGCGCAAGCCGTTTCATTCCGTGAAGGTTTCCTTTATACTTAATTCATCTTGATTGACGCGTTTTATGCGCGACGCGGGCGGAATTCATCATGACAATGCCGACAAAACTGCCCACAGCTATCTTCTTGATTCGCAGGATAAGCGGCAGCAGCCGCTTTTTTTTATCTTTAGATGGCCATGTTTTATACATTGTTCGACAGTGTGGGCGATTCCAGCCTACCAGCATCTACGGCCGCCGTACCTCAGACTTATTTGTGCAAACGCTACCCGGTTGTGAATACCGGATCTTTGATTGTGCAGTAGGAACAGTTGTACGAGATTGGGAATATTGAGGTGACAAGGTTGTCCAAAATAATCGCCATAACGAACCAGAAGGGCGGGGTCGGTAAAACGACCACATCCGTTAATCTGGGGGCATGCCTCGCTTCCTTAGGGAAGAAGGTGCTGCTAGTTGATATTGACCCGCAAGGCAACACGACCAGCGGCGTCGGCATTAATAAGGCTGATGTGGAAAATAGTATTTACGACGTCTTGATCAATGAAGTGGATCCTCATGATGCGGTCACGCCAACTGCGGTTCCCAATTTAAGCATCATTCCCGCTACGATTCAATTGGCTGGAGCGGAAATCGAGCTGGTCCCGACTATCTCTCGCGAAGTTAGGCTTAAAAAGTCGCTCTCGCAGCTGCGGCAGGAATACGATTATATTTTAATCGATTGCCCGCCATCGCTTGGCATTCTTACTATTAACTCTTTGACGGCGGCTGATTCTGTCATTATTCCTATTCAGTGTGAATACTACGCGTTGGAAGGGCTAAGCCAGCTACTCAATACGGTTCGGCTCGTCCAAAAACATCTCAATACATCGCTAAAAATTGAAGGCGTACTGTTGACGATGTTCGATGCTCGTACAAATCTGGGTATCCAGGTTATAGAGGAAGTCAAAAAGTACTTCCAACAAAAGGTGTATCAAACGATCATCCCAAGGAATGTGCGTCTGAGTGAGGCGCCGTCTCATGGACAGGCTATCATTACTTACGATCCTCGTTCCAAAGGCGCCGAAGTTTATCTCGAACTGGCGAAGGAAGTGATTCAATATGAGCAAGCGGCTAGGTAGAGGACTGGATGCGCTCATTCCGTCTCTTTCGATCCAAGAAGGTGACAAGGTGGTCGAGATCGACCTGAAGCAGCTACGCCCGAACCCGTATCAGCCAAGGATAACCTTCCATGATGAATCCATTCATGAACTGGCGGAATCGATCAAGCAGCATGGCGTCATTCAACCGATTCTCGTTCGATCCGTGCTTAAGGGTTACGAAATCATTGCTGGTGAACGTCGTTTCCGTGCCTCTCAGCTTTGTGGGCTGAAAAGCATACCGGCTGTTATTCGTAGCTTCACGGATCAGCAGGCGATGGAAATCGCCCTCATCGAGAATCTTCAGCGTGAGGATTTGAACGCGATTGATCTGGCGGCTGCTTATCATGCCATCATGGACAAGTTCAATTTAACGCAAGAGGAGCTTTCACTTAAGGTCGGTAAATCCCGTTCCCATATCGCCAACTTCCTACGTCTGTTGAGCTTGCCGTCTGAGATCAAGGATAATGTTTCACGTGGAACATTATCGATGGGACATGCGCGTGCTCTGGCAGGACTCAAAGAAGACAAGCTGCGCAAGGAGCTGGCTAAGCAGGCTATATCAAGTGAGTGGAGTGTACGCGAGCTTGAGCAGGCGATCCAAACGCTGGATAAGAAACCGTTGGAGCCTACTGCGGCTAAAAATAAGCTGCAGAAGCGCGACCCTTATCTGGAAGAGTTGGAAGAGAACCTGAGGGAGAGATTCAAAACCTCGGTCAAAATCAAAGCATCCCGCGAGCGCGGGAAAATTGAGCTGGCCTATTACAACAAGCAGGACCTGGAACGGATTTTGGACCTTTTAAAGTCCTGAACTCGAGAAGGAAACGTCTGAAATGACCTGTGGCGAATCAATTTTTTCAGAGTAGGGCTATGAGCTGGAACCGTACTTACAGCAACACTTCTTCTTGTGTACCAGGTATACGGAATGAATGACTCAAGCTTTGAAGCTTTAGATGAAAGCAGCTCGTTAAAGTAGCATACCTCGGTTGTAATCTGCTACGACAGGGATTAAACTTAGGTATGCTATTGCTTTTTAATGGGAAATTCGACAGAGCACAATGAAGGTTACGTTTATGCTCGTCAGGAAAGGTGAGTGGGCGTCATAGCCGTTGATCAGCCGTTAATATACCTCGATCATGCTGCGACATCTTGGCCCAAACCTGAGGCCGTCGTGAATGCGGTTACGGAGACGCTTATGCGAGGTGCGGCTAACCCAGGAAGAGGGAGCCATCGCATGGCGGTCCAGTCAGGACGGGTGCTGTTCGAAGCAAGAAAAAACCTGGCCAAGCTGCTGCGGATATCGAATCCTAATGACATTGCACTGACCGCGAATACGACGGTTGGGCTGAATATGGCCATCAAGGGCATACTGAAGTCCGGCGATCACGTTGTGGCGACTGCCGTGGAGCATAATTCCGTCCGCAGACCTCTGGAATATTTGAAAGAGAGTCTTGGAATCAGTGTCACCTATGTAGAGACGGATGCCCATGGTGAGCTTGAGGCAACCCGGATTCGCGAGGCGATCCAGCCCAATACAACGCTAGTCGTAGCGACGCATAGCTCTAATCTATTGGGTTCAATTCTGCCTATAGCCGAGATTGGAGAGATTACTCGCCGACAAGGAATTCCTTTCCTCGTTGATGCGGCTCAGTCTGCTGGCATCCTGGACATTGACGTTGAGGCGATGGGGATTGACCTACTGGCCTTCCCTGGTCATAAAGCGTTACTTGGCCCTCAAGGCACGGGAGGGCTGTACATTCATCCGAGATTAGACCCAGTCCCCTTGCTGCATGGAGGGACCGGAAGCCAGTCGGAGTCGGCGACTCAGCCGACCGTAAGGCCGGATCGTTATGAAGCCGGAACGCCAAATACGCCCGGCATGGCCGGGCTAGCAGCAGGTGTGAAGCATGTACTGGAAGTAACTCCGGCAGTTATACACGCCCGGGAGACTGAGCTGATAAACCGCATACGGGACGGGCTTTCGACCGTGGCGGGAATCAGGCTGCTTGGGCCGGTTGAAGGGCGCCCAAGGACCGGGATATGCGCACTCACGATGGAAGGCGTTGAGGCATCGGAGCTTTCTTTTATATTGGATCAGCATTATGGTATTGCCGTAAGATCAGGCTATCATTGCACCCCGCTGGCGCATTGGAGCGCCGGGACAGCCGATTCAGGCGCAGTAAGAGCAAGTATCGGTTTCTCTACAACGGACGAGGAAGCGGAGGCACTTGTGCTTGCTGTACGCGAGATTCGGACCCATTATCCCCTCTAGGGAGAAGATTAGGAGCGTTACGGGAAAGATGAATGAATGGTATGAGGCATGGGTGGAAGCACCTTTCTATGGCGCAGCAATTGTTGTGATGGTATTGGCGCTGTTGCTTCTCGTAATCTGGATTGCTGCTCTAGGCCGCAGGCTGACGAAACTGAGAAGACAATATGTTCAGGTAATGGGACAGACTGGTGTAACCAGCCTGGAAGATGTTATTGTGGATCTGCGCCTCTCTCTTGATGAGCAGGGAGCAAGATTAGAGCATTACGATGGGCAGTTTGCGGAATTCGGACAGCTTTTGAGGGAGACAAAAGGCAGAGTGGGCGTGCTGCGCTACAATGCTTTCTCCAACCAGGGCAGCGATATGAGCTTCTCGATCGCAATCATTAATGAAGAAAAAACCGGTGTTGTTCTAACCGGCCTGCATGGCCGTGATGAGACTTACATGTATGCCAAACCATTGCAGATGGGAAACTCGTCCTATCCGCTTACAGCGGAAGAGGAGCAGGCGATTACTCTTGCGTCGCAGCGTGAACCGGGTAAGAGCGGCAATCGCGAATAGCCTGGACAAGTGTATCTGACATTAACTCGGCCATACGCATAACCAGATTAAGCCGGGTGTTTTGGAGTACAAAATATTCCATGAATCCACCGACGTTCACGATGCCCGTCATATGAATATCGCCAACGGGCGGGAGCTCCTTGTTCACGCCGGCACCTGGACGCACAGGGCCAGGACCGAGCTGGATGCAGCCTACGCTGCTCAACTGGCCAAGACAGGCATCGATACCGATGATGAAAGGCTTGGAGATGCTGCGGTTGATGTCCTGCAGGGTGCTTTCCAGATTCATCGCATGCACAGGCTCATCCAGTGTGCCGTACAACTCGAACAGTGAGCCGCGTTGCTTGTCCAGATGGGAGCCGATGATCGGCCCGAGGGCGTCGCCGGTAGAACGATCCGTGCCAATGCAGACGACGGCAATCCGGCGATCTGCTGGTACGGGATGAAGATGAAGCTGCAGGCGGCTGGTCAGCTGACGGGCAGCATCGGGATCTGTATGAGGCACTTTGAGCGGGATTTCCCGGATTGCAGCAGGACGTTTCATAGATTCCCCTCCGCTAATATGAACTGTTACTAGTATATGGTAGAGGCGAGGAATTTATACTTGTCCGTTCACTATGAAAAGGAGCCTGGCTGATGTTGATCGCCTTTGATTCCACGCAACAAGCACTTCGGACTGAAATGCTGCTTGAATACGCTGATATTGAGATTGATATCCGTCCAACACCGAAGACGATTACGGCGGGCTGTGCCTTGTCGATTGATTTTCCGGATGAGGAGCTGGAGCGGGTCAGAGAGATTCTGATTGAGCAGTCTGTAGCAATCCGTGGCATATTCCGCGAAACTGCGGAAGGGTATGAAGCGATTTAGAAGCCAGCTGAACGAGCTTGGAGTAGCAATTTATTTGCAAGGGAAGTAAAACAGCCTACTGCTTGCATAGCGGTGAGGCTTCTTTTATTATCAAGCAATACGCATTTCCCGTCCTTTTGGACGGGCACGTATGCGCAGGAAGTACGAGAAGGTTACCAAGAAGGTAAACATTCTAGTACGACAAGCAATACGCATTTCCCCATCCCACTTGGGTGGGGAAGTTACAGTCGAAGAGAAGGGAGAGCGATAAAATGAATCCATTCGTTCTGCTGGCATCAGCCAATACGAACGCCGGACCGGAAAATACCGGAGCGAACAA
Organism: Paenibacillus herberti; assembly: GCF_002233675.1. GTDB lineage: Bacteria > Bacillota > Bacilli > Paenibacillales > Paenibacillaceae > Paenibacillus_O > Paenibacillus_O herberti. The sequence goes on along the minus strand of NZ_NMUQ01000002.1, from coordinate 873,845 downwards.
TAATACGGGGACAGGAACGGCCAACAACGCAGCGGGACCAGAAAACGCAGAGCCGATGAACTTAACTGATATTCCCGGCGAGGTAGCGGCAAAAACGAATCAGTTTTGGACTGCGATGTCGGAGCGGTTCGACAGCCAATTTTGGATTAATGCTCTTATCGTATGTGTAAAAATCGCCCTTGTCCTGTTGATTGGACGATTGATTATTTTCATTGTGAACAAATCAATCGACAAGGTGCTGGAGCGGGAATCCAAGGTACAGCAACGTACGAGGCGTGTCGTGACGATGGGACGACTGCTCAAAAATGTCGCTTCCTACGTTGTATATTTCATTACTGCAATGCTCGTACTGCCTATGCTAAGCATCAATATCGGTCCGTTGCTGGCTGGCGCAGGCGTACTCGGCCTAGCTATCGGATTCGGTGCGCAAAGTCTCGTGAAAGATGTCATCAGCGGCTTTTTCATCGTTTTGGAAGATCAGTTCGCAGTCGGTGATGTCATTCAGACGGGGACGTTCAAAGGAACGGTGGAGCTGATCGGCCTGCGGACGACACGTCTGAAAACATGGACGGGAGAGGTGCATATCATTCCTAACGGCTTGATTGCACAGGTAACGAATTTCTCACTCAACCATTCGCTGGCTGTCGTGGATGTTGACTTGCCTAACCATTATAAGCCGGATGAGGCGGCGGACATCATTCGTGAGATGTTGGAGAAGCTCGAAAATCCGAATCTTGTGAAGGTACCCGATCTGCTGGGCGTTGCCTCGTTAACAACGGCGGACTACAAGCTGCGCATCGTTGCGGAGTGCCTGCCGAATACGGAAGCGGTAGTATCGCGTCAGATTAACATGGAGCTGCAGCGACTATTACGAGGACGGGACGAGCCACAAGAAGAACTGGCCTAGAAGCGGTAGGACAGTGTAAGATGGAAACAACTGGACCGCCCGCGTGCAGCCACGGTTATTACCGAAGTGCGCGGTGTAGCGGTCGAAGGAGAGGTGAGGGGTATGGAGCGTAAGCAGTTTGAGCTGAACGATGTGGTTCAGATGAAGAAGCCCCATCCCTGTGGGACTAATGAGATGGAGATTATCCGCATGGGCATGGATATCCGTATCAAGTGCACCGGTTGCAAACACAGCGTGCTTATTCCCCGGGCAAAATTCGAGAAAAATATGAAAAAAGTGCTTCGGCAAGCGGCGGATAAAAGCGAAGCTTGAGGACAATTTAAAAACTTATTGCGCTAATGCCCAAGATATGTTATGATCTACCTTGCTGCGGAAAGGTACCCAAGTGGCCCAAGGGGGCTGACTCGAAATCAGTTAGGCGTCTCACGGCGTGCGTGGGTTCGAATCCCACCCTTTCCGCCATTCTTCAGCAAATCAGAACCTCCTACATCATGTAGGAGGTTTTTTTTCGTGAATTATCCGGGATAGACGCAAGGGAAGAGCTCTGGCAGCCACTCCGGGCCGGCAGGAGCCTCTGTCTGCGAGACCTAACTTTGCGAAACAAGATCTTTGACGAAGCCACGCTTTGCGCCCCTGTACCCAATGCTCGCATAAAATTGGTGGGCGTCAGTTCGTATATTGCTTGATGCAAGTATGACGTAACTGCATCTGTGCTCGCTTCCGTACTGCTCAAGCCTTTGCATAAGCAGCTTTCCAACGCCCTTGCCACGGACTTTTCCGGACACAACGACATTTTCAACGAGAAGAAAAGGGGCACAGTTCCCAACCAGATCACGACATACGATGCCCATAGCGGTACCTACAAGCTCCTGCTCCCACTCCGCGACAGCGACATAATAATGAGGCTCGGACGAAATAAGCTCCAGCTGCCTCTGCATTGCCTGCGTATCGGATTCATACCCCATGAGCTCCTCAAAAAGTCCGGATAAAGCCTTAACATCGCGGGGCTCCGCTTGCCTAATTTGTACACTCAAACCAATCAGCTCCTTCATTATGAATTAGGCCGCTAAGCCTTATAGGTAAAGGATACTGAGGATGAGCGGGAATAGGCAACACTGCCTGGCTTCTATTGAAGAAGATACAACCAACGCGAGTTGTATGCTCTACATTAAACGATGCGATGCTAGGTGAAAACGAACGAACAATGTACATCGAGTACATCGAACAACTAGCCATACAAATTGAACAACCAACAAAAACAACGAACAACGAAACAATGAATGAACAACGAACAAGCGCCCAGCCTTTCGGCTGGGCGCTGCTGACGGCGCTTAATGGGTTGCAAGATCAAACAAGCTGCACTTCCTCATTGAATACGTGCGGAATACCGCCCGGCTGCCAAATGTCCGAGGACTTTTGCACCTGCTGCGGCGAAGGCCCTAAACACAAGTGTCTTTGGCGCAACCCCTCGCTTCTCTGTTGTCGTGAACTGGAATCCTTTGCAGTGTCCTTGCGCTTTTTAAGGCCAACGGAACCACGCCCTCATCTTGTCGCGCCGTCGAAGATAGTATGGCTGCTCAGCAATATTTTATTCAGCCTTTTAGCACATGCCGCTTTAAACCTTCGGCATTTTGACCCAGACCCGGTTATGGTTTGAGTTCTTTGGAAAATGTTGTCCCTTTTTCAATGAAATCTTTTTGGGATGGGAGATGCCCATGTGGAAGGAATCTTCTCCCGCTTCCATATACCATCCGTCATTGGGTGCTTTGAAGCCGGCCTCAAACTTGGTACGCTCGCCCATACCGTATCTCCACCTTCAGCTCGGATTCGGCCCCGAAAACCGACGACAGATGGCTTTCCATACCGTAACCTCATGGTCTAAGGGATGTTCCCAGACATTTCTGAGCTTCTTATGGAGCCAATCCGGCGTGTTCCATCGTTCGGGGCCGGATGCTTATTTTTTACCGAAGGGATCGAAATCATCAGCGGCAATAATTCGCATGGATAGCCGGAAGTCAGCCTCGTCAGGAATGCGCTAAGCTTGCGTCAGACAAGCTGTTCTGCTATAGTAGATTGGTATGCGAGTTAATCCTCGCTCCTTGCTCTTACGTCCATTTGGATGAGAGGGCCGCTTAGTCCAAGAGGAGGTGAATCATAGTGCGCAAATACGAACTGATGTATATCATTCGTCCGGAGACGGAGCAAGAAGCAGTTCAAGCTCTCGTCGAAAAATTCAATGGCATCATCGCGAATGGCGGAGAAGTATCCAAGTCCGACGTTCTCGGTAAACGCCGTCTTGCGTATGAGATCAACAAGATCCGTGACGGGATCTACGTTCTTGTCCACTTTACGGGTACAACCGAAGTGGTCAATGAGCTGGATCGCGTTATCAAGATCACGGATGATGTTATCCGTTTCCTGATCGTCAAAGACGCGGCGTAAGCCAAGATTTAGCTGACTTGGGAGGTTGGTACGATGTTGAACCGTGTCATTCTGATCGGCAGACTGACCAAAGATCCGGAGCTTCGCTATACCCCTGCAGGAGTTGCGGTAACGCAATTCACGCTGGCGGTGGACCGGCCCTTTAACAGCCAGTCCGGCGAGCGCGAAGCCGACTTTATTCCAATTGTCACCTGGAGGCAGCTGGCTGAAACCTGCGCCAACTATCTGCGCAAAGGCCGTCTGACGGCGGTCGAAGGCCGGATGCAAGTACGGAACTACGAAAACAATGAAGGCAAGCGTGTCTACGTGACCGAAATAATTGCCGACAACGTTCGGTTCCTGGAATCCGGTAACCGCGAAGGCGGTTCGCGTGAAGAGGGCTCTACTTATAGTGGAGGCAGTGGAGGCAACAGCAGCAACAACGGTGGCGGCGGTAATTATGGCGGCAACAATAGCGGCGGCGGTCAATCAGGCGGCGGAAGCCAAGGCGGAGGTTCCTACGGGGGCAATCGCGGTGGCGGAGGTTCTTCCAACAGCCGAGATCCTTTCTCGGATGACGGACGTCCTATCGACATCTCCGAAGATGATTTGCCATTTTAAAGGAAAGGACGGATAGACCATGGGTTTCAAACAAAGAGAAGACAACGGCGAGCGTCCAGAACGCAAGTTCCGCAAAGGCGGCCGTAACAAGCGCCGTAAAGTCTGCTACTTCACCGTGAATAAAATCAAGAGCATTGATTATAAAGACACGGACCTGCTCCGCAAGTTCATCAGCGAGCGCGGCAAAATTTTGCCACGTCGTGTGACGGGCACAAGTGCGAAATACCAGCGCGCCCTGACGATTGCGATCAAACGCTCTCGCCAAGTGGCTCTGCTGCCTTATACGACGGACAACTAAACCGTCTCAGAAAGCAGCTCTTCCTTACGGAGGGGCTGTTTTTTTTGTGTGGAAATGGGGATCATCCAGGGATGAGTTCGCCTGAAAGACAAAAAAACCGGCTGCCCATTCGGGGCAACCGGTTAAAACGATTTGTTAGGTTGTAGACTCTTCGTTCATTCCGGCTTGAGCTTGTGTTTGAGCCTGAGCTTGCGCTTCAGCCGAAGAAATTTCGTCTTCTGTATGAATAATGAGCTCCACTTTGCGAATACGGTTTTTGGTCGTTTCGCGGATGATGAAGGTCAGATTATCATGTTCATAGCGAACGCCTGGTTTAGGTGCCTGTAGGCGGGTGTAGAGCCAGCCACCGACCGTGTCGGTATCTTCATTATCAAAGTCATGCTGGGTCAGAACGCCGAGCTCATCGAGCGAAACCTTGCCGTCCAGCAGATAACAGTTCTCTTCAAGCTTCTCGACATCGCGCCGTTCGTCCTCATCGAATTCGTCACGGATCTCGCCGACGATCTCTTCAAGAATATCCTCGATCGTAATTAAACCGGAAGTTCCGCCGTATTCATCTACAAGCATTGCGATGTGAACACGTTCTTGCTGCATGCGCTTGAGAAGCTGCTTGACGGGAATGCTCTCAGGTACGGATACAACCGGATGAATCAGATCACGGAAGTTGAATTCTGGATCTTCATGGTACGTCAGGAAAAGCTGCTTCGTGTTAATCATGCCCACGATATTGTCTTTGCTCTCGGAGGCAACGGGGAAGCGCGTATATTGCTCTTTTTGGATGACGGCGAGATTCTCTTCACGGGAATGGTTCGTATAAAGACAAACCATATCGGTACGTGGAACCATGATCTCGCGAGCGACCATCTCATCAAAAGCAAAGATTCGGCTAACATAGCCATACTCGGTATTGTTGATCTTACCGCTCTGAAGGCTCTCGCTCAGAATGATCTGAATTTCTTCCTCCGAGTGGGAATCTTCATGTTCGCTGACGGCATGCAGGCCGAACAGGCGGACCAGAGCGTTAGCGGAACCGTTGAGCAACCAGATGAACGGATAAAGAATGCGGTGGAACAAGATGATCGGCCTTGCAACCAGAAAGCTGATAAACTCGGCTTTTTGGATCGCCCAGGTTTTAGGTGCGAGCTCACCAACTACAACATGCAAATAAGTCACGAACAGAAAGGCAATGAGAAAGGACAGGATACCGGCCAGATTGTCGTTAAGCTGAAATTGGTTAAAGAGCGGATGTAGGATTTCTTCTACCGTTGGCTCGCCGAGCCAGCCGAGGCCGAGCGCGGTAATCGTTATCCCAAGCTGACAGGCAGACAGGTATCCATCCAGATTGCTCGTCACTTTCTGCACGGCCAAAGCACCTTTGCGCCCCTCTATGACCAGCTGATTGACACGGCTGGGGCGAATCCGGATAATAGCGAATTCCGTCGCCACGAAGAAGGCAGTGAAGCAAATCAGCAATGCAACCAAGCCCAAATTCAACCCTATACTACTACCGTCCATTCTAAATCATCGACATCCTTTATCTAACTAGAATAAGTTCTTATGAACCAGTATAACGAACCTATTGCTCGTACAGCAACTGTTTGAAAGCTCGTTAAGGACGGTATAAGGCATTGTAAGCCTCACAGAGGGGTCCAATCGGACTTTTTCTCCTTGAAGCCCTTCTTTACACGCGCAGAAGGCGGACTTATGATAGGTTCATATGAACTCCACCCTTATTTCGAAAGGAGGAAGCGGTAGTGGAATCCTTTATGCTGACTCGGTTCCAGATGGCAGACCTGCTTCTGTCGCTTAATGGCGGCGGCTCACGAAGCCCGATTCAGATCGTCCAGGAAGCCTGGAAAAAAGAGCATCATGACCAAGTTGCTTCAGGAAAAGCGCTGCCAGCTTTCCTCTCTACGGAATGGCCGTTAGTACTGGAGAAGCTAATTAAAGGGCAAGGCATCAAGGGCGTATCGCTGCAGGAAGCAGCAGCATTGGGAGGTCGGGTCGAATATTCTTCACTTTCGATAACGGCGATGCAAAATTGGGTCAAAAGGGACTTCAAGCCCTTTTTTGAATCACCCAAGGCCGGCAAAAAATACTCTCTTGAGCAGGCGGCGCTTCTTTTCATCGTGGATGATCTGAAGGCTAGTCTCGATTTTGAATCGATCCGCAAGCTGTTCGAGCGATTGTTCCGTGCTTCGGCGGACGGCTCCTGCTGCCCGCTGCTTGGGCCGATCGAGTTTTATCGGGCCTATTCTTCCCTGTTTGAGGAGATGGATGCGGACGGAGATCAAATTCTGGATTCAGGTCCCGAAATGGTGGAAGACAGCGGCAACGGGACGCTGGAGCTGCGCGTTCGCGAAGCAGCTGGCCGTTATGTCAGTCGGCTGAATGGGCTTGAGGAGCTGGATAAAGAAATGCTCGGTAATATGCTGCTAATTGCGGTTTTTTCCGTACAGGCAGCTTACTTCCATGCGCTTACGCGCCGCTATTGCAATGCAACTTTATTTCTGAACTAAATCATTTTAAGAGTTTTGTAACTATTCTTTAAGGATACTCGTCTACACTTAGGCTAAACTAAATGAAGCTTATATGCTCAAATAGAAAGGAACTTTATCATATGAAGCCAAAAAAATCACGTACCCGCCGGATTTGGACGTGGACTGCTTCTATTATGGCGGTGCTGCTCATCCTCGGCGCAGCCGGGTATTATAACCGGACTACTTTGGCCCTTTGGGGATTCGACATGTTCCTGGCCAGTGACGTGAAGAAAAAACTCGAACCATCTTATAAACCAATTGACAGTAATCCAGCTACAGAAAAGGTAAAATACACAAAAGCCGATCCCTACTCCGTGTTATTGCTTGGTGTAGACGCCCGAGATGCGGAGCAAGGTCGTTCCGACACGATGATGTATACCGTTGTTCGTCCCACAGATGGCGCGATTTTAATGGTGTCGATTCCGCGCGATACGTACACAGAAATTGTCGGAAGGGATAGGGAAGATAAAATTACTCATGCCTATGCGTTCGGCGGAGCCAAAATGGCGGTAGACACGGTGGAGAACCTACTCGGCAACGAGGTGGACTACTATGCAGCCGTCAACTTTAACGGTTTCAAGGCGCTGATCGACGCGATGGGCGGTATTTCCCTGCCCGTTGAGAAGGACCTAGTCAATGATGACCCGGGCCATGAGAAATTTGTCGTTAAAGCCGGACAAGATAAATACATGGGAAGGGATGCTCTGAACTTTGTTCGCTATCGTGAGGATGCCGGTGGTGACCTCAGTCGCACGGAGCGTCAGCAGACTTTTGTTGAAGCTATTATGGATGAAGCTTCAGGCATGTCTTCTTGGCCCCGCATACCGGAATATGTCGGCATTATGGGAGAGAACTTCGCGACGGACATTCCTCCAAGCGATATGATTGAAATGGCCAAGGCGATGATTCAAGGCAATAATCGGGCGATCTACACGCATACCCTCAAAGGTGAGGGCGGTAGACATAGCGACACCGGGGCCTGGTATTATTTTGCGGATGAAGAGGATGTTGAGAAGAGCAAACAGCTCATTATTGACTGGATGAATCCGGATAAAACAATGGTGGATCTGACCGGCAACGGGGGCTCGGCCCAAAAGGATACGCTGGATGCTGTAGAAGACGTAAAGAGCTTGGATCAGGTGGTAACCACATCATCTGTCGGCTCGGATTAATAGCGCCTTCGGCAAGAGAATGGGAGTGTCTTTCAAGATGAACATTGCTTTTTTCCTCCTTCCAAAAGCAGAAGTGATTACGTTGACCCTGGAGGCTACGCTGCGCCAAACGCTAGAGAAGATGGAGCATCATCGTTACACAGCAGTACCGATATTAGACCAACACGGCGCCTACGCGGCAACGGTGACAGAAGGCGATTTGCTCTGGTTCATGAAAAACGCCAACTTGAACTTTGATCAGACGAATCGGGTTAGGCTTGCCGAGGTTCCAATGCGTGTGAATCTGAAGCCGGTTCGCATTGACGCCAACATGGAAGATCTGATCTCGCTGGCTAAGGTGCAGAACTTCGTACCCGTTGTGGATGACATGAATCGCTTCATCGGTATTGTGCGTCGTAGTGATATTATCGACTATTGCGCAGAAGGTCTGTTCCGCGGTGAAGAAGAATCGGCCGTCGGCCGGGACTAACAATTGTAGAAACATCAATAGCCCTAGTGAACCGCTTTTGCGGGGAACAGGGCTTTTTCATTTTTTATCTATTGCTGACGTATGGAGTCGCATTATGGAAGTGCTAGGTGGTGTCTGGAGACAGGCTGGCAAGCCGGTGCGAATCCGCTTGTAGGACAGCGATTTGTGGTATAATGGGTGGTACAGCTTCTTACGAGCCTGCCTCAAGACAGGCTTAGACGAACGATGAAGATATGAGGTGAACGGGCTTGAAAACCGGTGGTAAATCCATCCTGTGGAGCGTTGCCGCTCTCTTGCTGCTGCTCTCGATAGGAGTGCCGCTGCTCAATGTGCTTACCGTCACCTTGTTGATGGTGCCTTACGTGGTGTTATACACTACTTTGCCAAAGGGCCTGTTTTTTGCCCACTTGATTCCAGTATGGATCCTTGCATTTTTTATGGTCGGCCCGGCTCCATTAATTGTTGGACTCTTTTTCCTCGTACCCGCTATAGTCATGGGCCATTATTATCGAACCGATAAGCCGGTACGCTCCAGGATGACTGCTGTACTGGTCAGCATCGTCGCCATCGTACTGCTTGAATTGCTCGTTTTTGATGCCGTGCTGGATCTGTCGGTCATCGGCGCGCTGCAGGATCAAATCCGATCTGTAGCCAATACGGTCGCAAGCGAGCCTGCCGTAAGTAGTCTGTGGACGCCGGAAATGATCGATCAGCTAGTAGAGTCCACGGTACAAGTCATTCCGCAGGCTTTGCTGCTGTCTGCTTTCATGCTGACGGCGATTGCCCAATATATATCCAGGAGGGCATTGTCTTCCTACGGCATCAATGTGAAGGGACTTCCGCCTGCGCATGAATGGCGGGTTCCACGTTTGCTTGTTACGTATTACCTGATTGCTCTACTGCTGCAACTGTTCGTTCCTGCAGGGGACGATTCGTTTATGACGACAGCGCTGGTCAATCTGGTTCCACTGCTGCGGTTCGTGTTTACGGTGCAGGCTATAGGCTTTTTCTTCTTCCTGGCGCATGAGAAGCGATGGCCGAAGGGCGTGCCGGTTTTCATTGGCTTCCTGTTGCTCGTATTCCCGCCTCTTAGCTTAATCGGGGTACTGGATGCGGCGTTCCCGATTCGCAAATCGTTCCAGAAACCTTGAACAGGGGCGTGAATTATGCCTAAATTGCTTCTCAAGCGCTGGCACGGGCTGCATGTTGTAAGTTGGCTGATCTCTATGGTGTTGCTTACGGCGGCGCTGCTAACCTACAACTTGCTGCTCGGAATCATCGCCTTCGCCTTGACGGTCGGCTGTGGCGTCTACACGTATTTGGCGGAGCGGGCCTTTCGGCGCGATCTCAAGAAATACCTTGGAACCCTCTCCTACCGAATTAAAAAAGTCGGCAGCGAGGTCATTCAAGAGTTGCCTCTCGGTATTATTTTATTCAATGATGATCGCGTAGTGGAATGGCATAACCCGTTCGTGTCGGAGATGATGGAGGAGGATTCCGTCATCGGTGTACCGCTGCTGGAGCTGTTTCCTGCGCTGGCGCAAACAAAAGATCGTCCAGGCAAGCTAGAGATAGCTATTGGAGCCGATATATACGAGTTGCTTTACAAGCCGGCTGAGAAGCTGCTGTACGTGCGTGATATTACCGATATGTGGCAGCTCTCCAAGCGGTATGAGGAAGAGAAGTCGGCGCTCGGCATCGTCTTCATCGACAACCTTGATGAGGTCACGCAGTCGATGGACGATCAGCAGCGCACGATGTTGCTGTCTCGCGTAACAGCTGAGATTACAGAATGGTCACAGCGCGAAAATCTTTACCTGAAGCGGCTTAACTCCGATCGCTTCCTACTCATTACGGATCAGCGGACGCTACGCCAGCTGGAACTTTCCAAGTTCATCATCCTGGACGAGGTCCGGGAGATGACAGGAGATATGAAAATTCCGATGACGCTGAGCATCGGCTTCGCCGCAGGAGCGGGTAGCATTCAGGAGCTCGGCCAATGGGCACAGGTCAGTTTGGATATGGCGCTTGGTCGCGGCGGTGATCAGGCGGCCGTTAAAGTTGGCGAGCGCACGAGCTTTTACGGCGGCAAGTCCAATGCTGTTGAGAAGCGCACGCGTGTGCGAGCTCGGGTTGTGGCCCATGCGCTGCGGGATATGATCCGCGAGAGTGAAAAGGTAGTTATTGTCGGCCACAAAATGCCGGATATGGATGCTATCGGCGCGGCGGTCGGCGTGGCTAAGATGGCTCAGCATTTGGGCAAGGAAGCGTTCATCGTACTTGAGGGGGTCAATCCGGCTATCCAAAAGATGATGGAAATGATCCGAGAGGATGAGCGGTTATACCGTCGCTTCATTTCGCCGGAACAGAGTGTAGCTCTCGTTGACGGACGTACGCTCGTAGTCGTTGTTGATACGCATAAGGCATCGATGCTCAAGGAACCGCGCATTCTGAGTCAGACGAACCGGATCGTCGTCATTGATCATCATCGGCGTGGCGAGGAATTTATTCCGAACTCGGTGCTTGTTTATATGGAGCCATATGCATCATCGGCCTGCGAGCTGGTGACGGAGTTGCTCCAATACATCCACGATCGGCTTGTGCTTGATATTCGGGAAGCAACCGTGCTTCTCGCCGGTATTACCGTTGACACGAAGAGCTTTGCGATGCGCACTGGTGCACGGACGTTCGAGGCGGCATCGTTCCTGAGACGCAACGGAGCGGATACTTCGATCGTGCAACGAATGCTCAAAGAAGATCTCGAGGAATTCCTTAAAAAAGCGGATATCATCAAACATGCTGAGGTTTTATATAGTCATATTGCATTAGCGGTGACGGAGCCTGGCAAGCGCTATTCACAGCTGTTGATCGCGCAGTCTGCCGATACACTGCTTAATATGACGGGCATTCAGGCTTCCTTTGTTATTGGGGAGCGTCAGGACGGCGTCGTCAACATAAGTGCTCGTTCGCTCGGCCAAATGAACGTACAGATCGTAATGGAGCGGATGGGCGGAGGCGGACATCTTACCAATGCTGCCTGCCAGCAAGAGGGCACCGTTCCGGAAGTAGAAGCTAAGCTGAAGCTTGTGTTGCAGCAAATCCATGAGGAAGAGGGGTTATTTGAATGAAAGTCATTTTTCTGCAAGATGTAAAGGGTCAAGGCAAGCGTGGAGAGATCAAGGAAGTGTCGGAGGGCTACGTGCGTAACTTCCTGTTGCCGAAGGGTCTGGTAAAGGCTGCTGAGGCAGGTAATATCAAGACGCTTGAGATGCAGAAGGCATCCGAGGACAAACGCAAAGCTCAAGAGAAGGCGGATGCCCAAGCGTTGGCTGACAAGCTGGCGGAGCTTACGATCGTCGTTCGTACCAAGGCTGGCGAGGGTGGCCGTCTCTTCGGAGCTATTACGACGAAGCAGATTGCCGAGGCACTGGAGAAGCAAGAGGGCATCAAGCTCGACAAGCGCAAGATCGAGATGCAGGAGCCGATTCGCGCGCTCGGCTTCACGAATCTGGAAGTAAAGCTGCATCCGCAGGTTAAGGGCAAGCTAAAGGTGCAGGCGGCAGAAGAATGAGAATGGAGGCTCAAGAGGGATGAACCAAGACGGCTTGATGTTCGACCGGGTCCCCCCTCAAAACCTGGAAGCCGAGCAGGCAGTGCTGGGCGCTGTACTGCTGCAGGCGGAAACGTTGATTACGGCGATGGAGAAAATCCGTGCCGAGGACTTCTATCTCACTTCTCATCAGCTCATCTATGAAGCGATGATCGAGCTCGGAGAAAACAATCAGCCGATTGACCTCGTGACGCTCACGGCTTATCTCAGCGACCGCGCGCAATTGGAGGAGGTAGGCGGGGTCAGCTATTTGGCCAAGCTTGCCACCGTCGTGCCGACTGCGGCGAACGTTGAGTATTACGCTCAGATCGTCGAAGAGAAGTCGATGCTGCGGCGTTTGATCCGCACGGCGACGACGATCGTCTCCGACGGTTACGGCTCAGCCGACGACATCGGCCTCATGCTCAGCGAAGCGGAGTCCCGCATTATGGAGATCGCCAACCGGCGCTCCAGCAGCGGTTTTGTGTCCATCCGCGATGTGCTGATGGAAGTATTCGAGCGGGTTGAGTTTTTATATACGAACAAAGGCGGATCTACGGGTATTCCGTCGGGTTTTATCGATTTGGACAAAATGACGAGCGGCTTCCAGAAAAATGACCTCATCATCGTTGCTGCGCGTCCTTCGGTCGGTAAAACGGCGTTTGCGCTCAATATTGCTCAAAACGTCGGCGTTCGCTCGCGCGAGACAGTGGCGATCTTCTCGCTAGAGATGAGCGCTGCACAGCTCGTGCAGCGTATGGTATGCGCGGAGTCCAACGTAGACGCCGGCCGTATGCGGACAGGCTTCCTGGAAGGCGACGACTGGGAGAAGCTCACGATGGCCATTGGAGCGCTGTCGGAGGCGGAGATCTATATCGACGATACGCCTGGTATTACCGTCAGCGATATTCGTGCCAAATGCCGTCGGCTCAAAAAGGAACGTAATCTCGGCATGATTCTCATCGACTATTTGCAGCTCATTCAGGGCCGCGGCAAGGCAGGGGAGAATCGCCAGCAGGAGGTTTCTGAGATTTCACGGACGCTCAAACAGATCGCTCGTGAGTTAGAAGTTCCTGTTATCGCTCTGTCGCAGCTTAGCCGGGGTGTTGAGCAGCGTCAGGACAAACGTCCGATGATGAGTGACTTGCGGGAATCGGGCTCGATCGAGCAAGATGCCGACATCGTCGCGTTCCTGTACCGGGACGACTACTACGATAAAGAGACCGAGAAGAAGAATATTATCGAGATCATTATCGCTAAGCAGCGTAACGGGCCTGTCGGTACCGTTGAGCTCGCTTTTCTCAAGAATTTTAATAAATTTGTTAGCTTAGACCGAACGCACGAGCCAGCATCATAGGGCTCGTGCGCTTCGGTCAGCGAACGCATGAGTCAAGCCTAGACAAAACTAACCTCCGTTGAACAGAGGTCCCTTTCGGAATGACTGAACTCGAAAGGCGGCTTTTGGATTCAACGGAGGTTTTCTGTACTTAGGAGATGGAATTCCAACTCCTCAACTCGCTTACCGGGTTCGATCTGATCAACCGTTTCCGCTGGCCTCTCCGTTAATGGCATAGTTAGGTTTTTAGATCTGATTTATGTTGTTTTATAAATATTGTTCTTTTAACATGAGAGTCGATCATAATCACCTCTAAATTCCGAACAATTCATGGCTCTATATATAGATTGTTCGCTTTTATATTTGACATGGCATGACAGGGCTGATAAACTAAGTTTGCTGCTTTTTTGGCCGCCCCATAACTTGCATGTGGTAACGTGACGCAGCGAAGTATGGCAGAACAGGCGGATGTAAACGATAAAGCAGTAAATTCCAAGCAAGCTAAGCGGAGGTATGATCATGTCTACGGTTGTTGTTGTCGGCACGCAGTGGGGAGACGAAGGAAAAGGTAAAATTACCGACTATCTGGCCGACGGTGCCGAAGTGGTAGCCCGTTATCAAGGCGGTAACAACGCCGGTCATACTATTCTCATCGACAACAAGAAATATAAGCTGACGATGATTCCATCCGGTATTTTTAATCATAATAAAACATGCGTCATCGGCAACGGAATGGTTATTAATCCGGCTGCCCTGCTCGACGAAATTGATTATATCCACGAGAACGGCTTCTCTACCGAGAACCTGAAAATCAGCGATCGCGCTCATGTCATTATGCCTTACCATCTCATCCTAGACGGGCTGGAAGAGGAGCGCAAAGGCGACAATAAAATCGGTACGACCCGTAAGGGCATCGGTCCTTGTTATATGGACAAAGCTGCCCGGAACGGCATCCGCATCGCGGACCTGATGGACGCAGAGGAATTCGAAGGCAAGCTGCGCCACCTCGTGACTGAAAAGAACCAAGTAATCCAGCAAGTATACGGTGGCGAACCGCTGAACGCTGACAACATCCTCGGTGAATATTTAACTCACGCGGAACGCATTCGCCCTTACGTGACGGATACATCTGTTGTCCTGAATGATGCTATCGACTCTGGTAAACATGTGCTTTTCGAGGGTGCTCAGGGTGTTATGCTGGATATCGACCAAGGCACGTACCCTTACGTGACATCCTCGAATCCGACTGCAGGCGGTGTATGTATCGGTTCCGGCGTTGGCCCGTCTAAGATTCAACAGGTCATCGGCGTAGCCAAAGCCTATACAACTCGCGTCGGCGACGGCCCGTTCCCGACTGAGCTGCATAATGCTATCGGCGATCAAATCCGTGAGACCGGCCATGAGTATGGTACGGTTACGGGGCGGCCACGCCGCGTTGGCTGGTTCGATACAGTCGTTGTGCGCCATGCACGTCGTGTCAGCGGTATCACTGGCCTGTCACTGAATTCTCTCGATGTCATGAGCGGCCTGGAAACGGTGAAAATCTGCACCGGCTACAAGCTGCGCGATGAAGTTATAGAGCACTATCCGGCTAGCTTGAAGCTGTTGTCGGAATGCGAAGCAGTGTATGAAGAGCTGCCGGGCTGGTCCGAGGACATTTCCGGCGCGAAGACACTGGACGACTTGCCAGAAAATACGCGCCGTTATGTGGAGCGTGTTTCCGAGCTGACTGGCATTCCGATCGCAATCTTCTCGGTTGGCCGCAATCGCGAGCAGACGAACCCAGTTCTCCCGATCTACGAATAAGAGGGCAACCATTGATTGAAGCCGCAGTTCCCGAGAGGGGCTGCAGCTTCTTTTTGTCGCGCTGGGATAATAGTTCGCTGACTGATGAGGAGAAAGGGGCGTATTGTACGCGCTTCTTGGAGATTTATTGTAGCCGATGGGTTGAAGAATGGCTTCTAGCTGCCTTGTCCATACTGATAGAGAGGATAGTGGCAATGGAAGGGAGGACTTATTCGTGAATTACAAGAAAACCGCCGCATGGTTCGGGAAAATGGCCGCAGCTGCGCTGCTGGTCAG
The DNA here is from genome assembly GCF_002233675.1 of Paenibacillus herberti. Lineage (GTDB taxonomy): Bacteria > Bacillota > Bacilli > Paenibacillales > Paenibacillaceae > Paenibacillus_O > Paenibacillus_O herberti. Next base: position 858,410 of record NZ_NMUQ01000002.1, on the reverse strand, counting down.
CTTTCTATCCATATGGACGACAGGATATATCGTCACCAGTTATGTAGAGGTGTTGCTGAAGCAGTTCCACATCCCGCTGCAAGTGCAGCCGCTGACGATGAACGGCGTGTGGGGGCGTTTATGGGGGGCGGAGCAAGCTCCTGAGAGCGCCCTTCCCGCTACTGCGCCAATCGAAACCCCGGGAGCGAGCGATAGCGAGGGCTCAAGCGCGCTGCCATCGGCTGATCCAAGCGGCAGCCCTGGGGAGGATAACCCTACGGATGGCCAGACGGACATTCAAGCGAACGGCGATGATGGTGGCGATGGAGGGTCATCTGCCGGCGGCATAGATACGGATGCAGGGGCAAGTGGAATGGATGGCAAGACCAACGGCCAATATAGTGGAACGCCTAGTCCAGAGGCGGGAGAGGACTCTACAGAGCCCGGTACTAACGCGCCTGGCGGAAATGGAATTGATACCGGCGCAGATAGCAGACTGGACAATCCATCTTCCGAGGGCGGGACAGCCCCCTATTTTTCACCTGGTAAGGACACAGAAGACACTCCCGCAGCAAGCCCAGGCGGAGCTCCTTCAACAGGAGACTCTCCCTTGTATGAGCCAACTCCAGCGCCAGATTCAGAACCGGGAACATCTCTTCCAGGTAAGCCTCAGAATATGTAGTCAGGCAAGGGAAAGCGAGTTCAGACTTAAAAGTATTACTAGAGAATATTAAGTAATACTAATCTTTGGATTTATCCCAATCGAACCTATAATCCAAGATCCTACGTATGAATTCGCCAGAGATTCAACGGATACCCATACCTAGTTAAAGCCGCTCCCTGCTGCAGGGAACGGCTTTTTTATGCGGATCAATCAAACTCGCAGAGTGTTTGTATATATTCCATACAATTCAAATTTGTGGATATTTGTCAGGTGAAGTCACTTAATTCTGAAAAAAGTTTAATCCGCTAGGAGGAGAGAAGCGGTTGAACGGGTAAATCGAGCTATGGTAAAGTTAGAAACGAATTCTTCGATAGGGAGGATTCGTCGTTTTTTGCCGCAAGACTCTTAAAGCCTTAGCGCTAGGTTTTAAGAGATGATGTTGCGGCGACATTGCAAGGGGAATGACGCATGCGCAAGCGAAGAGCATAAAACAGAAGGAGATCACCTTTAATGAATGCTTTCAAGCCGAAACAGCACTCCTCAACAGCATCTTACTCTCAGGCAACGGAGTCGCCATCGCGCAAGCGCTGGATTAAGACGCTCTGGATTGCCGCAGTCATCGCAGCTATTCTGTTGGGTGCCGGATATGTTGGAGCCAATCAATATATCAAGAGCAACACAAATGATTACTATAAGGTTTTAGTGGACGGACAAGCCGTCGGCACCGTTCCAGATCCCGCTGTCGTGGAGGAGCTCGTCAAGAACAAAACCGCCGAGATGGAGTCGACCTATCCCAATCTCAGCATGACTCTCCTTACAGGCGACATTACGTATGAAAAGGTCACCGAGTACAAGGGCGAAGCACAGCCTGAGGCGGCTTTGACCAAGCTAGAGTCTTCCTTCCAGATGAAGGCGTCAGGTACGGAGGTCAAGATCGCGGGCAAGGTAATCGGCGTTGTCAAAAATGAGGAAACGGCTCAGGCGGTTCTAAAGCAGCTTCAGAACAAATATGCCCCGCCTTCCCGAATGAAGAGCGCTTTGTCAAAAGTCCAATTGCTGTCCACGGCCTCCAAGAATGAAGCACCGGCTGACCGAATCAGTGGTGTAAAGTTCGCAGAGGAGATCAGCATCAATGAGACCCAGCTCGATCCTTCGCAGGTGCTCGGACAGAACCAACTGCTGCGACTAGTGAGCGGCGGTACGGAAAAAAATACGAAATACACCGTCCAGCCGGGAGACTGTGTTGGCTGTATTGCGAGTAAGTTCGACATTTCGCGGGAAATTATTTATAAGAATAATCCCTCTATCGAAAATGATCTGATCAAGGCCGGAGATGTACTGGATCTGACGGTGAATAAACCGGTCGTCAATGTTATTACGACGGAGAGCCAAACGGAAATGATCACGAGCGAGCCGCAGGTTATCACTCAGAAGAAGGCAACGCTGAATGCCGGGCAGTTCAAGGTCATCCAGGAGGGCAAGCCGGGCTCGAAGCGACTCACCTACTCGGTCGTCAAGCAGAACGGCTATAAGATGAGTGAAGATCTCGTCAGCATCGAAGTCATTACGAAGTCAGTACCCAAAATAATCGTACGTGGTACGAAAGTGGTCAGCAGTGAGAGCAGTTCCACGGAAATCGGTTCTCGCGAGGGCAGCGGCACATTCGCCATGCCGGTATCTGGATATCGCATTACGAGTACGTACGGCAGTCGTTGGGGCCGTCTGCACAAAGGTCTTGATCTTGTCGGAGGCAGCGCGATCAAAGCAGCAGACGACGGTGTAGTCGAGTTCGCCGGCAAGAAAAACGGATATGGAAACGCCATTATCATCGACCATAACAATGGCTACAAAACGCTTTATGCTCATCTCGACAGCCTCTCGGTGAAAACCGGCCAAACCGTCGATCGTGGACAACGTATGGGGGTTATGGGCAATACGGGTAACTCTACCGGTATCCATCTTCATTTTGAAATCTATAAAAACGGCAAGCTGCAAAATCCGCTTCGGTACTTGTAATATATATTTAATCCATTAGCGCTTGCTTGAATCTATATGAATCCGGACGGTCCCTAGGGACTGTCCGGATTTTTTTGTGCTGCTGGAATTTCCGCTGCATAGTCCTCGGGTTTCTCGAGCTCATTTGAACATGTATGGCAACGGAAAGTGCGGCGGTATCTTGTAGCTTCTTGTAGCTTCTTGTAGCTGGGTAGCAAGCTTGTGGGACCGGCAGGCGCGAACGAAGTAGCCATTGTGGTAACATGGAAGTATAGATTGGCCTAGAAGCTTCCCCTAAGGGGAGCAACGGTATTGAAGGGAGCGGACAGCAACGATGCAGGGAAAAATTCTCGTGGTCGACGATGAGCGGCCGATTGCAGATATCCTGAAATTCAACCTGGAAAAGGAAGGCTACGAGGTCATTTGTGCCTTCGACGGCGGGGAAGCGGTGCGCGTCGCTTTCGAAGAGCTGCCCGACCTGATTTTGCTGGATTTAATGTTACCGGTGAAGGACGGCATGGATGTATGCCGTGAGGTACGGACCCGCTTGCAGACACCGATCATCATGCTGACGGCCAAAGACACGGAAATAGACAAGGTGCTTGGCCTAGAGCTGGGCGCAGATGACTATGTCACCAAGCCATTCGGTACGCGGGAGCTACTTGCGCGCGTGAAGGCTCATTTGCGGCGCACCCAAAAGACCCGGGAGGCGATGGCGGCAGAGGCTGGGCCGAATGCGGAGCCGGAGAAGCAGGGTTTGGGGCTGTTCAATCTTTTTATCGATACGGATATGTATGTTGTATATAAAGACGATCAGCCGCTCGATTTGACGCATCGGGAGTATGAGCTGGTTTACTATTTGGCGCGCCACAATGGCAAAGTGATGACCCGCGAGCATTTGCTGCAGGCGGTATGGGGCTTTGAATACTTCGGCGATGTGCGCACGGTAGATGTGACGATCCGCAGGCTGCGGGAGAAGATTGAGGATGATCCAAGTCGTCCGGAGTACATCCTGACGCGGCGCGGCCTTGGTTATCTCATGCGCAATCCGAAGCTGGGAGGCATTGGCGGCTAATGAAGGGCAGGCGCTGGTTCAGCACGATCCAGGTCAAGCTGATTGCGATTTACATGCTGCTGGTTCTGATCTCCATTCAGCTGATTGCGGTCTATTTTGTCAGTACGGTCAAAAGCTCGCTTACCGACTCGTTCACGAACAGTCTCAACGATCAGGCGCGCGCTCTGGCTGTGCTCGCGGCGGACAAGCTGACCGAAGGCACGCTCGCTTCCGGTAGCGGTGCAGAAGGCGACGCCATCTCTCTGTCCGATTACGTCAACAGCCTGTTCAGCCGAACTGGTGCTGAACTGCAAGTGCTGGATACGAGTGGGCGCGTATTGGCAACATCGGATGCCTATAGCGCTTTAATCGGGAAGAAGAACACCTCGCTGATGGTTAGCCAGGCGCTACAGGGTATCCCGGACAATGAGCAGGACATTCTCGACGACGACAATGTGCGCAAAAAGATTATCACCCAGCCGATCAAATCACCGGATAACCGGGTTATTGGAGCGGTTTATATCGTTGCTCAAATGACTGAGATCAACGCGACGGTCGACCGGGTCAATCAGATTTTTGTCTCCGGCACGCTAATTGCACTCGGTCTGACCGGTGTGCTCGGTATTATTCTGGCACATACGATTACGAGTCCCATCAAAGGACTTACCCGCCAGGCGGAAGCGGTCGCTGAGGGCCGCTTTGATCAGCATGTACCCGTGCTCGCCGATGATGAGATAGGCCGACTCAGCGAGGCGTTCAATGAGATGACCCAGCGACTACGCGAGGCGTTGTCGGTCAATGAGGAAGAGAACGATAAGCTGCAGTCGGTACTCTCCAACATGAGCGACGGAGTCATGGCCGCTGATGAGCATGGCACTGTTATGGTGTCCAATCGCCGTGCGCTAGAGCTGCTAGGCGTGGAAGAGTGTGAAGGCTGTCCGCTTACGGATGTTTTGGAGCTACCGCAGGAACGGCTCGAAGCGCTGCGGGGCTCACGTGGCTTGGCTGCGGTGCTCGTGAAGGAATCGCCGGATCGCGAGGAGCGCTGGGTGCTGCGTGTCACGCTCAGCCCAATTCACCGCCGAGGACACGGCATTACGGGCACGATCGCGTTGCTCCAGGACATTACGGAGCAGGAGAAGCTGGATCAGTCGCGGCGAGAATTTGTAGCGAATGTATCTCATGAGCTGCGCACGCCGCTGACGACGATCCGCAGCTATGCCGAGGCGCTCGACGACGGCGCGCTTGGCGAGCCGGAGCTTGCCGGCAGATTCGTCGGCGTCATCCGCAACGAGACGGAGCGCATGATCCGGCTCGTCACCGATCTGCTCCATCTGTCGCGGCTTGATTCGCAGCAATCAACGCTGCGCCGCCGCGATACGGATGTTGAGGAGATGCTTGAGGAGGTTGCGGATCGATTCTCCGTGCAGATGCGCAAGAAGGCGATCCGCGCCGTCGTGGGGGTCGACAAGCGTGTGGGCAAAGCGATACTGGACCGCGACCAGATCGATCAGGTGCTCGACAATTTGGTATCCAATGCCATCAAGTACACACTTGAAGGAGGCCGAATTGAGCTGTCCGCCCGGCTGCAGGACAACGATGCGCTGGCGGTCAGCGTCAAAGACTCCGGCATCGGTATTCCGAAACGGGATCTGAGCCGAATTTTTGATCGGTTCTACCGAGTGGACAAGGCCCGTTCGCGGGAAATGGGTGGCACGGGGCTTGGCCTTTCGATTGCCCGGGAAATGATCAAGGCGCATGGCGGCACGATCACGCTGGAGTCTGAGCCGGATGTCGGTACGACGGTGACCTTCATTTTGCCTCAACTGCAGGAGAAGGGGGAGCAGTCATGAAGGAAAGACTGAAAACGATTGCTCTTGCCTCACTCGTCGCTCTCAGCCTTGTTCAGAGTTATATGCTTGCTTACAGTACCCCGGGCGCGGCGATTCGCACGGCGCAGAATTATGTCAACACCGAGCAGATGGGCCCAGTAAGCAAAACCGAGGACGTCTTGTTCCCCGAGCAGCTCATTTTGCATTTTGGCAACGGAAACCATACGGTGCTGAATCCCGGCGATCTGCCGTTTTACAACCTCATTATGAGCAAGCTCAAAGGACGCGAGTTCCGCGGTTTCCAGCGGACGACGGAATCGGTCGTCCGCTGGAGCGAAATCCGCGAGCGCAACCTGGGGCTTGAGCTGCGACTAGGATCCGGCTTGCCGGTGTCGCTGTTATCCCGCATGCTGCAACTGGAAAGCAGCGACAATACTTTCCTCAGCGATACGATTGACCGAATTTGGATTTTCCGGAGCAGCAGCGAAGAGGTCCGGACGTTCTTTTTCAGCCGGGATGGAAATGCAGTCTATGAAGCGACTCAAGCGGATCTGACCGTCCGCGATGTGGAGGATGACGTCGGCCTGGGCGAGTTCTGGACACCGTACCAACCGGATGCCTTTGGAGTGTACGTGCCGCAACAGCCGGTAGAGGCGGCGCAAGCGCGCATTGGCTACCAGTCGTATTCGGCCGAGCTGATGCAGCGCAATCTGTTCGTTGATCCCGGTACAACGCGAATGATCAAGGATCGGGACGGATCGCAGGTGTACACGGATGGAAAACGTGCGCTGCAGGTGGAGCAAAACAGCCAGTGGATCAACTACACCGATCCTGCGGCCCCCCTCAGCGGTACAGGTCCCTCCGGCAGTAATCCTGCTGGAAGCATGAGCAGCGCCATGCAATTCGTCAACCAGCATGGAGGCTGGGACGGCCTGCATCAGTTAGTCGGGCTGAGCGGGAGCAAGGCAGGCACTGTCCCGAACTCGGGTCAACCGTCCGGGACAGGTAGTGTAGACGAGCAGCATACGTTGCTTTTCCGGCAGTATTTCCGCTTTGGCGAAAATCGCTTGTTGCCCGTCGTGCCATCGCCAGACTTCCGCTTCGGCTTCATCCGACTATCGGTGCAGCAGGGGCTCGTGACCAATTACGAGCGTTCGCTTATTACGCTTGCATCGTCACCGACTCAAAAGTCAGCGCGCTCGCTGCCCGGCGGGCAGCAGCTTGAGGCAGTGCTGGCGAGATACGAGCGACGCGCCGAGATCAAGGCGCTCTACCCGGCGGTCAAGGCGTACCCTGCCGAAGCTGGGCAGCTGCGCTTCGTGCCCGTCTGGGCGGTGCATCTGGAGGATGGTACGGAGGAGACGCTTGTCGGGCCGCTTGCGGAGGGTTTTGATGGTGCAGGCATAACTCGTTCGAACCTTAGTGCGGGGACAGGCGAAGGTTACATCCCTAACTCCAGTAATGATCTATCCCCAAGAGCGACGCCGGATCCCAGAGCCTCTGACCATGCCACTAGCTCGCCCGGTCCGGACAGCTCCGGACTGAATAATCTTCGCGATAGCGGAAGGAGGTGAGGGGCAGATGGATTGGGGAAGGGCAAAAAGTGTCTTGATCCTGGCATTTCTGCTGCTTAATCTACTACTTGGCTATCAACTTTGGAGTGATGTGCGTGAGCGTGTGCAGCCAAGCAGCAATCCGGCTGAGCTTTCGCCGGACACGCTCGAAGCTATGAAGGCCAAGGGGATCGAGCTCTCTGGAAGCATCCCGAAGGAAACGCCGGAGCTGCATGACTTAACTTACCGTTATGTGGATCGCGAAGCGTCTGGAGTAGCGTCGGAAGGTGCTGCAGATTCGAAACAGAACGCTGGAGAGTCTGGACTGCCGGACAGCGATCCCTACGCGGGCGTCATTCCACTGCAAACGCCGGTTGATAGCCGCGTCGTATTCCAGCGGGAGGAGCTGCTGGAGGCGCTAGGAGGCGTCATTGCGGAGCTGGACCAGTATGAAATGGATACACCGGGCTTCGATGACCTCAAGTTCGTGTTGTACCGGATGGTGGACGGGCGACCGATGTTCAATGTGCGGATTGAGCTGTTTTACCGAAACCAGCAGATTATTGGATACCGTCAGGACCAGATCAAGCTGCTGCCAGGGGATCAACAGCAGCGTCCACAGCCGATATTGCCGGCCTCGCGGGCGATTAGACCCGAGATTATTGAGAAATACGTGCCAGAAGGCGCCTCGATCAAGGAGATCAGGCTCGGCTACAAGGAAGTCCAATTATTCGATTCCGATACCCAAGTTTCGACGCCATCGTGGCGGATTTTGCTGGAAGACGGCGGCGTAATTTATCTCCAGGCTTACAGCGGCGAAGTGCTTACCGATAAGCCGCAGCCTCCGGCTGCTTCTCCGGATGCAAGCCGATAACCGACATTTGAACAGCCTGCAGGGATACCCCTGCAGGCTGTTTTCCGCTTATTTTCTCTTTTTCTGGAAGGAAGCATAAAAGGTTCGAACTATTTTCCATATAGGTGTAGAGCCACCCGGCGGACAATGGTACAATAGACCCTTGCAGGGATTATGCTATCTCGCGGATATTTCACTATTATATTGATATAATCATATAAAATGGCAAGCTCTTGGAACGGAATGGAAGGGAAGGCAGCAACCATGGAATTCAGATTCACCGTGTTGGCCAGCGGTTCGACTGGCAACGCCACCCTCGTGCAGAGCGGGGACAAAATGGTGCTGGTAGACGCCGGTCACAGCCTCAAGAAGCTAGAGGAGCTGATGAGCCAGCAAGGGGTCAGCGGCCATGACATCGACGCGGTGCTCATCACGCATGAGCATTCTGACCATATCAAGGGACTCAACGCGCTCGCACGCAAATATGAGCTGCCCGTGTACGCCAATGAGGCGACTTGGGGAGCCCTGGAGCGGCATACTTCGCATGTTCCTGCTGAGCGCAGGGTGATCATGCGGACGGGTGATGAGGCTGATTTTGGGAGCATGAGAGTGCGCTCATACCCGATCTCCCATGACGCCGCCGAGCCAGTCGGCTATACGTTCATGGATGATGGCTACAAGCTGAGTCTTGCCACGGATCTTGGTTATGTCAGTGATATGGTGCGGCGCAGCATCATCGACTCCGATGTGCTCGTGCTGGAATCCAATCATGATCCTGAGATGCTGCGCATGGGGCGGTATCCGTGGAACATTAAGCGGCGTATCTTGAGCGACATCGGGCATCTGTCCAATGAGGCGGCTGGAGAGGCGCTGTGTGAGCTGATGACAGAGCGGACGAGGCGGGTGTATCTCGCGCATTTGAGCCTCAACCATAACATGATGGAGCTCGCCCGAATTACGGTGAACAGCGTCATGGAGGATCGGGGCCATTTCTTCCGCAAGGATGAGCATCCGCTGAGGGATACATACCCGCATCAGCCTACTCCATGGGATCAAATAAAGCGGAAATCGCTTTAAGTGGCTCGCTGTCACCAGCCTCCAGCTGGGCAGACTTCTGCTCCAGTTCTTCACGGGTAAGGATACCTTTGTCAACGAGCAGCTCCAGCATGGCGCTGAGCGCCAGCAGAGTGCGGTACTGCGTATCGCTGAGATCGCCGAGCTTGCTCATGACGGCAATTTGATCCCAAGTGTTAAGACTAGCGGCTGGTGAGGTAATGAGCTTTATGTCCATAGTACTCCCTTCCTTCTCAAAGGCAGTTTAGGGTCGGCATAAGGATTTATCGGTGTATTCGTGCAACTTTTGAGCCCTGGACCCCGTCAAATATGGGAGATGGGCTTGCCTATTATTATTCTAGACGAATCTTCCGAAATCATTCCAAGAAGAGAAAAAACATCCTGTAGTTGAAGTTGAAGCAACCACGTATGCTTAACCATATAACAGCTGAGCACGTGCATATATCACGGGAGGAGCGGGTAACAGTGGGTTTGTTCGATGATGAGTTCTATTCGACGCGTATCTCCCGACGCACGAACAAAATAGGGCGGAAGCAGATGCCGGGCTTTCCGCTGCGCAGCCGCAAGGACTGGGGAATTGGCCGGCTGGCGGCTTTGTCAGCTGCATCAGGCGCGGCAATCGTCCTCGTGCTGACGCTGGCCTTGGGCGGCGGAGACGGCAAGGCGACCGTCTCAGAGGCGTCTGCGCTCGCTGCCTCTGGCCTCGTCGCTCCCGGTGATGCCATTCAGCAGACGGTCACTGCCTCGGCAAAGGTCCGTCCAGCGGTCGTTAGCATCGTCAATGAACAGGCGACGATGCTGCCTCAGGTTGAGGGCGAGGAAGGTCTCCCGTTGCCGGAAGGCGGTGTGGAGGGTGAACTGCAGCCGGCCAGCGTGGGCAGCGGAGTTATTTTCGCCAAGAAGGACGGCAAGGCGTACATCATCACGAACAATCATGTGATCGAGGGCGCCGCTGGACTGAAGGCCGTCATGATCAACGGCGAGTCGCGTCCGGCGAAGTTGATCGGCGGTGATTATATTACCGACCTGGCCGTACTGGAGATCGATGGCAAGGGAATTGACGTAGTGGCTGAAATGGGTGACTCCTCCAAGCTTCAATCCGGAGAGATGGTCATGGCTATCGGCAATCCGCTCGGCCTCGGCGATTCTCTCTCGATGGGCATTATCAGCAAAACGAAGCAGGTTATCCCGGTGTCGCTCAGCCAAGACGGCAACTACGATTGGGAGCAGGAGGTCATCCAGACCGACGCTTCCATCAACCAGGGCAACAGCGGCGGTCCGCTGATTGACATGAAGGGCAAAGTCATCGGCATCAACAGCATGAAGATTTCCGATGTTGGTGTTGAGGGAGTTGGCTTCGCCATTCCGGTTAACAACGTCATGCCGATCGTTGACCAGCTGATGAAGCAGGGTAAAGTGCCGCGTCCTTATCTGGGCGTGTATACGCTGGATCTGGAATCGTATTTTGCTCAGCAGGGCTTCGGAGGCGGTGTTGAGGGTGGCATCGAAGAGGGCACAGAGAACGGCGAGGAAGCCGAAGAGCCTGGCAGCGGCGGCCCTGAGATACCGGCTGAGGTGACGGAGGGCGTCATCGTGCTGGAGTCGGTAGGTCCGGCTCTGGATGCTGGTCTACAGTTCAACGACGTCATTACGAAACTCGATGATCAGCCAATTCGCAGCACGATGGAGCTGCGCAAGTATCTGTACGGCAAGAAGCAGATCGGCGATAAGATCGAGGTTACTTTCTACCGCGGCGGCAAGCAGGACAGTGTGACGTTCAAGCTGCTGGACAAGAGCGAAGAGGAAGAAGAATAATAGCGGAGGCAGCCGCTCGTGGCAGCTTCGGTGTTAAGCATAATCCAGCCCTCGGTGGGGCTGGATTTTTTTAGGTGCAGACAAGCCTTATGTGGAGCCGTTATTGCATGCGCGATTTATGGTATAATAGCGGTAATTAGCGTTTATTTCAGGAACAGGAATAGGGGTAGGTCATCGAATGTATTGCGTGTGCAAGGAGCATATTGAGCTGGCATTGGACAAGTTCGTGGATGATTATGAGGATGCGCCGGATATGGTGAATCTGAATGAGACGCATTTTGCGAATTGGGACCCGCCGGTAAAATGTGACTTGTGCGAGGAAAAAGCGGAGTTCCTGATCGTTTGACTATCATATGCATTTAAGTGGGGAAACCTCGGTCCTAATGGGACGGAGGTTTTTTGTTTTTTCTAGCTCTGGGCCGACGGGCTGTGGCTGTGGATTGCCGATTGTGAGTTATGAATTATAGACTGTGGCCTGTGGATGAAGCGGGGATAATGGCATTTTTGTGTTTACTTGATGATATCCACATGTTCACAGAAGCGTAAATAGGAACTTGTGAAATAGATTTTAATAACTTTTTCCGGCATGTCGATCTCCGCGTTATCCGTTCGTCGATCTAGTAAAGGACAAAATTCCCCGGTCGGACCAGAAGAGCTTCTGCTCTGAACCAAAAAGGAGCTTACTATGTACAGCCTGATTTCTAAAGATGGAACCCAAATCGCTTATGACAAAGTCGGTCAAGGACCGGCGCTTGTGTTAGTCACAGGAGCGTTCAGTTACCGGAAGTTCCCGGCGCTGATCCAGTTAGCTGAGCTGCTGTCCGACCGTTTCACGGTTTATACCTATGACCGTCGGGGGCGCGGTGACAGCGGAGATGCTAATTTCTACGCCATTGAGCGGGAGATTGAAGATCTTAAGGCTGTCTTGGATGCGGCCGGCGGTTCGGCGGGGGTGTGGGCATTATCATCCGGCGCTATGTTGGCGCTGAAAGCAGCTGCAGGCGGAGCGAGCATTACAAGGCTGGCTCTGCATGAGCCGCCTTTAGTAGTCGAGCCAGGGGATCGCAAGCCGCCGGCAGACTTCGCTGTGAAGGTTAAGGAGTTAATAGCCGAAAACCGCCGTGAGGAGGCGATCAAGTACTTTATGACGAAAGGTATGGGTGCGCCGTCTTTTGTCGTCACGATGATGCGGCTGATGCCTGGGGTGTGGTCCAATCTGATGGCAGTAGCCCCCACGCTGCCCTACGATGCGGCGTTGCTTGACGGGTACATGGACGGAAAGCCTCTATCCGCCTCCGAGTGGAGCCGTGTTATAATTCCGACGCTCGTCATCGAAGGTACAGAGAGCCCGTCGTCGCTGCGGCACGGAGCACAGGCTCTGGCACGCGTTCTACCGAACGCCAAGCTGCGGAGCGGAAAAGGACTTGGGCATACGAAAAAGCTGAATAGCCGACTTATCTCAACGGAGCTTTCCACCTTTTTTGAAAATAAGGAGGTCATATAATGAGGTTCATGATGATTGTAAAAGCAAGCACCGATTCAGAGGCGGGTGTTATGCCTAGTCAAGAGCTTATCGAGGCCATGCAGAAATATAACGAGGAATTGGTGAGGGCAGGCGTTCTGCTTGCAGCGGACGGTCTTCAACCGAGTTCTAACGGAATCAGGATTTCTTACCCGGAGCCCGGCGGCAAGCCGAAAGTCATCGATGGTCCATTTACAGAGTCAAAAGAAGTGATTGCCGGATATACGCTTATTGAGGTGAAGTCCAGAGAGGAAGCGATCCAGTGGGCTTTGCGCATGCCGGACCCGCATGGATACGGGCAAGGTCAAATCGAGCTTAGACAGGTGTTTGATGTAGAGGATTTGATGACCGATCCTGACACTCTGGAAAAAGAAGCTGTTCTACGGGCACAAATAGAGGAGCAGAAAAAAGCGTGACTCTTCCCGCTGCCCATCGGACCATTGACGCAATATGGAAAATGGAATCGCCCAAGCTGATAGCCGGGCTCACACGAATGGTTCGGGATGTCGGGCTTGCCGAGGATTTGGCTCAAGACGCTTTGGTTATCGCTCTGGAGCGGTGGCCGGAAACCGGCATACCGGATAATCCGGGAGCGTGGCTGATGACGGCGTCGAAACGTCGCGCCATCGATCTTTTGCGTAGGAGCAAGCTGAGGGAGCAGAAATACGCGGAGATTGCGGGCAGCGCGCCGCTATTTACAGAGGATGATATGGATCGGATATTAGACGGGGAGATCGGCGACGATCTCCTTCGTCTGATCTTTATGACTTGCCATCCGGTTCTGTCCCAGGAAGCAAGGGTTGCTCTTACGCTCCGGCTGTTATGCCGGCTGACCACGGATGAGATTGCTCGTTCTTTTCTCGTAGCCGAATCGACGATCGCGCAGCGAATTGTCCGGGCTAAAAAGATGCTCAACAAGGAAAAAATTGCTTTCGAGGTCCCTGCAGGAGAAGAGTTGGCAGAGCGTCTGGCAGCCGTGCTTGAGGCGATTTAGCTCATGTTCAACGAAGGATTTTCGGCAACCTCGGGAGACAGCTGGGTTCGGCCGCTGCTGTGTCAGGAAGCGCTTCGGCTGGGCCGCGTGCTGGCAGAACATGCCCCTCTTGAGCCGGAAGTACATGGCTTAGTCGCTTTGATGGAAATTCAATCGTCCCGTCTGAAAACCCGAATGGGTCCCAGCGGGGAACCTATACTGCTGCTAGACCAGAATCGGGCACAGTGGGATCGCCTTCTGATCCGGCGTGGGCTGGCTGCTTTGGAGCGTGGGAAACAGCTCGGGAAGTCATATGGCCCTTATTTGCTGCAGGCAGAGATTTCAGCTTGCCATGCTAAGGCGACTGCAGCTGCCGACACGAACTGGATTCGCATTGCAGCCCTGTATGAAGCGTTGTCCCAAGTCATGCCTTCACCAATCGTTGAGCTGAACCGGGCTGTTGCCGTATCGATGGCGTTCAGTCCCGTTTTTGGGCTGCAAATTGTCGATGCACTTTGTTCCGAGCCTTCTCTGAAGGAGTATCATTTGCTTCCGAGCGTTCGCGGTGACCTGCTGATGAAGCTGGGGCAGCTCCATGAAGCCCGTGCTGAATTTGAGCGGGCGGCGGCGATGACTCGGAACATCCGCGAGCGCGAGCTTTTGCTGAAACGGGCTACTGAATGTATGCGACAGCTCTGATGTCCCTGAGAAATGATTATGCTCTCTGTCGATTCCGGCGGTATTTGTTCGTCGTGTGAGTAGGGAGAACGATAGGCTGTTGAAAGGTACGGCCTTGAATCAACCTCCCCATGAGGAGGAAGTCAAAGATGCGATTCATGTTAATGGTCAAAGGAACGGGTTATTCGGAAGCAGGCATCAAACCGGGGTTGGAGGACACTGCTGCGCTTGAAGCCTATCGGCATTCGTTGTTGAGGGCTGGAGTACTTGTTGCCGCCGAGGAGCTGCAGCCAAGCTCCAGAGGGATACGTATTTCTCATCTTGCGGACTTAGAGCATGCGTCACCGGCATTAATCGAAAGAGGGCCTTTTCCGTTGGAACAGGGGCTGGTCGCTGGATACACTCTCATTGAGGTGGAGACGGAGGATGAGGCTGTCGATTGGGCGCTCCAGATGCCTGTGCCTAAAAGTTGGAACGGCTTCGAGCTTGAGCTTAGAAGACTGGAAGATAACTCGGGGATCGTGAAGGATCCCAAGCAGTTGGCGATGCAAGCCGATCTGGCGGATCAGCTCCATATGTTGAAAAAGGGTTGAGGGTGGCTGAAAAGGCTGTAGGGACAGGGGATTGAATGGATGGTAATACTAGATGATACCCAGTGTTACTTAGTATTTCTTTTCATACAGAGCGGATAATCAGTCGCCACTATCGTAAACATGGATTTACTGGAGGGGCTAATGATGCGCTGTAAAAGTAGCGAGAGATCGTCGTAGATATAGAATATAACACTCCGTCCGGGATCTTACAAAATGAAAAAAGCCTGTCCTCCTTAGCGGAGGACAGGCTCATTTTTTATGAAAGTTCGGTTGAAGTCAACTCGCCTTAGGCTTTGTTGGCGGAACCGAATTCGCGCATTTTGCCTTGAACGGTCTTTTTGATCGCATCGCGGCCAGGCATCAGGAATTTACGTGGATCGTAAACTTCGAGGTCCTTAGTCACGATTTCGCGAACTTTTTTCGTGAACTCGATTTGGTTCTCGGTGTTCACGTTGATTTTAGCCGTACCAAGGGAGATGGATTTCTTGATGTGATCCGTTGGGATACCCGTTCCGCCATGAAGCACGAGTGGCAGCTTGATCATTTGGCAGATCTCTTCCATTTCCTTGAAACCAAGGTTAGGCTCGCCTTTGTAAGGGCCGTGAACGGAACCAAGAGCTGGAGCCAGGCAGTCGATGCCAGTCTGCTTAACGAGCTCGAAGCATTCCTTCGGATCAGCGTAAATAACGCCGTCTGCAATAACGTCGTCTTCTTGTCCACCAACCGTGCCGAGCTCGGCTTCAACGGAAACGCCTTTGCTATGCGCGTATTCAACGACTTTTTTAGTCGTTTCAACGTTTTCGTCGAAAGGATGGTGGGAAGCGTCGATCATAACGGAAGTGAATCCGGCGTCGATTGCTTCTTTACATTTGTCGAAGCTGGAACCGTGGTCGAGGTGAATCGCAACTGGAACGGTGATTTTCATCTCGTCGATTAGTGCGCCTACCATAGCCGTGATGACTTTGAAGCCGCCCATGTAACGAGCTGCGCCTTCGGATACGCCGAGGATAACTGGGGATTTCTCTTCCTCTGCAGCAGCCAGAATCGCTTGCGTCCACTCCAGGTTGTTAATGTTGAATTGGCCTACCGCGTAGCCCTCTTCGAGTGCTTTGTTCAGCATGTCCTTCATGGAAACGAGTGCCATTGTAACTCCTCCTAATGTCTTATGTCTGCAGCTGGTTTCTTCTCATAATAGAAGTTCCATCATGAGAATGGCAAGGCCGTGTAAATCAGCGCAACTTGTCTAAAGAGTATTTTAACATAAATATAACGTCTTGAACCTGTTATTTATGCAGTGAACCTCCCGGAGATCCGTGACAGATTTGAGTCGATTCGTCATTTCTCGCGATTCCGTAGTGTCTTTCCTGGTTCTGGAGGCGGACATTGCTTTATTTTCCCACATAACTTATCTCCTTATTCACGACAAGATTACGATACATTAATGAAGGATAGGTGAAGAAATCGGCCATTCCTGCCTTATGAAGCACGTCTCCGAGTGAAAAGGGGTATAATAAAACCAATAGAATTTTCATGGCCAAAGGAGATCCCATGACCGAAACCAATCACGCATCCCATGCACATGAAGCCGGGTGGAATTTTGATAATAGCTACGCTCGTTTGCCGGAAAATCTGTTCACCAAGCAAGGGCCGACACCAGTACGCGCACCGAAGTTGGCGATTCTGAATGACAAGCATGCTGCTGCTTTGGGACTAAGTCCAGGAGCGCTGGCCAGCCAGGAAGGAATTGCAACGCTAGCGGGAAATCGCATCCCTGAAGGAGCGGAGCCGCTGGCTCAAGCCTACGGCGGACATCAATTCGGATACTTTAATCGTCTCGGAGATGGACGGGCTGTGCTGTTAGGGGAGCAAATCACTCCGCAGGGCGAGCGGTTCGATATTCAGTACAAAGGCTCTGGGCGCACGCCGTATTCACGCGGCGGGGACGGCCGTGCAGGGCTTGGCCCGATGCTGCGCGAGTACATTATTAGCGAAGCTATGCACGGGCTGGGTATCCCAACGACGCGAAGCTTGGCGGTTGTACTGACGGGCGAGGAGATCGTAAGGGAATCGCTTGAGCCGGGTGCGATTATGACGCGGGTGGCGGCGAGCCATTTGCGCGTGGGTACGTTCCAATTTGCCGCGCAATGGGGCACGCTGGAGGAGCTTCAGGCGCTCGCGGACTATGCGCTGGAGCGGCATTATTCGGAGCCCGCAGAGGGGGCGAACAAGTACCTTCATCTGCTGGAGCAGGTTGTCGGCCGGCAAGCCAAGCTTATTGCTAAATGGCAGCTCGTTGGCTTCGTGCATGGCGTCATGAACACCGATAATATGTCGATCAGCGGGGAAACGATCGATTACGGTCCATGCGCTTTTTTGGATACTTTTGATCCAGCCACGGTGTTCAGCTCTATCGACGCTCAAGGTCGCTATGCTTATGGCAACCAGCCATATATTGGCGCGTGGAATTTGGCGCGTTTGGCGGAAGCGCTGCTGCCATTGCTTCATGAGGAGCAGGAACAGGCACTTAAGCTGGCCGAGCAGGTGTTGGCCGGTTTTACCGAGCAATACCATGGCCACTGGCTTGCCGGGATGAGAGCGAAGTTGGGCCTGTTCGGGGAGGAGCCGGAGGACGAGGCACTTGCGAGCGGGCTGCTGACTTTGATGAAGGAGCATCGAGCGGATTATACGAATACGTTCCGCTTGTTGACTTTGGGTAAGCCGGAAGATACACCGCTGCATGGGACGTCGGAGTTCACGGATTGGCTGGGGAAATGGCGGGAGAGACAGGGACGGTTGGTCAATGAGAGCGGTGATAAGGCAGAAGGCCTTCTACGCTCACAGGAGCTGATGCGCCGCAGCAACCCGGCAGTTATTGCGCGGAATCATCGGGTCGAAGAAGCACTGGCCGCCGCTGCTGTTCAGGGGGATTTAGGTGTGATGGAACGGCTACTCGCCGTTCTTGCCGATCCGTACGCCTACTCAGCTGAGCAGGAAGAGTATACATCGCTCCCAGAGAGTTGCGACCGTCCTTATCGGACGTTCTGCGGGACTTAACCATATAGAAAGTTATGTATGATTTGGAGTTTTACGAGAGGGCGGCTAAAAGCTGGCCCTCTTTTTGTCGATATAGGCCTTTAGCCGTAGTTGCGGAAGATGCGAAAATTCTAATGAATTTTTTAGATGCAGCAATAATAGTCAAAAAGGAGAATCGAATTATTTTGAAGATTAGTCAATCCCAGCGTAGTAACATGCATAATATTATTATTGTAATAACTATGATTATAATTACATCTATGCTTAGCAGTTGTGGCCAGCAGTCAAATGTGTCAAACCAGAATAAAAAAACCAATCATGAGAGCGATATTACGGTTGTTGAAGCAGGAGGCTATCATTCGGTTGCTTTAAAAAAGGATGGCACCGTTTGGTCGTGGGGTCGGAATAATGTAGGTCAACTTGGCGATGGACTATCGATAGACAGATTTGAGCCAAGTAAAATTAACGGGCTAGAAAATATAATTGCATTGAGCGGTAAAGTAGATCATACGCTGGCTGTTACGAAAGAAGGACAAGTCTGGGCTTGGGGGTACAATCCAGATGGACGGATTGATGGTAGGGATGAAGTCCATCCTACCCCAGTACTCATTCAAGGTCTGGATGATATAGTTAGCGTAAGCGCTGGCGGATCGTTCTCGCTTGCACTTGATAAGCACGGGACTGTGTGGTCTTGGGGATCTAATTTATACGGTCAATTAGGTAATGGTAATGGTAATGGTAATGGAGAAGATAACCCACTGCCCCGGAAGATTATATCTATTCATGATATTGTTCAAATAGAAGCGGGTGGTGATTTTGCACTTGCATTATCTAAAGATGGAACTGTATGGGCATGGGGCAGGAACTCTTTCAATCAACTCGGCAATGGTAGCGATAAGGATGAAACTAAACCTATAAAAGTGCCAAACTTAAAGGTTATTAAAGTTAGTGCTGGTGACAACCATTCTATTGCTTTAGCAAAAGACGGCTTAGTGTGGTCATGGGGATACAATTCAAATGGTCAAATAGGAGATGGCACTGCAAATGTATACGCCGAGGATGGCTCTTTGCAGAGTAATCATAATAAAGGCAAGCCTATTAAAATAAAAGGATTAAAAGACATTCAAGCCGTTGAAGGTGGATTCAACCATTCAATTGCACTTGCGAAAGACGGAGGAGTCTGGACATGGGGCTGGAATGAGTACGGTCAGTTGGGGAATGGGACCAATAAAGATCAATTAACGCCGGTAAAATTGAATGGAATATCTGATATACACATATTAAATACTGGATACTATCATACAATCGCACTTGGAAGCAATGCACTCGCTTATAGTTGGGGTGACAATACATATGGACAAGTAGGAACGAGTGCTATCGATAGAATGATTATTGCTGATCCAATTAATATTAAGTTCTGAGAGGGATCGGGCGGAACAATTGACCTATACCTTTCATGAATATGAGATAAAAAAGATAAGAAATATACCAGTGAACTGTGACAATAATTATGGTCAGTTAAACAGAGCTCTGGGTTAGGACCAGAGCTGCGGCGGAGACTGCGGTTCTGGTTTTTTCTGCGGGGACTCACGTATTACATAAATTTTCTATGATGACTAACGTAACGCCATCGCAGATCCGATTTCAAATATCGAAAGCTCTAGATAACCAAAGGACCAGAATAAACGATCGAGAATAATGAACGCTTCTTTAAGAGCTGTGAAGGGGAGGTTATAGCTATGAAATGGAGCCTTGTGGATGCAAAACGCGAAGCAGGTGTGATTTTTGCTGAGGCGAGAGACGGAACGGCGCAGTGTCCGGAGCCTTTACGCGACATGCTGCAAAAGCTGATAGATCGTTGCGATCCGTCCGTCCGTGAAGGAGGGTCCAACTATATGACCTATCTTCTGCCTATTTGGGTTGGGGAAGAAGCGGGAATCCCGGCTTCTTTATCCCGCGATTTTGCCGTGGGCAGCGTGTATATGATGCTGCATTATTTCCTTTTGGACGATGTAATGGACGGTGAGGAGATGGACTTCGGGCCAAAAGCATCGCTGGCGGCAGGCCAGCTTCTGCACACGATGTTTGTCGAGCGGTATGGGCGTCATTTTAACGGAAGTGCGGGACTATGGAACTATTATTACTCCTACACAGAGCAATGGAGCACGGCGGTGTCGCAAGAGGGAATTCGGCAAGCAGAGCCCAGGAATGCAATAGGGCTGGCGCTCAAGTCTGCACCGGTCAAAATCGGCGCGGCTGCTGCCTGGCTGGCGGCGGGGAAGCCAGAGCGTATTCCCGTTGCGGAGCAGGCTGTTGAGCTGGCGCTCGCCTCGCTGCAGTTGGCGGACGACTGGGCTGACTGGCAGGAGGATCTGACCGCTGGCGAAGAGCGCAGCAATGCCTTTCTAACCTTGGCACGCCGGGCGCTCGATCTGCCGGAGGAGCAGCAGCTGACAGAGAAGCTCGTACGCCGGGCAATTTTTCATTATGATGCGTTGGATAAGTTGACGGTGCTGATCCATGATCATCGGTGCAGTCTGTCCGGGCTTGGCGAAGCGCCGCCGGGGTTGGTGGGCTTTCAGCAAGCGGTGCTGGAAGGCGTCGAGGCCGATGTTCAGTCGATACGACAAACGGCCAGCAATCTGGCCGCCCAAGGGGGATTCTCTCATTTTGTGTCGAATAGCCTAAAATAAATAGGGACTTTTGGTATAAAATATGCTAAGTTATAGGAATAATTACCCATATCTTACGAGAGGCTGTGATCGTATGTCTTCTTCCCAATCGTTGAAAGTTCAAATCATTCAAAAAGCATGGAAAGACGAGGCCTTCAAGCAACAGTTGCTAGCTAATCCAAAAACCGCAATCAAGGACGCCTTCGGCGTTGAGATTCCGGACGACATCCAACTGACGGCTGTAGCCGAATCGGACAAGAACCTTTACTTTGTTCTTCCGCCGAACCCGGAAGATGTGGCAAACGGCACGGGTAATGTTGAGCTAATGTGGTAGTTTTACCGTAGAAGGGGCAAGCTGGTCTACCAGGGGGAACCGAATCGTCACTTCGGTTCCCTTTCCTTTTTGACTCTGGAAAATAATGCTGCCGTTCATTACCTCGATAATACGCATCGTCACCATCGTTCCCAGTCCAGTGCCCTTGGATTTGGTAGAGAAATAGGGCACGCCGAGCTTGGACAACTGCTCCGAGTCCATGCCTTCACCGTTATCTTTAATCCGCAGAACCACTTCCCTGCCTTCGGCCCGGGCGGAAAGCTCAATCAGGCCCTCTTCTCTGAAAGCTTCCACGCTGTTTTTGATCAGATTAATGAGCGCTTGCTTTAGCTTGGAGGCGCTGCCCATAATCTCCATTTTCTCTTCCGAAACAATGACGAGCCTTCCTCCATGCATCGAGGCATGTGGGCCCATGATTAGATCGAGCTGCTCCAACAGTTCACGAATATCCAATCGCGAAATGGCTTCGAGCTCCGGCTTGGCGAAGGTGAGAAAGTCGGTGATGATTTCGGCGGCCCGGTCCAGCTCGTTGACTGCAATCGTGATGTAGCCCTGGCTTTGCTGATCGTCTTTTTTGGAAAGCAGCTGGAGAAAACCTCTTGTTACCTGCAGCGGATTGCGAACTTCATGCGCTACGGACGCCGCCAGATCGCTAATGATTTTGAGCTTCTCCGTCCGCTCCAGAGACAGGTTAAACAGCTCCAGCTGTTTGGAATAGGATAACAACGTTTTGTAGTCGTTCGAAATGCGCCGTGCGAGAATAATGACCAGCGACAAGATGAAAGCGACAAAGCCGAGCTTCCAAAGAAAAAGTACGTAGCCTTTGTCGTTGGCATAATAAAGAATCAAGTCCGTGGCACTGGTTCCTGCAAAAGCCAGCAGACCAAGCGACAGAACGCTTGCTTGGCTGTCGCCGCGGCGCCAATAGGAAACGGATAGGATAGAAATCCAAACCATCTGGACAAGCATGAGCACCCCGACTGCTACGACCGATACGATAGAGTAGAAAGGGTAGAGCCTATCTCCCACCAGGCTGTAGGCAAGGAACGAGAGCACGCCGAAGACGGAGTAATACGCCTGCCAGCGGGTAAAACGGTGAAAACGGGGCGATTTGCGTTCAAACGTCTCACTCACGAAGTAACCCAGCGCGGGGAACATCGTGAAGAGCGACAGCTCGAACATAGCCAGGAAAATAGGCCCTCCCGACGGATAGTACAGATATGGGAGCGGCGAATAGGACGCAATTAATAGGCCGGTGCTAAGAGCGATAATGCAAAGCGAAATCCAGAAATTACGCTGATGCTTGCTTAGAAAGATGGAGCAAACGGACATTAGCAGCGCCAAAAAGACAATCGAGGCGCCGAGCAACAGGCTGGGCAGCTCGGTGCGGATATAACTTTTATCCAGAGCGTCGAACTCTCCTAACTGAACGGGTGCTAAAAACCCGGCTCGCTCGCCGTTCGTCAGGATGAGCACATCCAGCTTGCTCTTTTCAGGAGAGGAGTCGACCGGCAGGAGCAGACGGGACAATTCGACCTGAAAGTCGCGCTTCGTTTCATAAAGCAGCTCGCCATCTTTGTAGACGTTTATATTGAGACCGTACATCCGGCCCGCGAGAATGCCAGGACGATGCCAGTCTTCCGTTGATGGAATTTGCAGCCGAATCCAAACGCCTTTGGCGCCCGGTGGCAGCTCTACCAACGTCTCGCCGGCATTGGCTTTTTTCCAATTGCCGCTGACTGGAGGTGCCGTTCCGGGCTCCTCAGCTGCACCGATCAGCATGACCTGCCAGCGATCAAGCGCAGTTGGAGGGGCGGACGCATAAATAATTGAAGGCCATGACAGCAAAAGTATTATAACTAGGGCCATAGAGGCTAAGACTCGTAAATTGGGAAGCGTTTTCATGTATTCCTCCGTCGATCATAATTCTCACTCGAATTATACCGCTTTCTGTAAACTTTGTACGCATAATTCGACAAATTTCGTGTCAAAAATTGTAGGGCTTTATGGGGAACGATTGGATGCAAAAAGAGAGGAAAAAGTTATGGCCTCGAAGGAAGAACTGGGGAACAGGATGGATCGTACGGCTGGTCCGACTAGGGAATAGAGCCCCATTAAGGTATGATAGCGACAGTGGATTTTAAATCGGATATGCCTGTCCTGTTATGCGGGGGCGAAGAGAGGTTGGATAAGGAATTATGTTCATACAGATTATCGGTGTCGGCAAGCTCAAGGAGAAATATCTGGTGCTGGGGATCGCTGAATACGCGAAGCGTCTGGCACCTTATTTGAAGTTCCAGGTAATCGAGGTTGCGGACGAAAAAGCGCCTGATACGCTTAGCGACGCTGAGGTGGGCATCGTTAAGGGCAAAGAAGGCGAGCGTATCCTGGCACAGATTAAGCCGGACGCACATGTCGTGGCGCTCAGTCTGGACGGCGCGCTGTGGAGCTCGGAGGATCTGGCCCGCGAGATGGATCGGCTCGGCACGTACGGCAGCAGTCATGTTGTGTTTGTCATCGGTGGCAGCCACGGGTTGAGCGACGACGTGCTGCGGCGGGCGCAGCAGAAGCTTTGCTTCGGGCGCATGACGCTGCCTCATCAGTTGATGAGGCTGGTGCTGGTGGAGCAGGTTTACCGGGCGGTGAAGATTAATCGGGGGGAACCCTACCATAAGTGACGGCGAAAAGTCGGGGTGTTGGATATGGCAGGGGAGTGAGTGTGACATAAGAATTTGCAGAGCCTCTGAGTTCTTATGTTTCAGGAGTTCGTAGTTCTTTTTGATTAGGTAATCACCCACTATTTTCCAAAATATGATATTATGAAGAATAGGCAATTGGTTTCGGATACAAGGCCATTACGAAGATATTAATGAAGTTCGTCAATACAAGAACGTTATGCTGAATTACTGTTAATAGTAAAGGAGACATGAAGAATGAAAGAAAACGATCGTGGAATTGCAATCTACCATGTAGTTAAAAGAAAAGAAGGGTTTGAGAAATCGGCTCTAACCCAAAATCAGTGGTTGACCGTTTATCCAAACAGCTTATGTCGATTGCATTCGATTAATATACCAGCTTTGTAACAATCACGATTACGAGTGAAGTAATGTCGTCGTTGGTAGGCTTTGATGCGATTATGACGACCTTCTACCGTCGCATTGGTCCAACGACAACGGTGGTAATTCACGATCTCTTCTTCCCAATTACGCATGGTTTTCAAGGCGCTTCGCACCGCCTCATGATCGATCTGAGTGCCTTGCTGACACCAACGATTAAAACCAATCTGAGCAAGGCTAACATTCGCTGAATAATCATACCAACGAGAGAAGGACTCTTTCCATTCCCAGACGCTACGCAAAAGCGAAGAGTAGCCAAGCAGCGTATGAAGCATACTGAGTTCTTGTTCAGGCAGTGTTTCCGCTTGTGGATTCAGTAGTCTGTGGTGTCGCTTTAGCATTTCTTTGGCTTTTGGAGTCAATAGGAGTTGTACCGATTTACGCACAGCTTGAACAGCTTCTATGACATAACCATGGACATGAAATCGGTCGGCAATACGAATAGCCTTGGGAAAGCATTCGTTTATCCACGTGTGATATCCCTTGGCTAAATCCATAACAACGGCTTTAGGTTGAAGGCCAAGGAACTCAGGGTGCTGGCGAGCATAAGCACGCAAGTCTTCTAGCTTGCGGCCAGCAAGCAGATCTAGCATAGTTTCGCCCCGTAAATTGTGAATGCCGGTATTGTAGGTATGCCCTTTCTTGATCGCAAAATCATCGATTCCCAGCACCAAACCCTCCATCTGCTTGGCTTCATTCCAAGCTTGTTGCACGAGTCGCTCACTCTCTGCGGGAATAGCGTCTTGATGCATCCGCTGTACCGTGCTGGCTGGAGTCTCTTGCATTTTTGCGCTATGCGCTGCCGTGGACCCAAGCGCTTGCTCCACCGTTTGATTACGAAAGAGTCGACTGTAGCGCTGTTTAGGACCCACAAAATAATAGGCCCACACGAAGCCGATTCGACAACGTGAACAGGACAACCGGAGTGCTGGCACATGTAAATAACTCTTTTTGCCGAATAAGGACAAATGCCTAATTTTACGAGGTGTATTTTTGCCTTCTCGTTTCACGAAATGTTCAGAATGGCAAATGGGACAAGGCTGCAATCGGGCTGTTGGATATGCTCGAAGGTGCACCTCGTTTTCACCTATGGATAGAATTTCATGGATCTCTAGTTCTGGTAATCCTAGCATTTCGTTGATATACTGGAGTGGCATCTGTTTATCCTCATTTGTTGTTGGGTAGGACTTACAACAATACAGGATTTACGGATGTTTTTCTATTTTCAACCTCGATTTACCTCGTCAACCGCTGATCTCGAGCTAGAGCCGAGAAATCGGCAGAAATTTTGTTTACTTTAGTTAAGAATGCTCAAGAAAAATACCCAAACAAGAACAGAATGATTTACATGGATATTGAGGGACATAAGAATAAAGATGGCGGCTTTGATCATGATTTGTTTGAATTGCAAAAAGACTTTATCCTTGGATTTTTAATGCAGTTTATATCAGAAGTAAGTATGCCATTGGGAAGATTTAAAAATGAAAATCAAAAAAATGATGTCCCAGATGGATTAAATATAGTGCCTGCAAAGGATTAATTGAAACAAGAATAACTACAGTGCATTCGAAAAGGGCATTAACTACGCGTAACACCCAATGCACTATCGGCCATAGAGTCCTCGGTCGGCAGCAGTTATTTAAGGATTCAACAAGGCATTTCTGAAGCAGTAAAGCATTAACAACCGAACACAGTCGCCCACCTACCCGCATCAGTTGATGCGGGTGTCACTGTTGGTGGAACAGTTTTCGAACGACTAGATTATTGGGGGATAATTCCAAAAGTGACGGCAAAAAAACTTGGTAAAAAAGTTCGTCTCGCCATATATTCGCCCTGTTCTTGATCTTTGTGATGAAGGATAATTAACATAAAGATATGGCTAATAGGCTAGAACGGGCTATATCGTGAAGTTCGTCAGTGTCAGAAACATTATTAAGACATCTCCGCAAATTAAAAAATGTCAAAGGATGTGATCGGCTTGAAGGCCACTTTAATACAAGTTGAGACACTAAAGAATATGTTAGTTTCAAAGGCAACTGGAGGCGTTGCTAATGAATTTGATTATAGAAATCTAAGAGAAGCATTACTTAAGAACCAACGAATAAACAAAAATCTACCGCGATTTTTACATACTTGCCGTACTGTATCTGAATTTTGGGGATACGTAAAGCAGAAATCAGACACTTATCAGGGTCGCCGTGATTATTTGAGAGATGAATTTGATGAAGTGCTAACCCTTTTAGAGAACGAGGGTGAAGTGCCAGCAGATAATATTATTACCGAGGCTCTATCAAACAAAGTAAATGCTCAGTATATTCAAGAGGCTTGGACAAAATCTCTTGAACGAAGAGAATCAGACCCGGAAGGCGCAATTACAATCGCACGTACGTTATTAGAAAGTGTTTGTAAATTTATTATGGATCAAGAAGGAATTAAATATGAGGATAAGTGGGAAATGTCTCAACTTTATAAGGGAGTGCAATCGGTATTGAACTTATCGCCCGATAACCATACCGAAGACATATTTAAACAAATATTAGGTGGGTGCTCTTCTGTTGTTAATGGATTAGGTTCATTGCGAAATAAGCATAGCGATGCACATGGTAGAAGTCATAAAGCACCAAAACCGTCGAAGCGACATGCGCAATTAGCTGTTAATCTTGCAGGAGCCATGGCTGACTTTTTATTTTCTTCATGGGAAGAGAAATCTAAAGTAATGGATTATGAACAAGGGCTTTGAATAAATTTCGAAGTGGAGCGGGGACATCACATAACATCCCGATCATGCATTGGGCCATCCGGCCCTCGATCTTCTGAAGTAATTGCAAGGAAGGCGGAGCTGCGGACAACTCCCTACGGGAGTAATTAAATCTATTGAGGGAATCAGAGAACTTGGATACGGGGTCAGTGCTTTATCTGAAGGGGATGGAATTACATTTTCCAGAGATAATTATTGTTCAGAACAAGCATTGGAAGATTTCGCAAACTCATTTAGTTGGATAGAAATAGAGTAGTGTGAATTATCAGAATTGAATGATAAAATGAAAGAATTATTAGTAGGTCGAAAATTAGATTGTAATATCCTAGTACCAATCAGAAGTCTCCAAATTGAAAATTCTTTTCAAATAGGAGATTACAAGTTTTGGTCTCCTAGAGACTTAGAAAGCCCGTGGGTTGATTATTTTGGTGGTTACCAACTACATGGTGAAGAATACATCGAGGACCGGGATGAAGAAATAAGAAACGAAATAGACCTACTTCGTTATCCACAAATTGAGTTAACAATTGAAGTAAATGAGACAGAACTTTTTGGGTTGGATAAAGATTTAAGATCAGAAATGAAACTACTTCGGATTGCAAGTGAACAAGCAGATCCAGCTTTGGACTTATTAAGGATTACTCATTGTAGTTATAGTAGAATTGAATATCTACCAGATAGAGCCGGCCAGCTTGCTGATGGTTTTACAGCAGCTTATATCATTCCTGAACAGCAAGAATATAAAGAAAAATTGTTGATCCATATCGTTTATCCTATGAGAACAACTAATAACTGGTTGGGGCTAGAGGCAGAATATATATCTGATCCATTTATTGAATGGCTGGCAGGGATACTTAAAGGCGAAGTTAGTAACGAGATTGAACAATCGATTCGAAGTACAGTTATTTCATTAAGCCAGGCTTTTTATACAATTTATCACTAGCGTTGCATAAATAATTTCCGAATGTTCAAAATCTTCAGTTTCCCTATTTCGACACAAAAAAAGATCCTTTACAATGGGTATGGGAGGTAGTTCCTGTCCATAATCCACTGAAAGGATCAGCGCATGGATAAGGATACCCTATTTTCTTCATTTGGTAAATGGGTTGCACCCATTTTTTCAACAACGTTTTTAGATCAACTTGCTCAGAATCACGCAGATGCCTACGTCAAGAAGCTTACGGTTCCGGCCTATTTGAAACTATTCTTGCATGCCCAGCTTCAACAGCGCGAAGGACTCCGGAGCATTGCAGATGATGTCCTGAGCAAAGACTTTCAGCAAGAACTGGGTTTTGAGTCCATCTCGTTTAGCCAGCTATGCCGCAAGAACAACCAGGTGAATCCTGCCTTGCTCGAAAATCTGTTTGAGCAGCTAGCCAGGAAGGTCCTACGTAGCGAAGGCGCCACGGCTGCAGATCGTAAAACCGTCCAGGTGATCGACTCGACCACCATTTCCCTGTGCCTGCAGAGATACAAATGGGCCGAATTCCGTCAAACCAAAGCGGGCATTAAGATTCATCTACGTCTGGCGTTTATGGGGAAAGAGAGCGTTCTGCCTGAGCGTGCGACAATTACGACGGCGAAGAAAAACGACCGTACACAGATGGACGCCCTTATCGACGAGGAAGGCGCCACGTATCTATTCGATCGCGGTTATGTGGATTACAAGGCGTTCGATGATTACACGGAGCGCGGCATCCACTTCGTCACCCGGCTGAAAAACAACGCTGTCATTGAACCCCTAGAATCCTTCCCCATCCCGATGGAAAGCAGGGTGACGATGGATGAACGCGTACGGATCGGATCGGCGTCCAAGCGGGCTAAGCGGGAGTACCGCATGATTGAAACGGCGGATTCGGAAGGAAATCTGCTCATCCTAGTGACCAACCGCTTCGAACTGACGTGCGACGAGATTTCGGATATGTACCGGAGCCGCTGGGCAATTGAAACGTTCTTCAAGTGGATGAAGCAGCATCTTCGAATCAAACGGTTTTACGGCACCAGCGAACGGGCCGTGCAAAACCAGGTCTGGATGGCGCTCATTGCCTACTGCCTGCTCGTGCTGGTGAAAAAAAAGACGCAGACGCCGCATTCGCTGCTGATGCTAAGCCGCTGGCTCCGGGTACTGTTGTGGAAGCCGGCAGAGCAATGGTTAAGGCGGATTCATCGGCCACCGAGCCGCAAGTCGGCAGGACGCCGAAGGTTGAATTCAACCTGAGCAAAAGGGCCTGAGGCCTGTTGGTATTCACGTAGCAGAATATACATAAACTACCAAATGGACAGGACTACCTTTGAGAGGAGTTCGACCTTTTGGTTTTGTTGACATCGATAGTGTGTTTGAATATTCAATTTATTTTATTGTGAAGGTTTATGCAACGCTAGTGACAATTTATGATGAAGCAAGGTTTTTGTCTTTAATATTTGCACTTGATGGTCTTTGTTCACCTGATTCTAACTGGAAAGGATGGACCCATAGAAGCTACATTGCTTCCATTGCATCTGGAGGCAATGTTAATTCATATGAGCGGGACTTAACAGGGGGCGGGTACGTAATGCCTTTTACATATCAAGTCAAGATTGACTTTCATAGAGATTGGGCAAGATTACTGAAACATAATATTGAGTCACAAGGATATAAAGTCAGACAAGGGACATCGGACGAAAATATAAGCTTACAATACTTCAATTTACAACGTCGTTTGGTTATACCTGTCCCGAGAGAACTGTTATTCTCTAATAACTTTGCTTGTCCGGTTCAGCTTCAAGCTGGTCTGGATTCTGTCGTAGAGAAAATAGCCAAAGGCGAGTCTATAAAATCTAATTTAAGTAAAAAAATCGTGAATCTAGAATATAACGATGATTTATTGAATGATTGGGGAGTTCACCACCTACATTTGGGGACTTCTTTAGACAATGAAGGATTTGTCGAGCGTACAGGCCCTTTGCTCTTGGCAAGGTTCGATAACGCTAGAGCATATTTAATTAATGTATTGCCTCACGGCAGTTGGACTAAGAAAGAAATAATTACTACGGTTCATGAAAATTGGCCAGAATCAATAGCACAGTTCAGAATGAAAATAGATAGGCTAGACAAAGAGATTACAGACGAGGTCCGAAAAAGCTTGAGAAGGTTACATGTTAATACGGTACTAGAAATGAGGGATGGAGTCATCTATGGTCCTTTAGGGGGAGGCTATACAACTTCAGGATTGAATGCGGAAGTTCTTCGAGTAAGCGATTTTTGTTTTAATCAACTTAGTCTTTATGAGATTTGGATAAAGGAAAACATATCAATTTTGAGAAAAGAGTTAACAAATCTGAATGCTAATTTTGGGACAGTATTAATCTTTTCACTTGAAGTTATAGACAATATAGCCTACGCGCTTGAAATTTTCTCAAAAGTTCGTTTTAAATTAGGGCCAGTGTTACCGTAATAAAATTGATTTATGATTTCATATCTGTACCCATTAACCAATCGCATCGCGGCTGCTCACGCGCCGACAGGGAGCTCTCATTTGGCCGCTGATCTATTCGCACCAACTGATGCATGTGCACTGCTAGAGCAGATGTATCGGGCGATTAGATTAATCGGGGGAACAGCACCATAAGTGACGGCAAAAATATTCAGTAGGAGGATGCGAAAATGATCTTCGACAGGGATGATTTTCTTTCGAGTATAGAGACCTATAAACATCAATTCCGTAATTTCATTGAACAAGAGAAGAAGAATCTTAGTTTTCTACAGAATAGGTTTGAACAGATGGGGATTGTCAACTCCCTAAGCAAGCTAACTACTACGGATTATTTCGAGTTCGAAGGAGACGAAACAGTTGCGAAGAATGAAATCATCCACTCTCTTCATAGTGGACTAATGATTACGACTTGTGGCAGGTTTGAGTACCACCTTATCCTGGTTTGCGAGGTGGTGCAAAGGGCTTTAGAAATAGGGGTCAGCCATAAGGATGTGCATGGGAGCGGGATTAGAAATGTCGCCAACTATTTTGATGCACTTTTTAAATTGAAACTAAGCAAGAGTTCTGAGTATAAAAGGGTAATTGAATGGTTAGAAGTGAGGAATTTACTAACACATCATTATGGAACTGCGGAGACAGATAAGCAGTTTGAAAAAATATTTGCCGTGGATATGAGTTTTGATCATGATTCAAATATGATTTTTGTGAGTATGAACGATTGCCACAGGCTCCTTAAGGACTTTGAAATTTTTTCATTGTTTCTGTTTGCACAGTTGGAGTCAGTTGCTGATGAATCAGAAGAGCTTTAAGAAAGGTCTGAGTTTCTTGTTGAAGGCGATTGATGTCAGTGACGTGTTCTTGGCGGTAGGAACGCGTTTTGCTGGGCTTGTATATAGTTCTGTTTATATGTGGAACAACACTTCCAATGGTGCTATAATCCTATTAAATAAGTAAAATTTAACCATTGGAGTGATGCGGATGCCACCTAAGAAGAAGGCTCAAGAGGTTACTGAAGACCTATTTTCATGGTTTGAAGCAAGTCGTCCAAAGCTTAGAAGAATGATTATTAAGAACTATCGTTGTATAGGCAGTAGCCCTGTAGCAATAGATTTGGACGAAATCGTAGTTTTAGTCGGCTCAAACAATGCTGGCAAAAGCTCAATATTGAAAGCATATGAAGTAGTTATGAGCCATGGTTCTAATAAGGCACGACTCACTGAAGCTGATTTTCCAAATGGTATTGTTGACTCTGATAATCTTCCGGAAATTGAACTACATACTATTGTTAACGGGGATACCTCACCCGCAACTCGATGGGTTCAAAAAAACAATGAAAACGAGGAAGCACTGGTCAGAGAGCGCTGGATTTGGAGTTCTCCCAACACAGACCCTAAGCGTCAAGGCTTTGATGTTGAAAAAAATGAATGGGATAATCAAGTCCCTTGGGGAGCACCTAATGTTGCAAAGGAAAATAGACCCCAACCACACATGGTAGAAGCTTTTGCTCATCCTCTGGAGCAAGAGAAACAAATAGTTGAACTACTGACTGCTATTGTTAAAGAGCGTGTTAAAGCAATACAGCAAGCTTCTACTGACGACGGGGAGGAAACAGAGTATGCTAGACTCCTTAATCAACTTTCCGGTATTCGGAAAAAAATACTGGATGAGTCCAAGTCGGAGATAGAATCAATTGAAACAGAACTATCCGTAGCCATTTCGAGTATATTTCCAGGGTATGTAGTGAAATTTGATTCCAAAGCGGATGACAACATTGAAAACGATCTTTCTTTATTTAAAACATCGTCCAAATTACTAATGGGCCCTGAGCTTGGTTATCAAAGTGCTATTGATAAACAAGGGAGTGGGGCTAGGAGAACATTATTGTGGTCTGCTCTTAGACTAATAGCTCAGGCTGAGACTGCTAAGAAATCAAAATCATCCCGTCCGCATGTTCTTTTATTAGACGAACCTGAATTGTGCCTTCATCCTAATGCCGTTAGAGAGGCCTGTAAAGTATTATATGATCTTCCTGCCAAAAGTGACTGGCAAGTGATGGTTACTACGCATTCCCCAGCATTTATTGATGTATCAAGAGATAACACAACTATCGTCAGAGTGGAGAGGGCTGACAATGGCGAGATTTTAGGCACAACCGTTTTTCGTCCAGAAAAGGTAAAGCTTGATGACAACGACCGCGAACATCTTAAGCTGTTAAACATGTTTGATCCGCATGTGGCTGAATTTTTCTTTGGCGGACATTCAATTATTGTTGAAGGTGACACTGAATATACAGCCTTTAAGTACATAATTTCAAAAAGGCCTGATCTTTACAAGAACGTGCATATTATAAGGGCACGAGGCAAGGCTACAATTGTATCACTTTGTAAGATATTAAATCATTTTGGCTCAGGTTATTCGGTGTTGCATGACAGTGACTTTCCTCGAACTAAGGATGGTAAAAGGAGAAACTCAGCGTGGGCACAGAATAATAATATTGTAGGAGTGGTTAATGAAGCTGTAGCTCCAAGTAAAGTAAGAGTAGTTGCTTCATTACCGAATTTTGAAGGGGCATATTTTGGACAGGTTATTAAATCAGGCAAACCGTATAACGCATTAATACAATTAAAGAAGAACGAGGAGTTATTCTCGGTTGTGGAAAGTCTTTTATCCAGTTTGTTAGATTTTACGAAAGATGTGCCAGCAGGCGGGATTTGTTGGAATGAAGAAGACCAGTTGCTTCCAGTAGTTTCAACACTAGCTGAAACGGCTGTGTTTTATACAGGCGAGGATGACGAAGATGACGAGGATGGAACGGAATAAATTCACTTGAATGGACTGATTTTGTGAGAGATCCTAGGGGAAGATTTGGAAATAATGTTCTTCGCTCGTATCAATTGCAACTGAAAGATTATTTAAAGCAAATATTTAATATTGATGCTATTCAGGAAGAATGGTCTTCAATGAGGGATGAGTATAGCCTCTCGATATATTCTCCAAGGTTAGATGTAGCAGTGGGTCCATTCGCAACTCATGAGCGCTTGGGATATGTATATGATGAGATGTTAAGAATCCCCCAAGTTGAAGAGTTTGTGAGGAAGCTGGTTGAATATAATCGAACCAACTTAGAGAGATATGGAGACGGCTTTGTTGTACCTGGACATTATGAAGATATTCTGTATATGAATCATAATGCAAGATGTTTTGCTTCCTCGCTACAGTGAATGGCAGATGTCTGTTCACTAGAGAAGTTGAGCATACTGCCTATTAAGACTATTAATAGGGTGGTATATACGATGTGGACCTCATTCAGCCATAACGAAAATCTAATTTCAGACATGTTCAACGTTGCGTTAGCCCTTGAAGAACCATGGAAATTAACTCATATTGAGTACGATGAACAAGATGAAGCTTGGTCTTTATTTATCGACTTTGAACGTGGAGCTCTGTTTCCATGTCCGAATTGCGGAACCGCATGTAAGGCTTACGATACAGAGAAAAAAATGTGGCGTCATCTCGACTTCTGGAACTGGAAAACCTATTTGCATGCCAGAGTTCCAAGAACGGACTGCAAGAACTGTAATAAGGTAACGCTAGTACCCGTGAAATGGTCACGTCCCAAATCGCATTTCACCTTGCAATTTGACGCATGGGCCATGCGATTAATGGCTGAAATGCCGGTGAATGCAGCAGCTCGTGAATTACGAGAGCATGACACCCGGATGTGGCGGATCTTCCATCACTACGTCGACCAAGCTATGGCTGAGGTGGATCTAACTTCAGTCAGCCGAATAGCGATCGATGAAACTTCATCACGCCGCGGTCACCGCTACATTACGTTGTTTGTGGATGTGGATACCAAGACGGTGCTGTTCGCTACAGAAGGAAAAGGGAAAGATACCCTTGCGCGTTTCAACCAACATCTGCATGATAAAGGCGCAGAAACCGCACAAATACAGGAGATCTGCTGCGATATGTCTGTCGCATTTATTCGAGGAATTGAGGAGCAATTCCCCACAGCAGAAATAACCTTTGATAAGTTTCACGTCATGAAAATGGTGAATGAAGCCGTTGATGACGTGCGCAAGGCCGAACAAAAAGAAAACCCAGAACTAAAGCGAACGAAATATTTATGGTTGAAAAATGAAACCAACCTAAAAGCAGAACAGAAAGAACAACTGAACAATCTGACTAGAAGTAACTTGAAAACCGGCCGAGCCTACCGCTTGAAGTTGGCTTTGCAGGATCTATGGACGACGCCGCATCTACTCGCTGACGTCTATTTACGCGCATGGTTAGGTTGGGCGAGACGTTCCCAGTTGGAACCCATGATCGATCTTGCTAATACGGTGAAAAACCATGAAGAAGGCATTCTTCGTTGGTTTCACAGCAAGATGACAAACGGTCTACTCGAAGGCATTAATGGCCTTGTGCAAGCTGCCAAACGAAAAGCCCGGGGGTACAGAAACGTTCATAATCTGATTGCTATGGTTTATATGACCGCGAACAAACTTCGGCTTCCAGCGCTTGGAGCACGCAGGGTCTAAATCCTTTTTACCCTCTCCCATTTATACCCTGTTTTAAAGAAACTCTTACGAATTTGCATGGCTATTACACTATTTTTTCGAGCATTGCCCATCCAATAGAGCGAAGAGCCGATAACTTTTATGTTCGATTGGACTGAAAAATATAAATCAACAAATAAAGAGTTGAGAGAAATAAGTCATCCTCGATTTCATTTGAAAAAGGCTGCATTCGAATCGCCTTTAGCAATGACTGAATTAGCACGATTTATTTCTTCTGCAAGTGCGCTTCTCGAAGACAATGTGATGAATTCTTATTCTGCGAAAGATAAAACTGTTCGAGAGCTCTTATTTAATGATGTAGCACCGCATTTTGAAAATGTAAAGATTGTTTATTATGAAGATGAAATCAGTGTTGTTAATATGCAATTTTTGAAGGAAGATTCAAAAACAATGTTTCATAGTACGAGCACTGGAATTATTCAGGTCATCTATGATTTATATAGAACTAATGATAGGAGCATCTGGACATCTGGTAAGGAACGAGAACTTACTTGGTACTCTGTAAAAGTTAACGAGTTATATAGAGCGCACTTAAGATCATAACCGAACAAGCAGACGATCGATGGTTTCCATCGGATTCTTATTAATTCGATTC
>NZ_NMUQ01000002.1:809027-823252 GCF_002233675.1 Paenibacillus herberti | reverse complement strand
TATATAGAGCGCACTTAAGATCATAACCGAACAAGCAGACGATCGATGGTTTCCATCGGATTCTTATTAATTCGATTCATAAATTGACTCACATGAAGCTTGATCTTATAGAATTTTTCAAAGAATACGTTATTGACTACGTCAGCTTTGAGCCATAGCCACAAGCCTTCCACCGGATTCAGGTTCGGGCTGTAAGGCGGCAGAAAGACCAACTGCAAACGAGGATGTTTTTTGAGAAACGGCTGTAACGCTTTAGCATGATGAATGCGGCTGTTGTCCAGGATCAAGGCCATTTTTCCCGACGGGTACACAGAAAGTAGATCTTCAAGAAAGCGAACAAAAGCCGCTACATCCGCTTTCTCTTCTTCTCGATGATGCACCTGTCCGGTTTCGTAGTTAATCGCCCCAAACAACTTGGCTCCTTCATGCTTGCCGTAAGTCGGCACTTTGCGTTGCCTGCCACGTGGGAACCAGTTGTATTGCAGCGCTTGATAGGAGCGAATCATGGATTCGTCTTCAAACAGCAGATGATCGATTTCTTCGGCTTCCACCTGTTTCTTGAGCTGAGCGAACGTTTGCTTGCGGAAAAGGGCTTGGGCATCCGCATCGGCTCTAACCAGCGAATAGGTCGCTTTGGTAAAGCTGAAGTTCATGCGTCCCAGCATCGCGCTGATACCGCGTACGCTCATGGTGACACCAAACGTCATCTTGATCCACTCGGCTACCAGCGGAAGTGTCCAGGTGTGACGCGCTTCAAAGCCAACATCGACTGGGGTTTTCTGCTCCAGCATGGCGCCTAGCTGGCTGCGTTGCTCATCCGTGAGCTTTGTCGGTTGTCCGGGAGAATGATCCATTTCCAGCCCGGCAAGACCACGTTCTTGATACGCTTGCCAATAGAGGCTGATCGTTTGGCGCGTGCGATTGAGTAAATGGCCGATTTCCTCAAACGAGTGACCTTCAAAGCGAAGACGGACCGCCAGGTATCTCTCGTAAAGCCGTTTATCTGAAGTTTCTCTCATGGACACATTGAGTTTCTCCATTTCTGCAGTACTCATTTTCATCACCACCGGGTTCTTGTTACTATTCATTACCCACTTTGGTGGTAAGCCTGACTTTGTTCGTTTTTCACTTGCGCTCTATATAGATAAGTTTGATATTCCAAACACAACGGAAATAAAGGAGTTTATTCAAAGAGGATATCTTGACGTGGACGATGAGCTAAATTTTATTCCTACTGGTTGGACGCTTGAAGATGAATTAAAAAATTCATTAGTGTTGAGATTCTTTTCCAATTTTGTTCCATGTATAACTTTAGCTGTTGATGTGAGTAACAACCAAGTAGTAATGATTCAACTTTCAGGGGATTGAGCAGGAAGGTAGCACTATATTTGAAAAATGACCTACCTATGTTTATCATCCATCCTGTGATTAGTTTGTTAATCTTTTGCTCGATTCACTCGACTGCTCCTTTTGAAAGGCTTACCGATGAACGGATGATACGCCTACATCGCTTGATGTATGGGCCTATTTCGGTTACATATTTTGCTTAATCAACAGGCCTGATACTTAGCTTATATCTCTCGCTTAACGCATAGGGTCCCTGATAGGACCTTGCTTGCCTTTATCTGCTATGGTACACAGGCAAATCCCGGAATCAGAGGAGATACAAATACATTGAAGTTGTTTGTCAGCAGTGTTACTCTTACAACGGTAAACTCTGAATCTATGCTCTATAATACTTTCAATAATAGTCGCAAATTTAGTTGTACAGAGAGGTAATACGATGATAAAAGTTGAAAACTTATCCTTCTCATTTCCACAAAAAGAACTATATACAAACATTTCATTTACGTTAGAAGAGGCACAGCATTGTGCTTTTATTGGAACAAGTGGCAGTGGGAAAAGTACACTGATCGATATACTGATGGATCCAGAAAGATATTTGTTCGAAGGCAAGTTAGAGATAGATCCAACCTGCACAATTGGGTATGTAAGTCAGTTCTCCCAACTAGACAGCACGGAAGAAACGACCGTTTTTGAATACATCGGAGAAAAATTTATTAAGCTGCAAGATGAAATACAATCGATTTGTACGGAAATGGAAACATCAACGGATATTGAACCGTTACTCGAAAAGTACCAATTCGCTTTAGACGCATTGGAAGCAATGGGTGGGGAAGATTTTGAAAGTACCATTCATAAGCAGCTTAATTTAGCAAACCTTATGAAGCACAGAGATCTTAGGGTATCCCACCTGAGCGGCGGAGAATTCAAGCTTATTCAAGTCATGAAGGAAATGCTTAATCGTCCTGACCTCATGATTATGGATGAGCCGGATGTATTTTTAGATTTCGAAAACTTAAATGCGCTTAAAAAGCTTATTAATTCCTATAAAGGAATGCTGCTAGTTGTTACGCACAACCGATATCTATTGAATCATTGTTTCAACAAAATTATTCACCTTGAAAACACGGAGATTCAAGAGTTTGATGGGCGATATATGGAATATAACTTCTCCTTACTTCAGACAAAAATTGAGTTGCAAGAAATCGCAGTCGCTGAACAAGAAGAAATTGAGAGATACGATAACATCATTGATAACCTTAGAGCGATCGCAACTATTAATTCAGAAGCATCTAGAGGTAGAGCTTTAAAAGCTAGAGTAAGGTTTCAAGAGAGATTGGAAGCGCGTAGAATTAAAGCGCCATTTGTTGATATTAAGCAACCGGATATCAGTTTTGATATTGATCATGAGATTGAAGACACCACTGTTGTAAATGTCAATAATTATAGTGTTTCCTTTGATGAGCTGCTGTTAGACAATGTTAGCTTTGAGATAAAATCTACAGATAAAGTAGCCATTATCGGTCCAAACGGTACCGGGAAAACGACTTTACTCCGAGATATTTTTAACAATAATCATGATTCCATTGAAATTCATGCGGATGTTAAAGTGGCCTATTTATCACAGCTTCAAGGCGAAGTGTTAAAGGATTCTAATACCATATTAGAAGAATTCATTGATGCTGGGTTTAGCACGTATGATGAGGTTAAATCATATCTTTCACATTATGGCTTTGAAGGCAAAATCGTTGATCAGAAGATAGCATCTTTATCAGGTGGAGAAAAAAATATTCTTCAATTGGCTAAAGTTTCTGCTAGTAAAGCAAACGTATTGCTTCTTGATGAACCGACAAGCCATTTAGACACCTATACACAAATCGCATTGGAGAATGCCATTGCAGATTATAAAGGTGCGATTCTCATGATATCTCATGATTTTTATTCTGTTGTAAATGGTATGGATTATGTATTAATCATTGACAATAAGACGATTAGAAAAATGAAAATGAAAAAATTTAAACAAATGATTTATGCGCGTCATTTTGATAAAAACTATTTAGAAGCGGAACAAAACAAAAAAACAGTTGAAATGAAAATAGAATTGGCTTTAAAAGATACTAATTTTGAACTCGCAAAGGTATTAGTTGATGAGCTAGAAGAGCGGATTAAGTTGCTATAAATTAGCACCATCCCA
Source organism: Paenibacillus herberti (assembly GCF_002233675.1). Taxonomy (GTDB): domain Bacteria; phylum Bacillota; class Bacilli; order Paenibacillales; family Paenibacillaceae; genus Paenibacillus_O; species Paenibacillus_O herberti. Next base: position 819,714 of record NZ_NMUQ01000002.1, on the reverse strand, counting down.
TGATGATGGTCGAAAAGTATCCATACAAAAGCCTCTGAGACTTTACGTTTCAGGGGCTTTTTGATTGGAAAGTTTCAGAAACGGATCCGTATCGCATTCCTCCAAGATTGACGTAGCAGATTCGCCCCCGAAAACAAGGCGTTTGCCGTTACCCGGACAGGTGTCCCTACATAGACATAAGCTGATGAGAAAGGCTTATGCCATGAATGCTATGGACAGGGATGGTGTAATAGGATGGTACAAAACCGGAAAAAGACAAGTACGCAATTGACCGGAAGGATCGTATTTCCGGATAATCCGTCATATAATGCGGCCAGAATGGAGTTCAATCGGCGATTTTCTAAATTTCCGAAGGTCATTGTTTTCTGCAAACGAACTCAAGATGTGATTAACGCAGTGAAATGGGCTCGCGAGCGGGGCGTAAGGCTGCGGGTGCGTAGCGGGCGGCACAGCTATGAAGGCTTTTCGGCTGTAAATGGCGGTATTATTATCGATGTGAGCGAGATGAATAAGGTTAAAGTTGATCGAAAAAATAGGGTGGCCATTGTGCAGACGGGAAATCCGCTTGCCCGTGTGTACCAAAAGCTGTGGGATAAGCGTGTGGCACTTCCGGCTGGGACTGCGCCTGACGTAGGCGTAGCGGGGCTTACCCTGGGAGGCGGCATTGGACTTCTCTCCCGCAAATATGGACTTACGTGTGATAACTTGAAACAAGTGAAGATGGTTGTAGCTTCGGGGCGGCATGGAGCAAAAACGATTGTGGTAAATCGAAAGAAACATTCCGATCTGTTATGGGCATCAAGAGGCGGCGGGGGAGGAAACTTTGGCGTTGCTACAGCTTATACTTTTCGGGTTAGACCCATTTCAACGGTTTCAATATACAGCATCACTTGGAAATGGGGCGATTTGGAGAAGGTGCTACCGGTATGGCAGCGCTGGGCCCCGTCTGTCACGAACCGCTTAACCTCAACCATTGAGGTGGCTGCCAAGCAGGTGGGAACGATTGTATCTACCGGGCAATTACTTGGCAGTGCAGAGGAGCTGCGTCGATTGATTAGACCGCTTTTGCGAGCAGGCACTCCGGTGAAGGTGATGGTCAAGACCGTGCCTTTTATTGAAGCGACCCAATTTTTTGCCGAATCGGACCTGAATTTGGAGCCGAAATTTAAAATAACCGGAGCTTACGGTTTTCAACCTTTGCCTCGTGAAGGAGTACGCATTATACGCGACTTTTTATCCAAAGCACCCAACAAGCATGCTAGCGTGTGGAGCCAAAGCTTGGGTGGTGCAGGAAGTGCGGTGAGTCGGGTATCGCCTACTGCAACCGCCTATCCTCATCGGAAGGCTGAGATAATCTACGAGCTGTCAGCCCGCTGGAGAGACGACGGGGAGCAGCAGCGGAATATTCAGTGGGTGAAAAAGTTCCGCAAAGCATTACGTCATTTTGTTAAAGGGGATTATGTGAACTTTCCCGATCTGGGGATTAAGAACTGGCCTAAGGCGTATTATGGCGTCAACTTCGGCAGATTGAAGCAAGTGAAACGAAAGTACGATCCTCATAATGTGTTTCGTTTTGCACAGAGTATTCCAGTTGGGAAATAGGTCAGAAAATAGAGCATTCCGTCACGCAAGCCGTGTACATGGGTAGTATTAGTGGTTATGGAGACAAATCCTTCCACCTAGATGCGGAAATCACTCGTGCAGAAATGGCTGTGATGATTGCAGAGGCCCTTTAAATTCAAAGTAGCCTTTTTCCCCATAGAATTATGAGAGACTCATGCAATTATGCATGGGTCTCTTCTATTTTCTACAAACTTCATAATTTCCTTCGTTTTTTCGCCAGTCCTCCTTAAAAACAGTTCTGTAGTATGGCTTACAGGGATGATACAGGAGGAAACGAATGATTAAGAAAATAGCGTTATTAAGCGCAATAATCACGCTTGTTCTTATTTGGTGCGGATGGGGAATTATCTGGTCCGGGAAGGAGAATGGGGCTTCTACCAGCTATAGCAGCGGCGGTTGGGCGGAAAATCAATTCATTGCCCATGCAATGGGTGGAATCGATGGTTCCAGCAATACGAACTCCTATGAGGCGTTCATAACAAGTTATAACAGAGGATATCGCTTATTCGAAGCTGATCTTTTGCAAACAACAGACGGGATGCTTATTGCAAGACATGATTGGTCGCAAAAGCTACAGCCAGGTCTCTTAGATCAATCAGGTGCTGTGTTAACGAGTTTGCAATTGGAGAGCTCACTTATAATGGGCAAATATCAGCCGTTAGTGTGGAATGATATCTTGCAATTGATGCAGAAGTATCCTGATTTTAATTTGATAATAGATACAAAAGCAAACAGCAAAAAGAGAATCCAGCAACAGTTTGAGTTTTTAGTGAATGAGGCGCATAGGACAGACCCTTCTCTACTAGAACGAATCATTCCTGAAATTTTCAGCCCCGAAATGTATGCTATTATAATGAAAATCCATCCCTTTCCCAATAAAATTTATTCGCTGTACAAATCTGGAGATTCGGCAGCAAGTATAGTGAAATTTGTGAAGGATAATCATATTTCAGTCGTGGCTATGCCCACATACCGGGTATTCATCAACCCTAACCTGGTCCAATCTCTAAATGAGTTAGGGGTTAGAAGTTATGTTCACACCGTCAATAGCCCCAAAATCATGACCATATTACGCAGCTTCGGAGTACATGGGTTCTATACCGATCAAGAGGCTTCTCCAGAAACTCTGGTACAAGTAATCGATAATCCAAGGAATATTAATTTGCAGGATATACTAACGCTGAATTGGAAAAAATAAGTAGCATATAAACGAAGGTGAAAAAATGGCTAAAAATAATATTCTTATCGTAGATGATGAATTAGAAATTAGAGAAGCGCTCGTGATTTATTTGAAAAGCGACAATGTTGAGGTGTTTACAGCCTCTAATGGTATCGAGGCTCTTGAAATACTAGAAAAAGAAACGATTCATTTGATCATTATGGATATAATGATGCCGCAATTGGACGGGATAAAAACGACATTTAAAATTCGGGAAAGTAAAAACATCCCCATAATCATGCTTTCTGCCAAGTCGGAAGCCAATGACAAGATCCTGGGCTTGAACGTAGGGGCTGATGATTACATTACAAAACCGTTTAATCCTTTAGAGCTAATCGCCAGAGTGCAATCCCAACTGCGAAGATTTACTAATTTGGGTGCATTTCAGACGACGGAGGACGAGATTATTCAGGTAAGAGGTCTGGTTCTCAACAAAAGCTCAAAGACCGTTGAAGTGGATGGCGAGGATGTCAGGCTGACCTCCAAAGAATACAAAATTTTAGAGCTGCTGATAGAGAATAAGGGCAGGGTCTTCTCGCTTGAACAGATTTATGAAAGAGTATGGAATGAGCCTATGTTAACCTCGGAAAATACGGTCGCTGTACATGTTAGAAATATCCGGGAGAAAATTGAGATTAATCCCAAGGACCCGAAATATTTGAAGGTCGTATGGGGGATTGGATACAAAATTGAAAAAAAATAAATCAAAACGGAAAGTCTCTATCGATCTCATAGCGATATTAATCGCGATCATTTTGTGGGCTTGTGCTTTTCCTGCAGATTATTATTTGCATCAAGGAGTTATCGATTTTATCCAGTACTTTCTGTTGTCTGCTGTTGTCTGTTTAATAGTGGGAAAGGCACTTTTCCAGTCCAACTATTCTCCTAAGCAGCGTGAGTTTTGGCGGGGGAGCGCGCTGGTGTATTATGTTCATTTATGGAAAGGCAGGATTAAAGACAGAACTATTACACTTTCCATCATCATTATTTTTATTTTAACAGCAATAGCAGGTATTTGTGGATGGAGAGCAGCTACTTATCCTGACAAGGGCGAAATGGTATGGCTCATTCTATACGAGGTCTTATATGTTCTGCTTGTTATTCCATATACAATGAGCAAACTTAGTCGATTCGTGAAGATTGTCAAAGGAACCAAAGAAATTGCCGAAGGAAATATTCGATATACGATTGAAGAAACGGGTAAAGACGCCCTTTCCAGGCTTGCCGGTTATATCAACAATATGAAGCTTGGATACCAGAACGCGTTAGACAATCAAATTAAAGGCGAACGTTTAAAGACGGAGCTAATCACGAACGTGTCGCATGATTTGAAAACCCCGCTTACTTCCATTATCAACTTCGTTGATTTATTGAAAAAAGAAGAGCTACAGTCAGAAAAAGCCCAGTCTTACGTCCAAGTTCTAGATCGTAAATCTTTAAGGCTGAAGATATTAATTGAGGATCTGTTTGAAGTGTCCAAAATGACCAGTGGCGCGGTAGAGCTGGATATTGAAACGATTGATGTGGCAACTTTACTTAAACAGGCCATTGCTGAATTCAGCTCTAATGTTGGCGATGCTTCGCTTGAGATTCGTGAAAAAATAGCCCAATCTCCTATTTATGCGGATTTAGACGGAAATAAAATTTGGCGTGTTTTCGAAAATCTAATCGGCAATGCCAAGAAGTATTCCCTCCCTGGTACCAGAATATATATTTATTTGGATGAAGATACAGATAAGGTTTCATTTAAAATCCAAAATACGGCCGTTTATGAAATTGATTTTGTTGCGGAAGAGTTATTCGAGCGCTTCAAAAGAGTGGACGAGTCCCGTCAGACAGAGGGTTCTGGACTAGGCCTCGCAATTGTTAAAAGCATCGTTGAGCTGCATAGAGGAGATATCAAAATAGAAATTCATGGCGATCAATTCAATGTCATCATAAACCTGCCTAAGCACAGTTTGGTCGCGGGGTAAGATATTGTTAAGATCGCGCAAGCATAAGTAATGACAAGGTTTATTGGATATAATGGGATAAAAGGAGAGATGAATATGTCCTATATCGTTGATTTTAAAAATGTGTCTACGGTTGGTCTAGAATCTTCACCTGTAGCAGAAGCGCTTGCTGGTTTACGTGCTAATGAAGCTCGATATTTTATGAACAAATACAAACATGAGTTTACGGTTGAACCAGCTAGCGAAAGCCAGGAAATCCTTGATTATGCGAACCGAGTTTTGCAAGAACGTGATATTAATTTTGCCGCCAAGCCTTTAGAAACGTCACAGTTCCAAGTGGAAAATATCAAATTTAGCTACGTCTTTTATGAGGATGGTCTGGCCATCAATGTTATGTATACGGTTGATGACCCTAAGAAGCGGGCTGTTGGTTTTAAGCTGTCCGAGGGGATGGAGATCCCACAGGAATTAGAAGGGAAGTTTAAGTTTGCTAGGCAGAAGTCCAAGCTAGCTGGAACAATTCGGGGTTCGTTTTTTGTAATTAAGGGAGAATATTAAATTTAGCAAAATGGATCAAAGACAGGGCCATCCGCAAAAGGATGGCTCTTATTCTTGTCGTTTTAGCGGTTAAACCCCCGTATTTAACAAAGCGTCGGGTATGCTGGTTATCGAGAAGTATTATGATATCAGCTCCGGGGCCCGTGTCATATATGATCCAAACAACAAAGTGACAGCTATTAAACTTTATGGTTTCGTGTTAGATTTTAATCATATAAACTGATTTATGAACTAAGGAGTAGTTGAATGGCGACACTGCGAGACAAGGAAAGCGGTACTTATGTTGAACTTTCTTTTTTAAATTGCATACCGGGGAATGACGAAGGATGTCGACTTAACTTCAAGTATTGTAAGGGAAATAGTGTACAATACGAGTTGGATTTCGGATGGACAAATCTTACAATAAGAAATTATGTTGAAGTGACTTCGAATTTTCCTCTTGAAGAGTTGAACGGCTTTAAGTTAAATAATCTGTATACATCTTTTGAAAAACATCTTTTCTACTTAGAATGGGCTAAAACAAAAGAAGAGAGTACATATAGTCTTCGCTTTTTCGGGTCTCAACAAGACTTTACATTGAATGTTGTCGATCATGAAGTCAGGCAGTTTGGCCACGACTTGAAATCCGAGTGGGAAAACGGACTTAGTCTTGCATAGTAAAAGTACTGAAAGCAAAACGTGAAACATGTACGCTAAGGATTGTGTTCCATTAAATTCAGAGCAAAACCGCTTAAGTAAGCCTGTTACCTCATAGATGCTAAAACGCACTAAACGAACAGAACGGCCCTACAAGCCATTTTCCCTTTTCGATCGGACCTTTCAAAGAAAATGGCGTGTAGGGCCGTTTATATGCTTCCGGTTAAACCCCCGTATTACAGAAAAGTTTCTGATGAATCTTTAGTAACAAATCGTGACTATATGGCAGAAAAGCTCAGAAAAACTGGTCTTGAACCGCTCTCCTTTTAAACCACGTTCCAGATTCCTTCGGCACTCTTATATGGATCTGAATAGATGCATCTAAATTTTAAGAGCCTTTCGCATATAATCCGTCAGTCTAATACTTATCTCTGAACGAACAATATCTCGCATTAGCACAAAACGGTCTTCATAACCTCGACATATAAAATGGTAGTGTGCGCGTTGCGTATCGACCTGATCCTCCGGAAATACACGAATGTTACTATTCCGGAGTGACCGTTTTATTTCATTTAGATCCCGAGAGACCAGATCCATCATGCGTTGAGTGGCACGGATGTAAATCGATCGCATGGCCAGCTGCGTTCGGTCTAGCTCAGAGCAGTTTCGTTCCATTAGCGAAAGTAGCATCGGCAACAGAGCTTAATCGCGAATCCAGCCAAGCTCATCACGAGTTTGTTGATTAACCGGTTTGGTCACTGATTGTGTGTTCGTAATGCAATGGAAAAATCAACATATTATTTCCTTCTCAGCTTTTCCAGCTTTCTGCAGCTGTGTTGCCACTCACGGAACATCAAAATCTCTGAATGGAATGATTACAGCGCGGCCGCCAAAATCGGCTAGCTGTATAGCTCCTCATTCATCGAGCATCCTCCTAATCCGAACGGAATGAATGTTATGACCCGACGGACTGGACTCGGTTCGTAGGTTCGGCTTCGTATGCTTTCGCGAATCGTTGGCCAGTGTTGTACGATGTGTCTGCGTAACTCTTTTACCGACATGTCATCTACGCCGTGGCTTCCTTTATTCGCTTCGACCTTTGCTAGCGCCGACAGCATATTCTCTCGTGACAGCACGTCCTCGATCATCTTTCGATACACTCCCCTGCGTGAATGATTCGTTCTCTTTGTGACGTTTATGAACTCCGCCCTTCCGGGTGCCCTTGCGTATTCACCACTACTTTCCCCGGATAAGTCCTTTCGAATTGTCTGCTTTCATCATCCATCCTCGAACGCCAAAATGCCTCATTCCCTCGTCCATGTTCAGCCCTTCCGCAGGCCGTTGCAACAGCCTGCGTACTATGGCCTCTGCTGACTTCTGTACGTTCTAGCTCACCCTCACGGGCAAGGTTACGAAGTTTGCTTCGCCTTCCGTACAGATCTCCCCAGGTAAGAACGCTATCTTCCTCTCCACCTATCTGCTTCATTACTCTCGTACGCCTTCGGCAGTATGGACTTTGGTTTGTTATGCAACCTCTCCCAACGTACGTTAGCCTTCTATGAAGTTCGTGTTCCTCAGACCGGAGATTTGCCGCCGGCTTCCTTCAGATTCCACCTCACGGTGGACACCCTTGCCTTAAGATATGGCTACTACTGCCTTCACCATTCGGGACTTGAACCCTAGAGATAGCGCCCATGCTGGGCGCACACAAAAAAGAGCCATCTCATAATAAGGAGATGGCTCTTTTTACCATAAGGTTTTCAAGTTCACTCTTCTGCTTTTTTAATTCCAAAATCTACTCTATTGAAGACTTAGAGCAAACTTTACCCGACTAATAGATTATTTTGCCCTTAACAGTTACTTTTTTCTCTTTGTTTTTCCACTCTATTTTTATATCTTTATTTAAAGCAACAATCGCTTCACGCAGCGGGATGTAAATTCTATTATCTTTTGAGATCGTAGATAATTTCATATTAACTTCTTCAATATTATCATCAAGTGTAATCTTAACTTTCTTCGAGTTCTTAAACCAATAAATAAATGCGTTAGAATTTCCTTCACTAGAAAAACCAGTAATAAAGCCTGCTCTGTTCTTATCCTCAAACCCCCACCTAGCTAAAGCCCCTACCATGTCCGTTAGAGTGTCAAGTTGGACGTATACATGGTCATTTACTACTGTGAAATCAGAATAAACCATGTCATTCCCTTCCACTTGTATGGAATTCGACGCAAATGTTGTAGGTGAACCGGAAAACAACAGACTTGTTGCCAAAATCGAACTACCTAGGACCTTCTTAAACATATTCCACCTCGTTAAGATCACCACTCACATTTAAATGGCAGCGGTGAGTGGCAACAGATTGATGTTAATAAATTTTAAACGATTCCGAGACAGGATTTGTTCCAGATTTAATGTAATCTATACTTCCTCCATGACTCCATGTTTCATTACTGAGTCCGGAAACTTCGGTAGGAAAAACAGAGACAGCGCCATCATTCTTAAGGAATTTAAAATCAAACCATTTACCGTATGAACTATATGGAGTTGAGAATTTTTTAGAAGGTGCTAAATCAGGAGGCATTGCAATGGAAGCAAGACGTTTAACTCTAAGATTTGAAGTTGACTGATCCGTTACAGTCACATCATAAAATACAGATGCTCCTAACTGAAATCTTATTCTCAACACACTTTCAGATGTTTTATAGTATACTTTAAAACTGGATATTACTTGACTTGGGGTTTGTTTCCGTGTTGTGTCAATGTAGTATCCCTCTGGTTTTATTGGTGTTGGTCCTGTATGTGGCTTTTCCACTCTAAAGTAAGGAAACCACCCAGTACCTTGTGTTCCACTATAAGTTGTAAAACCAGCTTCCACATAATCACCAATACCTACATACATAAGTGCTGCCTCACGTGCTGCCTGTCCTGTGCTTGCATTATATTCAGGCAGGATTATACTGGTTGAGAAAGTTCCAGTATAAGCACTTGTATTGGCAGGTGTTGTAATTCTGTTAAACGCCCCTGTTTTATAACCATTAGGATTATTGGAATTAGGCAGCAGTGCAAATGCAGATGGAGTTTTTTTTACTGCTGGCTTCTTGTGGGAAGATGAAAACAACGAAATCGTTTTAGAAAATTGTGTTGGAGAACCTTGCTGTTCTACTGGAGGCTCATAAGTATCCTGCGTTACGTACAGAAATCTTTCTTCTATTGCCCCTTCGGTAGAACTAAGGGCGGACGTTATTTCGGCTCTTCGCTCTATTGGATGGGCAATGCTCGAAAAAATAGTGTAATAGCCATGCAAATTCGTAAGAGTTTCTTTAAAACAGGGTATAAATGGGAGAGGGTAAAAAGGATTTAGACCCTGCGTGCTCCAAGCGCTGGAAGCCGAAGTTTGTTCGCGGTCATATAAACCATAGCAATCAGATTATGAACGTTTCTGTACCCCCGGGCTTTTCGTTTGGCAGCTTGCACAAGGCCATTAATGCCTTCGAGTAGACCGTTTGTCATCTTGCTGTGAAACCAACGAAGAATGCCTTCTTCATGGTTTTTCACCGTATTAGCAAGATCGATCATGGGTTCCAACTGGGAACGTCTCGCCCAACCTAACCATGCGCGTAAATAGACGTCAGCGAGTAGATGCGGCGTCGTCCATAGATCCTGCAAAGCCAACTTCAAGCGGTAGGCTCGGCCGGTTTTCAAGTTACTTCTAGTCAGATTGTTCAGTTGTTCTTTCTGTTCTGCTTTTAGGTTGGTTTCATTTTTCAACCATAAATATTTCGTTCGCTTTAGTTCTGGGTTTTCTTTTTGTTCGGCCTTGCGCACGTCATCAACGGCTTCATTCACCATTTTCATGACGTGAAACTTATCAAAGGTTATTTCTGCTGTGGGGAATTGCTCCTCAATTCCTCGAATAAATGCGACAGACATATCGCAGCAGATCTCCTGTATTTGTGCGGTTTCTGCGCCTTTATCATGCAGATGTTGGTTGAAACGCGCAAGGGTATCTTTCCCTTTTCCTTCTGTAGCGAACAGCACCGTCTTGGTATCCACATCCACAAACAACGTAATGTAGCGGTGACCGCGGCGTGATGAAGTTTCATCGATCGCTATTCGGCTGACTGAAGTTAGATCCACCTCAGCCATAGCTTGGTCGACGTAGTGATGGAAGATCCGCCACATCCGGGTGTCATGCTCTCGTAATTCACGAGCTGCTGCATTCACCGGCATTTCAGCCATTAATCGCATGGCCCATGCGTCAAATTGCAAGGTGAAATGCGATTTGGGACGTGACCATTTCACGGGTACTAGCGTTACCTTATTACAGTTCTTGCAGTCCGTTCTTGGAACTCTGGCATGCAAATAGGTTTTCCAGTTCCAGAAGTCGAGATGACGCCACATTTTTTTCTCTGTATCGTAAGCCTTACATGCGGTTCCGCAATTCGGACATGGAAACAGAGCTCCACGTTCAAAGTCGATAAATAAAGACCAAGCTTCATCTTGTTCATCGTACTCAATATGAGTTAATTTCCATGGTTCTTCAAGGGCTAACGCAACGTTGAACATGTCTGAAATTAGATTTTCGTTATGGCTGAATGAGGTCCACATCGTGTATACCACCCTATTAATAGTCTTAATAGGCAGTATGCTCAACTTCTCTAGTGAACAGACATCTGCCATTCACTGTAGCGAGGAAGC
>NZ_NMUQ01000002.1:808142-809018 GCF_002233675.1 Paenibacillus herberti | reverse complement strand
CCTATTAATAGTCTTAATAGGCAGTATGCTCAACTTCTCTAGTGAACAGACATCTGCCATTCACTGTAGCGAGGAAGCGTTATTTCTCCCTCAGAATCAACAACGATCTTGACAACCTCAATATTCTTGAGTGTATCAATCTCGTTATTTAATGCTACCTCATTCGAGTTAATTGCGAAGCTGAACCTTTTACTTTTTTCCAACTCTCTAATATCAGAAACTGTCGGTCTGCCATTTAAATTCAGAGTGTCATTAATAGCCTCTAATCTTATGTCTTCCAGCTCTGATTTAATGCCAACCTCTAAAGAAGTGGTACTCTGCGCTGAAGAATAAGAAGGTGCTGCTGCCGATAATAAAAGCGCTAAAGAAGTAGTTAATACTAGACTTTTCCTCAATTTAATGCCACATATAACTAAATTTAACAATAACAAAGTTGACTATACCCCGTATTGAGGTAAATTTAATATAGGACTATATACTTATATAGATATAAAAATATATATGGATATATATAGATTTTCATCGGATTGATCTTGGATGAACTAGTTAAATTACCTCGCCTTCTTTGAGATAAGTGTGGGTGCCTCTCAAACTTGAAGAGCCTTGTTCATATAATATTTCAGCCGAACACTTATATCCGCTCGCACATTATTGCGCATCAGCACGAGTTGATCTTCATATCCCCTACATATAAACCGGTAATGGGCTCCTATGTTATATTCACTCAACGTTTGATGGATCTGGTTTCCCAGGATTTCACAAGGATAAAGCGTTCGCTTAAAAACAGTTGTCGGATCCAACGACAAGCGAATTCACATTGTCAAAAAGCTTTCGTTTCATCAAAGCTTCCTGCGTGATCTGAACCAGATGTCTTGC
>NZ_NMUQ01000002.1:701900-808133 GCF_002233675.1 Paenibacillus herberti | reverse complement strand
AACGACAAGCGAATTCACATTGTCAAAAAGCTTTCGTTTCATCAAAGCTTCCTGCGTGATCTGAACCAGATGTCTTGCCTCACAGGTTAAATGTGATACGTAATTATCGCGCGATCAAACACATCGATGATACTCAGCAAGAAGAAGAATCGCTGCTCGCCGTGGATCAAACCGTACTTAATATCTGTTTCCCACAGCTGATTAGAGCCCGTAAGGACGCGATTATTAGCCAGACGCTTGGGATACTTGAACTTTAGCTGTCGCTGCGGGCGGAGCACATCCATTTGCTTGCATAGGCGATAGACCTTCTTTTTATTGATCTGTAGCCCATGCCGCCTTCGGAGTAGCACGGTGAGCTTCCGGTAGCCATACGACGCGCCTTCGCCAGCCAGAAACTCCATGAGCCACTCGCAGATTTGTTCATCACTAACCGGACTCTCATCTCGTGTGTACGACAGGCCTGGCAGGGGACGACCGCTGCTGCAAGCAGTTACCGACGTTGTTTGCTGCTCCCGTCTTTCATGAGCGTAGTAGGTGGATCGCTCCACTTCGAGCACACGAAGGACGAAGCTGATGTTGTGTCCGAGCGCAATATACGTCCGGGCAATGTCTATTTTATCCGCAACTGTGGGTTTGTTTTTTTTAGTAGGTCTTTGAGAATGTCCCTCTCCAAGGCTTGTTCAGCAAATAGCTTTTTAAGCTTTTCATTCTCTTTTTCCAGCTGTACATAACCTTCCGCTGTTGGAACGAACTTCGATTGTTTGACGCTTTTCCCGTCCAACTGATCGAGATCCTTACGATTCAATTCTTTAGCCCATCTGATAACCATCTTCGAATCCAATTCATGTTGCCTGGCTACGGTGGTCATGTTGCCAATCTCTTTCCCTTGGGCTACCACCATCTTTTTGAAATTCAGATCGTACTGCTTTCTCTTCATTCCGTTCCCCTCCGCCTCAACATTATTGTATCGGGGTAAGGGGTGTACTGTCCAAGTTCATTAGGGGGCTAAATAGCTTCCTCTTCATTCTGTTCCCCTCCGCCTTAACATCATTGCATCGAAGTAAGGGGTGTACTGTCCAAGTTCATTTGGGGGCTAAATAGTTAGGTTGTGGGGGCTATTGCTTATGAAAGGTTTTAGCCCCCACAGCCATGTTGGCGGAAGAAATCGGTTCGAAAAAAGGCTATTGGACAGTGGAAGCGAATTAGCTCTCAGGGGGTACACATGAAACTTTAGATTATTGTAAAGCGAACCCCAATTAAGCCAGCAAATGAGTACGGAAGCCCAGGAAATGAACTAATAAAATAACGCGAGGTGCAATATGAGTGTCATTCTGAACGTTATCGAAAAGTTAAAGCTGAACGTCTTGAATATAGAAGATGTCCCAGAGTCATTTAGTTCTGAGGTATATAAAATTTCTCTAGCTAACAGGGAAAACGTTTATGTGAAAATTCCATACAACAAGGACAAGCTATTTCGAGAATTTCAGGTGCTTGAACTATTAAAGGACGTAATACCTGTTCCTAAAGTACTGGACCTTTGGGATGGGGATGAAAATACTACGGGGGCGTTGCTTCTTTCAGAAATTGAAGGTGAGCCTTGTACGGGGAATATTGATGAGACAGTTTCTTTTCAAATTGGCATGTATCATGCGATGCTCCATGACACTCAAACTCCAGGATACGGTCAGCATGTAAAGAATGGATTTAAATTCCTTGATCAAAACGATTGGAGATTACATATGAAAAGTAATTTTGAAAAATGGAAAGAGCCCTGTAGAGAAATTCTCGATCCAGATTTATATGAAAGGTGTATGATTCACTTTGATGGCGTCTTTGCTGCTTTACCAGAGCCTGACGGACCTTCCGTTGTTCATATGGATTTTAGACCAGCAAATATATTGGTGAACAATAATAAAGTCACTGGTATTATTGATTTCGAAAGTGCTCGAGGCGGATCATCTGAAATAGATTTTACTAAAATGAATAGATATATCTGGACAGTAAACCCCAGCACAAAGTTACCGTACTTGGAAGGGTACCAAACGATTCGCCCTATGATAAACCTGGAAGCAGTGCTTCCGTTTTATGATTTTTACGATGCTTTCTGTGCGGTTGTCTGGTGCAAAAACAGAGGTATCGAAAAAAACCAGGCATTTCTTCAGGAAAATATTGATATTTTGCGGAGAGCTGTAGGTTAAATGAAATAAGCTTGATTTTGAAAGGGGAATTTATACTTTTTTAAAGACATATTATAAAGCATCAAAAGCATAAAGCAGCTCACGCCAATGACTCTCCTTTTGGATGGTCATTGGCGTGTATCACAAATGGCTATTTAACCGCTACAAATGAACTTCACTATTCAGGTGGAGCTACTGATAAAGCATTCAGGTGTTCTTTATGGTAATCATCCAATCCATTGAAAATAGCGGAATATTGAATACCATCTTGTTCCCACAAGTAATAAGTTAAGCTCAATAGCTCTCCAGTGTTTCCGGTGAGGCTAGGTTTGAAGTAAAGATTGTCTTTATCGGCATAAGCCGAAATTTGGACGCCATTAACTTCCAGCGTACGAGTGAAAGTGAGCTTAGCTTTGTCAAAAAGCGGGAATTTGCTCTGGTAAAATTCTAAGCGGCCTTTCTCCGGTGCAGAATAGGTACTCCACAGAGCATCCTCGGTTTGTTTGAATGAGAATCCTGTGTTCTGATTATTCCCCCTCAACAGAATCAATTCCATTAACGAAAGCTCAGTACCGTTAAAGCCTTTCAGGATTTTCACCTTAAAGCCGAGAACACTCTTTGCTGCCAGTAGATCTTTCTCATCATATAGAGGAAATGAGTTTCTCTCGCCATCGTAGCGAACATGCTGAACCTGCTGCGGTAAAGTAAAGGATTTCACCATTTTTGCTAGTTCTTTTTGTGATAAATGCTCACTATAGTAATTAATTGCATAGGATAAGTCTTTATCTTGCCAGAGGAAACTTTGTCCTGTTTCGACCCTTTGCTTATTGCGCCGTGTATCGGTGAATAAAGTGCCTTTAACATTGTCAAACTTGACCGCTCTCTCTCGGTATTCAGCAGTCTCAGCTTTTTCATAATTGGAATAAGGGGCCCCTAGCAATTGATTGTGCTCCAACAAATTCCCTTTACCCCTAGACGCGGTAACCTCAATTCGGCGTTCGTTTTTCTTTCCAAAGTTAGATACAAAAGTAATGGTTGCCATATCGATAAGATCAGCTTTATTGGCTTTAGTAAAATTCGTATTAAGATGTACACCATTAAGTTCGTAACCTTCAGGAAGATAATCGGGTACTTTCAAGCTGAACTTTTGAAAATCGAGTGCTCGATCGAGGCTGTTGAACCATCTGAAATACTCATTATGCTTAAAAGAGGGGATTTTCTCTGTGAATTTTTCCGCTGACGCGGAGCTCTTTCCAGAATTCGACGCATTGGTGAGTAAGATGATACTTAAGGTAAGAAGCAAGAGAATCGCGGCTGCAGATAGCTTGTATGACCCGTTTTTGAACTTGGAGATCATCGTAATTCTCCTTTTCATTTCATGTTTGTTATTAAAGAAATGCGACAGATTGACTTGAGACGAACCACCTCTGACAAATAAACGCGACAGCATAAGCAGAGTCTTGCCATAAGAAGCAGCTTCTCGTTCATCCAGCACTTCGAGCACAGCCGCATCGCAGGCGACTTCCAGATCCGTTTTCATTTTATTCATGGCGAGCCAAACAATCGGATTGTACCAATGCATCGCAGTGCACAGCATCCATAGAGAATTGAACCATAAGTCTTTGCGTTTGTAGTGAACTAACTCATGCAGCAGGATATGCGTTAGCTGTCTTGAATCCGCAATTGTAACAATATCTCTAGGCAAATAAATGACTGGCTTTATCAAGCCATAGAGACAGGGGCTGCGGAGGCGGCTTGTCTCATAAATGGGAATCGATTTTCGAATAGACAATTTCTCTTTACATGCTTCTAGAACAGAAAGTACCTCTTCGTTGTTGAGCTTAACGGAGTCATCAATTCTTCTTCTAAATACAAGCCAGCTAAACAGGTAATATGCACTTAAAAATAGAACTCCGGCAAACCAAAGGAGCGCCACGATCGTCCGCCATTGTAGTCCATCCCTATCACTCTCAAACAATTGATCTGAAGGGGGAAGTGGTGCGGCTATTGAGGCAGGTTCCTCAGCAAGGTTCGAGCTGGATTCGGAAATCAACTTATTGGAGTTAGCTTTGGAAGAAGGATTGGGAAGTGTACTTTTCTGAGTTGAAATCCATTCAACCGGTGTTGACTGAGGCAGCAAATTGAATAAGCTGAAAGCACTTTGCGGAGCGAATGGAACCAACAACTTAATCAATACAAGAAACCACAATATATAAACGACTTTAGGGTTAAGATACTTATGGAAAAAATTTCTAATCAAAAGCAGTAAGATCAGAACGACCATCGATGCGAGTGAAGCTGTGAAAAGGAGCGAAAATATCGTTTCGAGATGCTTCATGATTTCTTCTTGTTTTCTAATATTAGTTGAAGCTCTTCAATGTCTTTCTCGGAGAGAGGTTGCTCTTGAATAAATTTTGCACATAACAATCCAGCAGCCCCATTGTATATCCGGTTTAGGAAAGATTGGTTCTCCGCTTTTAAATAATCATCATGTGAAACGAGGGGATAGTATAGGTAGTTCCTTCCGGACTTTTCGAATCGAATTGCTTTTTTCTTATGTAGGCGGTTCAGGAAGGTTTTGATAGTTTGATCCGACCATTGCATTTGTTGCGACAGCTTGGCAATAATCTCGTTAGCTGACAAAGGCTCTTTCTGCCATAGGAGATGCATCACTTCGCTTTCAGCTTCGGTAATATGGGGGGATTCATTCATCAGGTTTCACCCTCCTGGTTAATTGTTTACAGCTGTAAACCATTATTTGAGTTTACGCATGTAAACGTACTCTGTCAAGCGTATTTCGAGCTCAACGGGCCAAGGGCTATACGTTTAACGTCTCAGCTTAGAAGTTCAGCTCCCATTGTTCTTCGATAAGCTCCTTATTGGATAATAGTTGAGTTCAAGTTTCTATTAATTTGAAGCCGTTATTCGCATATATTCTCCTTCTTTCTGAAGCCCGATTCCTTGGAGAAATTAATAGCTGTTTGTAACTTTTCTACAAAACAAAATGACCGGAGAAGCCAATGGCTATATCCGGTCTTTGCAATCGTAAAATCCTTAGTCCACCACTAATTTCGTATCGCCTCGTATACATACTTCTGCTTTCCATTACTCGGTGCTTTGCCATACTCGAAATCGGCTGACACATTCACATCCGAAAATCCGATGTTTTCCAAAATGAGCTTAAATTCCTCAACACCATACCAGCGTAATGCAAACCGTTGCAGCTCGGTCTGGATAAGAGCACCGTTACGCCATTTTTCATATTTTAAATAGGAGACTTTGTATTGATGGTATAAATCTGCTTCGACAAGTTTGCCTTCCATTGTGATGATGTCTCCATTCGGTAAGTTGAATGTTGATGCACCACCAAACGGACCACACTCAAAATTAGGATCAGGCAGGAAAAGATCAAGGATAAGCCGTCCGCCTGGTTGTAGATGCTCGTAGAACCGCCGCAAGACGTTCAGTGACATCTCTCGTTGTTCAATTAACAAAAATGAACCGCCCGGAATAATGATAGCCTCATATTTGTCCGGTAAAGACAGCTCCTGAAGATCTGCCTCATAAAATTGAGCGGCTAATCCGCGGTCTTCACAATGTTGACGGCAAGAAGCCAGCATTTTGGGGGAATAGTCAACTCCATCTACAATAAGACCTGATTCGAGAAGCGGAATGATTACACGTCCCGACCCGACCATTGCCTCAAGAATTCGGCCCTTGCAATGCTTCAGCCGGTCGCGGTAATACTCTATATCACCATCAAAGGATTGACCTATTTTCTTGGTAAGGTCATAAACCTCGGTACAAAGCTCACCGTAATAACTAAAAGACATACTCTTTTCCCTCCGTGAGTTGGATTTAACACGAAAGGGGATCCTGTTGAATTATCCCTTCCGCACCTTATTAATGAACACGTCGGAGTTAAACATTTGCATGAGAATCACTCACTTTCAAGTAGATTAATTTAACTATAGATTCAAGGTGGTTCCTGGTCAACGGATAAGACGATTAAAACAAAACTTGCCGTTTCTTATGTTGTAGTATAATCAAATTATTAATTACCAAGCTATCATCATCCAATAGCCATGTAAGGAGTCATTAATATGGGGGACCAATTATTTAAAAGCTCGGTTGAAACGACCTTAAAAGTAATCGGCGGCAAATGGAAGCTGGTCATTTTATGCCATCTGTTAGATGACGCCAAGCGCTTCGGAGAGCTCAAACGAGGAATGCCTGATATTACGCAAAAAATGCTAACCCAACAGCTGCGCGAATTAGAGGATGATGGGATCATCCATCGCGAAGTTTTTGTTCAAGTACCTCCAAAAGTCGAATATTCCTTAACGGAATATGGCCGTACGATGGAGGAAGTGCTGGATGTAATGGCCGGTTGGGGGCAGCAGCATCACGAGCGGACTGAAGTTTAAACAACATCAAATAGTTTAATTTAGTAAGACCTTTAACATTTTGTTGACGGTCTTTTTGTCGTCCATGGTTTCGAAAAGGGTACTACGTCACCGAATAGTGCGTACTTCCTTTCCGGAAAGCGTCATCGTACAATAAGCCCCACGAGCAATACCCCAACAAAATGTTAAGGAGTGAACTATCCATGAAGTTGCAATTAGCGTTAGATCTTGTTGACATTCCTCAAGCTAAGCAATTGATTAAAGAAGTGGAAGCTTATATAGATATCGTTGAAATCGGTACACCTGTTGTCATTAACGAAGGGCTTCGCGCCGTCAAAGAAATTAAAGAAGCTTTTCCAAACCTGAAGGTTCTGGCTGACTTAAAAATAATGGATGCCGCAGGTTATGAAGTTATGAAGGCATCCGAAGCAGGAGCCGATATCATTACGGTATTAGGGGCCTCGGAAGATATGACGATCAAAGGCGCGGTAGAGGAAGCAAAAAAACAAGGCAAACAAATTCTTGTTGATATGATTTCGGTCAAAAATCTCGAGCAGCGTGCGCAAGAAATCGACGCGTTTGGTGTTGACTTTATTTGCGTGCATACTGGCTACGATCTTCAGGCTGTCGGAAAAAATTCGTTCGAAGATCTTCTGACGATCAAGCGCGTTGTCAAAAATGCAAAAACAGCGATTGCCGGCGGTATTAAATTAAGCACACTGCCAGAAGTAATCAAAGCGAACCCGGATCTAGTTATTGTAGGCGGAGGTATTACCGGACAAGCGGACAAGAAGGCTGCTGCCGCCGAGATGCGAGAATTGATTAACCAAGGTTCTTAAAGCCAATGACCGTGGATCTCTATTCGGTTAAAATCCTCGAGGAGCTGCAGCAGGCGGCCATTCAATTGGATAATGGACAAGCTGATCTTCTTGCCGAGCAAGTTATCCAGTCCAACAAGGTTTTCCTAGCTGGAGCAGGACGATCCGGCTTGATGGCCAAAGCTTTTGCAATGAGACTGATGCATATGGGGATTGATTCCTATGTGATAGGTGAGACAATCACGCCTAATGTAACGGAAAATGACTTGCTGATCATCGGATCTGGTTCCGGTGAAACGAAGAGTCTGCTGTCGATGGCTGAGAAAGCCAGAAGCTTACAAGCTTCCGTTGCGGCCGTGACGATATTTCCGGAATCATCGATTGGACAATTAGCCAACATCGTCGTTAAATTATCTGGCTCGCCTAAAGATAAATCGGAAGGTCATTACTCCACCATACAGCCTATGGGCTCATTATTTGAGCAGACCCTTTTGTTATTCTTTGATGCTATTATCCTCCGTTTGATGGAGAAAAAGGGTTATGATTCAACGACAATGTTTGGTCGGCATGCCAATCTGGAATAACGTTCTCCATACAAAAAGCAAAGCCCGATTAGCTTGTTTAAGAGCTAATCGGGCTTTACCTTTTTAAATGAACATCGAATTACTCACCGAGGAAGCTTTTGATGAAGAACTCCAGTTGGTATTCCATGCTCAGTGGATCATTGAAGTAGAATGCTTTAGCGTCCGCTTCATAAACACGATTGTTTTTAACTGCAGGAATGTTTTTGTACGTTTCTGTCTCTTGGAATGAATTATCCTCATCCGCGTTTTTACTGAAGATAACGTAGTCACCAGAGTAATCGGACAGAACTTCCGTCGACAGGGCAAAATAGCCTTCTTTCTCCGTCGCTGCCTGGACTTTCGCTGGCTTGGCAAGACCAAAGCCGCCCTCATAAAGGATTTCAGTACCACGGCCATAGTTATCGCCATAAACATAGAGCTGTTTATTGAAGGTTTCAATGACTGAAACCGTCGCGTTTTCGCCGATTTTCGCTTTGACTTTATCTCCGGCTTCTTTAACTTTAACTTGGAACTGGTCAACCCAAGCTTGGGCTTCTTTTTCTTTGTTCAAAAGTTTGCCGATCTCTACTTGTTGCTCTAGGTAATTGAGCTTCCCATAGGTATAAGTAATGGTAGGCGCAATTTCTTTTAATTTATCGATGTTTTTAATGCCGTCTAGACTGATAATAAGATCCGGTTCCAGCTCGAGGATCTTTTCAACGCTTTCGTCCGAAACGGTTGCAACGTCTTTAAGCTGCTCTTTGAATTGCGGATTATCTTTGGACATTTCGTCCACACCGACTACTGGTACACCGAGTGCCATAACGTTTCCGGTTAAAAAGCGAGTAATAACAACGACGCGCTGCGGGTTGGCTGGAACCTCAATAGGTCCACCCTCCGATTGGTACGTAAAGGTACCGGATTCTGGGGCCGCTGTTGCCGATGCTGGAGATGCTGTTGGAGACGGGCTGCTTGCATTGTTGGCGGTGTTCGCAGAATTACCGCCGCAAGCGCTCAGTAGTAAAACTAGAACCAGAGGTAGTGGAATAAACAGCTTTTTCACAAAATGACGCTCCCTTCAATCTCGTGCTGACTATAATCTATGAATCGCTGCGCGTCTATCTAGGAATAAGCAATGGAATCGCGAGCACGATTCAACGATTGATAATGATTATCATATTCACAAGATAGAATTGTAACGGTTACTGAAATAGTTGTCAACATTTAAGAAGTGAAACTTCGTGCTGGGTTCCTTCCATTTCCAAGCCTTCCATTAAAGTGATTATTTTGTTGATCACATGCGCTTCTTTATTTATTACCTGCTCAGCTGTTAGCAATAATAAATCAGCATGATCTCCAACACAGATTGCGCGTTTGGCATGTTTGAACATCGAAACATCATTCGCATCGTTGCCAAATGCAATAAATTCCTGCGGCATTATGCCTAGCTTTTGGAGACCGGTCCATTTATCAATCCCAAGTGGGCTAATATCAATAATATCCTCTGAGGCATGTCGATAAATGACGATCGGCAACTTCAGCAGTTCCTCTAGCATTTTTTGCCCATCCAAACTATGTAAAATGACAACTTTAATGATCTCCGTCAGTTCATCGATGCCAATATTTGTTGCTCTCTGCTGAGGGTCCAAATTTCTCCGAATTGGATGCTCCTCACTGCCCGAATAAGCGTAATCCCACTTGCTGTCGATTAAATATTCGGCTTCGAATGAGCGAATTAGACCGATAATGGAAGCGGCTGTAGCTGGATCAAAAGCAATGGTTGAGAGGATAGTTCCACCAGTTGCAACAAAACCTCCATTACCGCCAACCATCGGAAAATGATGCATATGAGACGGTAATATCGGCAATAAATCGCGGATAGGCCGGGCCGAAGCGAATATAATTTCATGTCCTTTTTCGACAAGGAAGTCTAGAGCTTGAACCATCGCATCACTTAAAGGCTGGCCTTTAAAACAGATCGTTCCATCCAAATCAAAAATAAATTTCATCGTACAACCTCCTTATTTCTACCTAGTAATAAAGATATCACACGGAATAAGATACGAATAATGCTGCATTCATACCTTGAAGGAAGCGCTGACACATCGTCGGTGCTATTTTGTTTATTCCGATTGCAAATGAACAGGTTTATCTTTACATATAATATTTGATTGCGTAATGTCTATAATATGAAGTGAAACCAAATGAAGCTCTTAAGTTTTCGTTTAGCAACAAATTATTGAGAGGAAGTTATGTATTGTTTGAAACATTACTTTTGAATTTCTTATTCTTACTATTTCCAGTTATGCTATTTTTAATTTTCTTTGAAAATATATCTTGTTCCTATCATAGAAATATTTTTATTTTACTAGCTGCGTTGACAATGGTTCTTTGTATTGCCAAACCAATTCAATTAGAAACTGGGTTTATTTTCGACTTAAGATATATCCCGTTTATTATTATGGCTCTATTTGGAGGGTATAGATATGCTCTCCCGTTATATATCATCTTAAATATATATCGATTCTATGTGAGCGGGGAGGGAGCGGTCCCGTCCTTTCTTTTTTCCACAGCGGTGACGGCTGTTATACCCCTGTACAGTAAACATTTTATGAACCTGGCTTCTAGAGGTCGGGTCATCGCGGCAACGGTAATTTCTTTCCTGACAATGGGATTCTATCTGATTACATTGATCTTTATGATCGGGGAGTTAAGTGAACAATTCTGGATGCTTACCTTAAATGCTTTAACGACATATGTTGGCGTAATGAGCGTCATTATGACTTTAATCGAAAAAATCATCATCAATTTTAAAAATCGCGAACGGATTATCCAATCAGAAAGATTAAATGTCGTCAGCGAGCTTGCGGCCAGCGTATCTCATGAAATAAGAAATCCGCTTACGGTTACGAGCGGGTTTCTGCAGTTGCTTAACAAGTCGAAATCGATTACGCCGGAAGAAAAGGGGTTTGTGGAATTATCGCTGCAAGAGCTGAATCGAGCGGAAAAGATCGTTAGCGATTATCTTTCTTTTGCCAAGCCGCAATTAGAAAACATGGTGTACTCCAATATGTTCGCGGAGCTGGAGTATACGAAAAATATCATCATGCCGTATGCGTCCATCCATAAAGTCGAAGTTAAGTTCAGTTTCAATAACACTTTGAACAAAAGCTATGATCGAAATCAAATTCAGCAATGTTTAATTAATCTATATAAAAACGGTATTGAAGCGATGAAGGAAAAGGGCGGTGGTACGCTAACGATTGAGGTTTCAGAGAGAAAACAAACGATTATAATCAGCATCCAGGACACGGGTATTGGGATGACAAAGGAAGAAATTTCGCGTCTAGGCAAGCCTTATTATTCGACAAAAGCCGAAGGTACGGGTCTTGGCATGCTTATGGTCTATGGCACAATTAATAAAGTAGAGGGGACCATTGAAGTCCATAGCGTACAGGGTGCAGGCACAACTTTTCATTTAATAATCCCTGCTTAGACGATGTTGTTTAGGAGAGGCCAGGTGTTGGGAAGTGAAAATCGATCGCTTGCTGGCGATGACCGTACTGCTCTTGAACCGCAAGCGGATCAGTGCCAAAGAAATGTCCGAATACTTCGAGGTGTCTACTAAAACGGTTTATCGCGACATGGAAACCTTGAATCAATCCGGTATTCCGATTGTGACCCATAAGGGGATCATGGGCGGGTTTGAGATTATGGAATCCTACACGATGAATCGACAACTGCTCACCCTAGATGATCTAACCGCGCTTGTATCTGCTGTGAAAGGGATGAACTCGGCGCTCGATGACCGCAAGCTGGGGGATCTTCTGGAGAAGGTTAAGGCGATCCTGGGGAAAACAGGTGCGACAAACAGCGAAGCCAAAAAACCAGCTATTATGTTTGATTTCAATCCTTGGGGACAGAGTGCCTCCGCACGGGATAAAATCAATGCCTTGAGACAAGCGTCCAAAACCTATATGTGCGTAAAAATGAACTACTTGGATCGGGAAGGGGCAGAGAGCGAGAGAATAATTGAACCTGTAAAGCTAATCATGAAGGCGAATCTGTGGTATTTGCAGGCATACTGTCAGGCAAGTAAGGATTTCCGTATTTTTCGTGTGTCCCGCATTCAACAGCTGCAGCTGTTGGCGGAACCTTTCATCCCTCGCGAGGCACCGGTGTTAGAGCGTTATGATTGGAACCCGGAATGGTTCAAGGAAGCTCAGCAGGAGTTAATCCTTCTGTTCCAACCCAAAGCCCGCTATCGTGTCGACGAAACTTTTCCAGCCGGCTGGATGACCGAATTGGCCGATGGAAGGGTTCAAGTAAAGGGTAACTTTACTGTGGATGAGTGGTTTTACGGAATGCTATTAAGTTACGGGGAAGAGGTGAAAGTGGAGCAGCCGAATGAAGTAGCGGAAGAGATGGTACGCCGGGCGCAAAAAATTATGGAACAGTATTCTAAGTAGGACAGTATGCTGTCCACTTTTCTTCTCTATACTTGACTTAATGACAAGGAAATGAGGCTGAGCCATGATAAAAACCTATGTAACCGAAAAGCCGGAAATAAAGCTGCAAGGAATAAGTCTCCGAACGACAAATGCAGCGGAAGCAGGACCGGATGGTCGCTTGCCTGGCCTATGGGAGACCTACTTCAGCCGTGCGATCCAAAGAGAAACGGATGCTCCTATCTATTCTCTATACACCGATTACGAAAGTGATGCAAGCGGCTCTTATCGGGTGTTGATCGGACATGAAGTTAGCGGAGATTTTGAAACGGGTGAAGATAATCAGACTCATATCGCGGTTATTCCTGCGAGTAAGTATCTTGTATTCATCACCGAGCGTGGGCCGTCGTATGAAGTGGTGCCGCAGGCATGGGAAGAAATTTGGGCCTACTTTGAAAATAAACCGGAGGAAGTCAGAGCTTTTACTGGGGATTTCGAGCTTTATGATACCGGAAGTGCCGGGTCTGCTGACTCGGAAGTACATCTATTCATTGCGATTAAATAAGTAGGCTTAGGGGTAGTATTAGCCCAATGAAGGATTCCCTAATGAATGGAACGAATTGTATGAACACACCATTCGTTCCATTTAGGAGGACTTCCCCTTGAAAGGGCTTGCCTATCTGAAACAGAGAAACTCCATATTCATAAAATCCATGTTTACGTACATCCTTATTTTCACGATTCCAATGGCCGTATTCGGATTTTCAACGTATTATTGGGCAGCCAACACGATAGAGACACAGACAAACAGTACTTATCTTGGTTTGCTGGAAGATACTCAAAAGGACGTCGAGCGTAACTTCAATACGCTGGATACGTTTGCTGTACAGCTGTCTTATATGCCGCGTATTTCCAAGCTGATGAATATGGAAGGGAATAACTTCAGCTACGATCGCGTTGATATCGGGGATTTACTCAATAGCATGAATGAGCTGAACATTTACAAATCGACCTATCCACTGGTCGATGAAATTGCGATTTATTTTAACGGTAAGGATACGGTGCTCTCCACGCTGGGCAAAGACAGCTTCGAGCGTTACTTCATCGATCTTCTCCGCTTCGACAATATCGACTTGCAGCAATGGGAGCAAATTCTTGCTGCACGCAATAATCATCGCCTCATCCTTCCCGAGCCAGTCAGCATATCCAATCAGCCCCGCCGTCTGCTCACCTATATCCAATCCCTACCTCCAGGCGATTCCAGCTTCCAGGCGACGCTTCTATTGTTCATTCGAGAAGAAGCACTGCAGCAGATGCTGAGCAAATCGGCCTTGGCTGAGCAGCATGCCATATACATTATGGACGCTCAAGGAAATCGAGTCACGGACGTGAATCCCAATGCCAAGCTCAGCTCCTATATCGAGAATCAGCATAGGGATGGGTCTGCTGTGAGCGGTGGCATTGATACGGTGCAGCTTGCCGATGGCTCGCATTATTCCGTATACCGTTCTGACCCCGACAGTCGCGGATGGTCCTACTATATTGGCGTCCCCACAAGCACGGTGCTTTCTAAGCTGCATGTAATTCGCAACGTGGCTATTGGTTTCTCCCTCTTTTATCTATGTCTCGGGCTCGGACTGTCCTATATTCTGGCGATGAGAAATTACAAACCGCTTGCGAACCTAATTGGGATGATCCGATCCAAGCTGATGCTGGAACCTCCTGTGAACAATGAGTTCCACTACGTGGAAAATGCGATTTACGCCATGCTGACGGATGCTAACCGCAACGAGCATGAGATTTCCCTCTATCGACCGCTGGCCAGGAATACCTGTTTGGCTAAGCTGCTGAACAAAAACTCAGCCAACGATGAAAGCTTGATCCGCGCCATGGACTTATTGGACATTTCTTTTCCGTATGAATTTTTCGTATGTGCGACGCTGCTGCTGAGTGAGGAACAGAGCTTGCCCGAAGATTTCTATGAACAGGTCCGCTCCAGATTGGTAGCACAAGGCGTGACGATATTCTGGGTGGAAATGGACGAGAAGGATAAAGCGATTATCCTCAACATGGAGCGGGAAGAGCTCCGCGCATCCGCTTTACAGGCGATCGGTGACTGCTTGCGGTCCTATTCCATCGCGTACCGTGCGATCGGGGTTGGCGGCAGCTGCCGCAATCTGCATGAGTTGTTCCGCTCGTACGAAGCTTCCGTGCATGCGATCGAGTTTCGTTTCCTGAAGGGAGACGGAAGCATTCTCTATGCCGACGAATATACAGAAGACGGCCACTGGAACGGCTATTTGGCAGAGGAGAATCAGCTCATTGGGGCGCTCAGCGGCGGCGATGTGAGATCAGCTCAGCAGCTGGCCGGTGCTATCGTGCATCGATATTTGGAGAAGAATCGATTGCCGCTCAACGCCATGCGCTATTTAGGATACAGCATCGCATCGGTTGCGCTGAAAGCATTGGAGCAAGCGAATATCGGCCAAGCTCCTTCCATAAAGCTGAAGGATATTATGGAGCTGGATACGATGGATGAGATGGTATCGGCCATTGGCCGTTTATATGAAGAGACTTCACGCCTGCTCGCGAGGGAGGATGAGCAGCAGGATGTGCAGCTCATTCGAGAGATCAAGAGTTATATCCATGCGCATTATAACGATCAAAATTTGTCCCTGACCAAAGTGGCGGAAGCGTTCCGAATCTCTTCCTCCTATTTGAGCCGATACTTCAAAGGTCAGACCGGATCTACGTTCATCGACTATGTAAATCGGCGTAGAATCGAGGTTTCCAAACCGTTGCTGAGCAAGGGCGGCGAGATCACTATTTTGCAGGTAGCGCAGCAGGTCGGCTTTGACAATGACATCACTTTCCGTCGATTGTTCAAAAAATATATGGGCATGACACCGAGCCAATTCAAGGATAAATGAGCCGCCAACACTCCTTAGAGCAATTTCTGTATGACGATAACACATATTGTTCGTATACATCGGAGCCCAAGCTCTCCTACAATGGGGCCATCACTCGGATGAGTCGAAATTAAAGGGGAGATGGGCGAATGACAAAGAGGACAAATGGATCGGCGAAAATTGTAAGCGCATTAATAGTTGCATCCCTCGCCATGACGGGATGTCAAAGCAGCGGAGGGCCGGCAACCAACAATTCCAATCAAGGCGCTGCGGAGTCGCCAAAGCCAAGCACATCGGGGTCGCCTGGAACGGCGTCCACAAGCCCGAAAAATCCAATGCCGATCGTAACAGACGGATCGGTAACCTTAACGGTCGCGGCGCCAGACAATCCGTTCGCGGCAGCCAGTCTGACGCAGAATCTGCCTGTTTGGCAGGAGATTGAGAAGGCGACGGGCGTCAAGATCAAATGGGATGTTGTGCCGGGCAGCCAGTTCCAGACGGCGATGCAGACTCGTTTGGCTTCAGGTAAAAATTTGCCAGACATCATTTTATCAAACTTCGATTTATACAAATATTCCAAGGATGGTCTCCTGCTCCAACTGGATGATTTAATGGCCAAGTACGGAGAGAACGCCGCCAAAATATTCGAGACGAAGCCGTTGCTGCCCGCGCTCATGAAAACGCCGGAAGGCAATACGTTTCATTTATCCGGAACAAGGGATGAAGAAGTAGCAGCCGGTCCTTACGGCTGGCTCATCCGTAAAGACTGGCTGGATAAGCTGAGCTTGCCGGAGCCGGTGACGGTTGACGATTGGTACAATGTTTTGAAAGCGTTTAAAGAGAAGGACCCGAACGGCAACAACAAGGCGGACGAGATCCCAATGACCAACTATAACGGGGTAACCCAGCTTTATAATTGGGGTAACGCTTGGGGGCTTCATCTGCGTGCGAGCGATGGCTTTTATCCTGATGCAAAGGGGAAAATCCAGTACGAGTGGCTTGACCCTCGCGCCAAAGAGATGGTCGCTTTCCTAAACAAGCTGGTTAAGGATGGCTTGCTGGACATGGAGTTCGCCGTCAACAAGAAGGATCAGATGACATCCAAAATCATTCGCAGTCTGTCCGGGGCTACAATTGCCTGGCAGGAATCCAACACGTTATGGACCAATAAGCTGCGGGAGGCCGGACAAGCGGATGCACAATGGGTTATGACCACCCCGCCTGCAGGCCCGAACGGCTACAAGGGGCATATCGAGAAGTCGGGGCTGTCCAACGGTTATTCCGTCATCAATAGGGATTCTAAAAACGCGGAAGTTGCTTTCCGCTGGCTGGATTACGTCATCTATAGCGAGGAAAATACGAAACGCATGACGCTCGGCATTGAAGGCAAAACGTACGTCATGAAGGATGGACAGCCGCAAATGACCGACTTTGTCACAAAAAATCCGGATGGACTTGGGGCCGTTGAGGTCATTCGATCCCTCGGCGGCTGGCAGACGTTCAGCCAAGCGAGCCGAGTGGAATATATATCAAAGCTCAAGCTGACGGATGAAGTTTTGACGGAGCGAGCGAAGCTTGTGCAATCTTATCTGGTTCCCACTGCGGAGTTCGCGATGCCAACGGAGGATGAATACTCCAATATAAACCGGAAATTGACCGACATTACGACCTATAAAGATGAAATGATCGCTAAATTCATTCTTGGCCAAGAGCCAATGGACAAATGGGATACGTTCACGAAGCAGATCAAGGCTATCGGAATTGATGAAGTCATTCAAATTCGTCAAAGCCAGTATGACAGGTTAATGAGCGAGAAGTAAGCGGAACTGAGCGCGCGGGACTCAGTTCCGCGTGCTCCTTCTTTTTGACCAAGAATGCCTATAAGAGCCTCAGGAAAGGAAATCCGAAGCATGCCAAACCCTCCCTTAAGTCCCCCAATTGGACCCGCACAGACAAGACGGGGGACTGCGCTTCACACTCTCAAAAAAAATGCGATCCGAGATAAGTTCTTAGTGCTGATGGTTATGCCGGCCGTGATTTACTTCATCGTTTTTCACTATCTCCCGATGTACGGCATTCTTATGGCATTTCAGGACTTCTCTCCTTCCCGCGGCATCTGGAATAGCCCTTGGGTCGGACTTAAATGGTTTGAAGAATTTTTTAACTCTATCTATTCTTTCCGGCTAATCAAAAACGTCCTGCTGCTCAACTTTTACAGTCTGTTATGGGGCTTCCCGATTCCAATTATTTTTGCGCTGTTGTTGAATGAGATTCGCAGAAATACGTTCAAGCGGGTCGTGCAAACGGTCAGCTACATGCCTCACTTTATATCTGTCGTTGTCATTGCAGGCATGACGATTACGTTCCTGTCTCCTAACGATGGCATTGTGAATGTCGTGATCGAGAAATTAGG
Source organism: Paenibacillus herberti (assembly GCF_002233675.1). Taxonomy (GTDB): domain Bacteria; phylum Bacillota; class Bacilli; order Paenibacillales; family Paenibacillaceae; genus Paenibacillus_O; species Paenibacillus_O herberti. The sequence continues at coordinate 790,399 of NZ_NMUQ01000002.1, read as the reverse complement.
CTTTCAGAAAATCAACTTTTTGAGCGAAGTGGACTGGTTCCGCACTATCTATATTAGCACCGATATTTGGGCGGGTTTCGGTTACAGTTCGATTCTTTATTTGGCTGCGCTGGCGGGTATAGATCCACAGTTATACGAGGCTGCTCGCATTGATGGAGCTTCGAGATTCAGGCAGCTCATTCACGTTACTTTGCCAGGTATTGCCCCAACGATCATCATATTACTGCTCCTGTCGCTCGGTCGTATGATGAGTGTTGGATTCGAAAAAATTATATTGCTCTACAACCCGTCTACGTACGAGGTGTCGGACGTCATCTCTTCCTATGTTTATCGAATTGGACTGGTCGGAGGGGAATTCAGCTTTGCTGCAGCCGTAGATTTCATGAATGCAACGATTAATTTTGTGTTGATCGTGAGCTTCAACTGGTTAAGCCGCAAGCTGACCCAAACTTCACTATGGTAGAGGAGGGACGCAATCTGCATTATGGTACATTCTAATACATTCTCGGGGAAACTGGCGGACGCGGCTATTAATGTTTTCATGGTTTTTGTCATCATCATCTGTTTGTACCCACTTGTATTTGTGTTCAGCATGTCGATCAGCGATCCGCTTGCTGCTGCTGCCCAAGAAGTATGGCTGTTGCCAAAGGGCTTTTCCTTGAACGCTTATAAGCTGGTATTTGAAAATCCCGATATTTGGACGTCCTATCTGAACACGATCTGGTACACGGTAGGGGGAACGGCCTTTAACGTCATTATGACGATATCGCTTGCTTATCCGCTGTCTCGCAGGAACTTTTTTCTGCGCGGTCCGGTTACGTTTCTTATCGTGTTTACGATGCTGTTCAGCGGTGGGCTAATCCCAACATTTATTCTGGTCAATGACCTTGGACTGTACAATACGAGATGGGCGCTCATCATTTTAGGCGCGATCGGTGTCTGGTACGTCATTATTGCTAGAACGTACTTCACGACCATTCCGGAAAGTCTGATTGAATCTGCCAAATTGGACGGCGCTAATGACATTCGGATATTCTGGACCGTGATCATTCCGTTATCAAAACCAATCATTGCCGTACTTGTGCTTTTCTACGCGGTAGGGCATTGGAACAGCTATTTCAGCGCCTTAATCTATTTGCCTGATAAGAATTTACAGCCGTTGCAGCTTTATTTGGTAAAGGTGCTTGTGGAGAATACAGGTCTAGCAGACTCCATCATGCCGAGCGAGGAGAAGAGTCTCGCCATCATGCAGATCAAGTATGCGATAATCATGGTAGCTACTCTTCCTATTCTGTTCGTTTATCCATTCCTGCAAAAATACTTTGTTAAAGGTGTTATGATTGGAGCCATCAAAGGTTGACCCGAGAGGAGAGCAAGCCGTGTTCGTAGATTATCACACGCATCATGAGAGATGCGGGCATGCCCAAGGTTCGATGGAAGCAATGATCAAAGCGGCAATTGAACTCGGCATGGATCAGATTGGCCTGTCCGATCACAGTCCGTTTTTCTGCGACGAGAACGACCATCCGAACCCTGGCATGACGATGGCCAAATCGGATTTTCCGAATTACGTGCAAGAGATGATAGAGCTGCGGAATGAGTATAAGGGCCGAATCGATGTGCGCCTTGGCGTGGAATCCGATTATTTGCCGGGGCTTATGGAGCAGTATGCTCTCATCTATGCGCAGTATCCATTGGACTATATCATCGGCTCCGTGCATTACTTCAGAGGGTATCACGTATTCGCCTCAGAGCGGTGGCGGCAGGAGAACGTGGACGTTGATGGAACCTACGTAGACTACATTCGACTCATTCAAGACGCAGCGCGCTGCGGCAAATTTGACATCCTCGGTCATATCGACGCCGTTAAGGGCCTGAACGTTCCGTGCTCGATTTCTCTTGATACGCTCTGGGATGAAACAGCACAAATAATCGCGGACGCTGGCATAGCGGTTGAAATCAATACGTCAGGGCTACGTAAAAAATGCGGCTCTTGGTTCCCGTCCGCCGACATCGTTCAGCGGCTGCACCGGCTCGGCGTTCCTTTTACATTCGGCTCCGATGCCCACGGTCCCGACCAGCTCTTGCACGACTGGAGCGGCGTAACCGGCTTTCTCAAGGAGATCGGCGTTAAAGAGATTGCAACCTTCAAGCGGCGCGAGCGGATTATGCTGCCGCTGTAATTTCCCCATCAAGGACACCTTAGGGTGTTCTTTTTTTACGTCTCTGAGGTAAAGGACAGCAAAAATGAGCTTAGACCGACCTCCAGGGTCGGTCTAAGCTCATTAAGGGATATCAGCTATCTTACTTTTTTAGAAAAGCCAGATTTGCAATGTTTGCATGGCTTGCAAGGTCTGTTTTGCAGCAGGATGAGTCTCCTTTTCAAAGAAGACAAAAGCTTGTGTGCTCGCCTAGCTAATAGAGGGGAAATCTCACCGCTAATTGCCAGCTTGTTGATCAGCCTCTCGAGCTTGCAAAGAGTTATTTTGGCGCTTTTATAATGGCATTTTTTAATCTGTCTGATTATATTGGCAAGGAGGATAACGAGCGAGTCAGAGCATGCTCGGCTCATCAGGAGCTTTTTGAGCTTCTCGGCTAGCTCCAGCGCATCGGGACAAGGATTGCATTTGCAAGGTTTAATGAACTCGATTATTTTAACAATATGAAGAATCTCACCTTCATTTCCTTCCTCGCCTGTGGGACCCTTCGAACCTCTCTGCCCCTTTGGCCCAGTTGGCCCGATCGGTCCGTTAAGCCCGTTCGTCCCATTCGGCCCTGCTGACCCAGTTGCGCCTGTCGCACCAAGGCCCCCTGGGGATCCCGCGCCCCCCGTAGCTGTCCCTGTCGCCCCTGTCGTGCCCGTAGTTCCTACTGCGCCTGGAGCCCCGGCTGGTCCGGTCGGACCGCTAGGGCCGATCGCTCCGGTAATTCCCGGGAGCCCTGTTGCTCCCGGGAATCCTTGGGCTCCGGTTGCACCTGTCACTCCACTCGACCCCGTCGTCCCTGTCGGCCCATCGGGTCCTTGAGCTCCGGTCGCCCCCGTCGTTCCTGTCGGCCCGATGCCTCCGGTTGCTCCGGTTGCACCTGTTGGCCCTGTTGGTCCTGAAGGGCCAGTCGGCCCTGTTGGTCCGGTGGGTCCTATCTGCATAGGGTCCAGAATTTTGGCCACAAAAGCATTCGGAGATCCAGCCAGGGTGGACTGAAACGGATTCATGAGCGGAAAGTCTGTCGAAAAGGTTTGGCCTGTAATATAGGCGCTTCCAAAGGCATCGGCCGCAATCGACTGACCCTCATCAAGGCTGGATCCTCCCAGATAGGTTGAATAAATAAAGGAACCGGTTGGGTTGAACTTGGTAATAAACGCATCGACCGCATTGAGGGTGGATTGAATCGGATTCAATAAGGGGAAATTGGTCGAAAAGGTAGCCCCAATTACGTAGGCATTCCCAAAGGGATCCGTCGTAATTCCATTACTCGCTTCATTCTCAACACCACCTAAATAGGTGGAATAAATGAAGCTGCTGCCGGTTATATTTATTTTGACCGCAAAGGCATCAACGATGCCGCCAAACGTCGGTTGAACAGCGTTGAACGTTGGGAAATCAGCGGAAGGAGTATTACCGGTCACATAAGCATTTTCAGCCAAATCTACAGCAATACCCGTGCCTAGATCAGCACCGCTGCCGCCCAGGTAAGTGGAGTAGATGAGAGCAGATCCGGCGGCATTGAATTTAGCTGCATAAGCATCCGAGGTGCCTCCGCCAAATACAGGCTGAAGGGCATTCAGAGTAGGAAGATTGTTGCCAGTCTGCCCCGTAATGTACGCTTGACCGGATGGGTCAACGGCAACGCCTGCTCCGCTCGTTCCAAGGCTCCCGCCAAAATAAGTTGAATACACGAGTGCATTGCCTGCCGGGTTCAGCTTGGTAAGGAAAGCTGCATTCGGACCTGTCAGGGAACCCTGAAACGGATTCATGGTAGGGAAGTCTAGGGATGCAGTTTGCCCTGTAATATAAGCGCTGCCCCCGGAATCAACGGCAATGCCCATGGCAGAGTCAGCAGCACTGCCTCCCAGGTAGGTCGAGTACAGAAGTGCACTGCCAGTAGAATTGAATTTGGTGACAAATGCATTGGTGCCGGTAGGGGCAACTGCTTGGAACGCGTTCATAACCGGGAAGTCGGTAGAGTCCGTAAACCCGGTTACGTATACGTTGCTCGAAGAGTCAATGGCAATGGAACGGGCGTCATCGAGATCGCCCCCACCTAGATAGGTGGAATATGCGAGCGTGATGCCGTCTGGGTTAAATTTCGTGACAAAGGCATCCGAGTTTCCTGCTAAAGCGGCTTGAAATGGGGTTTGAGTTGGAAAATCTATCGCTAGCGTAGTGCCCGTGATATAAGCATTTCCGAGGGTGTCAACGGTAATTCCGTACCCGATTGTGCTTTCGGTGCCGCCAAGATAAGTGGAATAAGACAGGACAGGATCGATGACAAGAGTAGAGGATAGATCGTATGTTTCCCTCAGCTCAAAGGCAACTTGATTGGCATTGCGCAGCGCATATCCGCCAGCGACCTTTATTTTCTCTCCACGCAGCTCCTGATAGATATACGGCAGCCGAAGCATGACAGAATGCTCGTTGGTTGCAACAAGAAGATTACCATCGTCATCGATACTTAGCTCATCCGCTCCTTCGAACTCCAGCACAATATGCTGTGGGTCTGCTCCAGGAGCCACTATAAAATCAAACTCCAGCTCATGCTCGGTACCGTAAAACAACATATCAATACCGGGATAAAGGCCGGAGTACTTTATTTTGCCAAAGTTCGGCACAGTGTTATGCCACTTTACAGGATCATTACCTTTAAAGTAGTTGCTCGTGCTGGATAAGCGATCCAAGCCGTCGATGGCCGGATTGTGCAAAGCATCTACAAAACGCATGCGGAAGCCCCAGGCTTCCCACTGTCTGTGGGATGATGTCTTACCGAACAGAAAGGCTATATGACTTGGAGTGAAATACAGAGTTGAGCTTGAACCTCTCAGAAGGTAAGCGACTTGTGCATCCGATTGCCCCACATTGCATTCAAACACAGGGGAATGCCCACGCAATTTCTGCAACCGGGCTGAGTGCCGCGCCAATGAATCGGTCATTTTTGCGCCTCCTCGTAAATGGTATGGCTAATTCATCTCCGCTTGTTGGACCTACCCTGCAGCTTCATCAGTTCATTTAGCAGAAAATCAACCAGCTTCAATGTTTTTCTGGCGAATGGTTCCGATATTAATCCTTCATCTACAAGCCCATTGAATTGCTGTTTGAACTTGAATAGGGTCATCACCGCACCTTTGAATTTATTCAGCTTGATTTGAATGAGCAGCTTATCGATTGAGCTTTCAAAAAGGTCAAAGTCTGAACAGCCCATCAACTGTTTTCGGAGGTTTCTCGCCAATCGAAGTACTTCCGAAGCAGAGGTTCGATGGCAAGGTTTTATAATTTTGATCGTTTCCACGATCTTAATGAATTTCCCATTTTTACCTTTCGGTCCTACCGGCCCGATCGGCCCTTTCAATCCATTCGGCCCGGTCGTTCCTGGAGGACCATTAATCCCGCTTGCCCCGGCGACTCCAGCTGTCCCCGCCGGTCCGGTTGAGCCACTCGCTCCTGCTGCTCCTGTCGTTCCTGTCGTTCCCGTCGTTCCTGGCGCGCCCGTAACTCCGGGATTTCCAATTGCTCCTGCCGCCCCGATCGCTCCAATCACTCCCGTCAATCCGGTTGGACCTTGCGGACCTGTTGCTGTGCCAGCAGCTCCTTGGGAACCGGTTGGCCCGGTTGGTCCTTGTGTTCCTGTTATACCTATTGCGCCTGTCGGTCCTTGTGGTCCTGTCGTCCCCGTCGGTCCCGGAACGAGCGGCCCTGTCGGCCCGGTTGGTCCCTGTGGTCCGGTTGCTGGCCCTGTCGGCCCCGTTGGTCCCGTTGGTCCCGTCGGTCCTATCACGGTTGTGTCTGCGATTTTCGATACAAATGCACTTTGAAGAGCGCCGTCAATTGTTGCTTGGAAAGGATTGGCTAATGGAAAATCGGTTGAAGAGGTCAGTCCAGCAATATAGGCACTTCCGGAGGCGTCGGCGACAATCGCTTGGCCTTGATTGTTAAGCGTTCCGCCCAAATAAGTCGAGTAGATAAAAGCCGGAGTTGGATTTAACTTGGTAATGAAAGCGCTAGCCGTCCCGGTAAGTACGGCTTGAATCGGGTTTGCTATGGGGAAGTTGACCGATTGTGTTGATCCGGTTATATACACATTTCCCAGTGTATCTACTGATATGCCCGTAGCTGCATCATTGGAGGTACCACCTAAATAAGTGGAGTAAGTCAGGCTGGTGCCGGCAGAGTTTATTTTTGTAACAAAAGCATCGGTATTTCCACCGTTAGCGGCTTGAATGGGATTCAAGGTAGGGAAGTCAATGGATGTTGTGGAGCCGGAAACGTATACATTTCCTGCCAGATCTACCGCAATGCCAGCTGCCGCGTCATCTCCGCTGCCTCCCAAGTACGTTGAATAGGCCACAGCAGGAGTCCCCACCACTACAACAAACTTAACGACGTAAGCATCACTATTGCCGCCACCGTATGGTTGTAAGGTATTAACGTTCGGAAAATTAATGTTTGTTGTACCAGTCGCATAAAATTGTCCAACCGTATCTACAGCAATGCCTGTTCCATTAGTGCGTACCGTTCCACTCAAATAAGTAGAATACATGAGCGCACTTGCGGTCGCATTCAGCTGAGTTACAAATGCAGTATTTATAGAGAAAAAGAGGTTTTGGAATGGACTCACCAGGGGAAAGTTGGAAGAGAGCGTAGTACCTGTTATATAAGTGACACCTGCAGTATCAACAGCAATTCCATTCCCAATGTCAACATCATTGCCCCCCAGATAGGTCGAGTAGACCAACACTCCGGATGAGTCGATCTTAGTCACAAATGCATTGGTCGAAGGAGGAGCTGAGGTTTGAAAAACACCTGCTGTTGTCGGGAAATCCATTGAATCCGTAGACCCTGTAACATATGCATTGCCGGATGGATCAACCGCAATCGAATTTCCTTGATCAAGATCGCTGCCGCCTAAATAGGTCGAATAAACAAGTGTGTTACCAGTAGGGGTGAACTTGGCTACAAAGGCATCTGATCCACCTGCCAAGGAGCCTTGAAGCGGCACTGCTGTCGGGAAGTCGACATCGAAGGTTAAACCCGTGACATAGGCACTCCCAGAAGCATCCACGGCGATTCCGAGTCCGCTCGAAACATCGCTGCCGCCGAGATAAGTAGAATAGGTTAAAACAGGATCAATGATAAGCGGGAGCGAGGGATCGTACGCTGCTTTAAGCTCCAATCCTGCCTGGTTGGCATTACGCAGCGTGTACCCGCCTTCAATTTCAATCTGGTTCCCACGCTCATCATGCTGGTAAATAAAAGGCTTCCGGAGTGTAATAAATTGCCCATCAACTACAGCCTGAAGAATTCCTTCTTCGTCGATCCGAACCTGTTCAGCGCCTTCGAATTCCAACAGGATATCCTGCGTGTGCGCTCCCGGAGCAACGATGAAGTCGAATTCTAACTGCAGCCCGTTGCGGTAGAAGAGCATATCGATGCCCCTATAAAGCCCGGTGTACTTTATTTTGTCAAAGGTTGGAATGCCGCTATGCCATTGGTTCGGGTCTTGACCGCGAAAGTAGTTTTTCTTTCCCGGCAAAAGATCCAAGCCATCGATCTGTGGCTCCTTGTGAGCGCCGATAAAATGCATTCGCAGGCCCCAAGTTTCCCATTGCGCTTGCGATGCTGCTGCTAGAGGATTTGATGGCTCATCATTTTTTAACTGCCTGCCGAACATGATCGCTATATGCGAAGGAGTGAAATAATAGATAGCATCGTGGCTTCTCATTAGGTAAGCGACTTGTGAATCCGTTTGTCCTGCATTAAGCTCGAAAACAGGAAGACTTGCATTCAACCGCACTGGATGGACAGACGCTTGCACCGATGATCCGGTCATAACCGTGCCCCCTAAACAGGTTTTGATTTGATAGTGTATCTATTTAGGTGAAGACTGGTACGGGCGTATGCCGCTAAACCGTAAGATTAGGCTATTAGGCTGTCCTAAGAGAATGGCGGTATCGATCATGTTCTGAATGCTCATGGGAGCTCTATGAGTCTAAAGCTTTGAACTAAAGGACCCGCGTCAGGCAGTTGGACAACGAGAACACCATTGGCCGTTCCTGAACCTTGCATATTGAGATTGAGGCCGCTGTTGGCGTTTTTAATTTTGAAAAAACCGCCGCTCTGGTCGGAGAATGCCCATACCTGGCTCAAGCTCCCATTTCCCGTGAAGATTACGGCGTTTGCTCCTGATGTTATCGATGACCCGCTTATATCAAGAAATTTGCCGCTGGCAACATGCAGGATGTTGAAGTTAAAGCCATCTACGATAAACTGCCAATGTTGGGATGTTACAGCTGCATTGAACGTTTCTTGCTCCACATTTGTTCCGTCTGAGACGCCGTTTAGAACCGTTTGCAGAGCTTTGTTGGAGTTGCGATTAATGATGGCATACGTTTTAGTTGTATCGATGGGAATATTTAGTTTGTCTAAGAGGGTAAGCCCGCCAGGAAGCCCGGTAATATTCGTGTTGTCTGTCGAGAGTACAGCCGGAATTGAACCGAATGTGTTCATAAATTCGATGATGTTATTGTCAAAAGAAACGCTGTCGGAATTTTGGATCCAAACGACGGTTGTTTGATCGATGTTCGTGCTGAGGCCATTGATTCCGTTGACGGTAGAATGTGTATTGAGAAAGGTGTTGTTGTTCACTTGCACGTCCCCGCAGTTGGAAATCTGGATGTTTAGCCCCTGTATGCTGTCGAAGATATTGTTTTCAATTAACATTTGGTTGAACGCTTTTTCGCCGCCGGTTACATTGGGCGCTACGAAACAGAGCGATGCGGCCTGATCGCCGTCAAAATTCGCATAATGGTAGCCTGATCTAAGAAAATAATTTCCTGTAATCTGCAAGTTCTGAGAACATCCTTCTTGCGTATTTGTATTGCTCTCCGGTGCAATCACGATCGATTCGGTGGCGGCAGTAAACATATTGTTCTCAATGAGGCCGTTGATCCCTTTTACCAGCATTCCTCTCCACTGACTGTATACCGTATTGTTGCGGAAAATAAATCCGGTGGCGCTATAACGAGGATTGAAGACGAAATCGCCTACGCCAAACGCGGGAACATCTGTGAACTGAATGAGGTAAATCGCATTTTTGTTGATGTCATACGGGTCACCTGGCTGGGCGGCGGCAATTGCCGCTGCGATTGCCGGATCTAGCGGAAAGCTTCCGAATGGAACAAGCGTAGCGCTGACGATCGTAGATGGCAAATCGTAAAACTGGCAAAGGGTATCCCCTGGGGGAAGTGGGAGAGGGTTGGGGGATCTGGAAGCAATGTATTCCGAAGTTCCGCTGGCACTCAGGACGGCTAAATAACCTGGTGTTTGAATGCTGAAGGCATCATCCCCTGTACTTTGAATCACACAGTTCTCCAAAGTTGGCCCCATCTGAATATCATTGAATTGAATGCCGTCGAGAATGGTCGACAGTAACGGGGGCTTTATGGCGCCCGCCGGCTTAGGACCTGGCACGATGCGAAAATTATCCATAACCGTTCCGCAAATGCCGGAGCCTTCTATATAACCGAATCCGGTGGATGTATGAAGAGTAGCGTTCCTCCAAGTCGTAAACGAACTAGTGTTCACCGCTATGCTATGAGGAACTGCAGGGGTTGTCGATACGGTAACCCAATCTCCAACGTTGATTCCTGACCCGATACTGGTGATGTCTAATGTATTGGGCAGGATCGGATCTAAGGTAGCGTGTGCTGAAAACATCGTCGATACGCCCTCTTTTTGTTTCCTTGTTACCGGATCGAAAATGATTACCCGGGCCGTATACGCCGCCACAGGGTATCCTTGATCGATTCGGACTTTCATCGAACCCGCCACCGGATCAATGGATATGACTACGCCTTGAGTGAAAGGGAGCGGGTCATAGTTCATTGTTACTCCCTGAATCGTCAAGTTGACGCAATTGGTAATTTCAAAGACGCGACTAAAATTCTGCATAACGATAAAGACATCATCGAAGATTATGGTCAGACCATTGGCTCCATTAATATTCGTTTGTGCTGTATTTAGATAGATTCCGGGTGGGATGATGAGTTCACTTTGATGGGAGGCAATTGCGTCGTTGATCAAACTCTGGATGCTCATGTACGATATTCCCCTTTGCGTAGAATGGGAGTACTGCTCTCAATGATCCGATCACGATGGGACGGACTCCTCTTGCTCTCAAGGGACCACTGTAAGACTAAATCTTTGACTTGTAATCACACCCGAAGACGATTGGATGACGAGAACACCGTTGGCGGTTCCCGAATTCATCATGTTTAGATTGAGGCCGCTGTTGACGTTGGTGATATTGAGAAAGCCGTTCCCCGCGTCTGCAAGAGCCCATTGCTGGCTCAGGCTGCCGTTAGCCGTGAAGATGACAGCGTTTGCCCCAATTGCTGTGGATTCCCCATTGATATCAAGAAATTTGCCGCTGGCCACATGCAGGATATTGAAGTAAAAGCCATTCTCGATAAATTGCCAATGCTGCGATAGAATGGCCGAGTTAAATGTTTCTTGCTCAATTTCCGTTCCATTGGCTACACCGTTTGCAACGGTTTGCAGAGCTTTGCCAGAGTTTTGGTTAATGATGGCATACGTTTGAGTTGTATCAATCGGGACGTTTGTTTTGCTCAAGAGGATGAGTCCGCCAGGGAGTCCGGTAATATTGGTTGTTGTCCCTGGTGCAAGCACGATCGGGAGCGAGCCGGACGGTCCCATATGATTAATAACATTGCCTTCAAAAGAGATGCTATCGGAATTGTGGACCCAAACGACAACCCTTTGATCTATAAACAAGCCGGTGCCATTGGTCCCGCTGCCATTGGAAAAAGTGTTCAGAAAAGTATTATTGTTCACCTGCACATTGTGGCATTCGCTGATCTGGATGTTTAGCCCCAGAATGCTGTCAAACGTGTTGTTTTCGATGACCATATTGTTGAACGCTTTTTCGCTAATGACATTTGTCGCGGTAAAACAGAGCGATCCAGCCTGATCGATGAAGGGCAAAAATTCAACATAACCGGTTCGGAGAAAATAGTTTCCTGTAATCTGCAAATTTTGAGAGGAGCCTGATTGCGTATCGGTGCTGCCCTCGGGCGATACAACGATTGCTTGGCTGTTAGCTGTGAACATGTTGTTTTGAATGATGCCGTTGCTTCCTTTCATCAGCATCCCTCGCGACTGGCTGTAAAGCGTGTTGTTCTGGAAAACAAAGCCGTTCGCAGAGTAACGGGGAGAAAACACAAAATCGCCTACGCCGAACGCTGGAACGGTGGTGAACACCATCAGAAAAATTCCATTTTTGTTGATGTCGTAAGGGTCTCCCGGCTGGGCGTTATTTATTGCCGTCTGGATGGCAGGCGGAATCGGGAAGCTGCCGTATGGAACAAGTGTTAAACTTTGGATTATAGCCGGCTGGTCCAGGAATTGGGCTATTATATCGCCTGGATCCAGGGGCAGAACCGTAGAGCGGAAAGCGATATATTCCGAATTCCCGCTGGCATTCAAGACGGCAAAAAAGGCGGGGGTTTGAATACTGAAGCAATCATCCCCCGGGCTTTTTATCGTACAGTTCTGCACGGTCGGACCCATTTCAACATTAGAAAAGTTGATGGCGTCAATGAGCGATGATTGCAGCGGGGGGACTAAGGCTCCTGCCGGCTTAGGGCCCGGCACGACGTTGAAATTATCTAATATCGTTCCGCAAACACCATCATTTTCGATATATCCGACGCCGTAGACATTATAAAGAGTAATGTTTCGCCATATCGAAAAAGCAGAATTGGTCACAAAGATGCTGCTGGTGGTATTCGGGGTAGACGACAGCGTAACCCTGTCTCCCACGTTGATACCGGCGCTTATTTCCGTGACATCCAATACGTTCGTCAGTAGGGGATCAAAGGTGACAGCCGAGGTAAACATTACGTTTGTTCCCTCTTTGGGCTTTCTTGTTTCCGAGTCGTAAGCAATGATCCGTGAATGATATGCCGCCACAGGATACCCTTGATCCAATTGAACTTTCATGGTAAGAGCTGCCTGGTCAATGGATATGACCACCCCTTGGGTGAAAGCGAGCGGATCATAATTGATGGACAGTCCCTGGATGGTCAAATTCGTGGCATTGCTGTAGTTTACAGCACGAACGTCTGCGATCATGATGAAAAGAACATCATCGGCGATAACGGTCAGATCCGTAGCATTATCAAAAGTAGTTGGTACTGAATTAAAATAGGTTCCGGGCGGGATGACAACATCGCTTGCATTCGAGGCGATTGCAGCGTCAATTAACATCTGAATTGCCGTGGGCATGGTTCATATCCCCTTTATATGGATGGGATCTTTTTTTAGCGGCTCTTTTTGGATTTGACTTGCAGCCTGCAAAGTTGCTCGAGCAAGCAATTGCGAAGCTTCAGAATCTTTTTGGCTTTATGAGTTGAGATTTCTCCGATGCTCGTCAGCTCGATGAATTGTTCATCGAATTTGCAAAGAGTGATGGAGGCGCTTTTGTACTTGCACTGCTTGATTTGTTGGATAAGCTTGCGGATTGTAATAAGGATAAGATCGAAGCATATATCATGAGACACTTGTTTTTTAATGTCACTAGCGAGCTTAAGAGCTAGAGCATGGGCAGAGGGAGTACATCCTTTCTCTGGCTTGCATGGCTTCAAAACCTTTACGATGCGAATTACCTTAATCCGATGAATCGTTTTGCCATCTGGCCCCCGGTTGCCTTCCGGCCCAATCGCACCTCTAGTCCCCATTGGCCCTCGTGGCCCGGGTAATCCTGCTTGCCCGGCGGATCCAGCCGTCCCAGTCGCCCCGGCTGGGCCCGAGGCCCCCGTTGTTCCGTTTGGCCCCGATGGGCCAGGCCCTCCAGCCCCCCCCGTCGCTCCCGTCATTCCGTTTACACCGGTAGCCCCGACTACTCCGATAGGCCCTGTCAGCCCCTGAGCTCCGGTCGGTCCGGTCGCTCCCGTAATTCCGGTCGCTCCGATTGCCCCTGTTACACCTGTCGCCCCTGTCGTTCCTGCCGGGCCTTGGATTCCTGTAGCTCCTGTAACGCCAGTAGCGCCTGTTGGTCCTGCGGGCCCAGACGCGCCTGTCGCTCCAGTTGGCCCCGTGTTTCCGGTCGACCCCGTCGGCCCCGTTGGTCCGGTTGGCCCCGTGGAGCCTGGCACAATAAGCTCGGTAATTTTGGAAACAAAGGCACTAGGAAAGATCGCCGATGTCGATTGGAACGGGTTGACTATCGGGAAGTCAGGAGATGAAGTGGTTCCCGTGATGTACGCGCCGCCCTTAGAGTCTGCCGCAATGGATTGACCGATATCATCCTCCGTCCCTCCCAGGTAGGTGGAATAAATAAAAGCCCCGACCGGACTGAACAGGGTAACAAACACATCGTTGTCCCCAGCGAGCGAAGCCTGGATCGGATTTGCTAGAGGGAAATCAGCTGAAAGTGTCTGCCCCGTTACATATGCGTTCCCGGATGAATCAACCGAAATGCCATTGCCTGTATCGTTTTGCATCCCGCCTAAATAAGTGGAATAGATGAAGCCGTTGCCTGCTGCATTTATTTTAGTGGCGAATGAATCTAAGTTACCGCTAAGAGTTGCTTGAACAGCGTTGGAGGTTGGAAAATCCGTGGATATTGTGTTGCCGGTTATATACGCATTGCCGGACAGGTCTACTGCAATCCCAAGACCATTCTCTTCATTGCTGCCGCCCAGGTATGTGGAGTAAACAAGAGCGGTTCCCGCTGTATTGAATTTTGTTATAAAGGCATCAAAGAGTCCGCCTCCAAAAATGGGCTGAAGAGCATTGGACGTTGGGAGACCAATCGTTGTTGAACCCACAATGTAGGCATTAGTAGAGGTATCTATGGCAATTCCAGTGGCCTGAGTACCGTTGGGCCCGCCAAAATAGGTGGAGTAGATGAGCGCATTTCCTGCCGTGTTCAGTTTTGTGACGAAAGAGGAACTGGGACTTGGCAAGGTGGCTTGGAGCGGATTTGCCAAAGGGAAATCGGTGGAAGACGTCGTTCCCGTAATATAGGCATTGCCCCCTGGGTCTGCAGTGATTCCAGCTGCAATATCGTCACCGTTGCCTCCCAGATAAGTGGAATAGAGGAATGCAGCGCCAGTAGGATTAATCTTTGCCACGAAGGCATTCATACCAGGTGGAGCGACAGACTGAAAGGCGTTAGCAGTTGGGAAATCCGTCGATTGTGTGAAGCCGGCTACATAGGCGTTGCCTGCAGCATCAACAGCAACAGACTGGCCTTGGTCGAAATTGCTTCCCCCCAGATAAGTGGAGTAGATGAGTGCAGTTCCAGATGGGGTGAACTTGGTGAGAAAGGCATCCGCAAAGCCTCCGAAGGTAGGTTGGATCGGTCCCTGTGTCGGGAAATCAGATGAAAATGTGCCGCCCGTAACATAGGCGCTTCCAAGGGAATCAACGGTGATTCCATTCCCAAATGCGCCATCGGTGCCGTTAAGATAAGTGGAGTAGGTCAATACAGGATCAATGATGAGCTTGGAATAGATGTCATACTCCTCGTTAAGTTCGAAGGCCACTCTATTGTCATCCCTCAGCACGTATCCGCCGTCAATTCTCTTCTTGCCGGCTTCGCTTTCCTGATAGATCAAGGGCAAGCGCAATAAAAGGGGATGTCCGTTCGTTATAACGAGAAGGTTTCCTTCCTCGTCAATCCGAACCTCATCGGCTCCTTCGAACTCCAGTAGAATATTTTGAAGGTTCGCTTTGGGGGCAACGATGAAATCAAACTCCAGCTGGTGTTCGTTTCCATAAAACAGCATGTCGATGCCGGGATAAAGTCCCGTATAGCTCACTTTACCGAAGGTCGGTATATTGGTATACCACTGGAGAGGATCTTTACCGTGGTAGTAATTTTTTGTGCCTCGCAGTTGATCTAAGCCGGTAATATCGGGTTTTTTATCCGCTCCAACGAAGTGCATGCGAAGGCCCCAGGTTTCCCAGCGCTTTTGCGCGGGTTTTCGAGACGATTGTTCTATGTGAGTTGATTCATGATGGTCCAGCAGCTTGCCGAACATCATCGCGATGTGGGAAGAAGTAAAATAAAAGGTCGAATCATGACCTCTCAAAAGGTAAGCTACTTGTGAATCTGACTGTCCCTTATTAATCTCAAAAACAGGAAGGTTCCCATGTAACTGTCGCAATTGGGCTGATGGTCCGCTCATTAATGCGCCTCCTAGATTATGATTTGATACTGTATATTCAATGGGGGACGGGGAGTACGGGTATATGTCAGCATGGTTATAAAAAGGGCGTTGACAAGGTGAAATAAATTCGAGCAGTCTCTGCGCCACAAGGGGCAATAAGAGATTGCAAACACTTCATATTAATAGACTACTAGCCATTACGCATTCTTCCATCGCTGCATAGAAATATAGAGTAGGAAAACTAGCACAAAGGATGGAGATTTTGATAAAAATTGAAGAAGACGGCAAGCCACACCAGATTATTCGTTTGTTAACCAGTTAGATTCACAGCCGTCAGCAAGGAGTGGGAGTGAAATGGGCAAACAGGCAAGCATAGGCAGCAAGCAGGCGCAGACATGGTCAACCGAGGTGGAATGGGGACAGTTTGACAGTGGCTGGACGTTTACCGGCCAGTATTCAAGATTTTTGCGGGTGGTCGCGAACCGCAATAATGCCTCTGTCGTGGTTACATTGGGCAATGGTCAAAGGAAACGGACTTTTTTCAACAAAGGCGGGACCGTACTGCTGGGGGTCAAAGGAATCAGCATCTATAGCAAGCCGCATCGGACGGTCGCTCTCGGCTAGAATGGCTGGCAGAATCGTTACTAGACAATAAGGAATGGTGAATGAAATGGCTAAAAAAAAAGCATCTGTTCGTCAAGGCACAAGTGAGATTGTAGCACAAACGTGGTCCAATCGGATTGTAAAGGGCCAATTCGATAATAACTGGAAAACAGTTGCCGGCCCTGCGGGCTTTGTCAGTTATATAGCCGCTCGTGATAGAGCCTCGGTCGAGATTACGCAAACTAATGGGAGGATGTTACGGGTCTTTTTCAGAAAAGGCGGAGTCGTCACGGTTGGTACGGGGGGCGTCAGCCTGTATAGCAAGCCTCATTTAACCGTACAAGTCAGTCCAGCCTTTTAGTTAGAGCCTGTAACTTAGGTTGAATGCAGAAGAACCGGTCCTTGCGGACCGGTTCGGGTTTTCTGTAGAACAGGTTAATAATCTCTTTTTTGCTTGCATGAGCCGCATTGGCGGCAAGGCTTTGTGGATTTATTCTGCAGCTTGATCAGTACTCTCTTCAGATGTGCTGAAATCTTCTGCAGCGCCCTGGCTTTGCGTCGAGTTAAGAGGCCTTCCCGCAACAGGCGTACAATTTGGCGGTCCAACTTGCATAGAATGATTTCGGCGCTTTTGTACCGGCAGCGCTTGATTTGATGAATGAGCTTGTTTACCGTGAGCAGCAGAGGCTCAAGACATGGATCGAATATCACCAGCTTTTTGAGCTCGGCGGCGAGCTTCAACGCTTCTGGACAAGGAACGCAGCAGTTGCACGGCTTAATAATTTCGATGATTTTGATGATTTTAATAATCTTTCCGTTTTTCCCCTGAGGACCTTCCTCTCCCTCCGGCCCCCGAAGCCCGCGGGGCCCATTCGGCCCGTTTGAACCGTTGGCACCGCGCGGTCCGGCCGGCCCTGCCGCACCAATCGCGCCGTTCGGTCCCGTCGCTCCATTCGCGCCTGCCGGTCCTGTAATCCCCGTCGTTCCCGTCGTTCCGGCAGCGCCGGCAGCACCCGCTGGTCCTATTGCTCCATTCGGTCCGGAAGGACCCGTAGCGCCAGTCGGCCCTGAAGGACCGGTTGCGCCCGGTACCCCTGAAGGACCGGCTGCTCCCGTTGGCCCTTCAGGTCCCGTCGGCCCCGTGAACCCTGTTGGCCCCGTTGGTCCCGATGGTCCTGTCGGCCCCGTAGCTCCAGTGTCCCCCGTCGTTCCGGTTGGTCCAGCCGGCCCCGTCGGTCCTGTCGGCCCGGTAGGTCCTGTCGGCCCCGTCGGCCCGAGTTGAATGTCATCCAGAATTTTGGCGACGAATGCGTTTGGAAGTCCATTTGAGGTGGCTTGAAAAGGATTGACGGTGGGGAAATTCGTTGAGAAGGTTTGACCGGCGATATAGGCGCTGCCAGAGGAGTCGGCTGCAATTGCCTGGCCGATATCGGGCCCAGTGCCGCCCAAATAGGTGGAGTAAATAAACGACCCGGTCGGGTTGAGCTTGGAAATGAATGCATTAATGGCCCCAAGTGCAATGGTAGGCTGAATCGGATTGACCAGCGGAAAATTCGTTGAACCCGTCGTTCCGGTGACATATACATTTTCAAAGGGGTCGGTTGCGATTCCGTTCCCCAGATCGTTGGCACTGCCGCCCAGGTAGGTTGAATAGACGAGACTGCTGCCGTCTCCATTAATTTTAACGACAAAGGCGTCTTCGGAGCCGCCAAATGTCGGCTGGACGGCAT
This sequence comes from Paenibacillus herberti, assembly GCF_002233675.1. Lineage (GTDB taxonomy): Bacteria > Bacillota > Bacilli > Paenibacillales > Paenibacillaceae > Paenibacillus_O > Paenibacillus_O herberti. The sequence goes on along the minus strand of NZ_NMUQ01000002.1, from coordinate 772,657 downwards.
TAAAGGTCGGAAAGTCCACCGATTGAGTGGAGCCCGTAACATAAACATTTTGCGCCAGATCCACTGCTATTCCATTACCGACATCGTCGTTGCTACCGCCTAGATAAGTGCTGAATACAAGCGCAGTTGCAGCAGTATTGAACTTAGCGGCATAGGCATCGGTAGCTCCCCCTCCGTAGATAGGGAAGAGTCCATTTACAATCGGAAGTCCGGTCGCGGTTTGCCCGCTCAAGTATGCTTGCCCCACATTGTCTACCGCAACTCCGGTTCCCGTATTGCCGTTAAGTCCACCGAAGTAGGTGGAGTAAACAGCTGTACTGCCTACCGTGCTTAGCTGAGTAAGAAAGGCGGATGTAGCGCCCGGAGCGGTTGCAGGGAAGGTCGGTTGAAAAACGCCTGCGGTCGTCGGGAAGTCTGTCGAATCCGTAGTCCCTGTAATAAAGGCGTTGCCGGCTGAGTTGACATCAATGCCAAGGCAAGAGTCGGTTCCGCTGCCTCCCAGATAACCGGAGTACAGGAGCGAGCTGCCAGTGGAATTGAACTTGGTTACAAATCCGCTTTGTCCGCCTGGAGCGGTGTTTATGAAAGCATTAAAAGTAGGGAAATCCGTGGCGTCGGTAAAACCGGTCACATAGGCGTTACCGGAAAGATCGATCGAGATGGCGCGGCCATCATTAACGCCGGTCCCGCCCAAATAAGTGGAGTAAACAAGCGTATTTCCGGCTGCACTGAATTTGGTGACAAATGCATCGGAAGTTCCGATAAGGCTGGTTTGAAACACTCCTACCGTCGTAGGAAAGTCCGCGGCCAGCGTCGTTCCAACTACATAAGCGCTGCCGCTGGAATCTACGGTGATGCCATAGGCAATCGTGCTGGATGTACCGCCCAAGTAAGTGGAGTAGGTCAGTGTCGGATCGATGACGAGAACGAGTGCGGGATCGTAGCTTCCTTTTAGCTCGAATGCGACACGGTTATCGGGCAGGATGGTATATCCGCCGTCTATTTTCTTTTTCTTTCCATTAAGCTCCTGATAAATAAAGGGAAGCTTAAGCGTCATAGAATGATCGTCAGCCGCGACAAGGAGATTCCCTGCTTCGTCAATCCGTACTTCATCACAGCCTTCGAGCTGCAGCTGAATCAGCCCGGGATCGGCTCCTGGCGCCACGATGAAGTCGAACTCAAGCTGCCCTTCATTCTCATAAAACAGCATGTCGATCCCGGGGTATAGGCCGGTATATTTAACTTGGCCGAAGGTGGGGACGTTCGTATGCCATTTAGAAGGATCGGACCCTTTGAAGTAGTTGTTTTTGTTCTCTAAAGGCACCAGCCCGTCAATGGACGGATTCGGCTCGGCATCCACAAAGTTCATGCGGAGGCTCCATGCCTCGTACTGTTTCTGTTTGCTGGCAGGCTTCACCGAACGAGAGGGACTATCCTCGCTGTCTTCCACCAGTTTGGAGAATAGAAGGGCGATATGCGAAGGGGTAAAATAATAGGCGGAGTTAGCACCCCTTAGAAGGAAAGCGACTTGTGAATCCAACTGTCCTGCATTCTGCTCAAACACAGGATGAGCGCCGCGCAACTGCCGTATTCGGGCGGAGGGCTGCATGAATGGCTCGGTCATAGCTGTGCCTCCTAAATATAGACTTCGTACTGTATATTCTTCGTGCCAAAGCTGGTAAGGGCATCTGTCAAGACGGGGACAAAATAGGCTGAACGAGGCGATTCTCTCCAGGTGTTCAGGGATTAAAAGGTGGTTAAGCCTGCAAACGCATCAATTCATTCAACAGTTTAGCTGCCAGATTCAAAAAGCGCTTGGCTTTACGAGAGGAGACTTCGCCCTCATCAACGAGCCTTTTCAAATAATCGATCAGCCTACAAAGGCTCATAATGGCTTCTTTACTGTTTTGACGTTTGATAAATCGAGCGATCTTGCGGACTGAAGGAGCTAGGAAACAAAGATGCGGATTTTCCGCCAAAGCGCATTCCAGCTTGCGGGCGAGCTTCAGGGCTTCCAGCTCCGGCCGGCAGCCGTGCTTGCGGCGGCATGGCTTGATGATTTTGATCGTTTCCACAATTTCGATGATTTTGCCATTGCGACCTGGAGGCCCTTCGGGTCCTTTAGACCCTCGGGGCCCTCTTGGCCCCGGAGCTCCGCCCCGCCCCGTCGGTCCGGCCGGTCCTCCGGCTCCGGGTGATCCCGTCGTGCCGGCCGCTCCTGCTGTGCCCGGAGCGCCAGCCGCGCCGACGGGTCCCATCGCGCCGATCGGCCCGGTGTCGCCCGTAACGCCTGCCGTGCCCGGAGTACCGGCTGCTCCGGGCAAGCCGATGTCACCGGCCGGACCGGTTGCCCCTGTAGTCCCGGGGTTCCCTTGCGGTCCGCTAGCACCGGTTATGCCGGCGGCTCCTGTCGCACCGGTCGTTCCCGTCGGCCCGGTGTCGCCGGTCGGCCCTTGGACCCCATCCGGTCCGGGTTCGCCGGGGCTTCCCGCCGGTCCAGTCGCTCCCGTCGGTCCAGTAGGGCTAGGGCCTGTCGGCCCGGTCGGCCCGACCAAAGTTGTGTCCGCGAGCTGCGAGACGAAGCCGCTTGAAGCACCTGGCAAAGTCGCTTGGAAAGGATTTACGACAGGGAAGTCGGTCGAGCTTGTCGCACCCGCTACATAGGCGCTTCCAGAGGGAGACGCCGCTATTGCTTGCCCTATATCGACGCCGTTGCCGCCGAGATAGGTGGAATAGATCAGTCCGCCGGTGGGATTAAACTTGATGACAACAGCGGCATTGTTCCCCGCTTGAACTTGGAGCGGATCGGCCAGTGGGAAATCGAGCGAAAGGCTTTGTCCGGCGACATAAACGTTGCCGAAGTTGTCGGTAGCGACTCCGAAGCCAGTATCATTCTGTGATCCGCCCAGATAGGTGGAGAAGATGAAACTTGTGCCGGATGCGTTGATTTTGGTTATGAACAGATCCTGGCCACCGCCATTTGCCGCTTGAACTGGATTAAAGGTCGGAAAATTAGTCGATTGCGTTTGGCCAGTAATCGACACGTTTTGCGCCAGATCAACCGTAATACCCGTTCCTGCATCATCACCACTGCCTCCCAAGTAAGTGGAGTAGATCAAATTCTGCCCTGACGTATCGAATTTTGTGATGAAAGCATCGATGTTTCCCCCACCAAAAGCAGGCTGAAGAGGAGCTTGCAGCGGTAGACCGCCGGTGGTGTCTCCCGTTAGATAGGCTTGAAACATCGTGTCTACCGCGACTCCGAGCCCTGCGGTGGTGTTGGAGGCGCCGCCGAAATAGGTCGAGTAGACGAGCGTGTTCCCTGCAGGACTGAACTTGGTCAGAAAAGCGGTGACTTGAACGGAAGGAGCGGGCTGAAACGCATTCTGCACGGGGAAGTTTTTTGAGAAAGTCTGACCTGTCACATAGGCGCTTCCAGCCGTATCCACGGCAATTGCGGTTCCTTCCTCTGTTACGGAGCCGCCGAGGTAGGTGGAATAGACCAGTGTCCCGCCGGAAGCATTGAACTTGGACACGAATACGGTCGCATCGTTGTTGGGGGGTATGCTCTGAAAAGGATTAACCGTTGGAAAGTTGGCCGATGCGGTGAGGCCGGTGACGTAGGCACTGCCTGACAGATCCACTGCGATAGCAAGCCCCTGATCATCGCCGCTGCCGCCCAGATAAGTGGAATAGATGAGCGCGTTGCCTGAGGCGTTCAGCTTGGTGACAAATGCGTCTTCTATGCCCGAACGGCTGGGCTGAAAGGGCATTTGGGTTGGAAAATTGGTCGAGGTTGTACGGCCGGTAATAAAGGCATTCCCGCTTGCATCCAGGGCAATTCCCGCTGCGGATGACTGGCCGTTTCCGCCAAGGTAAGTCGAATAAGCCAATACGGGATCGATAATAAGCGGGGATGAGCGATCGTACTCTTCTTGAACTTCAATGGCAATCCGAGTATCGCTGAGCTTCATATAACCGCCGCGGACCTTTTTTCTCTCTTTCTCGCTGTCCTGATAAATAAAGGGAAGCTGCAGCCGCACGGGAGACCCGTTAGTAACGGCAAGCAGATGGCCGTCCTCTTCCAGTTCAATGCGGTCGGCGCCCTCGAACTCTAACACAATAGTTGTTGCATCTGCTCCGGGAGACACAATGAAATCAAATTCCAGGAGTCCTTCCTTCTTATAGAAGACCAGATCAATTCCGGGATAAAGTCCGGTATAGATGACTTTGCCAAAAGTAGGCACATCGGTAATCCATTTGGAAGGATCGTTTCCGCGGTAATAGTGCGTCACTGCTGCCTGGTGATCGGAGCCCTCTGGCCGGACGTCCGGCCGCGCTCCTGCAAAATGCATGCGCAGCCCCCAGGACTCGCGTTTGCCCGATGCTTTCGGCAGCGGATCTTGCAGAGACGTGTCCTTGTTCTGCGGGCCTATGCGCCTGCTGAAAGTCATCGCCATATAACTTGGCGTGAAATAAAAGGTTGAATCAAAGTCTCGCAACATATAGGCGGCTTCCGGATACGTCTGTCCGACATTCTGCTCAAATACAAGCGAAGCCCCTCGTAGCAATTGCAATGAAACGGGGGATTGAGCGTTCATTTCCTTCACTTCCAATCGTCCTGATTAGCCGTATGGAGCGATTTCCAGTCTACTTAACCCCGTCGTTCAGTCTCATAAGCTCGTTAAGCAAAAAGGCAGACACCTTCAGCATCCTTCTGCCTTTCATGATGGAGATTTCGTCATGCTCCACAAGCTCCCGCAGGTGATTCATCAGCTTGCTAAGGGACATCATCGCGCTTTTGAACTTGCGCCGCTTGATGAGTCTGGCGATGTCCCGGATGGAAGGGATGAGATGACAGAGATTCATCTCCAACCTGGCCATTCGTTCGAGCTTGCGCGTCAGTTCCATGGCTTCAAAATCAAGCCGGTCTCCATGCCGTCTGCAAGGCTTAATGATTTTGATCGTTTCCACGATTTCGATGATTTTGCCGTTGCGGCCAGGAGGTCCTTCGGGTCCTTGAGCCCCCTGCGGCCCTCTTGGTCCGGAAGCTCCGGAACGTCCCTTCGGTCCGGCTGGCCCTTTGGCTCCAAGCGATCCTGTCGTGCCGGCCGTTCCTGCGGCTCCCGGAGCACCAGCGGCGCCGACCGGTCCTATCGCGCCGTTCGGCCCGGTGAGGCCCGTAAAGCCTGTTGCGCCCGGAATACCGGCCGGTCCGGGCAGTCCGACGGCACCGGACGGTCCAGCAAGCCCTATTGTGCCGGTGCTCCCTTGCGATCCGATAGCGCCGGTAATGCCGGCGGCTCCTGTCGCACCGTTCGCGCCTGTCGGCCCGGTGTCGCCGGTCGGGCCTTGGATGCCATCCGGCCCGGGCTCACCGGGAGATCCCGCCGGTCCTGTCGCGCCTGTCGGCCCGGTCGGGCTAGGTCCGGTCGGTCCGGTCGGACCAACCAAGGTGTTGTCCTCCAACTGCGAGACAAAACCGCTTGGAGAGCCTGGCAGATCAGCTTGAAAAGGGTTCACAACGGGGAAGTCGGTAGAGGTTGTTCCGCCGGCCACATAGGCGCTTCCCGAAGGGGAAGCCGCTATCGCTTGACCGACGTCTCCGCCGTTTCCGCCGAGGAAAGTGGAGTAGATCAGGGCTCCTGTCGGATTGAATTTGATGATTACGGCATCGGCCGTTCCCATAAGAGTGGACTGGAGCGGGTTAGCGAGCGGGAAGTCGGGTGAAGCGCTGTCCCCGGTAACATACACATTGCCGAAGGTATCGGTCGTAATTCCGAAGCCGTTATCGTCCTGGCTGCCTCCCAAGTAGGTCGAGAAAATAAAGCCCGTGCCGGAAGCGTTGATTTTGGTCACGAAAAAATCATTTCCACCCCCAAGGGCCGCTTGAACCGGATTAAAGGTTGGGAAATTAGTGGATGACGTTAGGCCGACAACCGAGACATTTTGGGCCAGATCAACGGTAATGCCCTGGCTTAATTCTTGACTGCTTCCTCCGAGATAGGTGGAATAGATGACATTCGCCCCGGAAGCATCAAACTTGGCGATAAAAGCGTCTTCGCTGCCTCCGCCGAATACGGGCTGAAGCGGGTTTACGAGCGTCAGATTACCGCTGGTAAAACCCGTTAAATACGCTTGGCCAGAGGTATCCACCGCGACGCCCGCTCCTTCCGCTGCACTGATCTGAATATTCCCGCCAAAGTAGGTGGAATAAACGAGCGTATTCCCAGCAGGACTGAATTTGGTCAAAAAGGCGTTGGCAATCGCAATTGGCGTAGGTTGATAAGCATTCAGAGTAGGAAAATCTGGCGAGGTAGTTAGACCGGTTACATAAGCGCTGCCCGCCGAGTCGACAGCAATTCCGAGTCCTGCATCCTGATTGACGCCGCCCAAGTAAGTGGAGTAAGCCAGCGTCCCGCCCGAGGCGTCGAACTTGGTCACAAATGCATTTGTAGTACCAGGGGCGACACCCTGAAAGGCATTGGCTACCGGGAAATCGGTGGAGGTTGTGGACCCAGTGACATAGGCGTTTCCAGAGAAATCCACCGCAATGCCTCTCCCCTGATCATCGCCTGTGCCGCCCAGATAGGTAGAATAAATGAGCGTGCTGCCTGAAGGAGCCAGCTTCGTAACAAAAGCGTCATTAGCGCCGCCTGCATAGGTGGACTGGAAAGGTATCTGGGTTGGAAAATCCAACGACGTCGTCAACCCGGTGACATAGGCATTACCGCTCGCGTCCAGGCCAATCCCGAATGCATCCGTCGTTGCGCTTCCGCCAAGATAAGTGGAATAGGTCAAGACAGGATCAATAATAAGCGGAGCCGAACGGTCATACTCTTCTTCTACTTGAATCGCGATTCTGGTGTTGCTCAGCTTGACATAACCGCCGCCAACTTTTCTGCTCTTATTATCTTGATAAATAAAGGGCGGCTTCAGCCGGATAGGCTGCCTGTTTGTCACGACCAGTAGATGGCCATCCTCTTCGACTTCAATGCGATCGGAGCCTTCGAATTCCAGCGCTATATTCGCTGCGTCAGCTCCGGCGGACACGATGAAATCAAATTCCAGAGACCCGTTGTTTATATAAAAGACGAGATCAATGCCGGGGTAGATGTCCGAATAACTTATTCTCCCGAAAGTCGGAACATCGGTGAACCACTTGGAGGGATCATTTCCGCGGTAATAATGGGTCACGGCTTTTTGCGGATCGAGTCCTTCCGGAGCAACGTCAGGGCGGGCTTCAGCAAAGCGCATACGCAAACCCCAGGCTTCCCACTCGTTTGATACCGGAAGTGAAAAGGTTTTGTTGTCTTTTTTGATGCGTCTGCTGAATGTCATTGCCATGTAGGCGGGGGTAAAGTAAAAGGCCGAGTCAAAACCTTTAAGCACATAGGCTGCTTCCGGATTCGTTTGACCGATATTTTGCTCGAATACATACGACCCGCCTCGAATCAGCTTTACGGAGGCGGAGGATAACTTTTCAGAGCTATTCATGCTCATCACTCCTTTTCGTCAGCGCTGATTCTGATCGGCCCCGGTCGGCTGCAGAGCAGCATGAGCTCATTAAGCAGGCAGTCCGAGAGGCGCAGCAGTATTTTTCCTTTACGGGATGGGATTTCTCCTTCTTTCACGAGCTTTTTGAAATGTGCGGTCAGCTGGCAGAAGGACTTCATCGCGCTTTTGTAGGCTTTGCGTTTGATGAATCCGGAGATTCTGGCTATGTCGGAGAGCAGATAACAGAGCTCCTCATCGTCCCGCAGCATTCGTGCGAGCTTGCGGAGCAGCGCAATGGCTGCGGAATTGGTTTTGCCGCTCTTACGTTTGCATGGCTTGACGATTTTGATCGTTTCCACGATTTTAATAATTTTTCCATTGCGCCCTGGTGGGCCTTCGGGTCCTTTAGCGCCTTTTGACCCGGCCGGACCGGCGGTGCCGGCGGGTCCAACTGGCCCCGTCGCTCCTGCCGAGCCAGGCACACCGGCAGAACCGGCCGGGCCAGCCGCGCCTGCAGGACCAGCTGGACCGACTGGGCCGGACATTCCGGCCGGTCCTGTAAGTCCGGTAACACCTGCCGCGCCAATGGCGCCTGCCGGACCGGAAGGTCCAATTGCTCCTGTCGGTCCAGTCGATCCAGCCGTCACACCGGTTGCCCCTTGAGGCCCGGTTATGCCTATGCCGGTCGGACCCGTCACGCCCGTAGCTCCGGTTGTGCCTGTCGGTCCAGTCGCTCCAGTCGGTCCATTCGGTCCGGGGCTTGAGCCCCCCGTTGGCCCTGTCGCGCCCGTTGGCCCTGCCGGCCCTGCCGGTCCCGACGGCCCTGTCGGTCCGACTTGGGTGGTATCTTCGAATTTGGACACAAATGCGCTTTGCAGACCCGGGGCCGGCTGATTATTCTGGAATGGATTGGCCAAAGGGAAGTTGATCGAGGAAGTCAGTCCGGTCACATAGGCGCTTCCGAAAGAATCGGATGTGATTGCCGTTCCTTGATTGTTGTTATTCCCTCCCAAATAGGTGGAATAAATAAACGCTGGGCTTGAATTAAGCTTGGCTACAAAGGCGCTTGCACTCCCGAACAGCGTGTTTTGGAATGGATTGGCCAGCGGAAAGTTGATTGAGGCCGACCAACCGGTGACATAGACATTGCCCAAATTATCAGCCGAGATTCCGTTCCCCTGATCGTTGCCGCTGCCTCCCAAATAAGTCGAATAGATCAGAGTTCCGCTTGGTCCCAGCTTGCTTACAAAAGCGTCATTAAGACCGCCGTTGGCAGCCTGAATGGGATCCAGCACAGGGAAATTCAGAGAATTGGTATAACCGGTGACATAGGCGTTCCCGCTCATATCCGTCGCGACGCCTGTTCCGTAATCGGCTTGGGTGCCCCCAACATAAGTTGAATAGATCACACTGGTCACGGAGCCGACTGTAGCAAACTTGACGACATAGGCGTCGCTGGTACCGCCGCCGAAGGAAGGCTGAAAAGGATTTACGGTAGGGAAATTAACATTCGTTGATCCTGCTGCATAAAATTGCCCGTAGCGGTCGACTGCGATAGCGGCCCCGTTGGTGAAGATGGTCCCGCTTAGATAAGTGGAGTACAGCAGGGCGTTCCCCGCTGCATTAAGCTTGGTTACAAAGGCCGTGTTGACTGCGAAAAATGAGCTTTGGAACGGGTCGACCAACGGAAAATTGCTTGATAGCGTTGTTCCCGTAATATAAGTGACACCTGTAATGTCGACAGCGATGCCGTTTCCGATATCGACATCGTTTCCGCCCAGATAGGTCGAGAAGAGCAGGATGCCGCCGGTAGGATCGAGCTTGCTAACAAAGGCGTTTGTGGAAGGGAGAGGAGTCGTTTGGAAAGCACCGGAAGTTGTCGGAAAGTCCACGGAATCCGTATACCCGGTTACATAGGCATTGTTGAACGCATCAACCGTGATCGCATTTCCGGAATCAAGATCGCTGCCGCCCAGATAGGTGGAATAAAGGAGCGTGTTGCCCGCTGGAGAGAATTTGCTGATCACGACGTCGGACCCGCCTGCCAGTGTCCCCTGAATCGGACCCAGAGTGGGGTAGTCCGTTGCGAAAGTAAGCCCCGTCACATAGGCGCTTCCGGAGGCGTCTACCGCAATGCCAAGTCCAGTCGTAACGTCGCTGCCCCCGAGGTAGGTCGAATAGGTTAGTACCGGATCAATAATAAGCGGGAGAGAGTCATCATAAGTGGAGGCGGGCTCGAATCCAATCCGGCGTTTACTTCGAACAACATATCCGCCCTTAATCTGAACCTGCTTTCCCTGCTCATCCACCTGGTAAATAAACGGCTTCCGTAAACAGATGGATTGCTCGTTTACTCCAGCATGGAAGTTGCCTTCCGCATCAATTCGCAGCCAATCCGTGCCTTCAAATTCCAGTGCAATTTGCCGCCAATCGGCCCCGGGAGCAACAATAAAATCGAATTCCAGCTGGGAGTCGTTGAGATAGAACAACATGTCGATACCGGGATAAAGACCCATATATTTTATCTGCTCGAACGTCCGTATGCCCGTACGCCATTTGTATGCATCCCGCCCGACAAAATAGTTTTTAATTCCGTCCAGAAGATTGCAGCCCTCTATCCGCGTTTCCGGGCTAGCGCCGATAAAGTTCATGCGAAGTCCCCAGGCTTCCCATTGCATCCGCGATAAAGAAGCTGCATCGTATGCAGGCTCGCTGGTCTGCAACGGTTTGCCGAATATCATATCGGCATGCGCGGGGGTAAAGTAAAAGGTTGAATCCTGATCTCTTAGAAGATAGGCAACCCGCGGGTCTGATTGTCCCGCATTATGCTCGAACACAGGCTGACTCGGATGAACCGGCCTGATCCGGGCTGATGGCTCCATTGACGATGCGTTCATGGCTGCGCCTCCTGACAAAAGAACTTGATCTGTTATTGTATCGCTTCCGCTAAAGGCAGGTCCGGGCATGTGCCATGCCGGGACATAATTAGGCCCTATTACACGACTACTGTGAGTTGAAACTCCTGGGTAGCCGATACACTGTCAATCTGCTGCAAGCACAGCACGCCATTGGCGTTTCCGCTCAGCGTCAAATTCATGCCGCTGTTGACGTTTTTGATTTTAAGAAAGCTAATTCTGGATATAAACACCGCCCACTGCTGGCTTAAGCTTCCGTTGGGTGTGAAAATAACGGCATTCGCTCCCGGTGCAAGCGATGATCCGGCAATATCCAGGAATTTGCCGCTGGCGACATGTAAAATATTAAAGTAAAACCCATTCGGAATTAGCTGCCAGTGCTGAGATAAAACGGCGGCGTTGAATGTTTCCTGCTCGACGTTTGTATTATCGCTTACTCCGTTCAAAACCGTTTGCAGCGCTTTGGTCGAGCCGCGGTTAATAATGGCATAGGTTAGGGCCGTATTGATCGGAGGGTTGGTTTTGCTTAGCAGCAGGGCCCCGCCAGGCAGGCCGGTCACATTGGTGGCGCCGGTCGACAGCACAACCGGGATAGAGCCCTGTGGACCCATATGGTCGATTGTATTGCCTGTTATCGCAACGGTGTCGGAGTTGAAAATGAAGATGTCGGTTGATTGGTCGATATTATACATTCCGCCGTTGGTGCCGTTGTCATTGCAATGCGTGTTGAGAAAGATATTATTCGTTATTTGCATATCCTCGCAGTTGACGACTTGCAGGTTTAACCCTTCATTGCTGTCAAAGGTATTGTCCTCAATGACCATTTGATCAAAAGCCTTTACGCTCACTACCTCATAGGAGGCAAAACAGATTGCGCCAGCCTGATTCGTTGTGAAAGCGGATTGGTAGTAGCCTGCTCGGAGAATATAGTTACCTCTTATTTGCAGGTTTTGGGCGCAGCCCGATTGAGTATCCGCATTGCCCTCCGGTGTCATGACGATCGGGCGTATGGAGTTTGTAATCCTATTGTTTTCGATGAAGCCGTTGATTCCTTTTATTAGCAGTCTTCCTTTGCTGTAAATCGTATTGTTGCTATAAATAAATCCGGTTCCGCAAAAGCGGGGGTTGAACACGAAGGACCCTGCTCCGAACGGCGGCACAGCGGTAAACACGATGAGATAAATCTGATTTTTGTTAATGAAAAATGGATCTCCGGGCTGAGCGTTATCGATTTCCATCTGAATGGTAGGGTCGATTGGAAAGCTGCCATAGGGGACTAAAGTTGCGCTGACGATAGTAGCCTGATCGGCAAAAAACGGGCCTAGCGTATCTCCGGCCGGAAGGGGAAGCGGGGCAGCGGTGCGGAAAGCAATATAGGCGGAGTTGCCTGAAGCGTTAAGAACCGTCATATAAGCCGGAGTCTGAATACTGAAGGAATCGTCGCCGGCGTTTTTGATCGTGCAGTTCTGAACATTTGGACCGAGTTGAATATTGTTGAATTGCATGGCGTCAAATATGCTGGACAGCAGCGGAGGGCGAATAGCGCCAGCCGGCTTCGGGCCCGGTATGACGTTGAAATTATCCAGGATACTGCCGCATATACCGCTGCCTTCAATGTAACCAAAGCCGCTCGAGGTATACAGAGTAATATTCCGCCAAGTTGTGAAGGAGGAGTTGAACACCTGAATGGAATGGGGAGTGATAGGTCCGCCTGAGAGCGTGACTAAGTCGCCCACATCGATGCCCGCGCTTACTCCGGAGACGATGAGCGATGTCGGATCAGCAGGATTAAAGACGGAGGATGTGCCGTTATTTGCCCCTGAGAATTCTTTGTTTTTGCGGGTGTAGGGGCTGTATACCTCAAGCCGACCGTAAGCTTTGACAGGGTACCCCTGATCTAGCTTAACTGTAATCGTGTTGGGTACCGTGACATAATTGGTAGCCGTAACGACGCCTTGTGTGAAGGGAAGCGGATTATAGTTGATCGTTAGTCCCTGAAAGGTGAAATTGGTGCAATTGCCCACATTCATCACCCGGGTAAACACCGTCATGAGGAAGGTAACGCCATCCGCAACGATGGTCAGCCCGTTGGCGCCGAGGATGCTTAAAGTGGCAGTAAGGGGGTAAACTCCAGGAGCGATAACGAGTTCGGGCTGTCCCGAAGTAATGGCGTCATTAATCATGGATTGAATGGACATAACATTGTACCTCCCTGGAATGAATCTTTCATCTATATCGTATCTTCCTAGGTGAAGGCGGGTAACGGCGTTTATCCGGTCTCTTCATAATTAGGCATGGCGTTTAGAACAGCTGGGCCTGGGCTGGAATACAGTAGGAATAGGGGAATGCCGGGCAGATAAGACATCATGGAAGGGCGGGGAATCCACTGCCGACGATCAGCCTTTGTATGATTGTGAAAAACGAAGAGAAACTGCTGGAACAATGTTTGCTTTCCGTGCGGGGAGTCGCTGACGAGATTATTATCGCTGACACGGGCTCGACCGACCGGACGAAGGAAATAGCCCGTAAGTATACGGATCATGTGCTTGATTTTGCGTGGGTAGACGATTTTTCAGCGGCGCGAAACTATGCTTTCAGTCAAGCGAGCCAGGATTATATCTTTTGGCTGGATGCCGACGATGTGCTGCTGGAGGAGGATCGGAACAAGCTGCTCGCTCTCAAAGCGGAGCTGGCTCCTACAACCGACGCCTGTTCGATGTTCTATCACTATTCTTTTGACGATTACGGCAAAGTCAATCTCAAATTCAGGCGCAATAGGCTTGTCAAACGCTCCCTGCAGTTCAAGTGGTACGGTGCGGTCCATGAATACTTGGATGTGTCGGGCAATGTAATCGATACCGATATTGCGGTTACGCATAAGCGTGTTCATGATGCGAAGGGCAGAAATCTGGCCATCTATGAAAATAAATTGCGCAGCGGAGCGGAGCTGTCTCCCCGCGATCACTATTATTTTGCCAATGAGCTGCGCGACAACGGCGATCTTGCGAGAGCCGCGCAGCAATATGAAAGGTTTTTAGAGATGGAGCAGGGATGGGTAGCGGACAAAGTCACGGCTTGCGACAAGCTGTCGGACTGTTATTACCGGTTGGGTGAGCATGACAAGGAATGTAAGGCGGCGCTGAAGGCGCTTGAATACGCTACACCTACAGCGGAAATTTGCTGCCGATTAGGCTATCATTTTTTGCAAAAAGAGCAGTTTTCCATCGCCGTATTCTGGTATAAGCTTGCGACGGATCTTGAGGAGCCCAAGGAGGATTGGGGCTTCCGCAACGAGCAGTGCTGGACCTGGCTGCCTCATGTTCAGCTAAGCGTTTGTTATTACCGGCTCGGTCAGGAGCGGCTTGCCTGGGAGCATAACGAACAGGCACTGCGTTTTCGACCGCAGGATCAGCGGATGCTCGGAAATAAGCTTTTTTTCGAAGCGCGATTCAAGAAAAGAGGGGAGAGCGTATAGAGCTGCTCTGCCGGCAGTAGCCGAAGCTCCGCCGAAAAGCGACGGAGCTTTGACCTTGCTATGAAATAAATCAATGAATCGGCGGCCGCAATGGAGTGCCATGGGAAGGATCAACCGTACTTAGTTGATCTCCGTCTCAGCTTGAGGAGCAGATCATGCAGATCTCCGCTGAGGCGGAAAACTTTTTTGGCTGTGGCTGACGAAATTTGTCCGTCTTCCGCTACTATTAAGAACTGCTCCTCGAATTTGTTCAGCGTCAGGAGAGCGCTTTTGAACTTGCATTGTTTAATGTGGGCGATAAGCCGCTTGAGCGTTCCTTCCAGGAATTCGAGACAAGGGTCGGAGCCCAGCAGCCCTTTAATCTCGCGAGCCAGCCTCAGCACTTCCGCCTTGTGGGGCTCTTTGCGGGGCTTGCATGGCAGAACCTTGACGATGCGTACGACGCGCGTGACCTTGATCATCTCGCCGTCTTCTCCCCGTGGTCCGGTCGCTCCGGTTAAACCTTTGGGGCCGGAGCCGCCTCTGGCGCCAGGAAATCCGGCTGGCCCGGTCATACCGGCTAATCCGGCTGCTCCGGGGGAACCGGCCGCTCCAGGCGAACCGCTTGACCCTGGTACTCCTATGGCGCCGATCGGTCCTGCGGCGCCAACTGCACCCATCGGTCCCATTGCGCCAGGGAAGCCTGCCGGTCCAATCGCGCCCACCGGCCCGCTAGATCCGGTCGCTCCCGTGCCTCCGTTAGGTCCGGTCGTTCCGGTCGGTCCATTCGGTCCCGTCAATCCGGTCGGCCCAGTGGGACCCGGAATCGCGGGCCCGGTGGCTCCCGTCGGCCCCGGTGGACCGTCCGGTCCAGTAGGTCCGGGGCCGCCGGTATCTCCGGTCGGCCCAGTCGGACCGCTGGGTCCGGTCGGTCCAGGCGGACCAGTGACTTGCTGAACCAGCTTTGTCACGAACGCGCTTGGGAAAAAGGAATTGGTTGACTGAAACGGGCTTGCTAACGGAAAGTCAGTTGAGGATGTAAAGCCGGTAAGATAGGCATTACCCGTCGAGTCGGCGGCAATGGATTGGCCGGAATCGACAGCGGAGCCGCCCAAAAACGTGGAGTAAACAAACGAGCCGGCGCCGTTGAATTTGGCTGCAAACGCATCTGCACCGTCGGTAGTAGCCTGAAACGGATCGGCGAGCGGGAAATTCACCGAACCGGTATCACCCGTCACATAAGTGTTTCCGAACGGGTCTGTAGCGACATCGTTCCCGGTATCCGCGCCGACTCCGCCCAGGTAGGTGGAGAAGAGGAAGGTGCTTCCTGTAGGGTCCAATTTACAAACAAAGGCATCGCTGCCTCCGCCGTTGGCCAGCTGTGCCGGATTGGCCGTAGGAAAGTCGGTGGAGAAGGTTGTTCCGGCGACATAACAGAAGCCGAAGGTATCAACTGCGATACCGCCGCCAGTGTCGGCTGCGCTTCCGCCCAGGAAGGTGGAGAAGACAAGGGCGGTCCCGTCTGAAGTGAATTTGGTTGCAAAGGCATCACTGGCTCCTCCGCCATAAAGAGGCTGAATAGGACTAGCCAGAGGAAGATCCGGCGAGGAGGTAGTTCCCGTAACAAAACATTCAAAGGTTGCATCAACAGCGATGCTTTGGCCAACGGTCGTGCTCGTGCCGCCAAAGTAGGTCGAGAAGATTATAAAATTATTAAAGAAGCTCCAGAATATTTCTGTGACAAAAGCGGCGCTCGATCCGGGAAGCGTTCCTTGAAAAGGGCCTTCTGTAGGAAAGTCGGTGGAGTTGGTGCTTCCTGTTACATAAATATTCCGGTTTGAATTGACTGCGACGCCAAATCCGATATCATCGCCGCTCCCGCCCAAGTAGGTGGAATAATTCAGCAGCCCTGTAGGATCAAGGCTTGATACAAGCGCATTGGTTCCGCTTGGTGCAACGGGGAATAGAGTAAATGTTGTAAGTGGATAATCGGTTGAAGTCGTGCTGCCGGTCACATAACAGTTATCGAAGCGGTCAATGGCGATGGATCGTCCGATATCGGTGAGCGAGCCGCCCAAATACGTGGAATAGATTAAGGTAGTGCCGGTTGGGTCGAATTTAGTAATAAAAACATCACTGGCTCCGGCTAGTGCAGCTTGAATCGGACTTGCTGTCGGGAAATCGGTAGCCATCGTTGCTCCCGTAACATGAGCGTTGTTGGCGGCGTCAACGGCAATGCCGAAGCCTTGCGAGCTGCCGTCCGTACCGCCAAGATAAGTGGAGTAACCCAGCACGGGGTCGATGATAAGCGGAAGCGACCGATTGTATTCCTCGTTCAGCTTAAATCCGACTGTATCCAGTCCCAGCAGGACGTATTCTCCGTCAATCGCCACTTTTTCCCCGTTAATTTCTTGATAAATAAAGGGTTTACGCAGTTGAAGCGGATATTTGAAGGTCTGAACGTTCAAATTGCCTTCCTCGTCGAGTTCGACTCCGCCGGTACTCTCGAATTGTAGCCTAATATGATTCGGATTCGCTCCGGGTGATACAATAAAGTCGAATTCCAGCTCATGCTGATTGCGATAGAATAACATGTCAATGCCGGGGTACAGTCCGCTGTACTTTACTTTATCGTAGGTTGGAATGCCGGTCTGCCATTTGGCTGAATCCTGCCCGCGATAGTAATGTTTCAAGGCATTCAAGCGCTCCTGGCCGCTAATAACCGGATTGTTCTGGGCGCCTACAAAGTGCATGCGCAGCCCCCATGTTTCCCATTCCATCCCTGTCCTGTTGGCGGCTGTAGCCGTGTCCGGAAGCAGCTCGCTGAACATCATGGCGATATGGGAAGGGGTAAAGTATAAGGTTGAATCGTGACTTCTCAAAAGGTAAGCGACCTGCGAATCCGATTGGCCCGCATTGAGTTCGAACACAGGACGGCTGTTCGGTATTGACCTTAATGGGGCAGCGACCTGCCTCGTTGAATCGGTCATTGCTGCGCCTCCCATTCCTTTTTTGATTTGATATTGTATTTTCTATAGGTGGAAGCTGGCAAGGGCGAACGACACCAATTTCTGAAAATGGGCTGCCTAAAGGGAAGAGGCGGTGGGACGGAGCCCTTTACCGTCCCGAGCGGCGCTTCTTCGGGTGCTTCTTGCAGCATTTATGCCGCTTGTGTCGGCAGCGGCAGTTGATTCGGATGATTTTAACGATTTTAATCGTTTTGCCGGCGGGACCGCGGCGCCCTCTCTGTCCGCGGGGGCCGGAAGATCCCGTGCTGCCTTTCATGCCGGTCAGCCCGGTTGCACCGGTTGAACCTTCCGTTCCCGGTAGTCCCGGCAGTCCCATCATCCCCGCCGCTCCGACGGGCCCGGTGGCCCCCTCGGTGCCTGACGCTCCTGTCGATCCTGTAATGGAAAGCCCCGTAGCGCCTGTCGGCCCTGTAACGGAAAGTCCTATCGGCCCTGTCGGTCCTGTGGAGCCGGTCGCACCGCCCGCGCCGGTCGCTCCAGTCGCTCCAGTCGCACCGGTCGGTCCAGTGGGCCCGACGGCGACGACCTCGGTTATTTTGGACACAAATGCGGCCGGAATCGCCTCCAACGACGGCTGGAACGGATTTACCACCGGAAAGTCAAGTGAGGTTGTTGCCCCGGTCACATAGGCGTTGCCGCTAAAGTCCGCCGCAATCGATTGTCCCGCGTCCGGATTAGAGCCCCCCAGATAAGTGGAATAGATAAAGGCGCCGTTCAGGTTAAGCTTGGTAATAAAAGCATCGGCTCCGTCTGTTGTGGATTGGAGCGGATTGGCCAGCGGGAAATTAAACGAATCTGTAACCCCCGTCACATAGGTATTAGCAAATGGATCGGTTGCGACGCCGAAGCCGAAATCATCCGCGGAGCCGCCCAAATAGGTGGAGAAAATAAATCCGCTGCCAGCCGTGTTGATTTTGCATACAAAAGCATCATTGCCCCCTCCAAGAGCAGGCTGGACCGCATTGGCCGTCGGGAAATCGGTGGACGGCGTGGAGCCCGTCACATAGGCGTTTCCAAAGGTGTCGACGGCAATGCCTGCACCCGTATCGTCTCCGCTGCCGCCAAGATAGGTCGAATAGAGCAGAGAGGCTCCGGTTGCATCTATTTTGGTAATAAAGGCATCGCTGATTCCCCCGCCGTACAGGGGTTGAATGGGATTGGCGAGCGGCAGGCCCGTGCTTGTTGTCCCCGCAATATACATATTGCTGAAGCCGTCAACGGCGATGCCGCTTGCTGTAGTGGAATTTGGGCCTCCAAAATAGGTGGAGTACAAAAGGGTCAAGCCCGTTGAAGCCAGCTTCGTCACAAAGGCGCTGATCGCTGCGGGCAAAGTCGGCTGTAGTGGATTCTGCAACGGGAAATTGGTTGAATCTGTATTTCCCGTAATATAAGCGTTGAGGGAGCTGTCCACCGCTATTCCAAAACCAGAATCATCTCCGTCGCCGCCAAGGTAAGTTGAATAATTCAAGACACCGCCCGTAGGATCGAGACTGGTGACAAAAGCGTTCCCATTCAAAGGAGCGATAGGCTGCACAGCGGAAGCTATTGGAAAATCTATTGAGGTCGTAAATCCGGTTACATAAACGTTATTGAAGCGGTCAACTGTTATGGAGTTACCCTCGTCAAAATTGCTGCCGCCCAAATAAGTGGAATAGATCAATGTATTCCCAGCTGTGCTGAATTTCGTAATAAAAGCATCCGTGTCCCCACCCAAGCTAGACTGGATCGCTCCTTGAGTCGGAAAGTTGTTCGCCATCGTTCTTCCCGTCACATAGGCGTTGCCGTTGGCATCCACCGCGATCCCGTTGCCTACTGTAAACAGATCTCCGCTAAGATAGGTCGAATAATCCAGAACCGGATCAATGACGAGGGCTAGGGCAGGATCATATTCTTCCTGCAGCTCAAACCCGACCTTGCCGCCCTCCAGCACCTGATATCCGCCGTTTATGACGATTTTGTCGCCGCTTCGTTCCTGATAAATGATTGGAGGACGCAGCCGAACTTGATTCCCGCTTACGGTAACGGCAAGGCTTCCGTTGTCTTCGACGATTGTTTCGTCCGCATCATCAAATTCCAGCACGATGCTGCTGGGATCTCCGCCCGGCGAGAGGATAAAGTCGAACTCCAACTGCTCGCCGGACCAGTAGAATACCAGATCAACACCGGAGTAGAGTTCGCTGTATTGGATTTTATCAAAGGTCGGAACATTGGAGCGCCACATGGAAGCATCCTTGCCGACAAAATAGTTTTTAGTCGCTTCCAGTTGGTTCAGTCCTTGAATAAGCGGCTGCTTTTGAGCGCCTGCAAAGCGCATGCGCAGTCCCCATGTTTCCCACTGTTTTTTGGAAGATGACGTTGTGGTTCCGGTGAGGTCCTCCCTATGGACTGGTTTGCTAAACAGCATGGCAATATGTGAAGGGGTAAAATACAGAGTTGAATCCGCACCCCGCAGAAGATAGGCGACCTGGTCATCCGTTTGACCGGCGTTAAGTTCAAAAACGGGCCTGCCTCCAAGCGTCTGTCTCAATTGAGCAGAGTGTTGCGACGGTATTTCCGTCATAGCTGCGCCTCCTGATCGAATTTGATCTGTTATTGTATACTTATCAGGCGAGAGCTGGTACGGGCGTTTGCCAGGAGAGAATCGATTTGGGCAAAATGCAGGATAAAAATACAAGCAATTGCGTTGAAAAGTCCATGTACGCCCTATCGGAGAATTGCAACAATAGAAGGGGAGTTCACGTGATCATTCCTAATCATCTCTTTAGCGGAGGCTTCTATGTACAAGAGGATGATAGCGTATACATTAAAATATAGACTGAGCTACCTTATGATCGTGACCAATATATGTATTGCCATCTTGCCCATCTGTGTGTTGGGAACTGCCGGTTACATCGCCTATGTGCATACGTTGAAGCAGAATGCGCTGGACAATATGGAGCAGTTTGTCCTCCAAGCGAACAGTCGTTTCGACGATTACTTCAACCGCATTGATCAGTTGTCCAAAGCGGTCTTTTACAACCCCAACATTCAGCAAATCGCCGTCTCGAATACGCCATGGCAGATTTCGCAATTCCAGTTTAAAAACCTAAGTTCCTACATGTCGATTGATCCTACCATTAAGTCCATCTCGCTCATCAATTTTGAAAGCAATAACGAGGTTTCCACAGGACAGGTGTTCCGGGACGAGCTGGACTATTTGCGCTCCAAAAATTTAATGAATTCGGTCAACGTCAAAATTCAGATCTCTCCCCCCATGGAAGGAACGGACAAAAAACAAGGTCTGCTCGCGTTCAGGCAAGTTAAATCGGTTTATTCCAAGCAATATATGCAAAACATCTATATTGGGGCCATTTTGCTAGACACGCAGTGGATTCAGAAAATATTACAGACAGGCAGCATGGGCAGCAAAGCGAATCTATTTATCGTCAATGGCGAGGGAGATTTAATCGGCTCCTCATCCAGTCGGCTAAATTATGAGCTGGTTAGGCCGATAATCGGGGGGCAGCCGCTTGAGAGCGTGTCGGATATCCGCTTGGATGGGGTCAATTATCTCTATCAATCCCTTCCGATCAAAAGCCTGGACTGGAAGTTCGTCGCTCTTATTGATAAGGACAAATTGCTGGAAAAAGCGAATGTCATTCAATTTTCGGTCATCGGTGTGATAGCCCTCGCAATCTTTGTCGTTGGCCTGGCGGCGGTGTCGTTTAATATACGGCTCACACATCCCATCACCCGGCTTGTGGACGCGTTTGACAGCGCTGCTAGCGGAGATCTAGACGCCAAGCTCAAATTCACCTATAAAAATGAGATTACCGTCATACAGGATCATTTCAACAATATGCTCAGGCAAATCAAGAAGCTGACCGAGAATCTACTGCAGTCCCAGCAGCAGCTGCATCAGACGGAGATGGACAAGCAGCTGTTTCAACTGAACGGCCTGCAGAGCCAGATCAACGCTCATTTTCTCTACAATGTGCTGCATTCGATCCGGGGAATGTCGATGTCCAACGCCAAAAAAGAGGTTGCGGAAGCGATCGACAATCTCGTCCAGTATTTCCGTTACATTACCCGAAGCGGTGAATATGTTCTGCTATTGAAAGAACTGGAGCATTTGGAGCGGTACATCGCGATTCAAAAGATTCGTTTCGGTGACCGCTTGCAGTTTAAGGCGGATATGGAGCCTTCGCTGAGCAGCCGGTCGATCGTGAAGCTGATTTTACAGCCTCTGGTCGAGAACTCTCTTATGCATGGTCTGGAGGAGAAAGGCGGACGCTGGATTATCCGTATTAGGGCTTATGCTGAGAATGATGTGTGGAAAATCAAAGTGATGGACAATGGCGGCGGCATGACGGAGGAGAAGCTGGAAAGTCTGCGTCAGGAGCTTGCCGGCATTATTGTTCCGGCAGAGAAGGAGAGCGGCGCGATCGGTCAGGGAATCGGCCTGGTTAATATCCACAAGCGGATACAAATCTATTACGGCGAGCCCTATGGACTAACGATTAAGAGTTGGAAAGACAAGGGTACGATCGTGACCATTACGGTCCCTCTGAGAGAGAAGGAGGTTGTCAGCCATGTATAATTTGCTTCTAGTAGACGACGAACCTTGGATTTTGAAAGATATGGAACAGATTATCGATTGGCAGGAAGCGGGGTTCAACATTGTCGCCAAGGCGAATGATGTCAATATCGCCGAGAGCCTGCTTCGCAGGCAGCGAATCGACGTTATTATTAGCGATATTCGCATGCCGGGCAAAACCGGCTTGGACCTGCTCGAATTCACAAACCGGGTTTCGCCGGGAACGCTAGTTGTGTTTATGAGCGCCTACAGCGACTTTACGTATGCCAAACAAGCGATTGAAAAGGGCTGTTTCAACTATTTGCTAAAGCCGGTCAACACGGACGAGCTGCTGCAAACGCTGGAGAACTGCTCTCAGCGTCTTCAGGAGCGGGAGCGAGAGCGCCGTTTCCAGCAGGTGTACGACCAATCCGTCATGCTGCTGGAATGGATCGAGAGTGATGTGACGATTCGTCAAATAATCGATCGTATTACATCCACCGGCGTGACCTTCAAACTGGGGGAGCAGTATGTATTTATGACGGTAAAAAGTCCGGAGGCACTGACAGAGAAGGATTTACAGGACATTGACGGCCTGCTCCAATCGTACCGGATCGATTATTTTAAATGCCGCAACAGCCCGGTTAAATCGACGTATTTGCTTAGCCTGCCTTTGCTTCCAGCCACAACGCTGCGCAAATTGTATCACGAAGCAAGACGCGAGACATCGGCACGCAGTTGGGAGGTTGGCATCAGCAGCATCGGTTCGGCCGATCATGGGGTTCATCGGCTGTACCAGCAGTCGAACCGGATGGCGGACACGTCGAGCTTGAACGGAAAAAGCGGCATTTATCGGCATCGTCCCAACGTCAATGCGGCCGTACCAGCACTGAAGGCGCAAATCGGCAAAGCAACAAGAGTGGAGCATTTGGAGGCGGCAGTATACGACATCCAGAAGGGCGTTCAGCGCGGACGCATTCATTTGAGCGGCTTGGCTGAGCTGTACAATCTATTCGTTATTTCGCTTTCTGGCCTCATATCGCCTGGTACCTTAGGAGAAGAGGACTTTGTTACCGCGCAGGATCTTGTCATCTATTACGGCAAGCCGCAAGATTTGCTGGAAGAGATGATGCTGCGGATCGAGGAGCAGAAGAAAAAGCCAGGCGAGATCAATGCCGTGCCGATTGTTGAGGAAATTACCCGCGATCTGGATCGCATGTTTGCACATCGGATTTCACTGAAGGAAATGGCGCAGAAATACTATATTAGCCCGAACTATTTAAGCCATCTGTTTAAGCAGGAGAAGGGCAAAAGCTTTATTAATTATTTGATTCACAAAAGGCTGGAGGCGGCCGTGTCTTTGCTGGAAAAGGATATTTCCCTTTATGAGGTCGGCAAGCTCGTCGGATACGACGATTACGCCCAGTTCAGCAAGCTGTTCAAGAAGCATCTTGGCGTATCGCCGTTGGAGTACAAGCAGCGGAGGAAGGCTTAGCGAAATACAGCATAAAATCCATTGAACAACCGATAGTATACCGGTTCTCGATGGATTTTATGCTTTTGATGTAGCTTTTTAATTATTTCGGCAATGCAACCCTTTTAACAAAAAGAGAGAGCAAGAATCCGATCACACTGATGATCATACCGAACAGGAACACGTCTTGCACACCAGCTGTTAAGGCAGCTGGGAGAAGCGAAGGGTTGTTTGGGTTGTCGGCTTGGCTTATAAAGTTCTCTGATCCGTTGTTCATGATGCTGACCGCAAGGGCTGTGCCGATCGCGCCGAACACCTGCTGCAGCGTGTTTATAATTGCAGTGCCGTGCGGATAAAGCTCTGGTGGAAGCTGGTTGAGGCCATTCGTTGAGGCAGGCATCATGATCATGGAAACGCCGATCATCATCATAATATGGATGGCGATAATAAAACTAACCGATGAAGTAAGTGTAACACCGGAGAATAGCCAGAGGGCGGCAGACATCAAAGCAAGCCCCGGAATGACGAGCCATTTCGGTCCGTAATTGTCGAACAATTTGCCCATTAGCGGGGCCATGAGCCCGTTCAATGCGCTTCCCGGCAACATAATTAAACCAACGCTAAGTGTGGATATAACAAGACCCGTTTGCAAGTACATCGGCAACACTAGCATTGATGACAGGAGTATCATCATGCTGAGGGCCACCATGAAAGAGCCGACTGCAAACATCGGGTACTTGAAAACGCGCAAATCAAGTAGTGGCGTTGGCATCCTCAACTGACGAACCGAGAAAAGGATAAGAGCCACCAGACCAACCGCAAGTGAGATTGACACGGTAGGGCTCGACCATCCGCCGTGCCCAGCGCTGCTGAAACCGAAAACGACGCCTCCGAAGCCGAGCGTGGACAGCAGCATGGATAACACATCGAAGCGCGGCTTGGTCGTTTCAGAAATGTTCTCCATCTTAAAAATCCCGATAATAAGGGCAATAATAAGCACAAAGAAAGAGATCCCAAAGATATAGTTCCAGCCCAGCTCTTCAATTACAAGACCGGCGATCGTCGGTCCAATCGCAGGGGCGAACATGATGACTAGGCTGATCAGACCCATCGCCGCACCGCGTTTTTCGATCGGGAAAATAACCAGTATCGTATTAAACATAAGCGGCAGCAATATTGCGGTGCCGATTGCTTGGATAATGCGCGATATCATCAATACGCCGAAGCTAGAAGCGACTGCCCCGATCAAAGCCCCAATACTAGAGAAAACGAGTGCTGCAATAAACAGTTGTCTCGTCGAGAACCGCTGAATTAATAAACCTGATAATGGTACGAGAACTCCCATTGTTAAAAGATAACCCGTCGTCAGCCATTGAATGGTCGCCGAACCAACATTAAAGACCTGCATTAGATCGGTCAGTGCGACGTTCAACGCCGTTTCACTAAAAAGACCTACGAAACCGCTAATCATAAAAGCAAGGACGATAGGAAATACTTTAATGTCTTTCTTAGCTGCTTTCAGTTCGGGGCCGGATGATGATGCTGAAACCTGCATGGATTCTTCACTCCTTAATATTTAAGGATGCAGTCATAACTGCATCATAATTTAATTAGACCGTTCTATATAATTTGAAGTTGAAAATGGGACATGCCCATTCCAATACCTCTACTCTTGCAGAATGACTGGAAAATGCTCGGCTACACGACGAATCGCTGTTGAATGACGTTCGACAATCGCCATAATAGTAGCTCCTTCAATCAAACATACCGAAAGGTCGGCCATTGTATCCGCGCGTTCCCGCGAGATCCCCGTTTCCACAAGCTTATTCGCTATCATAGCCTTCCATTCAGCGAAGGCGGCCTGACACGCAGCCCGCAGAGAATCACTGACCGCTGAGGTTTCGGCAGAGACCCACAAGCTAAACGGGACAAAAGGATCCGTATCGGAAGCGTCGATGGCATCGGCCATGTTAAGCACAAAAGCCTGCATAAAGTCAACTGGTTTCGGCATTCTGGCCATCAGCTCTTGAAGGATCGAGTATAAGTCCCGGCGGATGAGGTTGATGCACTCAAGTGCCAGCTCCTCCTTGCCATTTGGGAAATAATAATATAGCGATCCCTTTGGCGATCCGCTTTCCTTAATGATTTGATTCAATCCTGTGCCGTGATATCCCTGCGTGGCAAACAGCCGTGCCGCTGTCGCTATAATGATATCCTTGGAACTCAGCTTAGTCTCCATCATTTTCAACTCCTATATAACAACTGGTCTATATATAGTGTACCCGATAAAAACTTAAAAAATCAATGTGCAAAATCTCCCCGCGAAGGTTCTCGTAAACAAAACATCGTAAAAAACCACAAACAAGCTTCCAGTCTGAGTACATATAACGCTCTTTCTGCATGTGCCAGAATAGAAGAAATAGAATGACGCTCTCACAAGAGAGCCCGAACTTTCGGACATTCACGCGTTTCTTAACATCAAAAGAGAGCAGGTGAAGCGAGACTATGGAAGCAAGCGTGGCGAACGCAAATGCAGGCAATGCCAAATTAAACGCCAGACGCGAGCTGCGGAAGCGGATTATGGGCTATAAGATGCTCTATGTGATGTTACTGCCAGCTATCGTGTTCCTTGTTATTTTCAGCTACATTCCGATGTACGGGGCGACGATCGCCTTTAAGGACTTCTGGATAACCAAAGGCATTATGGGTAGCCCATGGGTAGGTCTTGAACATTTCCAGAAAATTTTCGAAACGGATAAGTTCTGGCAAGTATTTCGCAATACAATCGAAATCAACTTGCTGCGGCTAGTATTCGGGTTTCCGGCGCCTATCTTGCTGGCGCTTTTGCTCAACGAGGTAAGGCTGAAGTTTTTCAAGCGCTCCATTCAAACGATCATTTACTTGCCTCACTTTATTTCCTGGGTGACGATTGCGGGTATTATCTTCTCGGTTTTGTCTATCGACGGACTGGTCAACAGCATCATTGTGGCTTTGGGAGGCAGTCCGATCAATTTCCTGACAAACAACGACTTATTCCGTCCGTTGCTGGTTTTATCCGGGATATGGAAAGAAGTGGGCTGGGGCACGATTATCTATATGGCGGCGCTGGCTGGCATCAATCCCGATCTATATGAGGCGGCTACGGTCGACGGTGCGAACCGGTTTAAGCAGGCCGTCTACATTACGCTGCCAAGCTTGCTGCCGATTATCTCCATTTTGCTTATTCTGAATTTCGGCAGCATGATGAACGGCGGCTTCGACCAAGTATTCAATATGTACAATGCGATGGTATATGAAAGCGGCGACGTTATCGACACCTACGTTTACCGGATAGGCTTGACGCAGGGCAAATACAGCATGGCGACTGCAATTGGGCTGTTCCTCAACGTCATCAACTTCGTGCTTCTCATGATTGTGAACTACACGTCCAAGAAGCTGGGCGGCCAAGGCATTTATTAAAGGTGGTGAACCCAAACAATGAAAACAACCAGTTTGTCCGGCAAAATCTTCGACGCGGTGAACATCGTCTTCTTGGCTCTGCTCGCAATCATTACGCTGTATCCGTTCTGGCACGTCCTTGTTGGGTCGGTTCTGCCCTATGAGGAAGCAATCAAATCCAGCTTCAACCTGTTTCCGACGAAGTGGACGTTCGAAGCGTACGAGTATATATTTTCCAAAGATACAATTCTGCAATCGCTGTTAGTGTCCGTCTTGGTCACGGTGCTTGGAACGTTGTACCAGTTATTTATTACGGCTATTACCGCTTATCCGCTTATTAAACAGGATCTTCCGGGACGCTCGGCCATCTTTCTGTTTATGGTATTCACGATGTTCTTCTCCGGTGGCCTGATTCCGTACTATCTGTTGATTAAAAATCTAGGCATGGTTAATAGTCTTGCAGTTATGATCATCCCGGCGGCGCTCAGCATGTACAATATGATTGTACTCAAAACGTTTTTCCAGAGTATTCCGGTGGAACTGGAGGAGTCGGCCAAAATGGACGGAGCCGGATATATGACGGTTTTCTTCCGCATTATTTTGCCGCTGTCGATTCCTTCTCTGGCTACGATTGGCTTGTTCATCGCGGTTGGCCAATGGAACAACTGGTATCAGCCGATGTTGTTCCTGAACGACAAGGACTTATGGCCGCTGGCTATGGTGCTGCGGGATATTCTGATTAATAACAATACGAACGCAACGGCGAGTTTCAGCGCCATGAACGAGCAGTTCATGCTGGCGGACACGATTAAATATGCCATCGTCATGGTTTCCGTTATTCCGATTATTATCGTTTACCCGTTCATCCAAAAGCATTTCGTGAAAGGGGTGATGATCGGCTCTATCAAGAGCTGACCTTTTCACGAAATGCTGATATCCAATAGTGATTGTCCAATGATCAAAAGGGGAGCTGAACCGAAATGAATAGAACGAAGAAAAAATGGGTTTCCTCCATGGCTATTGTTCCGCTGCTTGCCGGCGTCTTGGCCGGCTGCTCCGGCGGCAATAATGGAGAACCTGCACCTGCGGCGAACAACAGTGGCGTACAGTCTAAAGAGCCGGCCGCTCCGGTCGAGCTGACGGTATTCAGATGGGACTATGAGGGAATCGATTCACCTGACTCTGCGATCTACAAGCGCCTGCAGGAGAAGCTGAACATCAAGCTCAAACCTATCGTGGCTTCATGGAACGACTGGGAGGAAAAGCTCAACGTCATGATCGGCACCGGAGATATGCCAGATATATTTGTTTCCAGCGGTATTGGCAGGCCTGTTCAATACAACCAGTGGATCAGGGAAGGCCTCGTTCTGAATCTGTCCGATTACACGACGGAATACCCGAACCTCGGCAAATCGCTGGCCAACTTCGAGGTGCTGACCAAGCCGACCGGCGGCAAACACTACGGGCTTCCAATTTTCAACGAATCGGGCAGCGGCAAAAACTCTATCAACGGCCATAACATCCTCATCCGCAAAGACTGGCTGGATAAGCTCGGCCTGAAGGCGCCGACGACAATCGACGAGTTTTACAAAGTGGCGAAAGCATTCACAGATAACGATCCGGACGGCAATAACAAAAAAGATACGTATGGCTTCTCTTCAAGCTCCAGCGGAAATCCTGTTTTTTGGTTTTATCCGATTTTCAACGCGTTTGATGCCAGTACGGATCGCTTCAAGAAGACGGCCGACGGCAAATTCGAGCCGGAAGTCATCTCACCGGGAATGGAGCAAGGTATTTCATTCTTGAACAAAATGAACAAAGAAAAAATTCTTGATCCGGACTTTATGGTGAATACCGATGAACAGAAGATGGAAAAATTCATTACCGGAAAAGTCGGTATGATTGTCAATAATCTGAACTCTTGGTTCTATACGGATATTACCAATAAACTCAAGAAGGCGTATCCGGACAGGGATCCAAAGTCAATCTTTACCTGGGTTGGTACGCTAAAGGGCGCGAACGGCCAGCAGCGGATGGACGGATCCCCCAATTTCTGGCTCCAAACGTCGGTCAAAGCCGACTTGCCTGATGATAAGAAGAAAAAGGCGCTTGAGTTGCTGGATTACTTGTTATCCGAAGAAGGCCAGGACCTGGTGTTGAACGGAGTTGAGGGCGTGCACTACAAAGTCGAAGGCGACAAAAAGGTTCCGATCATGGCAGCGGAAGAGAGGGACAAGGATAAGGGCTTTCTCTTGAAGTCGCTCGTATCCTGGAACACGGACTTCCTGCCGGAAGGCCTGGAAAACCGAGAAGAGATCATTGCAGCGGCCAAATCGACCGGCGATTACGCCGTGCCGAACCCTCTGGAATATATGGTCATCCCCGAGGACGCTCTGGATTCAAGCCTGCCCGGGGAATTGGGCGACTACGTCAATCAACGGCTTGCAGAAATAATTGTAAACTCCAAGGACGTTCCAGCCGATTTTTCCAAGTATAAAGAAGAATGGCTGAAAAAAGGCGGAACTAAGCTCGTCGAAGAAACAAACAAACAAGCGGCGGCAGAAGGCCGTTAAGGCAAGGCCGTAGGCTGCGAATAGGCTTTAGGATTATCGCACAAGAAAGACGATCAAATTCTGCCGAGTGCAGAGTCTTGATCGTCTTTGTTTCGCATTCTAAACGGTTAGTTCCAATCGATGTTTTGGAAGGTTCTCGTTTCAGCCGACTCTCTCGCTTTGATACATTGCAGTGCACTGATTAATCCGTCCTCAAGGGGACTGCTGGATGGACTCGTTCCATGCATCATGTTGACAAAGCCGGCGGCCAGCACTCTATCTCCACCAGAATGGTTCTCTACTCCGCCAACCTTATAAGTCTCCACTCGGTCCGTATGATGCATGTAAACCTTCACGGTATCGGTATAGAAATCGAACTCGATCGTCCCTTTGAACCCGAGGAAACGTGCACCACGTGCAGCAGCGCCCCTGCGAGCAAAGAAGTTTTGCGAATAGGAGACGTGCATTCCGCTGTCATAGTAGAGCAAGGCACTGCCGGAATCTTCATTGCCGGTATCGGTGCCAAAAACACATTTTGCGGTTTCATCGTGGTAGGCGCTTTCTGGGCAAATTTTATTCTCCGCGCAATCCACGCATCTCAGTCCGGCAGGTTTATCACCTTTAAAAATTTGCTTGGATTTCATGGCGCAGACACTGACAGGATTTAGCCCAAGGACATGATTGATATAATCGAAATCATGAGTTGCCTTTTGCAGGAACAAACCGCCGGTTATTTGCTCATCACGGTACCAGCTATGGTAGTAGACCGCACCGTATGAAACGTTGTTGATGGCCTGCACATGCTCGATGGTGCCTATTTTGCCGGAATCAACGATCTCCTTGACGAGCTGAACGATCGGTGACACCCGTAGCGGGAAGGAGACTATAACAGGCGCTTTCGTCTCGTCCGCACCAGCTTTCAAGCGACGCAAGTCTTCCATCGTTGTCGAGACTGGTTTTTCCAAAAACAAAGGAATGCGAGTAGGCAAAACCTTCAGCGCCATCTCGGTGTGGAGATTACATCGTGTGCCGATCAAGATACCGTCAAACGCGGTGGACGCAAGCATTTCCTCGGGCGTTTCATAATAAGAGGTGTTAACCAGACGCTCCTGCTGCTGTGCCTGAATGAGTGAGCTTTGAGGAT
This sequence comes from Paenibacillus herberti, assembly GCF_002233675.1. Classification (GTDB taxonomy): domain Bacteria; phylum Bacillota; class Bacilli; order Paenibacillales; family Paenibacillaceae; genus Paenibacillus_O; species Paenibacillus_O herberti. The sequence continues at coordinate 742,599 of NZ_NMUQ01000002.1, read as the reverse complement.
CAACAATGGCAACTACCTCTGATGACGGATCAACTGCAATTACTTCACTGATCATATGCTGAATTCGGTTACCATAACCGATAACACCAAGTTTCATGACCTCTGCCTCCTTGCGCGGTTGTTAAACTGGCTCTATTATAAAAAACAACCACTGCCTTTGGCTTTGTTCTCATAGACGCATTATTTGTCATTTAGAGGGGATGAGGACTACGTGACTGTAGATCTGGAACGAACCCATTTGAATCTGCTTCTGGATATTCGCAGCATCATTACGATGTACTACTTCGAGTTCGGGAAGGACTATTATTTTCCTGGAGAGCGGCATAACTTCTGGGAGATGGTCTACGTTGACAAGGGTGAAATCGAGGTTTTGGCCGATACGAAGCGATATAGCTTGAAGCAAGGCGGCCTTATCTTTCATAAGCCGAATGAATTCCATAGCTTTACAACGATGCATGGCAAGGCTCCGAATGTCATTGTCCTGACGTTTGATTGTGATTCCAACATGATGAACAACTTTGCCGAAAAGGTATTCCAGCTTGATAGTGAACAGCGCAACCAAATGGCTCGTATTATAAGCGAGGGAGCGAATGCTTTTGCTTTTCCATTTGGCTACCCGCTGATCCGTAAAATTAACCAACCGATTGGCTCCGAGCAGCTGCTCAAATGTTACTTGGAGACGTTCCTTATTCTGCTCTTGCGCGATGGCGCTTCAAATGATCATGGACGGGCGCCGCTATTGATGCCCAAAGAGAAGGATGAAGGGATGCTGCTGTCCACCATCGTCGCGCTGATGGAGGAGCGTTTATCGTCGCAGCTTTCTTTGGCGGAAATTAGCAACACCCTGCATATCGCCAATACGAAGCTCAAAGAGCTGTTTAAGAGACATACCGGCAAGACGATTATGGAATATTACGCGAATATGAAAATCGAAAAAGCAAAGCTGCTCATTCGCGAGGACGCGCATAATTTTACGGAAATATCGCGTCAGCTGGGTTTTAGCAGCGTGCATTATTTTTCCAAAGCGTTCAAACGTGCTACCGGGATGAGCCCATCCGAATACGCCAAATCCGTTAAAGCGAGAAGCGGAATCCAGCAAGGAGCGTTTTGAGCGAGGGCGGCGAAAAAAGTGGCGAAAAAAAGGGATTGAGCTCTGTTAGGGCTCAATCCCTTTTTCGATAGGCATATGGCGGTATTGATTGGGCGACACCCCGGTCCACTTGCGAAATTGGCGGGAAAAATGGTTGACGGAGCTGAAGCCGAGCTGCTCGGCAATCGCATAAACCGTGAGGTTCGAGGTGACGAGCAGCTCTTTGGCTTTGCTCCATTTTCTTCGACTAATATATTGGCGCGGAGATACTCCGTACACTTTGGCGAAAACTTTGGACAGCTGGCTGCGACTCATATTCATATCGGATGCGATCGCGGTAATCGACGGATTCGTTGTAAAATCTGCCGTAAGCTTCTCTTCAATGGAATGGGCGACATCAGCTTCATAGGCCGAAACCTGATTACGGGCATCCATACTCGGAGGAGCTTCCAGGAGGAGTAGAATTTCCTGGAGGATCAGCAGGACGTAAGCCTGCAGAGCGAGCCGTTGATGCAGCGGCAAAGAAAACTGGACAAAATCGGGTGAAAACGATGTTTCTTCGGAAAGAAGCTTCTGCTGCATCAGTCGCTCCAGCTCGGGGACAAGATGGGGAAGCTTGCTCTGTTTGGCCTGGGTCGCTGGAATGAGGCGGAATGGCGCAGCTCCGAGCCGACTCCGAGCATCCAGATCGTCCAGGTCAAAGTGAATAACGAAATAAGCATAATGTGAAGGGGAGGAATTGGCGACCGTATGGCTGACCCCGGATTTCAACAGAATCCAGTCTCCTTTTTTCAATTCGACCTTCTCCCCGTTGATTTCCTGAACGGCCCCTCCTTCCATACAGCAAATTAGCTCATACAGATGATGATGATGTTTTTGATAAGACCATGCCTCAGGCTTAACTCCGAAGTGACAGCCATCTATTTTCAAGGTGCTGGTAATATTCTGAAATACAAATATAGTATCCACTGATCCTACCTCCTGCACAGTCCTGTACAGCATGCTCTAGGTCAAATTATAGCATACTGGTGAAACGATTGTTCCGGCACAAAAGGTTAAGTAAATGAGGAGTTTGTGCATTCACTGTATCTAACGCAGGGGCTACTATAAGGGCATCATAGATCGGTATTGGAGGAAACAGTCTTGAGTCAACTGACCATTCAAGGAAAACAGCTGATGTTGGGAGAACAACCTTTTCGGATTTTATCGGGAGCGATTCATTATTTTCGGGTGGTGCCCCAATATTGGGAGGACAGGCTGCTCAAGCTGAAAGCTTGCGGCTTTAATACGGTTGAAACGTATGTACCATGGAATCTGCATGAAGCGAATGAAGGCCAGTTCAATTTCGTAGGTATGGCCGATCTGGAGAAGTTCACCCAGCTTGCTGGAGAGCTGGGGCTTTATGTCATCGTGCGTCCAAGCCCGTACATCTGTGCGGAATGGGAATTCGGTGGACTTCCTGCTTGGCTGCTTGCTGATCCGGGCATGCGTCTCCGCTGCCACCACAAGCCGTTCCTGGACAAAATCGATGCTTATTTCGATGATCTGATTCCACGCCTTACGCCATTCTTGTCGACTAAAGGCGGTCCGATTATCGCGATGCAGATCGAGAACGAATATGGCAGCTATGGCAATGACAAAGCGTACCTGAACCATCTGAAACAAGCGCTCATCGAGCGCGGCGTGGATGTACTGTTGTTCACTTCGGATGGACCAGAGGACTTCATGCTGCAAGGCGGCATGGTTGAGGGCGTGTGGGAGACGGTTAACTTTGGTTCCCGCTCGGCAGAAGGTTTCGCTAAGTTGCTGGAGTACCAACCCGATCAGCCGCTTATGTGTATGGAATACTGGAACGGCTGGTTCGATCACTGGGGCGAGCAGCATCATACCCGTGACGCGGCAGACGTAGCCAAAGTGCTGGACGATATGCTGGCTGCGAATGCATCGGTTAACTTCTATATGTTCCATGGCGGCACGAACTTCGGCTTTTACAGCGGCGCCAACTACCCGGACAAGCTGCAGCCGACCATTACGAGTTATGACTACGATTCCCCGCTTAGCGAAAGCGGCGATCTCACGGAGAAGTACCATGCCGTTCGCGAAGTTATTGGCAAGTATACCGATCTTGGACCACTTGAACTGCCGGCTCCAATCGCCAAAAAAAGCTACGGCACCGTAAACATGACGGGACAGGCGAAGCTGCTGGCTTCCCTCGATGGGCTTTCCTCGCCGATTCAAAGTGTTTGCCCGGAACCGATGGAGCAATTCGGACAAAACTACGGCTTCATCATGTACACGACCCATCTATCCGGGCCGCGTCCTGCAAGCCGCCTGAACCTGCAGGAAGTTCACGACCGTGCGCATATCTTTATCGATGGGAAGTTCAAAGGCATCATCGAACGTGCGGATAAGGAGCATGACATTGTGTTCGATGTTCCGGCGGGAGGCGTTGAGCTGACGATTCTCGTGGAGAACATGGGCCGGATCAACTACGGACCGCAAATGAAAGATGCCAAAGGCATCACGGAAGGCGTGCGCCACGGACTTCAATTCCTGTTCGACTGGACGGTTCGTCCACTTCCGCTGGACGACTTGTCCAAGCTGAATTTCGACTCAGTCGATGGCGAATCAGAAAAGAACCAGCCTTCCTTCTACCTGGGCGAGTTTACGGTTGATGAGCCAGCGGACACGTTTTTGAGCATGAAGGGCTGGACCAAAGGCGTCGCCTACATTAACGGCTTCAACCTGGGTCGTTATTGGGAGATCGCTCCGCAAGAGACGCTGTATATCCCAGGTCCGCTGCTGCGCAAAGGGAACAACGAAATCGTCGTATTCGAGCTTCATGGATGCGAATCCCCAAGCGTCTCGCTGCAGGATTATCCGGTTTTGAATAAGCAACAATAAGCTAGGGCCTGCGCCGCTCCTTACCGGGAGCCGCAGGCTTTTTTTTCGTCTAAAAAGTCAGAATAATCAAAAATCACATGAAAAAGAAAGCGCTTACCACATATCGAATCTATATGTCATTATGATATGTTCTTAACGGGCAGACGCCCTAATCCAACTTTGAATGGAGGAATATGAAGAATGAGGAGCGTATTACAAGTACGTGCTGTAATAATTATGACAGCACTTTTGCTGCTCCTGGCAAGCGCAGTTCCCGGAGCTTTGACACTGGGGACGCAAGCTGCCTTCGCCGCAAACACCACGTATTACGTCAGCAACAGCTCGGGCAACGACGCCAATAACGGTTTGAGCCAAACGACGGCTTGGAAAACGATGGCCAAGGTGAGTGGCATCACATTCCAGCCAGGCGACCGTATTTTGCTGAAATCCGGCGATACCTGGAATGAAAAGCTGACGCTGAAAGGCTCCGGCACAAAAGCCAGCCCGATTACGATTACTTCGTTCGGCACGGGTAATAAGCCGCTTATTACGGCCAACACTCCGAACAGCGGGGTCATTTACGGCAAAAATTTGAGCAACTGGCTAATTCAAGGGCTGGCTGTGAAGGCTGTACCATCCGCAAATCTTACTTATACGAACAAAACGATTGGAATCCTGGTAGATTACGATACAACTGCGGTCCACTCGGGATTACAGATCGACGGCAATGAGGTGTATAGCACCACTCCAGATTCGAATACGTATGGAATCAACATTGTCGCTTATGTTCCGGGATCGACCTTCGGAGCCGTCGCGAACGACATTGTAATTTCAAACAACAAGATTCATGATTTGGGATGGTATGCCATCATTACGGGAGGATGGGATACGGCTAACTCCAAAAGCTTCAATTCCCAGGAGACGTTTGGCAATCTGTATGTTGTTGGTAATGAAGTGACGAACATGGGCAACCAGGGCATCGTGGTTGGCAATGCGCGCAATTCCGCCATCGAACGCAACGTCGTTCGTGCCGCAGGGCAAGCCAATTCGAATGGCTACGGACCGGGCGGGCTGTGGTACGTCTCCTCTCGCGATTCCGTCATCCGTTTCAATGAAGTGTCGGAGATGAAGGATTCCGGGTCCGGCTACGATGGAGCGGGCATTAATATCGATTGGTACTGTACCAATATTACCGTCCAGTACAACTACTCGCATGACAACAAAGGTAATGGCTTCACGACGATGAGCAACAATGGCGGAAAGTTTCTCAACAACAAGGCCAAGGGCAACAAAGGCGAGCAATCCAACGGGAAAGGACAAATCGCGCTTGGTAACTTTACCGGGGCGCGCGACCTTTCGACCGGAGCTCGTAACATGGTGGTGGCCAACAACACGATTATCGTGGATGTGGCGGGCACAAACGCCATCAACACCGCTTTTTCGGATGATGGCGTAACGCCAATTGCCGGCCTCTGGACGGGCAACAGTATTTACCGAAACAATATTGTGTTGAAATCCGGCGTAGCGAATACATCGGTTTTCAGCTTCGCGTTGAACGCCAACATTGACTCCAGCTGGGAAAACCGCATCTACAGCAGCAATGGCCTGACATTCGTCGCCAGTAAAAACGGCACGACATACAACACTCTGTCGGCTTGGCAGACGGCTACCGGTTATGATTCGGGAACCCAATTATATGGGCTCGACAACGCTCTGCCGTCCACCGTATCAAACGTGACATCGACGCTTAGCAATGGTTATGTGCAGCTGAGCTGGGCGGCGGCAACGGATTCGGGAAGCGGCATTGCTCACTACAACATTTATCGTGGCACGACGGCTGGTTTTACGCCTGCATATACCAGTATGGTAGGCGAGTCGACGGGTACATCCTTTATGGACAATGCGCGTCCGAAGTCCAACACGACCTACTATTACAAAGTTGAAGCGGAAGATTACAACGGTAACAATGGTTCTGCATCGGCTGCCCATACAGCGGTGACTGGACTAATTCCTTAACTTGTTCAACGCCGATTAGTTCAGGATGAACTAGCAGATGCCCGCTTTCTAATCCATGGATTCAGAGGCGGGCATCTATTTATTAGTTCAACACTCTTAGTGTCAGGATTCTCCCGTCCTCTATAGGCGGGGGATGAATGACATGCTTGTAGGATAAGCTCAGCTTCCTTTGACTGTTCGCCTATTTGATCACCCATTTCGTGCTTCATAGGAATGAAGGAGGTGAAGAAAATTGCTGATAACAACGAAGATTAAGCTCATGTTGGAGCAAGAACATCATGAAAAATTGCTAGAAACCATGAAACGATATAACGCTGCTTGCACCTTTATCAGTCAGTTCGCTTTTGAGCAGTCCGAATATAACCGCATCAAACTACAAAAGCTCGTTTACTATGACGTTCGCGATAAATTCCAGTTATCGTCTCAGATGGCCATTCTAGCTGTACGCAAAGTAGCGGATGCTTATACTGCTGATAAGGCTAAAAAGAAAAAGGAATACAAGAAGCCCAAAGGCAAGAAAAACGTGGAGAAAACGATTTCGTTTCGTGAAACCGGTGCAATGAGCTATGACGCGAGAACGTTATCGTTTACTGGACTAGAGCTTGCTTCGATCTTGACGCTGGATGGACGCATTAAGGTGCCGATGGGGATTAGCCCTTATCATCAGGGCGTCATGCAAGGCAAGAATATCCGAGGACAAGCTGAACTTGTTTGGCATGATTGTATTTTTTATCTGTTACTTGTAGTTGAGCGTCCAGCAAACGAGCCCTACGAGCCAATTGACGCTATAGGGGTCGATTTAGGCATAAAAAACATTGCTGCCGACAGCATGGGAGAATCCCACTCCGGCGATGCGGTTAATGCGGTAAGGCATCGGAATGCCAAACTTCGTGCCAAGCTCCAAGCAAAAGGAACAAAGTCCGCTAAACGTCTACTTGCTCGCCGCAGACACAAAGAAGCCCGTTTCTCCAGGGACGTAAATCACTGCATATCCAAGCATATGGTAGAGAAAGCCAAAAGGCACCGTTCGCTGCTTGCACTAGAAGATTTAACAGGCATTCGTGAACGGATAACGGTTCGTAAGGCTCAGCGTCGAAACCAGCATGCTTGGGCATTTGCACAGCTTCGCTCGTATATCGAATACAAAGCATGGATTGCAGGCGTGCCAGTCGTTCTCGTTGATCCACGCAACACAAGCCGAGAATGTCCACAGTGCGGGCACATTGCCAAAGAGAACCGCAAAACGAGAGATTGGTTCCGTTGTCAGGCTTGCGAGTACGCTGCTCCAGCCGACAATGTTGCTGCTCTGAATATTCGGAGCAGGGCACTCGTCAGCGTGCCGAACGTAGGAGTCGCTATCTAAGGACTACTTACAAGCACCCACCTCTAAGCGTAGCGAAGGTGGTGTGTAGTTGACTGGTAATTGTTCACTAGATACTAGGGACAAATATAAGGTTCCAAGTTTCCTCCTCCTTCATAAAATAAACGAGAAATATATTTCAGGAGGAATTTAGTTGAGTTATGAAGATGTGAATTTGAAACGTTCCACTGCTTCCAGTCTCGGTATTATTCTTGTGTTGTTTATTTTGCTGGTTGTAATCGTAACCACATGCTATCAAGACGCCATTGACCCTATTAATTCTGATCCGCTCGACCCCGTCAACTCTGCTTTTCTAGCCTTTCTGATTGATAGTTCAGCCCCTTATACATTTATACTCGACGGTTTCAGTAATAGGGGGATTCTGCGCAGTTCAACAAACCAAACCATCTATTCATATGGTCCGATAGTCCCTATGATTATAAATGATAGTAGGTATGGACATACCACTGCCAGATACAATGCACTTAACACAGCCGGAGTTGTGGTAGGCCAACTGACTTTTACGATGGACTATGATTACGGAGCGCCCTTCCGATTCTCAGGCATCAGTACGCCGCCAAATAGCAGATATACTACGCGGGAAGGCAGTAGTTCAGGAGCGCCCGCTCAATTGCGATTGCAATCTATTTAGAAGTGGCCCTGAAAATAGAGATATTCCAGAATTAAATGTGAAAATGCATATTCAAGCTTTACTCGAGTGGGTAGTAAGTCCTTTTTGGACTTCGCTACCCACTCATTTTTTGACGTTGATGTTAATTAAAAACCAAATGACAGGATAAGCGCTTGCCACATGTCGCATTGTCGAATTTGGGTGATATATTGGGGTTGTAATCTGCTTAAACCAATTTGAATGGAGGAAAATGATGATGCGGAGCACAACACAATCCATCATCGGGTCTTTACGTTTATGATGGCTCTTCTGCTTATGACGATGAGCATTGCTCAAGCTGTATCGATTGCATCGGCCTATTTGTTTAAAGGCGTATCCGCAGGCAAGCTTCTGGAGCTTGATGTAAACGGATCCAAGCTTGTGACGGCATAGGATACGGCATATTCGTCCGGCCATATTTCGCTGCATGCTTTCAATGCAAAAGCAAGTTATGACAACGTTGTGGTATCCAAGGAAACGCCGCCGGCCATATCAGACGGTAATACCGCGTATTACGTCAGCTCCAGCGCAGGCGATGACGCCAATGACGGACTGACCGAGGCGACGACGTGGAAAACGCTGGCTAAAGTCAGCGGCATGACCTTCCTGCCGGGCGACCGCATTTTGCTTAAATCCGGCGACACCTGGAATGAGAAGCTGACGCTGAAGGGCTCCGGCACGTTAGCGAATCCGATCACAATCACCCCGTAGGATAGGCGAGTCGACAGGAACGTCCTTCCGGGACAGCGCTCGTCCGAAGTCCAACACGACTTATTACTACAAGGTGGAAGACCGCAACGGCAACAACGGCTCCGCTTAGGCCGCTCATACGGCGGTGATGGGACTGATCCCGTAGCCTCTTGGGATTCAATCCATGCGGCAAGTCCAATTTTATTATTTAGCTATAAAAAACGGACAGATGTAATCTTCCAAAATCCCTCCACCTGCATAGAATATATGGAAATATATTTTAGGAGGGATTTGCTTGAGTATCAAAGATGTAAATTCGAATCGTTTCCATGTTTCCAGTCTTGGTATCACTCTAGTGTTGTTTATTTTACTAGTGGTAATCGTATACACGTTCTACAAAGACCCCTTTGACCAGATTGATCCTGAGTCGACTGAACCTGGAACCTTAGCTGTGTTCGGCTACGTAGTTGAAAATTACACCGCTAATAGTTTTATATTACAAAGTTTCAGCAATAAGGGTATCCGGCGCGATCTAGATAACGAGACAATTAAAGCATTTCCCGGTAGATCCCGCATGTATATTAACGATGCCAGGTATGGGGAAACCACAGCCGTATACAATGCTTATTCCCAGACTGGAGATTTATTGGGTCGTATGAGTTTTAGAATGGAGTATCATTCCGGACAGCCCTTCCAATTCACACAAATCAGTTTACCGCCTGGAATGAGTTATACTAGGATACCAGGCAGGAATTCAGGCATGTGGCCTGCTTACTTGAACTTGTATTAGTTTAAGAGCGGTCCTAAAAAATAAATCCCCAGGATTAAAGGGGAAGGTTCAAGTTCTCGCGCTTGAAAGAGGAAGCGCATGAAGCACTTAACCGCATAACACTGGTTTCATTCGAGCAGAAAGCAAGTCCCTCATGGCCCGCGCTTTCCGCTCGTTTTTTTTGCTGTTTATACATGACCAGGTCAATCAAAAACCACATGACAGGATAAGCGCTTACCACATGTCGCATTGTCGAATTTGGGTGATATATTGGGGTTGTAATCTGCCTAAACCAATTTGAATGGAGGAAAATAATGATGCGGAAAGCAATCTATCATCGGGTCGTTTTGGTCATGATGGCTCTTTTGCTTATGACGATGAGCGTTGCTGGAGCCGTGACGGTAGTTTCGGCCGAAACACCCGATCCGATTCTGTTCCAGGATGATTTTAATGATGCCGGCTCGAATTCCTGGACTCCCGTTAGCGGAGCATGGGGCAAAAACAGCGGCGGTGCAGGGCTTTTATTTTCGGAGGATTTTGAAAGCGGTAACGCGGATCGATGGACGAACAACGCCGGCAATTGGTCGAGCGTTACAGATAATACGTATAAAGCCTACAAACAAACCAGGGAGGAAGGGGCTTCGGAGTTGCTCGCAGGCGAGCTTTCCTGGGCGGACTATTCCTTGGAATCCGACATCAAGCTGACCAGCGGCGCGGGGGCCATGCTCAAATTCCGTTATCAGGACGGGCAGCACTTCTACTTCCTGTACATGTCCGACAGCTACATCCGTTTGGTCAAACAGGACGGGTCGAACCAGCCTTGGATCGGCTCGTACAATGGCCCTTCCCTGGATACGTCCAGATATGTAAACATCAAAGTGGATGCGCAGGGCAGCAACTTCAAGGTTTACCGTGACGGTGAGCTAGTGCTCAACGTTTCGGACAACAATGCGCCGTTTCCTTCCGGCAAAATCGGCCTTGCTACGTGGGCGACGGTTGTTGCCTTCGACAACGTCAAGGTGTTGGGAAGCGACTCCAATGAGTTGTACAGCCAGACGGATGCTGGCGGCGGTGAATCGCGTAACGGTCAGGATGTCTGGACGAACTACTCCGTACAGACGCAGATTAAACCAAGCGAAATTGCGGCGGACGGATCGGCAGGAGTAACGCTGCGCCGTGGAGCAAACGGCGATGGATACCGCATGTTGTATGCGGGAAGCGGCAAGCTGCAAATCGTGAAAGTCGACGGCGGAGTTGAAACGACGCTTGGGGAAGCATCGTTTACGATGAGCAGCGGCGTCTCCTATTTACTTAAAGGCGTATCAACAGGCAAGTTTCTAGAGCTTTATGTAAATGGCTCTAAGCTTGTGACGGCGCAGGATACGGCGTTTGCATCCGGCCATATCGCGCTGCGCACTTCCAACGCCAAAGCGAGTTATGACAATGTGATCGTTGCGAAAGAAGCTCCCCCGGCTATTTCGGACGGTAATACCACGTATTACGTCAGCTCCAGCACAGGCGATGACGCCAATGACGGTCTGACCGAAGCGGCAGCCTGGAAAACGATGGGCAAAATCAGCGGTATGACTTTCCTGCCGGGCGACCGTATTTTGCTTAAATCCGGCGACACTTGGAATGAAAAGCTGACGCTTAGGGGCTCGGGTACAAAAGAAACGCCGATTACAATTGCATCCTTCGGTACAGGGGACAAGCCGAAAATCTCTGCGAATGCTCCGGGCAGCGGGGTTGTTCTTGGCCTCAACCTGAGTCACTGGCTCATTCAAGGACTGGCCGTTGAAGCTGTCCCTTCCTCAAAGCTTGCCTGGGGCAGTGTGACGAACGGCATTAAGATCGAGTACGATAATTCTCGCGTTCACGAGGGGCTGCGAATCGACGGCAACGAAGTGTTCAGCACGTCTCCGGATACGAACACGAATGGAATCGTCGTTACGGCACAGGTGCCGGGCGGCGACTACAAGGAAATCGCTAATGATATCGTCATTTCCAACAATAAGGTGCATGATCTGGGCTGGTATGGCATCACGACATCCGGCTGGGATAACGTCAAGCAAGAAGAGCTGCGCTCCCAGTTGTCCTACGGAAATCTGTACGTCGTTAGCAATGAAGTGTACAACATGGGCAACCAGGGCATCGTCGTGCAAAACGCCCATGATTCCGCGATTGAGCGCAACATCGTGCGCGCCGGTGGACAAGCCAACTCCAGTGGTTATGGGCCTGGCGGTTTATGGTACATCTCCTCCCGCGACTCGGTCATTCGCTTCAATGAGGTGTCCGAGATGAAAGATTCCGAGTCCGGCTACGATGGAGCAGGAATCAATGTCGACTGGTATTGCGATAACATTACCGTCGAGTACAACTATACGCATGACAACAAGGGCAATGGCTTCACGACGATGAGTAATCGCGGCGCGAAGATCAACAACAACAAAGTGGAAGGCAACAAAGGCGAGCAAGGCAATGGCAAAGGCCAAATCGCGCTCGGCAGCTTCACGGGCCGTCCTGATCTGTCCACGGGGCTTCACGACATCGAAGTAGCGGGCAACACGATTATTGTCGATGTAGTAGGCACTAACGCCATCAACAGCTCGTCCAACCCTTACGGCTACTATTCGGGCAACCGTATTCACAGTAATAACATCGTTTTGAAATCGGGCGTTACGGGCACGTCCGTGTTCAACATTGGTCAAGATACGCTGATCAACGAGATTAACAACAACCGCGTGTACAGTGAGGGAAGCGCGTTCCGCGCCAGCCAATTCGGCACGGCTTACGAGAGCCTCGCTTCATGGCAATCCGCAACTGGATTCGATATGGGATCGCAAGTGGCTGAGCTGGACGATTCCGCGCCGGCTGCCGTTCAAAACGTTACAGCAACCGTCAACGGATATGTGCAGTTGAGCTGGTCTGCTGCTGCCGATACGGGAAGCGGCATTGCTCATTACAACATTTATCGCAGCACAACGCCGGAGTTCACTCCGTCCTACGCCAATATGGTGGGAGAAGCGAAAGAGGCCACTTTCGTTGATCGGGAGCGTCCGGAGTCGAATCAAACGTATTATTACAAAGTTGAAGCAGAAGACTTCAATGGTAACAACGGTCCGGCATCGGCTGCTCTGTCGGCTGTAACAGGAGAAATCCCTGGTGCACCGGCATCGGCGAAGGTCGTAGACTTTAATATTCTGCGTGAGGGCGACATGGTTCGGACGGCGGAATTTACGGTGACGCCTTATCTGGCGAATTTCGGAGACATCGCCAAAGTGGAGCTTTACGGGGATGGACAGCGTCTGGCTGAGCTGACTCAGCATCCTTACACCTATACGGTCAAAGGACTGGGCAAAGGTCAGCATACGCTGCAATACCGCGTCCATGAGCAGTCCGGCGCGGTTACGGAATCCAAGGCGATGAACATTATTAAGCAGCATGACGCATTGCGCAGCCTTTCCGTTGCGAAAGCTCCTGCCATCGACGGAAACTTGGAAGAGTGGACTTCGGTTGGTTTTGAGATGAACAAGGCTGCTCAGGTCAAAGAAATGGAAAAGGGCTTCAAGGAAAGCTGGACGCCTGAAAAGCTATCCGGCAAAGGCTACACGAGCTGGGACAGCAACAACCTTTACCTGGCGATGGAAATTACCGAGGAAAAGCATAACTTGGCGATTACAAATGCAGCCGATCTGTGGAAGGGCTCCAGCGTTCAGCTGGCGATTGATCCGCAAAGAGGCAATAAGCCGGGAGCCAAAGGCTATTCCGAGATTGCGTTTGGCCTCTCCAATACGGGCCAAATGCTGGCTTACCGCTTCAATGCTGTTGCTGGACGTCAAGCAGGTGTATTCACGGCCGGTTCGTTCCATGTGAGCCGTAACGAAGCAACGAAGAAAACAGTCTATGAAATGTCCATTCCTTGGAATGAGCTGCTGCCTGCAGGAGTGACGGCGCAAGAGGGCTCCGAGCTCGGCATTTCCTTCCTGGCCAACTACAGCGACAGCAGCCGTCCGAATTCAGGCAACAGCGACGTACGCAACGGCTGGATTGAGTACAACAGCGGCATCGGCTCCATTAAGGCGCCGGATCAATTTGGTTACTTGCTGCTGAAAAGTACGCCATTCGCCGTACCGACCTTGAGCGGTTCCGTTGAAAACAAAAAAGCGAAGCTGAACTGGTCCGCTTCCGCTGATGCGACTGGCTACAGCATGCTGTACGGCACGGAAAGCGGTGTTTACCCGAATGTACTGAACGCGGGTAGCGCCACGGAATACGAGACGGCTGCATTGGAAGCTGGAACGTATTACTTCGCCGTCAAAGCTCACAACGCTTACGGCGAGAGTGTTTCTTCCGATGAAGTGGCATTGATGGTTGCTTCCGGGCCTAGCCCGACGCCGACAACGACGCCAGAACCAACGGTAACACCAGGACCAACGGTAACACCAGGGCCAACAGCTACACCTGGACCAACGGTAACACCAGAACCAACGGCAACGCCAGGACCAATAGGAACTTCTACACCAACTGGAACTCCTGCAGCCACAGCAACTCCTGATCCTTCGGTTTTAAGTAACGTACAGATTCAGGAAGGAAAAGCTGTTGCTGAGCTTAATTCACAGCACCAAAAAGCAATCATTTCTCTGATTCAGCTGAATGACGTCGAGATTCAGGTAAAACGAGGTGACGTTGTCATCACTCTGAGCGAAGCGGCAGTCAAAGCGCTCAAGCAAAAGGCTGGCAACAGCAGTGATGCGTCGGTTGAGGTGAAGCTTAATCCGATCAAGGATTCATCAAAGGCCCCTGGTGTGACCAGCGGACTGAAAGCCTCGGGACAAGCCTATGAAGTTAGCATCAATTTGCTGATTTCGGGTAAGAGCCAGTCAATAGCGGGAGTTTTAAACGAGGGTGTTACACTCGCGCTTCCTTACGATTCCAAAGAAGTAGATTCGGAGCTTATCGGTATTTACGCCTATGATACCAACACCAAGAGCTGGGAGTACGTCGGCGGCGTATCCGATAAAGCCAACAAGCAAGTCGAACTCAATGTTGAGCAGTCCGGCACTTATGCTGTCCTTGAATACAAAAAAAGCTTCTCTGATATTCCTGCGGGACATTGGGCCCAGCGCACACTGCAGATTCTTGCCGCGAAGCATATCGTACAGGGAACAGAAGCTGATCTGTTCAGTCCTAATCGCCAAACGACGCGAGCAGAATTCGCAGCTCTGCTGGTCAATGCTTTGCAATTAAAGACGGGTGGAACAGCTTCAGCGTTCAGTGACGTGCCGAATGATTCCTGGTATGCGGATGCCGTAGCCGCCGCCGTCAAGGCAGGCATCGTATCGGGACGAAGCGCCGATCAGTTCGCTCCGAGTGAAACCATTACCCGCACCGAAATGGCCGTTATGGCCGTTCGCGCACTTGGCCTTCCGGTGCAAGAGGGAAGCACTAGTTCCTTCGCCGATGCTGGGAGTATCCCTGCGTGGGCAAAGTCCTATGTAGCGGCAGCGTCGGAAGCGTCGCTGATGCAAGGCATGGGCAAGAACCAATTTGCACCTCAGCGCGAAGCGACTCGCGCGGAGGCGGCACAGATTGTGATGAACCTTCTTGAGAGGTTGAAGGCGGCTGCTAAATAAATCAAGCCCGTGTAGTAGATACTAACTAGTGTAGAAGAAAGCTGGCCCCGGTCGATTACCGGGGCCAGCTTGTTTTTTTTGAGTATTATTGAAGAATAGGTTCAATGTCATGCTGCTTACTCTTCTTTACTGGATGAGGACAGTTGTTTCCTGATTTTCTTAAGTTCATTAGATAGCTCTTCCGCTACTTTTTTATTTTTCGGGTCGTCTCTATCTTTAAGATTCATGTCCAAAAGAAAATTAACGTGCACCCGCATTATCAACTTCTTAATCTTCATCTTTGGGGTTAAATTCCTTATCGTAAAAAGCGTTTATATTTTCTATTTCAGATTGAGGAAATCCGATGTGCTCAATACTAATTTCTAATATTTCAAAAATTTTCAATGCTTCTTGTGTAAAGTCACCCCTTTTTATTCCCATCTCACATCCCGTTGTCATTAATAATAGGATAATTAATATAATACTGCGTAGCATAATAGTCTTGATCTCTCCCGTTCATTATTTCTTGTTCAAGTCCCGTCGCGTGAAAGTGAAAAATGAGCTACTTAAGAGTTTAGTTAAGTAAGCTGTTTGAAATGTAAGATTCAAAAGGAGGTGTCCCGCAGGCCATAGGCTTGTGGGACACCTCCTTTTGGGTATTGAGAAAATAAAAAAGCAGCATGCTTAAATGCTGTAACCGGTTGATAAAAAAGGCATGGATAAACAATAAGATAAATGCCAGCAGCCAGTTGTTTCATGTATGTGAATACAAACATGCTGGAACAAAGGATTTAGCTGTAAGACAATGGCTATGCCCTGAATGTGGAACGGTGCATGACCGAGATATAAACGCAGCCAAAACTTGCTTAAATTAGTCATGTAAATGGTACATGCTGGGGATGGAACATCCCTTAGAGCCTAGAAAAACTTGGAACGTTAGTTCTATTGAATAGGAAGCACCCACCTCTAAGCGTTAGCGAAGGTGGTGTGTAGTTCACCTAGGATAGCATTTGTCATACCCAAAAGGGTTCCAATGTTTATTCCAAGGGGTGCAGATCAGGGTGATTTCTGTCTTATATATGAGCTTTTTTCTATTGAACAGCTAGAATGTTTCTTGGCATAAATCTCGCATGAAATTTGACGGTCAAATATCCCTAATTATCGCGGTGTTTCCATTCTGCGTTACGGCGACAACCGGGGCGCTAAATACATCCACACCAATGCCTGTAAGAGGGCCCCCCGATATTTTTAACAGGGATAACTTTACGTGAACGTATCCTAATTGATTACCTTGAGGATTAATTATTGAAAAAGGTGCTACACCGGACCCAGTGCAGACAACAAGAGGGGGATAGCTGCATCTCGGCGCAATGAGTTGAAAGATTGATCGACGACCCGGTACGATTATATGGTTTCTGGGGTCAGGAAGCGGTTCCTCGAAACTTCCAGAAAAATCGTATCCTGCCATAGTAAAGTTGGCCGTCTCATTATAAACGTAGAATGTAGACGAAGCCAAAATCCCGGGGCCTGTGTTCTCTGGACTACGCTCTTGGACAGGACTGTAAAAAACACTCGTAACAATGACTAGTAAAATAAACAAAACTAATACGGTTCCTAATTTCATAAAGAAGCCTCCCATTAGAGCTATATCAGCATCATATGAGAGATCGTTAGAATGGTGCGGGCTCATCCATACTTCCTATTCCCACCAGCTGCCGCAACACGATTGAGGAGCAGGCCGGTGCGGTCAAGCTCAACTCGCTGCGCCTGATTTGACTCGGAGACATCGGCCCGTACGGCGCGATGCCGGTTATGAAGGAAAAGCGATGCTGTTCAAACGGCTCGCCGGAGTGGATGTTGATTGGTTTTTCGCTTTGGACTGGATGATTCTCAGGAATACTTGTAACAATCACCAATGAAATAAACAAGTCAGAATCATCGCTAAAGGCATGGATAAACAATAAGATAGAACAAAATTACATATAAGTCTATATTTAAATGGGAATTTTCAGTACCATTTTTTTAGCGACCGCAGCTTGTAATAAAAGGAAGAGGAGATGCAGGATGGAGACGTATTATTGGGATAGTCATTCGAGTATTTAAAGAAATCAGTAGACCTATATTATAACGACGACTACATTCAATTTCTTGTTGATAAAGTCTGGAAGATTGAGAAACCGATCCAAATCATTGATTTTGGCTGCGGATTAAGAGAAACAATATGACCTCGCTGTCTGCCACGCGGTTCTACTTCATCAATGCGATCCGCTGAAAATGCTTGAAAAAATGATTCATTGTGTCAGGCCTGAAGGGATGTTAGTCGCATTTGAGACGCATTGGATCAGCAATAATGCCAGTTTCTATTTCGAGGGAATTGAGCAGTCGCGAGCGATTCCGCTTGGATTGCTTCAAGAGCTATTCGAACGGGATGTTAGGCGTACAGGCAAAGACGGGAATATCGGCTTGAAACTCCCGTTATATTTTCACCGCTTAGGATTGAAGGATGTACAGTGCAGGGCTAGCGATAAGGTGAATATATATGATCCGACGGTTGATCAAGAGAAGACGTCAGAGCTTTACGAAGCGATAAAATTCCATCACCCTGGAGAGCGCGAGCCTTTTGTACAACAGTTAGTTGAACGAGGCAAGTCCTCACCATCCGACTGTATTATAATTGTCCATATTAAAACCGAAACCAATGCTAGAGTTACTTTCGGAAGGTGAGGGGAATTTCATGCTTAAGTGGTTATTCATCAAGCGAAGCAGCGTACAGCAGAAAATGCTCCTCTCCTTCCTGGCGCTGGTCGTCCTGCCCCTCGGTTTATTCAGTTATATTTCCTTAACGATTTCAAGAAACACGATTGAAGAACAAGCAGGGGCGGCTAAGCTGAACTCCCTCCGACTTATTTCCCAAAAAATCGGGATCATGGCTTCCGATTTGAATGCGATTTCAACGATCTATTTTTCCAATGAAGAGCTGCGATCCTTGCTGCTAAGCCCAGCTGGCGACAAAGCTTACCAGGAACGGCTGCAGAAGCAATTCCTGACCAAGCTGATTGTAACTTATCGCTATGCATATACGTGGCTGGAGTATTACACCTCCATTTTTGGATTCAACAACGTGGAGCTGCACACCTTCTATAATGGCCCGCGTATCGGCATAAACACATTGCAAGAGTATCCTTGGTACCAAGAAGCCGTTGCTCAGGACGGTCGAATTACTTGGGTGTCCAACGCTACACAACGTCTCGAACCGACGATCGATGAAGATCAATATGTATCGGCGGTCAGACTGCTGAAAGACTTCGAAAACAACAAACCTATCGGCCTTTTGATGATTAATGTTGGCGAAAGCTTTCTGTACAAGCAGTATGCGGATGCCGTTACCGCAGACGAGCAAATGACTATTTTCGATAAAGCGGGCTCCGTAATTTCCGCGACGGATAAACAAAGGCTCGGCGATTCCATGCTGGACTCGGCGTATTATAGCTCTTTTGTTGGGAATGAGGGTAACTTCAACGTAAACAAAGACGGCAAACCGATGTTAGTAACCTATTACAAAGTAGAGAGCACAGGCTGGACCCTCGTGTCCTATACACCGCTAGATATGCTGCTTCAAGATGTAAACAAGTCGCAATGGCTGACTTTAATCGTCCTTGCCGTGTTAATGCTGCTTTCCGTGCTTATGTCCTACTGGATCGCCAAGCGATTATCGGTGCCCATTCGCAGGTTGTATACGAGCATGAAGCGGGTCGAGATGGGCGATCTGAGTGAGCGAACGGACATTGGGGGCAATGATGAAATTGGTGAGCTAGCCTATAAATTCAATCGGATGGTCGGGAATATCGAAGATTTAAGGGACCGCGTCATTATGGAGCAGGAGTTAAAAAGAAAGACCGAAATGCAAAATCTGCAATCGCAAATCAGTACTCATTTTTTATATAACACGCTTGCCTCAATCCGCTCGATGCTCGTCACAGAACCGGTGGACAAAGTAGATCAAGTCATTGTATCGCTAGTGAAGCTGCTCAGAAAAACTCTCTCCGACGAAAGTGAATACATCACGATTGCCGAGGAACTCGACAACCTGCAAAATTACGTGAACATACAGATGGCGCGGCAATACGACAAATTGCAGGTGTATATCCACGTAGAAGAGCAGATAGGTTCCTATCGAACGCTGAAGCTGCTGCTGCAGCCGCTGGTGGAAAATGCGATCTTCCATGGCATCGAACCGAAGACTGGCCCAGGGAAAATAACGATTGAGGGCTGGCAGGACAAGGATACAATCAAGCTGCGGATTACGGATAATGGCGTCGGAATTTCTGCGATAGAAGCCGATGCGGCGGAGGATGGATCTTCACTGACGGAAAGACTGTTAGCTACTGCAAGCGGGGTAGGAATTCATAATGTACATACCCGGATGCAAACTCATTTTGGCAATAAATACGGGTTGGAAGTGATCTATTCCGGTAATGAAGGAACCTGTATTCTGCTTAGCTGGCCTTGTTTCATTCGAGTAGAGGAGTTGAAAGAGACTTGAATATCGTAATTGTCGACGATGAAGCTCAAATCCGGCGCTGGCTGGAGATCCTACTAAGTAAAACGGAGCTTCCAATAAATCTGGTTGCGTCATGCAGCAATGGGAAAGAGGCGCTGGACGTTTGCAGGACGATGGATGTCGACGTTGTCATTACCGATATTAAAATGCCCGTCATGGACGGCATCTCCTTCATCCGCATCTTGAAACAAGAGCGGCCTGCGATTGAAAGTCTTATTCTGAGCTCATACAGTGAGTTTCAATATGCGTCTGAAGCGATTAAAGCGGGCGCGAGTGATTATATTCTAAAGGCGGAAATAACCGCTTCCGATCTTAGCAAGGTTTTGGGAAGGGTCAAGCAAGAAATCGAGAAGGAACGACTGCGCGACCGAGAAGTGTACAGCTTGAAAAGCACGATTAATGTTAATCAATTGGCGCTGCGATCGTTATTTTTCAGCGATTTGGTGTATGGGAAGAAGATCAGCGCTCACGAGTTTGAGGAGAAAATGGGGACGCTGCGTATTCCGCTGCGGAGCAAACATTTGATGGTGATGGTCATTCGGAGCGATGATCCAGCTAATCGGAAGGAACAAGTGAAAATTCAGGACTCTGTGCTGCTGGACTCCGCCGTGATGAACATAATCGATGAGACTTTGCTTACAGAGGCGGAGAGCGGCTGCTGTTTCGTTTTTGAAAAGGAGTATTATGTCGCGCTGTTCAACTACGGGCACTGGTCCGAGAAGTCGCTGCGGGAAACGACGCTGCAGTATGCACAGCGCATCTCTAACTACTTGCAGGATCATCTTGGATTATCGGTTTCTGTCGGGATCAGCTTGCCTGCCCTGCAATTCTCTTCTATAGGTCAGCAATTGGAAGAGGCAAGAGCGGTGCTGAGTCATAAGCGATTTTACGGTAGGAAAAATATTTCCTGGCATTCCGATGAGCCGATGACGCCGAATGCTGCCCATACCCCTTTGCAGAAGTATTTGCAAACCCTATCGGAACTGCTGGACACCAATCAATTTGAGATGATCTCTCCCTATCTTCAAGAAGTGCTGGAGGATGTGGGGAGGAAGATGGTATGGAGCGAAAAAGAAGTAAAGGCTTTTGGCGTGGAAGCTGTCTTTTTACTGCAGCGAATGCTGCGCCGATTGAGCGTTGCATCAGGTGATAACGGCCACTCGCCCGATAGGGATAGCCCGCATGAGGAAATGGTCAACTTGCCTACGTTTGGACATGTGACGAGTTGGTTGCTTGCTCGTGCATCCGATGTCACTGCAACCGCCGACATGCTGCGGCATCCTTACAGCGAGGCAATCCGCAAAGTATGTGATTATGTGAAACTACAATATGCAGACGGCGCCTCTTTGCAGCAAGCGGCGGATTATGTGCATTTGAACAAAAACTATCTCAGCGAGCTGTTCAAAAAAGAAACGGGCAGCAGCTACAATGACTACGTCACGCTGGTGCGAATCGATAAAATCAAAGCTCTTATTTTAGAAGGGAATATCCCTATCGGTCAATTGCCTGAAATCGTCGGTTATCCAGACGGCAGTTATCTATCCAAGGTGTTTAAAAAAGTAACCGGCATGACGCCTTTGGAATTTAAACGTAAGAAAATATGAGGAATACAGCCCGCCTTTCTTTCGAGAGCTGGGCTTTTTGTTGTGAAAACATGACCAAAGATGCCGAAAATAAGAACAAAAATGATCCATTTCTTTTCTTATAATGAAAACACGGCACAGAGATACAGCCGCAATCATGAACATAAAGGCGGGGGAGTCAATATGAAAAAGTGGAATAAAATGGCGATGGGCGTTACGGCGTTAAGCTTGATGACGGCGCTTGCGGCTTGCGGATCGAATTCCAGTCCGGCGTCAAACACGGCCAGCAATACGAACTCAACTAAGGAATCTGCTGCTCCTCAAAGCACAACGGACAAGCCTGTTGAAATTTCGTTTGCTAACTGGATCTCCGTTGAGGACGGAACGAAAGAAGCTTACAACCAATTGATCGCAGAGTTTGAAAAAGCGAATCCATCCATCAAGGTGAAATCAATCGGAATCCCGTTTGCCCAGTTTAAAGACCAGGTTCTGGTCAGCTCGGCCGGCGGCAATCCGCCAGATGTGACCATGTCCAATCAGAACTTCACTCCGGCCTTCGTGGGAGCCAATGTGGCAGCGCCCGCGCAAGATCTGCTCAATGCAGAGATCATCAACGACATCGTGGATGCCAGCAAAGCAGGTGTCACATTCGATGGAAAAGTAATGGCAATGCCATGGGCGCCGCATCCGAGCGCATTGTTCTGGAATAAAAACCTTTACACCAAAGCGGGCCTGGACCCGGAGAAACCGCCGACAACTTGGGATGAAATGATCCAAAACGCCAAAAAAATTGCAGCTCTCGGCAAAGATGAGAACGGCACTCCTATTTATGGCATCGGCGAAACGGGAGCTTCTGATTCCTACACCGGCAATATGCTGCTTCGCATCAGTTATTCGTTCGGCGGCAAATTCGTCGATGATCAAGGTAACATTGTTTACGATCAAGGAACGGCGCTGAAAGAATCCCTGTTATACATGAAAGATCTCATCGACAATAAAGTATCCCCTCAAGGCGCTGCAATGGCTGATCTTAGACCTATGTTCGCAACGGGAGCGCTCGGCATGCTGGTTGACGGCGACTTCGGCCGCACGAACTTCCGCAATATGAGCGGCAAAGGTGCTGAATTTGATAAAGAGTGGGGCGTAACAACTGTACCTGTAAGTAAAACGGGCAAAAGCGAAACGTTCTTCACGGAGCATCAGTTGATCGTAACAGCTGGTAGTGAGAAGCAAGAAGCGGCTGCTAAATTCGTGGAATACCTCGTATCCAAAGAGGCTATGGGCATTTATCACAAGCTGAATGGGGTTATGTCGGCGCGTAAGTCGATCTCCGAGCTGCCAGAAATGAACGAGGACGATTACTCCAGAATATTCAATACTCAAATGAAAACAGCTTCACCGCTCCCTTCCAAAAATCCAAAGTTCGACAATGCGATGAAAAACTCCACCGATATGATCGTGATGGTAACCGAGGGTGGAAAAAGCCCAGATGAAGCCATTGCCACTGTTATGCCCAAAATTAAAGAGCTGTACAAAAAATAGAGATCAGCATGTGGCGGGAGCGGCGCTATGCTTCCGCCTTTCTTCTTAGAGTCACAAGATACTGGATGGGGTGAGAGAAATTGAATGTGAGACTAACCCGGCATCATAAAAACATCATTTTTGCATCCGTCTTGATGTTACCGGCGTTTGCACTGCTGGCACTTACCATTATTAGCCCGCTAATCAAGTCTGTTTTAATGAGCTTCACCGACTACTCCTTGCTTGCTCCTGAACAAAATTGGAACAACTTTGCCAACTACACGGAACTGTTGCGCTCATCCGATTTTTATCATTCCTTAACCGTAACTTTAAGATATGTGGTCATTACGGTCATACTCGATTTAGTTATCGGGATGTCCCTTGCTATAGTATTGAATCGGAATATTCGGTTCCGCGGATTTTTCCGTAGCATCATTATGATTCCGTGGGCGATTCCAACGATTGTCTCCGCACTTATTTTCATGTGGATTTATCAAGGCGATTATGGCGTGCTCAACTATGTGCTAACTAACTTAGGCATCATTGATGACAATATCAACTGGCTGCGCAGCACGGATTACGCTCTTTCGTCCATCATTGTGGTGGCGGTGTTCCGGCAAACGCCTTTGGTTGCGGTCATGCTTTTGGCAGGTTTGCAGGGCATTTCAAGCAGTCTGTATGAAGCAGCTCGAATCGACGGCGCCAACGGCTGGCAGGTATTTAGAAAGATTACCCTTCCGATGCTGAAGCCCGTAATCGGCAGCGTTGCTCTCATTATGATCGTGAATAACTTCCAGATGTTCACCTTATTCTTTACGCTTACGAACGGCGGGCCGGCAGGAGCCACAACATCACTCGCTATTCATACGTATATTACGGCCTTTTCGCAGTATGAGATGGGAAAAGCTTCGGCAATCGGCGTTATTTGGCTGCTGCTGTTGTTTGCCTTCTCGATGGTCTTTACCCGCATCATGAACCGGGACGACAGATAGGGGGTTTCTCACTTGAATCAAATCGCTAAACGGCTCCTCAAATTCACTAGGCCTCAAAGTTCAACACCGCGCACCTCCGAGCTGGGGAGCTACATCTTTCTAGGAGCCATTCTTCTGTTCCTCATGTTCCCGGTGTATTGGATCATCGTAACATCCTTGCATACAAACGCCGACCTGCTGCAGCTTCCACCTAAGTGGTTTCCCGTAAATCCTGACTTCAGCAGCTACAAAGAAATATTAGGATCATCCGTCTTTCTTACCTTTTATAAAAACACGATTCTGGTCGCTTCCGGCGCCACCGTCTTGTGTATCTTTGTATCCATCTTTGCCGGATATGCACTCTCGCGGTTCAAGTTCAAAGGCAGCAATCTTTTAACACTCCTCTTTTTGTCTGCTCAAATGTTCCCCACGGTAACGTTGGTCATTGGCCTCTACTCCCAGTACCAAGCTTTTAATCTGCTGAACACTCATTATGTGCTCATTTTAGCTTCTACTTCAGCCTCACTGCCGTTCAGCATTATGCTGATGCGCACCTTTTTCAACGGGATTTCGCGAGAGCTGGAGGAAGCGGCTGAGATCGATGGAGCATCCCGCTTCAAAACTTTGTTTGCTGTCATCGTACCTCTCTCCAAGCCGGGCATTATGGCCATCGCCATTTATACCTTCCTCATTGCCTGGGATGACTTCTTGTTCGGACTAACGCTTGTTAGCGATATTAACAAAAGAACGCTTAGTCCCGGTCTGTCCCTGACCTACCTTGGTGAATATTCGGCCAACTGGTCTGGCGCCACAGCAGCGGCAGCGGCGGCAACGATTCCCTTGCTCATCGTATTTATGTTCCTTCAGCGCTACATGGTTGAGGGCTTGACCGCAGGTGGAGTAAAAGAATAATCATCCTAGATTAATGGAGGGAAAAGGTACTTGAGTAAGCAGCCGAATGTCATCGTATTTTTCACCGATCAACAACGCTGGGATACGTCAGGATTGCATGGCAATCCGCTTGGCTTGATGCCGAACTTTGACCGAATGGCTCTCAAGGGAGCCCATTTGACTCATTCTTTCACTTGTCAGCCGGTGTGTGGGCCGGCGCGATCCTGCTTGCAGACAGGCAAGTATGCAACAACGACTGGATGTTTTAAGAACGGCATTCCTTTGCCGGAAGGCTCCAAAACATTGGCTCATTACTTCAACGAAGCCGGGTATCATACCGGTTACATCGGGAAATGGCATTTGGCTCATCAAGAGCCGGTTCCGGTTGAGAAAAGAGGCGGATATCAGGAATGGCTGGCTGCCGACGTGCTGGAATTTTGCTCGGATGCCTATGACACAACGCTTTATGACAATAACGGCAATGCGGTCAAGCTTCCCGGCTATCGGGTGGATGCGTTGACTGATGCTGCGATTCGCTACGTTGATTGCCATAAGGAAGATCCATTTTTCCTTTTTGTCTCCTACCTGGAGCCTCATCACCAGAATCATCGGGACGATTATCCGGCTCCGGACGGATATGCCGAGCGGTATGCCAGCACCTGGCTGCCGCCCGACCTGGCCGCTCTAGGAGGAACAACGCATCAACATATTGGCGGGTATTACGGCATGGTGAAGCGGCTTGATGAAGCGCTGGGCCGGATTCTTGATGCACTCAAGTCGCTTCAACTCGACGAGAATACCATCGTACTGTTCACTTCTGATCACGGAAATCATTTCAAAACACGCAATGGCGAATACAAACGATCCGTACATGATGCTTCTATCCGTGTGCCAACAGCGTTTACCGGACCGGGCTTTTTTGGCGGACGCCAAGTCCAGGAGCTGGTTAGCTTGATTGATTTGCCACCTACGTTGCTTGATGCCGCTGGCATCCCTGTTCCGGAAGATATGCAGGGCCGTTCGATTCTGCCTTTGGTACAGGGTAAAGCGGAGGATTGGCCAGAGGATGTTTTTGTGCAGATTAGCGAGTCGGAGGTTGCGCGTGCCGTGCGGACAAAAAGGTGGAAGTATGGGGTGGGCGCTCCAGGCAAAGATCCGTTCGCATATTCCGGCTCCGATCATTATGTAGAAACGTACTTATACGATCTTTATGCTGATCCTTATGAGCTGACGAATCTGGCGGGAGCAGCTTCGCATCGCCAGGTTGCCGATGTGATGAAAGCTCGGCTGCTGAACCGTATGGTGGAGGCGGGAGAGACTCCTTTGCCTGCGATTGAGCTGGCCGCTGACTATGCGTCAGGACAACGCAGAGTACAACCTGATGAAGCTAGAAGCTGATTGCATTGCTTCGAGGGGCAGGCCCTAAGTCATCTTTGGATGATTTAGGGCCTGCCCTTTGGTTATTTAGGCCGCCAGTAGAAAATAGGCGGAAGACGGATGGCTGTGCATCGTTTTCGATTCTGAGGGGTTCTGAGTTTTCGCTTATATATGAATGGTCAAGCTACGCGCTCTGAGTTTCGCTTGTCCATTCATTTGAATTCCTCCCTCGTGTAGCGTAACGGAACTGAGAAGCCTTATTTCAACAAAATGGAGGGTTTTCGAGGCGTAACGAAACTGAGAGACGCTAATTGAGGGTACTTCTTGGGAAAATCATCATTTTGACTCAAATAACACTTCTCAGTTCCGTTACATAATTTGGAGCCTGTTTTGAGGGGAAATAAGCTCTCTCAGTTACGTAAGGATGTGCGTCGACAAGTAGAGGCGCTTCCAGTTTCCCTGGTGTTAAAGCGCAGCGATAGGAACTTTCATAAAGGGGCAGTCCCTAAGTCATTTTATGATTGACTATGGGGAGGGCCCCTTGTTAGTACAACTCATTTCGAGCGCGTCTTACCACTCATTGGGCCTATTCTTTAGCTTAATTGAAGGTTGTTTTAAGCTTCTCTAAAGATTGAGGCTCTATACTTAAGACATTGGAAGGCGAGGACAAGCACTTTCACAGATGCGCAGAGCGCTAGGAAAACCAAAACCGGATGGAATATAAATGTTAAATAAATGGAATCCATGAAAGAGGTAGATTATTATGAAAAATAATTACTCCGCAAAGATGGCTGGGCTAGTGTTGTTGTCGGCTATTGTGGCCGCAGGCAATTATAAAAATAGCACATCGACTAATGATGTGGACGCAAATGCAGCAGCCAAGGATGCTGTAGATAAAAGATCCGCTGCGGTATCGCAGCTTAAAACGTGAACCTTTGTATAGGTCATGGGTATAAATCCCCTTCTAATGTATATATTGATGTATATACTTATGTATATACATGTTGGGAAGGGAATGATATACTTGACTCATAAAAGCAGTGAGGAGCTGATCCATTTGACTATTCCAGCTGAACCTATTGCTAAAGGTACGATTCGTACTTGGGGGAATAGCCTGGCGCTTCGGATTCCTGTAGAAGTGAGTAAAGTAGCGAAGCTGAACGAAGGTACAGAAATTGGCTTTCATGTTGCCGATAATGGGGAATTGGTTTTGCGGCCTGCATTTCCGGCTAGTAACGACCAACAATCATTACGCGAACTCTTCCTTTCCTTGCGGGGATCATCTAAATCGGATGTTCGAAGTCATGGAGATGTTGAAGAGCCCATGGGGGATGAAATTATTTAATGTCGATCATAGGAAACGTTGAACGTGGAAGCATAGTCTGGATGCAATTCAGGCCGAACGCTGGCAATGAACAGGCCGGATACCGTCCAGGACTTATTTTATCGGATGGGCTGATTGATCCGTCTTATTCCAATTTTGCTGTCGTTGTACCTGTTACGAATCAGGCTAAAGGTTATGCCTTCGAGGTGGAAGTGCCTGCCGGGATCAAAGTTGATTCAAGTCTAGCCGCCGGATACGAACAGCTTTCAGGAGTGGTTTTGACAGATCAGCTCAAGTCGCTTGATTTAGCCGCTCTTAATGCTGTCGTTGTAGGCAAGGTGGATACGGAATCCTTCTTTTTCAAAACGGTTCTCACTTATGCGCGTTCGATCTTGGCATGACTACTTCTAAGTTCAACTTATTTAAATATAATCTCCAAAGGACATGACGATCCGAGCGCCCGGATGCCATGGCCTTTTTTGTGTTTGCAGCTATCGCCGTGAACTTAATGATCATAATGAGCCTAATGCGATTAATGCAACGAATGCTCACAATCTAGGCGAGCGGCAGTTGGGCATGATACATTCCAAATATGAAAACGCTATCAATTTTGATCGATATGTGAACTCAGATATCAAAAGGGGGAAACAGAATGAACACTAGACATCGTAAATGGAGCTCTTTCGCGCTTGCCGCTCTGTCCGCAGTAGTCTTGACGGCATGCAGCTCGGGTGGCGGAAGCGGGAGCTCGGATAATTATCCTTCGAAGCCGATTGTGGTCGTTGCACCGTCCGGCGCAGGCGGCGGCTGGGACAAAACGGCACGTTCTTTGACCAAGGTGCTTGGCGAGTCCAAGCTGGTCGAGAAAACGATGACCGTAGAGAACAAACCAGGTGGCGGCGGTGCAGTGTTCATGGCGGAGTACGCCACGCAGGATACGAAGAACCCTTATCGGCTGTTCGTCAGTTCACCTCCAATTTTGATTAACAACTTGAAAAAAGAGGGCAACACCCCTTACGGCTACAAGGATACGACACCGCTAGCCCAACTGACGAAGGACTTTGGAGCGATCGTAGTCTCGGTAGATTCCAAATACTCCGATATTCAGTCGTTGATGGCTGATTTGAAAGCAGATCCAACAAAGATTACCTTTGCCGGCGGCTCGGCTCCGGGCTCGATGGATCATCTGATTTCCGTTCTGCCAGCTTTCAAAGCGGGGATCGATCCAAAGTCGGTCAAATACGTTTCCTATGATGGCGGCGGTGAAGCGATCGCTGCGCTGCTCGGTGGCAATGCGGATGTAATCGGCACCGACATCTCCAGTGCTTCCGAGTATCTGAAGGCTGGCAAAGTCAAAGTACTCGGTATTACCGCTTCTGAGCGGCTTGGCGGTGACTTCAAGGATATACCTACGATTAAGGAATCGGGTATCGATGCGGAGTTCACAATCTGGCGTGGTGTGTTTGGTCCGAAGGAAATGAAGGATAACGAGAAGGCCTACTGGGCTGAAAAACTGAAAGCTCTGAATGAATCCGAGGCTTGGAAAAAAGAGCTCGCTGCAAATTCCTGGGAGCCCGAATTCAAAGGATCTGAGGACTTCTCCAAATTCCTCGGTGAGCAAGAAGTGCTGATCAAAGAAATGCTGACTGCGCTCGGCATGGCGAAATAAATATAAATCCGGTTCTACCGACACGAGGTGAGGCATGATGAACAAGACATTCGACCGATACGCTAGCGTAGCGTTCCTGCTAATTGGCGCCGCCTTCGTGTGGGAAAGCCGCAAAATTGGGGAGAGCTCCTACGGGAGCAATGTCGGTCCCGACATCTTCCCGCTGGGGCTTGGCCTTCTTCTGATTGTGCTCGCCTTGCGTCTCTTTTATGAGGTGATGCGCACTAAATCGGACAACGGCCCTTCCACGAAGGTGAAACTCGACTACAAGCGTTTTCTCATCATTGTATCTGCAGCTGTCCTGTATGCTTACTTTCTGGAAGACATCGGCTATGTGTTCGGAACGTTTGTTTTTCTCCTGATTGGCTTCCAGGTTATTGAACGGGGCAAGTGGCTGACGTCAGTGATCGTTGCATCCTTGTTTTCCATAGGCGTTTACTATTTGTTCGTCAAAGTTCTGGAAGGCAGCCTCCCCGGCTTCCCTGTCTGGATGAATATCGGCTAAAAGAGGATGTTCAAAAAGCCGCCATTGATCACGAAGTAAAGCAGGAAGCGAACTCGACATCGAATCTTGTGTTCACCTTCGAAGTCCGGTGCTCATGTAGGTTTGCCTACACTCCGCTCCTCCTTCTTCTGGTTCACACAACCTTCTCGGTGCTGAATGGCGACCTTTTGAACTCGCACTAAAAGGAGGCTGTCTCCATGGACGTATTGCAATTCCTTGCCGACGGCTTCGTTTCGGCTCTGCAATGGAAAAATCTACTTTTCGCTTTTGTCGGCGTGCTTATCGGCACCGCGGTTGGAGTGTTGCCTGGCATCGGCCCGATGAGCGGCGTGGCGCTGCTTATCCCGGTTACGGCTACGCTTACGAGCGGGCAGGATCCAGATTCGGCGGCCACGAGCGCAATTATTTTGCTGGCTGGTGTTTATTACGGTGCGATGTACGGAGGATCGACAACCTCGATCCTGCTTAATACGCCAGGTGAATCCTCCTCCGTTGTAACGACGCTGGATGGCTACCAAATGGCGCGCCAAGGCAGGGCAGGTTCAGCGTTGTCGATTGCTGCAATTGGCTCGTTTATAGCTGGCATTGTCTCGCTGATCGGACTTGTACTGCTGGCGCAGCCGCTGTCTGAAATCGCGATTCGCTTCGGGCCTGCTGAATATTTTTCGCTCATGCTGCTTGGGTTGGCCGCAGTCAGCGGTCTCGCCAGCAAGTCGATGACTAAGGCGCTTATCATGACCGTGGTAGGGCTGTTGATTGCGACGATTGGGATGGATAATGTGTCTGGTGTTGCTCGCTTTACCTATGATATTCCCGTATTGTACACGGGACTTGAATTCCTGACCGTTGCCGTCGGCTTGTTCGCACTCGGTGAAGTGTTCAAGACGATTCTCCACCGGGATTATATGAACGGAGAGGTGGTCAAGGTTGGCCGCGTTCGGCCGACCCGCCAAGATTTGAAGGATAGTGCGGGCCCAATCGCCCGCGGCTCGCTGCTCGGCTTTTTCATCGGTGTGTTGCCGGGCGCTGGCGCAACACTTGCTTCCTTTTTCAGCTATATCATGGAGAAAAAGCTAAGTCGCCACCCTGAAAAGTTCGGCAAAGGCGCCATCGAGGGAGTAGCGGCTCCTGAATCGGCCAACAACGCCTCCTCCGGCGGTGCGATGATCCCGCTGCTGACGCTCGGCATTCCTGGCTCCGGTACGACGGCGATCTTGATGGGCGCGCTCATCATGTACAATGTTCAGCCAGGTCCGCTTCTGTTCGAGGATAACCCGGAAATCGCTTGGGGTCTTATCGCAAGTATGTTCATCGGCAACCTGATGCTGCTTATTCTGAATATGCCACTCGTCAAAGTATTCGCCAAAATCATTGAGACGCCGCCCAAGTACCTGCTGCCGATTATTGTGGCCATTTCGGTCTTCGGCGTGTACGCCGTGCAGTATACCACATTCGATTTGCTGCTGCTGATCGGATGCGGCATCGCGGGATACTTCCTGGTGCAAAATGATTATCCGCTGGCACCGCTCGTACTTGGCCTCGTGCTCGGGCCGATGATCGAAAACAATATGCGTCGGGCACTGACCGGGTCTAACGGTGATTTCAGCATTTTCCTGACGAAGCCGATCTCGCTCGCCTTTCTGCTCATCGCCGTGCTGTGGCTCATCGTGCCGCTGCTGCTCAAGCTTCGCGGCAAAAAAGTGCTGATTAGCGAAGAAGGCTAGAGCGGTAAGGAGTGCTGGTAGCGAAGAAGGTTATAGCAGCAAGGAGCGTTGATCAGCGAAGAAGGTTTGAGGCGAAGGAGGGGAGCGGCCTGCGCTCTCCTATTTTTTTATCCTAGCGGGAAGAATAAACGCATGTGGAAGGAGTCAGCATCTATGGCATCCAGCTCAACAATTATCATCCGCCTGGAAATCCGCAAGTCCGCCATCACCTTCGGTGAAATCGCAATGGCGATTGGCAGTCGCGGCGGCGATATTATCGCGACCGATGTCATCCGCACCTCGCAGGAAACGGCAATCCGGGATATTACGGTTCATGTGCCGGACGATAACAACATGGCGCTGATCGAGCATCTCTCTTCCTTGGATGGGCTCAAGGTCGTGAACGTTTCGGATCGAACCTTTCTTGTGCATCTTGGCGGCAAAATCGAGGTCACACCCAAGATGCCGGTCAAAAATCGCGAAGAACTGTCCCATGTGTACACTCCAGGAGTCGCGAAAGTATGCAGAGCGATCCATCAGGACGAGAGCAAAGCATTCTCGCTTACGATCAAGCGTAATACGGTGGCGATTGTAAGCGATGGTACAGCAGTGCTTGGGTTAGGTGATATCGGACCTTACGGCGCTATGCCGGTCATGGAAGGTAAAGCGATGTTATTCAAGCAGCTGGCAGGTGTAGACGGCTTCCCAATTTGTCTCGATACCCGGGATACGGAAGACATCATTCGTACGATTAAAAATATCGCGCCCGCCTTCGGCGGTATCAATTTGGAAGACATTAGCTCGCCGCGCTGTTTTGAAATTGAGGAGCGGCTGAAGGAAGAGCTCGATATTCCGGTGTTTCATGACGATCAGCACGGGACGGCAGTTGTTATGCTAGCAGGCCTGCTCAATGCGCTGAAAATTGTGGATAAAGGGCTGGAGGACATCAAAGTTGTCGTTGTTGGCATCGGCGCTGCTGGCGTCGCTTGCTCAAAGATGATGCTGTCCGCAGGCGTGCGCAATGTTATCGCTGTGGATCGGCAAGGCGCCATCGTAGCGGGTGAAACCTACAGCAATCCGATGTGGAGCTGGCTGGCGGATAACAGCAATCCTGGGCAAGAGCGCGGCAAGCTGGACGAAGTCATCGTGGACGCAGATGTTTTCGTCGGGGTTTCCGGTCCTGGCGTGCTGACTACGGATCATTTGCGGCGCATGGCTCGTGATCCCATCGTTTTTGCCATGGCTAATCCCGAACCGGAAATCGACCCGGAGCTTGCGGAGCCGCTAGTACGGGTGATGGCGACCGGACGCAGCGACTATCCGAATCAGATCAATAATGTGCTGTGTTTCCCAGGTATTTTTCGCGGGGCGCTGGAATGCCGGGCTCGTTCCATCAACGAGCGGATGAAGCTCGCGGCGGCGGAAGCGATCGCTGCCGCTGTGAGTGAGGATGAGCTTAGCGAGCAGTATATTATTCCGAGTGTGTTCAACGAGGAGGTTGTCATCCGAGTGCGGGCGGCTGTCATCCGCGCGGCTATCGAGACGGGTGTGGCCCGGCGCATTCCTCGCGATTTCCGATAAAGGGAAGTCATGTCCATCTTGCTGCTTATCCTGCTGCAGGTAATTTTCCCGGTGTTCGCGTTGCTTGGTACCGGTGCAGCCCTGCATCTCAAATACCGCTTCGACATCCGCACGCTGTCGCGGCTGACGAGCTCGGTTTTCCTTCCAGCGCTGGCTTTCGTGAATATTTATGAAAGCCGCTTTGAGGCACAGCTTATCGGAGAGGTCGTTCTGTTTCTGCTGTTGCAGAATGCTGGCATGATCCTCATCGCAGCGATAGCTTCCCGGGCCTTCCGATTGGAGCGCCGCACATCATCCACGTTCAAAAACAGCGTTGTGCTGAACAACTCCGGTAACTTTGGCTTACCGGTTAGTCAGCTCGTTTTTGCCGCTCAGCCGGTCGGTATGTCAATCCAAGTAATCGTAACACTGTTCCAAAATCTCGTGACATACACGTACGGCCTGGCTACCGCCATGTCCGTCGAAACGAGAGGATGGGGGGCGCTGCGCCAGCTCGCGACCAATCCGATCATTGCCGCGCTGGCGCTCGGAATCGCTTTTCGCGCCAGCGGGCTGGAGCTGCCGCCATTCTTGTGGCGGCCAATCGACAACGTCGCCAGCGCGTTCCTGGCGGTTGCGCTGTTCACGCTCGGCGCTCAGGTCGCTTCGCTGAAGCTGCGCCGCCCTTCATTGCCGCTCACGCTGACGGTGATTGGCCGGCTGCTCGTGTCCCCGGCGCTTGCGTTGCTGGTCATCCTGGTACTCGATTTGCAAGGTGTGACCGCTCAGGCGCTGCTAATCGCAGGCTCCTACCCATGCTCGCGCAACATGGCGCAGTTCGCACTGGAATACGGCAATGATCCCGATTATGCCGCCGAAGCGGTGCTGCTGACGACGCTGCTCAGCGCGATTACAGTTGCGGTTGCTGTTTATGTGGCTAGACAGATATTTTAATGCGGTTTCGTGCGATTAGAGTTGTAGTTGCGGTGTATGTGGGTGGAACGGTTTTTAATGCTGCTTAGTGCGATTACAGTTGCGAGGAGGAGTTCAGACCGCCTAAGGCTATGAGGATTCATTAGAATTTTGCAGCAGTAACCCGTTTAGTTCTAAGTAAATGAAAGAGGTGTCAAAACAGACTGTTGGCTCCGCGCTCAGAGAAAATATTCCCATTAGAAACTCGATGGAGATACTATATATAATTACTTCCGTTGAGAATCTAATTGTTATCTGAAATTGAGCCATAGGAGTTATAAATAAAATCATGAAAAAAAGCATGTCCTTCATCATCTGTATTTGTTTGTTGTTAGCCCTGACCGCTTGCGGAAACAAGATCACGGCAAAGGAAGTTGGAGATCTGTTGAAGAGCGAGGGGTTAGAGGTTTTTTATGGGGATCAAATGAATGAAGAATATTATGACTACACATTGAATGAAAAGGTGAAATTTTTGCTTTTTTTTGAAAAAGATGCGGAAGGTGCAAAGAAAACGCAGGAGCAATATAAGGATTCAAAATATAACACCTTCATCGTAAACAATAACAATGTGATTCTCTATTACTACCAGAACAAGAATGTTAAAGCAGATCCAAATCTGGAAGCAAAAATAGCGAATTTTATCGTGAAGTTTGATGCCACAGTAAAGGATAAATAGTCTCTATGTTGAAACACATCCTCCAGAAAACCGGGGGATGTGTTTTTGTATAACCCCCTGAACTGGGAAATGCTCCAGAACAGCAACAACGCCCTTCCAGCCTCCTGAGGGGAGGCGACAGGGCGGAGAAGAGGGAACTTGGCTTGCCTGTTAGCATTTCAGACTACCGGAGCCGAGCCTTAAGTTACATCCCCGAGCGGGCTGTAAGTTAAGGAAGCACATTACCAGCTGCCGTGAAAATGCTGTACCATTCCTCGCGGGTGAGGCGGATGTCAGTCGCTTTGATGCAGTCTTGAAGCCGTTGCACGTTCGTCGTGCCAGTTACCGGCTGCATGTTCGCTGGATGGCGGAGCAGCCAAGCCATCGCAATTGTTGTGCTGCTGACGTCGTAGCGGGCGGCGAGCTCGTCGATGGCGGCATTGAGCTCGGGGAACTTTTCGCTGCCGAGGAATACACCTTCAAAGAAGCCGTATTGGAACGGCGACCACGGTTGAATAGTGATGTCATGCAGGCGACAGAAGTCCAGCACGCTGCCGTCGCGGTTCACGGCGGAATCATTGTGCATATTGACGTTGAAGCCTTGGGAAATCATATTGCTGTTCGTAATGCTGAGCTGCAGCTGATTCGCAACAAGCGGCTGTTTAACTGCTTTTTTGAGCAATTGAATCTGCATCGGGTTCTGGTTCGAAACACCGAAGTGGCGCACTTTGCCGGACTTCTCTAGCTGATCGAAGGCCTCTGCAACTTCCTCCGGCTCAACGAGTGTATCCGGGCGATGCAGCAGCAGTACGTCGAGATAATCGGTGCGCAGCCGTTGCAATATTTTATCCACCGAGTCCAAAATATGCTCCTTAGAGAAGTCGAAGCGGCCCGGACGGATGCCGCATTTGGACTGCAGGATGATTCCTTCCCGAACGGTTGGGTTCATCCCAATCGCATCAGCGAAAATTTCTTCGCACTCGCCTGCTCCATAAATATCCGCATGATCGAAGAAATTTGCTCCAAGCTCCATCGCCGACCGCACAAAGCGCTCCGCCTCCGGCTTGTCCAATCCATTGATACGCATACAGCCAACCGCAACGGCTGGTACTTCAAGGGCGCTGCTGCCCAGTTTGAACGTTCTCATTTGTGATTCCTCCAGGGATAAGAATGTGTGCCGTGCCGCGCGGGCACGGATAGATGATGAAGGTCTAAACCTGATTCTGAGAAACGAGCCGTCCTCATGGACGGCTACATATGCGCAGGAACTACGAGAACTAGGCCATTCAATTTAATAGGACAAGCAATATGCCGTTGCCCTTGTTCCCTACAATGATTGCGTCTTCATTGTGGCATATCTCCCCGGACTGCTTCAAGCTGCGAATTATAGGAAGTAGGTGCTGCAAAGTTAGGTGAAAGGTATTACTCCGGTACAATCACCTGTACATGACCCGGCAGGATGCGGAGGTGGATCGGCAGATTCGGCCCTTCCTCTCCGTCGACATTCGTGCGAACTGTCTCCGATGAGCGGATGCTGATCTCCTTGGCTGTAAAATAGATAACATCTTTATGGTCTTTCAGGCTGCCGAACCAAAGCGACAAGCCGGCGGTCAGCGTGCTGAAAACGCCCAAATCCTTAAAAATAAAGCCATGAATCAGCCCGTCGTCCACCGAGGCGTCCGGTGCGAGATTTTCAAAGCCGCCGACCGAATTGGTCAGAGCTGCCACGAACAAAGGGGAGTCACCCTCCCATGTCTGGCCGTCATAACTGATCTCCATAGGATAGGAGCGCCTGCCGATGAGCTCTTTGAGTCCTTCTTTAAGATAAGCGAATGCCCCGAGGCGCGACTTTTCCTCTGATGTGACCGCTGCCACCGCTTCTGCGATGGACCCGGCAGCTACGACATTGGAGAAAAGCCAATCGTTCATCCGCCCCATATCGACTTTTGCTACGCGGGAGGAAGCGAGTGTGCGGATGGCTTTTTCCGGCTCCAGTGGAATGCCCAGCGCACGGGCAAAATCATTAACCGTCCCGAGCGGCACAACGCCGAGTTTTGGTCGGTGAGCCTGACTCATCAGCCCATTGATCGTTTCATGCAAGGTGCCGTCCCCGCCCATGGATACGACCAGCTCGTAACACTCCTCGCAGGCGGACTCGCAGAAGCGGGTCGCGTCGAGCTCGCCCGCCGTTTCACGGAGGTCGACTTCAAACCCTTTGGAGCGCAATACGCTCTCAATGTCACGTGCGTAATCCGCCGCCTTCTCCTTCCCTGAGGAAGGATTGAGGATGACCATCGCTTTTTTGTTATGGCAACGTGTTGCTGCTGAACTATCCCCTGCATTACCCGTCGTATCCGCCATGACCCATCCACTCCCGGTTCCGTATTGCCCATTTTTTGAATTGCGGGGCTATTACCCGTATTACCACTATGAAGGTTGAAGTTAAACATTCTTTAGATTGGTTTTTTTATTGACAGCTCGAAGCTGGGCCGATATAGTGGAATTTGTTGACACTGATAATCATTATCAAATTATTTATACATAAAAGGGGATTATACAGATGAAAAAATGGCTTACTCCGCTTGTGCTTTCGCTGACTCTCGTGCTCAGCGCCTGCGGCAGCAAAGGCGATAGTTCGACTAACAATGCCAGCAATAATGGCAGTCAGCCGACAGCAAGCGTAGCACCTTCGGCATCACCCGCAGCATCTGGAACATTTACCTATGAATCCGAGACGGGTAAGGTTGAAGTGCCTCTGAATCCTCAGCGCATTGTCGCTCTGACAAACGCTCCGAATGTCCTTTCACTCGGCCTCCCGC
Source organism: Paenibacillus herberti (assembly GCF_002233675.1). Taxonomy (GTDB): domain Bacteria; phylum Bacillota; class Bacilli; order Paenibacillales; family Paenibacillaceae; genus Paenibacillus_O; species Paenibacillus_O herberti. The sequence goes on along the minus strand of NZ_NMUQ01000002.1, from coordinate 705,398 downwards.
TTGTTGGTGTCGACCAATGGTCGAACAAAAGCTCGATGTTCACCGAGAAACTGAGCGGCGTAGCTGAGGTGACGGATGAAAATCTGGAGAAAATCATTGAACTTGACCCAGATCTGATCATTGCTGGTACAAATATGAAAAATCTCGACAAAATGAGAGAGATCGCTCCAACCGTAGTTTACACCTGGGGTAAGCTGGACTATATTGAGCAACAATTGGCTATCGGCAAGCTGCTTAATAAGGAGAAGGAAGCCCAAACATGGGCGGATGACTTCAAAAAGCGCGCCGAAGAAGCGGGTAAACAGGTTAAGGCAAAAATTGGCGAAAACGCGACCGTTTCTGTCATTGAATTTGATGCCAAGAGCTTCTACGTTTTCGGCAACAATTGGGCGCGTGGCACCGAAGTGCTGTATCAGGCGATGGGCCTGGGGATGACGGAGAATGCGAAGAAGGATGCACTCGGTCCAGGTATGTTCACGATCTCCAGTGAATCGCTGCCGGAATACGCAGGAGACTATATCGTGCTGAGCCGGCCAAAAGGGCTGGATAATCCAGTATTCCAAACCGAGACGTGGAAGGGAATCCCTGCGGTGAAGAGCGGCCGAGTGATTACCATCGATCCAGCATCTTATAGCTACAGCGATCCGATTACTCTGGATCATATGCTTAAACTGTACACGGACGAGTTCTTGGCTCTGCCGTAAGCGACGCGAACATAAATATAACGGTGAAAGCTCAGGCGCTGCTGTTCATTGATCCATTTTCAGCCAAGGGTGTCCCAAAAGCAGAAGTTATCTCTGCATGCGGGGCGCCCTTGATTGCGTTATAGGTTGCACGACCATTAAACCGCCTGTTATGCCAAATAGGGGATATAGGCGGGAGGATAGTATATTTCGTGTCGGCCTTGCGTTATGATAGGAAGGAACATTCGCGGATTGCAATAGACGAAGGAAGAATTAAGCTACCGTGAAAATAGATATTCAACCGATAGGAGACCCAATGAAATTTATTGATTTAAAATTGATGCCCGCTATTCTTAAAGCGCTTGATAAAGAGCAGTATACGGACCCGACGCCGATTCAGGCTCAGGCCATTCCGGCAGCGCTTGAAGGACGCGACGTCCTAGGCTGCGCCCAGACGGGAACCGGTAAAACGGCTGCATTTTCCATTCCGATCATCCAACGGCTCAGCAGCCAACCCGCTAAAGGCGGCAAACCTCAGGGCAAACGCCGCATTCGCTCCCTCATCCTCACCCCGACCCGCGAACTCGCGATCCAAATCGAGGACAACATCCGTGCCTATAGCCAATTCACCGATATTCGCTGTATCTCGATCGTTGGCGGTGTTTCGCAGCGAGGCCAGGAAATTCAGCTGGCGCGCGGCACCGACATCTTGATCGCTACACCGGGGCGTCTGATTGACCTCATTAACCAGAAGCATGTTGATCTGCAATATGTAGAGATTCTTGTGCTGGATGAGGCTGACCGCATGCTCGACATGGGCTTCATCAACGATGTTAAAAAGATCATGTCCCGCATCCCGGCCCAGAAACAGACGTTGTTCTTCTCTGCAACGATGCCTCCGGAGATCAACCGACTTGTGGAATCGCTGCTGCGCAATCCCGTCAAAGTGGAGATTACGCCGGTTTCGTCCACAGTGGATCGGATCGACCAGTCCGTCTACTACGTGGAAAAGGATAACAAGCCGAATTTGCTTATTCATCTTCTGCAGGACCCTGCGATGGAGTCGGTGCTGGTGTTCACCCGCACGAAGCATGGCGCAGACCGCGTTGTACGCGTTCTGAACAATGCTAAAGTCACCGCTCAAGCTATTCACGGCAACAAGTCGCAAAACGCTCGTCAGCTTGCGCTGAACAACTTCAAGAGCGGCGCGACGCGTGTACTCGTGGCGACGGACATCGCGGCTCGCGGCATCGATATCGACGAGCTGTCCCATGTCGTGCAGTTCAACCTGCCGAATATTCCGGAAACTTATGTCCATCGTATCGGCCGTACGGGCCGGGCGGGCAAGAGTGGAACGGCGATCTCTTTCTGCGAAGGGGAAGAAATTCCGTACCTCAAGGACATTGAGAAGGTTACAAAAAAGAAAGTGCCTGTCGTGAAGGAGCATCCGTTCCCGATGTCAGGAGCGGCTTCGGCTGCGGCGGAAGCCAAGGCAATGACTGGCGGCCCGCGGAAGCCGGGCTCGCAAGGCCGCCAAGGCAGCGGCGGCGCGAGGCCATCCGGCGGAAGGCCGTCTGGCTCTGGCCAGGCGCGCACAGCCGGTGAAGGCAGCGGCCGTCCGCGCTCTGCCGGCGGCTATGGCGGTGGCGCCGGACGTGGCGGCGCAGCGCAGCAGCGCCCGCAGGGCGGCGCTTCCGGCGGCGGCAATTGGCGCCGGGGCGACGGTGGCTCTGGCCGCGGCGCGGCGCAGAGCGCGCAAGCGACAGCGCAGCCGCGCAAGAGCTGGTAGGCGCAGGCGCGGGGTGGCGGCTTTTGCCGCGGCACGGCGCCGCGGCTAGCGCGGGCAGTGCGCTGGAGGTTCCGCGCCGAGCGGAGCCGAGGCGGCATGGCCGCGCAAGCGAGCTTGTAGCTGCTTAGCGGCTTGCCGCTAGAATTTGTTTTAATAACGAGCCCCATCCCTCTTAAAGGGATGGGGTTTGTTTGCGATTAGCCGCGCTTTATAGAGTAACCCCGGATGTTGCAGCCAAGAAGTAGCTGCACAACGCGCCCCCAAGTAGTCCAAGTTACTTGAACGCGCCGAAAAAGCTCCGACAGCCCGAAGCAAGTAGTCCAAGTTACTTGAACGCGCCGAAAAAGCTCCGGCAGCCCGAAGCAAGTAGTCCAAGTTACTTGAGCGCGCCAAAATGGCTCCGACAGCTCGAGGCAGGTAGTCGAAGTTACTTGAATGCGTCGAAAAAGCTCCGACAGCTCGAAGCAAGTAGTCGAAGTTACTTGAGCGCACCGAAACAGCTCCCGTAGCTCGCTTCAAGTAGTCAAAGTTACTTGATCGCGCCGAAATGGCTCCGGTAGCTCGCTTCAAGTAGTCAAAGTTACTTGATCACGCCGAAACAGCTCCCGTAGCTCGCCTCAAGTAGTCGAAGTTACTTGAGCGCGCTGAAATGGCTCCGACAGCTCGAAGCAAGTAGTCGAAGTTACTTGAGCGCACCGAAAAAGCTCCCGTAGCTCGCCTCAAGTAGTCCAAGTTACTTGAGAGCGCTGAAATGGCTCCGGTAGCTCGCCTCAAGTAGTCCAAGTTACTTGAGCGCGCCGAAATGGCTCCGGTAGCTCGCCTCAAGTAGTCCAAGTTACTTGAAAGCGTCAAAAATCCCCGTCAGCCCAAAGCAAGTAGTCCAAGTTACTTGAGCGCACCGAAAAAGCTCCCGTAGCTCGCTTCAAGTAGTCGAAGTTACTTGATCGCGCCGAAATGGCTCCGGTAGCTCGCTTCAAGTAGTCAAAGTTACTTGATCACGCCGAAACAGCTCCCGTAGCTCGCTTC
>NZ_NMUQ01000002.1:678084-701805 GCF_002233675.1 Paenibacillus herberti | reverse complement strand
TCGCGCCGAAATGGCTCCGGTAGCTCGCTTCAAGTAGTCAAAGTTACTTGATCACGCCGAAACAGCTCCCGTAGCTCGCTTCAAGTAGTCAAAGTTACTTGATCGCGCCGAAATGGCTCCGGTAGCTCGCTTCAAGTAGTCAAAGTTACTTGATCACGCCGAAACAGCTCCCGTAGCTCGCTTCAAGTAGTCAAAGTTACTTGAGCGCGCGGAAACAGCTCCGGTAGCCCGAAGCAAGCAGTCCAAGTTACTTGAGAGCGCCGAAAAAGCTCCGGTAGCTCGAAGCAAGTAGTCAAAGTTACTTGAGAGCGCCGAAAAAGCTCCGACAGCTCGAAGCAAGTAGTCAAACTTACTTGAACGCGTCGAAAAAGCTCCGACAGCTCGAAGCAAGTAGTCAAACTTACTTGAATGCGTCGAAAAAGCTCCGACAGCTCGAAGCAAGTAGTCAAACTTACTTGAACGCGTCGAAAAAGCTCCGACAGCTCGAAGCAAGTAGTCAAACTTACTTGAATGCGTCGAAAAAGCTCCGACAGCTCGAAGCAAGTAGTCAAACTTACTTGAACGCGTCGAAAAAGCTCCGACAGCTCGAAGCAAGTAGTCAAACTTACTTGAGAGCGCCGAAAAAGCTCCGGTAGCTCGAAGCAAGTAGTCAAAGTTACTTGAGAGCGCCGAAAAAGCTCCGACAGCTCGAAGCAAGTAGTCAAACTTACTTGAGAGCGCGGAAATGGCTCCCGCAGCCCGTCCCCAAGTAACCAAACTTACTTGAATAGAAGTGAAATAGCGGCTCTCCCGACCGTACAACAATAGTTCTCTGTTCACACAGTTCTCGATAATATTGTGACTGAGATCACATGTCAGGTTGCTCGGAGAGCGATACACTGAGGGCATCCCATCTGAACCTGGAAAGCGAGGAAATGACATGTTGAGCCCAAATACAATTGCAATCATCAAATCCACCGTACCGGTGCTTGAGGTTCATGGAACGGCGATTACCCGCCGATTCTATCAGCGCCTGTTCGAAGCTTACCCGGAGCTGCTGAACTTATTCAATCAAGCCAACCAGAAACAGGAGCGCCAGCAAGCCGCGCTAGCCAATGCCGTATACGCAGCTGCTCTCCATATCGATAAACTGGAGACTATTTTGCCGACTGTTCGCCACATTGCACACAAACATCGCAGCCTTGGGGTAACAGCAGATCAATATGCAGTCGTCGGGGAAAACCTGCTAGCCGCTATGTCGGATGTGCTGGGGGAGGCAGCCACGGAGGAGATTCTGCAAGCATGGGCCGAAGCATACGGCATAATTGCCGGGGTATTTATTGAGGTCGAGGCGGAATTGTACCGGCAAGCGGAGGAAGTCGAGGGAGGTTGGGCAGGCCATCGGGAATTTAAGGTCGAGCGCAAAATCAGCGAATCAGAACAAGTAACCTCCTTTTACTTGACCCCATCTGACGGAGGGCAGCTCCCTGTCTTTTTACCCGGCCAATATATCAGCATCAAGCTGAGCATTCCTGGTGAAAAGCATACCCATATCAGGCAATATAGCCTGTCCGATGCCCCAGGTAAGCCCTATTACCGAATTACCGTTAAGCGTGAAGATGGCATTTCAGGCAATCCGGCTGGTAAGGTCTCCAATTATCTTCATCGTGATGTAAAAGAAGGGGATACCCTGCTGCTGTCCGCGCCTGCTGGTTCCTTCACGCTAAAGGCCGAAGACAGTCGTCCAATTGTGCTTATCAGCAATGGGATCGGATTGACACCGATGCTGAGCATGCTGGAGGCGTTGGCTGGCGAAGGCCGCGATCGCGAGGTCTTTTTCATCCATGCCACCCGGTGCCATGATGATCATGTTCAATACGATAGGGTACAGGAGTTGCTTGAAGGGGGATCTAAGCTGACTGTTTGCTGGAGTTATTCAGAGCTGAACGGCGGGATGAAACAATCCCATGCTCTGCAAAAACAGATTAAACCAGGTCGAATTGATTCCGATTGGCTTCGCGAATTTATCCCTTCTGCTGGAGCTTCTTATTATTTCTGCGGCTCCGTTCCATTCATGCGTGAGGTATATCAAGCGCTCAAAGCTTTTGGTGTATCCGATGAGGATATAAATTATGAGTTTTTTGGTCCGGCGGGCGATCTAACCGAAAGCGAGGCAAAACCGAGCGTTGGGACCGTAACCTGATCTTTACTCTGAGCCACCCAGAGACGCACGATAATCAGCACCCTGAGCGAAACTCACAACTAGACAGCGGCATTCTAAACTTCTGCGGCGCTCAAAGCTTCTGCACCGCGCGCAGCTCCCAGCGCGCGGTGGGGTGACACGTATTGGCAGTCAACCAGCTTTACACTGGATCCACTCGCAAGCCGCCACCCATCATTCTTCCGCTAAACGTTTCAATAAGCGGTTAACCGTTTCGCGGCGAAGTCCGATGAGCTGCCCGATTTCTTCTTGAGTCAGCAGTTCTCCCATACTATGAACGTCCAAATGCTTCGCGAGCCAAGCTTGAAGCTTCCTTAGCCTCTCTTGAGGGTCAAGCTCCGTGAGCTGGTCCATTCGCTGCTGCATCATGCGCAGCTTGTCCTGCAGCAACAGAGCGATCGTCTGGTAGCGCGCGGTGTCGTTTTTCAGGTCTCGATACCATTCATTAGCGGGGAGCAACGTCAGCTCGCTGGGGACAAGGGCGATCGCCGTTCCGAAATAGGGATGGGGACTTAACAGCGAATGATGCGGGATGACTTCGCCCGGCACGATCAGGTTCACTAGAATCTGACTTCCATTCGGAGAGGAACGCATGATTTTTAACATCCCGCTATGGAGCTGAAAAAGAGGCCCCTGATCTCCCTGGCGGAAAAGTACTTCACCACGATTTAGATGCATGTTTGATCCTCCTTCAAGGCAAGTCTCTATGCCAGCTGCGCATCCCGCCCAGGATTCGCAGCTGGCTTTTTGGCTATTATGCCGTCGGAGCGGTGTTGTCGCTGCTTAGATGGACTCACTGCCATTCTCCGTCGGATTCACCGCCATCACCCGCCAGACTCATCGTCGTCACTGCCGTTCTCCGCCAGACTCATCGTCGTCACTGCCGTTCTCCGTCGGTTTCACCGTCGTCACCCGCCGGATTCACTGCCGTTCTCCGTCGGTTTCACCGTCGTCACCCGCCGGATTCACCGCCGTCAAATACGCCATAAATACCGCAATGCCTTGGAATTGCAGATGCAGCTGACTATCCAGCTCCTGCAAGGCAATTTGGAATGACCTTTCCACTTTGGTGAAATGCCGACTCTCCAGATCATCCAATAGCTGTTTGATATTTCCGATGAAATAAACCGTCTTACGTAAGCTGCTGATAACGAAGATTTTCCTAAGCTCCACAGGAGTAAACAATCTGTATCCGTTCTCCTGGTTTCTCTCCGAAACGATCAGCCCTTCCTGCTCCCAATAACGAATGGCCGACGTATTGACACCAGCTAAATCGGCGACCTCTCCGATCGACATCCGGTCCTTGAGCTTCACATTTCCAAAAGTAGAAAAGTCGGCATTACGAACCAGCGGCATGATCTCCTCCACACGTCGTTTTTCCAATTGCATCTTATATTGACCTTGATTAAGCAACCACAGCGCTTCATTGGTATTTCCGTCCTTAACCTGTTTCATCGCCTCGTGTACAACTGGAATATCATATCCCTGTATCAAAATACGAATAGCAGCGGAAGCAAGTAGATGAACGGTCGTATACCACCGGCGGTTGCTAGCCGTTCGCGGCACATCCGGAATCAGGCCCAGCTCTTCATATCGGCGCAAGGTTGTTGTGCTCAAGTTCAGCTTGTTCGCGAGCTGTTTTGGCGTATAAGGAACTTCCGTCATGAACTTCTCCCTCCAATAGGATTAAAGTACAACCTTAAAGTGCCTTAACAATATTAAACGAAAAAAAGACCCCTTTATCAAGGCTCTCTTGCCTATAAACCGAAACATTGCATGAATGTTATAAGATAGTCATATATCACACGAATGGGAGTGGAATCGATTAATAAATGGAGATAACTTCGGCGGAGTGACGGTGGATATCATCGGGCAACCGTGCTGCCAGTGATCAAACGCTGGCTGACTGAGAAGCTTATATCCTAAAAAAAACTGTGAAAATGGCAATTTGTAAGAAAGCTAGCCCATTGGGTCATGCTATGCTTGGGATGGGTTTTACCGAACTACCGTGAGGGGGATTTAACGCAAATGAATGCCAGTAAGCCTGAACAGCTGGCTTGGAAACGCAATATTACGTTGTTTTTGAGCAGCCAAACGATCTCTTTGTTCGGCTCGGCCTTGGTGCAGTATGCCATCATGTGGCATATCACGCTGTCCACGCAGTCGGGTATTATGATGACCATCTCCATCCTGTGCGGCTTCGTGCCGACTTTCCTGTTGTCGCCTTTTGCCGGAGTATGGGCGGATCGCTACAATCGCAAGCTGTTAATTATTACTTCCGACAGTTCTATTGCGATCACGACGCTCATTATGGCGTTGCTGTTTATGGCTGGTTATGAGGCGTTCTGGATGTTATTCCTCATGTCAGCAATTCGGGCGCTCGGTACCGCTGTCCAGACGCCGACGGTCGGCGCGTTCATCCCGCAACTTGTGCCGGATGATCAGCTGACGCGAATCAACGGTATTAATGGATCACTTCAGGCGCTCATTATGTTCGCTGCACCTGTCGCAAGTGCTGGATTAATGTCGTATGCTCAGCTGCATACGATCTTTTTCATCGATGTCGTGACGGCTGCAATTGCCGTGCTGACGCTAACGTTCCTTAAGGTGAAGGCTCATGCAAGCTCGAAGGAAGCGCGGGAAGTTGGATACATGGAGAACATGAAGGAAGGAATCCGGTATATCCGTAACCACTCGTTCCTGAAACCTCTTTTCATATTCATGGCTTTATTCATGCTTCTCATTTCGCCGGCTGCATTCCTAAGTCCGCTGCAAGTGGCACGCAGCTTTGGCCCGGATGTTTGGCGGCTGACTGCTATCGAGTTGACGTTTTCCGTTGGCATGATGGCCGGTGGTATATTGATTGCGTCCTGGCAGGGGTTTCGTAACAAAGCCCATACGATGGCGCTTGGCTTTGTGGCCAGTGGTATCGCAACAGCCGCTATGGGCGTACTTACTAACTTCTGGATTTATGCCGCGATGATGGGGGTTGTTGGAGTGACGATGCCGCTGTTCAATACCCCAGCAACTGTGCTGCTCCAGCAAAAAGTAGAAGAGGGCTTCCACGGGCGAGTTTTTGGCATAATGGGCATGATCTCGAGCTCCGTGATGCCGCTCGGCATGCTCGCCTTCGGTCCACTGGCAGACCAGATTGCTATCGAGTGGCTGATGCTCGGGAGCGGAATCCTGATTGCTGTAGTTGGCGTATTATTCGCCCGCAACCGGGAGCTACTTGCGGCAGGGGCGCCACAGGAGATGGAACCTGGACGTGTACCAGAACCCGGACAATCCTAATTGGCAAGTGAATAAGGGAGGCTGAGCCTATGACGGCTCGGCTTTTCTTTATATTTTGACGATAAAAGAAAATTATTTTCGCTCTCATTGATAATAATAATCATTATTGGTTAATATAAAAACAGAAAGGCAGCCGCTGGCACGGCCGCCTCTGGAAGATTAAACTTTTGGTTCAAAGGTTTTGCAGTCGGTTTCATCAGAGTGGCTAGCCTTTTGGCTGCGGCTTACCACATAGATGGAAGAAGCGTTACATTTGTTGCCTGCAGCCCAATGCTTGCAGGAGTTTACCTCGCAGAGAACGTCTTTTGCCATGGGTCTCACCTCCTTGGCATTAGGATGGTCGAAAGCGATATCTTTTTATACCTCCGTAAGCCTGCTTCGAATCTCTGGATGAGTTCGAGCGGGCTTTTATCCATGGAATCGGTCCAAGCAACAGCGAGCAATAACGGCTAGGCAGGAGCGGATTGGGCCCCATCTGCATAAGGTAGGCATAGACTTTAACCTAGAGTGGAGGCCGGGCCGAGGATGGAAACACAGACGCAACTGCTGCAATCTCCTACGCTTAACTTAAGCGCAGATTCCAATACGACGGTAAACTATAAACGAGATGCGGATAATTACATCACACAATTATTCGCTGAACAGCTGCCAGCTGTGCAGACTGGTTTTTTCAATGCGCATATGAGCAAAGATAAAATCGTCCAGCCGCATTGGCATACGAATGTCTCGGAGCTCGTCATCGTCATATGCGGCGAGGTTGTTACGACGGTATTCAATCCGTTCACCCAGCAACTGATGACGTATCGACTAGGTCCCGGACAAGTTTCGATGTTTCCAAAAGGCTGGTTCCACTGGATCGTCTCACTATGCGATGTTACCCATTTCCTGACGGTATTTGACGGCCCGACCCCTGATATCGTGTACGGCTCCGATTTTTTACGTTTCACGCCTAAAGAAATAATGAATCTCGCCTACTGCGTGAACGAGGAAGCCTACGCCAAGGCGGTGGCTCCGATTCAAGAGTCGATTATTCTCGGTCCTCCTCCCGGCTGCGTAAAAGCGTCCACGCCGATAATTCAGGAGGCTCCTGTTTATGCTGCCGCAGGTTATGGAGGTATGAGTGCCCAGCCCGTTAAGCAGCCGGTGGCAGGATGGAACAGCTTCCAGCAGGGCTATATGTATCAGCAAAAGGCTGTTGAGCCGGAGATGTGGACCCCAGTTTACGCCCAACCGGTCCAGCCGACAGGGCCAGTTAATCCGTATCCCTCGGCTCCCTATGGAGGCTATGGCTCCCCGCAAGCGGGCTGGGGACAAGGAGTCGGGCAGGCAATGCCTTATGCTCCTGCGTATCCGTATGGGGGCTGAAGGCGGTTGAATGCATGCTTGAAGCGGTTTGGCTTGATACGTGCACCCGTATGGCTGCTGAAGAGGGTCGAATGTATGTGTGAAGCGTCCCAGGCTTGATACGTGCACCCGTACGGCGGCTGAAGGCGGTCAAATGCATGCTGAAAGCGTCCCAGGCTTGTTCGTGCATCCGAACGGCGGCTGAAGGCCGAATGGATGCGTTAAGCGTCCCAGGCTCCATGCATTCACAATGAGGCTGTAGGCGCCGGGGCTTCGCAGAAAAGCTGCTCGAAAAGCTCCACAAAAGGGTCATCAGAGTGCTCTCTGATGCCCTTTTTTTTGCATTTCAGAAGCTCATTCCCCACGGAAATGCCACTAGCTTTTTTCGGACAAGGATTGTCGGGTTGTCGATAAACAGTGGATATGTCGGACGGCATCGGTGCAGGCTAACAAGGCGGATAACAAGGGTAGGGAGGTTTCTGGAAGTGAAGGCAGGAGACATACGGTTGGGACTGCTAACAGCAGTGATTGCGGCTCTGTCGGCAACAGCCGGGGGCCAGGTGGCAAACACGGCAGCGGCGGCTCCAAGCGCCCCAATTACAAAAATGCTTCTAGTCGGGCAGCCGCAGTCAGCCTTGCAAACACCGGGACCAGGAACTGAGGTAAGCCGGGCCATGGAGCGGGAAATCGCTCCTTCGGCAGAAGCACGTTGTCCACGGCAGGCAACAGGGTTGGTAGATGAGGAGGCGCCGCGGCTCGTTTGTCTGGCGCTTGCTTTTGAGAGTACGCTGCCGCCGGAGCAGCAAGAGCGGCTGCGGTTGCCTTTTAACGCCAAACATGCGGTGAGCTGGAGCAATCGGCCGGTGGGTGAATTCCCCCGAAATGGAATCGCGCTTGGAGAACTGGGCACGGAAAGCTTGGAGGCGTTTAAAGCGATGGCTCGCGAAGCGCTCCGTGCGAACGGCTACGATTCGATGCGAGGCATCATCCTCGCCGACGATGTCGTATCGGCAGCGGCAGGAGGCAATCCGCTTTGGGGCTCACCCCTGTATTATGTCGCCTTCCTGGGAGATCCCAGCGGTGAAGATCCTTGGATGCTGCAGATCAGCGGTCGGCATCTGGCGTACAATCTCGCCTTTAATACGCAAGAGACGGGGGTAACACCGATGTTTCTTGGCGTTGAACCACGCCGTTTTGAAGCTGGAGGACGGGAGTGGGCCGTAATGGAGCCTCGTCTCGAAGCGATGTATACGATGCTGCGGTCTCTGCCGCCGGAGCAGTTGGCTGCGGCCAAGCTGGCGGAGGACTATCGCGACGTTGTGCTCGGCCCGGGCAAAGACGGCCATTTTCCAGAGGCGGAGGGGATTCCATACTCCCATCTCGGCGAACAGCAGAAGCAACGTGTCCGCTCTGCCGTAGCGGCGTGGGTCCGAACGGCGGAGCCAGCGGTAGCTGAGCAGATGCTGTCGGATTATTTTGATCCAGAGGCGCTAGAGCGTACCTATATTAGCTGGTCGGGCTCGACCGATGAGCGCGTGCCGGGTTCCTATGTACGTATCGATGGGCCGCGCCTGTGGCTGGAGACGGTTACACTCCAAGAGGAGGCTATGCCTGGACGGGGTCATATTCATTCCGTGTGGCGCGACCGCAAGGCGGATTATGGCGGCAGCTTTTTCTAAAATGGAACAAAAAACAGGACCTCCCGACACAATGCCGGTTAGGTCCTGTTTTATGAGGAATCGCTTAGCGCTCTCCGTCCCACTCTAGATGGAACTGCTCCAGGTAGCTTTCCATAAACGCATGACGTTCTTCGGCGATCCGCTTCGCGGACGGGGTGTTGATCCGATCCTTGAGCTTCAGCAGCTTCTCATAAAAATGGTTGATCGCCGTGCTCTTCTCTTGGCGGTAAGCCTCTGGCGTAATACTGTCCCGCGGCTGTAACCCAGGCTCGTGAATCGGATGGCCAACATATCCGGCGTACAAGAAAGCGCGGGCGATTGCCACGGCGCCAATCGCATCCAGGCGGTCGGCGTCCTGCACAACTTTTCCCTCTAAAGTGCGCATTGGGGGATTGGCTCCGGCGTTGTAGGACATCGTACCGATAATCTCCATCACATGGGCGTGGTCCTCTGCGGAAAGCGGTTGGGCATCCAGCCAGGAGGAAACCTTGTTCATGCCGGCTTCTTTGGAGTCGTTCAGCTTTTCATCTGCGACATCATGGAGCAGCGCAGCCAGTACGCAAAGGGCAGCATCGGCCCCCTCCTGACGTGCCAGGCGGTCGGACATATCTGCCACCCGTTTAATATGCCACCAATCGTGACCGCTTTTGTCCTGTTCAAGCACGGATTTGGCAAACGCTTCTGCGGCTTGAAGAACAGGTAGAGCATTGTTATCGATATTTGTGTTTGTCATCGAAAAGACCAGCCTTTCTCACAGGTGGATGGGCCTGCTTATGTGAATGATTCTATTGTAGCAGGACTTCATTCTTTTCGTCCCCTACTCTCCGGAGGAAGGGGGAAGAGCGGGGGGCCGCTGCCTACCACTCCAGTCCCTGTTTCAAAACTGCTCCCAAGCGGTACACATGGAGAAGAACCTACTTCCCTTTAGAAAGAGGCCACCCATGAGCCGACTGAATCCGAAACCAACTCAAGATGCGGCTCCACAGGCCCCGAATGATGCTTCTAACAGCGATAACTCCATAGCTTCTCCCATCGGCCAAGTTGGCCGCAAAACAAACTCATCATCGCGCCAGAGGCGCCAATTCCACTTTTTTCGCAACCGCTGGACAGCAGCTATTTTTCTATTGTTGCTTGTGTATGGGGGCGTCATCATCTATCAGGCGAACAAGCCGCTTCCCGATGGCATATCTTTCGAGGGCTCCCGGCATATGGTGCCGGATTCCGGACTGGAGCTGCTGACCGATCTTACTTACGAGGATGACGACGGTGGGAAAGTGACTGAGCAGGAGATATTCGGACGCATGCTCCAAGCGATTGGGAAAGCGGAGCAATTCATCGTGCTCGATATGTTTCTTTATAACGGCTATTACAACGAGGATCAGAGCTTCCCGGCACTGAGCCGGAAGATCACGGATGCCCTAATCGCGCAGAAGAAAAAGCATCCCAACCTCAGCGTCACCGTCATCACGGATGACGTGAACACCTCCTACGGCTCTCATCCCAATGCGGATCAGGAGCTGTTGAAGCAGGCTGGGATCGAGGTTGCGGTTACCGATGTGGACCCGCTGCGCGACTCCAATCCGCTCTATACGGCTGGCTGGCGGATGACGGCCAGCTGGTTCGGCCAGGAGGGCAGCGGCTGGCTTCCCAACAAGATGGCGACCGGAGCCCCGGATATGACGCTGCGTTCTTATCTCAAGCTGCTGAACGCCAAAGCGAATCACCGAAAGGTACTCGTTACGGAAACGACACTTGTCGTGGCCGGTGCCAACGCACATGACGCCAGCTTCTACAATTCCAATAGTGGTTACGCTGTGACCGGCTCACCAGCTTTGCTGGCCGAGGCGCTGCGAACGGAGCAGGCGGGGCTTGATATGTCGGGTTCAGGGATCAAGCTGCCAAAGCTTGTGAAGGACGGGTCCTCGGTGGAGTCTGATTCAGGGACTACTGAATCAGGAACTACTGAGTCGGGGAACACAGAATCAGGGACTACTGAATCAGGTAGTTCAGCAGCATCCGGTGCTGGCGTGAATGCAGCAGCTAATGTCGCCGTGCAGCTACTGACTGAAGGGCGTATCCAGGAGCATACACTGCGTGACTTGCGAGCTGCGGGCAAGGGCGATCGAGTTTGGATGGGGATGTTTTATTTGGCCGACCGGAAAATCATTCAAGAGCTGCTGGCTGCATCGGACAGGGGCGCGCAGGTGAAGTTGATTCTCGACCCTAATGAGGTCGCCTTTGGGAATTCCAAGATTGGTGTGCCTAACCGCCCGGTGGCAGCGGAGCTGCTGGAGAAATCGGAGGATCGGATCGGCATTCGCTGGTACAACACCGACAAGGAACAGTACCATACGAAGTTGATGCTTATCGCCGGGGCGGACGGATCAGTCGTCCACAATGGCTCCGCCAACTTTACAACGCGCAATCTGGAGGATCTTAATCTGGAGACAAATCTACGAGTAGAGGCTCCGGCGGGCAGCAAGACCGCGCTGGAAACGGAGGCGTATTTCGAGAGGCTGTGGAACAACGATGGCGCCCGCTTTACCCTCGATTACAGTGAATATGAGGAGAAGACGGAGTGGCTGAAGCGAATTCTCTATCGCATGCAGGATCAGCTCGGGTTTACGACTTTTTAAGTTGAGACTGAGCCAATTAGAGGGAGGAACCTAAAACCTTTGATTTAACCGTATACAAAATTGTATGATATTGTTAAATCGTATTAATAGGAGATGAATGAAGTGATTACAAAAAAAATCGTAGCTCTATCCGCCACATCTATCGCAGTAGCCGCTATCACCATTCTCTCCTCCGTTGTGTTTGCTGCTTCTCCAAACAAAGTTCTTTCTAATCAGCCTTCCCCTGCTGTAATTGCCGCAAATCCTATTAAAAATCCAAATATGAAAATTGTAGATAGCCTGGATGAGGGGCGCTTAACAACCTTATTGCTGGGAGTCTCTGTTGATTACAACGGCCAAGGTAACACGGGTTTTACTTATAAATCAGTTCCAGAGGAAGAAGCGGATAAAGTAAGGGTCTATGTTAAAAACAAGGGCAATAAATCGATCAACTATAAGCTTGTTTCCCCATCGAAGTTAAACTGGGTTTCAACAACGATTGAACCAGGACAATCTTTTATCACAGAACATAACTTCACTTCTGCTCAAGCTGGGAAATGGCAAGTTAAAATCGATAATGACGATGGATCTGCAGGTTCCTTTGATGTCACCGTTCGCGACTGACTATAAGGTCTATCGTAAAACCATTATAAAGTTTTTTCGTTCAGACGGAGTCACATCTCTTGTTACAAGAGATGAGGGGCTCCTTTTTTCATTATTCTACTGTTAGACCAATCGGGAAGTTGATCGCATGATTAAATTACGAGCTAAGATCCAGCTGATATTATCGAGACCTATTAGAGTATATTGTGATAATATCATGGTCATAAGTGTGTCAATTTAGGCCGAAAAATAGCGGATAGGGATGATCTTATGGCGTTGCTGTTAGCTGGGGGAAAAAGTTTTGATGTAGATGCGTTGCTGTTCGATAAGGACGGGACGCTGCTGGAATTCAGCTACACCTGGGGTGTCTGGACTCGGCATATGCAGGAGAAGTTTACGAGCATTCTTGAGGCAAAAGGGATCGCGCCGCTCGATCGGGACGAGCTTGGCAAAGAGTGGGGCATCACCTTCGCGTCGGACGGCTCGGCGATAGCCTATGATCGCGGTGGACCGCTAGCAGCGGGTACACTGGCAGAGCTGCTTTCGCTGCTCACAGCTTGCGGTTACCGGCGTGGACTCAGCTGGAGCGAATCACGGGTCGCAGCGCAGGAATGCTTGAAGTATACCGAAGAGCAGATGCATACGGAGCGGCCTGCTTTGGCGCTACCCGGTGTGCCGGAACTGCTTGCCGCTTGTCAGCAAATTGGACTGCCGGTTGCAGTGGTGACGGCGGATGAGACGACCTATGCAGTCCAGCATCTAAGCTGGCTTGGCCTCGACGGTTATTTTGCTGAAATTATTGGCACGGACCAGGTAGAATACGGTAAGCCTTTCCCTGATATGGTGGAGCTGGCTTGCAGCCGGCTTGGCATCGATCCGACGCGTGTTGCCGTCATCGGCGATACGAACGGGGACATGCGTATGGCGCGCGCCGCCGGTGTAAGAGCAGCCGTAGGGCTCGCCGAAGGCGCTGCAATCAGTGAACTGCCGGACGCCGAAGTAATCGTTCCTTCCTGCGCACAGATAGAGTTGCGGGTTTAGGCCAAGCTGAGTGGACTGTTTGCACCGTGAGCCAGAGTCTGCGCGCGCTAGACTGACTGCAGCTTCTACTCTCTGATTCAATCATCTGCCACCTTCCTGTCATAGTTCTGGAATTATCGCTAACTCATATGTGATATTCTGGAAGTATCTGTAGGGCGGGGGCGCTTTCATATGAAATCTTGGAGACTGACCTTTTTGCTCGTCAGCGGGCTAGGCATTTCGCAATTGGGCAATTGGATTTATTTTGTGGCGATTAATCTTGCCATACTGGATTTGACAGGCTCGGCAGCGGCTATCGCCGGGTTGTTCATGATCCGTCCCATGGCGCTGCTGCTGACAAACTTCTGGTCGGGCAGCATTGTTGATCGCGTCGACGTACGCAAGCTGATGATGCTGACAGACATCGTGCGGGGCGCACTTATGGTAGCCATACCTTTTGCCAGCTCCTTGTGGACTATCTACGGGTTGGTGTTTCTGATTAGCTTGGCGGGGTCTTTTTTCGGACCGAGCCAGTCGGTATACATTACGAAGCTGATTCCGGAGAGCGAGCGGGCGCGGTTCAACTCGATTCTCGGCATGAGCGGCTCCGGGGCTTTCCTGCTCGGTCCCGCTATTTCTGGCTTGATGATTCCTCACTGGGGCACGGATTTCAGCATCTTTTTCAATGCGGTCACTTTTTTCGTCTGCGCGGCGTTAATTGGATTGTTGCCTTCGGTCGGCAAGGGGAATGTGTCGGTCGTGAAAGGAGCTTGCGTCGAAGAGCAGGCTTCCGTTGACCATAGAGCATCTGTTCAAGAGCAGGCTTCCGTCAACCATAGGGCATCTGTTCAAGAGCAGGCTTCCGTCAACCATAGGGCATCTGTTCAAGAACCGACTCCTATTAAAGAGCCTGTTCCTACCAGCAGCGGAATACTCCCCTCTGAGCGGCGCAAAAACACATGGAAGCTGCTTGCTGCCGATTGGCGAGAAGTCGGGCTTTTTGCTCGAACCGCAAAACCTTTTCTGCTCATCTACGCCCTGTTCCAAAGCTCTTTGCTTATTGGAATGGCCATTGATTCGCAGGAGGCAACGTTCATCAAGCTGCATCTTGGGCTGTCGGAGGCCGATTACGGCATCCTACTTAGCACAACCGGCATCGGCTCGCTGGCCGGGACGTTCACAGCGGCGCTGCTAGCAAAGCGAGTCTCTTTCCGCTGGTATATGGGGATCGGAACGCTATTTACCAGCCTGTTCTACTTCCTCTTTTATGTTGCTGGCGGCTTCTGGCTGGCGGCGATTGCTTTTATCGGACTGGGCTTCTCTTTTGCTTATGCGGGCACAGGGTATGCAACGTATTTCCAAAAGGAAGTGCCAACTGGAGTTATGGGCCGCGTCGCCAGTGCCTCAGAAGCGCTGCAGGGCGCTCTTCAAATTGTGCTCACGCTGCTCGTTGGTTTGCTTGCGGATAAGCTTGGGTTGCAGGCGGTTTGTCTGACCTTTGCCGGTCTATCCGTGCTGTTCGGCCTGTTGCTGGCGCTGCGGATGGCAGGGAATATACGATCTCAACGCGATGATGCCTTTTCTACCTAATGCAGCCTAATGCAACTGCGAAGCCTTATTCTGCGTAAAGAGCTTTTTGTGTGGAGCTCACATCAAAACAATCAGTAACACCAAGTGATGCCTGGTAATGCGAGTCTATCGAATCGGGCAGCGGCTCCTTGGCAAGATGCCGAAAGGCATAAGCATACTACGGACAGGCCGCTGGCGTTCCAAACAAAGGGAGAGAGTGAGAGATGAACGAACCACTGAAAGTGTCATTAAACGATTCTCATATCGGTTCTCAAAATGGGACGGTGCTGCTCAAGGACGGGCTGAAGCAACGCTTGAATCTGCGGCAGCTTGGAGGCTTGCCGACCGCGGACGGTCGCCGGGTGAGGGCAGACCGCTTGTTCCGCTCAGGTGAGATGACTGCGGTAAGCGATGAGGAGCTCCAGCTGTTGGAGGCTTTCGGATTGGCTTTCATCTGCGATTTCCGCACGGAGGACAAAGGACTTGAAGTGCCAACGCCTCGCGTAGGGGGCACGCCTTACCTGCAACTGCCTATAAACGGGGCTAATTTTGGAGCCAAGGATATTCCCAAGTTGGCAGCGCTGATTTTGGGCGGCAGCCACGTCGAGAATCCTTTGCCGGACATTTATCGGCGATTCGTGACGGACGAGCAAACCCGCGGTACTTATACGCGCTTGATGAGAACGCTGCTGGAGGCTGAAGGCCGCCCTGTGCTCTGGCATTGCACGGCTGGCAAAGACCGGACCGGTTTTGCCGCAGCAGTCATTCTTTTGGCACTCGGCGCGACAGAGGAAACGATTGTGGCCGACTATTTGCTGACTGCGGAATACCGTTTGGAAGTTACCGCGAAAATTATGGGACAAGTGCAGGCCGCATTGCCCGATCAGCGGGTAATCGACTTCGTGCGCGCTGTGCTTGGTGTGCAGCCGGAGTACATTCGTGGGGCGCTGGATGAAATGCGCCGTCTGTACGGCTCCACGGATGCTTATCTGGAGCAAGGGCTCGGTGTAAGCCGCGAGGAGCAGGAGCAGCTGCGGTGCTGGTATCTCGAATAGATTAGCCGGGCATCGGCAGTAATCAAATCGAGAGCAACAAAAAGAGGGGCTATCCCAACCGTCATGAACATGACGGCTGGGACAGCCCCTTATTTAATCATAGCTACGGAAAGCCCTTCGCTTAGAGCGACATACGGTAGATCGCCAGCACATCTTCTCTGCCGAGCTTGCGGAAGTTACCGATCGGTTCAGCAGGAACTGCTTTTGCGGCCATTTCTTCCAGACGGCTATCGTCGATGTTGTAATCGGACAGCTTCGAAGGAGCGCCGATCGAATTCCAGAACTCACGAAGACGACGGATGCCTTCTTCGGCTGTTTCCCGGTCGTTTTTGCCCTCTGGATTCACGCCAAACACTTCAACCGCAAATTGCTTAAAGCGTCCAACATTATCATCCAGCACATAGGTCATCCAGTTCGGGAACAGGATCGCTAAGCCGCCACCATGCGGAATGTCGTATACGGCTGACACGGCATGCTCCATATCATGGTTGGCCCAATCGCCGTGCACTCCCATCGAAAGGACGCCGTTCAACGCCATCGTACCTGCGTACAGGATCGTTCCGCGATGCTCCAGATTCTCCAGATCCTCGACCAGCTTCGGAGCTGTCTCAACAACGGCGCGCATTACGGATTCACTGAACCCGTCCTGTACCGGCGTCAAAGCATCATGATGGAAGTATTGCTCAAACACATGCGCCATCATATCAACCATACCGTAGACGGTGTGATCTTTAGGCGCCGTGGCCGTGTACTTCGGATCAAGGATGGAGAAACGAGGGAAAGTAAGCGGGCTGCCCCATCCCCACTTTTCCTCTGTTTCCTCGTTGGTGATGACCGAACCGCTGTTCATCTCGCTGCCCGTAGCAGCAAGAGTCAGAATCGTGCCGAGCGGAAGAGCTTCCTTCACGACAGCCTTACGGCTGACGATATCCCAGAAGTTACCCTCATAGCGGGCTGACGCAACAATCGCCTTACTGCAGTCCAGCGTACTTCCGCCGCCTACAGCGAGCACCCAGTCAATATCGTTCGTGCGGCACAGCTCTGCTCCGCGATGAACGGTGGATAGACGCGGGTTAGGCTCTACTCCGCTCAGTTCCGTAACGGTACAGCCAGCCTCTCCGAGCGTTGCCAGCACCTCATCATACAGGCCGCTGCGTTTAATGCTGCCCCCGCCATATACTAGCAGGACCTTTTTGCCGAGCTTATCGGCTTCTGCCTTCAATTGTTGCAGTTGTCCAGCACCGAAATATAGTTTAGTTGGATTATGAAATACAAAGGGGATCAATGGTATTGCTCCTTTCGATTTTAAACGCTCAAAATTTCCTCGATACGATCGATAATTTCCTGCGGCAGCTTTACGCCGGAGGCTCCAGCATTCTCGATAATTTGTTCTGGACGGCTTGCGCCGACAAGGGCGCTAGCTACGTTCGGCTGGCGCAAAATCCAGGCAAGCGCCAGTTGGCCGACAGTTAGATCCAGCTCGGAAGCGATGGAGCTAAGCTGCTGCACTTGGGCAAGCTTTTGCTCGGTGATGCCTTTTTTCATCCCATCTAGCTTAGCTGCGCGGCTGTCTGCCGGAATGTTGTCCACGGAAGTGTATTTACCGGTCAGCAAGCCTTGCGCCAGCGGGGAGAAAACGACTTGTCCAACGCCACTGCGCTCGCTGTAAGGAATGATTTCCGGCTCTATGTAGCGGTTGAACATATTGTATTGCGGTTGGTTAACGACGATGCGGTCCAGCAAATAACGATCGGCAACTGCATGCGCTTCCGCGATCTGCGAAGCAGTCCAC
Source organism: Paenibacillus herberti (assembly GCF_002233675.1). Taxonomy (GTDB): domain Bacteria; phylum Bacillota; class Bacilli; order Paenibacillales; family Paenibacillaceae; genus Paenibacillus_O; species Paenibacillus_O herberti. The sequence goes on along the minus strand of NZ_NMUQ01000002.1, from coordinate 684,634 downwards.
TCGCTAACACCGACGTACAGCACTTTACCGGAGCGGACGAAGTCGTCCAGCGTGCGCAATGTTTCGTAGAGCGGCGTTTCCGGATCATGGCGATGGCAGTACATGATATCGACGTAATCCACGTCAAGCCGCTTCAGGCTAGCATGGAATTGGTCGGTCAAATGCTTGCGTGACAGACCGCGGTCGTTAGGCAGATCGCCCATTGGCCAGAACGCTTTGGTTGCCAGTACATAAGAGTGGCGCGGGAAAGCTTTGATCGTCTCGCCAACTAGCGTTTCCGCTGCACCTTGTTCGTACACATTCGCTGTATCAAAAAAGTTAATTCCCAAATCATAGGCCTTATGAATCGCCTGTACGGCGTTTTCGCGTTCTACATAACCGCCGTAGGTCAGCCAGCTGCCCAGGCTGATGTCGCTCACTTTTAAACCGCTGCTTCCAAGTCTGCGATAGTTCATACTCATTGGGACTATCCCTCCAGATGGATTCGGATTATAAGAACAGCCCTTATTTTACGCATGTTTCTATCCCAATGGAAGTAGTGAAATATTAATCACTTTATTATACGAAGTTTATCTACTATACTTTAGGTTACTAGCTTCTCATAAAGGAGAGTACGATTTGGCAACGAACAATTACATCCCCAAAAGGCCCGATATTATCGACTGTAATATTGAAAAAACGCTGGATGTTATCGGTGGCAAATGGGCGTTTCTCGTTCTGCGCGAGCTGTTCGGCGGCACGCATAGGTTCGGAGAATTGCAGCGGCGCATCCCCGCCGTCAGTCCCAGGGCATTGACCAGCACACTGCGCCATATGGAAGAGAAAGGCGTGTTGGAGCGCAAAGTATTTCCGACCGTGCCGGTCACAGTGGAGTACACGCTGACGCCCAAGGGCGAGGATTTACATCAGATTATTATGGAAATGAAGTTATGGGCGGCCAAGTGGACCTGAGGAAGGCGGACGCAGGCCGCTCCGCTTGCGGAGCAAAAAGGCGCTGCCGTATTCGCCATGAGGATGGATGCGGGCATGCTCGATTTGCACAGTGGAGTGTGAGATGCCGAAGTTCTTTTGCAACGTGTCATTGATGGCAAGAATAATGCAGTGAGGCTGAATGCGCTCGTCGGCGAACACATGGGCAGTCAGTGAATAATGGTCGGTCGACACGGCCCACAGATGCATCTCATGCACATCTTCAACCCCTTCCACCTCGCGGATGGATTGGCGAATCTGCTCCAGATCAAAGCTGCTTGGCACAGATTCCATAAGGACGAGATAGGCTTCCCGCGTGATGCGGGCGCCTCCGGTGAAGATGATGCCGGCGATGACGAGACTGATGAGCGGATCGAACCAGAGCAGGCCGGTGAGCAAAATGAGCAGCGCAGAGAGAATGACGCCAACGGAGCTGAGCAGGTCGCCGATAAAATGCCAGAGCGCGCTGCGGATGTTCAGGTTATCCTCTTCTTTCATGCTGCGGCTGAGTACTACCGTTAGGATGATGTTAACGATGAGCCCGATGGAGGCAATGGTGAGCATTAGGCCGAAGTTGATTGGCTCCGGGTGCAGGAAGCGTCGGATGCCCTCGATGAAAATGCCGATGGAGATGACGGCCAGCGCCAGCCCGTTCAGGAATGAAGCGATGATCTCAAAGCGCAAATAACCGAATGTATAGCGGGAATCTGGCTCGCGAGAGGCCATGTAAATGGCGGTCATGCTGAGCCCAAGTGCGATGACGTCGGAGACCATATGAGCGGAGTCGGATAACAGTGCGAGCGAGTTGGACAGCAGCCCGCCGACAATTTCGACGATAGTGAAAAATAGCGTGAGCAGTAGCGTGATCCAGAGCGTTTTTTTGGATCGGGATTGCTTTTTGACATGCTGAAGATGATGATAGTCGTACATGCTGGCCCCGACCTTTCTTGGCAGCAGCCGCTAGGCAGCGGTAAAGCTGCTTGATTGTAGTTATTATCATATTAATCCAATTATCAGATGGTTACAATTATTATAAATGACAATGATTGTAAGTCGCAGGGAGCAAGGCCCATCCTCTCCCTGGCAAGTGAATAAGCAGAAATGAGGAGTTGGCATCATGAAAAAACCATCCCTGTACGGATTCACCCAGGAGCAGCTCGAAGCTTGGCTCGGGGAGCGGGGACATCGTAAATTCCATGCTATGCAAGTATGGGAAAGTCTGTATCGCAAGCGGGTAAGCAGCTTCCCCGCCATGGTGGAGGCTGGCGTGAAGCCAGAGGTAGCGCGGATACTTGAAGAGGCTCATGCGATCGGCACACTGGAGGAGCATACGCGCCAGGAATCGGTTGATGGCACGGTCAAATTCCTGTTCCGGTTGCTGGACGGCAATCTCATCGAGACGGTGCTGATGAAGCATAAATTCGGCCTTAGCGTCTGCGTGACGACTCAGGTCGGCTGTAATATCGGCTGCAGCTTCTGTGCGAGCGGCCTGCTGGCCAAAAGCCGCGACCTGACGGCGGGCGAAATCGCCGAGCAGATTATGCGCGTGCAGCTGTTCCTTGACGAGGCTGGTGCGGGACAGCGCGTGAGCCATATTGTGGTTATGGGAATTGGCGAGCCTTTTGACAACTACACACATCTGATGAACTTCCTGAGCATCGTGCAGCATCCCAAGGGGCTGGCTATCGGACCGCGCCATATTACGGTGTCAACGAGCGGCTTGACGGCCAAAATCCGCGATTTCGCGGATAGCGACGCGCAGGTTAATCTGGCGGTATCGCTGCATGCACCGAATAATGAGCTGCGCACGCGCATTATGAAGATCAACAAGGCGTTACCGATCGAAAAACTGCTGGAAAGCATTGATTACTACCTGGAGCGTACCCGTCGCCGGATTACGCTGGAATATATTTTGCTGGCGGATGTGAACGACAGACGAGAAGAGGCGCAAGAGCTGGCGGATCTCATCCGCTCCCGGCCACAGCTGCTGAAGCTCGCCAACGTCAATCTCATCCCATACAATCCAGTGGATGAGCACAGTCAGTACCAGCGCAGCACGCTTGAGGCGATTAACGGCTTCTATGACACGCTCAAGAAAAATGGCGTAAGCGCCAGCGTTCGCCTGGAGCATGGCGCGGATATTGACGCGGCCTGCGGCCAGCTGCGCAGCAAGCAGCTGCGCGGCGACGAAGACAAGGAGCCGGTAGCGGCGGGAGTGTGATTTGGCGGCAAGGCTGTCCCGAATAATCACCTGGGGCGGTTGAAGCACCCAGTGCGGCTGAAGCAGGGGCATATTCGGTACGGCGTAGCGGAGGTAGCACTCCTTTATATCCAACCTTTCCCTTTACCGAGACTCTTCCATCCGTTCATAATGAACTCATTAAAGCGTGCCCGAGGGTCGCCGGGGAGGAAGAGCATTGAACTATTGGATCAGGGAGTTGCAGCTGCCGGGAGATTATGAGGGTATCGCTGCGGTGTGGAATGAGGTGCTGGCCGAACCGAAGACAGCAGAGTCGCTGGCGGACGAGGACAGCAAGATGTATGAGAAGGGTCAACTGCACCATGGCAGCGACGGGCGGCTGCAAGGATATGATAGGCTGCGCCGGGTAGCGGTAGCTGGAGACGGGCGCATCGTGGCTTATTCCACGATCTGGCGGGCGCCATGGACGCCTCCCGGCATGATGTTTCATGAGATGGTCGTGGCGGCGAAGGAGCAAGGCAACGGAATCGGTACGGAGCTGGCGCGGATTTCAACCGAGTGGGCGAAACAGCACGGAGCCGACACGCTTGGTGGTCGGATATGGGATGATGATGAGCGCTCGATGGCCTTTCTCCAAAAGCGTGGTTTCGAGGTGGAGCGGCGCTCTTGGCAGTCTGTGCTGGATCTGTCTACAGGGGAGGATCCGAGCTCGGCAGAGGACGTGGCTGTTGTTGAGCGACTGGAAGATGAGGGAATCAGCTTCCTCTCTTTGGCTGATTTGCCGCCGGGCGAGGATACGTTGAAACAACTGCATGAGCTGGAGACGGGTACTTACCGGGATATTCCTGGCTACCAAGGTGATATTTTGCCTTTTGAAGATTGGCTTAAGTGGAGCCTTAAGGTGGATGGGTACGCGCCGGAACGAGTTATTATTGCGGCGTATGGCGATAATCCGGTTGGTGTCTGCAACGTCATTCGTAATGAGGAAACGGGCGGTATGTACCATGAGTATACCTGTGTTCACCGGAATTATCGCGGCCGCGGCATCGCTCTGGCGATGAAGCTGCTGTCGGTCCGGCTGGCGCTGCGCGAGGGAGCTGGTTACTTGCGGACGGATAATGATTCGCTCAACGCCCCCATGCTGGCCGTGAACCGCCGCCTCGGTTATAAGGCGCTGCGAGGCAGCTTTCGGATGATTGCGAAGCTTGGTGCGGCAAATGAGGCGGCTTCCGTAGTGGCCTCGGCTGGGGTCGAAGGCGACGCTTAGTCGAGCGGCTACGTCGATCTTAATGATGCAAGCCGCGTCAAATTCCATAAAACAAAAACACGCCTGTCGGGGCGTGTTTTTTGTTTTAATCACCTTATCTAATAGCCTCTATTCAGTGATCATTCCTTTTAGATCAATTTTTTTATTGGAGTCTGATAGTCTAATTTCAAGGATATGCTCAGTATCGCTAAGCTCATCGATAATTAATACTTTATGAGTTATTGGAAATTTATTATAAGAACTAAGTTCTTTAATGAACTTACCATCAATATAAATCCGGAATTTACCACCTGAAGCATTTTTGTTAATTGATAGTCCAAGATAGGACCCATTAAATCTAATTTTAGAACTTTTTGCGCCCTCTTTGAGCTCCTCGAACGCAGAAGTCAACTTTGCTTCTTGATAAATAGAAGAGTTGGAATATAAAATATTTTTATTAATATCTACGTTAACAACAGGATTTAAGGATAGTTTTTTCATTATTTGATTATAAATATAATTTGAATATAAGGTATAACCATCGTTATTAGGATGGGTACCATCAAAGCTTAGATTTTTGTAGTCTTTATTTGATTCTTTGAAAGCAATTCGAGTATCAATAACTGTAGTTCCGTAATAGTCAGAAAGCTCTTTAATAATCCGCGGCATCTTTTCTGTTTGTATACTACTTTCAATAATAGTATAAATTTCTGCATGTTTATATTTGCTCTTCACTTTTCTAATTAGACTCTCATAGACAGCACCAAATTGGTTTTCTGACATTATACCTTGGTCATTTTGTCCAAAGGAGATAAACACTAAATCCATATCACGATTAAAGTCTTTGTTTTGAAAATCAAACCAACCATTAAACACTGTCGACCCTGGGGTTGTTATTTTATATGGAAAAGACATTACTCCGTTAGTTGTTTCTAATTTTTTGGAAAGTTGATTAAACCACTTAAACTCTGTTTCTGCTCCATCCCCTTGTCCAATACTATCGCCAATAATTAAATATCTATATAGAGCGCAAGTGAAAAACGAACAAAGTCAGGCTTACCACCAAAGTGGGTAATGAATAGTAACAAGAACCCGGTGGTGATGAAAATGAGTACTGCAGAAATGGAGAAACTCAATGTGTCCATGAGAGAAACTTCAGATAAACGGCTTTACGAGAGATACCTGGCGGTCCGTCTTCGCTTTGAAGGTCACTCGTTTGAGGAAATCGGCCATTTACTCAATCGCACGCGCCAAACGATCAGCCTCTATTGGCAAGCGTATCAAGAACGTGCTCTTGCCGGGCTGGAAATGGATCATTCTCCCGGACAACCGACAAAGCTCACGGATGAGCAACGCAGCCAGCTAGGCGCCATGCTGGAGCAGAAAACCCCAGTCGATGTTGGCTTTGAAGCGCGTCACACCTGGACACTTCCGCTGGTAGCCGAGTGGATCAAGATGACGTTTGGTGTCACCATGAGCGTACGCGGTATCAGCGCGATGCTGGGACGCATGAACTTCAGCTTTACCAAAGCGACCTATTCGCTGGTTAGAGCCGATGCGGATGCCCAAGCCCTTTTCCGCAAGCAAACGTTCGCTCAGCTCAAGAAACAGGTGGAAGCCGAAGAAATCGATCATCTGCTGTTTGAAGACGAATCCATGATTCGCTCCTATCAAGCGCTGCAATACAACTGGTTCCCACGTGGCAGGCAACGCAAAGTGCCGACTTACGGCAAGCATGAAGGAGCCAAGTTGTTTGGGGCGATTAACTACGAAACCGGACAGGTGCATCATCGAGAAGAAGAGAAAGCGGATGTAGCGGCTTTTGTTCGCTTTCTTGAAGATCTACTTTCTGTGTACCCGTCGGGAAAAATGGCCTTGATCCTGGACAACAGCCGCATTCATCATGCTAAAGCGTTACAGCCGTTTCTCAAAAAACATCCTCGTTTGCAGTTGGTCTTTCTGCCGCCTTACAGCCCGAACCTGAATCCGGTGGAAGGCTTGTGGCTATGGCTCAAAGCTGACGTAGTCAATAACGTATTCTTTGAAAAATTCTATAAGATCAAGCTTCATGTGAGTCAATTTATGAATCGAATTAATAAGAATCCGATGGAAACCATCGATCGTCTGCTTGTTTG
>NZ_NMUQ01000002.1:577015-678077 GCF_002233675.1 Paenibacillus herberti | reverse complement strand
AAGATCAAGCTTCATGTGAGTCAATTTATGAATCGAATTAATAAGAATCCGATGGAAACCATCGATCGTCTGCTTGTTTGGTTATGATCTTAAGTGCGCTCTATATAATAATATCTTTTTGTTTTATTTTCTCGTAAACATTTTCCTTGTCTGTGGAAACATTGTTTGAATTCACTTTTTCGATATCTTCATTATTTTTTTTATAACTATCTCCATTATCCATGCTGAACAAAAAACCAAAAAAAGACAAGATAATCAATGAAAGTATTGAAGCAGGTATAAAAAAGCTTCTTTTTTTTCTTTTCATTCTCCAGCTCATTAGTACACTCCTTATTTGATTTTTTCGGAAAAAGTTTTCTGTATATAAATAGGGTACTATGTATACGTAAATATTTACAGTTACTAAAGCAGTAAAGATTGTTGGGTTACAATTGTTCTTTTTATCTGAGATTAGTCTAAATGTCATATATAAACAGGGATATATGTTCCATTATAGGATGGAAAAGACTTAAAAATGAGGATAAAGGCGCAGTGGGTGATGGTATTACCGATAATTCAGCAGCAATAAACCAAGCATTTAGTCGAGTACCTACTGCCATACAAATAACCTGCTCCGCATTCAGCGGAGCAGGTTATTTTAACAGATTGGCATTTATTTTACAGACACAGCCATTGTCAACGCGTCGATCGGCACTCGTCCGGTTTCAAGCTCGTAGACGATGTCACCATCCTGCCAGTAGACACCGACTTTAACTTCTTTGCCGCCGGGGCGATAGTCGATGGTGATTTTGCCATTGTCATGCGGAGCGGGCAGAGCGTTCTTCTCCAGGTAATTGACGATTTTGCGGGCAATCGCAGCATTGTCTATTTTGTCCTCGGTGGTCGAGCGAAGCTGCAGCTGCCAGCGGCCTTCTTTCCAGCTTAAATATTGGGAGCCAGCGGCCCCTTCCGGATAGCCCTTGATCTTGTGGCCGAGGTCGACCGCTTGCTCTGCAGGCCACTGGCTGAAGTCGATTTTGGCAAAAAGATCCTTATCACGCTTCGTGTCCTTGCCACGCGCTGTGAAAGAGGCAGCCACCGGGATTTTTCCATCCGGCGACAGCGAAGGATCTCCTATCGGCAGAGCCTTCGGCGCGCCGTAGAAGTATACCTTGTACCCTTTGGCATCGTTGCTCGCGATGGAGGCGGTCAGTTTTTGACCCTTATCCAAAGGAGTGGTTCTCGGTAGAACAGCTCCTTTTTTCTTCAGCATGCTCAGCACCTGTTGTGGCACGTCAACGCTCTTTGTGGCGCTTGTAGATGCGCTCGGCTTCCTCGTCTCGCTACCGTTCTGCGATGGGGAAGCAGTAGCAGTAGCTGTGGGCAAAGGCGACAGAGACGGCGCAGGTGTGAGGGTGGCAGATGCAGCCGGAGAGAGCGAGGCGGTCGGCAGGGTAGCTGAAGGACTACCGGCGCTGGCGGCGCACCCACCAAGCAGGGCGGAGCCCGCGAGTAGAACGGACAGAGTGATGACATTTCGATTCATGATGAGTTCCTCCTCCGTGAAAATTACTTTATAACTAAAGTATACCCATTGAGACGGAACTGAAATCGGAAAAGTTGCATGTACCGTGCCCAACAAAGCATGGAGGAGGCTTATTGTGTTACACTAGAGGAATAAGCAAGCGATAGGAGAGAATGCAATGTCCAATCAAGAAATTATCCTGACCGCAGAAGGTCTTGCCAAGCTGGAGGGCGAGCTGGAGGAGCTTAAGGGTCCTAAACGCCGCGAGCTGGCCCAGCGCATCAAAACCGCAATCAGCTACGGTGATCTCAAAGAGAACAGCGAGTATCACTCTGCCAAGGAAGACCAGGCGTTCATGGAAACTCGGATTTTGCAGATCCAGGCAATGCTGAAAAAAGCGCGTGTAGCGGATAGCTCGGATACCTCGAAGATTGTGGTTGGCTCGGTCGTCTCCCTGCTTGACCAAGAGTTTGACGAGGAACTGAAGTACCGGATCGTTGCGCCCGCGGAGGCGGATGTTATTGAGAACCGTATTTCCTATGAGAGCCCGCTTGGCAAAACTCTGATGAACAAGCGTGTCGGTGACGTTATAGAGGTAGACGCTCCAGTGGGCAAAATCAACTATAAAGTGCTGGGGATCAACAGCAAGTAAGTAAGCAAATTAAGTCATTTAAATAAGCGGGGATGCCTGTGGGGTCAGTAATGACGCCGCAGGCATCCTCGCTTTTTAGTCATGCGGATGTTGAGGCTTAGCAACAGAGGCAGTCCTCGCTTTTTAGCCAAACAAGTGTTGAAGCTCAACAAAAAGAGGGTGCCCCCGTCATGCTGGCATGACAATAGGACGCCCTCTTAAGTTTGCTATTCGAAAAATTTCACCAGTCTAGCGGCAATCGCTTCATTCGATGCAGGCGAAAGCTCGACATGCTGCGATTGCTCGAACAGGCCTGAAATCTGCGAAGGGAATGGCTGCTCGATTCCGACAAGGCGGATCGACTCGTCGAACTTGGCCGGGTGGGCCGTCGACAAGGCAACCGTTGCTCCGCTTTCGGACGCCAACCGGTCAGCTGCGGCTACGCCGCATGCCGTATGTGGATCAAGCAGATAACCGTTCTCCTTATGGTAATGTGCAATTGTGTCCAGACATTCCTGGTTGAGAACAGCATGTGCGGAGAAGTCGCTTTGCACGACAGCCAGCTTTTCCTGTGGGATGGTGATCGTCCCGTTCTGCTTGAACTGCTCCATCAACTCGGTGACGGACGAAGCGTCCTCGCCGTACAGATAGAACAGGTAGCGCTCGAAATTACTGGCCACTTGAATATCCATCGATGGGCTGTACGTACCACGGAATTCACCGGGTTGGTACACACCTTCGCTGACGAAATGAGCCAGGATATTGTTCTCATTGGTTGCCAGAATCAGTCGGTTCACCGGCAAGCCCATCCGTTTTGCCAAGTAACCAGCAAAGATGTCGCCGAAATTGCCTGTTGGTACGCTGAAGCTCACGGCTGCGGCTTGTCCACGGCGCGCCAGCTGCAGGTAAGCATAGAAGTAATAGACGGTTTGTGCCAGAATACGGGCGATATTGATGGAGTTGATCGCGCGCAAATGGTAGCGGTGTTTGAATTGTACGTCCGCGAACAGCTCTTTAATAATGCGCTGGCCGTCGTCGAAAGTGCCGTCGATCGCGAGGTTCAATACATTGGCGTCATCAACCGTTGTCATTTGCAGCTCTTGGACTTTGCTTACTTTGCCATGCGGATGAAGAATGCAGATGCGAATGCCTTCTTTGCCGCGTACGCCCTCTATGGCAGAGGCGCCGGTGTCGCCGGAAGTCGCACCGACGATGTGGATCGTCGATCCCGTTTTACGCGCTACGTAGCTGTAAAGATTGCCGAGAAATTGCAGGGCCACGTCTTTAAAGGCGAAGGTTGGGCCATGGAACAGCTCCATTACGTCCAAGCCCTCGTGCAGCTTGCGCACCGGGGTAACGTCAGCATCGCGGAAAGTAGAGTAGCTGTCGTCCACGAGCTGGCGCAACTCCTCGCGAGGAATTTCCTCGCCAATATACAAGGTGAAGATTTCAAGGGCAAGCTCCTGGTAGCTGAGCTCCTGCCACTGCTTCAAGGTGTCGGCGGACACCTGAGGAATTCGGGCGGGTACGAGCAGGCCGCCGTCATCCGCCAGTCCCATCAGGATGGCGTCGATGAAGCCGACTCCGGACACTTTGCCTCTCGTGCTGATGTACTCCATATCGATCCCCTAATCTGTGTGAATTTTTCGTTATTGTAACAGAAAATAGCCCCTTTACCCACCCCTGCCGCTTAAAATAGGATGAGATTAGCTGCGCCAAGCTATGTATTTAATAGGAAAAGAACGCTGCAAAGGAGCGATCACATATGGAAGAAAAAATGGCATGGCAAGCGGTTCAGCCGGAATTTTTCCGGTTGCCCACATTGGAGTTGGCACAAGCGCTAATGGGCATGGTGCTCGTCAAGGAATCTCTGGAGGGAATCGCCGCCGGCTGGATTGTGGAAACGGAAGCTTACTGCGGCCCGCATGACGGGGCAGCGCATAGCTATGGGGGACGGCGCACCGCCCGAACGGAGATTATGTTTGGGGAACCAGGACATGCCTATGCTCATGTGATGCACACGCACTGTCTGCTAAACATTGTCAGCGCGGAAGTTGGCTGCCCGCAGGGAGTGCTGATTCGGGCGCTGGAGCCTTGCGCAGGCATTGAGCTGATGGAGCGCCGACGAGGTGGGAACAAGAAGCTCGCGGAGCTCGCCAGCGGCCCCGGCAAGCTGGCTCAGGCACTGGGAATAACGATGGAGGATTATGCGCGTCCTTTATGGAAACCGCCCATTTACGTAGCAGTTGGAAGAGAGGCTGGAGAGATTGCGGCTGGTCCGCGCATAGGGATCGACAACAGCGGCGAGGCGCGCGATTACCCTTGGCGTTTTTGGGAGCGGGGAAACCCGAATGTGTCGGGACCGAAAGCCCGCAATCGCTAGGGGAAACAAACGGCCCGAAACAGAGTTGTCTGCTTCGGGCCGCTTGTTTTATTTCTGCTGTTGGCCGAGGCGTTCAGCCAACTCCAGCATGCCTTGCAGCTTATCGGGAGTGGAACTGCCGATGCTGCCCAATCGAGTTGTTGCTACGGGACGGATACCGCTGAATTCCAGCACCCCCTTTTTCATGGCATAAATCCCGGAGTTCCTTAGTACTACCCGGTAATACAATACGGGAGCATCCATCGTCGCGATAATTCGGGCACTACGTCCGAGCAGCAGCTTTTCTGGAACGGCTTTTCCCTTGGTATACTTGAAAGCAAAACCAGGCAGCAGCACGCGATCCAAAAAGCCTTTTAACACCGCCGGCATCGTCGCCCACCAGATCGGGTAGATCCAAACCGTGTGATCCGCATCCAGCAACACGCGCTGGGCATGCAGCAGATCCTCCTCCAGCTCGGTGCGTTTGTGGTAACCGTTGTGCAAGATAGGATCAAACTGCATCTCAGCGAGATCCAGAATCGTTACCTGAGCGCCGGAGCGCTCGGCTCCTTTGGCATAATTGGCGGCTAGGGAATGGCAGAAGCTTTCGGCATTTGGATGGCCGATGATGATCGCAATTTTTTTAGTCATAACATTTTCTCCCTCTTTCTTCCGGTTGGTTGATGCTTTCATGATAAACTGGTTTAAAGGAAACGGCAGTGAGCGAAGGCGCTTCGTTCATGATGAAAGGCGCATTGAGGCAGGGGAGGCGAAGGGATGAGTATGCAAGGGGTGTCAATCACGCTGCTCGCCGCATCGATCCGGGGTATGGCGGCGCGGGGCTTTGATACGCAGCTTTTTTGCCGGGAGACGGGCTTGGACCCGGAACTGCTGCAGCGCGGGGATGCCCGCATCTCCTATGAAGAGATGGACCGATTGATGGAGGAGGCTAGTCGGTTCACCGGCGACCGGCTGTTCGGCTTCAATCAAGGAGCGACGATGGAGTTCTCCGATCTCGGTATCCCTGGTTATGTGATGCAGCATTGCGGCACGGTGAGGGAAGCGGTCGAGTCGTTGAACCGATATCATCAGATGATATGCAGCGGTTATGATTTAGAGGTCATACCTTTATCTGCAGGGATGACAGCGCTGCGGTTCCGAATCTGGGACCCATCTGTAAAGGTGTCGCGTCACTGCACGGAGGATATGGTCGCTTCTTTGTACCGGGCTGTGTCCCGCCTCGTTGGCCGTTCGCTTGTTCCATTCGGCCTATCCTTGCAGCATGCGCCAGTGGTTGACCCAGAGGTGTACCGGAAAGTGCTTGGTGTCATGCCGGAATTCAGTGCGGAGGCGTGCGAACTGCGGGTGGCCGATGAGGTCATGGATTGGCCGGTGCTGGCTCGCGACGAACGGCTGCTTCAGGAGTTCAAGGCGGTCGCAGATCGGGTATATGCAAGTATGCAGGAGGGCCGCCAAACGACGCTGCAACTATCCCGCTACTTGCTGGATCACGCCGGAGCGGCACTTCCTTCGCTGGCTGAAGCCGCCCGGGCACTCGGGATGAGCACGCGCAATCTGCAGGCTCGGCTGAAGCTGGAGGGTACTACTTTCAATCGACTTGCGGCGGAGCTGCGCCGGGAGCTAGCATTACGGTACCTGTCTCGGGAGGAACATAGCGTGGCAGAGGTCGCGTATTTGCTTCATTTTTCCGAGCCGAGCGCCTTTCATAGCGCGTTCAAGAAATGGACCGGACAGACGCCGGGACAATACCGACAGAGCAGGGGTCGTGAAGCAGGGCGGACGGCGGGAGGTTACTGAGAAAATACCACTTCCAAAAGCTTACATCGCGATGTTGCATATTTTTGTTGCAAGCCTTTGTCGAAACGTGTAGGATGACAAAAGACAAAACGAATAAAGCTCGTATAATAATGGGGATATGGCCCATAAGTTTCTACCGGATGACCAATGTAATCATCCGACTATGAGTGAGAGCGCCCGCGCCTAGCGGGGCCGTGCCTGAATTCAGGCCCATGGCTGCCAGGCGGCGGGCGTAGACCAGACTTGTCAATGACGACAGATCTCACTTTGGAGCAGTATCCAGAGAGGGATCTGTCTTTTTTGTTTTCATTATTTTTTTATTTATCGGGATTATAAGGAAAAGGGGTTGCTCAACCATATGGAAAAATTAGAAAAACGCATCCGTGAGGATGGGTTGATTCTCTCTGAAAAAGTTCTGAAGGTGGATTCGTTCCTGAATCATCAGGTTGATACACGCTTGGCGCTGGAAATTGGACAAGAATTCGCACGCATCTTCGCGGGGCGGGGAATTACGAAAATACTGACGATCGAGGCGAGCGGCATCCAATTTGCGATGGCGGCAGGCATCGCGATGGACGTGCCTTTCATTTATGCCAAGAAGAAAAAGGCGGTCACCCTCACCGAAAAGCTGTATTCATCCGAGGTGGTTTCGTTCACCCGTGGGGAGACGTATCAAGTCAGCATCTCGCAGTCCTATCTGTCCCCGGAGGATCGAGTCATAATTGTGGATGATTTTCTGGCAACGGGCGCAGCCTTGATTGGCTTGGTAGACATCGTGAAGCAGTCCGGAGCTCAGCTATGCGGCGTTGGCTGCGTCATTGAGAAGAGCTTCCAAGAGGGGCGCGGCTTGCTGGAGGCAATGGGTGTAGAAATACATTCGCTGGCACGCATCGCCTCGATGAAACCGGGTGAAGTGACATATGTACACGAGGCTGAAGCGGCTATAACCGCTCGTGGAGAGGAAGGCGCTCATGTCTAAGCCGCTCGCTCCGACCAAGGTCGCCGCGCTCGGTCTGCAGCATGTGCTCGCCATGTACGCCGGAGCGGTCGTGGTACCGCTCATCGTCGGTGGAGCGCTCGGACTTACTCCGGCTCAAATGGCGTATCTAATCGCGGCTGACCTGTTCACCTGTGGATTGGCAACTTTGCTGCAGGTGCTCGGCACCCGTTGGTTCGGCAGTCGCCTACCGGTTGTGCTCGGCTGTACCTTTACAGCAGTCGGTCCGATGATCATCATCGGCTCGCAATATAACATGGCCACGGTATACGGCGCGATTATTATATCCGGCCTGTTTGTACTCTTGGCCGCGCCGCTTTATGGCAAGCTGTTGCGCTTTTTCCCAACGGTTGTCACCGGCTCGGTTGTGACGATTATCGGCCTGTCACTCATTCCTGTTGCGATGAATAACGTCGCTGGCGGCCAGGGAGCACCTGACTTCGGCGCTCCGCGCAACCTGCTGCTCGGCTTGTTAACGCTCGTTGTCATCCTGCTCGTTAGCCGCTTCGCCAAAGGATTCCTGCGCACCGTCTCCGTGCTCGTCGGGCTTGCGGTCGGTACAGGCGCCGCTTATGCGATGGGCATGGTCAGCTTCGCTGGTGTTGCGGAAGCTTCTTGGCTAAGCGTTCCTCAGCCATTCTACTTCGGAACGCCGCAGATCAGCCTCGTCGCGATCGGCACGATGATTCTTGTGAACATCGTCAGCATGGTGGAGTCGACTGGCGTCTATCTCGCCGTAGGCAAAGCGACCGATCAGAAGGTTGAACAGCGTCAAATCGTCAACGGTTTACGTTCTGAGGGAGCGGCCATTATGCTGGGCGGCATTCTTAATGCTTTCCCGTACACCGCTTTCTCCCAAAACGTCGGCCTGCTCACACTGACCAAGGTGAAAACGCGCAACGTCATCTTCGCCGCTGGAGGCATTATGGTGCTGCTCGGCCTGCTGCCGAAGCTGGCGGCGCTCACGACAGTTGTACCGAATGCGGTGCTGGGTGGAGCGATGATCGTCATGTTCGGTTCCGTCGCTGCGGCTGGCATGAGTATTTTGTCTGAGATCGACCTGCGCAAAGAAGGCAATCTGATGATCGTTGCCTGTAGCTTGGCTGTCGGCGTTGGTTCCGCTACCGTGCCTGCGATGTTCGGCAAGCTGCCACCCGAGCTGTCCATGCTGCTTCAAAGCGGCATCGTCACCGGCTCATTGACTGCTATCATTCTTAATATTCTCATGAGTCGCCGACGCGAGTCGACGACCGCATATCAAGAAGCTGGAGAAGCGACCTAACCGAGCTTTGTCCAAGAGTGAATTTCCTTTTATGAAAAAATGCCCTTCCGGGCTGATCCTGCGAACAGGATACCGGAAGGGCATTTTATTTTTCCTATTTTATAGTAGGAAAAGATTTAGAGACGTTTATCGACCTTGTCGCGAAGGTTCTGCGCACGCTCCTTGAGTGTCACATCACCGTCTCCGTCACGGTCATGATCAAGGCGCGGGGCATCTGGTCGGTCGCTCCGATTGTCACTTTCGTAGTAGCGGCTGTCGCGGTTGCGCTCGAGCTCTGCATAACCGTCGGCTGCTCGGTAGCTGCCATCTACCGGATCACGGTCGGCGCCCATTACGCGGCCATCTCTGTCCAGATCGCGATCGGCGTAGCTGCTGCCTGAAAGTCCAATCGTGGTGGAAGGATCGGAGTCCTTGCTGCGAACGGGCTGTCTATCGGGATAGATTTCACTGGCAGGAACAGCACCTGCGTCGGTTCGCAGCTCGCTGGCTGCAGCAGTTTGGTTATAAGGCTGCACATCCCGTTCATACGAAGGGGAGTTGATGGAGCCTGTACTGCGGAGAGCATCATAGACTTTATGATCACGCTCTGCCCGCGATTCTACCAATACGAGAATGTTGCCATCCTGCACGTATTCATTATAAAGAGAAGCTTCGTTCTCCGGGATGCCGAGTCCGATCAGGCCACCTACTAGGCCGCCCGCTCCAGCTCCGACAGCGGCTCCCGCCAGGGCGGCCGCGATTGGCCCCGCTGCGACGATTGGGCCGATGCCAGGAATGGCGAGAGCTCCGATGCCGACCAGCAGCCCTGTCAGGCCGCCGAGCATACCGCCTCCGGCAGCTCCAGCTGCGGCTCCTTCAGGCGCTCGGGTTCCGGTTTCCTTTTGGATCGCCGATACATCGCCTTTGTCCCTCGCTAGGATTGAGATGTCGTCTCCATCAACGCCGTGCTGCTTCAAATGCTCAATGGCGTGGATCGCTGCTTGCTCTGTGTCATAAACTCCAACAATTTTCTTGCTCATATTGTAAAACCTCTCTTTCATCGAGTGGGATTCGGTTGTTTCGAGTAAGTTGCTGTTGAAGGTATTTAACCTTGTAGCAATCGTCATAAACGTATAGGATCACATGGATTTCATGCCCATGTCGATAAATTCCTTTCCTGGATGCTTCTTTTGGAGATGATGCTTGGCTCTTCAGGATAGGGTGATGTTCTACTAGTGGAGTCTGATAGGTTCAAAATCGGTGTGGTGATACTCCACCAAAGCGATGAGGCTGCTTCTCCTTTTCGTTCATTTATTGGGGCTTACTGGAATAACTAAAAGTATCCTATTGAATGAAGCTTCTAC
This sequence comes from Paenibacillus herberti, assembly GCF_002233675.1. Lineage (GTDB taxonomy): Bacteria > Bacillota > Bacilli > Paenibacillales > Paenibacillaceae > Paenibacillus_O > Paenibacillus_O herberti. The sequence goes on along the minus strand of NZ_NMUQ01000002.1, from coordinate 668,140 downwards.
CAGTGCTTCCGTTCTATACTTGATTCAGACAGCAGGACGAAAGTCCCTGATACGAATTTGGAGGTGAGACGGGATGAAACGCGCAGGCATGGCTACAGGAACGGTAGTGCTTTTGCTAGCAGCAGCGATAGGTTCGGGAACAGCCTACGGAGCTATAGACGTAAAGGCGACTATGCAGAAATGGTATTGGGATGCTTCCGATAAGAAGGCAGAAGAACTCCGCGGGGGGGCGGAGGCCGAAGCTCGCGAATCATTCCAGTCCGCAGCCGACTCGATAGTCAAGGAATGGCAACTGACCTACGGGAAGCAGGTGGACGATGCCACTCAATTGGCCCGTCAAGGGGCTTTCGATGCTTACAACAATCAGTATGAGATTTACCTTCAAGGGCTGGACGAGGCGCAAGCCGAGCTGGCAGGCGGAGTCGGAGCACAAGGCAGCATTGAAAGCCAGTTCAACGAGGCAGTTGAAGCCGGTCGATCACAGGTCGACGTTGAGTTGGAGGAGGCACTGGACGAGCTGCTGACAGAGTTTGTACATAAGGAAAAACCGCCTGAACCGGCGGAGTAGTCGGACAGGCCGCTTACATACTGGAGTAATCCAGAGAAGGCCCATACCTAAACCCATTTAAAAAGGAGAAATTCAATCATGGCTATCAAATCAATCAAAACAAAAATCGCTGTAGGTGTACTGGCAACGGGTATTCTGGCAAGCATGGGAACGGCATTCGCAGGCGTGGACATCAGCGGCCAATTTTCGAGCTGGTACCAAGCGAATTTCAAGCAAACTACAAATAAAGTAACGGCTGATGCAACGGCTGATTACGCGAAAAACCTGAACAACTACAACAACGAGTACAATACGCTGAAAAGCAACTCCGTAAATGAAGTTGTTTCTTTCCAAAAAGATCAGTCTACTGCATCCATGCTGACGCTCAACAAGCAAAAAAATGACTACATCAACCAAGTGAACGCTGCTGCTAACGGCCTTGAGGCTAAAGCTCCTGGCGACTTCCAAACTTTCGTAGACTCCGTGAACGGAACGGTTGACGGTCTGAAGGCTCAAGCGAAAATCTATGGTGAAGACGGCCTGAAAAAAGTAGTTGACGCACAAACACCGAAAAGTGTTGAGCTAGTCGGTAAAGACGTTGCCGCTTACCAAAAATCGTCCGTAGACAATCTGACGGCTACGATTCAAGATCGTCAAGCTAAGCTTAACCAACTGATCAAAGACCAAGCAGCAACTTCCGACAAAGCAGTTCGTGCCCACATCGAAGTTAAAATCGCTGAGCTGCGCGCTGAACTGACTGCTTATGCTAAGCAACAAGTCGAGCTGAGCAAAGCAGTTGTTAAAGCAGAAGCTGACAAGAAAACAGCAGCCGCACTGGTCGCGCTGGAAGCAGCTGCAACGATTAAGTAATTGTCCTTGAGCGCCCATAACATCAAGGCCTGACAATAGGGAGCATGGCGGGGATTCCTTGAATTCCTGCGATGCTCCCTCTCTGCACAGAGGGGAGCGGAATGCGAAATGAGGAAGCAAAGAGGCAGCGTAAGAGCGGCCAATCCTAGTGGCTGGAAGCAGCGGACGCTAATCGGAGTGGCTGCGATCGGGATTACGATGGCGGTTACAGCTGGTGCAGCCTATGCAGATGTGGACCTGAAGGGAAAAATTCTCGCTTGGGCCGGCATTGAGACTGCAACAGCTATCAGCGGCCTAGAGACGGCAATCAGCCAGGAAACGGAGCTGCAGAAGAAGCGGCTTCAAGAGCAGCTTCGGGCGGATCTGCTTCAGCAAGAAGCGGAGTTCGAGCAGTATGCTGAGCAGGAGAAGGCGGTCCGTATCCAGGAAATTCGCAATTACGCGGATGAATTGCTTCGCTCGCGCAGCTTCGACAATGAGCAGCAGAAGCAGGACTATGCTTCCCAGCTTGCAGGCATTGTGGAATCGGCCCGGTCGACGATGTCCGGACTGAATGTACCAGCTGCGCCTACAGTAACCGAGGAAGTGTATAACAGCGGACAGCCATGACCCGCCGGTCGAAGCTGATCGGTTGGATCCGCTATATCATCGGCCTTGCACTGGCTATGTTTATCCTGACCAATGCCGCTGGGCTCAGTCGAGTGTCGGGTGAATCGATGCTTCCGTCGCTGAGCAGCGGCGATATTTTGTTAATTAACAAGTTATCTCTGTACATAGACAAGCCGGAATATGGCGACGTAGTAGTTATTGGCAGTGAGGCATTGGGTTACAGCCTCGTCAAACGTGTCATAGCAACGGAGGGAGATTCAGTTTCAATCTCGGATGGAGTGGCTTACGTAAACGGCAGTCCGCTGTCGGAGCTGTATTCGATCGGCAAGTCAGAGGACATAGGCTCGCAGGAAGTGGCGGAGGGGCATGTTTTTGTACTTGGAGATAATCGTGATCTTGGAGCAAGCCTCGACAGCCGCAGCCCTGAGCTTGGACAGGTGCTTGTAGAGGATATTCAAGGTTATGCGCTGATCAAGCTTCTGCCTTGGGGCGCTATAGCAGCGCCGCTTTCCTAACCAATACAACAAGCCGGTGGACCAAAGTCCATCGGCTTGTTGTATTGAGATAGGGCGATTATGGGGCTATCCGCCGATCGATTGGGATCGGTTCTGCTGATGATAGAAGAGTGCGGCTTTTGTACGGTCGGGCAGATCGAGCTTGGCGAGAACTTGGCTCACATGTTTCTTCACCGTGTACTCGGTCACGAAGAGCCGGGCGGCAATCTCCCTGTTGGACAAACCTTCGCTCAGCATCTGGAGAACCTCGCTCTCCTTGGGCGTCAGATTCGTCGACTTGTCCGTCGGCTTGTCCGTTAAGCGGGACTCTAGCAGCTCGACATCGTAATACTTGCGTCCGCGTGAAATCATGCGGATGGCATGAATCAGCTCCTCGGGAAGCGCTTCCTTCAATACAAGTCCTTCGACCTGCAGCTCTAGTGCCTGTTTGAGTTCGGAAGGCTGCATGAATGAGGTTAAGTAAACGAAGCTGCAAGATGCCCCTGCAAGCTTGAGCTTGCCGATCACATCTAGCCCGCTTTGCTGGTTAATGCGGTTGTTCATAATGCAAATTTCTGGATTCAAACTTTGGATAAGCGCCTGCGCTTCCTTGCGATCCGAGGCCTCGCCCACTACCTGGATGGAATCCACGCCTGACAAGATGGATGTAATCCCTCTTCGCACTAACTGATAGGGGTCCACGACTATGACTCCGATCGACATCGTTATGTTTATCCCCTCTCTATCAATTATGAACTGTATTTCAAATCCTCATGGACATTTTCCGTTGTTGGCACAGGCATACAAAATAGGATGATTTTCTTATTATACAATTCTTATTTGATCTTCTCAATGAAGGCTTCGCGCAATGGTGTTGCGATATCTCTAGTTGTAGCGGTGTTTATTTCTATTGTAATAAAATTCCTTATTGTGTTAAAAATAGTGAAAATGTCCTGATTAATATTTTAGAAATATGGTTAAACCTGAATCCGTGACGGAACGGATTCAGGTATTATTGCAGAAACTATTATTATCTTTATGGTTGCTGGATTATTTGAGGGGATATTTGTTGATAGCTTTATGGCTGCTATATCTATATCAGTTTTTTATCATATCATCGAATGGATTATTATTGGGATCTTGAAATACTTAAAAAAAGGTAAGCAATAGCAAAGGGGGCGTCTCAATGGTCACTCCTTGGATGACTAGGGACAGCCCCTGTGTGCAAGTTTCTATCGCTTCGCTTTAACACTAGGGAATCTCAAAGCGCTCGTGCTCTGCTTGTCCACGCACATTCTTACGGAACTGAGAGAGCTTATTTCGCCTCAAAACAAGCTACAAATTATTACGCTACCGAGGGAGGAGTATGAATTAATGGGCGAGCGGAACTCAGAGCGTATAGCTTGACCATTCATATAAAAGTGAAAGTTCAAGCCGCCTCACATTCGAAAACGATGCAGCGCCGTCCGCCTATATTGAACGAGTAGAGGGTGCTTCAGAGATCATTTCGATTGACTCTGGAGGCACCCTCTTTTGTTATATCAGATCAGGTCAACGGGAAAGCTGCAGCTCGCTCCAAGCTTCCGCCGCCAAGCGGAAGGAATTCAGCCTGGCCTCATGATCGAAAATCTGGCTCGAGATGATGAATTCATCGGCGCCGGTCGCCTGTTGGATCTCAGGCAGGCGCTGTTTGATCATTTCTTTTGTGCCCACAATGGAATAACGCAGCGTATTGGAGAGCGCCGCCTGCTCCTGGGGCGATAATAATCCATCCATCGAATCGACGGGAGGCTGTAGCTTGCCGGTGCGCCCGCGAATAATGTTCAAAAATTGCAGCTGCTGCGAGGTTGCCAGCCATTCGGCTGTACGCTCGGTATCCGCTGCGACGATGTTTATAGCTACCATGGCATAAGGTTTATCCAGATGACGAGAAGGCTTGAAGCTGCTGCGATACAGCGAAAGCGCCGGCAGCAGATAATCAGGTGCGAAGTGGCTGGCAAAAGAGAAAGGCAGCCCTAACTGACCGGCCAACTCAGCGCTGAAACCGCTCGATCCCAGCAGCCAGATTGGAATGTCTAGTCCTTCTCCAGGCACAGCACGCACTCCAGGTGCAGCGGTGCCGAGTGAGGGGTCGAAGTAACCTCTCAGCTCGCTCAGCAGTTCCGGGAAATCTTGGCCGCCGGCAGTCAGTCCCCGGCGCAATGCTCTGGATGCGGGCTGATCGGAGCCTGGCGCACGTCCGAGACCGAGATCAATCCGGCCAGGATAGAGGGACTCCAGTGTACCGAATTGCTCGGCAATGGCTAGCGGAGCGTGGTTCGGCAGCATGATGCCTCCGGAGCCGACGCGGATACGGCTTGTGCCTCCGGCTACATGCCCGATGACGAGCGAAGTGGCGGAGCTGGATACTCCAGGCATGTTATGATGCTCGGCAAGCCAGTAGCGATGGTAGCCGAGCTCTTCTGCAAGTTGAGCCAGCTCCAGCGTGCGGCGGAACGAATCCGAAGCTTCTGAGCCCTCGGTGACGGGAGCCAGATCAAGGATGGAATACTTTATGGATTTATGGTCAGAGGTGTGCATGTGGTTGTTCCTCCTGTACTTTGTTGTTTGTGACGCGAAAACGACCAATCGAATATTCATTCTAACATGCAAACCGAATGGTATCAACGTCCACGGGACAGGGAAACGTTGGCGAAAGCAACACAAGAATATAATCCGATCGGATATTACATTCTAGCGTGAAGGCCAAACGGCATCACCGTCCGTGGGACGGGATTCCCGTCTGCAAGCCGACTGGCTTAGTTGACCTATGTCTTTCCTTTTTCTTTTTTCTGAAGATTATTGCCCTCTTGTTCGGAGCCTTGGCTGTTGTTGCCTGGCCGTCGATTCTTCTTGAAGGCAGGAAGTCCAAGCAGCAAATACTGCAGGGAAGGAAAGATCAGATAAGCCGTCACATCGTAATTGGGGGCATAACTCAAAATTTCATTATATCCCGCAATACTTGGAGCATTGATCTGGGTGCCCGCAAGCAGCAGCAGCGCCAGCGGCATCGCGAGGAAGCGCTCTTCCTTCAAGCTAAGGATTTCGGCTAGTCCTCTCATCATGGAGTAGCCGTACAGAATCGTTTTATAAAAAACGGTTACGATCCAGAGGAAAGCGAGCACGGCTTCCACCCGCTCTAAAAACTGCCCAATCTCAATCCGTTGTGCCAGCAGAAAGGTTGGGAAGTACTTTTTTTCCATCATATCGGGGCCGAGCACGAGCACGCAGAGCAGAACGATAATGAAAAGAAAGATCCACCCGATCAAAAAACCGTCCCGGATCGACCGCATAATGGCTTTTCGTCCTCCATCGAGGTAAGGAAGAAGCATTAGAATGCCTACTGTTTCCACGAATCCAAAAGTAAAAGCCGGGTAAGCACCCTTCAGAATCGGGCCGATGCCGTTGCTGGCGATGGGGGTCAGATGGTGCAAATCGACCTGAGGAAGCAGGCATAGAGTCAGAAAGAGGAACATGGCGATAAAAATAGGAAACAGCAATTCACTCATGCGTACAAAGCTTACCACTCCATAACGCATGCCTGCTGTCACAACGATAAGAAAGGCAAAAACGATGGCCTCGGAAGGGGTATCGTGCATCAATTGAGTTTTCATAAAAAAGCTAATTTCCATTAGCAGCGAGATCGCCAAGAGATAGAAGAAAAAGAGATGAACGAGCCCAATCAGGCCTCCAACCCATTTTCCGGCTAAACTTTTAGCGGCGCCGATAACGCTGAGACCAGGTTGGCGTCCGGACATAGAGGAAAACAGCCATCCGGCTAACATGCCTCCGGTAAGAGCTATCAACATGGAAATCCATGCATCCTGCTTGGCTGAGCCCCCTACAATGTTCGGTAGAATGAGAATGGTGTCTCCGATGACGCTGAAGATGATGGTAATCTTGAATTGGCGTGCAGTAATCCGGAAGTTGTTGGTCGTATGCATGCAAAGATCCACCTATCTCAAAAAAACGAATGAGTTCAGCTTCGACAGAAGCTTAAGTAGTATTTCCAACGGTTGGAAAGGCTATCCAAAGCTAAGATCCCGACGTAGCAAAGTTCCCTTTGAGAGATCAGCGTCTGAGCTTGATGCCGTGGGGACATGCATTTACGACTGCGGCCTCCTAGCCTATACTGGGTCTATCTAACATCAGACATGAACGAGAAAGAGGGGCCGATCCCATGACACTGCAGCAGCTGCGCTATATCATTGAAGTAGCGGTGCGGGGTTCTATGAATGAGGCGGCACGTCGCCTGTTCATCTCGCAGCCAAGCTTGTCTAAAGCGGTTCAAGAGCTGGAGCAGGAGCTCCAGATCACGATTTTCCGGCGGACGAACAAGGGTATTGAGCTGTCGCTCGAGGGGACGGAGTTCCTCGCCTACGCCAGGCAAGTTGTAGAGCAAGCGGATCTGCTGGAGAGTCGCTATCGCAACGCTCGCCAGGCTCCCCAGCATTTTTCTGTGTCGACTCAGCACTACGCGTTCGCGGTGAATGCATTCGTCCAGCTCGTCGAGCAATACGGGCAGGAGGAGTACGAGCTCGCCCTGCGCGAGACGAAGACACATGAGATTATCGAGGATGTTCGTTTACTGCGCAGTGAGATCGGCATCCTTTACCGCAATGAGTTTAATGCCCAGGTGATCCAGAAGCTGCTGGCCTCCGCCAATCTGGAGTTCAACAGCCTGTTCACGGCGGAGCCGCATGTGTTCATCAGCATCCGCAATCCGTTGGCGCGCCAATCGAGCGTCACGATTGAGGATCTGGAGCCGTATCCCTATCTGTCGTTTGATCAGGGGGAGTATAATTCTTTTCATTTTGCCGAGGAGATTATGAGTACGCTGTCCCATCCCAAAAGCATCCGCGTCAGCGACCGAGCTACGCTGTTCAACCTGCTGATCGGTCTCAACGGATATACGATTTCGACGGGAGTGCTTAGCGCCGATCTCAATGGCAACGAGATTATCCCAGTCCCTCTCGAATGCGAGGAGATGATCGAGATCGGCTGGATTAGCCATCGCCACCGGACGCTCTCGCGCTTGGGAGCAGCTTATGTCGAGGAACTCGAGAAGGCGGTTGCGGGACGCAAGGGGTGATACGAGCGGGGCTCGCCTCATTGCAGGAAAGGATTCAGCTCCATTCATAGCTTCATTGAAAAGGAAGTTATACCACGATAGGTTTGCGCCGCCACCTTCTCTTGTTGCTCTCATAGTCTATTTTTATGAGATCTTAAATTGAGACTAACAGGAGTAAACTACAATGATTATTAATTCAAGGAAGGCTGAGATTAGAGGCTTTAATGGTAACTCCAAAAGTGTGGGGCTTGTGCTTTTCATCCTTCTCGTCATTGTCATTTGTGCGTTTGCGCCCCGCTCCGTTGCAGATGGAGGGAATCTCGGAATTGCAGAGGAATCTGTAGGGTTCAACATCGTATTGCCTGGCGGCCTTGACGGTAACCCCAGATTAAAAGGGTAGCAATGCTTGGTTTGATCCGGCATATCAGTGTTGCGTACAGGCGCGTCATCCGCTCGCGGCTGTTGGTAAACCTGTTAGGCAGTCCGAGCCTGTTACAAAGAAAAAGAGATTTTGTCATCGTTTAAAAAGCAGAAACGCCTCCTCCTATTCAACATGCCATTGTGCGGCACGAGTGAATAGGAGGAGGCGTTTTTTCTAATGTTAGAGGCCTTTTCCATCCATCAGGTGATTTAGATATGAGAGGCAACAGCTGGCTGTTGCTCTTTCTTAGAGCTTATTCTGCTTGATCCCACGAACATGGCCGTAACGAAACCAATGACGCCGATGCAGATGCTTAATATAAAGCCGTGGTTGATCGCTGTTCCCATCGCCTCTTGCAGGAAGCCCCGAATTTGAGGGTCCAAGTCGCCGCCTGCCCGCATAAGCAGTTCTGGATTAGCTAATGTGCTGATTTTGTCGGCGGGAATGCCAGCTTGGCTAGCTCCCGCTGTTATTAACCGGCTCAGGTTGTTATTCACAATCGTCGCCATGATGGATGCACCTACGATGCCGCCAATGTTACGCCAGAATCCGACAATTGAAGAGCTGATGCCCATATATTTGGGATCCACATTTGCTGCAATTGCACTCTGAGCCACGCTCATTAGAGGCCCAACTGCGCCAAAACCGAGCAAAATCATCAGCGCGATCATATACCCGTTTGAAGCATGGGAGCTGATAGTGGATAGCAGCGAAGCGACGATGATTGTCATCACCATCGTGTAGAGCATCAGCGTACGGAAGGCAAATTTAGATTGCAAGAAGCCGAATAAAATGGCTCCGGCAATGAGCGAACCCATCATCGGCGTTAATACGCCGTTAGAGTTGGGCTGACCTAATACCCCTACGGTAAAGCTGGGCAGATACGTAATCGCCGAGAACATGATGACGCCTTGGCAGAAGCAGATGATGCTTGTTCCCAGTACCATTTTATTTTTAAAAATAGTTAATGGAAGCACGGGCTCGGGCGCTCGCAGCTCAACGAGAATGAACAAAGTGCCGAATAGGGCTGATGCTGCAAATAAGCTGATTTCCTGCCAAGAGCTCCAAGCGTAAGTTTTACCGCCCCATTCAAGCGCGAGCATTAAGGAAACGGTCGTAATGATGAGGAACAACGTTCCCAAATAATCGATTTTAGGCTTGCGGTCGGAGCGGGTTTCCTTTAACGCGATCATTAAAATGATCATAGAGGCTAAGCCGATGGGGACGTTGATATAAAAATTCCATCTCCAGCCGAAATGCTCAGCGATAAAGCTACCTAACTGCGGCCCCGCAACGGAGGAGAGACCAAAGATGGCTCCGAATACACCTGACATTTTCGCGGCATCCTTCGGATCATTAAAAATGGTATAGATGATCGTGAAGCTGATTGGCAGCAGAGCGCCGGAGCCAATGCCTTGAAGGGCGCGGAACCAAATGAGCTGATCCGCGTTTTGAGCAATTCCACATAGGGCGGAGCCAATAAGGAAAATTCCGATCCCGATTAAATAGAACATTTTTCTACCGAACAGATCGGATAACTTGCCGAAAACGAGCATCGTGCTAGTTGAAGCGAGCATATAGGCTGTAAATACCCAGCTTACTTTATCAAATACGTTGAAGTCCTCGCTTAACTTATTGATGGAAGATGCGATGATCGTATTATCCAGCGATGACATCAACAATCCAAGCGCCATTGCAACAATGACGAGTGTTTGATTAGAGCGTGATCCTGTCATTAAAGGCCTTCTTTCCTCGGTTTAGTTGCTCTACACGCTACAGCCTTCGCTTCCCAAGCGCGTCTTGATTCAAGATATATCACTGCATAAATATATACCATCTAAATATATAGCATGTAAATATATAAAATACCTATCGACTTCACCCAAGCGGGTACACCTCATGTTCTCCTTCTGCTCTCGGTCTCTAGCCCGAGTCGTCCCCCGTACTGGAGGAGGGCGGCAATACCATTCTCGAGGCGATTACAGACGCGGCCTGCTCCGATGTACACTTTGTCAGACAAGAAAGTTAGACCAGCAGAGAGAAAAAGCGGACAATCGGGAGGAACATGGGGATGAGGTCTTTTATTACGGGAGCTTTTCGCAACAAGGCAGCGGTATGGCTGTGCATCGTACTGGTGCTGGGAATGGGTATTATCAGCTATTTAAAGCTGCCAATGGAATTCTTGCCGGAGGCGGATAATCCGCAGGTGACGATTACGGCGATTGGGCCGGGTTATGACGCTGCCTCGATGGAGGCGCTGGTGACAAAGCCGATTCAGGAGGCAACGGCGGCTATCAAAGGAAAAACGGCTTCATTTGCCTCGTCAGGAGACAGCTATTCACAGGTGAACCTGTCTTTTGATGACAAGACGAATATGAAGCAGGCCAGGGCGGATGTGGAGCGGGCAATAGCCGCAGTGCCTTTGCCAGAGCGGGTAGCCGCTCCTTATATCATCCAGCTCAACACTTCGATGATTCCAATCAGCTGGGTGACGCTTACTTTCGACGAAACGGTCATTGCGGTTAAGCGGGAGGAAGCTGAAAAAGAAGTACTGGAGTCGTTCCAGAGCCTGGATGGAGTCGGCTCTGTGCAGCTATCCGGTCGGCCTTCGTCATCCATATCGATTACGCCTGACGCGGTCAGCCTTGCGGAGAGGGGCGTGCCGATGCAGGCGCTTTATGGCGTGTTGCAAGGTCGTACCAGCTCCGCCTCTATCGGTGAGAGTCTGCTGGACGGGAGTGCCGTCAATCTGAATGTAACGTCCAGTTTGCACGATCTGGAGACGCTGCGCAAGCTGCCGGTCGCACCGGGGGTTGTACTTGGGGATGTGGCGAAGATTGAGGAAAAGGTTAACGCGGACAGCGTCAGCCGACTAGACGGTCAGGACGCAATGGTACTCGTCGTCACCAAAACCGCTGGAGCCAATGCGGTAGCGGTCGGCGAGGGCGTTAATGATATCGTAGAGCGACTGAACAAGGAGCTGGCGGGAGCCCAGTTGAAGGTGCTGACGAGCACCTCTGAGGATGTTGTGCATTCCGTAAATAGCATGCTGCGAGAGGTGCTGTTGGGTGCGCTTTTTGCCACATTGGTCATTCTCTTATTCATGCGCAATATCCGGGCGACGCTTGTTACCATCGTGTCGATCCCGCTGTCGCTCGGCCTCACCTTGTTTCTGCTGGATCTATCCGGCGTGTCACTGAACATCCTGACGCTTGGCGGGGTGGCCGTTGCGGTCGGGAGGCTCGTGGACGACAGCATAGTCGTCATCGAGAACATCTTCCGGCGATTGAAAAAAGAGAGCTTCTCCACAGCGCTCGTCATCGACGCTACGCGTGAGGTGTCTACAGCCATTACGGCTTCGACGCTGACGACGGTCGCCGTCTTCCTGCCGATGGGGCTGCTGCGCGGCTCGCTGCAGGATTTCCTGCTGCCGTTTGCGCTAACCGTGACGTACTCGCTTCTGTCCTCGCTGTTAGTCGCGCTGACCGTCATCCCGCTTTTGAGCGCAGGACTGTTCCGTGGTGTGCAAATGACGGAGCATGAGCCGTCCCGCCGTTTCCAACGTTTCCTGGAATGGAATCTGCACCGCAAGTGGCTGCCGCTGACGATCTCTGTGCTGCTGCTGGCTGGCTCGATTGCAGCCTACGTGGTGATGCCGAAAGGCGCGATCGATTCCTCGGACGCATCCACTCTGACCGTAACGCTGAAGTTCAAGGCAGATGCGACTCAGGAGCAAGTTTTGTCCGAGGGTAAGAAGCTGGAAACATATTTGAAGGGATTCACAGATAAGAATTGGTTGTATATGTCGTCCGGAGGCAATGCGGAGTCTGCCCAATACGGAGAAGTGTCCTCCCGGACCGAAGTTACTTATATGCTGGATCTGAAAAAGGGTACGGATGCTGAGGTTATGTCCCAAACAGTCAAAAAGCAAGCCGCTTCTTATCCCGATGCGGAGCTAAACGTACAAACCTCCAGCAGGATGAGCAGCGGAGGCGGATCACAGGTATTCATCGACGTGACTGGTCCAGATTTGGCTGCGGTGAGCGGGGCGGCTGATAAGGTTATGGCTGGTATTAAGCCGATCAAGGATGTGCTCAAGGTTGAGAGCAATCAGCAGGAGCTGAAGCCTGTTTATACCCTGCAAGTTGATGCGACCCGTGCTAAAGCGGGGGAGCTCGCCCAGCAGCTGCAGGGCATGCTGAATCCGATCCCGGTCGGGAAGCTGACGAAAGAGGACGGCCGGCAGGTACCGATTATGCTGCAGCCGGCATTGCAGCCGCAGAAGGCTGCTGATCTGGATGGCTTGATCGTTCTGACTGACAAGGGACCGGAGCCGGTATCGGCTGTCGCCAAGTGGGTCAAGGAAGATAAACCAGCCATGTACTATCTGAAAGATGGCAAGCCTTATGTGCGAATTACCGTATCGGCAGAGCCGAGCCGCTTGTCGGTTGTCGGTAAGGACATAAGCACAGCCGTGACTGGCCTGGAACTGCCTGAAGGCGTCAAAGTCCATGTTGGCGGCGCTTCAGCCGATATGATGCAGGACTTTTCTGCTATCGGCATGATCGCGCTGATTTCCATTGGCATCGTTTACCTTATCATGGTGCTGACGTTCAAAACACTGCGCGCGCCACTGGCGATTCTGTTCACGCTGCCGCTCGCTGCCATCGGGGCGGTGCTTGGCTTGATCGTGACGCAGGTCACGCCGGACTTCACGGCGATGTTTGGAGCGCTGATGCTCATCGGCATCGTTGTAACGAACGCGATCGTACTGATCGATCGCGTCAAGCAGAACGAGGAGCATATGACGATTCGCGAGGCGCTGCTGGAAGCGGCAGGCACACGGATGCGGCCGATTCTGATGACGGCCATCGCAACGGTATGCGCCATGCTGCCGCTGGTGTTTGGTTCGTCGGAGAGCGGCAGCATCGTCTCGCAAAGCTTGGCCATCGTTGTTATCGGCGGTCTGGTCGTCGCCACCGTGCTGACACTGATCATTGTACCGTGCATCTATGAAGTTCTGTTCTTCCGCAAGTCAGCCCGCCAACGGCGTGAGGCTGTTGCAGAAGCGGGGCGCACGCGAACTGCTGTGGCAGGCAGCGATCCTGGGGTTCCGGGAACGGGAGTTTAGGCGGGAAGTGTGAAAAAAGACCTGGATATGGCGTTCAATCGCCTAATCCAGGTCTTTTTCTATTGGCACGCAGTCGGTGTTACTAAACAATATTAAGTATGACTTTTGCTAAGCCTGTTCCTCCGCCAGCGTCGCGATGCGTACAATGACCTCAGCGGCTTTGACCATCGAATCTGCGGACACATACTCATAGCGGCCATGGAAGTTCTCGCCACCGGCAAAAATATTCGGGGTTGGCAGCCCCATATAGCTGAGCTGAGAACCGTCTGTGCCGCCGCGGATTGGCTTGATATTCGGCTTCACACCGCACTCTTCCAACGCTTGACGCGCCAGCTCGACGATGCCGAACACCGGCTCGATTTTCTCCCGCATGTTGTAGTATTGATCATTCAGTTCCAGCTTGATGCTGCCCTCGCCGTAAGTCTGGCGGAATTCGTTCGCAATCGTCTGCACCAGGGTCTTGCGGTTCTCGAAGCTCTCCCGGTCGAAGTCGCGGATAATGTAGTGCATCCGGGTCAGATCCACGGTTCCCTCGAAGGAAATCAGATGGAAGAACCCTTCATATCCCTCCGTAAACTCCGGCACCTCACCCGCTGGAAGTCGCCCGTGCAGTGCCATGCCGATTGTTTGTGCATTGAGCATTTTGCCTCTGGCGTAGCCGGGATGTACGTTTTTGCCTTGCACCGTAATGATCGCCTCGGCGGCGTTGAAGCTCTCGTACTCCAGCTCGCCAAGCGCTCCGCCATCCATCGTATAGGCGAACTGTGCGCCGAATGCGGCCACGTCGAAGAGATGAGGACCGCGTCCGATTTCCTCGTCCGGCAAGAAACCGATACGGATGCGACCATGCGGAATCTCGGGATGGCTGGCGAGATAGGCCATCGCAGTCATGATTTCGGCGATGCCGGCTTTGTCGTCAGCTCCGAGCAGCGTGGTTCCATCTGTCGTAATCAGGGTCTGGCCGACGTATCCTGCCAGCTCTGGAAAGTCCCTTGGCGAAAGGATAACACCAAGTTCACGGTTCAGCACGATATCGCCGCCATCATAGGCTTCGATAAGCTGCGGCTTGACGTTCGTGCCGGTGAAGTCGGATGCGGTGTCCATATGGGCGAGAAAACCGATGGTAGGCACTTCTTTTGCCGTTGTGGCCGGAAGTGTCGCCATCACGTAGCCGTTTGCGTCAAGCGTGACTTCCGTCAGCCCAATTTCTTTCAGCTCGGCCGCCAAAAGACGAGCCAGCTCTAGTTGGCCTGGCGTAGAGGGGCAGCTGTCGCTGCTGTCGTCGGAGCGAGTGTCCATAGACGCGTAGGCGGTCAGCCGGCGGATCAGTTCCTGTTTCATATCCATGGGGATTCTCCTTTTCAACTTGGACTTGCTCATCCTGTATACCGTCCACTATAGCAGTTGCGCAGAGGTGAAATCCAGCCAGTCTTCAGCCTACGAGATTCGCCCTCAGCCCGAGACGAGAGCCTTTTTCGCTGAGCTTGCCCAGCCCTGGGACGCTATGCCGGCATATATTGATGACAGATGCCTCATGACGACTTTACAGGAGATGACTATGCCCAATGCCTCAAACAGCCGGTTTGGGAGCCCAATCGCTTCCCCGCATTGACGTGCTCGTGCCTGCCATCGAAAAAGACCTTCATACTCTGCCCCGTGCCATCCGTTCCGTGCGGAGCCAGGTGCGCCATCCTATCGGTGAGATTATCATCGTTGCTCCTCGCAAGGACTCTATCGTTTCCCTGTGCCGATCGAACGGCTGGAGATTCGTGGACGAGAACACGGTGCTGCCTCTCGGGAAAAAAGACATCCATTACCGGTCAGCTCGCTGGGAGCGTTCTGGTTGGTTGTTTCAGCAGTTGTTAAAGCTGAGCGGGGATAAGCTTTGCTCGGCGGATTATTTTCTCGTGATCGATGCTGACACGGTACTTATAAGGCCCCATACATTCCGCACGGGGGGCCGCACAACGTTCTACACTCGTAGCTGGACGCAGCCGGAGTATCTCCGCATGCATACCCGATTGATGGGCCGCAAGGCGTCCGCACCACGCTCCCTGGTCACTCACTACATGCTGTTCGAAAAGAAAAAGCTTCGCGAAATGAAGAGTGACATCGAGGTCAGGCATGGGATGAGCTGGCATCGGGCTATTTTGACGAAACTGGATCGCAAGCAGCAGTTCGGCTTCAGCGAATATGAAACCTACGGTAACTTCGTTTATAGCCGGGATCCCGGCTCCGTGCGGTTACTCACGGCCCAAAACCGCGCGCTTCACACCGGCGTTTCTAGTCTGACCCCAGAGCGGACGAAAGAGCTTGCGGCAAAGTATCGCTCCGTCAGCTTTCATCAGCGGAGGGGCTATGTCCGCAAGGCAGGCACAGCGGCGCAAAGTAATTTAAAGAGTAAGCTTCCTTTTGGTACATTTTTCGGTGCAGGCGTCACTCCGGAAGGGGCTCCATTGATATCCAGTCACGGTCGCAGCGCCATCTGGTTAAGCGCGGTGTTTCAGTCCAGATTGGAAACTCGCGGAAAAGCTGTCTCGGTCAATCAAGCGCATCAACCGGTCAAAGCTGCAACAACAGTGCAGCGGAATATGAACTCGCGGAGTGGAAGCCGATGAAAAATTCGAAACTGAAGTCTGTCGTCTGGCGCGGTCCGATGGAACGGTTCGGAGGGCTCGGCAACGCGAGCCGCGAGTACGTTCGAGCTTTGCGACGGGCAGGCATGGGGGTCTCTACGGGTGCGCCGAGAAGGCTGACTGGTTCGAACGGGAGGCAACTGCTCGTTTATCATTTCCCGCCGAATACGCTCGATCCAAACAAGGCTCGCAGAAGATATGCCAAAGTCGTGCTGAACACGGTGTGGGAGACGACAAAAATTCCTAGCCAGTGGAAAAGAGCGATCAACCGGTACGACGCTGTAATTGTACCTTCCCGACATAATGTGAAGGTGATGCGCGACAGTGGAGTGACGGTACCGTTGTACCGGGTTCCGCATGGTGTGAACACTAGCCGTTTTCATCCCGGCAACTCGCCTGCGGCTCTCCCGGGGAGCGCTGGGTGTTTTGTGTTTCTGTCGGTGTTCAGCTTCCAGCATCGCAAAAATCCTGAGGCGCTCTTGCGCGCCTACTTGGAAGAATTCAGCGAACAGGACCGGGTGCTGCTCGTCATCAAGACGAGCGGCTGGAAGGAGACCGGCGGCGCAGAAGCGGTGAGGCGGAGCATCGCCCGTTATCGGGCTTCGCTGCGACTGCCGCATCGACCTGCGCCAATCCATATCATTACCGGGAATATCAGCGAAAGGCAGCTGCGGGGACTTTACACAGCTGCGGATGCCTTTGTGCTGCCGACGCGGGGTGAAGGCGTAGGTATGCCCTTCATGGAAGCATTGGCGAGCGGCATCCCCGTCATCGCAACTCGTTGGGGCGGACAGAGCGATTTTTTGACGGATGGGAATTCGTTCGCTGTCCCATACAGGCTCTGCAAGCCCTCTGAAAAGATGACGGGGAACAGGGCGATCGCGCGCAGCTTCCGCGGTCTGTTTGCTCAGGAGGGCCAGCTTTGGGCCGAGGCGGACATAAACGGGCTTAAGCGGCAAATGCGCGCCGCCAGCGGGGACCGCGGTCTCTGCCGACAAAAGGGACGCCGAGGGCGGGAAGATATGCTGGCTCACAGCTGGACGGCGGCTGGCAGGATTCTGCGCCGGACGCTGGAGCGGATCAGCGAGGGTAGAATCGGCGAGGGCGCCAGCCGAGTTCACGTCTGGCGGCCGAGCGGAGCGCAGTCAAGCTGGTTCGCTAAGGGCAGACGAGCGGCGATTTGGGGACCGAGCGTAGGGAAGCTAGATCGTAGCGAGAAGAGAAGCCAAGCGGGAGAATGGCGTGTGATCGGTGGGGGATCGAGCCGGAGCACGGGGGAAAGCCGAGAAAGAGACTGGCGTGTGCTCGGAGGGAAGCTGAGCCGGAATACGGAGAGCAAGCGAGCGGAGGTCGGGGGACCGAGCTGGAAAGCGGCGGGCAACCGTACGGAGAGCGGAAGACCAAGAGTGGTGAAGCCGAGCGTATTGAAGCCGAGCCGTAATACGGCGGTGGGCCAGCAAGCGGGAGGCTGGCGTGTAATCGGTGGGAAGCCGAATCGCAGCGCTGAGGGCAACCGAACGGAGATGCGGCGGCGGAGCGAAAGGAAGCTGAGCCGGAACGTGGCGAGTAGGCGAACTGGAGGCTGGCGTTTGGTCAAAGGAAAGCTGGTCTGGAGCAAGGAGGGCAAGGGAGCGAGAGTCTGGCGGGCAAGGAGAAAACCGCCAATCTGGAGCATGGATGGAAGCCGAGCAGGGATCTGGCGTGAGAGCGGAAAGAGGCCGGGCTGGAGTGCGGGGGTCAAGCGAGCTGAAATTTGGAGGCTTAGCGGGAAACCGGATGGGAAGCCGTCCTCAGCGAAGCCAAGCAGCGCCTCTGGCGACTGGCGAGTTGTTGCCCTGCTACGCCGAGCCAGCGGCAAGAAGGTCAAGGCGAGCGTTCCGCTTATCTGAAGCGGGACGCCGGCCGAGGAAGCAAGGGGGCTCTATTTATTTTGCGAATCATATTACTATCCGGCGGCTCTGGCAAAAGATTGTGGCCGCTATCCAATGACATCCGATCCAAGCTGTTCCTAAAGCTGCTGCCCGCACCGGATGGCGGGTTGGAGTCCATGATGCAACGGCTGTGCCGTCAGCTTCGCGAGGCTGGACTCCTGCAGGGGGCAATCATCGTGACGCATCGAAGTCAGGCGGAGATTACGCGTGTACATGCCGGACCTGACATCCCGATCATAGAGGAGCCTCACAAGCGCGGCACCTTTACTGCGGCAGCGCTCGGTGCAGCTTATCTTGCCGCTCGGGGAGGTGCTAGCCTGGATGAGCCAGTTTGTGTGCTTCCGGTCGACCTGTTTGTGCAGCAGGATTTCTTTGACTTGTTGCGGCATCTGCCCGAGGCCGTCCTAAAAGGGGCTGAGCTCGCGATGATCGGCACGGAGCCGTCTCATCCATCCACCCAGTACGGTTACATCGTGCCGAAACGGAAGCACCGCAGGGGCGACGAGTTGCTCTCGTCCGCCGACGAAACATCTGGCCTGTCCGAGATGGCATCGAACGGGGAACAAAATAGTTGGCAGCTGGTGGAGCGCTTTGCCGAAAAACCGGATCCGCCGTTAGCCAATCAATTAATGAAGCAGGGCGCGCTATGGAATTGTGGCATCTTTTCTTTTCGGCTCAGTTGGCTGCAAGAGAAGTTGAGGGCAAAGGGCTATCCAGTCCGCATGGAGGAGCTGCAGCAGGGGTATACCGAGTGGGCGGAGAAGAGTTTTGACAAGGAGTTAGCTGAGCAGGCGGAAAGGCGCATGGTAATGCGTTATCGCGGGAGCTGGCAGGATCTCGGAAGCTGGAGCACCTTTCTGGGACAGCTCGGCCATGCTCAACTCGGTCCCGGCAGCGTATCGGCAGGAACGATAAATACCCATCTCATCAATGAGCTGGGTAGTCCAATCCATATTATTGGCATCTCCGATGCGGTCGTGGCGGCAAGCCCAGATGGCATTCTGGTTGCTAGCAAAGAACAGGCGGACCGGATTAAGGAATCGCTCAGCGTCGTTCCGAGCCTTCCGATGCAGGAGGAGAAACGCTGGGGTAGCTGCCGGACGTTGGACGTCGACCGATTGGAGAGCGGGGACGAGGTGCTCACCCGACGGGTTGTGCTGAAGTCGGGTAAGTGTACGAGTTATCATTTGCATACGGGTAAAGAAGAGGTGTGGACCGTGCTAGGCGGTGTCGGCCGCTTCATGCTGGAGGATCAGATTTATAACGTCGGCCCCGGCGACGTCATGCGCTTCCCGCCTGGTTCCCGGCACGGGGTCAAGGCGATCACGGAGCTGCACTGCGTGCAGGTGGAGATCGGACGAGTGCACGACGAGAGAGACATCGAACGGCTGTTGATGAGCTGGTAGCGTTGATTGCAAGGGCATGTTTATAATGGCATGCCCAGTTTTTTCATGCGGTTGTACAAAGTTGCTCGGGAGATCCCGAGCTGCTTGGCAACCGCTTTTTTGTTGCCGCGCTCGGCTTCCAATAGTCGCCGAATCTGCTCCCGCTCCAAGTTCTCCGCTCCGGCGCGATAACCTGTTGCGGAGCCTGCGGAATGGGGCTGGGGCATTACCGCTCCATTCGTCCAGGCTATTTCCTCCGGCGTGGCAGAAGAGCCAGGGGAGCCCGGACTAGGACTAGGGTGAGCATCAGCAGCAGTTCCGCCCGTGAAAACGGTCGGCAGGTTTAGGCTGTCCCTGCCTTGGAGCTCTGGCGCGCTTTCCGAGCCAGCTAAACCACCTGATTTCGTCGGACCACTCGAACCCGCCGCGTTGGCCGAGCCAGTCGCACCGCCCATACCGCTCGCGTCAGCTGACCCTTGCATCAGTCTCGGCGGCAAGTAATCCGCGCGAATGACTCCATCCGCAGCCAACAGGACGAGCCGTTCGGCCGCATTGCGCAGCTCTCGGATGTTGCCGGGCCAGTCGTAGGCAGCCATCCGCAGCACAATCTCATGTGGGCATGCCTCCAGGAATCGGCCATAAACAACCGCAAATTCGCTCAAGAAGAGCGGCAGCAGCTCATAAATGTCCCCTTTGCGCTCGCGAAGAGGTGGAATGTCCAGCGTCACTACGCTGAGTCGGTAGTACAGATCCTCGCGAAAGCGCCCGGTGGCGATCATATCGAGCAGGTTCCGGTTCGTTGCCGCCAGAATTCGGCAGTCGGCTTTGCGGAGTGTGGAGCCGCCTACGGCGTAATAGCTTTTTTCCTGCAGCACACGCAGCAGCTTCACCTGAAGCTCAAGCGGCATTTCACCAATCTCGTCGAGAAAAAGCGTGCCGCCTGCAGCAAGATCTATTTTCCCCTTGCGTCCTCGGGGATCTGCTCCAGAGAAAGCTCCTTTCTCATAGCCGAAAAGCTCACTCTCAAACAGCGTAGGCGAAATCGCTCCACAGTTGATGGCGATGAAAGGTGCGTCTGGACCGGCTCCGGCATCATGGATGGCGCGGGCGTACAGTTCTTTGCCAACGCCGCTCTCACCGAGGATGAGCACCGGAGCTTTGGCAGCGCTGAGTTTGCGTGCCGTTTCGACTGAGGCTCGAACGGTGGTGCTCGTGCCTTTGATCGTCGCAAACGGATCGACCGTAGGACTAAGCTTTGCCACTTCACGCTCCAGATGCTGCATTTTGGCTGTCATGCGGAACAACTGTTGGTTCATACGAATTTGTGAGGTGATATCGAGCTCAGCGGCGACCGCGCCGATCCGCTCACCGTCCAGCTCCACCGGCCGGGCGTTAATGACGGCATGCATATCCGGGCGGGGCTGATGCTGGGCTCCACGCAGCACCTCTCCCGTCGCCAATGTGCGCAGCACCTGAAGCCGCTCCTTTTGGAAAAAATCATCCGCCGGACGACCCATAATTTCCTCGCGGCGAATGCCAAACATGCGCTCCGCATCGCTCGTCCAGGCGATGACCTCGCTTTCCGCATTAATGACCGTAATCGCACTGTCCGTCGTCTCCAGTGTCGTCTCAAATCCAGCCCGCAGCCGGCGGAATGCCTGCTGCAGCTGTGCTGCTGCGATCGACAAGCTTAGACAGCCGATTGGCTGGCCGTTTTCATCCAGCAGCAGCGCCCAAGGACAGCCTGTCGGCAGCTCTGGCAGTTCGTCCAAGCGGAGCCTCGCTGGCAGAGCTGCCGCTGGCACAACGCGGCTGGCATCTACTGCGCCCGGCGGTAGCCAGCCCCAGCGATTCGTTTCCAGCTGAATGAAGAGGGGGGGATGGCTGTCAGCGGAAAGTTTATCGGCAGCATTTGGCGCATCGACGGGACGATAATTGAATTCCCGGGCAGTACAAATTTCATAGTCATCCCACTTTATTTGGTACAGAAGGGGCAATTGCAGCTTCATAAGTACCTCCCTGACGATGCCGTTCGCAGCTCTTTCGAGCTCGGTCTGGCGAAATATGGATCATGTGTCTAATAAGTGTAAAACAGGTTAGACACAAGTGTCTAATTTTATTTACATATTAGACATATTGATGGTCGCCAAGGGAGGGTGATTGCAGTAGTAGATGATAAAAACACGGGGAGAGTTGATAAAATTACAGCAGGTGATAAAAACACGGCAGTAGTTAATAGAGCCATAGTAAAGGATACACCACGGCAGGCTTCAAGTCCGGGCTGCATGGGTCACAGAAAGAGTGAGCCTGCAACGCAAAAACGGCCAGCGCCGTCTTTGCTAAGCGTCAACAGCACGCTGCGCAACTACGATACTAGACCGTTTCATTGTAACTGACTCAACGGAACATATTCTGCAGAACCATCATCAGATTGGCGGGTTTTTCCGCAAGGCGGCGGGTGTAGTAGGGGTACCACATCTTGCCGTACGGCACGTAGCAGCGGACCCGGTAGCCGTCTGCAGCCAGCTTTGCTTGCTCGTTCATACGCAGTCCGTACAGCATCTGGAATTCGAACTTCTCCGGCGAAATTCGGTTTGCTGCCGCGTATTCTTTTACCCAACGGATAATGGTATCGTCATGTGAGGCAATCGCCGTATAAATACCCTGGTCCAGGTGCATGCGGATGATTGCTTTGAAGTTATCGATAACCTCGGATTTTTTCTGGAAGGCAACCTCAGCCGGTTCTTTGTAAGCACCTTTCACCAGACGCAGGTTGACTCCGCTTGCAATCAGATCCTTCACATCAGCGCGGGTGCGATGCAGATAGGCCTGAATGACCGTCCCTACATTCGTCAGTCCTTCGCGATGCAGCTGTTTTACCATATCGATCGTCGCTTGTGTAAAAGGGGTATCTTCCATATCGATGCGCACAAAGTTGTTGGCCGCCGCTGCTTCTTGCACAACGGCACGGATATTTGTGAAGCAGGCCTTAGCATCCAGCGCCAGCCCCATCTGGGTTGGCTTGAGCGACACATTGGCGTTCACGCTCGCCGCTGCGATGCCACGTACGAGCCGAATATATTCCTCACGATAGCCGGAAGCCTCAGATAACGCCTTGATGCCCTCGCCGAGATGATCCAGTGTAACCATGATTCCCTTGCGGTTCAGTTCGCGAATAACGTCCAGCGCAGGCTGCAGCTCCTGGCTGGCAATGAATTTGGCGGCCAGTTTGCCGCCGTATTTGAGGGTGAGCTTCTCTACAAGCGAGTTGCCAGAGATGGTGAGAAGCGTCTTGCGGTACAGCTCGGATCCGATGTCCATGTTGATCCCTTCCCCTTTTGCGGTATGAATGGCGGTTTTCTGAATAATCGTAGGAAATACGTAGCAATTTTCATGCCAACTGTGTAGGTTATTGCAACTGGCCCAATAAATCTCGCGCTCCCCCAATCATATTGGCATGATTCTTGCTTTACTATATGAGCGAAGAGCCCCGGGATGATGCAGGGGACGAATGAGATTCCAAGGAGGATGTACGATGAGAATGGAATTTGCCAACGAGCCGTTTACGGATTTCACAAAAGAGCAGGAAAGCGCCGCCTACGACGCCGCGCTGGGGGCTGTTAAAGAGCAACTGGGCCGGACTTATCCGCTCGTCATCGGCGGCAAGGCCATCGAGACGGGTCGCATGCTGGAATCCACCAACCCGGCGGACAAAGGCCAGGTCATCGGCATCGTGCACCAAGCCGACAAGGAACTGGCGGATCAAGCGATCCGCATCGCTTACGACACATTCCTAACTTGGCGCCATACTAGCGCAAAAGAACGTGCCAGCCACCTGTTCAAAGCTTCTGCAATCATGCGCCGCCGCAAGCATGAATTCTCGGCTTGGCTCACTTTTGAATCCGGCAAAAACCGTGCCGAAGCCGATGCCGATACTGCTGAAGCGATCGACTTCATGGAATTCTATGCCCGCGAAATGCTCCGTCTCAGCGAGCCTCAACCGCTCACTCGCCTGCCGGAGGAAGACAATGAGCTGTACTATACTCCGCTCGGAGTTGGCATCGTCATCCCGCCTTGGAACTTCCCGCTCGCGATTATGGCTGGCATGACAACAGCTGCGCTCGTCTCCGGCAACACGGTTGTGCTGAAGCCAGCCAGTCCGACAGCCGTCATCGCGGCTAAATTTGTGGAGCTGCTTGAGGAAGCTGGCGTTCCCGCTGGCGTTGTGAACTTCCTGCCGGGTCCAGGCGGCGAGGTTGGCGACTTCCTCGTTGAGCATCCGCTGACTCGATTTATCAGCTTTACCGGCTCCCGCGACGTAGGCTTACGCATCAATGAACGTGCCGCTAAAACTGCGCCAGGGCAGAAGTGGATTAAGCGCGTCATCGCCGAAATGGGCGGAAAAGACTGTATCGTAGTTGATTCGGATGCTGATCTAGAGCTGGCAGCGGATGCGATTACGGCTTCGGCTTTCGGCTTTTCCGGTCAGAAATGCTCCGCCTGCTCACGCGCTATCATTCACGCTGATGTGTATGACGAGGTGCTGGAGAGGGTCGTGGAGCGCACGGCTAAGCTGAAGCTCGGCAACCCGACTGAGCGCGGCACAAACCTCGGTCCGGTCGTGGACGAAAAGGCGTACGCGAAAATTCTCGAATACATCGAAATCGGCAAAAGCGAAGGCCGTCTCGTGCATGGCGGTGGTATCGGCGACGAGTGCGGTTATTATATTGAGCCGACTATTTTTGCGGATGTCGACGCTAAAGCGCGTATTTCTCAGGAAGAAATTTTCGGTCCGGTCGTCGCATTCACTAAAGCATCCTCCTTCGAAGAAGCACTGGAGTTCGCTAACAACACGGATTACGGTCTGACCGGAGCGGTCATCTCGCGCAACCGCGCTCATCTGGAGCAGGCGCGCCGCGAGTTCTTTGCAGGCAATCTGTACTTGAACCGCAAGTGCACCGGCGCACTCGTCGGCGTGCATCCGTTTGGCGGTTTCAATATGTCCGGTACGGATTCCAAGGCAGGCGGCCGCGATTATCTGTTGCTGTTCACCCAAGGGAAGCTCGTTTCGGAAAAAATGTAGCGTCCAAGAGGCCTGCACAAGCGCTATAATGTAGGCAAAGCCCAAAGGAGGCCGCCGCGATGAATGTGCCCGCCCTTCAGCAGCATGGACTGCTCCGTCAGGAGCAGCGCCAGCGACTGGCGCTGACGCAGGAGATGCGCCAGTCGCTGCATCTGCTCTCGCTGCCAGCGATAGAGCTGGGTCGCTGCGTGCAGGAGCTTGCTGCGGACAATCCGCTGCTGGAATACCGCGAGGCTCCTGCACTTCGCGGTCTGGGCGGGCGGCGCTTCGCCAGCGCGTGGAACGCCCCCGATCCGCTGGATCGTGCGCCTGCGGAGCCGCAGACGCTGGAGGCCGAACTGCTTGGCCAGTTGCGATTGCTGGGACCGCCAGCTCCGCTGAGGCGGGCAGCCGGCTATCTCGCCGGCAACCTTGACGAAAGCGGCTATCTGGCGCTTTCGCTTGAAGAAGCAGCGCAGCAGCTCGGCATTACAGCCGAGCTGGCGGCGGAAGCGCTGCGGCTGCTGCAGTCGCTGCAGCCGGCAGGCATCGGCGCGCGTGACCTGCGCGAATGCCTGCTGCTGCAGCTGGATCGCGAGCCGGAGCCTGCTCCCGGCGCGCGAGAGCAGCGTGAATGCTTGCCGCCGCAGCCGCAGCCGGATCGTGATCCGCAGCCTGCTTCGGGTGCTCGGGAGCAGCGCAAATGCTTGCCGCAGCAGCTGGTTCGCAAGCTACAGCCTGCTTCGGGTGCTCGGGAGCTGGCCGACCGCTGGCTGCCGCAGCTCGCTGAACGCAAATGGGATGAGATTTCCGAAGGTACTGGGATGAGCCGTGACGAGTTGGAGGCAGCTCGTCTGCATTTGCGCGGACTTGATCCGCGGCCCGGGCTGCGGCTGTCCAGCGTGCGGACGGAATCTATCATTGCGGATGCGAGAGTTGGCCTGACGGCGGATTCGGAGCTCAGTGTAGAGCTCAATACCACATGGGAGCCGCGGTTGTCACTGGCTGGGAGCGACAGTTTTTTAGTTGGAATTCGCAGGGAGCATGAGGCGTACGCTTACATCGAAAGCTGCCGACGCTCCGCTCGCAGCTTGCTGAACAGCCTTGCCACGCGCAGGCAAACGCTGCGGAAGGTCGTCGAGGCCATCTTCATCGAGCAGCAAGCGTTTCTACAGGTTGGTTGGTCCGGCCTGCGGCCGCTTACGATGGCGAACATCGCACTTCTTCTGGGTGTGCATGAGTCAACGGTCAGCCGGGCAGTAGCGGATAAATATGTGCGGACCCCGCATGGAGTGTTCCGTTTGAAAGCTTTTTTCAGCGCGACTCTTGGTCGTGGCGGTTCAGAAGAGGTGTCAGCGGTAGCGGCTCGGCAGCAATTGGCAGCCTTAATCGCAGCGGAGAGTAGGAGCCGACCGTTATCGGATCAGCAACTGGCAAAAAGGTTGTCGGAGGAAGGTGTCCCGCTCTCTCGCCGCACCGTCGCCAAGTACCGGGATGAGCTGCGTATCCCTTGCTCCACGGCTCGTAGGGATGCTGACGCTAGAGCCTAGGCTGGGTGGCTCCAAGGATGAGCTGCTTTGTTCCCGCCATCATTTTATAAAGCATTATTAATGAAACCGTTCTTTCGTAATGCAGAGGTATACTACTCCGCCTACGAAAAAACGGTTTTTTTGTGCTGCTTGAACGCAGCCGAGGAGGCTCCGAAGCCCCCATTCAAGTAGTCCAAGTTACTTGAACGAGTCAAAAGCGGCCCCAACGGGCAAAGCAAGTAGTCCAAGCTACTTGAGCGCGCCGGAAGTCGCTCCGACGAGCAAAGCAAGTAGTAAAAGTTACTTGAGTGCGCCAGAAGTCGCTCCGACGAGCAAAGCAAGTAGTAAAAGTTACTTGAGTGCGCCGTAAATGGCTTCGATGAGCAAAGTAAGTAGTCCAAGCTACTTGAACGCGCCGGAATTGGCTCCGACGAGCCAAGCAAGTAGTCCAAGCTACTTGAACGCGCCGGAAGTGACCCCGATGAGCCAAGCAAGTAGTCCAAGTTACTTGAGCGCGCCGGAATTGGCCCCAACGAGCCAAGCAAGTAGTCGAAGTTACTTGAGCGCGCCGGAATTGGCACCGATGAGCCAAGCAAGTAGTCCAAGTTACTTGAGCGCGCCGGAATTGGCCCCAACGAGCCAAGCAAGTAGTCGAAGTTACTTGAGCGCGCCGGAAATCGCTCCGACGAGCCAAGCAAGTAGTAAAAGTTACTTGAACGCGTCGGAAGATACCCCGATGAGCCAAGCAAGTAGTAAAAGTTACTTGAGTGCGCCGGAAGCGACCCCGACGAGCCAAGCAAGTAGTAAAAGTTACTTGAGCGCGCCGGAAGCGACCCCGACGAGCCAAGCAAGTAGTAAAAGTTACTTGAACGCGTCGGAAGATACCCCGATGAACAAAGCAAGTAGTAAAAGTTACTTGAGTGCACCGGAAGTCTCTCCGACGAGCAAAGCAAGTAGTCGAAGTTACTTGAATGTAGCCCGCCCCAAGTAGCAAAAGCTACTTGAACGCTGCTCCAAAGCCGTAAGGATTATGAGGTTTTATAAGCCATAACTCAAGCGTCCTGAAAGAGCAGCTTCGGTACTGGAAGGCGCCGGAGGATAAAGAGGTGAAAAGCCGACTTCATCCCACTCAAATATGCGGTACATTTGATGCAGAACGGCTGACAGCTCTGGACAGCCCGAATCACCTTGCGGATAATGGATAGGAATGGAATTCCCATCCAGCCTGGAAGGAGCTTCTGCAATGGACAAACACAGCTCTCCGCTGACACTCAACAACCGCGGAATTCTCGCTCCTCATGCTGGGGCGATGCACTATCGGATCGAACGGCTGCTGCCTTCGGGGCCTGCCGCCGCGTTCATCCGCCACTACTGGCTGATCCAGTGGGAACTGCCGCCAGGGCAGGCCCATGTGCAGGAAGTGCTGGAGCATCCTTCGGTTAACGTCGTGCTGGAGCCGGGCTGCTCTGTTGTCAGCATCGTCAGCCCCGGCCGTTCCAGCCAAAAGCTGGAGGGAAAAGGTCAAGTGATGGGCATGCTGTTCCGCCCGGGGGCGTTCCGCGCTTGGCTGGATCGCGATCCGGAAGAGCTGGCGGGCAAGCGCTTGTCCGCCGCTGAAGTGCTTGGCCCGGAACTGCTAGAGCTTGAACATGCTGTGTTCGCGGAAAGCAATCCGGTTCAGCGGGCAAGATTGGCTGATGCCTATTGGGCTACTCGTGTACCGGAGCCAGATGCCAGCGCGCAGCTGGTTGACCGGATCGTTATCGGTATCCAACTCGACCGCAGTCAGCGAGATGTGGAGGGTGTGGCGGAGCGTTGGGGATTATCGGTTCGCAGCCTGCAGCGACTGTTCCGAACCTACCTCGGCGTCACTCCAAAGTGGGTCATTCAACGCTACCGGATGCATGAGACGGTGGAGCTGGCCGCTTTGGAAGGGGAGAAGGAGCCGAATTGGGCTGCCCTCGCGGTGGAGCTGGGTTATTTTGATCAGGCGCATCTGATTCGAGACTTCAAAGCTACTATCGGGAAAACTCCTGCCTCGTATCGCAAACATGCGGCTGCCGAATCCAATTAAGAATAATAAAAAAACGGCCTGGCTGTCTGTGGAGACAACCAGGCCGTTTGCTTGTTTAACACTCGTTCAATGTTTGCTTAATGCTCGTTCAATGTGTGCTCAAAGCTCGTTTAACACTTGTTTAACGCTTGCTCAAAGCTCGTTTAGCACTTGTTTTAGCGGCTCTTAGGCTTGTTGCGGCTGCGGAAGAACCAGAAGGCACCGCCGAGGACGCCGATGGCGAGCAGTGCGTACACGATATTGGAGTACACGTCCATGTATCCAACGATCGTCTCCCAAGAAGCACCGACCGTAGCACCAACGCTCACTAACACGCTATTCCAGATCAGCGAGCCGATCGTCGTCAGCAGCAGGAACAGCGGGAAGTTCATACCGGACATTCCGGCTGGGATGGAAATAAGGCTGCGTACAAGCGGCACGAGGCGACACAGCAGCACGGCCCACGGGCCGTAGCGGTCGAACCAGGCATCCGTCTTGCGCACATCTTCCGGCTTAAGCCGGAGAATATGGCCCCAGCGCAGTACGATTCGCTCCAGGCGGTCCGCATTCAGCCAAGCACCCAGGCCGTACAGCAAGACAGCTCCGACGACAGAGCCAAGCGTGGCGAAGATGATGACACCGATCAGCGTCATGCTGGTCTGAGTCGTCATGAAGCCTCCAAAGGTTAGGATGACCTCGGATGGAATCGGCGGGAACAGATTTTCGAGCGCAATCAGGAAAAACACTCCGGCATAGCCGAACTTGTCCATCATTTCGGTAATCCAAGCTTCCATTAAAGCAAGCACCTTCCTCTCGCATCTCACAGGGGCGTCCGCATACGGACATAGCTTCTTCTATATACGAGCTAGGGGCGTTCCAGGTTTCAAAAAAAATAAAAAACCACCGAGCAAGCCGCTCCAGGGAGGAGCGGCTTGCTCGGTGGTCGTATGATAACGCTCGGCAGGCTGGGTGGCAGCCGCCAGTCAGATTAGAAAGCTTTTTTAAGCCAGATGCTTCAGATAAGGAGCCAAATCAATGCCCAAAGCTGTCGACAGACGCTGGCCAAGCTCGGCATCCGCACGGTAGAAGTTGCAGACGGCGCGCAGCTGCGTGCTCGATTCTACCGCCGATAGATCCCCTGCCAGGTTGAGAATGACAGCTGCCTGCTCTGATTCGGAGTAACGACGCCATACTTGGCCCGCTTGGCCGAAGTCATTGGTCTTAGCGATACGCTGGCGTCCTGACGCTGCATTCGCTGCCAAAGGATCTGGCGTCTCCGCATAGGCGGGATCTTCCTTCGGCGCGTCCGAGTGGCGGGTCGGCTCGTAGTTGACGGAACCTCTGCTCGATTGTTGCGACATCGCTCCGTCACGCTGGTTGTTGCTCACATTGGCGAACGGGCAGTTGATCGGCAACTGCAAGTAATTCGTACCGATGCGGTAGCGCTGCGTGTCGGAGTAGGAGAACAGACGACCTTGCAGCAGCTTATCCTCCGACGGCTCGATGCCAGGCACAACAACACCGGGATTGAAACCGACCTGCTCCGTATCGGCAAACACATTGTCAGGATTGCGGTTCAGCTGCATTGTGCCGACATGCACATAAGGAATGTCTTCCTCGAACCAGTCCTTCGTCGCATCCAGCGGATCGAAGTCGAAGGAGTCGAGATCAGCCGGATCGAGAATCTGTA
Source organism: Paenibacillus herberti (assembly GCF_002233675.1). Taxonomy (GTDB): domain Bacteria; phylum Bacillota; class Bacilli; order Paenibacillales; family Paenibacillaceae; genus Paenibacillus_O; species Paenibacillus_O herberti. The sequence goes on along the minus strand of NZ_NMUQ01000002.1, from coordinate 638,672 downwards.
CATACAGATCCCATTCCGGGAAGTCGCCCCGCTTGATTGCCTCTTGCAAATCGCGAGTCGCGTGATTGAAATCATTGGCCTGAATTGCTGAAGCTTGTTCCCCAGTCAAAGTGCGGATACCCTGCTTAGGAACCCAGCGCAGCTTCGTATAAACGCGGTTTCCATGTGCATTGACCCACTTATATGCATGCACACTGGAGCCGCGCATCTCGCGGTAGTTCGCCGGAATTCCCTCGTCGGAGAACAGATGTAGCAGCATATTCGTCGATTCCGGCGACAGCGACATGAAGTCCCAGTAGCGATCGGGATGCTGGATGTTTGTGCTCGGATCTGGCTTGAGCGAGTGCACCATGTCAGGGAATTTCATCGCATCGCGGATGAAGAATACCGGAAGATTGTTGCCGACGAAATCGTAATTGCCCTCTGTGGTGTAAAATTTGACCGCAAAACCCCGGGGATCGCGCAGCGTCTCAGGAGAATGCTGGCCGTGAATAACGGTGCTGAAGCGGACGAATACGCTAGTCTCAAGTCCCGCTTCCTGCAGGAAAGCCGCTTTCGTCCAGCGCTTCATGCTCGCCGCTGTTTTAAAGACGCCATGTGCGCCTGCGCCGCGTGCATGGACAACACGTTCCGGTACCCGCTCGCGGTCGAAGTGCGCGAGCTTTTCGAGCAGCTGATAATCCTCCAGTAGAGTAGGGCCGTTCTGGCCTGCCGTTCTGGAGCTCTGGTTGTCCCCAATTGGGACCCCTTGGTTCGTCGTCAGTCGGTTCATGAAATAATTCCCCTTTCCCCGGTTATCCGGTATCCATGAATGAATGCGTCTGAATCAATCTGATAGACAGCTGAGAGTTGATACTACTGTACAATCTCATTACTTTGTAGTCAATAGTTATTTATAATAATTATAAATTAGAACTAAAGCAGGAAAAAACGCTGCGCTGCGGAAGATGTTTTTAGAAGAAAATGTAAGAATAAATCGTATGTCCAGGTGCCGAATGCAATACGAGCTTGCCAATGCGCACATGAGCCAGCCAATGCCAATAGTAGTTTCTCGGAACAAAGTGCTTCTAAGCACCTGAAGCTGTTCGCGCCGAGCGCCCTTTGGGCTGCCGGAATGAGAAAGCGGGGAAGAGCGCCATGCCGTCGAAACGAATCAATTCCAGCTGGATGTACGGGCTGGGCATGTTTGCCATGATGGTTCCTAGCCAGGCTTTTTTATCCTTTTACAGCTACTATTATGTGGACAAGCTTGGCCTTGGCATCGGAATGGCTACGCTTGCCCGTAGTATTTACCTCATCTGGGACGCCGTCAATCAGCCATTGCTCGGCTATTGGTCCGACCGCACGCGCACGCGTTTCGGCCGCCGCAAGCCGTGGTTGTATGGGGCGTTGCCGGCATTCGCCGCTGTATTCATCCTGCTGTTCTCTGTACCGGAATCTGTAGCCGCCACCGCTGCGACAGACGGGATGGAGCTGTTCTATTGGTTCTTGGCATCGCTCATCCTGTTCGAAACCGCCTCCTCCGTTATTTGGGTCAACTATGGGGCGCTGCTGCCTGAGCTTTACAGCGGTGCGGATAAGCGGGCCAAAGCCTCTGCCATTCAGCAAGGCTTTCAGATGCTCGCCATTCTCATCGGCACAGCCGTGACGCCAATCCTGTTCAAAAATTTAGGCTTCGGCGGCATGTCCTATGCCTATGCAGCTTTGTTTCTCCTCTGCATGCTGGCATTCCTCCGCCATCTTCAGGAGCCTCCTGAAGCGCGCAGCCAGCCGCCGCTGCCCTTCATCGCGGCATTCCGTGAAACGCTTCGCAACCGCAACTTTTGGATTTTCCATCTCGCCAATTCCTTCGCTCAAACCGTGAACGGCTTGCTCAGCTCCATGATTCCGTTTTATGCCAAATATGCTCTAGGTATTCCCGAAGGCCAAGTTTCCTTGCTGCTTGCCTCTATTTTTGTGCCGGTCATTCCGCTCGTCGCGGTCTGGTACCTCATTGCAAGACGCCTCGGCGGCTTGCGCAGCTGGCGGCTCGCGCTTGTCGTTTATGGCATCAGCGCCGTACCGCTCTGGTTCGCCGAAGGACTCGGCGGTGGTATCGTGGCCGGCATCGTCGTCGGTTTCGGTCTCGCAGGGTTCCTCGTTACGCCAGCTGTGCTGAACGGGCGAATTATCGACCAGGACGCAGAGAAAACCGGGCGCAGGCGCGAGGGCGTGTACACTGCTGTTGGCGGTTTTGTCACCCGTTCGAGCGGACTGATCTCGGCGCTGGCTTTCTGGATTGTCGGCATGCTGCTCGGTTATTCCAGCGGCATCGACCCGGGTCCGAATCCGGAGCTTGCCTTCCGCTGGCTGATTAGCTTGGTGCCGGTCGGTCTGCTGGCGGTATCGGTTGCCATATCCTTTATGTATCGGGAGGAAGGAGAGGGAGCAGATGACAAAAAGACTGATTCTCAACTGTGACGATTTTGGGCAATGCCGTGCGGCCAATGAGGCGATCTTCGGCTTGTTGGAAGAAGGTCTCGCCAGCTCCGCGACGATCATGGCGCCTGCACCAGCTTTCCGGGAAGCAGCCGAGTGGTGCCGCCGCCAAGGGGGCAAAGTCAGCATAGGAGCTCATTTAACCTTTACAAGTGAATTCCCCGATTGGCGCTGGGGAGCGCTCACTGGTGCAGCGTCGCTACAGGACAGCGACGGTTTCCTGCATCCTGACATTGAAGCTTTCGAGCGCAGCGCCCTTGCCGCGGACGTAAAAAGAGAGATGAACGCCCAGTTCAAAGCGATCCGCGAGGCTGGGATCAGCATTACGCATGCCGACAACCATATGGGTAGCCTGTATGGACTGGCGACGGGACGCAGTTATTTGCCGCTTGTGCTCTGGCAATGTTCAAGGCGCCGACTGCCCTTCCGGCTGTTTCGGCGTATTTGGGAGAAGGATGCCTTTCTCGCCTCCGTCCCGAACGCAGACAAGATTCTAAACAAAGTTGTGGCGTTGGCTGATCTGCTTAGAGTGCCCCTGCCAGATTATCTGGTTAGTCATCCCTATCATGTCGAGCCGGGAGAGACGTATAGTTCCTTCAAAACGATGATGATCAACAAGCTCTACGAGTTGCCGGAGGGAATTACCGAAACGTATGTTCATCCAGCGGTTCAAGACGAGGAAATGGGGCGAATTATTCCATCTTGGGAAAAGCGAACTTGGGAGCATCGGTTGCTGCAGGACGGAGATTTCCGCTACGCACTGCGGGATGCCGGCATTGAGCTGGCTACTTACCGGGATGTATGGCGTGAGCAGAAGCGTCCTCGCTGGAATGCGATGCATCAGCTGCTTAAAAATTGATTAATTATGCAATATAATTCGACAAATATATATTTTTTTCGGCAAAATCTAACAAAAATCTTCATGAAAGGCGATAAATAAAGGAAAAAGTACGAATAGGGGTAATATGCCTACATATCGTTTCTTTATCTATCAATTGCTGCGCAATTATATAGCTGGCTCAGCTCTTGCTGTTGTTGGGGTAGGCGGCGCCATCATTGGAATGAGCCTGGAGCTCCATCCAGGCCAGCCTACTGTTATTTTGCTGATTTTGTTGTTATCGGTGTGCTGCATGCTTGTTGTGGAAGGCATAACGTTCCGCCGGCATCTAGAGCCAATACATCGGCTTTTCCAGATGACAGAACGGGATAACGCTACAATTAGAAAAGCTTACTTCCGGACCCATCGATTGCCCGGGCTTGCTGTCCGGCGGACTTTGGGCCCTCATATGCTCGGGTTTGTACTTCCGGCAGTTGCACTTACTCTTACCAGCAGACAGCTGGGATGGATCGAAATCCCGAATGGCCAACTGGCCATCGCGGTTTTTGCTTCTATTTTGATCGCCAGCCTTCATGCGGTAATTGAATATTTCCTGACGGCTCAGGCGATCCGCCCTCTGCTGATGACGATCAAGTCCTATGGGGACCCGTTAGCGCACAGCGAGCTATCACTTAAGGGCAAAGTGCTGGTTGCCATCCCATTTAAGTTTCAACTGAGTATTTTTGTCATCGGCGCTCTCCCAGTTTTGCTGTTCGTGTTATCTACGCAGGTGCGCCTAACGGCAAAAGGGGACTCTAGCACCGGTTACTGGGCATGGAGCGGACTCGTGCTCATTGTCAGTCTGGGCTTCGCTTCTTATGCCGCATGGCTTCTCGGGCGGAACGTCAAGCAGCCGATCGAGGAACTGTACGGGATGATGAAGCTTGTGCGCAAGGGCAATCTGTCGGTTACCGTTCCCGATCTATATTCGGATGAATTTTCCCGTCTTGTGGACGGCTTCAATCATATGGTTCACGGGCTTGGCGAACGGGAGCGAATGAACGAGCAGTTGTTGCAAAGTTATTTCTCCACACTGGCGGCTGCGCTGGATGCGAGGGACCCTTATACGGCAGGCCACTCTCAGCGGGTGGCGGCTTACGCGCTTATGATTGGGCGAGTGGAGGGTCTGGCGATCTCTGAGCTGGATGTGCTCAACAAGACCGCACTGCTCCATGATATCGGCAAAATCGGCGTCCGAGACAACGTGCTGCTCAAGGAGGGCAAGCTGACCGATGAGGAGTTCGACCAAATCAAGCTGCATACCGTCATGGGCGAGAACATCCTGCGCCAGATCGAACCACAGGAGGCGATGGCGGCGTTCCTGCCAGGCGTGCGCTCCCATCACGAGCGTTATGACGGCAAAGGTTATCCCGATGGCCTAGCCGGGGAAGAGATTCCGCTTATGGGCCGCATCATTGCCGTTGCAGACGCCTATGACGCGATGACCTCAGATCGTCCTTACCGGAAAGGTATGCCAGCCGCCCGGGCGCTGGCCATACTGGACGAAGGTTGCGGCACGCAGTGGGACCCTAAATATGCCCGGACGTTCATCCGGGCGATGGGCGGGCTGGAGCATCCAGGCCAGGTGACGCTGCTGACTAAGCGCGACAGCGGCAGCGATACTGCTGTCGGAGGAGCGGAGCCCGGCGCTGATGCAGCTCCGGGAGAGCGCAGCAAGAGCTCTTGAGGTTGGAGAAGAGGCCACGCTGCAGCTGGAACGGTCGCGGTTAATGCTGAAGCCGACGCAGCTCAAGGTAGCTCCATCGGTCGGCTGCCCAAGCATGATTGCTGGCGAAGCCGTCATGCATTTCAAGCCGACGTGATCGGCTGAAGGAATCTGTCGGTTGCCCTTGGCAATGCAAAGGTGCCCCGTAAGTCATGAGAGTCGTGACTTACGGGGCACTTTTTTTTGTCGTTTTATTGTTGCCGATGAGGACAACACGAGCCTAACGAAACCGAGAGATCTTATAACGAATTGCTGACAGACTGTTGTCAGTAATTCAGGTTATACTGGTGGGATAAAGCTGAGCGGGGAGTGGGGCGTGTGGAGAAGCGCGTGAGGGAGGATGTACGTAGGCGCGGCTTCAGCGCCGCCGAGCTGGCGGACATTCGCCATCCGGAACGGTTCGCGGAGGCAGCAGCTTATATGGCGAACTTGCCGGAACGGACAAAGTACAGCCAGGAAGAGCTTCTGGCGCCTCCACTGTTGATAGAGCGGTCGGGCTCCCTGGAAATGTACTACGCTCCGCATAATGAGCTGGGCGGCGGTAGAGCGCGCCTTGTCATTGCGGGGCTGACGCCGGGTTGGCAGCAGATGGAGATATCCTTGCGCGTGCTGAAGCAAGCACTGGCTTCCGGCTGCACGCCGGAAGCAGCCTGCTGGGAATCCAAACGGCAGGCTCGCTTCGCGGGATCGATGCGTACGGGTTTGCTGGATATGCTGCGACAGCTTGGCCTCCCGGAGCTACTCCGCCAAACTGTTGAACCGAAACATCAAACAAGGCATGCCGCTCAAGAACCATACAGTGAGCCACATCGAGAGGCATGCCAAGAGTCACACCAAGAACCGTACCAAGAACCGTATCAAGAGCCATACCAGGAGCCGTACCAAGAACCGTATCAAGAGCCATACCAGGAGAAATCAGGGCAAGCCTCCGACAAGCCTTTCCCTGCACAGGCAATCACTCCGTCACTATCGCCTATGCTACCCGAAGATCTTCTGGATCATCCCATGATCCATACGACATCGGTGCTGCCCTGCCCGGTGTTCCGGGACGGAGCGAATTATAGCGGCCATCAGCCGCCTATATCCCGCAATCCGTTCCTATTGGAGACAGCCGTCCGTCATATGACGGATGAGCTCCAGCAGCTGGAGCAACCACCGCTGCTTGTACCGTTAGGCAAGGCGGTAGAGGAAGTTCTTCGAGCGCTCCAGGAGCGAGGACAACTGCAGGAGGAACAGGTGTTGTGGGGTTTTCCCCATCCATCAGGAGCGAATGGGCATCGCCATGCCCAGTTCCGCGAAGCTTTCCCGGAGCTGAAGGAGCGGCTGGAACGTTTCATGGAATCGCTAGAGAATTAATTGAGTACTGTTAATTGCAGGAGGAGCAAGCATATATGGAGCCGTTGCGAAATTTGTATCATGAAGAAATGCTTTTGAAGGTCGGTCAGGCCTTTCATGGGCTGGACAATCGTTTCGACCCCGACGTTTTCTTGGCGATAGTGCAGCAAGAGCCCTGGGAGGAGGCCTCCTTCAAAGAAAGGATGCGTCTCGTCACGCGCGCTCTCGGCCGGATGCTGCCAGAGGACTACCGGGAGGCTGTTTCGCTCGTTTGTGGGGCGGCAGAGCGGTTCCGGGGCGTGGAATATATCTTTTTTCCAGATTATATAGAGCTATTCGGCGCAAAGGAGCCAGAGCTGTCCTTGGAGGCATTGACCAGATTGACTCGCAGCTCGACGTCGGAATTTGCCGTGCGTTCTTATATCGAGCGCGATCCGGTGGCGGTCATGAAGCGTATACTGGACTGGTCCAGAGACTCGGATGAGCACATCCGGCGTTTGGCCAGCGAAGGTTGCAGGCCTCGCCTGCCCTGGGGGCAGCGGCTGCCGGTATTTGTCCGGGACCCAGCCCCCGTGCTGGAGCTGTTGGAGCCGATGCTGCAAGACGAGAGTGAGTACGTCCGTCGCAGCGTCGCCAACAATCTCAATGATATTGCCAAAGATCATCCAGAGCGTGTGCTGGAGCTGGCGGAGCGGAACTATGGCCGCGACAGCCGTACGGATTGGATTTTGCGGCATGGCTGCCGAACATTATTAAAGCAGGCTCATCCACGGGCGATGGAGCTTTTTGGTTATGCTCCTGCCGCCGGGACTTCGGTGCGGGAGCTCGCTATTTTGACCCCGATCGTTACATTCGGAAAGCGGTTGGAGTTCACTTTTGAGCTTTTTAATGAAGGGGAGCCGGTGTCACTTCGTTTGGAGTATGAGATTGGCTTCGTCAAGGCGAATGGCACGCTGGCCGGCAAAAGATTCAAGTTATCCCAGCGCATTTATCCGCATGGAGTTACTTCCGTGACGCGCTCCCATGCGATTAAGCCGATTACGACTCGTCGCTATTATCCCGGCATGCACAGCCTGACTGTGCTGGTCAATGGAGTGGCGCTGGGCACATTGCCCTTCGAGCTGCTCATGGACCCGCCGAAGAACTAACCATTCTCGCGTAGCGGCTGTCTTATTCAAAATAAAAACGCGCCCCCGGGCGCGTTTTTATTTTGGATATGATCCCTAAACGACCGTCAGCTGTTCGGAAAGGGATTGCATATCCTGGCGGATATCCTTCAGCAGCTGGATGGAAGCTTCGATCTCGACTTTACGGGTGGATACGCTCTCTACGCTGCAGCCGATTGGGATCCCTTTTTCAATTCCGAAGCGGTACAGCTCCAAAAATACTTGGCGGGACAGCTGAACGGATTTGTCCAGGATGTCTTGGGAATGCATGAGCTCATTTTCCAGCCATTTGGGGATGCTGATGCCGAGCCACTTCATGAATTCAAGCGTTTTGGCGGAGCCGCATGGTGCGATGTTGAACAGGATCGGAACCATTTCCGTGCCGTTTTTGCGGCTATCGTAATAGTAGTCGGAGAGGAAGCTCTTGGACGCTTCCACATCATAGGTAGCCTGGGAGATGAAAAAACCACAACCCGACTCCTGTTTGGCCTGCGCCCGCATATGCTCGTCGCCCTTGCTGCGGTGCCGCTCCGGTATGACAACTCCGCCGGTCATCAGCTTTTCGTTGAGAATGCCGCTCATGCGATAAGCTTCCGGAAGTCGAATCTGTACCTGCTGGCGGCTGGAGGAAGCCCCCACGTATACGGTGTACCGCTGATCGTCCCGGTCTTGAAGGATCCACTTTGCGAGCTTGTCGGGTCCCTCAGAGGCAACGCAGTGGTAAATAATGGACGGAACTCCGAGCTCCTGCTTCAGATAACCGTTGTAATACTCCGTAGGATCCAGCGCCTCCAAATACGGGAAGGGCCGGTCTTTATCGGTCCGGTCCGCCTCGTCCTGCACATCGTAAAGAACAAGACCGTCGATGCCGGTATCCTTTAGCCGGGAAATCTGCTTATCTGCAATCTCCCGGATTTTCTCTGGTGGATGACTGCTTTTGGGCGGAGTCATGCCATAGGTCAGGATGCCGCTTTCTTTGCGGAGCAGTTTATCTTTCAGGGTTGAGCTCATAAAGCCTCCTAGCCGGTTCCTTATCGTCCCGATACGTTTTCACCTAGTATACCACTTTGGATTTGCAAGCTGTACCGCTTTTCCGCGAAACAGTTATAAGGATATTTTAGAGCTGGTTATGGGCTCAGGTTATAGGCAAACAACAATGAAAAATATACCAACAACATTTAAGTGAAATTAGATTTAAAATAAATTGAATTTATTTAAGGAGGATAAAATGAAGAAATTCTATTGGGTTTGCGCATGTGTGTTAGTTATTATCGCCAGTATTACAGTCGCGGTTAAAATTAATGATCAAGAAAAAAAGATAGTGGAGTTAGAAAACTTAAAGAAAACTTATATATCAATAAACGGGTCTCAATTGCTATCCAACTCTCGGGATGCAAGAAATTTAATTAATTCAATAGACTATAGAGATGATCTTAAGCAATTAACACCTCTTATTAGCTACTTAAATAGTTTAAATAATGTATCTGCCGCAATGCAATTGAGCGGGAATCAATCCGAAATGTGGGAAGAGGTAGGCTTTATTTTTGAGAATGCATCTAAAGTTATAGCACAATTTACTTACAAAAAAAATCTTAATCAACAAGAAGAAAAATATATCTTGGAAGTTAAAGATTTTATTAATTCTTTTGATGATGAAATTGTACATATAAAAAGAATGGAAGGGACTTTACCCTTAGATAGCGTTAACAGAATTAAAGAGGAGGCAATTGAATTTAATCACAACTAGTACCTACAAAGTAGTTCGAGTTCATGCTGAACCTCTTCGTATAAATACGTTGCCAGCGATATGTCGTTAGCCTTTGCGGTTTTGCAATTGGGCAGTTAGACAAGGTACAATGAGAGTGAGTTAAGCAATCACATATATGTATTAATTTGGACCTAATCTGTTGGTTTGTTGATATGCGAAATGAAGGGTATGTTTATGCTTTGTAAAGGATGACTGATGAATATAAATATTTCTATTTTAGCTCTAACTATTGTAGGGATTATCTCCGTTTATGCCATTGCAATAACGATTATAATAAGGTTTGTTGGTATGAAATTCAAAGGCGAATCCAGTATTCATTTTCTTCTCGCTTCTATTATCTTGGTAATCCAAACCTATCTCATAATTAAAGAATTTGTATCTAAACATACTTTAAGTTCTACCAATATTTTATTATTCTTTATGGGGGTTATGTTAATTTTCCAAGGAGTACGGAGAAAGAAAATAGATAGTGAATAATGTTTTGCTGAAAAATCGATTTACAGCTAAAAAGGTACCGTTTCTCAAATTAATCGAGAAACGGTACCTTTTTCCTGCACTATAGTAGGTGAAATAAATGCTTCCACAACATCAATCCCTGGAGATTACCACCATCGTTGTCCCCAAAAAAGCAAACGGATTTACTTCCGAACCTCTTCTTTGTGTATTCTTCGCTGTATATAAACTATCGGTACCGGTTAAATCCTGCGTGATCAACAGTAGTTCGACGAATGCTTGCTTAGACCATTATTTGTTGACGAGAACCAAGTTGGAAGGGGTTATACCATAAAACCAACGGAGTGGCGCCGTCGTTGATATAGATCTAAAGCCTACATCTTGAACTAATGAAATAGAGTACATACTAGCACTGAACTTCCCGACCAAACTAGCGTAGCTAGTGGTGTATACACTGTAAATAACAGTGGCAGTAGAACCTATTGGTACCCTAAAGTGGTTTTCATCTCCCGAAGGCAAAAAAGTTGGGGTAGGCTCTTCCGCGTTCTTTATAAAACTTACAACAAGATTCAGACCTTCTGCAGAGTTAACAAGGGTAAAACCTCGCGTAGCCCCCAGTTCGGACGATTCATCATCCGATCCATCATCCGGTCCATTATTCACTGAGTTGCGGGAAAAGAAACATATCGTGATGACTAACAGAATAAACAAAACTAGAATGAGGCCTAGGTTTGATCCGTAACTGTTACTAATATTTCTCAAATTAATTTCCTCCTATACTTGGCTTTTGAGAATTTCTCTAAAATCGGTTGAGAGCTTTATATAACAATCTATGTAGGAGCCAGATAGACGGACTCTGGCACTTGTCCCATAAATTAATAGTTTGGGCTGAAGGATGTGGGCAGTCTTAAGCAATAGCAAGAGAGGAACTTACCTGCGGATAGCGTGCGGGATGTTAGGAGCAAAAAAAACACACTCCCCAAGAGAGTGTGTTAAATCTAAAGCAATCGGGCGTTTAGCTTCCTTGAAGCTGGCGAAGCGTATTGCGAATCTGTCCAAGATGCCGATCCTCATGGAGGGGGATGAGCTCGACCCACTGAGCTGCGCTCATCGGGCCGAACATCGGATGCTCAAAGCCTCGCTTCTCCATCCGCTCCGTGCCTAGATCGACCGCAACGCTCTCAAGCAACTTCTGGCGGGCATCGGCCAACGCTTGCTCTGCCTCGGCCAGCGTGTTGATCCTTCCGAGCGGTTGTACTCGGTCAGGAGCCTGAGCTTTGCGTGAGGGATCCTTCAGCAGCTCCAGTGGGGCCTTCACAAGATCGTTGCGCTCCGGACTTTGCAGGACGGCGACCAATCCTTTCGCTATGGAACCCTCGAGCGTTGCCAAATGCTCCATAATTTCTAGGACGGACCACCCGTTACCGGGGGGCTTCGCCTGAAGCGTTTCGAGCGGGAGTCCGCGCACCTCGTTCAGCAGCTCCGAGCGTGTCATTTCCAGCTGATTCAGCACATGTTCCTTCATAAGTGATTCATCTCCCATTCCGAGTAATTATTAGGCTCGCGATGTTCACTTTCATCATCCACTGCGTTGAAGGCCTGTTTATGATGACTGCTCTTTGCTGTAAACAGTGCTACTGATAACTGCTCTGCTGAAAACGCTCTGTTGGTAGTCGCTCTAGTAGTTGCTCGGCTTCCTAAAGCTATAAGGCATCTGTTCGTTCTGCTACTCTCATTCTCCTTCTACGTTTACTTCATTCGGCTCCACATCGAATTCCGGCAATGCCCATACGGACACGCTGCCGCCACTGACCGGGAAGTCGGCGAAGCCATCCTCGCCAATAACGATCCGCTCCGCGCGTGTATTAGTCAAATCGACCCACACTTCGCCGGCGCGCTCTTCGCCGACGAACATGCGCTTGGAGCAATCATCGGCGTTGCAGACGACGACGGCGCAGCCGGAGCGTTCGAACTCCGGCACGCCGCGGCGCACCCAGCCGATGACATGCCGATCATCGAGATAATCGTCCTGGTCGCCGTAAGCGCGATGATAACGAGCGTACAGCAGCGGATCGATCGCTACCTTTTTGCCCTCGATGGGCTGCTCGCCTCCAATGCCGTAATAATCACCATAGAAGACGACCGGATAGCCGTCGCGGCGCAACAGGATAAGCGCATAAGCGCTCTGTTTGAACCAATCACCAATCCATGATTCCAGCGCCTCGCCGGGTTGGGTGTCATGGTTTTCGACGAGTGTCACCGCATGTTGCGGATGCTCCTTCACCAGGGACCCGTCAAAAATAGTCCGCAGATCGAACTCGCGTCCGCTGTCTGCCGCCTCCTTAAGCCGGTAATGCAGCGGAGCGTCGAACAAGTCGAGCTCATGCTCGACCGTCTCCAAGAATGCGGTACAGTCTTCGGTGATGCTATTCCAGAACTCGCCGACGATATAAAAATGTTCCGGTGCCTGCCCCTTGATCTCCCGCGCAAATTCCCGGATGAACGTATGATCGATATGCTTGATCGCATCGAGCCGAAAGCCGTTTACGCCGCTCTCTTTTACCAGCCAATGACCCCAGCGGATCATCTCCTCACGCACCTCAGGGTTGTTGTAATCGATGTTGGCGAACATCAAGTAATCGTAGTTGCCGAACTGATCGTCGACATTCTCGTTCCACTGTTTGTTCTCGCCTAGGATGCGATAAACGCCGGTTTCATCACGCTTCGCGTCGAAATCGGTCCCGTTAAAATGCGTGAAATTCCACTTGAACGAGGAGTATTTATCCCCGCGTCCGGGAAAGGTGAACTTTGTCCAGCCCTCGATGCTATGCGGATCGGATATTTCCTCCTGACGATTCTCTCCTTCGACCTCGATCACCTTGAATTTCTCTTTTTCGTCGGCTCCAGCCTTATGGTTCATGACCAGATCGGCGTAAACGGCGATGCCATGCTCCCGGCAGATGCCAATCGCCTCCAGCAACTCTTCCTTTGTACCGTACTTCGTGCGCTTGGCACCCTTCTGGTCGAACTCGCCCAGGTCGTACAGATCGTATACGCTGTAGCCGTTATCTTCCGGAGAGGAAGCCTTGGTCGCAGGGGGGATCCAAATAGCATCGATGCCGGCGGCCTTCAGCTCGGCGGCACGCTCCTTGAGGCGCTGCCAGTGTTTGCCGTCCGCCGGCACATGCCATTCAAAAAATTGCATCATCGTATGATTGCGTTCCATCTTGCGCGGATCACCCTTTGCCGTATGATTTGTCAATATTACGCATCATTACCCCTGGCGGACAGGCATCTAATCAAGACGGTGGATGGCACGGCTCCTGCAAAACTAGGCACCCCCGAGCCGCCGCGTTACGCGTTCCCGACTAGCGATCAGATTGGAGCAGGTGTGTCAGCTGTATTTTCCGATGTGCCAGGCCCGCAGCAGCGGTCCGGCCACGCCATATACAGGGTCGGTACCTGGAAGCAGCACAGATGGAATCTCTTCCAGCGCGAGCTGACGATCTTTATTTTCAGCGTGGCGCATATTGTAACTTACACCGCCGGGATAACCTCCCGAAATGCGGAAGCTGCTGCTCGCCGACAGTCTCCTATGTCCGGTGCCAGCCGGCAGCACCAGCACGTCCCCTGAGCTTACCTCCACGGTTTCCCCCGTTGGACCGCCCAACTGCAGCATCGCGGTGCCGCTGACGACGCCAAGCGCTTCATGGGTGTTACTATGGTAATGATGATAGGGGTAGACGCCGTTGGTCCAGTTGTTGCCCCAACCGTGTGAGGCGAAGAGCTGCTCCATGCTTTCGGTTTTTTTTACGGGAGATCGGTACACCAATACGGGCAGGGAGGGATGGTTCGGAATGAGTCCGTCATCTTGGAAAAATAGCTTCTGAGGCTCGATTTGCGATTCCATTCTCTTCCTCCTAGATATTCAATTTTTTATTCACTGCGTGTGAATACTCTCTCGATTCGGATATCGAACCTTCTATGGAGACTGTGGGCCGTCCGCATGGAATGGAAGAGATTCAGGTTGCCAGCCTTAGAGGTAAGAACATCTTAACAAGATATTGAAGCCATAACGAGAGCGATGCTGACAGGCGAAAGGGGATGGGAATGATGGAGCAGAGGGAGCGAGATCAGGGGCAGAGGCAGGAGCAGGAACGGGCAAGGCCAGGCAGGCCAGGAGGAAACCAGCATTGGCTGGAGCCTGGGGCGACGGCCGTTCCAACGACCGGGGGCGTGAATTCACCGCCAGGCGTACCAGCGTCTGGGAGTGTGGATTCACGGGCAGACGTCAGCCTGTCGGAAAATGCAGCCGACCTGGAGCGAAATCCGACGGCTGGAGTGTCGGGCTCAGAGCTGCCGCCAGCAGTTGGCGATTCTATTTTGGGCGCGGAGCGCGAGACCGCTGCGACCGTTCTGCCTCAGGAGGCACCGTCCGTCGGACAGCAGTCGGTCCATAAGCTGGACACACTGCTTCCTCCTGGTGAAGCCTGGGAGAAGGAATGGCGCCGCGTCGCAGAAGCGCAATATGATCAGAATATGGCGGAGATCGCGCGCGAGCTCGACCAGGATATCCTGATTGCACTGGTCGGAGATGTGAACGCCGGAAAGTCCTCAACCCTGAACCGGATCGTTGGGGAAGAGGTGGCTGGAGTTGGAGCGGAGCCGGGCCAGACGACGGTAATCAGGCCGTATTTGTTCAAGGATCGGATCTTTTTTGTGGATACTCCAGGGCTCAATGATGTGCGCCTCGAGAACTCGCAGCTGACGATGGACTACTATCGTAAGGCGGATATCATCCTATTCTTCCTGAATGCGGCTGGCACGGTTTATTCCGAGGTGGAAAAAAGAAACTTTGAAGCGATCCGGGATACAAATCCTAATATTCTCCTTGTGTTGAATAAAATCGATGCCGCGGATGACATCGAACGGCTGGAAGCAAGGCTGCAGCTGGAGACGGGAGGACGCTTTGATATCGTGTCGGTTTCCTCGCGCACGGGTGAAAACATCGACAAGCTACGGGACGCCATCCTGGAGCTGCTGCGAAAAAAGTCCAAGGATCTGCTGTTTGCGAGGAACATCAAGGAGAAGTCGACTTCAGCAAATAAATGGATCCTCGGAGCGGCAGCATCCGCGAGTGCAATCGGAGCAGCACCGATCCCCGGTGCAGATATTGTACCGATTACTGCTGTACAAATTGGCTTGCTGACACGTTTGGCCGTGCTGTACGGTCGTCCGATCAGCAAGGAAACGGCGAAAGAGCTCGTCATCGCCACCGTCGTGGGCAACATTGGAAAGAGCGTGTTCCGCCAAGTGATCAAGCTGTTTCCGGGAGCCGGCTCTATCGCGGGCGCATCGGTAGCCGGAGCCATGACGCTCGCGCTCGGTTATGCGGTGAAGTATGCCTATGAGAACGAGATGGACGTCAACACAGCGACGATTAGCAAGCTCTATGGTATTTTTCGCAAGCAGGCTAACAGTTGAGGCTTATTTTAAACCTCGGAGAATGTCTTAGATGTTAGGATGCGGCAGTGGCCATCTCACGCGGGATGGCTGAGAGGAAGGGCAAGCTACTTCTGAAAAACACTGGCCAAGGGGAAGAATAGACGGATTAGAAGGAGAGGGTGAAGAGAATGAAGGAGCAAGAGGAGAAGGACAAGGCCGTACGCGAGGGTGGCAAGGAAGAGGCGGGCAAGGAAGTGCCGGCTGAGATCGTGGAGCAGCAGGACGATCCAGAGACGGAAGGTGGAAAAGCCAGCGGACAGGCTGGGCTGGGGCGCTGATTGGGATAGAACCGAGCCGTTTGGCGACGCGGTCCAGGAGCTGAGTGATGTTGCCCAATCCCACTAGGCGGCGAAACGGGGAACAGGGTTGAATGGGCCATTGCGGCTGACCGAAGCTACTGCGTCACAAAGTAAAAGGGGCCGCCAGTACAATATAGGCTGATAGTGCTGATTGGTTTTTAAATCTGAGAGACGCTATTGAGGGGATTTTGCAGTAGCTCTATCAGATCCGCTAGTATGCGAATGGACAAGCTGGGGCGCTTTGAGTTGCTCTATTGTTGAAGCGAACCGAGAGGAACTTTCACAAAAACAAGGGGCCGTCCGAAAAGTCGTCGTTAGATGACTTTTCGGACGGCCCCTTTATGTCATGCTAGCCCGCCTGATGCCCGCGCTGTCTGCCAGCTCCGGCTTCGCTGCCCCGCAGCAGCGAGGCGAGTCGGGCACGTTCCTTCTTAAGCTGCCAAGCCGCATTCCAAAGGCTGCTCCGAATTGAGCCGCTCTCTGCATCGCGGAGGCGCAGGTAGATGCCTTCCATTTTACGCGAGACTTCCTCCAAATCATGCTGCAACTGCTCGCGGCGCTGCTCCATAAGCTCCTGCTCGCGTGGAGAGTCGCCGGACTGCAACTGGTGGAGGATGGACAAACGCCATTCCTCGTCCCCAATTTTGGAAGCGTAATTATGCAAATCCAGCCAATCATCCGTCCATCTGGCTTGTCTCACGGCTCTGTTCATCCTCAACACTCCCGTCGCTTAATTCCTTTTATGCCGACTATTATACTCGGATATGTAAATCCTGCAATCCCTTCCTGCTTCAACTATCTTATTCCCGGCATGGGGATGACATGACGGAGCGGCAATGGAAATGGGAAGAGATGCGTAGGAGTCGTGATTACTGCGACAGGTATGGCATGATAGGTTTCAAAGTGGATCCGCTAGACAGACCCGGTTACGCCCTTCCTCCTTGGCCCGATACAAAGCCAGGTCGGCGCGACGGAACATCTCCTGATAGTCCGCTTGCCGACCGTCCTGGACCGTAGCAGCTCCGAAGCTAGCCCGAATTCGTACGATACGCCCGTCGGTTGTGATCAGCTCGGCTTGCTCGGCGTCCTGCCTGATTGACTCTGCCAACTCAACGACTTGTTCTCCATTTAACCCTGGAAGTAGGAGTATAAACTCCTCGCCTCCGTACCGGGCAAACAGCATGCCAGGTTCGAGCCGCTCTCGGCATACCTCGACCATTTTCAGCAGAGCGGCATCTCCGGCTTCATGGCCGTAGGTGTCATTGATGACTTTGAAATGGTCAAGGTCAAACAGCGTCCGTGAACAGGGCTTCTGTTCACGGACGCTGGCCGCCAATGCTTCGGCGGTGTTGGCAAGAAAGGCTCCGCGGTTCAGAATACCTGTCAGCGAGTCGAGGGAGGCCATGCGATGCAACTGTTCCTGCAAATTACGGTGTTCCGTCGTATTGCTGAGCACGAGCAAATGTCCGCCGCTACGACCGCTGCCGCGCCCAACGGCAGCCGAATAGACCTCGTAATAGACAGCGTCAGTACCTGTTCCCCGGGCAAAAGGAATCGGACGACCAGGCTCAGCTAGCGCGGAGCGGAACGCTGTAGAGGCTTCGGCGGGCAGCCCGAGATCCCTGATGCTGCCCCCGATGACAGCCCGTTCAAGCTCCGGCAGCAGATGCCGAGCAGAGCGGTTGCTATCGAGCAGGCGCCAATCCGCGTCCATGACAAGTACGCCTTCGCCCATGCTTTCCATGACGGTATCGCGGGCGACCGGTAGGATGGAAAGCATATCGGCCCGTAAAAAAGCCCAGGCGTATAAAGCACTCGTTATGCATAACACTACGGGTACTGGATCGATATCATAGGGGCTTAGCCCGAGCAGATAAGCCAGCGAAGCGCAGATCGGCAGGGCGATGCCGAGTGCAACGGCAATCAATTGCGGCTTGAAGCCCCCAGAAGGTTTCATCAAATGAATGAGTACGAGAATGAGGCTAAGTATGAGAACACCGGATGTGTAGCTGCCGTGCACGACATACCATTCGCCCATGACGAAGTCTACGTTGCGCACGCCTCCGCTTTCGCGGAAGTAAATTTCGCGATAGAACATACGGTGATAGGGATTGGTGGCTACGAATATAAAGGTCCGCTGTATTCTACCCTCAGCGTAGCATAGTGAGGCAGGTTTAGGAATGTACAATTGCGTCATTTTGTTGCGGTGCAGCCCGGCTACTTTCAATAGAAAGCCATTCCGGCGGTAGGTGAAAAAGCCCTTCCTTTTGCCCTGTGGGCGGTTGGAAGGGCAGTGGGTAATAATGGGAATTAGGTGGGAATAAAGCGACGATTTCTTACCTTACTGCAAGAGAGCGAGCAGCGTCTCGTTGAATTTGTCCGGCTCGTCGAACAACATCGCGTGGCCGCTCTCCTCAAAGCGGATCAGTTCCGCTTGAGGAACCAGCTCCAGCGTTTTTTCCGCCAGCTCTAGCGGGCAGATTTTATCCTGAACGCCGTGCAGCACCGTCACTGGAACTGTGATCGCTGGCAAGTCGCCTCGCAGATCCTCATCGCGCAGCGATTCCATCGCCCGGACGGTGGCATGAGCGGTCGATTCCAGACAGATCGTGCTCAACCATTGAGCGAATGGCTTGGAAGGCTGCTTACCGACGAATTGTTTGCCGAAAGCTTCGATCATCGCAGGGCGATCCTTATGAGTATCGTTGATCATCGTGTCTACCCCCTTGACCGGAGCGCCGTAAGGGAAGTCCTCCGCCCGAGTGAAGCGTGGAGCTGCAGCTCCTGCCAGTATGAGACGAGATACGCCGTGCTCGTTGTGCAGGTTCATGTAGCGAACGGCTATCGCGCCGCCCATCGAAAAGCCGACGAGCGTGAATCGCTCCAAGCCCAGCTTGTCCACAACGGCTCGCACGTCATCGGCCATGCGATCGTAAGAGTAGTTCTCCCATGGGCCGTCTGATTTGCCGAATCCGCGGAAGTCGATGCCGATGAAGCGGAGTCCTTTTTGCGGAAGCAGCATGGATTGGTATTCAAACATCCTCGAGCTTGCCGGCCACCCATGCAGGAAAACGACAGGCTCTCCTTGTCCAAGATCCTCCACATACAGCTTTACTCCCAGTTCAACCTCAATATATTTGCCCATAAGACGATTCCTCCCTATTTTAAAATACTTATTCGTATTCTTACCCTCGTCTATACCTGGCTACACGCTAAAAATTGTCGCTGTGCGGGTGATGGTCTAGGAGTTGCGGGACATGTTACAATAAATACAAACTGGTGTTCGGGTGAGGGGGTTGCGGTATGGAGGAAAAGGAATCCGGAGGGCAAGCGGCTCCCGAGGGCAAAAGGCTGCGGATCGCGGTGCGGACGTTGGCCGAATACGCCTGCCGCAGCGGCAGCATCGAGTATGGGTTCCGTAGCGGAGCGACGTTGTCCGAAGGAACCCGCATCCACAAGGAGATACAAGCGGCCTACGGCGAAGGGGACGAGCGTGAGCTTTTCCTGCGCGCTGAACTGGAGCATGCGGGTGTGGAGTGGACCGTGGAGGGCCGTTGCGACGGGTTGCTTCAGGAGGAAGGTGGCATCGCGGCGGTAGATGAGATCAAGTCGACTTCCGGCCGCTTGGAGGATATTCCTGAAGACGGCTGGCGCGTCCACTGGGCTCAAGCGATGGGCTACGCTTATATTTATGCCGTGCAGCAGGGACGGGAGTCGATGCGCGTGCAGTTGACCTATGTGCAGATGGAGTCAGGTGCAATTCGCAGGCTGAGTCGGATTTGCACCGTGGATGAACTGCACGATTCACTGCTTGGCCTGCTTAACGCTTATGCCCCTTATGCTCGCATGATGCAGCAGCATCGTGAGTGGCGCGATAGCAGCCTGTCGGGACTGGACTTTCCTTTTGGCGGCTTCCGCCCGGGGCAAAAGAAGCTCTCGGCCGCCGTATACCGGACGCTGGAAGGTCGCGGCGGGCTGTTCGCCAAGGCGCCGACCGGTATCGGCAAAACGATGTCGGTGCTGTGGCCGGCGGTACGCTCACTCGGCGGGGAAAACGTAGCCCGCCTGTTCTACTTGACGGCCCGGACGACGACGCGGACGGCTGCCGAAGATGCCCTGCGGCGAATGGAAGCCGGAGGACTGAAACTTCATGCGGTGACCTTGACCGCCAAGGAAAAGATCTGTCCGCAGCCGATTGTGCGCTGCGACAAGGCGGAATGCCCCTTTGCCGACGGATACTTCGACCGAATTAATGGGGCTGTGCTCGACCTGCTGGAGCAGGAGACACTGATCACACGCGAGACCGTGGAGCGATACGCGATGAAGCATAGGGTCTGCCCGTTCGAGTTCTCGCTGGATGCTGCCTATGCGGCCGATGTGGTGATTGGCGATTACAATTACATCTTCGACCCCAAGGTATCGCTGAAAAGGTTCCTAGCCGAACAGGCGCGCCGAGCTGTACTGCTCGTGGACGAGGCGCATAACCTGCCCGATCGCGCCCGGTCGATGTACTCCGCTTCGCTGGAGAAAGCGCCTTTCCTGGCGCTTCAGCGCTGCTTCAAGGGCAGCGCGCCTGCGCTGGCGACGGCCGCCAAGGTCGTGAACGCGCAGTTCATCGCGCTGCGCAAAGAGATGGACGCCGGCGGAGCAGGGCCGGCGGGATTGAGTGCTGCCGGCGCAGGCGTGTTTGCCGCAGCTGAACCTCCCGCTGAGCTGCTGGCGGGGGCGCGCAGCTTCATCGCGGAGGCGGCAGCGGTGCTGGCCGCCGGAGTCCCGGCGGGCACTTCGCCGGAGGATGCACAGCTGCTGCTGGATGCTTACTGGGCGGCCAAAGCTTTTGAGGCCGCTGGCGGTTGGTACGATGAGCGCTTCACGGCGATGGTCGAGCGCTCGAAGGGCTCCTCGCTCAAGGTGACGCTCCAATGCCTTGACCCCTCGCAATTGCTGCGGCAGACGGGACGCCAGTATGGCGGCCGTGTGTTCTTTTCGGCGACGCTGTCTCCGCTGCCTTTCTATATGGATCAGCTGGGGGCCGAGGAGGAGGATCGCTCGCTGACGCTGCCCTCGCCCTTTGATCCTGCACAGCTGGATGCAAAGATCCTGCCGCTCTCGACGAGGTATGGGGATCGCGCCGGTACGCTCCAGCCGCTCGTTCGGGCGCTGCTGGCGGCCGCCTCGGATAAGGGTGGTAACTGGCTGGTGTTTTTCCCGTCGTATGCCTATATGAACGCGGCTTACCTTCAGTTGCTGACTGAACTCGGTGCAGGCGGCGGGACAGGCGACGATACGGACAGCGGGACGAACGACGCAACGGACGGTGGAAAGGTTAGTGAGCCGGACAGCGGGATGGGCGGCGAGCTAACGTTAACTCTCACCGAGGGACGAGAGTTACGTCTTCTGCTTCAGCGGACCGAGATGTCGGAGGAGGAGCGGGATCTCTTCCTCTCGGCCTATCAACCGGTCCATGAGGACGGGGAGGGCAGCTTAGTTCGTATGGGCTTTGCGGTTATGGGCGGCATTTTTTCGGAAGGGATCGATCTAGCAGGGGACAGGCTGACCGGGGTAGCTGTCATCGGTGTTGGCCTGCCGCAGCTTGGGCCAGAACGCGATCTACTAGCCGCCTACGAACAGCGCCAAGGCCGCAGCGGCTTCGATTACGCCTATGTCTACCCCGGTATTAGCAAGGTGCTGCAGGCCGGAGGCCGCCTTATCCGCAGCGAGCAGGACCGCGGCACATTGCTGCTGATCGACGACCGCTACCGACAGCCCCGCTATCGACGGCTGCTGCCGGAGGAATGGCTGCTGGCCGTTGATCGCGACGGATAGTTTTAATCGTACTCTCGATTCAATTACTGTCAGCGCTCGGTTTGTTGGGGCGCTTTTTTGTGATTTTACTCCCAAGCTGAAGCTGCGTGCCTATTTGATTGGTCGCGAGACAGGTGAAACTTAGTTTTCCTCACTCTAACGAATCCTCACCTCCTCTAATCCACCATCTCAACCGACATCTACTCCTTAGCGCTCATGACCACTTCTCCCGGCATTCGACCCAATTCTTTTCCTAATGAACGATAGTCATCTCCCTAGTCTTTGTTGTTCTGTCGAGAATGGATGTTCTGACATACAGATCGACTCGCATAGAATTTAGTACGAGCTCTAAGCTCTAAGCCGACTGACGGTATGGATAAAATTTCAAAATACTCTGGTCATTAATATACCGTTGGGTTAATATTTAAATATACCATTGGGTTAATATTGGCTGGGTCAGTTTTAGTTGCTCATCAGTCACTCATTAGCTTACTGCTAGCCACAGCAAGCGTTGACGCTCTAACAAAGAGTCTAAGGGCCGAGAAAGAGGAGCCATCACGGGGGAGTGGGTGTGTGATGTGGGAAAACGCATAAAAGCGGCCATCATCGGAGCCGGGCCGGGTGGCTTGGCGGCAGCAATGCTGCTAGCGGCCAAAGGGCATGAGGTGACCGTACTGGAGAAGCAGACCTACCTCGGGGGACGAACCTCTGCGCTTCGGCTGGGGGAGTACATTTTCGACCGGGGGCCAACGTTTCTGATGATGCTGCCGGTGCTGGAGGAATTGTTCGAGCTGACGGATCGGCGGTTGCAGGACTATGTGGAGCTGAAAAGAGTCGATCCGCTGTACACGCTAAAGTTCGGTGAGTTGGAATTCTCTCCCGGCGGCAGCCCAGAGGAGACGGCCCGTCAAATAGAGGGACTGTTCCCCGGCAATGGAGAGCGTTACCTCCGATTTATGCATCGGGAACGGGATAAGCTGGCCCGTGTGCTGCCGCTGTTGAAGCGCCCCTTTACGAGTGCAGGCGGTTATTTATCGGCGGATATGCTGCGAGCGTTACCGCGCCTCGATGCGGCGGATACGGTTCATAAGCGGCTTTCACGTTATTTTACAGATGAGCGGTTGCGCTGGGCGTTCTCCTTCCAATCCAAATACCTCGGCATGTCACCCTGGGAATGTCCCGGCACATTCACGATTCTGAGCTTCATGGAGCATGAATACGGCTTGTACCATCCCATTGGCGGCTTGAACCGGATCAGCGAGGCGATGGCGAATGCTGCGCGTGAGCATGGAGCGGACATTCGAATGGGCTCGGGCGTGCGCCGAATTATCGTCGAAAACGGTCGTGCCTGCGGCGTGGAGTTGGATAGCGGCGAGCAGCTGGATGCCGACGATGTTGTTATTAATGCGGACTTTGGCCATGCAGCGACACATCTGTTCGAACCGGGAACATTGAAGTCGTACACTCCCGCCAAAATGAAAAAGAAAAAGCTATCCCTCTCCACCTTCATGTTATATCTGGGCATTAATGCCGAGCTTCCGCTTCCGCATCACAAAATCTTGTTCGCGGCCGACTACCGGAGCAATGTTGACGATATGACGGAGCGCATGATCTTGTCCGAGGAGCCTTCGCTCTACATTCATAATCCATCCAAGCTAGATTCAACGCTGGCGCCTTCCGGTAAATCCGCCCTTTATCTGCTCATGCCCGTCCCGAATAATCGCTCCGGCATCGATTGGAAAGAGCAGGCTCAGGCCGTGCGCACGGTCATGCTGGAGCGGCTGGCGGCGGAGTGCGGGTTGGATGATATCACGGCGGTGGAGGCGCTCATCGAGGAAGAAGAGATGTACACGCCGGACGATTGGGAGCAGCAGTCCTACGTATACGAGGGTGCGACGTTCAACCTGGCCCACAGCCTGGATCAAATGATGTATTTGCGCCCCCGCAACAAGTTCCAGGAGGTCGATCATTGCTACCTTGTTGGAGGGGGCACGCATCCCGGAAGCGGCTTGCCGACGATTATCCAATCGGCGATTATCAGCGCGCAGCTGCTGGAGGATTCGTATCGGGAAGCTCCTGGGAGACGAGGTTTGCTTGGCGGATGGAGGCGGGGCGGCGCTACACAAGAGGGGAGCCCTTCATGAGAGCGGCGATTATTGGTTCGGGCGTAGGCGGTTTGGTGACAGCGTTGCTGCTCCGCCGCCAGGGGCATGAGGTGGACGTTTTCGAAAAGGAAGCTAGAGTCGGCGGACGGCTTGCCTACGAGGAGGACGGGACTGGTCGTTTCCGCATCGATCAGGGACCGACAATCGTATTGCTGCCGGAGCTGCTAAAGGAAATTTTGCACGAAGCCGGAGTTCCTGGGGACGAGGTGGAGCTGCTGCGAATCGACCCGCTGTATGACTTTTATTATCCGGATGGGACGCGCTGGACCAAATGGCAAGATGTTGGGCAACAGGAGAGAGTGATGGAAGCAGCCTATCCCGGAGGAGGAGCGGACTTTCGTCGGTATATGAAGGATATGGAGGGGCTGTTCGACTACGGCTTCAAGGCGTTCCTCTCCCGTACCTTCAGCGGTCTGGGTTCATTTCTGACGCGGGCAAACTTGAGCTTTCTGCTGAGATCCCGCGCTTATAGGGGGCTGCATCCCTGGACTTCGGCTTACTTCCGTGAGGAGCGCATCCGCGAAGCGTACTCCATGCAATCGCTCTACATCGGCGGGTCACCGCAGCAGTCGCCAGCGCTATACGGCCTCATTCCCTATAGCGAACACAAGCATGGCATCTGGTATGTAAAAGGTGGTTACAGCTCGCTGGCGGGGACGCTGGAGAGAGCTTGCCGCAAGGCGGGAATCCGGCTGCGCCTGGACTCGCCAGTCGACAAAGTACTAGTGGAGTCCGGCCGTTGTGTCGGGCTTTCTGTTGCAGGAGAGCGGAGCGACTATGACGCCGTCATTTACAATGGCGATTACCCCGGCTTGAGCGGCTTGTTGACAGGTTGGAAAGCGAAACCACGCACCTATATTCCCTCATCTGGCTGCTTGCTGGTCTATCTGGGGCTGGATCGGCGCTGGGAGGAGGCGGGTGCGCATCAGTTTTTCATGCCGGATCGGCATATGGAGCATATGCAGGATGTATTCCGCCGGGGGCGGCTTAATGCCACGCCGTCGTTCTACGCGTTCAATCCCGTTGCGGTTGATCCAGAGGCCGCGCGACCTGGTGAGAGTGTGTTGTACTTTCTTATCCCGGTTCCGGCTGCCGAGGGATTGGACTGGGACAGCGAAGGCGAGGCACTGGTGCAAAAGGTGCTGGAGCGGGCAGAAGAGCTCCGCTTCCCTGGCTTGAGAGAGGCGATCCGTTGGCGACGCGTTCGGACGCCGCGTGATGCGGCCCGCGCCGGGTTGTACCGCGGCGGCAGCTTCGGCATCGCGCCGGTGCTGCGGCAGTCCGGCGGCTTCCGGCCGCAGGTGAAGCCGCTGCCGGTGGAGCGGCTGTACGCGGTGGGCGCGTCCGTTCATCCCGGGGGCGGCATCCCAATTGTGATGCAGGGAGCACGAATGCTCAGCCAACTAATCGAGAAGGAGTTGGGGTCATGCTAGAAGCTCGGCTTGCCGCAGAATGCGAAGCGGTCATGAAGCAAAGCTCCGCCAGCTTTTACGAGGCGTTCCGTTTATTGTCGTCTCCACGGAAAGAAGCGGTTTTTGTCATCTATACATTCTGTCGCATGATCGACGATTCTGTCGACGAGCCGGAGATTGCCTTTTATACGTTGGAGGAGTTGGAGGAGCGGTTCGAGACTCTAGAGACGGCGGAAGGCCATTTCATCTGGCCCGCGCTGCGTTGGCTGTTGGCGAGCTTCCCGCTTGGCAAAGAGCCTTTTCGTACACAGATGGGCGGGCAAAGAATGGATCGCGTCCGCACGCGCTACCGTACGATGGAGGAGTTGGAGGATTACTGTTACCGCGTGGCTGGCTCCGTTGGGGAAATGCTGCTGCCGGTGCTGCATGAGCAGCCGGATGTGAAGATTACGGAAGCGGGTACCTGGCTCGGTAAAGGCATGCAGATCGTCAATATTCTTCGTGACGTTGGTGAGGATCAGCAGCTGGGGCGGCGGTATTTGCCGCTGGAACTGTTGGAGCGCTGCGGCTACAGTGTGGAGGAATTCCGCGACGGCCGGGTGAATGAGGCATTCCGCTTGGTGGCGGCGGAGTTGTCCGCGCTGGCGAGGGAGTGGTTCAAGCGCGGTTTGCAGGGACTGCACACTTACCCTGCGGATAGCGCGTTCTCGATCCGGCTGGCGGCTGCTTATTATGCCGCTATTCTCGATGCGGTGCACGCCAACGGCTGCGATGTGTTTACGAAGCGTGCTTTTGTGGATGACGAGGGGCGCAAAAGCCTGCTCCGAAGCGTGCTGCTGGAGATGGCTGCAGCTGAACGGGCTCCGCATGGAGGCGAAAAGCCCAGTATCCGAGCTGAGATGGCTCTGCATGAAAGCGAAAAGTCCGGTGGCCGAGCTGAAGTGTGGCCGGGGCTGAGACCGGGACATGGGCTCTCCGATGAAAGCCGACCGGAGGAGCCGCCGCAGCGGCTGGCGCTGTGAACCGGAGTATTCGGCAGCAGCGCAGGGCTATGCCAAAGCGCAAGGCGCGGCAGTCCGCCGAACAGCAGACCAGCAAAGCGGAGAAGGGCGTTGTAACGTCTGCCGGACAGCAGAGCGTCGAACCGGAGACGGGCGTCGAAACGTCTGACGGACAGCAGACCAGCAAAGTTGGTACGAGCGGTGAAGTGACAGCCGGACTGCGAGATGCGCCCTCTGGAGTCAGCAGAGCATTTCACCTATTGGCTGAGCGCCTTGGCGTGAGCGAACTGCCGCGTACCCTATTTTTTGTTGGCTGGTATGCAATTGGGCTGTTGCTGATGGTATTCGCAGAGGTGCCGCGTTCACTCGAGTTCGCCAATGGCGTTTTCCTTGTGCTGTATGCCCTCAGCTTGAGTGAATTGGCCGCCATCCGCACGGGCTGGAAACGGCTGCTGATGCCGGTGCTGCTCATCTCCATCGGTACCTTTGCGGTGGAATGGGTGGGCACTCATACGGGATTTCCTTTTGGCGCATACACTTATTCCGATACGCTTGGAGCTCTCGTCTCCGGCGTGCCGTGGACGATGGGACTAGCCTGGGTCGGCGTCATCATCAGCGGCGCGCTCATCTCTGCTTCCGGCAACCGCTGGCTTCGAGCGCTGGAGACGGGTGTTTGGGTGCTTTTGCTGGATCTAGTGCTCGATCCTGTGGCGGCAGCTCGAGGCTTCTGGGACTGGGCCGATGGCGGCCCGTATTATGGCATTCCGACTGCGAATTTTGTCAGCTGGTTCATCGTTGGTGCACTCTTGTCCCTGCTGCTTCCAGTAGTTGAGGTGCAACCGAGACAGAGATGGCTGGCGCTCCGCCTATTCCAGTTGATGCTGCTGCTGTTTGGCCTGCTGGCGCTGAAAGCCGGACTGGGCGCAGCATTCCGCCTGTCGCTGTTGTTCATCTTCATTGCGGAAGGGAGGGTACGCCTTGATTCCCGCCGCCAAAAGCCTGCCATTTAGAAGGCTATTCTCCTTCTACCAGAGCTTTTATCTGTTTCCGCGCTACCTGCACGGAGTCTATCTTTCAGGGGAGCTGGAGCCGGGGACGAGCCCAGTGCATCCGCTGCCGGTGCTTTACGTCGCCAATCATGTTTCTTGGTGGGACGGGCTGGTGCTTTTTCAACTGACGGAAAGACTGACGCACTCCGACCCCTATATCATGATGGATGAGCGGGGCCTACAGCAGTACCCCTTTTTCCGTCGGCTTGGGGCTTTCTCGGTCAATCGGGAGAACCCCCGTGATGTGCTGTCTGCGCTTAACTACGCCGAGCAGCGGATGCTCGGCGGTCGTCCCGTGTGGATATTCCCCCAGGGCGCGATTACGTCACCTGAGCTGCCGATAGTGGCACAGAGTGGAGTTGGACATCTGCTGCGCCGTCTCGGCACAACCGAAGTGCGTCCGGTGACGCTGCACTACGTTCTTGGAGATCATCAAAAGCCAGCGGCGACCGTGAAAGTCGGCGATCCGCTCGTCATGGACTGGAGTAGGCTTACCCGCGAGGAAGTTGCGGCACTCGTTGCCGAGCGGCTGCAGACGCAAGCGGAAACGCATCGCCGAGAGCTGGTGGAGCATCCGCTGCCCGCTGGGGGCGGTAGTTTTCACCTCGCTCTGAAAGGCGGGAGCTCCACCTCGGATCGCTATCGCGGCTGGAAGGAGGGATGGCGCAAATGGCAGTCCTCCTCGCGGTCGTAAGCGGCCTGTTAGTTTTGCAGCTCGGTTTTGTGCTCTGGAACTGTCGGTATTACTTTCCTCTTGGCGACGTGCCCGATAGAGGGAGTGATGGTAGAGGGACGACGAGCAGTCTATCAATTCGTACTCGATATATCTCCTCCGATCAATTAAATGCTGGCTCGATCATCAAAAATAATACTAAGAATTATAAAGTATTACCAAATAGTATTTCTATTCTTATTCCTGCCCGAAACGAGGAGCGGAACATAGGGAGCTGCTTGGAGAGCCTGCTGGCCCTTCCGGAACCGCCTCTTGAAATTCTCGTGTTAGACGATCATTCGGAGGATCGTACGGCAGCGATCACACAGGAGCTGGCTGCTCGTCCTGGTTCCCGTATCCGTCTGCTGAAGGGACGGAAACTGCCTGAAGGATGGATGGGAAAATCTCATGCATGCGTACAGCTGGCGGAGGCGGCAAAGGGGAGATGGCTACTATTTCTCGATGCGGATGTGCGCCTTGAGCCGGAGGCATTAA
This sequence comes from Paenibacillus herberti, assembly GCF_002233675.1. Classification (GTDB taxonomy): domain Bacteria; phylum Bacillota; class Bacilli; order Paenibacillales; family Paenibacillaceae; genus Paenibacillus_O; species Paenibacillus_O herberti. The sequence goes on along the minus strand of NZ_NMUQ01000002.1, from coordinate 610,426 downwards.
GAGCAGCAGTGCGGGCGGCGCAGGCTCAGGGGCGAGGTTTAATCAGCGGGTTTCCTCGGCAGGAGACGGAGACGTGGATGGAAAAGCTGGTCGTCTCCATGATGATGTTCACCATCTTGTGTCATCTTCCGCTTAAGCTGGTGAGCGGGTCCCGCGATCCGCGTTTTGCGGCGGCCAATGGTGCTTTCATTCTGATCCATAGCGACAGCTATTTGGGGATCGGCGGCCATGGCGCCGTGCGCTCCTCATTGCTGGACGATATGGAGCTAATCCGCCTCGCGAAGCGCAGCGGTGAGCCGGTGCGACTGGCGAAGATCGACGGCATTTCCTCCATGCGCATGTATCGCAACGCGGCGGAGGTGTGGGCAGGTTATCGTAAAAACCTGTTCCCCGGCATGGGTCGCAGCCTGACCTTACTGATCTTTGTATTCAGCGTGTATACCGCGCTGTATCTGCTGCCGACCGCAACACTGATCGGCGGGCTCGTAGCAGCAGTTTTAACCGGAAGTGCTATGCCCGTTGTCTGGCTGGGCTGGGCCACTATGGCGTGGGCGCTCGGAGCGCTCATCAAGCTGACGGTGGACAGGTCGAGCGGTTTACCTGCCTGGTACAGCTTGCTGCTGCCAGCAAGTATTGCGTTGACGGTATGGATCGGGCTAGATTCGGCGCGACAACATTACCGCAAGAAGGGTTACGAATGGAAAGGCAGGCGGTATGCTTGATGGGAAGTACATCGGCATTTCATATCCGTGCCCATCGCATTCGCGTTGCCATTGTTGGAGGCGGTCTGGGCGGCTTGTCCTGCGCCATCCATCTGGCCGCCAAAGGCTGCCAAGTGACGCTGCTGGAAAAGGAAGCGGAGCTTGGCGGTAAGCTGCAGCGCGTAGAAGAAGCAGGTTACCGCTTCGACAACGGGCCGAGCACGATGACGATGCAGCCGGTTTTTGATGCGGTATTTGCGGCAACCGGAAGGCGCAGAGAGGATTACCTGGAGTTTCAGCCGCTGAATCCCATTGCACGTAACAGCTTCCACGACGGTACTATCGTTGACGTAACGACGGATGTTGCGGCGATGGAGGAGGGGATTGCTGCTTACAGCCCGGAGGATGCTCGCGGTTATCGGCCTTTTATGAACGAAAGCGCGAAGTTGTACCGACTGGCGGAGCAGGAGTTTTTTAGCGGCCTTATTTTGGATTGGAAGGATAAGCTTCGTCCATCGCTGCTGTCCGGCTTCAGCCGGATCAAGCCATTTGCGTCAATGGATCGGACACTGCGAAAATATTTCTGCCACCCCAATACGCTGGCCATGTTCGGCCGATATGCAACTTATGTCGGCTCCGCGCCTCGGCAAGCGCCGTCTATTTTCAACATGATGGCTCATGTCGAGGGAGGGATGGGTGTCTTCGCGGTGCGAAACGGCACGTATTCCATCGTTGAAGCTTACGCCCGGCTCGCGCGCGAGCTCGGGGTGGACATTCGCACTGGCGTGGAGGTACAGCGGGTAAGCACGGAGCGAGGCAAGGCAGTCGGCGTAGAAACGGAAGAAGGCTTTTTGAGAGCTGATGCTGTAGTCGTGAATGCCGACCCGCTGGCGGCGCTCCGCTTGCTGGTGCCGGAGGAGAAGCAACGTCCTTCGACGAAGGCTCAGCGGCTGGATCGTTTGGAGCCGTCGGTAGCCGGCTTTGTACTACTGCTTGGGTCAAGACGGGAGTATAGCGGACTGCTTCATCACAATGTCTTTTTCCCGGAGGAGTACGGCAGGGAGTTCGAGGATTTATTCAATCACCGGCAGCTGCCCGAGCAGCCTGCCATCTATGTCTGCCGCTCAGCGTCAGCCCCATTTTCCGAAAAGCGCAGCAGCTTGTTCGTGCTCGTTAACGCTCCGGCCCAGCGCGAGGGGTTAAACTATGAAGCGGTCAAAGAAGCTTATGCCGACCGAGTCATTGGCAACCTGGAGCAGCGCGGACTTCAAGGCTTGTCGAGGGCGACACGTCCAGAGGAGGGCGGCTTCCGTCGCATTTTGACTCCGGATGATTTGGCGCAGCGCACCGGGGCGTGGCGTGGGACGATTTACGGCATGTCGTCGAATCGCTTCCGCCAAGCGTTTTTCCGTTTTCCGAGCCGGGACCGCGATATTCGCAGACTATGGTACGTTGGCGGCTCGACCCATCCAGGCGGCGGCACACCGATCGTCACGATCGGCGGACGGCTCGTCGCGGAGCGGCTTTTGGAGGAGCTAGGACAATCTTGAGGCGACCCCCATCGGGGTAGATTCCAAGGATAGGATGAAACTTTTATACTTTAAATAGCGTATCCATCTTCAGTTCCATTCCTCTGCCAGCATGCTCCATTACTTCCAGGGGCTAGCGGGATGGGAAACTTCAGCTATAGGGGAGTGTTCGGGAAATGTCGTTTTTCAAAAATATGATGGCTTCAATGGGGATTGGCGCAGCCCAAGTAGATACAGTGCTGGAGGTGCCAAACAGCGGCGTTAGACCTGGCGATACGATCCCCGGAAGGATCGTTGTCAGCGGAGGTTCAGTCGCGCAGCAAGTCAACGGCATTGAACTGCTCATCATGACTAGCTATATCAAAGAAGTCAACGATACGAAGGTTCGCGAAAACGCTGCTCTGGCCCGTCTGCAATTGCGTGAGTCGTTTGAAATTGGAGCCGGCCAACGCGAGGAATTTGAGTTCGACCTGACGCTTCCGCTCTTCACGCCAATTACGGCTGGTGGTACGCAGGTTTGGGTCAAAACGTCGCTGGACATCGCTAGCGCGCTCGATGCAGGAGACAACGATTACATCAAAGTACTGCCGCATCCGCTCGTAGAGGAGATTCTTAATGCGGTAGATCATCTGGGATTCCGCACCCGCGAGGTGGAGTGTAAGTATGCAGCTCACTCCCGTTTTGGAACTCCTATTCTGCAAGAATTCGAGTTCGTGCCACGGACGCGGAACTTCGGGCGGTTGGATGAGCTGGAAATGGTATTCATCCCCTCGGAAGGTTATGTGGATGTGATCATGGAGGTTGACCGTCGTTCCGGCGGCTTCTCCGAATGGCTCGGCACGGATGAGTCGCGTACCGCGTTCCGACTGAATGAATCCGAGATCCGCAGAGGCACGGATGCCCTGTCACAGGCACTGGAAAATAAAATCCGCAGCTTTATGTAAAATCGTTATCCTATAGAAAAGGCCTCTTCCCAGGTTGGGAGAGGCCTTTTCGCTTGTTCGGGTACGTACTTGGTTCAGCCTTGGGAATTGACCCGTCAGCCTTGAGCAGGCTGACGGGTCAATGCCGCATACTGTCGATATAGCTCAATTGCTATCGGTCCTGGTACGCCGCTGCCAATGGAGCCGTGGCCGTGCACGGTAACAACGGGGACAAGCTCAACGCCGCTGCTTGTCAGGAACGCTTCATCGGCAGCGAACAGCTCATCCGGCGAAAAAGCCTCCTCAATGAACGGGATGCCGGCAGCGTCCGCAATCCGTTGTATCGCCTCACGCGCAATTCCGCCGAGAATGCGGTTTGAGAGCGGATGCGTCCGGATGGCTCCATTTTGAACGAGATAGAAGTTGGCGCTTGACCCCTCCGTTATGATCCCGTCCCGCACAAACACCGCTTCAAAACAGCCCTGATCAACGGCAGCTTGTTTAGCCAAAATGTTCGGCAACAGGTTGAGCGACTTGATATGGCAGTTCAGCCAGCGCTCGTCCGGGTGCAGTAATATTCCTACGCCTTCCTGGTGTGTAGCAGGAGGTAGCTCCCTCCATGGCTTGATTGTCAGCGACAATGAGGAAGGCACGGCTGGAAAAGGGTGATTGCGAGGCGCGATGCCCCTCGTCACCTGTAAATAAATATCTCCGTTGGACAGCCCGCTCCGCTGCATGAGCTCGTCCATAATTCCTTTCAGCTCTTCCCGGCTTTGGCCGATTTCGATGCGAATCAGATCTGCACTGCGGTAGAGCCGATCGAGATGCTCCTCTAGCATGAAGGGTTGCCCTTCATACACTCGAAAAAACTCATACACACCGTCGCCGAATTGATGGCCGCGCTCCTCGATAGGTAGCAGGGGTTCGTCTAACGCGGCAAAACGACCGTTAAAATAAGCTAAACTCATGAATATTGGTTCCTCCTTGGCATTGGCATCTGATTCAGCTAAGCGGGACGGCCAGCTCCAGTCCGTTGACTCAATTGGCTAGCGTCCAGCTCTGCGTGGCGGGTTCATAAATCCAGCATACTCCAACCGAAACTCAGGAACAAACGGATTGTCGATTGCGGCAACAAACGGGCTTGATCCGGTAAGCCGCAACTCTGTTGCAACCAAAATTTTTCTGGGCTCGTCTGGAAATAAAGGGAAAGCTGAGTAGGATTTGCGCCAAGAAGAGAGGGAGCGAGGAAGATGGGTGACATCATCTGGATCAACGGAGCATTCGGCTCCGGCAAGACGCAAACAGCGTGGGAGCTGCATCGGCGGTTGCCGGGTTCGTATGTGTACGATCCTGAAAATGCGGGTTATTATATCCGAGATAATTTGCCGGCAGATTTGTTTAAAGAAGACTTCCAGGAGTTCAAAATGTGGCGGGAGTTCAATTATCTCATGCTGAGCTACCTGGCGGAGCATTATGAGGGGATAATCCTTGTCCCAATGACGGTGCCTGATCCGGTAAAATTTGAGGAGATGGCCGGTCGGCTGCAAAGGGAAGGCCGACAAATGCAGGCGTTTGTGCTTTGGGCATCGAGGGACGTGTTGCTTCACCGTCTGAGTGTACGAGGGGAAGGCAGCAGCTCGTGGGCCGCTTTACAGATCGAACGCTGTCTGCACGGGTTACAATCGCCCGCACTGGGCCGTCGCATCGAGACGGAAAAGCTGCCCGTGTCGGACGTTGCGAATCGTATTGCAGAGTTGGCGGGATTGAAGCTTCAGTCCTGAGCTTGTAGCGCCGCCACTTCTTTTTCACTCTGAGGCAGGTACAGGAAAAAATAGGCACGAAATCAAACTCCCAACGTACAAAGAATAACTGGGCTCATGGACACTGGGGCTCCGGGTAATGAACAGAGCGGAGGAAGCAAACAAATGAAAAAGAACACGAAATGGATCTGGGTTGCACTAATGTTTGTTCTACTGGCCGTAATCGGAGGCTGTACAGCCTGGTATTTCTCGACCGAACAGGGCGAGCGTAAGATAAAATCATGGAAATCCAACAACGCGGGCGGCCTGGAGCGCAGCGTAAAAGTGTATGATCAGAGCGGAAAACTGCTGGAAGAATACGAAGGGCGCATCGATATTCAGGATACGGAGTACGGCAATAAAATACTGTTTGATCTAAACGGGAAACGAGTCGTTATTTACAATGCAACTGTAATCATCGAAGAGAAATAATACTGGCTTCACTTATGCGCAGGTTTCCCCTTACTTCGACACACGGGCTGGGTTACACTTGGTATGCCTGTACCCTGCTTGGCTTTTGCCCTCAGGCAGCGGTTGACTTGAACAATGGTTGTCTGTATCGGTACGGAAAAGGAGGATGCCGGTGGAACTTTTCGCTGCTCTAATGTTTCTGCTGATTTATGCTCTCGTCGTTGGAGTTTTCCTCTACCGTATTCGTAAAAGAACCTTCCGCCAGCTCCTCAAGGAGAACGCTGGGCTGATTGCGTTGGTACTGATTCAACTACTTATTTTTGATGGCAATATTTTTCTCAAAGTAGCCCTTGCTAGCGTGATTCTCGCTGTTTTTGCTGCCGGTTGGCTGCTGGAGGAGAGAGGCAGGCAGCGGGGACAACCTTGAGGTTGGGTCGTTAACGGATGGTCCAAAGCGAGGCTTTGAAATTAATTGAAAATTTCGAAACCTCTCACAAGCATTGAAAGCGCTGTACCAACATATTCCCCAGGAAATATCCCCCACAATGGGGAACAAGTTATGAACTTCCCGGCATACGGGAGGAAAACTGTCGCTCCTGTCGAATGATATTACCAGGCATTACCGTTCACTCCCGTTTGGAGCGGCTGTAACCGCATCTCGTGTAGGAATGGCTTGTAGCAAAAGTTCAGCCCATACAACGGGCAGCCGCGCCAGTGGACAAGAACAGCCTTTAACCAAGAAGTCCGGCATATGCCGGCGAGAAAACCGCTCTCCTGAAGGGAGAGACGAGGAGGAAATAAAGGTGAAGGTACATTTTCAGGTAGGAAACGACAACGGCAATAGCGAGCATGATTTGTTTGTAGACGGTAAAATGATTCGCCAGCCCAATGTATGCTGTCGGGTGGACAAGCTTCCATGGAGCGACGAGCTTCCGCCGGAAAGCTTTATCCGCAATCTGCAAGACCAGCTGATTGTAACGATCGACTCCCCCGCGGCGCGTCCCGGGATGTACTATATCGGCAAGTTTGCTCTGATGAGCGGCGAGCTGCTGGAAAACCTGCAAATCGGCATCGATAACAAGGCGGACATGGATCTGCCAATCATCAATACGCTGGCGCAAGTGGCGGCGGTTGCCGTGCAACGCGCCTATGACGAGGCAAAAGGCGTAACGACTGAGCCAATCGAAGTTACGGTTGATATGGCTACGGCACTGCCAGTGACGCAGCATACCGACGAGAGTGCGGCTAAGTTTGAGGCCAAATTCATGGAGGGCACGCATCGAGTGACCGTCCACCTGAACAAGGTACGGGTACCGGTCAACATTGTGTTCGACTATGTCAAAGCAATTCCTGAAGCTACGCCAGTTGTATTCGCGCTCCAAAAAGATCGCGAGGGTGCTTGGCGCTCCGGAGATATTTTTGCCGAATTCGTGGAGGCTTATGATCTCGGCCAGAAATTCAATGGTGCTTACTTCAAAGACAAGCGTGTTCTGCATACGGATATCGGCGATGGTTCCACGGAATATCCGATCACTGAAGGAAATAAATTCCTGCGTCAGTTCGTGCATGGCAGCCATCACGGCGCTGGTTATGCTATCGAGGAAGCGCTGGACGACTTCAACAAACTGGTTTATTTGCCGGACAGCCCGCGCCAATTTTTCAGTGATGTGATCAAAAATGCACAGCATAAATACCATAACCGTGCGATTCAGACGCTTCGCCGTCCGCTCGAGGGACAAGCTCGTCATATCGTGCAAAACATCCGCAAGCAACTGACAAAAGCGCGGAATGAGATTGACGTCATTTGTGTATACGGCGGCGGCAGCGTGCTGATGAAGCCGATTTTGCAGCCCATGCTGATCGAGCTTTGCGAAGAGCGCGAAATCAAGCTGTTGTACATTCCCGCAGAACATGCGGTAACGATGAATGCCGAAGGTCTGGACGCTTTTGTTCGCGGCAAGATCTTCGAGGCGCTGAAGTCCAAAGGGGCTAAGCAGCCGGTTTAATCACAGGGGGTGAGACCGGGTGAAAAAGATCAAGCAGCCCGGAGAGAATATCAGCCTGAAAACGAAAAAGAATGAGTCGCCTGAAGTGATGGACTGGATTAACGGCCAGTCCAATCTGATGGACTCAATTCGCTATCTGGTTGAAAATGAGATCCGCGAGCATGGCGTGCGGAATCTGCAATTGTTTATTCCGGCCGAGAGAGGAACTCTCGTGGCCGGAACAGCGGCAGGCCGCGCTGCGGATGGCGCAGCCGGCAGCGAGGTAGGCGGCGCGGCAGTGGCCGCCGCCGTAGCAGCGCCGGCGCAGCCGGAGCCCGCGGCGGAGACGCCGCAGGCTGCGGCGCGCGAAGCCGCTGCAGCCGCGCGCGAGAGCGCCGCGGCCGCTGAGGCGCCTGCGGACGGGGACCATGTCCCGTCCGCGGAGCGGGAGCTCGCGGCGGCAGGCATCGCCGCCGGTGCAGTTGCGGCGGGCGAAGCGCCGCCGCAAGATTTGCCGCAGCAGCCTGCTGCGGCAAATCTTGAACCGGAGCCTGCTGGGGCGGCTCCGGTGGAAGATGATATCGATGACGATGACATCGATAGCTGGATGTAACCGCGCGTGGCGTTAGCCCGCGCGGCAGGGCCGATGTACCGCCGCGAAGTTATGCGGCGGTACATCGGCCTTTTCCATACCCAACAACCAAGCATGACTCTCCTTTCCACGCGAAATCCGCTCAAGTCATCAAAACACCTCTCCTTTCCACGCGAAATCCGCTCAAGTCATCAAAACACCTCTCCTTACCATGCGAGATCCGCTTCATGTCACTAGATTAGCGCTCAGTACACACGGAGATTTATTTAGCACTCAGCTTGGCTCCATCCCAGACAGGGTCCTATCGGACTCCAAAGCAGACGATTTGGACACTTTGCTCGAGTAAAACATAATATTGCCGCGCTTAACAAAAACTTTGGTGAGAATCCTCATTTTTCTTTTGCAGTTCCCGCCGTTAAGTTGTAAACTAACCTGTAGAAGTTCCGGGCCGTATACGGGCCGACAACGCATAGACCGGGAAAGCGTCCGATCTCGTCGTTCGCTGCCGGTGCAGAAGGATGAAGCTGTGATGGAGCGGCCTTTTACCGTGATTTGTGAAATTTGGTACAAAGCCTTCCGTCCGCAAGCCAGAAGCCTGCTACACCGTGCAATGAAGCGAATTGCCTCCCCGACGTCCGGCCGGAGATGCTGCTCTACAAGGCAGTGCTCTAGCAGTCGGCGCGGGGGCGGAACCGCATTTCCAGAGTAAAGGAGGAAATATTTCCATGTCCGACAACCAATCTACTCCAGCGGTGGCAACTCAAGAGCCAGCCTCCGTGCAACAACGCGACATCCTTGATCAGCTCATGAAGCCGGAAGTACAAGAGTCCCTGACGGTGCTCGTGGACAATCTTCCGAAGCTGGCCGAAATCGTGACCCTCATGACCAAGTCCTACGATGTAGCCAAGTCCCTCGCAACTGACAAAGTGCTTATCAATGACTTTGGCGGTGGCATCGGCGAGATGGTTAAACCAATCGTCGACAAAACGAAGACGGTTGCTCAAGCGGCGATTGAAGCTGGCGACCAAGCTTCCAACGAGAATACTTCAGTTGGCCTGTTTGGCCTGCTGCGTATGCTCAAAGACCCTAACGTACAGCGCACACTGCGCTTCACGCAGGCGTTCCTGGAAAACCTCAACGAAAAACAAAAAAACCAGAACTAACAACGTCCTCCCGCGGGGAGGTCGATAGAACGTGAATGGAGGATGAACATGGCTAAGCATATTCTTATCCTGGGAGGCGGCTACGGCGGACTTCTGGCTGCTACGACTGCGCGCAAGCATTTCACGCCGGCTCAGGCCCAGATTACGGTCGTTAACCGCATCAACGCGCATCAAATCATCACTGAGCTGCATCGTCTGGCCGTCGGCAATCTGTCCGAAGGTAATGTGGCTTTGCCGCTGGACAAGCTGCTGCGTGGCAAGGACATCGATCTGAAAATCGGTGAAGTTTCCGAAATCAAGCCGGATGAAAAATCCGTTAAGCTCTCCACGGGCACGACGCTTACGTACGATGCGCTCGTTATTGCTCTCGGTACCGAAACAGCTTTCTTCGGCATCCCAGGCCTGCAGGAAAACAGCTTCACGCTGAAATCCGTAGCAGACGCGAACAAGCTGAAGGCTCATATTGAAGCTTCTGTAGCAAAATTCAAACAATCCGGCAACAAAGCTGACCTGACCTTCGTAGTCGGCGGCGGCGGTTTGACTGGCATTGAGCTCGTTGGCGAATTCGCGGACATGCTTCCAGGCCTGGTTAAAAAGCACGGAATCAGCTACGACGACGTTGCCCTGTATTGTGTAGAAGCAGCTCCATCGATTCTCCCGGGCTTCCCGGCTGAGCTCGTAGAGCGCGCGACGACTTCCCTGGAAAAACGTGGCGTTGTATTCAAAACCGGTCTGCCAATCACGGAAATGAAGGGCACGACTGTGTCCCTCAAAGACGGCAGCACGATTGAGTCCAGCACTGTTGTATGGACCGGCGGCGTACAAGGCACGGCTGTTGTCGCGAACAGCGGCATCGAAGTGAACCGTGGTCGCGCTACAGTAACGGAAAACATGCAATCGACTTCCCATGAGAATGTTTTCATCGCTGGCGACAGCGCTGTTGTTATGGGACCAGAAGGCCGTCCATTCCCGCCAACCGCGCAACTGGCTTGGCAAATGGGTGAGCTGATCGGCTACAACCTGTACGCTTATTTCAACAACCAGCCAATGGATACGTTCCAACCTGTATTCTCCGGTACGCTGGGATCGCTCGGCCGCAAGGACGCGATCGGTACGATCGGCGGAAACCAGACTCGTTTGTTGGGCTTGCCAGCAACGCTGATGAAGGAAGCTTCCAACATCCGCTACCTGTCGCATATCAACGGCCTGTTCTCCTTGGCTTACTAATCAATACTTTAGCGGCCTGCTCAGGCAGCCGCCAAAGGCTCTCCGGCTTCAGCCGGAGAGCCTTTTTTCGTAACTACTTAGGTACCTATATAGGTAAATGAAAAACGTCCGAATAATCCTGCGCTGTGCAGGATCATCGGGGCGTGCTTCTCCTCTCGATTTGAATGGAATAGGTTTTGAACTCGGCTTTCGTGGACAACGCAATTTTTTTGTACGATTTATCGTATAAAATTCGGTTTATATCCGCCTCTTTTCAACACTTTGTGTGATAAAACATACAAAGCCCAGCTTTCTTCGCCTATGCCCAGCCATTTTGAATGATTTATCGTACAATATCCAAAATATCAGCAAGGCCCGAATGCATGTTGAGTGAAAAATCATACAAATTGTGCATGACCACGTCAATACGAGACTGACTTGGTGGTACGACTTAGGCCTATCAAAGCCGCAGTTGCCCCGACAAGGCTGAGACAAACGAAGGGAGCAGCTCCAGCTCCTGCTTCATGATCGTCGAAACACACTACGCTTCGAGCCGATAGCCGGGCTCCTTCCGTCGTTCGAAAACTCCCGGAAACCTTCTGTTTGATCTTCACCAAACGCGAGTTTCGCTTCGCTTGGTTGTTGTCAAACGGGATCTGGTCATCCGAATAGTGCGACCTAGCTAAATTTAGAGGTACCTAAGTAGTAACCTTTTTTCTATGCCCGTCTACTGAGTTTTTTCTATGTCTTCGACAAAGCTTTTTGCTGTACTCTGCAACCGAGACTTTTTGCTGAACGTTTTGGTTAAACGGCTTTGACTTAACGCTTTGGTTGTACGCACTGGTGGTGCTCTTTGGCTGTCCTGTTGTTTAGGGCTTTCGGCCATACCTCCGGGTTTAGTCCTCCTTAGACAAGGGTAAGTAGAGGCATGGGCAGTACAACATCAACTAATCTACTTGAATAGGAGCGATGTATCATGTCAGAAGGTATGAGTGATAAAGTTAAGGGAACCTTGAACAAAGTGAAGGGCGAGGCCAAGGATCAATTGGGCAACGCCACCAATAATCGGAGTCTTCAAGCGGAAGGCAAGATAGACAAGGCCAAAGGCGAAATCCAGCAAAAGGTCGGAGAAATCAAAGACCGCCACTGAAGCTGATTTCTGCGCCCCTTGGAATAGAATAGGAAGCAGCGTAACTAGGTCCAAGCATCGGCTTGGCCGAAATCGCCGCAAAGAAGAAGTCCTTCTGCAGCACTGCTGCAGGTGGGCTTTTTGGCGTTTGCTCGTATTACCTGTGAACGAAAGCTGTTCAGAGTGGGGAAATACATCTATCGATCCGTTGGACGTTAGCTGCATGGGGATGGGGGGATACCTGGGTGCTTCATACGCTGTAGAGCAGTATTGTCCGGGAGGAAGGGGCGATTTCATGAAAAACTTCCTCAAGCGGTCATTCCGAAAGGCAGAATCCGTAATATACCCAATCACCACTTAATAAATGTTCGTTAAATGTCGATTCTTTCCCTCTTTTTATAGCGATTTTTGACCAATTTAGCCCAATATCGTTGTTTTCCCCGTTCATTCTCCGCTTATTTCTACATTTTGTGCGGTTTTCGGCTATATTTCGCTTTTTGAGGCTGCTTCTGCTGTTCCAATTCCTTGCATGTTTCCTTGATCGCCAATCGACTACTGCTCTATGTGATATTTCCGAATTTCATGGTCATTCCTGTCGACCGATCCCTTTATCGGGTTTTTATCTGTTTTCACTGTTTATCGGAATCGATCATGGCTACCTACATATTGATTGACCTTACTTGTTCTTTTTAAGTTATACAAGCAGGTATTCATGATTGGCCTGATGATTTTATTGATTTAATAAAACTAATATATATGAACAAGAACCTTATATAAGGCTAATTTAAATAAAATTTTCTTTCATAAAATAAACTTATCTATCCTAAGGATTCCAACCGATAATAGAAGTTTAAAATAGACAAAAACCCCTCTGCCGAAGCAGAGGGGTCCCTTTACTTACGTTTGATTGCTGGAGCGCATGATAATAGTTCTAGCAAAGGAAGGCGCGGCTGATGATGACAAGCAGAATGAACAGAACGAGAATAGCGCCCATGCTGGAATAGCCCCAACCGCCGCCTCCGCCGCAACCGCCGCCGCAATTGCCGCCGCCGCCAACATCTCCACAGCCAACTCCGCCAACACCACCGTAACCGCCGTAACCTTGACCTACGCCTCCGACATTACCTAATCCATAAGACATGTGCAAATCCCCTTTTTGGTTAAATTGAGTTATCTTAAATAGAACCTGTTTTGTGAAAGTTGAGCATGAGATACGTGAGGCGCATTATTTTAAATGGCCGATTGTATCTTCATTCCATGCGAACTAGTAGAGGAACGCCCGGCTGATGATAACCAGCAGGATGAACAGGACAAGGATTGCTCCTGTGTTCGTCCAGACGCCACCATACCCGACACCGCCACAACCTGCTCCTACGCCGCCAACGCCGTATGACATTTGTCAAATCCCCTTTCGCTTGAGATAAGACATCATACGCTGGGTGGGGACGTGGTGTTTGGGCAGGAAGGCCAATTCATCATAAATAGGCATTTTCCATGTATAAAAACGACGGACTGGCCTCGTATTGAGTGGCAGATCCGCCGTTGCTCTTTAGCTTTTTGAATTCATACATATCCAAGGTTGTTGTTTGACGGCGTACGTGTGCGATGCCGGTCGGAACCGGAATCGCATACGTACGGTTTTTGATACCTGTAAGAGCGATTTACCAGAATACGCTGAGAATGATGACGAGCAGGATGAAAAGTACGAGGACAACAGCGGAGGTGGAAGTCTTTTTACCTCTGTAAGCCGATCTGCCGAGAGCACCTACGTCTGCTGCATCTAGAGCATTGTCTAGCCCTGCTGAGTTGTAATAGGAATTGTACGGTTGGTAGGCAGATTCTACACCTGCACCGTTATAAATCGGATAATCGTTTGACTCTTGCACCAGTGCGTCCAGGTTCGCCCCATTAGCGACACAGTTTACGTTGTTGATTCTAGCCATTTTTGAAATCTCCTTTTCTAGTAGAATAAGATAAGATATTCCATAGATCTAATATTGGTTTGGACGGGCGGCTAAATGTGTGTTTGGTTATGTAGAATAGAAGAATCCCCCGCAGCATCAGCTGCGGGGGATTTCATTACTTCAACTATACAATTACTTTGATCCCGTTAAGGTCTAGTAAAGGAACGCGCGGCTGATGATTACCAGCAAAATGAAGAGAACCAGTATCGCTCCTGTAGTCGAACCGCCCCAACCGCCACCGCCGCCGCAACCATTGCCGCATCCATTACCATTACCATAACCGTTACCGTAACCTCCAACGCCGCCGCCGCAACCTGCGCCGACACCTCCAACTGCTCCGTTAACTCCGTAAGACATGGTGTCAAATCCCCTTTCTTGTGGTATGCCCTATCATACGGGGCAGCTGACCCAGTTGTTTGGGCGGATGACATAAATGTGCAGATGCTGATTTTAGTTAAGAGCCCAGTCCAGTCAAGCTAGGTGCTGCATAATAGTCTTCCTGCCGGTCCGCATATCGGGGGCGGTCACTTGCATAAAATGTAGTCGGCTATGGAGCAGGGAGGGGCTCGGTATGAATATTTTCCGGGAAATAATTAAGGGTGATTATGAGCAGGTAACGCTATGCCATGACGCAGACACGGGCCTCAAAGCATTTATTGTGCTGCATAACACGCGGCTCGGACCGGCACTCGGTGGCTGCCGAATGAAGAGTTATGCCTCTGAAGAGGAGGCAGTGCTGGATGCAATGCGCCTTGCCAAAGGAATGACCTATAAAAACGCTGCTTACCGGTTGCCCTATGGTGGAGGAAAAGCGGTTATTTGGCAGAGTGAGTCTGGGGAAGAGGCGGCTCGAAGCTCAAACAGCAGCATCGGAGAGTCCAGAATCCGTCTGTTTCAGGCGCTGGGAAGAGGGATCGAAGGGCTTGGAGGTCGTTATATAACGGGGCTGGATCTGGGGACGATGGTTCTGGATATGGATGCGATCCGCACGCAAACCGAGCATGTGACAGACACGACGGGCAGCTTGATGGCTGCGGATGATTTTACGGCAGAGATGACAGCTTACGGGGTATACAAGGGGATGCGAGCTGCCGTGAAGAAAAAGCATAATTTGCCGACTTTATATGATCTGAAGGTGCTTGTACAAGGGCTGGGCAAGGTCGGGCGGCGATTATGCCGGTATTTGTATGAGGATGGAGCGCGTATCCTCGTATCGGATCTGAATCCGAAAGCGGAGGCGGACGCAATTCGGCTTTATGGCGCCAGGAGGGTTCGTGGGGATCGTGTGTACAGCACGTCCTGTGATATTTTTGCCCCGTGTGCGGCTGGTGGGATTTTGGATGACCGTACCATTCCGAAGCTGAAGTGTTCCATCATTGCAGGAGCAGCGAATAATCAGCTGTGTATGGAAAGGCATGGGGAACTGGTGGAGGAGCGGAATATTTTGTACGCGCCGGACTTCATTGTGAATGCAGGAGGTATTATCGTTACAGCTGGGGAGCTGAAGGGAGGCGGTCGCGAAGAGCTGCTGCAAAGCGTCGATGCAGTTGGCGATACACTGATGGAGGTGCTCGAGCTGGCGGAAGACAGTGGTGTCCCAGCTTCCAGGGCTGCTCTAATGTTCGCGAAGATGCGTCTGGATGGTGCTTGAGTCAATGTGATGCTTCATTGGTGTTACGGTGACCAGAGCGGCTCTCATGTTTGCGAAGATGCATCTGGATGCGTCAGCGGTGTCCCGGCTTCGGGAGTCTAGTTGCATCAAACGTGATAGATGAAAGAAGCATAAAAACCCGGCTCGTAACAACCGATGGCAGCGGTTGTTACGAGCCGGGTTTCGTTTTATATAAGTTGAGCTAGAGAAACGAGCAAGTGTCGCCGTTAAATCTCTAAGTCCAGCTTATTAATTGTCCCGCAAACCCTTAGTCATAGCGGCAATCAGATTGCCTGTACGATCGAGACCGTATTCCCAGAACATGAGTCCACCAAGAGCGTGTTCGCGGATATACGCGCATTTCGCTTCAATGGATTGTTCATCCTCATAGGAAATGAACGTCTCGCCGTTGAACAAATACGGTGCTTGAGCCTCTTCATCCCAGTGGCGACGATAGCCTTGGACATTGATATAGTTCTCGGCAAGCTCCGTGTAGTTCGGGCCGTAACCGCCGGTAGAAGCGGCCATTTGGTGCAGGCCGTTGTCGCGATCGGGAACTCCGGTCCACAGACGAGAGTAAAATGCGGCTCCGAGCACGATTTTGGACAGCGGCACACCTGCTCCTGCGAACAATCGAACGGAAGCATCGGCACTGATCCGGAACAGGTCGCCTGACGGCGTATACAGATTTGTATGATGGCCGGTAAGCACCTGGAAGCCGCCCCTCATGTCGTAGGTCATCAGCTGGATGAAATCAAGCAGCGGATGCACTTGATCCATCTCGGTGCCGTCCAGGTAGTACTGGTCCGCTCCTGCAGCGATGGTCAGCAAATAGTGCTGAGCGGTTTCCTTGCCTTTACGATCCAAAGCTTCGCGCAGCTCTCGCAGCAGCAGGGTGAAGTTCTGTTTGTCAGCCTTGCTGCTAGCGATGCCAGCCACGCCATAACTTGGATATTCCCAGTCCAGGTCGATGCCATCCAGCGGCAGCTCCTCTAGCGCGCGCAGTGCCGAGGCGGCCATTTTGGAACGGCCCTCTGCGGTGGAAGCAGCCTCGGAGAAACCGCCTGCGCTCCAGCCGCCGACGGACAGAATTAGTTTCAGCTCGGGATACTGGCCCCGAATTCGACGCAGCACATCGATATGCTTCAGATGCGAGATGACAATCTCGTCCTCAAGCACATGGCCGAACGCCAGGTTAAGATGCGTCAATTGCTGTAGATCGCCCTCTGTCATTAGCGGAAGATGAACGTCGTTTACATAACCCGCACGAATATAACTCATCCTTCACATTCCTCCCAGAACCGTCGAACGTTGTCCATCGCGATGCGCGAGGCTTCGCGGCATTCTTCCATGCCTTCAAATTCAACCGTGATATACCCGTCGAAGCCGGATTCCTTGATCAGTCGGATCAGCTTGCGAATCGGCAGGTCGCCGTGGCCGACAATTGCGCCGCGCATGTAGTTCCCGTGCGAGCTGCGGAACCAGTAGCCGCCCCCAGGGTTTTGATCATAAGGTCGAATATAGAAATCTTTGAAGTGTACAAGAGAAGCATACTTCAGGTTGTTCATAACCCCCACAATAGGGTCCTCATCCACGCAAAGGAAGTTGCCAACATCAAGCGTTGTGCGGAAATTGGATCGGTCCACGGCACGCAGAATACGCTGTACGCGGTCGCTCGATTGAGCGCTGAAGCCGTGGTTCTCGATCGTCGTCGTAATGCCAAGCGGAGCGGCGTAGTCGGCGATTTGGCGTGAGCCCTCAACCATCTCTGCAAAATGATCGTCGAACCAGTCGATGCTCATCTGTTCCTGAGGAATCGTAAAAGCCGTTACGTCATGACGCATATGACGGACGCCGAGGCGAGCACATAGATCCACATGCCCCTTCAGTCTGGCAACTTCAGCGTCAAAAGCTTCTGGCGTCTCCTGTACAAAGTTGGCGGGTAAACAGTAGTTGGACAGATCGATGCCACGCTCGCGAGCCCGCTCGCGGACCGCGTCTGCGAGCTCAAGGTTATCGATAAGCGTATAACCGTAGGGAACCATTTCCATATGCTCTCCGCCGTTGTCCGCGATCCAGTCGATTGCATCCAGCACGGTCATTTGGCCCGCTTTGAGGGCGTTCAGCAGGCTATAGGTGCTTAATCCAAGCTTCATTCTGTCTCCTCCTCATCGGGTCAGGCGAATGGCTAGTGCGATTGGCGTTTCTCCAGCGCGCAGCGACTCTGGAAGCTTCACAGACCAGCCTTGAGCGGTCTTCGCAAGCTCCAGTGCTGTACCGGCTGCCTCACCGAAACCAAGCAGCTCGGCGCTGGAGAAGTGACCTTCCAGCGGCAGCTCCAACTGCTGCTCCATAGTCTCACGTTCCGCATACAACCGGATGGCGAATACGTCGTTTCCTTTGGAAGTAAAGTTCAGCTTGCCCGACTGGTAAGGAGCGATAGGGCGTGTACCATAAATAGCATCGCCGTTGTCCTTCAGCCAAGCGCCAATGCCTTTCATGCGCTGAATGGCTGTTTTTGGCAAGCGTCCATCAGGTTGCGGCGCTACATTAAGCGCAAGATTGCCGCCTTTAGCTACAATCTCAACGAGCAGATGAATGAGCTGGCGCAGCGATTTGTAGTCGTCCTCAAAACGGAAGCTGAAGGCGGTTCCCATCGTAATATTGCTTTCCCATGGAATAAACAACGGGTCCTTCGGCAGGGTCTGTTCCGGAGTGACCAGATTCTCGTAGGCTCCGCCAATCGTGCGGTCTGCCGAGAGCAGCCAAGGCTGGATCAGACGAGCCTTCTCGACAACTTCGCCGAGGCGAATGTCCTGGCCGCTGCGCGGGCCGACCCATCCAGCATCCAGCCAGAGCATGTCGATGCGGCCGTAATTTGTCATCAGCTCCATGATTTGCTCATGGGTGAATTGGACAAACTTTTCCCATAGCCAAGGATACTTAGCTGGATCGTAGGAAGGGCCACGCTTCGTTTCGGTATGCGGCATGTCAGGCGACCAGTAGTATGGTGTATGCCAGTCAGCCTTAGAGAAATAGGCGCTAATCGCCACGCCGCGGGCACGGAAGGCGTCGAACAGCTGGCGACAAACATCCGCATACGGATGGGTGTGGAACGGCGTGTCTTTTCCAGTTACGGAATATTCGGTCGTTTTGGTATCCCACATGCAGAAGCCGTCATGATGTTTGGTTGTAAACGTCAAGTAACGGAAGCCATTGTCTGCAGCCAGATCGGCCCACAGCTCAGGCTGGAAGCGAAGCGGATTAAAGGTACGGTTCAGCCCGTATACTTCGCGTCTGATGCGCTCGGAATCTTTGGTCCAGTCCACGCTTTCGCGGGACCATTCCTCATCCACATCGTCCAATGCCCAGGATTCTACGATGCCAAGCTGCGAGTAGGTGCCCCAGTGCATCATGAGTCCGAGCTTCTGGTCGCTGAACCAATCCAGACGTTCCCTCAGCAGCGGCTCTTCCGGCCATACATAGTCTTTTTCTTCGGTGTAATTGTGGACGCCCTGGTGGACAACGTCGTCTTCTAGAGTGACGGCTGCTGTTTCTGTGGCGTTTGCAGCCAACTCCGATTCGGCCGGATCGATTTGATTCTCCTTACTCATGACTCGATCTCCTCTCACAGGACAGCGATTATCGCAAGCCCTGATTCCATTTTGTCTATGCGCTCTGTTATCATGAATGTATACAATTAGTTTATGTTTGTTAGGCTGTTAGGTAAATAACATAGAGAAAAAGATAGGTCGACGAAAAAAGTTTGGCTTATTTTAGGGAGGTCTGGCAGTGAACAAGAGTTACTTGAGATCACGCCTATTTTTGAACTACGCTCTTTCTTATCTGCTCGTATTGCTCGTGCCGCTTCTGCTGTTCGCAGGTACGATCTCACAGAGCGCATCGAGCAATCTGCGCAGCGAGGTCGAGCGTGCGCACTTTAATCAGCTCACCCAGGCGCGTAATACCGTTGATTCACGGATGCGGGACCTGCTAACGATCGCCTCGCGAATTTCGTACGACACCCGACTATCCTCCTACTTGATGCATGATCCTTATTTCAGCAGCGAGGGTATAAAGGCGCTTGATCAATATAAGGCCACAAGCGAGATGATCGGTGAGCTGTTCCTCTTTTTCCGTGGATACGACCGAATCTATTCTTCGCTTGGCATGTCGGAATTAAGCGTTTTCTATAATGGATACGCTTTCCGGAACTGGGATCCTGCCCAAATTGAAGACGAGCTGAACCAGGTTCAGTTCCCGACGCTGAGGCCGGCCGATCTGGTCCGCCGCAAAATAGGTTTGGAACAATCGATGCTAGCGTATATGGTTCCTATCACGCCTAACAATCCGAATCCTCATGCAACTGTCATGTATCTAATTGAGGAATCCCAGTTTAACGGCCTTATTTCTTCTATTTTGGGCAGCTATCAGGGACTTACCTACGTATTCGATGACAAGGGACAGGTTCTTACCTCAACGCAACGCGGCGAATCGCTGAGCAAAACCGATGTGGACAGCTTGTTCCGTCAGCCGGAAGGCATCCACAGCTTGGAGCTGAACAAAACGACGCATTCCGTGGTGTCGGTTAAATCCGAGCAGAACGGCTGGACATACGTAACCGCCATGCCGAGCAACCAGTTCTTTTCCAGCGTCGTAAAGCTCCGCAGCATCATGATCCTCATCCTCGGCACGATTGCTGCTGCGGGAGCGGGACTTGCCTTGCTGCTCGCCCGTCGCTTATACGGACCGATCTGGGAACTGGCTGCATTCGCGAGCTCCCAGAACAAGGGGCCAGGGGCTGCCGCCAAGGAGCCGGACGAATTAGGCCGGATTCGCAGTGTGCTTCAGCATTCCAGCCAGATGGCCGACCTGCAGGAGCCGTATGCTAGGAACCATTTTCTACTTATGCTGCTCAAGAACAGCGGACCTGGGATTCTCTCGCCAGAGCTGCTGCGAGCGCTCCACATGAGCTTCGATCGCGAGCGTTATGCCGTTCTTGTGTTTGGCTGGGAGGATGAGCAACTGGTAGATCCGGCCGTTTATGCCGGGCTGCAGGAGCTGAACATCCCCGAGGCCGGCGCCATCGTATATGGCGTAGAGCTACCGGAGCCGCGGCGTATGGCCTTCATCGTCGGTTTTACGGTGAACCCAGACTCGAACGGCAACGATTCGTTGCAAGCGACATTGAATGAAGTGCAGCGGCTGTCCGAAGGGGCTGGACTGTCCAATCCTTCCATCGGCGTAGGCCGCTTGTACGAGAGCCCGCTTCAGCTGAGCCAGTCCTATATCGAAGCTCTATCCGCTTACGAATCCCGACATATACTAGGTCCCGTGACCGTTAGTCGATTCGACGCCATTTCCGAAAGCAGGGAGAAGGCGAACTGGCTGCCAACCGGTCTGTTACTGAAGTTGGCTCAAGCGCTCAAGCAGGGCAGCTACGAGGTAGCGGCTCCTACCATTACGGAATGTCTGAGCTTCATCCGGGCTGGCGGTGCCTCGCTGCCGCTTGCGCGGGCGATGTACTTCGATGTGTTGAATACGATGCTGAAGTCTGCTTCAGAACTTGGCGTGTTGACCAGCGACATTCCTTCGCCATCTTCCTTCCATTCCATGAAGGTGCTGGAGGAGCCGCTTTTGACACTGGCCTATCGCATTTGCTCCGAGGCAGAGTCAAGGGCGCAGACAGAGGAGCGCTCGTTGCTTGACCGTGCGCTGGCCTATATCCACGCCCATTATGCCGATCATTCACTGAGCCTGGAATCCGTCGCTGACGAGCACAGTATCTCTCCCTCTTACTTTAGCCGCTCCTTCAAGGAAAAAACCGGACAGAACTTTACTCCTTATGTCTGGCAGCTAAGAGTGGAGGAGGTTAAGCGGCTGCTGGATGAAACGAATGATCCAATCAAGGACATCATCCCGCGTGTCGGATACCTGGATGCGCCGAACTTCATCCGCAAGTTCAAGAAGGAAACGGGCTTGACCCCAGGTCAATACCGCAAGCGCGGCCAAGGCGGCGGCGCAGAAGCGGACTGATTGTCGAGAAGACGCGTACGGCTGAATGCCGCACGCGTCTTTTTTGTTTCTTGGTCGCGGTTTAACGCGGCCTTATGAAGTTATCTTAGGACGATGAAATCCGCAGGGCTTATTTCGTCGAGTTCCAACGGTCATAAGCTACTTGGTAAATTTCGGCGATACGTTCGCTGCCCATTTTCTTCAGCTGAGCTACATATTTATCCCAGCCGGACAGAGGCTCTTGGCCAGTAACGAACTTCGCTTCCATTTGCTCTACATAAGGGTTCAGGTCAGACAGCAGAGCCGTAATTTCCGTTTGCTCCTCCGGCGTCAGGAAGACGTTAGGCATTGGCGGTTTAGCGAATGGTACGATCTTGGTGTTCAGCTCTTCTTTGAAGAAGAGATCGAAGTCATTTTCCAGTCCTTTTTTGGTTTCGGCAAGGTTGATGCCCGGAGGTACAATACCGTAGTTAGGCGTCAGCGTGCCTCTGATTTCATCACGCTTCTTACCTTCTGGAACCGGTAGGAATTCCTTTGTTTTGGTCGCTTTGTCCGTATACTTCCAGAGCGTTCCTTCTGGGCCCAGGTCGAACAACAGCGCGCCTTCAGGGCTGTACATATAGTCGGCCCAACGCATTGCTGCTTCTGGGTTCGGGTTCGTTTTCGAGATCGCGAACTGGCCATAAGAAGATTGACCTGGATGTTTTCCGTATACCGGAGATTCAGCAACTTCACTTTTCAGCAGTGTCATCAGCGGATTGTCGCGGTTTGGCTCCACTTGGAACGGCATGTAAGGGTGGAAGGCATCGAATACGGCAACTTGGTTGTTTTTAACTTTTGCTGCTTTTTGCTCATCCGTTTGGGAGAAGGTGTCATGATCAAGCAGGTCTTCCGCCCACAGCTTATTCATGAACGTCAGATAACCTTTGTAGGCTTCCTCTTGTGGCGAGTAGTGAACTTTGCCCGCCTTATCCGCATAGTAGACCTCGTTGTACATGCCCCAGAAGCCCATGAAGTACATGCGCAGATCCGTCAGTTTCACAGAGGCAAGTGGAATTTCATCTGCTTTGCCGTTTTTGTTCGGATCTTCGGTTTTAACGCGCTTCAGGTAGGTGTAGAACTCTTCGGTCGTCTTAGGCAGCTCTTTGATGTTCAGCGCTTTCAGGAATGCGCCGTTGTACCACATTGGGTTGCGGTACAGCACGGCCGTCGAGTTGATGAAAGGCAGTGCAAAAATATGACCGTCTGGAGTCGTGATGTTTTTGCGGATGTTAGGATTCTCATCCAAAATCTTCTTCAAGTTAGGTGCATAGTTGTCGATCAGGTCTTCCAGTGGAAGCAGAACTTTCTGATCGCCGTATGTCACTTGCTCAGCCGCCGTAAGATCGGCACCGTAGAAGATGTCTGGATAAGTGCCGCTTGCAAAAACGAGATTCTTTTTCGTAGGGAAGCTTTCGGAAGGAGCGTTCTGGAACGTCAGCTTGATGTTCGTCAGCTTCTCCATTTCTTTCAGAGATGCCATGTCTTCCCACTTAGCGTGGCCGACATCCGGCGCCATAAGCGTCATCGTAATAGGCTCAGGTACGATCGGCATTCCTTCTTTGGAGACGGTGGATTTCGGATCAGTAGCTCCGCCTTCATTGCTTGGAGCATTGTTTGTGCCAGCATTCCCCCCGGAGCAAGCAGCGAGCAGGCTAAGGCCGATAACAGATGCCATAAGCTTATGCAGGTTTTTACGAGGTTTCGTCATCATTGTCGATATCCCCTTTTAGTTTAGTTACACTCTATATTATCATCAGCCCTTAACGGAACCGATCATAACCCCTTGGACGAAATAACGCTGCAAGAAAGGATAGATAGCGATAATCGGCAGCGTGGCGATAATGATAACGGCATACTTTACAAGTGCTGCGATCTCGGCCTTGTCACTGAGCGCCTCGGCGGTGGATGCTTCCACGATGCTGCCGGTCTCGGCGGACATTTGTTGCAAGACGAGAATTTGCCGCAAAATCATTTGTAAAGGATACTTGGTCTCATCGTTCAAATAGATCAGGGCGGAGAAATAACTGTTCCACTGGCCAACTCCGTAGAAGAGCGCCATAACCGCGATAATCGGCATGGAGAGTGGAATGATAACGGTAAAGAACAGACGGGTCGTGGAGGCGCCGTCAATTTGCGCAGCCTCCTCCAGCTCACGCGGGATGGTGGACATGAAAAACGTACGAGTCACGATGATGTTGTAGATACTCGCAGCACCAGGCACGATAATCGCCCAGATTGTGTTGACCATATTGAGATCTTTAACGAGCAGGTAACTAGGAATGAGTCCGCCGCTAAAGAACATGGTTACCATGAACATGCCCATAAAAAAGTTCCGTCCGAAAAAATCCTTACGCGACATCGCATAGGCTGCGGGAAGCGTAATGGCAAGGCTGAGGGCAGTGCCGAGGACAGTGTAGATAATCGTATTCAGATAGCCGCTCCAGATTTTTTCCTCCTGGAACACCCGCTTATAACCTTCGAAGGTGATGTCTTTAGGGAAAAGCCACATTTCACCTGAACCTACATACTGAGGATTACTTATGGAAGCGCTCATAATGTAGATCAATGGATAGGCGACGATGATGAGAGCGATCGTCAGGTAAATATAATTGGCGATGAGAAAAACGCGGTCGCCCTTTGACTCCTTGATCGCGGTGCTGTGCATAAGCTCCAGCCTCCTTTCCTTTTCATGCAAGAAGTATTCGCTTAACCCCTACCAAAGGCTGTTCTGGCTCGTGCGGCGAACAATTTGGTTGATCGTGATGAGCAGAACACAGTTGACGACGGAGTTGAACAGGCCAACTGCCGTTGAGAAGCTGTACTGCGCATCCACCAAGCCGGATTTGTAAACAAAGGTGGCGATGATGTTGGACGATTCCATATTGAGCGGATTTTGCAACAACAAAACCTTCTCGAAGCCGATGTTGAGCATGCTGCCGACATTCAGAATAAGCAGAATCGTCATCGTCGGAATGATCGTCGGAATGTTGATATGCCGCAGCCGCTGGAAACGGCTCGCTCCATCAATGATGGCAGCTTCGTGAAGCCCTGGATCAACACCGGATAAAGCAGCTAGATAAATAATGGTTCCCCATCCAGCTCCTTGCCACACGCCCGATAGGACATACATCGTCTTAAACCAGCGTGGGTCGGTTAAGAAATCAGGTGGGTTAATGCCAACCCACTCCAGCATGTGGATCAGAATGCCGTTTGACGGAGACAGGAAGGTAATGATCATGCCCGCCATTACTACGACCGAGATGAAGTGAGGCGCATAAGTGACGGTTTGGACCAGTTTTTTGAAAAAGCCGGTCTTAATTTCGTTGAATGCGAGTGCCAGAATAATCGGTATCGGGAAGCCGATGGCCAGCTCATAAAAACTGATGGACAGCGTATTCCAAATCAAATCCCAGAAATAATAAGAATCAAAGAAGCGGGTGAAATGGTCGAAGCCGACCCACTTGCTTCCTAGGAAGCCAAGTGTTGGGACATAGTTACGGAATGCAATCTGGATGCCATACATTGGACCGTACGCGAAGATGAGGAAATAGAAGAATGCGGGAGCAATAAACACGTAAAGCTCCCAGTTGCGAGCGATCCGTCTCCATTGTCGACCGGTCGTTTTGGGCAATTGCGTCTCGCTTTCAGGTTGCGAGGCGTTTTGAGTTGGGTAAGGGGTCGATTGCATTCGTTCACCTCCTTTTATTGGGATAGTAGCGATACCACGTCCAACTTGCGTCAGATTCCATGACATATTCTATAGAAATAGATCGTCATGATTTGAAGCTGACAGACAGCCCCGGTTTGGTGAAGGACAGCGGGTAAAGCGTTTTCATAACTATACCTGCCGTTATAGAGCGAAGGAAATATGTCTTTTTTACGCTTCGATCCCGCTATCTCTGATGTGTCATTCTTGAGAATGGTCAAATAAAAAGCCTTGATCTATAAGGGTTTATTCCATTACATGTTGTTTTTGAAAGAGGCTCTGCGAGGTGGAAGACAAAAGAAGCGCATTCGCGAAGGCGTTTTCAAGGGCTGAAATGAAAAATGGTGTTTTGTAAAGGGAATGAAAATGAGGACAAGAGGAATGATGTTAGGTAGGTTTTCATGAAAATCTTCATGCAAAAAGCTGCCGGAGAAAAAATCCGGCAGAATGTGGATGATAGCTACTTCTAATTTAATACTTATAGCGTTTGGTCAGCAATTGGGTGTCTACACGGGTCACACCTGGGATCGGATAAAGTTTCTCCTGCAGGAACAGGTCCATATCAGTCATATTCGCAAATAAGGCATGCATATGCAGTTGGTTCGGTCCCGTCAGGCGGCTGAGCTCGGTAACGACTGGCTCAAGAGCGATCCGCTCGGCAGCCTCGTGCAGACGCTGAGGCTCAACCTCAATTAGGAAAAAGGCGCTCACGAAAAGACCAATCTTCTCCGGCTTAATGAGCAGGGTGAAGCGCTCGAACACGCCATTCTCGACGAGGGCATTCACACGCGCCTGGACACCTACGCGGGATATGCCAACTTCTTTGCTAATATCGGTATAGGACATACGAGAGTTGGCCTGCAGCAGCCCCGTAATGCGGCGGTCAATCTCATCCAGCTTGGTATATGGAATCAGGGAACCAGGCCGTATCGGTAGGGATGGCATGGCGATCGTCTCCTTTGTGCAGGCGGTCATCATCAGTATGGAAGAGCCTGGGATATTTCCTAATGATAGCTTGGAAACGTTCCCTTGACAACTCTTCTAGTGCTATCTCTACAGGGCGAGCAGACGGTTCAAAGCCTCTCCAAGCATCGACCAACGTCCGGAGGCAGCAAGCGCAGAGCGTTGAGCCTCGAAATCCGCTCTCTTCACACTATCTGGCGGTAATCCCGCATGGGTCAGCAGATGTGAGATCGGCTGGCCGAAGCGGAGCAAATAACCGGCTGCCTCCAGCATGGAGCGCATGACCCCGATCAGCGGCAAATAAAGGCCGACGCTCTCGGCATCCAGTCGGTAAATTTCGTCCAGTACCAGATTGACCTGGTGGAAGGACATTGGGCTCGGAATGTATAGAAGAAGCAGGACGAGCAAGCTGATCTGGCGATATTTTTGCTGAAAGAGATAGAAATTCGTATGAGCTTCATTACCCACTGAAGGAGATACGGGATGCTCCTGGTGATAGGTGAACGGATACCGGATATGGGCAAAGCGATATCCCTGGCGAAACAGACGATAGCCAAACTCCAGATCATCCCAGCCGTAGCCGCTGTACTCCTCAAAATACCCATGCTGCTGGAATGCGGTACGGGCCACCGACAGATTGCCCGTATGACTGATGAGCCAAGGAAGATGGAAGCCCTGGAGCCTGTCGCCATGCCGCTGCAAAATCTCATCCTCGTAGAGCGCTTCATGGACTTTCTGAACCGCCAACTGGCGATAAACTCCCTTTTTAATATCCTCACGGCCCAGCAGTAGCTGCCCCTGTCCCGTTTTGATGAACTTCTCATATGCCGGATGAAAGGCGGGCTGCGGCTTTAAAAGCGTATACGCTTCCTGCAATTGTACTTCGTTGAAGCCTGGGTCAAGCTGGGTATAGGCTCCCTTCATTGTAAGTACGCCTGAGGCTAACAGTCGGTTGTCCTGTTGATGCAGCAGCAGATGGGACTCCAAAAAGCCCGGCTCCACGAGAATTTCGGCATCCAGGAAGATCAGAATTTTCCCCTTTGCCATTCGAATGCCGGCGTTGCGAGCGGCCGGCCGCCCCAAATTGGCTTGCAGACGCAGAAGACGCAAACGGAAGGGGAATTTCCACAGCTCTGGGATGGTTGAGGTCGCGTCGCTTGAAGCATCGTCGATTAGGATGACCTCGTACTGATACGGGGGGAGCGTCTGGTTCTCAAGCGAGAATAAGGTGAGCAGATTTTGTGGGAATTTGTTGCGGCTTGGAATGATGACACTGATTTGGATACTCAAAGTTAAGTACCTCCTTATGGGTATTGCCGATTAGATTGGATGCGTATATAGCAGTCTATGTCTTTTGGAGGAGACGAGCATAGCCGAATGCAGGCGTCTATTAGCCCTATTTGTGAATGCTCAGGCTTACGCCGGGCCTGTACATTCCCTGTTTGCATAAGCTGGTCTATATCGGAATTTGAGGGGGGAAGCATGATGATCAAAGAGGTAAGGGATAAGCGCTTTCTAAGGTATTTGAACAAACTGATTGCGGGTGCGGATACGCTGCTTGATGTCGGCTGCGGGCCTGGCCATTTGCTGGGATCCTTGAATGCGCGCATGATCGTTGCGCTGGATGTACATCGACCTTATCTTGAAAATATGGTTGAACACTCTCCTCTTGTTGTTCCCCTGCATGCAGATGCTTTGAAAATCAGTCGCTTGTTCGTCCGTGATTCCTTCACTGCTGTTACGCTTGTAGATGTGCTGGAGCATTTCGTTAAGTCGGATGCTCTGGAGCTGCTGAAACAGGCGGAAAATGTGGCGAAGGAAAGGGTTATCCTATTCACGCCGCGCGGATTTTTCCCGCAAGAGGGTGTGGATCACTATGGCCTGAACGGCGAGGAGTACCAGACGCATCGGAGCGGCTGGGAGCCGGAAGAGCTGGAGGCGCTAGGTTACGATATTTTTCTAATGAAAGGATTCCACGACAGCTCCAACTTAGCCTTCCTCCAAACGTTCGGCCCGGATCATGAACCTGTCGACGCGATTTTGGCGGTTAAGCGGCTGAATTTGAAGCGTGCGGAAGATTTGAAAAAGGCCCATTAAGTGGCTTGCATACGGGCTTAGTCCAAGTACGATTCCGATCCCTAGGAAAATTCCTGGGGATTTATTTCTTTATTATGGAAATTTTACGGCATACGAAGTCGATTTGTGGTTGTGGAACGAGCGTTGTAGAGCATAGGAATGTAACATTGCAATAAAGGAGGCGATCGGTTGTGGACGGCAACGACTGGAGTCGGGATTTATTCAAATCAAAGAGACCACATAGGGGTGAGGATTGCAAACCTCCCAAAAAACCAGCAAAAGCATGTCTTGTCCCCTTTGACCCGTCTGAGGCGGACCAGTTTGAGGAGTTGCTGGACAGTCTTATAGCAGCACTACAACAGGGAGCTATCCCGCCTGCGGGACAGCTCCCTGTTGTACTGAGGGAGATTCAACTGTTTATTGATTGCTTGCGTATATCAATGCGCGAAAAGGCCCCGTTGCTGGCAGCAGCTGAGCTGGCCATCGTAACTTATGAGAAGTCCGACGGATGGATGTCTGCTCTTACAGCAGCTGTCCAGCAAACGCTGGCGGATCTGATGTCCTTCATTTTGGTAGCATGTGTGTCCAGCTCTGTTAAGGATGGCTGGGTTGCAAGAGTGAGGCTGGCGGACGTCATACTGACGGAAGTAAGTGATCCGTCAAGGGGGAGAGGAGCAACCGGAGCTACAGGCGCAACAGGACCGACCGGGCTTATGGGCCCTGTTGGTGCTGCTGGTGCTGCAGGTCCTGCTGGTGCTGCGGGCGCGCAAGGATTGCCAGGGGTGCCAGGTTCGCCAGGCGCTGCTGGTGCGACTGGAGCAACAGGGGCAACAGGGGCAACAGGGGCAACAGGGCCAGATGGAGCTCCAGGCGGCGCAACAGGAGCAACTGGCGTCCAAGGAGCGACCGGGTCTACGGGAGCAACCGGAGCAGGTGCGACGGGGGCCACGGGAACTGTTGGCGCGACGGGGAGCACGGGCGCCGTAGGAGCGACGGGGTCTACGGGTGCGACCGGAGCGGGAGCGACGGGGGTCACGGGAAGTGTTGGGGCGACCGGTAACACAGGTGCCGCAGGAGCGACGGGGTCTACGGGTGCGACCGGAGCGGGAGCGACTGGAGCCACGGGAAGTGTTGGGGCGACCGGTAGCACAGGTGCTGCAGGAGCGACGGGGTCTACGGGAGCAACCGGAGCAGGAGCGACGGGAGCCACGGGAAGTGTCGGGGCGACCGGTAGCACAGGTGCCGCAGGAGCGATCGGGGCTACGGGAGCAACCGGAGCAGGAGCGACGGGGGCCACGGGAAGTGTTGGGGCGACGGGAAGGACGGGTGCCGCAGGAGCGATCGGGGCTACGGGAGCAACCGGAGCAGGAGCGACTGGAGCCACGGGAAGTGTTGGGGCGACCGGTAGCACAGGTGCTGCAGGAGCGACGGGGTCTACGGGTGCGACCGGAGCGGGAGCGACTGGAGCCACGGGAAGTGTTGGGGCGACGGGAAGGACGGGTGCCACGGGAAGTGTTGGCGCGACGGGGAGCACGGGCGCCGTAGGAGCGATCGGGGCTACGGGAGCAACCGGAGCAGGAGCGACGGGGGCCACGGGAAGTGTTGGTGCGACGGGAAGCACGGGCGCTGCAGGAGCGACCGGGGCTACGGGAGCAACCGGAGCAGGAGCGACGGGGGCCACGGGAAGTGTTGGTGCGACGGGAAGCACGGGCGCTGCAGGAGCGACCGGGGCTACGGGAGCAACCGGAGCAGGAGCGACGGGTGCCACGGGAAGTGTTGGGGCCACGGGAAGTACGGGCACTGCAGGGGCGATTGGGTCTACGGGAGCAACCGGAGCGGGAGCGACTGGAGCCACGGGAAGTGTTGGGGCGACGGGAAGCACAGGTGTCGCAGGGGCGACCGGGTCTACGGGAGCAACCGGAGCGGCGGGAGGCGTAGGAGCAACCGGGTCCACGGGAAGTGTTGGTGCGACGGGAAGCACTGGTGTCTCAGGGGCGACCGGGTCTACGGGAGCAACCGGGGCGACGGGAAATGTTGGTGCGACGGGAAGCACAGGTGTCGCAGGAGCGACCGGGGTTACAGGAGCAACTGGAGCAGCGGGAGCTACAGGAGTAACCGGATCTACTGGTGCAACTGGCGTAACAGGAGCAACCGGAACTATTGGTGCAACTGGAAGCACAGGAGCGACCGGAGTAACAGGTACAACCGGATCAACTGGCGAAACGGGACACACAGGAGTAACCGGATCAATTGGTGCAACTGGAAGTACAGGAGCAACCGGAGTAACAGGCATAACAGGATCGACCGGTGCAACTGGAGTAATAGGCACAACCGGATCTATCGGTGCAACTGGAAGCACAGGAGCGACCGGAGTAACAGGATCAACCGGCGCAACGGGACACACCGGAGTAACAGGCACAATCGGATCGACCGGATCGACAGGTGCAACTGGAAGTATAGGAGCAACCGGATTAACAGGCATCACCGGATCTACCGGCTTTACCGGATCGACCGGAGTCACGGGAGCAACCGGATCTTCTGGTTCTGGGGCCATAATTCCCTTTTCCAGCGGGCTTCCAGTAGCGCTGACTACGATTGCGGGGGGGCTTGTGGGGACCCTGGCATTGTTGGGATCCGGAAACTCGGTTTCTGGAATCAGTCTCTTGGGCACGACGATCGATTTAACTGGGGCGGCAGGCACATTGCTTAACTTCGCTTTTTCTACGCCGCGGACAGGTACGATTACGTCGATTGCTGCTTATTTCAGTACAACTGTATCTCTTAGCCTCATAGGTTCGACAATTACAATTACGGCTACCCTGTATCGATCTACAACTCCGGACAACACATTCATTCCAATACCAGGGGCATCTGTTGTGCTTGCTCCTGCGCTGACAGGTGCCCTGGCCATTGGCACTATCTGCAACGGAATGGCTTCAGGGCTCAATATCCCTGTCAATCCGCAAGATCGATTGCTGCTTGTCTTCACGGCTACTGCAAGTGGTCTTACACTAATTAATACTGTAGCTGGGTACGGCAGCGCTGGTCTATCCTTGCTATAAAGTTACCTTTTGAATCGAAGGCTTTCCTGTCTACGCAGGAAGGCCTTTTTCAGTTCAATGAGGCTTATAAGACAATCGAATGAGAATTCATTCCAATCCAATAGCTCTGAAGAAGATCCAGGATTCAGGGGCGGAGGCGATCATACCGTATGATGATTTGAATCTAAGAACAGTGAGGGCCGTGCTTCATTTAATTTCTGAGAGAGGTTTTTCTGCTTAGGTGGAGGAGCCTTTTTCAGCATTAATACAGCTTGTACATAACGTAGGGATTTGAATGGGGTTTCATGACAAGTACGAAGATCATATAGATATAGCATTGTATTTAGGGAGGCAATCGGATGCACAACTACAATAGAAATCAGGGCAGGAATACATCTAGATTAAGAAAATCCTATAAAGTGAAGAAGTGCACACCTTGTAAGAAAAAAAGGAGCAACTGCCTTGTTCCCTTTAAGCCTTCCGAGGCGGCCCTCTTTGGAGAATTGCTGGATAACCTTGTAGCAGCCATTCAGCAGGAATATATCCCTCCAGAGGGACCGTTGCCTGATGTGCTGAAAGAGTTGCAATTACTGGTGGAGGGTATGTGTGTCCCACTAGGCATCAAATCCAACCTATTAGCTTTACTTGAAGCGGCTATAGTCTCTTATAAACAGTCAAACGGCTGGACATCTGCCCTCATAGCAGCGGTTCAACAAACGCTGGCAGGGCTTATTGCTTTTATACTGTTAGGCTGTGTTTCACGTGCCGTCAAGGAGATCTGGATTGCCAAAGTGAAGCTGGCTGAAAGAAGGCTTGCTCAGATAGTGGAAGGTGGATCAGGTATCCGTGGAGCGACAGGTGCAACAGGACCAACGGGTCCTGCTGGAGCTGCGGGGATACAGGGAGCACAAGGAGCACAAGGGGTACCTGGGGCAGTGGGAGCTACAGGAGTGAATGGAGCGACTGGAACAGCGGGAGCCACGGGAGTAACGGGTACGACCGGGGCAACGGGAGCTGGAGCCACGGGAAGCACCGGGGTGACTGGAGCGACGGGAACAGCGGGAGCCACGGGAGTAACGGGTGCGACCGGGGCAACGGGAGTTGGAGCAACGGGAAGCACCGGGGTGACCGGAGCGACTGGAACGACGGGAACAGCGGGAGCCACGGGAGTAACGGGTACGACCGGGGCAACGGGAGCTGGAGCCACGGGAAGCACCGGGGTGACCGGAACGACTGGAATGACTGGAACAGCGGGAGCCACGGGAGTAACGGGTACGACCGGAGCAACGGGAGCTGGAGCCACGGGAAGCACGGGGGTGACCGGAACGACCGGGGCGACGGGAAGCACCGGGGTGACTGGAGCGACTGGAGCGACCGGAACGGCGGGAGTAACGGGAGTAACGGGTACGACCGGGGCCACGGGATTTGGAGCCACGGGAAGCACCGGGGCGACTGGAGCGACTGGAGCGACTGGAACAGCGGGAGCCACGGGAGTAACGGGTACGACCGGGGCAACGGGAGTTAGAGCCACGGGAAGCACCGGGGTAACTGGAGCAACTGGAACGACCGGAACGGCGGGAGCCACGGGAGTAACGGGTACGACCGGGGCCACGGGAAGCACCGGAGTGACTGGAGCGACCGGAACGGCGGGAGCCACGGGAGTCACAGGTGTAACGGGAGCAACGGGAAGCACCGGAGTGACTGGAGCGACCGGAACGGCGGGAGCCCCGGGAGTCACAGGTGTAACGGGAGCAACGGGAAGCACCGGAGTGACTGGAGCGACCGGAACGGTGGGAGCAACGGGAAGCACCGGGGTGACTGGAGCGACCGGAACGGTGGGAGCAACGGGAAGCACCGGGGTGACTGGAGCGACTGGAGCGACTGGAACGGTGGGGGCCACGGGAAGCACCGGGGTGACCGGAACGGCGGGAGTAACGGGAGTAACGGGTACGACCGGAGCAACGGGAGCTGGAGCCACGGGAAGCACTGGAGTGACTGGAGCAACTGGAACGACCGGAACGGCGGGAGTAACGGGAGTAACGGGAGTAACGGGAGTAACGGGTACGACCGGAGCAACGGGAGCTGGAGCCACGGGAAGCACCGGAGTGACTGGAGCGACCGGAACGGTGGGAGCCACGGGAAGCACCGGGGTGACTGGAGCGACTGGAGCGATCGGAACGGCGGGAGTAACGGGAGTAACGGGAGTAACGGGCACGACCGGGGCCACGGGAGTTGGAGCCACGGGAAGCACTGGAGTGACTGGAGCAACTGGAACGACTGGAACAGAGGGAGTCACAGGTGTAACCGGAGCAACGGGAGGCACCGGAGTGACTGGAGCGACCGGAACGGCGGGAGCCACGGGAGTCACAGGTGTAACGGGAGCCACGGGAGCCACGGGAAGCACCGGAGTGACTGGAGCGACCGGAACGGTGGGAGCCACGGGAAGCACCGGGGTGACTGGAGCGACTGGAGCGATCGGAACGGCGGGAGTAACGGGAGTAACGGGAGTAACGGG
>NZ_NMUQ01000002.1:367851-576919 GCF_002233675.1 Paenibacillus herberti | reverse complement strand
AGCCACGGGAAGCACCGGGGTGACTGGAGCGACTGGAGCGATCGGAACGGCGGGAGTAACGGGAGTAACGGGAGTAACGGGAGTAACGGGAGCCACGGGAGTCACAGGTGTAACGGGAGCCACGGGAAGCACCGGGGTGACCGGAGCGACTGGAACGACAGGAGTAACGGGAGTAACGGGTACGACCGGGGCAACGGGAGTTGGAGCCACGGGAAGCACCGGGGTGACTGGAGCGACTGGAACGACCGGAGCCACGGGAAGCACCGGAGCGACTGGAGCGACTGGAACAGAGGGAGCCACAGGTGTAACCGGAGCCACGGGAGGCACCGGAGTGACTGGAGCGACCGGAACGGTGGGAGCCACGGGAGTCACAGGTGTAACTGGAGCAACGGGCATTGCCGGTTCCAGTGCCGTTATTCCTTTTTCAAGCGGGCAGACGTTGACGCTGACATCCTCGAGCGGAGGAACTCCGGATACAGTGGCTTTGGTTGGATTTGGGAACGCAGTTTCTGGGATCCCCTTCGCGGGAACCACAATTGATCTGACCTCGACAGGTGCAGTGATTAACTTTGCTTTTTCTGTACCGCGTGCAGGTACGATTACGTCACTTGCGGCTTATTTCAGCACAAGTCAAGCTTATAGCCTCCCTGGAACAATAATTACTGTAGAAGTTAGCCTTTTCCACTCTCCAACTCTAGACGATACATTTGTACCTGTAGGCGAACCGACGCTTCTACTAGCTCCCCCGATCACGGGTGTGACAACAGTAGGCCGTAACAGTAGAGGCATATTAACAGGACTTAATTTCCCCATCTCTCCTGAAGATCGGCTGCTGCTTGCGTTCTCGATCACATCGTCCGGGGTTAGTCAGATTAATACAATAATGGGGTACGGGAGCGCAGGTCTTTCTTTTACGTAAGGCTTATACTACTCGTCACACTTTTCGGCAGACCCCTCCAGGAAAATTCAACCTCTCTCTTTTGGCATCCCATCATCTGTGCTATGATAGACCAGGTTTTTCGACAGGCGAGCTTCGTGGGATTTCTGCGTCCAGCTCGAAATTCTCTGTCGCACGCGGTTCGTAACCATCCCGCGTTACCAAAACTAGGGGGGACTCATGTTTAATTTTTTATGGGGCGTATTTTTCGTCCTTGTCAATTTCGCGCTATTTCTGGCCTGCTTCCGGATGTTCGGCAAAATGGGGCTGTACGCCTGGATCGGCTTCGCGACGGTGCTGGCCAACATTCAAGTGACGGAGACGATTGAAATGTTCGGCATCGTCATGACGCTAGGCAACACGATTTATGCCTCGTTGTATATGACTACCGATCTGATTAATGAACGATATGGGGGTAAAGATGCCCGCAGAGCGGTCTGGTTCGGCTTTTTCATCCTGCTCGCCACTACCGTCATGATGCAGATGGTGCTCGTTTTTAACCCGGCCGAGGGAGACTTCGCGCATGAACCGCTTAGTAAGATTTTCGGCCTTATGCCGCGTCTGGCGCTGGCCAGTCTGAGTGCATACTTAATCAGTCAGTATCTGGATGTGCGTGTGTTTTCGTCGCTGAAGCGCAAGTACAGCGGGCGTAATCAATTCTGGATTCGCATCAACGGGAGCACGATTCTGAGTCAGTTCGTTGATTCTCTCGTGTTCTGTACGATAGCGTTCGCCTTTTACCCAGGCTATACGTGGAGCATCTGGATTCAGATTTTCCTCACGACCTATCTACTGAAATTCGTTATTTCAGTCGCTTCCACGCCGGTTCTTTATATCGCTCGTTCATTCCGATTCAAGGACGAATAGGCGGTTCTGATAACTGGTACGCTCGTCAGTCTAGTCGGCCAAGCAGCATAAGCGCAAGCAGGATTCGCGCATCACCTGCCGAAGGATTTGAGATAACTTTGGAGGTGTTCAGCTATGAAGCTTAGGCCAGACCTATCTACTGTGCCTGAATTTGAAATTCCTTATGTCACTTGCGTGCCGGAAGGGGATCTGATCGAGCTGCTCGTGCAGCAAAAGAGCAAAACGCTAGCTCTGCTCGGCGGTCTTAGTGAGGAAGGAGCGTCTTTCCGATACGCTCCCGACAAATGGAGCATACGTCAGGTTCTCGGACATATTACGGACAATGAACGTATTATGGGCTATCGCCTGCTGCGGATCGCACGGGGCGACAAGACCGAGCTGCCCGGATATGATGAGAATCAGCTCGTCACTGGAGCGCCGTTCGATGAGTGGAGTCTGGAATTTGCGCTGGCGGATTATGCTGCGGTTCGGGAGTCGACGCTGACGCTGCTACGCGGCCTGCGGCCGGGCGACTGGGAGCGCGAGGGCGTAGCTAACGGCTTACGCCATAACGTGCTGCTGATCGCCTCCGTCATCAGCGGTCATGAGCTTCATCACCTGAAAGTGCTACGGGCTAGGTACGGGGTAATTTAAACCAGCAAAAAAACCGCTGGACTTCACGAATTCGTGAGGTTCAGCGGTTTTTTACCCTTGAGTGCGGCCACCAGCAGAATGCTAATGATGACGAGTAAAAACCAGGAGCTGAGCTTGCCCCAGTGGACGATTGTCCAGCCAAGCTGCTGATCCGGGTAGGTCCAGGCTCCCAGCAGGGTAGAGATGTTCTCGGCCAGCCAGATGAACAGCGCGATTAACAGAAAGCTGGCCAGCACCGGCATGCGCAAGCGCTGCCCGGCTACGCTGTACTGCACGATGGAGCGCCAGAACAGCAGGACGATCAGGCCGGTCAGCCACCAGCGGAAATCTGGAAGCCAGTGATGGGTGAAAAAATTGGCGTAAATGAGCGCAGCGAGTCCCGTCGACAGTCTCGCGTTCGGCCATTTGAAGAAATGCAGGTCCAGCCTGCGCCAAGCTTGGCATATATAACTGGCCACGCTGGCGTACATGAAGCCGCTATACAGCGGAACGCCGCCGATTTTGCTCCAGCCTTCGTCGGGATAGCTCCATGAGCCCATGTTCACCTTAAACAGCTCCAGAGCGAGCCCGATGACGTGAAACAGCAGGACGACTTTAAGCTCGCCAAGCGTCTCCAACTTCGACAGCAGCATGCCGACTTGGGCGGCCAAGCAGATAAGTAATATTAAGTCATACCGAGCAATGCCGGGAATACTCATAACCTTGGTTAAGCCGAGAGCCCCGAAAATAACCAGGGGGAACACGCAGCTGAGCGCTTGTTTCCAGCCAAAATCGAGCAGCATCGCGGCTTTCAGGTATAGCGGTCTTTTCCCTGCGGTAGTCGTTTCGACCATGTCGTTGCTCTCCTTTTTCGTCTTCTACGCAAAAGGGAACGAATCGAGCGGCTGAAAAGTTTACTCGGTTACCACGTAAACGTTTGGTCTTAAGATGTGCTGAAGTCGTTGAAGTCAGCTACGGCTTGGTTCGGGCCGTGCGATGGCCCTAGAGACTAGAGTCCTGCCGTCAGAACGCCAGCGAAGCGCTCCAACTGCACGCGGTCGATCTCGCCAAAACGATCGATCGACGGGCTGTCGATGTCGAGCACACCTAGCAGCTCACCGCTAGGTGTCAGCAGCGGAACGACGATTTCGGAACGCGAAGCGGCATCGCAGGCGATATGTCCGGGAAAAGCATGCACATCGGGGACGAGCATAGTCTCCCTGCGCTTGGCTGCCGTGCCGCATACGCCACGTCCGACCGGAATGCGCACGCATGCGGGCATTCCTTGAAAGGGACCGAGCACGAGCCCTTTTTCATCCAGCAGGTAGAAGCCTGCCCAGTTTATATCCGGCAAGAACTGTCCTAGCAGTGCCGAAGCGTTAGCGAGGTTGGCGATGAAATTCGGCTCGTCCTCAATCAGCGACTGCAGCTGACGAATGACGGTATCGTACTGCTGCTCTAGAGTACCTTCGTATACGGTGGTATGGAACATGTTGTATTTCCCCTTTCTAAACTCGTAAGCCTCATTATAACGGTTCGCCCCCTTGTTTAGCATCTATGGGATGCTGGATATCCCTTCCAACCTCTTGCCCGTTGCAGACGCTGAAATCGTTGAGAATCGGAACCTGGACAAAATCCTAAGTGAGGAATAATGCCCAATTACAGGAAAATAAATATGTACGGAGCGGTCAATTCAATTTAGGCCAATTTCGCCATTGACGCGTTCCTCACGGCTGGGATAGAGTTACGGAATGGAAGGAAGTGTTCGTGTGCCAGGGGAACAAAAGAAAGGGAGAAAGAGGGCCGGGGGAGGCTGGGCCGTGTATAAGGAAATGCTCCTTCACTATGTGTTTCCGCAGAAGCGGCTGCTGATCCGGCTGAGCATCCTGTTGCTCCTCTCGATTGGACTCCAGCTTGTAAATCCACAGATTATCCGATATTTCATCGACACGGCCCAGGGCGATGGCAATTTGTCAGCGCTGTACTACGCGGGCGGCTTTTTTATCTTATTCTCCCTGCTACAGCAGGGCATATCGGTCGCTGCATCCTATTTCAGCGAGAATCTGGGCTGGACGACGACCAACAAACTGCGCGCGGAGCTGGCAGAGCACTGTTTGTCTCTGGACATGAGCTTTCACAAGACCCAAACTTCCGGCGCGTTGATTGAGCGGGTGGACGGCGATGTAAACGCACTGGCGAATTTTTTCTCCAGCTTCATCATCCATTTGGCGGGCAATCTCGTACTCATGCTCGGTATTTTGGTGCTGCTGTATCGCGAGAATGTGTGGATCGGCCTAGCTATGACTCTTTTTGTCGTGGGTGCGGTATATGTCATCCAGTGGATTCGGCGATACTCGGTGCAGCTATGGAAACGGTGGAGAGAGATGACCGCCGAGTTTTACGGCTTTATCGGGGAGCATCTGGAGGGGACGGAGGACACTCGCGCCAACGGTGCGGCCGGTTATGTCATGAACAGGTTCTACGATTTTACTCGTCGTATGCTGCCGCTTCGGCTGCGGGCTTTTCTAGGCTTTGCTACCATGTGGAGCACGACGATTCTCGTCTTTGCGCTCGGCAATGCAGTCGCATTTCTCGTCTGCGCCTGGCTTTGGAAGAGCGGGCAGGGAGGATTGACCATCGGCTCCATCTATTTGGTGTTCTATTATACAGAGCTGCTTGCCAAGCCGATCGAGAAGATCAGAACCCAGCTGGAGGACCTGCAAAAGGCCGACGCCAGCCTGATTCGCGTGCGCGAGCTGCTGGCGACTAAGTCGAAAATTCAGGACGGCCCGGGTGCGAACTTGCCGGACGGCCCTCTGTCCGTGGAATTCCGCGATCTGGAATTCGCTTACGAAGAAGGCAGCCGCAATACGCTGCATCGGCTGCAACTGAAGCTGGAGCCCGGCCAGACTCTCGGCCTGCTCGGCCGCACAGGAAGCGGCAAGACGACGCTAGCCCGTCTGCTGCTGCGGTTCTACGATCCGCAAAAGGGCGGCGTTCATCTGAATGGCACGGATATTCGGGATTTCAAGCTGCATGAGCTGCGTCGCAAAGTAGCGATGGTGACGCAGAACATTGAAATTTTGGAAGGAACGGTGAGGGACAATCTGACGTTGTTCGACAGTAGTATTCCCGACAACCGTATATCCGCAGTGCTGCATGAGCTGGGTCTCGGAGCCTGGCATGACACGCTTCCGGAGGGGCTGGACACGGTGCTCGCTTCCGGCGGCGGAAGTCTTTCGGCTGGAGAGGCACAGCTACTTGCCTTTGCCCGGGTATTTCTGACGAATCCTGGGCTGGTCATTCTCGACGAAGCCTCCTCGCGGCTTGACCCGATGACGGAAGCACGGATCGAGGCGGCGATTTCGCGTCTGCTGGAAGAGAAAACCTGTATCATTATTGCCCATCGGTTGGCAACTGTTCAGCGGGCTGACCGAATTCTTATCCTGGAGAACGGACAAATGCTGGAGAGCGGCGAGCGCGAGCAGTTGGCTGCGGACCCTAAATCGCGCTTCAGCCGCATGTTAGCCGTCGGAATGGAAGAGGTGCTGGCATGAAAACAAGGCATTTCTTCTGGCGGATGATCCGGTACCGACCCGGCTATTATTTACTTAATCTGCTCGTCTGGACACTGATTCATATGGTCCCGCTCGTCCCCGGTCTGTTGACCAAGGCATTTTTTGATCATCTGGAAGGGAGTTACTCTCTCCCTTATGGCGTATGGGCGATTGCAGCGTTGCTCGTCGCGGCCGCGCTCGGTCGCATTGCACTGATCTATCTTGGATGTTTGACGGATGTGAATGTGCGCACCCGCATCAGCATGCTTCTGCGCCGCAATATGCTCGCTCATGTTCTGCGTGAGCCGGGAGCGCGCGCGATTCCTTCCTCGCCGGGAGAGGCGATCAGCAATTTCCGTGATGATGTCGAGCAGTCGGAGGATGCGGTAAGCTGGTCGGTCGACATGCTTGGCCTGGTCGGCTTCGTCGCTGTAGCAAGCTGGATTTTGGTGTCCATCGATCTGCAGCTGACCGTACTCGTATTTGTACCGCTCATTCTTGTCGTGACTGCTGCGCAGATTGCCACGGCGCGCATCCAGAAGTACCGTGCAGCAAGCCGTGAGTCTACCGCTAAGGTGACGGGCGCAATCAGCGAGATGTTCTCTAACGTTCAGGCGATCCAGGTTGCCGGTGCAGAAAAGCGCATCGTAGATCGCTTTGTACAGCTTAGCGAGCATCGGCGCGATTCGATGGTTAAGGATAAGCTGCTGACAGAGACGCTAACCTCGGTATTCACGAATTCTGTCAATCTGGGAACTGGGTTGATCTTGGTGCTTGCTGGTTACAAGATGCGCAGCGGAGACTTCACCGTTGGTGATCTGTCGCTATTCGTTTATTATTTGACCTTTGTCACCCAGTTGATCTCCAACTTGGGCAATTTCATGACCTACTACAAACAGATGGCGGTCAGCTTCGAGCGGATTAAGACGATGTTGCAGGGAGCACCGGCATCGCTGCTCACAAAAGCGGCTTATATCGGGATTGGCAAGCGGCGAGTCGGAGAGGGTGACGGTGCGGCAGCAAACGGACGCAAGTCGGACTCATCAGCAGGGAGCATCGCAACGCGAGATATGGCCTCAGGCGATGAGAGTAAGGAATCGCCGGCCATCATGGCTTCGATAGAGGACGAGTTGCTCATCCCTGTTTATCAGGCGCCGCCGCTGGAAATATTGGAGGTGCGCGGACTATCCTATCGCTTCCCAGAGACGGGTCGTGGCATCGAGGATATCGATCTGACGCTGCGAGCCGGATCTTTTACCGTTGTGACGGGCATGATCGGCAGCGGCAAAACGACGCTCGTTCGAGCGCTCCTTGGGCTGCTGCCCGCGGAGGCTGGAGAGATCAACTGGAATGGCGAGCGGGTCGAACGTCCCGCCGATTTCTTTGTCCCGCCGCAGAGCGCGTATACGGCTCAGATTCCACGGCTTTATAGCGATCAGCTTCGCAACAATATTTTGCTCGGCCAGCCGGAGCGTCCGGGCAGCCTTTCCAGAGCGCTGCATGCGGCCGTTATGGAGGATGACATCGGCGGGCTGGAGCAAGGCCTCGATACGATGGTTGGTCCACGCGGCGTCAAGCTGTCCGGCGGGCAAGCCCAGCGGACAGCTGCGGCAAGGATGCTGGTGCGGGATGCGCAAATGTACGTATTCGACGATCTGTCCAGCGCGTTGGACGTGGAGACGGAGCGCCGTCTGTGGGAGCGGCTGTTCGAGGAGCGCGGCAATGCCGCCTGTCTCGTTGTCTCCCACCGCAAAGCCGCGCTTGCGCATGCGGATCACATTATCGTCCTTCATAATGGACGGATAGAGGCTGAGGGTAATGCGGAGGAGCTATTGCGCACAAGCGACAGCTTCCGCCAACTCTGGTACGGCGAAGAGGTCGGCTGAGTGGGTTCCAATAAGTAAGGCAATAGTTTCAACTGTGACTATCATGAATAAGCCACTCCCTGGAAGGAAACATTTTT
Source organism: Paenibacillus herberti (assembly GCF_002233675.1). Taxonomy (GTDB): domain Bacteria; phylum Bacillota; class Bacilli; order Paenibacillales; family Paenibacillaceae; genus Paenibacillus_O; species Paenibacillus_O herberti. Next base: position 568,983 of record NZ_NMUQ01000002.1, on the reverse strand, counting down.
TTCGGAGGAAGTGGCTTATTCTATTTTTGATAATGAATGCAGGAATCCAGCAAGGACAAGGGATGCGGGGGCTCGAATGTAAAAAACGACAAGCTAAGTCATGAATGACATATTTAGCTCAACCTGCCCTATGAGGCAGCATAATGTAAAAAGCGACCAACAAAAGCAGGATTCACAAATTTACAATTGAACATCCCGACAGGTAGCATAGGGGTGTAACAGTTGTGAGTGAAAGGAGTTACTCTCTTTTTTTCACGATCTGAAAGCGCTTGCGACCAAGAGCGATTCTCTAGGTGAAGCGATGGTACACGAGGCTCTGTCTGCTCTATTCAAATGATATTTAGGAGGAACGACCATGTCGCATAAGAATGAACAATCGCCAAGCCGTCCGAACATCCTATTCATCCAAACGGATCAGCAGCGGGTCGATACGCTGCGCAGCTATGGCGGGCAAGTATGCCAAACCCCGAATTTGAATCAACTGGCGGAAGAAAGCGTCGTTTTTGAAAATGCCTACACAAGCTGTCCGGTATGCACACCGGCAAGGGCTTCGATGCAAACGGGAATGTATCCGTTCAAACACGGAATGCAGACGAATACCTACGGCATGGGCAGCATGGTACATGAACTTCCAGATACGTCGCGGCTGCTCAGCAGACAATTGCAGGAGCAGGATTACAGCATCGGCTACACGGGCAAATGGCATCTTGGCTTTGGTCCAGAAATAGGCAAATGGCTGCAAGGAAACACCGCCTATATCCGCTTCCCTGATATTGCTGCGGGCAATCGGTCGCTGCCTACAGACGTTGGTTATGAAGCCGACGATTTTGCGGGTCATGGCGGCGGAGGTATGGGTTACCCGGAATTCAAGAAGTATTTGGCAGATAACGGGCTTACTTGGCAGGAAGAGAACAAGGTCAGCGGCCATTTCGAGTTCCACTATGCTTCCGAATTGACCTCGCCGATCGAGTCCTCTGTGGAATATTATTTGACGGAGCGGGCAATTCACTATATCGACCAGTTCCGTGATCGGGAAGATCCGTTCTTCTTCTCCTTGAACTTCTGGGGACCGCATGAACCTTATGTTGCGCCAACGGAATTCCTGAACTGGTACCGCGATGTGGAGCTTGAGCCATGGCCGAACTTCTACGACGACAATAAGGATAAACCGTCCATTCATCAGATTAAAAAAGGAAATACGAAAGAATGGGCCGACTTTGTTCCGTATATCAAACATTACTATGCCGCTATGAGCAGCATCGACGCCCAGGTTGGACGTCTGATGGATTACTTGAAGAAGCATAATCTGTATGATAATACGATTATTATTTTCACAGCTGACCATGGTGAGTCGCTTGGTATCCACGGCGGCCTTTGCGACAAATCGTTCTTCATGTATGAAGAAACTTGCCGCATCCCGCTCATCGTCAAGCCAGCCAGCGGTTTGGAGGAATCACGGACGGAAGCAAGCTTCGTTGGCACTTGTGACATCCATGCGACGATTCTCGATCTTGCAGGCGCCGGGTCCCCTCCAAAAGGATCGGATGGCCGATCGTTCGCTCCGATGCTGGACGGAGAGACTGTGGCCGAATGGCCGGATTGCGTCGTAACCGAGGGAGCTGGCCTCGAGGGCGCTATGTTCACCCAACGCATGCTCCGCAAAGATACGTACAAGTATGTGTTCAATTGCGGCGACATGGACGAGCTTTACGATCTGACAAATGATCCTCATGAAATGACAAATCTGGTCAAGCATGAGGATTACGCAGGGAAGCTTGCCGAGCTGCGTCAGTCGCTTGCCGACTGGATGGTCCTTCACGAGGACGGTCTGCTGAAGCAGTTCAAGCGTATGCGCATGGAATAGAAGCTAATTGGTCAAAAAGCAGTCTTGCGAATGCGCAAGACTGCTTTTTTGGCTGTATGGGATAATATAAAAGTGTCCATTCATCTACTCTTCGACACCGTGAGCTAGTTAAACTTTTCCTATTTTTTAATTAGCCGCTTTGCACCTGATCGCCTGCACCGATTATTGCTCGTAGGTTTGCAACTACTCGACCTTTTGTGGCTGGTTTTGCCGCTCCTGTCGCTCCTACAGCACTTGCTCTTGGTCGGGCATCCGGATATATTTCTGGACCTACAAGATTTACGTGATTCATTTCTAATAAATCGGACTGCATTCAACCCAATCATTTGTGCCCCTAAAGATGGGTTACCATCAGGTAAAATCGGAGCAATGGAAAGATCAGCAACTTTAAGGTTTTTCGTACCAAAAACATTCAGGAACCCGTCTACAACCCCTTCGTGGATTGTTTTTCCCATCTTGCACTGTCCGCCGAAATGGTAGTAATTGAAATAAGAAGCTCTGACATAATTTTCTAATTGGGCCCTTTTATCGGTATCGGGCAGTTGGAATATACTTTCACTGGGGTAAACAACCTCGTAGATGCCTTCTGGATCAAGCTGACGTGCCTTAACAATCATTTGATGGGTCTCCATGTATTTTTCCACAAGGAAATTTACATCATCAGGATTTCCCAGCGGGTTCAAATCAATAGTTGGATAAGCCTCCGGGTCGCTATGCGCGATCATGACGATGCCTCTGCTGCTCGGGTTCAAATCGGAGATTCCCAAAGACATCACATTGCTTGGTTTTGCCGGATCAAAATCCCACTCATTTACGAAAACATCCTGAACAGGTATATGGAATGGAATCGGTAAACCTAACAATAAAAGCCGTCTGCCTCCGATCGGGTTATCCTCTTTTTTGAACGCGTTAAGAGTAATGGGATCATTCGGATCAGCAGCCATAACTTGAAGCAGTCTGCCCGTTTCTACTCTTATCCCGATACCTGCACCATATTGACTTTGAAAGTTGTAACCGACATTAGGGCTATTAACCAAAGTGGATATTCCGACCTTTGCTAAATCCTCGGGTTTCCCAATCCCAGATCGTTGGAGGATAACGGAGGAAAATTGGCCCGCAGAGACAATAATCCCTTTACGTGCATATCTTACTTCGCAAACTCCGTTCTTGATAAACTCAACACCATAAGCGATATTAATAGTACCCTTGCGTTTGAAAAGTATTTTATTTACAGTCGTTTTAGCTAAAATAATTAATTTTCGATCTTTAACTCCAAATTCATTTGGATGGAGCTCATTTCCTTGAGTAACAATCTTTCTGTTTAAATATCCTGTTGCTGTAGATGATCGGACAAGCTTTCCATTGACCGTTTTTTGAGTAAGTTGCGCTTTTAAAGACACGACATCTCTGATTCCTGTATTATAATCTTCCTCGATTGGGATGCCAAAAACCTGGTGGGTTGCTTCTGTTAAGGTTTGAATTAATCCATTATTAGGAATATTTTGTTGTCTAATAAATATAGGGCCCTTAAAACCACGCTCTTGAGGATTTTGTGTCGCTCCTGTATAGGTTTCATTTTCTTTAAATAACGGCCGGACCTTATCATAGCTCCAAAGAGGATTTCCACTTAGATTTGCCCATGTATTATAGAGGTCGCTACTTCCCCGTACAGCATACATGCCATTATGTTCGGAGCTTCCGCCAATAGCGCGTCCGCTGCCTGTAATCATCTGTCGTCGGATTTGTTGCTCCAATATTGTAGCGACATTAAACGAATGTTTATTATTGGTCGCATTAGTGAGAGATTCTATAAGATTAGGACTGCTTAACTCTTTAGTCATGTTCGTTCCTGCTTCAAGAACCAGAACACGAGTATGACGGTTGTCCGTTAGTTTTTTAGCGATAATCCCTCCAGCCGTTCCTGCACCAATAATAATATAATCCACTATTTTTTTATTAGGTCTACAGCCCAAAAAGAACCTCTCCCCTCATGCCTATAGAGTATGAGGGGATACACACAAAAAAATGATTTTAAAGCCTATTTTTAAAAAAACGGGCTTTCTGAATCCAAATGGAGCGGAATAAGCCCATCCGATGGAATCTGCTTCAGAAAATAGACTAACTTGAGTCGCTCCCCCACTTATGGGTAAAATAGAAGCCATCAACAAGGATGACATTTCGACTGTTTTTGAAGGAGGAATACCCATGAACTTAGTATTATTGAACTCGACGTTTTCCATCGTTAAGCTTCCCCCGCGCGCAGAAGTGCCGTCTTGGGCGGATCAAGGTGAATTTTTTTCCGTCTCCCGTACACACGAAGAACTTTCCATAGTCTGTTCATCATCGGTAATACCGGATAACACCGGGGGCGAGATCGAACAGGATTGGAAATGCATTAAGGTAGAGGGTGTGCTGGACTTCGGATTGACCGGCATTCTTGCCTCTCTGGCCAACCCTTTGGCGGAGCAAGAGATTAGCATTTTTGCGATTTCAACGTTTAATACCGACTATTTGCTGATTAAGCAACACTCCATCGACAAAGCTAAAGCGGCACTGGAAAAAGCCGGTCATCCATTTATTTAAACAAACGAGCCCCGTCTGCGATTAAAGCAGGCGGGGCTCTATACGTAAACCTTGTTATATATCGTCATAGCTATGCTATGCGTTCATCAAGCCTTGTCCAACACGAGCTCGAGCCGTACACCGACGTCATTCTCGGTTTCCAGCACGACGTTGTGCGGATTTTTCATGCCGAAGTCAGCGAAGGTGACGGTCGTAGTAGCCGACAGCTTTAGCTGTCCGTTCTCGTAGACGGCTTTGCTGGCAAACACGGCTTCTTTCTCGACGCCGCGGACAGTAAGAGTGCCCGTCATGTTGAAGTCGTAAGCCGTTCCTTCCGTCCACTCGGACGGCAGGCCTTCAAAGGAGGAAGCGGTGAGCGTCGCTTGCGAGAACTGAGCTACATCAAGAAACTCTGGGCCTTGAATATGTCCATCCCGTTGCGAGTTGCCGGAGTCGATGGAAGCCATGTCGATCGTGCCGGACGCCTTCGTTTGCGACAGATCATCCACATTTAACGTCCAGCTCCCGCTGACCGCCTCATCAACAAAGTTGACTGTCTCCCGCGAGGTTGTCACGGAGAAGTATACTTTAGCCGCATCGGCGATGGTCCATTCCCCGTTCAGTTGCTCACCGGTCACCGCTGCTCCGGTCGCGGATTCGAACGTTCCAGCCTTTCCGCTGCCGCTGGCCTCCTGAGTTGAGTTGGCTGCATTGTTGCTAGCCGAGATGACGCCTTCCACTTCTACGTTGTTGCCCAGATAGTCATTCGTCAGCGCATAAGCGCCTCCGCCAAGCACTACGACGGCAGTAATGCCGGTCGCGAGCCATATCTTCGCTTTTTTATGCATAAGAGATCTCCTCTCGATTCATTCTATTTTTTTGTGCCTAAGTGAGCTTGATGGATACTTTATCAGACGAATATGTCGGGAGGATGTCGAGGGAAAATAAAGTGTTATTTATCGTTAATCCACTTGCGAGGAGCTTTCAGCTATGTAAAAGTAGCAGTACGAACATTGCAAAAAGGGGGCCAGGCGTCATGAAAACGATTCTGATCGTGGAGGACGAGGAAGCCATCGCCCGCGTTCTGGCGGCGTATCTAAAAAAAGCCGGATTCGAGGTCGACCGTGCGGCGGACGGGGAAGAGGCGATGCAGCAATTCGAAGCGGGGGACTACTCGCTGGTGTTGCTGGACATTACGCTGCCCGGTATAGACGGCTGGGAGCTGCTGAGGTTTATTCGGGCGAAGAGTGCATGCCCAGTCATTATGTTGACCGCTCGTGATCGTCTGCAGGACCGACTCGGCGGATTAAATGGCGGCGCGGATGATTATATGACAAAACCGTTTGTGCCGGAGGAGGTTGTCGCCCGCATTGGGGCGGTACTGCGCAGGCGGCCGCACTGGACGGACGGGGAGAGCAGGCGCTATTACGGCAATCTGCTGCTCGATTATGCGTCCCGCACCGTGTACTTGAACGCTGCAGAAGTGTCTTTGACGCCGCGGGACTTGTCGCTACTGCTCTTCCTCGCAGAAAATCCGAACCGCATTTTCACACGGGAGCAACTGATTGAGCAAGTATGGGGCATGGATTATGACGGAAGTGACCGTGCGGTCGATCTGTCGATCAAACGATTGCGCCAGTCGCTCTCGCACTGGCCGGCGGATGCGGGCGAGATCCGCACGCTCAGAGGAACGGGGTATCAATTTTGGATCGGAGAGTAAAAAGAAACAAGCAAACGTCCATCCTGTCGTATTGGACGATCCGCTACGTTGCTGTATTATGCGTCGGCTTCGGGATCATCGCCCTCAGCTCCGTGTACTTGATCAGGGAGACGGCTACCGACAATCGCCTTAAGACGGCGGGGCTGCTCGGGCAGGAAATCGCGGATCGCGTCGCGGCCGAAGACGGGCGGCCTGTCATTCCCGCACATATGAACAAGCTGCTCGACAACCGCTTGGACTATTTTAATTTTGCTGGCGAGATATGCCTCCTCATTACAGATCGGGACGGGAAGCTTCTATACTCAATGCCGGACACGAGCGAGCAGTCCATGAAGGAAAGAATGACCGCGGATTTGAAACAATCGAGGATTCCCAGTGAAAAAGCAGTCATAACGCCGGTCGTCGGCGAAATGGGCACGATCGGCCAGGTAACGCTGCTCATGTCCAAAAACTCGCTGGCTGAAAGCTCCTATGAGTTGGAGATGCTCATCGTCATGCTGGTCACACTCGTTCTCTCGGGCTGGCTCACCATCTATCTGCTGTCGCGCAAGCTGTCACTGCCAATCCGGCGGGTGGCGGAGGGGGCGAGGCTCATTCGCGCCGGTCAGTACGATGTCCAGCTTGACGTAGTAACGCGTGAGCGGGAAATTCAGGAGCTGGTCGATTCCTTCAAGGAAATGGCCGGCAGGTTAAAACAGCTGGAGGAATGGCGAGCGCTCTCGCTAGGCGGTGTTACTCATGAGCTAAGGACACCTGTCACCTCAATTAAGGGGCTGCTGATGGCCGTGCGAGATGGGGTGGTCTCGGAGGAAGAAGCACAGGAGTTTGTTGACATCGCCGTTCAGGAGACCGGTCGGCTGGAGCGTATGGTATCGGATCTGCTTGATTATAATGCGCTGTCGGCCGGCAGCGTAGAGATCGTTGGTGCGACTGTGGAGCTGCGCGCGCTTATATCGGAAATCGTTTATCAATGGGAATTGACGAACAAACAGCCGAATGCTGACATAGCTCTGGATCTACCCGACTTGGCCGTCTACGCCGTGGTAGATTCGCTGCGCATCCAGCAAATTGTGGTCAACCTGCTGAATAATGCACAGCAGGCTACGCATCCTGGACGCCCGTCTGCCATTCACGTACGCGTCGCCGAGGTTGGAGACCGCGCTTTTGTCGAGGTGACGGACAACGGAATCGGTATCGACCAGGAAGACGGGCCACATATTTTTGAACGGTTTTATCGAGGGGAGAAAAAGAGATTGCGGACACGAGGTCTTGGCCTCGGCTTGACCTACAGCCGCTTGCTGGCTCGTGCACAGGGAGGAGAACTGTCGCTGCAAGTTAGTTCTTCCGATGGTTCCGTTTTTGTTCTGGATCTTCCGGCTCGTTCCGAGTAGGAGGGTGCGAACTTAGTTACCGAGCATCCTGCCAATTAATCGCGCCAAAATACATGAAGAAGACCGAAAGGCTGAATGCCTAATTCGGTCTTCTTTTTTAGCTATTCTCCCCTTATGTATTTATTGCGGTTTAACAGATTTTTATTCAGAATTCCCCCACCTCTTTAGGCGGTGGGATGAATGGATGCCTGTAAAATACTTGAAATAATAGGAAGTCCCATGTAAAATAGATTCAATCAGGCGTATATCAAATAAGGTTGTGTTATCAATGGATTTAGACTCAAATAATCATTCAGTGTTCCTGCTTCACTATCATCTCATTCTTGTTGTTAAGTATAGGAGAAATGTAATCGATGACACCATTTCAGATCGCTTAAAGGCTATATTTGAGTATATCCAGCCAAAGTATCATATCTCGATTCAAGAGTGGAATCACGATGGTGATCATGTTCACATTCTAATGAAGGCACATCCGAATACTGAAATCTCTAAGTTCCTTAACGCCTATAAAAGTGCTTCATCTCGGCTAATTAAAAAAGAGTTCCCCTCGATTAGGAAGCAACTTTGGAAAGAATATTTCTGGTCAAAAAGCTATTGCTTACTTACAACAGGTGGAGCACCTATTGAAATCATTCGAGCCTACATCAAGAGCCAGGGAGAAAAAGCGAGGTGAAATTATGCTTAAAGCCTACAAATATCGAATCTATCCAAGCATAGAACAAGCTCATTTCTTTGCTAGAACATTTGGTTGCGTTCGATTCATTTACAACAAAATGTTGGCAGATAAGATCAGTCATTATGAAAGTACAGGGAAAGCTTTAAAAAATACGCCTGCACAATATAAAAGGGAATTCGAATGGCTCAAAGATGTCGATAGTTTGGCTTTAGCAAACGCGCAGCTTAATCTCGAAAAAGCGTATAAAAACTTTTTTCGTGATCCCAAAGTTGGCTTTCCTACCTTCAAGAGTAAAAATACGAATCATCACCGTTATACAACGAATAATCAAAAAGGTACGGTTGCAATAGAAGATGAATTTTTGAAATTACCTAAGTTAAAAACAAAAGTCCGAATCAAGCAACATCGTCTTTTCACGGGTATGATTAAGTCCTGTACGATTTCAAAAACACCTACAGGTAAGTATTATGCTTCCATATTGGTGGAAACAGATATTCAGCCGTTGCCTAAACAGAATACTAGAATTGGCGTTGATCTTGGACTAAAGGAATTCGCCATTACTTCTAACGGTGAAGTAACTTCTAATCCTAAGCACCTTCGCAAGTCTGAAAAGCGTTTAGCTAAATTGCAAAAAGACTTGTCACGCAAGAAAAAGGGAAGCAATAACCGTCATAAGGCTAGGCTGAAAGTGGCCAAGTTGCATGAAAAGATTAGCCATCAGCGTCAGGACTTCTTGCACAAAGTATCTTCCAAGATGATTAGCGAAAACCAAGTCATTGTCATGGAAGACCTTAGAGTAAAGAACATGATGCAGAATCATAAGCTTGCAAAGGCGATTAGTGAAGTCTCATGGAGCATGTTTCGTACTATGCTGGAATACAAAGCGAATTGGTATGGCAGAACAGTACTTATTGCACCTAAACATTATGCCAGCAGCCAATTATGCCATGTATGTGAGTACAAACATGCGGGGACAAAGGATTTAGCTGTAAGACAATGGCGATGCCCTGAATGTGGAACGGAGCATGACCGAGATATTAACGCAGCAAAGAACTTGCTTAAATTAGCCATGTAAATGGCATATGCTGGGGATGGGACATCCCTTAGAGCCTAGATAAACTTGGAACGTTCGTTCTATTGACTAGGAAGCACCCACCTCTAAGCGTTAGCGAAGGTGGTGTGTAGTTCACTTTTAGTTATGGAAAACGGGAATCTTGTTGAACAAGGTACGCATGATGAGTTACTTATAGCTGGCGGTCGATATCATTCTCTGTACTATACCCAATTAGAGAGAAATGAAGATGCTGAAAATATTATGGAACCGAGTACATATATAGATACTGCTTTATCAAAATAATAAAAAGGGGCAGTCCAAGAAGTCATCCTTAGATGACTCTGGGGCAGTCCCTTTTTGGACTATACTATCGCGCAGAGAATTAGGTTTAGGTTAGCTGTGCTTCAATTAACACCATCGCCGCGTTATAAAAATTATTGCTGTCGAATGCGGGCTTTCGGATATAAGCATCCACGATAGCGCCACCGTACAGCATTTCCAGTTGTGCCGCTAAAGCTTCAGGATTTCTGGCATTAGCTTGGCGGGCGATTTTTGCGACTTCACCTTCGTGATCTAATCGGCATTGCAAAGCTGCCTGGTGTACGGGATGAGTAGCATCGGGGAATTCAAGCAGCGTATTCGTGAAGGGACATCCGCGGAAACTAGGTTGCTTTATGCTTTCGGACAGCACCTGAGCGAGATGATGCAGCTGCTTAACCGGCTCATCCGGGTACAGCTTTTTTGCTTCCTCAATCACGGAGAGGCTGCGAATTTGACGTTTCTCCAGAAAAGCAACGACTAGATCATCCTTTGTTGCGAAATTACGGTAAAAGCTAGCTTTGGCAACCTCTGATTCGGCAATAATTCGATCTATTCCTACCGCACGTATACCCTCTGAATAGAACAACTCGGAGGCTACACCTAAAATACGCTCTTTAGCGGATTCTTTTTTAATAGTAACCCTCCTCATTTAGGTGGATAAAATTCTGATTGACATGAGACAGATCTGTCTGTATCATCTGATTACAGATGGAACAGACCTGTCTCTATTATTTTATGAAGAGCCTAGATGACTGTCAAATTAATTATGGTCCAGACATTAATTATGGTCCAAAAAACAAAGGGAGGATTCTTTTTATGACAACATTGCTTTATGTAACGGCTCATCCGTTCGACACTGATACCAACAGCCTTACGGTCAGCAGTCAATTTATTAAAACTTATCGCGAGGCTAATCCCAACGATACGATCGTCCATCTCGATTTGTACAGAGCTGATATTCCGCAAATTGATGCCGATCTTCTCAAACGCTGGGGACAACCGCCAAGTGGTCCTTCTTTTGACGAACTGAACTCCGAGGCCAAAGCGAAAGCCGTTCGTATGAGAGAACTGGTTGAACAATTCGTCGCAGCAGATAAAATTGTAATCGCAAATCCGGTGTGGAATTTCTTGTTTCCGCCAGTGTTGAAAGCTTACCTTGATGCGGTTGTTGTACCGGGTATGACGTTCAAGCAGGCCGATAACGGCCTTAGAGGATTAGCTGGTTTAGTTGGCACAGCAACTGGCAAAAAGGTGGTTCACATTCAAGCTTCAGGATCTGTTTTGTCACATGGCCGCTATCAAGAACTGAATTTCAGCGACAGTTACTTGAGAGCGGTAATGCAACTTCTTGGCATTGAAGATTTCCAGAGCATCTATGTGGAAGGTGTCGTGGAACATAGGGATCAAGCGCAGGAAATTAAAGACAGGGCCGCACAGCAGGCAATTGAATTGGCGAAAAGATTTTAACAAGACAAACTACACTCAGAGCAGGTAGGTATAGATGTAGGTTCTACCGCACATATTGCGCATGTCGGCGTCGTAGACCCGAATCCGCAGCAAGTCGCTCACAGTTATCGATTGAAGGTATTCATTGAGTTCCGACTGGCGCTGGAACACCAGCTCCTGCAATTCCTCTTCGCCGCCGTTGTACCGCAAGGTCCAGGTGGACATGATAGGCATCCTCCATACAGGCTAATTCAGATAGAATATAGTCTTTCCGTTTCGCGGACGGTTAATCACGGAGCGATTGTTGTTGCGGCACTGTTTTTTATCCGGGCAAGACCGTCTTGTACGAGCTTTCTCAGAATCAATTTCTCCTCCGACGGCAAAAACTCGTTCAGCCGCGCTGCGGCCAGGGGCACCATCCACTGCTCAAGCTCGCGCTCCTCCAGTCCGCTGAGACGAAGATAGGCCCGCATATAATGGCGCAGCAGCATGGAGCGGACGCTGCTGATCAGCAACGAGGCGATCATGGAGAGATCATCCGGTAAATACGCGGTTCGGAGCAGGAGCACCGTACGCGCTGCATCCGCAGCCGGATGGCCCGAAACGGCTGTCATCCAGTCAATTACCCAGTAGTTGTCGCCCGAGAGCATCACATTGTCTGGATGAAAGTCGCCATGGCATAACTTGTGTCCGGTCGGCAATCGCTCCAGGCAGGCAATGGCCCCTTTCTTCTCATCTTCGCTGAGCAGGGGGGCAGTATGAATCTGGCGCTCCAGTAAATAGACAAGAGATGGCAACCCGGAGCCGGGGCCGGCATCGGTCTGGTGAACGGAGATATGTAGCTTAGCTAGCCGGGAACCGAATTCTCGTGCGCGCCATGGCTGCTTTTGCAGCAGGCGCAGCATCGGTGCGCCGGGTACTCGCTCATAAACGATGGCCGGAAAACCCTGCCACTCCGTAAAGCTCTCTGTCCGCGGCACAGGCAGTCCGGCGCTAAGCGCGAAGCGAGAGGCTATATGCTCCTGCTGGGCGGCTGAGCGAGGGATTCTTTCCCTGAACACTTTCAGGATATGGTCAGGACCATAACTGTAAATTTGCGCTGTGCGGCCATGAGCCTCGACCGATCCGGGCACTCTTTCCATCTTAAGTCTTCACTCCGTTCCCGTGCTTCGCAGAAGTCGGATGACCTATTGCTCGGATGATTAATTATTGTTCATCGTTGTTATCTCATCCATTCTGCAATCGGTACCAGAAATCCTGCTCGATTTCCAGATACGGACAGCTAGCGCGAGACCCTCGCCCTGTGGTACGCTCTAACCATTAGAAGCCGGGAGGTGAGAAAAATGGTTGATTTACATGAGTTGCTGTCTTGGATTTGGTCGATTGGACTTGCCTGTTCGGCTGCCTATTATTATTTGGCATGGCTGCATTCCGACGATAGAAAGGCTTATGCGCTGCCGCACGCAACAGCAGTTGGAGCTCCGTCCGAGATCCGTCCCGCCTCCGGCGTTCGTCCAATCGGGCAGAGGCTCGTTCGCTTATTGAAGCGCAAGGAATCTCCCGACGATGATTCATCCGCCTGTCCTTCCTTTGTCGATGGCCGTTCCGTCATGACAAGGGAGGATATTCATGCGACCATTATTTCTGCTTCCACGGCTCGGAAAGACGGGCAAAGCGACGCTCGCTATAGGCGCTATTCTACTACTAGCCGGCTGCGGTGCTCAGGGATCAATTGATTCAGAGACGCCTGGTTTGTTCAACCACTACGTCGTATTTCCGCTCGCCTGGCTGTTAAAAGCGCTCGCGGGGGGGCTGCAGGACAATTACGGTCTCGCCCTTATTGTACTTACGCTGCTTGTGCGCCTTGTGCTCATGCCGCTCATGCTGCGGCAATACCGGGGCCAGCAATTAATGAAGGGTAAGCAAAAGCGGATGCAGCCGGAGTTGGATGAGCTGAAGGCTCGCCATAACGGCAAAAAGCCGGAAGAGCTCCAAAATCAGCAGAAAGAGATGTTGGAGCTTTACCGCAAGCACGGCTATAATCCGATGGCCATCGGCTGTCTACCGATGCTCATCCAGCTGCCGATTCTTACCGGCCTTTATTATGCAATCCGCATGAGCCCGGAGCTGTCGAACCATGCGTTTCTCTGGTTCCAGCTGGGCCAGCCGGATCTCATCTTGCCCTTCCTGGCGGCAGGTGTGTACTATGTGCAGGCGAAGCTATCCCAGCGTGGAATTGAGATGAATGATATGCAGCGCCAAATGAGTTGGCTTGTGTATTTATCACCCGTGATGATGGGTATCTTCTCGTTCACGGCTCCGGCTGCGATGCCGCTGTACTGGGTTGCGGGTGGTGTCATCTTGATTCTGCAGACACTGCTTAGTCAGCGGCTGTACCAACATCTTGCGAAGGATGACGGATCTGTTGCTGCTGAGTCGTCCGGAGCAGGAGGGCGTTCGAGAAGCGCTTCGGCAGGCGGCGCAGGTGCGGAAGGCTCGAGTTAGAGTGCGGCGGGTTTATGCTAAGTAATGACTGGAGTGGGAATTCGGGCCATTTGCGGCTCGGAAATGCACGGAATTAAAGGGGCCGCCCCCTAAGTCATCCAACGGATGGCTTAGGGGGCGGCCCCTTAATTTTTAGGCTTTCCAGTCCAACAATGGGGTCTGATGGCGCTGAATCGTTTTCGAATCTGATGCGATCCGTAACGGACCTGAGAGAAGCTATATGAGGTGATCTCACGGTAGAATCGTCTTTTGTTATTAGTATACGCCACTGTATTCAAAGTCGGAGACGCAGCATCCAGCAGCTTAGTTACATATTCATTTACACATTGACCTCGATCGGCTCGTCTACTCCTTTAACTTTTACAAGCATGGACTTAATGTTCTGCGAGCTGCCGAGATTGACGTTTTTGGAATCAAATTCGAAGCTGTCTTCGATCTGGAGACGGCCGTTATTTTCGATGGTTTGGCTCATCTCTTTACGCAGCGAGCGATCGGGATCATGCAGCAGTAAATTGCCCTTGAGTATAGGCTCGACCCACTCGACCTCGATCGCATCACCGCTCACATTTTGCAATATGACCTTGTAGCTGAGCTTTTTCCAGTTTTCTTTGCCGGAAACGTTATCCAGTCCCTCGCTCGCCGAGAGAGACTTCCATCCACCTGCGACAGGGGAAGTGAAATTGCAGCCTGCCAGCAGCAGTGCGGACAACACGACAAGCAATGCGGACAGCTTCATGAAAGGGGAGGCCGTCCTGCCTCTGCGCTTGGTGATCATCGGGCTACAGCTCCTTATCTAGAGAAAATGGGGAATTTAATTTAAACGCTATCGCTAATTGTAAAGGCCGTTCCAAAGGTGAATCAAAGGATAACCTGTGACAATTGAGAAAGACGGCCATGGATAAGGCAAAGCTGTGAAGGCGATGGCTTAATTTTATCCTAAATGGCTCTTACATAGACCCGGCCATCGTGGCGTTCCACCGCTACTGGAGCCTCGAAAAATTCACTGAGTGAATTTGAGGTCAACACCTCGGAAACCGGGCCGCTGCGGAATGCCTGTCCACGACGCAAAAGCAGTGCATGTCCAAGCTCCGGGACAATTTCTTCCGTATGGTGGGTAACATAGATCAGGGTAGGCGCATCCGGACGTCGGACCAGCTCGCTGATACTTGCAAGCAGACGTTCTCGCGAGAACAGATCCAATCCGTTGCAAGGCTCATGGTGGTTCTCCTCCCCAATATAGGCGTTGGGAACATTGTACAGGATTCCGCAGCAGTAGGTTTGTATACAATTTCTTCATAAAACGGTGATTCCGCCTTTACAACCCCTTGATAAGCTGACAAGCAGATACGAATAGCGGGTATTCGCGCTCGAAGGGCCACAGTGGGAATGTCTCGATGCTGCAGCAGACGACAAGGGGGATATGATATGAACCGTAGTAAAAAAAGATGGAGTCGCACGCTCAGTCTAGGTCTTAGCTTGACGACGGCAGTGATGGCGGCGCTGCCAGTGGCCGCACATGCAGAAGGAACGGCAGTTGGAGCCACGGGTGGCGCAGTTACGGTGAGTGAGTCGGCGGGTACAGCTTCGCTCGCTGGCGCGGCAGTCTCTGTTTCCGAGCAAGTTTACTCCAATACTTTTGGCATGACCAAGATCGGTGAATATCGCGTCGGAGTGTCGAGCGAGGACGGCGGCATCGCCGAAATCGTCAAGTACAACCGGGATAATGGATTGTTTTATCTGGTGAATGGATCTGCCAACCCGCCTAGCTTGGATATTGTTGCTCTGAAGCAGGGACAGATGGAGCTTCACGCCAGAATTGATATTAAGGCGCTGGCTCAGCAGGAGGACGGCTTCAAGTTCGGAGATCTCACGAGCGTGGATGTAAATACGTCGGTCAAGCGTATATTCGTGGCCGTTCAGTCCGAGGGAACGAACGATCCGGGCCGGATTTTGGAGCTGAATTATGGGGGCGTACTAGTCAACGTTTATGTCACTGGTGCTCAGCCGGATATGGTGAAGTCGACGCCGGATGGGCGATATGTGCTGACGGCAGACGAGGGAGAGCCGAGAGAAGGGGCTGGCGGAATTGATCCGGAAGGCAGTGTAACGCTGGTAGACCGCAACAGCGGCAGCGCACTCCAGGCAAAATTCGACGATCCAACGATCATCGCTGACAACGTGCATATCCGCGGCGTTGCCGAGGGCAACGGGCAGATCGTTGATAAGGGCGGCAAAGACAAAGCGCGGACCGATTTGGAGCCGGAATACATTGCACTCTCCGCAGATGCGAAAACGGCGTTTGTTACGCTTCAGGAGAACAATGCAGTTGCCATATTGGATATTGAACAGGGCAAATTCACCTCTGTGCAGGGACTGGGTCTGAAGGATCTGAGCTTACCGGCTAACGCGCTGGATTTGAACGCCAAGGATAAAAAATACCAGCCTGTAACCGCCGACGCTTACGGCGTGTATATGCCAGATGGCATCGCTTCTTTCCAAGCGGGCGACCGGACTTACCTCGTCACCGGCAATGAAGGAGATGCCACGGAATGGCCCCATATGACCACCGTCTCCAAGGTGAAGAATCTGAAAGGGCAGCTGAACCCGTCTTCGCCGGCGGCAGCTTTTTTTGGCGGGACAACCGTTTATGATGACGTTGAGGCGATGAGTGACTGGGGCAATGAGAGCATTTATATGTACGGTGGGCGCTCCTTCTCGATCTGGGATGCGTCCACGATGAAGCAGGTGTATGACAGCGGCAACGCATTCGAGGCGATAACCGCCTTTAAGTTGCCGAACTATTTCAATGCTTCCAACAGCAACAATAAGTTCGATTCACGCAGCACCAAAAAAGGGCCAGAACCCGAGGACATCAAAATCGGGCAGGTCGGTGAGCGGACTCTGGCTTTCACCGGGCTGGAGCGCATAGGCGGCGTCATGGCATACGATGTCACTTCGCCTGATGATGCCCGCTTTGTGAACTACACAAATACGCGCGACTTCACCGCTGCAGGTGGACAGAATGCGATGGAGACGGACTCCGCGCCGGAAGGATTGGAATTCATCTCAGCGGCGGATAGCCCAACCGGACAGCCGCTGCTGCTGGTAGCTTATGAGGTCAGCGGTACAGTAGGCCTGTTGCAGCTGGACACAACGCGTGTGGAGCTGGACCGCAAAGAGCTGCTGCTAACAGAGGGCGAGCCCGCAGTGAAGCTGAGTGCGGCTGTGACACCGGGCTCGTCTACGGTTGTGACTGTCACGTACACATCCAGCCAGCCTGATATTGCTTCCGTTGATGCGAACGGGCTGGTCACGCCACACAAAGCGGGACAGACTACCGTTCGGGCGGTTAGCTCCGATGGCTACGGCGTGAGCGAGGCGACCGTCACCGTACAGGAGGCGGATGAGCCGAGCACACCGCCAACAGCTTCGCCGAGCGTGCCGCCAACGGCAACACCGACACCTACCGCGACGCCTACTCCAAACGCACCTTACAATCCAGGACCAACGACTACTCCAAGCGTGACGCCGACACCAACACCGACCGTGTTGCCGGTACAGGTATCTGTAACGAATGGCATTGCAGTTGGCGTACTCAAGCTTGCAGCGCAGCCGGGAAGTGGGATTTTGAGCGTCCAGCTCGGCTTGGACCAAACTGTGCAAGTGGTAGAAACTCTAAAGGCTGCCAATGCGAGCCGTCGTATGCTGGAGCTTCAATTGACTGCGCCGTCGGATGCCACTGCGCTCAAGCTCCAGCTGTCCCATGAGGCCGCTGCCAAGCTGGCGGAAGCCGATCTGGCAGAGCTCAGGCTAAACACGGGACTGGCTTCCGTACAGTGGAACGGCGAAGTTTTCCGTGCGGCTGTTAAAGCGGCAGCCGGCCAGTCGATCGGTCTGATCATCGAGCGGGCAGGTGGAACGAGCGGAACGAGCTTCACAGTTAGCCTCACAGCTGGGGACACCGTATTGAAAGGGGCAGCGACGGGATCAATCCGCCTATCCGTCCCATATGCAGCTGCAACAAATGAGGCTGCTCGTCCGGAAGCGCTCGTGGCGCTGAATGCGGATGGCTCTCCGTTCATTCGCAGCCTGTACCGCGATGGAAAGCTTATTCTGGAAGGTGCAGGCTCCGGTAGCTACCGGATCGCCAATGTCCCCGTATTCTATGGAGATACGGCAGGCAAGTTCATGGAAGCTCCGGTGAGCTTTCTCGCTGCTCGCAGCATTATCAAGGGAACGTCTGTTGATGCGTTTTCGCCTCAGCTGCAGTTGACACGTGCGGATCTGGCCGTGCTATTGAGCCGAATTGCAGGTCATGACGCGGCAGCTGTTGGAGATCAAGCGGCCGGATTCAGGGATGTACCGGCGACAGCCTACTACGCTTCGGCCGTGGCTTGGGCTGCTTCTGAAGGTATAACTGGAGGCACGGGCAGCGACAAGTTCTCGCCGCTCGCTCCAATTACCCGTGAGCAACTGGCCGCGATGCTTGTTCGCTTCGCCGGCACAGCCGGTTGGAAGCTGGAGCAAGTGCAGCCGATAGCTGCTTTTGCGGATGAATCGGCCATCTCGGCTTATGCGCGAGATGGGGTAGCCGCTCTGCAGCAAGCAGGAATCATCGGAGGCCGCCCGGCCGCAGATGGCTCCACTGTCTTCGCTCCGCAGGCTGCTGCTACTAGAGGCGAGGCTGCCGCCATGTTAGCGGCGTTCGTCCAGGCTTCTATCATCCGCTAGGGATAGGGAGTTATTTGTAGACAATCCAGCAGATCAACAAGCTAGCCGATCAATAACCGAGGAAATGAATAACGGAGCAGATCGGCAACCGAGCACATGGATAAACAAGCAGATCAGCAACAAAGCACACAAACAGCCTGCATGCGCGGATCTCCGCTGCTTGCAGGCTGTTTGTCATGATAGAGAGGAGCTTCGGTGCTACTATATAGGTTCGGTTTTCAACCGTTGCAAAAACTGGTTCATCAGCAGCGGCAACGAAACGAGAATTGGAGGATCGTCAGGACTCGGTTCATGCAGCAAGGCATGCAGATAAGGAACTGGCTCCCCGGGACGCACTACAATCGGGGTTCGCCAACGTGTGCGAAGCGTCGCCTGCGGTAATAGCATATCCATAGCACCCATGCTCCAGGACAACGTGGTACCCATGAAATAATAAGTGCCGGGTTGCACACCGGAAAAACGAAAGGCTCCCGGCTTCGGCAACAGCGTTCCGTGAATGGGCAGACCCTCTGGGATGGCCTTGGCAAATAAACCGATGAGCACAAAACCGTCAAAAGGAACGATTGGTTCCACCTCGCCGCAAACCTGGGCCAAGGCCAGATGGGAGCCCTCCGGCTTGGAGGCAGGGTCCTCCGGCTCGTCCCAGGTTTGGAGGCTGCGGAGCTCATGTAAATGCCGATTCGTTTCCTGTCTGGACTGCCTAAATTCCGATGGCGTAACGCCCACACATTTGGTGAAACGGGTCGTGAATGTGCCAAGACTTTGCTGGCCAATCTCCAAGCTGATATCACGGATACTGTAATCCGTCTTGAGCAACAGATCCTTCGCCCGGCTGAGCCGCAAAGAGGATACATAGTAGAGCGGCGACAACCCTGTTCTCTCCTTGAACAGTCGAGTGAAATGGGAGGGGCTGTACGATATGTGCTTCGCCAGTTGCTCAAGCGGCATAGGGTCGAATAGGTGTCGGTGAATATAGCCAATGACTTGGTCCATTTCCGTCCTCGGCACCAGGAACCTCCTCTTGCTCCATGCAGCGCTGCCGGAGCAAACATAATAGAACGTTTGTTCTTATTATAACAGAGTTGAATGTCCTTGGGAAGCTTGGGTTTTAGCGGATTCTTATCGGCGTGTTAGCTGACTTTTCCAAAGAATGAAGCGATGCCGATCCCGCTCGGCCCCCAGTCCGCGCAGCAGTTCAGCGCCTTCCGTCTCGTCTACAGGCTTGCCGTTCCATTCCTCAACCGTTACTTTGGCTAGACCCTGCCGTGTTGCAATAGATGCGAGCATTTCTTGAAGGCTCGCGGCAACATGCGGGCGACTTGAAGATGCCGAACCAGCGGACTCATCCGCCTGGGAGTGCTGGGCGATCCCGTAAGAGGCAGCGACATCAGCATCTTGGGAAGCGGCGGAGTCGTGAGCGCCAGGTGAATGACCTGCATGAGCGTTCCCAGAGGGATGCCCAGCATCAAGACTGTGGATGCGGCGGCCATTATTTTCGATCCAATAGAGCCAGCGACCATTCTCTAGTACCAAATAATTACCTGGCTTGCGGGCATATCCGCCCGATTCGCTGTCAGGCCAATTGGCCAACAGACCGAACGGATTGGCCGGGTCCGCCGCACTGATCACGGTCAGGCCGCTTCCTTCTTCTTGCGGCAATGGGCGGCGCACCGCATCGGCAATCTCGCGAGTTGTGAATTGCATGGCAGGCATGCCCTGGATCAGATGGCCCCGCACAAGAACGCCCCATTCCTCCAGCCGTTTGAGGGAAGGAAGTAGTTCCTCCCAAGCATAGGGAGATGCCGCAGCTGCGAGATCGCGGGAAATGATGCCGAAGGTATCCAGCAGGCGGTAGATCCAACGGACGATAGGGGAGCCCTCCGCGTTGCCCTCGGCCTCCGGCAAGGGGCGGCCCAAACTGTTCAACGGGCTAGGGCCGGGCCCGGTCGCGCCTTCGGAGGTTCTTTCTGCAGTAATTTTTGACCGACCCGGAGCTGTCCCTTCATCTGAAGTTCCCGGAGTCCCACTGCGAACCCCAGCATGATTCAATTTGGAATCCTCAGCTACGTGACGCCGATCGTCTGCGGAAGCTCCGTTCGTCTGCGTTTCTTCCGCCCGTTGCAGCGAGCCGGTCCAGAACCAGCGTCCAAGTCCCGAACCGCCCCAGCCCGCAGCGCGGCCGGCTTTCGGCTTGGAGCGTTTGCCGCTTCCAGTGCTTCTCAGAGGGGCGAACTGATCATTGGACACATGTCCCTCCCAAACGAGTTCAAGCAGCTCAGCCTGCACCTCTGAAGGGGGGCGATCCAGCTCACGCGCCAGACGAGTTAGAAACATCGCTCCGCCCTGCTTTAATCGCTGCAGCAGCTCAGGATGCGAGGATGCCCCATCGGTTTTCAGATAAGGGGTGTACAAATCCTTGGAATCCGGGAGGAAAAAGGCGATTTTGCCTTCCTTTTCCCCGTCTTCGCGGCGGCCTAACCAGAGCACCTCGCCAGAGGCGCATAGCAGATCAAGCTCCTCGGGACGGTAGGATGCGAGCCGGGAAGGGAGGATGAATGACTCCCAATGCGACAAGGGGAAAAAGAATCCCTGAAGCTGCTCAAGTACTTGCAGCAGCCCATGCTCGCCGCGCAACTGCGTCCCTTGCAGGGCATGCTGCCGGCTCGCTATGAGGCTGCACCAGCGGATGGCGTCTACCGCTTCACTACGGCCGCGAGCCGCCTGAACGGACAGCCGGATGATCCGCGCCGCCGTCAGGCTGGACGAATACAGCGCCTCGCCTCCCTCAGCAAAAGGTGCACGCTGAATGCGGTCGGCCTCCAGCAGCCGAGCGGTAAGGTGCTTCGCACCATCCTTGCCGAGAGCGGGATAGCGCTTCGCCAGCTCCACCGGAGTAAAGCCCAGCCGGGTCGAGATGTAGCGCTCGACGACGAACATCTCCGCATCCTGCTCCTGTGGAAAGCGAGCGTACAGCTCTGCTTCATCCCCACATATGAAGCGGGGAGGTAGGCCATCACCCGGCTCGTAGAGCGAGAGCCGGCGCTGCTCCTGCAGCTGCCGCAGCCATGACGCGGCTGTCTGAGGTGCAACAACAGCAGCGGCCGCGAGGCCAAGCAGTTCTTCCTCCGAGCTGTCTCCGCGCTGCTTGAGCAGTTGGTACAGCTCGTCCGCATTGCGTAGGCTGACACTGTCCGGCTCTTCCAGACGCTGGCGCTCGGCAGCGAGCACTTGCGGATCGATCGCGCCAAGCAGGGCTTCTTGGCCAAACAGTTCACCAGCGAGCTCCCGGCTCATCTGAAGCAGCTGCGTTTGCACGGCGCGGTCCAGGCCGTCGCCTTCATAGATACGCATGTTCACATATTCAGCCGCGAACTGCGAGGCAAGTGGCGAGGGCCGCTCCCGGCGGTGAACGGTCAGCGTGATTTCTCCTTTTTTCATACGCTCGAGCAGCTCTGTCAGGCGGGGCGAATCAAGGTAAACGTTCAGGCATTCCCGCATTGCCTCGCCCAGATAAGGAAAACGGTCTGCAAAGGGCAAAGCCGCGCGCAGCAGCCCCTCGCCGCGCAGCCGCATTTGCCACATAGGCGTGCGGGTATAGCTGCGGGAGAGCAGCAGCGACGTCTCGGCAATACGCCGGAAGGCGACAGCGAGCAGCGGGGAGCCGGGCAACGCCTCCATAAGCAAAGAGGGCAACGTCTCCGGTGTCACGCCGTGCACGGCCTGCAGCCAGGATGGCTCCCATTCCGGCAGGACGAACTCGATGCCATTGTCTTTGGCGTTTCCATATAGGCGGTAGGGCAGCGTGTTTTCAAAACGGCGCTCAATGGCCAGTTGCCAAGTGCGGTTGACGCGGCGGCCCCAGGCGTTGTGGATGACGATATGCGTCTGTCCGGCGATGTCCTTATATACTTCGACAGCTAGGCTTGTCGCCGTCGGGACGACGCCAGTCACCATCTGCGCTCGCGCCAGCGCCGCTAGTCCGCGCGCCGAGCGGTCGTCCAAGCTGTACTGCTCCCGCAGATGCAGGATGACCTTTCCCTCCGCTACGCTGAAGGGAGGCTCGTTATCCG
Organism: Paenibacillus herberti; assembly: GCF_002233675.1. Lineage (GTDB taxonomy): Bacteria > Bacillota > Bacilli > Paenibacillales > Paenibacillaceae > Paenibacillus_O > Paenibacillus_O herberti. The sequence goes on along the minus strand of NZ_NMUQ01000002.1, from coordinate 546,643 downwards.
CATCGGTTTTGGCATCTAGGATGGATGCAGAGTCGGCTCCCGCAGCCGCTCTAGCATCAGGGGTGGATGGGGATCCGGCTCCCGCATCCATTGCTGCATCTGGATCAATAACAGCTGGTTCTAATGCGGCCGGATTACGCTCCCTTTTTAGCATCGCTTCATCGGCATCAGCCTTCTGCAGCCTCTCCAACAGATCCGCCCAGAGAGCGGCGACTCGTTCGCCGAGCAAGTAGGAGCGGGAGCCGGCCTCATTGCGCCAAAAAGGGATCTCGCTGAAGCTATTGCTCGTCTCCGTCACGTAGATCCGATCCTTGTTAATCAGACGGATGGTCCAGGAATTCGTACCGAGCTGGAACACGTCTCCAACCCGACTCTCCTGCACGAATTCCTCGTCAAGCTCCCCGATATGGGAGCGACTGTCAGCATGGTGGACGGGATAGGCGCCGCTTTGCGGAATCGTGCCAGCTCCGGTGACAGCGGCCATGCGGCTGTTGGAGCGGGGGCCGATGAGATCCCCCTCACGGTCCCATTCCAACAAGGGGCGGGCAAAAGGATAAAGCCCTGCCAACACCGCAAGCATCGATTCTAGCCTTTCCCGGGGGAAAGCCCGGTAGCTGTCGCTGCCGACAATGAGCCGGTAAAGCCCATCCAGCGTCCAAGTATCGCCGGAGGCCATTGCAACGGTTTGCTGCGACAACACATCTAGGGCGTCGCGCGGCACTTCAATTGACTCGATGTCCCGTTCCGCGATCATGCGGCTGAGCACGGCGATTTCCGGCAGCGACCCGCGTTGGCGCGCCAGGATGACGCCGCGGCTAACATCGCCTACGGAATGGCCGGCACGTCCAATGCGTTGAATGCCTGCGGCGGCGGACAGCGGAGAATCCATTTGAATCACCAGATCAACATGCCCAACGTCAATGCCTAGCTCAAGCGAGGAGGTCGCTACGATACAGCGAAGCTGCCCCCCTTTGAGCAGGCGCTCCACCTCGAGTCGTCGACCTCTGTCCATGCTGCCGTGATGGGCGCGGCACATTTCATGGCCAGTATAGTCGTTCATCCGCAGGCAAAGCCGCTCTGCCATCCGACGGCTATTCACAAAGATAAGCACGGAACGGCAGCCTTCCATCAGTTGCAGAATCCGGTCCATGATCGGGAACCAGACCGATTCCCGGTTGTTATGGAGACGGCTATTGTCCGGCATGGTCACGGATACCTGCATACTTTTACTCATTGCACTCTCGATGATGGCGACCGGGCGAGGCCTGTAGCCTAGCGGATGGGTAGGCGGCTCATATGTTTGAGCGACCGCAGTGGACTCGCCAAGAAGCGCTTGCTCCCCGCCATCCGCAGTCGGGGCTTCCGCCGACCAGCCGCCAAGAAATCTTGCCACCCGATCCATTGGCTTCTGCGTAGCCGAAAGGCCGATCCGTTGGAGCGGCCGTCCGCACCAGGCTTCCAGCCGCTCCAGCGTCAGTGACAGATGGGAGCCGCGCTTGTCGGCAGCGAGGCTGTGAATTTCGTCGACGATAACTTGCTCCGCCGTTTGCAGCATCACCCTGCCTTTGGCTGAGCCGAGCAGAATATAGAGCGATTCTGGAGTGGTGACAAGCACATCTGGCGGGCGGCGAAGCATGGCGGCTCGCTTGGAAGCGGGAGTGTCTCCCGTTCGCACGGCGCAAGTAATACTAAGTGTTTCCCGGTATGACTTCTCCTTGCTATTCTTGCTTTTACCAGCCTTGGAAATACCCGAATCCTCTGAGCCAGCAAGCTTGCTGGCATCACTAGATTTGCTTTGACGCTCTTCATACAAACGGCCGATCTCTTCGACGAAAGCCGTCACATGGTCGTAAATATCATTATTGAGGGCTTTGAGCGGAGTGATGTACAACACGCGGACTCCGGGTTGCGGCGGATTTGTCGCAGCAGCGTCCTCTTTGGCGCGCAGCACGCGGTCCAGGCAGGGCAGCAGGGCAGCCAGCGTTTTGCCGGAGCCGGTTGGCGCAGCTAGCAGCGTATGTGCACCGCTCCGAATCTCCTTCCAGGAGCGCCGCTGTACATCGGTGGGCGACCCGAATGTGAAGCTGAACCACTCCCCCAGCACGGGATGAAAAGGAGCTAAAGACACATCCGATAGGGGCTTGGTTTGATCGCTCATCGTCCGTCTCCTTCACTATGGATTGCGTTTAGACGGGTCCATTTCTTTGCTTTCTGGGCCATGTGCGCCAACCCCTTTGAGTCTTTGGTTGATCTAAGCTTACTACAATCGACTCCTGCTTGCCTGCTAGCGGCGAAGAGGTTAATTTTATTCACCATTCTCGCCATTAGACTGCAACTCTAGTGATCTCCTCCTCGTTCTATTCTATAGAAAAATAACCCATTATTCGTGAACCGCCATCTTAAGGAGGAAGTCCATTCATGTCCCTTGCCGCATCTCGCCGTCCGCTCGCCGCGGCGTTAGCCTCAGTCCTGCTGCTGGGTACGGCCCTCAGTGGGCCTGCCGCAGCTCATGCCACCGGCAAACCAATTACGCTCGTCCTGCCAGCCGCCGTCTCCAAAGAGGCTTCCGCCAAGATTTTGCTCGACGGCTACCCGCTTACTTTCCCCGTGGCTCCGCTGATCCGCGGCGGCACAACGCTCGTACCGTTCCGTGCCATCGCGGAAGCACTGGCTGTCCCTGTCACCTGGGACGCCAAAACCAAAACGATCATCGCCGTCAAACCCTTCCCAGACGGCAGCAAACGCAACATCCAACTGCGCCTGGGAAGCAAACAAGCGCTGCTCGACGGTCGACCAGCGCAGCTGGCGCAAGCTCCACTGCAAAACAGCGGCACGGTGCTGGTGCCGCTTAGCTTTTTCAGTACCGCATTCGGTGCAGGAGTAAGCTGGGACGGAACCCAAAAGACCGTCGCCATCCAGTCGCCCGCCGAGCAGGTATACGTGAAAGCTTATTATGCTTTGAGCTCTTTTTCGCAGCGTGAGCACTTGAATCGCTTTGATTCTGTAGCTTTTGGCTGGGGACGGATCGGTGAAGACGGCAAGCTGACACTGGAGGGACGCGACTTTTATTGGCCTGATCCTAGCGGCAGCACGACGCCTGAGAGCCTCGTTGCAGATGCTACAGCAGCCGGTGTGAACACGCAGTTCATGGTGTTTGGGGTAGACGGTCGAGGTGAGCTGAGCAAGCTGCTCGGTGACAGCACGCTTCGCGCCGAAGCGGTACAATCCATCGTCTCCACCGCCACGATTGGCGGCTTCAAAAGCATCGCACTCGACTTCGAGGGCCTTGGTCTCACCGGAGACAAGCTGGCTGCACAGAAGTTGTTCACGCGCTTCGTGACCGAGCTGCGGGCTGCCTCGAAGGAAGTGGGTCTTGGCCTGTCGCTGGCGCTTCATCCACTGAATGGGGCCTTTAAGGGGTATGATTACAAGAAACTTGCGAAGCAATCGGACGAGATTGTTATTATGGCTTATGCCTACGATGGGGAAAAGGGTCCCGAGCCGCTCGATCGAGTTGACGAGGCGATCCGCCTCGCGCTGAAAGAGACCGACCGCAGCAAGCTGCTGCTCGGCATCTCGCTCGGGAGCGAAAACGCCGATTCGCTGCGCGGCCCAGCCGGCCTTGCCAAGCGTTATGGCCTGAAGGGCATCGCGCTCTGGCGGCTCGGCGCCGGTCTTGTCGACGGCGCTTCCCTTGCTGCTTTGGAGGGGACGATTAAGCTGCGCGGCCCGCTCAAGGACTGAGGCAGCTCCGGGCCATTGTCGTATAACGCAGCTGCTAGCATTGCTCAAAAAAGAAGGCATCAGACTCCTGGGAAATGGGAGAAAGATGCCTTCTTTGCATGTTGCAAGTGTTGCTGAAAAAAACATGGAAATTGTTCAATGCCCTCTATCGAACGTTCGAGTTTGTCCTATTTTTTGTTCACTTGATTTGGCACGTTTTATAAAAAACGAAATAATAAGCGCGATGATCGACATGAGACCAGCAAAGATAAAAGCCCCTTTGACTCCGAAAACAACGGAGGGCGGCAAATGCTCCAACATAGCGGGATCTACGTTAGCATAATTAATTCCGTTGCTCATATCGAATCCTTTGTCACTCAAGTAGCTTGACTGACCTGTCGCCAAAATGGTCACCGCCAGCGCGCTGCCAATCGCTCCAGCCACTTGCTGCAATGTACTCATTATAGCTGTACCATGTGGATAAAACTCCGCTGGCAGTTGGTTCATCCCATTGGTTTGTGCCGGCATCATGACCATCGACAGGGCCAACAAGAAAACGCAATCCAAGACAATAATAAAAGCGGTTGAAGTATTCACTGTAATCGTTGAGAAGAGGAACATAGTTGTACCCATTAAAACTAGTCCAGGTATGATGAGCTTTCTTGGTCCATATTTATCGAAAAGTTTACCCATATAGGGACCCGCTATACCGCTGATAATCGTGCCAGGCAACAAAAGCAAACCAACTTGCAGCACACTTTTTCCAAGGCCGTTCTGTAAAAGGATTGGCAGCAGCAGCATAGATGACAAAAGCATCATCATCATTACAGCGAAGAGTACCACCGACAAGCTAAACATCGGATAACGGAACGCACGAAGGTTCATGAGCGGCGACGCTATGCTGAATTGGCGCCAAGTGAAGAGAATAAGCGCCAACACTCCTATTGTTAAGCAAGAAATAACGAGTGGATCCGTCCAGCCAATCTCGCCGGCTTTGCTGAAGCCAAATAAAAGACTGCCGAAACCGATTGTCGAAAGCAGCAGAGAGAGGATATCAATTTTGGGACGAGTAATAACGGATATATTTTTTAGGAATATGATCCCGATAATTAAAGCGATGAGGAGAACGGTGCTGGAAATCCAGAAAATCCAGTGCCAAGACAGATTTTCAATAATGATACCGGCGATTGTCGGACCGGAAGCCGGCGCCAACATCAAAACAAGGCCCAGCGATCCCATTGCCGCGCCGCGCTTTTCCGCTGGGAAAAGAATGAGTATCGCATTCATCATAAGGGGCAAAAGCAAGGCCAGACCAGCGGCCTGAAAAAAACGCGCCGCCAGCAGTACCTCAAAATTAGGCGCCAAGCCGGCAATCAGCGAGCCGATTATGGAGAAAGTGAGAGAGACAATAAACAGTTGTCTCGTCGTAAACCATTGAAGCAGCAGACCGGACACCGGCCCTAAAATGCCTAGTACGAGCATATAACCTGTCGTCAGCCATTGAGCTGTGGTTGGCCCCACTTGCAATTGCTTCATAAGCTCGGGAAGCGCAATATTTAAGGCTGTTTCACTAAACATACCGATAGATGCACCTAACAATAATGATATAAGAATCGGAGTTGCTTTTACTTGTTTGATTCCAGGTTCATTGGTTTGAATGGATGCTTCCATATTCACTCTCCTATTCCAGCTGTTCACTGCGAGTCACGGGATGACCAAACACTTTAAGGAAGTAGCTCATAAAGTCCGGGTCGAAGCTGTTCATGAAGAATTGGGGATCCAACTCCTCCAGCACTTTTCCTGTCTCGCTCATAGATAGCTCCTGCAGCGCTTGTCCCAGCAGCCGTTCAATTATTAGCTGTAGACTATGCGCGCACTCCTGTACAAGTGGATTTTCCGGCTTCAGCCCCTGCTTGAACATGACGAGTAGATTGTTAAGCCCTAACGTCATCTCACGTTCTACCTGAAGCCGCTCCTCCAGATCTGATCCACTCATAAACATGGATTGTACAACCGAATCCGGCAACCGATCGGAGAGCCACTGCTTCTGCTCCTCCTCGTGCTGAATGGAATGAATCATCAGCATAAGCAGTTGGGGATCAATCGTACGGTTATCCTTAACAATGGCTTTCACCCGTTCAATCGTAGCTACAACGCGCTGAATATGCTGCTGCTTCTGCAGCAGCAGCTCGTATTGCATCTCCAGAGAAGAATGAAAATCCTTGCTATCCTGCTCCAAATACTTGCCGATTTGATCCAAGGAGTAGTCTAAATATTTTAAGGTCAATATTTGATGAAGTCGGATTAAATCATCATCAGTGTAAGTCCGGTGGCCCTGCTCATTGTAGCCGCTAGGCTTGAGCAGCCCCTTGCGATCATAAAAGCGCAGCGTACGTTCCGTCGTTGAAGTAAGTTTGGCAAATGAACCAATGCTATAACGAGTCTTAGTTATCCTCCTCAACCCCTTTCGATGCCTAGTGTAGCACTTGACGTTACGTCAAGCGCAAGCGACATTCTTTTAATAATTGGAGCTGCTTCGCCTTTTTTTGCTTTTTTAGATTTACTGAGGCATGCTGAATATATCTGTTATCCCGATACGGTCAAGTAATCGCTGAGAGGAGATTTTCCATTTGCCATCTTCCGCCAAGTCTTCTTCCGAATCATCATCGCCCCCTTCACCAGCCAAAGCAGGCTGGCGCTCTTTCGTCCGGTTGATCGCCGACACGAAGCCGCCGCGCGGCCTGGCCGCAGCGGCATTGGGGCTCAGCCTACTGGCGACCGCCGCTGGACTAGTCGTACCGCTAGCTACCAAGGAGTTCATCGATGGCTTCAGCTTGAGTCAGCTGAGCGCGATGCATATTGTGCTGCTAGTGCTTTTTTTCCTTTTGCAGGCAGCAGGCGGGGCGTATTCCAGCTATTTGCTCGCCCGCATTGGGCAGCATGTAGTCGCCAGCTTGCGGGAGCGGCTGTGGCGCAAACTTATGGCGCTGCCCGTTCCTTATTATGACCGCCACCAGACCGGCGAGACCGTAAGCCGCATGACGAGCGACACATTGGTCGTTCGCGGCCTCATCACCGACCATCTCGTCGGTTTTATTACCGGCATTATTTCGGCCACAGGTGCGCTTGTGCTCCTGCTTCTGCTGGATTGGCGGATGACGCTCATTCTACTCGTGGCTATTCCTCTGCTGGCGGGCATCATGGTGCCGCTTGGCATCCGCATGCATCGCATTGCCAAGGCGACACAGGACGAGACGGCTGCTTTTTCCGGCCATTTGAACAACGTCATCTCCGAAGTGCGGCTGGTCAAGGCATCTGGTGCGGAAGGCCGCGAGTTGCAGGAAGGACTCAAAGGCATCCAGGCTTTGCAGCGACTCGGCGTGCGTGAAGGTGCGGCAGGCGCGCTCATCGGTCCGGCCGTTTCGTTTACGATCATGCTCATGCTCGTCATCGTTATCGGTTATGGCGGGGTGCGCGTGTCCTCCGGCGCGATTACGGCAGGGGATCTTGTGGCTTTTATTCTATATTTGATGCAAATTATTATGCCGATCAGTCAGGTTGCGGTGTTCTTCACTCAGTTCAATAAGGCGATGGGGGCGACGGAGCGGATCAATGCCACTTTTGCCGAGTATGAGGAGGATTTCACTTCTGGCCGGGGGCTGACGCGCGCGGAGCTGCCGATTTCGGCGGAGGGTCTCGGCTTTGGTTACGAGAATGGCGAGCCGATTCTACGCGGGATGAACTTTACGCTGCAGCCGGGCCAGGTGACGGCGATTGTCGGGCCGAGCGGCGGTGGCAAAACGACGCTGTTTTCGCTATTGGAGCGCTACTACGAGCCGACAGAGGGGCGACTGCTCATCGGCGGCGAGCCGATCAATGAGTTTGCGCTTGCCAGCTGGCGCAGCCGTATCGGTTATGTCGCACAGGAAAGTCCGCTCATGGCCGGTACAATCCGTGAAAATATGACCTACGGCATCGAGCGCGAGCCGTCTGAGACGGAATTGCGAGAAGCGGCAAGGCTCGCTTATGCGGATGAATTTATTGCTGGCTTGCCTGACGGCTTCGACACGCAGGTCGGCGAGCGCGGCATCAAGCTGTCCGGCGGCCAGCGCCAGCGGATCGGCATCGCTCGGGCGCTGCTGCGCGCCCCGGACTTGTTGCTGCTGGACGAGGCAACCTCCGCGCTGGACAGCCAATCCGAGATTATCGTGCAGCAGGCGCTTGGCAACCTGATGGAAGGTCGCACGACCGTCGTTATCGCACATCGCTTGTCCACGGTGGTGGATGCGGACCAGATTCTTTTTGTGGAAAAGGGCCGGATTACCGGGCGCGGAACCCACGAAGAACTGCTCGCCTCGCATGAGCTGTATCGCGAATTCGCGACGCGGCAGCTGCGGACGGCTGTTGGTGCGACAGACAGGGCCGATGGGGGCGATGGAGTCGATACGGCTAATGGGTCTAACCTAGTTCAATGAATAGAAGAGAGGCCGATGAATTCGGCAGTGTTTGGGCGGAACAACTTTGACCGTTATTTGGTTAGTTTGGAAGCCCTTGTAACGCGCCCTGGACAGTGTTGACCCTTGTTAACGCAGACCCTATACTTAATTCAATACTGAAGCCCTTGCGGCCAGGTGTGTTCATTGAATGTTTAGAAGGCTAGAGACATTTTTCATAGAGGCAACAAGAACTTATAGAGACCCGGGTACCGGGAAATGGATAGGCAAGGAACTCATCCTCTAGACCCTGGAATGAGATGGGAGGAGATGCTGGAGTGCATACGATAGATACTGATGAAGAACTGCAACGGATGGCGGATTTACATTTGCCAGGCTACTCTATGGCCAAAAGACGGAGTGAAGAGGAAGAGGAGCAGGCTCCGGTTGTTGAAGCCAGTCCTTTCTTATGTGCATCAACCCGTCGCATCGTACTGATCAGTCCTTATCCGAATCTGCTGCATGAGCTGATCCGCGACTTGTCGGCGGACTGCTACGACTTGATGGTATTCCATCGTGTGGACGATTTCGTTCTGCATAACCTGCAGGCGGATTTATACTTGCTGGACGGTGGAGCAGCCAATGTGCTGGGCTCAGATCCGGGCTTCCGCACTTTCATCGCAGACCCTGCCAAGCGCAAGCGTTCTATCGCTATCAAGTCGCAGCGCGGTCCTGCTGCTTACGGCGGCAAGGCCGCTCGCCAAGCGGCCGAGGCATGGGGGCTGACCTCTGCAGCTCCCCATGAGATGCTGGATCGAGTTGGTCAGTGGCTGCTGCGTGAGCCTGCTGAGGCAGGAGACGGCGATGCCGGGCTGCTCGGCTTCAAAAATCTCGTGATTGATACGAAGCGCATGACTGTATTCCGCTCAGGCGACCGAATCGATCTGACCAAAACGGAATATGAGCTGCTGCTTCACTTCATTCAAGCGGAGGGTGCGGTACTGACCCGCGAGCATATGATGGAGGATATTTGGGGCGCAGCCTTTTTCGGGAATAGCAACGTCGTTGATGTGCATGTCAAAAGTCTCCGGCGCAAGCTGGGGGACAGCGCGGTATCGCCGAGTTATATCGAGACGGTGCGCGGCGTTGGTTACCGGCTGGCGGACTGAGCCGCTACCGAATAGAGGTTATGTAAGAACCGTCGCGGATGCGGCGGTTTATTTTTTTGAGCCGGCGCAGACCTATGTTAGCCATAGACCCAATAGTACAAAACCGCTACTAACACCGCTGTAAACAGGAAAGCCGCAATCAGTAATTTACCTGGGGAATTCATCGAATCACTCCTCTAGTTAAGAGATGCAGGCCAAATAAATGCCCAACATCCGCTCATTCATATCGAGCTTCATGCTTTTATTTTACTATAGCCTTTAAAGGCGCAGATTTATAACAAACGAACAATTTGCGGCGAATAGCGTTCAGTCACCAATATGTAACAATCGTTTCTCTCCCAGGCAAAAGGGGTAAGGTTATAGAATGATGCAAGCAGGATGCGCTTATCGGGAACTTGCAAACGGAGGGAATAACAGATGGGAATTCCAACGGGTTTGATCGGATACGGGCTGTCGGGCTCAGTGTTTCACGCGCCGCTGATTGCGGCGGAGGAAGGGCTGAAGCTGACCGGAGTGGTCACTTCCCAAATGGAGAAGGTTCGGGAGGACTTTAGCGGGGTTGAAGTGTACGAGGATGTGGAGTCGCTGCTTGGCAGCGATGTGGAGCTGGTTGTCGTCGCCAGCCCGAACACGCTTCATTATGAGCATGCGCGCAAGGCCATTCTGGCCGGTAAACATGTCGTGGTCGAAAAGCCGTTCACCAATACGGCGGCGGAAGCGGAGGAGCTGATCGCGCTGGCGCGGGACAGGGGTGTTAAGCTCAGTGTTTTCCATAACCGCCGCTGGGACAATGACTTTTTGACGGTCAATCAAGTACTTGCTTCCGGTGCGATAGGTCGCGTGTCTGTATATGAGGCGCACTACGACCGCTACTCACCGGAGGTGGAAGGCGAGTCGGCTTGGAGGGAGCAGGCGCTGCCGGGTTCCGGCATCTTGTACGATCTTGGCTCTCATTTGATCGACCAGGCGGTACAGGTGCTGGGCATGCCGGACTGGATCTGGGGGGACCTCAGGCTTGATCGGGAAGGCGCGGTATCCGTCGATTATTTCCATTTGGTACTCGGTTACCCGCAGTCGCGTGCGATTTTGCGGGCGGGTACGCTTGTACGCCAGGCCGGGCCGCGCTTTATGGTGCATGGCGACCTGGGCAGCTTCATCAAATACGGCCTCGACCCGCAGGAGGACCAGCTCAAAGCTGGGTTGCACCCCGGAGACTCAGAATGGGGAGCGGACAAGGCGGAATGTTATGGCGAGCTGACAACGGCGGTCGGGGATCTTACCGTGTGCACGAAGGTAGATACGCTGCCGGGCAGTTACGAAAAGTTCTATCGGGGCGTCGCCGCCGCGATTCGTGACGGGGACCCGCTGCCGGTAGAGCCTCGGGATGCACTCGGCGTTATCCGGCTGATTGAAGCGGCTCAGCGGAGCGCTCGGGAGAAGCGGGTTATTGAGCTGTAACGTCACGGCGTATTAATTGGCTGGGCGGCTAGGCGACTAGCCTGAGAGGCACTATGGGCGAGGTGCGCCAGTCGCTTGTAATTTGATTGATGCGCCACGAGGAATCTCTGTTCAAGCAGATCAAACTAATACATGCACATGGAGTAGCTGCCCTGCTTCTGGGGCGGCTCGATCAATGTTGGAATGAACTGCAAGATGTAGCAAAGTACCCGGAGCCGCTCGAGGCTTCGGGTACTTTTTAATATGTCTGCGTACTAATCGGCAATCTCAATCTGGTTATCGTTATTTCCAAGATCATGCATGAAATAGGTACTCCCATCTGCAGCTGTAAAAATTAACTCAGCAGAAAAGATTTCTCCATTCGTAGAGCGAAGATTAACTTTAGACACGGCCTTATTTAGATATCCTCCCCAAACGGAATGCGAAACTAGAATTCCATTTTCTATTGTCGGGAAAAACGTCTTCACAATTTCTCGTTCACCACTATCAATTAAATTGGAATCATTGTAAAAACTCCAAAATAATTGGTCTTTTTCTTTATGCATTGTCAGTATACCCAATTGTGATTTTGCCCCGCTTTTCTTCTCGTATAGATAAAAACGAAACTGCGTTTTCTCCATCGTTAGTCTGATTTCATCTTTACTGATTCCGTGCTTTTTTAAAATCCCGGTAATTGAATAATTAAAGATTAAAAGTGCTCCGAATGCCAATAGACACATTATAAATAGGGATGAGATGAGTATTTTCATTTTATTATTAATCATGGCTCGCATCTCCCTTTAGTATTCGTTTACATAATAGTTTTCGATATTAGCTATTGATCATAGACTCAAGTCTACAAACTTTCTCCAAGGCATCGCTTAAAAATGGAATATAATGAAACACAACTTCATTTGAAAAGAATTGTTATTCTGAGGGGAATCGAGCGTTTGGAAAGTTGCAAAAAAAATCATTTGTTGCTCCTGGAGCTATGGCTCGAAGATGCTGAAGTGCTGAAACGAATGGAAGGAATGCTCCCTTTGGACGATTGTATGAGAAAACGTCGCTCAGTTCCGTTAGTACAGAATAATCGAGCTGAGGGGTTCTGATTCTGAGTTTTGCTAGTGTTGAAAGCGATAATACGATAGGAATTTTTAAAAAAAGACGGGAGGAAACGGAGTGTAGCTCAGTTCCCTCCCGCTTTGCTGATGTAACTTCATTTCGTGTAGGTTTCAGCAGTTTTTTTGGATGGCCGGCCGCTTCCAGGAAATACATCCCAAATGATGAGTAGAAATTCATCATCCGCTTGGATCTTTACCCATGCAGATGATTTCGTTTTTCAAGTTATTTGATTCGCGAACAAAGAGTTGCGATTGCAGAATCTTCTCATTATCGGGAGCAGAAAGCGCTGCGTTGCGATTGCCGCATCTTTTCACTGGCGATGTAACCGCCAGTGGACTGATAAGCGCGGCGCAGCGCGCCTGCTATCGCGCGCCGGATCGTCCCCGGCGCGCCTGGCGCGCGGCGGCATAGGCCGCGCGCTGGAGCTCGCGTTGCTGTTGCTGCCCGGGCCGGAGCAGCAACAGCGCAAGCAGGCCGGCCGCCGTTGCGCAGGCGGCCATCACCCCCAGGAGCAGGGGCACGGAGCCCCTCAGCAGCAGCGAGGCGGTGGGCGGTCCGGCCGCCACGCCGACGAAGCGCATGCTGCTGTAGAGGGAGGTGATCGTGCCCCGCTCCTCTTTGGCGATGCCTTCGGTGATGAAGGCATCAAGGCAGGGCAGGGCGGCGCCGATGCCAAGCCCTGCGGCGCTTAGCCAGGCGACGCGTATAGCAGTCGCCTCGAAAGCGAGGCAAGCGGCGATGCTGGCCGCCGCGAGAATAAATCCGGCGGTGATGGTCCATTTCATCGCCGATTTGCGTTGCCCGATCAGCTTGCCTGCCGCAAAGGAGGCGGAACATAACAGTGCGAGCGGTACCGCCAGCACAAGACCTTTGACAATTCCCTTTAGCCGGTGAGTCCCCTCCAACGTTTCCGATAAATAAAAAAGCAGGCCAAACAATATGAACATCGCCAGAGCGCCGATGATGAACAGCGCGGTCAACCAGCGAGCGTTCTCCTTGTATAGCTCCATCACCTTATGGAAAAACACTCGAGGAGTGGGCGGGTTGACCTTCTTCCCCGTTGGATTGCCAACAAGCAGGAGGAGCAGCGCGATGGAGATTGTGCATAGGATAGGAACGGCCCAAAAAGGAGCTTGCCAAGCCAGCAGAGCTAGGGCTGATCCGGCGATGGGACTGAGCACTTTGCCAAATGTATTGGCCGTCTCAATCAGTCCGAGGCCAGCACTGACCTGCTCTTCGCTGCGGAACATGTCGCCAACCAGTGGAAGTACGATCGGCATAGCTCCTGCGGCGCCTATCCCCTGCAGCATCCGCCCTGCCAAAATCAAGCTGAAGGCGGAATCGCCAAGATTGCTGGCCCAGCCGCACAGAGCCCCGCCCGCACCGGCTAGCACTAAGCTGGGAAGAATGACTTTGCGTCGTCCGACCCGATCGGATAAGTAACCGGCAATGGGGATGAGCAGAATGGCCATGACCGAGTAGACCGTAATCAGCAGGCTGGATTGCAGCGATGTAATACCGAGAGCCGCCTGAATGCCGGGAAGAATAGGAATAAGCATGGAATTCCCCAAGGTCATGATAAGCGGCACGGAGGCAAGGGCGAGCAGAGCAGCCTTTTTTCCGTGTTCGTCTGACTGAAGGTGTTTCAAAGGAATTCACCGGCACCTTTCTAGTCCTTGGATTATCTCATGACAGATTGCTACCCCGATACTATGCTACAGATTGTCAGGTTTCATGCGGAATCTCCGTCTGCTTTCCTTGGGGGAACTGCCGCTCGTACAGACTGCGGTAACGGCCGCCATGTTCCAGCAGCTCCTCATGGTTGCCGCTTTCAATCAGTCGGCCTCCTTCAAGTACGACGATGCGATCGGCGCTGCGGACGGTGGACAGCCGGTGGGCGATTACGAGACAGGTGCGTCCATGGAGCAGTGTTTGGAGTGCTTGTTGAATAAGCGCTTCGGATTCTGTATCAAGCGACGCCGTTGCTTCATCCAATAAAATAATGGCAGGGTTGGCGAGCAGCGCTCTGGCGATGGACAGCCGCTGTTTTTGGCCGCCGGAGAGACGGACGCCCCGTTCGCCAATTTCGGTGTCATAACCTGACGGCAACGCTTCGATAAACTCATGTGCGCAAGCTGCCTTAGCGGCTTGCAAAAGCTCATCCTCGCTGGCCTCCGGACGGCCGTACAGCAGATTTTCCCTGACCGAACCGCTGCGCAGCATCGTCTCTTGCGTTACAATGCCGATTCGGCGGCGCAGCGAAGCTTGCGTTACTTCCCGCAAGTCCATACCGTCAACGGAGATTGCTCCATCCCATACGTCATAATAGCGCAGCAGCAGATGGGCGAGCGTGGACTTACCTGCTCCGGATGAGCCGACGAGTGCAGTTGTTTTTCCGGGCTGCAACACGAGATTGAAGCGGCACAACAAGGGAGAATCTTTAGAAGGATCACCGTAGCCAAAGGTAACTTCTTTGAAAACAACTTCCCCAGTTCCCACATGCAGCTCTCTGGCTCCATCGCGGTCTGCGACCTGAGGGCTGGTGTTCATTGTCTCAATAATACGGTCGTAAGCGGCCGCGGATTGTTGCATCGTGCTCATAAGCCGACTGAAACGGCGTACCGGATTTTGCAGTAAGCGTAAATAGGCCAAATAGGCGACCATGGAGCCGGCAGTCATCTCACCGTTACCGCGCATCGCTTGCCAGGAGCCAAAAGCAAGTACAAACGCCATGCCGACGTACTGCAGCAGGTCAATTGCCGGTCCGAACAGCGCCGAGAAGCGCGTAGCGGCCAGATTGGCCTCTTTGTTGGCTTCGCCTAGCTCGGCGAAGCGGGTGTTCTCGCGTTCTTCGGCGGCGAATGTTTTGACGAGCCGGATCTGAGAGAGACTGTCCTGCAGCTGGCCGCTCATGTCAGCCACCGTCTCCTGCACATTCCGATAACTGCTGCGCAGCTTGCCTCCATACAGACGGGCGGCCAGCAGCATCAGCGGGAACAGGGCAAGCAGCACGGCGGTTAATTGCACATTTTGGTAGAGCATGAAACAAGCAATTGCAATGAACGTGACGGCATCGGTCAAAATACCCATCGTGCCCGCACTGACCATCTGCTGCAACTGATTAACATCACTCGTAACACGCGACATGAGCTCGCCGGTTCGTTTGCGGTCGAAGTAAGCCATATCCAGGCTTTGCAAATGACGGTACAGCGATGTGCGGATATCCAGTACGGTTCGTTGCCCAACTTTGGCAAAGGCATAACTACTGGTATAACCGAATACACCAAGCAGCACGGCGGTGAGCATCACGCCTCCAGCGATGGGCAGCAGCATGTTATAGTCGCTTTTAGGTATGACATGATCGATAGCATATTGTGTCAGACGGGGGATGACGAACTGTAAGGCTGCGATGCAGCCCGTTGCGGCCCAGGCTGCCAGCAGCAGCGGCCATTGTCCCCGGACATGCAGGAAAAGACGGCTGAACATAGGCCAGAGAGGGGCTTTTGTTTTCGCCTCTGCAGACTTTGCAGCCGTCCTTTTGGATGTTTTCATGGCATTTAACCTCCCGGCGTTCGCCTCCCAGGTTCATGATCCTGGGAAGCGGTGGAATCATTCGGTCAGGCGGGGAAAGAACGACGCTGCTCCTCATCCCTCACGGGCAGGCGAATAATAACTTCGGTACCTTCACCAATGCTGCTGCGGATTGTCATCGATCCCCTATGATTGCTGATGATACGCTGACTGACCATCAGGCCGAGCCCGTTGCCCGTTTCCTTACTGGTATAAAACGGTTCGCCCAAGCGTGGCAAATGCTCCTCGGCAATGCCGATTCCCTCATCACGAATAGAGATAACGGCCATCCCGGAATCGTCCTGGTTTAGTAAAACGGTCAAACGGCCGCCTTGCTCCGGCATCGCCTCAATGCCATTTTTCATGACATTGACGAACACCTGCTTCAATTGGTTAGGTTCGCAGACAACGAACGGGACACCGTTTGTCAGATCCATTTTGACGCGGACATTGTTCATATGAGCTTCCGGCTCCAGCAGCGCGGCCATATCCTCCAGCATCGGCTTCAGATCACAGGTCTGGTAACGGTCCGCCTGAGGTTTAGCCAGCACGAGAAATTCGCTCACGATAAAGTTGATTCGGTCCAGCTCAGACAGCATGATATTGAGGTAATAAGGAGAAAGCACCTTGCTGTTCAACTGCATCTGCACAAAACCGCGCAGCGTCGTGAGTGGATTGCGGATTTCATGTGCCACTCCCGCAGCAAGCTGGCCGACAATCGTCAGCTTTTCGGTCCGGCGAAGCAAATCCTCGGTCTGCTTGCGGCTGGTCACATTACGCGTAATGCAAGAAATAGCGATAATTTCTCCATGCTGATCCCGAATTGGCGAAGCAGTTGTACTGACCTCAATACGTGTGCCGTCCTTTGTTAACATCCAGGTCTCGGCATCCACCCAAGGGACTCCGAGCAGCACACTTTCGGTCATGCGCTCTATATCTTGAAGCTGTTCAGGAGGCAGCAGGTTGATCCCAATTCCCTTGAGTTCTTGCTCTCGCCAGCCCAGCATCACCTCAAAAGCTCGATTAGCGCTCATGAGCTGTCCGTTTAAGGTGTAAACATGGATGGCGTCACGTGTATAAGCAAAAAAAGATTCCAAGTATTCCTTAGTGCTGCGCAGCTCCTCTGCGGAATCTTTTAGTTGCGTCGTATACGTATTGAGACTGTTCGCCATAACGTTGACGCTCAAAGCCAGCTCGCCAATCTCATCTCGGGAATGAATAGAGATGGGATGATTGAAGTTGCCAGCGGCCAGTTGATTGACGCGGCGTACGACTAGTTTCAGGTTGCGGATCGCGACTCCGGCCAGCCAGTAGCTCACGATGACGGTCATGACAAGCAGCATAATCGAGATGGCGAAGAGCAGAATCAACTGCTGGCGCGAATCTTGCTTGAATTCAGATTTGTCCAAAGTGACGATCAGTACGTAATCCCGAATATTATCAACGGTAAAAGGGATATAACCCCGAAGCACGTCACGACCGTTCATCTTTCTGCTGTCCAGCACATTCAGGCGGGTTTCGGCAGCCTGGCGAAGCATACTGTAATCCTGATCGGAGACGAGACGATAAGTACCGAACTCCAGAGCAGTGGGGCTCAGTTCGCCGCCTTTGTCGCTTACACTGTTTGCCTCAGCGGCTTCAGAGGGTGAAAGTAACAGTCCATTGTTGAACACGCTGACCTCAAGTAAACCAGGCATATCCATCGTAGCACCGTCCAGCACTAAACTGTCGCCCTCAGCCGGACTGCCTTGGATCAAGCTGTCTCCGACATAGTTGCTGCTGATAATGTAATCCATCGTACCGTCGTAGTAATAACTGGACATGACGCGAGATCCATTTTGGGTTGACATCGAGCTACCCCAGTAATCCTTGAGGCTGATACCTCCTGGAAGCGAAACATACTGATCCTCATAAAGCTGCATGAGAATGTTATGTTCTGGTGCCCCTGCTGGAAACAGCTCTTTGATCTCCCAATCGGTAGCTGTAGACAGAATGGAGTGTAGTTGATCGCCTTCGGGCTGAATCAAGGTAAGATCGTCTAGCGCGAGCTTGTTGCGAGTTTCCTCGAGCTGACTCTTGGTAACAAGCTCTGCTTTTGGACCGAGCAAGGCTCTAGCGGCTATTGAGGCGACGCGCAGCCGATCGGACAAGCCTTGGTCCATATGATTCCCGGTTCGCAGCGTTGGGCTGAGGGCATATCGAAGCTGATCCTCCGCCGCCAACATCTGCTGCTGGGCCGCGTTGCGGCCCTGACTGTTAGAGTATAGGTAGAAGACGAGAAGATTAAGGCTGAGCATAATCGTCACAACGGTAAAGATCAAAAACGACAATTTGAGTTTGATGGACATGCCGTAATCCCTCTCTTTGGATTGGGCTGCTGGGAAAATGTCCTGGTGTGCTCTCGTAGTTGTGTTCTTTTCCATCCCCGTCTAGGCGACTCCAGACCAGAACATGTCCATGATCTGCTGGGCAAGTTCCTTTGTTGAAGCATAAATATGTTTGGCAGCCTGCCGATTTCCTATCATGAGCAGGGCTGTATACGAATGGGCCATTAACATAGGATTGCCCTTTTTGACTTCTCCATCAGCTACTGCCCGTTCAAAATGATCGCTTAAAAGATCATGCAACTGCTGCTCGGCCTCCCGAATAGCCGTTCGCTGCCCGGAATCGAGATAGTGGGAGGCTTCCCGCATGAGCGCTTCAAATTCAATATGCTGAACCATAGCGAGCCTCTTCTCCGCTACTTGAAGCAGTCGCTCGCGCAAGCTTCCTTCCTGGAGCAGGATGCGCTCAGTACCCATGCGAGCAAACTGCAGCATGCGCGTCACCGCTGCGGTGAACAGAGACGGCTTGCTGTCAAAATGATAATAAACCGTTGCCTTGGTCACGCCGCATAACTCAGCGATCTGGTTCAGTGAAACGGGCTCATAACCTTGTTCCATGAACAGATTGGAGGCGGTCTTCAAGATGAGATCACGAACGGGCAAGTGACCCTCGGCGCGTGGCCGGCCGGGAGCCCGCTTGACTGGATCCGGGCTTTGGCCCTTTGGCGAGGCGCCAGCTTCGCCATGCGAGTCGGGCTGTGATGGATGCATAACGGGTCTTCCTTCTTTCTTCGAGTATACAGTTGAAGCTGGCGTACTAGCATGCGAATTGCTTGAAGCTCTGCTTTTGCCAAGCCCAAACAGGCTCTCTATTATAGTAACGATTGGGTATATAAATGCATTTAAGCTGGCTGAAGAGACGCCTCTGGAAGGCCAAATGGAGCGTTCAACTTCAGCGATTGCAAGGGGCGTTAAAGACGTAATGTCTAGATTTTAGTTTACCATGAAACGCTTGTATTGGGTTAATAGGAAGCAGTTTCCAAGGTGAGATGGGGATGAGAAAACCTGCTGGCTGACTTTGGGTAGGCTGGAGGAAAAGGGCGCTTGATAGAGCTGGCGGTGTGGGCCGTATTAGAGGCGTTGCTAACGTTGATGCTGCCCATGTAATATCCTAGGCTGAAAGTAATGCGCCCAATTTAGCGCTAACAAGTCCTCCGTTTAAGTAGGCAAGCCAGTTTTATTGCTGCGTTTTTTTTGCCAAGTTGTTGTTTAAAAGAGCTCTGTTAGATGACGATGTAAAGACTAAGGCTACGATCAATAAGAATTTCCACATTCGAGAGGAGGGGAGTATAAATACGCTAGTATTTGCGTGTTTATATCGTATACGATATAACGAGAACAATAATTGAGTTTATGCGTGACCCTGAGACGGGGAGGAGTCCCGTTTTTGATGACATCGCTGCTCTTGGCGAAAGAGCTAAAAGCGATTCTGATGTTTGGCAGCTGTATACCCTCTTACTTTGAGGCCTTCGCTTTCTGGAACGTCATGGTTTGCAGGATTCATTCAAGAGGTACTTTCAAACACATTTGGAGGATGGTCGGCCATACACGATCATGCTGGTTAAAGAGCTTGTTCGCCATGTTCCTTTGCTTGAATTTCGGGTCAATGCCCAGCCCGAGCAGTACATTAATCTAAAGGGAGAGGATTCGCATGGATAAACGTTTAGGACAAGATTTTGAAACCTTGCTTAAACAGGCTGGGGAAGTTCCAAGCGTTGACGAATATCTCAAGAGCTTTTCAGTTGTCATCGGCGATATGGTTTATGCGCGCCGCATGCAGCTGAACCTGTCGCAGCAGCAGCTTGCAGCTGAAGCTGGCACGACACAAAGCAAAATTTCTCAGATTGAATCAGCCAATGGAAACGTTGGGCAGGATATTCTGGATCGAGTGTTCCGGGTACTAAAGTTGGCAGATCTGACGCCTACCTACGATGAACAGGCTGTAGCTCAAGCCTGACTATCTTTGCAACGAGCAGTTGGGGGAAGCAATGGACTGCTCGTTTGTTTCTACTGATTATTTTTCACTCTGCTCCCATCCATAATGCTCCCTCGGAGCCCTCCGCGCTATGGCTGATATGGGAATTTAATGTGAATAAGCGCACCAAAAAAAGGAAGTCTCCATGGCCGCAATTAAGCGGTTCATGGAGACTTCCTTTTACATCTACCTGCAGAGCTATAGCCATCAACAGAGCGGATTGCGAAAAGGATGTTCCCGCGACACCGTCGTTATCAGCGTCGTCCCCCTTAGTCCATCTCATAAATCGAGCCGGACTTGCTGGCGAACAGCTCGGCGTACACCTTCTCGGCGTAGGCGTCCGTCATGCCGGCGATATAGTCGGCAACGAAGCGCGGCCAGCTCCATTTGGCAGCGTGGCTTTCGTAATTTTGCAGCCAGTCGGAAGGAACGATGAGGCGGCCGGTTTCTGGCTTGATGAAGCTGTCCCATAACTGCTTGATCATGATCTCGCTGCGCATCTGCAGCCGCTGGACGCGGAAGTCCTTGATGAGCGTCACCCAAGCCAGCTTTTTGAGAATTTCCATCGTGCGCAGCAGCTCGTAGTCGCAAGCGTCATCGCGCACAAACGTAACTCTTTTCCAACCTGCCTCGTCAATGATGCCGATCCTTCCAGCGAATGTGCTCACCCAGCGAGCCTTGATTTCGCGGCGGGTCCGGGATGCTTCGCGTCCACAGGCGATATAAATGCTCTCCCACTGACTAATGAAGTCATCCAGCACCCGTCGTACCATCTCAGGGATGTTGACCTCTTCCCAGCGGAAGTCTTTATTGCCTTCATCATCGACAATTTCCTGGACCAGATGGGAGTGCAGATGTTCACTTTCAAAAAAGGTCCGGTCCATCCCGATTTTCCCGGCGCGGATGCCGTCCTCAATATCATGAGTGGAGTAGGCGATGTCATCGCATAAGTCCATCAGCTGAGTTTCCAGCGTTTTGGCGCCCTCTGGCATATCCCATCGCTCGCGCAGTTCGCGGATGATTTCCCATTCTGGCGCGTAGACGCCCTTTAGGCGGCCCGGCTCATCGATGCAATAAGGATACTTGTTGACGGCGAGCAGCACGGCTGCAGTCAGATCGAGTCCGCTGCCGCTGCCGGCGCGCTTTTCTAGAAACATGAGAATGCGGAAGTTCTGGGCGTTGCCCTCGTACTTCATTCCGTACTGCTCCTGCAGCAGCCCGTTAAGCACCTCTTCACCACGATGGCCAAAAGGAGGATGGCCAAGATCATGCGCCAACGCCGCACATTCAACCACCGCAGGGCTGACGACAAGTCCGGGATGTTCGCCCTGCTCGACAAAAGGATAATGCTTGGCCAGTCGGCGAGCCGCCTCGCGAGCAATTTGAGAAACCTCAAGGGAATGCGTCAGCCGAGTGCGATAGTAATCGCCCGAGCCTGCGCCGAACACTTGAGACTTGCCCTGCAGACGGCGGAACGCCGGTGACTGGATCAAACGGGCATAATCGCGCTCGTATTCCTCGCGTTCTTCGCTGAAGGTGCCAAGGGCTGGTTCGTCCAGCCGCATATGTCGAATATCCACTCCGTATCCCCCTGCCTTTTCCTCTTATGGAACAAAATATAACATAATAACTGAATTATATTTCAAATGTGATATTAGATGACATTAACAATACCGCAAGCCTGGCGGCTGGCGCAACTTTCCGTTGACGAAAGCGTTTTAGATGAGCTATAGTTTTTACTTGCATCGGGTATTTTCTATCGGAATGTATGAAAAATAAACTTCATAAGCCGTTTCTAAGGCGTGCGACTATTTGATTAGGCATGAGCCAAGGAAAGCGATAACACGGATAAACCAGCATTCACCTTCGAATGCGTTTATTATCCTGTGTTCGCTATCCTTGGTTTTTTTGCGTCCACCGGGGAACGGTAATAGGAAAGGGCGGAAGGAGGAGGAGCCGATGTCCGGTGGCAGAGAGTACCGAATCGAGCGCGCAGTAGGCAATAACGTTATTTTGACGGTGCGCGTGGATACGGGCAAGGAATACGTACTGTTCGGCAAAGGACTCGGCTTCGAGGCCAAAGGACTGCAGACCATTCCGGGAGACGATCCGCGCATCGAGAAGCGCTACCGGCTGGACGACAAGGAAGAGGCCGGACGCTACCGTCTGCTGCTAGAGGAAATCGAACCGGAATCCGTCGCCATTGCCGAGCGAATCGTTGAACGAATTCGGGAGGATATGGGCATCCCCGTCAGTCCTAAAGTTTATTTTGCGCTGCCGAGTCATATTCAGTTCGCTGTATTTCGGCTGCATAGCGGAATGGAGATTAGCAATCCATTTCTGGAGGAGACGAAGCTGGCCTTCCCTCAAGAATATGCTATTGCAGCAGAAGCTGCTCGCATGATCGAGGAAGCGTTCGGAATTCCCATACCCGAAGAGGAAGTAGGCTTTCTAACCTTTCATGTCCATTCGGCTGCAGGGGAGCTGTCGGCTGGACAGCTGGCGCGACGCACCAAGCTAATGGCGGAGATGATCGCGTTAATCGAGCAGGAGGGCGAGATCGCAATTCCACGCAGAGGCAGCGACTACGCAAGACTCGTCATGCATCTGCATCATGCGTTGGACCGGCTTGCGGAAGGTAAAAGTGCCACGAATCCGTTTGCCGACGAGATTGCCGACAAGTTCCCCGAAATGCATCGGATAGCTGCGCTCGCCGCAGAGAAGATGGAGAAGGAGCTCGGCTTGCCAGTGGGCAAAAACGAGATCGGATTCCTCGCGATGCATGTGCATCGTTTGTTGGAGGCTTACAGGCAAGGGGATAACTGACGCGGGCAACGCCGCGATCCGTCTCGTTTGTAGAGGGGTCCGGCTTTCAAAATAACTTTATTGATAAGGAGAGATTATCCATGTTCAAAAAACTATTCAGCAACAAAAAAGAAGCTCAGGTTGTCGAGGTCGCAGCCGCTATTACAGGACGTCTTGTTCCGCTGGCGGAAGTGCCGGATGAAGCTTTTGCCCAAGGTATGATGGGCCCTGGAGCCGCGATCGACCCATCCGAAGGCGTTGCTGTCGCTCCGTTTGATGGAGTTGTTGCGCATCTGATCGACACGCATCATGCGGTCATCGTGGAGCATGAATCCGGACTGCAGCTGCTGATCCATATCGGCATCAATACGGTATCCATGCAGGGCAGCGGCTTCAAAGCGCTGGTCAAAACCGGCGATGCCGTCAAGGCCGGTCAACCGCTGATCGAGTTCGACCTGGAAGCAATCCGCGCCGCCGGCCATTCGCTCATCTCTCCGGTCATCGTGGCGGAGGAAGAAGCGGCCGAGAAGGTTGACTGTCAATACGGCACCGTTAAGGCTGGCGCAACTGGGAATTATACGATAACCCTTAAACAAACTTAATGATGAATAGGGAGGTAAAGTTATGTTAGCTTTTTTGCAAAAAATCGGGAAATCTCTCATGCTGCCAGTGGCAGCGCTGCCTGCGGCGGCGATTCTGCTGCGCTTCGGCAATATTAACTACGTCACTGACTTCGGTTGGGGCAGCACTGGCGAATGGATCAACACTTATATCGCACCGTTCCTGGCCGCAGGCGGTTCGGCGATTTTTGATAACTTGCCGATTATTTTCGCAGTTGGCGTTGCGATAGGTATGGCTGGTGATGCTGTTGCCACACTGGCAGCGGTCATTGCTTACTTAGTGCTGCAGAATGTGCTGAAAGCAGGTCCGCTAGTGTTCCCGGGCATCATCGGCAAGGACAGCGTGCTCAACATGGGCGTACTCGGCGGTATCGCATCGGGTCTTGTTGCAGCTTACATGTACAATCGATTCCATAAAATCAAACTGCCAGACTGGCTCGGATTTTTCGGCGGCAAGCGTTTTGTACCGATCATCACGTCTGTTTCCATGATTCTTATCGGTATTGTGTTTGCTCTAATCTGGGGTCCGGTGCAAAACTGGCTGGATACGTTCGGCAATTGGGTCGTCAGTCTCGGCGGCGTTGGTGCTT
Source organism: Paenibacillus herberti (assembly GCF_002233675.1). Lineage (GTDB taxonomy): Bacteria > Bacillota > Bacilli > Paenibacillales > Paenibacillaceae > Paenibacillus_O > Paenibacillus_O herberti. Next base: position 522,815 of record NZ_NMUQ01000002.1, on the reverse strand, counting down.
TCATCTACGGGTTGGCGAACCGCTTGCTGCTCCCGTTTGGCCTGCATCATATTCTCAACAGCATCGCCTGGTTCCAGATCGGAACGTTCACAGATGCAGCTGGCAAAGTAGTGACGGGCGACCTGAACCGTTTCTTCGCCGGCGACCGCACGGCGGGTATGTTCATGACTGGTTTCTTCCCGATCATGATGTTCGCGTTGCCTGCGGCGGCTATGGCTATCATCCACACTGCCCGTCCAGAGCGTCGTAAAGTGGTTTCCTCCATTTTCATCGGGGCAGCTGTTGCCTCGTTCTTGACTGGTATCACGGAGCCGCTTGAATTCGCGTTCATGTTCGTCGCGCCTCTGCTGTATGTGGTCCATGCTGTGCTTGCGGGTATTAGCGGCTGGATTATGTACGAGCTTGACGTCAAGCTTGGCTTCGGATTCTCGGCTGGTTTGCTCGACTATTTGATCAACTATCAGCTTGCCACGAACCCGCTCATTCTCATTCCAGTCGGTCTGGTATTTGCGGCTGTCTACTATGTGCTGTTCCGCTTCCTAATCATCAAGCTGAATCTCAAAACGCCGGGCCGCGAGGACGAAGAAGCCTCCGAAACCGGCACAAGCGGAAATCCGCAAGATGTCGCTGGCAGCTCCGCACTCGGCGCCACTAATGATAAAGCATCCCAGGTGCTGGCTGCGCTTGGCGGCGCTGGCAATATCGAGAGCGTGGACGCTTGCATCACCCGTCTGCGTCTCGTCGTCAAGGACGACAAGGAAATACGTGACGCTGACCTCAAGAAGCTGGGCGCTGTCGGCGTAATCCGCCTCGGTAAAGGCGCGGTGCAGGCTATATTCGGAACCTCTTCGGAGGAACTGAAGGATGAGATTAAGAAGAAGCTTTAGCAAGTGATTGGTTTTGGGGAGATAAGGGAACGAGCAGCAGAAGAGATTTGGAGCGAACCCATCCATTTAATGTGGTCGCCTTTGTAGAAGGAATCCCACTACAACAGATCGGTTCGCGCAGCGGGTACCGCTGTTAAGCTTCTAAGTTCAGCTTATACAGCAAGAAAAAGAACATGCAACAAACATGGGGATCCATAGAGGGCTGCGCAAGGGAAAGCGCGGCTCCTTGGGGATATGAGAGGAGATTAATCGGAAATGGAAAAAACATTCACGATTGTAAATCCGACGGGCATTCACGCCCGTCCAGCGCGGAAAATTGTCGAGGCGGCGAAGCCTTTTGCCGGTGACGTACATCTGATTAAAGGCGACATTCGCAGCAATGCAAAAAGTCTCGTGAAGGTGCTGTCGGTCGGCGCTAAGCAAGGCGACGTTGTTACGGTTGCGGCCCAAGGCGAAGGGGCCGAGGCTGTTGTGGACGCGATCGGAGCGGTTCTAAGCTCCGCGGAAGCGGAATAGCGGGTGGCGATGAGAACGATTCAGGGAATCGGAGCCGCCCCGGGTTATGCCATCGGCCTCGCGAAGCGGGTCGGGGCGGAATTGTCCGTCGCCGCGAGATCGATCGCGGCGGAGGAGGCTGGGCGCGAGGCGGAGCGTTTCGACGCCGCCGTGGCGCAGGCATCCCGGGAGCTGGAAGCGATCCGGGAGCGGATGAGCGCCGAGGGGCGCCAGCACGAGGCGGAGATTTTTGAGGCTCACGTCTTCCTGCTGGAAGACGAGGAACTGGTGGGCGTGGCACGCGAGTGTATCACCGAGGGGCTGCAGGCCGCCGACTCCGCTCTATGGGAGACGGCAGAAGAGGTGGCGTCGGTCATCGCCGCGCTGGATGACCCGTATTTGCGGGAGCGCGCTGCTGATGTGCGCGACGTGAGTCAGCGGGTCATCCGCATCCTGCAAGGAGCGACAGATGTCGGCTTGGCGACAGAGCCAAGCGTTGTCCGAGAAGCAACTGCGGTAACTGCATCGGCTTCAACTGATCCAACGACATCAGCTGTAACTGCGTCAGCTGACCAAGCTTTATCTGCCGTTGTAGCAATTGCAGGGAGCGAGGGAGCCGAACACTCCTCAATCGGGGGTAATGCAGGAGCTGAAGCAGCGGGAGCTGTAATTTCTGTATCAGTTCCAGGCCATATCGTCTGGGAGGATTACCTAGAGGCTATTGGAGCCCCGCTCAAGCAGGTGCTCATCGCGGAGGATTTGACTCCATCCGATACGGCACAGCTGGACCCGAAGCAGGTGGCTGGTTTTGCGACAGCCGTCGGGGGCCGGACCTCGCATAGCGCCATCATCGCGCGTTCTGTCGGCGTCGCTGCCGCAGTCGGCGCGGGCGAGGCGCTAAACGATATAAAAGATGGACAGACTGTAATTGTAGACGGCTTCAGCGGCGTAATCATCGTTGATCCAATAGCGGAAGAGCTGGAGCGTTATCGTGCGCTCGAAGCAGAATACCGCCGCAGCCAGGCCGAGAATGAAGTTTTCCGCGGCCGTCCATCTGTCAGCGCTAACGGCGTGCAGGTCGAGCTGGCTGCCAATATCGGCAGCGCTCAGGATGCCGTCCAGGCGAAAAAACATGACGCAGAAGGCATCGGCTTGTTCCGCACTGAGTTCCTTTATATGGGGAGGGACACGCTGCCCGGTGAGGACGAGCAATACGGTGCTTACCGCTCCGCTGCAGAGGCGCTCGGCCCGGATGCTTCTGTCGTGATCCGCACGATGGATATCGGCGGCGACAAAGAGTTGCCGCTGCTGGAGCTGCCGCGCGAGGACAATCCTTTCCTGGGCTACCGCGCCCTGCGCATTAGCCTGGACCGTCCGCAGCTGTTCAAGACCCAGCTGCGAGCAATACTGCGCGCCAGCGCACACGGGAACATCAAGGTAATGTTCCCGATGGTCGCTACGCTCGGCGAGTGGCGGCGCGCCAAGGCACTGCTGGAAGAGGCGCGCGAGGAGCTGCGCGCTGAAGGCAAGCCGTTCCGAGATGATATGGAAGCCGGTATCATGATCGAGATTCCGGCCGCCGCCATGATGGCGGATCGTCTGGCACGAGAGGTCGACTTCTTCAGCATCGGCACGAATGATCTCGTGCAGTACACGATGGCGGCCGATCGGATGAACCCGAAGCTCAGCTACTTGAGCGATCCGCTCCATCCGCCGGTGCTTCGCCTCATCGACCGCGTTATCCGCGCTGCCCATGCCGAAGGCAAGTGGGTCGGCATGTGCGGCGAAATGGCCGGCAATCCGCTGGCGGTGCCGCTCTTGCTCGGCATGGGCCTGGACGAGTTCAGCATGAGCTCGTCCGCCATCCTCGGCACGCGCGCGCTGCTCTCGCGCTTGAACCAGTCCGAGCTGGCGGAGCTTGCCGCCGCCGCTCTAGATCTGGACAGCGCGGACGACGTTCGCGCGCTGGTGGAACAGCGCGTGCCGCAGGCGGCAGCACGCGCCTAACCATCCTTGCCCGCGGGTACCCCGCGCGCAACAATATCCTACGCATGGCTACCCCATGCGTAAAAAGCGTTCCAAAGCTGAAAACACACAGCTTTGGAACGCTTTTTTTAATTTGAGATTGTCGGTCAGCTGCGCCCTCTCGCCGTCTGGCGTATCAGGTCATGCAGCTGTGGCAGCGGATCAGCGGGAGCTGCTGCTATCAAGCGGTCTTGCAGCTCCGGATCGCCAGTGGTAAGCGCCCGCAGCTCTTGCAGCAGCGTGACCGTGCTCAGCTTCTCCTCCGGCAGCACGCGAGCAAGCCCAGCAGCCTCAAAGGAGGCTGCATTACGGAGCTGGTCGCCGCGGCTTTGCGAGAGCGGCAGCGGCACAAGCAGCATTGGCTTGCGCAGTGCCAGCATCTCGAAGAGAGCGTTGGCGCCTGCGCGCGTCAGCACGGCATCGGCCAGCGCCAGCACATCGGGCAGCTCCTCCGATAAATACTCGAAGGAGCGGTAGCCCGGCTCTGAAACGGACTCGCTCGTTGCCGATTCACTCGCCATTGAACCGCCCGCCGCTAATCCGCTCACAGTCAAACGACCAGTCGCCGAACGATTCGCCGCTAACCCGCTCGCCGCCGATCCACCAGCCGCTGCAGCTCCGCTGGCGACTTGCCCTTTGCCGCGCAGATGGACGATCTGCCAGCGTGGTAGCAGCTCCGGCAGCGCCTCGGTGATTGCTTCATTAAGGCGGCGGGAGCCGAGGCTGCCGCCCATGACGAGCAGCACGGGGCGGCTGCGGTCGAAGCCGCATAGCTTCCGCCCGCGCTCCGCATCGCCGTTGTACAGTTCCGGCCGCACGAGCGGACCAACCTGCACAACGCGTGCGCCACGGATATAAGCGGCCGTCTCGGGGAAAGTCGTACAGACGGCAGTCGCGCAAGGAATCGCGATCCGATTGGCAAGTCCAGGTGTTACGTCGGACTCGTGGATGATGGCTGGAATGCGGTTGAGCTTCGCTCCCAGCACAACCGGTACACTCACAAAGCCGCCTTTGGAAAATACAACATCCGGCCGCAGCCGTCGCAGCAGCGCCGCTGCCTGCACCAATCCTTTACCGACGCGCAGCATGTCGGAAAGATTGCGCTTATCCCAGTAGCGGCGCAGCTTGCCAGTGGAAATGTCATGGTAGGTCACGCCTTTTAGCGGCTCGATTAGGCTGCGCTCGATGCCATCTTTTGAGCCGATGTAATGAACGGACCAACCGTCTGCCAGCAGCCCGGGAATCAGCGCCAGATTGACGCTCACATGTCCGGTAGAGCCGCCTCCTGTGAGGACGATGGTTTTGTCTTGGTGTCTATTTTTCATATTCATTTTCATCGTAGAGATCTATTCACCTGCCTGCTGTTTCAGAACGCGTACGCCCTGTGGACCAGCGACATAAACCGTATCCGCCATACCAACGAACAGGCCTGTCTCCAAGACGCCGAGCAGCGATTTGAGCCTGCGGTCGACTGCGCCAGGGTCTACTATAAGACCGAAATCGCAGTCGAGAATGTAGTTCCCGTTGTCAGTGCGCACTGGCTCGCCGCTCCGCTCGCGGCGTACAGCGACACAGCCTTCTGCCTCCACACGGCGCGCGGTGGACCGCCAACCGTAGACGGCAACCTCCACCGGCACGGTGAACGCGCCCAGCTTAGCCACGGCTTTGGACTCATCCGCCACGATGACAAGCCTTTTTGAAACAGTCGCCACCATCTTCTCCCGAAAATGGGCCGCGCCGCCGCCCTTGATCAGATCGAGGCTGTCGCTGACCTCATCCGCGCCGTCGATCGTCACGTCCAGCGGCTCCAGCTCCCATAGCTCCGCGAGCGGAATGCCCAGCTCCAAAGCCAGTTTTTCTGTCGCCTCCGAAGTCGGTACACCGGTAAACTGCAGCCCTTCTTCCTTCATCCGGCGTCCCAGCTCCAGAATCGTATAATAAACGGTGGATCCGGTTCCCAGACCAACCTTCATGCCGCTTGTCACAACATCGGCTGCTTGTACACCCGCCGCTTCCTTGAAGTTCATGTTCCTGATTCCTCCCGAAGTATAATCGTTTTCATATTTATTAGGCAGCCAGTGCGGCCTATCTCCTTCGCACATTAGACGGTTACGAAAGTCTTGTCAATGTTGACGATTAATTCTTTTTCTATGATTAAGATGCAAAAATATGGGCTTTTGATAGGTCAATAGCCAGGGGCCGATCCTGTTCCAGATTCATAGAGTAAGAGAAGATAGACCAGCTTTTTTTTTGCAAACGTTTCTATTAAAAGACCCGAACCGGAGAAGGGAGTACCGCTAGCGAGAGTATTTGATATTTTCATTAGAAGGAGAGAGAGGGAAATGGACAGTTTAGAATTGAAGACGAGCGGCATCCAGAGTCCGCGTCTAGGTATAAGGTTGGTTTTGTTTATTTTGCTCCTAATTGCAATCAAAAAAAGAAAGAAAAAATGCGTGTGCCCGCCTCCGATCATTGGAGAAACGCAAGGATTTAACGTGTTAAACAAAACGAGCAGCATCACATTTACCCTTGCTTCCGCTACCGGAGATTTGCAAAGTCCGCCCCCGGCCGTCGGCACAACCCTTGCTCCCAATGGCAGAGAGAATTTTGAAGTTAAAACAGATGAAACTAAAAACCATACCAGCGCTAACATCTCATATACCGCAACGGCAGCGAACGGAACCCCGATTACACTATCATTCACCCTAATAAATGGCGCTAACGGCGGAATTCAGAATGTCAAAGCCACAGGGCTAATAAACACAAGCGTCAATCAGGGCTCGGCCTTTGCTGATCCGTCCTTGACGATCACGGATAAAAGCTCATAACAGAGGCGTGAGCCTGGGCATGGCTTGGTTTTTTATTTAAGGAGTGATGAAATGATGAATGTTAAGCCTTCGAATACAAGCGGCAGCAGAGGCGTGAGCCTGGGCATACGGCTGATCTTGTTCATTCTACTCATTATTGCGATCAAGTTGATCAAGAAAAGAAGAAAGTGCGGATGCCCGCCGCCAATCGGGAGTACGCAAGGTTTCAATGTTAAAAATAGCACCAAAACGATCACGTTGACCCTTACTACCGCTAGCGGAGACTTAGAAAAGCCGCCCCCTCCTCTTAATACGCCTTTGCCTCCCGGAAGCACGGCCGATTTCGAAGTGACAAGCAAAGCAGGACATACTACACGCGCCAACATCAAATATACCGGAACGGCAGCGAACGGAACCCCGATCACAGTCTCGTTTACTCTTGTAAATAGCGGAGGAGTGTTGACTGGCGTTGACAACCTTGCTTCCACGGGGCCTGTCAAAGTCAATGCTGAAACGACATCCGGCAATGCCCTGATAACAATATCTGACTCTTAGGCGAAATATCGCGCTATAAAGCATATACGCCCTTGGAAGCAAGGGGAGCGATTGCATGGCATAGTCGATTTCGCTGATCGCTCACATTCGACAGAAAGCAGGAAGGCTCATCGCTTCCTGCTTTTTTGATTTCTTTTCAGAATAGACCGAACAAGCCTGCAACCTGCCCGTTCAAGTCTACTATGTTGCTTCAGATCGCCCACTTCCAGCGATCTAAAAGGAAGACTACGCGGATTGATAGATAAAAATATTCTTCGATTGGTCGATAGCCAGGGGCCGGATTTAGTCCAGTTTCATAGGATAGAAATTAGGTTGAACCTCTCCATTGCCAGTGTGTTTCTAGTGATTTAAAAGGAGGAGTATAGAAATGGGTGATTCACTAGCAGAAACGAGCAGCAGCTCCAAGGTCTCCCCCCGGGGCGTAAGGCTGGTTTTACTTATACTGGTTATTATCGCTCTGAAGAAACGCAGGAAAAAAAAGCCGTGCAATTCATGCAAGCCTTGTAATTCGTGGAAGCGGTGCAAGCCGTGCAAGCCGTGCCCGCCGCTTCTCGGAGAGACGATAGGCGTCGACGTTGTGAATGAAACTAAAAGTATTACCTTCACGCTTACCTCTGTTAACGGACCTGCGGGAAACCCGCCTATTGGCTCGACCCTTGCTCCTGGCGGTGTATTCAATTTCGAGGTCAAATCCACAGTATTGCAAACGAACCGGGTTACTGTTGTATACACAGCTGTGGTGAACGGAGAAGCGTTTCAGCTCTCGTTCGTACTTGTGAACACCAGCGGTATTACCCTAAATGTTGATTCTATTAGAACGACTGGACCTGTAACGACAATTTTCAGCCCTAGTGATGGAAAATTTTTCATTGAAGACAAAACAACCTGAAAGGAGCTTCTTTGGATATCAAATTTTAAGGAGAGATGTAAGAGTGGATGATCTGTTAGCAGAAACGAGCCGTTTCAAGACCCCGTCTCGGAGAGGGAAGCTGGCTCTGCAGAAAAACATGAAAAAAAAGCCGAGTAAGTCATCTAAGCCGAGCAAGTTGCTTAAGCCAATCAAGTCGCGCAAACCAGGCAAGCCGCCGTGCAGGTCGTGTAAGCGCTGCAAGCCATGTAGGCCATGTCCGCCGCTTCTTGGAACTACGATGGGCATCAACGTTTTGAATCAAACTAAAAGTATTAGCTTCACGCTTACCTCTGTTGACGGACCTGCGGGAAATCCGCCTATTGGCTCGATCCTTGCTCCTGGCGGTTTATTCAATTTCGAGGTCAGATCCACAGCATTCAAAACTAACCGGGTTCTAGTTGTATACACAGGTGTGGTGAACGGAAATGCATTTCCGCTCTCGTTTGAACTTGTGAACATCGGCGGTATTACCCTGAATGTTGAATCTATTAAAACGACTGGACCCGTAACGATAGATTTTAACACCACTGTTGAAGAATTGTTCATTACCGACAAATAGTCTGAAAGGAAAGCTGAGTTCTCCAACTTCGAGCCGCCGCATGCACAAGCCCCAGTACCGCATACTAAACGGTGGAACCGGTCTCCAGCTCAGCCTTCATGCCGGTGATAAAAAGTGCGGAAGGGCTGAAGTCAGTCCCGATGGAATTAGTGCATTGGAATTGGACGTTAGCCAGGAGCCAAATTCATGGTAGTTTCATAGGATAAAATAGATCGAACTTTTAATAGCCGGGTTCCGCTATCGTGCTGATCAATAGGTTCAAGAGATTTTAGAGGTCGGTCTTTTTCAATATAGTCTTCTTTGGATATCAAATTTTAAGGAGAGGTGTAAAAATGGATGATCTGTCAGCAGAAACGAGCAGTTTCAAGACCCAGCCTCAGGGAGGAAAGTTAGCTCTAAAGAAAGGCATGAATAAAAAGCCGAGCAAGTCGCTTAAGCCAATAAAGTCTCGCAAGCCAATCAAGTCGCGCAAGCCATGCAAGCCGTGCAAGTGTTGCAAGTCGTGGAAGCGGTGCAAGCCCTGCAAGCCGTGCCCGCCGCTTCTCGGAGATACGCAAGGCTTCAACGTTTCGAATCAAACTAAAGGCATTACCTTCACGCTTACCTCTGTTTCAGGACCCGCGGGAAACCCGCCTATTGGCTCAATCCTTGCTCCTGGCGGCCTATTCAATTTTGAGGTTAAAACCGAAGCATTCGAAACGACCCGGGCCCTCGTGGTATACACTGGTGTGGCCAATGGAGCCGCGTTCCAACTATCGTTTCAACTGGTGAACTTCGGCGGTGTGGCCAACGAAATTGAATCGGTCCGAACGACTGGACCTATATCGACAGATGTGAGCACATTCCCAGCTGGAGAAACTCCAGCATTGATCATTACCGACAAATAGCCTGAAAAGAACGCTGCATTCGCGAGCTTCGTGCAGCACATGCATAATCCTTTCCGCAAGGGGGAGAGGCTGCTCCCGTCCACCTTCCAGCAGGCAGCAAAGCCACATGGCTTTTGCTTCCTGCTTTTTGATTATTCTCAAGATGGGAGAACAAGCCTGCAATCTTTAATGGCAAGTCTGGTATACTTGGGAATAGCTTGTCCTCTGCGCGCTTCATGCGCCGGAGCGGCGATGATTATTTAGACAGGGCGGGTGCCGAGTTGATATATTTCCAGCAGGCCTATTCCATTTTTTATATTCTTAATATCGTACTGGCCATTGCGGTCATTTTCTTGGAGCGGCGCAACATCGCTTCGACCTGGGCCTGGTTGATGGTGCTTTACTTTCTTCCCGGCGTCGGCTTTGTGCTGTACCTGCTGCTGGGCCAGAATCTGAGTCGGCGCAAAATTTTCAAATTCAAGATGAGTCAGCTCAAAAATGCTCGCCAACGGCTGAAGACGCAGCAACGCATCGTTGAGAAGGGGTTGTATTCCTTCAATGATCCGCTGATGACCTATTATCAGGATATGGTTTACATGAACCTTGTATCCAGCGATGCACTGTTCACGCAGGACAATGAGGTCGAGGTGTTCACGGACGGCGAGAGCAAGTTCGATTCTCTAATTAGGGATATGGAAGAAGCTACGCATCATATCCATCTCATGTATTACATCATCCGTGCGGATAAGCTGGGCAAACGAATCCTGCAAACGCTCATCCGCAAAGCGGAAGAGGGTATTGAGGTGCGCCTGATTTACGATGATATCGGGAGCATTCGGCTGAATAAGAAATATTTGCGCAAGCTGCTCAAATCAGGCGGTCAGGTCGGGGCCTTTTTCCCATCTAAGATCTTCTTCATTAATCCTCGTCTCAACTACCGCAATCATCGCAAAATCGTCGTTGTTGACGGCAAGATTGGGTATGTTGGGGGCTTCAATATTGGTGACGAGTACATCGGCAGGGTGAAGCGCTTCGGCTTTTGGCGGGACACGCATCTGCGCATTCAGGGAGGAGCCGTCGCGCAGTTGCAAGGACGCTTCCTGCTCGATTGGAGCTTGGCCTCCACACAGCCATTCCTTACCGACAGTCGCTATTATCCTGCACCCGAGTCGGGCGGCAGCGTTGGCATGCAGATTATTTCCAGCGGTCCGGACTCCGAATGGCAGCACATCAAGAACGGATACATCAAGATGATCAATTCCGCCAAAATATCGGTCATGCTGCAGACGCCATATTTCGTGCCGGACGATAGCCTTCTGAATGCATTGAAGATGGCGGCACTGTCGGGTGTCGATGTAAAGGTGATGCTGCCGAGCAAGCCCGATCATTTCTTCGTTTATTGGGCGTCTCATTCCTATTTTGGGGAGCTTTTGAGCGCAGGCGTTAAGTGTTATCTGTACGAAAATGGCTTCCTTCATGCCAAAACACTCGTCGTAGACGGAAATATCGCCTCTGTCGGCACAGCCAACATCGATATTCGCAGCTTTAAATTAAACTTTGAAGTTAATGCGTTCATCTATGATTCTGGAACCGCAATGCGGTTGCAGCGCATTTTCCAAGATGATCTGCTGCACTGTCGGGAGCTGTCGCTGGAGGACTACGATTCTCGCTCTATCTGGAACAAGTTTAAAGAGTCCGTAAGCCGACTTCTTTCTCCGATTCTTTGATGCTGGTCTAAATCCAATAAGGGAAGTTGGTTTCTTAGGTGAAGGAAATCCCCATTCCATAATTCACTCGCTGTAGGTTTTCTCACCATTTCACTCATTCTCTTTGCGCTCGGTTGGTCTGTCGCCGGATATATTTTTCTGGGCATGATGTTCGCTGCTGCTCTCGCTGCCATTCTTGGTTATTGCATCGGCTGCACCATCTATTTTCAATTTAAACAATTTCGTGCTCGGCAGTTAAATCGGGAATAGTTAATATTGGTCGATTGCGGCGCCTTCTTTTGGGGTAAAAGCATTACAGAACCGCAGTTAAGCCTTGAAAAAGGCTGTACAGAACGGCTGAACCTTTCAGCCCTCTGCGTTGCGGAATGCGAACCAATATGGAGGCGTTTATTATGGCAGTACGTTACGTGGGAATTTTCGAAAATGACAGACAGGCCATGCGCGCACTTGAGGAGCTGCAGGCCGCAGGCTACTCCAGGGATGAGCTGTCCGTATTGACTCGCGACCGCGAGCACTACGAAGGTGTGCTGGACGAGTCCGGCACGATGGCGCCGGAGGGTATTGCTGCCGGCGTGACGACAGGCGGCCTGGCGGGAGGAACGGTAGGGCTGCTGGCGGGCTTGGGCGCTTTGGCGATCCCAGGCGTGGGTCCGCTGCTCGCTGCAGGACCAATCCTGGCGGCACTCGGCGGTGCTGCCGTCGGTGCAAGCGCTCTGGGTATTGTCGGCGGTCTTGTCGGCATGGGATTTGCCGAAAGCGATGCTGAACGCTTTGAGAAGGAAGTGCAGGAGGGGCGCATTCTGGTGTTTGCCGAGACAGCTCCTAAGGATGCTCGCGATGTGAAAGCCATCATGAGTCAAGCGGGTGCAGTGCGCACCGAACGTCTCGACGACAGTGTTCCGCGCTCCGTCCAGGATGCCACAATCCTCTAAACGGGAAGGGCTGCGCTCATAGATCTATGACCTCAGTCGTCATTTGAAACAGCAAGCCCCGCCATCCTAGCCGTCATTCGGCAGGTGGCGGGGCTTTTTTTGGTTTTACCGGATGATGCACATGATCTTAGGTTTGGAGATTTATCTCATCCCCATTGTAATCGACAGAGGCCTTCAGAATTTCCGTGAAGAAGGCCAGCGGCACTGTCAGGCGGCCTTGTTTGTCAACGACGGGAGCAACTCCAAGGCTGACAGGAGCGGACTTGTTGTAGCTGTAGCTGTCATTGCCTTTCGTGAGGGATGTCCAGGCATCGTCCTTTTTGAGCTCAAGAGTGCTGGATGCCGCATCCCATACGGTGCTATAGCCAAGTGCTTCTGCGGTCAGGCGGACGGGAATCATGGCCACTCCCTCTGTGCTCTGTTCGATGTTTACTCCGCTCAGCAGCTTTCCGTTCACCTTCACGGAGAAGGAGGGGGTGTTGCTCTTATCCGCTTTAGGAAGCGGAAATTCGAATTCCGGAATTCCGGTTGCGTAAGGTGTGATCTCATAGGGTTGGAAAACAACGCGCACCTTATCGCCAGCGATATAAAAAGTCTGATCCTCTTGGACGCCAGTAAAGGCGTCCTGGAAGTAGCGCTCAGGGTCCGCTTTAATTTGCCGCTTGATCTCTTTGTTCATCGTGGAGGCGAATGCTTCGCCAAAGAGGGTTTTCAGCGTGATGCGGGAAGCTTTCGCCCCGTTGGCGATTGTGTAGGTTTCGATGTTGGATATGCCGTGAGCACCACCGGCGTAAGAATAAGTATGCAGCTTCAGGGAAAGGAAGCCGCCCTCGGTGAGCGAACTGCCAAAATTGGCTGAGAACTGCAGCTTAAGTTCATTTTTTTGAAAAGGGTCTCCGTCCTTTTTGGATTGAGCCAAGACTTTTTCCGCCTGCTTGCGCATGGACTCCAGGCCCTTAATCGCATTGTTCTCCAAGGTTTTATTGAGCTGTTTCTGGTAGTTCGTATCCTTCATTCCACTGATGACCGGAATATTCAAGACAGCCTTCAAAGACTCCTTGGAATGGGTGATTGTCTTGGTCGACACCTTCAGCCCAGTGCTTTTGTCAGCAGCAGCAACTGCGGTTCCACCTGATGTTTGTCCAGCTGCCGATACGGACTGCGACTGCGCGGGCAGGATGGCGGTGCCAATCAGAGCGGCTCCCACCAAGCTTAACAGCAGCTTCCGAGGCAGAGAGCCATGGATTGCGGTTGGATGCGGGTTCCAATAGTTCATGATAAGTACCTCCTTTGATTAGGAAACATTTAACTACTATCTTAGACTGGGTTTAGGAGCAGAAGGTTACAGCTAAATTACTTTTTGTCGAAAGATGGCATTCAGAGCAGAAGCTCGTTTCCTATTTTTTAGGAAGGGTAATAGTATATTGTGTGTTAAGAGACCATCATGCAAAGGAGAGGATCAACATGGTAAAGGTTGCATTTTTGCTCGGATCGCAATTTGAGGACAGCGAGATGCAGGCTCCATATGAAGCAATCCGCGCGGAGGGTCATGAGACGGTGATTATCGGCCTCAAAGCCGGTGAGAAGCTTCAGGGTAAACAGCAAAAGGTGGAGTATACGGCAGAGCTGAGCATTAAGGATGCCAAGCCGGAGGAGTATGACGCCGTAGTCATTCCGGGCGGCTCCTCGCCGGAGGCGCTGCGCAATGACTCCAGTATTCAGTCGTTCGTGCAGAGGCTCGACGAGGAGGGCAAAACGATCGCGGCCATCTGCCACGGACCGCAGATTCTGATCAGCGCCGGGCTGGCCAAGGGCCGCACGCTGACTTGTTATGCGGCGCTCAGGGATGATCTGGCCAATGCCGGAGCGAATTATGTGGACCAAGAGGTGGTCGTCGACAAAAACTTCGTCACCTCCCGCACGCCGCAGGACGAGCCCGCCTTCATCCGCGAGACGCTGAAGGGGATTAGGTCGCGCTCCGCGCAATCTGCGCGCTGAGCAGCCCTGTCCCTGAATGGAACACCGAATCAGCCGCCTAGGCTTGGTTCGGTGTTTTTTCCATTTAACAGGAGAATAGATTTGCACTGGAGATTTATTTCCGATACGATGAAGGAAGATGTACAAAAGCCCCAAGCGCAGGATGTTTCGACGCTTGGATGTGCCTATTCTCCAAGAGGAGTGCCGATGTTCGATGAACCTCTCCATTCAAATTTCGCCGTTCTGGTCTCTGCTCATCCCGCTGCTGGGAGGGCTCGCGATTATCATGGTCCGTGTTCGCTCCACTCGGAAGCCGGCGACCATGCGCAAAATACTTATTCCACCGCTCGGAATGGCTACGGGCTTCCTTATGTTTGTCGTGCCAGAAACGCATATTCCGCTCAGTTGGGCACTTGGAGCTTTTGCAACCGGCGCGTTGCTGTTTTCGATTCCGCTTATTTTGACTTCCAAGATGGAGTTTGTGGGCGAGGACGTTTACTTACGCCGCTCTAAGGCGTTTTTCTTCCTGATTCTGATCCTCCTGGCGATTCGGCTCGTGCTGCATGATGTGGTGGAGCAATATGTATCTGTTCTGCAAACCGCTTCGATATTTTTCTTACTGGCTTTTGGTATGCTGGTTCCTTGGCGACTTGCCATGGCGTACAAATTCCGTAAGCTCCATCAGGAGCGGTCCGGTGCGGCATTGTAATCTGGAACTATTTCCTACATAGCAAAGGGATGCCTTCAGTTCATCATTCTGAACTGAGGCATCCCTTTAGTTATTCCGGGATCGTACGCAGGGTCGTTTCCCATTCTTCGCTTACCTCAGGTGTAATCCGCTCCACTTCGAAGCCGAGGTCTTCCAGCATTTCATGATCCTTTTTCCATTCCTGCCCCGAGGTGGTCAAATAATCGCCCAAAAAGATGGAGTTCGCAGCATATAAAGCGAGCGGCTGCAGCGAGCGCAGCGTCAGCTCTCGGCCTCCGGCCACACGAATTTCCTTGTCCGGGCAAACAAACCGGAGCAAAGCGAGCATACGCAGCCCATCCATCGGCCGAACGGGTGAGAGTCCTTCCATTGGGGTACCGGGGATCGGATGCAGGAAGTTTACCGGAATGGAGTCCGCATCCAGCTCTCTAAGCGCATAAGCCATTTCGATCCGGTCCTCCAACGACTCGCCCATTCCGATAATGATTCCTGAGCAAGGTGACATGCCAGCTTGTTTGACCTTATTCAGCGTATTTAATCGTTCCTCGTAGGAATGAGTGGTTACGACCTGGTCATGATAGGCTGAGCTCGTGTTCAAGTTGTGGTTGTAACGTTTGACGCCGGCGTCCTGCAGTTGGCTTGCTTGATCAGCAGTGAGCTGGCCAAGGCAGGCGCATACTTTAAGTGGCAGCTCAGTCGTAATCTCACGGACAATATCTGCAATGCGCGTCGTTTCGCTGCGGCTCGGACCGCGGCCGGACGCTACAATACAGAAGGTGCCTGCGCCGCGTGCATACGCTTCTCTTGCTCCGGCAAGCAGCGTCTCGCGGTCGAGCAGCGCGTATTTTGGAATCGGGGCGTTGGAAACAATAGATTGAGAGCAGTAACCGCAATCCTCCGGGCAGAGCCCGCTTTTGGCATTCAGAAGCATATTCAGTTTCACCTTGCGTCCAAAATAATGGCGGCGAATGCGGAAAGTCGCTTGCAACAGCGGCAGTAACTGCAACTCATCGGCGTCCAGAATCTCTCTTGCTTCCTTTCGAGTGAGCCATGTTCCGGATAAGACTCCATCAGCCAATTGATCCCAATTTGGAGGTACAGCAACATCTTTGAAAACATTGGTCATAAGAATCGCTCTTTTCTTAGTTATTAGTAAACCTTAATTCTATGAAATTTAGTTAACATATATCAAAGTTAGTTTATCAGGCAGTTCCATGGCCTGTAAAGTGTAGCCTGGAAATGGGGATGCAGATAAGTTGACCAGCCAGGAAATAGGTGAATTTGACTTCGAGAAATGGGAGTGTTAAGCTAAATGATAAGTATTAAGTTGTATGCAATTTATTTAAGAGGAAGTGCTGCTCATGAGTTCATCCGATTCCCATTCTAAGTCGCGCCTGCAGGTTTCGACTGCCCCAGCCGGTGCGGCTGGACAGGGAGCGAGTGCCTCCTTTCGGCTGGATCAGCAACTTTGCTTCGCCCTCTACGCATGTTCTAAGGAGGTAACCCGATTATACCGCCCGATGCTGCAGGAGCTTGGCCTCACTTATACGCAGTATGTGACGCTCCTTTCGTTGTGGGAGGAGGACGGGGTTGCGGTTAAGTGCTTGGGGAAACGCCTCTATTTGGATTCAGGCACACTAACCCCTTTGCTCAAGAAGCTGGAGGCATCAGGTTTTGTCAATCGGGTTCGTGACAGCGTAGATGAGCGGGTGCTGAGGGTGTTCCTGACTGAGAAGGGAGCCGGACTGCGTGAGAAAGCATCGAGCATTCCGGAGCGCCTCTGCAAGATTTCGTCGAGTATGAAGCTAGAGGAGCTTGATGAACTGAGAATCAAGGTTCAACAGCTTAACGAACTTATTCAACACCATTACGAGGAGGAATCAGAAGATGGCTATCATTAATGATTACAAGTTGGAAACGATTAAGGGAGAATCTGCTGGACTGTCCGAATACAGGGGCAAGGTACTGCTCATCGTCAATACCGCGAGCAAGTGCGGGCTGACACCTCAATATGAAGGACTGCAGGCGTTGTATGACCAATACAAAGAGCAAGGTCTGGAGATTCTCGGTTTTCCGAGCAATCAGTTTGCCGGCCAAGAACCGGGTACAAGCTCGGATATTGAAGGTTTCTGCCAATTGAACTATGGAGTGAGCTTCCCGTTGTTCTCCAAAACCGATGTCAACGGCGAAAACGCGCATCCGTTGTTCAACCAGCTAACCTCGGAAGCGCCATTCCAAGGTTTTGACTCATCGGCCAGCGGCCAACGTTTTGCAGGCATGTTCACTCCAGAGCAATTGCAAAGCAACGATGTAAAATGGAACTTCACCAAATTCCTCGTTGGACGCAACGGTGAAATCGTCGCCCGCTTCGAGCCTAATGTACTGCCGCAAGACATTGCGGGAGAGATTGAGAAGCAGCTGTAGGGAATAGATGTAGGGATCAAGTGTAGGATCATTTGTAGGACTAGTTCCAAGTAGAGTCTGGCTGTCACATTCCTGCTTCTACAGAAATTCAATTCGCCACCAAGTGGCGTTAGCCCCCTTATATTAGGGGGCTATTTTGTGTACAATAGTAGGATACAATTTATAGAGAGGTTGGGTGGTCGCATGGATACGAAGAATCCTCCGGTTTCTAATTTCATTCGCGCAATTATTGTTGACGACGTGGAGAGCGGCCGCACGCAGCAAGTCGCTACGCGCTTCCCGCCGGAACCGAACGGTTATTTGCATATTGGCCATGCCAAATCTATCTGCCTGAATTTCGAGGTTGCCGATGAATTCCGCGGACGCACAAATTTGCGTTTTGACGATACGAACCCGGTCAAAGAAGATACGGAGTATGTCGATTCCATCCAGGAGGATGTGCGTTGGCTCGGTTTCGAGTGGGAGGAGCTTCGCTTCGCTTCGGATTACTTCGAGGAGTTCTATGAGCGTGCACTTTTGCTGATTCGCAAAGGCCTTGCCTACATTGATGATTCGACGGTGGAGGAGATGCGTGAACTGCGCGGAACGCTGACGCAGCGCGGCGTCAACAGTCCTTATCGCGACCGCAGCGTTGAACAAAA
Organism: Paenibacillus herberti; assembly: GCF_002233675.1. Taxonomy (GTDB): domain Bacteria; phylum Bacillota; class Bacilli; order Paenibacillales; family Paenibacillaceae; genus Paenibacillus_O; species Paenibacillus_O herberti. Next base: position 505,301 of record NZ_NMUQ01000002.1, on the reverse strand, counting down.
TTTGGACTTGTTCGCACGTATGCGCGCTGGCGAATTCCCGAATGGAGCGCGGGTGCTGCGTGCCAAGATTGATATGAGCTCGCCAAATATTACGCTGCGCGACCCGGTGTTGTACCGAATTTCGCATGCGCATCATCACCGTACTGGGGATGCTTGGTGTATCTATCCGATGTATGATTTCGCTCACCCGTTGAGCGACGCGATCGAGGGCATCACGCATTCTATCTGTACGCTGGAATTCGAAGATCATCGCCCTCTCTATGACTGGGCCATTGAGCATTGCGAGATGGAGGCGCGTCCGCGTCAATATGAATTCGGCCGGCTCAACCTGACCAATACAGTCATGAGCAAGCGCAAGCTCAAGCAGCTTGTTGACGAAGGCGTCGTGGACGGCTGGGACGATCCCCGCATGCCGACGATCAGCGGACTGCGCCGCAAAGGCTTCACGCCAGGGGCAATCGTCACCTTCTGCCGCGAGATTGGTGTTGCCAGAGCATATAGCGTCGTTGACGAGCAGATGCTGGACCATTTTATCCGCGAGGATCTAAAGCTGAAGGCACCGCGCACGATGGCTGTCGTCAGACCGCTCAAGGTCGTCATTACCAACTATCCGGAAGGACAAGTGGAGTGGCTGGAGGCTGAGAACAACAACGAGAATGAAGCGATGGGTACGCGCCAAATTCCGTTCTCTCGCGAGATTTATATCGAGCAAGATGACTTTATGGAGAACCCGCCGGCCAAGTATTTCCGTCTGTTCCCAGGCAATGAAGTCCGTCTCAAGCATGCTTACTTCATCAAGTGTGAAGAAGTCATCAAAAATGAGTCGGGTGAAGTTGTCGAGCTTCGCTGCACCTATGATGTGGAGACGAAGAGTGGAAGCGGCTTTACTGGACGCAAGGTTAAGGGTACTCTTCACTGGGTCGAAGCTTCCCATGCTGTTCCGGCGGAATTCCGCCACTTTGAACCGCTTATTGCAAGTGAGGCCGAAGAGGACGGTAAGTCATTCCTAGAATGTATCAACCCGAATTCCCTGCAGGTGCTGGATGGATTTGTCGAGCCGGAGATGAAAAATGCCGCAGCCAGCGACAAGTTTCAGTTCTTCCGTCACGGTTACTATAGCGTGGATCCGAAGTTTACGAGCTCCGAGCGGCCGGTATTTAACCGGGTTGTGTCGTTGAAAAGCTCTTTCGATCCCTCTAAGGCTTGAGGATCCAATGATATTTAGTTAATCTATGATCAAGGTAGCTTTTAGCATTTTAAGCTTTTAAAATGGACGTAGAAATCAGAAGGACCTGTTCTCCGCATTATGGAGGCCAGGTCCTTTTGTATGTATGTCTTAAATGATCTTTTTATACGCTGGGCTAGAGAAGCAAGTGACACTACCTAGAGGCTAGTCCTTCTGGACGAGTAAAATACCTTCAATAAAACAGAAAAGCGACCCCGAAGGGCCGCTTTACACTGGTATAAGAAGAATTAGTTCGAGAGACCAGCGTTAGGCAGGTAACGTGCGATCAGCGTTGCCGCTTCAGCACGGTTAGCGAAGGCGTTGCCAGCGATTTGAGTCTTGGATTGACCAAGAACCAGACCAGCTTTGACAGCAGCCGCTACTTCAGCTTTTGCCCATCCGAGGTTAGCAGTGTCCTTGAATCCAGCCAGGGCTGCAGTTGCTTCCGCATCTGTCAGTTTAACAGATTTTCCGGCATACTCCGACGCGCGAACGACGATAGCAGCTACCTCTTTACGCGTGATTGGCGCGTTCGGGTTGAAGTTTCCTTTGTCATCACCAAGTACCAGGCCGATCTCAGCAGCAGCAGCTACTGTACCAGCGTACCATTTGGAAGAGACAACGTCATTGAACTTGTAGGTCGACGACGTTACAGGTTGAACTCCGAGCGAACGGGTAACCAGCGCTGCGAATTCTGCACGAGTGATGCTGCGCTTTGGCTCGAACAAGTTCTTGCCAGTGCCTTCAACGATCAATTTCTCGGACAGGTTCGCAATGTGATCTTTGGCCCAAACTGGCAGCACATCATTGAAACGTGCTGTTTTACCTTGGATCACAGTGTAGATGGATGCACCGTCACGTTTCAGTGTAGCAATCGTTTTGTTGTTTTCCGTTGCGAATGTGCTAGGCACGAAGCTCAGCTCTTTCGCAGTCGGGTTGAACATAACGCCTGCTGCATTTTTCGTGGCAGTGGAAGTCAGAGGAATCGTACGGGATACGAGTTGTCCGAACTTCTCAATCGCGATCTCTTTGCCACCGCCTACAGCTACGACACGGAAGTCGTAAGCATCAGCCAGTTGGCTAGCGCCGAGGGCGCTGATGGCATCAGATACTGCTTTCGCAGAATCACCCGTCAGCTTTTTCATTTCTACACGGATAACCAGATCTTTAAGCTCAACCCCGAGGGATTTAGCCAGTTCAGCCAGTTTCAGTGCGGAAAGTGGAAGCGTGATGGATACGCCTGCATCGTTGTAGATGGTCAGCGTTTTGCCATTCAGCAGCGCGTCAGCAGGCAGATAAACCGTGTCCGTAGTCGTTTTGATACGGGCGTTTTCATTTGCCTTCAGAGCTGCGATCAACAGGTCGCGGTTAACTTTGCCGTCTGCACCAACGATCTCACCGGTAGGAGGGTAGTAACCTCCGCCCCAGCCAGGACCGCTAGTGTAGCCATCGTAAACTACGTTTGTTACCAAACCACCTTCAACGGAGGAATCTTCGTAAGAAAGGGTGTAGTAAGTCGATTTAGTTACGGAGCTGTTAGACTCAATGTTGTACAGATATTGTCCCAGTTCTTTGTCATATGTACTGTAAGTAGCATAGACATGTTGAGCCGTAGTGGAGTTAGCGCCGTATACGTTGATAGTAATACGACCCTCTTCCTGTCCATATACGCTATAAGTAGCGTAAGTGGCAGCATCCACATAAATCGAACCCGTAACGGAACCGTTATTAACGGTAGACGTTTTGAATCCGGAAGCGGCAAAAGCCAAGATTGGAGACAAAGCTGATACAACCATCATGAATACGAGCAAAGCCGCAGTCTTTTTGGTTACAAGCTTTTTCATATTTTCATTTCACCTCCTTTCAAGTGAATATATGTAAATTTGAAGACAGTAATTTAACACTAAAATTCTATTAACATCTGTAAACAGATAAAAATGTTTTTCCCGGAAATATTGACGACAAGTGCTATTATACTCAAAATTCCCGGGAAAAGGAAGGGTTATGTTGAAAATTGTAAATTTATCCGGTATCCAATAGGAAATTGTCGATCAGTGCCCTAATTAAGACGCTACTAACTTTTTAAACAGGGCTTCTTCGTTTGAATCAGCCTGGAACAATTTTTCCTTAAGGACTTGATCAGATTGTCCAAGCTTTTCGATCGCTGCAAGATAGTAACGAATTGCAGAACGGGATGTTGCTGCTTCAGTAATCGCTTGTTCCGACTGATCTTTTGGTACTAGGGCTTCGCTCAAGGAAGGCTTCAGCATCTCTGCTGCTTCTGCATAGCGGCCTGAATGATAGTCAATCTGAGCCATTGCTTGGCGAACCGATGTCGAAACGTCGAAACGACGTCCTTGAAGCTGTTCTTTCGGAAGCTCCTTAAGTTTGTCCATACGGTTAAGGATATCCTGATAGATTTCAGCCGCTCGGTTCCATCTTCCTTCGAAATCTCCGCTCCCGGCGTTTTTCTCGTTCAAACCGAGATCCGCAAGCTGCTTGATACGCATTTCATAGAGGGTAATATCCCAAGGGAAATTAATTTGTGCATCTTCTAAAGCTGTAATTGCTTCTGCAGTATTACCGGCAAGAAGTAGGTTATTATTGACAGCCTGTACTATTTGACGCTCGTATGGCTCTTTAAGTTGCGCTTCTTGAAGAATTTTTTTTGCTTGCTCCAAATATTCGGCATTTTGTGTCTGTCCATAGACCTGGCTGAGCCAGTCTGCTTTGACCAAATAGTATTGTGTATTGGACGGGGAGAGTGAAATCGCCTTATCCAACACAGGGAAGATTTGATCAATGGAGGCTTGCTGTTGAGCCATCGCTCTTGCCTTATCAAATTGATTATAGGAAGCATAGAAACGATAGGCGAAGACACCGGTAATAATGATAACAACAGACAAAACGGCTGGGTAGATGCGTTTCAATTTAGGGTTTTTCAAGGTGAGTTTAGGTAAAGACAGTTCCTTATCATAAACTCCAATCATGCTACCGAGAGAGAAGAAAACGATGGCGGCAATGGATATATAGCTCATGTCGAAGTCGAGGAAACTGTGAAGAAGAATCGAAATGGAGAAAATAAAGTAGATAAGCTGGCTGCCCCTCTTTTCGGGGTGGCGAATCCAAGTGCGTACAAACAACCAGTAGACCAGTGCAAAAAATCCGATCTGGAGCAGAAGGCCAATCCAACCTGTTTCTACGAGAACTTGGAAGATATAACTATGAGTTTGATTACTCGTATAAGGATTGGTCTGGTATTTCTGGTAGAGAGCTTGCCAGCCTCCGCCACCAGCCCCGAATAGCGGATAATCAGCTACAAGCGTGATGGCATTCTCGTAAAAGGTTCCGCGTTCGAGCACACTATGCTGTTTGAAGCTGATATTTTCGAGGCGATCAGCAAGGTTGGACGGCAGCCAGCCGCGAGCAGTTGCACTTGAAAGAACAACGGCAGCTCCGATAATGGCAAGTGAAATCATTGCTATTGGTGCTGCAAGATAAGAGATTTTGCGCTCCGAGAAGCGATCCAGCTTGGCTTCCAGCCAAGGTTCAACCCAGCGGTTCAAAGCTAGAATAAGAAGCAGAGCAACCACAGAAGCACCGAGCAACGCTCCCCAGCCAGTTAGAGCTTCTGAACTAAACAGAGGCATGAGTTTTTCTGGCGGAATTTGCGATCCTCTTTCATTAAAGCGCAGAACCTGCTTCGCAATGGAGATAGACTTCGACTCAATGATGCCGAGTACGGCAAATGAAACGATTACCGTAACGAAAAGGTGCAGCACATACATCAACTGCTTGGTTACCTTAAGAAACGGCATCGTTAACAGGACTGCAAGAGGAATCACGACTAGCGCTGCCCGAGAATAGGTAAGCATAAATGAAACGAATACAGGCACAAGCATGAACGCATGGATGCTCATCCAGATGCGTTTTTTGGCATGTGTTGTATAGTAGGCTGCGGCTAGCAGAACGGCGATCAATAGAGCGGCATACGTATTGGGGTACTGGAAGACAGAGGTCATCCGGTATGTATCGAGCTGGAACCAAAGCGCATCCGGGTACCAATATTGGCCAAAAAGATTAATGACGCCAAACCATACCAAAACATAGCTGGTTAGGAAGAGAATAGTTTCGAGTGCAACTCTCGTATAACGAGTGTCGTTATAATAGAGACCGAAGACGAAAAAGGCTGCCAGCAGGCAACTGACCATTGTCATGATATTCGCGGTATTCTCTGACGCGGCGCCGATTGAAGAGATAGCGTAGCTGATAGGGAGCAGCCAGACTGCGATAGAGAGGATAGCTTTCCAACTGTTTGTGTTCCATACCTTGAACAGATGAGCAGCCATAATCAGAACGAAGACGAGGGAGTAGATGGAGGCTCCGATCAGCTTTTTCTCGAAGCCGAAGTCGTATCCGTTGAACAAGCCGGCCTTGAAGGTGTAAATTAGGAAGAATATGGCGGCCATGAGAATAGCTGCCCATTTTAAAAGTGAAACGTCAGATTCTTCCTTTTTGATGTACTTAGGTGGTGAAGGTTGTCGATTCATGGTAAACTCCTTTTTAGTGGCTTGATAGCTACTTTAATTTTACTTAGTTGATAGATAAAGATCAAAGATTTCTTTGCAACTAGTTTGACAATCTTATTTTATATAGTTGGCGGTGTTGATTATTAAAAAAAATGTATTTAAAGGAATATTTAAGATAGCACTTGCCCTGAAATCTATAATCAAACCGCTTCTCTCCCCGGAACAAAGGCAGAGATTCAAAAAGATTTTGCTTAAAAGGGCCTATCCATTACAAAAAAACGATTCCCAAGAGAAAAAACTATATAATGGTGATTTCGGAGTTAATCTCATTGGATATGCCAGAGCAGAAATGGGTATAGGGGAATCTTGTCGAATTGCAGCTAAATCCCTAAACGCTGGGAATATTCCTTTTGGAATTCTCAACTATACCGGAACCAATCATGCAAGGATGACGGATCTATCTTGGGAAAGTAAAGAGGTTACAGAGGCTGCTTACGCATTTAATATTTTCCATCTCAATGCCGAACAAATGATGGAAGCATATGCTTTTTATGGCGACAGCATTTTCAAGAATCGATACAATATCGGATTTTGGCATTGGGAATTACCTGATTTCCCTGATGAATGGCTCGAAAATATTGAATTTGTGGATGAAATATGGGCTCCATCGACGTTCGTTGTAGATTCCATCGCTGCTAAAAGTCCGGTGCCTGTCATAAAAATACCACATTCCATTGAGGCGAGGATTGAAGTGGAGAGATCCAGAGACTATTTTGGATTGCCTCAAGATCCTTTTTTATTTTTGTGCATGTACGATTTAAAGAGCTATCAGGAGCGCAAAAACCCGATGGGCGCTATCAAAGCTTTTCAAAAAGCTTTTCATCCTGAAGATGGTTCAGTTGGACTAGTAGTTAAAGTTAATGGGCTGCATGATGGAGATCGGGATACTAAGATTCTAGATGAGATTGCTGCTGGTTACAAAAATATTTACTTTATTAAGAAGACTTTGTCCAGAAGCGATACGAATGCACTTATCAATACGGTTGATAGCTTTATATCCCTGCACAGAAGCGAAGGCTTCGGGCTAGGACTCGCGGAGGCTATGTATTTCGGGAAACCGGTTATTGGCACTGGTTGGTCATCGAATCTTGATTTTATGAATGCTTACAATTCCTGCTTGGTCGATTATCAGCTAGTCCCACTTGATGAGGATTATGGTCCTTATAAAAAAGGACAGCTGTGGGCCGACCCGAATGTGGGGACAGCGGCTGTCCTTATGGATAAAATATTCCAAGATGCAACGTTTCGGGAGAAGATTGCGTCCAATGGGCAAAGAACTATTCGTGAGGAATTTTCTCCTCATGCTGTTAGTAAGAAAATCAAACAACGCCTTAGCTACATTCAGCTATGGAATTCTGGAGGCTTGAAATGACGATTACATGCGTAATAATGGCCGGCGGCAAAGGCGAGCGTTTCTGGCCAAAAAGCCGGACCAATCTGCCTAAGCAATTCCTGAATATATCCGGCAATAAGTCGATGATCCAACAATCGATTGAACGTCTAGAGAAATGGTTGCCGATCGAACAGGTTTTTGTGGTTACCAATGAACTTTATGCCGAGTTGATTCATGTACAGATTCCACATCTACCCAAATCGAATATCATTATTGAACCTGTTGGCCGCAACACGGCTCCTTGTGTAGGGCTGGCATCTGTGCTAATAGAAGAAAGATTTCCGGATAGCACAATGATTGTCATGCCATCCGATCATATTATTGAAGATGCGGATGGGTTTATCAAAATCCTGCAGACGGCTGTTGATGTTGCACAGGAGAACAGCAACCTGGTAACGCTGGGGATAAAGCCTTCTTATCCTGAAACAGGATATGGATATATTGAATGCACGAATAATACCCGAGTTGTAAACAGTTTTGAAGTACATAAAGTGAACAAGTTCGTTGAAAAACCGGATTATACTACAGCGCAAAACTATGTGGAATCAGGGAACTACTTATGGAACAGCGGAATGTTTGTCTGGAAGAATTCCACTTTCCAGAGCTACATTAAAACTCTTATGCCGGAAATGGATGATATTCTTCAAACTATCATGGCAATTAAAGAGCCTGTTGAGAGAAGCAAAGCTATTCGAAGTGAGTTCGTGAAGATGCCTGATCAATCGGTCGATTACGGGATCATGGAAAAGGCTGAGAATATTTTTGTCATTCCCGTTTCACTGGGATGGGATGATGTTGGTTCCTGGACAGCATTGGACCGTATTAATGACAAGGATAACAACGGTAATGTAATTAAAGGAAACATCTTAAATATAGCTACAAAAAATTGTATCATCGAGAGTGACGGCAAGCTCATAGCGACGCTTGGCATCGAGGATTTAATTGTAGTGGATACGGAAGATGTGACTTTGATTTGCACTAAAGACAAAGCTCAAGAAATTAAATCATTGCTTAAAGCTTTGAGAGAACAAAAAAGAGTAGAGTACCTTTAAAGGAGATTATAAACATGACAAAAAGCGCATTTGTAACAGGAATTACAGGACAAGATGGATCTTACCTCGCTGAGCTTCTTTTGGAGAAAGGGTATAAGGTATTTGCACTTCGCCGCCGCACAAGTACACCGATTATGGAAAACATTGAACATATCAAAAATGAAATTGAGTTTATCGATGGTGATCTTCTCGATCAAGGCTCATTGATTAACGCTATGCGAATCTCCGATCCAGATGAAGTCTATAATCTCGCCGCACAGTCCTTTGTAGGTACATCTTGGATCCAGCCCGTCCTGACTGGCCAATCCACAGGTATTGGTGTGACTAATATGCTTGAAGCTGTTCGCCTGGTTAAGCCAGAGGCTCGTTTTTATCAAGCGTCCAGCAGTGAGATGTTCGGTAAAGTCGTTGAGACGCCGCAAATAGAGACCACACCGTTCTATCCCCGCAGCCCATACGGTGTAGCTAAGGTCTATGGTCATTGGATCACAGTTAACTATCGCGAGAGCTATGATATGTTTGCTTGCTCTGGTATTTTGTTTAATCATGAATCGCCTCGTCGTGGCGTCGAGTTTGTAACCCGTAAAGTTACAGATGCAGCTGCTAGAATTAAGCTGGGACTTCAAAAGGAACTTCGCATGGGCAACCTTGATGCCAAGCGCGACTGGGGATTTGCAGGCGATTACGTTAAAGCTATGTGGTTAATGCTGCAACAAGATACTCCAGATGACTACGTTATTTCTACGGGTGAAATGCATACTGTTCAAGAACTAGTCGAGATTGCTTTTGGTCGTCTGGATCTCAACTGGCGTGATTATGTTGTCATTGATGAGAAATTTGTTCGTCCTGCAGAAGTTGATCTTCTCCTCGGCGATTGTACAAAAGCAAAGCAAAACTTAGGCTGGGAGCTTGAAGTTGGATTCGAGCAGCTGGTGACGATGATGGTTGATAGCGACCTTGCCAAGTTGAGCAAATAAAGGATGGGATTAAATGAAAGCTCTGATAACAGGGATAACGGGGTTTGTTGGGAGCTACCTACTTGATGAGCTTTTAGTAAGAATGGATTGGAAAATTTGGGGGGCGGTCAGAACGGCCCCCCTTTCTCCTTTAGTGAACAATAATTCGTTGAAGTTGGTTCAAGTGGATTTTCAAAATGAGGATGACATTTTAAAGTGTATTAATGAAATCAAACCGCACTATATCTTTCATTTAGCAGGGCAGAGTAATGTTCGCCTTTCTTGGGAAGATAAACGGCAAACATTTGACATTAACATGATGAATGCTCTGAATCTTCTTGAGGCGATAAGAAAAAGCGACGTAGCAAATACAGTTAGATTGTTGACTATAGGGTCATCAGAAGAGTATGGCTTTGTAAAGCCGGAATTGCTTCCGATTAATGAAGAGACAGCTTTGAATCCACAAAATCCATACGGCATATCGAAAGCTGCAATCAGCATGTTAGTTAAGCAATATCATAAAGCCTATGGTTTAAATGTAATTCATGTACGGCCGTTTAATCATATAGGTCCTGGACAAAAAAGAGGATTTGTAACATCAGATTTTGCCTACCAAGTTGCTGCAATGGAAGCGGGCAAGATGGATCAAACTTTCCGTGTAGGAAATCTAGTATCAAAACGCGATTTCCTGGACGTACGTGATATTGTTAAAGCATATTTAGAGCTTATTATGCATGGTCAGGGTGGAGAAGTTTACAATGTCTGTTTGGGAGAAGCCACTTCTATTCAGGAGATCCTTGATTTCTTTGTTGCTGAGGCTTCTGTGAAAATTAATATTGAAACAGCCGCGGAATTGATCAGACCTGTCGATATTCCTCTTTACATTGGAGACAATAAAAAAATATTTGAAGCTACAAGTTGGAGGCCGCAATATTCTCTTGAAAAAAGTTTGACTGATATTTTGAAGCATTGGCGAGAGCGTATTAGGGAATGAAGGGGATGCTAGTGGAAAGAATTCGTGAGATTTTTGATTATCGGCAAATGTTAGTGAGCATTGTTCGCAAAGATTTGAGATCTAGATATAAGGGATCTTTCTTAGGTTTTTTGTGGACATTCGTGAATCCAGTGTTACAACTCACTATATACTCCATTGTTTTTCCTTTCTTGCTCCGTAATAACCAAGAGAACTATCCCATGTTTTTATTTGTTGCTTTATTGCCATGGATTTTTTTTACTACTTCTTTACAGGGAGCGACTACTAGTGTGGTAGCGAATGCAAACCTTGTGAAAAAGATTTATTTTCCCAGAGTTATCCTTCCTCTCTCCGTGGTGTGTACGAATTTAGTGAACTATATTTATGGGTTAATAATAGTTTTTCCGGCTTTATTGTTTACAGGAGTTTCTTTAACATTTAATGTTCTTTGGCTTCCTGTAATTCTGTTTATTGAATTTGTTTTTGCATTGGGCCTTGCCTTGATTCTTTCCGCTTTGTATGTTCGTTTTAGAGATTTAGAGCATGTTATGAATATTCTGACTATGATTTGGTTTTATTTGACACCGATTGTGTTCGCGATTAGTATTTTCCCCGAATCTGTGGCGGAGATAATCGGCTATAACCCGATGGTTCCAATTATTAATGGATTTCGAGATGTTTTACTCTATGGGAATGCTCCTAACTGGAATGAATTGTTGTATTCTATGATTGTAGCAATAATGACTGTTGTTATTGGCTTCGTTGTCTTTGAAAAGAATGAAAAGACCTTTGCGGAGGATCTCTAAAATGAAAAGTGAAACAGTGATCTCTATTGATAATGTTAGTAAAAAGTTTAAAATATACAAAGATAAACCGCTTACAATGAAAGAGAAATTGCTGAGACTTCGAAGTAATGATTACGAGGATTTTAAAGCTGTAGATAAGATTAGTCTTTCTATTTACAAGGGAGAGACTATTTCACTGATAGGACATAATGGTTGTGGAAAAAGTACTTTGCTTAAACTGATTACGAAAATTCTCTATCCAGATGATGGTGCGATCAAAGTGTCTGGACGGATTTCAAGTTTAATTGAGTTGGGCGCTGGGTTTCATCCCGATTTTACAGGTCGGGAGAATATTTATACAAACGCGTCAATATTTGGACTTTCAAAAAAAGAAATAGACAACAAACTAGATGAAATTATTGCATTTTCCGAATTAGGGCATTTTATTGATAATCCAGTCCGGACATATTCTTCTGGAATGTATATGAGGCTGGCGTTTTCTGTTGCTATAAATGTTGATCCAGAGATTCTTATTATTGATGAAATACTTTCAGTCGGCGATGAGAATTTTCAAAAAAAATGTTTTGAAAAGATAGATAAATTCAAGAAAAACGGAGCGACAATTGTCATTGTTACTCATGATCTGGGCACAGTGGAAAAAATATCTGATCGGGTTATATGGATGAATGCTGGTAAAATAGTTGAAGAAGGAAAAGCAGATCAGGTATTAAATTCCTACAAACAGCATATGAACGGGAAATTTGTAGAGCAAAAACAGATTGAATATGAGACTCTCATCGATAGTGAAAAGGAGGGAGTTACATCTTTTCATGAAGCAGCTGTTCATAGTGGTGATGGGAATAATTGGGGTTCCAAGGAAGTGTTGATTACCGATGTGCGAATATTAAATAAAAATGGAACAAAAACAAATGCAGTTATCGCGCAGGAGAACATGATAATTGAAATAGACTATGCCATCGATAAACCTCAAAAAGAATACATTTTTGGGATAGGGTTTTATAATTCAGATTTGTCTCTGATTTATGGAAACAATACGGAGATTGATAAAATCAAATTAGAAGATTTAGAACGAAATGGAACTCTTCAATTTCATGTACCAAGCTTGAATCTATTGTCTGGTCTATATAAATTAAATGTCGCAGTCGTCGATGAAACACATAGAGCCCTGGATTTTTATAAATACTATATGGACTTTACCGTTGTATCAACGGATAAATCAATTGGTTCATTTTCAATCCAACACAGTTGGACTATAAAAAATGAAGGAGCTAAATAATGAAGTTTGATAGTGTGGAGCATGAAGTTATCTTGAATAAATTTCAAATGCTGAATAGAGAGATTCCTGTGTCGCCGCAAGTGCTTAGCCAATACGATTCACAAGCATATTTCCATGAAATTTCTAATCATATAAATCAGATGCAATATACTCGACAAAACTTTGCCTATAGGCATTTACAATCTCATCGAAAAATACTCGGCAAACCAATTACTCTTGTGAAAAAAATAATGCGTAAATTGTTGAAGTGGTATATTGAACCCATTGCATTCCAGCAAACCGAGTTTAATAATGCAGTAACTCCAGCTATTGGTAGACTGACTGAAGCTCTATACCAACATACTGCGAAATTTAATGATGTAGAAGGTTTACCTGCTGACATGCAGAAAACAAACGAGCAACTCCACGACTATAGAAATAAATTACATGTTCAGATGGAGATTGTAAATGAACGTATTTCTCGTCAAGAGAACGAGACGTTAGAACTTAACCGCCAACAAGAGCTTTATCGAGAAAAGATTCAAGAATTAGATGCTAAAATGAAGATGATTGATAAACTAGAAGTACTTAATTTAATTGAAGGATCTCCTTATATTAATGAGACTTACTCTCAAGCAGGAGAAGACAGTATCATTCATTATATTATTAGTTTTTTAGGAATTGAATGGAATAATGTTACATATATTGATCTTGGTGCTAATCATGCGAAGGAGTTAAGCAATACCTATGCCCTTTATCAAAAAGGAGCTAAGGGGATTTTGGTCGAAGCTAATTCTAATTTAATACCTGAATTAAAATTTTATAGAAATCGTGACACAATATTGAACTTCTGTGTTGATAAAGTGTCAGGGAATAAAATACCTTTTTATGTGCTTAATGGTGACGGTGTAAGCACGATGGATTATGAGGCTGCAAAAGAATTCTGTGAAATAAATCCCTATTTAAATATAATAGAGACAAAAGAGATCGAAACTATATCATATATGGATATTGTCCAAAAATATCTTCATAATGCTCCAACTGTTCTATCTATTGATATAGAAGGCAAGGATTTAGAAGTTATTGAATCGATTGAATTTGGAGAACTGAGACCGCTTATAATCGTTATTGAAATGGTTAAATATGACATTAAATTATCGTATAACTCCAAAAATCATTCAATTGTAACAATGATGAAAACTATTGATTACGATGAATATGCATTTACAGGAATAAACTCAATTTTCATTGATCGTAGATTTTTGATGGAAAGGAATATGATTTCAAATGAATATCGCAATTGATGTTCTCGCAATTTTGGGGGAAGGTTCAAAAAATAGAGGAATTGGAAACTATACAACTAGTCAATTAAAAAAAATGTTTGAATTAGATAAAAAGAATAATTATTACTTGATTAATTTTTATGAAGATATTAGTTTGAAGAAGTTGCTTGATTATTCCGATAATGTAAAAGAGCTATATTTTTATACAACGGGAATTGCTCAGATCAGAAGTGAAGAAAACTTTAAGGGAGTTCTCAAGGATATTACAAGGAAGATAATTCATGATTATAAGATAGATGTGTTTTATGTTACTTCTCCATTTGATGGAGCCATGTTCTATGAGCAAAGTTGGTTCGAGGGAATTACATCTATTGTAACTTTATACGATATTATCCCTTATTTATTTCGAGAACGGTATCTTGTTGATCAATCCTCAAAAAACGAATACATGAAATGTATCGAAGAATTAACTAAATATGATAGAATTTTGTCGATATCACAAAGTGCAAAAGATGATCTTGTGGGTCACTTTAATGTTAATCCAGACAAGATTGATGTTATTTATGCTGGAGTTGATGAAAGGTATAAAGTTCTTCCCCAGCAGGAGCTTGAAGAAGCAAGGAAGGAATTTGTTCAGCTTTATGGAATCACTTCTGATTTTATAATGTGTACCGGTGGAGATGATGAACGTAAAAATATTGGAGGACTTATTGAGGCATACTCTTGTTTGCCCCCCAATTTAATAAGCCAGTATCAGCTTGTCATTGCTTGTAAGCTCAGTAGTGTTTCTGAAAAAAGGTACTATGAACTCGCAGAAAAGAAAAAAGTAAAAGGAAGAGTGATACTTACTAACTTTGTCCCGGATCAACACTTGATACAATTGTATAATCTTGCGACAGCAGTTGCGTTTCCCTCTAAATATGAGGGGTTTGGACTTCCAGTTATTGAAGGGATGGCTTGCGAGACACCTGTACTTACTTCCAATAATTCAAGTCTAGGTGAGATTGCTGAAGGAGCGGCAATTCTTGTTGATCCATTTAATTTAATGGATATAACTCGAGGACTTTTAGAGCTTCTGGAAAATGCCAATCGGCAAGAATTAATTAAGAATGGTTCAGAGAGAGTTAAGCGATTTTCGTGGCAGGCTGTTTCAGGGAAAACAATTGAAATTATTGGTAGTACTTTATCCAAGCCAATTAATAATTCTTCAACAATGAAAAAGAGGCTTGCCTTTTTTACTCCTCTTCCACCATTGCAATCAGGAATATCTGATTATAGTTATGATTTATTAAATGAGCTATCCTCTGATTTTGACATTTCAGTGTTTATTGATGGTACATATCAAGCTGTTGAATTTGATCAATCGAAGCAAATTTCTGTTTTACATCATCAGGAATTTTTGAGGCTATCTGAGTCTTTCGATGAGATTATCTATCAAATGGGGAATAGTGAATATCACATTTATATGATAAACTATATCAAAAGATATAAAGGGATACTTGTTCTTCACGATTATAATCTTCATTTATTATTTAATTTTATAAGCTCGCAAGAAAAATCATTATCTTTATATGCAGATATGATGATGGAAGATTACGATTCATCATTTGTAAAGATGTATCTGGATGATGTTAAGCATGGGAGGAGTACTAGGAAGATCTATGAACTTCCTCTTAATGGATATGTTTCAAACTATGCTAAAAAAATTATTGTTCACAGTGATTATGCCAAGAGGCAGTTGCTGGAGAAGAATTTTAACTATCAAGTGAAGAAGATTCAGTCTTTGGTAATTCATACTCCTATTAGAGATAAGGCAGTGGCAAAAGAGAAACTCGGAATTAAGTCAGACCAAGTAATAATTGCAGCTTTCGGTCATATACATGAAACAAAGAGAAGCATTCCTTTAATTCAAGCGTTTCAGCAGTTGGCAAAAGAGCATTATAACGTGCATCTCTATCTAGTTGGAAAGCTCACACAGGAGTTAGAAAAGCCGATTAAAGCATTACTGAAAGAAAGTTCTCTTAAACAACGAGTAAAAATTACAGGATATACAAATTCGGAGGATTACGAAAAATATATTGAAGCTTCTGATATATGCGTGAACCTTCGCTTTCCCTACAATGGAGAAACATCGGGCAGTTTAATGAGAATCCTTTCCAAGGGGAAGTGCTCTATTGTATCGGCGCTTGGCAGTTTTGACGAAATTCCTGATGATTGCTGTGTAAAGATTGAAAGCGCTGAAAAATTAGGGCCTATCAAAGAGGTTGAAGCAATTACTGAAAAGTTGAATCTGTTGTTATCTCATCCTGAGATGATCCAGGATATTGAAAGGAATGCAAGAAAATATTCTGAACAATATCTAGATATACAGAAAGTAGCGAATGAATATAAAGATTTTATTGGAAACAATTATCGATCGAATTTGACAGAAAAAACCATTAAATCGATCTATGATCATATCAATCGAAATCAATGGACTCAGGGGGTTGATTTTTATAAACTTACTAAGACCATTGCGTATTCTAAAAGTTATTAGTTCTTTAAAATTATGCTGCTATTGAGGTGTGCTCATATGAAAGGCATTATTCTTGCAGGCGGGACAGGTTCCCGCCTTTTTCCTTTAACAAAAGTAACTAAAAGCTCAAGCAGGCAGGTATCCAAGACATACTCATCGTAACAGGAAAAGAACATCTGGGTGATGTTGTAAGTCTCCTCGGGAGTAGATATGAGTTGGGAGTCAATTTTACTTATAAGGTTCAAGACCAAGGTGGTGGCATTGCACAGGCACTTGGCCTTGTCGAGCAATTTGTTGGTAACGATCAAATGGTTGTCATTTGGGGATAATGTATTTTCAGACTCTATTAAACAATATGCGAATAGCTTCCGACAGCAAGGTGAAGGAGCTAAGATTCTCATTCAAGAGGTCTATGATCCACAGCGGTATGGGGTTCCTGAACTGGAGAACGGCAAGATTAATCTGTCGAAGAAAAACCAACTAAACCTAAAAGCAGTTTCGCGGTAACAGGCATTTATATGTATGACAGCAAAGTGTTTGATATCATTAGGACGCTCAGTCCTTCTTTTCGCGGAGAACTGGAAATAACGGATGTTAATAATGCCTATATCTTGAAACCTATGAGTTTTGTGAAAGCATATTATTTACGGATTCAGGGAGTAGCAAGTAACTACAAGCAAATGATAAAAATATCCATATATAACGATTGGAGAACATGACATGCTCAAAAGGATTCTATTGTTTCTATTTAGTATTATGATGTTTCTCTATTACTTATTTCATGCAATTCAAACTCCAGCTAACTCGGATTTTGCTGCAATCATTCTAGAAGCAAGGTCAATCTATGAAGGGAATATATTTCTTTCCGGTTGGGCTTTATCCACAGTATCATTTTATACCACTGATATACCGTTTTACGTGATTGGGATGATGATATTAGGTCCTACACATCGATTGCTCTATATTGTACCATCGATCATATTTGTCCTAACGCTTGCAGCAGCCCTTTGGGTTGTTTATGATGGTAAACGAATCAGAGGCTCTTTGCTAACCTTTAGTTTTATTGGAATTCCAGTTGGTTTATTCGCTTCTATTTCGTTGACAGGTCCTATTCATATTGCCGCAATAGGTCTGTGCTTAATCTGCTTGAAGTTCTTACAACTTACTAAACAAAAGAATATGTATTATTTGTATTTCGGACTACTCTTCTGTTGGACATTAATCGGTGATTCCTTGGCTTTATGGATTCTAGGGGTGCCTATTGTACTACTGGGGGCATACCGAATTTATGTGACCCCTATGCACTGGAAGAGAGAGATAATATCACCTATAATCGTGTGCGTAGCATTATTAGTATCTAAGGCTGTATTGAAATTGATTGCAGTTTCCGGGGGATTTGTTGTTCCGGGAGCGGGACAAGCGATGTTTACAGAGATAGAAAACATAGGACGTAATATTTACTCTACTTTTTATGGACTGCTAGAATTGTTCAATGCTAATTTCTTCGGAAGGCCAATTGGCTCGTTGCAAACTATGATTCTATTATTTCATTTTTGTGCAATGATTTTGGTCTTCTATATATTCGGTCGGATCGCATATCAAATGGTGAAAAAATCTGAGAATGACTACACGAATCAGCTTCTGGTCATCTCTATAGCAGTTACTATTGCCGCCTATCTATTCAGTAACATGAATCTAGGTACGGACACTACTAGATACTTGATTCCAGTTGTGTTTCTCGGAGCTGTATTAGTTGGTAGATGGTTTAATACATTTGAATGGAATCCCAATAAGAATGTAATTGTCGCCATGGTCATAGGATTTTACGCATTAAGTATGTTTTCTCCATTTTCATTACAACGTGACCTTAACAAAATGGATAAACTACAAGTTTATCTTGAAAATCAGGGATTGACCAATGGCTATGCCTCTTATTGGCTATCAAGTCCGATAACGGTTTACAGCAATGCAAAAGTAAAAGTGCGGCAGGTGACAGCAACGTCTGATGAAAAAATAACACCATTTATATTTCTAGCTGAAAAAAAATGGTATGATTCATCGGCCAATTTTATTATGTACGATTCATCCGATTGGGGATCAGTAAATAAATTAACTGCTATTAACACGTTTGGAAAGCCCGTAAAAGAATTGCAATTCGAGGATGTGCATATTTTAGTGTGGGATAAGGATATCAGCAAATTCTTGATCCGATAAATCTGAATTATTAAAACTCCTAAACATAAGGCTTTGAATAGATTCGTTTAGGGGCGCTGTTATGGATTTAATCTGTAAAAAGAAGATGGTGAGACGAAATCTACCTACAGAACCATCTTCCCCCTCCCCTACACGAAGAGGATATGACATCTCTCATGCTAAATTTGGAGATTATAAGAAATTTCAATTATTTTATTTTTGTTCTATCTGGAGCTATGACAGGGGATGTTGCAAAAAGTGAAGCCAGTTTTAATGGTGGTAATCATCACTTGTAAAGCACAAATTATGAGCTTGAGATCCACTGAGAATAAATTGAATCAGTGAAAAGGAGTATATAAATGGACTCACCAATGGTTTCTATAGTGGCACCAATGTATAACGAGGGATCAAATATATATTTTTTTTATGAAAGAATGACCTCAGTATTAGGAAAACTAAACCTTAACTATGAGATCGTTTGTGTTAATGATGGAAGTAAGGATGATACTTGGGAACGGCTAAAAGAGATAGCTGATCGGGATGCTAGAGTTAAAGCAATTGATCTATCACGTAATTTTGGAAAAGAAGTTGCTATGACCGCAGGTATTGATTTTTGCATGGGTGATGTAATTATTCCAATCGATGCAGATCTTCAAGATCCTCCTGAACTCATCCCAACTATGATTGACAAATGGAGAGAGGGTTACGACGTTGTTTATGCAACTCGTATTAGGCGTGAAGGCGAAACGAGAATGAAGAAACTAACGGCACATCTCTTCTATAGAACAATTAGGAAGATGACCAACATTGATATTCCCGCAGATACAGGAGATTTTCGGTTGATGTCTCGTCCTGTAGTGGATGCCTTAAAGCAATTAAAGGAGCAACATCGATTCATGAAAGGTCTGTTTAGTTGGGTTGGATTCAAACAAACAAGCATTCCTTATTTAAGAGATCCAAGACATTCGGGAAAAAGCAGTTTTAACTTTTGGAAATTATGGAATTTTGCAATAGAAGGAATTACTTCCTTTACCTTTGCCCCACTACAGCTTTTTACTTATTTTGGTGTGACAGTATCTTTTGCCAGTTTTATATATGCTATATATATGATCATAAGTACGTTTTTGTATGGAAACCCTGTGCCCGGCTATCCTTCGCTTATGGTAGCTATACTTTTCTTTAGTGGTGTTCAGTTAATGACGCTGGGGATAATAGGTGAATACATCGGTCGAATCTATAATGAGTCTAAAAGACGTCCTCTCTATTTAACTAGAGAAGTGGTTGGTGCTGTCGAGGAGAAGCAATCAGTAGAGTATCCTCAACGATTAAGAAAAATCTAATAATCTCTAAAGGAAAGGACTGAACATCCTGAAGGGTATCATTCTAGCAGGCGGGACGGGCTCCCGCCTGTTTCCTTTAACCAAAGTAACTAATAAGCATCTTCTTCCCGTTGGAAAATATCCGATGATTTATTATTCGATTGCAAAGCTAAAGGAGTCCGGGATTGAGGACATTCTTATTGTGACGGGCAAGGAGTACATGGGTGATGTGGTCAATCTGCTTGGAAGTGGTTATGAGTTCGGTGTGTCACTGACCTATAAAGTGCAGGATAAGGCTGGCGGCATTGCGCAGGCACTTGGATTGGCCGAGCAATTCGTTGGTAAGGATCAGATGATCGTTATTCTTGGCGACAATGTTTTCTCCGATTCTATCGCTGAATATGCAGAGAATTTCCGGAAACAGGGAGAAGGGGCTAAAATCCTTATTCAAGAAGTTCACGATCCGCAGCGTTACGGCGTACCAGAGCTCGAAGGAGACCGGATAGTATCTATCGAGGAAAAGCCTGCTCAGCCTAAAAGCAGCTATGCTGTTACGGGCATTTATATGTATGACAGCCGCGTATTCGACATCGTGAAAACTTTGAAGCCTTCCGGTCGCGGTGAATTGGAAATAACAGATGTTAACAATGCCTATATCAAATCTAATTCGTTGTCATATGATATTTTAAATGGTTGGTGGACAGACGCCGGTACCCATGCCTCGTTGACCCATGCTAATGAGCTGGCCAAGGATCTGGTGCTGGGTGAAGAATTTGGTAAGTTGAAGATGTGAGGACATTCAAGGTTAAGTTTTTGCAAGGTGTGCTCAGCTTTTCAGAAGTAGAGAAAATCCTAGAACAAGCCAATTAGCTCGAAAAAAGTGGGAAAAAGAGGCAGGTGCTGAAGTGAACGTTGTTGAGACTAGACTAGCAGGCTTAAAGCTAATCGAGCCGATAGTACATGGAGATCATCGCGGCTTTTTCGTTGAAAGTTATAATGAAAGCCGATATCATCAGCACGGAATTGCTTACCAGTTCATTCAGGACAATCACTCCTTATCCATTGAAGCTGGTGTGCTTCGGGGTCTCCATTATCAATCGAATCCCAAGGCTCAAACTAAGCTGGTTCGCTGTACTTCTGGTGCTCTGTATGATGTTGTGGTAGATATTCGCAAAGGCTCACCTACATTTGGTCAATGGCAAGGATTTATTCTAAGCGCTGCGAATCATCGCCAGTTGCTGGTGCCGCAGGGCTTCGCCCATGGCTTCTGTACTCTTGTTCCTAATTCCGAAGTACAATATAAAGTTGATGAGCTCTACTCTGCTGAGAATGACCGCGGTATTGCTTGGAATGATCCTGCCTTAAATATCGATTGGCCGGTGAGCAAGCCAATTCTCTCGGATAAGGACGGCAAGCATCCCGCATTGGCGGATGCTGATTTCAATTTTATTTTTGAGGGCTGAGCCCTAACGGAAAGGAACGTTGCCAGATGAAGCTGCTTGTAACCGGCGGGGCCGGATTTATAGGAAGTAATTTTGTTTTATACATGGCGGAAAATTATCCTCAGTATGAAATTATAAATCTGGATGTCCTGACGTACGCGGGTAATCTGGAGAATCTCAAGTCAGTTGAAAACCATCCGAATTACCGCTTCGTTAAAGCGGATATCACAAATCGTGCAGAATTGGAGTTTCTGTTCCAAGAAGGAATTGACGTTGTAGCCAACTTTGCAGCGGAATCGCACGTTGATCGCAGCATTTTGGAGCCGGATGTGTTTGTGAAAACAAATGTACTTGGTACTCAGACCCTGCTAGAGCTGTCCAAACAATTCCATGTTAAAAAGTTCGTTCAAGTTTCGACTGATGAGGTATACGGAACTCTTGGTGAGACGGGTTTGTTCACGGAACAAACTCCACTCTCAGCGAACAGCCCTTACTCGGCTAGTAAGGCCGGTGCGGATCTGCTCGTCCGTGCTTATCATGAGACTTTCGGCCTGTCGGTCAACATTACCCGTTGCTCCAACAACTATGGACCGTATCAGTTCCCTGAGAAACTGATTCCACTCATGATTCAAAACGCCCTTCAAGACAAGCCGCTTCCAGTCTATGGCGACGGTCTGAATGTGCGCGATTGGCTGTACGTCGAAGATCATTGTAGTGCAATTGATTTGGTCATCCACAAGGGCGTGAACGGCGAGATTTATAACGTTGGCGGACGTAATGAGCGGAACAATATTCAGGTGGTCAAAACGATTTTGGAGGAACTGGGCAAGCCGGAATCGCTTATTCAATTCGTTAAAGACCGTCTTGGACATGATCGCCGTTATGCGATTGATGCCGATAAAATCCGCAATGAGCTGGGATGGACGCCGAAATATGATTATGAGTCCGGCATTCGTGCCACAATCCGTTGGTATCTGGATAACGAAGAGTGGATGAAGGGTGTTTCCAGTGGAGCCTACAAGCAGTACTTTGATACACAGTATGGGGATCGCTTAAAGGAAGCTGGGAGCAAGGGATGATAAGCTCTTCATCCGTTGGCAACTCTATTCAAAAGTTGAAGGTATTGGTCACTGGGGCTAACGGACAATTAGGCCGGGAGTTGACTCTATGGAAGCAGGGTTCGGGACTTGAAATTGTCGGAATGTCCCGTGAACAACTGGACATCACTTCACTCGAACAATGCCGGGCTGCAGCTACTGCAACTAAGCCGGATGTGATCATTCACTGTGCGGCTTATACAGCCGTAGACCTGGCGGAGTCCGATCCGGATGGAGCCTATCAGGTCAATGCAGCAGGGACCCGAAACATTGCTATCGCCGCGCGTGAAGCTGGGGCTAAGCTGATTTATGTCAGCACGGATTATGTATTCGATGGTAAGGGGAGTACGCCTTATCAAGAATACGACGCGACGAACCCACTGACCGTTTATGGCAAGTCCAAGCTAGCAGGAGAGCAACTTGTACAGTCGTTGCATGATCGCTGGTTTATTGTGCGCACCTCTTGGGTGTACGGCCAGCATGGCGCCAACTTTGTGAAAACGATGCTGAAGCTGGGGGCGGAGCGAGATAGTCTGAGCGTAGTTAATGATCAATATGGATCGCCTACGTATACGAAGGACCTTGCGGCCTTTTTACTGGAGCTTGCCGGGACGGAAGCCTACGGGATCTACCATGCTTCCAATAGTGGTATTTGTACATGGTATGAGTTCGCGCAAGCTATCTTTGAAGAGGCTGGCTTACAAGTACAGGTTAATCCATGCACAACGGAGGAGTTCCCGCGACCAGCGCCGCGGCCTGGGTATTCGGTGATGGATCACGGGGCAATCCGTGTGAACGGGTTGAACGATCTTCCCGAGTGGAGAGATGCGCTGAAGGCGTTTATGAATGAACCCAAATAAAGAGCTACCCGATAGTCAACAAAATGACTATCGGGTAGCTCTTTATGGTTACTTCGAAGAGACTGTATTCTCACTAACAAGACTGTTTATATACTTGAGAGTCTTCTCACGCAGCTCGGGATGCTGCAATGCATAATGGATAGTCGTTTGAACGAAGCCGAACTTTTCTCCGACATCATGACGCTTTCCTTCAAAGTTGCAAGCATATATTGTTTGTTTTTCATTAAGTAACGAAATAGCATCGGTTAATTGAATCTCCCCGCCAACGCCTGCCTCTTGATTCCCCAATATATCAAATATCTCAGGGGTCAAAATATAGCGTCCCATGATGGCGAGATTTGAAGGTGCTACTTCACGGGCTGGTTTTTCTATAAAGCCATTCGTTTTAAAAAGGTGAGAAGAAACTTGCTCGGGCTCAATTATTCCATATCGTGAAACTTCACTCCATGGAACTTCTTGCACACCTACTACGGAAGCTTCGTACTGATCATACACATCAATAAGCTGCTTCAAGCAAGGCGTGTCAGACTCGACGATGTCGTCACCGAGCAGTACGGCAAAGGGCTCATTGCCAATGAACTTTCTGGCGCACCAAATGGCGTGACCTAGTCCTTTAGGTTCCTTTTGTCGAATATAATGGATATCCGCAATGTTGGAGGGCTTGGTCACGGACTCGAGAAGATCCCATTTGTTTTTCGAGGCGAGGTGATGCTCCAGTTCAAAAGAGAAATCAAAATGATCCTCGATAGCGCGTTTCCCTTTACCTGTAACAATAATAATATCTTCAATACCCGAAGCAACAGCCTCTTCAATTATGTACTGAATGGTCGGTTTGTCGACAATTGGGAGCATTTCTTTTGGCATCGCCTTGGTGGCTGGCAAAAAACGGGTTCCTAAACCAGCCGCAGGTATAATTGCTTTTCGAATGGTCATGAATATAGCCTGCTTTCTACTAAAGAATATATAGATTGAGTATAACATAAACCGTTATATGGGTTGGGTTGTATGACAAATTATATAAATCATTCCAGTAATATTTTATCGATGCAAGGATGCTTAAGGCTGGTATGATCAACGTTCTGCCAACTCCACCGTAAAGTCATGTTTCCTAGCTCGTTGGCTAGGGAGGCACTGTTAAAACCTCAGCAGCCGGAACCCTCGCAGAGCTCCCCATCGCCGTAGTCTCCTAAATCTCATCGCGGAAGCTAGCGGCCTAGTTCCACGCTCGGCCGTTCATCGGGATGAAAATTCCAGCAGAAAAGTTGCTAACTCTACTTCTGAATTCATTTTTTTCTGTGAAAGCTCCTATATCATCATCGCCTTCATCCATGGATGTAGTTGATTGAGAAATCATGGCGCACCCGCTACTCCCGCCGTCGATAACCTCCCGGCGAAACCCCATAGCGCTCGCGAAAAACACGGTGTAAATACGTGTACGTCCCAAACCCCGATTCCTCCGCGATTTGTTCCAGCGTCAGCTGGCTATTGTCCATTAGCCGCAGCGCAAGCGCGAGGCGAACCTGTTGAGCGTACTGCATAATTGAGCTGCCGGTCTCCTGTTTGAACAGGTGGACGGCGCGCGTTTTGCTGATACCGGCATGGGCGGCCGCCTCTTCAAGCGTGAAGACAGTGGTGGCATGGGCTTCGACAAAATGTTTCAGCTTCACAGCGAGCAAAGCCGCAGCTCCTCCTTTGGAGGGAGCCTCCGAGATGGCCCGCTCCAGAAGCAGGCATAATGCCTGCAGCAGAGCGGAAAAAATCGCTGGACTGCCGCCGTCGAGACGCCTACTTTCTAGCGAAAGCTGTTGCCAGATGCCGAGGATTTTGCCGTCATCGGCAATCCTGGCGCGGCGAGGCCGCGGCTGCTCTTGCCACCAGCGGTCCAGCCATGGTCCGCTCGCCATTAGGAAATAATCGGCGCTGGCACCGAAGCGGCTACCAGGACCAGGAGCTTGAATGGCGATCTCATAGGCTTCTCCAGGAGGGAAAAGCAACAAATCACCGGGCACGACGTTGGTCATCCGACCGTCCAGCAGTACAGTAGCTTCTCCTTCCGTTTGCAGGCGGAACAGATAGGTCTCCAACCCGCCGCGCATCGATTGCTGAAATGGCTGAAGGTGCCGGGAGTAGTCACACAAAATAACGCGCGTTCCTTGGCTGTCATCCGCTGACTCTATCGGCTCGAGCCTTCTAGCCTCCTCGATTATTGACATAGGGTTGAATCTTCCTCTCTAAATCGATTGTTAACAAAGGTTTAGACTTGTCCACTCTATAGAGCTTCTTTGTGGTTTCCCTAACTGCCAATTCCCAGACTCCCGCTTCTCTTGTTCCAAATAAGGACGAAGCCTACCGGCATATTGTTTCTTCAAGCTTACAACTTGAACATGAATCCTCCATGAACAATCCATTCTTTTTTCATATGACCAGATTGTTGAGGTTATCGGCCATTTTGTTTCTACAAGGAACAGGGGTTATTTTTTATCTTGATATAACCAAGAAGACTCCCTCTTCTACAAGGGGGGGTGAATCGGTGTTTTTTTGATGCATGATTACGAACGTATGTGCTATAATAAAAGCAAATTCATGGATCGGAGGTGAAAGGTGGTTGTTCCATCATAAAGCTTTTCGCTTCCGCATCTATCCGACTCAAGAGCAAATCGTGCTTATCCAGAAAACGATTGGCTGCGCCCGTTTCGTCTTCAACTATTTCCTGGATAAGTGGAATCAAGCCGAAATTGGGAAAGCACGATCTTACCACGCTTGTGCCACGGGACTGCCTCCTCTTAAGAGCATCTTTCCCTGGCTGAGGGAAGTGGACAGCATTGCCTTGCAATCCTCCCTTCGGGATCTAGCGGATGCCTTTTCACGTTTTCACCAGAAGCAGAACGAGGCCCCTCGGTTTAAATCGAAACGGAATCCTGTACAAAGCTATACAACTAGATATACAAACGGTAATATCGCCATTGAAGGCAATCGATTAAAATTGCCAAAGCTGGGATGGATCCGCTTTGCTAAGTCCAGAGAGGTGGAGGGTCGAATCCTATCGGCTACGATTCGCAAGAATCCAAGCGGCAATTACTTTGTTTCCCTTCTAAGCGAAGTGGAGATGCAACCCCTTCCGAAGTTGGACGTCGTCCTTGGCGTTGACTTAGGCATCAAATCGTTTGCGGTTTGTAGTAACGGAGAGGTCGTTTCCAACCCCAAACACCTCCGCGCGTACGAAAAGAAACTGGCGTTTTGGCAACGCCGCTTGTCTAGGCGTACACCAGGCGGATCGAACAATCAGAAAGCGATGCAGAAGATCGCTCGTATACATGAGAAAATCGCCAACTGTCGACAGGACTTTCTGCACCAGCTCTCGACCCGATGGATTCGTGAAAACCAAACGATCTGTGTGGAAGATTTGCAAGTAACGAACTTAATGAAAAACCATAAGCTGGCCAAGTCGATCGCGGAAGTCAGTTGGGCAATGATGCGCATGATGCTGACCTATAAGGCGGCTTGGTATGGCCGCCAGTTAAGTGTTGTGGCGAAAAACTATCCGTCCAGTCAACTGTGTCATGTTTGCGGGTTCCGTAATCCCGAAGTCAAACAGCTGAGCATAAGGGAATGGAGCTGTTCCGATTGTGGCACGCAGCATGACCGAGATCATAATGCCAGTAGGAACATCCTGAAAGAAGGACTTCGTTTGCTTGTTGGGTGACGCCAACTGAACTGCGGGAACCGCAGAGATCGCTTGCTAAAAAAGAGAGGGCTGCTTCTCTGTTCGCAAGAATCCCCCACCTCTATAGGCTTCTGTAGGTGGCGGGAGTGTTCAAACAGAAGGTTATTTCGGAAGGCGGGTTCGATGTATAAATGAACATGACGAATTCGGCGGCGCGTCAGTCGCTGTCTCCGGACATCGGCGGCAGCGGGGCGCAAGGCTCTGCTGCCGCCGATGTCCGGGGGACGGTAAGCGTCCATATCGTGACTTACAATAGTGTGGAAGATATCGAGGGTTGTCTGGAATGCATTCGGGCACAGAGCTATCCTATCGAAAAGATCGTCGTGCTGGACAATGCGTCCAGCGACGGCACCGCAGAGCTTCTGCGTCGTATCGGCGGGGGGCTGACGGTCGTTGAGAGCCCTGAGAACACGGGGTTCGCCGGCGGGCAAAATAGGGCCCTCGCGGAGGCGGACAGCGACTACGCGCTCGTGCTTAATCCGGATGTGCGTATGCATCCGGATTATGTTCGGCTGCTCGTAGAGCAGTTGGAGCGCTGCCCGGAAGCGGGTAGCGCGACCGGCATGCTCGTGCGCCAGCCTGCCGAAGGGCTGGCTGTAGGCGCAGCAAGCGGCGGTGAGGCCGCGGCTGCGCAAGGCCGGGAGCTTGAGTTGGCCGCGAGCATAGCCGCGGGGCAGCGGGCTTTGGTACGGCCTGAGGGCGAAGCGGCCGCTGCCGCGCCGCCAGACGGCGGCACATTGCCGGGGGCGGTCCAAGCATGGCTGGACCGCCTGCCAGCGGAGGCGCTCATCGATAGCACAGGGCTGGAGTTGGACGCCGCGCGCCAAGCGCGCGATCGCGGAGCGGGCGAGCCGGCAGCGGCTTGGCTGGTCGGCGGCGAGACGTTTGGCGTCTCGGGAGCCGCCGCGATGTATCGCCGGAGCATGATGGAGCATGTCAGTATTCGGGGCGAGTTTTTTGATGAGACGTTTTTTGCATATAAGGAGGATGTGGATGCGGCCTGGAGGGCCCAGTTGCTCGGCTGGCAGGCGCTTTACGTGTCGGAAGCTCGTGCACTTCATGCAAGAGGCTGGAAGGAAGGCGGCCGGGCCGCAGTTTCGCTGTTCGTGCGCAAGCATTCCTATGAGAATCGATTCTACACACTGGTAAAAAACGAGAGAAGTCTGCTGAGGTTGCCAATTATTTTGTCGATAGAAACTCTCAAATTCGGGTATATCCTACTTAAGGAAAGAGATTTGCTTTCATCCTGGCCAGAAATCTTCCGAAAGCTACCCGAAATGCGAGAGAAGCGCCGCGAGCTGAGGAGCAAGAAGCAGAGAGGCTAAATGTGGCATGGTAGCGGGCAACGCTCTATAGAATGGTATTAACATGCTGTTGGATGCGAGGCGGCAGGTAAAGCTCCGTGTAGTCGGATAAACATGACGTCGGGCAGCAGGCATCACCTCGTGGACTGGTGTGAGCATGCCAATGGACGCAGGGTAGCGGAAGACGACTTGTGGAATGAATGGGATAATTACGACCCAGAACGCAGAACGCAGAACGCAGAACGCAGAACGCAGAACGCAGAACGCAGAACGCAGAACGCAGAACGCAGAACGCAGAACGCAGAACGCAGAACGCAGAACGCTAGCAACGAGCAATGCTTAGTTAGCTTCACTCTTTCAAATTATGCCGCTTCACAGGCAGTGAAGGACTACTTTCGCGCAACATGCCCGGAGATCTTGCAACTTTCATTCGAAATAATCTATCATGCCAGAAACATTTTGACGCAAAATTCGTCTAACGAATAGCCCACTGTCTCCTTTTTTGGTACAATTAGTGAGATTGATAGACTATAACGTTAATAGCGGTGATGAGAATGCTTCGAAGAAATCAGCGTTTTCTGACGCAGATGTATGTGCTGACCGACCTGGCTGTCATGCTAGGCCTGTTTCTGGCAGCATACTGGATCAAATTTCAAAGCGGGCTGCTGGTGTCCTACATCACAGTTCCTTTCAAGACTTACCTAGTTTGGAGCACGGTCTACGCGTTTGCAGCTGTGCTGATCGGCTTTTATACGAGCTTCTACGCCCCTAAGCGGCGCAAGAAGTTCTCTAGAGATGTGCTGAACCTCTTGCAGGTACAGTCGCTCAGCTTCCTGCTGTTGCTCAGCCTGCTGTTCATCACCAAGGATGTACATATCTCGCGTGAGTTCCTAGCACTGTTCTTTGCCATGAACTTGATCGGGCTTGTCGTCTACCGCTTCACGGTGAAGCGGATGCTGACCGTTTTGCGTCGACGCGGACTGAACAAACGTTATGTGCTCATTCTCGGCGCGGGCAGCGTAGGCCGCAGCTTCCACGACCAACTGCAGCTCTATCCCGATTTGGGATATGAGGCGTACGGTTTCCTCGATGACTTCCAAGACGAGCATGACTCCGTTGTGCAGAAGCGTTACAATGGCCGACCACTCGCTCCGATCGTTGGGCGGCTGGATGAGCTGGAGACTTTGCTGAGAGAAAATCCGACGATTGACGAGGTCATTATCGCGCTGCCGCTTGATGCCCACTCCAAGTACGGCGATCTCATCAAAACATGCGAGAAGGCCGGGGTCAAAACGCTGATTATCCCGGATTATTTCGATTTGCTGCCGGCGAAGCCATTCTTTGACAACTTCGCGGGTGTACCGCTTATCAATATCCGCGACGTGCCGCTCGACGAAATGGGGAATCGGATTGCCAAGCGCACATTCGACATCGCTTTCTCGCTCGCTGCACTGATTGTACTTTCACCCGTGATGTTGTTGATCGCTCTTGGCATCAAGCTGACATCACCTGGTCCGATCATGTTCCGGCAGGAGCGCGTCGGCCTGAACCGCCGGAGCTTCCAGATGCTCAAGTTCCGCTCGATGCGTGTCAGCACCGATGCTGACGCAAGCCAGACCTGGACGGTGGAAAATGACCCGCGCCGCACCCGATTTGGTACCTTCCTGCGGAGCACAAGCCTGGATGAGCTGCCACAGTTCATCAATGTACTGCTCGGCGAGATGAGCGTTGTTGGACCCCGTCCGGAGCGGCCGTTCTTCGTGGATCAGTTCCGCGAGGAGATTCCACGGTACATGGTCAAACATCATATCCGTCCCGGCATTACGGGCTGGGCGCAGACGAACGGGCTGCGCGGCGACACGTCGATCGACGAGCGCATCCGTCATGATATTTTCTATATTGAGAATTGGAGTTTCTTCTTCGATATTCGGATTATTTTCAAGACCGTACTGAAAGGACTCATCCATAAAAATGCATATTGAAAACCAGAAGGCTGCAACGGAGGATAACACCTCCCTGGCGGCCCCTGGCTCCGAAGCAGCCGGCCCCGTGCCGGCTGCTTCTGCAGGAGACAGGGTTTCCGTGATTATTCCTACCCGCAACGCGGGGCCCGATCTGGAGGAGCTGCTGGGGCGGCTGAGCCGGCAGACGCTTCCACCCTATGAAATCATCATCATCGATACAGAATCCACTGACGGCACACCGCAGCGGGCTATTCGCGCTGGTGCGCGGCTTTTCTCTATCACGCGAGCGGAGTTCGACCATGGCGGCGCGCGCAATCGTGCGGCGCGCGAGGCTTCCGGCTGCATTCTGCTGTTCATGACGCAGGATGCGCTGCCGGACAACGATCGGCTCGTTGAAGAACTCGCCCGGTCGCTCAAAGAGAGCGAGATCGGTTATGCCTACGCCCGCCAGTTGGCCCGCCCGGAGGCGGATCCCCTGGAGCGGATGTCGCGGGAGTACAATTATCCCCACGAATCTCGGCTGAAGAGCCGGGAGGATTTGAGCGAGCTTGGGATCAAAACCTTCTTCTGCTCCAATGTGTGCGCCGCGATGCGCAAGGAGACGTTCCGCGCTATGGGCGGGTTTGCGGAGCCGACTTTTTTCAATGAGGATCTGTTCCTGGCAGGCAAAATGGTGTTGGAAGGTTATCGAATTGCTTATAATGCAGAAGCGAGGGTTATTCACTCTCATGCTTATACGCCGATGCAGCAGTTCAAGCGATTTTATGACAACGGGGTCTCGATGTCCGAACAGGTGTGGATTTTGCCCTATGCCGGTGTCGGCAAGGAAGGCTCTGGACTCGTCAAGGCGCAACTGAAGGCGTTGATAAATGGGGGACAATGGGCAAAAATACCGAAAGTAGTAGCGGAAAATGTCGCTAAGCTAGCCGGCTATAAGCTGGGCATCCATCATCGTCGACTGCCAGAGCGCTTGCGCCGGGCGTTCAGCATGTATAGGCCAGGCTGAGCTATCGGGAGAGGAGGAGCGCAAGATGGACGAGGATACAAGAAGGCGGCATGCGGAACGGATTCGCAATGAGCTATTGCCGGGTCTTGAGGTAATCAGCGAGAATAGCTGGAATCCGGTTCAGGTACGGAAAATGCCGCCAGGCTGGAAGCTCCTCGGTTGCGGCAATTACGCGGCTGTATTCTCTTATCCGGGCGACAGCCGACTGGCCGTCAAGGTATATGCGCCTGGCCGTGACGGATGGGAAGCGGAACGTCAGGTATATCGCTTGATTGGCGAACATCCGGGCTTTGGACGCTGTCATGCTTCCGGTGACGATGGAGGAAAGCGCTGGATGCTTCTGAAGAGGCTGCACGGCAAAACCCTCTATGATTGCCTGCTCGAAGGTGTTCAAATTCCAGAGCAGGTCATCAAGGATGTGGATGATGCGTTAAGTTATGCGGTCTCTCGGGGCTTGCGCCCTCACGACGTGCATGGCAAAAACGTCATGCTCAAGGATGGACGCGGCATGGTCATTGACGTATCGGATTTTCTCAAGCTGGAGAGCTGTACGATGTGGTCGGATATGAAAAGGGCTTACTATGCTATCTATAAACCGCTGCTGAGT
The DNA here is from genome assembly GCF_002233675.1 of Paenibacillus herberti. Classification (GTDB taxonomy): domain Bacteria; phylum Bacillota; class Bacilli; order Paenibacillales; family Paenibacillaceae; genus Paenibacillus_O; species Paenibacillus_O herberti. The sequence continues at coordinate 473,738 of NZ_NMUQ01000002.1, read as the reverse complement.
CGAAGTCCATTCCCCGTTCCCGCATGGATGATGGACGGAATGCGTTCCGGCTATCGATGGACGCGAAAACGCGGCAAAGAGCAGGCTAGCCGGGACTTGCCGGAGGATGCATCGGGAGACGGAATGTTACCGTAACATTTGAGTTTGACGGTAGCTTCGCAGCTGCTTGCTTCAGCGAAGCAGCTGGCCAAGTTTTTTCAGCAAAAGCAGCAGCTCTGGATGAGGGTAGGCGCCCGATAGGGCGTACTGGCCCTCAAAAATAAACAGGGGCACGCCATCCAGCCCGATGCGCCGCCCGAGCTCGAGCTGGGCTTCCATTTCGACTCGGCCGTCATCATGCTGCAGCCGTTCCAATAGTTCTTGTGCATTCCAGCCGGCCGCCGTGCCGGCTTCTGTAATGATTGGCAACTCGCCGATATTCTCGCCTTCCTCGAAGTAGCGGCGGGACAGCTCGTCTGCAAAAGCGGCTTGTTCCTTTGCTGGCGTAAGTGAAAGGGCCTGATGAGCCAGGCGGGTTGAAGGGAGCTGTGCGATCCGCTCGAATCGGAATGTCAGTCCGAGCGCCTGTCCGTCTTGATTTACATGGCGCAGCGAGCGTCGCAGCGCAGCCTGCCCGCCTGAGCGGGCAGCCATCGCGCTACGGAAAGGCAGGCCTTCTGGCGGCACATCGGGATGCAGCAGGTACGGACTGTAGCGCACAATGGCTTCTCTACCTGAAAGAGGCTGCCACTCCCGAAGGGCGATCTCGAGATGCCTGCGTCCGATTCGGCACCAGGGACATAGGAGATCATGATAAACTTCGATCAGCATAATTCCTGCCTCCTTTTTTGGGCCATCGGCCGAAGCTTGTACCATCCGCAAGTTCCTGTGGGTTCTCTCCGCTTCATCGTTTGTTCTCTGGTTCATTTTATATAGTATGAACGAAGCGAGCCCGAGCTTCAACGTCAGCACGCTCCTTACAGCTCAAAAGGCCCTCCCATAGGAAGGGCCTGCCCCGGCTTGACTGCTTAGCCGGTCTCCTCTTCATACACGGCAAGCAGCTGCTTGCCGTGCTCCAGCTCCTTGCGCAGCACGAGCAGTCGGATGCTGCCCTCCTCCTCATGGGTGCGTGATTTCAACCCATTATCCTTTAAGTAAGCCTGCAGCCGGTACACTTTATCGAGCTTGTTTTTACTTTCGCTGCGCAGAAGCGCCCAGCGCTTGCTCGATTTTATTGCTCCAAACACAATCGCGCCTGCAGCGAGCACAATGATTGCTGCCCATACATACGTCATCCGAAGCACCACCTCTAGCGTTAGTTGAAGTCCATCACGGTTATTCTATTCATGAAGGCGAGCCGTACATGACAACGGATGTCACCAAATCGTCAAAAAGGTATGGGCTCAATGCGACTTTCGCATTGAGCCCATATTTTTAATGTATAGGTAAATTAATATTCCGATATAAGAGGTGAGGGGTTATCTATGACATCAATTTGGGATTGGGGAGGTGACGCTAGCACAATATAAGTTTCGTTTGAAGGAACGGAAATCATTTTAAAAATAAAGATAAAGAAACGGAGTGTAATTTATGTTGAGTCGTAAAGCGTTCATTTTTTGTCTCGCTTTTTTATTTTTAATGGGTAGTTACTCGTTTCAAGCACCAATTGGGTTAGCGGCTGCGACGACAGGTCAGACGGGAGCTGTGAATATTCAGAAATTGATTAGCGATGCCATAGTAGCGAATGTTGCAAACACAGGCCCGGATGGAGTTTCGAAACCGTACACAGTTGTTATTCCCCCAGGCACATACAGATTGGCAAGCACGATTTCAATTAAAAATGCTACCAACCTAACGATTATTGCCGACGGTGTGAACATCGTTATGACAAAGTTAACCCAGGCCTTCATTGTCTCAGGATGCACGAATTTGACGGTGCAAGGGCTGACACTTAATTATGATCCACTTCCTTTCACACAGGGGAAAGTTATTGCCATTGATCCAATTACGAGAGCAATCGACGTTAAACTTGATGCTGGCTATCCAAGAAAACCGTATAGCAGAATCGAGATCTATGATCCTGCAACCAAGTTTCAGAAAGCTGGGATTTCTCATTTATGGGAATCAAAAGCGGTTATGGTAGATGGCACCGAGGACGTTGTACGTGTTTCCAATGTCGGAGGCGGAATTGCAATCGGTGACTTGATTACTCTGTCAGTAGGCGTTGCACATGGCATTAACGTAGGCAGCAGCAGTGGTGTGACTTGGAGGAATGTAACGGTATACACAGCTCCAGGGGCCGGTTATACGGATGGCGGCGGTAGGGGGGGGACGCATCTGGACGGATTCCGCATTGTTCGTGGTCCCGTACCTCCAGGAGGGGTCGAAGTTCCTTTGTTAACAACGGTTTGGGATGGGATTGGAATCCGGAATTTTGCTGTCGGACCGATTGTTGAAAATTCAATTATTGAAAATGCCGGGGATGATTCGTTCAGCATTCAAACTCCAGGCCCTATTGGTGTATTAAAGTCGGAAGGCGATGCCATCTACATTGCGTTCAAGGACCCGACCCGGACGCTGCAAGCTGGTACGCGGTTGCGCCAATTTAATGATGGACCTGAAGTCAAGGCACTTAGCAGCACAAAAGTTGACTATAACAGCGTCGCGATAGATCCAGATCTTGCAGCGAAAATTATAGCAGCCCAAGGTACAGGGGACTTATGGGATATTGCAGAAAATGCAGTATATCGAATACAGCTGGATCAGCCTTCACCCTTTCAGGCAGATCAATTTATTTTCACCCCCGATCGTATGTCAAGCGGGTTCATTTTTCGAAATAACCAGATTACTAGCTCATACCGGGGAATGCTTCTCAAAGCAAATGACGGACTGATCGAAAATAATATATTTCGCGGCAGTAATAAAGCTATTGTGATCACGCCAGAAGGGCAAAGCGATTCTCATGCGGGTATTTCCAATAATCTGACCATTCGCAATAACAGGATCATAAACACAGGAAATCATTATTTCTGGCCGGAAAGTGAACAAGCAGGTGCAATTGCTCTTTCAGCTTCGAATGTTAAGTCCCAGTTAGCATTTGATAACATAACGATAGAAGGTAATACGTTCGATGGTGTAAGAGGACTTAACTTAAACATTAGCAATGCGAAGAATGTCAAAGTTAGCGGTAATACGTTTCTAAATACGCATAATGTGAGCAATGGCAGTAACGGTGCACAGTTCGGTATTGATCCCTCAACAGTCATCTGGGTAAAAGATGCGGATATGGTGAGCTTTGTTAATAATCGGATTGATAAAATGGGCCCTTATTCAACCGTACCAATTAGGATAATGTCGGGTACAAGTAATATAACAAGAGCTCAAGGCGGCGTACAAGTCGTGAGACCGGATGAAACAGTCGGCTACACCATTAAAAACCGAAATAGCGGCAAGGCGCTTGGCATCAAAGAAAACGCTGCGGCAGATGGTTCAAACGTGGAGCAGCGCGCTTATACAGGTGCAGTTAGTCAAGCTTGGCAATTTGTTGATGATGGTAACGGCTACTATAAAATTAAAAATATAAACAGCGACAAGTTTATGGGAATTTCATCCCCTTCGATGGTGGATGGTGCGAAAAATATTATAGGGTCAGACAATAGGGCTAGCAATCAACTATGGCAGTTGGTTTATGTTGGAGACGGTTTTTATCAAATTAAGAATAAGCAAAGCTGGAAATTACTGGGCATGTCCAGCGGTTCCACGGCAGATGGTGCGTTGAGCATTCAATGGGCGGCATCGGGTTCGACGAATCAGAACTGGAGTCTCTCCATCTTCGTGCCATTTGACATCACCCAAACCTATTCAATTATTAATCAAAACAGTGAGAAGGCGCTCGGTGCTGTTAATAATTCCACGGAGTCCGGCGCTAGTATGGAGCAGCGAACGTATGCAGGCGTGCCCGGACAAACGTGGAAGTTTGTAGATACGGGCGATGGCTACTGCAAGATCATGAATGTAAACAGCGGCAAATTCCTGGATATCGCATCTTCTTCGAAAGATGATGGTGGGCAAACGATTCAATGGAATGAAACCGGAGGTATGAGCCAGCAGTGGGAGCTAATCGATACGGATGGCGGATATTTTAAAATTAAGAATCGGAATAGCGGGAAAATGCTTGGCATGACTGGACGAGGTTTAGCAGACGGCGTTTTGAGCTTACAATGGGCTGCGAGCGATTCTTTGAGTCAAAACTGGCTTTTGAGCATAGCAGCCTCGAATCATTAAACGAGCCAGATACTTCTTGAATATCTGTGCGCAAAGAGCCTTAGCTGGGCTCATTTGTTTGATTCTCTCTACTGGTGGTAAAATAAATAGGGATAAAAATGATAGACGGAGGCGATCGTTGTATGACGATTCAACTTAAAGGGCTGAACGATGTTGTTGAGCTTAATAACGGAGTACACATGCCAAGATTTGGTCTTGGCGTTTGGCAAGTAACGGAAGAAGGACAGGTTGAGCAGGCTGTACTGAGTGCCGTCAAGGCAGGCTACCGCAGCATCGATACCGCCAAAATCTACGGGAACGAAGATGGCGTAGGCCGGGCAATCCGTGATTGCGGCGTTTCCCGCGACGAGCTGTTCATTACGACAAAGGTATGGAATGCTGATATGGGCTATGAGAGCACGCTTCAGGCGTTCCAAACAAGCCTGGACAAGCTTGGACTCCAACAGCTGGATCTTTATCTTATTCACTGGCCGGTTGAAGGCAAAATTAAAGACACTTGGCGCGCTATCGAAAAGCTGTACAAGGATGGAAAAGTCCGTGCGATTGGCGTTTGTAATTTCCATATCCACCATCTGGAAGAGTTGCTGAAGGATGCGGAGATCAAGCCGATGCTCAATCAGGTGGAATGCCACCCGCTGCTGGGCCAAGTAGAACTGCGCGAGTTTTGTCAAAAGCACGGCATTGTTGTGGAAGCGTGGAGCCCGCTCATGCAAGGTAATCTGGATTTGCCGGAGCTAGCCGAGCTTGCGAAGAAGCATGGCAAAACGCCAGCGCAAATCGTGCTTCGCTGGGATCTGCAGCATGGCATCGTGACGATTCCAAAATCGACGCATGAAAACCGCATCATCGAGAACGCGGATCTGTATGACTTCGAGCTTTCGCAAGAAGACATGGCGCTGATCGATGGGATCAACCAAAACAAACGCTTCGGACCGGACCCGGACAACTTCGATTTCTAAACATAAAGGCCGTCAAGAAAGAGCAGACTAAGCTGATAGGGATGGCCTATTGACATCCTCAACTGTAATCGGTATGATTACAGTACGAAACGGGGTGGCCGTCTCGCATGAATAGTGAATTTACGATTGCCGTCCACAGCTTGGTTTATCTGGCTTATGTGCCAGAGCGCAGCGCCTCTAGCGAGGCGATCGCGGAGAATGTGTGCACGAACCCGGCAAGAGTCCGCAAAGTGATGGGCTTCCTGAAGCGCAGCGGCTACGTTGCAACGAGGGAGGGCTCCGGTGGAGGTTATCGCCTTACGGCCGAGCCTGCCAATGTCACATTGAAGGATATCTACGAGACCATTGCAAGAGGCTCGCTCATGCCCAACTGGTGCTCAGGCGATCCCGATTGCGAATGCGTTGTCGGCTCCAATATGCAGGAAGTAATGAACGGCATTTTCTGCGGGGCTGAGCAGCGCTTGGAGGAATACTTCGAGGGCTTGACGATTGCCAGTGTGCTTAGCCGCATTCACCGCTGCGATACCTGCTGAGGGACGTGAACACGGGATTTCAGGCAACAGCTTGATTTTACCTATATATCCAGAGAGGATGATTCAACATGGCAGTAGTACTTACTAAAGAAAACTTCAACGAGAACGTACAAAGCGGCGTATCTCTGGTCGACTTCTGGGCACCTTGGTGCGGCCCTTGCAAAATGCAGCTTCCAATCGTGGAGGAGCTGAGCGCGGAGTTGGAAGGAACAGCTACGATCGCTAAAATCAACGTCGACGAGCAGCCTGAGCTGGCTTCCCAATTCGGCGTTATGAGCATCCCAACGCTGATTCTCTTTAAAGACGGACAGCCTGTGGACAAAATGGTCGGCCTGCAAAGCAAGGACGCCCTGAAAAACAAAATTCAAGCTCAGATGTAAAAAAGCCTTTTGGGCTAATCGCTGACTGCGGCATAAACCTTTTGCGACGGCTCCAGCCGAGCTCAAGGCGGTTTTGACCGCTCGAAGCAAGAACCCCCGCTCTACGCCATCAGGCGAGAAGCGGGGGTTTTTTTGTTTGAATTTAGGCTTGGATTGGGCTGCGCTTCAGGAGCCGCTTAATGGCCCGATCGGCCTCCATCAGCGTAATCTCTTTGTCGACTGTGAGCATGACGCCGCGATCCATCAGGATACGTCCATCAGCAATTGTCGTTTCCACATCTCCCCGTGTGGCGGAATAAACGATACGGGAGATCGGATCAACGTCGAACGAAGGGAAGGTATGGAATTGGTTCAGGTTCAATATGGCAAGATCTGCCTTTTTGCCGACTTCGAGGCTGCCGATCTCTTGTTCCATGCCGACCGCTCTCGCGCCGCCGATCGTTGCCATACGGAAAACGCTGCGGGCGTTCATCGCCGTTGGCCCATGCTCCGGCTTATGGATAAGCGCGGCCAGGCGCATCTCATTGAACATATCCAGGTTGTTGTTGCATGGCGCTCCGTCCGCACCGAGGCTGACGCTGATACTTGTGTCCAGCATCTCAGGCACGTCCGCGATGCCTGAAGCGAGTTTCAGGTTGGAGCCCGGGCAATGGCTCACATGTACGCCGCGCTCACGGATGATCCGCTTCTCGTTGTCATTGAGCCAGATGCAATGCGCCAGAATGAGTCGATCTGTGGCCAGGCCGATATGATCGAGATATTCAATATTGCGCATGCCGGTCATCTGCTCCACAAGCTCAATTTCGCCTTGGTTTTCCGAGGCATGAGTATGGACGTTGACGTTGTACTGGGCGGAGAGGCGAGCAACCTCGCGCAACAGCTCGTCCGTGCAGCTGATAACAAAGCGCGGCGAAAAGGCATAACGGATGCGTCCATTGTCATGTCCATGCCATTTCTCGAGCAAATCGACGCTCTCTTGCAGAGAAGCGCTCGTCTCCTCCTGCAGTGGCAGCGGAATGTCGCCGCCTTTGCGGTCCATCATAACTTTGCCCGATATGGCGCGGATACCGCTTTTTGCGATGGCTTGGAACGCCGAATCGGTGTGATGAACCGTTTCCATATCAACGATGGTCGTCGTTCCGCTTTGCAGCAGCTCCCCGATACCGAGCATAGCCGAATAATAAAGCGACTCCTCATCATGTGCCGCCTCGAGAGGCCAGATCCGTTTACGCAGCCAGTCCAGCAGCTCCAGATCGTCGCCTTTGCCACGGAACAGCGTCTGACATAAATGGATATGCGTCTGGATAAAGCCCGGGATGACCGTCCGGCCGGTAGCGTCGATGACGCGATCTACGCCGGTAGCATCCAGGTTATGGCCGATCGCCTCGATGCGGTCATCCTTGATCAATAGGTCGCCTTGGATGATCTCCTCGAGTGCGTTCATCGTCACGATCTGAGCGTTACGGATTAGAATCGTATGGGACATTTGTGTTACCCACTCCTTCAGAAAATAAAAATAGCCGCGAAAATACGCCTAGGGCCTATTCTTCGTAGCTAGAAATTTACGGTTTCCGGTAGAGACCCTGAACCCTATTGCTCAGGATATACGAAAGATGCGAATTTATGCGGTTGTGACACCAGAATACTTCAGCTTGCTTCCCGCTGTCAACGGAGATACAAGTTTAATTCGATTGTCATGCGAGCTCAAGATTGCGTCCTTGCCATCGTGTCAGACCACTCTGATCCGGTTAAAGATAAACAACTACATCTTGCAGCGCCAAGGGGGAACTGTTATGCCATTTCTGGCTGTCCTGCTCATTATTATCGGTCTTTTCTTCGGAATATCCGGCATTTTCGACTTCATTGTGGGCTCGCTCAAGCTCGTTTTTTATTTCTTCGCGATCTTGTTTCTCGGCGGCGGCATCATGGTGCTGTTCCGCAAAATCAAAAGCTGAAAACGCTTAGTTTCAGTGCTTCGGAGAGGCTGTTTTCCTTCTGCTATTAGAGCGGAGGGATAGCGGTCTCTTTTTCTATTGGCATGTCTATCCAGCCTCTTTGCCGAGTGATAGAATACTTGATGAGAATGATAGATTGAGAGGAGCCGATGGGGATGAGGAACGGGCAAAAAACCGCTTGGATCTCTAGGTTATGCTTGTCGCTGGCTGTGCTGCTTGCACTTGGCAGCGGAACGGGAGCTGCATTTGCCGCAGAGCCGGAAGAGGCTGTGGATGAGTTTAAGCTGGTGGCGCTGGGGGATTCCATTTCAGCAGGGTATGAGCCGGGAGCGGACGTCAATACGGTACCCTACGGATATGTGGATCGATTGTATGAGCAGGCGCTGCTGCATGGCCGGGCATCCGTGTCCAACTATGGAATTGTAGGGCTTAAGAGTGTTGGGTTAAAAGCGTTCACGGAAGGGGCTGCGGCTGGAAAAAGCCTTACCGGTGAGGAGATTCAGGCAAGCTTGCCTGACCCTCGTGCTAATGCTTTCGGAGCGGCCACAGCCCAGCTTCGCGCAGAGCTGGCAACTGCTGATGCCGCCGCCATCACGATCGGCGGCAACGATGTTGCTCCGCTGCTGACCAGCGCCTCCAGCCTCACGGACGATCAGTTGAACACGCAAGTTGCGGCGATGCTGGAACAGTACAATCTCAACGTCACGGCCTCGATCGATGCGCTGCTGGCAATTAATCCTGCGCTGCGCATCGTCATCGCTGACCAGTACCAACCGGCTCCTGTACTGGCAGGCAAAGATTTGTACGATAAGCTAAACAAAGCAACTGCCGCATTCACTGCCAAGCTGGATGCGCTTGCCGCCACTTATGTGGCCAAAGGCGTTAAGGTCGAGGCTGTCCATGTCGCCAAGCAGTTCTCTGGACGCGAAAGTATGCTCACATACATGGTGTCCAAGCGGGATTTCCATCCGACTCAGGCCGGATATGCGGTTATCGCTGCCGCGTTCGGCAACGTGTTATGGGGCTCGTACAGTGAACTGGCTGCTCCAGCAGCAGGGGCTCCGATGAGCATTTATGTTGGTGGGAAACAGCTCAATACTCCTTATAAACCAGTGCTCAAAAACAGCGTTAACTATGTCGCCATCCAGGATATCGTGAATGCTGTAGGGGCGACGACAGTTTGGGATTCCAAAACGTCCACAGCCAATATTAAATTTGGCATCAGGACGGTAGGCGTGAAACTTGGCGCAACAACCGTTATGGTAGACGGAGCCGCCGTCAAAGTAAGCTCGCCTGCCTACATGCAGAAGGTTGGTAAAGAAGGTAAAACCTATGTACCGCTCGCCACGGTGGCGGGAGGGCTAGGCTTCTCCGTTGTTTACAGCTCCAAGCTCAAAACGGTATTCATTAATCCTTAATTATTGAGGCTGCTCTCCTTGCCTCCGAGCAAGCCACTCAAGTCAGAGCCAATGAAAATAGCCTGTTCCCGGCCTGCGTCAAGGCATGGGGACAGGCTGTTTTTGATGGGCGAGTGCTGGTGCTCAGCTTGTTGAAGCCATAGCCTTATTACTTCGTAGAGATTTCAACGACGCTGTTTTCCACCGAGCTTATTTTAGCTTTGGCGATCCCTGTAGCGTAACGAAGCGGCAAATAATACGACCCATCAATGAGAGCGGCCTTGAATCCGGAAAATTTTCCATCATTGGATAGTTTTCGCGTAGCCGTATCCAGAGTGATTTTAACGGATTTTGCTTTTACAACCTTAACTGTTTTTTTGTCCGAACTAATCGCATAACCGAAAATTTGGGCAAAATCACGAAGGGAAATATAGTTGGTATCTTGAATGCTGACGATTGGTTTATCCAGGGCAATCGATTTGCTGTTTACAGCAAGTGAAAGGCCGGTGTCGTCATACGGTGCACCTGTATCGGTAACTTGGACATTAGCGACCGGAGCGGCAGGGGCACTGTAGTCATAGGATGAAGAAGATGAGGACGAGGAATCATCGGATGACGAACTGCCGCCATTGTGATAATGATAACCCGTGCAAAGTCCTTTACTTATGGATTTTGCGGAGCATTTATGTCCTCCATTGCTATCTGTTCTGCCTGAATGAGCAAAAGCTGACAATGGAGTAACTAACATGACGATTAACAAAACTGCGATTGCGGTCATCCTTTTTTTGCGAAACATACGTACCACCCTTTTTCTATATTTTTGACTAATTAACAATATAACACTTTTTAAATTTTGGGAATTAAAATATAAAAAAGCTTAGATTCCGCAAAGAATTAAGGGGATCGAAGCTTCCAATAAGAGGATTATTTTAGGTGAAACAGGAGCAATTAATCAGTCGGTTTTCTTCTTTTTTTTGCCAGTAAAATTCGTTACAGACTTCACGTCTTCCACGACATCGTTGACGAATTCCATACTTTGGTTCTTTGCATGCATGGACGCCGTTCCTTTATAGTTGCCTTGATGGGTTTTGTTCTCCACTTCAACTCACCTCCCGTGCCGTTAGTAGGGTTCAGCAGCCTTAGTGGCATGCAATCGACAGCCTAGGCGCGAATGAAACGGAGATCACCCTCATCTGAAAGGAGAGTGCAACATGAACGACAACTCCAATATCTCCCGAAAAGGGGTTTCGAAAAGGAAACACCGCGGCTTACTTATAACAAGCGGGATAATTGCAATGCTTGTAGTGGCAGGTTGTACAGACAGCGCAGGTGGAGAGCAGAAGCAAGCCTCCCCCGGGCCAAACGCGACCGGTGGACCGGCGCAGCAGGAGAAGGGGGCGGATGATCCCGCCGCTAAAAAAGCCGAAGATGTCTTGAAGCAGGGCATCGAGGCGGTTAAAGGGGCGGACAGCCTGGAATTTGCCATGGTGCTGAAGCAAGAAATGGTGACGGACGGAGAAACGACCTCCATGTCGATGAGCAATGACGGGAGTGTTATCGTAGATCCACTGACGATTAAGCAATCAACCGTGAACGAATATATGGGTGAGAAATCCATGGTGGACTCTTATTTAACGGCTAATGGCTATTATATGTATGATCCTTCCACGAAGGCTTGGAGCCGGGTGCTAGCAACCGAGGTGCCAAAAGTCAAAGCGTCGCTGTCCGATTTCCAGATCGCGCCTGTTAAAGAGCTGGAGAAGATTTTGCCGTATACAGCTGTATTCAGCAGCGGCTCGGAGAGTGGGAGCCAAGTTATTGAGTACAACGGAACTGGCTCGGATAAGGCGGCAGACGCGCTAGTCCGCGATCTGCTACGCAGCACGATGGGCATTGATGACTTGGAGGCCAGCGTGCGTGATTCCATCCAAGTTTCTTCGCTCGATTACAAGCTCATTTTTGAGGAAAAGACCGGCAGGTTGAAACAGCTTGTGGCGACGTCCCAGCTGACCATCGAGTACGATCCCGGCAATCCATCGACGCTGAAGCAGTCGCTCACGATCGATTACAGCAAGTGGAACGAGGCTGCGCCGATCATCGTGCCGGAGGAAGCGAAAAACGCTCCTGAGGTAATGCCGCTTGATCAAGAGCTGATGGACGCGCTCGGTGAGGAAGGAATGGAAGACCTGGAAAACATGGAGCCTTAAGCGGCTTATATAACAAGGAATAACTTTCCTTTGAATAAGAACATGCATTCGTGTATATAATGAGTATATACGAATGCATGTTCTATTTTTATGGAGGAAAGGGGCTGGACAGCATGAATATCGGCAAATGGATCGGCAGGAATGTGGAGCTCATCTATACGGATGCCAGTGGGCGGTTTACGCGCCGTTTGGTGCGGCTGCTGCATGTAAATGGAGACGTCGTAGCTGCTTACGATCTGCTGAAGCGCCAGCCCCGGACGTTCCGGCTAGAGGGCATACTGGCTATTCAACCCGCTGGAAGGGTCGGACGGGAGCGGCTTGGTTGAGCGCTTACCTTTTTAAATTGCGCTATGTCATGTATAATGGCTCCTAGATGATTCAGAGAATGTGAAGGAGTTGTTCCCATTGGCGCTTTCATGCGGCATCGTCGGTCTCCCGAACGTCGGGAAGTCGACGCTTTTTAATGCAATTACCCAGGCGGGAGCCGAATCCGCCAACTATCCGTTTTGTACGATTGATCCCAACGTAGGCGTTGTAGAAGTGCCGGACGAGCGGCTGGATAAATTGACCGAGCTTGTTGTGCCAAAGCAGACTGTACCGACGGCATTTGAATTCGTCGATATTGCCGGCCTGGTGGCCGGAGCGAGCAAAGGAGAGGGCCTCGGCAACAAGTTCCTCGCCCACATCCGCGAAGTCGATGCGATTGTACATGTTGTACGCTGCTTCCAAGACGAGAACATTACCCATGTTTCCGGCAAGGTCGATCCGCTGGGCGACATCCAGACGATCAACCTGGAGCTGATCCTCGCGGATATCGATTCCGTCGATCGTCGTATCGATCGCTCCCGCAAGAACATGAAGGGCGGCGACAAAAAGGTTGCTCAAGAGGTTGAGGTGCTGGAGCGTGTGAAGGTAGCTCTTTACAACGATCAACCAGCCCGCAGCATCGAGCTCAGCGAAGATGAGCGCGCGCTGATCCGTGACCTGCATTTGCTGACGCTCAAGCCGGTGCTGTACGCGGCTAACGTAAGCGAAGAGGAAGTGGCGGACGCCGAAGGCAATCCGTACGTGAAGCTGGTGCGTGAATTCGCCGTGGCGGAGAACGCCGAAGTTGTGCCAATTAGTGCCAAAGTGGAGTCCGAAATTGCCGAGCTTGAGGGCGAGGACAAAGCGATGTTCCTTGAGGAGCTGGGCATGCAGGAATCCGGCTTGAACCGTCTCATCAAGAGCGCGTACAAGCTGCTCGGCCTGTACACGTACTTTACGGCTGGTGTACAGGAAGTACGCGCCTGGACTATCCGCAAAGGCATGAAGGCTCCGCAGGCTGCCGGCGTTATCCACACCGATTTCGAGCGTGGCTTCATCCGCGCCGAGGTTGTTGCCTACCGCGATCTGGTCGCTGCCGGTTCGATGAATGCGTCCAAAGAGCGCGGCCAGCTGCGGCTTGAAGGCAAGGATTATGTTGTGCAGGACGGCGACGTCATGCATTTCCGTTTTAACGTGTAATAAATGCTGCCCTATGGGTGGCATGAAGCGCCCCGAGAAGCTTCGGCTTCTACGGGGCGTTTGTGTACAAATTCCCTTTTTTAGGGATAGGGAAATGACCGTTTATGGATTGGCGTCATATATGGTATAATGAAGGGCAGGACATTTTCGTTAACTATTCAGAACTTAATTTTATACAGGGGTGAAGTCAGGTGTTAGACCGTTTACAGGCGCTTGCCGACCGGTATGATAAGCTGAGCGAGCTGCTGTGCGATCCTGATGTAGCCAGCGATCCCAAGCGGCTGCGCGATCTTTCTAAGGAACAGTCAGATCTGCAGGATGCATACAACGCTTATACAGAATACAAGGAAGTCCATGGCCAGCATGAGGATGCCAAGGCGATGCAGGCGGAGAAGCTCGACGACGAGATGCGTGAGATGGTCAAAATGGAGCTCGATGAGCTCAGCCAACGTCTGACTGAACTCGAGGCACAAATCCACGTGCTGCTGCTGCCTAAGGATCCCAACGACGACAAAAACGTCATCGTGGAAATTCGCGGCGCTGCTGGCGGCGATGAGGCCGCTTTGTTCGCATCGGATCTTTATCGCATGTACACTCGTTTCTCTGAGGCCCAAGGCTGGCGCGTAGAGCTGATGGATGCCAGCGAGAACGATCTTGGCGGCTTCAAAGAGGTCATTTTCAAAGTGTCAGGCAAAGGTGCGTACAGCAAGCTGAAGTTTGAGAGCGGTGCGCATCGCGTACAGCGTATTCCAGTAACGGAATCCGGTGGACGCATCCACACGTCGACTTCGACGGTAGCGGTTATGCCGGAGGTGGAAGAAATCGAGGTCGAGATTCTCGACAAAGACATCCGCGTAGACACCTTCTGCTCCAGCGGAGCGGGCGGACAATCCGTCAACACGACGAAGTCTGCCGTGCGTGTGACGCATGTACCGACGGGCATCGTGGCTACTTGTCAGGACGGCAAGTCCCAGAATGAGAACAAAGCAAAGGCGTTGCAAGTTTTGCGCGCCCGCGTTTACGACATTCATCGCCAGGAAGAAGAAGCCAAAATTGCCGGAGACCGCAAAAGCAAAGTTGGCACGGGCGACCGCAGCGAGCGTATTCGCACGTACAACTTCCCGCAAAGCCGGGTGACGGACCACCGCATTGGCCTGACGCTACACCGGCTGGACACGATTATGAACGGTGATATGACGGAGATCGTCAACTCGTTGTCGCTGGCAGAGCAAACGGAACTGTTGGAGAGGGAAAACCTGGCTTAATCCTTAGGCTGGTTATGCATGGAATAGAACTATGGCAAGACAGTAAGCCGCAGGAAGCTTCTCCCGGAAGGGTGAAGCTTTTTGTTTTTGGCAATGGCTACGAACGGACTACGGCTGTGGGTTGGTGATGGCTAGGAAAACTATAGTCAGGCGACCGTTATTTTGCTCGATACTGACTTAATGGAAGGAGAAGAACGAATGGAGAAGGCTGCACAAAGGTTTGGAGAATATGAGCTGCCGCATGGCTTGACGGTGGGTGAAGCTCGACGACATGCTGCCGCATACTTGCAGGAACAGGGAGTAGACGAGCCGGAGGACAATGTGTCGCTGCTGCTTCAGCATGTGCTGCAAAAAAGCCGCACCGAGCTGATGCTCAGTGCGCGCGATGCTTTTCCAGCGGAGCGGGCGGCGGCTTGGGCGGAGGCGGTCGGCCGTAAGGGTCTGGGGGAGCCGGCGCAGTATATCGCCGGTGAACAATGGTTTTACGGCCGGGCATTCGCCGTATCTCCAGCGGTGCTTATTCCGCGGCCGGAGACGGAGCTGCTTGTCGAGGCCGTACTGAAGGCGGCCGATCGACTGTGGCCGGAGTCGGCGGCAGTGTTGGACTTGGATCGCAAGGACGGGTCTGCCGCTGCGGAGGCTAGGGGCTCCGACGGGGCGCTGGCTGCGCAGCCTGGCCGCGTGAATGGAAATTCAGACGATACGAATGTCCAAGCTGTGGAACAGTTCGCACAAGGCGCTCGCGCAGTGTCTAGTCCGGTCGTCCTCGACGTTGGCACGGGCAGCGGTGCGATTGCACTGACGCTTGCGGCGGAACGCCCTGAGTGGCGGGTGTACGCCTCCGACCTGTCGCCTGCGGCGCTTGCGGCGGCACGGGCCAATGCGGAGCGGCTCGGCGCGCAGGTTCGAGCTTTTGCAGAAGGGGATTTACTGGCTCCCTTCCTCGCCGCTGCCGGCGGGGAGTATGCCGGGCTGAAGCTGGACATTCTCGTGTCCAATCCGCCCTATATTCCGGCTGGTGATCTGCCCGGCTTGCAGCGTGAGGTGCGCGACTATGAGCCTGTGCTGGCGCTGGATGGCGGAACGGACGGGCTTGATCCGTACCGCCGCATGGCGGAACAGCTGAGTGGTTTGTCGCAGCTGCCTTCGATTGTTGCTTTTGAGCTGGGCATCGGCCAAGCTCGGGATGTAGCCCAGCTGCTGGAGGCAATCGGCCACTGGGATGATATTTCCATCGTGACCGACTATGGCGGTATCCAGCGTCATGTGATTGCGGTGCGTACCGGCTCGGGGGACGCTCGAGCTCGGGTTTGAGCTCCAGCCCGGGAACGCGGTCAACGGCCTCGCGGCAGTTTGGAGGCGTAGCGGCCGCGAAGCTCGGACAGCACATCCAGCCTTTTCAGCACGGTTTCTTTTTGCAGCAGACCGATGCTCAGAATAAGCTGTTCGATCAGCAGCAGCGGCGTCGTCATGGAGTGGAACTCTCCCAGCTCGCCCCGACTGACCCAAAAGGAGTTGCGCACAGGATGACCGTATCGTAATTCCTCGCGGTCGGTCAGCAGCGCCCCCGGGCAGCCGATGCGTCCAATGCAGTCCAGAATCACCTCCGTCTCAGGTAACATCCGCGTAAAACTGAACAGCAATACGGCGTCGTCGCTTTGCAGTTGGGCCAGTGATTCTAACAGCTCGTGGCCGCTTCCGGCCATCAGCTGCACCGTGAGGCCGAAGCGGCTGAGCCGGAACGAGAGCAGTTCGCCGAGCGCCCGGGAAGGTCCCGGGGCATGAACATAGATCCGGCGGGCGGCACTCATGAAACGCGCCGTCTCCTCTAATTCCTCCGGCCGCAGCTCGCGAGCGGTGCGCTCCAGATGGGCGATCGTCAGCTCCAGCATGCGGGCCGGCAGGCTGGCGGGATCAAGCCCAGCAATTGTCGTCTCCAGCTTGAGCGAAGGCGTCGCGTCCGCCGCACCGCGAAGTTTGGCTTTGAATGCTTTTATATTGTCGTAGCCGACCGTCCGCCAGAAGCGGGATACGGTGGCGATGCTGACACCTATGCGGTTTGCGATTTCTTGCTCGGTTAGAAATAACACTTCCTCCGGATTTCGTTCGATGAAGTCGGCCAGCCTCTGTTGGCTTGGCGTTAACACGCTTTTGTCTGCAAAAAGAACCATTTCAAGATACCCTCGCTTTACTTCGGAAGTAGACCTCATTATATCATTCCATGTCTTGTTTTGTAATAAAAATTACATTCACATAATAATCTAATAAAAATTACACAGCGTTGACAAAACAACAGTTTTGTTTTAATACAGGGCCTCTAAGATGAAAGAAATCCGATCTGGGGGGTTGTTCCATGAAAAGCAAAGCCGACCGCTATACGCTTACCTCTTCGCAGAAAATGATGATTTTTGTACTCTCGATGTCGCTCTACGGGTTGTCCAACATGTTCACCGAGCTCATTCCAAAGCTCCAGCTGGGGCCGATTGAACTGTCCGTGGAATACTTCGCTTTCATCCCGCTTACGCTGTGCATCCTATTCCATCCGTTATATGCGGCCATCGGAGCCGCGCTGGGAGAAGTTATTTTCGGTGAGCTGATGTTAGGACAGTTCGGCGGTCTCGGTGAGTTGGAAAAATTCCTGACGTTTTCATTCGCGATGTTTGTTGCCGGATCTATGGTGCGTGACCCTCGCAGCAGACTGCAGGTGGGAACGGCTGCGATGACGGGAGTCATCATCCATCAGCTGTGCAGCAGCCTTGTTGATATCGGAAAAGTCATAATCGGTGTGGAACAATTCGAGGCCGTTCCGGGTCTCGCAGAGAGCGTTGTGCTTGTAGAAGGAGTTGGTTTCCTCAACGATGTGCTGTTCTCCGGCATTCTGTTCGCGCTGTTGCCAACCCTCTATCTGGTACCGCGTCTGCATGGCAAAATCGAGCCGCTGCTCGGCATGAAGCCTCGTGAGCGGAAGCTGAGGCCGGAGACGGACCGTCGCCGCGTCGCTATGCTGGCTATCGTTGGAGTGGTGCTGGGATTGATCGCTTTTGGCGCGGAGTCGCTTTCGGAAAGCGGGTTCGACTGGGGCTCATGGGACAGTGGTCTTGCCGACCGTCTGGGCGATGGAGCGATCTGGGTGAGTGTTGGAGCAGCGGCTCTGGTCAGCGTTGTTGTTCTGGCGGTGTTCATGCTACGCAAAAAAACAACGGCGGACCGCAGCGGAGAGCTGCCTCATGGTTGAGACGCACTTGCCGTCAGCGACGGAAATGCCGTCCGGGCTTGCGGCAGCAGCGCCGCCGGCCATTGATCTGCGCAACGTCCGGTTTACATATCCCGGCGGCGAGCGCCAGGTTTTGGACGGGGCCTCGCTGCAGCTGAATACCGGAAGCTTCACCGCGATCATCGGCGGCAATGGCAGCGGTAAATCAACGCTGTGCAAGCTTTTCAACGGACTGATCCCCCACTTTTATTCGGGCGACTTCGAAGGAGAGGTTTGGATCGAAGGACGGAATGCGGGCGAGTGCTCCGTAGCAGAGCTGTCGCGCCAGATCGGTTACGTATATCAGGATTTTGATAATCAGTTGGTGCGTCCTACAGTGCTGGACGAAGCTTGTTTCGCGCCGCTCAATTATGGGATTAAAGAGTACCGCAGTCTGGGACGGCAGGCGCTGGAGCAGTGTGGACTGCTTCATATGCAGGATCGGTATATATGGGAGTTGAGCGGCGGCCAGCGGCATCTGCTCGCCATTGCCGGGGCGTTGTCGCTGCAGCCCGGCATTCTCGTTGTTGATGAGCCGGTGTCCCAGTTGGACCCGTCCCATGCACGGCAGGTGTACGATCTGCTGCGCCGCTTGAACCGCGATCAGGGCAAGACGATCATCGTCATTGAGCATCACGCTGAATTCATCGCCGACTATTGCCGTGACGTATGCCTGGTGGATGCGGGCCGGGTGCGCTGGCTGCTGCCCGTTCCACAGGCGCTGAATAGGCTGGATGATTTGGCGAGTTGTGGCATTCAACCGCCGGAGGTAACGCAAGTTGCAGCCCGGTTGAATAGCCTGCTTGCAACAGAGATAGAAACTCCATTAGCGCCGAGCCCGCTCGCCGAGACAAATCTGCCCGTTACGCTTGAGGCGGCGGTGCGCTGGTTCCACGGCCTCCTTGAAACATCGGCTCCGGCTTCTGCTGGAGCGTCAGCTCCGGTGTCCGCTCCAGCGTCAGTTCCGGTGTTTGCCCTAGCGTCTGCTCCGGACTCTGTTCGAGCGTCAGCATTGACTTCGGCAGCTTCCGATGTTCCTCCGATCCAATCCGAGAAGGTAGATAACTCTGAATCGGCGCGATGGGGCCAGAATGAACTAGAGAATCAAACACCGTCCAACACGGCCGTATTGGAATTGAATGCGGTCTCCCTCTCCTACGGGTCGCAGCGCAAAGGCCGTCGAATCGTTTTGGACGGGATCAGCCTCAAGCTGCATGCGGGGGAGCGCGTGGCGGTCGTAGGCGGTAATGGTGCTGGCAAGTCCTCCCTGTTGAAGCTGGCAGCGGGCATCATTCGCCCTGACGCAGGCGAAGTGGTCCTGCAAGGTCAACCGGCTGCTGGCGTTCCGCTTGAGCTGCTGTCGGAGCAGGTCGGCTATGTGTTCCAGAACCCCGAGGATATGTTTATCGATGACAGCGTAAGTAAGGAGATCGCTTATGCGCTTATTCGCCGGAAGTTGCCGGACGCGGAGCAGCGGCTGCAGGAAATGCTGCGGGCTTTCCGACTTGAGGAGCTGGCAGGACGTGATGCCCGCTTACTCAGCGGTGGGCAGCAGCGGCGCTGTTCACTGGCGATCGGGGCTGCCATGCGCCCGGCGGTTATGCTGCTGGATGAGCCAACTGCCAACCTAGATATGGCGATGCGCGGCGATTTGCTAAGTACGCTGCAGGCGTTAAGCAGCCATGTAAGCACCGTGGTCGTGGCGACCCACGATATGGGGCTGGTGCAGGAGTGGGCGACAAGAGTTCTTGTGCTGCAGGGTGGAAGGTTGGCTGCGGACGGCCCTCCGGAGCAGGTATTCGCCGACCGCGAGCTTATGGCCCGAGCAGGGTTGATGCTGCCGAGCTTGATGGAGTTGGCGGACAGGATTGGCTTCGGAAACCGGCTTGCACGGCTGACTCCCGCTAGCCTGGCGGCGGCAATGTTGAGCCGAATAAGCGACGGAATGGCCGAGAAAGTGGAGGAGAAGAGTCATGCAAATTGCCCGCAGATGGCTTGAACGGCTATCGCTGGAAAACTTTCAAACACAGCTGATGGGCATGGTGTACGGCAGCGGCCACGCGGTGTTGTCACGGCTTGACCCTCGCAGCATGCTGATTTGGTACTTGTTTTTCGCCATTGCTCCCTGGTTCATCTCAAGTCTGACGGTGCTGACAGGCATGTTTCTGCTGCTTGCTGCCTCGACGGTGCTCTCACGAGCGGCGCCGTTTATTCTGTTCATCCTCTGCCTTGGCCTAATTGGGCAGGTCGGATGGTTGTTCCTGCTATCGCTCTTTTTCGGCGGGGATGCCGAGTCGGCACTGCCCCTCCTCAAGCTGACGCTTAAGCTAAGCGTCGTCTCGCTGGCCAGCATCACTGTATTTTCCGGGATGGACCCCGAGCGGATCAGCGACGGTCTGCTGGCGCTTGGCATGCCGGCGACGTTTTCCTTCAGTCTGTCTTACGGGTACCGGATTTTGCCCGTCCTGCTGGAGGAGTTCCGCAGCGTGCTGCTGTCCTATCGTTTGCGGGGCAAAGCGCCGGCCGCCGGCCGTTTCCGTTACGTCAGGCTGGCTGTATATTACCTCAAGCTGCTCGTGCTTTCCTTTTACCCGTTGATGCTGGCGACGGCGAAGCGCTCCCGAACGACGGTAGAGGCACTAGAGGTGAGAGGATTCTCCTACGGAATGAAAAATCCGACTTCGCGCCGCCTGAAGCTAGCGCATCTTCAGTTAAGCTGGCGCGATGGAGCTTTTCTCGGTGGGACAGCCGGTTATATCGCGCTGCTGTTTTGGCTGGGGTACATGCAAGTCCAATAACGCCTCCCCCGCCCTTGAGCGGACTGGCGAATTCAATAGGAGTGAACTAACTTATGCGTATTGATCTTCATACCCATGCCAAGCTTTCCAAACAAACTGAGTTTTCTGAGGCGTACTATGGCCAGATGCTGGAGGAAGCGACGACCGCCGGTCTGACCGCTCTGGCGCTTACGGAGCATTTTAATACCCGGAATTTCAAAGAAGTTTACGCGGGGCTGGACCGGATGTTTCCCTATAACGGACATGTGTACGATGCGGACGGGCTGAGTTTGTTTCCAGGGATGGAGGTGGATATTCGGGAGCAGGGGCATATTTTGCTGATCGGGAAGAAGGATGAGGTGCTGGAGCTCAGAGAGAGGCTGGAACCGTATACTGGCAAAGGCAGCTTCGTTGCGTTTGATCAGCTGATGGATTATGCCGACGACTATTCGATGCTTAAAATCGGCGCCCACCCGTTCCGCGAGAGCAATTCACTGCTCGGGTTGTCCCGGGAACAGCTGTCCCGTTTGGACGCTCTGGATCTCAATGCCAAGGACATTTACCGATACAGCAAAAACGTCACCCGCGAGCGGGTAGAACTGCTGGCGCATGAACTGGGCAAGCCGGTAACCGCTGGTAGCGATACGCATCAATGCCTGCAGTTCGGTAGCGTGTGGAACGAGCTGGAGCGGGAAGCGGCAACGGCGCTGGAATTGAAGATGGCGCTTCTGCGGGGAGAGCATAGCGTCGTCGTTTCGGATGATCTGGAGCTGAGAGTGAAGGCGGCCGCCAAGCTTAAAAAGCTGATGAAAAAGCTGGCTGTTCTACAAGGGGAACTCGTCCCATCCGAAGCCGAAGAGGAGGCAGACGAGCCGACCGCCAAGCAGCGCTCAGGCAAGGCCAGTTCAACTCTAGCATTTGATCCAAAATAATAGAATAGCATCGTTTAAAAGAGCGGGGAGCGGACATACTGGAGGATAGAAAGCGTTCCGGAACGCAAGCGGCGGTACCGACGGGTGCCCGAGAGGAGCTTGTGTTATGCTTGAATCCCCCTATTCTTCCGTTTCCCGCACTCATTCCTATGTTTCCGTATCCAGCTCTAATTCTTTCGAGGTTCGCCGTTCTTATACAGCTGCACCGCATGTTTACCGTTTTCCATTCCGTATGTCCTATCTGTATCTGCTCGTCTGCCTGGCCGTGCTTTTGATGAGCTGGGAGTCGGCGCGCAATGATGCGGCTATAGCTCAAGGCGACATCCCGAACGAAGCGATCCGCCTCCGCATTCTTGCTAACTCTGACTCTGCAGTTGACCAAGCGACCAAGCGTGTTGTTCGCGATGCGATTGTGTCCGAATTGAATAGCTGGGCAGCGGAGCCGGAGTCGATTGAAGAGGCTCGTTACGTCATTCAGTCCCGCATGGCGGCGATTGAAGCGGTCATTGCAGAGCGTCTGCAGGCGCGCGGTTTCAGCTACGGCTTTACGGCTGAGCTTGGTATGGCGGAATTCCCGACCAAGGTCTATGGGGAAAAAGTATACCCAGCCGGCGAGTACGAAGCGCTTCGCATTACGCTTGGCGAAGGAAAAGGGCAAAACTGGTGGTGCGTGCTGTTCCCTCCGCTTTGCTTTGTGGATTCGACGACCGGAGACGCGGTGCCGAAGGCAGAAGCAGCCGCTGCATCCGGCGATGGTGCCGCAGTAAAGGCAGCTGGGGCGACCGCGGCAGTTAAAGGTGGCTCTGACGCCAAAGCCAGCGAAGCTGCTGCTCCTGCGGAGATGGCCGACGGCCAAGCTCCAGAAGCGAAGTTTTTCATCTTGGAGCTGTTAGAATCGCTGTTCAGCTTTCTCCGCGGCCTATTTGGCTGAATGCTGACGGGAGCGGGAAGTGGCAAGTGTTGGCCTGAACGGAGAAGTGGTGCTGGGAGCGGCAAGTGGTACGGCGAGACGGTTCGAAGCCTCATCTGCGTGATCTTGTCTGCTTGAAGCAGACATAGGAGATCCGAGCGGATTGAAGTAGACTAAGGTGATTTAAGGTAGTCTAAGTAAGCTTAAGCAGCAAGCTCCTCTCAATCCGGCAGCGCCCTATGGCGAATGCCGGATTTTTGTTGTTTGAATAGTTTGGCGATCGGGCCGGTCGCTGACCTTTACAAAAATGAACCGCCTTCGAGCAGGCAGGGACTTGGTTTCGCGAGATATGGAGAGGTATACTAGTGACTAAGCAAGGATTATGAGTGAAGGATCCAACAAGTCATAAGATGCAATAGAAGGATTGAAGCCAGCATGAACGATTACGGAGAAAAAAAGAATCTAACTAAGGCTTGGCCGACTCATCCCGCGCAAGAGCCGTCAGAGACGGATATTCGCGAGGCGGGAGCTATGCTCGCTGCCGGTGAGACAGTCGCGTTCCCGACTGAAACGGTGTACGGTCTCGGCGCCGATGCCCGGCGCACCAGCGCTGTTGAGCAGGTGTTTCTGGCAAAAGGCCGGCCATCGGACAACCCGCTCATCGTCCATATCGCGGAGCTGTCACAACTCAATGGGCTGGTGGCACAGATAACCGAAACGGAGCAAAGACTGGCGGAGCTGTTCTGGCCGGGACCGTTCACGATGGTGCTGCCCGCCGTAAAAGACGCCGTGTCATTGCGCGTAACGGCCGGTTTGGACACAGTCGCTGTCCGCATGCCGGATCATGAATTGGCGCTACGGCTAATCCGCGCTGCAGGCTGTCCAATTGCGGCGCCAAGCGCCAATCGCTCTGGCAGGCCGAGCCCGACGACGGCGCGGCATGTGCTGGAGGATTTGGATGGCCGTATCGGTGGTATTTTGGACGGAGGACCGACAGGAGTGGGCTTGGAGTCTACTGTTGTGGAGTGCATCGGGCCGGGGCGCGTACGCATTCTGCGTCCTGGTGGGGTTACACCGGAACAACTGAGTGAGGCCGGTTTTGAAGTGGAGCTAGAGGGTGTGGATTCAAGCGTTGCCGCTGCTTCGAGGATTGCCGCTAAAAATTCTTCTACGCCAATTGCATCTGCTCTCACCGTAACCGAGGCGCCGCGCTCACCAGGCATGAAGTACGCGCATTATGCACCGCGTGGCGAAATGCGCCTAGTGGCCGGCTCAAGGGAAGCCGTCCGAGCACATATACAAGCCGCTGCCGATCATGCTAGCGCTAAAGGACTGCGTGTCGGCATTTTAGCCTACGACGAGACGGCTAGCTCCTATCATGCGGACATCGTGTTAGCTTGCGGGTCGCTCGCACGACTTGAAACAGCCGCTCAATCGCTGTATGCTGCGCTGCGCGAATTCGACGAGCGCGGAGCCGAAGTCATTTGGGCGGAGGCATGTCCTCCGCACGGGATCGGCCTTGCGCTGCTCAATCGGCTATCCAAGGCAGCCGGAGGGAAGGTCGACCGGGTCGACTGACTGCGTCGTCTGACTACATCGTCTGGATAGAACTGAATTCATAAACCCACCCCTTGTCCGCATAGGCTGGATAGAACAAGCCATCGGACAGTAAGGGGAGATCGCGGTCATGTTGGAAGCTTCTCTGCACGAAGGGCAACTGCTCACGCTCTTGATAATGGCCCTTGCGCTGGGCATGGATGCGTTCTCGCTTGGCGTAGGTATCGGCATGAGAGGCATCCGGCTACTGGATATCTTGAAGCTGAGCGCCGTCATTGGATTGTTTCATGTCATTATGCCGCTTGTAGGCATCGTCGCTGGCCAATACATGAGCCTGCTGCTGGGCCATGTCGCTGCATTAACTGCCGGCCTGCTGCTCATTCTGCTTGGCGGGCATATGTTGATTGCTTCGTTCCGGGGAGATGGAGGCGCCACGCCGTCCTTTGTCGATCATCGGACCACAGGCGGCCTTATGTTGTTTGCGCTCAGCGTCAGCGTGGATTCCTTTTCCGTTGGAATTTCGCTGGGAATGTTCGCTGCAGATGTTGTCATGACGATTCTGTTGTTCGGCCTGGCAGGGGGGTTGATGTCCGTGCTCGGTCTGCTAGCAGGTCGGCGCATCGGTCGGAGCCTGGGCAGCTATGGCGAAGCGGCAGGAGGCGCAATTTTATTGACCTTCGGCATCCTATTCCTGCTCTGAGGCTCTGTGCCGGCAGGAGCCGGGAGCGCCGTGGGAAGAAGGAGGCATAGCTCATTATGAACGCTGCCAAGATTTTATTTGTCTGCACCGGCAATACCTGCCGCTCACCTATGGCAGAGGCGATTCTCCGCGACGCCGCCAAGGCGCAGGGGCTGCCACTTGAGGTTCGCTCCGCTGGTGTTGCCGCATCAAACGGCATGCCGGTTTCCCGGAATGCCCGTCTCGTGCTGGAGAACAGCGGGATTCGGCATGACGGCGTTTCTTCGTCGGTAAGCGCCGAGCTGATTCGCTGGGCGGATCTGATACTTACCATGACTGGCTCTCATAAAATGGCGCTGCTCCGTTATTATCCGGAAGCAGCGGATAAAGTTCACACGCTGCGCGATTTTGCCCCCTCCGCTGAGCTGGCTGAGCTTGACCGTTTGCGCGGAGAGCGCGAGATGCAGCGCTCTTTGGGGCGGCAGCTGGGCGGAGGGGAAGAACGGCGTCTCCGCGAGCTGGAGAGCGCCGCTCTATCTGGCGATATAACGGATCCATTCGGCGGTTCTTATGAGGTTTACGCCGCCAGTGCTCAAGAGATCAGCGAAGCGGTGCATGCGGTGCTGAAGCGTCTGCAAGGCGATGAGCACAGATAAGCATTTCCGCTGCGGATGTCATGGAAAAAAGTCCCGCGAACGCGTCTGACTTTCTCCTGTCTGGAGGATTGACAGCGGGCTTAACCGTAAGCTATCATGGGGGCAAGTAAGAAGGATCCGATGTAACTGGCGACGAAGTGGGACTAACCACGATGGAGCATCGGAACATACGGCCGGTCGCCTGGGCAGAGAGCATGTACGCGAATTTTTTTTCGTGTGCAGAGCTCTCTTTTTCGTTTTTTGGACCATTCTGAAGTACACTCGTCTAAAAGGGGTCCGATTCGGTATAATAGGACACGAACGAACGGAACCCTGCAAGCAATGCGGTTTTACCGATCTAGAGGTCGGTAGCCGCTACCCGATGGAAATACGAGAATGATGCCTACAGGGGCATGAATTCTAGTAGGAGTCCCGTTCCCCCGTCCCAGAGGCATCACAGGTTGCACCTGGCGTTCGGGAGGGAGCTCCACGATCAGGAGGCTAGTATGATGATGAGTGAAGCAACAGCGTCGGAGGTTGTATCCGCCGGCGTAGAGGCGCTGATTCGCGAGCTGGCTGCTGAAAACCGACTGCGTCCGGGTCAACTGCTCGTGCTGGGCGTCAGTACAAGCGAAGTGCTTGGCAAGCGAATCGGCACCGCTGGCAGCCGTGGGGCTGCGGCGGCGATCTTTAGCGGCGTCGAAAGAGCTCGTGCCGATCTCGGCTTTATCCCGGTTTTTCAATGCTGCGAGCATCTTAACCGTGCTCTCGTGCTGGAACGGGAAACGGCGGAGCGGCTTGGCCTGGAGCGTGTCCATGGGGTTCCGGTGCCGGGCGCCGGTGGCTCTATGGCCGCTCATGCCTACCGGCATCTGAAGGATGCTTGCCTTGTCGAAGCGGTGCAGGCGCAAGCTGGTATCGATATCGGCGAGACGTTGATCGGCATGCATTTGAAGCGCGTGGCAGTGCCGGTGCGGCCATCCCTGAGAATGATCGGCGAGGCGAGAGTTACGATGGCTTATTCCCGTCCCAAGTTGATTGGCGGGCCGCGAGCTGTTTATGAGCTGCCGCCCGAACCGTCTGAGCTGTCCGAGCTGTCCCCGAAGGACACTGGCAGCTGCGACTGAACAGCACCGAGAATGGACAAAAGTAAGCAGCGATTATGATGTTAAATTTCATTTATTATAGGGAGGATTTGAACAATTATGGAACAACTCCGCAAGCAAGACCCTGACGTATTGAAAGCACTTGGACTGGAACTGCAACGCCAGCGCGACAATATCGAGCTGATCGCTTCCGAGAACATCGTGAGCGAAGCCGTGCTTGAAGCAATGGGCAGCGTTCTGACGAACAAATATGCCGAAGGCTATCCCGGCAAACGTTTCTACGGCGGCTGCGAGCATGTTGACATCGTCGAGGATATTGCCCGCGAACGTGCCAAAGAGCTGTTCGGAGCCGAGCATGCCAACGTGCAGCCGCATTCCGGCGCTCAAGCGAATATGGCTGTTTACCTTGCGGCGCTCAAGCCTGGCGACACCGTGCTTGGTATGAACCTGGCGCATGGCGGCCACTTGACGCATGGCAGCCCGGTCAATGCTTCCGGCCTCCTGTATAACTTCGTTGCTTACGGCGTCGAGGAAGGCAGCTTCACCATCAACTACGACGAACTGCGCAAAGCGGCGTTCAAGCACCGTCCTCGCATGATCGTAGCTGGTGCCAGCGCGTACCCGCGCATCATCGATTTCGAAAAAATTGGTGAAATCGCCAAAGACGTTGGCGCTCTTTTCTTCGTCGACATGGCGCATATCGCCGGTCTAGTGGCGGCTGGACTGCATCCAAACCCGATCCCGCATGCTCATTTTGTGACGACAACAACGCATAAAACGCTGCGCGGACCACGTGGCGGCCTCATTCTGACGACAAAAGCATGGGCGGCAGCCATCGACAAAGCCGTATTCCCTGGTTCCCAAGGCGGTCCACTCATGCATATCATCGCTGCAAAAGCCGTTGCTTTCGGCGAAGCGCTGCAGCCTGAGTTTAAAACTTATGCGCAGAATGTCGTGAGCAACGCAAAAGTGCTCTCCGAAGAGCTGATTTCCCGCGGCCACAATATCGTTTCCGGCGGTACGGACAACCACCTCATGCTGCTTGATACTCGCGGCCTCGGCATCACAGGCAAGGTAGCTGAGCATGTGCTTGATTCCGTTGGCATCACCGTTAACAAAAATGCGATTCCGTTTGATCCAACGAGCCCGTTCATCACGAGCGGTATCCGTCTCGGTACGCCAGCGGCTACAACTCGCGGTATGGATGGGGACGCGATGCGCACCATCGCTGAAGTTATCGATATGACGCTGCGTAATCCAGAAGATGAGGCTGTTCTCGCTAAAGCTACCGGCATCGTGCGCGAACTGACTTCGCGTTACCCGCTTTACACCGAAATGAAGTACTAGAACCTTATAACCTAACGAGCCCCAGCTTAATGCCGCATTGCGGTATTAAGCTGGGGCTTTGCCGCGCATGTACAGGTGCGAACGGACGTCAGCATGAAGCAACAAGAGACCTCAAATGGCTCTCTTTTCCCCGCCAGTGACAATGCTTGATGCGCCGCCCGGTAGGGAATGCTATAATAGGTTGGCAAATTCAAGTGAAATTCAGGAGGGCAACCCCCATGAGCAGCAAACTGGTCATCTGCGACCATCCACTAATTCAGCATAAGCTGACGTTTATCCGCGACAAGGACACCAAGACAAAAGACTTCCGCGAGCTTGTCGACGAGGTTGCAACCTTGATGGCGTACGAGATCACACGGAACATGCCTCTGGACACGATTTCGGTGGAAACACCAGTCGCTACGGCAAAATCCAAAGTGCTTTCGGGCCGTATGCTCGGCATCGTGCCGATTCTGCGTGCAGGCCTTGGCATGGTCGACGGCATCCTGAAGCTGATTCCAGCCGCCAAGGTAGGCCATATCGGACTTTCGCGAGACCATGAAACCCTGCAGCCAAGTGAATATTACATCAATCTGCCTACGGACGCGACGGAGCGTCTGCTGATCGTCGTTGATCCGATGCTGGCGACCGGAGGCTCGGCGAACGCCGCCATCGACTCTTTGAAAAAGCGCGGCTGCACCCAGATCAAGCTGATGGTGTTAATTGCTTCGCCTGAAGGCGTGAGCGCTGTACAGAAGGCGCATCCAGACGTAGATATCTATGCGGCTGGCGTTGACGAGAAGCTGGATGAAAAGGGTTATATCGTCCCGGGATTGGGAGATGCCGGAGACCGGATGTTCGGCACGAAGTAAGAGCCGAATAACTCAGGATAGGGGAGATTAAGCATTTGGAAAAACTCAAAGTGATGACCATTTTCGGAACCCGACCGGAGGCAGTTAAGATGGCTCCGCTCGTGCTGGAGCTGCAGAAGCACCCGGAGCAGATCCAGTCTATCGTCTGTGTAACGGCCCAGCATCGCCAGATGCTTGACCAGGTGCTGGAGCTGTTCCGTATTAAGCCCGACTATGATCTCAATGTGATGAAGGATCGCCAGACGCTGACAGAAACGACGGTGCGCGTGCTTGAAGGATTAGAGCCAGTGCTCCGCGAAGCGGCGCCGGACATCGTGCTCGTGCATGGTGATACACAGACGACGTTCCTGGCCAGCTATGCTTCTTTCCTGCAGCAGATTCAGGTTGGTCATGTGGAAGCAGGACTACGCACGTGGAACAAGATGTCGCCGTATCCGGAAGAGATGAACCGTCAGCTGGCGGGCGTGCTTTCGGATGTGCATTTTGCTCCTACGAACTGGTCGGCAGACAATCTCCGTAAGGAAAGTAAATCGGATTCCACGATCTACATCACCGGAAACACGGCAACCGATGTGTTCCAGTATACGGTGGACCCTGCGTTTACCCACCCGATGCTGGAATGGGCGGCAGGACGCCGCCTCATTCTGATGACGGCTCACCGCCGCGAGTCGCTCGGCGAGCCGCATCGCAACATTTTCCGCGCTGTGAAGCGTATTGCCGACGAATTCGACGATATCGCGATTGTGTATGCGGTGCATCCTAATCCGGCCGTGCGCGAGCCGGCGCAAGAGATTTTGGGCGATCACCCGCGCATCCAATTGATCGAGCCGCTCGATGTGTTCGAGTTCCACAATTTTTATCCTCACGCTTACATGATCCTCACGGATTCCGGCGGCATGCAGGAAGAGGCGCCGTCCTTCGGCGTGCCTACACTCGTGTTGCGCGATACAACGGAGCGTCCGGAAGGTATTGAGGCGGGCACGCTTGAACTCGTCGGTACAGACGAGTCTCGTGTCTACGATCGGGCGCGCGCATTGCTGAGCGACAGGGAGACGTACGAGCGTATGAGTCAGGCTGCGAATCCATATGGAGACGGAGCCGCTTCAGAGCGTATCGTACGGGCGATCCTGCATCATTTTGGCCGAGGCGACAGACCTGAAGCGTTCACACAACGTTCATAGTTATGGCGGGAGGAGCGGCAACTCCAACAACGACACAGCATACAGTTCTACTGTATGGTTTGGATGTACGGCAAATCCCGTCATTTCAAGGTTTTTTATCACAAGTTCTTGGAAAGTTTGCTATTATCAAAATTGACAAACCTTCAACGGCTTGGATAAAATAATGAAGGTTGATTGGGGACACTGATGACCAAAAAGAGCAAGGGGGATGACCCGCTGAAGGCGCTTGCGTTTGTCGGCGCTCTCGGAATCGATGTGGCGGTCTGTATACTGATCGGCTACTGGCTGGGAGCAAGGTTTGGAGGAACTCCGGGATGGATCATCGCGGGGGTTTTGACAGGGCTTGTGGTCGGAATCGTCTCGGTCGTCTTCATTGTCAGAAAGGTTTTGGAGGACAGCAATGAATGAAGTGCTTAAGATGACCAAGTCAGCCATTCTGCTGCTCTTAGCTCTCTGTCTGCTGCTCTGGGCTTTATTGCCGGACTGGCGCACGGTGGCTGTAGGCTGCATGCTTGGTATCGCTGCAGGATCGTTCAACACCGTTCTCCTGCGCAGGCGAGTGGAGTGGATCGGTGTTATGGCTCAAGGGGACAAGCCCAAGAAAGCCAGTGTGGGCATGGCCGGAAGACTCGCGATGGTGCTGCTCGCCGTCATGATCGCTTACCGCTACCCCGAGTACGTCAGCCTTCCAGCTACACTAGCTTCATGTTTTGCGGTGCCTTTTGTCATACTGGTATGCGCTTTCTTCATGCTTCGCCGACAACGCAGTGGAAAGGGGTGAAACAAAAGGTATGCATTATTTTCCAATATACACCTGGAATGGAATCGAGTTTGATCTCTCATCGCTTCTCGCAATAACCGTTTCGGCCATTTTGACCTTTGCACTGGTCAAGCTGCTGACGCTCAAGCTGTCGGTTGCCAATCCATCGAAGGCTCAGAACTTCATGGAGTGGGCGGTAGACTTCGTGCATTCGACGATTTCTAGCGCGATGCCGCTGAACAAGGTTCGCCCTTATATGTCGCTGGGGCTGACGCTGATTCTGTTCATCCTCATCTCCAACCTAGTTGGACTGCCGCTTAATATCGTCACCTATGTCCACGAACCAATGCTTGGCATTACGCAAGCAATGCTGGATAAGTACGCTGCAGAAGGCGGACATGCTGAGATGGCCTGGTGGAAATCTCCGACAGCGGACTTGTCCGTTACGTCTGGACTGGCACTCATCGTATTCGTTATTGTCCATTTCCTGGGCATGAAGCAGAATACGAAACATTATTTCCAGCATTACTTCAAGCCGTTCTGGTTCTTCTTCCCGCTTAATATCATCGAAACGATCGCGAAGCCGGTTACGCTGGCGCTCCGTCTTTTCGCCAACATTTTTGCGGGCGAGGTACTGATCGCCACGATTCTTATGCTAAAGGGCTACGGTACGCCGTTCATGATCGCATGGCAGGGCTTCAGTGTTTTCGTAGGCGGCATTCAGGCGTTCCTGTTCACGATCCTCACCATGGTTTACATTTCGCAAGCCGCCATCCATGATGATGACGGGGCGCATTGATCCGCAGTAATTCTTGCTGAAGCGAAGCAGTCCGCTGGTTCGTTCGGTGGTTCAAATATCTTACACATTAATTACCCAATTTAGAGGAGGATTTTAAACAATGGAAGTATTGGCAGCAGCTATCGCAGTTGGTCTGGGCGCAATCGGCGCAGGCGTAGGTAACGGTATGATCGTAAGCAAAACGATTGAGGGTATTTCCCGTCAGCCAGAAGCAGCAAGCAAGCTTCAAACGACGATGTTCATTGGCGTAGGTATCGTAGAGGTTGTGCCAATTATCGGCGTTGTTATCGGCTTCCTCGCATTCTTCAGCAGCTAATATCTGTCACACATTGACCTAGTACGTATGGCGGGGAAGGCCTAATTGCCCTCCACGCCATCGTTTTAATTGGTGTTTGAACCGCATGTGAAAGGAGTGCCGTTATGGATTGGAAATGGACATCTTTTGTATTCGCGATGCTTGCATTTGGTATTCTCTATTGGTTGATGAACCGGTACGCATTCAAGCCGCTTTTCGCCGTCATGGAGCAGCGCCGCCAGATGGTGCTTGACCAAATGAACGCGGCCGAAAACAGCCGTAAAGAAGCTTCCGCTGAAATGGAAGCCCAGAAACAAGCGCTGGCTCAAGCTCGTCAAGAAGCCAACGAGATCATCGAGAAGGCTCGCGTCACCAGCACGAAGCAGGCCGACAACATCGTCGACACCGCTCGTTCGGAAGCAACTCGTCTGAAGGACGAGGCTGTACGCGACATCGAAAGCGAGAAAAACAAAGCCATCGCATCCCTGCGCAGCGAAGTTGGCAGTATCTCCGTCGCGATTGCCTCCAAAATTGTGGAGAAGCAAATCGACGAGAAATCGCAAGAGCAGATTGTGGATAACTACCTGAAAGAAGTCAGCAAATGAGCCGCGAAACCGTCATCGCGAAAAGATATGCGCAGGCGCTGTACGAGGTTGCGGGCAAACAGGGCGTTGTCTCGGATGTCCGCCAGCAGCTGCAGCTCGTGTCGGAAGCTTTGAGCTCCGATGCTGATGTGCAGCGTTTCCTGGCGACGCCGGGCATTGAGGCTCAGGTTAAGATCGAACTGATCAAAAAAGCGATCGGGGACCGCGTGTCCTCTATTGTTCTGAATACCGTCACGTTGCTCATCGAACGCGGCCGTTACTCGGCTTTGAGCAGCGTGTACGAAGCTTACAGCCGGATCGCCGACGAGGCTTCCGGTGAATCCCGCGCCACGATTTTCACAGCACTTCCGCTGCAAGCGGCTGAGCTTTCCAAGGTCGTGCAGCAGTTCAGCGTTATTTCGGGCAAACGGATTATCGGCGAGCAGGTCGTGGATTCTTCCCTGATCGGCGGCGTCAAGGTCCGTATCGGAGACAAGATTTACGACGGCTCCCTCTCCGGCAAGCTGGAGCGACTGAGCAAGCAATTGAATTCCCAAGCACTGTAGACAGGGGTGAAGAAGTTGAGCATCAGACCTGATGAAATCAGCACGCTGATTAAGCAGCAGATTGAACAATATAAATCCGACATTCAAGTGGATGAGGTTGGCACGGTCATTCAAGTCGGAGACGGCATCGCCCGTGTTCACGGCCTGGAAAACGCTATGTCCGGAGAGCTTCTTGAGTTCTCAAACGGCGTCGTGGGCATGGCTCTCAACCTTGAGGAAAGCAATGTCGGTGTCGTTATTCTGGGACCTTACACGGGTATCCGCGAAGGCGACCAAGTAAAACGTACGGGCCGCATCATGGAAGTTCCGGTTGGCGAAGCCCTTCTGGGCCGCGTTGTTAATGCACTGGGTGAGCCGCTCGACGGCAACGGTCCAATCGCGACGACAATGACTCGTCCGGTTGAATCCGCAGCTCCAGGCGTTATGGCTCGTAAATCCGTATTTGAGCCGATGCAAACCGGCATCAAAGCGATCGACGCGATGATTCCAATTGGCCGCGGCCAACGTGAGCTCATCATCGGCGACCGTCAAACGGGTAAAACACAAATCGCGATCGACACGATCGTTAACCAAAAAGGCAACGGCGTTATTTGTATCTACGTTGCAATCGGCCAAAAGCAATCCACTGTACGTACCGTTGTTGAGTCCCTCCGCCGTCAAGGCGCGCTGGACTACACAATCGTCGTTACGGCGAGCGCTTCCGAGCCATCCCCAATGCTTTACATCGCTCCTTACACGGGCTGCGCAATGGGCGAGTACTTCATGTACAACGGCAAACATGTTCTTGTCATCTATGATGACCTGTCCAAGCAAGCCGCCGCTTACCGCGAGCTGTCCCTGTTGCTCCGTCGCCCGCCGGGCCGCGAAGCTTACCCAGGTGACGTATTCTACCTTCACTCCCGTTTGCTGGAGCGCGCAGCTAAGCTGAACGACGAGCTCGGCGGCGGATCGCTGACGGCACTGCCGTTCATCGAGACTCAAGCGGGCGACATCTCCGCTTACATCCCGACGAACGTTATCTCCATCACGGACGGTCAGATCTTCCTCGAGGCAGACCTGTTCTACTCCGGCCAACGTCCGGCAGTTAACGTTGGTAACTCGGTATCCCGCGTAGGCTCCTCCGCCCAAACAAAGGCGATGAAAAAGGTAGCCGGCACGCTCAAGCTTGACCTTGCACAGTACCGTGAGCTGGCGGCATTTGCCCAATTCGGCTCCGATCTGGACAAAGTGACGAAGTCCCGTCTGGACCGCGGCGAGCGCACGCTAGAAATCCTCAAGCAAGGCGTCAACCAGCCATTGCCGCTGGAGAACCAAGTCGTATCTCTGTTCGCGGTAACCCGTGGCCATGTGGATGAGATTCCGGTTCAAGACGTTCGCCGCTTCGAGGGCGAGCTGCTGAGCTTCATTCAAGCGAATAAGCCAGAAATTCTGGTCTCTATCCGCGATACGAAAGACCTCAACTCCGACAACGAGAAAGCTCTTGTTGCTGCCATCCAGGACTTCAAGAAAGGCTTCTCCCGTTCGGTTTAATAGCTTGGAACGATGATGCCGGCCCCTGCGCCCAAAGGCGGGAGCAGGGGCCGAAAAGTAAGGTGGTGACAACAAATGGCTAAAGGCATGCGCGAGATAAAACGCTCGATTAAGAGCAAGCAAAACATGAAGCAAATTACCAAAGCGATGGAAATGGTCGCTGCGGCGAAGCTTCGCCGTGCACAGGAGGCTGCTCTCTCGGCACGCCCCTACACGGACAAAATCCGCGAGGTTGTATCCAGCATTGCCGCCGGTTCTGGCAACATCAAGCATCCGATGCTCCAGAAGCGCGAGGTGAAAAAGACAGCTTACCTGATCATCACCTCCGACCGCGGTCTGGCAGGCGGTTACAACATCAACGTGCTCCGCAAGCTGATGAGCACCGTCGCCGAAAATCACCGTTCCAAGGATGAGTACGAGATCCTGGTGGTTGGACGCAAGGGCACGGCATATCTGAATCGCCGCAACATCAGCATCGCCGAGGAAGTGACTGGCATTGCCGACGCTCCTAAATATGGCGATATCAAGCCGGTTGCGAGCAAAGCGGTTCAAGGTTTCGAGGATGGCCGTTACGATGAGGTTTATATCATTTATAACCGCTTCCTGAACGCTCTGTCCCAGATTCCGACTCTTAAGAAGCTGCTTCCGCTTGCAACGGATGAGTTCAAAGGCGCTGCGACACAGTACGAATATGAGCCGGACGCTGAGTCCGTGCTGAGTGTACTGCTTCCCAAATACGCCGAGACCGTCATTTACAGTGCGATTCTTGAGGGCAAGGCCAGCGAGTTCGGTGCCCGTATGACGGCCATGGGCAACGCGACCAAAAACGCCACGAAGATGATCGGCGAATTGACGCTGACCTACAACCGTGCGCGGCAAGCCGCGATTACGCAAGAAATTGCCGAAATCGTTGGCGGCGCAAACGCTCAAGGCTAAGCTGCCGTTCTCTTCCCTCCCCAGCGGGGGGATCCGGCGCATCGCAAGATCGCTCCACCGGCAGGTTTAATCCTGCTTGATTGATATAACTATCTTTAGATACAGGAGGGACCCCTATGAGCAACGGTCGCGTTGTCCAGGTACTGGGCCCGGTTGTCGACGTACAATTCGACAACGGCCATCTGCCTGACATCTTGAACGCCATTAAGATTGAACAAAAAGCGAAAAGCGCATCCGAAAAAGACGTGAAGCTGACTCTGGAAGTCGCTACGCATCTTGGAAACAATACGGTTCGCTGTGTAGCTATGTCTTCCACGGACGGACTCGTACGCGGAACGTCAGTACTGGATACCGGAGCTGCAATTACGGTTCCAGTAGGCCCAGCTACGCTTGGACGCGTATTCAACGTTACGGGTGATACGATCGATGGCAACGGTGATGTTGATCGCACTATGACGCTGCCTATCCACCGCCAAGCTCCAGTTTTCGATGAGCTGTCCACCCAACAAGAAATTCTGGAAACCGGCATCAAGGTTATCGACCTGATGGCTCCGTACGCCAAAGGCGGTAAAGTCGGCCTGTTCGGCGGCGCGGGCGTAGGTAAAACCGTTACGATGCAGGAGCTTATCCACAACATCGCTTCTGAGCATGGCGGTATTTCCGTATTTGCCGGCGTAGGCGAGCGTACTCGTGAAGGTAATGACCTTTACCATGAGATGAGCGATTCCGGCGTTATCGCAAAAACCGCAATGGTATTCGGCCAAATGAACGAGCCTCCAGGCGCGCGTCTGCGTGTTGCCCTGACAGGCCTTACAATGGCTGAGTACTTCCGCGATCAAGAGAACCGCGACGTTCTTCTGTTCGTCGATAACATCTTCCGCTTCACGCAAGCGGGCTCCGAAGTATCCGCTCTTCTCGGCCGT
Source organism: Paenibacillus herberti (assembly GCF_002233675.1). Taxonomy (GTDB): domain Bacteria; phylum Bacillota; class Bacilli; order Paenibacillales; family Paenibacillaceae; genus Paenibacillus_O; species Paenibacillus_O herberti. The sequence continues at coordinate 437,652 of NZ_NMUQ01000002.1, read as the reverse complement.
ATGCCGTCCGCGGTAGGCTACCAGCCAACGCTGGCAACTGAGATGGGTCAACTTCAAGAGCGCATCACCTCCACGAAAAATGGCTCCGTAACGTCGATCCAAGCGATCTACGTTCCTGCCGATGACTATACGGACCCGGCCCCAGCTACGGCGTTTGCCCACTTGGACTCCACGACTAACTTGGAGCGTAACATCGCCGCTATGGGTATTTTCCCGGCCGTTGACCCGCTGGCTTCTTCTTCCCGCGTCCTGACGCCGGAAATCGTTGGCGAAGAGCATTACCAAGTAGCTCAAGGCGTTAAAAAGCTGCTTCAACGTTACAAAGAGCTTCTCGACATCATCGCCATCCTCGGTATGGACGAGTTGTCTGAGGACGACAAGCTGGTCGTTGTACGCGCTCGCCGCATTCAGCTGTTCCTGTCGCAGCCGTTGCATGTTGCCGAAGCGTTCAATGGCATGCCTGGCCTGTACGTGCCGGTCAAAGACACCGTTCGCAGCTTCAAGGAAATCCTTGACGGCAAGCATGACGATCTTCCTGAGCCGGCCTTCCACAACGTCGGAACGATTGAAGACGCCGTTGCCAAGGCGAAGAAACTCGCTCAAGAGGTTTAATCCTCGGCGGATGGAGGTATCGGTATGAGCACCTTACTGCTTGAAATTGTAACCCCTGAGCGTACGGTCTACGCCAAGGATGTTAATATGGTCATCCTGCGCGGCGTAGAAGGCGAGATGGGCATTCTGCCTAATCACGTGCCGTTGGTAACCCCGCTCAAAATCGCTGCTGTAGTAGCGAAAATTGGTGGCAAGGAAGAGCGTATCGCCGTTAGCGGCGGTTTCGCTGAAGTCCGCCACGAGAAGGTCGTTATTCTCGCCGAAAGCGCTGAGCTGCCGGGAGAAATCGATGTTGATCGTGCGCAGCTTGCCAAGAAGCGTGCTGAAGACCGCCTGCGCGGCCGCAAGGACGATGCGGACTTCCGCCGCGCCGAGATGGCCCTGCAGCGTGCTATTACCCGGATCAGCCTTTAAGGCTAATCTTAGTGCGCCCAACAGCAGCCCTGTTTGTCCATTGCGGACAGCAGGGCTGTTTTTTATTTTTCTGTGAAAGTTCCTATCGGAGTTGGGCTGTTGATTAAAAGGCTTAGAAAAAAAGTTGTTCACAAAATAGTTTCCTGTGGATAAGTTGTGAGCAACAGGGGCGGATTCTGTGCACAACCCTGTTGATAAGCTGTGGGTAATGTATGTCGATAACAAATAAAGCTCCAGGAGGATGACGCTCGTCTACAAGATCGCTTAGAATGGAAGGATCAGGATAGAACAAGCGGGGAGTGAAAGCCGATGATTGATATACACACGCATATCTTGCCTGGCATAGACGATGGTGCAAGCCACCAGGAGCATCTGCTGGAGCTGGCAACCGCAGCTGTCCAAGAGGGGATTACCGATATTATTGCGACGCCTCACCATGCAAACGGTGTTTATTGGAACCCAGCGAACGAGGTGAGGGTCTTGCTGGAGCAGTCGCAGAAGTTGCTCCATGAGCAGGGTTTTCCGCTCCGTCTTCATGCGGGGCAAGAGATTCGGGTGCATGGGGAGCTGCTCGACAATTTGGAGCGAGGTGAGCTGCTGAGACTGGCGGATACCCCGTATATGCTGCTTGAGATGCCGACGAATGAAATTCCGCAAGAGATGGCTGAGCTCATCTATGAGCTGTCGCTGCTCGGTATTCGGCCGGTCATTGCCCATCCGGAACGGAATATGGAAGCACTGCGGGAGCCGCATCGTTTGGAAGAACTGATCGATCTCGGCGCATGGACCCAGGTGACAACACATTCATTGCTCGGCCTTTATGGCAAAAATATCGAAAAAGGCGCTTGGTCGATGATGAAAAACGGGCTTATTCACCTCGTCTCATCCGATGCACATCACGCCCAGCGCAGAGGCTTCAAGCTGAGCGAGGCATATGCGCTTATTGAAGCGCGCATGGGACCGGCAGTGCGGCATTATTTTGAGGCCAATGCTACTCGGCTGCTGGCAGGCGAGGAGTTGGAGCCAGCAGCAGCTGGGCTGCTGGCTCATCAGCAGACACAAGATGCCGGACCGCGCGGGCTGCTGCGCAGTCTGTTTGGCCGGCGGGGCTGAGGGGGAGTGGCTTGAATTCTCCGAACAGAGACTGGCCGATCTACAACAAACACTTGAAAACATGGGCCTTAAACGTGGTCAGATATTTATCGAGTGGATGAAAACACAAAATCAGTATTTGCAATGGGAAACGGGGTTTGAACCTTCGAAACTTCGCAAGTATAATCGTAGCGATATCATCTATGTCAATTTCGGTTTTAATCCAGGCTCCGAAATTGGTGGATTACACTACGCTGTCGTCATGGATGATAATGAAAAATCGAATCCAGTCGTTAATGTCATTCCACTGGGATCTCTCGAATTGGGACAAACAAAGGATATTCTGCACAAGCATGAAATATATATTGGTGTGATAAGTGGAATGAATGGAAAAGAAGCATTTGCAATTCCCAATCAGTTTCAGCCGATCAGTAAATTACGTATATATAGGCCTAGGAAAGGTTCCGACCTAGTCGTTAAACTGCCTGCACAGTTTATGGATATGATCGATGAAAAGATAATCGGACTTTTTACGCGAAAGTTTTCTAAAGCAATTACACAACTGGAGGCGGCTAAAAATACCGCTGCAGCAGGACGAGAGAATATCGTGCAATCCTCTGAACAATCAATATAACAAAGGTGTTGATTCATCACGATGGAATTGCTATAATATATAAGTATCAAACAATGCCCTTTGGACGAAAGTTCAATGCGGTCCTAAAAATGATTAAACGCACTTTAAAAGAGAAAGCCGTCCCCTAGGGGACGGCTTTCTTAGTTGTATGCCCAGCATGGGCGTTATCTCTAGGGTGAAAGTCCCGAATAGGGGCTGACAAGCGCCTACCGTTAGCCAAAGGCAAGGGTGTCTGCCGCGAGGAAGCCGGAGGCAAAAGCACGGCCTGAGGTATACGAATCCAATTTGAGGCGGTTGCAGTCGGATGAGTCACCAACATATGACAAAATCTTAAGCTGCCAAGGGTTGCAGCTGTAAACTTGGACAGGCGTGGGTGGAAGAATTGACCGCTGAAATGGCAGAGGACTGCGTATGTGCTTATGGAAATACTGGAAACGGGCACATACCCGAATCCGCGAGCATCGAGCCCTCGGAGTCCCCGAATGGGCCTGCTTAATCATGGCTAATTCCAGGAGTGGCGTATGAGAAATGTCCCGAAACACAAACATTGCCCTTCCAATTTGATGAGTATACTCCCTTTGTTTGATGGTTTGGATTTGGAGCCAGTCATTCGGGAAATGTTTAGAGCATGAATCCGGCACTAGCCAGTTCCAGCTTTAGTGATCCATACGTCCGTAGCTGCGGGCGTAACTGGCCATTCGGTTGTAGGTCGCCCGGTCCAGCTTTTTGATTGGTCCGAACTGAGGATGATTCGTATTGACCTCAATTACCCACAGCTTCTTGGAACGGTCGAAGGCAAAGTCGATGCCCATCTCATACATGCCCGTATATTGGCGAGACAGAGAGCGACTGATGGTTAGAGCTTTGCTTTCAATCATTCGTTCATAGGCACTGGCTGCCTGTAAGGACAAACCCTGCATTTCCCATAGCTTCGAGACCATGCATACCTGCGCCCCTTGATGAACATTCGTGACGATCCTGTTGGGCGATGCAATTTTGGCGATGGTACCGGTGTATGTCCATGGCCCATCTGGCCGGCGCTGAACCATAGCGCGCAGATCATAGGGCTTGCCGCCGACCAGGTCGAGCGAAATACCTCTTTGAATAATCAGTTTGCCGTTTACCTCGGCTCTTTTTAGCAGGCGATAAACGCTGTTAATAGTCGGGAATATGCGTGTAATCTGCTTGCGCGATACAACAGAAATCAGCTCATAGCCGCCATAAGAGGATGTACTTAGTCGATGAATCCCCATTCCAAGGGAGCCGATATCCGGCTTAATGTAAAGCGTTTTGTAGCGGGCGAGCATAAGAGTCAGCAGCTTCAGCGACAGGGATCTGGTAGTCGGGATCAGCGAAGCCGTAGCAGAATTCTTGAGCAGCATGCGGCTGACCCGCAATTTGCCCCAGAGAGCGCGGGACTTATAGGTCTTCATATATTTTTTGATAGTCGGCATACGGGTCACCTCACATTAGATTATGAGAGCCAGGCTTGCGGGAATTGTGCGAATGACATGACGGGATAAAAAGGGCTTATCGCGGATAAAGGGAGTACTGGCTGCGCAAGCTGAGAGGTGGAATGCCCGCTAGCCTGTTTGCTTCCTCCGTGGGCAGGGTAATAAAGCAGTAAGAAGTTCCATCGTCGCATCTGATTCCGAACTCATGAAAGGGGTAATCAACTATGGCTACACAAGCGACTAACTCCAAAGCACAAACGAATGAAAAAACCCGGGAAGAGCTGAACAAACAGGTCGCTTCGTTGGGTGTGTTGTATATGAAGCTGCATTCCTTCCACTGGAATGTGACAGGTCCTAATTTTTACACTTTGCATGTCAAATTCGAAGAACTTTACGATGCGGTTACTCTGATGTTCGACGAGACGGCTGAGCGTCTGATCGCCATTGGCGGCAAGCCAGTTTCCACCATGAAGGGTATGCTGTCTCTTTCCTCCATCAAGGAAGCGACGGAGAAAGAGGATGCCGACACGATGGTGCGCTCCGTCGTTGAAGATTTCACATTGCTCGCATCGGATCTGAAAAAAGCGGCGGAGGCTGCCGATAAGGAAGATGATCCCGCTACAGCCGATATTTTGACGGGCATGGTCGAGCAATTGGATAAGCATCGTTGGATGCTGGAAAAGTTTCAGGGCTAATTGGCCGATTAATTAAGGAATTAATTTAGGGATTAATTGAACATTCAAGCTCCTCCGCAAAGCGTGAGGGGCTTGTTTAAATGGTTCGTTTTGCATTATTTTTAACCGTCTGCAAGGTTATACGGTTGCTTTACTAGTCTTTGTTCGCAAGGATGGATTTTGCCAAATAAAGAGGAATTAAGGGTGTGGAAAGCGAAAAAGTAGGCAAGAAGAACGAACTGATTAAGCTTTGATACCGGAAAAAGGTAGTCCGCGAAAGTCGAAAAAGGACTCTTTTTGCCCCTTGTAGGCAGGTTGCGAAATGAATGTGTTAGATGGTTCAAGGCAGCTTTTTTCGAAGCATCCCTGCCGAGTAGGGATAGAAGCGCCGGACCATCATAGGATAGATACGGAGCAAAGGAATTGAGGCTCATGAAAGCAGGATATGCTAACTCGCCGAGACTTGTCCGCAAGTTGGCGGCAGCGCTCGCAACAGCCAGCATGCTGGCCGCTGCCCCCGCTTTGCCAGCGGGCAGCATTGCTGCGCCGGCCGCGGATAGCGCCGGCGCGCAGGCGCGAGCCGAGAAGCAGCATAGCTGGCTTCTCGGTTGGCGCGATCCCGGGCAGCGCATTGCTTTGCCCGGGACGATCGTGCTCCACCACCGCGCAGAGCCGGCGGTGGAGCTTGTCGCGCCCGAGCCGGGCGCGGACCCAGCCGCGTGGCTAGCGCGGCTGAGGGCGACGCCTGGCGTCGCCTACGTGCACCCGAACGAATCGGTTCGGGTGCTTGACGCGCGGCCCGCGACAGCGCCGCTCGCGGGCCGCCTTGCCTTCGGCTCGTCGCAGGCAGCGCCGCCGACGAGCTACCTTGCCCTCGGCTCTGCTTCGCCGCCGCAGGCGGCTTCGCTGACGAGGCCCCTTGCCTTCGGCCCAGCTTCACCGTCGCTCGCAAGCCTTCGCGCTCTCGGCTCTGCTTCGCCGCCGCAGGCGGCTTCTCTTGCGGCTTCCCGCGCCCTTGACTCTGCTTCTCTCGCGAGCCCCCGCGCTAACGGCACTGCTTCGCTTGCCTCGACGCTAGCGGCTGCATCTTCGGCCGCTCCGAGCGATCCAGGCCTGTCCAAGCAGGCCTATTTGAAACAGATCGGAGCTCGCGAAGCCTGGTCCAAAATCCGGCCGCAGTCTTCCGTCACCATCGCGGTGGTCGACACCGGCATCGATCTGGATCATCCTGATCTGAAACGGAATCTTTTGCAGGGCGTAAATCTGCAGAATCCCGGCTCTCCGGCGCAGGATGATAATGGGCATGGCACCAGTGTGGCTGGAGTCATCGCAGCAAGCGGCAACAATGCAGCCGGCATTACCGGCGTCCTTTGGAAAGCTCGGCTGTTACCGGTCAAAGCGCTGGACAAGGACGGGTACGGAGATGAGAAGCAGTTGGGAGAGGGGATTCTTCGAGCGATTGAGAAGGGTGCGCGCATCGTCGTTCTGTCGGTCGGACTGTACCATTCCTCCCCCTATATGCGGGAAATCGTGGATCTGGCGGAGAAAAAGGGCGTGCTGCTAGTTGCCGCAACAGGCAACGATGCCGAGCGCTTTGGTAGTAAAACAACGATCAAGTATCCGGCGGCCTATCCGACCGTGCTATCAGTGGGAGGAATTGGCCCTGACGGTATTCCGGAGCCCCGCTCAAGCCGAGGCTCTGAGATCGATCTGGCTGGCGCGTGGCGCGTGTACACAACGGAAATGGGGGGCAGTTACCACTATGAGGAAGGGACGTCTATGGCGGCTCCTCAAGCGGCTGCCGCTGCAGCTTTGCTTTGGGCGAAATACCCGAACCTTAAACCTTACCAGATTCGTTCGCTGCTACGTCAAACGACCAAGGACACCGCGCCTGGTGGTTTCGACGTGGTTACAGGTTACGGATTGCTGAGGATGGAGCGAGCCTTAACGGAGAAATATAAACCTGATCCGCATGAGCCTAATAGCTCTTCTGCAAAGGCTGCTGCGATGCCGCTCGGTAAGCAGCTATCAGCCGAGCTGAGTGGCACTGCCGACAGCGACTGGTACAGGCTCGACAGTCCTTATGATGGAGTCGTGACGCTCCAATTGCGACAGCTCCTTTCGGCCGGCCAATCTCCAAAGACGATTGACCTGCTTCTGGAGCAGTCGGGAGGCAACATAAAAAAAGAACTCAAGTTCAGCAACCATAACGTTGAATGGAACGTCAAAAAAGGGGTTAACCGTCTTCGCCTGGGGCTTAAAGGCTCAGCTGGCAGCTCGAAGCTGCCCTACTTGCTGAGCACCAATTTGCGTATGAAAGCGGACTCCAGCGAACCCAATGATAAAGCAACTGAGGCGGTATCGCTCCCTGACCGCACTGGAAGTGTACGCGGGACTTTACACAAAATGGGTGACAAGGATTGGTACTCGATCAAGGTTGAGGCTGAAGGTTTATTGCGTATCCAACTGGGTGCTGGCACGATGCGCATGGATCCAGCCTTCGCCTATCGCAAAGCCGGCGGAGCTGAGGTTGCCGTGGACTATGAAGGCGAGGGAACCGCAGAGACATCGCCACAGATTCGCGTTTCTCCGGGCATTTATTACATACGTGTATGGGACGCATCGGAGCCGCTAGCCAATTACGCTGCAGGTTTTTACACACTGGGAATTACGCGCGAGAAGCTGCCAGAGGCTAAGGGCGACTGACTGTCTGACTGTCCGTCTGTCCGTCTGTCCGTCCGTCTGAACTGGCAAGCTGCCGGTTTTATTGATTTTATGCTGAAGATTGTCCTACGATGTCGATAGAATTATTAAAAAGCATAGTTTGCCGTTTACGGGCAGGGGATCGGGGTTATTAAATGAACAGCAATCTGGGTTTCGATGGAGCTTTCTCATCGCTCGGCGTAACCGGTTTATTTTCCATCATTATCACTATTTCGAGTATTTTGCTTGCCTGGTACTTGCTGCAGGAATTGAAGCTGGATCACTGGTTCAAGCATCCACGCAGCCCGAGAGCCCGGGTTCTGATTGCCGTTCTATCGGTTATTGTGGGGCATCTTTTCGCTCGCTTTATCCTGGATTATTGGTCATGGACGAATGTGCTTAAGCTGATTTAAAGAAGACATCCCAACAAGATTCTTCTGAAGAAGACGCTTCCAGCAGCTTCCGAATAACTGGCGAGGCGTTTGCAGAGACTAAGTTTAACCTACGGTACAAAAACGAATGTAATTTGCGAATGCTATACCTTGTCAACAAAATTCGATTTTTATACACGAAAATTGGATTAAATTGATATGATGCAAAATAAACCCTTGTCGATTATTGTAGACGAGTGTTAATATGATCTGTGGTATTCTGGGTTATTCTTTTTATTTTAAGCCCAAAACCCACTGGAAGTTCTAGGAAGTTCAGCACTTGTCACTCATGAATCGGGTCTTTTAGCTTAACTGGAATTTATATCTGTATCGGAATATTAGTCACACTATTGCTCGTCCAAGTTCATAAGATTATAGAATGAAATATGCATAAGAAAATGCAGCGTCCGGAGGGAACGGAATTATGAGCAAAATTGTCGTTAGAGGAGGTCGCAGGCTGGAAGGAACGGTGCGTGTTCACGGAGCTAAAAACGCCGTTCTGCCCATCCTGGCCGCCTCCCTACTCGCTACGGAAGGAGAAAGCGTCATTTGCGACGTTCCCCTCCTCGATGATGTCCTAACCATCCGCCAAGTGCTCCAAACGCTTGGAGCCAAGGCCGTAATCGGTCAGGATAGCATGACGATATCGGCCCAGCAGCTGACATCATGCGAGGCGCCTTATGAATGGGTCAGCAAAATGCGTGCATCCTTCCTCGTGATGGGTCCGTTGCTAGCTCGTTTGGGCAAAGTTCGCATCTCCATGCCTGGCGGTTGTGCGATTGGAACACGTCCAATTGACCAGCATCTCAAGGGCTTTGAAGCTATGGGAGCCATTATTACGACTGGGCAAGGCTTCGTAGAAGCTGCAGCTCCAGGGCGTCTGAAAGGCGCTAAGATCTATCTGGATGTTGCCAGCGTTGGCGCGACAGAGAACATTATGATGGCCGCAGCTTTGGCGGATGGCACGACGATGTTAGAAAATGCTGCCAAAGAGCCAGAGATCGTTGATCTGGCCAACTATCTCAATGCCATGGGCGCACGCATTCGCGGCGCAGGTACAGGTTTGATCCGCATCGAGGGTGTCAACAAGCTGGTCGGTGCGCGTCATAACGTTATTCCTGACCGTGTTGAGGCAGGAACTTTCCTTATTGCTGCAGCGATTACCGGCGGTGACGTGTTTGTAGAGGGGGCAATTGCCGACCATCTTGGACCTGTCATTTCCAAACTGCAGGAGATGGGTGTAAAGCTGACGGAAGAGGATACCGGCATTCGTGTTCAGGCGGATCGCGCGCTGCGCAGTGTTGACGTTAAGACGCTGCCGCATCCAGGCTTCCCTACGGATATGCAGTCTCAGATGATGGCGCTGCTGCTTGTGTCCGAGGGTACTTCGGTCGTCACGGAGACGGTATTCGAGAACCGTTTCATGCATGTGGATGAATTCCGCAAAATGAACGCCAACATCAAGGTCGAAGGCCGCTCGGCAATTATTACCGGCGGAGTTCCCCTGCACGGCGCCAAAGTGACAGCTACAGATCTTCGCGCCGGAGCGGCACTGATCTGTGCAGGACTCGTCGCCGATGGCGAAACGGAAGTTGGCGGTCTGCATCATGTGGATCGTGGTTACGTCGACATCGCTGGCAAGCTCGCTGCGCTTGGTGCGGATATTCATCGCACTGCCGATGAGGTTGAAGTGCAGGAGATTGTAGAACCAATCGTACTTTCCTCGCTGCGTAAATCGGCCGAAGCCGATGAGGTTCATGTTGCTGCGGCAGCTGCTTCCGAGGAAGAAGGCTACAAGGCCGAGGAGCAAGTTGCCGTGGAAGACGTGGAGCCGACACTGGCCTAAGCAAAGTAAACAGGTTAAGGATTCAGCTGCGATAGTCGCAGCTGAACGTTATAGAGATAGGGAGTGGAGCGCCGGTTATCGGGGCTCTTTTTTTATGTTCATTTTCTGTTCATTTCATCATGTTACCTTTCTCGTTGGATAAGAACGGAGGAGGAGTGGGTGGAGTGCGCAAAGGAATCTTGGTACTAGGAATTCTCATCCTGGTCGTCGGAGGTTATGGCTATTATGCTTACCGTTCTCAGGATGACGCGCCAATCGCTGCGGCGGCAATAGCTAGGACGGTTACGGTTACGCAGGGGAAAATTGAAGTCAAAGTATCCGGTACCGGTGCGGTAGCCGCTGTGGAACAGAGCGTGTTAAAAGCAGGCCGTCAAGGAACGGTGGCAAAGGTGCTCGTCAGCGCTGGCGATGAAGTTGCAGCTGGGCAAACGTTGGTGACGTTTGAGAAAACGGATCAATCCTTCAGCATCCGCCAGAAGGAGCTGGAGCAGGATAAGCAGGAGCTTCAACTGCAGCAACTGAAGAAACAATACTGGCAAGAAGGCGATGCCGACAAGCAAAGCGAGATTATGCTGCAGATCGATAGCGTCAAGTTAACGATGGAGCAGCTCGAGGAGGAAGGGGCGAATCTTCAAAGGGAGCAGTCCGCAAAAAATGATCTTATTGCCGATACAGCTGGCACAGTAACTGCCGTATCCGTTGCAGCCGGCCAAGAGGTCAATGCAAATGCGGAAGCGGTGTCGATTACCGATTACAGCAAGCTCAGCTTTACGATGAATGCGGATGAGCTAGATGTGCCAAAGCTGAAGGTAGGCCAACCGGCGATCATCAGCCTGAATGCTCTGACAGAACGAACCTTTGAGGGTAAAATATCGGAAATAGCGCGCGAAGGTGTGTCTAGTAATGGAGTTGCTACATATCCCGTTTCGGTTACGCTCAGCGATCTCGAAGGCGTGTTGGTGGGAATGTCAGGCTCCGCGGAGATTATAACGGATTCGGCCGAAAATGCAGTGCTGGTGCCCGTGGACGCCGTCGTTACTCTAGGCGGCAAGTCTTATGTGCGAGTGCCGACAAGCGGCATCGGTGACGGCGGGGCTGACGCCAACGCCGAAGGAGGCGGACAAGATGTCGCCACGGGGAATGCCCCTCAAGCTGCTGGCGGCGGCGAAGCAGGCACAGGTGGGCAGCGCAGTGGAGCCGGCAGGGATGCCGGAGGAGCCGCAAGTGCAGGGACGCAACGCAGCGGAGTAAACGGTACGGATGCCGATAACGCGCGAGCAAACCGTCTGGCGCTGGGAGGCCAGCTGCAAGAGGTAGAGGTTGGCCTCGTGAGCGAGGAATTCGCTCAAATTGTGTCCGGACTGGAAGCTGGTGCTTCCGTGTTGGTCGCTCTGCCGACAGGTACGGTAGGAGGTTCCTCAGCGCAGTCTGGCCAAATGCAAAGAATCCAAGGTGGCTTTGGAGGCAGCTTTGGCGGGGGCGGTTTTGGAGGCGGCATGCCAGCTGGCAGCTTCCCAGGCGGCGGTGCTGGAGGAGGTACTGGCGGCGGTGCTGCAGGAGGGCGGAACTGATGCCCGGCCTGCGTAAGACAAGCTCGGTGGAGCGGGCTGCGTTTTCCGATTCGAGCGTTGGGGCGCTTATCGATATCCGCGATGTCCGCAAAAGTTACCGCATGGCTGGAGAAGGGGTTCCGATTTTGCAAGGTGTCAATTTAGAAGTGATGCCAGGTGATTTTATAGCGATTATCGGGCCTTCCGGTTCAGGTAAGTCGACGCTAATGAATATAATCGGCTGTCTGGACACGCCGAGTTCTGGCAGTTATAGGTTGGATGGACAAGAGGTTGGCGGCCTCAGCGAAAATCGACTGGCGGAGGTCCGTAACCGCGGCATCGGATTTATTTTTCAAAGCTTTCATTTACTTCCCCGGATGAGTGCTCGTGACAATGTGGAGCTTCCGCTCATCTATAGAGGGCTGTCTCGCAAAGAACGTCGAGAGGCGGCGGAGGCTGCGCTCGTTAAGGTCGGTCTTGGGGATCGGATGGACCATCGTCCTAATCAGCTGTCTGGCGGCCAGATGCAACGCGTGGCGATTGCCAGAGCGCTGGCGGGAAACCCGCCTATCCTCCTTGCCGATGAGCCTACGGGCGCACTTGATACGAGAACCGGAGCCGAAGTGCTCGGTCTGATTCAGGAGCTGAACGCTCAAGGCCATACAATCGTACTTATCACTCATGATCCCGATGTAGCAGCGAGGGCTGGGCGTATTGTTTATATGAAGGACGGTTTGCTGACGGAGGAAGGAGGGACTGCTCGTGAAGCTTTCGCAAGGCATCTGGATGGCCTGGAGCAGCATACTCGCTAACAAGCTCCGCACGGTGCTCTCGATGCTCGGAATTCTGATCGGCGTTGCCACCGTCATCTCACTGATGGCGATGGGCCAAGGCTCGGCGAACGAGGTGAACAGCCAATTGCAGGGGCTCGGCACCAATAAGCTGTCGGTGAACGTTACGGGCCGCGGCAGCAGCACAACGCTCACCCTTCCGCAAGCAGAGACGCTTGGTGACGACATCGGCGGTATTGAGGGACTGTCACCTACGGTGAGTGGCAGTGCGTCAGTTCGTTATGAGAGCGTGGAAACGGAATCGTCGGTGACGGTGGAGGGAGTAACGCCGGATTATGAGGGAGTGGAGGATTTCCATCCTCAGGAAGGGCGTTTCATCGCCCCCCTTGATCTGGCCGCTTACAGCAAAGTAGCGCTGCTTGGTGTAGCTACGTCAGAAGAACTTTTCGGCGCAGGCGTCAGCCCGATTGGTGAGATGATTTTGCTGAACGGGATCAAATATAAGGTGGTTGGGTTGCTAGAGCCTAAGGGAACCTCGCTTGGCGTCTCCAATGACGAGAAGATTATCATTCCGATCACGACGGCGCAGCGGATGCTGCAGTCGGAAGGTGTGCGCACCGTATCGGTCAACGTAAGCAGCGCGGATCGGATGGACGCGGTGACGGCTTCGCTTGAGGCGAAGCTGTCGGATATTTTCCGGGGGAATACGAACAGCTATCGCATCACCAACTCGGAAGAGTTGAAGGAAACGGCGGAATCAGTGTCGAAAACGATGTCCACCATGATGGCAGGAGTGGCGGCCATCTCACTGCTCGTCGGGGGTATCGGCATAATGAACATCATGCTCGTGTCTGTCACCGAGCGCACGCGAGAAATCGGCGTCCGAAAAGCACTGGGAGCCCGGAAAAAAGATGTATTGTTCCAGTTTCTGGTGGAGGCTGTTTCCATCAGCAGCCTAGGAGGTCTGCTCGGCATTGCAGCCGCCTACGGTGCATGTTTCGTCATGACGGAGTACGGGGGCACGGCCACTGGGATTGAAACGGAGGTTGTCCTTTATTCATTTGCTTTTTCAGCTTTGGTCGGGGTTCTATTCGGCATCTTCCCAGCCAATAAAGCAGCTTCGCTGAAGCCGGTCGACGCGCTTCGCCACGACTGAAGCCGTATCTTTGGAGGTATCCTTTTATGAAAAAACCTATGATTCTCCTTATCGAAGACGATCCGCTCATCACCGATCTGCTGGAGCTGTATTTGGAGCGCTACGGTTTCCAGTATGCAATTGCTCATGACGGAGCCTCCGGGCTGCGCTGCTTCTATGAGCAGATTCCCGACCTAGTCGTGCTGGATGTGATGATGCCGGAGCGTGATGGATGGAGCGTGTGTGAGGAGATTAGGCGGACCAGTGCGGTGCCGATCATCTTTCTTACGGGCAAAGGGGAAGGTTACGATAGGTTAAAAGGTTTCTCGATAGGCGCGGATGATTATATGATCAAACCCTTTGATCCTAAGGAGTTGATCGCCCGCATTCGGGCGGTGCTGAAACGGACGCATCCGACGCTTTATAAGGAAAACGCGGTATTCCCGGACTTGATCGTGGATGTGACGGAATATCGAGTGAGTGTGCGCGGTCAGAATGTCGGCTGCGCCCCGAAGGAGGTCGAGCTGCTTTATCGGCTCGCCTCCCGGCCTGGTAAAGTGTTTACCCGTGAGGAGCTGTTGCAGGGAATCTGGGGGATGGACTATTTTGGAGACTCCAACACGGTGGATGTCCATATTAAGCGGATTCGGGACCGACTTGGCGAGCATCCGGCCTGGCGTATCGGGACGGTGCGCGGCGTAGGTTATCGGTTTGAGGTTGTGGATTTATGAGCCGAAGGCAACCAGAGGAGCCATAAGAGTGAAAAAAGCCATAGTAGCTACAAGTCGATTGCTGGTCCGGCTGGGGCTGAATAGCATTTTTGCCAAGCTGTTGCTCATTTCTCTATCGATTTTGGTTGTAACCTTCCTTGTCTACAATCTAATTTCCTCCCAGCTCGTGGGTCGCGACATGCTTGAGCGTCGGCAAGGTATGGAAGGCGCTGAATTGCGGCGGACGATCACATTGCTGGAAACGGCTGCGCAGGACGGATGGAGCGATGCCTCGATTCGAACGGCCCTGCAGCTTCTCGTGCCACCGCAGATGAAAACTTTCCTGATCATTGACCGTCGCGGTCGATATATGCAAGTCGGGCAAGTGCCGCTGCCGGAGCAGGAAATTCGTGAGCTTATTAGCTCAGCTAATTTAAGTATAAGTGTGGAGCCGAGCTCGGATCTGATCGAAAATGCTTCGGGCAAATGGATTGTCAGCTCCCAGTACGCTCCATCCATTGACCGATACGTCGTCTCGCTGTCCACCGGTGTGCAGCGTGATTTCCGCCGTTGGCAAAATCTGAGCTGGCTTGCGATAGCGAGCGCTCTCGCCGTATCCGTCGTTTTTTCCTGGATGTTCTCACGGTATATGACGGCTCGTATCCGGCGTATGAGCAAGGGAGCAGATAATTTTGCTAAAGGCCAGTTCGACAGTCAAATTATCGACCGTTCTCCTGACGAGCTCGGCCAGCTGGCCCGATCGCTGAATCGGATGGCAGCCGATCTTGGAGCGCTGGAGCAGATGCGGCGGGACTTTTTGGCTAATGTATCGCATGATTTGCGCTCTCCGCTGACTTCTATCCACGGGTATATAGAGGCAATTCTCGACGGCACCGTGCCGCGCGAGAAAGCGGAACGATACCTGCGTATCACGCAGGATCAGACGATGCGGCTGATGAAGCTCGTGGATGATCTGCTGGACATGTCCAAAATCGAGGCTGGCCAATTCGACGTGCATCCGTCGGAGTTCGATTTGGCCGAAATGATTCGTATGCTGCTGTCGCGTATGGAGTCTACCTTTGAGCATCATGCTGTCCGTTATGAAATCATCGGCTTACCCGTCGAAAAGCAGCATGAACCGGACGGAGTTCTGCTACCTTCCGCTGAAGTGAAGATTCTTGTTGTTGGTGATCCTCATCGTTTGGAGCAGGTTATGATCAATTTGCTGCAAAACGCGATGGCTTTCTCGCCGAATGGCTCCACCATCTACGTCACACTGGAGCGCCGTACTGATGCGGCCTGTGTCACCGTGCGGGACGAGGGAATCGGTATGTCAGAAGAGCAAACGCGGCGGATCTGGGAGCGTTTCTATAAAAGCGACGAATCCCGAGGCGGCCACGGCGGTACCGGAATTGGCCTATCAATCGTCAAGCATATTCTTGACGCTCATGGCTCGCGCATTGAAGTGAAGAGCGACCCCGGACGGGGTAGCTCGTTCCGTTTTTGCCTTCAGCAGGCTCGGCCTGGGGCGAATGCGGATGCGGCAACGGAGAGCTGAGTGGGTTCTACTCGCTGGGTACAGCGGAAGTGGCTCGAACCGCGCGTGGAAGGAGCGCTCAAGTAGTCTTTGCTACTTGAAGCGGGGCAAGCGCGAGTGGAACGGAGTGCTCAAGTAGCTTTTGCTACTTGAACAAGCGTAACCGCGTGAAAAAGTGGCGCTCAAGTAGTTTGGACTACTTGAATGGGCGTAACCGCGTGAAAAAGGGCCGCTCAAGTAGTTTGGACTACTTGAACGAGCGTAACCGCGTGAAAAAGGGGCGCTCAAGTAGTTTGGACTACTTGAACGAGCGTAATCGCGTGAAAAAGAGACGCGCAAGTAGTTTGGACTACTTGAACGAGCGTAACCGCGAGGAAAAGAGACGCGCAAGTAGTTTGGACTACTTGAACGAGCGTAATCGCGTGAAAAAGAGATGCTCAAGTAGCTTTTGCTACTTGCATGAGCGTAACCGCGAGGAAAAGAGATGCTCAAGTAGCTTTTGCTACTTGAACGAGCGTAATCGCGTGAAAAAGAGACGCGCAAGTAGTTTGGACTACTTGAACGAGCGTAATCGCGTGAAAAAGAGACGCGCAAGTAGTTTGGACTACTTGAACGAGCGTAACCGCAAGGAAAAGAGATGCTCAAGTAGCTTTTGCTACTTGAACGAGCGTAACCGCGAGGAAAAGAGATGTTCAAGTAGCTTTTGCTACTTGAACGAGCGTAACCGCGAGGAAAAGAGATGTTCAAGTAGCTTTTGCTACTTGAACGAGCGTAACCGCGAGGAAAAGAGATGTTCAAGTAGCTTTTGCTACTTGAACGAGCGTAACCGCGAGGAAAAGGGGCGCGCAAGTAGTTTGGACTACTTGCATGAGCGTAACCGCGAGAAAAAGTGAAGCGCAAGTAGTTTGGACTACTTGAACGAGCGTAACCGCGAGGAAAAGAGATGCTCAAGTAGCTTTTGCTACTTGAACGAGCGTAACCGCGAGAAAAAGTGAAGCGCAAGTAGTTTGGACTACTTGAACGAGCGTAACCGCGAGGAAAAGAGATGCTCAAGTAGCTTTTGCTACTTGAACGAGCGTAACCGCGAGAAAAAGAGATGCTCAAGTAGCTTTTGCTACTTGAACGAGCATAACCGCGAGGAAAAGAGATGCTCAAGTAGCTTTTGCTACTTGAACGAGCGTAACCGTGAGGAAAAGTGAAGCGCAAGTAGTTTGGACTACTTGAATAAGCGCAACCGCGAGGGAATCCACCTTTTCATCAAGTAGTCTTAAAAATTAGGAATGCCTACGACATCATTCACATGATGAGGGGCATTCTTTTTTTTAGCCGTGTTGGGCAATCAGTTTGAGAGGGAATGTGGATGAAAAAGCTAGATGTGATAAGGCTATAAAATAGGCAAACAACCTCATTCTCTTAGTGCAAGTCATGTTCCAAAAAGGGATTTTGTTCATCCTATCTACTTCTTCCTGTGCTGATCCGGGGTTCTATTCTATATTTCCAATCTCATAGTCTATAAAGACGAGATGGAAGATGAGCTCTCTGCTAGGGCGGCTGGTCGAAAGAGTTACGGCCCTATCAGTTGGCGGAGCGAAAGGGGAAGATCAAGTGATGGCAAACAAACTGGAGAATTGGAATGTAAGCCGCGGAACAAAGAGGAGACGGGTGGAACGGAGTTCTTTTAAACCAGGAAATATCGAACTCAGCAAGCGAGACACACTCACGAGCAAAGCGAACCGGGTGGGATCAGGCTGGATTGAGGCAAGGCGAGTGCAATCAAGTCAGAGAGGCGTTGAGCGAAGAGAGCTGAGTCCGGTAGAATTGAGCCAGAGAGATGCTGATAGTAAAGGGTCAAGGTGCATGGAATTGAGTCAGAGAGATGCTGATAGTAAAGGGTCAAGGTGCATGGAATTGAGCCAGAGAGATGCTGATAGTAAAGGGTCAAGGTGCATGGAATTGAGCCAGAGAGGTTCTGACAGTAGAGAGTTAGGACGGATTGAGTCGAGCCAAAAAGATATTAATAGTAAAGAGTCAAACCGGATGGAAACGGGCCAGCGAGATAACAACAATAGAGAACCACGCCGAATCTCAGTAGCTACTGAGGGAAGATTAGATTCTCATCTTTCGGAAAAAAGGATTGCTTCTCAGGACAAACCTGCCGGACAAAAAAATCCGCCATTACCAGTTAAGCCATGGCCGCTGGCCGCGGTCAGTATTCTCACGGCGGCGGCGATTCTTATCCCCGGTTTAATCGTGCAGCGGCAAGAGCAAGCGCAGCAATATAGTACCGAGCAGACGGGATACGGCGCCTCTTCGGCGCCGGGGGCGGAGCGTCAGCCGATGTTTGCAGCTTCTAGCGGAACGCTGGTGCCGCTGCTTGGCGCAGCGGGAGGAGCGCCGGGAAGTGAGACCGCCTATCCGGGCGGGGCGAATGGGATTAATCCCTCAGGCGGCGGGGGATCGAACGACAAGGGGACAGCATCGTCAAAAGACGCAAATGTGAGCGACACTTTCGGTGGAGCCACCACTGGCTCAACTCCGCCCACAGGCGGCCAAACCGGAGTCGGAGGCTTCTCCAAAGCCCCCGCCGGAAGCGGCGCTTACGCTCCTACAGGCGGCAACTTCCTGCCGGACGTCTCCCCTACCGCTCCCGCAGGAGGCAACGTCCCGCCTGACGCCTCCCCCAGCGCTCCCGCAGGAGGCAACGTCCTGCCGGACGGCTCCCCCACCGCTCCCGCAGGAGGCAACATCCCGCCGGACGGCTCCCCCAAAGCTCCCGCAGGAGGCGGCGCCTCAAGCCGTACCGTCAAGAAACAGACTGCTCTCCCGCTGCCGGGAGCGTTGGACCGCATGACCGTTCGTGTCTACTTGACCGCCGAGAAGCGGGTGGAAAAGGTGCCCATGGAGCTGTATGTGCGCGGCGTTATCGCCGGCGAGATGCCGGTGAGCTTCGAGCCGGAGGCGCTGAAGGCGCAAGCGATCGCGGCGCGAACCTATTTGGTCAAGCGGCTAGCCTCGGGGGACCGCTCCGGGATGCCAGTTAAAAACGCCGATGTGACGGATACGACGGCACATCAGGTGTATGTGCCACTGGACAAGCTACTGGACCGCTGGAGCGGCAAGGACCGAGAAGCTAACCTGGCCAAGTTAAACGCGGCGGTACAGGAGACTAGGGGGCAGATTATCACGTATGAGGGCAAGCCGATCGAAGCTCTATTTTTCAGCACCAGCAATGGGTATACAGAAAATTCCGAGGATTACTGGGGCGCCAACCTTCCCTATCTGCGCAGCGTAGCCAGCCCCTGGGACAAGAAGATTAGCCCTGAATTCAAAGAAACGACAACGATGAGTCTCGCAGCCTTCTATAAGAAGCTGGGCATTAGTGGTAAAACCGCACCTAGAAGTTTAAGGGTACTAGACACGACTGACGGTAGACGTATCCGCGAGATGACCGCTGGAAGCAAGGTGTTCACCGGGCGGCAGATGCGAGAGAAGCTGGGGCTGGCGTCCACTCAGTTCACTTGGAAAATAGCAGGAAAAGAGATTGAGATAACGACCTATGGCTACGGCCATGGCGTCGGTATGAGCCAATGGGGAGCAGATGGAATGGCCCAAAGCGGCAGCACCGCCTACCAGATACTCTCTCATTATTACACCGGTACAGAGGTGATCCGCACCGCGTCGCTGCCCAAAGAACTCTCCTAATCCGCTGGGGGCGCGGTTAGAGCCTTTTATAGTCATCCTAATCTTCTCTTGTAATTTCTCTATCTCCTCACGTATAAAGCCAATCAATCCGGTAACAATGGCTAGTGAGGTGATAGAAAATGAATGAAGAACAAAAAAACAAGCAAGAACCTCCTAAAAATCAATTGGGAGGAAGAAAGCCCGCTTCAACCTACAAGAAGACCCTGTCGCGCAAGTGGATCTCTCCGGCCATGTTTGTCGCTGCGGCAGCAATTATCGTAACCGTCATGTGGCTCTATCAAGGGGATGACCAGAAGACTACAACAACCGAGACTCCAAAAACAGAGAACGCTCAGACGGGGCAGGGCGGCGAGAAGCCAGTAGAGGAAACAGTCAAGCCGGTACCGGGTGAAAAAGCTGCATGGCCAGTGGTCAGCGTGGCGGATGTAGTTGTGAAGCGCGGCTATTTTGATACAGCTGCGAACGAGGCCGAGCAGGCAGCTGCGATGGTGGAGCAGAACAACACATTCAAAGGTAACACCGGCATCGATCTGGCACGCGCTGACGATCAACCTTTCGACGTAATGGCCGTGCTGAGTGGCAAAGTAACCCTAGTACAAGATCAGCCAACCAACGGCACGGTCGTAGAGATCGCCCACGGCAATGGACTCGTCTCCGTCTACCAAAGCCTAAGCGGTGTCAACGTGAAGGCGGGCGATGAAGTTAAGCAGTCGACCGTCATCGGCAAGGCAGGCCGCAACGACATGCAGAAAGATCTTGGAGTACATCTGCACTTCGCGCTTCTGCAAAATAACGAGCATGTAAACCCGTCTTCGCTGCTTCCGGCTATTGCGCCTAAGCTTCAAGCTGTAGCCAGCCAAGCCGAAGTCGGCGGAACAACTGAACAAGCTGCACCGGATGCTGCTACATCCGAAGCACCTGTAACTGATGTATCTGGGGCAGATGCGGCAAGTACTAAAGAAGCTGCTCCTGATGCTGATGCTGCAAACCCTGCTGACTCGTCCAAAACACCGGATGCAGGCGCCGCGGACTCTGCGGACAGCGCTCAGGATGACGCCGAGTAATCCGGAACGATTGTAGCATTGAATTAGCAAGCCGCCATTGGAGCCTTCCGAAACGGAGGACGCCGGGCGGCTTTTTTCTTTTTTTCAAAGTTGGAATAAATGACGCTGAGAGTGCGGACAGACCCATTTAGAAGCATCTAGGGTCCTATTTTCAGGCAATTTGGACAGAAATCGGTCTTAGGACTTGGCCATAAAGAATATCTCCAATACCCCCTCATATAATGTACCAAACTTACAACGAGTCAAGGAGGCGGGAACGTGCACGATTACATCAAAGAGCGGACCATTAAGATTGGCCGGTGCATCGTTGAGACCAAGCATACGGTGCGTACAATCGCCAAAGAGTTCGGGGTATCCAAGAGTACGGTGCACAAGGATTTAACCGAGCGGCTGCCGGAGATTAATCCGGATCTGGCGGACCAGGTCAAACATATTCTGGAGTACCATAAGTCCATCCGCCATCTGAGGGGGGGAGAAGCCACCAAGATCAAATATAAGAAAAGTACCAAGCGTCGCGAGGTTTTGGCAGCTGGGGCAGCTGGGAAGCGCTAAAATTTTTCTACAAAATCAGAGGAAAAATGAGGTTTTCAGCGAATAATTTGGTAATGAACATCTACACTATTCGTTAGGGGACCTCGGACGTTATGCTAAGCAAGGATATCGGGATTGATTTGGGTACTGCCAATGTGTCCATTCATGTAAAAGGGAAGGGCGTTGTGCTTGATGAGCCCTCCGTTGTCGCCGTGGAAACCGACACCCGCCGGGTGCTGGCGGTCGGCGAAGAGGCCTACCGTATGGTCGGACGGACGCCGGGCAATATCGTGGCCATCCGTCCGCTGCGTGACGGAGTTATCGCTGATTTTGAAATCACCGAAATGATGCTTAAGGCATTCATCGACCGCATCGGCGGGCGGAGCTGGTACAGCCGCCCGCGTATTCTTATCTGTGCGCCGACTAATATCACCTCTGTGGAGCAGAAGGCGATCCGCCAGGCTGCCGAGCGTTGCGGCGCTCGCGAGGTTTATATGGAAGAAGAACCTAAGGCGGCGGCCATCGGGGCCGGTATGGATATTTATCAGCCAAGCGGCAATATGGTCGTAGACATCGGCGGCGGCACGACGGATGTCGCCGTGCTGTCGATGGGCGATATCGTTACCTCCTCCTCCATTAAGGTGGCTGGCGATACTTTCGATTCCGATATCGCACGTTATATCAAGGCTAAGTACAAGCTCCTGATCGGAGAGCGGACAAGCGAGGAGATCAAGATCCGGATCGGCTCGGTATATTCCGGAGCCCGTAATAATTCTATCGATATTCGGGGCCGCGATATGGTAAGTGGATTACCACGCACGCTCAATATCCACTCGGATGAAGTACGCGAGGCTTTATCCGATTCGGTGGCGGCCATTGTGACAGCTGCCAAGTTCGTGCTGGAGCAGACTCCGCCCGAGCTGTCGGCGGACATTATTGATCGCGGTGTTATTTTGACAGGTGGAGGCGCGTTGCTGGAGGGGCTCGATCTGCTACTTGCTAACGAGCTCAAGGTTCCAGTGTTGGTCGCCGAGGACCCGATGCACTGCGTCGTTAAAGGTACTGGCTTCATGCTAGATCATCTGGATCGCATATCCCGTAGAAAACCCCGGTTTTAACCCATCCCTAGTCCGGGACTCCCGCTTGGCCGCTGCTTGAAGCAGCGGCTTTTTGCTGATTTCATCCTACATAATAATATGGCTTGCACGAACAGATGGTTGCGAGTCCTATTCAGGATGGCTGCCGGAATGCCGATATACATTCCAGACAATTGCAAGGAGGATTCCGATGCTCAGAGGAATGTATACGGCGGCGGCAGGCATGATCGCCCAGCAGCGCGTCCATGATACCGCAACGACCAATATCGCAAACCTGAACACGGCCGGCTACAAGGCCACCAACGCACTGAACCGCTCCTTCCCGGAGATGCTCTTGTCCCTAAGCGGCAAGAACGATCTGCCTGTTAAGCAGATCGGACGGATCAGCACGGGCGTGCTGGCCGAGGAGAGCATCGCCCTTCAAATTCAGGGCGACTTGAACAAGACAGACAGCCCTTCGGACTTCGCACTTGTGTCGGAGATTCCTGTACCAGGCGTCGTTTTTGACGCCTCCGGCAAATCGGTAGCTGAAGACGGCACGGTAACCTATCGTCCACAAGCCTACTTCACCGTTTTGAACGAGGATGGCGAAGTTCGTTACACGCGTGGCGGCGAGTTCAGCCTTACGGATGACGGCGCACTTGTAACGTCGAGCGGTTCACCGGTGCTCGGAGCCAACAACCAGCCGATCGTATTCCCGCGTGGGACGAGCTTGGAATCGCTGAAGCTGGACGGGAATTATCGTTTCCTGGATGCAGCCGGCGGTGACACCGGTCAATCGCTGCTGATTACCCGGATCGATCGGGTCAATGACCTCGTCCGTGAAGGAGACGGCAAGTTCAGGCTGAACGGCGAAGGCGGCACAGCTGCAGTTGCGCCTGGAGAAGGTGTTGAGGTGCGTCAAGGTTATACGGAACGCTCCAACGTAGATCCATCGCAGACGATGCTGAACATCATGGGTGCAATGCGTGCTTATGAGGCCAACCAAAAGGTAATTCAATTCTATGATAAGAGTCTTGAGAAAGCTGCCAACGAGATCGGACGAGTGTAAAAGGAGGGTAATCGGTGAATAATTCCATTATCAATGCAACAGTGTCGATGAATGCCCTACAGCAACGTCTTGATCTGTTGGCGGAAAATATGGCTAATGTGAACACGGCGGGTTACAAGCGCAAAGAGGCAACTTTCCAGGATTTGCTTACCAATGCGAAGCAGCAGCCGGAGCCGTTCCGCAAGGATGGCCGCGTCAGCCCGCTTGGCTATAATCAGGGCTGGGGTACTCGCTTTATCCAGCAAGGTCCAGATATGACACAAGGCTCCTTGAAGCAAACAGGAACCTCTACCGATCTGGCGCTGGATGGCAACGCACTTTTTGTCGTTGATTCAGACGGTAACGGGGGACGCGGCTATACTCGCAGCGGGGCATTTCAGTTGACGGTAAACGGCCAGGGTGATACGATACTGGCGACAGACACTGGGTATCCAGTCCTGGGCCAGGTGCCGGTGCAAACCCCGAATGGCGTCGTTTTACGCGAGGGATCGATTGTCGTCCCGCAGGGCGTGTCCCTGCAGATCAGTAACGAAGGTGTTATCGAAGGGATTCGGGCTGATGGTACCCGGACGCAGCTCGGAACGCTGACTTTGGTTCAGCCTACCCGTCCAGATGCACTAGTTGCGGTGGCGGATAATCTGTTTGCGGTACCTGCTGATGTTGATGCTGCTGATATTCTGGCTCCGGTTGTGGCCGGCGTGGAGAGCGGAGTTGCCGTTCGACAAGGTTATATTGAGCAATCTAATGTAGATCTAGTCGAGGAAATGACCGAGCTTCTTAGTGTTCAGCGGGCATATCAGCTGAGCGCAAGGGCATTGTCTTCGGCGGATAATATGGCCGGCTTGGCCAACAATATGCGCGCCTGATTCTTCCTTCCTGCAGTATGACGGACGGTTGGACTCAGCCGCGCTGTCATAGACCTGGGTAGTGACGGCTGTTGAACGGGCCGAAACACTCATGCCCATGCGGAGTAAGGATGATGAAGATGACTAATAATACACAATTTTCAAATAGTGGAGCGTCAAGCCCCCAAGGCAGCGAAGAAAGCACGGCCTCAGGCAAGCAAGCCTCCACGGGCAAGGCCCGGAAGTCCGCTTCTGGCATTAGATCGAAGAAGACCAGCCGCTTTACCGCTTGGTGGTTCGCCCGCAAGCTAATCGTACTTGCGATGTTCGTAGGTGCGCTAATGGGAGGTCTTTATCTCGGATTTGTGGTGCTGGGAGACGGGACGATGTCGAAAGCTTTCGATGTCGCCACCTACAAGCATGTTTTTGATCTTGTATTCTCGGATTCCTAGAGAAGCCGGTTCCTTCGCGGAGCCGGTTTTTTTGTTGTGCAATGATGTTCAAAAAATGAGGGGCCCAATACCCCTGATTAAGCTGGATTAGCAAAATGGGAGGAAACTGAGCCAAGCTCAGCTTCCTCCCGTTTTGCTTAGTGAGTGAAAAAGTGCCCGCTGCGTCAAAGCTCGACCATGTATTAGTTAAGAGCGCCTCAGATTCGAAAAATGATTCAGCGTCATCAATCTAAACGGGCAGGAATTATCGGCCTCCGTTAAACAATTAAAGGGGCCGTCCCTAAGGCATCGTGTGATGACTTAGGGACGGCCCCTGGAGAGATAGGGCAAGCGGATCGCTTTTCTACCAGCGCTCGCCTGCCGATCCGTGAAGGAGCCTTTCAGCTCTATCACGAGTCGCTTATCGTTTGTCGCAGCTGTCTAACAGTTTACTTCACGGTTACACGTGCGGTAACCGATTTGCCTTCGAATACGGCCTTAATCGTGGCGGTACCTTTGGCTGTTGCGGTTACGGTGCCTGATTGCGTGACAGAGGCTACGCCTTCACGGCTGGATGACCAGACGGAAGTAACAGTCACCTCGACGAAAGTTCCGTTGTCGTAATAAGCTTTCAACTTCAGCTGAGCTTCGGCTCCAGGTGCGAGCTTCAAGCTTCTTTCCGACAGCACGAGGCTTTTCAGCTTTGGCTTCACGGCGAGAGAGACGGTAACGGATTTACCTTGGTAAGTTCCGGTAATTTTAGCGGTACCCAGCTTCAGCGCCTTGATCGAGCCGCTGCGCACGCTGGCAATGTCCTCATTGTCTACGCTCCACTCCATGCGAGTGGTGAGTGTGACGGCGGTGCCGCTTTTGTACGTGCCGGTTACTTTAACTGACTTGCTGCGGGTTGGGTTCAGCGTCAGGGAAGCTGAATCAACCGTCAGCTTGATGATTTCCTCTTCAATCGTTACCGGGATGGTAATGGTTTTGCCAAGGAAGGTTGCGGTAAGAGTTGTCTTGGATGGGGCTAGTCCGCGCATTGTCGTATCGAGCACGAGCAAATTGGTACCCGCCGCTTTCCATTCCGCCTTGGTGGTGACATCCTCTTCGACTCCGTTTGTGTAAGTTACGGTCAGAGTCGGTAATGCTGTTTCCTTACCAATAATGAGCGAGACGCTCTTTTTGTCGGACAGCAGTGCAAGTGGTTTGGCATTTACTTCAAAAGGAATCTCTACGGACAAATTGTTTAAGGAAGCCTTCAGCACGGTGCTGCCGGCTTTTTTGGCGATCCATTTGCCGTCTTTAATCTCAAGCACATCCGAGCTGCTGGAGCTCCAGTCCACGAGCTTGGTTACGTTGAATTCCGCTTCGTCGAGCCCAACAGCGGTCACGACTGGCAGCGACTTCGTCTCATCGAGGATGGCGGTCAGTTTTTCTTCTTCGGCCTTGATGCTCACGGCCGTTGGATACACGGTTACATTGAGCGAACGGCTAACGCCCTTGTACTCGGCCTTAATCGTAGAAGTTCCTGGCGCCTTCGGCGTAACAAGACCGCCGTCAGCTGTAGCTACGTATATTTCTGAGGTCGTCCATGTAGCTTGGGAGGTTACATCCTGAGAGCTGCCGGAAGCGCTCGGAATCGAGGCGCCGAGCTGCACAGGCGTGTTGGACAGCAGTAGATGCAGCTCGGCCGACGGAGTAAGCTTCAGCACCTCGTAGGGTTGGCGGACGACTACCTTGACGGAGCTAGTGACTCCGTACAGCGAAGCGGTAATCGTCGCCATGCCTGGGCCAACAGGTGTGATCACGCCTTTTTTATCGGCTTTGACGATTGTTGCAGATGAGCTGCTCCATTCGACTTTGTCGGTGACATCGATCGGCGTTCCGCCATTGATCGGCTCAGCGGTTACGCTGAGGCTGGTTGTTGCCCCACCGGTTTCGAGTTGGACCAGGGTGGTTTCCGAGAGAGTAAGTGATTTGTAAGGTGATTCTGCAGTTAAGACTGTAGTGACCGATACGCCGCGGTAGGCGGCTTTGATCGTCGTTTTACCTGCGGCAATAATTTCGATCTTACCGTCTGTCACCTTGGCGACGGAAGCGTCGGAGCTCGTCCAGTCCGCCACGTCCGTAAGATCGGTCGACTGAGTTTCCTTGAAGCCATGAGCGGTAAAGTTCAGTTCATCGCCGACCGCTGCTTTCAGCGTAGATGGCACGATTTCGCCGGTGGCGTTCTGAAGCTGCAGCTTGCTGTACGGGTAAGTGACCGTGACCACGACGCTTGCGGAATAACCATTGTATTTGCCGGTAATTGTCGCTTTACCTGCAGCAACCGGCGTCAGCACACCATTGGTTACCTTGAGCACAGAGGAGAGAGTTGTTGTCCAAGTAGCAAGCGTAGTGACGTCTTTTTTGGCAGAAGAACCGGAATATGAGGCCCACAACACGAGGGAATGAGGGTCATCCCCATAAGCGAGGGACAGGCTGGAGCCGGAATCGAGCGTGACAGAGGAAACGACATCTTCAGCATGCGCCGCAGGAACCAGCAGAGATAGGGCCAGCACGGCCGACAGCAGCAGTGACAGCAATGTGCGGCTGCGCGGTGTAACGCGTTGGGACAACAGAGACACTCCTTTTTCATCGAGATAGGGTAGGTGCCAGGATGGCGAAAATTGGTTAGATTAGGCCATTACCTGGTCGGAATATAGTCATTAACGGCATCTCGATGCGAAAATTGTAGGGAAAGCTTGGAAAATAGGAAGTGTGGCGGTTTTTTTTTTGCCTATCGGGAGGTATAATAACGGAGGTATACATAGGCCTTGCGGCAGGGAAAACAGGCTTGCAGGCATTGTTGATTGGGTCGCCCAGCTGTGAAAATAGAGCGATACCTGGAGGGCCGCAATTGCTGCTTATCATCCGCTTAGGCGGCTAGGCCGCAACGACAAAAGGGACAGGCCCCGCGGATCTTCGGTCCGCATGAGTCTGCCCCTTATCTCAACCCTCGCGACCTGCAGGCTCGCGGGGGACAGCCATAGTGTAACCCAGGCAGCCGCTTTCCATGCGGATGGAGTGCCGGGTTCATCAGAAGAAGTTCATTTTCCCTCTGGGAGGAGTATTAAATTGATGAATATTAATGAAATCATGGAAGTTATCCCACATCGCCAGCCCTTTCTGCTGGTAGACCGAATTCTTGAGGTAGAGGAGGGCGTACGTGCCGTCGGTATCAAAAATGTATCGATGAACGAGCCCTTCTTCGCCGGACATTTCCCTGGCTTCCCGGTCATGCCGGGTGTGTTGATCACCGAGGCGCTGGCTCAAGTTGGCGCGGTGGCAATCCTCAAATTGGATGCAAATCGTGGCAAAATCGGCATGCTTGCCGGTATCGATGAATTCCGTTTCCGGGGACAAGTTGTTCCGGGCGATACGCTGCGGCTCGAGGTAGAAATTATCCGCCTTAAAGGCATCATCGGCAAGGGTAAGGCCACGGCCAGCGTGGACGGCAAAGTTGTAGCCGAAGGCGTCATCATGTTCGCTCTTACAGACGCAAAATAAACCATTAAAACCATCTGGAAAGCCAACTCGTCTTAGCGGGAAAAGATTACCTGCGGACGTTATAAAGAGACAAGGGAGAGATCGACTGATGTCCGTAACCGAAATCGCGTCTGAACGCTACCAAGCTTGGTTGAATGATCCGCTAATCGACGAGGCGACTAAAGCTGAACTACGCAGCATTGCCGGCGATGAAAAAGAAATTACCGATCGTTTTTATCGCGATTTGGAGTTCGGTACAGGTGGCCTGCGCGGCGTCATGGGCGCCGGTACGAACCGTCTCAATGCCTACACCGTCGGTAAAGCGACGCAAGGGCTGGGAAATTGGCTTTTAGCTCAAAACGATAAGCCATCCGTCGTCATTGCCCATGACTCCCGCAACAACTCTCCTGAGTTCACGCTGGAGGCGGCGCTTGTTCTGGCCGGTAACGGCATCAAAACGTATCTATTCCCATCGCTTCGCCCAACGCCGCAGCTCAGCTTTGCGGTTCGCGAACTTGGAGCAAGCGGTGGCGTTGTCATCACGGCAAGCCATAATCCACCGGAATATAACGGTTATAAAGCTTACGGACCAGAGGGTTGCCAGCTTGTGCCTCATGAGGCGGAGCAAGCGATTGCGGCCATTCAGAAGGTTGCTAGCTTCAGCGAGATCAAGCGGATTAGCCGCGAGGATGCCGAAGCGCAAGGTCTGTTAGTCTGGCTTGGCGACAAGGAAGATCGCGAGTTTGTCGAGACGGTCGCAGCCCAAAGCCTCAATAGTGATCTGCTGAAGCAGGGCGCAGGCGCAGATCTCAACGTTATTTTCACACCGCTGCACGGCACTGGCAATCATCCCGTACGCGATGTATTGAAGGAAATTGGCATCTCCAATGTATCTGTTGTGGCGGAGCAAGAGCAGCCGGATGGCTACTTCAGCACCGTCAAAAGCCCGAATCCAGAAGAGCGCGAAGCATTCACGCTGGCGATTCGCCAGGCACAGGAGCAAGGCGCCGATCTGATTATCGGTACGGACCCCGACGCGGATCGCATGGGTGCAGTAGTCAAGAACAACAAGGGCGAGTATGTCGTGCTTAGCGGCAACCAATCCGGCGCAATCATGGTGAACTACGTATTGAGTCAGCTCAAGGAGCGTGGTCAGCTTCCGGCCAATGGCGTTGTTATCAAAACGATTGTGACAAGCGAGATGGGCGCGGACATCGCAAAGGCGCACGGAGCGGAAGTTATCGACACGCTGACAGGCTTCAAATACATCGGTGAGAAAATGACCGAGTTTGAGAAATCCGGATCACATACATTCCTTTTTGGTTATGAGGAAAGCTATGGTTACCTGACCGGTACATACGCCCGGGATAAGGACGCGGTCGTGGCCGCGATGCTCATCGCAGAAGCCGCCGCTTTCTACAAACACCAGGGCAAAACGCTGTATGATGTGCTTCTTGAGCTGTATGCACAGTACGGCGCTTATCTGGAAGGACTGGAATCCCGTACACTCAAAGGACTGGATGGCGTGCAGAAGATCGGTGCGATCATGGACAACTTCCGGTCGACTCCTCCACAAGAGGCAGCTGGCGTGAAAGTGGCGGAAGTGCTGGATTACAGTCTTGGCCTGGACGGGCTTCCGAAGGAGAACGTACTCAAATATTTGCTGGAGGATGGCTCTTGGTTCACGCTTCGTCCATCTGGTACAGAGCCGAAAATCAAGGTGTACTTCGCGGTACGCAGTGATTCGCAGGATAAGGCAGAAGCTGCATTAGAGTCGTTGCGCTCATCCGTTATGCAGCGTGTTGACAGCTTGGCCTAACCTCACACACTTCAAGGAATTATCTCGATTATCCGATATAAGTAACAGTTGCAGGGCGGGAGCGCGAGGGTGCCCCGCCCTGTGCGGCATTAGTACGAGCAGTTAAGGGAGCGAGTGAATAAAGTGTTGAAATGGCAGCAATGGAACCGGGTGGCCCGCAGATTGTTATGGGCTCTCGTGTTAGTCGGCGTCATCGCATCGATCCCGATCGCGGCGAACCGATGGCAAATGGAGAAAACCTCCAAGCAGGTGGAGTTTGTATTCGATTATTCCGATCTTGTGCTAGTCGCTTCCTATCAGGCGAAGCCTGCCGAGTTCATCCGAGCCGAGCTGGAGAAAATGAAAGCTGCGGGTATTGGTGCGATGTCTGTGTTTGAAAGCCGCCTGGACGAGCTGGAGACAGCAGGCCGTCTGAGCCTTTACGACGAGGCCGAGGCAGCACTCTTGCAGGGTATGCCGGTTCCGGCGGACCAAAACTACACCTATGTGCTGTTTGAGGGAACTCGGGAGAAGCAAGTATATGAGCCAATCATCCGTGAACGCTTCGAGAACGATGCGGGAATTCCGGTACGCGCCTGGACGCTTAAGGGAAAGCAGGGCTTGATCATTGAGACACCTTTGCCGGATGCGGTATTGAAAACAATGAACCCTGACCCAATGGCGCTGGAGCAGCTTAACCAAGCTGGTTTCCAACTGGTGCCGCGGTTGTCTGATCGTATTGCATATGACCAGCAGGAGACGGATACGATGCTCGCTTGGTTTAAGGAGCTCGGTGTCACACGTATTCTGTTTGATGGCGAGGCGGTAAAAGGGTTCAACGAGCAGGCGAATCTTCGCAGCTTGGATGGCTTTGCGGAGCTGCTGAATAAGTACGGTATCGGCCTAGCTTCCATTGAAAATTTGAAAAAGCCTCAGCTAGGTCTGAATACGCTTGCCTTTAAAACACATTATAATGTAGCGCGGCTTTATTCCTTGTCGGATAAGGATGCCGCTGCGCTGAAGCCTGATGTCATCTCGGACCGCTTCCTGCTGGCGGCGAAGGACCGCAACATTCGCATGTTTTATCTGAATGCGGGTCCATCCGCGAATCTGGATAAGGGCATGATTACGAATCCGCTGGACAATTTGTATACCTCCCTCGCGGGCACGGACGGAGCGGTGGAGAAGCTGGATCGCGCTGGCTTCCCGAACGGCAAGGCGGAAGCTTTTGAGCGGACGCAGCCGGGATGGCATAAAGCCCTGAAAGCTGTTGCCGCGGTCGGAGCGGTGGGCTTGATTGCACTTATGATTGGTGCATTTTTCGGCGTCCTTACGATTCCGGTATTCTTGCTCGGCTTGGTCGGCAGTGCTGGCCTGTACGTGCTGAATAGCTCGCTTATGGAGCAGGCGCTTGCACTCGGCGCCTCCATCTCAGCTCCAACGCTGGCGATGATTTGGGCCATCAACCGGATTTATGCCCATACTGACGGTCCTCGCCGATCAGTAGGCGGTGAATGGAGCCGCAACGGCACTCTCATCGCTCAGGGCGCAGATGCAACCTTCCAGGTATCACCTTGGAGCGGGATGCTCGGAGGTCTTGGACAGCCAGGCAGCCGTTGGATTTTCCATGGCTTGTCGGCCGGCCGTCGTTTATCAATGGCACTGGTGATGTTCGCATTTGCAACGCTGATCTCGCTGCTTGCCGTACCAATCGTCATCGGATTGCTGAACAGCATAACGTACAGCCTTGTGTTGCAGCAGTTCCGCGGAGTGAACCTGTTGGCGCTTGCTCCGATGGGACTGACTGCAATCTATCTGTTCCTGTTTACTGGCGGTTCGGTGTGGACAAGCCTGAGACGGGTACTGGGATTGCAAATCACAATTTTGTGGGTAGCGGCGGCTGGTGTCATCGGCGTAGTCGGTCTGTACTACTTGTCGCGTACTGGCAATAGCGGCACAGCCCCGGCGTTTGAACTGGTGTTCCGTAACATATTGGAATCCACCTTCGGCGTTCGACCGCGAACCAAGGAATTTTTGCTTGCACATCCGCTTATGCTACTAGGATTGTTCCTTGCGCTTCGATACCGCGCTGCGTGGGTATTGCTTGTTATAGGAGCGATGGGGCAGCTGTCGATCGTGGGTACATTTACCCATATCCATACTCCGATGCTGGTGTCCCTGATCCGCGTGCTGCTCGGCCTTGGCCTGGGCACCATTATCGGGCTGGCTTTGATCGCAATCTGGCAGATCGGCGAAGCGCTGTTCCGGAAGTTTTGCAAAAAAGGAAAGGCGGCTGTCCATGGCTGACAAGAGTAGGCAGAATGAGCTGGACAGCGGTATGGAAGGGATCGGGGCAGCTGGCGGAGCGAGCGCTGAGCCAACAGGGCATGCGCAGGGTAGCCGTGGAAGTGAAGAGGGAGCTGATTCGCCGGTGAGAGTGGGAAGAGATGCTGGAACCGAATCGAGCCGAAGCTTCCGCATCGTCATCTCCGGTTATTATGGCTTCCACAACAGCGGCGATGAGGCGGTGCTTAAGTCGATCCTGCTTGCGCTGGAAGAAGAGGGCCGTGCTCAAGGCGTTAAGATTGAGCCGGTCGTGCTGTCTGGCGATCCGGCCTGGACGGAGTCCATGTATGGCGTCAAAGCGGCAGGCCGCATGCAGCCGATGGGGCTGCTGCGCGCAATCGCAAGCAGTGACGGCCTCATCAGCGGCGGCGGCAGTCTGCTGCAGGACGTAACCGGCGGCAAAACGATTCCCTATTATGCCGGCGTCCTCAAGCTGGCGCAGCTGCTGGGTAAGCCGACGTTCATTTATGCGCAAGGCGTCGGTCCGGTGCTTAACCGGCGCATGGATGGTTTGATCCGACACGTTATGACGCGAAGCGCATACGTGTCGGTGCGGGACGCCGAATCCGCCGCGCTTCTCGGGCGGATGGGCGTGCCGCTTGATCGGATCGGCGTTGTGCCCGATCCGGTCATGGGCCTGCCGTTGCCCCCGGCTATGCACGGGGCAACGGCAGGCGATGCGGCAGCGGCGCCTAGCGCTGCCGGAGGCGGCTCCGCCGCAGCCGCCGGCGGCGAGGCGCCGGTGGTCGGCGTCTCCTTGCGCCGATGGCGCAAGGATGGGGCCGACCTGGCCCGCGCCGCCGAGGCGCTGGCGGAGCTCGCGCGGCGACGGCCCGTGCGCCTGCGCTTCCTGCCGTTCCATACACCCGGGGATGCAGAAGCATCCCGCGAAGTGATGGAACGGCTCGGGAAGCTAGGCGCCGGCAGCAGCGCCGAGCTCGCCGCCCCAGGCGACGATCCCCAGGCAATGCTCCTGGAGGTCAGCCGCTGTGATCTGCTTGTGGGCATGCGCCTACACGCGCTCATATACGCCGCTGGGCAGCGGGTACCGATGCTTGGGATCAGTTACGATCCCAAGATCGATCAGTTCCTCGCCCGGCTGCAGGAAGCCCCTGTGGCGACGACCGAGGCTATGGACGTCTCGGCCTTTGCCGACGCCGCAGAGCGGCTACTGAGCGGCGCCGAAACCTGGCGCGCATCCAAAGCAACGTTGATCGACCGGCTGCAGAGCGAAGCTCGTGAGCCTGCGCAACATATCATTCAGCATCTGCGTCAAAGAGCGAAGAGGTGAGGGTTCGACCCATGTCGACTTATAATGACTCCAAGGGCCCGTCCAAATCTGAGGCGGGCAGCATACATGAAAAATCAGCCGCATCAACGGACACTGCCTTAGCGGTTTCGGATCCTGAACTAAACTGGGACGCCGAAACAACTTTTGAAGCAGCGCCCGAAGCAATCGCTTTAGCCGATGCGATGGAAGAGGCTACAACCGCGACTGAATGGTTGGAAGGTCGCAACGTTCCCAAGGTTTCCATTTATGGCGTCCCTTTCTCACGCATGAGCATGGACGAAACGATGGAATATCTAACGAATGTAATTGAAGCGAAGCGCCCATCCCAAATTATTACCGCCAATCCGATTATGGTCATGATGGGGCTGGAGGATGCCGGTTTCCATCGTATGCTCCGCGAAGCCGATCTGGTCGTGCCGGATGGTGCTGGCGTTGTCTGGGCAGCTGGCCATATTGGTTATCCGGTCAAGGAACGCGTACCTGGCTTTGACTTGCTGCATCGTCTTTTCCTCGAAGGCGAGGAGAGAGGCTGGTCGGCTTACTTGCTGGGAACGTCGCAAGAGGTTATCGATGAGGCGGCAGCTAAGCTGCAGGCTCAATATCCCGGAACTCGCATCGCAGGAACACATCACGGCTTTTTTGGGGAAAAAGAAGACCCAGAAGTCATCGCCCGCATTCGCGCGGCTCGTCCGCATATGCTGTTCGTCGCCCGTTCGGCAACAACGCAGGAGCCTTGGATCACGCGCTACAAGCAAGAGCTTGGAGTGCCGCTGATCATGGGAGTAGGAGGCAGCTTCGACATCATCGCCGGAAGGCTCAAAAGAGCGCCCATTTTCATGCAGAAGCTCCGGCTGGAATGGTTTTATCGGCTGCTTCAGCAGCCCTCCCGGTTCCGGAGAATGCTCGTACTGCCGCAATTCGCTTTAAAAGTGATTCGGGACAAGGAAAAGGTCACAAAACCCTACGAACCTCGTTAATTCAGCGGTATTTGCTGTGAAATGACCGAAAATTGGGGTTGGTGTTTCTTTTTCGTACGAGTTATAATTCATTCCGTTGAACAAAAGGGAGTTGAATACCAGTGAATGCCACATTTACCTATATCATAGGCTTTGTCGTTGCACTTGTCTTGGCATTGGTGCTGACGCCGCTCGTCAAGCGCTTTGCCATCAAGGTCGGCGCCATGGATAAGCCGAATGCCCGCAAAGTGCATACCCGCATCATGCCGCGTCTGGGCGGTCTGGCCATTTACTTGGCTTTTATCGGATCATTTTTTCTGATCTTGCCTTTCATACCGGACGGTCTGCTCAGCGCCTATGACCGCAACCTGATTCGCGCTATGCTGGCCGGCGGAACGATCATCGTGCTTACCGGCGCCCTGGATGACCGCTTTGAGCTGTCGGCCAAGGTGAAGCTGTTGTTCCAGCTTATCGCGGCGTGTGTTGTCGTATTCGGCTTTGATGTGAAGATCGACCTGCTGAACATTCCGTTCGGACAAAGCATGCAGGAAATTTCAGGCTGGATCAGCATTCCGCTGACGATTTTCTGGATCGTCGGCGTGACTAATGCCATCAACCTCATCGACGGTTTGGATGGACTTGCAGCTGGTGTGTCGGGCATTGCGATTACAACAATCTTGATCATGGCTTTCTTCCTCGGATTTGAGCCGATCATTCTGATGAGCTGCTTGCTGCTAGGTGGCATTCTCGGGTTCTTGACATTCAACTTCCATCCGGCCAAAATTTTCATGGGAGACTCCGGCTCGCTGTTCCTCGGCTTCATGCTGGCGACGCTGTCGATGATCGGCTTCAAGCAGGTTACGGTCGTCTCCCTAATTACTCCGCTGCTCATTATCGGCGTGCCGATCGCGGATACATTCTTCGCCATCATCCGTCGTTGGGTCAACAAACGGCCGATTTTTGCCCCAGATAAGGGCCATCTTCATCACTGTCTGCGCGAGCTTGGCTTCAGCCATCGCAAAACAGTGCTGATCATCTACGGAGTAGCTGCATTCTTCGGTTTGGCTGCGATTGTACAGTCCGTCTTTGTACAGTCTCAAGCGGCCAACTGGGTGACGTTCGTCGTTATCAGTCTCATGGTGTTCTTCATGCAGATTGGCGCCGAGTTGATCGGCATCGTAGACAAATCCAAACGTCCGTTGCTCAGCTTGCTGTCGCGCATGCGGCTTAAGCCAGAGGAACAGCGCGGCAAATAATTCAATTCCATCAAAGTAAACAAGCCTGTCCTTTCTCGCGAAAGGGACAGGCTTATTTTTTTTGAAAAAAATACAATTCCTATCACACATGAGCATCACCAATGAACGTGGAAAACATCTTGCTCGTTATCTTCATCTTATCTAGAAGTTATCGTAAATCCGGCGAACTCCTAACAATTTTCCAGCCACATTCCGATAAATATCCTACACAAATACCACTGAAAGAGTATGGAGGAGGCTTACCGTGTTCAAACGACTCAGCGCCATGTTCCTGATGCTGGCCCTTGTGGCCCAGCTGTTGCCGGTGTTCCCGGCTCAGACGGCCGATGCCGCAGCAACAGGTTATTTTACGTTCCCGAAGGAGACCAGCAGCTCCCAGCAGCCGCGTACGACAACAAGCGGGCGTGTCAACATTGAAGGTTCCGTGAGCAACATCGATCCTTCCAGCATCACTTACAGCGTTTTGCAGATTGTGAACAACAACAAATCTGACGAGCCGGAAGACGATCAGATCGGTTCCAAAACCGAGGATGTCAAAGGCGGCGTCTTCTTGACTGGCTTCAACCTGAATGCAAACAACATTCAGCTCTATTCCGGTTTGAACCGCATTACGTTTAAAGGGCTGCAAGGCGGTGCAGAGGTTTCCACCTCTATTTATATTATGTACCATGACGGTCCTGTCTTTTATAACTTGGCCGCTCGCCTCGATGGCAGCACCTTCCCGATGAAAGAGAACGCTACAACGGTTGTATCATCCGGCGCATCACGCGGCAGAACTTCTGCCGATATCGCCATTACCGGTAACGCGCCGAATGCGGAAAAGGTATCGATCGAAGTAAACGGCTCGAGCCGCAGCTACAACGTGTCTGCGACGAACAACTACGAGTTCACTCTCTCGCCGTTGACGGTAAAAAAGGGTAAAAACCTTGTTACCATTAAAGTGACTAACAACAATCAGACAATCGAAACGACCCGAGAGGTTGCTTTCTACAATGGAGAGGTCACGTTTTATGATCTCAACATCAACGAATTGACAGGCAGCGCTATTACGAGCAGTGCCGCTCTGGAATACTCGCCGAATTTCTCGACTTCCAAAGCGGGTACTCCATCCGATCTGAGCGTTACGGGTACGGTTATTGTTCCAAACAACAAAAAGGTTGTAAACGGGGCGACGGTGCCCAACCCGAATCCATCTCAGCCGATTGCAATTACGCCTAAGCTTGATGGCGTGGCTGCGGCTCCATTCGATGCGATTCCGACGGTAACCGGCAGCGCTTATAATCCCGAAGATCCGTTTTACATCTACAAAGTGGATATCAAGCTTGATAAGATCAAGACCGGCGGCTACAGCTACGACAAAGACTACTTTATGACACTGGAAGCGCCGAATACGGTCGACAACGAGTCTCAAGGTGTGTACAACCTCAAGTTTACGTTGCGCAACTCTACAGCGCCATTTATTAGCGAGATCAATTATATTCCAGGCTACAAAGGTACCAGTGACCTGAATATTGCTAGCAAACCCCTGGCTGGAGTCAATATTTATGACACTCCGCTCGCAGTCGAGGTGCTGGTCGGCAACACTACCGATACAGCGCCGGAGTTGACGGTTGACAATATCCAGGACATCAATGGCAACAAGACAACCTACACGGCTACGAATCAGCCCGCTTCAACAGTGAGCACCACTACGGTGACACGTACGGTGAACGGTGTCAACAAAACGCTTGTGCGTAAGGTGCTTGTTTTCAATAAGCTTCCGTATGAAGGTACACAAACAGTAACGTTCAATTATGGTAGCCAGAAGGGATCGGTTACGTTCAATATGCTGTTCGGGCCGTTCCTGAAGTATGACAGCATCTATGATACGTTGAAAATTGATTACGATTCTACAAAGCCCGGCAAGCTGGATACCATCATTTCCGATACGCTCAAAAATTTTGCAGCTACGCTGACCAATTTGAACGATCTGTCCGATATTCGGTATACTCACGATACCGGCAAGCCGCAAACGATGTTTTTCTATATCAATAACACGCCGATCGGTATCAAAGCTGATCCCAATCCTACTAAAGGTGGAGCTGTAAATTCTTTCGTCGCAACTGATGCTGGTATTGCCGCAGCCAAAGCCATCATGGAATCGGCAGGCGCCTTCAATTTGAAATTCGTTTACAAAGGCAGCAAAAACAACTACGAGAATTCCATCACGATTTTCCTGAACCAGGTCAATCTGCCTGTCATTCCGGTTGCCGCAGACAGCATTTATCCGTATACAAGCGACTTGCCGGCTCCGCTCAGCAACGACCCGAACTTCCCTAAACAAGGGAGCGTATTCACGACCAAAGAGCCTTACATGAACCTTCATGGTACCTTTGACTTCATTGACCTTGGAACAAGCCTCTCTGAAGCGAATACTACGCTTAACGCAACAGGAAGCACGATTACTAAAAATGATTTCATCCTCAAAATCGAAGGCAGCAATCTGTCTAAGCCGATTATCTGGAACTTGAGCAAGGAATTGCGGGTTATCGACAGCGGCCTGCCGAAGGAGCAGCAATCGATCGGAGTGCTGAATTCTGGGATCACCATCGATCCCATCGCTAAACAAGGCGAGCGGGTACCGAAGTTAACCGTAACCTATGATGTCAAAACCCAGACCTTCTCTTGGGTACTGACGAATCAATACTTGAGTAAAGACGGCACATCCAGCGTATTTAATTTCTACGTCTACAATAATGGCGAAGCCGGCGCGCGTGCCAGCTACCGTCTAGAAGTCGATCCTACGGCTCTTCCATACAAAATTCTTCGTCCTTTGAACAGCAAGCGCATCGTGAACCAGAACTTTGTGGAAATCGTCATCGACGCTCCAAGCGCCAAAACGGTTACAGTCAACAAGCTGAACGGCGAGAAAATCGCCTATGATGCGGACAATGACGGCACCATCGACTATACGACCGCTTACCGCGTTGTTATCAGCGGCTTGAAAGCCGGTGAAAACAAGCTGAAGTTCATCATTGCCAATGAGAACGACTCTATCACCGATACGATTTCGGTTACCTATGCCCCGACTAACATTCCGGGAGCGGGTTACATGGAAGAGATGAAGAGCTCTCACAAGCTGTTTGAGGGTCAGCTACAGTTGACGTTCCCTAAGTCGACAACGTTGATTCGACGCGACTACAACACACCAGAAAAGCTGAAAAATCAGGTGTTTACCGGTCATCGTCTGTTATTCGGCATCGCCAACCCGACGGATGGTGTCGTTGATCGCCATGAATTCGAGGTACCACCGGCGAACTTCGATCTGATTTTGGACAGCCTCGGCAACATGTTTGAAAGCACATTCTCAACCAATTTCAACAAGGCTGGCAAAGTGTTCTGGATTGATGCAGGTATGGCTGATAATCCTCAGACAGAAAGTGTGAATGACCCACTCAAATACGGTATTGATCCGTATCAGTATCCAACAGCTGATTTGCCATCCTATGTGGATCGTCCAGTCAATCGGGAGCTGATGGCATCCAAAGAGGGCAAGCTGACCCTGTCCTATGATCCAAACATTGTGGATGCGAACGGTACGTTCATTTCGGTGTTCCGCTTTGATCCGAAAAAGCCGGAATGGGTGAATATCGGTGGCACTGTGGACACCAAGAAAAATACAGTTACCGTACCGTTCTCGGAGTTCGGTTACTATGTGGTTGGGCAACTGAAGTATTCCTACCTGGACATCACTTCGCATCCTTATGCGCGCAACTATCTGGAAGCGATGTATGCCAAGGGCTTCATGAACGCAGCTGGAATCGATGAGTTCGGAGCCAACCTGTTTACTTCGCGTGGTGAATTCGCCACAATGATGGTCAAGGCATTGGCCGTACCGCTTAACTACAACTCAGACCCGTCCAAGCGTCTGTTCAACGATGTTGGCGTCGA
The DNA here is from genome assembly GCF_002233675.1 of Paenibacillus herberti. Classification (GTDB taxonomy): domain Bacteria; phylum Bacillota; class Bacilli; order Paenibacillales; family Paenibacillaceae; genus Paenibacillus_O; species Paenibacillus_O herberti. The sequence continues at coordinate 398,243 of NZ_NMUQ01000002.1, read as the reverse complement.
GAGTACAGCCCTATGGGATTATCGTTATATTGAATCAGCCTTCAATGAAGGTTATATCCGCGGCAAGGCTCCTAAGACCTTCGAGCCGACAAGCAACCTCACTCGCGAGGACGCCGCAGTCATCTTGGCACGTGCGCTTAAGCTCAAGTTGGAGACTGACCCGGCCAAAATTGAGAAGGCGCTGCAGAAAGCCTTCAAGGACTATAGTCAGATCGATTACTACGCTCGTGCGTCGGTGCTCGCCATTTATCAAAAGGGTTATATTCAAGGTTCCCCTGTAGACAGCCAGAACCCAAAGAATGGTTTTGTGTTCGAGCCTAGAGCCAATCTGCTTCGCTCGGACTCCGGCATTATTCTCGGGAAAGTACTCGTTGGACTTAAACGTCTGCCGAAAATCAACTAAACGATTACTATTATAATAGTAGAAAGAGTCTGCAAAGAGGTCTCCTCGGCAGACTCTTCTATTAAATTAAGGCGAAAATTTCGTTTCGACAAAAAGCGGGATTTGGAAAAAGTTTCGAGTCGACGAAGTCCGGTTATCCAAGTTATACTAGGACTATGAGTGGGTATAGGACATACATAGAAAAACATCATGAAAGAAAAACAGAATTTTTTTTCAGTGTTTCGCAACTTTTCCGATTCCCCTGCGTTTAAATAACTGGAGTCACACAGGAACGGGAAAAAGCAGTGCTCACCGATTGACTGGAGACGCTAAACCCCCTTGTTCCGATTTCTCTAATGGAAATGGAACATATTCTCATCTTTCTCTTTACTGCCTCTATTAGGCCATTGTATAATGGTTTAGTGGTTTGACAGGTTTCCATTTTTTTCTACTTGATTTTACAAGTTTCTGCGGCATGTTTTTACACGTGTCTATCAGCATGAAGCAGACATCTTTCTATATTATACTGCTCCCACACTCTGGGAAGGGGGTGACACAACAGATGAGTACAAAGAGCACTCATAGTTTCACCGAACACTCTCATATATTTAAGCAAGTTAGAGGAGGAGACAAAAAGGTTATGAAAAAAAGTATATCCCTGGTTGTTACAGGCGCACTCGTAACTTCCGTATTCGCTAGCTCCGCATTCGCGGCTGAACTGACAACACAACAGAAATTCGACGCTCTGAAACAAGCAGGTGTTCTGACGGGTTACCCGGACGGCACTGCAGGTCTTACTAAAAACATCACGCGCGCTGAGTTCTCTAAAGTACTGGTTCTGCTGAACGGCCTTACGCCTGACGCAGCAGCAGCTAACTACAAAGACGTAGCGGCTAAACATTGGGCTAAAAGCTTCATCGGCGCTGGCACAAAAGCTGGCTACCTGAACGGCCTTGGCAACAACCTGTTCGGTCCTTCCCAATCCCTGACGGTTGAGCAAGTTGCGAAAACTCTCGTTATCGCAGCAGGCCTGCAACCTAAAGCTGATGCAGCTGTTTCCGGCGCTGTAAGCGCATGGGCTAAAGGCTACGTAGCAGCAGCTATCGAAGCTGGTCTGATCGACCAAGCTGCTTCCTACAAAGTGGCTGCTACCCGCGGTCAAGTAGTAGAAGCTGCTTACGGCCTGTCCGATGCAGCTGTATCCGTTAAATCCGCTGTTGCTGTCGACGCTAGCAACATCGAAGTTACTTTCTCCGACAACCAAGTCGTGAAGCAAGCTCTGACGACTCCTCTGGAAGCCGGTAAAGAAACTACGGTTACTGTTTCCTACCAAGGTAAATCCTACGAAGTTAAAGTAACGCTTCAAACGGTTAAAGCTGTTGAAGCTGCACAATCCGGCGGCAAAGTGATCACGGTTAAATTTAACCGCGCTCTGACAGCTACTGAAAAAACATACATGGATGGCGGCTTCACGCTGAAATCCAACCTGTCCACTTTCCCTGTAACAGCTAAATTCGCTGACGACAACAAATCCGTTGCTCTGTCCGCAGTTTACCTGCCTGTAGGCGACTACACGCTGGCTGTTAAAGGTACGGACACTCCGTTCTCCCTTAAAGTTGCTGCAAGCGTAGCTGCTAAAATCGACATCACGTCCCCAGCTATTCAACTGGCTGACAATGTTGACCTTGGCGTTAAAGTCTTGAACCAATTCGGTGAAGATGTAACGACTACGAACAGCACTTATATCCAAGCTTTCAACAGCACTCAACCAACTAAATCGGTTACGGTTTCCGGTGGTAAAGTAAGCCTGAAAGCTGCTGGCGCAAACGCTGGTGATAAAATCGCTGTAACGGCTGTTGCACCAGCTTCCGGTCTGAGTATTTCCAAAACGCTGACTGTTGTAACAGGATCCACGGCTACAGTTCTGGAGCTTGGCGATGTTCAACCGCTGGCTGGTAAAGCTCGTATCTCCGCTGGTGAAACTGGACTGATTCTTCCGCTTACACTGAAGGATGCTAACGGCCAAACGATTAACCTGACGGCTGGCGACATCGACTTCAAAGCAGGAGTTGCTTCCAACGTATACGTCAACTACAAAGACAAAGATGGTCTGTTCTTCTACAACAGCGACAACCGTGTTGTTGAGAAAATCACAGTTGACAGCAAAGGCGTTCTGAAATTCACAGCTAAAGCTGCTGGATCCACGACGCTGACGATCAGCAACCCAAGTGCTGGAATCTCCAAAACCATCATCATTAACGTTGCTGGTTCCGCTGTAGTGAAAGACTTCCAACTCGGCTCCGCTAGCTCTATTGTAGTAGCAGGCGAAGAAGTAGTATTCCCGTTTGTAGCTACGGATACGTTCGGCGGCGAAATCAAAGGTACAGCTCTTGATCTGAGCCAACTGGACTTCTCTGCTAACTACCTGGCTGATGGCTACCCTAAAGTTAACGCTAAGGGCGAGCTGGTTCTGAAGTTCACGCAAGAAGGCTTCTCTTACATCGTAGCACGTGGCAAAACGAGCACTTCCGCTCCTTCCACGCAAAACGTAACCATTCAAAAGGCAGCTACAATCGTAGGTGTTAACGGAATTAAAGACGTTGTTACTACTTTGGAAGATAATGCTTCGGTAACTTTGGGCGGCGACAACATTGTCCTCGTTGATAGCTACGGTCGCACGAAAACCGCTACGGCTGCAAGCGCAACTTACACGGTTGAGCTCTCCAACCAAAGCGAAGCAGATCTTCTGACTTACAACACAGCAACTGGAGCTTTGAAAGCCGCTAACGGCAAATCCGGTTCTGCTACTGTAACGATTAAGTCTGGTAGCGCTGAAGTTTACACCTTCTCTGTTGACGTTGTTGATTCCGCGGATGTAAAATCCTTCACGATCAATAACATCTCAACGGCATATGCTGCTAAAACTGCAGGTGTTTACTCCAAGTCGGTGGAACTGACTGGTAAAACTTCTTCTGGTGTTACAGTTGCTCTGGAAAATAAAACTCCATCAAATGTAACAAGCACCGATCCTACGGTTCTGAAAGTAGAAGCTAACGATAAGTTGACTGGCCTCAAAAATGGTAAATCTACGGTAACGGCTTATGTTGGTAACGCAGCAGTTGCTACGCAAGAAGTAACTGTTTCCGAGGATGCTCCTGTATCCAAATCGGTTGAACTGGAACGCAAAGGTAACACGATCGTTCCTACAGTTAAAGATCAATATGGTGTAGTTATTTCTAGCGAGGGTGGTTACTTCTACTCCTCCGCACCAACTGTTGTAACAGTAAACCAAGATGGCGTACTGGCACCAGTTGCAGGTAAAAAAGGAACGGCTGTTATCACTTTCGTATCGAGCAACAATGTATCCGGTACGATTACGGTAGAAATCGGCTAATCCGTTTCACGAATAAAAAAGAGCAAGCAGGGGATCCTGCTTGCTCTTTTTCTATGTCCTTTGAAACAAAACTTATAATAAAAAGTAGAATATATTGGTGTATGAGAGAAACAAACGACCTTCAGTTCGCGTCTAAGATGTATATGGAAACAGGAGGTATGTGAGTGAGACAGAACTGGTTGAAGACAGGCATAGCAACAATTACAGCAGCAGGCTTGCTGCTTGGTGGAGGTTTTGCTGGTTTACCCGCTGATCAAGTGTCCGCAGCGAAGTCGAGCACATTGTCTGGGCAAGCGGTGGCACTGCCTGGTGGTGGTAGTTTGAGTATTCGGAACGCGAGTTTCCTTATGCAGGACAAAGGCAAAGTACTTGCTTACACGGTTATGATCACCAATAATAGCTCCAAATCCATGGATCTGATGGACTACTGGATTCGAGTTAAGTCAAAGTCAGGCAAAACCTTCAAAGCAACAGTTATTGAGGGTGACAAAGAAAAAACGTCTGTACCGGCTAATACAAGTCAGTACATAACTTATTATTCTGTTGTAGATTCCGCTACTGGACTGACAGATCTATCTTTTGACGTCATCAAATGGGACTTTTCCTCGGCAAGCTATGAAAAGCGTCTTGGAACTATTTCTTATCCATCCAAAGGAAGCGTTTCTGTTGCTGCATTCCAACCAGGAGTCATGCTCTTTGGCAGCGGAAAGCTGAAAGGGGCCGTCAAGCAAGCTTACATATCGAAAGATAAGGACAATGGATATGTAACGATTAATTACCTTTTAGAGAATGTGGGCCAACAGGTAATAGACCTTTCCAAAATGAGTTTTAATATCCAAACGGATGGTCTCTCCGTCTACAATGTGTCTGTTCCCGGTTTGGAAGGTGCGACTATTCAACCGCGCGAACGCAAAATTATTACACTTCGCTCTACCATCCCGGCTGTTATTACTGGCAAGCCGTTATCGCTTGTTGCCTCACTGAATGACGAGGCAAGCAAAGTGAAACTCCCGGCGGGCGTTTTCAAACTACCGACGCTGAAGATCCAGCCGCCTTCTTCGGCTGGGCAACCAAAAACAATCTATATGGATGGACAGCCGATTACGACTAAAGCAGGACAAGCTTTTCTGAATCAAGGTTCAGATGGACAGTCTATCGCGATCGACTTCTCCTTAACTAATAATGGATCTGCTGCAGCTGCAGCTGGCTTTGATTTCTTCCTTGTGACAGCAGCGGGTAAGAGTTATAGCCTGACCTATACCAAAGAGGAAAATGCCTCTCTGCTTCCCGGTATAGCGAAAACTCTAAACCTGACTGGAAACATACCCGGAGATGCCAATGTGAGCGGAGCTCAACTTGTCGTAAAATCTCAGGCAACAGAAAAAGAAAAATCTTATGTTATTGCATCTTATGCTATCCAGACCGCTTCTCTCGAAGGCGGACTTGGCTCAGCTTTCTCTTACCAGGATTACAGCATTCAGTTAAAAGGTGTAACTAGAATGCCAGGCGTCAATCAGGATACGCTTGTCGCAAGTTTGAGCATTACAAATACGAGTGGCGTAACAAAGCAGGTTCCTGCTCTGGGCGGTTACTTTATGGTGAATGGCGTTAAGGTTGGCGTGGAGCAAAAAGCCATCGGATTGGATAAGATGATTACGCTTGCTCCAGGAGCGACCTACGAAGCCGTAGTTGCTGCAGAAATTCCTTATAGCACTTCCATCTCTCAGATTGCTTTTGTTGCCACGGAGCCAGCTGCGGATAAGCCAGGCAAAACTCTCTATCAATTTACAGGGCAGCAGCTTTCAGAAATCCCGACTATCGGAAACGCTGCAGAATACGAAATTTCTGGTGTTGGCCAGAAGGCAACGATGAAGATGAATCGGAATGCCGTTTACCAAGGTGTTGGTACGCAAACTTTCTATGCGGAATTTGAAGGGATCAACAAGGAAGCAAGAGCAGCCGTGCTGGCTCAGTTAGGTGGCTACCTGATTGATAAGAATGGACTCGTTGTTCCTGTTCAATTCGCAGAGCTTAAGGATCGGATTAGCTCTGGCGGTAAAGCTCTGACCTCAGCTTGGGCTCAGCTTCCTCGAGCGTTTGATTCCACCGACTTCAAGCTAGTTATCGGTCAAGCTATTGGCGGTTCTCCAGCAACTCCTCCTGCTAATCCTGGTAATGGCGGGAAAGAAGAGGGCAACGGAGAAGGAGGCACTGTACCTGGCGGAAATACAGGCAGTCCAGCCGTGCTTGCGAAACCGGCTGCCTATGCGCTGGGTGCATCAACGAGCGAGAAAACCTCGCAAGAGCTTAAAGAGTTGAAGGTTGGCGGGTTCATGCTCTCACTAACCAAAACGAGCGCGTTCTTTGATGTTAAGGACATGTATGCCGCTTCCGGACTGAAGCTGGAGACGGAGTACAGTCTGAAGCGTGATGAGCAATACGAAGCGATTGCAGGCACGCATAAGATTAAAATTGAATTTGTAAATCAAGATACAAATCAACTTACCTACTCCAAAACTTTCGACATTGCATCGGCGGTTCAAGGATCGCAGGATGAGGTGTTAAAAGTAGGAGATAGTATTCCGTTGAAAATGCTGTATAATGATCCAGAAATTCAGTCAAAGACAAGAACGAATGGCAAGTTCAAACTTAACGTTTATGATGTATTCCAGAACTCTTCCATTCTGATCGCATCCAAAGAAATGAACTGGTTTCTGATTAACAATTAATAGGACCTTTATGGAATGCTAGAAGCCGTACGGTAACCGTACGGCTTCTAGCATTCCAACAGAATTTCAATTGATGACGTAAAATAGACAACCATTTTTTACTATAGTAGAGTGATAGATTAACCTCTTTAAGTTATTCCTGAAAGGAGATTCTATGAAAAAACGTCATTGGAAATGGTCAGTAGGAGCTTTGGTACTGGCGACAGGAGTTTGGACGGGCACGCAATGGGATACTATTGCAAACAGCCTAGGAGGCCAAGCCTCAGCTGCTGAGGCGACGAATGCCCCGTCCAGCGTCCCCGGTACGGTGGATGATCCTGTCGTAACCAAAAGTTATGTAGATCAAAAGATTGCCGAGCTTAAAAACGGTGGAGGCGGCACGGGAAGTACTCCAGCAGCCACGGCAACTCCTAAGCCTTCAACAGCTCCGTCGACAGCACCAAGCCCTGGAGACAGCCCGGAACCCGCTGACAGCGGCATCAAAGTAATTAATGTGCCAATCGGCAAAACGCTTATCGCAGCGGATGGAGCCGAGGTTGTCGTGCGCGGAGGCAAAGCGGTCGCTTACAGTCCGGACAGCAACGGAATCGCGGATGTGACGGCCGGTGTGGATATCAAATCCGGCTCCAGCGTGCCTCAGAACCATCTCATTCTGTTCCCGCGTGGCGGGCGTGGCGTTGGTTCGGCAGAGGGTATGAAGAGCGGCCTCACGGTCATGGTGCGCGGTGAATACGAAATTAAAACGATCGAGAAATCGAAGTAGTTATAATTTTCCCATAGTGACAATATGTTATGCGCTTAACGGTCAGGGAGGAGCGGCATTCTATAAGCACATCCTTACTAATCATATCCGGAGGTGCTCTTCCATGGCTAAGTCCAAACGTATTGTCGTTCCCGCTTGTAAAGAAATGCTCAATCAGATGAAATACGAAGTTGCTACAGAACTAGGTCTGTGTTCCGCGTCAACGTCAAGTGAATTCGATACAGAATTTGCTGGAGATCTAGGATCCCAAGCTCCTACTTCTGGATACGGAAGCATTCACTGGTCCTCGCTGGCTACTCGTCAAGCTGGATCGGTCGGCGGGGAGATCACGAAGCGTCTCATAGCCAAGGCCGAGCAGTCCATGCTGGGGCTCTAAGGGCTTTAACCCGCTGAGACAGCGGATAAAGCATCACTCATCTGATGTTTAAGACCAGTTAGCTTGATTGGCGCAAAAACGTCCAAAGGCACATTAGCCAAGAAGTGCCAAGGACCCCTATCCATTGACACTATGCGACAGTTCCGCTATTATAGTGTCCTAGAAGAGTTGTCTACCCGACCTTTTCCAATGGGAAAAGGTTGATTTTTTGTTAAGACATCATCCTTTTCTCATTCCATGGTTCTAGGAGGTCGATCAGCTTGTCCCTTAAAGGAAGACACCTGTTTACTTCGGAATCCGTAACGGAAGGCCATCCCGATAAAATATGCGACCAGATTTCTGACGCAGTTCTCGACGCTTTCCTTGAAGTGGATCCCTATGCCCGCGTAGCCTGTGAAGTATCCGTAGCTACTGGTCTCGTGCTTGTTATTGGTGAGATTAGCAGCAGCGCTGATTATGTCGATATTTCGGCTATTGCTCGCCGCACCATCAAGGAAATTGGATATACCCGTGCCAAATACGGCTTCGATTCCACTACTTGCGCCGTGTTGACTTCGCTTAACGAGCAGTCTGCGGACATCGCTCAAGGCGTCAACGCTGCGATCGAGACTCGTGAAGGCAAGGACGTGCAACAAGAGAATGAAGACATCGGTGCAGGCGACCAAGGTTTGATGTTCGGTTTCGCGACAAACGAAACGCCAGAGCTTATGCCTTTGCCAATCGCACTGTCTCATCGCATTGCTCGCCGCTTGGCTCAAGTTCGCAAGGACGGTACGCTCGACTACCTGCGTCCGGACGGCAAAACTCAAGTTACTATTGAGTACCTTGACGGCAAACCAGTACGTGTTGATGCAATTGTCGTTTCGACACAGCATGACGAGCGCGCAACGCTGGAGCAGATCCAGAGGGATATTCGCGAGCATGTTATTGCACCGGTTGTTCCAGCTGAATGGTTGGATTCCGACACTAAATACTTCATCAATCCAACGGGCCGCTTCGTTATCGGTGGACCTCAAGGCGATGCTGGCCTAACTGGCCGCAAAATCATCGTTGACACCTACGGCGGTTACGCTCGCCATGGTGGCGGCGCTTTCTCCGGCAAGGATCCAACGAAGGTTGACCGTTCTGCGGCTTACGCAGCACGCTACGTAGCCAAGAACATCGTTGCTGCAGGCCTGGCTGACAAATGTGAGATTCAACTTGCCTATGCCATCGGTGTTGCTAACCCAGTTTCCATCAGCGTTGATACCTATGGAACAGGTAAAGTGGAGGAAGAGAAGCTCGTTGAGCTTATCCATGCCAACTTCGACCTGCGTCCGGCTGGCATTATTAAGATGCTGGACTTGCGTCGCCCGATTTATGGACAAACCGCTGCTTATGGCCACTTCGGCCGTACAGACATCGATTTGCCTTGGGAGCGCGTGGACAAGGCTTCCCTGTTGAAACAAGAAGCACTCGTTTAATTCATTCCGCAAAAGCCTCTGACTCCATTTGAGTCAGAGGCTTTTTTTGCTTTGGGGCGCCATACTCTCAGCGAATTAACAAGAAGCAAGTATCGCTTTATCCATTTCTCCTAAACATTCCCTGACCAAAAACCGACAAAGTAACTACGAATGTTCAACTCGGGGAGTGAAATGAGCAATGCGGTTTTGGTTCAAATTCCTTTTGGTGTTTTTTGTCCTTATCCAGGCGGTTCTTCCAGCCGCAGGTTTTTCCGAAGGCAAAGTTAATGCCGCCCAAGGCGGACCGGTTATAGCCGGCAAATATCCGGCTGACAATGCCGAGGCAGCCCCTGCGAATGCCCGTCTAACGCTTACGTTTGATGAGCCAGTCGTTAAAGGCGGCGGTACCGCCGCTGTATCCATCCGTAAGGTGTCCGATAACACGGAATGGGCCCGCTACACCGTAGCGAAGGACAGCAGGATTCAAATTGATCCGTCCAATCCGGCTCTCGTTACGATTGTTCCAGATCGTTCCTTTGAATCTGGACAATCCTATTATGTCCTAATGGAAGCCGGTAGCTTCTCCAGTGCCTCGGGCAGCGGCTCTTTTGCTGGTATCTCCAGTGCCGCAGAATGGAGCTTTACTGCAGCTGATCCGGATACCTCTGCTCCTCATCCGACGGAGTACAGTCCACAAGGCGGAGAAGTATCGGTATTCTCTTCCTTGCGTATCTCATTCAATGAGCCGGTATATCCAGCCTCCGGTTCGCTGCAGCTGACGAATCAATCCAGCGGAGACAGTGTTCCCATCAGCATTACCTCTCAGCAAGTGACCGGGGGCGGTCGCCAGGCCATTACGATTATGCCGCCAAATGGTCTGTTACCTGGACAATCCTATCGGGTGACCGGGACTGCTGGTTTGCTGCAGGACGCATCGGGCAATCGCACGGCTGAGCTCAGCTGGAGCTTTCAGACAGGGGCTTCTCCGGTCGGACTCACGGCGCTAACACCGTCTAACGGCTCGCAGGGAGTCAATGTGAACGCGTCGTTTGAGATGACCTTTGACAAGGCTGTAACCTCGGGCAGTACTTCGACAGCTCCTAAGTATCTTTATCTCAAAAAAGTGGCCGACAACAGCACGGTTAAGCGTTGGGACGCCAATGAACTAGGCTACAATGGCAACAAGGTTAGCCTGCCACATGAGACACTGAGCGGCAGCACCTCTTATTATGTGCTTGGGGATGCAGGCTCATTCCGCAGCGGCGATCTTCTGTTCGCCGGTATCAGCGATGCATCCGCGTGGGCCTTTACGACGCAGGCGGTCAGCGATAACCGTGGTCCAGCGACAACAGGACTCTGGCCTGCCAATGGCGGCACCATCGGGACGTCGGATGCCAAGCTCAGCCTAACCTTTGACCGGGCGGTCTTCCCAGGTACAGGCAGCATCGTCATCCGCAGCTCGTCGGATCAAGGGATAGCGGCATCAATTCCGATTACGTCGGATCAAATATTCGGCTTCGGAGGCAATGTACTTACGGTAGACACCCGCCTGGCCTTCGGGGAAGGCTCAAGTTATTATGTCGAGATCGGATCCCAAGCGATACTTGATGCAGCAGGTTCACGCTTTGCCGGCATGTCGGGCAGCTCGGTCTGGAGTTTTACGGCGACCCGTGATACAACGCCGCCTTCGATTGTGACGCTAAGTCCGGCGACAGGCAGCAGTTCGGCTTCGACGCTGACCTCCTTTCAAGCGGTATTCACGGAGCCAGTAAAACTGGCCGAGTCATACCGGATTATTTTGCATAAAAGCGGGGCTTCCGATACCTACGCCGTGAAGGCTCATGTACCGGCTGATCAACCCAATACCGTCGTCATCAAGCCTGAAAGTCCGCTCCCTGGAAATACTTCCTTATATATGGAGATTGGCGTGAACAGCATCCGTGATGCGGCCGGTAACGGCTTCGGAGGCATTCTCAATGAATACGAGTGGAAGTTCACTACGCTGCGTAGCAGCACTGCCGCACCCGTACTAGATAAGGTAGCGATGATCAGCTCGACGAAGCTGTTGTTGACCTATGATAATGAACTTGATCCGGCTGGTGTTCCGTTTCCGGCGAGTTTTTATGTCATGGTGAATGAAGCTTCGGCGGCCAGAGAGATCAGTCATGTGACGGTGTCTGGCAATACAGCGACGCTGAATCTGCGCAGTGGTATTCTTAATGGGCAAAAGGTGACCGTCGCCTATACGGTTCCAGCTGATGTCGACAGCCCGCGTGCCATTCGTGGTCTTGGCGGGGCCCGCGCAGCCGGCTTCTCCGGCCGTCAGGCCGTTTACGACGCTGAAGCGGCTCAGCCAAAGCTGACCGGCGGTACTCTGTCTGGCAGCCAACTGCGGCTTCAGTTCAGTGAGCAGTTGGACGCACCGAAGGCGGAATGGGCAACACAGTTCGCCCTCTATGTGAACGGAAGCCAGATTTCGCTGTCAGAGCCATCTGTTAACGGAAGCACGTTGATGCTTAAGCTGAGCTATCCGGCTGGCGGTGAAGGCGGAGCTTATGTCAACTACACGCCAGGGACGAATCCGGTCATCGATCGTTCGGGTAATCCGCTTGCGGCGTTCAGCAATGCTTATATTCAGAATTTGCTGGACACATCCAAGCCTGTGCTTAACAACATAACCGCCAGCGGCAGTAAGGTAACACTCAATTACAATGAGGGGCTCAACGCCAAATTGCTGCCACTGCGCAGTCAGTTTTCGGTATTGAGCGGCAACAACTCCCTCGGCATCAGCAGCGTGGCTGTTGAAGGCAGCAAGCTTGTTCTGAGCCTGTCCGGCTCTATGACTACTGGAAGCACCGTCAAGGTTAGCTATGCCAAGGGAGTACCGCCGCTCGCGGATCTTGCTGGCAATGCGGCAGACGCGTTCAGCGGCATGGAGTCGAGTGTGACCGGCACGTTACCTGTTTTCATTTCCGGCAGCGTGAACGGGTCCGTCATGACGCTTCTATACAGCATGCCGCTCGATCCTTCCGCTGTTCCTACACCCGGCCAGTTCTCCGTTCGAGCCAGTGGAGTGCTGATTCCAGTCAGCGGTGTAAGTGTGTCGGGGACAAGCGTTACCTTACAGCTCAGCACGGCCGTCGGCGTAGGGCAGTCCGTCACTCTGACCTATAGCCCTCCGAGTTATAATCCGCTGCGCTTGGCCGGAGGCGATGCAGCAGCCGCACTGTCCGCCGTTGTTATCTCTAACGGGACGTCTGTCCCAGGGGTAGGCAATATCGGAGGAAGCGGCACTACCGCTGGTGCTGGTAAGCTGACGGAGTATGATGTAAGCACAAGCCAAGACGTTTCGCTGGCAGGGCGCGTCGCGATTCGTTATACGGTGCTGAATGAAAAGCTGGCAGCAGCCTACCAGGCGGCACGCGGTGCCGGGATGTCCAAGGTGAGCTTCAAGGTGCCGGACACGAATAAGGCCGGTATTGTGGCAATTCCGCTTGTTCCATTGCAGCAGGCTCTCGGCAGCGCCAGCAACGCGTCGTTCGAACTGCAATTTGATAATGTAGCTGTGGAACTTCCGCTGCAGGCGATTGATTTTGATAAAACGGCTTCGTTGTTAAACGCTGGAGGCACTACGGGTTATCTGCTGCTCTCTATCGACACGACTGCAAGCTCCCTAGCGGGTTCCTTGCAGTTCGCGATGAGCCGCAGCAATGCCAGTCTGCTGTCCGGTCCGATCAGTGTGGATCTATCGCTGATCAGCGGCAGCAGCACGTCCAAAACGGCCTTCACGGGCTTGAAACGCTATTTGACGACTACGATTCAGTCCGCGGCTCCAGTTCCTGCAGCAGCTGCGTCAGGGGTATTCCTCGATTCGGAGACGAACGGAATCAGCTACACGCCGACGAAGATTGAAAGCTCCGGCAGCGGCTCTAAAATTACGCTTAAGCATCGCGATGGCGGTGTGTTCGCTGTAGTAAGGGGTAGCTCCGTATTGAGCGACGTTAATGGGCACTGGGCCAAAAACGATATCAACACGCTGACCGCGAAGGGGATCGCTCGGCCTCGTAGCAGCTCGCTTTTTGAGCCGAAGAAGACGATTACGAGGGCCGAGTTCGCGGAAATCATCTCACGCGGCCTTGGGCTGAAAGGCAATACGGCAGGAGCCTCGTCCTATCGCGATACAGCAGGACTTGGAACAGCGGCAGCCTATATAGGAGCGGCCTCCGCAGCGGGCATTGTGCAGGGCAATGGCGGCCAGTTCCGGCCGCATGCTCCGGTATCCCGCCAGGAAATGGCGGCCATGATCGTCCGCGCTGTGGAGACAGCCGGATCAGCCGTTGTATTGCAACAGCAGGAACAGAACTACTTGACGAAGTTCAAGGATCGCGGCAAGATCGGCAATTGGGCCAAAACGTATGCGGCCAAAGCTGTCTTTATCGGCGTATTGAATGGCCAGAAAGCAGATGCATTCGGACCGGCGAGCAACGCGACCCGCGCTGAAGCGGTCATTATGGTCAAGCGGATGTTACTATATTTGAATATGATTGATATGTAACTCTTTGAAACGTCGGCCTGCTCGTAGGCCGACGTTTTTTTATGCTGTGACAGACCGATCTGATTTTGAATAGAGAAGCGTCTCTTAATAGGAGAGTAGCGCGCCAATCTATCCTTATTTTTTTAATAGAAAAAGTCGTTCAATGTCGAATAAGTGAACGGACTATTCTATCAGACGTAACTTTCCTGCTTTCTGGAAGTCTATTCATTTATGTGATAGAGTCCGACTCTCTTGCTTAACTAGAGTCAGAGACTACTGAATGAAGGCAAATAGACAGGAGAGTTGTACATATTATGAATAAAGCAAGCCGTATCAATCCTAGCCGCGCAGCCGAAAAGGCTAGCGCATCCAAACGAGTCGCAGGGGCAGCAGGAGCCCGAAGCTTCCTCACTCGCCGAGTACTCGTTAGCGCGCTAGGAGCAGCTCTGATCATTCAGCCATTGGCCGCCCTTGCTCCTCAGCTTCCCGGAGTGGCGAGCATTTTGTCTCCCGTACGCATGGCAAGCGCAGCAACATCGGGCTTGACCGCTACGAATGAGGAGATGATTACTGCCGGCGTACAGCGGATCGACTATATCTGGAAGGGCACCCGCAGCGGCGCAGCCGTCCAGTCCAATGTTCATGTCATCAAAATTGATTTATCCAATCCATATGTGAAGCTGAATGCGATTAATAACAAGGAAGGCGTTGTCACGGACCGCGGCAGCGTTTTGAATATGACCAAAAACTCTGGTGCCGTTGCTGGTATCAACGCGGATTATTTTCAAACAGCTTCCTCGGATGGGGCTCCAATGGGAGCGCAAATCAACGGGGGCATGCTGCTAACGAGTCCAATGCAGTTGACCGGCATGTACATGTTCGGTGTCACCAAGGACCGTAAAGCCATCATTGATCGGTACAGCTTTGAGGGCAGCGTGGCGTCAGGTAGCGGGAATACTTTTCCGCTGGCAGGAATGAATCAGTCCTCTTACACGACGGAGTATCCTTCCAAAGGGTTTTCTCACGCCGATGCTATGTATATCTATACGAGTGCATGGATGGATCCGAGCCGCCCGGCTGGAGCGAGTTATGCTACGCCGACCGAGGTTCTGGTGCAGGGAGGCGTTGTTCAGCAGATTTCGGAAGGTACCGCTCTGACGGTGACCCCGCCAGCGGACGGTTATATTTTGCGCGCCCATGGCAAAGCGGCGCAGTTCGTTCGTGATAATTTGCAGGTTGGCCAGCAGGCCAATGCAAACTACTCGCTGAAATCGCTGACAACTCAGCAAAACGTCGATCCGGCCAGTTTTGAAACAATGGTCGGCGGCCATACGATTCTCGTCGAGAACGGTCAAGCAGCTACATTTTCACGCAGCGTGTCTTCGGTTAGCGGCACCTCACCACGTTCACGGACAGCGGCTGGTTATTCCAGGGATGGCGGTACGGTGTATTTGGTGACAGCGGAGGACAACGGCACCAGTACGGGACTGACCTTGGCGGAGCTGCAATCCGTGCTCGTTGAGCTTGGCGCTGCCAAAGCCGTCAATTTGGACGGTGGCGGATCAACAACGATGGTTAATCGTCCACTTGGCGAATTCGGCCTGCAGTTGTCCCATCCGACGGAGTATGGCAGTACGATGCGCCAGGTTTCCAACGGGCTAGGCATTTTCACCACCGCGCCGCAAGGCTCGATCAAGGGCATCAAAGCAAGCGGTCCTGGGGTGCTTTTCCTCGGCCAATCGGCTTCCTATGAGCTTAAGGCTTACGATCAATACTACAACCCACTCGATCCGGCTGGTCTTGGTGCGAGCTGGAGTTCAGCAGGAATCGGCGGTAACTGGGGCGGCAACACATTCACGGCCTCCAAGCCGGGCACGGGCTCTATCACCGTCAAGTCGGGAGCCGCATCGGATAAGCTGGCGGTTTCGGTCGTTGGCGCGGAGGCAATCCAGTCGATGAGCATCGGCACTTCGCAGGCTGCTTTAGAGGTTGGCGCGCAAATTTCAGTACCGGTGACGGTGAAGCTGAAGGACGGAGGCACTTATACGCTTCCATCCGATTCGGTGAAATGGGAATTCCAAGGGCTGACCGCTGCTCGCAGTGGAGACAAACTGACCGTTCAATCCGTCGTAGACGGCGCGGAAATCGGATATGCCATCGCGCGTTATGACGGTTTCTCGGCGCTGCTAACGCTGGCCAAGAGCAGCGGCAGCAAGGGGCTGGCTGACTTCGACAGCCTGTCGCCGACGTTTGCCTTTGCTTCAACGACGGGTGTCACCGGCAGCACGGAGCTTGCAAGCGGCCTTGATGCCACGAACGGCACCAATGCACTCCGCCTGAATTATGACTTTACGGCGGGCACAACGGATACTCGCGCTGCCTATGCGGTGCTGCAGGGAAGCGGTCTTGCTATCGACGGGGAACCGACCTCGATCAGTGTAGACGTGCTGGGCGACGCCAGTCTGAACTGGGCACGCGCAGAGCTGACCGACGCAGCGGGAACCAAACATTTGCTCACGCTGTCCAAAGCAGTGGACTGGACCGGCTGGAGAACGTTCAAGGTGCCGCTGGCGGAATCCGGCAAAGCCATTAAGTATCCGGTCAAGCTGACGCGCCTATACATTGCGAGCCTCAAGGATGGCGCGGATGAGCGCACCGCGGCGGGCAGCATTGCTTTTGACAATATCCAAGCGGAAGCTCCGTCATCCATCCCTGTTCCAGTTAAGGTTAAAATCGAAATGAAAGCTGGCAGCAAAACGGCCATGGTGGATGGCAAAACGACGTCTCTTGATTCCGCTCCTTACATCAAGGACGGTGTAACGTATCTCCCTCTCCGTTTCGTCGCCAGCTCGCTTGGCAGCTCGGTTAACTATGAGGCCGCAAGCAAGCGCGTCTCCGTGCTGCGTGGCGGCAAGCTGTTAGAGCTTGTCATCGGCAGTAAAGAGCTTGTATCAAATGGTCAGCGCATCGCTGCTCCAGCAGCTCCGATTGAGCGCGGAGGAAGGACTTTAGTCCCTATCCGACTCGTATCTGAGCAAATGGGCCTATCCGTAAAATGGGATAAAATGACTAAAAGGATTACCGTCGAATGATATAATTTCTCTTCAGGCAGCTATGGTATGATTATAGATGACCTGTTGACGCGAGGCTCTGCCACCCGTTGGGGAAGGTAGAGCCGTTTTCGTGGGTCAAACGGGATTATCCAGCTATGGAAAGGCAGCTGTGATGAATGTGGATAACCGAATTGTGGATATAGACCGGGTCATTAAAAACGCGATCGAGGTCATGGAAGAAAGCAAATATCAAATCTATGAAATTTGCGAGTCAGCCCGCAAGGAGATGTTGACGCTCGAGCAAGAGCTTAATCAAGTGCTCCAGGATACGGTCCAAACGATCGACAAAGTGGACAAGCTGGAGATGGAGTACCGTCTTGCGCGCATCCGTCTTACCGAGGTAAGCCGGGATTTCGTACGTTATAAAGAAGAAGATATCAAGAACGCCTACGAGAAAGCGACCCATCTGCAGCTCGACCTTATGGTTTACCGGGAAAAGGAAACTTATCTCAGAGCTCGTCGCGACGATCTGCAGAAACGGGTCAAAAATGTCGAGAGCTCGGTCGAAAGGGCGGAGACGATTCATTCTCAGATCAACGTTGTATTAGAGTACCTGGCAGGGGATCTGACTCAGGTGACTCGGATTTTGGAATCGGCCAAAAACCGCCAGCTAATAGGACTAAAGATTATTTTGGCCCAGGAAGAGGAGCGCAAGCGCATCGCCAGGGAAATTCACGATGGCCCTGCGCAATCGCTTGCCAATCTAGTTCTTAGGACGGAAATTGCAGAAAGAATGCTGGTAAAGCAGGAATTCCAGATGGTCCAGCACGAATTAATAGACTTAAAGGCGCAGGTTCGGTCCGGACTGGAGGAAATTCGCAAGATTATATTCAATTTGCGACCGATGGCGTTAGATGATTTAGGACTTGTTCCCACTTTGCGTAAGTACGTGCAGGATTTTGAGGAAAAAACACGAATTCATACGGTGTTCGAAACGATTGGACGTGAGATCCGTCTTCCTTCCGCTATGGAGGCCGGCATTTACCGAATGGTTCAGGAAGCCTTCACCAACGCTTTGAAGCATGCGAGCGCCAGCTTTGTATCACTAGAGCTGACCTATCAGTCGCAGATGGCGAAGATTGTCGTGCAGGATAACGGAATCGGTTTTGATGCCGAGCTTATTCAAGCAAGAGCTCAAATCAACTCGCATTTTGGCCTGATGGGAATGAACGAGAGGGTCGAGCTGCTGGAGGGAAGGTTTGAGCTGGAATCCGCCAATGGACAAGGCACCAAGATTACGATCCATATTCCGACAGGCGTGGATCATCGAAAGGAGTAACATAGCTTATGGACCTGAAGGCAGCAGGAGGCAAGCGCAAGATAAAACTGCTGATTGCCGACGATCACCAGCTTTTCCGGGAAGGCCTTAAACGGATTCTCAACATGGAAGAAGATCTGGAAGTGATCGGGGAATGCAGCGACGGAATTCAGGTTCTGGAGTTCTGCAATCAGCATCAGCCTGAAGTCGTCCTTATGGACATCAATATGCCGATTGAGAACGGGGTCGTGGCAACCGAGCGTTTACGCGATTTATTCCCGCACATCAAAGTCATTATCTTATCCCTGCATGATGACGAAAGTTATGTATTCGAGACGCTTCGCAAGGGAGCGACCGGATATTTGCTCAAGGATATGGAGGCGGAGTCGCTCATCAATGCGATTCGTTCCGTTGTGCAAGGATATGCCTACATTCACCCCAAGGTTACCGGCAAGCTGATCAACCAGCTCCGCCGCATGACGTACCTGGATGAGATGGGCGCAGGATCCGGCGCGGCCGCCGGCCGTGAGACCGGCGTGAAGTTCGTGGCCGGAGAGAACAATCCGCTTACTCGTCGCGAGGCCGAGGTGCTTCGCTTGATGGCCGAAGGCAAGAGCAACAAGATGATCGGGGAGTTTCTTTTCATTAGTGAAAAGACGGTTAAAAACCATGTTTCCAGTATCCTTCAGAAAATGGAAGTTGATGATCGGACGCAAGCTGTTATCAACTCCATCAAATATGGATGGGTCACGCTCTAGCGAGCCTAGCAGCGGGATGCTGCACAGGCCTTTAAGGCGTGCGGTTTTTTGAAAGCGAAAATTAATCATTTATATAAGATGAACTAAATTAAATGAGCTAGAAAATGAATGAAGCGTAGGGACCTTGAGCGAGCAATATGCGATGGAACTACGGGAATGAGAACCCTAAAATTGAATCTACATAAGACAAGCCCCAGCCTTTGCTGAGGGCTTTTTTTTGCAGCCATGGATTCGTTGGATTCGTGGCCAATTGGCCGACTGCTACCGGGGTAGCCCTATGTCCTGCCTATCGTAACGCCCAGACCGCCGCAAGCATATGGTACTGTATCTCAACAAGGGAGCCGAGAATCTGTTGTTTCGGCCAGGAGTGGATAGCTGCTTAGATGCTTGTGAGAAAGTCGACGCTTGTATAGGTTCAAAAAGCTGCTTCTTGAAAGAGCGGAAGGCCAAGACTGTCTTTCTGCGGCAGAGGAGGATGCAGGATGTATGAAATTTTGATCAGCGTCATTGCCTGTTACGGAACGGCAGCGGTAGTGGTTCATCTAGCCAAGCGTTCAGCAGCTCGCAAAGCTCAGGCAGAAAGCCATTATATTCTCATGACCCAGGATGACGAATCGCAGTTGGAGCATTGCATCCGCTCGTTGCAGGCGCATTCACGACGCTCGGGCACGTCGATGAGAATTACGATATGGGATCAAGGCTCCAAGGATGATACGGTATTGATTGCCCGGTACTGCGGCAACGGAGTTTCATGGGTCAGGGAACCGTCGGAGCTCCGCTCGCCGCAGGAAACGGTTAGTACAGCGGAAGGGAAGCTTGCGTCAGATTCGGCGGAAGGGAAGCTGGAGTCGGTACCAGCGGAAGGTTCATTTGAGCGGGAGTCTCTGCATGATTTTGATGGCAGAGAGCCTGCAATATCGGCAACGGGGCTGTCCGCAACGAAGCTGGACGATAGTCAGCGGGAGTTAATAGAAAGCGGTAGCGAGGGCGGTGAGTCGCTGGAGGCTACACTACAACCCCGGGGTGAGGGGGAAGCTGACCCTGGTGGCTTTGAAAATACTCAAGGCCATGGAGCAGGCCATGGAGCAACAGATGGAAGTAAGGTTTTTACCAGTCATGGTGGTACTCCTCTGAGATCCCTCTCTTCGGAAGGTAAGGAAAAGATCCTTTGGTCCCTTCGTTTCTACGGAATAATCAGCGAGAGTGATCAGCCAGTTATGATTGATTTGAAAAATATAGAGGATTTGAGCAAACTTCCTTTCCGAGCTACTCAGGATGATAAGGGCTACGGGCGTTGATACGTTAATACCTGTATAGCTCTACTACTTGCGATGTCGTTCTTGCGGTTAAGAGGTGACTAGTGCGGGAATTAATTTCCCTCATTCTTTTCCCCCCGAAAAGGGGGAATGGAGATTCGCCTACGATGCTGCTCCTATTATAAAGGACTCCGTTCGAGTATTAGGCGCTCTTCTTGCTATTCCATTGCATAAGGCCGTACGGCTTGTCCAGAGTGATTGATCTCGTCTAGAGTAACTTTTTCTCCTGTTCTGCCTCTTGCAGATTTTCAGCATCTCAATGTATAATCAAGCCAAATAAGGCGCGGGTGAAGCACACCCTCGGCGGGAAACCGTCTGAGGGTGTGCTTTTTTTGTTTGTCGGTATCAATGGAGGGCAAGAGAAGTGCTGCGGTAAGGAGGGATGAGCTTGAGGGTAACGTTATATGTATATTTGCAATCGGACACTGGTTGGAAAGCAGGCGTTAGCATTGCTCCGGAGATCGATTGCTTGTGGCGGCTTGACGCAGGATGGGCAGAGGAGGCTGGACACGAAGCGGGGCAGAGGGCCGATGGTGCCGCCGATTCGATGCTTATATGTGAAACACTGCTTCCACTAGGAAAGGCTTATGCTGCAATGTTGAGCTGGAATTACGCTCAAGCCGGGGTTGCCGCTGCGAAGATCGGAGCGAGGCCATGGTATAGGGCGCGTGTGAGCGCCCAAAAGGCTGCTGCGCCAGCAGGCGCAGCCCTCAGCCGTCCGCAGGCGGCTGAGGCGCTGCGGCGCCTGGCGCGCACAGCGCTGTCCCCGGACGGCCATGCCGGCCCGTCCGGGGGGCTGATCGTGACGGAGGCAATGCCCCGTCACGGGAGCCGCTTTGCGGCCGCGGCTCTGCCGCCGGCCGCAGCACTGGCCCGCGAGGCGTGCTTCGCCGCCGCCTCGCTGCAGGGCCGCGCCTTGCTGCGCAGCGAGGCGCAAGCCCTGCTCGGCGCCGCCGGAGCGGCCGTGGGCCGCTGCGACGCCGCGCTGCAGCTGGCTGCGCTGCTTGGCCGGCTGCGCCTCGGCAGCGCCGTGGCCGCCGGGCGAGCGCGCCGGCGGAAGGGCGGCTTCGCCGCTCTCCGCTGCCAGCGCTGCGGCAGCGGAGAGGCGCAGTTGCTGCGCACGGCTTGCGCCACGTGCGGAAGCAGCAGCTGCGCCTGCTGCCAGGCATGCCTGACCATGGGGCGCAGCCGCGAATGCGGGCTGCTTGTGTTCGGCATGCCGGCCCAGAGCTGGCAGGGCGCTTCGCTGGCCCCGCCACAAGTTCTGCCCCCGGCGGCGGACAGACTTCGCCGCTGGGGACTAAGTCCAGCCCAAGCCGCCGCTACCACCGCGGCGCTTGCATTCCTAGAGCAGCCAGCCAGCTCACTCCATGCTGCTCCGCCTGTGAATTCAGCTCCCTCCTCTATGGTCGGTTCACATATACTCACGAACCGTTCGTCGGGGCTTTCATGTCATCAAGCTGCGCCGCCCGTGAACTCAGCCTCCCCGCCAGGCCGTTTCGCCTCGTCCCTAGGCGTTACCGCCCGAGCCCGGCTGCGGGCCTTGCTATCATGCATCCCCAAGCTCCCTGGACTGCATGCTGCAGCTGAGTCTCACACACGTTCGGTTATACAGCCATCCCCCCGCCCAGCTTTCCTGCTCTGGGCGGTAACAGGCGCAGGCAAA
This sequence comes from Paenibacillus herberti, assembly GCF_002233675.1. GTDB lineage: Bacteria > Bacillota > Bacilli > Paenibacillales > Paenibacillaceae > Paenibacillus_O > Paenibacillus_O herberti. The sequence continues at coordinate 376,512 of NZ_NMUQ01000002.1, read as the reverse complement.
ACAGAAATGGTGTTCCCGTTGCTCGAGTCCGTGTTGCTCCGTGGTGGAAAGGCATTGCTGGCCACTCCGCGCAAGGATGTAGTGCTAGAGCTTGAGCCCCGGTTGCGCCGGGCTTTCCCCAATATTCCGATCGTCACTTTATACGGAGGAAGTCCGCAGAGATGGGAGAGTGGCAGTCTCTTTCTAGCCACGACACATCAGCTAATGAGATTCCGTGAGGCGTTTAATCTCATTATTCTGGACGAGCTGGATGCCTTTCCTTTTGCCAATAATGAGTTGCTTCATACTGCGGCGGCCAGAAGCTGCCGGCCTGATGCCAAAGTTCTTCTACTCACGGCAACACCATCCGTCCAACTCCAAAGGTTGGCGCGCACCGGTTTTTTACCGCATGCCAAAGTACCGGTACGTTACCATAGACAGCCGCTTCCAGTTCCGCGCATGCTGAGCGTTCCAACCGTATCCCGGATCCTAGCCATCGGGAGACTGCCCCGCAAACTTTTGCAGGCCATGCGGCAATCTCTGGAGCGTGGAGCGCAGGTGTTCGTTTTTATACCGGCGATTCGAGATGTGCATTCAATGGTGATGTTGCTCCGTAAGAATTTCCCTGATCCAATCGAGATCGAGGGCACACATTCGCAAGACCCGGCCCGAGGTGAAAAAGTTCAGCAATTCCGCGACCGTACGCTGCGCGTACTTGTGACTACGACGATTCTGGAACGGGGAGTAACCATACCACGCAGCGATGTGTTCATTTTGGATGCCAACTCAGGCGTATTTAATGAGGCTTCCCTGGTACAGTCGGCTGGGCGCGCCGGCCGCTCTGTCGAGGATCCGCATGGACGAGTGTGGTTTGCCGCCGCGGAGAGAAGCGCATCACAGAAGAGAGCCATTCGCCAAATCAAACTAATGAACCGAGCGGCCAGGCAAGGAGGGTATCTGAATTCCTAGGCTCCCATCGGATAAAAGCTTGCCACATATTTGATCCTAAGGAGAGCTGATGCATGTCATTTCCTCCAAAACCTGACCATTCGGCATCCAACTATCCCATGACAGGTCCTTTGGCCGAGTCTCGGCCCGAATTGCAGCGTCTCTATCCCGCTGAGCGACCACTCGTTCCACTTCGCTGGTATGGAAAAATGATGGAGCTGCTCTCCCCTGAGCGAGTCGAATGCGTTTTGTGCTCGAAAAGCTTTTATTTACGGCCGCACCAGCCTGCAACTGGCCCGAGTGGACTTCCTACCGCCTGGGGCAAAGGGGTCTGTTCCCGCTGCTCCGATTCCATCCCTTGGATTCGTCGAATCCAGTGCCATGTGTGTGGTCGTCCAAATTACTGTGGGGACTGTTGCCGCAGAAGCGGTTCCAGTTTTGTACGCAGTCGCAGCGCCGTGCAATATACGCTGGAGATGCGGCAGTTGCTCGCCCGATACAAATACCGGGGAGAGGAAAGGCTGCTTCCTTGGCTTGCCGCTATGCTTCAACCTGCCTATGCGAAACTTTCCGAAGAGCTGCTTATTGGCGATGGTCTGTTCTCTATTAAAAAAAATGCCGCTCCCGCCTTTGACCTCATTACGTCCGTCCCGGTCAGTGAACAGCGTCTGTTGGAACGTGGTTTCAACCAGGCGGAGCGTTTAGCCGCTTCACTTGCGGTACGAATCGGACTTCCCGCCAGGCCTTTGCTGACCCGCCAGGAAGAAAGAGGAAAGATGAGCGCGAAAACGCGTAAGGAAAGGCTAGAGACTGCCATTGGCCTATTTACATCTGCCCCAGAGACACCGGAGATTCTATCTATTATTGCTAGGCGATCTCCGGTGCAACGGCGGTCACTGCGACTGCTTTTAGTGGATGATATCTACACAACAGGAGGCACCTTGGACAGCTGTGCTTTTGCGCTGCAAATGGCGGCTCCTGTACCGATCGATATTTACGGGTTAACCTGGGCGCGCGCTTGATCGCCGCCCTTTTTCATTTGAACACCTAAGCTATTTCCACTAATGGAAGAATATTAGCTATGCCCTCATCTCCAAATCCTTAACGAGCCAACCGATATATAACAAGAGGGTATAAGGTAACTTGAAGGGGGCTTGTCCCATGAATCTCGATAATTGTCCACGTTGTGGCCGGCTATTCGCCAAAAATTTCCGTGAGGTTTGTCCTCACTGCATCCGTGAAATCGATCAGGAATACGAGGCTTGCTGCACGTATCTTCGCAAAAACCGTGGCGCTGCCATCCATGAGCTGTCCGAGCAAACGAGTGTAGGCATTCGCCAGATCACCAAATTCATTAAAGAAGGCCGAATTTCCTTGATGGATGCTCCTAATCTCAGCTATCCTTGTGAAGGATGCGGGATACTGATCCGCGAGGACCATATGTGCGAATCTTGTCGACAGCGTTTGCGCGGCGATGTGCAACGAATGAAGGACTCTGAGGCCGAAACAGAGCGTTTGAACTCCGTCCAAAGGGCTTATCGTATTAAAGATAAGACTTGAGTCGGTGATAACTTTCTTGTTTAATCGATAAATATAGGACTTGACAAATAGTCCAACTGTTCTATAAACAAAGGTTTCTGAAGGGCCGATAATAAGGATATAGTAAATCGGCTGCAGCAATGCAGAACCTAATTGAGGTGAATGGACTTGAAAATTATCGAAACCGGCAGGATCCAACCTGTCCATACGTATCAGAAGCAAGGCGAAGCACGGGTTACGGAGAACGCACGCACCCGCAAAACCGACCAGGTGCAGATCTCCGAGGAGGCCCAAGCCATGTTAGCAAGTCGTCAGCCTGAAAGCGCTGAGCGCAAGCAGCGCATCCAAGAGCTGAAGAATGAAGTAGCATCCGGTACTTATCGTGTTGATGCAGAGAAGATTGCGGATAAGCTTTGGGACTTTTTGAAGTAAAGCTATTTAGCTCGATTTAAGCGAATACCCAGGAACGGATGGGATGAATGACCATACAAGATCTGATTGATACGCTTGATCAGCAGAGCGGTTTGTACCGAGAGCTGTTGGAGCTTGCAACTGATAAGACACCTACGCTGGTGAAGGGGGATGTTGATGCGCTCAGCGCCCTCCTGATGAAAGAACGCAAGCTTGCCAAGCGGATCGAGGAGCTTGAGATCCGTCGGCAGACGCTGGTCAATATTCATTTCTCCCGGCTCCAGCTGCGCCTTCGCAGCGGCAAGCTCTCTGACCTGATTCGGACCGTGAACCAGCCGGAGCAGAAGCAGCGTCTTACAGAGTTGCAAGAGGAGCTCTCACAGCTGCTGGAGGATGTGCGCTCACGCAACGAGCACAACCTTGCGCTGACGAAGCAGTCGCTGGAGTTTATTGATTTTTCGCTTGAACTAACGTCTGATGCTCCTTATGACGATTACACTTATATTCACCCGCAGATAAACCCGGCAGGGTACTCGAAGGCGGGTATGTTTGATAGAAAAGGCTAGAGGAGGATCGCCCTCATGGCATCCACGTTTCATGGTATCGAGACCGCCAAGCGGAGTCTGTTCACCCAGCAGACAGCATTGAACACGGTAGGCCACAATATTTCAAATGCCAATACGCCAGGTTATACTCGCCAACGCGTCAATATGAGCGCAGCTACGCCGATGGAGCCGTACGGCTTCAACAAGTCCGCAGCAGCAGGTCAACTCGGTTCCGGCGTTGAGGCATCTACAATTAACCGTATCCGCACGGCTTTCCTGGACGACCAGTATCGCAGCGAGAGCAAGTACGAAGGTAGCTGGCAGATTCAAGCCGAGACGCTGGACAAGCTGGAGAAGGTCATCAACGAGCCTTCCGACAACGGCATCCGCACCTTAATGGAGAGTTTCTGGTCTTCCTGGTCCGATCTCAGCAAGGACCCAGAGAATATCACGAATCGCCAGATTGTTAAGCAAAATGCGATTGCGCTGACAGATTCATTCAATCAGCTCAGTCGCCAATTGACGGATCTGGATGCGGATCTTACCGGAAGCGCCGATACCAAGGCGACCCAGGCGACCTCGATTCTCAGTTCCATTGGGGATCTGAATGGACAGATCAAGCGCATGGAGGGGCTTGGCGACAATGCCAACGATCTTCGCGACAAGCGTGACCTGCTGACTGACGAGCTGTCCAAGCTTGTTAATGTCACGGTAACCGAAACCGCAGACGGCTACGTCATCAACATGGGCGGTGCCAATTTGGTCGACGGCGTCACGGCACAGCAGTTGACTGGTGCAGCACTGGAGGCTGCATATCTGGGTGGAGACTTGAACGGTGGCGAGATTTACGGCACCTTCCGCGCCAGGGACATGAATGTTCGCGGTATGCGGACCCAACTGGATCAGCTTGCCAACACGATGGCGAATGGTGAATTCCAGGTTACGGTACCGAAGGGCTCCGTACTTCCAGGGACGACTGTGCCGCTTGCCGATGACACGATCATGACCGTCAAGGGCATTAACGGCTTGCACAAGCTCGGCTACACGCTGGAGAATCCGGCAACGGCTGGATTGGACTTTTTCACTTTTGATCCCGCAGGAGGCGCAACGGGCATTACAGCTGGCAGTATCCGTCTGAACTCGGCGATCAATGCCGATTCCAACAAAATCGCCAGCTCCATGCGCACATCGACAGATGCTGCCGGAGTCAGCACCGTCATCAAGGGCAACAATTCGTTGGCTCTGCTGTTGGGAGAAGCCAAGGACCAGAAATTCACGATGGATCTGACCGGCACCGGCGGTACCGTATCCACAGCAACAATCGGCAGTTATTACAACTCCATTGTTGGTCAAGTCGGCGTTCAATCCCAGGAGGCCAAGCGCCAATTTTCCAACTCTACTGCGATGGTAGAGCAGGCTAGCAGCAGCCGCCAGTCGGTTAGTGGTGTGTCCACGGATGAAGAAATGTCTGATATGGTCAAGTTCCAGAACGCCTACAACGCAGCAGCTCGTTTCATGACGGCGATGGATGAGTTGCTTGAGAAGCTGATCAACGGCACCGGCCAGGTTGGCCGGTGATCGTAAGGAGATGAACTAGATGGCGCTTCGCGTAACCCAGGGCATGATGCATGCCCAACTGATGAGCAACCTCAACACGAACCTGAATCGTATGGCAACACAGCAGGATCAGATCTCGACCGGCCGCAAAATCAACAAGGCGTCGGATGACCCTGTTGGCATCACTTACGGGCTCCGTTATCGCTCCGACTTGTCGTCTAATACGCAGTATCAGGATAATGTAGCTTCAGCACAGTCCTGGCTTGATTTCAATGATTCCCAGCTCAACCAGGCTACAGCCGTCATGCAACGGTTGACTGAGCTGACGACGCAAGGTTCCACAGGTACGAACACGACGAACTCTTTGGATGCGATTAACAAGGAGATTGCCGAGCTCAAAAACCAGATGCTTGATATTGCCAACAGCAGCTTTAATGGCAAGTACGTATTTGCGGGTCAGCGCTTCGATCAGAAGCCTTATGACACGAATGCAGCAGGTTTTGACGCCAAGGCTGTAACAGCTGATGGCGCTGCTGTGACTTACGCGATCAGCGAGTCGATCACGCTTAATGTGAACCTGCAGGCAGAAAGTGTGTTCGGTGCTGCGGACGCAGCCGGAGCGACAGATAATGTTTTCTCGATCTTTGATCGCCTTAATACAGCGCTCTCCACCACGAATTACTCCGCTGTTGGCGCTGAGCTGGACAATATCAAAAGCCGTATGAACAAAATCGTCTCAGCCCGCGCTGAGAATGGCGCACGGACGAATCGCGCCGAGCTGATGGACAACCGTCTCAAGGATTTGAATGTCAGCTTAACATCTCTTCAATCCAAGACCGAGGACGCAGACGTGGAGAAGTTGTTCCTGGATTCCACTGTCAGCCAGAACGTATACCAGGCTTCGCTTTCGGTCGGGGCAAAAATTATTATGCCTTCGCTGGTCAGCTTCCTGAACTAGGATGAGGCTGCCGCAGCTTCAGATCCAGCAGCTTCCAATTCGCCTTGATATCCAGTCGGAGAAGGCGAAGGTTGATATCCGCCAGCCCCGTGCGGAAGTCAGCATACGTACCTCACGGCCGGTGGTGGACATTCAGTCCCGCCGGCCGGAGCTGCTTATTGACCAGTCAGCTACTTGGAACGCTATCAACGGCGGCAAGCCGGAGGCGTTCATCCAGCGCATTTATTCGGACTCGCGCAGCGTTGTCCAGCAGCATGTCATTCGCACCATCCAGAAATGGCGGGAGATTTCGGATCTCAAAAACAAGGAGAATCCGATCCCGGATGTTGCCGTAGGAGAGGCGTTCCGTGAACGTGCTCCCAGGCAGTTGTATGGACCAGCGTCCATTTTCAACACCCGGATTAATGTCAATGTTCAGCGCCCGGAGATAAATGTCACTCCAGGCGACGTGGACATCCAGGTACAGACTCGCCGTCCAGAGGTGGACTACTCACCTGCATCGGTTAAGTTTACCGTGGCTCAGTACCCTAAAGTGATCGTTACCCCTCCTCCGCTCGTAGAGCTTCAGGCTTGATAAATAGCCTTGCCACATACGAGCGATTGGACCTAGCAGTAGCAGTGGATTTTTCTTTGCTGATTCTACTGCTTTCTGTCCGCGGGTCTTCGCTAGGGGATAGGGAATAACCATTTCATTTGTTTGCCAATTTTCTATAAAGAGCGATAAAATCGGGATAACGATTTTGTGGCTCTTTATTTTTCTATTGTCGATACTATTGCCTAATCTCTTGTCGAAATAATTCCTAATCTCTTATCCAATCTCTTGTCTAGGAAATCCTATACTTTCTACTTTTGGAGTGTGAAATTCATGATTATCGAAACAACTCGGTTCGGACCTTTGGATAGCCGGGATAAGGAAATCTATACTTTTCCAGCAGGAATCCCCGGCTTCACACAGTACACGCGTTATACGCTTATAGCGGTAGAAGACAGCCCGCTTTTCCATTTGCAATCGTTGGAGGAGGGGAATCTGGCGTTTGTCGTAGCTGATCCTTTTGCTTTTTATCCGGACTATGAATTCAAGCTGCCAGAACAGGCTGAACGGGAGCTCGGGCTGAAGTCTGTCGAAGAGGTGCGAGTACTGAACATCGTCAGCATTAACGAATCTCTTGCCGATGCGACGCTTAACCTCGTGGCGCCAGTTATTTGCAATACAAACAGCGGTGCCGCTTGCCAAGCTATTTTGGAAGGAACAAGCTACACGACTCGCCATGCTCTACTACGGCCTTCTCAAGCCACTGATAAGGAGGAAGTCTGATGTTAGTTCTCGGACGCCGCAAGGGAGAGTCCATACTGATTGGACCGGATATTGAGCTTACTGTACTGGAGATCGGCCCTGACGGCATTAAAATCGGCATCTCTGCGCCTAAGGAAATTACCATTCTGCGCAAGGAGCTGTTCCAGGAAGTTGCGGACATCAATCGTGATTCTGTTCAGCAAACCGTATCTCTAGAGGACTTGAAGCACCAATTACAATCCTTGCATTTACCGAAATCACTATAAACAATAGTCGTCATCCTCCCGATATATAAGCTAGATCAGCTAAAGGGCGGCCGACCTGATAGCTGGTTTACCACAAGGAAGTGGGACCATTACTTAATTTCAGGGAGGAAATTTATCATGATTATCAACCACAATATTTCCGCTATCAACACGAACCGCAACATGGGTCTGAACCAAGTTGCTTCCAGCAAAAACATGGAGAAGCTGTCTTCCGGTCTGCGTATCAACCGCGCTGCTGACGACGCTGCTGGCCTGTCCATCTCCGAGAACATGCGTGGCCAGATTCGTGGCCTTGAGCAAGCTCAGCGCAATACACAAGACGGTATTTCCTTCGTGCAAACGGCTGAGGGTGCACTGAACGAAGTTTCCGCCATGCTGACTCGCATGAAAGAGCTTAATGTTCAAAAAACCAACGGCACGTACCAAACCGCTGACAAGGACAACATCGACCAAGAGCTGAACGCACTCGGTTCCCAAATTAAAGACATCACGGAGAAAACAACATTCAACGGTATTACCATTACCGCTGGAGCGACGATTACAACTGATGATAAAGGAACATCTATCGTAATCGGCGCAATTGCTACGACTGATTTCGGTACTGTTAGCTCCGGAAGCGATCTGGCTGCAATCAACAAGGCTATTACTTCTGTAGCAACAGAGCGCGGCAAGCTGGGTGCTATTCAAAACCGTCTGGAGTACACCTCCAACAACTTGGGAACAACGACAGAGAACCTGACAGCTTCGGAATCCCGCATTCGTGATACCGATATGGCGAAAGAGATGGTTGCTCTCACGAAGAACAACATCCTGCTGCAAGCATCTCAGTCGATGCTGGCGCAAGCCAACTCGGCGCCGCAAGGCGTTCTGTCGCTGCTCCGTTAATAGAATCCTTCTTTATTTCCAGAGAACCGGGTATTTAATACCGGGTTCTCTTTTTTTATTAGGGCTATAAAAAACAATTGAAAAAATCCGATATATAAACTAGATCAGCTAAAGGGCGGCCGACCTGATAGCTGGTTTACCACAAGGAAGTGGGACCATTACTTAATTTCAGGGAGGAAACAAATCATGATTATCAACCACAATATTTCCGCTATCAACACGAACCGCAACATGGGTCTGAACCAAGTTGCTTCCAGCAAAAACATGGAGAAGCTGTCC
>NZ_NMUQ01000002.1:333636-367752 GCF_002233675.1 Paenibacillus herberti | reverse complement strand
AATATTTCCGCTATCAACACGAACCGCAACATGGGTCTGAACCAAGTTGCTTCCAGCAAAAACATGGAGAAGCTGTCCTCCGGCCTGCGTATCAACCGCGCTGCTGACGATGCTGCTGGCCTGTCCATCTCCGAGAACATGCGTGGCCAGATCCGTGGCCTCGAGCAAGCTCAGCGTAATACACAAGACGGTATCTCCTTTGTACAAACGGCAGAGGGCGCACTGAACGAAGTATCCGCCATGCTGACTCGCATGAAAGAGCTGAATGTGCAAAAGTCCAACGGTACGTACCAAGATGCTGATAAAACTAACATTGATCAAGAACTGAACGCTCTGGGTTCCCAAATCGGTGATATCCTTACAAAAACGACGTTCAATGGCATCAGTATTACAGCTGGGGCAACGATTACTACGGACGATAAAGGGACATCGATTGTTATTACCTCCATCGCTACGGCTAGCTTCAGTGGCCTGACTTCTAACTCCGGTCTCACTTCTATTAATGATGCAATTACGAAAGTTGCAACTGAACGTGGTAAATTGGGTGCAATCCAAAACCGTCTGGAATACACTTCCAACAACCTTGGCACTACAACTGAGAACCTTACGGCTTCTGAGTCTCGTATCCGTGATACCGATATGGCCAAAGAGATGGTTGCTCTCACGAAAAATAATATCTTGCTACAAGCATCCCAATCAATGCTGGCGCAAGCCAATTCGGCCCCGCAAGGCGTTCTATCGCTACTTCGCTAATTGGTACCATAGCTTTCATGAAAGGACCTTGGAACTCTATCTGGGGTCCTTTTTTTATTTGAGGAAGGCACTAGAGTGTAGTTTTAGTACTGGTCATGATCATAAAGACGAGACGAGCAGAAAATGGTGGCTCTCTACTTGAGAAGCTTGCATAATCATGTCGATGAAATCAACTTAGTTGATAACGACTCCACGGATATTACTTGCTAAGTTGCTTTACCCTTTCCCTAATTCAGCTTGTTTCATTTTAAGTGGAGGGCCATTTGGCCGAACCTTGAAATTATGGGCTTGCTCATTTTCCTGATTAAGGCAAAAGCGAGGAATCTAACGATTGAATCAACAGATTAATTACTTTGAACATACCTATAAGGACTTATCAGGTGAAGAAGGTTATGCTCCTAATAATGTAGTCCAATACATATATGCTTAAATGAGTCTTAAGAACCTGGTTTCAGCTGCAAAAATGATTAAAGAGTCCCATCATTTTTAGGATCAATTTCCCGATTATTACTTTGCGTGTGACGTGTTCTATCTGGATTGTATAATGACTGATCCAGCTATGAGAATTAAGTTGGTCCCTAAAATTGAAGAGTCTCATTCAAAAGCTATTTACATCGGGATTAAGCCCGACTAGGCAGTATTTAATTCAGCCCTTATATCTAACGAGGTGGGTTCCGATATTATAAGTAACGATTACTCGGAGGGGATTGTGCTGTCAATGAATTTGAATAGCTTGCAGGGTGCAAGCGCAACATCTTCATCTGCTTATGGAATACAGTCACCTAGAGATGGACTAAGCAAAACCCAGGTCATTAACACGACGGATGCTCTTAGATTAGCTGAATTACGTGGAGCGGCGCCTTCCGTATCAGATGAGCAAAAGATCAAGGCTGTGGATCGTGCCATTAAAGCTATGGAGGGTCCATATACGAAGGTAGAGTTTTCTGTTCATGAAGAAACTAATGCCATGATGATCAAAGTCATCAATAAGGAAACAAATGAAGTCATTCGAGAGGTCCCACCGGAAAAAACATTGGATGTGGCAGCCAAGCTAATGGAGATTGCGGGCCTTCTGATCGACCACCGAGTATAAACAAAGGATGTGACAACAAATGAGCAACTTGAGAATATCCGGGTTTAATTCAGGGTTGGATATTGACTCTATGGTTACACAGCTGATGAAAGCGGAACGCTCCAAGCTGGATAAGCTAAAGCAAAGTCAAACAACCATTACTTGGCAGCAAGAGCAATTTCGTGATGTTAGTACAAGTCTCGTCGACTTCCGGAATAACAAGCTTTCAAAATATAATACCGTCAATGTACTGAATGCCCGGACCTCCACGGTATCCGGAAATACTAATGCGGTATCCATTAGCTCTACGAACAGCAACGCGGCGGGATCGTTGACTGTTACCGTGGATAAGTTGGCTGAATCCGCCATGTTTGTTAGGCAGACGGGGGTTACTTCGGTCAATGCGACTACAAAGATGCAGGATATTCTGAATGGGAGCACTCCCTCAGAGTTAAAGTTTACAGTATCGGGAAAGGCTGATCCTATTGTGATTGCTTTTAATCCAACGGACTTAGCCAGCGATGTTCTGAACAAAATCAATTCAAACAAAGATCTAAATGTGACAGGGATGCTGGGATCGGACGGCAGGCTGTCGATCAGGAGCAACGAAACTGGGGCTAGAACAGTCTCACTGGATGCGGGGATATTATCGGGTTCTTCAACGGGTTCGGATGCTGAGGCGACCGTGAATGGCGTTAAAATGACTTCGAAAACGAACTCATTAAGCGTCAACGGATTTAATTTGGAGCTTAAAGCTGTAACCGGAACTAATGGAGCAACAACTGTATCCTCAAAAATGGATACGGACGCTATTTTTAACACCATTAAAACCTTTATTGCAGACTATAATACAATCTTGGATCAAGTGAACGGAAAGTTGAGCGAAGCCAAGTACCGTACGTACAAGCCTCTTACTGAAGATCAAAAGTCTGAAATGAAAGAAAAGGAAATCGAACTTTGGGAGAAAAAAGCGACGAGCGGCCTTCTGAAAAATGATTCCATATTAAGCTCAATGGTGTCGGATATGCGCATGTCCCTTGTTTCGGAAGTGAACACCGGGTCCAGTGCCATTAAAACAATTCAATCCATCGGGATTGTGACAGGGCAGTGGGGAGATAAGGGCAAGTTAGTCATCGAGGATGAACAAAGGTTGCGGGCTGCGATTGAAAGCAACCCTTCGGAGGTTTTAGCTTTGTTCAATTCCAAGCCTAGCACGGCAATACCATCGGGAACTCCTGTTTCATCTAACCCTGGAGTAGGTGTTTTTGAACGTCTAAGCAGCATCGCGATGAATTCTCTTCAACTTCTAAGTGAAAAGGCTGGTACTTCGGTATACAGCACAGATAAAAACTCGACCTTTATGGCAAATTCCTTATTAGGGGAACAGATGCGAGGTCTTGACCGTAAAATCAGCGACATGAACAGCTATTTAGCTCGCAAAGAAACCCAGTATTACAAACAATTTACTGCAATGGAAACAGCTATTAACCGTTACAGCTCACAGTCATCGTCTTTCTCAAGTTTCCAATAAGGAGTGACCTGCCTTGATACAGTCTCCCTACCAAAAATATCAGCAGCTATCGGCACAAACGGCTACTCCCATCCAGTTGGTTATTATGCTTTATGATGGGGCTATACGGTTTACAAAACTGGGGATTGAAGGAATTAGCAGCCGGGATTTTGAAAAGGCCAATCAATTCCTCTGTAAGGCAGAGGCTATTATGCACGAATTAGTTGCGTCTTTAAATTTTGACTATCCGATTTCGAAGCAACTGGTAAATTTATATGAGTATATGCTGCATCAACTCATTCAAGCCAACGTCAAAAAAGAAGCTTCATTTGCTCAAGAGGTTGTTCAGCATCTCACAGAACTGCGAGACAGCTGGAAGCTGGCTGCCGGATCCAATACACAGAGAGAAGTAGCTCAATGATTATTTCTACTGCACTGGATCAGCTCAAGCATGAGACCGTTCAACTTGTTCAAAGGCTTGAAAATTGTGATTATGAAGAGCTGATTCATTTACTTGAGCGGAGAGATCAGGTTTTGGAAGAGCTTAACCAATTAAGGCTTCCTCTGGTGGAATCGCAGAAAGTTACTCTTAAAGAGATAGGAATTTATGATTCAGCTATCTTAAATCGTATGAATCAGCTTATGGAGGAAGCCTCCATAGGGTTACAGCGTCTGAACGAATCTCAACATCAAAAAAGAGCCTATGAGTCGTATGCTTCGGCAGGTAGTTATTTTATTGATCGTCGAAATTAAAAAAACTCTTCCCAGCCGGTTAATCGGATGGGAAGAGTTTTTTTAATTTTTTAATAGAAGAGCAAACTCGGGAATCCTTACTGCTCCTGCAAATTGTCGAAGAAGCTTATCTTTAATCTTGCTTCGTTTGTTCTGATTATTGGATCGTTCCAAGTATTGAACATACAAATAGATGGTTTGAGGCTGAAGTCGAATCGCCTCTTCAAGGAAAGCAAGGCCTCCTTCAATATCATCCCCTTTAAAGTGATACATGGCTAAGTTTTCACAGCTTCTGGCATCGAGAGCATTCTTATTGAGCAAAATAGAATAGTAATCCAAAGCAATGGATTCATTTTTTCTGGAATACAAGAAATTAGCCATTTCATTAATGATATTGTCGTCGCTATATGTTTGAATTAATTGATCATAGATTTCAAATTCCTGAAGTAAATAAGCTGACTGTAGAATAGTTAGTAGTAGCTCGGGATATTCATTAACTGCTACAGTATGAGCTTCCTCCTGCAATTCCAAAATAGCCTTAACATGATTAAGCTTCTTCTGGATTTTTTCCGATACATCCTCCGAACTATTCGGTCTGTATAGGGGGATTTCAAGGCCCCATACTCGACATGCAATTGCTTCGTGAGTATAATGTTCGTTGCTTGGTTTATAATCAGGATGGTTTGTACAATTGGAATAATGCGCTTGATCCTTTTGGACAATAGAATAAAAAATTTGATCGGCAATCGAAACTGTAAATTCCTTGTTCAGTAACAGGTTGTAGTAATGCTTAGCTAATTCGGCTGATCTTACTGTCAAGGATGAACGGAACAGGATATAGATATGCTTAAGATCGTCTACTTGATAAATCTGACCCAGCAAGAAAATGATTTTATCCATTGACTCATAGTGAATCAATGTGTTCAGCAAGGAATGAAGTGAAGTGAAATCATACAGATCTTGATGTAGAAGTTTGGACCAATAATAAACAGCGTTTTGTAAATCTCCTTCATTTTCGTAAATAGCGGCCAATCTTCTCATAGGCATCGTTGTCGCGAATTCTGCACTATCCAGCCAAAAAACATGAGTCAATTCGGCTTTTACTAACGATACATTCAAGGCATCTAAATAATGCTTTTGTGCCTCTTTAATGAAACCTAAATAATGAAGAATATTTGCTTTTAAATAGCTGTACTCCGGGTAATCCTTCCATTTAATGAGTTCTCTCTCTAGTAAGTTCAAAGCATCAAAATATCGAAATTGCCGGCAGTAGCACTGGGTTAAAGAAATAACCGCTTTAGGGTACCAGCTGGCAGTTTTGTGCTTGGTTCCGCTTTTAATCGCCTTCTCAAAATAATAGATGGCTTTAGGCATATCTGCTTTAACGGCAAATTCATTTCCTGCTGTAAAAAAATCATAAGGAGCAAAGCCATCTTTCTTTTTAATCGATGTTAAAAGCTCTGCGTTTCGAGAGGATTTAGATTTAGATTGAATGGTTTCTTTTAAGTATCCGGTATGGAAGAGAGACACTGGAGCCAAAAAAGAGTGTAATTTAATTCCCGTTTCGGAAAGCAGCTGTTCGTGAATAGGGCGGTAATATTTTATACTAAAGTGATTTGGAAACAGCCGTGGAACTTCTCCGGCAGAAAGAATAGCGGTGGTTCTATCTTTTCCTAAAAAACTAGAGATGTTTACGGCAAAAACCTGATCCTCGCGAGGTGTTATTGTAGTCAAAAAATTACGAAGTTTGATTGCATCACCGGAAGCGAAATATTCGTCAGCATCCATTACTAGAATCCATGTTCCAGCAGCATAGCGGAGGGATTCGTTGCGTGCTGCTGAGAAGTCTTTAACCCATTCAAAATCATATATCTTATCCGTGAATTCAGCAGCAACCTCTTTCGTTTTGTCGGTAGATCCTGTATCTACAACAATAATTTCATCGGCAGCTTCCCGCACACTCTCCAAACAGCGTGAGAGTACCTCTTCTTCATCTTTGACGATTAAGCAAATTGATAAAAGCATGACAGCTCTCCTATGTTCATTGATTTGGCTGTGTCTAATAAATTATATATCGGATATTCATCGTTATCATAATAGATTTCTTTTTCTATACTCAGTGTGGTTTGAGTCTTGGTGCTCGTGGTGAGTGAACCGCTATTAATAATCCTTGCGATTTGTCGATATTCTTCTTACAAGATAATCATTCGACAGGATGTGAGGCTAGATGAAAGTAGTCATATTAGCGGGTGGAAGAGGGACACGAATCAGCGAAGAATCCTATCTTAGGCCTAAGCCTATGGTTGAGATCGGTGATGCACCTATACTTTGGCATATTATGAAAACCTATTCTCATTATGGATACAATGAATTTATCATTTGTTTGGGTTACAAAGGATATATAATCAAAGAATATTTTGCTAATTATTATCGGCATATGTCTGAAGCAATTACTTATGATTTCACAACAGGAAATACACAAGAAGTACATCGAAATAAAGTTGAACCTTGGAAAATAACACTAGTAGATACGGGTCTGGATACAATGACTGGGAGCAGAATTAAGCGGATTCAATCCTTTGTCGGGAATAATCCCTTCATGCTTACATATGGAGATGGATTGGCAAATATTAATATAGCCGAACTAGTTCATTGCCATAAGCAAAGCGGGAAAAGGGCAACTATTACTGCCGTTCAACCCGATGGCAGATTTGGGAGACTGGAATTAAATCAAAACCAAGTAATTGGTTTTACTGAAAAAGTTAAAGGCGATGGTGGTTGGATTAATGGAGGCTACATGGTATGTCAGCCGGAGGTATTTAATTATATTTCTGATTTAAATCATACGATTCTTGAACAGGGGCCACTTGAGACATTAGCAAGTCATGGGGAACTTAATGTATTCAAGCATCAGAGCTTTTGGCAACCCATAGATACGCTTCGAGAAAAAATATTAATGGATGAGCTTTGGAAGAGTCAAAGAGCACCTTGGAAAGTATGGGAAGAATAACAAGGCGATTCAAGAAACCAAGAGGTAATAACTCAATTGGAGTTGACTATGTTTACCCTTTCTCTATCAGTAGACGAATTAAAACAGTATGTATTCAATCAGTTAAATAATTTTTTTCCAGATAAGCGCTTATTCATGCATGACAAGCTTTTTGATCAGTCAATTCTACTAGCATTGGATCGTACCGAATTCTGCTTCCGTCATATAACGCTGAAATCATTTCATTATGATGGTGAGACTTTCTTTTCACATTTTCATTCCGACCAATATACTATTTTTTTATGGTTTTTATCTAATTCACTATTGAAGGTATTTAATGATACAGAGATAGCCTCTAAAGTATTTTATTTAAACAAAATTTTAAATGGTGTTGCATGTATGTACGACACCAAGCTACCCAATATTTTTCTTATAGTCCATGGGGGAAGTATCGTATTAGGAAAGGCCAACTACAGCGACTTTTTTGTATGTTATCAAGGGTGTACAGTAGGAGCAATTAAAGGAGTATATCCCACTTTGGAGAGGGGGGTAGCGATGGCTCCTCAATCTTCTATAATTGGAAACTGCATTGTCGGAGCAGGCTCAACTATTGGGAATCAGGCGCTTCTCCGAAACCAGAGTTTGTTAAACCAATCATTATACTACCGCGATACAAGTACTGGTTCTCACATGATTCAAAATACTTCTAAATCATGGGCTCAATCATTTTTCAATGTGCCAATTCTATCAGTAGAGGGATGTAATAATGCGCAGAACAATTCTGGTTAGTGGAGCGAATGGTTATATCGCTCAACATCTTATTCAGTTTCTCAGAAGCCAGGGTAATCGGGTATTGACTGCCAAACGAGAAGAATCAGGCGAATTATATATGAATTTTTCAAACCCAGATCAATTATCCAAGCTTCAGTGTGAAGGTATAGATATAATGATTCATACTGTTTCACCTGGTGAAAATTTGTACAGAACAAATCCAGAACTCGCATATAGCGAGAATGTCACAGGCATTCGCGGCGCATTAGATTTTTGTGTGAGAAATAAAATACATAACTTCGTTTATTTCTCCAGTTTTCATGTCTTCGGAAATCAAGGAGGTCGCTTAGATGAGAATACGCCTACGACCCCTATTAATGATTACGGGTTATCTCACAGTATAGCTGAGCAAATTGTGCTTATGTATGATCGTTCTAATAAGCTAAATGGGTGGATTATTAGGCCCTCCAATGTATTTGGGGTTCCTGTAGATCAGGAAAAGTTTAAGAGGTGGAATCTAATTCCCTTTTTGTTCTGTAAAGAAGCAATTGAACATCAGAGTATAACACTTCTTAC
This sequence comes from Paenibacillus herberti, assembly GCF_002233675.1. Lineage (GTDB taxonomy): Bacteria > Bacillota > Bacilli > Paenibacillales > Paenibacillaceae > Paenibacillus_O > Paenibacillus_O herberti. Next base: position 359,349 of record NZ_NMUQ01000002.1, on the reverse strand, counting down.
TCCAGGCACTCAATTACGGAATTTTGTTGGAATTTCCGATATATGTACAAAGATAGATTGGATTTTAAAAGTACAACCTGAGAATCGCATTTTGCATGCTCAAGGAATAGAAACGCTGAGTGTGCTGGAATATGCTCGGTTGGTCCAGAAGGTAGCTCAAGATAAGTATGGAATTCATGTTTCGGTTAATTGCCCAAAAGGAATGGATAATGGAATAGACTTTGATTTTACAAGTCGTTGGAACCAGCCCAATCTTACACCGACATCTGAACTGTCGACTTTTATTTTTGATATGCTTAAAAGCTTGCATGATAGGGTCTAGTTTAAAAAGGAGATGATCTATCATTAACTGTAATATTTGCGAACAACCTTGTTCATTGGAAGAAGTGTATGAAAGCGCTCCTCATAGTCTTATGACTGAATATAATTCTGATCATTTGCAGTTATGTGATATAGAGATTTATCGCTGTTCTTCCTGCGGCCATACTCAGATTCCTGTGAAGATTAGCGAGGAATACTATCAAGATTATTCTATGGGTTCATACTGGGGCATTAGTTTTCGCCGGTTAAGAGAAAAACAAATAGAGCGCTTGGCTTCATTGGTCCCATCAAAGTCTAGGTTGCTAGACATTGGATGCGGTGTCGGACATTACATGGAACTGGCGAGAAAGCAATTTAAAGAGATCGTAGGTGTAGAGCCTTCTCTATCCAGTGCTACTGTCTCTAGAAAGAAAGGATTTACAGTAGTACATGACTATTTTCATGAGGGTATTTTAATCCAGCCAGGTTTTGATGCCATCAGTATAATAGAGGTTTTAGAGCATTTAGAGCATCCGGGAAAAGTTCTTGAGTTGGCTGCAAGATTGCTAAATGAAGATGGGGTTTTACTCGTTGAAGTGCCTAATGGTCAACGTATTGTAGAACAAAGACTCTATTATAATTTATGTACAGATCATATTCAGTACTTCTCCGTCAACAGTTTGAGTACAATGGCGCAGAGAGCTGGCTTTACCGTCATATGTGTCCAAGAGGCTGAAGATCCTAATTTATTGGAATTGTACCTACGTAAGCGCAAAGAGCCGTATATTTCATTCCATTCAAAAAGAGAGTTAGCTTTGGAGAAGATAATGTCCAATATTTCTAATGGAAATAAAGTAGCGGGATGGGGAGCTGGCGCAGAGTCTGTTTGCTTCCTTTCAATGCTGGAGGGGAAGGTGAGTCTGCAGTACGTATTTGATAGTGATGAGGCCAAACACGGTAATACAATATCTGGAAACAATATTGTAAAACCGACTCGTAATGCAGTTAAGGAAATTGATTATATTATTCTTTTTGCAAACTCCCATAAGCGGCAGATCCAATCCCAGCTAATTGAATTAGGATTTAATGGTTCCTTGCTCTTCTTTGATGGTATTTAGAGACTTAAACTAAATAAAAGGAGCTACTTATGAAAGTTAAGCCGACACCTTTACATAAGGCTGTAATATTTGAGCTAGAACCGATAGAGGATCAACGAGGTTTTTTTGCCAGAACCTTCTGTAAGAAAACGTTAGCTGAACAGGGTCTAAATTTTGATGTTGTGCAAACTAACGTAGCCTTTAACCGACACCGCAATACTTTGAGAGGGATGCATTTTCAGCGCCCTCCATATAGTGAGGATAAAATAGTGTCGTGTATAAGCGGTGCCCTATATGATGTGATTATAGATCTTAACTCTCAAAGCCCCACTTTTGGACAGTGGTTTGGAGTAACTTTGACTGCAGAAAATAGATTGTCATTATACGTTCCAAAGGGGTTTGCTCATGGGTATTTAACTTTGTCAGAAGATACCACGATTTCATATATGGTTAGTCAGTATTATACTTCATCCCATGAATCAGGCGTCCGCTGGGATGACAAGGCTTTCCAAATTCAATGGCCTGAACGTGAAGGGTTAATTATCTCTCTGAAAGATCAGAATTGGAATGATTTTAAGGATAGCATAGGCAGCATTTTTTCATCAGAAGGAGACTGATATGGACAACTCTATTGCCATAAAGATTTTAGATTTAATTCGTCACGGCCGTGAAGGCTTAGTGTATTTATCCAATTGCATTGATACTGGTGAAGTAAATGTTACAAATCTTGTTGTGTTGGATTCGCTGGAAGAGTTGTTAGCTTCTATAGAATCAGTTGCGCGTAATTCTGACTCGCCTAATAGGGTAAAAGAAATCAATCAAAATTTATTTTATTATATACAACAAGTAAAAGATCACGTGTTAAATGACCGCGTAAACCCATTTTTATTCGACTTCCAGTTTCATGTAAAATCATTATTTCGAATATTAGAGTTTGAAATAGCTTATATTGTTGAGAGATTTGTAGATAAACATCTGTATCCTGATTTTTATACAGAGGTTGGAATAATCGATAAACAAATGATCGAGAGTCAAGGGAATAATGCTAGATACAAAATCAGCATTGTCTTGTTAGCATATAATAATCTTGACTTTACAAGACAATGCTTGGAAAGCATCTTGCTGTATTCTAATGATGTCGACTATGAACTAATACTTGTAGATAACGGATCAATAGATGGAACCAAAACATATTTTGAAACTATTCCTAACGCTAAAGTTATCCATCTTAAATATAATATTCACCTTGTAAAAGGTTTTAATATGGGGCTTATGGCAGCTGAAGGAAAATATTGTGCAGCTGTTTGCAATGATTTTATTTTTACTTCTAACTGGCTTAGCAATTTATTGGTTTGTATCGAGTCCGATAAGGAAATAGGCTTTGTATCACCAGGGGCCACGTCTATTTCCAATATGCAGCAAATCACAATTCCATTTACTACAATTGAAGAGTTTCAAAATAAAGCCCTAGCTTACAACGTAAGTGATTCGACAAAGTGGGAGGATAGAGTTGTTTTACTCCCTAACGTGCTTTTTTGCCCAGCAGCATTGTTGGAGCGGATAGGATATTACGATACTCGATTTTACCGAGGCGAATTTCTAGATGACGATATTAGTTTCCGAATCAGAAGAGCGGGCTACAGATTAGTCTACTGTGCAGATACAGTAACCTATCACTACGGTAGTTTAACGACAAGTAGCGACCATCAGACAAACTCTCTTGAAGAGGGTAGAAGAACTTTTAATGAGAAATATGGTATAGACGCTTGGCTAGAAGCTCGAATGAGTCCTTATTTTCAAAACATTTCTATTCCCCAGTTGTCGAATGTTAAGAGAGTTCTTGGTATTGACGTAAAATGCGGGGCAACTCTACTCCAGATTAAAAATAAGTTATGGTCAGAGTTTGGGGCTAGAGCTCATTTGACAGCAGTTACAACAATGCAAAAATATGAAGTGGATTTAAAAACAATCGCCGATGAAACTATTGTACTTGATAATGAAAATATATTTTCAGAAGAAATGATAGTCGGAAAATATGATCTTATTTTCATTGAAAAGCCTTTAAATGAGTGGCATGAGAATCAAAATGTTATTTTTAATAGTTTATCAAGATATATGAACGAAAACGGAAAACTAATCTTTTTTGTTAAAAACAGTATAGGCATAGATTCTATCTATGACTTCCTTTCCGAGGTGACATCTAGACATAATGAGAAAATATTTAATCGTGAGTTATTAATAGGTGAGGCTCGTGAGCACGGGTTTTATTCTTATTCCATTATTAATTTAATGAGGGAAACTAACCGTGAAGTATATGAGCGAGTGAAAAACTTGTCTGAGATTTTAACTGGAGGTAATGAGCAAAATATGAGGTATGTGGAGACCGTTTTGCTTACCGATATGATTATGTACGAATTGAACTTTTCTCGTCAGGAGCAGTAAAAATGAGTAGAGTAAATCATGAGTTTTGGGCTGGGAAAAAAGTTTTTCTTACAGGACATACCGGATTTAAAGGAAGTTGGCTTGCTATTTGGTTAAATCTAATGGGTGCAAAAGTATCGGGGTATTCGCTATCAGTTCCGACAGAACCATCTCTTTTTAAAATAGCTAACATTGAAAGCTTCCTGCAGAGCTCAGTCTTGAGTAATGTTACGGACCTAGTAAGCCTTCAGAACGCAATCAACCAGGTTAAGCCGGATATTGTTATTCATATGGCTGCGCAGCCGTTAGTCCGTAGTTCGTATCAAGATCCAATAGCGACTTATCAGACGAATATTATGGGTACAGTTAATATTATGGAAGCTGCACGTAATTGTGGATCGGCAAGTGTTATTCTAAATGTAACTACGGATAAATGTTATGATAATAAAGAATGGCATTGGGGATATCGCGAAAGCGATCCATTGGGCGGGTATGACCCTTACTCTAGCAGTAAGGCGTGCTCTGAATTGATTACAAATGCTTATAGAAGTTCTTTTTTTGATGAGCTTGGTATTAAAGTAGCAACCGCGCGTGCTGGTAACGTAATTGGCGGTGGTGATTGGGCCGAAGATCGGCTTATTCCTGATATAGTCCGCTCATTAACGAGTGGGACAGAAATACAAATCCGCAATCCTAATTCAGTGAGACCTTGGCAACACGTACTTGAACCCTTATCTGGATATCTTGTCCTTTGTGAGAATTTATATAATGGTGATACATACGATCAGGCATGGAACTTTGGACCGCCAGATAATGATGTCAAAGCTGTTAAATTAATTGTTGAAAAAATGCTGGATCTTTGGACATATAATCATCCAGGATACTCCATATCAATGCAAGCTCAGCATCATGAAGCAAGTCTATTAAAACTTGATAGTTCAAAAGCGAGAAATGAATTGAGCTGGAAGTCTAAATGGTCGCTAGAGAAGGCTTTAAGTGCAACGATGGAATGGGTGTTGGCAGTACATGAAGGGGTAGAAGCTCATTTGGTGTGTAAACGGCAAATTGCTGAATACGAATCAAATTAGCTTGAAAAGAAAGTGTATGCGAACTGTAAAAAGGCTTACTTCGTCAAAAATGAAGATTTAAAATAAGACAATAGTCCCCACTTTGGGGTAAGCTGTGACCCGTAAGATGACACTTTGAGAAAGTGGTTTTCTTACGGGTTATTTGTGTTTTAGTCTAACTAACATATAGAAGGGCAAGATGTGGGCATGGGCAATGCGAGGGGCAATTCGAAGATGTTCAACGAACAAGAGAACCAGCAGTTGGGACTGAATTCAAATGTGTACCAAGAACACTAGATATACGTGACTTTATGGGAGTTTTTAATCAGGGAGAGCCTGAGGGGATTCTGCTCACCGATATTACCTATAGTATTATGGTCACGGGCAATGTATCTATCTGTCCTTAGTGAAAAACGGAGCACAGAAACAGATCCTGGGCCCACCAACTTTCATCGTCTCTGCATTGCCCCTTTAATAGAGCAAGCGTGAGAAAAGTTACTGAAACGGCTTGATAGCAACATCCATCCTGAGAGCCATATTCCACGCGGACCAAAGCATGCTTACAAATTCGTCTTCTGATTTGTAAAGCAGGGTTTAGAAGTTGATGTCGCATAAGAGAAAAAAGATGAATTCTGAAAGACTTCAGAAGTCATCTTCTTAAAGCCTGAACATTGAAGGGAGATGTTCAACACTTTTAGGTCGAACACGAAGGAGTGGAGATTTGCAAGTTCTCGGACTATTTGGGAGAGCGTGAAGCCCGACCGCTGTCGCTGCGGAAAGAACAAGGTTAAATTTTCTTACTCTTAGAAAATTTACTACTGCCAAGCTGTTGAATCCGCTTCCATCTAATATTGACAACTGTTTGATTACGGTGATATAGTCAAAATGTGGGCCATGTACATAAGGCGTCTCACAGTATTTGAAGATGAAGGGAATGTTCTGAATGCAAGGTAAAGTGAAATGGTTCAACGCAGAAAAAGGTTACGGATTCATCGAGACTGAACAAGGCGGCGACGTATTTGTTCATTTCTCCGCAATCCAATCCGAGGGCTTCAAAACTCTCGAAGAAGGCCAATCCGTTGAGTTTGATATCGTAGAAGGCGCTCGCGGTCCACAAGCTGCTAACGTAATCAAACTGTAATCATCCGGCCAATCGGCCAATTATAGATGATTGACGAGAAAGACAAAGACTTTACGGGGCCCTGAATCCAGGGCCTCTTTTTTTGCGTTCTGGGACGATCATCCTGTGATTTTCTGCACACAAGGCATTCATTTTCAGCGGTTCTATCACTATTAATCAGAAAATTCGAAATACACAAATTAGTCTTTTGATTCATAGACGGCTAGCGTGGTATAATAAGACTATGTAAAAGGAGGAGTGCTACATGAAATACAACGTTCGAGGTCAAAACGTTCCGGTGACGGATGCCATGAGGGATTACGTCGAGAAGAAGTTGAACCGCCTGGATAAGTATTTTGATGCCCCCCCTGCCGCTGACACCAGCGTCACAATGTCGGTCCACAAGGGAAGCCACGGCGTTGAGGTCACGATCCCGCTTCCGGGAGTGATTTTGAGAGCTGAGGAGAAGAGCCCGGACATGTATGCATCGGTGGATACCGTTGTTGACAAGTTGGAGCGTCAGATCCGCAAACACAAAACAAAAGCAAATCGTAAGTTCCGGCAGAAAGAAAGCATTAAAACGCTGTTCCGCGAGGATGACGTAGCCTCAGTTGCCGTACAGGACCCTGAAGAGGACCTTGAGGTTGTAAGGATGAAGCGCTTCAAGCTGAAGCCAATGGATGTAGAGGAAGCTATCCTGCACATGGATATGGTCGGTCACAGCTTCTATGTCTTTAATAATATTGAAACGAAAGAAGTCAACGTAGTTTATAGAAGAAATGATGGCCGGTATGGCTTGATCGAACAGGATTAATTATATTCAAATGAACGAGCCCTTTCCTTAACGGGAGAGGGCTTTCCTGCGCTCACTCGCCGAGTCTCCAGCTATATAATGTGGCAGGACATTCGACACGAATGAGGACTTCTCTGTCTCACCTGGCAACACTCTGCCACAGGTGTACGTATATAATGTTGGAAAAGCCTGCACCTTGATTGCGGCACGCTCTGACAACTGTTAAAATTAAGGCAAAGTGGTGTCACGAAAGGGGAAAACCATGCTCGGACTGGTGAAGAAAATTTTCGGCGATGCGAATGAACGGGAAGTCAAACGGCTCATGCGGAACGTCGAGGTTATAAATGAGATGGAGCCGCAATTCGCGGCCCTTACGGATGAACAGCTCTCGGCTAAAACGCAGGAATTCCGGGACCGTTTGGAAAAAGGCGAAGAGTTGGATGATCTTCTGCCTGAAGCTTACGCGACGGTACGCGAGGCCGGCAAACGTGTGCTTGGCATGCGCCACTTCGATGTGCAATTGATCGGCGGCATGGCATTGCATGAAGGCAAGATCGCAGAGATGAAAACCGGTGAAGGTAAAACGCTCGTCGGCACGCTGCCCGTATTCCTTAATGCTTTGCTTGGCAAAGGCGTTCATGTTATTACGGTCAATGATTACCTTGCGCAGCGCGATAGCAGTATTATGCGTCCTCTGTACGAATTTCTCGGTATGACGGTGGGCTGCAACCTGAATTCCTTGTCCCATGAGGAGAAACAAGAAGCCTACGCTTGCGACATTACGTACGGCACGAACAATGAATTTGGCTTTGACTACTTGCGCGATAACATGGTGCTCTACAAGGAGCAAATGGTTCAGAAGCCACTGCAATTCGCCATCATTGACGAAGTGGACTCGATCCTGATTGACGAGGCTCGTACACCGCTGATCATTTCCGGACAAGCCGCGAAATCGACGGAGCTGTACCAAGCGGCGGACAAGTTTGTCGGCCGTCTCAAGCCTGAGGAAGACTACACGGTCGACATCAAGCTGCGCAGCGTGACGCTTACCGATGAGGGTGTAGAGAAGGCAGAGCGCGCTTTCGGTATTGAGAACCTTTTTGACCATGCAAATGTCACGCTTAATCATCATATTCAGCAAGCATTGAAGGCTCGTGCCATCATGAAACGGGACGTGGACTATGTCGTTCAGGACGAAGAAGTTCTGATTGTCGATGAGTTTACGGGACGTATCATGTCTGGACGCCGCTACAGCGATGGTCTTCATCAGGCGATTGAAGCCAAGGAAGATCTCAAGGTGCAGAACGAGAGTATGACGCTGGCGACGATTACGTTCCAGAACTACTTCCGGATGTACCGCAAGCTGGCTGGCATGACCGGTACGGCGAAGACGGAGGAAGAAGAGTTCAAAAAAATCTACGGCCTCGATGTGCTTCAAGTACCGACGAACCGGATGATGATCCGCCAGGATTCGCCGGATGTCGTTTACAAGACTGAAGCAAGCAAGTTCAAGGCCGTTGTGGAAGAGATCGTTGAGCGCCATAAGAAAAACCAGCCTGTGCTCGTTGGTACGGTATCCATTGAGAACTCCGAGAAGCTGTCCGAGTACCTCAAGAAGAAAGGCATCCAGCACAAGGTACTGAACGCCAAGTACCATGCAGAGGAAGCCGAAATTATTTCTCGCGCTGGACAAGCTGGATCCGTAACGATCGCTACGAACATGGCTGGTCGTGGTACGGACATTTTGCTCGGCGAAGGCGTAAATGACGTCGGCGGTCTGCACATTATCGGTACGGAGCGTCATGAAAGCCGTCGTATTGATAACCAGTTGCGCGGCCGCGCCGGACGTCAGGGAGACCCAGGCTCATCCTCGTTCTACTTGTCCCTAGAGGATGAACTGATGCGTCGCTTTGGCGCGGAGAACATTATGGGCATGATGGAGAAACTCGGTTACGAGGAAGACCAGCCGATTGAAAGCCGTCTCATCACGAGGGCGATCGAATCCGCTCAAAAACGCGTGGAAGGCAATAACTTTGACACGCGGAAGGTCGTTCTACAATATGATGACGTGATGAACCAGCAACGGGAAATCATTTATAAACAGCGCCGCGAGGTGTTGTTCAGTGAGAACATCCGTGACATCGTCATGGAGATGCTTCAGCCGGTCATTCAGCGCATCGTAGAGGCGCATTGTCCAAAGGAAGAGGTTCCAGAGGATTGGGATCTGCAGGCTATCGTGGAATATGTCCAAGGCAATCTGCTTCCGGATGAATCCATTACGAAGGATGACCTGTGGGGTAAGGAGCCGGAAGAGATCGTTGAATATCTGTTCTCCAAGGTTACGGCACTGTACGACGAGCGTGAGGCAGCTATGGGTGCAGAGACGATGCGCGAATTCGAAAAGGTTGTCGTGCTGCGCGCTGTTGATAGCAAGTGGATGGACCACATCGATGCAATGGATCAGCTTCGCCAAGGTATCCATCTTCGCGCCTACGGCGGTACGGATCCGCTTCGCGAGTATCAGTTCGAGGGCTTTGAGATGTTCCGCGAGATGATCGATACCATCCAGGAAGAAGTTGCACGCTACATCATGAAGGCCCAGGTTGAACAAAACCTGGAGCGTCAAGAGGTAGCCAAAGGCCAGACGGTTGAGTCCGGCGGCAGCAGCGAATCACGCGAAGCCCGTCCGGCCAAGCGCGAGGAGCGTGTCGGCCGCAACGATCCTTGCCCATGCGGCAGCGGCAAGAAGTATAAGCTCTGCCACGGCAAGTAAGCTTGCGAAGATCGTAGCAAGCTTTTAACAAGGTGAATCATCCGCCGGGATGGGAGCAGTTAGTGGCTCCTAGGCAGCTGCGGATCGTCGTGCGGACGATCTCGCAGGCTTCGGGGTGCTCCTTTCTTGGCTCTCTTTTAATAAGAAGAAGAAATTTGAGGTGAAGCATTGTCATGATCGACGTAACGGTGAAGCAAGATCTGCGTGAGGCGGCAAAGCGGCTCCAAGATCTCAGGGGGTCTCTTTGACTTAGATCTCAAGCAAGAGATCATAGCGAACTTTGAAGAGAAAATGACGGCTCTGGATTTCTGGGATGACAACGAGAAGGCTCAAAAGGTCATCTCCGAGCTTAATGCCGTGAAGTCTGTTGCGGATCAGTATGATAGGCTGAGCACGCAGCGCGAGGACCTTGAGACGCTACTGGAGCTCGCAGCAGAAGAAGAGGATGAATCCTTGGACAGCGAGCTGACGGCTGGCGTGGCCGACCTAATGAACAAAATCGGTGATTTCGAGCTGCAACTGTTGCTCAACCAACCGTATGACAAGCTGGACGCGATTTTGGAGCTGCATCCTGGAGCGGGTGGTACGGAATCTCAGGACTGGGGCCAAATGCTGTACCGCATGTACACTCGCTGGGCTGAGAAGCATGGCTACAAGGTCGAGGTGCTGGATTATCTTGCGGGCGACGAGGCCGGTATCAAGAGTGTTACGATCAGCATCAAGGGACATAATGCCTACGGCTATTTGAAGGCTGAGAAGGGCGTACATCGGTTGGTGCGTATCTCTCCTTTTGATGCATCCGGCCGCCGGCATACGTCCTTCGCTTCCTGCGATGTCATGCCGGAGATCGATGACGACATCGAGATCGAAATCCGTTCTGACGATCTTAAGATCGACACCTATCGTTCCAGCGGCGCAGGCGGTCAGCATGTCAATAAGACGGAATCTGCAATTCGGATCACGCATATCCCTTCCGGCATTGTTGTTGCTTGTCAGAAGGAACGCTCCCAGATTCATAACCGCGATCGAGCGATGAAGATGCTTCGTTCCAAGCTATATGAGCTTAAGATCGAGGAGCAGCAGAAACATTTGGCTGAGATCCGCGGGGAGCAGTCTGAGATTGCCTGGGGCAGCCAGATTCGCTCGTACGTATTCCATCCTTACAGCATGGTCAAGGACCATCGTACCTCAATCGAGACAGGTAATGTAGGTGCGGTCATGGACGGCGACTTGGATAGCTTTATCAACGGCTATCTTCGCCATCAGATCAGGCAGCAACCTGAATCCTGAGCGTCCTGTCAAGAATAGAAAAGAAGAAGAGTTCTTACACTTGTACAGTGGAGAACTCTTTTTCGCGCGGAATGAAAAGATGATGCGCGTTACCGCGGCAGAGCTGCGTTTGCGCGGGCTGACGGGATGAAAGGGGAATATGAACTCGGTGGATGATCAGAGGCGGCGCAAAGATAAAGAGCATCCGGAGAAGAAGCAAGAAGAATCGAGAAGGCGAGAAGCGCTTGATGAGCTGAGATTGTTGGACGAGAACAATGGGCAGCCTAAAAGTTATGAAGATCGTAGCCGGGGAACACGGCTTGAAGAGATATGGCAAGGGGAACAGCCGATGCAAGCCGTGTTGGGAGCACGAAACGAACAGAAAGCCGAGCATGGTAGAGTCGACGGGGGTGCAGGGAAAGCTAAACCCCGTAAGTACCGGAAGAGCAGAAAACCTTTGCTGAACCAACGGGTGTCTAACCTGCTATCGATCCTTGCTGGAGCGCTAGTCATTGCAGCCAGCTTCAACAGCTTCCTGCTGCCGAACGGCATTGCCTCAGGAGGAATATCTGGCGTATCTGTGCTGCTGGAGCATTTGTACGGCTTCACTCCCGCCTATTCACAGTGGGCGCTCAACATTCCTCTGTTTTTGGCAGGCATGCTGCTGTTGGGGCGCCGCTTTGGTCTTCAAACGTTGTTCGGCTCAGCCATCCTACCGCTGTTCGTGCTGTTAACGGCTAACTTGGGCGTGCCGACAGAGAATCCGCTGCTGGCATCAATCTATGGCGGCATTGGAGTGGGCCTCGGGCTTGGGCTCGTATTCAGGGGCAGAGGCTCGACTGGCGGCACGGACTTGGCGGCGCAAATTCTACATCGGTACACAGGTCTATCGCTCGGACTGTGCGTTGCCATTATGGATGGCCTGGTTATCGCTGCAGCAGGAATTTTACTTTCTCCTGAGAATGCGCTGTATGCACTTATCGGTCTGTTCGTGACGAGCAAAACGATCGATATCGTGCAAACCGGGCTGGCGGTTTCCAAGGTGGCCTTTATTATCAGTTCCCGCTCCGATGAGATCGCAGATGTCGTACTGAATGATCTGGATCGAGGCTTAACCAGCCTCGACGCTCACGGAGGTTATACGGGCGATGCTCGTGCGGTGCTGATGGTCGTTGTAAGCCAAAACGAGGTTCCCGAGCTAAAGCGGCTTGTGCAGGGTGTGGACCCGGATGCTTTTGTCATCATCAGCCATACTGCAGAGGTGCTGGGGAGAGGCTTTAAGTTTGAAGGCTGATTGGGTGCTCTATGGAGAGTGAGAAGAAGTATGCTGAATGGCCAGCATGTAGCCGCGTGCCTGCCGTATAAACGACAGATCCAAGGGGCCGGTAAACGATGAGATAGGATATTTGGCCGTCCGAAAAGTCATAATTAAATGACTTAGGGACGGCCTCTTTGGCATGTTCCGATATTTGGCAAGATTCAGCGGTGGAGGGGCGAGTGTAAGAAGAAACTAGACAACCAGAGATGAAACTTGAGAGGAGCACCGCCCAATGAACGAAAATGTAAAGGAGCAGAGCCGCCCAAATGGCAAGCTTGTTTTGGTGCTGCTCCTGGCGGTGCTGCTGCTGGGGGCGTTCCTGCGACTGGACTTCCTCCGTAGTGTGGAACATCAAGTACCCCATGACGCGCAGAACTACGACATCATGGTCCGGCAAATGCTGGAGCAAGGCGTCTACGCTTATAAAAGCACAGAGTCAAACGCCCAAGTAACACCGGGCTATCCACTATTCCTGGCAGCTATGTATGGGATAGCGGATTATGAGGAGCGGAGCCCATTCCCGCTCATCCGTTATATCCAGGCTGGCATCAGCATGGCGATGCTTGTCCTAATCTACGCGCTTGGCAAGCAACTTGCGGGCCGCTGGGCCGGACTATCCGCAGCGGCACTGGCTGCGATCTATCCGCCTTTTATCTGGTCCGCAGGAGGTATTTTGACAGAGACGCTCGCAGCTTTTCTGCTGACGCTCTACGTTTATCTGCAGCTACTCGCCTTCCGCTCCGAAAGGAAACCGTTTATGTTTCTGGCAGGAGCGGTGCTTGGCCTGACCGTGCTGACACGAGCGGAGTTCCTGCCGCTCATTCTGCTCTCTCATGTTGTGCTGCTGCTCTGGACGCGCAGCTGGCGGCAGACGCTGAGACAGCTCGTGTTATGCGGCGCGGGGTTAGTGCTGGTGCTGTCACCTTGGGTGATTCGTAACGTGGTGACGCTGGGCGAGGTTGTAATTACTTCGACGCAGCAGAACCCTTTTACCGCAGGGACCTATCCAGACAAAAACTACGGGGACGGTCTAGTCGACCGCGAAGGCAAAACGCAGATGGAGGTAGCCCGTGAGCGTCTGAGCATCGGCTTCACGGAGCATACCGGGACCTACTTGAAGTGGTATACGATCGGCAAGCTGGAGCATACGTACGGACGGATGTTCTACGGCAGTGGACATGACCCGGATTATCCGGTGCTTCCTTTGCCTTTGGAGCAGCGGAATCTTTACCATCGATTGCTCGTAGGAGCGGGCGCGATGTCCATTATTCTACTGCTGTGGAGATGGAGGCATCCCGCGATGCTGCCGGCGGCGATTATCGTCGCGATGTCGGGTTTAAGACTGCTATTCGTTCCGGAATATCGATATAACTTTACCGTCATGCCGCTGTTCATCGTTATCGACTGTGCCGTGGCAGCCTTGGTTTGGGGGATGTGGCGGAATCGACGCAGAGAGCGGACAAGCTTTCAGGAAAGCGTAAAAGGAGGTACAAGCTAATGGCAAAGAAACTAAAGACCAACCGGGAAAGCGAGCGCAATGTGCTTGTTATCGTCCCTGCTTACAATGAAGCGGCTGCTATCCCTGACACAATCGCTAGAATTCAGGAGTACGCTCCTTATGCTGATGTGGTCGTCGTCAACGACGGTTCCACCGACAATACAGGAAGGCTGGCCCGTGCCAGCGGAGTGCCGGTGCTTGAGCTGAGCTGCAACCTCGGCATCGGTGGAGCGGTTCAAGCCGGGTACCGTTACGCAGTGGAGGAAGGTTATGCCTATGCGGTGCAGATTGATGCGGACGGCCAACATGATCCTCGCGAGCTGTCTCGCATGATGGACGCCATGAAACGGCATGAGGCGGATATGGTGGTCGGATCGCGATTTTTGGAAAAAGAGGGCTTCCAATCCTCCTTCGCCCGCAAGCGGGGTATCGAACTGCTCGCGGCGCTGGTCACCGTGTTGACCGGCCGTCGTGTTACCGATCCGACTTCCGGTTACCGTTTATGCAGCCGCAAGGCTGCGGAGCTGTTCGCTCGCGAATACCCGACGGACTATCCCGAGGTGGAGGCACTCATTCAGTTGGACAACCATCATGGGCGCTTCGTGGAGCTCCCAGTCGTTATGCAGGAACGGCAAGGCGGGGTATCGAGCATTTCTCCGCTGAAGTCTGGTTATTATATGGTAAAGGTCATCTTGGCCGTGCTTATTGCCAAAACGAAGAAGAAAAAGAGGGACTGGAGCTTTGGCTATGAACGCTGAAATTTATGGATTTGGCTTCGCCATCAGCCTGCTGTTCGTCGGTACGATTCTGCATCTTATTCGTAAGCGGAAGCTGAGAGAGCAGTACGCTCTGCTCTGGTTGGCGCTTGGCATGGCGATGATGGTGCTCTCGCTGTTTCCAAGCCTGTTGGAGGATATGGCCAGAACGCTCCACGTCATTTATGCACCGTCGTTGCTTTATTTTATCGGCCTAATGGGCGTGCTGTTCCTGCTGTTGCATCAGACAATTGCGGTATCCTCCTTAACGCAGAAGCTAATCTCGCTCACGCAAACGACTGCGCTTAAACAGGAGCAGCTTTATCGACTGCAGCTGCGGGTCGAGGAGCTTGAAGGGCTGTCTGGTCAAGACCGGCCGGGCGGCGTCCTGCAAACTCAAGAAGAAACATGCGGTTACAAAAGGCTGGACGACAGCCTGCAAACTCTCGAAGAATCGACTGGTTATGAACGGCCAGCCGGCAGCCGACATAAACCGTCGGACTTCAGGGAGGTACGTTAATGCCGTATCTGCTGCTTGGAGCGAATATTGTTTGCCTCGTTGCGGGTCAACTGCTTTGGAAGCTTGGACTTGACCGACTGGGCGGCCTAACGGGAGGCAACTGGCTGCAGGTGCTCCTGTCGCCATTAATCTTGGCCGGTATTGGCCTGTATGGTGTGGCGACAGTGCTCTGGCTGGCGGTGCTGTCCCGACTGCCGCTTAGCGCGGCTTACCCGCTGCAGAGCTTGGCCTATGTATTCGGGATTGTACTGGCATGGCAGCTGTTCGGCGAAGCTATTCCGCTCAACCGCTGGGTCGGCTGCGCTGTTATTGTAGCGGGAGTGATGATCGTCAGCTGGAAGTAAGATCAAAGGCCAGGCATGAAGCGTCAAAGCTTCATGCCTGTTTGTTTTTCTGCCTGGCGGCCCTTTGCAAGGGGAGGGAAAGGGAATTTGGAAATCGAATAAATAGGATGCAATTTATCTATTGTATTTTTATTAATATAAACGTATAATGATTCGGAAATCGGTTGGTCTGAGACGGCCGGACCGAAACTAGCGGCAGTGTTGCTGCGGGACAGGATGGGAGAGTGCGGCGATGGAAAGCAAGGTTAGAGTGGCGATTGTAGGATCAACGGGTTATGGCGGGGTAGAGCTCATCCGATTGCTCCAGGCGCATCCTTATGCGGAGGTCAGCTCCGTTATTTCCTCCTCCAGCGCAGGCGAGCCAATTGCTAGCGGCTACCCGCATCTGAGCGAAATCCGCAGGGATCTACTGGACGATGTCGACCCTGCGGCCATTGGCGCCAAGGCTGATGTCGTATTCCTTGCAACTCCTGCAGGCGTTGCCTCGAAGCTGGCTCCGCAGCTGCTGGAGCAGGGATTGAAGGTCATCGATCTGTCGGGCGATTTCCGTTTGCCGCAGTCAGGACTGTATGAGCAGTGGTACGGCAAACCTGCCGGGGATCCAGCTTATCTGGAGCAAGCGGTGTACGGCTTGTCTGAAATTTACGGCGACCAGGTGAAGGATGCAGCGTTCATTTCCAATCCGGGCTGTTACCCGACTGCGACGCTGCTTGGTCTCTTGCCGGCGATCAAGGCGGGCTGGATCGACCCGGACACAATTATTATCGACGCTAAGAGCGGCGTATCTGGAGCGGGCCGAGGTGCCAGCTTGGGTACGCATTACTCGGAGCTTAATGAAAGTCTCAAAGCCTACAAGCTCAATAAACATCAGCATACTCCCGAGATTGAGCGTTTTGTCTCTGACGCGGCGGGTCGCGAGGTCATTACTACGTTCACGCCTCATCTCGTACCTATGTCACGGGGCATAATGTCGACCATGTACGCCAAGCTGACTAAGGAGCGTAGCGATGAGGAGTTCGTGGAGCTGTATCGGGAGTTCTATCGCGGACGTCCGTTTGTGCGTATTCGTCCTGTAGGTGTTTGGCCCGCAACCAAAGAGGTCAGCGGCTCCAATTACTGCGACATTGGCTTTGCTGTCGACAAGCGCACCGGGCGCGTCACGTTCGTGTCGGTCATCGACAATCTCGTCAAGGGAGCGGCGGGTCAGGCGATCCAGAATCTTAATCTGATGATGGGCTGGGAAGAGAGCGCAGGTTTGCAGTTCATACCCATGTATCCATAATGAAGACGCGTCAGCGCCAGAAGGAGAGGCAAGTGTAGGATGGCACAATCACAGCATACGGCAGTACAGCGATTCACCGTTGTGGAGGACGGCTCCGTGACGACTCCAGCGGGATTTCGGGCGGGCGGCTTGCATTGCGGATTGAAAAAAACAGACCGTCATGATTTGGGCGCCATCCTCTGCGAGGTGCCGGCGGCCGCTGCGGCGGTCTATACGACGAGCAAGGTCCAGGCGGCACCGCTCAAAGTGACGCGCGAGAGCTTGGCCGCAGGCGGCCGCCTGCGTGCGTTGCTCGTCAACAGCGGCAACGCCAACGCTTGCACCGGCCGGCAAGGCGAGGCCGATGCCTACGAGATGCGCGCCGCCTTTGCGGATGCGGCGGGCGTGCCGCTTGAGGGGGTCGCCGTCGCCTCCACCGGCGTCATCGGCGAGCTGCTCAAGATGGACCGCGTGCGTACCGGCATCGCGGCGCTGCCGCAGCGGCTCAAGGATGGCCGCGAGGGTTCGGATGATTTTTGCCAGGCGATCCTGACGACGGATCTCGTGCAGAAGTCCGTGTGTGTAGCCGTTCAGGTGAACGGCCGGACCGTGCATGTCGCAGGAGCCGCCAAAGGCTCCGGCATGATTCATCCCAATATGGCGACGATGCTCGGCTTCGTCACTACGGATGCGCCGGTCGGCAGCGAGGCGCTGCATGCGCTGCTGCGGCAGGCGACCGACAAGACGTTCAACATGATTACCGTTGACGGCGATACGAGCACCAACGATATGCTCGTCGCGATGGCGAGCGGACTCGCCGGCGGCGACGAGCTGACGCCTGATCATCCCGACTGGGAAGCATTCGCCTCCGCGCTCATTTATGTGTGCGAGGTGCTCGCCAAGGCGATCGCCCGCGACGGCGAAGGCGCGACGAAGCTGATTGAAGTGCGGGTAAGCGGCGCCGAAAGTGATGCTTCCGCTGCCGCGATCGCCAAGACGATCGTCGGCTCCTCGCTCGTGAAATCGGCTGTATTCGGAGCCGATGCCAACTGGGGCCGCATTATCGCGGCTGCTGGCAGAGCCGGAGAGCCGCTGGACCCAGACACGGTGGACATTGCGCTTGGACCGATTTTGACACTGGAGGACTCTCGGCCTGTTGCCTTTGATGAGGAGGCGGCGTTGGAGTACCTCAAGGGCGATACGGTGGAAATCATCGTTGATCTCAAGCTCGGCGATGGCCATGCAGTGGCATGGGGCTGCGATCTGACTTACGACTATGTACGCATCAATGCGGCTTACCGCACTTAATAAGAGCAAGCAAGGACTGGCGGCATTCCGCCCGTGTACAGGCGCGGGGCTGGAAAGCCGAGGGGAAGGAGCATGCTGAATCGGATGGCAAAGGAACAGCGTTTTGTGATGAAATGTGGAGGCAGCACGCTTGCGGCGCTGCCTGCCGCCTTTTTCGAGGACCTGCGTCAGCTGCAGGAGAGCGGTGTGCGTCCGGTCATCGTGCATGGCGGCGGCCCCGCCATCTCCGGTACGCTGGAGAAGCTAGGCATCGAGACGGAATTCGTCGGGGGCCTGCGGCGGACGACGGAGGAAGTGCTGGACGTTGTGGAGATGGTGCTGTCCGGCACGATCAACAAGGAGATCGTTCGGCGCATTCAGGGAGCGGGCGCGCGGGCGATCGGTCTGTCTGGCGTGGACGGCATGCTCATTGGGGCAAAACCGGTGCCCAATGCCGATGAGATCGGTTACGTCGGTGAGGTAACGGAAGTCAATGCGGCGGTCATCGAGGGCGTGATGGGGATGGGTTACATCCCGGTTATCGCACCTGTCGGCATTGACAGCGCCGGCCAACGCTACAACATCAACGCCGATACGGCGGCGGGTGCAGTCGCCTCGCAGCTTGGCGTGGAACGGATGATCGTTGTCACGGATGTGCCGGGTATTCTGCGCATCGTGGACGGCGAGCGGCAAGTGATGCCGCGTATCACTGCGGTGGAGATTGAGGCAATGATCGCTAGCGGCGAGATTTACGGCGGCATGATTCCTAAAGTGCGGGCGGCGCTGGCTTGCCTGCACGGCAATGTGCGCGAGGTGGCCATCGTCAGCGGCACGGAGCCGAATGTGCTGAGCCGCGCCGTCCTGGAAGGCGGCGTAGGCACGATTATCGAGGCTTAACGCGAAGAGCCGGGCGCGATGCGCTGCGGTTGTGGCGAAATAGTTTGAACCGGAGAGGCGGAAAAGAGATGAGCGGAGAGGCATTATTTCCAACCTACGCCAGGTATCCACTGGCACTCGTCAAGGGTGAAGGCAGCTGGCTGTGGGACGACGCGGGAAACAAGTATCTGGACTTTATGTGCGGACTGGCCGTTACGAACCTGGGCCACGCGCCCAAGGTGATCAAGGAAGCATTGATCCAGCAGCTGGATCAAGTATGGCATGTGTCCAATCTGTTCCGTATTCCGGTACAGGAGGAGGCGGCCCAGCTGCTCGTGCAGCATACTTGTGCCGATGCGGTCTTCTTCTGCAACTCCGGTGCGGAAGCCAACGAAGGTGCGATTAAGCTGGCTCGGCGTTATTTCCAGAAGGTGAAGGGCGAGCATCGCTACGAGATTATCACGTTCGACCAATCGTTCCACGGACGGACATTGGCAACGCTGACGGCGACCGGTCAGGATAAGGTCAAGGAAGGCTTCCTACCGCTTCCGGAAGGCTTTGTGACGGTGCCGATGCATGATCTGGACGCTGTCAAAGACGCGATGAATGAACGCACTGCGGCGGTTATGTTGGAGATAGTACAGGCTGAAGGTGGCGTGCTGCCGGTGAAGCCGGAGTTCCTGCATGACCTGTCGAAGCTATGCCGTAACAAAGGTATTCTGCTTATCGTTGACGAGGTGCAGACGGGAATGGGACGCACCGGTAAGCTTTTTGCACATGAGCATTACGGTGTGCAGCCGGATATTTTCACAGCGGCCAAAGGGCTCGGCAGCGGCTTCCCGGTTGGTGCGGTGCTGGCCAAGGAGTTCCTGCGTGAGGCATTCACGCCGGGCTCTCATGCCACGACGTTCGGCGGTACGCCGCTTGCTTCGGCAGTAGTCAAGGCGACGGTGCAGGAGATTGCCGGCAAAAGGCTGTCCGACCGCGCGGCGGGCGCAGCCAGCTATTTGACGGGCCAGCTTCGCGAGAAGCTCGCGGGCAACCCATGGGTCAAGCAAATTCGCGGGCTCGGCCTGCTGATCGGCATCGAATGCGCGGGTCCGGTCGCTGAAGTCATCGCTACGATGCGGGAGCGCGGGCTGCTCGTCGTACCCGCTGGCCCGAACGTAGTGCGGCTGCTGCCGAATCTGCTCGTTTCCCATGAAGAAATCGATCAGGCAGTGGGCATTATCGCAGCGGTCCTCAAAGAGAAAACAGTAACGGCTCCCAAGTAAGGGAAGCTCGATTTTCATAGAAAAGCAGGTGTTTATCCCATGAGCATGCAGGAAACTTCCATTCTGACCGGAGCCGCCAGCGAGGAGCTGGCCGCCAGCCTCAAGGGGCGCGACTTCCTCGCGCTCGCTGACTATACGCCGCAAGAGCTTTGCTACCTAATCGATCTCGCGATTGAGCTGAAGCGCCGCCAGAAGAGCGGTGAGGTTTATCATCCGTTGAAGGGCAAGACACTAGGCATGATCTTTGAAAAGTCTTCGACCCGCACACGTGTCAGCTTTGAAGTAGGCATGTACCAATTGGGAGGACACGCGCTGTTTCTGAGCGGCAATGAGCTGCAAATCGGTCGTGGCGAGCCAATCCTTGATACGGCGCAGGTAATCTCACGCTACCTCGACGGTATTATGATCCGTACTTTTGCGCATCGTACTGTCATCGATCTCGCTCGTGGAGCAACGATTCCGGTCATCAACGGTTTGACGGATTCCGAGCATCCTTGTCAGGTGATGGCAGACTATCAGACTGCGCTGGAGCACAAAGGCAAGCTCGAAGGCCTGAAGGTTGCTTACATCGGTGACGGCAACAATATGGCGCATTCACTGCTCATGGGCGCAGCCAAGCTTGGCATGCATATGAGCGTAGCAACGCCGGAAGGTTATGAACCCGACGCCGGTATCGTAAGCCAGACCAAAGCGGTTGCATCCGAGACAGGATCGCAAATTATGGTGTGCCGTGACCCGCGCGAAGCGATTGAGGGAGCGGACATCGTGTACACGGACGTGTGGGCGAGCATGGGCCAGGAAGCGGAGCAGAAAGAGCGAATTAAGGCGTTTGCTGCCTACCAGGTCAACGAGGAACTGGTGAAACATGCCAAGTCCGACTATCTGTTCATGCACTGTCTGCCCGCGCATCGCGGCGAGGAAGTCAGCGAAGGCGTCATTGATGGCAAACATTCCATCGTATTCGACGAGGCGGAGAATCGCCTGCATGCACAGAAGGCCATCATGGCCGCACTGATGTAGGCAGCGAGTTTACAGTGGCTTATCCATGGACGTTTCATGGCAGAAGCCTTCAGTGATAGTTATCATTCACCGGGTCAACCGTTGACCCGGTTAACTTTTCATAGTGTTAGGAAGGGGACAAATCCCATGGCTAAAGAAAAAATCGTGCTCGCCTATTCGGGCGGCCTGGATACATCGGTCATTCTGAAATGGCTCAAGGAAACCTATGACGCCGAAATCATCGCTTTCACGGCTGACATCGGTCAGAAGGAAGAGCTGGACGGCCTGGAAGAGAAGGCTCTCGCCACCGGCGCTTCCAAGGTATACATCGATGACCTCCGCGATGAATTCGCGCAAGACTTCATTTACCCGATGTTCCAATCGGGCGCTCTTTATGAAGGGCAGTATCTGCTTGGCACATCCATCGCGCGTCCGCTCATCGCTAAGCGTATGGTAGATATTGCACGCGCTGAGGGTGCAACGGCGATTGCGCACGGCGCGACCGGCAAAGGCAATGACCAAGTCCGTTTCGAACTGACGGCCGCTGCGCTGGCACCGGATATCAAGGTTATCGCGCCTTGGCGCAGCGAGGAGTTCCGGGCGGAGTTCCCGGGCCGCGCGGAAATGATTGCCTATGCGGAGAAACATGGCATTCCGGTACAGGCTTCCGCGTCGAAGCCTTATTCCATGGACCGCAACCTGCTGCATATCAGCTTTGAGAGCGGCATGCTGGAGGACCCTTGGTTCGATCCGAGCTCCGAGGAGAATGAGGGCATGTACGTGCTCAGCGTGTCTCCAGAGCGTGCGCCGGACAAAGCGGAGTATGTGGAGCTGACGTTCGAGCAGGGCGACTGCACGGCGATCAACGGTGAATCGCTCAGCCCTCTGCAAGTGATGGATAAGCTTAATGAGCTTGGCGGTAAACATGGTATCGGACGCGTTGACATGGTCGAGAACCGTTTTGTCGGCATGAAGAGCCGTGGTGTGTACGAAACTCCGGGTGGTACGATTCTGTTCACGGCCCATCGCAAAATGGAATCGCTGACGATGGATCGCGACGTCATGCATCTACGTGATTCCCTGATCGCCAAGTATGCAACGCTTGTGTACAACGGCTTCTGGTTCGCGCCAGAGCGGCTGGCAATGCAAGCTCTCGTGAACGAAAGTCAGAGGAACGTCAGCGGCACAGTTCGCTTGAAGCTGTACAAGGGCAATGTGATCGGCGCTGGCGTTAAAAGCCCAGTCAGTCTGTACAATCCCGACATCGCTACAATGGAGGCCGATCCTTCGCAGGCATATGATCAAGGCGATGCGACAGGATTTATCCGCCTGAACGCGCTGCGCTTGAAAGTATCCTCCGGCGTGGAGCAGAGCCGCAAGGGGTAGCATAGCGGAGGCAGTCGGCGGTGGAGCAGAGGCGAAGCAGTCGATGGTGGAGTCGAGCTGTAAAGGCTAACATAGCGATGCAGTCGATGGTGGAATAGAGCCGCATTAGCATGGCGAAGCAGTCGGCGCCGCGTTGAGCTGAGCATAATAGATGGGCTTGCAGAACGTACAGGCGTCTGCAGGCCCGTTGCCATTTACAATGGGGAGGCACGGAAAGAATATGAGTAAACTATGGGGCGGACGATTCACGAAGCAGACCGACCAGCTAGTTGAGGAATATACGGCGTCGATTACGTTCGACAAGGAGCTGGCTGAGGAAGATGTGCGCGGCAGCTTGGCGCATGTAACTATGCTCGGCAAGCAGGAGATTCTGCCAGCCGAGGATGTTGAAACGATTAAGGGCGGCCTGAAGCGGGTGCTGGAGCGCATTCGTAACGGTGAACTGGACTATAGCGTGTCCGACGAGGACATTCATATGAATATCGAAAAAGCGCTGATCGAGGACATTGGTCCGGTCGGTGGCAAGCTGCATACAGGCCGCAGCCGCAACGACCAAGTCGCGACGGATATGCATTTGTACCTGCGCACGCGGGTCGTAGAATTCGTTGGACTGCTTCGCAATTTGCAAGAGGCGCTGATCGGTCAGGCTCGGGAAAACCTGGACACGATCGTACCTGGTTATACACATTTGCAGCGCGCGCAGCCGATTCTATTCGCCCATCATCTGATGGCGTATGTGAGCATGTTAGGCCGCGATATCGAGCGGTTGCAGGACAGCTACAAGCGCATTGATACGCTGCCGCTTGGCGCAGGTGCGCTGGCGGGAACGACTTTCCCGATTGACCGGCATTTCGTGGCGGAGCAGCTCGGCTTTGGTCGTGTGTATGAGAACAGCCTGGATGCGGTAAGTGATCGTGACTTTATTCTGGAGTTTCTGTCACATGCCTCCATCATCATGATGCATCTGTCGCGCCTGTCAGAGGAGCTGATCCTCTGGTCGAGCACAGAATTCCGCTTCGTGGAGCTGGATGATGCGTTCTGCACCGGCAGTAGCATCATGCCACAGAAGAAAAACCCGGACGTGCCGGAGCTTGTACGTGGCAAAACGGGACGGGTATACGGCAATCTGGTTGGCTTGCTGACCGTGCTCAAATCATTGCCGCTTGCCTATAACAAGGACATGCAGGAAGACAAGGAAGGCATGTTCGACACGGTGAAAACGATGTCCGGCGCGCTGCGCCTGTTTGCTCCGATGATCGCTACGATGAAGGTCAACAAGGGCCAGATGCGCGAAGCGGTCAACAAGGACTTCTCCAACGCCACCGATATTGCCGACTTCCTCGTTGGCAAAGGGTTGCCGTTCCGCCAGGCGCATGAGGTGATCGGCAAGACGGTATTGTACTGCATCGAGAACAATAAGTTCTTGCTGGATCTGACGCTTGACGAGTTCAAAGGCTTCTCGGAGCTGTTCGACGAGCGTATCTACGAGGTGCTGCAGCCGGAGACGGTCGTCAATGCGCGCAACGTTTACGGCGGTACTGCCCGGCCGCAGGTCGAGGCCGCTATCGGCCGCGCCACGCTGGCTCTGGACAGCGTCGCTGTTTGGATAGAAAAGCATACTCAGGCTGAGGCGTAGAAGCCTTGGTAAGCAAGATTAAATAAGCAAGCTCTTGTCCAATTTAAGGACGGGGGCTTGTTTGCTGTAAACCCGTATGCCGGGTATGGACAGTGGGCATCATCTTTTTCAGTGGAGAAGTGCAGGGAATGGATGGAAGAGAAGCGGGTGTGATGGCAGGCGCAGCAAGGGATTGTTATACTGTAGACAGCAAGGCGGCCGAGCTGAAACGGAAACGTTTGGAGCGGCTGCAAATCCAGAATCTAGGAAAGGAGGCCGTTCATGCAACTACTAGCCATCGTTACAATGCTAATCGATCACGTTGGGCTGATGTTTTTCCCCGATTCGCAAGTATGGAGAATGATTGGCCGAATTTCCTTTCCCATCTATGCCTATTTAATTACGGTTGGGTATCGGATGACCTCATCCCAGCCTAAATATCTGTTGCGCCTGGCGGTACTAGCGTTGTTGACACAGCTCCCGTACATGCTGGCATTCGATACAACGGGTTACAATAATATCTTTACGTTGCTCGTCTCGGTGTTCGTGTTATATGGGATTGACTGGTTGTTGGCGGGAAAAATGCCTCGGATTGCGGCTTGGTTCTTTATTGTACCGCTTGTATTGTTTACCTTTGTTGTTATGACTGAACTACCGTTCGACTACAATGGATACGGGCTGCTGCTTATTCTCATCTATCGTTACTCACAACGTGGTTGGACCGTTCTGCTGCATCTGCTGCTCAACGTCATGTATTTAGTATTGGTCGGACCGAGTTGGGGGCTTCAGCTATACAGCATTGTTTCGACGATTCTGCTCATGTATGGCGCAGAGCTTCGCGAGGAGCTGAACAAAATCCGAGTTCCGCGCTGGTTATGGCGCTCTTTCTATCCGGCGCATTTGGCGGCTCTCGCCGCTGTGGAATTCCTGTTGGCCTCGGCAAGGTAGAGAAGGGTTAGTTATCACTTCGTGGATTCCGATAAAAGCAAGGCCCGCCCGGGTCCCATTGATGGGATGCGGGCGGGCCTTGCTTTTTGTTATCTCATAAGTATAAGTTCTCGTTTTTTAAGGCATAAGTTTTCTGTACAAGGGAGGCACTGCGAGGCCGCATTGTTTGCCATACTATATAGCTCAACGAGAGAACAAGAGAACAAGAGAGCAAGAGAACAAGAGAACAAGAGAGCAAGAGAACAAGAGAACAAGAGAACAAGAGAACAAGAGAACAAGAGAGTTGGAAGAGGAGGCAACAAGAGCCGACCGTCCTGGGAATCAAGTAGCTTTTGTTACTTGGTGCGAGTTGTGTAGCCTGAGTTCGAGCTCTCAAGTAGCTTTTGTTACTTGGTGCGAGTTGTGTAGCCTGAGTTCGAGCTCTCAAGTAGCTTTTGTTACTTGGTGCGAGTTGTGTAGCCTGAGTTCGAGCTCTCAAGTAGCTTTTGTTACTTGGTGCGAGTTGTGTAGCCTGAGTTCGAGCTCTCAAGTAGCTTTTGTTACTTGGTGCGAGCTGCGAAGCTTGATTTCGAGCTCTCAAGTAGCTTTTGTTACTTGGTGGGAGCTGTGTAGCCTGAGTTGAGCTCTCAAGTAGCTTTAGCTACTTGATGCGAGCTGCGAAGCTTGAGTTCGAGCTCTCAAGTAGCTTTAGCTACTTGATGCGAGTTGTGTAGCCTGAGTTCGAGCTCTCAAGTAGCTTTTGTTACTTGGTGCGAGTTGTGTAGCCTGAGTTCGAGCTCTCAAGTAGCTTTT
>NZ_NMUQ01000002.1:0-333628 GCF_002233675.1 Paenibacillus herberti | reverse complement strand
GGAGCTCTCAAGTAGCTTTTGTTACTTGGTGCGAGTTGTGTAGCCTGAGTTCGAGCTCTCAAGTAGCTTTTGTTACTTGGTGCGAGTTGTGGAGCTTGAGTTGGAGCTCTCAAGTAGCTTTTGTTACTTGGTGAGGGCAGTGGAGCTTGAGTTGAAGCTCTCAAGTAGCTTTAGCTACTTGGTGCGGAGCGTGAAGCTTGAGTTGGAGCTCACAAGTAACTTTAGCTACTTGCTGCGGACGGTGTAGCTCCAGTTGAAGCTCACAAGTAGCTTTTGCTACTTGTGAGCTTCAACAAAACCCAGGCTCAACCTGCATCAAGCGCTCACGGAGCCGAGCAAGTTTGAGATGTTATCAGGTGGAACTGGCTTGCTGAAGTAATAACCCTGAGCCTCGTTGCAATGGCGTTGCAGAAGGTACTGCAGCTGCTCCCCGGTTTCGACGCCCTCGGCGATGACTTTGAGTCCGAGGTTATGCGCCATATTGATAATGGTGTGCACAAGCGCCTCGTCTTTGGCATCCTCCATGAGGTTGCGGGTGAAGCTTTGGTCGATTTTGAGGCTGTCGATCGGAAACAACTTCAGGTAACTGAGCGAGGAGTAACCCGTCCCGAAGTCATCGATTGACAGGAATAGGCCCATTTCCTTGAGTTTATGCATGATGGCTATTGCATGCACCGAGTTCTGCACGATGCTCTCCGTCAGCTCCAGCTCCAAATACTTCGGCTCCAACCCGGTATCCTTGAGCGCACGACTGACCACCTCTACAAAGCCGCTCTGCTGAAATTGCCTAGTTGAGATATTGACTGCGATACGCATTGGGGGCAGATTCGCATCTTGCCATTCTTTGTTCTGGCGGCAGGCCTCCCGCAGCACCCATTCTCCGATTGGGATGATGAGGCCAGTCTCCTCAGCCAACGGAATGAACTCCGCCGGGGAAATAAGGCCGAGCTGAGGATGCTGCCAGCGGAGAAGCGCCTCGACACCAACTACCGTACCAGAGAGGATATCGACTTGTGGCTGATAGTGTACGGTGAATTCATTTTTAATGATTCCTTTGCGTAGTCCAATTTCCAGATTCATGCGCCGACTGACAACCTCGTTCATATCCGATGTATAAAACTGATAGTTGTTCTTGCCTTGCTCTTTGACCCTATACATAGCGGTATCCGCATTTTTAATCAGAGTATCACGATTGTTGCCATCATTCGGGTACAGGCTCATGCCGATCGAAGGCGTGACGAACATTTCTTGCCCCCCAACAAGCACCGACTGACTGAATGTTTGCAAAATCTTCTGGGCTTTACGCGTCATGTCCTCTTGAGAGGTGCCCGGCAACAAAACGATGAACTCATCGCCTCCCTGGCGAGAGACGGTATCTTGCTTATCGACGCATTCGCGTAGCCGGATGGAGACTTCCACCAACAGCAGATCACCCATCGTATGACCGAGCGTGTCGTTGATGTATTTAAAACGATCCAGATCTAAAAACATAATACCGATCATCAGGCCGGACTCATCCGCTTGATCCATTGCTTCCTTGAGACGATCATGGAGCAGATGGCGGTTGGGCAGGCCGGTTAATGGATCGAGGTAGATCATCTGATTGATCTTATGCTCGGCTTTTTTGCGCTCGGTAATATCTCGGATAATACTGCTGAAAAAGGGATGCCCTTCCTCTTCCCAACCGGCTAAGGACAGCTCCATCGGAAATTCCGTGCCGTCCTTACGCAGGCCGTACAGCTCCAGTCTTCGTCCGGCTCCGGGAGAAAGATGGGGCTCCTGCATGAGATAGGGATATAGACCGTCGGCATGAATCTGCTTGAATCGGTCGGGAATCGTCATGTCGAGCGGCTTACCTATGGCTTCCTTTTCGGTGTAGCCGAACATTAACTGGGCGCCCCGGTTCCAGGATCGGATGATCGAATGGCTGTCGGCCAGAATGATGGCGTCGCTGGCGGATTCGATGACGGAACGGAATTTGCGCTCGGATTCAAGCGATTGAGATTCAAAACGTCGATTGACATAAGTGCTGGTGAACATCATGCCGAGGATGACTAACATGCCAATGCTGATCGCATAAGCGAGAATAGTGTTGCTCAGCGTAGTGTCGCCAGCATGCCCCATGTTATGGCGATTATGGAAGGAAGCGGAGGCCATACCGGTGTAATGCATGGTAGAAACTGCGGCGCCCATAATCAGAGCAGCTATTGCTTTACGACGCCATAGGCGGGGTTGACCGGCTCTTTTTTTGACGGAATACATTAAGTACAACGCTGTTAGCGATGCGATAAAGGCAATAAGCGCGGAAAGTCCCCATAGGAGCGGATTGTAGCGCACAATCGCGTCCATCTGCATGGCCGCCATACCGATGTAGTGCATCGAGACAATGCCGGTAGCCATCAGAACTGCACTCAGAATAGCTCGGGAGCGCTTCAATTCGGGACGGCTGATGATGTGCAAGGCTAGAAAGGAGGCTGAAATTGCCGGAATGATCGACACCAATACGATCCAAGTATTGTAGGTTACAATGATTGGCATACGGAAGGCTAACATAGCGATGAAATGCATCGACCAGATGCCCATACCCATGGATAGTGCTCCACAGGCTATCCACATATTTCGTGTTTTGCCTCTCGACTTATGAATATGGATGCCAAGGTCCAGCGTGGAGTAAGAGGCAAGAATAGGGATAAGAAGCGACAATAACACGAGAAAAATATTGTAAGAGCCGTCAACGGGCTGGTGATTCATCATAATTGCTGCTCCTTCAAATGAGTCTTTATTCCTTATAACGGCATAACAACTAGGTCTTTTTACCCTGTAAAAATGTTTATTTTTATGGATTGATTTTCCAATGGCTGGGGTGGGGGCGAATTTAACTGCCTGGATGTTCGAAGCCTACGGCAATGGAGAAGGGGAAGCCGCGTTAAGCGGCGGTAGTTGCGGTAGTGGAGTAAGTCGAAGCTGTACTGGGGTACGGAAGTTGGGAGCTCTACAAGACGATTAAAAAGCTTGAAAAAGCCAGCCCCCGCCTCCTCGTAGGAGGGAGGGCTGGCTTGTTGCTGACTGCGAAGTCAGCAGTCAGCCTACGGTTGATCAAGTAAGCGGATGCCGTCTTCCAGCAGGGGAGGCTCGTCAAATGGCGAGAATAGGTCGCTCATGGTATCGCGCTCCTGATTCAGCGTTGCATCGCTGTCTTTTGACGGTTGCGGTGGTTGTACGCTGCTGCCTGCTGGCCCGGCTTCTTCCGCGCCATGCGGATATGCGTCCGGACCAGGTCCTGGTGCAGGCGATGGTGAGAGGGGGGCGGATGCGGGACCTTCCATAATAATGGAAGGCTTTGGTTTGTACGTATCGCGCGAGATGCGCGTCCGAGATTCCTCATTGCCGTGCACGTAACGAATTCGGTATGTTTCCACCACGTAGCCGGTCCGGCCTTGTTTGAGCACAATCTGCTGTCCTGGTGCTAAGCCTGAGCTGCGACGCAATTGAATGGGTGCCTGCAGCGTGCGGACGGTGCGAGAAACGATGCTGTAACGTACCTCTTTGGGCATCGTGCCGAATAGTTTGATTGTGAGCTGTCCATTCCCTGAGTAGGTGCGGATGAAAAGATGTTTGCCGCTCGTATTGCGGAATCGAAAGTTGATAGATCCTTCTGCGAACGTTGCATCCTGGCCTTTGGGCAAATAAGAAACCGGCAGGGAGTGGTTGCGCCGCTCCACGATTTCGAGGCCAGCCCGTAGGGCCACATTGTACAACGTACTCGACACCTGACAGATGCCGCCGCCGACGCCGCGAGTGAACTGGCCGTTTAGGATGACCGGAGCCTCTCGGTAGCCGGTTTCGTGCTCCGTAATGCGGATTATTTCTCCATAATCAAAAACTTCCCCTGGCTTCATCATCCAGCCGTTCAGCGTGCGTGCAGTCTCCGATACATTAAAGGCCCGGCCCTGCGAGCTGGTCCGGTAATCGGTCGTGAAGGAAGCGATCAGCCGCTCGACGCCCTCCGCCTTAAGCGAAGCCAGCGTCACCTTCGGGGGGACGGCGCGGAATTGCAGCGCCTCCTGCCGGTTCGCCTCCAGGCCGAGAGCGGAGAGCAATTTGGAGCCGCTCAGGCTGATAAGCTGGGTGGCTGATGGCTGAGTAGCGCTGCCTGCGCTACTGCCTGGCTTTGAGGGAGAGGGATGGGGCTCGCTTCTTTGTCCTGTGGTCTCTGAACCTAGCTTTGCGTAGGCGGGATGGGGCTCGCTTCTTTGTCCCGTGGTCTTGGAACCGAGCTTTCCGGAAGCAGCCATTTCGCTTTCCATGCGTAAGGTTTCATTTCCGGACAAGATCGTTGTTGTTGTAATAGCATCGGCAGCGCCTAACCCCTTGGCGGCCCAGCGGCGAATGCTTGCGTGCTGGCGGTCGAGATCGAGATGAAGCACGTTGCGTCCGGGAGTGTAGACGACTTGGTCATAAGGTGTGATTATTCGAACAGCATCCACCGGTTTGCGCTCGTCGTAGAAACCCCATTCGGAGCGGATTGTGGCATCAAACGCGGCCCGGTCGGAACGCAGTTTTGCAGGTAGCTGCTTGTCCCATTTCCAGCGATATTTAGCGCGCTCTATTACGGAGCCGGTCCCGAGGCGGGCTACGGCTGCTTTTGCTTCCTCTAGGTCAATGCGCAGCCCAAGCTCGGCAAGCGTCCAGGCTGCGCTGCGCTCGGCTTGAGCAGGGAGCGGGGATGTGCCTTTGGTTTGAGTTTTACTTGGTTTGGAACTTGACTCAGCGTCTCCTGTTGCTGCTTGAGCTGCTGCTTCATTCATTCCGGCAGCAACAGGCCTGTCCTTGCTGGAAGAGGCGGACGGGGTTCCGTCCGCCAGAGTAACGGTGCGGCTGTTCAGCGCGAGCTGATAAGCCTCCAACAAATGCAGCGCCTCCGCCTGGCGGAGGCCGCCGAGCGGCAGTCCCGCCGCATTGGTGCCGGAGGGCACCTTTGTTTTGGAGCCATAGATCCAGAGCATGCCCCATAATGTAGTCGCCACCAGTAAAAGGGCAAGAACGATAATGAGCAGCAAATGTAGCCTTTTCACAGGCAGTCCTCCCATCTGGCAAGCCTTGTCTACTAGGTCTATGCTGGGCTGCGCTGAAATATATCCTTTATCGCAGGTTGGAGGACAGTGTTGAGAAGAAGCTGTTGAGAACGAGCTGTTGAGGATGAGTGCGTGATTTGCTAATAGAAGACTCGTTTTTAAGTGATGCTTGAATTTACAGGTAGGCAAACCGATATTTCAAATGGGTAATTAATCCAATTTATATATTCTCTGCATTATGGAGAACAAGATTCTTAGTCATATTGAGGTGATTCTATTGTCTGGCGCAAATGTAAAAATGGATCTGGCGGATGTGGAACGTCTCCGGCAACGGTTTACCGCGATCGGTCAGGACGCAATGCGCCTGATGCAGCAAGTGAACGGGGCCGCATGGGAATGGGAACAGCTTCCCACTGTGCGAGAAGCTGGGCGTGCGGTAAGAATGGCGAAAGAGCTTACCGCAGAAGCAGAGGAACTGGCGGATTTTGCTCGGCGCATGATGCGCGGGGTCGAGCGGCTGCAAAATGAAAACCGGCTCAAAATGAACTTGACCTTTACGGTGGGGAAAACGTGGAACCCCTTCGGGTTTGGCGCCTACAAACAGCCGGTCATTGGATATGGCGAGGTTAACCTGCGGATGCAGCAGGCCGCGAAGATGGGGATCAGCAGCGTGAAGCCGATGCCGCTGATGGATGCTTTTCAGCAAGACCCGGTTATCCTGGGGCTGAAGCGGATTGTGGCGAGCCCCAATATGACCCCGGAAGATCGGGCTGCGGCCCGGTCGGAGCTGGAACGGGTTTTGAAACTGCGGGAAGACATCGGCAAGGCGCAGACGGCGTATGGAATGTACAAAGCCTACGGCAATCGGGTACTGATGGACGCGATGCATGAGATGGCAGAGGCAGCTCGGCAGGAGCTGAAGAGTAAGGGAATCCGCGAAGGATTGTATGCGGAGAACGTAGACTTGTCGCCGTATTTTCAGAAGCCGGCGATAGAAGCTTGCGACTTCGATCCGTCCTACACCGGGCAGCCGGTACCGCTTGGAGATGATCCGAAGTACCGTTTGCTGCTGAGCCTTGGTGCACAGGAGGGCAAGGTGCGGGATTGGGCGCGGGGGGAGCTTGCTAAAGTGCAAGATTCCGCGCAATGGCGCGTAGCAGCAGGGGTCGTTCGGGAAGGGATTGCCGGGCAGCTGGATCGTTATAACGCCACGATACCGGCCGAAAAAATCCGGGAGATGCAAGAGTACCTGAAAAAGATGAACTTGTACCAGGGGAAAGTAACAGGAGTTTACGATGAAGGATTAATGGCCTCCGTAGCGGCGTACCAGACACTAGCAAACACGGTCAATACGAAGTGGATGGTGTGGAACGGGGGGAATCCGAAGCCGTTTGAAATCAACGGAGGATTTAATGAAGATTTGTTACGGTTAGCCCGAAGCGATGCCGCTCAGGGGATGAGGAACAATCCGAATTTGAAGCTAAATAACGGCATGTTGATGGTGGCATTGACGTACTCATCCGTAACGGATGGTGTCATAAGCCAATTGCAAGACGAGGGGATGGCACTGCTAGGGGTGCTGAACCCAAAAACTTATTCGGATCTCATGGATGTAGGCGAGGCAATCATAAACGGAGAATTGACGCTGGAGCAAATCGGCGATACGCTGGGTGAGAGCGCCAAAGAGGAGTTCGTAAAACCGTTCCAGGACGTTAACCGACTGTATGCTCGTGTCCTCAGCGGAAAAGCCAGCCATGAAGAAAGCAAGGAGTTTGGACGAGCTCTTGCCAAATCGGCCCTGGCATTTACGGCAGTAAAGGGTGCTGTAAAAGCAGGCATAGAGGGCGGCAAGGAATTGGTAGGGCGTCTCCCCGATCTAAAGCTTGACCTGAAGCCCGTCGCCATAACTCCGGACGGAACCTGGATGAGGATCGGTGATAAGGGCATAGGCGGAGTACAACCCCTCAAGCCTACTGCGGTTCAAGAGAACTACCTTAAATTTATGGGTGAGGGGACGGGTAAAGGTATTCCCAAATTTGATCCTTTAAGTAACCCTAAAATAGCAAAAGAAATTGAAACTAATCCAGATGCAGTTTATGGATATTCACCCCAAAAAGAATCTCCATTAGATAAATTCGGAGTTAATTGGACTAATCCACAACAAGTTGCTTATGCAAGAGCTAAGAGGATGGAATACCTGCAAAAAATGGAGCAAAAGAAAATAAAACTTGAGAATGAAGTTGCTAAACTTGAAAATGAGGGAATGTCAATTACAGACATTGCTAAGATGAAGGTTGAACAACGTAATTCTGACAGAATGCAATCATATATTGACTCTAATAACTATGAAGGTCTAGCTGCCATGAAAGAGAGGAATATTCAACAATACGGTAGACCAGAAGGGCCTACACCAGAGCAACTTTTTGAAAAGTATGGGTCATGGGAGGAAGTCATATATAGTAGCGTAAGGACTAGTCCGGCAATGGATGTACTGACAGGACTATACAGACAGTAGGAGGATTTAAATTAATGTTTGAAGAGAAACAGTATCAAAATACTACGTGGTTCATAAGTGGAGATTTAAAATTACGTCAACAAGATTTTGGAGATGGGAGAATAGGCGTTTGGGTTTCATTTCATAAATTCAATGTTTGTTTTACAATGATCATGTATGATTTTATTGAATGGTGTAGGGAGATGGATATAGATTTAGAGGTTGGTATGAGTTGGAACAATCATAGGGGCTTTATGATTGAGAATAAGGATCAAGCATTGGTCAGGGCAGAAATAACAAGATTTATAAACATAAACAGTTTAAAGCCGAGTGAAGAGGATGAAGAATTTTCAGATGATGAATGGTATTCATAATATAGCGTGAACTTATTCATTGAAGCAAATCCCTAGCGTTAGCAAAGCAGAGCAGAAAGAGCGGGGAATTAGCGAGAGAGCTCACCATTAGATGAGAAGGGATTGATATCCTACTATACAGGTGGTCTGGTGAATTCAGGGAATTTCACACGAGGATCCCGAACCGATAGACAGATATAACCCATGAAGTTTCTAAAAAGAACTACGCGCATTAATGCTTGAAATTTATGCCTTAACACGGTTTTTCGTTGTATTTAACAGGTTGATTATGGTCAGATCCCACCATAATTAACCTGTTTTTGTTATCTTCGTTTTTTTCGCAGTTTTTCAAGTTATTCATAACTTTGTGGATAGATAGGGTGAGTATCGAAGGGGACCACAACTTTATGATGAGTTTTATAGAATTAAAGGAAGTGTTTGGCTCGCTCTATCGGACATCAAACGACGGATTCTCAAACTAAGTGCGATACTTCAGTCATGAAAGATTTGTGAGCAGACTCCCACCTAAATTTTTCGCAGCTACTTTTCTCCAAAGCAAGAGACTGACTCAGGGACTATATGGGAATAAAAGGATATATCTATATCCATCCCAAGGAGGCCCTCATGAAAAATATCGATCCTGCTGACACCAGCCAATTACCTCAACTGCCGGAATCGCTTTGGCGGGCGACAGCGGAGCTGCCATCGTTCTCCTCGCTCAAAGGCACGATCAAGGTAGATGTCGCGGTTGTCGGCGGCGGAATCGCCGGCATTACGAGTGCATACCTGCTCAGCAAGCAGGGATTGAAGGTTGCGCTGCTGGAAGCCGGGCTGCTGCTGGACGGAACGACCGGCCATACAACGGCCAAGATTACAGCCCAGCACGGGGTTATTTACGACAAGCTACTGCAGCATCTTGGCAAAGAGGCTGCTAAGCAATATTTTGACGCGAATGATGAAGCGCTGAAGTGGATTCAGAGCACGGTCGCTTCGCTAGGCATCGAGTGCGGCTTGAAGACCGAGGATGCCTACCTTTATGCGGATAACGATGCCGATTTCCAACTGCTGCAAAAGGAGTGGAAGGCATACCAGGGGATCGGGCTGCCTGGACAATGGGTGGAAAAGCTACCGCTGCAAGGGTTGTCCGAGCTCGGGGCGATCAAACTTCCGGGGCAGGCTCGTTTCCATCCGCTGCAATATCTCAAGGGATTGCTTAATGAGGCGATTCGCCTTGGCCTCGATGTCTACGAGAATACGGTTATTACGGAAAAAGTCGAAGAGAGCAAACAGGACGGCCGTCTCAAGCTGCATAGTGCGGCTGGCGGAACTGTGTCCTGCAGCTGGGCTGTTTCGGCTTCCCATTTTCCATTCACGGATGGGGGCGGTCTGTTCTTCTCGCGACTGCACCCTCAGCGCTCTTACGTATTGGCTGTTGAGCCAGAAAAGCCGTTTCCCGGAGGAATGTATCTGTCTGCTGGACAAACGGTGCGCTCACTGCGCGCCGCAGAGCTTGACGGCCGACCTGTTGTACTCGTTGGCGGCGAGAACCACAAAACAGGTGAAGGTGTGCCGATGATCCAGCATTACGAGGCGCTGGAGCAATTCGCTGATTCGCTGCTCGGAGCGAAAAATATCCCTTATCGCTGGTCAGCGCAGGATCTGACCACGCTCGACGATGTTCCTTACATCGGTCCGATTACTGGCAAACACCCCAATATGCTTATTGCGACTGGTTTCAACAAATGGGGCATGACGAGCGGTACGCTATCGGCGCTGGTGGTGAACGATCTGGTGAAGACCGGGCAGAGCAAACATCTGGAGCTGTTTAAGCCTTCCCGCTTCAACGCCGATCCATCGATTAAGATGTTTGTAAAAGAGAATCTACGCGTTGCCGGGCAGCTCATCTCCGGCAAGCTGGAGTCGCCGATGCGTCCAGCGGACTCGCTTGAACTGGGCGAAGGCGCTGTCGTCAAGGTAGCAGGCAAACGCGCGGGCGGTTATCGCGATCCGCAAGGTAAGCTTTATTTGGTCGATACGACCTGCACACATATGGGCTGTGAGTGCCAGTGGAACTCCGGCGACCTGAGCTGGGACTGTCCTTGCCATGGCTCGCGTTTTGGCTACGACGGCGCCGTGCTGGAAGGCCCAGCACAGAAACCGTTGAAGGGGCTGGTTTTGGAGAGCAAGGAAAGCTGAGAGTAGGATTGGGTGCATTTTAGACGGGCTAGTCGGGAAATCCGACTGGCCTTTTTGAGTGCGGAGGTTTGAGTGAGATCTAGCATATTCTGGTAGAAATCGCGGCACAGTTGCGATAGAGTGGAAGGATTGAGATTAGGAAAAATTGGGTTTTGGACACCAATGCTCGAAAAAAGTCCTCAAGCCCAAAACCAAAGTTGCCCCACCACAGTCTAATGTCAAATTAATGAAAGAAAGGGCGGTGAAACCATGCCCGACTCAGAAGCGAAGAGAACGGCGCAAGGGACCTTTTTCACCGGCTATAGAGGGGACCGAGCGACCGAGGAAGGAGAGGCTCATGTTTCAGACCAAGCGCCGGATGCGGGAGTAGCGCGAGCGGTGAACCACGCTGCGCAGGCATTGAGCCAGCCGCTAGACGCAGCGGAAGATGGCTTTGCTCCTTTGGCCGCCGAATCGCCGCTTTGGACGGAGCTGGCCGAGCAGGCTTGCCGCGGCGATGATGCGGCCTTCCTACGGATTATGACTGCGGCTAGGCCACAGTTACTGCGAATCTCGCTGGCTTACCTAAGAAATGAGGAAGCGGCGCTAGAGGCAATCCAGGAAACGACCTGCAGAGCATACGCGAAGCTGGGCAAGCTGCGCCAGCCGGAATTTTTTCGAACATGGCTCATTCGCATTCTCATCAACGTCTGCGCGGATGAACATAAACGGCTGCGGAGACAACGCTCGACTGGGCGGCTGGTCGACCGTCCGGCTGCTGCAGAAAACCTATCTGCCAGAATTGAGCTTGAGGAAGCGGTAGCGGAGCTGGAGCCTAAGCTTTGTCAGCTGGTTCTTTTGAAATATGCGGAGGATATGACGCTGGCAGAGATCGCGCTTGCGATGGAGAAGCCGGAGGGCACCGTCAAAACATGGCTGAACCGGGCGCTGAAACAGTTGCGGCAGCGAATGGGAAGGGAGGAGAACTAACATGGAGGAGCGTCCAGAAGGGAACAAACTCAATGACCCGAAGCGGCAGAACAACCGGCAGAAAACGGAGGCCTCACAGCTGCAGGGCGATCAACTGGAGTTAAGCGGCATAGAGGAGCGGCGTAATCAGCGGGACGCAGGAGTGTCCCAAGCACCGACACTTGAAGGGACACAGAGTGACGATGTTCAGGACGATCAAGAGGATGTGTCTGAACTGGAGCTGCGGCTGTCGCGGCTGGGGGCCGGTCTTATGGGTGATCCAGATTCTGATCCAGAGCTGGAGCGCCGTGCAGATGCCGCCATCGCGGCAGGCCTGGTAGCAGGCAAACGCCGTAAGAGGAATACCCGCCGTTTGCGGCGGACTGCTGCCTCCATGGCAGCTAGTTTTCTTGTAATCGCGCTATGCCTCGCCACAATTCGGGTATCGCCGGCTTTCGCCTCCGTTGTGCGTCAAATACCCGGAATGGCCTCAGTTGTAGATATTATCCGCGAGCAATACGACAACAATCAGACGGTTCAGGATGCAGTGGATTATGGCTTTATGCAGCAGATAGGAGTGAGCGATGAGCATGACGGGCTCAAGCTGACTGTTGAGGGGCTCATTGCGGATGATTATAGAATCATGTTGGTTTACACCGTCGAAGGATTGAAAGCGGGGGAACCGCTGGGGTCACTTGGAACTACTTTTACAGATAGCGCTGGCCGCCAAGTCGGTGGAGGTTATGGGTCTTCATACGACTCTACTGAAGGAACCAAGCGCCAGCAGACGATCGAAATCCTGCTGGCAAAAGGGGAGCAGTTGCCGGATTGGCTAAACATGGAGGTGAAGCTGAACGGATTCCTTTACAAAGTAGGCTTTCCTGTGGACCGAGAGCTGTTTGCAGGAAAGTCGCGCACGGTTGCCCTGGATCAAACGATCGAGGTCGAGGGCCAGAAGCTGCGCTTCACAAGCGCGCGGATCTCGCCGCTTACGGTTGCCATTGAGGCGGAGTATGCAGAAGGAAACTCGATGAGAATGTTTGGCCCAGTTGACATGAAACTCTCTGATGAAACAGGCACGGATTGGGGCGGGGTCAGCTATAGCATGGGTGAATTATCGGGAAATAAGGTTCGCTTTGAATTCCAAAGCCCTTATTTCCGCCAGCCTAAGGAGCTATATTTGAGTGGAACCGCGTTTAGAGCGCAAGATAAAAATAACTCCCAGATCATACTGGACGCTGAAAAGGGAGTGCTGCTGAAAGCGCCGGATGACCGGGTTCAGTTAACTTCCAGTAGCGTTGGCAAGAACGGGATGGATTTGAGATTCAGCTTGAGAGTGGACCGCGAAGATCCTCTGAACTACACTTTGCTTAACGATTTTACTGATGCCACTGGCAAGCTCTATGAGGGGATGTCCACTCAAGGGGGCTCTAGCAGTACGGATGAAAACAATCTCCAGAAAAGTAACTACTCTTTCAAGTCCGGTGACTACAAGCAGCCGCTGACTTTTGAGGTATACCAGTATCCAAATTTCATTGACGGGCAGTATCGGGTACGCATTCCACTTGGCGACGCGGATGGCACATCATCGGGCAAGAGCCACTGAAAAGCGGAAGAAGAGCAACGAGAACATAAAGATACGGCAGCCCATCGGCTGCCGTATCTTTATGTTTATTAGGTAATGTCTCCCGTCTGAGGACAGGGGACTGTTGCTTAATGGTTCATAACTCCTTTGTCATAAATGCACTGTTAGGATCGTCGATGTAATCTGAAAATGGCTGGCAATATTGAAACCCAAAGTTTTCATACAGTTTTCTAGCCGGTTCGAAGGATTCCATCGACCCCGTTTCCAAGCTTAATCGCTGGTAGCCGCGTCGCTTGGCTTCTTCGATAAGATGTGTGAGGATGCCATTTGCAACGCCTTTTCTAAGATGCTGGGAGGCAGTACGCATTGACTTTACCTCTGCATGTTGATCGTCAAGCTCCTTGAGCGCTCCGCAACCAACTAATTGATCAGCTTCCCACGCACCCCAGAATGTAATTTCTGGCTTTTTCAAACCTTCAAGATTTAAAGCGTGTACACTTTCAGGTGGTGAATGCAGATTCATGCCTTGAAGATGCTCCGCGATTAATGAAGCTACCTCTGGTCCGCTTAGATCATCTACTTTAATAATCAGAAAGACCACTCCATGTTCTATAGTTATTATTTGCTCCGACTAGGACGAGCCGAGTAACCCAATTAGTAACTCAGCTAGTAGTGGATGCAAAGTTTGTTTGTCAGCTTTTCTCACTAGATTTTAGTGTAAACTATCTTTTTCAGTTGATCAATATCACATTATCTGTCATTTATTTTTGATCCTACTTTCAATCATTAGAGCAAGTACATAGATAAACAATAAGACCACAGTAATGAAAACAGATTGCTCGTAGAAAGCTCCAAAACGTTCTGGCGACCAATTCCCTTCCCCAATGATCCAATATGAAATCCGATTCGAGATGGCAATTCCATCGTTAGCTCCGGTTGCTCCAATGATTTAGACAGGAGCAACTCCAGTTAAGTTGCAAGCCTGTTCAAACCTTCCAAGCCCCTGCAACCCTCTATTGCAATAGAGACAGTTCTATCAAGGGCTCCTTTTTTTTCGACATTTATCTACAAAGCAAGAATTTTAAACCGATGTATTAAAGAGAGCCAGCCCGGCGTCAGTAGACGCTAAGCTTATCCATGAGCCGCTTTATAGGCATGTCTTAAGCCTTATTCGACACTAGCCCCTTAATAGGACTGTCGAACCCCATCACTTCGTCGCTTCATGGGATGAGAATTGTGAGAATTAAGGGGAAAAGCTTCTAATCGGAAAGGAAATCCGCCTTTCCTGTCGAAAACACATAAGCGGAATACAGACAGGATGTGAGGCCAAACATGATCGATATGATGGACATCTGGAAGACCTACCCGAACGGCGCTCATGCGCTCAAGGGAGTGTCCGTGGTCATCGACCGCAATGAATTCGTGTATATTGTCGGGCCGTCCGGCGCCGGTAAGTCCACGTTCATGAAGCTGATTTATCGAGAGGAGTTCCCAACCAAGGGCCAGCTCTTCGTGAACGGCTTCAATATAGGTAAGCTCAAACCGCGCAAGATCCCTTATGTGCGGCGCAATATCGGCGTCATTTTCCAGGATTACCGCCTCCTGCCAAAGCTGACCGCCTATGAAAATGTAGCGTTCGCGATGGAGGTTATCGAAGCCCCTCGCAAGCTGATGAAAAAGCGCACCATGGAGGTGCTCGAGCTCGTCGGTCTCGGCAGCAAGCACGGTCATCTGCCTGCACAGCTGTCGGGCGGCGAGCAGCAGCGCGTGGCAATCGCCCGCGCAATTGTCAACAATCCCAGCGTCATCGTCGCCGACGAGCCAACCGGTAATCTCGATCCGGAAACGAGCTGGGGCATTATGAACCTGCTGGAGGAAATCAATTTCCGGGGCACGACCATCATCATGGCAACTCATAACCGTGAGATCGTCAACAAGCTGCGCAAGCGCGTCATCGCCATCGAGGACGGACTGATTGTGCGCGACCAGGCGAGAGGGGAATACGGCTATGAAGCTTAGGACGCTGGGGCGCCATATCCGGGAAGGCGTCCGCAACATTTTTCGTAATGGTTGGATGAGT
This sequence comes from Paenibacillus herberti, assembly GCF_002233675.1. Taxonomy (GTDB): domain Bacteria; phylum Bacillota; class Bacilli; order Paenibacillales; family Paenibacillaceae; genus Paenibacillus_O; species Paenibacillus_O herberti. Next base: position 318,897 of record NZ_NMUQ01000002.1, on the reverse strand, counting down.
TTTGCATCAATCAGCAGCATCTTCATTTCTTTGTTCATTTTAGGCGCGTTTGTACTGCTGGCGCTCAACGTGAACAAGCTGGCCGATCAGTTGGAGAGCCAGGTGGAGATCCGTGCATTCCTGCAAATGGATGCGACCAAGGAGAGCGAAGCTGCTATTGAGACCAAGCTGCGCAATATTCCCGAGGTGAAGAGTGTCACTTACCTGACCGCCGAACAGAATCTGCAGGAAATGAGCGAGATGCTGGGCAGCGATGGTAAACAGCTGTTGGAGGATTTTCAGGGTGAGGACAATCCGCTGCCGGCAAGCTTTACGATCGAGGTGTACGATCCGCTGACGGTTGCAGCGGCCGCCGCCCAGGTGGAGGCGATTAGCAGCGCTCAGGATCCGCCTGCTTTTCAGCAAGTGAAGTATGGCAAAGGCACTGTCGAAACCTTGTTCAAGGTGACGGATACCGTTCGTAATATTGGCCTTATCATTGTTGCCGGGCTGGCCGTAACGGCTATGTTCCTGATCGCAACGACAATCAAGACGACGATTATCAACCGCCAGCGAGAGATTAGCATCATGAAGCTGGTTGGGGCGACCAATGCGTTTATCCGCTGGCCGTTTTTTGTCGAAGGGGCGCTTATCGGATTCCTTTCTTCGGCACTCACGGCAGCGGTTGTCATATTCGGTTATGGCGAGTTGATCCGGCAGTCGGAGTTCGACCTCGGACTTATGAGCATCCGACTTGTATCTATGAATGAAGCGGCAGCTATTATCGTACCGTTGACGATCGGAATCGGAACGTTCCTCGGTGTGTGGGGAAGCGTACTGTCTGTGCGCAGATACTTGAAAGTGTAGGAGGATTGCAGGTTGAAAAGACGTATACTAAGCGCTATTTTAGCTGGAGTGTTATGCTTGACCGCTATGCCGCTTGTCGCCCAAGCCTCGTCCCAGACGGACAAGATCAATCGGGAGCTGAAGCAGGTTCGCTTGAAGATGCAGGCAGCAGCGAAGCAAAGCAAACAGGCTAACGCGACCTCCAAAACCGTTTTAACCCAGAAATTTTATACGGCTGAGACGCTCAAAGCAGTTATGACGCAGATCGATACAGTCGGCATGCGCATGAATCAAGTGCAGACTCAGGTAAACCAGACGACGGAGTCGCTGAATCAGACTGCCAAAGAGCTGGATGAGGCCGAGCAGCGTATCAAAAAACAGGACGAGCGTTTACAGTCGCGCATGCGCGTTACTTACATGAACGGTCGTGTCAGTTATCTCGATGTGTTGCTTAACGCGACCAGCTTTTCCGATTTTCTAGGCAGGCTGGATTCCTTGAATACGATCATGTCCCAGGACAAGGACACGCTGAAAGACCGCAAACAGGACAAGCAACTCGTAGAGAGCAAAAAGGTGCAGGTTGAGCAGCAGTTGGCTCAGGTGAAAACCCTCTACGCCAAAGTCGCGGATTATCAGAGTCTACTGGCCGAAAAGGAAACGGAGAAAGTCCAGCTGATCTCGACCTACAAAGAGAAGCTGGATGTGCTGAGCGACATCAGTGAAGAGCAGGAAGAGCTGCTTTTGGAGCTGGCTGCTAAGGAGTCAGCACTTATTAAGAAAAAGAAAGTCATGAAATCCAGCTACAGCGGCGGCAAGCTTGGCATGCCTATACAGTCTTCTTACCGACTCAGCTCAAACTTCGGCTATCGGATTCATCCCATTACGGGCAAACGCAAGATGCATGCAGGAGTAGATATGGCCGCTCCGGCTGGTACGAACATTTATGCAGTTGAAGATGGCGTCGTAATTGTCGCTCAGTGGTGGAACGGTTATGGCAATACCGTCGTTCTCGACCATGGCAACGGCTTGTGGACGATATATCCCCATATGCTTAACGATGGGATCCTCGTAGAGAAGGGCCAGACTGTGAAGCGCGGCCAGCATATCGGCGAGGTTGGCTCCACCGGCAATTCCACCGGCAACCACCTTCATTTCGAGGTTCGCAAAAACGGTGAACCCGTTGATCCGCTTGCTTATTTGAGAGGCAAATCATAAGTTGCAATTGTCCCATCTGTCCGCGGATTCTCATAGCGTTTGGTTTCAGCCCTCAAAGCCCGCTTTTTCAGCGGCTTGGGGGTTTTTCTTTTAGGTATGATGGCGAGGCCGGGTTGCTAAGGTTCAAGTCGTGTCTGTCCGCTCCTTCATCGGTTATAATGGGAAGTAAAGGAAAGTGTTGATCCGGGAAGGAGCTCATAAAATGACGGAACAAGAGACGGGTTTGATCCTGGATTTTTTAAAGAGGGAAATCTCACCGGATCTGATCATGTTGTTCGGTTCGGCAGCAGCTGGCCGTGAGCGGCCGGACAGCGATATTGATATCGCCTATCTGGGCGATGTGGTTATTTCTCCTTATGCCAGGTTCATGCTGGCGCAGAAGCTTGCTGACTTGTTAAAAAGAGAAGTGGATTTAATCGACTTATTCCAAGCATCAACGGTGATGCAGATGCAGATTTTGAGCACAGGGCGCGTTCTGCATTGTGGGGATGAGCGGCGCAAAGCTCTCTTTGAAATGCAGGTTTATAAAATGTACGCCAAGCTGAATGAGGAAAGAGCCCCCATACTTCAAGCCATTAAAGAGCGAGGGACTATATATGAGCCATGACGTGATCTTGAACATCGAAGTCCGGCGATGAGCCGGGCTTTTTTCTTTTTAGGAGCTGTGCTGATTGTTGGAAACCGATCTTGCTTGTGCCAAATAATCCAGGTGCTGTTGTTGCATACTAAACGACTGATAGCCTGGGGCGGAAATGGATGTCCGGGCAAGAGGGAGGAGAGACAACGATGAATCGAAATAGGATGGGCAAAGGCAAACGTGGTGTGGCCGCGGTAATGGCTGCAGCGCTGACAACAGCATTGCTGCTGGGCGGAGCACTGCCAGCCGGAGCGCAGGCTGGACAGCCTGATACGCTGAAAAACAGCGACTCACGGAGCTCGGCGGCGCCGCTTTCGACTTCCAGCCGGAAAACAGAGCTGCGGAAGGAAGAGGTAAGCAAGGGGAATGCCGGGCTGACCAAGGAAGAGCTTCAGCGGCTGAATACGGTCATGGAGCTGATTCAGCGTCAATACTACCAGTCGGTTGACCGCGACAAGCTGGTAAGTGGAGCGCTCAGCGGCATGATGGAAGCGCTAGGCGACCCATACTCGACCTACATGGATGTGAAAGCGGCCAAGCAGTTCTCGGAAGCGGTTGAAGGAGCTTTCGGAGGTGTTGGCGCAGAGGTCGCTTCCGAGGGAGGGAAACTGGTCATCGTTGCGCCAATCAAGGGATCTCCGGCGGAAAAGGCGGGACTGGCGGCCAAAGACGTCATTCTTTCTGTGAATGGCGTCGGCCTGTCCGGGATGCCGATTTCTGAGGCGGTAGCGAAGCTGCGCGGCCCGAAGGGCAGCAAGGCGGAGCTTGTTATTTTACGTGCGGGGCGGTCTACGCCGTTCTCTGTACAGGTCGTACGGGCTGAAATCGATGTCGAGACAGTGTACGCTAAACAGTTGGACAGAGGCATTGGACTGATTGAGATTCGTCAGTTCTCGCTGAATACGGCGGAGCGTTTTGCGGCTGAGCTGGATCGGCTGGAGAAGGGCGGGCTCAAAGGACTTGTCATCGACGTACGCAACAATCCTGGTGGAATCTTGCCGGTGGTAGAGCAGATTGTGCAGCCTTTCGTTCCGAAGGGCAAGCCGATTCTACAAATCGAGCAGCGAGGCCATGCAGCGGAGAAGGTGTTGTCCGAAGGCGGCGGTAAGGACTATCCGGTGGCAGTGCTGATGAATAAGGGCAGCGCGAGCGCATCGGAGATTTTGGCGGGAGCCCTGAAGGAGTCGGCAGGGGCAGTTCTGGTTGGCGAGACTTCTTTTGGCAAAGGGACGGTGCAGGTCAGCTACGACCGCGATCTCGAGGGCGGGCTGGTGAAAATGACGATCGCCAAATGGCTTACACCAGGCGGGACCTGGATTCATCGTGCCGGCATTAAGCCGGATGTAGCCGTCAAGCCTCCCGTGCTCTATACGGCTTCGCGCCTGACCCGCTCTGGTATCATCGCGGCTGACACGATAAGTGAGGACGCCAAAAACTTGCAGGTGATGCTGCAGGGGCTCGGTTACAAGCCCGGACGACTGGACGGGTACTACAATAGCAGCACGGCAGATGCGGTAAGGGAGTTCCAGAAGGCGAGCGGTCTTAAAGTGAGCGGAAGGGCCGATTTGCCGACGCAGGAGAAGCTGGAAGCTGCGGTGCAAGCTTGGGTGCGCAGTGGTGAGCATGATGCTCAGCTGGAATCTGCCGTAAAAGCGCTGCACGGCGGAAGCGGCGCACGCAAATAAGGGTTGGACCGCGAGTTGTTGAAGTTGTTGAGCCGAGCAAAACGGTAGGTTTTCGTGTCCGGCAGTCCCTTCTCGTGCAGGCGGGGGCTGCCGGTTTTTTATGCTATTTTTACTTACTGAGCATGGATAGTACACAAGCCGGATTGTTCTCTAAGGGAGGAAATCAGCCTCTCATTGTCGAATTATTGTTCTAGTTCAGCCTTCAGCCTGATACAGAAAGAGGTGCTTGCTTGGAACTAACTATGGAGCTGCTTCGCGAATACGGCTCGGCAGCATTACAGATGCTGTCCCAGCCTTTTTATTATGTGGCACTAATTGTTATGATTCTCGCTTATATCCGGCGGACTACATTGGAGCGCCGGATGTTTCATGTGCGGCTGCATGCTTGGCCGCTTCTGCTTTTTAGAGCTATGTCTTGGGGATTGCTCGCTGGAGTGATTCTATCGCTGGCCGCAGCTTCCATTGGAATACTGCTAACGCCGGATGCGGTGTTGTGGCTGTGGGGAACAGCCGCTGTGTTGGCGCTGCTGCGCGTGCGGTATCTATGCTTCGCGTACAGCGCTGGGCTGCTGGGATTGTTGCAAGGCCTGAGCAGCCTGCTCGCTCTGGAGGATAGCGGCGGATGGATCGGCAGCCTCGCACAGTCGCTGGCCGCGCTCGACATGCCGGGCTTGTTACTGCTCGTCGCTGGGCTGCATCTGGTGGAAGCTTTGCTCGTGCGCCGCGATGCGGGCCGTTTGGCATCGCCTCTTTATCTAGAGGGCAAACGCGGTAAGTTAATAGGCGGTTACTCGCTCCAGGGCTTCTGGCCAGTGCCGTTGCTGCTACTTGTGCCAGCTGCTGATGGTGCAGTTGGTACGGCGGCGCTGCCTTGGACGCCGCTGCTTGGCGGCGATGCCTGGGCCGGCGGCTGGACTGTGCTGGCGCTGCCGGTTGTCATCGGCTTCGTCGATCTCGCGCTGTCGGCTCTGCCAAAGCAACAGGCGCGCCTCGCTTCACGGCGCCTGTTGCTGTACAGCGCCGTGCTTGCCGTGTTGGCGCTTGGCGCAGCCTTCGCGGCGCCGCTTGTGCCATTGGCCTCGCTTGCCGCGCTCGGCCTGCATGAGGCGCTCGTACTGCTGGGCGAGCGCAGAGAGCGCCAACAGCCGCCTCGCTTCGTGCATGATAGTCGCGGCCTCTGCATTCTCGGTGTCGTGCCGGGAACACCGGCGGAGGAGATGGGGCTGGAGGCCGGAGAAGTACTGCACAAGGTAAATGGGCAGCGCGTGCGCACCAAGGAGGAGCTTTATACCGCCTTGCATGAGAATTCCGCTTTTTGTCGACTGGAAGTATTGAACCTCGAAGGCCAGGTAAAGTTCGTTCAGCGGGCTCGCTTTGACGGAGAGCATCATCAGCTTGGCGTGCTGCTAGCCCCCGATGAGGGCGCTGGATACTATGCTGCACCGGCGCATCTGTCGCTGCTTGGTCTGTTGCGTGGCGACAAGGCTGCACGGCGTCGCGATGGCGGCGAGAGTATGACAATGTAAAAGAGAAAAGACGGGAGCACATAGAGCGTCATCGGCAAATCTTCGCTTAGACGACGCTTGCCCGTTCTGTCCGTTCAAGCTTTTGAACAGGGAAGGAAGGATGCAGGTGCATCAAGACAAGCAGCTTGGGGATTCTGCATCTCCATCAGAGGCATCGCTGGCTTCTCCAAGCTCCTCACCTTCACCGGAGTCTCCTAAGAGATCCATTTCCCACGAGGGGTCCAAGCTGTTTCACACTGCTGTTTATCTGGTGAAGTGGCTGCTGCTTGGGTCGTTTGTAGGGTTGCTGGCTGGATCTGCTTCAGCGCTGTTCCTGTGGAGCTTAGATGTCGCGACGGCAGCCAGGTTACAGCAGCCTTGGCTGCTCTACCTGTTGCCGGTGTCTGGGCTGCTGGTGGGCTGGCTTTATCGAGAATACGGAGGGAGCGCCGGTAGAGGCAACAATCTCATTCTCGAAAGCATTCATGAGGGCCGCGAGCGGATTCCGCTTCGCATGGCCCCTTTGGTGCTTGTGGGGACAGTGTTGACGCATCTCACCGGTGGATCGGCTGGCAGGGAAGGAACGGCGGTGCAGATGGGCGGATCGCTTGCCTGGCTCGCCGGTACGTTGACCCGCTCCGGTCCTGCAGACCGGCGCATCCTGCTCATGTGCGGCATCGCCGGCGGTTTCGGCTCTGTGTTTGGCACGCCGCTTGCTGGGGCCGTATTCGGGCTCGAGGTTCTGGCGATCGGAATGTTTCGCCACTCGGCATTGTATCCTTGCCTGATTGCAGCGCTGGTCGGAGATGCCGTAACACGAGCGTGGGGAATATCGCATGCCGTATACCGGATCGGTGAAGTCCCAGCGTTGAGTTTGTCAGCACTGGCTCAAGCCGCAATTGCCGCCGTGCTGCTCGGCCTGGTTGCTCGTTTATTCATTCGCAGTGTGCACGCCGTGCGAGCTACAGCCGCCCGTTTGATTGCCTCCACGCCGCTCCGTGCAGCGGCCGGAGGCATTGCCGTCATTTTGCTTACGGCGGCTGTGGGGTCACGGGACTACCTCGGGCTCAGCCTGCCACTGATGGAGGCTTCCTTTCAGTCCGCAGGCTCGGTAGATCCGCTCGCTTGGTTATGGAAGCTGGCTTTCACGGCGCTCACACTTGGAGCCGGATTCCAGGGCGGGGAAGTGACTCCGCTGTTCGTCATCGGCTCAACGCTGGGGCATGCCATGGCAATGATTTTATCGTTGCCGGCCCCGCTGCTGGCCGGCCTAGGGTTGGTCGGACTGTTTAGCGCGTCGGCGAATACGCCGCTCGCCTGCTTCATTCTCGGATTGGAGCTATTCGGCGCAGATGCAGCCGTATATCTTTTTGTCGTCAGCGTTATCTCCTATCTATGCTCTGGGCATACCGGAATTTACACGTCGCAACGGCTTGTGACGCGTAAGGACGGGAGGGGAGACGAGCGAGTAGGAGATGGATAAGGGGACAGCATCCGCTTCCGACTAGTCGGAGTGGGAACGATAAAGCTCGCAATCCAAGTTCATATCGTATAGAACAAAAAGACCGGAAGCATGGGCTTCCGGTCTCTTTGTTCTATGCACTTACCCGCTTCCAAGAGGGAAGCCGTTTATGGAGTGTTAGTTGCTGTATTTTCCGCAGGCGTGTTCTCTTTGGCCGCATTTTCTGCGCCGCCTTTGGTATCTTGAGTTGGATCCAGCTTGTTGGAAATGGATGCCTTGGTGCGCAGATCTGTAACGAGCGTTTGGGAGAGCGTGCCCAGTTGCTCGTTCTCAAGCGTCGTTTTGATCTCTGCCTTTTTTTCCTCCAAAGTTGGAGTTCCTGCTGCTTTGCGGTCAACGAGCTTAATGATATGGAAGCCGAATTCCGACTTAACTGGAGCACTCATCTTACCGATTTCCAATTTGAAGGCTGCTTCATCGAATTCCGGTACCATCTGACCTTTGCCGAAGTAGCCGAGATCACCACCGTTAGTCGCGCTGCCTGTGTCCTTAGACTTTTCCTTCGCGATTGCAGCGAAGTCGCCGCCGTTATTGAGCTCTTTTACAATAGCGTCAGCTTCTTCCTTCGTATCAACGAGGATATGGGATGCCTTGATCTGTTCTGGCGTTGCGAAGCTTTCTTTGTTCGCGTCGTAATATTTCTTGATGTCCTCGTCCGTAACTTTCAATTTATCAGCGAGCATCTTACGCATTTGCACTTGCATGAGCATCTGTTTCTTCAAGTCTTCTAGAGTCATGCCGGATTGAGCAAGCGCAGCGTCGAACTCAGCATCTGAAGGGAAGTTTTTCTTCACATCGGCGAGTTCTTTGTCTTCTTCCTCTTTGGTCACGGTGATGCTTTTGTTGTCGGCTTCTTGAGCGACCAGCTTCATCGTGATGAGAGTGTCGAGAGCGGACTTGCCGTATGTCGGAGCAAGCATCTCATACAACTCGTCTTGGGTGATTTTCTCACCGTTAACTGTGGCAACAGTCTCGCCGCCCTTGCTTGAGAAAATGCTTACGAGAGCGACGATCAGCGCTACGGCCAGAACGAGCGAGGCTACCATCCAGCCGATCGTTGCACCGGAGCGCTTGGGAGCTCTGTCGCCGTTATTTCCGCTGTTGTCATCCTCAAAGACATCGGATGAACCGTTAACTGGAACGATTGGCGTTTGCGGCAATGTACCCGTAGCACGCTCAGGGTCTGCCGTAAACACCTCGGCGTCATGCTCGGCCTGATGCTGTGCTTCCTCAGAACGGCGTTCCTCCTGCAGCTCCTCGGCTTGTAGAGTCTCCTCGCTGTGCTCGCTGCCGCTTGTTCCGGCGAAATCTGCGCCTTCACGGGTAGCAGTATCCTCTGGAGTGAGATGTTTGTCTTTGTTCGGGTCTAGCGGATTCTTGTCCTTATCTGCCATGGAACGGTTGACTCCCTTCGTGTGTGAACGGGAACTTGTCCCGGTGATTTTCTCCCCGAATCATATCAAATCCGTCTCGGGGTTACCTTAATGGAACATGAAATCTGCAAAAAACTGGTGCATTCCGTCGTTCTAAGTGACAACTCTACAGCTTTTGCTGTAGGAATTCGATCGTTGTGTCCAACGCGGCTTCCAACGAATCCGTTGTCCCGGAGAACGGATGAACCGTTCCAAACGTATGGCCTGTTCCCTCAAGCAGCAGCGACTGCTGCTCGGGAGCTGCCTCTTTCAGCGTCTGAAATGCCTCCAGCAGCTTAGGGATGTCCTGATCTCCTTGGATAAGCAGCACCGGGATGTTTAGCGAAGCTAGGCGTGCGGGAATGTCAAAACGCTCCGCATTCGCGTCGATATCCTCGAAAAATTCCTTGCGAATCGGCATTTGCTGGCCTGTCCGCGCATTCGGCACATAGGCGACTCCGTCGCGCCGGGCCTGTGCCTCAAAGCCGGCTTCGAACAGATTTGCCACAGCAATTCCGTTCCAGGATACGGCAGCGCGGATCAGTGGATGCTCGGCCGCAAACAGAAGGGCGTTGCCGCCGCCGCGGCTGTGGCCGCAGATAGCCAGCCGTTTCGCGTCTGCTTTGTCATGATGGGGCAGCTCCCTGCGGATCAGTGCGGCAACGACGAGCTCCAGGTCTGCTTGCTCCCGGGAGTATGTATTGAGTCCGAATTTGTTCAGCTCGTCGAACTCTTGCCCCTCACTTACCCCATTTCGTGAAAAGTTAAAGGTTACAACGTAGAAACCGGCTTGGGCCAGCCGCTCAGCTGCGTAAGGGAGGAAGCCCCAATCCTTGAATCCTTTGAAGCCGTGCGCGATCAGCACAGCCGGCTTGCGGGCGCCGCTGTCCGTAATGCGGACTTCGCCCCGGATGATTCCCCCATCGCTGAGCCTGAGCTCAAAGGGTGATGTCCGAACCGCCTGTTCTTGCATGGAACTCGTGCTCCTTTCCTTCATTAGCTTTACCAAATCTAAGCATAAACTTCCCTGCCCGGTAGTTCAACATGAGTTGGACTGATTCATTAAAATCTATACGTGATGATATTTGCTGAGGAGCAGGTTCGCATGCTCCGTATCGGTCTGGTAGGATGAGGGTAAAGCGGAAGTGAAACCTTCTTCGCGAAATCTCGTCTATGTGGTATAACCATTATCGGTATATAAAACTCATTCCATTGTGATTTCTGGGAGTCCAGTTTGTTATTCGGACTTTATTATTCATTAATAAGGAGCTTTGCCATCATGAGAAACAAACCTAAGATAGCAGCAGCAATGCTGATTGCTCTTATGCTGACCGGAGTTGCCTGTTCAGCCCAAGGAGGCAATGCGCCCTCGCCGTCAACTGGGACGGCCACGCCAGGTCCGAGCATGGAGCCGTGGGCAACGCCAGCGCCGAGTATCGAGCCCTCGGCGACTCCAAGCGACGACGGGCAGACCGCTGCTACGACTCAGCCCCATGACAAGGGCACCTCGCCAAGCCCGACTAAATCGCCGAAACCGAGTACCGTCAAAAATGGGCAAGGACAGGCGAGCTCTGGCGGAAGCCAGCAGGGAGGAAAGGGCGGAGGCTCTACTGGCGAGCCCGCTGTGCAGGTAACAGCTAACGCCGAGGCGGCCACGGCGCTTGTAAACAAGCAGTTCCGCTTGCCTGAAGGTTATGTACCGGACGATCTCGTTTATCCGGATGTTCCGTTCATCTTCTCGGAAAAGGTCGATAAGCGCAAGCTGCGCAAGGATGCTGCCGAAGCGCTGGAGAAGCTCGTGGCTGGGGCTAAGAAGGATGACATCAAGCTCGCTGGAGTTTCGGGTTATCGTTCTGAAGCCCGGCAGAAGACGCTGTTCACGAATTATGTCAAAAAAGACGGCGTTGAGGCTGCAAGCAAATACAGTGCTCGTCCAGGACATAGCGAGCATCAAACCGGTCTATCGATGGACGTGTCTGGCGTCGATGGCAAATGCGCGGCTGAGAGCTGCTTCGGCGACACGCCGGAGGCGGATTGGCTCGCTAAATACGCGGCTGACTACGGTTATATTATCCGCTATCCAGAGGGCAAACAGGATATTACTGGTTATAAGTATGAGCCATGGCATATTCGTTACGTAGGCGTGGAGTTGGCTCGCAAGCTGGAAACCAGCGGCGACACGCTGGAAGAACATTATGGAGCTGCTGTACCGGTATCCGGCAGCAAGAATTAATCAGCAGGTACGCAAAGTATAGGGAGAAAATCCGGAGCATCCGATGAGGGTGCTCCGGATTTTTTTAGTTGGAAATGCTGACTCTAACTTCTTCTAGAACTGTCCCTTCGTTAATAAAGTAAGTAGCGGAGGACAAAGACAGCTTGAGGAGGACTGCGCATGATTGTAGATTGCGCCATAATAGGAGGAGGCCCTGCCGGACTCAGCGCCGCGCTGGTGCTGGGACGCGCCCGCAGGTCCGTGCTGCTCATAGATGACCATAAACCGCGTAACGCGGTGACGAAAGCAGGGCATGGTTACCTGACGCGAGACGGCATAGCGCCGAACGAATTCCGGCGCATGGCGCGGGAGGAGGCATCGGGCTATTCTACCGTCCGGTTACGCCAAGGGCGAGTGATGACGGTGGAAAGTTTTCCAGGCCGTTTTCGGCTGCGCACGGAAGCCGGCGGCACAGCGGAAGCCCGAACGCTGCTGCTGGCAGCAGGGCTGAAGGAGCAGCTGCCGGATATTCCAGGCCTGAAAGAGCTGTATGGCAGCTCCTTGTTTAATTGCCCTTACTGCGACGGATGGGAGCTGCGGGACACTCCGCTCGTCGCAGTGTCCACGAGCAATAATCTGTTTCACCAAGCGAAGCTGCTGCTCGGCTGGTCGCGGGATTTGCTTGTATGCACGCATGGCCAGGGCCAATTGAGCGGACAGCAACAACAGGCGCTGGAGGCGCATGGCGTCAAAATTGTGCGATCCCGCATCACTGCTATGGAAGGCAGCGATGGGCAGCTCAAAGCCGTCCTGTTCGAGGACGGCACGCGCATCGCGCGGAGCGGCGGATTTGTGACGCCGGAGGCGATGCTCGGCACGCCGCTAGGGGCGCAGCTTGGCTGCGCGCATGACGCAGTAGGCGCGGTCATGGTCGACGGCTACGGCCGCACGACCGTCCCCGGTGTATACGCGGCTGGCGATACCTCGGGCATGTCGCCGTCGCAGGTGGTCGCGGCTGCGGCCAGCGGCAATCGGGCCGCCTTCGGCATCGGCGGCGACTTGGCCGAGATCGACTTTGGCGGGATGTAGCGGCAGAAGCGGGCTCTAAACATCAAAAGCTCCGCAGCTTCCCCGGGAAGGGGGCTTGCGGAGCTTATTTTGCATGTTACAACAACACCGACTGGTGCCAAAACGCTATCCAGATCAAGCCAAGCAGTCAGGCCACATAGAAGTTAAAGCTAGCCATTAACAACCTGTCCACCGTTAATATGGAGTACTTGTCCCGACATGTAGGAGGAGTCATTGCTTGCCAAATAAACGTAGGCCGGAGCAAGCTCATGCGGCTGGCCGGCCCGCTTCATCGGGGTGTCACCGCCGAATTCCGACACTTGCTTCTCGTCAAACGTTGACGGGATCAACGGTGTCCAGATCGGGCCGGGAGCAACGCCGTTCACACGGATGCCGCGTTCAACCAGATGATTAGACAGGGCGCGTGTAAAGCTGACGATCGCTCCCTTGGTGGAGGAATAGTCAATCAGCAGCGGGTGGCCTTTATAGGCAGTGATCGATGCGGTGTTAATAATGGAGCTGCCGTTTTTCAGATGCGGAAGCGCGGCTTTTACCAGGTGGAACATGGCGAAAATGTTCGTGCGGAACGTCTTTTCCAACTGTTCGGCGGTAATATCCTCAAACTTCTGCTGCGGATGCTGCTCGGCTGCATTGTTGATCAGCACATCTAGTCCGCCTAAGCTGTCGACCGTACTCTGCACAGCCTGAGCGGCGAACTTCTCGTCGCCTACATCGCCTGGGATGAGCAGGCAGGTGCGGCCTGCCGCCTCAACAGCTTGCTTCGTCTGCTCGGCGTCGCTCTGCTCGTTCAGAAAAACAATGGCCACATCGGCGCCTTCCTTGGCAAAGGCGATTGCAACAGCTCTGCCTATGCCGCTATCACCCCCGGTGATGAGCGCCTTTTTGCCATTCAGCTTACCTGAGCCTTTATATTCTGGCGTATCATATACGGGAAGCGGAGTCATCTCCGACTCCATTCCGGGCTGCTGGTTCTGATGCTGCGGTGGGAACGTTTTGACGGTTTCCTGATTGGAACTGGACATGGGGTACCTCCCAAGAGTTATAGTTAAAGTAAACTGTTAGTTCTATATAGTTACCCATAGGGACTTTTTCCAACCGAAATACATCCTCGATGGACGAACGGATGGACAAGCTGGCTGCGGCGTTGGGAAGCCATCATGAGCGACAGTACGATAAGGAGGAATGAACTTTGGCACAATGGATCATTTCGAATAGTGGGGTTGGACATGGATTCGCAGCGGAGCGGATCGAGCCAGGCAAGACAGAGGAAGCGATGGAGCTGTTGCTCGAAATCGCCCGCTGGCTGAATAGTCAAGGCTCAGCCCAGTGGGGCGGCCTATTGACGGGCGATGATAATCATGGCCTGGAGAGCGCGGCTGAGCGAGGAGAAGCGATCCTTTTCCGGGATATCGAGGGAGGTCCAGGGCGGGAGTGGGGACGTGCGGCAGGGATGGTCATCCTCATGCAAAAGCCAGGCAGCTGGGACCGAGAGTTATGGGGAGAAGACGGGCATGAGCCGTATGTGTATCTTCACCGACTGGCCGTGAGCCGTTCCTATTCCGGTACGGGGCTGGGCCGGGCGATGCTGCAATGGGCTCAGGAAGGAGCAGCCTTCCCTGGGAAGGCTGCAATTCGCCTGGACTGCATTGCCAGCAACCCGAAGCTTGGCGAGTTTTACCGCTCTAGTGGTTATGAGTTCAAGGGGACAACCCCGAATGGATTCTGTCTATTTGAGAAGGCGCTGCTCCTGGGCTGAAAAAGAAAACAGGCTATTCTCTTCCTGCAAATCCGTAGCGGATCCCCTAGAAGGAATAACCTGTTCTATTTAGTCTTGAACTCGCCGTTCATGTGAAGCCCGGATCGATAGCTGCGCTGGGACCATCTCGCCCGCTGGAACGATGACAAGCTCCTCACGGCGATTCAGTTCGCCGCCCAGTGCCATCCACGGCTCTACGCAGAGAAATGGCTTGCCCTCCACACTCCATAACACAATGTATTTGAAAGCTTCGCTATAGGCCAAGGTGACCGTGATTCCGCTGTCCAGCGGGAAAGAAATCTCCGGCTTGCGAGCATTTAGCAAAGCAGCGGATTCTTTCATGCTATCGAGATCGATACTGCCCTCGAAAGGCTTTTCAGCATGGTCGTTATAGTCCAGCATCCGTGAAGCATCGGTGCCGTAGGCGATATTCTTGTGCGAAGTAGCGAAGTACGGGTGGAAGCCTGGATACATCGGCATCTCCCGGTCCGCAAGATTGCGATACTCCTGATCGATCGTCAGCTGTCCGTCCTTCAGCGTGTAGGTGAACAACAGCTCGAACTGGAACGGGAACGCCTTCAGCGTGCGCTCATTGCTGCGCAGCCGCAAAGTGACAGAGGCGGAATCCTTCTCCGCGGTGTCGACGATCTCCCAAGCTTCGGTACGTGCGACGCCATGTTGACTCATCCGATAGCGTCCGCCTTCCCACTCGTACTCGCCATTTTCCACTGGACCGCTGATTGGGAAAAGGACCGGATTTCCTCCACGGATATTGGCCGTCGGATCGAGGAAGGTGCTCTCATCGAGATAAAACAGCTCGTAGCCGTTCAACCGGCACTGAAGCGCAATACCGCCCCGTTCGGGGCATAACAAGACGCTGGAGCGAGTTGAAGCTTCAACCAGCTCCACCATCCCGTAGGTTTCTTTGAACACTTTTGCTTGATATTGGGAAGACATTTTCCATCATCTCCTGGGTTCATCCTTGACTTGAAAAGTTTGCAGAATGAGGTATGCTAGCTTTAAAGCCTTTTTCCATATTAAAGCAGTGTGCCGGATTTGTATAGGCATCTAGAAGTCCTGTATGGCCGTACTCCAATAGCCCTGTGTGGGCTTCCGAGGTGAACTTCCGTCCTATGCGCCGTCCTGCCGCCCGAGCTTTGTCGGTCCTATTCCTTATCCTTCTTCTGCCGCTTGGGCTTTTTCAGTCGATGCGTATGACTGAAGGGCTTAATCCGTACCTGCAATCGCCCGTTATGCACTTCTATATGGTCAGCACCGTCGCTTTTTTGGCTTTAGTGCTGGCCTCTGCATTGGGCTACGCGGGCATAAGGCTGAGGAATTTGGGAATATCCTTTCTTTCCCTCGCCTTTATTTCCATGACGGGCCTTCTTATGCTGCATGGTTTGGCAACGCCCGGTTTTATTACGAATCATAGCGGCATCCAGGGTGTGTCCTCTCAACTCGGCGTCCTCACCGCTTCGGTGTGGATCTGGGTGTCTTCCTTGCCGTCTGCAAGAGGGCTGGCCGTTCGAATGGGAGAGATGCAGCGCTGGCTGGTACCGATTTATACGGTGGGCTTAGCCACCTTTTTGGGTCTATCTCTGATCTATCCTCACATGCTTCACGAGTGGCCGCTAGGCTTGCAGGGAGTAAGACCGATTTTGACTTTGCTCGTACTTTCCATGTTAGCCCATGCCACCGCGAACTATTGGAAGGACTACAAGACAGCAGGCATGCCTCTTCAACTGGCGATTATGTACGGCTGCAGCTGGTTGGCCGCAGGTCAGATCGTCATGGTTAGCGGGGAGCCGTGGAAGCTTAGCTGGTGGATGTATCATATTTTGCTGCTGTTTTCGCTCCTGACTGTTATGGGAGGGCTGATGAGGCAGCTGGCCGGTAGCGGCGCATCGCTTACCGGTGCACTCAGAGCTCTGTTTCGTTCAAGTCCACAGGAATGGCTGCAGAAATGCATCTCCCCGAGCGTGCAAGAACTCATTCTGGCCACGGAACAAAAGGATGACTATACAGCCGGACATAATTATCGTGTCGCCCTCTATGCACTCAAGCTAGGGGAGAGGATGGGACTAGCTCCTGCTGAGCTGCTTGCTGTCGGGCAGGGAGCTATTATCCATGATGTAGGCAAGCTCTATGTGCCGGAATTGATTTTGAAAAAGCCTGGCGCCCTTACCGCAGAGGAGCGGAGTATCGTGGAGCTTCATCCCATTCGAGGGTACGAGTTATGCCGCAACCTCGGCTTTATGAGAGAAGAGCTGTCCATCATTAGATCCCATCATGAACGGTGGGATGGCTGTGGATACCCGGATCAGATGAAAGGGGAGCAAATCCCGCTGCTGGCGAGAATTACTGCCGTGGCAGATGTTTACGATGCCCTGACATCGCAGCGGGCCTACCGCCAAGCGATGACTCATCAGGCAGCGATCGAGTTCATCTCCGCGCAGTCGAATCGACATTTTGATCCGGCCTGCGTCGCCGCTTGGCTGCAACTTGCACGCGAGGAGCCTGACTTTTTTGTGAAAATGGCCGAAGAAGCAGTCCTTCCGATTCGACCGGGCCATCCTTTACCAGGTTAAAATTCATTGATCTACCGCCTGTGCCAAAGTAGTAGTAGCACGGGCGGGCCACAGGATTGGCGGAGAAGCCGCTATCGGTTATACTTGTCCCCGTAATCATGTTAACGCTACCATTTGTCAGCTTCTATGTATCGACCAACCTTTTAAGGGAGGAATTCAGCATGACCTATACACCAGCTTCTGGACGTTATGAGACGATGAAGTACAACCGCACGGGCCGCAGCGGCCTCAAGCTGCCTGCCATTTCTCTTGGGTTGTGGCATAACTTCGGCGGTAATGACCGCTATGAAAATAGCCGGGCCATGGTGCGCCGGGCGTTCGATCTTGGCATTACCCATTTTGACCTCGCCAACAACTACGGACCGCCGCCCGGCTCCGCGGAAGAGAACTTCGGACGTATCCTGAAACAGGATCTGGCTCCTTACCGGGATGAGCTTATTCTGTCCACCAAAGCCGGCTACTATATGTGGCCCGGTCCGTACGGAGAATGGGGCTCTCGCAAGTCTGTTCTTTCGAGCTTGGACCAGAGTCTGAAGAGGATGGGAGTCGATTATGTCGACATTTTCTATCATCATCGTCCAGACCCGGATACACCGCTTGAAGAAACGATGTCAGCGCTGGATCATGCGGTCCGCTCCGGCAAAGCCTTGTATGTGGGCCTCTCCAACTATAGCGCGGAGGGGACGCGGGAAGCCTCGTCTATTCTGAAGCAGTTGGGCACACCATGCCTTATCCATCAGCCATCCTACTCCATGTTCAATCGTTGGATCGAAGATGGCCTGCAGGAAGTACTGGACGAGGAAGGCATCGGCTCTATCGTCTTCTCCCCGCTTGCTGGTGGAATGCTGTCAGATCGTTATCTGGGCGGCATCCCGGCCGATTCTCGTGCTGGGGGCCCAAGCGTGTTCCTGAATAAGGAGCATATCACCGAGGCCCGCTTGGCTAAAATCCAGGAGCTGAACGAGCTGGCGCAGCAACGCGGTCAGTCGCTGGCCAGTATGGCACTCGCCTGGACGCTGCGCCGTGGGCGCGTCACCTCGGCGCTGATTGGCGCAAGTCGCGTTGAGCAGATCGAGGACAATATCCGTGCCCTGGATAACCTGGACTTCAGCGAGAAAGAGTTACAGGTTATCGATGATATCGTGGCTAGAGCCGAGTAGTTTTGGCATCGCCGAACAACCGCAAAAAGCTGTCCTCCGCCAAAACGGGCGGGGACAGCTTTTGTTGTTTTTCGCATTTCCACCGGGAATATCACAAAGCGCGCCGTTAGGCATCCTGACCGTCAGCAGACCTCCAAATAAAGTTTCGTTCCATCGTTATATTGGAAAATCGCGACATCGCGGGATATATGAACCGAAGTGATTCTCTTCCAGCGCTTGCGGAAATCGAAGTCAAGCTCATATTCTCTCAGCTTATCCGGCAGCAGCCGAACCGCTTCCTCTTGTCCCGGGGGGTAGAAGATGGGGACAGATCGGTCCTTAAAAGTTATGGACTTCATCATTTGATAAGGTACCCCCTTAATTAAAATAAGTTGCTTCCCTTCATTTTACATTAAACGGATTAAAAGAATATGAAAGAATCGGGACTTTTTTCAACTTATACCATTAGTGAATGATTCTGTCGACCTAATTATTCGACAATAAACGCATGAAAATAGAGATAGAGATCGAGGGAAGGGTAATTCAAAAGTCTGAACAAGCTGACCTAGCTTGAGACAGCAGGTGTAGAATAGCGAAAAATCATGTAGAATAGCGGTAAAAAAGGTTTCATAGGAGGCCACGAGTGGCTTTTTCTAAAATTTTTTTCCTGAACATTAGCCTACTGATTACGATAGCGTATTTATTCAATCTGGGGTACAAGATGCTCTTCCATCGCATTCGTCCTTGGGCGCAGCAGGCTTTAGCCGCCTGTATCTTTATCGTGTCCGGCTTCTTGAGTATGCTGTTCGCCCTTGAGATGCCCCAGGAAATTCGGTTCGACCTTCGCATCGTACCTCTTATCCTGGCCGTGCTTTTATTCCGCTCACCTTGGACAGTCGCCGTCATTGGTGCGGGCATCGGCTGTGGCAGACTATTGTTCGGTATTAGCCAGGCTTCGTTGGCGGGTCTCGAAAATATGATTATTTTAGCCATCGCAGCTGCATTGCTCACTGCCTGGTACAAACGCTGCGGATGGAGCTTTACGCAAAAAGGAATTGTAGCCATCGTTTTAATAACGAGCCTACACACCTTTCTCATTTATTTATCCGATCTTCTGCCTGCTGGAGCCTATTGGAACGTAATTGTCCCTCAAACCTTTCCATTGACGCTGTTACTGAGCTGTTTTTTTGTCTATATGGTGCGGGATTTTAGCAAAGATCAGGATCGGATGCGTGAGCTCAAGGGTATGAACCATATTTTACGGCGGCAAACAAAGGAGCTGCGAGAAACGAAGCGCGAGTTGGAGGAGCAGGCTCGGAGGCTGGTGCTGTCTTCCCGTTATAAATCTGAATTTTTGGCCAATATGTCGCATGAGCTGAAAACGCCCCTTAACAGTATATTGCTGCTGTCTCAGCTTATCGAAGAGAATGAAGACAAGCGAAGCAGCGAGGAGGATCTGCGCCATGCGGCGATGATCGGAGCGTCCGGCAAGGAGTTACTGCATATTATCGATGATATTTTGGACCTGTCCAAGGTCGAGGCGGGCAAAATGAATATCCACATAGAGCTGGTCTCTACGTTAGAGCTAATCCACTCGCTGCAGTTGCAATTCCAGCCTCTGGCGGATCGCAACGAAATCAACTTTGTTGTGGAGATGGAGCCGGACGCGCCTTCCTTGATGCAGACGGACTCCATGCGAGTACAGCAAATTTTGCGCAATCTGCTCATGAATGCGTTTAAGTTCACAGAGCAAGGCGGGATAAGGCTACAGGTACAAAAAGAGAAGGAAAGCGACGGGAAAGAGTGGGTTCGCTTTGCTGTTAGCGATACAGGGATTGGAATCGAGAAAGAGAAACACAATCTGATCTTTGAGGCTTTCCAGCAGGAAGACGGGGCCGTAACGCGCAAATACGGTGGGACAGGCCTCGGCCTGTCGATCAGCTCGCAGCTTGCACAGCTGCTGGGCGGGCGGTTGGAGCTGGAAAGCTGCAAGGGAGAGGGCAGCGTGTTTACACTGATTATGCCCGTGGCGGCGGAGTTGGAGTAATTTAGATAAAAATCCAACCAACTAACTCGACCTCTCGCGCCTGCGCCCACCAACTAAACACCAGTACGATATCTCCATTCTCTCAATGGAAAACTTTACTGCACTTAACGCTACGTTCCCCCACATGCGTAACGAAACTCAGAAGCCTTATTTCAGCTGCAATCCATTGCATGAACTCGGCTGGGGATCGCTTGCTTAAGCTGTGGTGTATGTTACGGTGGTTGTAGAAATTCATGAAAGAATCCACGGCATGAAACGCTTCTTCAAACGTAGCAAAGCGTTTCTTACTCAATAACCAGCATGGAACGACTCGATACAGGCATTCAAGTTGGGCATTTTCGGAGGGATTCGTTCATGCACAAAGGTAAGCTCCTCCGCTAGCTCCCCAAACGCCTTTCTCACAAACGGAGGGTCCATCGTGCGTTCAAATAACAGGTGTTTGTTGTCCAAGCGTGAGACGTCGATGTAGTGCTGAGCGCACCGTATCCCAGACGTGTTTGGCTTCGCAACCAGAACCGGTGTAGTAGTCCCCACAATGCTGCGGTAACGCGCCAGATTTCTGGGGTAATGAACCTTCTTCCGGCGCTAGGGGCAAAAGCCCCACCAAGCAAAGCAAGTAGTCGAAGTTACTTGCTTGGGCAGAAAACGACCCCGCCAAGCAAAGCAAGTAGTCGAAGTTACTTGCTTGGGCAGAAAGCGGCCCAGGGTGTACCTGATTTCTCAGGGTACTCTCCAGTTCAATTAGGGGGCTTAAGGGAATAAGCTCTCTCAGTTTCATTAGGATGTGCATGGACAAGCTGGCTGCTCCGAGCTTCCCGAATGTTGAAGCGAAGCGATAGGAACTTTCACAAAAAGACGGGGCCGTCCCAAGAGTCAGCTAACGATGACTCTTGGGACGGCCCCACTTCTTTTTAGCCTGGTCATACAATGGCTCCAGCTAGTCGACTTACTTTACCACGAGGACAGGGGAATGGACATGCTGAGTGACATGACGGCTAACGCTTCCGGTGAACAATTCCTTGAAGCCGCCCCTACCATGACTGCCTACGACCACGAGATCTGCTCCGCGTTCTTTGGCCAGGTCGACAATCTTATTGCCTGGATCACCTTCTGCAATCATAACTTCAATCGGAGTATCCGTAACCGAAGCGATGATTGTGCGAGCCTCAGCTGCGACGGTTTCCGCTTCAAGCCTCAGTGATTCCGTACCAATTGGTGGCGAAGCGGCAATCGTTTCTCCTATAAATACCTGAGTGGCATTGTATACATGGACAACCTCAAGCATTGACTTGAAAGTAGAGGCTAGCTCCATGGCTGAACGTAGTGCTCTGACAGATTGCTCTGAGCCGTCATAACCGACAAGAATTTTTGAATAGGGCATTTAATTCCGCCTCCAATCTATTGCTGCTACGTTGTGTGAGGCTATTCGAACAGCCTCCCTTTTTGGGAGTCTCCGAAAGCCGATGCAAGCGATGCTGTTAGCTCTATTTACCCTTCCTTCAAGCAAGCAAACCAGGATATAAATCTGTCACACTTTTTGCGTTATGTTCGATTCGACAATCGCTTGACAATATTCGCGAAAATGCGTATCCTTATAAAAGTCGCCGCTGACATTGTCCTTCGGACAAGCTCAAAAGCGCGCTGGTATAAGGATTTGCTGATGTAGCTCAGCTGGTAGAGCAACGCATTCGTAATGCGTAGGTCGGGGGTTCGAATCCCTTCATCAGCACCATTTATTACTTTACCAGGTTTCATTCCCTTCGCAAAAACGTTGCTTTCGGCCTGTACCGGGAGCGGCGTTTTTTTTATTTTCCGGTAAAGGTGTATTACTCTTCATACTAGAATGTATAACCTATGCCTTCTCGTATTTCCTGCGTATACGCACACCGCCCCGAGGGCGGCGAAGTCGTATTACTTGCCATACTAGAATGTATAACCTATGCCTTCTCGTATTTCCTGCGTATACGCACACCGCCCCGAGGGCGGCGAAGTCGTATTACTTGCCATACTAGAATGTATAACCTATGCCTTCTCGTATTTCCTGCGTATACGCACACCGCCCCGAGGGCGGCGAAGTCGTATTACTTGCCAGGACTTGTAGCCAGCTCCAACCGAGTTAAATAGTCCATCGCATCTTCGCGGCTGTCTCCGCACATTTCCGGTTCGGCTTGGAGCATGCCGCAAACGAGTGGACGCTCGGGCTGACCGAAGATCGCGCAGCGCAGGTCCGGCAGCAACTGAACGCAAGGCTGACCAGCAGGCTTGCCCTGGGGCATGCCCGGAATCGGCGTGGAGATGGAGGCGGAGATGCAGCAGGCGGCGCATCCATTTCGGCAGATCATATTCTTTTCCTCCTTTGCATAGTTTAATCCATATAAGGCAGCTTTAGTCGTGCAACAAGAAACCACACCAGCAAGCAGCGTGACTAGCTTTAAACGTTTGTGGAAGCGCTTCATCGGGTATTGTCATCTATCTAAAGCTTCGTCGGAGTGTCTAGCCGACATCTCAGCGGGCATACTGGAGCGTATGAAGCTATAACTGAGGGGGAGATGCGCATGATCCGGAGAGAGGGCCATTTATGGACCGGAGTGCTCAACGGCCTGATGCTTGCACTGCCATTCTGGGCCGCTTGCGTAGCCTGGCTGCTCACGCAACTGAAGTGAATTCAATATTGAGGCAAGTTTGCTCCTCTAAAACCTATACAGCTATAAGGCGGGTCATTTGGGAAACCAGACCGCCTTTTTGTGGTTTTTAAATGTCACTACGTGGGTCTATGGTAGACTTGCGGGTCAGCAGGCCGTTTCTCTATTGTAACAAAGCTTGCGGCCTCATACGAATTGGTCCCGCTTGCTCAAAACGTATCACGGATAAGTACGTTATGATAAGCTTGGATCAAGATGCTTGAGGCTTTTTGGTGCTGACGGAGACGGAAGGGGAGTAGGGGGATGAGGATCGGGCTCGTATCGGATACGCATTTGAATGGCTCGGCGATTAAATTGCCAGATGAACTAGTCAGGGGACTGCAGGGAGTTGAGCTGATCCTCCATGCAGGAGATTGGACGCAGCCCCGAGCGGTGGAGCTGCTAGAGGCCATCGCACCGATAGATGGTGTTGCCGGCAACAATGACGGGGCTGACATGGTTCGCCGTTTTGGTCGGCGCAAACTGCTGGAGCTTGGCGGTTACAGGATCGGTATTGTACATGGCGACATAGGCTGGGGCCGATGGACGGAGCAGAAGGCGTTATCCAGCTTTGAAGGGGAAGAGGTGAACTTAATCCTGTTTGGCCATTCCCATACGCCTTATCGGAAGCAGCATGGGACTTCATTGCTGTTCAATCCAGGTTCGCCCTTGCAGAAGCGGCGGCAGCCCCGGTATTCCTACGGAATTCTGGAGCTTACGGGCGGCAAGCTCCTAGCGGAGCATTTTTATTATGATGATCGAGGTTAATGCGGGATTATTGTTGTTCGGTTAGAAGCAGCCTAAAGTTCTCATTTATCAGCATCACATTCTCCTCTTATGCTCCTCTCGCTTGAAAGGCTCCTTTCAGGCACATGCCTCTACGATCCGGCATATCCTATGACAAATGTCAGTATGCCAGAAGGATTCCTTTGGGAGGCCATCCTATGATTATCCCTAATTTTCCGAGTGATCTGCTTGAAGAGCATCAAAGATGGCATCATGTCAATCATGTGACCAATAATAACCCTCCCCCCATCGGCTGGGGAGACCGTTTTTTGAGCTTTCACCGCCAGTACATCCGCAAGGTTTTGAGCTGGTATCAGTCGCAGGGTTATGACATGAGACTGGTTCAGCCGTGGACCGAGGTGCCGCAGGGCATTCGAATGAGCCCTTGTTACGATAGAAATGCCGAAATGAGGCTTCGCTTTCAGCCTCAGTCCTTTGCGACTTCGGATGAGATGGGTCGCTACTTGGAGCGTCTGCATGCTTGCATCCATGATGTCGGATCGGTCTTATTTAATGAGCCGATCCTTCAGGATTTGGACTTGGCGCCGCGCTCGACTTATTTTTACAACATTCATGGCATGATCGACAACTGGTATTCCAACTGGGAAAGAGCCATGGGCGGAGGGATGCCGCCTCAACAAGGATTCCAGTCGGCTCCTCCAGGCTTCCCGGGGATGATGTCTGGGATGCAGCAAGGAATGCCGGGACCAGGGTTTATGCCAGGCATGCAGCAGGGGATGCCGGGGCCAGGGTTTATGCCAGGCATGCAGCAGGGAATGCCGGGGCCGGGTTTTATGCCAGGTATGCAGCAAGGGATGCCGGGACCAGGGTTTATGCCAGGCATGCAGCAGGGGATGCCAGGAATGCCTGGCATGGGAGGTAGGACCAGGGGGCCGAAAGCTGGCCCCGTCAACAAGGTCAAAGGATTTACGCCGCCGACTCCGGAGAGCGAGGTGGTGTATAGCTCGGCCTCCCGCAAAAGCCCGCCAGGCGCTGTGCGCAAGGCTGCACCGGGCACCGCGCGCAAGGCTAGCGGCGGCAAGCGCCGCAGCGCTGCCGCAAAGCCTAGCTTCGTCGCCAGCAGCAGGCGACGCAAATAGCAGCTGCGCAGGCGGAGGAGCTTCGCCCGCCGCAGCCCGCCGACAAAGCGGCTCATCCGTCTCCTATGAAGCTGGAGACGGATGAGTCGCTTTGTATTTGTCAGCCGGCGCATAGCTCCGACTGATAGCTCGCCTAAGCGAGCTCAAGCAGTCGACGAAATAACTCGGCGTAATAGTCCTGCTCTCTGGGGATGAAGTCTTTGGCCTGTATTTTGAGCCGAACGGGTACAAGCCCTGTAGTAGTTCCAGCGATTGTCCCGCTTGCCTTGAAACCAGAAGCATCGTTCCCCCATTCGGCTCCGCTCGCTTCAATGATGTCCACTTTGTCTTCGAACAGCCGGATCAGGTCCTCCAGAGGAGCTTCATAAATTCCCGAAACTTCTTCCCGCTGAAGTCGATGCTGGAGCAGAGGAAGATCGCAGTGTAAGGCGAATACATCGCTCCGCTCATGATCGATAAACGGCTTACCGCCGGCAATGCCAGTTGCTCTTTTCTCATGCCACCCTAGAGGGATAAGCTCATCGAAAATAGCAGAGATGCCTAGCTCCTCCTCAATCTCGCGCATGGCGTCATAGACCTCTTCACCTGCAGTCAGATGGCCAGCGGCAGTAATATCCAGGTAGTCGGGATAAGTATCCTTGCCTATTTGGCGTTTTTGGAACCGGACGTTTGGCTGACCGGAGCTGCAGTTTATGAGCCAGCAATGAAAAGCACGATGCCGCAGCCCTAGCCGGTGAGTATCCTCTCGGGATGCGATGCCTGCCGGTTGCCAATTCTCGTCGTATACATCGAACATCTCCACTAGGTTATTTTCGCCTCCGATATGAAACGATGCTTGTTCAACACCTACCGTCTCCATTGTACCTTAGGCTGTGCGGAGTCTGCGACAAAGCTTGGATGGCGTTCCATGGCGCTTGCCGTCTATCAGCAATCAACTCTAGGCAGCATGCTCCACGATGCATAAAAATTCATTTTAATGAAAAGTAACTCAAAGGATTTTTCTTCCTGCCGTCGAATTTGTGGAAAGCCCGTAAAGGGTACGGGGAATAGCCACCACAGCAAGAGAGATTCGGAGGCCTCATGATGATCCCATTTCGAACCATTGACCATGCCTTATATCTTGTGCTTGCGCTTATTATCGCTGCGCTCGCCTCCTATGTGATGTTCAGCATGATCGCTCGTTTTAAAAAGTCCCGGTCGCACCGGGTTTATTGGTTGATGGGAGCTTCAACGGTATTTGCGGTAGGCGCTTGGTCCATGCATTCCGTGAGCATGCTTGCTTATCATGATGTTGCCGTTATTGTAACCGGCACCCAAATGATCGTCCCGCTGTTTCTATCGGGAGGATCTACTTATTTTGCCTTAACGCTACTGATCGGAAGGCGGGAGAATCCTTCTATGATTCGGCAGCTGTCGGCTGCATTGCTGCTGACTAGCGGGGCTGTTATGCTTCATTTCTTATGCATGCTTAGCCATTCGGCTAATCATCTTCAGCTCGATCCGTTTTATGCCGGCTCCGCGTTCCTTTGTTTTCTTGGACCTTCATTCGCGGCCTTTTTCCTTTACCAAAAACATGCAGATCGCTTCAGACTGCTAAGCTGTCTGCTGATCGCGGTAGGAGCTCTGGCGATGCATCTATTGATGATTGCTGGTACTCAATTTTATTCATCGCTGAGCATGGAAGATTACCGGCTTGACGATTACATGCTGTTGATGGGGCTGCTAATGGGTTCGGCCATCATTATCATTATCTCCTTCAGTATCGTCACGTGGATTGCCGACCGCCGATATGGCCTGATCAATGAACGCTACCGCCTGCTCGTGGAAAACTCCATCGACATGATCGCCGTCATCAGCGGTACCTCCTGGGAGTTCGTCAATCGTTCGGGTCTGCGAATGTTCGAGATTACGGAAGAATCCCATATGGTCGGCCGCTCCATCTTTGAATTCCTTCACCCAGACCACAAGGAGAGATTGAATCTTCACCTCCAGCGTCATCAAGCCTATAAATCGATTAAAAAAACCGGTTGTGAGGACGGGCCTGCGATTGAGCTGGACTGGGTGACGCGAACGGGGAAGCTGATCAACACGGAGCTGATTCTTTCCGAATCGACCTTTGCCGGCAAGTCTGTCGTCGTCATCATCCGGGACATTAGTGAGCGCAAAAAGAATGAGGAACTGCTCATCAATTCCGAGAAACTGTACGTAGCAGGCCAGCTTGCTGCTGGCATCGCCCATGAGATCCGCAACCCGCTGACCTCGCTCAAAGGCTTCCTTCAACTGATTGCGAGCGGCCGAACATCGGCTTCCGGTTATTATGACATTATGAAGTCCGAGCTCAACCGGGTCGAAACGATCGTCAGCGAGTTGTTGATGCTTTCAAAGCCTCAGGTGTACGAGATGGATATTGCCGACGCACGTTGCATGATGCTGGATACGGTACTGTTGCTGGAGTCGCAGGCGGCGCTTTACGGCATTGTGGTCAAGGTGGACTACGGAGAGGAGCCGCTTTGGATCTATGGAGTGGATTCGCAGATCAAGCAAGTGTTCATTAATGTACTGAAAAATGGCATTGAGGTCATGCAGGATGGCGGCGAGATCGAGATTGTTCTGCGCCGCGAGGGGGAAGAAGTGCTGATCTCCGTAACGGATATGGGGCCGGGCATCGAGGAGGAACAGCTGGCCAAGATAGGTCAGCCCTTCTATACGACCAAAGACAAGGGCACTGGACTCGGACTTATGGTATCCTATAAAATTGTGGACAATCACAAGGGCCGAATTCGGGTGGAAAGCAAGCTCGGAACGGGAACAACTTTCGAAATCCAGCTTCCTTATCGTAATCATAGCGCTAGAAGCGACTTCAAGGGAGCGTCTGGAGAGAATGCGTCGATCGGCTGAGCACGGCCCTTGAACATGGCTGGTCCTGCAAAAGGTATAGAGTGGGGACGGTCGGGGTAAGTAAACGGTATGACGGCTTGTTGAACTTGAACCCAAGCACCGTTCCCCGAGAAAAAGGAGGACCCGCAACATGACCATTGGCGCCCGCGTACTGAAAACAGGCATGGCCGTGGCACTGGCCATCTATCTTAGCGGGCTGATCGGCTTTGCCAATCCGCTCCTGCCCGCGGTATCGGCCATCTTTACGCTGCAGCCGTCCATCTTCCGCTCTTGGCAGCAGATAAGTGAGCAATTCCAGACGAATCTGCTGGGAGCGGCCATCGCGCTAGGCGCGGTGCAATTGATCGGCAGCTCGCCGATTACGGTCGGCATTGTGTGTATCGCAGTCATTTTGATCAGCATCAAGCTGAAAATGGAAGCAACGGTTGGATTGACCCTCGTTACCGTCGTAGCGGTGATGGAGGCGAATTCCACGGGCTGGATGTTTGCCGTTGAACGCTTTCTGCAGGTGCTGACCGGTATGGGCGCAGCTTTCGCGGTTAATGTACTGATTTTCCCTCCAAGTCCGCGCAAGCAGTTCCATGATCTGGTTCTGGAAAGCTACACGCAGCTGTCGCTGCTGCTTCGTACCTCTATCTCGGACGAGATGAAGGAGCAGGTGTACAAACAGGAAAAAGACAAACTGCACGGCATAATTGGCAGGCTGGAGGAGCGCTTCAAGGTGTTGGAAGAGGAACGCAGCTTCCGCGCCGCGCGCCGTGCAGAACGTGCCAGACAACTGCTGCTGGCCAAGCAGCTTATCCGCGCTGTGAACAAGGGTGCTGACTTGCTCGAGGTAATCGAGGAGCATTATTTCTCTTCGCCGGGTGCAGAGGCGTGGGCAAATCGTCTAGACTCGCAGATCGAAGAGCTGACCAAGTATCACGAGTTTCTGTTGCTCAAGCTGGACGACAAAATCAAGCCCGGCTCGTTCATCCAGGACGATGCCATTACAGGCACAAGCTTGGCGCGCCAGTTGACGGACTATTTGAAAGAAAATCCAGATGAGCATCGCAGGCTCGTATTTGTCGCTTCGGCGTTGTTCGAATACGGATACCATCTACGCCGGCTTGAGAAGCTTATCGAGCAAGTGCAAAATCGCGAAGCAGAGGATGCTAGCCGCAAGTGGCAGATTTTCCCGATGAAGAGTAAGGACTAGTTCAGGGCTATTCGCCCCGTCCAGTGAATGCTGAATTGGCGAGGCCTTCATCACCATCCCAAACGAAAAAAGGTGTACCCTGCGCTTGAAGCGGGGTACACCTTTTTGCTGCTGAAAAACCTATTTGTCTCCCCGATGCTCTTTGTGAGTATGGCGGCGGGGGTGCTGAAGATGGTTCTCAGGATCGTTCGCGCTATCATGCGGAATCCTCCGGGGATCGGTATGCCCGGCATGATGGTTGCTGAATTCCAGCTCGGTCAGCTTCCATTCCGTCGAGCCCCACATCGGATCAGCAGGAAAAACATCGCCGCGCTGCAATTTTTCCTCGCGTCCCCACTGGTTCGTATAAACGCCGTCCACCTCGACATGCTCCCCCGAGACGGGTTCCATTTCATTGTGAGTTGGGTTGTCGCTCATGAGATCTCCTCCTATTCCCTTGTTTCGACTACCTTAACAGTGTGCCGCAGGTCAGGCGGTACTATGAACCCATAGATAAGGCAATAATCGGCAACGCGATTGGAGCGGCGAAAAGAATTGAAAAATGCCTCGCCAGCGGCTTGTCCGATGACAAGACTGCTGAGGAAGCATTAGAAGGGCGTTATTTGGCTAAGTAGCGCGTCTCAAGCTTTTTACCGCCGAGCCACATCAGCACAACGACAACAGCGGCTAGAGCGATGCGCCAAGGGGCGAGTTCACCGATATTGAAGCTGAGCAGCGAGATGATGAAGATCATGACTGCTTTACCAAGCAGTAAGGCCATTAGGTACGTACGGAAGGGGAGCGAGCTAAGTCCGGAAGCGAGATTTACGAGTACGGATGGTGAAAAAGGGAAACAGCTGAGCAAGAACACGGGTGTAAAGCCCCGGCGCTCCAGCCAATCCAAAAATTTGCCGGCCCGTGGGAAGCGCCGCTCCAGCCACATGCCAAGACCCGATCCGAAAGTACGAGCCAGTCCGAACATGCAGAGGGAGCCCGCGCAAACGCCGATCCAGGAAAAAAGAAAGCCGAATCCGAGTCCATAAATGTTGGCGTTAGCCGCGATGAATAAAAACAGCGGCAGGAAGGGCAGAAACGCTTCCGAAAAAGGCAACAGAATGCCGGGCAGTGGCCCATAATTGGAAAATTTCTGAAGCATCTGCTCCAACTGCTGCAGATCCATTGACTTGATTTCACTCATCCATTCATGAAGAGTATTCATGAGAGCAAGCTCACAACCTATCTCGATAATTTAGTCCGACTGCTTGACGCTTCCGCCAAAGGAAGGAAGCAGTAACACAGCCCGATGATGCCGAATAGCAAGGCGCTGAGCCAGACGACAAAGGGCTCTCCCCGCCAGGTAGCGATAACACCACCGACAACGGGGCCGATCATCGCGCCGATACCTTCTACCGTGCTCAGCATACCCCATCCCAGCCCTTTTTGGCTAGGTGGGACAAACGCTGCCAGCAGCGCATTCCACGCTGGCAGTACGGCGGCATAGGAAAAGCCGAGCAGCGCAGCAAGCGCAATGCATACGGCAAAGCTGTCCGTGGAGGCCAGCGCATAAAGCGTTGCTGCTACGGCAAAAAAGCCTGTGACAAGGAACCAGCGGCGATGATGACTGAGCTTGTCGGACAGCTTGCCGAACGGCATGAGGCCGCTGAGCGTCAGCACTCCGCCTGCGGCCAACAGCAGCGAGTACTGCGCACCGGACAGCGCGAGTTTATCCGTAACGAAGGTAGGCAATACGGTGACGAGCATGCCGGCTACAGCAGTTTGCAGTACCATGCCTGGCAAAAGCAGGCGCAATGCATGGATTCGCTCCTTGAGTACGGGAAGCTGCTCCCGCAGCGGGACATGCTGAACGTCGGCCGTGTTGTTCCGGCCGCTGATGAACAAGGCTAGCGCCAAAGCAGCTAGTATGCTGACAAGCAACATGAGATAAGCGGCGCGGTTGCTGTAATCGAGCACGATATTGCAGACGATCGGCCCTGCACCGAGGCCGCCCAACCAGATCGTATACAGAGTGCCCATCTGGGTCGCGCGTTTATCTTCTTTTACTCCTGTGAGGCAGACGATCCAGATCGGCGAAATTCCGACGCCGTATAGCGCCGCCGCTGAGATGAATACCCACGGAGTATGCGCTAGAGGAAGCAGCAGGATCCCGGCCAGAGAAGCTAACAACCCTACAAGAACGACGAGACGGATCGAGAATCGATCGAGCAAATAACCAATGCCCATCTTAAGTACAGTATCGGTCAAATAATGCGCCGTAATCGCGGCACCTACTACGTCTAGCGTCAGCCCAAGTGTATTGGTGCCGTATAACGGCAAAAAGCTGACGAGCGCCGCTCCTCGAACAAATTCAACGAGCAGCAAGATGATGGCAAACAGTGGGATTTGAGAGTTACCGGAGCGCTTCGGGATAAAGTTCATCCATATGTCCTCCTTGATCGAAGCTAGGAGAAAAATGGTATTCACTATCCGTATACCCGAACAACCGCTGTAGCAAATCATCGGCGATCCGGATGGCTCCGTCTGCTTTGCCAAGTTCCATCTGTCGATGCGATCTTTCTCTTAAACGTTCTGGATCAGCGAAGAGTTTCAAGATCTCGTCCGCCAACTCGGCAGGAGTGCCGGCGGCAGCTGCGACGTCTTTTTGAATTAAGAAATCTGCGTTCCGCCGCTCCTGGCCGGGCATGGGACGATACAGAACGAGCGGCACGCCCGCGGCTAGTCCTTCCGCCAGAGTCAGTCCACCGGGCTTTGTCACCAGGCAGGAGGCCAGCTGCATGAGCTCATGCAGGGCGTCTACGTAGCCGAATACATGAAGCCGATCCCCTGCCGGATGGGTATGGAAATGGCGCCGGGTTTCGCTGGCGAATGCTTCGTTACGGCCGCATACGAGGGCGATTTGCAGATCTGGCTGCTGCAGCAGCAGCGAGCAGGCAGCGGTGATGCCGTTCATAATCCCGGAGCCGCCGCCCATGATGAGCACGAGCGGCAGGGTGGGATCAAGGTCATATCGGAGTAACTGCTCGCGATCGCTATGTTGATGGCATTTTTCAAAACCTTGCCGGACGGGGATGCCGGTCACACAGATCCGTTCTGGTGCGATACCTGCGTCCCTCATCTCTGCCTGCATATCGTCGGTAGCGACATAATATCGGTCAATGCCGGGATGTACCCAGCGTCGGTGCAAATCGTAGTCCGTAACGACCGCACCGGTTAACGGTGGCCGGAAAAGTCCCCGGGAAGCGGGGCCAGCAAATATCGGGAACGTATGGAGCAGCACATCTGGCTGTTCCTGCTGGAGCAGCTTCCGCAGCTTGGAACGGCCAAAGGAATGCAGCCAAGCCGCAAAAAGCGTATTCGATTTCATGGGACGGGTCAGATCGTATACCCAGCCGTAAACGCCTGGCAGGATCGTGTAGCTGGTGCGGTAGATTTTGCGAGTAAGCTCATTCAGTAAAGGATGCGCCTCCGCCATCAGATCGACGAGCACCGTGCGGTGGATGCCGCGTTGAACGAGGGAATCACGAATGGCCTTGGCTGCTTGAAGATGGCCTTCCCCGTAGGAAGCGTACAGAATCATCAGCTTTGGCTGGCGCCCAAGTTCAAGGCTGCCGCCATCCGGCGAAGAGACGGGAGCAGGAAGGACTGGCGAGGCTTGCTCGATGGATCGGGTGAGAAGCTTCAACGATGTAACCTCCTTAAGTCGGCTCTGCCTATGGCTAGTACAGCTGTTATGCTGGCTTGCCGGCAGTTCCTTCGTTGCCTAATAGTTTAGACTTCCTCTATTAGCGGGAGATTATCGATTTCTAAAGGAGTTTTTTTTGTCAACGTTCAGAAGTCAGAGGTATACTTGAATCGTTATTCATCCTCTAGCTGCGGAAGGAGATTGAATCGATTATGGAGTACACAAAGCTTGGACGCTCAGGATTGCAGGTTAGCCGCCTTTGCCTTGGCACGATGAATTTCGGAGTCAGCACGGAGGAAAAAGAAGCTTTTGCCATTATGGATGCGGCGCTCGACGCCGGCATTACCTTTTTTGATACGGCCAACATTTACGGTTGGAGGGAGAATGCCGGTCTGACCGAGGAGATCATTGGGCGCTGGTTTGCTCAAGGTGAAAACCGTCGGGAGCGCACTGTACTCGCCACCAAGGTTTATGGAGATATGCATAATAACGTGGATGGGCCTAATCATCAGCCCGGCTTATCGTCTTACAAAATCCGCCGTCATCTAGAGGACTCGCTGCGTCGCCTGCAGACCGACCATATTGAGCTGTATCAGATGCATCATGTGGATCGCAGCGTCGGATGGGACGAGTTATGGAATTCTTTCAGCCATCTGCAAATGCAGGGCAAGATCGGTTATGTCGGCGCCAGCAACTTTGCCGGCTGGGATCTGGCTGTAGCCCAGGGCGAGGCCAAAGCGCGCGGTCTACTCGGCCTCGTGTCGGAGCAGCATAAATATAATTTGCTGACCCGCCTGCCTGAGCTGGAGGTGCTGCCTTCGGCGCAGGCGCATGGTATCGGGGTCATTCCGTGGAGTCCGCTTGACGGAGGTTCGCTCTCTGGCAATATCCGTCGCGGCGATGCTGGCAGTCGCAGTGGCGATCAGCGCTGGGAGAAACACTGGGAGCAACTGGAGCAGTACGGGAAGCTCTGCGATGAACTTGGCGAGACGGAGGATCTGGTCTCCTTAGCATGGCTGCTGCATCAGCCTGCTGTAACCGCGCCGATCATCGGCGTTCGCACGCTGGAGCAATTCGAGCGCTCGCTGCGCGCTGTGGAGATTAAGCTGGACGAGAGCGCGCTGAAGCGCATCGACGAAATTTTCCCTGGACCGGGCGGCGAAGCCCCTAGCGCTTACGCTTGGTAAGCTCTCTCTTTTGATCGGGGGCTCTCACAAATTTTTAAGGCCGACCAGGAATTCCTGACTGGCCTTACGTAGCGAAAGTGGGAAGCAATGCGGGGGACTTTTGCATCTCCAATGCACCTTCAATGCACCTCAAATGCATCTCCATGCGTAACGAAACTGAGAGACGCTATTTCGGCATTTTCTTGGGAATATCATCATTTCTGACCTCAATAACGCTTCTCAGTTTCGTTAGCTGGCTTGAACCCGTGTTTGATGGGGAATAAGCTCTCTGAGTTCCGTTAGAGCATGAATGGTCGAACTGGTGTGCGATGAGATTAGTTGGCATTAAAAGAGATTTGATATTAGCATTCACAGAAAAAAACGGGAGGAGACTGAGCCATGCTCAGTCTCCTCCCGTTTTGCTGATGCAGCTTAATGATTTTTAGATTTAGAGTGGGGCTTTTGGGACGTCCTGCTCATTTATGCATCCTAAATAGATGATTATTCGCCTATTGTGACTCATATTTAATTGTGTTACATTATTTCTGAGATTGAAACTTAAGCAAGTAGAGGCGGAAGGGGTGAGGGCATGGAACGGGAATTGGCACTTGAGGTTGTCCGTGTAACCGAGCTTGCGGCGCTGGCGTCCGCGCCTTGGGTCGGACGAGGCAGCAAGATGCAAGCGGATGATGCTGCTACGGAAGCGATGAGGAGAATGTTCGGATCGATCTCGATTCGCGGCAAAGTAGTCATCGGAGAAGGTGAGATGGACGAGGCTCCGATGTTGTACATCGGCGAGAAGCTTGGTACCGGGATCGGCCCGGAGGTGGATGTAGCCGTTGATCCGCTGGAAGGCACGGAGCTGGCTGCGCGGGGGTTGAACAATGCAATTTCCGTACTGGCATTAGCACCCAAAGGCCAACTGCTTCATGCTCCGGACATGTATATGGAAAAGCTCGCTGTTGGTCCGGAGCTGGCTGGAAGGCTAAACCTGCTTGATCCGTTATCCGCCACAGTACGCAAAGCAGCGCGTGAGCTCGACAAGCCGTTGTCGGAGCTGACCGTGCTCCTGCTCGATCGGCCGCGCCATGCCGCGTTAATGAGCGAGCTGCGAGAGCTCGGCGTCCGCATTCGGCTGCTGACTGATGGGGATGTCACAGGAGCGATGGCCCCTTGTTATCCCGAGACAGGCGTAGACCTTTATGTTGGTTCGGGCGGAGCGCCGGAAGGTGTGCTGGCGGCTGCGGCGATCAAATGCCTGGGCGGCGAGATCCAAGGCCGGCTGTTGCCGGAAAATGACGAACAGCTAAGGCGCTGTATTCTAATGGGAATCTCCAACCCGTCCCGAGTTCTCGGTACGAAGGATATGGCTGGTAATGGAGATGTTATTTTTGCCGCTACAGGTGTCACGAAGGGTGACTTCCTAGAAGGCGTTAGGTATTTGCCGGGCCGTATGGCGCATACCCATTCGGTCGTCATGCGGGCAGCTACGCGCACCGTAAGGTATATTCATACGCGCCATGATTTGTCGCTGAAGGCAGTTGAGCGGGGAGAACAGGCAATCGGCTGACGCCGGCGTTCAAGCATATTGCTATCGGGAACGCATATCTTATTAGGCGTCATAAATAATTTATGAGTATTATATTTTAGAGTTAAAGGAGAATGCATCATGCGGGTTGCGATTAGCGGAACGGGACGAATCGGAAGGCTGTGCATACGGCGACTGCTCGATCTGCCTTCATCATCTGGACTTGAGCTAGTTGCCATCAATACGACCTGCCCGGCCGAAACGCTTGCCCATCTGCTGAAATACGACACGGTGCATGGACGGTGGGAAGGCGGTATTGAACCGTCTGATAGCAGCTTGATCGTAAGGTCACGCAGAATCGAGCTCGTCTCCGAAAGAGACCCAGCCCGACTGCCGTGGAAACGGCTTGACATTGACCTCGTCATTGACGCCACCGGAGCATTCACAAAGCGTGCCGGTATGGAGGGGCATCTGACGGCAGGAGCGGCGCGAGTGCTGCTGACCTCTCCCGGGGAGGCGGATCTGACCGCCGTCATGGGCGTGAACGAATCCGCATTTGACCCGGAGCTGCATCGCCTAATTTCAGCTGCATCCTGTACGACGAACTGCCTGGCACCGGTGCTGAAGGTGCTTCATCAGGCCTTTGGCGTGCGGGGAGGCTGGGCGACTTCGATCCATGCTTTTACCAACGATCAGAATCATATGGACAATCCGCATCGCGACTTGAGAAGGGCCCGGGCTTGCACTTCCTCAATCGTACCGGCCGTCACGGGCATGTCCAAAGCACTTAAAGAGGTGCTTCCGGAGCTTGCGCCGCTCATTCAAGGCACGGCGGTACGCGTCCCGGTAGCGGATGTATCTCTGCTGCAGCTGCAACTTGAGCTTGGCGAGCCAGTTGGCGCTGAAGCTGTTCGAGCGGCATTTCAGGAAGCGACAACTGGTCCCATAGGGGCATATGTCGGCTACAGCGAGCTGCCGCTCGTTTCGGCCGATTATATCGGCTGCGACAAGTCCGCCGTTGTTGACGGGCTCAGTCTGCTCGTCCGCGGCAGCTCCATCCAGCTCAGCGCCTGGTATGACAACGAGTGGGGCTACGCCTGCCGCGTCATCGATTTAGCTGACCTGATTTCCAGCCGCTGCGGAAAGGAAGTCCGGTGGGCTGATGTTCAGGAACAGGTTTTATTTTAACAGGATGAATGTTTAACGCGTTGGACTGTTAGCGGGATGGAAGGCCTATACCATTAATTCTCAAAAGGGGATGAGCACATGAAAGCGGAACAAGCGGCTGTGGTGGGCAGCAAGTTGGAATACGGTCTGGTGCTGTGCCGGAATTGCAATGAGATTATGTATACGCTTCCTACGAACAGAGTCAGGCGTTTTTATAGTCTTTGCGAGTCGTTGAACTGTCGAGAGCTGCAGCCGGAAGCGGCAGCGGTTATGGCAGCGGTAGTGGCATCGGCTGGGGAGGAATAGAGGATGGCGGAGCGGAAGGTTTATTTTTTCGAGGAAGGCCATTTCGGCATGAAAAACCTGCTAGGAGGCAAAGGGGCTAATCTGGCAGAGATGACAGCGGCCGGTGTTCCTGTGCCCCCCGGTTTTACCGTTACGACGGAGGCTTGTATGGACTATTTCCGTGATGGCGAAGTTTTTTCCGAAGAGCTGTGGGCGAGTATTCAAGAGGCGCTTAGCAGACTGGAGGAGAAGACGGGCCAGCGGCTAGGAGACCGCGTAGATCCCTTGCTCGTTTCGGTGCGCTCCGGGGCGGTGGCCTCCATGCCGGGCATGATGGATACGATCCTCAACCTTGGCCTGAACGATGAAACGGTGGAAGCGTTGGCGGCCCAGACCGGAGACGAGCGCTTTGCTTACGACTGTTATCGTCGCCTTATCCAGATGTTCGGGGAAGTTGTGCTGGGACTGGATTCCTGGCGGTTCGAGCGGTTGCTGGAAAAGCTCAAGCACAACCACGGCTGCACAGAGGATCAGCAATTGAGTGGCGCTGCGTGGCAAGAACTGGTCCAGCAGTACAAGAATTCGGTTGCTGCTGCTGCCGGTCGTCCGTTCCCGCAAGATGTATTGGAGCAGCTGAGGCTCGCTGTGGAAGCGGTATTCCGTTCGTGGAACAATCAGCGAGCTCGAATTTATCGTGGGATCAACCGAATTTCTGATTTGCAGGGAACGGCCGTGACGATTCAGCAGATGGCTTTTGGTAATAAAGGAGACGATTGCGGCACAGGGGTTGTATTTACGCGTAATCCTTCTACTGGAGAGCCGGGTCTTTACGGAGAGTTCCTCGTAAATGCGCAGGGAGAGGACGTGGTTGCGGGAGTGCGAACTCCGCGCCCGATCGCAGAACTGCAAAACATTATGCCGGAAGTATATGACGAGCTGGAGACATGGTGCTCGAAGCTGGAGATGCGCTATGGCGATATGCAGGATATCGAGTTTACGGTGGAGCATAACAAGCTGTTTTTGCTGCAAACGCGCGGCGGCAAGCGCAATGCTCAAGCTGCTCTGCGCATTGCGGTTGATCTTGTCCGCGAAGGCAGGATCAGCCGTGAGGAAGCGGTTCGGCGGGTGGAGCTGCCTCATCTAGAGCAGCTGCTGCACCGAGGCATCGACGAGTCGGCCGGGGCGCAGCCGCTCGCAAGCGGGCTGCCGGCCTCGCCAGGGGCGGCAATCGGCATGGCTGTTTTCGATGCGGATACCGCTGAGAGCTGGAGCCGTGAGGGCCGGCCGGTTATTCTAATCCGGCCGGAAACGACGCCGGATGACATTCACGGCGTGCTCGCCGCGGAGGGCATTTTGACGAGTCGCGGCGGAATGACGAGCCATGCCGCAGTAGTGGCGCGTGGCATGGGCAAGCCGGCCATCTGCGGCTGCGAGGCGCTGGAAGTTGATGTGGATGCACGCTGCATGTCGGTGCGTGGGGGAATAGGCACAGGCGTGGCTGCGAGTTTAAGTGTAGGAACAGGTGCAGGTGCAGGTGCAGGTGCAGGTGCAGGTGCAGGTGCAGCTGCAGCTTCTGGCAAAGGCACAAGCACATTCATCCGTGAAGGCGACTGGCTGACGCTGGATGGCAGCACGGGCCGGGTCATTCTAGGCCAGATGCCGCTTCGCGAGCCGGTTGCATCGGAGGAGTTGCTTAAGGTGCTGCGCTGGGCCGACGAAATTCGCAGGCTGGCGGTATATGCCAATGCAGATACGCCGGAGGATGCCCGGACCGCTCGTTCACTCGGCGCTCAGGGGATTGGGCTATGCCGCACGGAGCATATGTTTTTTGCGCCGGAACGACTGGTAGTCATGCAACAGATGATCGCCGCTGAAACAGAACTTGAGCGTGAGAATGCTCTGGCTGAGCTGTTGCCGATGCAGCAGCAGGATTTCGAGGGCATTTTTGAGGCCATGGACGGCTTACCGGTTACGATCCGGCTACTGGACCCGCCGCTGCATGAGTTCCTTCCGGGACGGGAGGAGCTGCAACGCAAGCTGGATGCGACAACGGAAAAAGCGGAGCGGCTGCACTTGCAAAGGCTGCTGCGGCGCTCGGAGGCGCTTCGCGAAACGAATCCGATGCTCGGCCAGCGCGGCTGCCGCCTTGGCATTATGCATCCGGAAATTTACCGGATGCAGGCGGAGGCAGTATGCCGCGCAGTGGCAGCCTGCGCGGAGCGGGGCGTGGATGTGCGTGCGGAAATTATGATCCCGCTCGTTGGCGCCGCCGCGGAGCTGGGACTGCTGCGGGCGGAGGTCGAGGAGACCGCTCGCCGCCTGCTATCGGCGGAGCAGCGCGAGGCGCGGCCGATCCGCATCGGCACGATGATCGAGGTGCCGAGAGCGGCGCTGACGGCGGGGCAGATCGCGGTGCATGCGGACTTTTTCTCCTTTGGTACCAATGATTTAACGCAAATGACTTACGGCTACAGTCGCGATGACGCCGAGGGCAAGTTCCTTGCCCGTTATGTGGAGCGCAAACTACTGCCGAGCAACCCATTCCAGGTGCTGGACACGGACGGTGTTGGGCAACTGATCCAGATGGCGGCGGAGAACGGCCGCGCGGTGCGACCGGATCTTAAAACCGGCATTTGCGGCGAGCATGGCGGCGACCGTGAATCGATTTTCTTTTGCCATGCGATCGGACTCGACTATGTCAGTTGCTCCCCTTATCGCATTCCGATGGCCCGCATTGCAGCGGCGCAAGCCGTTCTTGAGGCTGATCCACTGCCTGGTCGCAAAGAAGCCGTGCCGGTGTAAAAATCCTTCGGCATCGGGTACAATGGTGGAGAAGATGAAGCGAGCGGAGGGAACGGCGATCAAACTAACAACGCGGCAAAAAAAGATCGTGGAAACGGTCCGCAGGCGTGCTCCGATTACGGGAGAGCAGATCGCTGAGCTGCTCGGGGTGACGCGTCCAACGATCCGCTCCGACCTCGGCCTGCTCGTCATGCTCGGTTACTTGGATGCCAAGCCTAAAGTCGGCTATTTTCTAGGTAAGGACGGCGGGAGCGAATCGGGCCCGGACGGAGCTGCCGATGCAGCTATGCTGCCAGTGCGCGAAATTATGGAGGTTCCGGTTGTACTCCGTGAGACTGCGACGGTCAGTGATGCTGTTGTGGCATTGTTTCTGGAAAATGTAGGCAGCCTTACTGTTGTCGATGCCGAGGGACGTTTGGCGGGTATTGTTTCGCGCAAGGACTTGCTCAAGGTTGCGATTGGCAATCCGCAGGCTTCGTCTATGCCGCTTGGACTGGTGATGACTCGCCTGTCTAATCTGGCGACGATCACGCCCCAGCATACGGTGCGCGACGCAATGGCGATCATGATTGCCCGCGAGATCGATGGGGTGCCGATTGTCCAGCCTCGTCAGGGCGGACCGGATGCAGGGCTAGAAGCCGTCGGGCGTATTACGAAAACGACGGTAATGCGGCTTTTTTATGAGGCTTCCGCTAGGAATTAAACATAGGTCCAGGCGAGAGCGAGACGGCTAGGGGGCGGGATAAAACTTGAACGAAGAGATGAAGAGGATTTTAGTCTGCTCTGATTCTGCGGGAGAGACAGCGGAGACGGTCGTCCGGGCAACTCTTAAGCAGTTCGAGGCGCAATCCGTTCAGTTGGAGCGTTGGGCGAACGTCAAATCTGAAGATGAGATCCGCCAGTTGATGGAGCATGCCGCTGCAATCGGCAGTTTCGTGGTATATACACTGGTGCTTCCGGAGCTGCGCGAGATGATCAGACAGGAATCGGTCCGTCTAGGTGTCTCTGCGGTCGATGTTATGGGGCCTGTCATGGAAGGCTTCGTGCGGACGTTCAACTCAGCACCCAAACAGCAGGCCGGATTGCTGCATCGGATGGATGAGGATTACTTCAACCGGGTCGAAGCCGTTGAGTTCACGGTCAAGTCGGACGACGGGCAGCATATTGTCGGCTGGGGCGATGCGGATCTGATTTTACTCGGCGTTTCCCGTACATCCAAAACTCCACTTGGCATCTATCTCGCTCACAAAGGCTACAAAGTAGCAAACTATCCGCTCGTGCCTGAGGTGAAACCGCCCGAAGAGCTGTTCCGCGTACCGCGCGGTCGTTTCGTCGGACTGACGATGGACCCGGAAAAGCTAATCAGCATCCGCATTGAGCGGCTGAAAAGTATGGGCTTGCCCTCCGGTGTTAGCTACGCTAGCCTGGAGCGTGTGGCGGAGGAGCTGGAGCATGCGCGGACTCTTTTTCGCCAGCTTGGCTGCCTGATCGTGGATGTGACGGACCGCGCTATTGAGGAGACGGCCGGTATTATTCTCGATGCTCGCAAACATGTGATCCGGGCGTGATGAGTGCTTGAGCACTATGAACACATTGAACACTATGAACACTATGAACACTATGAACGCTATGAACACTATGAACACTATGAACACTATGAACACTATGAACACTATGAACACTATGAACACTATGAACACTATGAACACTATGAACACTATGAACACTATGAACACTATGAACACATTTAAGCTCTTGCGGACTTCCGACAGTCAAACTAAAATCTAAGTGTAGCTATTGCAATATCACAGTGACGAAGAACGTCCTGTTTCCCATTGATCTTGTGTGCAAGATTTCTTTCTCTTAGGAGGAGGTCTACTTGCAGACAACGATCAATGTTCGGAGACAGGACTTTTTTTGTTCCTAAATCAGTGAGTGAGAAGGAGTGGTGGACTATGAAAGCTATTGATTTCAGCGGATTCGATCAAGCTCATGAAAAATGGCTTAACCAACATCTTAAAGCTCGCAAAGGGGAAAGGAGGGACCGGCTCAGAAGAGGGCATTCCCATGGTGAGATCCTTTTTCTACGTGAGGTTTGGTGGCCCCTGTTCGGCAACTTTGACAATCTTCATCCCGAGTACGAGATAGTCGACTGGAGAGGGGCTCCTTGTTACTTGGACTTTGTATGGTTGGCCGGCATCCACCGATTTAACATTGATGTGAAAGGCTATGGCCCCCATGTGCAGCAGACGGATCGTACAAAATATAGCCGGGAACTTATGAGAGAGCTTTATTTGCAAACACTTGGTTACCGTAACATCTCCATTCCCTACGATACACTCAACCACGAGCCTCAACTGATTCGATCCATGATGAAAAACTTATTACAGCCCTATTTGGCAACGAATCAAGAAAAAGCAAATGTGTCTAAAATTGAATCTAATTTGCTCAACTACATTAGGCAACAAAGTACTGCGATTTATCCTTACAAAGTAGCGAAAGAAGTAGGTATCCATGAAAAGACAGCAATCAAATACCTAAGGAAATTATCGTTGGTTGGGAAAATAAAAGCGATATCCAATGGCTCTCGAGTTTGTAGATACATTTATAATCAGAGTATGTTGGATAGAAATTGATTGGGAGAAGCGTTGCTGATAATCAGACCGAGTAGTCAAAGCTACTTGAGCGAGTCAAAAGTGGCTCCGACGGGCCAATCAAGTAGTCAGAGCTACTTGAGCGCGCCGAAAGCGGCTCCATCGAGCCAATCAAGTAGTCAAAGCTACTTGAGCGCGCCGAAAGCGGCTCCATCGAGCTCATCAAGTAGTCAAAGCTACTTGAGAGCGCTGAAAGCGGCTCCGCCGAGCCAATCAAGTAGTCAAAGCTACTTGAGCGCGTCGAAAGCGGCTCCATCGAGCTCATCAAGTAGTCAAAGTTACTTGAGCGCGCCTAAAGCGGCTCCATCGAGCTCATCAAGTAGTCAAAGTTACTTGAGCGCGCTTAAAGCGGCCTCGATGAGCCAATCAAGTAGTCAAAGCTACTTGAGCGCGTCGTAATCGGTCCTGACGAGCCAATCAAGTAGTCAAAGCTACTTGAGCGCGTCGAAAGCGGCTCCGCCGAGCCAATCAAGTAGTCAAAGCTACTTGAGCGCGCCGAAAGCGGCTCCATCGAGCTCATCAAGTAGTCAAAGTTACTTGAGCGCGCCTAAAGCGGCCTCGATGAGCCAATCAAGTAGTCAAAGCTACTTGAGCGCGCGGAAAGCGGCTCCGCCGAGCCAATCAAGTAGTCAAAGCTACTTGAGCGCGCCTAAAGCGGCTCCATCGAGCTCATCAAGTAGTCAAAGTTACTTGAGCGCGCCTAAAGCGGCCTCGATGAGCCAATCAAGTAGTCAAAGCTACTTGAGCGCGCCT
The DNA here is from genome assembly GCF_002233675.1 of Paenibacillus herberti. Classification (GTDB taxonomy): domain Bacteria; phylum Bacillota; class Bacilli; order Paenibacillales; family Paenibacillaceae; genus Paenibacillus_O; species Paenibacillus_O herberti. The sequence continues at coordinate 276,565 of NZ_NMUQ01000002.1, read as the reverse complement.
AAAGCGGCCTCGATGAGCCAATCAAGTAGTCAAAGCTACTTGAGCGCGCCGAAAGCGGCTCCGCCGAGCCAAAGCAAGTAGTCAAAGCTACTTGAGCGCGTCAAAAGTGGCCCTGACGAGCCAAGGAAGAAGTCGAAGTTACTTGAGTCTTGCCCCGTCCCGGAAATAGAGATGCCCGCTTCCGAGGGTTCGGAGAGCGGGCATTAAGCTTTGAGCAACGAGCCTCTTTATTTGGCGTACAAGCTGACTAGATCACTCACATACAAGCTGAATAGATCACTCGCGTACGAGCTCGCTAGATCACTCGCGTACGAGCTCGCCAGATCACTCGCGTACAAGCTGACTAGATCACTCACATACAAGCTGACTAGATCACTCACATACAAGCTGACTAGATCACTCACATACAAGCTGACTAGATCACTCGCATACAAGATCACTCGCGTACGAGCTCGCTAGATCACTCGCGTACAAGCTCGCCAGATCACTCGCGTACGAGCTCGCTAGATCACTCGCGTACAAGCTCGCCAGATCACTCGCGTACGAGCTCGCTAGATCACTCGCATACAAGATCACTCGCGTACAAGCTCGCCAGATCACTCGCGTACGAGCTCGCTAGAACACTCGCGTACAAGCTCGCCAGATCACTCGCATACTAGATCACTCGCATACAAGCTCGCCAGATCACTCGCGTACGAGCGCGGCAATCCGCACTAACCCTTCAAATCCATCAAATCAACAGATCAAACAACACTGGGTCCTTGTTCAGCTCGACGAACTGATAACCTCTGGCCTTCATGCGGCCGATCAAGCCGCTGTAGTCCTCGCGGTACTTCAGCTCGATGCCGACGAGTGCGGGACCGTTCTCCTTGTTATGCGTTTTGGTGTACTCGAACCGAACGATGTCGTCGTTCGGACCGAGCACCTCGTCCAAAAACTCACGAAGCGCGCCCGTACGCTGAGGGAAGTTGACGGTAAAATAATGCTTCAACCCCTCATAAATGAGGGAGCGCTCTTTCATTTCCTGCATCCGATCGACATCGTTGTTGCCTCCGCTGATGATGCAAACGACTGTTTTGCCCTCTATCTCTTCGCGATACAAATCCAGGGCGGCCACCGCAAGCGCACCGGCCGGCTCGGCAACGATTGCATTTTCGTTGTACAGGCTCAGCAGTGTTGTACATGCTTTGCCTTCCGGCACAAGCACAACATCGTCGAGCAGTTCGCGGCAGATGGCAAAGGTCAAATCGCCAATGCGTTTGACTGCTGCGCCGTCGACGAACTTGTCGATCGTATCAAGCGGCGTCACTTTTCCGGCGCGCAGCGACATTTCCAGCGAGGCAGCTCCCTCTGGCTCTACGCCGATAATGCGGGTACGCGGCGAAACAGCTTTAATATAGGAAGCGACGCCTGCGGCCAGACCACCTCCACCGACAGTAACGAACACGTAGTCTGGTAAGGTGTCGGTTGCATCCATGATTTCTTTGCCAACTGTGCCGTTTCCAGCGATGATGGCCGGGTCGTCGAACGGATGGATGAAGGCGGCGCCAGAGCGCTCGCATTGTTTGACTGCTTCCGCGTAGGCATCGTCATACGTGTCGCCAATGAGTACAATGTCCACCTGGCTGCCGCCAAAAAACTCCACCTGCGTCACCTTTTGACGTGGCGTCGTGCTAGGCATGAAAATCTTTCCGCGAATGCCGAGCGTCTGACAGGAGTAGGCCACACCTTGGGCATGGTTGCCGGCGCTGGCACAGACAACCCCTTTGACAAGCTCTTCTGGAGGCAAGGTGCGGATACGGTGATAAGCGCCGCGAATCTTAAAGGAGCGGACCACCTGAAGATCCTCCCGCTTGAGCAGAACATTACAGTTATAACGGCCCGAAAGCACGCGATTATGCTGGAGCGGGGTGCGGGTAATGACCTCATTAAGCGTCATTTGCGCATGCATGATCTCCTCCAGCGGAATCCTGACAATAGGCTCATGGCTTTGGGCAGGCACGTGAATTGGGTCTTGTGGGGAAGGGGTGCTGGAGTTCATTCGCTTCTTCTCTTCCTTTCCGGTACATGAGATGATGTGTTTTGTTATACCCCCCGCATCGGGCTTTGTCAATGGCGAGGCGGAGCAGCGGAGCAGTTCGTGCCCAGCGTGCTGGTGGACGGACGTTCCTGTAGAAGATGCTGTCATTTATATAGAAAAAGGGAGAGCTGACATGGGAAAATTCGTGAAAAGATTGTTCGGCCTGCTGCTCACACTCGTTATTCTGGCAGGCTTGGCCACAGCCGGAGCGATCTGGTATGTCCGGCCGCAGCAGGAGCTTACGCTCGATCACGCTCCACTTGATCTGGTCGGCAAGGTTCAAGGGATGATCCGCTCCGGCAAAGCGGAGCTGTTTCTTAGCGGTGAGGACATCAATAATCTGGCTCGCTCCGAGCTCTCCGATAAGCCCCAAGTGACGCCGGAATTCCGGGTAGATGGAGCGAAGTTTGGCCTGCAGGGCGGCTTGCTCACGGCTGATATTAATGGGCGCTACCGGGATCTATTGGATTTCGGCCTACAGGCAAAATATCAGTTGGAATGGCGAGCCCCGAATCTGATTGCTACCCCCGCGGGACTTAAGCTGAGGGGGCTCGATCTGCCGGACTCGCTGCTGGAACCGATGACGATTCCCGTAGGCGATCTTTTGCCGCCGCTGGTTGGCATTCGCTCGGTCGAATTTCGTGATGGTGGAGTGGCGGTCTCGCTGGAGCTGCGTCGGTAACTTAATTCCTTCATCTATGGGATCCCACTGAAAAACCCGGCCCGCAGCGGCCGGAAAAAGGATCGGTTCGCGCAGCGGATCCTATTGATGAAATTCAGTTAATTTCTACGGTGTTTGCGATATAAAGGATAGCATTGACATCTCAATTGAGAATGTTTATCATAATACTTGAAATTGAGAATCATTATCACACTAGGTTGAGCGACGCGGATTCATCTATTCGATGCTCTTCGACAGTACTTATAACACTAATAACATTAGCAATATTCCAATAAACTTTTCACGCAACATCCTACAGCCGGGAACGCTGTGTTGCCGTATGCGTGCCATATCAGCAGCAATCTGCAGGAACGAGTAAGAAGGGGGAAGCAGCAATGTCGACCGAACACGCGGCGAGCACGAGGGAAGCTCGGGAGCCGTTGTCTTGCTCATCGGTGCTGGCGGGCAGCGAAACGCTTTATGCCGCAACGATGGGATCCGGCATCTACAGCCGCCGCTTGGAAGGCGAATGGGTGAGAATTAGTGCGCCGGAACAGGAAGGTCATACCGTCAACCGGCTCGTAATGGCCGGAGAAACGTTGTACGCCTGTACGAGCGAAGGTCTCATTTCATACGATGGAGAGCAGTGGGAACAGGAGGAGCTAGAGCTGCCTTGCTTCCAGTTCCGTGCCGAAGGCGGCTGTCTCTACGCTTGCACGTCGCATGGGTTGTGGTGCTCTCATGGCGCATCTTGGGGAATGGCAGCATTTCCGGACCGCAAGGTTTACGACATTCTGAACGTTCCGCAATACCTCATCCTAGGCTGTGAAAAGGGATTGGCGCTTTACGACCGCTTCAGCTCCGCTTGGATGGAGTTCGACCTGGGCACTGGCGTTACCAGTCTTGCGATCTATAACGGTCAGCTAATCGGCGTGAGTGAGCACGGTGAACTTGTAGTTGGCAATCCGCAGAAAGGCTTTGAGCGATTCCGTTATAAAGGACTGTTTCTGTTCTCGGTCGTTGTGCGCGGCAAGCAATTACTGCTTTGTACTGACCGTGGTTTATATCGGCTTTGCTGGTTTGGCGGCAGGTTGGCTATGCGCTCCGTTGATGCCTGCGGACCGGTAACGGATGTGGACGTACGCGGTGAACAGATGTATTTGGCTACATTGTATGAGGGTATCCGTCAGATCGACGGCGTGCCGGTAGGTTGAACCATCCGAGAAGAGGAGTGGCAGAGAAATATGGATAAAATCATTATTGTATGCTGCAGCATGACCGGCAACACGGAAGAAATGGCGGATGCGATCGCCGAGGGCGTACGCGAGGTGGGGGCGCAGGCGGTCATTCGCGACATTATGGATGTCGAAGCTTCCGAGCTGGAGCAGTATGAGGGCATTCTGATTGGAGCCTATACATGGGGAGAAGGCGATCTGCCGGATGAATTCCTGGATTTCTATGAAGGAATGGACGCAGTGAACCTGGAGGGGCGGGCTGCGGCTGCGTTTGGCTCTGGTGATACTTCGTATGATATTTACTGCGGAGCGGTGGATCAGGTTGAGACTAAGCTTAAGGAGCGCGGAGCGACGGTGATTGCGCCGGGCTTCAAGGTGGAGTTCAATCCTACGGATGTTGAAAAAGAAGAGCTGCGCGCTTTAGGCCGACAAATGGCCGCGATGCCTGCTCCGGTTGCTTGAATCGACGTTGATTGATTCGCGAAGCCGTCCCTGAGCTATGCAGGACATAGCTCAGGGACGGCTTTTTTGTCTGCTTCGCAAAGCGAACGCCAGGTGGGAGCTTACCGGTCGAATTTCCCCGTTCTCCTTTGCCGCCGGAGCGGCTATAATGGGAAGGTCATTTTTTCTCATGGACCGTATCTGAGGGGGATAGCAACAACGATGAACCACGCACCATACATTGCCGTCGAAGGCCCGATCGGGGCTGGCAAAACGACGCTAGCCTCCATGCTGGCGGACGAGCTTCAGCTTCCGTTGGTCAAAGAAATTGTGGAGGAGAATCCTTTTCTTGATAAGTTCTATCAGGACATGGACGACTGGAGCTTTCAACTAGAGATGTTCTTTCTGTGCAACCGATACAAGCAGCTTGAGGATGCCGTCATTCCAAAGCTCACCCAAGGCCAGTCGATCATCTCGGATTATCATATCTACAAAAACCTGATATTCAGCGAGCGCACGTTAAAAGGAATCAAGCGGGACAAATACCGCCACATCTACCATGTGCTGACGGATGATCTGCCCAAGCCGAATCTCATTTTGTACATCCGCGCCGATCTGGAGGTTCTGCTGGAGAGGATCGCCAAGCGGGGCCGTTCGTTCGAGGAGGACATATCCGCAGATTACCTGCAGCAACTAATTCAGGATTATGATGCGGCAATGACTTCCCTGGCGGAACGTGAGCCGTCTACCACGATTATCACGATTAATGGGAACGAGGTCGATTTTGTTGCCAATCCGGAGCATTTTGGGCAGATCGTTCACCGCGTAAAGGAGTGCTTATCACAATGAACCCATTCGGCATTCCCGACAATGCGGTCATCACAATCGCCGGAACGGTAGGTGTCGGCAAGTCGACTCTAACCTCTGCACTGGCACAGCGTTTGGGCTTCCGCACGTCGCTGGAGCAGGTTGACTACAACCCTTATTTGGACAAGTTTTATCACGATTTCGAGAGATGGAGCTTCCATTTACAAATCTATTTCCTGGCGGAGCGCTTCAAGGAACAGAAGAAGATGTTCGAGCTGGGTGGAGGTTTTGTGCAGGATCGCTCGATCTACGAGGATACGGGCATCTTTGCCAAAATGCACGCCGACCAAGGGACGATGTCCAAGGTCGATTATGAAACGTATACCAGCCTGTATGAGGCTATGGTTATGACGCCATATTTCCCGCATCCCGATGTCCTTATCTACATCGAGGGAAGCCTTCCGTCGATCCTTAGAAGGATTACGGAGCGAGGCAGAGAGATGGAGATCCAAACCGATGTCTCGTATTGGGAGCATATGCATGCTCGGTACGCTCGGTGGATTGGCGAGTTCAGCGCATGTCCGGTGTTGCGCCTCAACATCGATGAATATGATGTGAATGATCCCGCTTCGACGACCGACATCTTGACCCGCGTAGGAAAAGTAATCGGCCAGAGCTAGACTGCTTATTATTAAATACAAAAGCGAGCCAAGCACAGATTGTGCAGGGCTCGCTTTTTTCATGTCTGTCCTTCTAACGAATCGTGCTGAGCTTAGAAGGGGGGATGAGGCGTCTTCGCTCCGTGTGCTACTGAGCCGTCTGCGCCGAAAGCGCGTCCCGCCTCACTCCCAGCTTTGCGAGGAGTGTTTGCCGGAGCGACGCTCCTGCTTGTTGCGCAGCCGGTTCTGGGCCGGCGTGAGGTTTTTGCGCGCCGCAATCTGCTCCTTGCGGGCAATCCGGGCGAGCTCGCGCCCGGTCTTGAGATAATTCTCATAGCGGCCGGCATCCAGCTCGCCGCGAGCCAGTGCGGACTTGATCGCGCAACCATGTTCGCGCTTGCCGTGCGTGCAGTCGCGGTACTGGCATCGCTGTACCAACTCCTCGATGTCGGCAAAAGCATCCGCATGCGCGTCCGAACCGCCATCCTGCTCCCAAAGTTGCAACTCGCGCATGCCTGGCGTGTCTATGAGCAGCGCGCCATCCGGCAGGCGGAACAGCTCGCGATGCGTTGTTGTGTGCGCCCGCGATCGTCGCCGCCGCGCACACCCTGCACGCGCTGCTCTTCGCTGCCAGCCAGCCAATTGAGCAGCGTGGATTTGCCAACGCCGGAAGAACCAGCGACAGCGATCGTCGTGCCGGGCTTCAAATACGGCAGCAATTGGTCGAGCCCTTCATTCTCCTGCGCACTGACCGCATGTACTGGCACGCCGGGAGAAGTAGCCTGAACCTGGCGTACCAACTCCTCGGGGTTTTCGACGAGGTCGGCCTTCGTCAGCAGCACGACGGGGGATGCGCCGCTTTCCCAAGCAGCTACCATATAACGCTCGATCCTTCTCAAGTTGAAGTCATGGTTCATAGCCGTCGTGAGGAACAAAGTATCGATGTTGGCTGCTATAACCTGACCCTCCGGAACCGAACCGGCTTCCCTGCGGATCAATGCCGAGCGCCGCTGGAGCAGCGCATGAATACTAGCGCGGGAGCTGTCGCCCTGTTTTGGTACGGCAGCCAACACCCAGTCGCCGACTGCGGGGTAAGCGATTTTGTTCGCCGCATCAAAGGCATAACGCCCGGTCACCTCGGCCAAATGCTCGCCCGACGCGGAGACCAGTCGGTACAGATGCGAGAACTGAGCGGTAATCCGGGCAGGCTGCAGCCCTTCGGTTCCTCCTGCTTTCGCTTGCGCTCCCTTCAAACTTTCCTCCCATTTTTCGTTCCAGCCGTAGCTTTCGAGCATAGTTAAGATTGGTGTTTTTTCTTCTGACGTCAAGGTAAATTCCCCCTTATAAAATAGATTGGCTTTTCAGTGATAGGAAATTTCAATGGTTAAGTTGTTTAGAAACGGCAAAAAACCCGCGCTAAACATGCGGGCTTGCCTGCAAGGCATGAGACCGCGGGCCGAAACGGCATGCGGGCCGGTGGGGCCCGCGTTCCTGATCCCGCGGGCATAAAAAAACCGCAGGAGACGAATGGTCTCCTGCGGTGCCGAAATGATAAGCGGCAGCCTCTGCTTACTAAAGCAGAGACATGCAGCGAATCAGAATCGGCTTGCTCCGTTAGGGACCGGTGTCGGGACAATCAGCATGTAAGTCACGAATGTAGTTTCCATTGCACATCGGCCTCCTCTGTTTGGTGAATTGGGTCAAGTATATGCCAGCTAGTTTGTTCAAAGCAAGGTGGAGATCAGCTATAAAAGAATCCCACCAATTGTTACAGAGGAGGGCATGCCAGTTGGCCGAGGAGATTCCTTTCCAGCAGGCAGCCAACTTGGTTCCATGTGGTTAAAGTCGTTTTATACCTGGAACTTCAGTGGTAACGCTGATAAGAGCATAAAAAGGATGTCTACTCGTTTGTCTGCTCTGAAAAAGCAGGCACACGCGTAGGCATCCTTTTCGAAATAAAGTATTACCTGGTATTACCGTTAAGCGATCATCATCGAGATAAATCGATCAGGCCGCATCCTGGCGGATTTGTTTATCGAACCAGAAGGTGCCGAAAGGCACAAAGGAAACGATGGCTCCGATGATAAATCGCTTCAGGTTCCAGCGGGCCTGAATCGTGGCAAGGAGCAGGGCAAGCATGTAGAGGACGAACAACCCGCCATGCGCGGCGCCGACAATGGCGACAGGTGTATCCCAGCCTCCCAAATATTTAATCGGCATCGCGATGAAGAGTAGAATCAGGAACGAAAGACCTTCCAGCAGGCTAATGACGCGGAAGCGTCCAACGGCGGTTTTTAGCATGTGAACCTCCTTGGCGGTTATCGTGATGAGCAGCATGCTCCTGTACCGTTAACGGATGGGACAAGCGTCGGTTTCGTTCTTTCGGACGAAAGTTGTGACAACTCTGGGAAATGTGGAGGCAGCGTCGCCAGTCTGATAGGATAGAATAGAACAATTAATGTAGTTGGTGTCTTCTCAAGCAAGCGGCGGAACAACGGAGAGAAGCAGCGAATAGATAGGAGCTAGGCGGATATGCTTTTTACCCGGGAAAAGCTTGAGCATTATCAAATACAGCTTTATGTCGCGGCGCTGCTAGTTGGGGCGGGGGTCGGCCTCTTGTGGCCTGAGCAGGGCCCTACTCTGGAAAACAGTATCTCCATTGTGCTTGCCTTGATGTTATACGGCATGTTTACGCAAATTCCTTTCCTCCAACTTAGGAGGATTATGGACAACAAACGTTTCGTCGCGGCGCTGCTGCTCGTCAACTTCGTGGCCGTCCCAATGCTCGTTTGGCTGTTGACCCGCTTTCTGCCGGAGCATCCGCCTGTGCTCCTTGGAGTTTATCTGGTGCTACTCGCTCCATGCATCGATTATGTCATCGTGTTCACTCAGCTTGGCAAAGGCGACGAGAAACTCATGCTGGCTGCCACGCCGCTGCTTTTTATCGCTCAGCTTCTCCTGCTTCCGCTATACCTATGGATGTTAGTAGGAGCCGAAGCGGCTCAAGTTGTGGAAGCAGGTCCTTTTGTGGAGGCGTTTCTCGTATTAATCGCGGTGCCGCTTGTGCTTGCCGTGTTCACCCAGCTTTGGGCAAAATATCGCAGAAGCGGCGAGCAGCTATGGAATGCAGCCGCTTGGCTGCCTGTTCCGTTCATGGCTGTAGCGCTCTTTGTCATTATGGCTTCGCAGATTGGCAAGGCAGCGGACCACTTGGACGCCATCGCACCGGTTATCCCGGTTTATGTCGCCTTCATGATTTTAAGTCCTGCGCTGGCCTATGCGGCAAGTCGCCTGTTTCGGCTGGAAGCCGGAGCGAGCCGGGCGCTTGCCTTCAGTGCAGGAACAAGAAATTCGCTGGTCGTCCTGCCGCTTGCTTTCGCTCTTCCGGAAGAGGCGGCTGTAATCGCTGCGGCGGCAATTGTTATGCAGACAATTGTTGAGCTTGCAGGTGAGCTGGTATATATCCGTGTGCTGCCCCGCCTGTTCAAGGGTCATGGACGGTCCCATCATTAATCCCGTTAGCGTTCCTACGACCCGGCCTGTAATCAAGATCGATATTTTGATAGAATAGAATAATGTCCGGAAGGCCGGGTGTCCGCGCTCTGTGCGGCGCCTGGCTTTTCGCTTATGTCAGGGCTCTTGCAGCCCTTTATATTTCAGGGTTTGTAGCCCTTTAGGCAGGAGAGAACGCAACATGCAGGATATGCCCGTCATGACTTTCCGTTGTCCGCCGCTTCCTTTTTTGGTGGACGCGGGGCGGAGGGCTTACGAAATTGGAGAGCAGCATCCCAGCCGGGTCGATCTCGGGGTATTCGAGCTGCTGTACATACGCAAAGGTCAGCTACGGGTTAGGGAAGAGGAACGCCTCTGGACGGTAGAAGCAGGTCAAGCACTGCTGCTGCGGCCTGCCGGAGCGCGCTGGAGTGGAGGAACTTGCCTGGAGCCAGTTGAGTTCGATCTAGTGCAATTCCAGAACTCCGGAGCTTGGGAAGAGACAGCGGCTGGCAGCGAACCAACGCTGCTTGGCGACCATTTTACACACACGATTCGGCTGCCTCGATTAATTGATGTCCCGGCTGCAGGAGAGGCATTCGAGCAGCTTACCGAGGCTGCTGCTGACTCTGGGCCGGACGGCTTCTGGCTTCGCCAGCAGCGCTTCGCCGAGCTGCTGCGCATTCTTGAAGCTGGCGGACGCGAAGGAGCGCAAGGCGCGGCTGCCGTTTCCGTTGCGGAGCAGGCTGCGGCCTATATGAAGCGGCATTTCCGCGAGTCCGCGAGCAATGCAGAGCTGGCTGAGGCGCTCGGCTTCCATGCGGTTTATATAGCACGCTGCATGGTTGAGGTATTCGGCTGTACGCCGCAGCAGTATCTGCTGTATTACCGGCTGGACCGGGCTAAGCTGCTGCTGCTGTCCACCGATTGGCCCATCGCGCAGGTTGCGGAGGCATGCGGTTTCCGTCAGCTGCCGCATTTTACCCGCCTATTCGCCGCTCATGCTGGCATGCCGCCGCTCCGGTTCCGCAAGCGGTTCACGCCCGAGGTCCCATATTAAACGTATATTAATTGGCAAGCTATTAATGGATATTAATGAATAAGATTCCACCGGATGTAGATGCTACAGGAATGAATCAGCAGCTTCGCTAACACGGAGCTGTTTGACTCAGAGAGCCTATACCATCCGGGAGGTCAATCTTATGTGTACCCGATTTTCCCTCGCGAGCGACATCAGCGAGCTGAAGCAGCATTTCCGTATCGAAAAACATTTCGCTCTTGACGCCAAGCGTTACAATATCGCTCCGATCCAGTCCATTCCTGTTGTCCGTAACGACCGTCAAGGTGTTCGGATTCTGGATGAAGCCAGATGGGGCTTATTTCCATTCTGGGCCAAAGACTCGGTTAACGCCGATGCAGGCACGCTAGAGTCAAAACCTTTCTTCAAACGGATGCTGGCAAGCGGAAGATGCATTATTCCTTGCAGTGGCTTGTACGGCTGGGAGCAGCAGGAAGTGTATAACAATCCAAGGCAACGGCGCGAGGAAAACCGTCCCCGTCAGCCCCGTGCCATGCATATTCAAGTTCAGGGCCGCCCCCTGTTTGGGATGGCCGGTCTTTATGAGGAATGGCGCACGCCGGAGGGACGGTTGGCCCGAGCTGCGACAATCGTGACGGTGCCGGCTTCTGGAGCGCTGTCGCAATGGCAGGAGCGAGTGCCGGTCGTTATGGACGAGGAGGGAATGGAGGATTGGCTGCATCCGTCGATCCGCGATTTTTCGTTCCTGAGACGGCATCTTCAGCCGCTTGAGCCTTTCCAGCTGCGTATCTACCCAGTGAGCAATGCGGTGGATGACGAGCAGTACGAGGCACCCGACTGCATCAAGGAGATTCAGCTAGCATAGCTTCATCCCGGCTGCCTCTCGCCATCCGAAGCTCCAGACTGCATCAAGGAAATCCAGCTAGCATAGCTTTCATTCGGTTGTCCCCCGCTATCCCAGCGCAAATAAAGACGAAAAGTACCTTCTTTTAGCGAAATATGAGGAAGTTTACTTTATTGGAGGATATTTGCGTTAAAGGGAGAATTATAATGGTTCTGCGAGTGTTGCCAAAAGGATTCAAGCAATGTCTTGCCGGCCGCATGAACGGGAATGAGGAGGGACAGCCAATGTCACGTGTACAGCCGATCAATGAAGCGGTTATCGCGAAAGGAAGAACTCCGGTTCGAATCGTTGGAATCGGAGCATCGGCCGGCGGTCTGGAAGGACTCAAAAGCTTCTTCCAGCATGCCAGTCCGGATACCGGACTGGCTTTTGTCGTTATTCAGCATCTGTCTCCCGATCATCAGATGAACGAAATCCTCTCTTTACATACACCGATGAGTATTCATATAGCACGTAATGGCATGGAGGTACAATCCAATACGATCTACCTGATTCCGCCCCGCCAAATGTTTACGTTGAGGAAGGGGCATCTTTGGCTGGCCGAGCCTCATCCGGACGAAGCCCATTTTCCGATCGACCATTTCTTCTACTCACTAGCGGAGGACGCGACGTCGCAGTCGATTGCGGTTGTGCTGTCTGGCACTGGTACGGATGGCACGCGGGGCATCACCACGGTCAAGCAGGCAGGGGGCATTGTTTTTGCGCAAAATGGAGAAACAGCCAAATTCGACGGAATGCCGCGCAGCGCGATTGATACGGGCAATGTCGATTTTGTCCTCTCACCCGAAAAGATCGCCAATAAACTAAAGTTTCCGCAATCGCTCACTCCGAGCGTCACGCATGTGATTTCCTCATGTAACGACCGGGATGACACGGAGTCGGTCATAACGCGGATTTTGGAAAAGGTGCGCGAGAAAACGAACATCGACTTCAGCTTTTACAAAAAAAGCAGTCTCATTCGGCGGATGGAAAAGCGAATGCGCGAAACGGACTGCTCCTCACTTGAAGAGTACGAAAAGCTGATCCTTGAGAAGCCCGATGAGGTTTATGATCTCCGCCAGGATCTGCTTATCCATGTCACTCATTTCTTTCGCGATCCGGATGCATTCAAGGTGATTCGGGACAAGGTGCTGCCGGAGCTGCTGCTTCAAAAAGCGGAGGGTAACTGCCAGGATCTGCGCATCTGGTCGGCGGGTTGCTCAACGGGCGAGGAGGCTTACTCCATCGGCATGCTCATAATGGAGGCGCTAGAGGCGGAAGGATTGACGGATGGGATCCGTGTCCGAATATTCGCCACCGATGTGGACAAGCAATCCATCGACTACGCCAACCACGGCGTGTATCCGCTATCAATCGAGAACTCGATAAGCCCAGATCGGCTCTCTCGCTTTTTCACGAAGCAGGGCGACAGCTATCAGGTTACGCGAGAGCTGCGTCGGCTCATTGTTTTTGCCCCGCATAATCTGACCAAGGACGCGCCGTTCAGCAATCTTGATCTCATCGCTTGCCGAAACTTGCTTATCTACCTGCAACCAGCTGCGCAGCAAAAGGTGCTGTCACTATTTAATTTTGCGCTTTCCGCGGGGGGGTATATGTTCCTCGGACCGAGCGAGACGATCAGTCGGATGGACCATTTGTTCGAGGTGACGAGCAGCAAGTGGAACATTTTTCATCATAAAAGCTCACAGAAGCTTCCAGCTCTATCCTCTCTAAATATAGAAGGCAACCGCAATCTGCCTGCAAGCGCAGAGAACAAGCGCCGCCGTCCGTCGACGGTGTCGGACATTGGAGAGAATCGCCGGCAGAATCAATTTTACAGTACCTATGTCAACGAGCATATGCTACCCTCTCTGCTGCTAGATGAGCATTACGATGTACAGCATGTGACCGGCAATATCCAGTCCTTCCTGTCACCGGTAGAGGGCAAGCCTTCCTGGAACCTGCACCGGATCGTCGATCCCAGCCTGGCCATCTCCATCGTGACAGCGATCCAGCAAATACGCTCAGACCAAGAGGAGGAAATTCGCTTCCGGGATCTCGTTATCCATACGCCGGTCGGTCAGGAGCTAGTCCATGTCATTGTGCGTCCTTTTTCCCGTTCGTTGACGGCGTTCAGCAACTATTACCTAGTTGTTTTTCAGAGATCGGAAGAGAAGGCTGAGGGAATCGGCAAGCTCATCGACCTGGACGAGAGCGTTCAGCGGCAGATGCTCTGGCTGGAACAGCAGCTGCGTCTAACCGAGGACAAGTTACAGTTAGCAATCGAGGAGCTTGAGGTGTCCAATGAGGAGCTGCAGAGCACGAATGAAGAGCTGATTGCGTCCAATGAGGAGCTGCAAAGCACAAACGAGAAGCTGCAGGCGGTCAACGAGGAACTCGTTACGATCAACTCCGACTATCAGTTCAAAATCCAGGAGCTGACCGAGCTCAACAACGATATGGATCATTTTCTTGTGAGCACGAAGATCGGGACGATCTTTCTGGACACTCAGTTTTGTATCCGACGCTTCACGCCAACCGTCACCAAGGAGATCAATCTGCTGGATGTAGACATCGGCAGACCGTTCCATCATATTTCTCATCAATTCTACTACGATGACTTTGTTGAGGATGCTGGACGCGTAATTGAGTCGCTGCGTTCAACGGAGAAGGAAATCAAGAGTCGTAGCGGCAAGTGGTACAAAATGCGGATGATGCCATACCGTACGGTGGAGCATTTGACCAAGGGCGTCATCATCACGCTCGTGGATATTACAGAGTTGAAGGAGATGAATGAAGAACTGTTGCGCCTTTCCTACGCCGTTGAGCAGAGTACAAGCCTAATGGTGATCTCGGATATGCAGGGGCACATCGTGTATGCCAACAGCCCTTTCTTGGAGCTGACCGGCGACACATCAGAGGGGGTTCTTGGCCGCCACTTGAACGAGCTGGATAATTGGCAAGCGAGCTGCGTCTCGTTCGACGAAATATGGAAGTGTCTGGAGGAAGGCGAGATCTGGGAGGGCGAGCTGGCCGGCTGTTGTCTTGACGGCTCGATCTACTGGGAACAGGCCAAGCTGCTGCCAATCGTCAAGCGTGGGGAAATCATCCACTACATGAAAATTTCCGAGAACATCACCGAACGCAAAGCGACGGAGGAACTGCTGCGCAAGTCCGAAATGCTGGGGGCTGTTGGCCAGCTGGCCGCCGGAATTGCCCATGAGATCCGTAATCCGCTCACCTCGCTCAAGGGCTTCACCAAGCTGATGCAAGAGGACAATCGCCGCAATTATATCTCGATTATGGCTATGGAGTTAGAGCGGATTGAGCAGATCGTCAGCGAGCTGTTAGTGCTCTCCAAGCCACAGGCGGTGGATTTCCTGCCGGTGCCACTCGGTCCGGTGCTGCGCGATGTCATCATGCTCATCGAGGCGCAAGCGATTATGAACAATGTGCAGCTCGTGCTGCGCTTGCCGGATGAAGAGATATTTGTGCAGGGGGTAGCCAACCAGCTCAAACAAGTGTTCATTAACCTCATTAAAAACAGCATCGAGGCAATGGGCTCAGGAGGGACGATTCAGGTCGAAGTCCGGACCGGCGAGGACGGTATGATCTGGACGAGCGTTTTTGATGAAGGGGGAGGAATCCCTCATGAAAAGCTGGCTAAGCTTGGAGAGCCGTTTTTCTCCACCAAAACCAAGGGGACGGGGCTCGGACTTGTTATGACCTACAAAATCGTCGAGAACCATCATGGCAAGCTCTATTATGAGAGCGAGCTCGGCAAAGGAACGGTCGGTCATGTCGGATTGCCTCGCCTTGAAAACCCTGGCATAAGCTACGAGGAATAGAATCAGCCGGATAGCGAACCGGATCGTGCAGTGGCGCGATTCGGTTTTTATGTCTGAATGAGTATCATTCACCGTAAAAGAGTCGGTTAAGTCGTATTACTTGTGCGATAAGGCACATAGAATGGGGAGAGCCGCAAGGCCGTGGTGATGGCATGATAAACGGCTCCCGCAGGGAGTCGGAAGACATTTTCAACCTTCCCGGATGCTGGCCGGCAGAAAGGAGGAGACATAGGGTTCAGCGGGCTCTGTGCCATATGTCCCAAGGCTATCCTGGCTACGGCGGGGGCCACAGACGATTTACTTAGGAGAACAAACCTGTTTCAAATGATTATTTTTCGGGTATTGACCTGCAATGTATGTCCATATTTGTCGATAGTCCTTAGAGTGGAGAATAATGGAAGTGTTCAGCGCCATAAGGCCCAGACAGTTCAGAGGGAGGGTGCCCGGGTCAGTGGGCGGTTGTAAGCGCCTGAGCGGATAAGCTATACTTCTCTGGATGACATTTTTTGGAGAAGCGGGGGGCGCGGCATGTTGATTAAGGGATGGGTAACGGCATTGACCGTAGCCTTCGGTGTGCTCGTGGCCATCGCTGTCGTATTCGCCTATCTTCGCTTATACACTCGTCAGCAACAGAATTTCTCTGAACCGGATTCCGACGAGGGAAACCTGCATTCGGATTCAATTGATTCGGATAAAAAAGACCGGAATACAGGTAATTAATTGGAATTTTCTTTCCTACTGTGTGCATGAAGTGCTATAATAGTGTGAAAAATATAAACATTCACTCTTCTGCCATGGGGTGCCTGTACCGTAGAGGGAAGCGGCCTTGAAGCCGCACGCGTTCTCGATTCTGATGTTTCGGACCGACCATCCACTGTAAGAGGAGGAGATTTCATGGCCAAGCATAGCCAGAATGAAGTCAAGGAAAGCCTCAAGGAACTCACGAGAATTTTTCAGCCCAAGGATCCGCGCAAGTTTGTTAAAGACTATATCCGCAAATACCGCATTACTGGCGGCTATGAGGACGAATTAACCACTCTGGTAGAACATGAGATGGGCAGAATGAAGTCATCCGTCAGTTAGACCCCATAACAACGACAGATCCGTATTCCCGTCAGGGAAGCAGCGGATCTTTTTTTGATGGAATATAGCAATCTATTTTTTCTTAATAGGGAGTTGACCATACCATTCTACTTCTCCTTGCATAGGATACAAAAAAAACAAGGAGGAGTATTGCAATGAAAAAGCTGGAAGTTAAAAATTGCGGATGTGATAGAAGGCCTCAATGTTATCCAGGTGGTAATGGAGGAGGCGATTCTTCTGCAAATGCTTTCCCCAATTTTACGGTCGTTTTAATCAATCGAAATGGAACACTTTCTAGAACACCGAATTTCATAGCCAGGATATTTTTGGTAAATACCAATGTTGCGTTAACATCGGTACGGTTTGCCGAGAACGGGATCGCTATTTTCCCGAATATTTCTAATCCTTCGACGGTTGCTTATAGAGTAGAAGTGTATGGTGGCGTATCGGGTACGTTCTATGGTTCCACAGTTATCCCTGCCCGGTCACTAGGTGGTACTGTAATCAATATTATTCTTTAACCACAGAAACCTTTCATTGGCTTAAGGGCCGATGAAAGGTTTTTTAGATTTTGATTTGAAGCGCTCTCTCGCATCCCTAGTTATGGACAGCGTTGACCCTGAATAAGATGTACTAAGTCTATAAGGGATGCGGAGGTGGCAACATGGCAGAATGGAAATCGGAAGAAGAGATCAGACGCATCCGCAGGGCGGGGCAGGTTGTAGCGGAATGCCATGAGGCTATTGCAAAACGGATAGCTCCAGGCGTTACTACGCAGGAGATCGACCGTTTTGTGGAGCGTTTGATGGCCGAGCGGGGAGCCTGGCCGGCACAAAAAGGATACTTAGGTTATCCTTACGCCACCTGCGCCTCCGTTAACGAGGTCGTCTGCCATGGTTTCCCGGACACGATTCCCCTGCAGGAAGGGGATATGGTCACGATCGACATGGTGGCGGATGTAGACGGGTGGAAAGCGGACTCCGCCTGGACTTACTCTATCGGGCGTCCCCAGCCGACCGCCGCAAGGCTGCTGGAGGGAGCCAAACAGGCTATGTTGCGCGGTATTGCGGAATGCCGGATCGGAAGACGGATCGGCGACATCGGCGCAGCGGTCATGCAGTCGGCAAGGCAGTCTGGTCATTCCGTGGTGACAAGCTTTGCGGGGCATGGGATTGGCCGCGCCATTCATGAGAACCCGGAGGTCGGAAATTCTGGTCTGTCCGGCAGCGGCGTGAGGCTGGAAGCTGGCATGGTGCTGACCGTTGAGCCGATCCTCACGACGGGTGGGGGAGAGATTTGGCTGGATCGCGATGGCTGGACGGCGCGCACGCGCGACCGCTCCTGGTCAGCGCAGTTTGAGCATACGATTGCCGTAACCGAGCAAGGCCCAATTATTTTGACCTGTTTGTAGGTATTTCATTTATCCACAGTTGTATCCACATATACACAAAAGATATCCACATTATCCACATGCCCCTGCGGATAAGTGGATGCTTTACGGCGCAACGACTGAGCAGGATGTGGAGAAAACAGGATTTAAATTTCGGTTGTCCCCCTGTGGATAACTTATAGAAGTCCTTCCTCGAAAAGGGAGGACTTTTTCGTATGGATTCAGGTTTATCCACAAGCGCGAAACGGTTGACCCTGATAGCGTCAGGTGAGACAATGTTTCCGGTTGCAGCACCGCTTGTTAGCGACAGCTGCGCGTTGTTAGGTTGATAAATAGGACCGAAAACGGTCCAAACGGCTGAGAGCTATGTGAATAACTGAAATGCGGTCTCTTGCCGGTAATCCTAGGAGGAGTGCAGACATGCTGAATAAACTAAGAGTGACCCAAGCCGTTGTGGATGCGGGAGTGGTAGCGGTTCTTCGCGCCGACTCCGCGGACGAAGTAGCGCGCATGGCTCGCCATGCGATCAAAGGCGGCATTAAGGCGATTGAGATTACAATGACGGTACCGGGTGCGTTGCGTGCCATTGAGCAGCTTGCGGCGGAATTTTCGAGCAAGGCTGATCCTTCTTCAGAGCAATATGCAATCGTGGGCGTCGGCACAGTGCTGGACCCAGAGACGGCACGCGCCGCTATTTTGGCTGGAGCCGAATTCGTCGTTGCTCCTGCGCTTAACCCGGCAACGATTCAACTGTGCAACCGTTATGCGGTCCCGGTCATGCCGGGCACGATGACAATTCTGGAAATTCAGAGCGCGCTTGAGCTTGGTGTGGACATCGTGAAGCTGTTCCCGGGCAGCGTGTATGGACCAAGCATCGTTTCCGCGATCAAAGGTCCACTGCCGCAAGCGAATGTGATGCCAACCGGCGGCGTGTCGCTCGGCAATCTGTCGGAATGGGTGAAGGCGGGGGCTATAGCCATCGGCATCGGTGGAGATCTGACGAAGGAAGCGGTCAAAACCGGTGACTTCACCCATATCGAGCGCCAGGCGGAGGCTTATATGAAGGCATACCGCGACGCCAAAGGCAATTAATCTTTTTTGGCATGGGACAGGCTGGGGGCTGGGGCTTGGATCGTCGATTGATGCTGCTTCGGACGGTCTCGCCCCAACTTTCAAGGCCATTGCAAGGAGCTGCCGAACTGGATTGGCTGCAGATGTTCCAGGCAGGTAGCGGTGCGGCGTCATTTCCGTTAAAATGGATAGCGGTAAAGCATATGACTTGGCAAGTTTAGAAAGCGGTTTAAATGAGTTCAGGGAGGCGGAAAACGAATGACGGAATATCGGATTGAAAAGGATACGATGGGCGAAATCAAGGTTCCGGCAGACAAGCTGTGGGGAGCGCAAACGCAGCGTAGTCGCGAGAACTTCCGGATCGGCTGGGAGAAAATGCCTCTGGAAATCGTGAAAGCGATGACGATTGTCAAAAAAGCGTCAGCCCAGGCCAACGCCAAGCTTGGCGTACTTGAGCCGGAGAAAGCCGAAGCGATCGGCCTTGCGGCGGACGAAATCCTTGCAGGCAAACATGACGATGAGTTCCCGTTGGTCGTCTGGCAAACCGGCAGCGGTACGCAGACGAATATGAACTGCAACGAAGTCATCGCACGTCGCGCCAACCAACTGCTAGAGGAAGGCGGCTCTTCGGTGCGCATCCACCCGAACGATGACGTCAACCGTTCCCAAAGCTCCAATGATACTTACCCTGCTGCTATGCATATCGCAGCTGTTATTGCTGTACAAACTCGCTTGCTCCCTGCTTTGGAGACGCTGAAGGCAACGCTGCATGATAAGAGCGTTAAGTTCGACGATATTGTCAAAATCGGCCGTACCCACTTGCAGGATGCTACGCCGATCACGCTCGGCCAAGAAATCAGCGGCTGGGAAGCCATGCTGGAGAAATCGTCCTGGATGCTTACGAGCAGCACCGACGCAATCCGTGAGCTTGCTCTTGGCGGTACTGCCGTCGGCACGGGCATTAACGCCCATCCGGACTTCGCGGTACAGGTTGCTGCAGAAGTCGCAGAGCTAACCGGCCACAACTTCGTGACCGCCTCCAATAAGTTCCACTCCTTGACGTCCCATGACCAGATCGTTTGGGTGCATGGTGCGATTAAGGGTCTGGCGGCTGATCTGATGAAAATCGCCAATGACGTCCGCTGGCTGGCAAGCGGCCCGCGCAGCGGCATCGGCGAGATTACGATTCCAGAAAACGAGCCGGGCAGCTCCATCATGCCGGGCAAAGTTAACCCAACCCAGTGCGAGGCGATTACGATGGTAGCCTGCCAGGTTATGGGCAACGACGCGACGATCGGCTTCGCGGCCAGCCAAGGTAACTTCGAGCTCAACGTATACAAACCGGTTATCGCCTACAACTTCCTGCAATCGGTCGTGCTGTTATCCGATTCGATGCTCTCGTTCAACGAGCATTGCGCTGTCGGCATCGAGCCGAACCGCGAGACGCTGCAGCGCAATCTGGATCAGTCGCTCATGCTCGTAACCGCGTTGAACCCTTATATCGGTTACGAAAATGCCGCCAAAATCGCCAAACAGGCACATAAGGACGGCACGACGCTCAAGGAGAGCGCGATCAAGAGCGGTCTGCTCACTCCCGAGCAGTTCGACGAGTATGTACGTCCGGAGAAAATGACGGGCAAACGTTAATTCGGCCTGAAATGACTGTGGCAAAAATAAGATAGATACAGACAAGCGGTACAGGCGAAAACGCCTGTACCGCTTTTTTTATGGGATATTTTATACGGCGTTACTTGGTTCCAGCTCAAAGTCCAGATTAAACGGCTCGTCTGGGAGGGCATCGGCAAGCGTTTCGTCGCCTGCTGTAAGCGGAACGGATAGGTCTACTTCTTCGATTCGAAGACCGTCCACCCAAACCTTACCTGAACCGCTAAGCAGAAGGCCAAACGCTATAGCCTCAGCAGATTCTGGCACGTCCAGCACGATAGGGTACGGATTCCAATCCGTCGTGCCTGTTAGGGGACGATCCTGCATGTTATCGAATTTCAGCGGATTCTCGCTGTTATCATCTATACGCATCCACAGGCCGCTCCATTGGTCCACGTTCTCTGTTTTGACGAATGCGCTCAGCCGCACCCGCTTTCCCCGATACTTTTCAGCCCGGAACGTCTGCATCATCGTGCCAAATCCCGAGGCGTCGGCAGAAGCCCCAGCCTGGATATAACCGGAGGCTTTACCCCGGTGCACTGTAGTACGATCAATGCCGATCTCATATTGATGCGGGTATACTCCTGTCAACATCCATCCGGGGGGCAGCTGTTTTTTAGCGAAGTTTTCCATTGAATTATCCTCCTTATTTTTGGGTCTGAATGAGCGAAAAGCATTGCGGTAAACTCGCGGGGTTAGTCCGTACTCTCGTTTGAAGGATCTCGTGAAATAATCCTGGCCTGCAAAACGATATTCCAGAGCGATATCCAAAATGCGCTTGCTGGAATTCAGGAGCTCGGTGGCTGCGCAGGCCAGCCTTCGCTCTCTCAAGTAGGAGGCGGCGCTCATGCCGATATGGCGCTGGAATATGCGATGTAGGTGAAAACGCGATACCGAAGCATGCCTGGCTACGTCGGCAAATTCTATATCCTCTTTGAGATGGCGTTCCATGTACTGGATGGCTTTGTTTACCCACTGTTCATGTTGAGCCCACACGTTGCAAACCTCCTTTATGACTCTTATTGTAACAAGTGCATTCGGAGCTGTTCTTGACTTTTTGTGCCTTTCGTTGCGATTGTCGACCCTTTAACGACGCTTTTCACTCACGACCTTGAGGTAAGATAAGCCCGAATCATGAACGACCCATTCGCCTGTGGTATGATTAGAGGACGAGAGTTCGAGATTCCAGCAAAGAAAGACGGGGCCTGATATGCATCTGTTATCGGTAGAGCATCTGACTAAAACCTACGGGGAGAAAAAGCTGTTCGAAGACGTCAGCTTTGGCATCGCCGAAGGAGACAAAATCGGTATTATTGGCGTGAACGGAACGGGCAAGTCCACTTTTCTCAAGGCAATAGCCGGAATCGATCCGGCTGATTCCGGCAAGGTTGTCATTCCGCCGCGCGTTAGCGTACGCATGCTGCTCCAAAATCCGGAGTTCGATCCGGAGGAGACGGTGCTTGAGCATGTGCTCGGCGGCGACACGCCGCAACTGCGGGCGGTGCGTGAATATGCGGCCGCTCTAGAGGAACTGGAACGCAATAGCTCCGACGAAGTGTTGCAGCAGCGGCTGCTGAAGGCGAATGCGGCGATGGATGAGCAGGACGCATGGCAGTTGGAGAACGACGCGCGCACAGCGCTGTCGAAGCTCGGCATTACGAGCTATGACGCCAAGCTGGCCACGCTGTCCGGTGGACAGCGTAAGCGGGTTGCGATGGCGGCGGCGCTGTTGTCGCCGTCAGATGTGCTTATTTTGGACGAGCCTACTAACCATATCGACAATGAGTCGGTCGCCTGGCTGGAAGGCATGCTGCAAAAGCGGCGCGGCGCACTGCTTATGGTGACGCATGATCGCTATTTCTTGGACCGGGTCAGCAACCGGGTCATCGAGCTGGATGGAGGGCGGGCGTTCTTCTATACGGCGAATTACAGCCGCTTCTTGGAGCTCAAGCTGGAGCGCGAGGAGCGTGAGTCATCAAGCGAGGCCAAAAGGAAAAATCTGCTTCGCAACGAGCTGGCATGGATTCGCCGGGGCGCGAAGGCGCGCTCCACAAAGCAAAAAGCGCGCATCGAGCGCTTCGAGACGCTTAAGGAAGCTGGGCCGGACAAGGGTGCTGGCAAGCTTGATCTGTCCGTGGCCTCGTCACGGCTTGGCCGCAAAATCATCGAGCTGGAAAACGTGGGCAAAGGGTACGGCGAGCGGACGTTGATCCGGGATTTCAGCTATATCGCTGTTCCCGAAGATCGTGTCGGCATTATCGGGCGCAACGGCAGCGGCAAGTCCACGCTGCTCAAGTTAATTGCGGGCAGGCTGCAGCCGGATGCCGGAGAAGTATCACTCGGTCCTACCGTCAAGCTCGGTTACTTCTCCCAGGAGCATGAGGAGATGGATGAGTCGATGCGTGTAATTGAGTACATCCGCGAGCAGGCGGAGCAAATACGTACCGCCGATGGCACGACGATCTCGGCAGGCCAGCTGCTGGAGCGTTTCCTGTTCCCGCCAGCGATGCAGTGGTCACCGATTGCCAAGCTGTCCGGCGGCGAGAAGCGCCGCCTGCAACTGCTGCGCATTTTGAGCGGTGCACCGAATGTACTCTTGCTGGACGAACCGACCAATGACCTGGATATCGCCACGCTGAGCGTACTGGAAGAATATTTAGAGGATTTCCCGGGCGTCGTGCTGGTCGTTTCCCATGACCGGTATTTTCTCGACCGGACGGTGGAGCGCATTTACGCCTTTGAGGGCGGGGGTTTCATCACGGAGCATACGGGCAACTACACGGAATACGAGGAAGGCCTCGCTAAAAAAGGTGCCTCCGATAACCAGCCAGCGGGCGGCGGAGGAGCTGGGGCAACAGGGGTCCGCAGATCGCTGGCAGCTAGCGACTCACCGACTACCGCCATCACCGGCGACGTGGATGCAGCTTCCACTGGTGATGCAGCGCCGCGCCGCGAGGCACGGCTGCGCATGTCCTATCAGGAGCAGAAGGACTACGAGGCGATTGACGGCTGGATTGCCGAGGCCGAGGACAAGCTGGCCCGTGTGCAGGAGGAAATGGGCACTTCGGGCAGCGATTCCGTTCGGCTTCAACAATTAATGGCGGAGCAGGAAACGCTGGAGGGCCGCCTGGAAGAGTTATTGGAACGTTGGACTTATTTGAACGAGTTGGTCGAGGGGATCGAAGCCCAAAAATCCAAAAACAGGAGCTGAGTGTTTCCATCATGAGCCTTCATTCGGACTTTAACCTGGAATCGATCCGCAATATTTATTGCATCGGGCGCAACTACCGCCTGCATGCGCTGGAGCTTGGTAATGAGGTGCCGAAGTCTCCAATGGTGTTTACCAAGCCGACTCATGCTCTGGTCCCGATGGACGGCCGCGAAGTGGAGCTTTCGGGCAGCGAAGGCGAGGTCCACTTCGAGCTGGAGATCGTCTTGCGCGCCGGGCGGGACTGGGAGCCGGGACTGGCGGCAGACGAGCTGTTTGATGCGATGGCGCTTGGTCTTGATCTGACGCTGCGCGATGTGCAGAGCCGGCTCAAGGAGAAGGGTCATCCATGGCTAGCCGCCAAAGGTTTCCTTGGCTCATCGCCGCTCGGTCCTTGGCTTCCATTCCCTGGGCTCGCCGGTCTGACTGGAGCGGATTTCTCTTTGCTGCGAGGAACGGAGGTCGCCCAGCTTGGCAATGCTGCCGATATGATCTTCCCGCCGGATGTACTGGCAGAGCATATCGGGTCGCGTTACGGCTTGCGCCGCGGCGACGTTATTTACACCGGCACGCCAGCTGGCGTAGCAGCGCTGCTCGATGGAGAGCGTCTTACCGCGCTCTGGAATGGCGAACCGGCTGGTTCGCTGCAGATTAAGCTGCGTACCTAGTTTTCTTTTTCCATATAGGTTCCTTTGCCAACCCCCGGTCCCCAGTGGATCGGGGGTTGGTTCATAGGCGTAACCGCCGCCGCATAAGCTGATAGAAGGAAATAAAAGGCAGCGAGGCGGTGAGAGCAAGGTGACGAAGTACAAACGAAAGCCGGAGGCCCATGATCGGGCCAATCGGCTGAGATTCCACAACGTCAAGGAGCAGCATTTGTCGATGGATGAGGTTGTCGAGCGCCTGTTGCGCTTTGTATCGGAGGACCCCAGAGCAAGCTACCACTTTGCGATCGGCACCGACTGCCAGGTGCATCCCAACCATACAAAATTCATTACCGGGCTGGTGCTGCATCGGATCGGCCGCGGAGCGTGGGCTTGCTACCGCCCTTATGTGCTGAGCCGAGAGCTGGATTCGATTCACGAAAAGCTGGCCTTCGAGACGTCGCTTTCCCAGGAGATGGCCGCTTATTTGGAGGAGCTCTCGGTCATCAGAAAAATGGAGGAGCTGCTGCTGCCTTATGTGTATCAAGGGGCGGAGCTCTGCGCTTTTATCGATATCGATGCAGGGACCGAACCCTGCGTCAGCCCGACGGCGCTGTATGTGCAGGAGATGGTGGCGCGGGTTCAGACGATTGGCTGTTACGTGCCGCGCGTCAAGCCGGAAGCGTATGTCGCTTCCAGTTATGCCAACCGCTTTACGAAACGTCCGGCTAGAATTGTGATGTAGCGGTAGCTCCAGCACCAGCACCAGTGCCAGTGCCAGTGCCAGCACCAGCGCCAGTGCCAGTGCCAGTGCCAGTGCCAGTGCCAGTGCCAGCACCAGTGCCAGTGCCAGTGCCAGTGCCAGTGCTCTGCGCTTGTCTCAGCCTTGTCGGGGCAACTGCGGCTTAGATAGGCCTAAGTCGTACCACCAAATCAGTCTCGT
This sequence comes from Paenibacillus herberti, assembly GCF_002233675.1. Classification (GTDB taxonomy): domain Bacteria; phylum Bacillota; class Bacilli; order Paenibacillales; family Paenibacillaceae; genus Paenibacillus_O; species Paenibacillus_O herberti. The sequence continues at coordinate 251,416 of NZ_NMUQ01000002.1, read as the reverse complement.
TTGATATGGTCATGCACAATTTGTATGATTTTTCACTCAACATGCATCCGGGCCGTGCTGATATTTTGGATATTGTACGATAAATCATTCAAAATGGCTGGGCATAGGCGAAGAAAGCTGGGCTTTGTATGTTTTATCACACAAAGTGTTGAAAAGAGGCGGCTATAAACCGAATTTTATACGATAAATCGTACAAAAAAAGTTGCGTTGCCCACGTAAGCCGAGTTCAATCCCTATTCCATTCAAATCTAGAGGAGAAGCACGTCCCGATGATCCTGCACAGCGCAGGATTATTCGGACGTTTTTCATTTACCTATATAGGTACCTAAGTAGTTACCATACTTAAATGTATATCGGAATTTAGAGTGTTTCCAAGCGCTGCCATTTTCCCCCGCCCGCTAATTGCCTGTTGACGGGCAGCCATTTTGTGAGTATATTTAAACAATCATTTAAAACGTTTGTTTAATTTAGTTGTAAAATAAAAGGAGAGATCAACATGGCTCAGGCATTAAGGGCATTTTTGGGAAGACCGACTACGAAAGCGGGTATAGCTGTAGCACTTGCTGTACAGATTATATTCTCCGTCATATGGATGACGGGTTACAGCGGAGTTAACGACCGGACCAACCAGTTCGGCATTGCCGTCGTCAGCGACGACCGCCAAATCGGAGATCAGCTGGCTCAGCAGCTCGTCAAAGAGCTACCTTTTCAAATGTCGCTTGTAACTAGTGTGGATGAAGCGAAACGGCTGCTCAATGAGCGCGAGGTGCAGATGGTCGTGCATGTACCAGCGGATTTTACGGCGAAAGCGGCCGGAGCGGATGAGGGAGCGAAAATCCAGTATTGGATCAATGAATCTAATTCTACGATGGTCAAAGGTGTCATGACTGCCGTTTCGGGACAAATTACAGCGCAAGCCAACAGCCAGGCGTCGGCCGCTGGCATTAGCAGTGTGCTCCAGCAGCAGGGAATGACGGCCGATGCAGCCCAGGCTGCTGGCGGTAAGCTGTCAGATCGTGTTGCCGCTGATGTGCAGTCCATGAACGTCGTTTCAGGAATGAATAACCAAATGGTTCCGATGATGATCGTCCTGGCCTCTTGGGTCGGAGCGATGATCATGGCGCTCAATTTTAAGCAGACTTCACTAGCTATTGGTACATCGATCGGCAAATGGCGGCTTTTCGGCGCACAAATGATCGTAACGGTGTGCACAGCCGTAGTCGTTTCGTTGATCGGGGCGGGATTATTAGTTGCGCTCGGCGGGCAGATGAACAGCGGCTTCGGCGCGGTATGGCTGTTCGAGCTGTTGATGCTGCTGACCTTCATGCTGGTGTCCCAGATGTTCATTCATTTGCTGGGCATGGCCGGCATGTTCATGAACATTCTGTTTATGTCGCTGCAGTTGGTCAGTTCCGGGGCGACTACACCGCGCGAGCTTCTTCCTTCCTTTTTCCACACCATTGGAACCTTTATGCCGGCTACGTACGGGGTGGAGGGCGGTATGAGCCTGCTATTCGGAGGTCCTTCCGCCAGCGCCGACGTACTCATGCTGGTGCTCATATCGGGATTGGCGCTGCTGGTTAGTCTGGCGACCGTCTTCTTTAAGAAAAGCCCGTCTGTAGGGCAGCAGCAGGTTGCACCAAGAGCAGTAAGCCCCTTAAACTGAAGAGAGACAAGAACGGTAGATGGGAAAGGGATGTAGGCTTTGAGCGAGGAAAAGGATGATGTGCGGAGCCGAATTCTGCGATCGGCCAAAGGGCTGTTCGCACGCCAGGGCTTCGACAAAACGACCGTGCGGCAAATTTGCGAGGAGGCGGACGCTAACGTCGCGCTTGTTTCCTACCACTTTGGTGGGAAGGAAGGTGTGTTCGAGGCGATCTTCGACACTTATTTTCCAGATCACAGACTCGATGAAATGCCCTCTTCCACGGACCCGGCAACAGAACTTAGGTACATCATCCAGGGAGCGACAAGCTTTCGGCTCAAGGATCGGGAGATCGGGGCGATCATACAGCAGGAATTGGCTCTCCAGTCGCCGCGCGTCGATGTGATTGAGCGGCATAGAGGACAGGTATGGAATCGCCTAAGACTCATTCTGGAGAAGGGGAAGGAGGAGGGGATATTCCAATTCGCCTCCCTGGACACCACCCACTTATTTGTTATCGGAACGCTGCTGTCGGATGTGCGAATGGTTGATGCCCAAGGCGCCTCCCAACTGGCGGAGCTTGGTATCAAGCAATTCATCGATGATATGGAGATTTATATTTTTAGCGCATTGCATTATACCGGAACTCTTCAATAATGAAAAAAGGCCGTTCGGCTTTCCCGCTATGACTGTGAGCGGGAAAGCATGGAACGGCCTTTTTGGGATGAATATTGCTGAGCGGGTTGCTGCCCTCACTGTGCTGTAAAGGCATCCAGCATCCAAATATGCTTTTCAAGCCCTTCCTTGATGGCCAGCAGCATATCGGCGGTAACTTCATCATCGGCTGTTTCGGCTACGGTGATCGCTTGTTTCAGCTCCGTCACGAGGACGCGATAATCGGCTGTGATCGCGCGGACCATCTCGATGGCGGATTCGCTGCCGCTTCCTTCGGTAAGAGAAGATGCGGTCAAGTAGTCGCGCATCGTGGAGATCGGGCGGCCGCCGATGGCAAGAATCCGCTCGGCAAGTTCGTCCACGCGCAGGGCGGCTTCCTCGTACAGCGCCTGGAATTTCTCGTGCAGCGTGAAGAAATGAGGACCTTTGACGAGCCAGTGGAACTGCTGCAGCTTGACATAAAGTACATTCCAGTTCGCTACTTGCAGATTGAGGGCAGCAGAAAGATCCTCTACAGATGAGGTAACGTTACCTTTAACTTGAGTCATGAAAGAACAGCTCCTTTTTGGCTTTAGATTGTTATCTTTATTAAATTAAAATTATTATAAATAAGTATTTTTGTCAAGGGGAATCTATTCAGCTCGCAGCGATCCAGTAATCAACATGACCTACCCTCTTTAGCCATATATCTGTTAAAGTGTCCTCGCAGCATAACCCTATGTGGCGCATACCCTCGAGAATTGGTAAACTGAATGCATCATGGATGATAGGGATGACTCTCGCCGGATAGGCGATGAGGCTGCTTCCACTGACTTTTATCCTTAAGGAGTGGTCCAATCTTGACCCATATTCGCAAAGCCATTATCCCTGCCGGCGGGCTTGGCACCAGATTCCTTCCTGCAACTAAGGCGCAGCCGAAGGAAATGATGCCGCTAATCGACAAGCCGGCCATCCAATATATTGTAGAAGAGGCGGTTGCCTCGGGTATCGAGAGCATTATGATCGTCAGCGGTCGGAACAAACGCGCTATTGAGGATCATTTTGACAAGTCGGTGGAGTTGGAGGCCGAGCTTGAAGAGCGGGGCAGCGAGGAAATGCTGGAGCTGGTACGTGGAATTTCCCGCTTGGCGGACATTGTATATGTGCGTCAACGTGAGCCTCTCGGGCTTGGGCATGCTGTGCTTTGCGCACGCAGCTTCATTGGCAGTGAGCCGTTCGCGGTATTGCTCGGCGACGATATTCTGCGGTCTGAGAAGCCTTGCCTGGGCGAAATGATGAATTACTACCATGAAACCGGGTCGTCTGTCATCTCGGTCATGGAAGTGCCGAAGGATCAGACTCACAAGTATGGCATCGTGGATCTGGAAGGCGAGGGCTTGTATCCCCGCATCCGCAATTTGGTGGAAAAGCCAGCTCCCGGTGAGGCGCCGTCCAATTGGGCTGTCGTGGGCCGCTATGTGCTCGATCCCGCTGTTTTCCGTCTGCTGGAGCGAGCTGAGCCGGGCAAGGGCGGCGAAATCCAATTGACGGATAGCCTGCAGAAGCTCAACTCCGTGTTGCCGATGCACGCTTACAAATTCCAGGGACGCCGTCATGATGTCGGTGACAAACTGGGCTTTGTCCAAGCGACAATAGACATGGCGTTGGAGCGCGAGGACCTTGCTGATGCGGTGCGCGAGTATATGCGTAACAAGCTTAATCCCGGATTGACCACTATTTGACTTGACGGGCATCGTAATTGATCAACCATCCAGATGAGTCATAGGTTCTGGATGGTTTTTTTTATCCTGAAATAGCCGAGAAGATTTCCTCTTCTACAAAGTGGAGCTGAATCGGCGTTTTTTGAATGCAAAAAAAACGTCGGCTACGATTCGAAAGAAAGAACCCAAGCGGCAACTACTTTGTTTTCCTTCTCTGCGAAGTGGACATTCAATCCCTTCCCAAGTTAGAAACCGTCCTTGGCGTTGACTTAGGTATAGGTATCAACTGGGCAACGATCCGCACCATGCTGATCTATAAGGCGGTTTGGTATGGTCGACAGTTAAGTGTCGTGGCGAAAACCTATCCATCGAGTCAGCTTTGTCATGGTTGCGGAACTCGCAATCCCGAGGTCAAACAGCTAGCCTACGGGATTGGAGCTGTTCCGATTGTGGCACGCAGCATGACCGAGATCATAATGCCAAGTATGAACACCTCTATAGGCCTTTGTAGAAGGCGGGCGTGTTCAATTGGATGATATTTCTATGTATAGGAAAAGGGTTATACTTGGGGCTGGGTCTTTTTATAAGGTACAATCGTATAGTTAAAGCGCACATACAGGAAACAAAATACGCCGATCGGCGTATGAACGTAAAAAGCCGTTGTTCCTAGGCGGAACGACGTTGAAGATAGCGGAGGCAAACCATTCATGAGCAGGGAATCGGAACAGATGGAATGGCCTGCTGCGGTGATAAGAACTCCTTGCCCATACTGCGGCTATAAGACGCTGGATGACGAGGCGAGCTTCTGTAGCCGCTGCGGCAAGCCGCTGCATACGGCGGCTTTGCTCGTGCGCAGGCGTGAGCGCGCGGAGTGGCTCGAGCACATTCAGGAGATTGGGACTTCGCCGGATGCTGGTCGACAGCCGGATGCTGGCGAGCTGCTGCATCGTATGAGAGCAGACGAGCGGGAAGACCGGGCGGAGCAAGAGGACGAGGGCCCGTCGCTATCCATGCCGCTTCATGGAGAGCGGCATGGAGGTAAGGGTGAGCGCCCGCGGCGTCGGATGCTGCCGGCGTATGCGAAGTCTGTCATGGTCGATGTCAAAGGGGCAACTCTCACACCAGAGGAGCGTGCCCGCCGCCGGAGGCTGTGGCTGCTGCCTGCACTGGCGCTGCTGCTGGGCGGAGCATCAGCGCTCGGTGTGCTGTGGTATGACAGTAGCGTGAATCACCGTGTAGCTGAATGGCAAAAGCGGGCGGAGCGTGAGGCGCTGGCAGGGCGCTATCCACAGGCGGAGCAACTGCTGCTGCAGGCGACGAAGTCGCGCCCGGACAGCCCGGGACTGCTGCGGGACTTGGATATTGTAGAGCAAGCGAACCGTCTCGATGATCAGGTTAAGGATGCGGCGCGCCTGCTGGAGAGCGGTCGATTAAAACAGGCAGAGGGAGTGCTCAGGCAAGCTCAGGCGGCTGTTGCCAACCGGCAGGAGCGGGTGTTCGATCCCGTACGCAGCCGGATTGCTGCCGAGGGGGCAAGGCTCTTGGTGAAGCAGGTTTATTTGGAACTGGAGGGGCTGAACACAGTGCCGGAGCTGGCAGATCGGTTGCAGCGGTTGCGGGGGCTGCAAGATGCCGGAGCGGTTCAACTGCGGCAACGTATCCTGGATCTCATGGTTGAGACCGGCGTCAAAAAGGCCGATGAGCTGCTACGCACCCGAGATTATTCCGCTGCGCAGGCGGTCGTTAATGAGGCTCTGGAGCATGCTGGAGCGGTAGAAGAGCTCAAGGATATGTCCTCGCGGATTACTAGTGAGCGAGAGGAATACGAGCGCTTGGAGCAGGAGCGCCTGGATGCAGCGCGGGAGATCGCGTATGATGAGCAGCTGCGCAACCATACGGCCGCAGTTGCGCTGAGGAACATCGAGGTATCCCGCGACAACTCGGGTAAGGTGCTCGTCTCTGGCGAGGTTGAGAGCAAGGCGACACGAGGAATTCATTCCGTCCAGTTGGACTACAAGCTGATTGATGAGGAAGGCCGTACGGTGGGGAGCGGCACAGCCCGTACCGAGTCCGGAATGACGATTGAGCCAGGCGGCAAGGCGAAATTCCAGGGCATAAGTTCAATGTCAGGTGTGGAAGTCACCGCTGTCATCACGAAGGCTACCTGGTATGTTGAGTAGGCTAGCCAGGTGTGGAAAGAGGACGACTAAAATGAAATGGAACGAGAAGCTGTCCGCAGCGGCGGCTGCGCTTCTGCTGCTGGCAGGAGGCGCGGTTGCGCTGGCGCTGCATCAATATTTGCCACAGCGAGTAGGGGCAGAGCCGCTGCTCGCTGTGACTCCGCCTGCAGGCCAGGATACCGGTGGGGCGAGCGCGTTGAAGGAAATTATTTTTAATACTCAGAAAAAGGTCGTCACGATCTCAAGCGACAGCGGACTTGGCTCTGGATTCTTGTACAATGACAAAGGCGATGTGCTGACGAATGCACATGTGGTAGCTGGCTCGCGCACGGTGAGGGTGACTACCTCGGACGCTAGGGAGCTAACCGGCGAGGTAATCGGCATCGGCACCGATCTCGATATCGCTGTTGTACGAGTGCCGGAGTTGGCTGGTTCACAGCCACTTAAGCTGGAACGCGGAGGACGCGTCGAAGTGGGGGATCCCGTCATCGCCGTCGGCAGTCCGCTGGGCCTGCAAAGTACGGTTACGACCGGCATTGTCAGCGGACTTGGAAGAAGCTTCATGATGAAGCCGTACACGTACCGCAATCTGTACCAGATTTCCGCTCCTATTGCTCCTGGCAACAGCGGGGGGCCTTTAATAGACCAGACAACCGGAGCGGTGTTAGGCATGAACTCTGCCGAGATGCAGGATGGCGAGATTGGATTCAGCATACCGATCGCGGATCTAATCAGCATTGCTGAGGCATGGTCACGCAGTCCAATGACCAAGCTGCCAGGTGTCACCAATCACGACGAGTCATCAGCGGCTGACAAAAAGACGATCACGAATTATGCCGGGTATCTTGTTTCCCGTTTCTACGAAAGTCTCAACAATGGTGATTATGTGTATGCGTACTCGCTCATCGGCTATATCTGGAAACAGGTAGACCCATATGAGGAATTCCGCAAGGGTTACTTGCCAACCAAAAATGTCGTCATTAAGAGCTTGAGCGTCTCAAAGGACAGCGATCGAAGTGCGACGGTAACGGCAACCATCGAGGCGGAGGAGCATGCGCAAAACGGCGAGACGGTGAAGAGAAACTTCGAGGTTGTTTATAAAGTCGGGTACGAGAACGGTCAGCTCAAGCTGATCGATGGCAATGGTAAGGAGCTCGATAAGCAGGGCAAGGAGCTTAAGAAGAATTAATCATACCCTTCCTTATCTTGACAAGTAAAAACCGTCCATGATATATAAACGGTGCTGGCACTCGATCGTAGAGAGTGCTAATCCGCCCATTACGATAAACAGAGGAGAGATTCGAATTGGATAAGAAACAGTTTCGCGCGGAATCGAAACGTCTTCTGGAAATGATGATCAACTCCATCTACACGCAAAAAGAGATTTTCCTGCGTGAGCTCATCAGCAACAGCAGTGACGCCATCGATAAAATCTATTATAGAGCGTTAACGGATGACAGCCTAACTTTTGATCAAGAGGGCTATTTCATTAAAGTGACGCCGAACAAGGAAGCTCGCACGCTGACGATCACCGACACTGGTATCGGTATGAACCAGGAAGAGCTGGAAAGCCATCTCGGCGTCATCGCCAAAAGCGGCTCCCTGGCCTTCAAGCAGGAGAACGAGGCGAAGGACGGTCGCGACATTATCGGGCAGTTCGGCGTTGGTTTCTATTCCTCGTTTATGGTGGCCGATAAAGTCGTTGTCATCTCGCGTCCGCTGGGCAGTGATACCGCCTGGAAGTGGGAATCCGAGGGGACGGAAGGTTACACGATCGAGCCGACAGAGAAGGCTGAAGTGGGAACGGAAGTTGTCCTGCACATCAAGCCAGACACCGAAGAAGACAGCTACGACGACTATTTGAACGAGTACCGTCTGAAGGCGCTCATCAAGAAATACTCTGATTTCATTCGTTATCCGATCAAAATGGACTTCACTTCCAGCCGTCCAAAGGAAGGCGCAGAGGGCGAATTCGAGGAGTTCACCGAAGAGCAGCATGTCAACAGCATGGTGCCAATCTGGCGCAAAAACAAGAGTGAGCTGAAGCCGGAGGACTACGAGAACTTCTACCAGGAGAAGCGCTACGGCTTCGACAAGCCGATTAAACATGCCCATATCAGCGCCGATGGAGCGGTTGTATACCAAGCGATTTTGTTCATCCCGGAGACGACCCCGTTCGACTTCTACACCAAGGAGTACGAAAAGGGGCTGGAGCTTTACTCCAGCGGTGTGCTCATCATGAACAAATGCGCCGATCTGCTGCCTGACTACTTCAGCTTCGTGAAGGGCATGGTCGATTCCGAGAGCCTGTCGCTCAACATCTCCCGCGAGATGCTGCAGCATGACCGTCAGTTGAAGCTAATCGCCAAAAACATCGAGTCTAAAATCAAAGGCGCGCTGCAATCGATGCTTAAGGATGACCGTGACAACTACGAGAAGTTTTATAAGGCTTTCGGTCGCCAGCTGAAGTTCGGCGTCTACAGCGATTACGGCTCCCACAAGGAAACGCTGCAGGATCTGCTGCTGTTCACTTCCTCCAAGGACAAATCGCTCGTAACTCTGGCTGAATATGTCTCCCGCATGCCCGAGGATCAAAAATACATCTACTACGCAAGCGGCTCCTCCGCCGAGCGTATCGAGAAGCTGCCTCAAACCGAGATGGTGCTGGATAAAGGCTACGAGATTTTGTTCTTCACCGACGATATCGACGAGTTCGCAATCCGCATGCTGATGAACTACAAGGAGAAGGAATTCCGTTCCGTAGCGAGCGGCGACCTTGGCATCGAGGAAGAGAAGAAGCCGGAGGACGAAGCGGCCGATGAGGAAAATAAGGCGCTGTTCGAGGATATGACAGGGCTGCTGAGCGGCAAAGTCAGTGCTGTGCGCGCTTCGCGTCGCCTGCGCAAACATCCGGTCTGCTTCGCCACTGTGGGCGAGCTGACGATCGAGATGGAGAAGGTTCTGGCCGCTATGCCGGACAGCTCCGGAGCCAAGGCTCAGAAAATTCTTGAAATCAACACAAACCATGAAGTATTCACTGCTCTCAAGGACGCTTATGCCAATGACCGCGCGAAGTTGGAGCTATTCACCTCGCTGTTGTACAGCCAAGCACTGCTTATCGAGGGACTGCCGATCGAAGATCCGGTTGAGCTCACGAATCAGATCTGCCAAGTCATGGTTTAAAATAGAACCTCTGTCTGCCTTTTTGTTTGGCTGGCAGGGGATATAATAGCAATAAGGGGCTGTCACCAAAAGTCATTGTTAGATGACTTCGGGGCTGCCCCTTAATTATTTTGATCGCCAATACAATATAGGCTGATAGCGCTGAATTGTATTCGAATCTGAGGCGCTTTGAGCTTCGTGTGCATGAATTAGAGTCCCTTCATGCGTAACGGATCTGAGAGACGCTATTGAGGGCATTTCGCGGTAATAGGTCCATTAAGTATGTGCATGGACAAGCTGAGACGCTCCGAACTTCCCTAATGTTGAAGCGAAGCGATAGGAACTTTAATAAAAAGACGGGGCCGTCCCAAGAGTCATCGTTAGATGACTTAGGACGGCCCCGTCTTTTTGTGTTTGTTAGCCGATGACAATTAGCTCGACGCCGATCACATCCCTGCGATGGACAGGGAAGCTTAACAGCGAATGGGGGATTTGCCGACCATTCAGCCGCAGCGTGTACTGCACGCCTTCTCCGATTCGGACGTCGTCGGAGATGTCGTTGCGCACGCCGCCAACGGATTGTAAGCCGCTCGGACTCGCGCGGACAACGCCGGTATACTCCAATGCTTGAGCAATGTTCATGCCGTCATAAAACGGAATCTGGTAGTCCTCGGTGACAAAAGGGAACGATTCCCCGCCGTCAATGCGGACGGTCACCGGCGCCGTAGCACTTGGAGCCGCGGCCGGGCCCGGCGGCGCCGAATTAATCGGCGCCGACTGCGTTGGAGCGACGGCCTGCGCTGGCCCCGGCCTCGGCGGGAACGGCCCCGGGCGAGGCGGCTGGCCTGGAGGCCAAGGTCCCGGCCCTGGAGGCCAAGGTCCAGGCCCTGGAGGCCAAGGTCCAGGCCCCGGGGGCCAAGGTCCAGGCCCTGGAGGCCAAGGTCCAGGCCCCGGAGGCCAAGGTCCAGGCCCTGGAGGCCAAGGTCCAGGCCCCGGAGGCCAAGGTCCAGGCCCTGGAGGCCAAGGTCCAGGCCCCGGGGGCCAAGGTCCAGGCCCTGGAGGCCAAGGTCCAGGCCCCGGAGGCCAAGGCCCCGGCCCTGGAGGCCAAGGCCCGTGTCCTGGGGGCCAAGGTCCAGGCCCTGGAGGCCAAGGCCCCGGCCCTGGAGGCCAAGGCCCCGGCCCTGGAGGCCAAGGCCCGTGTCCTGGGGGCCAAGGTCCAGGCCCTGGAGGCCAAGGTCCAGGCCCCGGAGGCCAAGGTCCGTGTCCTGGGGGCCAAGGCCCCGGCCCTGGAGGCCAAGGTCCGTGTCCTGGGGGCCAAGGTCCGTGTCCTGGAGGCCAAGGCCCCGGCCCTGGAGGCCAAGGCCCGTGTCCTGGACCGGGTTGCCCTCCTCCGCCAGGCCAGAGGAAGGGCGGCATTAGTCCGGCTCCCTGAAGCGGGTTAGGTGGAGTCGGCGGAGTCGGGGGGATCGGTGGCGGCGCAGGCTGGAAGGCGCGGGGGCTTCCGCAGCCGCAATCTCCTCCTGCGTATACGTACCGATAGGCGTTGGGGTCATGGTACAGATAGGATTGAGACATATCGGATCAAATATCTCCCTTCCGTATGACGCACGAATAACTTAGTTTATGCGCCATATGCCTATCCTCTTGACCATTTGCCCAAAAACTTTTGCCCACGATGGGGAAGGACGAGGATTCGGAAGGATGGAAAGAACGCACTGAGCCCGAGAAGCTCATGATTCAGGTGGAGTAGTGACAACTGGTGTGAACAACACAAGCAACACAAGCAACACAAGCAACACAAGCAACACAAGCAACACAAGCAACACAAGCAACACAAGCAACACAAGCAACACAAGCAACACAAGCAACACAAGCAACACAAGCAACGCAAACAAAAAAAAGGCCCCGCAGGCCAGAGGCTTGCGGAACCTTAGGTTCAGGAATTACTTAGCAGCTACTTCGTAGCGTTTGCTAACTTCATCCCAGTTAACAACGTTCCAGAACGCTTTGATGTAGTCTGGACGTTTGTTTTGGTAGTTCAGGTAGTAGGCATGCTCCCATACGTCCAGTCCGAGCAAAGGCGTTTCGCCTTCAAAAATCGGGCTGTCTTGGTTAGGAAGGCTGTACACTTTCAGCTTGCCTTCTTTGTCAGCCGCCAGGAAAGCCCAGCCGCTGCCGAAGCGCGTTGTAGCTGCTTTGGCGAAGTCTTCTTGGAATTTCGCGAAGCCGCCAAGCTCGCTTTCGATAGCTTCAGCCAGCTTGCCTGTAGGAGCGCCGCCAGCGTTCGGGCCGATCGTCGTCCAGAACAGGCTGTGGTTGGCATGGCCGCCACCGTTGTTGCGGACAGCTGTACGGATGGACTCAGGTACGCTGTTCAGGTCGGAGATAAGATCCTCCAGGGATTTGGAAGCCAGTTCAGGAGCGGACTCCAGAGCGGCGTTAAGATTGGTTACGTACGTGTTGTGGTGACGGTCGTGATGGATTTCCATCGTGAGAGCGTCGATATGGGGCTCCAGTGCGTTATTAGCATACGGAAGAGCTGGAAGTTGATGTGCCATAATTCAGGAAAACCTCCTCAATGGTATGTAGCGATTCTACAATATTATCCCTCAAGCTTTTGAATAAATCAACATTTATCTTTCAAAAGTCGGGTTCTTACCTTTAAAAACCCATGTGGAAACGCGGATATAGAGTTGACCCTAGTAACCGACATCTGAGGGAACGGTTTGTTTGCTGGGCGGTTCGCCTGCATAAACAGGAAAATTACATCCAGGCAATCCAAATTCTAGAATGCCACTAAAATTTCTATTTATACCCTTACCCGGACGTTATAAAGTCCAAACAATTGTGTAAGCGTTAGCATTGAAGCGCTTTCAGCAGAATGTAAGCGCAATGTTAAATTTATTTGAGTTTTTTGTACAAAAACGCTGGATTTAGTTAACTTTTGTCGTATAATCGAGAATAGTTTTTACAACGACATTGAATGTAAGGGAGCTAAGCATTCATGCAGGTTCGTTCTTTCCAGCTTGCGGACTATCGTGCCGTAACCTCATTGCTGCAATCTGTATTATCTGAGGATTGTTACGATGAAACGAAGGAAGCTCTCAGCCGCCAGCTGTCTTGGGACAGCGATTTGGTGCTGATTGCACAGGATGGAGATCAAGTTACCGGCATCATCATCGGGACAATTGACAATAACCGCGGATATTACTATCGTGTGGCCGTTCACTCGGATTATCGGGGACGAGGCATCGCTAAAGGTCTTATCTCCGGCTTGCGTAGCCGCTTTGAGCAACGCAACGTATCGAAGATTCTCGTCACTGCGGACAAGCATAATGAACCCGTTCTTACGTTTTACAGCTCCCTTGGCTTCGAGCCGAGCGATTTTTATCATTCGTTCCAGAAGCTCAGCATTGTAGCAGGATAGGACAAGCCTTCCTCGCGTTTCATGCTGCTCTCGTCCTTCAATAAGGCATCTATTCCTGTGAGCATGTCCGACGTCCATTGATTTTGGCGTCCGGATGTGCTTTTCTTATTAAATAAGATGTTTAAGTCAGGGAGTGCGTAAGTGGATACGTATCGGCGCTGTTTCATAAAAAGCTTTAAGCACGACGGCCATCTGCATCGCCAATGGCAGCGGAACTGGCTGATGCCGCAAAGTATGCTTCTTCCGCAGCATGCGGAGGAAAACATGCTGGTACTGATTAACAACCAGACGCCGATTACGGAGGCGGACGGTTCGACATGGGTTAGCCGGGTTCCGGCTGTATCCTTTTTCATTCCGACAAAATGGTTCAATGTAGTGGCAATGATCGAAGATTATGGAATCCGATACTACTGCAATCTTGCTTCTCCTCCTTATCTTGCGGGCAATGTACTCACCTATATCGATTACGATCTTGATGTGATTCGCACGACGGGCGGAGAACTCGCTGTCGTTGACCGGGATGAGTACGAGCGGCACAAACAGGAATATCGTTATCCTCCTGTCGTAGATTCGAAGGTTAATCAGGGGTTACGCGAGGTCACACAGCGTATTCGCAGTGGTAAATCGCCCTTTGAGGATCAAGTCGTACTGGACTATTACGAGGCCTGGACAAGCCGTCCGGACCACGAAGCGGAGGAAGATCAGGCATGACGAACTCCCTAGCGGAGGAGGTTGCGGGAATGGAGATGGAGCAGTCCCCCGGCCAATCCGGCAAGGGTCAGAGCAATTTATGGCGGCCAAATTGGCAGCGAGAGCTTTTTGCATTAATGCGAATGATCGTAATTGCGGTAGCTGTTGTACTTTTACTGAACCGATTCGTGCTAAATTTGTCGGTCGTTGAGGGTAGTTCGATGCGTCCCTCTCTGGAAGATGGCGATTGGCTGCTTATCAGCCGCCTCGCTGGCAGCATGCTGCCGATCCATAGAAACGATGTCATCATCATTCGCGATCCGAATCCGCTAGCAGGGAGTAGCGGCTATTTGGTCAAGCGAGTGATCGGACTTCCCGGCGATGTAGTTGAGCTCAAAAAAGGCCAGCTGCTGCGCAACGGTGACACGGTTGACGAGCCTTATGTAGGTCTGCAGCCGGCGGCGGAGAATTTTCGACCGATCACGGTCGAGCCAGGGCATCTCTTCGTAATGGGCGACAATAGACAGTGGCGGGCAAGCCGCGACAGCCGGGCTTTTGGCACCATTGAGGAAAAGGCCATAACAGGCCGGGCCGAAGTAGTCCTTTGGCCGCTCGACCGAACTGGACGTCTATGAGCGGACGGATTGGGCAAACGTATGGAGGGAGCGATAGGCATGAAAGAGGTCATGGTCTACACGGATGGCGCATGCTCGGGCAATCCAGGCCCCGGAGGCTGGGGAGCGGTGTTATTTTATGGAGACAAGCGCAAGGAAATCTCTGGGGCGGAGCCTCACTCCACCAATAACCGCATGGAGATCCAGGCGGTCATCGAGGCGCTTTCGCTGCTTAAGGTTCCATGCAAGGTTACGGTGCACAGCGACTCGGCCTACGTGGTGAACTGTTTCCAAAACAACTGGATCAAAGGCTGGCTGCGCAACGGCTGGAAAAACAGCAAAGGTCAGCCGGTGGAGAACAAGGAGCTATGGCAGCGGTTATGGGAACTGATGGGCATCCATGAAGTGTCCTATGTCAAGGTCAAGGGACATAGCGACAATGAATGGAATAACCGTTGCGACGAGCTGGCGGTCGGCGCGATCAAGGCGATGAAAGCTTCGGGTAGAGCCTGAGGCTGATCGGAACGAGGATGCGAATAGCTCGCAGTCGTCGGAGCGATGAAGGTTTAGACAGAAGATGAGGCTGCTCGGAGCAGGGATGTTTTCGAGAATTCGAAGGGGGAAGGGAGATGGCAGAGCCGATTCGGGATGCGGCTTTTTGGAGCTGGCTGAAGGCAGAGATGAAGGAAGCCGCTTTTGGACTGGGAATCGACGACATTGGCGTGGCGTCGGCTGAGCCGTTCACGGAGCTCAAAGGGCGACTGATTCAACACCGAGAGCAGGGTTTTGAGTCCGGCTTCGAGGAACGCGATCTAGACAAGAGAACGGACCCGTCGCTGTTGTTCGAGCAACCGCTGTCCATCATTGCAATTTCGGTAGCCTATCCCAGTAAGCTGCCCCACCCTCCACGTTCGGAGCCTGGAGCGCGACGCGGCATTCTGTCCCGCTCTGCTTGGGGCGAGGACTACCATAGCGTGCTGCGCAACCGGCTGCAGCGGCTTGAAGAGTGGCTGCAAGCAAGAGTGCCGGAGCTGCGCGCGGAATCGATGGTAGATACCGGCGAGCTATCCGACCGGGCTGTAGCGGAGCGCGCGGGCATCGGCTGGAGCGGTAAAAACAGCTTTATTATGAATCGGAAGCATGGCACCTTCATTTATTTGGCGGAGATGATTACGAATTTGCCGCTTCAGCCGGATTCACCGCTTTTGGACAATTGCGGCAGCTGCACCAAATGCATCGATTCCTGCCCAACGGGCGCTCTTATCGGTCCAGGTCAGCTGAATGCGCAGCGCTGTATCTCTTTTGTCACTCAGACGAAGGAAATGGTCAGCGAGGAGCTGATGCGCAAAATCGGCAACCGGCTCTACGGTTGTGACACTTGCCAGATCGTTTGCCCGGTGAACAAGGGCATTAACGTGACCCGGCATCCGGAGTTCCAAGCTGACCCCGAGCAAGTGAAGCCGCTCTTGGTCCCGCTGCTGCAGCTATCGAACCGCGAATTCAAGGAGCGGTTCGGGACGAATGCCGCCTCCTGGCGCGGCAAAAAGCCGATTCAGCGCAACGCGGTCATTGCGCTCGGCAATTTCCGCGAAGCCTCGGCTGTACCTGAGCTTGTCCAGGTGCTGCAAGAGGATGCGCGGCCTGTGCTGCGCGGCACGGCAGCTTGGGCTCTCGGCCGCATTGGCGGAGCCGAAGCAGAAGCTGCGCTCGCGCAAGCGGCGGAGCAGGAGAGCGACAGCGAAGCTCGCTCCTGGGCGGAGCGCTCGCTGGCGGCTCTGCGCGCCGAGCGGGCTGCGACGGCAGTGGCGGAGCCTGCCGCTGCGGGCGAGATGTAGGAGCGCGTGAGCACGAGCGAGGCGAAGGCGAAAGCGGGGCCGATAAGTTTGTGAGTTTCTTCAGGGCTACAAGCCATCCACAAGCTGCAAATTGCGCCTTTTCGGTGATAATGCTAAGATGAAGAAGCTCTAATGAACATCGAAAAAGGACAGGTGAACAGCGCGTGGAATGGTACAATATCGTCATCCCGATTGTAACGCTGATCGTCGGCTTGGTCGGCGGATTTTTCATCGGAGTGTTCTATCTCCGTAAGCAGATGGAGAAGATGCAATCCGATCCAGAAATGCTTCAAAAAATGGCCAAGCAGATGGGTTACAACCTCAATAACAAACAAATGCAACGTGCCCAGAGCATGATGAAAAACCAGCAGGGCGGCGGCGGACAACAGAAATTCATTCCCAACCAGCGTGGCGGCAAGCGAAAGTAAGCCAGCCGCCCGCTCGGTCCGCGAGGAAGAGAGGCAGCAATGGCAGGTCTTAAAGATTATTCCAACTCCATGGTTGCACGCAACCGCGAGCAGATTGAATATCATCTCCGAGAAATCCTCAAGCTGGTCGGCGAAGATGTCGACCGCGAGGGATTGTTGGACACGCCTGCGCGCGTGACCCGCATGTACGAGGAGATTTTTGCAGGTTATGAGGTGAATCCGGCTGACGTGCTCGGCGTCACCTTCGACGAGAACCATGAGGAACTCGTCATCGTCAAGGATATCGTCTATTACAGCCAGTGTGAGCATCATATGGCGCCGTTTTTCGGCAAAATCCATATCGGCTACCTGCCAAATGGCCATATCCTGGGACTCAGCAAGATGGCACGCCTCGTCGAGGCTGTCACTCGTAAGCTGCAGGTGCAGGAGAGAATTACGTCCCAGATCGCCGATATTCTTGAAAAAGCTTTGAATCCACAAGGCGTCATGGTCGTCGTAGAGGGTGAGCATTTGTGCATGTGCTCCCGCGGCGTCAAGAAGCCCGGAAGCAAAACGATCACCTCCGGCGTTCGTGGAGAGTTCCGTTCTAGCAGCGCGCTGCGCTCGGAATTCCTAGCGCTTCTCAAGCAATAAGTTAAAGCCTCTTCCGATTACGGAGGAGGCTTTTCGTATTTTTAATGCCAATCAGAAAGTTCTGGCTCTCAGAATGGCTCCCATGCTAGCATTTTTGCTTTTTCGAACCGTTGGTTCACATAGGGCCAGTTCACAACATTCCACCAATCCTTCACATAGTCGGCCCGAACATTCTGATGCTTGAGATAATAGGCATGCTCCCAGACATCGAGAGGCAGCAGCGGAATGGCATCCCACTGGGACAGATCCTGATGTTTCTCAGCCTGAAGGATTTCCAGCCTGCGGCTGCGGGGACTCCATACGAGAATGGCCCATCCGCCGCCTTCCACCTTGTTCGCTGCTTCCGAAAACTGCTTCTTAAAGGCGTCAAAGCTACCGAAATCACGATCAATCGCGTCTCCAAGCGTGCCGACTGGCCGTCCGCCGCCTTGAGGCGACATAACCGTCCAAAACAAGGTATGCAGATAATGACCGGCTCCATTAAAGGCAAGCTCGCGTTCCCAGTGTTTTACCAGATCAAAGTTACCGCTTTTACGCGATTCCTGAAGCTGGATCTCGGCCTTATTCAGGTCATTGACGTAGGTCTGATGATGTTTGTCATGGTGGATGCGCATCGTTTTCTCATCGATGTATGGCTCCAGGGCGTTGTAGGGATAAGGCAGTGGAGGCAGCGTATGCCCACCGATAGGCACCTGTTTCCATTCGCCGACAGTACCGGCCCCTACCGCCGTACCGCTTGCTGGGGTTCCTGTGCGATTCTCCTCCTCCTCAAGCTCTGTATCTGCCGACTCGCGCAAAGCTTCTAGCTGCGCCACTTCGATTTTGGCCAAACAGGCCGTTGATTCGCGCAGCGTATGATGAACGACAGCTCTTGCCGAAACATCTCGCCCCAGCGTAGAGCTTGATCCCAGCAACTGCAGTAGCTGTTGGACGAGAGCGCTGCTTTGCGCCGCCGACGCTTCCAGCAGCTCTGATGAACTCGGCTGCGCCGTCGCGGGCTCTGCCGAAATCGGGCGGGCCTCCGTAGGCTGCTCCCAACCTGGCTGAGCCGCCGCAGGCTGAGCCAAATCCCACTGAGCCGCCGTAGGCTGCACCGAACCCGGCTCTGCCGCTGCAGTCCCCGCCAACCCGGGTTCCGCCGCCGCAATGCCCCGAGTCGCATCAGATTCCGCCGTCTCAGACTCTACCGCGCTCGGCCAAGCGGTCTCGAGCTCCGCTTCCGAGGAGCCTGCGTCTGCCCGGCTAAGCCGGCTCTCCAGCAAAGCCTCGGCCGCAGCCGCAGTACGCTCCAGAAGCGGCTGCCACTCCCGCAAAAGATTAATATACGCCGGCTCCAGTGTTGGAGCCGATTGCAGAATGAGCGAGATATGTTCGGCTTCTTCGAGCTTCCATTCCTTAATTTCCTCGAGCAGTCTTTGCTGTCCGGAAGGTCCTTTCCATCGGCTCATGATTTGTTTCCTCCTTTATTCCCCCGTTTTGACTGTTGCTGCTTGTATAGATGTATTCGTCATGCAGGCATGGTTATGTCGCTACTTCCGAGTGGACGCAAAAAAACCGAATCCATCCCACGGACTCGGTTCGTTAACTTCAATTCAAACTCGGCTCAACTACTACAGCCCTTAAGCTTTCAGCCCATCGCCATTTTCAAGTGATTGATTGACCTGACTGAGAAAAAGCGCAGCCCGCTGGATATATTCCTTCGGATGCTGACGGAACAGCAGCTCATGCTGGCCCCCTGAAACGATCCATTCGCGGGACAGTGGGTTGGTCTGCTTCCCAAAAATCGATTCTGAGGACTGATAAGATGCCTTGGCATCCATCGTTCCATGAATCATATAAATCGGAATGGAGTAGGATGTATTCATGACCTTCTCGGCCGGGATTTTGTTAAAATCGACCCCGGTCCACAGCGGTAGCAACTTCTCGATCAAAGGCAGCGACGGGAAGCGGGGCAGGTCGATGATATTGCGTACATTTTCGAACAACGTATCGGGACTGGCGACAAAGGTGCTATCAAGAATCATCGCGTCGATTCGGTCGGTCTGTAATGCGGCTTGCAGCGCCGTGCCAGCACCCATGCTGAATCCCCACACGACAACCTCCTTGGAGCCTTCGGAGCGGACATAATCGACCGCAGCCAGCAGTTGCTGTGACTCTTCCCAGCCACCGGTGGCGGGGGCGCGGTATTCCTTGGAGGCATATCCGTAATCAAACATTAACACATTATAATTCAGCCGATTGAGCAGGCTGGCTAGATCATACATCGGAACCCAGTTTTCCTCGCGGTTGGCACCATAACCATGGCTCAGCACAATCGTTCGGTCTGATTCACTTTTTGCGGATTGGCCCGCAGCCGCCGGGATATACCAGCCGCTGACAGTCGTGCGACCGCTGAGACTCGGGAAGGTTACATCCTGGTACTTCAGCCCCTTGGCTTCCATTGGATTGGAGAGCACAGGAGCGACATAGGGATAAGCGACCATCCAGGCGATATAACCGTGAAAGGCGACAATCAGCAGAAGCGTAAGGGCGACCGCTGCGGATACTCCGGCTACGAGAGCGTTGCGGCGTGTATCGCGGCGAGGGACGATGGAGATCAGCGCAGGTTCTAGCTGAAGCGGCGTACGCAGAGTGGAACTGCTCATATCGTCTTCCCCTCCCTTGTCATGTAAGCGTTATAGATCCTATGTACTACTACTGTATGTGTCTTTTGGCCGGGCTGTCAATTGATGTCGAGCATTTGTTAAGCTCTTGTAATGTTGCTGTAAAAAAAGCCAATTTCTTTACGGAAAAAGGGAATGCGGTTATACTAGGAGAATCTAAGTTTCATTGAGTGAAACTAGATGGAATGAAAGAAGAGTGGACGGACGTCGCCTCATCCACTATACTGATAATGATTCTCAATATATAAAGCCGTTCAACTGGCATATGATTTTTATATTTCATCACGTCGCTGAAGAGAAAGCAGGTGAACCTATGGATCAATCATCCCGAGTGGCCAAAGCTTCCGAAGATGGCAAATCGAATGTCCGGGCCGTCGAGAGAGCCCTTGATATCTTGTTATGTTTCACAACGGACAGCGATCTGCCCATGACTGAAATCGCCGAGAAGGTCGGTCTGCATAAAAGTACTGTGCATCGCATGCTGGCGACGCTTGAGGACAGAGGTTTTCTTGAGCGTGACCGCAGCTCGGAGCGATATCGGCTTGGCATGCGGATTTGGGAACTGTCTGCGCATAGATCCCGCTCTGGCGATCCTGCTGTCATCTGCCTGCCGGAGATGGAGAAGCTTCGTGACACGCTTGGCGAGACCGTGAGTCTGTACGTTCGCGACGGTAGTGAGCGGATTCGGATTCAGGCCGTTCAGAGTAATCAAGCCATTCGGCGGGTCGCTCCGGTCGGTGTACGTTTGCCGTTGTACGTCGGGGCATCCAGCAAGGTGTTGATCGCTTTTGCTGAACCTTCTTTGGCAGAACAGATGATGTCATCTGAATCGCTTCCTCCGGGCATCGACCCGCAAGGTTTCCGTGACCAGCTGGATGAAATCCGTCGCAACGGATATGCCACGAGCCTAGAGGAGCGCGAGCCTGGAGCTGCTGCTGTATCGGCGCCTGTATTTGACCTCAGCGGTCGTTTGGCTGCTGCGCTGTCCGTATCCGGGCCTGCTGGCCGTTTCACGCCGGATATCATCCGTGAGCAGTCGGCGCTAGTCATTCAGTCTGCAACGCGTATGGGCTCGATGCTGCCGGGATGAGATGGGCGAGATGTCGCTCTGCGACACGCAGCCTCTTCTATATATAAATGGGGAACAATAGTGTTCTGCCACAGCCCCGGCGCTCTCAGAGCGCCGGTTTTTGCATTGGATGCAATAGGGAGGGGAGTGAAGCCTTTTTTAACTCAATGGTGTGGTTTACGCGGTGCTCTGGGGATTTTCTTAAGGGGTAATTAATAATTGACATAAGACGTTAAGCTGGTTAGTATACTATAACATACTAAACCAATAGGAAATAAAGGGGTTGGCTAACATTCCTAACAACAATCTTGTGAATGCCTTCGAGTCCAACTGGGTGAGTCTGCTTATCTCGGTTCTGGTCATCGGTTTGCTCTTTTGGCTGTCTCGTCGTCGGGTAGGCTTCGGCTATCGGGTGCTAATTGCGATGGGAATCGGCCTGGTCGTCGGGGCAAGCCTGAACGCCTTGAAGCTGGATGCGACAAGCATCGGTACAATCGGTTCTATTTATGTAAATTTGATCAAAATGCTCGTCATTCCGCTCGTTGCGGTGCTGGTCGTATCCAGTATTTCGTCGATTTCCAGCTTGGGTCAGCTGCGCAAGATCGGCATTAAGACGATTCTGCTATTTCTCGGCACAACCGGAATCGCAGCTTTAATCGGCCTTATCGTCGCGCTCGTCATCAATCCGGGTTCCGGTATCTCGATGCAAACGACGGAGGGTTTTGAGGAAAGAGAAATTCCGACGTTCTCGGAGGTTATTCTGAATCTCGTTCCTTCCAATCCAATCGGTGACATGGCCGACGGCAAAGTTGTACCTGTACTTATTTTCTCCATCTTTATCGCTGTTGCCATTGTACAACTGGCTTCCCGCAAGCCGGAAGCGGCAGAGCCTGTACGCCAAGTGGTTGAGTCACTGAAACAAGTCATGAACCAAGTTACAAAGTACATCATCCGCCTGACTCCTTATGGCGTTTATGCACTGATCGGCTCTATGGCTGCTCGTTACGGCCTTGAAACTATCAAGCCTTTAATCAGTTTAATTCTGGCTACTTACATTGCGCTGCTGCTGCATTTTATTCTTACCTTCGGCTCGCTGGTCACGTTCTGGGCTAAGCTGAACCCGTTTAAGTTTCTGCGCAAAATGTATCCAACCATTGCCGTGGCGTTTACGACGCGCAGCAGCTACGCGACGCTCCCGGTTAACCTGGAGGTCATAACCAAGCGGCTCCGGGTGTCTCCCCGTATAGCCAGCTTCGTCGCTCCGCTTGGCGCGACCATGAACATGAACGGCTGCGGCGGCGTTTGGCCGGCTGTTGTCGCGATTTTCGTCGCTGAAGTGTATGGCGTACCGCTGGACATCTCGGATTACATCCTGATTGTGTTGGTTAGCACGATTTCCTCGATCGGCGTAGCCGGTGTTCCAGGTCCGGCATCGATTTCAACAACGGTCGTGCTTACGGCTCTCGGCCTGCCGCTCGAAGGACTCGGTCTCGTGCTTGCGATTGATGCAGTAGTTGATATGGGCCGTACCGCAGTCAACGCAACTGGCACGACGGTTTCCTCAGTGCTGGTGGCCGTATCTGAAAAAGAATTCGATCGCGAAAGCTACAACCGCGACGAGGAAGAAGAGCTCGAGTTTAGCAGAGCTTAAACGAAGGTAAGGGGCCGTCCCCAAAGCCCTGTAACCGATATGAAATTGCATTGGCAAGACGGGAGGAGACTGAGCTTAGCTCAGTCTCCTCCCGTCTTTGTTTATCTGCCATTTCTTCAGAACAGCTTTCATAACCTAAGCGCAGGAATTGTCCTGCCGCGCAGGTCCAGGTGTCCGACTTGCTAATATCATGTTTCCAAGCGCGATCATTCTCCTGGTGGTAGGTGCTGTACTTCACGATCCATTGCATCGATCTAAGCACAGCTAACGGAACTGAGAGAGCTTTTTCCCCCCCAAACACAGGCTGCGAATGATCTAACGTGCCCGCCCTCTAATTCTGGAGAGTTCAGGGCGGAATAGGTTTGAATCGAAGTATAGCTTCCTTTTTCTCGCAAATAAGCCCATACGGCCCGTTTGTACGGCAAAGCAAGTAGTCGAAGTTACTTGCTTGGGCCGAAAGTGGCCCCGCCGAGCAAAGCAAGTAGTCGGCGCTGGGGATGTAGAATCTGCAGATCGCGATAGAGTCGGTAAACCTTCTTTTTATTGTAAAGCTTATATTCTCGCGTCTAAGGGTGAACCCGCCGTCCTGTGCTAATATCCCGCGGCTGCGCTTAAACCGCCGTCCTGCGATTTTATTCCGCAGCTGCGGTAAACCCGCCGTCCCAGTCGTTTATTCTCGCGCCAGCGACTCAGCCCCCAAGACGCAGCAAAGCCCCCGAGGCCAAGCGATCGGGGGCTTTGCTGCGTCTTGGATAAACACGACAAGTCTTCTAGGCCGAGTTACATCGAGAGTTGGATATGGATGTCCGAGGATTCGATGAGGTAATTCCTTCTCCAGAAGGCAGTGGCGGGAAATGGCATTGGTTCTCTGGAGGCAGGCTCCAGAGCTTTGCGCAGCATGCGGTCTCTTTGATCGCTAATCCACTCAGCGTCATAATAGAGCACCGACATCGCCTCGTCGCTCGGAACGCCGACAAAGGAGTTGAACCAACTGCCCCAGCTCTCCCAGTCGGAAGGAGCTTCGGAATAAGGCATAGTAACAACAGAACGGTACAGGGAAGAACCTGCATAAATATGAAGCGCGACCAAATAATCGCCGCTGCCCCGTATGGACATGGAGCCCGTACGGCTGATGAACAGGTCAATGCGGCGGATACGCCGATCTGGCATGTGCAACTCCTGATGGGACAGCAGATCTTCGACAACGAGTAGTTCTTCGACATCCAGCCCTTCGCTCGTAACCATCATTTCATCAGTGGACCACTCGGGAGCGAGCAGCTCATTGGTTATGAACTGTATTTCGGCCTCGGGCAGCTTCCTCTCCGATGAATCAAGGATGATCGGGGCGCCAAGTAAAGCTGAAGCAGAGGAGCAAGCAGCCTCCAATTCCGCGCTGTGCGTGGATGGGCTGCGAGCGGAACGGAGCCTGCTGGCATCCAGACCGCCCACCAAACGTTCTTGCAAAGACATGGTCGAACCTCTCCTTTTTTTGCTTACGGGGTTAGCTGACGGATTCGGACCAGAGAGTAGCCCTACCAGATACGACCTGCTGCGGCTTCGGCAGCCGTGTTGCAGATACATCCGGATTCACCCCGGCAGACGACAGTCGCCTGCGTTGGTTCCCCCGCTTCCACATATTGTGGAATTAAGCAGAATAGAAATGTGCTGAACTTTATCATACTTCACTACAGCATGTCTTGTAAAAGACCAAATTTAGCGAAAATTCGATTGAATCCTGTCGCTAACTCGTCCACAGATGCTTTTTCTTCCGTTTATTTGTTTTCTAAATTTTCTGATAATTACCCGGATGGATTTAAATGTAACCCGTTAGATGGATTTATTAATGAAGCTTGTTTCTAACTTCTGAGCGAATATTCGTGCTCCCGCCCCTCATAAGATAAGCAATAGATGGAGAAATACCGTTCAGAGGGGATGGGGAAGGGATGCCACGGATCAAGGTTGGAAAAAGGCCGCCTCAGGCTGCCGGTGAGCAGCGGAATACAGAGCTCGAAGGATGGCGGGGAGCCGTTCAGCAGTATGTACAGGGCTGCAATCAGGCGGAGGTGGAGCTGAAGGATACCGCACTTGCCGGCATTATGACGGATGCCGACCATCGGCTGCGTCTGCTGCACCGCCTGCAGCGGCTGCGTGAACGAGCAGAAGAACGCGGCATCCTGACCTCACAATGCGAGACGAAAGCCGCGCTTGTGAAAATTAACGAATCCGAAACCGAAGTGTCGGTTGTGCTGCAGCTTCATCTAAAGCGTCATATCGAGCATAAAGGACGGCAATATACGGAAGAGCGGATCGAGCGGGAAAGGCTTTGGCTCGGCTGTGAAAGCGGAAGCAGCAACTGGCGGCTGACACGGATAGAGCCGCTTGTCGGCGAACGCCGCCCCAGATACGGTCACGCAGCGGTAGATAGCGCGCTTGCTGAGCACAAGTCCTATGGCAATGGAGGGGGAAGCGGCAATCAGCCGCCTGGTGCGCCGCGTCCCTTTTTGAATCATGGGGTTGTACCGAGAATTAATACGCGCTCCAGAGCATCCAAATACCAGAGAGAGCTGGTCGCGGCGTATGCAGATCAATGGTGGCAGGAGCCCAATCCAGCCTATGAAGAATTTGAAGTTAATTGCACTAATTATGTATCACAGTGTGTCTTTGCAGGGGAAGCGCCTATGAACTATACTGGTAAAAGAGAATCGGGCTGGTGGTACAAGGGTCGTTCGGGAGGCCAGGAACAGTGGAGTTACAGCTGGGCGGTATCGAACGCGCTCCATCTCTATCTGTCCTTTCCACGTTCAACCGGAATGCGCGCAATCACGGTCGACAGCGCAGCTGAGCTGAATCTGGGCGATGTAATTACGTACGATTGGAATGGAGACGGGCGGTTTCAACATACGACAGTTGTGACGGCGTTCGACGGAGACGGCATGCCGCTTGTCAATGCCAACACAGTGCCGAGTCGTCATCGCTACTGGGACTACAGGGATTCCTACGCCTGGACCGACAATACCCGCTACCGATTTTATCATTTTAGCGATATGATGTAGGCATGATCAGGATGCTGGCAGCCGGTTCCGCATGCGCGGCGTTGGTTGTTGGCATCCTAAATTTCTATAGGTTACCGGAGGGGCTAACAACATGGGAGAGAAGATTCGCGTCGGGCTGGTCTACGGCGGCAAGTCGGGCGAGCATGAGGTGTCGCTGCAGACCGCGCTGGCGGTTATGGGAGCTTTCGACTTTGATAAATACGAGATTCAGCCCTTCTACATCACCAAAGCAGGCCAATGGCGTTCCGCAGGCGTTCTGTTGGAGGCTCCAAACAATGTTGAGCAGCTGAAGCTGTCCAACAATGCGGATGGACTCGCGCTTGCGCCGGTATTCGGTGGATTAACAGGAGCAGCATCCGGAGAAACGGCGCTGCAGGCAGCTGCCGCAGCTGCTGCTCCGGAGAAGCCGATTGACGTTATTTTCCCGCTGCTGCACGGTACGTTCGGGGAAGACGGCACGATCCAGGGACTGCTGGAGATGGCCAATATTCCTTATGTTGGAGCAGGCGTGCTGGCCTCGGCGGTCGGCATGGACAAAATCTTCATGAAAAAAGTATTCGCCCATGAGGGCCTTCCGCAATGTATTTATCGGTATTTCAACCGCACTCAATGGGAAAAGGACCCTGCCTTTTTCATTATGGAAATTGAAGTCGCGCTCGGCTATCCTTGCTTCGTCAAACCGGCCAACCTGGGCAGCAGCGTCGGCATCTCCAAGGCCCGCAACCGGGAAGAGCTGATCGCCGCTGTGGAGCTCGCGCTTCGCTTTGACCGCAAGGTGGTCGTTGAGGAGTTTGTTGACGCGCGCGAGATCGAGGTCAGTGTGCTCGGCAATGACGAGCCGCGTGCTTCGGTGCCAGGCGAGGTCGTTAGCTCCGCAGAGTTCTACGACTACAAGGCCAAGTACGTTGACGGTACGTCCATCATGCAGATTCCGGCGGATATTCCGGCGGAAACAGCGGAAGCTGTCCGCGAGATGGCCCTCCGCGCCTATCTGGCTATCGACGGCTCGGGCCTGGCGCGCGCAGACTTTTTCATGCGCCGGAGCGACGGTCAATTGCTGATCAACGAAGTTAACACGATGCCAGGCTTCACACCGTACAGCATGTATCCGCTGATGTGGAAGGAAACGGGTCTTTCCTATCAAGGACTGCTTGATGCGCTGATTGAGCTGGCCATCGAACGGCATACCGATAAGCAGAAAATCGAGTACGGCAGCTGATTTCGCCACATTGAATCAGGGCGTGCTTTCTCCGCCTCCGCGGAGAAGGCGCGTTTTTTACATAGGTAGAAGCTGAACACGCATACGGGAACCGTCCGAGAGACGGCCAAGCCGTATTACATACAACTAAGGAGGGACGAGCCATGGGTTTCGCCACAGAATTCAATTCCGTCTGCAAATTCAAATCCGAACAGGAGCTGTACGAGCTGCTGGAATACGGTAAGGGCAAAATGGTCAAAAGCGGCTTCCGCGTCTTTCCGACGGGACAAAAAGTAATTGCCTATACGCCGGGCAATCAGGCAATCGCAATCGTGCGTATTCTCGCTTCTATAGCTGAAATCAACTTCCAGGGAGAAGAGGTCACGCAAGTGGAGATGGAGCTCGTGCGCAAGCTGACCGAAGAGGAAGTACGTGTGCAAACGGCGCTGGCCTACGAAATGTTTTTTGGTGAGCGAGAATGATCGTCCGCTTTGGCTTTGTCGCGATGAGCTTGCTGCTGGAAAACGTCTCGCCCTCTCGCACGATGACGTATAAAAACTTCTCTAAGCTGGAAGACCGAGAGGCGGCGCTTGCCCGACTGGAGCGCATTGCCGAAGACAATTTGCAGAGCACACTGCGCATTCTCAAAAACAACCGCTACTCCGACTTTCATCTGTATCGCTTTTCTTCCAAGCTGATTCCGCTGGCAACGCATGATGCGCTAAAGGATTGGAATCCGTATCCCGCCCTTGGCGCATCCTTCGCTCAGCTCGGGGAATTCGTGCAAAAGCATGGAATGCGCGTCAGCTTCCACCCCGATCACTTCTGCGTGTTCAGCACGCCGCGCCCGGAGGTGCTGGCCAAGTCACAGGAGGATATGGAGCATCATGTGCGCATGTTGGAAGCGATGGGGCTGGACGAACGGTACAAATGCAATATCCATGTAGGCGGAGCCTATGGCGATAAACCCGTGTCCGGTGAGCGTTTCATCCGGCAGTTTGGGGCGCTGGATGCGAGTGTGCGCGGCCGGGTGACGCTAGAGAACGACGACAAAACGTTCAATGTGCGCGAGACACTGGACATAGCCGAGCAGACGGGAAATCCGATGGTGCTGGACATCCATCACCACTGGGTCAACGACGGTGGGGAGACAGCGGAGTCTCTGCACGGGGAGCTATGGTCGCGTATCGCGGCTACTTGGCAGAGGGAGCAGCAGCGGCTTGGCCTGGACGGCGGACCGGACGGACTCCCGCCCAAGATCCATGCTTCGAGTCCGAAGAGCCTGTCCGATCGACGCGGTCATGCCGATTACGTCGAGACGGGACCGCTGCTGGAATTTCTGCGCAGCGTCAAAGACTCCGTGCCGCAGATCGACTGCATGCTGGAGGCCAAGGCGAAGGACAAAGCGCTTACCACGCTCATGGAAGAGCTGGGCCGTCTAGCGGACAGCGGTGAGGGAATCCGCATCATAGACGGATCGACAATCGAGCTGTAGCTGGCTGGAAATGGGGAACTAGAACATCATGCTGGAATGGATTTTGATTTTGCTGACAGGTTTGGTTGCTTCCATCTTCGGCAGCATTGTCGGGCTGGGCGGCGGCATCATTATTGTGCCGGTGTTACTGCTGCTCGGCGCACAGCTGACTGGAGAACCGATCCTAGAGGCGACAGCGGTCGGCACCTCGCTAGCTGTGTTAATCGTGACGGCTCTTGCATCGTCGAGGACATATGCCAAGCAGCGCAAGGTCGACTTCCGCAGCGCCTGGCTGCTGTTCATTACGAGCGGCCCCGGCGCGATGATCGGCTCCGCGTTGACGTCGAAGTTTCAAGGCGGAGCCTTTCAGCTGAGCTTCGGCATTTTCATGTTATTGATGGCTTTGCTGCTTATTTTCCGCGATCGCATCAAGCCGGCCTCACGCAATTGGCCCATTACACGCAAGCTGACCGACGGGTCGGGCGTGGAGCATGAATATGGGTACAGCCTGCCGTTGCTGCTTAGTATCGGCTTGCTCGTGGGTCTCGTCTCGGGGCTGTTCGGCATCGGCGGCGGCTCGCTTTTTGTGCCGGTCATGGTGCTGCTGTTCCGCTTCCCGCCGCATGTGGCAACCGCGACGTCGATGTTCGTGATTTTCCTATCCGCGATCAGCGGCAGTTTTGTACACGGATTCATGGGTGAAATCGACTGGCTGCTCGTGCTGGCGCTTGCTCCAGGTGCTTGGCTGGGCGGTAAGGCAGGGGCTTGGATCGCCAGCCGGATGAGCGGATCGACCATACTTTGGGTGCTGCGAATCACGCTGCTGGTGCTATCAGTGAGACTGATCTGGCAAGGCGTGGCGCAGCTGTAGAGGAAAGCGCAGCCTGAATTTTGCGAAACAGAATACGGATGCCGTTCGTATAGTAAGGAAGGCATCGGTATTCTGCATGGGTATTATGGAAAGGTTTTCATATAGATCGGAAAAGAGGGAATCAGCATGAGTGATCATGTAGTAGGCAGCAAAAGCTTCGCCGCCGTAGCGATAAATTGCGCGTCAAAAGCGGGAGAGTGGATCATGTCCAAAGTAGGCGCGCATGAGGTGCTGCGCGAGAAAATGTCGCCGCATGACTTGGTGACCGAAGTGGATAAAGGCTCAGAGAAGCTCATTCGCAGCCTGATCATGATGAACTTCCCGAATCATTCCTTCCTCGGCGAGGAAGGTGTTGAACCTGGACCTGAGGCTTCCGCCAAGGCTCTGGAGGATGTCCGGGATGCAGAATATTTGTGGATCGTTGATCCCGTGGACGGGACGACTAACTTCGTGCATGGCTTTCCTTATTTCGCCGTGTCGATCGCTCTTGCCCATCACGGAGAGGTCATTCTCGGCGTCGTATACGATCCTTGGAAGGATGAGCTATTCATCGCCGAAAAAGGTAAAGGAGCCTATGTGCGCGGCCGCCGCATGAACGTGTCAAGCGAGCCGACGCTGCGCGACAGCCTTGTCGCTACAGGTTTTCCGCCGGAGCATGCGACGGCTCTGCCGCGCAATCTGGCACAGCTGCAACTGCTCGCTCCCAAGGTTCGCAGCATCCGCTCCAGCGGCTCTGCGGCGCTGCATCTTGCCTATGTTGCAGCCGGTCGCTTGAGTGCTTACTGGGAAGTCGGCCCGAATAGCTGGGATCTTGCCGCAGGAGCGCTTCTCGTGCAAGAGTCGGGCGGACGCATAGGCGATCAGGATGGAACGCCGTATCATCTAGGCGTGCGCAATGTGCTAGCCACGAACGGGTACATCCATGATGAGCTACAGGCTGAGCTGGCCAAAGCGTAAGTAGGTCTCGCCGCCTTGTGAACAGGCGAAGTTTGGATGATCTTCTTGTGGAACATTTTTCCTGAAACATGAGAGAATGCGCATTTGAATATACACAGAATGGGCATGCTCATGAGGGACCGTAGCATTGGCTATAGTTGTTTTACGCATGGCGTAAAGGGACAAAATAAGCTAAACTACAACTAGGATTAACCAATCGGTAAAGCATGGAGGGATATATATGACGGAACAAAACAAAGCCGTAGAAGCCGTGGAGGCTGAGACTGAGGCTTCCGTAGAGGCAGTGGCGCAAGCTGCTGAACAGCCTAAGAAGATGTCGCTGGCTGAAGCTGCAAAGCTGAAGCTGCAGCAGAAGAAACAGGACCAGGCGGCTGGCAAGCAAGGACAAAGCGGCGCCCAAGGCGGAGCCAAGGAACTGCGCAGCCAACTGAACAAGAAGCCTAACAATCAACGCAGACGCATGGGCGTCTAAATCATGAATCAACCGTATGAGAGCGACAAAGCCAAAAGGCTGAAGCGAAATGCGGCAGCGTTGATGCAGAAGATCAAGCCCGACGCCAAGTATGGCGATCGAGTGCCGCCAGGTGAGACGGTCACGGAACGGTTCCCGATTTTACATGAGGGTGCCGTTCCCGTTTACAATATGGAGACTTGGGATCTGTGTGTGAACGGAGCGGTTAAGCAAGAACGCCGCTTCTCCTTCACCGAGCTGAAGGGGCTGCCACGTGTGACAGTCATGCGGGACATCCACTGCGTCACTCGCTGGTCGAAGATGGATACGGTATGGGAAGGCATTCTGTTTCGTGATTTTCTGAGGCATGCAGGCATCGAGCCGCTGCCCGAAGCGAAGCATGT
Source organism: Paenibacillus herberti (assembly GCF_002233675.1). Lineage (GTDB taxonomy): Bacteria > Bacillota > Bacilli > Paenibacillales > Paenibacillaceae > Paenibacillus_O > Paenibacillus_O herberti. The sequence goes on along the minus strand of NZ_NMUQ01000002.1, from coordinate 220,636 downwards.
CATGGTCTACGGCGACTATGACTACGAGACGAATATGCCGCTTGCGGATCTCATGGGCGACGACATTCTGCTGGCGTTCTCCTACGGCGGTGAGCCGCTCACCGAGAAGCACGGCGGACCGCTGCGCTTGGTCGTTCCTCATCTGTACTTCTGGAAGAGCGCCAAGTGGCTGCGAGGCTTCGAGTTCATGACCGAAGATCGCCCTGGCTTCTGGGAGCGCAACGGCTTCCACAACGAGGCGGACCCATTCAAAGAGGAGCGTTACTCCGGGAACGATTTTGAGATTCCTGAGGATGAATGGGTGCACAAAGATTACGATTGAGCAGGGCTAGATCCTGTACAGCAAGCCGCTTCGCATATGCGAAGCGGCTTTTTTGTCGTTGGATGGGGAAGTGTATCATTTATAACAAACGTTTATAGGAATCGTTGACCGGTGTTTATTTGACATAGAAATAGTTAAAGGAGTATAAATATATTATTGAGTTTAGCAAGGAGGTACACAATGGAAGTGGAGATCAAACGATTCCACTTGGCGGCCCAGGCTTTCATGCAGACGATGGAGCTGTCGATGCAGGAAACTATCAAGGAAAGCGGAATGACGAGAACGCAGTTACTCGTCCTGCATTTGATCAAAAAGCATGCTCCTTGCAAACTTGCCGTCATTGCCGAGAAGATGGAGGCTAAGCCGAGTGCAATCACCGTTATGATGGATCGCCTTGAAAACGGCGGATATGTCAGACGCAGGCATGACACGGTGGATCGCCGGGCTATTTTTGTGGAGATTACAGAGGAAGGCGAGAAAGTAATGCAATGGATGCGGCAACAGAAGGAGAAAATGATAGGCGTGCACCTGTCGAAGTTGACCGCAGAGGAGCTGCATACGATAACCCTAATCTTGGAGAAGCTTACAGTAGGGGAAGATTAAACGTACGTAGGTCCACCACTACAGATTCAAAGACGAGGAGAAAAAGACGAACCATGGAACATTTATCTCATAAACGCAAAGTTTCAATCATGATCGCTGTTATGGCGGCTATGTTCTTTGCGGCCATTAACCAGATGATTACGAGCACAGCGATGCCTCGAATTATTGCCATTCTTGACGGCATGGATTATTACACGTGGACGATCAATATTTACTTGCTTACCTCTACGATTGCCACCATTCTGGTCGGCAAGCTGTCCGATATGTTCGGGCGTAAGCCGTTCATGCTTGCCGGTATTTTATTATTCATAATCGGAGCTTTCCTAACCGGTACATCTACGGATGTATTCCAGTTCATCATCTATCGCGGTATTCAAGGTGTTGGCGCCGGTATCGTGCAAGCAACTGCCTTCATGGCGGTTGGCGACCTGTTCGCACCTCGCGAGCGGCCCAAATGGATGGGCCTCATGACCGCAGTATTCGGCTTCTCCAGCGTACTCGGTCCAACACTCGGCGGTTATCTTGTTGATAACATGGATTGGCATTGGCTGTTCTGGATCTTCTTGCCACTCGGCGTTGTTGCCTTCTTCATGATTCTGTTCCTTTTCCCAAAAGTGGAGCGCAAGCCGAAGGAAAAGATCGACTACATGGGTTCCTTGTTCTTAACCACAACAATCGTGCCGCTGCTGCTCGCCTTCTCATGGGCCGGTACGGAGTATAAATGGGGCTCATGGGAAATTATCAGCTTGCTGGTCGGAGCTGTTGTGTCGGGTACCATCTTTGTTGTGATTGAGCGCTATGCGCGAAATCCAATTCTGCCGCTGCATCTGTTCAAAAACCGCATCGTCACGGTTTCCAACATCATCGGTTTTCTCATGAACTTCGGCATGATGGGAGCAATGATCTACCTGAGCTTCTTCGTGCAAGGTGTGGAGGGCGTTTCGGCTACTTATGCGGGTTATGTGACGATGCCGATGTCCATTTTCATGGTTATTACGAGTGCACTCATCGGCTCCAGAATTTCCAAAAGCGGCAAGTACAAAAGGTATGCTCTGATCGGTGTTCCAATCATGATTATCGGTATGGGCTTGATGATCGTGATGAACAGCGTTTGGATCGCTGCACTGAGCATGGCTATTTTCGGTATTGGAATCGGCATGGGCATGCCGGTATTCTCGCTGGCGACGCAAAATGCAGTTCCTCATAACGAGCTTGGCGTTGCGACTGCATCTTCGCAGATGTTCCGTAACCTTGGCGGCACGATCGGTATTGCCGTCATGGGTACAGTTATGTCCAATAACCTTGCCCGCCACATTAAGGAAAATCTTACTTCGGCGTCTGCCCCGGACTTGAGTAAACTTGACCCGGCCCTGCAGGAAAAGCTGATTGCTTTTGCTAATCCGACAACGCTGATGAACAAGCCGCTCATCGAGCAGACGGAGAGCAGCCTGCCAGAGGATGCGCGAGTGCTATTCGTCCAAATGATCGATCAGATCCGCGACGCACTTGGCCAGACGCTGTCCGTCGTGTTTCTTGTAGGCACACTCGTTCTGTGCGCATCGCTCGTTCTTGTTTTCTTCCTGAAAGAGATTCCGCTGCGCACCAGTAACAAGGTGGAGGCTGTCGAAGCCAAAGAAGAGAATGGGTCTATTAAGAAAGCTGGACTTCAGAGCTAAATCGGAGTGGGGCAGATTGCCCTGCCCATCCCTGGATGGTGAATGGAAGAGCGTTTAGTGAATACTTGAAGACCCCCTAGTGATCGTTAGGGGGTCTTTCGTTTGTTCAGGCCAGCGTCAAAGCGGGAAGGGGCATCACGTATTCTGGCAAGTAATCGAGGCATCAGAATCGCTTGAAACGGAATCAGTCCCGGGAAGCCTCGATGAGTTTATGGGCGATTAGGGCGGGATATGTTTTGACAGTGGACATATGGTCGCCCTCGACCTTGATAATTCGGAAAATACCGAGCCGCCCGGACATATGCGGATGCCAGCTGTACTCCTCACCTTCTGGAAGAAATCCGTCCGTGGTTAAGTATAGATAGCTTCTTGGAATCTGTAAGGTATAAAAGAGCTTCAGATCAAGGCTTTCGAATAAAGGGCCCGCCGGCTCGGGACGCAAGCGACTGTACAAATGGCGGGCGAGAGTGCCGCTGGCGAGATTGACAAAGATGTCTCTATACAGATCATAGGGCAGCATGATTGTGTCATCTCCGGATTCTTGACGCAATTCATTAAAGGCTTCATAGATGATGGGGGGAAGCTGGTCTGCGACAGACTCTCCGTCGAGTAGAACAAAGGCGTTCATGAACACTAGTCTTTTGATGCGGTCCGGTATGAGCTGCGCGGTTGTTTGCACGATGGAGCCGCCGAAGCTGTGGCCGACCAGCACGACATCCTGCAGATTCCAAGCCAGGATATAACCTGCGATGGCATCTGTAATTTCTTCATGCGTAATGCTCGAATTGGAATCCGTTTCGTGACTGGGATACTCGGGGAGGTGGACATCATGACCTTGGCGCTGCAGCGCGGCTGCTATCTCCCGCAGGTATCCGGCCTCTGCCCAGGAGCCGCGGACAAGAACGAATGTCAGATGCTGATGCTCGTGTAGCGAGCCGTTGACTGGAAGCAAGCAAATCCCTCCGTTCTCATGGATGCTCGTTTCTGAATGTATATGACAGGCCTAGCTTGGCTGATTCCGGGGTTGGGCAGCTATATGTTAAGCTACTGAAATAATCTAATTAAAGGTTAATGTGGTGAATGGATTGGGGGGCTTGGCTGGAGGGACACCAAGCGGTACCCGTCTTGTCGAGTAAAAGAAATCGCTGCGAGCAGCGCCATCTGGATAAGGATGTAGTGGCAGAAAGAAGAGTGGACAGGGGTTTAATGGAGCGATTAAACTAATTGCGAACCCCAAGCTCACATGAAATCCCTGGGAGGTTCGTACATTTGGCGTAGCAAGGATTTGAGGGGATTTTGCTTTGAAATGAGCTCGTGTGACAGGCCCTATTTAAGAGGTTCGCACTTTTGAGGCCGAAAACCCAGGCGCAGCAAGGGCTTTTCGGGTATGCTGTCGCTCCCCGTGCGGGAGCGTGGATTGAAACGCTTAGCTGAAGTCCTGGCGCAAAACTGGGGGAAGTCGCTCCCCGTGTGGGAGCGTGGATTGAAACATGGTGTGCATTCCTCCTGTTGTAATCCCATCTTAGTCGCTCCCCGTGCGGGAGCGTGGATTGAAACCAGGAGTATAAGTACATCCCCGAGGGCAAACGTGGTCGCTCCCCGTGCGGGAGCGTGGATTGAAACCCATCTGAGCTTGGTTCTGGCGGTTACTGCTTTCCGTCGCTCCCCGTGCGGGAGTGTGGATTGAAACCGATTTATTGACCGGGAGGGGTTGGGGAAATTCCGTCGCTCCCCGTGCGGGAGTGTGGATTGAAACACCAGCTCGCCGTCCTCGGTGACGATCTCGACCGGGTCGCTCCCCGTGCGGGAGTGTGGATTGAAACGTATTATAGCTGGCGCGCATATCATCGCTGGCCAGTCGCTCCCCGTGCGGGAGTGTGGATTGAAACTTTTGGGCCGCCGCGCTGGCTATATTCGGACGTCTGTCGCTCCCCGTGCGGGAGTGTGGATTGAAACTTGCGCCATCCAATCGGAATAAAACAAGGACGGCGTCGCTCCCCGTGCGGGAGTGTGGATTGAAACTCGACATGATCCTTCACGGCGATCGTGCCATCAATGTCGCTCCCCGTGCGGGAGTGTGGATTGAAACTGAAATGCCGACCGAAGGCAGCGCGAATAACTGAGGTCGCTCCCCGTGCGGGAGTGTGGATTGAAACTCGTGTGATGTTTGACCTGACCGCCTAGCGTTTGGTCGCTCCCCGTGCGGGAGTGTGGATTGAAACAGCACAATCCTTGCATTAACGTGAAGGCAGTAATCGTCGCTCCCCGTGCGGGAGTGTGGATTGAAACATGGCAATCTGTTCTTGCTGCGCTTCGATTTCCTCGTTGCTCCCCGTGCGGGAGCGTGGATTGAAACCTGCACTCTTATCGGCTTGGGTATTGCGTTCCTTGTCGCTCCCCGTGCGGGAGCGTGGATTGAAACTACTACCTCGGGAGACACCGAGAATAAAGAATCCAGTCGCTCCCCGTGCGGGAGCGTGGATTGAAACCTGGCTTCGGCTACGAGTCGCATGGTCTCTGCGAGTCGCTCCCCGTGCGGGAGCGTGGATTGAAACTAGCATCCTCATGCCGATGTCAACGATTTGATAAGTCGCTCCCCGTGCGGGAGCGTGGATTGAAACACCGTCGTTGGATATGGATTATCTTCTGGGGACACTGTCGCTCCCCGTGCGGGAGCGTGGATTGAAACCCTGCTAAGGGAGTTGTGCTTCAAGGAGTTGGTACCGTCGCTCCCCGTGCGGGAGCGTGGATTGAAACCGCTCTCATTACCAATAAATTTTTCCCGGCTGCCGTCGCTCCCCGTGCGGGAGCGTGGATTGAAACCGTAAATACATCCATAACGCGCCCGGCCAGAACCAAGTCGCTCCCCGTGCGGGAGCGTGGATTGAAACAAGGAGTATCGATCCATGCGCAAAGCAAAAATCGTCGCTCCCCGTGCGGGAGCGTGGATTGAAACCGTCCGGACTGGAGTTGTGCGATCGACAGCCCAAAGTCGCTCCCCGTGCGGGAGCGTGGATTGAAATTGGTCCGGTGCTGCAGAACTAGAAGACCCTTTTCACCGAGCCTGACGAGCAGGATGCTCTGGCGCGGGGGGAAGTGCAGATGATTGCGCCCGCTTTCTCCAATTTGTCCAGCCGGATGCCGGAGTGGAGCGTGATGGATTTGCCGTTCACTTTTCGTAATGAAGATGCCGTTGAGGAGGCGTTCAGCGGTGAAGTGGGCAGCCTGCTGTTCAAGCGGCTTCAACAGCGCGACATGATCGGGATGGCTTTCTGGGGCAACGGTTTTAAGCAGATGACATCGAGCGAGAAGCCGCTGCTGCTGCCGCAGGATTTCCGCGGTCTCAAATTCCGTGTAATGCCGGGGCCGATCGTAGCTGCCCAGTTCCGCGAGATGGGGGCATCAACCACAGATATTCAGTTCAACAGCGTGTACAAGGCCTTCGAGAGCGGAACTGTGGACTCTGGTGAAAACACGATCACGAATATTTACAGCAAAAAATTTTACCAGGTGCAGAAGTATATGACGGTCAGCAATCATGCCTATCTCGGCTACGCAGTCATAATGAACCGTTCTTTCTGGGATAGTCTTCCGGTGTCGGTACAAGGCATTATCCAAGAGGCGATGCGCGAGACGACTGATTGGGCCAATGCGCACGCGCAGGAGATGAGTCGCAGCGAGCTGGCGGAGATGCGGGCGGGGAAGTGGATGCAAATCTCGGATCTGCAGGAATCGGAGAGAGCAGAGTGGATGCGCCTTTGGGAGCCGCTTTATGAGCAGGCGGAGGAGCTTGCGGGGCGGGAATTAATGGATGCAGTACGAAGGCTGCAAAGCAAGTACGACCATGACGCTGGCGGGTGAAGCGTACCGCTTGTCCGAATCTGAGCGCAGATTCTGGAGAATCTGCGTTCGAACTTTTTCGGCTCTCTTCGAGCGGATTGGCTTCCTCTTGAGTCAGTTGAAGAGAAAGTTGAATTAACTGAAGAGAAAGCTGGACCAACTGAAGGTAAATTTGAAGCATATAATGTGGGAGAGTTAGCCCTTTTGGGGGCGGAAGTGTGACTGTCCCTGTTCCTAAGAGTCACCTAGCAATATTTTGCTGGCATCCCAAGATGAAAAAAAAGCTGTGCTGTGCTAAAATACTGGAATTGCAGTGTATTCGGGGAGGTAGCTCAGCTTCATGCTTATTATAGGAATCGCCGGCGGCACCGGCTCGGGTAAGACAACCGTGGCACGGTCTGTCATCAGTCGGATGGGGGAAGGCGCCGTAACGTTCATTTCGCAGGATAATTATTACAAGGACCGTTGGGAGCTCACGATGAGCGAGCGCGAGAAGATTAACTATGATCATCCTTTTGCGTTCGACAACGAGCTTTTGGTGGCCCATCTGAAACAGCTCATGCAGGGTGAAACCGCGTTTGCTCCGATATACGATTTCACTTTTCACTCGCGCCGTACGGACAAGACTGTCGAGTTGAAACCTAGTCACATCGTCATTATTGAAGGGCTGCATGTGTTGTCTGACGAGAGCCTGCGGGAGCTGCTCGACATCAAGGTATTCGTTGACACCGACCCCGATGTGCGAATCCTGAGACGCGTCCTGCGCGACATCGAGGAGCGGGGCCGGACGATTCACTCCATCCACGACCAGTATCTGAAAACGGTCAAGCCAATGCACGAGGCATTCATTGAGCCGTCCAAAAAGTACGCAGACCTTATCATCCCCGAAGGCGGGCACAATGAGGTCGGAGTTGAGCTGCTTTCGGTACTTACCGAAAAATATTTGAAGGAGAACGGCCGCTAAGCCGTTCGTTCCCTTTGCTTATGCCGTCACCTGGATTTATCCAGGGACGGCTTTTTGTTGTTTTGGCGGAGAACAAGTCTCGGGCTGGCCCTCTAATTCTGGAGAGTTCAGAGCGAAATAGGTTTGAATCGAAGTATAGCTTCCTTTGTCTCTCAAATACGCTTATACGGCCCGTTTGTACGAGGATACATCGGGATTGCTTCGGCACGGCGCTGGGGGCAAAAGCCCCGCCGAGCAAAGCAAGTAGTCGAAGTTACTTGCTTGGGCTGAAAGCGGCACCGCCGGGCAAAGCAAGTAGCCGAAGTTACTTGCTTGGGAACAAAACGGCCCCTCACCTCTTACTAGTAGTGTACCTTATTTCCCAGGGTACTCTCTAATTCAATTAGGGGCTTAAGAGTAAAGCTGGAAATAAGGCTTGTCAGTCCGTTAAAAGTTTCTAAACGTTGTTTGCCGCCAAATAGCGCTTCTCAGTTCCGTTGATCGGCATGAGGAGTTTTTCTGGTAAACAACTCTTCATTTACACGCTGTCTCATTCACGCACTCTCGTCTACACAACATCGTCTACAAACGATCTCATCAACAACTCTCATCTACACACTGTCTCGCCTACAAGTTACCTCTTCTGCAATCATGCTGTATCCATCACAAATCATCTGCGACCAACTAGCTCCCTGCCCTCCACCTGAAAAATAGTAACCCTACCTAGAATCCGGTGCCTATTTTTCGCCTTATAGAGCGCTTACAATGACGATACGGCAAGGCCATGAACCCGACCCGGTCGCAGGGCCATTCAACTAGCGTTGAGCCCGGCCCGGTCAGCATAGCCGTCCAGCTAGTCCATGGCCCGGCGCGCCCGCCGTGAAAGGCAAGGAAAGTGGAGGTGACACACAGCATGGAACCAAACGCGCAGGTGAGCGTGAAGGCAGTCAGTTCGCAAATGGGCAGCACGCAAATGCCTAGTCCGCAGATCGGCGGTCCGGAAGCGGGCAGCGAGCGGTGGAGAAGATGGCTGCGAAAAATATACAGCCAGCGGTATTTGCAGGTGATGGCGCTGCTCGGTGTCGCCTGGATGATTATTTTTAACTATATTCCCATGTACGGCATAATTATCGCGTTCAAAGAGTTCGACATCATCTTCCCGGTATCGCAGGCGCCGTGGGTTGGATTGGACCAGTTCAAGGAGTTTCTGGGCGACGATGAGGTGTGGAATGTGGTGCGTAACACGCTCGGCATCAGTCTCATCAAGTTGATCATCGGCTTTCCGCTCCCGATTCTGTTCGCTCTGCTGCTTAACGAGGTCCGGTCGGTCCTCTTCAAAAAATGGATTCAAACAATCACCTACCTGCCGCATTTCCTGAGTTGGGTCATTCTCGGTGGCATCCTCGCCACTTGGCTCGCGGATGTCGGCATCATCAATAAGGTGTTACTTGCGCTGAATTTCATCGATACTCCGATTACGTATTTGGCGGAGCCAAAATACTTCTGGACGATCATCATCACCTCGGATATTTGGAAGGAGCTCGGCTGGTCGGCCATCATTTATCTGGCTGCAATCAGCAGCGTGTCGACGGAATTGTACGAGGCAGCAACGATCGATGGAGCGGGACGCACTCAGAAAATGTGGAATATCACTTTGCCCTCCATTAAAGGCACGATTACGATTCTGTTCATCCTCGCGATCAGCGGTGTGCTGAACTCGAACTTCGACCAAATTCTCGTGCTGCGCAACTCGCTCAACGAAAGCGCCAGCAACGTTATCGACGTGTATGTGTACCATACTGGCCTTGCGGACGGACGATACTCCTACGCAACTGCAGTCGGACTGCTGAAGTCGATCATCGCGCTCGGACTGCTGCTTGGGGCCAACTATATTACGAAAAAAATGAACGAGACCTCGCTGTTTTAGCGGGTGGTCCGGCGAACCGTCCAGGAACCGTCCAGGAAACGTCCAGGAAACGTCCAAGAACCGCCCAGTAACAGAAAGGAGAAGCCAATGTTAAAAATTCTCAGCTTTAAAAGACAAACGCCAGCCGAAGCGGCGTTCGGAATTTTCAACGGCCTGCTGATGCTCATCATCTGTTTCCTGACGCTGTATCCGATCTGGTATGTGCTCGTCAACTCCTTCAACGACGGCCAGGACGCTATGCGCGGCGGCATTTACTGGTGGCCGCGCGAGCTCAGCCTCGAGAACTTCCGCGCGGTGTTCCGCAGCGAGGGAATTATGACCGCGATGGGCATCACGGTCGCCAAAACGCTGCTCGGCACGGCTGTGCACGTCTTTTTCACGGCAATGATCGCCTACGCGGTGTCCAGGCGGGAGCTGATCGGGCGCAATTTGTACATGATTATCGGGACGATCACGATGTTTTTCGGCGGTGGACTTATACCGTATTACTTGCTGATTCGCGATCTTGGCCTGCTCGACAGCTTCCTGGTGTACATCATTCCGGCAATGTTCAGCTTCTTCAACCTCATTATCTTTTTGAGCTTTTTCCGTGAGATTCCGGCAGGTCTGGAGGAAGCGGCCAAAATCGACGGGGCTAACGACCTGACCATTTTCATACGGGTTGTCATCCCGGTGTCGATGCCAGTCATCGCTACAATCGCGCTCTTCCATGGCGTGTATCAGTGGAACGACTATTTTACCGGCATGATCTACATTAACAACACAGATCTGCAGCCGATCCAGACGTTCCTTTACCGTGTTGTCGCCCAGTCCAGCTCGAATCAAATGCTGGCGGCGATGCCGAGCGGAGTCACGATCAACGTGACGAGCCAATCTCTGAAGCTGGCGACGATGGTCGTCACGACGGCCCCGATTGTCATTGTTTATCCGTTCCTGCAGAAATATTTTGTGAAGGGGTTCATGATCGGTTCCATCAAGGGCTGATCTCGACTTATACATCCACTTTATAGAAAAGGGGCATCAACAAAATGGGAAAGATGCGCAAAGCGGCAACAACTCTGCTGGCTCTGGCCATGACCTTCTCGGTCGCTGCCTGCTCCGGCGGCAATAACGGCGGAAACAATGGGGGCAATACCAATACCGGCGGGACTAGTGCAAGCCCGGCTCCATCCGCGAACACAGAAGCATCGGCATCCCCGGCTCCGGCGGGCGACGGCGCTCCAGCTTGGCAGGCGGACACTTCTCCGATTTCATTTGACTGGTACATCAACTTCAGCTGGTTTAACAAAAAATGGGGCGGCGACGCTACAGCCGAGTACATCACGAAAAAAACGGGCGTGAAGCTGAACTTCATCGTGCCAGCCGGCAATGAGGCAGAGAAGCTGAACACGATGATGGCATCCGGCTCGCTGCCTGACTTCATCACGCTAGGCTGGTACGAGGAGGCGGTCAAAAAGATGATCGCCGGCAAATTGGTACTGCCGCTCAACGAGCTCGCGGACGAGTATGATCCGTACTTTTTCAAAGTGGCAGATCCGGCTAAGCTAGGCTGGTACACGCAGCCGGACGGCAATGTGTATGGGTACCCGAACGCATCGTCATCCCCGGCTGACTACGAGAAATACGGCGAGAACTTCACGTCCAATCAGACGTTTGTCGTCCGCAAGGATATGTACGAGGCGATTGGCAAGCCGGATATGAGCACGCCGGAGGGCTTTTTGAACGCCTTGAAGCTGGCGAAGGAAAAGTTCCCGGAGGTGAACGGCCAGCCGCTCATCCCGCTTGGTCTGCATGAGTTCACCGATGTCGGCAATGATTCTCTGCAGGATTATTTGCAGAACTTCCTGGCCATACCGCGTCAAAAAGACGGTAAATTGTACGATCGCCGCACGGATCCGGAGTACGTTAAGTGGCTGAAGGTATTCCGCCAGGCGAACCAGGACGGCATGCTGGCTAAAGATATTTTCATCGATAAACGTCCGCAAATGGAAGAGAAAATCGCTCAAGGCCGCTACTTCGCGATGCTTTATCAGCGGTCTGACTTTGCCGCGCAGAATATCTCGCTCTATCAAAGGGACCCCAACACGGCTTACATCGCCGTGGACGGACCGAAAAACGCTGCCGGCGAAGAGCCAACTCTGTCTGGCCCTGGTATTTCCGGCTGGACGGTGACGCTCATTTCCAAAAATGTGAAGGACAAAAAGAGAGCCATTGCGTTTCTCAGCTACCTGATGAGCGAAGAAGGAAACAAGGATCTATTCCTTGGTGAAAAAGGCGTTTCCTATGATACGATAGACGGAAAAGACCAGTTCAAGCCGGAAGCGCTGGAGCTCGTGAATAAGGATCGGGCCGCTTTTGATCAGAAATATGGCTCTTCATTCACCTACTGGATGCTCATGGATACCAACATGAATCTGCAATGGGCTCCGCCGAGCGTCGAGCCTGCCAAGCAGATGGAAGAATGGACGAAGGGCAAGTCGATCAGCATGGCGGAATTCGATAACCTCGATCCGGACCCGACGAGCAAGGAAGGCGTTGCGCGCAGCAAAAACGACCGATCATGGGGCAAGGCTTTGCCGAAAATGCTGCTAGCGAAATCGGATGCGGAGTTTGATCAGATTTTCAATGACTTTGTGAAGGGCCGCAACCAGCAAGAAGCGATTGATGCATACCGTCAACAAAAGTATGAAGAGAACGTCAAAAAGCTGGAAGCTTTGAACAAATAAGGGTGCGAGTAATTAAGCCGATGAACAACTAAGGTAGTGAAAATTAAGCAGCAAGCCTGGTCATTCGAGCGGTACACCGCCCGAGTGACCGGGCTTGCTCCATCCCATCCTGCAGCGAAAGGTGACCGGCCAACGTGAAAGCAAGCAGAGGAAGATGGACATCAGCGATCAAAAACTTCTCGGGAAGCCTGCCTCTTCAGGTGAAGCTGATCCTCTCGTTTGTGCTGGTTATTTTCATCCCGGTGCTGCTGTTCGCCTGGTATGCCTGGAGTGGTGTATCGTCCCGGTCGATTCAAGAACTGACCAAAAAGAATGAAAGCATTCTCGACATCGAAAAGACGAACATCCAAAACAACGTCGAAGTGATGGAATGGACGGCTCAGCTGGCGCTCTCCAATCGGGAAATGAACGATTACCTGGAGCTCCAGGAGGAAATGGATACGGCATGGCTGCTAGATTTTAAGAACAAAACCTATACCGGATTCCAGTACTTCCTATTCAACAATCCCCGCATCGCCAACGTCCGGCTGTTCACCAGCAATCCTAATGTGCATGAGTTCTGGCCGGTTGTCTTAAATGAATCCCGCATCCGCGAGAAGCCCTGGTATGACACGGTCATGGGGCAGAAGGGCATCGTCTGGTGGGAAATCCAGCTTGGCCGGGAGATTCTCAAGGGAGCATCAACGGTCGAAGAGATTAAAGTACCCCATATGTCCCTCCTGCGTGAGTTTACCTATGCGGATGGAACGCATAACGGCATTATGGAAGTCAGCATGGAGGTTCGCCACTTTTTTACGAAGACGTTCAGTACGGTGCAGGACCCATCCTCGCAGCTTATTGTCGTGTCGCGTGACGGCAGCGTTTACACGGATTCATCGGCGGCTATTTTTCTCGAGACTTCGGCGGAGCAGCTTATGGCTGAACTACAGCTCACCGGTGAGGAGCGCAATGGAATCAGTCGTTTCGAAATGGATGGGCATTCCTATATGGCGATTCAGACTTTTATGCCGAGGCTTGGCGTTCATCTGGTGAACCTCGTTGGACTTGATGATACGTTGGCCGACATCCAGCGCACGCGCAATCTGTTCATTGTGATCATCGTTGTGCTGATGGCGGTGCTGAGCCTGCTTTCTTATTTCATGCATTCTATTATTCTCAAGCGGTTGCGTATTTTGCGAGATTCCATGAAAAAGGTTCGCGGAGGCGACTTCCACGTTGATGTTCAGGTGCGCGGAAACGACGAGGTGGGCGAGCTCGCCCATCATTACCGTCAATTGCTCAAGAAGATCAACGAGTTGATCGTGGAGCAGGTTAATCGGCAAGCCGCCGGCAAAGAGGCGGAGCTGCGCTCGCTGAAAAATCAGATCGACTCGCATTTTTTGTACAATACGCTGGAAAATCTCAAAATGCTGGCTGAAATTGAGGGCCAATATACGATCTCCGATGCGCTCACCTCGCTTGGCGGCATGATGCGTTACAGCCTACAGTGGACGCGGGGCCATGTGCGGCTGCGGGACGAGGTTCAGCATATTCAGAATTATATTGCGATCATGAACATCCGTTACGACGGCAAGCTGGAGCTGCGTCTGGATATTGCGCCGGAATGTTACGACCAGGAGGTGCTCAAAATGTCGCTGCAACCGCTCGTTGAAAACGCCGTGAAGCATGGCATGAACGACCTAGATGCCGAATCCGGCAAGCTGACAATTACGATTGGGGCTTTTGTCCGGCTGGAGGAGTGCGTCATCGAGGTGACGGACAATGGCTGCGGTATCCCTGAGGAACGGCTGCGTTTGCTGAGCGGCATGCTGCGCATGGAGGAGACGGACTATCAGGAGCTGCGGAGCCATGCGGAAACACGGCGAAGCGAGGGCAGCGGCATCGGCCTGCGCAACGTCGACCATCGCCTCGTTATGAGTTATGGGCGGGAGTATGGGTTGCGGATGGAAAGTGTGGAAGGCAGCTATACGAGAATTGCGATGACTCTCCCTCATCTCATTCGGACCGGAGGTGACACGCGCTGATGCGGAGCCTGCTCATTGTTGACGACGAAAAAAATATCCGGCTCGGCCTGAAAGCGATGATCGAGCGTCAGTTCCCAGGGCGGTATGCGTTCCGCTTTGCGGAGAACGGCCGCGAGGCGTTGAAGGAGCTGGCCGCCAGCCCGGCCGAGCTGATGATTACCGACATCCGCATGCCAGTGCTGGATGGGCTCGGGCTGCTGGAGCAGCTGCAGGAAGGCGGGGCGGGTGGAGCTGAGGGAAAGCTCGGTGGAGCGAGTGGAGTTGAAGGTAAGCTCGGAGAAGGGAGTGGAGTTGAAGGAAAGTTCGGTGGAACAAGTGGAGCTGGAGGGAAGCTCGGTGGAGTGAGTGGAGTTGGAGGGAAGTTCAGCGAAGTGAGTGGAGTTGGAGGGAAGTTCAGCGAAGTGAGTGGAGCTGAAGGGAAGTTCAGCGCGACCGCGACTGGGATAACCGGAGCCACCGGAACTACCGGAACCACCGGAACCACCGGAACCACCGGAACCACCGGAACCACCGGAACCACCGGAGCCACCGGAACTACCGGAACCACCAATGCCACCGGAACAATCGGGGCAGCTCCTTTGGTTATTATTTTGAGCGGACATGATGACTTCCCTTACGCGAAGGCGGCGATCCGGTATCAGGTGAAGGAATACCTGCTCAAACCGATTGTTCGTGAGGAGCTGTTCGGAGTTCTTGAGCGGCTGGAAGGTGAGCTTGATCGTCGAAGCGCGTTAGCACGTCATATGGATGAAAAAGAGCCAGCAGCTGCAAGGACAACACTCTGGCCGGGGGAGACTTCCAGTCAGCTTGTGCAGGAACTATTGCGGGAGGATACCGATCCGCGGCGGCTTCAAAACCAGCTTGAGCAGGCCAACCTCGGCTGGCTGTCCGGGGAGTATACGCTCGGCATTATTCGGGGTATGGGCAGCGTGAATCGAGCTTCGCACAGCAGCACGATCTCAGCGGCAGGAGCGGCCGCTGGGGTGAGACTTGGCAGCAGCCAAGGGGCGTTCACCGCAGGGGCGGAGCTTGATCGTAGCCAAGGGGCCGTCACAGCTGGGATGAAGCTTGGCCGTAGCCAAGGGGTGGTCAGCGCTGGGGTGGAGCTTGGTCGTAGCCAGGGGGAGGTCACTGCAGGGGTGGAGCTTGGCCGCTGTCAGGGAGCGGTCAACGATGTCGGGGAGAAGCTTGGCCTCAGCCAAGGAGCCGGTAGGCCTAATGAAGAAGGGGGTGAATTTTCGGCTATGCAGCGCCGATTGAAGCAGTTGCTAGAGAGCGAAAGCGACTGGGTGCTGCATGAGGGCCGGGACGGGAATATCGTGCTCCTAGCACGAGAGGAAGTTCAGCTGCGGCGGCTGGCGGAACATTTGGAGGGCCATACCTTGCTGGGCTGCCGTTTATCGCTGAGCTCACGATCGCAAGGCATAGGTCAGTTGAGGAGAGCATACAGCCAGGCGCGGCAGGTACAGAAGTATTTTCTGCTGCATCCCGGTTCTTCGTTGCTTGCCTACGACAGTCTGCGGAGCCTCAGCTCCGGCTGCCAACTGCCGATTGAGGCAATTCGTCGCTTATCCAATCTGCTCGGCACGGGCAGGTTGGCGGAGATGAAGCGGCAGCTTCAGTATATTCTGGACATTCGACTGATCAGTCGATGTGAAATCGGCTATCTTGAGGGCATTAGCCGACGACTGAATGAGGAGGTTTTTGACAGTGTGTTCCGTAGTTACGGCGAGGAATCTATCGATATTCTCAAACTGTACAAGAGCGCGGGGCATATTGAGAACTTCGAGCGCTTCGAGGATTATTATGGCCATGTTGAGCAGCTGCTGGAGCGGCTGGACGCATTCGTCAGCACAGTTCGCGGCACGCATACGGAACGCAAGGACTTGCAGAAGGCGGTCGATTACTTGCAAAAACATTACGCAGAGGATGTGAATATGGCTGTTGTCAGCAACCATATCTCGTTAAACTACACTTATTTTAGCCAGGCGTTCAAGGAGCATACGGGAGAGAGCTTCTCCTCCTATTTGCGCAAGCTGCGGCTGAATCGGGCGAAGGAGCTGCTGGCCGAGTCTGAGCTCAAGGTGTACGAAATCAGCAGCCAGGCTGGCTTTGATAATGTGAAGCATTTTACACGTGTGTTCAAGGAGACGGAAGGCGTCACGCCGCTGGAATACCGCAGTTTGAAACAGGGGAGCGGCGCGGGGAGGTAGGACGCTCCACCTGAGAGTCCGGTAGCGCGCGAAAGCAAGTAACAAAAGCTACTTGAAAAGCCAAGAGAGCGGCTCTAGTGCCGGAAGCAAGAAACAAAAGCTACTTGAAAAGCCAAGAGAGCGGCTCTAGTGCCGGAAGCAAGTAGCAAAAGCTACTTGAAAGCCGCCGGAGCGGCTCCAGCGTCGAAAGCAAGAAGCAAAAGCTACTTGAAGCGAAACAACCTGTGGCCGCTCCGGCCCGTCGCCATTTAGATTGGAGGGATTCGTGTGAAGAGTCAGCTATACCGGCAGCCGGAAGTAGATGGATGGGTAAAAGCAGAAGGTAAGCGCCTCGTGAACGGGCGAGGGGAGGAACTGATCTTACGCGGAGTCGGGCTTGGCAGCTGGTTGCTGCCGGAGGGCTATATGTGGAAGCTACCGGCAGAAGGCGATCGTCCGCGGCGGATCGAGCGGATGGTGACGGAGCTGATCGGGGAACGGAATGCGGCTACGTTTTGGCAAACCTACTTTAACCGCTATACATCCGAGGCTGACATTCGTCAATTGTCTTTGGAGGGCTTCAATTCGGTTCGAGTGCCCTTCAACGCAAGGAAGCTGCTTGAAGGCGAGCTGAATGAAGAGGGTTATAACCCCGACCAGCTTGAACTGCTCGATCGGGTTATCGACTGGTGCCGGACTTGGGGAGTTTATGTCATCTTGGACATGCATGGTGCACCGGGCGGCCAAACGGGAGCAAACATCGACGACTCCGAAAACGATCAGCCGGAGCTATTCACTTCGGCAGAGCATCGTCAAGCAGCTATTGATCTGTGGCGCTATTTGGCTCAGCGTTACAGGGATGAATGGATCGTAGCGGGTTATGACTTGCTGAACGAGCCTTTGCCAGATTATCACGGTAAGTACAAGGATTGGTTGGAGCCTCTTTATCGTGACATGATCGCAACGATTCGTGAGGTTGACGAGCGGCATCTTATAATTCTGGAAGGTGCCCATTGGTCGACCGATTGGACGGTTTTTACTGAGAAGCTTGACGATAACGTGCTCTATCAATTTCATAAGTATTGGAACAATCCAGACACGGAGAGCATTCAAAAGTACTTGGATTTTCGCAATGCCTGGAATGTGCCCATCTTCATGGGCGAGGGCGGAGAGAATGATCTAGACTGGTACGCGGGGGCATTTCGACTTTTTGAGGATCATCGGATCAGCTGGAACTTTTGGACGTGGAAAAAAATAGACACTATCAACTCACCCTGCTCCATCCCGAAACCGGAAGGCTGGGAAAAACTTGGTAACTGGCTGGAAGGTGGAAATAAACCGGAGCCGGAGGAGGCATGCCGTATCCTTGGCCGCTATCTGGACGGTATGTTATTCGATGCATGCGATTACCGTTCGGAGGTAGTGAATGCGCTGCTGCGCCGCGCTCCGATGCGTATTCCAGCGATTCACTATGGTTATAAGGGCGAGGGAGAGAGCTTTGGATTCAAGGATTCGGAGCGAGATCAGATCACGTGGCAAAGTGATTATCGCCGAGGTGACGGCCTTGCAATCCGAAAGTTGGATGGTGAACCGATGCTACCTCGAACGGAGCCGGGCTGGCATCGTTGGGATGTCGGTGATGGGCTTTGCGTTGAGTTGCCGGAAGGCGGCTGGCTGGCGTATGAGTTTACAATCGCTGCGGAGGCCGTTGCTTCTGTTTTGGCTGAGACAGCGGCAACCTCCGTTGAGATAACGAAAGCCTCTATCGAGACAACGTCAGCAAAGCCCTCCGCTCCCACACCCTTTAGCTTGAAGCTACGGCTGATGGCGGCGGGTGAGGAAGCCAAGACCGGAGCGGCGCTGGAGTTGGAGCTGGACGGTGTTCCGTTGGGTCAATTGCCCGCAGATTCTACTTGGAGCAGCGCGGTGCTTTCGGATCCTCTTCCGCTTTTAGCGCCGGGCCTGCACCGGCTAGTCTTAACCGCCATAGGCGGAGCGTTGCTACTGGAGAGCGTGGAGCTTGATCGATCGTGATATTTAATTGGTTGCGTGTCTAAAGGATACGTACTATGATTAAACTAGAAAAAGGGCCGCAGATGTTACAGCATCTGTGACCCGGGCACATAGCCGCTTTATGGGCGGTGGGCTTAGACTGAGGTTTGTCCAAAGAATAGACCGTACCTTGTCACGGGTGGGCGGTCTATTTCTTTTTGTTGAAGGAAAGAATCAGCACGATCAACGTTGCGAAAGAAATCATCAACGTCAGCGTTTGATATACCTCCATGGCATCACCTCCCTTCCGGGAGATTAGCCTGACCGCCCAACAGCCATGTATGTACTTGAATCTAGTATAACAAACAAGACAATCATCCAATAGAGCTCGCGGGCAACCGTTGGGCTCTTTTTTTGTCTACTAAACGTATAACCAGCCTTCTCTTTCTCTCGATTTTTACTTACATAGCAGCGCTGCTCGACTGTGAATAGCGAAGCCGAATTACCCCGCTGGAAATCTTAAGGGGCTTTGGCTTTGTGCGGGAATGCGGTAAAATAGCGCCTGAGAGCGAAACAACCGGGAGGGAAAGCCGTGAATGAGGCGATTCTCGTCGTTGAGGACGAAGACAAGATTGGCAGGCTGCTGGAGATCGAGCTGGAATGCGAGGGATATCGCGTCGGCCGGGCGTCAAACGGAGCTCAGGCACTGGAGCTATACCGCTCCCAGGAATGGGACGCGGTTCTGCTCGACGTGATGCTGCCAGGCATGAGCGGCTTCGAGCTGCTTCGCCGCATCCGGCTTGCCGATTCAAGGACGCCGGTTCTGCTGCTGACGGCCAAAGACTCCGTGGAGGACAAGGTGGCAGGCCTTGACCAAGGAGCGAATGATTACATAACAAAGCCGTTCCAGATGGAGGAACTGCTCGCCCGAGTAAGAGCTGCGCTACGGCTGCGGCCTCCGGTCGGGGGCGGAGAGGGGACAGGCACAGACGAGCCGGGGGACTGGTTGTGTGCGGGCGAGCTGCGGCTAAGTCCCGGCACGCGCGAGGTGACTCGGGAAGGCCAGCCCATAGAGCTGACTCCCCGCGAGTTCGACCTGCTGGTTTATTTGCTGCGCAACAAGCGCCAGGTGCTGAGTCGGGACCAGATTGTGCAGGCTGTGTGGGGTTATGACTACGTGGGAGATACCAATGTGGTGGATGTATATATTCGATATGTGCGCAAAAAGGTGGACATGGGCTTTTCACAGGAGCTGATTCACACGGTTCGCGGCATCGGTTATGTGTTGAGGGAAAGCTCATGAGGCTGCGCAGCAAAATCCACCTCTACTCATCCGTGTTATTCGCCGCCGTCATCATTCTGATGAATTTATCCATTTACGCGTTGTTCTCGCGTATGTCGATGAACAGTGAGCTAGACCGAGCCGAGGCGGAGGCCGTCACGGCTGCCGCAGGCCTGAGACAAGCAGCGGACGCGGCTGCTGTGAAGGATTTGCTGCGCGCTTATGTGCCGCTCGACGGAATGCTCGGTGTCGTGGGCGTTAACGGAGCTGTAGAAGGCAGAGTCACCTCGGAAGGCGAGCAGGAGCTGAGCCGTTGGAAGTTAACCTATGCGGAACAGAGAGAGGCGCGGACGGTCCGTTTTGAGGGGCGAACTTTCAGCTATGCTTCAATTCCGGTCATCTGGAGTGCAGGTGAGGTTGCCAATGTGCAGGTGTTGCAAAGCCTGGAGCCAGCAGCGGATGATCTCCGCGTTCTGAGACGAGTGCTGATTGCGGTAACTATACTCGCATTGCTGCCGGTGTTCCTGTCATCTTGGCTGCTCGGCAGGCTGGTTATGCATCCGATTCAGGCGATGACCTCGACGATGAGAGAAATCCGGGGCAGCGGAAGCTTCAGGCGGCTAGAACAGCGTGACGGTGCACGGGATGAGCTGGCTGAGATGGGAGAGACGTTCAACAGCATGATGGATCAGTTGGAAAGCAACTACGACAAGCAGAAGAGCTTTGTATCCAATGCTTCCCATGAGTTGAAAACGCCGCTGACGGTCATTGAAAGTTATGCCAGTCTTCTTCTTCGGCGCGGCAAGGACAAGCCTGAGTTATTGGAAGAATCCATTCAGGCCATTCATTCCGAGTCGGTACGGATGAAAGAGATGACGGAGCAGCTGTTGCTGCTTGCCCGGCCCAAAGAACAGTGGCTGGTATCGCTCGGGCAGGTGGATCTGGGTGCAGCGGCGGAGGAATCGGCAAGGGCTTTTCGTAATGCTTACGGACGAGAAATCGCGGTCGATCTTCCAGAGCAGATGGAACAGTCGGTGCTGGCATGGACCGATGCGGGCAAGCTCAAGCAGCTGTTATTCATTCTTTTGGACAATGCGCGCAAATACAGTGAGGAACAGATTGTCATCACCGTCACTCGGAAAAGCGATGGAGGCGCGTTGCTGCGCGTCGTGGATCGCGGAATCGGCATTCCGAAGGAGCAGCTTCCTAAGGTGTTTGACCGCTTTTATCGGGTGGATGAGTCCAGAACTCGGGGTATCGGCGGAGCTGGCCTTGGATTGTCTCTGGGCAAGGAGCTGGCAGATGCGATCGGTGCGGAGCTGACTTTGGACAGTGTGGAGGGGCTGGGAACTACGGCAACGATCACTCTCTCAGCAAAATCTAATGGGGATCAAGTATCCTTCTCCCAAAGGGTCAAAAAGGAGGAGGGGGAGAGATGAGGTTGCGTAGGCACAGGCTTTCAGCCTTGCTGGGCTTGGCGGTCGCCCTCGTGGCGCTTGCTGTCTGGCTCCTTATAGAGAGGCCTTGGTCGAGCGAGTCTTCACTCACTGCAATGGAGGCGGAAAAAGTCGTCCTAGCAAATTATGACGGGGAGATTGAAGAGACCCGGCTCAGCGGGGATCGGTACACACTTATTTTGCTCAGCGGGCAAAATCGATACGAACTCGGCGTCAGTGCTCGGGACGGGGACATTATGTCCATTCAAAGCCTTGGCCTTATCGCAGGTGCAACTCCGACTCCTGGAACAGTAGGGCCAGGAAAAGTGTCTACAGGCACGCTGCAGCCAGGAGGCACGCCGAGTCCGGGACCGACAAATTTGCCTACGAGCTCACCAAGTACAGTGGACCCGAAGCCATCCTCCGGGACGGGGAGCATTCCTCCGCAGCCTACACCTACACCTTCCAAAACGCCAAAGCCCTCGCCGCCGCAGAAAACGGTTGCTCCTTCCAGCACGCCAAAGCCAAAGCCGAAGCCGGTCGGCATTACGGAAGAGCGTGCCGAGAAGCTGGCTGAGGCACATACCAAGAGCAAGTCACAGGGAGTCAAGCGTGGCAGTGACAACGATTATTTAGTTGAGGTTGAACTTGCCGATGGCAGAGAGGCTGAGGTGCAAGTGAACGCCGTTTCGGGCAAAATAATGTCGGTCACATGGGACGAAAAAAATAAAACGGCTGACGATGACAATAATGACGATGATGAAAAAGGCAGTGATGATAAGGACGATAAGGACGATAAGGACGACAAAGAAGAGGATTAAGCGGGTAGAAGATCATGGAAAATGATAGTCTTAGCCCTTTATCACCGATTTCTAATCTAACTCCAAGAGTCTTCTCATTCAAGGACGGTACATTGTAAGAGTACTGGATCCCAAGCGAAAACGATGAGGAGTGTTAACATGATTAGGAATATGATGAAAAGCAGGAAAAAATGGGCGGTGGCTTTCTCAGGTATCCTGATCGCAGGAGCTGTTGGCGGAACCGCAGCTTTCGCTGCGCAATCCGGTTCTATGATCGGTATGGACAAAGCGAGCGAGAAGGCATTGCAGCATGCAAAAGGCCAGGTAGAGGGCATCGAGCTGGAGCGCAGCAAGGGCAAAGCTTTTTACGAAGTCGATGTAATTGATGCTGCTGGCAGCGAGTATGAAGTTCATATTGATGCCTATAGTGGGGCATTCCTCGGCAAGTACGCCGGCGGTGATGACGAGCAAACAGCAGAAAAAGTCGTACCATTGAATAGCTCAACTGCGCCGAGCACGAATTCTCAGCCAAAGCAGAGCCAGCAGTCGAATGACACTTCCATAGTCACAGCATGGAAAGCTTCAGAAGCTTCAAAGGCTGAGTTCGCCTCAAAGGCTGAGTTCGCCTCAAAGGCTGAAGCGGCATGGAAGGCTGAAGTCGCCTCAAAGGCTGAAGCGGCATGGAAAGCATTGCAAGTCTCGAAGGCTGAGGCCGCATCGAAGGCTACCAATACGAAACCTAGCAATACGGGGGCAGCTGTGACGAAGGAGCAAGCGGTTGCGATCGCACAAAAGGCGGTTTCTGGCAAGCTAATTGACGTGGATCGCGATCGTGATGACGGCAGACTGGTTTACGAAGTAAAGCTGCTCACTGACAAAGGGATCGTCGAGCTTGAAGTTGATGCAGCAACGGGCAAGATCACTGGTATGGATAGGGACGACGATCGCGATCACGATGATCGTGATGATCATGATGACGATAATGATCATGACAACGATGACGATGATCATGACGATAAGGATGAGTCGGATGATGACGATTCCGATGAAGATGACCGCTAATTAAGGTAACAATGGCTCAGTGAGCTTCAGCAGGGATTAACATAGATAGGGGAGCTTTTGGCCTTCGGGTCAGAAGCTCCCTTTTGGCGCATGGAGCGATTAAAATGGTAAGCTTAGAGCAAACAAACAGGCCGTCCCAATGGTCTGTGAAGACCTCAGGGACAGCCCGTTTTTATGATGGGAATGAACGAATGCCAATCGTAGATGGGTGAAGTAGTTATCATTCAGCGTACTTACCAGCTAGCTTGAATAGCTGCTGTACTTTTTCTTATAATAACCGTGGCCGCGCTGGGGACGACTATTTCTATGGTGGTGATCACTGCTGCTGTAATGTCGTCTGCTGCTGTGGCTTTTACTTCCCGTAAGAGAAGATAGTAAACGTTTGAGTAGATGTTTTAGCATATTCTTAACCTCCTGAATAAGTAGAATAAACCTTCAAGCAACTGCTCAAGCTTTTTGAAACAGGACGGGTATCGAAAGCGTACGCTCTCGTATTGTACTACTACGAATGAAGACGGCTAAAAGTTTCTTAAAAGTTGTAAAAAGGAAGCAGCAGAAGCTGCTGGAGGTAAAAGTATATGTGGACTGTAGTCGCGACCAAATGTAAGGAAATGATTAATAATTGGCGGGATTTTCCTCTTGCGAGCGGCAGTGTTTGGATGGGGCGTTATCGGATCGAACATTTTATCGGCAGGGGTAGCTACGGACAAGCTTACGCATGTATAGATATGACAACGGGAAATCAGGTTTTACTCAAACGCAGCATGCCAAGCAAGAAGGAAATCGGTATTTTGCTGCTGGAGAGAGAAAGTAGGATTTTGCAAAAATTGAACCATCCCCAAATTCCTAAGTGGTTGAGATATGAGAAGCAAGGCCGTCATGAGGCGCTTGTCATGGAGCTTATCGATGGAGAAAACTTGGAGCATAGGCTAATAGAGCAAAACCAGGTGTATTCTCTAAAGCAAGCCTTAGATGTTTTGAAAGAGCTGCTGCAGCCGCTTGCTTATTTGCATGGGGCTGGATTCGTGCATCGGGATGTTCGCATACCGAATGTGCTGGACAAAGAAGGCCGCTTGTATCTAATTGATTACGGTCTATCCTGTCGTATTGGGGAACAGCTCCCCGAGGAGCTGCGGCTCGCTTTGAAGGAGGCGGACCCACTTGAAGCCAGCAGCGGTTCAGAGAGCAGTTGGTCCGTTGCGAAGCGTCGAATGAGACGGCCTGAAGCGGGGAGCGATTTGTACGGACTTGGGCATTTTTTTCTATTCATGATGTATGCAGGTTATGAATATCGTGAAGGGCAGGAGGAGCTTAGCTGGGAAGAGGAGCTGGAACTTCCGCAGAATGTAAATAGATTCGTAAGCAGACTGCTGCAGAAAACCGGGCCGGCATGGACCTCTGCTGAACATTGCAGCCAGGAGCTGGAGCAACTTATGGCTTCTCTTCCGGACTGATTAAATGCCGTCATGGGACTCCTATCCTAATATTAAAGGGACAAATTAGAAATAACCAAACGCGTGTTAGAGGCTTTCTCTGCTTTAATCGGGCCTGTTGTTTTAATATTATTAATATCGGGTGTTCTAAAAGTAGGCCAAGCGGAGTTATATGGCGTAAATGAAACTTCTATCCCTGGGGAGCTGTAGACAATAACGCCTGCGGTAACTGTAAAAACTTCAATTTTAAGCTCAAAGCGGTTACTTCCGCCTGACGGAAGGTTTGCAGATGGGTACGGTTGTTCAAAATCTCCATAAATAAACGTTCTTGTTAATGGGATGTTGCTC
The DNA here is from genome assembly GCF_002233675.1 of Paenibacillus herberti. Lineage (GTDB taxonomy): Bacteria > Bacillota > Bacilli > Paenibacillales > Paenibacillaceae > Paenibacillus_O > Paenibacillus_O herberti. The sequence continues at coordinate 196,030 of NZ_NMUQ01000002.1, read as the reverse complement.
GAATTATCAATATCAAAGCCTATTGAGGCGAGCACTGAAATGTTGCCGTCAGAAGCTTCGGAGGGGCCGGGGAAGATGCGGACAACAATAAGGAGCAAAATAAATAATACGAGAATGACTCCTAGGTTTAATCCATTGAAATGACTGATTTTAACTTGTTCAAATTCCATTCTATGTCCTCCCGCGCTCGTTATATCAAGTATAGTCTATGAGAGAAATCATAGAACGGTGCGGGCTCAATAAGGATAAAGAAGCCGTCTCCGGTCATCTAACGATGATTTACGGGACGGCTCTTTTAAAAAAAGAGTATTTAGTAGGTTTTAACTGCGCCCATACATTTCGTCGATCGATTTGCGGATGTCTTCATCCGACTTGCCTTCCACCTTCATAGAGATGGACTCCGCGGCAATTTGCAGGCAGACTCCGCAACGGGTCGCATGGTCGTCCCACAGGATGGTGCCTTCCTTGCGCACTTCTTTGATGAAGCAGTTCAGGTTGCTCTTATGGCCGACGTTCTTCATACAGCCGCAGTAGCAGGGCATTTGGGAGAGCAGATCCGTTGCCTTCGCGGTAGCTGTGTAAATGATGCGAACCTGCTCGGGCTGATTATCCAGGAACTTAGGCAGTTCGGAAGCAGAAGCGGTCTCCTCTTGAATATCCGTGGTGGCATGGTCTCCATGCCCGTCTTGTGCGCCGCTCTCGGCATGGTTCATAGCATCATCGTTGGAAGGCGCGGAGCCGCCTCCGCCACATGCCGTCATCAGCAATATGAGGCTTAAGGAAACAATCGGCAACAGGCGACGAAGTGCCTTGCGCGGGAAAGAAATCGGGTTGCTCATGAGTGGGAAGCCTCCTTGGCTGGACAAGCAAATTCATTTTTTACTATACCATAAATTGCAATTCTCGCTTGAAAAAAGATGTTGACCCTCACGTTGCGTGAGGCCTTATCTTGAAACAGAAGGAGGAGGCGCGAAGATATGCTCAAGGTGAAGGAAGTGGCCCAATTGGCCGGCATCAGCGTCCGGACGCTGCATCATTATGACGAGATCGGCTTGCTTCATCCGGAGGAAGCTACCGAATCTGGCTATCGGCTCTACTCGGCCAAAGATCTGGCAGCCTTGCAGCAGATTTTGTTTTTCCGCGAACTCGGATTCCCTTTGAAACAGATCAAGTCCATCCTGCAAGATCCCGCCTACCGCGAGGCCGAAGCGTTGCGGCTGCACCGGGAGATGCTGCTTGAAAAGCGGCGTCGGCTGGACGTTTTGATTAACAACGTCGAAAAGACGATTCAGCATGCCGAAGGAGAGATGGAAATGAGCGATACAGAACGTTTTGAGGGTTTTGACTCCAGCAGCAATCCGTATGAGCAGGAGGCAAGGGAGCGCTGGGGAGACAAGGCGGTAGATGGGGCAAATGAGGGGGCAAAAGGTATGACCGAGCAGGACCAGGAAGCGTTCAACGAGCTGTACCGCAGGCTCGCTGCTGTCCGGCATTTGCAGCCGGAGTCGAGTGAAGCCCAGGCAGCAATCGGGGAGTGGTACCGCTGCTTGGGTCAATTTGGCGAGTATACGCCGGAAATGTTCCGCGGGCTCGGCCAAATGTACGTTGATGACGAGCGCTTCACCCGCAACATCGACAAGTTTGGTGAAGGGCTGGCCGTATTCATGCGTGATGCAATGAGCGTATATGCGGATAGGGCTGTGAAGGGCTAGGTTGAAGGAGTGCGGCTCGAAGTAAGCGAATTAATTAGAGGGTTGCCAACGATACGAACCGAAGGGGAGAAGTGGCTTGAATAAGTTTCCTTTTGAAACGAGAACAGTTCATTCTTTAGTTAAAGTGTTTGCTGATGAGCCGTTGAATGCGGAGCCGTTCCAGCAAGCTTCGGCGCTGCTAAACGAGACGTATTCATTTCAGCTTGCCTACCGTTCGGACCGTCAAGTTAAACATGTCCGGGCCGAAGCAAAGAGCGCGCTGCCGGGTTTGATGACGATCCGAGAAGTCGGTCTCGTGCCTGCAGATTTTCCAATTTACGCCGATCATGACGGCTTTCTGCTCCGCGACACCCCTGGCCTATATCCCGACCCTCTATATCCGATAAACGGCGGACTCGTCTGCCTGCCAAACCAATGGCGCGCGCTCTGGGTGACGGTGGAGCCGGACTCCGGCGCCGTTCCGGGCAGCTACGACATCGCTCTGTCGCTGGAATCGGAGGAGGGTGAAACGCTTGGTGCGGCGACCTTCGAGCTGGAGCTGCTGCCTGCATCGCTTCCGCCACAGAGCCTCATCCATACGGAATGGTTCCACACTGACTGTATCGCGACGCATTACAATGTCGACGTATGGAGCGAAGAGCATTGGCGACTCGTGGAGAAGTTCGTTCGCACCGCCGTAAACAGCGGCATCAACATGCTGCTGACTCCGCTATTCACGCCGCCCCTGGATACCCGGATCGGTGGAGAACGCCCGACTGTACAGCTCATTGATGTAGAAAAAAGCGGAAGCGGTTACAGCTTTGGCTTTGAGCGGCTGCAGCGCTGGGTGAACATGGCGAGAGCTGCGGGCGTGGAGTATTTTGAGATGAGCCATCTGTTTACGCAGTGGGGAGCCAAACATGCGCCTAAAGTTGTCGGAACCGTCAACGGCAGCGAAGAGAAGCTGTTTGGCTGGGAAACGGATGCAGCGGGAGACGAATATGGTTCCTTTTTGGAGCAGTTCCTGCCCGAGCTGGTCCGGTTTATTGAAAGAAATGGCCTGAAGGACAGCGTTTATTTCCATGTATCCGACGAGCCGACCATGCATTCCATCGATTCATATCGCTCGGCCAGCGAATTGCTCCAGCGGCATATTAAGGGCTTTAAAGTGTTCGACGCACTCTCGGAATACGAGTTCTATGAACAGGGCCTTGTGCCGATTCCGGTTCCGGCCAACAATCACATCGAGCCGTTCCTCGAACACGGCGTTGAGAATCTGTGGACTTATTACTGTTGCGTTCAGTATAAAGGCGTAGCCAACCGATTTTTTGCGTTTCCGTCCGTTCGCAGCCGGATTCTTGGTATGCAGCTGTATAAGTACAACATCGTGGGTTTTCTCCAGTGGGGGTATAACTTCTGGTACACGCAGTATTCCACTAAGGCGATTGACCCTTTCCGCGTCACGGATGCGGAAGGAAGCTTCCCTGCGGGTGACGCATTCATCGTTTATCCCGGCCCGGACGGACCATTGGAATCGCTTCGACTGCAGGTTATGCGCGAAGCACTGCAGGACCTGCGGGCGCTGCAAGGGCTGGAGCAGCATATCGGCCGCGCTGCCGTAATGGAGCTGCTGGAGGAGGGGCTGGACAGTCCGCTGACGTTCAGTTCTTATCCTCAGGAGGCGGATTGGCTGCTTCGCAAGCGGGAACAGATTAACCATAAGTTGACAGAAGTATCCGTGCTCACAACTTAGGGCCAAAGTATTTCCAGTTCTGCAATGATAGGCAGAGCATTCTATCGGAATGGCAGGGGAGAAAGCCTGTCCTAAGTAGGTGCAAATAAGCGAATCCCCCTCGGTCAGAAACTACCGGCGAGGGGGATTTTGCGTATCACTGTTTAAATCGGGCTCTGTTACAAGGCTAGTAGTGTGTCCTCTCTTTCCCTAGTTTCATAAATTAGAGATAAGTAGTTTCTCTAAATCGGGTGAAGGAGAGTTTAAGATGATTTATGAAAAAACAGAAAACATAAATTCTGGCAAACACAGAGTGGGACTTGTTCTTGTTTTGTTTATTTTGCTTGTTATAGTGACTGGATTGTTGGAAGCTAGTCGATTCGATGGTCCGGTGCTGCCGCAGGGACTAACTCAAGGATTCGATATCGTCAATCAGAGCAGCTTCATCCTGTCGCTCAGTCCGTTAACAGAAAGAGAGAATTTGGGTGCTCCTACGGATCCTCTTGTTCCCGGCGCAACGCATCATTTTGAACTCAATATTACGCCTTTTTCCACAACGCAAGCCCAAGTCGTATATTCCGGATTAAATAAAACTGTGGTATTGTTCACTCTCGTTAATCAATTCGATTGGTTAGCGCCGTATAAATGGTATAACCCATATATTAAAGATATTAGGGCTAGCGGTCTCGTTTGGGCAAGAGAGATTAGAAGGGATCTGCTTCATATTTTAGATGCCTAATTTTTGTTCACTTTCACATAGGTAAAATCAAGGAAATGAGGTGCTGAGGGTATTCCTACGCCTTGCGTCGATTCCGTCCGATGGGACGAGAAACGTTCCGGCCATAGCCACGCAAGCGAGGCCAGCCGCGTAGCCGGCCAAAATGTCAGTGGCGTAATGCACGCCGAAGTATAACCTGGCAAAGCCGGTGGCTGCAATAAAGAGCGTGCAGACAAACGCTGTCGTCAGCCGTACCGCCCAGGTTCGGGCGCAGTTCCAGATGATCACCGCCAGCATGCCATACAGCGCCATGGCGGTCATGGCGTGACCGCTCGGAAAGCTATAGCCGACGACGTCAAGCCAGCCTTCATGCGCCGGGCGTTCGCGCGCGAACAGCAGCTTAAGCCCATAGTTCAGCAGCAGCGCGGCGGCGACCGTTCCGACGATTGTGAATGCTTCCCTGCGCAGCCGCAGTAGCCAGAATATGGCGGCAGCCGCCAGCGTTACGGCAGCGGCTCCGACTGTTGAAGCTAGAATATTGAACGGCTGCAGCAGCCAACTCGGCTGATTGCCCGTTTTTAGGCTCCATGATTCACGGACGATTTCGTCCAGAGATGTCGTTCCATTTTGCGGTACCCACCAAACAATGCCCAGAAAGAGCAGGGTGGCCGCAGCCGCTATGGTCCATGCTTTCATTAAAACTTCCAGCCTTTCCTATGCGAATCGTAATAATTATGGCATTATACCATTAACGGAGTCAGCATAATCAAATTGGCAAGTGTCTGCAGCAACGAAATTCATAATAAAACCGATGCTGCAAGCGTTCAAAGTAATGAGAATACAGGGCAATGAGGAGAACAAGATTTTAACTTCGGAGGAGAAATGGACATGCCAGAGAAACAAGTTCCACGCTGGGCTTTTCTACTCGTCGGCGCAATCATAATACTGATCATAACAAGCAGTATTTATGCCATATATGCTTTGAGCCAGCCGAAAGAGGGCGAGTCGAAGCAGACAGGCGCAATAGAGCAGCGGATTACGGGATCTGAATACTGAGAATAAAAAACTTGCAGTACATAGTCAGCTCATTCCCTGAATAATGTTGTCATTCTCGGCAGGTTTCCCTACTTTGGGGAGATCTGTTTTTGCTTTTCTGGACCGTCCAAAGAATCGGTGAGCAGTCGAACAAGATAACTGACAGACATGAGGATCTGGTGCATTCTATCCAGGGTGTTCCCACGAGTGACCTAGAACGAAGTCCAACGAATGACCTAGAGTGCAATTTAACGAGTGATCTAGAGTGCAGCTCAACGAATAGCCGAGAGTATGGGGCAACATTGAGCCGAAGAAGCAAGCAACAACCAGAAACCAGGAACAACGAACCAGTAACCACGAACCACGAACTAGAAGCGAAGAATAGGAATTAGAGCCCAAAACTACGAACTACGGCCTATTAAAGCAATGTACAGCCGCATGTTCTATTACTAATGAATCGTAGTGAGCATAGCAGGTCCAATGGTCCTACGAGCTCCAATCCGATGGGAGTCATCAATTAAACGTGTGGAAAGATTCGACAATTTTTTTGTTGACAGTCTGTGCAAAGGTTTGCATAATGGGAGATGCGAGATCATGCAAGCGTTTGCATCTAGTGAATACTCAGATCTTGCAATGGGCAAATCCGTGTCGACGGAGAGTGAAACTGCAACGGCAGAGCAGCAAATCTACACCGGCGGAGCAGTCAATCAGATCCCACTAGAGGGCGATTCCGTAACGTACCAGATCCGTTCCGGTGGCAAGTCAACCGCACACGCAGCATCGCCAATAGGAGGTGGGGAACCGCAAACAAACGTGGAATTCAGTTGATTTGTAAGCGTTAACAATAAGCCTCATGACGGAATGTCCATCTGCTTGCAAATTGTACTTGCCCTTACTTTGAGAGGAGAATAATTCATGTCCCAAAAAAATCAAAAAATGAAGCCACGCTGGAGCATACTGCTCGCTGGCGCCGTTCTGCTGCAAACAATAGTCGGAGCTGGTTATGCTGCTTATGAAGGTAAAAGCTTCATGGGTACGGCATCTGCCGCGGAAAGCAGTGCTTTACCGGCAGCAACGAAGGACGGTGTTATTTTCCATGCGTGGAACTGGTCCTTCGACAACATTAAAGCGAATCTCCCAGCCATAGCGGCCGCAGGCTTCAAGTCCATCCAGACTTCCCCGATCCAAGGTAATAAAGAGGCTGCCACTGCAGGCAGCAATTGGTGGGTGCTGTACCAGCCAACGAACTTCACCATCGGCAACACGCAGCTAGGCACTCGAGAGCAATTTAGACAGATGAATGCGGAAGCAGATAAGTATGGCATCAGCATTATCGTTGATGTGGTCGCGAATCATACCGGTAATGCGGGCGGAGGCAATCTTACCTACACGCCTGCAACCAATGTCGATCCTACTATCCTTAATAATCAATTTTTCTGGCATGAAAAAAGAGGCATCGAGAACTGGGATGACCGCTGGCAGGTAACTCAGTGGGGTATCGGTCTGCCGGATCTCAATACCTCCAATCAGGAGCTGCAGGATAAAATCATCGCTTTCCTCAATGACGCGGTCGCCCTTGGCGCAGACGGTTTCCGCTTCGATGCGGCGAAACATATCGAGCTTCCTGAGGACCCGGCCGGCTCGAACTTCTGGACTCGGGTGTTGGGTTCGCTGAACAACAAGGCCAATTTGTACAACTACGGGGAAATTCTGCAGGGCGGCGCTGATAATATTGCCGGATATGCGAATCACATGAACGTAACCGCTTCGAAATACGGTGAAGAAGTCCGTTTGGCGGTTGGCTTTGGCGGCAATGTGAATGTCGGGCTGGCTCAGCCTTTTGTCGCGGGTAATGTGAATCCATCTAAGCTCGTTACTTGGGTAGAATCCCATGATACTTATGCTAATGACAGCAGTGAGTCCACGGCTATGACCGATTATCAGCTGAAAATGGGCTGGGCGCTCATCGCGGCACGAGCTCAAACGACTTCGCTCTTCTTCGATCGTCCAGCTGGTAGTGGCAAATTCGGCAGCAACCTTGGCGCAACCGGCAAGGGATTGTGGAAGGACGGCGATATCATCGCGGTCAATAAATTCCATAACGCTATGGCTGCAGAGGGTGAATACCTGAGAACTCAGGGCAACCAAACGATGCTGATCGAGCGTGGCACGAAGGGCATGGTCATCGTCAACCTTGGTGGGAATATGCAAATCAACTCTGTTACGAATATGGCAAACGGCACTTATACAAATAAAGCTTCAGGAGGCGGCAGCTTCACGGTTTCGAATGGCCGTATTACCGGTAGCTTGGCTGCTGGAAAGATAGCTGTGTTGTACAATGATCCTAATACCATTGCAACTCCAACACCGCCTGCTCAGAATCTTGTGAATGTCACTTTTACAATTCAGAACGCTACAACTGTTATGGGTCAAAATGTTTATATTTCCGGCAGTATTCCTGAACTGGGCAGCTGGGATGTAAACAAAGCGATTGGTCCAGGCTCTTCCGCATCTTATCCGACTTGGACGGTAACCGCCCAGCTTCCAGCGGGCACGGTAGTCCAATATAAAGCGCTCAAAAAGGATGCGAGCGGCAATTTCGTTTGGGAGAGCGGGGAGAACCGCAGCTACACTGTAAGTGCGTCGAACCCGAACGCAACATTTGCTTTTAGGCCGTAAACTATTCCCAACAATAAGCTGGGGTGACTGATTCATTCTGCTTTTTTTGCAACAAAAAACCGTTTCAGGCCACTCGTGGCTGAAACGGTTTTTCGGTTTAACGATGTTTACAACTTCCATCCTAAAGCATCCATGAGCCAGCTCAGTGAGATAATCGCCACAGCCAGATGCAGCAGAAGCGTTAACCAATCCTTGCGGGAGACACGGAGATCCTGAACAAGATGGTAGATAGACCAGACGAAGATGACCAAATAAGCTAGCTGAAGTACGATGGATGGCATGATCATTTCCCCTCTCTGCAGGTTTTGAAAGCAGACTTAATGATGACTTGCTGGTATAGCATATGAGCCAGGCTCAGAGAGATATGACGGATTGCATCAATTAAAGAAAGCGTTTTCTATAGAATTTTGCTACCTTCCAGATAGGCAACCCATTATACTAAAAGTATGGAAAACATTACTAAGTTGGAAGGAGCATTCTATGATCACGACACTTTATCTGATTCGTCATGCAGAGTCCGTTTATAGACATGGAGAAGAGCGCAATCGAGGACTTTCTGAAAAGGGACATCTGGCAGCGAGCCATGTTGCGACAATGTTATCGAAGGAGGACATCCGGCTAATCGTCTCCAGTCCCTACGAGCGGGCGATTCAAACGGTGAAGCCGCTGGCGGAGCTCAGCGGGCTGATCATCCAGACGTATGAGGAGCTGCGAGAGCGCTCCATTGTGGGGGTTGATCTGGAAGTTCCTTGGGAGCAATGCGTTAAGGCGATTCGTCTTTCTTTTACAGATAAGGATTATGCACTCTCCGGCGGCGAGACTACGAATGAAGCTCAGCAGCGAGTCATTCCGGTTATAGAGAGGCTGCTTAGGGAATACGAGGGTCAGGGAATTGCTGTCGGTACACACGGGAATATCATGACGATTTTGCTGAATTATTTCGACCCAAGTTATGGATTCGAGTTCTGGCAGACTGCTTCTATGCCCGATGTTTACAAGTTGAGCTTTAGTGAAGGTAGGCTTATCGAAGTCCAACGCTTGTGGATAGGATGACGGGGAGGGGGACAACGGATGAAAAAGGCGATTAAGGGGTCAGTTAAAGCTGTTGGCGATGAGAATGCTGGCCGCTCCATGAAGCTCTATCATTTCAGCGAAGAGAGCAGCATCGAGACGTTCATACCTCGCGTAAAGGCGAGTCGAACGAATATGCCGCCGGTTGTCTGGGCGATTGACGAGGCTCATGAATTCATGTTTTTCGTGCCGCGAGCCTGTCCTAGAATTGTGTACTCCCGAGGCGGGAGTATGTCTCAGGAGGATGAGGAACGCTTTTTCGGGCATACGGCGGCGGATAGGGTCATGGCGGTGGAAACGGGATGGCTGGATCGTATTATGAATGTGGTGCTTTATCGCTATGAGTTGCCGTCTGACAGCTTTGAGCTGTTTTCTGAGACAGCGGGTTATTACATTTCACGGGAAACGGTGGGGCCGTTGGAGATCATAAGGTTGGAGGGATTGCTAGAGCGGCTGGCAGGGCTTGGCATAGAGCTCCGAGTGACCCCGAACCTGCATCCGCTTAGGAATGCGATTATGGGTTCGACCATCGACCATTTCAGCATACATCAATTTGCGAACGCAAAAGAACCTTCACACTGATTGCTATGCCGCGAGAGGAGTGGGATTAGCAACCAGTGTAAGGCAACTATTTAACTTGGCGGATAAAGCTGGTCGAACTCTCGGCGCAGCAAGCCGTAGATCAGTTCATCATGGCGTCGGCCATTGGTAAACATCTGCTCACGCAGCCGGCCTTCCAACTGGAAGCCGAGCGATTCTTGAAATTTCATAGACGCTTCGTTGAAGCTGTATACATGGGCGGTTGCTTTTTCATAGCGCAGCTCGTGAAAAAAGTACCGAAGCAACACTACCACCGCATCGGATGCATATCCTTTGCACCAGTGGGGACGGAACAAGGCGATTCCGTATTGAAAGCTGCCGAAGCGCTGTTCACAATGATGCGAGTCAATGCTCCCGACCAACTCTCCTTCCAATGTCTCGATAGCCAGCGACATATTATCCCCTTCGGGCTCCTGCTCGGACTTCTTTTCCGCCCAGACCCTGGTGGCTTCCTCCGAACGTGGGAAAAAGATCATGTCCGCCGCTCGCGCACCCTCTACATCCTGGTCATTATCATGGAACAACTCCCAATCTTCGGGGGCAATCGGTCTTAGCCTAATTTTGCTGCCTGTCCAGCTGTTCATCGAGTTCTCTCCTTTACGCCCTAAACTGAAACCTCTATGAAGACCCGAACGACAAAGCTATCGGGATCAATCTCTGAAAAATAGGTGAGCATATCCACTACATACACATCCCCGATTATTTTCATTCCGTTGCGCTCGATGTACTCTTTGAGGATGAAATAAGCTTCTGGAGTGCTCTCGTAAGAGCCCTTATAATCCATAACCGCGTAAAGCCCTTTAGGCTTGGTAATCATTCTTTCTCCCGAAATTGGCTCCTGAAGCTTATTGGCTATATATCCCCAGAAAAAAATACCGGATTCAAGACTTGCTTTGCTGTAAGCCGCCCAAATCGGAAATTCATGATAGATAAAGTGTTCTTCGCAGTAGCTTCGATGTTCGCTTAGTTTGGCGTTAAACTCCTCTTCGGTACCCTGCTCGAGCGGAGTCGCGATTAAATACTCCTCTTCACATTCCTCTAAGAATGGAACTTCCCTAAACGCCTCCATCGATTTCTCTGTCATCTGAATGGCATTTCTTAATATATTTTGCATCCGTCCGATTCGAAGCTGCTCCATCTCCAGTTCCTGTTGCTTCTGTTTGAATAGCTCGATCAGATTTATAGCGTTCCGATTCTGGATAAAACTCTTTATTTCCTGTAGGGAACTTCCGGCCTTCTTAAGCACACTAATAATATCTAATATGTAAGATTGTCGGTACGAATAATAACGGTAACCGCTGGCATTAATGAATTCGGGCTTTAAGAGACCGATGTCATCGTAATGAAGCAGGGCATGCTTGGTTACTCCGCTTATTTTGGCTAGTTGGCTGATCGTGATGTAGCGGCTGCTGTTATCCGGCATTTGGAACTCCTCCGAATCTGAATTTACTATTGATGAGCCTAAATCTTACTCCATGAAAAAACTTTTGACTACAGGGTAACCCTATAGTTTAGAGTTGGGTTTATCAAAATTCTAGTTACTTCATGTGGAGGGATAAAGAAAATGTACGGATTCAAACGCTGGCTCATTTTGGCCGTCGTATCCAGCGCTCTTATGCTCATTGTAATGGATTCGACGATTCTTTATACAGCTTTACCCAGCTTAACCTATGATCTTGGCGCATCGGCGTCCGAGAAATTATGGATTTTAAATGGTTATTCGCTTGTCATGGCAGGTCTGCTACCGGCGATGGGCACACTTGGGGATCGTTACGGCCACAAAAAAATATTCGCGCTTGGTCTGCTTGTTTTTACGGCAACCTCGCTGTTGGCCGCTTTTGCTCCGAGTCCGTCTGTGTTAGTAGTCGCAAGGATTCTCCTTGCTGTTGGAGCGTCGATGATGATGCCTGCTACATTGTCCATTATCAGAATGACCTTTACTAATCCGCGCGAGCTTGGACTAGCAATCGGAATCTGGGCGGCCATCGCTTCTGGAGGAGCGGGAATTGGCCCAATCATAGGCGGATTGCTTGTGGAGTACTATTGGTGGGGAGCTGCCTTTTTGATCAACGTTCCGATAGCAATTTTGGCGTTGGTGTTGACCTTGGTGTACGTTCCAAGTCATGAGGGCAATAAAGATACAAAGTGGGATCTTATTGGCTCCGCCCAGATTATGATCGCTTTGGTGGCCATTGTTTTTGCCATAAAAGAATTTGCCAAACGCGAAGGTTCCCCGGCGCTTGCTGCGATTAGCGCTGTTATCGGGATTGTCGCCATGATCATCTTTATTCGTCGCCAGCTCAGAAGCTCCAACCCGCTGCTTGATCTGGCTCTCTTTAAACTATCTCCATTTATGGCGGGATGTATTACGGCTGCAGTCGGCCTGTTTGGACTGCTGGCCATAGAGTATATCGTAACTCAACGGCTTCAACTTGTAGCAGGATTGAGTCCGCTTCAAGCGGGATTTATGACGTTAAGCATACCGGCCGCGTCTATTCTGGCGGGCCCGCTGGCCGGAAAGGTTTTGCATCGTTATAATGTCATCCGCATCAAAAGCTTCTCGCTACTGTTGGCGGCTGTAGGGACGGCCATTTATCTCTTTCAGTTTGATGCCGGCATAACGGGACAAATTATCGGACTGGCGCTCCTCGGAGCAGGCTTGGGAATAGGCATGACGGCGGCATCTCATTCCATTATGAGTTCCGCGCCGCCTGAAAAAGCGGGGATGGCCGCATCGATTGAAGAAGTAGCGTATGAAGTCGGTGGTGCAGCCGGAATTGCGATCGTTGGTAGTTTGGCAGGTTTTGTTTATTCGCTCAGCATGGTCATTCCGGAAGGACTTCAAGTTCCTGCAAATGTAAAAGACAGCTTAGATGAAGCAATAATGGCTGCAGATGGACTGCCGGCTGAAGCATCCGAGGCATTAATTGCGGCCGGGCGCACCGCTTTTGACGATTCCTTTTTTGTTATCCTGATGGGAATAGCTATATTTTTTGCATTAGCATCGTTAAGCATCAGTCTGATCGGAGCTCGTGCAAAACACAAATTGGCTGAGGAGTAGGCCGTGCCGATTCAGCAGCGGAGGAATCTCAGCGAGAATTTTAACTTATGCGGGCAATAAAAACGGGAGGAGACTGAGCTTGGCTCAGTCTCCTCCCGTTTTGCTGGTATAGCGGGCTTTTAGGACCCGCTTATTTTATGCGAATGAATCAGTCTCAGCGAGCCATTTCGGAAAAAGCGGATGCCGCCGCTTCTAGCGTGCGGGCGATGTCCTCCTCTGTATGCGCGGTTGTCAGGAACCAGGCCTCGTACTTCGACGGAGCTAAGCAGATGCCGCGCTCCAGCATGAGGCGGAAGAAGCCGGCGAACTGTTCGCCGTCCGTGTCCTTCGCCTGCTCGTAGTCCGTGACCGGATGATCGCAGAAATGCGTGGAAAACGCTCCGCGAATACGGTTCACCGTCAACGGAATGCCGTGGCGGGAAGCCAAGTCGGCAAGCCCGTCCGCTAAACCGGCGGCGAGTCTGTCCATGCGCTCGTATACGCCTGGCTGCTGAAGCACTTCAAGGCAAGCAATGCCGCTTGCGATGGAGGCTGGGTTACCAGCCATCGTGCCAGCTTGATAAGCAGGGCCGAGCGGAGCGACCTGCTCCATGATTTCCTTGCGGCCGCCGTAGGCGCCGATCGGCAGGCCGCCGCCGATGATTTTGCCAAGCGCCGTCAGATCAGGCTCAATCGCTGCTTGGTCAGGGAACTCACCGAATGTCTGAGTCGTGCCATAGTGGAAGCGGAAGCCAGTGATGACTTCGTCATAAATGACGATGGCTCCGGCTTGGCGGGTGAGACGGCATAACTCCTCAAGGAAGCCTGGATGCGGCATAACCATGCCGAAGTTGCCCACAATCGGCTCGACCATGACGGCTGCCGTCTCGTCGCCCCAGCGTTCCAGAGCGGCTTTTAGCGCGGGAATATCGTTGAACGGAACGGTAATGACTTCACTGGCAATGCTCTGCGGGATGCCGGCGCTGTCTGGAATGCCAAGCGTGGAAGGCCCGGAGCCAGCTGCGACGAGCACAAGATCGGAATGGCCGTGGTAGCAGCCGGCGAATTTGATGATTTTGTTGCGGCCCGTGTAGGCGCGCGCGACACGGATTGTCGTCATGACCGCTTCGGTGCCGGAGTTAACAAAGCGGACTTTGTCGAGCGACGGAATGGCATCTTTAAGCATGCGGGCCATATGGATTTCCAGTTCTGTCGGTGTGCCGTACAACACGCCACTTGCGGCCGCACGACTGATCGCTTCGGTAATATGTGGATGTGCATGACCGGTAATGATTGGGCCGTACGCACACAAATAATCGATATATTGATTCCCGTCGACATCCCAGAAATATGCGCCTTGGCCACGCTTCATGAAAACGGGCGCGCCGCCGCCGACAGCTTTGAAGGAGCGGCTCGGGCTGTTGACGCCGCCGACGATATGTTCAAGAGCCTCGCTATACAGCTGTTCTGAGCGGGCGCGGGACGTGCCGGGAATGGAGAAGGATGAGTCGGATGTATAGGACATAGGTTGGTTACCTCCTGATGCTCTAGCGGGAATTGGGAATAAAGAGGGGAGAGCAGGTCGTCCTGCTCTCCCGAATGGGAACTGAAGTTGTTTATTTGCTTTGTCGTGCCGGGGCCGAAACGGGCCGCACTTGGTTTTGCTGTTTGAAGGCCAGCCCGATGCCTAACATCAAGGCGAGGCGTTATTCGCGCTGTTGTTCGAGCTGTTATTCTCGGCTCCAGAAGGTGCATTTTGATTTTCTGTGAGTACTTTCTGTACGTATTCGCGCAGCTCGTCCTCGTCAGTAATGGCCAGCACCGAGGCTCCGTTAATCTTTCTGTCGGTAAGCAGCCTGCTCGGCGGAAGCTGAGCTGTGCCTGCATTTTGCAGCCCGAAGCCAAGCTGGCCGAGCCGAATCATGTCTTCTGGCGACAGATTCGTTTCGATGAATGGGCTGACGCTGCGGATGATCGTGCTGAGCTGGGCAATATTGCCAAGGTTCTGCATTTTATCTGCAACGGCGCTCAGGAATTTACGTTGACGTTCTGTGCGTGTAAAGTCGCTTGTGGCGTCATGGCGGAAGCGAACATATTGCAGCGCCTGATCGCCATTTAGCTCCTGGTAGCCTTTTTTGAGATTAATGTCGTAACGGTTTTTGTCGGCGTTGTCGGTGTATCGCATATTCTTCTCGACATCGATATTAATGCCGCCAATCGCGTCGACAAGTGATTTGAAACCCTCGAATTCGGTGTAAACATAATATTGGATCTCTAGGCCTGTTAGCTCGCTCATCATCTGCATACTCAGCTTGTAACCGCCGAGTACAATCGCTTCATTGGCGCGCCCGCTGCCGTTGCCGGGAATGTCGACCCAAGTGTCGCGCAGCAGTGAGAACAGATGAGCTTTTTTAGTGACAGGATCAATCGACACAACCATCATGGAATCGGAACGAGCCGGTTCTTTGGTCGTTTTTTTGCCTCTACCGTCTCCGCCCATGAACAAAATGTTGACGCGTTCCTTACCTTCCCACTCGGGAGGTTTCTCCAGCGCCTGATTGTTCTCGTATTGGTCGAAAATGGAATCCTTCGGATTCTTTTCAAGCCCATTCAATGCGTTGAAGTTGTCAATAATAAAAAAAGCGATCAACGCCGCCATCAGGAGCACGGTGGCGAATAGAGCCCATAGCCAGGTGCGGCGTTTTTTGCTTTTTGGCGGCTTAGTCTTGGCAGGTTTAGGCTTGCCAGACGGCTGATGCCGGTCTTTTCTGCTTTCCATCCGGAAGGAAAAACTCCTTTCACTAACACAGTCTCTGTTCAAAATCGGAATGTTGCGTATAATCGTGAACCCTGTCGAGGCAATTTCCATCGAAAAATGCCCGGTAGGCCCGTCGTAGCTGCTTATACTGAAGATCCGCCATGCTACGCCATGTGGAAGCGGAATCCCGTCGCTTGCTTCCCCTAGCTGTCGTAACATATCATAAAATTATAATTCCGGGGTCGGCAGGACGCAAGCTTTGCCGCAGGAAGCAGAAATGTAGCTGCCATTTCCCGGGAAATGTCGAGCAGTAACAAGAAAGGGGCCAGTCATGAGCAACATGCCGGCTATAGAAGTGCGCGATCTGCGCAAGCAGTTCAGCGTTCAGAAGAATAGAGAGGGGCTTTCCGGTGCCCTCAAGGACTTATTCAAGCGCGAATATCGCGAAATTACGGCAGTCAAAGATATTTCTTTCCAAATTCCCCAAGGGGAAATTTGCGGATATATCGGGGAGAATGGAGCTGGAAAATCCACCACGATCAAAATGCTGACGGGTATTCTCGTTCCGACAGCTGGACATCTAAGGGTGAACGGCTTCATTCCCCACAAGGATCGGGAGAAATTTGTCGGCGGCATCGGGGTCGTGTTCGGCCAACGGTCGCAGCTCTGGTGGGATATTGCCGTAACCGAATCTTTCCAACTGTTGCGCAAGATTTACCGTGTGTCGGAAGCAGATTATCGCAAAAGGCTGGATGAGTTGGTCGAGCGCCTGCAATTGGGCGATTTGCTCAATCGTCCTGTGCGCAAGCTGAGTCTCGGCCAGCGCATGCGCTGTGAGGTTGTAGCCAGCCTGCTGCATAATCCGTCGATTCTGTTCCTTGACGAGCCGACGATCGGCCTTGATATTGTGGTCAAAACCGAGATCCGCGACTTCCTCAAGACGCTGAATCGTGAGCAAGGAACGACCATTCTGCTGACGACACATGACCTGCAGGATATCGAAGCGCTTTGCACACGGGTTATCATGCTGGATGACGGGCGCATCATCTACGATGGGAGTCTAGACGAGCTCAAAAGCCGCTGGAGTCGCGGTCGCGAGATTACATTCCAGTTCGGCGAGCGCGTCAAGCCGCAGCAGCTGGCTGAGCTGACAGCAGGCCTGCCGGGCGTGACTTGGCGGGCGGACAGCGACGTCACAGCGGCGATGTGGCTGCCGAATGAAGTCAAAGTAGCTGACGCTTTGGCTCGTGTCGTAGGTGAATCCCGACTCGACATTCGCGATATGCAGATTATTGAAACCAATACGGACGACATTGTCCGCGAAATTTACCAGTCCGGGGATGCAGCGTCACCAGGCAAAACGCGTGCAGCCGAGCTGGCTGTAGAAAGCGAAGCTGAAGCTAAAGCCGAAAATGCGGAAACAGAAGTTACCGCTTCATCAGGCAACGTAGTTCAGGAGATTGAAGTAATCACAGCTGGACCAACACAGCCAGCTGGCCGTGACGCTCTGGATCTACCTGATCTGGAGGGCAGGGATAGCTTGACCGACTCGGACGCACAAATGCCGGACGCCGCAGACGGAGACGCTGCTGAAAATGCCGGGGAAGAAGTCCGCCCGCAAGGGAAGGAGCCGATTCGCCGTGGGTAGTGCTTATGTGGATCTGATCCGCATCCGTTTTTTGATGATGCTCGCTTATCGCGTTAATTATTACAGCGGCATCATTATTTATGCGATTAATATTGGAGCTTATTACTTCTTATGGGGAGCCATCTACGGAAGTCAGACCACGCTGGCCGGTTTCACGATTGGGCAGATGACAACTTATGTCGCTGTGTCCTGGATGGCGCGCGCCTTTTATTTCAACAATCTCGATCGAGAAATCAGCAATGAGATCCGCGATGGCAGTGTGGCGATCCAGATGATTCGTCCCTACAACTATCTTGTGGTCAAAATGATGCAGGGCTTCGGGGAAGGACTATTCCGTTTCCTCCTCTTTATGATTCCCGGCATGGCGCTGGCTTGCCTGCTGTTCCCGGTGCGTTTGCCAACCGACCCTGCTACTTGGGCAGTATATCTTGTCATGCTGTTTTTTGCTTTCCTGATCAACTCGCAGATCAATATTTTGACGGGATTGGCTGCCTTTTTCGTCGAGAGCAGCGAGGGCATGATGAGGCTGAAACGCGTGGCCGTTGACTTATTCTCCGGCGTTATTGTACCGATTAGCTTTTTCCCCGGCTGGTTGGGTGAAACGATGAAATGGTTGCCGTTCCAGGCGATTACGTACTTGCCAAGCTCTGTCTTCACCGGACGTACCCCGTCTAATGAGATTGCCGGTGTGCTCGGAATTCAATTGCTCTGGTTCGCCATTCTGCTGATTCCGATTGCGCTGGTGTGGCGCGCGGCGCGGCGCCGGTTGTTCGTACAGGGAGGATAACATGAATATTCGTTTCTATTTGTCCCTTTTTTGGGATTATTTCAAGAACTACGCAAAAACAAAGCTGACCTACCGGGCCGATTTCTGGATCGAGGTTTTGGCTGACCTCAGCTTCCAAGCGGTCAACCTGATCTTTATCCTGATCGTCTTTCAACACACACCGACGCTCGGCGGCTGGAGCGAAGCGGAAGTCATTTTCGTTTATGGCTTTTTCATGGTGCCGTTCGGTATTTTCTCTACGTTTTTCAATCTTTGGAGTTTCAGCGAGCGCTACATTACAAAAGGCGAAATGGACCGTGTCCTGACGCGCCCGGCGCATAACTGGTTCCAGGTAACGCTGGAAAATATGGACCCGCCTTCGCTGATTGGCTCCCTCGGGGGCGTCATCATTATGGTCTCCTGCTGGATACAGCTTGGACTGCCGCTAGGTTTTTGGGATATTCCGGTGATGATCCTGCTTGTTCTAGGTGCCGTACTTGTGTACGGCGGCATTTATACGGCACTGACGGCAATCGCTTTTTATTCCGATGCACCGACCGGCATCCTGCCGCTGATGTACAATATTCAGAACTACGGTCGTTATCCCATCAACATCTACAACAAGTTCATTCGTTTTGTGCTGACCTGGCTCATTCCGTTTGCCTTTGTTGGAGTCATTCCCGCATCCTACTTCCTCGGGGATCACGGTGACGGACTTGCTGAGCTGGCGCTGCTGACGCCGGTAATGGGCATCGTGTTTATGACGTTCGGGATGCTTGTATGGAATCATGGTGTCAAAAGGTACCGGGGCGCTGGCTCTTAGAGCTGGCTTAATATCGTAATATTGAAGGGGAATTCCACCATGTCGAATCTCACAATAGGCGAGCCCGCTCCAGATTTTACGCTGCCCGCAGCGGGGGCGGAGGAGCCTCATGTTTCACTCTCCGATTATCGGGGAAGCAAAGTTATCCTCTACTTTTATCCTAAAAACAACACGACTGCCTGCACGCAGGAATCCTGCGATTTCCGAGACATGGAACCGAGCTTCCGCGGCGCAGGAGCGGTCGTGCTGGGCATTAGCCCTGATGGCGTCAAGTCTCATGACAACTTCCGCGCCAAGCATGAACTTCCATTCACGCTGTTGTCGGATCAGGAGCATGAAGTGGCTGAATTATACGGCGTCTGGCAGCTCAAAAAGCTATATGGACGGGAGTATATGGGCGTCGTCCGTTCAACCTTCCTGATTGATGAAGAGGGACGCCTCGTCAAGGAATGGCGCGGCCTCAAAGTAAAGGGGCATGCGGCTGAGGTTCTGGCCAGCCTGAATTAAGTAGTATTCGGGGCAACACAAAAAAGAAACCGTTCTTTAGTAAATGGAGGCGACAGCCAACCCATTACAAAGGAACGGTTTTTTGCGTCCAAAATAGTAGAGAACATCAAACCATTCGTCCAGATCCTGAACCGGGCGGGCTTGCGTTTCAATATATTTTGGTAAATTTTAAGGATTTATTTTCAAATTTGGACATAGTAAGGATAGGACACAATTGGAAGAGGAGACGCGACATGAGAGAAGGACGGCGAGTTAGGAGCAGACACAGCAATTCCGTAACCCCAAAATACTTCATCTTGCTCTTGGCAGGGATGCTGCTGGCCGTTCCTGCTCAGGCAAGTGCGGCTGAGGCGCTGGCTCTAACTGGCAGTTTGGAAAAGCCATCCCGGTCTGAAAGTATACACTCGCCAAAGAGCCTGCCGTCAGCCGTCTCATTCATCTCCCAAAATTCCGGAGTGATCCGTGTTGCGGCGACTCCCATCGGACCTGCCAGGCCGCTCGTCATTGCGCATCGAGGGGCTTCGGCCACAGCTCCCGAAAATACATTTGCTGCTTTTGATCACGCAGTACAGAACGGGGCGGACTACATCGAGCTGGATGTCCAGCTTTCGCGTGATGGGGTTCCTTTTGTGCTGCATGATTCGGCGCTTGATCGGACGACGAATGGACAAGGCATTGCGTCACATCGGACGATATCCGAACTTAGAGGATTCGACGCTGGTTCCTGGCATTCGGATAAATTCAAAGGCGAACGCATCCCGATGCTCGACGAGGTGCTTCGCCGTTATGGAGGGCGGGTCGGCTTGCTGCTAGAGCTCAAGGACCCGCAGCTGCAGCCGGGCTTGGAGCGGGCAGTGGCCGATGCGTTAATACGTCATAACTTGACCGGTGAGGAGAGGCTGGAGTCTTCCGCTTCCAGCCCGGCATGGCGTAAAGCTCCCGTCATTGTGCAGTCGTTTGGCCTTCCGGCGCTGCGGAGATTCAATGACTTACTGCCGTCTGTGCCGCTATGCGTCATTATTTCCCGGGTGGAAGAGCTGGAGGAGACGCGTCTGCATGAGATGGCGGACTTTGCGACCTATGCTAATATCCGCATGAAACTGGCTGAGCCTCGCTATGTTCGCCGCATCCATAGCAGTGGCATGGCCGTTATGGTGTGGACGATAGACCGGAGGAGGGACGCAGTCAAGGCCGTTGCCGCAGGAGCGGATGCCATTGTGACGGACGATCCCTACCATTTTCGCGAGTGGATAAAAAAATCACCTTCCAACACAGTGTCTCCCTCGAGAACAGCTCCTCCTTCGAGCTAATCGCATCTATCTGCCAATCAAGCAGGCCAACTTTTCTCTCATCTAGCATACAACGCCCCTCAGCTTCATAGAATCTAGCAAATAGATTCGCAGAATAGAAAGGGTGACGGGAAATGGCTAGAATGAACAAACTGCGTCTGATCGCATTAGGAGCGGCGATTTGCATTGGATGGATTGGCATGGGAGGAGAAGGAGCGGGACTCAAAGGCTTGCATCAGTTGGCCTCCCCGCCAGCGGCTTCGGTGGCCTCGGCCGCTCAAGCTCCAAGCATCGGCGAACCGGAACTGCTTGACGCTTTGAAGCAGGCGGCTGTTTTGGCTGCGGAAAAGAAATCGGGTAATCCGGGCTTGCAGACTGAGGGTCTGCAAGAGGATTCCTCTGGAGCCTTAGATAGTAAAGCGGGAAACACCGCACAGCTTGTTTCAAGCAAGCCGGAGGAGAAGAAGCCTTCCGCCGAGGACAAAACGGTCTATCTCACCTTTGACGACGGGCCGAGTGTACATACCAGCGATGTGCTGGACATTTTGCGGAAATATGGGGTCAAGGCGACCTTTTTCATGGTGGGAAAGAATGTGAAGGAACAGTCGAAACGGGTTAACCGAGTGCAGGAGGAAGGTCATGCAATCGGCAACCATTCCTATAATCATGTTTACAAGGATATTTACAGCAGCTTCGCAGGCTATGCACGCCAGACACTGCTCACCGAACAAGCGCTGCTAGACGCCGGAGTTGCGACTAATCTGGTACGGGCTCCAGGAGGAACGTTCACCAACTTTGATGCTGGGTATTTTAAAGCGATGAAGGCTGCTGGATATACGATGGTGGATTGGAATGTGGACAGCGGGGATTCCCGGCGAGTCGGCGTACCAGCCAAGGAAATAATAGCAGGTGCAACATCGGCTCCATTCAAGCGAGAGATGACGGTGCTGATTCATGATGGGACAGGACATGCGGAATCCGTTAAGGCTTTACCGGCTATCATTGAATTTTATAAGGCTAAAGGGTACCGTTTCGCTGTTATAACCTCGAAGGTAAAGTCTCCTGTTTTTCCAGTTGCGAAGAAAATGAAATGGAAACGTGAAGCGCCGCAGGCTGCGGAAATAACCGCACTTGCCGAGAAAAGCAACCAGCTGCGGAGCAGTAAGGCTTGGCTGGCGGCGGCAAGCAACGGAGTCGGGGAAGGCGCTGTTTTACCAGCCATAGGAAAGGGCGCAGAGACGGTAAATCCACCGGTCAAACCCAAAACATACGGCACGCTTCAAGCGGATTTACTGCTTCAATCCGGCTATGGAGAAGTACGGATCGGGTATGGTGAATACTTTGTTGTGGACGGGAAGCTAACGGTGCCGGTACGGCGTACGGTAGAGGCGCTGGGCGGAGGGGTGATCTGGAATGCACCGGAAGGAACAGCTTCGATTATTGGATATTCCGGAATTGGCAGCTTGAATCGGGATACAGCTTTCCTCAATGGAGAAGGTAGATTGTATGCTCCGCTTAGTGAGGTGTTGGAGCTGATGGAAGATTCTCTCACCCGGATTGAGGTTTCGCCAGGTTTGGCGGAGGCATGGCTTGGCAGTGGTGCTGCTGCTGAGGATGGATAGAGATAGAGATAGAGATGCAGACGGAGATACAAATAGGGTCATAAATTGGTTGGGGCGGCAACCTAATTATGGCGCCAGTACAGCATATAGGCTGATAGCGCTAAATCGTTTTCGAATCTGAGGCACTCATGAGCTTCGTGTGCATGATTTTAAAGCAGCTTCATGTGTAACGGAACTGGGGAGCCTTATTTCAGCAAAATGGAGGGTTTACGAGGCGTAACGGAACTGAGAAACGTTATTGGGGAATTTCACGGTAATATCGCGTTTTTTGACTCAAATAACGCGGCTCAGTTCCTTTAGATAATTTTTGGCCCATTTTGAGGGGAAATAGGCTCTCTCAGTTCCATTAGATGTGTATGGACAAGCTGAGGCGCTCTGATTTTTTCTAGTTTTCCTAGTGTTGAAGCGAAGCGAGAGGGATTATCACAAAAAACAGGAAGAAGCTGAGATGGGCTCAGCCTCCTCCTGTTTTTTGTTATCCAAAATCGTAGACGCCGCTGCCGCCAGCTTAATTACGCATCGATTCTAAGGGGGCAGCCACTTTAGCGTGTTTTGTAGGAATGAGTCTAAATCTCTCAACCGCTGGCCAAACTGTCTAGTAGAAGATACCGCTAGATTGGGAGCGGATGGGAGGGGATCAACATGCAAAACCAGCCGGATCAGGAGCGAGAGACGTGGGGGAATTTGCACGGGTCGGGGCGCAGGTATGAGCAGGGGCATGAGGAAGGGCCGGTGCAAAGGAAGAGCCAGGGGCTTGAAGCAGGGGAAACGCTATGGGGTTCATCTCGCTTGCAGGAGGAGTGGCCGGAACCTCGACAGGCGCTGCTGGCGCGAATGGCCGCTCGTTCGGAGAGCGTGCTGCTTGGTAAAGGAGAAGTCATCGGACTGGCGATGACGGCTATGTTGGCTGGTGGGCATATTTTGCTAGAGGATGTCCCCGGTGTAGGCAAAACGCTGCTCGCACGCGCCTTGGCGCGCGTATTGGGAGGCAAGTTTCAGCGAATCCAATTCACCTCCGATCTGCTGCCAGCAGATTTGACGGGATCGGCCGTGTGGGACGCTCGAAAAGGGGAGTTCATTTACCGTGAGGGACCGGTCATGGCCAATGTTGTGCTTGCGGATGAGATCAACCGCACCTCGCCACGTACCCAATCCGCATTGCTCGAAGCAATGGAGGAGCGCTGCGTAACGGTAGATGGGACTACAAGGAAGCTGCCTTCACCATGGCTGCTTATTGCAACGCAAAACCCGCTGGACAGCGAGGGGACTTTTCCACTGCCGGAGGCGCAGATGGATCGGTTCATGATGAGGCTGTCGATTGGCTATCCGGAAGCTCGCGAGGAGATTCGCATGCTGGAAATGATGGGCGCTGGCGAGCAGCAAGCGCCGGAGCAACTGCGGCCGGTCGTCTCCCCCCGTCAATGGGAAGTCATGGCGGAGGAAAGTCGCTCCGTACATTGCAGCCCGGAGCTGCTCGCTTATATGGTGCGCGTTGTCCAAGCGACGCGATCCGCTCCCGAGCTGGAGCTTGGCGCGAGCCCCCGCGCATCGCGGGATTGGCTGCGCGCTGCGCAAGCGACAGCTTATATCGCGGGCCGGGACTATGTGCGACCGGCAGACCTGAAGGTTGTCGCCACATCGGTGCTGGCGCATCGGCTTGCCGCCAGAGGAGCTTACGGGCAGCCGGATCGTGAGCTGGCACTGCGAGCCCTTGCGCGGCTGCTGGCGGAGACGCCGTTGTCCGCAGCTGGAAAGGCGGCTGCAAGATGAAAGCTGGCGATGCAGCGGGGCTGCCTCGGACAAGACGGACTGCGCTTGTATTGCTGGCTGCGCTATTCGGTGCGGCATTGTTCGCTGTCCTCCTAAGGGGGACGGCGCTAGATTGGTTTTTGGCTGGACTGCCGGCAGCTGTGCTGGCCATGGCGTGTTTGCCTAAGCTGTGGGCGGCTGCAGGTGGACTAAGTGTGGAGCGTGTCCTTGAGCCGGGCGGCAAGGAAGGGGAACTGTCGGTACGACTTATTTTCCATGGCCGGTGGATGCCGCCGCTGCTACTTGTTCAGGTAAGAGAACAACTGGAAAACCTTGCTGCCGCAGAGCGGAAGCCGCTTGTTCTGACTCGCTGGCTGCTGCCGTGGCTGAGTAAGGAATGGACGGCTCATTATCGGGTCAGCGGCTTAGGACGCGGTGTTTATCAATTCGCTCCGGCGACAGTAGTTGTTACGGACCCGCTCGGACTCGCATGCGGCATGTTGAAACTTGCTGCGCCGGGAAGCTTCACCGTGCTGCCTCAGCCGGAAGAGACAGGGGTATTTAGGGCATTGTCCATGTCCGAAAAGAAGGCTTCGGAGCCGGGTGGTTTTGCCGGTGAGGGAGGCGGGAAATCGGCCGGTCGTGGCGGAGCGGGGCCGCTTAACCGTATTTATCGCGAAGGCGATTCACTACGGCGGATCGATTGGCGGCTGGCTGCGAAGGGCAGAGGACTGCACACGCGGCTGGATGAACATGGAGCATCGCCAGTTATGCTGGTGCTGCTTGATTTGGATCAGCGCAGTTATAGAGAGACGGGAGCGGATGGCCAACTGGATGCCTGCGCCGGACTTGCGGCCCGGGCACTGATGGATGCTGGCGCTAACGGCTGTACCGTGAGGTTGCAAGCTGGCGCGGAGGCAGAAGTTAAGGTTGCACCGGGAGACAGCCGGGCTGCGCGGACTGCGGCTTTGCTGCTGGCCCGGGCAGTGCCGGCTCCCGGAGCCGGTGCTGCGGAGTCACTAGAGCGACTGCTGCTTGGAAAGCAGTTAACGGTTGGTAGCCGCATCGTTATTTTAACTGCTGGATGGGACATTAAGCTGTGGGAGCAACTGGCGGACCTGTCGCGTGCAGCTCGCTGTGGATTAGAGCTGCATGTTCCGATTAGGAGCACGCTGCCCCTTCAAGCAAGGCAAGAGCGCGAGCAGTGGGCTAAGAAATCGGGTGTATCGTTGGCCTGGTTTTCTTTGGACGCAAGCAGACGCCAGGGATGGAAAGGAAGGCTAAGCATAAGGGAGGAGGATGGACATGGCTGGCAGGCATGGAGCTGAACACGGCGGATTACCGGGGAACGGACTTGTACTGCAGGGAGCTGCGCTGAATGGGAACGTTAAGGGAGTAAGCGGTGCTTTGGGTGTAAATGGGAAAGCTGGCGTAAAGCAAGCAGCTAGGCTAACAAACGGATTAACAGGCACTAAGCATGCGAACACAGGCCTAGTGGGAGCCGGTCATGCCGTCGCGGGGAAGGCGTTTTTGGGAAGCGCGGCTTCCCGAGCGCAAGATATCAAAGAGCATGTCGGCGGTTTGCTGGGCTGGCCCCTGCGAGCGGCTTCCAGCTTGCTGCTGCTTGCACTGCTATTTGAGTGGCTGCTGCCGCTCCAAAAGCTGCCCCAGTGGACCGATGTGTACGACCTCGGCATCCTTTTTGCGCTTGGAGCCTGTATTATGCTGATTGGCGTGCTGCTGTTATCGGACTGGGCGGCGTGGCTGCTCCGCTTAGTAGTCATACTGGCAGGAGCGGCGTGGTTGGGCGGCAGTGAGCAAACTACCCTGGAAAGCCTAATCGGATTGCCCGTACAGCTGCTGGATGATGCCAAAGCGTTGTTTAGAGAGGGGCCAGTCGCTATGTCCGGTACCGGGCAGGCGGTTTTTTTGCTGGGAGGACTGTCGATTCTACTATCCGCCCTTCAAATGCTGGTGTGGATCCGCCAGTGGGGAATCGGGCTGTTGGCGCTGACGGCTCTGTACCTCTGGTCGCTGAACCAGTGGTTTGGGTTGGACACGGTTTCTAATCTCGCTCGGGCAGCTGCGGAAGGGCTGTTATTGTCGGCGTTGTTATCCTATCATCGGCTGAAAAGAAAGATCGAAGAGACCCCAGCCGCCTCGGCTGTAATGAAAAAGAACGCGCCGCGAAGAGAGATGCCGGGCTGGCGCTGGTGGGCGGCAAGTGCGGCCGTAGCTGCGATGATTCCGCTTGGCGCAGCAGCTCTTTCCTGGGGCAAGGCCCAGTCGGATGGACCGGCGGAATGGGCTTTGGGGATGCAGCAGGCTATCCGCGACAATAACTCTGGATCATCCGGAGAGGGAAGGCCGCGCAGCGCGCCTGTATTCTCCGGCCAGCCAGGTTCCCAAGGCGCCGGAACGGGCGCGGGGGCGGCAGCTACGGGTTATAGCGAGAGCGATGCGCAGCTTGGGGCTCCGCTTTTTTTATCACAAAAACCACTATTCTGGGCGCTGACCCCCAAACCGCTGTACTGGCGGATGGAAACAAAATCGGCTTACACCGGCCAAGGTTGGAGAGATGACACACGCGAGCTGCTGGCCGTACAGGTCGGCGGAAGTGATGCTGAGGCAGGTGGAAGTGGAGGGACACCGGGGAGCGGGGCAGAAAAGGCGGGGAACGGAGCAGAAAAGACGGATGTTGAAAAAAAGGCGGAGAGCGGGGCAGGGTTTGTAACTGGCACGGAGAGAGCGGCAAAAGAGGGGCCGGGAGCAGAAGCGAGACTAATCCGGCAAACCGTTTGGTTACCTCAGATGATGGATGGACTGCCTTTGCCGGTATCGGGAGTGGAACCGGATCTAATCGCGGCGGAATCACTATCTGGGGGATTACAAAAGAAACAGGCGAGTTACCTTCAGGAGTTCGGCGGCGGCGCAATCTACATGCCTGATGCTGCGGAGGGACAGTTGACATATACGGTAGAATCACGGCTAGACGAGCCTGCTGCGGACATGCTTCGCCAGGTGGGGGAGGCAGAGCGTAGTGATGTGGAACAGGCAGAGCGCAGTACTGTGGAGCAGGAGCAGCTTGAACTCCAGTTGAAGGCCAACCTGCAGTTGCCGGGGGAGCTGCCGGAGCGGGTCAGGGAGCTGGCCCAGAAGATTGCGAAGGATGCGGGAGAGAACCGTTATGACCGCGCGCTTGCCATGCAGGACTACTTGAAGACGAGCTTTCGTTACACGCTTACGGACACACAGGTTCCAGGCGAGGGTGAGGATTTGGTCGATCAATTTCTCTTTGAGCAAAAAGCAGGTTATTGCGTGCATTTTTCCACCGCGATGGTCGTTATGCTCAGGTCGGTCGATATTCCGGCGCGCTGGGTCAAAGGTTTTGCGCCCGGCGAAGAGCTGTCGGCCGAGCAAGCTCCGGCCGCCGCTCGGGAGGCGCTGGCACGCGTTAATGCCAGCGGCAGCTTGTACCAGGTAAGCGCGGCGGACGCGCATGCCTGGGTTGAGGTTTATTTTCCCGGCGCGGGCTGGGTCCCGTTCGACCCGACGCCGGGATACGCCGCAGGCGCGGAGCAGCCGGCAGCGGCATTGCCGCCGGCTGTGGAAGGTTCCTCCGGCGAAGGCGAAGCCGCCGGAGAGGCGCCGCGCGGGGCGGAGGCTTCCAGCCCCGCGCTGGCGGAGCAGCTGCGCGAGGCCGCCGGTGACGCGGCGCGCCTGGCCGCCGCGCTAGCGCGCGCTGCCGCGCAGCCCGGCCCGCTCGCGGCCGGCGCAGCGCTGGCCGCGGCCGCGGCTGCGCTGGCGTCGCCGGCGCTGCGCGAGCGGCTGCGCCTCGCGCTGGCGCTGCGCCGCTACGCGCGCCATGCCGGCGCAGCCAGCACCGCGGCCGAGGCGCGCGCGGAACGCGCCCGCCGCGGCGCGCAGCGGGCCGCGCTGCTCGCCGCGGCGGAGGCGCTGCTGCGCGCGCTGGAGCGCCGCGGCGGCGCGGGCCCGGCGGCGGCTGCGCTTGCCGCCGCCGCCGGGCCGGCCGAGCGCGCCGCAGCGCTCGCGCCGCTGCTGGCGCCGGAAGCCGGCGCGCAGCTTCGCCGGCTCGCCGCCTGGGCCGAGGGCGCGCGCTTCGGCGCTCCGGCCGCCTGGCGCGGGCCGACGCCGGCGCAGCTCGCTAGCTGCGCGGCCACACTGCAAGCCCGGCGCGCCTGGCCGTCCGCCGGACAAGCACCGCGTCCCGGCTAAGCTCTTTCAAGCACCATCCGCCGTCCGCCACACCAGTTGCCGTCCGCCCCACCAGTCGCCGTCCGCCCCACCAGTCGCCGTCCGCCCCACCATCCGCCGTCCGCCCCACCTGCACACCATCCGCCGTCCGCCACACCATCGCCGCCCTGCACCTGCTTTAAACTGTATAACCTCATGATCCGACAGCCTTTTTCTCCCATGTCGACAATCCGGGACGCGCCTTGACTGGCCGGAAGCAGCTTGGATATAATGAGTCCAATTGATTGAGGGAGGTTCGGGCGTGAACAAGCCTAATGAAATGATCGTTGTTCTCGATTTTGGAGGACAGTACAACCAGCTGATTGCTCGGCGCATCCGGGATCTCGGCGTTTACAGTGAGCTGCTGCCATACAATACACCAGCTTCCAAGCTGCGTGAACTGGCGCCTAAGGGCATCGTGTTCTCAGGAGGACCAGCCAGCGTTTACGAAGAAAATTCTCCGATGGTGGACCCAGAGATTTTCGAACTCGGACTGCCAATTTTCGGAATTTGCTACGGCATGCAGCTGATGAGCCACCAGCTTAAAGGCAAAGTTCAGCGCGCCGGCAAGCGCGAATACGGCCGTGCAGACGTAACGTTCTTGGAAGGCGCTGACTTGGCGCTTGGCCTGCAAAATACCCAGACGGTATGGATGAGCCACACCGATCTCGTCGTCGAAATGCCGGAAGGCTTCCGCTTGGATGCGGGAACGGAACATGCGCCGATCGCGGCCATGAGCCATCCGGAGAAGAAGTTTTACGCGGTACAGTTCCACCCAGAAGTTCGTCACTCCGTTTACGGCAATGACATGATCCGCAACTTCCTCTTCACGATCTGTGGATGCGAAGGCAATTGGAGCATGGAAACGTTCATCGATGACGCGATTCGCGACATTCGTGAGCAAGTAGGCGAAACCGGCCGTGTGCTTTGCGCTCTGTCCGGCGGCGTGGATTCTTCCGTTGTTGCGATGCTGGTACACAAAGCGATCGGCGATCGCTTGACCTGTATGTTCATCGACCATGGCCTGCTTCGCAAGGGCGAGGCTGAAGGCGTAATGGAAACTTTTGTCGGTAAGTTCGGCATTGAAGTTATCAAGATCGATGCCAAAGAGCGCTTCATGGGCAAGCTGAGCGGTGTGAGCGATCCTGAGCAAAAGCGTAAAATTATCGGCAACGAGTTCATTTACCTCTTCCAGGAGGAATCCGATAAACTCGCGAGTTATGAATATCTTGCGCAGGGAACTCTGTACACGGATATCGTAGAGAGTGGCACGGCTACCGCGCAAACAATCAAGTCCCATCATAACGTTGGCGGCTTGCCGGAGGACATCAAGTTCAAGCTTGTTGAGCCACTGAAAACGCTGTTCAAGGATGAAGTTCGCAAAGTCGGCTCCGAATGCGGTCTGCCGGATGAGATCGTTATGCGTCAGCCGTTCCCGGGTCCGGGACTGGCCATCCGTGTCCTTGGTGAAGTGACCGAGGAGAAGCTGGAAATCGTTCGCGAATCCGATGCTATTTTGCGCGATGAAATCGCCAAAGCCGGTCTTGATCGCGAAATCTGGCAGTACTTCACAGCACTGCCGGGCATGCGCAGCGTAGGTGTTATGGGCGACGCCCGCACGTACTCCTACACGGTCGGCATCCGCGCGGTAACGTCCATCGACGGCATGACTGCCGACTGGGCGCGTATTCCTTGGGATGTACTGGAGAAAATCAGCGTGCGCATCGTTAATGAGGTCGACAATGTCAACCGCATTGTGTACGACATTACGTCGAAGCCGCCTGCCACGATCGAGTGGGAATAATCAAGCGACACTTTATACACTGAAAGACGTTGATTTTATGCCGTTTAGGTAAAACTCATAAGACTTTCTGAGACCAAAATTCTTTTGAATTGTCTCCAAGATTGTCGCCAAAAACTCTCGCCGAATGATTGTCGGTGGGAGTTTTTATTTAGACTTTAGCCTGTTGGGTGCGTGAAACGCGCGAAACATAAAACCACCTGCTATTGAAGTGATCCCAACAATACAAGTCGAATCCAGTCACGACACATGTGGAATCGGTGGCTTTGTAGGTGTCATCCTTTACATTTAAAACTGCACAAGGACATAGTAAAGATGGCTAGGGAATTCCTTCATGTATTTTCTTATCGATCGGCTTCATCACGGTGGCATGGTGTATGATGTAGATTACAGTCGTGTCATTAGGGTATTTTTGCGAAAGCATAATAAAAATGGATATACAGATTATGACAGATGCCCTTAAACGCCACGTTAGAAGTAAGAAAAGAACACTGCATTGCTGTACGTATAGTAAAGAAACTAAAGGTGGAAGTAAAACTTTAAACTATTTAGAAGTGCTTCTAAAATTAATTTATATGAAAAATAATCGGAGGTATACAAATGTCAAGTGCTGCACAACGTGCCGAACTACAATCTCAAATTTGGAAGATAGCCAATGATGTCCGTGGCTCAGTTGATGGATGGGATTTCAAACAATATGTTTTAGGAACGCTATTTTATCGTTTTATTAGTGAAAACTTCTCTGGGTATATTGAAGCTGGAGACGAAAGTGTCAAGTATGCTGAACTTCCTGATGCTATTATAAAGAAAGAAATTAAAGACGATGCTATTAAAACAAAAGGGTATTTCATATATCCGAGCCATTTGTTCGTTAATATCGCAAAAACTGCGAATACAAATGAAAGCTTGAATACAGATTTAGCTGGTATATTTTCAGCTATTGAAAGTTCAGCAAACGGTTATCCATCTGAGTTAGATATTAAAGGATTGTTCGCTGATTTCGACACCACAAGCAATAGACTGGGAAATACTGTGAAAGATAAAAACAGTCGTTTGGCTGCTGTCATAAAAGGTGTTGAAGGGCTTAATTTTGGTGATTTTGAGAATAGTCACATTGATCTGTTCGGTGATGCCTATGAGTATTTAATCTCAAATTATGCTGCTAACGCAGGGAAATCTGGAGGGGAATTTTTTACACCGCAGAGTGTTTCCAAACTAATTGCACAATTAGCGATACACAAGCAAGCAAGCATTAATAAGATTTATGACCCAGCAGCTGGATCGGGTTCATTGCTATTACAAGCAAAAAAACAGTTTGATGACCATATCATCGAAGATGGTTTCTACGGGCAGGAGATTAATCATACAACGTATAATCTTGCGCGTATGAATATGTTTTTACACAACATTAACTACGATAAGTTTAATATTGCTTTAGGGAATACGCTATTAGATCCTCACTATGGTGACGATAAGCCATTTGATGCCATTGTATCAAATCCTCCTTATTCCGTGAATTGGATTGGTAATGATGATCCAACCCTTATTAACGATGAGAGATTTGCTCCAGCAGGCATATTAGCTCCAAAATCGAAAGCTGACTTCGCCTTTGTGCTTCACTCGCTTAGTTATCTTTCAAGTAAAGGTCGGGCAGCAATCGTATGCTTCCCTGGTATATTTTACAGAGGTGGCGCTGAGCAAAAAATTAGAAAGTATTTGATTGATAATAACTTTGTTGAAACGGTAATTTCGTTAGCGCCTAACCTGTTTTTTGGAACATCAATAGCAGTTAATATCTTGGTTCTATCTAAACATAAAACAAATAATATCACTCAGTTTATTGACGCAAGTAGTGTAGATTTCTATAAAAAAGAAACCAATAATAACATACTCACAGATGCACATATTGAGCAGATTATGAACATGTTTGATAGCAAAGAAGATATTGATCACGTTGCAAAATCCGTTGATTATGATGTAATTGTTCAAAATGATTACAACCTTTCTGTTAGTTCCTATGTGGAAGCAAAAGACACACGGGAAGTCATAGATATAAATGAGCTGAGTGCAGAAATAAAAACGACAGTAGCAAAGATAGAGCAACTTCGTGCCGAAATTGATGACGTTATTAAGGGGATTAAATCATGAGTAAACCGAATTATATGGAGAAACTCCTTGAGGGGGTTGAGGTTGAGTGGAAAGCCTTGGGTGAAATTGGTGAATTTACACGAGGTAAGAGATTTGTGAAAACCGACATGTATAAAGAGGGTTTCCCATGTATTCATTATGGTGAAATGTATACACATTATAACATCTGGGCAGAAACAACTAAATCATTTGTAAGTTTCGATCTAGCTTCAAAACTAAGAGTTGCAAATCATGGTGATGTAGTAATTGTTGCCGCAGGCGAAACAATTGAAGATATCGGAATAGGCACTGCTTGGCTGGGGACTACGGGAGTTGTCATTCATGACGCTTGTTTTTCCTTTAGAAGTTCATTGAATCCAAAATACGTGTCATACTTTTTGCGAACCAAACAATTTCATGACCAAATTAAGAAACATATATCTTCGGGAAAAATCTCAGCAATTAACGCTTCTGGATTAGGCCAAGCGAAAATTCCCATCCCCCCTCAAAAAGTACAAGAGGAAATCGTCAGAATTTTGGACTCCTACACAGAGCTTACAACAGAGCTTACAACAGAGCTTACAACAGAGCTTACAGCTCGTAAAAGTCAATATACTTATTACCGTGATAAGTTGTTGACTTTTGAAGAGGGTGAAGTTGAGTGGAAAGCGCTTGGGGAGATAGGTAGTTTTGTTAGAGGAAGCGGCTTGCAAAAAAGTGATTTTGCAGAGAGCGGTGTAGGCTGTATCCATTATGGTCAAATTTATACTTACTACGGGAATTTTGCATATCAGACAAAATCTTTCGTTTCACCAACATTGGCAACCAAGTTGAGAAAAGCTCAGAAAGGCGATTTAATTATCGCGACTACAAGTGAAAATATCGAAGATGTTTGTAAGCCTTTAGTTTGGTTTGGTGAAGATGAGGTCTGTGTCAGCGGAGAGACTTATATATTTAAGCATAACCAAAATCCAAAGTATATAGCGTATTATCTCCAAACACCTATGTTTTTTGATTACAAAAAGAAAAGTAGAACAGGAACAAAGGTTATTCGAGTACATGGAGAGAAATTGGAGAAATTCGAGATACCGCTACCTTCACTTGAAGATCAAAATCGCATCGTATCAATATTAGACAAATTCGATGCCTTGACCTCTTCAATTACCGAGGGATTGCCTCGTGAAATAGAGTTGCGTCAAAAACAATATGAATATTACCGTAATATTTTGCTTTCATTTCCGAAAAGTGAGGTAGAAGCTTAATATGGGAATAAGTTTAAATGAAGTAGCACGAAATTTAGATAGTAACAACAAAAAAGTCCAATTAATTTATGCATTTAATGGAACAGGTAAAACAAGACTTTCAAGAGAGTTCAAATCGTTACTAACACAATCTGTCGAGGAGGATGTCGAGATTGAGGAGTTAGAGGTGAACGGTAAGAGGATTCTCTATTACAATGCTTTTACAGAAGATCTATTTTATTGGGATAATGATTTAGAACATGATGCTGAACCAAAACTTAAAATCCATCCCAATTCATTTACAAAATGGATTTTTGAAGAGCAAGGACAAGATAGAAACATTATATCTAATTTTCAATATTATACCGACGAAAAATTAACACCACATTTTAATGAAGAATATACTTTTAAAGATATGAATGGAAATAACGTAACAGTCGATTCTTTTACAGAAATCACCTTTTCATATCAGAGGGGTCATGAAGAGCTCTCAGATAACATTAAAATTTCAAAAGGAGAAGAAAGTAACTTTGTATGGAGTGTTTTTTATTCTCTACTTAAACAAGTTATTGAAATATTAAATGTAGCTGAACCAAGTGATAGAGAAACAAATCAGTTCGACCAGCTGAAGTATGTATTCATAGATGATCCTGTAAGTTCTTTAGATGATAACCACTTGATTGAATTAGCAGTAAATTTAGCAGAATTAATCAAATCTAATGAGTCAGACCTTAAGTTTATTATAACCACACATAATCCTCTATTTTATAATGTGTTGTGTAGTGAGTTTAACAATTCTGATAGACGAACAGGTTACAACGATAAGAAACATTTTAAAAAGCATAGATTAGAAAAGAATGAAGTGGGCACATTCGAACTAAAAGATCAGAACAATGATTCACCGTTTTCATATCATCTTTTTCTAATGAATGAAATCGAAAAAGCAATTGAATCGGGGCAAATATATAAATATCATTTTAATTTCCTTCGAAATACATTGGAGAAAACCTCCACGTTCTTAGGCTATTCTCATTGGAAAGATTTATTAGTGCCAGTCAGAGGAAGCGGTGTAGGATATGAAAACA
This sequence comes from Paenibacillus herberti, assembly GCF_002233675.1. Taxonomy (GTDB): domain Bacteria; phylum Bacillota; class Bacilli; order Paenibacillales; family Paenibacillaceae; genus Paenibacillus_O; species Paenibacillus_O herberti. The sequence continues at coordinate 161,794 of NZ_NMUQ01000002.1, read as the reverse complement.
GGATTCTAAACTTATCCAGTCATTCAAAGCATTCGGGTGAAGAAATTGTTGAGCTCACAAATGATGACAAGAATATATTAAGACATCTGTTTAATGAAATTAATGAATTATATAGGTTTAACAAGATTTAAGGAGGGAAGTCGAATGTACGATTACAAACCCATCGCAGAAGCAAATAGCTATATCGTGTTAGATAAGTATACGAAGATAGCAGAACAAGGGATTGGCTATCAAACAGAAACTAACTTAGAGCGGGAATTGATTCAAGATCTAGTTAATCAAGGGTACGAGCACCTACCAAGTATCATAACTCCTGGAGCTTTGCTTGCTAATGCTCGTGTGCAGTTGCAAAATCTGAATCACATGCAGTTTTCCGATACGGAATGGATTAGATTTTGTGAGCAGTACTTAGATAAACCTAGCGATAACCACATTGATAAAACTCGTAAAATCCATGACGATTATATTTATGACTTTGTGTTCGATGATGGACATATTCAAAATATATATCTAGTAGACAAAAACAATGTTGCAAACAATAAAGTGCAGGTCATTGCGCAATTTGAACAAAAAGGAACGAATACTAATCGTTATGATGTAACCATCTTGGTCAATGGCTTACCGTTAGTGCAAGTAGAGCTCAAAAAGCGTGGAATTGCGATTCGTGAAGCCTTTAATCAGGTTCATCGCTATAGCAAAGAGAGTTTTAATTCTGACAACTCTCTCTTTAAATATGTGCAGATATTCGTAATTTCTAATGGGACAGATAGCCGATATTTTGCGAATACGACGAAACGGGACAAAAATAGTTTTGATTTTACGATGAATTGGGCTAAAGCGGATAATATCTTAATTAAAGATATAAAGGACTTCACAGCTACATTTTTTCAGAAAGATACTTTGTTGAATATACTACTGAAATATTCCGTGTTTGATGTGAGCGATAATCTGTTGATCATGCGTCCTTATCAAATTGCTGCTGCAGAGAGAATTTTGTGGAAAATAAAGAGTACATACCAATCCCGCAAGTGGAGTGCCATTGAAAGCGGCGGATTTATATGGCATACAACAGGTTCGGGGAAAACGCTTACTAGTTTTAAAGCAGCTAGATTGGCTACTGAACTGGATTTTATCGATAAAGTATTTTTTATTGTAGATCGGAAAGATTTAGATTTCCAGACAATGAAAGAATATCAACGGTTTTCTCCTGACAGTGTTAATGGTTCAGAGAGTACTGCAGGCTTAAAGCGTAACATGGATAAAGATGATAACAAAATTATTGTGACGACGATTCAAAAACTGAACAACCTAATGAAAAGCGAAGCGGACTTACCTATCTATCATAAGCACGTGGTATTTATATCTGATGAAGCCCACCGTTCACAATTTGGTGAAGCGCAAAAAAATATTAAAAAGAAGTTTAAGAAGTTCTATCAATTCGGATTTACGGGTACGCCTATTTTCCCACAAAATGCATTAGGTTCTGACACGACTGCTTCTGTCTTCGGCCGAGAGTTACATTCTTATGTCATTACGGATGCCATTAGAGATGAGAAAGTATTAAAGTTCAAAGTAGATTATAACGATGTACGTCCCAAGTTCAAATCTATTGAAAAAGAACAGGACGAGAAGAAGCTCTCGGCAGCAGAAAATAAAGAAGCATTACTACATCCTGAGCGGATTAAAGAAATCTCTCAGTATATTGTCCATAATTTCCGAATAAAGACCCATCGTTTAAATGCGACTGGACAAGGGTTTAATGCCATGTTTGCTGTGAGTAGTGTTGACGCAGCCAAACTCTACTATGAATCATTAAAAAACATACAACATGAGAGTAGCAAATCTCTTAAGATTGCGACAATCTTCTCCTTCGCTGCGAATGAAGAACAAAGCTCGATAGGTGAAATCCTTGATGAAACGTTTGAACCTTCAGCAATGGATAGTAGTGCAAAAGAGTTTTTGAGTTTAGCCATCAAAGACTATAATGCTATGTTTAAGACCAACTACGGCGTAGAAAGTAAGGAATTTCAAAATTATTATCGCGACCTTGCTAAACGAGTTAAAGATAAAGAGATTGATTTATTGATTGTTGTAGGAATGTTCTTAACTGGGTTTGATGCACCTACATTAAATACGTTATTTGTTGATAAAAATCTTAAATATCATGGATTAATGCAAGCTTTCTCAAGAACAAATCGTATTTATGATTCCACCAAAACCTTTGGGAATATTGTTACTTTTAGAGATTTAGAACAAGCAACAGTAGACGCAATTACGCTATTCGGAGATAAAAATACTAAGAATGTGGTGCTAGAAAAAAGTTATAAAGAGTATATGGAAGGATTCACCGATGTGGTAACGGGTGACGCCCGTCGTGGATACGTTGACGTAGTAAAAGAATTAAAGAAACGTTTTCCTGAAGTGGATTTGATTGAAACTGAAAAGGATAAGAAAGATTTTGTAAAGCTGTTTGGTGAATATTTGCGAGTTGAAAATATACTACAGAACTATGATGAGTTCTCAGGTTTAAAAGCTTTACAAACAATAGATATGACTAACCCCGAAGCAGTAGAAGATTTTAAGTCTACTCACTATGTAACGGATGAAGATATAGCTGTTATGCAACAGATTCAAGTGTTAGAAGAAAGAACTGTTCAAGATTATCGTTCTTCCTACAATGATATTCGTGATTGGATTCGCCGTGAGAAGACTGGCAAAGAAAAAGGTAATTCCTCTGTGGATTGGGATGATGTTGTTTTTGAAGTGGATCTTCTAAAATCCCAAGAGATCAATTTGGATTACATTCTTGAACTAATATTTGAGCATAACAAAAAAGTGAAAGATAAAGCATCCTTGGTGGAAGAAGTTCGTCGCTTAATTCGTTCTAGTATAGGAAACCGAGCTAAAGAAAGCTTGGTAGTTGATTTTATCAATCAAGCTGATCTAGATAGTATTCAAGACAAAGCTAGTATTATTGAAGCCTTCTTCTCATTTGCTCAAACTGAGCAAAAACGTGAAGCAGAAGAATTAATTAATACTGAAAATCTTAATGAAGAGGCTGCAAAAAGATATATATTAACTTCATTAAGAAAAGAATTTGCCAGTGACAATGGAACGGAGCTTAATGAAATTCTTCCTAAAATGAGTCCTCTTAATCCTCAATATTTAACAAAAAAACAGAGCGTTTTTCAGAAAATCTCAGCCTTTGTAGATAAGTTCAAGGGTGTAGGTGGAAAGATTTAATAAATCTAAAATAGCGGTTAAACATCAAACTATTTGACTCTCATTCTAGGACATGTCTGAAAACCAAAGAATATATCTCTCCCTGTATATGCTTGATGGAAATGCCAGTTATCTGCTATTGAAAATGTTGATTTCACCCGCTACAATTGATATACCGAACAACATGATGTATGAATAGTATGGCCACTTGGAAGCTATAGCTTCATTCATGCAGCGTTTCACCGGAATCCTGGGCAACCAGGGTTCCGGTGTTTGTTTTTTCTGGGATGTTTTGTCTGGATGACGCTTTCCCGGGGTACAGCCTTTAAAGGCACAGAGCTGCCATGACCCTGGATCAACTCGACTATCCGTAGAGCTGTCTTGTCCCCCAACGAACTAACCGCGGCGCTAACCCGCCCCTGGACTGTCCGTCCTCCCCAAATTAGTAAAGGAGCTTCTGAATCTCAAATGAACTCAAATTCGACATGGCCACCGGAGCCGGAAGAGCGGATACTTAGTTATCGCTTGCTCGTCCTGCTTGCGGTTGTCATTACGGCTGGAATCAGCCAAGGGCTGCTGCTTCCGCTGCTGGCAATTTTGCTGGAACGCGCGGGCGTGCCCGATGATGTTAACGGCATCAATTCTATGGCCTTATATATCGGTACTTTTGCCACTATGTTTTTCATTGAGCGCCCCGTGCGCCGTTTCGGCTTCAAAGCCGTCATTATAACCGGAATTATTATGATAACTGTCGCTACGCTGTTGTTTCCCTTAACATCCGGTTCGTTGGTCGCTTGGTTTGTGCTGCGCATCATCATCGGTATCGGTGATAGCGGGCTGCATTTCGCGACCCAGCTTTGGATGGTCAGTCGTGCACCAGCAAGGCAGCGTGGGAAATTTATCTCTCTATACGGCATGTCTTATGGAATTGGCTTCAGCATCGGGCCGCTCGGCATTAATTTGCTGCATTTTGGCGAGTCGGCTCCTTTTCTTATAAGTGCGGCTTTTTATGCGGCCGTGCTGCTGTTTGCGCTGCGGCTGCCGCAGGATCGGCCAGAGCCGATCCATCGAGATCAAGAGGTGCGAGGCGTCGCCCGGTTCAAAATGGTCTACCGAATCGCCTGGTTCGCGTTGCTCCCGGCGGCGCTTTACGGCATTATGGAAGCTTCGATGAACAGCAGCTTCCCGCTTTACGGCTCCAAAATCGGTTTGGATCGTGAAGCAATCAGTGCCTTGCTGCCTGCACTCGGCATTGGCGGGCTGCTGCTGCAAATTCCGCTTGGCGCGCTTAGCGACCGGGCCGGACGACTGCCTGTGCTGATCGGCAGCGGACTCGGCGGCGGCATCTTGTTCGCCTTTATTCCGGCGGCAGGCTCGAATGTGCTCGTTATCGCCATTCTGCTTGCCGTGGCAGGAGGCCTGGTCGGCTCCTTCTTCTCGTTAGGTTTGGCTTATGCAGCGGACTTGCTGCCGCGCCATCTCCTTCCGGGAGCGAATGTGCTGGCGTCTATCCATTTCTCGCTCGGCAGCATTGCCGGTCCGGTCGTCGGAGGTTTCGGTCTACGCTACGGCGTTACCGGCAGTTTGTTCTATTTACTGGGGGGAGTCTTCCTGTTGTTTGCCCTGGTCGGACTGCTGCTTAGCCGGCGAAGCTCTATTTCTGAACAAAATCGGGCTGATTTAAGGTAATGTTCGGAAAAACAGTCGAATTTCAAACAATTGAGTTGACTTTTGTCGGAAAAGATTTAAAATAAGTTACATTCTCATTAAAAACTTAATTAACTTTCGTATAATTCCGGGAATTGGCCCGGAAGTCTCTACTCGGTCACCGTAATGACCAGGCTACGAAATTTCAGGGTGCGGGCTGTCTTCTGACAGCCGTCGCGTCGGCTTCTATGTCTTTTATTCCGGTTTGCAGCCGGATTCTAGGTCATAGAGGTCGGCACGACGCGGACGAGTTAACCACCCTGAAAGCCCAAGAGAGACGCTTCAGTAAGGCTGCCGAACAGCCGCTGAATTTCGTCTCTCTTTTTTTTGCCGGACAGCAGGTAGACCACATCATTGCTCGAGCATCAAGCGTCCGCAGGAGCAGCCATTTCAAATTTTCAGGGGGTACAGAGAGTATGGATCGCTTCTTCAAGCTCAAGGAAAATGGTACGACCGTTCGTACAGAAATTATGGCGGGCATTACGACCTTTATGACGATGGCTTACATTTTGGCCGTCAATCCCAGCATTTTGTCGGCATCTGGCCTTAGCTGGACCGCAGTGTTTCTCGCAACCGCGCTTGCCGCAGGTATTTTCACTATTGTGATGGGATTGTTCGTCAATTTCCCTGTTGCCCTTGCGCCGGGAATGGGGCTTAATGCTTACTTCGCCGCAACGATAATTGCCTCGCAAAGTACGGATTTGCCGATTTCGCCGGCAATGGGATTAACGGCAGTATTTATTTCTGGAATTATTTTTCTAATACTCACCATTACTCAAGTACGCCAAATGCTGATTACCGCCGTTCCCGATAGTCTTAAGCACGCCATCACGGTTGGTATTGGCCTGTTCATCGCGGCGCTAGGCTTGAAAAACAGCGGTGTAATGACCATTTCGCCGGAGACGATGGTTGTCCATATGGGCGATTTACACACTCCATCCGTTTATCTAACTGTCATTGGCATGCTGCTTATTTCGGTGTTAATGGTACTGCGCGTTCCCGCCGCATTCCTGTGGGGCATCCTCGGTACAACGCTGATCGCTTGGCTCACGGGCAATCTCGACGTCCAGGCGGCGATGACTGGTAAAGACTGGGTTCCTAACTTCAGCGAGCTGAACTTCTGGCATTTTGATTTTGCTGGCATTTTGAATGTGGGTATCGTCACTGTTGTGCTGACGTTTACGTTTGTGGAGTTATTCGACACCTTCGGTACGCTGGTCGGCACGGCCAACCGCGCCGGGTTCATGAAAAATCCCGAAGAAGGCAAAAAACGTGTTGGTAAAGCGATGTTCGTGGACGCGGTCGGCGTCAGCGGCGGAGCTATCCTCGGAACGAGCACGGTGACGGCTTTTGTAGAAAGCTCTTCCGGCATCGCGCAGGGCGGACGCACCGGGCTTACAGCCATTACGACTGGCGTCTGCTTCCTGTTGTCGCTTTTCCTCGCTCCACTCGTTGCACTCATTCCGGGTTCTGCCACAGCGGCCGCACTTATCCTGGTTGGCCTGCTCATGATGCAATCGGTGAAAGATATTGATTTTAAAGATATGGTGTATGCTGTTCCTTCCTTCTTCATCATCGTGTTAATGCCGTTTACGTTCAACATCGCTAATGGCATTTCGTTTGGCGTTGTATCGTACGTCTTGCTGGCACTGATCGCCAATCTGGCGGGCAAAAGCGGTGCTGGCACCGGCAAGGGCAAGTATGCGATTCATCCTCTCATGTGGATTCTCGCTGTGCTGATTGTGCTCCGCTACCTTATGCTGGGCGCAGGTTAAGCCGAACCTGGAAAGTGTTAAACAAGGCAAGTCCACTGCCTTAACGATGGGGTGGAACTGCTCAAGCGTCTAACCATCGGTTTAGCTTGCATCAACAAAGGCCGTTCCCTTTCGAGCTTCTGGGCTTGAAGGGGGACGGCCTTTTGTGTTTAAGTGAGAATGCGTTTGGACTTCTACGTGAATTTTTCCAAAAGGTCATGACTTCAATGATGTGACCGAGGATGACCTTAGCTGTGCTTTATTTCTCACTAATAACCGACCCAAAAAATGTTTGGACTGGAAAACTGCACATGAAGAAATTGATGCGCTCAAGAATATTGAGGTTGTCAAGATTGTTGTTGATTCTGAGGGAGACATAACGTCCGCCCTTAGTTCTACCGAAGGGGCAATAAAAGAAAGATTTCAGTACGTAACGCAGGATACTTATGAGCCTCCAGTGGAACAGAAAGGTTTTCCAACACAATTTTCTAAAACGATTTCGTTGTTTTCATCTTCCCCAAAAAAGCCAGCAGTAAAAAGAACTCCATCTGCATTTGCACTGCTGCCTAATTCCAATAATCCTAATGGTTATAAAACAGGGGCGTTTAACAGAATTACAACACCTGCCAATACAAGTGCGTATACAGGAACTTTTGCAACAAGTATGATTCTACCTGAATATAATGCAAGTGTAGGACAAGCGGCTGATGAAGCAGCACTAATGTATACAGGTATTGGTGATTATACAGAAGCAGGTTTTACGACTTATAGTGGATCACAAGGTACTGGGTGGTTTCCTTACTTTAGAGCGGAGATGCCGCATATAGGAACCAAGACAGGTACAAAACCTGGGTTTTATATAGACACTGCTCGGAAACAAACCCCAGGCCAAGTAATATCTAGCTACAAAGTATACTATAAGACATCGGAAAGCGTACTAAAAATAAGATTCCTGTTAGGTGCATCGGTGTTGTATGAGTTGACTTTAACAGGTCAGTCAACTTCAAATGTTAGAGTTAAACGTGTTGCTTCCATTGCAATGAATAATGCTCCATCACCTACTTCAAAATTCTCAACTCCGTATGCTTCGTACGGTAAGTGGTTTGATTTTAAATTCCTTAAAAATGATGGAGCAGCTTCTGTTTTTCCTACCGATGTTTCCGGGCTCAGTAATGAAACATGGAGTCATGGAGGAAGTATAGATTACATTAAGTCTGGAACAAATCCTGTCTCAGAATCGTTTAAAATTTATTAACATTAATCTGTTGCCGCTCACTGTCGTAATTTATAAGTGAGCGGTGACCTAACGAGGTGGAATATGTTTAAGAAGGTATTATTGGGCAGTTCTATTTTGGTTTCAAGTCTGTTGCTTCACGGTTCGCCTACAGCGTTAGCGTCAAATCCAATACAATTGGAAGCAAATGGCGCAGTTTATTCTGCTAAAAAAGATTTCACAGTAGTAGATGGCCATGTATACGTCAAGTTTAAAACTTTAACGAGTATAATAGATGCTTCCAATCGATGGAATAACGAAACGAGTGAAATCGCCAGGATAATTACTGAATTCAGTGACGAAGCTAATGATCAAATTTTTTGGCATAAGAATTCAAAAAAAGTAACAGTTTCATTGGATGGAAAAACTGAAACGATTAACATGAAACTATCTACAATCACAAAAGACAAAAAAATGCTTATTCCGCTACGTGAAGCAATTACTATGTTGAATAAACTTATCGACATACAATTAGAGTGGGAGGGCAAAGAGAAGAAAGTAGTTGTAACTGGTAAATTAATCTATTAGTCCCTTGGGGATTTGTGAAACGACCGTCTTATGACGAGGAGTCGATGACATCGCCGGTTAATAAACCTTTGCAGCCTTCCGCAAGCTCGATGAGTCTGACAGACGGGGGGCATACGCAGGTTTGCTTGTTGAAGGTGAGGGCAACTCGGGCCTGAACCTGAGAGAAGCGGGCTCCTCCTCTTTAGAAAATGGAGTCGTGATTCCGAGACTTACAGCTATAACGAGGTCTTTACTAAGAGTGATAAAGTTGTTCAAGCAACTTCCAGCTCTAATACTTATACTCGTTGCGAAAGCGAAGGTAGCTTAGGTTTAGGCTTGAGCTTGGACCTGAACACGGCAACGTCGTTCGACTGGTAAAAAGGTGCCCCGCAAGCAGTATTATCTGCTTGCGGGGCACCTTTTCTTTCTTTTTCGGCAAGCGGTACATACCAGGCTCTTACTCCGTCTATACACAGAAAAGACGTGAAGTAGGATGAATGGGAATGGAGCTATTGATGCTGCTGCCCGCGTTGCTTATGGTGTGCGCGACGGCCTTTTTGTGTTTAACGCTTCATTCCAAAATCTCCTCCACTACAATCTGGTAGGAGGGAGCGGCCGCCATGCCGTGGTATATCCTGCCCTCAAGGTCATAATCGAAGGAGAGAATGGCCGAACCCGTGGTTGTAGCTGCTATGAAATCAAACGGAATGAAACAATTGAACTGAATCTGAATAACGTCTCCAGGATTCAGCACGCCCAAGGGAATGTTTTGATTCACGAGAGCAGCCGGTTGGCCATTTACAGTGATCGTTTCATTCAACAACAAAAATCCCGCAGGAGTAAACCCGGACAAGGAGCCCTCTGCCGCTTGGCTGCCGATAGCTGTAATTGAAATCGAGATGGTGACGATCTCTCCCGCTTCACTGAGGGGAGGAGAAGGAGTCGCGATGATGCGAAATGCAGCTGTTGTAATAACGGATAATGCGGGCGGAGATAGGATATCAACCCTGTTGTTTCCGGTGCTAAAACTTACGAGTGCGGAGTTGCTAGCTTGAAGCGGCTGCGAAATGGATTGCGGCGGAATGTTCAGGACCAAGGCGCGGAAAAACACGGTTACCGGCTCAAGTGTAGACACAAGACCGAGAGGGACGCCCCCGGACAAGTCTTGAGCTTCGGACGGAGTACCATTAATGAGCAAGCTGTTCGGAACGTATTGCAGTCCGGCTGGCACATTGTCAACGAGCACAGCGTTAAGTGGCTCACCGGAAGGGACAAGGGCTTGAACGACATAGGATACAATATCTCCCGGCGATATTTGAGCGGCGTCCACTTGCTTTGTCACTTGCGGCAAGATGTCGACAACAATAAGCTCAAGCGTGTTCGATTGAACGGTAAAGAGCCCCTGCTGATTGACGGAATACTGTACGGAAGCAGAAATAGGCTGCTCGGAAGCTTCGACGCCCGTCACCTGAACCGAGAAGGAAACGCCGATTTGCGCCCCTGATGCAAGTATGCCGACAGGAATTCCTGCTTCTAGGTTTATGACTGGAACGGTAATCCCATTCACGGTCACACTGCCGGGTATGAACTCCAGACCCGGCGGCAGAGGAACGAAGCTGACGACGGAGTCCAGATCCAGCACGGTAGATTGATTGACGATGACTAGTGAAAAGTCGACCCTATCACCGGGTACGACGAAGGAAGCGACCGTGCTCAGGCTGGCTTGCGCCAGTTGTATGGGTACGATGAGAGAGGCTGGAGCAACATTTGCAGGTACGATGCCCTCGAATAAACCTGCTCCAGTAGCCGTATTAAACAGATCGGGGACCGATAAGGGAATCGAGACGATGACTTGATAGGAAAAAGATACGCTCTGCCCGGGACTTATCGTGCCCAAATCAACGCCTTGCTCAGGATTGATTCCCGGCTGCGCCGTTCCTTGAACCGTCACGCTATTCACAACGAATTGGGCTCCACTCGGAATGGAGCTTGTAACCGTAAGCTGCGCGTTAGCGTTGCCTATGTTTGTCGCGGTTACGGTATAAACTAGCGTCTCGCCTCCTGTTGCCGCCGCGGCCGAAGCTTCCAACTGCAAGCTTATTCTGGGATCAACCACGAATACAGATGCGGAAGAAGGGGGGACCGAACCACTTATCGCTCTTCCGCTAGGTAAAAGAGTGTCGTACGTTGCAGTCACAGTATTCATCACAAATGGAGGAGTTGGGATCGTATTTACCCTCACTTGATACTGAATGACGGCACTCACTCCTATCGGAAAATTGCCAAGGGAAATGCCGAGGCCTGGCCTTGCTCCCGGAACGGGAGTTCCGTTAACGGTTACAGTATTCGGAATAAACGTAGCTCCGGTCTGTACCGGATCGACGACGGACAGGTTTGCGGTGATGTTTCCGTTATTCGTGACTACTACCGAGTAGGTAATGATATCGCCGACGAAGGTTACGGTTTTATTGACTGTTTTGACCAACGTATAGATCGGCACAAAAACGCGCCTGACAACCGGTGCGGAGAGATTGGTTCCGCTGATTCCTCCTGACATATAGGAGACCGAAGAAGTATTAGTAACATTTCTGCTGGGCGGCAGTGAATCGATGCTGACGAAGAAGGAGATTGACACGGATGCTCCTGCCGCGATATTAGAAAGCGGGATGCCGGTGCCGGGATTGGCATCAGGAGCGACCACGCCGTCAACGGTAACGCTCCCGAGCACAAAAGAAGTGCCTGGCGGGACGAGGTCCGTGAATGAGACATTTGTCAGCATATCGACGCCATTGGTTGTAATGACGCTGGTGTAGGTCAGAATATCTCTAACTGTCAGGTCGGGCAGACTAGCCGATTTGGCAACCGTGACGGTTGCCAGTCCAGCCGGAATAGATAGCTGGTTGGATAGCACGGTCACGGTTTCGGTCCCGCCCTCAGGAACATAAGCGGCGCTTGACGTATTGTTGATTACCGGAGCGGGCAGGGAGGTTACGAGGGCTTGAAAAGTAATCGTTTGGGTCGCTCCAAGGGCAATGGTTCCCAAGGGGATGCCGCTTAAAATCGATGCGCTGGGCTGTGAGGTTCCATCAACCGTTACGCTTCCAGCGACAAAATTAATTCCCGGAGTCAATGGATCTGTGACTACGACGTTCGTGGCACCGCCTGGTCCGCTATTTGTAATGACAATGGTGTACGTAATCGTGCCGCCAAGAACAACGCTAGGTACATTGGTGCTTTTGACAAGGGTTACTGGCATTGTTATCACCGCCTTTTATTCTGAAATATCGTGCACCGTAATTTGATATGGCGGCGCCATGGCCGAGCCGGTGAATCTGCGTCCTTCGAGTGTATACCGCCAAGCCAGGAATGCGTTTCCGGTAAAGAACAATCGGGGAAAAGTTGCTGAAATCTGATATGAAAACCGAACCAATTGAACAGAGCCAGGCGGCGCGTTGCTAATTTCAAGAGTCGAGAATTGGAGCTGAGCCGGCTGGCCGTTAACGGTTAATGTTTGCGGCAGCAGTGTCACTCCTGACGGAACAAATCCGCTTAAAGTCAGGGATGCCGACTGGCTGCCGATCGATGTAATCGTAATTAGAACCTGTACCGTCTCTCCTTTTTCGCTTACTAATGTGTTTGGAACAGCGGTAATTCTAAAATCCGCCACCGTTACAACGGTAATCGTCGGATTGGAGAGAACCGTAAAATCAGCCGTGAATCCTGTAAGGTCTCTGAATCGGACTCGGGCAACATTGACTGCCTGCAGCGGCTGTAAACCAGACAAAGGTAAAACGGCCGCCCGGAAGGACACCGTGGCCGGGGTTGCCTCGGATATTTCCCCGAGCGGCAAGCCTGCTGCCAGGTCCTGTAATACAGAAGGCCGTCCGTTAATGGCCAGACTGTTCTGCACGTAGCTGAGCCCTTCCGGAATAACATCGGTCAGCAGTGCGGAAAGGGTCGGTCCTGAAGGCAAGGCGACGGTAATGACATACGTAACAACATTGCCTGGCGAAACTTGGAGAGCATCGACCCGCTTAGCTACTACAGGGGGCTCGGAAGAGACGATGAGCTGCACCGAATTCGAAAAAAGGATCGATTCCACGGAATCCACGGTGAAGGTGACTGATGAAATGACAGGCTTCCCTGAAGCATCGTCGCTGCTGACGAATACGGAAAAAGAAACGCCGATCTCTGCTGTCGGCCCAAGAAATCCGATGGGAACGCCGATAAGCGGATTGGCTGCAGGTACGAATTGGCCGTTTACATTAACGCTTCCAGTAAGAAAGTCCAGCCCGAGCGGCAGCGGAACACGCACAATCAAGTTATTCAACGGCAGCGAGCCGTCATTCGAAATCGTTATGATATACTGCACGAGGTCTCCCGGTATGGTAAAGCTTTTATTTGCCGTCAGTACGACTGACACGGAGCTAGGCAAAACGATCCCCTCCCTTATTACTCCACATGCCCTTCTACTGCGATCGTATATCTAGCTGCAAAAGACAACCCTCGATACGTTCTATCTTCAATTGTGTAGCGCCAGCTTAGGGCGGCTGTGCCGATCATTTCGTCGCCGGCATAATTCGGAGCAATGAGTCCGGCAAAGCGGATGAGAATAACGGAACCGGGCGCCAGCAATCCGAGCGGCAGCAATCCGTCCTGGATCGATATTTGCACACCGTCGACGGTCAATGTATCCGGTAGCAGCATCATTCCTTCAGGAACGAAGCCGGATAGGAAACCCTCTGCGGGCTGGCTGCCGACGGCCGTTACCGTAATCGTAATCCATACCGTTTCGCCTGGCTCGCTGACGTAGACATCCGGCTGTGCAGATACTCGAAAAGCCGCGCTTGAAATGATTGTCAGCACTGGCTCCGTCTCCACCGTGGTTATGATGCCTTCCTGTCCGGTGAAACGGACAACCGCGCTGTTCTGAACATTGAACAGCTGTGAAAGCGGCTGTCCCTGAATGGGCAGAACCTCGGCCCGAAAGAAGACAGTTGCCGGGGAGATGCCGGAGACGGGACCAAGCGACACTCCTTCCGCCAGATTTTGAGAGAGCGAGGGTTGACCGTTAATGAGCAGGCTATTCGGTACATATCGCAGCCCTGCTGGGAGCGAATCCATGAGGACGGCGTCTTGCGGAGGCCCCGTTGGAACGCTTGCGGTAACGACGTAGGAGAGAATGTCGCCGGGAGACGCTTGCTGGGTGTCAACCGACTTGGTAACGATGGGCGGGTCTGAGGTGACTTGCAGCTCTACCGCATTGGAAGGCGTTGTTTCTTCTTGTGAGCCGACGATATAACGGACAAGAGCGACGGTCGGCAGCCCCGAAGCGGCTGAACTGATTACGCGAACCGCGAAGGATACGCCGATATCAGCTCCTGCTCCCAGCAGTCCAACGGGAATTCCGATCAGAGAATTGGCATCCGGCAAAAAAGAGCCATTCACATTAACGCTCCCTGCAATAAACTCCAATCCGGGCGGCAAGATGAAGCTGGCTGTCATTCCGCTCAGCCCCACAGCGCCGTCGTTGTTGATGACAAGCACATATTCGACGATGTCTCCAGGGGCGACAACGGACTCGCTGGCGGATAACCGCGCCAAAGCTGAAGCCGTTCGCACCGGAATGCGCAGTGAAGCAGGCTCTGCATCGACGGTTAAGACGCGGCCGCTGGGAGTGCGGAATAAGGCGGAGCCATACGCTTCATTGATGAGCACTCCGCTTGGAACCGAGGCGCCGACCAGGACCTGATAGGAAAAAGAGGCGCTCTTCCCCGGCTCAATTAAGCCAAGGTATATGCCTTGACTCGGGTCGGCGCCAGGCAGCGGTACGCCGCCGAGTGTAACGCTGCCGGGCACGAAGGCCGAGCCCGGCGGGATACTGCTGCCCGCCGTCAGCTCGCCGGCCAAATTGCCATCATTGAAGGCGGTCACGGTATAAACGACGACCGAGCCAGCTGTAGTTTCGGTTACGGAAGCGGTCAGCCCCAAGCGAATCCGCGGCCCGGCGACAAATGTGGTCACGACATTGGAAGCGGCCGTAGCGCTGCCGGTCCCAATGTCATACTGTACGATGGATTGATTTTGCACATTTTCATAGGGTGGAGCCATCAGGGGCCTACCGTTGTGATTGTCACCTGGAAGGTTACCGTAGCGGAATCTCCTGCTGCGATCGTCCCGATCGGAATGCCCGATGAAGGGCTTGCGATAGGCAATGGAATTCCATTCAGTGTGACGCTGCCTGGCACAAAAGCTGCTCCTGTTGGTACAGGGTCGACAAGGACGACATTGCTGACCGCCGAAATGCCGCTGTTCGTCACCACGATGGTATACGTCAGTGTATCTCCGACAACGGCATCGATAGATGAGGCGCTTTTGACTACAGTCACATCCGGTGAGGACACAGGGATAACAAGCGTATTGGAAGTCACGCTGCCTGAAATGGTTCTACCGTCAGGCGGGCTAAACGTGAATGTGGCCGAGGCCTGATTGCTGAGCGACTGTGATGGCGGCAGCGTGCTTACATTCACTTGCAGTGAAATGACGATGTTCACACTTGCTCCCGGCGCCAGCACACCAACGGGAACGCCAGTCTGCGGATTGGCTCCCGGTTGCGGAACGCCATTGATCTGCACGCTGTTATTGACAAATACAGCTCCTGCCGGAATGGTGTCCGACACGGTCAGGGTAGCTGGATAGTTCCCGGTATTGGTAGCGGTCAAGAAATACGTAATCGTATCCCCAACAGTTGCCTGGGTCCTGTCCGCCGATTTGACGAGTGTGATGATCGGCTGGTACACCGGTGTAAGGACCGGAAGCGAGATGGAGGTTCCGGCGAGAGCGCCGGAGGTGAACGCTGCGGCAGCCGTATTGGTCAATGTTGGCGGCGTTGGCAGTGCAGTCACGAGCACACTGAACGTTATATTAACGTTGCTTCCTGGAGAGATGCTGCCGACCGTGATGCCTGTGGCTGGATTCGCCGACGGTTGTGAGACTCCGCCTACGGTGACGGAGCCCGCGATAAAAGCAGCTCCCGCTGGAATAGCATCCGAAACAATTGTATTGTTGACCGTTTCGATGCCGCTGTTTGCCACATTTATCGTGTAGACAAGCGTATCCCCGACTACTGCATCAATTGCGTTTACGCTTTTGGCTACTTGCACATTGGGCGAGGAGACAGGGAAGGAAAGCACATTGCTGGACACGGATCCGCTCAGCGTTCGGCCATCCGGAAGGGTATAGACGAAGGCAGCTGTCGCCCCATTGGACAGTTGCTGTCCGACGGGTAGTGAAATGATGACGACGGAGAACATGACGCTGACTGGAGTGCCATTCACTGAGCCAACCGGAATGCCTATGGCCGGATCGCCCCCAGGAACAGGCACACCTCCGACGATGACGCTGTTGGGCACCAAGCTTGTGCCGAGCGGAATGAGATCGAATACGGTAGTCGTGGCGGGATAGTTGCCCGTGTTGGTCAACGTGATCGTATACACAACCGTGTCTCCGACCGTAGCGCTTGAGGTGTTTGCCGTTTTGACTGCGGCCAAGATCGGTTGATAAATAGGCGTGACGACCGTGTTGGAGAAGGCTGCTCCTGAGAAGGTTCCGCTCGTGAAGCTGGCCGATGCCGTGTTGGATACTTGAGCCGGACTCGGCAGTGAGGTGACCAACAGAGAAAACGTAACGGTGGCTGAGGCCCCCGGAGCAAGCCCGGTGACGGGAGCTCCGGCAGCCGGATTTGC
This sequence comes from Paenibacillus herberti, assembly GCF_002233675.1. Taxonomy (GTDB): domain Bacteria; phylum Bacillota; class Bacilli; order Paenibacillales; family Paenibacillaceae; genus Paenibacillus_O; species Paenibacillus_O herberti. Next base: position 145,586 of record NZ_NMUQ01000002.1, on the reverse strand, counting down.
TCCCGGAATAATAATACCGTCCACGGCATAGCTGCCCGGTACGAATGCCGTTCCTGGAGGCAGCGGATCGGTAAACACGATGTTGCTCAGAGCCGACAAGCTATTGTTGATTAACACAACCGTATAGGGGATCGTGTCGCCGACGGAAGCGGCAGTCAGCCCTGCGGCGATAGTCAGCGACAGATTCGGCGCCGATACCGGGATCGGAAGTAAATTGGAGGAGGTGCTGCCGGTAAATGTACTTCCGCTCGGCAGCGTGAAGCTATAAGCTACGCTTGCTTGGTTGGTAATGACCTGCGGCGTCGGCAATGACGTAATGTTCAGCGAAAAGGACACCAGCACGGTCTGGCTCGGAGAGACTACGCCGATCGAGATTCCGGCTGACGGATCGGCTCCCGGCTGCGGTACACCGCCGACGATAACGCTGTTCGGCACTAAAACGGTACCGGCAGGGATTGGATCGGTTACCGTCGCAGTAGCGGGGTAATTGCCGCTGTTCGTCACTGCCACTGTGTAGCTGATCGTATCGCCGAGCGTCGCGCTTGTTGTGCTCCCGGTTTTAACTGCGGCCAAGCTTGGCTGATAAATCGGAGTTGAGATCAGCCCAGATTGGACGGTAGCGGAAAGCGCGCCGGAGGTGAAGCTGACGACAGCCTGGTTGCCAACAAAACCGCCGAGCGGGACGTTAGTCACGGTAACGCTAAACGCTACTGTAGCACTGGCTCCCGGCGCAAGGGTACCCAGTTGAATGCCGGCGGAAGGCACCGTGGCGACCGGCACGCCGTTCACCGTTGTGCTTCCGGCGACAAGCGCCGTCCCTGCGGGAAGTGCATCGGTCAGCACAACGTTGTTGATGGGATCGATGCCACCGTTTAATACGGCGATGCTGTAGCTGATCGTATTGCCGACTGCGGCATCGAGCTGAGGCGTTGTTTTCACCACGGTGACATTAGGCGGCGAAACAGGGATGCTAACTGTATTGGATAGGGCGGAACCGTTCAGCGTCCGGCCGTCCGGCGGCATGAAGGAATACGTGGCAGACGCCTGATTGACATAGATTTGCGGACTTGGCAGCGTATCGGCGGACAGGGAGAAGGTGACCGCCGTGCTCGCGCCAGGCAGCACATTGCCGAGGTTGATGCCCGCGGTCGGATTGGCGCCAGGCAGCGGAACTCCATTTGCCGACACGCTGTTGAGCACGAAGGACATACCGGTGGGAAGTGTGTCAAAAAGCGTCACATTACCTTGCAGATTGCCGCTGTTTGCAACGACGATCGTATAGGATACTGTATCTCCGAGTGTAAGGGCAGTGCGACTGGCCGTTTTAGTCAGCGAGATCTGCGGCTGTGTAATCGGTGTATTCGTCACATTGGATGCAGACGTACTGGAGAAGCTGCCGGAAGTAAAGCTGGCGATAGACTGGTTGTTGATCTGGGATGGTATGGCCATCGTTACATTCACCTCGAATTGGACGGTGGCTGAAGCCCCCGGAGCCAGAGTGCCAAGCGGAATGCCGGATGCAGGCGATGTGACAGGGAGCAGAATCCCCTGGACGATGACCGTGCCAGGTACAAACGCGGTGTTAGGAGGCAAAATGTCCGAGAGCACGACGTTATTAACCGGAGAAACACCATTATTGGTGACTACAACGGTATAAATCAGCGTATCTCCAACGATGGCAGAAACTTGGTTGAAGTTCCCGACCAGACTCACGTTCGGGGAGGATACCGGGATGACGATCGTATTCGATGAGAGCGTGCCGATAATCTGTCTGCCTCCCGGCAGTGTGTAGGAATAGGTGCCAGAGGCGGAATTGCTGACCGTCTGCGGAGATGGAAGCGACGTAACGGCCACGACAAAAGCAATCAGCACTACGGCGCCGGGACTGATGAGCGGCAGATCAATTCCAACCTGCGGGTCAAGTCCCGGAGCAGGCGCTCCATTGATGGTCACGGTGTTTGCGACGAATGTTAGTCCAGTCGGTAGAACATCTTTCACCGTGAGCACAGCGGCTGTATTGCCGGAGTTGCTTATACTCAGCGAGTAGGTGAAGGTGTCACCGACAGTCAGCGCGCTTGAGCTGGCTGTTTTTACGATGGTAAATACGGGCTGCAGCACGCTCACCGACACAACTCCCGATGCAGCGGCCCCGGCAAAAGCGCCGGAGGTGAAGGCGGCCTTGGCCTGGTTCTGGACGAAGCCTGAGGCTGGTATTGCGTTGACCGCTGCCTGGAACACAATCGTGGCGCCGCCCCCTGCGGCGATGTTGCCGATGGAGATGCCAGTATTGGGATTGGCTCCTGAGACGGAAGTTCCATTCACAGTCACGCTACCCGTTTGAAAGACTAACTCCGGCGGCAACGGATCGGATACGATAACACCGCTAATCGGAGAAGCGCCGCTGTTTAGCAGCGTTAGCGTGTAGGTCAGCACATCTCCTACGGCAGCAGAGGATGCACTGGCGCTTTTGGCTATGGACACATTCGGCGACGAAGCTGGCAAGGACACGGTGTTTGACAACGCACCGCCGCTAAGGATTCTTCCGCTAGGCAAAGTGTAGCTATAACCGGCTGCCGCCTGATTAGCCAGCACAGGTGGAGATGGCAGTACGTTCAGCAGCAGTTGAAACGTCACGGGAATGCTGCCTCCCGGCGCGATGGTGCCGGCGCTGATGCCAGTCACCGGATTGGCTCCCGGCACCGGCGTGCCGCCGACTGTCACACTCCCGGGGATGAAAGAAGATCCGAGCGGTATTGAATCGGTTATCGTCACGGCAGCAGCGATATTGCCGCTGTTGCTTGCGTTCACCGTATAGGTGACCGTATCGCCGACCACGACGGAGGTGGTACCAGCTGATTTGGTCAGCGTGATAACGGGCTGATAGACCGGCGTCAGGATCGTTCCGGATAAAGCCTGGCCGGTTAGCGAGCCAGAGTTGTATGCGGCTTTGGACTGGTTGGACAGCTGCCCGCCTGTCGGCACCGAAACGACGCTGATTCGGAACGTCACTGCGATGGATGTTCCTGCTAAAATTGTGCCGACTGAGATACCGGCTGAAGGCGATGCTGTCGTTTGGGCGATGCCGCCGACCGTCACGCTGCCGGACACGAAGGAAGCACCGGCTGGGACCGGATCGGTCAGGATTACATTTGTCAGGGCGCCGATGCCGCTGTTCGTGATGACGCTCGTATAGGTCATCGTATCGCCAACGGTAAGATCGGGCAGGCTGGCCGTTTTAACTACGCTGACGCTGGGAAGGCTGACCGGAATCGTCAGCGTGTTCGATGCAGCCGATCCCGAGAGGGTGCGGCCGTCCGGCGGCTGATACGTATAGGCGGCTGTCGCCTGGTCGGTCAGTTGTGGTGGCGTAGGCAAGGAGGTGACGATGACCTGGAACGTAATCGTTGAGCTGCCTCCGGCCGCGACGCTGCCGATTGAGACGCCTGTGGCGGGATTGGCGCCGGGAACGACGGAGCCGTTCACTCGGAAGCTGCCCGACACATACGTGCTGCCGACTGGGATATTGTCCGTAAGCACGGCGGAGGCGGCGATGCTGCCGCTATTCGTAGCGAGAATCGTGTACGTGATCGTATCGCCGACTGTTGCCGCCGCCGTGCTTGCTGACTTCGCGAGGGCGAGCACCGGCGCGTAGACCGGAGTTGACACCGTGTTGGACGGGATGACGGCCGTAATTGTGCTGCCACCTATGATGTTGAGGAAGGAAAAGGAGGCGCTCGCCGTATTGTTGAGCTGCGGCGGACTGGGCAGAGCGGTTACGACGGCCCGGTAAGTGGACGTCACGCTGGTGCCGAAGGCCAGCGTGCCAATCGCCACGCCGCTGCGGATGTCCGCCGTTGGTCTGGCGACCCCGGCCACCGTTACGCTGCCGCTGACGAAGCTCAGGCCCGCCGGAAGCGGATCGGTAAGCACAACGCTCGTGACGTTGGCGGTCCCGCTGTTTGTGATCGTAACCGTGTAAGTAATCGTATCGCCGATGACAGCACCGGATACGTTTGCGCTTTTGGCCACCGTCACATTGGGCGAGTTGATGTTAATCTGAATGCCGTTGGCATTCATGATGTAGGTATCTCCGGACGTCGTTAACGTCAGGACAGCGCTAGTCTGGCTATTAACCAGCGTGGATGAAATATCTACATTGGTGATGTCCCAGCCTTGCCGTCCCCCGATAATATTCGTGCCCGGTGCACCATTTGTCTGGTTGAGCGTTCCGAACGATCCTGTCGTATTGAGCGCTCCGGTGTCGTTGTTGATTTGCGATGCAAAAAAATTGGCCGCAAAGTTGTTTGTGCCGGACAACGCCGTAAGCGAAGTGGAGGTAGGGCCAAACAAAGCCTGATCTCCGGTCCGGTTGGCATCCCCTTCCTGCGAGCTAAACAGCGCTCTTGCGCCCAGAGCTCCCGATATCGGCGTCGCGAAACCTGTAATGGGAGTTGTCGTTGAGCCGGTGGTGCTGACAAAGATGGAGCCGACCCGCAGTGACATGTTGCGGAGCGGCAGCGAAGCATTGCTGTAGATGACGGCCAGCGTCCAGCCGCAATGATTCACAGTGGAATCGCCGGTGATGACGATGGTTCCAACAACGCTGCCGGTCGTGTAGGTACCGGCTCCAGCTGCCTGCACGAGCGTAGTGACATTAGCCGACCGGACGTAGGCAAGGGCGCCGGAAACACTGATTCCGGTCTGGGCCGTGACGCTGTCGGGGACAATAGAATTCGTGCCACCAGGCGTGATGAAGGTGACGGGGTTGTTGATCGCTGTAGTTAAGTTGACACTGCCATTGACGTAAGTTCCGCCCCAGATCAGCTCGGCGTAAAGCACCGTGCTGCCGGCGGGAAGCGTCAAAATGGCAGATGAGCTGTTAGCCGTATACAGATCGGTCGTTCCAAATGGGTAGGTGCCGTACCTGACTGCGGTATTGGTCGTGATGAACGCACCGATGCTGTCGGTCGTGCCGGGTACCCCGGCAGTATCAGAGCGGCTCAGGCCTAATGTATTGCCCGTAAAGGTCATCGCGCCTGCTGCATTGAATGTTGCCCGCACGATTAAAGGGATTTCAATCACCGCCTTACTTGTAAGGTAACGGCGGGAGCTTGCGCAAAACGCCCGCACTTGGATTCCAAGTTTATATCTATGAGCCAATGCGGCATTAATTGTCTTCTTTTTGAGGGGCTAGACCGGGAGGCTGGGCTTGAGCGCCGGTCCCAGCAAGGGCATTTACCAATTCAGCAAAGTGCCGCTCGGGCCGTTCTCTTTTCCAGCAAGCATTTGACAGGTATAATAATAATTGAACGGATCCGAAGAGCTCATAACCATACTTGAATCGACAAGGAGGGGAAGCAGTTGGAGCTTCAACAAGCAATTCGGCAAAGGCGGAGTATTGGCAAGGTGCTGGACCTGCCGGTGGAGAAGGAAAAGATCGAGCGGATCCTGGAATCTGCAGTTTGGGCCCCCAATCACCATCACACGGAGCCTTGGAAGTTTTTCGTCATGACCGGCGAAGGAAGACGTGTGCTAGGTAGTGCTTATGCTAACGCAGCGCTCGATGGACTGGGTGACCTCGACGAAGAGGAGAAGGAAAAGCGGCTCTCGCGTGAGGAAGCCAAGGCAATGCGGGCACCTGTCGTGATCGCGGTTGGTTGCTCACCTTCGACCAATCCACGTGTCATTCGGTCTGAGGAGCTGGCGGCTGTCCATTGTGCTGTGCAGAACATTCTGCTCACGGCTTATGAGGAAGGGCTGGGGGCGGTTTGGCGCAGCGGCGAACCGATGCAACATCCCTCGATGAAGTCTGCTTTCGGCCTCAAGGAAGGCGAAGACCTGGTCGGATTTATCTATATCGGTTACACTGGCATGATCGCGCCGGAAGGTAAGCGAATTGCCGCTAAGGATAAAACTTTCTGGATCAGCTGAGCAATCATGGGATCGGGATGTTCGGGTTTTGCTTCTGGAAAGCTTAGGCATACGCTTATTGATGTTAGTATTTATGACATGCGAGAGGCCGGGTAAGCACTCCTATTTTATATCATGGAAGCCAAACTGCCATTGTGGCGGTTTGGCTTTTCTTTTTGCCTTATGGCGGACAAAAGGCAGGGTACGATGCGGTTTTACGATATATGGCACTGATTGCAGCTGTTAATTGGCAGGGTAGAGAATGATTGAATGAACCGGCCATTAGCAGTTACAGCGGCTGTAATCTATCATGGGATGTGAATGAATCCCCATGGATTCTTTTTAACTTTCTTTTTTAAAAAGCGAACTTTAATTGTTTGGTATATAATTATCGTTCGTGTTTTATAGTTGACATGCCCCAGTCGGATTGGTACACTAGGGAGGTAATGTTGCTCGAAACGAGTTTGGCTCGCCCGCGAGATGTCGAATCTTGTAAGTAGGCGTGGCTTGAGGCTCAATGTAACACATATACCTCGTATATCTTCGGGAATCGGCCCGAACGTTTCTACCCGGCGACCGGAATCGCCGGACTACGGGATAGCTTGGTTCGGCCAGATTGGCCGATCCGCTAATTGGCGGCGTCTGCCTGGATGACAATCCTTGGAGCAGGTCTAAGCTGCATGAATCCCGTAGGCTTGGATGGCTGCGCTAGCTGCTTCTTTATTGAAGCGACGGCCGGGCTGTCTTACCGACGGGATTTTTTTGTCCAATTATTTTATCCAATAATGTAGCGAAGGCGGGATGAATGAGATGGGTGCAAGCGTAGGCGTCATCATGGGCAGCAAGTCTGATTGGGAGACGATGAAATTGGCCTGCGACGTTCTGGACGAGCTGGGCATCGCCTACGAGAAGCGGGTCGTTTCGGCCCATCGTACGCCAGATCTCATGTTTGAGTACGCGGAAACAGCAGTGGAGCGCGGGCTCAAGGTTATTATAGCGGGGGCCGGCGGTGCGGCTCATCTTCCCGGAATGGTGGCGGCCAAAACCCCACTTCCGGTTATTGGCGTTCCCGTTAAGTCCTCCGCGTTGAGCGGGCTCGATTCACTGCTCTCCATCGTACAAATGCCAGCCGGCATTCCTGTCGCCACAGTGGCAATCGGCGCCGCGGGCGGTGCCAACGCTGGTTTGCTGGCCGCGCAAATTCTCGGCGCGTTCCAGCCGGAAGTTCAGGCGCGCGTTGGGGCACGCCGCGAAGCTGTGCGCCAGCAGGTGCTGGCAAGCGGGGAAGAGCTGTGAGCGCCAGCGACAAGCGCGGGGCGCTAACGAGCGGCGAAGCGGTTGTGCCGTTGCAGGGCAACGGGGCGGGAGCTGTCGAGGGGAAAGGTAATGCCAATGCACCGTTGCAGAGCAACGGAGCGGGAGCGGCGGTGCCGCTGCGCGAAGCTCGCACCATTTTGCCGGGAGCAACTGTCGGCATCCTCGGCGGCGGTCAGCTTGGCCGTATGATGGCGTTAGCCGGCAGTGCGATGGGGTATCGCTTTATCGCGCTTGATCCTGCCTCGGACGGGCCAAGCGCCCAGGTAGGCGGCAGCATCGAGGCAGCCTATGACGATCGCGAGGCAGCCCGCCAGTTGGCGGAGCAATGCGACGTCATCACATACGAGTTCGAAAATGTGGACGCAGGCGTCGCCGCCATGCTCATGGAGCAGTCTTACGTGCCTCAGGGCAGTCAGCTGCTGTACACAACGCAGCATCGGCTGCGGGAGAAGCGCGCAGTTGAGGCGGCCGGGGCAAAAGTTGCCCCGTACGCCGAGATCGGCAGCGAGCAAGAGCTGCGCGAAGCCGTGCAGCGACTCGGCCTGCCTGCGGTGCTGAAGACGGCCACCGGCGGCTACGACGGCAAGGGCCAGTGGGTCATTCGCAGCGAGGAAGAGATTCCGGCGGCGTATGCGGAGCTTGCTAAGGCTGGCACAGAGCTGGTGCTGGAACAGTTCATTCGTTTCAGCAAGGAGCTGTCCGTCATCGCTGCACGGGGCTCGCATGGCGAGGTCCGAGTATTTCCACCGGCGGAGAACATCCATGTGGACAACATCCTGCATCTGTCGATCGTTCCCGCTCGAGTGGAACCGACCGTCCTGGCGGAGGCCGAACGGTTGGCGCTGCGCATCGTTGAGGGCCTCGGAGCAGTAGGTCTTGTGGCGGTCGAGCTTTTCCTGACTGAGGATGGCCAGTTGTACGTGAACGAGCTGGCTCCGCGCCCCCACAACAGCGGCCATTACACGATGGAGGCGTGCCGCACTTCGCAGTTCGAGCAGCATGTGCGTGCTGTTTGCGGCCTGCCGCTAGGCGATACATCGCTGATGAGTCCAGTAGTCATGGTCAATGTGTTGGGTCAACATCTGGAGCCGATCATTCAACGCATGGCTGCCCGTGACAGCGAGGCTGAGAGACTAGGCACTGCGCCTAAGCTTCATCTATATGGCAAGGTCGAAGCCAAGTCCGGTCGCAAAATGGGCCATGTCAACGTGCTGGCGCCGAACACGGACGCTGCGCTGGCCTGGATCGAGGGTACAGGTATTTGGCAGGCAGAGAACGAGGCCTGATTTTAGATAATATTGCAAAATAACGCCGCTCAGTTGCGTTAGAATGAACAAAGGTATATTTTCGATCAATTAAGAGTTTCAATACATTAATTAAAAGGTGTGAGTCAATCTATGTTGGAGCGTTACAGCAGGCCCGAGATGCGGGAGATCTGGACGGAAGAGAATAAGTTCAAAGCGTGGCTGGAGGTTGAGATTTGCGCCTGCGAGGCATGGTCGGAGCTCGGAGTTATTCCCAAGGAAGATGTAGTCGCGATTCGCGAAAACGCTGGCTTCAACATCGATCGGATCAGCGAGATCGAGCTGGAGACGCGCCATGATGTCATCGCCTTTACACGTTCGGTATCTGAAACGCTTGGAGCTGAGCGCAAATGGGTGCATTACGGCCTGACTTCCACCGACGTGGTTGATACGGCGACGGGTTATCTGCTGCGCCAGGCCAACGAGATTCTGGAGCGCGATGTGACGAATTTCATCGAAATTCTGCGCGGCCAAGCCGTTGCCTACAAGGATACCGTCATGATGGGCCGCACGCATGGCGTACATGCGGAGCCGACAACTTTTGGCCTGAAGCTCGCTCTATGGTATGAGGAAATGAAGCGCAACTTGGATCGTTTCCGCCACGCAGCGGACGGTGTTCAATTCGGTAAAATTTCCGGCGCAGTCGGTACTTACGCAAACATCGACCCGTTCGTTGAGGAATTTGTTTGCCGCAAGCTCGGCACTAAGCCGGCACCAATCAGCACGCAGACGCTGCAACGTGACCGTCATGCTGAATACATGGCGACGCTGGCGCTGATCGCCACCTCGCTGGACAAGTTCGCGACTGAGATTCGTGCGCTTCAGAAGAGTGAGTTCCGCGAAGTCGAAGAGCCTTTTGCCAAGGGTCAAAAGGGTTCGTCCGCCATGCCGCATAAACGCAATCCGATCGGCTGCGAAAACATCTCCGGTCTCGCTCGCATTATCCGCGGTCATATGATTAGCGCTTACGAGAACGTGCCGCTCTGGCATGAGCGCGACATCAGCCACTCTTCCGTGGAACGCGTTATTCTGCCGGACGCAACGATGCTGCTCAATTACATGCTGAACCGTCTTGGCAACATCATTAAGAATCTTCAAGTATTCCCGGAAAATATGAAGCGCAACATGGGCCGCACGTTCGGCGTACCGTTCTCCGGCCGCGTCATGACGAAGCTGATCGACAAAGGCTTCAGCCGCGAGCAAGCGTACGATACGGTGCAACCGCGCGCCATGCAAGCATGGGAAGAGCAGCGCCAGTTCCGCGATATTATCGGCTCGACGCCGGAAATTACCGAGCATTTGAGTGCTGAAGAGATCGACGATGCGTTTAATCCGAGCTGGCATTTGAAACATGTGGATACGATTTTCCGCCGCCTGGAGCTGATCTAGTAGCTGAAAACGGGATGCCGATGCGCGTCCCGTCCCGGTAAGGAATTGGGCAACCCATTTCAATATTGATTTCATCCTAACGGTAAAAGGCGGGGAGAACCGATGGCTGTTGCCTCCAAGGCGCTGTCCACGGCAGCGGACCTGATCAAGGCGCCACTGCTGTACAAAGGAAAGGTACGCGAGCTGTACGATCTCGGTGAGCATTATCTGATCGTCGTCACGGATCGCATTAGCGCATTCGACTACGTGCTCGATCCGGCCGTGCCGGACAAAGGTAATGTGTTGAACCAACTGAGCGCGTTCTGGTTCCAGCAAACGGCTGCGATCCAGCCGAACCATGTCATCCATAGCGATGTGGAGCTGCTGGGCGATCTTGTTGCCGAAGCGGACAAGGAAGCTTTGCGGAACCGCATCATGGTGACTCGTAAGGCGGAGCGGATCGACATCGAATGCGTCGTGCGCGGCTACATTACCGGCGGAGGCTGGAGGCAGTATGGTAAAACGGGTGCGATCAACGGCATCCCATTGCCGGAGGGAATGCGTAAGAACGAGCGTTTCCCACAGCCCCTTTTCACCCCTGCGGCCAAAAACGACGTCGGCCATGACGAGGATATTCCCTTCTCGCGAATGGAAGAAATCACCGGCGCCGGAATCGCGGCGCAGCTTCGCGATCGGAGCATCCGGCTCTACGAATTCGCACATGCGTATTGCTTGGAGCGCGGCATTATCCTAGCGGACTGCAAGTTCGAATTTGGCCTGATCGATGGCGAGATTATATTAATAGATGAGATTTTCACGCCGGATTCTTCCCGCTTCTGGGCTCAGGATAAATATGAGTTGGATACCGAGATCGACAGTATGGACAAAGAGCCGGTCCGCACCTATCTGCTAGGTTCCGATTGGGATCAAAACAGCGAACCCGCTCCTCTGCCAGACTCCGTCGTAGCGGAGACAACATCCCGCTATCGTGGTATTTACCAATTGTTGACTGGCAAAGAGCTGTAGAAGCGAACTTGGTTTTTAGCAGCAGAGTCTCTGCGAACTTTCAATCGCTACTATAGCCAGGTTCCTTCATTTTATTGCCAAAGCCGAGTCGCATGCCCGTCCAACAGGGCCCAAAGCATGGCCTGGAAACAAGGTGTGGCAGCAAGGCCACGCGTTGTGCCCGGCTTGGCAACGAGCCCTAGCGGTGTGCCCTGGTCTGGCAAGCAACAAGCCCTAGCGGTTTGCCCCGTCCGGGGCAATAGGCCCTGCCGGTGTGTCCTGACAACAGGACATAACACCGGGTTTTTGCAACAAGCCCACGAGGCGCGGGCCTGGAAACAAGGTGGAAGCATCCTTGTTTCCCCACCCTCACAACGGAACGTTGGGGGAAGGTGCTTTTGAACTTGTTTTGGTCAATGCCGGTTTTAACCGGTAATGCTGGCCCGGTGCCCAACTTGTCCGCAAGCGGAGCGGAGGGGGCTGAATCCGGAAAAGCTTTTCCTCCGTTTGATCCGGCCTGCGGTAGCGGCTGGGAGTGGTGGGGAAGCGTTCGCCTTTGAAGCAAGGATGGCCACCTATGAAGGTTTTTCTACTGAAGCCATCCGGGTTCAAGAGCGATTGGAGGATCGGCCCCCTGTGTGGAGTGATTTTCGGACAGTATGTGTTATGGCTCTTGAATTGGCTTTGACTGTCCTTGACCGTCCTTGACCGTCCTTGACCGTCCTTGACTGTCCTTGATACTTAAACTATTTTCACAAACTAACATTCCCCCATAAGAGGAGTTGCCACGATGAAAGCAACCGTATACGTGACGATCAAGCAAAACGTGCTGGACCCGCAAGGAACGGCGGTACAGGGAGCGCTGCACAGCATGGGCTTCGCGGAAGTAGACAAAGTCCGCATCGGCAAGTACCTGGAGCTGACACTGGATACGGATGACCGTGCCGAAGCCGAGCAACGCGTACGCGCCATGTGCGAAAAGCTGCTCGCGAACACCGTCGTGGAAGACTATAGCTTCGAGCTGGAGGGCTGAGCCGATGAAGTTTGCGGTCATTGTATTCCCCGGTTCCAACTGTGATATCGATTGCTTCAAGGCGGTTGAAGAAACGATCGGGCAGTCCGTCGATTATGTCTGGCACACCGCGACTGATTTGTCCGGTTATGACGCCATTCTCGTGCCCGGCGGCTTCTCTTATGGCGACTATCTGCGCTGCGGCGCGATTGCGCGTTTTGCTCCCGTTATGAGCGAGGTCGTCAAGGCGGCCGAGGCTGGCAAATTCGTGCTTGGCATCTGCAACGGCTTCCAGATTCTGACCGAGGCGGGACTGCTGCCGGGCGCGCTGCTGCGCAACCGGGATCTGAAGTTCCTTTGCCATCAATCGCCTCTTGAGGTCGTGAATGCGGCAACTCCTTTTACAAACCAATACACTCAGGGCGAGGTTATCTCGATCCCGATTGCGCATGGCGAAGGCAACTACTATTGCGATGACGAGACGCTGGAGCGGCTGAAGGCGAACAATCAGATCGTATTCCGCTACGCAAATGACGAGAATCCCAACGGCTCGCTTCATGACATCGCAGGTATTTGCAATGAGCGTGGCAACGTTGTTGGCATGATGCCTCACCCCGAACGCGCTGTGGATCAGTTGCTCGGTTCCGAGGACGGCAAGCGGATGTTTACATCGATTTTGAACGCATGGAGGGAACAGCATGGCGCAGCAGTTAACAGCTAAGGAACCGACAGCGGAGCAAATCTCCGAGCAGAAGATTTACCAGCAGTTCGGTGTGACGGATCAGGAGTATGAGCTCGTTTGCGGCTTTATGGGTCGTCTGCCCAACTACACCGAGATCGGCGTGTTTAGCGTTATGTGGTCGGAGCACTGCTCCTACAAAAACTCCAAGCCAATCCTCAAGAAGTTCCCGATTACGGGACCGAAGGTGCTGATGGGACCGGGCGAAGGCGCGGGCATCGTAGATATTGGTGACAACCAGGCCGTCGTGTTCAAAATCGAATCCCATAACCATCCGTCCGCTGTTGAGCCTTACCAAGGCGCAGCAACTGGCGTTGGCGGCATCATCCGCGATATTTTCTCGATGGGAGCCCGTCCGGTGGCGCTGCTGAACAGCTTGCGCTTCGGCAACCTGGAGAGCGACCGTGTTAAATATCTCTTCGAGCATGTTGTCAGCGGCATCGCTGGTTACGGCAACTGCATTGGCATCCCGACCGTTGCGGGCGAGGTTATGTTCGACGAAAGCTACGAGGGAAATCCGCTCGTCAACGCGATGTGCGTCGGCCTTATCGACCATGACAAAATCCAGCGCGGCGTCGCCAAAGGCGTTGGCAACCCGGTATTCTACGTCGGCCCGGCAACAGGCCGCGACGGTATTCACGGAGCGACTTTTGCTTCCGTTGAGCTGTCCGAGGAATCGGAAGAGAACCGTACAGCCGTTCAAGTCGGCGACCCATTCATGGAAAAGCTCGTTATGGAAGCGACGCTGGAGCTGATTAATTCCGGCATCGTGCTCGGCATTCAGGACATGGGCGCGGCAGGCCTGACCTGCTCCAGCGCTGAGATGGCATCCAAGGCAGGCAACGGCCTGGAGCTGTATCTCGACGAGGTTCCGCAGCGTGAAGAGGGCATGACCGCTTACGAAATGATGCTTTCCGAGTCCCAGGAACGGATGCTGTTCGTCATCGAGCCTCAGCACGAGGCACAGGCGCGCGAGATTTTCGATCGTTGGGGCATCATCTGCGCCAAAGTCGGCAAAGTAACCGATGACGGCCGTCTGCGCCTGTTCCATCAAGGCGAGGAAGTTGCCGACATGCCGGTCAAAGCGCTCGTGGACGAGTGCCCGGTGTACAACAAGCCATCCAAGGAGCCTGCGTACTTCGCTGCGAACGCTGCGATCAACACGGCTGCTTACAGCGAAGTGACCGATTTGACGGAGGCGTTGCAAAAAGTACTGGCATCCCCGACGGTTGCGAGCAAAGAATGGGTGTACAAACAGTACGACCATATGGTCCGTACAAGCACGGCAGTTCCGCCTGGCTCCGACGCCGCGGTTGTGCTCGTTCCGGGCACACGCAAGGCGCTGGCCATGACGACCGACTGCAACAGCCGCTACGTTTACCTCGATCCAGAGGTGGGCGGTGCAATCGCGGTTGCCGAGGCTGCACGTAATATCGTTTGTTCCGGCGCAGCGCCGCTGGCCATCACGGACAACCTCAACTTCGGCAACCCAGAGAAGCCGGAAGTGTTCTGGCAACTTGAGAAGTCTGCGGACGGCATGAGCGAAGCTTGCCGCGTGCTGGAAACGCCAGTTATCGGCGGTAACGTCAGCTTGTACAACGAGAACGCCAAAGGCGCGATCTACCCAACGCCGGTAATCGGTATGGTCGGCTTGATCGACGATATCGACTACATCACGACGCAGGAGTTCAAACGCGGGGGCGATGCGGTTATTCTGCTTGGTGACACCCATGCTGAGCTTGGCGGCAGTGAGCTGCAATATGTTTTGCAAGGTAAAGCTGAAGGTCGCCCTCCAGGTATCGACCTGGCGGTCGAAAAGCGCCTGCTGGATACGGTTCAGGCAGCAATTCGCGGCGGTCTGGTCAATTCGGCGCATGATTTGTCCGAAGGCGGCCTGGCGGTTGCGCTGGCAGAATCCTGCTTCGGACGCGGCCTCGGCGCCGAGGTTAATGTGGCGACGGAGCTGCGCGGGGATCATGCGCTGTTCAGCGAGTCGCAGTCGCGCATCCTGCTGAGCGCATCGCAGGAGAGCAAAGCGGAGCTGCTCGCGCTGCTCGCGGAGCGCGGCGTTCCGCATGTGGAGATCGGTACGGTCGGTGGAGAAGAACTGGTCATCAAGGTGAACGGCAAACCGGGCGTCAAGACGCAGGTCGACGAGCTCCGGAAAGTGTGGAAGGATGCGATTCCATGTCTGATGAAGTAAACATAGCGGTTCAGCTCGGCTCCCGATATGGAGCGGCCGATGTTGCGGGCATGCCAGGCGGAACGGTCGGATTTGCGGCAAAAGCGGGGGCGCAAACTGATGCGTCTGCGTTGTCTACAGCGGCATTCGCTGCTGACGCAACGGCAATGCAAGTAGGAGTAGGGGGCTCTGCCCCTGCCCGCCTGGCGTCTGCAACTGGACGTTCGTCGCATTCCGCGGCGGTTCGTCCTGGGTCTGAGGAGCTGCGCACGGTGTCGCAGGCATGGGAGCAATCCCATTACAACGAAGGCATCGGGCGGGACGATATGTTTGACAAGCTGAAGGAGGAGTGCGGCGTGTTCGGTGTGTTTGGCACACCGAACGCGGCTTCGCTCTCTTACTACGGCCTGCACGCGTTGCAGCATCGTGGTGAGGAAAGTTCCGGTGTTTGCACCGTCGACAGTGCAAGCGGCAGCTTTGCCTATCATCGCGGCATGGGACTCGTCAAAGAGGTGTTCACGACCGATATTCTCGCTTCCTTGCCAGGCGACCGGGCGATTGGCCATGTACGCTATTCAACTTCGGGTGCTAGCCAGCTCGGCAATGCTCAGCCGCTCATCTTTAAGTATCGCGACGGCGACTTGGCGGTGGCGACGAACGGTAATATCGTTAACGCCCCGTCGATCCGCCGGGAGCTGGAGAATATGGGCTCTATTTTTCAAACGACGAGCGACACGGAAGTTATCGCGCATCTGATCGCCCGCTCGCCGAAAGACTTCGTGAGTGCGGCCAAAGACGCGTTACAGCGCATCATTGGGGGCTTCGCCTTCCTGATTATGACCAATGAGCGCCTGCTAGTCGCTTCCGATCCCAACGGTTTGCGCCCTCTCGTCATGGGCCGTCTCGGTGATGGTTATGTATTCGCCTCAGAAACATGCGCGTTCGAAACGATAGGCGCTGAGTATGTACGCGACGTTCAACCGGGTGAGTTGCTTATTTTGGACAAGGATGGCTTGCAGGAAGACCGCTTCGATCAAGGGGGACGCCGCGCCAGCTGTGCGATGGAATATATCTATTTCGCTCGGCCGGACAGCGACATCAACGAGGTCAACATCCACACTGCGCGCAAGCAGATGGGACGCCAGCTGGCGATTGAAGCGTTTGTCGACGCTGACATCGTCGTTGGTGTACCTGATTCCAGCATCAGCGCTGCAATCGGTTATGCCGAGCAGACGGGCATCCCGTATGAGATGGGCCTTATCAAGAACAAGTATTCCGGCCGGACGTTCATCCAGCCTTCCCAGGAGCTGCGCGAGAAGGGCGTTAAGATGAAGCTGTCCGCTGTGCGCAAAATCGTGCAGGGTAAACGTGTCGTCATGATCGACGACTCCATCGTGCGCGGCACAACGTCGCTGCGGATCGTTACTTTGCTGCGCGAGGCGGGCGCAAAAGAAGTGCATGTACGCATCAGCTCCCCACCGTTCGCTAATCCGTGTTACTACGGCATCGACACGCCGGATCGGCGTGAGCTGATCGCTTCCTCCAAAACGGTGGAGGAGATCCGCGAGGCAATCAACGCCGATACGCTTTATTTTTTAAGTGCTGAGGGGCTGATCGATGCGGCTTCGGTGCCGGGAAATGACAAGGGCGGAGGCATGTGCCTTGCTTGCTTCACCAACGAATACCCGACTCCGGTCGATGAGAACTCGGATAAGAGCTGCAGCTGCTAGAATATCAATTCGATCCATATAGCGGGCTGTGCAGCCGGAGTGAGGCGGCAGTCCAATCCATTTTGCAAGGAGTGACGGTCAGTGGCAGAGGCTTACAAGCAAGCAGGCGTGGACATCGCAGCGGGTAATGAAGCGGTCGAGCGCATGAAAAAGCACGTCAAGAGAACGATGCGCCCTGAGGTTTTGGGCGGCTTGGGCGGCTTTGGAGGCATGTTCGGCCTCGACAAAAACAAGTACGAGGAGCCGGTGCTTGTTTCCGGCACGGACGGGGTCGGCACGAAGCTGATGCTTGCTTTTGCCATGGATAAACATGATACGATCGGCATTGACGCTGTCGCGATGTGTGTCAACGACATTATCGTACAGGGCGCGGAGCCGCTGTTCTTCCTTGATTATCTGGCGACTGGTAAAGTCGAGCCATCCAAAATCGAGGCCATCGTTGCTGGAATCGCTGAAGGCTGTGTACAGGCAGGCTGCGCGCTCATCGGCGGCGAAACGGCAGAGATGCCGGGCATGTATACTCCTGAGGAGTATGACATCGGCGGCTTCACGGTTGGCGTTGTGGATAAAGCGAAGATCATCGACGGTACGACGATAACACCGGGCGACGCGGTAATCGGTCTCGCTTCCAGCGGTATTCATAGCAACGGTTATTCACTGGTGCGCCGCTTGCTTTTGGAGCAGTCCGGCTACAGCCTGCAGGATACACTGCCGGAGCTGGATGGCAAAAGACTAGGCGACGTACTGCTTGAGCCAACCCGCATCTACGTCAAGCCGGCGCTTAAGCTGGTTTCGCGTGTCACCGTGAAGGGCATGGCCCATATTACAGGCGGCGGCTTCATTGAGAACATCCCGCGCGTGCTGCCGGATCATGTTAATGTGGACATCCAGTACGGAAGCTGGCCGATCCAGTCGATTTTCTCGCTCATGCAGGAAAAAGGTACCATTACGAACCGCGACATGTTCACAACGTTCAACATGGGCATCGGGCTCATCGTTGTTGTGCCTGCGGATGAAGCCGAAAAGGCACTTTCCGTGCTGGCTGAGCTTGGCGAGCAGGCTTACCGGATCGGTACGGTGACGGAAGGCAGCCGCATCGTCACCTTCACGGGAGCCAACGTTTAATGGCTGATCAGCTGCGCATCGCCGTGTTTGCTTCCGGTCAAGGAAGCAACTTTCAGGCGCTTGCGGACGCAGCGGTGCAGGTGAAGCTCGGAGGCTCCATCGAGCTTCTCGTCTGCGACAAACCGGACGCTCCGGTTGTGGAGCGGGCTCGCCGCGCTGGTATAGATGCTTGGGTGTTCACCCCCAAGGACTACGCTTCCCGTGAGGCGTATGAGGCGGAAATTCTCGCAGAATTGCAGCGCCGCGGCGTTGGTCTGATTGTGCTTGCGGGTTATATGCGCATCCTGACGCCAGTGCTTGTCGAGGCTTATGCCGGCCGGATGATCAACATCCATCCGTCGCTGCTGCCCGCTTTTCCGGGGATGAATGCGATTCGCCAGGCGCTTGAGCATGGTGTCAAAGTGAGTGGCGTGACGATTCATTTCGTCGACGGTGGTTTGGACAGCGGTCCGATCATCGCGCAACGGACGTTGGACATAAGCGAGGGCGAGACGGAGGCCATGCTGGCCGATCGAATTCATGCGGCGGAAAATGTGCTGTATCCGTGGGCCGTGCGCGCCATCGCCGAAGGGCGGGTCTCGCTGAACGGTCGAAGAGTTAGCCTTGATGCGGCAGTGGACTTTGGCGAGTATGAAGCTTCAGCGGACAAGTAGGTCGGCAAGTCGATAAGCAAGTCGGTAGGCTGCAGGTCGGCAAATGGTCCAACATTTGATTTAATGGATCAACAATCGAACTAATGTAGCTCAGAAGCTTCTGCCACCAAGTAACCCGGTAACGTTCTAGCGGAACTCAGAAACGTTATTTGGCTCTAAATGATGGGCTTGAGGTTGTCACAGAACTGAGCGGCGTTATTTGCAGCATATCGAGGCTTATTGAGAGGAAAAGGCATGAATAAGCTTTCTGAGTTCCGTTAGCGATCAGCTAGACCTTCTTGGCCTAGTCTTTTTCGTTGGTGTACAGCTTTATATAGGGTGGAACAAAGCCGGTACAGCCGCTTATGGTAACACCTCGTATTACCATTGCCTTACCAGGCGTCATTATAGGCTCCACTACAGACGCTATAGCATCTGTCATAACAGCTCCACAACGGCGCGACACAACGGCCGCCTCAACGGCTCCCCCGTCCCACGAGACGAGGGAGCCGTAAGACTCAAGAACTCATTACTTAATCATAGAACCAGGAGGGGACAACTTGGCCATTCGCAGGGCGCTAATCAGCGTATCGGACAAAACGGGCATTGTTGAATTCGCGAGGGAGCTGGCAGCAGCTGGTGTACAGATCATTTCCACGGGGGGCACACACAGCCTGTTGGAAAAGGAAGGCATCCCGGTTATCGGCATCTCCGAAGTAACGGGCTTCCCGGAAATTATGGACGGGCGCGTCAAAACGTTGCATCCTGCTGTACACAGCGGCCTGCTGGCTGTACGCGACAACGAGGAGCACCAGAAGGCGATTCGCGAGCTGGGGCTGGACTACATCGATCTTGTGGTCGTTAACCTGTATCCTTTCGCGGCGACGATTGCGAAGCCGGATGTTACCTACGAGGACGCCATTGAGAATATCGATATCGGCGGCCCGACAATGCTGCGCTCCGCTGCCAAAAACCATGCTTTTGTCACCGTTGTTGTGGATGCAGCCGACTACGCCGGCGTGTTGGAGGAGATCAAGCAGGACGGCGATACGACGCTGGACACCCGCAAGCGCTTGGCAGCCAAAGTGTTCCGCCATACCGGAGCCTACGACGCCTTGATCGGCGACTACTTGTCCAAGCTGGGCGGCGATCCACTTCCGGAGCGTTACACAGTCACCTATGAAAAGGTGCAGGACCTGCGCTACGGCGAAAATCCGCATCAACGCGCCGCATTTTACCGCCGTCCGCTCGCGGAGGCGGGCAATATTACGACTGCCGAGCAGTTGCACGGCAAAGAACTAAGCTACAACAACATCAACGATGCCAATGCTGCGCTGGCGATCGTTAAGGAATTCAGCGAACCGGCCGTTGTTGCTGTGAAGCATATGAATCCTTGCGGCGTAGGTGTCGGCAGCGACATTCATCAAGCCTATCAAAAAGCTTATGCGGCTGATCCAACGTCGATCTTCGGCGGAATTGTAGCGGCTAACCGCACAATCGGAGCCGATACAGCGTCGCTGCTGTCGGAAATTTTCTTGGAGATCGTGCTTGCGCCTGACTTTACGCCGGAAGCATTGGAAATTCTGAGTCGCAAAAAGAATATCCGCCTGCTGCAAACCGGAGAGCTCGCCGCTGCGGAAGGCCGCAAGAGCGACTGGGTGTTGACAAGCGTTGCCGGTGGCATGGTTGTACAGGAAAGCGACGTGCATACGATTGCTGAGGCTGACCTGAAAGTCGTTACGGAGCGTCAGCCGACGGCGGAGGAGCTGAAGCAACTGTTGTTCGGCTGGAAGGTCGTCAAACATGTGAAGTCCAATGCGATTTTACTGGCGAAAGATGACATGACGGTCGGCGTTGGCGCTGGCCAGATGAATCGCGTAGGCGCGGCGCGCATTGCCGTGGAACAAGCAGGCGACAAGGCGAAAGGAGCCATACTTGCCTCCGATGCCTTTTTCCCAATGGGTGATACGGTCGAGTTGGCCGCAGCAGCGGGCATCACGGCAATTATCCAGCCAGGCGGCTCTATCAAGGACGAGGAGTCCATCAAGGTAGCCAACGAACATGGCATCGCGATGGTGTTTACGGACGTTCGTCACTTCAAGCACTAGGCGGGAGGAATCTTAATATGCGCATTCTAGTAATTGGCGGCGGTGGCCGTGAGCATGCCATCGTCTGGTCACTCGCCAAGAGTGAAAAGGTAGAGGAGCTGCTCTGCGCGCCTGGAAACGCAGGTATAGCTGAGCTTGCAGAGTGCGTGCCGATCGCGGTGGATCGGTTCGCCGAGCTGGTGCAGCTGGCGAAGGATCGCCGCATCGATCTCGTCGTTGTTGGCCCCGATGATCCGCTGGCGGCGGGTATCGTCGACGAGTTCGAGGCTGCGGGTATCCCTGCTTTTGGCCCGGACCGCAAGGCTGCGGAAATCGAGGGCAGCAAGATTTTTATGAAAAATCTGCTCCGCAAATACAACATTCCGACGGCCCGTTACGAGTCGTTCACGGACTTCGAGCAGGCGCTCGCTTACCTGCGCAGCCAGCCGATGCCAATCGTCGTTAAGGCCGACGGCTTGGCCGCAGGCAAAGGCGTCACCGTTGCAGCGACGCTGGAGGAAGCGGAGGAGGCGCTGCGTGGCATGATGCTAGGCGGAGTGTTCGGAGCTTCCGGTAGCCAGGTTGTCATCGAGGAGTTCATGACTGGCCAGGAGATGAGTATTCTGGCCTTTGTGGACGGTGAAACGGTACGGGCGATGGTGCCTGCCCAGGATCATAAAACGATCTTCGACGGTGACAAAGGTCCAAATACCGGCGGCATGGGTACTTACTCGCCGCTGCCGCATATTTCACAGGCGCTCGTTGACGATGCGATCGTGAACATCATTGAGCCGACGGCTCGTGCTATGGTTAGCGAAGGGCGTCCGTTCCGCGGCTTCCTGTTCGCCGGGCTTATGCTGACGCCGGATGGTGTCAAAACGGTGGAATTTAACGCCCGCATGGGCGATCCAGAAACCCAGGTTGTGCTGCCGCGTCTGGACACCGACCTGCTCGATATTATAATGGCTGCGATGGAAGGCCGATTGGCCGATATCGAGATCAAGTGGAATGATGAGGCGGCGGTATGCGTCATTGTCGCTTCGGAAGGTTATCCGGGCTCGTATCCGAAGGGTCGCCCGATCAGCGGTCTGGAAGCTGCCAAAGCGCAGGGAGCACTTGTATTCCACGCGGGTACGGCACTGAAGGACGGCGGGCTCGTCACAAACGGCGGCCGCGTGCTTGGCATCGTCGGCCTCGGCGGCGACATCTCGGAAGCACGCGCCAAAGCTTATGAAGCGGTGTCCGCCATTTCTTTTGAAGGCATGCAATGCCGTACGGATATTGCGCTCAAAGCGCTTCAGTCGGTGGAGTAACAGAGGGGAATACAAGCAACCCGCTCTGTCAGGCTGTTTCCTTCGATGTAGGCCCGTCTCTTGTCCACGGTCGTAAAAACAGCCCCGACCTGCCGGTATCCGGCGGGTCGGGGCTGTTCCTTTTCCTTTTTAAACCACTCCAAATTTCAGGTTGCTTTAATCTTCGCTTCATTTACTATTCAGGGCATTAAGCTAATGTCTATTACAGTGAACTCATACAGGTACGGAGAAGGTAATCCAGTTGAATGAGCCTATGCAAGCGAAGGGAGAGGGAAATGAGTTATTTCATCGCTTTTATAATTTCGTTCGCCATTGTTGTCGCATTAATTCCGCCGCTTCGCAGGGTCGCGCTGCGAATTGGATTCGTAGATAAACCGCGCTCGGACAGCGCGCGTAAAATACATCGAGAGCCGATTCCGCTCACCGCAGGTATCGCTATATTCGCGGGTTTTACCGCTGTTTACTTAATTTTCGTCCGCGATTCATGGATTCAGTCGTTGGCCATTCTTGGCGGGGGGCTGTTGATTCTGCTAATTGGCCTGGTGGATGACTGGTACAAAACACATGGCAAGGAATTTCCGGCCCTTCCGAAAATGGCGGTCCAATTGTCCGCAGCCGTTCTTGTTTATCTCTCAGGCATCGTTTTTTCGGGATTTGAAAATCCATTCAATGGCTCCTACGTGACGCTGCCGGACTGGCTTTCGTTCCTGTTCACCGTTCTGTGGATCTTCGGAGTGACCACGGTCATCAACTTCACGGACGGCATGGATGGCTTAGCCGGGGGATTGTCTGCCATCTCAGCGGGTACGCTGCTCGTTGTGGCGCTGGTCATGGGTCAGCAGAGCTCGGCGATGATGGCCGTCATTACGGTCGGCATCTCTGCCGGTTATCTCTTGTACAACCGCCCGCCAGCCAAAGTGTTCATGGGCGATGCAGGAGCCACCTATCTAGGCTTTATGCTCGGTGTCATCGCGCTTGACGGGGCATTCAAGCAAGCGACTATGCTGTCGCTGTTCATCCCGATCCTCTCGCTGGGCGTACCCATTTTGGATAATGTGCGCGTCGTAATTTCTAGAATCCGCAATGGCGTTCCCTTCTACCAGGCGGATGCTTCGCAAGCTCACTACCGGCTGTTGGCCGCCGGCCTCAAGCCCGTTCAAGTCGTTTCATTTCTCTATCTGATGAACATCTGCTTTGGCCTATTTTCCATCGTGCTGCTATTGGCACAATAGCTCTGGTAGAATCGACAATAGCCTGATCCCAGCTCTGGGACAGGCTGTTTTTTTTCATGACATGCCAAGCCGACCCCCTTTACAATCATGCCGAATACGAACTTTATAGGGTCAATTGTATTAGAGTGGCTGGTGTCGAACGGTAAGGAATGCTGTCATACAGTGTAACCGGATTGTAACTCCTCCTCTTATTAGGTCTGATACGATAGATTCATCTGATAGAAATAGGAGAGTTTGCAATCATGATTACTGAACATAACCCATCTTCTGACTCCGGCCCCAATAAATCTAATTCCAATTCTATTTCCAATATACATACGATGGCTGGCCGCTTCGCCAAGCCGTTCCTTATATTGCCGCTGGCCATCGTCCTAACTGCTGCAGCCAGCGGCTGCGGACAGGCCGAACTGGCGGGCAAAGTAGAGGCTGGAGGCTTCAACGTCGTCCAATCCGAGAATGGAGCTACAGGCAAAGCACAAAGTTCCAATGAGCCAATCGCTGTTCAGCCTCCTACATCGCCGCAGTCGACTAAGAATCCCGCGGATGTGTCCAATGCGAAAAAGGGCATCGTAAAGAGGGGCGACAAGGTGGTCGCGCTTACTTTCGATGATGGGCCGGATCCGAAAACAACGGTCAAGATTTTGGATATTCTTAAGCGTGAAAACATTAAAGCGACATTTTTTGTGGTCGGTGTCCAGGTGGAGCAGTACCCTGAAATTATGAAGCGCATCGTTGATGAAGGCCATTTAATCGGTAATCATTCCAATAATCATGCGAACTTGGGAAAATCAAGCAGGTCAAAGATTAAGCAACAAATCGAGGATAATGATAAACTAATTAAAGAGGCTGTGGGCTTCACGACAAATTTCTTCCGCCCAGCCTACGGGGCGAGCTCGTCCCAGCTCAGAGCCTACCTGAAAAATACAGGCCGCAAGCAGGTGTTATGGGATGTCGATACCCGAGACTGGGCAGGTACATCCGTAAAGGATATGCGTGCTAACGTCAACCAAAACACGAAACCCGGCAGCAATATCCTTATGCACTCCTTCGGCAGCAAATTGAAAACACCGGAGCTGCTGCCACTGATCATCGACGATTTGCGAGATAAAGGCTATTCCTTCGTAACCGTGGATAAACTTCCATAAGTCGGAAAAGAAGGAACGGCCCATTAAACTAATAGATTCGGGTTGAAGGCGCGGTCGATAAGACTAGCGAAGCCGTCATCAACGGCCGGAAGAGGAGGCGCGGAGAAGGCTTGAGCAATGGAAACGATCCTAAATTCAATAACCGATCCGGTCTCCCGGAAGTGGCAAGGCAGACTGCCGTCGCTTCCGGTGCTGGAGACGGAGGGGATGCCTCCTGTCCAAAAGTGGACAGGGAGCATCCCTCTTCCGCTACTGGGGTCCGTCGGTATCAACCTAACTGGAGCCAATCAACCACTCTTAAGAAGCGAAGCAAGATCAAACTGCTGGTGGTGCTGGCGGCGTTCATTTTTGTTATGGCTGGTTGCCGTTATACGGCCGCGCCTGCTGATTTGTTAGGCGCGCCTGAGACAGTCCAGCAAGCTGGCGGAGTTACTGCGAAGCTGAGAGACCTGCTTCCTGTCGGAAGCTCGTTGTCTCTGCCGGCACGGGAGCGGCAGTCGGAGGCGATTCGCTCCATTGATATGGACGGAGATGGCAAACAAGAGGCCGTATTGACCTACGTTGAGACATACGGCAGTTCGCGTTTAATGATTGCTCGCCAGGAGGCTGGTGAATGGAAGCCATGGGCTGTGCTGCGTTCTGGCGTAGGCGTAAGTCTGGAATGGCTGTCTTTTGTCGACATGAACGGGGACAAGCGGCCGGAGCTAATCGCGGGCTGGGCGGTCAATCAGCCGGGCAACACCTTGAGCTGGCAGCAGTACGAGGTGCAGGTTTATTCCATGCTGAAGCCTTCCTTTGAGGAATCGGAGGAGGGACGTTTGCTGAAGCCGATTGCGGAGCTCAGCTATGAGTGGGCGGATACCGGTGATGTGGATGGAAACGGTAAGCAGGAGCTGGTGCTTATCCGGCGTCCAGACAGCCCGAACAAGCCCCAACTGGAGGTTTACCGGCTAGGTGAGGGAGATCTTGTCCGTTCGGCTTTGCTTCCTTTGCAGTCTGCTACTTTTTATGAGGGTCTTGCAATTGGCAAGATTGCCAAGAATAAATACGGCGTTATCGTTGAAGGAATCGCCGGAGCCCAATATTCGGTCTCACTTATGGCCGTATGGATCAACGAAGGTTTACAACAGGTCTATCCACCTTCCAATAAGAAGGAGCTTGGCTACAGCACGGGATCGATGGATCACACCGATATTAACGGGGACGGAATTCTGGAATGGCGCGAGCAGGTGCCTGCTCCAGGCCAGTCGGCGACTCCCAGCCCATCGGCCAGCTCCACCATGCTGAACAGCCCAATGGACTCCAATCCTATTTATTACACGGAATGGACGCAGTGGAACGGGGATCTGGCCAGCGCGGTATACTTTGACGGCGAGGCTACAGAGATGCCACCGCAGGCACGGCCTCCCAAGACACGGCCAAATCTAAAACCAGAGCTAAGGTTAGAGCCGAAGCTATCGGTTTACGAGGAAATGTTCCTCCCAATTTCTTTGGAGTACAATGATTATAAAAATGGCATATCGGTTCAAATCCCATCTCGCTGGAGAGGCCAATTCACACTATCCCGTCCGAGCGATGACAACAGCTTAATCATTCAATTGGAGTATTACAATGCCAAGTCAGGTCGCAGAGCCCCGCTATGGACGTTGTACGGTGTACCTATCAAAGAATGGGATAGCTGGTCGAGCCGGATGGAGGGCAAGGGGCGCAAGCTTGTCAGCTTGCGTACTGTCGGAGGGATCGTTTACTCAGCTGTTGAGGAGAAAAAGCCGACGGAGGAAGATGGCTGGCCTAAAGAAGAGTTGAATCGTTATGTTGCGATGCGAATGACCCATGAGCAGTTGGCCTCTTCCCTGAGGCTGCTGCCTTCCAATTGATTATTTCTGCGGCATTTTTAGTGCCCGATGGAGTCATATAGAACGATGCGGAGAGAAGGGAGGGGAAGGAAAGCGGTGAAAATTTTGCTGGTTGAGGACGAGGAAGCCATTCGCGGTTTTGTGCGGATCAATCTGAAGCGCTCTGATATGGAGCCGATGGAAGCAAGCAGCGGTGAACAGGCGTTGCAACTTGTTGCGCAGCATGGGCCACCGGATATTGCGTTGCTGGACATTATGCTTCCCGGCATATCCGGACTAGAAGTTTGTTCGGCTTTGCGCGAAGCATATCCGACGATGGGCATCATTATGCTCACAGCGAAGTCACAGGAGCAAGACAAGATCCAGGGGCTTGAGCTGGGGGCGGATGACTATATTCAAAAGCCGTTCAGCCCCGGCGAGCTGATGGCGCGCATCCGCTCGCTAGCCAGGCGGATGCGCTTGCCGGACCCGGCCGAACCCGATGCCGTTGCCGTTGCAGCAAGTCCAGCAGAAGCCAACAACGAGCGGCAGTTCGAACCCGTTGCCGTTGCAGCAAGTCCAGCAGAAGCCAACAACGAGCGGCAGTTCGAACCCGATGCCGTTGCTGCAACTCCAGCAGAAGCCAACAACGAGCAGCAGCCTAATACCGGAACCCTTCAAGAGTCAGCCGGCCCTACCAATGGCCGCTTTATTCCTTTGCCGGAAGCAGGCTCCGCTGAGGCTGCTGGCATCAGTACTCGTGAATCAGCATTACTGCCCGGTTACGAGGCTCTCCAAGCTGCGAATCAGCATAAGCAGCCTGCCACAGCGCAGGCAAGCTCGGGCTATTCTGCTGCGACAGCTCACCCTAATCCTGAGCCTAGACCGCCGCATGATATCCGGCATTATGGAGCGTTCCGTCTTTCCGATAGTGAGCGCAGATTTTGGAAAAATGATCGGGAGATCTTATTGACCCCGACAGAATGGTCACTCGTGAAGTTGCTGTTAGATCGGTATGGCCAAAGCGTGAGCCGCGATGAGATTTTGACCGAGGTATGGGGACGATATTATGCCGGAGACCTCAAAGTAGTCGACGTCAATATTCGTCGGATTCGCCAGAAGGTGGAGGATGATCCCTCCGAGCCGGTCATAATTGAGACGGTATGGGGCTTCGGTTACCGATGGTACAGAGGCGCGACGCGATGAAGAGCCTCAGGACCAAGATGGTATTTAGTTATCTGCTGCTCATCATGCTGACCGTTATTGTGATTGGCGGCATGTTTTTAACTCTAATCTTGAACTACTATTACGGGAGCGCCTCTAGCGCTATGAAGCAGCGTGTCGTGACCTCGATGTCGCTGCATGCGCGGTCCATGCAGTGGATGGGGCTTAATGAGCGAGCCAGCTATATGCTGCAAAATATGGCCGAATCGAACGCTCGCATCCAATTGCTGCAGCCGGACGGCCGCATGATTATGGATTCGGACGGCTTCAGTGACAGCCGCACGATCCGCACGCCGGATGTCGTCAACGCGGCGGAGGGCGATTCTGCTGCCTGGTACGGCAATGACGATGCCACTGGAGAGAGCATAGTGGCTGCTTCTGCGCCGCTACTTCGGGAAGGCCGTATCATTTCGATCGTCCGCTATTCGGCCTCGCTGAAGGAAGTAGACAAAATGGTGTCGTTACTGGTGCGGTTCACGCTGATCGCGGCGGCCGCTGTCATCCTGCTGTTCCTAATGCTTAGCATGTGGATGGCGAATCGGATCGTGCGGCCGCTTCGAGATCTGACTCGGCGAGCGAGGCATATGGCGGATGGGGACTGGGAGCGAGGGATGAGCGGCTCTGGCGGGCGGGACGAGATTGGACAGCTGTCCGATACGCTGCATACGTTGGCTGTGGAGCTGAATAAACGTGAGAAGCTCAAGAACGATTTTATCTCCTCCGTATCGCATGAGCTGCGTACTCCGCTAACTGCGATCAAGGGATGGAGCGAAACGCTTGCGTCCCCCGAATCGCGTCAGGAGGAAGTCCAAGAGGGGCTAGGCATTATTTCTCGGGAAACCGAGAGGCTGACGGGGCTTGTTGAGGATCTGCTCGATTTCTCCAAGCTCAGCTCCGGTAGCATGGACCTTCATCTGGAGGAGCTGGACCTCAACTTGCCGGTGCGTGAATGCGTAACACAGCAGATGGTGCGCCAGGAAGAGACAAGCGTTCGCCTGCTGAGCTTCCTGGAGCCGGAACCGCTGCTAGTGATGGGTGACCCTAATCGGCTGCGTCAGGTACTTATTAACTTGATTGATAATGCCTTTAA
Source organism: Paenibacillus herberti (assembly GCF_002233675.1). Classification (GTDB taxonomy): domain Bacteria; phylum Bacillota; class Bacilli; order Paenibacillales; family Paenibacillaceae; genus Paenibacillus_O; species Paenibacillus_O herberti. Next base: position 117,336 of record NZ_NMUQ01000002.1, on the reverse strand, counting down.
GTTCACTCCCGAGGGAGGAGCGGTGCGCGTCAGTGCTTCACGGGAAGGACATCATGCGGTGCTTATCGTGGCCGATAATGGCGTCGGCATCGCACCCGAAGATTTGCCCCATGTGACAGAGAAGTTTTACAAAGGTGGCCTATCCCGTTCCGGAAGCGGGCTTGGCCTTGCTATCTGCAAGGAGATCGTGGAACTGCATGGAGGTTCTCTTCAACTGGATAGCGAGCCGGGTGTAGGCACTACCGTTATGTTGCGTTTTCCCGTATTGCTCCAGCACCAAGAAGAAGGCGAGAGCTTCTAGGACCATTTCTATTCCTTGTAGAACAACGACTTGCGATTGACGAGTACGAACAGACAGGCCGCCAGCAGGGCGGCTGACACGGACACCGATACCCAGTGACGGGTGATCCAATCCAAAATAACAGGCATGCTGTGAACCTCCTTGCTCACTTTGAGGGATTTGGTATTAGAGTAACTCAAAAGAAGCCGTTCCATTCGGAGACGACAGGAAAGCACTATAGACGAAGCTCAATTATGAAGCATGAAATCGCGAACTGTCCTTAAACTAAGGCGGCTCGCGATTTTTTCATCCTGGCGCTTGCTCGGCGAGTAGATGGGCTGATGGAGATTGACAACAGGTTATGGCGGATGATAAGCTGAATTCAACTTATATCACACTAAATTGGTCGGAATAATTATATATAAAAAAACTCTTCCGTAAGTAGCGAAAGAGTTGGGAGAAAGGGATGCTGATACCTATGGAAAAACAGCTGATCTTGCGTCATAAGGAACTGGAGCTCACGGCAACGCTGCATTATCCGGCAGCTTCGGAGGAGCGCCAACCGGTCATTGTCATCTGCCACGGCTTCATCGGCAGTCGCATCGGAGTAGATCGACTGTTTGTGAAGACGGCTCGGGCATTCGCAGCCGGAGGCTCTTTCGTGCTACGGTTTGACTATGGCGGCTGTGGAGAAAGCTCGGGTAGCTACGGCGCTCTCGGCTTCGATTCCATGGTTGAACAAACGCGCACCGCCCTTGACTATGTGCTGTCGATGGATTGCGTCGATCCGCAGCGGGTGACGCTGCTTGGACATAGCCTTGGCGGAGCAGTTGCGCTGTATACAGCTGCCAAGGATAAGCGGGTAAACCGGCTCATTCTTTGGTCTGCTGTCGGCTATCCATTCAACGATATTGTGCGTATTGTCGGCCGCGGCAGCTATGACGAGGCCGTCCTGAAGGGGTCGACCGATCATGCAGGCTACACGCTTGAGCCTACCTTTTTCCATTCCCTGCAACAGCATCAGCCGTTCCAGGCCGCAGTCCGTTTCAGCGGGGATGTATTGTTGGTGCACGGCACCAGCGATGATGTGATCCCGGCTGATTACAGCTTCCTGTATCAGAAGATGTTCTGGACGCGTGGGGATGGATTATGCGACAAGGAAATCATTTTCCAAGCTGATCACACCTACTCCACACGGACTCATCAGGAGGAAGCGATCCGGGTAAGCGCAGACTGGCTGTCCAGATTGGAAAAGCGCCATGAACAGTGGCTGGACTGGAGCATCTGACGGATGCTCTGATCAAGGTTTATATTTTCCTGGAATCTGCAAATCAATCTTTACCCGGATCCCTCCCAGAGAATCCTCCGTCAGAATAAACTGATTGCCTGCGGAAGTTCGTTTGGACCAATCCCTATAATTTTTGCGATAGTAAATTTCAGTGAACTGGTAGATATCCACTTGTTTGTCCAGTGCATTTCTAAACGTGGTGCGTATCTGAGCTTCAATTATTTTAGCGGCAGCCTGTCCTACTTCTTTTAGAGGCGTTTTATCTTGGCGGAAAGACATCACGGCTTTTGCATGGATATCGACATCGAACACGGGATCGTTGCTTGCATTCATACGATATCGTACCTTCACTTTTGTACGGCTGAAAGTTGCGGTTCCGAAGCGTTTGCCCCCTATCCGTACGTTCAAATCCCATTGCCTCATGGTTGGATTCATCCAAGGCCAGCCCGCAAGCTGATCTCGGCTCATCCTGCCTTTATATTTCCCGTTTTGAAAAAAGTGAGCGCCCGTAATGTCCAGCTTAGGACTATCCTTGAGATCCGTTTTCCAGGTGGATTTGTCGATGCTGATCTCAGGAACGTAATCAGACATTGCAGGATGGTCCATCTCCCTAATTAGCTTGAAGAAGTATACAGGCTCAATAGCCGATCGCTGCCTATAGACAGTTTCGGGGGAATGCAGCAGCGAGGATGTATTCGAACTATTGAAAAACGACTTCGTAATGAACACTTCATCAATTGGCAAATTCGTTCCGTACATCCAAATATTGAGACGTATTTCGGGATATTCCGCGAGCAGCTGGGACAAATCGTTGCGTGATATTTTTTTAAGCGCTCCGGGGGACATCAAGATCGACGTCACATGGGAAAAATCTAACCGCTCCTGCGAAGTATTCAATAACTGATCTGTTGCTTCATCGAGGGTTTTACCGCGACTTTCTCCTGTCCAGATGGGGGTTTTACTGTTCGCGATAGTGCCGGATTCACTTTTGGCCTCGTTGGAAAAATCCAGTACCTGGGCATGAATGATATATTCCCCGTCTCGATAATCAAATCCGATTGCTTTCACATAGACCCTGTTTGTCCTGAATTCATTACAGCCGCTTAAAATCAGCATAATGAGCGCCATGGCTATTACGCATACGCTACGGAGGTAGAACGGTCTCATTTCAGCGGCTCCTGTGGATGCAGAGCTTTAGGCTTTTTCGGCGTTTTCCGGAACGTTTCGATAAATAAACCGGATGGAATATCCTTGATCTGCAGAGGTGCAAGTGGCGCCAGGTATGGCACGCCAAAAGACTCGATGCGAGTGACGTAGACAAGGACGCTGATAACCGCCAGCATGAAGCCGAATATGCCGAGCTGTGAGCAGACAAAAAAGGTATAGAAGCGGACGAGTGTCACGGCGCCGATAAGGCTCTGATTCACCAAAGTCGAGCCAGCGACAAAGGTCATTGCCGATATGACGATCATGGTCGGGGAGATGAGGCCGGCACGGACGGCCGCATCGCCAATGACCAGGCCGCCGACTACGGTCAGCGTCTGGCCAATCGATCCGGGAAGCCGGGCCCCGGCTTCCCGGAAGATTTCGATCAACAGCAGCACCAGGAACATTTCCTGTTCCATGTTGAGAGGCAGCCCCCGCCGCGAATTGAGAATCGTAGCCAGCAGGCTGAATGGAATCTGATCGACATGAAAAACACTGAGAGCGACATACAAACCAGGCAAAAAGCAAGATATAACCAGGCTTATATAACGAAGCATCCGCGAAAAGTTGACGAATATATAACTCTGTTGCGCATCTTCAGCAGACTTCATCAACAAGAACAAGTTGACAGGCGCAATAATTGCTGTTGGGCTCCCATCAAGTAAAATAACAACCCTTCCGGAATTCAGGCATTGCACCGCGAAGTCGGGCCTGCCGGTATAAGTACTGCGCGGCAGCAGAGACCAAGGCTTGTTGGCGAGGAGGTCCTCGAGATGACGAGTAGAAAGGATATCTTCAGCATCAATTTTTAGTAATCGATCCCGGATCCGGTTCACGAGCTGAGGATCTGCGATATCACCGTCATACATAAGAGCTACTTTCGTTGCGGAGTGGCTGCCGATGCTGTACTCCTCGCAGCATAACCCCGGACTGCGCAGGCGATAGCGAATTAAAGCAGAGTTGACCTGCATCTGCTCCACAAAGCCGTCCTTTGGTCCGCGTACGGATACTTCTGTCGCGGCTTCAGAGGGATCGCGTCCAGGCACCGCACCGGAGGAGATCGACCAGGCTTTATTTTGATCGTCATGAATCAGGACTGCATTTCCTTCAAAGATCAACCTGACCATATATTGGTGCCAAGTCATCTGCGGACGATTAACAAGAGGTCTCGGCAGTCTCAGTTCCTGCCAGGCTCCTACCGTGCTAGTACTGGATTCTGCCATTTTGAAAGTGGGTTGGGCGGATAGGCCGGAGCGAGACTGCGGCAGAATGACTTCATGCAGCAGCTTGGAGTCGGTCATTGAGCCACAGAATACGAGGACCTGATGTGAAAAGTGTCCATCAGCACTTTCATTCTTATCTGCGTGCGGGCTTGGGTTGTCCATTGTTGCTTCGGATTTGATTTCAACCAAAGAAACATCGTCGCTTCTGGCAAACCATTCCTTTAACTGTTCAAGGCTGGGCAGCGGCTCATGGCTCGAATGCTCGGATCGGGCAGTTGAACCAGAGGCAGCGGCAATGGCCGCAGAAGAATGGTCTGAATTAGTGGGAATGTTAGAGTTCATGTTTCAGCAGCCTCCTTCGAGCTTTGTGCTGGGGGTCTCCATCGGAGCATAAAAGCCAATATTGCCGTCACTAAAGGCACCATTACAATGAATACCGGGTACTGGAATTGGAAAAGAAATGCAATCAGAGTAGAGTCGGATATGGGTAAGCTAGAGATCGAGGCCACGGCCAAGGCGAGCAGCGCCATAAAGATACCTCTGGATTTTGGGCTTCGGAAGCCTGCTAAACTGGTCATGATATAGAATTGGAGCGAAAGACGGGCAAAGTTGCTCGCCGTCCTCTGTACGATAGCAAACAGGTCGATGTGCTCAATCGAATACCCAAGCGAGGTATTTCTCCAGATTTCCAAAATAGGACCGCGCAGCTTTGTAGCTTGGTCAGGTCCAAACACGGCTATGCTCAGAACGACGGGAATGAGCTCAAGCCAGGTAAGATACAGCACGAGTAGGAAGGGCTGCCACCATTTAAAGCTTCCCTTTACTTCTTGCTGCAGCCAAATCAGCAGCCAAATCTCAGTCAAGCCTGCTGCAGCCAGAAAGGCTCCGTTAATAACGGGCTGGTAGCCATGTTCGAGCACGGGCAGCAGCATGCGATAATCCATATGATTGCGATTCAGCCCCACCAGCAGAACATCGAGAATCGAGCCAATCGGAATAAGGACGATAGAACTATAAGCTATGGAGCGCAAGCCTGAATACGCGGTCCAGACGCATAGAAGAGTAGTAGCGAATATAATGACCCAGAGTGGAGTTTGGTTCATATAGCTCCGCACGGCGATATGTCCGGTCTCCCAGGAGGCAGTAGTTGCTTGTACTAGAAGCATTAAAATGACGGGTAGCCGGATCAACCAGGAGACGGGCCGGTTGAATTGGGTACTCAGCCATTTTTGCAGGGAAGCCCCGTTCAGCTTGCGGATGACGTACCATAGTCCAATGGACCAGATCAACACAAAGGGAAGGGCAATCAGCACGGACAGCCATGCATCGCCGTCGGCTTTTGATAGAAGATAAGGCGGAACGAGAACATTGGCGACCCCGCCGCTAGCGAGCGTAACGGATATGATGCAGGCCCAGACTCCAATGGTAGACGAAGTTCGCATGCCGAAAAAGCTCCTTTCTTGCCTGATTTCCAGCACAGGGATTGTTCCCGCTCCCGGCATGCACGTAGTATGAGCTGCTTTTGGAATCATTATCCGTCTGAGGAAGATTAGGGACACACTTCTGGAAGAGGAATTTCGGCGAAAATAGTTTCCATATGTTGTCCCCTGGTCTATGATGAAGTAGGGTGAGGACAAGTGAAAAGAAACGTCAATAGCGTTGCTGGATTGCTCATAATGGCCATGCTGCTCTCGGCTTGCAGCGAGCAGGCGGAAGCTCCTGTCGAGACGGATCCGCCGCCGCTTGCAACTATGGCTCCTAGCGCAGCGCCAAGCGCTTCGCCAACTCCGATCGTACCTGCATTCACAGCGCCGTTAACCGGCAAAGGCGTGCAGGGGCCGATTGATGCAAGACCGTATCTCGTGATGATTAACAACCATCCCAAAGCGAGGCCGCAATCCGGGCTGGGATCCGCCGACCTGCTCTATGAAGTGCTGGCGGAAGGAGAGGTCACACGTATCCTGGCCGTGTTTCAGAGCCAGCCGCTGACGGGAGCAATCGGCCCGGTACGCAGCATTCGCCCGTATTTTATCGACCTAGCTAAAAGTCAGGATGCCATAATGATTCATGCCGGGGGCAGCCCGGACGGATATGCCCAGCTTTCCAAAGAGAAGCTGAATCATCTGGATGAGATTACGAATGCAGGGTCCTATTTCTGGAGGGACAAGTCTAGGAAAGCACCACATAACTTGTACACGAATTTGGAGAAGCTTGCGGCCGGTATCGACAGAAAAGGCTTCGAAACCAGCCAGCAGGGCACGGTTCGCTCGTATCCGTTCATACAAGGAGATTCTGCGCAGCCGGCTGGCAGCGCGGCGACAACGCTCGATGTTACCTTTTTGCTGAAATCGTACAAGGTCTCATACCGGTATGACTCCGGGGCGCAGCGGTTTATGAGATTCATCAATGACGAGCCGCACACGGATCTGAATGATGGCAAGCAGCTCGCAGCTGACAACGTAGTTGTGCTGGAGGCTCCGCATCGCGTCCTGGATGACGCGGGACGAAGATCCGTCGATCTGTCCGAGGGTGGCAAGGCGATGTTGTTCCAGCGAGGCAAGGCGCGGGAAGTTCAATGGAAACGCAGCGCTGTAGATGATCCCATCCGGCTGTATGACGGAGCTACAGAGGCGGCGCTGTATCCTGGGCAGACGCATTTTTTGATTATCCCGGACAAGCCGGGACTCGGTGAGCGACTGCAATTCGGTTGAGGATAGCTCCGGGCGCTTGCAATATATGAATACGTTAAGAAGGTGTCTCCACTGCGAGAGCCTTCTTTTTTGAGTTGAGCGGAAATGACGAATTATTATTTACATAAATTAGAATTTTTAGGTAAAAACTGAATGGAGAGTCGAACGCTGGAATGTTTCGATGCGGCAAGATACGACAATTTTTGCATTAGGCCTATTTTGTCTTTACAATTCCTTTACAACATGAGTATGAACTGTGATAAGATAAGTTGGGCCTGAAAAGGCGGCAGTAACATTTTCCTGAAAGCAAAGGGGACGAACATGGCTAAGAAGAATATTTTCTTCAAAACGCTGGAAGAAATGGCGGATACGATTGTCGAGACCGTAGAGTTTTTTGCCAGAGGCGTGGATGATTTGTCGAATGTCGGCGAGTTCGCTAAGGCAATGAAAGAATACGAGAGTCAGTGTGACCGTTATACCCATACGATGATCATTGAGCTCAATCGGACCTTTATCACGCCAATTGAGCGCGATGACATTATGGCGCTGACGACTGCTCTTGACGATGTGGTCGACGAAATCGAGGCTTGTGCTTCCCGTTTTGAGATGTACCAGGTAACGGACAAGGATGAGTATATTCGCTTGTTCGCGGACAACCTCGTCCGCAACTCCCATCAGGTTAAGAAAGCTATCTATTTGCTCACGCAGAAGAAGCTGCTTGCCATCCGCGAGCCAAACATCGCCATCAACGAGCTGGAGAATCAGGCTGACGACTTGCTGCGTGTAAGCATCAAGGCGCTGTTTGCCAAAGAGAAAGATCCAATCGAGCTGATCAAGCGCAAAGAGCTTTACGAAATGCTGGAGCAGACGACGGATTATTTCGAGGATGTCGCCAACACGCTTGAATCCATCATTATGCGCAACAGCTAAGGATAGGAGCCAACCTTACCGTTATGGATACAGTATATATTGTAATGGCATTAGTGGTCTTTTTGGCACTAGCATTCGACTTTATCAACGGCTTCCATGATACGGCCAATGCTATCGCCACTTCGGTTTCCACTCGGGCGTTGAAGCCCCGTGCCGCAATTCTCCTGGCGTCGACCATGAACTTCGTCGGCGCTCTCAGCTTTACTGGTGTCGCCAAGACTATCGGCGGCAGCGTGGCCAACCCGGCCACCCTGCAAAATGGCGAGGAGATCGTTATCGCAGCCTTGCTCGGCGCGATTATTTGGAATCTTATTACCTGGTGGTTCGGAATCCCATCATCATCCTCTCATGCGTTGATCGGCGGCTTGGCCGGTGCGGTCATCTCGTCAGCGGGCTTCGGCGCAATCAATGCGAGCGGTTTTTCTGACATCATCAAGGCCCTGATCTTCTCACCATTTATCGCTTTTGCTATCGGATTTACCCTCATGTGGATTCTCAAAAAAGTATTCGCGAGGGCAAATCCGCATCAAATCAACAAAAACTTCCGGACGGGTCAGATTCTGACCGCTGCGTTCCAAGCGTTCACGCATGGTACGAACGATGCTCAGAAGGCGATGGGTATTATCACGTTTGCCCTCGTTTCTGCCGGACTGCAGGATAATCTAGACGTTCCTCTGTGGGTCAAGCTGTCTGCGGCAACCGCGATGGCGCTTGGTACCTCGGTCGGCGGCTGGAAGATCATCAAAACGATGGGTACGAAGATCTTCAAAATCGAGCCAGTCAACGGCTTTGCTGCTGACCTTGGCGCGGCCTCCGTCATTTTGACGGCCACGATGATCAACTTCCCTGTTAGTACAACTCATGTCATTACCTCGTCCATCCTCGGCGTCGGCAGCGCGAAGCGCTTCTCGGCCGTTAAGTGGGGCATGGCTGGGCGGATTATCGTTTCCTGGCTCATTACAATTCCGATTGCGATGTTCCTCAGCGCGACGATTTTCCAAATCATCAAGTGGCTGTTCCTCTAGAGTAGCCCAGTAGATACTTACAACTTAGATCCTTACATCAAAGCACTATAGTTGAAAGCCCGCTTGCGCCGATGAAATCGGTGGAAGCGGGCTTTTTTGGGGCTTATCTTGCAAGCGTTTTCTCTGGCTTGCCAGGGCAGGAGGAGGAGCCTGCCTAGGCTAAGAGGCTAGGTGCAGGGTAGAGTTGGGTGGAACTGTGCCTTGTTATGAGGCGAGGCACAGATTAAAGATGGTCACACTTCACACTGAGCCTGATACTGGCCTGGCAGCGGAGCTAGCCGCTGGGCTAGCTCTGTGTGATGTGTGACCCCGCGGAAAGCCGGGTGCATGCCTTGTGCCGCTGAGTGTGACTAGTAGGCGGCTAAAGGACATTGCAGCCGCACTTCCACCGTATTGGCTGTGCGTATGTCGACCACTGAGAAGATTAGAGTGTGGAGAGTACTAGCTTGCTTAGGGCTTAGAGAAGGCAACGGTGGTTACTGGCGGAGCATGTTCGCCTGAACGCAGAAGTCCATAGCATGAGCAGCGAACTATTTTTTTTGCTACTCGTCCTGGCGCTATTTACGGCGCTTCTTGGACTTGGAGCCCGACTTGGAGCCCGGCCGTTTCTTGGAGCTGGGCCGACGCTTGCTTCCGCTTTTGGAGCTGCCTCCTCCACCTTTGGCAAAGCCTCCGCCTCCGCCGCTGCTAGTACGGCGTTTTTTCTTGGTACTTTTTCTTTTCTTGGGCGGTGTCCATTCATCATCCTCAAGATCGACCAGCTTGGAATCATCGGCGTCCTTCTTGCCGAAGGAGCCCATCATCAGCTTGATGAGCGGTGCCATCTGCTGTACGCCACCGATGACCTTCTGTGCCTTGGTCATCGTACCTATGATGCCGTCCAGGCCGCCAATCCTGTCGACGATGCCCTTCAGGTCGCTCAGCTTGTCGAGAGAGAATAGACTGCCGCTCTTGGTCGATTTTTCGGCAACCGCTGGGAGTGTTGCTAATGGACCAATCGACGGCGCTGGGCTGCTCGTAGGGAATTTAGCCGGCGGCGCGAATAGCGTTTGCGGCGAATTATTGTTGTAGGGAAAGGCTTCTCCGAGGCCGGGGAATACACTTCCCTGTATGGGGCCATTAGGAGTGTTGCGATACGGCTCGTTAGGGTAGTAGTAAGGATAGTTGGGATTCACTTGGATTTCACATCCTTGTCGGATTGCGGATTTAGCCTCCGCTTTTCGTATAGTGTATGGTCATTAATGGGATTTGGGTTGGACGTTCGCCCGGTTTTTGCCGAAAAACCCAGAGGGGGACTGGCACGGACTAGGGGAGGAAGGGCATGTTAGTGCAGGATAGCGCTTGCAAAATTCATTCACTCTCTAAAGCGTGAACACGGTGATAGTTGTTTTCTCTAGCGCATCACTATAAAATGGAGATTAGGATTCTTTTACAGGGGTGAAGTTGATGCAGCTCAAGAAGCTGAATGATAAAGCGATTGACCAACTATTTGAAGCGGTACTCACGCTTAAGAGCGTTGAGGAATGTTATATTTTCTTTGATGATCTGTGCACCGTCAACGAAGTACAGTCATTGTCCCAGCGTCTGGAAGTTGCGCGCATGCTCGGTAAGGGCAGCACGTACAATCAGATCGAAGCGGAGACTGGAGCCAGCACGGCTACAATTTCCCGCGTTAAGCGCTGCCTGAACTATGGCAATGACGGTTATAAGATGACACTGGATCGCCTTAACCGCTAATGAAGCCGCAGGACCGCAGGGAGCCGTTCCTTCGGAGCCAAGAAGGACGATCACCAGCAGCTCCGGAAGAAGCGTTGCCTAAGGCGGAGGCATATCTGCATTCCGCTAACGAGACGCTGGACCTTGCAGGCAAGGGTTCTCACAGCAATTCATTTATTCCTTCTATTCTTGTTATCAGCCATGGTTCCAGAGACCCCAATTGGGTGGCTCTCGTGGATGAAGCCGTTCGTGAAGCGGCAGCACTCCTATCAAATTTGACCGGCCCTGTGCCGGTCATTTCGTCGTTCCTGGAGATTGTGACTGGGCGTCTAATTCAGGACGGGGTGGAGGAGCTGTTGGCGCTCGGGGCAACCGACATCTATGTCCTGCCTCTGTTCGTTTCCTCCGGCAGTACGCATGTAGACGACATTATGCAGGCATTCGGACAGCCTCCGGCAGGACGCAGGGAAGGCGAGTTCGACCCGTTTCGTACAGGAGGAGCGCGTATTCATCCCGGTAAGCCGATTGATGATGAGCCAGAGATCGCAGAGCTGCTGCTGTGTCAGGTGAGAGAGCTGTCGCTTGATCCGTCCCGTGAAGCGCTCTTGTTAATCGGCCATGGCTCGATAGAGCCCGTTTTTCACGGACGCTGGCGTGACGGTCTGGGCCGAATCGCGGAGCGACTGAGGGTGGGCGGCGGCTTTGCCCGCGCAGAATATGCGATGCTGCTTCCCAATCAGGCGGCATGCAAGCTGCGTGCGATGCGCCGCAAGCGGCCCGAGGAAAGGGTAATCGTCGTACCCGTTTTCCTTAGTCAAGGATATTTCACATCAACTGTGATTCCCGCGCGACTCGGAGAGTTAGAATATGAATATAATGGTCGGGCAATGCTACCGGACGCGGCTGTGGCGCGTTGGATGGCAAAGCAGGCCCAGCAGTGGCTGGATAGAGCAGGAGGATGAAGCATGAGCAGCGGATACAAAAGAGCGCGTTTAATCTACAATCCAACATCCGGTCGTGAAGAGATGAAGAGGAGACTGGGCGAAATCTTGACGCTTCTGGAGCGTGGAGGCATCGAGACAAGCACGCATGCCACAAGCGGCGAGGGCGATGCATCCATAGCAGCTGCTGATGCCGCGGATCGCGGCTTCGACATGATTATCGCCGCCGGCGGCGACGGTACCCTTTATGAGGTCATCAATGGCCTCGGTGAAAAGCCAAACCGCCCCCCTCTAGGCATCCTGCCTGTAGGGACGACGAATGATTTTGCCCGCGCGCTCGGTATTCCCCGCAATCTGGAATACGCCTGCGAGCTGATCACGATGCAGTACACCCGTCCTATCGACGTCGGTCGCGCCGGCAAAAAATACTTCATCAACATCGCCGGCGGCGGCTCGCTGACTGAGCTCACGTATGAGGTGCCAAGCAAGCTAAAGACGATGATCGGCCAGCTAGCCTACTATATGAAGGGGCTGGAGAAGATGACTCGCTTGCGACCTATGAAGCTGCTCATCCAAGGTAACGGAATCGAGGACATTCACGAGGAGATCATGTTGTTCCTAATCTGCAACAGCAACTCTGTTGGCGGCTTTGAGAAGCTGGCTCCGGCAGCAAGCCTGGACGACGGCCAGTTCGAGGTGCTCGTGCTGAAAAAATGCAACCTCGCGGAATTTATCCGCATCGTCACGCTTGCTCTGCGCGGAGAGCATTTCAATGATCCGCATATCGTCCATTTCAAAACAAACCAGTTGACCGTCACAACCTCCGATTACGCCCAACTGAACCTCGACGGCGAATACGGCGGCACGCTCCCCTGCACGTTTACGGTACTTCCTTCCCACTTGAACATCTTTGTGGATGAGGAAGGGAAAGCTCAATACTAGTGGGCGCTGGGCTCGCCAGCTAGCTCGCGCTTGTGCGAGCTTGCGCTCATGCGATACTGGCGTAGGGCCAGCGAGAGTGCGCTCATGCGATGTTGGTATAGCCAGAGAGAGTTCGCGCTCGTGCGATGTTTGTATGTAGGAAGCGAGAGCTTATGCTCATGCGATGCAGGCCTGGAGCCAGCGCATTCAACCGCCCGTGCCATGAATTTCGGCCTGCAGGCCGCCGTGCCCCGGAGCACCGCTGCTCCGCAGGCCTTTACTACGATAGAGAACGGATGACCATGATGAAACAAGCATTGCCAGTTAACAAAAACGATACCGTCACGCTCGACATTATCGGCTTGACGCATGAAGGTGAAGGTGTTGGCCGTGTCGACGGCTTCACTTTGTTCGTCCAAGGCGCGCTGCCTGGCGAGCGAGTGAGCGCCAAAGTGCTCAAAGTCAAAAAGACCTACGGCTACGCCAAGCAGCTCGAATTGTTGCAAGCTAGCCCTCATCGCGTCGATGCTCCTTGTCCGATTTACAAGCAATGCGGGGGCTGCCAGCTTCAGCATATGAGCTACGAGGCGCAGCTAGTTTGGAAACGCCAGCATGTGATCGATTCTCTTCAGCGAATCGGCAAGCTGGAGGTTCAGGATTCTAACAGGGGTGACAGCCAGCTAGTCGCCGACGGCAACGCGGCAGCGGCTGGCCAAACCAGCGGCTTACGCGGCATACTCGTCCATCCGACAATCGGGATGGACGAGCCTTGGCGTTACCGCAACAAAGCCCAAGTCCCCATCGGCATGGCGATGGCGGACTTGGACAGCGGCGCGGCCGGCAGCCTGATCGGCGGCTTTTACGCCCGCGGCTCGCACCGCATCGTCGACATGGACGCGTGCCTCATCCAGCACGAGAACAACGACGCTGCGGTGCGGCAGGTCAAATCCATCGGTAACCGCGTCGGCATCTCCGCTTACGATGAAACAACCGGGCGCGGCATTCTCCGACATGTCGTCGTGCGGACCGGATTCGTGACCGGCGAGATGATGGTCGTCCTGGTCACGAGCGGTCCGCGCATTCCGCGCCTGGAGGACTGGATTGCCGGCATTCGCGAAGCTTTGCCGCAAGTGAAAAGCATCGTGCAGAACATTAACAAGCGGCAGACCAACGTCATCTTCGGTGATGAAACTCGCACCCTTTGGGGTAGCGACGTCATCTACGACGAGCTGGACGGGCTCCGCTTTGCTATTTCTGCACGATCATTTTATCAGGTTAATCCGGCGCAGACGCTCCGGCTTTATCAGTCCGCCGTCGACTACGCCGGCCTGACCGGCAGCGAAAATGTCATCGATGCCTACTGCGGCATCGGCACGATCTCGCTGTTCTTGGCCCGCCGTGCGGGCAATGTTTATGGTGTTGAGATTGTGCCGGAGGCGATCGAGGACGCGAAGCGCAATGCCGAGCTGAACGGCATCACGAATGCGTCCTTCGAGGCTGGCCCAGCCGAGGTTGTCATTCCGCGCTGGCGCTCGGAAGGTGTTACGCCCGACGTCATCGTCGTTGACCCTCCGCGCAAAGGCTGCGACGAGCAACTGCTCGATACGATCCTAAAGATGCAGCCGGAAAGAGTGGTTTATGTGTCCTGTAACCCGGCCACTTTGGCCAGGGATTTGCAGGTGCTGGAGGCTGGTGGATACCAGACTGTTGAGGTGCAACCGGTGGATATGTTCCCACATACGAGTCATGTTGAATCGGTCTGCCTGCTAGTCAAGGATTGATACAGCTAGAGATAGCTTTCAGATTTCTTTTGAATTAAATAAGACAGTTTAAACAATCGTTTGTATAGTCTGGACCCGAAGAAATCACCGCATTGTATGCTGTCATTCAACTTTTTAATAAGGGGAGTAGTATAATGCCAAGACAGACAATTCAACCGCCAGGGTTATTCTCTAGCAAACCTTGGGGATTCTCTCAGGTAGTTATCAGCGAGCCTGGGCGAATCGTCAACGTTGCGGGTCAAGTGGCTTGGGATGCCACAGGCCATATGAATGCAGAGGGTCTAGAAGGGCAGTTGCGTCAGACATTGAAGCAAGTAATTACCGCCGTCGAAGCCGCTGGAGGTACAACGGATGATATTCAAATGTTAAGGCTCTACATTCCAAACTTCCAGTCAGGTCCAGACGCTGATCTTATCGCAAAGGTCCTCACAGAGACTTTTGGTACTGAGAACCCGCCAGCCTCCTCATGGATCGGGGTGCAAGCACTTGCGCAGCCAGAGTATCTAATCGAAGTAGAAGCAATGGCTGTGGTACCGTTTAGATAAATTCGTGCAATAGAAAAAGAACGGCATTAGAGTATCAACTGAAGTAAATAGGTATACATTTTCAGCCTAAAAGCTTAAATCGCTCCGTATTGAACTGCACCTTAGTTGTTAGACATCATCTAACAACTAAGGTGCAGTTTTTTAATGGGACAATTAACATCAATGTACCTTTCATATACTCTCTTTCCCACATTCAGAATATAGGGCAATGTTACGACAAGCTACGTGCAGTGCAATATTTGGATAATGTTGAGCCTGAAGAGAGGAAGCGGCCACCTGAGAAAATCATGTCTTTTTTCTGGTAAAATAGAATCAAAATCAGAAGACATGCAGAAGGAGTTTGCCAATGATTTATCTGAGAAGCTTCAAGCTCTCTTCCTTTACGGACCGAAATCCTAACATATATCCTGATTATGTGTTTAAACACATGGCTGGAGAGGTTCTTTTGTTTGACCAAATTACTGTATTGTATGGTAACAACGGCTCTGGAAAATCCACTTTACTGAATGTCATTGCCAATAAATTGGGAGTCACAGGCTCTGAGAGAATGCCCAGCTATGGTCATAGTGATAGTGCTCAGCGTTTTCTTAATTTGAGCAGTTATCAGCTTGGGTATGATGATCGAGAGCGTGAAATCAAACAGCTTCCTGAGGGAAGCAGATACATGAAGTCCGAGGATATTTTGTATGAAATTAAGAAGATACAGCAATCCACCATGCTGCGTGACGGGATATTGTATGAGGAAATCAACAAAGGGATGAGCAAGGCTCAGGCGGCACAATATGAACATTCATATGAGTTTAAAAAGAAGCTGGAGAATATTCAGTTCTCTCAAGAAAAATACTCCAATGGAGAGACCTCCATGCAGTTTTTTGAGGAATATTTGCTTCCTGGCCAATTGTATCTATTGGATGAGCCGGAAACGTCGCTCACTCCCGCCAATCAAATTAAACTGGCAGAACAGATCAATGAGCTGGCGCGATATTTTGACAGTCAATTTATTATCGCTACTCACTCCCCCTTTGTTTTAGGTACGCTGAATGCTAGAATCTATGATCTAGATAGAACCCCTTTGCAAACGGCGGAATGGTTTGAACTGGACAATGTACATTTTTTTCATCAATTTTTTAATAAGCATAAACGATTGTTTGAATGAGGGCAGAACAGACACAGCAGTGACAAGGTGAACGTAGAATAAGCCAATGAATGTGATAAGATCGACTGGGATAGTAATTAATGTTTGGAGGCAGGAAATTGAGAGCATTAATTTTTGAACAATTCGGTGAGCCGGATGTGCTTCGATATATGGAATCCCGGAGCCCAAGCTGGAGCCGGGGACAATAATAGTAAGAATGAAAGCTATTGGGCTGAATTTTGCCGACATCTACAGACGGCGTGGTGACTATCATCTAGCTGGAAAGCCGCCATATATTTTAGGGTATGAGGGAGCCGGAGTTGTTGAACAAGTGGCTCAGAACGTAGACAATGTAAAGGTCGGAGACCGGGTTGCGTTTGCGGATGTACCGTATGCGAATGCTGAATTCGTAGCGGTACCTGTTGACCGTTCCATTCCATTACCTGCGGATATTACATTTGATCAGGCGGCGGCAATACTGCTTCAGGGGATGACGGCGCATTATTTGGTTAATGACAGCTATGTGGTTCAATCCGGTGATGATATTTTGGTGCATGCTGCTGCTGGCGGCGTTGGGCAGTTATTGACACAGCTCTGTAAAACCAAAGGAGCAAGAGTAATTGGGCTTACTTCCTCGAACGAGAAGCGAGAGGCTGTGCAAAGAGCTGGCGCCGATGAAATCATACTCTATGACACGAATTGGGCAGATCAAGTGATTCGCTGGTCCAAAGGCTCGATAGGTGTAGATGCTGCGTTTGATTCCGTAGGGACTACCTTAATGGATAGTTTTTTAGCAACAAAAGCGAAGGGATCTGTTGTTTTTTACGGCATGTCCGGAGGAAACCCACCACTAATTGACCCTCGCATGTTAATGGACTCTTCAAAAACCTTGTCCGGTGGCGATCTCTGGAATCATGTTACAACACATCTTGATCGAATCAAGAGATCAGAAGCGCTCTTTGAAGAGATGCGGCAAGGACGTCTGCGAATCGAAGACCCGAAACGTTATAGTCTGAAAGACGGCGTGGAAGCCCATCGATTTTTGGAGAGCAGGTTAAGCACGGGAAAGATTTTATTAATCCCTTAACACATGTTTCTGTACAGGAACACCAAGAGCAGGCGCCCGCGGCACCTGCTCTTTTTTGTTGAGGTCTAGCTTAACGTCTACCGCAGCAGAACACTCGTCCCGCATCCAAACCCTCATCCCACAGCTTTCCGTTTAAACAGCAGGTACATAAAAAACGGAGCTCCAACCCCAGCCGTAAACACTCCCGCAGGGATATCAAGCGGCTGGAACAGCATCCGCCCGGCCAGATCCGCGAGCAAAAGAATCATAGCGCCAAGCAACGCCGATACCGGAATGACCAGCTTATACGAATTGCCGATAAGCCGTCTCGCCATATGAGGCGCCAATAATCCGATAAACGAGATCATCCCAGCCACGCCGACGGCAGCTCCCGCGAGCGCAACGCTGTAAAACAACAAGACCATCCGACTTATCTGAAGCCTGCTCCCGAGTCCGATAGCAGTCGCTTCTCCCAGCGATTGCACATTCAACTCTTTGGCGTAAAGGATGGACAATGGAATAAAAACGGCGACCCACGGCCAAAGCGCCCCGATATATTTCCAACTCGTCCCGTAAATGCTTCCTGTCATCCAGTTCAACACCTGTGCGGCTAAATAGGCAGGACCGCTAATAAGCAAAAACATCGTCAGCGCGCCCATAGCGGTCGATATGCCTATACCGATTAAGACGAGTCGGAAAGGGGAAATACCATTTTTCCAAGCTAATGCATAGTTGATGGAAGCGGTAAGAATCGCACCAGCAACAGCGATGAACGGTACCCAGTGAACGCTATAACCGGTGAATAGGGTCATAAACGCCACGACGGTTACCGAAGCGCCTCCTGTCACGCCCAGCAGATCCGGGGAGGCTAGCGGGTTGCGAATGACGCCTTGAAGTATGGCACCGGCAACTGCTAGAGCAGCCCCAATTAATATGGCAGCGAGGATACGCGGTAAACGAAACTGCATAATGATCAAGTCGCTTGCTGCTTCGTTTTTGCCGATGAGTGATAAAATGGTTTCCTTAAGAGGGATGCTCATCCCTCCAATAGACAAGCAAACGATAGCTAGCGCAAGCATGGCGAGACTAAGTCCAGTTATTAGAATAACTGCCTTTTGGTTTTTCCTTTTATGCATGGTTTCTCCTCCTCGCCACATGAATCAGGAATGGCACGCCAATAAGCGCGGTAGCCACGCCGACTGGAACTTCCTTGGGCATAAGGATGAAACGCGAGGCAAGATCTGCACATACGAGCAGAAGACCGCCCGTTAAGGCACAATAGGGCAGCAGCCAGCGGTAGTCGTTGCCTACGAGATACCGGCAAAGATGCGGCACAATTAAGCCGATGAAGGCGATAGGACCAGCGATGGCGACGGAGCTGCCTGCCAGTAAAACAACGGCAATACCGGATAGTACCCGGATGAGCAGCATCCGCTGTCCCAGACTTTTGGCATTGTCATCACCAAGCGCCATTACATTTAAGGAACCTGACAGCAGCAGCGACAAAATCCAGCCGATTAAAAGATAGGGCAGCACAATGAGCAGATGATCGATTTCTCTACCTGACACCGAACCAATCATCCAAAACAAGGCATCCTCAAGCGATTGTTTATTCACCAGCATAATGCCGGAAGTCATGGACGAAGCAAATGCCGCAACGGATGCACCGGCTAGTGTGAGTCGGATCGGCTCAAAGCCATTCAAACCCTGGAAGCCAAGCGTAAACACAAGCAGCGATGTGACGGCTGCGCCAGCCAAGGCGATCCACACCATTCCGCTCATCGTCAGCGAAGAACCGAGAACGGCCAGTGCGATTACGATAAACAATACAGCACCTGAGTTAATGCCGAATATAGAAGGGGAGGCTAGTGGATTCCTGGTCAGTACCTGCATGATAGCTCCCGCAATAGCGAGGCTTCCCCCTACCGCTGCCGCAATGAGTGCACGAGGCATCCTTGTGTTCGTAATGATAATATGTGCCTCGGAATCGTCGAATTGGGTGTAGGCCAGCCATACATCTCTGAGCTCATAGGTATGAATGCCGTACAAAATACTGGCAAGCATGCCGGCAAGCAGCAGCAGTAAGCCAATGATTAAACCTGCCTGTTTGCTCCTGCGGCTGTGCAGCCCTATAGCCATATAAGTTCATTCCTCTCATCATAAAAAGCTGACGTCATGTTCTCACGACGTCAGCTTATACATCTTTTATGCCAAATTACTTGATGTCAAAATAGGTAACGATCTCATTAAGCAGCAGGTTTGCCGCTTTATATCCACCCGCCGTATTCCAAATCGCTTCATTCACTTTGATAACCTTATCGTTTTTCACGACATTTAATTTTTTGAACAGGGGATCGTTCATCCATTCTTCGACGACTTTGGCTGCATCCGTTTTGCCTGGGTCCTCCGAAACAAAGTAGAACAAGACGTCTCCGTCCATGCTAGGAATAGTTTCTTTAGTCATTTTCTCAATGAAACTATCCTTATCCTGTGATTCCGGACGTGCGATGCCAAGATCGTTCAAGATAACACCGGAGAACGTTTGCTTTTGATAAATCCGGACTTGAGAAGCCGAGAAGCGTGCCACCGATACTTTGGTATCCGCTTTGCTGCCAAGCTTGGCTTTTATCTCGGCAACGCGCTTGTCATATTCGGCCATTGCCTTCTCGCCTTCTTGGGCCTTATTGAGAGTTTCCGTGTACAGCTTGAAATTGATTTTCCAATCTCCGCTTAAGTCTTCCGCGAATACCGTTGGAGCGATCTGATTCAGTTGGTCATAGATCTTTTCCTGTCTAATCTTATTTCCGATAATCAGGTCTGGCTTCAGGCTGGCGATCAATTCAATATTCGGCTGCAGCTCATCACCGACTGCTGTAACCTCCTGCATTTCATCCTTGATGTGGTCATACCATGGATCGCCGCTCCAGGATTGGACAGCTCCGATCGGCTTAACGCCTACCGCAAGCAGTGCCTCCGTGCCTTCGTTTGTCAAAATAACGACACGCTGGGGCGTGCCTGTCAGCGTTGTTTCTCCCATTGCGTGTTTGATGACGCGAGGCGCTTCGGCCGCGGTCGCATCCGTTGGAGCGGGGGACGTTGTCGAGACATTGGCGCCCGCCGAGTTAGAGCTGCTATTTGCAGAGTTTGTATTTGACGTACCTGACGAACAAGCGCTAAGCAATAAAATAAAACAAAGCATTAAGGATGCAGCCATTGGTGTTCTTTTTCCTCTGTACATTGAAGAGACTCCCACTTTCTTGTATTGAGAATGATTTTCATAACCATTACCAATATAACGACTGAGTCTGCGTGGGACAATGGCATATCTTGAACGATCGGCAGGATTATTTTGAACCTTTGCTTTAAATTGACCAAGCGACAGGCCCACCTGCTTTTTGAACATTCGATTAAAATAACTGTCATCCGAGAAGCCGACGCTCTCCGCAATTTCTTGCAGCGTGGCGTCCGTGTTCAGCAGAAGTTCTTTTGCCTTGTCGATGCGAAGCGCAATCATGTAGTCAATGGGGCTCTTGCCGACAGTCTGCTTAAACTTCCGCGACAAATAGCTCACGCTGCAATCGAGCAGCTCAGCAAGCTCGTCAAGCGTTACCCTCTCTCCATAATGATCCTGAAGGTAGCGTATCGCTTGCGAGACAAGATCGACCTTTTTACCTTGAATGCCTTGCTGGCTCATCTGACTTAAAAGCTCGTGGACAAATTGATAGAATAAGATTTTTATATGTAACTTCTCGAGCATGCTAGGGTGCAGCCACTCGCTTTCCATCCGTTCTACTCGATGGTATAAAGGAAGCGGATAATCTGGAGCAAAGTTATATTGCAATTGAAAAGGATTGTCCGTCTCCATTAGCTTTACTAATGATTGGCGTGCAGGCAGGGCCAGAATGGCTTTATATAAAATCATATAAAATTCGAAAGAGTCCTGAGCGGTGATGTCCAAACACATTCCCTTGCCGCCGTGCAGCACATGGAACCGATCGACGAAAATCGTGTTTCCGTCCATCCACACCTGCGCGCTTCCGCGAATCGTAAGGATAAAAGTGCTGGAAGGCAACCGATAGGAGCGCAGCTCATCCCCCGGCTCCATGACCGTGTGACGCACATCCACAACCTTAATCGAGGCATGATTCCATAGTAATAGATGATCACTCACTTTCATGAGCCAGTTCATTCCTTTCTTGACTTGTTGGGCTGGTGATTACGGATTAAAGATTATAAACTATCATTTATTATAAGTGATAATGGTTCTCATTTACAATGGGTGGGGGGTGTAGAGGGGAAATAAGTTTAGTAACCGTTCAACGGAAGGGCTTCGATAGAGTGATGGAATGCATTGGGTAAAATTCTCGACAGAGCCGCGAATGTTTCAACTTTAATCGGAGAAGTAAAGGAATATTGAGCGCATAGTATGAAATGGGTATAATATAGCTACAGTATAACTACACAAGGAGTGAGCGAGATGTTAATCAAGCCTTCCGCGAGTATTAGACAACACTATAATGAGATTGCCGACTTATGTAAAGCATCCGGAGAACCGGTTTATTTGACCAAAAACGGCGAGGGAGATCTGGTTGTGATGGATATTGAAGCTTTCTCCCGCAGAGAAAAAATGCTTAGGCTGCGTGAAGAGCTGTTGGCTGTTCAAGAGGATCGCTTGGCTGGACACGCTGGCGTGACACCTGATGAGTTGGACAATAAATTGGACCGGATTATTAATGAGGTACAACATGGAAAAAATGCCTCGCTATAAAATTCTTGTTTCTAATCGTGCACGACAAATGCTGGAAAGCCATATTCGTTTTTTAGCTGAAAAGAGCCCTGATGCTGCGCGTAGGGCAAAAGACGAATTGTTGCAGGCAATTCGCTCGCTGGAGCGGATGCCGGAGCGTTTTCCGTTCCTTGACGCCGAATTTATTCCGCCTAATAAATATCATAAAATGTTTGTAGAGAAATGGTACTTGGTGCTGTATCAGATTCAAGATAAAACAGTGTATATTGATCACATCGTGGATTGCAGACAAGATTATCGTTGGCTGGTACGATAAAAACTAGCCTAAAAAAGGCGCTGAGCTATCAGCGCCTTTGATTTGGAATTAAATAAATTGCGAATCCCCAGTATCGTCCAAACCCTTACTTAACAAAGGCTCTAGGT
The DNA here is from genome assembly GCF_002233675.1 of Paenibacillus herberti. GTDB lineage: Bacteria > Bacillota > Bacilli > Paenibacillales > Paenibacillaceae > Paenibacillus_O > Paenibacillus_O herberti. The sequence continues at coordinate 95,419 of NZ_NMUQ01000002.1, read as the reverse complement.
ATTGTTCTTGTACATACTTTATGGCTTCCCGTTTCATAAGTAGACAGCTTATTTCATCTCGGTTTTGCCTGCCTTTGTTGGATAACCAATTATGCGATCCGATAAAAAGAAACTGATCATCAATAAGCAAAATCTTGCTGTGAATGGGAGGGACGTAAGCCAGGCGATCCCCCAGTATTCCCAACAGAGACTCGACGGCATCACGGGTTTTCTCTAATCCACTGCCGAAGTTGTCCAGCTGCACAATTTTATCAATATCTGCCAATGTTAATTTAGATGGTTTGTAACCAAAGCCAATTCGGATATCCACCCCACGGTCCATCGATTCACGAAGAGATTGACGAAATGCTTCATCAACTACCGTATACATCATCCATGGAGAGAGAATCCGAATACTCTTTGATGCCAATTGGATGGCCTTAAGCAGCAGCGCATGGTGTTGGGCAGGCTTCAGAATAATTCCGGCCGGAAATTGTTCTTTCAAGTAGTTCTGGAATGGACTCGCCGACGGACCTCCGCTGACAGTGTCCGCGTATAATTGGTACGCCTCTGCATCATGACTATCTTTAAAATGGCCTCTAATATTTTCGTTGTCATATGGGCTAAAGCACGCTCCTACTTCAAGCATGACTTTGTAAAGTTTATGCAAGAAGTTATCTTTCTTTAAGTTCCGCATAACATCCAGATTGCCAATCCAGACAAATTGTTCTTTGGCTCTTGATAGGGCCACGTTAAGCATATTGCTCTTGCCGCCGATGAATGAACTCAATCCGGCTAGTTTTCCGGTGTAGGAATCAATGACGGAGGTAAATAAAATGATTTTTCTTTCCTGACCTTGGAAAGAGTGAACCGTCCCGGATTTAACTTCAGGAATCGCTCGAGACAGTTCTTGTACTTGCTTATAAAATGGTGCAATAATTGCGATCTCCGACACAATCTCGGGACCATATAGTTCTTTGTATCTATCAATTAGTCGACGACAGAATTGAATCTCCGTTTCGTTCGCATTCCTTTTATTAGCTCCACGTACATCAAATGCAAGCATGTTGCGCCCGAACAGTTGGTCGTGACTGTCCGGATTAGTGATGACAAGCTTATTTTCATAAACAAATTGATTTGAAAAGCGCATGATGGCAGCTTCGCAACGTCTATGCTCGGTTAAAAGCAATCCAACCCTTTGGCCTTTAAAAAGCTCAAACCAATCGGAATTACGGTCAACGTAATGTTGAACGCTGTTTCGCTCCACGCAAACCGATGCATGCAGGGTTTCCGGGATGCTATTATAGTCATTAATTAAATCCAATTGCACTGTGCGGACAGGCTCCAATTGTTCTACATCTCCGACAACAATGGCTCTTCTTGCTCGATAAAGCGGAGCACAAAGATAGTGAGGCAGAATTTGCCCAGCTTCATCTACGAACACCGTATCGACAACTCCTGGGAGGAGCTGAAACGTGTCTTCCTTGAAAGAATGAAGCGTTGTTGTGACTACCGGGAAGCAGATGAAAAAGGTTTCCCACAATGCTAAAAGTGCTTCTTTATACTCGGCGTCTCTTTGATGGTCAACGCTATAGAAAGGTTGAAACCATCGTTCGCCAAGAATCTTTTCCATATTGTGAAGTATAAATTGCCTGTGTTTGATGATATATTGCTCGATGACTTCCAGAGAATCTAGGAAGAGCTGATACCTTAACTTCAACAGTACGGATGAATTGGTCAACTGGTATTGGGAGGCCGACCAGATATCTAAATCTTCATCTTCCTGCAGGATAGCAGACGATACTTGCTTACCAGTCCCCAGGCAGTTAATTAATTGGCTAAGGTCTTCTGACAATAGTGTTATCTCTGACTGGAGCTGATCGTATAACTTCTGGCAAGTTTCTGCCTTTTCGTTAAATTGACAGGCCTCATCGTTTTTGAGCCGTGCCTGAGCTACATGGGAGACTAATTGCTCGTTAGAGTCGTGAAGAGCTTGTTTAGCTTTGGAGATCAGCTCTATCTCAATATAAGATTCAGAAACATAGCTCCGCAGATAGCTTATATAGCTTGGCAGGAAGAAGCGTAGCCAGCTTTGCTTTTTTTGACGAAAAGTCTCAAGAATCGAATAAGCGTTCTTGATCGATTCTTCCTGATCTGGGAGCTGGGTTGAAATTTTTTTCTCGGCAGCTTGATGTAGTTTGAACTGCTCATCTGCTTCATAGAATGCTGTTTTATATTGATAAACTTGCTTCTCCACAACAATCATTTCTTGTTGCTTCTCTTGAATCTTTTTTTCATAGGCGAATATTGCTTGGTTTAAGCATTCTTCGCTGCCTACAAACACTTGAAGGTGAGAGCTGAGCTGTCGTTTCTGCAGAGTCCATTGATTCAGGAGCTTACGAATACAATCAAGGGAGTTGTGATGGTTCCGATATCGTTCTATAACTCCAAGTGAAGGCTGAATCTGCGAGTCGCTACGTAATCCGTTTAGTAAAGCCTTTACCAGCCCTGAACGGAAGCTCTCCATGTTTGAGTTGTTGCCTAAGCGTGCACAAAACAAGCCGGAAGTATCCTCCGGAGGTTCGGCTAGTGTATTTAGAAATGAGTTTAAAAAGGGGATTTCTTTTCTTAGCTCGGTGCCGATATTGTCAACTGCGGTATTGTTCGTGCTCGTTATGATAATAGAATAGGGATTGACGCCGCCTAGAGGTGAACGGTATACAGCTTTCTTTTTATTCCCGGCATCGATTTGTTCCCAAGAAGTATCCCAATTGTCCACCAACAACAACGCTTTCCTAACGGTATAGTCGGCAATGAGCTCTTTTAAAAGAGTCGTTTTTCCTGTTCCAGGGGGACCATTCACCGAAAGCAGTTCTGATTTTTCTCCTCGGCCAATAATCTGCCATTGTTTCTCGTTAACGGATATTGATCCGTGTAACTGCCCCAATGGAACAAATCAGCTTCAGCTTGTTCGCATGATTCAAATAGCTGGCTGTTGTCGTCTCCAGCCAAGTACTTTTTCAATAGATTCGACGGAAGAGACTCCATACGGTTTTTGACTCGATGCAGCTCTTTACGAAAGATAGGTTCAATGAGATCCCCAAACCAATCTAGAGTTACAAAAGCTTGCTCAAGCATTCGCCAGCCTTCAAACGGTTTAAAGTATTTAGGGTTTTCAAGAAAGCTGGGTTCCCGTTGATCGAATTTAATATTTAGCTCCCGATATAGAATTTTTAAAATTTCGTCTATGTTTGATTGTTTGCAATCTCGTAGAGCATGCAAGACCTCGGTTATTTCTTTGCTTTTTACTGTTTCCGTATCCATATGTGACTGGTCGTCGCAATAGGCTGCAACGATTGTTAGGGCCTCACGGCTAATGGTGAATTTTTCTACATGTAAAGTATCGTCCTGGTTTAATCGACACGTAAACACGATCAAAGGGTGAACGATTTTTTTATTCTTTACAACTTTAGTTAGTAAAGGGTAGCATAAGGTCAATTGGTCATTTTGGATAATTTCTCCTAAAAATGTCCTCATAGCTCTTTCATTAGGATGAGAATTAACATTTAAGGTTTGTAGAAATGTATCCACGTCCATCGTCCCGTCAAGAAAACTTGGAACTAAATCATTTAAAAGGCTGGTTAAGTTCTTTTGCATTTCAGAGCCTTTAAAGTTCAATAGATGTAATAATCTCTTCTGAATTAATCTGATTTTTTTCGATTGCATATCCGAATAAAGCAAAGAACCCTGCTTCACGATACCTCGGTTATAATATTCTCCTTCACATCTATCAGCAAGGGAACTTTGGGCAAAACGCATCGTATTTTCGTAATCGATATAGTATTGCAATATATTTTGAATCAAAGTTTAGAACCTCCGGACTATCTAATGGTTTATATTGGTATTATAGTCACATCTATCGGTTGAATTCGAAATTTTCTTTAAACGAGGTGCAACATGAAACTCGGTCTTTACGAGCAGCTAATCAATCAACTGACAAGGAAACAACTCTCAGAGCTGGACCCATCTCTTTATGAAATTGGAATTGAAGCGCTCGATGCGGAGGAGGCGCGTAAACAGCTGTCCAATTATTTGGCGGCAGTAACACGCCGAGCGCTGAAAATGGTCCGTGAACAAAGCAGCGATGACGCGCATGCCGTTCTCATGCAGGTTCGTGCTTGTAACGATATTATCGAGTCGCTGAAAAGTACGTTGGGGCATGAGGAACTGAAGGAGTGGCAGTTAGATGAACGAGGTGAATTATTAACCTACGTTTATTCTAAGCTCAATCATATTCGTGGTATTAAAGAAACCAAGATCAACAGGCCCACGACGCCATTATCTCAAAGCTCCTTATTCACAGGTGCCCACTCTGAGCCGAATATGATGAGCGAGCTCAAACAAGAAATTGTAACCTCGGATCGCATCGACCTGTTAGTTTCCTTTATTAAATGGAGCGGACTACGCTGCCTGATCGAACAGTTGGAGCAATTCACTTCCAATGGCGGGCACCTTCGTGTAATTACAACAACTTACATGGAAGCGACGGACTATAAAGCTGTCATCGAGCTTGGCAAGCTGCAGAACACAGAAATTAAAGTTTCCTATGACACGGATCGGACCCGGCTACATGCCAAAGCCTACTTATTTCAGCGAGATACGGGGTTTACGACAGCCTATGTAGGATCATCCAACCTATCGAATCCTGCGCTCACAAGCGGTTTGGAATGGAATCTCAAGGTGACGGAGAGGGACTCCTATGACGTACTCAAAAAGATTGAGGCTACATTCGAGAGTTACTGGAACGATCGTGAGTTTAAAGCTTTTGATCCGACAGAGGAGTCTAATCAAACTCTTTTGCGGCAAGCTTTGAGCAAATCAAAAATGCAGGGGAGCGCTCAAATTCCTTTTCATTTTACATTGACCCCTTATGACTACCAGAAGGAAATTCTCGAAAAGCTCGAAGCGCAAAGAGTTGTTTACGGGAGAACGAGGAATTTACTGGTCGCTGCTACCGGTGTAGGAAAGACAGTTATTTCTGCGTTTGATTATAAACGATTTGCCGGGCGGAACCCAAGAGCAAGACTGCTTTTTGTCGCCCACCGGGAAGAGATTTTAAAGCAAAGCTTGGACACTTTCCGCTTCATTATGAAGGATCTGAATTTTGGAGAGCTTCAAGTTGGTAGTAATCAAGCAGGTTCTGTGGATCACTTATTTATCAGCATCCAGAGCTTTAATTCAATCAAGCTTGCGGAAAAAACGACTTTGGATTTTTATGACTACATCGTTGTGGATGAGTTTCACCATGCTACCGCACCATCCTATAACAGGCTGTTAGCTTATTATGAGCCCAAGCTTTTATTAGGATTGACGGCTACGCCTGAAAGAATGGACGGAAAGGATATTCTGCATTACTTTGATGATACAATTGCGGCAGAAATTCGACTTACAGATGCAATCGATCGCAAGTTACTGGCTCCTTTTCATTATTTCGGAGTAACGGATAACATTGACCTGTCACAGGTGAAATGGTCTAGACGGGGATACGATCTCAATGAGTTGGAGCAGCTCTATACGCACAATAAAATTCGAGCAAGTCAAATTTTAACGAGCTTAAAGAAATACACGACGGACATCAACGAGGTAAAAGCGCTTGGGTTTTGCGTGAGTGTGGATCATGCTCTTTATATGGCGAAGGTATTTAACGAGTCGGGTATCTCTGCGATTGCACTCCATGGCAGGTCCACCGATGAGGAACGTAACACGGCCAAGGGGAAATTAGTCTCGGGGGATGTCAAAGTCATCTTCGTTGTGGATCTTTATAATGAAGGGGTGGATATACCAGAAGTAAATACGGTATTGTTCCTGCGGCCAACCGAGAGTATGACTGTATTTCTGCAGCAGCTTGGTCGTGGGCTCCGGCTAGCGGATCGTAAGGAATGTTTGACGGTTCTTGATTTTATTGGTCAGGCTCATCAAGAATATCGCTTTCAAGACAAGTTCAGAGCCCTACTAGGCAAAACAAAGCATTCGATTCAACATTATGTTGAACATGGTTTTTCAAGTTTGCCCCGTGGTAGTTTTGTCCAGCTTGAGAAACAGGCCAGGGATTATATTCTACGGAATTTAAAGCAAGCAACAATTAATCGTAGAAATCTAATTGGCAAGATCAAATATTTCACAGAAGACAGCGGGTTAAGCTTAACACTGGACAATTTTACGCGATATCATAACATGAGTCTCTATGAGTTTTATGGTGGACGCAACGGTAATCGGACATTACGAGGGTTAATGGCTGAAGCAGGTTTGCTGGAGTCGCTGGGTATGAATAATATGGAGCCACTCATAAAGAGAATTCCGGCATTGCTAAGCATGAACTCACGTAGAATCTTGGGGTTTTTAATCGCCTATATCGAGGGTGAAAAGGAGGTGGAAACGGAGGAAGAACATTTGATGTTGAATCTGTTCTACTATACCTTCTTCCGCTCAGAGCCCTCCAAGCAAGGGTTTAACGATATTAGCCAAGGGGTCCAATTTATCCTTGAGAACTTGACGCTGCGAGAAGAAATTCTAGAAATTTTAAAATATAATTACGCACATATCACCTTTGTGGATAAGAGAAACAAGCTTCCTTACCCGTGTCCATTAGATTTACATTGTAACTATTCAACCGATCAGATACTTGCAGCCTTTGGAGTTTGGAACGAAGAGAAGGCACCGTCTTTCCGCGAAGGGGTAAAGTATCTCGAGGAAAAGGCAACGGATATTTTCTTTATTACGTTAAATAAATCGGATAAGGACTTCTCTCCGTCGACCCTTTATGAGGACTATGCGATTAATGAGCGCCTATTCCATTGGCAGACTCAAAGCCGAATTTCGGAAGAGACCAACACAGCAAAGAGATACATTCAACATAAACAAACGGGAAATCGAATTGTTTTGTTCGTCCGGGAATTTAAAGAAGAAAATAACTATACATCCTCGTTCGTTTTTTTAGGGGAAGCTGAATATGTGCGGCATGAGGGCAATAAGCCGATGAGTTTTGTCTGGAAATTGAAGCATGAAATGCCTCCGGAACTGGTCCCCGTAGCCAATAAAGCAATTGGATAGGATGTGTACTGGTATGATTGAGGTGGCAGCAGCCATCATTGAGAATGAGTTAGGCCAGATTCTCATAGCAAGGCGCCGAAAAGGCAAGGCGCAGGAAGGGTTTTGGGAATTTCCCGGTGGGAAAATTGAGAGCAGCGAAACGGCAGAGGAATGCTTGAAAAGAGAGCTGCTGGAAGAAATGAATATAAGTATAGATCCATATGAAGCATTTGGATTGAATGATCATAGCTATGGGACAACACAGATTCGCTTATATGCATATCGAGCCAGACTGGTGAGCGGGAATATTATCTTGGTTGATCACGATGAGTACAAATGGGTTTATGCAAATGAACTGACGGAGTTTGAATTTGCCCCGGCGGATATTGCGTTCGTAGAAAGACTTAGAGAAGAGAGGTCATAGTTGTTCAGACGTAGGACTAGCATAGACAAGAGATGCCTCTGTTGACAGTGAAAGGAAGGAACATATGCTGACAAACAAAGAGTTAAAAGAGCTTGGCGTAATAAAGTCAGTAAATGGCGTACATTTGCCTGCGGATTTTTGCTTGGTCAGTTTATTGAATCAATATCAGCTTAGCTCTGCTTTGTCGGATGAGCACCACGATATTATATGCGAGTTTCTGTTCGAACTAGAAATTGATTTAGGACTGTGCGATGGAGACAAAGAGGAAGTTAAGAGATTTAAAGAGCTGGATGGAAGTATAAACGATAGAATCTGCGATTCATGCGGGCAGCAGGGATCAGAAGTATTTATGGAATATAAAAAGATCATAGTTCAAGAAATAGAGTGTACCATTCCGGCAGTGCCAGCTAATCGTTGTACCCATTGCGGTGAAATCTCATATGATCAAGAAGCGCTGGATTACATTGAACGAGAGAAGGAGGCTGTTGAAGAAAGCCGTCGTCAGGAAGATTAAACTTTCCATGAAAGGAAACATCTATTATGCCCACATACAACAAACTCGTTCGCGATCTGATTCCTAACATCATTCAATCCACGGGCAAAGAATTCCGTACCCGCATATTGGACGAACAAGAATATACCGTCGAACTGAATCGCAAGCTCAAAGAAGAATCAGACGAATATTTCGCAGTTAAAAACTCGGAAGAAGCTCTGGAAGAGCTCACTGATATGCTCGAGGTCATACGCGCAATGGCGGCTGCGCATGGAGCGAGCTGGGAGCAGATTGAAGCTCTCCGAGAGAAAAAGGCGGAGACGCGCGGCGGATTCCGGGAGCGGGTGTATTTGATCGATGTCGACGACTAAGGCTTTACGTCAGGCTGATTACGGAAAATCTAGCGTATAGGTGGCTTTGGTGTAGTTGAAGCCGAGTCTTACCAGCAGTTTGGAGACGCCTCGAAGCGTAAAGGACCGACCGAATTCACAATGAATCCAAGTCTGGATGAGCTCAGCGTCCACATATCCCTGGCATCGAAACCAACATGTCAGTAAAGAACGTCCCAAGATCTTGACGATTAATGATAATTATTGAAACAACATCGCGTATGTTATAATGACTTAATTAAGCTACACAATGGAGGGATGAAGATGATCTCCAAAAAAATGGATCAACAAGCAGCGAGTGCAATAAAATCTATCCTTCAAAAACTCAATATAAATAACTCTCGTGTATTGATTGACCTAGAAAAGCAAACAGTTGAAGCTCAGGAGGAAGATTGCTCCGTTGATGATCTTTTGGAGGCGGCCGGTTCATTAACGCCTGAACGAGGGAAAGAGCTCCTTGAAGAAGTCAATAGATCGCGTGAGGACTGGAATGCATGAGTAAAGGTTATCTCCTGGACACGAATATTGCGATTGCGATTCTTATTAACGAGATTAATGTTATCGATTTTGTTCAACAGGCTTCCCGTGATAAAATGCCAATTTATTTTTCTGCAATTACGGTTTCTGAAGTGTTCGCAGGATTAAAACACGAGGAACAACTTCGTGCAGAAAAGCTGTTTACTATAAAAAGATGTATCGATGTTACATCAGAAATTGCGAAGATTGCCGGAACGCTTCGCAGGGATCTTAAAGGTAAAGGACGTAAGTTAAAAACTCCAGATGCGCTTATTATTTCGACAGCGTTGGCTCATGAACTTACATTAGTTTCTAGAGACTCTGACATGAGCTTTGTCCAGAATGAATTGGATATTCCAATTTTAAATATTGAGTCAAATTAAGTGAAGCCGTCTCATCTACGATTAGTTGAGAGTCGGTTACACAACAGATAGATCAATTAGACAGGATGGACATCAACCCATTGTCTTTAATGCTATGCGGCCCACTCCGGGATCAGAGCAAAAAAGCCTCCAAAACCACAACTTGATGTGGATTTGGAGGCTTCTTTCCATCTATAAACTCGGGGCTACCTATGCCCCAACAGCAATATCTCCGCCCGCCTTACGCTCCTTGGCATACTCAGCTGTCGCTGTGAACAGCACATCCGAGGAAGAGTTGAGCGCCGTTTCAAACGAATCCTGCAGAACGCCGATGATGAAGCCTACGCCGACGACCTGAATCGCGATCTCATTGGGGATGCCGAATACGCTGCAAGCCAGCGGAATGAGCAAGAGCGACCCGCCAGCAACGCCTGAGGCACCTGCCGCAGCTATAGCGGACACGACGGAAAGAAGGAGTGCCGTGCCAAAATCGACTTCAATGCCAAGGGTATGGACAGCGGCAAGGGTCAGCACTGAAATTGTGACCGCTGCGCCGGCCATGTTAATTGTAGCGCCTAAAGGAACGGATACTGAATAGGTGTCCGAATCCAGCTTCAATTTTTCGCAAAGCCTCATGTTGATTGGAATATTTGCAGCTGAACTGCGGGTGAAAAAGGCCGTAATGCCGCTTTCCTTTAAGCAAAGTAACACAAGCGGATAAGGATTCCGGCGAATATTCGCATAAACAATTAACGGATTAACGATTAGCGCCATAAATAACATACAGCCAATTAGGATCAGTAGCAGCTTCCCATAATCGAGCAGGGAAGAGAGTCCGTTTGTAGTAATAGAGTTAAAAACAAGCCCCATAATGCCAAGCGGCGCCCACTGGATGACCCATTTTACGACTTGGGATATTGCATCGGATAAATGGGTGAGAAGGTCTTTGGTCTGGTTGTTGGCACTTCTTAAAGCAATGCCAATAACGACAGCCCAAGCGAGAATTCCGATATAGTTGCCGTTCATGAGTGCACTCACCGGATTATCAACGACGCTGAACAGCAACGTCTCCAATACTTCTGCAATCCCGTCGGGAGGTGTCAGTTCTGCGGAACCCGTGACGAGCGACAATTTCACCGGGAAAATAAAGCTGGCTATAACTGCGATCAGTCCGGCCAGAAACGTACTTAATCCATAGAGGACAAGAATTTCCTTCATATTCGTTTTTTGACCTTTTTGATGTTTGGTAATGGCAGACATTACGATAAACAGGACAAGCAATGGAGCAACTGCCTTCAAGGCAGATACAAACAGAGATCCAAACATGCCAATTACGGTTGCACTAGGAAGCAATAAAGCTAGAATAACACCGGCTATAATACCCACTAGAATTCGTTTTACCAAGCTCATCTGGTTCCATTTTAGTAGCAGTGCTTTCATTAGTTCCCTCCAGTTTAATCTTAAAATAACCTTCTTACCGAGCTCAGCCAAACGACATTTGTGTGATCCATCATCCTCTCCCTTCCTTTTCGTGTTATCTAACTTCGGTGAAAATTACGATTAATCCTTGTTTGAATTAATAGAATAGCCCAATTTTTGGTTAATTTTAAGAATTGATTTCACTTTTACGTGTGAATGCTTCACCGAATTAATATATCACATGAATGAAATCTCTGCCATGCCAACATTAGAGAATAAATAAGATCTCATTCACCGATATTTTCGGCTGTATAGGAACTCGATCATCGGCAACAGGATCATGGACAAGCCGAGCAGTGCTAGGAGGAAAACATTAACGTTGTTATTTATTAATTCGTCTAAAGCTACTGCTCCGAGTATGAGAACAACTAGAATTAAATAGCCTATTTTAGAGCTCTTTTCCGTAATTCGCTGGCCCAGCTCCTCTTCTTGCAAAATACCGTCTTTGTTATGCTTGCTTCCCCAAGTGATAGTGGAGAAGTACATCATTACCAAGGTGCTGATTGAAATAACTTCATTAAGTCCAACCTGCTTCCCAATGTTTAGCTTATAAATTGTAAATGCTATTACAACCAAAGCGGCTACGCACAATAGGATCGAAGCGATTTTTCTTGTGTTCATCTTGTTCATTTCCTTTCCGACAGAAAAAGTTCATCAACGGTAACTCCTAAATTTTTCGCAATATCAAAGGCTAACTGTAAACTAGGATCGTATTTGTTGTTCTCAACCGCATTAATTGTTTGTCGGCTAACATCGCAAAGATCAGCTAGTTTTCCTTGCGAGAAGCCTAGCCCTTCACGGAACTCCTTTATCTTATTGTTCATTCCTCTAACCACTTTTCCTGAGAGTGTAAAAGATATTTTACATCTTCAATGTATATAAATGATGAACATATGTCAAATGTGTTTTACATGTAGGATGTATTCCAGTACATATGGATGCAGAGAACACGATTCGGATAATCAATATTTTTAAGATGACAGGGATAATCATGAGTTCATCTTGATTGTTTGTTAAGGGGAAGGAGTCCTAGTAAAACCGACCATCGAAACAAGGAAGAAACCCCTTTGAAGACGTAGATTGTCTTCAAAGGGGTTAGTTGATTAGTACAGTAGTTTAGCATCTCCAATTACGATGTCAATCTGCCCACCGCTATTAGTCGAGCTCTCGAATTGAATCTGAAGTTTTAATACTCCGGTAAGATCTACGTTAATTTCGAGCGGAAGGTCGCCGCCTTTAAGTCCATCTTTACGGAAAATTTCTTGTCCATCTCCTAAGATGATTACTGTTCCTGTACTATTTGTATCCTTCGTAAAATCATCTATCCCTACAAAACCAGACAACCTTTTAAACTTACCATTTAAATTGGCTCAAAACTAAAATTAGTGGTTGAAAAATCGAAGTAAGCCTAACTGGGGATAAAAATGGAAAAACATCTGCAAATCCTGTATTGTTGAAAGTCCTACCCAACAACAAAAGAGGAAATGACAGATGCCACTACATTATATCAACGAACTTCTCGGATTACCAGAGTTACAACTCCATACAATCGTTTCCATAGACACCAAGGAAGTTCATTTAGAGGCATCGCCTGTTACGTATAAACAACCTTGTCCCGGTTGCCATTCCGAACAAGATGTGAAGCGTGATGGTCGTAATGCTTCGCGCAAGATTCGTCATCTAAGCATCTTTGGCAAAAAGAGTTATCTGCATGTGCCTTCCATTCGCATGGCTTGCACACGTTGCCAAATCAGCTTCGTTTGGATGTATGACTTTGTGGGTCCTAAACAGCGATATAGCTGGGCTTTCCGCACCCAAACGGTGGAACAAGCTTTTGGCTCTACAGCAACTCATAGCGCAAAAATGCAAGAAGTGCCTGTCAGTACGGTACAGCGCATGCATCAGGATGCCCTTCCAGCAGAAAGCAAACGCTTGACGGAACAGGCTTGGTGTGAAGCTCAAAACACTTCAGGGCTAGTACTTGGAATCGATGATTTTGCCATTAAAAAAGGACACACCTACAATACCGGTATTCACAACCTTCGCGGCGAAACGATGCTAGACTTGTTCCCGGGTCGAAAACTAGAAGCGTTGCGTGCGTATGCCAAGCAACATCCCGACTTTCTGGCTCTGAAACCCAAAGCGGTGGTGATGGATTTGGCTCAGGCGTATCACACGTGGATTCGCGAATGTTTTCCGAATGCAATCCGCATTGCAGATCGTTTTCATGTTCACGGTTATGTGATAGAAAGTGTCCAGGCCGTGCGGAAATCGGTCCAACACACGCTCGCACCACGAGCCAGGGCCATCCTGAAAAGCCACCATCATCTACTCAACCCGCCAGCCGAGACGTTGTCAGATAAAGGTAGGACTGAGCTCGATATCCTGCTTGGTTACTCTCCGCTGCTACGCCAAGTATGGGAATGGAAAGAAGCTTTTTCCCGATGGTATGACCATTCCCTTAATGTCCATGTTGCCTGTCTTGGCTTTCAGCGCTGGTGCCAGCAAGGCGAATCGGTGAATCATGATGCGGTGCGCAGCGCACTAAAAACCATGCGAAATTGGGAAGCGGAAATCGTGAACTACCATCGCTGCCGCTGGACAAATGCCACCGTAGAAGGACGACACAATCGCATTAAAGCTTATCAGCGCAGGCGCTATTTTATGCCTAATCAAACGTTCTACAAAGCAGGCATTTTAATTGAATGCAATCGACATCGTCTATCTGGTTGAAATGATCAACCGCTAGTTTTTAGCTTGAGCCTTTAAATTATAGTCAATTGAATTTTTTTCACCAGTGTTGTAACCCGAATCAAGAATGGAACCAATCCCATGTAAATATTGATTGCTCGCAATATTGAACTTCAGACCCGATGGGTATTTCCAATTCTTGAAATAGATACTTCCTTTTGAGTATTCATCCCCATCCATGCGTGCATAAGAAATCTCATCCAAGTATTTAAATTGGCCCTCTTTTTTCCCAATCCAAGCGGTTTTATTCTTGCCATCATAAACGAAAGCCTCTCCAACTCCCTGTGCCACGCTTTTAGCTGGAACATACAGCTGACCATTATAAATAATAGCTTGTGTCGTTTGTTTATGTACACCGTCAAACATCAGCTTCACATTTTCTAAAGCAACGCTAAGCTTTACATTGGTTGCGGCATAGGCTGATCCGCCGGCAATCATGCTTCCGAGTATTGCCCCAACAACTAAACCTTTTACTTTGTCTTTCATAAAGAATGATCCTCCAATTGGTTAAATTTACCTATGATAAATTCGACGAAATGCGCGACTAACCTCCTATTTTCCGCAAATATATTCATTAACGATATGATAATAGTCCTATGTATCTGCGAAAAGAGATCTTCCATCTCTCGCCATACATCCACCCTGTTCCATTCGTTCCGGCTATGACATGATAGCTCCAACAACAGACAATCACCTATAGAAGCGCGATGGCTGAGGTGAAATCAAGGGGGCTGTAAATATGATTGATACTAAAAAATGGACACAGATTGGAAGCGAGCTGGGTCGCATCGAGCGCGAGGAGAACGTCAGAATTCTCTACGTTTGTGAGTCTGGCAGCCGTGCCTGGGGTTTTCCTTCCAAGGATAGTGATTACGATGTACGTTTTCTCTATATCAGGCCGATGGAGTGGTATTTAAAGGTGCATCCGGGTCGGGATGTTATCGAACGTCCCATCAGCGACAGCTTGGATCTGAGCGGCTGGGACCTACGAAAAGCACTACAGCTTTTGGCCAAGTCCAATCCACCGCTCCTGGAGTGGTTATATTCACCAATCTGCTATCTGGAACGGGGCACCGTCATCGAAGGAATTCGCAAGGCGGCTCCAGGGCTGTACTCGCCTAAGTCATGTCTGCATCACTATCATAGCCTGGCCACGGGCAACTTTCGAACCTACTTGCAGAGCGATCGGGTAAGGTTGAAAAAGTATTTTTATCTAAAATTGCCGAGAATACTCCACCTTCTACAAGGTGGGGATGAATCGGCATTTTTTTTGGTGTAAAAAGCGAACATACGTGCTATAATTGGGGGGGATAAACGGGTCGGGAGTGATGGTTAAATGTTGCATCACAAGGCATTTCGCTTTCGAATCTATCCGACTCAAGAACAAATGATTCTGATTCAAAAAACCATCGGATGCGCCCGTTTTGTTTTCAATCACTTCCTTGGCAAATGGAATGAAGCTTATCAAGAAACAGGAAGAGGATTGACCTACAACACATGTGCAACTGGAATTCCGTCCCTCAAAGGCCTCTTTTCCTGGCTGAAAGAAGTGGACAGCATTGCCTTGCAATCCAGCGTTCGCAACCTGGCGGATGCCTTTGCGAGGTTTCACCAGAAACAGAATAAGATGCCTTGTTTCAAGTCGAAACGGAATCCCGTCCAAAGCTATACCACCAAATATACCAACGATAATATTACGATTGAAGGCAAACGTCTGAAACTCCCTAAGCTGGGATGGGTCCGCTTTGCCAAGTCCAGAGACGTGGACGGTCGAATTCTTTCGGCTACAGTACGGAAAAACCCAAGTGGGAAATACTTTGTATCGATTCTATGCGAACTAGAGATTGAGCCGCTTAGGGAACTGGAATCCATTATTGGCGTTGATCTGGGCCTCAAATCGTTTGCAGTGTGCAGTAACGGAGAAGTCGTTTCCAATCCCAAGCATCTGCGCCCATACGAAAAGAAGCTGGCCTTCTGGCAGCGCCGATTGTCGCGACGTACAAAAGGCGGCTCAAATTATACAAAAGCAAAGCAAAAGA
The DNA here is from genome assembly GCF_002233675.1 of Paenibacillus herberti. Lineage (GTDB taxonomy): Bacteria > Bacillota > Bacilli > Paenibacillales > Paenibacillaceae > Paenibacillus_O > Paenibacillus_O herberti. The sequence continues at coordinate 79,898 of NZ_NMUQ01000002.1, read as the reverse complement.
TGGCGCGTATCCATGAACAAATCGCGAGCTGTCGGCAGGATTTTTTGCACAAGCTGTCCACCAGGTGGATTCGTGAAAACCAAACGATCTGTCTAGAAGAGCTGCAAATAAGTCACCTGATGCAAAATCACAAGCTGGCCAAGTCGATCGGGGACGCCAGTTGGGCAACGATCCGTACCATGCTGAACTATAAGGCGGTTTGGTATGGCCGTCAAATCCAGACGGTGGCAAAGAGCTACCCATCCAGCCAGCTTTGCCATGTGTGCGGAAGCCGAAATCGCGAAGTGAAACAGCTGAGCCTGCGGGAATGGAGTTGTTCCGAGTGCGGTACCCATCATGATCGCGATCATAACGCCAGTATGAATATCAGACAAGAAGGTCTGCGACTATTGGGAAATCCCAACTGAACTGCGGGAACCGCAGGGATCGCTTGCTAATAAAGGGAAGGGTTGCTTCTCTGTTCGCAAGAATCCCCCACCTCCACAGGTGGCGGGAGCGTTCAAGTGCTGCGCTCAACGCTCGCTTGTCAGTGGTTAGAGGAGCGAGGCAGTATACCGCCAGTTGAATTTCAACAGTTGACGGAAGCTTTATTGCCGGACGGGAGTGAGCTAAAGCATGTGGTGGATGAGCTGCTGTTCCGCAAAAGAAGCGGGGAGGAGTTGGACAACGAGCCTCCAATCCCAATTCTTCAGGATTATCTCGCTGAGCGATTGGCGTATTACACGCAGCTTGCGTCGGAGCTTCCGGCAGTAGCGGGACCGAATTCCGTTCAACTGGACGATTGGTTCCTAAGCGCGCTGCGCGAGAGCTGGTCCTTTTCGGTAAACTGAAATTCAACGGCATGAAAATTTCATCCCATAAATAATAATAATGAGCTAAATTTTTACTGCAATTTTCCGATAGAGAACAGAGGGAATTGCAATAAGGGTCTGCATGACAAAAAGAATATCGGAGGATTAAAAATGAAGAAATCGGTATTGGCCGCTACGGCGGTGCTCGCTCTGCTGCTGTCTGCATGCGGTAATCAAGCGGGTTCCAATGAGGCTGCCGGTAGCAGCACGAATAAGGAAACTCCTGCTTCGGGCGAGGTAAGCCCGGCAGCCAGCCCACCGGCGAGTCCAGCGGCAAGTGCTTCCGGAAAAGGCGGCATTGAAGTAGATAAGGGAATCCTGAACCATGAAATTACGCTGCCTGCTTCCATGTTCACGGGACAGGATATTGATGCCGTGGTCGAACAGGCCAAGAAGGATGGCATTGATGAAACGGTCAAAAATGCGGATGGCTCCATCACTTATAAGATTTCGAATAGCAAATATAAGGAAATGATGGACAGCATGAAGCAGGCTCTTCTGCAGTCCGTAGAGGATGTGAAGAGCGGAGAGAACTTCAAGTCAATCAAGGACGTGAAGCATAACGACAGCTTCTCCGAGTTTACGCTCATTGTGGAGCAAGAAGTTTATGAAGGCAGCTTGGATAGCTTTGCCGCTATGGGTCTTGCGCTGCCGGCGATGTATTACCAGCTGTTCTCCGGCGCCAAGCCGGAAGACTACAAGGCAACGATCAAGCTTCAGGATGAGAAGTCGGGCAAAGTTTTTAATACGATTGTGTATCCCGACGCTATGCAAAAATAACGAATCGTCGCTTCGCCGACTGAGCCTATTGTCCGATCTCCCGATCTGTAAGCCTGTATCTAGGGCTCAGAGCCGGATTTTGGACGATAGGTTTATTTTATTTTCCGGCAGAGGCATTTTTCTTGACCTTGGCATGGTTTTCACTCCTGACAGATTCAACGTCACGATGTACAATTAATGCATCAGCAGATTTGGCCGCTGTTAAGTCCGTGCAGTCCTTTCTTTTCAAAATTGCAATCGAGGGGAGAGTCTCACTAATGTCTAACTTGCTTAAATTTCGCGAGGACGGAACGTTTAAAATCGTCCAGTTCACCGACTTGCATTGGCAGAACGGGAACGAAGAAGACCAACTGACCGGAGCTCTGATGGAGCAGGTACTGGATGCGGAGAAGCCCGATTTTGTCGCATTTACGGGTGATATCATTTATGGGCTTGGCTGCGACGATCCTTTGAAAGCGCTTCGACAGGCGGTCGAGCCAGTCGTTTCCCGCGGTATCCCATGGGCGGGCGTACTGGGCAACCACGATGCCGAGAGGAATACAAAAGCCACTCGCGAAGAAGTGCTGCAGGGCCTGATGGCTATTCCAGGCAGCCTGACAGGGCATACGCCCGGTATTACCGGGTATGGCAACTATGAGCTTGCGGTGCAAGGCCGCGATGGCAATGTTGCCAGCGTGCTCTATTTCCTCGACACTGGCGAATACTCGCCTATCAGCTCGGTTGTGTCGGGTTACAGCTGGCTGCGCCACGATCAGATCGACTGGTATCGCAAAACGTCTCGCGGTTACACGGAGAGCAATGACGGCAATCCGCTTCCATCACTAGCCTTTTTCCATATCCCGCTTCCCGAGCACGATGAAGTATGGCAAAAGGGCGGCTGCCGCGGTCAACGGCACGAGGATGTATGCTGTGGCAAGGTCAATTCTGGCTTTTTCGCCTCTATGGCGGAGATGGGCGATGTAACGGGTGTGTTCACCGGACATGATCATGTCAACGATTACGCAGGCACGATGTTTGGAATCACGTTAAGCTACGGGCGCGCCACCGGTTATCATACGTACGGTAGGGAAGGTTTCCCGCGTGGAGCGAGGATTATTAACCTGACGGAAGGCCAACGGACATATGAGTCTTGGCTGCGTCTGGATGACGGCACGGTGGACCGTCAAGAGCTTTTGGAAGAAAAGGAAAGCACACTGTCAGAGGCATAGTTTCCATGAAAACGAGCAGCTGGATCGGTTTTTATGGAATCGATACCAGATTGCTTGAAAAGCCGAATGCCTACAACGCAAAAACCATCCTTACAGCGAACAGGTCGCTGCAAGGATGGTTTTTTTGCTTGGCGCTGGAGATGCAGCAGCCGTTGATTATACGACGCCTTGTGCAATCATGGCGTTAGCTACTTTTTTGAAGCCGGCGATATTCGATCCCGCTACGAGATTGCCCTGGAAACCGTACTCTTCGGCAGCTTCCAGGCTGCTGCGGTAAATATTCGCCATTATATCTTTCAGCTTGTTGTCCACTTCCTCGAAACTCCAGGACAGACGCATGCTGTTCTGAGCCATCTCGAGCGCGGAGACGGCAACTCCGCCGGCATTGGCTGCTTTGGCCGGACCGAACAGCACGCCTGCGCTCAGCAGCAGATGAACGGCATCCAGCGTGCACGGCATATTGGCTCCCTCGCCGACAGCCAGCAAGCCGTTTGCTACGAGCAGTTGCGCCGCAGCTTCATCCAGCTCGTTTTGCGTAGCGCATGGCAGTGCGATTTCGCAAGGGACGGTCCAAATTTCGGTGCTACCGGTACGGTAAACCGCTCCGGGATGATAATCAATGTAGTCGCTGATTCGTCCGCCATCGACCAGTTTGATTTGTTTGACCGTATCCAGCTGTATGCCTTGCGGATCGTAAATATATCCCGCCGAGTCGCTGCAAGCGACGACAATTCCGCCGAGCTCCTGCGCTTTTTGGATGGCAAAAATCGATACGTTGCCGCTGCCGGACACGACGATCCGGCGTCCGCTGAGGTCCAGACCGCGCGAAGCCAGCATTTCCTGCACAAAATAAATGCAGCCGTATCCAGTTGCTTCGGTACGTCCGAGGCTACCGCCGTACCCAACGCCTTTGCCGGTAAGCACTCCTGGCTCATTCCCGCCGCGGATTCGCTTGTATTGCCCGAACATATAACCGATTTCCCGTGCGCCGACTCCGATGTCTCCTGCGGGTACATCTGTATCGGGACCTAAATATTTATGCAGCTCGGTCATGAAGCTTTGGGTAAAGCGCATGATCTCCATATCGGACTTGCCCTTTGGATCAAAGTCCGAACCGCCCTTGCCGCCGCCGATCGGTTGGCCGGTCAGTGCGTTCTTGAATATTTGCTCGAAGCCGAGGAACTTGATGATGCTTGCGCTCACCGTGGGATGGAAGCGGATGCCGCCCTTGTAAGGGCCAAGAGTGCTGTTGAACTGAACGCGGAAGCCGCGATTCACTTGAACTTGCCCTTGATCATCCACCCAAGGCACACGGAAGCTGATCAGCCGTTCCGGTTCGACAAGCCGTTCCAGAATCGCATGTTTGCGATATTCAGGGTGCTTGGCAATGACTGGCTCCATGCTTTCAAAAAACTCCTGCACCGCCTGATGAAATTCCGCTTCATTCGGATTGCGGCGGACAACCGTATCGTAGACAGAATCAATGTAATCCCGCACTTCTGAATCCATAAGGATGGAATGGCTCACGATCAAGTTCCCCCTTCGTTTTGTATTCTTCTACCTAAACTTTGCACTATTATAGAGTCAGATGAGGATTATATACCAATTACATCTTTTTTAGTGGTTGATAAAAATAATTTATGATGCATAAAAATACCCTTTGCTTCATCGAAGCAAAGGGTATCAATAACAGTGAATGAGCTAGCTGAAACCTGAGGCTTGTCCGTTTTACAGCAGTTCTTTACGCAGCTCTTCAGGCGACTTCGGAGAGAGCAGGCCGAATGGAATATCGAATACGGTACGGGCGCCGCTTTGTCCTTGTTGTTTGAGACGGTAAGCCGACCGTGCGTAGGCTACTAGAACGCTCGCGGTGAATTCAGGATTGCTGTCGAGCTTGAGGCTGAATTCAACGAGTTGGCGCGTGCCATCGCCAGTTTCACCGCTGCGGATGACAAAGCCGCCATGCGGCATGCCGCTATGATCGCGAGCCAGCTCCTCCTCGGAGATGAACTCTACTGTAGTGTCATAATCGGAGAAATAGTTCGGCATGGAGACGATCGTTTCCCGGATGGCTTGCTGATCCGCGCCTTCTTCAGCTACTACGAAGCATTGACGCAAATGTTTGTCCCGCGTGGACAGCTCCGGCGTCTCGCCGCCACGGATTTGGTCAATTACAGCCTCAACAGGAACCGTGTACTGTACGCCAGCTTTGACACCCGCCACGCGGCGGATTGCATCGGAGTGGCCCTGGCTAACGCCTTTGCCCCAGAACGTATTAGTCGTTCCTTCCGGCAGAATGGATTCAGCCAGCAGGCGGTTCAGAGAGAACAGACCAGGGTCCCAGCCGGTCGAGATGACGCTAACATGGCCGCCGCTTTTAGCTGCAGCATCTACTTGCTCGTAGAATTCAGGAATTTTGGCATGGGTATCAAAGCTGTCCACCGTACTAAACATCGACGCCATTGCCGGTGTCTGCTCCGGCAGATCCGTTGCCGAACCGCCGCAGAGAATCATGACGTCGATGCGGTCCAGGTACACTTCCGCGCGGGAGATTGTTTCGAACAGCACCTCGCCGGAGGCGGACTTCATCGTCTCAGGCTCACGCCGGGTAAAAACGGCAACAAGCTCCATATCGGGGTTTTGCTGGATCGCTTTGTGGACTCCTTTACCTAGGTTTCCGTATCCTACAATGCCAATTCTTACTTTTGCGCTCATGTTGTTGCCCCTCTCCATAGTAGCCTAGATTAATAGCAGGCTTATTATAGGAGGATAATCTAGTAGACAACTGACGTCAAATGTAAGATTACGGAGGGGGTGTTCGGGCCTATTATCATGCAGCCTATCAGGCCAGGGTTAATTTTATTGTCGAAATAGTAGAAGAAAATGGCTGCGCTGTGCAGGATCATCGGGGCGTGCTTCTCCTCTTGATTTGATTTGATTTGAATAGGGTTTGAACTCGGCTTTCGCGGGCAACGCAACTTTTTTTGTACGATTTATCGTATAAAATCCGGCTTATAGCCGCCTCTTTTCAACACTTTGTATGATAAAACATACAAAGCCGAGCTCTCGTCGCCTATGCCCAGCCATTTTGAGTGATTTATCGTACAAAATCCAAAAAATCAGCACAGCCCGAATACGGGTTGAGTGAAAAATCATACAAAATGTGCATGCCCTCATCAATACGAGACTGACTTAATTACGACTTAGGCCTATCTAAGCCGCAGTTGCCCCGACAAGGCTGAAACAGGCGAAGGGAGCAGTTGTAGAATCACCCTCACTTTCTCGCCGGGAGCCTCATCCGAATCACCGTCCCGTATCCCTCTTCGCTTTCGATCTGCACCCCGTAAGAGGGGCCGAACAGTAAGCGGATTCGATCATGAACATTATTAATTCCAATGCCGGATAAACGGTGTTTTTTCTTCTCTTTTACATCTTCCATTGTGCTCGGCATGCCGATGCCGTCATCCATGATTTCAATGGTCAATTCATCGTCAAGCTGCCTAGCGAACAGATGGATATTGCCGCTGGAATGCCCCGGAAAGGCATGGAAAAATGCATTTTCTACAAACGGCTGAATAATCAGCTTGGGAACGAGAAGCGGCAAACATTCTTCGGCAATTTCATAGTGTACTCTGAACTGCTCTCCATACCGAATCTGATTGATGAATACATAATGTTTCAGCGTTTCGATCTCGGCTTCAAGGGTAATCTGATCCTCGGTTGAGCCGAGCGTGCTTTGCAGCATGGAAATCAGGCTGTTGATTGTTTGATCCACCTGATCCGAGCGATGCATTTTGGCGAGGTACTTGATCGAACTCAGCGTATTGTACAAAAAATGCGGATTAATCTGCATCTGCAGCGCATTGAGATCGGCTTTCCGACGCTCGTTCTGTTCATAAACCAGCTTATCGGTGTACTGGTCAATCTCTTTGATCATGCGGTTATAGGATTTGGTCAGCACATTCGTTTCATAACCGCCGCCTTCCTGCAGAGGATGAAACTTCAGATTATCTCCTTTTGTCGATTGCATCGTTTTCACCAGCTTGTACAGAGGCTGAGTAATCCGTTTGCTGAATGAGTAGACGAACAGCAGGCTGATAACAAGCACGACGCCGACCACTTTGAATATTTCAGATGATATTTTGTACAGAGGCGCAAAGGCGGTTAATTGATCAATCTCTTCCAGCAAATAAGCATCAAACTGGGGCAAGTAGTATGAAATATATGTCTGCTTGTTATCACCGTCGGACCAGATGCCGCTTTGCTGCTGACTAGCTCTCTTGGCGTTGCCCAGCAGGGGAATGTTCTGCTTGTTAATGGATTCTTTTATACTGCTGGAGAGCACCGTTCCACTAGAGGAGATCAGTGAAATCGTAATTCCTTCAGAGACATAAGGTTTGTACTTTTGCGCGATATTGAGCTCGTCCATGACCACGACAACATACCCGTACATCCAGTTGTTGCGGTCAATTAACGGCTTGGTGGCGAACATGTAATTGCTGTAGCGAACCGTTTCGTTGAACAAATTGGAGCTGCCGTTGTACCGAATCGTATTGGGAATCGCTCCATCAACGGTCATATAGGTAGAAACAATATCTTGAGGGATTTTATCCCACTTCAAAGAGTTACTGGAATAATGCCTGCCGCCTGTGCCTGGAAGGGCCGAAACGATAATATGGGAATTTTCCGGACTTAAATAATCCTTGTATAAATCGATATATTTGCCTAAAGCAAGTACGAGATTAGCTTGCTCTAGCGATGTGACGGCAGGTTTTGTGATGTAATTTTTAAACTCTTTGCTGCGATTGATTTGGATCATCATATTGACGACTTCAGTGTTGTAATTGACTAGATCATCCTTAGCGAGCTTCATGTTGGCGGAGGCGCTTTGCACAACTTGATTCAGCAGAATCCGCTCCGAGATGGACGAGGAAGCCAGCATCAAGACAAACGACAGGATCAGAATGCCAGAGAGCATGAGGATCACGATTTTGATAAAAATACTGTTCTTTCGCAGCATGCCTGTCACCTGTCTCCACTAGAAGTATGATTGCGGTATTCAACGGGCGTCATTCCGGTCCTTTTTTTGAATACTTTGGAAAAATAGTTATGATCCGAGTAGCCGGTCAAACGGCTGATCTCTGACACCGTTAAATGCTGGCGGAGCAGCAGCTCCTTGGCTTTATTAATCCGAACTCGATTGATATAGGAAGTCAGATTTTCATGGGTCCGCTGCTTAAAATAAGTGGATAAATAGCTGTAATTCATATGCAATTGACCCGCCATCTCCGATAATGAAATATCGCTGGCATAGTTATCATCCACATACGTGTAGATTTGCTGCAGCAGGATGGACTGCTGTTTATCCGTAAAAGGAAGAGTCAGCTTCAGCTCATCGAGGAAATGAAGCAGAATTTCTTCCAGCTCTTGAACATCGAAGGCTAAATCGATCCGTTTAAACAGCTTCAACCGGGACCTAGTCAGCTCAGATACAGGCTGTTTCATCTGCTCCAGCACGCTCAAAGCGGTGTAGATCAGATTTTGCGACAGACGCTTCAAGCTATATTCATCGGTGGCGCGGGTGGACGTTAACTCGGAGAAAAACGCTTTCAACTGTGCGCGCGCCTCTTCAACTTCAAAGGAGCGGAGCGCAGCCGTAAACAGCGACTGATCAAAGGAAACCTGATCGACAACCCTATCGATTTCCGTCTCGGCTACGAGCGACTGGTCGATGAAATAGATCATTTTGCCGAGGAAAGGTGACAGCCGCTCATGGTTTCGCTTGATCTCATCGAAGGCTTGGAATGGCACAGAGCGGACGAAGGAAAGGTAAGTTAATGACAGCTTGGCGTTTGTGGCAAACTCGTGCAGGGCTGACGCGACCTGCTTAAAACCCGCTTGTTCATAATGGAGGAGCAGCAGAATTTCATTTTTAAGGAAAACACAATTATAACGCCAAGCGGAAAGCTGCTCTGCGGCCAGTTCAAGGATGATTTTCTCCATCTGGCCCTGGTTCCACTTAGTTCGGGAGAGCACTAGGGTTGTGCTAGCTTTAATTAAAATGAAGCGATCTAGCGAATATTGCTTGGCGAGTTCAATAGGAAACTCCTCCTGATGATCGGACTCTTCGCTGCTCAGCCAGCGCCCAAGCAGCAGGGAGGGATCTAGCGGCTGATACGATTGCGGCAACTCGCGATTCAGCTCTATGCTGCTGCATAAAGTCTGAATCAAAGCGACTAGTTCACTTGCCGATACCTTCGGTTTGAGTAAATAATCGGTAACCCCGTATTTAAATACCTCGCGCACATAATCGTATTCGCTGTAGCTGCTCAAAACGACGATTTTTATATCAGGGTATTGAACGCGTAACTTCTTGGTTAATTCGACCCCATCCATTACCGGCATGACGATATCCGTAAGGACAACATGAGGCTGAACGAGCTCAATTTGCTGCAGCGCCTCTTGGCCATTGGCGGCTTGAGCTACGATCTCGATTCCGAAGTCTTGCCAACGACATAGATGCAGCATTCCTGTACGCAGGATAGCTTCATCGTCTACGATCATAACCCGATAGATTGGACCATGCCGATCCATACTTACACCCCATTGCAAGAAATATATTCCTCATCTTACACCAACTTTATGGATATCGGTAAGCTCGGCCCCCGCAGCCTTGGAACATACAAAAAAAGTTCTACCATGCATAAATATTACTAACAACAATCCTGGTGCATCTTCAACAACCATAAAAAATGCTACTATAAACCGAATTAGAATTATACGAGGGCCTATTTAATCTCTAGAATGAACTACATATTCATAAAGCGCTTACAACATACAAAGGGGCTGAAAACATTGAAAAAGAGAGTATCTTTATTACTGCTTGGCACGGTAACGGCTTCACTATTGGCAGCATGTGGATCATCGGAAACGACGAATACATCAGGCGGCACAAGCAATACGACGGAGCCAGTTGGCGAAGCCAAACAAAAGGTGGTCGCTTGGGCATGGGATCGTGCCTTTAATGGAGGCGCGCTTGATATCGCGAAGGAATTGTATGCCAAGGATCATCCTGGCTTTGAGCTTGAGATCGTGGATATGGCCAAAGTCGATTTGGAGCAGAAGCTGAATACGAATTTGGCATCAGGTGTAAAAGGCGGTTTGCCGGATATTTTACTCGTTAATGATCCTAACATTCAGAAGTACGTCGCTTCCTATCCGGGCACATTCGCCGAGTTTACGAATAAGGTCGATTTCAGCAAGTTTTCTCCGTTTAAAGTGGATGCGCTCACAGTGGATAACAAAGTGTACGGTGTACCTTTTGATATCGGTGTGACGGGAATGTTCTATCGTTCCGATTATATCGAGCAAGCCGGATTCAAGGCTGCGGATCTGGAGAATATCACCTGGGATCGTTTCATCGAGATCGGCAAAGTTGTGAAAGAAAAAACAGGCAAATATATGATTACGATGAACCCGAATGATGAATCTCTGACGTCTATTTTGCTTCAATCCGCAGGCTCTTGGTATATCACTCCGGATAACAAAGGAAACTTTGTCGACAATCCAGCCATGACCGAAACGCTGCGTGTTTACAAAGCGATTGCCGATGCTGGTATTGCCAAGCCGGTAACAGGCTGGAGTGAGTATGTAGGCAGCTTCAACTCTGGCGATGTAGCAACGGTTGTATCCGGTGTATGGCAAGTGACCGGCATTATGGAAGCCAAAGATCAAAGCGGGAAATGGAAAGTGGCGCCGATTCCTAAGCTGAACATCGATGGCGCGGTGAACGCATCTAATGAAGGCGGATCAAGCTGGTTCGTGCTTGAGGGGTCTGCTAATAAGGAAGCTGCGATGGATTTCCTGGCAACTACAATTGGCGGCAGCAGCGAATTTTATGAGCGTTTCCTGAAAGAAAAAGGTGGAGTAGGCTCCTACATTCCGGCGTTCTCAAGCGAAGCTTACAGCCAGACGTCCGACTTCTTCGGCGGCCAAGCGATTTATACCGACTTTACAAAATGGTCGAAGGAAGTGCCTGGTATTTCATTGGGCATGTACACGCAAGAAGCGAAGGATTCGCTCAAAAATGAGCTCCCGAACATCTTAAACGGCGCTGACCTGGCCAAAAGCTTGGCCAACATTCAAAAGCTGTTTGAACAGCAAGTGCAATAAGATAGAAGGCAGCAGGTGAAAAGATGAACAGCAAATTAACTAGATCCAATCTCATGGGATGGCAGTTCGTTCTTTTGCCTTCAATTATTATCGTATTGTTCAGCTTCTATCCTATGATTCAATCGTTATTTCTATCGTTCCAATCCGGCAGAGGGAATGTATACCATTACTCCGGGATGGACAATTATGTGCGCTTGTTCGGAGACCCGATGTTCCGGCAGGCTGTGTGGAATACGCTGCTCTATCTAGTTGTGCAAGTGCCGCTCATGCTGTTCCTTGGTCTCATCATTGCCTATTTCCTGAACATCCCGAAGCTCAAATTCAAAGGGTTCTACCGCACCGCCATCTTCCTTCCCTGTGTAACCTCGCTCGTTTCTTACGCGGTGTTGTTCAAGAGCATTTTTGCGGTGGACGGAGTTCTGAACGGGATGCTGCTGTCCATTGGACTGATCCATGAGCCAGTCGTCTGGCTCATGGACCCTGTATGGGCGCGCGTTGTTATCGTGGTGGCGATTACGTGGCGCTGGACGGGATACAACATGATTTTCTACTTGTCAGCGATGCAAAATATTGATTCCAGCGTGTACGAAGCCGCCTCGATTGACGGCGCTTCGAAAATGCGGCAGTTCTTCAGCATTACGGTGCCGATGCTGCGGCCGATTATTTTGTTCACCGCCATTATTTCAACAAATGGAACACTCCAGCTGTTTGATGAAGTGGTCAACCTCACGAATGGCGGGCCAGGCAACTCAACGATGACGATTTCGCAATATATTTATAATTTATCGTTTGTGTATACACCTAACTTTGGCTACGCCGCCACCGTATCTTATGCAATCGTCGTTATGGTTGCCGTGCTGGCCTTCCTCCAGCTGAAGGTAGGGGGCGAGAAGAAATGAAGAAGTTTGGTACAGGAGCAATCCATTTCTTTTTGATCACCGTGTCGATCGTTTCCCTATTCCCCTTTGCCTGGATGTTGATCGGCATGACCAACAGTTCCGCAGAAGTAATCAAGGGCAAGTTCAGCTTCGGTGCTGAGTTTTCTAACAACGTGGCAAAGCTGCTGGAGATGACTAATCTCGGCACAGCTTTCTGGAATTCTACGTTGATTGCGGTTGTTGGTACGATTGCGACATTGATTTTGAGCTCGATGGCTGGGTTTGGATTCGAAATTTATCGTACAAGGGGCAAGGATCGCCTGTTCGGCGTGCTTATGCTCTCGATGATGATGCCATTTGCCGCAATTATGATTCCGTTGTTCCGCATGTTCAGCAAGATGGGGCTGCTTGATACGCCGGCAGCGGCCATACTGCCCAGCATTACAACAGCGTTTATGATCTTTTTCTTCATGCAAAATACGAAGTCGTTCCCGCGGGAGCTCCTGCAAGCGGGACGTGTAGACGGGCTGAACGAATGGAGCCTGTTCGCCAGAGTGTATATGCCAACGATGAAGCCGACCTATGCGGCGGCGGCGATTATTACATTCATGAATTACTGGAACAACTTCCTGTGGCCGCTCATTGCCCTGCAGTCGCAGGATAAAAAAACGCTGCCGCTCGTTGTGTCATCTCTGTCATCCTCGTATAGCCCGGATTATGGGGTCATTATGGTGGCCATCGTTGTAACGACGCTTCCAACTTTGTTGATTTTCTTCCTGTTGCAGAAGCAGTTTGTGCAGGGGATGCTGGGGTCGGTGAAGTAGTGTAAAGCGCGTGTGAGTAGAGCGTGAATGAGTGAAGAGAGTGTAAAGCGTGTAGAGCGAGTATAGCGTGTGCGTAGAGCATGTGCGTAGGGCGTGTATGGCGGGTAAAAGAGGTAGTGGAATGAACAAGCTCCCGGCTGATGGCGGGAGCTTTAGTGTGTAGAGAAACTTTATAGACACCTATATTGAACCTGGATTTCGTGGGCCAACGAAACTTTTTTTGTACGATTTATCGTACAAAAAACGGTTTGGAGCCGCCGCTTTTCAACACTTTGTGTGATAAAACATACAAAACCGAGCTTTCGTCGTCTATGCCCAGCTAATTTGTACGATTTATCGTATAAAATCCAGAAAATCAGCACGGCCCGAATGAACTTTGAGTGAAAAATCATACAAATTATGCAGGACCATATCCATACTAACGACATCGCTGTATAGCCCGACCAAATGGGTGGAGATTGTGGTTGAAGCACTGCCGAAAGGCAAGTAGCGGACAGAGATAAGCAGGATACACATGCAGGGCTATCCAACGGATAACTCCCGGCTGATGGCAGGAGCTTGTTTTTGTATTTAGAAGCTTATGGGCATCAGGCTTCCGGCAGTTTCCGCAAATGCGGCTCGTTATGGATGTGCGCGACGCCTTCCCAGCATATGCCGTCAAGCTTCCGGCAGCTTCCGCAAATGCGGCTTGTTATGGATGTGCGCGACGCCTTCCCGGCACATGCCGTAAGGCTCCCATTGGCAGTCGCGGCAAATGGAAGCGACATCGCCTGGCTGTACGCGAGCTGCAACGGCCTCACAAATAGCGGCCCATGGCCAGGCTTCCCCCACTGCAATGCCGATGAGCTCGGCAATCTCCTCGTCTTTGCGGTAGACGCTGTCGTTCCGACAATGAGATACCTGATCAGTCGGAAATGCAGCGCAGATGTCGTCGGGGCCAACGATCAGCTCGATTTTCGTCTGTGGCTCTTGGCGGAGCTTTTCGTACACCTGTGTCATATTAACGCAAAAGTCGGCCGAGTACCCCTTGCCCCGGTATCCGAGCAGACATAACAGATGATGCCCGCGAAGCTTGATGGTCATGGGAGAAACCGCCTTCCTTCGAAATGTCAACTCGGTCATTATAACATCCGGTTTACATTGGAGGGTAGTGCGGATATTGATGGAGAGGGAGCCTTAAGCTTTCTAGGCTGTGTCTATCACGTTAGACTGAGTCCACACTATTCTATGAATTCCACATACCCTAATGGAAGAAGAACATAGGGAGGATTTCATATGAATATAGGAATGGTTTTAGTTTTGTTTATTTTATTGGTTATTGTGATGAGCGTTTCTCGCAGCCCTGACCAAGAATATAAACAGAGAGGCAACGATATTCGGATTAACGATGTCCGAAGGTTTGACGTTTACAACCAAACAGCTACTCATACATTAATAGCACAGGAATTTACAGGTGCTTTCGCCACCCCGTTCCCCATCCTTGCAGATCATAACGTCCCTCCGGGAGGGAGTACGAATTTTCAGGTAACCACCAAAAGCTGTGGTTATTATTACTGTAGTGGCACAGCCACTGCTAGTTTTAATATCTACAATCCTCAAGGACAACTTATAGGAGCCGTTTTAATAACAATGTATATTAAAGAAACGATCTGGTTTTCTGTTACGGTAAATACTACAGCTAGTGCCAGCGGCGTAGTTGTCGCCACCACTAGCGGAGCCTCCGCTACTATTCTAGATAGATAGTAGTTTCGCCTCCTCAGAGGGCTGTATAACGGAGCTGTCAACAGAGGCGCTGCGAGTTTTGCGACATAAAGCTCAAGCTCCATGCGTTGCCTTACCGATAACAGAATCATCGGGGGAGGGAATGGCAGTCGCTTTATGCTCAGTTAGACTGTCCGGAAGGCGGTCCTACAAAGACGGATGCCGGAGGAGATAAAAAATGAACTCGAACAATACGATGACAGTGTCAATCGAGAATACGAGGCGGATAATAAACAGCAGCATTCTAATGCTCCGTGAGGCGGATCTCCAGCTGTCCAGAGAGGGATTCCTGCCTTTGAACGGTAACAGGATCGGAAGCGAGCACAATAAGGATATTAATCAGTCCCCCGTTTGAACATCCAGCTCTACCATGCAAACCATGAGAACCTAATTCCCTGCCTGATTGGTGCAACTGGTCGTATTCTACAGAAAGGTTTGAAGCCCCAATCTTGGTGGCTAAAGTATTTTGCCTATGAAACTTCTATGGAGTTCAAACCCTGTGGCGAATGGTTCTCTGGCCAGGATGAGGAAGCACATGTGGAGTTGAAGGGGATTGAGCTGTCTCGGTTGCAGGACGGGAATGACTTGAGAAAAGAGCTTTTTGCTGAGCTGATTGCGAGAGCGGGTAGCGATACGCGAAATTATGCCTAGCCATCCAGACCTAATGCCTACATAATTAGGTATATAATTCCTGGAAGATGGAGTTTGAGGCAAGTTTACGGGAGGATAACATGATTGTGTATAGCAGTTCTGTTGAACAGTTCAAAGAGGACGTTGCAGAAAACCGCATTGCTCCAACTATTGAAACGGCCTACATAAGCAAACTAGGTAAACGTCCAGCTCAGTCAGAATGGCGTGCATGGAACAACTCTATGCAATTCATGGACAAAGTAATTCGAAATTCCAAGGTTGCAGATGACTGCGGAGTTTTGATTGAATATAACATTCCCTCCACGAGTAAAAGAATCGACTTTGTGATTGCCGGCCACGACCAGGAAAACGAGAAGAATTTTATTATCGTAGAGTTGAAGCAATGGGACACAGCAGAAGCCAGTCCGAAAGAGGATCTCGTACGTACAGTGATTAATGGAGCTGTAAGAGAGACGACCCATCCTTCTTACCAGGCTTGGTCATACAGGCAGTTCATGTATGACATGAATGAAAATGTCTATTCCAAAGGAATCAAAGGGCACTCGGTTGCCTTTTTGCATAACTATCACGCGAAAAATCCGGAACCATTGAAGTCTGACCACTATCAGAAGGTTATTGCAGAAGCTCCACTTTTTTTCGCAGAGGAAACGAGAAAGCTTCAGGAATTCCTTTTTAAATATGTGGGCAAGGGGAATGGCGTAGACCTTTTATATGAAATCGAAAATGGCCGAATAGTACCATCAAAATCTTTGATTGACCATATAGATGGCTTGTTTAAAGGTAACGATGATTTCATCTTATTGGATGAGCAGAAAGTTGCTTATGAAACTATTATGAGCTATGCCAAAAGACAGGATCATAAAGCGACCATAATTGTAAAAGGTGGTCCGGGTACAGGCAAATCCGTCATATCCATGAACGCCATGGGCGGATTGTTAAGAGAAAGACTCAACACGATTTTTGTGGCTCCAAATGCTTCGTTCCGCAGTGTCATGGTTGAAATGTTAGCGAAGAATAAAACTTTATCAAAAGCTAGGACGAAGAATTTATTTATGGGTTCAGGCAGCTTTGTTGATTCTAAAGAGAATGAATTTGACGTTCTGATTGTTGATGAAGCCCATCGATTAAAGGGCAAAGGCACCTATATGTACAAAGGAGTCAATCAAGTAGATGACGTTATAAAAAGCTCAAATGTAAATGTCTTTTTTGTGGATGATCATCAAAGAATTAGGCCTAATGATATCGGTACAATTGCTGAGATCAAACGGGTAGCCAAGGAAAGGAAATCTACCCTTTATGAGTATGAGCTTCATGCTCAGTTTCGGTGTTCAGGTGCAGACGGGTATCTGAATTGGATTGATGATGTTCTACATATTAGAGAAACAGGAAATTATAACGGATGGGACCGAGATGCATTTGATTTTCAAATTCTCGATAATCCGCACGAAGTGTTTAACCTCATTCGTCAGAAGCAATCTGAAGGCTTAAAAGCTCGGATGACAGCCGGATTTGCATGGTCATGGACAAACGAAGGCAACTCTAACGGGCAAATTGAAGATGTTGTTATTCCAGAGCACAGTTTTTCTATGCCTTGGAATGGAAAAGCGATTCAATCCATTTGGGCGGTGCATCCAGACGGGGTTAATCAGGTGGGATGCATTCATACCACACAGGGGCTTGAATTTGATTATGTAGGTGTCATCATAGGAAACGATCTAAAGTATGATATTGAAAATTATGAACTGTATGCTGATTACAATGAATATAAGGATACAGCGGGGAAAAAAGGGCTAAAGCATAACCGTGATGAACTGAAAAAATTGATTTCAAATATATACAAAGTACTTTTAACCAGAGGGATGAAAGGCTGTTACGTTTATTGTTGCGATCCCTCACTGAAAAAGTATTTGGAAGATAGATTGGGCGAGAGATGATAAGTGTAAAAGCCGACCGAACAAGTACCAGGAATATGTTGTATATTATGGAAAGGTGCATACGAGGAGGATACCGCTGTGCTTTTTTTCTATAATGCAGTCAAAAAAATCGTGAAGCTGGACGGCAGGACGCTTACCGTTTTTGCGGTGTTCTTTTTTCTGCTAAGTCCGCTAATCATCCAGGCGCTGGAGCCGGACAAGTTCACCAACTACTTCATATCGTTATGGTGGGTTGTTGTGACGGCGACTACGGTGGGCTACGGTGATTATTTTCCGGTGACGGTTCCCGGCATGCTGTTCGGAATAATCGTCATTATGACAGGATTGTTTGTAATCGGTGCCATCGTGGGCAAGACGACCGAGAATTTTGTGAATTGGAAGAAGCAGAAGGAGGAAGGCAGATTGGTCTATAAAGGGGAAGGACACTACGTCGTCATCGGTTGGTCCGAGGATAAAATCCGAGATACAATCGAGGAGATGCTCGTTGCGGATCCAAGCCGGGATATCGTGCTTATTGCCAAGCAGCCGAAGCATCCTATGGCTCAGGAACGTGTTCATTATATTCAGGGTGATGCCACGGAATACGACACGCTGGAAAGAGCGAATGCATTCGCCTGCAAGGCGGTCATCATTTTCTCACCGGAGGGCGTTGATAATTCCTCGCTTGCAGATGGGCAGACGCTGCTGATTGCTACAACGCTAGAGAGTTATGCGGAGCGCAAAGGGCGCGAAATTTACACGATCGCGGAAATTCTCAAAGAAAATCATCGCCATAGCTTCCGTCACGCTAAAGTTGATGAGCTGATCTTGTCCCAACAGTCGATCTCACATCTGATCGCGAGCTCAACGGTGAACCAGGGCTCTTCGCGATTATTCATGAACTTGCTCAGCAAGGATCAGGGAGATGAACTGTACGCTATCTCCAAAAGGCCGGAGTGGAACACCTACAACGACGCTTATGAATGGCTCAAGGATCGCGGCGCTCTGCTCGTTGCCGATCATGACGATACCGGAATTATCCGCAGGTTGGACGATCCGATTCCAGATACGGCGCGGCTTTTCATTATCGCGGATACCGCGACTTATGTTGGACTGAGCGGGCAGGCGGTTGCTGCTGGTGTTAAAGAGCGGGGTTAGGGTTGGTTGAACGAGTAGATTGAGTAGGAACGGGAGTCCTGGCATAACAGAGAATAACATCGGTGGGTTAGATTATATTCAAGCTCCGGCGGAAGTGGAATAAGCTCCACCTCGTTCGCTGTTCTCCATAATTAAAGAGGCTCCAGAATAAGCAGGAGCCTCAATATTAGATCCGGTTTAATCGACGTAATTTTGTCCTTATGCGAGATATTTTCCGTTAAATTTCGGGGCAAGACTTTACAGTTTTTTTGTGTGGTTGGTCAAGCTGAAAATGATTCATCTTGTTCTTGGATAGGCCCTACAATTCGGCAAACAAATTACATATCTTATGTTAATTTATTTAGATGTAAGGGGTATTTTAAATTTGTTTTGATTAGGAGAGGTGGGGCGAGATGAAAGATTGTTAAATTCATTTTTGAGTGTCGCATTGCTGTTTCTTATTTTTCCATCTTCCATTGCAATTGCTCAGCAAGATCGAGTAACTGCAATGGAAGTTGGAGTAACTGCACAAGAAGCAAAAGAACTTGGTATACTGTTTATAAAGCAAACAGGAATCCCAAATTGGGATAAGGGTGATTTAGAATATAAAACCGATACGATGTGGAAGATTACCATTTAGGATACCTTTTTAATGTAATTAGCGACTCAAAACTCCTAGGTTATATTATCATGGCTTCTTCTTTAGAAAGAGAGCCTGTTTTAGAATTTGGTGAGACTTTAAATCAAACTGTTGCAGATCACTTAAATGATTCTCAAAAAATATATTACCTAGGAGCTTCGAAATTTGTTTTTGCAACTAATAAAGAAGAGCTTGATGAGATGATAATTCAGAAAAACAAGAAACTTAATTTGATTAAACCAATTGAAAAAAATAAAGATATAAATGGACTATTTTAAAGCAAAGTAGTACAAATGTGAGTAGTTTCAATACATCATTAGCGACAAATATAGAGCTTGCTGTTCCAAGGCTCTGGCAAAGAACACCCGGTGTTGACTACCCTAGTTCTGCTTGCGGGCCAACGACAGCTGCAATGATTGCCAATTATTTGAAAGCAATTGAAGGTCAACCTGTCAAAGGTTCATCTGATTATGGAGGTCACGACCAATTTATCGATCATCTTTATTTCGAGCTGAACGCCTCCACTTTTGGAACTTCAATGTCCAATTGGCGTCAAGGATATTTTCTTCATATCAATCACTATTATGATCCAACTGGATGGGGAGTAGGCTCAATGCGAGCAACAGATCCATTGGGTGGATGGGCAAAATACAAGGAAAGAATTAGTGCAAATCGTCCCGTTGCATTACGATTTGATTTTTGGGTTGCAGATGGAGTAGAAGTTAACCACCATTTTGTGGCAGGGAATGGATTCAAAAATGTATCTGGTATTGATTATTTTGGTTACAAAGATCCTGATGGAGGTCAGAATAACACAGGAACACATTGGGCAAGCTGGACAGTTAATGATCAAGATATGGATATGGGATATCCGATATGGAATTGGGAGTAAACAACTCAACAGATCTTTTAGATCGTCTGGGAGGCTGTATGACCTACAAAACTCGACTCCTTTGGTTGATTATTTTTATTCTGTTGTCCTCGGCGGCTATCTGCCTGTTGTCCTTGTTTACAATCAAACCGTATAGAATATCAGGAAACGGCAATTTAGGCTTGCTTTTTATCCCTCCCTTTTTTATATTTTTGGTTGGGGCTTTATTTTTTTGTTATCTGGTGATTCAGAAAATGAGAATGAACCGTTTCATTCCTTTAACTGCGTTATTCGTCTTTTTGATAGCAGGTTTTCAAGAATACAATTTTGTTCGTAATCGGATACATGCCCTTGGAGGATGGACAGATAATCCGGACTCTAAAGTATACCGATTCGGCTGGTTGAACCAGTATACGAACGATATGTGGTTTAATGGTTACGTTTGGTTAATGGTCTTTTCGGTGTTTGTTATCGTATTTTATGTAAAGCGTGTGTATTGGTTGAGAAATGAGTAGCGCTGCGCCGTGGCGAGCGAGGAATATAGTATGTTGGCTCGGCGGGAACTTAGTTGAAGAATAAGTCAGGCGACACTAAAATCCTAAAAAAAGTTCCGATAGTGTAGGCTGTCGGAACTTTTTTTGCCGAATTAACCCAATTATGATTTGTTAGACGTTTGGTTAAGCGCCCTGCAAATCTCTGAATATATTGTCTGTGAGCAAGGCGTTTAGAGAGCTGGCGGAGGAGCTTACCTTTGTGCATGAACGAATCCCTCCGAAAACGCCCAATATGAATGCCTACATTGAATCGTTCCATGCCACACTGGAGCGCTGGTTATTGAGTAAGGAGCGTTTTGGTACATTTGAAGAGGCGTTTCAGGCCGTGGATTCGTTCATGGATTTCTACAACCACCGCAAGATGCACCAGAGCTTAGGCAAGCGATCCCCAGTCGAGTTCATGCAATGGATTGCCGAAACAAATCCCGATGTATCCTCGTACAAACGGGCCGTCTGAGCGTATTTTCGAGAAAAATGAAACTAGACTTCAATTCAACCGCTTTCATCGGCTAACTGAAGTTCTGACTATAGTGACGATTAATTTTTGGAGGAAATTTATGAAAGAACATGATGAGAGCAACTGGCCAGTCTGGGCCACAGAAAAAATAGAAATTAAAGCTTATGATCCTAATTGGATAGAAAAAGGAACGTACGAAATTATAAAATTAAGAGAACTTCTATCTGAATTCAGAGTGAGTGAAATAGAGCATATTGGAAGTACATCTATTCCTAATCTGCCTGCAAAACCAATTATTGATATGATGGCAAAAATCAATTCATTCGGTGATTTGGCAAAGATCATTGAAAGATTGGAAGCCGAGAATTGGAGCTATGTTCCAAAAGAACTGGATGGAAGAGAATGGAGAAGATTTTTCGTTAAAGTTAAAGATAATAAAAGAGAATGTCATCTGCATCTAATGTTAGAAGATGATGAGGAGCATTGGGAAAAGCAGATTAAATTCCGTAATAAACTTCGTGAACAGCCAAGATTGGCTCAGCAATACGCTGAGTTAAAAAGGAAGTTAGCAGCGAAAACCAATGATGATAGGGAAGCTTATACAGAGGCAAAAACCGATTTTGTGAAAAGCGTATTAGAACTGAATTAGTATAAGGCTCGCAAGCATTTGCTGCGAGCTTTTTCTTTTGTGGCTGAGCGGGAAGGGTGAGAGTATGGACGTACTCAGAGTAGAAAAAGCTCGACTTTTCTCGCTATTTATAAGGTCATGGCGAAGACGGGAATAGGGAGCAGGAAAGCGGCTGCAACCCTCGAATGCTAGGGAAGAGAGGGAGGCGAAGCTCATGGACGATGGATGGAGCCGGCAGCTCTTTGAGCTGGCACGCAGGGACCCGTTTCGGAGGAAAATAGTTCTGGCGGAACGTTTTCAGCAGGGAGAGCAGTGGCTGGCGCGAGCGGCGGCAGAATGCGGTCCCATGCTCGGCATGGAGGTGGAAACGCTTCGCTCCGCAGTCACCAAGCTAGCTAGGCCAGCGCTGGCGACAAGCGGCGTCCGTCTGCTGAGCAACGGAGAGACTTTCTGGATCGTGCAACGCCTGATGTTCCTGATGGCTGAGGAGGAAGCAGAACCCTATGTTAGTCGGGAGCTGCTGTCCCGGGGCATTGTTCACGTTTTTCATGAGGCGATTACGGAGCTGCGTATGGCAGGTATCCCGTCCAGCGAGCTGCAGCCGGAGAGCTTCGTAGACGCGCGTAAGGGGCGATACGTTCAGGGGCTGTTGGTTCGTTATGAGCAGGCGCTCCGTGAAGGCGGAATGAGTGACTTTGCCCGTTTGCTGGAGCTGCTGCCGGAGCTGGAGGGGCAGGGTTCGACGGAACTGTATATTGTTCCGTCGCTCCATGCCCTGACGCCGGTGGAACGGCGGATGCTGGAATGTGTGGCCGGGGGCAGCGTGATTGTGCTGCGCTCGGGCGAGGTTTTTCCAGCGACGGCGGCCGGGATCGGGGCCGACGGGCTGGAGATGTTCCGCGCCGCCGGCAAGTTGGCGGAGGCGAGGGAGGCGCTGCGCCGGCTAATCGGCGCAGAGATACCGCTGGATCGGGCGGAGATGATTGTGCCGCCGGACAGCGGGTATGAAGGCGCGGTGCAATCGCTATGCGCCGCGCTTGGTATCCCGGCCACGTATTCGGCCGGGCGGTCGGTGTCGCACGCCCGTGTTGGCCGGGCGGCGCGGGCGTATCTCGACTGGGTCGGGAACGGCTACGAGACGGAGAGCCTGCTGCAGGCTCTCCGTCACGGAAGCATTACGTTCCGGGCCTGGTCGGAGGAGCTGTTCTCCGGCGAGCTGATTCGCGCGCTGGAGGGAAGCGGCGTCGGCTGGAGCCGCGAGAGATATGCGCTGCTGGCAGAGGCGGGAGAGGCGTCCGCTGCGGTGGAAGCTGGCGGCCAGCCCTCGGAACCGCGCCGCGTGCTTGCAGCGGTATTCCGCGATCTCTTCGCTGCGCTGCCGGATCCACGGTTGGAGAGTTGGACGCCGCTGACGGTGCTGCGCGGGCTGAATGCTTTTTTGGCGGCATGTGCGCCGCCGACATGCGAGGAGGACATCGCTGTGCTTGCTGAGTTGAAGCAGCGGCAAACTTCGTTGGAGGGAATGGAGCTGCCAGCTGTGCCGGAGGTTCAGGCGCTGTTTTATGTAAGCGACATGGTGCAGGGCATCCGTGTTGGCAGCAGCGGTCCGCAGAGCGGCAAGCTGCATGTGTCGACGCTGCAGGACGGTGGAGAAACGGGGCGGCCGCATGTGTTCGTGCTCGGCATGAGCGACAGCTTCTGGTCCGCCTCAATCCGGCAGGACCCCGTCTTGCTCGACGCAGAACGGGCCCGGATTGGCGGGCTCCCGTTGTCGAGCGAGCTGGCGGAGCGCCGTCAAAGGGAGCGGGCTTTACGCTTTGTCCGGATCGAAGGCCGATTAACCCTAAGTTATTGCTGCTACGACCATGCAGAGCAAAAGGAAACCGCGCCCGCTTACGAGCTGCTGCAGGTGGCTCGAATATGGAGCAACCAGCCCGAGCTGGATTTGGCTGGGCTTGAGGGGCTGCTTGGCCAGCCTACGGGGTATGAGGCAAGCATTCCCGATGCAGAGGCAGGCGTTCTCAGCAGTGCGGGGCAGGCTTCGGGATTTTCACAGGCTGAGCCGAGTATTAGCGAGGATGAATGGACTATAGCGGGCACCCCAAGCACTTCAAAGCCTTCAAGTCTCCCGCTCGACGCTTCCGACCGCTGGCTGCAGCGACTGAGCGCCGGCTCCGGCGGGCGGCTGCGCGGCGGTATGACTACGCTGGCGCGCTCGTACCCGTTCGCCTCCGCCCGGTTGCAGGCGGCGCAGTGCATTTCCTCCGCGCAGCTGTCGGAGTACGAGGGCATGCTGAGCAGCACACGCTTCGCGGTCCGTTACGGGACCGCAGCGGAGGGGCATCTTAGCGTGACGCAGTTAGAGCGTTACGCCGATTGTCCGAAAAAATTCTTTTTCTCCACGGTGCTCAAAATCCGGGATAAGGACGTGACCGTATACGACCGAGCCCGCTGGCTTGATGCGGCGCAACGCGGTAATCTGCTGCATCGGTTATATCAGCTGTACCTGGTGGAGCTCGCGGATCGCGCGGGCAGCGGCCCGCTTCAGCATGATGAAGCTCTGCTGAGCACCATCACGGAAGAGATGCTGAAGGAATACGAGGCGTTTGTGCCGTCGCCGAGCCCCTCCATCCTGCAAAAGGAGAGCGAAGCGATCCGGCGTGATGCCGCCGTGTTCTACCAATGTGAGCGAAGGCGCGAAGGTCAAGGGCGGCCGAAGTTTTTCGAGCTGGAGCTTGGGCAGGACGGGGAGCCGTTGGAGGTTGTGCTGGCAAGCGGGCTGACGATGCGTGTCAAAGGTTTTATTGACCGGATCGACGAGTTGGCGCCACATCGTTACAAAATTTATGACTATAAAACGGGCAGTCCACGCAAGTACGACGAGAACGGCTATTTCGCAAATGGCAGGCAGCTGCAGCATGCGCTTTATGCTGTAGCGGTGGAGCAGCATCTGCGGCGCAGCGGCATCGATCCGGAGGCTCGGGTCATGGAGTCTGCCTATTATTTTCCGACGGAGAGGGGTCGAGGCGAGGAAATCCTCCGTCTGCAAAACCGCAGGGAAGAGCTGGCGGAGCTGACCGGCTATTTACTGTCGTCAATTGAAGGGGGAGCTTTCCCAGCGGTCCCGGCCGACGAGCGGGCTTGCGGCTGGTGCGATTATCGTACCGTGTGCGGCAACGAGGCGGAGCTGGCCCGAGAGAAAAGGCAGAATCCCGAGAACGAGACCATGATCCGATTTCTGAAGGAGGCGGAAAAGTATGCTTGACGACGCGCTGGCAAGAGAGCGGATCGTTCGCGATCTGGATACAACTTTCCTCATTGAGGCAGGCGCCGGTTCCGGCAAAACAACCTCGCTCATCGGGCGGATGCTGGCGCTGATCGAAACAGGATCAGCCCGGGCGAGCGAGATTGCCGCCATCACGTTCACGCGCAAGGCGGCGGGTGAGCTGAAAACTCACTTCCGCCTGGAGCTGGAGCGGCGCATCCGCAGCGCATCGCTTGAACCCGGTGAGCCGCTTGCCCGCTTGCAGCAAGCGCTGCGCGAGGCGGATCGCTGCACGGTTGCGACGATCCACTCGTTTTGCGGACAGCTGCTCCGCGAACGCCCCATCGAGGCAGGGCTTGATCCGCAGTTCCGCGAGCTTGACGACGATGAGGCGGAAGCATTTCTACATGCTGCATGGGACGATTATCTGCTGCAGCGTACAACCAGCGGCGGCGGGGAACGCGCAGCGGCAACGGCAATAACTGCCGCAGCCGCAGCCGCAGTTGCCGAACAGCAAGCGAGGAAAGCAGCTGAGCCCGTAGCCGCAGTTGCCCAGCAGCAAGCGGAGGACGCAGCCGAGCCCGTATCGGCTTCCACTCCGAGTCTCGCCGAACTGGAGCTGCTCGGCATCCATGTCGAAGACTTGCGTCAGGTTTACCTGCGGGCATGCCAATATCGGGATGTCACGGTTGTGACAACTCTAACGCCCCGACCGGATTTTGACCTCATCCGGTTATCGCTTCCGCCGATGCTGGAGGAGGCCACCCCATACATCCCTTCACAGAAATCGGACAAGGGCTGGGACGCGCTGCAAGAATTGGTGCGCGATGGGCGCAATCTGATTCGCTTGCATGGGCTCCATGATGATCTGCGCGTGCTGGAGCTGGCCAAACGCTTTGAAAAGAAACTTAACGTCACGCAAGTCCGCTGGACGGACAAAGAGAAGGCGAGAGAGTTCCGCGACCGCTTCCAGCATTGGCAGATCACGGTGCTGCAGCCTTTCATGAGCAGCTGGCGCGAGCATATTTATCCGCTGGCGCTGCGCTTCGTGCTGCCAGCCGTGGAACATGCGGCGCGATTGCGCGGCGAGCGCGGGCTGCTGGATTTTCAGGATCTGCTCATGCGAGCAGCGGCGCTGCTGCGGGAGCATGCGGAGGTGCGTGCTTTTTTCTCGGAGCGGTATACCCGGCTGTTCGTTGATGAGTTCCAGGATACCGACCCGATTCAGGCCGAGCTGATGTTCCTGCTGACGGGGGCGGACCCGGAGGAGTCCGATTGGAGGCGCGCTGTGCCGAAGCCAGGTTCGCTTTTTGTCGTCGGTGACCCGAAACAGTCCATCTATCGGTTCCGCCGCGCCGACATTTCCATCTACAACGGGGTGAAGGCGCGGATCGCAGTCTGTGGTGAAGTGCTGCAGCTTGGCTCTAATTTTCGCTCGGTGCAGGCGATCGGGCAGTTCGTGAACTATGAGTTCAACTCGCGCTTCCCGCGGACGGAGACGGAGCAGCAGGCAGCCTTTGTGAAAATGGCAACGACAGCCCCCGACCCATCCGACCGCAAGCGGGCGCTGCACGGCGTTCATACAATTACGATCTCGAAGCTGCCGGGTGGCAAGGAGGCGATTGCGCAAGAAGACGCTGAGCGAGTGGCGAAGTATATCGCTTGGGCATGCCAGGGTAATTTGCTCATTCAAGAGCGAGGCCAAGGTGGACTTACGCTGCGTAACGCGGAGCCGGGTGATTTTCTCATCCTGCTGAAAAGACGCGAGTTCATCCAACTCTATGCGGAAAATCTTGAGCTTTACGGCGTTCCGTCGGTCACCTCCGGCAGTGCTGCGAGGTTTGAGGAGCTTGGTGCGCTGGCGCTGCTCGCGCAAAGCTTGAACGATCCGGATGACCGGATCGCGCTGCTTGCTGTGCTGAAGGGCATGCTGTTCAGCGCCAGCGACAATGCCCTCTACCATTATAAAATGGAGGGCTTTCCGCTCACATATCGCTATTTACCGGAGCGCTCCGAAGTGTCGGAAATAGCGATGCCGACGTATGTGGCGCTGGAGCGATTGGCCGCTTATGCGTCCGAAGTACGGGGCAACACGCCAGCACTTAGCGTGCTGCTGCGAATAATGGAGGAGCTTGGCTTGCTGCCGCTCGCCGCTGTGCGTACATCCGGCTCGATGCGAGCAGGGACGATCGTTAAGCTGCTGCATCAGCTGCAAGAAGATCCGCTCGTTTGCGGCAGCTGGTCGGAGCTGAGCGGATGGCTGACGGCTATGTCTTCGGCGAACGGCACGGAGTGCGGCGAGCTTTTCGCCGGGCGACGCAGCGCGGTGCAGGTAATGAACCTGCATAAGGCCAAAGGGCTGGAAGCACCGGTTGTGCTGCTAGCTTGCCCGGCGGGCGAGTTTGACCATGATGCCTCGGAACATGTGGATCGCGTTTCCGGAGAAGAAGCTAAGGGATATTTCACGATTACGCGGCGTGTGGGCTATCAGGATGAGATGATCGCTCATCCGCCGGGTTGGACGGAGCTGGCAGAGCGAGAGCGGCTGTTCCTGAACGCTGAAAAAGAGCGCCTCCTCTACGTCGCTGTCACCCGACCGAAGCAACTGCTCATCGTCAGCCGTTACCCGGATCGACCAGCCATCGATCCATGGAGCCCGCTGAAGAGCAGTCTTGTTGATGCCCGGGAGCTCCACATCCCGGAGCTGGAACCGGCAGCGCCGGAGCAGTATAACGCCTGGCATGACCAGGCGGCTGAGGATCGCGCAGCGCAGCAACTGTTGACTAGGCTTGCCCGGCCGACCTATCGCACCGCGTCGGTGACGGAGCTGGCCAAGTCCAATCAGGCGCAGCCGCCGCGTCCTGCGGAGGGGCGCGGCATGGCTTTTGGCAGCACGGTGCATCGCTGCATAGAGCTGCTTGGCCAGGGCCAGCCGCTGGCGCAGCTTGAGCCTCGCATCCGCCTGATTGCGGAAGAGGAGGGCATGGCAGCGCGGTTTTTGCCTGATGTGCGGCTCATGCTGGAGCAAGTGCTGGCGCATCCGCTCTGGCAGCGCGCGCTGGCGGCACGCCGCCGCGTGCATGAGCTTACGCTGCGCACTGTGCGCAGCGCGGAGCAGATGGAAGACGACGCTGCCGCTCGCACTGCTGCCGTACTTACTAACGCTGAGGAGCAGCCCTCCCTCGCTGGCAGCGCACTTGAAGCTCCGTCAGTGCCGAGATTCTTTGCCTCTTCCCCTCCTCCCGAGACACTGCATCTCAAAGGCGTCATCGACTTTCTGTTCGAGGAAGGGGACGGCTGGATCATTGTCGATTTCAAGACGGATATTTTCGAGCCGGGAGATGAGGCATTGTTCACGGTTTTCTATCGGCCTCAGGTAGAAGCTTATAGGCAAGAGCTTGAACGCTCCATCGGGTTGAAGGTGAAGGAGATGGGGCTGTATTTTCTGCATACTAACAAATACGCTGCTTTGCATGAAGAGGACGGCTATCGCACGTAACGAGCGATTCGACCGATCGGCAAACATATTAACCAAGGGGTGAACATCCGTCGGCCACGATGTACGGCGTACCATTCGATAGCTTTTATGTGCCTGTACTCGTTTGTTTTGAGTCAGGCGCATATTGTTATTGCTAATCCATAGTGTTCAGAAAATGATCGCGTAAGCTGTACAAGGTCTGATTGTAATCATGTCCATAGAGACTTGATTAACGCAAAAGCCGAGATGTTTCGGCTTTCCCATTTCTGTTAAACGAATCGAATATGGTAAATGTCCTTGTTTCTCAAGTTAAATCGTGCTTCTCTCATGATTATGCTCCAATGACGGTTAATTTCGATCCGAGATGGGATTCCGTGGTCACCAATGCGAATTTCGAAGCACTCCCCACAATAAACGGGATAAGCTTTTTCCTCTAGCTGGACAAACCAGCTATTCACTTCCTGATCATACGCCATCCGGTTCCAAGGCTCGTTCACGACACTTCACCTGAATAACGTGATTCACCATATGATCATCAATGATGCGGCGCTTGATTTGGGTGCCGTAGATGAGACAGTGGGTACACAACTTATTGATGAGTCTGGCCGATCCGCCCGAAAATCGGTAAACTTCATTCACCGCCTCATCGGAGAATATCTCATGATCTGTGCCGGCATACGCTGACTGACGCTTCAGATACTCACCGGCTTGGGAGCGGTCGAAGTAGGGCAGCTTACACTATAGATCAATCCGCTGACGAATCGCTGCGTAGAATTGAAGCCGAAGCTTGTCCCAAAGCTCGCTCTGCCCGACGAGAAATAGTGCCATGGGGCTCTGCGCATCAATCTTGAAATGAAGCAAGAAACGCACTTTCTCCAGCATCTCCCGATCGAGCAGATGTGTTTTATCTACAACGACAACCGGTTCCAGTCGGCGAATACCGCGCATGAGCTGATTCTATCGGAACCCTGATCGTTTGGTGGAGTCACGCTTCTCCGGATTGTTATTTTTTATCTGTTCCCGCTCTCCGTCGGTCTTGAGCAGGGAATCAAGTCGGCGAGAGTCAGCTTGACATCTTGACGAAGATGAAAATGAACGCGCTCTCCTTCGAGCAGCTTGTTCTTAAGGCGGTCGGGGAACGCAACCCAGGGATGAGAAGATGATTAGGCTTGCTGAGTTGTTTCACATGCGGACGGCTGAGTTCAAGCACGTCCGGGTCACGAACTACGGTAAGGAAGAAACGGTTGCATATCTTTTGCATATCTGTACCTATAAATGAGCAAAAACGGATACAAAAAATCCCAAAATAGGTCAAGCCAACTTGAACTGTTCACGAACTACGTGAAATGGAATGCCGTTCTTGCCGCAATCGTAGACAAACTGAAGTCGGTCCAGTTGGACTTGCTTCCGAACCGTACGCAATCCTTCGCCAAAAGGGCAGGGTTGCCCTAACCCTGTAGTACAGTACAAATGTGTCCAAGCCAGCAACGCCCACAGGCGGGTAAATGCCGTTGCTGAACGAACCTGGTAGGTATCGAAGCCAAGATTGTTTTTGGACTGGCGGAAAAAAATCTCAATGGGCCAACGCTTGCTGTAATACATGGAAATCGTTTCCGTATCCAAGGAAACATCCGTGCACAAAAAAGCGCGTAGCGCTTTAGGCACACCAAACGCTTGCTCCGGCCAGCACAGCAGAACGGCAGCATTTTCAATATCGTTCAAGGCGCCTTCATATCGGTATGTCCAGTATGAAGTTCCGTTCACGGTCACAAGGCGAACGTCTTCTTTGCGGATATGGGCGGAAAAATCCTTTAGGGAGATACGGATCCCTTGCGGGTAGATAATCCGATTGGTTTTAAGACCACCAATAAGATGGTAGCCAGCAGAGGCGTAGCTGTCGATTACGCGAGAGCAAGTGAACCAAGAATCCACAAGCACGTAACCGCCATGAGGCGGAAGAGGCAGCGTAGCGGCTATATCGCACACATGATCTATTTTTGTATACACCGTGCCGTCGGGATTCGTTTTCGTTTTGTCGTACAAGTCAATGGAATGGATCAAAGAAGTGTCGTTACTTTGGACCACCGTCGCTTGAACTTGATGGCCCCAAACCACTTTTCCTTCCAAGTGAGAATGATGAAACCCGGTCTGCTCCATCGGAGATTGCGCCTGTGACGAAGGCTTTGTCTTCTTGGAGATCGTATCATCATGAATAACAAACAGCGGCTCTGCTGTCTGCTTGGCTATTTGAACCACGTACCGAAGTGATTCGACCTTGACTTTGTTTTGCAACACCGCTTCATCCCACTTGCCTTCGGCCAGAAAATGCCCAAGTGTCGTACGGTGGCAGCTACTATACTCGGCTAGATCCACTACCTTGCCACGAAAACCTTTCGCTGCAGCCGCCGCCATGTATGTCTCGATATGTGCCACGACCGGCTTAGAAAAATACAGCGGTAACCGGTGTTGTAACAAGTAATTGCGAAGTGCGGCATGATCGGGTAGGATGGCAGTATGAGACATAGCAATTTCTCCTTGGTGAAAATCAGTTGTGGTGACTACTTTTTACCACAAGGAGAATGCTTTGTCTCTCTTCTTTTTTGTTTTACAGTTTACTGGAAGTGAATTTGCTCATTTATAGTTATTACGTCTTTATCCATCTTGATGAATTTTATATCCCAGAATCCTCAGCATTTCAGAAATTTCGTTTTCCTCATATGATATTAATATATGGATATGATTATAACGATAAATATTTTCGCACCGCCGGTTTTTTTTCGGGAGGGAAATTTACAAGATCAACCGCAACATTCGAGCAAGTGAAGCAAGCTTATCTTGAAATGAATGTTCAGTACAACTATGATAACTATTTGGTTTTATTCAAATTTAACCGAGAAACAGTGTATTGTTTTGATATACCCAATATGGTTCATCAACTAGAGGACTACTTTTTTTCTCGAGATACTTCACAGAATTATAGATCCCTAAGGAATCCCCTTCCTTGTAGGTTCGGCATGGATGTATATAAAGATTTTGTTGAACATATCGAAGAAGTATCTGTTGGGGGATATTTAAGTAAACATGCCTTTCAGCTATTATGGGAACATAAAAAATGCATGCTATTACGGTTGGATTACCTTGAAAAATACGTGCTTAAAACAAATTTGAAAGAAATATATTCCATGTATGAAGGTATTGAGAAAAAGTGCGACATACTCAGATCTCTCATGATCAAATATCACATCACTAATGAGAGACGGTTATTA
Organism: Paenibacillus herberti; assembly: GCF_002233675.1. Taxonomy (GTDB): domain Bacteria; phylum Bacillota; class Bacilli; order Paenibacillales; family Paenibacillaceae; genus Paenibacillus_O; species Paenibacillus_O herberti. The sequence goes on along the minus strand of NZ_NMUQ01000002.1, from coordinate 48,564 downwards.
AAATCTATGTCCTCATATGTTGAAAAAATTGAAAACGATGAATTCAAAGTATTAGAAGTGTTTATTCAAGCAATTAAACGGAATCATAATTAGGGGCTTTCAAGCTCACAGCACATTCGAAAAGGGACATGGACGAATCGAAAAACGAACCTATATTTATACAACGGATCTCGATTGGATGAGCGATGCAAAACAAGATTGGACGAAGTTGACGGGAACTGGAATAGTTACGACGGAAACCTCTTATTATCAACGTGCTCAAAAGAAAAGCCTTGTTGATTTATGTAGAAAGATATGGGTTCATGAATTCGCCGTGTATGAAAGATCCTTCTCGGAGAAAATCGTAACTGCTCAGGTACCTATATAGGAAATTTAGTGTGAAATCAACAGTTGATCTACTATATTGATAACTCCCCCAGTAAAGCGGCCTAATAATGATGAACAATAAACATGCCTAACAGATTCAAAACACAGCATATGGTATTCAAGATTTCGAGTTAATCAGAATGTTGTACCTAAGTAGTAACAGAAAATCAAAATTGTATTCGAGAATAATGCACATCAATACACTTGTGATTCAAAGGTCTGCCCCGCTGACTATTTTGAATTGATCTCAGGTTTATCGAAAAACTGTCCTTCTACTGCGTTAAGTTTTTCAATACTTCTATACACACAGTGAGGGATGCAACATATACTCCCGGATAAGATACTGGGTGTGGAATCTTGCAGACCGATATGGATAACAAAAAGATATGTGGATATAAGCGAGCCGGGAATTTATTTAGTGAGAGAAGATCAGTTGATTCCAGATCATTTTTTGATCCATGCGAGGAGAACGGATGTTAGAGCCATTTGTACGTTTCCTTCCCGTATATTGTTATGTGGAAAATCCATTAGAACATGAGGGACGGGTTACGGTACTGCTCCGAAAAAGCGCTAAAGGTGTATCTATAGAAACGGTTTGGGATATTTTAGCGATGACAGAGAGTTGTAGCACGTCGTCTTCGCACAGACTTTCTAAACCATGACAAGCTGCAAATTATACGCGAATAAACCGGCATGCAAAACCAGATCATTCATATCGAAAATTGCTTAAGTCTATATATGGAAATCAAGAGATCATGAGGAGTTATTTGAAATGAGCTAACCACACTAAAACCAAATAGGAGAAGAACTATGGAATTTTGTTGGGCTTTACCTGTTTCAGATGTGAATGAATGCAGAAAACAGGCAGTGGACGCAGAAAAATATGGTTTTGACGGAGTTCTGGTTGCAAGCGCCAAGCAAGCGCTCGATCCATGGATTTTGACAATGATGATGTGTCAAGATACAAGCCGTGTGCGGTTTTTGGTGGCCCAGAACACAAACATGCTATTGCCTCACATTACGCTTAAAAATCTTACCTCTATCCATTATTTAATGGGGGACCGCTTCGATCTGAATATTGTAACGGGGGGGATTAAACAAGAATCTCTCACAGGCGGAGACTTCCCTTCTCACGAACATCGTTATAAACGAACCAATGAATTTGTAAAGTGCATGCGGCTTTTGATGCAGGGAACAACTAATTTTAATGGGATGAACTTTTCTTACAGTGATCTTGAAGTGCAGCCGCAATTTGAAGGACAATCGAGGCTGTTTATTGCTGGCAGTTCTTCAGCAGCCTCTGAGGTTGCCTTATCAGCCGGCGATGTGATGATTTGTTATGCAGACACGACTTTACATTTGAAAAATAGGATTAAGCAACTGAAACATGAAGCTGCATTGCGAAATCGCACTCTTAAAATCGGTATTTATATTGATATATTGGCCAAAGCAGCGCAAGACGAAGCTATTGAAATAGCTTATCAGAAACACGAACAGTTTTCGGGTTTTCATAAAAAAATTACAAAAATGTATTTAAATGAAGTAGACTCGGTGGGCATTCGAAATAATAAGCATTTTAAGGATCAACATGATTTATGGGTGGAAGAGCATTTATGGGCAGGACTTTCTGAAGTTAGCAGGTCCGTCGGTTTAACGGTTGTAGGCAGTTTTAAGCAAGTGTCAGACAAGTTGGGGCAATATCGAGATATAGGCGTTGATTACTTCCTCGTTTCCGGTTATTTGGACGAATCAGCTTGTGAAACAATGGGTCGGCATATCATTCCTTGCTTCAAATAAAATGGAAGGATTGTGGACCAATTGATTACGGATATAAAACCATATAAGCACAGCACACTGAATTGTTTGGAGTCGCAGATTATTTCTATCGCAACGTCTTGAGGGAAATCATTTGAGCTTATGTTTTTGGGGAAGTGGGGATTTGGTTTCAGAGGAAGAGAGTATGATACTTTAAGTGTTACCGGAGACCGAATCAGCCCCCATATGGATGATACATTTCCGCTATTGAAGAAATATCACGGCATACAAATTACGGAATACCAGCCGGATAGCGCTGATGAGATGATTTCGATCATAGACAATCATCTTCGAGGAAATAAACCTATCATCATGTTTGTTGATGCGTACTGGTGCCCATGGGATCCCGGTTATCAGAAATACCATAATATGCATTTTGTGATAGTTATAGGATATAATTCGCGAAGCCGTATGTTTACCTGTGTAGACGGATTTTTTGTTAAAGAACGGGAAGAACTGCCGGCAAGTGCCCTCTATCATTACAGCAGCGTGTGTTACTCCATTTGTGATCTTGGCAAGCCAGACGCAACATTGACTTTTGAAGAAGCGGCTACCTGTACTGTAAAAAAATTATCGGTTACTCATAATATGGTTGATGATATTGTGGCATTTTCCCAAGATATTGAGCTGCACTTTAATTATGAAGAGGAAGTGAAGAGATATCAGGACAAGTGGTGGGCTTCGCCATTATTCAAGAGGTTGATTAAGATCAGTCAAGGCAGAAAATTGTTTGCTGAAGCAATTGAATATTTTCAGGATCAACGAGCGGAAGGAATTAGGCATCAGTTAAACCTTTGCTCAAAACAATGGGATAACTTGAGAATTATGCTGATCAAAGCATCGTATTCATCTAATGCAAAGCCTGTGTTGAGAAGAGTTTCCGAAAAGTTGGAAGAGATTTCTCGATTGGAACAAGCCATTTTGGAGTCTCTGCATCCGATTGCTGCCAGTTTGATAGATGTGGATGGAATGAAACCCAATGTGCGTGTGGACAAAATGAAGCATGTCCCGCTAGAGGAATATATGAATCACAGGGCATTCGGAAGTTTTGACAAACCAGCTTATTTTTATAAGGATACGTTCTTTTTGGCGCATGATCTGCCCTCTAAAAGTATTTGGTGGAATGAAGAAGTCTCTTTTTCCTTCCCTGTATACGATGGGGAGACAAATGACCACGTAAGAGCTCAAGGTCAGCACATTCCGATTGTTGCTGATGAGCCAATCCGCAAGGTTTATTTGCTGGCGGCCTTTACTGAGGCATCTCCGGTCGCTATACAATTTTATGATTTCGAGGGGACAAGGAGCGTTCATACTGTGCAAGGCGCCCATTGGCTCGCCAGCCAGTCTAAGCATCAAACACCGGTTGTATTGGCTGGACAACTCACAAGGGTTGAAACGGGACAAGTCGAGCTTATCCCACAACTTGGAAGAATAACGGTACTGTCGGTTGAATTGCCGACACCAACGCATATCGCATCAATTATTTTGGATTACAATGAACATTTCCGGCTATTCGCTATCACCATAAATATAGACAAGAAGGAGATAGACAAATGAAGGTTTTAGGCCTTGGCGGATCCAATCATGATTTTGCTGCTTGTCTGGTTATAGACGGACAGGTAGAAGCGGCTATAGAAGAGGAAAGAATAACGAGAATAAAACATTCATTAGGATTGGGATTGAAGGCGGTTAGATGCCGCTCTGCGGAGTATGTGTTGAAGGCTCATAGCCTAACAATAGATGATATTGATTACATTGTAGGAAACGATATTTTGGATCCTAAGTTTTATGAAAAGTATAAAGACCAAATTCACCTTATGAACCACCATCTTGCACATGCATGTAGTTCATACTATGTGTCTGGATTCAAAGAATCGGCAATTCTTGTCATCGACGGATACGGCAGCCCAGTACGTGGAGAAGAAGCACAAAACGAGACAGTGTCTTTTATTGCGCCAAAGAAAAAAATATTGAGCTCATTCATAATGTGTCGGGTCATTTGGATCGGCTAGGAGAAAAGCCTATATTTGAAAACTCGTTGGGTGCCTTTTATTTAACATTGACGCGGGGACTAGGATTTAAGTTTTTGCAAGAAGGAAAAACAATGGGATTAGCCGCGTATGGTCAGGATACCTATGTGGATGAGTTTTCCCAGTTTTATGAGTGTTCTGCGGAAACTGGCAGTTATAAGCTGACGAGAGAGCATATTAGTCTTATGAATACGTTTATCGACCGAATTTTGTCTGCTGCCACCAACGACCACGATCTTTTTCAGCGGAAAGCAAATTTGGCCTATGCAGGACAGTATCATACCGAAGATGCAATTATTAAGTTATGCCGATATTTATACAAGAAAACCAAAGTTGATACGTTATGTTTAGCAGGCGGCGTAGCGCTGAATAGTGTGGCAAACTACAAAATACTGGAGCATACTCCGTTTAAAAAGATATTTGTTCAACCGGCAGCCGGTGATGCGGGAACAGCTATCGGCAGCGCATTGTATGGCAATTTTATTATTGGCGATCAGCCTTGGCAGCCAGCGAATTCGTTCTTCAGCCCTTATTTAGGTAAAACGTATTCAAATGATGACGTCGAGGATGCCTTAAACCGTTACAAGGATGTCATTACGGTAGAGGAGCCTGTCGATCTGTTTGGAATGGTATCCAAAAAAATAGCAGAAGGCAACATCATTGGTTTTTTCCACGGACAATCTGAAATCGGACCTCGCGCATTAGGTAACCGAAGCATTCTTGCCGATCCGAGAAACCCGGATATGAAGGATACTATAAATTTAAGAATCAAACACCGAGAGCCGTTTAGGCCTTTTGCACCGATCATTTTGGAGGAACACCAAACGCAATATTTTGCTATGGAGCATCCCTCGCACTATATGTTGTTTGTACCGCCGATTCATGACGCTAAGCATGAAGTGATTCCGTCCGTAACGCATTACGATGGCACTGGTCGTGTACAGACCATAAGCCAAAAGATAAATCCTGTTCTTCACGGATTGCTGGAAGCATTCTACAAAGAAACAGGTGTGCCAGTACTTTTAAATACATCTTTTAATGATAATGAAGAGCCGATTGTAGAGAGTCCAATGGATGCGGTGAAGTGTTTTCTGACAATAGACTTGGACTACCTGGTTTTAGAAAAATATATCATTAGAAAAAAATGAGGAGCAATCATGAAGCGAAAGAGAAAAGCTGCTAATTTTTGGTTCAAACTGGTTGTTAAAACTCCGCTTATTTCGATAATGCTGACTTTGACGATTGGGTTATTCGTTTATTACAGCTTGTTTGTCTATCAGATTGATCGGGAATTTGCGGCAGACGGGAGTTTTTCGCAATCTGAATCGGGGAGCTATACTCTTACACTGGAAACAAATGAAGCGATAGGAGAAGAGACGGTCACCCAAATTTATTGGTATAGCGGGGCCAGAAAGTATAGGGCAGCCTTTCAAGCTGTCATTGTAAAAGAGGGTGGGGCGACTATAATTGCTCTGCCTGATTCCAACGAAGTAATTACTGAGTTTGGTGTTTCGGATACGCTGGCCGATGAGTTGGTTAAAGGGAGTATTGTTGTGGGCAAGGAGAGAGTTATAGATAAAATTAAATAATATGATATAGGTGATATATGAACACAAGGCAGCGAATTACTTTAATTTTATCGCTAATGAGACCATTTAAATGGAGTTTTATCAATCTATTCATTTGTGTCATTGCAACATCGGTTATTGCAATGAGCTACCCATATATATTCGGATTGCTAATTGATGAAGTGTTTTACAAAAAGAACATGGAATTTTTTATTCTCATCGTCATTAGCTATGGTTTTATTTTTATCGGCGAGCAGTCACTTCATTTTGTATTGAACACCGTATGGTCATATTTGGTTACCAGATTTGTTTATGATGTTCGCCGTAAAGTGCTCAGGAAGTTTATGAATGCTAAGGCTAGCCGGCTTACAAAATTGGAGACTGGCGAAGCGATTGCCGTAATTAACCAAGATGCTGATGAGTTTATGAACTTTATTCATTGGAATGTATTCTATGTTATTGCCAATACACTGAAACTGATTACAGCTATAAGCCTTGTCGCGCTTCTTAATGTTACGGTAGCTATTTTGGTGGCGGTTATTGTGCCGGTTTCTTATTATGTGAATCGAATGATTAACGCTCGTGCATATAAAAAAATTGATGAGCATCGAAGCATATACGGTAAGATGACAAGCTGGTTATTTGAGATGCTTTCGGGAATTCGGGAAATTAAAATGTTCGGGCAGCATCGTTGGGCAAGCAGGGAGTTTGTTAGTAAACAGGTTGCGCTTCTTCGAGCAAAGGTAGGAAAAGATAAAATCGAGTTTGTTTCGGAGCGCATGAATTTGTTGCTGGTTCTCATTGTACAGCTTGCTATTTTTACCGTTTCAACCATTCTCGTTTATAGGGATTTGTTTACTGTAGGAGGTGTAATCGCTACATTAATGTATTTTACGATCATAAGTGATATGTTCCGCAATCTGGCTCAAGCTTCGATGAGATTGCAAAAAAATATAGTTTCCCTCAATCGCATTGCTGCCGTTCTTCAAGAAGACGAAGAGACGAAAGGCAGCACCGGTCTGTTACTCGCGCAAGGCGAAATTGTATTTCAAAACGTACATTTTTCTTACGGAGAAAAGAAGGTGTATCAGAACTTATCCCTGCAAATACATCAAGGAGAACATGTAGCTGTTGTAGGAAAAAGCGGAGCGGGAAAAAGCTCTCTCATTCAGTTGCTGCAAGGATTGTACCAAATTAATGAGGGAGAAATTTATATCAATGGGCGCCCGGTCAGTGATTACTCTGTTATGAATTTGCGTAAAAATGTGGGAGTTGTCAACCAGCGAAGTGTTATTTTTCAAGACACAATAAGAGGCAATATAACGTTGGGAGATAGGCGTTTTAGCGAGGAAGCGATTTGGACGGCTTGCGAAAAAGCTTTTATACGGAGCGAAATCGAACAATTGCCTGAGAAACTGGATACTGTCATCGGAAAGCAAGGAGCAAGCTTGTCCGGCGGACAACTTCAGCGATTGACGATTGCGAGAGTGCTGCTTCGAAACCCGCAAATTATCGTTTTTGACGAGGCTACTTCTGCGTTGGATGGTGCGGCGGAGCAAGCATTGCAGACGGTTATTCGTACTCTTAAAAATCGAGCAACAATGATTACAATTGCTCATAGCTATTCAACCATTAGCGAAGCTGATCGGATCATCGTTTTGAATCAAGGGAAAGTGGCAGATTGCGGAACAATACCAGAGCTTCTGGAGAGATGCCAGATCTTTAATGAGCTGTTTAGCGAGCAAAGGCGGTGGTACACAAAAGATGCGCTGGTATAACCAATCAGAACGAGGATCCTATATTCGGAATCACTAGCGTTGCATAAATGTTTTCGAAACTTTCGAAATATTGAGTTATCTCATCGTACATGCACAAAAAAATCCTTTACAATAGATATGGGAGGTAGTACCTGTCCATAATCCACTGAAAGGATTAGCGCATGGATAAGGATACCCTATTTTCTTCATTTGGTAAATGGATTGCACCCATTTTTACGAAAACGTTCACAGATCGAATCGCCGAAACTCGCCAGGATGCGTATGTTAAAAAGCTCACGACGACTGCATATCTCAAGCTGTTTTTGCACGCTCAACTGCATCAGCGGGAGGGCCTTAGGAGCATTGCAGATGATTTGCTGAGTCAAGCCTTCCAGCACGAACTCGGATTTGAGTCCATCTCGTCCAGCCAACTTTGCCGGAAAAACAATGGGGTCGATCCGGAGCTGCTTCGGCATGTTTTCGAGCAATTGGCCAAGAAGATCGTATCGAAATACACGGCTCTTGGAGACCGGCATGCGATCAAAATCATCGATTCTACGACGGTTTCGCTTTGTCTGCAGACGTATAAGTGGGCGCAATTTCGCAAAACGAAAGCGGGCATCAAGCTTCATCTGCGTCTAGCTTTTGTTGGCGAAGACGACGTTCTTCCTGAATTCGCGACGATTACACCCGCCAAGAAAAATGACCGGACCCAAATGGACTCGCTCATCGATGAGGAAGGCGTCACTTATGTGTTTGACCGCGGTTACGTGGACTACAAGGCGTTTGACTCGTACAGTGAGCGCGGGATTCATTTCGTGACACGGCTGAAAAACAACGCTGTTATTGAGCCGATCGAGTCATTTGAGATCCCAACTGGCAGTTTGGTGACAATGGACGAACGTGTACGGATCGGCTCCTCACAAAAGCGAGCCAAACATGAATTCCGCATGATTGAAACTTCCGATTCAGAGGGAAATCAGCTGATTCTCGTTACGAATCATTTTGATCGGACAAGCGATGAAATTTCGGCGATGTACCGGAGCCGTTGGGTGATAGAAACGTTCTTTAAATGGATGAAGCAGCATCTGCGAATCAAGCGGTTTTACGGAACAAGTGATCGTGCTGTGCACAACCAGATTTGGATCGGGCTGATTGCCTTTTGCCTGCTGGTGCTGGTGAAACAGGACACGAAGACGCCACATTCTCTGCTGCAGTTAAGCCGGTGGCTAAACGTATTGTTGTGGAAACCGAGTGAGCACTGGCTGAATCGAATCCATCGTCCACCGAGTCGGAAGTCAACGGGTCGTAAACGAAGCGAATCGTCGTAATCGCAAGAGCCAGAAAACAGGTTTGTCGGAACTCATTTCGTATATACATAAATTACCAAATGGACAGAGCTACCTCTAAGGAGAGTTCGACCTTTTGGTTTTGTTGACATCGATAGTGTGTTTGAATATTCAATTTATTTTATAGTGAAGGTTTATGCAACGCTAGTGATTCGGAATATTTCAAAGTATATTGCCAACCGCAGAAAGATATTTTTAAGGTTAGGTTTACTGCAATTTTTGCTTCTTGCGCTAACGTTGGCAACCCCGTATTTATACAAACTATTAATTGACGAAGTGATGATCGAAGGGCAGTTATTTCTGCTGAGTGTTGTTATTATTGGATATCTTGTTTCATATGGGCTGGAAACAATTCTTTTAACTATATCAACAAGCACAAGAAATCGAATGTCCAACCTGCTAACCCTTCGGATTCGAAAAATGCTTTGGCGCAACTATTCGCGATGGTACAACCAGAAGTTTAACGCCATGCAAACTGGCGAACTTAAAAATCAAATTGATAATGATGTAGAAATTGTATCGCTTTTTCCGGAAAAGCATATCATTCAATACTACTATCACATGCTTCTGTTAGTTTTTTTATCCGGATTAATGTTATGGATCAACTGGAAGCTTGCCCTTATCGGTTTTATTTCTATCCCGCTGTCCTTTTGGATGACTAGATGGCTTGGAAAAACAGTATACAGAACTTCCGAGGAGCATCGTAATTTGTATTCTTCTTATGAGGAATGGTTAAAGGAGACGCTCCAGGAATGGAAGGAAGTAAAGTCATTTCGATTGGAGAGAAGAAAAGAAATATCCTTTACCTTCTATTGGAAGCGACTAAGCCGTCTTTTTTTCAAAAAGCAGTTGTTTTGGACTGCAAATCGGACATTTATTTCCGTCAAAGACTTTTTTGTTACCAAGCTTAATATCTATTTTATCGGCGGCATCTTCATTATTAGCGGAGAACTTACAATAGGTGCGCTTGTCCTTTTTATGAGCTACTATGACCAGGCTTTTCGCAGTTTAGGACAAATTAACGAGTTGGATGTGCTTCTTCAAGAGCATAAGCCCAACATTTCACGTGTTCTTAAAGCGCTAGATATGGGCCAGGTCGAACCTAAACCGCTCACAGATATTCGACATTTTAACGGGACTATACGTTTCCACCATATTCAATTCTCCTATGGGACAAAACCTGTGTTAAAACAGATTAATTTTCATGTAAATCCAGGTGAGTGCTTAGCTATTATCGGGGCAAGCGGCAGCGGCAAATCTACCATAGCGAAACTGCTGTTGGGTGTGTTACAGCCGCAGGAAGGCATTGTTTTGTTAAATGATACTTTGAAGGTGCAAGAGATTAACGAAGACCAATTGAACCGAAAAATCGGTATTATTATGCAAGACAGTATGTTATTTAACTTATCTATACGTGATAATTTGCTGTTGGCTAATCCAAAGGCTACGGAAGATGATATTTGGAAAGCATGCGGTTTTGCTCAGATTGATCGTTGGATTGAGAGTCTTCCGGAAGGCCTTGATACCGTTATCGGTGAGAGAGGGAGCAGTTTGTCAGGGGGAGAACGCCAAAGGTTGGCGGTGGCGCGCATTGTTTTGCAACGTCCTCGAATTGTAGTGTTTGATGAAGCAACATCGCAGATGGATCACGAGTCTGAACTACGTCTGTTGCAAGGGATAAGAGATTATATGTCCGATATGACGTTTATCATTATTACGCATCGCCTGCAGTCTGTTTTGATATCGGATCGAACGATTTTGCTGCATCAGGGCGAAGTGGCGGCTGAAGGAAAACACCAGAATCTAATGGAGACGTCTCCCTTGTATCGCAATATGTTTTTCCAACAGAAAATGGTGTGAGGTGAATGAATCAGTGAAAAGCATGATTAAGAGGCTGGATGGCCTGTATGAAATCGATGTGGGAGGCAAGGCAAATGCGCTGAATAAACTTGCAGCTCATTGTATCCCAATACCACGAGGGTTTATTGTCCCCTTTGACATGCTCATGATGAGAATCGAAGCAAGCGGACAATATGAGGAGTTTTTTAGGGCTACACAAGGCGATCTTATTTTGTATCGATCCTCGACTTTGCGGGAGATCATTGAAAGCTTAGTACCCGATGATAGGACTAAACGTTGGTTAATTCAGGTTTGTGAAGAGCTGTCTCCAACGCTTATTGTGAGAAGTTCGGCAGATAATGAGGATACAAATTCTAGTAGTATGGCGGGCATATACGAAAGTTGTACAGTACAAAGCACTTGGTACGATTTGTGGCGAGGAATAAAGGACTGCTGGCTAAGCGCTTATTCCAATAAGGTTTTGACCTTGTTAGGAGACTATCCTAAAAAAATACATTTGCTGATCCAGGAGTTTATCCATTTTGACCATTCAGGGATAGCATTCTCTTCGTATCGTGACGGTGACAATAAAAGCGGCATAAGAGTCGAGATGGTTGAGGGAGATTGCAGCTTATTGGTAGACGGACTGGTAGAGCCCCATACGTATTTGCTCGACCGGGACAAAGAACCGGCGGCAGACGATAAAATGAGTGCCGAAATACTCTGCGAGTTGCGCAATTTGTTGCTTGAGTTAGAGCGTATTATGGGTTGCAGCGTAGATGTGGAATGGGGAGTCAGGGAAGGCCAGCTTTACATTACACAGTGCAGGCCGATTACCCGAAACAGAACTGTAGCATCTCCCAAACATGCCGCATGGTATGAAGAGGAAGAGGTATACGTATTGTTACATACTCATGAACATTTTTCGTGCAAAACGACTATTGAACATCATCTGAACAAAAAATATTGGGCGCGGCTTATTCTGAAACGAAATCAGATCAGGCCGTCAGCTATCGGTTTCTTCTGTTATGAAAAACAACAGTTAACGATGGCAGATGTTCAGGCTTTGCAACAACGAATTAGGACAGAACTATTGGAAATAAGAATAGACGAAGGCTACTACAGAATGCCGAGCGAAGCGGACAAACTGTATGAGCGTTTGCAAGCAATAGGCGAAGACCACAGCCTGACGGTTGTATGCATATCCGAGTTCCCGCAGCCTGAAAAGTCTGGATATTCCAAACAAATAGGAAACCGTATCATCATTGAAACGATTAACGGTGGATTTAATGGTATGTGGAAGGACGGACAAATTCCTTCCCGGTATGAGGTTACGTTGGATGGAGAGATCGCTTTGCAAGAAGTGTACTCTATTCCTTACAAATATGAGTTTGATATGAGATTATTGCGTTGGAACAAAAAATGGTACCAGACTCCGGTGCCTTGTGAAGTAACTGAAGATGAAATCTGGCAAATTGTACAAATGACAAAGGTTTTGGAAGATAGTTTGGGTAATGTCAGCGTCGAATGGACTGCTTTTAACGGACAGCTTACGTATTTTGATTTGTCCAAAGAACACAATGATTTGTTAACGAACAGTGGAAGCGTGGTGTCCAATGGCATTGGCCGAGGCCGGTGTCGAAGAATTGAGTCCGATAGACTGGACGAGTTGTTTGACTCAATTCATGAAATCAATATTATTCCTACAGAAGCCTATATTTATATTAAAAGCTTCCCGCAAAATCTTTATGCGGTATCTGAATTTCCACACCAAAATGCTGTTCTGGAGCAAGTAAAGGATGACGACGAATATCATAAATATTTGCGTACTTCTAATTATTTGCTTTCTCCCGCAGTGTGTTTTCATTGTTATGAAGAATTGAAAAATTCTACCTTGAATGAGCCTTTGTTGCTCACTTCCGTAGGAACCTGCTTTAGACATGAGGCTTACTGGAGACTGGGAGAACATCGCCTCAATGAATTTAAGATGCGGGAAATTGTATTTGTTGGCACTCCCGAATACGTAGAATATATTAGGAATCTGATTATGGAAGATATATGGGAAATGTTTAAGCGACTAGGGTTTTCAGGAAAAATCGAAACCGCTCATGATCCGTTTTATTTCCCTAAAGATGCGGTTAAGCAGCAATACCAATTGATGTCTAACATGAAATATGAGTTGGTTGTGAATATCAAGCAAAAAGAATCCTCCTTTTCAATTGCGTCATTTAACAATGTAAAAGATACTCTTTGCAAAGAATTTCGCATAGTCGATGAAAATAACCTTTTTCTACATTCGGGTTGCGTAGCTTTTGGCATAGATCGCTGGGTGTATGCGATTTTAGCGCTATATGGAACAGATCCGTACCAATGGCCAGAGTCATTACTGAAAGAACTGGAGATGCAAAGATGGGAGCGTAGCCGAACGTTCCCTTGTAGGTGAGCGAGACACCATCCTGGACGAGCATATAAAAAAAATCTCGAAGATAAGCCCAGCCCGGGCCAAGCAGCCCTGAAAATTCATGCCCTCCCAAGTTTACTTCGCTCCCGAACTGTATAAGTATAGGGAACAACAAGATAATCTTGGAGGTGCGACCCTTGTCTATGATGCGCAGGCTCAAGCTGCTAGTCTTATCGGCGGCTATCTCGCTAGGAGCAATGTTGACGGCCCAGCCGCAGCAGGCAGCGGCAGCCATAACTCCTTTTTTGACCTATCATGATCTGTTCAAAAAAGGGCCGAAAATTCCAAACCTGAACACGACGCACTATGTTCCACAAGGGCTGACCTACTATCCGGACAAAAACTGGATTCTGATCTCTTACTTTTATCACAATAAGAACCAGCCAACTCTCGCAAAAAATAGTCTCATCGCTGTTGTCGACGCGAAGACAGGTAAATTCGTCAAAAACGTTTATGTGGAGGATGAGAAGAAATCCGGCGGTATCTATCACAAGGGTCATGTGGGGGGCATGGGTGTTTCCAAGTCCTATCTGTGGATCGCTTCCTCCACCTCGTCGAGGGACTCCAATTACAATATGCTCCGCTACAAGCTCAGTGATCTGGCCAGTGCCAACAACAAAAGCCGCCTGAAGCTGAACAAAGGTTTCAAGCTCAAGGCTTCCTCTTACGCGACAGTTGCGGACGGTGACCTGTATGTAGGTCGTTTTGACGAAAAGAACCAGTCCTTCCTATACCGTTACAACCTCAACAGCTCCGAGAATCCTTCCACCAGTCCAATCAACACGTACAAAACGCCGGCGAAGGTGCAGGGAGTGGCGGTGACGGATAACCATCTATTATTCTCGCAGTCGTATGGGCGCAACAACCCGAGTTATCTAATGATCTACACCAAGCAGACATCGCCCGCGCACAAAAAAACGATCAAAATCCCCAATATGTCCGAGGGAATGGAGATCATCAAGGGGAATCTGTACATCAGCTTTGAGTCCGGTGCCAAGTATTATAGCGACTCCTCTTATATCAAGAATACTTTGTCTTATGCCAAAGTAAGTTCTTTATTCTAAACCAAGCTCGTTATTCTAAAAGTGTAAGCTCGTCATTCTGGAAGCTCCCTTTGCCGGGAGTTTTTTTGCATATACACTGCTTCAGACCTACATTAAGAAGTATGGGAATGAGGCAATTATCATTGACGATTTTGAACGTTTTTTAGATTATTTTGTCGAAATTAAACCTTATCTGATTTTGCTCAATATAAACCTACCTAGTTTTGACGAGTTCTATTGATGTCGTCAAATTAGTACGATTTCAACTTGTTCGATTATTTTCTTGTCCGCCAGAAATGGGAAACACGGTGCGGGGTATCGTTTGAAATCATGAGATCGAGATTTAGTCTGAATTAAACGAGGGGACAAAGCTCGGTTGCCCTATCTCTTATGGGGATGTTGATTGGTTAACATGCAAGTTCGGGTGTTTTATATAGTCCCCCGCTGTAGGAGCTTCTCCGTCCTGCGTCCGATGCCTGAAGCGTCAGGCTTGTGGTAATCTTTTTCCATCAAGTATGGAACGAGGCGTTAAGCGACAGCCAAACCGAAGGAGGAGACAAATATGGAGCACAGGACGGGTGGAACTCAGCACAAGGAACGGAAGGATAGGCAGCTTAGCGGTATCGGGGTTCTGAAAGGCGGCTTGGCTCGCAAGACGAAAATTGATGGGGTTGCATCGGTACGTGAGGACCTCGACAGCGAGAGCTTGGTTGTGAATGGGACGGCTGATTTCAAGGGCTCCATCAAGGCGGAAACTATCGATATCAATGGCATGGCAGGAGTGGCGGGACAGCTCGTAACGGAGCTCTGCTTAGTTAATGGCAAGCTGAGTGTAGAAGAGTCCATCTTGGCCCGGGAGATTAAAGTTAACGGCGGACTGAAAGTTCATGGTAGTTGCAAGTCGGAGCGCCTGATCTGCGAAGGCAAGCTGAAGCTTGATGTACTGAGCACGGGAGAGCTGCGCCTGAAGCTTGAAGGGAAGAGCATCATCCGAGAACTTACAGCGAGCCGGATCGAGGTTGTTGGCGAGAGCGACTGGAGCCGATCGATGTGGCATAAGCTGCTGCCGATTTCGACTGAGAATAGATTGTCTGCGCAGACCATTAAGGGCGATGATATTTACATGGAGCGCACGACGGCTGGCATTGTACGCGGCGCACGGGTTGTGATTGGAGATGGCTGCGAAGTCGGCCTCGTGGAATACAGCGGCGAACTAGATGTGCATAGGGGAGCGGTTGTGCGCGAGCAACGGCGGGTATGAGCTTGCATGGGAACAGGCGTGAATCCACACGGGCCGAAAGGGGCAAGCATACGCTGGAACAAATCTAGCCGCCGGAGGTGCGCCTTCATGCGCCCATATGCTTGCTGTGACCGCGACTGCGGTGAACTAATATGAAGATTCTGCTCATCTTTTCAACGCCAAGCGGCGGGATGGAGACTCTTAATCGAATCCGCGCTCGCGCACTAACGGCGAGCGGCTTGCAATGCCATCTGCTGTATACCAATGGAGGCGGAGGGCTGCAAAATATATCTGGCATCACCGTTCTTGTATCGCAGAGCTTCGCCGATATTACCAAGTTGATCCACCGTGAGAAGTATGATGTTATAATCGTCTGCTCCTATGTCCTCCTGCTCGAACACATCCGGATGAGTGGTTACCGCGGACGTATTATTTTCGAGGTACAGGGACTCGGCACACCGGAAATGGCGCGGATTTTCCTGCATGATTTTGGAAGTACGTTGCGTTCCTGTGCAGATGGATTTCTTTATCCCGTGACGAAGCATCTGGAACAGCTAATGCAGAGCACTTTTCCAGAGATGCCGCATTTCTGCTTTGACGATCCCTTGGACACAGAAAGCTTCGGTTATTCGCGCTTCCCAATCGTTCCTCAGCAGATTCTCGGTTGGATTGGACGAATCGAGAAGAACAAGAACTGGCGCGAATTTCTGGCTATTGCCGAGTGGTTGGGACCTGCATTTCCGAAAATGGAACTGTGGATGTTCGTGGATGCTGATCTATGCGAGCCGCAGGAGCAGCTTGATTTTGAGCATTGGATGCAAACATCCCCTCTCGCCGGGCGCTTGACGGTCCGCTCCAACGTCCCCCATTCGCAGATGGCTGACTATCTCAGCATTATCGGAGATTCGGGCGGCCTGTTGTTGTCCACTTCGATCCGCGAGGGTTTTGGATACGCGGTGGCGGAGGCGATGTTATGCCGCTGTCCGGTGTTATCAACAAATTCAGGTGGCGTGAAGCGTTTCATCATTCCCGACAAGACGGGCAAGTTTTATCCGCGCGGCAACATCGAAGAGGCTGCGAAGGGCGCTTACCAGCTCATGCAGGATGTGGTATACCGCGAGCAAATCCGCATTCGCGGAGAGCAGCACATCCGGGACCATTTCTCGACTGCGGTGTATGTGGGGCACTTCCATTCGATGCTCCAGGGGATTATGCAGATTGTTCCTAAGTCGGTTTGAGCCAGTTGCAAAATAAAATTGCACAGCGAAACAAAACGGTCCTAAAGGCAGGTAATCTGCTCTTAGGACCTTTTGTTTGAAGAGGAACGAGGACTTATCGCTTACAGCTCATCGAGGCGGATCTCACGGATTCGCTCGACGATCCAATCGGCCTCCGATAAGTCTTGATTCCCTGAATTAGGATTACGGAAGCCGATGGCCCGCATCCCGGCTGCCTTGGCGGCACGCAATCCATTGCGCGAATCCTCCAGCACGACACAGGTATCAGGAGCAGCGCCAAGTTGACGAGCCGCCTCCAGGTATACGTCTGGAGCCGGTTTGCCCTGAGGTACTTCCTCACCGCTGACGATACAGCCGAACTCTTCCAGCAGGCCGAACTTGTTCAGCACCCCCTCAATAAACACGCGAGGAGAGGAGGAAGCAACGGCCATTGGAATGCCTTGCTCCTTAAGAGTATCAATGAGTTCACGAATGCCGTCTATGGGCTCATATGCGCTCGCTCCAAGCACCGCGAGCTTGCGATTCATTTGCAGCTCGATAATCTCTGCAACAGAGGGCTTGAAGCCGAACTGCTCCCGCAGCGCCTTCCACATCTCAGGATTGGTTATGCCGACATATGGCTCCAATCCATGCTGGTCAATGACTGCGCCTAGTCCGGCGACTGTCTCGATGTCTACATCGAAGTGCAGCGGCTCGCTGTCGATGATGACTCCGTCCATATCAAACAGAAAAGCTTTCACTTTTGTTTCCCCCTAAACATGAAATAGAAACCTGTAGCTGTCTCTATTATACTCCTAAGGTTCTTTCAACGGGGGGAACCTGACGTAATGACCGGTCTAGCATCGCTAGTTTTAAGAGACGCATATTCCTTATGCCCGGCTGATGACCGGAATCCACAGCTCATTGCGATTCTCCTCCGGGTGCAAATAAGCTTCGATTGCAGGCAAGTCAGCGAGCTCATAACCAGCGGCAGGCAGCCATTCCCGGTAGAACCGGGACCAGATCTCTTGTAGCTTTTCCGGATGACCTTCTGCCTCAAAGACTGCCCAGAGCGACTCGGGGAAATCGATGTCTGTCCAGCCACCCGGAGCGGGCTGTCTCGATACCGTCCCCAGGATATAATCAAAAGCCTCCCCCTGTCCCCAGCTTCCACCGGCACAGATGCCGAGGATGCCCGGTGGTCCCCCTGGTTCGCCCAGTTCAATGAACCGAGCGAAAGCTCCTTGCTCTGCAGCTTTGCCCCATAATATCGGGACCTCTTCGAATGCAGTATTCGTCTGCACTCTTGCGCTCATGCCGATTGTGCGAAATGGAGGCAGCTTCTCCAAGCGGTAGTTCATATTCAGTCCTCCCAGAGGCTCGAATTGAAAGGTCAAGCGAGGGCATGCAATGAGCCTTGCGCCAGGTTTCCGGGCTTCAGCAGGTGCCAAGCCATGTAGCTGGCCGAAAGCTCGGGTAAAAGCCTCCGGAGATTCATAGCCGTATTTCAAAGCAATGTCGATTACCTTGCTCCCACCGACTTGCAAATCTGCTGCCGCCAATGTAAGCTTGCGCCTGCGAATATAGTCGGACAGCGGAAATCCAGCCAAATAAGAAAACATCCGTTGAAAGTGGTAAGCGGGACAGTCTGCTCTTGCCGCCGCTTCGGCGTATGAAATTTCGCCGGTCAAGTTGCTTTCTAAATAATCCAGCGCAGCATTCATTTTTTTAGCCCATTCCATGCCCCACAACCTCTCTTCGATCAGAATAACGCAAACCTCTTTCATTGAGCCTAGCCGCTGTTGCGCATCTTCTGCAAGCATTGCTGGCGCATCTCGGGAAGGATTGACTTTGTCCCGCATTAACACTAAGATGGCTACAATCAAAAAGGGGGCTAACCGATGAAGCAGATCAGCAGCCGTTTTTCTGTTGCTGTTCATATGTTGACGCTGATTGCGGTCTCTCCGCAAGCCTGTACAGGGGATTTTCTCGCTGGGAGCGTCAACACCAATCCGGTCATCATCCGCAAGTTGCTTGGGATGTTGAAAAAGGCCGGTCTAATAGAAGTGAGAGCAGGAGTCGGCGGATCTACGCTGCTCCGCAGTGCTGCGGAAGTGACGTTGCTGGACGTCTATCGCGCCGTGGAGTCGGCCGCTACGGAAGGGCTGTTCAGCTTTCATGAGCATCCGAATCCAGCCTGT
This sequence comes from Paenibacillus herberti, assembly GCF_002233675.1. Taxonomy (GTDB): domain Bacteria; phylum Bacillota; class Bacilli; order Paenibacillales; family Paenibacillaceae; genus Paenibacillus_O; species Paenibacillus_O herberti. Next base: position 29,678 of record NZ_NMUQ01000002.1, on the reverse strand, counting down.
CCGGTAGGCAGGGGGATCGAGTCCGACCTGCAAGTGGAGATGCGCGCCGCTCAAGCAGCTCTGGAGGACCGGCTTGCGGCGGTTACGATCGCGGACATGTCCGGCAAAATCACTGCCGCCGACAAGGAGTGCTGGCACGGAGCCAATGGCTGAGAGAACGCTTGAAAAGATCTGTTAATGACAGGTGTGGGGCTGATTATCGGTCCAACCGCCAACGTCATTGAGCAGTGTAGGGTAGAGGACAAGGATAAGGTGGATTAAGAACGGGCATCCCGGCCACGGTTAGTTTGCGGGATGCCCGTTTTTGGCGTGGTCACCTCTCCGGCAAACCTAATGCCGCAATATAACCTGCGATTGCCGCCATCGCGGCGCGTGAAGATGTATGAAAGCACCTTGGCCAGAGCGGCCTAACTGACCTGCTTGGTGCATTCAACATCCATTGACAAACCAATCAAATTTAAATAATATCTAATTAGATAAATGGCTAAGGAGTTGAAGGAGCATGCAACTGGAAAAGGTTGTTGCCTATCACAAAGCGCTGGCGGATGCGACGAGAGTCCGCATGCTGATCCTGTTGGCGGACGGTGAGCTGAACGGGATGACGCTGGCCGAGCGATTGTCGCTCACGCCAGCAACGATTACCCATCATGCGACCAAGCTGCGCGAGGCCGGTTTGATCCAGGAACGCCGGGATAAAAATACGATCTATTTTTCCCTGAACAACTATTTACTGCACGCAGGAGCTGGCGCGGCGGAGGAACTTATTTCCAGGCGGCATAGTCATTCAGACAAGGGGGGACAGGAGATGGACGAGGAAGGGCAGAAGCTCCAAGCACTGGAGCAGGAAGCGGCCAAGGAGAAGTTCAGGGCAAGCGTTCTGCGCAGTTTCATCGACAAAGAGGGCAGGCTGAAGAGCATTCCGGCGCAGTTCAAGAAGAAGCTCGTTGTGCTGGAGCATTTGGCGCAGAAGCTGGAGCCAGGCCGGGCCTATCCCGAGAAAGAGATCAACGAATTCATTGTGCAGTTCCATCCGGATTTCGCGACGCTGCGGCGGGAGTTCATCATGCAGCAGTTCATGTTCCGTCAAAAAGAAGTCTACGAGCTCAATCCGGTCGAGATGTGGCCACGCTGGACACAGCTGTCCTGACCGAATGGCTAAAACCGTTTTCTACCCTGCTGCTCCGCGAGCAGTCTGATAAGCTAGTAGCATGGGGAGGGAGCTACTTGCTGTGAGTATTTATGACCAAGAATGGCCGCTGACACGGGCCGACATCGTAAAGGGGCTGCAGGACGTTGGGGTTCGTGAGGGGATGACGTTGCTGGTTCATTCCTCGATGAAATCGTTCAACCGCTGGATCCCTGGAAAAAGCCAAGCTGTTATCGAGGCGCTGGAGGAAGCGATCGGACCTCAAGGAACGCTGGTCATGCCAGCGCAAACGGGCGAACTGTCAGAGCCGTCCCATTGGTGCCGCCCGCCGGTGCCTGAAGCATGGTGGCCGATCATTCGTGCCGAGATGCCCCCTTACCGGACTGATTTAACCGCGACGCGGGGCATGGGAGTGATTGCCGAAAGCTTCCGCTGCCAGGACGGCACGTTACGCAGCAATCACCCGCAAACGAGCTTCACAGCCCGCGGCCCGCTTGCCGAAACGATTTTGCGGGAGCATGCGCTGGATTTCGGACTGGGCGATCAGTCGCCGCTTGCCCGGATCTACGAGCATGGCGGTTATGTGCTGCTGCTCGGTGTCGATCATAGGAGTAATACATCACTTCATCTGGCCGAGAATCGCGCCTCTTGGCCGGGTAAACACCTGGTTCGGCAAGGTGCGCCTATGCTTGTCGATGGAGTCCGCCAGTGGGTGGAATTCGAGGAATTTGAATATGACGATAGCGATTTTAACGAGATTGGTGAGGCATTTGAGCAGATGTATCCTGACGTCCGGAGCGGGCGCATCGGGGATTGTCTGGCGAAACTGCTACCGCAGCGCGAACTGGTCGATTTTTCCATCGAGAGAATGACGGCAAGAAGCAGCGAAACGGAACCGCAGTAAAGCTTATAGATGGACCGATGCGAGGGCGAGACTCCATCGGTCGAGTCGACAGCTTCGGCTTTTTTGCGGATATTTCCTCCTATAATAAGCCAACCTACCCCGGACAGGGGATGAGGACATGAGGGGAAGCTCCGGCAATTTGCCGTGGTGGCAACTATCGCTTTTTGGGGCAGGCTGTACGATAGGCACCGCTTTTTTTCTCGGTTCCGGCATCGCTGTGCGAAAAAGCGGCTGGCTTGTGCTGCCGTTGTTCCTGCTGGTCGCCGTTTCGACCTATATCGTCTACGGTGCACTGGCGCGAATGACTGCCAGCAACCCGGACAAAGGGTCCTTCCGCACCTACGCTCAGCAGGCTTTCGGCCGCTGGGCAGGTTTCGGCACAGGCTGGATCTATTGGTTTTCCGAGTTGCTCATTCTGGGCGGCACACTGACTGCGCTGGGGCTGTTCTCACAAGTGTGGCTGCCCGGTGTTCCGCTGTGGGTATTCGCGGCTGGGTATGCCGTCCTGGCACTGCTCGTCGTCGTGCTCGGTTCAAGCGGCATCAACAAAGCGGAAAATCTCTTCGCAATCGTCAAAATCGCGGCGGTTATAATGTTCATCGCCATAGTGGCGTTTTTATTGCTACGCGGCACGGCAATCCCTGACGAGGCGCCGTCCGGCATGGCTGAAGCGGCTGCACCCGGTTGGCTCGGCGCCTGGAAAGGGCTTCTCTATGCCTTCTATGCCTTCAGTGGCATCGAAGTGATGGGCTTCATGGCGGCGGGACTGAGAAAGCCCGAGGAAGCCCCTAAGGCTGGTGCGATTATGCTGATTTTAATCACCGTGCTGTACATCGGCTCCATTGGACTTGCCATGCTGCTTGTCCCGGCAGCAGAAATCAAGCCGGAGATCAGTCCGTTCATTCTTGTTCTAGAGCAGCTTGGTTTGAATGTTCTTGTGCATGCGCTGAATGGGGTGCTTATTATAGCGGGCTTCAGCATCCTGGTCGCCTCTCTCTACGGTGTCTCTACGATGCTGGTGACGCTCGCCGAGGAAGGCGATGCACCGGTATGGACAGGCAAGACGATTGGCCAGAAAAAGCTGCCGCTCCCCGCTCTGCTTGTGAACGCCGGAGGGATGGCTATCTCAGTCATTCTGGCGCTGCTTATGCCTCGCAGCCTGTTCGAGCATCTGGCTACCGCCGGTGGAATCGTGCTGCTCTATGTATGGATGGTGATTACGCTCTCCTACCTAAAGCTTGAGCGGCCTGGAGTATGGGGGCAAATAAAAGCCTGGGGAGCTATTCTGCTCATGGGAGCTGCGGTCGCTGGAGCACTTGCAGAGCCGTCGGGACGACCTGGCTTCTGGGTCAGCTTGGCCATTGCGGCTGTCGTCGCCGCTGTCACGGCATTCATGAGCCGGCGCTGGAAGGCGGCAAAGCCGCAGCTTGCCGGAGCCGTGACCAAAAGCTCCAGCCGAGGACAAGGTAGACAAGGAGGAGGGGCCGTCTGATACATACGGCTTCTCCTCCTTTTCATGTTATTTCTCACGGCTTCCCTGCTCCGTCCGTCTGTCGTTCTTTTTTAGTAACTACTTAGGTACCTATATAGGTAAATGAAAATGTCCGAATAATCCTGCGCTGTGCAGGATCATCGGGGCGTGCTTCTCCTCTCGATTTGAATGGAATAGGGTTTGAACTCGGCTTTCGTGGGCAACGCAACTTTTTTTGTACGATTTATCGTATAAAATTCGGTTTATAGCCGCCTCTTTTCAACACTTTGTGTGATAAAACATACAAAGCCCATCTTTCGTCGCCTATGTCCAGCCATTTTGAATGATTTATCATACAATATCCAAAATATGAGCACGACCCGAATGCATGTTGAGTGAAAAATCATACAAATTGTGCATGACCATATCAATACGAGATTGATTTGGTAGTACGACTCAGGCCTATCTAAGCCGTAGTTGCCCTGACAAGGCTGAGACAAGCGAAGGGAGCAGCTCCAGCTACTGCTTCATGATCGTCGAAACCAGACTGCGCTTCGAGTGAATTGCCGGGCTCTTTCCGTCGTTCGAAAACTCCCGGGAACCTTCTGTTTGACCTTCACCAAACGCGAGTCTCGCTTCGTTTTGTTGTTGTCAAACGGGATCTGGTCATCCTCCTAAGTAGTAACTTTTTTAACAGTGATTACACTCTCCACGCTGCTGACGCGAATGATCGGCTCCTCCTTATGCTCCCTCGGCAAGCCAGTCGACTCATGGGGCGGAAGCACTAGTTTACCGCTAAGGAAAGGGCATCGCTCCAGTGAGCTGTTGTCGTCCCGAAGAAAATACTGTTGCCATTCCTGATTGTCCTGCTGGCCATACCATTTCAGGGACGGATGGGCCGGGACATCGTCGTAATCGGCTAGGCGCTGTCGGATAATTTTCTTCATATTTCTCCCGAAAGGAGTGGAATCATTGATCTCCTTGAACACCCAGCGAGGCTGAAAGGCCGCCAGGAAGCAGGGAAAGGAGCGGCTGCGGCGAAGCCGGTGAGCGGGTGTAGCGCAGAAGGCGAAGTACGGCTCGCCCCCGTAGCAGAACTCCCACTCATGATGGCTCGGATCGCGGGGAATATCTGCTGGCCATGGCTGTTTATCATGCAAGGAAACGCGGCTGAGCAACTGCCAGAACCAGGCTTCATACTGCTCGGGTGTAGCGTGTCTTTCCGGGGTATGGAAAAATACAGCCAGCGAAGCATATTTTCCGGTGCTGCGCGCGATTGGCCCGTACTGCTCAAGAAGAGACGCCAGGTCGCGGGCAGCTTGCGGACTGCGGGGATCGGCAGCGAATCCATAACGCAAGCTGCCGGTCAAATACCCCTGGCGTCCAGGCACGCAGGGGTAGGTATTGGCATCATCCGCGATGATGGAGCCAAAATCGCGCCAGGCAGTCTGCTGCCACGGCTCAAGCTTGCTGCCAAGCTCGTCGATTGCTCGTTTGTCATAAAGCATTGCCATTCGTCCATGCTCCTTCTTCATCCGTCGAGCCATCGTATGACGGGGAAGGGGCATGGGTGTACGTCCCGGATTAAGAAGCTTTGTCTTTAAGCGGCGAGCTGCTGGACAGCCTTCCAGCCGAAATAAAGGCCAAAAACGACCAGCGACAGCCCGGCAGCGCCGGATATGCCTTGCAAAAGGCGGCTGCTGGCGAAGCGTCGAAGCGTGCTCGCCAGCGTGGCCATGATGACATCCCAGAGCAGGATGCCGGCAAAAATTCCAGTGCTGTGCAGGAGCAGCAGCGAGAGGCCGCCCTGGCCGGAGCTTCCGGCGATGATTGAGCCGTAGATGCCGAGCCAGAAGAGGATGTTGAGCGGATTAAGCAGCGCCATCAGGAAGCCTGTGCGCAGAGAGCCGAGCTTAGAGGCTGATCCGGCAGCGCCTTTTTCCAGTGGGAGAGTGGAGGAGCGCATTGTGTCAATGCCCGTATAAACAAGTACAAAAAAGCCGAATGACCATAACAGAGTTCTCATGAACTCCGTATCCAGGAAATGAGCGACGCCGAAGTAGATCATAAGCATGTACAAGGCGTCTGCCGCCATTGCGCCTAACCCGACAAGCCAGGCATGCATGAAGCCCAAACGGGCTCCCTTGTCGAGTTGAGCCGCATTGATCGGACCGATCGGGGCGCTGAGTGCCAAACCGAGCACGACATAGCTCAAAAAAGAGTTCATCTTCATCCCTCCGCATGCTTGTTCACGCCACATTCTATTCAGGGGTCGTCCTTTCTAATACACCTCGACGCGAATTGGAGTACAGACGTACCCGTTACATTCGCTCTCGGAGCAGGGGCAGGCGGAAATCGCGCAGATTAAATCCATTTCGGCACGCAATTCAATGGAATCGCCGGCACGGGATACCGGCCGTTTGACCGTGATGCTTCCGTCGGGGCCGATTACGGTATTCATGAACAGATTGAACGGATAATGCTGATCGGGCTCAGAAAGGCCGAATTCGGCAAGAGCCAGGCTAAGATTGTCATGGCAGCTGGGGTGTTCCTTTTTATCGTACAGCAGCTCGTACATTTCTCTCCGGCACGCGGCATTGATAAAGTCGTGCACTCCACAATCATCCTTAAGCACGGTGAGAATCGGCTGATACTTGTTGGAGTAGAGAATATCTCCGGGGACAACTTTCATTTTATGTAAGGCATCCATCGTCACATTGGGATCGATCCTTTCGGTAGGGTCATCCGCCCGGTATACGACAAAATCAGCCACCTGCTCCCCATTCACATCCGTGACGCGTATCGTCTGCCCTTTTGCCGCACGGAAGCCAAAGCCCTCCATCGCTGGCACGATTCGTTCCAGTCTATCCATCTTTGTCAGCCCCCTGTTTGTTCCGTTGTTTTATCAGTATGTCTGGTCACAGGGATCGCCATGCGGTACGGGCTGCTTCGGCTGCTCTGAAACTTGGAAGCTTGCTTCAATTGGTTGTGCGGAGCCGGGCCGGCATGCTATCCTGCTTGATGACTGGGTAAGACTGAAACATCAGGATATGATTCGCAAAGGGGACTTCCGACGTGAGCAAAGGCGAGTTTATGGGGCCGGACCGCCAGGCCTGGCTGGACAGCTTCCAGTTTTCCATTCCGCTGAAAATCCGCTATTGCGAGACGGATATGCTGGGACATGTAAATAATGTAAGTTATTTTATGTATTTTGAGCAGGGAAGAATAGAGTACTTCGAGAATTTGAATCTTACAGAGGATTTATTCAGCGACAAGACAGTGTCCGTCGTAGCGGATCTGGAGTGCCAGTATTTGGCTCAGATCTATTTGAAGGATAAGTTGCGTCTCCATGTCAAAATAGCCCGGCTAGGCCGCTCTTCCATTGATATCCACTATGCGTTGACGGTGGAAGATCAGCTGAAGGCGGCAGGCCGGGGAGCAGTTGTGCTCATCGATACGGCCAGCGGCCGGTCCACCGAAATCCCTGAGCAGGCTCGCGAGGCGATCCGGCAGTACGAGGGTCGGCAGTTGGAGCAGTAGCCAGCCTTTAGTCCAGGAGAAGGAATAGGCTGTAGTCGGTAGCCGCTCGGCGCTTGACGGAGTAAGCTTTTCTTCAGAGATATTATTACATCATGTGGCGGATTGAAGCGCATAGGCAGACTATTTTCCCGCTCAGCGCCGTATGTATAATGTATTGAGGAGCTTGTCTGGCCTGCTGGATTGTACGTGTATAGCAGGAAGATGAAGCTAGAGGAGGAAGCAGACGTGTGTGCGAGGGGACAGCAACGAATCCTAGTCCTGACCGGAACGCTGGGAGAGGGTCATAACCAGGCAGCGCGCGCGATTGCGGAGGCAGCAGCAGGAGCTGCCCCGGACGCCGAGGTACGGGTTGTGGATTATATGAAATGGACGCATCCCAAGCTCCATTCGGTCAGCAGGTTCTGCTACATGCAGGGAATCAAGGGGTTACCATTGGTATACGGCTATCTGTACCGTGCGACCAGAGAGGAGAATCGCTTATCCTCGCTGTTCAAGCAGCTCAGAACCTTCCGCACGCAGCGGATGCTGCAGCTGCTGGAGGAGATGCAGCCAACGGTCGTTGTGAGTACCTTTCCGGCAGCAGCTGCAGCGATGTCCTACCTGAAACAGAATTGGCTTACCAGTGTACCGTCTGTAACCGTGCTGACCGATTACGCGCGTCACAGCTACTGGATCCATCCTGGCACCGATCGTTATATCGTTGGGGCGGAGCCGCTTCGTCAGGCTTTGATCGCGCAAGGCGTGTCACCGGGACGAGTGGTAGCAACGGGAATTCCCGTGCGGTCCCAATTCGGCAAGGCCTACGATCGTAAGGCGCTGTGCCGCAAGCATGGGCTGGATGAGTCCTTGCCCGCGATTTTGGTCATGGGCGGTGGGGATGGACTGATCGGGCGCAGCATTATGCGTTTGTTGGAGGAGTCGTCGGTATTGCCAAGAGCCCAGTTCATCATCGTATGTGGCCATAACGACCGCTTGCGCCGCCAGCTGCAGGAACGTCTGGCAGGGATCGAGGGCCATCATCGCGTGCTGCTGACAGGCTACGTGCCTTACGTGCACGAACTGATGGCGGCTGCGGATGTCATGGTGACTAAGCCGGGCGGACTTACCGTGTCCGAGGCGCTTTCACAGGAGCTGCCGATGATTTTGTTCAAGCCGATTCCAGGCCAAGAACAAGAAAACTCCGCTTATCTGGCGGGACTAGGCGCCGCTTTGGAAGCAGGCAGCCGCAATGAGCTGCTGGAGCGGCTACGCCAGGTGTTAGCCCATTCCTCGTTGCGCGCGCGGTTGCGTCGCAACGCGGCCCGGCACAAACCCGTAGAGGGTGCCCGCCGTGCGCTGCAAGCGATTCTGGAGCTGCATGCGACAGGCGGCGGAGCAGTGGTGCAGGTACAGGTCGCTGTAGCATCTCCTGCTGCGGCTGTGGTGGGTGACGCAGTAACAGTGGCAGCAGCCGCGGTTGCAGCGGCGAGCGGAGCCGCAGTGCTGCGAGCACCGCGCAGCCAGCCTGAAACGGCCAATGTTTTGCCTTTTTAAAAAGTCGATCCCATGTGGTCGACTTTTTTTTGTCTTTTTTTAGCGTAATTTTACTGTCGATTAAACCTACTTAATCTTCCAGATATAAAATAATATTTGACAGACTTTTTACCCACTTGGATGCAATTACCCATAACAATAGGACTAGTAGATCAGAATAATGATGGGTTCTCTCGACAAAAAGCGGGCTTCATACCATGAAGTCAATAGGACCAATGTGCAAAAAAGAGTAGGATATGCTACTTAGATCATATTGACTAGGTTCCTATGATCATTTTATAATTGCCGTGTACAAATGTTGGTAATTGTAGATTTTTACTGGAATAATGATAATGCCGTCGAGAAGGAGCCGGATGCATGGTATATGATGGGATCCTGCTAGGGCTAATTGTAGGGTTTATCCGGGCTGGTTGGAAAAATGGTCTGATTGCTCTATCAAACATCCAGATTCGATATGGATGGGTTTTCCCGGTTTTGTTGCTTGTCCAATTCGGTTTGTTTTTTTTACAGGAAAAGTTTACTTTCTTTGCCCAATTCAACGGTTACTTTTATATCGTCATCTATGTAACGGGGATTTCGCTCTTATGGCTCAACCGTCATCAACAAGGACTGGGTATCATTCTTGTTGGCGTGCTGCTCAATTTCGCCGTAATGCTGGCAAATGGTGGACGGATGCCGGTTGCTTTGGAGGCGGCCGCTGTACTTGATCCGATTTATACAGAAATGCTCAAGAGTGGGGATGCAGTAACCAAGCACTTCTTAATGAACGAATCCACTCGGCTTTCCTTCTTAGGAGATATTATCCCGTTGGGTCCCCCGTATCCTCGAAGCCAGGCCATCAGCATTGGGGATGTTGTTATTAATGTAGGAGTGTTTCTATATTTGTTTCAATTATTGTCCAAGCCTAAAAAAGATGAATCCGCTGCTTTATCAGAACAGGCAGTGTAGATTTATACTTATAGGAAAGGAGGTGAGCAGAAATGAAAAAGGTTAATGTTAAAATTATTCTTTTTAATCTTGCTATCCTTGGTTCCGTAGCAGTCGCTCTGACTTCAGGGTTTAGAGTAGGTTAAGGATATCCGAACGGTTAGGAGTCGGAAGAGAATTCTTCTGATTCCTTTTTTATATTTATATGGGGGAGAATGACATGCGCGGTCACCAACGGTTAACACTAGTCCTTAAACCAAAGGAATGGCTAGTGGTAGCAATTTGCTTTCTGGGCACGTTGCTGTTCATATCCTTTTTTTGGCCTGATGGTTTTTCGCTAGCTCGTAAAGACTGGGTTATCTTTTATGCGATGGTTGCAGGAGCTATTCTCCTTGAATATTTTATGTATAAGCTACCCCCCCGAAGGCAATCACCAATCAATGGATTCTACCATATTTTTGGCATCTTTATTTATATATGGACCACAGTTTTCGCTTATGGTTCTGCTTGTCAGCACGGTCGTTATTATATTTAATCGCCATCATGTTCCTTGGTGGAAGCATTATTATAATTTCATTACATACTCATCCATGATATGTGGCGCTTATTGGGCCTTTAAACTTATGGGCGGAACATTCGGAGACTTTAAAGCCGATGAGCTATATGCATTCGTCTTAGCTCTGTTGGCCTACTTTGTTGTAAATATATCGCTTGTAGCGGCCTACTTCTTCTTGTTATACCGAAACCAATTGATTCCAATATTAGCCCTTTTCGTTCGAGAATCATTGTTTGCCTACATTGGTATCCTTTTATTTTCTCTTGTTTTGGTCATCATGATTTTGAAGACGGGGTTCTTTGGGTTGTTTTTGTTCCTGATTATTGCGGTTCTTCTTTCTCACGTTTTTAAGCAACTGTTCCTCATGTATCACGAACTCAATGACAAAGCCAACAAGGACCAACGTACCGGATTGTTTAACCACAGCTATCTGGAAGAGAAGCTGGATGAATATATTAAGCTTTATCGCGAGGAAGGCAAATCGTTCTCTTTTGCCATGCTGGATCTAGACGATTTCAAGAAATACAACGACTTGCACGGTCATCCTCAAGGGGATAAGCTACTAAGCTTCATCGGCTCCATTATCAAAGAAGAATGCCAATCCCATGAGTTCGTCTGCGCCCGTTACGGAGGCGAGGAGTTTGCCATTATCATGCCGGGACTGGACAAGAATAAGGCCCGGATGTTCATCAATCAGCTGCGCAAAAGAATCAACAACTCACCCTTTGACGGTGTTGATGTGCTGCCTCATGGCTGCATCTCCTTCTCTGCAGGCGTTATGGAAATGAACTCCGACACGTTCGAGAAATCACAGCTTGTAGGTTTTTCCGACCGCGCTATGTATATTTCAAAATCCAAAGGTAAAAATGTGGTCACGATATATGGCGAGCAGACTTATCTGCCGCAGCTATTCGAGCATGAAATCAATGAGCTTGAGCAGCAGATTCGGGTTTTCCTATCCAAGGATGTTTACACCTTCAAACACTCCAAGCGTGTTTATTCATATGCGGTAGATATGGCGGAGGTGCTCGGCCTATGCGAAGAAGAGCGGAGGATGCTCATTCTCGGTGCACTGATTCACGACATCGGCAAGCTCGAAGTGCCGCGCGAAGTGCTAAACAAGCGTGCCAAGCTGACCAGCGATGAATGGGAGCTTATTAAGAAACATGTGACGTTTGGCAAGGAATTTCTTCTGGCGACCGGCAAATACGCCGATCTTGTGCCGCTGGTGGAGCTGCATCATGAGCGTTATGACGGCAACGGTTATCCGCATGCTCTCAAGGGGACGGAGATTCCGAGGCTGGCTCGCATGCTCTGTATCATCGATTCCTTTGATGCGATGACAACCGAGCGGCCATATCAGCGCACTAAGTCCTTCCATGAAGCGCTCGATGAAATGAGACGTTGTACGGGTAGCCAGTTCGACCCCGAGCTTGTCGTTCCGTTCATCCGTTATATAGAAGGGCGTATTGAGCAAGGCGACATTCCCGAAGAGGCTTTGCAGGCGATGGAGCAGCAACAGAATCAGGAAGCATAAGCCAATAGATAGAGCCGGCTCGCTAAAGAGTCGGCTTTATTTTGTTTCTAGTAGATAGAAGGGTGCCAGGGTTGACGTTCTGTTGCTCTCGAGGAGATAATCGTAGCAATTGTAAACCTGCACGAAAGGAGGCTGAATAACGACCCATGAGCAAGCCGGACAAAGTATTGATGAAAATACAGGAAGTGGCGGAACGCCGCCGAATCGTCGGAATGGCTTGCGCTTTCCTCATTCGCGGCCGTGTCGTTTGGAAGGGGAACGTCGGCCAAGCCGACATTGAAAGAAAGCTTCCCGTCACTGACAAAACGATATTCCGCATCGCTTCCATTGCTAAAACAGTTACGGCTGTAGCTTTGCTGCAACTGGTAGAGCAAGGACGGTGTAGCCTGGATGACGATGTCGGGCGGCTGCTTGGTCTACCGCTGCGCCACCCGCTCCATCGGGAAGAGTCAATCAGGCTCCGCCATCTGATGACTCATACGAGCGGACTGCGGGATGAATACAAGGGGTTCGCCGCCGCATCACGCCAGGAGCCGATGCTTCCATTATCGGAGCTGCTAATGCCCGGAGGGGGTTGGCAGCCGACCAAGCTTTGGGGGGACAAGCCGCCGGGCGATCCGGCTGGTTATGAATACTCCAATCTCGGTGCCATTGTGATGGCGACGATTGTGGAACGACTGAGCGGCGAGCGATTCGACCGGTACTGCCGCAAACATTTGCTCTTGCCGCTTGGCATGACTGATTCAAGCTTCAATTTGGACGATATCGATGATCCCAATCGGCTGGCTGTTCTATACGAGCGGGATTCTGCCACGGGCCAGTACATAGCCGCTGCCGATGCTGGTCGGGGTGTTCGTCCTGATCAACCCGATCTTCGCGAATATGTGCCCGGTGTGAATGGCTCGCTTTTCGAGCCTCAAGGCGGACTGCGGACGACGATTACGGATCTGTCTCGCTGGCTTGAGCTGCTTGCCGGTCGGGGTGAGCGGAACGGCGTGCGCCTGCTGCAGGCGCGTACGGTTCAAGATATGCTGAGTCAGCACTGGACGCGGGAGCCGCAAGAAGGCTTTTATCGCGAGAGCGGCCTGCAGCTGCAGCGGACTCGCGATCTTTTCCCCGGACGTTTGATGGTTGGCCAAGCAGGGGATGCTTACGGTTTGCGCAGCGGGATGTACTTCGAGCCCGACACCGGCATGGGCCTTGTTTATGCGATGAACGGTCTGGACGATGCCAAGGATGGCCATGTGTTCACGGCTGCGGAGACGGAGCTTGCCGCGGCTATGACCGAGATTTTTCTCAAGAAGAAATAGGGATGGGTCTTCGCGATTTCTAGGAGTAAACATTTATACAGTTGTCGGCGATGCGCAGTCGTCGCTGAACAATAACGGCCGGAAAGGGTGGGCACGACCCACTTCCGGTACAGAGATTTTCAAAACCTAGCAAACGCGGTCATTCACCTGGCTCGCTTTTGCTGGTTTTTTTAGCGTTCTCACTCCCTCTAATCCCTCGCGAGAAATGGAGGAGATTTAGGTGTGAAGCAATTAGGGCGAGCCAACTTGAAAGGAGGGGGCTGACGAATATTGCCTCCTATATCGTGCCGGGATTGATTTCTATGTTTGTTACATGAGGAGACGCATTAGTTGCAATGCATAGGCTATGGGAAGCTGAACGGGATAAGTATAGGCTAAGGAAACTGTTTTTGACAGGAACCTGCAAGGCGCATGGCGAATTCAAGCTTTAGGGAATAAAGCTTATGAAGCTGAAGCTTATCTGGCATAGAGCATGTTGAATGCAAAGTTCATTCAGCATGAAGCATGACGAATTCAATTTTGAAGGAGGCATGGCACATGACCGAGGTAAGCTTAAAGAAAGCACGCGTCGCTGTGAACGTGGCAGGGGTATGGACTGGTCCGGGTTATGCCAGGGAGCTGGACGCTCCGGCGTTGGCATCACCGGCAGATGTGCGCGGTTGGCTCGGAAGCATGCCGTATGAGCAGCGGCTTGATCTCAGCGAGGGAAACCGACTACAAACTCAACTGCTGCTCGGTGAGCAGGTGCTCGTGGCTACGGAGCAGGATGGTTGGGCGCAGATTTACGCACCTTCTCAGCGCACGCGCAAGGAGCCGCTTGGTTACCGAGGCTGGATGCCTTTGGCTCAGTTGGTTTTTGAGCCAGCGGAAGCTTCGCTTGTGGACTTCGTCACAGCTGACGCGTTGCTTGCTGGCCCGGGTACAATTGGGGAAATACAGGTAGGCTCAAACGCTGCTGAGCTGTTGCAGATAGAATCAGATACAGCTGACGTGTTGCTGGCCGTAGTCACAGCGGAAAGCGCATGGTTGCATCGCGGTGCTATGGAAGACGACTGCGAGCCGCAGCCTTGGTTGGAGCTGAGCTTTCTCACTGCGCTCCCTGTTCTGACGGGGCAGGGAGAGTGGGTACAGGTTCAACTTCCTCAAGGAAGCAGCGGTCTGCTGCGCAACTCCGAAGTGAGTCAGCGGCGGCAGGTTCTCGGAGCTGCTGTGTCTTCTGCGAACGGACGCCATGCCGGGCGCATCATCGTCGAGGAGGCGAAGCGCTACCTCGGTCTGCCTTATCTGTGGGGTGGCGTCTCCTCTTTTGGCTATGACTGCTCGGGTCTTGTTTACAGCATGCACTTTGCTGCCGGCTTCCTCATTCCACGCGACGCTGCTGACCAGGCTCTGGAGGGAATATCTGTGGAGCGAGAAGATCTGACTCCGGGCGATCTACTGTTCTTCGCCTATGAGGAGGGTAAAGGACGCATTCATCATGTCGGCATTTATGCCGGCGGCGGGCGAATGGTTCATTCTCCACGTACAGGCCGCTGCGTTGAGCTCGTAAAGTTTGACGAAAGCTACGAACTTTACTTTGAGTATTGCGCCACACGTCGCTATTGGAGTTGAACAGGCAAGCGAATTTGCCGAAAGAAAGTCTGCAAGCACAGCCTGTAAGCACAGTCTGTAACCACAGTCTGTAAGCACAGTCTGTAAGCACAGTCTGTAAGCACAGTCTGATAGTCTGAAGTCTAGTTTTCCAGTCTGCAAACATAGTCTGCCAATCCGGCCTGGAAGGCGGGCCTGCAACCCCTGCCCAAAAGCCTATCATTCCTGCACTCAAGCTTCGACTGTCTACTGGAAGCCCGTTTTGTCGCCGATGCGACACACGGGTTTATTGTTTTGTTCCAAGGCGAAGAGGAGTAGAGCGAGGAAGTCCATTTCCATTAGCTGATATCGGATAATGAATCGTCAAAGAGTCAGAGTGGAGGAAAAGATCCGGGCAATTCGTGCGCAACGACCAAAGACTCCCCCTACAACGAAACGAACTGGACTCAAACGCGGGAGGCCGTAACGGATCTCAGAAGCGCTATTTGGCTGAATTGGATACGATTGGGATTGTAAAGAAACTGAGACGCGTTATTCCTCGTTAAAATCGAATTTTTTGGTGCACAGGGGTCGAATAAGCTCTCTCAGATTCGTTAGCTCAGAAAATGAGCCGATTTACCGATAATAACGCTTCTGAGTTCCGTTAGCATTAGGCACACCTTTGTGCGAAGCCCACGCGACTAGGCTAATACTCGGTCTGGACCTGCTCGGGATATGTACCCGCGATAACTAACTGCAATGAACCATTCAGAAGTTAGTAAACGACTACGTCCAAGTTCCATCACGAGACGAATAAGCAGCATACAGACGGATTAGCAGGAAGCATACAGACGGATAAGCAAGCATACAGTCCTTTCTTGCAGCACCCCTACACCTACATACGGAGTAGGCTGAGTACGCCCCCAACCTGCTAAGTTATTGGAGTTCCTCTGCAATCCAGCCCCTATCTATCATCTTATAACCACGCGCTACTTACATTCCAAACCCATCACTAAATAGTTTTACTTGTTGTGTACCTTGTTTCTATAGGTTTATTCTTCCATGCTAGAAGGTAGCAAAAGGATAACCCCAAGTTCAGACTGAATGGAGATGAGAGAATATGGAACCCCCAATCAACTCTGTATTGCCAAAGGCAAGAAAAATCGCCACTGAGGCGGCAAGAGAGGCAGGTGCGCTGGCGCGGGATTATTTTACGAAGGACAAGCAGATCGAGGAAAAGGGAGAGGATGGTGATCTGGTCACGATAGCGGATACGCTTGCTGAGGAGGTCATTATTAGCCATATTCTTGATGCGTTCCCGGATCATGCGATTCGCAGCGAGGAAACCGGCTGGAGAGGCGTGGAGGGAGACTGGCTGTGGTTGGTCGATCCGCTGGACGGCACGAATAACTACGCAATTGGTCTACCGGTTTACGGGGTGTCTATTACGCTTCTGTACCGCAAGGAGCCTGTACTTGGTGTCATCTGCGACTCGCATCTGGACCTGCTCTATGTTGCTGAAAAAGGAAAAGGGGCGGAGTGCAACGGCCTCCCGATTTCCATTCGGCGAAGCCCTTCAGTCCCGAAGATGACCGTTGGTTGGATTCAAGGGCATATCGTCGGCAAAGATAAACGAGTCCTAGCGTTGAAACATCATCTGGAGGGAAGTTTCAAACGTGTACTGCGCCTGTGGGCGCCTGCCATTCAGTGGTGTATGCTGGCACGCGGCGATTTGGATGCGATGGTGCTGTACAATTCGGAGGGCGACGATCTATATGCAGGTTTGCTGCTTGCTCGCGAGGCAGGCGCAGTGGTAACCGACTTTAGCGGAGAGCCTTTTGTCGGCATGAACCCCGAACCGTACCTGATCGCCTCTCATCCGGACCATATCCAGGAGCTAATTAGTCTAGTTGAGCAGGGTCTGTCCGCTACATAATGACTTCACCGATCAACTTTTTCTCTGACATCCTTCGCAGGAAGGTTTCTTTTTATGAAACTTTTACGGTTTTGGAGCGAACGTTTACCGCAATTTGACTGCTCATCCTCTATTGTTGTCTCTAAAGGGTACATATGGAGGATGAGACATGATCAGAAATTCCAGAACTCGTTCAAAAGCTGAGGAAGATGACCCCCGATTGTTCGTAAAAAAACGCCTCACGGCTGTGCCAGCTCTCACTGTATCCGTTTTATCTGTCCGAGCTCTTTCTATGCAACTGGAAGCTGCAAAAAGAGAGGCCACAATACTCTCGGCTACTGCCACGCCTATTGCAAAGCCTACTGCCATGCGTCCGACCGCTCCAACGCTCAAGCCGTCAGCCACACTCTCGGTTACGCCTTCGACTGTGGCCCGGGCCAAGCCTCCGACCGTGCGACCAACCACGCCATCGGTCACGCCTCCAGCGACCACGTCTCCGGCTGCGCCCGAGGCGCAGTCATCTGAGATGCTGCCGCTCACAGGCATGCAGATTTATTTGCTGGACCGCTATCATGGAATTGGAACTG
Source organism: Paenibacillus herberti (assembly GCF_002233675.1). Lineage (GTDB taxonomy): Bacteria > Bacillota > Bacilli > Paenibacillales > Paenibacillaceae > Paenibacillus_O > Paenibacillus_O herberti. The sequence continues at coordinate 12,682 of NZ_NMUQ01000002.1, read as the reverse complement.
ATCGACAGCTCTGTCGTTATGCTGTACTGCAGCTGAGCTGCGGAGTTTACGACGGGTGGAGCGAGGAGCTTGTCGCCGTAGGCGGGGAGCCCTTTGATTTAATTCGCTGGGCATGCTGTCTACAGCCGCTGCGCCGGATGACGATGGAGCAGGCCTGGCAAACGGCGTGGAAATACCGAAGCCGATGGGGCGAGGCTCGCAGCCATTTGGTGCTGTCGGCGTTGTTGGAGCTGGAGAGTAGGCTGGATAAAACACACCAATTCGAAACAGTTGATCAACGCCGGGCATTCGATAGGCAGCCTGACTGGCTGAATCGGCTCCCGAGCGAGCCTAATTCAGAAGAGCTCTTTAATCGAGCGACGGCCTATTTTGATATATTATAAACATGCTTGTATAGCTGCTCGTAGGCTTGCTTTCATAATCGCTAATAATCCCGCTCATAGTACCACTAGAAATAGCCTTGACCTTAAAGGAGATGTGGCGAACATGCGATCTGAAAAGGAAATGATGGAGCTATTCCTGGAAACTGCCCGCACCGATGACCGCATCAGGGCTGCTACACTCGAAGGCTCACGAACGAATCCGAACGTGCCGCGCGATCTGTTTCAGGATTACGATATCAGCTACCTGGTGTCGGAGTTGGAGTCTTTCAAGGCTGATTCCAGCTGGATCGACCGCTTTGGAGCGAGACTGCTGCTGCAAACACCGGAGGCGATGGAGCTTTTCCCGGCTGAGCTTGGACGGCGTTTTTCTTATCTTATTTTATTCGAGGATGGCAACAAGCTGGATCTGACGCTCATTCCGGCCGATGAGGCAGAAGTTTACGTCACAGAAGACAAGCTGATGCAGGTGCTGCTCGATAAGGACGGCCTGTTCCCGAGCGTTTCTCCCTCGACGGATGAGGATTATCACGTACAGAGACCTTCGGAGGCATTTTTTAGTGATTGTCGCAACGAATTCTGGATGACATCTACTTACGTGGCAAAAGGGCTGTGGAGACGGGAAATTCTTTTTGCGCTGGACCATCTCAATGAAATTATGCGCCCGATGCTGCTGCAAATGTTAGAGTGGAAGGTCGGCTTTGAAACCGGCTTCTCGCTAAGCGTTGGCAAAAACCGCAAATACTTGGAGAGCTGCGTCTCCGCAGACATCTGGGATGGGCTGATGCAGACGTATCCGGGCTCCTCCTACGTAGAAATTTGGGAGGCGTTGTTCGCGGCCGCCAAGCTGTTCCGTGAGACCGGGGAGGAGGTAGCTCGGCATCTTGGATGCCTTTATCCCACTAGTGAGGATGAGCGGATGACCGAGTATCTTCATCAAGTGATGGAGCTTCCCCGGGAGGCGCAAACGTTCCCCCGTTAGTTCCTCTAGTCCATCTTATGTCCATCTTATAGATGCTGCTGACCGCCGTAGCCCACTCCCCAAAAAGAAGAGGGAATCCAGTCGGCTCTAGCCGATGGACTTCCTCTTCTTCATTAATCTCTTAATCCTTAATTCCCTGTGATAGGCACATCATTACGACTCCTGATCAGGGAATCAGTTCCAATTCAATCGGTTGAAGCACATAACCTGGATAATCCATGACCGTGAACGTCAGCGGCTGCGGATATTTTTTGCGAAGAATCGGATAGTACATGGATGTTTCATTGTCTTGTCTGCTTAAGCTAGTTGTAAATGTTCCATTTACCTCAGCACGAGGATGGACCGCCCCGTTAGCATCTATAAAGTTATAGGAGAGGATATTGCCGCCCCTCCGGAGTTGATCAATCTCATCTAAGCCAGTAAGAGTTATCGCAAAGGTTCTGAAGTCATCTCCATCCCTCTGGAATCTAGGATCAACGGTGCCAAGCGATAACCTGTCATCCGGCGCTTCCAACATTATATTTTTTTCTAAGTCGACCACGACCTTCTGCCCCTTCTGGAACATAAACAATCCATCGGCAAGCAGCGTCAGCCGTTTCGGTTTCTGAAAGTAGCCATTTTTGAAAAATAAACTCATTTCATCGCCGATAAAGGTGATGCCGCTAGACCATGATCGGCCGGAGTCATCCTGCAGCCTGAGATTAACGAAGCCTGGGATCTCCTTCGTATTGGTTTTATCTTTTCGAACGATGAGCTCCAGAATTAACGGGGATTGGCGGGCTCTTACGACATGTAGCTTCTGCCCGTCAATCTCGATCGTTTGGTTAATCTCATAGTTGCGCATCATGCCTGCAAAGCGATCTAGATCAATTACGAGATCGAACTCTAGCGTTGTTCCATTCTGCAAAGCCAGAAACCGGACTTTAGAAGGCATTTTTTCTCCATGGTCTAGAAGGAGATCAATGTAATCTTCATTCCCGCTAGATTGCAACTGTGCATTATCCGTAAAGACATGATCGGTGGTTAGAGCGCCACCCAAGCTTTTGCCGTGTTCGTCGTAGAGATCGAAGCGAAGACCGCCATCATAACCACCGCTCATATTCGTACTGTAAAAAATAACGAGCCGCCGATCATCGGCGATCAGTGCTTCGACGGTCAGTCGTTTGCCCTCTTTCTCCACGGTTTGACCGACTGGCTGCAACAGGTCTTGATCGATGGAACTGAGAAGTGCCGTGTCCTCGTTGATCAGCTTGAGAAAAATGCCCAGGCTCGGAATGCGCTGCAGCGCCTCGGCAAAGGCGGGGGAAACTTTGGCTGCTCCAGCCGTCGCGACTAAAAGGCAGATGAGCGCAGCTGCAATTCCGAGGCTGAGCCGTTTGCGGCGGCGAGGCACGAATTGACGTTTGCCCCGCTCCAGGCCGGAGCGGATGGCCACTTTAAGCCGTTCGTCATCAATTGGTTGAACGGCGGTGTTAACTTCGTTTTCCATGCTGCTCCTCCTTTCTCGGCGCGGGTGCCGGGAGCTGCCCTCGCAGCTGCTTCAGTGCTTTGTGGAGCCAGGTTTTGACTGTGCCGGGCGGCTTCTCCAGCGCTGCTGCAATATCCATAAGTGTCATGTCTCGTCCGTACTTGAGCTGGATGACCTCCCGATAGGGAGGCTCCAAGGATTCGATCAGCGCATCCATGTCTAGCCGTCCGGCTATTTGCTCCGCTTCGTCCATGCTGCCCTTTGCGCCGAAGCGCTCCGCTCCTAACTGCTCCAGTTGCTCGTCGACGCGGCCATATGCAGGCTGGCGTTTGCGCCGGGATAGCTCATCCGTGCAAACACGGAGCAGGATCCGCACGAGCCAAGTGCTCATGAACTCCGGTTGGCGCAAATCGCGCCGTTTGAGCCAGGCGCGGCACACCGTCTCTTGAATCGCTTCGAGAACGTCGGACTCATTATGCAGACAAGCGGCCGCGATTCGGCTCATGCGATGCCGCTCCGCATCCATTAATGCGAGGAAGGCTTCCTCGTCGCCCCTTACTGCTTTGGCAGCCAGCTTCATTTTGTCGATAGGCTCCAGGTTGTCCATAGACTCTCCTTTGCTTGCTGCTGAAATGATTCGCTAAAAATGTTTAAAATTCCCATCACCTATTAGACCCGCGACGGGCAGAAACGGTTTTCTTCAGAAGAATTTTCTGTTAACTTTTCCGGAACCATTTTCCATTTCTGATGAGAGTTTATTCATAGAAACACCTTCATGCTGGCCCTAATCGCCCGGCCTTTGTTATACTATCCTCGAATCTAGCAAATACTGCTAACAATAGAGTCTAGCAGATCGGGAGCTGTCCCTGTAGCTGGGAGGAAGGAGCACGGGAACATGAAACTGGTCATAGAGCCGGACGCGGCGCGCTGGTATAAGCAGGAGCTAGGGTTAGTCGAGGGCGATCAGCTACGCGTCTTCGTGCGTCTGGGAGGATGCGGTAGCGTGCAGCCAGGATTATCCCTCGGCATCATGAAGGATGAATCGAGATCCCCGGGGCTCCGGGAAGTGGCGGAAGGACTGGTCTTTTTCATGGAAGAGGATCAGTTATGGTATCTGGACGGCAAGGAGCTTCATCTCATTTACGACGCCTTGGAGCAGGAAGCGGTGCTTGAGGTTCGCGGATAAGCGAGAAGGAGGACAGGAATGATTCGTAAAATATCACTGTTGCTGTTGGCGGCTATGCTGTTGCTTCCTGCTTGGCAGGATCGTCCGGCGGCTGAAGCCGCTGCGGCAAGCTACAAGGTTGGGACCAAATCGCTCGCAGTATATAAGGATGCGGACAGCCGTTCGACCGTAAAGGGTTATTTGAAGCAAGGGACAGTTGTGCAAGTGTCGGACGAAAAGTATGGTTGGGCTCAAGTTAGCGGAAACGGCATTAAGGGATGGGCGGCCGCGCATTATCTCGTAGAAGCTTCCTCTTCCGGTAATAAAGGCGGAGCAGAGAATTTAAAACAGACGTCGACCGAAGTATGGAACGAGGTTTCCGGCAGCGGAGTCCGACTACGCAGCGGTCCAGGCGCCGGCTACGCCGTCATTGGAAGCGTGTCGACCGGAGACCTGGTAAAACGGCTCAAAAAGCAAGGGAATTGGAGCCGCGTTACAACTGAGTCCGGCCAGACCGGGTGGATGAGCAGTCAGTATGTGGGCAGCAGCGTTTCGAAGAGTTCCGGCAAAGGCCTCGGCCCGACAGCTGCCTCCTCTTCACGAGGCAGTTTGCAGGGTAAGCTCATTGCCGTTGACCCGGGGCATGGAGGCAGCGATCCAGGTATGATCGGCAAGACGCATAGCACGGAGGAAAAGGATCTCACGCTCAGCACTTCGCTGCTGCTGGTCGAAGAGCTGCGCGAGCGCGGCGCGAGTGTGGTGATGACGCGAAACGAGGACGATGAGAAGCCAGCCTTGTCCGAACGGGTCAAGACGGCCGTTGCGGCAGACGCCTTCATCAGCGTTCACTATAATTCCGCGACCAACAAGGCTAGCGGCTCGCTCGTGTTTTATTACTCCAAAAGCAAAGACGCTCCGCTAGCACGAGCGGTGGAAACGGAGCTGCAGGGGCTGAGCCTGCGCAGCAATGGCATCGCCTTCGGCGACTATCATGTGCTGCGGGAGAACCGCCTGCCATCGGTTCTGGTGGAGCTGGGTTTCCTGAGCAACAAGAAGGACGAGGAAGAAGTGCGCAACTCCAGCTATCAGCGGTCTGCGGCTAGAGCAATCGCGGAGGGGCTGCAAAATTATTTTTCCCGGCAGTCTGACTGATACGTATTACTCGGGTGGTAGAGATACCGTCCGACGTTAATTAAAGGATGCTTGAGGGAAAGAAGGAAATTCGGCATGATCTACATCATACTGGGGCTTCAAGTCATCATCCTGGCTGGACTTGCGCTGCTGCTTATGAACCGGCGCGGCGACGGCCGAGGCTCGCAGGCGGTATTGGTGCTTGAGCTGCGGGCTGAGTTGGATCGGCTGCGCGGCGAGCTGCGCAGGGACAGCGCCGAACAGGCTGGTCAGACCCGCCAAGAGGCGGCGGCCTCAGATCGGCAGAGCCGTGAGGAGCTTGCGGCGGCGCTGAACGCGACGAACCGTATGCTGATGGGCAATATGAACGATATGGCGCAGCAGCAGAAACATCTGCTGGATCATTTCTCTGAGCGACTTGGTGAGCTGGCACGGGTAAATGAGACGAAGCTGGAGCTGATGCGCGGCACGGTAGAGGAGAAGTTGCGCCAGATGCAAGAGGACAATGGCATCAAGCTGGAGCAGATGCGTGCAACGGTGGACGAGAAGCTGCATGCAACGCTGGAGCAGCGGCTCGGTGAGTCGTTCAAGCTAGTTAGCGAGCGGTTAGAACTGGTGCATCAGGGACTTGGCGAGATGAAAAATCTGGCCAGCGGCGTCGGTGACCTGCGCAAGGTGTTGACTAACGTCAAAACGCGCGGCACGCTCGGCGAAATCCAGCTCGGCAACTTGCTGGAGCAGACGCTGACTGTGGAGCAGTACGAGCGCAACGCCGCTACGAAGCGCGGCAGCAGCGAACGGGTAGAATTTGCAGTCCGCATTCCCGACAAGCATAATCCCAAGCAGTGGCTGTATCTTCCGATCGACTCGAAGTTCCCGATTGAAGACTATCAGCGGCTGCTGGACGCCTTGGACGCGGATGATCACGCTGCTGCGGCCGATTGCTCGAAACAGTTGGATACACGCATCAAGCAAGAGGCGAAGAGCATCCAGAGCAAGTACATCGATCCGCCGAATACAACCGACTTCGGTATTATGTTCTTGCCGGTGGAGGGACTGTTCGCCGAGGTGCTGCGGCGGCCTGGCCTATGGGAGCAGGTACAGCGCGAGTATCGGGTCATTATTGCAGGGCCGACTACGCTGACTGCGGTGCTGAACAGTCTGCAGATGGGCTTCCAGACGCTGGCGATCCAGCAGCGGTCCAGCGAGGTATGGCAGGTACTCGGCGCGGTGAAGACGGAGTTTGGCAAGTTCGGTGAGCTGCTGGACAAAACACAGAAAAAGCTGCAGGAAGCCAGCAACTCTATCGATGCTGCTTCGGTTCGCTCTCGCGCAATCGAGCGCAAGCTGCGCAAGGTGCAGGAGCTGCCGGCTGGCGAGACGCCAGATTTGCTGCTGGAAGCAGCTGGAGACTAAGGTCGGCGGCAGACGGAAGGAGCAGCAGTATTGGCTGGCATTGTGAATTTGCTCGCGACGGGATACCGAGCGCATGAGCTGAATATTTTTTCGCAGAAGCATGAGGCGATTCCTTTCATCAAGGCGGCAGTGACGAGTCGGCTCGTGCCGCTGCTGGACGACGGACTGGAATGGCTGTTATCGCCGGGGGCAATCGGTTTTGATCTATGGGCGGTAGAAGCAGCACTGGAGCTGAAGCGGGATTATCCGCAGCTTAAAATATCGATCCTGACCGCCTATGCCAATGTGGATGAGAAATGGAAAGAAGACCGCAAGCTCTATTATGAAGGGCTGCTGCGCCAAGTAGACCACCATGCCAGCGTCAGCAAGCAGCCTTATGAGGGCGTTTGGCAGTTGACTGCCCGCGATAGCCTGCTCGTCCGCAAAAGCGATGCCATGCTGCTGTTCTACGACGAGGAGATGGGCGAGGGAAGTCCCCGCTACTTCAAAGAGCGAGCGCTGCGACGTCAGCAGGATGGAGACGACTACCCGCTGCTGACGATTTCGGCGGAGAGCATTCAGAGCATCGCCGACGAGGCGCGATTGGCTGACTGAGGCGGCGCGAATTGCGCTGTCCATCTTTACAAAGCTAAGGCCGGAGGGATAAGCGCATATGCGCTCGCCCCTCCGGCCTTTTGCTGCTGCTCGTTTATCTCCTCGTCAAAACGTTCTCCTGCAACACTTCGAACTTATCTCCATACGTACGGGTCAAATGACAGTCTCCCCATTTGCATAGAGCTGTCAGTATACCGTCCAAAGTCCAGCCATACTCCGTCAGCTCGTACTCTACTTTGGGAGGCATCTGATTGTATACAATCCGCCTCAAGATGCCATCCCGCTCCAGCTCGCGAAGCTGTTGAGTGAGCATTTTCTGTGTAATATGCGGCATTAGGTTGAGAAAGTCGCAGCTGCGCTTTTTGCCTTTAGTCAAATGGCAGAGGATGACGGTTTTCCATTTCCCACCGATGACGTCCAGCGTCGCCTCCACGGCGATATTATATTTTTTGGATTCCATTGTTATTGCCTCCAAGCGCTCCATAGATTGGCCTATCGAGCAAAAAATGCGTGATATTCGAATTGTGAGTATAGCTCCATAATAGCATTCGCCGGCCCAATTCGAAATACACCTTGAATTAACATGGCGCATAACTTAGGCTAGCGGCTATTTCAGCAGAGATGAAGGTGCTCATACGGTGCTCGACATATTGAATTCTGACTGTCCACCTTATGCCGGTTGGCATTACAAGGTTAGTACGGAACTTTCGACGGAACGAGGATTTGCAGGAGAGCTCGGTGGACTTCGCCCGGGCTGGCGCACTGGCTGGCGCAATGAAAGCGCCAAAGGATCGGGAAAGCCGATTAAAGATGCCTCCCAGGCTGGTTTCGCTCTCAAGCCCTCTCTCCAATTACCGTCAACAGCTCTCGCCAAATACGTCCCAAAAGAGCTCGTCCATGCGGAAGCTCTTAGTCCTGTTTCGCTTCAAATTGTGTTCAGCAAGCCGCTTGCCGCTGATGAGCTTGAGGCAGTAGCCGCAAGGGTCTATTTCAAGATTAGCGGTGGGTTAGTGGTAACAGGAAGTCCGGTGCTCAAAACTGGTTCCAGAGCGGCTTACATCGTGCCAACCTCACTACAGAAGCCGGGTACGCGTTATGCCTGCTCTTTTCGGGGCGGTGACAAGCTGGGCTTTCGGGCAGGTGTTGACCGACTCTTTTTTCGCCAGGCTGTTCAGACAGCTTCTGATACAGTGGAGCTGCGCAGCTCGCTTGTTGACGGCGTATTTGACTATGCCATAGTTACGATCGCCGATAGAGGTGAGCCAACTCCAGGTGGTGGTTTTGAGCTTAGCTCTGACAATGTGCATGATGGGCGCTATTTCCAGATTGTCCCGCCGCTCGACGGTCTATCCATTGGGATCGTACCAGATAACGGCAAGCCACTTGAGGCGCACTACGTTTCAGGTACTCAGCTGTTAAAAGGAAAACAAGCACCGCGCTTTCGACTACCCACCGGCTATGCCTTCACCCCCGGCCAGCGTTATACCATACGCTCCGATTGGGCCCGAATTGGGCAGGATGCCTTTACCGCTTCTGCGGCGTACCCCTCGAACCCGTCGCTCTCACTCCGCTCGTTGCGCGCGGTGGGCTCTGGCCAGCTGGAGATTCGCTTCTCTCGTGAGCCTAATGGCGAACAGCTGGTGGGGCGGCGGCTGGAGCTGCGCGGAACAGGTGGCGGCAAAGCATTCACTGCGCTATATCGCATCGGCAGCACTTCGGGAAATTATGCGGTGTTCGAGCTGGCAGATGGAGTCGTGCTGGAACCAGGGGCTTCTTATTCCATTTCTCCACTAGGTTATTGGCTGAGTAGTAAAGAAAATATGCGGCTGCAAATGCCTGCCGTTAGACTGCCCGCCGTATTGTCGACGGCCAAGTATAACTTGCGGGCGGGGCGGTAGTTTTAGCTTTTAGCCTTCTCAGCATGACGATGGTAGGCAAAACAAAGCCAGGCCTCGGAATCAATTGAACTGCACCTTCAATTGTTAGACATCATCTAACAATTGAAGATGAAGCTCACGATCCAGAGCCTGGCTATTCGTTCAGCTATATCGAGATTTTGTTGGTTTTGTCCGCCCTTTTTCACTGGCTCGCTTTAGCGGGCGTTTGGTTGAAGGAGTACTTTTTTTGTTTTGGCTACGGTTGCCTTTTCGGCTAGGGTGTTTCCCTCGTATTTGATCGGTTACTGCTCTAAGCGGGCTCGCGCCAGCGCCTTGGTTATTCGCCGGCTGAGATCCGCCTACCGCTTGTTGCTCAGCGGGGGCCCTGCCTGCAACTTCCCGTTCTGACCCTGTCGTCAGCAATGGATTGAGCGGCCCCGGATATAGAAACGGTTCATCTTTACCACTGAATAAGGGGAAGCGAAGAGTTGCGGCATATGCGGGCTCCTCCATCGGCTGTGCGGCGAGCCACAACACTTCATCCTCCGGGATAGGTTGCTTAATTACGATAAGATGCATCATGAAGTGATGAGCGACATTCATCTGGCTTTGCCGTAGCAGAGAAAGCTCATGCGGTTCATATAATCCCTCGTATTGAGGGAAATAGAAAAACTCCAACCGGACCAATCGAAGATCTGGAACTATCCTATTAGACTGATCCGGGAAGCCTGTATATTCGCCGAGGTCGTTGTGAACGTTAGGCGACAGGGACCAGCTTTTTTCAGCTGCAAAGTGATATTCGTCTGGATCGACATAACACACCGGGTGGGGCGTCCAATAACGGGGTGACTGCTCGCTCAGCAGCTGACGGTAATGAGGGTTGGCCAAATGAACAGAAGCATGCGCGTATGGAGCAGTGATACAGACGATGGCTCCATGTCGGCAGACTCGATGAATTTCTTGGATTAAGCGCTCTTGGTCGGCTGCGTACTGCAGACTATTGGAGGCTATTACAAAATCTACGGAATTATCGTCAATCGGCCATGGATTATCAAAGTCATGTACAAGATCGACTCCTAGCATCGGCAGTTTGTCAACGCCCGTGCAACCGGGATGTTTTGCAGCCCCGCAGCCCAGATCTATCCTCACATCATCTCATCCTTCGCAAAAACGGGTTCATACAGTCTATTCCAGCTGCACTCGGCCCGTTTATGCGTTTGTCCAATCTCGGGTTGCCTGTGGGCTACCGCCGCACAACCCTTTGCCTACTCCTCTGAATTTGAAAGCGAGTAGAAGAAATTGTAGCCCATTTGCTCCGGCCGTGTCCTTTTGCCATGCTTGCTTACGAATTGCATCAAGTATTCAACGAGTTCAGCCTCTTCTTCCGGCGTCATGTAGAGATCGCTATTGATCAGAGTGCCGACTCGCGTTTTATCGGAAACTTGATTCTGCATATACTTCTTCTTGCTGTCATCAAACAAGCGGGCGACAAGCTTTTGGGATTCGGAAGCAAACATTGTCTTAATCGATTCATCCACATCATCCCGGTTTATATGCACGCTGCCTTCGAAAGCAATGTAATATTTGGCCGTAATACCGTTGATCAATTTGGTCTCTATAAGTTCAAGCAGTCCGATGCTTTCAAGCTTGCGCGCGTGGTAATAAACCTTGGCAGGAACCTCTCCCATCAGATCGGCGATTTGCTTAATTGTAGAAGGTCGTTCGGCCTTGTGAAATTGATTCATAATTTTCATACGGTAAGGATCAGAGAAGATGCGGATCTCCTCAATTGTCTTGAGTACCTTCGTTTCGATAGTGGCCACTCCTGTCTGCCTGCAGATGTAGGGACTAGCCCCAGTATACTATATTTTCATAAAATTCTTCCGCGTCATTAGAAAGAGGGCGGGAGCAAACATCATTAGGCCAGCGGCTAAATAAAGCGTCTGAACTGGAATGAAGCTGCCAACCGCGCCTACGGTCAAGGAGCCAATTGGGATAAATAAGAAGGCGATCATGGAGGAAAGAGAACTTACTCTGCCGAGCATCGCATGAGGCGTGACCTCCATGATATAGGTAGATAAGGGCGTGTTGATGAAAGGAATGGCAAACCCGCTTATAAAGGCTGCGAATCCCGCAACGACAAGCGGCTGCCATGTTAGTAGAGTGGGAACGTAGTATAACGCTTGACCTGTTCCAAGCAGCATACAGCCTATAACAACGAGGGAGCTTTTTCGGAACTTGGAGCCCCATGCGCTTAGTCCCAGACTGCTAAGAATGATTGCGGACATGAGCGATATTCCCAGAGTACTCAAGGTGATCGGGCCGGAATGAAGGACCTCTTCCACGTAAACGACATTCATAACGTTCATTGGTGTTAGACATAAATTGAGTACGGCTCCTGTGAGCAAGGTGTAGAGGATAAGAGTTTGAGATCGGACAAAAGACAGCCCATGTTTGAGCTCCTTCCAGAAATCACGGTCTGGAGTTGTGGTTGCCTTACCCTGATCAGCATCAGTTTCATCCAGAGGCTCTCCATTAGGGATGCGAAGTAAAAGAAGGAGGAGGGCAGAAAGGTAAAACGTTATCGAATCTACTAGAATGGCGCCGGATAATCCTATCCAAGAAATTATGCCACCCGCTACGGCAAGGCCAGCCAGCTCGGATATACGGGACACGGATGTACTGAGAGAATTGCCGCTAAGCAGCAGAGGTTTAGGTAGAAGGCGCGGGACAAGCGATGTTTCAGCCGGGCTCGAAAAGCATTCCAAGGTGGAATTCAAGAAGGTGAACAGGAACAGATGCCATGTTTGAAGCCAACCCTTCCATAGCAAAAAGGCAGTCAGTGCAACGATTGTGCCTCTCATGGCATAGGTGAAGAACAGGAGCTGCTTTTTTGGCAAGCGATCAACCAGGACACCAGCGAACAAGCTGAACAGAATTCCGGGAACAAAATTCAACGCAAACAGACTGCCCATAAGCATCTTGGAACCTGTAAGCTGGTAGACCATCCAGCTGTAGGCGATGGAATCAATTGAATCTCCGAATCGGGTTACCATTCTTGCGGCTAGCAGGATTAAGAAAGCTTTCTGGAATCTTAAAGCACGCATAGGGGAAGCGGGTATTGTTTGTGCTTGTGCTTGGGCCGCGGGGATATTCACAAAAAACCTCCATTCGTATAGGAAGCTAATTCAATACTGAATTCATTCAAATTAACTTAACGTTAAATATAATTTAATGTTTAATAATTTTTAACGCAAGCCCTATTTTTGTTTGCTTGTCCCACCCGTCAGATCATGTCCTCAATTAATACCGCCCCATATGCTTTCTGGGTTTGAGGTGTAACGGTTATGCCTAACTCATTGCAATGGTGGAGGATGGAGCTGCTGTTCATGCTTAATCCGAATGTTTTAGGGGCAGTAGATACATAACTTTATCCTTAATTTAAATGCATATAATGAAGAAACAGGTTTAAACACTAGTTAAAAAGGCTATTTGCGAAAAAAAATCAACTTTTTTATAAAAAAGGGTTGCGCAATCTCAAATATATATGGTATATTCTAATTCCGGCCGAGAGATACACGGTTGGGACGCAAGAAACGGACGAGCTGTCCGGTAAGCGTCGAAACGAATTTGTTCTTTGAAAACTGAACAACGAGTGAAGCAAGTCAA
>NZ_NMUQ01000013.1 GCF_002233675.1 Paenibacillus herberti | reverse complement strand
TTTCGGGCGGAAACTTGTATTTTCGGAGAGACAATGCATGGTTTTCGTTAGAAAAGTCGTATTTTCCGAAGGAAACTGCGTGATTTTCGAGTCAAAGGCGGTATTTTCGGGAAGAAAATGCATGATTTTCGGGGGAAACGTGGTATTTTTTGGGTAGAAATGCGCTATTTCCCAGCGACAAGTGGTGTTTTCGGGAAGGAAGTGCAGGATTTTTCGCGTGGCAGGTGGTATTTTCGGGGTGAAAACGCGTGATTTTCGAAAGAAAAGTGGTATTTCTCGAGAGAAAATGCGTGATTTTGGGGTGAAAGGTGGTATTTTCTGGGAGAAAATGAGTGATTTTCCTTTGAAAGGTGGTATTTTCGGGAAGAAAATGTGTGATTTCCGTGAGAAAAGTGGTAGTTCTGGAGAGAAAACGCGTGATTTTGGGGTGAATGGTGCTATTTTCTTGGAGAAAACGTGATATTTCTGTTCGAGAATTGGTATTTTCTGGAGGAAAAAGCGTAATTTTCGTCTGAAAGGTGGTACTTTCGGGGTGAAAATGCGTGCTTTGTGAGTGAAGCGTGTTATATTTGGGGTAGAAATGTGTTATTTCCCAGCGAAAAGTGGTATTTTTGGGAAGGAAGTGCAGAATTTTTGGGAGACAGGTGGTATTTTTGGATGAAAATGCATGATTTTCGTGAGAAA
>NZ_NMUQ01000012.1 GCF_002233675.1 Paenibacillus herberti | reverse complement strand
ATTTGTTCTCCTTAATGAAAGCTCGTAGCTGCTCTTTCGTCCATAATCCCATGTGTACTCCCCAGCCTTTCGTATACTACCATTTTAATAGGTTTGGGAGTTTACACAATCTATTTTACAGACTCGACTTCTATTATCGACCTGTTTCTCCTTTCTTTATTCTTTTTTTCCATTTTATTGAAATAAAGAGCAACTCCTCAAAAACCGATATTATAAAAAGGAAGACTAACCCAATAGTTGTATAAAACATATGCCTTTGCAGCTCTAATCCATAGTGTAGTCCCTGAGCTTAGTGATGAGGGATTGCTTTGATTCGAATTGGACTTGGAGCAATCCCTTTTAAATGGAACAAGATCCTGAATCATATTGAGGTGATTCTATTGTCTGGCGCAAATGTCAAAATGGATCTGGTGGATGTGGAACGTCTCCGTCAACGGTTTACCGCGATCGGTCAGGACGCGATGCGGCTGATGCAGCAAGTGAACGGTGCCGCGTGGGAATGGGAACAGATTCCCACTGTGCGAGAAGCTGGGCGTGCGGTAAAAGTGGCGAAAGAGCTTACCGCAGAAGCGGAGGAACTGGCCGATTTTGCTCGACGCATGATGCGCGGTGTCGAGCGGCTGCAAAATGAGAATCGACTCAAGATGAACTTGACCTTTACGGTGGGGAAAACGTGGAATCCCTTCGG
>NZ_NMUQ01000011.1 GCF_002233675.1 Paenibacillus herberti | reverse complement strand
AAGTAGCTTTTGTTACTTGGTGCGAGTTGTGGAGCTTGAGTTGAAGCTCTCAAGTAGCTTTTGCTACTTGATGCGAGCTGCGAAGCTTGATTTCGAGCTCTCAAGTAGCTTTTGTTACTTGGTGCGAGTTGTGTAGCCTGAGTTCGAGCTCTCAAGTAGCTTTAGCTACTTGATGCGAGTTGTGTAGCCTGAGTTCGAGCTCTCAAGTAGCTTTTGTTACTTGGTGCGAGTTGTGGGGCTTGAGTTGAAGCTCTCAAGTAGCTTTTGCTACTTGATGCGAGCTGCGAAGCTTGAGTTCGAGCTCTCAAGTAGCTTTTGTTACTTGATGCGAGCTGCGAAGCTTGATTTCGAGCTCTCAAGTAGCTTTTGTTACTTGGTGCGAGTTGTGTAGCCTGAGTTCGAGCTCTCAAGTAGCTTTAGCTACTTGATGCGAGCTGCGAAGCTTGATTTCGAGCTCTCAAGTAGCTTTTGTTACTTGGTGCGGAGCGTGAAGCTCTAGTTGGAGCGCTCAAGTAGCTTTAGCTACTTGGTGCGGAGCGTGAAGCTCTAGTTGGAGCGCTCAAGTAGCTTTTGTTACTTGGTGCGGGCCGTGAAGCTTGAGTTGGAGCTCTCAAGTAACTTTTGTTACTTGGTGAGGGCAGTGTAGCTTGAGTTGGAGCTCTCAAGTAGCTTTTGTTACTTGGAGAGGGCCGTGGAGCTTGAGTTGGAGTTCTCAAGTAGCTTTTGTTACTTGGTGAGGGCCGTGGGGCTTGAGTTGGAGCTCTCAAGTAGCTTTTGTTACTTGGTGCGAGTTGTGTAGCCTGAGTTCGAGCTCTCAAGTAGCTTTTGTTACTT
>NZ_NMUQ01000010.1 GCF_002233675.1 Paenibacillus herberti | reverse complement strand
GAGACTTTTGCCAGAGGCCTCTGAGACGCAAGTTAACAATGCAGACCTGGACGGTATCTCCAGGTGCAGTAGAGTGGTAATCTGGGAACCTCCTTACTCAGAATACTGCTACCTTCACACTGTCATAAGAATGCAGCTAGTTGAGAGCTGGCTTCTAGGCATGCTTCCCTGTGAGAGCTGAGGACAGGGCAGAACCCTCCCGCATCCTGCCTGACTGTAGACGTAGCTGCTAACATCCTTATGTTAGTGGCTGGGAGAGGTTGCGGGAAAAGCATGTGTGAGCACTGGGCCTGAACTCCCGTGTATCTGAGTTGAATACAGCGATTTCCAACGGCTTTCTTCAATCAGAGTGTAGCTAGGTTCCAAATCCCATGTACGAGTGGGTAGCAGACATCTGCCTCCCATGCATACACACTTCTGAGAGTTGAGCTTATGGCCTGTAACCCTACATCCTGCCTGCCGCTACCTTTCGCTTCCAAAAGGCCTAGGCTCGCTGCTTGACGGAAGTGTTGGGAGAGGTAACTGGAATCTCCCGGCACACAAGACTAGTGCCTCCAAGCTCAATCCAGCGATTTCCCAGTAATTCCTGGGGTAGACTGGTGCTACATACTAAGTTCCATATGTGAGAAGGTAGCTGAACGCCTTGTCCAAAATCATCTTACTTCTGAGAGTTGAGCTCACCCCCAGTCCCTCACAGTTCCACACTGCCTGCAGAGTGAGTTTCGCACGTCTTCACCAGAGACGTTTGCCAGAGGCTTCTGAGACGCAAGTTAACAATGCAGACCTGGACGGTATCTCCAGGTGCAGTAGAGTGGTAATCTGGGAACCTCCTGTCTCAGAATACTGCTACCTTCACCCTGCCATAAGAATGCAGCTAGTTGACAGCTG
>NZ_NMUQ01000009.1 GCF_002233675.1 Paenibacillus herberti | reverse complement strand
TGTGATACGTAATTATCGCGCGATCAAACACATCGATGATACTCAGCAAGAAGAAGAATCGCTGCTCGCCGTGGATCAAACCGTACTTAATATCTGTTTCCCACAGCTGATTAGAGCCCGTAAGGACGCGAATGTTAGCCAGACGCTTGGGTTACTTGATCTTTAGCTGTCGCTGCGGGCGGAGCACATCCATCTGCTTGCAAAGGCGATAAACCTTCTTTTTATTGATTGTAGCCCATGCCGCCTTTGGAGTAGTACGGTGAGCTTCCGGTAGCCATACGACGCGCCTTCGCCTGCCAGAAACTCCATGAGCCATTCGCAGATTTGTTCATCACTAATCGGATTTCCATCTCGTGTGTACGACAGGCCTGGTACCGGACGACCACTGCTGAAAGCAGTCGCCGACGTTATTTGCTGCTCCCGTCTTTCATGGGCGTAGTAGGTGGATCGCTCCACTTCGAGCACATGAAGGACGAAGCTGATGTTGTGTCCGAGCGCAATATACGTTCGGGCAATGTCTATTTTATCCGCAACTGTGGGTTTTTTTTTTTTAGTAGATCTATGAGAATGTCCCTCTCCAAGGCTTGCTCCGCGAAGAGCTTTTTAAGCTTTTCATTCTCTTTCTCCAGCTGTGCATAATTTTCCGCTGTTGGAACGAACTTCGATTGTTTGATGCTTGTCCCGTCCAACTGATCGAGATCCTTACGATTCAATTCTTTAGCCCATCTAAGAACCATCTTCGAATCCAATTCATGTTGCCTGGCTACGGTGGTCATGTTGCCAATCTCTTTCCCTTGGGCTACCACCGTCTTTTTGAAATTCAGATCGTACTGCTTCCGGTTAAAACCCCTTATTATGGACAAGACACCTCTTATTCGATCTTGTTCTTAGGATTGCTCTGAATTTCCCTGG
>NZ_NMUQ01000001.1:2491004-2773355 GCF_002233675.1 Paenibacillus herberti | reverse complement strand
GGAAGCTTAGCTCAGCTGGGAGAGCATCTGCCTTACAAGCAGAGGGTCGGGGGTTCGATCCCCTCAGCTTCCACCATTTTACTACCGCGGGGTGGAGCAGTCCGGTAGCTCGTCGGGCTCATAACCCGAAGGTCACAGGTTCAAATCCTGTCCCCGCAACCAATATGGAGCTGTGGTGTAGTGGCCTAACATGCCTGCCTGTCACGCAGGAGATCGCGGGTTCGAATCCCGTCAGCTCCGCCATTTTTTAAGAATATGTAAGGCTCGGTAGCTCAGTCGGTAGAGCAAAGGACTGAAAATCCTTGTGTCGGCGGTTCGATTCCGTCCCGAGCCACCATATGACAACTGAATAGTATGCCGCTGTAGCTCAACTGGTAGAGCAACTGACTTGTAATCAGTAGGTTGGGGGTTCAAGTCCTCTCGGCGGCACCATTCATGGAGGATTAGCGAAGTGGCCAAACGCAGCAGACTGTAAATCTGTTCTCTTACGAGTTCGGTGGTTCGAATCCATCATCCTCCACCAGTTTTTAGGGGCATAGTTTAAGGGTAGAACAACGGTCTCCAAAACCGTTAGTGTGGGTTCAATTCCTGCTGCCCCTGCCAGATGGCGATCGTGGCGAAGTGGTTAACGCACCGGATTGTGGTTCCGGCATTCGGGGGTTCAATTCCCCTCGATCGCCCCATTATTATTGGGGATTAGCCAAGCGGTAAGGCAACGGACTTTGACTCCGTCATTCTCAGGTTCGATCCCTGAATCCCCAGCCATTGCGGAAGTGGCTCAGCGGTAGAGCATCGCCTTGCCAAGGCGAGGGTCGCGGGTTCGATTCCCGTCTTCCGCTCCATTTTTTATTAAGGCGCCATAGCCAAGTGGTAAGGCAGAGCTCTGCAAAAGCTCTACCCCCAGTTCGAGTCTGGGTGGCGCCTCCATGTTGCTTAATGTGTGCCCTTAGCTCAGCTGGATAGAGCATTTGACTACGAATCAAAAGGTCAGGAGTTCGAATCTCTTAGGGCACGCCACAAGCAGAACTTATTGTTCTATGGCTTGCTTGTTTAAAGTAAAACTTGAATTTTATTATGCTGGTGTGGCGGAATGGCAGACGCGGCGGACTCAAAATCCGCTTCCGGAGACGGAGTGGGGGTTCGAGTCCCTTTACCAGCATCAAACCTAACTTTTAAAGCTTCGAGAATGAATCATTCTCGAAGCTTTTTTTGTGTTAACAATCAACAGGTCGGAAGCGATTCTGCAAATTCTGTTGAAATTTCCGATTTCATCGTATCATTGCTTGCGAGTCATCTCTATCTCCGAATAAACTGGCATAGAGTTCATTCCTTCCTTTCTCTGAAAAAGCTCTTGATTGATCCCACCAATCCCTCGTAGAAGCTTAATCGAAAAACTAGATTTTGTTTCATGTCTTAGAATTTTTTAGCGATCGTATTCAAAATTTTTTTGATATTATTGTTTTGATGATATCAAACCATGATCAGCGTTTGACCGTATAAAGCATTATGTTCAATTGCGCTATGAATGAGTGGAGCGATGCGCTCATACGAAAGTTTGACTTGGTTTCGGCTAGTATAAGTTCATCTAGGGGATAATTTCTCTGGTGAGCTTTTTTGTTTTGGGAGCGCTTCTTTTTATGTTCGAAAAAGTGTGTTATTATAAATCGAACAAAAACAAACCACATTGGTTCGCTCATCCATAAACCGCACCTGTATGAACCTAAGGAGGCTTATTTTCCCATGGAAATTCGTCATACGACTAATCCTGCAGATGTTAAACATTACACAACAGAACGTCTGAGGCAGGAGTTTCTTGTCGGAGGATTGTTCGAAGCGAATAAAATCAACATGGTGTATTCCCATTATGACCGTCTTATCGTGGGCGGGGTGTTACCGGTTGGCGAAGCGCTGAAGTTGGAGGATCGGGAAACGTTGCAGACGGAATATTTTCTGGAGCGTCGTGAAATTGGTTTTCTGCATATCGGCGGCGGCATTGCGGTTATTGCCGTTGATGGCAAAGCTTATGAGCTGTCGAAGCTGGATGTTCTTTATGTAGGAAAAGGCAGGCAGGACGTGACAATCGCCAGTAAGGACAAAAACGATCCCGCGAAAATTTACCTCGTTTCCGCAACTGCGCATGCCGAGTATCCAACGCGCAAAATGACGGCGGAAGAAGCAAATCCTACGCATCTCGGCTCGCTGGAAACGTCCAATGAGCGTGTGCTGAACAAATATATTCATGCGGACGGTATTCAGAGCTGCCAGCTGATGCTTGGCGTAACGACATTAAAGCCGGGAAGCGTCTGGAATACGATGCCGGCTCATGTGCATGACCGCCGCATGGAGGCGTATCTGTACTTTGATTTGAACGATGACGCCCGCATATTCCATATGATGGGCGAGCCCGCTGAAACGAGACATCTAGTTGCTGAGAACGAGCAAGCGGTTCTTTCTCCACCCTGGTCGATTCACTCTGGAGCGGGGACGAGCAATTATTCGTTCTGCTGGGCGATGGCCGGCGAGAACTATACATTTTCAGACCAAGAGTTTATTCCCATGAAAGGGTTGAGGTAGTAGCTATGCTTGCGGCAGATCGTCATCGGCATATTATCGAGCAGTTGGAGCAGCGGGGCAGCGTTAAAGTATCGGAGCTTAGCGAGCAATTCAAGGTAACGGAAAAGACAGTCCGCGAGGATCTTGAGAAGCTGGAAGAAAAGGGACTGCTTCGCCGCATTCATGGTGGGGCGGTGATGGAATCGACGGGGGAAGACAGCCTTCTGCCGATTCAAATACCGAATATTAAGCGCCAAAAAGAGAAGGCAGCGATTGCCGACAAGGCTGTCGCCATGATTGAACCCGACGACATCATCGCGCTTGATGCGGGAAGCACAACGCTGGAAGTGGCCAAAAGGCTGCCCAATATGCCGATTACAGTGCTAACCAACGATCTGCTCATTATCCGCGAGCTTACGCTTAAAGATCAGATTCGGCTTATCGTGGCTGGCGGCTACCGCCGAAAAAATCTGCTTATCGGTACGGAATCGAGCGAATGGATCCGCAAGTTGAACGTTCACAAGCTGTTCCTTTCTACGACCGGAATTCATCTCGAATACGGCTTGACGATTTTTACAGAAGAGCTGGCCGCTTTGAAAAGATTATATATGGAATGCGCAAAAACCGTAATTTGTCTCGCCGATCATAGCAAGTTCGACCGGGGAGCGCTAATTACGTTTGCCGAATTAAGCGAAATTGATTGTATCATTACAGATGCATCGATGGATGAGTACGTCGCGCTTAAATACGAGAATGCAGGCGTCCGTTTGATCGGAGTGTAACGGTTGAAGGGGGATTTTATCGGTGCATTATTTTGACCTGACGGGCAAGGTTGCTGTTGTAACGGGCGCGGGACGCGGACTTGGCGCAGCCATCGCGGTTGGGCTGGCGGAAGCAGGCGCGGATCTCGTGCTTGTCACAAACGATACGCCTGCCGACGGAACCGCCGGTAAAGTGCGGGAGCTTGGCCGCAAGGCAGTTACGCTCCAGGCTGACATTTCTAACCGCAGCAATCTGCCTGGCATTATCGACAAGACGGTTGAGGAATTCGGCCGGATTGATGTTCTCGTTAACAATGCAGGAATCATTCGCCGTACGCCTGCCGCCGAACACAGTTATAGGGATTGGGAGGACGTGCTGAACGTCAACCTGAATTCCGTCTTTGTTCTGAGCCAGGAAGCGGGCAAGCGGATGATCGCACAAGGCGCGGGGAAAATTATTAACATTGCATCAATGCTGTCATTCCAGGGCGGCATTAATGTGCCAGGCTACACGGCAAGCAAACATGCCATTGTCGGTCTGACGAAGCAGCTTGGCAATGAATGGGCGTCAAAAGGCGTACAGGTCAACGCCATTGCGCCGGGTTATATGGTTACGGACAATACGGAAGCGCTTCGCGAAGATCCGTTGCGCAGCACTCAAATTTTGGAGCGAATTCCTGCGGGGCGCTGGGGAACCGGGCAAGACTTGGCTGGCGCTGCTATTTTCCTCGCATCATCTGCATCCGATTATATGAGCGGCCACGTGCTGTGCGTGGACGGTGGCTGGATGAGCCGTTAATGTTGATAGACTTGAATTAATAAACGCTTAAAAGCTGCCGTTTCATCATTTGTTGATGGAACGGCAGCTTTTTTAATAGTCAGGTCTTCAGCCGCAGGTTGACAACGGAACATCATCGTTACAGCGTTCATCCCGATTCCTTCTTTTTACGGTATTCTCCGGGAGTGGTGCCGGTCCATTTTTTGAACACTCGGATGAATGAAAAGGAATGGACATATCCAACCTGCAGTCCTATGTCCTGAATGGAAGCGTTAGTCGTTACCAAAAGCCTCGTTGCCGCTTCTATGCGAATCCTTGTCAAATAATCAATGAATTTCTCATTCATCACCTCTTTGAACAAGGCGCTGAAGTGAGAGGGACTAAGCTGGAAATATTCACTGATCTGGTTCAGGGATAAGTTTGGATCGGCCAGATGAGCTGAAATATAAGCTTGGATCGCCCCAATATTCTGATAGTGGGGACTTGATTCTCGACGAATGTTGATTTTCTCTGAAATGTCGCAAAGGGCAGCAAAGATATCGCGCTCTAGCTCGTCGATTGATGCAAAGTGTTTTAGCGCTTCCTTTAGTTCTGGCAGCAAAATATGATTCCAATAAACCGCTATGTCCTCCGGCAGTCCGGAAATTTCCTTGGTTAGATGGTAATGCAAATAGTCGGCCATATTTACAATTGCTTTGCGTGAGGAATGCCTGGCCTTTATCTCGGCAAATATCGACCTGAACTCATTTTCCCATAACTCTTTGCCTGTTTTAATATAATGAATCATAGAGCGAATAGTGGCAAGTTGTTCATATATGACTGCAGTAGGCTGCTGCGACAGGTTTTTTTGCGAGATGACCTTATTCGAACCAAGCGTAGCTTTGATGTCCAGCATATCCAAAGCGATTTCATACGAGTAGGGCAGATTTGAAAGGGCAGGCACGGGTTCTCCCACTCCCACTGTAATAGTAAATTTCAAATACCCCTCAACCCAGTTTCGCCACTCTTCGCACATTTGCAAAATGGTGTCCAGCGAATTAGGCTCCACTTCATCCAGCGCAATGAGATTGCATAAGCGCGAGCCGGATAGCCATTCGATCCAAATGGAGTTGGAATAATGCCCGGACATTTCCGAGACGGCTGATTGCAGCGCAAATCTAAGCAAAAGCTGATCGCGTTCGTTGTACGTTTGTAAGAAAATGTTGTACGCATCCACCTCGATGAGCAAAACTAGGCAGGAACGCGGTGCTGCCTTAAATCTTTCCAGCAATTGCTGCTCCAACAGTTCCCGCTTAGTCTCGGCCTGAACCGAGTTCATCGTTCCGGTTACAAAATCACGAAGCAACGTGCTTTTTTTCCAAATGAGATCTTTGGCCGCCTGCGCTTCATGATGCTGAGACTGTAAAATTAGCTTTTCGATTGAGGAGTCGATGAAAGTGAACTGGTCGCCTTCATAGCGGTACTTGTCGTTGTATACATATTGCTGAATCCGGTTTGTAATCGTATCGATTGGCTTGTAATTGCGGCGAAACACATAGATCAGCAAGGAAATTCCGAACATCAGGACGAGGGTTATGAAAATAATCCAGAAGAAGGAAATGATTGATAAAAAGCCGCCAAACTTCGTGTTTTTCAAACCTGAATGGAGGCTCCAATCCGTTAGCTCCGATTGAATTTGGACCCGGTCATTGTTATAGGATTCCATTGAACGAAAGAACGGTTTACCCGCCGGATCGGTAAAATAGGCATAATGGAGATCGGATTGACCGATTTCCGCCAACTCATTTTGCAAATACGGCAGAAAAATGTTCACTACGAGCAGTCCCTGCTGAGCGGTGCCAAACGGAATCCCTTTCACAAGAGAGACAACCTGCCGGCTTTGCCCGCCTTTAATGGAGGAATAAGAGCGGGGCGAAGACCAGCTGTTCAGGTTAGGCTGCTCCATTCGGTTCGTTACGAACTCCTTGTCTTCGAAGTCGGCGAGGTCCAGCAGGTAGGAGTCTGACATGACCTTTTGATCGGAGGTCCGATAGAGATAGATAGAATCAATGCCGTTAATGCTGCTCGTCAAATCTCTAAACCGGGAGTATAGCAAATAATTGGAGTATATATCGTTGGTGCCGGTGTGGTCGTAGAACGATTGCAAATCGCTGTTTGTAAGAGTCTCTTGAATGATTGCCTGCTCGATATTCCGAAGCGTATTATCGAAAGTTTTCACTGCGGTGTGGGCATATCTGTTGTTGGCATTGTCGGCTTCCTGTTTGGAGGCGTTTCCGAGGATAAATAAAAAAATAACGACCAGCGAGACTGCTGTGAACAAAAAAACAAATAAATAGGACAGGAAAAAACGCAGCCATGGATTTTTTTTCATAGAAAACTTCCACCTCGGATTATATGAAGTAGTCTATCTGCGAATCCCGACCTAACCTTCGTTATGGTCAAGAAGAGGAACGACAAGTTCAACCGTACGGCAAAAGCACAGCTCCCTTTGCCGTGGATCGACAAAAGGAGTTGTGCCTGTTCTAAAAGTTCATTCGTTATTCTTCTTAATGAAATCGTAATAGTCCTTTGTCAGCAGCGTTTTGTCCTTGTTCTCTGTATACCATTCCTTCATAAAGGCTTCGACCTTGGCTCCGTTTGAAGTTTGCCAGGCAGCTTTTGCATCTTTGATGGCTTGCTGGGCGGTATAACTGCCGCCGGAAATGATGCTTTTGGCGATAATATCATAGACAGTTTTGAAGCCATTGGTTTGATTGATCTGTAGAGTTTGCGGCAATGAAGGCAAAGCGGCGTTCGGAATGATGCTGACCATCGGTCTGGACGGATCAAGGTAGGCGTCGAAAGCAGATTGATAAGCTGCTGCGAATTGTTTGGAAATTTCATAAGCGGCTTTGCCCTCGGCAGTCTGTTCTTTCGGTTCAATTGGATTCAGCAGCAGGTTGTAAGAGGCGCATTTGCCGGTAATGCCGCCTGTAATCATGGCAAAATCTCCGCTGTAGTTTTTCTCGATTTTGTTTTTGTCGGGATCGATGACAGTTGGACAGCCGTTGTCCCCAATTTTGTAATGCTCACCTTCAATTCCATTGTTCAGCACCATGATTGCTTTTTCTGACATCATAAAATCGATATATTTAATAATGTCAGCCGGATTTTTGGCTTGAGCATTAACGACGGCATTCATTGAAATTGGGGTGCCGATAATCGGGCTGAAAGAGCCAAAAAGACCTTCCGGCAATTGCAGCGCTGCAATTTCGGCATCCGGTACATTCTGCTTTAATGTGCTGTATGCGGCGGCATCCGGTCCGTTGGAGCCCCAAATGCCAAGCTTCCCGGTCGTAAAATCTAGCTTGGCTTTATCTCCCTTGCCATCGGTCAGAAAATCTTTGTCTACGATCCCCGCGTCATACAGCTTTTTCTTAAATTGGAGGGCGGCCTCTACCCGATCCCAGCCGAGCACCAAATTTCCGTTTTCATCCAGAATCCAAGGATTTTTGTCATTGGCATTAAAGATAGTGCCGAACATGGCGTCAACGCCCATCATGCCCACAAAGCTGAGGTTAGCGCCATAGGTATCCTTCTTGTTATTGCCATCGGGATCACCGTCCGCGAATGCTTTGGCAACGTTGAAGAAATCCTCTGTCGTCTTTGGCATTTCAAGGTTCAGCCCTTTGAGCCAATCGGTGCGAATATAGATGATATGCTGAGGAATAACATCGCTGATTCGTCCGATTTCATAAAGTTTGCCGTCATCTTTAGTTCCCAGCTTGCGCAGGGTAGGATATTTCTCGAGCATTCCTTTGTAAACGGTGCTTTTTTCTATATATTCGTCCAAGGGAAGCAGCTGCTTCTGGGTGTAAAGCTGGTTTTTGATGACCGAATCGTATTCCAAAATTAAATCGGGAGCAGTGCCCGACGCAAACAGCGTGTTCAGCTTTTGGGCGGACTCCCAGCGCGGCACGCTTACAAACGATACGTCCACCGGGCTGTTTTCGTTAATCCATTTGGACCACCGGTTGGAGATCATGGTGCCTTCCTCCGGTGCAACGCCGCCTCTGTCGTAAATGGTGGAAGTGATTTTACCTCTTGTCTCTGTGTTTTTTCCATCCGATTTGCCGCCGCTGCCGGTTTCTTTTGAAGTACAAGCGCTGAGCAACATCATGCCGCCCAGCAGCAATAACAAAATGGCAGAAGATGTTTTTTTGGATTCTATCATTGATATGCTGCCCCCTCCGAATGTCTTCTTCAGATTTAACGCCTCCTTGGTGAATCGAGCCCTCACCCTTTAATTGCGCCTATCATTACACCTTTGACAAAATACTTTTGAATAAAGGGGTAAACCAGCAGCAAAGGGATAATCATGACCATAACGCCTGCCGATTTGACGCCCTCCGGCGTAGACTGGGCGATATCCTCCGGCCGCAGCGCGAAATCCTGTGCCAGCGACTGGCTGCGGACCATTTGCTGCACAAGCACCGACAAATTCAGCTTATCTGCATCATTGATATAGATCAGCACGGACATGAAATTATTCCACATCGCGACTCCGTAAAACAGGGAAAGCGTGGCAAGCATCGGAACGGAGAGAGGAAGAACGATTCTACCGATAAAACGCAGCTCCGAGGCCCCGTCAATACGGGCGGCTTCTTCCAGCTCAACAGGAAGATTTTCGAAATAGTTTTTCATAATCAGCATGTTGTAGGCACTGATGGCGGCCGGCAGCCAAATCGCCCAATAGCTGTTGATTAGGCCAAGCGACTTGACCAGCAAATACTGCGGAATGACTCCGCTGCTGAATATCATCGTAAATACGATAGCAAGCGTAAAAAACTTGCGGCTGTAGAAGTCCTGCCGCGATAATGGATACGCTGCCAGAAATGTAAGCAGCATCGCAACGACTGTACCTGATACGGTAAGAATCAGGCTGTTCTGAAACGCATTAAGCACTGGGGTGCCTTTAAACAGAATTGCGTAGGCTTGAACATTCATTTCAATGGGCAATAGAAAAACTTTGCCGGACAGAATGGCTTCGTTGCTGCTCAGCGATACGGCGAGTATGTTGACCAGAGGCAGCAAACAGGTCAGCGCGGCAACCGAAAGCAGAACATAATTGATGAGATTAAACCATTTTTCGCCTCGAGT
Source organism: Paenibacillus herberti (assembly GCF_002233675.1). Lineage (GTDB taxonomy): Bacteria > Bacillota > Bacilli > Paenibacillales > Paenibacillaceae > Paenibacillus_O > Paenibacillus_O herberti. The sequence goes on along the minus strand of NZ_NMUQ01000001.1, from coordinate 2,764,124 downwards.
TATGCGCATCCCTTTTCCTCCTTACCATAATCCTTGGCCGAACCGGCGGGCGACCGCATTGGTGGCCAGTATGAGCACAAGAGCGATAACGGCCTCGAACAAGCCCATTGCAGCAGCCAGTGAGAACTGTCCTCCCTGCAAACCCATTCGGTAAATATAAGTGGATATGACTTCGGATACATTGGACACGATCGGATTTTGCAGGTTGTACACTTGATCGAAGCCGACATCCATCACTCTGCCCATGCCGAGTATAAGCATGAGAATGACGATAGAACGAATGCCCGGCAGCGTGACATGCCATATTTTCCGTATTTTCCCCGCTCCATCTAGAGATGCCGCTTCATAAAGGCTGGTATCAATATTGCCGAGAGCGGCCAAATAAATAATGGCGGCAAAGCCAGCTTCTTTCCATACTCCGGAAGCCAGAAATATAGTCAGCCAGGAAACCGGTTTATAAAGAAAAGGAAACGTTTCGCCCGTCCACTGCTTCAACAGATGATTGATGGTGCCGGACTCCTGCGCAAACAAAGTAATGACGAGTCCGCCGACTATAACCCATGAGAGAAAATGGGGAAGGTAGAGCAAGGTTTGAGCGGTTTTTTTGAACCATTGCTTGCGAACCTCGTTAAACATCAGAGCGAGTAGTACAGGAAACGGGAAGTTTACAACAATAGAAAGAAAAGCGATAACAAATGTATTCCGAATTGTTGCGAAAGCGAGCGGATCAGTGAACAGCAGCTTGAAATTTTGCATACCTACCCAGGGGCTGCCCCAAATGCCATCCGTAAAATTATAGTTTTTGAAAGCGATGACGTTCCCGCCCATCGGGATGTATTTAAAAACAATATAATATGCGACCACGGGGACGAACATGAACATCCATGGGATATTCTTACGGAATCTCCTTCTTCTTTGAATTTGTTTGCTGCTTAGCATACTGCTCTTTAGAGGGGATTTTTTGTCTTTGACTGGAGCGGTCTGTTGCATGATGTCACCTACTTTGGTGTTTGTTGTGATCTTACGGCCAGAATATAACAAAGTCCTTTGGAACCGTCCATAAACATGAATTCCCGCATCTACAATTCCCCGGATCATAATAATTGTGTATGTCTCCGTGAGTATTGTTTATTTTGTCTGCACCCCTTTTTTCATAATGTTAAGAGTACTAAAGAGGGAAAGAAGGTGCGGACAAAAAAATATGCGTGCCGATAATGGGTTGAAGATGGATTCGGAAATTCGGAAGGTAATGGAGCAGCTGAAGCATCTGCAAAGTCCTGTGGAGGAAGTTTGTCCGATCGGCATCGTATCGATGGACAACTGGGAATGGCCGCAGGGCGTAGGTTTGTTCGCGATTTATTTATACTACAGAAAAACAAAGCGACCCCAGCTGCTGAAGGAGCTTACCGACTGGTTCGATTGGCAGCTGGAGCAGGGGCTTCCGCCCAAAAATGTAAATACGATGTGTCCCATGCTGACGCTTGTTTGCCTTTATGAAGAAACGAAGAACGAGCGTTATTTGCGCGTATGCCGGGAATGGGCCGAATATGCCATGCACGAGATGCCGCGCACGGGAGAAAATGCCATTCAGCATACGGTATCGGGGGCGTTGAATCCCGGAGAAATTTGGGATGACACCTTGTATATGACGGTTCTTTTTCTTACGAAAACGGGCGTACTGCTTGGTAATGACGCTTATATCCAGGAAAGCATCCGCCAATTTTTGGTGCATTTGAAGTATTTGACCGACCGGAGAACGGGCTTGCTGTTTCACGGCTGGACTTTTCTGGAGAACCATCATTTCGCGAAGGCTTTATGGGCTAGAGGTAATTCCTGGTATACAGCGGGGCTGGTTGATTACCTCGAGATGGTGGAACTTCCCGAAGGCGTGAAGGCGGTGCTCCTATCGGCGCTGGAGAAGCAGGCTGAAGCTCTATTGCTGCTACAAAATTCCGAAGGCATGTGGCATACGCTGCTTGACGACCCGTCGTCTTATGCGGAAACATCGGCCACAGCCGCGTTTGCTTATGGTTTGCTCAAAGCGGTAAGGAAAGGATACTTGCCGATTGCTTACAAGGAGGCCAGCGTAAAAGCATGGCGGGCGGTACTCAGCCAAATAGACGATTGCGGAATCGTCCGCGGCGTATCCTACGGCACAGGCATGGGCCGAACGCTTCAGGAGTATAGGGATATTCCGATCTGTCCGATGCCCTATGGCCAATCGATGGTTTTGCTGATGCTGGTAGAAGGACTGGAGCATGATTTGGAATTGGAACCCTGATGGAAGAGGAGGTGAGACACGATATGGAAGGAGCGCTTTATTACGATTTACGGGGGCAACGTGAAAGGCGGGCTGTTATATGCGCAAGAGTGACAGCCGATACGCTGCAAATGGCCAACGATGGCACTCTCTGGAAGGAGCCGTCGATGGTAGACGATTTGCGCGAGCGGTTGTGGACGGCTTTGGTCTACTTGGAGCATGGCAGCAGTGAGGCGTCTGCAGCGGCAAACCGCATTATTATGGAGTCCTGTTATAAGTTCTGCCACTTTGCGCCGATGATTGCTTTGCAAATTTTAGTTAGAGATATGGCTTTGCTTGCGCCTCCAGCTAAAGAACTACTTCGCGAATATGTAACAAATGTGCTGCCTCATTTTTTGAGAGATGACATGGATTACGTTGGAGTAAACGACAACTTTCCTTCGATGGCCTCCTTTATCTGTCTGCTTGCCGGTCAAATGTTTCATGATCAAGTCGCATTTCGGGTCGGGTCGGGCCGTTTGCTGCAGTTTAAGGAGCTGCTTCGGCGGCGAGGCGTATCCACAGAATTCAACAGTCCAACCTATACGCCTATTCATGCTTATGCGCTTGCAGAAATTTCCGCGTGGGTACAGGATGAAGCAGTTGTCGTCCTTGCCCTTGAGTTGGAGGAAAGAACCTGGGTTGATTTGCTCGGGCATTACCACCCCCAAACTCTCCAGCATGCCGGGCCGTATTCACGCGCGTATATGAGGGATTCGGCAGGAAGAATTCATTCCAATCGGTTTATGCTGTTGTCGCTGCTCGGGGCGAGTTTACCGGATTACGTGGCCGATACGGAGTGGAGTTACGAGGCGCTGACAACGGGACAACGCATTTCTTCCGCTATGCGGATGATGGCCGACTTTCATTGCCCGACTAGGCTGGTGGATGCGCTGCTGCATAAAACGTATCCGTTTACATTTAAAGCCTCCTTCGATTGCAGTCCGTCAAGCGATTACGGCGCGGATGCGGAGCCCGATCTGTGCGTCCAAGGCGCCTATGAATATCCTGCTGCGGAAGGGCTGATTCAGAGCTTCATGACGGACAATTACGCGCTCGGGACCTCTACCCGCGAATTTCATAATGGCATGCAGACCGATGCCTTTCATCTATTGTACAGACGCGCTGTCCCCGTCCGAAAACTAAACGATGTTGGCACTGTATTTGCCAGATATGTGAGCAATGCAAAGAAAATCGACCTGTCCATGAACATATTGAACGACGAAGGCCGAAAAATAGCGCTTCAGCATGAAAATACGGCTGTTGTCGTGTATAAGCCCAAAGCGTTTCTGCAGTCGGGCATTCATCGGTTGGCGCTCCAACTTTATGTGACACTCGGCGATAATGGTGCTGCGCCGGATGAGATTTTTTTGGGCGAACAGCCCGTTGCGGGGGAATGGGGGGAGAGTGCAGCTCCATGCTCCATCTATGTGAAGGATGGCCCGGTTTATATCGCTATTCATCCGTTGCGAATTTCGAATCTGGGAAGGAAGACGGGAGTATCGGTAACAAGGCAAGGCGGTTTTTTGGTGGTATCGCTAATCAACTATGAGGGACCCGCCCGGAATTTCAGCGCAGAAGAGCTTCTAGCCGTTTGCAATGGTTTTGCGGTGGAGGTAGGCAGCGGGGAAAGGGATGGAGATTTTGCGTCATTCCGGGAGCGATGCGCGCTTTCTTCCGTCAGCGATAGGCTCTCTTCAAGCGTTCATTCGAGATACCGGATATCCCGGACGGTGAAGTTCAATCGCGATGGTTTGGAGCTGGCGCTGGAATACAGCCCGTTCAGTGAAGGAGTGCGATACATGTCCGTTAATGGAAAATCGATGGACATTCCGACGTTCGAGCTGTCAGGCTTTATGCTGTAATGACGCTGTAATGGTCCGCGTATGCACCAGCGGATCATCGCATGCGCGGTTCATGGGTTCTCGCCGTTATGAGCAATGTAGAGGAGGAGTATGATGAAACGCGGCGAATGGATAAAAATTGCAGTTGTTGTCAGTATGATGATAGGTCTGCTGCCGGTATGGCAGGCGGAGAAAGCCGAGGCTTTGTCTGAAGGTGCATGGTATGTGGATGCTGTTCAAGGAAATGACGATAATCCGGGGACGGCTGAGCTTCCATTCCTAACAATTGAGAAGGCGCGTGACGCGGTTCGCGGCATGACTGTCGGCATGGGGGCGGATATTCACGTTTATTTGCGCGGCGGCGTGTTTCGCTTAACGGATACGGTTGATTTTACTGCGCAGGATTCTGGGCAAAACGGCTATAACGTCATTTATGAAGCCTATCCGGGTGAATCGCCTCTATTGAGCGGAGATCAAACGATAAGCGGCTGGGAGTTGCACGACGCTGCAAAAAATATATACAAAGCGGCGGCAGGCGCCGATGTGGAGACAAGACAGTTATACGTGGACGGCATACGCGCGATAAGGGCGAGAAGTGAAGGCGGCATGCCGGACGCAACACATGATGATAACGGCCTGAGCACATCGGCAGCAGAGCTTGCGGGCTGGGGCAATCAAAGCGACATGGAAATGGTATTCAAGCAAATGTGGACCAATCCGCGCGGCGCTGTAGAGGCAATTACACTGTCTGATGGGAAAGCCTCTATCAAAATGAAACAGCCGGGCTGGTATGCTTTGCGCAGTAAAGGCTCCACATCGGCGACTGTTCCCTGGTATTATGAGAACGCTTACGAACTGTTGGATCAGCCGGGCGAGTGGTATTTGGACCGAACCAGCGATACGTTCTACTATAAACCTCGGCCGGGTGAAGATCCCAGCACCGCGCAGGTGTCCATTCCTAAGCTGGAGAAGCTTGTAACGATTACGGGAACGGAAAATGAGCCGGTTCATAACATTCAGTTCAGAGGAATAGGGTTTCAATATTCAACTTGGCTTGAACCAAGCAGCGCGCAAGGGCTGCCTGATGTACAGTCCAACGTGCTGCGCCGGAAGGATCTCAATACGGGCATCACTACGGAGAGTTTGACGCCTGCCGCCGTGGAGATTACAGCGGGCCGCTCCATCGTATTCGAGCGCAATCGTTTCTCGCAACTCGGCAGTGCGGCGGTCAATATGTCGGGCGGAAGCCAGAATAACCGTATCATCGGCAATGTGTTTATGGATTTATCCGGGAGCGGGATTCAAATTGGGGAAGTGGATATGCGCAATCCCGATCATTACAATCCGCTTGATCTCGGAAAGCTGGAGAAAGGCCATACGATTTCCAATAACTTTTTTTATCGGATAGGCGCTGAATATCGCTCCAGCGTTGCTATCTTTGCAGACTATCCGCAAAATATCGAAATCGCCAATAACGAAATATCGAATATGCCTTATTCCGGCATTACGCTTGGCTGGGGTTGGGGAGATGTAGATACAAGCAACCGAAACAATGTCATCCGCAATAACTACATTCATCATACGATGCAGGAGCTGGTGGACGGAGGCTCCATATATATGCTTGGTACCTCTTACGATATAACGATAACCGGTAATTACATTAAAGGTCAGAAAAATAACTTTGGCGCCATCTATTTGGACCAAGGAAGCAGCAACATAACGGCGGAGAACAATGTCATCGAGTTCGCTGCTATTCCGATCTTCATCAATCCGTCCTCCAACAATAAAGTGCGTTTAACTTATACGGATAGCCGCAAGCAGGTGAATATGGGAACCAACAGTGAAATTTCCGGTACGGTTTATGTGCCGGATGGCAGCTGGCCTGCCGGAGCGCAGGCGATTATTGCGTCGGCGGGAATTGAGAGCGCTTACCGCGATATCATCCCGACCGTGCCAGATTCCGGGGAGTTAATCAGACCGCAGCCGCCTGAGACGACACCATCGCTGCCGGTTGATTTTGCCGGAAAGAGCAGCTTTGTCCAATCCATCGTTAAAGCGGGCAAGCTTCGCAACGAATGGGGCGGCTGGGTAGGCATGAAGCTGGAGACGGCGGGCAATCCAATCGTCGTAACGGCTTTTGGACGCATTAACCTGCCCGGCAGTTACGGCCTGCATCGGATGAAAATGGTGGATGCCGCCACAGGCATCGATGTTCCGGGCAGTATGGTTCAGCTTAATATGTCGGATGCGGCAGCAAACGGCGATTTCAGCTATGTCCAGCTTCCCGCCGCCGTTACGCTGGAGGCGAATAAAGTCTATTATTTGATGAGCGAGGAGAAGGTCGGAGAGGATGTGTGGTATGACAGCGACATGATTGTAACGACTGCTTCCGTAGCGACTGCCCATATCGGAGTTTGGGGCTCGGCATACAAAGAGAGCCCTCCGGGAGGAAACAGCTTTGTCGGACTGGATTTTCTATACGAAAATGGCACTTCCGACACTCCCGCGCCCATCCTTCTTCCAGAACCTGTAACGACGCAGCCACAGCCTGAGCCCGACCCGCTTCCGGTGGATCTGGAAAATACGTCCGGATTCGTGCAATTAATATCGGGCGGTGAACAGCGCAGCGGCTGGAGCGGTTATGCAGGCATGAAGTTCACCGTTGGCAGCACGCCGATTATGTTGACTGCGCTTGGACGAAAGTTTGAGGCAGGAAACTTTGAAACTCATCTGCTCAAGCTGCTGGATGCCAATACAAAAGCTCTGGTCACAGAGGCCAAAATAAGGCCGGACGGTGCGCAGGATGGGGGCTTTCTCTATGCACAGCTTTACGAGCCGGTACGTTTGTTTCCCGGAAGATCCTATTATCTTGTCAGCAAGGAGAATTACGGCGGAGACAGCTGGATAAGCGGCAGTATTTCCGCATCGCTGCCGGAGATAGGTTCAATAGACGGTCCAATTTATGCTTCCGACGATAAAAAGCCGCGTGTAAATAATTATTTGGGAGAGCCATTTGCCGGAGGCGGGTTTGCCGGACTGGATTTTCGGTACACGACGGATCAGTCGGGAGCGAGCAACCTGCTCAATAACGGAGCCTTTGAATATAACACTTTAGGCTGGACAGCAATGAACGCTACCCTTTCCAGAGTGACGGTGACGGCGGATACTTACAATAATAGCGCCGGCTCCGCCAAAGTGACGGTGACAGGCAATTACGGAACAGCGTTGCAGAAGGTGGCGCTTGAAAAAAATAAAACCTATGAAATATCGGTTTGGGTTAAGCTGGCGGCAGGCTCCGATGTGGCCCAAATCATTCTCGACCATGGTACGGGAACGCCGAGATACGGATATGTCGCTAAAAATATGCCGGTTGATACGACATGGAAACAGCTGAAAATGAATTACACCTATACCGGTTCCAACGATACTGCAGATGCTTCTATTCAGCTTCGGATTGGCAACGGTACCTCCAGGCTGACCTATTATTTCGATCATTTTGAAATTAGGGAAGCCGACAGTGGGAGCCTTAATGGAGAGGTTGAGCCAAGCCCTGGCGAATAGACTGCTGTAAGGAGAAGTTGCCGATCGTTACAGAAGGGACGGGGAATTGAGTCCAGATGCGGGCGATGCGCCGCTCCATGCTGGTCAATTCCCCTTCCAGTCTCCATTCGGGAGGGAATTTGTCTTTTGCATTACCACAAAAGAGCTATATGAAACAATAGCTCTTTCGAGTGCTTTCTGTATTTTTCACCAAGTTTTCAGAAAGAGTTGACCCTTTCTTTAACGTTTAGAGACGAAGGCGTGTCAGTGATTGAATTGCGGAGAGACAAAGATATAATAATGATATCAGGTTTATATAGGCGTGTCAGATCTCGCTTCAGCCAGTAACAAACGGCAGGCAAGCGAAAGTTTATGTGGACAGCATCATTTGCATCTTACTTTGTGAAAAAATTCTCAATCACACGGTCAAGATCAAGGAACGCCATACTAAAAAGCAACATGCAAAGTTTTCATTAAGCCTATCCAAACCTGATATTGAATGCAGTCCAACGGCTAGCAAGCCTGATTAAAAGTTTTAATTTAACACAATAATGGAACAGAGTTTGAAAGGAGGCAGTTAAGTATGGCGATTGATACGGTACTGTGGAGTAGGCTAGTGACAGGCTTGACGCTCGGTTTCCACGTTATTTTTGCGACGATTGGTGTCGGTGTGCCATTAATGATCGCTATTGCAGAGTTCATCGGAATCCGCAAAAAAGATCAACATTATATACTGATGGCGAAGAGATGGGCACGAGGATTTGTCATTTCTGTTGCGGTTGGTGTCGTGACCGGCACAGCGATATCACTGCAGCTGGCCCTGGTGTGGCCGAATTTTATGAAGTTGGCTGGGAATGTCATTGCACTGCCATTATTTATGGAAGTATTCGCGTTCTTTTTTGAAGCTATCTTCCTGGGCATTTATTTGTATACGTGGGATCGGTTCAAAAATCAGTATATCCACTGGCTGTTGACGATTCCAATTGTGGCCGGGGCAGGTATGTCAGCCGTTTTTATTACGACGGTGAATGGATTCATGAACCAGCCTGGAGGCTTTGTCATGGAAGCAGGCCAATTCACAGCGGTTGACCCAGTGCAAGCGATGCTGAATACGGCTACGTTCTCCAAGGTATTCCATGTGTTAAGCTCGGCCTATTTGACAGCAGCTGCCCTGTTAGCCGGAATTGCAGCTTTTGCGATGCTAAGAAGAGGGGTATCCGCATACCACAAAAAAGCTTTGAACCTTATGATGGCGGTTGTTTTGCTGTTCGGTTTGCTGAATACGCTGGCCGGAGATGTTTCTGCCAAGTTTTTGGCCGAGCATCAGCCGGAGAAGCTGGCAGCGGCAGAGTGGCATTTTGAGACGGAAAGCGGCGCAGATTTGGTTTTACTGGGATGGCTGAATGCAGAGAACGAGATTCTAGGGGCTATTCACCTGCCGAAACTGCTCAGTTTCCTGGCCTTTGGAGATTTTAATGCAGAGGTAAAGGGGCTGGAGGAATTCCCCAAGGATGAATGGCCGCCGCTTCTCGTTCATTACCTGTTTGATGTAATGGCCGGAATCGGATTTACGTTGCTCGCTGTTTCGCTCTTGTATTTCCTGCTTGTGTTCTGGAAAAAGCGCAATGAGCTTAACAAGTGGATGCTCCGGATTATCGCACTGAGCGCACCGCTCGCCTTTCTGGCTGTTGAGATGGGCTGGTTTTATGCAGAAGTTGGGCGACAGCCGTGGATTATCCGTGGATATATGCGTGTAGAGGAAGCCGCTACTTCTTCACCGAGTGTAAGAATATTATTTTTCGTCTTTTTGCTCCTGTACATCTTACTCGGCGTCATGTGTGTAATCGTGTTAAGGCGCTTATTCAACAATAATTCGGCAGAAGTTGAGATGGAGAAATGGATGAAGGAAAAGTCTAATCATTCAAAGGGTGATCTGACATGATGAGTTACGAATTGATTGGCATCTCGGTGCTCTGGTTGTTCTTGTACGGCTATTTAATTGTAGCCTCCATTGATTTCGGAGCGGGCTTCTTCGCTTTCTATGCACGTTTGACGAAGCAGGATCATCTCATTAATCGTCTGATTTCCCGTTATTTATCACCCGTTTGGGAAATCACAAATGTATTTTTTGTCTTTTTCTACATTGGCATCGTCGGGTTTTTTCCGGACACCGCCTATTATTATGGCTCCGCGCTGCTTGTTCCGGGAAGCATTGCCGTTATTCTGCTTGCGATTCGCGGTTCGTTTTATGCTTTTGAAAATTACGGTTCCAAGAAGAACATTGTGTATCTGTTTTTGTACGGAGCTACAGGTTTGCTTATTCCGGCTTCGTTGTCAGTCGCGCTAACGTTGTCTGAAGGCGGCTTTATCGTGAAGCAGGGTGAGACGGTTTCTCTGGATTACTGGGAGCTGTTTACCAATCCGTTATCGTGGAGCATCGTTGGACTGGCAATCGTGTCCGTTTTGTTCATTAGCGGCTCGTTTCTGACCTTTTACGCTTCTCGGGCTGAGGATCATTCCGCGTTGAAGCTGTTGCGGAGTTATGCCTTGTTCTGGAGCACACCAACGATCATTCTCGCACTGACAGCATTTATTTATTTGGGTCAACACAATGAGCGGCATTTTCAAAATATGATGGATTTATGGTGGCTGCTGGCGCTTTCCGTTGCTTTTTTCATGATCGCGATGTGGCTGTTATACAACGGACGTCGTTACGGATTAGCTTTCATATGCGTTATGCTGCAGTTTTTCTGTGCCTTTTTCGCTTACGGGATTGGGCAATACCCCTATATTCTTGATCCTTACATCACGATTCAGAGCAGTGCAACTTCACCTGCGATGGGTTTAGCATTAGTTATTGTATTTATCGGCGGTTTGTTCCTGTTGATCCCATCCCTTATTCTGGTCTTCAAGCTTTTCCTGTTTGATGCGGATTATGTAAAAGGGAAAAAATAAAGCGAATTGTTCCATAAAGGAGGAGAGATCAGTGAAGAGGAACAGGAAATCGGGTCTGATTTCTGGGCAAATGTCTTCCCAAAGGAAAAACATGACCCTCCTCGCGGTCATTTCACTCGCGCTTGGTGCAGCTATTGTGAGTCAGGCTGGACTGTTAGCTGAAGCCGTCCAGCGGGTTTTTGTGGAGAGGGCTTCCTTTTCATCGGTTATCGTGTTGCTCGGCCTGCTTCTGGTAGTAATGGTTGTACGCACACTTTTGTCTTATGGAAACGGTAAAATAGGTTTGCGTATGGCTGCCGCTGCCAAGACGAATATGCGAGCAGCCGTACTGCAAAACTTGACTCATGCGACCATGCCTTCAACCCTTCGTGGACAGACGGGAGGCAAGGTCAGCATTGCTCTGGATGCTGTGGATGAGGCTGACAGTTATTTCAGTCAGTACATGCCGCGTATGATGGAAGCTGCTATGATCCCCATTCTGATTCTAGTCGTCACATTTATCCTGCATGCCAACACAGGTTTCATTATGTTATTTACTGCTCCGTTCATCCCGTTGTTCATGATTTTGGTAGGACTAAAAACGAAGAACAAATCCGAAGAAAAATATGCGCAGCTGGCCGAGTTTTCAGGTACGTTTCTGGATTCTCTTCAAGGGCTGGTAACGTTGAAAATATTTGGACGGGCTCACCGTCAGCAGCAGGAGATTGAACGCAGCAGTTTGGGTTACCGTGATGCCACGATGGGCATTTTGAAGATTGCGTTTACGAATACCTTTATGCTGGAATCGATCGTGATGTTAAGCATTGGCATTGTTGCACTCGAACTGGCCATCCAATTACTCGTTTTCAAATCAATGACGTTCCACACTGCCTTTTTTGTTTTGTTGCTCGTTCCCGAGTTTTACAGCCTGCTAAAAAATACGGGCACGGCCTTTCACAGTGGCCGAACAAGTATGGGAGCGGTTCGTAAAGTGGAAGGGATGCTACAGGAAACAACAGGGGAGAGCAGGGACACTAATGGCAATGAAGGAGCAGGTACATCCGATGGTATTAAATCAGAGATTTTCCATCCCGACGACCTTTCAAGGTTGCCGTCCATAGAGCTGGACAACCTCCGGTTTCGATATGCTCCAGATTCATTCGAGCTTGAGACGGGTCGGATCTCACTCGGTCCTGGAGAACACATTGCCATTGTTGGCAAAAGTGGTTCCGGCAAAACGACCTTGCTCCATCTCATTGCCGGTTTGCTGAAACCAGCATCGGGAACGGTTCTGGTCAATGGAATCCCCCTCTCGCAATACGATGAGACCGCATGGTTTCAACAGGTTAGCTACATTACACAGCATCCGTATATTTTTGCAGGTACATTGGCTGATAATATTGCGATCGGTGCTGGTGGGAACATCACCAGGGCTGAGATTGAGCGGGCGGCGGAGGAAGCTGGACTTGCTGCGCTGACAGCCCAATTGGAGCATGGATTGGATACCATTGTCGGTGAAGGAGGTAGAGGACTGTCAGGCGGGGAAAAACAACGGCTTGCCTTGGCACGCGCTTTTTTGAAGCGTCCTCTCCTCATTTTGTTTGATGAGCCCACGGTTGGGCTGGATTTGCACACCGAGCGGGTACTGCAACGCTCCATTGCTAAGCTGGCAAAAACGGCAACGATGATTACGGTGGCTCACCGACTATATACGATTCAACAAGCGGACAAGATCTTGTTTATGGACAATGGAGTATTGGTGGACTCCGGACGGCATAACGAGCTTCTGGAGCGTCTGCCTCAATATGCCGAGATGGTTGATGTCCAACGAAAAGGGGGATTATCATCATGAATGGACTGGCTGTTCTGTCGAAGGCGATGTTTCAGGAACGCAAGGATATCATTCTTTCGATTTTGGGTGGATTTATCGCAGGCATAGCCGGCGTGGCACTCTTTTCCGCAAGCGGGTATATGATTTCACAAACGGTATTTGCACCACCGCTTTATACTTTGATTTTACTCACCTCAATGGTCAAATTGCTTGGTTTGCTTCGGGCGGCAAGCCGTTATGGAGAACGTTTGTATTCTCATCAGGCGACATTCTCCATGCTTAGCCGTTTGCGTACATCCTTTTTTGCCAAGCTTATTCCTCTAACGCCCGGTATATTGAACAAAAATCGAAGCGGGGATCTGCTTGCGCGAATCGTTGGAGATGTGGAAAGCTTGCAAAATTATTTTTTGCGAGTCGCTTATCCCCCGATCATGGTCGTCATGGTGTTTTTGGCTACGGTGTTGTTTACTTCAGCCATTTCGTTCTGGATTGCCGTTCTGTTTATACTAGGCATGCTGGTGACGGCATTTGTTGTACCGGGAATTGTTTTGCTCGGACAGCGAAAAATAAATGGACGCGTTCGCGAGCAGCGGGCACTGCTTTCCACGGAAGTTACCGAGGTGTTGTATGGTTTCCGGGATTTGAAAGTATACGGGCAATTGGCACAGCGAGAGGGACAGCTTCAGCAGGCTTCCGCTGTATTGGCAGCTGAACAGCAACGAGCAGCCGGGCATTTGTTGCGCGGGCAATCGATGCATGCTTTGGTTACGTTCCTCATTTCGTGGGGGGTGCTCGCGCTTGGTGCCTATTTAATTATGGACGGAGCGCTTGCTGGGGTATTTCTTGCTATGCTGATCATGGCTTCGTTAACTGTATTTGAAGAAGCGGCGGCAATGGCCACATTACCTGCGTATAAGGAAGATAGCGAACACGCAGCTAAAAGGCTGACGGAAACGGTCCAGTCCACCGAGGTGCTGTCCCCGCAGCGGGGCGGCGTGTTGCCAGTTGATCATGCCATTTCGATAGAGCTATCCGGTGTTACGTTTCAATATGAAGGCGAGTGGAGACCAGCGCTCAGGGATATATCCCTGCATATTTCACCTGGCTCCAAAACGGCGATTGTCGGGGCGAGCGGATCAGGAAAGTCGACGATTATTGAATTGCTGCTCAAGCTGCGTGCACCAACGGCTGGCGACATACGATTAAGCGGCCTTTCGGTGAACGAACTGGATGAGACGAGCATTTGGCAAGCGGCTAACGTGGTGTTACAGCAAAGCCATTTCTTCCGGGGAACGATCCGGGACAACCTTCTTCTGGATGGAGAAGAACATTCTGACGATCAATTGTCGGAAGTGCTGACTAAAGTGCAGCTGCCCGATAAATCGTTGACCGATATGGTGTATGAAAAAGGAGAGAATCTGTCAGACGGCGAGAAACAGCGGCTGGCTCTGGCGCGAGCAATGCTCCGCAAAGGGCGGTTATGGCTGCTAGACGAACCAACTTCATCGCTGGATTATGTGACAGAGCAGCATGTTTTGAAGCAGCTGTACGCACAGGCGGCTAAAGATACGCTTATCTTGATCTGTCATCGGCTTGCCGGATTGGAAGAGATGGATCGAATTGTGGTCATTGACCAAGGCAAAGTAGTGGAAACAGGCTCCTACTGGGAGTTGATGGAGCAAAAGGGCTATTTTTATGAAATGAAGAATATTGAACGGCAAATGATCGGAGAAGTTGCACATATATAGCCCTCCTGAGTCATCTCAAAAAATACCGCTACTGTAAAATAGCAGAGAGATGACACAGAAGGGACATTACATTACTCATGCGTATGAAAATTGGAATTGCTTTCGGACTAGTTCTCTTTGCGGTTATTGTTTTTATTATTCCCTTTTCATTTGAGCCGCCAGGTGACACTCGTTTGGTAGCTGACCGAACGAAAAAGACTTATATTGCGCCTCCTTGTTTTGATGAAGCCAGTCCCACGAATAATCTTGCTGAAGTAGATTGGACTTGGGTAAAGGAGTCGGGCTACAAGCCAGAGTCATCCTGCACTTCGGAAAAGCTGATGACAGCAAAAGAGACGTTAGGAGAAAAGTTTACCCAGTTGCTGGGGCTGTCCAAAGACCCTTGGGCTTGGTGATTTTTGTCCAGAACTTTTGCTGTGGAGGTGTTGCGGTATGACATTCGAGTATGGCATGGAAATACCCAAAGTTGTGGCCCTTGCGGAGCGGTTTATAGAGAACTTTTCTATTATGTTGCTGCTCGGGATCTTTTTTTTCAGAAAATGTCTTTGGCCGACTGTTCAAGTGAAGTATGAGTTTGCAAGCATCATTCACCTGGAAAGAATCGCCGTTGTTTTAGTTCTTTACGCGGCGATCTTAACTGGTGAAGTGGATGGGATTTCCTTAACGAAGGTTATAGTTGGCGTATTATGGTTGGTATTCGCTTTTGAACGACCAGAGTCTGCATTAATATCTAATGGGGGAAAAGCTTTCCTTTCCGTAATCCTAATGGTAATCCTTGCAATCGATAACTATCAGGGAAGAGTCGACCTTGAAAGCATCGCCCCGCTTGTTATTGTTGCTATGAGCTACTGCGGCCAGATCATCCCGTTAGGTGGAGGGCTTGGATTATGGCTGTCCGGTCGAAGTCAATCGGGCTTGATATCGACTCAGTTGAAATCGCTTACGGATCGATTTATGTCCTGGGCTTTGTTTAGCCTTCTGTTTATTCTTTTTCCAGAACTAATTGCGCTATTGCAGGGCCAATTCTCAGCCATCAAGCTTTTTCTTCCCCTAATTATCGCTGTAATGGTTTATAGCTATCCACGCTCAATGCAAACCATCAAACAAGGTATTCTTGGCTTGAATATCAGCCTTCTGATCTTTCTGATTGTTTATGCTTCGATCTTGTCGGTCAGCTCTCCATCCCGTGAGGTAGAGCCGTTCTATTGGCATGTCATGGGAACGGAAGCTCATATGTCGTTACGTGTTATTCATAAAACGGAGCAAGCGAGGCTGGATACATGGCTTCCGATTGGAATGGGGAAACCGGTGGAGGCCGTTGCTGAATTAAGCAAAGCAGGCGTAAAGGTCCAGGTGCCTTTTTCCTTTAAAGAAGGGGGTGCGGATCCCTATGGTTATGAGGGGTTTGATAAGTACACCTATTTGGCTTCAGGGACCTATCTCGATAGCCCCGGAATATGGACTTTGTCCGTTACCGTGAAGGATATTAAGGGCGGAGTTCATGTATTTAAGAAGAAACAAATGGTTTATTAATGGAACGGATTGTCATGCTTGCGGCATGAGGCTTAGTCTTGCCCCGACCTCAGTCCAGGTCTAGAAACGTTCCGAGGTCCGTTTTGAGAAGTCGAATTCTAACCTAGAATAAAGACATAAAGCAAACGACCAATGAGTCGGGAAGGCGGTGACAATCAAAGATGAAAAAGAATTCGACGGTTGGCATGATCTTGATTGCAGCTGGAGTACTTGTGGCAATGAAGTTTTTGGGATTAGGGCATCTGATTAGCTGGGTCGTATCCCTGGTGTTCCCGCTAATTCTGCTCGGTCTTGGGTACATTGGCTGGAAGCACGGAAATCGCATAATCGGTGGTGTTATAGCAGGCGTCGGGGCTATCATGCTGCTTGGCAAGCTGTCCGGTCTGATCATGCTGTTGCTCGCGGTTGGCCTGATCGTGTGGGGCGTATCCAAAATCAAAGATAATCGTTCAACTAACAGAACATAAAGCCGATTTAACGCTTAAGCGTCTTACGAGGAGGATTAAACGATGAGCATCATACGACGTGTCCGGGACATTACCTTAGCAAGTCTGAACGAGCATCTCGAAAAATCGGAAGATCCGGTCAAGCTGATCGACCAGTTCCTATGGGGAACCCGGGAAGAGATCATCCAATCGGAGCGTCTGCACTCCCAATACTCCGCCCACAGCCAGCATCTTAAGATGCAATGGCTGCAAGCGGAACAGCAGAAGGATAAAAGAGAGCAGCAAGCTGTCACAGCGCTGAAAGCTGGCGAAGAGCAGCTAGCACGTATCGCTCTTCATGAGAAGGCCTCCGCTGATGAGCGGGCTGCCCAGTATCGTGAGCTTTACGAGCAGAGCCGCCTCAGCTTGGAAGATCTCGGGAATAATCTGCAGGAAATGCGCAGCGAGTACCAGATTGCATACGATAAACGGGAGTATTATTCAGCCCGGATGGAGTCCCTGAAGCTGCAACAGCGAATGAACTCGCGCTACGGTGCAGTCGGAGGAGGCAAGCAGGACGGCATGTTCCGCCGGTTGGACGATCGTCTGAGTGGCATGGAGCATGAAGCACGCAGCCTGCGCGAGCTGAGGCAGGGCGGCGTTGATTCTTCACAAGGACGCACAGGCGCTCAGAACCCAGCTGTCGAAAGAGAACTGGAGCAACTGAAGCGCAAGCTTGGACAAGGAGGCTAATTCATCATGAAGCAACTATACCGGTCCAGACAAAAGAAAATGATGGCCGGGCTCTGCGGCGGATTGTCCG
Organism: Paenibacillus herberti; assembly: GCF_002233675.1. Taxonomy (GTDB): domain Bacteria; phylum Bacillota; class Bacilli; order Paenibacillales; family Paenibacillaceae; genus Paenibacillus_O; species Paenibacillus_O herberti. The sequence continues at coordinate 2,747,147 of NZ_NMUQ01000001.1, read as the reverse complement.
ATTACTTTAACGTAGATGCAAATCTGCTGCGTATTCTTGTAATCATTCTGGCGATCTGCACGAGCGGCGCCGCCATTCTAGTGTACATCCTGGCTGCCCTGGTTATCCCAAAGGAGCCCGTATACAATGACTATCCGCCCGGAAGCTTCGACTCCTACGGTGGTTACAACGATAACGGCAGAGGATACAACGAGCCGCACCGCTCTGGACGCGATGTTCGGAGAGGTCGTCCGCAAGGTCCCTTTGGTGGCCCATACCGCAATCCTTCGAATTTCGAGGGAGGTCAACCAAGTCAAGATTGGAATGCACCATCGGAGCCAACGGCTTCGGAGCTGGACAAGATGATGGACGATCTGGAGAAAAAGGCGCTCCGTAAAGAGCTTGAAGAATTGAAAGCCAAACTCGCGAATTACGAGAAGGGAGAATAACAACATGGGTATTTTCAAACGGGTAAAAGATATCACTAAAGCATCAGTACACGAGGTTCTCGACAAAATGGAAGATCCGATTGTTATGTTGAATCAGTACCTGCGTGATATGGAGCAGGAGATTCATCAAGCGGAGGTAACTGTAGCCAAGCAAATGGCCAACGAGCGTCGCATGCAGCAACGCTATGAAGAAGCGCAGCGCAGCGTAGCTGACCGCGACAGCAAGGCGGAAGCGGCCATTCGCTCCGGGCAGGAAGATTTGGCCCGCACAATGCTGGAGGAAAAGCTTTATTTTGAAGAAAAAACACAGGAATTCAGCCGCTTGCATGCTGAAGGCAAAGCTCAGGCCGATGATCTTAAGCATCAGCTGTACGGTATGAAGGATGAGTATTACCAGCTTCGCAACAAGCGCAATGAGCTGGTAGCTCGCGCTCAAATGGCGAAGGCCCAGAAGCAAATGTCTCAAGCGTCAGCTTCGACTAGCCATCTGGATACAGGCAGTGCTTCCCGCGGCTTCAATCGTATGGAAGAGAAGATCCTGCGTATGGAGGCGGAAGCGGATGTACTCCGTACACCTCACGGCGCTGGAGCTAATACTTACCGCGCTCAGGTTAAACCGGAGAATCAGCTGAAGGTCGAGGAGCAACTGCAACTGCTGAAAAACAAGTTGAATCCGCCACAGGAGCAGCAAAGTTCTTCGGAAGAATAGCTCAGCCTTTACCTGCTGCTGGGATAGGTAAACCATTCGTCCAGCAGTGTTAGCAGCAAGCCTTGTTCCAGACAGCTCAGGCTGCCTGGGCGGGGCTTGTTTGCTTGTGTAGAGATGGAAGCTTGTCCCGAGGATGCTTGAAGCGTTAAAGTATAGATAGAGAGGGGGATCCGAAGTTGGCTGTAAAAAAACCTCCTGGCATCGAGCAGGAGCCGAATCGACGCAATCGTTTGGAGATTATAATATGGCTTCTTATTATTATGGGACTGCTGCTGATTTTACTGCAGGGCATTGGGTATGTGGAGTTTTTTGCGCTGCAAGGCAAAGCCGCCCTGTATGGATTATCAATTATCGCGGTTGCATTAGCCGTAACGGCTCTTAAAAGCACGGTGCAGACAACCCGCCTGAGGGAAGCGCTGCGAAAGCTTAACCAGCAGCAAGGCAGAAGAAAGTCAATTACGATTCCTTCCTCAAAGGATGGAACAGAAGAGTCAGAGCAGGAAGAGCAAGCCCAAGAGGATTGGAGGGAGCAGGTCAAGTTTACTGCAGTCATTGAAGAGCGGCAGCGCTTGTCCCGTGAGCTCCATGATGCGGTCAGTCAGCAGCTATTCGCGATCTCGATGACCGCTACAGCGGTCAGCCGGACGATCGAAAAAGACTGGGAGAGAGCTCGCAGGCAGGTTCAGCTGATTGAAGAAATGGCGGCAGTAGCCCAATCTGAGATGAGGGCGCTGCTACTGCACCTGAGACCAGTTCATCTGGACGGCAAAGTTCTTGCGCAAGCGCTGGAGCTGCTGGTGACTGAGCTGCAGGTAAAGGTCCCGATGGATATTAACATTGAGGTGGACCGGACGCTACTGTTTCACCCTACGGTAGAAGATCATCTGTTTCGGATCGCGCAGGAATCGCTGTCCAATACGTTACGTCATGCCAAAGCGACCAAGATGGATATTTCCTTGAAACGTGATGGAAAAATGGCCAAGCTGAGCTTCATTGATAACGGCATCGGATTTGATTTGGAAGAGAAGAAACAAGCTTCTTACGGCTTGCTGACGATGGAGGAGCGGATTCATGAGCTGGGCGGGCTTATTGCCGTCATGACTGCCCCGGGAGAAGGTACAGCGATTGAGATGTGGATTCCGATCGAGGATGGAAAGGGGATAGGGGCATGATCAGAGCGCTAGGCCAAGAGGAAGAGCTGGCGCCATCGGTTCGTGTGCTGCTAGTCGATGACCACGAAATGGTTAGAATCGGACTTGCAGCGGTGCTGGATACCGAGGATGGCATTGAGGTCGTCGGGGAAGCCGGCAACGGTAAGGAAGGCATCCGGCTTGCCTTAGCTTATAAACCAGATGTTATTCTGATGGATCTTGTCATGGATGTGATGGACGGAGTAGAGACGACGCGTCTAATCATGGAGGAGCTGCCGGACACGAAGGTTATCGTACTGACCAGCTATCTCGATGACAGTAAGCTGTACCCAGTCATTGAAGCAGGAGCGTTCAGCTATTTGCTCAAGACTTCAAGGGCCAGCGAGATTGCAGAAGCCATTCGTGCAGCTTCGCGCGGCCAGTCGGTGCTGGAATCACAGGTAGCGGTTAAGATGATGAATCGTTTTCGCCAGCCCAAGCAGAACATGAAAAAAGCTCCGCATGAGGAGCTCACGGAGCGGGAAATGGATGTCCTGATGCTGGTCGCGCAAGGTTTGTCCAATCAAGATATTGCGGACAAGCTGTTCATCAGCATTAAGACGGTCAAGTTCCATGTGACCAATGTGTTGAACAAGCTGGGAGTCGAGGATCGTACACAAGCTGCAATCTATGCGCATAAGCATGACTTAGCTGTGGACTAGCTGATCTAGGCTGCGGAATATGATGGCCTCCGGCCGCTAGATGGATTCATGAAGCAGCCAGCCTTGAGTAGGTAATCCACCTTCATTCTGTCCGTACTCATTGTACTGACTGTAGGGGAGAGTTAGGGATCTGCTGATCATTGAACGAGCCGGCTGATGTAAAAAGTTGTTCAGAATTTCTTCGGCGCAGGGCAGAAGTCCCTCGCTGTTAAAAAGCGCATTCAGCACGGAATCTGGCCGCTCGTCGAGCAGCCGGCCAAGCCGGACGCGATCGATCTGCCACGGGCCTTCTGACTGGGACTTGAAGCCAGCAGTTATAGCGGCAGGATGTTCCCGCAGCCGGCTAAGTTCATCTTCGATTCTGGAGCTGAGGTTAGTACTACAGCGGAAATAGAGAAGTCCGAGCGAGTTCCAGCGTTCCTCGAGCTCATGCACCGTGTCGGTAATCCCGAGTAAATCGGGGTTACCGGGCTGGCTTTCCAGCGTGTGGCGGCGTTCCCTCATGCGGCGGAGCGCTTCCCGCTGTCGACTGGCCGCATCGCTCCAGCGAGCTGCGTCATCTAGCGCATGGCGCATCTGGCCGTAGGCTTCACCGTAGAGCAGATACCATCCTGGCAGTCCGGCTTGCCCGGCATGTCGGGCCGTTTCGGAGCGTAACGTAACACGTTGAACGGATGAGGCTCGTTCGACATTAGAACGGGTGAAGACGCGTGACAGGGGCGTGGGCATGAAGGGCCTCCTTCGGCGTAAAGCTTGATTTTTTCAAACCATTACCCTATACCAACCTATGCATAAACAGCCTGTAGAAGCTTCCAATAGGAAAGTTCCACAGGCTGTTTAAGTTTCCTGCTTGAAGTTCCGAACCAAGCGAGGCGAGAATCAAATAAGTAACAGCAGGAAGGCGAGAGCGGAGAGGCCGACTGCAAAAGCGGCACCAAAACCGAAGCCATTCCTGTACCCGTATCCGTACGGACGGTAACCCGGATAACCTCCAAAGATGGATCTAGACCCATAAGGATAACCTGGATATGAGGTGAAGGCCTTTATCTGGGCCGTAGGTTCCTTCATTTTGTCTGGAGCTTTCTTAATCGTTTTGCTCTTTTTTCCTTTTGTCGAGGAAGAGGTACTTGAGATACTGGCGCCGCCACTCTGGCGGGCATGATACTCTTCTCCTCCGTTCAAGAATATATGATCGTCTTGACATGCGGTCAAGATGCCTGTATAACGTGATCCGTCTCTCAGAACCATGCAGACGGGCATACCGCAAAATCTCTTGATATTATCTTCATGAAGCGGTTGAATCTGTTGCATATTGTCCCTTCATCCTCTCTGGCGATAGTGGGCTGGATGATGCATTATATTCACTTACGGGCTAATGCGTATGGTCAAACACCCATCTAGATGAATTGGAAGGAGCGAGAAGCTTGGACCCACTGCAAAGCAAGAAGCGCAAACGGTCGCTGCAGGCGATGGGAATGGTCGCGGCGGCGCTGCTGCTGGCTGCACTAGCGACGTTGTATTCTGCTGGAAATAAGGGTTCTCTCGGTTGGACACTTCCCGACAAGCCGGCCATAACGGAGCAGACGGGCACAGTTTCAGTGGAGGATCTTGCTCAGCTATGGCAATGGTCAGATGGAGAACTGCGAGGCGGAGCGGCTAACAGTCGGTGGGAGCTGCGTTGGCTTGCCAAGGGGATGACAGAGGAGCAGGCGTTGAAGTTGGCGGAGCAACTAGGTTATACGGATAAGGAAGTTGTGCCAGAGAAGGATGAATCAGGTGGCGATACGGGCATTCTATGGAAAGCGCAACATCAAGAGGATGTAGGTCGACTGATGGTGACAGCTATTCGGGATAGTGGCGAAGCTGTTGATCAGGTACAGGTAGTTCTTTTGCTTATACCATCCAATCCTGCACAGCATCTCGGGTTAGAAGAGGCGGATGGGCGCATTCGCGAAGCTATAAGGGCAAGCGGCGCTACCTCTGAACCGCTGCTTAGCGTCAAGCTGAGCGGGCAAACCCTGCATCAGGATAGCGTGGAGAGACTCGTTAAGGCTGCAGGAGCCCTGCAATTGGACAAGTACGAGGATGAGGCGACAGTCATCAGGACTTATTCTTCACCGAAGCTGGATGCTTCAATTCGGCTGGTTGATGGAGAAAAGGGGGCGGACGCAAGCCTGCAAATAGCGGTGCAACAGGCCCGTTCCGAAAAACAGAAAGACGAACCTTTAAACCTAACAATTGGAGTGCCGCTCATTGCCGGAGAGGCATTGGCGACGCAAATTTCGGGAAAGTGAAGGACCCATGAAGATTGAATGAGATCAATAGCGGTTGAAGCATCGATATGATACACTACATACCATATCAACCCGATCCAACCAAAAATTTACGACGAAAGAATGAGGAACATGAACAACTCTAACAAACAGGAACTGACAGCCGCCGAAGGCGCGGTCTACTATCTGTTCGGAGCCACCGGCGATCTGGCACGGAGAAAGCTGTTCCCGGCGCTGTTTTCTCTATATAAAGAAGGCAAGCTGGCGGAGAATTTCGCAGTTGTCGGGCTTGCGCGCCGTCCTCGTGACAACGAGCAATTCCGCCAGGACGTTTACGAGTCGATTCAGGAGTTCTGCCGGTATAAACCGTCCGACCGGGAGCTGTGGGAACGGTTCGCCCAGCATTTCGTCTATATGCCCCTAGATATCCATAATGTAGACGGCTTCCGTGAGCTCGATCGTCTCTCCAGTGAGCTGGACGAGAAATTCGGCATTAACGGCAACCGCCTGTTCTATCTGGCACTAGCACCAGAGCTGTTCGGTCCGGTATCGTTCAATCTGCGCGACGGCGGCCTACTGGAATCGAAAGGTTGGCATAAGCTCGTCATCGAGAAACCTTTCGGCTACGACCTGGAATCGGCGCGTGAACTGAACGGCCAGCTGAGCCAGGTGTTCAAAGAGGAAGAGGTCTATCGGATCGACCACTACCTCGGCAAGGAAATGGTTCAGAATATCCAGGTGCTTCGTTTTGCCAACCAGCTGTTCGAGCCGCTCTGGAACAAAAATCATATCGCCAATGTGCAAATTACGCTTTCGGAAACGGTCGGCGTCGAGGAACGCGGCGGTTATTATGACCATTCCGGTGCTCTGCGCGATATGGGACAGAACCATATTTTGCAAATGATTACGATGATCGCGATGGAGCCTCCTGCCAAGCTGCATGCAGAGAGCCTTCGCGACGAGAAGGTTAAGGTGCTTCGCTCGCTGCGTCAGTTCAGCGGCAGTGAAGAGGTGCGCGAGCGCGTCGTACGTGCGCAGTATGCGGCTGGCAGTAGCAAGGGCAAGGAACTGCCTGGCTACCGCGAGGAGGACAAGGTTAATCCGGAGTCCTCTACGGAGACGTATTTTGCAGCCAAGGTATTCGTTGATAACTTCCGCTGGGCGGGCGTGCCGTTCTACATCCGTACGGGCAAACGACTCCCAGTCAAGACAACCGAAGTTGTTATCGAGTTCAAAAACGTACCCGATAATGTACTGTTTGCGAAGCGGCATAATCTCGGACCAAATTTGCTCGTCATCCGGGTCAACCCGATGGAGGGCATTTACCTCAAGATCAATGCCAAGCGTCCAGGAGCGGACAATGAAGTTCAGCCGGTAGCAATGGAGTTCTGCCAAAGCTGCCAGATTGGCATCAATACGCCTGAGGCTTATGAGCTTCTGATCTATGATGCAGCGCGCGGCGATTCCACCTACTTCACTCGCTGGGATGAAGTGGCTGCGGCTTGGACCTTTGTCGACCGTATCGCTCAGGCATGGCGTGAGTCGCCAGAGGATCTTAAATCGTATCCAGCCGGTTCTTGGGGTCCGGAGGAGGGCGATCGTATGCTGAAGCAGGACGGATTTTTCTGGTGGCCGGTTAATGGCCAGGCGGAAGATAATGTGGTTTGGATTAGTGGGGGCGGCAGCTAAGGCAGCATTCCCTTTATAGAAGGTACTTCAATCCTGTTCGGGTTCCCGGACAGGATTTGAAGCGTTTATGGAGCAACTTATCCCTTTTTAGCGTTGAATTAGCTTGCGCGAAGGTGGGTTTACAGGTTTTAATTGAAGTTAGGGCTGCAGACAGCTGCGACAAAGCCAGGAAAATACACCTTTTCAAGGAGCACAACTATGACAAGGCCGATCTGATCCGGACTCTGCCTCATGTTTGAGCCGCAGATTCGCTTGCAAGAAGATAAATAGCAGGAAGCAAGGAGACCCAAATGACAAAGCCATTAATCGATGAAATTAAACAAGAGGTGGAAAAACGGCGCACCTTCGCCATCATCTCTCACCCTGACGCCGGCAAAACGACGCTGACCGAGAAGCTGTTGCTGTTCGGAGGAGCTATTCGCGAGGCAGGTTCAGTTAAGGCTCGTAAAGCAAACAAACATGCTACGTCCGACTGGATGGAGATCGAGAAGCAGCGCGGTATCTCGGTTACTTCCTCTGTTATGCAGTTTGATTACAACGGACACCGCATCAATATTCTTGATACGCCTGGTCACCAAGACTTCAGTGAGGACACTTACCGTACGCTGACAGCGGCGGATAGCGCCGTCATGCTGATCGACGTTGCCAAGGGCGTCGAGGCTCAGACGATCAAGCTATTCCAAGTATGCCGTATGCGTGGCATTCCGATTTTCACTTTCATCAACAAGCTGGATCGCGAAGGTCAAAGCCCGTTCGATCTGATGGAAGAGCTGGAAAGGGTGCTTGGTATCCGTTCGGTGCCAATGAACTGGCCGATCGGAATGGGCCGGGAGCTGTGCGGCGTTTACGACCGGATGAAGAATCAGGTTGAGCTGTTCCAGGGCAACGACCATTCCAATATCCAGGTGAATAAGGTAGGCGACTATAAGGACCCGATCATCCGTGAGATGGCCGGCGACTATCTCGCCGATCAGCTTGAGCAGGATCTGGAGTTATTGGATGTAGCAGGTGATCAGTTCGACTTTGAGAAGGTTCGGGCAGGAGAGCTGACGCCGGTATTCTTCGGCAGCGCCGTCAACAACTTCGGCGTGCAGACATTCCTCGAGAACTTCCTGCAGTTGGCGCCGAAGCCGGAGCCGCGCAACAGTACGAATGGCCCTATTGAACCAACAAGCGAAAAGTTCAGTGGATACGTCTTTAAAATCCAGGCAAATATGAACCCAGCCCATCGGGATCGAATTGCCTTTCTGCGTATCTGTTCCGGGCGTTTTGAACGCGGTATGAGCGTGAAACATGTGCGGATCGGCAAAGATATCAAGCTGGCCCAGCCGCAGCAGTTCCTCGCTCAAGACCGGGACATCGTTGAGGCTGCTTATCCGGGTGATATTATCGGTCTGTTCGATCCGGGTATTTTCAGGATTGGCGACAGCTTGGCGCAGGGCGGCAACGTCGTGTTCGACGAGCTGCCGACATTTTCACCAGAGATTTTCGCCAAAGTCTCGATCAAAAATGCGCTCAAGAAGAAACAGTACGAAAAAGGCATTGATCAGCTGACCGAGGAAGGCACCATTCAGGTGTTCCAATCCGCCAGCGGCTTCGAGGATACGATTCTCGGCGTTGTTGGACAGCTGCAATTCGAGGTGTTTGAGTATCGGATGAAGGCGGAATACGGCGTCGATGTCATTTTGCAGCGTATGCCATTCCAGTTCGCACGCTGGATTGTTGAAGAAAATATCGATCCTTCCAAGTTCCGCATTAACTCCACACTCGTGAAGGACAAAAAGGGCAACTATGTCGCCCTGTTCGAGAACGAGTATGCGATGCGTACCGCAGAGACCAAAAACCCAACTTCTAAATTCCTAGAAACGGCTCCTTAAGCCCATTAAGGCGGCGTGAATGATTTAAGCTCTCAGGCTGCAATGACTGTTGCAGGAGTCGGAAATTCGTGGAATATGGTGTTTGAACAAGTAGAGCCTTCGAGAAATACGATGTTTAAAGGAGCAGAGCCAGCCGAGAAATCGGTTGGCTTTTTCATGTTCAGGTAGCTGCCTGCATCGGGTATTCATTGCCTCATTGAGATGGCATAGAGAGGCGTGGCGTTGACAGCTAGAAGGATTTTATGAGAAAATGAACGCGCGTACATTATTGATACGGAATTTATAGAGGACAACATGTTGCCATCAGCAGTTGGCTGAATGAGGTGAAGAGAATGCGCAAGCAGGTAGCGGAGCGGGCTGGTGTATCGGAGGCGACCGTGTCTCGGGTATTCAGCGAATCAGACGCCGTCAAGGAGAAAACCCGCGAAAAGGTGTTGAAGGCGGCGGCGGAGCTCGGATATGTGCCGAATGAACTGGCGAGGCAATTCGCTCGTAAAAGAAGTGGCAATCTTGGTGTTATGCTGCCTTTTGTACCGAAGGCTAAGCTTTTTTCGACCTACTATTTTTACGAGATGATGGGCGGGATTAGCGAGGCTGCACAGCAGCATGGGGCAGATTTGCTATTACTGCAACGGATGCCGGGAGAGGACCGGGGATGTGGGCTGCTATTCCGGCAGCAAAAGATAGACGGGTTGATTCTGCTTGGAGCGAGAGATATTGCAGAGGAACGTGAAGAGCTACTGAAGCTGGATGCGGAGGGAAGATCATTTGCGTTTGTCAATCAGCGGATTGACGGTCTGGAGCATCGAGCAGTCGAGACGGACCATCGAAGAGGCTGTTTTTTGGCGGCTGAGCATTTGCTCCAACAGGGCTGGCGCAGACCGGCTTTTGTAAAAGGGCCACCAGGCTTCTCCAACAGCTTGGACCGGCTGCTCGGCTTCCGAGATGCCATGCCGGATGAGCTCAAGGGGGAGCACGCTGTTCTGCAAGGTAATTACAGCCGGACCAGCGGGCTGGCGCTTGCCGGAGAGGCGGCTGAACTGCTGCGCTCGGGACAGGCGGATGCCTTTGTGGCGGGTAATGACCGGATGGCGATTGGTTTGCTGCAAGGCCTGCGGCAGCTTGGATATGAGTCCAGTCGAGACTATGGATTGACTGGATTTGACGATTCAGATGGGGCGCGGCTTATGGAGCCAACGCTGACCTCGGTTTCTGCTTCCTTTTATGAGACGGGACGAATGGCGGCACTAATTGCACTGCAGGTACAGAGCATGCCGGTTGATAAGCTGCCTGTTGGGTTGGTGGTACGGGAATCGAGCTTGAAACGAACGTAGAAGAGGTTCGGAACAGGTTCGGAACGGACTAAATGCAAGGAGATGGATAGAGGATGACAACTGAAACCAACAATAAGAAAAAGACACTTCGGGTCGGCATGATCGGCTACAAATTCATGGGTAAGGCGCATAGTAACGCATACCGCGCGATGCCGATGTTTTTCAGTGGTGCGCCCCTTCAACCTGAGATGGCCGTGTTATGCGGACGCAACGCAGCAGGGGCTGAGGCAGCCCGAGCTCAGTTCGGCTGGCAAGAGCTGGAGACGGACTGGCGGCAGGTGGTCGCTCGGGATGATATTGATCTGATTGACATCAACACTCCGAGTGACGCACATCTTGAGATTGCGGTTGAGGCTGCTCGCTCCGGGAAGCATATCCTGTGCGAGAAACCGCTAGCTATCACGCTTGCGGACTCCAGGACGATGCTGCGAGCGGCGGAGGAAGCGGGAGTAAAACATATGACCGGCTTCAACTATCGCTTCTCGCCAGCGGTTAAGCTGGCCAAGAAGTTGGTTGAAGAGGGCCGGCTAGGGAAGATTAATCATTTTCGTGCGCGGTTCCTGCAGGACTGGCTCGTTGATCCAGAGTTCCCTCTTGTCTGGAGACTGAAAAAGGAGATCGCAGGCTCTGGAGCACAAAGCGATCTTGGAGCGCATCTGGTTGATCTGGCTCGCTATCTAGTAGGCGAGTTCGAAGAGGTTATCGGCATGACCGAGACTTTCGTTAAGGAGCGGCCACTTCCTTCAGAAGAGAGAGGACAAAGTGGCAAGGACGGAACGGATCAAATACAGCGTGGGCCAGTAACTGTGGATGATGCGGCTGTGTTTATGGCCCGTTTTGTCGACGGTGCTCTGGGAAGTTTTGAAGCGTCGCGCTCTGCTCCCGGACATCGCAGCACAAACGCATTCGAGATCAACGGCAGCAAAGGAAGCCTGAGGTTCGATTTCGAGCGGATGAATGAGCTGGAAGTTTATTTCACGGATGATGCCGAGGATGTACAAGGCTTCCGCCGTGTACTTTGCACGGATGAGGCCCATGCCTATTCGGAAGCTTGGTGGCCGCCGGGCCATACGATTGGTTTCGAGCATACCTTTACGCATGAGGTGCTGGAGTTTATGAGTGCGATTGCGGAGGATCGTCAGCCGTCTCCAAGCTTCGTTGATGGAGTGAAATGCCAGGAGGTGCTTGAGGCGGTGGAACGTTCCATCGAGGAGCGGCGCTGGGTAAACCTGTCGGAGATGGCCGAGAGCGGTAGCTAGAATTCGAGTCGACCAGTCGAGTCTAAACACAATGATGAGGCAAGGGAAAGAGAGCAAGCCAGAGGCCGTTGCCTCTGGCTTGTTTGATATTCCCGAGGTAGCGGCAATCTGCGTTGAATGGTAGGACATGCTGTTGATTGTCGGGGATAATGTTCCCGCGATAGTATGCTCAAGCTTTGTTCAAATGGCCATGCAGCTTTCCCACAAGAGTTTGCTGTTCGGCAGCAGAGCTGTCTTTCCAAATCATTTCGAACAGTACGCCAAGACCCGGCAGAGCCTTTTCGTCACTGTCGATGGAATCACGAATAATTTCGCTAAGCTCACCCTCAGGCTTGTCCTGAACGATCTGGGTAATGGCTTCACGCAGGTTAAACTGACTCATCCGTTCTGTCACTCCCCCTGTATTCAATTCTCGATTATAATGCCCTTTCCGCTCATGGAGCATTCGGGAAAGCGACGGGTCAATATGGTATAATGAAAGCCATTAGCGGGTTAGGAAAGGCGGAGTGTTCAGCATGCGTAAAAAGCAATTTGCCGTCGTCGGCATGGGCCGATTTGGCTCCAGCGTCGCCCAATCGCTGTCAGAAATGGGCTTTGAAGTACTTGCTATAGATAGCGACGAGGATCGCATCCAGGAAATCGCGTCGACCGTCACGCATGCGGTCTCGGCCGATACGACGGATGAGGAGGCGTTGCGCGCAATCGGCGTACGCAACTTCGACGTTGTTGTTGTCGCCATTGGCGAAGACATTCAGGCGAGTATTTTGACGACGCTCATCTTGAAGGATCTCGGCGTACCCTACCTGATTGTCAAAGCTCAGAACGAGCTGCATGGTAAAGTGCTGAGCAAAATTGGAGCTGACCGCGTCGTTTATCCAGAGCGGGATATGGGCTTACGCGTAGCTCATCATCTCATTTCGCCGAGCGTGCTCGACTTCATCGAGCTGACGCCTGAGCACGGTATCATCGAAATCGAGGCTCCAGATGCAATGATCGGGCGTACGCTGAAGCAGTTGGACCTTCGTGCGCGTCATCAGTGCAATGTACTTGGCATCAAAAACAACGGTAAGATGGACATTACACCGAGCCCGGATCATGTTATCGGCAAGGAAGATGTGCTCGTCATCGTCGGCTCAAACAAGGATATTCTGCGCCTTGAGGTAGCTTATGCGGTGGAACGGGAAGTGAAAAGCCGATGACTGCAGAGCTTATACTAACCTCTGCCAGCAATCCGCGCGTTAAGGCTTGGGCTGCCCTATTGGAGACGAAACATCGGAATCGACAGGGGCAATTTTTGGCCGAAGGCACGCATATGCTAGTCGAAGCACTAATATGCGGCGCAGCGGTACGCACGGTCGTTTACGATGCGGAGCGCGGTTTACCCTCTGAGCTAGAGGAGCCGCTGCGCCTGCATGGGGCAACGGTTGAGCTCGTTGCGGCAGCTCGCTCGGTCATTTCCAAATGTACAGGAACAGATTCGCCGCCGCCGGTTTTCGGGATCGTGGACAAACCCGTCGCTGACCATGCGGCGTTGTTCCGTGAGCGAGGGCTCGTCGTTGTACTCGATGGCGTTCGTGATCCGGGCAATGCCGGAACGATCATCCGCAGCGCTGATGCGGCCGGAGCGGATGCTGTTGTGCTTGGCAAGGGGTGCGTTGATTTGTACAATCCCAAAACCGTGCGTTCAACGATGGGATCGCTGTTCCATCTTCCCGTGCTGGAGGGAGATCTGACCGAAATGTTGCCAGAGGCGCGCTCCAAAGGCATGACAATTGCCGGCACGAGCCTGCAAGCGGCTCGCAGCTGTTATGAGTGTGATTTTACCGGGCCGCTTTGGCTGTTGCTTGGCAATGAAGCGGACGGCCTATCCCAAGCATCGCTGGAGCAATTGGATTACGGCGTTATTATTCCCATGAAAGGCCGAACCGAGTCGCTTAATGTGGCGATGGCGGGCACGGTCGTGCTATATGAGGCGCTGAGGCAGCGTGAGTTAAACAAATGACGGATTGTAATATGAAGTGCGACACCTAGAAAAAGAAACAGCCCATGGAAGATTCTTGTAAAATGGAGTCAACACAACAACCCTTACACAAGGAGAATCTCTCCATGGGTTACACACATTTTAGCATAACCGAACGCTGTAAAGTAAACTGCTGGTGAAGATGGGATGGTCGACACGATTAATTGGAAGGGAACTTGGTCGTCATCATAGTTCCATTACAACGTGAGATAAACGTGGCTGTCTGGATCAGGAGTACGAGTCCCGATCTGCTCAGGAGGCTTATTTTCATTGAAGAGTTAAGCCTCGTGGTAAATACTCCCCTGAGCTTGTGAAAGACATGAATGTGCAGTTGCAACTGAACTGGTCACCAGAACAGATTGCGGAGAAGCGACGGTTCGAGGCATGCCATTCGTCTGCTTTAAAACTATCTACCGTTGGCTGTATGCGGGACGTCTTGCGGCTGGTGAAATTCGGTGTCCTACGGCATAAAGTAAACGAAGTGAACCCATAGAAACAAGAGGGCGTTTCCTCGTAGGCAACAAAATTGGCAAATCATCGCCACCAAGCGTATCCTTACGCGGTCGGGTTGCGTAATAACAAGGCAAGCAAGCCGTCTCCATAACGTCGCACATCGTATGGAAAACGCTGTACTTTTTACTTTGAACCGCTTCATGCGCTAATGCCGGGAAAATTGAAGTGTCCGCCGAATGGCTTGGGGGATTTAACATATTTTCGATAAGTTTGCCGCTTTTGACTTGCATTTTCATATGTAGGCCTTTTTCCGTAAAATAATAAAGCCCGACTCGGTTAAAATTGGGGATGCGCCGGGATGTTCGTCCCTTACGAAAAGGAATGCGGCTGATGGAGCCGCGGTTACACCGTTTTTGGGGGAGGGGGCGTCGCCGTTCAGATTGTCAAGGGTCGCGAAACCCAACGTCTTACATTAGTGGAACGTAAAGCAGAACAGAAAAACCGCCTTCGGATTCGTCCCAAAATTCCATTACGGAAGGATTCGTTTGGATGCCGAAGGCGGTTCTTATTGCCTTACACTATTCAATTAGACCGAAGTAGGACTTCGCAAGGATTCGTCATGAAGCATTTTTGAATTACAATAATAAACAGACGAAGTTCCTTTGAGCAATGGAATATATTTAATTATAGCTCACCTTGTGTAGTCGCCAATTTAACCGATAACAAACCTGTCAGTGCTTCACTGTTCTCAGTGGAGATTGCAACATGAAAGTCTCCAGTTGACCACGCAGCAGTTCCATCTACGGACACTTGACTATTAGCTGGTACTTTAAAATTCATCTTCTCCTTCCCCGTAAGACTGCCTTGAGTAACGCGGACAGTCATTTCCGCATTAGTAGTATTTTTAACCCATACTTTGACCCATCCGTAACCCTTTGGGATATCGAAACTTGATTTTAAGCCATCTTTAAGTGCAGCGTTGAAAATGACATTTGAAGTATCGAAAATTCCGATTTTTGTTGGAGTAACCAAGCTAGGACTTGGTGCAGGAGAAGCAGGAGAAGCATTCTCGTTAGCAAATGCAGAGGACCCGCTCACCAACAAAGTGACAGCCATTGTAGCAGTTGTTGCAAATTTCATCATTCGATTCATCTCAAAAAAAATCTCCTTTATTGAAACAATTTTAGGTAAAATTAGAATATATTCCAATTCCACCCTTTCCTGAAACGAAGTATATCAATATATTGGAAATATTACAATATATTTTTTTCATTTCAGCGTACCCGGTTTCATTAAGCTTGAAGTTCTTGTTCGAATCGTATGCGCCCAATCCGTTATTGAACGCCCAAGTATATTCCCAACGCATTGTTCCTTTTGTCCCCGGCATAGCGACCCCCGTCACCGAATCTATGCGGTTGTCCCAACCGGTCGAGCAATACAAATGGGTAAAGGAAAATCAAGGCCCACAGGCGGATAAAGGCCTTGGCCGAACGAACTTGAAAGGTACCCACTCTACTTTTCCTCGATCCTTTCTCCAGTCTTTTTTCATGTAGAAAACAGGGAAAGCAGCCATCTGCAACCTTAACCCGGTTTGCTCCGTCCCTTTAACTCAAAGAGGGGGAGATGATTTGAAAAAAATTACGTCGCTTATAGTCGCGCTTCTACTGCTAATCCTGTTCTACTCGCCGCAGGCTCAAGCATTGTCTTGTGCACAGTTGCTGTCCGTGGAAGAAGCATATGCGAAATACGACGGCGTTATTGTCGGGAAGGTGGACAAAGTTGTCCCGAACGGGGTTCACAACATCGTAAAATCAACGGTAACAACAAGCTTTAAGGGCGTTAGTGCAAATAAAGTCTCGATTGGTGAGGATGGGTTTTGGGGCAATCTAAATGGTCCAAGTAAGGTTGGGAAGCAGTATTTATTTTTTCTAACCGAAAAGAACGGAAAGTGGGAAAATCCTTTATGTTCCCCCAGTAAGCTCGTTGGCGAGGCGACAGAGGAACTTGCTTTTTTACAAGGGAAAGAGATTCCGCTGCCAAGCATTCCGGATGAAAATGAATCAAAAGCCTCTCAAGCTTCAATCTGGATCATATCCGCCATTGCCGCTTTGGTTCTAGGGATATTGGCGTATGTTTATCTCCGCACACGTAGAAAAACTCCATCAAAATGAATAGCTCTATAATCGCCATTCTGTTGTAACAGCAGAATGGTTTCCTTATAATATTCATTATCTCAGGTGTAAAGGAGCGCTGATGGATATGGCAATAAAAGATTGCCGGATTGGCCGGTCTCATGCAAAGCCTGTTTTGAAGGCGATACTTTGCATGGGCGAAAATGAGTGACAACAACATCGCCTAAATGAGCATAGATCGGTTTCACGAATTGGCTTTGCACCTTATTTTGTTCCACTATAAAAAAATAAGGGGCTGTACCTAATGAGTGAACCATTTATCGTTAATCATCAATACAACTTTATTAAAAAACAAGCTGGGATATTGGAGCAAACTCTCAGGGCAAATGCCGATTCAAAAATATTGGAATCAGTGAGATACAGTGCAGAACTCAAAATTGCCGAACTGTTTCCGAACGGTACGAACTTCCAGAAACACATGCTGGAAGCGATTTTCAATTTACAATCTTCAGATGATTTTGCAAAGCATCTGATGGAGTTAGAGTCTTATTTAATTGAATTTCCGCAAATTACAGATAAGCAAATTCAGAAGTTATTTCCCAAAAATAAAAAGTTAAAGTTGCCTGATTTAGGGGCGATCGATTATCGGTATGTAACTTATATTAGCTGGATCGATATATCCACGAATAAGCTGTTCATTGTGTATCATATGAATGGACAATTCATTGGTATCGAAGGCAGGTATACGCCGACCAATAAAAAAGGCTATTGCTTTGTATGCAATAGGCATGAAGAACTTGCCCTGTTTACGGCCATCTCCAAAAAAAGGCCGGCAAATTCTTCGCCTGATTACTATAGAGCAATCGGTAACTATCTGTGTATACATGGTCATGAATGTAATAAGAACATTACAGACCCTTCGTTGTTAGAGAAATTTGTTGACTCTGTTATAGGTTAAACGTCATTTATAAGGCCGGGACTTCTTGCAACTTAAGAGTTCCGGTTTTTACTTTACCACGATGGCTATTTCCATAGACATCCCATAGAAAAGCCGTTATGATGTACAGGACAATTTCATATACAAACACGTAAAGGTGCAGATTTGTTAGGATACAAAGTCTGCTTAAAAGGGAAGTTCGGTTCAAATCCGACGCGGTCCCGCCACTGTAATTGAGGAGCGACTCTACATAAACCACTGGTTTTTATCTAAACTGGGAAGGGTGGAGAAGCGATGACTCATGAGCCAGGAGACCTGCCTTCACGCGAATGTTTTTAATTCTTCGGGGGGTGAGAATTGGAAATTCAGGGTAGATATACTTCGGTGTATTTACTTTGATGTCTGTTCATTGGCAACATACATACGTTGTTACAAGCCGTCCTATTTAAGGGCGGCTTTTTTCGTATGGGTATGTTAAATCTATTTCATCCGAAAGAGGGTACATATGAAACGATCTGCAAAAAGCACCTTCGGCAGGTACGCGCTGTCGTTATTGCTATCCATTACATTGTTGTTTTCCACATTAGGACAAGTTTATGGGAATACAGAAAATCCCGTATCCAATCTAAAGCAGGCTTCCAACGAACTGCTTCTGGCAGAGGTCCAAGCTGCAATTGAAGGAGCATCGAAATTTACTCTTGGTTTAGGCGGGATTAATGATTGGCAGGCTGTTGGCCTGTCGAAAGCAGACAAACTCCTTCCTGCTAGCTATGTTTCAGGATTGCATGGCACACTTTTAGCTAAAAAAGGGACATTTTCATTAGTAACGGATTATGAACGAATCGTCATTGGTCTGACAGCCGCGAATCAGGATGCAAGCAAGTTTGCAGGTTATAACCTGATTGAAGGCATTTACAACAATACCAAAATGACGAATCAAGGGATAAATGGGCTATTATATGCTCTTATCGCTTTGGATAGCGGTAATTATACGGTTCCTAACACTGCCTTGTGGACCCGTGATATGTTGGTTTCTACAATTGTGGCGAGGCAGAAGGATGACGGAGGATTTGCACTTGGGACCGGTAAAAGTGATCCCGATCTCACAGGCATGACATTGACGGCGTTAGCGCCGTACGCAGCGCAAGCCGGTGTTGGGAACTCTGTTGATAAAGCGGTGAATTGGTTATCGATCAACCAGACGCCGAGCGGAGGTTATCTGTCTTGGGGAGCGGATGCGAGCGAGAGTGTGTCGCAGGCCATTATCGGGCTGACTTCCCATGGCATTGATCCTACAGAAAGCCGGTTCACGAAAGATGGAGGCAATCTGGTTCAGAAGCTGCTGACGTTCCGTAAAGGCAACGGCGCTTTCTCTCATACTCCTACGGGCGGCTCCAATTCCTTGGCAACCGAGCAAGCTTTACAGGCTCTAGTTGCTTATGATTCCTTTAACAAAGGAAAGAAACGACTGTACGATTTCGGAGACCGTCAAGCTTATGAAGTCTCTCTTCAAGTGGAAGGACCGGATGGGCCGATTACTGAAGGAGATCTGAATGGCACTTACGTTCTGGAGACGCTGGAGCGTCTTCTCAACAATTCCAATATTCCATTTAGAGCTGCAGATTCCTCATCCGGAAAATTAGTGGCTTCTATAAATAACATCGATGCAGGCAAATACGGCGGCACGGATGGCTGGAAATACGCTGTTTACCGCGATGGTAGATGGCTCTTCCCGGCAACGAGTTTAAGTGTTTATCCTTTGAGTACAGACGATAAGGTCGTTATTTACTATTCCGGTGATGATACTCAGCTCGCGCATTCAATTCAAGTAATGCCAGCCGAGCCGGCAGTGGGCGAGCCTTTTAAGGTATGGGTTCAAAAGGCATCTAAGTCTGGCAATGGACCAGAGGGAGTCGTTGTTCCAGCTGCTGGCGTGCAGGTGAAAATCGGCAGCGTTACGCTGGACACCTATGCTGGTGGAGAAGCTGTTTTCAGCAGCGGTATAGACGCGATCGGCAATTACACGATTGAAGTATCAGGTTATAAAGGGGATACAGCGCCTCGTTTGGTGCGTGCGAGGAAGTCACTAACTATAAAAGAAGCGCCGATAGTAACTCCGGGTGAGCCATCGCCATCGCCGACTGCACCTCCTGGCAATGGAGGAGGCGAACCGTCACCGTCACCGTCTGCACCTCCTGGAAATGGAGGAGGCGAGCCAGAACCTTCACCATCTGTACCTCCTAACAATGGAGGAGGACAGCCGGAGCCACCGACAGCTCCTCCTGTCGAAGTCCCGACAGGGAATTATGCAACCATTTCTGTCACGGGTGACAGTCAAAAAGGAATGATTTTGGGTTCCAAGCAAGCGGTGCTGCAAGCGGGCGATACGGCGTTTTCGATATTGGAGCGGGAGCTGCCGGGTAAGATTCGTTACATTGGTTCGGGAAGTTCTCTCTATATACAAGAGATCGATGGATTAAGCGAATTTGACCGTGGATCGGAAAGTGGATGGATGTACTCGGTCAACGGCGTTTTCCCAGAGTACAGTGCGGGCGAATATGTTCTTAAGCCAAATGATCGTGTAGCGTGGCGTTACACATTGAATCTTGGTGCTGATTTTGGGCAGGTACCTGGCGGCGCTGCACCTGTACCAGCAACACCGCCTGGAGCAGTTCCAGCTCTGAAACAAACGGTAGTAGATGTGCCGCGAAATTTGCAGCAGGATTATGTTCTGCACCTTTCCAAGCAACAGAGGGATACAGAGCAGTTTACGCTCAACATCCCCGAAGAGACCCGCAAGATCATTCTTGACGTGGAGAATGCCAAAGAGGGTCTTCCCAAACTTACCGCTAATAAAGGGGATTTCACTTTCGAAATCGACAAAGGAACAAAGCTTAAAGCTGGTGACAACAGCATGGAGCTGTTCACCGGGATGGATGTTCAGGATTCAAGGCTGAGCGGACTCGTCCAGAACGGCCTTGCAGATAATGAAGAGATGGAAAAAGTTAGTCATGCGTTTATTATGGGGTCAGTGGATAAGCCTTTCTTATTCGATAAACTGTTGACGCTCAAAATAAAGGGCGGCAAGGGTCAGCTTGCAGGCTTTATAGAAGGTGACAAGTTCTCGCCGATCAAGCTTTACGAGTCTGATGATCAAGGATTACAGGCGACTAAAGGAGAGGGCGAAAAAATCACTTATGCCTATGTCTCTGGCAGTGATCTTGTAATAAAGACAAACCATTTTACTACATTCGTGACCTATACGACCCGCAGTAAAAACGAGGAAGATTCGAGCACGAGCATTGATCTGGGTCAGTCCTATTCGGATGCAGATCAGATTTCGGCATGGGCCTTGGAATCTATGAAAGCAGCGATACAAAACGAGTTTGTTCAAGGAAGCGGCGGCAAGCTGACTCCAAAAACCAATATTACAAGAGCTGAATTCACCCGGCTGATGGTTTCTATGCTTGGCTTAAAAGCAGCCATTGGAGAGTCTAGTTCATTCAAGGATGTGCCTCAGGAGGCATGGTTCGCTCCTTATGTTGGGGCCGCTCATAGGGCTGGGTTTATTACCGGCTATCAATCTCAATTCAAGCCGCATGATACGATCTCGCGAGAGCAAATGGCAGTCATGATGATTCGGGCGTTAGACGTTCAGTCATCCTCGTCAACGTCTGCAATTAAGGATTTGAATCGGGTATCCCCGTGGGCCAAAACCGCCGTTCAAGCGAGCGTATCGCTTCAATTGATGATCGGACAAGGCAATGAATTTAAGCCATCCGGTAGCGTTACGCGGGAAATGGCGGCGGTTGTGGTCATGCGGGCGTTTGATTATAAAAAATCTGCCCCGGATGATTCTGCAAAACCGAATAACAAAGAGCAGATTGCTCAGCAAATTGCTTTAACCGCAGCCTTTTTACAAAAATCCGTCCCTAATCCTGACGTCTCTACGCTTGGAGGAGAATGGACGGTACTAGGTCTGGCGCGTTCCGGTATTGAAATTCCGGACTCCTACTTTGCGAAGTACTATGCTAATCTGGAAAAGGAATTAAAAGAAAAATCAGGTGTTCTCCACAGTAACAAGTATACGGAGTACAGCCGTGCGATATTGGCTCTTGCGTCGATTGGAAAAAGTACAGAAAACATTGCCGGTTACAATTTACTTGATAAACTGGCGGATTTCGACGCTATAATCAAACAAGGCATTAATGGACCGATCTTTGCGCTTATCGCACTCGACAGCAAGCAGTATGACATTCCTTCTACCGTAGAAGTTAAGACTCGCACAACAAGGGATCTGCTAGTGGACTTTATCTTGAAGCGGCAGCTTGAAGGTGGAGGCTGGGTACTCGGAGAGCTTCAAAAAGAGGCGGATCCAGATGTAACGGCAATGGCGATTCAAAGCTTAGCGCCGTACTACCATTTGAACAATAAGGTTCAAGGGGCAGTTGACAAGGCTGTTACCTGGTTGTCTTCCGTTCAACGAGCGGACGGAGGTTTTGCCAGCAACAAAACCGTTAATTCAGAGAGCGCCGCACAGGTTATAGTCGCGCTGACAAGTATCGGAATTAACCCGCAAACCGATCACAGATTTATCAAAAACGGCAATTCCCCCATCGGGGCTCTTCTGGGTTTTGCAGCGTCTGATGGAGGATTTTATCACATAGGAGGCGTCAATAAGGTGGATGCAATGGCTACTGATCAAGCAATGTATGCGATGGTTGCCTACAACCGGTTACTGAATGGGCAAACACGTCTCTATGATTTGAGCGACAATGAATCATAAACATATGAAAAAGCTGTCCGCAAAAAAATGGATCGTATTTCTTGGAATTATCGCCATATTGGCAGCTGCGTTCCTCTTAGACGGAAGCGGAGACGGCGGAAAATCGGGACAATTAGCCATGCAAGAGGGGGCTTCTGCAACATCTGCGGAAGAGCCCTCAAGCTCTTCGTCTGCCAATGAAACGGGGCAGAACCCAGCGTCATCTAATCAGCCATCAGTTGGGCCAAGTACGGTTCCTCCATCCGCAACGAGCAGTCCTAGTGCACCGAATTCACAGCAATCGCCACTTCCGAGCCCGCAAAAGGAGACAGAGCCGACGAATGCGGTGAAGGAAAGTTCAACTCCTTTACCGACGCCAGCTCCAGGGGCGACAGCGGAACCAAACGGGTCCGTAATCGAGAAAGCTCCGTCTGCCAAGCCAAAGCCGACGACCAGCCCGGCGAAGCAGCAAGGCGGAAGTAAAAACACGGGCAAGCCAAAGCCAACAGCGCCGGTAACTTCTAAACCTACCGGAAAACCTTCATCAGGATCAAAGGAGAAGCAATCCAATTCGGCAACCTTGTCGGTAAAGGCCGATACGATTCTCGCAAACAAGGATCAATTTGATGAAGATAAGCTTGAACTGCTGCCGAAGGATGGAGTCATTTATTCCAAACAAAAAGTAATCTTTGAGAAAGGAGAGAGCGTCTTTGATGTTCTTCTCCGCGAAATGAAAAAAAAGAAAATTCATCTTGAATTTTCGAAATCATCGATCTATGGCAGCAATTATATTGAAGGCATTAATAATATATATGAGTTCGATGGCGGAGAGCTTAGTGGGTGGATGTATAAAGTAAACGGAGTATTCCCGAATTACGGCTCCAGCAGTTATAAACTTAAGGATGGGGATACGATAGAATGGATTTACACCTTAGATTTAGGACGGGATGTCGGAGCTAAGCAAGTGGCGGCACCGGAGGGGAAACGTTGAGACGAAACGCATTCACCACCTTCCATCCCATCGTTAATTTTGTTTATTTTACGTTTGTTCTGGTGTTCAGCATGGCGTTCATGCACCCGCTCTTCCAAGCGATCTCGCTTGCAGGTGCCATTGGTTATTCAATCCTATTGAATGGCCGCAAAGCGGTGAAATTCAATTTGCTCTATATGCTGCCGCTATTGCTCGTGATGGCTGCTTTTAATCCGATTTTCAATCATGCCGGGGTAACGATCCTATTTTATCTTCCTAATGGAAACCCCTTCACCAGGGAGTCTATTTTATACGGAATTGCCGCAGCCTGTATGTACGTGACCGTAATCGTCTGGTTCTCCTGTTTCAACAAGGTGATAACGTCGGATAAGTTGATGTATTTGTTCGGGAAAATAATGCCGGCAATTTCGTTAATTCTCGCCATGACGCTTCGTTTTGTACCGAGGTATAGGCATCAATTAAGCGTCATATCGCAAGCTCAACGATCTATAGGAAGAGATTTATCGCAGGGCAATCTCATCGAGCGAGCGCGCAACGGACTGCGGATTTTATCCATTTTGACGACATGGGCGATGGAAAATGCAATTGAAACGGCCGATTCCATGAAGGCAAGGGGCTACGGCCTACCGAAACGAACGAGCTTTTCCATTTATCGTTTTGAACGCCGAGATCAGCTAACGCTGTCCATCATGATAGGACTTGTTGCAATTGTGCTTACCGGAGCCGCATTAGAGGAAAATACGATTCGGTATTTTCCTTCCGTTGTCATGAAGGAGTATTCGCTGTTCAGCTTCGTTGTTTATGGGGCGTATTTCATTTTTTGTACGCTGCCCGTTATGTTCCAAATTGTGGAGGAAGTTAAATGGAAGTATATCGTATCGAAGATTTGAGCTTTTCCTTTCCGGGCCAACAAAAAAAGGCGCTATCGCAGATTGATCTTACGGTATCAAGCGGTGAATTCATTACGATTATTGGCAAATCGGGCTGTGGTAAAAGTACTCTTCTCAAGCAATTAAAGCCGATTCTGGCGCCTCATGGGGTAAGCAGCGGTACGATTCATTACAAGGAAGCCCCGTTAAGCGAGATAGATCATAGAACCCAAGCATCGGAAATTGGATTTGTGTTGCAAAATCCGGACAATGGGATCGTAACCGATAAAGTATGGCATGAACTAGCTTTTGGATTGGAGAGCCTGGGCCTTGATGGGCAAACGATTCGGCTTCGTGTGGCGGAGATGGCTAGCTTTTTCGGTATCCAAACTTGGTTCCATAAACCGGTGTCGGAGCTGTCCGGAGGACAAAAGCAATTGCTTAATCTGGCCTCTGTGATGGCGATGCATCCGTCCCTTTTGATTCTCGATGAACCAACGTCCCAGTTGGACCCGATCGCAGCGATGGAATTTTTGGAGACGGTAAGCAAAATCAACCGGGAGCTGGGAGTAACGGTCATTATGACGGAGCATCGTCTTGAAGAGGTGCTGCCACTCACCGATCGGCTCATCGTTCTGGATGATGGATGTTTGATTGCTGATGATGCACCTCGGAATGTCGGGAAAAAGCTGCATGCGATGGGACATCCCATGTACCTCTCGATGCCTGCACCAATGCAGATCTATACAGCGATAGAGACCGAAACAATGATGCATACGCCGCTTCCGCTTACCGTGAAAGAGGGCAGGCAATGGCTGCAGGGCAAGTTCCGCTATTCAGCGGAGACATCAGGATTACACGATCAGAAGGATGGACCCGCTGTAAAGCTCCAGCAGCCCGTCGCTGCCGAGTTCAAGGACGTCTGGTTTAAATACGAAAAAAATGGTCCTGACATCATTAAGGATCTGTCATTTAAAGTGCAAAAAGGGCAGTTTTACTGTTTAGTTGGGGGAAACGGCACTGGCAAATCAACCGCGCTCTCTCTACTAAGCGGAATTGTCCGTCCTTACCGCGGAAAAGTGCTGCTGGAAGGGAAACAACCGGCCTCTATGAAAGTACGTGATTTGTTCCACAATTTCCTGGGGGTGCTGCCGCAAAATCCCCAATCCTTATTTGTGAAAAAGACGGTTGAGCTTGATTTATACGAGATGCTGTCGGACTCAGAGGAAACGATGGAGCAGAAAAAAGTGAGAATGGACGCTGTTTCAGCTTTTGCGGAATTGGAACCGCTGCTCTCGATGCATCCTTATGACTTGAGCGGGGGAGAGCAGCAGCGGGCTGCGCTTGCCAAGGTGCTTCTGCTTGAGCCTACAATTCTGATCCTGGATGAGCCAACCAAAGGGTTGGACAGTTTTTTCAAAGAAAAGCTAGGCCTTTTCCTGAAAAAATTGAATGCGGAAGGAGTCACTATTATTATGGTTTCCCATGATATTGAATTCTGTGCCAAGTACGGAGAAGAGTGCTCCATGTTTTTTGATGGCGGCATCGTCTCTACGAACACGGCGACTGCTTTTTTTGCAGGAAACAATTTTTATACAACGTCGGCTAATCGCATGGCACGCCATTTATGGCGGGATGCGGTAACCGTGGAAAGCGTGATCGAGCGATGTCAAACCAGTCTTTGAGCAACCGTCGGCTCAGCAAACGCACTTTAGCTGCAGCTATACTGATTCTAGTTGTGATTCCAGTTACCATTTTAATGGGCGTGTTTTTATGGGAAAGCCGCAAGTACTACTTCATAAGTCTGCTTATTATGTTGTACACATTCATCCCATTTGCACTCGTATTCGAGAAACGAAAACCTCAGGCGAGAGAGCTTGTTGTCATCGCCGTAATGACGGCAATTACCGTAGCAGGAAGATCGGCCTTTTTCATGCTGCCGCAGTTTAAACCGGTCATTGCAATTGTGATTATTTCAGGGGTAAGCCTGGGAGCGGAAGCGGGATTTTTGGTAGGAGCAGCCGCTGGTTTTATATCCAACTTCTTTTTTGGACAAGGACCATGGACGCCGTGGCAGATGTTTGGGTTTGGCATTATTGGGTTTCTGTCAGGTCTTCTATTCCAAAAAGGGTGGCTTAAACGGACGAAGTTATCCCTTTGTTTATTTGGCGGTGCGGCTACAGTCTTGATCTATGGTGGTATCATGAACACTAGCTCGGTTCTTATGATTACTCCCACTATAAACAAAGAGATTCTGCTCGCCGCTTATGCTTCAGGAATAGGGTTTGATTTGGTTCATGCAGCCGCAACGGTATGTTTCCTGTTCATTCTCTCGCGGCCGATGCTTGAGAAGCTGGATCGAATCAAGTTGAAGTATGGGATGATCGAGTCGTGAATTGAAAACAATTATTTTTTGAAAAAACTCTTCATTGCTGTGCAGTTATACCGATGTAATCTGTGTATGATAAATTTACCAATACACAGAACGGGGGAAGTGAATTGTCTCTTAAGAGATGGTTAGTCGGGTGTCTTGCTTCAGTCTTGATTTTGTCCGGCAGTTCGGCGGTATATGCTGCGAAGACTGCCGACTCATTCAAAGATTTAAAGGATCTGGATGCGGCTACAAAGGCCAAGTTTGACGCTCTTATACAGGCGGGTGTTTTCAACGGGGTAGGCGAATCGCAGTTCGGTCTGAAAGAGGAAATGAATCGTGCTCAATTTGCCAAAGTAGCGGCGCTTATTTTCCAGCTGAATGTAGATCAGTCGCTTAAAACATCCAGCTTCAAGGATGTAAAAAGCGATGATGCAGCAAATGGATATGCGCTGCCTTACATCGAGGCGATTAAAGCGGCTGGAATTACAGATGGCGTTGGCGGAGGTTCATTTGCTCCATCAGGAAAAGTGTCGAAGGAACAGCTGGCTGCCTTTTTCATTAAAGGATTGGGGCAAAAGGAAGAAGCTGCAAAGACTAGCGGAGTTAACGATTCAACCGTTTCTGACTGGGCGAAGGGTTATGTTGGGCTTGCGCTTCATTTAAAACTTCTGAACAATGACAGCAACGGGAAATTCGGCGGCCAACGCAATGCTACTCGTGATCTGCTCGTAGTAGGAGCTTATGAAGCGAAGCAAACTTTTGAAGATCAGATTTCCCGGGCAACGCCGACACCAACGGCAACGCCGGCCCCAACAGCAACGCCGACACCAACGGCAACGCCGACACCAACGGCAACACCGGAGCCAACGGCAACGCCAGCGCCAACAGCAACGCCGGCACCAACAGCAACACCGGCACCAACGGCAACGCCGGTTGTCGGCAAGCCGGTTGCGAATCCTTCAGGCGGCTACATCCTTTCGGGAACACCAATCTCCATCAGCACGGGCACTGTCGGTGCATCGGTCTACTATACACTTGATGGAAGCGATCCAACGGAATTAAGCACATTGTACGCTCATCCAATTGGCATAGACGAGAATGTTACAGTTAAGGCGATTGCGCTTATGGAAGGCATGAATCCAAGCGAGATTATGACGGTAACCTATACAGTCTATGCTGAACTAACAGTTACAAGTTTGACTTATGACACGACCAATGGCTTAGTTGTCACATTCAATAATGAAGTTTTAGATAATGCTGAGGACGAAGTAAACTATACTTTAACCGTTAAGAACGGGTCCGGGCAGAACATAGAGATCGTAAGAGCTAAGTTTCTTTCATCGAACCAAGTAAAGCTTGATATTGGCTCCGCTTATGACGAATTAAGTCCAGGTGCCATTCTTCAACTATCGGTATCCGGGATAGAGGATGAGTATGGGCAGATCGCAGATGATTTGATTGAGTGGGTAGAACCAATCGACCCGAACACCCCTCCGGGACCGGTTTTTCCTCCGGGACCTGGCAATCCTCCAGTACCTGGTGGTCCTCCAGGAGGACCGCTGCCCGAAATGCCATAATTTAAGTCAGTCGAAAAAAGGATACTCCCAGGAGTGTCCTTTTTTTGATTTTCTGGACATTGGATCGATTAAACTCTAGCAATTTGGAACATACTAAATCTTACTAGACCCCTAAAAATCACATGCTACAAACTGTGGAATATGCTATGATGGACAAGAATTGTGCAAACGTTTGTACAACCTCGGCGAGCTGAAGGCGGATGGCATTTTCCCTTCCGAGCCAGACAAGCTAAAACAAAGGATGGTAAACAATGAATAAAACGATTCGCTGGTGGAAGGAATCAGCTGCGTATCAAATTTATCCGCGCTCCTTTATGGACAGCAATGGCGACGGAATCGGCGACATCCGCGGTATTATCTCCAAGCTGGACTATCTTAAGGGACTAGGCATCGGACTTATCTGGATCTGTCCGGTTTTCAAATCTCCTAATGACGATAACGGTTATGACATCTCCGACTACCAGGATATTATGGAAGAGTTCGGCACGATGGAAGATTTCAATCTGCTGCTGGAAGAGGTTCATGCCCGTGGTATGAAGCTGATTCTTGATCTCGTCATCAACCATACGTCGGATGAGCATCCATGGTTCATTGAATCGCGCTCTGGCAAAGAAAGCGAGAAGCGTGATTATTACATTTGGCGAGATCCGAACCCGGAGACGGGCGGCGAGCCGAACAACTGGGAAAGCATTTTTGGCGGTCCTGCATGGGAATTCGACGATAAGTCGGGTCAATATTTCATGCATATTTTCTCCCGTCGCCAGCCGGATTTGAACTGGGAAAACCCTGCCGTTCGCCAAGATCTGTATGGAATGGTCAACTGGTGGCTGGATAAAGGCATCGACGGTTTCCGTGTGGACGCAATCTCCCATATCAAAAAAACAGCTGGTTTCCCAGACATGCCGAATCCAAACGGCCTGACGTATGTACCGAGCTTTGACGGGCATATGAACCAGGAAGGAATTCATGATTTTCTTGCTGAGCTAAAGCGCGAGACGCTTGAGAAATACCCGGATGCAGTCACGGTAGGCGAGGCGAACGGCGTAACGGTCGATGATTCCGAGGCTTGGGTTGATGAGCAAAAGGGCGCTTTCAACATGATTTTCCAATTCGAGCATCTTGGCTTGTGGAACAAAAGTCCGGAAGGCGGACTTGATCTTCATTCGTTGAAGTCGACCTTGACGCGCTGGCAAAAAGGGCTGGAGGGCCGAGGCTGGAATGCTTTGTTCCTGGAAAACCATGATCAGCCGCGCTCGGTTTCCACTTGGGGCGATGACGGATTGTACTGGAAAGAATCGGCGAAATCACTCGCGACGATGTATTTCCTGATGCAGGGCACGCCGTTCATTTATCAAGGGCAGGAGCTCGGCATGACCAATGTACAGTTCCCGTCCATCGAGGACTACAATGACATAGCGATCAAGAATCTGTACCGATATGAGACGCAAAACGGGACGAGCCATGAGGACGTTATGCGGATCATTTGGAAAACGGGTCGTGACAACTCACGTACACCGATGCAATGGAATGCGGAGGAGAATGCTGGTTTCACGACAGGAACTCCGTGGCTCAAGCTCAATCCGAACTATACTCATATCAATGTTCAACAGTCGATAGAGGATCCAGATTCAATCTATAACCATTACAAACGGTTGATTCGTCTGCGTTCCGAAAATCAAGCTGCTATCTACGGCGACTATGATTTGATTTTGGATGATCACACCCAAATTTACGCTTACACGAGAACTCTCGGTGAGGAAAAGATCCTAGTCATTAGTAACCTGAGCTCGCTGGAAGCTTCCGCCCAACTGCCAAAAGAATTGGCGGGACGCACATCTGAGCTGCTTTTGACCAACTATTTGACAGATGCGGAGGAGCAGATCGGCGAGCTTACGCTTAAGCCGTATGAATCCCGTGTTTATCGGTTGATCGGAGCTGCAGGATCTACTGACTCTTCGTCGAAAAACAATTCGCCTGCGGCGGTAGATGCAAGCTCATCGGTTATCAGGAACAACTAAACTTTTCAGCCCCTTTTCTATCTGCGTCCAGCAGTGGAGAGGGGCTTTTCTAATTATCGAACTTAGCCGCTGCGGCTGTTTCCAGTCTGTTGCGAAGCTGCCGTCGTTTCTCCAGGCTGTTCAGCAGTTCCTTTCTGTAGCTGCGATCCGCGAGCAGTTCAGTCAGACCTGGCTGGGCAAAAGCGATTGTACGTATTCCGGGCCGACGGAACAATTGCTGCATATCGGAGGAGCTGCGTGAAAGATGCCGAATCCCTTGGGCAGCACGTATGCGTAGATAATGTTTTTCTATTCCATCTGTATTTGTCAGTTCCAACAGGAGGTCGGCAAGTAAAACTCCAAGACCCATATTCCCACAATCCCTTCCATAAATTGAATAATACTTATACGTCGGACCTTCAAATAAGGTTTCCATTACGGCTGTCTTATTGACTCGATCAACTGTAACCATTAGAATAACAGTATGGCAGGAAAGGGGGCATGCGGATGAATAGCGAATTTACGATAGCCGTCCATAGTCTCGTGTATCTGGCCAGCAGACCAGACCGAATGGCGACAAGTGACGCCATTGCCCGCAATGTGAATACCCATCCGTCAAGGATCCGCAAGGTCATGAGTTTGCTTCGCAAACAAGGATATATCGCCACTAAGGAAGGGATCGGCGGGGGGTATTTGCTGGAATGTCTTCCTGAGAATGCGACGCTCGCGGACATTTACCGGGCAACCTCAATTGGTTCGATCAAGCCGAATTGGTGCTCAGGGGACAAGCAGGGGAATTGCTCCATTGCTAGCCAAATGGCTGCGGTTATGGATGAGATATTTTCGGACACAGAAAAAAAGATGCTTCAGCATCTAGAGGAAATGACGGTTCGCGATGTGTTGGAGCGGGTCCGAATAGCCCACAGATAAAATTATAATCCGGCTTATAGGGGAGGACGAGCGGTATGAACTTGGAGACAGGAATGGAGCACATCGGAGTAGGCGATTGGGTGAGCGGTGTCACGGTGATGGATGAGAAGTTTATAGGATATGTTGATGTGGAAGATCCTATTGGCATATACCGCGTCGTCGTTACCCAGAGCGATCGGGATCGGATCATTGGCAAACGCGTAGGAGCAAGAGCGTCCAAGGTCCGTAAGCTGGATGATTCCCATACTGCTGGCAGCGGAGGAGAGCTCGAATCTCTGATCGAGCTCGCGCTAATGACTTGGGACGAGGCCTGGTTTCATGAGTTGGCATCGCGCAAGGGGCGGCCGACTGAGGGTGAGATCGGGAAGAAGCGTCCTCAGTTGCCTGTGAATCGGATTAAAATGAACGAAATGCCTTGATTTTTATGGCTTGAATAAGCCTTTTCGAAAACCGGTCCCATGTGGATCGGTTTTTTTCATTAGCCGATGACAACGAAGGCTTCTACATTGCTTGGAATCGTAGCTGAGCGAAGCACATTGCCCTCCATGTTAATCGCTAACTTGTAGCTGACTGTCGTTAAGACTGGAATTTCTGCAATGACAGCAACTCCGTTCGCATCAAACGGTGCAACTCCCACTGGATTATTGTTTGCATCAAGTATTATAGCAAAAACATTCGCTGATGTTTGTTTGGGAACACCATTTGTGTTTACCCAGAGAATCGTTAAGTTGCTAAAAGAGGTTTGGGATTGCGACATGCCTAGCAGTTTTCTTAATGCCTTGCAATTCGATTTTTTTTTGCACGTCGTGCTTTTTTTAGATTTAAGGGCCATAATTTCACTCCTTATTTTTTTGAATAACTTCTTCCTTTATATCAATATGCGAGTTGAAGTAGATTGGTATAGTCTATTATCCTATTGGTCTTTATTTATAATGCACGTGTCTTCTTATCACGGGCATGGCCGCATAGGATGGGAAAGGAACCTAGTTGTCCGGGGAGGGAAATCGATGGCACGATGGGGAAGACGCCGCATATCGTGGCGGATGCCGGTCCGGCCGGTAAAACGGATGAGGCTCGCCCGTCCTGCTGCAGCCCGCAGAGGCCAGGTAACGCCATGGAAGTTGAATTTGCGGCCGATGTTGCCGAGGCGCGGGCCGAGAATATACTCAGCTGCTCTAGATTCAGATTCAGCCCAGCCAAAAAGAAGGCGTCGCAGGGGCAAGCGTTGGATATTACTTATTATGGCGGTTCTGCTGCTCCTTTTTTCTATAAGCTCACTGCTTGTCATCGAAAAGAAGCTGCAGCCGCCGCTAATGCGGATTGCGCAGCTAAAGGTGAAGCAAATCATGACGGAAGCGATCAATAAGGCGATCATGGAACAAGTTGCTTCTGATACGAAATCCGAGGACCTGATCGATTGGAAGACAAACGAAAGCGGCAAAACGACCGGTTTCATGATGAATTACAATGAACATATGAAAATAACGGCGCAGACAATAGAAACCGTACAGCGTACGCTTAAGGAAACGGAAAATTTCCGTGAGGGAATTCCACTCGGCCAAGCGTTTGGCAGCGCGTTGCTCTCCTCTTTTGGACCTCGTGTGCCGATCCGATATGAGCCGCTCGGCGATGCGAGAGTAGAACTTAGTACGAGGCAAAAGGATGCCGGCATTAATAGCATGGTGATTGAAGTTTATCTTAAAATACGTACTGAGCTTTCCATCATTATTCCTTATGATGCGGCTTCGCAGACGGTAGAAATGGAAATACCAATCTCCTATTTAATGGTAGTTGGAGATGTGCCAACTTACTATTATGACGGGAAAGGCCGTGCAGTAGGCGATAGCGCTTCGTCAGCTCCGGCGCTAGCTTTGCCTCCCGGCCCAGCGAAACCAGGAGCAGACGGAGCGCTGGAGGGGGCAGCTGGGGAGTAAGATGGGGAGGTTGAGAAGGCTTAGGGGAGAATAGTAGGCTTCTTAGGTGGGAAAGTCAGGGAAGTCCTGAGAGAACAGGATATTTAAAGAATTTTAGTTTAGCAGGATGCAAACAAGCAGGAGGGGAGGCCCCGCCTGCTTGTTTGAGCTGCGTTGTAGAGATGCTGTTTAAGCCAGTTATTTTGCCTGTTTGCTCTTCTTGCGGGCTTTGAATTCCGCCTTTTCCCATTGGCGCAACAGTGGGTAAGGGTCGAACGCCCACTCCAGCATGCCGCGATCGCGATAGATGCCGTAATGGAGATGCGGTGGGAACTTGCCTGAGGTGCCAGGCTTGCCATAACCGGAGCTGCCGACCCAGCCAATCGTTTGGCCTGGCGTGACGGCTTGTCCGCTGCGCAGTGACTT
Organism: Paenibacillus herberti; assembly: GCF_002233675.1. Taxonomy (GTDB): domain Bacteria; phylum Bacillota; class Bacilli; order Paenibacillales; family Paenibacillaceae; genus Paenibacillus_O; species Paenibacillus_O herberti. The sequence goes on along the minus strand of NZ_NMUQ01000001.1, from coordinate 2,714,342 downwards.
ATCGAAGCCGGACAGATGAGCGTAGTAATGGTATCGGTTATCGAGATCCCGAATGCCGATGCGCCAACCGCCATAGGAGTTCCAGCCCATATTTTCCACGACGCCATAACAAGTACTGCGAACCGGCAGACCATGATCGGCGAAAATATCTGTGCCTTCATGCGTCCGATGTCCGCCCCAGCCGCGGGCTGTTCCCCAGGTGCTGCGATAGGAATAATGCGTCCCGACGGGGACCGGGAATGCACTGCCTTCCAGATTCAATCGTCCGTGGGTACGGTACAGCTGGGCAAACTGATTTACGCGCTGTACGGCGCGCATATTGTGGTAGAATTCCCACACGCCGATTAGGAAATCATCGGAAGAGGATCCCATTTTGGCAACAGCTGAAGCTTGAGAATAGAGAAGGTCAATGTCGTTAGTGGGATCGGCTTTGCCGTCGCCATTGCCGTCTTTTCCGATTCCGCCGAAAAAAAGAATGGATGTGGAATTACGGTCTTCTTTGTCTGGATTTAAATAGCCGCTCCATTGGTCAGGAGTTACATAGAGCCCTGCCCAGGAGCCGAGCTTTGGCCGAGCTTTGGGACGAGCCTTACGTAACGTGCGCTCATACTGATCCAGCGCCGCCACCTGCTCCCACTCCAGCCCCGTCATCAGAGCTAGCCGGTCATAAGCAGATCGGCGTACCTCCAGCGCGCCAGCCTCTTTGGCTGGTTCAAGGGAAGGCTCCGGCGCTGCATAAACGGTCGCTGCCGCATAGGAGCCCAGCAGTACAGATGCGGTTGCCGCGGCTATCCATTTTTTCATTAATCTGCACACCTCCACCGCGAACTTGAGCTTGTTCCCTAGGTTCTGCGTTCTGATTGGTTTTTATCCGAAACATAGAATATATGATTCCGAAAAACCCTATTAAACCAAGGTTTACAAGACTTATAGAGTCGGTATAAGGGCAGAAGGTCACGGAAAGGTCACGTTTCTTGCAAAACGAGGCCCTTGAGGATGTCTTCGTACGATGTTGATACCATCGTCGCGGCATCCTTTTTCATTTTCTCCGTTATGTGTGTATAGATCTTCAGGGTGGTCTTTGGATCATCGTGACCTACTCGCTGCATGATGGTGCTTAGCGGCACTCCAGCTTCTGTTAGCATACTGATGTGCGTGTGTCGGAAAATATGCGAGGTCACGCGCTTGGTGATCTTAGTCTTCTTCAAAATCCTCTCTAAACGAAGCGAGAGCTTTTTCGGAGTCCAAGGATATCCATTATCGTTCCTGATTATAAAATTCCCATCATGGAAATCCTTAATGACAAGGCGTATTGATTCGAATTCCTCCTCTTGCTTTTGTTTCAGGGCCATGAGCATGTCGATGATTAATTCATCCAGGTCAAATTCACGGATTGATGCGTTCGTTTTTGGTGGAACCAGCTCGTATTGCTTCATGTTATTTTTCTCGCTGAACAGCGTCTTTGTAACCCGTATGTGTTTGATTAATGGTGTGAGGTCTGTCCACTTAAACGCAAGTAGCTCTCCCATCCTCATACCGCCGAAAGTCAACGTAAAGAAAACTTCCTTGTCGAGCTTGAGACCGTGTTGGATTACGGCTTCAAGAAATTCGCTTAATTCGTGCCTCTCTAAATACTTTTCCTCAATCGGGTTATTTTCAATCTCTTCGACCGTACGACGTCGTATCGGAATTACTGCCCCAGTGGCCGGGTTGTCCTTACGGTATTTCATCTTGACAGCATATTTGTAGATCATGTTAGCTGTCACATGTACCAATTCGATCGTCGACTTTGAATAGCCCTCATCATCCATCGTGTTTAGCATATATTGGTGGTCCCGCGGAGTGACTCGGTCAATGATCTTCTGTCCGTTGAATCTCAGGATCGTCTTGATGCAGCTTTTACGTATAATGATGGTTCTTTTTTTCACGCCTGTCCGATGATAGGATTCGATCCATTCCTCCGCGACTTTCTCAAAGGTCAGGTTCTTCAGCTTCTTCACGTCAATTCCGAACTCCGTCAAGCTGCGAATTGCCTCGTCGCAGCGAGCCTCAGCTTCCTTCCTCGTGTCTGCACGCCGTTTGATTTGATTCCGCGCGCCGGTAGCGGGGTCGGCCGGGCCATCCTTGATGCACATCCACTTATAGCCCTGCTTGTTGTTGGCTGGGATCTTTTTGAACGATGCCATGTCCAACCTCCTCCTGTCTCAGAATGTACGTTCGGATAAATATGGAAAGAAAAAGCCCTCAGCGGGCTTCTTCGAGTCTAAATTCGTACTGGCTCTTGACGTAGTACATGCCGTTTACCTTCACCGCGTCTTGAATGTGCAGCTCGATCAGGCCGTAGTCCTGCGGCTCACCGTCCTGCCAGATACTGATGGGGAGGCGGTGGAGGAAGGCGAGATTTAGCTCATTACTCCGCATTACTTAATTTTAAGGCTGTTGCTGGAATTTACCCAACCGACAACCTTGCCATCTTCGAATTTGACAGAGTCTTCTCCATAGCTCCAAGTATCAAATGGGCCAATACTATTTATTGAATCAGGGGCGCCCATAATCTTTTTGACAGTGTCTGTTGTATCATTAATAGTGAACGAATTATTTGGATCGAGAGAACTTTCTTTATAAATTGCAATTTCTTGTTGCACAGCTTGGAGATCTGACTCAACTTGTTGAAGAACTTCAGATCTAATACTCTCAACGACCTCGTTTTTTATATTTTCTTTATTCTGCTCAATTTGTTCATAAATTTCAGATTTGAATTCTTCAATTTCTTGTATGTCGTTAGTTGAATCAGATACTGTATTCCAAGTACTTCCGACCAATACTTTTGTTTCACCAGTAATTCGATTAATCTTTACGGGATATTTTTGATCGAGTTTGTCATACTTGTACAACGTTGGATAAACAAAAACTGCAATGCCGAACAATAAGATCAGAATGAATCCATACCGAATCAAGTCTTTTTTCACGCTATACACCTTATAGGTCCCCATCGGATGGGGGAGTTGCTCGTTATCCTCTATGACGATTTTTTCTCAAAGCCGAATCAACACTTTCTTGAATCGATATGTTGGCTCCAATCACTGCCAAAAACGCAAATATGCAAGTTGGAATCAGCGCGTAATAACCAATGAATTGATAGAGAATATACCCGCAAGCGATAAACCCCAAGAGCATGCTAATACCAGCAATGCCGACAAGAATCTTTGACCCCAATCCATGTTCTTTCAACTCGATCAGCCTTTCAATTCCTCATCGGATGAGGAACTTGCTAAATGTCGTAAAGCACACAGCTCACACAAAAATAGCCGAACCAATCCCTGATAAGGACGTCTTCGCAATGTCTGCAAATTCTGAGTTCCATATCAACTTCTGCCATAGCGGCGGCTTCCATCATAAAGATCTCTGAGTAGTACTTAAAATCATTTTCAGGAATAACAAAAAGCGACTTATCTTCTATGTGCTCTTGCTGCCATCCGTAAAAGAGAGATACTTCTTGGGTAAGACGCTCTTTAATACGTTCATCTAGCTTGTCCAGGCGTTTTTTAGCCGCTGATAAGTTGACATCAAACTTAGCCATTACTGAAGTAGCTGTCAGATCCATCACGCTCTGAAAAGCGTAGTCCGGCATCAATAGTCGACTGGCGAACCAATTAGCCTCGACTTCAATCTTACTATCCAGTTCAGGATCGGCAATCTGGTTCCACTCGAATTTAGGGTGCATTAGAATGTGGCCTATTTCGTGGGCCAGCGTGAACCTGTCGCGTCGATAGATCGTATCCTCGGGAAAAGATAGGTCTGCTTTGTCGCTTATGAATATCGCGTATTTCATTCCCGATTTCTTCTTGATCTTGTAAGTCATGCCGGCCGCGCCGCGGACATCGTCGTATGCTACCTTCCAGCCCATCTCTAAGGCAATCCAGAATGGATCGATTGGAGGCGGTGGATTCCCCAGCTCGCGTAATAGTTCGTTCGCCATGTTGATCGCTCGCTTGAAATCAGGACGAAACCTCGCGGAGCTGCTTCGCTTAATCCTCGTCGTCGAACATTTCTTTTGCCTTTTTTGCGAGCTCCATCAGGTGTTTGAAATCTTCAGGTGTCATGTCTTTTTTGGATCTGGCTATGAATTGAACGTCCTCAGTCTCATAAAAGAAAAACTCTTTTTCTTCCGTAGTGGTTGAGCTTAGTGTAATTTTACGTCCGAGGATATCGTCGACCGTTGTTTCAAATATTTCTGCTAGCTGATTTAAGAGGTCCGAGTTCGGTTCGTAAATCCCTGCTTCCCATTTTGAAATTGTTGTGTTGTCGACACCAAGGCGGTCAGCGAGTTGCCTTTGAGTTAAGTTTTTTAATTTCCTAAGTTTCTTAATTCTTTCTGCATAAGCTTTTACGGGAGGTTTCACCCTATCACCTCCATTATTTGATGATACCTCAAAGAAAGGATAGCAATATTTGAGGATAAAGAAAATTAAGTTGAGTAAAAAGCAAATAAATCATTGACAGTTGATGAAAACTCAAATATATTTAATTCATAAGTTGAGCAAACATCAACAAAGGTGGTGAGGGATAATGGATGTAAATTACGGAAACCTTCGTCAGTTAAGAATTGACAAACGCCTTCATCTTCATGAGATGGCAACGGCATTGGGCTTACGAACTGCGGGAGGATATCAAAGAATCGAAACGGGCGAAAACGAGTTAAAAGTGAAACATTTGCCGGCGATTGCTGAAAAGTTTGATATGGGAATTCTTGATTTGACAGATCAACTTTTTTTTCGAAAAAAAGTTGAGCAAAACTCAACTATAAAGGAGGTGATTTAAATGAATCCAAACGATATGAATCCATTCGACGAAATCGCAGCAAGCGGAGAAGGTGTAGAACCATTGGCTCCAGCACGGAGGATCCTTGAGTTGGCAAACATGGTCAGCAACTTGGTTGGGTATGTGCATCTCAAGCAGTGCTCACCGCTAGAGAAACAACTTGTCGCAGCGAGCTTCAGTGTCCTGTTGCTACAACTGGAGGAAGGAGCTGAAACGAATGCTTGAGGTCAAATTTGATGAGGATCAGTTGAACCGCATCATCAACGCCGCAGTTGACCGGGCGCTAGAGCGTCATAGCCTGGCAAACAGCTTACCGCCGATCCTTACCCGGAAACAGTTCATGGAGCTGATGGATATTGGATCGACGAAGGCTGCTGAGCTCTTCAATCGGGAGGATTTCCCGGTTACCCGAATTGCAGGATCGCCGAGGGTGCTGACTCACCTGTTGCTTGAGTGGTGCGAACGGCACACGGACTGGACGGAGAAGAATGCTGGTCCAGGCTGGACCCGGCGGAAAGGACAAGCCTCATGAAACAGCATATCGATGTTCGAAAGGTTATCGAGCAAACCGGATGGGGCCGGCAGTTCCTTGAATGGTGGGGGCCCGCTCGGTTAGTTGGCGGGCAATGGGATAGGCAAAGCGAGGCATCAATCGAGGCTGCCAAGCGGGGAAGTGAACCTGCTGCTTCCAGCTTACCCCCATCGAAAGGGACAGATAAGGCCCGGATGCGTGCCGGTTCAGCACAAAGTGGAGGCGGGTGGCCGGTGAAACAGCAACCGATCGGTGAGATTCTGAAAGCTTGACGTGAACGAGCGGGGATGACGCAGGAGCAGTTAGCGAGGAAGCTTCATGTTGATCGTTCCGTGATTGCGAAGGTAGAAACAGGTGCGACAAAAAGCCCCAGCTACACGCTTGTGAAACAGTGGGGAGCGGCAACTGAGGGGTTGGAAATGGTCAATATGGATTTGACTGGGGGCCAGGATGGCTGGAAGAAGCTGACGGCGATGGAAGCGGCCCTGAAACAAGTGAAGTCGGTGCTGGACGTGATGCCGATGCGGAAGCGCGGCGCGGTCAAAGAGAGGAGCGGGGCTTGATGAAGAGCAAGCGGATTTTGAAACAAGAAGCAAAGCAGCGGATTTCAGAGCTGCAGAAGCTGCGAGAATGGCTGCTGAAACATCCAATGCGAGTGGAGCTGGAACTGCGGAGAGCAGCAATCTGCTGGACCGAAATTGAAGTGACTGACATTGATCGGGAAATAAAAAACGCCATCCGGGCAGGGATGACGTCGCAACTGAGGACCCGACTAAAGGCGCTCGTTGACGCCATTATAGCACAGCCAGTTCGGACCGTGAAGGAGGAAGCACGATAACGAACAATGCGGCGATTGGATATTTCATCTTAGCAGCTCGGGAGTTTGGAATGAACTCCAAGGAAATTAAGGAGATTGCAGGAGAAATGAATTTTCAAATGGACATTTCCACCGAAGGGGAGGCAGAGGAAGCTTATGGAGCCCAACCTTGATCGTTTCAGTCGGCCCATGATCTGGGAGAAAGAAAAGCTGCGGGAGCGCTATGGATCTGATGTTGACGAGTGGGAAGAGGAAGAGCGGATGGAGCGATACGAGCGGGAAGAAGCGAACCGCAGCTCGTGGGACGAATGGCTGTAAATGATTCAACAGGGGCGCTTGTCCCCTGTCTATGGGTGGCGTGAACGGTTATCCCCCCTTCCGTTCATGCCGCCATAGATGCGGACAAGCATCCGGGGAACATCCCCGATTTTTGAGAAAGGAAGTGACCTATGAGCGAAATTAAAAAGAAGGTGGCTCAACTGTTCGAAGACGTGGACAAAGATATGACCGCGGAGCAGGCCGCTGAGTTTGTGCAAACCCTCGCCAGTGGATTCGGGGTATTCGTGGCAATGCATTATTCAGAGAGACATTATGGAACGATTTGCGCCGGGTTCAGCCAAATTGCAGAGAAGTCTGCAATCATTACCGAGACGCTGAACGGAGTAATTGGCAGGCAAAAGGGCGGCATTCATGTCGTGGTCATGAAAAACGAAAAATGACCGGCGGGCACCGGTCATCAAGATTACAACTTATGCGGCCATCTTAGCATGGTGGCCCATTCCAATCAAGAGGGAGAGTGCAAGGATGACAGTCAGAAGTCCCAAGTCCGAAACGTTGCGAACGCTGGAAAATCTGCTGGATGAATACGACGACATGATCGGTTCTAAGGTGTTTGGAGAATTGGAAACGGCATATGAAGCTTTGGATGACGAGGTGAGCGAGCTTGAGAGCGAGCTCGAAGATCGCGATGGGCAAATCAAGAGTCTTGAAGCTCAAATTGAAAAGCTGGAAGCCGAGAACGAACAGTTGCAGGGTCGGATCGACGGAATGGAGGGTGAATAGTCATGGCAATGGCAGTAGCAGCTGTAACGAAGGGAATGGAGCGGGCAGAGTGGCTTAAGCTCCGGCAGGCTGGAATCGGGGGTTCGGATGCAGCTGCAGTAGCCGGCATGAATCCTTGGAAGTCTCCGGTTGGTGTTTACCTGGAGAAAACGGGCCAGATCGTACCGGAAGTAGCTGGGGAGGCCGCCTACTGGGGCAATCAGTTGGAGGATGTGGTTGCGAGGGAGTTTGCGACCCGGTCTGGCTTCAAGATTCAGCGGAGCAACAAGCTCTACCGGCATAAGGATCATCCGTTCATGTTGGGCAACGTCGACCGTTTGATCACAGACGGCAGCAAACGGCGCGGAATCCTCGAGGTAAAGACGACGAACGCCTTTGCCGGAGATGACTGGGAAGGCAACAAGATTCCAGATCATTACGCGCTTCAACTTCAGCATTATATGGCAGTCCTTGGTCTGGATTACGGATTCTTCGCTGTATTGATTGGAGGCAATCGATTTGAAGAGCGGTACGTTGAGCGGGATAAAACGGTCATCGATGCGCTGATTTCCATAGAGAAGGAGTTCTGGGAGCAGAACGTCCTCAAGGGTATTCCACCCGTGGTTGACGGAAGTGGGGCCAGCACAGATCTGCTGAACTACCTATATCCAACGAGTAGGCCAGAACACACGGTTCAACTGGCAACGATGGACATGATTGAGGAGTTGCAAGCGGCGCAGGCAGCGTCAAAGACGGCCGATGAACGCCTAGAAGCAGCGAAGAACATCATTAAATCAGAGATGGGCGAGGCAGAAGCGGCTCTTTTCAATGGTGAGAAGGTCGTTACGTGGAAAAGCAACGAATCGACTCGATTGGATAGCAAGGCGCTTAAAGCAGAGCATCCGGAAATCTATGAACAGTATGCGCGGACGTCATCGTCCCGGCGCTTCCTGATTAAGTGAGGGGGATCTGAATGGCAGGTACAAGCAGAAGCACGCAGGAGCTTGGGAACAAGCTTCAGAACAGGGCGCAGCAGAGTGGTGAGAATAAGCCAGCAGTTACGCCGGCTCAGACCATTGGCGCATACATGGAGAAGATGAAAGGCCAGATCGCAGAAGCTCTTCCGAGGCATATGAGCATTGAACGACTGAGCCGGATTGCTCTAACGACGATCCGGACGAATCCGAAATTGCTTGAATGCACAACAGCCTCCCTTATGGGAGCGGTCATGCAGAGCGCGCAGTTAGGACTTGAACCGGGATTGATCGGTCACTGCTACATCATCCCTTACGGTAAGGAAGCCCAGTTCATTATTGGTTATAAGGGAATGATTGATCTGGCGCGGCGCAGTGGTCATATTCAGTCTATTGCAGCACATGTGGTCTACCAAAATGACTTCATAGAGCTTGTATACGGACTGGACGACAAGCTGACACATGTGCCATGGCATCTTCGATCCGATGCCTTTCCAACCGAGTCTGGGGCAATCAAGGGAGCATACATGGTTGCCAAGTTCAAAGATGGTGGCCATCAGATTCACTACATGCCGTACTCGGAGATTCTTCAGCACCGTGATCGTTCTTCTGGTTACAAGAACGCCGTCAAATATAACAAGACCGATAACCCTTGGATTTCTGACGAACCTGAGATGTGCAAGAAAACGGTTATCCGATCTGGATGGAAGTTCCTCCCGATCAGCGTGGAAATCTCTGCAGCGGTTACGCGTGACGAGTCGGTGCATGCAGACATCTCGACAGCTGCCGGCGATGACATGATCATCGATCTCGGCAAGAACGATTACAGCAGTGAAGAAGAGAACGCCGGAGAAATGGAGTTTAACGGCGCTGCTGCCGGTGTTTGAACCGAAGCTGGACGAGTTTGGTCGGCCAATGTGCCGATCGGGCGTCGCGGAGTGGATCTGGGCGTTCTATCGCTCAGATCCTCGGCGGTTCAAGGAAGAGGTTAAGAAGCACTTTGAATTAGGCTACCCGAACTACACGGTACGCAGTGCCAATTATGAGCAGCGGGTTATCTGGCTGCAGGAGAACAGGAGCGATAGGCTGTGAAAATTAAAATGCTCGAATCTATGAAGCCCTACCTTATTGAGGGCGTGCAGTATCCTGTGGTCAACCAAAATCAAACCCACCTCATCATCATCGACTCCAAGGGCAGTTATCACTTCATTAGCAAATCCGGTGTGCTGAATTTCAGATTAATCGAATAGGAGGGAAAAGATGCTAAACGACGTTACCGTGTTTGACTTTGAAACCTCCGGGCTCAAGCCGGATCGCGACCGTGTTATTGAGATGGCTGCCGTCCGGATCAAGAACGGCCAGATTGTGGCCGAGTTCAGTACACTCATCCGGATCGACTTCCCTCTTGATCCGAAGATCACTGAACTGACCGGCATCAAGCCGGAAATGCTGGCCGAAGCCACTGACGAAGTACTAGCCTTTAAGATCCTCCGCAACCTGATGGGAGACAGCCTTCTGGTCGCTCACAATGCGGCCTTTGACCTTCAGTTCCTGCATCACAGCATGCAGCGGCTGGCAGGCAAGTCCTTCACCAATCCCTTCATTGACACGCTCACGATCTGCCGAGACCGGCAGCCTTACCCGCACAAGCTGGAGAACATGGCGAGCCACTACGGTATTGAACTGGACGGAGCTCACCGCGCTCTGAACGATGTTAAGGCGACTTGGGAGCTGCTTGTAATGCTCCACCTCGAAAAGCCTGTAGATGACTGGGTGAACCGGCTGGGTTACCTCAGCAAGTACGGACCGCCCGCTTGGGCGCCGAATCACGCCATGCTCTTTGGAACATCCAACCGATACGCGAACTGATTCCGTTTGAGAGGAGGACACGGCCGATGGAATCGCAGGTTAACCCACAGCCGGACGACGCGCACATACGAATTTCTCACGAGGTTTACCGGGAGCTGATCCGCCGGAATTTCTCGAAGCGGCAGCGGAACATCATAGACTTCATCCTGACGCTCAGCTGGGGCTGCGGGAGGCCTGGAGCCGTGATTCCTCAGCTCTCACATTTCACTCTCTGCGGTGTGACGAAAAACAATATCCGCGACGAGCTGGAGGCTTTGGTGGCCGCAAAGGTCATCAGCTGGGAGAAGACGGAGGGCATCTTCCGATTCAACAAGCACTGGGACCAGTGGCAGATTACCCCGAATAAAGGGCATGATCCAGAGCTGATGAAGGATCTGATCGCATTAAATATTAGCCGAAGTAGCCCTGAAAAAGTTCTTAAAACAAGAACTCAGCGGTTCTTAAAACAAGAACTCGGCGGTTCTCAAAATAAGAACTTTGATGGTTCAGAGTTCTTAAAACAAGAACCGAAAAGTTCTCAAAACAAGAACTACCGAGTTCTTAAAATAAGAACCGCGACCCTCAAAAAAACCAGTCGTATCAAGGCTTTCCGGCTCTCTAAAGCAATTATTAAAGCAAATATAAAAAAAGATCTTAAAAGCAGCTGCTTTAAATCTTTACCCTCTGGGGCTGAAAAACAAGATCCAACCCCTGACCCCTTCATCCAGGTCTTAGACGTTTACTGTGAGCTTCACCGGAAGATCGATACGCAGATCACGATGATGGACCGGCAGACGATTCAGGAGCTGCTTGGAAAGGGAATCCCTTCTGACCTGATTTGTGAAGTCATGGGACGCGTCTACGCAGATCGGACGGCCAAGGGCCAGACAATCGGTTCCTTGAGCTATTACCGGAACCCGGTGCTGGAAGAGTGGCAGCGTCGGCAGGCTCCGCCGAAGCTTCAGGTCGTTCCAAGCCCAGCCCGGCAGCAGCCTGCGGTGCAGGAGCGACACTACGGCGGCATCATGAGCATCGAGGAAACCAACGACTGGATCGCCGAGCAGGACCGTCGGCGCGCCATCGTCGAGGAGGCGATACGAAACGGAACCTATGTCATCCCAGAGATCCCAGGAATCAGCAGACGTAAACCAAGTGCCGTTTGACACGCACCTTGAAGAGCATATTCTCGGCGCTATGGTGTACGAGCCTGCCTGTATCGCAGAAGTTTTTGAGACAGTTCAGCCCCGTTATTTTTATCACACGGCTTACTCCAAGCTCTGCAAGCGGATCTTCGAGCTGTGGGAGGATGACCCGAAGCAGATCGACCTAACAGCGCTGATTCCGGCGCTGGAAGATTCGGGTGTATCGGTTTCCAAGATGGCAGAGATGACCCGAAACGTCATCACGACGTTGAATATCACCAGTCACTGTGAGCGGCTGCGGGATATAGCTGCGCTGCGGGCCGGCATTCGGACTTGTCAGGAGCTTGTTCAGCAGGGCGGCCTCCGGGACCGTGACGAGATCCGAGAGGCGATTACGACAACGATGGGCAAGCTTTCCCGCGTATCGGACATGACCATCAAGGTTGAAACGATGGTCGACGCCAAGACGGCGGCGATGAACTTCCACGACAGTTTCGAACGGATGCTCGCCGGTGCCAAGAGCGGCATGAGCGGCATCCCAACCAAGATCCATGCGCTGGACAAGATTCTGAGCGGGCTGCAGGACAACAACCTGATCGTCATTGGAGCACGGCCGTCAATGGGCAAGACGACGCTCATGAATCAACTGGCCCTTAACATATCGCTCGCTGACGGTGGGCAACCGGGGGAACCCGGCGCAATATTTTCTCTGGAAAGCTCGTCGGATGAGTTGGCGCGCCGGATGGTGTCCAACATCTCCGGCATAAGCCTCCAGTCGCTCAAAGCTGGAACGATCCTGCCTGAGGAGTGGGAGAAATACACGATGGCCATCAGCATTCTGAGCAACGCCAATTTCGTGATCGACGACCAAGCCGGAACCACTGTGGCGGAGATCAAAGCCAAAGCGAGAAAGATCCAGCGGGAGCGTGGCCTCCGGTACATCCTGATCGACTATCTCGGCAAGATTGGCGGTGCGCCGGGAGCCAAGCGTTACGATCTGGTCAGCGAGAACATCCGCGGGCTCAAGGATCTTGCAAAGGAGCTGAAGGTGCCGGTGGTAGTGTTCTCGCAGCTCAGCCGGAAGGTCGAGGAGCGCCAGAGTAAGCGGCCGCTGATGAGCGACCTGCGGGAGAGCGGCGAGATTGAGCAAGAGGCGGATGTGATCGGATTCCTGTACCGAGACGACTACTACGACAAGGAATCTAGTAAAAAAAACATCATCGAGCTGGACATTGCCAAGCAGCGTGACGGCCCTCTAGGAACGGTCGAGATGGCCTTCCTGAAGGACTTCAACCGGCTGGTGAATCTGGACAGAGGAGAGAATGCACGTGCTGAACAAATGGCACTCGTATGAGGCTGCCAAGCAGCTATATATGGCAACTGGCATGGAGCCAACACTGCAGCAGGTAAACCAGCAACTGCTCGGAATCGAGACTGAGGCGCTGGTAGACGGGATGATCGAGTTTTATAAATCGCAGGGGAGTGGATGGCGTGTACCAGTTGTTTTACAAGGGGCGGAAAATCGGGCCGGAGTACAAGTCGGAGAGCGAGGCAGCCGCGGCACTGGTGAGGAATTGGGCCTGCTTCCACGGACTGACCTGGAAGCGCGTAGCTTAGATCGCCAGCAGCGGGCTGGGCAAAGCTTCCTTCGAGTGCTGGATGACCTGGAGACAAAGGCGGAGCTTATGCGCGAGCTTGGCGCTTCGACAGCAGCCCTTTGCTATGAGTATGCGGCGGGGCAACTACGGACGGCGTTAGCGGATGCCTAGGTATGTCGGGATGGATCCGAGCACGAAGACCGGGATTGTCATTCTGGATGAGGATGGCGAGGTTTGGGAGGAGCGGGAGATTTCGGAAGACAGCCTGAACGGCCGCTCGCCGACGCCAGAAGCGATGCTCCGACTGTTGCGGAAGGTGATGGCCCTCGTTGAGCCCGATGATCAGGTGGCCATCGAGGGTTTCGGTTTTGCGAGCCAGAGCGGGTTCCTGCTCGGCGGCATCGGCTGGGCAATCCGCTTGCAGTTGCACATCCGGGGAATACCGTTCATCGAAGTCGCACCGTCCGCGCTAAAAAAGTTCAGTGGCGCCAGCGGCAACTGCGCCAAGGAAGAGCTGGCCGTTGAGGTCTACGCTCGCTGGGGCTTTCGGAGCAAGAGCAACAACATCACGGATGCCTATGTACTGGCGCAGATCGCGCGCGCCATGCACGAGCCAATCCGGCTTATTAAAAAGCAAGAGGAAGTCATTTCAAACCTGAGAGGATCTGATAATCATGGCAAACGTTCAATTTCAAGCGAAGTTCGGGAAAATCACACTGGCAGGAAAAAACAAAATCGAGCTTGAGTTGCCGGAGAGTATAGCCTTTGCGAAGATCGCGGAGATTGCGAGTTTCAAAGGGCACGAGATCGTCGTCCAGTTCGGGAATCCGCAGGTGGAGATGCTTTTCCATTCAACGGCGGGTGGTGGCTTAATCGCTAGGGTTGACGGCCAAGGCGTTGTTCAATCTGCTGGGCGGTCAGAAGATGGCGAGGGCGATCCGGAAATGGAGCTAGACTTTGGCTCCGACGATCCGGGTGCTAGCAGTGAAGAGACGGGCGAAGGAGAGCAAGAGCAGTCAGAAGAACCGGGCGATTCAGAGCCAGGAGACAGCGCCGAAGAAGGTGAGTCAAAAAACGACAGTGAGGAAGAGGAAGACGTGAGCAAGGAAGAGCTTGAAGACTTCATTCTCTCTGTTAAACCAACCTTCCAAGACATTCCGTTCGACTTCCCCGGCATCCTTTCCAGAAAGCGCGATAGCGGAGAGTCGTGGGTCAAGATAGCGAGGTGGCTCAACACTAGCAGCTCCAAGCTTCAGGTGAGTTTCACCGCATACAAGAAACGCGTCAAGCGCATGATTCACGAGCAGAGAGAAGACAACGGGGCTGCCTAAGCCCCGTTTCCCTTGGAGGATAGCATGTGCGATAGAAAATTTCCGTATGAAGCCGAGCTGCTGAAGCTCGAAGAAGGGCAGGAAGAAGTCCTGATTATCGGAGGCAGAGCGTTCATTGTCTCGCCGGCAACTGAGGCGGACATTGAGCGAATTGGGAAAGGATTCTTTTGCCTGGATTAGGATTCTTCAGAAATTCGTAATTCCACTTGGTGTTTGCAGTTTGGGCAGCAAGTAGTAGCCATAAATTTTTTCTTTTCTTGATGTACTAAATCAAAAAGTTGAGCGGTTATTCCCGGGAGAGAAAGGGCTCCTAGAAATAACGCCATTGAGTTTACAAAAACGGTGTCTTTAATAAGAGTTTTACTAGCTATGCCGCCAATGAGAAAGAACCCCAAAAACAAAATTACTAAAATAATTGTAAGAGCGTACACAACCTTAATCCATTTAATAACTAGTTTCATATTGATTACACCCCTTTTAAAACTAGTTATCGGATGGCTTCGCGACTCCCATTACCAAGGAGGGAACAATGCGCTTCCTCAGCTGGATAAATAAAAAAGGCCGCACAAGGCGGCCAGAACACTCACAACTCAATCATAAGGCAGGAGAGGGCGATGGTAAAGGGCCGATGGGAGATTCATGGGGGCTACGCGATTCTGAAGGACTCGACGGGCCGGGAGGTTGGTCTCCTCAAGATGTTCGAACCTCAATCACAGGAGATTCTGAGAGGAGACATGAAGAAATGCCACAAGAAGAGATGCAAGCCAAGTACGATGCCCTTGAGGAAGAGAGGAGCGCTTTGAACCCTGACAACCCGGATGATCGCTTCCGCCGGACTGTGCTGGAAAATGAGCAAGCTGGGATCCTGACTCAGATTAAAGAGGCCGGGCGCCTCCAGCGTCAGGCTGAAGAGGTTGCGGATGTGCAGCTGCCAGAGGATTATGATGCTCGTTGGGGAGTCACAGGTGCTAACGGCGAGATCCGGAACTTAATTAGCCAGGTCAAAGAGTACGCGTTCGCACAGCACAACGATGAGCTCGCTACGTTGATTGATGAATATGTGGTGCGTGAGCGGGAATTACAGGAACAGCTCCAGGCACTATCAGAGCAAGCTACTGAGACAAAGCGCCTAGTGGATGATACGGCAGAAGAAATGCGAAGGGAGCGCTCAGCTAAACATGCTGCCGTTGAAGGGATGCAGGACGCCGAGCAGAAGCGCGACAACGCTGTGGCGATGCTTGAAGAGTCACAGGCGGAAGCTCAACGGTTGAAAGTCCAGAATGATAGCTACAAACGCCAGATTGACGAGTTGGAAGGCATGATGCGGACATACCGTAGCCGTCAAAGCTCCGGCAACAAGGGTGGCATGATCCTGACATCCACGCTTCCAAAAGAGAGCGATGAGGATCGGGAAGAGCGACTGAAACGCGAGAAGCTGGAGCAACTCAACCGTCAACTCCAAGCCCGCGGTATTGATCCGCTTCCAGTACCTCCCTTGTCCGGATCCGTCATCTTTCCCTCTGCGGCTGATGATGCACCAGCGAGTGTACCGGCGGAAGAGGTGAAACCGGCAGACGAGCGATTTTCTACGGATGCGGTTCCACACGACTCCTTGGACGGACAGCCCGCTGATGGAGCGGTGGCGCTCTCGCCAGAAGAAGTTATTGCAAGATTCACAGCACTGGAAGGAAGAATTGAACGCCTCGAAGCGCAACGGATTCCCGTAATGCACGGAACACAGTCGGCCTAATTCATAAACAATCGCCAGGAGCGCCCATAGCGGCGCTCTTTGGCTCATTTAGAAGGAGGATGAACAGAGAATGGCAATCGGACCGCTGTATACGAAGTATGAAGCCTTTACAATCATGAACATGGGGCCGGCGACAGCTGACAACTACCGGCGCTCCCGGAAGATGACACGTGCCGTGCATTCAAGGGCAACCGATAAGGCAGAGCGGCGAGTCCTTGCTGAAATGGTGGCGGAGTGCGATTACGTCATCGACTGGCTGGAGACTGGCCGACGGCCAGGAAGCTTCACTGGTGCGGAGCGTGCGGTGCGCGTTCAGACTTGGGATCCGTCGATTCTAGACAGCTATAGCAGCCCGAACAGTCGCTGGGTGATTGAGAGGGACAAAAGCTCTCGCGACCTGACAGATGACGAGCGCTTCCGCATTGAGGAGGCTATGCGGGACCTCTCTCAAAGGGAGCGGCAATGTTACATGCTGAATGTGGTCGACGGTATGACGTTCGAGGAGATTAGCAGGGAGCTTCATGTTGGGCGGAGCAGTGTTCAGAAGTATATTGAGCGGGCACGTGAGAAAATCGAAAATACAAAGATGACGAGCTTGTTCCTTTTGGAATAAGCTTTTTTTGAGTTAATAGATTCTATTGGAAAGAACATGGGATACCAATATACTATCCTCTGAGGTGATTCTAGTGAATCAACAGGGGAGAGTAATTTTGTTTATTGATTTCCAATCGCTTTATGCGTCTATGGAAAAAGCGGCACATCCACAATACAAAAATCGCCCTGTCGTCGTAGGGGATCCAGCGAGCATGGACGGCATGGTGCTGGCGGTCTGCCCGATGGCTAAGGAGAGAGGTGTATTGACTGGTTGGCTTATTAGAGAGGCGCTGGCTAAATGCCCCGAGCTCGTAGTTATCCGGCCTCGAATCAAAGCCTACATTGAAATTTCTCATCTTATTAGCAACATTCTTAAATCTTATTCAGACCAGTTTCAACCATTTAGTATTGATGAGCAGTTCATAGACATCACGATTTCTGCCAATTTATACGATACTCCAGAAGAATTGGCTCATATTATTCAAAATCATATCTTCTTGTCCACTGGCGTTTGGGCCCGAATAGGGATCGGGCCAACCAAAATTATGGCCAAGATGGCCATTGATAATTGTACAAAAGAAGGGCCGGAAGGCGTGTTTACGCTATGGCGCGAGATGCTGGAGTCGACTTTTTGGACGCTGCCGGTGAAACAGTTATTCATGGTGGGGGCAAGGATGACACGCCATTTTACACAAATGGTGCTTCTCACAATAGGTAACATTGCCCGTTTAGAGCTCCAGGAGTTTAAAAGTCGTTTGTCAATTGAGATGGGTAAACAGAGTGATAATCTGGCGGTCTATTACTGGCAAATGGCCAGGGGACTCGATCCAAGCCTCGTTAAAACAGACATACAGGAATCTTTTAGTCAAAGTAGAGCACTCCAGTTGCAGATATTCCGCAGCTTGGCAGATATCGAGGCTGTTTTACTAGAATTAATAATAGAAGTCTCTCAACAAATGAGGCGGCATAATTATAGGACTGCGGTTGTCTCCATATCTGCTATTGAGACAGAAGGGGATCAAACTGGTGGTTTTAGTCGGCAGATTAAGCTATCTCAGCCGACCTTTCTGATTCACGAGATAGCTGAAATAGCGGTAAAGGTCCTGCGCGAACTTTGGAATGGTATGCCGGTGAGTCGCTTGAGCGTAACCCTTTCAGAACTGACGGATGAAAGTATCGTTCTAGGAACACAAAATAAAGGAATGGACGAGAGAGGGCATCAAAAAACCATTTGTTCCCGCCTCCATCATAAGAGAGGTGCCTATTATGTAGGTAGACATGGAGCGCAAGTTGCTAAAGCGGTAAAGGTCTCCACTGCGGAGGAGCGCTTGATGATTAGTAAATACATCTTCCTGCTTTACCTGGAGAAGATGGCTCATAAGGAACTTCTAGAGCTTGAAAACTCATCATACCCACTCCTGCGTGTCTATAAGATGACTATTTACAACGTTTTGAATCAATTTATTAACGAAATCTACTTCCTTCGGCGTGAACTTCGCAGCCGTAATATTCGAATGCTTTCGGAAAATCACTCAAGTGCCGATATATACCTCCGGTACTCTTGTCGCGGATATGAAGAGCACTTTGTCATGAAGCAGGAGGTTATGCATTCTAAAATTAAAGAACAGATAAAGCACTATACGGAAAAGTTCTAATCAAGAAGCTTAATTTGTTTCTTCTTGGAAATTTAGCTTTTTAATTGTTGAAGGGAGTCAGAGAGAGGTGAAACTCACTGATTTTATTAGCATCATTACGCTTATCGGTGTTGCTGGGACTTTTTTGTCAGGCTTATCTAACATGAAAAAATATCAATTTGAAAAGAACAGGGATTTAAATTTAAAGAAATTAGAGAGAGTCTATGCACCGTTATATTCTCACTTAGTTAAACAAGAATTAGTGAGAGGATATTTGCCTAAGGAATTCACTCGCAATTCATTCCCTATATTTGATTTAGTTAATAGAGCCCCAAGTGTTATGGGATTTACTTTGTATCATATTTTTACAAGAGCTAAAGATGAACCGTTGTTTATAGATCGTACTGATATAATTAATATTGTAAAAGAAAATAAAGAGCTATCCTCTCATTTATTATTAAAAAGAGTGAGCGAATATGAGGTTTTAATATATATACGAGAATGTATTTTAAGAAATAGTGCTGGAGTTGATGTTGAGCCAGTAAAAAAACATATTCAATTAACTGAAAAATTAATAGTTGATGAAATAGTACTTGGATATAAGAAGTTAATTGTTGATCTGAAGCTAGAGGAACAGGATTCAATAGCACGGATAGATCAGTTTTATGAAAAAAACTAGTACTATTGACGAGCTTATTCCTTCTGGGATAAGCTTTTTTTATTGTTAATTTTCCATATGATTTAGGGGGAGTCTTTTTGACAAATATATTAGCTGATAGTGATGAAGAGAATGTCCAATCTTTAAAAACCTGCTTTGTGATTATGCCAATTGCTGATGCCGATGGTTATGAGCAAGGGCATTTTAAACGTGTATATGATTACATTATAAGAGAGGCTTGTAAGAGAGCAGGATTTAAAGCAATTAGAGCAGATGATGTACTGCAAACAAATGTAATTGTTGTTGATATAATAAAGCAAATTTTGGATTGTGATATGGCTATTTGCGATTTAAGTGGTAGAAATCCAAACGTGCTATACGAATTGGGAATAAGGCAGGCATTTGATAAGCCTGTAACCCTAATAAAAGATAACCTAACTCAACGTATATTTGATATTTCTGTTTTACGCGATGTTGAATATAGTAGCTCTTTACGGATCGATACCGTCGAAAGAGACATAACTGCAATCGAGAAATCATTAAAAGCCACATATGAAAATCGGGACTCCGGAGATCTGAATTCTCTAATGAAATTTGTGGGAATAAAACCGGCGACTGAAAAGGTATCTGAAATAGCACATGATACCTTGGTAATACTTGAAGCAATAAATAACATATCGACAAAAGTCAATAAGTTAGAACAGATCAATAATAACTATATTGTGAAAGACTTTGATTTAATACGTGGACAAAACGTATCTCATAAAATTCATGGGCTAGGGAAAATTACGAAAATACTTGAAAATGGTGGTTGTATTGTTCACTTTACGAGAGATAATGAACTAGTTATTGTTGAACAAAATTCATTAGTGCCTACGAATCGTTTACTAACGAAGATTATTAAAAACAAAGAGGCACTTATAAATGATACCGTTGAAATTATTGAGTAATTATTTAGTCGTACACCTCGCCATTTAACGAAAAGCATAACGTTAAGCCTCGAGCCCTTGCTATAAAAGGGATTGAGGCTTTTTTGATTGGGATTTTAACGGAAAGCCTAGGCTCCAAGCCTCGTCGTTTAATTTTTAACGTTAAGGAGGGCGGACGATGGCAAAGCCGCTGAAGATTGAACAGCTTGGTCTGCAGCACATCGTTGCGGCCGGCATTAAAGATGGGAAGAATCCGCAGCAGATTGCGGCGCAGTGTTCAAAGGAAGCGGAGGAGCCTATTAGCAATATGGCAGTGCGGCGGTACTTGGAGACTTTGGAGGTAAGCAAGATTACTCCAGCTCAAGCTGCTGCAGCACCTGTCTCCACTAAAGTACCGGTAGAACAGAAGCAGCGGATAGTGCGCAAGGATCCTGAGCGTGTGACGAAGCTGATCGATCGTGACATTGACCTGATAGAGCTTCAGTTCCGGACAACACAGGCGCTGGCTGATCGCTTTGATTGGATCGCTGACCTGCCGGACATGTTCGAGCGGCGCATGATCATGATGCGGGACATGCTCAAGGATGACGGTGTCGATGTATCCGCGCTGGATAGCTGGGGCATCGGCTTCACCTTGGAGCTTCGGCGTAATATCGGCACGATGACGGCTCTTAATAGGGAGCTGCGGGAGAACGCAAGGTTCATGGCGACACTACGGGAGAAGGCGTTCGAGTTCTCGCTGATCCAGGAGTACCTGTCCGTCTTCATGGACATCTTTCGACAGGAGAATGCCGAAGCTTACGAGATAGCCGAGACAAAGATCGCGGCCAACCCGCGCTTGCAGCGGATTGTTGAGCAGCAACAGCAGATGAGGGGTTATGAAAACGTGAATTGATAGAGCCTCCCTTCCGATGTAGAATAAATTGGAAGGGAGGTGTGGAAGATGGAAATCAAAGGTTTAAAGGAACTTCAAAAGAAGCTCGCCGGATTAAATGATGCCATGAAGGATGATGTCAATGGAGAGCATTCTTTAAAAGATCTCATGAATGAGTCTTTTATGAAGCGGAATACTCAATTTTCTTCTCTCGATGAGTTCCTTGATGCAAGCCCATTTGAAATTAACTCGAATGAGGATTTCAAGAAGATTGACGAAACTGAGTTGAATGCTTACGTTTCTGATAAAACGAACTTTTCTACCTGGGAAGAAATGCAGGGTGAGGCAGGGAAAGAATTCGTTGCTGCAAAAGTAAAAGACTATTTTAAGTAAAGAAGACGCCTCCTTTGGAGGTGTTTTTTTATTGGTGGTGAAAGAGGCAATGTTTCTTGCCAAAATCCATAACCGAATCAAGGAGCAGGCGAAGGTAAAAAACACACCCAAGTGGGAGCGGAGGCCGCGCGAGTACATCCAGGAGCGGTTCTATATCCGGAACAAGACGAAGCAGGTCGTTCAGCTTCGCTTCAACCCGATTCAGGATCTGTACTGGAATGACAAGACGAATCGCGACATTATCCTAAAACCTCGCCAGCTGGGCTTTTCAACGCTCACGCTGGCGAGGTTTTTTGAGGCGGTTGTCAATGAGGAGAATGTCACGGCCGTTGTCGTGGCGCATGATGCGGACAGTACGCAGAAGCTCTTCCAGACGGTCCAGCTGATGTACGAGCGGCTGCCAGAAGCGAAGAAGGAGCAGCTGAACAACGGCAAGAACCGGCCGAAGTACGGCAACCGGAAGGAGTTCTTCTTCGCGGGGAACAACAGCCGGATCTACGTAGGTACTGCGGGCTCATCCAGCTTCGGTCGCGGACAGACGATTAACTATCTGCTCTGTTCCGAGACCGCCTTCTGGCCGAATCCAGAGGAGCTGATGACCGGCCTCCTGCAGGCGGTGCCACCTGATGGCGAAATTGTCATCGAGAGCACGGCCAACGGCGTCGGCAACTACTACCACCAAACCTATGAGGATGCGAAGCGCGGCGGGAACAACTGGCGCGCACATTTCTATGCCTGGTTCCAGCATCCGGAGTATCTGCTTCCGCTAGCGGTCGGCGAGCGACTCGAGTACGACGATGAGGAGCAGAAGCTGGTCGAGCGGTACGGACTCAGCATGGAGCAGATCAAGTGGCGGCGCTGGAAGATCAGCGAGATGCCGCAGACGGCGGACCGAAGCAAGGAGGATCAGTTCCGGCAGGAGTATCCCGCGAACGACCTGGAGGCTTTCCTCATGACAGGTACGCCGGTGTTCGACAGCAGGAAGGTTATGGTTCGCATCGAGCTGCTCCGCGTCAAGTACGAGGAACAGCGCAAGGCAGGCGAGGGGCCGGTTCGAGGCAGCTTCGTCTATACCTACCAACAGGAACGGATAGTCGACAGTTCCATTCGGTTCATGCCGGATCCTAATGGTGTTTGCACCATATACAAATATCCGGAGCCACGGCGGCCGTACGCGATGGGCGGCGACACATCTGAGGGCGGCAAGGACTATTCCGCTGGCCAGATGCTCGACAACATCACCGGCGAGCAGGTAGCGGTCTGGCACGGCCACAGTGACACGGACTTGTATGCCAAGCAGATGTATTGCTTCGGTAAGTATTACGGTTACGCGCTACTGGCCATCGAAATGAACTTCGACTTGCATCCGATCAAGGAGCTGGAGCGGCTAGGATACTGGCGGCAATACCGGTGCGAGAAGCTGGATGACATCAACGAGCCGGAGCAGACCAAGCACGGCTTCCGGACGACGAGCGTCACGCGACCGGTCATCATCGCTGAGTTGGTCACGGTTGTGCGTGAGAGCATCGAGCTAATCAACGACCTGGCGACGCTGCACGAGATGCTGTCCTTCGTTCGCGGGCCGACGGGTAAGCCCGAAGCATCACCAGGCAAGCACGATGACCT
This sequence comes from Paenibacillus herberti, assembly GCF_002233675.1. Classification (GTDB taxonomy): domain Bacteria; phylum Bacillota; class Bacilli; order Paenibacillales; family Paenibacillaceae; genus Paenibacillus_O; species Paenibacillus_O herberti. The sequence goes on along the minus strand of NZ_NMUQ01000001.1, from coordinate 2,691,780 downwards.
GATCCTGTCGTTGGCCATTGCTCATCAGGCTCGCGGGCAGCAGAGTATGCAGCTTGAGCCGGAGCAGCAGTATGACACAGGCGATTATGAGGTGGCGTTTGGAGGGACAGGGTATTGAAGCGAACGATACGGCTCCAGTACTCTCGGGCAGACCGGGAGGCAACTGGCTTGATGATAGATTGCTGCAGGAATCGGCATTTGATAATCGATCTCTACGGGGACCCAGGAGCTGCGTACTGCTGTCGTAGTTGTGGGCGGCCGCTAGCCTGTATGGGGATTGACGGTAAGCTCTACCGCGTGGGTGATCCAGTCATAGAGGGGAGGAGGGACAAGGATGGCAACAAGCAGCAATAAAAAGAGAACGGCGGCCTGGTACATGACCAGAATCGAAGCGTCCGAGAACTACCGGGATCGCACATACAAGGAGCGATGGACTCGATACTACAAGATCTATCGCAACATGGTGGATAAGCTGACTGATAGGCAGACGGGTAAGGTCATCACCGACAGGAGCAACATCAGCATTCCCATGGCTTTCACGATGCTTGAGACGATCCTTCCACGCTTGGTGGAGACGCTGTTCGCTGCGCGTCCGTATGTGCGATTGCGGGGCGTGCCGATTGATGTGATGGATTTCCGGACTAATAAGGAAACGAAGCCTTGGGAGGCTGCAGCTCGGAAGATGGAGGTACTGCTGGACTATCAGCATAACGTGCCGATGGACTTGCAGGACCTGTTCATTAGCGGGCTTAAAACCTGCTGCCTCTATGGTACGACGGTCGCCTACACGGGCTGGCGATACTCGGAGCGGAAGCGTATCCGTCGAGAGCTGCAGCCAGTCATGAGCGACGAGCTGGATCCGTTAACGGGTGAGCCAATGCCGCTGATGGACGATGATGGCATGACTCCCGTCCAAGATTGGCAGCCGATTGAGGAGACTACAATCGATTACGACGATCCAGAGGTCAAGTTCATGGACTTGGGCCTATTTTTCGTGGATCCGAACGCGGAGGATATTGAAGATGCGCGGTATTGTGGCCATGCCGCCTACCTCTCAAAAGAGGAGCTTCAACGCATGGCCGACGATGATGACGAGATGAAGCTGGACTGGAAGAAGATCCCGAAGCAGTCGGCCAAGAATAAGGCCCGCGATTATCGTATGAACGCGATCGGGCTACCAAACGTCGACGATGCCAATTTGGAGCAGGACGGAGATGACAGTCTCTACGAGGTGCACTTCTACTGGGAGGACGACCGGCAGGTCATCATTATCAACCGGACGTACCTGGCGAAGGACGGGGGAAATCCGTTCTGGCACAAGAAAAAGCCCTACGACAAGGACGTGTACTGCGACGATCCCGGCAACTTCTACGGCATAGGGGTAATGGAGACTCTCTATGATCTACAGATGGAGCTGAATACGGAGCGGAATCAACGCATCGACTACCGTTCATACAGCATGCGTAGGATGTGGAAGGTGCGACGAGGTGCGGTTGTCGATCGCAACCAGCTCAAATGGCGGCAAGGTGGCATCGTCGAGGTCGACAAAATGGATGATCTGGTGACGCTAGACGCTTCAGACAGCAATCTAGGCAACTCATATAACCAAGAGGCCACGATCAAAAAGGATGCTCAGGATGCTACTGGCGCACAGGATGTAGTGATGGGATCCAGCGGTGCAAGTGAGACGGCTACGACGACCATGAGCAAGGACAACAACGCCAGTGTACGCTTCAAGATGATCATTTCAAGCTTGGAAAAGAAGTTGTTGGTTGCCATTAGCCGGAAGATGATTCAGTTAAACCAGCAGTATATCGACGACATCCGGCTTCTCCCGCTCTTTGACAAGGACGAAGCGGAGTGGCCGGAGATCAGCCCGGAGGAGATCCAAGGCGAATTCTTCCTGACTCCGGCAGGCAGTAGCGTCGAGCCTATCGCCAACAAGGAAGCCTACAAACAACGGATGGTTGAGCTCTACAACATCGCGAGCAAGGATCCTTTCTATCAGCAATTCCCATTGAAGCGGCGCGCTTTGCTGGAGAAGATCCTCGAAGCCTACGACATCCAAGATACGGACGAGCTGCTGCCGACCGATGCTGAGCTTAATGGCCAGATTCAGCAGCAGGCCGTCATGCAGTTCCTCCAGACTTTGCCGCCGGACATCGCCCAGGCGCTAATACCGTTTGCTCAAGGCGCTGGGCAGCAACCGGATCCGCAAGGCGCTCCTCCTGATGGTGGGATTGCGGCGGGCGGAGGTGCAAACACCGCACTGATGCAGGAACAAGGGCTGCAGATGCAGGAATCGGGATTATGAGTGCGCAGCAGCAGGCGCAAGAGTTGCGCTTCCTCGTTGAGATGGCCGGCTGGCAACAGGTAGAGAGCTTCATAGCAGGGCGCATCCATGACCGTATGCAGCAACTGCGGACGTGTGGTAGTTGGGAAGAAGTTATTCAGCACCGCGCCGGAGTCGAGGCTCTGGAGTCGGTGCTTTTATATATATCCACTACGATTGAGAAGGGAATTGATGATGATGAGCCAGCAGATTGAGAACAATTTTAAGTACCACGCCCCGAAAGAAGGACAGCCAGAGCAGTACGAGAAGATTCGGAGCATGGCCAAGGAGTTGGCCTACCTGATCGAGGCTGAGGTACCGAACAGTCGCGAGAAGTCGTTGGCCATGACTAACCTTGAACAGTCGGTGTTTTGGGCAAACGCAGGCATCGCACGCAATTGATCCCTGGGCGTCAGCGAGACTCTGGCGCCCATTAACCACTACGGTGGATCGGCTCCTACGGGAGCCTTTTTATATTCCACAAATTGAGAGGAGCATCACCCATGAGCATTTTCGGCGACGAAGGTACGATAACCGTGAGCGAATCCCCGGACACGACCGGACAAGAAGAGCTGGCGGCCGGACAAATCACCGAAGGCGAAGGCGCTGATCCCGAAGAGCAGGACGACTTTGAGGACGGTGCAGAGCAAGACGAGGATGGCGATGAGGATGATGCGTCCCCGGATGAATCCGGACAAGGCGATGAGCTCATTCTTGGCAAATTCAAAACACCGGAGGACTTGACGAAGGCTTACCAGAACCTCCAGCGGGAATTCACGAAGAGCCGACAACAACCTGCAGCTGCTCCAATTCAACAACAACCTCAAACGCAGCCAGGCGGACAGCCTATGGATCCCAATTCAGTGTTCTGGGATCACTTCCGGGATAACCCGCTTGGGACAATCCAGCAGCTTGTCTCGATGGCGACGCATCAACAAGTGGCGCCTCTGCAGCAAGCACGCGAAGATGAGCAACTGATGCGTAACGTCGAAACGCTGGCCAAGCAGTACCCGAAGGCGACGACTGACGAGGGCATGGGGCAATTGTTTGGGAAAGTGGCCGAGATTGCCAACGAACTCGGCAACCCTGGGCTGATCAAGAATCCATCACCACGCATTCTACGCATGGCGGCCGCCGAGGCTTTCGGCGAATCCGGGGCCAAGGCATACGAGCAAGGCAAGAGAGCAGGCCGCGAGGAGAGTACAGCTTCACGCAGAACCAAGAAAGCCGCGAACCTGCCAAAAGGAAGCGGCAAGAAGCAATCCGAAGGCGAGCTTTCCCCTATCGAGCAGATGAAGGCCAACATCCTCGCTGCTAGTGCAGGCGGAGGCATCTTCGGTTAACCCAACCCAATCAGGAGTGTGATCCCATATGCCACCGCTTGTTACCGGTGTACGCGATACAGCCAATATCGCACAAAGTAAAATTGTAGTAGACATGTCCGATACGATCGGCCTGCTGCAACCTAATGCAGAGCCTTTGATTTCTTTCCTCAAAATTGCCAAACGCAATACAGAGGTTGCCAACAGTCCGAAATTTGAGTGGTTGGAAGATGACTTGCTACCACGTTGGGATGCGATTAACTTGGCTGCTGGTTACATTGCGACTGATACCTCTATGGTCGTAGACAATGGTTCCTACTTCAGCGTCAACGACATCCTCAAGGTACCGCGCACAGGTGAGGTAATGCTGGTCAAGACAGTTAACAGCGGAACCAATACGATTACGGTAGGCCGCGGATATGGCCTTACAGCTGCTGCGGCAATCGTTAACGATGATCCGCTGGTCATCATTGGCAATGTCAATCAAGAGGGATCCGGCACGCGGGAAATCAAGTCGACTCAAGAGGTTAACAAATTCAACTACACGCAGATCTTCAAAACGCCATTTGGTGTGACAAACACCGAAAACGCAACGAAGATGTACGGTGGCAAGGACTTGAGCTATCAGCAAATGAAGGGTGGCGTGCAGCACAAGATCGATATTGCACGCTCCTATATGTTCGGTGAGCGTAAGCTGGACACGTCTGGTGCTAAGCCGATGAGGGCTACGGGTGGTCTGTTGTCCTATCTCAACAAAAATAACTATGACGCCGGAGGCCTGCTAACACAGCCCGAATTTGACAACAACATCTCTGAGGTTGTGTTCAAATACGGATCCAAAGAGAAAATTATGCTCTGTTCTGCTCGCCTGATTTCAGTGATCAATGGCTGGGCTATGGGTAAACTGCAGATCAACCAAACGGCGAAGAGCTTCGGCTTGGAGATCTTCGAATATGTCACGCCATTCGGAAAGTATCAGCTCATAAATTATCAGCACATTCTGGAAGGCGCGGTTTACGGTGGACACGGCGTCATCATTGATCCAGGCAATGTTAAGCACCGCCCACTCGCTGGCCGCGACACAAAGCTGGAGACGAACATCCAAGCCAACGACGCAGATGCTCGGATTGACCAGTACATTACAGAGGCTGGGCTTGAGGTCCGTAATCCGGAGACGCACGCCGTCTTGACAGGTGTTACTAGCTAGTATTTGAGCTAATCGAAGGGAGATAGTCCAATGGCAAGGTTCAACAGTCGATGCGCCAACCAAGTGCTCTGCATGGTTCAAGCGCGTAACAGCATCGTTGATGGTATTATCGTACCGGTTCCGGGCCAGCATATTCGGTTTGAAAACGGGGATTACAGCACAACAGTGAAAAAAGAGGTCGACTTTATTAAAGGCCATCGCTTGTTCGGATCGGCCATCGTCGAGGTAACTGGCACGGAAGCAGTGAACGAAGGTTGAAACCAAGGGCAGGGCATTCGTGCCCTGCCCTTTTTACGTTCGAGGAGGGATGATTCATGACGCTGGACGAGATGATCCAGCAGTGCGCGGGTGACATCGATGAGACGTTAACTAAGTCGGCAGCGGGGACTTATGAGGGTGAGGAGTTGTCTGTCGCATCCAAGATCGTGACGGGGATCAACTATGCCTATCAGCTGATCGCCCGTGAAAAGTACGTGCTGACGGCGGTGGAGCCAGTGGTGCTGAGTGAGAGAGGATCCTTTGATCTCAGCAGCTTAACGATGCCAGCAGTTAAGCTACTGAACGTGTACGCAGATGATGAGGCGGTGGACTGGACGCAGCGCAATCAGTCGACGATCTACTGCCTTGGCTTTGGGGCGACTAATCCGCAGGTGGAGTATGCCTATCTTCCTCCGCGACTTCCTATCAGCAATCTGGCTGCAGTTCCGCTCGTGCCAGAAAATCGAGTAGACCATCTGTTGTTCTGCTACTACGCCAATTTTTACGTGTTGAGTCTGGAGCCGGACAACGAAAGTCGCGAGAAGGCGGCCACGTTCCTCGGTCTGTTCAACTCGGCCTTCGATCAGCTTCAGACGCGAGTCAGCCAGTACATGACCTTCAGCGTAGAGAGGTGATTAGATGGGCATCTCGATAGACCGCCCAGCGGCAACTGCGCCTCCACCCGAGCTGCGGCTCGGTGCAGACTCGCAGGTCATGCTTTCTGGCGGCGTCTCCTATAAGTACGATCCTACGCAGATCCGGGACAACCAAAGCCCGGCTATGCTCAACATGCTGGCCAACGATAACGGCAGCATTCTGAGTAAGAGGGATGGCCAAGCCTACGTCTTCGCTACTTCGCTTGGAGCTGGTCGTGTGAATGGGGCATATGAGCGCCTTTGGATGGGGCAGCGCGTCTTTGCTTGGGGAACAGGGTTGTACCGACAGGGCGGTAGTAGCGCGCCTGTATCTCTTATGAGTGGCTTAGCTAATACGCCAGGTACCTTCTTCGCATTCGGCGGCGGGAAACTCTATTATCTCAACGGCAGCCAGTACGTTGTCATCGACAACAGCTTCGCCGCGGCTAACGTAACGGGCTTCGTGCCAACGTTGACGATTTCGGTTCCACCGAGCGGTGGTGGAACTCCTTATCAACAGGCCAATCTGCTCACGCCAGCATTCAAGGTCAGCTTTAGTTCGGACGGCAAGGCGACCAAGTACTATCTGCCAGTTACAGGGATGGATGCGACGGCCATCACGCTAACAATCAACGGTGCGGCGAAGACGGAGGGAACACATTTTACAGTAGACAGGACGGCATCGCCCTATGCCTTTGTAGATTTCGCCAGTGGCGGTTCTCCTGCCGGAGTGATCCCAACCAGTGCGCCGAACAACGTCATCGTTACTGCCTATAAGACTAATCCCGGCGCAGCAGACCGAATCCGTGGCTGCCGTTATTCGATTGACTACGGCGGTGACAACGACACGCGCGTGTTCCTATGGGGCAATTCAGGTTATCCAAACCGAGCGTTCCGAAGCGGGCTCATGGATCCGACCTACTGGCCGGAGAACGAATATTCGGATGTGGGTAGCAGTTCGGAGCGGCTCATTGCCTGTGCTAAGCATTACGACAAGCTCGTGTACCTCAAGGAGCGCAGCCTGTACTTCACCAGCTACTCCAACCCAGTCACGCAGGGCTTCTGGGGGGCGAGCCAGATCGGTGCATCGTTCCCGCTCTATCCGATCAACGGCGCAATAGGCTGTGACATGCCGGGCAGTGTTCAGATAATTGATAACAACATAGTTTTCTTTAACTCGGAGCTGGGCGGCTTCATTCTGCTGCAGACGAGCCTCAAGGACGAGCGCAACGTACAGCCGATTAGTGGCAATATCAACGGGCAGCCGACGAGGCCGGGGCTCTTGGATCTACCGCGGTCGGACTTGCAGGCGGCAAGCAGCGTCGACTTCGATGGCCGTTACTGGCTCTGCGTCGGCTCGACCGTCTTCGTCTGGGACTACCGGCTCGGTCCCTTCGGGAGCAGCGGTAATGTGGCAGCTGACGAGGAACGGCTCCCATGGTTCCCGCTCAGCGGTATCGACGCGGCATGCTGGACCCAAAGCGACCGTGAGCTCTACTACGGTAGCCGCGGGGCGGGGCGGCTTGTCAGCTTCACGGCCAACCAAAATGACTTCGGTCAGCCGATCAAGGCGTATTGGCTGACCAAGCGCTTCAGCTTCGGCTTACCGGACTGGCTTAAGACGGTGAAGAAGGTCTGGTTCACGAGCAAGGCTGGGGGCTATAGCACGGTAAGCATTCGGTACATCAGCGAGCGGGGTGAGAAGGTCGACGAGGAAGAAGTAAACGTCAACTCATTCCGTTGGGATCTGGCTGCCTGGGATATTTGGACGTGGAGCGTGAACGAGTATCCACCGCCGGAACGCCTTCGGCCGCGAACGAAGAAGGTCGTTTACTTCCAGATGGAGTTTGCGAACGCGTCTCTGAACGAGAATCTCTCCCTGATGAGTTTGATTATCCAGTATCTAATTGTGAAAAAAGTCAAATAGGAGGTGCAGCGTGCCTTTTCAATTTAATCCACCAGACGGATTTCGGAATACGGTGACATTCCCGCAGAAGCCGGCCAACGAAACGGCCTTTCGGGACCAGATGATGCAACCGCTAGATCAGATGCGGGATTATATCAACGGATCAGATCCTTTGCCCCAATATTCTATTTCAAATCGAAGCAAACAAGCATTTATTAACGGAGGCTTTGATATCTGGCAGCGAGGCAGCTCTTTTTCAGGACGCAACATATACACGGCTGATCGATGGATTGTAACTGATGACGGAGGCTCAGCTTCTTATGCCGTTTCTAGATTGCCTTTTCCTTCAGGAGAGATGTTGGGTGGTCTGAATCCAAACTATTATTTATCAATGAATGTAACATCACTATCAACAGGAGCAGTCACGTTAGGCCAAAGAATTGAAGACGTCAGAACATTTGCAGGTCAAAAAGTCACCTTGAGTATGTATGCTCGCTGTGCGAATTATAACAGCACGATTGACGTGGCAGCTTTTCAAATTTTCGGTAGCGCAGGCTCACCATCACCAGGGGTATCAGTCAATTCTGCAATAACGTTAACAACTACTTTCCAGCCCATATCCATAACTCTAAACATTCCAACCATTACGGGAAAGACTATAACAGATAATAGCTGCTTGTATTTCCAAATTCTTAGGCTCGGAAGCACTGCAAAAACGGGGACTTACGAGTTTGCTAACGTCCAGCTAAATGTCGGGGAGTGGGCTTTTCCTTTTGCTTCAAGATCGATTGGGGAAGAGTTGGATTTATGCCAGCGCTATTACGAGAAAAGCTACGATTTAAATACAAAAGCAGGAACGACGACTCATACGGGGTCCAATCTAACGTCTAGTTTTGACGGAACCAACACAGGTACAACCGTTAATTCAATTAGTTTTAAAACGCCAAAGCGCATCGCGCCGACTGTGAAGATATATGGCATCACGGGCATGGAAACGGCAATCTATGACGGAATTGGGGATCGTACTGTAGTTAATGGTAGTATTGCAGTTTCTATAGGGGAAAGAGGATTTGTGCAAGATTATGTTCTGAATGGTCCACAAACCCCAAAGCGGTACTGTCATTGGACTGCTGATGCAGAGCTATGAGGAGGATTTGAATGAACGATTACCAATGGTACATTCGAGCCAACGTTGATGGACTTGTCGTGTTGGGATATACAACGGGCTTTGAGCAACCACAGCCAGGAGACATCCCAGTCTCCGGGCAGTCCGGCAGGCACTTCAACATTCCGTTGACTAACGAACGCGGTCAACCAATTTACAAAATCGTGAACAGCAATATGGTCATGCGCTCGCAGGTTGAGCTTGATGAAGAATGGAGCGCACGACTAGTTCCAAAGACGCCGGACCAGCTCCGTATCGAACAGCTAGAGCAGCAGTTGGCACAACAGTCTGCTGACCAGACGGCATTCATGGAATTTATCTTGGATAGCATGGGGGGACGGTAGATGGCGGTTTATGCGTTCCTAACAGGAAACTACGCTCGCGACATTTTCTTGTACGGAAATCGGGCTTTTCCAAACATTCGAGTGGAATACGTGCAACCGGTAAAGCAGTACGCTGCTGCAACATACAGTTACGACCAAGTGGATAACGCAAAGGCTAAAGGCTGGGTTACGGAGCAGGAACATGCAGCGACAGAGGCGTTAATGCCTCCTCGTCCAGTACAACCAGAGCCGGAACCTACTCCGGATCCTCCAGTGGAGCCCGGACCGCCGGTGGTGATTCCTACTGATCCAGCGACACCGCCGGTAGAGCCTACGCCGGATCCGGTGCAACCTCCAGAGGAAGGAGCGGTTTAGATGGCTGGTATTGATTTGGCCAAGTTACGTGCAGCACAAGAAAAGGCAGCAGCTGCAGGTAGCGAGAAGGCACAACAAGCTCTGCAATCACAGGCAAACGGTGGTAATGCGCTAGGTGGCAGCTTCACGCTGCAGAACCCAATTGTCAACAAACCGAGCGGCGGTAACTATACCACTTATGGCAGCAGTGCGCCTACACCTGCACCGTCTCCTGTCCCCTCGACGAATTACGTACAACAGGGAACTAACGTCACTGGTAGCGCTGGCTCAGGAAAACTGCTCAACGACATCCTGTATGCAAAGGATCAGTATGATGTAGGTAATAAAAATTGGGCGTCTAGTACAGCTCAAGGGTTATATGCTCAACTTGATCCAAGTCTCGCCAAGCAGATCCAAGGCATGAATGCAGGGCAACTGCGAACATACTTGGCTGGACAAAACAACAGCACACCTACACCGTCGCAACCATCTGGTGGAGCGACGTTTACTCCTTCTCCCAACTACCCGATGCAAGGTGGGCAAAGTGGCATGCCGCAGTCATCTCCAAATAGCGGCGGTTACCAACCATCTTATACTGGGCCGGATATGAATGGCATGAAGAATGAGTTAAACGCGCTCTACGATAACCGCTTAGCTTCGGAGCAACAGAAACTTCGAGATGCACTGGCAACGGCACTACAAGGTTACAACTCGCAAGAGACGCAAGCCAAGCAATCAGCCTATGACAATCGGAATGCATCTGACGTGGTCTCTATGCAGGGCCAGCAGTCGATGCAGGAGCAAATGGCTAATGCCGGGCTTACAGGAGATGGGCAAAATCTTACGCTCGCAGCATCCCAAGCGGCAAGTCGGCAGGGGGCGCTCACGGATATTAACCGACAGGAATCGAACGCCCTTCAAAATATCAGTGAGCAGCGCTCACAGTTACAGAACAACGCAGCGAAGAACGAGCTCGCTCTGCAGCAAGGAGTCAACTCGGATAAAGCGGCGGCACTCTATGATCTGCTCAAGTACGGCGATGGCCGGGCTTTTGAAATGGACCAGGTCAACTACGGCCGCTATCGGGATGACATCAATCAGCAGTTTGCAGAGGATCAGTTTGATTGGAACAAGCTGATGCAGGAGGCTGGTTTAACAGGCCAGTACAACGGTCAGTCAACAATGGCAGGTAAGCAGCAGAACCTCGAAGCGGCTTTAGCCTATTCAAATTTAACGGGGCAGGTTTTGGGACCGCAGTCGGATTGGAGCGGGCTACTCCGTCAGGCTTCGAGCGGTAATGCACCATTGAGCCTCGCGGGCCAGCAATCTCAGCTCCAGAATCGACAAGCCAACTTTGATGCTGCTCTTGGAGTGGCTGGTCTTACAGGCAATATTGTAAACCCACAGTCGGATTGGACGGGTCTATTCCGTCAGGCTGCTGCTGGCGGTAAGGGAAAGACGATGGAGGCATTGCAGCTTGCGTTTAATCAAGCGATGTCCCAGCAGCAGTACAATCGTGGTATTTATCAAGATGACCGTGATTATGGTAGAGGCGTGCTGGAATCCGATCGTTCATATCAGCTGCAGCAAGGAAGTCAAGGCCAGCAAAATAGTAATAACTCTTTCAACCGCCTCGTTGACATCTGGAAACTTACTGGTCAAGCTCCAGCAGGACTTGAATCCTTCGGAGTACAATCGGGTACCCCATACAGCGATGGTAAGGCCGCGGAGATCCGTACAGTCAACCCTAATCAAATCAAAGACTTGGCACAATCCTTTCAGTATGAGGGCAAAGACGGCACGGGTAAGGCGTATAGGTATACACCGCCGAAAACCAATGCTGGTGCGAGATACAACGTTTGGGTGGACACGGTTACCTCAATGCAGTCTCAGGGATACGATGACGGCAGCATTGCGCAGGTGCTTCGCTACATGGGTATTACCTCAGATGAAGAAACAGCCTTCATGAAACAGAACCAAGGTGGAGGCAGAATCACGACACCGGATCAGCCAAATATGGGAAAGTAGGTGCTGGTGTAGAGGCGCCGAACCAATACGCCAGCCTATTCGATTCGGCACAAAGTAAATACGGTCTACCATCCGGAATCCTAGAATCCGTGGCCAAGACGGAGTCAGGATTTAACCCCAACGCTAAAAATAAGAAGAGTGGTGCAGCAGGGATGATGCAATTTATGCCAGCAACCGCACGCGGCTATGGCATCGATCCTTATGACCCAACCCAAGCAGTGGATGCTGCAGGTAAAATGCTCTCAGGCCTAGCAGCTAAGTATGATGGGGACTGGCAAAAGGCGCTCGCCGGTTACAACTGGGGCGGAGGTAATGTAGACAAGGCCGTCCGTAAATACGGAGACAACTGGCTTGCACATGCTCCAACAGAGACTAAGAACTACATCAGGAAAATCTTAGGCTAAAGCCTGGAAAGGAGAATGATGATGGCCAGCAAGTATGCGGGAGTGAAGCCCCTTAATGGATCGACGGAGAGCAGCTCATCTGGCAACGGAAGAACGTCTCGTTATTCCGGAGTGAAGGCTGTTTACGCGGACACATCTCCAGCGCCGCTAAGAACGCCGGAAGAAAAGGCTATTGGGAATCAGGTCTATGCAATGACCAACCCCTGGACGATCCAAAAGAATCTTGATTATATGGCAACTCCGAAGGCTGCGGCATCCTCGCCGGAGCCTTTTGAATTCGATCCAATCAAGCGAGGAGCTGCTGTTTTCGGCCAGTCACAGGAACGGAAGACACTGCCAGGCATGATTAAGGTTCCAGAGGTGCACTACGAGACCAACACAAGCAGGGGACAACAATTCCTTGAGGATCTGAAGGACTTTCCCATTTATCGAGCCGGCGAGGTCTTCCAAGAAGGAAATTACAACTCATCAGTTCCGTGGGGGAAACCCCGGTACGATGCGACGACAGGCAATGAGGAATTCGATAAGTTTTTACGTGGGCTTGGGGGCGGTATGTCGGAGCTGACGCGTGGCTTAATGGCTGGTGGTCCGGCTATGGGGGCAGGTGCTATTGCGAGTCAGGTAGAGCGTGCTGCAGCAACCAAATTGCCCGGATTCGCATCGAGGATCCTTGGCGGAGCGGCAGAAGGTGCGGCGACCAACGTTGCAACCGGTATGGCCATGAACAAAACTGATGGCGGTGAGATCGCTAATCTAGCTGTTACAGGCGCTCTGCTCGGCGGTGGCCTCAGTGGGGCTGTTGAAGGATTGGCACAGATTCCTCGGGCCATTCGGAACGTGCAGCAAGCTCCTCTGCGTAAGGAAATAGAATCGTTCATTGAGAGAACGAATGCTCCTACTCCTCCGGATAGCTTCCCGGTACCATCTTCTGCGCGCATTGAGCGGAACATCAGCGGGCAGGCGACGGCTGATCAAGGCGTGGAGTTGGCAGGCAATCTGAACCGGTATGATAAGCTGCAGCAACAGTACGGACAGGCGGTTGATGATCAATACCAATACCTCAAAAAGTCGATGACGGAGCGCGGCGGTGTGAGGCAGGGCGGTCTTGTTCAGAACGCCGATGGGGAAGTCACAGGGCGTTTCGGCAGACAGTCGGAGAACCCACGGTGGTACCGTGATTTTTTCGCAGAGAACGGCCGGAAGCCTACGAATAAGGACTTGCAACAGCTCGCTGTGAAGCAGGTAAATGAGGGCTTTGCTGACGATATGGGCGATGTACCGCCTTGGCGCCCGAAGGACATCGAGGATATTGATGACGAGCTGGCATCGATCCGTGCGGTGGCTCCAACAATTGAAGATACAACTGAGCGGGCAGCGGTGCAGCAGGTAGCTGACTCTCTACAGACAAGCCGAAATCAGATCAAGCGGCAACTTCCGGAAGGATCGCAGGCGCGAATCGCGCTTCCGGGGAGCCCCACGGTAACAACACCGTCACCGACTGTAACAGGTACCGGCAAAACAATTTCCCGCGTGCAGGTCGTAGCGAGCTACCGAAAAAATCTTGGAGTAACAATTGATACTGGGCGTATGGGTGTTTCCCGGAAGAAGGTTCTCGGCCTTTATAAGGTTCGTCCGGAAGTCATCCGAACCGGTTATGCCGAAGATCTGGACACCATGGCACATGAGGTTGGCCATCACTTCGACAAAAAGTTCAACCTGAAGCAGAATCGTCAGCTTGAGCAGGAGCTGCTGAACATGATGGATCAGGTCGCCGTCCATGATTATAAGCAGTATCCGCGCAGTGAGTGGTTCGATGAAGGAATCGCAGAATTCTTCCGCGTTTACCTTGCCGATCCGGCACAGGCGAAGCAGTTGGCTCCTCAATTCGGAGCTTTCCTCAACTCCACGATGCCTGCAAAGATGCAGCGCGGTCTGGTGCGCGTTCAGCGTGACATGCAGACGTGGCTACAGCAGGGCGACTACGAGCAGGCAAAGGGCCTGATCGAGATGGGCGGAGGCCAGAAGCAACGGCGCTGGAACTGGAGCAACTTCTACACGCAGGCGTTTGATGACCTAAATCCGCTTCGGTTGGCAGAGCTCGCGCTGACCGGCAAAGTCGAACAAGGAGCTAAGTCGCTTTACAAGCTGGCTCGGCTCAGTCGCGGCATCCCTGAACGCGCCAAGATGGCCGTAACTCGCGGTGTCTTCGACGAGAAAGGAAACCAATTGAGCGATGGCATGGCCAACATCGTCCGGCCGTTAGAGGAAATCGGGATGCGCGAGCATGACTTCGCGACCTACCTTAGCGTGAAGCACGCTTTTGACTTGCGCCGGCTTGGTAAGGAGACACCCTTCACTCCAAACCAGATGATGGAGGTTATGAATCGCTGGGACAGCAATCCGATCGTGCAGAAGGCTCATCAGCAGATTATGGAGTATAACAATGCTCTCCTAAGCATCTTACAGGACGCTGGTGTTGTTTCCGGGCAGGCGGTTCAGGAGATGAAGCGGCTTTATCCTAACTACGTGCCCTTCATGCGCTACTTCGATGACGATGGCGTGGCTGGTTTTAAGAACGGAGGCTATGGCGCGTCGAAGGCGTTCGCCAACATCACGACCCCGATCCGGAAGATGAGTGAGGAGGGAAGTCAGCGGAGCATTATCAATCCGTTTGAGTCCATGATCAAGAATACCTTTCTCGTCATGAACTCGGCGGCGAAGAATAAGGTCGGCCAGCGTCTTGCAGCTCTAGCGGATGTGGAAGGCGCTGGTGCATGGGTTGAACGGGTACCGGGCCAGAAATCTGGTAAGGAACATATTATCGACGTATATGAGGACGGCAAGAAGGTCGCGTACAAGGTTCGTAACCCAGACCTCTACAACGCAATGCTCTCGCTGGACGACGAATCGACGAATAGCCTCCTGCGTTTCCTCGGTGGAGCTGCAGGGATGCTGCGGGCTGGTGCTACTCTCACACCGGAGTTCATCATTCGGAATGCCTTTAGGGACGTAGTAGGAGCCATGATCAATAGTAGTAAGTACGGCTTCAACCCGATCGACTTTTTCAAGGGGCTTGGCCATGTGGTCGGTAAGACAGACGTATACGAGAAGTTTGTGAACTCCGGAGGCGCGATGGGTACAATGATGTCGCTCGACCGTGACGCCAGCCGGGAGGCAATGGAGGCGGTGTTTAGGCAGAGCCTGCGTGACAAGACTATGAAGGTCGTCACCTCTCCGGCTGAGTTGGCCAAGCATCTCAGCGGATACAAGTTGTTGAAAGGCACAGTCGGAGTGTTGCGCCAAGGCGCAGAGGTCTCCGAGCTTGCTACAAAGGTGGGAGCTTTCAACAAAACGTTGAAGAAGACTGGCGACATTGAGGAAGCTGCTTATACGGCAAAGGACCTGATGGACTTTAATCGTGCCGGTAGCGCTATTCGTTCGGCAAACCGTTCAATCGCGTTCCTCAATGCCTCACTGCAGGGTACAGACAAGATGCTTCGGGCGTTGGCCGAGAATCCAGCCTCCTTCTTAGTGCGTGCTTTTACTACGCTTGTTCTTCCTGCGGCGGCGATCTACGCATGGAACCGGACGCAGCTCAGCCCAGAGGAGCGAGCGACATTCGATAATATTCCACAAAACCAGAAGGACAATTTCTTCGTCATCGGCATTCCAGGGACAGACGAGTTCGTCCGAATCCCAAAACCGTTTGAGGCCGGTATGCTGTTTGCTACCAGTACGGAGCGATTCCTCGGCTGGCTGGAAACCGACGATCCGGAAGCCTTCGATGGTTACGCCAAGACGATGCTGAAATCCTTCACTCCGCCGGTACTGTTCACGGCTCTGACGCCACTGCTCGAGGCGGTCACGAATTACTCTTTCTTCCGAGGTTCTCCTGTTGTCCCAATGGGCGAGCAGCGCTTTGAGAAGAAGGATCAGTACGGAGTCTATACGAGTGAGCTGTCCAAAGAGATCGGCTCATTCATGGCGCAGATCGGCGTAGGGGGAACGAATCTTGCCAGCCCGCGGATCATCGACAACACAATCAGCGGATACGGCGCCGGTCTTGCCAACTACGGCGTTGACATGATCGATACAGGCATTAATGCAGCGCGCGGCGGGAGGGAAGTTCCGCTTCCAGCCAAGAAGCCGACTGAGCAGCCTATTGCCCGTTCCTTCTTCGTGAGCACGTCTGGCGGTGGCCAGGTCCGGGAGGATTTCTATAAAGAGTGGGACAAGGCCAGCAAAAAGAAGGCATCTGCTGATTTTAACGAAGTAGAGATGAAGCCCAAGGATCTACAGAAATACAATCAGATGAAGCCCTATCAGAAGGAGATCGCTAGGCTGCAGAAGCAGTATAAGGAGACCCTCACATCGAAGGATGTTCCATCTGGGAACAAACGCAGCGCACTGGACGAGCTGGATGCTAAAATGAACGCAGCAGCTAAAAAAGCGCTTGGGAAGTAGGTGGAGCATGAGCCAGAAGGCGGGCAATACGCTGATTATCATCGGGATTATTCTGCTAAACCTGATCTTGATGACGAGCGGCGGCCGTAGCGGGGATTACTATGAATCTCAAGTGGAAGCTGATGTATCATTTTATGAATCTCATTTTTCTAATGTTGAAAATTAAGATTCAGATTTGAATATTCATATTCGGATTCGGTATACTTCACGCGAATTTTGGGTATAATTGAATAAAGCCCCGTGTATCAAATAAACGAAAAGAGGAAGCGCGCCAACGCTCCCTCTCCGTACAGCCTTTTTGTAGGTGGAACCCTCCAACTGAATTTAGAGCAGAGAGTAACCCGTCAGGCGTCCAACCTGTGGCGGGTTACTTTCTTTTGTCGATGTAGGTCAGGAGAGCCAGCAGAAAGCTGCCGAAGGCAAACATGGCCATGATCGCTTGGAAAGTTTCCATAGGCGTCCCTCCTTTCCGGAGGGCGCCACCACAAGCTGTGCTGTACCGGATAATTATACCAACTCTATGAGTCTCCGTATACGGGGGCTCTTTTATTTTGCCCGAAAAGAGGGAGTCGGATGATAGAGATGGATGAGTCGGAAATGCTAGAGTCCGATTTCGACGACAACGGCCTACGAATGGTCGGATCGCTACTAGGTCCATGGGTGGCGCAATGGCTGCTTCTTCCCGGTTCTGTACCGGTTCAGCTCCCGGAGAAGATTGAACGGCATGTATGACCTTATCTTAGAGCTGACGCACACGGTTTGGAAGAATGGCCTCTCACTGAGCGCACTCGGGACGGCCGTCTATGTGCTGCTAAAGCAGCGCAAGGTCAAGCGGGCGCTACGGCGTGTGGTTCCGTGGCTGCTCGAAGATGAGAGTGAAGTTAAAGCCTATGTGGCGAACCAGCTCATCATTATGGAAAATCAGCGGCGTACGATGGCCGCGCTTGGAGTTGATCCATTATGTCCGGAGGATGCAAATATTTCGAAGACGTCGAGAAACTTTCGGCGCGCTCTCAAAACGTTCTGTATTTCGTTCTTGGCGGCACGATCGCGTGCCCTCGATGTAGTCGGCCTGGAAACGTTGTTTACCATAAGCTCACCTATAAAGAAGCGGAGGAAAATGAACATGATAAAAAAATGGTTTAGAGCAGATTCTCTTACGGTGATTGGAGCGGCAGCTGCTGCAGGAGCAACACGTTTATTTGGTGTTGAAATCGACCTGACGAACCTGGCAGCAGCAACACTAGTACTGCTCGGCTACTTCAAGGCCAACGAGTATGTGACCGTGGTACGTGGTGCCAACGGTCTGCCGATTGGCTTCAAAGCGAATAGCCGGAAGTTCATCTTTACTTTGGTTGCTTTCGGCCTGATCATCGCGGACGAGCTGTTCAAACTCCAACTGGGCAACGAGCTGATCTTCACACTGACAGCAGCCGTCACAGGCTACAACCTGGTTGAAGGCAAAAAGGATGCAAAAGAAGCGGAGCAAGAAGCAAGCGATGCTCGTCAAACTTTCTAGGAAAGGGGCTTTCCAATGATCGATATGAAATGGATGGGGGACCGGGTGCCGAACCATGGTCCTCGCTCATATAAAGGACGGGCATATATACCGATCGTCATCGTCAACCATATTAGTATTGGCACGATGACCAGTATGGATGCGTGGTTTAGAAACCCGAAGGCTCAGGCTTCCTCTCACTTCGGAAACAGCAGAGCCGGCAAGATCCATCAATACGTAAACCTAAAGCGGGCAGCCTGGACGCAGGGGCTGGTTCCAGAGGCGATCCCAAGGGCGAAAGCTTCAGTGGTGCAGAATATGGGCGTGAACCCGAATCTTTACTGCATCAGCATCGAGAATGAGGGTTATGCAGGCAACGGCGCAGACGGCACGCTCACTGAAGAACAGTTCTGGAGTCTCTGCTGGCTGCACAAATACATTCAGCAGGAAGTGGAACGGGAGTGGGGCCACCACATCCGGTTTGGTCCGGACACGGTGCTGGGCCATTACCAGATTGATCCGGTGCGGAAACCGTTTTGTCCCGGCCAGAACTTTCCGTGGGTACGCTTGTATGCGGAGCTGGCCATTGCGGAGAGCATACCGACATTAGAGCTCTATGAGGAGCGTGTCGCATACCAGCTCAGCCAGACAAGCCAATACGCAGCGGCCTTTGCCATCGCAGGCAGAGTACGGGACTTAGCCGAACGGCTATCGGATAAAAAATGGGGAGCAGCGGCTGAAACGAAATTGCTATATCTGGAGCCGATCATGCCTCAGCTTGCCTACGGAGACGGACAAGTAACAGCAGCAGGCATTGCGTCTCGGGTGCTGCAGTTGTCCCAGACGGCAATGGGATCCGGTAAATGGCAGGAAGAGGCCGTGAGGAAGTTACTACTTCTCGAACCAATAATGAAGGAACAAGGCTTGCTCTGATTTCTCGGAGCAAGCCTTTTTTTATTGAGCGTTCGTATATTGTTCGCATATAATGGGGGCATAACGAACAAGGGGGAACGAGCGAGATGGAACGCCGTCTGGATGATATTGAACGTAAAGTGTTGCGGATATTGGTCAACCAATCCAAGCTTTCATCGCAAGTACTTTCCATTGATAAACTCTGCCGTTATACTGGTAAGCGAGAAGGACGTCTCCAGCACATCCTCACTGTATTGGAGCAGGAAGAATTCATTCAGGTCACGAGTTGGCTGCCTTTCCGTTACCGTGTACTTAGAGAATGGGAAGCGCCGCGCTATGGCTGGGAAATCATAAAAGGTCACAACTGATTGAAAGGTCACGGTCAAAGTCACGGATTATCCGTTATTTTGCGAAAATGACCGAAACACATACATGAAAAAAGCTTCTAAAAGGCCGTTTTTATGCGATTTAGAGAAGTGCTGCGGAAGCGCTCGAAGTCGCTAAATACATCCGAAACATGCTATAATAGATGACAGCTTTAAGCCTGAGCATTTGCCCTTATATCTGAAGCAGCATGCAATGGACCGATCTACAGAAAGCAGGGGATTCCATGAGCACGAGAGCGCCTAAACCCAAGGCACCGAAGCCGGAATGGCTCAAGATTAAATTAACGACAGACGGCAATTATGCCGAGCTCAAAGATATGATGCGCTCCAAAACACTTCATACCGTATGCGAGGAAGCGCGTTGTCCAAATATTTACGAATGCTGGGCAAACCGCACCGCTACATTCATGATTCTTGGTGATATTTGTACCCGCGCTTGTCGCTTCTGTGCCGTCAAGACGGGTCTGCCGACCGAGCTCGACTTGCAGGAACCGGATCGCGTCGCAGAAGCGGCCGAGCAAATGGGCTTGAAACACTGCGTAGTTACATCGGTAGCACGGGATGATCTCAAGGATGGCGGAGCTTCTATTTTCGCTGCCACAATTAAAGCGATCCGCGCACGGCTTCCTTTATGCAGCGTTGAAGTGCTTATTCCTGACTTTTTGGGTAACAGAGATGCGCTTCAGGTTGTAATGGATGCCAAACCAGACATTCTCAACCACAACATTGAGACGGTTGAACGCATGTCTGATCGTGTCCGTGCCAAGGCGAAGTACAAACGTTCGCTAGAACTGCTGCGACAGGCGAAGGAAATGAATCCGTCGATTCCGACAAAGTCCAGCATTATGCTTGGCGTCGGAGAAGAGTACGATGAGGTCATCGCGGCGATGGACGACCTACGTGCTATTGACTGCGATATTTTGACGCTGGGACAGTATCTTCAACCGTCCGCGAACCACTTGGCGGTAGCACGTTACGTGCACCCGGACGAATTCAAACAGCTGAAGGTCGAAGGCCTCGCCCGCGGCTTCAGTCATGTAGAATCCGCACCATTGGTACGCAGTTCGTACCACGCGCATGAACAGGTCAAATCTGCAGCAGGAGCGGCATCCGGAGTTTAACCTGCCGCTTGGGCCGTTAGGAGGGCTACTGGTGATTTTTATCGGAACCAGAAAGTACGAGCTTATCCACGAACATAAAACCGCTTGGAACGCTGAGGTGTTCCGGGATCGCTATAGTGATGTGCTGGATCGTTATGATTATATTTTGGGCGATTGGGGTTATAACCAACTGCGGCTCAAGGGTTTTTATCGTGATGGCCATCTCAAGGCGACCCGTGATACGGGCTTTGCAAGCATCATGGAATACATTAATGAGTACTGCAACTTCGGCTGTGCTTACTTCATCATGGAAATGAAGGAGCTGGCATCGATGGATGCTGACGCTCCTCCAGAGGAGCCAGGCGAGGGCGATATTGTCATCGAGCCGGGCGTAAGAAGATTTGAGGAGGACAGCTACAGCCGTCCTCCTGCGGTTGACCGCCGGCGCGGAGCGGAAGCCCGCTCTGGCGGCGCTAAGCGTGGCGCAGCGGAAGGCGCGGAGGGTGAGCGCCGCGCTGGCGATGAGCTGGCCGCGGAGGCGCAACCGGGCGCAGCTGGCGAGCGCCGGGCGCAGCAAGGCGGCGGCCGCCGCGAGGGAAGCGGCGGCAAGCGCCAGGGCGCCGCGCAGCAGAGCGGCGGAGCCAAGCGCCGCGAGCAAGCGTCCGGCGGCGACGCGAAGCGCGGCGGCGAGCGTCCGGCGGCGCAGGCGCCTGGCGCTGAGCGCCGGGAGCGGCGCGAGCGTCGCGAGCAGAGCGGCGGCGCTGTAGCGGAGCGTGCGCGCGAGCAAGCGCCGAGCGAGCCGGGCGCGAGCGCTGAGCGCGGCGGCGGTAGCGCGCCAGCGCCAGCCGTGCGCGAGCAAGCTGGCGCTGGCGCGGACACGCGCAGCGAGCGGCGCGAGCATAGCTCGGGCGGCCGCAGAGGTGGCTCGCAGCGCCGCAGCGGCGGTAACCGCCGCGAAGGCGCGCCTGAGCAAGGCCAAGCTGGCGAAGGCAACAATGCCAGCCAAGGCGAAGCACGCTCAAGCAACGGCCAGGAGCCGCGCCAACAAGGCCGGCGCAAGCCGCATAATCCTGGCGGAGGTGGAGGCAACACACCACCCGAATCAACGCCGACAGGCAATCAATAAACATGGACGAGCCCCTATTTCGGATGTTACCGAAAATAGGGGCTCGTCTTCTTTTACCATATAGATGGGATATACCTAGCTGCGGGCTCCGGGCCCGTTATCGCAGTCATTCATATCGATGAATGCATCGCGGACGCGATTCCAGAAGGGGAACGGCCGATAGCGCGCAAAAGTAACCTTGGAGTCGGCGACGCTGCAGCGAATAGAACGGATATCCGATCTTTGAATGCTCAGATGGTCGATTGTCAGCAGCAACCTCTGATCCTTCTTGGAAATCAGATCGCAGTGATGATGCTGCGGCAAAATGACCGAGGTTCCGAGGGTGCGGTATACCCGATTATTGATCGAAGCGATTTCGGCTAGCTGCAGGGAAGCCATTGATGGGTGAATGACGGCGCCATTCAAGCTCTTGTTGTAGGCTGTGCTGCCAGTCGGAGTCGAAATTACCATGCCATCGCCCCGGAATGTCTCGAACGGTTCATCATTGATATTAACCTGTACAACGAGCGTACCATCGACACCTTTAAGTGTAAATTCGTTGAGGGCCAAATAACCGGTGATTCCTTCCGGTGTATCAAGCTCGATTTGGGCGAGTGGGTAATGAACTAGCTTGGGCTCGTTCTCCGCCATCATCCGCACGAGTTCCTCTAGCTCATTGGCCTTCCAGTCTGCATAAAAGCCGAGATGCCCCGTATGCACACCTACAAACGCGATTTCGTTGATTCGTTCCAAATAAGTATGAAAGGCATGAAGCAAAGTGCCGTCCCCGCCAATGGAAATGACTGTATCGGGCTTTTTGTCGTTGCGGATAAATCCGCGATCAGCCGCCAGTCGGTGAAATTGTTCCGTCAGCTCATTGGAAAAACGGTCACCTCTGCTCAGTACCACATAGTTCAACAACGGGGATACTCCTTCCGATTCAACCAGGATACCCTGATGATAGCGGAAATTAAAAACGAACACAATGTGCGAGACCAACTTAACCTGTTTCATTTCACGACGGTGGCTGACTAAATATATTATGCAGGACCAAGCCAGCCCCATAGGATGTAAACGAGCGCAGCTGCCAGCAGGCCATGCAGGAAGCGGGCGATTAGAAATGGCCTATAACGCATGCCGGTATGGCTGAGCAGGCTTGCGATCTGGGCATGCACCGACAGCCCGGCCCAACTGAGCACCCATGCGGCAAGAGCTGTTTGATGCACCAGTGGAGCCCCAGTTTCAGCAGCTGACTTGGCGCCAAGAGTTACCTCGAACAGCCCGTTTACAATCGCTGTAGCTGAGGTGGGGGAGCCTCCGAAAGTTTGGAAAACTAACCCGAGAGCTTGCTCGAGCAAATTCAGTAAGGTTGCTTGCCGAAGCAGCTCCATCATTACGGAGAAAAGCACGACAAGACCTCCGACTACGATCATCAGTTTTAAGCCGGATTGGATGGCTTCCTTGATCAAAACGCTGAAAGGCCTGCCGTCAAGCTGCCTGGCAACATGCATCGCTTTTAAGGCAGCGGATAATCCGCGCTGAGGACGGGCTTTGGAAGTTGATCTTGCGTCCGACGTCGATTCTTCACGGCCATGGAATCGCATCAACAGTCCGATGAGAAGACTGCCGCCATAATGGGCTGCCGCCAGCACAGGGGCAATTGCTGCCTGATGGAAGAAGCCGACGGAAACGGCGCCGATCAGAAAAATAGGATCAGAGCTGGTCGTAATCGCGACGAGCCGTTCCCCTTCTACTTTATTTATCAGCCTTTGGTCCCAGAGCTGCGAGGTCAGCCTCGCACCGACCGGATAGCCGGATAAATAGCCCATTGCCAAGACGAATCCGCCACTGCCGGGAATACGGAAGACAGGTCGCATAAATGGATCCAATAGCTTGCCTGCAAAATGAACAATACCAAGTCCAAGCATAAGTTCGGAGAGAACAAAAAAAGGAAACAGTGCCGGGAAAAGAACTTCCCACCAGATGGAAAGCCCTTTTAGTGAAGATTCCAGCACTGGCGCCGGAAAGCAGGCCATTAGAAGCATAAGCAGCACAGCGATGAGAGCGGTTAAAGTGGATGGATGCAAAAGAGTCCGAAGCATTTTACAATGCTCTCCTTCCTGAAGGCTCCGAAGTTTGTCCTTAAAACAGACTATGAGACAGGCCAGGAAATCAGAATGGATATGAGTTTTCAGAAAAATCAAAACAATTTAAAAATTTTAGAAAACGCTTGCAAAAAGGGGTGGCATTCCTCAAGCTTTATGGTACAATAGCATTACTCTAAAGGCTTGGAGTGATGAGAATGAGTGTTGTCGCAGGCATTCTGGTATGCGCTTTTGTGTATGTGATTCGCGAGTCCCTCATGGCTCCTGGAGAAGAAGATTACGAAAGCTGAGCTCCTACCTTTACCATACCTCCGAATGCCCGCCATGCGGGCATTTTTTTCGTGTTTGTTTAGATATTTCGAACTATTTGGGTAGGACTATAATCATGGATCTTTAGAACTAATAATTGGAGAGTGTTTAACCGATGAATAAACAAAACAGTCCTTATGAGCTTATGGGAGGGGCTGCGACAGTTGAGCGTCTTGTGCATGCCTTTTACCCGCGCGTTGTGAAAAATGAGCTTCTGGCCCCATTGTTTCAAAGGGACATTGGCCCAGTTATGGAAAAACAGATTCAATTTCTGAGCCAGTTTTTCGGAGGCCCTCCGCTATTCTCTGAACAGCATGGACATCCCATGATGAGAGCGCGCCATCTCCCTTTCCGTATTACAAAGGATCATGCTGCCGCATGGCTGGCATGTATGGACGAAGCTGCGCAAGAAATCGGTATGCCGGAGGACCTCCGAACATTTGTCATAGACCGCCTTTCCGGTCCGGCCTATCATTTCGTTAACACAGAGCTTGACGGCCGGGAGGAATAGAGCTTTTTAGGGAGATGATTCGCAGATGGAGCCGCTTTATGAGACAGAGATCACCTGCCCTTACTGCGATATGTCGTTTTTAACCTCGCGTGTGCGTTCTAGCTTCAAGCGAGCCAAAGCTGTCGATTCAGATTTTTGCGGCTATTATAAAGCAGAAGTTAATCCCGATTTTTATGTCGTTCGAGTATGTCCTCAATGCGGATTCTCTACAACGGAGAATAGCGCTCAGTCGCTCCGGCCAGATCAGAAGCAAACTTATTTCCGGCTGATCGGCACGACCTGGAAACCGCGTCACTACGCTGGTTCGCGGACGAGGGAGCAAGCGCTCGAATGTTACAAGCTGGCGCTCATGAGCGCGCAAGCGATCGGGGATAAGGAGAGGCTGATTGCTGGCATGCTTCATCATCTAGCCTGGCTTTACCGATATGGTCGGGAAGAAACACAGGAAAGACGTTTTCTCAGGCATGCTTTAGATGCCTATCAATCCGTTTTTGAGAATGAGCATGTGGACAATGATGCCAAGCTGATGTATTTGATTGGGGAGCTTCACAGACGATTGGATGAGCCTAGAGAAGCCGTTCGATGGTTTTCGCGTGTCGTCCAGGACAGATCCATTATTGATACCGCGATGATTCAGGCGAGCCGTCGGCAGTGGCAGCTCATTCGGGAGCAAGCTCAGGAAGTTCCGGAATGGATGATGGACTCGGAGGGAAATGGTTCGGCGCACCTTAATCTTTACTAAGGCTGTTCGGCTGCATGGATATTGAATTTAGAATAAATGAAGAGGGTGTACGTGAGCAGATGAGCTGCTTCGCGTACACCCTCTTATTGTTAATCAGTCATGCAACTACTTAAAGATTGCGCACCTGCGTATCCATCAGCAGATAATCGCGGTCTGCGTCAATTATGGTAACTCGGCTATGGCAGCAAGGAAATACGAGCAGCTTCTTGGCGCCGTCCGCAATATCCTTCAGCTCGGTCGGCTTCAGCGGGAGAAGCACATGTTCTCTCTTGCAGAAGGGGCAGGAGGAATACACATCCTTCATTTCCACATCGTACGGCCATGCTCTGTCAAAAGGAATCATAATTGCTCATCCGGCTTGTCTTTAGAATCTGAGTCAGTTGAGTCAGTTGACTCAGGCTCCATCGTCTCGGATTGGACACGAGCCAACTCGGCCATCTTCTGCAAAAGAATATGGCGAGGCATGTGCATAAGGTGCTCAAGTGGAACCTTCAGCTCTTTCGCGAGCATGACCGCCGTTTCGGCGGATATTTGAAGCGGTCTAGACATGATGGAATACCTCCTTGCCAATTGGCAGCAGTCCGGGTTTAGTGGCGGACAGGCTGCGGCACAGGCTATAATGGTAGCATACAACGGCCGGACACGCTATGCAATTTATAACATTGCTTAAGCGCTTACAACGCGCGAGGCCCGGTTGAGAGGAGAAGATGAGATACGATGTCAACGTCCGCTTACCCACTTAATTGGAATTTGGATGTTTTTTACCCTGGCGGCTCTGTGTCTCCAGAATTGAAAGCCGAGCTGGAAGGGTTGAAGAAGGATATAGCCCTGCTCGGGAAAGAAGTGATTGCTGCCTCGGGGTCCGAAGGTGTTCCTGGAGCGCGTTCGGAGCAGATGGATCGCTGGACCGAGACCGCTCAATCGATTGCTGCGCGTCTAGGCCAAGCCGACAGCTTCGTCGGCTGTTTGCTGGCCCAGAACGTTCACGATAGCGCTGCGGCTGCACTGAACGGCCAGGTACAGTCTCTGGTTGCGGATTATACGATTGTTATGACTCGTTTTGATGACCTCATCAGCCGCACGCCTGACTCGATTTGGGATGGCTGGGTACAGAGCTCGCCGGTTCGCTTTTATCTGAATGAGCGCCGTCAAAATGTTCGCGAGAAGATGAGCCCGGAGTTGGAAGCCTTTGCGGCTGATTTGGCAGTTGATGGCTATCATGGCTGGGGCAACCTTTACAATACAATCGTCTCGCGCGCTAAGTTCCGAGCCAAGGATAAGGAGGGCAAGGAGCAAATTCTTTCTGCCGGCCAAATGTTTAATCGACTGACGGATGCGGATCGCAGCGTGCGCGCCGAGGCTTTCAGCGAATGGGAAAGAGAGTGGTCGGAGCATGCCCAGTTATGTGCGGACGCTCTCAATCATATCGCTGGCTTCCGTTTGAAGTTGTATGACCGTAGAGGCTGGGACAATGTGCTCAAAGAGCCGCTCAAGATGAATCGGATGAGCCAGGCTACGCTTGATGCCATGTGGTCTGCGATCAATGAGGGCAAAAAGGACTTGGTCCGCTATTTTGAGCGCAAGGCGAAGCTGCTTGGCGTAGAAAAGCTGGACTGGCATGACATTACGGCGCCGCTTGGCACCAGCACAAAAAAGATCAGCTACGATGAAGCATGTGCCTCAATCAAAGAACAGTTCGCGGGTTTTGATCCCAAGCTGGCCCAGTTTGCCGAAATGGCTTTCAAGGATGGCTGGGTCGAGGTCGAAGATCGTCCAGGCAAGCGCCCCGGAGGTTTTTGCGCCTCGTTCCCGGTGAGTGCTCAGACAAGAATTTTCATGACCTATTCCGGAACCGTGGACAATGTCAGCACATTGGCGCATGAGCTTGGTCATTCTTACCATGCGTATGTGATGGAAGATTTGCCGACTTTCTCGAAACAATATGCAATGAACGTGGCTGAGACCGCCTCGACGTTCGCCGAAATGATCGTTGCAGAATCCCAGTTAGAGCAAGCGGACACCAAAGAGGAGAAAATTGCCCTTCTGGAGCTGAAAATTCAAAACGCCGTCGCCTTCTACATGAATATTCATGCGCGTTTACTGTTTGAACTGAGCTTTTATGAGGAGCGTCGCGCTGGGGAAGTATCCGTTGAGCGTCTTAACGAGCTAATGACGGCTGCACAACGTGAGGCTTACAGCGGCGTTCTTGGCGAAGTCCACCCTCATTTCTGGGCAGCCAAACTGCATTTCTTCTTCACCGATACACCGTTCTACAACTTCCCTTACACGTTCGGCTACCTGTTCAGTGCTGGTCTTTATGCTCGCGCCAAGGAGAGCGGCCCGGCTTTCGCGGAGCAATATGTTAGCCTTCTTCGCGATACAGGGAGCATGACGGTGGAGGAGCTGGCTCTCAAGCACTTGGGAATCAACCTGCAGCAGGATGCTTTCTGGAGCAGTGCAGTCGCTCTAAGCAGCGATGATATCTCTAAATTCCTTGAGCTTACTGAAGAGTAATTTAAGACCCAGGTTGTCATCTGTTGGCGGACATTGTCCTCTCGTGACGGACGTCAATATAACAACGTCTAACGTCAGTTGTCGATGAAGATTGGATAAAGAGTCTTGAAACCAAGCTCTATTAGGAGTATTCTGACGTCAGGAAACAGCCGTTACATGCAGTATTTCCTAGGAAATGATCGGAGGAGGAAGAACAAGATGAAATTTTTCTTGGATACAGCCAATGTGGAAGAAATCAAACGAATTACCAAGCTCGGCCTGGTAGATGGTGTCACCACAAATCCGACGCTCGTCGCAAAAGAGGGACGAAATTTCAAGGAAGTCGTGCAAGAGATTTGCAGCATTGTTTCTGGTCCTGTCAGTGCAGAGGTAACAGGGACAACGAGCGAGGAAATGCTCAAGGAAGCGTTGGAAATCGCGGAATGGGCTCCTAATGTGGTCATTAAGGTACCCCTTACCGAGGATGGTCTTTACGCGACTCATGCTCTTTCCCAAAAAGGAATCAAGACGAATGTCACGCTTGTTTTTTCCGCCGCTCAGGGACTTATGGCCGCTAAGGCGGGAGCAACATTCATCAGCCCGTTTGTTGGACGGCTGGATGATATCGGCATGAGCGGCATGGATCTGGTACGCGATCTGTCTACGATTATTCGTAATTATGGCTTTTCTACGGAAATCATTGTGGCCAGCGTCCGCAACCTGGAGCATGTGAAGGAAGCTGCACTCGCAGGAGCTCATATTGCGACGATCCCAGGCTCATTACTCCCATCTCTTTGGAAACATCCACTTACTGATATTGGTATTGAGCGCTTCACAAGCGATTGGAACAAAATGCAGGAAGCATTGGCTAAAGGCTGATCAATCGCTTTGGGTGTAATCATTTATCGATAAGTGCGATATTAGGATCTCTATTCCAAAAATGGCATTGACCGATGAATGTTCCCATGATATATTCGATTCAAATTATTGAACTGAACTTGCGGAAGCACCGCAAACCGGCAGATCGTCTGCCCGTTTGCGGTGCTTTTTTGCGTTCTCTAAGGAGGGTTAGGCATGGCTAGGCTTGAGCTGGTAGTAGCAGCTAAGGAAGGAGAATATGTGCGCCGGCTCTCGGAATACGTGCGGGAATCGCCATTTGGGCAGCGTTGGCGAATTACTTCATGTACAAGCGGAGATTCGCTTCGCCAATACTTGAAAGGAGGTTATCCGGTTCATCTATTGCTTGTTCAGCCCGTGCTACTGATGGAAGCGGGGGCGCTGCCGTGCGATATGACGGCAATTGCTCTTGTCAGGCGCAAGGGAGAGGGGGATGGTTTGCCAGAACTGCTTCAATATCAGCCTCTTCCTGAGCTGCTTGCCTGTATCGAGGCATTACATGCTGGCAAGCCTGACAGATTACGACTTCATGACAGTGGAACCGCTATATTAGCGGTCTATGATCCAGTCGGCGGAGCTGGCAAAACGACCTGCTCATTGTGGCTTGCTCGCTTGGCAGGAGAGAGGGGGAAGAGAACACTCTACCTGAATCTTGAGCGCTACAATACCTCAGAGCTGCAGCTGCAGGAACATGGTGCAGCTGCCCATGAGGGAGGGCTTGAAGCGTTACTTTATGCGCTCAAGGCGGGTAAGCCGGATCTCGGCGAGCAGATTGTCCGCCTCAGACGATATAGCCGCATCATGAAAACGGATTATTTTGGCGAGGCGCCTGGGCCCGAAGAACGAACGGCCATGACTGGTGAAGATGCTGATCTGTTGTTGCAAACTTTAGCAGGATGCGGCATGTATGATCTGATCATTGTTGATCTGGACAGCTCCCTTGACGAGACAACGGCAGCGATCTGGTCGCGGAGCGATGCCGTTTGCTGGTTGTCGGAAGCTTCGCCTTCATCGATGAAGAAGTCTCGACTGGCGCTGAAAGAAGCCCAAAGAAGATACCCAGAGGCGGTGGAAGCAGCCAAAGGGCGGATTGTCCATGTAAGGAGCCGCTGCAGGCAGTCAGAAGCTTTTGAAACTGTAGGGGCGTGGCGAGAGCTCACACATGATGAAGAGCCGTTGTCATATGCCTTTCATCTCCCACATGCGGACGCACTTATTCAAGCATCTGACGCGCCAACTGCCTATATCCGTGCAATAGGAGACATGCTCGAGAGGTTAGAGAAGGGCATCTCTTCTGGAGGACAGGGATGAGCGCTGGGACTGATCTGACCACACCGGATGAGGAGGTCGCAGCGCGACTGCGAGAACATATTAGACGGTCAATTAATCTCGGTGGTGAAATTAGTGATGCTGAGCTGCTGACAGCGGTAGAGTCGGGGGTGGACAGTTGGTCGGGCAGTCGGCAACTGACTTCCTCCGGCAGGCTTCGGCTCGTTCGTCAGCTATACCATTCTTTCCGCGGACTTGATGTGTTGCAGCCTTTGCTTGAGGATGACTCCATTACGGAGATTATGATCAACGGGCATGAGCGCCTGTTCGTCGAGCGAGCGGGTCGAATTGAACCGTTGCAGGATCGGTTCGAGAGCAGGGACAGGCTTGAGGATCTGATTCAAGCTATCGTTGCCGGTGTGAATCGGGCCGTCAATGAGTCCTCGCCTATCGTTGATGCCAGGCTTGCAGACGGTTCGCGTGTCCATATCGTGCTGCCTCCGGCATCCTTGTCGGGTCCCATCGTCACCATCCGCAAGTTTCCGAAGCGGCCGCTGTTGATGGAACAGTTGATTGCTATCGGTTGCCTCACGGAAGAAGCTTCTGCCTTTTTGGGAGACTTAGTCAAAGCGGGTTATAACATTTTTATAAGCGGTGGTACGGGCAGTGGCAAAACAACCTTCCTAAACGCTCTTTCACGCTCCATTCCTGCGGATGAAAGGGTCGTCACAATCGAGGATTCCGCCGAGCTCCAACTGAATATTCCTAATCTTGTTCGGCTGGAAACGCGCAACGCCAATACCGAGGGCAAGGGCGAGCTGCCGATGCGTCAACTGATTCGGGCTTCGCTACGGATGAGGCCTAACCGAGTTATCGTCGGTGAGGTAAGGGGAGCTGAGGCGGCAGACATGCTCGCGGCGATGAATACTGGCCATGATGGAAGCATGAGCTCCGGCCATAGCAACAGCGCCAAAGATATGCTTAGCCGCCTGGAGACGATGGTGCTTGGAGCGGCGGATATTCCGATCGCTGCCATTCGCCAACAGATCAGCTCCGCGGTTGATATTATCGTGCATTTGTCGCGAATGCGGGATCATTCCCGCAAGGTGTTGGAAATATCCCAGCTCATTGGCATCAGCGAAGGAGAGATCGGGCTGGAGCCGCTTTTTGTCTTTGGAGAAGAAGGTGGGGGACGTGGGTCGCTAAAGCGGACTGGAGCCCAGCTTCAAAGGCAGGATAAATGGCTCCGTGCCGGCAATGCGCAGTCTTGGGGAGGTGAAAGTCTTTGCGAATGATGGAATCGCGGCTCTCCAGGCTAGGATGGCCGATACGGCGGAAAAACGGAATATCCGCTATCAGGAACGGGAGAGATTACAGCGAGTTTGAACTGACTCGGGTGATGTTCCTGTTAGCTTTTGCAGCAGGCGGACTCATTCTGTTTACTGGTTTTTATCTCTTTTACTTGAATGTGCCGGTAGCTCTGCTTGCGTCCATGTTAGGTGTTTGGACTCCGGCTCTTTATCGGGATTACGCCAGAAGGCGGAGACAGGACAGGCTCAGGCTGCATTTCAAGGAGATGTTATTTTCGCTTTCTTCTTCCCTTGCTGCCGGGCGCTCTGTTGAAAATGCACTCTTCGCATCTCTTGACGATTTGAAGCTGATGTACCCCGGATCGCATACGGATCTGATGGAGGAGCTGGAAAGAATCCGCAGCCGCTACGCTAATGGGGAGACGTTGGAATCAGGGTTAATTGATTTTGCTTCACGCTCAGGAGTAGATGAAATTTGGCAGTTTACTGACGTATTCACCACTTGCAAGCGGACGGGGGGCGATCTGGTCGAAATCATCCGTCGAACCTCGCAAATGATTGGAGAGCGGATCGAGGTCAATCAGGAGATCGAGGTTCTGATCGCACGCAAAAAGCTAGAATCTCGAATCATGTTGGCGGTTCCTTTTGTGTTTTTGGCTTTCTTGCATGTGGCAGCACCTGATTATATGGCGCCGCTTTATAACGGGGTGTTTGGCTATATGCTGCTTACGGTGGCTGTTATCTTGTTCGGGTTATGCGGCTGGCTAATGCTGCGGATTATGGACATTAGACTGTGAAGGGGGAATAAGACTCTATGAGACTGGTATTGGCTTCAGCCGTTATGGGGTTGATTTGGCTTGCTCTTGTTTCCGCCTCCTCAGGCTGGAAAGCTGTGTTGCGAGCGCTTGTTAGCTCAAGCAGCACACGCGGCAGGCGGGAGCTCGGAAGGAGGCTTGGAGCGGAAGCTATCGTTTTGCTGTTGGAAACTCGCGGCATGCCGCAGGTTTTGGACGACAGGCTAGCCATATTACATGCGCTCATGAGACCTCTCAAGGGTGAGCAGTGGACTGTAAGGGAAACGAGGCTATTTGCAGCTAACGCAACTGGATATGGCTATTTGGCAGCGGCGGCAGGTTTGCTTGTGGCAGGAATAGCAGGAGAGCCCAATATTGCTTGGTTAGGTTGTATCTGTGGTCTGCTGCTCACTATTGGACGTCTTCGAGAGGTGCACAATCAGGCTCGCAGACGCAAGCAGGAGCTGCTACTCGCTCTGCCGGATTTGCTGGGCAAGCTGACACTGCTTATTGGCGCTGGTGAGACCGTGCATCGGGCTTTGGCTCATTGCGCGGACAGGCCTCCTGGACATGGGAGGGAAAGTCTCTTGCATAACGAGCTTGTGAAAGCTGTACAGGCCATGTCTAATGGACAGTCTTTTAGCGCAGCTATAGAGGCTTTCAGCAGACGCTGCGCCGTGCAGGAAGTGTCGGTATTCACAACAGTGCTACTTCTTAATTATCGGCGAGGAGGCGACCAGCTGTCTCTTTCATTGCGAGAAATCTCATTGCCGCTTTGGGACAAACGGAGAAGTGCGGCGCGCTCGCGCGGGGAGGAAGCTTCCTCTAAGCTGGTTTTTCCGCTTACCGGAATCTTTTTTATCTTGATGGTGCTGGTGGGAGCTCCCGCCATGCTCTTGATGAACGGCTGATGGATTGATGGAATGATAGCTTGAGGCCTTGTGAGATGTGCATGTTCTGACTCTATGAAGAGCAGGAATTGAATGAGGAGGATGAATGAAGATGAATCAATTGTTTATGTGGGGCTTTAAAGCCCGGAAGGGGCTACGCCGTTTCTCCAAGTCTGAGGAAGGTCTCGGTACACTGGAAATCATTTTGATTATCGCGGTCATTATCATTATTGCCTTGTTGTTCAAGGATTGGATCATCGGTCTGGTCAATAACCTGATGGGTAAAGCAGATGATCAGGCGAACACGATTTTTGAATAGGGCTAAAAGCGGATGGTGGCGTCGATTTGCGGCCGATAATCGGGGCAGCCACACGCTGGAGGCTGTGTCGGTGTTCCCGTTAATGATGACTACAACCTTGTTATGGCTGATAGTGGTTTTAATCATCTTTCAGGGCGGTGTTGCTCAGAGTGGGGCTGCCCGGGCATCTGAAGCAGCTGTTCTACACTGGGACAACAGCAAGCGAGGAGCCTCCGGCCTGCCTGCCGCAGGAGTAGATGACGGATTGTACTGGAGGCTCGCGGAGGATAACTTGCTGCAGGGCTTGCTGCAACTTGCGTCTCCTGAGGACGGGCAACAGGCCTCGGTCACTGTAGCTCTACCTCTACCTGTAGGGGGAAATGGGGCTGCGGCGGGTTCACTTACAGCCATTAAGCTGGGTAAGGCTGGGAGCCGATTATCCCCGCAGCTACACGGCGAAATGATGTATAAGCGCGGAGTGCTGAACCGGCAAGCTGAGACTCGTTTGCGGCTGCCGATGGGGATTCCGTCCAGGAGCGGCAAGTCGGGAGAGGTCAGGGCATCCGCGATTGTAACAGACCCGGTAGAGTTTATACGGAGCGTAGATTTGGTGCGATATTACACGGCCAAATTTCAGGCGTCCCGAGACATGAAGGCTGCTTCGGCTGGGAAGGCGTTGAAGGACTATGCTGCGGGCCGCCCTTAGGCATATTGCTAACTGGAGAGAAGTTCGACTATCGGGAACTTCGGGAGCTGTTACAGTTTGGACATGCATGATTGTATCTGGGGTGCTGCTGCTGATGGCGTTGCTCATTGATTTTTCGCGAATCGCCGCTTTCAACTACAAGCTGGACAGCATGGCTCAGTCTTCTGTTCGATCTGTTCTATCGGCCTATGATGAAGCTCTGTACGAGCAATACGGCTTGTTCGGTCGAGGCGGCAGTAGCGCGGAAGAGCTTCTTGAGACAGCGGTAAGCGGTAGCCTTGGTGGGCAAGGCTCTACAGGTAGCTCTACGGGCGGAGTGGAGCAAAAAAGGAATCTCGACATGATTCAGATGAGCATTGATAACAAGTCGATTCAGCCCGCTCTCAAGCTGGGGGAATGGTCGGTATTCCGCCGTCAGGTCGAACAGGAGATGAAGTATAAAGGACCGATTGATCTCACAATCGAGCTGTTTGATAAATTTCGGCCGCTTGCACAGTCCATGGAGCAGACTGCAGGCGCCGTTGATACTCTTCAGAACGCGGAGAAGATTTTTGACAAGCGGCAATCGGCACTGGAGAAAATGATTAATCATGTGGAAGCCGCGTCTGTGCTGGCCAAAGAAACCGGGGCCGACAATCTCGTTCCGTTATCAGGAGCTGGAACAAGGGCCGGAACGAATGCAGTCGATTTTGCAACTGTAGCAGGGGGTTATAGCAGTTATCTTGGCTGGATTGCATTGGACAAAGCGGCAACCGCGGCCTATGAAGCGGCCGTACAGGCAATTCCGCCGCCTCTGTCCGGAGTTTCGTCGGTACTTCCCCCGCCGCCTGAGCTTAATTCGGTATTGATCCAGCAATATGAAACCGATGCGGGTGATGTTGCGGGGAGGTTGCTTGATCTGGCGGCCGCGGCAGACCAACATCAGCGGCTGGTTGAACAGGGGGTGGTTCAACTGAAGCTTGCGCTGCAAGAGGAGAAAGCCCTTGAGGCTCTCGCAGCTAAGCCATCCGGCTCATCTTCAGGAAATCGTGCTCTTCCAGGCGAAGCGGCTAATGGCAAAACTCCCGACAGCAGGGTAGCAGTGCCAAGTATAGGTGCAGACATCGCAGATGCTTCCAGCCTGCTGTTAGGGCGACCTTGGTTCCAGGAGATAGAACAGGATTTGACTAAACAAGCAGAACGCTTTCGTCTATTTGCTGCTGATGCAAGGTCGGCAGGCAACCGCTTAGAGGATGCGCTCCAGCAACGCAATCCGGCGTTGATCCCATTACTTCAAGGTGATGTTGCAGATTTACAAGAGCGGCTGTCGCTTTACTGGCGGGCTTACGTAGAGCCAGGGCAGGAGTTGGAGCAGCTTAGGAGCAAGGTGATGAATGCAGATAGCGGCAAGGAACTACGTGCAGCTGAGAAGAAAAAGGCTGCTTCGTTATGGAAGCAGGCAAGGGAGCTGCTTGATGGATTTAATAGCCTGAAAGCGGCGGAGGCTGAGCTAAAGGAATTTCAGAAAGTCGACCAACTGGCTAAGGGAAATAGAACCTACAACGAAGGTTTGACCGCATCGCATGAGGAATCTGAAAGCGCATCCGAGGGAGCCGGTGGAATGGATGGAGATGCGAGCGGTCAGAGAGTAGAGCAGAATCAATCGGATGTGGAGAGGGATTTCGCTGCGGCAAGCAAGCCGACCAATGCGGATGAAGCTATATCAGACTCACAGAAGCTAGGTAGCGGAGTACTGGATGGAATGGCCGCGATGTTAGCCCAAGGAGGCGAGCGATTGCTCGCAGCGGAATATGGTGCCCGCAGATTTACTTCGATGGATCCCCGTATGCTGCAAACACTGTTAACTGGCGGAATGGCTCAGGATGCGGCGTCCGAACTGACCTCCATCAGCAATCAGCAGTTGGAATACATTTTGTATGGAATGGTTAATCCTGCGGGAAATTTAGCTGCTGCTTATGGGGAGCTTTTCGCGCTGCGACTAGCGATTCGAACGATGGAAGGTTTGGTAGAAAGCCGCGGTGCCGGTCATCCGCTCCTTGTACTCGCCATGGCCGGAGTTTATGGGTTGCGGCAAGCAATTGCAGATATACAGTCATTGGCTGCTACTGGCGAGGCAGAGCTTTCCAAGTATGTACCTGTAAGATTAACCTATCTTGATTATTTGAGGCTGTTTTCGCTCATGCATGGCTCCGGCAATTCACAGATAAGCCGCATGATCGGGCTTATCGAGCATCGTACGGGGGCCAGGCTTTCCGAGGTTTCTACCGGCGCGTCGGTGGCACTTCAAGGCTCGCTGCCGCTGTGGTTTTTACCGAGATTGACAAAGCTGATCGGGTATGGAGAAGCATTGGACGGTCAAGTAACGGGAGGGCGATATGAAGCGATTTCGCTTGCCGGATGGTCTTACTAAAATAAATCAAAGCAGACTGTTGCGCGGCCAGCAAGGCTCTATGCTGCTGGAGGCAGCTCTTGTTCTACCTGTTTTCCTGCTGCTGCTCGTGCTTTTGACAGCATTTATTCAGCTTTCCGCCGCGGAAACAGCGTTGCAAAGGACGGTTGACGGCACAGCCAAGCAAATTGCTGCGCACATAAGGCCGGCGATGCTGCTGCAGCAGGAGGTTGCGGCGCGAGTGGGTGCCGCCCAGCCGGCTAGCCAACTGCCTTTGCCGGGGTGGACTGAAGTCGCTGCACAGGTTGCGGGTCAGTTGCCTGAACCTGCCGGTCCATTGGCTGAAGCTGTTCTCAAGGGCGACTGGAAATCGGCAGCAGATTGGGCGACAGATGTGGCTGCCCGCCCGGTACTTGAGCCGCTATTGCTTAAAATGGCTGAGGACACATCCTTGCAGAGCAGCAAGCTTAAGCTATCGCGAGTTCAACTGCCGGATCTTGAATCCGGAGAAAACAGCTTTATTCTTCTCGAAGCGGAGTATGAATTCCCGATTCGAGTTCCTTTTACAGGGGAGAGAATTGTACTGCGCCGCACGGCATCGGAGCGGGTATGGATCCCGGATACGGTACCGGCATCTTCAAGTAAACCAGCTGAGGCGGGAGTGGGCAGTGTCCGAATCACAGGTTTAACGCCGGTGCCAGCCCGACCAGGCCGCAAGGCTACGCTAACGGCCATGGCATCCCCAGGAGTGCAGGTTACGCTTGAGGTTCGCTACAAAAGCGGCAACAGCGTTTCACGTCAAGTCGGTACAAAAACCGCTGATTCCACGGGCAGAGTTGAGTGGACCTGGCTCGTATCCGGCAATACAACTTCCGGGATATGGGAGGTTGTTGTGACAAGCTCAGATGGCGGAACCGCAACTATGCCCTTTCACGTTGAGAAAAAAACGAGCTGATTGTGTAAAGGTCGCAATAGAGGACAGTGCAATAGGGGCCAGTGCAAATGAAAGGGGGAAGCAAGTGACAAGCTTGATTTGGGTCGGGACCGCTTTGCTCCTTGGAACGGCATTCTGGAGCGATGTGCGTACGATGCGTATTCCGAATGAGCTTACAGGTGGCTTTTTTGCCGCAGGACTGCTGATACATGTATCTATAGGAGGTATGGGTGGCCTGGGAAAGGCAGCTTTGGGAGCAGCGGCCGGCTTTATTCCACTCTTGCTGCTCTACTTTCTCCGAGGTATCGGAGCCGGTGATGTGAAGCTGTTCGGTGCAATTGGGGCATGGATAGGAGCTGCCTCTGTACTTGAGCTGATGCTCTATTCCATGCTTTTAGGAGGAATCGGAGGCGGTATTTATTTGCTGGCTGTTAAGCTGCGCCGTCGCATCAGCTCTATCATTGACCGGAAAAGGGATAGTGATAGTTACAGTGACAGGGATCGGGATTGTGATAGAAATCAGGAGTTGGAGTCGGATCAGGTTCATGATGCGAATAACGCGATGCCAAGGCCACCGGTTCGTTTTCCTTTCATGATAGCTGTAATGCCTGCGGCAATCGCAATGCAGCTGCTGGGCTAGAGACTAGAGCAGTGGAAATTGATGTTCAAAGAGGATAGGGGGAATGAGAAAAACCATGCGTCAATTTCAGGTTGATTTTGAGTGGAATCGTGAGCATGAGCTTATTCTGTCACGCGAAGGAGGGCTTGCCAGAAGCGAGCTCGAAGAAGTGGA
This sequence comes from Paenibacillus herberti, assembly GCF_002233675.1. GTDB lineage: Bacteria > Bacillota > Bacilli > Paenibacillales > Paenibacillaceae > Paenibacillus_O > Paenibacillus_O herberti. The sequence continues at coordinate 2,653,941 of NZ_NMUQ01000001.1, read as the reverse complement.
GCTGGCAATGCTGGAGGAGGTTTCAGTAGGCGGTCTTTTACCTATGGAATGGGAGGATACCAACGGTCAAGTTCGCTTGCGTTACCGTCTGACCGGCAAAAGAATGCTGAAGCAGCAGCTCGTGGAAGGATTACAGGAGCCAGAGGATCTTTATCTTCTGCTTTATGGCATTGTTTCGTCGATAGAAGAATGCCGCTCCTGTTTTCTAGTAGCCGACAATTTGCTTTTGGATGAATCGTATATCTTTGTAGGTGAAGCATGGAGCGATTTGGGGTTAGTGTATGTTCCTTTGTGCGCAGGGACGATTCCAGAGTTGCCCTTACGTGCGAGACTGCTTGCTCTCGCTGCGATTTGCGCGGGATCGACACGCCGTATTGATTCGGATCTTCCAACTGTTCTGAAGGAGATGGGGGACGAGAAGATCCCACTTTCCCGTCTCAAAAATAGGCTGTTATCTTTATCGGCAGCCACGTCAGACCGCCAAGAACAAAAAGCCGCAGAAGAGATCCGCGGGATGGCTCAACCATTCGTCGTTAATCACTCTCTAAACGTCAGTAAGAGGGAAGAGCGACGCCCGCTAGAGGAGATCGGAGTAGCAAATACGCTAGTACGTAAATACTTGCCTGAGGAGAATGAGCACGACGGGTACGCAAATACTCGTGGCGGCATGCCTGGAATTCGCTCTTCGGATGACCTGCTTCCTCTTCGGTATTCCGATAAAGTAGATCCAACGCAAGTTGAAGAGAGGAGCGAAAAAAAACCGCTGAACCGGGGGGTACTGGCATTGGTAACTGCAGTTGGAGCAGCTGTTCCCTGGAAACTTCTTTATCTGGACAATCCTACTCGTTCAAATATGACCATATGCTCCGGGATTGTTGTACTGGCCTTTGTTTTGATCCTATATATTTGGCGAAGAAGAGATGAACGTGTACTGGTGGCGGAGGGTCATGAGGGGCAACAAGATGGTGGGTCAGGTTCAATGTTTGAGCCTGATTCAGGACCACTCGCATTCAAGCAGGAGCCCCGTTGGAGGCCGGCAGGTTTTCAGGGTCAGCTTGCAACAGAAGGTGGAGCAAGAGCGGGCTGGAGCATTTTCTCCAACAACGAATCACCATCTGGCCAAGGGGTTCATAAATCCTATACATCCCAAGTATCCCAGCCTGTTCGATCGAGCTCATCCTACTCCGAAAAGGCGGCTCCAGCTTCGGAACGCACGGTGTTGCTGGGAGGAAATCCTTCTGAGCTCGGCAGGATAGAGAAGGACACTCGCCTTATTCGCTCTCGCGATGGCAGCATAGAAAGCTACGATCTTCCCGCAGGTATATGCAACATTGGTCGTTCATCAGAATCGGCGCAATGGGTAGATTCCTCGCATGGCATATCCCGATTGCATCTCGAGCTTGATTGCAGGCCAAATGGATGTCATGCCAAGGATCTCGGATCAAGAAATGGCTCGTTGCTGAACGGCCAAGTCATGATCCCGTACAAAAGCTACAAGCTGGAGAACGGGGATGTTCTCCAGCTTGCGGGTACTAAAGGCTATACGTACGCATTACAGACAGGAGAATAAATGCCAGTGATCTGAGATCATGTTTCAAAGGACAAAGGATCACAAGGTAGTTAGTCTTCAGCTCCTAGGATAACCACTAGTCATCACGTGCTCCTAAGGCGCAGCGCAGCCAAGTTAGCTTCTCGCCAGCAGATCATCAAGCGCTTCCTGGATGGAAGGAAATTGGAAACGGAAGCCGTTCGCCAAAGCTTTGGCAGGTATAACCCGCTGACCTTTAAGCAGCAAATCAGACATTTCACCCAGTGCAAGACGCAGCGGAGGGGATGGGGCAATAAGCCAGTAGGGGCGGTCCAGCGTCTTGGCGGCAGCCCTCCCGAACTCGCTATTGCGAGCTGGTTCAGGAGCTGTTGCATTGACGGCTCCCTCAAGCGTTACGCTGTCGAGCGAATGGATAATCAGTTGAACCAGATCCTGAAGGTGGATCCACGACATCCATTGCTGTCCGCTACCGAGTGGTCCACCGGCCATCATGCGAAAAGGAAGCAGCATACGAGGCAGAGCACCGCCATCTCTACCCAGCACAACTCCAAAGCGGAGCGTGACTTTTCTTTCAGCAGGAATGGCCTTCGCGGCATGCTCCCAATCTCTCACAACCGATGCTAGGAAATCCTCTTCTACAGTCGGACTTTCTTCCGTAAAGGCTGCAGAATCCGAAAAGCCGTAGGCATTGACTCCGGAAGCCTGCACGAGTACCTTGGGCATGATGCCGGCTCGGTTCAATATATCAGCCAGCTTAGCCGCAGTTTCCACTCGGGAGCTGCGAATCCGATTTTTGGCTGTTTCCGTCCAGCGCTGACTGATCGTTTCTCCTGCCAAATTGATGACGGCTTGAACGCCATTCAGCAATTGGGGCGAGCTCTCCAGTTGGCCCCAGCTTACACGAACAAAGCCCCCGGCCGGGGATGACCCGTTTCCAGGAGCTTTGTCAGGAAGACTGCGAGAAATGATCCAGCCGGAATGTCCCAAGCTCATTAAGGCTTTCATTAGAGCCTGTCCGATAAAGCCAGTCCCGCCGGTAATCGCGATTCTCATTGCTACCAGCCTCCATTCCTATACTTCCGTTCACATCTATGCTTTTTTAGACCCGTAAAAAGCCAATTAAGATTTTTTTTTGATTTCAACAATCCAAAGCTGTTTGATTTTACCTTCGGTCTCGCTGTTAATTTCTTTCACTATATAACTAAAGCTAACTGGATCACCGAATTCAAACTTGTTCATCTGTTCAATCTGCTCTGTAGACGCTTGAAATACAACTGTGTCAGTATCGGTCTTGATCTCGGCGGAGTGTCCGTCTGCGAGACCGTTGAATATACCGGTACCTTGCTGCTTCTGGGACTGAGTGGCAGGTTTGCTTGTGCCTGCTGCCGGCTTATCCGGAGTAGGCGTAGCCTCGGCCACTGGTTTGCCTGCCGAATCGGGAGAAACGCCCGAAGAGCTCTCGACTATGCCACCACCGCTTACATTTTGAGCATTGGCGGTGTCATTTGGGTTTGCACCGCAGCCTGCGGCGAGCATCAACATGGCCATTAGAGTCAAGCTAGCAGGAGCAAAGCTATTTCTTTTTTTGCCGCTTGGACGGCGGGTTAGGATCAGATTCATGGTCAGCACCTCCGAGGTAGTCGTAAGTACTTTCCATTACCCTGACAGCGAGTCTGCCAATCCGTGGGTTCAGCCAGTTGAAACGAATAGATTTAAACGGTAGGCAACTAGCGGTTGAGTAAATGCCGATAAGCAGAATAATCGATGCCGCGCTTGTCGAGGAATGTGACAAGACTTCTATAATCCCTCTTGGGCGTAGCGCGAATGTAGCCTTCTATGCAATGGGCACGAGTAACTTCAGTCGAGCCGCTCTCGACGGCAACTTGTCCGATTCGTGCAGCAATTGAATGTTTGGCGATGTCGCGAAAAGGTCCCGGAACGGGAGCGACCAGCTCATCAAGCATCTCCTTGGAGTCTTCCGTCCATAAGCTGCGGCTGCGCTCAACCCAGTAGTTCTGCCAGTCCAACTTGGACTTTCCATCCCTTTTGGGAAGCACTTTCAGGAATTTGCGGAACATGAAGTACCCGCCGACAGACATTGAGCCAACCATGACAAACGCCCAAAAAACGATTAAGTACATGAACCAATCTGGAATATGTTTCATTAACGATGTCACCTCAATCCAAATTATAGCCGATTCCTAGCTTTATTTCGATGCACCCTGTAGAATAAAACTAATTGTTTTCTCACCAATTTTTGAAAGGGGCGGTTGAAGCATGCTTAAAATCGGCTCTCATGTATCCTTCAGCGATAAGGGGCTTGTTACAGCAACGCAGGAGGCCATCTCGTACGGCTCCAACTCATTCATGATATATACCGGTGCGCCGCAGAATACGAGGCGTAAACCGATTGATTCTCTATATATTGAAGAGGGCAAGCAACTTATGGAAAGTGCAGGTATCGGCGAAATTGTCGTGCATGCGCCTTACATTATCAACCTTGGTTCCTATAAGGAAGATACGTTTGAGCTTGCTGTTCGCTTTTTGCAGGAGGAAATCCGGCGTACACATGCGATCGGAGTCCGCAACATCGTGCTCCATCCAGGTGCTTATACCGACAAGGATGCGGAATTCGGCATCAACCGGATCGCTGAGGGCTTGAACGAGGTGCTTTCTGGCGTTGCAGAGACCGATGTTAACATCGCGCTCGAGACGATGGCTGGAAAAGGGACCGAAATCGGTCGTTCGTTCGAGGAGCTTGCAGCAATTATGGACAAGGTTCATAACAACAACCGCCTGACGGTATGTTTGGACACTTGCCATATGCATGATGCAGGTTATGATCTTGCTGGCGACTTGGACGGCGTACTGGAGCAGTTCGACCGCATTGTCGGATTGGACAAGGCTGCAGTTGTTCACGTTAACGATACTAAAAATCCTGTCGGCGCCCATAAGGACCGTCATACTCCAATCGGATCGGGCTGGCTCGGCTATGATGCCATCCACGCTATCGTCCATCACGAAGCGCTTGCTGGGCGCCCGTTCATTCTTGAAACACCATGGATCGGCAAGGACCCTAAAAAGCAGCGCCCAATGTATGAGGCAGAAATTGCCTTATTGCGCGGCGACGGCATGGAGCGTTTCGGGGAGCGTTTTTACGATCAACTGGAGAAACTGCATCACTTCTTTGGTAAACAAGAGATCGACCGCCGCACCTATGTGTTATCCGTGTGGGACACGATCAAAAGCGACGCCAAAGCCCGCAAGGCTGACCCGCGCGAGCCGATGGAGCGTCTTTATGATCTCGTACGTGAAGCCGGGGAGTTCCCGGATACGGCGGAGGAAGAACTCAATCAACTTATTACCTATTGGTTTGCTGGCAAGAAGGTATTGGTCAACACCTGATAACTATTCGGTAGGCATGACGACCTCCCAAGCTTAAGGCACAGGGACAACTGACGGAGTGGAAGGCCTCGCGGACTGCTGATTAGCAGCCTGCCTGGCCCTTCTCATCCCGGCGGTTTTCTGTGCTTTGTCGACATCTTACGACTTTAGTGCTGGACTGCTCAAAAGCCGGCACCTATAACTACCATCACCCTCATGGAAGGAAGTCTCTAATCCTATGCCTCACTCTTACCAATCTCCACAAGGGGATGCCGGAGCCAAACCCGGCCGGGCTCGTATGCTGATCTCCTGCCCGGATCGTCCTGGCATTGTCGCCGCGGTATCCCAGTTTCTCTATGAGCATGGCGCGAACATTGTTCAGTCCGACCAGTACACAATGGATCCAGAAGGGGGTATGTTCTTCATCCGCTTCGAATTCGATCTGGCCGATATGGATAAGCAGCTCCCGATTTTACAGGAGGACTTCACCCGTGTAGCCGACCGTTTTGAGATGAAATGGCATACGTTCCGCGCTAGCCGCAAGAAGCGTCTGGCCGTTTTTGTTTCCAAGGAGGATCACTGTTTGCTGGAACTGCTCTGGCAGTGGCAGGCAGGAGACTTGGATGTCGAGATTGCCATGGTCATCAGCAATCATCCGGACATGCGCGAATTGGTGGAATCGTTCGGTATTCCTTACCATCATATCCCGATTACGGCTGAGACAAGGGCGGAGGCTGAGCGCAAGCAGTTGGAGACGATTGGCCGCAACGCGGATCTGATCGTCCTGGCCCGCTACATGCAGATCGTTTCCCCTAAAGTCATCGAGCAGTTCCCGAACCGGATTATCAATATCCATCACTCCTTCCTACCGGCATTTGTTGGCGGTAAGCCTTATGCGCAAGCCTACAACCGCGGCGTAAAAATTATCGGAGCTACTGCACATTATGTGACGGAAGAGCTTGACGGCGGTCCGATCATCGAGCAGGATGTGCAGCGGGTTAGCCATCGGGACGATGTGCCGAGCCTTAAGCGCATAGGCCGTACGATCGAGCGGGTCGTTCTGGCTCGTGCTGTCAAATGGCATGCTGAGGACCGTATTCTCGTTCACCAGAACAAAACGGTCGTTTTCCACGGCTAATTTGCCCGGAGCAGATGCTGTCGTTGAAAAATAATGATGCTATTGCAGGCATTCATGAAACTTTCATCCTGTGTTAGTGCCTGCCAGATGGCATTGACATATTCAGAGTGGTACAATGTTTCACATCCGAGGCGCTCGCAAGGCGGCGCGAAAGATCAAACTCAACAACTTGAACCGCCTAAAATAGGAGGAGAATTTTTAATGGCCATTACCCAAGCTACAATTGACCAACTATCTGTTACAACGATCCGTACGCTTTCCATCGATGCAATCGAGAAGGCAAAATCCGGACACCCGGGCATGCCGATGGGCGCAGCCCCAATGGGCTACCAACTGTTTGCCAAAACGATGAACCATAATCCATCCAATCCGACCTGGATCAATCGTGACCGCTTCGTGCTGTCCGCTGGCCATGGTTCCATGCTTCTTTATAGCCTGTTGCATCTGTCTGGCTACGATCTGTCCATCGACGATCTCAAAAGCTTCCGCCAATGGGGCTCTAAAACCCCTGGTCATCCGGAACACGGCCATACAGCAGGTGTTGACGCTACGACCGGTCCACTTGGACAAGGTATGGGCATGGGTGTTGGCATGGCTATGGCAGAAGCTCATTTGGGCGCAACTTACAATAAAGACAGCATGGATTTAGTCAACCACTTCACTTATGTCATCTGTGGAGACGGCGATCTGTCCGAGGGTATCTCGAACGAAGCGGCTTCCATGGCGGGACATCTTGGACTCGGTAAGATGATCATGCTGTATGATTCCAACGATATTTCGCTTGATGGTGATCTCAATCTGAGCTTCTCCGAGAGCGTAGCGAAGCGTTTTGACGGTTATGGCTGGCAAGTGCTGCGTGTTGAGGACGGCAATGATCTCGAAGCGCTGGCTGCAGCGATTGCCGAGGCGCAAGCTGAGACTGGCAAGCCGACGCTGATCGAAGTCAAGACGGTCATCGGTTACGGTAGCCCGAACAAAGGTGGCAAAGGCGGACATGCCGGCCCTCACGGTTCCCCACTGGGCGTTGAAGAAACGGTTCTGACCAAGAAATTCTATGAATGGGCTTCCGAAGAGCCGTTCTTTGTACCGGACGAAGTCCGCGCCAACTTTGCTGATGTGAAGCAAAAGGGAGAGCAAGCCAATGCTGCTTGGAACGAGCTGTTCGCCAAGTACGAGCAAGCTTACCCTGAGCTCGCTGCACAGTTCAAGCTCGCTATCAATGGCGATCTGCCGGAAGGCTGGGATGCAGACCTGCCAGCTTACACGACCGATGACAAGCCGGTATCGACTCGCGTCGCTTCTGGTAACGCGCTGAACGGCCTGGCGAAAAATGTGCCGGCGCTTGCTGGCGGCTCCGCTGACCTGGAAAGCTCCACGATGACCCATTTGAAAGGTATCGACGTCTTCACGGCGAACAACTATGCCGGCCGCAACATCTACTACGGAATTCGTGAGTTCGGCATGGCTGCTGCGATGAACGGCATTGCGCTGCATCAAGGCATGAAAGTATTTGGCGGCACGTTCTTCGTGTTCACCGACTACCTGCGCCCAGCGGTTCGCCTGGCTGCTCTGATGAGCCTGCCGGTTACCTATGTGCTTACGCATGACAGCATTGCGGTTGGTGAAGATGGTCCGACGCATGAGCCAATCGAGCAGTTGGCAAGCATCCGCATCATTCCAAACCTGACTGTGCTTCGTCCGGCTGACGGCAATGAAACTTCGGCAGCTTGGGCCTACACGCTGGAAAACAAGAAAAATCCAGTTGCGCTGGTTCTGACTCGTCAAAACCTGCCGATTCTCGAAGGTACTGCTGAAAAAGCTCGTGAAGGCATCAAGCGCGGCGCTTATGTCATTTCCGAAGCTGCCGAAGGCAAGCCTCAAGTACAGCTTCTGGCGACTGGCTCCGAAGTGCAGCTGGCAGTAGCGGCTCAGAAAGCTCTGGCTGAAGAAGGCATTCAAGCTCGTGTCGTCAGTATGCCGAGCTGGGATCTGTTCGATAAGCAAGACAAAGCATACCGTGATTCGGTTATTTTGCCGGAAGTCAAAGCCCGCCTGGCCATCGAAATGGCGCATCCATTCGGCTGGCATCGCTACACAGGCGACGGCGGCGCGGTGCTCGGTATCGACACCTTTGGCGCATCCGCTCCTGGAGACCGCATCATTAAGGAGTACGGCTTCACGGTAGAAAATGTAGTTGCGAAGGTGAAAGAGCTTATCTAGTTCACCTGAACTGTGAAGAGATGAAGTCGGAAGAGGCAGTCGCCTTTTCCGGCTTTTTCTGTATCGAATCTTGTGATATGCTAAAGCGGTAAAGAATGAAGGTGCAGCGTGTGATGCATATGCTGTTTCCGGTCAAACCACCACGAAGGAGATCGAACTTTTATGTCCCAATTCGAGAACGTCACCGCTGTAAAAAAAGCAAATGTATACTTTGACGGTAAAGTTACGAGCCGCACTGTCATTTTCCCAGACGGCACCAAAAAAACGCTTGGCATCATGCTTCCAGGCGAATATGAATTCGGTACGGACAGCAAGGAGATCATGGAGATTCTGGCCGGAGATCTGAAAGTACAGCTTCCTGGTAACGAGGAATGGATCATCATTCAGGGCGAGGGCGAGTTTACTGTTCCTGCGAACGCTAAGTTTAAACTTGTTATCAATACGGTTACGGACTACTGCTGCAGTTATATCCAAAAATAATCAGCCAGCTTGGAACTAGAGCTCCTGCTGATTAAAAAGCTTGCCCGTTTTGAAAACGCGGCAGGCTTTTTTGTTGTACGGTTAGTCTGCTTAGTGGAGAGGGAGTGCAACTAAGGATAGAACTCTCAGTCAGGAAAAGGTAAACTAGGTGCGAACCCCAAGCTAACATGAATTTCCTGGGAGGTTCGCACCTCAGTAATAACAAGGGATTTCGCTATTTGAGGCGAAAATAATTTTGATTTTAAAGCTCATATAAAGAGGTTCGCACTTTAGGGGCTCCAAACCTAGGCGCAGCAAGGGTTTTTGAGGTATGCTGTCGCTCCCCGTGCGGGGGCGTGGATTGAAACGGCTTGACGTAAAAGGCGTGCTTGTAGCACTTCTTGTCGCTCCCCGTGCGGGGGCGTGGATTGAAACCGTCCTCCGGGTTCCGGTAGCGCTCGTTAACCCGGTCGCTCCCCGTGCGGGGGCGTGGATTGAAACCAGCTTGCAAACGCGTTACTTGACGCCTTCTAGCGTCGCTCCCCGTGCGGGGGCGTGGATTGAAACAGTACTTTTTCGCGGTAGGCGCGGGTGCTGGATGCGTCGCTCCCCGTGCGGGGGCGTGGATTGAAACGGCGTTGGAGCCGGAGTGGCACTAGGAGATCCGGTCGCTCCCCGTGCGGGGGCGTGGATTGAAACTTCAAAAGAGTCTTGTTGAGGATGGGTTCAAAGAGTCGCTCCCCGTGCGGGGGCGTGGATTGAAACTTGCAGCAGCCGTCGCGTGATGATCCTTAAACCGTCGCTCCCCGTGCGGGGGCGTGGATTGAAACTTCCGAAAGATCATAGAACGCAGTCCGCCGTGCCGTCGCTCCCCGTGCGGGGGCGTGGATTGAAACGTCCCCGCAGCCAGGGTGACCGTACCGCTCACATGTCGCTCCCCGTGCGGGGGCGTGGATTGAAACGCCACATGACAGGATCTCCGTTGGATCTTTGCCTGGTCGCTCCCCGTGCGGGGGCGTGGATTGAAACCCCTGTTCATCCTCACCCAAAGCAGACAGTTCTTGTCGCTCCCCGTGCGGGGGCGTGGATTGAAACCGGCGCGAGTTGCTTTCCATTCGCAATGGATTGAGTCGCTCCCCGTGCGGGAGCATGGATTAAAACTTGTAGTAGGCTGCCAGTTGGTTGGCAGCCTTTTTGTGTCGCTCCCCATAAGGGAGCGTTGAATGAAACGAAAAATCGCCGACTTTCAGGCGTTCGGCCTCGGGAGTTGCTACCCTTTAATAAAAGGGCTCCTTTTGGGGAAAGCTTCAAAAACAATAAATTATGAGGTTAGCCTCGCTATAGAAAGGAACTTTAAATGAAAACGTTAGTAATTGTGGTGCATCCAAATCTGGAGCAATCGAAGGTCAATAAAACTTGGGCGGAGCGTCTTAAGCAAGAAGAGGGTATGACGCTCCATCATCTATACGCTCAATACCCGGACTTCAAAATTAACGTGGAAAAAGAGCAACAACTGCTCGTTGAGCATGATCGTATCGTGTTTCAATTTCCTTTTTACTGGTACAGCTCTCCTGCTTTGCTCAAGCAATGGCTGGATGATGTTCTGTCTTACGGCTTCGCCTATGGATCCGCCAGCAGCAAGCTGCAAGGCAAGGAACTGCTGCTTGCGATATCCACGGGTGGTCCGGCGGAAGCCTACGAAAGCAGCGGTCGTAACGGCTATACGATGGAGGAACTCCTCCGTCCGTTCCAGGCAACCGCCAATCTGTGCGGCATGAGCTTCCTGTCTCCATTTTTGCTGCAGGGGGTTTTGGGCATGGAAGAGGCCAAGATTCAGGAGAGCGCTGAGGCGTTTGTATCTTATTTGAAAAGTCAGAAGCTGCAAACGGCGAAGTGACCTACCAAGGTCGCGAGTGGTTTTGATTCACCTGAAGTTTGATCTAAGTTTGATCTGAGTCTATCATTAACGTGATAAACATTTCCTTTTCTAAAATATTTTCAGACCCCAAGAAAACCCGCGAAGCCTTGCTGCTTCACGGGTTTTCTCATTTTCTTCCTTCCTCTTTTCATTATTCTTTTATTCGCTCTAGTTAAACTCATAGGGAAAAGCTCTGCACATGACTATGAAAAAAGTCCTGTATATAACCGACATTTAGGATGTGCAGAGAGGCCAAAGAGGAGAGCGGAGAGGGGAATCATACGACGTGAACATACGTCCTACAACAATATGGAATAGGCAGGCGATAAGTATAATACTGATCGTCAGCCTGCTTGCGGGCCTCATTATGCCCGGGCTTGGGCAGCCTGTCCAAGCGGCAGCAGCTGCTGGTTCAAGTGCGGCAGCGGGCAAGCTGCAGGAGACCGCAGGTGATATATCCGGCCATTGGGCCGAAAAGCAGCTCAAGGAATGGATCGGACTAGGATACATAAAAGGATTTCAAGATGGGAGCTTCCGCCCGGACGGGGCTATTTCGCGAGTCGAGTTCATCGCGCTTGTGAACCGGCTATTCGCCTTTGAAGATAGGGCAGCTCCCAGCTTCAGCGACGTTCCTGCCGAGGCGTGGTTCGCCTCCCAGGTTGGAGCGGCACTGCAGGCTGGTTATGTCAAAGGCTTCCCGGACGGAACGTTCCGTCCGAACAAGCCACTTAACCGGACGGAAGCCGCAGTGATGATCGCGGGGCTCGTCCCATCTCTGTTAAAGGACGGGAACAATCCCTTCCAGATGTTCCGGGATGCGAGCCTTGTGCCGGGTTATGGCCGGGATGCGCTTGGCGCTCTTTTGTCCGACGAGTATATGACAGGCTTTCCGAACGGGACGGTCGGGCCAAATAAACAGCTTACGCGAGCAGAGGCAGTTGTGCTTCTAGACCGTATTCGGAAGCGGTCGGTCGCCGAAACGAACGGAGGAATTTCGCTTCCAGCGAAAACGGTTAACGCAGCAGCTATTTACGGGCCGGCAACGGGTGTTTTTACCGTCGGGGGCGACCTGAAGATTCAGGCACCGGGCACAACGCTGCGGAATTTAGTTGTCAAAGGGAATTTGGTTATCGGCCGAGAGGTCGGCGACGGGGACGTCACTCTCGACCATGTGACGGTGCTGGGAAGCACGTCGATTAACGGAGGCGGCCCCAACAGCGTTCATCTCAACAACTCGCAGCTCGGAACGGTCATTGTGGACCGGGCAGATGGAATTGTACGTGTTGTCATTGGTAATCGGACAATCGTGAGGCAGCTTGACGTCCGGTCGAACGCGGCGATACTGTCGAATCCAGGCGAGGATGTCCAGAGCGGCATTCAAGGAGTGACTATCTCCTCCACCGGCGAGGTCACCTTGTCCGGGGAATTCAGCATTGTGGAGATTACGAGCAATGTGCAAGTAAAAGTGCTTGCGGGCGCAGTCGCCAATATCATCGTTAAGGAGGGCGTCGCTGCAGCGACGATTACACTCGGCGAGGGTGTGTTGGTGAACCAATTGGAGCTGCACGGGACGACTCGTGTAGAAGGCTCGGGACACATTATGAAAGCGCTCGTTGACGCCCCAGGTGTCGTATTTGAAACGAAGCCGGATCAAGTGGAGCAGACGGATCGCGGCGCTTACACCATTGAAACGCCTTCCGGCGGAGGAGTGGGCGTTCCAGGCGGCGGATTCGGAGGAGGAGGCGGCGGTGGCGGCATTGCCACACCTACACCAACCGTATCACCGACACCGACCGTATCGCCTACACCATCGCCTACACCATCGCCGACATCCCTGCCAACTGACCCACCAGCTCAGCAGGTGGCGGTAGCGGTATCCCAGCCGTCAACAGCAGGTTTCATGTTGGGCTTCAGCGTTCCGGTGCCGAATTTGACGGCCACAAGCCTATCGCTTACGGATACAGCAGGCCAAGCCGTGCCGATCACGGTCGTTGGTACGCTGAACGAAGGCAATTCATATCGCATTGCAGCCGTGCTGCGGGAAGGGGAATCTTATACGGTTACCCTCGCCCAAACGGGCTATTCCTTTGGCGAACCGGTTACGTTCCGTGTTTCAGCGGCTCCGCCGGTTGACGACATCGCCGTAACCTATTCCGTGCAGGATATCGGCGTCTCAGGCTTCCGAATCCTATTCAGCAAGCTGGTGCCGGGATTGCAGACTTCTCATTTCGTGCTATTGAATAGCGGCACGGGCGAAGCGGTGCAAATTAGCGGAGCGGCTTCCGATACCGATGGGACCTCCTATCGCGTATCCGCAGCCTTGCAGGAGGGCGCGACTTATTCTCTCTCCATCATCAAACCGGGCTACAGTTTCAGCGGTGCGGGAACTGTGTTCGTTCCCGTTACGGACCCTGAAGCGGTGCCGGTTACCGCTACCGTGTACGGCATCGGTACTGCAGGCTTTCGGGTTAAGCTGGCTCCGGCGGTAGCGGGGCTGACGGCATCCGATTTTACGCTAATTGAGAGAGGCGTCGGAACGCTTCCAATTGGAGGAGCGGCGACTGACGATGAGGGCGGCACGTATGCCGTGGACGCAGCACTGCGTCCAGGGGGCGTGTATACGCTCGTCATCGAGCGGAGCGGCTACAGCTTTGGAGCAGCGCTGGAGGTGGCAGTGCCGGGAGACAAGACCGTGTCGCCGAGCGTCAGCAACGTATCGACCAGCGGGTTCACTGTTGTGCTTGACCAGCCGGTCCCGGGCCTTACGGCGGATCATTTTACTCTGCAGGATAGGGATGAAATAGCGGTTGATGTTGACCAGGCCGTTACCGCAGATGGGGGAAGCACCTATACCATTACGGCAAAGCTGCTTGTGGGAGAAACGTATACGCTCCGCATTCAACAGGCGGGATATACATTCGGTGCACCGCTTACTGTGACCGTGCCTGCGGCAGAGAAAGTTGAGATCAATCCTACGGTACGAAAAATCCGCACTTATGGATTTATTGTTACGCTGGATCAGGCTGTTCCCGGTCTGGACTCCTTGAACTTCCGCTTGCAGAACAGCTCGGGCGGAATTGTCAGCATCGACATGCTGAACACAGTTGTTGCCGGTAAGGAATTTGAGGTATGGGCGGCGCTGGATAAAAACGAAACGTACGAATTGATCTTGGATGTGGAAGGTTACACATTCGCGGAGCCGCTTGCTATCGCGGTACAGCCGGAGCAGGTGGCCTCCTCGATTGGCTGGCTGACGCGGAATGGCTTCCAGCTTAAGTTTCAACAGCCGTTCCCTAGTGTAGAGCCAAGCGAGATCAAGCTGCAAAGTCCAAGCGGTGGGGACGTTCTAGTGAATGCGACCAAGCTTGGCCAAGACGGCTTGACGCTCGATGTGGCGGCGAATTTGACCGAGCCAGGTCAATATTCATATCGAATCGAGCTGTACGACGGCCGGATTGTGCAAGGAACGATCACGGTTCCGGAACTGATTGAGCTGAGCAAATATACAACGTTCAACGGTTACCCGGGAACTTATACCGGGCTGACGGTTCATTTTGAGCAGAAGATTCCGGGGCTCCAGGCATCGGCTTTTGAGCTGTTTAATGGGAGCGGATCAGCGGTTGCAATCGATTCCGCCATGTCCTCCGACGGAGGAGGCAGTTATGTGCTGCTCACGACGGGACTTAACTCTGGTGGACCGTTTACGCTCGGCATTACGGCGCCGGGTTATAACTTAGGAGCTCCGACAAAGCTGGTGAGCGCAACACTTAACCTGTGGAATGCGAGCCGGAGGCCAACACAGTTCATGGCGGGTCTGAATCCCGGCGTGCAGAATCTGACCAAAGAAAATTTCGCGGTCAAGGACGCGGCGGGCAACGACGTTGCGGTGATGGACGCCGTTTGGGATGCCGGACAGCGTATCTACATCGTGACGTTTGATGGAACGGGAGGCCAAAGTTATTCCGTGTCGGTTCGAGCTGATGGATACGATTTTGGAGCTCCGAAGACGATTTATGTATATCCCAAAAATGCAGTAATCGATGCTTCCTATACCGGGTTTACGCTGGTCATGTCGCCGCCGCTGAAAATCAATACGCAGTTCGGCTTTAAGCTGACCACTGCGTTGGAAGGAACGGCGGTACCGATCGGGCAGGTTGTAATGAACGATGAATCAGGAGCGAGTTATTCCGTATCCGCATCGCTCAAGCCGGGTTACTATAGCCTGACGCTGGATGCGGACACCGATATGAACGTGCTTTCCTTCAAAGTCCCTGTCGTGGCAACAGTGTCGGTGGACGAGATAACGAATGACGGTCTGACCGCCAAGCTGAGTTATGCGGTAGACGGTCTCAATGCGGCAAGTTTTGCCCTCATCAACGCAGGGACAGGAGAAGGGACCAGCATTTCATCCGCGGTCACAACCGATGGAGGGAAAACGTACCGCCTGTCAGCGCAGTTGCCGGGAGGAGACTACAGGCTGAAGCTGACTGGCCATTTGCCAGCGGAAGGAGTCGAATTCCAGGTCGCTCCTACAACAGATGCTGGGGCAACAACGATAACGGGCGTTACGAATGCGGGCTTTGAGCTTCGCTTCGAAAATCCCGTGCCGGGTTTGCTGCCAGCGCATCTCACTGTTAAGGACGCGCAAGGCAACAGGCTCAGCGGAGTGGCCTTATCCACCCAAGATGGTGGACGAACGTACCTGGTTCGCGTCATGCTGGCGAGCAACGCGGACTATACGGTGGAGCTCAAAAAGGAATTCATCGTGTTCCAGTCGCCAGTGGCTTTCCATGTGAACCGCGCCATTTCTGCGAGTGTGGCGGACGTGACAAAGGACGGATATTTTACGCTTAAGTTCAGCCCGGCTTTTCCCGAGATCGAGAATTATTTGGGCTTATCCATTACCGATGCAGCGGGAACGGTCTATTATCCGAACTTGTTCGAATCGGCGGATGGCGGGGCCAGCTACCGGGTCGGAGTGCCTGGCAATAAGCTTCTTCCGGGTCATTCATACACGATCCAGCTGAATAAGGACGAGTTCGCGATGAGCCCGCTTTCCTTCTCGCTGCCGCCGGTGTTGAGTGTAATTGAAGCGAACGCCTCCGTGTTGAGGTTAACGCTGGATGCGCCGATTCCCGGCCTCGGCAAGCGGAATTTTATCGTCAAAAACGCCTCTGGCGAGTTGGTTACTTTGGCTTCGACAGCTACAGCTGACGGAGGGGCGAGTTACGAATTGACGGGTACATTTGCAGGTGGGCAAACCTACACGGTTCAGTACAAGCCGGATGTTTCGTATCAGATCAATGAGCCGCTTTCTTTCTCAGTATCGAAAATCATTACGGCCTCAATCAGCAATGCCACTGTGGAGGGCTTCAAGGTTCAGTTCAGCGCCAAGGTGGCGAACTTAACGAAGCAGCAGGTTATTCTGCTCGACCCTAGCGGCAATCGTCTGCCGGAATCCAACTATTCGCTCCTCACTGCGGATCAGGGGCTGAGTTACCGGGTGACGCTGAATTCCATCGTGCCTGGAAAGGGATATACGTTTGATTTGGCGAGGGAGGAGTTCAAGCTGGCCGCGCCGGTGGCGTTTGGTATAACGCCTATGGCCTCGCTGCATTTGGTAGGGGCCGTGCTCAATAAAATTGTTGTGTCGGTGTCTCCGCTGCTGGAGGATCTGACCGGTGACAACTTCTCCTTGTTCGACAGCAAGGGCCGCAAGATGGCGTTCACGCTCCAATACCAAGGAAACGGCAGCTCTATGTACAATCTGTTAGGGCAGTTCGATCCAGCGGAGACGTTTAAGCTGCAGGCCAATTATCCAGGGTATTTGTTCGGAGCGCCGCTGACGATCGGCTTCAAAGTGTCCGTGGACACGGTCGTTTACGCCGAGTCACAAAAGGGATTCAAGCTGGCGATGATGCCAGCCGTGCCGGATTTGACTGCGTCGGATATTACGATTACAGATGGCGACGGCGCCAATGTTCCGGTGCAGTCTCTTGTTGCAGCGAACGCGGGAGGCAGCTATACGGTGCTGGCATCGCTTGCAGGCGGGAAGACATACACGGTTGCGATCGCCGACAAAGGACCGTACAAGTTTGGCAAGTTGGACTCCTTTAAGCTAAATGCGTTGTCGGCGTCCGTTGATGGAGGTTCCTTGAAAGGCTTCCGGCTGAACCTGTCGTCGCCGATTTATTTTACCGAAGGCAGCCTACTGCTGAGTGACGATGTCGGCAAGTCTGTTCGCATCACAACTCTGGTCAGCTCTGACGGAGGGCGCACGTATGAGGTGGGAGCGTCGCTGAGCGCCGGGGTTGCCTACTCGCTTAGCTTCAATGTCCATGGCTACGACGCGGGAGCGGCAATTCCGGTGTTCGTTCAGCCAGTGAACGCGGTTTTTGAAGGGATGGAGAGCGGCAGCAGCAGCGCATTCACGATCCGCTTGGATCATGCTGTGCCGAATATGCGACCAAGCGATTTCAGCATCCAACAGGAAGGTTTCCTGACCACTTTCCCGGCGACGAATGCTGTGACAGAGGACGGGGGCTACAGCTATAAGGTTGAAGCGAACTTTTACGGAGCGGAGCAATACACGGTAATACTTGCAAAAGAAGGGTATGACTTTGGTGCACCGCTCGTCATCGATGTGCCGGTTGTCGTTCGGACAGCCGTTTTGCACAGGGGCGCAGCCTTTGTCGAGATTGGCTTGAGCCCGTCCCTTCTGGGACTGGCAGCGGGCGATTTCATCGTGAAGGACAGCGGCGGACTCGTTGTGCCTGTATCGTCCGCCATAACAACGGATGACGGGGCGACCTACCGAGTTAAAGCTCCATTCACCGGGGGCGAAAGGTATACGATTTCCTTGGCGCGCTCCGGTTATAATTTCGGAGAAGAGCTGACGGCAGAACTGCCAAGCGCCGTCTCCGTTTCATTAGGAGCCGTGAATGAACAGGGAATGACCCTTGTGCTGGCCCCTGCCGTAGGTGGTCTGCAAGCGGGAAGTTTCATCGTCCGTAATTCGGCTGGCCAAACGGTAACGCTTGGCTCCGTCACGGAATTAAGCGGCGGAGCGGGTTATCGGCTTGAGGCGGATCTGGAGGCAGGGGAGTCCTATACAGTAACGTTATCTGCAGCGGGATATGACTTCGGTACTCCGCTCGCGGTTGAGGTGCCGATTCCAGTCGGCTTGTCCTACGGAGCAATTGACGGAGACGGGTTGACCGTCAAGCTGAGTCAAGCTGTTCCTGGCTTAAGTGTCGCAAGCTTCAAGCTGCGGGACGCCGAAGGCAATCCGATCACCATAACGTCGGCCACGGCGATTGGCGGGGGAGCGGAATACGCTCTCAAAGCTGCTCTGCAATACGGTGCAGCTTACAGCCTGAGCATCGCGAAGGAAGGTTATGATTTTGGCACGAGTCTGCCATTCACTGTACTGCGGCCCGTGACCGCAACCGTCGAGGCGCTGTCCAAACACGGTTTCACCTTGCGGCTGAACACAGCTGTGGCTGATATGAACCCAACTCACATCCTGTTGACGGACTCCAACGGGGAAGCCGTAAGGATTGATTCGCTGACGACAGCCGATGGCGGCGTTACGTATCGCGCTGCGGTGAAGCTGACGGAAGGCGCGGCCTACCGCCTGGCAATATCCGCTCAGGCTTATGATTTTGGCCCTTCGGTGCATCTGGATGTGTTGCCGATGTTGGAGCTGACGGCAACTGGAATTAGCGCGAATGGTTTTACGCTAAATCTGAACAAGGCGTTGCCGGGTCTGACTCCGGCGTCGGTTCAATTGAGCGGCCCCGCTGGTGTTATCGTGCTGAATGGAGGCACATTCTACGACATCAATCCCGGAACGGTTGAAACTGGCAAAGCTTATTATGTCAGGGTTCCGATTGAAGCGGGCAAAACCTATACGCTTGCTTTGCTGGACAAGGCGCGCCCGACCGAAGGACCGCTCGAAGTGATGCTTCCCATTGCGGCGGGCAGCCGGATAATCGATGCGGATGTTAGCGGCATCAAGCTGGCGCTGGGACAAACGGGCATCGCGTTGGAAGCTGGGGACGTTAAGCTCGTCACAGCGGCGGGAGAGTCGATTGCTGTAACAGCAGTCGTTCCCGGTTCGGCCGCAGGAGAGTTCACGATTCAAGCTTCGCTGGTTGAAGGGAGCCGTTACACGCTTCTCTTGAGCAAAAAAGGCTATGACTTCGGAGCTGCTGCGGAGGTGTACGTGGCGTACCGCGTGAAGGCCAGTATTTCGAACATTAGCGAGAACGGTTTTATACTCAGCCTGAGCGCGCCGGTTGCCGAACTTGACCTGTCACTGCTCGACGCTGGAGCTGCTGTAGGGCTCGATTCCGTTACAACTTTGGATTACGGGGCGACCTATAAGATCGCAGCGAACCTGTCTTACAATAAGGAATTCAAACTGCGTCTGGGCAAGGCAGGGTATGATTTTGGAGGAGAACTCACCGTCAATCATGTCAGCGCTCCGCCGCAGTTAATCGATGCTTCGACCAATGAAAGCGGAACGGAAGTTATTCTGACGTTTGATAAACCTCTGGAAAGCGTCATCGCCTATTCAAGCTTCTCGGTCAAAGTCGACGGCGGGTGGCAAAGCTCGGTCGCGGCTGCGCTGATTGGTGATAAAACGCAAATCAGACTGACCTGGGCAAGCGGTGGACGGCCAATCGGCACGTCCTCTACTGTAGGTGTAGCCTACACCGGTGTGAACCGGGTCAAGGCACGGAACGGAACGTATTTGGCAACCTTTAACGAAGCGCCGGTTGCCAACACGACAACGCTGACCGGCTTCGCAAGCAGTTATGTGTATTTGAACGACGCTTCCACCCCGGCTCGCGTGTTTCATAATCAGTACGGCAAAACAGCGCTGGAGACGGCTCAATTGCTGAGAGACAGCGGATTTAAAGCGGCCAACTATTATCGTTCTGTATTTTTCGAGTATAGGATGGAGTTCAGCGACTTGGCTCCGCTGCTGTATGCGATGGAAGCAGATGGCTTAGCCGTTTACGAGGCTTATAAATCGCTAGGCAGCTCTTATTCGTCCTACTACCTATCCGCAACAGGCCAGTTGCTTTCAGCTGGATACAAGGTGGCCGATCTTGGACCGGCGCTGCAGAAGCTCGGCATTTCGGGCAAGGAGCTGTCGGTTTATTTGAAAAATCGCGGTGTCCCCGCAGCGGAGACGGTCCAGATTCTGAAGCTGAATTACAGTGAGCCCGCAGACAATGCCGCAGGGCTGCTGGTCATCGCTGGATACGAGCGTGGCGGAATTGCGCAGGCTATTCAGAGCCAGTATGCGCTGAGCCAAACCGCAACGTTCACCGCGCTAGCTGTTGGCAAGCTGCCGGCTGGCGATGCAGCGGCGGTCGCTAAAGAGCTTTATGGAGCCGACGCTGTGACAAACGCCGGCTGGCTGAGCCAAGCCGGGTATCCGGCAAGCGAGGTTGGCGGGGCCATTGCGCAGCAATACAGCTTCGCGAGCGTGAAGGAAGCGATAGACGCTTTCTTCGGCGCAGGTTTTACGGTGCCGTACACGTATGCGCTGCTGCGTAGAGAATACGCGCAGACCGATGCGGCTGCGGCTCTGCTCGGTGCCGGTGTGTCTGCAAGAGAAACGGCGGAGGCGGTGGAATCCGCCGGTGACGGAGCATCAGTCATTATTAGCGCCATGAAGCGAGCCAATTATGAAGCGGCAGGCATTTCGCTGCTGGTTCAAGACTTATGGGTGACTGCGGGCGTACCGCTCAGCGAAGTGTTGAGCCAGTTTGCCGCCAGCGGATATACAACGGCAGAGCAAATCCTGCTGCTGCGAGAGCAGTTCGACGCAGATATCGGGACGGCAATCGCAGCGTTGTATCCTGGATTTACGATTAATCAGCGCAACGGTATGTTGAAGCATTTGCTGGACGGCGGGTATGATCCCGTTGAATTGGCGAAGTATTATTTGAAACAGGGCATCAATCGATACGAGCTGTTCCGGCAATTCCGTACGGCCGGGCGTTCAGCCGTTCAATCGCTGCAAAGCATGGAAGGAGCGATTGTCCAGCTTGGAGAAGCATTCGCTCCAAGCGATGCCGTTCAACTGTTTCTCAAGGACTACAATCATCGCTATGAAGCGGCGGATGTGCTGAACGCGCTGCGCACCACTTTTGCTGATGACCCGCAAATTGATGCGACCACGCTTGCGACAGCGATGAGCAATTCGCAGATGTGGGAGAAGTTAGCGATCGGCAAAGCGCTAGTCAAAGAAATGGGCGTTACTCTGCAAGACTGGGTGGAACTGGAGCGAACGAGTGTATTTTCCCGATTCGGCTGCCCATGCGATGTGTCGACGACTGTGAAAGACGCCCGGTATTTGTTCCCCGGTTCCGATCTTCCGGACATTACGGTTGCGATGAGCTTATCCAGTCTGTATACGCTCGATATGATTATCGAAGGCACAATAAACCTGTATCCATCGGGTGGAGTTAGAGCAAACGCTATGCCGTATCTGATGTCTTCGCTGAAAAATGCCGGTTATTCCTTCGAGGAAGTAGCGGCTGCCTTCGACGGCAAAGGCTGGAGCGAATGGATCGCTGTCTTCAGCAAGTACGGCATCGCAGCAAGCGACGTGGTCGCTTACTTAGGCGTCAAAGGTCTGAATATGGAGCAGGCGCTGGATAAGCTGGCTCCGTATCCGCTGCAGGATCGGGCGCTCGTGCTTCGTGAGTCCTATCGTCTTGAGGCGAGCGATGCAGCGGCGCTGCTGCTCCAGCGCACGAATGAAAACCAGGAGAATGTCAGCCGCGCGGTGGCGTGGGCTTACGGAGGCGATCCTGTCGCGCTGTGGATTGCGACTCTGCGAGCGCAGGGCGCTTCGGCGTCTTCCGTCATCAATACGCTGGCCGCAAGGTATCGCTCCTATTGGGATTCACAGAAGGTTGGACCGGCGTTGATCCAGGGCGGATTCAGTCAAGAAGAAGTGATGAAAGGGCTGCTCGTTCATGCTGATGTGCGCAACAATTTACCGGAAACGATCCGGCTGCTGCAGTCGCTTTATGGTCAGCAGCAGGTGACAATTGCCCAGTTGCTCAGCGCAGGTTCGGTTCCGTCGCCGGAGGCGGGATTGGAGTTCCTCCAGCGCGCCGGTTACAAGCTGCCGGACATTGCTCGCGCTTTGAAAGATTATTACGGCCTTACGGCAGGACAATCGGCGAAGCTGCTGACGGCGGCGTATCCGAACAGCCAGAACGTCATTTTATCGGGGCTAGCCTCGGTGTATGGGCAAACGGTAAGTTCTACCGTTACGGAAGCTCTTCAAGAGAAAGGAATCACCGAGATCAACGCCGCCATGGATTATTTGTGGAACGCGGGCTTTGCACCGAAGGAGATCGCGGCAGCGGCCAAAGATTCCTTCCACCAAACGCTCGGTCAGACGGCGCTGCTGTTCCAGCAGAAAAATTTCATAACGGACCGCAATGTGCTCATTACGACGCTGGCATCCGTGTACGGCGAGTCCATAGAGAAGGCGATCCACGCGCTGCTCGTTGAGCAGGGCAACAACTCCTTCTCCGGCGCCATCTCGTTTGTGTTCCAAGCTAGATTCAGTCTGGCGAGCAGCATCAAGCTGGCAAAAACAGAATATGGCCTCTCGTCGGGGGATGCGCTGCATGCGCTCACGAGCTCCATGCTGTACCGCGAAGCGGACATCATCGCCGGCATTGCCGATGTGTATCAAACCTCGACGCGCGACAGCATCGTGGATTCCCTGACGGCAAGAGGGCTTGTAACGCTGAGCTCCGCAGTGCCGTTCCTGCTTAACATGAAGTTTGACCTGAACGGAATGGTGCGGGTCGGCAAAGAGTATTACGAGCTGGAAGCCGGGGAAGCGGCGGCGGAGCTGCTAACAGAGGGTTCTTTTGGACAACAAGATATTCAAAACGCCGTCTCCTATGTGTACGGGCAAACGCTGGCCCAAACGACGCTGGATACGCTGACCGCGCTTGGCATAACTGAATTCGCCGCTGCGGTAGCGCAGCTGAAAGCCGCCGGGTTGACGCTTTCCGAGCTGGTGCTTGCGGGCAAACAATACTACCGGCTGTCCGCCGGCAAAACAACGTACGATCTGCTGCAATCGAGTCTTTACGATACGCCGGATATCTTGGCGGCTGTGGCGGAGATGTACGGCAAACCGACGGAGGAGAGTCTGGAGGAGCTGCTGAGAAGCAGCGGTATTACAACTATTACGGATGCGGCGCCTTATCTACGTTCCATGGGCTACAGTTTGCAGGATGTAGTGGGAATTTCCAAGAGCTATTACGCCAATACGGCTCAGGCAACGGCTGATGCGCTGAACGCTCTGCAATTTGCGGAAAGCAGCATTTTGGAATGGACCATCGGGCAGGTATACGATGAGGGTGACGGGGACGGATCCGCTGACAGAACACCTCAGGCGATGCTGCAGGAAGCAGGCATTACGGACATTGGAGAGGCGATCCGACATCTTTGGGCAGCGGGCTTCCCGCTCTACGACATTGTCAAAATGCTGAAAGAATACAACGGCAAATCGGCGGCGGAAGCGGCGGAATTGCTGCTTGCGAACAACTCCTTCGACGCTTCCGCATTGCTGAGCGGTATCAGTGCCGTATACGGCACGGTTTACGATCAGGCGCTTATCGGAGCGTTCAAGCGCAGCGGCGCCTTCGCCAGCGCGGAGAGCGCGGCGCTTGGCCTGAGCCGCAGCGGCTACCGGTTGTCGCTGATCGCCGAAATGCTCAAAAACAGCTACGGCAAAACGGAAGCAGAGGCTAAGTCGCTGCTGGGCAGTCTCGGCGTCTATACGACTGAGGCGATTCAAGTGGCGGTTGCCGGCGTGTACTTCTCGGTGGGAACCTCGTCTGGCATGCTGCAGCAGGTGCTCGACCTGTACGGGATCAAGTCTGCTGAGGGCGCAATCGCGCTTTTGCACAAGCAGAACGCACCTGTACAGGATATCCTGCAGTACGTGAAGGACGCTTACCGCATGGGCGCAGATGAAGCCACGGCACTGTTAGCCCCTTATTACAAGGGCTCGGAGCTCGGTCTTGCCATTACGCTCGTTTATTACAGCGGCACGAACATCGCCTATTTGGCGAAGACGATTCCGGCTGGATACGCCGGCTCGCCAGGAACGGTCGCGAATTATATGAAAACGAAATTTACGGATACCGACATCGTGCTCGCGCTCAAAGTGATTTTCAATCTGGACGCACTCGGCATCCAGGATGCGATCACCTCAGCCATCATGCCGGCGGAGCGCGTACGCAAAGCGGTGGCGGCAGTATTCGGAGAGGATCCGCTGTTTGCCTATCTGCAGCGCATGAAGGATCGGGGCGCGAGCGCCAGCGACATAAGCGTCGAGCTGGAGCAAAGAGGATTGCTGGAGCTCGCTTCGGCCCAGTATCTGATTGATACGCTGCGGGGCCTCGGCTACGATAACGCCAGCATTTTGAAGATGCGCTACCAGTACTTCAACGTTTCGCGTCGCAATGCCGGCACGGAGCAGGAGCAGGGAGAACAGCTGGCGTCGCTTGGCATGAATACGCCGTCCGGCATCGTGCAATTGCTGAGAAAATGGAATCTAGTTCCGTATCATATCATTCTGATCATACAGGCTGGCCTGCCGAATGCTCGCATGGATGACATTGCACTCGCTCTGCGCGAGCACGGGTACAGCGGCACTGCAATATCAGGAGCATTGAACTTGGCGGGCGCACAAGACGATTCTATCGCGGCCATTTTGAAGAAACTGGGCTTTACCGCAAGCGAGGCAGTCACCTTCCTGCTCAACCGTTCTTCGGATGAGGTGATGCTGTGGCTGGTCCGCAACGGTTATGAGCCTAGCGAATACATTCAATACCGGAACATTATCGGAGACAATACGATAGCGGTGTTGAGGCAAAATGGTAAGTCGGCCAGCGATATTGCCAAGCTGCTGGTCGAATATAAGAGAAATCTAAGTTACTACTATATCGCTGAAGCGCTCTATAATGGAGGCTTTACTGCTGTCAGCGACGTTGCCGGAGCTCTAATCAACGCGCGGTACCGTCCAGTATGGATTCCGGGCATTCTCGTCGGCATCGGCGGATGGACGTTGAAGGACGTCGCCCAAGGCATGCTGGATTCCGGTCTGATCTCGCTTGTTGACCTGGTCACTGCGATTCAGATGGCTAACGGCGGCGTGCTGAAGCAGACATACCAGATTATTAAGGATATTTCGACTAAGGAAAGGCAGAAATTCTACGACGGTCTCGACTCCGTGGAGCGCAAGCTGCTGGATAACGGTGACATTGCGATGATCATCGCCGTTTCCGCGCTGCGCAACGCGAATATCAATTTGGATGCGATTACGAATCAGTTGAAGGTGACGGAAACGATCGAGCCGGAGGATGCGCTGAAGGTGCTGATCGTATCGGGCGTTAACGCTTACGACGCTGCGGGCTCCGTATGGGATGTGTACCGAGATTACATCGGTGCGATGATTGTCATTAAAATGCTGGAGAAGGCAGCGGGGCAATACATCACCGACTTCAAAAACTATTACAAGATCATCAAGCTAGTCGCCAGAATTGTTTACAAGCTGACTAGTTAGGTCCTAGCGAGACAAGAGGGTCGGCCCGCAATCGGGCTGGCCTTTCTCGTTTTCAGAGGGGAGGAACGGCGTGGACACCTCATAGGTAAGATGCTATCCTAGCGTAGAACAATTTGTCGAATCGCGAGGACAGCGGGCACAGGCCGGGTAGGGCGCTTATTTTAAAATCAGGGGAGACGCGGACGTGGACATTAAATATGGAATGTCAATTTTACTTTTTATCGCCACTACTCTGATGTTATTTGTCTCTTTCCTGTCCTATCGGAAGCGTCGGTTGCCCGTAGCCAGAACGATGATGCTCATTATGTTGGCAGCTGCTTTTTATGCGTTTGGATACGGGCTAGAAGTACTGAGCGGGACTCTTGGCGGAGTCAAGCTAGCGCTGCAAATTCAATATATCGGAATTCCTTTTGTAAGCACGCTGTGGCTGTACCAGGTCATTCAATTCACTGGCACGGCCGCACGATACCGAAAAAGGCTGGCTCTGCTGCTTTTTGTCATCCCTGCAATCGTTTTTCTTCTTCATCTGACCAATGATTGGCATCATCTTGTATATAAGCGGTATTTCCTGAATGAGGAATCCTCCTTGTCCTTGTACAACACGGTAAAGGGGCCGTGGTACAACATTCATGCTGCGTACAATTACTTCGTGTTAATAACCGGTATCACGCTGTTTATCCCGATGTACATCCGGGCGCTGCCGATTGTACGTAAGCAAATTTGGGTGCTGCTGCTCGGCGCGATTGCACCGATGCTGCTCAACCTGATCCTGTGGACGGGGACGAGCATTGATTTTACGCCGTTTGGATTTGCCATATCCGGAGTTGCGTATGCCTGGGGCATTCTGCGTTTCAATTTGTTGCGCTTGACGCCGCTTGCTATGGCTCGTGTATTCGAGACGGTTCGGGACGGGGTTATTTTGCTGGATTATGACAATGGGATCGTCAGTTATAACGGAGCGGCGGAGGGGGTCATGCCGGAGCTTGCACGGAATAAAAGATACCCGGCTCCCGCGGCGGAAGTGCTGCCGGACAGTCCGGAGCTGCTCCAGCGGATCGGCGCGGAGGGCGCCTCTGAGGAACGGTTTCCGTTCAGCCGCAAGATGGGGCAGAGGCAGATGTATTATACATGCAGTTTGTCTCTCATTTATGACAATGGAAAATTACCTATCGGTAAAATTCTTATGTTCAGCGATATTACGGAGCTGAAGGAGAGCGAGGCCCGACTGCGCGAGAACGCCCGGCAGCTGTCCGAGCTGAACGCATTCAAGGACAAGCTGTTCACGATTGTTGCTCACGACATCCGCGATCCCATTGCGCTGCTGGTCAGTCTGACGGAGTTGCTGGAGGATGAACTGTCAGCCGTCGCAGATGCCGAGCATACGGAAATTGTCCGGGAGCTGAAAGGCCAAGTGCAGAGCACGTTCCAGTTGGTAGAGAATTTACTAGACTGGTACCGCAGCCAGAATGGAAAGGTGTCCTTCCATCCGCAGAGCTGGAATATACGTCAGGTCGTGCGTCAAGCGTTGACGCTGGCGGGAACGAAAGCCGCTATGAAGGATATTGTTTTAGCGGAACAGATAGATGAACAGGCAGCGGTGGCGGTGCTTGCCGACAAAGAGATGCTTGATCTTATTTTGCGCAATCTGCTGTCCAACGCGATTAAATATACCGGTATCGGAGGCCGCATCAATATCGACGCTGAGCGTAAGGGCGGTATGATTGTTGTCTCTGTGCGTGACAATGGCGTCGGAATCGACGATCTTACGGCGGAGCTGCTTCGTTTGGAGGAGCCGATTCTAAAAGCTCCCGTTGCTGGAGACGATGCCGCTGATACGAGGTTTGGTCTAGCTTTGACCCGCGAATTTGTCCGCATACAAGGCGGTACGCTGTGGTTCGTGAGCGAGCCTGGCGAAGGTACTGTCTTTTACTTCTCTTTGCCGGAGGCGGCAGGGCATAACGAATAACTACAAATCGGAAAGGAAGGGGGAGAGAGATGAAGGTCATTCTAATTGACGATGAGCGGGCGATGCATCTCATTATGAGCAAGATGCTGCAGAAGCTTCCGGGAATTGAGATAATCGGCGCCTTTACGGATACGCAGTCTGCTGCCGCGTTTTTGAATGAGAATCCTGATGTGGAGCTGGCGTTTGTGGATCTATCGATGCCGGGCGAAACGGGAATGGAGTTCGCAGCACGCATGGAGGCAGTCGGTTGTCCGACACAACTCGTATTCGTCACCTCGCACAAGGAATACGCATTGGAAGCCTATGATTTATCCGTGCTGGACTATATCGTGAAGCCGGTTACTCAGGAAAGACTGCAGCGTGCAGTCAGCCGCGCGACCAAGCATCGACGGGAACCATCCCAAGCAGAGAAACCGGCGAAGGAATCCAGTGGGGGGACTGGCCCAGCTGGCTCATCAACCGTTGTATTGACCATGCTCGGAGACGTCGCCGTGAGCACCGGTGCTGGTCGCGTCAAATGGATTTCCCGTAAATGCACGGAGTTATTTGCCTACTTGCTGCTGCATCGTGGGAAGAGAATTCCCCGTTCCAGACTCGTAGCGGATATTTTTGCAGGAACAGGAGCGGACAGTTATCTCAATACAACCGTTTACCAGCTGCGAAAATCGCTTGAGCCGCTGGGGCTGCGGGATGCGCTGCGCTCGGAAAACGATGGTTACGCGCTAGAGCTTGGGAACGAGCCGATAACGGATTATGTGGAATTCGAGAGACAGACAAGGGAGCTGCGCAGCATTCACGAGGGCAATGTCGAGGCTGCGCTGCTGGTTGAACGGCTGTATACCGGGGAGCTATTTGGAGATAGAGCCTATGTATGGGCCGTCCACGAAACCGAGCGTTACTCGGCTATGCACGCCTCCTTTGTGCTCAGGCTTGCGGAAGCGCTCATTGCGATGAACGATATGACAACTGCTTCCCGATTGCTGCTCAAGCTGAACGAACGTAATCCGCTGGACGAAAGCGCTGTTCGTCTGCTCATGGCCATTCATGCCCGTAGCGGCGACAAAAAGGGGCTGAATGCCATTTACACCGGTTACGTCCGGCTGCTTGGCCGGGAGCTAGGTATTCGTCCTTCGAATGAACTGATTTTATTTTTCGAATCACTCGTTAAGTATGTATCGGAGAAGCAGCGGAGTAGTGGCAAAAGCATCGGTTATTGATCGGACATCGCCTAGGAGCAACTTTAACGCGCCTAGCAGAAGGAAAAGCAATACAGGTAGGGAACAAAACCTCAAATCCGGAACCGGCTTCGGTACTCTGATGGACTAGACCCAACCTGTTTCTTGAACAGGCGACTTAAATAAAACCCGCTTTCATATCCGCATTCCTCGGCTATTTTCTCTAGTGTTAATGAGGTTTCGGTTAAAAGAGAGCGGGCTTTTTGCAGTCGAATGGACTGCTGAAGCGCAGAAGGAGATAAACCATACCGCGCTTTAAAGCGCCGGGTAAGCTGGACTGGAGACAGGCCCAGCTCACGGGCCAGCTCGCCCAGGCTGAGCTCGCGGCAAGCCGTCTCCTCGATGCGGAGCCGGGCCTTCCGCAGCAGCGGTTCTCCGCTGCTGTCATGTCCGGGCTGCTGCTGTATCGGCTGCGAGCTTTCCCAGGCATACTGCTGCAGTAAATCCGCAAGCAAATGCGCGGCCCAAGCTCGCCCGGCTTCCGACGCTGCCGTTGCAGCTGCACAACCATGCAGCTGATGGAGCGTGTTAAACAGCCGTTGTTTATCCCGAAACGTCAGCTTCAAAGGCGACTGCAATGCAGGCGCACCAGGTAATTCCGGGGGCTGTATATTCTTGAAAGTCAAAAAATGAAAGCTGACCGGATCTAATACCTCCCTATTGAAAATCATGCCAGGGGGACAGAGCACGGCCTCGGCAAATTGGGCGGTCCCGCTGAGACTGCCGATTTTGAAGCGAAAGCTGCCTTTCTCTACGGCAAATAACACCCAGTTTGTATACTGGTCCGAAGCAAGCTGAAACTGTTTTTTTTGATCCCAGTACGTATGGTCGACAAAATCTGGAAGCGGTTGCGGAAGAAACACTAAATCACCTCGTTTTAGTGAAATAAAAGATATGGTATTAATTAATAACGTGTATGGATGGCTGTTTATAGCCTTATTATAATGAAATCAAAGACATAATATCTACTTAAACCTGGAGGTTGTAAGTTGTGAGAACAGAAACCTTTCAATGTGATGTAACGGTCGTCGGCGGTGGTCTGGCAGGTGTCTGCGCAGCGGTTGCGGCGGCAAGGCTTGGCCAGAAAGTGGCGTTAGTCCAAAATCGCCCGGTACTCGGCGGCAATTCCAGCAGTGAGGTACGCGTGTGGGTATGCGGAGCTACGGCGCATGGCAATAACCGTTATGCTCGTGAAACAGGCATTATGGGCGAAATGTTCGTTGAGAATCAGTACCGCAATCCTGACGGCAACCCTTATTTGTGGGATCTAGTCGTGCTGGAAACGGTGCTTGCTGAAAGCAATATTACGCTCTTTTTAAATACAGATGTGCATGAGGCAGAGGCGGAAGGTCCTGCCGAGGATCGCAAAATCCTGTCCGTAACCGGCTGGATGGCAGGCTCCGAGCGCAAAATCACATACAAGAGCCCGGTTTACATTGATTGTACAGGCGACGGCCTTGTCGGCTTCCTGGCTGGAGCAGGCTTCAAAATCGGCCGCGAGGCAAAATCCGAATTTAACGAAGACTGGGCACCGGAAGTTCCGGACGGAATTACGCTTGGCAGCACCATTCTGTTCTATACAAAAGATGTCGGCCATCCCGTAAAATTCGTAGCGCCTTCCTTCGCCCGTGATATCGAAAACACAACGATTCCAATGCGCCGCGTCATCCGCAGCGGATCTAACGGCTGTGACTATTGGTGGATCGAATTCGGCGGCGAGCTGGACGCCGTTCACGACAATGAGCGTATTCGCGATGAGCTGTGGGCTGTCGTATACGGTATCTGGGATTATATTAAAAACTCCGGTAAATTCGACGATGCGGCGAACATGACATTGGAGTGGGTTGGCGCCGTTCCGGGCAAACGCGAATACCGCCGTTTTATCGGCGACTATACGCTCAATCAGAACGATATTATGGCGCAGGAGCCGTTTGAAGACCGAGTTGCATTTGGCGGTTGGTCGATCGACCTGCATCCGCCGCAAGGCGTTTACGCAACCGAAAGCGGTTCTAAACATCTGCATGCGGACGGCAACTATCATATCCCGTTCCGCTCCCTTTATTCTTCCAACGTTAACAATCTGTTGTTCGCCGGCCGCAACATCAGTGCCTCCCACGTTGCTTTTGGTACAACCCGCGTTATGGCGACTTGTGCCGTTATCGGCGAGGCGGCCGGATCGGGCGCAGCGCTCTGTGTGCAGCACTCTGTTACACCGCGCGAGCTGCATGCCAATCATCTGACGGAGCTGCAGCAGACGATGCTGCGCCAGGATGCTTCCATTATCGGTCTTCGCAGCAGGGACGCGGGAGATTTGGCGCTCGGCGCCAAAGTAACAGCTTCCAGCACGTACCGCTCCATCGCCGTGGAGCAATCCGCCGGCAGTCACGTGCTCGACAAATCCGCAGGTATCCTGTTCCCGGTTGAACCGGCCTTGGAAGGCTTCGAACTGCTGGTGGACGCAGATGCAGCGACGACTTTGACTGTAGAGCTTTGGGATACGGGCCGTGGAGAGAACTATGTGCCGGCCAATCTTGTGCAATCTATAGACGTAAGCCTGCAGCCTGGCCAAAAACAGTGGGTGAACATTCCCCTGCAATGGCAGCCACAGGAAGCGCAAAACGCTTTTGTCATCATGCGTAAGAATGTGTCTGTCAGTCTGCATGCGACAGACCGCAACCTGAGCGGCGTTCTAGCGTTTAATCAATCGTTTGAACCCGTGGTTGCCGTGGAGCTGGAGGAGCGTAGTCCGGAGAAGCTGGTGCAGCAATGGACGATGAGCGGAGTAAGACGTAGCCCATGGTGCTTCCGCGCGAAAGGCGCTTCACAGGCTTACACGCCTGAAAAAGCAGTCGGCGGCTACATCAGGCCATACGGCGGCCCGAACCAATGGATGTCAGAGGAGCTGAGCGGTGGTCCGCAATGGCTGGAGCTGGCTTGGGATGTGCCGCAGTCTGTATCCGAAGTTCATGTCACTTTCAACGATGATGTAAACGAAGACCTGATCAATCTGCATCATCACCGCACCGATTTTGAAATCATTCCGGAGCTGGCGAAAAAATACGTCATCGAAGGAAGCAACGGCCCGGAATGGAAGCTGATCGCTGAGGAATCCGATAACCGTAAGCGGAAGCATGTGTACCGCTTGGCTGAAAAAACCGATCTTCAGCGTCTGCGGCTGACGGTTCTGGAGACAAACGGAAGCTCGTTTGCGGAGCTAATTGATATTCGAGCCTATTAATCTCTCAAGAGAGCCTGGATTCCAGGCTCTTTTTTTTTCCGTCTGTGCAGATTTTATTCCAGCAGATAAACTGAAACCATAGAACGGAGGGGATTCCATGAGACGATTGATGCCACAAACGCTTCGCTGGAGGCTGTTTTTTTCCTTTCTCCTCCTCGTGATATTGCCGATAATAGGGACGAGCTTTTTTGTGTTCCAGCGGTTTGAGTCTGTGTTAAGAGACCAAGTAAATGCTCAGAATTTGCGCCAAATGACTTCTGTCACCGAATCAATGGAGAGCCTGCTCAGTGTTGCGGTGAAAACATTTACGCTGCTTGAGCAGGATTCAGTCGTTAGTAACATTCTCAAGCGGCCGGAGGAGAAATCCTCTTACGCTTCGCTTATGCAAACTCGAATAATGGAGGAGAAATTCAGCTCTATTAATAACAGCGTTTTCATTGCTAGTTCCTATGTTTACTTTACGGTCCTGGATCAGAGGGGCCAAATCTATAGTTCCTATGGGCCGTCGCGCGCGCTAAACTACACGGATATAAAACATGACAAAACGATGGATGAGGCTTTCAAAGGAAGCGACAAATTAACGTGGAGACTGGAAAAAGGCGGAGTGAATTCGCTTTACGGAATTTCGGTGCCCCATTTGGCCATGTACAAAAGCCTCAGGGACGGGAACAACCAGATTTACGCGGTCGTGCGGATTGCGGCAGATTATTCAAGCTTGTTTCGCCTTGCGTCCATTAACACGGAGCCAGGATCGCGGTATGAGCTGGTCACGGGCGAAGGCTCGATCCTAATTAGTACGGCAAAGGGAGGAGCTGCGGAAGCTGCATCATGGGATACAACACAGTGGGAGCCATCGGGATCGAGACAGCAGGATGAGATGATGGTGAGTTACTCTGTAGTGCCGAGCCTGGGTTGGTATTTGGTGAAAAGCGTGCCGACAAACAAGCTGTTTGCAGAAATTAATGGGATCAAGCAGAGTCTCCTCCTGGCAATGCTCACCATTATGGTACTTTTTGTGCTAATGACCTTTTTTATATCCGATACGATTACAAAACCGCTGCGCCTGCTGCGCAAAAAAATGAGCCATATGGCGAATCTGAACTTGAAAGTTAAACTCCCACCGGAAAACTTTCATGGTGAGATGGAGGTTTTTGTAAAAGGTTTTAACCTGATGGTAACGGATATGGAAGGACTTATATCACGATTGAAACAGGAAGAGCGGCAGAAGGAATCGATGCGCTTCCAGGCGCTCCTTTCGCAGATGAACCCGCATTTCCTGTTGAATACGCTCAACACAGTGAAGTGGCTTGCGCTAGGACTTGGCGACAAACAGATTCCGGCAGCTTGTGAATCGCTAGGCAAGCTCGTCGAGGCTGGAATTCGCTTGGACGTGGATCTCATCCATCTGGAGCATGAACTTCAATTGGTGGAGCATTATTTGTTTATTCAACAACTCAAATACGATCAGGCCATTCGTTATGAAGTCGAGCTGCCAGAATCGCTTAAGTATGCGCTAGTGCCAAAGCTGAGCCTGCAACCATTGGTGGAGAACAGCATTTACCATGGCTTTGCCGGACTGAATGTTCAAGGAGTCATTACGATACGAGTGTCGCAGCTGAGAGAGCAGATTGTAATTCAAGTGGAGGATGATGGACGGGGGATAGACGCGCAGCCCCCATCTGACAGCCACAAGGGGCAGGGCATTGCTTTGCAGAACTTGCGGGAGCGGCTGTCGCTGTTGTTCCCTGGAAAAAGCCTGCTGAAGCTGGAGCCTCTCGCTCAAGGAACTCGGGTTACGATCATGGTTCCGCTGCTTATATCCAATCCCTATGCCAATGGAGGAGAACTGTATGTGGACGGTATTGTTGGTTGAAGATGAAACGTTTGTACGCAGGTCGATCCGCAGTGGCATACCGTGGGAGGACAATGGTTTTACGGTCATCGGAGAATGTTCTAATGGTGAAGAAGCTCTTGAGTTCATGAGTAAGGAAACGCCGGATCTCGTTGTGTCGGATATTCGAATGCCTATAGTTGACGGGATTGAGCTGCTTCGTGTGTCACGCCAAAAATACCCGAGGACCCGCTTTGTCATGCTGACGGTCATGAACGATTTTGAGCATGCCCAGCAAGCTTTGGAGCTCGGAGCATCGGGTTATGTACTGAAGCTGTATTTGACACCCGATAAGATGGCGGAGGCGCTGCTCAAAGTGTCTCAAGAGCTGGAGCGCGAGCTATTGCACTCCGCCACATTGGCCGAGCGGCTGGGGGCTTTGCTGTTTGAGAGCATGGAGCCGGATGCTGAAAATAGGGCAAAACCAAGCCCGTTACCGGCCGAGCTGAGGGAGTATTTCTATATGCGCGTCATTTTACATGAGTGGGATGCTGTATCTTCGACGATTCAAGCTGGAGAGCTTGCTTCTGGTAACCGAAATTTATTGGCCTGCAGCCGCAAGGGGATGACGCTTCTGCTGTCGCGGAAGCCTTTTTCCGATACACCGCACTATCCACATGTGAGCGCAAAGCTTAGTCCATCCCAAGACATCCGCTCCCTCAGCCGTCAGTTATGCCGTCGATTGGATGAGCTATGGCATAACGGCAAAAACGGCGGTTATCTGTTGAACGGACAGCAAACGGGAGAAAGGGCCACATCGCTCCCTTGGGCGCTGGAAAAAGCGGTGCTGCATGCCTTTGAACAGAAACAGACGCTGGAGATGACCGAGAGCTTGAAGCTGCTTTGGGCATGGATGGCCCAGGAGTGTTTCCCCGCTGCGTTGGCAAGGCAGAATGCCTTGAATTTGCTGCAAAGATTATCCTCTTTAAGCGGACAGGCCCCCACAGAAGGGGAATTTGAAGCTGCCCTTTCGCATGAAGCAGCAGGGCATACGCTAGTCCGCCTTTGTGTGGATCTGCTGGAGAGGTGGCGGCTGGCCGCCTACGAGCTGAGCGATCATCCTGATCTTAACCGGGTCATTTTTCATATTAACGAGCATTTCCAAGAAGATATTAATCTCGTCATGCTGAGCAGCATCGCCATGATGGACGATAAATATTTGAGTGTGTTGTTCAAAAAGAAAATGGGCCGCACGCTGACGCAATATGTGATTGATCTGCGCATTAAACACGCATGCCGCTTGTTACGAGAAACCGATGCTACGGTCAGTGAAGTGGCCGTCTCCTCCGGAATGCCGAACGAGAACTATTTTTCGCGGCTGTTCAAGCGTGAGACCGGTTTTACGCCAAGCGCATATAGACAGCGTTGAGTCCATTTTCTTCGGCGAGAGAATATCAAACTTTTGTGCTACTGGAACAAGATTTTGTAGCTTCGACAGCTTCCGGACCCCTGCTATAGTAAAAACTGTAAGAAGGAAGCGCATTCAACATTTTGCGGGAGGTCACGAATATGACGAGAAAAAGAAAATGGGGAACCGCAATTCTAAGCGTCACTTTGGCAGCGAGTCTTGCTGCTTGCGGCAGTAATTCTAATTCACCAGCTAACGAGCCTGCTAGTAATAATGCTGGTTCCGGCGGAGATTCCAAACCGGTTACACTCACGATGTGGGGCGGCGTACCTGGTGAAGCTGGACCTCAAGCTGTTGTGGACGCTTGGAATACAGAAAACCCGGGCGTGCAAGTGAAATATGAGCGTTTCGTCAACGATGACGCCGGTAACCTGAAGCTTGATACCGCACTCACGACGAACCAAAACATTGATCTGTACGTCACGTACAACCTTCCGGTGCTGGTGAAACGTGTCGAGGCGGGCAATGCACTTGATCTGAACTCGTACGGCGACTACAACATCGACGAGAAGATGGGCGAGGACGCCAAAGCCTGGAAGGTTAAAGACAGCTACTACGGCATGCCGACCAAAAAGAACGTATCGTTCGTATGGCTGAATAAAAACGCGCTGGACGAAGCGGGACTTCCGGTTCCTCCGCTGGACTGGAACATGGCCGATCTGCAAAAGTACGCCAAAGCGCTTACTAAAGAAAAACGTTACGGATACGTAATGGACATGTCCGCTTACAACAGTATTTTCGACGGCACGAATGCCGGCTCCGGTTACACCAAAGCGGACGGAAGCTCCAATCTGGACGATCCAAACGTGAAAAAAGCGTACGAAACGCTGTACAATATGCAGCATACCGATAAATCGATGCTGGCGCTCGGCGAGCAGCTGACCAGCAAACTGCCGACCGACGCCGCGTTCCTGAAAGGCGAAGCCGCTATGCTCGGCGCAGGCGAATTCGTATTCCGCAGCGCCAACAACCTGAAGGATTTCCCGCATGATTTCCAAATTGCCTTTGCCATGATTCCGAAAGTAAGCGCCGATCAGTCGAACTTTAAATACCCGGGCGGCCTCGGCGACATCATCTCCATTAATCCGAAGTCCGAGAACAAGGACAAAGCTTGGGAATTCCTGAAATGGTACGCTGACGGCGGAATGAAGCCGCTTGCTGCAGGCGGACGGATTCCAGCTTCCAAAGACGCCGACGTCGGCGCGGCTCTGGACACGCTGCTTGGCGGCAACAAAGCAGGCTATGACGTAAAATCCCTCGAAGAAGTTGTACTCGGCAAATTCCCTACCTTTACGGTAACGCTGCCTCAGCAAGTCGTTGACGCGCGCCGCGAAGAATACGAGAAGTTCTTCACGAAGTCTCAATCCATCGACGACACAATGAAAAATACGGCTCAGCGTCATAACGATTTTGTTAAAAACAGCAAGTAGGCGATAACGGTGGGGTGTCCGTGCAAGCGGCGCTCCTCCTGTTTCCCGGAAAGGAGCTCAGCATGAACTGGAACCGAAAGCAGGGGCTGACCGGGTATTTGTTCATTTTGCCAAACATGATCGGTGTCATTTTGTTCTTTATTATTCCTGCCTTGTTCTCCCTCGGCATGATGTTTACGAATTACAAATACACCTCTCCCGACATCAAGTTTACAGGATTGGATAACCTTACTCGGTTGTTCAAGGACCCTATCTTTTATCAGTCGCTTGAAAATACGGCGATATTCCTCGCCGCAGTACCCATATCCATTGCACTCGCATTTTTTGTCGCACTGGCGCTCAATCAAAACGTTTATCTGAAAAGCATGCTGCGGACCATGTATTTCCTGCCCTACATTACAAGCGGAGTCGCTGTATCCTTCGTTTGGATGTTATTATTCCAGCCTTCGCAAGGCATCATTAACAACGTTCTGCGAAGCATCGGCATCGCAAATCCTCCTGGATGGCTGTCTACAACCGACACATCCATGTTCGCCATCGATATTATCTGGATCTGGTTCCTGCTGGGCTACAACATGATTATTTATTTGGCTGCTCTGCAAGAGGTTCCTCAAGAGATGCTGGAGGCGGCGCGCATCGACGGAGCCAGCCGCTGGAGAACAGTGGTCAGCGTTATTTTCCCGCTGGTCAGTCCATCCACCTTCCTGCTGCTCATTACCGGCCTTATCTCCTCCATGAAAACATTCGGTATGATCCAGGCCGTAACGCAGGGCGGGCCGGGCAACAGTACAACGATTCTTTCTATGTATGTGTATCAAAATGCGTTCCGCTATTACGAAATGGGATATGCGTCGGCCATTTCGTGGGTGCTGTTCGCCATTATTTTCATCATTACTATGATTCAGTGGGTCGGCCAGAAAAAATGGGTACATTACTGAACTTCGAAAGGAAGCAGCCCGCATGAAGCCTTCATCTACCGCTTTAGCACCAGCCGCAGCGGCCGGCTCTTCCCGCTCGAAGAGCCGGGTATCCGTCGGCAAACTGGCCATGACCTTATTAATGATCGCGGCCGGCCTGTTGATGATTCTGCCGTTCGCCTGGATGATCAGCACTTCGTTCAAATCGCCAAGCGAAGTATTCCAATATCCGGTGAGCTGGATTCCCAAGGCGCCCTCGCTCCAGCATCATCTCAAGGTATGGACGGGCGAGGACAGCTTTGTTCGTTATTATTACAACTCGCTCAAAATCGCTGTCATCTGCACAATCGGAGCGACCTTTTTAGCCGCATTCGCCGCTTACGGCTTTGCACGCACCCAGTTCAAGGGCAGAAACCAGCTGTTTATGCTCTATCTGTCGATGATGATGGTTCCGCCGCAAGTGCTGTTCGTTCCGAAGTTTATCCTGTTTGACAAAATCGGCATTTATAACACGCATTTGGCCTTGATCTTGCCTGGTTTGTTCTCGATTTTCGGCGTGTTTCTGCTCCGCCAGTTTTTCATGTCCATTCCGAATGATATTACGGAATCGGCGTTTATCGATGGAGCCGGTCATTTCCGCATCTTCTTCAGGCTGCTGGTACCGCTGGCGAAGCCGGCAATTGCAACTTTGGCCATTCTCGACTTCTCCTGGATGTGGAACGACTACGAGAACGCGCTTGTTTTCCTGCTTGACCGGGAGCTCTACACGGTTCCGCTAGGGATGCAGAACTTCATCCTTGAGTTCAACGTCGATTACAACGGGATGATGGCAGCCACCTCGGCCAGCATCGTTCCGATGATTGTCGTGTTCCTGCTCGGCCAGCGCTACATTATTCAAGGCATTACAGGCTCAGCGGTTAAAGGGTAAGTTCTTGTCAATCAAACACCCCCTGCTCAACGCATGCTGATGTATGCGGTGAGCAGGGGGTGTATTGTTGTTATTCGGCTAAACGGCTATCATAAATCACATTCTCTTTTCGCAGCAGCTTGTGAACGTGAAACTTCCATGAAGCGGACTCCGTTTGCTTGTTTTCCCTAGATCAATCCAGTATTCTTAGGACATGCTGCAAGGCGCTGGGACTGGCCCGAATGGCCGGACACGAGCTTATACGGGTGGTTTCGCCCGATATTGAAGGAGGCATTTTTGTCATGAGCAAAACTATTCAATTCGACTACAGCAAAGCGCTTGGTTTCCTGGGACAAAATGAAATCGATAACCTTGAGGGCCCGATTCGTCTTGCCCACGAGCAACTTCATAACGGAACCGGAGCAGGTTCCGACTACCTGGGCTGGATCGATCTTCCGACCGCTTATGACAAGGAAGAGTTCGCTCGTATTAAATCATCTGCGGACAAAATCCGTTCCGATTCTGATGCGCTTGTTGTTATCGGTATCGGCGGTTCTTACCTGGGCGCGCGCGCAGCTATCGAGATGCTGTCGCATTCCTTCTATAATGTGCTGCCGAATGGCGAGCGCAAAGGGCCGCAAATCTTTTTTGCAGGCAATAACATCAGCTCCACATATGTAACACATTTGCTTCAAGCGCTTGAAGGCAAAAACTGGTCCATCAACGTTATCTCCAAATCCGGCACAACGACGGAGCCAGCACTGGCTTTCCGCGTGTTCCGTGAGCAGCTGGAGAAAAAATACGGTAAAGAAGAAGCACGAGGCCGCATCTACGCAACGACGGATAAAGCTCGCGGAGCTCTCAAAACGCTTGCGACCGAAGAAGGTTATGAGTCCTTCATCATTCCAGATGATGTTGGCGGACGTTACTCCGTCCTGACGGCTGTAGGCCTGCTGCCAATTGCAGCTGCAGGCATCGACATCGATTCCATGATGCAAGGCGCGGCTGATGCTTCCAAGGAATACAGCAACCCGAGCGTAGCTGAGAATGAAGCTTATCAATATGCAGCGGCGCGCAACGCCCTGTACCGCAAAGGCAAAGCAACGGAAATCCTCGTTAACTACGAGCCAGCGCTGCACTTCGTATCGGAATGGTGGAAGCAGCTGTACGGCGAGAGCGAAGGCAAAGATCACAAAGGTATTTTCCCAGCGGCAGTCGACTTCTCGACCGACCTGCATTCCATGGGTCAATTTATTCAAGAGGGCAACCGCAACCTGTTCGAGACCGTTATCCAAGTAGGTGAGCCTACGGAGCAGATTACAATCGGCAGCGATCCCGATGATTTGGACGGCCTGAACTTCCTTGCTGGTAAAACGATGGACTTCGTCAACAAGAAGGCATTCGAAGGAACGCTGCTGGCCCATACGGACGGCCAAGTACCGAACCTTGTTGTGAACATCGCCGACATGACGCCGTACACCTTCGGTTACCTCGTATACTTCTTCGAGAAAGCTTGTGGCATCAGCGGTTACCTGCTCGGCGTGAATCCGTTCGACCAACCAGGTGTAGAAGCCTACAAGAAAAACATGTTCGCTTTGCTCGGAAAGCCCGGTTACGAGAAGGAGAAAGCGGAGCTGGAAGCCCGCCTGTAAGGCGAGAAGCCAACGCCTATGTTAGATAGCTACCGAACGCTGGGGGAGCCCGGCTCCAAAGAAATCGTCATCAAAAAGTCCCGCTTCATCGGCCACGGGCGGCCGGTGAGCAGCGAGGCGGAAGCGGTCGCTTTCATCGAGGAGATCAAAAAGCTCCACTGGCACGCCACGCATAACTGCTCGGCCTATGTCGTCGGGGAGCGGGACGAATTCCAGAAGCAATCCGATGACGGCGAGCCGAGCGGCACGGCGGGCAAACCGATCCTGGAGGTCATCAAACATCAGGGTCTCAAAAATGTCGCGATCGTTGTGACCCGCTACTACGGCGGTATCATGCTCGGCGCAGGCGGCCTCATCCGTGCCTACACGGATGGGGCAGTCGCGGCAATCGAGGCGGCAGGTCCCATCACCAACATGCTGCATCAGGAGATCATCGTTGAGGTGGACTATACCTGGTACGGTAAGCTGGAAAATGAGCTGCATGCCCGTGGCGTGCTTGTCGGTGGAGTTGAATTCACTGATCGCGTCACCCTAACCTGCCTGCCGCTGGCGGCAGAAGGGGAGCGCTTTATGGCGTGGATGACAGATTTTACGCAAGGCCAGGCGGTCATAGTGGCCGGCGAATCGCGTTATGTCACCTCGACTTCGAACGCTTCAGCCTGAGCTGAACGACTGGTGCTTGAGCGACGGATAAGGGCTGTCCCAATTGTCATGAAAATGGCGATGGGACAGCTTTTTTGCGTTTTTCCCAAGGAGGGGGCCCCTTTTTTTGCGTGGATTTCGAACGCAGGAGGGAACGTGGATGGGCTAACGGAACTCAGGAGCGCTATGTGGCCAGAATGAATACAATTGAAATTGTAACGGAAACTGAGACGCGTTATTCCCTGCTGAAATCGACTTTTTTAGGCAAAAGGATCAAATAAGCTCTCTCAGTGTCGTTAGCTCAGAAAACGAGCTCATTTACCGTGATTAACGCTTCTCAGTTCTAAGCTTTACCCACAGCACAGGAAATAAATTACAATAAATAGCGATAGCTTTCGAAGACAGTTTGGAAGGCTCGAATGCCGCGCCAGAGCACTTTGGCTCCGGGATCGCCGTCACCTTTTCGTCCCAAAAAGCCACCGAGTTTGGCCAGTGCCATTACACTTTCATGCAACGTAGGTGGATTTGGGGGGAGCGTGTTGGTCTTATAAGCAATGCGGTGAAGCACCTTCCATTCCTCGTCGTTCATGACTTCAGTACACGGCGCGTCTGGCTGTTGACGAGCCAGATAGGTCAGATGCAGAAGTTGAGCGGCAATAATGGAATAGAACAAGATGAGTTTCTTCAGCCGATCCCCATCACGTGCTTGCATCTTTTCAATTTCGCAACCGCTCTTCAAAATGTAATGGAATCGCTCGATCTTCCAGCGTTGGACGTACCACGCCACTTTTTCGCTCGCCTCGTCTACCGTCGTGATCGGGAGGTTGGTGAATAAAAACCATTCGATGGGCGCTTGTCCCTCAAGCGGTGTCGTTTCCACGGCATGAATGATGGTACAGGTGAGCGGTGAATACCCGGCGCGCTTTTGTTTCAAGTGGGCCGGTACCTGTACGGTATCGGTCAAGAAGCGGATTGCCAGAGT
This sequence comes from Paenibacillus herberti, assembly GCF_002233675.1. GTDB lineage: Bacteria > Bacillota > Bacilli > Paenibacillales > Paenibacillaceae > Paenibacillus_O > Paenibacillus_O herberti. The sequence continues at coordinate 2,612,376 of NZ_NMUQ01000001.1, read as the reverse complement.
CGTTTCCCGAGTGGGCACCCCGCGGCGCGTATCTCGCGGAATGGATACGACAATCTCACCCGCTACCGGCTGCTTGCACACATCGTCCCACATGCGTCCTTCGGCTTCTGTGATGCGGTTTTGCATGGAACGAATCACATACGATTGGTTGTCCGCCTGCAACGTAGACAAGAACTCAAAGAAATCCGCTTCCCGGTCTCCCACATGAATGAGGTGCATGTCCGAAGGGAGACCCTGGACGCTGGCTTGCGCTGTCTCGGTCCACTTGTAATTTTCTTTTTCTTCGTAGGGACGACTGACTTTCCGCTGAGCTTTGAGCCCCAGTTCGCGCGCCCAAATCTTTTGATGGAGGAGGCCCATCGGGAGTCCGGATGGCGTAAGTACTAGTGCGGAATGCACCAGCAACCCTTTGGTTTGCTCGCGGTTATACGCACCAAGTCCAGGCGTCTTTCCCCGATTTCCAAACTTGATTTCGGTCGTATCTTGCACGCACAGGAACATATATTCGCCTGTTTGCTTCATCTGCCGAAGCGTTTCGGTCCGATAGGCATTCATCACATTTTCTTCGTTTATCTCTGAATTCTGCAACAAACGAGAGATGGCTTTGGCTTCCGCTGCATCCTGACTGACCTCTGCAATGGAGGCGCCCGGATTATGGGATAGCGTCTTCATGGTCTGAATGAATCGGTTCAGCGTCCGTCCGCAATGGATGTACATGCGACGAAAAAATTCAAAGTCCGGTGTGAGTAAAGAGGAAGTTGCTCGGGTATTCGACATTTCATCCGCCTGCCCTTATCTTCTTTTTCACTTATCATACCGACTTTGTCTGCGAGGGGACACCCTTTTATGATTTTCAATTTCCTGGAAATGTTGTGGGTAAAGCTTAGTTCTCAGTTCCGTTAACATTAGGCCCGCTGGTTCGCTCATTTTTATTAGCGGGTGCCACCATCGCCGGCTCAGACAGAATGCTATGTAGTTGACTGCCAACAGCTATCACCCCACCGTGCGCTGTCCCGCCGACCAAAGCCATCCAATGCAGACCCGGGTCGACCTAACAAGTAGCACCTAACACTTTTACATTGACTAGACAAGGCATATTCTGCTACATTATTGTAAAATACCAAGTAACCTAATAGGAATATTACGAGCACTCGGATTTATGGGGATTAAACAGCAATGAATCGTACCTTCGGGGGCACGAGCTTAGGAGGATGGACGAGAACGTGAACATCAGGCTACGCAACAGCTGGTGGAGCTTCGGCTTCCGATCGGCAATATTGCTCTATTTCTTTCTTCTTGTCATTCTGCCGATCTTCGGCATCTATGTTCAGTCGTTCTCGCTTGGCTGGAGCGCTTTCGGGGACAGCATTACTGACCCTCTCGCTTGGAAAGCGGTGTTGCTAACCGTCCGGATAGCGGTCATAACCGCGCTAATCAACGTTGTACTAGGCACGATCATTGGCTGGGTGTTGGTCCGCTACAAGTTTCCGGGACGGCGGTTGCTGAACAGCTTAGTGGATCTGCCGTTTGCGCTTCCGACGGCTGTCGGCGGCTTGATGATTCTATTGCTGCTCGGACCGAACAGCTGGGCGGGTCAGACTGCAGCAAAGTTCGGTTTGGAAATTGTTTTTCATGAACCTGCAATCGTCATCGCTATGCTGTTTGTCACCTTCCCCTTTGTCATCCGCGGCGTGCAGCCGCTGTTAGAGGAGATGGAAGCCTCCGAAGAGGAAGCGGCTTATACGATGGGTGCTTCGCGATCGAGGACGTTTTTCCAGGTCATTCTTCCGACGATGCTGCCGGGAATTATCAGTGGTGGCATGTTGGCTTTTTCCCGGGCGCTTGCCGAGTTCGGAGCGGTCGTCCTGGTAGCAGGTAATATTCCCGGACGCACGCTTGTTGCGTCGGTTTATATTTTCGGCCAGATTGAGAGCGATGAAACTCAGGCTGCGGCAGCGGTATCTGTATTGCTGCTGACACTCAGCTTCCTAATCCTATGGGGCATCAATATCGTCCAGGGCAGGAGGAAGCGGACATGAGAAGGCTCTGGATTGGTCTCACTTATGCAGTGTTTTTGCTGTTAATCGTTATTCCACTGTTCAAAATAGCCTCAGGCGCACTCCAGGATGGAGTCGGAGGTTTAGTAGAGGCGCTGACAAGGCCGGAAGCGATACACGCGTTGATGATGACAGGTATTATCGTTGTGATTGTTACCGTTATTAATACGGTGTTTGGCGTCATGTTATCGATTTATCTGGTTCGCGCGCCTTGGCTGCATCCTCGTATCAAAGGGCTGCTGAACAGCATCGTCGACTTGCCCTATGCCGTATCGCCGGTCATCGGCGGCCTTATGATCGTCCTGCTCGTTGGACCGGACACGGTCATCGGCGCGATGCTGGAGGGGGCAGGCGTCAAAATTGTGTACGCGCTGCCGGGCATGGTTATTGCCACCCTTTTTGTCACCTTCCCGCTCATGGTGCGAGAGGTGATGCCAGTGCTGCAGGAGATCGGCAGCCAGCAGGAGGAAGCGGCCACTATGCTTGGTTCGTACTCCTGGTACACGTTTTGGAAAGTAACCTGGCCTTCGATCCGCTGGGGCGTCATTTATGGAGTCGTACTGACAGTCGCCCGTACGCTGGGCGAGTTCGGCGCCGTGCTCGTTGTATCCGGCAATATTATGAACCTGACCCAGACGGCAACAACGCTGGTGTATCAGGATGTAGAAAATTTCAATGTACTGGCGGCAAGCGGTGTTGCGCTTGTGCTGGCTGCATTTTCAGTAGGGCTGCTACTCTTGATGGAATGGGCCAAAAAGCGAAGGGAAGTGCACTGACATGCATATCGAGGTCAAGGGCTTGAGCAAATCTTTTGGCGATTTTCAGGCGGTCCAAGATGTAAGCTTTGGCATTCAAAAAGGGCATCTGATAGGCCTGCTCGGCCCGAGCGGCGGGGGCAAAACGTCCATTCTGCGCATGCTGGCTGGGCTTGAGACGCCAAGCTCTGGCGATATTATTTTCCATGGGCAGAGAGTGAATGACTTGCCTCCGCAGGAGCGTGGAATCGGCTTTGTGTTCCAGAACTACGCGCTGTTCAAGCATATGACAGTGTTTGAGAATGTGGCGTTTGGCCTTAAGGTCAAAAAGCTCCCGAAAGACGGGATCAAGGAGCGCGTGCAAAGCTTGATCGAGCTGACCGGATTAAAAGGCTTCGAGCATCGTTATCCAGCCCAGCTGTCCGGCGGCCAGCGCCAGCGTGTTGCATTCGCTCGCGCCTTGGCGCCGGAGCCGCAGTTGCTGTTGCTCGATGAGCCGTTCGCAGCGATCGATGCGAAGATCCGCTCGGAGCTGCGCACTTGGCTCAAGGAGATGATCGAGCGCGTTGGTATCACCTCCATTTTTGTCACACATGATCAGGAAGAGGCAATTGAGGTAGCGGACGAAATCATGATCATTAGCAAGGGCCGGCTGGAGCAGAAGGGTACACCTTGGGATATTTACAAAAATCCGCAAACTCAGTTCGTGGCGGAGTTTATCGGTGAATCAACGACGGTTGCCAACATCTCTTCACTCACAGGTTTTGAGGAAGCGGCAGCCTGGAGTGGCACAAAAGGGCTGATTCGTCCGGAATATATCGAGATCGGCAAACCTGGCGAGATTACGCTGGCTTCCGCTGCTATGAGAGGGCTGGTCCGCCATATCCATTTTCGCGGCAGTGAATGGATGGTCGAGTTGGAAATCGGTGATATCCGCCTGATTACCTATCGCTCGCTGGAGAAGGAAGTGCTAAAGCCGGGTGACCCTGTGGATATTCTTATCCATCGTGCCTATCTGTTTAATGACTCCAACAGCTGGATCATGGAGAACAAGCTTAAAGTTGATCCCATGCCAGTCATCATCTGAGGGTGAATGCGATGAAAAGAAAGAACAACCGCAAGCCTGCCCTGCGAAGGATGGCCGGGTTGAGCTGGAGCATGCTGCTCGTGCTGGCGCTGTTGAGCGGCTGCACGAGCGGCAGCGGCTCGGAGCCGCTTGATGTGAATGCACCAGCGGCGGGGGATGTAACGCTTGTTATCGGAGCTTACTCCGTCGTAAAGGATGTATTTGCGGAGCTGCTACCGAAGTTTCAGCAGGAATGGAAGGACAAAACCGGCCAAACAGTCGTATTTCAGGAATCCTATGAGGCGTCCGGCACGCAAGCTCGTTCCATTATCGGCGGCTTCGAGGCAGATGTGGCGGTGCTGGCGATGGAAGGTGATCTAACCCGTATCCGTGATGCAGGATTGATTACGCATGATTGGACCGAAGGTCCTTACAAGGGTAATATTACGACATCAATCGCCGTCATTGGGACGCGCAAAGGTAATCCGCTCGGCATCTCAGGCTGGGAGGATTTAATGAAACCTGGCGTAAAGGTGCTTTATCCGAATCCGCAGACGAGCGGCGGCGCGCAGTGGGACATTAATGCGATTTATGGCGCTGGACTCAAGGAATCGGAGCGGCAATCCGGCAGTAAAGACCCTGCCTATGCCAAAGCCTATCTCGAGCGCGTCCATGCCAATATCGAGTCGCTCGACAAGAGCGGGCGCGCTTCGATGGCGGCGTTTGAGTACGGTGTTGGCGACGCAATCGTCACGTATGAGAATGAGCTGATCGCGCGCATCAACAGCGGTGTTCCTTATGATATCGTCATCCCGCAGGACACGATTCTGATCGAGAATCCCGCTGCAGTCGTGGACCGCAACGTCGATAAACACGGTACTCGCGAGGTGGCCGAGGCTTTTCTGGAGTTCCTGCGCAGCGAGGAGACCCAGCTTTATTTGGCCGACAACGGCTTCCGTCCAGTTCAGCCGGAAGCAGCTGAGAAGGTCAAAGGCAACTACACAACGCCGCCAGGGCTGTTCGACATCAACTACCTCGGAGGTTGGAAAGAGGTCAAAAAGACGCTCTACTCGAAGCGAGGCGTCTGGTATCAGGTGCTTGCGGGTTTGTAATGGATGGACTTTTTTGATCAGAGGTGCATTTCACATTTCACTTGCTCATGAAAACACTGGAGCCCTGTGCTTTAGTGTTTTTTTACTAGTCAATAAAACAAGGCCGTGACGCAGCGATGCTTTGACTTCGCCGCATGCTTGGGAATGGGCCAAATCTGGCATTTTCGCCGTATCACAGAGGCTCGTTTTCGATTGGCGTACTAGTTGCATTTGATCTCCACTCCATATAAAATAAATCGAAAAGAATTTTCTGGAAGGAGTGGGAATATGAGATGGAAACAGACGGTCTACTATCCATCGACTGTTTCATTTTCATATTCTTGCTTCATTAAACACTAAAGCCTCCGTGCTTTAGTGTTTTTTTTATTATGCGTGGAGGTGCAAATGTTGACTAGGTACAAAAGAGTACTGATTAAACTAAGCGGTGGAGCGGTTGCCGGGAATGCGGAGTTTGGGTTTGAGCCCGAAAAATTGAACTATATTGCCAATGAAATTATGTCCGTCGTTAACTTAGGTATTGAAGTATCACTGGTCATTGGCGGTGGGAATATTTTCCGAGGTAATATGGCTGAAAGCTGGGGAATAGAAAGAGCAGAAGCGGACAACATCGGGACGCTCGCAACCGTCATTAACAGCTTGATGCTTCGCGGAGTCCTTAAAGCCAAGACAAACAAAGAAGTCCGTGTCATGACCGCAATACCAATTACATCGGTTGCTGAGCCATACATCCGCTTAAGGGCCATTCACCATCTGGAGCAGGGGTACATTGTGATATTTGCAGGCGGAAATGGGCAGCCCTACGTTACAACCGATTACCCATCTGTTCAGAGGGCCATTGAGGTTAATTGTGAAGCTCTGCTCGTTGCAAAACAAGGTGTTCTGAATGCGGACCCGAAGGTTGTGCAAGATGCAAGGAAATTTAAATCTCTCCACTATAACGATGTTTTAAACTATAACTTAAAAGTAATGGATCAGTCGGCCTTCATCCTGGCCAGAGACTACAACCTGCCGATACATGTGTTCAACTTTGACAAAACTGGTTCAATGAAAGAAATTTGCGAAGGGAAAAATAACGGTACGATCATTAACAGCGAATCAGTGTTGGAGTTAGGAGAATCATAACCTTACCTGCTGAAGGAGCAGCTACCGCTCAAACAAGCTGCTCCTGGATTGCCGAACGGCCGTGTTCTGTTCACTTAACGCCTGTTTTTGAATGGAGACAGTCTTTATGAAGATGATTCATATACTCCTCCTTTGTTAAACTGAACAAAATGAAATCATGATATTTTCCTCGGTTGAAATCGCCCGCAATCGTATAACATCATCCTGCCAAAAGTAATTACTGTAATCTACTTCTTGCACAGGTATCCCTCCACTTATTGAATGATTGATACAAACACAAACAAAAAAATCAATACGTACTACGTACCGGATTCAGCTACAAGCAAAGGCGGTTGTCGGCAAAAAAGAAATGAGATTAAATAAAGGGAGCGGGTATAGAGAAATTAACGGGCATATCAAATGAGCTTCTTAGCGATGCCCCTGAATTTGCCGATGTTTATCGGCAGTTTCTTGATTTTGCGCAAGCTTGGTTTTACACAGAGCAATCTGCTGCGCGGCATCCGCTTCAAACAGCTGTTCAACTTTGGCATTCCGCTCATAGTCGGGCTGTCGCACAGTTATTTTGCGGTTAAATCCGGTTGGTTTTTCTTCGGTACGGAAATGCTGTGGCCTATGCTGATCGTTATGGCTTTGTACACGGCGCTTTATTCGACCTTCGGCGTTCTGTCCGTCGCTTATTATAAGCGGGTTATTAAAGACTCTTTATAAAACAAAGGATGCAGCTGCTTATTTGACTGCATCCTTTGTTAATTGTCGTCAAGACGACGAAAGATCTAGAAATCCCAGCCCATTTCGAAGTAATTGATACCCTTTAAATAACTCTGAATGGCATCCTGAACGAGAGGCATTGTTTCTCTTGGTAAATCATTTATCGGATACCAAGCATAACAGTTGTGTTTATGCGGTTCATTATTTCGCAAATCTCCACTCCATGAATCGCTGGTGAAAAACAGGTCGATGTATTCAGAGTGTTCGAGTTTGCGGTGAACTGAAACAACCAAGTCTAATTGTTTAGGTGCTAATTGAATATTGATTTCCTCTTGAACCTCACGAATTAACGCTGATTTAGCTGGTTCTTTTCCTTCAACGTGACCACCCGCCACGCCGAACAAACCGTCAGAAAAACCTGTTTGTTTTCTTTGCAAAAGAAGTACTTTTTTACCCTGGAGCAGTATCAGATTTACTGCACAGTGAAGTGAAAAGCGATTCATAGTCGGTGATCACATCCTGATGTTATAGTGGTTATGCCTTTGATTTCTTAATTTGAATCGCACGATGGCTTGAATGATTATAGCGACTATAACCAAAATAATATTGTAGTAAAATGGGGCAGTAATATTAATCTTTTCAATTAAAATACCAGCTATAAGCGGAGAAATTATAGCGCCTAATTCAGATAAAGATACCAGATTTCCTAAAAAGGAACTCCGAGTTTCATTTGGAATAACGTCTCCTATATGGGAGAAAAACGAATCAAGATAGCTTGCTCCCCCGATTCCGCCGATAAACATGCCTACATAAATGACCCATTTTTCAGTAAAAAAGAGAAAAAAGACAATTTCGATCATAATTAAAAATAGACCTAAAATACAAAACAGGAGGCGATCTTTTAGTATATCCGATAATTTCCCAATAAAAGGAGCTGATAAAAATGTGGATAACCCTACAATTGTAAATGCAAGACTGATTTCAAAGGTGTCCCATCCTAAACGATATTTAGCATAAAGCGAAAAGTAGGTTAAAAAGATCGCATATGCACTCATTTCAATAAAGTGAACACTTGAGTATAAAAGAAGTTGACGGTTCAAGTTCTTTTTAGCGGGTGCTGTCTTCATGGTATTGAATAATGGATGGTTTGATTTAGGAAAGCTTATGTTTGAAACGGCGATAAGAGATAAAATAGCCAACCCTGCAACGATAAAAAAAGGCATTGATATCGAAAAATAGAGGATGATAACGCCGCTTAGAACCGGCCCCAAAATCATTCCGGCACCTTCGCTGCTGCTTATATATCCGTTTAATTTGCCGCGATTATTATCACTGCTTAATTGATTAATCGTAATCCGAACAAACACGCTTAAACCAATAGCTGCCAATCCCTGAATCAGCCTTAAAACGGCCAGCAGCCAAAAGTCATTTGCCAATGGAAAAGTTAACATACATATGATTTCAGCGCAAAGAAGTCCAATGCCTAATTGTTTTGCCCCGATTTTTTCATAAAGTTTACCGATGATCCCTCCGCCAAGGAACCTCCCCAAATAAAATAACGCAAACAGGATGCTCATGCCAAAAGCAGAGATACCGTATTTTTCGATATAAATTGCAAAAAGCGGGAGTATCATGCTCCCACTCATATTAGCAACAAGACTTATTATGATCATACAAAAGATATTACGGCTTAAACCATACTTCAATTCCACTTAAACACGCTCCTTCAAAAGCGTGCCGGGCATTGGTTCGCCTTTCATAAATGCTCCGACCCATAAAGGAATGAAGTTTTCAAGGTCGCCTTCGTTTTGAAGATATGGTTTTAAATCAATTCTTAGATCATTTCTTAACAAGCAAGGCTGGGCAAAACCCTCAGGATCTACGCAAATGGACCAAAAACCTTCAACGCAAGCTGAACGTAACGGGCAGGATTGACAAGTCCCAACATATGAACTACCAAGGGCATTATCCATGAGTTTAACGGAAGTATTTTCAAAATCAATGACTCTCAAATTCACACCGATTCCAGAGCTATTTACCTTTTCTATGCCTCCCTGCTTAATAAGCTCAGAGGCTAAATCATTTGTGCTTAGCCGTTTGTCGGTATATGTGGGTCTATTGTAATCCGTCCAAACTAATTCCAATATTTCAATATCTATTTGAATTTCACGTGCGAAGTTAATAATGTCCAATATTTCATGTTGATTTTCGGGCATGAGTAAAGTGTTTATTTCTACCTCTGGAAATAAGGTATGTGCTTTTCGGATACTTTCCTTTACTTCATCAATACATTTTAGTCTTTCGATTTTCCACATGGTATCATTGCTAAAGGCATGTAATGAAATTTTCACTTTATCAATGACTTTTTGTTTTAGAGAATTAATTTTTTTATTCAAGAGGACGCCATTAGTAGCTAGAACTACTTTAAACTCTTCTGCGCTATGATAGGGGATTGTGTTTAAAATCGGCTCAAGTTTTGGAGAAATTAAGGGCTCACCACCTGTAAAGTATAATCTGCTAATACCTAAACGTATTAGTCCTTTAACAAGCATAATATATTCTTCAGTTGAGCATATATGCTTTTTATGTTTCAGAGAGTTATCTTCTTCGACTTCAATTGGGGAAGCAGAACCTTCATTATGACAAAACCAGCATCGGGCATTACATGTTGTGGTAAGGGAAATCCTGAACCTTCCCGTCTTTTTCTTTAAAGAACTTGAACTCTTCTAAAAGCTCTGAGTTTTTCACAATTATCTCTCCGATCTTTTTAGAATGAGGAGCGACAAATGATTCTTGCTGCATAAGGATAACTGTATTCTAGAGTTCGAAACTTATGTTCTTATCTGAAAAAATAAGGTGGGAACAATGCGTGCGAATTTCCTTTACCGTCAACCGCGCATACAGCTTCTCGGTTTTGAAGCTGGGATCGGTCTGGCTCTAGCTGTCTACGATGGCCCGAATGTTTGTCAACAGGTTAGGAAGTTGGTAATCGTATTTCGACTCACCGAGAACATTCGTGCAACGAGTGTTGCTCCACCTCTTCTCAATGCTTTCGATAACTTGGCGAACAGCTTTCGTTTTTTTGCGCCGCTCAGGGAAGGCATTTTTCTATAGTTTTCTTGCCTTAATCACAAGGGTTACAGGAAGCATCTTTGCTTTTTTCGCAAAATCGTCGTTGATTGACTGCATAATCTCATCATCAGATTCTTCAATCATTTGCTCGATTAAAAATCTCGCTTTTGCCAGTGCATTCACAAAGGTCGATAGTTTACGATCCGATAACGATAGCGTACTTTCGCCAAGAGTTACCGAGTACCAAGATTCATCAAAATAGCATTTTTTAAAAACAAGCCGATCTTTTTCTGTACCAACACATTTGTGTATCGGGTGAGACCAACTGAAAATAAATACCCCGTCTTTTTTCAGGTAAGAAGCAATCCGGCGGAAAGTTCCCTCCAGGTCGGTCGTCCAGCCTATGGCATAAATGGAATAAACAAAGTCAAAATAATTTTCCGGTATGCCACATTCCTCTTCCATTGGAGAACAAACTAATGCAGCTGAAAGACCATGTGCGGTCAAAAGCTGTTTTGTCTTTTCGATTTGGCTTTCCGATAAATCCATGCCCCATAGTTCAGATGCATTGCGTTGCCCAAGATATTGCAAAGATTGACCGCTGCCGCATCCTATTTCTAGTATCGTTTTTCCCGAGACATCGCCAAAAAGCTGGCACTTTTCTTCGGAGACAAATGCTCCATAGAACGGAAGTGCGGTTGCTCCTAAAATATCGGTTCCTTTTGTATCCCAAAATAAGCTGTTTGTTTCATGAATACTGCGCTTATCCATGTCGACCGAGATGGCACCAATTTCACTACCGCCTATCATTTTCGTTCTATGAACAGTATTCTTGTCCATGCCGTCGTCCTCCCAAAATAAGATGCAATGTAAATAAATAATCCAAGATGCAGAACGCTTTCAAGGTGTTTTCATGTATAGAGATATTCTTTTATCTCATTAATGCTTTGAAATTCGATGGCCTTATAATTTGCCACTAGACATCATGTGCTTTTCAAAAATTAATCCACATAAACTAGCTTAAAAACCCAAGGGTGATTCCACCATTATGAATACTCAACGAACACCACAGAAATTTGCGAAGAAGCCTAACTTCCTTGTCATTTTAGTGGATGAGGAAAGGTATCCTCCGATATATGAAAGCCAAGAAATTCAAGCATGGCGCAAACAGAATTTTCTCGCTCAAGAGTTTTTGAAAACGCATAGTCTGCAATTCCACAGACATTATATCGGCAGCACGGGATGTTGTCCGAGCCGGTCTACTTTGTTTACCGGCCAATATCCATCTCTTCATGGCGTCAGCCAAACCGTTGGAGTCGCCAAAGAATCCTTTGACTCCGATATGTTTTGGCTGAATCGGAATACAGTGCCTACGATGGGGCATTATTTTCGCGCTGCCGGTTATCAGACCTATTACAAGGGCAAGTGGCATATTTCAAATGAGGATATCATTACGCCAGCAACGCATGACAGCATCCCAAGCTACAATTCGTTAACAGGTGTTCCTGACCCTACACGGGAACAATTATATTTCAAGGCTAATCGCTTGAATGATTACGGTTTTTCGGAATGGATTGGTCCCGATCCCATTGGCAATAACCCGCGCAATTCAGCTTCTTCCGCTGCTTTCGGGTTAAGCGGCAGAGACGAGGTATACGCAGCGGAAACCATTGAACTCATTAAGTCTCTGGATGACAGGCACAGCCAAAGCCAACAAAGGGATAATCAGCCTTGGCTCATTGTGTCTTCCTTTGTTAACCCGCATGATATTGCACTTTATGGAGATCTTAGCGCGCGACTTCCTACTTTTAAATTCGAAGTAGACCCAATGCCTGCCGTTGAACCTCCTCCAACTCGATATGAAACATTAATGACCAAACCGCGCTGCCAAGCGAGTTATCGGGACACCTACCCAGTAGCTTTTCAGCCTATTACCGATCAATCGTTTTACCGCCAGCTCTATTACCAATTGCAAAAAAATGCTGATCATCAAATGATGAAGGTGCTTGATGCTCTTATCCGGTCTTCCTTCTATGAAAATACAATTATTATTTTTACATCAGATCATGGAGATCTGCTTGGGGATCATGGAGATCTGCTTGGGGCTCATGGCGATCTTCATCAAAAGTGGTACTGTGCTTATGAGGAATCCACGCATGTTCCTTTTTTAATTCATAATAAACTTCTATTTCCGCAACCAAGGAGCCTTCAATCGCTCACCAGTCATGTAGACCTTTTGCCTACGATGCTTGGACTGGCGAATATTGAAATCTCTGAATTACAGAGCAGTTTGCAAAATAGCTTCAGTGAAGTCCGACCCTTTGTCGGCCGTGACCTTAGCCCGCTGATTGTTGAGACGAATCAAACCTTAGTGATGGAAACGCCGATTTATTTCATGACGGATGACGATGTAACCCGCGGTCAAAATCAAACAAACGTATTGGGAAGACATTACTCGTCTGTTGTCCAACCAAACCATGTCGAGACTGTGATAGCCCCGCTATATCGTAATAACAAACAAGAAATCTGGAAATTGTCCCGTTACTTCGACAACGTCGACTTTTGGAGCCAGCCGGGGGTAATGGATAACATCTCACAGCCCATTGGAGATCCGGCTTTAGGGCAATGGGAAACGTTAACGAAAACTCAGCCGGTGCCTGATGAATATGAGCTTTACAATTTAACAGAAGACCCGCTTGAGATGTACAATCTCGCTCATCCCACTCTTGCAACGCCGTATACGAGAAGGATCCAGCAGGGGATGATTCTTTTGCTTATCGAGCAGCGCAGTCAAAAACGGCTTTATCCTGCTCAGCCTAAGTAAAGCTCGGGAATCAGCCGTCGCTCTCCGGATTGGCTTATATCAAAATAAAGTATAATAATGCAAGAATATGACTCTTAATTATCCTAAAATTGCTGTTATGGTATAGATGAGACAAATTACAAAGGGAGGTGTTCCATTGGAAACACGCGGTATACATTCAAATTCTCCTGCGACTCAATGGAAGGACGGCATGGTTAGCGGTAATGGTCTGCTCGGCGTTATTGTTTATGGCGATGCCTTAAAGGACACCTATATTTATCAGAACACGAAATTTAACGTTCCTAACGATGGCGTTCGGCAGGCTCCTGATGTAAGCGCTATCCTTAAAGAGGTCCGTGATTTAACCTTGTCCGGAGAAGGCAAGTTAGCCGCATTAAAATCCTCCGCTGCAGCTTCGGCATGGCTGCGGCAGCATACGGGTAACGAAGAAGCAGATTGGGATATCGTGCACACGTATTCCTTTCACCCCGGTTATAAGGCAAGGCTGGATGTAACTTCAAGCGGCTCCATGACGCAGTATGACCGATGGACTAATTTTGAGACAGGCGAAATTGGCGTGGAATGGCAGGATGATCAAGGAACTTGGATTCGAAAAACCTTTGTCTCCAGAACCGATAATGTCATCGTAACTTTTATGGAGAAGCCAACCGGCACCGCTTCTTTTGATGCTTCCATTGGGATCGATGTGGAATCTATGCCCAATTTTGCGAAATCAAAAATCATGGTTAAAAAAGCAGTTGCCTTGGATGGAGATTATTTGGCGCTTAAAGGAAAATACACGTCCTATCCCAATTCGCCGCTCAAAAACGGCGGTTATGCAGGCGTGACTAAAATCTTGACGGACGGAAGCAAGCTAGCCAAAGATGGAATCGTTACCATAACGGGGGCGACACAGCTTGTTATGTTGACGGTTTTGGATCGTCTGGAAGACAATTTTGAATTAACGGACCCCGCTATCGTGAACCAGCTGCTTGAGGAGCTTAATGCAGTTGTTAGCAAATACACAACCAACGGTTCTTTTGACTATACGGCAATGCTCTCCTCTCACGCCGCCATACATGGGGAGATGATGAACCGCGTCTCTCTACATTTGGAAAGCGGTCCGAATGAACGCAGCCTCACAAGCGAGCAGCTTATAGCTCTGCAAAATGAGAACAACAAAGAGCTGAACCAGACTTTGGTTGAAAAAATGTTCGATTCCGGACGCTACGCCTACATCTCATCGAGCGGTTACAATCCTCCTCGACTGATGGGGCTTTGGACCGGAGAATTCATGCCGGAGTGGAGCGGAGACTTTACGACGGACGCTAACGTAAACCTGCAGATTGCTGGAGGTAACATTGGCAATACGCCGGAGGCGATGGAGAGTTATATCAATTTGATTATGCGCAATATGGATGACTGGGAATTAAATGCGGAACGTATTTTAGGCATTCCCAATGCGATTCTTGCGCCGCCTAGGACGGATGGCGACGGCGATCCATTAACGCATTTTTCTATAACGGATGGTTTTCCGGGTCAGTATTGGATCTCCGGCGCGAGCTGGCTCCTGCTTCCTTTTTATGAGTATTACTTAACCTTTGGCAATCAGGCCGTTCCAAACGGCAAAGGCGAGAAGGAACCGATTTTGGATATTCTTTATCGCACGCTGACTAAACTTGGCAACTTCTATGAAGGGTTCTTGACCGAAGACTACGTAGACGACCAAGGAAAATACATCTTTGTTCCGACATATTCGCCTGAAAATCGTCCTGCGAACAGAAACTCAACTCTTCAGCCAAATTCAACGATGGATATCGCGTCTGCGAGGGATGCGCTGCTGATGTTGATCGAAGTTTCTAAAACGGTTGATCCGGCCAGCGATGTGTCAAAGTGGCAGCGCTTATTGGATCGATTGCCCCACTATCGGTACAACACGGACGAATCCATCCAGGAATGGGCGATGGAAGGGATTGAGGATAACAACTACCACCGTCACATTAGCCATTTGTATCCTGCATGGCCGTCATTGGAATCGAATAGCACGGATGATGCAGAGCTCAAACGGGGCATTATTCAAGCGTTGGACAACCGAATTCAAAATGGAGACGAAAGCGCCGTACATGGACTTGTGCATAAAGGCCTTGTCGAAGCGCGGGTTCATCGGGGAGAAGGCGTTTATGAATCGCTGCTGCCGTTGTTCACGGAAAGTTATATTTTCAGCAGCTTAATGATGTCGCATAATGATCACTTTTCCTCTGTCTACTGTACGGACGGACCCATTACGATTCCAGCAGTCCTTATGGAAGCGTTGGCTTATTCCGACGCTAATTCTATCGTGTTTTTGCCTGCGCTTCCGGCTGCATTTGCCAAAGGAGAAATCAAAGGGCTTCGAGCAAGAAATCGAACAACAATTGCTACGTTGAGATGGGATATATCCAACCGGACCATTCATGCCGTGTTACGTTCGGATATCGATCAACAGATCCGCGTATCCAGCTTATTCGGGATCGGTGAGATTCAGGCCTCCGGAGCATCCATCTCCATCGTTCCTGACAAAGCTAATACGCGTTTGCTTTCCTTGCAGGCCCATCAAGATGCATCGATTTTGATTTCTTGGCCTGTTCTTCAAGTGCAGAGTTAAGCTGCTCTCAAATTAATTGTTCACTATAGTTCGACGGAGTCCGGTTCGCTGATAAACAGCGGGCCGGACTTTTAAGTTTTAAAACTCATTTCCCTCGATTATCGTCCTAAAAGAATGCGCATTCTAACCTTAACGCAAGAATATATTGGAGGAAGCTGAACATGAACGTTCTCATTGCGGACGACGATCCCGACATGCTGGGCATCGTGTCCGCTTATTTTCGCAAGGAAGGCTTTCGCGTTCTTCCTGCCCGAAACGGGCAAGAGGCGCTGGAGCTGAGCGAGGAGCATAAAATCGATCTGGCCATATTGGACTGGATGATGCCGCAGCGAAGCGGAATTGAGGTATGCCGGGAGCTGAAAAGGCAGCAATATGCCAAGGTCATTCTTTTGACAGCCAAAAGCGCCCAGGACGACGAGCTCAAAGCGCTTGAGAGCGGTGCGGATGATTACGTGCGCAAGCCGTTTGAGCCGCGGATTCTTATTTTGCGCGCCAAAAAACTGCTGCATCTGGAGGACGCCGTAACGCTGGGAAGCTTGCGGGTCGACTTGAGAGGCGGCAAAATCTACAGGGAAGGCGCGGATTTGGAGGCCACAACAAAGGAGTTCCAAATCCTGAAATGCCTGATTGAGCATAAGGGACAAATTCTCAGCCGCAAGGCGCTGCTCGATCAGGTGTGGGGGTACGATTATTTGGGAGAGGAAAGGACGGTTGACACCCACATTCGCAGGCTGAGGGAAAAGGTGGGGGAAAGCCTCATCAAAACGCATCGGGGCAGCGGATACAGCTTGGGCATGCCGGATGAGTAGGCTGGGGCGAAAGCTGTTTTGGCGAATGGCAGCCATGCTGGCCGTTGTATTTATTGTTTCCGCACTGATCAATACGTACTTTTTGCCAAAGTATTTGCTGTATGAGAAAAAAACGGCTCTGGCGGAGCTAGCTGACATTGTTACTCATAGCGGCCCAACCGAATTGAAGCGGCAGGAGCAGGAGCTGGAGCGGCAATATGGCGCGACCATTGTCAGCGCGGAGCTTCAGACGAATCTGGACGAGCTGAACGATCGGCTGCTGCGGTTGCTTAATGCGGATGGCGTATCGTTATCCAGGTTTTGGCTGGCGGAAGAAGGGCTGGACCAACTGCTGCAAAACAAACCGGTGTATAGGCTTTATAGCCAAACTAAGCTGAACACGAGCTTTCTCGTTACCTTTCTGCGGACGGATGACCGGATTGTCGTCATTGGCTCACCCGTAGCGCATTCAAGTCAATCTCTGCATGCCGTCAACAGCTTCAACGCCTGGATTGCCGCTGGAGGAATGTTATGCGCTCTTGGATTGGCATGGCTCATAGCCAGAGGAATCGTTCGCCCGTTGGAGAAGCTGTCTCGCAGCGCCGAAAGCATTGCCCGGCTTGATTTTCAGAAAACCGACGTTCGTACAGGGGATGAAATTGAGTTGTTGGCGGACAGCATCAACGGGATGAGCGATAAGCTGAAGGAGGCCCACGGTGCGCTGGAGGAGCGGAATATCCGGCTGCAGGGATTTATTTCGGATATTTCGCATGAGTTCAAAACTCCGATTGCGCTCATCAAGGCTTATGCCTCCGGCATTCGGGACGGGCTTGACGACGGCACTTATCTGGATGTAATCGACCGGAAAGCGGATGAGATGTCCGGGCTCGTCGACCGGCTGCTTCTGCTGGCCAAGCTGCAGCATGAGCCGTACCGGATCACGGCGTTTTCGTTCCGGGAGCTGCTGGATGAGGCGCTGGAACCTTATCGAGCTGCCGCTGAGCAAGCCGGAATTCGATTTAACGTAGAGGCCCAGCCCATTTCTCATCCGACAGTGATGGGGGACCGAGACAAAATCGCCGTTGTGCTCGACAATTTTATTAGCAACACGCTTAAATACTCGGCAGGACCTGATGTGCGCATCGAGCTAGTCGATGAAGGCGAGCGCCTTTATTTTACTATTCGCAATGCTCTCGGAAGCTGGAACGGTCAAGATCCTGGCTTGCTCTGGCAGCCTTATTACGTGTTGGAAAGCTCCCGCAACAGAGCGCTAAGCGGCACGGGACTGGGGCTTTCCATCGTCAAAACGATTCTGGAAAAACACGGCGCTCCGCATGGAGTGCAGGTGGAGGACGGGGAGATCCGGTTTGATTTTTCTCTGCCGTACGATAGGGGATGAGAAGAGGCATGGCGGCTATTTTTTCCTTCATGCCTTTTTTGTCAAACTGGCGTAACAATGGAGGGGTAAGATCATATCCGAGGTGATTCAATTATGTTATTTACGACTAAAAAAACCGGATGGGCCTTAGCCAAAAACAGTGTGCTGGCGTTGTCCCTCCTGGCTATCGCAGCGGGCTGCGGCACAAACAACGGAGCCGGAATCAATTCCGGCAGCGTGCCGAATCCGGCGGAGACGAAAGCTCCTGTGGAGCAAAGCGCCGATAAAGAGACCGTTTCGGAGAAAATGGCTTTTTGGAACGAGCAGCGCAAAGGCGCCAACTTTATGAATTCAACATCGCTGCCCGGCAACTATGCCGCAGCCAAAGAGCAGGGACTCGAATTCATTCGGGTCGCGCCGGACAAATGGAGCAAGGAAAGGGAGTTTTTATTCGAAGACAAGCCGGACAAAACGCCGGATGTCGATTTTTTGATTGGCAGCTCGGATAAGTACGAAGGGCTTGTCGAGGAGGATTTCCAGAAGTTGAAGGCGGATCTGGATGCGGCAGAAGCGAGCGGCACGAAGGTGGTGCTCACGGTGCTTAGCCTGCCCGGCAATCAGTGGAGACAGTTCAACGGCAGGAAAAACGACGACCGGATGTGGAAGAGCCTGGAGTATCATAAACAGGCGGCACAGTTTTGGAAGGATCTTGCCGAACGGCTGAAGGATCATCCTGCGATTGTCGGATACAATCTCATCAACGAGCCGCATCCGGAAACGGCGACAGGCTTTGATGATTTCTGGGTGGAGGATTACGAGGCATGGTATGCCAAACAAGAGAACACAGCGGCCGATCTGAATTTGCTGTACAGCGAAATCGTCAAAGCAGTGCGCACCGTAGACAAGGAAACGCCGATTATGCTGGATTCCGGTCTCTACGCTACTCCTTGGGCGTTTAAATATTTGAAGCCAATCGACGATCCTAATATGCTGTATGCCTTCCATATGTACGAGCCGTATGAAATGACTAGCCAGAACAAGAATAAGGGGTTCACCTACTCCTACCCTGGGACGGTCAAAGTCGGCGGATCAGAGAAGGAAATGAACTTTAACCGCGAGGCGCTGGAGAAGTTCCTGGAGCCGGTCGAGCAATGGGCAAAAGAGAACAATATTCCGACAAGCCAGATTATCGCCTCGGAATTCGGAATCAATCGGATGGTGAAAGGAGCCGATCAGTACATGGCCGATCTGATCTCCATTTTCAACGAGAAGGGCTGGCACTGGTCGTTCTATGCTTTCCGCGAAGATACATGGGATGGCATGGATTATGAGATGGGAACAAAAAGTCCGAATTGGAAGTATTGGGAAGCGATTGAAAAGGGCGAGCTGCCCGAGCGCAACCCGAAGGATGCAGACAACCCGATCTGGAACGCCATATCGGATGATTTAGCCAAATAATGGGCCGGAAAATCGCTTTTATCTTTGCTCTGACTCTGTTCCTCCTGGTTGGCACCGGCTTTTACGCTTGGAAAATCGAGCCTAAATCCTTATCCGTGACGGAGATTGAAGTAACCAGCAAACAGCTGGGCGATTCTCTGAATGGAATTCGGATCGTTCAGTTTTCGGATACGCAACTAGGCGAATCCTTTACGGCGAAACAGCTTGGCAAGCTGGCTGAACGCATTAATTCCCTAAAGCCCGATCTCGTGGTGTTTACCGGCGATTTAATTGACCATTACACCCAATACGGATTGAATAATCGTAAGCAGGCTCAAAAGGCGCTGGTCGCCATTCAAGCTCCGCTCGGTAAGTTTGCCGTGTATGGAAACCATGATCGGGGCGGGGGCGGAAGCGGGAGATACGAGCGATATATGGAAGAAGCGGGTTTTAAGGTGCTTGTGAACGAGGTTTATCCCATTGTCACCGCTGATGGCGACAGGCTGGTATTGGCTGGACTGGACGACTTTCTGCTTGGCAAGCCCAAACCGGAGACTACGCTGGAACAGCTCCGTAAGGATGACTTCAATCTCCTATTGGCACATGAGCCCGATCCTGCGGATCGGTTC
The DNA here is from genome assembly GCF_002233675.1 of Paenibacillus herberti. Classification (GTDB taxonomy): domain Bacteria; phylum Bacillota; class Bacilli; order Paenibacillales; family Paenibacillaceae; genus Paenibacillus_O; species Paenibacillus_O herberti. The sequence goes on along the minus strand of NZ_NMUQ01000001.1, from coordinate 2,592,805 downwards.
AGCGAATATCCGATTGATCTTCAGCTTTCGGGACATAGCCACGGCGGACAGGTGCGAATTCCGTTTCTGGACCCGCTTGTTACAACCTCGTTGGCTGAAAAATATGTGGCAGGCCAGTATGAGCTTCCGGGCAAGTACCGCCCGATGACGCTATATGTCAACCGGGGCATCGGAACGACCCGAATGCCGCTGCGTTTGTTCACCAAGCCGGAATTGACAGTGATTCGTTTGTCGGCGCAGGGTAATTGAATGACTAAAAGCGCGAGCAACAGGGGGAATAATCCTGAGCTCGCGCTTTTTCGCGTCGATTAATGATTTATTTATTCAAAATAAATTTCTCTACAACATGCGCAATGCCGTCCTCGTTGTTGGACAACGTAATATAATCAGCAATTTCCTTGAGTGATGGTTGTGCGTTGCCCATCGCTACGCCGAGGCCGGCGGCCATCAGCATTTCGCGATCGTTCCAGCCGTCGCCCATGGCGATCGTCTCTTCCATCGTGCAGCCGATATGTTCCGCAATGAAGCGCAGCGCATGCCCTTTTGTGCCTTCTTTGTGCATGAACTCAAGGTAGTGGGCTTTAGACTTGGTCATATGCAATCGGTCGCCGATCAGCGGCTGAAGCTCGTCAATTGCCGCATCGAGACGATCAGGATCGTCAATAATGAGCATTTTGAGCAGCGGCTGTTTCAGCAGCGAAGCAAAATCCGGCTCTACGTTATAAGGAATATTGGATTGTCGCGCGTAGTCACGGACCTTCTCGTTGTCCTCGCGGACATAAAGCTTGTCATCGACATATAGCTGCAAATGCAGGCCATTGTCCAGGCAGTATTGATTGAGCTCGACAGCGGCATCGCCCGGAACGGCGCGCTCGTACAGCACTTTGCCGTCCAGCAGCGTTTTGACTAGCGAGCCCTGATACGTAATGATCGGCACGTTGAGCTGTAGTCCTTCGGCAACTTGCCGAGCGGAAGCAAACATGCGGCCTGTCGCCAGTGTGACCGTCACTCCGCGGTCTAGTGCGGCCTTCAGTGCGGTGCGGGTTGCAGGAGTTACTTCTAGATTATCGTTTAGCAAAGTGTCATCTACGTCAATTGCAATCAGCTTGTACATGTCTCTCTCCAATCTTCTCTCTGTTGATCTAGTGGTCAGGTTCATTGTACCGGACGAAGCGTAGGGGGAACAAGCCTGCCTTAAATTGAATGCTCCCTGCAAATAGGATAAAGTAGGTAAGAGTAAGGCCTACGGGCGGAAGCGGAGAGAACAGTCATGAGAGAGCGCAGTACAGCTGCAAGGCAGCGGTTAATTACATGGTGTGTAGTTGGAGCAGCAGCGGCGCTGATTGTCGGATTCACGGCAGGAAGGCTTTCTATGCTCTTTCAATATCCGGTTATGAAGGAGAAGGTGTTCAGCAACTTCAATGCCGCCTATAAAGAGATTAAGTCCGAGTATCTGTTTGATACGAAGCCGGATGCACTCATGAACGGCGCGACGAAGGGCATGCTGGCCTCATTGGAAGATCCTTATTCGGTCTATTTGCCGGGAAGTGAAGGCCAAGACTTCGTACAGAGTTATCAGCCTGAGTTTGTCGGCATCGGTGTACAGGTCAGAGAGGAAGAAGGACGCTTCCTTATTGACACGGTCATTAAAGAAACACCTGCGGATAAGGGCGGCGTGCTGGCTGGCGACGAGTTAATCAAGGTGGATGGTACCGCACTTGAAGGCTTCAGCATGGAGAAGCTTGTGGCTATTTTACGTGGGGAAAAAGGGACGAAGGTCAAGGTCACCTTGGCTCGCGCCGGAAACCCGGAGATGACGATCGAGCTGACGAGAGCTCCGATTCCGGTCACAACGGTGACGCATGCGATGCTGAAGGACGGAATCGGACAGATTACGATTTCCAGATTCGCCGAATCGACGGCCAAGGAGTTTGATAAGTCGTTGAAGGCGCTCCAGGACAAAGGGATGAAGGAGCTCGTCGTGGATTTACGTTCAAATCCAGGAGGTTTGCTCAACCCGACGATCGACATTGCGAGCCGTCTCATTCCGAAAGGAAAACTTATCCTTGAGGTTGATTATAAGGATGATAAAAAGGTGCAGAAATACAGCTCCAAGCAGGAAAAGAAATTTGATCTGCCGATAGTTGTGCTTGTAAATAGCCAGACGGCTAGTGCAGGCGAAGTTCTCGCGGCGGCGCTCAAGGAGTCCGGCGGCGCGACCATTATCGGTACTACGACGTTCGGCAAGGGCATCGTGCAGAGCTTTGGACAATTCAAAGACAAATCCGTGCTGAAGCTGACTGAGGCGGAGTGGAAAACTCCTGCTGGTAAGTCGATTCACAAGAAGGGCGTTGAGCCGGATCAAAAGGTCGAGTTACCAGCCTATGCATCGCTGCCGATGTTGCCTACCGGTGAGGAGATGAAGCAGGGCGACTATGGCGATTTTGTCAAAACGCTTCAAACGATGCTGGAAGCGCTCGGCTACGGAGCTGCGCCAGTACCTGGTGTGTTCGCCGAGCAGACTGCGGAGGCAGTGCGTAGTTTCCAGAAGAGCAGCGGACTCGAGGCCAATGGCATCGTGAGCGATCGCACCTCCTATGCGCTGATGGAGCAGCTGCGTGAACAGCTGCAGAAGGATGATCCGCAGCTGAAGGCTGCTCTCGCGAAGCTTGGTGAAGCCGGCAAGTAGGCTCCTCATTGGCGAGTCTTGCCGGAGCAGAGCAGCATAAGGCAGACCAGCTGGAGCGAAGCTGCCGGATTAAATTATAAAAACCGTAACAGCGGGCATTTCCGCTCGTTACGGTTTTTTTTGACCTCATTTCGGGTTAGAAAAGGCTTTTGCTCCAGCTCGGTCATTGAACGTTCGAATTCAATACGACAAAATTATTGTCGAAAAAAACAAAATGTTTGTCGAAAAAATTATACCTTTTATATATAAAAACGAATTAAGATAAGTATGCGATATGTAAGCGTTTGCAAATTGGCAATCACACGCATATCTCAAATCACTAGGGAGAAGTGAAGGTATGACTAGCTTAATGAGAGGTGGGAGATGACATAGTAACACTCGTAAAGTTTGCTAGCGTAGGGGATCATTTATGAATGTATAGGAGGCGTTATAATGATGGTAATAACGAAATCAGAATTCAAGTATTCAAAGAAACTGTTGGCCGTGTTCATGTTTTTGCTATTCGCCGCATCTTCATTAATATTCGTCCAATCTGCCCAAGCCGCACCCGTTGAAATCGTTAATAATTCCAACTGGTTGGATACGGACGGAAATCAGATTTTGTCGCAAGGCGGCTTTGTTTTTGAAAAAGATGGCACCTATTATTGGTACGGTATGGATTACTCCGGTTACCCCGGTATTAAAAAAATAAACATGTACTCCTCAACGGATCTTAAAAATTGGACTAAACATGCGAATATCGTTGATTTCACTACCATTAACGCAAAGCTGAATGCCATTGGCGATACGACTACGAAGCAATTCGCGAATAGCCAATGGATTGGAAGGCCAATTGTCGCGTATAACACTGTGACTTCCAAGTATGTGCTGATGGCTGAATGGGGCAGCTCGGACGGGAACCGCAATAAAATTACTATTTTTACAAGTGATACGCCAAATGGGCCGTTTACGTATGAAAAGCACATTACCAAGCCAGGCGGTTACAATATGGGTGATCTTGGTTCCATTTTTACGGATGATGATGGCAGTACCTACATTACCTACACGATTGATTATAATAGCTGGGATGTTAATGGTGGACTTCAAATCAGTAAACTGTCACCAGACTTTATGAATTTTGATGAAATTACGAAAACGTTCGTATCAAACGGACCGTATAAAGAAGCTACAACATTGTTCAAACGCGGTTCCACGTATATCATGTTGGCTTCTACTACGCATGGATGGGCTTCCAGTCAGACCTGGTGCTATTCAGCGAGCAGCTTATCTGGAACTTGGGCAGCGCCTTATATTTGCGCAACAGCTCCGAACTCAAGTGATTCTTTCGACACGCAAGTGGATCAAGTATTGCCCATTCACGGTACGGAAGAAACCATGTATATGTATATTGGCGACAGATGGAACAATTTTACGGGAGGAAGCACGGGAGTTGGAACAATTCAGTGGTACCCGCTTACATTCAGCAGCTCAGGAGCGCCTACCATTAACGGTTATAGCAAGTGGTCGTTAGATGAGGCGGCAGGGACTTGGTCCATTCCTCCCGTTAATATTGACGTTACAAAAACATATTCCATCATTAACCGTCTTACCGGGAAAGCTTTGGGAATCGTCAATAACGGGACAACAGATGGCGATAAGGTAGAGCAGCGCACCTACACAGCAGCAGCCAGTCAAGCTTGGAAACTCGTAGATGTAGGCGAAGGATATTATCAATTAAGAAACGTGAATAGCGGATCAAATATAACAGTGGGAAATGCTTTAGCCGATGGAGCACAGACCTCGATATGGACCAGCAGCCCGTCCACATCTCAGCAGTTTAAGTTGCTTAATGCGGGCGACGGCTATATAAAACTCATGAACAGATACAGCAGTAAGGTGCTTAGCATTACCGGCGGTTCCACAGCGGACGGCGCGTTAAATATTCAAACGTCGGTATCGAATGGGCTGTCCCAATATTGGAGTTTCATAGAAGTTCCTCCAGTAGTAATTACGCCAATCGTTTACGAAGCGGAGTTGCTATCGGCAACCACATCATCTGGGGATTTACAGGGGAACTTTAACGATACGGCTACTGGGAAAAATGTTTCATCAAGTAACTATAATCTGGCCTATGATTCGATTAAATTAGTTAAAAACTGATTTCCCATGACAGACAGAGCGATGAGAACTGCGTGTATGGGCGAAACCACAGGAGCGGGAAATAAAAAAACACTAAGTATTAACTTAGTGTTTTTCGTTATACAACGGAAACCTCAATTGCCCTCAACAATCCACTTGCTTAGTTCTTTGCCTGTCATGCAGATTATTGCTGTGTCAAAATGAGCGCACCGCCTTCGCGGACAACAAGCGTATGCTCGTACTGTGCGGAGCGCTTGCCGTCAAACGTGCGGCAGGTCCAGCCGTCGGAGTCGATGAACATTTCGAAGGTGCCTTCGTTGATCATCGGCTCGATTGTCAGCACCATTCCCTCTTTCAACCGGAAGCCCTTGCCGGGCTTGCCTACGTGAGAGTAGCTCGGCTCCTCGTGCACTTCCGCGCCGACGCCATGGCCGAGCAGGTCACGCACAACGGAGAAACCATTGCTTTCCGCATGTTTTTGCAGCGCGTGCATGACATCGCCGATGCGATTGCCGGGCACTGCTGCAGCGATGCCGATGTCCAGGCATTCCTTGGTCACCTGCATCAACTTGCGGGAGCCATCTGGGATGTCGCCGATTGCATACGTCCAGGCCGAGTCCGAGACCCAGCCGTCGGCTTTAGCGACGATATCGATGGTGGCGATATCGCCGTCTGCCAGAGGTGTGTCGTTCGGAAAGCCGTGGGCAATAACATCATTGACCGATGCACATGTGGCGTATTTGTAACCCTTGTACCCAATCGTATAAGGGGTGGCGTCCTGGCTGCGGATATAATCTGCGACTAGTCGCTCAATATCCATGGTAGTCACGCCGGGGCGAATCATGGCGGCTATTCTACGATGGCATTCCGCCACAATTTCTCCTGCGCGCCTCATCTCGGATATTTGCTCCGGAGAATATAGTTTGATTGACATAACCTTCCTCACTTTCTGTTCCTTGCTTTACTTGCTCCTCTCCCTAACTTACTCCTGAGGAAGCTGTCCGGTCAATATGGGCTACTCAGCTTATTGCCAGCAAGCGAAAAGCCGGACATAAGTCCGGCAGGGGTATTGCAGAGACGGCTGAGTAAAAGGTAGTTTATATAGCCGAGTCAATGCAATGGGAAAATCAACGGGCTTTCCCGTCCTCGCTTTCATCTTTTAAGGGGGAGGGGGTAAGCTTCCGAGTATGGTCATCGCTTAGATAGCTTTCGTTCTTGCGGTCTCCGCGGCGTCTGCCCCATAAAACAAGCAGGACGAGAAGGAGAATGATAGCAATGATTCCGACATTGAAAAATCCGCCCAGAAACAGGATCACATTTTTGACAGATTCATTCATAATTAATTCACCTCAATTTGTAACTTACCCTCTGGGCACGGGTTCTACTCGTAAATCGATGTTGATATGTTACAATTATTGGACATCATTCACGGCCTTCATGGCTGTCAGGAGGAGCCTCATTATGAATCATTCCCCATATAAACACAGATTTCTGCACATCATGCAAACGGTAAAGGCATCTGGTTCCAATAGAGCCATTTTCACTTCACCAGCCACCATATTTTATTTAACAGGTTTTTACTGCGAGCCGCATGAGCGCTTCATGGCATTAGTTGCTGAACCGGGACGGGATGGTTATGTTTTGTTTGTACCGGCACTGGATGAGGAGAGCGCTCGTGGCGCCGCATGTGTCGAAAAGCTACTGCCCATTCGCGATACGGACCAGCCTTACGCGATTTTTGAGAGTGCCTGCGGGGACCGCGATTCAACACAAATCGGCGTAGAGAGTTCCCATCTTAGCTACGCTAATTACATACAGTTTGCGGCGGTTTATCCGGCTGCAAAGTTCCGTGATGCGGGAGCGCTGGTGATGAGCTTGAGGCTTGTGAAAACGGCGGATGAGATTGAACGCGTCAAGGTCGCGGTCAGTCTGGCGGAGCAGGTCATGGAGGCGGCAGTTGCCAAAGCACGTCCCGGCGTGACGGAGCTTGAGCTGAACGCCGAAATTGAATACCGGATGCGCGTGCTCGGTGGAGACAAGCCAGCATTTGAGACCATCGTGCTTGGCGGTGTTCGTACCGCGTTGCCGCATGGCCGTTCCAGCAGCTACAAACTACAGGAGAACGACTTCCTGATGATCGATATGGGTGTATTCAAGGACGGATATTGCTCCGATATAACCCGAACTTTCCTCATCGATGAAGGTACTCCTTCTCAGCATCGTATCTATGAATCCGTGTTGAAAGCGAACCGGGCTGGCGTTGCCGCTGTCAAAGCTGGCAGGCCTTTGAAGGAAGTCGACCTTGCCGCCCGCTCGGTTATTGAAGAGTATGGGTTTGGTTTGTATTTTAACCATCGGACGGGTCATGGCATGGGCTTAGAAATTCATGAGCAGCCTTCCTTGCACGGAGAGAACGAGCAGCTAATGCAGCAAGGATTGTTGTTCACAATCGAGCCCGGCGTGTACATCCCTGAGCTGGGCGGCGTGCGGATCGAGGATGATGTGTATATTGGAGAAAACGGCGAGGCGCAGGTGCTGACCTCCTATTCGCGGGAATTGACCCGGTTGTAGAAGTAAAGTAATGAGATGTGGCTGATTGAGAAACCGGGGTGATTTCGATATCAAGCTATTGTACTGATCGGCCCCAATAATTAAGGAGCCGTCTCGAAGTCATCTAACGATGACTTCGAGACGGCTCCTTTTTAATACATATAATGTCTAGCTGTCCGCTTCCACAACCAGAGAGAAGTCATCATAGTGGAAAGCAGGAGCGACGATGCAGGTGACAAATACCGGCTCGTCACCCAGTGGACGGGCCATTTGCCAAGCTCCGGCAGGAATGAGCGCCTGAGGGGCCTGATCATTTGCGATATCGAGACCAAGCACGAGCTTTTGTTGCGCCTCTGGCTTGTCGCCAAGGCCACCGATAGTCAGCTCTAGCGGGCCGCCTGAATGGAACAACCACAGCTCGTCCGAAAGCACTTTATGCCAAGCGGATTCTTCGCCGGGATGCAACAGGAAATAGACTGAGCTGGCAGCTGCACGTGCTCCGGAATAAGGAGCTCCGAGCACTTCATGCGGAATCTCGTAGGAAGCCTTCCACATTTCCTTGAACCAGCCGCCTTCGATATGCCGTTCCATGCCGAGCAGTTCGACGAACGGAGAGAGAGAAGATGAAGATTGAGTCATGGAATGATTCTCCTATTCTAATGGGGTGTAACAACTATAGCACGGGCTAGCAGCGGTTTCCAAACCCGGATTGGTTTGGTGGACAACACAAGACGACAGATGGTAAGATACTGGAAGTTTAGAATTTTGCTAGATTTGAAAAGAGGGAATTATCCATTGACTATTATTAAACCGAATGAATCTTTTATTCGTAGAATGGGCACCATGCTGGCAATTCCATTACTGGCCGGAGCGCTAGTCGCTGCACCTGTCGCTTCCGCAGCGGCAACCACTGCGAAGCCATACGCTAAGTCAACCTCGACGGCGTCTGCGACGGTCAAGAACGGAGCAATCACCGTCATTATGGACGGTAAGAAGCTGGCCCTCAAGTCACAGCCATTGCAGAGCAAAGGCAAAATTTTGGTTCCGATGAAAGATATTTTCAAAGCGTTGGGAGCTTCTGTCACCTGGGAGCCGACTACACGGACGATCATTGCAACTAGCGGCGGATATATGACGATGACGCTTCAAGTTGGAGCTTCGCAAGCAGCAGTGAACGGCAAGAGCGTCAAACTTGATGCCCCGGCTACTTTGCGCAATGGTGTTACATACGTACCAATTCGCTTCGTCGCGGAGACGCTCGGGGCGCTCGTCAAATGGGATTCCGCAGCCCGCACGGTCAGGATTCAATCGGCCGAGGCACAGCAGCTGGAAGCAATGGAAAAGGAAGAGCGGGAGCGCTTGGAGCGCCGCCTGTCAACGGCAGCCATCGTGGCGCTAAATGACGACAGCGTCGTTATGATCCGCACGGATTATGGACAAGGCAGCGGAGTGGTCGTCGGCGACCGTTATGTGCTGACGAATCTGCATGTGATGAAGGAGGCCAAGTCCGGCAGTATCCTGACTAACGATGGACGGACTCTGGATATCGTTGGCGTAGCTGCTTTTGATGAAAAAAATGATCTGGCCTTGCTCTTGACCAAACAGGATCTGGAGCTCGATTCCGTCGAATTCGGCAGCTTGGATGATATGCAGAAGGGCGATCCGGTCGTGGCAATCGGCAGCCCACTCGGCGTGCAAAATACGGTATCCGAAGGTGTTATCAGTAATTTCGGCTACGACAACGGCAGCATTTATTATCAGGTAAGCGCGCCGATCGACCATGGCAGCTCAGGTGGAGGGTTGTTCAACCAATATGGTGAGCTAATCGGCCTGACTACATCGGGTTACGAGGATACAGCGGCCAATATCAACTTTGCCATTGCCTCTGAGGATGCGATTGAATTGATCCGTACGGCTGATTTTGATCCTGCCAAAGTAACGTTCCTGAAGTCTTCCTTGCCAGATACGCTGGAGGGCGTTTCCCCCGAGGAAATGACTAAGCTGCTACAGAAGGAGTTCGGCAGTGTGCCAGGCAGTGATGGCGAGCTGGAGCTGAGCGGTTGGAAGGTAAGTCGGGACGCGTCGGGATGGCTTCAGCTTACAGCGAACGCCAATACCGATTTCTACGACTATTATGGCTCCAAAATGCAGAAGGATCTGCGGGTTTGGGCGGCCAATACTGCGCTTGAGCTTAAACGGATGCTTCCTAATGACAAGATCCAGGTACAGCTTTTCTATGACAAAAAGGTAAGCTTCGAGCCGCGCGGTTATGATGCTGGCACGGTTGTCGCTTTGGCTGATGGCAAGTGGCAGGTGCGATTCGCCATCTTGGATGTCCAGTTCAAGGAAGAGATGTTGATCCGAGTTAACCCTTAATCGTACAGCCATTATCTATTGTTCATACAGCATAGCCGTCGGAGTTAGCCTCCGGCGGCTATTTCTTTTCCGGTAGGATTGGAGTATTATTGAGCTTACTTGACCGTGCTCCGAGGGAGTAGCGGCCAGCAACAAATTGAATTTCTAGCAAAGAGGGACATGCCAATGAAAGTCGTTCTAGCGACGCTTAATGCTAAATACATCCACACCTCGCTCGCCCTGAGATGCCTAAAGGCTTACAGCGAGAAGGATTTTCTGATCGAGATCGCCGAGTATACGATCAAAGATCCCGTCATGAATATTGTTTCCGATCTGTACGTCAAGGGCGCGCAGGTAATCGGATTTTCCGTGTATATCTGGAATATTGAAGAGACGACCAAGGTCATCCGCATCTTGCGCAAAATCGCGCCGGAGGTCCGCATTGTACTGGGCGGTCCCGAAGTGAGCTACGATACCGGCGAATGGCTGGAAAAGCTGCCGGAAGTTGACTTTATCATCCATGGTGAAGGTGAAGAAGCGCTGCATCATTTGCTTACGGAGATTCAGGGCGAGGGTAAGTTCCATCGCGTTTTTGGAGCTGCCTATCGCAAAGTGCGGGATGGAGTAACGGAGGTCATCGTCAATCCGCCGCGTCCGAAGCTGAATCTGGCCGAGCTGCCGAGTCCACACCGATTCGACGAGGATCGTGAGTCGCTTGGCAAAAGGGTTGTCTACTTCGAGACAAGCCGCGGTTGCCCATTTAGCTGCTCTTTTTGCCTATCCAGCATCGAGGTCGGCGTCCGTTATTTTGATATCGAGCGTACCAAGGCGGATTTGCTTTATCTAATCGAAGCAGGAGCGAAAACGATCAAGTTTGTTGACCGCACCTTTAATATTAAGCGCGACTACGCGCTGGAGATGTTCAGGTTTCTGATCGACAACCACGGCGGCTGCGTATTCCAGTTCGAAATTACGGCCGATATTATGCGTCCGGAGGTTCTGGATTACTTGGCAGAGCATGCTCCGCCGGGCGTTTTCCGCTTCGAGATCGGGGTCCAATCCACCAACGACATAACCAATGAGGCCGTTCAGCGCCGTCAGAATTGGAATAAACTCGTCCGTACGGTTACCAAGGTCAAGGATTCCGGTAAGATTGACCAGCATCTGGATCTGATCGCGGGACTGCCACATGAAGATTATGATACATTCCGCAAAACGTTCAACGACGTGTTTGAACTGCGTCCGGAGGAGCTGCAACTCGGCTTCCTAAAGATGTTGAGAGGGACCGGTTTGAGACGGGATGCCGCTAAATACGGTTATGTATATGCTGAGCAGGCTCCTTACGAGATTTTGGGCAATGATCTGATACCGTTCTCCGATCTGATCCGCATCAAGCGGGTGGAGGACGTCCTGGAAAAATACTGGAACGCACATCGGATGGACCATACGTTGCTGTTCTTGATCGACCGGGTTTTCGGCTCGGCATTTGATTTCTTCCAGCAGTTCGGAGATTTCTGGGAGCGTCAGGGCTGGGAGCGCATCGGACACCAACTGGAGGATCTGTTCTCTCGGCTGTGGGCGTTCCTCACGTCGGGAGAAGCTCCGGAAGGCCTCGATCTCGAAACCGTGCAGGGATTGATGAAGCTTGATTATTTCCTCGGACATAATCACAAACCGCGCAAGGTATGGTGGGAGTTCAGCATGGACAAGCCGGAGCTTGCAGGCTGGATGAAGCGGCTTGGGGACCAGCCGGAAGCGGTAAGCGGCGGATTCGCGGGGCTCGGCCTCGGCGAGAAGGAGCTGCAAAAGCATGCCGTTATCGAGCGCCTGCCGTTCGATCTGGAGCAGTTTTTGGCAGACGGCACGATCAGTCGGGAGACGGATACGCTGCTCGTCGTGCTGTACGGCATAGATGGCAAGCGCGGCGGAACCGCCTACAGCTTGCGCTTGTCCGAAGGCGCGGCAACTTTGGGCTGAGGCTGAGACTGAGACTGAGACTGAGACTGAGGCTGAGTTGAGGCTAAAGCTGAGACTAGTGTTGAGGCTAAAGCTGAGACTAGTGTTGAGTCTGAGGTGTTCCACTCTCCATTTTCGGAAGCGGGATTAGTGTAAAGAGAATTGAAAAAGCGTATCCTGGGCCGCCAAACGGCTCAGGGTACGCTTTTTTTTGAGGCAGCGGGAACAAGTCCCGCCGGGAAGCTTAAGGAACGAGGCTGCGGATGACGGTCATCTCGCCGCCGAGCGAGTAGGAGCCAAGCGTTGCTGGCAGCAGGAAGCATTCTCCAGCTTTCACGCTCTGGGATTCACCCTCGCCCCAGCTGATGGAGCCGCTGCCTTCGGCAACGACCAGAATCACAAAGCTATCCGCGGAGGTGCTAAGCTCCCATGGACCGCGTACAACGCCTTTGTCTACGACGAAGTAAGGCGACTCAGCGATGGTCAGCCAGCTTCCGGCTTGCGCATCGTCGGTGTTCATCCGCGTCGCGCCTGCACCTTCGTAAGCGATGACGTTCAGCGAGTCCTCGACATGCAGCTCGCGGAGCCCACCATCGAGGCCGGGACGGTTGTAATCGTAAAGGCGGTACGTCGTGTCGGAGTTTTGCTGGATCTCGGCGACAACAACGCCGGCGCATAGAGCATGAACCGTGCCAGCCGGAATGTAGAACGCATCTCCTGCCTTAACTTCAACCTCTTGCAGTCCTTCCATGACACGTCCTTCATCGATTGCCTGCTGCAGCGCGGCGCGATCAATGCCGTCCTTGAGACCATAGATGATTTTGGCGCCTGGCTTGGCGTCGAGGATGTACCACATTTCCGTTTTGCCGAGCTCTCCGGCTGGAAGGCGGTCATAGGTGTCGGTTGGATGGACCTGAACCGAGAGATCATCATTGCAGTCGAGCAGCTTGATGAGCAGCGGGAAGCGGCCATTTTTCTCGGAGAAGCCCTTGCTGCCAAACCACTCACGTCCATATTGCTCGCGGATCTCGTCCAGGCCGAGACCGTCCAATGCGCCGCCGGCAACCTTGGTTGTACCGTTAGGATGATCGCCGATCATCCAGCCTTCGCCGATATGGCCTTGGGGCAGCTCGAGTCCGAACTGTTCAAGGGCGCGTCCGCCCCAGACACGTTCTTTCATTTCAGGTTTAAATTTAAGAGGGTAAGGTTTGACAGTCATCGCTAGTTCCACTCCTATTATCTTATGATTATTGCAGAGGTTTACAGCCCAGGAGCTGAACCAGGCTGGAAAAGCTCAAGCCGTTCGCCGTCCGGGCCGCTGAAAAAGAAATAACGGGCTCCGTTTGACAGAGAACTTAGCTCGCTGTCGAGCTGCGGTAAGCCCATACGCTTGAGGCGCTCGTACTCTTCCTCGATATTGTCCACGGTAAAAGCGATGTGATGGACTTTGCCCTCGATGGGAAGCTCGGAATTATAACCCTCGACGAGCTCAATCTCCGTCTCTTGAGAGCCGGGGAAACGCAGGAATGCAAGACGGATAAGGCCATTGGGATGGGGAAGGTTGTACGTATGCTCCATGCCCAGAACTCTTTTGTAGAACTCGATGGAAGCTTCCAGGTTTGCCGTCATGATGCCGATATGCTCAATCTTGCGAACAGCCATATGAATGAAATCCCTCCTTAAAATAATTGCCTCGACTTAACGGCCGCTTACCCGCGCCTCGATGCCTAGAGCATAGGGCGCTCCTGGCTTCTGGACCATCCGGTAAACGGCAGCCTGGGCCGCCTCCTGTGGGAGTGAGGCCGCCCAGCGCATCACCTCGTCGGCTTCCTCGGCTCCGCCGAGGTGGCCGGGATAAAGCACGCAGGCCAGAATGCCGCCCGGTCGCAGCAGGCGAAGCGCCGCCCCCATAGCAGGCAGCGTTGTCTCTGGCAGCGTGATAACCTCCTGATCGGCTCCCGGCAGGTAGCCGAGGTTGAACATCACTGCGGCCAGTCGGCCATGCAGCTCCACCGGCACCGCCTGGGCAAGCTCGCTGTGCGAGCGCAGCTGCAGGCTTGTCCGGCCCGGCAGCCGGCCCTCCGCCGCCAGCGGCTCCAGCCGCTCGCGAGCACGGCGAATCGCTTCCGGCTGGATATCGAAGCCGAGCAGCGTGCCGCGCGGACCGACCAGCTCCGCCAAGAAGCGGGCGTCAACGCCGCCGCCGAGCGTGGCGTCGACAACGGCATCGCCAGGCTGCACGCGCTGGCGAACCCAGCTATGGGCCATGCCGATGACAGACAGCAGGCCCATTAGCTCTTCGCCTCCGGCGAGCAGTCCGGCGCTTCCGCTGCGGCTGCTTTCATGAGGGCGGCATACTTGGCCGCCGACAGCTTTTTGCCCGGCTTAGTCAGCGCCGGAGCGGAGACAGGCTCCGGCAAAAAGCCGGGAGCAGCAGGCTGCCAGAGCTTGCCCTGCCAGGTGTCGCGACGCTTCAGTTCGTCGTCGAACGCGTTCAGCACTTCCCATTTGCGCAAGCTCCATGTAGGCCCAATCAGCAGGTCGCGCGGAGCATCACCGGTGAGCCGATGCACGATCATCTCCGGCGGCAAGAATTCCAGCGTGTCCACGACTAGTTGCACATACTCGTCCATCTCCAGGAAGCGGAGAAGTCCATCCTCGTATTGCTTGACCATAGGCGTTTTATGCATTAAATGAAGCAGGTGGATTTTGATGCCCTGCACATCCATTGCAGCGACGGCGCGGCCGGTGTCTAACATCATCTCATGCGTCTCTTGAGGCAGCCCGTAAATGATATGGGCGCAGACTCTGATACCACGAGCTCTAAGGCGCGTTACAGCATCGATATAACAGGCGGTATCATGCGCGCGATTAATGAGATCGGAGGTGGATTCGTGGACCGTCTGCAATCCCATTTCGATCCAGAGATAGGTTCGCTCATTGAGCTCTTCCAAATAATCCACTACATCGTCTGGCAGACAGTCGGGGCGGGTCGCGATCGATAGGCCGACAACACCGGGCTGGGCCAAAATAGCTTCATAATAGAGGCGCAGCTCTTCGACGGGAGCATACGTATTCGTATAGGCCTGGAAATAGCCGATATAGCGGGCGTCCGGCCATTTTTGGTGCTGGCGGTCGCGGATCGTATTGAATTGCTGAATCAAATCCTCCCGGCGGCTGCCGGCAAAGTCGCCAGAGCCCCGAGCGCTGCAAAATGTACAGCCTCCGGTAGCAACGGCGCCGTCCCGATTGGGACAGGTGAAACCGGCGTCAAGCATGACCTTGAACACCTTGCCGCCGAATTGCTCTCTCATCTCGTAATTCCATGTATGGAACCGCTTGTCCGCCCATAAAAGCGGGGCAATAGCGGTGTTGGTTGTTGGTGCTTCCATTGTGGCTCCTTCCTTGCACTAGCGCCGGAATCGGACAATCTGATGCTGCCCAGGCGCGATTCCTATTCATCTTATAAGAAATCGCATCGGAATGCCATCGGCCAGAGGTCTTGCAGAGGCTTGGACCCCGATTTTTATAGGCCGGACAAGCCTCAAAAAATAAGCAATGAAAGCGGTTAATTTAGGCTTGATAAACCTTACACGATGTGTTAAATTAAAAGTATAGAAAGTCAGTCGAATCAAGGGTTTTTCATCCCTCCAATGTTGCCATAACCCTGGTTTTCATAAGCGCCTGTTGTCCTGGGAATGCTGTAAAAAAATCGATGAGGTGATGAATATGAACACAGTTAAAATTCCGCAAGGCGATAATACGGTAACGGTTGAACTTACGGTCAAGGAACTAATGGCTCTCGCTGGCATCCGTTTCCATGGCAATCACCGCCTCGAAATCGAAGCTCGCAAGAAACTCAATCATGTACTTAGCGAGACTTATGCCTTGGAGCAGCCGATTCCCTATCAGATGCTGACTTAGTCGCCGGCGCAGCCGGAATACATTCAATCAAGCGGTCACCGAAGGGCAGTTTGCCTCGGGGAGCCGCTTTTTTTCTTTACAAGGGCGCTTAACTTGGGCAAAATAAGACGGGATGATTGGGCTATTTTTGTTTCACAGATATACGATTATTGGAGGAAAGTAATAAGATGCGTTTAAGAGGTAGAAAAGGAATCCGCGAGGAACTAGAGGCGCTGCCCCAGTTAGTTGTCCTGGATGCGGCGAAGCACAAGGGCAAATGGAAGGATTTTTTTGGGAATGACAAGCCAATTCATGTTGAACTGGGCATGGGCAAGGGCAGATTCATCAGTCAGCACAGTGTATTGAATCCGGATGTAAATTACATCGGAGTTGATCTATATGATGAGCTGATTCGTCGTGCCAGCGAAAAAGCGCTGCTCGCTCGCGAAGAGCTGGGACTCCAGGGCTATCCGCCGAATCTAGCCCTGCTGCGGGCGAATATCGAGGGTATCGCAGATATGTTTGCCCCAGGTGAGTTGGAGCGTATCTACTTAAACTTCAGCGATCCTTGGCCAAAGTCCAAACATGCTCGTCGCCGTTTGACGCATCCACGTCTTCTTGAGCAGTATGCGGTCATTCTCAATGAAAATGGCGAAATCCATCAGAAAACGGATTCCCGACTGCTGTTCGAGTTTTCGCTTAACAGCTTCGCGGAGACGGAAATGCAGATGAAAAATATTTCGCTGGATCTCCATCGGGATGGCGCGCGCGAGGATCTGGTGCTTACGGAATACGAAAGTAAGTTTATCGGGCAAGGGATGCCGATTCATCGCTGTGAGGTTGTTGTTGGAGCGGCAGCTCTGGCAGCCTACCGTGAGGAAAAAACGGCTCGTCGCAGTCACGAGGCGGCTAAGGAACGCGAAGATATGGAAAAAACAAAGCTTCATTCTGGACAAGCTTAAGCTGGTTGCGTTTTGAGCCAAAATGACTAGAGAGTTTCTAATCCTGGACTCGGCTCTGATCCATGTTGAAGGGCAAAACAGCCCGCTATCCCTTACTAAGGGCGGCGGGCTGTTTTGCGTTAATTGCCGATTAAAGAGATGGATAGGAGCGCGGTTGCCGTACCGAGCAGGGCACCTGCAGCAACATCTGAGGGGTAATGAAGGCCCAAATACATCCGGGACCAGCCGACAGAGCCAGCGATTACGACTGCAAGCAACAGCGTCGGCGGCAATAGGGCCGGGAGATGGATAGCTACCGTATAAACAAGCGGCACAATCCAGGCAAAAATCGCTGTTGTATGTCCAGAAGGAAATGAGGAATCCGCCAGTGGGCTTTTGCCTGTCCGTACTCCCTTCAGAGCTTGGTAGGGACGCAGACGCTTCAAGGTACGCTTGACGATCATAACCGGAATGTGGCTGATGACGACGGCAACCAGGCTCTGCCAACCAACGGTTATTTTCCAAGGTCCGGCGGACAGAAAGATCAGCAGGATGGAGGTGCTGAGCGTGAAGGTTGCTCCCCCCATATGCGTGACAGTCGACAGCCAGCGTCCAAATAAATCATGCAGCCGCGCGTTGACCGGTCCACGATTCAGCCACAGGAGCAGCCGCCGCTCCTTCATGCGAAGCCAGCCGATAATTGCGCTCATAGCTATTCCTCCCCAATCGCTTGTACCCCTATCATAACCTTCGCTGCTAAGTCTGAATATTATTTCCCTTATTCTAAATTGCAATTGTTAAGGGAGAATAATCAATTTGAGCGTTTTATTGCCGCTGAGTGATGGTAATGATGGGAGAAAGGACGCATCTTGGAAGATGCTCCCTTGTTTTGTTCACCGAATCGACATATGTGGCATGTCGGATAAAGGGAACTTTTTGGATAGTTGGATCGTTAGTAAGGACGAAAGCATCAAAACGTCAGCAAATGAATGGGATAAGCGGTTAACGGAAGCAAATGAGGGTATCCTAGTCGTTAATAGCTGATGCAAGCGTTTTTCCAGTTGCTTTACGGCGAATGGAACGGTTTTCTGCTTTTGACAAAGCTTATGGAACCATGGAAAATCAGAATGGTCATTTTACACAACGTCCACACTGGGCAACGCTGGAACAAAAACAGAGAAAAAGAACCCGCAGCAAGTACAGAGAGAATATTAAAATCGGGGTCTCAAGGGGGCAAGACGAATGTTAGCCAATTCCATTATGATTGCTTTGCAAATCTTTTTGGCGTTCATAGGGGTGTACCAGTTCGGTCTAGCGCTTTTCGGTATCATCCGCAAGAAAAAAGCTATCGAACACAAACCGCAAAAATCATTCGCCATTTTGGTGGCAGCCCATAACGAGGAAAAAGTTGTGGGAGCATTGATCGAAAACCTTAAAAATTTAGATTATCCTAAAGAGCTTTATGATGTGTTCGTTATTTGCGACAACTGCACAGACGGCACGGCTGCTATTTCCCGCAGCATGGGTGTCAACGCCTGCGAGCGTTTCAACAACCAGCTTAAAGGTAAAGGTTACGCCATTGAGTGGATGCTCAAAGAACTGTGGGCGATGCCTCGTCAATACGACGCAATCGTCATGTTCGACGCTGACAATCTGGTGAAGACGGACTTCCTGACTCACATGAATAACGACCTTTGCAACGGCCATCAGGTCATTCAAGGTTACCTCGACACCAAAAACCCAGATGATTCCTGGGTTACGTCTTCGTACGCCATCACCTACTGGTACTGCAACCGACTTTGGCAGCTGTCTCGCCGGAATCTTGGCATGGCCAACTTCCTTGGCGGAACGGGGATGTGCTTTGAGAGCAATCTGATGAAGGAGATGGGTTGGGGAGCGACAAGCCTCGTTGAGGATCTGGAGTTTTCCATGCGCTGCGTACAGCGTGGCGTACATCCTGTCTTGAACTACGACGCAAAAGTGTATGACGAAAAGCCAGTTACGTTTAAGGCGTCTGCCCGCCAGCGTCTGCGCTGGATGCAAGGTCACTTTACGGTGGCCCGGCAGTACTTCTTCCCGCTTCTGTGGGCGAGTATTAAAGAGCGCAACTTCATCAAGTTTGATGCGGCGCTGTATTCCTTCTCTGTTTACACCACGTTGCTTGGCTTTGTAGGAACAGTAATCATCTGGATGGACAATGTCCTGCCGGCTGAAAATCTGTTTACGTCCATCTACCAGTTCCTTCCGTTCTGGGTTCCGGTAGTCGCTATTTCGGCCACTGCGCTGATGTTCCCGCTCGTTATGATGCTGGAAGGCATTAAGTCCGGCAAAATGTACGCGAATCTGCTTTCCATGATCGTATTCCAGCTTAGCTGGTTACCGATTACGTTCTATGCGTTCTTCACGCAGAACAACAAACAGTGGAGCCATACGCAGCATACTCGCGTCATCCGCTTGGAAGAAGTGCAGAGCAAACAAGCTTCTTAAGGTAGTTGACAGGCATAATATTGCCATGGTATACTCCTTTAAGTGTTTTCATTAAGGTCTGAATTTTGAATAGCTAGTCGCACAAGCAGAGGCACCCGCTTCTCACCTGACCGATTCCATCGGCTGGTATGCGATCGCATGTTAACCACTCTTCCCATTTATGGAGAGACATTCGGTTCATATTGCGTATCACGCGGGTCCTACTGCAGGACCCGCTTTTGTTTGTTTATAAGTAGTTGAATACTCATGGACTGCAACAACCAATTTCATTCGGAGGTGGACGATTATTAGCCGAGATCACCAAATCAACGACGATATCCGGGCGAGAGAAGTACGCCTGGTCGGACCCGAAAGCGAACAGCTTGGAATCAAGCCGATTCGTGAAGCTCTGCAGATGGCCATTGACGCTAACATGGACCTTGTGAATGTTGCTCCTCAAGCCAAACCGCCGGTTTGCCGGATCATGGACTACGGCAAATTCCGTTACGAGCAGCAGAAGAAGGATAAGGAAGCCCGCAAAAACCAGAAGATCGTTGATCTGAAGGAAGTGTGGTTCCGCTCCAACATTGATGAGCATGACTACCAGACGAAGCTCCGCAATGTCATCAAGTTCATCGGTGAAGGCGACAAGGTCAAAGCATCCGTCCGTTACCGCGGCCGCGAGATTGCGCATGCTGCTGTCGGCCAACGTGTCTTGGAGCGCTTGCTCACAGAAGTGAACGACATTTGCAATGTAGAGCGTTTGCCGAAACTGGAAGGACGCAGCATGATCATGATTTTGGCACCGAAGAACAACAATTGATTTCTAATTATTTAAGGAGGATATCGACATGCCTAAGATGAAGACCCACAGCAGTCTGAAAGGCCGCTTCAAAATTACGGGAACCGGCAAAGTGATGCGCTATAAGGCTCACCGCAATCACTTGCTGTCCCACAAATCCGCTCGCGCGAAGCGCGTTCTGGGAACTCAACCGATCATGGCTCCAGGCGACGTTCGTCGTTTGGCTCAAGGCCTTGCTCAACTGAAATAGTACATTTAATTTCTGATAATAGAACCTACAGGAGGCTTTCATCATGGCAAGAGTAAAGGGTGGATTCGTGCGCGCTCGTCGCCGCAAACGGATTCTTAAACTCGCAAAAGGTTATTTCGGTTCCAAGCATCGCCTATTTAAAACAGCGAAGGAGCAGGTTAACAAATCCCTGCTGTACGCGTACCGTGACCGTCGTCAACGGAAACGTGACTTCCGCAGACTGTGGATCGTTCGTATCAATGCGGCTGCCCGCATTAACGGCTTGTCCTACAGCAAATTCATGTTCGGCCTGAAACAAGCTGGCGTCGAAGTGAACCGTAAGGTTCTTGCCGACCTGGCCGTGAACGACATTGGTTCGTTCAACAGCCTGGCTGACGTAGCCAAGCAAAAACTGAACGCTTAGTTTTTAACAGGGAGAATTCTGCTGCAGAGCAGAGTTCTCCCTGTTTTTTTATGCATAATAGCCTTCGTAGCCGTTACATACTTTCCCTCCTTGTTATCCCAAATACCCTCCCTCTGAATGGTAGAGAAGCCCGTTTCCTTATGCGTATGGACATCTGTACACGCCGAAAACAATGCGCTGAATAAACTGAGAGGAAAGGGAAGGGAGGGAAAACAAGTTGTCTACAATTTCTAAGGCACAAGTTCAGGCAATGGTCGGACGGCGGGTTTACATCAAGCTGAGAGACGGTTCAGCTGTCAATGGCAAGCTGGAAAGGTTTGCAAACGAACGGCTTTACCTGCGAGTTCAGGAAGAGGCAGGAAAGGTCCAAATTCGTGCCTTCATCATACCGCTCGCACTGTTCTCTGTCCTTGCCATTGCACTGACGCCGTTTGCTGGCGGTTTCGGTGGAGGTTGCGGTCCATGCGGACCTGGCCCATACGGCCCCGGTGGATGCAGTCCATGCGGCCCAGGGCCATACGGACCCGGCGGACCTGGCCCATACGGACCGGGCGGACCTGGCCCATACGGACCTTATGGTCCTGGTGGGCCCGGTCAGTTCGGCCCCGGGTATGGTGGCAAGGGTTTTTACTAGTCGGGCGTAAAAGCGTTTAGAGCGGTTTTGTAAAAAGTGTGACCTTCAGCTCGGGGTGATGGCGCACCGGTTCATATCCTTCACGGGTATAGAACCGGCGCGCTTTTTCGTTGACATCGTCCACATATAACACCGACATTAAATTTCTGGCGTATTTGCCGTTCTGTTCGGCTTGTTTCAGCAATTTCAGACCGATGCCGGAACGGCGATGCTGCGGATTCACAACCAGCATGTCGATATGCAGCATACCTTGCAACTGGCCGTAGTGGATAAAACCAAGAAGCTTTCCTCCATTTTTTGGGGAGGCTACAATCGTTGCTCCACTGCGAAAGCGATCCGGCAGTCCAGCGATGACAGTGGCATCATCGGGGCTCACGGTGTAGGACATCGGAATTAACTCGGTCCGGATCAGCCGGACTAGCTCCTGCATATCAGCTGGCATGATGGAGCGATACTGGATATCCATCTTTCAACCCTTCTTCGCTTGTAGGTATTAGGCTCGTTTCAGTCACGGCCTTATGTCGACCGCCAGTAAGCCCGCTTCATAATGTATGCACGAAGGTTTCGAAGCGATAGAATTACAAGAGAATACATAACTTTTCAGTTTACTGCATAATCTAAGTATTGACGGATGGTAAGGTCAAACATATAATAAGTTCTAAGCTTATACCAAACGGCATTGATGAGGACGAAGTGTTAAGGGCTCTACTGTCCAGAGAGCGACGGATTAGCTGCAACCGCCGCCAGCACCCCTTTCCAACGAGCTCACCTCGGAGCTGTTTTCCTGAACGGAATTGTATAATTCCTATTAGGGAGAATCGCATGGCATGCGTTAACCTGCCGAAGTAAGACCGTAGAGGCATGCATCTGTGTCTTACTTCATGAGGCATCGTATTGCAAGATACGGCGCAAACCTGGGTGGTACCACGGAAGATAAACCTTTCGTCCCTATGCTTTGGCATAGTGGGCGGAAGGTTTTTTTGTTTCACACATAGAGGGCGAAGGCGGAACGTCGACACCGCCGCCGTCACGAAGGGAGGAACACATGATGGTTATGCAGGGCGAAGTTAAACGATCCAAAGAAGAAATCATGGAAAGAATGAGGAAGCCGGAAGTGGTCAGCGGCTCTGAAATTCTTCTCCGCAGCCTGGTGCTCGAGGGTGTGGAATGTGTATTCGGCTACCCCGGCGGCGCGGTACTGTTCATCTACGATGCGATGCACGGGTTCAAGGATTTCAATCATTTGCTTACCCGCCACGAGCAGGGGGCAATTCATGCAGCAGACGGTTATGCGAGGGCATCCGGACAAGTTGGCGTTTGCATCGCGACATCGGGTCCGGGAGCGACAAACCTTGTAACGGGAATTGCTACAGCTTATATGGATTCGGTTCCTCTGGTTGTCATTACCGGCAACGTTGCAACCAGCTTCATCGGTACGGACGCCTTCCAAGAAGCGGATATTACAGGTATTACAATGCCGATCACGAAACACAGCTATCTGGTTCGTGATGTAGAGGATCTGCCGCGTGTTATCCACGAGGCATTCCATATCGCTAATACCGGACGCAAAGGCCCGGTGCTGATCGATATTCCGAAGGACGTATCTGCGGCGAAGACGCTTTTCAAACCGGTGACGGAAGTTAATATCCGCGGTTATAACCCGACGGTAACACCACGCAAGCCGCAGCTCGACAAGCTGATCAAGGCGATCAGCGAAGCGGAGCGTCCGGTTATACTGGCAGGCGGCGGGGTCGTTTACTCCGGCGGTCATGAAGAGCTTTTGGAGTTCGTCACCAAAACGGGTATTCCCGTTACGACGACGCTGCTCGGTTTGGGAGCTTTTCCAAGCGCTAACGATCTGTGGCTCGGCATGCCAGGCATGCACGGAACGTATACGTCGAACAAGGCGATCCAGGATTGCGATCTGCTAATCAATATCGGAGCTCGCTTCGATGACCGGGTGACGATGAAGCTGGAGGGTTTTGCGCCAAAGGCTAAAGTAGTCCACATCGACATCGACCCTGCCGAAATCGGCAAAAACGTGCCGACTGAAATTCCAATCGTTGGTGACATTAAGACGACGCTAGCCCTGATCAACGCCGAGGTTGGATATGCAACAGGAGCGGATGCATGGCGACAGCAGATGCAGCAATGGAAACAAGAGCAGCCGCTGCGTTATGTTGACTCTGAAGTAGAACTAAAGCCTCAGTGGGTAATTAGTATGATTCACGAGACGACTAACGGCGAAGCGATCGTAACGACGGACGTTGGCCAGCATCAGATGTGGGCGGCTCAATATTATCGCTTTAACAAGCCCCGCTCCTGGATCACTTCCGGCGGCCTCGGTACGATGGGTTTTGGATTCCCGTCCGCAATCGGTGCTCAGATGGCTAATCCGGATAGATTGGTAGTAAGCATCAACGGTGACGGCGGCATGCAGATGTGTGCGCAAGAGCTTGCGATCTGTGCCATCAATAATATTCCGGTCAAGGTGGCTATTATCAACAACCAGGTGCTCGGAATGGTGCGCCAGTGGCAAGAGATCATTTACGACAACCGGTACAGCCATATTGATCTTGCTGGAAGTCCAGATTTTGTGAAGCTGGCTGAGGCATACGGAGTCAAAGGTTTCCGGGCAACAAACAAGGAAGAAGCGGAAGCAGCTTGGAAGGAAGCGCTCGCGCATCCGGGTCCAGCCGTTGTGGAATTTGTCGTCCGGAAGCACGAGAACGTGTATCCCATGGTCACACAGGGCAACACGATCGACGTCATGCTTATGGGGGATGAAGAATGAATCGCAACTATACGATAGCAGTTCTGGTCAATGACCAGCCGGGTGTTTTGCAGAGAGTGTCGGGCCTGTTCGGTCGTCGTGGATTCAATATTGAGAGTATTACGGTAGGAGCCAGCCAGGAAGCGGGTCTTTCGCGAATGGTTATCGTGACTGCCGGAGACGATAAATTGCTGGAGCAAGTATCCAAGCAGCTATATAAGCTCATCGACGTCATCAAAGTTGTCGACGTTAGCGCTAGTCCAATGGTTGAACGGGAGCTTGCTTTGATCAAGGTTAGTGCAGATCCATCTGCTCGGCCGGAAATTCTCGGTGTTGTTGAAACTTTCCGCGCAGCTGTCGTAGATATTGGTCCAAGCACGCTGATTGTCCAAGTTGTCGGCGGACCTGAAAAGATTGATGCAATGATCGAACTGCTGCGACCATACGGCATTCGCGAGATTTCCCGCACGGGAGTAACGGCAATGAACCGTGGCACTGTAAAGTCATAGTCAGAATTATTTGATAAGTTAGACAACGCACCTATAATGCTATAACTTTTACCTATAAAGCTTATAAAGCCCGCTTTTGAGCGGGAGTTTAAAGAGAATGACGGCTGAAGCACACAGTTACTTTAGTGCGTTGTCTCTTTAAACGCCCGCTCAAAGGGGTTCAAATCAAAGGAGGCATCATCTTATCATGGCAGTTAAACTTTTCTACGAAAACGACGCGGATCTGGGCGTTCTTCAAGGCAAGACAGTTGCAGTTATCGGTTATGGCAGCCAAGGACATGCTCAAGCGCAAAACCTGCGCGACAGCGGAGTGAAAGTTGTTATCGGACTTCGTGAAGGCAAATCCGCTGACAAAGCGCGCAACGATGGTTTTGAAGTCCTTTCCGTTGCTGACGCAACTCGTAAAGCTGATGTTGTACAAATCCTGATGCCTGACGAAACACAGGCTCAAGTATACAATGATGAGATTGCGCCGAACCTGAAAAAGGGCGCTGCGCTTATGTTCTCCCACGGTTTCAACGTTCACTTCGGCCAAATCGTGCCAAGCAAAGACACCGACGTTTTGCTGGTCGCTCCTAAATCCCCGGGCCACATGGTTCGCCGCACTTACGTGGAAGGCTTCGGCGTTCCTGGACTGATCGCAATTGAGCAGGACGCAACGGGCAACGCTCAAGCAATCGGCCTTGCTTATGCAAAAGGTATCGGCTGTACTCGTGCAGGAGTATTCGAGACTTCCTTCCGCGAAGAAACCGAAACGGATCTGTTCGGCGAGCAAGCTGTACTTTGCGGCGGTACTTCTGCACTGGTCAAAGCTGGCTTCGAAACGCTGGTTGAAGCAGGCTACGCTCCAGAAATGGCTTACTTCGAGTGTCTGCATGAGCTGAAGCTGATCGTTGACCTGATGTATGAAGGCGGACTCGCTTCCATGCGCGATTCCATCTCCAACACAGCGGAGTACGGCGACTATGTTACCGGCCCACGCATCGTGACGGACGAAACTAAAAAAGCGATGAAGGAAGTTCTGTCCGACATCCAACAAGGCAAATTTGCTCGCGACTTCATCCTGGAGAACAAATCCGGACGTGCGATGCTGACGGCCACTCGCCGTAATGAATCCGAGCATGCCATCGAAAAAACCGGCGCTGAGCTGCGTGAACTGATGCACTGGATCAAAAAGTAATTTGCTAGTGGACGACGCGCTTCTTCCTCCAGGAATGAGGCGCGTTTGTCGCTTCATAAACTGACAACATGAACTCGAAATGGAGGTGTCGGTATGCGTAAAATCTATATTTTTGATACAACGCTCCGCGACGGCGAGCAATCGCCGGGGGTCAATCTGAATACCCGAGAAAAGGTGGAAATCGCCCTCCAGCTGGAGAAGCTGGGCGTCGATCGGATTGAAGCCGGGTTCCCTGCTGCTTCGCCGGGCGATCTGGCTGCCGTGCAGGCGGTTGCTGGAGCGGTTAAGTCCGCTACGGTCATCGGGCTTGCCCGTGCCGTGGAGCGCGACATTGACGCGGCATGGGAAGCGCTGAAGGATGCTGCTGATCCTTGCATCCATATTTTCCTCGCGACTTCGCCAATCCACCGCAAGCATAAGCTGAAGATGGAGAAGGAGCAGGTGCTTGCGACAGCCGACAAGGCGATTCGTTATGCCAAGCAATTCTTCGACAAAATCGAATTCTCGCCGGAGGATGCTGGCCGTACCGAGCTTGATTTCCTCTGCGAGGTTACGGAGATGGCTATCAAAGCTGGCGCAACGGTCGTCAATATTCCCGACACAGTCGGTTATATGACTCCGGCTGAGTTCGGCAACATTTTCAAGACACTCAAGGAAAATGTGCCGGGCATCGAGACAATTCAGCTGAGTGCACACTGTCATGACGATCTGGGCATGGCCACGGCTAATGCGCTGGCGGCGATCCTGAACGGAGCCGATCAAATCGAAGGCACGATCAACGGCATCGGTGAGCGCGCTGGTAACACGGCGATCGAAGAGGTTGCGCTGGCTCTTGAGACTCGTGCTGCGCTTTTTGGCGCTAAGACTGGCTTGCATCTCAAGGAAATTGCGCGCACAAGCCGCCTTGTCAGCAAGCTGACTGGCATGGTCGTACCGGGCAATAAAGCGATTGTTGGCGCCAATGCCTTTGCTCATGAGTCGGGCATCCATCAGGATGGCATGTTGAAGGAGAAAACGACGTACGAGATCATTTCTCCAGAAACGATCGGCATCAAGGAATCCAAGCTCGTCATGGGCAAACATTCCGGCCGTCACGCTTTCCGCGAGAAGCTGCTCGATCTGGGCTATGAGCTGGCCGATGATGCGCTTAACGTAGCGTTTGCTAAATTCAAGGATTTGGCTGACCGAAAGAAAAACGTCACCGACGACGATCTGCTCGCCATCCTGGAAGAGAAGCTCGTTGATACGCCGGAGATTTACACTCTTGAAACAGTGGAAGTCCATTACGGCAACCGTTCGACGCCTAAGGGTACGGTCACGATCAATGTGGCTGATAAGGGCGTTTTGCAGGGCATGGCCGAAGGAAATGGCTCGATCGACGCGTTGTTCAACGCGATTGACAGCGTGACCTCGGAGACGGTCGAGCTGGAGGACTACTCCATCAAATCCGTTACCCAGGGCAAAGATGCACTCGGCGAGGTACATGTCGTGCTGCGCCAGGATGAGACTTCTGCACAAGGTCGCGGAGTCAGTACCGACATTCTTGAGGCAAGCGCTCGCGCCTATGTCGATGCTCTCAATCGACTGATCGATAAGCGCAAGTCGCCAGGCCGGCGGGATAAAATGAGCCTGATTTAGCCTGTGGAACAGGCCGGGATTAATAGGCCGTGATGAACGGGCTTGGATTAACCAGGCTGGAGCCCTTCAGACCAGCCAAGATTAACCAGGCTGGAGTCAAAAAGCATTCGCCGCGGCGAATGCTTTTTTGTTCTATTTTTCGGAGATGTTCTGAGCTTTCGGACCATCCCGGACTAGGAGCCGCTGTAGGTTGAAGCTCAATGCAGTGTCAGAATTCTCAGGAGCTTAGAAGTAGAAGTGAAGCTCCATGTATTGTAACAAATCAGCTGTTTAGGACTGGCAAGAAGCTCGTATGAAGCTCAATGTAGCGCTAACGAATCCTGTGGAGCTTAGTTTACAGCTAAATTCGCATCAAAGAATTGAAGTCTGAGCCCTCTATAGGTGCAGCCTATGAGAGCAATAGCTTTCCTATCTTGGGCATTGAAGCGGAAGTATGGTACAACTGTGGATAGCTATTATCATTCGAAACGAATATGTAGACGGGAGTGTTCAACTATGGCAGAAACTAAAAAAATCGCTGTAATCGCCGGTGACGGTATTGGTCCGGAAGTTGTTGGAGAAGCTATCAAAGTCATTCGCAAAATCGAGGAGCTCTATGAGTATAACTTCGAGTTCCAGCATGGGCTGTTTGGTGGTATCGCAATTGATGAAAAGGGCACGCCGTTGCCGCAAGAAACGTTGGAAATCTGTCAGAATGCCGATGCTGTCCTGCTTGGAGCAGTAGGCGGCCCGAAATGGGACAATAATTCGAAGGAATTGCGTCCAGAAA
Organism: Paenibacillus herberti; assembly: GCF_002233675.1. Classification (GTDB taxonomy): domain Bacteria; phylum Bacillota; class Bacilli; order Paenibacillales; family Paenibacillaceae; genus Paenibacillus_O; species Paenibacillus_O herberti. The sequence goes on along the minus strand of NZ_NMUQ01000001.1, from coordinate 2,564,869 downwards.
CGGGATTGCTTGGCATCCGCAAGGCGCTCGGTTTGTTCTCTAACATCCGTCCAGCTACCGTTTTCGACTGTCTGAAAGATGCATCCACGCTGAAACCGGAAGTGCTTGAGGGCACGGATCTGATCGTTGTGCGTGAGCTGACCGGCGGCATCTACTTCGGCGAGAAATTCCGTCGCGAGGGAGCAAACGGAGAGGAAGCGGTTGATACTTGCGTTTACAATGTGCAAGAGATTGAGCGCATCGTCCGTCAAGCGTTCGAAATCGCCATGACGCGTAGCAAGCGCCTCGCTTCCGTTGACAAGGCCAATGTACTTGAGACCTCCCGCCTATGGCGCGAAGTTGTGAACCGGATTGCACCAGAGTACCCAGAGGTTGAGCTGGAGCATGTGCTTGTCGACAACTGTGCGATGCAACTGCTGCGTCGCCCGTCGAGCTTTGATGTTATCGTGACGGAGAACATGTTCGGTGATATTTTGAGCGATGAGGCTGCTATGCTTACTGGCTCAATCGGCATGTTGAGCTCGGCTTCGCTTGGCGAAGGTAGCTTTGGTTTGTACGAACCCGTGCATGGCTCTGCGCCTGACATTGCTGGCCAAGGCATTTCCAATCCCATCGCAACGGTTCTGTCCGTAGCGCTCATGTTCCGCCTTACGTTCGGTTATGCCGATGCAGCTCAAGCGATTGAAGACGCCGTTAAAGAAGTGCTCGACGCGGGTCACCGCACGGGAGACATCGCTGTTGACAAGTCTAAGGCAATCGGCACCGAAGCGATGGGTGAGCTGATTGTCAACGCTATCCGTAAAATCTAACTTTGACTGTCAGATGATAATCATTTCAATTTAATATTGACTCTGTTCTATGAAAAATGATATGATCTCATGGAACGTCACAACAGGTGACAGCATATTCGAACGCTTAAAGCGTCAAGGAGGTAATTCGGTATTATGGCAGAACGTTTGGTAGGCCGCTTGGCCCCGGATTTCACGATGGAGACAGTTGACGGTCAAGGTAAAGAGTTCGGTAAAGTATCCCTTTCCGACTACCGTGGCAAATGGCTTGTATTCTTCTTCTACCCGCTGGATTTCACATTCGTGTGCCCAACGGAAATTACTGCTCTCAGCGACGCAGCTGAAGAGTTCAAAAAACTCAACTCCGAGATTCTTGGTGTCAGCATCGACAGCATCCACAGCCACAAAGCTTGGATCAATACGCCGAAAAACGACAACGGTCTTGGTCAATTGAACTTCCCGCTTGCTGCTGACATCACGAAACAAGTATCCCGTGATTACGGCGTTCTGATCGAAGACGAAGGTATCGCTCTGCGCGGCCTGTTCATCATCGATCCAGAAGGCGAGCTCAAATACCAAGTTGTTAACCACAATGATGTAGGCCGTAGCGTGGAAGAAACGCTTCGTGTTCTCCAGGCTCTGCAATCCGGCGGTCTTTGCCCGATGAACTGGAAACCAGGCGACAAAACTTTGGTAACTGCATAAGCAAGCAATACGCCCCACCGTCCATTAGACGGTGTACGTATGCGGAGGAAATACGAGAAGGATGCCTATGGGAATATCTTTCTAGTATGACAAGCAATACACCCCACCGTCCATTAGACGGTGTACGTATGCGGAGGAAATACGAGAAGGATGCCTATGGGAATATCTTTCTAGTATGACAAGCAATACGCCCCACCGTCCATTAGACGGTGTACGTATGCGGAGGAAATACGAGAAGGATGCCTATGGGAATATCTTTCTAGTATGAGAATGAAGCAAATAATGGACAAGCCAGAGCATCTGCTCTGGCTTTTTCTTATTCCCGTTTTTCTGTGTTTTTCGGGCGCAGCCTGTGTCTTACTGTTGGCTATTGGTTAAGGATAAGAAAATCAGTCAACGGAAGAGGAGGCTGCCCGGATGAATGCAGAAATGGATTATCCACAAAGGCAAGAAGCGAACATGGAAGGGCCGAAGCCAGAAATAACGCCGCCAGCGTCGCCTGAGATCGAGCAACCGGCCAAGCCAGAAATAACGCCGCCAGCGTCGCCTGAGATCGAGCAACCGGCCAAGCCAGAAATAACGCCACCTGCGTCGCCTGAGATCGAGCAGCCAGCTAAGCCGGAAATTGCCCCTGAGCCGTTCCGGCCCGAGATCGCGCCGAACCCGGCGCCGGAGCTGCCTGAACTGCCTCAGTGGCCAGAGATTACGCCCAGTTAGCTGGACAAACTTAAATTTACATATTTTGGATTGATGGTTCGAGTAGTCGGTAAAGCAGGAATTTGAGAGTTTGGCAACGAATATACTCTCAGGAAGATGTAAGGTTAAGGTGGCAAATAGGCTTCTACAAGGAGGGAACCAGGGATGAGTTTTTGCTGCGGGGCAAGCATGATCGGTACAAAAGGCACGCTCAGGCATTATCGGACTCACATTCATAACGTCCCCATTTTGTTCTGTCCGGTTTGCCATCGTGTCGATATTCATTATATGATAGAGAGCGAATATGAAATTTTAGCTGAATATGCACATGGAGACGGAGTGTCCGAAGTTGATTTTCAGGATTATGTGGATCAGCGCGGCAAATCTCTCTTTGAGAATTGCGTGAACCACGACAACGAAGATCCGATGGATGTGGTTATGAGTCAGATCGATATGGCTCTTGATCTGCTTGGATTTGCCAAACATCTCGGAGACTCGACCTGGGAAGCAGAGCTTAAAAAAAGGTTGGGAATATTGAATTCTCGCCGCAACAAGCTGAAGGCCAAACGAACCTCCGAAGGTCTCTGTTAGCCATTAGGATGCCTCCTGATCCAGGAGGCATTTTTTATTTTGGCTTACTCCCGCAAATGGAGAACAGGTTGCGAATCGTATAGGAAGCGAGGTGCTGTTTTGCTGCTGATGTTGTTCAAAAGATGGTTGGGACGCTTCAGCGTCAAGCAGAAGCCCATAGACGGCGCAAAGCCGCTCGGCCTGACCATAGAGAAGATCCAGCAAGGCAATGAAAGCTTGCGTGAACAGCTTATTCAGGACTATAGGCCTTTTATACTCAAGTCCACAAGCCGCTTCTGCAAGCGATACATAGATCCAAGCCGCGATGATGAATTCAGTATCGCAATGATTGCATTTAATGAAGCGATTCATCAGTTTTCACCGGAATCAGGGCGCTCCTTCACGAGCTTTGCGGAAACCGTAATTCGGCGTAGGCTAATTGATTATGTCCGGCGCGAGAAACGTCACTGGAAATCGCTGCCCGCCGGGAATCTCAACCAGGACGGGACGCTGGATGAAGGCCTGCAAACAGCTTGGACAAGACAGGCGGTGTCTCGTTTCCAGCTCGACCGGGATGCAGACAACAGACGTCTGGAAATTGAAGAGTATGCCAGCGAACTGGAGGGCTACGGAATCAAGTTTACGGATCTGGCCGGCAAATCCCCAAAACATGAGGATTCCCGAATTTTGCTGCAAGGAATCGCGTTTAAGCTCGCTACCGAGGATTCCCTGTGGGGCGTACTTGTCCAGTCCCGTCGACTGCCAGTCAAAGAGCTGATGGAGTTAGGCGGCGTCTCACGCAAGACGATTGAGCGTAATCGCAAGTATTTGATTGCAGTTGCTGTGTTGCTGCGGGGTGATTACCCGTATTTGTCGGATTACTTGCAGCTCCGGAAAGAAAAGGCGGAGCAGGAGCTAACAGCAGGGGGGACAAGGCTGTGAACGGGAAGGGCATCGTGCTGGAGGTCAAGGGGAGCAAGCTCATCGTGCTCACTCCTGATGGCCGTTTCCGCAAAATAAGAAGCAACGGGGGAGAACTGATGGGCCAGGAGGTGTGGCTGGCTCCGGAGGGACGGTTTCGCCCAGTAAAAATGAGCTGGTGGTTGCCTGCAGCGGCTGCCGCGCTGGCACTGCTGATCGCCATTCCCGCTATGTTGGCCGTAAGAGTCGAGGCTCGTCCCGTTGTCGCTTATCTCAGCATGGACATCAATCCCAGCTTTGAGCTCGGGGTTGATGAAAAACTTAAAGTCCGATCGCTGCGCGCGGTCAACAAAGACGCAGCTCCTTTTGTCGAGGCGTTGGAGTATGAAGGCAGGCCGGTCTCTGAGGTGATGGACCGTCTAGCGAGCGAACTGGCGGACACTTCCTATTTGCAAGGAGAACAAGCTAATATCGTATTCGCTGGCGTCCGGCTGGATGGAGCGGAAAAAGAGCTGCTGAGCGATCTTAATTTGCAAGCGAAGGCTGCATTCCAGAAAGCTGCGGCACAATCGGGCGATGCGAATGTAAAGATCACGCAGATAGAATCTACTCCCGGTGTGATGGATGAGGCGGCGTATCTAGGACTTTCGACGGGTCAGATGACCGTTTATTTGCTCGCCAAGGACAAAGGTTATTCGGTCAGTCTGGACCAATTCCGCACGAAGCCGCTTCATGCTGCAGCAACTTGGAAGGGTGGTATAGGCGCACTGGTAGGGGATGCTGAGGAGCTGAACCAAGACAAGCTGAACCGGCTGTTGGAGGAAGAGAAGCAAGAGAGAGCTTCGGAGGCTTCAGGAGCTTCATCGGCTCCGTCTCCAACTCCTAAGCCTAAAACCTCGTCGCTTGGAGCGGGAGGTGCGGGCTCTGCATCGTTCAAGCCATCAGCGGCTGTAGAGACGAAGCCTGCCGTAGCGCAGCCATCAGCCCCATCTACAAAAACACCTCCACCATCTCAAAAGCATCTTCCGAAGCCCAAGGTTTCGGCCGTTGAGTCGCATCTGACACCACTACCTGACTTGGAGCGCGGCCAATCTCGTGAAGAGCTGTCCGAACGTGAGGAAGAGCTGGCTGATCAGGCCGGGGTTCTTAGTGAGGAATGGAAGAAATATAGCAAACAACAAAAAGAAAACTGGCTCAAAGAGAAAAAGGCGGCAATCGAAAAGCTGCGTGAGGAAGCGGAAAAAGCTCGCAAGGAGCTGGAGCGGAGGGCTCGGGAAGCCGAGGAGCGCTTAAAACAGACTGAAGAAAAATGGAAAAAAGACGCAAAGAAGCAGGCTGAGGAACGTTTAAAGGAGCATGAAACGCAGCTCAAGCATGAACAGGGAAAAGAAGAGAAACAGAAAGAGCAGGAGGAGAAGCGGCTGGAGGAAGCCGAGGAGGAGTGGGAAGAGGCCGAAGAAGAATGGGAAGAAGCCGAAGACGAGTGGGAAGAAGCACAGGAAGAATGGGACAATATCGAGGAAGAATGGGAAGAAAAGCTGGAACAGCATTTCGGACATTAACCTCATTCGACAGCGGACAAGTTTTTGCCGCTTTTTTTTACTTCCGTCGTCCCGGTTACTCCTGAATCGCCTATCGCCCAATCGCTTTGAAAAATGGCATAATTCGACATTATTTCCGATTGACACTTGTTGACAGCGAATCCTATGATTAGTTTACGAATCGACGGCTTGACTGCGATCCTGACAGGAAGGAACAGGGGGCGAAGCTCGTATGGGGATGGAACTGTTCAACATTAGCAATGTCAAGGATGCCATAAGAGCTCGCCAAACAGGTAGAGTATTGGCAAGAGAGCTGGGCTTCGGAATTATTGATCAGACTCGTATCGCCTACGCTATTTCAGAGCTGTCGAACTGTTTTGTGGAGATGCATCAGCGAAGCCAATTGTTGATAGGCGAAGTACGCAAGAATACCGGGGAAGCGGGCCTGGAGTGGTCTCTGATCGGCAGCTGCAGCTTCTCCCATGAGCTTGAGGAGGAATGGAAATCGCTTTGGTCGGAGGAATGGGATATTGCAATCACACGCCGAGTAGGGACATGCATTACGTTCCGCAAATGGCTGCCTCCCTCCTACTACATGAATTCGACCCCAATACAGCTCCAGCTGTTTGCAACCGGAGAGGAGCAAGGCTAATGCAGTCAATTCGAAAGCGCTATTTCCCGGCGCTTGCCGAATATATACGCAGCGGAAGCGAGGCATCCCTGTACCAGGCAACGGAACTAGGGAAAATGTTTCATAGCATTGGACCTGAGGAAATTATCGCGATACATGAGGAAAGTATGCGAAACATCATTCTGAATGTGGATTCGGAAGAGGCGCTTGAGCTATATAACCGCTCCTTCCTTTTCCTTATTGAGCTGATGGTTGCTTATCGCTTCCGCTACCAGCCCGAGCGACCGGCAGACGAACGCTATACGGAGATGCGGGAACTGCTCAGTCGCTCCTATCGCTCCTTCGAACGGGTAAAGAGTAAGTACGAGAACGTCCTTCAGCACATGGACAGCGGCATTGCATTGTTTGATACAGAAGGCGTCGTTACCTTCATGAACCTGCAGATGGCTAAGTTCCTTGATACGCCTCGTAAAACACTTGTCGGCTGCAGTATCCTTGAAATTCTTCGTCATTCCCAGTTGACGCGACAAACCAAGCGGCTTTTAATCCGCTTGTACCGGGAGATTATCGTTCGTCGTAATAAGTATTTCGAGTTCCAAGACAGTAGTGGACGTCATCTGCTCATCACAGCTACCTATGGTGATCAGCTGGACGGTGATTATCTGATTAGTATGAAGGATGTTTCCGAGTACAAACAGATCGAGCAGACCGCTTACCAAAATGACAAGCTGGCCATGCTTGGCAAAATCGCTGCTGCCATCGCACATGAAATTAGAAATCCGCTTACATCGATCCGGGGTTTCATCCAGTTGCTTCGCCCTGCTTTGGTCGATTTGGGTAAGGAAGAATACGCCAAGATTATGGTAGCCGAAATCGACCGGGCCAACGACATCATCTATGAGTTTTTGAACTCTTCTAAGCCGACAGCCCCGATGAAACAAACGATCCAGCTCACCTCACTGCTCAAAGAAGTCAGCATGCTCAGTGAAAGCGAAGCCTTGATGCATAATTGCCAAATTTACCTGGAATCGTATGAGGCTGATTTGCAGGTTTCTATTGACGTCAAACAGATCAAACAGGTTGTGCTCAATCTGTTCAAGAATGCGATGGATACGATTGCTGAATTGGACGGTGATCGGGCCGGGCGGATCGACGTTATTTTGAAGCGCAAGGCTGACTTCGCAGAAATTACGGTAAAAGATAACGGCAAAGGCATGGATCGGGCCACGCTGAACCGGCTTTTCGATCCTTTTTTTACGACCAAGGAGTCTGGAACCGGCCTCGGCCTATCCGTAAGTTATCGCATCATACGCAACCACAGCGGGACAATCCGAGTGACGAGCGTGGCAGGGGAAGGCACATCGTTTATGATCTATTTGCCAATCGCAGAGCAAAAAGTTTAAAATCGGGGTGGTGCATCCCGGTTTTTTTTTTGCATTACAAGCGCAAGTACATACCGGGTCAAATACGGCGAAGCCGTTTTGTTTTCTAAGAAAGGAAGATGACGATATGAAACTAACCTTTATTCATACACCGGTGGAGGAGGCTGCTGCTTATGATCTGCTTATCCGTGCGGTTACGGCGGCTGAGCTTCAGCAGGAGCATGGAACGGGGACCAGTGATCCGGCGGATCCGCTGGCCCATTCCGCTGTAAAACAGGCGCTGCAGGAGCGCTTCCAGCGAGGCAACTTCAAAGCTTCGGCGGAGCAAGTGTTAACGATGCCACTGTTAGGGCTGATGCCGGCACGTTCGGTATCGTTCATTGGTATTGGCGGCGGTGCTGACTCTACGGATGAACTGCGCCGGCTGGGAGCGGCTGCTGCTCGTGAGATTCGCAGCCAGAAGGCAGTCACAGCTTGCCTGCTGCTGTCAGATGAGCTTTACTCCGGCACTAATGGCGTTCGTACCGTCGATGCCGCAGCTGCACTGGTGGAGGGCTTAGTGCTCGGCGGATATAAGCGGAGCAAAACGCAGTCTGGCGAGCCAACACCGAAACATGCTGCGGAGGTGTCATTCCAACTGAGCGGGAATGCGTCTCAGGAGCATAAGGCGCAGTGGACCGAGGGAATCGGCCGCGGCGTCATTATGGGTGAGGCGACGATTTGGGCGCGGGATCTCGTGCATTTGCCTGGCAGCGTACTTACGCCAGAGTCACTGGCCGAAGAGGCGGAGAAACTGGCATCCCATTATGAGCTCGACTGTGAGATTCTAGACGAGTGGACCGCTCAGGAGCTCGGCATGGGCGGACTGCTGGCGGTAGGCAAGGGCAGCGCGCATCCTCCGCGCATGATCGTACTGCATTATGAAGGCGATCCGGGCAGCGAGGAGAAATGGGGCCTGATCGGCAAAGGAATTACTTTTGACACCGGTGGTTATTCGCTCAAGCGCGCCCCAGGCATGCAGGATATGATCGGCGATATGGGAGGTGCAGCGGCTGTGTTGGCGGCAATGCGGATTATCGGTAGCCTGAAGCCGAAGGCCAATGTGATCGCGGTCATCCCTTCCGCTGAGAACATGATTTCCGAGCGGGCGTTCAAGCCGGGTGATGTTATAACCATGATGAACGGCCTAACGGTAGAAATTGTGAACACTGACGCGGAAGGACGTTTGGTGCTTGCGGATGGCTTAACGACCGCGCTGAAGCGCGGAGCGACGAAGCTGGTAGAAGTCTCAACGCTTACTGGCGCAGTAGTTGCAGCTCTCGGGGAGGAAGCATCCGGCTTCATGGGCAATGACGAATTGCTGCGTCGGCAGTTGGAGGCGTCGGCGGTTCGGACTGGAGAACGTGTCTGGCCTTTGCCGGCTTATCCGGAATACCGCAAGCAGCTCGACAGCGATGCGGCTGATCTGAAAAATGGAGCTGGTAGAGACGGCGGCGCAAGTATTGCGGGCATGTTCATTGGAGCTTTTGCAGAGGAAAAACCTTGGCTTCATATTGATATTGCCGGAACAGCATGGATCAGTCGCGCCAGAGGCTGGGAGAGCAAGGGAGCGACGGGCGTGATGGCGCGAACGCTGGCAGATCTTGTTCTGAAGGACTAAGCCCAAGGATGCTGGCGGCAGGCTCGACAAAATTCTTTGCGTTCTTCATCCGTTTCCCGTATTATAGGATGAACGTAACCTTATAAATGTAAGGAGTTCTGCAACCATGTCTGCAAAAAACAGCACTAGCAAGATCGTCGATTGTACCGTCCGCGATGGGGGCCTTGTTAACAATTGGGACTTCAGCATTGAATTTGTCCAAGATCTGTACCGCAGCCTTGATGAGGCTGGCGTTGAGTATATGGAGATCGGCTACAAGAACTCTCCGAAGCTGCTCAAGGGTGCGGAATCCGCAGGTCCTTGGCGCTTCCTGAACGATGACTTCCTGCGCAAGGTCATCCCGAACAAAGGCAAAACGAAGCTTTCTGCGCTAGTTGATATCGGCCGTGTGGACGAGAACGATATTCTCCCGCGCGCTGAGAGCATGATTGATCTGATTCGCGTCGCTTGTTACATCCAGGATGTGGACAAGGCTCTGGAGCTTGTCACTCTGTTCCATGAACGCGGCTACGAGACAACGCTGAACATCATGGCTCTCTCCAACGTGATGGAGAACCAACTGGTGGAAGCGTTCGAAGCAATTCGCGAGAGCGTCGTAGACGTTGTTTACGTCGTTGACTCCTACGGAAGCCTCAAGCCAAGCGACTTCGGTTACCTGGTTGACAAGTTCAAGCAGCATCTTCCGAACAAGAAGCTTGGCGTGCACACGCACAACAACCAGCAACTGGCGTTCGCCAATACGCTGCTTGCCGTTGATAAGGGCGTAGAGTTCCTCGACACTAGCGTTTACGGTATGGGTCGTGCCGCCGGTAACTGCAACACAGAGCTTTTGGTAGCACATTTGCCGAACACGAAGTACAATGTCCGTCCTGTACTTGAGATGATCGAGAAGCATATGCTGCCGCTGCGCGAGAAGGAAGAGTGGGGCTACATCATGGAATACATGGTGACCGGCCTGCTCGACGAACATCCGCGTTCTGCGATGGCAATTCGTGGCTCCGAGAAACAGGACAAGATCGTTGATTTCTACGATCAGCTGACAACGCCTGAGATTCTGCACAGCAAATAAGCGAATTGCATTCCGTACACCAACATAAGGGGCTGGCTGACGTCATGAAGATGACGCCATCCAGCCCCTTTTTGCGCTTAATCGAAATTGAGCTCGATAAAGATGCCTCCGCTTGTTCTGCTAAAACCTCGCTGTCGATCCTTCCGCCATCAATCGGAGAATTGAAATTAATCGCCTTTGCTCATGGATAAGGGCCAGTCGTAGGTCATGAATCTGACTTGCGGATGGTCCTTATATTCCGTCAACCTGAACTAGGCGTGACGGATATGCCGCCGCTCGCCCAGCCAATTACCCCGCCAGTTGTTGGTCCGGAGCTCAGGGGAGTAAACACCATAACAAAGCGGTCCCCATCGTTGACCGGGATGCTGAGTCCGGTTACGATGCGATGAATGCCAGGGGAAGTTGTTGTATATGTTCCGAACTGCAAAAGAGGAAGTGTAAATTGCGATACAGTTATCGGAGTAGCTACACTGGTTGAAGCTGAATACCGGTACACTTCTACAAAGATCGAAACGGGTTGTTCCAGCGTTTGATTGCTTTCAACACCGAAGTAAGCCGCAACTGAAGTAATTGTTCCACCACCCTGGTTGGCAGAGGTGAATTTGATCATTTGTGGATCTACAAGGATCGACGCTCCAAATGATTGGAACGGTTGGTTATCGCTGAACCCAAAGCCGATTATTCCAGAGGTGGTTGGTTCGCCTTGAGTAGTAACATTCAGATTTAACGGCAAATGGCTGGCAAACGGAATAATGGGTCCAGCTGAAGTGGGAGGCGCATTTACGGGTTCAATCGTGATCGTACCGCCCCCGGTACCCAGGATGGTCGTAGGATCTGCACCTGAGTTGGCGCTCGATGTGACTGTGAATAAAAGAATGACGCGATCTTCCTGACTGAGGGAAATATTGAGTCCGGTTAGGCTGCCTCCAAGTCCAATTCCGTTGACATTTCCTGATAAGTTTGGAACTAGTTGTATTACGGTTCCTGGAATAGTAACAAATGGACTATAAGGAGACGAGCCGGGAAGGGATCGGCATAGCTGAGCCACGATCGTAATAGGAGGACCGTTTACAACAAGGTTATTTGGGAAGAAGCTGGCGGACATCGCCGTAATCGTTCCTGCCCGGGGCATAGAAAAAGCATAATTGTTTCCCCCGAGATTGTCGGCTAGTACAATCGAAGTATTTACGGTGGGAATACTCGTGGTTACGGGGATACTTTTGGATACAAAGCCGGTTCCTGCTATCGCCCCTTCCGTTGGAAGACCCGTGCGGCTATTGAAGAGTAGAGCCATAACTTGATTGCCACCGTCAAAGAAAAGGTTCGTTCCAGAAATAGCAGGAGGGACGAAGTTCTCAATTCCAGCCAGATTGGTTTCGGCGAGTCTAACTCGAATGACCCACCCATCCTTGACGGTACTGGAGACACATGCGACCAGGCTGAGGCTGTACAGATCTGTCAGCACCACCTGAGTCGAAGCTACAGCGGCGGAACTCCACCCGTCCGATTGCTGATAGGCGTTAATAGCCAGCTCCGTGGCCGCAAGCAGATCGGCCTGAGCGCTCAGTGTAAGAGGCAATTCAACAATCAGATTTTGCAGTACTTTCAGTACAGCTGGGAGCGGTCCTGCTGGCGGAATAAACGAGTTTGATATAGCAGTCGCCAAATTATCGAGCAACCCCTCAAAAATATCCGCTTGAAGAGGCGTAAAAGTGACGAGGCAGGGTTTTCTCGTTTTTTGGCAAGGCTTGCAAAGATCAGCGTTATGCGGCCTATATGATAGTAGAGCATCTTTATTTAAGTTGATACGGTCCATAATCTTCTATACCTCCCCGTGAAGCAACTATATTATTTGTATGTATTCCGGGCTTGTTTAAAGACGCGTATGAGTCAAATTCGCGAAAGAATAGTCGGCATCGTCGTGTGTGCCGCAGCTGATATTGCTTGCAAAGCAAATAATAGCTGCATGCGAAGGGGCCTGCCTTAAGTCGTGAAGCTGACCTAAGGACCTAAGGCTGACCCGTATGTTGTCAAGGAAAAGGAGGCGCGAGAGAGATACCTCCGCTCGCCCAGCCAGAAATCGACACACCACTTGTTGCAGTAAGATTTTGTGCGGTAAACACCATAATTAAGCGGTCCCCGGGGTTGACGTTGACGCTTCCGAATGGGAGTACGGTAAAGATAAAATGCAGACCGGGAGAAGTTGTCGTAAATGTTCCTGCCTGCAGAGCAGAAAGCAAAAATACTGTATCTGGAATCGGAGTAGCTGTGCTGTTTGCAGGCGTATACCGATACAACTGGACAAAGATATTAATAGGTTGCTCTAATGTTTGATTACTTTCAACACCGAAGTAAGCCGCAATTGACGTGATCGTTTGCTCTTCTGTAATGGGAGAGGTAAATCCGTTAATTAATGGGTTTACAATAATCGGCAGCCCAAACGATGTGAACTGTTCATTACTGCTGAATCCAAAGGCGATCACTCCGGCGTCGATTGGAGAGCCAGTAGCGTCAAAATTTAATGTTACGGGCAAGTGACTGGCCAGTGGAATAATAGGGCCGAATGAATCAGCAGGCAGATTTACCGGTTCAATTGTGAGCGTACCGCCCCCAATGCCCACAATGGTTGTAGGATCGGCGGTCGTGCTTGTTGTGGCTGTAAATATTGTAAATAGAAGAACGAGGCGATCCTCCGGATTAAGGGAAATGTTGAGTCCGGTCAAGCTGCCTGAAACTTCAATTGCGGAAACATTTCCCGATAAGGATGGAAGCAACTGGACGGAGGCCCCTGGAATAGCAACAAACGGAGTATAAGGAGAATCATTGGGAAGGGCACGGCACAGCTGGGCCACAACCGTAATAGGCGGACCGTTAACAACAAGGTTATTGCCTGTATTGAAATTGGCGGTCATCGAGGTAAGTGTTCCTGCCCGGGGCATGGAAAAAGCATAGTTGTTCCCCCCAAGATTATCGGCCAGTACAATTGAAACATTTGCGACGCCACTGGTCGTTGTAACGGGGATACTTTGGGACACAAAGCCGGTTCCTGCTATCACCCCTTCAGTTGGCAGACCCGTACTGGGGTTGAAGCTTAAAACCATAGTCTCATTACCACCGTCAAAGGAAAGGGTCGTTCCTGAAATAACAGGAGGAACGCCGCTTTCAATTCCAGCCAGATTGGTTTCGGCGAGCCTAACTCTAATGACCCACCCATCCTTGACGGTACTTGCGACACAGGCTACGAGGCTGAGGGCGTACAGGTCTGTGAGCACGATCTGGGTCGAAGCTACAGCGGCCGAACTCCAGCCTTGCGACTGCTGATAGGCGTTAATAGCCATCTCTGTGGCTGCAAGCAGATTGGCTTGAGCGTTCAGCGTCAGAGGCAATTCTACAATCAGATTTTGAAGTACTTTTAGAATGGATGGGAGCGGTCCTGCTGGCGGGACAAACGAGTTTTGTATGGCAGCTGCCAGATCATCCAGCAGGCCCTCAAAAATATCCGCCTGAAGGGGCGTAAAAGTGACGAGGCATGGTTTTTTTGTTATTTTGCAAGGCTTGCAATGATCGGCGTTATGAGGCCTGCTTGATATTAAAGCATTTTTACTTGAGTCATTACGGTCCATATTCACCTATACCTCCTCTTGAAGCAGCTGTATTATCTTTAAGTAAAACTAGGCCCGATGGATATGCCCCCGCTTACCCAGCCTGCAATTGACACACTACTAGTTGCATTAAGTCTTAGAGCGGTAAACACCATAACTAAGCGGTCCCCCGGGTTGACGTTGATGGCTATGTTTGAGGGTGTGATAAAGAGACTATGCAAGCCGGGAGAAGTTGTCGTGTATGTTCCGGCCGACAGAAGAGGAAGCATAAATAGCGTTGGTGCAATCGGAGTAATCATGTTATTTGCAGGTGTATATCGATACAGCTGGACAAAGATGTTGATCGGTTCAAGTAGAGTTTGATTGCTCTCAACTCCGAAGTAAGCCGCAATTGTCGCGAGCGTTCCCTCTTCTGTAATGGGTGAGGTGAATTCGGTAAATATCGACGGAACAGTGATCGGTGATGTAAACGATGAGAACGTTTCAGTATTGCTGAATCCAAAACCTATTATTCCCGCGGTGACTGGAGCGCCAGTAGCGTCAAAATTAAGCTTTACGGGTAAGTGACTGGCCAACGGAATAATATTGAATGGAATTGGAGGTAGACTTACTGAATCAATCGTGATAATGCTGCCTCCGGTACCTGCAATGGTTGTAGGATCTGCTGCAGCGCCTGTTATGGCTGTAAATATTGTAAATACAAGAACGAGGCGATCCTCCGGATTAAGGGAGACGTTAAGTCCGTTCAGGCTCCCTGAACAAACGATTCCGGACACATTTCCCGATAAGGATGGAACCAGCTGGACGGTGGTCCCTGGAATTGCAACAAACGGCGTATAAGGAGAATCGTCAGGAAGGGCGCGACACAGCTGAGCCAGAATCGTAATAGGCGGACCGTTAATAACAAGGTTACTGCTTGGGGTGAAATTAGCGGACAACGATGTGAGCATTCCCGGCTGAGGCATGGAAAAAGCATAGTTGTTCCCACCGGAATTGTCGGTCAGCACAATCGAAATATTTTCGGCGCTGCCAGTTGTGGTAACGGGGATGCTTTGGGATACAAAATCGGTTCCTACTATTACCCCTTCAGTTGGCAGCCCCGTACTTCCGTTGAAGCTTAACCTCATCGTTTGATTACCGCCGCCAAAGAAAAGGCTCGTTCCTGAAATAACAGGAGGAACGCCGCTTTCAATTCCAGCCAGATTGGTTTCGGCGAGTCTAACTCGAATGACCCACCCATCCTTGACGGTACTTGCGACACAGGCGACCAGGCTGAGGGCATACAGGTCTGTGAGCACAATCTGGGTCGAAGCTACAGCGGCCGAACTCCAGCCTTTCGACTGCTGATAGGCGTTAATAGCCATCTCTGTGGCTGCAAGTAGATCGGCCTGAGCGCTTAGTGTGAGGGGCAGGTCAACAATCAGATTTTGAAACACTTTTAGTACAGCCGGGAGGGGGCCTGCTGGCGGGACAAACGAATTTTGTATGGCAGCCGCAAGATCATCCAGCAGTCCTTCAAAAATATCTGCCTGAAGAGGCGTAAAGTTGACGAGGCAAGGCTTTCTCGTTATTTTACAAGGCTTGCAATGGTCGGCGTTATGAGGCCGGTTTGATATCAGAGCCTTTTTACTTGGATTGTTACGATCCATAATTTTCTACACCTCCTCGAAGGAACTCCTTTATTTGCATCAATTCGGCCCTTAAGTTGTCAAGGTTGAACTAGCGCGATGGATATGCCTCCGCTCGCCCAAGCTACAATCGATCCACCATTTAATGTCGGGTTTGTTTGAGCGGTAAATACCATAACTAAGCGCTCTCCCACGCCGACTGTGATAATTTGGGTTGGGGTAAAGATTCGATGCGTGCTAGGGGAAGTTGTCGTATATGTTCCAATCGGCAGAACAGGCAGCGTAAATTGCGTATTTGCAATCGGAATAGCCGTGCTGTTTGCAGTCGTGTATCGATACAGCTCGACAAAAACAGTTAGGGGTTGTTGCACGGCTTGATTGCTTTGAACACCGAAGTAAGCAGAAATTGAGGTGATCGTTCCCCCTTCTGCAAGAGGAGAGGTAAATCCGTTAATTAACGGATTTACAATGATCGGTGATGTAGACGACTGGAACGGTTCATTATCGCTGAATCCAAAGCCGACTATTCCAGCGCTGGTTGAAGTGCCTGTATTGTTGAAATTTAGGCTGATCGGCAAGTGACTGGCAAGTGGAATAATAGGGACGTTTGCAGTAGGAGGAGCGTTCACCGGTGCTATCGAAAGAACACCGCTTCCGCTACCCAGAATAGTTGCAGGATCGGCTGTAGCTGTTCCGATTGTAAATACTGTAAATAAAAGAATGAGGCGATCCTCCGGATTAAGAGTAATATTCAGTCCGTTTAAACTGCCTGCACAATTGATACCGGACACATCTCCCGATAAAGAAGGAATAAGCTGAATCGTGGTATCTGGGATTGGAACAAACGGAGTATAAGGAGAATCACTAGGAAGGGCGCGACACAATTGAGCCAGAATCGTAATAGGCGGACCTTCAATATTAACGTTAGCCGGGAAGAAACTAGCTGTCATTGCGGTGAGTGTTCCTGCCCGGGGCATGGAAAAAGCATAATTGTTCCCCCCGGTGTTGTCGGCCAGTACAATTGAAACATTTTCGACGCCGCCAGTCGTGGTAACGGGAATACCTGGGGACACAAAGCCGATTCCTGCTATCACCCCTCTAGTTGGCAGACCCGTAGTATTATTAAAGCTTAAATCCATAGTTTGATTGCCGCCGTCAAAGACAAGGGTCGTTCCTGAAATAACAGGAGGAACGCCGCTTTCAATTCCAGCCAGATTAGTTTCGGCGAGCCTAACTCGGATGACCCACCCATCCTTGACGGTACTGGATACACATGCGACCAGGCTGAGGGCATACAGGTCTGTGAGTACAATCTGGGTCGAGGCTACAGCGGCCGAGCTCCAGCCTTCCGATTGCTGGTAGGCGTTAATAGCCAGCTCAGTGGCTGCGAGCAGATCGGCCTGAGCGCTCAGCGTGAGAGGCAATTCAACAATGAGGTTTTGCAGCACTTTTAATACAGCCGGGAGAGGTCCTGCTGGCGGGACAAAAGAGTTTTGTATGGCAGCCGCCAGATTATCGAGCAGTCCTTCGAAAATATCCGCCTGAAGGGGAGTAAAGGAGACGAGGCAGGGTTTTTTCGTTTTTTTGCAAGGCTTGCAATGATCGGCATTATGAGGCCTGTTTGAAATTAGAGCATCTTTACTTGAGATGTTAAGGTCCATAATCTTCTAAGCCTCCTCTTGAAGCAACTGTATTATGAGTATGTATTCTGGTCTTGTCTAAAGACGAGGTTGAGTAAATTTTCGAATGCGTAATAGGCATCGTCGTGTGTGCCGCAAATGCTTTTACCTGCAAAGCAAATAATCGCTTCTTTATATGAGAAGGGGCCTGCTGGCATCATGAAGATGACGCCAGCAGGCCCCCTTATGCGTTCAATCGGAATTAAGCTCGATAAAGGCACCTCCGCTCCCCCAGCCCGTTATTGCTCCAGCAATGAAAGTAAAATTCATCGAAAATACGATCAGTAATCGGTCGCCGGCGTTAACAGGAACGTTCAATCCGGTTAGGGTTCCGTGCGAGGCAGGAGATGTTTCCGTGTATGTGCCTGGCGGCAGAATAGATAAATTCGTAATCGCATCAAAACTCAAGACAGCTGCTTGACTGCTTGTATTTGTGAAGCGGTATACTGCGACTACCGTGGCAGGAGATTCCGGCAATATCGATCCGCTTGTCAGGCTAAAATAAGCGGCTAATGAGGTAAGCGTTCCGCCTTGTTGAATCGGGACGGTGAACGCCATGAAGCCGCTCGCATTAACTGGACTAAGGGTCCCTGGGTTAGAATTAATTTGGGTGTTGCTGTTTCCAAAGCCCACGACTCCGAGAGTTAGAGCCTCGGCGGTAGCATTTCCAGACAAATCAACTGTAAGCCGGCTGGCAAACGGTACAATTTGACCGATTGCTACCCCTTGAGTGGGCACAAAGGTTATGGTTCCCTCGAGTGTGCCAAGAAGAACGTCGGGAACGGGGTTTGGTTCGGAAGAAGAGATCGTAAATACGAGGACGAGCCGGTCCTCGGCATCTACAGGGATACTGAGTCCAGTTTGATTGATTTGACATGAAAAATTTTCTGTTATGCTTCCAAATAAACCGGGGCTTAACGAAGCAACCGTTCCCGGGATGGCGACAAAAGGCTGGTAAAGGGAGATGTCCGGCAAAGCCCGGCAAAGCTGGACTTGAACCGTAATCGTGGCGCCTGAAATCGTAGTGGGCAACGGAGAAAAGCTTGCCGTAATAGAGGTAATGGTACTTGATTGAGGCACGGAAAAGGCAAAGTTGTCTTCTCCTAAATTATTGGCAAGTACAATGGATACATTTTGCCCTAAACTGTTTGTCGTGACGGGTATGCCTTCCGATGTAAAATTAATGATCGGAATTGCGCCTTGTGCCGGAAGGCCTGTTAACTTGTTTAAGCTGAGCGAGGTGGTAGTATTCCCACCGTCCAATACTACGAGTGTTCCTGGGGTGGCAGGCGGAACAATATTAGTTATGCCGGCTAAGTTCGTTTCGGCTAATCGGATTCGGATGACCCAGCCGTCTTTAACTGGAGCGGATACGCAGGCCAGCAGACTAAAGGCGTACAACTCGGTGAGCGTCTGCCCCGTAGCGGCAATAAGAGCGTCAGACCAACCCTCGGATTGTTCATAAGCGGTAATATTCAGCTCGGTAGCAGCGAACAGGCCGGCCTGGTCGCGCAGCGAGAGCCGCATGACTTTGAACAGATTTTGCAGAACCTTGAGCACATTGGGCAAGGGCCCGGCAGGAGGGATGTAGATAGATTGAATGGAAGCAATCAAATCGTCCAGCAGCCCCTCGAAGATATCGGCTTGCAGCGGCGTAAAAAGGATGATGCAGTTCCTATGAGGTGGTGTTGGACAAGGCTTGCAATGCTCTTGAGAATGTGGCTTGTAGGAAACAGGTTTTGTTTTTGTACCGGAATTATGGTTCAAAGCGACTCCTCCTCTAATGGAATGTTAAGGCCCAATCGATAGCCCCCCGCTCACCCAGCCCTCAATTATAGCGGCCTGCCCAGAGGTGTTCGCGGACACGGAAAACAGCAGCACCAATTGATCTCCCGAGTTCACATTAATTTCTATGGGGAACATGTTTGAAAGGCCATGTATGCCGGGTGAGCTTTCCGTGTACGTGCCAGCGGGAATATTAATCAAGAAAAACGATAAATTGTTAACCCTTGTAATCGTATTATTTGAAGGGTTATACCGATTCAAACTGACAAATATGGTGAAGGAGTCAGTTAGAATTTGCCCGCTTAAAAGGCCGAAATAGGCCGCAATGGACGTAACTGTCCCGCCGAAAGGGATAGGGATCGTAAAGCTATTTAGTTCGGAAGATACGACAAATGGCGCTCCTTCAGGCGGAAACATCGAGTTTTCGCTGAATCCAAAGCCGACTACCGCGCCAGCACTAGGTGTGCCGCCTTCCATAGTCTCTAGTGAAACCAGCGTTTGACTGGCGAATGGAATAATTTGATCTATTTGAGGGTCGGATGGATTGGCAGGCTCAATCGTTATGGTTGCGCTCAAAGTTCCCTGAATGGTGTTCGGGGGAGAGGGACCGAACGGCGTTTCCGCTACGATTGTAAATACAAGGACGAGCCGTTCCTCCGCAGCAATGGGAACGTTAAGATCGTTCAAGCTACCCTCACAAGTGATCCTCGCGGTATTACCGAACAAGGCAGGTCTTAGTCGAATGAGCGTGTCTGGAATGCCGTCAAATGGCACATACGGCGAGACGTCGGGATCAGCCTGGCATAACTGAGCGCGAACGGCAATAAATACGCCGCTAATTTGGATGTCACTCGGTATGAACTGGGCCGTCATCCCGGTAATCACCGCTGACTGAGGCATGGAAAACGCATAATAAAATGCCTCGGGCTGCTGACCGGTCAATACGACGGACACATCAAGTCCCATATTACTCGTGGTGAACGGTACGCCGGGGGACGTGAATCCAATCCCGGGTATCGCTCCATCAGTCGACAGGAGTGTGACGGGATCATAGCTCAGGAAAGTCTGCTCATTACCGCCATCGAGGGTGAGAACTGTTCCAGATATCACGGGAGGAGTGGAGCCTGACACTCCGGCGAGATTGGTTTCGGCGAGTCTGATTTGGATGACCCAGTCATCCTTGATCGAGCTGGATACACATGCTAACAAACTGAAGGCATACAGCTCCGTGAGCGTTGTCTGAGTTGCGGCAATCAGGGCGGCAGACCAGCCGTCCGATTGCTCGTAGGCCGTAATAGGAAGCTCGGTAGCAGCGAACAGATCTGCCTTGTCTCGTAGAGATAGGGATGTCATGGTTTTGAACAGGTTTTGCAGCACTTTAAGCACATTTGGCAGTGGCCCGGCAGGAGGAATATAGAAGGGCTGGATAGAAGCGGTCAGATCATCGAGCAGTTGTCCAAATAGGTTGGTTTGCAACTGTGTGAAGTGGATGATGCAGCCTTGGGCGGGAGGTTTAGGACAGGGTTCATCGTTCATGGCGACAATGCCTCCTCTTTGTATTATCTGTATGTATTTCAGGCTTGTTTAAAGACGTGCTTAGGGCAATCCGCAAGATCGCATAGATTAGGACCAGCCATAGGTCATAAAGCTAACCTATGGCTGGCCCTTATATGGTTAAGTCGAACTAGGCAAGATGGAAATACCGCCGCTCACCCATCCTGCTATCGATCCACTTGTTGTCCCGAGTCCTAATGCGGTAAACACCATAATTAAGGTATCCCCTGGGACGAGGGGAGGTGATGATGTAATATGGATATTATGAACACCGGGGGAAGTTGTTGTAAATGTTCCGGGCTGCAAAGTAGCAAGTATAAATTGTGTCGATCCAATTGGGGTAGCGGTACTGTTTGCAGGCGTGTAAAGATACACCTCGACAAGGATATTTATCCGGCTTTGGAGGGTTTGATTACTTTCAATACCGAAGTACGCCGCAACTGACGTAATCGTTCCTGCTTCTGTAATGGGAGTGGTAAATCCGTTAATTAACGGATTTACAATGATTGGTGATCCAAACGACTGAAACGGTTCATTATCGCTGAATCCAAAACCGACTATGCCAAAGTTGGTTGGAGTAGAAGGGCCAAAACTCAGATTTACCGGCAAATGACTGGCAATCGGAATAATAGGGCTGGTCAAAGCGGGATTTACTGGTGCAATCACGAGAACACCGATCGCAGTACCCACAATGGTTAGAGGATCGACGGTGGCTGCTCCTTCAGTAAATATCGAAAATACAATAACGAGGCGATCCTCCGGATTTAAGGGAATATTGAGTCCGGTTAGGCTATTTGAACAACCGAATCCGGTCACATTCCCCGATAAGGATGGAATCAGTTGGACTGCTGTTCCTGGAATAGCAACAAACGGAGTATAGGGCGAATCGTCAGGAAAAGAGCGGCACAATTGAGCCTGGATCGTAATGGGCGGACCGTTGACAATAAGGTTACCGCTTGGAAAGAAAATACCGGATATCGCAGTGAGCGTTCCTGCTTCTGGCATGGAAAACGCATAGTTATTTCCCCCCGCATTGTCGGCCAGCACGATTGAAAGATTTTGGGCGGCTGCATCCGTGGTAACGGGGATACTCTGGGACACAAAACCGCTTCCTACTATCGCTCCTTCCGTTGGCAAACCGGTACTTCTATTGAAACTTAAAACCATAGGTTGATTGCCGCCATTAAAGGTAAGAGTTGTTCCAGAAATAACAGGAGGAAGGACGCTTTCAATTCCAGACAGATTGGTTTCGGCGTTCCGAACTCGAATGACCCACCCATCCTTAACGGAACTGGAAACACATGCGACCAGGCTGAGTGCGTACAGGTCTGTGAGCACAATCTGGGTCGAAGCTACAGCGGCCGAACTCCAATCATCCGATTGCTGATAGGCGGTAATAGCCAGCTCAGTGGCTGCAAGCAGATCGGCCTGAGTGCTGAGCGTCAGAGGAAGCTCAACAATCAGATTTTGCAACGCCTTAAGGACAGACGGGAGCGGGCCTGTTGGTGGGACAAATAAGTTTGATATGGCTATTGATAGATCATCCAGCAACCCCTCGAAAATATCCGCCTGAAGCGGCGTAAAGGCGACGAGGCATGGTCTTTTCGTTTTTTTGCAAGGCTTGCAAAGATCGGCGTTATGAGGCCTATGTGAAATCAGAGCCTCCTTACTTGGATTGGTACGATCCATAATTATCTATACCTCCTGTTGAAGCAACTGTATTATTTGTATGTTTTTCAGGCTTGTTTAAAGACGCGTTAGAGTAAATTCGCGAAAGCATATTCGGCACCGTCGTGTATGCAGCATATGCTATTGCCTGCAAAGCAAATAATCGCTTTTTTTACATGATAAAGGGGCCTTGCTGGCGTCATGAAGATGACACCAGCAGGCCCCTTCCTCTGCGGCAGTTCTCACCGGAATTTGATCACGCTCCAACCGATACGCCGCCGCTCGCCCAGCCCAGAACAGAGCCGCCATTAGCGATAAACACCAACACGAGGCGATCCGTCGGAGAGAGTTGAATATCAAGACCGTCTGCGATGCCATATACGCCGGGCGAATTCTCGGTATAAACGCCCGGTTGCAAAACAGGCAGTTGAATAGATGTTCCCAAAAGGGGGGTAGCCATATTGGTGGAAGCGTTAAAAAGGTACATACTTACGTTGATACTGACGGGACCGCTCAAGGTTTGGCCGCTTTGAACACCGAAGTAAGCCGAGAAAGATGTAACCGTCCCGCCATTCGGAATTGCTGTCGTAAATTGATCGAACAGCGTATCCAACGACAGTATGGGATTCGAGAAATAAGGTACGGTTTCCGTAAAGCCGTATCCGATCACTCCTGCTCCATTCTCAAAGGGATTACTGGAGGAAAAGATTAGATTTGCCGGCGTCACGCTTGCAAATGGGATAATGGAATCTTCGGACGGAGGCAAGTCGGCCGATTGTCCGATCGTAATACTTGCGCTGCCGCTTCCCAGAATGGCTGTAGGGTCAGCCTCAGCATTGGAAGAGGTAAAAGCCGTAAAAACGACTACGAGCCGATCTCCTGGGTTAAGCGGAATATCAAGTCCTGCTAAGCTGCCCTGACAGGTCAGGATGGATATATTTCCGGACAACGAAGGAATCAACGGAACGGAAGCCCCGGGAATAGCTGTGAATGGCGAATATGGCGATACGCTGGAGGGCGCTCGGCATAGCTGGGCTTGAATGGTGATGGGCGGACCAACGATGAAGTATGAACCCGTCAGGATAAAGCTGGCGGTAATAGCGGTGAGCGTTCCGCCGCGGGGCATTGAAAAGGCATAGTTGTTTCCGCCGAAGCTGTCGGCCAAGACGATTGAAATTGCAGCGGCGCTATCGGCACTCACAGGTATGGTTCGGGATGCAAATCCATATCCAACGACGACTCCTCCGTTGGGCAGCCCCGATATGCTGTCTAAGCTTAGATCCATGGTGCTGGAGCCGCTGGAAAAGGAAAGTACCGAACCTTCAATTGCCGGCGGAACACCCACGCTTATTCCGGCAAGGTTGGTTTCGGCAAGTCTGATGGTGGTCACCCAGCCGTCTTTGACGGTACTTGAAACGCAGGCGAGCAAGCTAAGGCTGTACAGCTCCGTCAGCGTTTGCTGGGTAGCTGCAATCAGGGCAACGGACCATTCATCGGACTGTTCATAAGCGGTAATATTCAGCTCGGTTGCAGCGAAAAGGTCGGCCTGGTCGCGCAGCGTGAGCCGTATGTCTTTGAACAGATTTTGCAGCACCTTGAGCACATTGGGTAGCGGTCCGACAGGAGGGATAAAGATAGATTGAATGGAAGCAATCAAATCGTCCAGCAGCCCCTCGAAGATATCCGCTTGCAGCGGCGTGAAAGGGATGATGCAGTTCCTCTGCGGCGGTTTTGGACAAGGCTTGCAATGCTCCTCAGAATGGGGTCTGTAGGAATGCAGGGTTACTTTTGTGCCTTGATCATGGCTCATATTAATTCCCCTTTCAAGAGAGTGGGGCTCTCACCGTAGTTTGATCACGCTCCAACTGTTAAGCCGCCGCTCGCCCACCCTGTAACAGGGCCTCCCTTAGCAATGAATACCAGAACTAGGCGACTGGAGGGAGGGTTTGAAATGTTAAGGCCATCCACTACGCCGGATACGCCGGGCGAATCATCCGTATAAGTGCCCGGCTGCAGCACGGGGAGCTGAATGGAGGTTCTTAAAATGGCGGTTGCCGAATTGGTTGAATCGGTAAAGCGATACATAAAAACCTGGATACTCACGGGAGCAGTTAAAGTCTGACCGCTCTTCACTCCGAAATAAGCCGATAAAGACGTAATGATGCTTCCTGCTGGCAGAACGGTTGTAAACTCATTAAACACAGAATTCAGGGAAAGATTGCTTCCGGGAATGTTGGGCTGGGAGACGCTGTAACCGTACCCGACCACCCCTACCCCATTTTCAATTATGCCAATACTGGAATTGATTAGAATTACAGGGGAAAAGCTTGCAAACGGGATGATTTTTTCATTCGACGGAGGTGTTCCTTCCATGCCGCCAATCGTGATGCTTGCACCTCCTGCTCCGAATATGTCTGTAGGGTTTCTTAATGAGTTAGGAGACGAGGAGGCTGTAAACACGACTATTAGCCGGTCTCCGGGATTTAACGGAATATTAAGCCCATCTAAACTGCCTTGGCAGGTTAGGCCGGAAGAGCTTCCGGATAAGGATGGAATAAGCGGGACAACGGCTCCGGGAATGGTTGTAAACGGTGAGTAAGGAGACGCATTGGGAGCAGAGCGGCATAGCTGGGCTTGGATCGTTATGGGCGAACTTATTAAGATAGGCGAGCTTGTTAAGGTGAAGCTGGCGGTAATGGCAGCGAGCGTTCCTCCATGGGACATAGAAAAAGCGTAGTTGTTTCCGCCCAAACTGTCGGCCAGAATGATGGCAATATTCGCTGTGCTATCATCCGAAATGATGGCAATATTTCTGGATTGAAATCCGGATCCGATAATGACGCCGCCGGTAGGCAGCCCGCTTCTACCGTTCAAGCTTAAATCCATTGGGCCGACGCCGCTCGTAAACGATAAAACCGTTCCGATGTCTACTGGCGGTACAGCACCGGTAATACCGGCAAGATTAGTTTCTGCGAGCCTGATTGTGCTGGTCCAGTTATCTTTAACTGCGCTCGAAACACAGGCAAGCAAGCTGAGGTTGTACAGCTCGGTCAGCGTTTGCTGGGTTGTTGAAATCAGGGAAGCGGACCATCCTTCGGACTGCTCGTAAGCGGTAATATTAAGCTCAGTTGCTGCCAGCAGGTCCGCCTTGTCGCGGAGAGAGAGGGACAGACTGTCCACCAGATTTTGAAGCACTTTCAGGATGGAAGGGAGCGGTCCCGATGGAGGATCAAAATTGGACTGAATAGCGATCACGAGATCGTCCAGCAGCCCTTCAAAAATAGTTTCTTGCAGGGAAGAAAAGGGGACAATACAGGGCTTCCCCCTTTTTTTGCAAGGTTTGTTATAATTAGCATCATGCAAAATTGGTTGCGGGTCATTAAGATTCGGAATACGGGAATCCATTATTGACACCACCCCTTGGAAAATTTCATAACCGCTTTTATTTTTTCAAGGAGGACCTGGTGCAATTCTTACGCCACCGCTCGCCCAGCCTTGGATTAAAGTCAGACCTTGCGGAGTAGTGTTCAATATGGTGGAAAACAGCAGCACTAATTGAGTTCCCGGTTCAATCGCGATGGAGAGGCCGGTTGAAATGCCATGATTGCTAGGTGAGCTTTCCGTATAGCTACGGGCAGGCACATCAATAAATACTTCGCCATCTGCGTCAATTAAAGCTATTGTGTTGTCGGAAGAATTGTACCGGTACAACCCGACAATCAGGGTTAGGTTTTGGGACAGAATTTGCCCGCTTAGAGCGCCAAAATAAGCGGCAATGGATTTAACCGTCCCGCCATTCGGAACGGAGACGGCAAAGTTGTTTAGCGCTGGGGTCACTACAAACGGCGTTTCATCAGGCGGGAGAGGCTCGGTATCGCTGAACCCGAAGCCGACAATTCCGCCGTTGGCGGAAAGCCCGGTAGCGTTCGTTTCAAGCGTGATCAGTCCTTGGCTGGCAAACGGAATAATAGGGCCGAGTGAAGCTGGAGAGCCATCTGCAGGTACGATTGTAAGGGTTGCGCTCAAAGTCCCCTGAATGGTAGTCGGGTTAGAATTAGGAGTAGGCTCCTTGGTCGATGAGATCGTAAATACAACGACTAACCGATCCTCCGCAGCGAGGGGAAAGCTAATATTGTTCAGAGTTCCCTGGCAAGTAACTCCGGCAGTACTGCCGGTCAAGGGAGGTATTAGTAGAAATTGTGTTTCCGGAATGCCGGCAAGTGGTTCATAAGGCGAAACGATACCAGTAGCTCGGCATAGTTGAGCGCGAACTATATAGGCAGCGTCTTCGATACGGTAGTTATTTGGCATAAACTTAGCCGTCATTCCGGTAATTGTCCCTGCAAATGGCATCGAAAAAGCATAATAGTGTGCTGAAGGCTGCTGGCTGGTCAAATCGACGGACACATTACGGTCGGTACTATCCGTTGTAACAGGTATACTGACGGATGTGAATCCAATACCGGGTATCGCCCCTTCAGAAGGTAGGAGTGTAGTGACATCATAACTTAGGGCGGTAACTTCATTGCCTCCGTCAAGGGTGAGGATCGTGCCTGTTATGACGGGAGGAACAGCGCCTGAAATTCCGGCCAGGTTGGTTTCGGCAAGCCTGATTTGACCCACCCAGCCATCCTTGACCGGGCTGGACACGCATGCTAGCAGACTGAAAGCGTATAGTTCCGTCAGCGCCGTTTGAGTCGCGGCGACCAGAGCGGAAGACCATCCTACCGATTGTTCATAGGCGGTAATGGGCAACTCGGTAGCGGCAAACAGGTCGGCTTGATCCCGGAGTCCGAGACGCATGCTTTTGAACAGGTTTTGCAGCACTTTAAACACATTTGGTAGTGGCCCTGCAGGAGGAATATTAAAGGGCTGAATAGAGGCGGTTAGATTCTCCAATAAATCAGTGAAGATTTCCTCTTGTAGGGTCGAAAAGGGGATGATGCAAGACTTTTTCTGTTTGTGGCAATCCATTACGGAAGCCTCCCCTCAAGTTAAATCACAGATACGCCGCCGCTCGCCCACCCCGTAACAGAACCGCCCGTAGCGATGAACACCATCACCAGACGCTCATTTGGAAATAGTGTAATGCCAGTAAGGCCCTCTACAACTCCAAAAACGCCTGACGAATTATTCGTATAAGTACCTGGCTGCAATACGGGCAGCTGAATCGAAGTTCTTAAAATAGCCGTGGCCGTATTGGTGGAGTCTGTAAACCGATACAAAACAACTTGAATACTGACCGGGCTGGTCAAAGTCTGACCGCTTTGCACTCCGAAATAAGCCGATATGGACGAAATGGTGGTGCTATCTGCTGGCAAAACAGTCGTGAACTCATCGAATAACGAATTCAGAGACAAATCTGAAGCTGGTATAAAAGGGGCGGTGGCGCTGAATCCGTACCCAACCACTCCTGCTCCATTCCCAAAGAAGTCGCTTGCCGAAAAGACCAGATTTACAGGTGAAAAGCTTGCAAACGGTATGATAGTGTCCTTTGCTGGAGGCATCCCTTCCATCCCGCCGATTGTAAGGCTGGCGCTCCCTGTTCCAAATATGTTCTGAGGATTTGCAAAAGAGTTCGGAGATGAGGACGCCGTAAATA
The DNA here is from genome assembly GCF_002233675.1 of Paenibacillus herberti. Taxonomy (GTDB): domain Bacteria; phylum Bacillota; class Bacilli; order Paenibacillales; family Paenibacillaceae; genus Paenibacillus_O; species Paenibacillus_O herberti. Next base: position 2,537,388 of record NZ_NMUQ01000001.1, on the reverse strand, counting down.
CAACTACTAAACGATCTCCTGGGTTTAGCGGAATATCGAGCCCGGTTAAGCTGCCTTCACAGGTCAGGTTACTCAAACTTCCGGACAAAGCCGGAATCAACGGAACGATCGCTCCAGGAATTGTTGTAAAGGGAGTATAAGGCGAAGCGCCGGGGGAGGAGCGGCACAGTTGAGCTTGGACAGTCATGGGCGAGTTTATAAAGATGGCCGGACTGGTCAGAGTAAAGCTGGCGGTCATAGAACTGAGCGTCCCGCCTCGAGGCATGGAGAAAGCGTAATTGTTTCCGCCAAGGTTGTCAGCCAGCACGATTGAAATACTAGACGAGCTATCGTTCGTAGTGACGGAAATAGCTCTGGAGTCAAATCCAAATCCGATGATAACTCCGCCGGTGGGCTGCCCAGATCTGCCGTCAACGCCTAGATTCATGGGACTGGTGTTGCTGGTAAATGAAAGAACTGTCCCATTAATTGCAGGCGGAACAGCGCTGCTTATACCGGCTAGATTGGTTTCGGCAAGTCTGATTGTGCTGACCCAATCGTCTTTGACGGTACTGGCAACGCAAGCGAGTAGGCTTAGGCTGTACAGCTCCGTCAGCGTTAGCTGGGTCGCTGAAATGAGAGCAACTGACCATTCTTCGGACTGCTCGTAAGCGTTAATATTAAGCTCAGTTGCCGCTAGCAGTTCTGCATTGTCGCGAAGAGAGAGGGGCAGACTGTTCACCAGATTTTGAAGCACTTTCAGAATCGAAGGCAGCGGTCCCGAAGGAGGAACAAAACTGGATTGAATCGCCACAACGAGATTATCCAACAGCCCTTCAAAAATCGTCTCCTGCAGAGATGTAAAAGGGACGATACAAGATTTTCTCTTTTTTTTGCAATGGCGGCTGTTTTGGGATTCAGTTAATTTTGGTTTCTGATCATCATGACTTGGAGTGCGAGAATCCATCATTGACACCACCCCTCGGAAAATTAATAAAGCTTACAGCAGCAATACGCTATCAAGAGGAACTAGGTCCGATCGATATGCCGCCGCTCGCCCAGCCCTGCACCAGGCCGCCGCTAACCGTTCCGGCACTTAAGACGGTGAAAACAAGCACTAAGCGATCCCCTTCATTAACGGATATGTTAAGACCTGTTTTTAAGCCATGAACGCCAGGAGTAGCCTCTGTGATGGTTGTCTGCAAGAAATCTCCCACATGCAAAAGTGTATCGGGCATAGGACTGACCTCATTGGTTGAAGGTGAATACTTATAAATCTCGGCAAGAACCGTAATTGGCTGCTCTAGCGATGAGGTCTGGCTTACATCAATACCGAAATAAGCGGCAAAGGCTGTAATGATTCCATCTCCAGCCAGCGGCGATGTAAAGTTGGCCAGTTGCGAGCTCACATTGATTGGAAGCCCAAACGAGAAAAAGTCCTGGTTTTCGCTAAATCCGAAGCCGACAATTCCTGCGCTCGTGCCAAAACCTTCAGAGCTGAAATCTAGATTAACCGGCTGATTGCTGGCAATCGGAATAATCGGCCCCACTGAAGAGGGCGGCGCATTGACCGGTTCAATTGCAATCGTCCCGCCCAATGTGCCTTGAATCGTCGTCACATTGGGGTTGGAGTCGATGCTTGCTACCAGGGTAAAAACAAGGACAAGCCGATCTTCCGGATTCAGAGGGATATTAAGGCTGTTCAAGCTGCCTTGAAAAGTAATTCCGGATATATCACCGGTTAAACCCGGGCTTAGCTGAACCAGGGTTCCTGGAATGGCGGTAAACGGACCGTAAGGAGAAGCGTCGGGAAGAGCCCGGCACAGCTGTGCGAGAGCGACGATAAACGTGCCTGTGATGGTAAGGTCATTCGGTGAAAAGCTGGCGGTTATCGCGGTAAGCGTACCCGACCTTGGCATAGAAAAAGCAAAGTTGTTCCCGCCGAATTGATCGGCCAGCACGATGGAAACGTTCTGTCCGATATCATTTGTCGTAACGGGAATGCTTTTGGACGTAAAGTCGGTAACTGGAATCGCGCCTTCAGTCGGCAAGGCAGTTGTGAGGCTGAAGCTTAGAGCCGTTTCAACTTTCCCGCCGTCAAGGGAAATGACCGTACCGGATATGACGGGTGGAACAGCGCCGGAAATTCCAGCCAGATTGGTTTCGGCAGTCCTGATTTGGCTCACCCAGCCATCCTTGACAGGGCTAGACACGCATCCCAGCAGACTGAAAGCGTACAACTCCGTCAATGCCGTTTGAGTCGCGGCTATCAGCGCAGGGGTCCAGCCGTCCGACTGCTCGTAAGCGGTAATGGGAAGCTCGGTGGCGGCGAACAGGTCGGCTTGATCACGGAGCCCAAGGCGCATGCTTTTGAACAGGTTTTGTAGAATTTTAAACACATTTGGCAGCGGCCCTGCAGGCGGGATAAAGCCGGGTTGAATAGAAGCGATTAGATCACTCAATAAGCCGGAAAATATTTGCTCCTGCAAAGGAGTGAAGGGAATGATGCCGTTTTTGCCGCTATTCAAGGCTAATACCTCCTAGGAAGAAAATAACCTTTAAGATGAACTAGGCCCAACGGATATGCCTCCGCTCGCCCAGCCGCTCACAAGGCCGCTTGGCACCGGTCCGGCACTTAATACGGTAAACACCAGCACATATCGATCCCCGGCACTGGCCGCAATGTTGAGCCCGGTTTTTACGTTATGAACGGGAGGAGTAGTTTGCGTAATGACTGTTTCCAAGAAATCTCCCACATGGAGAAAGGTGTCAGGCAAGGGGCTGACTTGATTCGTTGCAGGCGAATACTTATATATTTCTGCAAAAACGGTAATGGGCTGTACCAGAGCCGAGGTTTGAATGACATTAATGCTGAAATAAGCGGCAAACTCCGTAATGGTTCCATTTGCAGTCAAAGGCGTTGTAAAATTGGCCAGCTGTGAAGTTACATTAATTGGAGATCCAAAATTGACAAAGTCCTGGTTTTCGCTAAATCCGTAGCCGATAATTCCTGCGCTGAGTGTAGAACCATTAGATCCGAATTCCAAATTAACCGAATGGTCGCTGGCGATTGGAATAATCGGCCCTGCGGAAGTGGGAGGCGCATTAACTGGCTGAATGGTTATGAATCCAGCTAACGTACCGGTTAAGGTGGAAGGAGTGACCTTTGGATTGGAGGAGGAGATCGTAAACACGAGCGCAAGCCGGTCTTCAGGACTTAAGGCAATGTTCAGATTGTCCAGGCTGAGCGCGCATCCAACGAACTTTGTATTGCCGGATAAGGCCGGAACTAAAGAAGCAACAGTTCCCGGAATGGCAACAAGAGGCGTAAAAAGAGGAGAGCCGGGAAGAGCGCGGCATAACTGAACCTGAACTGTAATAGATCCGCCTGAAATTGTAGTGTTCGCTGGGAAAAAGCTTACTGATAGGGTGGTAAGCGTACCTTGTCGGGGCATGGAGAAGGCAAAGTTATTCCCTCCGGCGTTATTGGCCAGCACGATGGATACAACTTGCCCTGCACTAGTCGTCGTGACAGGTATGCTTCCTGATGTGAAGTTGATAACTGGAATTGCTCCGTTAATGGGCAAACCGGTCGTGGTGCTTAAGCTGAGAGAGGTTTCAACATTGCCGCCATCAAAGGTCACAACCGTCCCTGAGATAGCCGGGGGAACGGCGCCCGAGACCCCAGCTAGATTGGTTTCGGCCATCCTGATGCGGATCACCCATCCATCCTTGACGTCGCTGGATACGCAAGCGAGCAGGCTGAGGGCGTAAAACTCCGTCAATGTTTGTCCCGTAGCGGCTATAAGGGCGTCTGACCATCTGTCGGATTGCTCATAAGCGGTTATATTCAGTTCCGTAGCGGCAAACAGAGCGGCTTGGTCACGCAGCGACAGCCGCATCTCCTTGAATAGATTTTGGAAAACCCGGAGCACACTGGGCAATGGTCCGGCAGGGGGGAGAAAAGAAATTTTTATAGAAGCGATCAGACCGTCCAGCAGATCCTGGAATAGGTCGGCTTGATCGGGTGTGAAGATAATAAGGCAATTTCTTTTTGGTGGTTTTGGACAAGGCTTACAGTGCTCTTCCGTGTGAGGTTTGTAGGAATGCAGGTTTACTTTTGCGCTTAGATCATCGCTCATCTCGATTCCTCCTTCAAAAGTGTCGGTTTTTAACCCGTGGACTCCAGGCGTACTTTGCGTGATTGTGCCGCTCATAACTGTTCCCACATTAAAAAAAGTGGCCTGTTCGCGAAGCTCTAGACGCATGCTTTTGAACAGATTTTGCAGCACTTTAAATACGTTAGGCAGCTTCTCCCTTTTCTATAAGTTATTTTCAAATGGAATAAAAAAAGGGCCAAGGCCAGAATATGACTTTGGCCCATCTTTTACCTTTTATGATGAGCTCGGCCCTATCGATATGCCTCCGCTCGCCCAGCCTCGCACCAAACCTCCGGCTGGCGTTCCGGCGCTTAAAACGGTAAACACAAGCACTAAGTGATCCCCTTGGTTTACAGCTATGTTTAGTCCTGTTTTTAAGCCATGTACGGGAGGAGTAGTCTGGGTGATATTTGTCTCAAGGAAATCTCCTACATGGAGCAAGGTAGCGGATAGAGGGCTAACCTGACTCGTTGTGGTGGAATATTTATAAATTTCGGCATAAACCGTAATCGGCTGCTGCAGGACCGAGGTTTGGCTGACATCAATGCTGAAATAAGCGGCAAAAGCGGTAATGATTCCAGCTCCAGCTAGAGGCGTTGTGAAATTGGCCAATTGCGGAGTTACATCAATCGGAGCTCCAAATGAGACAAAATCCTCGCTCTCGCTAAATCCAAAGCCAATAATGCCTGCACTAGTTCCAAAACCGGAAGGGCTGAAATCCAGGTTAACCGCACGATTGCTGGCGATTGGAATAATCGGTCCCACGGAAGTCGGCGGTGCGTTGACCGGCTGAATCGTGATATTTCCGCCGAAAGTACCGGATAAGGTCGCAGGAGTGACCTTCGGATTGGAAGAAGAAATCGTAAACACAAGCACAAGCCGGTCTTCAGCGCTCAAAGGAATGTTGAGATTCTGCATGCTGACCGCGCATGAGATGCCCGCTGTGCTGCCGGATAAGGTAGGAGCTAAAGAAGCAACGGTCCCTGGAATGGCGACTAAAGGCGTATAAAGAGGAGAGCCGGGGAGCGCGCGGCATAGCTGAACCTGAATCGTAATCGACCCACCTGAAATCGTGGTGTTCGCGGGGATAAAACCTGCCGAGAAGGTGACGATTGTACCTTGACGGGGCATGGAAAAGGCAAAGTTATTTCCTCCAACGTTGTTGGCAAGCTCAATGGATACAACTTGCCCGGAGCTAGTCGTCGTGACAGGTATGCTTCCGGATGTGAAGTTGGTAATGGCAATTGCCCCGGTAGCAGGCAAACCGTTCGAGGTGCTTAAGCTGACAGATGCTGGGACATTGCCGCCGTCAAACATAAGAACCGTCCCTGAAATTGCCGGAGGTACGGCGCCTGATACTCCGGCGAGATTTGTTTCGGCCATTCTGATGCGGATCACCCATCCGTCCTTTACTTCGCTGGATACGCAGGCGAGCAGGCTGAGGGCGTACAGCTCCGTCAGCGTTTGACTCGTAGCGGCTATAAGAGCGTCCGACCAATCGTCGGACTGCTCGTAAGCGGTGATGTTCAGTTCCGTAGCAGCAAACAGAGCGGCCTGGTCCCGCAGCGACAGCCTCATCTCTTTGAACAGATTTTGCAAAACTTTGAGTACACTTGGCAATGGCCCGGCAGGAGGGATGAAGGAGTTTGATATGGAGGTGATCAGACCGTCTAGCAAACCCTCGAATAAGTCGGCTTGAGCGGGCGTGAAGATAATAAGGCAATTTTTTCTCGGCGGTTTAGGACAAGGCTTGCAATGATCAAGAGAGTGGGGCTTGTAGGAATGCAGCTTTACGTTTTTATTTAATTCTTCCTTCATGTTTAACTCCTCCTATGTTAGAAATGCTCGTTGTTCACGGTTTTCGGTTCATGAACCGTTTGGAATTACGGAAATTCCTCCGCTCGCCCAGCCGGTAATGCTGTTGGCGATGACTGTGTTGGAAAGGGCGAAAAAAACGAGCAGTATGTGGTCGTCTTCCCCGATCTCAATGTTGAGTCCGCTAACGATGCCGTGGGCTCCGGGCGAATTTGCCGTGTAGGTTCCTTCAGTGAGAGCCGTAAGTCTGACAAGCACGTTGCCAAAAGCTGTAGCAGTCAAATTCTCGTTTGTGTACCGATATAGGAGAGCTTGCACATTGACGGTGCTGTTTGCCGGAATGACCTGGCCGCTCTTTACTCCGAAATAAGCAGCTACGGATGTAATTTTTCCGCCTCCTGGCACAGTGGCGGTGAATTGATTAAACAATGGATTTACCGCAAAGGATTGGGGCAGTGTGACCGATTCGGTTTGGCTGAAGCCAAATGCGACTGCGCCCCCGCTGATCGGAAGCCCGGTTTCATTAAAGCTCAAATCGACGGTTGATACGCTGGCAAAGGGCAGGATTGGAGCATTGGAAGCAGGGGAACTATCCAGCGCAACTGTAAAGCTCGCGCTGCCTGTGCCAAGAATGAACGTAGGCGTTGTGCCAACATTGCCAATCAAGGTAAACACAACAACCAGCCGATCCTCTGCATTTAAAGAAATATTAAGCCCGTTCAGACTGCCTGTGCATGTAATTCCCGATACGCTCCCGGATAAAGAGGGGATGAGCAGTAAGACAGCTCCGGGGATTGTGACAAAGGGCGTATACAGGGATGTAGTAGGAAGAGCCCGGCATAGTTGGGCCTGGATTATAATCTGCTCTCCCGCAACCATAGTCGGAATCGGAGTAAAGCTGGCGGTTATAGCGTTTAGCGTCCCTGATTGCGGCATGGAAAAAGCATAGTTGGTTCCTTCAGAGCCGGACGCCAGCGCAATGGACACGGTGCTGCTGGAGCCATCTGTAGTAACTGGGATGCTTTGGGATACAAATCCTTGGCCTACTACAACTCCTGTGGTCGCGAAGCCTGTGGTCGGATTGAAGCTCAGGCTAATTAGATTCGAACCTCCGTTAAAGACAAGTGTTGTCCCGGAAATAACGGGCGGCACAGTATTTTCGATTCCGGCCAAGTTGGTTTCGGCCATCCTGATTCGGATTACCCAGCCGTCCTTGACGGAGCTGGATACGCAGGCAAGCAGGCTGAGGGCGTACAGCTCCGTCAGAGCCGTCTGGGTTGCGGCGATCAGCGCTGTAGTCCAGCCTTCCGATTGTTCGTAGGCAGTAATGGGAAGCTCGGTGGCGGCAAACAGATCGGCCTGATCGCGAAGAGAAAGACGCATGCTCTTGAATAGATTTTGCAGCTCCTTGAACACGTCGGGCAACGGGCCGGACGGCGGGGTAAAGACGAATTGAATGGAATCGATCAGATCGTCCAGCAGCTCTTCAAAAATATCAGCTTGAAGCGGCGTAAAGCGAATCAGACAGTTTCTAGGCGGAGGATTAGGGCAAGGCTTGCAATGATCTTCGCAATGCGGTCTAAAGGAACGAAGTTCGACTTTGGCAGAGCGACTATCGTTCATAGCAATTCCTCTTCAATTGGAATGGCAGTTGGGAGTGACGGCGAATCCGCCAAGTCGTCTTGATTGTTTGGAAGGGCGGAGACGGCGATCCCTCCGCTCGCCGAGCCGGTGACCGAGTTGGTGCTTCCTATAGAGCCGCTGAAAGATGCGGTGAATACGAGCAATACCCGGTCATTGGGTCCAATTTCAATGTTGAGATCGGTTGCGATGGCATGAATACCCGGAGAACCGTCCGGGTAAGTTCCTGTGGCCAGGCCAGGCATTTGAATGGCGAAGTCGGGAATTGGGCTTGCTGTCATATCCGGGGCAACAAAACGGTATAGCATAACTTCAATATTGAGGAAGCCATTCCCAGTGATGACCGTATTGGCTGGAACGCCGAAATAAACGGCAACAGATGTAATTACGCCGCCCTGCGGCACTGAAGTAGAAAATGGTGTGAATGACGGATTTAAAGTTAACGATTGGCCTGGCGAAGAGGGAATAGATTCGCTGAGCCCGAATCCAATGACTCCCGAACTGGTGGGCGCCCCGTTAGTTGTCGCATAGTCCAAATCAAGCAGGGTAGCACCGGCAAAAGGCAAAACAATTGTTTCCAGAATTTCGAAATTAGGTAGTTCCAGGGTAAGGTTTGCGCCAATAGTGCCGGAAATGGTTGTTGGGGATACATTAGCGCCCGTTGATGATGCTGTAAATAAAATGATGAATCGATCTTCTGCATCCAGAGGAATATTAAGTCCGGTTAAGCTGCCGGCGCATGAAAATCCGGAAATATTGCCGGTCAGAGTGGGACTCATGGGAATGACGGCTCCAGGAACCGGCTCAAAAAACGCATCGGGGGCAGCAGAGGGCGAAGCACGGCATAATTGGGCCTGGATCGAAACGCTGCCACCCTCTATCGTGATGTCGCCCGGAATAAAACCGGCGGAAAAGGCGGTAATCGTGGCCGCTTGAGGCATGGAAAAAGCGTAGTTAGTATTAGGAAACAAAGCAGTCGAAACTCCAACGCTTGAGAGCGAGATTACGGGAATGCTTTCAGAAATGAAGTCTGAGCCCACGATAACCCCCAAATTAGGCAGCCCGGATAAATATTTTAAGTGGGCGATACTCGAGCCGCCGTTAAATGCTAGGAGCGTCCCAAAAATAACGGGAGGAACAAGATTTTCAATTCCAGCCAAATTCGTCTCGGCCTCTCTGATTCGGATTACCCAGCCATCCTTGACCGGACCGGACACGCAGGCAAGCAAACTGAGAGCATACAGCTCTGTCAGCGCCGTTTGAGTGGCGGCGATAAGCGCCGTACTCCAGCCTTCCGATTGCTCGTAGGCGGTAATGGGAAGCTCGGTGGCGGCAAACAGATCGGCTTGATCGCGGAGCGACAGGCTCATACTTTTGAACAGGTTCTGCAGCACCTTGAACACGCTGGGCAGCGGCCCCATAGGCGGGGAAAAGGCAGGCTGAATAGAAGCGATCAGATCGTCCAGCAGCTCTTCAAAAATATCCGCCTGAAGCGGTGTGAAGCGAATCAGACAGTTTCTAGCCGGAGGCTTCGGGCAAGGCTTGCAGCACTCTTCCGTATGAGGTTTAAAGGATCGGAGTTCTGCTTTTTCATAACGCTCATCGTTCATAATAGCTCCTCTCAAAAAAAAGAATTTATGGGCAATTAAAGTAGATGCCCGAAAAAAATCGGGAATAATAACGGTTATGCTGGTGACGCCGATCCGAGAGGCAACCTGTTCATGCATACCTCCTTTAAAAGCTGTATTATTTGTATGTTTAGTCAGGCTTGTTTGAAAACCGAAGATTTGAAATAGCGATGATCGTATAGGACAATCAGGATAAGGACTAGCAATGCGCCCTCATTGTCAATAAGTATGCGTTTACATTGCTAGATGAAGCTGATAGTGTAGTAGTTCTCTATAGATTGTCTGGGGAGTGGATGATATGTATCGCGTGCTGCTGGCCGATGACGAGGCCGACGTAAGAGAGGGGCTGCTGGCGGAAATCGACTGGGAAGCTTGCGGCTTTTCGGTGGTCGGCACGGCTGAAAACGGGCTGGAGGCGCTGGAGCTGGCCGACCGGCTGCAGCCGGATGTTGTGCTGACTGATATCCGCATGCCGTTTGTAGACGGACTGGAGCTGGTGAAACGGCTGCAAACGGAGTTGCCGCTCGCTCGCACCGTTATTTTGACGGGATATGACGAATTCGACTATGCGCGCCAGGCGGTGTCGCTTAGCGTTGATGAATATCTGCTCAAGCCATTCACGGCTGCAAGCCTGACGGAGCTGCTGCTTGGCTTGAAGGAGAAAATGGACCTTGAGCGGGCGGAGCGCGAGGATGCGCATAAGCTGAGGGAGCATTATCGGCTCAGCCAGCCGCAGCTGCAAGGGCAGTTCCTCAGCTCGCTACTGTACCGCCAGTACGACGAGGGGTTAATCCGCAGCCGTGCAGGGCATTACGGCCTGAATCTGGCCGGAGGAGGCTGCTCGGTGTCGATCATCCGGCTGGATTCGCCGGAGGGAGAATCAGCAGGGACGGTGGAGAAGCCGGGAGAGATGCCGACCTCCAGCGGTTCGTTGTCCCGTTCCTCGGATATGGAGCTGAAGCTGTTCGCCATCCTTAATGTAGCAGAGGAGATCTGGGCTTCCCGTGAGGATCGGCTTGCCTTTCTTCATCAGGACAGCATCGTGCTGATGGACTTCGGCGTAGGCGAAGCAGGCTGGCGCGAGCGCTGCCAGGCGACGCTGGAACATTTAGCGCGGAGTGTTGGCTTTTATTTGCGCATGGAAATTATGATTGGGACAGGTCTGCCTAAGGACAGCCTATCCGGCATCAAGGAAGCCTATGAGGAAGCGTTGCTTGCTTTGGATTACCGTATCGTACCCGGTATGGATCGGCTTATTTTCCTGCAGGATCTGGAACGGCGCAATTCCGCGCCGCTGCGTTTTGACGAACTGAGGGAGCAGGCGCTGTCGCGCTGTCTTAAAGTAGGGACGATGGAGGAATTGTCAGACCTGCTGGCGTCGATTTTCGGGGAAATCGGCGAGGGACATACGTATAGCAGCATTCAGCTCTATTTGATGGAGGTGCTGACCTCCGTCTGCCGGACGGCTCAGTCGGCCGGCGTCGAGCTGGAGCAGCTGCTCGGTTCGGATGCGAGTCCCTATGCGGAGCTGGCTCGGCAAAACGGGCTTTCTGAGGCAAAGCGCTGGCTGAAAGAGCTGTGCGTTGCACTCACGGGACATATCGCTGGAACGAGGCAGCATGCCTACAAAGATTTGGTGGAGGAGGCGCTTCGCTTCACGCGGTCCCGCCTCCATGATCCAGATCTGTCCATTGCAACATTATGCTCCCATCTGCATATAAGCGCTGGATATTTTTGCGGCCTGTTCAAGCGCGAGGTCAAGCTAACCTTTCTCCAATATGTGATGCAGCTGCGCATGGAGCTGGCTCAAGAGCTTTTGCGTACGACCGAGCTGAAGGCGTTTGAAATTGCTGAACGGATTGGCTTTTCTGAGCCGAACTATTTCAGCTTTTGTTTCAAAAAACATATGGGAGCCACGCCCAAGGAATACCGCAGCAAATGGAAGGAAGCGGAAACAGGAGCTCAGCCGTGAAGAGGCTGGCCGCCGCAGCTTGGAGCCGCTTGAGGCAAAGGCTTCGCTATTCCCGTTTCAGCAGCATCCAATCCATTGTTGCTTGGTCGTTTTCCATTATGATCGTGCTCACGATCGGCATTGTCGCCTTGTTGCTGCACGAAAAGTTTTCAGCCTCGGCAGAGCGAAGTGCATTCACCTCCTCCGGTCAAATCGTCGCCCAAGCAAGTTATAACCTGGAGGATTACGTGCGAGGATTGTCCAATTTTTATCGGGCCATTGAGAAAAATATGCTCGCCGGGGGGCAGTGGGACGGAGCCGAAGTGGATAAACAGCTCGATACGCTGATGGTTAGCCGGGATGACATTGTATCTATTGCTTTATTCAGCGAGGATGGAGCTCTGCTTAAGAATAGGCCGGCGGCAGAGCTTCGTTCAAGCGCGAATCCGACCGGTCAGGGCTGGTTCCAAGCCGCGATTCGCGTGCCGAATCACCTTGGATTTTCTTTGCCGCATATTCAAAATCTGTACAAAGGCAGCTATAAATGGGTCGTCAGTATGAGCAAGCGGGTTACCGTCATAAGGGACGGACAGCCGCAGGAGGTCATTCTGCTCGTCGACATAAACTTCAAGCAGATTGACGAGCTAAGCAGCCGAATCAGCCTTGCTCGCCGAGGGTATGTCTACATCATCGACGAAGGGGCCGGGAATATCGTGTATCACCCGCAGCAGCAGCTGATGTATATGGGGCTTAAGCGGGAGAGCATTGAGCGCGCGCTCGTCGCGGACGGCAGCTATATCGAGGAGCTGGATGGTGAGCGAAGGCTCGTAACGGTGCAATCCGTAGGCAACATTGGCTGGAAAATCGTTGGCGTCAGCTATATGGACGAACTGATGACGACGCGCGAGGAAGTGAATGCTTATCTAATTCGCGTCGTTGCGGTTGCCTTAATTATTGTGCTGCTTGTTGGTTTTCTCCTCGCCCGGTCGATCATCCGTCCGCTCAAGCGGGTCGAGAAAATGATGCGCTCTGTAGAGAGAGGACAGTTCGACGCAGAACTGCCTGTAGGCGGGCCGCTGGAGGTCGAGCGATTATCGCGGCGTTTTAATCTCATGATCCATAAGATTCGGGGGTTGATGGAGCAGATCGTCGTTGAACAGGAGTCCAAGCGCAAACATGAGCTGGAGGCGTTGCAGGCTCAAATCAATCCGCATTTTCTGTACAATACGCTGAACTCGGTCGTACGCATGGCGGGCATGAGCCGGGGCGAGGAGGTTGTCACGATGATTACTTCCTTGTCCAAGTTGTTCCGCATCAGCCTCAGCAAAGGCAGGACGCTTATTTCCGTACACGATGAACTGGAACATGCGCATCATTATTTGACGATTCAGCAAATGCGCTTCGGACGCAAGTTTAACTTCAGCATTACGGCGACAGAAGAGGCGGGGCAATGTTTGACACTCAAACTGGTGCTGCAGCCTCTGTTGGAAAATTCGATTGAGCATGGCCTGGAATATTCCGTCGACGAAGGGTGCATCGCGGTTGACGCCCGTGTTGAGGATGGTGTTCTCGTGCTGCGGGTGGAAGATAACGGCGTCGGCATGACGCCGGAGAAGGCGGCATCCCTGCTGCGCGGGCCTTCGCTGGAAACCGCCGAGCAGGAGCTGTCGCGAACGGGCAAAGGGTCCGGGGTTGCGCTGCGCAATATTCATGACCGAATCAGACTTTATTATGGCGCTGCTTACGGCCTGGAATTCCAAAGCGAGCTGGAGGAAGGAACGACGGTATGGGTGCGAATTCCGGCGCAGCAGCAAGCGGAGGGGGAACAGCCATGAGATTATTAGCACGAGGTTCGCTGCTTTGGGCGGCGCTTGCCGTCCTGCTGCTGCAAGGCTGCTCTGAGAGAGGGCAGCCGCCTGCCGAAGACGGTATAATCGGCCGAGTTGCCCTAATTGCCCCGCAAATGGATGGAGCTTTGGCCGATTCCATCCGGCTCGGAGCGGAAGCAGCCGCCAAGGAGTTCGGCTGCGAGCTGATTTATATCGAGGAAGTAACGGGACAGCAGAATGCCGCTGAAAAAGCGTTGAAGGAAGGTGCGTCGGTATTGCTGCTTGACCCTGACAGCAGCGGGCAGCTTGAGGCGGTCGTGGAGATGGCGCAGAATAACGAAGCCGCTGTTATTACGTTGAACGATGTTTATCCGGTTAAAGGTGTGGCCAGCACCGTGACGATTAACAATTTAGAGGCTGGCCGGCTTGCCGGGAGCGCAATGGCGGAGCTGCTGCGCGGCAAAGGAAAAGTTGCCTTGCTGGGCTCGGATTCGCGTGCTCCCGGTTATGCGGAGCGAGCTCAAGGGGTGCTGGAGGAGCTGGGCCGCCAGCCGGGCATTACGGTCGACGACGGTTATTCCTGTGGTACCTCCCCGGATGGCTGCGCCGAGGCTGCGCGTCAACTTATCAATGAGGTGGACGGCATTATTGCCGTGCAGGAGCAGGGCGCGCTGAGCGCAGCAGATGAATCGTTACGCCGGGGAGAGGGCTCTCGTATTCGTATCGTCGGGTTTGGCAGCGAAACGCCGCAGCTAGAGCTGCTGCAGGACGGAATTATCGATCGATTGATTGTGCAGAGCGGTTTCAACGCCGGTTACCTTGGCATGAAGCAGGCCGGTATGGTGCTGCGCGGCGAGAAGCCTGAAGTCAAGCTGACGCTGGCAACAAAGGCGGTCACGCCGGATAGCATGTTCTGGATGGACAATCAGAAGTTGTTGTTTCCGTTTGTGAAATAGGCCCGAGAGGGCCTATTTTTCATGATTGGGATCGCTTATGAACATCCTAATAAAAATCGAGCTACTGTAATGAGGAAGATTTCGATAGAACGGGTGAAGATTTTGCATTCGAAAAAATCGTAAGCCCTTTCATAATAAAGACATAAGAACGACGCGCCAATTCGCTCAGGCGGCACGGCGCCAAGTTAACATCATTCATTCTCTGGGGAGGTCATTTAGATGAAAAAACAAGCAATTCTCGCGGCAGCGCTGGCAGCCGTAATGGTAACGGCGGCAGGCTGCAGCTCGGGCAATGGTGGAGGCGACAACAGCGGAGGAGATTCCGGCGGTGCTTCCGGCGGCGGAGAACAGCCGAAAGTCGGCGTTGCCATCTACAAATTCGATGACACTTTCATGACTGGCGTACGCAACGCAATGACGGCGGCAGCGAAGGATAAAGCGGAGCTGGACATCGTAGACAGCCAAAACGCCCAGCCGACGCAGAACGAGAAGGTTGACCTGTTCATTTCGAAAAAATACAAAGCACTGGCTATTAACCCGGTGGATCGCACCGCTGCTGGCGTCATTATTGATAAAGCCAAAACCGCTAACATTCCGGTTGTGTTCCTGAATCGCGAGCCGGTAGCCGAGGATATGAACAAATGGGATAAAGTGTACTACGTCGGCGCCAAGGCTGAAGAATCCGGCACGCTGTCCGGCCAGATCGTCGCCGATTACTGGAAAGCGAATCCGAAAGCAGATAAAAATGGAGACGGTATACTGCAATACGTCATGCTGCAAGGCGAGCCGGGACATCAGGATGCTGAGCTGCGTTCGAAATACTCCATTCAGGCTATTGAAGATGCCGGCATCAAGGTTGAAAAGCTGGAGCAGGATACAGCGATGTGGGATCGTGTCAAAGGCCAGGACAAAATGCAAACTTGGCTGGCAGCACGCGGAGACAAAATTGAGGCTGTGTTGGCAAACAACGACGATATGGCACTTGGCGCCATCGAAGCTCTCAAAGCGGCAGGTTACTTCTCGGGAGATAAATATATGCCGGTTGTCGGCGTAGACGCTACCGCTCCTGCTATCCAGGCGCTGCAAGACGGCACTATGCTCGGCACCGTGCTGAACGATGCCAAAAACCAAGGCGGCGCTACCGTTGCGCTCGCAGCAGCACTCGCTAAAGGCGAAACCCCGACGAAAGAAAACACGGGTTATGACATTACCGATGGCAAATACGTCTGGATCGCCTACAAAAAAATTACGAAAGACAATGTTGCCGACGCACAGCAATAAGCGATTTAACAGAAGGGAGCCCGCAGCCCGGGACGCGGCGGGTTCCTTTTTGCTTCCCGCCTGCGCAGGCGTGGAAAGGATGACATAAAGGAGGCGCAGCGGTGAACACACCTTATCGTCTTGAAATGCGTGGAATATCAAAAGCTTTCCCCGGCGTTTTAGCTCTGAACAAAGTATCACTCCAAGTCAGACCAGGCACAGTTCATGCTCTTATGGGCGAGAACGGCGCGGGTAAGTCAACGCTGATGAAATGTTTGTTCGGCATCTATAAGCCCGACGAGGGCGAGATTTATCTGGACGGCGAAAAGGCCGACATTACGAATTCCCGAGACGCCTTGGCTCTCGGCGTGTCGATGATCCACCAGGAGTTGCATCCCGTACCGTTCCGCTCCGTCATGGAAAATTTATGGCTCGGACGTTTTCCGACTTTTGGTTGGGGGCCGATCCGCTTTGTCGATCATCGTAAAATGCTGCGTGAAACCAAAGCGATTATGAGCGATTTAAAACTGGATATCGACCCGGAGGCTGAAGCTGGCACTCTATCGGTATCCAAGATACAGTCCATCGAGATCGCCAAAGCTGTTTCGTACAATTCTCGAATTATCGTCATGGACGAGCCAACTTCCTCGCTGACCGGCAATGAGGTAGAGAAGCTGTTTGAGATTATTAACGAGCTGCGGGGCCGCGGCGTCTCAATCATCTACATCTCGCACAAAATGGAAGAAATTCTGCGTATATCGGATGATGTGACGATTATGCGCGACGGTAATTATGTGGGCACTTGGCCAGCAGGCGAGCTGACGATGGATATGATTATTAGCCGAATGGTCGGCCGCGATCTTACAGAGCGGTTCCCGGAGCGGACCAATGTTCCGTCCTCAGTTATTTTAAAAGTGGATCAGTTGACCTCTGTAAATCCAATGTCGTTTAAAGACGTCAGCTTCGAGCTGCGGCGCGGCGAGATTCTTGGTCTTGGCGGACTTGTTGGAGCTCAGCGGACAGAGTTGATCGAGTCGTTGTTCGGATTACGCAAATTGGCGTCGGGCAGCATCGAAATCGACGGCCGCAAAGCCAAAATCCGCAATCCGGCCGATGCGAAAAAATACGGCATGGCACTGCTGACAGAGGAGCGGCGGACGACGGGTATTTTCCCGGTACTATCCGTGTACGAGAATACGATCATCGCCAATTTGGGCCGTTACCAAAACATCTTTGGCTTGATCAACGAGGCGAAGGGTCGCCGTGAGGCGGCGGAAAATGTAGCGCGCTTCCGCACAAAAACGCCGGGAGTGGACACCTTGATCCGCAATTTATCCGGCGGCAACCAGCAAAAGGTGCTGCTGGCGCGCTGGCTGCTGACCGATCCGGAAATTTTGTTGCTCGATGAACCGACAAGGGGGATCGATGTCGGCGCCAAGTTTGAAATCTACTCCATCATCGTTGAGCTCGCCAAGCAAGGACGGAGCATTATTATGATCAGCTCCGAAATGCCGGAACTGCTCGGCATGTCCGATCGCATTATGGTCATGAGCGAGGGTAAATTGTCGGGCATCGTGGAAGGTGAAACAGCGACAGAGCAAGAGATTATGAAGCTGGCAGCTCAGCAGCGAATGGCTTAACCGAAAGGAGAATTTACTATGAATGAATCGGCTCAAAAGCCGGCTGGCCGCGATTGGGCGGCCTGGGCTAAGGATTATGCTTCTAAACGAGTTATTTTTCTGGTCCTGATATTACTCGTTATCGTCATTGCCGTTATGGACCCTAATTTCCTTGCTTATTCTACGCTTAAAAATATTCTGGAGCAGAACTCCACCCGTGCAATTATCGCGCTCGGTGCAGGTTTCGTCTTGATTGCTGGAGGCACGGACTTGTCCGCCGGCCGCGTTGTGGGACTTACAGCCGTTATCTCGGCTTCGATGCTTCAGACGGAAAAATACGCTGCTAAGTTCTTTCCGAATCTCGAACAATTACCGGTTTACATTCCGATTATTATAGGCGTTCTTGCCGGTGTTATCGTCGGCGTTATAAACGGTATCATAATCGCGAAATTCAAAGTACCGCCGTTCATTGCGACGCTCGGTACGATGGTTGCGGTATACGGCATCAACTCCCTTTACTTTGATATGGAACCAAACCAATCTCAACCGATCGCAGGATTGCGAAAGGACTTCACGATGTGGGGCTCAGGCTACTTCAATCTGGGCGGCGGTTATACAATCCCGTATATCGTGCTGATTGCCATTGGGGTAGCGTTTATCGGCTGGGGCATTTTCAACAAAACACGGCTTGGCAAAAATATGTACGCGATCGGCGGCAACGTCCAAGCGGCACATGTATCCGGCATCAATGTAGCGCGCAACCTGATCTTCATCTACGCAATTGCTGGTGGTCTGTACGGACTCGGCGGCGTTCTGGAAGCAGCGCGTACCGGCGGAGCAACGAATAACTACGGCAATATGTATGAGCTTGACGCCATCGCAGCTTGCGTAGTCGGCGGTGTGTCCACGGCTGGCGGCATTGGTACCGTTCAGGGCATTATGGCTGGCGTACTGATTTTTGGAGTCATCAACTATGGTCTGACATTTATCGGTATAAGCCCTTACTGGCAGCTGATCATCAAAGGTTTAATCATCGTTTCGGCAGTTGCGTTCGACATGCGCAGATTTGCAGCAAAAAGCTAGTTGAAGCGGAGCAATTGAGCTTTAGATTATCATTTGTTCAGCTAGATCATCCCAACATTAAACAGTCCATTCCACGTGAATGGGCTGTTTTTGTGTTTGGATAGTCTCGTACAAGAGTTTTATGCAACGCTAGTGATTTTGGAGCTATTCAATAGTCAAAAAATATTGTAATAGAGAAGTAGTTTCTTCGTTCTGGATAGAAATCTCCCAATCCCTTGTAAAGGTCTTTGTGTAAGAATACGAGACAAAGAGGGTAGTTCATAATACCTGTTTTAAATTTTAGAAATCAAAAATTAGGTATAATGGATCAGGTTATATATGTAATTATATTAATTTAATACACATATATAAGACTTATCATCACTTCATACCTTAGGGTAGAACTACGATTTTCACGAAAATGGATTTATTAAAATTAAAAAAAGTTTAAATAATACCAAATTTTTGTATACTATAAATAGAGTGTCGATTTGGCGATATTACCCTAATATTGTAATAAAATTTTAAAAAAGAAGGGGAGAGAATTTTTGTGAAAAAGGATATACACAATCAGTTGGTTATCTTCGTCCTTTTTCTGTACATAACCTTTGATCGTTTTTTTATCAAAAACGAAATTTTGTTGGAGATAGCGCCTGTTGTTGCTTTTTTCATCATATTAATTTTGTTCCTTATGAAGAGATATAGAAAAGAAGAAGAATAGCCTCTAAAAAGGAGAAAAACTTATTATGAAAAGTTTCTTGAATAGCGCTAAAGTTTATAGTAACTATTATTTCACTTGAATCTGAATCTGACCAATGCCAGTAACGTGGTCGTGACGGGCAACAAGTTTCTGCGTACGCATTTGGACACTCCGAACAATAATGGCGCTGATAAGGGAATAGACGCAAAGTCCGTCATCTGGGTGAAAAATGCGATGAACGTGACGTTTACTACTAATACGATTGATCGTATGGGGCCGTTTTCTAGCTTTGCTGTCAATGTGCAGCCGCCGACTAGTGGAATTAATGGAGTCAATACAGGAGTCACCGTTGTTAATTAACTTTGATGATCGGAGGTTGAAATTAAGCTTTAAGAGAGGATGAATATGGTAAAATAGCGATAAACCTGTGTAAAACAAGAAAGCCATTTGAATTTTGAAAAGGAGACTATTTCATGAACAGAGACAAGGTTCCCCGTTAGTCCCGTGCTCCTCCTCCCTTAATTGAATCGAGGTTGTTCTAAAATAAGGGAGGAGCGATATAAGATGAATTTGCTTGAAGATTGGAAAACGCTGCGCTTCGGAGTAGAAATCGAGTTTATTGGCGGCGAGCCGGAAAAGCTGGAGCTGCTGCCGGGCTGGAATATGGCGCTGGACGAAAGGCAGATTGATGAGAGCGGGGCGGAGTCAGGAAGCGAGTTGCAGGCGCCGCCGCTTCGCTGGGAAGAACGAGACCAGATCCGCGAGATGCTGGAGCGGCTGCGGCAGCAGGGAGCAACGGCCAATTGGAGCTGCGGACTGCATGTGCATGTTGAGTTGGCTCGATACGGCGAGTCGATCCTAATTCCGCTGCTGGAGGCTGCTTTGCAGAGTCAGCATGCTTTAAGTACTTTGCTGGATATGAGTCCGCATCGTCTCTTATTTTGTCCGATGCTTCCTGCGGATAGAGTAGATGAGTTCCGTTTAACCGGGGATCCAGCGGCAATTCGAAACAGCGGTCGACCGCAGTCCCATCGATTCGGCGTCAATATTAGGCCATGGTTCGAGATCGGAACGGTGGAAATTCGCTTTGCAAACGGCTCGATGGAAGAGGAAGAGGTTGTTCGTGTAGTTGAGCTATGTCTTCGTTTCGTAGCGGCCGTCGGAGCTGGAATTAAGCTGCCAGATGAGCCAGTTATGCTGGCGGCGGCTTTGGGCGCGCCTTTTCAAGGATACCCGACTCGTACTGATCCGCCCCGCTGGCAGCAGGAACGAATATGGCTGGAGGAGCTGTTGATTCCGCTTCTGGCCCCGCTGGTAGAACCGCTCGTTCCAGGCGGAGAAATCCATCATATTGTTCCTGAACCCGCAGGCATAGCCGTTTATGTGGAGGCGAAAGATGACTCTTTGAGCCGGTTTCATTTTCGGCCAGTGTCGGGAAGTTGGGAGCTGTGTCCTGAAGTGGAGATCGATGAGAGCCTGGGTTGAAGGAAAAGCGGGGACCTGACCTGGGATTGAAAAACTTGCAGAGGAGTGGAGTGAATGGAGATTAGGAGCATTGAGTCCTCGCTAGAAAAAATCCGGCAAGAGATTCTGCTACAACGGACTGGGAATCGGCTGCCACTCGGTCCTGTCGGAAGTGCGGACAGCTCCGAGCTGGAGGCGCGGCTGGATAAGGTATCAGCCGATTTGCAGGAGCTCCAGCCACTTTTGGATCAGGAGCTGGACCGTCGACAGAGAATGTTGGGGCTAGTTTCCGGGTTGTATCTGCGGAACGGCAGCCTGGACCGCTCTCATGAGCTTTCACAGGAGTTGGACAGTCGTGAAGGCAGCTATTTGCACGGCATGATGCATCGGATAGAGGGTGACTATTCCAACGCCAAATACTGGTTCCGTCTCGCTGGCGCACATCCGTATGCGGAGGAGCTCCAGCGTCGGGCAGTGGAGCTCGTTGAAGGAACACCAGAGGCTGACGCAGCTTTGCTGCGTAAGTTGAAGCGAGAGCCGGAGTGGAATGCAGCGCTGTTTTCAGACCTCGCCGCTGCCTCGGCCTTGACCGGACATAACAGTTTGGACACGACGCTGCTAGAAAAGCTGCATTCGTTGGAGTTGGAGCTTCTTCTTGAGCATTTGTCGCGTTGAAGGGTTTACGATTCGTTAGATCTGAGATACAAGCTAAGCTATACTCCAGCAAGCTCGCCATCGCCGCGCAACGCGGCCGCATGGCGGGCTTTGTTGGCGTGGAAATAAGCAGTTCCAGCCAGATTTGCGCCGTCCTTTGTGATTGCGTGAATTTCTACCTGAATATTAGAAGCGGTGTAGAAATAGTCCAACAGATCCTCATCCGCGATTCCGTTTATATCAACATACCATAACCTAGAGCCAGCCTCCGTCACGAGCACAAGCTCAGCGGACTCCATTCGCAGCTCTCGGGTCCAGCTTTCATGTGTTAGTTCCAGAGAAGCCAGTTGATAGATTTCCATTTCTTAAAACCCCTCCGTATTTCTTACTTTGGTCATTCAGAATCTTTTCCGATTGTACGGGGAGCTTGTCTATAATGCAACATTTGCACATCTCTCCACGTCACACTCATCAACATACAAAACAGGATGAATTATCCATATGTAACGTTTAATTACTCAACTGAGGAGGGAAGGGATGGAATTAGAAGGGCTTCAGAAGGTGAACAAGCCAGAAATGAAGCGACTGAGAAGGGGATCACGAAATAGGAGGAGAAGGGATTTTTTCCATCCAGCTATGGAAAACGGCTTACGAGCCGCGTTGATGCTTGGCCTAATTGTATTGGCTGCAGCAGCTTCTGGTTGTGGCAACGAGAATGTCGTTGGGGACAACGAAAATTCTTCAAAACTCGGACAGACTGAAGCAGCTTCTGAACTGCCATCAGCTAAAGGAGATGGAAACGGCAAAGGGGCTGAGACTAACGGCGCTGCCTTAGGAGAAAGCTACGCGCCTGTTGGAGCAGAAGAGATTCGCGTATTTAATGGAGCAGTTGGAGAAAATCTTGCACCTAGTGGAACAGAAGAGAGCAATGGCTTTACTGGGGAAAACGACGAGGGTTCGAAGCCAGCTAAAGGCAGCGAGGACCGCAGCTTTCACAAGCCAGAGATACAGCCTCAGCAACCGAAGCCGCAAGCAGGCATGCTGACAGCAGGAGAATGGGATGACCATTTCTCATGGAATAACTGGTTGAAGTTGATGCGAGATGGGCGTGGAACTAGAATGACGCAGGCTTGGGGTTTCGAGTCCTATTTTCGCTTGACGGTGGAGCTGACGAATGGCGGTGAGCCCGCACGCGATGTGGAAGTACAGCTGCAATGCAAGAGCACCAAGGAGTGGACGGCACGTACGGACAGTTCGGGAATCACGTATCTATTTGCCTCGTTGCTCGGTGGCGGAGAAATGTCTGGGCAGAGCGGCAAACCGAATCCCGAGCCTGCGAAGCCGGACTCGTCCGAGCAGAAAGACCCCCAAAGTTCCGTAGAGAATGCAGAACGGAGCAAACCTTCGATTCCACAAGATTGTACGATTCAAGTACCTGCAGATAAAACAGATTTGTCCTCTTACGTTGTTCAGGATAAGGAATGGAACGGGGAAACGATAAAAATCAATGTTGCGGGCAAGCTGACGCAGCCGAAAAAAACACTGGACCTTATGCTGGTTGTCGACACGACTGGCTCGATGGCAGATGAATTGAAGTATTTGTCCGAAGAACTGACGAATGTTGTGTCCAGCGTTAAAATGAAAAATGGGCAGAATCTGAATATCAGGATCAGCCCGAATTTTTATCGTGATGAAGGGGATGAATACGTCATCCGATCGTTCCCGTTCCAGGAGGATGCGGCAAAGGCGCAAGCTCAAATCGCCGCGCAGGAAGCCGATGGGGGCCAGGATTATCCCGAAGCGGTTGATGCAGCATTGTTGAACGCTATCAACG
This sequence comes from Paenibacillus herberti, assembly GCF_002233675.1. Lineage (GTDB taxonomy): Bacteria > Bacillota > Bacilli > Paenibacillales > Paenibacillaceae > Paenibacillus_O > Paenibacillus_O herberti. The sequence continues at coordinate 2,514,836 of NZ_NMUQ01000001.1, read as the reverse complement.
AGCATGACTGGAACGCAAGCGCCACGGCTAGGTTGATGCTGCTTGTGCTCGACGCTCCTCCTCATCGCGGCCAAAAAGAGCTGGAACGTATTGGGCAGATGACACAAACCGCTGCGGAGAAGGGGATTCGCATCATTCCAGTCGCTGCCAGCGGCACGGACCTGGAAACGGAGATGTTAATGCGCTCTATTGCCATTGCCACCGGCGGAACTTATGTGTTTCTCACAGATGATAGCGGCATCGGTAACAGTCACAAAAAGCCAGAGGGCATCGAGCCGCAGATTATGCCGCTGAACGACTTGCTCGTAGGGTTGATCAGCGGTTACGTATCACCATAGATTGGTGTATCTTTGCTATACAGCATTACGCCTCAAGGGGGCAGTCAATGAACAAAACAGATCGTTTATTAGCCATCGTGCTAGAGTTGCAAGGCAGGCAAGTGGTGCGTTCCCGACGCAATACTTTCATTTAAGGCGATGGGTCAATGCCCAGAATAGAAGAGCCAAAGCACTGACAATTGCACCTAACAAGCAAACTCCATTCCAGCCTGAGTAAGCATAGATACTGGTGGATGCGATTGACCCGGTGGCGCTACCAATGGAATAGAAAATCATGTAACCAGCAGTAAGCCTACTGCGTGCCTCAGGGCGCAAAGTAAGGATCATGCTCTGATTAGTGACATGTACGGCTTGTACTGCCAGGTCAAGAAGGATAATGCCGACGATTAATGCGAGAAGCGAATGTTGAGTATAACTTATTGGCAACCATGATATAAGCAGCAAAATTAATGCCACGCCTGTGGTCTTCTGCCCTAAACCTCGATCGGCAAGACGACCTGCTCGTGCTGCTGCTAATGCCCCAGTAACTCCAGCGAGGCCAAAAGCTCCAATCGCAGTATGTGAAAGAGAAAGCGGTGGAGCGCTGAGAGGCAGCACTAGGGAAGTCCATAATATACTGAAAGCGGTAAAAATCATCAGGGCTAGTGTACCACGGATTCGCAGAATTCGTTCTTGTGCGAACAACGTGAGCAGCGAACGAATCAACTGTAGGTAGGATAATGATTCTCTTTTGTGCTCATCATGCGGCAACACCCGAAATAATACACAGGCCATGATTAGCGTTAATACAGCAGAGACAAGGTAGACAGAGCGCCAACCGGCTAAATCCGTTAATACGCCAGCGAAAGTTCGCGCCAGTAGAATACCAATTACAATTCCACTTGTCACAACACCCACGGCACGCCCACGTTCGGCTGGGGCAGCCAAAGTTGCCGCGAACGCAACGAGCGTCTGTGTCACAACGGCAAACAATCCAACCGCAGCTATGCCTATGAATAACACCATGCTGGTGGGGGCGGTGCCAACCACAATTAAAGCCAACACGGATACTAACATCTGTCCAGTGATCAGCCAACGTCGATTTAATAAATCTCCGAGGGGCACTAACAGTAGCAGTCCAAGTGCGTAACAAACTTGAGTGATTGTAATAATAATGCCGACGGATGAATGAGTAATACCGAACTCGTTTGAAATAGCGTCTAGCAACGGTTGCGCGTAATATATGTTGGCGACTGCCAGTCCGCAGGCGATTGCAAATAAGAGTGCAACCTTGCGAGACATTAAAGATGTGGGCACTGATTCTGATGTTAGGAGCGCTTCTTGAGCTGGTTCAACGTGTTTGTCTGTATAATCCACGGTAATGACTTTCGGTTCTTCAACAAACTTCCTCAAAGGTGACGCCTCCTTAGAATAAATAAAATACCGTTTGGTATGAAATTTATTGATAAATATAACTCTGGAAAAAGATAACTGTCAAGATCATCTTGTAAGGACTTAATATTATTGACAGTATGATCTTCATACAATAAAATCATAATGTACCGTTCGATATGAAAATAGGGGGTTGCTATGGCTCGACAACGCGAATTTGATGAGGAAAAGGCATTGGATGCAGCTATGCAACTATTTTGGGAAAAAGGGTTCGAAGCAACCTCTTTAAGCGACTTGACATCAAGAATGGGCATTCAGCGTCCAAGCATATACTCCACCTTTGGAGACAAAAAAGGATTATTCGAAGCTGCGTTACGAAAATATACGAGTTCCCATGCTGCCTATGTTCGCACCAATCTTCAAACTAATTCTTCTGTTAAAGAGGCATTCCGTGCCTTTTTTGAAAATATGGTGGCAAAAGAATATGAGGAAAGTCCGAAACGGGGGTGCTTTTGCATCAATTCGATGGTGGAACTTGCGCCTCATGATGAGAAATTTGAAATTCTCACAAGAGAACATCAGATGTATCTCTCGGTAATATTCCAAGAAACGATTGAACGAGGTTTACGCTCAGGTGAGCTTGATCCCGGTATTAACGCAAAGGGTTTAGCGCAGACGCTACTCATATCGTTAATAGGACTTACCGTGTTCATGAAATCTCGTCCTGAACGACCATTTGTTGATAATTCTGTAAAAGAAATACTTACATTGTTAAGATAGAGAGAAGTTCCATTAACAAAGCCACTCCATTGTCTGGAGTGGCTTTGTGTCTATATAGAAATGTGAATTTATGGTCTAATCGAACTCCTCTTGCGCTCCGGCCCCCGTGAAGAACCGGTTTTTAAGCTAACTGGAGACCAGGTTGAATTCCCCTCAACTATAAGTAGGAAAAATCAACTTGTGGTTGTATATATAAAGCACACCTCTATACCCCAAATATTCCCATGGAACTATAATCAAAACGAAAGCGAGGGAATCCGGTTTAACCGCTCCCTAGAGCGTTTTAAGATTACTAGTCTTGAAAAGAGGTGTTTTGAGATTGGCTAATGTAACGGGGATGGGAAAACGAATCGTTGTACTTCGACATCGCAGAGGGATGACACAGGAACAACTAGGACAACAATTGAATGTATCAGGTCAGGCTGTTTCAAAATGGGAAAATGGCGATTCCCTACCGGATACTACGCTCCTAGTAAATCTTGCTCTGGCTCTTGAGTGTACAACTGATTTTTTACTTGGGGCTGACAAAATTGGTGGTATAAATCGCTATCTCCCATCTCTTGAATCTGAAATGCGGGAGCTGGAACCAAGCAGAAAAATCGATTTAGCCTTTAAACTCTTTCATTTAATTGATGACATGTCTTTGGAGCCTAACAAAACAACATTAGAAAATGACTCTACTGAACTGGGGTTGCCTTTTGTACACGCAGGTCCTGATGGGGCCACAGTTTGGTGGAGGGGAAAGTTTTTTTGTAATGTTTCTATCGAGGCCTTAAGGGAAACTGAAACAATTTGGAAGGACCAGTCGTTACCATTCGACCTATTCCCGGAAGAATGGGATTCTCTATTTACGGCTTTGTTTACCCAAAAACATTATTTTGCTTCAGATATCGCGATTAGCGAAAGTTCGTTAAAAAACGATTCCGCATTGGATGCTGATTTTGATCTAACCGTAAATAAACTGATTGACTTGGGTCTTTTAGAGAGGGGTAAAGGAGGGTTTAAGGTAGGAATAAAAGTAGAGGTACTTCTTCGATTGTTAGGGGTCCTTCTTATAACTATTGGTAAACCAGGCATTACTTCCCAAATGTGTACGTTCAAAAATATAGAAGAGTAAGGATATTTTCTGGTACACTATACGGAGCTTGCAGCTATGGGGCTCCTATTTTCGTTTTAAAACTTGCCGTTACAGACATTGCGGAGAACCTTATCACAAGTGATGGTACACAAAATCAGAAAAGAAATCGTATTTGATAGTAGATATCACTAGCGTTGCATAAATGTTTTCGAAACTTTCGAAATATTGAGTTATCTCATCGTACATGCACAAAAAAATCCTTTACAATAGATATGGGAGGTAGTACCTGTCCATAATCCACTGAAAGGATTAGCGCATGGATAAGGATACCCTATTTTCTTCATTTGGTAAATGGATTGCACCCATTTTTACGAAAACGTTCACAGATCGAATCGCCGAAACTCGCCAGGATGCGTATGTTAAAAAGCTCACGACGACTGCATATCTCAAGCTGTTTTTGCACGCTCAACTGCATCAGCGGGAGGGCCTTAGGAGCATTGCAGATGATTTGCTGAGTCAAGCCTTCCAGCACGAACTCGGATTTGAGTCCATCTCGTCCAGCCAACTTTGCCGGAAAAACAATGGGGTCGATCCGGAGCTGCTTCGGCATGTTTTCGAGCAATTGGCCAAGAAGATCGTATCGAAATACACGGCTCTTGGAGACCGGCATGCGATCAAAATCATCGATTCTACGACGGTTTCGCTTTGTCTGCAGACGTATAAGTGGGCGCAATTTCGCAAAACGAAAGCGGGCATCAAGCTTCATCTGCGTCTAGCTTTTGTTGGCGAAGACGACGTTCTTCCTGAATTCGCGACGATTACACCCGCCAAGAAAAATGACCGGACCCAAATGGACTCGCTCATCGATGAGGAAGGCGTCACTTATGTGTTTGACCGCGGTTACGTGGACTACAAGGCGTTTGACTCGTACAGTGAGCGCGGGATTCATTTCGTGACACGGCTGAAAAACAACGCTGTTATTGAGCCGATCGAGTCATTTGAGATCCCAACTGGCAGTTTGGTGACAATGGACGAACGTGTACGGATCGGCTCCTCACAAAAGCGAGCCAAACATGAATTCCGCATGATTGAAACTTCCGATTCAGAGGGAAATCAGCTGATTCTCGTTACGAATCATTTTGATCGGACAAGCGATGAAATTTCGGCGATGTACCGGAGCCGTTGGGTGATAGAAACGTTCTTTAAATGGATGAAGCAGCATCTGCGAATCAAGCGGTTTTACGGAACAAGTGATCGTGCTGTGCACAACCAGATTTGGATCGGGCTGATTGCCTTTTGCCTGCTGGTGCTGGTGAAACAGGACACGAAGACGCCACATTCTCTGCTGCAGTTAAGCCGGTGGCTAAACGTATTGTTGTGGAAACCGAGTGAGCACTGGCTGAATCGAATCCATCGTCCACCGAGTCGGAAGTCAACGGGTCGTAAACGAAGCGAATCGTCGTAATCGCAAGAGCCAGAAAACAGGTTTGTCGGAACTCATTTCGTATATACATAAATTACCAAATGGACAGAGCTACCTCTAAGGAGAGTTCGACCTTTTGGTTTTGTTGACATCGATAGTGTGTTTGAATATTCAATTTATTTTATAGTGAAGGTTTATGCAACGCTAGTGAGTAGATATATTGGCAGATTAAACAATAGTGACTGTAAGCGTCAAACCCAGCACACCTTCAACATTAAGTGTAGAACCGTACCACAAATAGTGGTAAAGCGGAGAGTAAAGGTAGTCGTAAACCTAAGGGACTTAGTATCGAAGTAGGTGTATGATATAACACGTTATTAAAGAAATGGCCGAATAAATCTGGAAGTAATCAATATATCGAAAGCAGAATAAATCGATTGTAGCCGTGCGAAGGATCATCCGTACGGTTAAAAAAGCTATTCCGACGTAGAAAGGTCGAGTGTCTTGTCAGAAGGCGTCGAAGCGGCTGCCTGCGGCCACGCCCTTTGGGGATATAAAAAGGTGATCATAGGTAAAGTGCTGAAGCACCGACAATCAGGCCGTTGAATTCTTAACTATCGTTGCAGCTTTTCGTTGTTTGCCCTATGATAAAATTAAAAGGGGCACTGAAGGTGGCAAGAACAAAAGCATTTGATACGAATGAAGTACTACATAAAGCCATGAGCGTCTTTGGAAGCCGGGGCTATGAAGGAACCTCGCTGCCAGACTTAATAACTGGGCTGGGTATTGCCCGCCAGAGTATATATGACACATACGGCACTAAGCGTGATTTATTCCTTACGGCGGTCAAATACTATATGGATCAAAAAAATCATGACCTGCAGCAACTGTTGGATCAGCCGGGAACGGTCACTGACAAAGTGGAGCAGGCTTTCTCCACGATGATTAGGATTCTCACAGACCCGGAGTTGCGGCAGAAATGCTTCATCATCAGCAGCGCGATTGAGCAGGCACTTCATGACGAGGAGTTGGCTGCATTTTTACATGCGAATACCGAACAGGTAGAGCATGCTTTTTATACGATGCTGGAAAAAGGGATGGAACAGGGAGAATTAAGTATAGAATTGAATATCAGAGACTTGTCCCGGTTTCTTGCGAATGAAAGAATAGCCTTGGTATTTGCGGCAAAGCTAGGAATGGATGAACAGAAATTGGTCAGTATTAAGCAGATTGTGCTGTCCATCATGAAGGCAAGTAAAGTAAATTGAGTTGTATAAAAAGAAGGGCTTCCCCTTGTTCATCTGCGATGACGATTGGGAAAGCCCTTCTATGTAATTGCTACGGGCTGTTAAGCGGAATGGAACCAGGTTCTATTGTCCTGGATGAAATCCTCAAATGAGCGCGGCTTTCGTCCGGTAACACGGAGTACAGTGTCTGTAACCTGGTCTTCTGAACCTTCCAGACGGATACGGACATCCAACACTGCAAGGAATTCGGCATAGGTCGCAGGTACGCTTGCAGCAGTAAGCGCTTCTGCATATTGTTCTTCTGTAATGAGGCGATGATCGACGGTTAGGCCGGTAAGCCTGTGGATCAAAGCGGCTACTTCATCATAAGAGAGTGATTGAGGCCCTGTAATAATATGCTCCCTGTTGTGCGGCTCCTTGTCAGTTAGCGCATGAAAACCGACTGCGGAAATATCTTCTGCATCTACGAATCCTACTTTGCCGTCACCAGTAGCGGTAAAGATTTGCCCTTGCTGACGCAGGGTATGCCCGTGTCCGCCTTCAGTGAAATTTTGCATGAAATAAGAAGGACGCAACACAGCCCATTCAGGTGCGTGCTCTTGCAGGTACTGATGGACGGGGCCAAAAACCGGTCCATACTCTGAGACGGATGCGCTGGACAGCAGAACGAATCGGCGAATAGAAGCGTCGAGTGCTCTACGGATGAAAGGAATCATGACTTCTTCGGGATGCATATCCGGCGGGGCAACAAGATAAATTGCGCTAATGCCTTGCAAAACGATTTCATGGTTGGAGTCATCGTACCAGTCAAAGCGTACATGGTCAGCCCCTGCATCGTCCATATTAGATGCGCTACGCCCGGCACTTCGGATGGGATAGCCTTGGTTAATTAAAAGTTGCGCAATACGGGAGGAAGTTTTCCCTTGTCCCCCGGTGAGCAGAATTCGAGTTGATGGTTCGATATGCATGAGAGCAGCTCCTTTATCATTGATCAAATCTTTACATCAAAGCGCTAACGGGTTCCAGTAGTCTTGATACCTTATAATCTTGTCGTCTTTAACTTCTACTACAGAAATGTATTGTTGTTCATAAGGCATACCTTCCGCCAGTACGGTGCCGCTTCCTTCAAACTGTGCAATGAACACCGGGGTATCGGCCGACACATGAACGATCGGTGTCGTAAAAGAAGTAATCTCAAGCATGTCTTCCAACATGTCAAGGTGCTGCTTCAGCGCCGCTTTGCCTACCAATTGTTTTGGATACGGTTGAGGGGCATAAGGAAATTCAAAAATTACATCTTCATCAAACAAATCGAGCATTGAATCATAATCTTTACGAATAAAACTGATTGTGAAAAGACTCATGATATGTACGGCCTTTTCGGAGGAAATGGTACTCATTCAGATGCCTCGCTTTCTTTGGTGGAATAGACCTCTTTACGAAAAAGTATGGACCTACCATAGTTTATTCGGACCGAACGGTCAAATATGCTTAGGTCTACCATAGCATATCCGGACCGAACGATCAAATATGCTTAGGTCTACCATAGCCTATTCGGACTAAATGATCTGTTTCTCGCTGTTACGGCGATACGGTGAACCTTATCATAAGTAACGGCAAGTTTTTCGGCAATTCCTGCTGTAAGTTAGGAAAGACATCTTGCCGGACATAGGCATAATAATAGACTTGGATGAAGGTATTAAAATAATCCCCATGAAAGAAGATGCGGCAGCTGTGGACGGGAAATAAAGCCCTGGGCTGCCACTGTTTTTAATAAACTATTGGTCCCTGTATTAAGCAACTGTGCTATACCTTACGAATAAACGGTTAGCTCCAAAATATAATCTTGTCAGAACTTAATCGAACGGATTCATATCCTTCTTCCTTGGCTTTTCCTATTGAAATAATCATTACTGGAACATAGCGTTCTTCATCTAAATCAAATGCTTTAGCTACCTGGTCAACTTCAAAGCCTGCCATTGGATTCGTATCATACCCGTGTGCACGAGCTACTAACATTAACTGCATGGCAAAGAGGCTGCTATCGACCTTGGCAACTTCAACTTTCATTTCCTTTGGCAGGGTTGGAAACATGGATAGAATGGTTTTGAGTTGACTATCGCGTACTTCAGCGGGCATGTTTCCTTGTTCCACGGCAGTATTGTAAATTTCCTCAGCATATAAATAGCTCTGGGTATCACCAAAAATTAATAACATGGCAGATGAAGTATCGTTTTGTAAAGTATTGAAACGCACAAGAGGTCTTAGCTTCTCTTTTCCTTCCGGCGTATCAACCACAAGTACACGCCAAGGCTGCATATTTGCAGAGGACGGAGCCAGACTGGCTTCCGAAATGATTTCGCTTATCTCTTCTTTTGATATTTTAATGTTCTCATCATAATTACGGACTGAACGCCTTCCCTTGACTATACTGGCGAAATCGTTGTTCAGAATACCGTTAAACATAGAATCTCTCCCTTTGATAACGGAAAATTTTTTTGACATTGTTTATGTCGATCGTTATCATAATCGCATTATGAACTATAAACCGAGGTTTATAGCAAATGAATAAAGAGAGGCCAAATGATAAGAATCACTAGCGTTGCATAAACCTTCACTATAAAATAAATTGAATATTCAAACACACTATCGATGTCAACAAAACCAAAAGGTCGAACTCTCCTTAGAGGTAGCCCTGTCCATTTGGTAATTTATGTATATAAGAAATGAGTTCCGACAAACCTGTTTTCTGGCTCTTGCGATTACGACGATTCGCTTCGTTTACGACCCGTTGACTTCCGACTCGGTGGACGATGGATTCGATTCAGCCAGTGCTCACTCGGTTTCCACAACAATACGTTTAGCCACCGGCTTAACTGCAGCAGAGAATGTGGCGTCTTCGTGTCCTGTTTCACCAGCACCAGCAGGCAAAAGGCAATCAGCCCGATCCAAATCTGGTTGTGCACAGCACGATCACTTGTTCCGTAAAACCGCTTGATTCGCAGATGCTGCTTCATCCATTTAAAGAACGTTTCTATCACCCAACGGCTCCGGTACATCGCCGAAATTTCATCGCTTGTCCGATCAAAATGATTCGTAACGAGAATCAGCTGATTTCCCTCTGAATCGGAAGTTTCAATCATGCGGAATTCATGTTTGGCTCGCTTTTGTGAGGAGCCGATCCGTACACGTTCGTCCATTGTCACCAAACTGCCAGTTGGGATCTCAAATGACTCGATCGGCTCAATAACAGCGTTGTTTTTCAGCCGTGTCACGAAATGAATCCCGCGCTCACTGTACGAGTCAAACGCCTTGTAGTCCACGTAACCGCGGTCAAACACATAAGTGACGCCTTCCTCATCGATGAGCGAGTCCATTTGGGTCCGGTCATTTTTCTTGGCGGGTGTAATCGTCGCGAATTCAGGAAGAACGTCGTCTTCGCCAACAAAAGCTAGACGCAGATGAAGCTTGATGCCCGCTTTCGTTTTGCGAAATTGCGCCCACTTATACGTCTGCAGACAAAGCGAAACCGTCGTAGAATCGATGATTTTGATCGCATGCCGGTCTCCAAGAGCCGTGTATTTCGATACGATCTTCTTGGCCAATTGCTCGAAAACATGCCGAAGCAGCTCCGGATCGACCCCATTGTTTTTCCGGCAAAGTTGGCTGGACGAGATGGACTCAAATCCGAGTTCGTGCTGGAAGGCTTGACTCAGCAAATCATCTGCAATGCTCCTAAGGCCCTCCCGCTGATGCAGTTGAGCGTGCAAAAACAGCTTGAGATATGCAGTCGTCGTGAGCTTTTTAACATACGCATCCTGGCGAGTTTCGGCGATTCGATCTGTGAACGTTTTCGTAAAAATGGGTGCAATCCATTTACCAAATGAAGAAAATAGGGTATCCTTATCCATGCGCTAATCCTTTCAGTGGATTATGGACAGGTACTACCTCCCATATCTATTGTAAAGGATTTTTTTGTGCATGTACGATGAGATAACTCAATATTTCGAAAGTTTCGAAAACATTTATGCAACGCTAGTGGATAAGAATAAATGATTTTTCAAAATTAACGGGACTGCCAATATCAACCTTGAGATTCTATGAACGTAAAAATCAAAGAAATTGAAGATATTCAGAAGCGATTGAGAAAGTCGAAAAAATTCTTGCATGCAACTTTGGAAGGAAAAGCTAATTTTCAAACAAAGTGTTAAGGCTTGCTGTTACAAATAGAGGGAGTTTCTACTCTACAGCTAAAGATATGACGAAGTATCTTATTACACACACGTTAGGACGGATTATGCTAATTCGAATTTCTATGAAGTATTAATGTGGACAGAGTCTGGCATATGGCTAATACATTTTTCAAGAGAGGAGCGTTGCATTATATGGAGTTTAAAATAAGACGTGCGAAACATTCTGATTTAGAAAATCTTCTTGAACTTCGAATTGAACTACTTCAAGAAGTAGGAAATATAAAAAATAAGGAGGAGATGGATAAGATCAGAAATGCTAACAAGATGTATTATGAAAAACATTTGAATAATGGAGAGTACATCTCATTTGTTGCAGAATCCCAAGGGAAAATAATTGGAACATGCGGATTAATTTTAATCATGCGCCCACCATATTTACATAATCTCTTAGGAATTGATGCTTACATAACGAATGTCTACACTATTCCTAATTATAGGGGAAAGGGAATCGCGACGGCTTTAATGGATAATTGTATTGAATTTGCAAAAAGCAATAATGTCGGTCGTATAATTTTAAACGCTTCTGCAGATGGGAAATCAGTTTATGAAAAAAGAGGATTTATACTTAGAAATTCAGCAATGGAATTGGTGTTGAACGGATAACCGTTAAAATTCCGATGCATCTGGCAGAGGAAAGTTAAGCTCGAAGCACCCGGCTTGTTCTTGCACATCCTAACGGAACTGAGAGAGCCTATACCCCCTCAAAACAGCAAATGAAATGGCTAACGAAACTGAGCGGCGTTATTTGAGTCAAAAAGGTTGATTTTACCACACGACTCCCTGAATAACGTCTCTCAGTTCCGTTACGTCTCGAAACCCCCTCATTTTGCTGAAATAAGGCTTCTGAGTTTCGTTACGCATGAGGGTGCTCAAGTTCATGTACACGAACAAAGCTCAAAGAGCTTCAGCTTCAAAACCAACTCAGCGCCATCAGCCTATATTGTACTTGCGATCTAAGCCGAGAAGACCTCCCCATATAGAAGAGGGAGTCTTCTCGGCTATTTCAAAACAAATTAAAGGGGCAGCCCTAAGTCATCATCTACCAATGACTTTTGGGGCGGCCCCTTAATAAACTTACAATGTCAAACCAATGAGTGACGAGAGGAGAAGTTCATCAACCGCTTCATATTACCCAAAACGAACGACTTCTATTTAGCCCGGGAGCGGATAAAGTAAGCATCCTCGAGAGTGGCCTCCTGACGGGAGAATTCCCGTCCGGGACTGCTCTCGGCCAGCAGCCGCACACTCCAAAGCTCCTGCTCCGGCCGAACCTGGAGCAGCGTCTCGGGAGGAAGCTCCAAGTACCGCTCATGGGTTACGGCTCCGGCCCAGACCGTATTGGGCAGCCCTGCTGTCCAATACTGGGGCGTACCATGGAACAGCGGTTTGCCTTCGTCCAGCCACAGGATGCGGGTGGCCCATGCTTCCCATTCATTCAGCTCATGGGTAGAAACAACGACGGAGCGTCCACGGGCATAGGAGGCCAGGAAGCGGATGAGCCGCAGCCTTTCGATGGAGTCCAGCGCGTTGAGCGGCTCGTCCAAAAAGAGATAGTCAGGTGAGCCGATAACGGACTGAGCCAAGGCGATGCGCTGACGGACGCCTTGAGGCAGCGTTTTGATTGCTCGCCGCCGGTACGGCTCAAGTTGGAATAGCGTTATGACACGATCCGTCTCGGTTTTTCCGGCCTCGCCTTTCAGTTCGGATAGGTAGCGCAGCAGCCTTTCCGTTTTCATATCCTCGTACAGTTCAAGCCCAGTCGGCACATAGCCGATTGAAGCCCGAATCGCTGCCAGATCGCGGTCGCCGCTCATAGTGCCGTAACGGATACCGCCTTGATCCGGGAATTCTGCTGTTGCGAGCAGCTGTAGCAGCGAGGATTTACCAGAACCATTCGCACCGGCCATCACCGTGATGCCCTCGCGCAGCAGCAGACGGGGAACATCCAGCGTGAATACGCCAGCACGCCGTTCCCAGCGAACTCCGCTAAGCTCGATCATACTTGCAGCCCCCTATACGACGCGTTTGATCACAAGGCTGCGGCGGTAGGCCATCCAGGTCATCATGATGCCGGCGCCAAGGCAGAGCCAGTAAATCGCGGTGCGAATTGCTTCCGGCGCGGAGCTACCGTTTTCCGGCATGCGCAGTACATATTCCATTACATTCCAGCCCATCCAGAACAGAGAACCGACGACGAAGGAGCTTTTGACACCTGCTCTAAGCATGACATATGCGGCTCCGCCAGCAATGAGCAGAATGAGCGACATCCATTGCAGGATAAACGGCAACACCGGGAACTGCTCGAGCCGTGAGGCCATATACAGCGAAGCTGCCAGACCAAACAGCACGTTGAGGCCGCCGACAATCATGACCCGGGCCATTAATAGCAGCGCAGGCGGATAGGGGGTGATACTTTCGATCGTACGCATTTCCCGGTTCCAGCTGCGGAAGCTATATAACAGACCAGAGAGGAACATCATCGGCAGGAAAAGCGACAGCTTGCCGCTTACCTCGCTGAGCATGGAGGAGCCTTCTTCCCCCGAGCCGTAAGGCAAAATGTACATCAGCATCAAAAAAACGCCGAGGCTAGCCAGCCAGTAGGCCCGGGAGTAAGCCCCAAGCTGCGTACGAAGCAGCTTAAGCAATGTTGGGTGCTTGGAGCCAGTCTGATTGTCCTTCATCCAGTCGGGTATACCGCTTCCCGCCAGTTCCGGCCGCAACCCTTCGAAGGCTGGCTGTAGAGCAGCGAGCAAGCGTACTGTGTCGGCCGCTTTAACGGGAAACACTTGTATGGATGCCAGGGGAGCGCGAAGCTCGTCTTCCAGCTGTTTCAATTCTTTATCGTTCGGCAATTCCATCTTTTTTGCCTCCTCTCGCGGGTAGTGGAACTTCCTGATCCTTGCTCAGCTTGGACTTGAGTCGGCGGAGCGCTTTGTACAGATGCGTCTTTACCGAACCAAGTGGTAATTGGAGCACATCAGCGATGTCTTGCAGCTTGAGATCCTGATAAAAGCGGAGCAGCACAACCTCTCGCTGCACCTTAGGGAGCTCGTCGAGCGTCTGCCGGATTTCGCGGCGTGTCTCCTGGCGCTCGGCCAGCTCCACAACGGAAGTCCGTTCGTCCTTACGCTCCGGCGGCTCGCCAAAGCGGTTGCGGTCGGTCTGATAACCGGAACTTTTCCAATAGTCACGGCACTGATTCATGGCAACCCGATACAGCCAAGCCTGGACGTTATCGGGATTACGTTTATCTTTGAGCTGGCGGATCAGCTTGAGGAATGTTTCCTGCACGATATCCTCCGCTCGTCCGGGATCCTTTAACTGGCGCTGCAGGAACCCTGACAAAGGGGCATGATAGCGGTGAACAAGCGCTTCAAAACAGGCCTGATCGCCGTTCATCATTCCCTGGACCAATTCTTCATCCGTCACGGTATTAACCTCCTTCGTCTTGGGGCATCGCTGGCAGCTTATCATCCGGCATTAATTTGCGCCATTCTCTCATGAAATCGTCGATTGTTATATAAGGAACAGCATCCGCGGCAAGCCACTCTCCGGCTGCGTTGCGCGGCGGCTCCGGCAATGTCAGTCCGGACTTGCGGAAGCCTGCTAACACTTCATGAATTAGGCCAGCATGGCCACGGGCATAAGCCGCGTCAATTAGCGTCTGGATCGCCTTCCATTCCGGCGTTTCATCGGCTTGGAGCCGGTATGGGTCCTTATCCCCGCTCTCTTTATTATACAGATAAGCATAAGCGGAGCGGATCTCCAAGGCAACGGATGGTTTTGCCACTGCTTCTTTACGGGCATTTTCAGCTCCACGACCGGTATCTCCGAATAAGAGTAATGTGCTCAGCGCATCTTCAGCGTAGCTATCAAGATTACGATGTTCCGTCTGCGGAATGAACAAAGTGTCGTTCTCGGCATACCAGGAACGGGTGATAGATGGTGTCGCCATTGGAGTTCCAATCAGATGCATCGGGAAAAAGAAAATCTGCCGAACGGAGTTCAGTGGTGTTCCGGTCAGTGTCTCCAGACCCCTGCGGCGTTCTGCAAAACGCTTCAGAAATTCATTGGCCTCATCGGCATTGCCCGGAGTTGTCACGATCTCGATCGGCTCGCTCGGGAGCTTGATGCGTTGGAACCGGCCGCCCACTACCGTTAAACCGCTATCCGAGACGCCCTGGAAGCGAGTAGATGCTGATGATATTTCTTCATTTTGAATCGTCCCGAACAATTGCGTATCGAAGCCAGACAGAACGACCTCGTACTCCGTATTCGGCGTAATATTGGATGCAGGTCGATCTAGCAGATGCTGATCTTCGCCCAGTGCAAGCAGCGTATCGCCGCCCGGCAGCGGGTACCAGCCTAGTGATGCGGGCAGATAAAGGGCGTTTTTGCGTGTGAATGCGAGATAGCTTTCACTGCCGCCCGCTCCGCTCAGCCATTCGTCCAGCTGGCCGTTATAGGTGATCTCTACTGTCTGTGTGTACTGATAGTGATTGAGCAGATCTTCGGAAAATTGGATCCTATCACCTTGGCGTTCCCAGGTAATTGGCACGCCATTCAGCTCCACCGAGCGCACCTCGAGCGAAGGATAAAGTAATAGTGAGACGGTATTTTCTTTGCGATAAAGAAGGACGTTTCCTTCAGCGGGAAGCAGTTTGCCGTGGACGGTAGGGATGTCCAAGGTAGCCAGAGCTTCGAATCCAGTTTGCTCCGGCAACGAATCCACCTGTAACTTCATTCGGTCCAGTTGGAAACGGTAGGGAGCTGGTTCCTGCAGCTCGCCAGGCTTGGCAGCCGCTGCTTCCAGCTGTTGACGATGCTCATTTCTCTCCATGTTGAGCGAGGAGAAAGGCAGGAAAGCCGCTGTTGCTGCAAGCAGCGCTGCCAGCGTCAGCAGCCATGGACGCCGCCGATTTAGCGGCGGTTTGCTGCGTCCAAGCAAGGCGGCTCCTGCTGTCAGCAGGAATATCGCGAATATAGCACCGAATAGAAGGATGCGCAGCAGTTCACCTTTGGCCAAAATAAAGGACCAGGCCTCGTTACCTATAAGACTATTGTTGAACAGCGGCTGCAAGTAAAACGCCTTCAACCAACCTAGTTCATAAACCGGCCGAATATAGGTTTGCAGAAATAAGGAGCCGAACACCCAGGCGCAGAACGCGGCCGGCAGCGAGAAACGGAGCGGCAGCAGTACACCCAGAAATAAGCCGAGCGCCAGCGACAGGGCAAAAGCTTGCTCGTACATTAGCGCATACAGGCCGATCTGCCGCCAGATTGAATAGAGGGGCACGCCGTGGCGAAGAGCGGAAGCGGCATAAGCGGCGCTGACTGCTGCTGTGTAAAGAGTCATGTAAGCAAACCCGGCCAGCCATTTGGAAGCCATCCAACCGCCGGCCGAGACGGGCAGCCGGAACAGCCATTCTGCAGAAGGATGAAGCAGGTCGCGCCGGATCAGGAGTACGCCGAGCAGCAGTGGGATGGCTGTTGTGAGCATGAGCAGCATGATATGGGTATCTGCAGCGTACAGGTTGACGTCCTGAGACGATTCCGGGCGCAATCTCCATGTGTGCAAAATCATCCAAACTGCAGCAGCGGCGGGCAGCAGCAGTGTCCAGCGCAGCAACATTAGCGATCTTAGCTCCATCGCTGCTTGTCGCAGCATGATGTGCATCAGAACAGCCCTCCCGCTTCCTGGTGATCCTGATGTCCCATCAGCGCTAGATAACCTTCTTCCATTGTCGGCTCGACACGCTGTGCAAAAGGTGACGGCGAGCGCTCCGACAAGGCGCGGCATAAAATGCCCTCGTCGGTTTTGCGGGCAGAAAGCAGACCGTCCAGCGGCATCCGCCGCCATTCATTCTCAGACGTTTCCCAGGCCCAAGTGCGGTCTTCGGCAAACCCTGCCAGACCCTGCGTGCTGCCATGGTACATCAGCCGTCCACGGCCGAGCACGATTACTTCGCGGCAGCTGGCCCCGATATCACCGAGTACATGCGTTGAGAGCAATACAACTCTCGTCGCTGCCGCTTCGGCGAGTACTCGGCGGAGGCGGATTCTTTCCTCGGGATCGAGCCCGGCGGTCGGCTCGTCGACGATCAGCAGATCGCTAGCCGATAGCAGTGCCTGCGCGACGCCCAGACGCTTGATCATGCCGAAAGAGTAGGAACGGGCCGGCACATCAGCCTCGCTCCGCAGATTAACCTGTTCCAGCACATCGTCGACGATCAGCATCCGCTCCTTGAGGCTGGCTTTGCTTTGCAGCGAAGCTGCATGAAGCAGCCACTGGCGAGCGGTGAATTGGGGCAGCACCCGCATATTCTGCGGAAGGTAGCCGATCCGGCCCCCATTGCGGCGGAAATCCCGCACCGAACTGCCACGCAGCAAGGCGTCGCCTGTAGTTGGCGCGAGCATTCCGGCGAACAGCCGCAGCAGCGTCGATTTACCAGCGCCGTTCGGGCCAAGCAGTCCGTGCAAGCCGGTCCCTAGCTGAAGGGTTAGCGGTCGCAGTGCCCATTCTGTTTTATATTGTTTTCCCAGCATGTGGGCGGTAAGCATGATGTTGTAGCCTCCTGTGCAATCAACGACTGCCTCCAGCAAAAAGTTTTTATGGAAAAGCTGGAAGCTGCGAAATCTGTTTAGCTTGCTGGCAGAGCATCTCGATCCAGTGGGCAAAGCTTGCAGAGCAGCAAATGAAAGATAGCAGAAAGCAGCCCCGCGACTTGAGCCGCGGGGCTGCTTGAGCTAGCGAAATACCGCAGCACAAGCATTAGTGAACGCTTGCCGGATAAGTCATTTCATACCTATGTGGATACAGTTTAATTGAAGTTAGATGAAGCACTAACTATAACAAATAGAGTTTCTTCTTTTCAAGTTAACTATGCTTAGGAGGTGGTAAAATAGAGAGAAGAAAGGAGAGGGAATCATGGAGCAGAATGAAGGAACTAGAGGAGCGGGAAACAGCGAGCTTGATAATCCCGCAGGCCGTCCATTGCTGATGAGCTTGCCGGCAGGTGACAGAGCAATTATGATCCGCTCCAGCGAGCCAGCGCTGCAGGGGGAGCGTTTGCAACGGCAGATGGCTCACGCAGCTGCATGGCTGGAGGCTAGCGGCTGGGAATGGCTTGAGGATGCCGTGCCGGGATATGATTCGGTGCTTGCTGTATACGATCCGATCAAGCTGTTCAAGTCCGACAGGAACGTTTCCAAGGAAAGCAGATCCAAGGAAAATAAGGAAGCCCCTGCTCTTTGGCAATCGGCCAAAATTAGGATAGACAATAGGCTCAGCCTGTTGCCTCCGCTCGAAAAAGTGCTGGAACGGCCTCCTATCGAGATTCCCGTCTCTTATGGCGGGGATGGAGGTCCGGACTTGCTGGAAGCAGCCCAGCGCAGCAGCATGTCGCCAGAGGCTTTTGTCAGAGCGCATTCATCGCCGGTTTATCGGGTTGTCATGATCGGTTTTTTACCCGGCTTTCCTTATCTCGACGGCTTGCCCCCCGAGCTTGCACAGCCCCGCAGGGAGACGCCGCGAACTCGCGTGCCTGCAGGCTCGGTCGGTATTGGAGGAGCGCAGACGGGTATTTATCCGTCGGAATCGCCCGGCGGCTGGCAGCTAATCGGCCGCACGGACACGGTGCTGGTGGATATTTCGAGAGAACGGCCTTCGCTGCTGACGGCGGGAGATCGGATCCGTTTTGTTCCTTTATTTAGTTGAAACGACCAAGCGCGATAACCGCGTTATGCCCGCCGAAACCGAAGGAATTGGATAGCCCTACCCTCAGTTCCGCATGGCGGGCTTGAAGCGGTACATAATCCAGATCGCAAAGCGGATCCCGCGTTGTCCGGTTAAGCGTCGGAGGGATGAGCCCTTCGCGTAGCATGTGCACAAGAGCTATGGCTTCTGCTCCACCCGCGGCACCGAGCATATGGCCGGTCATAGATTTATTTGCTGTCACTGGGATACGATCCGCCCCTTCGCCGAACACGCTGCGAATGGACCTCGTTTCGGAAAGATCGCCTACAGAGGTGCCGGTTGCATGAGCGCTTATAACGCTGATATCACCTTGGGTCAGGCCACCGTCCTCCAGAGCCAGCCGCATGGCTGCTGCTGCGCCTTTTCCGCTTGGATCGGTGGCGACCATATGCCAAGCATCGGAGGTGGCGCCGTATCCAAGCACCTCGGCAAGCGGCTCTGCACCTCTGCCCATCGCATGCTCCAGAGATTCAAGCACGACGATGCCGGCGCCTTCGGCGATGACAAACCCGCTGCGATCGGCGTCAAAAGGGCGACTGGCTGCGGCAGGATCGCCTTTGAATGAAGCAAGTGCGGTTGCATTGCCGAACCCGGCCAGCGCGACCGGTGACACAGCCGCTTCAGCACCTCCGGCGATGACAACGTCGGCTCCTCCGTTGCGAATGAGGCGCATCGCTTCTCCAATAGCCGTATTGCCGATCGAGCAAGCGGTAACCGGGGCTAATACGGGACCGGTTATGCCAAAGCGAATGCTGATCATCGCGGCCGCCATATTGGCAATCATCATCGGAACAAGCGTCGGGCTGACACGGGAGCGGCCGCGCTTGAATAGCACATTTGCTTGCTCCATCAAGGTGCCGATGCCCCCGATGCCGGAACCGACATAAACTCCGGTTCGTTCCGGGACTAGCTTGCCGTTGTCCAGTCCGGACTGCTGTAACGCCTCCTCGGCGGCGGCCAGGGCAAACTGGACGAAGCGATCCATTTTTCGCGCTTCCTTGCGTCCGAATCGGGCTTCTCCGTCCCAATCGGGTACGAACCCGGCAATCGCGTCCCCATCCATTTGCTGCAGGAGTTCGGGGGAGATACCGCTGTCTCTGATTCTTCGAATGCCGGAGCGGCCGGCAGCCAGCCCTTCCCATAGGGAGGAAACGTTATGCCCGAAAGGGCTGACGGCTCCCATGCCGGTAATGACAACGCGATGTTGGGGTTTCGGCTTGTTGAGGCTGCGGTGAATATTCATCTGCACTTCAGCTCCTTGTTGATCCGTTATGGTCTTGAAAGCATTTTGCCACAGGTCTTATGCTGGTACAAGTTGTCGTTTATACTAGTATAAAAGGTAACAGGATAAAGGAGGAACGGCATGAACCGGCAGGCTAGGCTTCAAGCTCTATCGAATTTTCTCCGGTCGCGGCGCATGGCGCTGAATCCGGAAGAGCACGGCTTCCCAGCCGGAGGACGCAGGCGTACGCCTGGGCTTAGAAGGGAAGAGGTGGCGCAGCTGGCTGGCGTCAGCCCGACTTGGTATACCTGGCTGGAGCAAGGGCGGGACATCCGCGTATCGGCTTCTGTTTTGGAATCAGTAGCCAAGGCGCTCAGGCTGAGCGGGGATGAACGGAAGTACCTTGCTTCGCTTGCGAGTGATGGCGGCAATGCTCCTACGGGAGAAGCAGAAGGAAGTGCGGCGGATGCTCCGCCGCTGCCTTCGGCGGCGCTGCAGCTCATTGTGAGTGAGCTATCCAGCTGTCCGGCGATCATCTCGGATAGACGCTGTCGAATCGCCGGATGGAATGAAGCGGCTGCACGCGTATTTCTGGACTTCGGTACTGTGCCGCCGGAACAGCGGAATATGATTACTCTGTTGTTTACTCGCCCCGAACTGCAGCGGCTGGCGGTCAATTGGGAGCAATTCGTTCGCGGATATTTGGCGATTTTTCGCTCCTATTATGGTCAATATGCAGACGATGACTGGTATGAAGCTTTTATTGAGGAGATGGAGCTTCACCATCCGCGCTTCCGCAAATTATGGGACGAGAGCCGGGTTAGCACGGCTCCGGAAGTTATTTTGGAATTCCGCCACGCCAAAGCTGGAAAAATGCAGTTTCAACTGACAAGCCTGCAGGTGCAGGGAGATCAGGATCTTCGTTGCAGCATTTACACACCTGCGCCCGATACAACGACAACCCGCAAGATGCGGCGGCTGATGAGCGGCAATGACGACGGGGCCGGGCGGAGAGCGGATGGGTAGTGGGTGGTGAGTGAATGTTATTAGTGAGTGTTATCGATTCTATATAAGTTGAACTAGAGAAACAAGCGAGGAAGCGGAGCGAACCGACCTTCTGGAGAAGCAGCGAGATCGCATTTACAGGTGGATTCTCCCCTATAAGGGATAGGAATCAAGGAATCGGACTGCCAGCGATCGGAAGAAGGATTGGTTCGCGGAGGGATTTTTTCTGTTAAGTTTTTAAGTTCAACTTATAGAGCAGAGCAGAGCAGAGCTAAGTTAGGTTCGGGAGGAGGGAAAGGAAGGATGTGGAAGATCGCTTTTCATGTGCTCCATCCTGGTATGATGATGGAGCTGCAGGATCTGGGCCGATCGGGCAGGCGATCTCAGGGTATGCCAGCTGGTGGAGCGATGGATGCCATAGCTTTGCAGACGGCAAATCTGCTTTGCGGCAACGAGCGCGGGGCTGTCGCGCTGGAACTGACGCTGAGCGGGCCGCAGCTGCGGGTCGAAGCGCCTGAAGGGCTGCTCGCCGCTCTATGCGGCGCAGATATGGAGGCGGCCGTGGACGGATGGCCGCTGCCGACCTGGCGCGCCGTCTACTTGCCGGCAGGCAGCATCGTTGCTATCGGCCGCGCGCGTAGCGGCTGCCGCGCTTATTTGGCCGTCGCCGGAGGTGTCGGCGGCCTGTCGGAGCCCGGCGGCGTAAGCGCCGGGCCGCCTGCGGCTGTCGCCCGGCGCTTCGCGGCCGGCGATGCCCTTGCCTGCGGCGAGCCTTCGGCGCGCGCCGCAGCATGGACGGCGGCGCTCGCGCAGCGCGCCGCCATAGGCGCCTCCGGCGGCGGGCTATGCCCCGCCGCCGCGCCGTGGCTCGCGCCGCGCCTCATGGCGCGCGGCGCAGCCGGCCCCGGCACCGTGCTTCGCGCGGTGCCGGGGGCCGCATACGGGCAGCTCAGCGAAGCTGCCCGTATGCGGCTTTGGCGGGAGCGGCTGACCGCCTCTCCCGTCAGCGATCGGATGGGCGTCCGCTTGCAGCCGGACGGCCCGCCGATCATGCTGGAGCACCGTGCGGATATTCTCTCGCACGGTGTCCTGCCGGGAGCCGTGCAGCTGCCGCCAGGCGGCGCCCCCGTTGTGCTGGGGGCGGGCTGCCAGACGACAGGCGGCTACCCGGTCATCCTGCATGTCGTCTCCGCCGATATGCCGCTGCTAGCGCAGGTTCGGCCGGGCGACAAAGTGCGCTTCGCATCTGTGGAGCTTGAGGAGGCGCAGCAACTCCAATTGCAGCAGGAACGGGAGCTTAATCTTTTAGATGCAGCCCTGCGATTGAAGGTTTTTCCGAGTTAAACTCGTCAGGGGTTTGATCTGCTAGATGCAGCTCTGCAATCGAAGGTTTTTCCGACTTAAAGCGGGCAGCCGCATCCAGAATACCTTAGTTTGACTTGGCGCTGTGGAACAAATGAAATATAAGCCCGCTCTCGCGCCCTTTATTCAACGGTATTAGACTTCAATTGTATATTCAATCGTTTTTCATTCGTCTCAATTATTTGCTTAATCATCTCAATAACCACTCAATCAATAACCACTAAACACTCAATAACCACTCAATCACTAATCACTCACTCACCGATCACTCAACCAAACAATCCAGGAGGTGTCTCCCATGCAAAATGCAACGATTGATCTGAACGCTGACTTTGGCGAAGGTTACGGTGCTTATTCATTTGGTGCGGATGAGGCGCTCCTAAAGAGTATCACTAGCGCTAGCATCGCCTGCGGCTGGCATGCGGGTGACCCGCGAACGATGCGCGAATCCGTTGAGCGCTGCTTAAAGGCGAACGTTGTCATCGGAGCCCATCCGGGCTACCCGGACCGTCAAGGATTTGGACGCAGGCCGATGGGACTTACGGCCGAAGAGGTTTATGAAGCAGTGCTGTACCAAGTGGGGGCGTTGCAAGCTTTCGTTCGCGCCGCGGGCGGACAGCTGCGTCATATTAAGCCACATGGTGCGCTTTATCACCAGTGCGGCAGTAGCTTGGAGCATGCGTTAGCTGTTGCTCGGGCGGCTGCGGACCTTGGAGGACTGACCATTTATGGCCAAACAGGCAGCAAACTACTGGAGGCCGCAGCTTCACTTGGTCTGCCAGTTATAGCAGAAGGCTTCGCAGACCGGGGCTATTTTTCGGATGGTAGCTTGGCCGGTCGTGATGTGCCAGGTGCGGTGCTGCATGATCCTGATCGGGTGCTCCAACAAGCGCTGTCGATTGCGCTTCGCAGCGAGGTTATAGCGATCGGCGGAGGTATGGCGACAGTTCGTGCTGACACTTTATGCCTGCATGGCGACGGTCCGGGAGCGGCCGAAGCAGCTGGGATGATTCGAACCGGTTTGGAAGCGGCTGGTGTCTCGGTTGCCGCGCCGAGGTTCACATGAGTAGGGTGCAGGAGCAAATCTGGCTGTTTGTTTATGGCTCTTTGCAACCGGGCGAACGCAATTACGGAGCTGTATCGGGCTGGGTGCAGGAGGCCGTACCCGGTATCGTCAGAGGACGTCTTGTAGACGCGGCTAACGGAGCTTATCCTGCCTTAGTACGCGTTCCGCGCGAATACGACATCGAATTGAATGAAGCAAAAACGCAAGGCTGGTGGCTGCGCATTGATCGGGATGGACTTGAGTCCGCCGACCGTCTGGAGGAATTCAGCGGGGTAGAAGAATTGAATGATTATGAGCGAATCTGGACGGTGGATCTCCAGGATCTATCCCAAGCAGGTTGGATTTATGTATGGCCGAATGAACGAGGATGCCCGTACCTACACAGTACAAAATGGCCGCCAAGCTGACCTTTGTCAGCGAGAGCGGCCATTTGCCGGTATAAATCAAACAGACTCTGACTTGTTCTCCGCGGGCTCGAATGCGATTAATGTGACGGGATGACCAGTTTCTTTGGATAACTTATCCTCTAAACCGCGGATTTGCTCCAATGCTTGCTGAAACCCACTAAGATCGGCATAGCGATAAGGTTCGAATGGCTCTGACATTAACTAACCTCCTCGATGTAGTAAAAGTTCCGCAGAGCAGAGCGTTCAAGTAGCTTTTGCTACTTGGTGCGTGAAAAGCGAGCATCGCCGCGGCATTCAAGTAGCTTTTGCTACTTGGTGCGTGAAAAGCGAGCATCGCCGCGGCGTTCAAGTAGCTTTTGCTACTTGGTTTGTAAAAAGCGAGCACCGCCGCGGCGTTCTAGTAGCTTTTGTTACTTGGTGTGTGAAAATCGAGCCCCGCCGCGGCATTCAAGTAGCTTTTGCTACTTGGTTTGTAAAAAGCGAGCATCGCCGCGGCGTTCAAGTAGCTTTTGCTACTTGGTTTG
>NZ_NMUQ01000001.1:2414375-2490998 GCF_002233675.1 Paenibacillus herberti | reverse complement strand
GCATTCAAGTAGCTTTTGCTACTTGGTTTGTAAAAAGCGAGCATCGCCGCGGCGTTCAAGTAGCTTTTGCTACTTGGTTTGTAAAAAGCGAGCATCGCCGCGGCGTTCAAGTAGCTTTTGCTACTTGGTTTGTAAAAAGCGAGCATCGCCGCGGCGTTCAAGTAGCTTTTGCTACTTGGTTTGTAAAAAGCGAGCACCGCCGCGGCGTTCAAGTAGCTTTTGTTACTTGGTGTGTGAAAATCGAGCCCCGCCGCGGCATCCAAGTAGCTTTTGCTACTTGGTTTGTAAAAAGCGAGCATCGCCGCGGCGTTCAAGTAGCTTTTGCTACTTGGTTTGTAAAAGGCGTGCTCCGTCGCGGCGTTCAAGTAGCTTTTGCTACTTGGTTTGTAAAAAGCGAGCACCGCCGCGGCGTTCAAGTAGCTTTTGTTACTTGGTGTGTGAAAATCGAGCCCCGCCGCGGCATTCAAGTAGCTTTTGCTACTTGGTTTGTAAAAAGCGAGCATCGCCGCGGCGTTCAAGTAGCTTTTGCTACTTGGTTTGTAAAAAGCGAGCATCGCCGCGGCGTTCAAGTAGCTTTTGCTACTTGGTTTGTAAAAAGCGAGCATCGCCGCGGCGTTCAAGTAGCTTTTGTTACTTGGTTTGTAAAAAGCGAGCCCCGCCGCGGCGTTCAAGTAGCTTTTGCTACTTGGTTTGCAAAAAGCGAGCCCCGCCGCGACGCTTAAGTAGCTTTTGCTACTTGGTTTGCAAAAAGCGAGCCCCGCCGCGGCGTTCAAGTAGCTTTTGCTACTTGGTTTGTAAAAAGCGAGCCCCGCCGCGACGTTCAAGTAGCTTTTGCTACTTGGTTTGTAAAAGGCGTGCTCCGTCGCGGCGTTCAAGTAGCTTTTGTTACTTGGTTTGTAAAAAGCGAGCCCCGCCGCGGCTCTCAAGTAGCTTTAGCTACTTGGTGTGTAAAAATCGAGCCCCGCCGCGGCGTTCAAGTAGCTTTTGTTACTTGGTGTGTGAAAAGCGAGCCCCGCCGCGGCGTTCAAGTAGCTTTTGCTACTTGGTGCGTGAAAATCGAGCCCCGCCGCGGCGTTCAAGTAGCTTTTGTTACTTGGTGCGTGCAGCCGTGTTTTCAGCAAAATATAGCGCCAGATAGATCATCATTAAAGCAGAGGTTTGTTTTCCTCTTCCATGGTTCATCACACTTGTTAATCCTATCTTGTTAATCCTATATAGAATGTGCCGCTTGGAGTTTACATATTCGCTACACCCTCGCCTACGCCATTATCGCCTCCGGCCAGATTCCTGCAAATTCCGCCCTTTGTTCTCAGCTTTTATTCTGCCCGCAGCTTCTCTCGTAGCCCTGCGCCGTGCCGCCGTGATCGATCCAATTGTCCCCGGCTTTACGTCATTCCGCCCGCTATTGTGCTTGCCAACCCACTTCACTCTCACGCCCGTAGCCCCCTTCCCGAAATGTTCACAATCCGGTTGGTTCAATTGGGTTCCATCAAGTAAAATATAGGCATGAATGACAGTTGGAAAGGAAGTGCAGGGCAAGCATGAATGCCTTTACAAGGCCTTTTAGTAATTTATATCTTTTCCTTCTGCTGAGGTTGGCGGGGGCATGGAAAACGTTCCATGCAACGGGCTCGCCAAAAGCCCGCCCACAGCGGCTCTTCGCCTTCCAAATGAGGCTCTTCGGCCGCCCACAGCGGCTCTTCACCCTCCAAATGAGGCTCTTCGGCCGCCCACAGCGGCTCTTCGCCCTCCTAATGAGGCTCTTCGCCCACCCACAGCGGCCGATCACCCTCCAAATGAGGCTCTTCGGCCGCCCACAGCGGCCCTCCGCCCACCAATTGCGGCTCTCCGCTCGCCCACAGCGGCTCATCACCCGCCCACAGCGGCTCATCACCCGCCCACAGCGGCTAATCGCCAGCCTTCTGCTGGCGTTCATAGCCCTCTTGCCGCTACTGCTTGCGGCCCCGGGCCAGGTTTCGGCCCATGCTGCCCTCAAGGAAGCTTATCCGGCGGCGGGAGCGCGTCTGGAGAGCCCGCCAGCCGAGGCCAAAGTCAGCTTTAATGAAAAGCTGGAAGCCTCAATCGGGGTGCTTGAAGTATTGGATGGCAACTCGGCCAAAGTAACGAACAACAAGGCGGTGTTAAGCGAAGACGGCCTGACGTTGACACTGGAGCTGCCGTCGCTGAAAGCCGGTGCTTATACCGTAAACTATAAGGTCATATCGGAGGATGGGCATCCTGTTAATGGCTCTCATGTGTTCGTTATAGGCGAGCCGCCTCCGGCGAAAGATGCTTCTACATACAATATCCACACCCAGCTAGGGCATGAAGGGCATAGCGACGATGCTCTGACGACAGCGACTCTTTTGCTGTATGCTGTGCGCTTCCTTTATTATGTGGCCTTGATGCTGGCTGCTGGCTGCGCGCTTTGGCCACTCTTGTATCGCAGTCGCTGGGAAGGTATTTCACAGCTGCTACGCGAAAGGTTCGCTAAACTTCCGGCGCAAGCGCTCGTTCTAGTCTCGCTGTTGTACGTTTTCGTGGAAAGTACTCAGATTATGGTGGGCCAGTCCTCAGAGGAATGGTTACCGCTGTTCACCAGCACTTCGGTCGGCCAGAGCTATGTAGCCCTGCTATTACTCGCTTTTGCCGGACTCTCATTGCCAGTTGGACGCAATTCACTGCGTGCCGTTTGGGGACTGCTGCTGCTTGCTACCGAAACGTGGAACGGACATGCGGCGGCTTCTTCGCCTCGCTGGGCAACGCTGTCGCTCGACTTTGTGCATCTCGTTGGAGCAGCTCTTTGGGCAGGCGGCTTAATGTTGTTGATCGCGCTTTGGTACGGAGAACGCAAGGAGGCCGGACGTTTCGCGGAGAGCTTCTCCCGTGCTGCATGGATCAGCATCGTCGTGTTATCACTGAGCGGAATTTTGCTCACGCTGCTTTACATGACCAAGCTGGAGTATCTGTTAATAACCCCATGGGGTATACTGCTGCTTGTAAAAGCGGGACTAGTTATACTCGTCACAGTAATCGGCTTTTTGCTCCGCCGCCGTATGAAGCGCTCTGGATTCCCGAGCGGCATTCTGCTCAAGGCGGACGGTGCGCTGATGGCGCTCATTCTCGTTATAGTCGGCGTGTTTACTTATATCAGTCCGCTGCCGGCCAACGAGCCCGTCTCATGGCATAAGATGGGCAGCGAGATGCATGTTTCGTTACGGATTACCCCAAATGTGCCAGGCAGCAATGAATTCATAACGCGTATCTGGATGTTCAAATCGCTGGGCAATCCGGAATCCGTCAAGCTCCGCCTTGTTCCAATCGACAAGCCAGAGGTTGGTGCAATCGAAATCCCGCTTGAAAAGTTTCAGGATGATGAGATTAGTACCTTCGACGGTTATACAAAAACGGCTTACCGTACTACGGGAACTTATCTTCCATTTGCAGGTCTATGGAGGGCCGAGATTCGGGTAGTTGATGAAAAAGGTGTGGAGCGAGAAGTGCAAACAAGCTTCCGCAACTACTGATGAAAGCAGTTGAGCGAGCATGAAGGCAGTAACGATTAAGCGGCTGATCCTTTGGACGCCGACCTTTCTGACCGCTGCCTGGGAATATGCGAGGCACACGTTTCTGCTACCTTACGTTTCTATGGACACCGGCAATATTATCAGCCCAATTCTCGTGTTTCTTGTGACCGTTACGTTGCTGAGCAAGCTGTTTCGCATGCACGACAATGTGCAGGAAGAGCTGCGTCGGGAGCAGGCGGTGAAAGCGTCCATCCAGGAGCGGGATCAGCTGGCTCGGGAGCTGCATGACGGCATATCTCAGTCATTGTTCCTGCTCTCGGTTAAGCTGGACAGACTCGATCGAGCACAATCTTCGGAGGAGATCCGAGAGACGACCGAGCAAATACGAGGTACAGTGCGCCATGTGTATGAGGATGTTCGGGAGTCGATTGCCAATTTACGCTCTGCCCCGGAAGTGTCTGACTTGCCATGGCTGCAGTCGCTGAGTGGGGCAGCTGCTGAGCTGCAGGATTCCGGAATTGAGATGGGGATTGACTGGAAGCTGCCGGATGTACTGCTGACAAGCCGCGAAAAGGTTGAACTACTGGCAATCATCCGCGAAGCGTTGATGAATGTACGCAAACATGCGGCCGCTTCCTTTGTTGAAGTAACCTGTAGGCAGGAAGGAACGGACGGTTTCCGCTGCTCCGTTACCGACGATGGAGTCGGCGCTGCTGCTGGAGCGGAGCTGGCAAAGGGCCGTTACGGTGTTCGGATGATGAATGACCGGGCTCGTGGAGCCGGTTGGGATTTTGCTTTTCGGAGCCCATCTGACGGGCAGAAACAAGGCACCACGGTAGAAATAGTAAGGCATTCTTCCCAGGTAGGACGAGCAACTCAGAGGTAGAACACAGCGTTCGAGAGGCAAGGCCGGACGAGCGATACAGAGGTAGATTGAAGTGTTCAGGAGCAAATTAGGCGAGTGAATAAGCGCTAGATTGCATTGTTCGAGAGCAAGTAAGACAAGCCAATCAGCGCTAGATCGCATTGTTCCGGAGGCAAGCAAGGCAGATCGCAGTTGTAGTTAATTCGGCAGTCAAAAGGAGGCGGAGTACATTGAATACGAATCAGCAGCAGTCCGATTTTGGGCAGTCTGAGAGTGGCGGGGGCAATGGTCAGGAGCCTTTTAACAGCGATCATGAGGGGACGCTGGACGGTAAAGAAGCATCCGTAGCGAGTCGAGGCCCTGTGAGCGTCATGCTCGTGGACGATCATCCACATGGACGCGAAGGAATGCGAATCATTCTGTCAGAGGATGCTTTTTTCCAAGTGGCAGGCGAGGCTTCGGGCGGTGAAGAGGCGGTATTGCTAGCAGAGAAGCTGCAGCCAGATCTTATTCTAATGGATATCCGCATGCCGGGTATCGATGGGTTGGAAGCGACCTCGCGCATCAAAAGTATCCTGCCTACGGTTAAGATTGTTATGGTCACCGTATCCGACGACATAGCCGATCTGTTCGAAGCGATCAAGCGGGGCGCGCAAGGTTATTTGCTCAAAAACCTTTCGCCTTCCGCATGGCTGGATTACTTGCGAGCCGTATCGCTGGACGAAACTCCGATGAGCCGCGAGCTAGCGACGCGAATTCTTCATGAATTTCTTCCCAATCGCAGTCGCGAGAGCCGCGTAGCATCGGCTGCCTCAACTCCGTTGCGCAGTTCCGCTAGCCAGTCCACAACCCCGCTCACCGAGCGTGAAAAGGAGATTTTGGAGCGAGTCGCACTAGGAGAGCCCAACCGCGAGGTGGCCAGCACACTCGGAATATCGGAGCATACAGTCAAAAACCATCTCAAGAACATCCTACAAAAGCTGCATCTGGACAACCGTGTGCAACTGACTCGGTATGCTTTTGAGCATGGCCTGATGGATCGGAACCGTGGAACGGAGCGGTTTTGAGCAGGGAACATTATTGGAAGAAAGCAAACAGCAAGGGCTTGAAATCGTAACCTTAACATTTGATGCCAAACATTTGGACTTTTATCAATAATGTGGATTCACCCATTGTTCAGGCGGGATTTGGCGTAAAAGCTAAGCTCCATGCCAGGTTACAGTTTGGTCTTATGTAGGTTACAGTTTGATCTTATGTAGGTTGCAGTTTGGTCTTATGTAGGTTGCAGCTTGGTTTTATGCAGGTTGCAACTTGGCCCTGTGATGGATATAATGAGTAATCAGTGTTTGAAATAAAATGTTTGAAAAACTCATCTATATGACACATTCCATACAGCGATGACGGAGACCAGTACACCGTGCTTGATCCACAGGGAGGGAACGCCGCCGATTGAGAGCGATCCCGGACAACCAGCCGGTCGAATTCACTCCAGAGCTTGAGACTTGAACGCGCCGATCCGGCGCCACTAGAGACTCGCGGGTCAGCCGTCCGTTATCCGGCTATTAAGCAGCCAGGCGCATTCATGCGCTGAGGAGTATTGCGAAACCCGAGCCGCATGTATGGCTCGTATTCGTACCTACTCAAGGCTGGAATCAGGGTGGTACCACGGTCCTTTCGTCCCTAGCGGAGAGGGCCTTTTTTGTTTTTATATATCCCAGAAAAAGTAAATTGATCCCGCTGAGCAGAGATTGGCTGGAACTAAGCACAAGGAGGCATTAGCGATGAAGGAACGTTTGGAGGCGCTGCGCGCAGAAGCGCTGCAGGAGCTGCAAGGAGTAACAGGCCCACAGGAGCTGAGTGATCTTCGCGTTAAGTATTTGGGCAAAAAGGGTGCGCTGACCGAGATTTTACGCGGCATGGGCGCACTTAGCGCAGAGGAGCGTCCGGTCATCGGCGAGGTTGCGAACAGCGTTCGCGGCGCGATTGAGGCCGTTATCGAGGAGAAAAACGCCGCATTCCGCCGCGCTGAAACGGAGGAGCGTCTGCGCTCCGAAACGATTGATGTCACTTTGCCGGGCAGCCCACTGCCTGCAGGAGCGGTTCACCCGCTCAACAAGGTTGCTCAGGAGATCGAGGATATTTTCATCGGCATGGGTTACACGATTGCAGAAGGTCCTGAGGTAGAGACCGATTATTACAACTTCGAGGCTCTTAATCTGCCTAAAAACCACCCTGCTCGCGACATGCAGGATTCCTTCTACATTACGGATGAAATTCTGATGCGCACGCAAACTTCTCCGGTGCAAATACGCTCGATGAAGGCAATGAGCGGTAAATCCCCGCTCAAAATCATCTGTCCTGGCAAGGTTTACCGCCGCGATGACGATGACGCGACTCATTCCTTCCAGTTCAATCAGGTGGAAGGCCTCGTCGTTGGCAAAGGCATCCGCATGAGCGATCTCAAAGGAACGCTGCTGCAATTTGTCCAGGAGATGTTCGGCAAACAAGCGCGTATTCGCCTGCGCCCAAGCTTCTTCCCGTTCACCGAACCAAGCGCCGAGGTTGATATGACCTGTTCCCAATGCGGCGGCAAAGGCTGCCGGATGTGCAAAGGAACGGGCTGGCTGGAAATTCTCGGCTGCGGCATGGTTCATCCAAAGGTACTCCAAGCCGGCGGTTACGATCCTGAGGAAGTGACTGGTTTTGCTTTTGGTATGGGCATCGAGCGTATCGCTCTGCTCAAATACGGTATCGATGATATTCGCCATTTCTATACGAATGATCTGCGCTTCCTGAGCCAGTTCGCAAGAATGTAAGGAAAGAGAGGGGACACCGAATATGAAAATTTCAACGAGCTGGCTGGCGGATTATATCAGTCTGGAAGGGCTGACGCCAGAGGAGATTGCGGAGAAAATGACGTCCGGAGGCATCGAGATCGATGCGGTCGAGTCGATGAATAAAGGTGTGACCGGCGTAGTTGTCGGTTATATCAAGGAAAAAACGAAACATCCCGACGCAGATAAGCTTAACGTATGTAAAGTTGATGTCGGTACTGGCGAGGATCTGCAAATCGTTTGCGGCGCAGCTAACGTAGATGCGGGCCAGCATGTTCCAGTTGCGACAATCGGCGCTAAGCTGCCAGGTGATTTTGCGATCAAGCGCGCGAAGCTGCGCGGTGTGGAGTCGCAAGGCATGATCTGCTCTGCACGCGAGCTCGGACTGAACGACAAGCTGCTTCCAAAAGAGCAGCAGGAGGGCATTCTCGTGCTGCCGAAGCTTCCGCTTGGCAAGCCGATCAGCGAAGTGCTCCATCTCGACACACATGTGTTGGAGCTTGATTTGACGCCGAACCGCTCCGATGCCTTGAGTTATATTGGTGTAGCTTACGAGATCGGCGCCCTTATGGGACGTCCGATAAAGCTGCCTGAGGGTGCGGTTTTTGATACTGCGGAGCAGACTTCGGACCATCTGTCGGTACGTATCGAGGCACGTGATGAATGTCCGCATTACAGCGCGCGTTATATCAAACATGTCACCGTTGCTCCATCCCCGCTCTGGCTGCAAAATAGGCTGATGGCGGCGGGTATTCGCCCGATCAACAATATCGTTGACGTAACTAACTATGTAATGTTGGAATACGGTCAACCATTGCATGCATTCGACGCCGATAAAGTGGCCCAAGGCGAGATCATCGTACGCCTGGCGCACGAAGGCGAAGAGCTGGAAACGCTGGACGGCCAGCCCCGTAAGCTGCAGCCCCATATGCTCGTCATCGCGGACGGCGAAAAGGCGATTGCCTTGGCAGGTGTTATGGGCGGCGCGAATTCCGAGGTTTCTGCGGATACCGTGAACATTATTCTTGAGTCGGCGAAGTTTGACGGTTCTGTAGTACGCCGTACTTCCCGTCAGCTCGGCCTGCGCTCGGAAGCAAGCCTGCGTTTTGAGAAAGAGGTAGATCCGGCTCGCGTTATTCCGGCGCTTGATCGTGCCGCTTCGCTGATTGCTGGGCTCGGCAATGGTCTTGTGACCGAGGGCATCGCTCAAGAGCTTGTTCATTCCGTGCAACCTGCCGTTATCGAGGTAAGTCTGGATCGCATAGCCAGCTATCTTGGCATGGAGTTATCCAAGCTAGAGGTTCAGACGATTTTCGGTCGGCTGGGCTTTGATTCCGAGGTGTCTGCTCAAGGTGTCATCAAGGTTCAAGTGCCGACTCGCCGCGGTGATATAACGCGTGATGTTGATCTGATTGAAGAGGTAGCCCGCCTTT
The DNA here is from genome assembly GCF_002233675.1 of Paenibacillus herberti. Classification (GTDB taxonomy): domain Bacteria; phylum Bacillota; class Bacilli; order Paenibacillales; family Paenibacillaceae; genus Paenibacillus_O; species Paenibacillus_O herberti. Next base: position 2,482,339 of record NZ_NMUQ01000001.1, on the reverse strand, counting down.
ACGGTTACGACAACATCCCAACGACGCCGATCATTGGCGAAACGACGCCAGGTGCGCTGACTGTGCCGCAAGCGGTACGCCGCGAGCTGCGCCGTCGCCTGTCGGATGCTGGTCTGCATGAAGTGATTAGCTATTCCTTCACGGCTCCGGCGCGGGCGGGGCTGTTCCCTGAGCTGTCGCATGGTGTAGTGCCGATTCGGTTGGCGATGCCGATGAGCGAGGAGCGCAGCGTGCTTCGCACGTCGTTGCTGCCGCAACTGCTGGAGACGGCGGCCTACAACCGCAATCGTAAAAACCATGATCTGGCGCTGTTCGAGATCGGAACGGTATTCCATACCGACGAGCAGCAGCTGACCCGTTTGCCGCAGGAGAAACATCGCTTCGCTCTGCTTTTGACCGGACAGCGCCGTGTGGCTGCTTGGAACCGCAAGGCGGAGAAGGTTGATTTTTATGACGCCAAAGGTGTACTGGAAACGATGTTCGCGACGCTTGGGCTGAGCGAATCCGTATCGTATGAGGCCGCCGCTCCGGGCGATCTGCATCCTGGACGTACCGCAGCGATTAAGCTCTCCGGCGAACGCGGCGAAGAGATTATCGGTTATGTCGGCCAGCTCCATCCAGAGTTGCAGCAAGGGAGCGACTTGGAGGATGTTTATGTCGCTGAGCTTGATCTAGGTGCGTTGTATGATGTAGTGGACCGCTCGATTGCTTACCGTGTGCTGCCGCGTTATCCGGCTTCAGACCGCGACATCGCGGTTACGGTAGATGCTGGCGTGCCAGCGGCTGCATTGTCAGCCGTCGTAAGGGAAGCTGCCGGCGAGCTGCTTGAGTCGGTGAAGGTATTCGACGTTTATACAGGAGAGAAGCTGGGCGAAGGTCGCAAGAGCGTCGCGTTGGCGCTTGTGTACCGCCATCCGGAGCGTACGCTGACCGATGATGAAGTTACTGCCGCGCATGCTTCGGCTGTATCTGCTTTAGAACAATCTTTCTCCGCTGAATTAAGGAAGTAGGCAGGAAACGCATGAAGCCGCATCGAAGTAGTCCCCGCTAGGGGCTGCAGATGCGGCTTTTCCTTGTCAAATGAGAGAAATATCATTATTGGAATCGTCCTGTAACAGGCATAAACGAAGCTAGATCCGGTTTATAGTCGTTTTATTTATAATCGTTCTATTTTAATGGATGTTAGAGACGGTATTTACAGTGTTTATCCGAATCAATTGCAGCCCTCTACAGGGCTATCGTATAAAAAGCGGCGGTAAGCGGCTTCGGATGAAGTTATGCCGGAACGCGCCACCGCTGGAGCGGCCCCAGCGGCCCTCCGCCAACGGAGACAGACATCAGGAGAGCAGCTCAAACAACAACGGGAGGATACCGCCTTGAAGGAAGCCGATCGCTTAAAAGTTACAGTGGATATATACGGACATCAATACAAATTGACAGGGCATTCCAGCTCGGACTATATCCGTAGAGTGGCGGCTCTTGTCGACGATAACATGAATAAATTGGCCAAGGGTTACCCGAGGCTGGACATGCCGAGGCTGGCGGTGCTTGCGGCCATGCATATGGCGGAAGATGTTTTCCGTCTGAGGCAGGACAGCGAGCTGCTCAAGGAAGAGCAAACCATTCGCAAAACGCTGATGGACGAACTGGAAAAGGCTCAGGAAGCAGCGGAGAGTGCCAAAGCTGAACTGCTCCGCCAAGAGGAAGAGGCTCTTATCGAGCTGTTGCGTCTTTCGGAGGAGCGAGAAACCGCTGAGAGCAAGCTGCGCGCCGAGGCGGAGGAACGACTAGCCGCTGTACAAGGTGCTGTTAAGGATGAGACGGAGCGCTTGGAGCGCGAAAGCGCTGAAGCGGCGGCTGGGCTGGAACGGAAGTGGCAGCTGGAACGTGAGCGTTTGCTGGAGGCTCATCGGGAGCAGAATGATGAGCTGCAGCGCCGCCACGAGGAGGAGCGCAGTGATGCCACCCTGCTCTTGGAGACGGAACGCCAGGAATGGGAGCGCTTATATGAGTCGGAAGCCCGCGAGCGTGAGGCACTCCACTCAGCGAAGCTAGAGGAAGCTCAGAAGCGTTATGAGTCGGAGCGCGCAGCTGTTCAAAAGCAGTTGGAAACCGAGCGGAATCGCCTGAGTGTGCAGTTGGAAGAAAGCCGCAACGAGCTTCAGAAGCGGCTTGAGGAAGAGCGTGCGGAGGCGGCTCTGCAATACGAACAACAGCGCCAGTCGATGCAGGATGCTCATGCGACGGAGCTGTCAGCGCGGGAAAAGGCTTATGCGCTGGAGCTTCTGGAGCTGGAAGAGCGCTTGATGGCGCGCATTGGCGAGCTTCAGCAGCTGTATGACGGCGAAGCCGAAGCACGTGAGCGCGAGCGCGCAGAGCTTGAGCAACTGTACGAGGCGGAATGCCGCGAGCGTGAAGAAGAGCGAGCTAAGCTGCTGGAACAGCAGCGCGACGAGCTTGGAGCGCGCGAAGCGCTGTATCGCGAGCAGATTGGCGGGCTGGAAGCGAAGCTGCTTGCTGAGCGCAAAAACCGCGAGCAAGAGCTGGCGGCGCTGAAGCTGCAGCAGCGCGCAGAGCTTGAAGGAGCGCTCGCTGGACGCGAGGCGGAGAAGCGTGCCGAGCTGGAGCGGCTTAGCGAGGTTCATGCGGCGCAGCGAGACGAGCAGAGAGCAGAGCTGGAGCGGCTTAGCGAGGCTCATGCGGCGCAGTTGGCCGAGGCTGCGACAGCTGCGGAGAAGGCGACTGGTGAGCTTGAGGCGCAGCTGGCCGAAGCTGCGACAGCTGCGGAGGCGGTAGCTGGTGAGTTGCAAGCGAAGCTCGCTGAGCGCGAGGCGGAGAAGCGTGCCGAGCTGAAGCGGCTAAGCGAAGCTCATGCAGCGCAATTGGCAGAAGCTGCTGCGGAAGCGAAAAAGGCAGTTGGCGAGCTGGAAGCGAAGCTTGCAGGAAGCGAGGCAGAGCAGCGTCTTGAGCTGGAGCGGCTGAGCGAGGCTCATGCAGCACAGTTGGCTGAGGCTGCTGCGGAAGCGGAAAAGGCAGTTGGCGAGCTGGAAGCGAAGCTTGCAGGACGTGAGTCGGAGCAGCGTGCCGAGCTGGAGCGGCTGAGCGAGGCGCATACAGCGCAGTTGGCCGAGGCTGCAGCAACTGCGGAGAAGCGAGCTGGCGAACTGCAAGCTGGGCTGGCGGGTCAGCGGGAGCGGCTGGCCGAGGCGCAGCGCAAACGTGCCGAGCTGGAACAGCGTCTGCAAGAGCTGCAGGCGAGCGCGGCTGCGGAACGCAAAGCCGCAGAAGCCGCGCTTAGCGAGGCGCAGCAGCAGCTTGCTGCCGAGCAGGCGAAGCGCGAAGAAGCCGAGCGCGTCCAGGAGCAAAGCGGGGCGGCGCTCGCGGATACTGAGCGACAGCTGGAGGAGCGCAGCATCCGGTTGGAGGCATCTGGCTTGCAGCTGCAGGAGGAACTGCAGCTGCGCGAAAAAGCGGAGCTGCGGTTAGCAGCAGAGCTGAAGAAGCGCGAGGAGGCGGAGGGCCGCCTCGCGGAGGTTGACTCGCGCGCGGACGTTGCGGAGCAGGACGGCGCCGAGGCGCGCGGGCAGCTGCAAGAGGCCCGCGAGCAGCTTGCTGCGGCAGCGCGGCAGCAGCACGCGCTGGCGGAACGCGCCGCCGCGTTAGAGGCGGAGCTGGAGCGGCTGCGCTCGAGCTCCGCTGCAGAGCGCGAAGCTGCAGGCGCTGAGCTGCGCGAGGCGCTGGAGCGCGCCGAGGCGGAGATTGCGCATGCGCGCGAGAGCGCAGACGCGCAGGTGGCGCAGCGCGAGCAAGCTGCGGAGGCATCGCTGCGCCAAGTAGCTGAAGCCGCTGAGCAGCGTGCAGCCAAGCTGCAGGCAGCGGCGGCTGACGAGGCGGATCGCTTGCGCCACGAAGCTGCCGAGGAGCTGGAGCTGGCGCAGCTTATGGCGTTAGAAGCTCGTGAACAGCTTGCGGCTGCTCATGCAGCGGAGCTGGAGCAGCTGCGCGGGAATGCTGGGCAACAGCAGGCAGCGACTGCGAAGCGGGTAGAGGAGTTACAGGCAGAAGCGATGGATGCACTGGATCGTGCAGAGCAGGCAGAACGTCAGCTGCGTGAACGTGAGCAGCAGTGGAACTCGCAGACCGCAGGTATCGAGGCGGATGCAGAGGCAGAGAAGCAACGTCTGGCGTCATTGTGGGAAGAAGAGCGTTCTGAGCTTAAAGGGGGAACGGATTCGGCTCGCAAAGCTCTGGCTGAAGCTCGAGAGGACTGGGCTAAGCGAATTGCGGAGGCGGAAGAACATTTACTGTTCGTTATGGAGCAAGAGGAAGCGCGCGGCCGTCTGTTAGAAGAGTCTCAACGCATGCTGCGCGGCTCGCAGGAAGAGCTTGAGCTGTCCCGCCGGCGGGCTGCTGAGCTTGAGGAGCAGCTTCGCGAATCCGCAGAACTGCTGAAAACAAACAAAGCCAATCATGAACAAGATTCGCATGAACTCCGAGGGCAGTTGGCCGATGCAACGACAAGGCTTGAGCAGCTTGAGCGGCGTGCCTCGGAGACGATTGGTCTGGCAGAAGCGGCTCGCGAGCAGGCGGAACGCGATTGGCAGCAACGCAAGGAGACATTGAGCCGCGAGCGTGAACGACTGGAACAGCTTGCCGCCGAGCGCGGTACACAGGTGGAACGGCTGTCCCGTCTGGAGAGCGACCGTGCCGAGAACGAGGAAGAGTTGAAGCGTCAGCTGCAGCTCGCCTTGCAAGAGGCCGCCGCTTCAGACACGGCTGTGGAGCGAATGGAAGATGCGCTTCGTCAGCTGGAGGAGGAGCGTTCCGGCAGTCGACAGGATATAGATCAGCTGCAGCATGACAATGAGCGGATCAGCACTTCCTACGAGCAGTTGAAAACGGAGTTCGACAAGCTTCGGACGGAATACTCCAAGCTTCAGACGGAATACAACGAGTGGATCGAACTCATTGAGCAGAGCTGATCCCACCTAAACGACATTAAAACAGCCTTCCGAATACCGTTGTAAAACACGGTATTCGGAAGGCTGCTTTTCGTTTAATCAGACGACTTTGAGCACGGCTTTCATTCGCTCATGGCCAGAGCCGCAAGGAATGCTGCACTCAATTTGATATTCGCCGGCTAGGCTGAAGGAATATACCTTTTCTTCACCAGGTTTCATTTGAACCGATGTGTTATTGATACGGATACCATGGATACCGTCGCTTTCAAGCTTAATGTTCAGAGCATCGCTTTTTTTGACTGTGTACGTTTTCTGGTCGAACTCGTAGTTCGTTGCTTTGATAACAACTTCTTGAGTTGGCTCCGCAGTAGTCTCAACAGCAGCAGTCGGACCATCGGATACTGGAGCTGCTCCTCCTCCGCATGCAGCGGTAACCAGCAGAATAAGCGCAGCCAAAGTGAAAAGCGGCAGGCGCCGCGATAAAGAACGAATCATATTGGAGCTCCTTTCGGATAGGGGTTTCAGAATTTACAAGATTGTTGTCTTCATCATACCCAATTCGACGGCTTGCTGGAATGGACAGGCTGCCAAAAGGAATGAACAAATGATGACAATCTATGTAAGAAGTCGGAAGTTGCCGAGATGGCAATCTTCCGATTTTCTCTGAATTAACGTGCTTCTTTGCTCCGTCCCGCGTCGAATGGAGTCGGAATGAACAGGTCGATAATTCCGATCACCAAAGCAGCAAGGATGGCGCCAAGCCAAGTTACGGTTACGCCGCCAACGATAAACTGGGCCACATAGATGACGATGACGCTGGCGACGAAACCGACGATTCCGCGGCCGAATGGTGTGACTCTTTTGCCGAAGATTCCTTCGATTACCCAGCCGAACAGCGCGATGACGAGCGCCAGAAGCAAAGCGCTCCAAAAGCCGCCTACTGCGAACTGGGGAACGATAAAGCCGACCAGCATCAGCACGATCGCCGAAACGACGAAGCGCACGACATGTCCAAGAAAGCTCATGCGAATTCCCTCCTAGAATGTTTGGTTGCCAAGCCTGATCTTGCTGTGAATAGTTTCTTGCCTGCTCTGTTGCTTTTTACTGTTTAGCAGCTTCGTTATTCTGTTCCATGTGCCCCGCTGTTGGGACTTTTCCAAGTGCCTTCCCAAAGGAAGAGGTGAAAGGCGTTTTCGCCAGGGGCCACAGTTGTAGTGTGGTTGTTTTAGGCCAAATTCATGTATGGTTAAACTCGCCCCGTGCGCGCGCTTAATCCATCCGTTATAATGTCCTAGAAAGGGGCTGTGGAACGCTCGTGGACAGCAAAATTTTACACACGCTTGAATATGCCAAAATTATTCGTAAATTAGTTCAACATACAGCTACTCCGATGGGCTTACAGATGGCCGAGGACCTCGCTCCGGATTCAGAGCTCGAGCAAGTTGCTCATGCTTTGCAAGCAACAGCTGAGGCATCGGACGCTTATCGGCTCAAGGGCAATGCGCCTTTCCGTGGAGTAGTCGACATCCGTGCTCATCTGAAGCGCGCCGTCATCGGCGGTACACTAAATCCTATGGAGCTGTTGGAGATCGCGCTTACCGCACGGGGAGCCCGAAGAGTGCGTAATCATGTGCTGCATTTGCATGAGGAAAAGCCGCTGCCGCTGCTCGCTCATCTCGCAGAGAGCATGTACCCGAGACGGGAGCTGGAAGATGAAATTCTCGATTGTATCGAGGAAACGGGTGAGGTGTTGGACAGCGCAAGTCCTGAGCTGGCCCGCATCCGTCGGGAGCTTCGGCAGGGTGAAGGCAAAGTTCGCGAAAAGCTGGAAGGAATGCTGCGCTCCTCGTCTGTGCAGAAGATGCTGCAGGATAGCCTAATTACACTTCGCGGAGACCGCTATGTCATTCCAGTCAAGCAGGAGTATCGCGGCCATTTCGGTGGCATAGTGCATGATCAGTCCAACTCCGGGGCGACGCTGTTTATCGAGCCTGAGGCAGTCGTAGCTATGAACAACAAGCTTCGCGAAACGAAGGCTGCTGAAGCTCGCGAGATTGAGCGCATTTTGCAAAAGCTGACCGCACTTGCCGCAGAAGCGGCTGAGGACCTGGCCATCAATCATGATTATTTGGCTCACTTGGACTTTGCTTTTGCTAAGGCACAGCTAGCTCATGAGATGAAGGCCGAGCAGCCGCGGATGAACGATGAAGGCCGAATTATAATGAAGCGCGGTTTCCATCCACTGCTTGATCGCGATAAAGCCGTTCCTCTTCACCTGGAGCTTGGAGTTAGTCATACCGGCATTATCGTCACCGGCCCCAATACCGGAGGTAAAACGGTCGCACTCAAGACAGTTGGCCTGTTAAGCCTGATGGCGATGTCAGGTATGTTTGTGCCGGCTGACGACGGGACGGAGTTATGTGTGTTTGATGCCATTTACGCCGATATCGGCGATGAGCAGAGCATTGAGCAGAGTCTTAGTACGTTTTCCAGTCATATGACCAATATCATCCGCATTTTGCGGGAAATGACTCCGCGCAGCCTTGTGTTGCTCGATGAATTGGGAGCTGGTACCGATCCTGCGGAAGGTTCAGCGCTGGCGATCTCCATCCTTGACCATATCCACCGGAGGGGCTGCCGACTGTTGGCAACGACCCATTATAGCGAGCTGAAGGCTTATGCCTATAATCGGAGCGGCCTCATCAATGCCAGCATGGAGTTCGACGTGGCCACACTAAGCCCAACTTATCGGCTGCTCGTCGGAGTTCCAGGGCGAAGCAATGCCTTTGCGATTGCAGAGCGGCTTGGTCTGGACAAGATGATTATTCAACAAGCGCGCGGCGAGGTCAGCGAGGATGATCTCCGAGTGGAAAATATGATCCAGTCGCTGGAGCGCGACCGCCAGAGCGCAGAGCAGGAGCGAGCCGGTGCGGAACTATTGCGGCGTGAGCTTGAAGAGGAGCGCAACCTCTATGATGAGGAACTGCGCCGTTTCGAGGAGCAGCGTGAGCGCATGCTGGCCAAGGCGCAGGAGGAAGCGCGGCAAGCCGTGCAAAAAGCTCGCCGCGAGGCCGACGAGATCATTCAAGAGCTGCGCCAGCTTCAGCGTGAGGAAGGAGCAGCGGTCAAAGACCATAAGCTGACCGAGGCTCGTAAGCGATTAGAGGACGCTTCGCCTCAGCTCGTCCAAGGAAGACAAACTTCCCGAGCCGCTGCTTCGGAGCGCGCCATTCAGTCGGGCGACGAGGTTCGGGTGCCTAGCCTCAATCAACGTGGATATGTCGTTGAGCTTTCCGGTTCCGAGGCACTAGTACAACTTGGAATTATGAAAATGAAGGTCAAGCTGACTGACCTGGAGCTGGTCAAGCAAGCTCCTGCACCTAAGGCAGCGCCAAAGGCAGCGGCTGCGACGTTGAAACGAACTCGCGAAGATAACGTAAAGATGGAATTGGATCTTCGCGGCTCCAACTTGGATGAGTCCATTATCGAGGTGGATCGCTTCCTTGATGAATCGTTCCTCTCGGGCATGGGGCAGGTGTACATTATCCATGGCAAAGGCACCGGTGTGTTACGAGCCGGCATTCAGGATTTCCTCCGCCGCCACACTCATGTGAAGAGCTACAGGCTCGGTAACTACGGTGAGGGCGGCGCGGGAGTTACGGTCGCGGAGCTCAAGTAATTCCGGAAGGAAGGCGAAGCGATGTCTGGAATCGTTGACAGGCTGCTTGACAATGCCTATGCTTCATCCGTGATTTATGTCGCTGTAGCGGTGATGGCACTTATCTTGTTTTTGACGGTTTTTGAATGGGTTACGCGTTATGACTGCTGGGAAGAAATCCGCAAGGGCAATGTTTCGGTCGCGCTTGCGACAGGCGGTAAGATTTTCGGCATCTGCAACATCTTCCGCTTTTCTGCAGGAGCTGGTGATTCCATTTATGAGAGTTTGCTTTGGGGGGCATGTGGATTTGTAGTCCTGCTCCTGGCGTATTTCCTATTTGAATTTTTGACGCCGGTATTCCGGATTGACGAGGAGATTCGCAAGGACAACCGAGCGGTCGGGCTTATCGCCATGATCATATCGGTATCCGTATCCTATGTAATCGGCGCCACGATTTAATAGACGGAGGAAGCGTTTATGAAGTATTTATGGGGCACACTGGCAATAGTAGCGGTTTTATTTTTTGTGCTTGGGATTTTGTATTTGACATAGCAGGTTTGCCTATGAGGCGAGCTAGGCTAAAGAAGGGAATTGTATATTCATGGAAAACAATCAACAAGAGCGTGCTGTGGACGTCGTATGTCCATGGTGTGATTCCGAAATCGTATGGGACGAGGAGCTCGGTCCCGAGGAGCATTGCCCTCATTGCAGCAATGAGCTAGGCCGATACCGTACACTTGGCTTAGGTGAAGAAGTCGCAGATGGGGATGAGGATGAAGAGGCTGAATACGAGGAAGCCCGCCGAAGCATTGAGCGTAGCGAACGCTCTACTAATTCCCCTCGCAACATTGAAGCTGAAGCAGAGTGGGATGACGAGGATGCTGGAGATGACACCGGCTGGGCAGGTGCTGGACGACCACAGTCTTGGCTTAGAGCCGATGAAAAGGTTCAGCGGATTCTCGACGATCAAGAGGAAATGCCGGAGTGTCCTGCTTGCCGGGAGTTTATGATGCATGGCGGTACAAGCCTGCTGGGCCCAGGAAACTTCGAGGCAGTGGAGCCTCCTTCACTAAAGCGTCAGCTGCTGCCTTCCAGCATTAAGCTTCAGCTTTATGTCTGCCCAAAATGCCACGAAGTGTCTACAAAGCTTGATCTCTCGTCACGCGCCTATATGACGGAAGCGTTGGACAGCGAGAATTAAGCTAAGGATAAAGGGTAAAGAATAACGATTAAAAGAGTAAAGGATATAGATGATGAAACTAAAATTGTTAGAAATTACGATTTGTATTGCTTTGGGTTTTTTCACTGGCGTCTGGCTAAGCGGCGGCGGAATTCATTTGCAAGAAAGTGCAAACCAAATCATCTTATCGAGTATTTTTTTCTTGTTGGCGTTGATGTATTTAAAGGCCGATCGGAAAAAATAAGTAGCCAATAAGCTGGTTCCGGTAATCCACCGGAGCCGGCTTATTTTGTTTGATAAATTGATATATGGAGCGGAATATCAACCAGGCCATTCCGTTTTAGCATTTAGATTTTGTGCAGGTTTTCCACAGTTTGGCCTCTTGATTCACCATCTGTTCAAACGCTGCAAGCTAAGCAAAATCATCGTTTTTATAGAACCTGGCGGAAACTAATGGATGGGTTAGGCTCAGCTTCGAACAACTACTTGTGCGTGATTTTTCTTTTTTTGGGCATTCTGTGGCGATGGGGGTGTCGCCTGTGAATAGCGAAGAAATGCTTCTTCGTCCTTCGAGAAAAGGGTTATTGCGAGGACAGCCACTGAAGCTGTTGCTCGTGCTTACGCTGTTCAACAGTGCGAATGCGCTGTCCGGTATATTCGTTCCAGTATATCTATTTAAAACGAATCAGTCCTACCTATTGGTCGGCGTGTTTTCATTATTGCAATATGCCGCTGGTGGATTGTGCGTGTGGTTGGTGGGCCCCTGGGTCAAGCGTAAAGGATTAGTCTCCTCACTACGAACTGGGCTTGCGCTGTCGGGAGTCTTTTATTTGGCCGTGCTGCTACTGGGGCAGCGGGCGGTGGATTGGGCGGCCGTCCTCGGCCTGGTTAGCGGTACCGCCAGCGGTTGTTTTTGGCTTGCTTACAATGTTCTCTATTTTGAAATTACCGAGAAAAATAACCGCGACGCCTACAACGGCATGGCTGGCTTGTTAGCCTCCGCCGTTGGCATGGCAGCCCCATTCCTATCGGGATTAATTATCGGCGCTAGTCGGGGGAATGTCGGTTATACGTTTATTTTCAGCATATCGCTTGCCCTGTTTGCAACCGCGGCAATTGTCAGTGCAAGCATCCGCAAACGACCCCCACAAGGCAAGTACAGCTGGAGCTTCCCGATTAAGGAGCTTCGCATTGGGAACAGTCCTTGGCGGAGGTTTACACCTGCCATCGTTCTTCAAGGGCTGAGGGATGGTGTATTTATGTTTGTACTTGGCTTGGCGGTTTATGCCGCAACTGGTGCGGAGCAAAAGGTCGGTACGTTTTATCTCGTCACGTCGTTAGTTGCAATGGCGACCTTCTGGCTGTGCGGGCGCTGGCTGAAGCCTTCTCGCCGCAAATGGGCAATGCTTGGCGGCACGCTGGCGCTTGCCGGAGTCATCCTACCTTTGCTGGGAGGCATGTCCTATTCCAACCTGCTCCTGCTTGGCATCGGCACCTCACTGTTTGCGCCGTTGTACATGATTCCGATGACATCGTCCGTCTTCGATCTGATGGGAAGAAATGAAGAGGCCGTGCAGAGCAGGGTGGAGCTTACTGTACTTCGGGAAGCAGCACTGACAGTCGGTCGGCTGATTGGGACGACGGTTTTTCTGATTGTGGCCGGATCGGCTGCAGGAGAGAGTGGATTCCCCTGGCTGCTGTTAGCGCTTGGATCGGCTCCGATTTTCGGCTGGTGGTGGATTCGGAACATGCTGGATACCGGAACCGGTTCCGGTTCCGGTTCCGGCACAACAGCAGGCGGGACGCGGAGAGCATAAAGCCAAATGTTTGTATCCGGGTCATCCCTCAATCCCTTTTACACGAACGCGCGCCGGCATTACGGAAGATAGAGCGCCTTGCCAACGCTTAAGCTCATGCAAAATAATGAGCTTTCTTTCCTCCATGTAGCGGCGGATGAACAGTGTTTCTTCGCTGAATAAGCTTTTTGTTGCGAAGCGACTGGAGTCTACACGAACCGCCGGCGCAAGTCGCCTATGCAGTTCGTCGATAACAGGTCCGACCTGCTCGTTCGTAAATTCCTCCTCCAGCATTTTTTCCAGCTTAAGTGCATAGTCGCGCTTCAAGTCTGGAAATTGAAGCAGGCGGCGTGTCAGGCCGTTGTAACCTTCAATACGCACCGTCCCGGCAGAGCAAGGTTTGCCGTAACAGTTGCGGCCCCATGTGCCCTCGTAATCCCAAGGTAGGATGTTGTATTTACGCTCTCCCGCTTCCTCATACAGCGCATAATTCTGCTCGAAGCCGTCAAAGTTGCCGGTGAGCACAACTCCAGACAGCCAGTTGAAATAAGCCGGAATGTCCACATACTCCTCCAGCAGATCGCGGAGCTTATCTCCCTTCTGACGGTGGATGTCACGAATGAAGGTGCATAACCGAGAAATCGTTTCTCCGTCACCTTCCATGAACTCATAGCCCTCCGAGAGATCCTGTTTGCGTCCTCCCGAATCGCTGTGGGTACGCTCGAAGTTGGCGCTGTCATTGGCTGCATAGAGCAGAGAGCGATAAGGAATGTTCCGCAGGGCAAAAAAACGCGAATTCACGGCCTCAATCTCAAGGTAGAGTCCCATCGTTTCTCCATTGATGTCCAGCCAAACATGCCTTGTACGAGGGGCCGGCACGCCGATCTGCTCCATGAAGCGGAAAGATAGAGCGTTGCGAATCATCGAGGGATCATCCGATTCGGCATTCCAATGCAGCACGAGTCCTCCATCCAACTGAATTTCATAGGATTTCTTAGGATACTCGCGGGTGTGTCCCCCCCGATACCGGATCCGGGCTCCGGTAGTTCGACCTCCTGCTGTTAACTGTACGGGAATAAATCTGCGGCTCCACGCGTCTTTGGCCAGCTCAGCCTGACCATTGGCACTAATATAGACTGATCTGACTGGCAATCCAGCTCTCATACCCGTCTGCCTCCCTTGCCTATGCCTGCCCTGGCATTTGCCTATGCGATAAACTATTCTGCAAGGCTCCAGTTGGTTCGGATGCAAAGCAGGCCAAGAGTTCGCGGCAAATCCCCATGCGGGCGGCAGACAGGCTGCATAGAATGGGGCAAAGGAATGGATGGCGGCGCTGCAACCTGAGGAGCGCTTGTCTGTGGAGGAGCGATTGTTTTGAGCGTAAAAAATGTATGGCTGCATAGGCGGATAAAGATTCAATTAGAAGGCTGGGAAACGGAAGGGATCTTGAAAGCATGGCATAAGGATCTGCTCGTGCTGGATGACGAAGTAAGGGGCAGAGAGGTTTTCATCCCGCTTCATCAGGTCAAAGACATTCAGATGCTGGAGCCGACGGAGATCGGAGCTGAGACTGATGCTGCCGGAGTGGGAGGTAAAGAATCATCAAGCAACAGCGAAGGGAGCAACAAAGGAAGCGGGTTAGAAAGCAGTGCAAGCCATAGAGGTAAAAGTTTTTCCGGGTACCGCCCGGCACTAATGGCTGCCAAAGGAGTCTTTTCTGAAGCGAGGCTGTCTGCTTCCCATGTACTGCATGGTTATTTGGCTGGTTTGATGACCGATTTCGTTATCTTCTGTACGCCGCTGCATGGAGCTGTGTTAATTCCGTTGCAGCATTTGCAGGCGCTATCCCTCTATTCTCCAGGGATGTCTCCCTACGGGCTCAGTCCCGAGCAGTTCCCGCTCCGTCCTCTTTCGCTCGGTCTGGCGAGGCAATTCGAGCAGCAGTTAATAAGGCTGGAGGGTGAGATGGCGGTCATTTGCCGCGGAGCGCTACCGGATGTAGCAGGGGTGCTTGGTCACGTCGAGGAAGGATTCGTTTTTATGACTGGAGCCGATGGTCAGCAGTTGATGCTGCCTCTATCCGCAATTCATGCTTTATTCATTTGAAGCCGCGGAGGCGATGAAAGCGCCTGTTCCGCGTACATATCCTTTCCCTGCCTGGGCATGCTATCCCTTGGAAACTTAAACCTTGACCTAAGGGAGGCACTACCATGCTGCAGCCGATATCCGGAAAAGAACTGGAGTACATCGCCGACTCCATGTCCAATGAAGACCTTCTCATGAAACAATGCGCTTGCGCTGCTACTAGCATCAGCGATGCCGGAGTTAGCCAACTTTTGTCCCAAATGGTCACGACGCATGGGCAGAACTACAGTACGCTGATGAACGCCTTGAACCAGCATCAATCGCTTGCCCCGACATCTCCACAAAATTGAACTATTCCAACACTAGGAGGTCTTACTTATGAATCAACAGAATGGGATGCAGCTGCCTAAGCTTCCGGATGCTGACTGGGCGTACACCGTACTCTCTGATTTGAAGCGGGTCGTTCGTGAATACGCAACGGCGGCGACGGAATCAACCTGTCCCGATGTCCGCAAGATGTTCACGGATCTGACGAACAGCAGCCTGCAGATGCAAGGTGACCTCTATAACGCCATGCAATCGGCCAATATGTACGATACTTCCTCGCCGGTGCTCCGTCAGGAGATTCAAAAGCAAATTCAGACGTACACGCAAACGCAGCAGCAGACGCAGCAATTCATCGGGCAGCGCCTTAGCGGTCTGAATCCGACGCAGCCGTTCATGGCGCAGCCGATGGGGCAGCAGCAATCCGACGCGCCGCTTTATAACTAAAAGTCATTACAAAAGGCCGGATGCCCCCATCCGGCCTTTTGTACATAACACGGGTTGTAAGGGCCTACAGCCGTTGCCTTTCCTTATTTCGCTTTCCAAACGACTTGTTTACGTTGTAAAATGTTCTTTATACCGCTTCAGGAAGGGAGTTATAACGACGATGGATGATAAGAAACTTAAGGTGCTCGAACTGCTGAAAGAAGACGCGCGCAGGAGCCCACAACTGATCGCAACAATGCTCGGACAACCACAGAATGAGGTGGAGCAAGCGATCGCGGAACTTGAACAGGATCACGTCATCGTCAAATACGCGCCCGTAATTAACTGGAGCAAAGTGGACGATCAGAAGGTCACCGCCTTAATCGAGGTTCAAATTACGCCGGAGAGAGGACGCGGCTTTGAAGGCATTGCCGAGCGCATTTACCTGTATCCGGAAGTAAAGAGCGTATATTTGATGTCTGGAGCCTACGATCTGCTCGTTGAAGTGGAAGGACGCACGCTCAACGAGGTCGCCAATTTTGTATCGGGCAAGCTTTCGCCTATTGATTCCGTACTTTCCACAAAAACCTTTTTTATTTTGAAGAAATACAAGCAGGACGGCATAATCTTAGAAGAAAAAGAAGGCGATCAGCGGCTGCTGGTTACGCCATAACGAGGGTGAGCCGACATGAGTCTATCCAAAGAATTCATTAAAAGCAGCCCTCAGGGAACGGTCGTGCGCAGCATGTCCGAATACTTATCCCCGCAGGTGCGGGAAATGAAGCCATCCGGTATCCGCCGTTTCTTCGATCTGGCGAGCAGCCGCAAGGATGTCATCACGCTCGGCGTAGGCGAGCCGGACTTTGTCACCCCATGGCATGTGCGCGATGCTTGCGTGGCCGCGCTGGAAGCGGGCAAAACGCAATATACGTCCAATGCCGGTACTATTGAGCTGCGCGGCGCGATCGGCCAGTATTTGAGCGATGGCTTCGGCGTAGACTACGATCCCGGTAAAGAGATTCTCGTCACGGTGGGGGGCAGCGAAGCGATCGATTTGGCGCTACGTGCGCTGATTACCCCTGGCGACGAGATTTTGATTCCTGAGCCTAGCTATATTTCCTATTCGCCGATCACCTCTCTCTCGGGAGGTGTTGCGGTCGGCATCGAGACGTTCGCGCGTGATTCTTTCAAGCTGAAGGCGGAATCACTCAAAGCCGTTATCACTCCACGCTCCAAGGTGCTCGTGCTCAGCTATCCGAGCAACCCGACCGGAGGCACGATGACCCTTGAGGACTGGCTGCCAATCGCCAAGATCGTAGAGGAGCATGATCTGATCGTCATCTCCGATGAAATCTATGCAGAGCTTACCTACGGAAGTAAACATGTAAGCTTCGCCGCGATTCCTGGAATGAAGGATCGTACTATTCTCGTCAGTGGTTTTTCCAAGGCGTTTGCAATGACGGGCTGGAGGATCGGTTATGCTTGTGGACATCATGAGATAATCGCAGCGATGCTCAAAATTCATCAGTACACCGTCATGTGCGCGTCCAATATGGCTCAGGTAGCCGCTTATGAGGCGCTGACGAACGGCTTGGAAGAGATGCAGCGGATGATGGAATCCTACAACCAACGGCGTAGACTCGTCGTCAGCGGACTTCGCGAGATTGGTCTGGAATGTCATGAGCCGCAAGGAGCGTTTTACGCTTTCCCGTCCATCGTGAGCACAGGCTTGACCTCGGAGCAATTCGCGGAACGGCTCGTACAGGAGCATGGCGTTGCAGCCGTACCTGGTAATGTGTTCGGATTAGGCGGAGAAGGGCATTTGAGATGTTCTTACGCGACGTCGGTGGCTCAGCTGACAGAGGCGCTAGATCGTATAGGTACATTTGTAAATAAACTTAAAAATTAAAAAAACATCATCATTATGTCCCTTACACAGTAGGCAATAAGAGGAACTTTTGGTATAATGAGCTAGATTCATTTACAATATTTTATAATTATGTCCTACAATAGGTATGAAACGAGTTTTTCTGCAGCCGAGTATGACTGGGAGGGATGCCGTATGACGACAGGGATAGAAGCCGGTTTTGTTGCTGAAGCGGAGTCCAAGTCATTGTCGGCCGGTAGCTGGACCCCGTTCTTGCGCGATCTTGCGGAGGAGATTGACGAGCTTCGCAAGGAGATGGAACAAACTTACGAGCAGGGATCAGGGTTCCAGTCGGAGCATCTTCTCGCCATTAGTCAAAAACTAGATCTCAAAATCAATGAATTCTTGCATCATCGTTTGAGCTAATCCTCATTCGACAAGGACGAGAATGATCGTTTTAACCGGCTTTTCTCATGGTTGCGCCATTAGCGGCGCATCTATGGGGAAGGCCTTTTTTGTTGTTGTCTTTATGCCGGGTTGGTTGGTGAATATGGTATACTTATAGCTCCACTTACAGGAGACGGGAAGGGATAGTATTGAAGTTATATACGAGAACAGGCGATACCGGACAGACTTCCCTAATCGGCGGTCGTGCCAATAAGGACGATGTCCAGGTTGAGGCTTATGGCACAATAGATGAACTGAATGCATACACAGGGGCAGCCCGCGCAGCAGCTGCAGAAGATTCAAGAATGGCCGGGCTGGCCGCGATGTTGGAAGAAATTCAGCATGAGCTGTTCGACTGCGGCTCCGATCTCAGCTATGCGAATCCGAGGCCGGAGCAGCTCAAAGTAACCGATGAGATGAACAAGCGGCTGGAGAGCTGGATCGATGAGCTGGACGGTGAGTGCCCGCCTATCAAACGATTCATTTTGCCCGGTGGGACCGCTCTGGCTGCATCATTGCATATATGTCGCACGGTATGCCGTCGCGCGGAGCGCAGAACGGTTGCGCTGGCTGCCGCTAAGGATATTAATCCAGCGGTGATTCGCTATTTAAATAGGCTGTCGGATTTCTTTTTTGCGGCTTCCAGGGCGGCAAACTTCCGTGCGGGACAGCAGGATACCGAATACGTGCGTGGGGCGGATGTGTTTCGTGGCGACAGCTAGGACGAACCCCCGGTACGTACAAGGAACGGTGCCGCCACTCGGCTACTACGAGCCGATTGCGGTGACCGCTGGTGAGGCGGAGCAGGGCTGGAAATTGTCCAAGCTGTTGGAGAGGCGTCTGGGCGTCTCTCGCAAGTTGCTCTCCCGACTTAAGCTGACGGAACAAGGCCTCATGATCAACGGTAAACGAGCTTATTCCGGCGATCCAGTAGCGGCTGGAGATGTTTGCGAGATTCGTATGGAGCAGGAGCGCTCCGAAGATATTTTGGCTCAGCCACTGCCGCTGAATATCGTCTATGAGGATCGCTGGCTGCTGCTCCTGAACAAACCTTCTGGTACGGTTGTGCATCCGACGCATGGTCACTATACGGGTACACTTGCTAACGCCGCTGTTCATCATTGGCAAGAGCAGGGCCAGAATGTGCGCTTCCGGCCTGTGCATCGACTGGACGAGGATACGTCGGGCCTTGTGCTGATCGCCAAAAATCCGTATGTGCATCAACAGCTGTCGGAGCAACATGGCGATGGGCGCATTCGCAAAGGTTATTTGGCGTATGCCTATGGCGCACCGGCGATAGCGGAAGGACGCGTCGATGCTCCGATTGACCGTGATCCGGCAGCGCCGCATTACCGAATTGTAACTCCCATCGGTTATCCGTCCGCGACGCGTTATGAGAAGGTCGAGACCTATGCGGGCGGGACAGCCTGCAAGCTCCGACTGCGGCTGGAAACCGGCCGTACACACCAGATCCGTGTCCATATGGGCTGGATCGGTTGCTCGCTCATCGGCGACCGCATGTACGGTCCAGGTGTGGATGGCACTGGCTGTGAAGCATGGGAGCAGGCGGCGGGTCGCCAGGCGCTGCATGCCGAGCGGTTAAGCTTCCATCACCCCATGACGGGGGAAGAGATGAGCTTTTCGGCGGCGCTGCCGCCGGAACTTAAAGAATTAGAAAAGCTGCTGCAGGCGTGGCAGCCTGATGAGCCGGTTAACCGAGCTTTGTAAGTTATGCGAGCTGGCGCTATTGGTCGTGCGACCAATCGTTTCAATATCTAGAAAGGCGTGAATACCTTGAGTAAGCAAGATTTAACCATCTATGAATATAGCAAGTGTGGTACTTGCCGCAAAGCCATCAAGGATTTGGAAGAGGGTGGCCGCGAGCTGCATCGCATTCCGGTTTTTGACGAGCCCCCTACCAAGGAACAGCTTCGCGAGCTCGTTCACAAGAGCGGTCTTCCGCTGAAAAAGTTCTACAATACCTCAGGTGAGGTTTACAAAGAGCTCGGTCTCAAGGACAAGCTTGGCGACATGAGCGAGGAGGAGCAGCTCCAGCTGCTTGCTTCCAATGGAAGGCTGCTGAAGCGGCCTATCGTGACCGACGGCAGTAAGGTGACCGTTGGTTATAAGCCGGAGGAATACCGGGAAGTATGGCATGGCTGATCGTATCGGAGCGGACAAGCTGACGCGCCTTGGCTCCTCGATTTTTGACGAGGTAGCGGCCTGCCGGGCTGCAGCTGCTGCGGCTGGACAGGATGTCATCGACCTCAGCATTGGCAGTCCTGACTTGCCACCGAGCACGCGTGTCATGCAGGCTTTGAGCGAGGCGGCGCTTAAGCCGGCCTCCTATCGCTATCCGACGTCGCATGGCAGCGAGGAGTTCCGACGCAAAGCCGCGGAGTGGATGAGCTTCCGCTTCGATGCGAAGATTGATGCATATGACGGCTTGGCAACGCTGATGGGCTCGCAGGATGGGCTTGCCCACCTCGCGCTGGCGCTTTGCAATCCAGGCGACAAAGCGATTGTGCCCGATCCCGGCTATCCAGTATATGCGGCATCGCTGGCCGTTGCCGGTGTAGAGCCTGTCGGGCTCAAGCTGCGCCCGGAGAACGGCTTTTTGCCCCATCCGGACGACCTGCCGGATGAGGTGTGGGATGAAGCCCGTTTTGTGCTGCTTGGGTTGCCGGGTAATCCCGTTGGAGCGGCATCCAGCCGAGAGTTGCTGGAACGGCTGCTGGCCAAATGCCGCAAGCACAATACGATCCTCGTCCATGATCTGGCCTATTCTGAGATGGGCTATGCCGGCTATCGGCCACAGTCTGTACTCGCTTTGCCTGGAGCGTTGGACATTGCCGTTGAGTTCCATTCCATGTCCAAGAGCTTTCATATGGCGGGATGCCGTATCGGCTTCCTAGCTGGCAATCCAGAGGCAGTCAGTGCGCTGCGCAGGCTGAAAGCGAACATCGATTACGGCGTGTTCAGCGCCGTGCAGCAAGCTGCAATCGTGGCACTCGATGAGGTGATGGAGCCTGGTTATGTCGGTTATGGCCGCATTTACGAGAGTCGCAGAGATGCGCTGGTGCGGGCTCTGAATGATGCGGGCTGGCCGGTGGAACCGCCAGCAGCAACGATGTTTATATGGGCTGCCGTACCGCAGCCGCCGCAAGGCGGCAAGCGCTGGAGCAGTCGCGCTTTTGCGGAGCGCTTGTTAATGGATACGGGCGTTGCGGTCGTGCCTGGAGATGCATTCGGAAGCGAAGGCGAAGGATATGTGCGGATTGCATTTGTTGAGCAAGAAGAACGGTTAATTGAGGCAGCAGAGCGGATCGCTCGTTGGTTGCCGGTATTTTGGAAGGGAGAGGGTTAGGCATGGATCTGTTCACCTGGAATGAAGAGGAGAAGTCGGCCGAAATGGCTGCCGTAGTAGCAGCGGAGCTGCCGGAACGTTCGCGGCTGTTGCTTGTGGATGGCATGGCCATTCTGTTCCGCGCTTACTTCGCCACCGCCTATGGTGGCAGCGTCAGGCGTACAAGTGCGGGGCTGCCGGTTAATGCTGTGCATGGCTTCGTGCGTTATTTCATGGACGCGATCCGTAAGTTCGAACCAACCCATGTAGCTTGTTGCTGGGATCTCGGCAGCGGCACGTTCCGTTCGGAGGAGTTTTCGCTGTACAAGGCGAATCGGCCTGATGCACCGGATGATTTGATTCCCCAGTTCGATCTCGTCAAAGAGGTTGTAGCGAGCTTCGGCGTGCCAAACATTGGAGCTCCTGGTTATGAAGCGGATGACTGCATCGGAACGCTGGCAAGGCTGCATGGTCAGGAGCATGAGGTGTTTGTGCTTACGGGCGATCATGATTTGCTGCAGCTGGTGGACGAACGGATCTCGGTGATCATCATGAAAAAGGGTCACGGCAATTACATGCTCTATACGCCGGATAGCTTGATGGAGGAGCGGGGGCTGACGCCGCCGCAAATTATCGACGTCAAAGGGCTGATGGGCGATGCAAGCGACAATTATCCCGGTGTAAAAGGGATTGGCGAGAAAACTGCCATGAAGCTTGTGCAGGAGTACGGTTCTATCGACGAGATACTAGCTAATCTGGACGGAATCTCCAAGACGATCCGCGCCAAGATCGAAGCGGATCTCGACATGCTGCATCTGTCGCGCCGACTGGCGACGATTCACTGTGAAGCGCCGGTGCTGCTGGCGATGAATGATTGTTGCTGGGCCGTTGATCGGCATGCGGTCGAGCGCAAGTTTGAGGAGCTGGAGTTCCGCAGTCTGATCAGCCTGATCAGCTAATCCGGTTTAAACGTTTATAGGAGATGGTTCCTGTGCTGAACAGGAACCATCTTTTTTATATAAGTTGAACTAGTTGGTTCGCACAGCGATTCTACTGTTACCTTTCTATTTTCAACTTAAATAATAGGCATTCCCTACTCAAGACAGCCGCCGCGACTATGAAACAGTAGCTAGAATAGGATATACGAATGTTGCAATAGGAGGAGCTTTCCAGATGAACATTTGTATCGTTGGCGCTGGTTATGTAGGGATAACCACTGCTGCCGTCTTGTCTGAACTTGGGCATATTGTCTATTGCACGGATCGGATCGCCAGCAAGATTGCTAGGCTGAATAAAGGTGAGATTCCAATCTATGAGCCGGGGTTGGAAGAGCTCGTGGCACGTGGAATACAGAACGGAACATTATTTTTTGATACAGAGGTTCGCGCTCATATGGCTGCTTGTCCGATCGTCATGATTGCAGTTGGAACGCCTCCACGAAGGGATGGCAGCGCCGATATGTCCTATCTGGACAGTGTCGTAGCAGACTTGGCGGCTTCAATCAAGTCGCACACCATCGTCATTGTGAAGAGCACTGTACCTCCAGGCCAATCGGACTGGATCGAGAGTCGACTACATGAAGCTGGAGTACCCGAGCAATGGGTTGATGTTGTCTCCAATCCAGAGTTTCTTCGAGAAGGGACAGCGCTGCAGGATTCGATCCACCCGGACCGTATCGTCATCGGTGCAAAAAGGGAGCAGGCATCGAGAGTTGTGAAGGAGATGTACAGGTCGATTGAGTCCGAATACGTCCTCACGGAGCGGATTGACGCTGAGATGATCAAGTACGTATCCAATGCTTTCCTCGCTATCAAAATATCGTTCATAAACGAGATAGCCCGCGTATGTGAAGCTTTCGGCGCGGATGTGACGACGGTTGCCAAAGGGGTTGGCCTTGATCAGCGAATTGGGCCGCGATTTCTGCAAGCAGGCTTGGGCTACGGCGGATCTTGCTTGCCCAAAGATATTAACGCGCTCAGCTATGTCGCTGGCACAAAGGGAGTTAAGCTTAAAATGCTGCATGCAGCACGTACTATTAACCGAACACAACTGGATGTTTATTTGCATAAGCTGAAACAGGCATTGGATGGAAACGATCAGCCGACAATTGCTGTGTGGGGCGCGACTTTTAAGGAAAATACTGATGATACCCGATTTTCGCAGGCGATTGCTTTTATGAAAAAGCTTGTGCGTCAAGGTTGGAAGGTGAAAGCTTACGACCCGCTTGTTTCACCGCCAATTCGTGGCGTTTCATGGTCACAGCATCCTTATGAGGCAATCGTAGGGGCTGATGCGCTTGTGCTCGCGACAGGCTGGGATGAGCTGATCCATGCCGATTGGGCATCTGTGAGCGAGCAGATGAAGGGCAATGTTGTGCTGGATGGACGAAACTTGCTTGATTCAACTCTTTTAGAGGCCGCAGGACTGCGCTATGTGGGAGTCGGGCGCTCTTGAAGATTCTCATTACCGGGGTAGCGGGTTTTATTGCTTCGCATCTGTGCGAATATTTTTTGAATGAAACCGAGCATGAAGTTGTTGGTGTTGATGGATTCGTCCGTGAGGAGCTTCAGATAATTGGAACACGCAATATGATCTCTTTCCTGCATCATCCCCGATTCACTCTCATCAAGGAAAATATGCTGCAGCTGGATTGGACAAAAAGACTCGCAGATGTCGATATCATCTATCATTTGGCGGGTATTCCAGGCGTCAGATCGAGCTTTGGCAGCTCATTCTCCGAATATGTTAACAGCAATATTTTGGCCACTCAGCAAATACTCAAAGCTTGTCGTGGCACAGGAGTCCAGAAACTGATTTTTGCTTCAACTTCATCCGTATACGGCGAAAAAATAGGCCAAGTATCCGAAGAGGCAGAGTTGTCGCCGCTATCGCCATACGGCATTACGAAACAGAGCGGTGAGCAGTTATGCCGTGTTTATCGGGTCAATGATGGTGTGCCAACGGTCGTTCTCCGGTTTTTTACGGTATACGGTCCAAGGCAGCGATCCGATATGGCTTTTCACCTTTTCATTCGCCGCATGCTTGCCGACGAGCCAATTCACGTATATGGGGACGGCACGCAAACGAGAGATTTTACCTTTATTCAAGACTGCATTCAAGGAACTGCTGCTGCCGGCCTGCGACCAGGCTTGATTGGAGAAACGATCAATATCGGAGGCGCCGAGCGCGCATCTGTGAACGAGATCATTAGTAGGCTGGAGACGCTGATCGGACGCAAGGCTAAAGTCATCTATACCGGGACAACGCATGGTGAACCTAAGCATACATGGGCGGATATTTCCAAAGCGAGTCGGCTACTCGGTTACAAACCGGAAGTGACGCTTGATAAAGGATTGCCTCTGGAAATGTACGATCTCATGAAGCTATACAGTTGACCTAGGGGAGGCAGATAGAAAAATGAGGCTGGCATTTGTTTGCACCGAGAAGCTTCCTAGCCCTGCAGTCAAGGGTGGAGCGATTCAAATCATGATTGACGGTATCTTGCCAATTCTGTCGAAAAAGCATGAGATAACCGTGTACTCCATTACAGATGAGAAGCTGTCCAATTATGAAATCATTCATGGTGTGACCTACTACCGCTATCCGCGGGAGAGATACATTACGAAAGTAGCTGAATCAATCAAGCAGTTTAAGTATGATGTTGTGCATGTGTATAATCGTCCTAAAAATCTGATTAAACTGAAAGCCGCAAGTCCTTCCAGTCGCTTTGTTGTCAGCCTGCATAACGAGATGTTTGCCACCCACAAACTATCCGATGCAGATGCGGAGCTATGTGTGAATTATGCTTCCAAAATTACGACGGTCAGCGAATTTATTAAAAAGACGGTGACCGATCGGGTCGCCGGTTCTGGAAATAAAGTCAAGGCGGTTTATTCAGGTTTTGATCCCTCTACTTTTCATCCTCGCTGGACAGATAAAGGTAAGGAGATACGCAGGGAGCTGCGTGCCAAATATGATCTGAAAAATAAAAAGGTCATTTTATTTGTCGGTCGCCTCAGCGTCAAAAAAGGCCCGCATCTGCTCATCCAGGCGATGGATTCGGTTTTAAAAAAACATCCCAACGCGGTTTTAGTTATCGTCGGAGGAAAATGGTTCAGCGACGACGCGGTGGACAATTACGGACGGATTTTAAAGCAGCTTGCTAAGCCTTATGGAGACAAGGTTATTTTTACCAAATATGTCCCTTCGGATGAGATTCAAAATTATTTCTTGATGGGTGATGTGTTTGTTTGCAGCTCGCAATGGCAGGAGCCGCTGGCGCGTGTGCTGTACGAAGCGATGGCTGCTGGAACGCCTGTTATTACGACGGATCGCGGTGGCAATAGCGAGGTCATCTCGCATGGAGTCAATGGATATATCGTAAAGGAATATAATAAGGCGGAGTCATTCGCAAGCGCCATCGATGTTATGCTGACGGATAAAGAGGAAGCAGCAAACATGGCGCGCCAAGGAAGGGAAGTTGTAGACACTGCCTTCACCTTTACTCATGTGGCCAATCGGTTCAATAAAGTTTACATGGAAGCTTATAATAGTGAACCGACAAAGATGGGCGTATTGCGTAAACCAGTTAAAAGAGGACAACGCAAAGTGACATCTAAAACGGGCAAACCGAAGCAGAAGAAGCCGAAGCCGAAGCAGCAAACATCCAAGCGAAAGCTTAAGGGTTGATAGATAATATGGAGAACGAGTCCAATGTTAAAACGATTCTGTCCCAATACCCTCTGAGTGTTAAAAATATTCATGTCATTAATGACAAAGGGAAAAAAGCAGCCTGGAGTATTGAAACGTCCTCAGGGACGAAGATTTTAAAAAAATCACCGGCTGAAAAAGATCGTCTGCTCTTCCTCTTACAAGCGACCAAACATCTGCAAAAAAACGGTGCGAGAATTCCGAAAATTGTAAGTACGCGCTCAGGTGCAGACTTTGCCGATGATGTCAGCGGTGGCAGCTACGTTCTTTCTGACGCGGTTTCAGGTATATCACCCAAGAGTTATACGCCTAGGCAAATGAATTTGATTATGCGAGAGATGGGCCGATTTCATAAAGCTTCCCGAGGGTTTCATTCCCAATCTGATACCAAAGAACGCAGTCATCTCGGCCGCTGGGAGAGCTCTTACCAGAGTCATCTGGACAATCTTGAATTGTACAAAGCCGTAGCAAAATTAAATAATAACGCTTTCTCAAAGCTCTATTTGAAACATGTCGACCGATTTATAGCTCAAGGTAAAGAGGCACTGAGCATCATCCAAGGAAAAGCGTATCGAAATTGGGTGAATAAAGTATCGGTACAACGCAATTTATGCCATCAGGATTTTGCGGCTGGAAACTTGATCAAGGCTCGCAGAGGCTACCACGTAATTGACTTGGATTCACTGACCATTGATCTTCCTGCAAGGGATATCCGCAAAATATTTAATAAGATCATGAAGAAAAAAGGATGGGGCATTATCAAAGCAACATCCATGCTGCGTGCGTATCATCAGATTCATCCCCTTAGACCAGAAGAGTGTAGAGTTATTTATGCGGATTTGCTTTATCCCCACTTGTTTTACGGCTTAGCCAGTAAATACTTTAACAATCGCTTGGAGTGGGATTTGACCACTTCGTATGAGAAATTTGAGGCTCTTATTCAAAACGATATAAGTCGCATGCGAATGCTGCTTTCCTGGAACAGGATCGTAAGGAATGCGCTCAAATAGTCCGGTTATAAGGGGCGCCAGAGGCGTCTCTTTTTATATTGAACTGGGGATTGTAAAAATACTCCATATCTTCTATTCTAATACGATAGATTGCGATGGAGGGATTATGAATGGCTGGAGGATTTGGTGATGATCCGATGTTTAATTTCGTGGAAAAGTTTGGACCTATCTTTATAGGCCTTGTTTTTGTGCTCATTATAGGAACGTTTGTCTTCGTAATTGGCAAAGGATTGCTGACTTGGGGCCGCAATAATGCTTCGCCAGTCATAACTGTACCATGCCGTATTGCTGATAAGCGTACGGAGGTATGGGGCGGAAGCGGAGACTCATCCGCCAATACCAGTTATTTTGTAACCTTCGAATTTGGAGATGGTAGCCGTAAAGAAATCCCCGTTCCGGATAATCAATATGGTTTGCTCGTTGTGGGAGATCAGGGAGAACTGACCTATCAGGGAACTCGGTTCCAAGGGTTCAACCGCCTCGCTCAGCCCTACAGCCAAGGGAATTAAAGCTAGCAGACTTCTGTGATATAATGCAAGGTACAACTCATTACATTACCGGAGGTTTTCATGTTATCTTTCCAAGAAAAACTAGAACTCTTTACTTCCTTCCCGAAGCTGACGCGCAACGATGTGTCGATGGGCAGGGTTAATTTTCATTTTGAAGGAAGTCTTCACGAGAAAAAGACTGTTGTATATCGTTTGCATCCCAACGGCAGCGGTTATATATTCGCCGGTCTGCTGGACGGTTATGAAACGGATGATAAGGGTTACACCAGCATCCGGGATATGGACGCGGAAGAGCTGCGCCGCTTGACCTCGGCCTCAATCGCCTCCCTCTCTAAAGCTCCATCTGCTCCTGCTCAGGAGCCGGGACAGAGCCGTGCTGCAAGGCGCAGACGGATGACTAAGAGTCACTGGATGAATGCCGAAGGCAACTCACTTGAGCTGCGTAATGAAGAAGATCTCTGGTACCTTTACGCGGGTCTGAATTTGGAAATGGCTTTTGAAACCTATGATGAAGCAGAAGAGTATCTCTTGGAAGAGGGATTCAAACCCCAAGCTTAAGCTTAAATTGGAGCTGTCATACGATCCATCTATTCAGCATCATTCTCCATGGCGGCTCTGCAGCGGCTCCGGCTAAAGTGAAGAAAAGCTTTCACGGGGGTATGCGACATGGAACAGTACAGGGAAGAGGAAAACAACGGGAATAGACTTGAAGAGTCTGCCGATAGCAGTCCTGTTAGCGAGGAACTTGGGCGCAAATCTCTCCAGGTTGTCCAGGCATTGAATGCTGATGCCGGGATGGAAGAAGAGCTGTCCCGGCTTTTTCACCACTATCGGCAATTTTATGGTCATCCGGACACGCAGGAGCAGAGGGATGACGCGCGTTTGTTCATCCAAGAGAGGCTTCAGTGGCAGGATTCTATTATTCTAGTTGCGATATTCGGAGATGAGCGGATTGGCTTTGCGCAGCTCTACCCGGTGTTCTCCTCTCTTTCTATGCGCCGCGCGTGGATTCTGAACGACTTGTACATAGATGAAAATTGGCGCGGCCAAGGAGCAGCACGCAAGCTGCCGAGCAGCATGCGAGGGACACGGGAGCGGCCTACATCCAACTGTCGACAGCACCGGATAATGCGAAGGCCAGAGGGTTGTACGAGTCCGCCGGTTATGTGCTTGAACAGCATTTTTTGACCTATGAGCTGGGAATTGATTAACAGGAGGGAGATTCCTGAACATGAGCAAACGTCCCATGACGGTTCGGCGCCTGGCCGATCATTTCAAGCTGGAGGTGCTGGCGGGAGAGGGAAATCTCGACTGCGAAGTGACTAAGCCAGGAGGTCATCGGCCAGGGCTGGAGTTTGTCGGTTATTTTGATTATTTTCCGATGGAGCGGGTTCAGGTACTTGGCATTAAGGAGATCACTTATCTACATAAGCTCACGGAGCTGGAGCGCAATCTTCATATCCGTAATATCGTCAAATACCATCCGCCTTGCTTCATCATTACTGCGGGTCAGGATGGTCTGAAATACTTGATGCGTTATTGTGAGGAGGAAGGTATTCCTCTCCTGCGTACGAGTCAGTCCACAGCAGAGTTTATGGCGATGATGGATGCTTATCTGGTCAAAGAGCTGGCCGAGCATATCGGGATCCATGGCGTTTGTGTCAATGTGTCAGGCATTGGCATTTTGCTAAGGGGAGCTTCCGGCGCTGGTAAAAGTGAAACCGCCCACTCTCTGATCAGACGGGGCCATCGACTAGTAGCTGATGATGTGATCGTGCTCAAAAAGCTGAGTCCGAGGACGCTGCTTGGCACGCATAACGGCAAAACGAAAGAGTTCCTCGCGCTGCGGAGCATCGGACTTATCAATGTTGTAAGGCTTTATGGGCGCAAAGCTTTCCAGGAGGAGACTCGTATCGCGCTTGATATTGAGTTGACCAAATGGCAGGACAACGACCTGAACAACGATCTTGAAGTAGAGGAAAGGTACACCGATTATATGGGCGTCAAAATCCCGCATATTCAAATTCAACTGCAGCCGGGCCGCGACGTGGCAAGCCTAGTGGAGGCTGCCGCTAACAACTGGTATTTGCAACAGCAGGGCTACAGCGCAGTAGAGGAATTCATGAGCCGGCTTCAGGAGGATTGATCTCCTGGCGGCTTTTTTTATTTTGCAAAATGTACCTGTCCGGCTGCCATTTAAGGCGGAGGACAGGCTTTTTTTGTCGAGATGGCTGTCCACAACCGGTAAAAAAGCCTAGCCTCGTGCATATAGTAGCTCTGATGATGTCGGAATCGAAGGAGAGGACTATGGCAAACAACCGGAAGGGCAAGCTGCCGAAGCCACGTAAGAAGATTTTACAGGTGGAAAATCCGTCTTACTCGGAAATCGAGTGGATTGATGAAATGAAGTACGGTCAGAAGCAGCTCCAAATCAGCAGGGTGGAGGCACTGCCTGCGCCGGCAGAGCTGGAAATTGAAGATGAGCTGCTGCCGACTGATGAAGATCCAGCTGTACTGGAAGAAACTGCGGAGGGCGCAGTGCAGGAGCAGGCTGAACCGAGCGGTGAGGCTGAGACGAACGAAATGCTGGTCGCAATGCTGGAGGAGAGGCGCGCACCGGGAAGCGCCATTCCACTTGTATTCGGATCCGATCTTGCGGATGGAACAGTAGTGTCTGAAAAGCTAGCCGCTCGGAGCGTAACGTCCGGCAAGCTGGCGAAGGAAGCGGTTAATGAGGCTTCACTTGCTGATGGCTCGGTAAGCTCAATCAAGCTTCGGGAGGGCGCTGTCACCTCAAGCAAGCTTGCTTCGGAGTCTATATTTGAGGAACATTTGGCCGACGGTGCTGTCGGCGGCAGCAAGCTGCAAGATGGCAGTATCACGGTCTCTAAAATTAGAGACGGCAGCATTACGCCTGAGAAGCTGGCGGATCGCAGCTTCCCTGGCCATAAACTGCAGGATGGCTCTGTAGAGGCTCGTCATATCAAACCGCGCTCCTTGACAGCGGAATTTCTTGCAGATGAAAGCCTGACATACCGTCTCTATGGACCGGAATCGATTGGTGCATCGGCGCTTGCAAGCGGTTCGGTCGACAATGCCAAGCTCGGCGAACAGGCAGTATCGACCTCCAAGCTGCAGGATGGATCGGTAACGGCTGAGAAGCTGCAGGATGGAGTCGTTCAATCACGGCATTTAGAAGCCGGCGCAGTCGGTTCGGAGCAAATCCAAGAAGGCTCTGTGAAGGGCAGTCACTTGGAGGAAGCCAGCATCGGGCCCAGACATCTGGTAGAGGGAGCCGTAGGCGCCCGTGAACTGGGAGCAGGCAGCGTCGGCCAAGAAGCGATTGCTCAAGAAGCGGTCGGCGGCGAGCAGCTGAGGACGGATGGGGTGGAAGGCCGCCATATTTCACCGGGCGCTATCAGCAGTCGTCAATTGAGAGAAGAGAGCGTCAGCTCGGAGAAGCTGCAGGCGGACTCGGTGACAACAAGCAAGCTGTCCGATCAAGCAGTGACAGCGGAAAAGCTAGCGGATGTCAGCGTCAGCTCAGCTAAGCTGGCCAATGAATCGGTACAGACGCGTCATCTTGCCGCAGGCAGCGTTAGCTCCGACAAATTGCAAGCGGGTGCTGTGCAGGCGGCACATCTCGCACCGGAATCAATCAGCGCGAGCTGTATTGCGGAGCAGGCAGTAGCCAATCACCATATGGCGGACGGAATAGTGGACGGACGCGTGTTGTCCGGGAGATCAGTTACGGCTCGTCACTTGGCTGATTATATGGTCAGCTCACTCAAGCTTTCCCCGGAATCAGTGTCGACGGAGAAATTGATGGAAGGCGCAGTGACGCAGGAAAAGCTGGCGGACCAAAGCGTTTCTAACGCTAAGCTCGCTCCAGGAGCGGTAGGGCAGGCGCAGTTGCAGCTTCGCTCTGTTGGAGCGGCCCATATTCAGGACGGAGCGGTTGAGCGGAGCCGATTGGCAAGCGGCTCCGTTGGATCGGAGCAGATAGAGGAAGGCAGCGTCGGTTCTAAGCAGTTGGCCGAATCTTCTGTTCAGACTCGCCATCTTGCCCCCGGCAGCGTCGGATCGGCTGCTCTTGAGGCAGGATCGGTGCATAACGGTCATCTGGAGAGAGGCAGTGTGCTCAGCGACCATATCGCTGCCGAAGCGGTGCAGAGCCATCATTTGGCCAAAGCAGCCGTGCAATCCCAGCATCTTGCGCATCAATCGCTGACTACAGAGCATTTGCAGGAAGCTTCGATCGGCCAGAAGCAATTGAAGCCCCACTCCGTCGGGCCGGTGCATATAGCTCCGGAATCCGTACAACCGCATCATATTGCGGGAGGAAGCATCTCATCGGCTCATCTGGAGCCGAATGCGGTAGGCCGGGATCAACTGGATCTGGAAGCGGTAGGCAGCGGCCAACTAGCGGATGGAGCCGTAACTGACAGTAAGCTGTCGGCCGGAGCCGTGACAGGAGAGAAGCTTGCTCCGGATTCGATCAGCGGCAAGCATCTTCAGCCGCAGTCAGTCGGCACGGAGCAACTGCAGGATGAAGCGGTCGCTTCTCGTCATTTGGCACCGGGCAGTGTAGGTGCTGCGCAACTGCAAGTCGGTTCGATCAGCCTGGTGTCTCTCAGCGAGGAGATTACGTTGGAGCTCCGGCGTGTCGCAGTAGAGGGCAAAGAAGAGCTGCAGCGTGAGCTGGCGGTTCTTGGAGCGCAGTGCGAGGAGCTCACGGCAGAGCTTACTGCGTTCGAATCTCGCCATCATGTCGCACAGGTAAGTCTGGAGGCGCGATGTATCGAGCTGGCTGCTGAGGCAGCTCGGGCAGCGGAAGTGAACACGCGCTATGAGCAGGAACAGACGAGGCTGGAGGCGCGATGTATCGAGCTGGCCGCTGAGGCGGCTCGGTCGGCGGAAGTTGCTGCGCGCCAGGAGCAGGAGCAGGCGAGCCTTGAGGCGAGATGCAGCGAACTGGCTGTTGAGGCGGCTCGGTCGGCGGAAGCGACCGCGCGCCAGGAGCAGGCGCAAGCGAGTCTTGAGGCGAGATGCAGCGAACTGGCTGCTGAGGCGGCTCGGTCGGCGGAAGCGACCGCACGCCAGGAGCAGGCGCAAGCGAGTCTTGAGGCGAGATGCGATGAGCTGGCCGCCGAGGCGGACAGGACGGCGGAGGCGAATGCCCGATACGTGCAGGCGCAGGCCAGCCTTGAGGGTAGATATAATGAGCTGGCCGCAGAGGCAGCGGACGCGAATGCCCGATATTTGCTCGCCCAGGCAAGCCTTGAGGCGAGATGCGACGAGCTGGCTACTGTGGTAGCCCAATCTGAAGAGGCGAATTCTCGCCTTGTGAACACTCAAGCAGGCTTTAAGGCAAAATGCGATGAGTTGGCAGCTGAAGCAGCAAAAGCGAATGCTCGCCATCTAAACGCGCAGGCTGGCTTTAAGGCAAGATGTGAGGAGCTTGCGGCAGAGCTCGCTGCGAGTCAGTCGCGTCAAGAGCAAGCGCAAGCGGGCTTTGCGGCTAGGTACGACGGGCTGACGGCAGAGCTATCCGCATTTGAGTCCCGCTGTCTGATGCGCGTAGAGGAGCTGCGCGAAGCGGTAAGTAATCCAATTCAGCCAATCGTACAGCCGATAAATTCCGCTCAGCCTAAGTTTGGGCTTGTTGCCTTTGCCTTTGAGGAAACGGCAGGAGAAGTAGAACTTCCTATCCACTTCCCCGAAAGCTTCGACCATACCGCTTACGCACTGACGGCTTCCTGTGATCATCCTTCATGCAGTGTTATTATCCGCAGCAAGTCGGCCGATGGAGCTGTACTTGCCATTGTCCGCACGCGCTTCGGCCCAGCACCGAGCGGAACGGTGAACTGGATCGCTGTCGGCTGAGTGATGCTTAGCTGCCGATAGCTGGCTAAAAGCTGTGGCAGCCCGATACTCGCTGCGCTAGTCCTGACACTAGCTATGCAAG
This sequence comes from Paenibacillus herberti, assembly GCF_002233675.1. Taxonomy (GTDB): domain Bacteria; phylum Bacillota; class Bacilli; order Paenibacillales; family Paenibacillaceae; genus Paenibacillus_O; species Paenibacillus_O herberti. Next base: position 2,450,052 of record NZ_NMUQ01000001.1, on the reverse strand, counting down.
TCCGACACTCGCTGTGTCGGTTTCGAGACTTGCGAGTAGTCCTGACAGCCGGTACTCTGTCAAAATAAGGCCGCAGCTTGCTGCGGCCTTATTTTATTTGCCAACTGGGTAATTTTCGATTCTGCTGTAATTTGGGTATAATCAGAAATAGAAGCTAAAAGCCGAATCGGGGGAACGTCAATGAAAACCAGATACGCGGCCGGCGCCTCGCTGGCGGTTATGGCAGCAGGGTTTGCCGTTACGACGGCATTTATGAATGATGAGCGTCTGGCGCTGCAGTTGCTGCAGGGCGGATTCGAGGCGGGAGTGGTCGGGGGTATCGCCGACTGGTTCGCGGTAACCGCGTTGTTCCGCCATCCACTGGGGCTGAAAATTCCCCACACCAATCTGATTGTCAAAAACAAGCCGAAGATCATCAACGCGCTTGTGTCCTCTTTGGAAACCGAGTTGCTGAACAAGGAGAGCATCAGCGCACGACTGCGCAAACTCAACTTGATCCAAGGCGCAGGACAGTTGATTGTGCGACAGCTGGCTAAGCGCTCCAACAGGGAGGCAGTGCTGACAGCACTCCAGGCAGTCGTAGAAAGACTGCCTTTGGACAAGGTGGCAGGCTCATTGCTGCAAGGAGCGGCAGGTTATGCCCGCCGGGCTGACTTGAAGCTAGGAGTGGAAAAGGTAGCAACAACTGTTATTCGCGAGAAACTGGATGAGAAGGCACTAGACTATGCCCTAGATCAGGCTGTTGACTGGATTGCCAAGCCTTCTACTGGCAAGATGCTTGGCGAGATGGCTCAGAACAAGCTGCAGGAATTGCAGGTCGGCGGTTTTATGGGATTTGCGGTGCAAGCATTTGCCGGTTTCATGAACGAGGACAAAATGGGCGCTATGCTCCAGCATATGCTTCTTTCTGGAGTGAAGGATCTGACGACTCCCGGCAGTCGTCAACGGGATGAGCTGCTGCTGCAGCTTCGTTCCAGGCTGATTGGTCTGGCCGAGGATGAAGAGAGCCTTGAGAAGGCTAAGGAGTGGGCTGCTTCCAAACTGGAAGCGCCTGAAGTCGGTGAATTCGCCAGTGCTAAGGCGTTGGAGTTACAGCGCAAGCTGTTGGATTGGCTGGAGCAAGACAAACAACAGGGTGGTAAACTGGTCGTCGCAGCGGTGAGGGCGGTCAGTGACAGGCTGAGCAAAGAGGGGGATCTGGTTCGCCATTGGGAGGACCGCTTGTCCGCTATGGTCGTTCAGGTCATCGAGAAAAACCATTATCGCATTGGACTTCTCGTACGCGAGAATCTGAATAAACTGGATGACAAGGATCTGGTCGACATGCTGGAGACCAAGGTTGGAAGTGACCTGCAATGGATTCGCGTCAACGGCGCGGTTTGCGGTTTCTTGATCGGCATTGTGCTGACTCTGTTCAGCTGGATTTAGCCAGCAGCCAGCTATTGTAGGTCAGGTGCCAAGGCTAAGCAGGTAGGGTGAAAATAACAAAGCCGTGCGACCCTTGATTCAAGGGCTGCACGGCTTTTTGTCGAGCTTAAAGTGCTGTAGAGCTTGAGTTGCGTTATGCCCAACGCGTTAAGCCTGCTGCGTCCCCTCTGGCACAGAGCCGTTGCCGGCTCCGCTGCGGTCATCTCCAGGGTAATCACGTTCTTGTTCACCATGCAGGCGGTGATTCTCGTAGCCAAAACGGTTCGGCTGTCGCTGCTCAGGTCTCCAAGGCGTCTCTTTGGTCGCCTCTTCCGGGTGGAAGCTGGCTCCGTAAGGGCCTTCGGGGAATTCCTCGAACGTGAGGTCATTTCGGCTGGATTCCACTGTGGATAGATCGGTGTATTTCTCTTGGCGAGACTCTTCGGTGGCTGGATCGGTGTCGGGCCTTCCGATAAATTTGCCATCTTCCTGTTCATTCAACATCGTACAGCAACCTCCTCAAAAGGGGGCGGACACGCCGCTCCCAGCTTGGCATGCTGTAGTAGCTTAACCCGCTTAGTCGGTAAAATTCACTTCGCCGACAACGAGCGACAGAAATCCGGCCAACTCGGAAGCTTCTTCCTCATCGAGCTTGAACACATGTTCAAGATAACCTTCTTCTTCGAGATCGTCCTGACCAATAATGGCGGTGCGACCGCCCTGTAAATCTGTGACGAGCTTTTTGCCATAAAAGCGATTGGTCGTTGTGACTGCCAGGTCAAAGCGCTTGAGGCCAGGTGTAATAAAAGTTACAAAGCGGGTCGAGGTTTGTTCCGTCGAGTCCGACATGAAATCATAATCCTTCAGCTGCATGCTGTCGTTCCCTCCATATTCGCTTACAATTAGTGGCGGACTTTCGTCCGCTTAGTGCTGTAAGTATACCACGGATTCAGCGGCTTGCCCTGCCGGTTAAGTACTCATTAAATTTGCAATTGCAGGAGCAGAGCCTGCTGTGCTAGGATAAAGTTACCAGATAAGGATTGATCGAGAGGAAGCACCTCTCTTGCCTGTGGCTCACAGGCGGGAGAGGTGCTTTTTGTCGTTTTAGCTCCTTGCTGGCCTAAAACCTGGAGGTGTGACAAGCATGCAGATCGTATTTTTGAATTCATTTGAAAAACCGCTTGGAGATGGCAGGCTGGACGATGCTCAGCTGACGATCTGTGAGCAGCAGGGGATGTGGTCGGTCGTTTGGAATGGAAGCCAGCATGGCAGCGCTGAATCCGCGGATTTGTGGTATGAAGGCTCTTCCTGGGAGGAAATGATGAATGCGTTCCGCCATGGAGTGGCAGTGCGTATGGGAGAGGGCTTTACTCCACTAATCGACGGTATGCTGGACGAGCGTCCGGTGGGCAATGGCGGCTTCGTAAGTTTGCTTCAATGTTACGGAGAGCTCCATGGGGATACGGCTCTCTACGAGTCGTTGCGTGACTGGCGCCGTGTCCAAGCTTCTTCGGACAAAAAGTCGGCGTTTCTGGTCGCAACGAACCGGACGCTGATGATGATTAGCGCTTTCGTGCCTCAGACGGCGGAAGAGCTCTCGCAAATTCCTGGATGGGGACCTAGCAAGAGCGCTAGCTACAGCGCAGAGGTGTTGGCTATTACCTTAGGCTTTCTTCAGCCAAGGGCCTTTCCGCTCGACTGGGTACAGGAGTCACTTGATCCCAAAGCTTATATTCAGTGGCTGTACAAACAGAAGGAAAACAAGTATAAAAACCGCTTGGACCGCCAGCAGTCCAGTCGCATGATTTTAGAAGGCATACAGTCGGAAAAAACGCTTGAGCAGTTGCAGGCTGATACAGGCCTGGCAAGGCGTGAGCTGATGGAACGGATCGAGCAACTGGATCAGGAAGGTTATGATTTGGAGCCACTGATTGCAAGAGAGCTGGAAGGAGTTCCGCAAGAGGAGCTGCTACGCATCCGCGAGGTGATGAGGAACGATGGGGACAAGTATCTCAAGCCGATCTTGCAAAAGGTTTATGGTACGGAGCCTGTTGCCGGGCTGAAGGTAGAACTGATTTATGACCGTCTGCGTCTCGTCCGTATGCGCAGTCGGAGGGAGGGGACTTCGGATAACCAGGAGGCTATGTAGCCTAGCTGGCAGGAGACATTTAGTCGAAGCGAAAGCTTGGCGTATCTAAGCTCTAAGCGGCCAGTCTGCAGTCGGGCCGCTTAGCGGCTGCTGAGTTTTTCCAACCATGCGGCAGCCGTGCCGCGCAAATCTGCTTCATGCCACAGTACATCTTCAGAAGCCGTGGCTATTTCCAGACCGACCGACTACTCCAACGAATCGCATCGCAAGCAGGAGGCGCGTAGCCAATCATCGTCGCTGAAAAGCTTGTTCATCGTATAGTAAAGGATAAAACCGGCAGCATATAGTCCACTCCTTGACAGTCGAGGTAGAACAGTTTTTCCTTCTGGATTTCCGAAATCAGTCGAAGCTCACCCAGGTCCTCAAGCACCTTGTGTCCGAAGAAAATACGGTCTGAATGCCTGCTCATTACCGATTCCTCCAGTTCCAAAATTAGATCCATAATAGGGTTGACAATGTAGGTCTTTAGTAGTGTAAATGCAACTATTGGTATACTTGTCCTGGGTTATTTAGTATAATAGCTCCTATACATAAGTGTGTTAAACTCGATCGATAAGGAGCGAAATGGCGCTGATGAAAGCTGAATTTATCAATCCTTTCCTGGAATCTGCGGTTATGGTACTAGAGCAGGTCGTACAAATTAAGCCGCAGACGGGACCTGTAGGTCTCAAGGAGCTACGAGGTCAATCAGGATTTATTTGGATTCAAATTCAGCTGATCGGTCAGGTCAATGGAGAAATCGTGTTTGGATTGAGCGAAGACTCGGCACTCAAAATCGTGTCGGCCATGATGGGTGGCTTCGAGATTTCAGTTCTCGATGAGATGGGGAAGAGCGCGATCTCCGAGCTCAGCAACATGATTAGCGGTAATGCCAGCACGAGGCTGTCCAACCAGGGCGTTCATGTAGACATTACGCCGCCAGCGTTTCTGCAAGGATATCAGATACAGCTGCTTGAGGCGCGTAAAGCGATTACCGTGCCCGTAATCATAGATGGGATCGGCCAGATGGATATACAGGTTCTATTGGCATCGTAACATGGACAAAGCTCCCGCGGGGAGCTTTTTTTCGTATGGGGGGTCTGCAAAGTAGGGCTGACAGGCATGGAGGTATGGACCAGGAATGATTAAGGAATAATCAAGGGATCATCGAGGAATTAACGAAGAACGATCGAGAAACTAATTAGGATCGAGTTTTTGCTATGGAGCGGCGGATAAAGTAAACTTGGGTCAGGTGGTTTCTAATGAAAAAGAGAAACGGGCAGGGTGACTTATGATGGAAAAAAACAAGGTTGTAGTTATAACTGGTGCTTCAAGCGGCATCGGATCGCTAGTAGCTTATCATCTTGCTATGGCTGGAGCGGTGCCTGTGCTCTGCGGTCGGAACGAGGAAAGGCTGCGCGACGCCGCCCAAAAAATTCCTTCTCGTTGCGGAATAAGACTGCTGGATGTAACGGATGATGCATCGGTAGCTTCGACATTTAAGAGCATTCGCGAGGAGTTCGGCCGTGTCGACGTTCTGATCAACAACGCTGGTTTCGGATTTTTTAAGAAGTTCGAAGATTCTCCGGTGGAGGATTTTAAGGCGATGATGGATACCAATTACTTGGGCATGGTTCGTTGTATAAAAGCTGTTCTCCCGGACATGCGTGAGCGGCGCAGCGGTCATATCATCAACGTGGCTTCGATTGCAGGCAAGATGGCGACCGCTAAGTCAAGCGGGTATTCTGCGAGCAAACATGCTGTGCTTGGGATGACCAACGCGCTCCGCCAGGAGCTGTCCGGCAGCGGTATTTATGTATCGGCAGTCAATCCAGGGCCGATTGATACGCCTTTTTTTGCTCAGGCTGATCCAGGAGGCACTTATGCACGTAATATTAGCTCGCTCATGATGAAACCGGAAAAAGTGGCCAAGCGAATCGTCGGGGTGGTCGAACGGCCGCGTGCTGAGATCAACATCCCGTGGCCTTTTGCCGTCGGCACTAAGATTTATCAGCTATTCCCGAGAATTACGGATCGTATCGCTGGACCAATGCTCAACAAAAAATAGCAGGTTTGAAGGAGAAGTTTATTCATGTCACTTGAAAGCTGGAAATCTCTCGGTTTGGCCGAGGCAGCTTGCGAACGATTCGCGGAGAACGGGATCGGAGAACCGACCCCTATTCAGGAGCAGGCCATCCCGTCGCTGCTGAGTGGAAAGGATATATCAGCAGGTTCCCAGACAGGGACCGGCAAAACGCTGGCCTATTTGCTGCCGTTGCTGCAACGTCTGGACCCTCAGAGCAAGGCGGTTCAGGCTATCGTCCTGTCGCCGACCCAAGAGCTCGCGATGCAGCTCGTGCGAGTCGCTCAGGAATACGGAGAGCCACTGGGCATCCGGACGCAGCAACTGATTGGAGGGGCGGCCGTGAAGCGGCAGCTCGAGAAGCTCAAGCTGAACCCGCAGTTGGTTATTGGCACGCCAGGTAGGCTGAACGAACTGGTTAAGTCCAAAAAGCTGAAGCTGAATCAAGCCACAATAGTTGTGGTGGACGAGGCGGATCAGGTGTTCGCGCTCGGCTCAACGACGGAAGTCGAGACGATTTTGTGGGCGACGCCTAAGAGCAAGCAGATCGCCTTTTTCAGCGCTACCTACCCGGATATTATGAAAACGCTGGAGAAGCGTTGGATGAAAGATCCCGTACGTATCGATATCGAGCCGGAGCAACGTGTGTCGGAGACGATCTCCCATTACTTTGTTGTATGTGACTGGCGTGACAAGCTGGATACGGCTCGCAAGCTGCTGCGGCTTCTGGAGCCTTCCTCGGCTTTGCTGTTCATCAACAACACGGATCTAATCGCTAACTATGAGTCGAAGCTTGCTTATGAGGGGTTCGCGGTAGAAACGTTGTATGGCGATGCCGATAAGCAAAAACGGGCCGCGACGCTTGCGCGCTTCCGCGATGGACGCTGTAAACTGCTGGTCGCTACCGATGTTGCGGCGCGAGGTCTCGATATTCCAGGACTGCCGCTCGTCGTAAACCTAGAGCCTCCGGCTGATGCAGATCAGTATGTACATCGCGCTGGACGCACCGGTCGTATGGGACGCGTAGGTACGGTGCTTTCGATTGTCGCGCCGAACGAGAAGTATCACATTGAAAAATACGAGCGCAAGCTAGGAATCAAGTTTATGGAACGTGTCCTTTACAAGGGCAAGCTGTGGGATCCTGCAGATCTGCCGCGTCATGCTATCGCGAGCGGAAGTCGCGGTGCGCGAGGCGACAACAATAGATCGGATGTTTCGAGTAAAGGTGCAAGAGGGGGATCGGATAGCAGTAAAGCTGCTGACAGGCAGTCGTTTGGTGGGACATCTGCTGCTGGATATAGCTCCTCTGCATCGTCCGCTCCAAGCGGCGCTGGAAGCAGAACACGCGAAGCTGTGGCAAGCCAGTCGTCTGGTGCAGCTGCACCAACTGCAGCTACTGGCGCTGGACGGGTTATAGGCCAGCCAACTGACAGATCGGCTGGAGGAACAGACGGATCAGGTGCTGCAAGCACTGTTAGAGCTGGAGTTGCAGGAGTAGGGAGATCTGGAAGCTCTGCAGGCACGGGGAAAGCTGGAAATGCGGGGGCGCCAAGAGCTGGAGATACTTCAGGAGCTGTGAGAGCAGCTGGAGGTACAGCAGGCACTGGGAAGCCGAGCCAGAATCGGGCTTCGGTGTCGGCAAAGACGGCTGGAGCTGCGGGCAAACCCTCTAAGCCACGCACAGCCAAGGCTGACAAAAACAAAGGCGCTCCAAAATGGCTTAAGGCCAAAAGGGACCAAGACGGACCAGCGAAGAGCTGATTGATAGGAGGTAGCGCAAGATGGACCAAGAGCGGTTCGGAGATGAGGTACTTCATGTGAAGGGGTTGACCGGCGGATACAGTCCCCGCCGTCCCGTCCTTCATGAGCTGGACTTTAAGGTTCGGGCAGGCGAGATGATGGGGCTGATCGGCCTCAACGGCGCCGGTAAAAGCACAACGGTCAAACATCTGCTCGGGCTGATGGCTCCGCAGCGCGGCGAGGTGCTTATTGCTGGCAAGACGCTTCATCAGGATCCCGAACGATATCGTGGAGCTTTTGCCTATGTGCCGGAGGTTCCCGTACTGTTCGAGGAATTGACTGTTGAGGAGCATCTGAGACTGACTGCAATGGCGTATGGCCTCGAAGAGCAGGAATATCGGGAACGTTCCGAGCAACTGCTGGACGAGTTCCGCATGACGCCCAAAAAGTCAGCTCGTGCCGCTCATCTCTCCAAAGGGATGAAACAGAAGGTAATGCTGATGAATGCACTGCTGGCTCGACCTGCTTTGTATATCATCGATGAGCCTTTTCTCGGACTGGACCCACTTGGAATCCGTTCTCTGCTGGATCGACTTATGTTGGAACGGAGTAGAGGCGCGGCGATTCTGATGAGCACGCATATTCTGTCCACGGTTGAAACCTATTGTGACCAATTCATCTTGCTGCATGGAGGCAGGATTCAGGAAATGGGAACAATGGATCAGGTGAGAACGTCACGAGGGCAGGAGGGGGATTCCCTGGAGGAAATCTTCTATCGTGTCGTGGAGGAGAGTGACGCTGATGGACGAGGCGCTTGAAAAAGAATGGCGCCGAAGAGCCGGCGTCTTCTTCCGCAGTTGTCTGCCTTATTTGGGAGATATGGCACGTAGTGGCTTGCCGCTCGTGCTGTTCGCACTGATTATTACCGGTTCCGCCTTTTATACTGACTTTATTGACCGGATTCCGGCTAATTATCCAGCGGCAGCGGTTGGTACGCTGCTGCTTGCTCCTGTCCTTTACTGGAATCCGATGCGCACCTGGCTGCAGCCGGCGGACTTGGTGTTTCTCACGCGCAGAGAGTCATCCATGGGCGGTTATATTCGCCGTTCTTGGCGGCATACGTTGCCGGGAGGGCTTTTGCTGGCAGCAGCTGTACTGCTCTTGTACTGGCCGATTCGTTCTCATGTGCCGGAGGATGCTGTTTCGGGCTGGACGCCGAGCCTTATCACTGTGCTGGTGGTTGTCCTTGCGCTCAAGCTGCTCGGAAGCGGCGCCGCTTGGCGTGAACGCCAGACGGCGTGGCCGGCCAGCCGCCGCTTGCTGAAACTGCTCAGATTGCTGTTGACCGTGTGTATGCTCTATTCCTGGCTGTCCGCCGAACCATTGAAAGCTCTCTTGGTAACGATACCGTCCATCATTTTGTGGTGGCAAGCCTCCCGGATTCCGGCGCGGCTTCGGCTGCCGTGGGAGCAGTTGATTCGCGAAGAGGAGCGGACAGCGGGTCGTTACAATCGCTTTTTCGGCTGGTTCACGGATGTTCCCTCACAGCCTTCCAGTGTGCGGTCTCGACCGTATTTCTCCTGGATCGCTTCGAGAATCCCGCTGCGCCGCCGAAGCACCTATACTTATCTGTATAGTCTTAGCATTGCCCGTACTGAGCTTGGAGGCATGCTGCTGCGCTTGACGCTGCTGGGTATGCTTAGCAGCTACTGGCTTGGTGAAGCGCAGTGGCTGCAAGGCTGGGGAGCTGCCGCATGTGTGCTGCTCTTCCTGGTTATTGCCGGTTTGCAGTCTGGAGCGCTTGCCTCTTGGCATCGGCATACTGTATGGCGTCATGTGTATCCGCTGCCGGAGAGCGGCAGGTTGCGCTCTGCGGCAGTCGTAGATCGCTTCGCGCTCATCGTTATCTTGGCGCTGTTATGGCTAGCCGGCTGCTTGCCGCTATTAATTGCAGGTGTGGTCATTCCGGCGGTAGCGGCCGCGTTGCTGGCCATACTCTATTTGCTGCTGCGGCCGCGCCGTATGCTGCGCAGGCAGATGCTTGAGGAAGAAGAGGACTAACGTCCTCAGCCATGCTATCGTCGGCCCCTCCAATTTAACTGCCGCTGCTGACCTAAAAATTAAGGGGCCGCCCCTAAGTCATCTAACGATGGCTTTTTGGGACGGCCCCATTACTATTACCAGCTTATGAAGATTGCCGGGTTTGAAGCTGCGAGACATAAAGCAAGGCTTAAGCCTGCTTAACGTCCTCCACCGCTTTGTAGATACAATCAAACAGCTCTTCCAGGTTCGCTTCCTCTGTGCAGGAGAAAGCAACGCGCAGATCACTCTCGCCGAGAGCGATCGTGCCAACGCCGTATGCTTCGAGCAGACGCTGGCGGACGGACTCGGCGTTTACGCCATTAAGGCGCAGGCACATGAAGTAGCCGGAGTTAAATGGATAATAAGTCCAGGCCCCTTCTTCAAAACGATCGCTGTCCAGGAGTTGTTTCACGCGGTTGGCACGGCTTTTCATGATGGCGTATTTCTCAGCCTTCTGATTCTCAAAGTCTGGATCCTTTAGAGCACGCAGGATAAAGGTTTGAGAAGGATGCGGCCCGCTGGAAATGGTGGAGCGAATGATGCCAAGCGTCTTCTGCTCCAGAGCAGCGAGCACTTCCGGCGATTCCGATGCGTAAGTAACAAAGCCGACGCGGAAGCCCCATACATACTCTTCCTTGGTGGCCCCATCGACTTTGATCGGGAGGATGCGCTCATGCAGACCAGCGAGGCGTCCGAACAGCGACTCATGCACGGAATCCTCGAAAAATAGACCGAAGTAAGCATCATCTGTAACGGCTACAACAAGAATACCTTCATCGGCAGCAGCCTTGAGTGCTGCTACGATCTCGTCACATTCTTCGCGGCCTGGCGTATAGCCGGTCGGGTTGTTCGGGAAGTTCAGGATGACAATAGCTTTGCCTTTGTCACGCTGAGCCAAGAGAGCCTCGCGAAGGCCGGCGGCATTGAAGCGATTGTCGCTGTTGTAAAGCGGGTATTCAACGATTTGCGCTCCGCGGCGGATGCCGAAGGTCAGCTCGTAATTTTCCCAATTCTTATCCGGGATGATGACCGCATCTCCGGTGTCGGCGAATAGGTCCGCCACAATGCTGAGACCATGCGTCAGCGCATTAGTCGTAATCGGATTGCCGAAGGAACGACCATTCAGGGAAGGGTTCTCCTGAATCATCTTCTCGCGCCATGCCGTACGCAGCTCCGGCTTGCCCGCAGGAGGAGCATACTCATACAGATCCTTGGGATCATACGCGGATAGCGTGTCCTGAATCGACTTTAAATGCATCGGAACACCGTTCTCCGTAGCGATACCGATGGTAGCATTGAACTTTGTGGCTTTAACTTTAGCTTCGGCCGATTGGCTCAGAATGCCTACCTTCGGAAAATACAGCTGCTGTCCAAGATTTGACAGCATGGCAAAGACATGGGCGTTGCCTTTTTCCAGCGCAGTATTCAACTGCTGGGCGAGTGGGTTCATGATTCCTCTTCCGTCCTTCCGGGGATCGATGTGTCCGGGCCGCGTCGGTGCAGGTCCCGGCAGGCGTTGAACGTTCGGGTGTCATTATACCATTATTTGATCAATGGCGGGAGACATAAAAAGCAAACTTTCTCTGCCTTGCCGCAAGCCTAGTCGCTGGGTTATGATGACGAAAATAAATGAATTGCCTAAAATTCGGGAGGCTTGCATGCTGCGCGTACCGCCCTCATCTTTTGTTTTGTTGCCGTCCTTCGCCAAGATCGTCTGCGAGCCAGGCTGGAAATGGCCTCGCCGCGAAAAGCCGATGGCGAATTATGACCTGTTCTATGTCTGGAGCGGGGAAGGAGAATTGATGCTGAACAACGAGCCTTATCCGCTCGAAAAGGGCAGCTGTTTTCTTTTTCGCCCAGGCGATTATACAAGTGCCGTCCACAATCCGCAGAAGCCGCTTGTACTCACTTACATCCACTTCGATGTTGAAGGTGATTCGGGTGAGGTGCCGGAGCGGCATCGTGTTCTGGAGGATACGGTGGAATTCGAGTATCTCTTGTCGCGTTACGTCCGCCTGTTTCTCGTGAACCTGTTCGCGGCAGAGGAGGAAGCGCGGCTCATTCTCAAGCAGGTGATTATCCATCTGCTTCGGCATGACCAGCAAGCGCCAGTGGAGCGCAAAGCGAGCAACCAGCTTACGGAGGCGATTCAGGAAATCGCCAACTTCATCCGCCAAAACCCAGGTATATCCCACCGGGTGGAAGATCTGGCTGGACGAGCTGGGCTTTCGCCGCGTTATTTTAGCATCAAGTTCAAGGAGATTATCGGTATCCCGGTGCAAACGTATATGATCCGCACACGCATCGAGCGCGCCCAGCATCTGCTCATGCATGGAGGGATGAATGTGACCGAGGTGGCCGATGCACTGGGGTATCGGGATATCTTTTTCTTCAGCAGACAGTTCAAGCAATACACGGGTAAAAGCCCGTCGGAGATCCGGTAAATGCCGGATCTTTTTTTATTTTCAGCTGGAATCGTATCATCGAGCTTATCGGGCAAAATTATAAAATAACCGAACCTTGGGAATATTTAGAGGAGGTAACGGCTTTTTCCGGCATCCCTTCATTTGGGTGACGCGAAAAGGCCAGTCAATCCATGCAACCCAGGGGGACTCATGACGACGATGGAAGTATACATCAAGGCGGCTCGGCAGCTCGCCCTGATTCAGGATACGGCAAGAGGGCGCTCGCCAGGCCGACAGCAGCGAGAGCTTGCGAGGCGGTTAGCCTCCATGCAGGACTTCGCAGATCAGCTGCGCGCCGCTGGCAGCTCGCAAAATTGTGCGCAGCCCGCAGCAGAGTGGCTGCTCGATCATGCCGAATTTATCGAGGAGCAGGGCTATCATGCACGAATGGAGCTGCGCGAGGGAGGGCTGAGCCGTCTACCCTGGATTCGGCGCTCTGGTCATACCCGAGTTGAAGCCGTCTGTGACGGCTATTTGGATGCGGGCTCAGGCCAATACTCCCTGCCGTCTTTCAGAGCATTCATAGATGCCTATCAGGAGGTGTCCGTGCTTTCGTTGGCGGAAATATGGTCTTTGTCGCTTGCGCTCCGCTGCTGTATCTTTCGCAGGTTAGCGGAAGTATTCCATGAAGTGAGGCAGCGCCATGACGCCTGCATGAGCGTAGAAGGCATTCTGCGCAGCGCGATCTCGGCTGGCGGCCGGCCGGACACACAGTCGTTGACGGAAGCTTTGGACCGAAGGGGTCGCGACGTCATGTTGTCCGGTGCTGTCATCGCCCATCTAGTGTCCCGACTGTCGGAGTGGGCGGATGATTCAGAAGAAGTGCGCCAGTGGCTGCTATTGCGGCTGGACAACGGCAGCGAGAGCCTGTCCAGACTGAATGCGTACGAAACCCGGCTGCAAGCTTCTTATCAGATGGAGGCTGGACGGCTAATCGGGAGCTTGCGAGCGGCCGAGCGTACCTCATGGGAAAAAGAGCTGGAGACGCTCAGTCTGACGGAGCAAGTGCTGCGGACAGAAGCGAGCGGTATGTACGGCTTGCTTGACTCGGAGAGCCGAGCTACGCTGCGATCCGCAGCCGCCCGGCTTGCAGCTAGGCTGGGCCTGCCGGAGAAGCTGACCGCTGAGTACGCGGTCAAGCTGTCGGCAGAGCAGCTTGAAGCTTGGCGCAGCGGCTCCAAGTCGACTACTGGTGAAGTCGGTAACGGTGCGGCTTCTGCCGCGAGTGGCGGAACTGGGGCAAAAGATGGAACTGCGGCGAGCGACGCAGCTTCTGCCGCCGCTTCGCTTCCGCATGGAGAACTGCCGCCCCGCGCCGCTTATGCCGCCTATTATTTGCTGGAGCCAGAGGGTCGGCATAAACTCCAGCAAGCGGTATCAGGCTCCATCCGCTCCCGCCGCCTTCCCGAAAGCGGCCTAATGCGGCGGAGGTCAGGCGTTTACCTGTCGCTGCTTGGTCTCTTTTTCGTCGTGCTGGCAGTTGCACTTTTGCTCGCTATCGGAGGCGCATCGGGTAATGCTCTCTATGCCTGGGGCTGGGTGCTGGCCGGTGTTCTGGTGTTGCTGCCTGCATCGGAATGGGCAGTCGCGCTTCTGCATGGCCTGATTGGCCGCACAATGCCAACACGACCGCTGCTTCGTTATGATTTTGCTTCTGGAGTGCCGGATGATGCTTCCACGATGATCGTCATTCCTGTCATTTGGTCAAGCTCAACCGAAGTACGGGAAATGGCCAAACGTCTAGAGCTGCATTATTTAGCCAATCGTAATGATCGCTTTCACTTCGCGCTGTTAGGGGATTTCCCGGATGCTGCAGCAGAAGAAACGGAAGATGATCGGGTGCTTGTGGAGGAAGCTGCACAGGCGATCCGTGAACTGAATGAGAAGTACAGCCGTCCAGGAGGTACGACGTTCCATCTGTTGCAACGATCACGCAGCTGGAACGAGTTGGAAAACGTCTGGATGGGCTGGGAGCGCAAGCGTGGCAAAGTGGTCGAGTTCGCTCGGCTCCTGGATGGCCAGTCTGCAACCAGCTTCAAACATGTGGAATCTGACACGTCTATATATAGCCGTATTGCTTATGTCATTACGCTGGACGCGGATACCCAGCTGCCGATTGGCAGCGCGCAGCGCATGGTTGGCACGATGCATTTGCCGTACAATGCGCCGAGACTCAACTCTTCCAAAACAAGAGTGTCAGAAGGTTACGCTGTGCTGCAGCCGAGAATCGCCATCAGCAGCGGGTCGGCTTCGGAATCACGACTGGCTGCGCTTTGGGCAGGCAATCCCGGCATCGATCCTTATGCTTTTGCCGTTTCTGATCCTTATCAGGACGGCGTGGGGCAAGGTATTTTTACAGGCAAAGGAATTTTCCATGCGGGAATGTTCCGCGAGCTGCTAAGTAGCCGTATCCCGGACAACACGGTGCTTAGCCATGATCTGCTGGAGGGCGGTTTCCTCAGAGGGGGATTGCTTTCGGATATCGAGCTAGTGGATGGGCATCCCGCCACGTTCCGCTCCTGGCAAATGCGCCTGCATCGCTGGGTGCGCGGTGACTGGCAATTGCTCTGCTGGCTGAAACGGCAGGTGCGCGACTGCGCAGGAACGCCTAGACCCGTTGATCTCGGCGCGATTACACGTTGGCAGATCGTGGACAATCTACGGCGCAGCTTAATGTCGCCGGGACTTTATTTCATCGTGCTGTTGGCACCGCTGCTGCCTACCGGAACAAGAGGGGCGCTGCTAACTGTCGCTATACTGACAGCTGTGCTTCCGATGTTACAGTCGCTGCTGGCACCGGCTTATCTGCTCCGCCATCCCGGCCGATTCGGCTCGGCGCTGCTGCAGTCGCTGCTCACCGCGCTGACGCTGCCCTATCAGGCGTCTCTGCAGGTTGATGCGATTTTCCGCACGCTGTACCGGACTGGAGTGAGTCGCCGCAAGCTGCTTGAATGGACAAGCGCTGCAGATACGGACCGCGCTTCAGATCGCAGGCTGCTGGCCTTTCACTCCCCGGGAGCGCTGCTCGCTTTAATCGCGCCGACAGTGGCGTTTGCTGCAGGTTTGTCCGGCGGCTGGCTCACGATTTACGTGTTAGTAGCGGTTTTGTGGCTTGCCGCTCCGCTTTTGGTGACGTATTTGAATGGCCGGCCAGCTGTGGAAACGGCAAAGCCGACGGAGGAGCAAGGGCAAGAGCTGCGCGGACTGGCGGCCAGCATCTGGGCCTACTATGCCGATTATGCAGGCGAAGAAGATAATTGGCTCCCGCCCGACAATGTGCAGCTAGAGCCTGACAAAGGCGCGGCTCATCGCACGTCGCCGACCAATATCGGGCTAATGCTGGCCTGCACGGTGACGGCGCGAGACTTCGGTTTCATCAGCTCCGCTGAAATGGTGGAGCGGATGTCACGCACGATGGATACGCTGGAGCAGATGGAGCGCTGGCATGGGCATCTTTTCAACTGGTATGAGACAACCACTTTAAAACCGCTCCCGCCGAAGTATGTTTCAACGGTTGATTCCGGCAATCTGGTCGCCTATCTGATCGCCGCGCGGCAGGGAGTGAAGGATCATCTGGAGCTTGAGAAGGGAAGCTGGCATGATGGGGCTGTTCGGCTTATGGAGCGTCTGGAAACCTTCATGCAGGAAACGGATTTCCGTCCGCTTTACAACAGCGAATCCCAACTGCTGGCGCTCGGCTACCATGCTGATCAAGACCGGCGCGACGAGATTCTATATGATTTGCTCGCCTCTGAGGCACGGCAGGCTAGCTTTCTTGCCATTGCTCAAGGCCAGCTTCCAGCCTCGCACTGGTTCCGGCTTGGCCGGGGGCTGACTCGCATCGGACGCCGCCCAGCGCTGCTCAGCTGGTCAGGCACAATGTTCGAGTATCTCATGCCCGCACTCCTGATGCGTACGTATCGGGGCTCTCTTTGGGACAGCACGTACCGCGCCGTTGTACAAAGACAGAAGGATTACGCTCGCGAGAAGGGTGTTCCATACGGCATTTCGGAATCCGGGTACTATGGTTTTGATTACGATATGAACTATCAGTATCGAGCTTTTGGTGTACCGGGTTTGGGCTTCCAACGGGGGCTGGAGAAGGATCTTGTACTGGCACCTTATGCGGCCGTCATGGCGCTGCCTTGGGATATGGAAGAAGGTATGGCCAACCTCAAGCTGTACGAGGAGATGGGGGCCAGAGGCAAATATGGCTTTTATGAGGCGGTTGACCTAACTGCGTCGCGTTTGCCGGAGGGCTCCCCTTATCGTGTAGTTCGCAGCTTCATGGCGCATCATCAGGGGATGAGCTTGCTGACGCTCGGCAACATGCTGCTCGATCGCTCCATGGTGGAACGATTCCACGCCGATCCTCGCGTTGAGGCAGCAGAGTTGATTCTTCAAGAGCGGCTACCGGAAAAAGCTTCCGTCATCGCACCGCAAGCGCTCAAGGCAGGTGCATCCCGCAGCGCTCCGGTCGAGGAGGCTCGTCCAGCCCGCGAGTTCAATCATCCGGTGACTCCTGTGCCGGAGGTGTGCGTCCTATCCAATGGTTCGTTCACCTCTGTCGTAACCGCTTCGGGAAGCGGGCTGATTCGCAGCGAAGGTGTGTCACTTACCCGTTGGAGGGAGGAGGCACTGACCGATAGTTATGGACCCGCTGTGTACATCCGCGATTTAACCGGAGGACTCCTCTGGTCGCCGACCTTTTATCCAATTGGCAGCGAGGGTAGCGGAGCTTCGGCCCGCTTCCGTTTGGACAAGGCCGAGTTCCGCCGCCGGGAGGGCGGGATCGCCTCCAGTATGGACATCGTCGTAGCGCCGGAACATTCCGCGGAGCTTCGCATCATTACATTGGAAAATGAAAGTCGCGAAACGCGTCTGCTAGAAGTAACCACCTATCTGGAACTGGCGCTCGCGCCGCCATCCGTAGACGATGCGCATCCTGCCTTCAGCAAGCTGTTCGTGCAGACCTCGCATGACGAGACGAGCGGTGCCTTGCTCGCCTGGAGACGACCGCGCTCACCGGAGGATAAACCGCTCTGGGCCGTGCATATTCTGCATGCGGGTTCCGAGGAAGTCGGTCCCGTGGAATACGAGACGGATCGCGCCCGCTTCCTTGGCCGCGGGCATTCGCTGGCATCGCCGCGCTGCGCGGGCGAGCGGCTCAGCGGCTCCACAGGAGCGGTGCTGGACCCCGCTTTTGTGATGCGGCGCAAAATCCGCCTGGAGCCGGGTGAAAGAGCGACGCTAACCGCAGTCAGTGGCATGGCCGCCTCGCGCGGAGAGGCGCTGCAGCTCGTCCGTGAGCTGCTTGCGCCTGGCAAGCGCGAAGCCGCCTCCGAGCTTGCTTGGACGCTGAGCGTCATTTCGCTCCGCCAGCATGGCCTGAATCAGGCCGAGGCTGCCGCGATGCAGAAGCTTGCCGGACGCATCCTTTATACTCCGCCGCTATCCAGAGAGCGCGCGGAAGCTGTCCGGGCTAATCGCCTAGGCCAGTCCGGACTGTGGGCGCTGGGCCTCTCGGGCGACCTGCCAATTGTACTACTGCGGGTCGGAGATTTGGCTGACATGGCTTTTGCTCGCAGGATGGTGAATGGACATGGCTACTTGCGTCGGCTGGGGCTAGCCTTCGACCTTGTGCTGCTAAACGAGAGCAGCGAGGGTTACCAGCAGGAACTGCAGGATGCTCTTCAGGGGACGATTCAGGCTGCAGCCTCGTATCCGCCTTTCACTGTTGGGGGCGGAATGTATCCAATCGCCTCGTCCCGGTTATCGCCGGAGCAAGCGGCGCTGCTTGGAACAGCGGCAAGGGTGTCGCTGCGCGCAGACGGGTCAAGCCTCGGAGCGCAGCTTCGTGAACGAGCAGTTGAGGCGAGGGGGCCGGTAATAAAGGCATCTTCAGCCGACGGTCGAGTTGCTGATATTGTTTATTCAAAACGAGAATATTTAATGGAAGGAAAAAATGAAATTCCCAGCTCAATCACTCGTGATTCGAGAAATGCTGAGCAAGATGCTGTTCAGGATTTGCCGCCGGACGGCCTCGCGGTGCAGCTTGTCGATTGGGATACGGCTTCGCATCAAACTCGCAGGCGCACGGGCATTTCGGTTCAGCCGTTGGAGCCGGAGGCGGAAGATCTACTATTCTTTAATGGATGGGGAGGTTTCCAGCCGAGTGATGGCAACTATGTCATTCGCCTGCGCGAAGGTCATCCACTGGCCGTGCCGTGGAGCAATGTCATGGCGAATCCAAAGTTCGGCACATTAGTTACGGAGCGTGGAACCGGCTATTCCTGGTGGAGCAACAGCCGCGAGTTTAAGCTGAGTCCGTGGTCCAACGATCCGGTGCTGGATGCACCGGGCGAGCTGCTTTATGTCCGCGACGAAGACAGCGGCAAGTTCTGGACATCTTCTCCAGCTCCCGGCGAGCCTCGGGATTTCCGGGTCGAGCATGGCAAAGGTTTCAGCCGACTGCTTACCCGAATGGAGGGGCTGACTCAGGAAGCGAGCATCGCCGTGCATCCGGAGGATGCGGTCAAGGTTACGGAGCTGAGACTTCGCAATGACAGCGACCGAGTCCGAAGCCTGTCGGCGACTGCTTACTGCGCTTTGGTATTGGGCGTCAGTCGGGAAAGCAGCTCTTCAACGATCGTCACGGATTGGGACGTTGAAGCTGAGGCGCTCATTGCTCGTAATGCGTACCAGGAAACTTTCCAGGACGCTTCGGCGTTCCTGATGGTGACGCCGGATGGCAAAGGGGACCGGACACCGGCGGACTATACCTGCGATCGGCGTGAATTTATCGGTCCGGGACATGGACCGTACTGCCCGGCGGCGATGGGCCGCCGGACGCTGAGCGGCAGCTCCGGCACGTTTGCGGACAGTTGCGCCTCGGTCCGCCGCAGCATCGTGCTGGCGCCGGGTGAGGAGCGGCGAGTGTACGTCGTGCTGGGGGCGGCCGGCACTGGCGATGAGGCGGCAGCTTTGGCTCGCAAGTACGCATCCGCCGCAGCCTGCGCGGCTGTCCTTCCCGCAGCGAAAAAGCATTGGCAGGAGCTGCTCGGTCAGATCGAGGTCGAGACTCCGGACAAAGAGATGAACTTGCTGCTCAACGGTTGGCTTCTCTACCAGGCGCTTAGCTGCCGGGTATGGGCGCGAACAGCCTTTTTCCAGGCGGGTGGTGCTTACGGCTTCCGCGATCAGCTGCAGGATTCCTTGTCTCTGCTCAACGCTCGGCCGGATCTGTCGCGCCGCCAACTGCTGCTGAACGCCTCGCATCAATACGAGGAGGGAGATGTGCAGCATTGGTGGCATGAGGAGACGCATAAAGGCATCCGCACGAAGTATACGGATGACTTGCTCTGGTTGCCGTATGCGTCAGCTCGTTATGTGGTTCATACGGGGGATTGGGATGTATTTTCCGAAAAAGCTCCTTTTATCACGAGTAGCACTTTGACAGAAGAGGAACATGAGCGCTACGAGGCAACCGTGCTCTCTGGTAATGAGGGCACGCTGTATGAACATTGCATGCGCGCAATCGATAAAGGGCTGACGTCCGGGCGTCACGGCATTCCGCTTATGGGTATCGGTGACTGGAATGACGGCATGAACTCCATCGGTGACGAGGGTCGAGGAGAGAGTGTATGGCTTGGTTGGTTCCTTTGCGTCGTGCTGGAAAAGTTCGCTCCGATCTGCGACAAGCTCGGGGACGAGCTGCGGGCGGCCCATTATCGCAAGGAGAGGGAGCGGATTATGTCCGCTCTCAACGAACATGCATGGGATGGCGAGTGGTATCGCCGCGCCTGCACGGATGAAGGGAAATGGATTGGGACCAACTCCGGCAAAGAGTGCCGAATCGACGCCATCGCACAATCTTGGTCCGTCATCTCGGGCGGTGCTCCGCCTGAGCGGGCTCGCAAAGCGATGGGTTCCTTTGATCGGGAGCTTGTCGACCGCAACTTAATGCTCGCAAGGCTGCTGACGCCACCTTTTGACAAGACGGAGCCGAGTCCAGGTTATATCCAGGGCTACCCACCGGGTCTCAGGGAAAATGGAGCGCAGTACACGCACGGTGTGATCTGGAGTATCGTGGCTTGGTGCGTCCTTGGCGAAGGAGACAAGGCGACGGAGCTGTACCGGCTGTTGAATCCGGTCAGTCACGCTAAGTCGCCCGGCGATGTGCGCCGTTATGGCGCAGAGCCTTATGTCATGGCGGCAGATGTTTACACGACGGACACCTATGGCGGCAAAGCCGGCTGGACCTGGTACACGGGCGCATCCGGTTGGATGTACCAGGCGGGGCTGGAGTGGATTCTTGGAATCACTCGTGAGGGTAATGAATTGGTAGTACGGCCTTGCATTCCAGCGGAATGGCCATCGTACAGCGTACGCTACCGCCATGAAGGGGCAGAGTTGGACATTCGTGTACTCAACCCTCACAGGCTGAAATCTGTAGATGCAGTTCTATGCCTGAACGGCGAACGACCTGATGCGGGACAATCCGAGATGCGCTTGCCGTTGCCTAAAGAGGGTTCCGTAAAAAGTATTACCTTGATAATGGAACAACGTGTTGCAGAAGAGAATAATTCGAAAATGCATAAAATTTGAACAAAATTTCAGAAGGCGATGAACAACCTTGCAACGCTTATGGGCGTTTCGAGGTTGTTTTTGTTAGGAATATAGCTATATTACAAACGCTTAAAATAAAAATAATGTCATTTACTTTCAAAATGAAAAATGTTTATTATCGTATTTTTATGCATTTCCAAAATGTACTTACTGCTCAATTCGGAGCAAAATTCGACACGATGATATTTTTCTTTACATAACCTTTGTGAATATTTTATGATCTCTATGAATTTCGAATTTCTTCGGCTGTTATAATGTCGAAGTACGAAATGAAAAAGGGAGGATTCATTAAAGATGAGATGGAGTCCAAAATGGAACAAACCGACGGCATCCGTGCTGGCGGCATCCGTGCTGTCCGCGCAAGTGTTAGGCGGAGCTTTCCTGTTTGCAGGAGAGGCTGAGGCTGCGGCGGGAGATGCAACGGTTGATCTTCGTTTGCTAAGTACGACAGACGTACACACCAATGTGTATGGTTGGGATTACTTCAAAAATGCTCCTTCTATCACTGTAGGTCTTGACCGGACAGCATCTGTCATTGCTCAAGCCAGAACGGAAAATGAGAATAACCTGCTATTGGACAATGGTGACTTGATTCAAGGTACACCATTGGGAACTTATATGGCGAAGTTTTCCGATCTAGAGAGCAATCCTGCTGCTATCCATCCTATGATGGCGGTTATGAATTACCTCAACTATGATGCGGCAACTTTCGGCAATCATGAGTTCAACTACGGACTTCAATTTTTGAACCGAACTCTCGGAGATAAAACGAATGGACTTCCAGGTGCTAACTTCCCTTATGTAAACGCAAACATTTATAAGGTTGACGGCGACAACGACAAGAATAATGACCAGAATGCGTTTAAACCTTATGTTCTGATTCCCAAAACGGTCAGAGATTCCTCAGGCACCGAACACCAGATTGAAGTTGGTGTCATTGGCCTAGTCACTCCACAAATTATGGAGTGGGACAAAGTCAATTTAGAGGGTAAAGTTTATGCCGAAGATATCAGTACAACAGCAGCAAAATTCGTGCCGCAAATGCGGGCTGAAGGCGCTGACGTCATTGTAGCGTTAGCACACACCGGATTTGATGCCGCATCTACAGAAGGTGCTGGTGAGGAAAATGCGATCAACGCACTGACTAAAGTAGCGGGCATTGACGCTGTAACTTTCTCTCATTCCCACAAAGTATTCCCGGCTGCTACGGAAGCAGCTCTTGATGGCAGCTTTAAGGATCCAAACACAAAAGCTCCTTACAACACGCCGACTGCCCAAGTAGATAATGTTAACGGCAGAATTAATGGCACGCCGGCTGTACAAGCTGGTTTCGGGGGCAATAACCTTGGCCTAATTGATCTTAAGCTCGCTTTTGACGGTAGCAATTGGACGGTGGACAAGAATATCTCCAAAGCTTCCACTCGTTCCATTTTCAGAGTTGAGGTTCAAAATGGGAAAAATGTCAATGTCCCAAATGTGAGTCCTGACCTGAATGTCCAGAATCTTGCTGCTGAGGCTCATGAAGCCACTATTGATTACACCGGACAAAGGCTCGGCACGACATCTGCGCCGATGAACAGCTTCTTCTCGATGGTTCAAGACGATCCAACCGTGGAAGTAGTTACTGATGCACAGAAGTGGTTTGTACAAAACTATTTGAATGAGAAGAAGCCTGAGTATAAGGATTTGCCAATTTTAAGTGTAGGCGCTCCGTTCAAGGCTGGTCGCAACGGTCCAGCTGAATACACAGATATTAAGCAAGGCGATCTGACGATTCGCAGCGCGAGCGATCTATATCTGTATGACAATACGCTGAAGGCAATCAAGATCAAGGGCTCTGTCGTAAAAGAGTGGTTGGAAATGAGCGCAGGGGCGTTCAATACAATCAGTCCTCGTATTACGACGCCGCAGGCTCTGTTGAATTCGAAGTTCCAAGTATTCAACTTCGATATTATCGATGGCGTCAGCTACAAGTACGATGTAACCAAAAAGCCTAAATATGATCCAAACGGAAACGTCATTAATCCTACGTCCAGCCGTGTAACGGATCTGACTTACAATGGAACAGCGCTTGATCTCAACCAAGATTTTATCGTAGTGACGAATAACTACCGTCAAAGCGGTGGCGGCAATTTCCCAGGCGTTAAGGGATCTGAACTCGTCGTAGATTCCCAAGATGAAAACCGTCAGGTCCTGATGGATTACATCGTGGCTGAAGGACTAATTAATCCTGCGGTCGATAACAACTGGTCGTTGAAGCCGATTGAAGCGAACGTTAATGTTACATTCACTTCAACTCCAAGTGCAGCAGCTGTGCTGCCGGAAGGCATATCTTCTACGGGAGAGACGAATGCACTTGGCTTCGAGGTGTTCAAGCTTGATCGTTTAAAAGTTAAGCATGAGCCAGCTACCTCTGACGTTGAAGTCCACCTAATCGGTATTAATGACTTCCACGGCCAGATGGATACAGTATCCACAGTAAGCGGCAAGCCTGCTGGATCAGCAGCTTACGTAGCAGCTCATGTGAAAAAAGCTCGTGAGCAATATGAGAATATGCTTCTGTTCCACAACGGTGATTCGGTCGGTGCATCCGCTCCGGTATCCGCTCTTGAGCGCGACAAACCGACGCTGGAATGGATGAACATGATGCAGTTTGATGTTGGCTCCCTTGGCAACCATGAATTTGACCAAGGTATTGGAGCCCTGAAAGCTCAACTCTACGGCGGTAAAGATCCTAAGGACGGTAATATTGTGCATGGCGGAGTTGACTTCGACTATGTAAATGCTAACGTTATCGACACCGCTACGAATAAACCACTCATCTCTCCTTATGTTATTAAAGAGGTGGGCGGAGTGAAAATCGGCTTTATCGGCCTTGTTACCAAAGCAACGCCAAACAAGGTATCACCGTCCGGCACAGCTGGAGTGAAATTCCTGTCGGCTGATGAAGAAGTTGCAGCTGTAAATAATTATGCGATTGAGCTGCAGAAGCAAGGTGTAGAAACGATTGTTGTTCTGGCGCATGATCCTGCTAAAACCTCCAAGGTTGATGGTAAGGATGTAACCGTTGGAGAATCTGTGGACTTGGCTAATAAGCTATCTGCGGATTCACCGGTTGACGTTATCGTCGCTGGCGATGATCATGCTTTTGCTAATCAAGTCATTAATGGCAAGCTGATTGTACAAGCCTATTCTTACGGATCTGCTTACGATGATATCAAATTGATCATCGATCCTATTACCGGCGATGTAAAAGAAAAATCGGCTGTTATTAAAACACTCTTCCATGAAGGCATGACTCCAGATCAGGCAACATTGGATCTCGTCAAGTCTTACATCGACAAACATCCTGAGCTGACGGAATCTGTTGGTTCGACGGATGGTACTATTACACGCACGGATTCATACAACAATGAATCTGCCCTTGGTAACCTGATTGCTGATGCAATGCGTAATGCTTCGTTCGAAGGTTATGCTACAGCAGCTGATTTTGCCTTCATGAACCCGGGCGGCATCCGCGCCGATCTGCCTAAAGGCTCCATTACTTACGGCGATCTGGCAAAAGTTCAACCGTTCGGCAACATGCTCGTTAAGCTGACCCTGACTGGCGCGCAAGTTAAAACGTTGCTCAAGCAGCAATGGGGTCTGAACGCGAACGGAACGCCTAACACTAAAACTCTGCAAATTTCCGGTCTGAAATATACGGCTGACTTCAATCTTCCGGTTGAAAGCCGCATCACAAGTATTACGACCGAAAATGGAGCACCGATTGAAGATAACAAAACGTATACGGCCGTTGTCAATGATTTCATGGCAGGCGGCGGTGACAACTACAAAGTATTAACTGAAGCAACAAACAAAGTTGTTGGAGACAGCGACTTGAAAGGCTTTACAAACTACGTTCTCGCTAAGTTCAATAAAGGCGCAATTACGGCTAAAGTTGAAGGGCGTATTACGAACATCAAGGCTGCAACGCCAACGCCAACACCGGTGCCAACGCCAACACCAGAACCAACCGTAACGCCAGAACCAACCGTAACACCAGAACCAACGGTAACACCGGAACCAACAGCAACACCAAAGCCGGCTGAAACACCGACGCCTTGGTACCCAATGCCAACGGCAACACCAGCACCAACGGCTATTCCTTCGGCTACGCCTGCACCTAGCGCGACTCCAGCGCCAAGCGCAACGCCTACGCCAGCTCCGGTCTTCAATGACATTGCTAATCTGGCTTGGGCCAAAGCAGCAATTGAAGAGCTAACGGCAAAAGGTATCATCAAAGGCATGACAGACGGCAAGTTTGCTCCAGCTGAAGAAGTTACGCGTGCGCAATTCGTGACGATGATCGTTCGCGCTCTCGGCCTGACTGACTCCACGTCTTCGGCTTCCTTCTCTGATGTAAAATCAGGTGCATGGTATGGGGATTCAGTTGCCATCGCAGTGAAAGCAGGTTTCGTTAAAGGCAGCGGCAATGGCAAGTTTGAGCCAAGCCGTGACATCACTCGTGAGGAAATGGCGATTATGATCGCTAATGTCCTCAAGTACCTCGACAAGCAACCGACGGTAGATAAAAACGCCGAACTTGCTAAATTCGAGGACAGGGCAAAAATCGCTTCCTACGCACAAGAAGCTGTGGCTCAGCTCCTGAGCTCTGGCATTCTTAATGGTATGGACGCGGATTCCTTCGCTCCAAAAGGTCTGGCTACCCGCGCTCAAGCTGCGGTTATTCTTTCCCGTATGCTTGCGAAAACAGCTTAATTCAACTGCTTAAAACAAAAGCTTCGCTCTCACCTTCGGGTGGGAGCGGAGCTTTTTTGAATTCTATTCCTATGTTTCATCCAAGCCGCCTACCGAAGGAGCATACTTCCGCATCAGCCCGGCTGTCTCGTGGTCGAATGGGCAGCCTCTTTGCTCCAGCTTATCAGCGAGCTTCTCGCGTTCTTCCTCCTTGAGGTTCTGCCCAAACTTGAACTTGGCGCTCACTTCCGATACGGTCAGCCGTACTACGGCTACACCTTTCAGATTGCCCTGGTATCTCTCATCATCCGCCGCAATCGGCAAATGCCCGCCTTCTGGCTGGAGCTTGGCCATCATGGCTTGCAGAGCTTCCGCTTTTTCGACGAGATCCTCGACAGGAGCGGCTGTGCCCCGTAGCAGCACCGACTTGAAGTAGGCCGTTGCCGGACAGGCAAGCTCTGAATCGTCAATGTAGTAGGACGGGATAAGCGCATATTCGCGGGCAACGCAGAAAGAAACTTCTTGATTTGCCTTTAGGTTCTTCATTTTCTCCCCAGCGCGGCTGCCGTGAAAATAAATATTGCCATTCAGGTAAACAAAATTCAGTGGCGTTATGCCAGGTGAACCATCCGGTCGGACGACTGCCAAAAAGCCGAAGCTCATCTCATGCAAAAACTGCTGCAGCTCTGCAGTGTCGCGGCTTTCATCGAATTCTTTTCTTCTCATCCCAATCATCCCCCTGGAAGTCTATGCTCGTTTTCTCTTGTACTCTTGTCTCTTAAGGTTTACATTAAGGGGAAATTGGCAGTAGAAGAAGATCCGATTTTCACTAATTTGAATAGACCACTTTGGAGTAACTCAACAAGGGGCATGGAAAATGGATATCAGGCTATCTTATGAAAGAAGGCTTGAGCAGAGCGCCAGTAAAAGGGAAGCTTTATATGAATCGCTCAAGGAGCTCATTCTGAATGGTGGTCTTCCAAGCGGTGAGCGGCTGCCAAGTTCGCGCAAGCTGGCGGAGCTGTACGGCCTTTCCCGAGGTACGGTAAGCCAGGCTTACGATATGTTATATGCCGAAGGTTATGTACGGGGCGAGCAGGGAAGCGGGACGTATGTAGCCTTTCGTCGATCCGATGTTGGAGGACGAGCTCAGGCGCATGAGGAGGCGCATGAGGATGCTGCAAAAGAGGGAGTGGACTCAGGCAGCAACTCCTTAAGGTCGACCGAAAACTCAGAAGGCCCATCTTTCGTAATGAGCGAATGGTACCGCCGCTTAGAGGCGGCAGGAACTCTATATCCGGGGAGAACGTCCTCTTACGGAATTGAAGGCTGGACAGGAACGGAACGGATACCAGTCATTCAAACAGAAGAAGCTAAGGAGCCACTGCTAGGGAGACTGGGACGTAATGCCTCGTTATTCGCTTCGGGACAGACGGATTTCCGGCTATTTCCTACTCGGGAATGGAAGCAGTCCCTGCATGCCGCTGTGCGTGACTCGCTGGAGCGGCCGATGGAGGACGGTTATCGGGAATTGCCTGGCGTTGGGAGCTTGCGGTTACGCGAAGCGATAGCCTCCATGCTGCTGAGGGAAAGAGGAATCACGGCCCGTCCAGAGGAGATTGTAGTCACGAGCGGGTCTAAGCAGGGGCTTGCTCTAATTTTGCAAATGCTGGCTGGCCCGGGAAGCGCCATTGTTTTGGAAAACCCTTGTTATACCGGTATCAAGGAGGCTGCGGCCGCAGCCGGTGCTTCCATCATTCATGCCGAGGTGGATGAGCATGGCATCATTCCTGGCGATTGGGACGCCGTGCTCGCTGCGGTGACTCCGAATCGGCAGTTCCCAACAGGAGCTGTGCTACCTGCTTCTAGACGTTCGGAACTGCTGGCTTGGGCAGAGAAGCGCGGGGCGCTGCTGCTGGAAGATGACTATGACGGAGAATTCCGCTACACGGGGCGACCCGGAGAGCCGCTTAAGTCGCTTGACCGTAGTGGACGCGTCATCTACCTGGGCAGCTTCTCCCGCACGATGTACAGCGGGCTTCGCATCGGCTATATAGTTGCACCGGCTTGGCTCGTGCCGCGACTAGTCCGGGCCAAAACCTTTTACGAGCCCTATGCATCCGGGCAGCTGGAGCAGCTTGCAATGGCCCGGTTCATACAGGAAGGCCGCTATGCTCGACATCTAGGACGCATCCGCAGAGAGTACAGGCGTCGCCTCGCAGCGCTGCATCATGGACTGGAATCGCTTCCTGGTAAACCTTTCCGCTGGCGACCGGCCCATGCCGGACTGCATCAGTATGCGGTATGGAGCGGCTCCCAAGAGAGTTATGATGGGCTGCTGGAACAAGCGCGTAGGCTAGGCTTGGCCTGGGCCGACGGCAGGAGGTATCAGGAAGTGGCGGACAAGGCGGCAGTTTTGGCGCCTGGTGCTTTGTTTGGTTTTGCTCATTTAACCGAGGAGGAAATTAAGCAAGGGATGAAGCAACTGGCTGAGGCTTGTTGGAGTTAGAAGTGGATGGGTCAAAAAGTTTGAAAGTGGATGGTGTTGGCCGCTGGCCCTTTCATTATAATGAGGTCATTCTAAGGGAATGAAGGGGGAATCCGGTATGGGTTCGATCATTCTTATCCTTCTCGTTATGCTTGCCGGAACTGCTGCAACAATCATGATCGGGCAATCCAAGAGCAACAAAGAAGCAAATACGGGTTATTCCGAGCATTCCGGGAAAAAATGGGCAAGGTTAAGCTGGATTTACGTGGTGAGTGTCGTGCTTATCGCCATTATCCTCTTATTTGCAATTTAGTGAAATGAAGTTGCATCAGCAGCAAAAACGAAACGAACCGCCTTCCAGAGAAGGCGGTTAATTGTGCTTCCCTCATCAGAAAAGATCCAACTTCTCAGCGGCCTCTCGAAGCGCTGCAATGCCCCGATCAATATCACCTGCATTTGCTCGTCCAAACGTAAGCCGGAGACAGCCCGGCTCTGAGCCGTAAACACTGCCCGGACCAAATACAAAACCGTTGCGGATCGATTGTTCCAACAGTCGGTTTTCGTTGTAATCGGCTCCGATTTTGCACCATAGATGTATTCCGCCGCGAGGCTCTAGAAACTCCGCCCTACCTTGAAACTCTCTGCGCAAGGCTGCTGTTACCATGTCTCGCTTGAACTGGAGTTCTCTGCGCAATCGCTCCAGATGTGGAACGAACTGAGGCGAGTCCAGAAAGGTGGCAACAACCTGCTGTGGAATGACGCTCAAGCCAAAGTCCATCTGCTGCCTGGCATCCGCCAATCTCTCCACAATAGCGCGCGGAGCGGCCATCCAGCCGATTCTCAGGCCTGAGGCAGCGATTTTGGAGAAGGATCCGATATAGATGACGGAACCGGTCGTGTCCAGCGCCTTCAGCGGAGCGGGTGGCTCGCCGTCATAGGCGGTCAAGCTGTACGGATCATCCTCGATGATCGGAAGCGCAAGTTCGCTGGCAATGTCCAGTACTTTGCGCCGGCGCTCCTCGGAGAGCAGAGTCCCTGTCGGGTTCTGGTAATTTGGATTGAGGAAGACCATTTTGATCCGATGCTTTTTATATAATTGACGGATGTCCTCGGGTTGAACACCATGTTGATCGAGGGGCAGCCGGAACACGCGAAGCCCTGCAGTCTGGAACATAGGCAGCGAGAAGCAGTACGAAGGGTCTTCAATGGCGACGGCGTCCCCAGGTGACAGCAGACAGCGGATGATCAAGTAAAGCGACTGCTGCGAACCTGAGGTGATGAGCAGCGATGATTCGGTCGTGTCGATACCTCGGTGACGGTTGAGATAGCGGACAAGAGCTTCCCGCAGAGGCGGGTAACCCTGTGGATTGTCATAACCGAGATAGGACATAGGTCTGTTCTGGCTCATGATCTCGGCAATTTCCTGAGTTGGGGCGAGATCACCCGAGAGTTGGCCGCTGGCCATATCGATAAGCTCGGGGTTTTGCTGCAGCGCTTCGCTTATTTTTCTTAGAAAAGGCGGATTCCGCACCATGCTGCTGTCGTCTGCATATTGGCTCCAGTTCGGCGTATGTTTCGGAGTCTCCTCGCTGTCCGCTAGGCTCACTCTAGTTCCGCTTCCGCTGCGGCTTTCAATTAAGCCGATTGAGCGAAG
Organism: Paenibacillus herberti; assembly: GCF_002233675.1. GTDB lineage: Bacteria > Bacillota > Bacilli > Paenibacillales > Paenibacillaceae > Paenibacillus_O > Paenibacillus_O herberti. The sequence goes on along the minus strand of NZ_NMUQ01000001.1, from coordinate 2,420,637 downwards.
TTCGCTGAACGCCAGTACGACTGTGCTGCGGTTAACACCGAGCTGTCCAGCCAGCTTTCTTTCGGAAGGAAGCCCGCTGCCGGGAGGGAATTCTCCGCAACGAATCTTTTGCGCCAGATGTTCCGCGATTTGCATATATAAGGTTGTCCCGCTGTTGCGGTCAGGACTCCACATGAAGTTCACCTTTTCCGAGTTTGTTCTACAAAACTAGCCTTGGTCCGGCGTTGCGCCGTAACAAGGCTAGTTGGTGGTTGTACGTCATCATCCTGGCTCAGGGAGCCAGCTGGCCTAGCTTCTCGCCCATGCGGACCTTCAGGCCGACGGCGAGATCTTTTCTCGGGATGAAGCTATCGTCTTCGAACAATAGGACTACCGTAGAACCGAATTCAAAGTAGGCGAGCTCATCTCCCTTAGCTACCTGCTCCCGCTGCGGTTCCGTATACTGGATGCTGCTCACATTCAACGCGCCGACTTTTACTACTGCAAGCTCTGAGGAGCCATGCGACATATAAGTGACGAGCCGCTCGTTGCGGCTGAGAACGCGAGTCATGCGGGTAAGCCCGAACTCGTTGACCGGGTATACCCGGCCGGGAAGATGCTCCCTCTCTATAATCGTCCCATCCACGGGGGCATGAATGCGGTGATAATCTGTCGGGCTTAGATAAAGAACGGCATAATAACCATTCAAGTAGTTGCCGGTACGCGGCGAACGGTTCAACAGCTCATCTACTGTGTAATCCTGTCCCTTGATGCCGAGCATTGTACCTTCTTTGATGAAGCCCGCTCCAGTTACCAAGGCATCGACGGGACTTGCCACGGCGTCCGGGCTGTCATCGATGACTCGCATACCGGGCTTCAGCCGGCGGGTGAAAAAATCGTTGAGCGTCGCGTATTCATCAAGAGCCTTCTCGGCCTCTTCCGTGCGAATCCCATAGGTGCGGGCAAAACGGGGGATGAAGCCCCGGCTGGCTCGGGATTTGGCTAGTCTGCCCGTTGTGCGGGAGAGCCATTTGCGAGAGCCAAGCTCCGTCATATTTCGGAATAACCAGGTCCACATGCCTCCGAAGTCACGTCCTTTCGCGGCCGTCACTCCTGGAATCTAGCACTTGATTCCTGAGGATAGGCCATCCCGACTAGTTTGCCATATTTGCCGGGAAGAAGCAATTCCGCGCTAGAGGCGACACTGGCGGCAGCGACGCCAAACTTGAATAAGAGAGGAGGCGAGGAGCAGCGCGACAAGGGTCCAACTAAGAGTAGAAGCATCACTTGGAATTCCTTCTTTGATCGCGATACCGCTCAGCGCCCAGGCTTGCACAAGTCCGAAGAACGGATCACGGTATAGCCAGCTTATCAAAATACCTACGAGAGCGGCTGCAACCAGGCCTATAATTAGCCATGTTTTATCGTCTAATCCAAAGCCGCTCCAGTCGAGATCATAGAGGAGCACCGTCACATTGACAATGGTCGCCACCGAGATCCAGCCTAGATAGAGGCTGAATGGCAATTGGACGAGAAAGACTGTTCCTGGCCCAGCCGTCCCACCGGTAGGTGCATAAGCACCTCTACCTGTTGCGGCCGACCGTCCACTCCGCTGAACGCGGTGATAAATCACGATGAGCGTAAGCAGCAGGAGAAGCATAATGAGGACGCTAAGGGCGAGCTGTTCATAATGCCAAGCGACGATCCAACCTGCGTTCAATAGCGTGTTAACGAAAAACCAGCAACGGATTCCTTTAACTGAACCTTTGGATGCACCTGTGCGGGTCCACTGATAAACAATAAAACCAGCTAGCAGCACATAAATGACGCTCCAGATGGAAAACACGTAGCCAGGTGGCGTTATCAGCACCGGGTATTTGTCGGACAGCTCACCGGTCGTTTTGCCCGCTAGGGGCAGAAGCTGAGCGAGCGCGTTCACTGCGATCATGAGAATGAAGCCGACAGTGTTCAGTAACCGGAGCCGTACAGGAATCGTGATGTCTTGCTGCTGGGGCGATTTCATAAGTCTCCTCCTTGGGAACGATGTGCAAAAAAGGTCGTTTGAACGTTTGTTACGCAAACGTACACTTTAATAAATATTCACCTTGCCAGAGTTTCATTAACCAATCTTAATGTTAACTGTCAAAACGTGTCACCCCACCGCGCACTGGGAGCCGCGCCGTATTCAAGAAAGGATTGTCCCTTCAAGGCGGATGCCCGTTGCCAGCGAGGGAATGGGAGAATAACTTATATCTAGCTGGGTTAAGCGGATTTAAGCAGATCCAATAAGATTTAAGCAGATGCGATAAGATGCAAGCATATGAAGTCAGAGGAAGCGGAATCGGTAAGATGCATTCATATGCAATCCTCCATGCGGGCGGTTAAGGAGAGCGGCAATGTGGCGAAGCTTAAAATTGCAATTGTGACACCGGGATCTTATCCGATTCCTTCTGCAGGCAGCAGTTCAGTCGAGCGAGTAGTGGAGAAAATGGTTCCCCTAACCGCGCATGCCGTCGAGCCGGTCATTTACGGGCGGAGCGCGAAGGGGCTTGGGCCAGTCGGCCAAATCGGAGGGGTAAGCTGCTATCGTTATCCGGCAGTCGACAAGTCGGCTTATGTTAAGCAGGTGAGTATGTCTGTTCGGAAGCACGCGCCGGACCTGATCGAGGTAGAGAATCGACCAGGTTATGTTTTGGCGCTGGGTAAAAATCACCCCGGGGCGAGAATATGGCTGAACCTGCACTCCTCTTCGTTCATCGGGACAGGAACGATCAGCCGCGAGCGATTGCGCGCAAGCTTCCAGAGGGCGGAAAAAATCATCGTCAATAGCGAGTTCCTACGTGACGAGGTCATCCGCAGAGTACCTGAGGCAGCGCCTAAGCTGCGCGTGGTTCACATTGGCGTGGAGACGGAGCGCTTCCTGTCCCGCTGGGAGTTGGAGGGGACGCTCCAACGGGAGCGGCTGCGCTTGCAGCGCGGCTGGGCGGGCCGCGATGTGATCCTGTTCATGGGGCGGCTGATCCCGCTCAAAGGAGTTCATCATTTGCTGAACGTGATGCCACGCATCATTCAAGAGCATCCACAGACGCTGCTTGTCGTTGTCGGCAGCCCTTTTTACGGATCACATCGTTCAACAAGCTACAGCCGGATGCTGTTGCGCATGGGGGAGAGCTATAGGCGGCATATCCAATTCGTGCCTTACGTTCCTTATACGGAAGTTCCGGATTGGTTTCTCGCGGCAGATGTAGCCGCAGTGCCTTCCGGTGCGAGGGAGGCATTCGGACTCGTGAACGTCGAGGCGATGTCCTGCGGCATTCCCGTCGTTGCTTCGCGGGCTGGCGGCATTAAGGAGATTGTTGTCGACGGCGAGACCGGTTATCTCGTTGATCCCGAGAGGCTTGAGATGGAGCTAGGCGATCGGCTGCTTCAACTGCTTAAAGACCCGTCGCTGCGCGAAGAGCTGGGCCGGCGCGCCCGGGAGCGCGTGGAGGAGCAGTTTACTTGGCAGGCGGCGGCGGAGCGCTGGTTGAAGCTTTTGGAGGAGTAGAGAGATTTGGGGGCAGGCTTTAGAACGAGGAATACTCGGATGTTGTATGTATAACTCTCCAAGTCGTTACTTTTTCGTTACCCGATTGGAGAGTTATTAATTTAGAGAGTTCAACTTACTCAACGATCACTGTATAGCCGAGACCTCTTGCACTGACCGGCCCAGTCGTAGTGATTCGGGTAATATAGAAATCTCCTATTGATCCATTCATCTGGAACTGGACAGAACCCAAATGCTCGCCACTTGAGTTATCTACCCCATAGTGGGCGGTGGCACTGGCTTCCCAAGGGAATGAGACCGTCAGCTCGAAGCGGGATGTTTGGCCGGGAAGGACAATTTGCGGATAAGGAGCGGGTGCGCTTCCCACGACCCAATCGAAATGGAGTGTGAGGTTCGTCGTTCTATTGTCAACTATAAATCTTTGCGTGGCTGCGATAGAGGACGAACCGTCATCCAGTGAGCCGATACCGGCTTGAGCTTTGGAAAAAGTACAATAACGATGACGAGCAGAATAAACAGAACCAAAATCATACCTATGCTTGATCCTTTAAAATTACTGATTTTTACAACTTCGTGCCTACTATCCATGTTAATCTATCTCCTTTTAATACAATGATGGAACTTCTATTAACATGGTATGAGGTAGAAAGGTATGGGGACCCTAACATCTGCCCCAATAGAATTTGGAGAGAAGACAGTGTGGGCTACAAAATTGTTTTTTTGACATTGATGGCACGTTAATTAATGAGCATAAGGAAATACCGGCGGATACGATTAAGGCGATTGCGGAGTTGTAGGAAAGCGGCGTAGAATCAGTTATTGCAACGGGCAGAGCCCCGTACTTCATTAAGCCGCTCGGGATTGAATCATTTGTTTGTTGAAATGGTGGACAATCATACAATCAACTCTACTTATATCACATATAATATATTATTCCACCATAATTAGGAGATGATTGAATGAAGCCTAAAGTACCGGCGAAAAAGCTAGTGAAGGGTCAAGCAAAGAAACCAGCAAAGAGCAGCATGATGCAAATGAAATTGAACAACCTGTTGAAAAAACATGTACGGATGAGTCAACAATCGAGTGGAAACAAGTCGGGGCAGCAAGGCCGCTCCGTAATTCGCAGCACGGGCGTTCTCAAAAAAAATCCAACCATAAAGGAGGCCCAAATCGATTTTATGAACCGCCGCTCTTCGGAAGTAACGGCAACTATTTTGTATATTAATTGGGATTCTAATAATCCGCAACTTATTGCGACCCAGAGCGATATCGTACCGTCTAATACCCTTGCTCAATTCAGCAATCCAATTCTTGATGTAGAGTTTCATTACGAGATAGTGGTTATTCAGTCCCATACTGCTAACGTAATCGTTAATTACTTTGGAAGCGACATTGTGAGTGCTCCGCAAACCGGGAATGTTGTTTTGGATCGGGACCTTATTCCAATTAAATTATTGTAAGCTTGGCATTTAAGAAATAAGCGGCTAGCGGCATATTAAGGAGCGGTTCCAACGGGAACTGCTCTTTTTCAACCAAGGCTTGCCCGAATCCAATTCTCTCTTGAGTGCCAAGCGGACCCGCTTGCACAAGAAAGAAGGTTGAACAACTTTTCCGAAAAATATATTATACATGACGGATTGTAATATGAAGTGCGACACCTAGAAAACAAAAAGGCCCATGCTGGTTTCGTGTAAAATGGAAGTTACCAGACCACCATTTTCTACAGGAGAACCCAACATGAGCTACTCCCATTTTAGCCTAATTGAAGGTGGACAACTAGAAGCCCTGCATCGGCTAGGCTGGTCAACCCGAGCTATCGTGTCGGAAACCTGGTCGCCCGAGCAAGTCGCAGAGAAACGACGAGTCGAGGGCAGCACCTTCGTGTCCTTCAAGACCATTTACAGGTAGCTCTATTGCGGGCTTGTTGCAGCCGGCAAGATGAAGGTACTGCGGCATAAAGGAAAACGTCAGAAGCCAGTGGAGACGCGTGGCCGCTTTCGGATTGGAAGCTCCATCAGCCAACGTCCAAAAGGGGTTCGCACACGTACCTCTTTTGGCCATTGGGAGCTGGATACGGTGGTTTCAAGCCGTGGAAAAAGCCGTGCCTGCGCAGCGACCTTCACCGAACGGAAGACGCGCCTTTACGTAGCCGTCAATATGCCCGATCGGACGGCTCATTCCATGGAAATCGCCTTGGGTGTAGTCGCGAGCCAATACCAGCAGGGAATATCTCAAACGGCGACAACGGACCGAGGAAAAGAGTTCGCTTGCTACAAGAATATGGAGGCTTTTCACGATGTGAAGGTCTATTTCGCAGACCCCTATTCTTCTTGGCAGCGTGGCTCTAATGAGAACGCAAACGGCCTTCTCCGAGAGTTTTTTCCTAAAGGACACGACTTTGCGGATGTCACCGATGAACAACTGGCGGACGCATTCCGGGTGTCGTACTTAGCTTTACAATCCGTCGATTCAAATAAAAATAAATTAGATTATCTCTAAGTTCAATTTCCCTCTCGAAACTTAATTTCTTAAGTAAATTTATTGACCTTTCATTCTCCGGCTCAACAGTTGCATCAATAATCGTTAGCCCCATCGTATTAAATCCAAAATCAATTACTGCTTCTATTACTTCATACATAAGACCTCTGCCCCAGTGTTGCTTAGATAAATCAAACCCGACCTCTGCTGTAAAGTCATCATTAGTGTTTCTTAAATAGTGAAATCCACATGTGC
>NZ_NMUQ01000001.1:2274686-2414367 GCF_002233675.1 Paenibacillus herberti | reverse complement strand
TGTTGCTTAGATAAATCAAACCCGACCTCTGCTGTAAAGTCATCATTAGTGTTTCTTAAATAGTGAAATCCACATGTGCCGATTAAACTATTATCGTTTTTGTCAAAGAGCCCCCATCTACAGCCCAAATCCTCAATATGAAATGTAATAATTTCCTCATCTGAGAAATGTTCAAATACTTCTTCGGAATCTCGTAGCGTTAAAATCCTAAGATTTAGTCTCTCCGTTTCTAATGTTGGAAACTCAACTTTTCTATTGCTGGACAAAGTTGTGACCTCCTAATATCTAATAAAATAGTGTTCCCTGCTCTGCTCTGCTGTCCTGTTAGTCTTCCTCAGTAAACATCATACCAATAAGTTGAATGAGGACGTTGCCAGTTTAGTTTTTCCTACCAAGTCATCTCTGGTTTAGTATAATTACATTGGAAAGAAAATTAAAAGAAAGATTGTTAAGGGAGCAATATGGTTATTATGAGATTCTTTCTTCCTATGGCTTAAATGGATGGATTCTAGCTAAAGAATATGAAGTCATCTAATTTAAGGGGAGTGAGTTTGAATAAAGCTGAGCTGGAGAATAACGAAATATAATCCCCTTTATCGCGATGCTGAAGATTTTTTTAATCGGGAAGAATGGACTTCCTTTACCGATATTGGCAAAGCTTTTGATGGAAGGCTGATTACGCTCGAGGAATATATTTATATTGAGAACACCTATATTCAAGTCATCAGGATGAGTATGAATCTTGCAAGTGCCTCTTCCTTGAGAATCACAAACCTCGAAAAATACGAGAATCATGCCAAGAGAACCCAGCACTATCCAAAGAAATGCATGATTTATTAGAACGGCTTAAGGAAGGGGAAGATGTCGATGCTCCAGAAATCCCCGACTTAAGCAAGCTCATTCTCCGAGAGCAAGTGTGGGCAAAGCTGGATCATCCATCAATGTTTGTCCATTTCGGCTATGACTATTATATGTACATTGGACTAAAAGGTGAGAATTCAGATTATGTGGCGTTTGAACAAAAAATTAATTATTTAGGTTTATTTGCAGAACGAGTGAAGTCTCCTTATTCTTAGACACTTACTTATCTTGATCTATATAGAGCGCACTTAAGATCATAACCGAACAAGCAGACGATCGATGGTTTCCATCGGATTCTTATTAATTCGATTCATAAATTGACTCACATGAAGCTTGATCTTATAGAATTTTTCAAAGAATACGTTATTGACTACGTCAGCTTTGAGCCATAGCCACAAGCCTTCCACCGGATTCAGGTTCGGGCTGTAAGGCGGCAGAAAGACCAACTGCAAACGAGGATGTTTTTTGAGAAACGGCTGTAACGCTTTAGCATGATGAATGCGGCTGTTGTCCAGGATCAAGGCCATTTTTCCCGACGGGTACACAGAAAGTAGATCTTCAAGAAAGCGAACAAAAGCCGCTACATCCGCTTTCTCTTCTTCTCGATGATGCACCTGTCCGGTTTCGTAGTTAATCGCCCCAAACAACTTGGCTCCTTCATGCTTGCCGTAAGTCGGCACTTTGCGTTGCCTGCCACGTGGGAACCAGTTGTATTGCAGCGCTTGATAGGAGCGAATCATGGATTCGTCTTCAAACAGCAGATGATCGATTTCTTCGGCTTCCACCTGTTTCTTGAGCTGAGCGAACGTTTGCTTGCGGAAAAGGGCTTGGGCATCCGCATCGGCTCTAACCAGCGAATAGGTCGCTTTGGTAAAGCTGAAGTTCATGCGTCCCAGCATCGCGCTGATACCGCGTACGCTCATGGTGACACCAAACGTCATCTTGATCCACTCGGCTACCAGCGGAAGTGTCCAGGTGTGACGCGCTTCAAAGCCAACATCGACTGGGGTTTTCTGCTCCAGCATGGCGCCTAGCTGGCTGCGTTGCTCATCCGTGAGCTTTGTCGGTTGTCCGGGAGAATGATCCATTTCCAGCCCGGCAAGACCACGTTCTTGATACGCTTGCCAATAGAGGCTGATCGTTTGGCGCGTGCGATTGAGTAAATGGCCGATTTCCTCAAACGAGTGACCTTCAAAGCGAAGACGGACCGCCAGGTATCTCTCGTAAAGCCGTTTATCTGAAGTTTCTCTCATGGACACATTGAGTTTCTCCATTTCTGCAGTACTCATTTTCATCACCACCGGGTTCTTGTTACTATTCATTACCCACTTTGGTGGTAAGCCTGACTTTGTTCGTTTTTCACTTGCGCTCTATATAGCTTTAGGATTCAAATATTTGGCACGCGTAAAACGCCTTCATCCGGTTCAGCTACCTGGAATGGCGGGTTGTGGGTTTTCCAATCAGCGCTGAATGCAACGCAGATGTGTATAACGGTTGAATCCTTTGAATGGAAGATTTTAAGGCAAAGGCGGGTCCAATGGGACCTGCCTTTTTCTTCGTCGTACGCCAGCATGGGCGTCATCTCTAGGGTGAAAGTCCCGAACGGGGGCTGGCAAGCGCCTACCGTTAGCCAACATTCTGCTGGATGACTTGGACAAAGAACTGACCGAGCGAGGCTTGCGATTTGTTCGCTATGTCCTGAGGGACAAGAAAGCGACGATCCGTTTAGCCCCGCAAACGATCTCGAAATTCAAAGAGAAAGTGCGAGAGATAACGAACCGAACGCGTTCGATGCCGATGGAAAGTCGGATTCAGCAGCTTCCGACTGGCCTCGGCCAAGGACACTGCGAAAGGGCTGAAAAGCTTACTTTCTCGTTATGTGGAGCTTTGTCAACCTTTTGGAACCGCCGTATGCGGACCCGCATGTACGGTGGTGTGAGAGCACGGGAGCTAGGCGCTCCTTCCTACTCGATTATAGAGTGTGAATTTGAATGCTGCTAGCCCAATCCAATTCTACTATCCAATCATAGAATAATTTAGCAGACGAAGTATGGGAGGTAATGCAATGAATGACAGCGCATATTCACCAATAGGTATAATTCTAGTTTTGTTTATATTACTGGTTGTCGTTATAGGTATCTCTTGGATTGATCAAGCTGAAGAAGAATCGTTAAATCTAAGTACGTTTGAATACGAGCTGAAAAATTTATCGCAACGGTGTAGACTCCGCTTTTTTACGCGAACAGGGCCGTTAAATATACCAAGTTCGATTCTTTTGCCCGGCGGCTTAGAAACTCTTGTGTTAAGGTCTGCTGTCACGCAAGTAACGGTTGCGACCGTCACATACCGGGTCTATAGCATTTCGGATACAAGTGTGCCGCCGACTATTCTTGGAGAATTAACCTTTCAAGTAGAGTGGGATCTTCTCTTTGGCTATATTAGAACGGTAAAAAATACGTCGCCGCTTGTTGCAATCGGTTATTCTTCCAGAGGAATGGCTCTATATGATTTATGAGGTTAGCATATATTACTACAACAGATGAAGTATTGGAGGAAATAAAATGAGGGATGAGATTTCACAGATTAGCGCGTATTCCAACGCTGGTATCATTTTGGTTTTGTTTATTTTGCTCGTTATCGTGACAAGCGTGTTTTGCTATAAGCCTGATGAAGAAAATGATCCTTCCATTCAATCCACATTGGATTTTTGGATTTATAACTCTTCGAGCTTATACAGACTTCGCTTTTTTTCCAAATCAGGGCCGCTGAATATTCCGGATAAATCCAACCTGTTGCCTGGAGATTCCGATGAAAACCTTACTTTAAGATTAGACGGCTTGAATATAACGATTGCGACACTGACCTACCGTGTTTATTACGCTTCAGATACGAGCTTTCCGCCTGAATTACTTGGCGAAGCGACCTTTCAATTAGAGGGAACTCCGGGCTTGGGAGCTATGAGCACATTAAGAAATACGTCACCAGCAAATATAGTTGTCGCCGGTTTCCGAGGCAAATCAATTCTTGACTAGCTTGTCTTCCTTACTCATTTGACGAATTGTAATATGAAGTGTGACACCTAGAAGCCCTGCACCGCGAGCTTGTTGAAGCCGGCAAGATGAAGGTACTGCGGCATAAAGGAAAACTTCAGAAGCCAGTGGAGACGCGTGGCTGCTCCCGGATTGGGAGCTGGATACAGTGGTTTCAAGCCGTGGAAAAAACCGTGACTGCGCAGCGACCTTAATCAAACAGAAGACGCGCCTTTACCATAAGACCTCTGCCCCAGCGTTGCTTAGATAAATCAAACCCGACCTCTGCTGTAAAGTCATCATTAGTGTTTCTTAAATAGTGAAATCCACATGTGCCGATCAGACTATTATCGTTTTTGTCAAAGAGCCCCCATCTACAGCCCAAATCCTCAATATGAAATGCAATAATCTCCTCATCTGAGAAATGTTTAAATACTCCTTCGGAATCTCGTAGCGTTAAAATCCTAAGATTTAGTCTCTCCATTTCTAATGTTGGAAACTCAACCTTTCTATTGCTGGACACAGTCGTGACCTCCTAATATCTATTACTATTGTTAATCGACATGATAGCTGCCTGAGTCCAATTCTTTCTCGTGTGCAAAGAATAATTAAGTAAATTAAGAATTGGAGGAACGGCTATGAATAGTGAACTAGCACAAATTAGTACGTTTTCTAACACAGGTGTAATACTAGTTTTGTTTATTTTGCTAGTTATCGTTACAAGCGTTTTTTGCTGCGAATCCGATGATGATGGTGGCGATGCTTCGATTCAGTCAACATTGGATTTCGGACTTGCCAACGCAACGTCCTTGTATAGGTTTCGCTTCTATACACGTACAGGGCCATCAAGTATTCCGACTTCCAATCTCCGGCCTGGCGACTTCGACGTTATCTATTTAAGGGTAGACGGTTTGTCCACTAGTGTAGCGACTGTCACATATCGAGTTTACAGCGCAACGGATACAAGTGTGCCTGCCACAATACTTGGGGAAATAGTCTTTCAATTGGAAGGTAATGCCATTACAGGACTTTTTAGAGTTTTACGTAATACTTCGCCAGCCGTAACATCTAGGTATACGATACGAAACATTGCCATCTATGACTATTAGAATTATCAAAACTATCATTTTATTGTGTCAGCTGACTAGAACCGTCTCGTTTCTTGGCACATATAGTGTTGGTAGAAGCGAAAGTAACCCTCGCCAATGATAGAATTATAGGAGGAAATTGAATGAACTACGAAAAGGTAGGAATCAGCAATTTTAAAGGTTCAAGTTCAGGTCTCATTCTTGTCTTATTTATTTTGCTAGTTATTGTTATCAGTGCTTTTTATCCCGCAAGAGCATGTGCTGCCCCAGGCCCTCTCCCAATCCCAATCCCTCTCCCAATCCCTATTCCCCCAATCGATGACGATAACGGATCCACGCAAAGCTTTATCATTAATAACAACACGGGGAATATGATGAGGTTTGACTCTGTCACGGGGGATGCTTCGAATCCCTTTCCGATGAATATTGAACCTGGCGGATCTACCCGCTACGAGTTGACGACTTCGTCATACAATACTACTGCTGCCACCGCATCGTACTGGGCAATGGGATCAAATGGGAATAGAATGGCTGGTCTCCAGTTCACGATGAGAAACGCAAATGAATTAAACGGTGTGGACTATAGAAACATTACAACGAATGGACCAATCCGTGTTACGACTGACAGACATATAATGAACATTTATCCTACTTCGGTAGTTATATGTGGAGGATCATGGTGCTGTTGATGAAGGTATGAAGGTGTAGGAGAGAGCGGGTTCAATTGGACCTGCTTTTTGCTGTTGTCCGAAAAGCTTAATTGTGGACGACAGTTGTGCAGCATTGACGAAAAATATATTATACATATAAAACGGAACGGAAATTGGTGATCTACAATGAGCTCGAAAGACCGCATGCCGCTATATCAGGAAATTCAAGAGTTTATCCGCGAACTGATCGCGTCCGAGGGACTGGCGGAAGGCAATCGCATTCCGACGGATCAACAGCTGATGGATAAGTTCAACGTAAGCAAAATCACGGTTGTCAACGCGCTGAAAGGATTAGCGGGCGAAGGCCTTATTACCCGCGTACCGGGGCGAGGCAGCTTTGTGAGCGGGGCGGCTCGGGCTGTGGAGGCAACTACTGTAGCCGGGTCACGGCAAGCTGCTGCGTTTACCAATAGATCCACCGGGTACAGCGTGCAGACAGGTTTAATCGGCATGGTCATTCCATCCATCGGGGATTATTTTGCGACCCGGCTTGTGGAGGGAGCACGAAAAGCGATTGAGGCCAAAGGCCGCAGGCTTGCGGTTCTTTTTTCCGGCGGAAAACTGGAGCAAGAGAAAGAAGCAATCGTCACGCTGCAGGCGGTCGGTGCGGAAGGGCTGCTTATTTTTCCTGTGGACGAGGAGCAGTACAACGAGGAAATTTTGGCGATGAAGGTTGCGGGATTCCCGTTTGTGCTGCTGGATCGTTATTTGCCTGGTGTTGAGACGAACTATATCGCCGCCGACGGTCGTAAAGGAATGGAGCTGGCGGTGGATCATCTGTGGGAGCTCGGTCATCGAGAAATTGCTATATGCTCTGATTCGCCGCTGCAAACCGTGACGGTTCAGGAACGGATCGAGGGCTACATGAATGCGCTGAAACAAAAAGGAGCGCTGATTAATCCGGCACATATTATGACAGGCTTCAGTGTGGACAACCTAGAGGATACGGAGTCTCACCCCTTGCACAGTATGATGCGAAGTGGAGCAGTGAGCGCTTATATTACGTTGAACGGCCACCTTGCCGTGCGTATGTGCCAACTGGCCCAGAAGGCGGGGCTTAGGGTGCCGGAGGATCTGTCGATCGTCAGCTTTGATGATCCGACCTCGATTGTGGAGGAAATGAGCCATTTTACACATATTCGGCAATTCGAATTCGAGATGGGCTTACAGGCGGGGGAACGGCTTCATGACATGATCGAAAGTGGTGGCAAGGATACAGGTAATGTCAAAATAATCCTTCAACCTGAGCTTGCCATACGACAGACTTCGGGTCCGCCGAGTTAGCAGACTGCATGATAGTGTTCAGGGTCCAACAAATAAAATAGTATGAGATTTAAATAGAGCTAGCGCTGCTTCGCAGGGCGGCTCTTTTTTGTGTAGGAATGATGGGATTTAACTTAAATATATATTGAACATATATAATGTATCTATTATAGTTAGATTAACTGAAACAAAACTCTTGAGCGAAAAAGGAGAGAGCAATATGCCGTATGAAATCATAAAACCTGATCGTTTAAAATCGGTACTGAATCGCCTGCAAGCAAAAATATATGAGCCATTAGCAAATCTTGAAGTAACAGCATGGGTAACCTCTGAGCCTGTAACGTATAACGATCGCATGACGGGTCGGCTCGTAAAACTTCAGCCTGGCAACAAATGGGGCGAGTTATGGGACTGCGCGTGGTTTCATTTTAAGGGAACCGTGCCGGAGCGGGCCAAGGGTGAAAAAGTTGTGCTGCTGATCGATGTGAACGGCGAGGTATGCCTTGTTGACGAGGAAGGATCACCGACGCAGGGGCTGACCAACATCAATTCTGAATTTGATCATTCCCTTGGAATGCCTGGTAAGCGGGTTGTACCGATCAGCGACAGCTCCAGTGGTTCGGAAGAGATCGATCTATGGGGCGATGCGGGTTGCAACGACCTATTCGGATATTATCGTAGCGGCACGCTGAAGGAAGCGATCATTGCCGTATGCCGGGAAGATATTCGCAAGTTATACTACGACTTCGAGGTGTTGCTGGAAACGGCTGAGCATCTGCCGGCCGGGTCGGCGCGCAAGGAGCGCATTGTGCGATCGCTCTATGATGCGTCCCTGCTGCTCGCGAATCCTACGGAGGAGAAGCTGGTCGAGGTTGGACAAATGATTCGTGAACAGCTAGCCAAACGCGGCGGCGATCCGGTTTTGACGCTTAGCGCCGTTGGTCATGCGCATATTGATCTGGCGTGGCTTTGGCCGATCCGTGAGACAATCCGTAAGGGAGCACGGACATTCTCGACCGCCCTGCACATGATGGAGCGTTACCCGGATTATGTGTTCGGAGCTAGTCAACCGCAGCTGTACGACTGGATGAAAACGCATTATCCAAAGCTGTACAGCCGCATTAAGGAGCGCGTGCAGGAAGGACGTTGGGAACCGCAAGGCGCAATGTGGGTCGAGTCCGACACGAATGTACCGGGTGGTGAATCGCTGGTTCGCCAGTTGCTTTACGGTAAGCGGTATTTTCAGCAGGAATTCGGTCAGGAGATGAAGTCGCTCTGGATGCCGGATGTATTCGGATATACGGCCAGCCTGCCGCAATTGCTGAAAAAAGCAGGTGTCGATTACATGATGACCCAGAAACTGAGCTGGAGCTCCTACAACAAACATCCACATCACACATTCATGTGGGAGGGGCTCGATGGATCGACGGTGCTGACGCATATGCCGCCTGAGGATACATACAACAGCCCGGCGGCGCCGCGTTCTATTGCGAAGGCAGAACAGGAATATTTGGACAAAGGCGTGTCGGACCGCGCGCTCATGTTGTTCGGTATTGGCGACGGTGGCGGTGGACCCGGAGAGGAGCATCTGGAGCGGCTTGCTCGCGAGCATAATCTGCTTGGTCTCGCTCCGGTGGAGCAGGAGCCTTCGGCACGCTTTTTTGAACGGCTTGCGGAAGGCGAGGATCGCTATGAAACTTGGCGTGGAGAGCTGTATCTGGAGAAACATCAGGGCACTTTGACGAGCCAGGGGCGGAACAAATGGTACAACCGCAAGCTGGAAAAGGCGCTGCGCGAGCTGGAGTTCGCTGCTGTATTGGCGGAGATGGCAGATGGCAGCCCGTATCCGGCGGAAGAGCTGGATACGATCTGGAAGGAAGTTCTTCTGTATCAGTTCCATGATATTTTGCCAGGCTCCTCGATCAAAAGGGTTTACGATGAGTCACTAGAGCGCTATGCGGCGTTGCTGGGGCAGACGGAGGGAATGATCGGAAGGGCGTATACGGCTGTGGCCGGGGCCAACGGCATGTCCGGCACGGCGATATTCAACTCCCTTCCTTGGGAGCGCGAGGAGTGGCTGAAGCTTGACGCGGGCTGGCAGCAGGTACGTGTCCCGGCGATGGGTTATGCGGTCCATAGTGCAGTGCAAGCAGAACCAGACTTCCCGCAGCTATTAGTATTTGAAGAACAGCGGACGATCGAGAACAGCTTGCTTAAAGTCGTTTTTGCGGAGGACGGCTCGATTGCTTCCCTATACGATAAAGAACATCGTCGCGAAGTTGTGCAGTCTGGACAAGGAGCCAACGCGCTGCGAATTTATGTCGACGAGGGCGACGCTTGGGATTTCCGGCAGGATTACCGGGAGACGGGCGGCATGAAGCTGGAGCTTGTTGATATGCTGCCATTCCGGGACGGTCCCAAGGCTGGTTTTATCATGCGTTATTTGTTCGGAGAGTCTGTGCTTGCGCAGCGTGTTGAGCTTACGGAAGGCAGTCGGCGGATTGATTTTGAGACTGAGGTGGACTGGAAGGAATCGGGCAAAATGCTTCGCACCTCGTTCCCGACTAATGTCCGTACGGACTCCGTCAACTGTGAAATCCAGTTCGGTTATTTAAAACGACCGACGCATCGCAACACGATGTGGGATTATGCCAAGGATGAAATCTGCGCGCATCATTATATTGATTTGTCGGAGCCGGATTACGGCATTGCGCTGCTGAATGACAGCAAATACGGCCATCGCGCCGAGGGCGGAGAGCTGGACCTGAATCTGCTGCGCAGCCCTTCCTTCCCTGACCCGGAGGCAGACCGGGCGGAGCATAAGTTCACGTATTCGCTTTACCCGCATGCGGGCAATCATGTGGAGGCGGGGATTTATCGCCAGGGCTATGAGCTGAATGTGCCTCTGCGGACATATGAAGTCGCGAGCGGCGCGATGGCGGCAAGCGATGCTGCCGCCGCAGTCGGCGGCTGGCAGGAGGGACGCTCCTTCTTGGTGACGGGGCATCCGCATGTTATGGTCGAGTCGGTGAAGCAGGCGGAGGATGACGGCGATATCGTCGTCCGCCTGTACGAAACGGCGGGCACGCGCCTGCACACAAAGCTGCAAGCCGGTTTCCCAGTCGGAGAAGCTTGGCTGACCGATCTGCTGGAGCGGAAGTCGGAGCCGCTCGATGCGACGGGCGATGCGCTGGAGCTTGATTTTGGCCCGTTTGAGGTTAAGACGGTCAAGCTTTCCCGTAAGAGATAATACGCAGCGAACTTTATACTTGAATTCCAAAAAGCCGCTCCGTAATCGGAGACGGTTTTTTGGCATGCGCTTCAAAGAAATAGCATATAGCGGATTTCCCAGTTATACCTATTCTTTATCTTCTAAGCGGCTGTAAATAACCGTTATTATAGTCGGGAGAGATTAAATACCGAAGGAGAAGATAACCGGATGAGCATTAAAATAGAGTGCAAAGACATTATATTGAGAGAATTCATAGAATCCGATTTAGATGCGTTCCATGCTCTGACCTGGCAGCCTTCCATCTATGAATTTCTACCCGGATGGAATGTGTCGAAAGAGCAGCGCAAAGACTGGCTGCTCCATTATGAGATTCCAGACAACAAGCGGTTTTTGGACGCAGTATCCATAGGCGGAGACATCGGGGAGTTGCGCCTTCGCATGGGTATAATTTTGCAAGAAAACAATGAGTTCATCGGGTGGTGCTGTACAGGCATAAAAGAAGAGCTGCCGCCTCCTAATCGAGAAATCATGTATGCCGTGTCGCCAGACTATAGAGGCAAAGATTATGCGACTCAAGCTGTAATTGGTCTCGCTAAATATTTGTTCCAGAATACGAACACCGAGATGCTTAAAGCGGTAGTCCTTTTAGAAAATGTTCCGGCTGCTGAACATGAAGCGAATCCGTATGAATCCTATCCGCATCAGGACGAGCAGAGCAATCAAAAAGAAAGTAATGCTAATAAAAATCAAAAGATAGGAAAGCATCATGCGATACAAGGAGGACTTGAGCAATATACTCCCTCTTTCTGGTTAGTGTCTGATGAAAATATAGTTGTAGACTGAGAAAATAAAGTGTTAGACCGGGAAAAAAAGTTCTAGACTGACAGCGGCGGCGTTGAGCTAACGGGCAGGATAATGGGGAAATATGAATCGGGTAAAACGAGTAAGACGAATTCGTTATATCTGCAACTTATCCACTATCAATCCCGTCAACATAAGTATTAAATGCCATTTTTATCAAGGAGATGAAATATAATGCAATGGAATAAAAGGCTCAAATACGTAGTTGGTTCCGCTCTGCTTGCCAGTGTCCTCTTCAACGGTTCACTAGCTTATGCAGCAGCTCCTTCTGTCTTCGTGAACGGGGAGCTTCAATACGACGCGATGATGGTCAAGGGAAATGCCATGATCAAATTGCGGGCACTGACGGATCAGGCGTGGATTGTGTTTTCATATGATCCGAAGACGCGTGTTGTGATGTTTCATACAAAAGATAACAAGATTATGGTGAAATTGAAGGAAGGGGAGAAGAAAGCGAACGTGAACGGCAAATCCGTGTCGATTGACGCCGGAGTCGTGAACAAGAACGGACTGACTTATGTGCCGCTTCGGTTCATCAGCGAGACGCTTGGCGCTTATGTAAAGTATAACGCGAAAGACAACCGTGTCATCGTGCGAACTCCTACAGCTCAGCAAGAATATGAGACGCTGATGCACGGCGATTTGACGGAAGCACGCGAGATCGCGTTAAAACTGCCGGGGTTCTCGGGGGATGCGCCAATGTTGAAAGGTGGTGAAGGGTATCATTATTATGGTTTCACATTCCCCGAAGGAGAAGCCTTGCGATTTAGTATCGATAATGCAGGTTACGACTATGGGTACTACGAGGTCAATGAAGAAGGATTAGCGATCAAGAAATGGCAGTATGATGATGTAGCTAAGCGTGAATGGGGTGTGAAACCGAAGTTTAAAAGCTCGGTCTATTTCCTAAATCAGTGGGCGAGCGGTTTATATACTTTCGGCAAGACCGATGAGCAAGGGAATAGTCAGGAGCTTGGCAAGCTTCGATCTGAAGAAGTCGACGGAAGAGTCGTTCCGATTAAAGGTGAGAAGCGCACGGATGATTAAATAGCCAGGGAGCAGATTACTGCGGTAGCTGCTCCCTGTTTTCATTGAACTAGCAGTTCAACATAGAGAGTCAACAAAAAGTTAATATTTACACTTAAATACTCGTAAAAAACCTGTTCGATTTCAGGTAAGTCCTTAAGCTAACGGGATACGTTAGTTCAATAAACCAGCGGCAGTCTAGGACTTTATTTTTCAGTCCTTGACTGCCGCTGGTTTTATATTGGAGTCAGTCTAAGACTTATTATTCGGAGTCTGACGGTTTAGCAATTCAAAATTCGCGTAGGATCAACAAATCCCGTCTATAACTTTATTTTCTTCGGACAGTTAGCCTATGGTTATGATGAGTTCTTTCGATTATTTTGTCAATTATAGGAATCTCTAAATCTCTCAACCAGAAAGGGCGGTTGTCGGATTCCGATAGTCTTCCTTCTTCATAGTATGAGGGTAGAAACAAAATTTATTTTAGGAGGCAAAAAAAATGAGTTGCGCCACAATCAGCAATTACGGTGGTAGTTCAAGTGCCGGAGTCGTTCTCGTTCTGTTTATTCTGCTTGTCATCGTTGTTATGACGTTTTGTGTCCCGTATTTTGGTATCTCGCCCATCTATCCGCTAGGAGGAAACACGGTTCTGTAGGACGTTCATCGCGGGCTGCAGCAGCGCTGAACGACGAAAAAGACAAACCGGCCGCCAAACTCAGCCGGTTTGTCACGCTTAGCTCCCTCAGGGAGCTTTTTTTGCTTTGTTGCAGTTAAGCTTGTAATGACGCCCGCAGACAGCGAAATCGAGCCCCAGCTCGTTCAGCTCGGGATATTTTTGCTTAGCTCTGCGGGAGTCAGGAGTTGTTTTATACCAGTACCGGAAGCAAAATATGGCTTGGATACTGCTCGGAATGATGGATCGTTTGTGTCGCCGGGATAGCCTCCTGCTCGTCATACGGGTTCAGGCCTGTGTTGGAGTTCGGGAACGCGACAAACTTGCTTGACGATGTGACGGAGAAACGGATTCGGTGCCCGGCAGGGAAGCGATGGGCGATATTAGGCATGAAAATATCGAAGCGTTCCACTTGGCCGGGTGTCAGCAGCTCTGGATTATCATAACCTCGGCGGTACTTGGCGCGGACAATGTAGCTGGATAATAAAATCGAGTTGTCCGCTTCATCAACATCGCTGAGCGAGACGACCCAGTCTGTGTCAACGGCTGAGCTAGATGCGTATAAAACGGCGGATAACTCACCCGCGACTATAATCTCCTCGGTGAGCTTCTCGCCGGTGTAACAAAGCACGTCTTGGCGGAGCTCGATGCTGCGGCGATTTTCAGGTACCCGCTCACCAGAATCGGCGACGGGGTCGGCCGGATTATAAACGTAAACATCGGTACGGGCTTCAACCGGGAGAGATGTTGAAAGTGTACCATCGCCGAAGGCCGAGTTCGCTCGTCCATTACTGCTCAGATAAAATGGAGCCACCGCTGACTCCGTCGGCGTCCAATCTTCGGATGTCCGCCATTTATTTTCGCCGACTACATAATAACGCGCACGCGGCTCTTGATCGATGCCATTGTTAACGCCTTTCAGGAAGTGGTCGAACCAGCGCAGTACATTGGCATCATAGTCGTAGACAACGGCATCCTCGCCAAAAGCAACGCCTTGCAAGTCGCGAGCTCGATTCGGACCGTGCTCCCATGGACCGAGCCAGATTTTGCGGTTTGGCACATCATGCTCCGAGAGCAGCCGCCAAGTTTCCGATACACCGGGGCTGTCTCCGTCATACCAACCGGATATAACGAACATCGGAGCTTGTATTTGATGGGCACGTTCTGAATGTGTACAACCGCGCCAGTAATCGTCGTATTCTGGATGCTGGCTCCACATATCCCATGGACCGGAGCTTTTGCCGATCATCTGCTGCGGAATTTCGCGGAGTGGACGTGCCTCGACCGCTTTGGCCGGATCGACCGTTATGCCTCCGAAAATATCAAAGTCAGTTCGCGTGCCGACCGACTGTGCCAGCGTCCAGCTGAGCAAAGGCCAGGAGCATACCGTGCCGCCCCTGCGCACCGTATCGACAAAAGGAGTGCCAACGTTGACTTCATTAACGACAGCTTTCAGGTTGGGATGGCCGCTTGTGGCAGCTGCCATTACGACATAACCGAGGTACGAAGCGCCCCACATGCCGACATCTCCGTTTGACCAGTTCTGCGCAATGATCCAATCGATTGTGTCACTGCCGTCCTCGCGCTCATAATAAAACGGAACCAAATCTCCTTCGGAATCCGCGCGTCCGCGAACGTCCTGATTCACGACGGCATAACCTTTATTCGCCCAACGCAGACAGCTTTCTTTACGTAGATGCCGATCGTAACAAGTCCGTACCAGAATCGTAGGCAGGCGGGTGCCAAACTGGATGCCCTCTGGTAAATAAACATCCGTAGCCAGCTGTACGCCGTCTCGCATGGGAACGAGGAAAGTGCCTAGTTCGTTCACGCCGTACTCCGGCTTGGACAGCTGCGGATCGTCGTAAACGACAAGCGGTGTCAGCTTTTCATAACCTTCCTGGACAATCAGTTCCATGCCGTAACGGTTAGGGCACAGGAAGGCAATAATTTCGCCGTCAAGCGTCACAATATCCACCGCGGTATCCTGGCGCTTCGCCCACACTTGGGAAACCCGGCCGCTCTCGTCCTGGTAAGTTAGATGCCGGTGATACGTTTCTCCGTTTTCGATGTTAACTCGTTCGCCTGCCCATTCGGTTTTGCGATATAGGGGTAGCGCCTCGCGGATTTTGGAGAGTGGGAGAACGTATTTGGCCCGCTCGTTCAGTACATTTTCCTGCATTTGCGTGCGCCGCCGCGCATCCACTTTGGCATGCATGACTTTATCATCGGTAAAGCGAATTTTACCTTCAAAAACACCTGCGCAATAGAAATTATAGATGGTCATCGCTCTAGTTCCCCCATACCTGTTCGAATACACGCAGCCAGTTGCCGCCAATTATTTTACCGACCTCTTCATCGCTGTAACCCCGAGCAACTAGCCCGCGTGTAAAATTGATGAACAAGCCGTACTGCTCCAAACCCTTAATTAGTTCTGTGGAAGGGCCGTCTCCTTTGGCAAAACCAAGCTTAGGTGCGATATGCTCCTTAAAATAAACCAGGGACCAGTCAACATCGCTCATTGGCCAATCGGTGCCGATACCGACATGATCTACGCCAACAAGCTTGACGATGTAATCGATATGATCAAGCACATGATCAATCGTTGTTTCTTGAGGGTTTTCGTGGATAAACCAAGGCATGGCGAATACGCCAATAACACCGCCAGTTGCCGCAATTGCTCTAATTTCTTCATCGCTTTTGCAGCGGCGATGCGGGTAAATCGCTTCTACACCCGTATGCGAGGCGATGACCGGTTTATCTGATAACCGACAGGCGTCTAACGTCGTTTGTTTGCCGCAATGGCCGGTGTCAACAACGATGCCAAGCTCGTTCAGCTTGCGAATGAAGCCTATGCCAAAGTTAGAAACACCGTCGTTTGCCAGTTCCATGCAGCCTGAAGCGATGGCGTTTTGGTTGTTGTAGGTCAGTTGGAGAACACGAAGGCCAAAACCGTGAAGCGCTTCGAGAAGTTCAAGGTTTTTACCGAGGCCGCTTGGGTCCTGCGCGGTGACGATGCCGGCTTTGAAGTTTTGCGCTTTAGCTTCCCGGATGTCGGCAGCAGTCAAGGCTTTGACGAGCCAATCTACGCGGTCGAATTGCTCCTGCACTTCACCCATGCTAATCATAATCGCTTCTTTGCCCGATAAATCGAGCTCACGGTTGCCCGCCGTAATGCCGGAGCGATACCATTCATCTTTAAATTCAGTTAGCACACCGCGTGCTGACATTTGGCGAAGCCGTTTGGACGGATGGGCGCTATAAGTCATTGGATCGTCTTTAAGCGGCTCGCATTCATTGCGGATCTCATTGGAGATGTCCTCTGGAATGACGGTCGGAGAAAGTGGTCCCTGGAAAAGAAGGTCGATCACGATGCTCCGCTCATGAATGTCACGCGCACGCTGTTCTTGTTCTGGAGACAGTTGAAAGTCATACCGAGTTGAATGTTTATTCAAAATAGCACTCTCCTAAATTCCGATAACTTTGCCTTTACCAAGCAAGCTGGCTTGTTTGTAAATGAATGCTGCTGCCGCTAAATCCTCGACCGCAAGCCCTAACGACTTGAACAGCGTAAGCTGCTCCTCCGAAGTTCTGCCTTGAATTTGGCCGAGCAGAGCTTCGCCAATTTCACCGACGATATGATCGCTGCCAATTGCTCCTTCGCTGAGCGGAATCAAGTAGTCCCCGGCTTCGTTTTCGGCGGATTCGCGGCGATCCACATAAAGCTGTGCTCGTTTCACGATTGCGGTAGCCAGCTCCCTGTCCCTCGCCCGGCAAGCTCCAACGGCGTTGATGTGGGCGCCTTCGGGAATCCATTCATTTTGCAAAACAGGCGTTGTTGAAGAAGTGATCGTACATATGATGTCGGCGTCTGCGACAGCTTGCTCTGCGGAACTGCAAGCGGATATCGTTAATCGCTCACCGTATTTGGCGTTCATTTTGGTTTGAAAGTGGAGTGCATGCTCCCTATTTGGACTCCAAACGCTGACGCGCTGGATGGGGCGAACAAGAAGCATCGCTTCAAGATGGCTTTGCGCTTGCTCGCCTGTGCCGATTAGCGATAACGAACGCGAGTCCCGCTTGGCGAGCAATTTCGTTGCGGCTGCACTGACGGCTGCCGTGCGAATCGCGGTCACACTGCGAGCGTCGACAATTGCATTCATGCTGCCATTGGTGGCATCGAACAAAGCGATTACGCCTTGATGGGAGGGAAGCCCGCTGTTGTGATTATGAGGAAAAACACTAATCAGCTTAGCTCCAACGATTCCTTCGCGCACCAAGTAAGCTGGCATTAGTCCCATCAATCCACCTTCGCGGACCGGGACGACAGATCTCAATTGCTGTTCGGCTTGTC
Organism: Paenibacillus herberti; assembly: GCF_002233675.1. Taxonomy (GTDB): domain Bacteria; phylum Bacillota; class Bacilli; order Paenibacillales; family Paenibacillaceae; genus Paenibacillus_O; species Paenibacillus_O herberti. The sequence goes on along the minus strand of NZ_NMUQ01000001.1, from coordinate 2,397,270 downwards.
CGGCGGATAAGTCTTTGAGCGCAATTTCCATAAGCGAGATGCATGATTCCATGCACAATAATTCGGATACTTCGTCTCGATCAATGACTAACATGAGGCGCTCACCTGCTTCTATGTATGGGTTAATCCTGATCTTAATATCTTAGTCGAGAAGCACTAGGCTCCACAACTTTTGGTCTACCAATGGCAGTTACGCTAGCCAAACATTGTAAACCTACTTACCTGGAGGTTCTCTTTACGAGTTTCCACACTCTCAAAAACACCAAGACCGCCCGACGAATCATTTCATTCGTCTTGGGCGGTCTTGGTGTTTCCTATGAACCGATCACAAAGGCTGGATGTGATCCGGCGCGAGCACCAGGCGCAGCAGATGGTCGGGATTCATCAGCGGGATATTGTGTTCGTCGCTCGCGTGGAGCAACATCGAGCCGCTCACCGCAGTCAGCAGGCCTTCGATGAGCTGATCGGCATCGTCGGATGCGATCTCGCCGGTGCGTTGGCCTTGGAGGAACAGCGGCTTCAACCTAGCGGCGAACCAGCCGAGCGAATAATCCTTGATAATCTCGCGCACCTGCTCCGGCACGCCGTGAGAAGTTCGTGCCTGATGGATCAGCAGAAACAACAGCCGGGTCTCCACGCTCATCGCATCATGGAGGAAATGCCGCAGCTTGTCGATGATGGAGCCCGGATGCTCCAGCATCTCCTCGACTGCGTCGCCTGCGCCGAGCATGGCCTCGCTGACGAGTGCGATGAACAGCTCATCCTTGGATTTGAAATAGTGGTAAAGCAAGCCGTGGCTGATGCCTGCGGCCTGGGAAATCATGCTCATCTTGGTGAGGGCAGGGCCATGGCGGGCGAAGACGCCAAGCGCTGCTCCCAGAATCTGCTCTCTGCGCTCGTCACGGATGGCAAGGAGTTGGTCTTCGTTGTAGGGGGCCATATCGGTTCAACCTCAAATCTGAATAAGAGCTCGTGTACCTTTACGATACCTTATTCCAAGCACGGGAGCAATCAAGCTGTGAAAGGCAGGTTCAGCTTCAGGAACTGGCCGAGGTTTTCTCCAGGATCGAGAACCTCCTCCAGCCATTCCTCCCGACCGCATCGGATCAGAATCGAGCGGACTGCTTCTTCACCGAACAGCGTAGACGGAGCGGCATCCAGTCCCCTTACGCCCATCATCAGGCTGAACAGCTCCATATCCCCGCCTTGAAGCGCCTGCTTGCGCACGATGTCCAGATACGTCTGGCAAAATGAGATACCGCGGCCCGACATCGGACCGTCATAGGTGACGCCCGGCCATCTCAGATCCGCTACGACAATCGTCCACCACGCTGGCAGCACGATGGATGCGAAGCGGTGGAGCAAGCCCTGCTCCCAGCTGGAACCGGAAGGATCGGCTTCCGAGCCATCGGCTGTTTCGGCTAACACTCTGCCCAGCTCCGCTGCTTCGGCTGCCGCCACCGTGATGCCCTGGCCGTAGATCGGATCTAAGTTGCAGATCGCATCCCCGATGACGAGCAGCCCGCTGGGCCAGTGGGCAAAGGATTCATAATGCGTCCAGCGGCATTCCGGCACGCGAAAGCCTTGGGGATCGCCGACCGGTTCGAGTTGGGCGAGAATGTCTGCCAGCAGCGGATGGATCAGCTCGGCGGCTGCCGGCTCGTATTGGTCCGGAGCGACCGGCGGGTACTTTCCGCCTGCGCCGTAAATCGTCGTTTCGGCCAGGCCGTTCTCGATCGGGCTGAATACGCCAGAGCCTTCGGCCCGCGCAGGATCGCCATCGATTAGAACCGTGGCGTATTTATCGCGCAGATGCTCCGGGATTCGGTAATAGCGGGTGCTGTAGGCGAGGCGGGCATGAAGGCTTTCTATAACCGGTTTGCCGAGACCGAGCTGCTCCAGCCAGACGGGCAGCTTCGAGTAACGGCCGGATGCGTCGACGACGAGATTTGCCATGATATCCTCAGGAGATTGGGGATCGCCAGTGCTTCCACGCGATTGTTTGAGCCGGACTCCGGTTATGGCGAACTGATCGCCTGACCGCGCGGATAGCAGGGCGGCCGCTTCCCGGCCTTGAAGCAAACGAATGCGCGGCTCCTCCAGCACCCGGTGGCGGATGACCCATTCCAGCAGCGGTCGGGAACAGCCTTCGTCCTTGTCGTAGGGGAATTGCAGCGCAGCGAGCGGCGAGATAAGATGCATCTCCTTCCCCTCGCGCTCATAGGCTCCGGCGGCCAGGAGATCGTCGGTCCAGCCCGGAAAAAGCTCGGTCAGCACGTTTTTGCCCAGATCCTGCAACCGGTGTGGATGGCGGTCTTGAGGTACGCCGGGTCGGTTCGCCGGCTGAAGAGGGAGTTCATCACGCTCGATGAGCACGATCTCTTCGTAATGCGCGGACAGCGTTTTGGCCGCAAGCAAGCCGGCGATACTGGCTCCGATGACGACCGCTCTTGATCGGAGTTCCTTCGATGTCGAGTCAGCATACATGATGATTGCTCCTTTATACTTAAATTAATTGAATGAATATTGACTGAACAAGTCAATCAAAACATAAATCTATATGGCTTGTTCTGTCAAGGTGATTTAAACGGTCAATTTGCTAGATTTGTCCCGTTTTCCCCTGTAATTGGCGGGTATGAGCGACTCTCCTTCATGTGCAGGCTAGATTCGATAGTCAATGTGCCGGCCCTCGGATTAGCCATGGATGTCGGCCTACATGTAGTCTTGCAAAAGAGAAACTAGAATTTTTCATTCCATAGGGACATTAGATTGAGTCCGCCAGCCTTTCTTTTTCATATTATGAAAATAGTTAATAGCTACTATTTTTCTTATAGTTGAGGAGGCTAACATTATGAATGAGGAATTCGCTACAATCAGCAATCGCAATAAGTCGAGTATTGGCGTCATTTTGGTTCTGTTCATTCTGCTTGTTATCGTCGTTCAAACATTCTGCATCCCGTCAGGGCGCAGGGGTCCCGCTGGTTTGACGGACAATGAAACCGTGTCCGCTGTAAGCACAATAAGTTTTTATGTTGTCAATAACTCTACCTACCGGCTCATACTTGATTCCCTTAGAGGAGACACTTCGCTTCCCTCACCTAGAGATATTCCACCCGGGATAGGCGCTTCATCTCGATATGAATTGACTACCTACACTCCCTTTGGTAGCTCCGCTACTGCGGAGTATTATGCAACCGACTCCGAAGGAGAAAGAGTTGGCGAGTTCAGCTTTAGAATGCTGAATCTCGCATTAGGGCTTGGCTCCGAAATCAGGAACATTGAAGTAACGGGAGCGTTAGTAGCAGCTGCTACTGGAAAAACATTGTATGTTAATAACAGTGTGCTTGTCTGAACCTAGTGAAGTTTAGAGCGAGAAATTCCTTGCAGTTGACGTACAATTATTTATAAGGTACATTCATACCAATGATATCCACTAGGGGCGCCCGCGAGGGCTGAGATAAAGCGAAGCTTTGGTCCCTTTGAACCTGATCTGGGTTATGCCAGCGTAGGAAAGTGGTTGAACGGTGCCTTGGTTTGTCATACCTGAGCCCTTTCGCCGCTTCCTTTTCGGAGGCGGCTTTTTTGCGCCGTTCTCTTTGAAAAGGAAGGGCGAGCCGTCCCAAGCGACATGCAGTCGCTGAAGCGAAGCTGTGAAGCTTCGGTAGTCGAACGCTTTACCGGCAACATGGCCGGGGCGGACGCCTCCATGGCGAGACAGGCAAGGTTAAGGGGCAAGCTGCAGCGGCTTAAAGCCGCAACAGACAAGCGAGCCCAGTGCGGTATGATACCGCAGGCTCAAGCACCGTTTTCCAAGCTTTCTCTCTCTGCCTCCTAGCGGATGTCTTTCAGATTCCACGAGGAGGTTTTTTGTATTATGGCAATTATGACAACGCCCCTACCAGGTAGCCGCAAGGTCTACATACAAGGACAAGATCCGGGGGTTCGGGTTCCTGTACGCGAAATCGCACTGTCGGACAGCGATGTACGCGGACAACAGGTACCGAATGAGCCCGTGAGAGTTTATGATTCCAGCGGCCCTTACACGGATGAGAGTTACGTAGCGGATATTCGCAGCGGCTTGCCGCTAATGCGTGAGGCATGGATAGTAGGACGCGGTGATACCGAGTGTTACGAAGGCCGCAGCATCCGCCCGGAGGACAACGGTTTTACTACCGCAGAAGGGGCTTCCCAAAAAGGAGCGGAGATTTTCCCCTTGAGCGGGAGAAAGCCGCAACGTGCCAAGTCCGGCCAAAATGTGACCCAGCTGCATTATGCGCGCAAGGGCATCATCACCCCGGAGATGGAATTCATCGCTATCCGCGAAGGTATGGAGCCAGAGTTCGTACGCAGCGAAGTGGCTGCAGGACGTGCAATTATTCCCGCTAATATCAACCATCCCGAGATTGAGCCAATGATTATCGGGCGGCATTTTCATGTGAAGATCAATGCGAATATCGGTAACTCCGCTGTAGCATCCTCGATTGAGGAAGAGGTGGAAAAAATGACTTGGGCGACCCGCTGGGGAGCCGACACGATCATGGATCTGTCCACTGGAAAAAACATCCATACGACGCGCGAATGGATCGTGCGCAACTCTCCTGTACCTGTCGGCACGGTGCCGATCTATCAGGCTCTGGAAAAGGTCAACGGCAAAGCTGAGGATCTCAGCTGGGAAGTATTCCGCGATACGTTGATCGAGCAAGCGGAGCAAGGCGTCGATTATTTCACGATTCATGCCGGAGTGCTGCTGCGTTATGTACCGTTGACGGCAAAAAGGGTAACGGGCATCGTCAGCCGCGGCGGCTCTATTATGGCTGCATGGTGTTTGGCGCATCACAGGGAGAATTTCCTGTATACGCATTTTGAGGACATCTGCGAGATTATGAAAGCTTATGATGTCAGCTTCTCGCTCGGCGACGGTCTGCGTCCCGGTTCCATCGCTGATGCCAACGACGCCGCGCAGTTTGCGGAGCTGGATACGCTCGGCGAACTGACGAAGATCGCCTGGAAGCATGATGTGCAGGTGATGATTGAAGGGCCGGGCCATGTGCCAATGCATCTGATTAAGGAAAATATGGACCGTCAGCTCGCTGTTTGCGACGAGGCTCCATTTTATACATTAGGGCCGTTGACCACGGATATTGCTCCTGGTTATGACCATATTACGAGCGCGATCGGCGCGGCGATGATCGGTTGGTTCGGAACCGCCATGCTCTGTTACGTGACGCCGAAAGAGCATCTTGGCTTGCCGAATAAGGAAGATGTGAAGGAAGGCGTTATTACCTACAAAATCGCTGCTCATGCAGCGGATTTGGCGAAGGGCCATCCAAGGGCAAGATTGCGCGACGACGCTTTGTCCAAAGCTCGCTTCGAGTTTCGCTGGCGCGACCAGTTCCATCTGTCGCTTGATCCCGAGCGGGCGATGAGCTACCACGATGAGACGTTGCCTGCCGAAGGGGCGAAAAATGCGCATTTCTGCTCCATGTGCGGACCGAAGTTCTGCAGTATGCGCATTACGCAAGATATTCGCGATTTTGCGGAGCGGGAAGGAATGGAGACGACTGAGGCAATCGAGGCCGGTATGCGCGAAAAATCCGATGCCTTTAAGGCGGGCGGCGGCAAGATTTATGCTTGAGCGTAATGGGGCGGTTGCAGCGTTATTATCCGCTGGCGGCTCTCGTCGTAAGGACGGTGACGGGCAGCGGCGGGAATGGAATATGAGTCTCAGCGAGCCAGCGCGTGAAAGGCATTCGCGGCAAATGCGTTTTGCGCCAATTGGCGAGCATGGGCAGCTCGCGCTGCGGAGCTCGCGTGTGCTCATTGTCGGAGTCGGCTCGCTTGGCGCATCGCTGGCACAGCATATGGTCCGGTCGGGAGTCGGCGAGCTGAGGCTGGCAGACCGGGACTACGTGGAGTGGAGCAATTTGCAGCGGCAGATGCTGTTCGACGAGGATGATGCGCATCTCAGCCTGCCGAAGGCGATTGCCGCCGCGGATAAGCTGCGCCGCATCGACAGCTCGGTGCAGATAGAGGCGATCGTCGCCGATCTAACTTCACCCGAAGCGCTGGAGGCAGCGGCGGCAGGCTGTGATCTCGTGCTTGACGGCACGGATAATGCAGCTGTGCGACTTTGCCTGAATGATTGGTGCTTCCGAAACGGCGTGCCGCTGATGTACGGAGGAATCGCAGGGGCTTCCGGTATGAGCGCTCCGCTTGTACCGGGCGAGACCTGCTGCTTGCGCTGCCTGATCGGCGGCGAGCAGGAGCAGGAGAGCGGCGAGACCTGTGACACAGTCGGCATGCTTTCGCCGGCGGTTGAGATGGTTGCCGCGCTGCAAGCGGCGGAAGCTCTCAAATGGCTGAGCGGCAATCGCGGCGAGATTCGGCGTACGCTCGCAAGTGTTGGTGTCTGGCCGCTTTCGCTGCGTGAAATGCGTTTGCCGGGACCATCCGCAAGCTGCCGGATATGCAGCGGTGCGACGGTTGTTTCTCATACATTGGATAGTGTAGAAGCGGCCAAAACAGCAGTCACAGCGGTACTTTGCGGCCGCGACACTGTTCAGGTGGAGCTTGGAGCAACTGGAGACCCTGGGATGTACAGAAGGAGACTGGAGCAGGTTGGCTGCAGCGTCATTCAGAATCCGTACTTGCTGCGAGCCGAGTTGCCGACCGGAGAGGGAAGGTTAGTTGTGTTTCCTGACGGGCGGGTGCTCGTGCAAGGCACAAGCGACCCAGAAGAAGCGCTTCGCTGCTGTGAGCTTTATTTGACAGGCTGAAATAATAGCAGGCCAGCACAGCACATGAGGTGGAGAAAGTACAGAAAGGGGTCGTTTGGAATGAAAAAGCTGGATTTCAGCCTATATGTCATAACAGCAGAAAATTACCATCCGGGCAAGACGATGGAGGAGGTCATGCGCGAGGCGCTTTACGGCGGGGCGGATATTGTCCAGCTGCGGCATAAAACAGCCAAGGAGAGCGAGCTTTTGGAAAAGGCTCGGCTGCTGCGGGGACTGACCCGAGAGTTCGGAGTTCCGTTTATTGTGAACGATTATCCGCAGCTTGCCATTGAAGCAGACGCTGATGGCGTGCATGTGGGCCAGGAGGATCATGGGCTTCGCGAAGCAAGGGAACTGCTGGGGCCGGACCGTATCGTCGGTGTCAGCACGCATAGTTTGGACCAGGCGATGGCCGCTGAGGACGGCGGAGCGGATTACATCGGAGTTGGTCCGGTCTACCCGACCGGGACGAAGCCGGGAAGGCCGGCGGTAACGCTGAATTATGTGCGCCAGGCGGCGAGACATGTGCGCATTCCATGGGTAGCCATCGGCGGTATTCATCTCGGCAACGCTCAGGAGGTGCTGGATGCCGGTGCAACGAGGCTTTGCGCCGTTTCCGCGATTGTAGGTAGCGAGGACCCTGCGGCTGTTTGCCGCAGCTTGAAGGCGATGATCTCCTCGTCTGTTAGTGGAGCAGGAGAGGCCGAAATCATGCTTAATGGAGGAAGGCATCGCACCGGTTCGATGACGCTGCAGCAGCTTGTTGAGGAAAAAGGGCTTACCGGAAGGCGCATCGTTGCTGAGGCGGACGGGACTATCGTACCCCGCGAGGAATGGAGCGGGCTGCGACTCCGGAGCGGTATGACGGTGGAACTGGTTCATTTTGTAGGGGGGGGCTGAGGGATGAGATTAGGCATGCATGGGGAAGCAGGGCAGAAAAGCACGCCGGACAGCTGGACAATTGGAGGCAAAATACTGACTTCCCGCTTTTTCCTCGGAACGGGACGTTTCCCAAGTCCGGCCGTTATGCTACAGGCGTTACAGGCAAGCGGAGCTGAAGTGATCACCTTCGCCGTGCGCCGAGTCAATCTCGATGAGGTAGCGGATGATTCCATCTTGCAACATCTGCCGGAAGGCACGCTCACCTATCTGCCCAACACCTCGGGTGCGAACAACGCCGACGAAGCGGTGCGCATCGCCAGACTCGCCCGAGCTGCCGGGCTGGGCGACTGGATCAAGGTCGAGATTAGTGCAGATGCCCGCACGCTGTTGCCTGATCCCGTTGAGACGCTGAAGGCGACGGAGCGGCTCGTAAAAGAAGGTTTCACCGTGTTGCCTTACACCTCCGATGATCCGATTCTGTGTCGTTATCTGGCCGAGGCTGGAGCCTCGGCCGTCATGCCTGGCGGCGCGCCGATCGGTACAGGGCTCGGTATTTTGAATCCGTACAACCTAGGCCTTATCGCTGAACAGTCACCAGTACCGGTCATCGTCGACGCAGGACTCGGCTCGGCAAAGGATGCGGTGCAAGCAATGGAGCTGGGAGCTGCAGCTGTGCTTGCCAATACGCCGGTGGCCAAAGCCGGTGATCCCGTTGCGATGGCGGAAGCGATGAGTCTTGCCATCCGCGCGGGGCGTCTGGCCCGGCTTGCGGGACGGATTCCCGAGCTGCCGTATGCCTCTGCGAGCAGTATGGAGGCTGGCAAGCTGAGTTCTTTTGCTGCGGATGCAGCGTGGATGGAGGCGGCGCAGGGATGAAAGAAAGGGTGTTAATACTCGGCGGCGGCATCATCGGGTTGTCGTGCGCCCTTGAAGCGGCCCGCTCAGGAGAACGGGAGGTAACGATTGTTGAAAGAGGCAGCTTCGGCGGTCAAGCCTCTGGCGCTGCCGCTGGAATGCTCGCTCCGTATTCCGAAAACCCGGAACAGCCGGATGTTTTTTTTGAATTTTGCTTAGACAGCTTGCGCCGCTATCCCGACTGGGTGCGCCTGGTGGAGGAACGTAGCGGCATAAACGTCGGCCTGCGCCGCACCGGCAGCATCGGCGTGGCTTTTCATGAGGCTGACCTGCTGCCGATGCAGTCCCGTCTGCGCTGGCAGCAGGCAGCTGGCAGCGGCGGTGAACTGCTTGATGAGGCAAATGTGGCTCGGCTGGAGCCGCTTCTTGCCGCGGGAGCGGTAGGCGGCATTTATACGCCGACGGAAGCCCATGTGGATGCGCCGCAGTTGGCGGCTGCACTTGAGCAGGCCTGTCGGCAGCATGGCGTGCGGATGGCTGGCGGTGCAGGCGGCCTGGCCGCGCTTGAGTTGCATCCGCCGGAAGGATGGCGCAGCCCCGTCCGGTTGTCAACCGAGAGCGGGGACAGCTACGAGGCGGATCGGCTCGTGATTTGCGCCGGTGCATGGACCGGCGAGTTCGAGCGGATGTTCGGTATGCCGGAGACGATCCATCCCATTCGTGGGCAGATTTGCTCTTACGAAGTGCCTGATGGCATGGTGCGCCATATGGTGTTTTCCAGCCAGGCGTACTGGGTGGCGAAATCAGGCAGGAGGCTCGTCTGCGGCGCATCGGAAGATGTTGCCGGATTTTGCACGGACGTCACCGAAAAGGGCATCGGCCGACTGGAACGCTGGAGTGCACGCACCTTCCCGCTGCTGGGTGGAGTGATGCCCAAGCTGCGCTGGGCGGGCTTGCGGCCCGCGACCCGCGACGGCAGGCCGCTCATTGGCCGGCTTGAGGAGTATCCTCAAGTCATTTTCGCAGCTGGCCATTACCGCAACGGTATATTGCTCGCTCCAGCAACTGCCGCGGCAGTGCTATCGCTCCTGGAGGATCGACCGCTCCCGCTGTTAGGTGCCTTCCATCCGGAGCGCTTCCGAGGAAGCTCCTCGAGGGGGACTTCGGTGAGCTCTAGTTTGGCTGGTGTAGGAGCGATAGGCGTCGCAGTAAGCGAAGCAAGTACAGTAGCTGCAAGTGCAGCTGGAACAGTCAGCACGGTGGTCATGGATTCATTGGCATTTGGCGGAGACGTTAGCCAAGGGAGGAAGCTTTAATGAGTGGATGGATAGCGCCTGCGGTAACCGGCGGGTATGAACCCGTTAAGCGTGTACTTACTATAGCAGGCTCGGACTCGGGCGGCGGCGCTGGAATCCAGGCGGATTTGAAGACGTTCCAGGAGCTCGGAGTTTTCGGCATGAGCGTGGTGACCGCGATCACCGCGCAAAACTCACTCGGCGTTCAAGGTGTACATCCCCTATCGGCGGAAGCGGTGGCGCAACAACTGGATTCCGTGCTTGACGACATCGGAGCTGATGCGATCAAAACCGGCATGCTGTTCTCATCAGATCTGATTGAGGCGATATGCGTTAAGCTGGAGTACTCTCGCATCCGTAGCCTCGTTGTCGACCCTGTTATGATCTCTAAGCACGGCTCTCGTTTGTTGGAGGCACAAGCGGTGGAGTCGATGAGAGGCCAGTTGTTCCCGCTTGCGGAGGTGATCACGCCTAATTTGCCGGAGGCATGTGCACTGCTCGGTTGGGACGAAAGTGAGCTCGCTACGGTCGACCAGATGGAAGCTGCCGCGCGCGAGCTGTTGAAACTCGGAAGCCGACATGTACTGCTGAAAGGAGGCCACCTCTCGGGCAGCAGCGAAGCGGTCGATATTTTGCTATCCGCAGATGCGCCTGGAAGTCCAGAGCGGTATATCGCACCACGCATGCCTACTCGCCATACACATGGAACCGGCTGTACAACGGCCTCGGCGTTGGCTGCTTTACTTGCACGTGGGCTAGATATGAAGGAAGCGGTGCGTCAGGCTAAGTCGTTTACGCTGGCGGCTATTCGTGCTGCTGGACCGCTTGGCGGCGGTACTGGATCTCTCTGGCACGCCGCTTGGAGAATGGAGGGGCCGAGTGAATCGAGTGAACGGAATGCTTCTGAGGCCGAGCTGGCCGGAATTAGGGCAGACGGCACAGATTAAAATCGGCTTTGCCGGTCGAGGAGGCTTGCTACGCTTGGGGCATCCGCTAGAGGTCTTGTTTTTCCTTAGTTGCAGTGGGGAAGTTAGCGGGAACTTGGCGCGACAGACGGATTAATCCGGCTCAACGGAGAGCTTCGTTTTCAAGGGCTGGTATCTCGAAGAGGAGCTATCGCATAGGATAAGATAATAGCGCCTATGAAGGAGCATGGACATGAAAACGAACGGAAGAGCGGCCAAGATCAGCAAGCCTTTTGTCCCAAGTGGGGCTCCGTACGCACCTAAAGGAAAGAACGATTCCAGCGGCAGAATCCATGAAAAAAAGCAATCGCGACCGATGTTCCAGGTGGATAACCCAATGTATTCCGAGTTGGATTGGTTGAACGGTGCTGACGAACCCGAGCAGCCCGAGGTGCCGGTAACTTCCCGCAAGTCCGGGGCGATCCGTAAGGTCAAGCTGCATGGCTTTGCTGCTGTGGCTGAGGCGCCGCTGGAGGCGCAAAGAGCTGAAGAGGAAGATAATATTTTGTCAAAAATGGACTTCCATGCAACAACAGACGCTACGGAACGCCCGGATCTAAAGGAGTTTCATTTCAGTCCATCCCTGCAAATAAAAACGTCACCAACGACTCGATTGCTGCCCCGCGATCAGTTGGCGGAGGAGTGGTCAGATGGGGGGGGGAATGGCGAGAGCGGCCGTTTCCGGGGAACGGTGTCCATTCCGAGTAGCGTTAAAGAGAACCTCCAGCCCAAATACATGGCTCCAGAAAGCAGGACCATTCCAGAAATTCCCCAATTGAAGAACGAAGTTTTCAATGGTCGATCTTCTTTGACACAAGAGAAACAACCTATGGATGTCCGCGAGCTGCAACACGGGACGATCCCCTTTGACTTCCGTGACCGTAATCGGGTGGATATTATTATCCGTCTACAAACCCCTTTTCAAGATGCCGGATATTCACTGGCCTGTTCGCTTGATGTACCGTTCTGCCACGCTGTCGTGCGCGCCAAGCTTGGCGCTGAAGCGGTCGTTACGCTGATCCGCACTCAGGAAGAGGGCAATACGAAGGGGCGCCTGGACTGGATTGCCGCAGGCAAACCAGTATTGTAACGATACAGCGGACTCCTACTTTCCAATCTTAGCTCAGTGACACATCATCTTGATCCCAAAAGCCCGCAGGCTGATGAGAGCATCATGCTCTCATCAGCCTGCGGGCTTTTGGTGTGCTGCGGGTTCGTTCAACCTGTTTTAGTCAATGTGCGCTGAAGCTAACAGCACCCTTTTTTCTATTTAAATGACGCTATTGTTACGATTGTGCATGTGCCCACAGCCCAAACCAAGTAACAAAAGCTACTTGATGGCCCACCTCGCAGGCCCGCAGCCCGAACCAAGTAACAAAAGCTACTTGGTGTCGCACCTCGTAGGCCCGTAGCCCGAACCAAGTAACAAAAGCTACTTGGTGTCGCACCCCGTAGGCTCGCAGCTCGAATCAAGTAACAAAAGCTACTTGGTGTCGCACCACGTAGGCTCGCAGCTCGAATCAAGTAACAAAAGTTACTTGATGGCCCACCACGTAGGCCCGTAGCCCGAACCAAGTAACAAAAGCTACTTGGTGTCGCACCACGTAGGCTCGCAGCTCGAATCAAGTAACAAAAGCTACTTGGTGTCGCACCACGTAGGCCCGTAGCCCGAACCAAGTAACAAAAGCTACTTGGTGTCGCACCACGTAGGCTCGCAGCCCGAACCAAGTAACAAAAGCTACTTGATGGCCCACCTCGTATGCCCGTAGCCCGAACCAAGTAACAAAAGCTACTTGGTGTCGCACCACGTAGGCTCGCAGCCCGAACCAAGTAACAAAAGCTACTTGGTGTCGCACCACGTAGGCTTGCAGCTCGAACCAAGTAACAAAAGCTACTTGGTTTCGCACCACGTAGGCTCGCAGCTCGAATCAAGTAACAAAAGCTACTTGGTGTCGCACCACGTAGGCTCGCAGCTCGAATCAAGTAACAAAAGCTACTTGGTGTCGCACCACGTAGGCTCGCAGCTCGAATCAAGTAACAAAAGCTACTTGGTGTCGCACCACGTAGGCTCGCAGCTCGAACCAAGTAACAAAAGTTACTTGATGACCCACCACGTAGGCCCGTAGCCCGAACCAAGTAACAAAAGCTACTTGGTGTCGCACCACGTATGCCCTCAGCCCGAATCAAGTAACAAAAGCTACTTGGTGTCGCACCACGCAGGCTCGCAGCTCGAAGCAAGTAACAAAAGCTACTTGATGGCCCACCTCGTATGCCCTCAGCCTGAACCAAGTAACAAAAGCTACTTGATGGCCCACCTCGTATGCCCGTAGCCCGAACCAAGTAACAAAAGTTACTTGATGGCCCACCACGTAGGCCCGTAGCCCGAACCAAGTAACAAAAGCTACTTGGTTTCGTTCTAAGTGAGCAACGACGCGCCGCTCAAGTAACAAAAGTTACTTGAAGGATCGGCGCAGCTCCCACACCCAACGGGGTCATATTTAGTTCAACTTTTCAATCCCCATTCTCTGCGATAAATACCTCCCCGGAAACTCAAGCGCATGCAATCTAAAAACGTCGCTATTGAATCCACGAATACATCGGTTATAGAAGGCCAGCCCTTTATGGTGGGCATCAGTCCAACCTGTACAAATGCCGTTTCCACCTGCTTTCTGCCCTCATAAGCTGGCTAGAAGAGAGGTGAGACGATGAGAGAGTCACGGCCACGCCCCAAGGGCAGGAAACCGTCCGGGAAAAAAGCCCGGAGGAAGAGAACGAGGAAACATCCCTCTGGTACTGCCGGCTATGGACCAAGATCTGCTCCAAGCAAGCCGAATCCCCTGCCCGTAGTGTCGGTCATCATCCCGGTCATGAACGAGAGGAAAACGATTGCTGCTGTGCTTAGGCAAGCCAGGAAGGTCCATCCGCATACAGAGCTGATCGTCGTGGCTAATGGCTCCACGGACGGATCGGCCGAGATTGCGGCTCGTATGGGAGCTCGAGTAATCCTCGTTCCTCGTGCGCTGGGCCATGACGTCGGGCGCAGTGTAGGTGCACGCGCTGCTAAAGGCAAGGTGCTGCTATTCCTGGACGGAGACATCATCGTCCCGACATCAAAGTTGATTCCGTTCGTGCATGCAGTCGCCAGTGGAGCGACGGATATTGCCCTGAACAACTACTCCGGAGCGGTATCCAGTAACACGGTGCATCCCGTCGTGCTTGCTAAATATTCGTTGAATGCGATGGCCGGACGCGAGGATCTCAAAGGAGCCTCACTAACTGCCATCCCGCATGCAATGTCACGTAACGCTGTTGAGCGGATTGGTCTGGAGTCGTTGGCGGTGCCACCGCTAGCCCAAGTCAAGGCGATTCTAGCCGGACTGGTCATCTCTCGGACCTACCCTGTCAATGTCGGGAAGCTCAACCGCAGACGGCTCGAACGTGAGCGTACGAACCCACTCCATAAGCTTATTACCGGTGATCATTTGGAAGCCGCTTGTTGGCTGGCAGAGAACAGAGGTCAGTCAATCTGGAAGTTAAAAAGGGAGGGGCAGCTGTTTGTGAGCGGGCTCGAACCCTTGTCTCGGCTGTTCGAATCGCCGAATGGTGAGCCTGAAGAAGAACAGCAGCAATTGTCGCCGCAGGAGTCAGCGCTGCCGGATGAGCAATGGAATGAGCCGAACGAAGCATTATCCGTCGAAGCACTGCTAAATGAGCAACCAGATGAGCAGCCGGAAATATGGTCGGACGAAGCGCTGTCGGATGAGCAACGGGACCAGTTGTTCGAAGTATTGTCCGTCAAAGCACTGCCGTCTCCGCTGCTTACGGAACTTGAAGAAAGGAGCGGATTCTCATGCTGAAGCCGCAGGGGAACGGCCGGGTTCCACTGCCGGGTGCAAAGCGCTTCATTCCCGGCAAGGCGGAGCCAATCAAGAAGCAACCTGCTCCGTTTGCCAAACATCCTGCACCGGCTGTCAAAGGGAGACGCATCGACAAGGAGAATCCTGCATCGGCTAAAAGCTCAGTAAACAAAAGGCGCAGGGCTGCGCTGCCAAAGCGAGCTGCATCTGACTTCGGCAAGCGTCCTGAGCCGGATACCACTGGGGCAGCTACTTCCAAGCAAGGCTCAGGAGGGCGAGCTCAAAGGCATGAACTTGGAGGAAGTCCGGCGGGGCTCGCGAGAAGAGGTCGACTAATTGAGCGAAGAAGTGCGATCAATCCGGGCTGGCCACCGCTTGGCAGTTGGGCTTTCCCGGCAGGTTGTGGGGTTGTTTTGACTGGTACCAACAGAGCTGCGTTGGAGCAAGGTGCAAACTGGCTGGCAGGGATTGGCTGTCGCAGCATGGTGCTCGTTGAGTACGGAGCCCAAGCAGCGTTGATGAACCCTGTGGAGAACGCAGACGGATGGCGCATGATTGAGGCAAACGATGGGCCGGAATCCGAGGTTTTGCTGCGAATGATTCAGCTTGCTAGGGAAGAGCCGGGCGATACACTAGAAGCCAATATGCTCTACGGAAATACCGCTCTACAGCGAGTTCAGCTCCGTCTGGCCGGCGGTGATGCGGCCTTGGCTCGAGCAATCGGAGCAGCCGCTACGGTTAGGCTCAGGCCGGCGGCGGTGCTGTTCGCCAATGCGGAGTCGGCCGCCCAGCCCACGGGTGGAGCTATGCTGCGCTCAGTACTGAGCGCTTGCCTGCCGGGGCGTGCAGCGGCGGCGCTGCAGGATAACGGCGCCTGTCGCAAGCCGTTCTCGCAGTGGAGCGACAGCACGCGGCTAAACGCCTTTCTGCATTGGTCACTCGGTGGAGAAAAGCGCACGGCGGTTTCGTTCCAGCAGGTTCCTTTTGCCCTAAATGAGTCCGCATTGCAGCTGCTTGCAGATGGTTCGCTAGCCTCGCCGCCCCATGCTCTTGCATCACTGCTTGTTGGCGGGGGAGTCGCTGTGCCAGTCATGATGAAGCCTTCCGGCAAAGGGGAACCAAACGACCAGGCCGTTTACGCGCAGGCGATCTACAGTGCCGTGAGAAGCCCCCGGCAAGGGTATCCCGATCTCAGCCGCGATCGCGAGGCGGCGGCCAGGATGTAGCTGGCCCCGAATAGTTGAAGGAGTGAAGCTGAAGTGAAAGCCATTTTGCTCGCGGGAGGCACCGGCACCCGGCTCCGCCCGCTGACGAGCTTGATGAATAAACATATGCTGCCGGTTTACAACTTTCCGATGATCCACTACGCGGTTCGGACGCTTGCAGAGGCCGGTGCGGATGAAATTTTGCTTGTTACGGGGCGGCAGTCTGCCGACCTGTTCATTAACTACCTCGGTAGCGGGGCGGAGCATGGAGCTCGCATCACTTATCTGATTCAGGAGCAGGCTGGCGGCATCGCGCAGGCGCTGGATCTGGCGAAGCCTTTTATCGCTAGAGAGGAAAAGTTTCTTATGCTGCTGGGTGACAATCTGGTGGAGAACTCGCTGAGACCTTATATCGACTCTTACATGAAGCAAGAGGCAGGAACGGCGATGGTGCTGCTCAAGCAAGTGCCCGACCCGCATCGCTATGGAGTGCCTGTTTTCAACGAAGCCGGAGGGATCGAGATGATTAAGGAGAAACCGGTGAACCCAACAACGAAATTCAGTGTGACTGGAATTTATCTGTACGATGGCAGCGTGTTTGATATCGTCGCGGCAACCATGCCATCGGCCCGAGGCGAGCTGGAAATAACCGATGTAAATAACGTTTATGCTCGAAACGGCATGTTGCGCCATGAGGTGTTGTCCGGCTGGTGGACGGATGCGGGAACGTTCGATTCGCTGCATGAGGCCGCTATTTGGATGAAGGAACGACTGCAAGAGGCCAACGATTCAAGCGCTACGATCGATGCTAATGATACAAGCGCTGCAAGCGGTGAAACGGTTGTCGAAACCGACCTCATGAGGGATGAATCGTAATTTTACAAAAACATCCATATTCAAAACCACTTGAACGAAGCATTAAACGAATCGCAGATGGCTGTCAAGGAAGGAGGAGTGGGTATGAGATCCGCCAAGCGAGCGAAACGCCGTCCTTCAGAAGCAGATAAGCAACAGTATAAGCAGGGGCTGCGAGATGGCTATGTACAAGGTCAGGAGGCTGGACGCCAAGCGTTTGGAGTGCCTTGGCTGGGTACGAGTATCATAATTCCGACCTTTGACAAATGCGATTATTTGAGCCAATGCATCGACAGCATCCTCGCACATACGCCAGAGCCTTACGAGATCATCGTCGTGGATAACGCTTCTACCGACGGGACGGCACAGATGTTGGTTCGCCTGATCGGCAAGCTCGGCCACGAACGATTGCGCTGGGGCATCATGGAGCATAACGCCGGTTTCGCCGCGGCGGTCAATCGAGGCATGATGATGGCACGCGGAGAAAAGCTGCTGCTGCTCAACAACGACACGATCGTGACCGAACGCTGGCTGGAAAATATGACGGCCTGCCTTGAGCAGTTGCCGGATGTCGGGATTGTCGGCCCGGTGACGAATTTCATCAGCGGCTCTCAGCTTGTTTCCGTTCCTTACGAGACAATTTCCGGCATGCATAAATGGGCGCGCAAGCATAACGAGCCAGACCCTGACCGCTGGCGAGAAACAGATCGACTGACCGGTTTTTGCATGCTGATGCGACGGGAGCTGATGGGGGCGATCGGTTACTTTGATGAGGGATATGCGATAGGCAACTACGAGGATGACGATTATGGGCTCAGGACGCGGCTAAATGGATTGAAGCTTGTTATCGCCGGAGATTCGTTCATTCATCATTACGGCAATGTCAGTATTCGTGGCTTTGGCAGCCGTATGGAAGAGATAACGCGACACAACCGAAGCTTCTTCCAGCGCAAATGGGAGCATGCCGACGCATGGATAGAGCAATCGGCATCAATGGCTCGGAGCGTAACAGCTGCAAGAAATGAGCTTCAGCTGTATCCAGGCGGCATAGCCGCTTCAGGTGCGGATGGCACGCTTTGGTGGCTTGAGAACGGCTGCCGCTGGAAAATTATCGGCGAATGGCCGCATCCAGCCATTCGCCTGGCGATGCCGCTGTTGCGTCGACTTCGAGTCTCGCTGGAGCCTATTCTGGCTGAGCAAGCGGTATTTCGCTGGCACGGTGACTCAACTGCACCGCCGTTGCCGGAAATACGAGATGCGGCCAGTGCATCCGAATTCACAACAGCAGAGGCATCGCCTGCGGATGAAGCAGCGATCGCTGTCGCCGCAAGCAGCGCTGCTTCATCTGCAGAAGTCGCTGGGGAAGCCACTGGCAGCAGCACTGTACCCCCTTCACTGGTGATGCTGCCGAGCGACAGCTTGGCATACGTCGAGAGTGGACAGCTGCGGCTGTTCCTGAACCAGCAAACAGTTGAGGACTGGGGACTGTCGAGCAAACCGGTTGTGCGCAAGCTTACGCAGGAGGAGGCAGAGAAGCTTCCGGTCGGTCTGCTGATCATTTCGCCGCCTCAGCTGTTGCAACGGCTGTAAGCGATCGGAATCAATCCGGCCAGCCGGTTTAGGTGGCCAATTCAAACTTTAGGAGGCAACATCAATGGCTATATATTTACTTTCAATATCAAATAGATCTAACCGACGAGCTGCCGCAAAGCCGTATGGCAAAGCCGCATCCAGCGTTGGCACGAAAAAGCTCGGAAGCAGAGTCGGAACCAAATTAGGCAACAAAGCCGGAACTGCATTTGGAAGCAAAACAGGGGGCAGAGTCGGAAACAAACTTGGAACTGCAGTCGGAACCAAAACAGGCAGAAAAGCCGGAAGCAAATTAGGAACCGCAGTTGGAACCAAATTAGGCAGAAAAGCTGGAACCAAACCAGCAACCAACGCCGGCTCCAAGTGGAAAAGGGTTCTGGAAACAATCGGGAAGCCGAGCAGGACTTTAAAAGAGCAAGAAGCTTTGCAACGCTCCCGCAAGCGCACCATCGCTGCAAAAAAGCAGCTGCGCCAAGGCGTACGCAGAACCCCCGTGCAGGCCGCGCCAAGTAAAAAGGGACCGTCCAGCTTCCAAGCTGGGTTCAAACAAAGTTATACCGAAGGTTACAATGTCGGCTTCGGCCAAGGTTATGAGGAAGGGATGCAGTTCGCATACGAGACGCAGCCCTAAAGCAGGCTGGTCATTCGCCGTTTTTGAAGCTTGAAGGACAAGTGACCACGAAGATAGGGCCCCAGAAGAATACAGTAGTTGAAGGAGAAAGGAGGCATATGGCATGACAAGGCATAGGCCGCAGCTTTTAGGAGCAGGACAAAGGGCAGGCCGCGCAGTCGGTCTGGATTACGGAAGGCGTGACGGCGCTATTAGCAGTGCTGCTGCTTCAGTGGTTCAGCCTGTTGTAGTCAAACGCTCACTCCGCATCCTTTACGTACCGCAGGGGTTCTACGCGATTGACCAGGGAGTGATGGACGCGCTCCAGCAGCATGCCGAGGTTGTCTATTCCTGCGATCCGGCAGGGATGCAGCAGCAGGCTGCCGAGCTCCGGCCGGATCTGGTGCTCGTGATGAATGGCCTGCATGTATTTCCAGCGAATCACATTCCTCAGATTACGGCAATCCGGGAGATGGGCATTCGGACGGCGATCTGGTTCGCAGATGATCCTTATTTTACGCGGGAAACTAGCCAACTCGTAACGCACTACGATCATATTTTCACGCATGAGCTGGAGACGATTCCGTTATACCGGCAGCTCGGCGCGGCAAATGTGCATTACCTACCTCTTGGAGCGAATCCTGCGATGTTCCAGGCAAAGCCAGTTGGGCTCGAGTATCGTAGCGACGTTTGTTTTGTCGGGCAGGGGTTTTGGAATCGTATCGACATCTTGAATGAAGTCCTTCCGGCACTGGAAGGGCGTCGAGTTGTCATCGCGGGTGACTTGTGGGAACGCTTGAGAAGCTTCAACAGGTACAGCCCATGGATTCGACGGGGTTACATGCCGGTTGAGGAGACTGTGAACTTTTACAATGGCGCTAAAATCGTTCTGAATATTCATCGGACGACGATTCCAGGCCAGGACAATCACAACGATGCAGGCTTGCGAGGGGCTTCGATCAATCCGCGAACCTACGAGATCTCTGCTTGCGGTACGTTACAGATGACCGACATGCGGGATGATCTCGTGCGCTATTACACTCCGGGCCGCGACCTGGCTACCTTCAGAACTGCGTCCCAACTGATTTCCAAGATTCGTTATTATTTGAACCATGAAGACGAGCGTCGGGCCATCGCGATTCGCGGAATGCTGCGCACATTGCGCGAGCATACATTCACGGCTCGGGTTGGATCGCTGCTAGACCAGCTCGGTTTACATTGAGAACAACGTAGGGAGCATGCATGACCTGAGCATACAAAGGAGGAAGTACATTGGCTGCTAAATCGCCGGGCAATAAGCGCATCGCGATGCGCCGCGCACGAAGCGTGCGAAGTGCACGAAGCCCACGAAGCCCACGAAGCCCACGAAGCCCACGAAGTGCACTAAGCCCACGAAGTGCCCGAGGCGCAAAAGAAATAGCGAAGCGCAGTACGGTGCAACTGGTGGCAGGGGAGGTGCAGAGGGGCCGCGAAGCCGGTTTTGCCAAAGGCGTGGAGCATGGACGGTGGTATGGCAAATGTGAGGCTGCGATCAGCAAGGTGCAATTTCAGCCGCCAGTATTCCCAGTTCATGTAATGTTCGTGGCTACCGCAAAAGGATATCCTTACGCACCGCTTGATGCCGCTATTGCTGACACTCTCCGTTCCATGACCGCTCGGTTCAGCTTGACTAACGTAGAGCAGCCGGTTGTCCAGCAGGCGGGGATGCTTCGGCCCGACGTAGTCATTTTCTTGGATGGACTTCAATACCCGCCCGATCAAGTAGATGCGATTCGCGCCCTTGGTATCCGTACTGCCATCTGGTTTACCGATGACCCTTATTATTCAGACATTACGCGAAGCTTGGCCCCGCATTATGATTATGTGTTTACGCTCGAGAGTAACTGCGTTGAATTCTACCGGCAGCTCGGCTGCCAAAATGTATTCTACCTGCCGCTCGGCGTCAATCCGGCGGAGTTCCGCCCCCGCAACCCTGACCTGTCGCTGCGCCGCGAAATCAGCTTTGTCGGCTCGGCCTATCATAAACGAGTTGATTTTTTCAATCAAATTACTCCTTATTTACTCACTCGAGACGTCTCCATCACCGGTCTTTGGTGGGATCGGCTGAATGATTACAAGTTGATGCAATCCCGAGTTCGCGCTGGACAGTGGATGGGACCACTTGAGACTGCCGCTACGTATAACGGAGCAAAAATCGTGATCAACATGCACCGGGCCCATGACGACGAGACGTTCAACAGCAACAATGAATCACAATTGACCGCTATCTCGCCGAACCCCCGCACTTTCGAAATATCTGCTTGCGGCACTTTGCAACTGACAGATATTCGCGATGATCTGGCCCGCTTCTACGTGCCCGGCGTTGAGATCGATACCTACTCCTCTCCTCAGGAATTGGTTCAGAAGCTCGATTACTACCTGAACAATGAGGAGGCGCGCCAAGCGATCGCGTTGCGCGCCATGTACCGGACGATGAAGGAGCATACCTACGCTCACCGTCTGACGACGATGTTATCGGTCATGTTTCCTTGATGATGGAACGCGTCGTAGAAACGGAAAGCTTGGAAAGGAGGAGCTGAAGGTGGACTTCAGACCGAAACTGCTTTTCTTCTCGCATATCGGCAGCCCGGAGGCGATTACCGGTGCTGAGAAGTTATTGCTTGCCACCGTCCTTGAGATGTCTGCCTTTGCGGACTGCGTGCTTATCGTGCCGGAGGAGGGCATCCTTTCGGGCCGCGCCTCTGCTGCAGGCATACCGGTGCAGGTTACAGGAAATATACCACTCTATTATTCGATGTATCTGGGGCTCGGTACAGTTCGTGATGAGGTCATGCAAGGGACGCGCAGCGAAGGAATGGAGCAATTGTATAGGCTCCTGATCCAGCATCGTCCCCATGCTGTCTGGGTTAATACTTGTGTACATCCATTGCCGGCTATTGCCGCCAAGCGGCTCGGAATTCCCGTCTTCTGGTGCTTAACCGAAACGTTGCGGATCTCGGCGGGCACAAGTCAGGCCATCTCGCTGATCGAGGAATATGCGGATCGGGTCATCGGCATCTCGGCCTCGACGTTATCGCCTCTGACGATTCCGTCTCTCATCGGAAAGTCGGAGATCGTTTATCCCGCAGTGGACACGAATAGGATCGAGCCATGGACATGGGACGCTCGTCGCAGAAGCCGCAGAGCGAAGCTCGGGCTGAAGGAGGACAGCTGTCTCATTGGTTTTATTGCCTCTCATCTCTATGAAAATAAAGGCTTGGAACACTTTATTACAATGGCCGGCATTGTCGGAGCCGCTCGGCCTGAAGCGGTATTCGCTGTCACCGGTAAACCGGTAGATCCAGCTTATTACGAGCGATGCCGCCGGATGGCGCAAGCGACTGGCATGGGGAGTCGGTTCCACTGGATGCCTTTTGAGCCGGATATAACGAATGTTTATCCTGCCTTGGACGTCCTTGTTGTTCCCAGCATTATCGAGGAAGGCTTCGGCATGACGGCGCTTGAAGGGCTGTTGTTTGGCAAAGCGGTCGTCGCCTACGCTTCCGGAGGGCTTGCTGAGATTATGCACGCAACAGGAAATACCGATTGGCTCGCTCCGATGCATGATTATTCCGGGCTGGCAGAGAGGGTTATCCGTTTGAGCGCAAATGTACCATTGAGACAAGAGGTCAGCGCTCGTAATCAGGTAACTGCGCATATTGAATTCGGCTCAGAAGCGTATCGCCAGCGGCTTTTGGCAAGCCTGGAGCAGTTGCGGCTGCGGCATGAGCCGCAGCCGCGCATCGTACGCGGCAGCGGCACGGAGCGCTGCGAGCTGAGCGGCTGGCGGCTACGGCCGTTCAGGAGCCGCGAAGCGCTGGTAGCGGCAGGCTGGAGCGGCGCGCCGGAGCAAGAGCTGCCGGACGGCACGCTCGCGCTATTGCCGCGCGGCGAGCCGATCGGCGAAGCGCCGGCGCCGCGTGCGAAGCCGGGGCGTGGGGCGCAGGCGAAGCCGGAGCGCGGAGCGCGTGCGAAGCCGGAGCGTGGAGCGCGAGCGAAGCCGGAGCGCGGGGCGCAGGCGAAGGCGGGGCGCGGGGCGCAGGCGAAGGCGGAGCGCGGAGCGCGTGCGAAGCCGGGGCGCGGGGCGCAGGCGAAGGCGGAGCGCGGGGCGCGTGCGAAGCCGGGGCGCGGGAGCCGCGGGCAGAGCCAGCGCGGCAAGAGCGGAGCGGCTGGCAAAGGCGGAGCGAGCGGCAAGAGCGGAGCGGCCGGCAAGGGCGGAGCGGGCGGCAAGGGCGGAGCCGCCGGCAAGGGCGGAGCGGGCGGCAAGGGCGGAGCCGCCGGCAAGGGCGGAGCGGCCGGCAAGAGCGGAGCGGCTGGCAAAGGCGGAGCGAGCGGCAAGGGCGGAGCGGCCGGCAAGGGCGGAGCGGCCGGCAAGAGCGGAGCAGCCGCCAAACGCAGAGCGGCCGTCAAGGGCGACCGCCTGAAGCGCAGCAAGAAGCCATCCGTGCAGCGTTAGGCTCCTGCTCGGGGACGCGGCGAAACGGATTTGTTTTAATTTTAGAGGGGCGGAGGAATAAAAATGAGAGTGATGACCGTGCTCGGCACGAGGCCGGAAATCATTCGGCTCAGCCTCATAATCGGTAAGCTGGATCGGTTAGCCGAGAGGCATATTCTCGTGCACACCGGCCAGAACTATACGGCCTCGCTGAATGATGTATTTTTTCAAGAAATGGGTGTGCGTCTCCCCGATCATGTTATGACCGGAGGCAGTCATTCGCTAGGCGGCCAGCTGTCAGCGATGTTCGGCGAAATGGAACGGCTGTTAGTGGAGGAACGCCCGGATGTTGTGCTCATGCTCGGTGATACGAACAGTGCTCTGTGTGCCATCGTGGCGGAGCGGATGGGTATCCCGGTCGTCCATATGGAGGCGGGCAACCGATGTTATGACCTGACCGTGCCAGAGGAGAAAAACCGCCGAATTATCGACGCCGTTTCCACGATCAATATGCCTTACACCGAGTATAGCAAGGGCAATCTTCTACGTGAGGGTTTCCCGGCCAATCGGATCGTAAGGACTGGAAATCCGATCCATGAGGTGATGAGCTTTTACAGGGACGGGATCGACGCTAGCAAGGTGCTGAATCGACTCGGACTGCAGGAGCGGGAGTATGTGTTGGTAACGACGCACCGGGCCGAAAATGTCGACGTGCCAGAGCATTTGGACGGCATTCTGGGGGGACTGAACCGAATCGCGGAGCGGCATGGCAAGCGTATCATTTGCAGCATCCATCCCCGTACTCGCTCCCGCATCGACAGCGGCGGCACATCGGTGAAGCCTCATTCGCTAGTGGAATTCCACGAACCGTTCGGTTTCTTCGACTTTGTGCGGCTGGAGCGCAGCGCCTGGTGTGCGGTCAGCGACAGCGGTACGGTGCAGGAGGAATGCTGCCTGCTCGGCGTGCCTACAGTCACAATTCGCAATACAACGGAACGGCCGGAAACGGTTGATTGCGGCAGCAATGTCGTAAGCGGCCTGAGAGCGGATAATATCTCGGGCGCGGTTGACGTCATGACGTCGCTGCCAGCGAGCTGGAGCATTCCGGCAGGATACGAGGCGACAGACGTTTCGGACATCGTAGTGAAATATTTGCTTGGAGGGAAATGGAATGTTTGAGAATTCTCGTATTCTCGTCACCGGAGGAACTGGTTCCTGGGGGTATGAGCTCGTTCGTCAGCTACTGCCGCAAAATCCCAAGGAGGTCATCGTTTTCTCGCGAAGTGAGTCCGCGCAGGTAACGATGAGTCGCATATTCGAAGATCCTCGCCTGACGTTTCGCATTGGCGACATTCGTGATCTTGATGCGCTGACCAAAGCGACACAAGGCGTAGACTATGTGTTCCACCTGGCGGCGCTGAAACATGTGCCGGTGTGTGAGGAACATCCTTATGAGGCACTGAAGACGAACGTGCTCGGAACACAGAACGTTATCGAGGCGGCCAACCAGAACAAGGTGAAGCGCGTCATCTACATCTCTACTGACAAGGCGGCTAACCCGTCGAATTTTTATGGCATGACCAAGGCGATCGGTGAAAAACTGATCGTATATGCCAACCTGTTGAACACGGACACCAAGTTCGTTTGTGTACGGGGCGGAAATGTACTCGGAACGAACGGAAGCGTCATCCATCTGTTCACGAATCAGATCAAAACGAAAGGCCAGGTGCGCCTGACCAATCGCGGCATGACCCGCTTTTTCCTGACGTTGCAAGATGCCATATCGCTGCTGTTCAAAGCATCCGAGGAGAGCCTCGGCGGAGAAATCTTCGTCATGACGATGCCGACATGCCGCATTGAGGAACTGGCCGAAGTGCTCATGGAGGACATCGGTATCAAGGCGGAATTGATCGAAACGGGCATTCGCCCCGGGGAGAAGCTACATGAAATTTTGCTAACCGAGTTCGAGAGTAAAAGCACGGTTGTTTACGATAAAGAGTATCTCGTCATTCTGCCTTCGCTCGATATTCCCGGACTGAAACAGCATTACAGCACGTACGACGAGGTGGCGTTCGACAGCTTCTGCTCCAGTGAGAACCTGATGAACAAAGAGCAGATCCGCGACATGTTACGGCGGGGCGGCTTTTTGCAATGAAGCTGCTCATCCTGGGAGGAGGCGGGATGGCAGGTTCCATGATGGTGGGTTATTTTCGCGGGCATGAGAACTTCGAGCTTGCCTGGACGACGCGCGACGGCAGGGAAGATTCTCTGCCGCTCGACGCCTCCGACCTGGAGGCGGTGCGACGACTGATTGGGGAAGCGAAGCCGGAGTTGATCGTCAACTGCATCGGCAAGCTGAACCAAGATGCCGAGGAACATCCACTTGAGGCTTATCAGGTCAACGGCCTGCTTCCGCATTGGCTCGCTTTTTCGGCATCCGAAATCGGCGCGCGACTTATCCACATCAGCTCGGACTGCGTGTTCCTCGGCGAGCGTGGTGGTTATACGGAGCTTGATCCGCCTGATGGCGTTACGGTGTACGCCCGCTCCAAGGCACTCGGCGAGGTGCGCGATCCACAGCATTTGACGATTCGTACATCGATTATCGGCCCCGATCGTAGTCCCAAAGGAATCGGCCTGCTGCAATGGTTTCTCGGCCAAAGGGGCGAGGTATCAGGTTACAGTCACGTGTACTGGAACGGTGTCACGACGCTAGAGCTGGCCAAAGCGGTGGAATTCGCGGCGGGGCGCGCGGACATCGGTGGTCTCGTGCATTTGCTCGCGGCTGCCCCGGCAAGCAAGCTAGACCTGCTGGAATGGTTCAAGGAAGCATACGGTCGGGACGACATCTCGATTGTGGCAGCCCATGAGCCGATGATCGACCGGACGCTGAGTGCTGTGCGCCGCGACTGGGATTACCAAGCGCCGAGCATTCCGGCGATGGTGCAAGAGCTTGCCGCCTGGGAGCAAGGCAGGAAGGGTTAAAGTTCGGCTTATCTCGCCCTGCTCCTCGTTGCTGCATCACATACGGCTGGGCACGCGCGAGGTCTGGGCATCGTCGCAAGCTATCCGAAGCACTTGTTGCTATTTATTTTCAAAAGGGCGGGGCCATAAGCTGCCCTTATTTTTTTTCGTCTAGACCTGCAGTCAGGCTTGTGTCCCGCTACGCACCTCGACGTCCCGCTAACGAATCCTCTGGAGCTTAGAAGCAGCAAAACAAGCCTTCACAAAATGTAACGAATCCTAGTATCGTTAGCTGAGAAAAAGAGGTCAAAAACAGTGGGGAATGCGGCTCTGCAAGGAGGATTGGCGATGAGATGGAGTGGGGAGTCGGAAGCAAGTGAAGATGTTACAAAGTACGGCGATTCAACGAGATCAGAGGAGCCGATGGAGCTCAGAGGGACAATGCAGTTAGGCGAAGCGGCAGAGACAGAGGGGACAACGAGGTCAAGCGAGTCCGCGAAGGTAGTGGGAGCGGAGCAGTTCAGCGAGTCTATAAAAGTAGAGTGTGATGCGATTACGATACCTAAGGCAGTCGGCCGTCTGTTTATAACAGGCGCAAATGGTTTTTGTGGCAGCCACGCGGTGAGCCACTTTGCTGCGGCTGGTTGGGAGGTTGTAGCCGGGGTGAGGCCCGGCTCCCAACCATTCTGGGCCAAGTCTGGCTCAGCCCCAGCTTGGTTTAGCAAAGCTGCAGAATCTGGCGTCAAGTCCGGTCTTGCCCCAGAGCGGTTCAGCGAAGCTAGAGCACCTGGCCATGTGTCAATCGAGCCCTGTGATCTTTCCGGCAGCGGCGGCGATTCTTTGCGGCAACTGATCGCTCGCATCCGGCCGGATGCCATTCTGCATCTGGCTGGGCTTAATGCGGCAGCGCCTTCCTGGACTGATCCGACTGGTTATATCGAAGTTAATGTTATGGGTACACTGCGTTTGCTGGAAGCGGTGCGAGCTGCTGACCATCCTTGCCGAATCATTGTGGCCGGCTCCATGCTTGGCTCCGCTTTGCGAGAAGGAGAGGCGCTGAGTCCGCCGCATCCTTACAGCCTAAGCAAATCGCTGCAGGCTGCTGCTGCTCTTAGCTGGCATGCCATGTATGGCATGGAAGTTATCGTTGCCGTACCGTCAAATCTGGTGGGGCCGGGTCCTTCTACTGGACTTATCCGACTGTTGGCGCGATATGCAGCGAGCTGTGAGGGGGCTGCCATCTCAGGATCGCAGCCATCGCCGGTTTTTCGCTTGTCCTCTGCTACGGAGCAGCGTGATTTCCTCGATGTACGGGACGCTGTACGTGCTTACGAAACTTTGCTGGAGCGTGGCATTCCGGGGCGCAGTTATGCGATGGCGAGCGGCCGAATGACGTCACTTGGCGAACTGGCTGAGCTTTATGTGGAGCTTTCCACAGTGCCACTACAACTGGAAATCGGTGAAAGTCACGCCGTTTCGCCTCTACCGACGGATTCATCCGCGTTGCGTGAGCTTGGTTGGCAGCCGCTAATTATGTTGAGGCAGTCTGTTGAGGATACGCTAACTGACAGCCGTAACGGCAGCCATCCCGACAAACGGAACGACAGCTGATCCAACAGCCATCCCACTATGCATCGTAACGGATGACTAATTGTCGCGATGAATGTTGGGATGTGGTGAAAAAATCAAAAAAAGGGATGCCCCAAAAGCCATAGGCTTTAGAGGTATCCCTTATTAATGTTGCCAAGAAGTTGCCAGTTCCGCTAGTTCAGCCGGTTCAGCTGACTATCCAACTCCGAACCGTATTACACGGTTCCGATCTCTTTCGGACCTGCTTCCGGTTTGTTCGGAGGCATTTTCTCCTTTGACAAGAACCAGCCGCAGACTGCGATCAGGATGAGAACTCCCCAGAAGATGATTTTCCATCCCGTGCTCTTAGGGAAGGTTTTGGCGAGAACGCCGATATCCGGATGGGATAACGTGTACACGGCTAGCTTGATCCCGACCCAGCCGACGATGGCAAAAGCAGCTGTTTCCAGACCGGGACGTTGTTCCAGCAATCGGCCGAAGTAAGACGCGGCAAAACGCATAATGACCAAGCCGATAATCCCGCCCGCGAGGATAACGCCGAATTGTCCTCCGTCGAGTCCGCCGATTCGCGGTAAAGACGTAGCAGGAAGTGTAATAGCGAGCGCTACTGCCGCCAAGATAGCGTCAATGGCAAACGCGAGATCAGCCAGTTCAACTTTAAGCACGGTGACCCAGAAGTTTTCCTGCTTTTTCTCGGCTTCCTTCATATGCTTTTTCTTTTTGACAAACAAACGCCTCGCCATGTGATTGATTGCGATGAACAACAGATAAGCTGCTCCGAGCGCCTGTATGTACCAGACATCCGCAAGGAAGGAGATGATGAACAACGAGGCAAAACGGAATACAAATGCACCGGCAAGGCCATAGAACAGCGCCTTTTTGCGTTCTTTTTCCGGCAAATGTTTGACCATGATGGAAATGACGAGCGCATTGTCTGCAGCGAGAATGCCTTCAAGTCCAATCAGAACAACCAAAACCCATGCATACTCAAGTAATACAGCAGTATCCAGAATGGTCCACTCCTTTGTGTGCTCTTCGGTCTTTTAACCGTTAGCATATGTAGATGTAAGATTTATTAACCAGAAATCTGCCCCTTACTTGCACCATATTATTATTTTCAGGATTGAATTTCGATCCGCTTCGTATCATAATCGGGGTTATCCCAGCTTACGGAGGCCGGCCATCGATGATGAATCCGCTTACAAAGCTAAGCGTCAAGCTTCAGTTGATTATGCTGTTTTTAATTATGGCGATTCCGATATTGGCGCTGTTCGCCTATGGCAACATGAAAGCGGAAAACATCATGAAGGGGAATATAACCGGAGCTTACGCCGAGCTAAACAAGCAGAATCTGCTGATGATCAATCGGGAAATGGACAATATCAAAAAAATCACCACAACGATCATCCAAAATCCAGTTAGCCAACGGATCGTGCCAGGCGGCACCGAACCGGTACTTGATCGTGTCAAGAAATACGCCGAGATGGATAAGCTGCTCCGCGCGTACTCCACCGGTACGGACGGGGAGACGCCAATTTACTACTCGCTGTATGTGTACGACCCTTCGAATGAATTTTATTTTGCCCCCTCGATCCAAATGACGCAAAACGGCGTTTACTTCCTGACCGATGATACAAAGCCGGACTGGTACGACAAAGCGGTCCGCAGCAAAGGGCAAGGTTTTGTGCAGGTCATCGACAACAGCGCCGCTTTCACAAGGGAAAAGACGCTGACCTATGTTCGTGCAGTTAACAATATCAATGAAGGCAGCGGCGTTATCGGTGTGCTCGTGGCCTATAAGCTGGAGGGAAAAGTGGTCAATTCCATGAAGTCGGTTAATCTTCCGGGGAGCGTCATCAGCCTGATCGACTCTCAAGCTAAGATTATGAGCAGCACGATGTCGGATCGACTTGGCACGAGCCTGGAGCTGCCGACGGAGCTGGGACCGCTTGCGAAAGAGGCAAGCTTGGATAAACCCTTCCACCATATTGCTGGAGATCGAATTTATGTGATCAGTGGAGAGAACAGCCTTCATCTTCGACTCGTTTATGAAATTCCTGTCCAATCGATGCTCCATCAGCAGAACGAACTCAAAAACGTCATTCTCCTCATTTCTGCCGTTTACATCGCACTCGGTTGTATCCTGATGATTTATTTTTGGCGCTCGCTCATGACGCCGTTGCAGCGGCTTTCCATGTTTGCACGCAAATATGAACCGGGTAAGCGTGTACCGGAGACGCCCGGCCAGTCACGCAGCGACGAGGTGGGTGTACTTATTTCCGTTGTTTACGGCATGGCGCGCAGGCTGAATAGTCTTATCGAGGATAAGTATCAAGCGGATATTAGGCAGAAGGAGGCGCAGCTGCAGATTTTGTACCATCAGATTAATCCTCATCTGCTTTACAATACACTGGAGAGCATTTATTGGAAAAGCTCGCTGGAAGGCCATACGGAATCCGCGGAAATGATTAAGGATCTGTCCAAGCTGATGAAAATCAGCCTGAGCCGCGGGCGCGAGCTGATCACGCTCGCGGAGGAATGCGAGCATGCCGCCGCATATGTGGCGCTGCAGCGGCGCCGGTACGAAGCCGAGCTTCGCGTATTATGGGATATTCCTGAGGAGCTCGGGAGCTCCTTGATTCCCAAAATTACGCTGCAGCCGTTAATTGAAAACGCGATCATCCACGGCATCAAACATATGGGCGAGGACGGAGAAATCGTTATCACCGTGCGGCGCTACGACATTGGTGACGGCCCTCATGGCTATAGCGGCCAGTGGCGCGATCTCATCCGCGTCGATGATACCGGGCGTATCGTCATCACGGTAGCGGATAACGGTTATAAAACCGTCGATTACGGGGCGATCCAGCGCTGGCTCGGCGAGCCGGATCAGTCGCCAGCGATCGGATACGGCATCCGCAACATCGACCAGCGCATCCGACTACAGTTCGGCCATCCCTACGGCCTTACGATTGGCCCGCGGCCGGAAGGCGGGACTGTTGTGAGCTTACTGCTGCCATGGCGGACAGGAGAATCAGCCTTAAGCGAAGCAGCATCAGCATCAGCATTAGCAGCATCAACAGCATCAGCATCAGCATCAGACAGGAGAGGGGAATAATCCGATGCATCGAATTTTGATTGTTGATGACGAGCCGCTTATTTGCAGGGGGCTGTCCAGTCTGCTCGCAGGTGCGGGACTAGGCATAGCGGATATACATATGGCGCATACGGGTTTTGAGGCGCTCGACTATCTTCGCATGGAAGAGGTCGACCTGATGATAACCGATATCGGCATGCCCGGCATGAACGGTATCGAGCTAATGCATCAGGCGCGCCTCATCAAACCATGGGTGCAGACGATTGTCATCTCCGCGCATGAAACATTCCAATACGCGCAGATGGCTATGCGGCTTGGCGCCCGCGATTATTTGATCAAGCCGCTCAACAGTGCGCAGCTGCTGGATTCTGTGCGCAACGCCTTGCTGCAAATGCAGGCCGAGAAGCCGGCATCCGGCAAGCCCGATTATGCCGCGAGCATGGGGGGTCGTTTTGCGCTTCGCGCTCCGGACACGCAGCGCGGGCAGGCCATGACCGCGCTAATGGCTGGCGCCCCGGCTTCCCCGGGGGAGGCGCAGCAGCTCGCCTCGGCAGCAGGTTTGGAGGGGGCAGGGCCTTATTTTGCGATGATCCGCATTGGGACTGACTTCAGCACCCGAGAGGGAGAACTATTGCCGCCGAAGGATAAAGATCTGCTGGCCTATGCTCTGATGAATATGGCGAGCGAGCTGCTGGATCAGGATTGGAGTCCGCTGCCGTTCACGCTGCCGAATTGGGAGATTGGATTGCTGATCGGGTGGAGCGAGGAACGGTATGATGACAGCACAGTTAGCAAAATCAATCAGCTCGATATGATCGGTCGGAGCCTTCACCATCATGCCGCTGGTTTTCTGCGCCTGCCTACACTCATCGGGATCAGCCAAATCGCCAGAGGACCGGAGTTTATCCACCTGCTGGCCAACCAATCGCAGCGCGCTTTAGAATGGTCTAACCGACATCCCGGCCAAAAAGTATTTTATTACGGTGACTTCAGCTGGAGCCAACCGGGCGAAG
This sequence comes from Paenibacillus herberti, assembly GCF_002233675.1. GTDB lineage: Bacteria > Bacillota > Bacilli > Paenibacillales > Paenibacillaceae > Paenibacillus_O > Paenibacillus_O herberti. The sequence continues at coordinate 2,365,242 of NZ_NMUQ01000001.1, read as the reverse complement.
AGGCAGGGGAAGAAGAGGCCTTCGCTCAGAACAACCGGATCGTAGAGAGATCGCGACAGTACATCGAGGAGCATTATGCCCAGAAGGGGCTGACGCTGCATGAAGTATCTCAGCGGAATCATGTCAGTCCGAACTATCTCAGCTACTTATTTAAGAAAAATACAGGGTACAATCTGTGGGAATATGTCATCAAGCTGCGGATGGAAGAAGGACGGCGGCTGCTGTTGACGACGGATCTTCGTCGTTATGAGGTGGCAGAGCGCGTCGGCTATGAGTCGCCGGAGCATTTCAGCAAAATTTTCAAAAAGTACTATGGGTACAGCCCCAGCGAGCTTAAAAAAGAACATCCAGCCAAGTAAGAATACACCCAATTCGCATAGATATGCACCTGTTCCCTTCGCGTTAGCATCTCTAAAATGAAGATAGCGAGAGGCTTCATGACAAAGCGAGGCGAAGGGTATGAATCCATTGACCAAATCGACAACGAGCGTGCCCATAGGGCCGCAAGCCGCCGCACGGCGGTCAAGACCGCAGGTTTTACTGCGCAAATACGGCTGGAGCCTGGCCTTCTTGCTGCCGGCTGCGGCTATTTTCTTGCTGTTTTTATGGCTGCCCATTATGAAAGGGTTCGTGTACAGCTTCTACAGCATTGACTTCGTGAACGGCAACAAGTTTACGGGACTGGACAATTACCGCACAGTACTGGCCGATCCCGATGTGCGAATCGCGATCAAGAACACGCTTTACTACATGTTTCTTTGTTTGATCATAGGATTCTGGGTGCCGATTGTGTTCGCGATTGCCATCTCTGAAATCAAGCGATTCCAGGGTGTTTTTCGCGTAGCCGCCTATTTGCCAAACGTCATCCCGGTCGTGGTGCTCTACGGGCTGTGGCGCTGGCTGTACGATCCGGTTGGTCCCATCAACGCCAGCATCACTTCCCTGTGGGGAGGAGAGGGTATCAGCTTTCTGAGTGATACCAGTTGGTCGATGATCTCGCTTGTCTTCATGGAAACCTGGCAGCAATTCGGTTCGGCGATGCTGCTCTATCTTGCGGCCGTGCTCAGTATTCCGCGCGATTGGTATGAAGCGGCCGAGATCGACGGGGCAGGCATTTGGCAGCGCATCAGGCATATTACGCTACCATCGCTGCGCAGCTTGATCCTGCTCATGCTCGTGCTGCAAATAATCGGTACGTCACAGGCGTACCAGTCCCAATTGGCACTGCTGGACGGAGGGCCGATGAACGCCACGCTCACCTACGCGCTGCTTATCGTTAAGTACGCAACGACGAGGTTGGACATGGGAACCGCATCCGCAATGGGTGTGCTCATGTTCCTCGTGCTTGGTGTGCTGGCAATGCTACACTTTCGGCTCGATCGGAAGGGAGGGGACGCCGCATGATGGACCGAGGTATTTTATCCGGATATGACTTGAAACGTAAAAGAACACGCATCGGATATAGCGTCATGATCGCAATTGCGCTGCTGATGTCGATTACGATGATCTATCCTGTGCTGACGACGATGCTCAACGGGTTGAAGGACAATGCGGAGGTAAATTCGTTCCCGCCGAAGTTCCTGCCGCAAAGCTGGAACTGGAGCAACTTCGACGCCGCTTGGAACTACATCGAGCTGCCGCTGTTCCTGCGTAATACGCTGCTCATCTTCGGAGGCAATATGCTCATGTCTATAATCGTGCTCGGACTCGCATCCTTCTCGTTGTCACGGCTGAATTTGCCCTATCGGCGTGCGATCGAGATGTTTTTCATGATTACGCTGTTCATTCCGCCGACGACCTACCTGATTCCGAACTTCCTCAATCTCAAGGATCTTGGCCTGTTGGATTCATTTTTCGCTTTCTGGCTGCCGGCTGGCGCCAATGCCTTTTTCCTGCTGCTGCTCAAAAACTTCTTTGACGGCATCAGCATGGAAATTTTCGAGGCGGCGCGGATCGACGGAGCCTCCGAGCTGAGCTGTTTCATTCGAATTGCCGTACCGCTTTCTCTCCCGATCTTCGCAACGTTGGCGATTTTCGTGTTCGCCTCGGCTTGGAACGACTGGTTTTGGCCTTCGCTGATCATGCATAAAGACTCGCATTACCCGCTGTCGACCGCCATTTACAAGTATGTCATCCAGGCCAAAATGCTCAATCTTAACATCAGATTCGCCATCCTGACGCTGGTCATGCTGCCGCCAATCGTCGTGTTTCTGCTGTTCCAGCGCTTCATTATTCGCGGACTGCATCTAGGCGGCGTCAAAGGTTAGGGTGCGGTTAGTCCACGGAATTTCAGGTAGGGAGGCTCTTGTGGACGAGGAGTATGGACATCGTAACGACACACATAATCGCCATAGAAACGCACATCGCAGGATGAATGCGCATCCATTATGATCATTTTGCAAGGACTAAATCATTCCATACTTGTCAGTGAAAAGGGGAGCTACACATGCGCAAGCCGACCGCGATCATCAGCTGTCTGATGGCAACAACCCTGCTGCTGTCCGCATGCAGCGGAAGCAATGGGAACAACAGTAGTAACAGCAACAACGGGAACAGCAATGCTGGCAATACGGGGGGAACGACCAATACCGCGGTGAATGAACCGGCTGTGAACAACGCGGAGAGCACGCCTCCGCCGGAAGAGAACATCAAGGACAAAAAAATCACAATCAGCATTTACTACCCGCTTCCCGATCAGACAGAGAAACGCAAGTCCGAGGATGACAAAATTGCTCGTTTCCAACAGGAATATCCCAACGTTACGATCGTTAAAAGCGACTGGCACTACAATGTGGATGAGATCGGCGTGAAGATGGCTGCCAATGAGGCACCGACGTTTTTCAATACCTTTGCGACGGAGGCAGGCTTCCTCGTACAGCGCGGCTGGGCGGCCGACATCACCGAGCTGTGGAGCAGCTATTCCTTCAAGGATGATATTAATCCTACCCTTCAGAACCAGTTCGTGAAGGACGGCAAGGTGTACGGCGTTGTGCAAAATGGATATTCAACCTCGACGGTCATCAACAAAAAGTTACTGGCTTCCAAAAACGTGACGGCTCCATCCTATGATTGGACCTGGGACGATATGTTGGCTACAGCCAAAGCCGTAGCAGATCCGAAAAAAGGCATTGCCGGCATCGCACCGATGGGCAAAGGCAATGAGGCTGGCTGGAACTGGACCAACTTCCTGTTCGAAGCAGGCGGTCAGATCCAAACGACTAATGGCGGCAAAGTTACCGCTGCCTTTAACTCCGATGCGGGCGTAAAAGCATTGCAGTTCTACCAAAAGCTGCGCTGGGAAGCAAATGCGATTCCGAAGGACTGGGCGCTTGGCTGGGGCGATGCCGTTGGCGCATTCGCACAAGGACGTACGGCCATGGTTATCGCCGGTGCAGAAGGCGTGCTGGATCAGGCTCTCAATCAAGGCGGCCTAAAGCCCGATGAAGTAGCCACTTATCCGATGCCTGCTGCTGAAGCCGGCGGCAAACATTCCGGTATCCTCGGCGGTGATTATCTCGTCATCAATCCGAACGCTTCCAAGGATGAGCAGGAGATGGCGTTCCGCTACATCACATTCGACTATTTTACCGACAACTATCTGAGCGCGGTAGAGAAGGATATCCAAGCTCGTAAAGCGGACGGCAAATACTATATTCCGCCGCAAATGAGCTACTTCAAGGGAGATTCCGAATACGGCAAAAAACTGCAAGCTATCTATGATAAATATGACAACGTGTACAAGTACGATCCAGAATCCAACAAATTGCTGGACGGCAACCCAGAAGCGCAGTACAATACGCAAGAGTACTATGCCGAGATGACTAGCATCATTCAGGAAGTGTTCGCGAAGAAGGATGTTGATCTGAAGGCAAAGCTTGATGCAGCCGCCAAGAACATGCAATCCAAGCATTATGACGCAATCAAAGTTCAATAAGCTTTGGCAAGCCTTTCCGGGATTTCTTCTCGGGAAGGCTTTTTGCGAACGCCGGAAAAATTTATTATGAAAACGCTTCACAGGCTGGAGAGCCTGTGATAGTCTTATACATACCTTAACGAAAACGAGATAAATCTCGGCCTGAGTTATTACTGGAAGCGTTTTTTTAATTTACATATTCATGAAAGCGCTTTACCAAATTTTTCTTCTGAAAGGTGGTGACAGGAAAAAAAGGGTACATGCAGCTGTAAGATGCTAAATTAAATTGACAACAGAGAGGTGCTTAAATCATGACATTAACTCAAAGTTCTTTTTTATCAAAAATTTTACTCAAAATAGTAACCGGTTTCATAATTGCTGCGTCGATGATGCTGTTTGCTCAATCTGCACAAGCCGCTCCGGTAAGCATAGTTAACAACTCCGACTGGTACGATACAAACGGTAATGTCATCTGGGCCCAGGGCGGATTTATGATGAAGAAAGACAATACTTACTACTGGTATGGCATGAACTATGAAATTGCCAATACCAAAAAAGTAAATTTATATACTTCTACCGATCTCAAAAACTGGACGAAACAGACGAATTCGACTACTCCCGATTCTGTCGTTGACTTCAGCAGCATTAATACGAAGTTGATCGAGGTCGGTGATACAACAACAAAGCCTTATGAACCGACGCAGTGGATCGGCAGACCTGTTGTTGCTTACAACAGCTCAACATCCAAGTATGTGATGCTGATTGAATGGGGCAACGGAGATGGAAACGGACGAAATAAAGTAACCATTTTCACGAGCGATACGGCTGCAGGCCCGTTCAAGTATGAAAAATTCATCGCAACACCAGGCGGTTATAAAGCGGGAGACCTCGGTTCGATTTTCACGGATACCGACGGCAGTGCTTATCTTACTTATACGATTGATTACAACCCGGCATGGTTCAACTCCGGTATTCAAATCAGCAAGCTTTCATCAGATTACATGAGTATCGCCGAAGTAACAAAAACGATGGAATCGACAGGCCCTTACAAAGAAGCAACGACGTTGTTCAAACGCGGCTCCCAATATATTTTGCTGGCTTCAACGACAAATGGCTGGACTTCAAGCCCGACCTGGTGTTACTCGGCAACAAGCCTGTCGGGAACATGGAGTACGCCGTCTCATTGCTCCACAAGCCCGTCCTCAGGAGATTCCTTCGACACTCAAGTTGATCAGGTGCTGACAGTTGAAGGAACTTCCGGAACCTCCTATATCTTTATCGGCGACCGTTGGAATGGCCGTTTTGCAGGCAGTACGGGTGTCGGACGGAATCAATGGTATCCGCTTACATTCGATGCCAACGGCAAACCGACGATTAACGGACATGCTCAGTGGACACTGGATGTCGCTGCTGGAACATGGAGTGCCGCAGCTCCCGTTGATGCCGCCAAAACGTATTCTATCTCTAACCGCTGGCCAGGAAAAGCAATTGGCATCGTCGGAGGCTCCACGGGAAACAATGCGAAGCTTGAGCAGCGCAGCTATAGCGGAGCAATCGGCCAATCATGGAAATTCGTCGACGCTGGGGGCGGCTACTACTATATCCGTAACGTGAATAGCGGGTTGAACCTGTCTCTTGGCGGCTCTACGGCAGATGGAACACAAGTTATTCAGTATACACCTAGCACTTCCAACAGCCAGCAATTCAGTATCGTTGCTGTTGGGAGCGGTTACTTTAAGCTAGTCAACCGCGCTAGCGGAAAGGTGCTTGGCAATGCCGGTAATGGCACGGATGGCGCCATTATTACACAAGGTGCGGATACCAATGAATGGTCGCAGAATTTCAGCTTCACAGTGCTCCCGTAATAGAGCCAGAGGAGTAGAGTTGACCCCAGGAAACAAACTGGTGCCGGTACTCAACCGGCGCTAGTTTGTATTCGTTGGAAGCTAGTCTGATACCTAGAAAATTTTTCGTGGAATCGCGGGAAAGACATTGTTCCCTTTTAGCTCAATGTGGTAACCTCTTGTTGAAAGCGCTTCATATTTATAGAGATCCAGAAGAGGAGGGATGCTTGGACATTCACAGTCATTCACAATCATTTTAGTAACCGGTTTCATGTAATTGAGATCAATCCTCGAAAGCGAAGGAGCGAATTTAATGATGATTGCAAACCAATTCCGAATGTCAAAAAGGCTTCTCTTTTTTGTAACCGGTTTCTTGGTTGTCTGTTCTATGATGATTTTTGCCCGTCCTGCTCAAGCTGCGCCGGTAAATATTGTGAATAACGCAGATTGGTACGATACGGACGGCAATGCAATTTGGGCTCAGGGCGGCTTCATTATGAAAAAGGACACTACGTACTACTGGTACGGCATGAACTTTGAAATTCCCTATACGAAAAAAGTGAACCTTTACACGTCCACCGATCTGAAAAACTGGACGAAACAGACCAATACAACAATTCCCCAATCAATCGTTGATTTCAGCACCATCAACACCAAGCTGGATGCGATTGGCGATACGACAACGGGACGTTTTAATGAAGAGCAATGGGTTGGCCGGCCGGTAGTCGCTTACAACAGCCAGATATCCAAATACGTCATGCTGATCGAATGGGGCAATGGAGATGGGAATGGTCGCGGGAAGTTAACGTTTTTCACGAGTGATACCCCTGAGGGGCCATTCCAGTACCAGAAATACATTGCTATGCCGGGCGGATACAAAATGGGCGATCTCGGTTCTATTTTCACCGATTCCGACGGCAGCACCTACATTACTTACACAATTGATCACATCTACACGAACGGCGGACTGCAAATCAGCAAGCTTACCTCGGATTACCTGGATATCGCTGAAGTGATCCAAACATTCGTTTCCACCGGACCGTACAAAGAGGCAACAACCTTATTCAAAAGGGACTCCAAGTACATTATGCTGGCTTCGACGACAAACGGCTGGGGCTCCAGCCAAACATGGTGTTATTCCGCATCCAGTCTGAACGGAACCTGGGCTAATCCGTATGTTTGCGCAACGAGCCCGAATTCCGGCAACTCCTTCGACACGCAGGCTGATCAGGTTCTGACGGTTGTAGGCACGTCCGGCACTTCTTACATTTATATCGGTGACCGCTGGAACGGACGCTTCGGTGGTAGCACAGGCGTAGGGCGCAATCAATGGTATCCGCTTACGTTCAACAGCAACGGTGCGCCGACGATTAACGGTCATACCAATTGGACCCTTGACGCTGCTGCGGGCACATGGAGCGCGCCAGCACCAGTTGACGTGACCAAAACCTACTCCATCTCCAACCGCTGGCCAGGCAAGGCGCTTGGCATCGTCGGTGGATCGACGGCCAACTACTCGAAGCTTGAGCAGCGCGCCTATAGTGGGGCGGCAGGACAGTCCTGGAAATTTATCGACGCAGGCGGCGGTTATTACAACATCCGCAACGTCAACAGCGGGTTAAATCTGACGCTGGGCGGCTCGACAACAGATGGCACACAGGTAGCTCAGTATGCGCCAAGTACGGCGACGAGCCAGCAATTTAGCGTCGTTCCGGTAGGCGGGGGTTATTTTAAGCTGGTTAACCGGGGTAGTGGCAAAGTGCTTGGTAACGCAGGGGACGGCTCCGACGGCGCTATTATTGTCCAGGAAACGGATACGAATCAATGGTCGCAAAATTTCAACTTTACCGTGCTGCCATAGTCTAGAAAGCTCATGAAGCGCTTCGAAATCAAGTTGAAAAATAAAGTTGAAGAGGTGTCAGCTAATGATGACAAGGACAATTGGGTTTACGCTGCCTGCAAAAGTTATTGCCTTAGTCACCGGTCTTATCTTGGCTATTTCAGCACTTTTTGTGTCTCCCGCCCTAGCGGCTCCGGTAAATATTGTGAATAACGCTGATTGGTACGATACGGACGGCAATGTGATTTGGAATTCGGGCGGTTTTGTCATAAAAAAATCTGAAACGTACTATTGGTATGGCATGGATTACTCCGTTTCCGGCGCAAAAAGAGTCAAACTGTACACGTCCACCGATCTGAAAAACTGGACGAAACAAACCAACTCCTCCAATCCTAACTCTGTCGTAGATTTTAGCACGATTAATCCAAAGCTGGATGCGATCGGCGATACAACGACGACGCGTTTTGCAGAGGATACAAACCATTGGATCGGCAGACCCGTTGTTGCTTATAACAGCTCCACATCCAAGTATGTGATGCTTGCCGAGTGGAACAATTCAGACGGCAACGGCCGGAACAAGCTGGCGTTTTTTACAAGCAGCAATCCGGCAGGCCCGTTCACTTTTGATAATTTTATCGCCAAGCCTAGCGGTTACAGCATGGGTGATCTAGGCTCCATTTTCACGGATGCGGACGGCAGCACTTACATTACCTTTACCATTGATTATTTCCCGACCAGCTACAACAGCGGGCTGCAAATCGCCAAGCTGAATACGGACTATCTCGGCATTGCGTCGAATACAAAAACGTTTGCTTCGGGGTATCCGCATAAAGAGGCGACTACGCTGTTCAAGTACGGCACGAAGTATATGATGATGGCCTCGGCGACCAATGGCTGGGGTTCAAGCGGAACCTATTATTACTCGACGACAAGTCTGACCGGAACTTGGTCCGAGACGGAGGTAGAAGCCGGCACATCACCAAGCTCCAGCAACTCCTTTGATACTCAGATCGATCAAGTGCTTCCAGTCGAGGGGACGGCAGGTACTGCTTATGTGTACATGGGGGATCGCTGGAACAATTTTGGCGGCAGCACGGGAATCGGGCGCAATCAGTGGTACCCGCTTTCCTTTGATGCAAACGGTAAACCAACGATTAACGGCTATGGCGCTTGGCAGCTCGACGCTGCCGCCGGAACGTGGACGACTGCACCAAGTCCGATTGATGTCACCAAAACCTATTCCATTTCCATTCGCTGGCCGGGCAAGGGGCTTGGTATTGTCGGCGGCTCGACGGCGAATAATGCGAAGCTGGAGCAGCGGACGTACAGCGGAGCGACAGGGCAGTCGTGGAAGTTCATCGATGCCGGGGGCGGTTATTTCAATATTCGCAACGTGACTAGCGGCTTGAATCTGACGCTTGGGGGCTCAACAGCGGACGGGACACAGGTGATCCAGTACACACCAAGCACATCGACGAGCCAGCAGTTCAGCATTTTGCCGACTGGCGGCGGGTATTACAAGCTAATTAACCGCGGCAGCGGCAAAGTGCTCGGCAATGCGGGCAACGGCGCAGACGGAGCGATTATCACTCAATATACGGATGCTAACGAATGGTCGCAAATGTTTAGCTTCACGGTTCTTCCTTAATAGAAGGACGATTATTAAATCAGTAGAGTAAGCCGGGTTCCTCGTTCAAAGGAGCCCGGCTTCTTTTTTATTTCAGCTTTATTAGGAATATCCTCGTATCCGAACGTTTCCAGCAGCATGCCCGATATGCTAATCTGATACTAGCTATGGCCGCCATGAGAGGAAGGTAGAACGAGTTGAAGCTTAGGTACATCAAAATCACGCTTGCGCTTGCGCTTCTCGCGGTATGGGCGCTGACGGGCCTCCGGCCCGCTTACGCTGCGGGAGAACTGCTCGGGAATGGGAACTTTGCGTCGGTCAAGGACGGTCTCCCGGAGGGATGGAGCAAGGACGGCTACCGTCTGGACGAGGCTGTAACGAATTGGTCTGTGGAAAAAGGAAGCGGTTCGGATCCGGCCAGCTTCGTTCGCGTCAGCAATATGCAGCCCAATGATGCGCGCTGGCTGCAGCGCGTCGCCGCCCAGCCGGACAAGCTGTACAAGCTAAGCGCACTCGTCCGAGCTGCCGGCGTGCCTGCGGGCGGCTTCGGCATCAATCTGTCCGTGCTCGGCGTAATGGAGACATCGGAATCGCTCTATGATACAGCCGGCGCGTGGCAGACGGTGGAGGTTTACGGACGTACTGGAGCTTCCCAGACAGAGCTTGACGTGTTGCTGCGCGTCGGGGGGTATGGAAGCGAGATTACCGGAACGGGAGACTTCGCCAATGTATCGCTAACGGAAGCCGCGGAAGCTCCGGAAGGAGCGAAGGTTATTTCCTTTGATCCAGCTTCGGCACCGCCTGCAGGCGGGGGCGCGGGGAGTACTCCCGAGGCTAATCTAGCACCGGCATTTCTGATCCCAATTTCCGTGCTGGGCGGAATTGCTTTCCTGATCCTGCTAAAGTTCGGCTGGAGCGCTCTTTACTCGCGTAGAGGCGTCAATGGGATAGCGAATTGGCTGCGGGAACCGTCTGCTGTGCGGACACGGGCCATCTGGATCGTTTTGGGAGCGGGACTGCTGCTTCGATTGATTTTGGCACCGACAATGCAGGGCCATCCCGTTGATTTTCCTGACTTCAGCATTTGGGCGGATCGCGCTTATTCGGTCGGTCTGAACGGCTTTTTCAGCGATGATGTGTTCGCGGATTATCCGCCGGGCTACATCTATGTGTTATGGGTGCTTGGCATGCTCAAAAGCGTGCTGGGTCTCGCCTACGGCAGCGGCGGCGCTATTCTCCTCGTTAAGCTGCCGGCACTCATCGCCGATTTAATTACCGCGTGGCTGCTTTATGATCTTGCTCGGACTCGCTTCAGCGAGCGGTTAAGCGTATTTTTTGCGGCGCTGTATGTATTCAGCCCGGCTATTTGGCTGGACTCCGCTCTGTGGGCGCAGGTTGACTCCGTCATGGCGCTGCTCATGCTGCTGGCTGTGCGCGCGCTCTCGCGCGGACGCCATGCTTCCGGGGCGGCTTGGTTCGCAATAGCGATACTCGTCAAGCCGCAGGCGGTGCTGTTTATGCCGCTGCTGCTACTCTCGCTGATAGGCAGCCGCCGTCTTTCGGAGTGGCTGAAGGCAGCCGGAGCGGGCATTGCTACCGCTTTGTTGCTGCTGCTTCCTTTTGCCATCGGGCGAGAGCCGCTCTGGATTGTGCATCATTATCAGGCCATGTTCCAGTCCTACCCTTACGCTACGCTCAACGCCTTCAACCTGTACGGGCTGCTCGGCTTGAACGGCATTGAGACGACGGGGACGTGGCTCGGGCTGTCGCTCTCTACATGGGGTAACGTGGGCGCGGTTGCTGCGTTGGTCGTTATGGCGCTGATCTGGTGGAAAAGGGGCCGTGAAGGCCTTTATCTGGCCGCGTTCGCAGGAGCGCTGCTCGTATTCCTGCTCAAAACAGGCATGCATGAACGTTATCTCTATCCTGCGCTGGTGTTCGCACTGGCGGCCTTCATCATGTCCGGCAGCAAGCGGCTCTTGGCGCTGTATGGCGGCTTGACAATTACCGTGCTGGCCAACACCGCGCCAGTGCTCAAAGATGCAATCGAGCAGAACTTTTACCGCGCCAACGGCGACGGGCTGATGATGCTTGTATCGCAGCTGCAGCTGGCAGCAGGAGTCATGCTGCTAATGCTGGTCTGGCAGCTGCTCCAAGGTAAAACGTTCGGCTCGCTGGCGCTAGCCGGAGACGGACGCTGGCAGCTGCTCTTGCCGCAGCCGATCGGGACTGTCGGGGAATCGGCTTCCGGCGGCGGGGGAAAAACAACAACAGGCAAAGGCAAAGAAACTGGCAGATCGCTTCCAGAAGCTCCAGAGCCTTATGAGGATGTATCTCCGGTATCGAGGCGCAAGGAATGGCTGCCTGTGCTGTTGTTAGCAGTGGTATACGCGGTCATGATGTTCTGGCAGCTCGGCGACGCCAAAGCGCCTGTGAAGCCGTGGCTTCCGGACGCGAAGAGCCAGGAAGTAACGGTGCAGTTGCAGGGAGAGGCAGCACAGCCAGTTGATCACATCATGCTTTATGCTGGAATCGGCTCCGGCACGGTGAACGTGTCCCTGTCCGCGGACGGAGTTACCTTCGGTGCTCCGGCTGAGCAGAAGCTCGACGGGGGAACCGTGTTCCAATGGAAATCCATTGGCGTGAATGGCCAACTGATTAAAGCGGTGCGTATAACAGGCACAACTGGCGTAACGCTGTACGAAGCGGGCGTAATCGACGCGGAAGGACGCACGCTTGCCGTTGACAACAGCGGCGGCTCTGCTCTGTTCGATGAGCAGTCGCTCGTACCGGCGCAGCCTTCATATCGCAACGGCATGTATTTTGATGAAATCTATCACTCGCGTACTGCCTTCGAGCATCTTAACCGGATCGAACCTTATGAAACGACGCATCCACCGCTCGGCAAAGTCATAATCATGGTAGGAGTATCGATCTTCGGCATGAATCCGTTCGGTTGGCGGGTTATGGGCGGTATAGCGGGGATCCTGCTTATTCCGGCCATGTATGTACTGGCTCGCGGGTTATTCCGCTCCCGCAGGGCTGGCCTGCTGGCCGCTGGGCTTATCCTGCTGGACTTCATGCCGCTTGTGCAGTCGCGGATCGGCACGGTCGACACTTATGCGGTGCTGTTCATTATTTTGAGCTATCACTTTATGAACCGCTTCCTACAGCGCAATGTGCCTGGTGCGGGTCTCTACCGCGTGCTGATGCCGTTTGCCCTATCGGGTGTGTTTTTCGGAATGGGAGCTTCGGTCAAATGGGTCGGCGTATACTCCGGCGCGGGTCTCGCCGTATTGTTCTTCTGGTCGATATACCGCCGCTGGCAGGAGTCGAAGGCGCTGCCTGACGGAGCTACGAGTAGCTCGGCAGCGTTGTCGGCATCGGCAGAGAAGGACAGTGGCAGGTCGTCAGCGGGGGCAAAAGGGGCGCCTTTCTCTGGGACTACGAGCCAATCTGAAGTTGATGGAGCGCCGTCCGGAACCGTCCTTGGAGCGGTATCCGCAGCTTTTGAAAAACGTCTACCGCTGCTGATGATCGGCGCTGGCACTCTGTTTTTTGTTCTAGTGCCAGCCGTCATCTATGTCCTGACCTACATCCCATTCATGCTTGTCCCGGGACCAGGTCATGGACTTACTAACGTGGTCAAGTTCCAGAAGTTCATGTATGATTACCATTCCAAACTGGTCGCGACACATCCGTTCTCCTCGACCTGGTGGGAATGGCCGATCATCAGTCGTCCGATCTGGTATTATGGCGGCACAGGTCTTCCTCAAGGGCAGATCGCCAGCATCATGAGTCTGGGCAACCCGCTGATCTGGTGGGTCGGTATCCCTTGTGTCATTGCTGCGTTTGTTGCAGCTTGGCGGAAGCGCAGCCGTGCGTTGCTGGTCGTGTGTATCGGCCTTCTGTCGCAATATTTGCCTTGGGTAGGCATTCCGCGCCTGACGTTTATATATCATTATTATGCGACCATACCTTTCCTGATCTTGTGTATCGTGTACGTACTGCTGCAACTGCCGAGGAAACTTGGTGAGCAGCGGGCAAAATATGCGACATGGATTTACATTGGCGCTGCTGCGGTGCTCATGGCGATGTTCTATCCGGTGCTTACCGGCATGACCATTAGTCGGGAATACGCGGATATGTTCCTGAAATGGTTCCATTCGTGGACATTCTATTCCTAGGCGGCATGCTGCCATTGCCTCGAGCCAAATGGCTCGAGGCATCTTTCTTTCATAATGAGGAGGGGCGATTTCATGCCTAGAACGTTATATGTCGCTTTGATTCTGCTCAGCCTTATTTGGGGAGGATCGTTCTTTTTCATTAAAGTGCTGCTTGAGGAAGCCGGGCCTTGGACGATTGCCTTTCTACGCGGGGCGATGGGGCTCGTGACGATCATTCTGATCATGCTGGTGCTGCGCAAGCCGTTCGGCCTACGCTCGATTCCATGGCTGCCGATGGTGATCATGTCATGTTTTAATACAGTCGTCCCTTGGGCGCTGATTGCCTTTAGCGAAACGAGAATTACGAGCGGAGTTGCATCCGTGCTGAATGCGACTACTCCGCTCTGGACCATTATCGTCGGTACCCTGTTTTTCGGAGCGGCAGCGGGTCGAAAGCAATGGCTGGGCATGCTCGTGTCTCTGGCCGGCATAATGATTTTACTTGGCATCAATCCTGCGACACTCATCTCTGTTGATGGGCTTGGCTTCGTATGTATGCTTGCCGCTACGCTGTTCTACGGCATCGGCTCGCAGCTATCCAAGCGGCTGACGGGGCTTTCCATGTACCAGGCGACCTTTGGCATGCTGCTGTGCGCAACAGTTGCTGGCGGGATGGCTGCATTTGTTCTAGAGCCGTTTCCAACGCATGTCATTACCTCGGGTGCTTTTCTGACCTCGCTCGTGGGACTTGGCGTTGTTGGTTCCGGCATCGCTTATATTATCTTTTTCTATTTGATCCAAAAAGGCAGCCCGGAGTTTGCCACGATGGTAACCTATCTAGTGCCAGTCAGCGCTATATTGTGGGGCTATGTGCTGCTGAATGAGGAAATCCATTGGAATCTGCTGGCTGGGCTCGCGGTGATTTTGACCGGCGTCTTTCTGGCGACTCGAAAGGGTAGCGGGCCGCAGAAGTCTCGGCAGCCTGGGGCAGCCGGGAGCGGTGCAGTCGTGAGTGGTGTAATGGGGAGAAATGCAACCGTGAGTGCAGTAACCGGAGCCGATGCAGCCAGGAGTGAAGCAGTGGCGGGAGATGCAGGGAAAGATGTAGTCGTGAGTGAATCAGTTCGGAGCGATGAAGTCGATTCAGTGAAATAATACCGCCGGAAGAAGTTTGTCATCGTCTTGACGTCTTCCTATAAAAATAACAACCAAAAGGGACCCGGCAGCAGCCATGCTGCCGGGTCCCTTTTGGTCCTCTTGCGAGCCAGTATGTCAGCTCCCAATTAGTATATCCTACTTGATTCGCGCTGAGCAGTTCCATTGCAGCTTCCAAGTTAGCTGGCATTTTAAATCGAAGCGTCTAGCTTCACTGGAATCCAGACTTCGCTTACGGAATCCTCGCCAGGTTCTCAAACTTTCAAATAGATTTCCAGCTCCGGCCCGCAAGCATGTTGATATCCGGTGGACGGGAACCATTCGGAGAAAATGCGTCGAGTCACGCTCTGGATGGATTCAGGAAGCGGACCAACGGCAGTGAACACTGCCCAACTAGAGGCCGGGACTTTGCGTTCTACGAACTCGGCGCCTTCATGCTCAAACGGCTCGGTAACCGTGCCGGCTGGGGCTTCCACCGCGATCATATAGCGGAAGCGGGTACTCTCTTCTTTGTCTGCCGCCGTATCTCCAATCATTTTGAAATCGACGCAAGCCCCAATCAGAGGTGTCCCAGGATTCAGTTCAAGCACACGACCAATTGTTCCGTTAGGGCCACTTTCCTGCCAAAATTGCGGAATGCGGCGGAAGTTCTCGCCGTTTTCGCAGTTGACGACGATAGATGCTCCGGCTATAGAGAAGGACTCTCTCTTTTCGATACGATAATTCATTTCGACATCTCCCTTCAACGATAGGTGGAAGCTGAGCTTAGGGACGGTTGGCTTGTAAAAATAAAGTAAGCTGCTTCTCCAACATATTTATTGACCATATTTTTAGCTTTTTTGGAGTATCGTGTCTATTACCTTATAACATATCTTTTGAGTTGGTGTCTTATCATGGTTGGATACAACGACTACACCAATTCTCTCTGATGGAGCCATGCATACATAGGCACTGACACCTGGAAATCCGCCTCCATGCTCGATAAAAGTATGACTCTCCACCCGCCTCGTCCCCCAACCTAAAGCGTAGCCGGATTCATTATCAAACTGCCACACGGGATCATACATTCGGTCAATTATGGTCTGAGACATGAATGGATGCTCACTCATATATGAGGACAGATATCTACCTAGATTATTTGCAGTTGAATAAATGAACCCCAGCGGGGCACCCAAGAGGTTTACTGGAAACGGAGTCTCAAACACGTCCATGTTAGAATTTCGCTTGATAATGTTATGTAAGGTGTTGTCGGTCTCTGAATAATATTGAGCACTGTCTTCATCTTGCTGCACCTTTTCAACATGCAGTGTGGTCCTGTTCAGTTTTAATCTTTTGAAAAATACATCATCCATATACTCATCCCATTGAAGTCCGCTAACCTTCTCAAATAGATCGGCTGCAATAATATAAGCGTCCGTACAATAACTCCAGTTGGAGCCAGGTGGATGAGATAGAGCTATTGAAGTGAAATATTTGGTTACGTCCTCTCGTTTATTGATGCTTTGGAGGATAGAATCGGTTATTCCATAATGTGCCTTCAGACTTTCAAAAACATTAAAATCGGATGCGTTAGGACAAATTAAATTACCAATTCCTAGATCGCCCGAGAATCCAGCGGTATGTGATAACAATTGTTTGACAGTAATCGAGTTACTTAACAATTTATCGGTTGTTTGAAAATATGGAAGATACTTCACAAGTGGGGTGTCAAGTTCGAGAAGTCCTTTTTCCACAAGCTGCAATAATGCTGCTGCCGTAAAGCTCTTGGATATACTCTGAATACTAACGATTGTGTCCGTTGTAAAGGCTCTTTCGTTCACACCCAATCGGGATTTGCCAAAGCCCTTGCCATATAATACTTGATTATCTTTGACTACGACAACGGCTCCGCCGACAGGGAAATCTTGTATACAAATAACTTGATCTAATTGTGTTTCCAAGGATGTAACCATGAATCATTTCCCCTTTAAAATCAAATATAAACTACAAAGAATCGTTTTGTCGTTTTTATAAAATAAACTGCTGTCAGTAGCGTATTGGCAATAAACGGTCTCGTACAGTTCCCTTTACAAGTTCATCATATACCGCCTAAACTTCCAGGCTCCATTCCTTCACATACACCGCCACGCCGGTAATTTCGACCCGCCGCTCTGCTCCGTCCGGTGTAACCCGAACGTGGACCTTGCCGTCCCGGCCGAGCTCCTGGCCTTGCTCTACCGTCAGCTCTAGCTCGTCAGCACACCGACCATCTCTAATAAAGCGGCCATAGTAAGCGCCTAGCACACCGGAGGCAGTGCCGGTCACTGGGTCCTCGATCGTGCCGGAGTACGGCGAGGAGAAATGCCGGGCATGCAGGAGAGAGTCCGGATGGATCGTCTCCAAGCAGAAAGGATGAAGAGATGCGCGAGGCATTTCGGCTAAAATTTCCGGGAAGCGACTGTTGTCCGGTTTCATCCGGGAGCAGGCATCAAGACCACATACCGGAACGATAAGCGTCCAGATGCCGGTGCTTCCATAAACAATGGGAAGCTCGGGATGCAAATCTTCTGAACTCAGGCCGATCGACCGTGCCAGCTCTTCCCTGGAGCCACCGAACGGGCGGAATTCTGGAGCGGTCTGCTGCATTGTGAAGGACGAAAGCCCATCTTCTGAGACGGACTGCCGGATCGGGAGGATGCCGGCTAACGTCTCGATTGTAAAGCGAACAAGGCCATCCAGCTGGCCTTGTTCCGCGAGAGCGCTAAGGCAAGCCATCGTACCGTGGCCGCATAAATTCATTTCATGGCCGGGAGTGAAATAGCGAATTCGAAAATCAGCCTGCTGTGAAGGCAGGACAAAGCTAGTTTCATTGAAGCCGACCGCCGCTGCGGCAGCCAGCATTTGATTCTCGGATAAGCCGTCGGCTTCAAGGACAACTCCTCCTGGATTTCCTTTGCCGGGATGAGTGCTGAAGGCGTCATAGTGATAGACGGTAATTGTTTGCAGCATGACTAGTCTCCTAGCATCAGAATGGGCGAGAACAGAATGCAAAGATTTGAAATTCGTCCCATTATAGCATGCTTCTAGGCGATGGAATTGATTTTTTGATACACGTATTAAACGGATCGAGAAACAATCATGGCAACGACCAAAGAGGCTATTCCAGGCTCCCAGAAACTGCGAAGGAGCGGAATAACCTCTGCCATTTGTGGTCCAATTGGGACAGGCGGAGGGATCTCTTTTTGTGCTAAGGTGATTCTATCTGGTCAATAAGGAGGATTATGAATGTTACCGATTAAGCTGCCTATGGAGCAGAAGCGGGTACTGATCGAAAGCTTGCTGGATTATGCCAATGAGGAATTGTCGCTGGGAATCGGCTCGATTGCCGCAGAGGGTTTGCTGGATCATATGCTCTCTCAACTGGCCCCGCATTTGTACAACAGGGGTGTCGAGGACACGATCCATCTGCTCGAGCAGCGCATGGCTCAGGTAGAAGATGATCTGCATGCACTGAAGCGTCCTCTACGCTGAGCTTAATCCGGCATACCGGACAGTTTGGCTCGGAGTATGGAAGCGTACTGAGCCTTTATTTTTTTGAACTCCGGCTCAATGTGAGATATATGCTTTACGGTACCCATACGGGAATGACGGCGGTATAACGTCAGCGGTTCATTGAGATAGTGCATGCCAACGCCATTCAGCGCTATACGCACCCATAGATCATAGTCATGCGTATAGGGCAGGCTGGCATTAAACCAGCCGACTGCCTCGATGAGATGACGGAGCATCATGACGGTGCAGCCGTTGACTGGACAATAATCGAGCATGGCGGTGATAAAAGCTTTTTCAGTCGGGAATTTCGCCGTGCTGAAATGATGCGTAATATGGCTGTTTTCATTGATCGTGTGAAAATCCGTAAAGCTGAATTGAGCCTGCTTCTCCTCCATGAACGACACTTGATTCAATACTTTATCTCGTGTGAACATATCATCGGAGCTGAGCCAGGCGACATAACGTCCTGTGGCGCTCTGCATGCCATGGTTAAGCGCGCTGGCCGTCCCGCCATTGGGCTTTCTCAGATAGACGATGCGGGAGCGGTATGGCTCCAGAAGATGATGGTTTTTCGTGGAGCCATCGTCCACAACAATAATCTCGATATTTGGATAAGATTGGTCCAGTACGCTCTTGATAGCCTGCGAGATATACGGACAATTATAAAACGGTATGACAACCGTCACGATCGGCAGCATAACCGGCACTCACCTCATTTTTCGAAAAGCACTCTGAGTCATCATATGAGAGTTGCTGCTCCTTCGGCAGGGACAAGTGCCGATGTGGCGCCGCCCAAGTTGCGCCTTTCTGATGTTACAGAGCCCACCGCAGCAGCAGTCCCGATTGGGTCAAGCCGCCGCCGAAGCCGTACAGCATCACAAGCTGTCCGGCCTGCAGCCGCCCATCCCGGAGTGCCTCGCTCAGTGCGATTGGGATGGAGGCGGCGGAAGTATTGCCGGTATGGGCAAGCGTTGTAACGGTATTCTCCAAAGGGATGCCGGTTTTTTCGCTGATGGCTTCTAGGATGCGCATATTCGGATTATGCGGCACGAACCAGTCCAGCTCGGCAGGTAAGACGCCGGAAGCGTCTAGGAATTCGAGGATACTCGCGGGAACGCGGCTAATCGCCCAGCGATAGACGGCGCGGCCGTTCTGTACCAGCTTGCCGCTGGTGTCGATGGGATGTTCGCCAATTCGGTCCGCCAGACTGGAGCGATACAGCTGATGCCCCTCGGAGCCGTCGGTGGAGACGAAAGAGTTCATCCAGGATGGCGCATCATCTTCAGCCCCTGCCTCAACGAGCACAGCGCCGGCTCCGTCCCCGAACAGGATGCAGGTTGTGCGGTCCCTATAATCCGTAATTTTAGAAAGCGTTTCGGCGCCGATCACGAGAATTTTACGGAATGCGCCTGACGCGATCAGTCCGCCCGCCATCTGCAGCGCGGTGACAAAACCAGCGCAAGCCGCTGCGACGTCTGCCGCCCCTGCGGCTTTGATGCCGAACTCAGCTTGGACACGGGCAGCTGTCTGTGGGAAAAAGGTATCGGGAGTGGCTGTGGCGACCAGCACATAATCGACATCTTCAATAGATACCGGATAACGGTCCAACATATCCCGCACAGCAGCGTAGCAAGATCGCTTGTGAACTCTCGCTCGTCCGCTATTCTTCGTTCCTTGATGCCCGTTCTCTGCGTGATCCATTCATCGTTAGTATCCACAAGCAGCTCCAAATCCGCATTTGTGAGAGTTCTCTTGGGAACATAGGCCCCGACAGCGGTAATGCGGGCGGATGTTCGGAATTCAGACTTGTTTGAATTGAGGATGGACATCAATTGTTACCTCCTTATTATCTGCTACTAGCATCAGGTACTAATCCTATATTCAGCATACCTTTCCGACGATCTGTCGTCAATGGGTGGGGGTTATCACGATACTTATAAAAAAAAATTTTTATTTGTCGACATAAATCAACAGATTTTTTTAAGTTTATAGAGTATACTTTGCAGTACCGACACTTGTGTAGGGAATAAAACGATTCGTTGGAGGTTTTCAAACAGATGGAAACAGGCAAAGTTAAATGGTTCAATGCAGAAAAAGGTTTCGGTTTTATTGAAAGAGAAAATGGTGACGACGTGTTCGTTCATTTCTCCGCTATCCAAGGTGATGGCTACAAATCCCTGGACGAAGGCCAAAGCGTTCAATTTTCCGTGGTTCAAGGCCAACGTGGTCCGCAAGCTGAGAACGTAGTAAAAATTTAATTCCATAAATAACGAAGCCTGTTCCAGTTACGACTGGGACAGGCTTTTTAACTTTTAATGAAACAACCTCTCCGCAATTGGGACAAACTGAGTTCAATTTCATAATATTTCCCTGGAAATAGGTACATCATTTTTATCTGCCAAGCATTGACCGGGATAGCCCCATGTCTAAAGGGTGAAGCTAATACTGCCGTATCCCGAAGCGGAGCGGACGCTCATAACATGGAGGTTTTCGAATGAAACATCCTTGGAAAGTGCTTGCCGCTGGCCTAGTTTTGAGTACAGCCCTTGCCGGATGCGGAACGCATCAGGGTGGGCTAGGCAACAAAAATATCCGCAACAACGATATGGGCAATTATCGCTTGCTGGAAAAACGGTTCGCCAATGACGGCATGAATGAGATGAACCGCGTCAAAGGCAGTCAGATGAATGGCAACAACATTATCGGCAATCATAAAAATTATCGTCTTCAATCCAACCGCCAAATCGCCAATGACATCAAAAAAATTCCTGGCGTTCGTGATGCTTATGTGATGACAACTAATGGCAACGCCTATGTGGCCATCGGTTTGAAGGGCGAGAGCATCGTTGGCAACACGCGTTCTGGTAACGAAATGGGCTATTCTTCGTCCAACACAGGCCGGATGGGCGCTATGAACATTTCTCCTAGATCCGGCATGGGTACGAACAATATGAACATGCGGATGAACAATGGCATTAGCCGATTGGAAACGGACGTGGAGCATGGTATGAACCGCCTCGGCAATGATATGAACAAAGGCATGAAAGCCGTTGAACGCGGTATGAACAATATGATCGGCAATCGCCCTGTCGAACGCCTTGGCAATGACGTGAACAGAGGCATGAACTCTGTTGAACGCGGCATGGGCAATATGATCGACAACTTTGGGCGCACGGTTGAACGTCCTGGCAATAACGGTTATAGCTCGACCTCTAACGGCTATAATGCTTACGGAAGCAACAGCAATGCGACGAACAACCGCGGTCAAAGGTTGAACGGCTTGGCCGACAACAACAACATCTATATGGATCGGACGCTGACAGACGACTACAAAAAACAAGTGGCTGATGCAGTCCGCAAGAACATGCCGAGTATTGATATGGTGTTCGTATCGGCCAATCCGGATTATTTCAGCCGCATGAAAGGTTATGACAACGACGATATGCAAGGGAAGGCGGTTCAAGGCTACTTGGCCGAGTTCAACGCGATGGTCGAGCGCGTATTCCCGAATGTCGACGATGGAAACATCGGCGTACAAAAGAAGCTCAGTGGACAAGATGTCCAAATCTTCAAATAGAAGTAAAGTTGGAGGTCGCCTATAAAGGGCGGCCTTTCTTTTACATTGACAAATCAAACACGGTTCGACACTATAAATTACATAAAGGATGGGGAAGCTACATAAAAGCGTGTTTAATTCCCCGGCAGGAGGCAGCATGTACAAGCTTATTCTGGCCGACGACGAAGCGGTGTTCCGTGAAGGCTTGATGAATACGATTGATTGGAACCGCCATGGCTTCGAGCTCATTGGTGACTTTGCAAATGGCCGTGATGCTTTGGAAGCGGTTCATCAGTTGCAACCAGATCTTGTGCTGACCGATATTAATATGCCCAATATTGACGGTCTCGAGCTGACGGCCCGGATCGCGGAGCAATATCCTTATATCAAGATCATTATCCTGACGGGATACGACCAGTTTGATTATGCTCAGCAGGCGCTCCGTTTGAAGGTGCATGATTTTATTTTAAAGCCGATCACCGCGCAGGAAACCCGCCAATTGCTGGACCGCGTGCGTGAGGAGATGGACGAGGAAAAAAGCCGGATGGAGGATATTAGCCGTCTGCGCAGCGACTTGAATCAGAGTCTTCCCCTATTGCGAGAACGCTTTCTTGAGCGGCTTGCCATCCATGGCACTGGTGCCGTCGGAGCGCGTGAGCAACTGGACTATTTTGGCTTGCCGCCGCTTGAGTCCTATCTGCTTATCGTTATATTTGATTATGATAACTGCGATGCGCGTTCTGATATTGAACAGGATCGGGAACTGCTGCGATTTGCAGGGTATAACATTATCGAAGAGATCGTCATTCGCGAGCAAGGAGCTGTGTTCCGAACCCGTGAAGATCGCATTGCGGCGATTGTGGCAGGAGAGTCGGCAGAGCTGCTTTATGAAAAGGCAGGAAGGATCGCTGAGGAAGCCCGTCATGGAATTGAGCGTTATCTCGGTTATACGATGACCGCTGCAATCGGACGTGCATCCCGGGAACTGAATGGATTGCCCGATTCTTACCGGAGCGCCGCAACCGCGCTTGATTATCGCTTCCAGTACGGCAAAAACCGCGTGCTGAGCATCATCGATCTGGAGGGAGCTAAATCATCTGCTCCGTCCATTAGCGAGAATTGGAGTCAGGAGCTTGGCGTCGCGCTGAGATCGGGAGCAACCGGAGAGATTCCCCGTTTAATCCGTGATTTCATTGGGATGCTCAAGACGTCCCGCGCTCCAATGGATGCTTGCCATCTTGAAATTCAGAAAGCGCTTGTATTGATGCTGAGCGTCATGCAGGAGATGGGGATTGAAGCGAGCCTTATCACGGGCCGCAGGATGCTCTTCTCGGAAGTTTATCGACTAGGGACGCTGGATGAGGTCGGCGATTGGCTGACTGATATCGCGGGCAGCGCAAGCGAGACTTTGGCGGAAAGCCGCAGCAAGCTCAGCCGCAGCCAGATCGGCAAGGCGCTTCTGTACATCGAGGAGCATTATGCGGAAGATCGAGTTTCGCTGCAGGATATTTGCCGGCATGTGCTGATGAGCACGAGTTATTTCAGCCAAATGTTCAAACAAGAAACAGGAGAGACTTTTGTGGAATATCTAACCCGCTTCCGTATGTCCAAGGCCAAGGAACTGCTTACCGGCACTTCTCTGAAGTTTTATGAGATCGCTTCAATGGTTGGCTACAGCGATCCTAATTATTTTAGCCTGAGCTTCAAAAAGCATACGGGACTCTCTCCGCGCGAATACCGAGAGAAGTTCAAGGAAAGCCCATGAAAAGCGGCCGAAATCGCCTTCCGGTATGGCTGCGGAACCGTTTTGTCTGGGTGAAGACGATTCACGGATCAATCTCGTTCGCCTTTTCCGTCCTCATCCTAGGAGCGATCGGCATAACGAGCATCATCAGTTACAATTTGTCCGAAGACGCCGTTATCGCCAACTCTGAGGCCTATATGGGAGAAGTTGTCCAACAGGTTGGTCAGAATATCCAGTCCTACATCGATAGCATGGAGAATATTTCGCTGCTTATTTTTACGAGTAAAGACGTTAAATATTATATTTCAGACAACCCATTCATTAGCCGGGAAGAAGTTTACACTTACGAGAAAAACATCTCCAGTCTGTTCCAGTCGCTCATGTACATGCGCAAGGATATCGACTCCATTATGGTGTTCGGGTATAACGGACGCAATGTATCGGATCGCAAACCGACGACCTTGAATCCAAATGTAGAGCTGGAGGAGCAAGAATGGTACCAGGAAGCAGCTGGGGCGAAGGGCAAGTCATTCATCTCGGCGCCGCATGTTCAAAATATTGTGGAAGGCGACTACCAATGGGTCGTCTCGCTGAGCCGTGAGCTCAAAAACAGCAATAGCATGAACGGGCAAGGAATCGCACTAGTTAATCTCAAGCTCAATGTCATAAACGAAATCAGCATGGGGGTTAAGCTCGGTACACGCGGTTATGTATTCATCGTAGATCGTGAAGGGAATATCGTTTATCATCCGCAGCAGCAATTGCTCTACAGCAAGCTTCGCACAGAGCCGCTTAGCCGGGTTATGTCCAGCAGTGAGAGCAGTTTCGTCGTTGACGATGAGAGCGGCAAAAAGATCTACTCCGTGCAGGATACCAATTTTGGCTGGAAAATTGTCGGTGTCGCTTATCAGAACGAGCTGAATGCCAACCCTGAAGAGATGCGGAATTCCTTTCTGCTATGGGCGGCCGCAGCCCTTGCGGTGACGCTTATTATTTCTTTCTTTTTGACTCACCGGATTACGAGGCCAATTCGCCGTTTGCAAATTGTGATGAGGCAGGTCGAGCGGGGGAACTTCAAAGTTCGCGCCGAGGTGGAACAGGCAAATGAGATTGGTCAGCTGGAGCGGACCTTCAATATGATGGTTGGTCAAACCCAGAGGCTTATGGATGAGCGAATCCAGACGGAAGAAACGAAGCGGCGCACGGAGCTGAGGTTGCTGCAGTCACAGATCAATCCTCATTTCCTTTACAACACATTAGATTCCATAATATGGATGTCGGAACAGAAGAAAAATGAAGAGGTCGTGCTGATGACATCGGCGTTGGCCAAGTTGTTTCGGTCGAGCATCGCTAGGGATGACGAGCTGGTGTCGATTCGGATTGAGCAGGAGCATATCGCTAGCTACTTGCAAATTCAGAAGATGCGCTACCGTGACATGCTCGACTACCGGATCGATATTCCACGTGAACTGCATGCGTACAAAACTCCGCGCATTCTCCTTCAGCCCTTTGTCGAAAATGCGATTTATCATGGAATTAAACATATGCCCGAGGGGGGCATTGTGAGCATAACAGCAGAGCTGCAGGAGGACTGCATTTTATTCCATGTAACTGACAACGGCCAAGGGATGAGCGAGGATACGATTAAGTTATTGATGAGCGCCGGAGCACGGAATAACGACCGGGAGCATATCGGGGTCAGCAACGTCAATGAAAGAATTAAGCTGACGTTCGGGTCAGCCTACGGCATTACGATCACAAGTGAAATCTCTGAGGGCACTACGGTGACGGTTATGATCCCGAAGGTTCGCTGAAGGAAGCGAGAGATGTGTTATGGGAAGCAAAAAGCTGTGGCTGCCGTTGCTGCTGCTCGGTTCCGTCATGCTAATCGGCTGGATGGGGCTCTGGAAGGAGACCCCTGCTAGCTCGGCGGGGAAAATCGTGCTCATTATGAAAACGAACGATATTAACAACTCGTATTGGCAGACCGTGCATTCTGGTGCGCTGGCTGCGGCGAAAGAGCTTAAGGTTCCGCTGGAGTTATTGGGACCTATAGGAGCGGAAAACCCAGAGGATCAGCGTCTTCTGCTAAAAAGGGCGATTGATTCAAAACCGGCAGCGATTGTGCTCGCCCCGATCCGCGAGGATGGGATAACAAAGGAGATTGAGGCTAGTCGGCAAGCTGGCATCAAGCTGATTATTTTGGATACGCCTTTGCTAGAACTTGATTACGATAGCTATGTTTCCAGCGATCATATAGAGGAAGGTCGTCAAGCAGCGAACAGGCTCGGTCCAGGACAGGTGAGAAAGCCGGTATTCGCGCTTATTACGAGTGACGAGAGTTCGACGGTATCCAGCCAGCGTACGGAAGGAGTACAAGAGGTGCTTTCTCCAGGCAAGGCGTTCAATCTAGGGACGTATCGGATCGGCATGTCCGAAGAGCAGGCGTACTGGACGGTCAAATCGCTGACGATCGCCTACCCTGATATTACAGGTGTCATCGCACTCACGGATGTCGGAATTACCGGTGCGGCCAGGGCGCTTGCGGATGTAGGCCTTACCCACAGCGTCAAGCTAATTGGATTCGACAGCTCAATTCCGGAAATTCAGTTGCTGGAAAGAGGGCAGATGCATACGTTGATCGTTCAGAATCCGTTCAATATGGGCTTTCTGGGCGTGCAAACGGCGGACAGCCTGATTCGCGAGCGCAACGTTTCCAAGATGGTGGACATCCCTTCAACAACGATCACAACAGCGAATATGTACGAGCCGGAAAACCAGAAGCTGCTCTTTCCATTTGTGTATTAAAAGTCCGGTGATTAGGACAGATTGCCACGCTGCTGCGGAAGGGGATTCATACCAGTAGGAGGAGAAAGGGGAGAGGCTATGGGCTCACATAATCGATACAGCACATCCTTTAAACGGGTTACCTGCAGTTTATTGCTGCTGGCACTGACCGGCTGTTTTCAGAAGCAGTCGCCGCCGCAAATCAGCGAGCCGCCCGGCAAGCAAGCGCTGATCAAGTTTGTTGCCACCGAGTACAGCATGGGAACGAAACCGTTGCTCGAGAAGCTGGTTCGGGAATTTGAATCGCAAAATCCAACGATTAATGTAGAGCTCCAAGTAGTAGGGTGGGATATTCTGGATGGAATTTATTCAAACATGCTTGCTCAGAATGAGCCGCCGGATTTGCTTAACGTCGACTACTACTCCCACTTTGCCGCCGAAGGGCTGCTGAATGATTGGGAGGATATTTTGCCCGCTTCCTTCCGCAGCAATTTTCAGCCTTATCTGATGAAACGAGATCGTTACGATGGCAAACAATACGCCATTCCATACGTCGCTTCCGTCCGCAATCTTTATTACAACAAAAAGCTGTTTCAAATGGCCGGTATCAACGCGGCGCCAAGCACATGGTCGCAGTTGATCGACACTTCACGGCAGATTGGCAGCCTTCCTGATGTGAAGGGTTTTGGTATCGACATGACCGATGATGATATTCAAGCTTATCTGAGCTATTTTTTCTTTGGTGCAGGTGGAGGCTGGATGAAGGACGGTCGGTGGGCGATCAATCAACCAGCCAATGTTGAGGGACTGGAGCTGCTGAAGTCGATGTATGATGCAGGCTTGACGGATGAGGAGCCTTGGCTGACAACGCGTGACGAAAAACAGCGTTCACTCGGAGACGACAATCTGGCGATGATTATATCCGGCAACTTTTTCAGCTCGGTTGTGTCCAAGGAATATCCCGATCTGGAGTGGGGAAAAGGGCCGCTACCGGTCAAGGACGGCCGACCTCCGACAACATTCGGGGCTCAAGATGTGTTAGTCTCATTCAAAACCGCTCACAGCGATCCTAAAGCGCTGTCCACTTTTATTCAATTTTTATATGAGGACAAAAATTATACACAGTTGATTCAACAGGAAGGTTTTTTGCCGGTCACCCGCACGGTAGAGCTTAGGCTCGCCTCGAACTATCCCGAGGTTCAGGCGGATTTGAACGATTTGGCGGAAGCAAACTTTTTCCCAATTGAACAGCAACGCTGGGGCATCGTCATCGATGCGGTGCGCAATCTTGGCAGCGCTGTGCTGGAGGGGCGATATTCGCCGCAAAAGGCGCTTGACGAGCTGCAAGCGGTAGCTGAGGATACCGAGTGAAACATCGAATAGTTAGCCAACCTGGATCGTCCAGGTTGGCTTTTTTGATAATTAACACCATGAATATGAAAAATAAAATCATAAAATACTAAAGATTTTAAGGAAGATATTCCATAGTATGGGCAAGCAGTTCAGATTAAGATAAGGGTAAGCACTAGGCAGCTGCGCAAAAGCAACAGAGAACAGCAGGGGGCCTGGAACTACTATAGACTTTGGGAGGGTTATGCCAGATGACGTTTACCGTAAAGAAAACAGCTGCAGGCGCAATGGCAATCGCAATGTCCTTGGCCGTACTTGCAGGCTGCGGAGGTAACTCAGGCAGTAACAACAGCGCGGCGAATTCGCCAGCGCCGGCAAGCAACACGCCAGCTAATACCGCAGCGCCAGAGAACACCTCTGCCGGTGGCGGAGAAGCGACCAAGCTGAGCGGCGACTTTACGATTCAGTACTTCGTCGGCGGCTACGGCGACAAGTGGTGGAAGCAGGTCATTGCCGACTTCAAGACGGCCAATCCAGATCTCAACATCAAGGAAGAAGCCGGCCCTCAAATTAACACCCAAAATAAACCGAAATGGATCGCAGGCGATCCGCCGGATTTTGTCTACATCGATGGTCCTGAATTGAACGACCGCCAAATGGCGGAGGACGGACTACTTGAAGATCTGACGGAATGGATGCAGACGGCAACAAACGTTGATGGAGTAAAAATTCTCGATCTGCTCGCACAACAGCCACCTCAATACGGGGGCAAGATATACAATGTGCCGCTCGTTCTGAACTCATGGGGCGTTTTCTACAACAAAGCACTCTTTGAGAAAAATGGCTGGACCGAACCTACGGATTGGGATTCGTTCATCAAATCTTCCGAAGCGATCAAAACTGCGGGCACAACGCCGTTCATCCACACGGGCAAATACCCGTACTATATCAATAGCTCAATCCTGTTCCCGGCAATCGTATCGGCGAACGGCAACGACTACAAGCTGTTCCAGGATATGGGCAACAGCGATGTAGAGGCCTTCAAATCGCCAGCCGTGCTTGAAGCTCTGAACAAGATCGTTGAGCTGAGAGACAAAGGTTTCATCGACAAAGCTTCTGTCTCGATCAACCACACGGACTCGCAAATGCTGTTCCTGCAAAATAAAGATGCCTACATTCCGAACGGTTTGTGGCTGCCAAACGAAATGAGCAAGGATGTGCCGGCTGACTTCAAATTCGGCTTCATTCCTTCCGTAACGCAAAAACCGGGAGACAAAGTCGTGGCTAACACGTCGACAGCAACGGTTGCCATCGCTAAAAACGGAAAAAACAAAGAAGCGGCAAAAGCGTTCATGCAGTTTATCTTCTCCGTCAAGCAAGCGTCCAAATTCGCAGAGCTGAGCGGTGCACCATCCAATATCAAAGGCGACATCAGCAGCTCCAGCGCACCGGATTTCGTCAAACAAGCAGCAGCTTATCTGACGGCAGATTCTACGGTTGTAGTGCCTACAGTTACGTTCAACCAAGATGTTGATAAAGCGATGCAGGATGCTACGGTAGCTCTCACAATTGGCAAAATCGACCCGCAGGGCTGGGTGGACCGCGTCGTGAAGGTTGTCGAGAAAGTCAAAAAGTAATCTGTTGCGCACCTAATGAATAACCGGTCAAGGAACATCCCCGGGGGCGGCGCTTCCGGGGATGCTCTCTGATTACAGAAAAAACGGGGCGGTGAGCTTGAGATGAAACTGGGAGGAGCCAAACTGCAGCGCAAGCTGTTCATAGCGGCATTTATTATTCCGACATTCCTCTATTTTTGCCTGTTTACGATTTATCCCATTCTCCAGGCACTGTATAACTCTTTTTTCGACTGGTCAGGCATGTCCCAATTCAAGGACTATGTAGGGCTGCAAAACTTCAAGGATTTACTTCAAGATCCTATCATGCTGAATGCGATAGGCAATGACTATTTCCTCGTCGCTGGCAAAGTGATTGGCATTATGCTCATCGCGACCTTCTTCGCCATCGCGCTTACGCGGTTGCGCATCAGGGGTGCAGGCTTCTTCCGCTCCATCTTTTTTATTCCGAATGTGTTGTCTGTCGTTGTCGTCGGCGTGTTGTGGGGCTTCATCTATAACCCGCAAATCGGCTTCCTGAACGCATTCCTGTCGCTGTTCACCAAAGAACCGGTAACGATCAACTGGCTCGGCTTCGAGAGCCATTCCATCTGGATGCTGCTGCCTCCGACGATCTGGGCCGGCATCGGATTCTATATGATTTTGCTGATTGCCGCAATTACGAATATTCCGGAATCGCTTTATGAAGCCGCCGATATAGAGGGCGCAGGCCAGTGGCATCAATTCTGGCATATCTCACTGCCGCTCGTCTGGGAGCAAATGAAGATTTCCATCATTAACATCATGATGACAACGCTTAATGGCTCGTTCGTCATCGTCACGATCATGACCGCCGGTGGTCCGGATAACTCGACCCAGGTCATGGGCTCGTACTTGTATCAACAGGCGTTCAAACAGGCGCATTTCGGCTACGGTGCTTCGATCGGAATCGCGATCCTCACTACGTCGCTCGTTACCACGCTCCTCCTGCAGTGGCTTCTTCGCAGAGAACAGGTGGAAGTCAGCTAAGTTCAAGCCTTTAATGGAAGGAGAGAAGCCGGTATGGTGCAACGTACAGTACATCCAGTAGTCAAAACGATCTTCATGGCGCTTCTGATTCTGTGGGGCATCTCGGTTATCTACCCCCTGATCTGGACGTTTATGGACGCCCTCAAGGATAATCAGCAGTTCTACTTCAACATGCCTTGGGCGTTCCCAGAGCTCCCACTCCACTGGTCTAATTTCAGCTATGTATGGAATAATTACAACTTCGGCAAGTATTTCATCAACTCAATTCTCGTCACAGCTGGCGGTACGATACTAGGGCTCGTACTAGCCTCGACAACCGCTTATACAATCGCAAGATATAAATTCATGGGCGGTAAGGCATTATATTTAATCTACATCTCGTCCATGATGGTTCCATTCAGCCTGGCGCTCATTCCGTTGTTCTTCCTTATGAACGATCTTGGGCTGATCAACAATCCGCTCGGTCTTATCCTGGTTTATGCTTCTAACACGCTTGCATTTGGCATCTTCGTGCTCATCGGATTTTTCCGTTCTTTGCCCAAGGAAATGGAAGAAGCGGCGGCAATTGACGGCGCAGGGTACTTCGGCACCTTCTTCCGCATCATGTTGCCGCTGTCACGCTCTGGTCTGATCAGCGTCGGCATCATCAACGTGCTCGACATCTGGAATGAGTTTATCGTCGGTACGATTCTAGTCAACGATCCCACCAGGTACACCCTTCCAATCGGGTTGGCTGCTATGCAGGTCGAAATGCAGTACAAGACCGAATGGGGCCCTCTGTTTGCCGGGCTGTTGTTCACGATCGTTCCTGTGCTGGTTGTGTACATGTTTGCGCAGCGGCATATTGTATCGGGGCTTGTCGCGGGCGCGGTGAAATAGGGAAGCCGCTTTCTTCGTGATTCGTGACTGAGCGATGACGTTTCGTTCCAAGTAGATTTATAATCGATCGAATGTGAATGCTTTACTCGACAGCCGACCTCACAGGTCGGCTTTTTTGTCCATTCTGGAGTTGAATCATTTATCTATGAGAATTAATACTCGAGTGCTGTGACCATCAACCAAAATGTCTGATGTAGCGATTGGTGCCGTATTTCTGGTGACTCGAATCACTGGGTCCGATCCGATATGACACTCAAACACAGTATCTAACTCCCCGACCTTAATGCGGACATCTCCAGCATTGCGTGCATCAAATGTAACGTACTTCCTAGTTACATTTCTAGTTGCTGTCATTACAAAACGGATGACGCCGCCAGGAAAGATAATGGAGGAGGAGGGCGGATCACCTATTTCTCCAGAGATTGAGGTGACATTTAGTCTGATGTTGTTTGTACCGTTGAAGATTTCATATCCTTTGGTGATTAAGATAGTGGAAGAGTCATCGTCCGGCTCATCAATGCCACCCCCAGTTCCTTTTGAAAAGGTGCAGGTGAAAATGACAAGCAGAATAAAAAGGATCAAAATAACGGAACTATAGTCCATGCTGATACCCTCCTTGAAGAAGTTCTACCAATATAGTATGAGGAAGGAAGGAGCAAGGACTCCGACAGTTGTCCTAATAGGTTATCCAACCGTTCTACATGAACGATAGCCCAAAGAAAGACGCTTTCATTAAAGTTTCCTGCTTTCGGGCCTTCCTTTTAGGTCTTTTTCGCTTAAAGGGCCGATTTATAGTAAAATGGGGGTGACGCAACACTATACGATTATGAGGTGCCCCCATGTCCATAAGCTTTACATCATCAATCATAAGCCGCTTGAAAAGAGAAATCGCCGACATCCAAAAGCAAAGCACAAACGATAAAATAAAAAGAGAAAAAGCGCTCTCCAAAATAAAGCAGCTGCAAAAAAACGTCAAAATGAGCTCCTCCCCTACCGATCTCAGCAGCAAAATGACGCAGATTGCCAAGCTAACCGAGAAAGCAGCCCAAATTGAAGCTTCACAAACCGCTTTAGCCAAGCAATTAGCTGCGAAAAATGCTGAGCTTCGGCAGCAGCTTGCCAAAGACGCTCCGCTAGGCAATAAGTAACGTTAGGCACAAACAAGCGAGCCTTAGAATTCATTCTAAGGCTCGCTTGTTTGTTGGGTTGAATGCTCCGCCTTTCTAAGTGGTGGAGTATGGGATGTTAAATTTTCAAATTGAATTCACGCATCGACAATAGTCAAACGAGTGGAGGTCGAGGTCCAACGGACTGGTGCAGTCGAAGAAATGCCAGTGATCGAGGAAAATAAATAAGTGTCGTAGCCGACTTTCGTGAGTGTTTGCTCAAGCGTGAAAAAAAGATTGCCTAAAGAAATAGCGCTGTTTGAGTAAGCGGCGTTATATCTGACAGAGCCCTTGATCGTGTTCCCTAATCGGCCCGTGGGCAGCTCAAAGCGGTTCTCTCCGCCATTTGGAAAAAGAAAGGAATTTGGGGTCGGTGGTGACGCGCTGTCCGTAAGCAAGGTGACGTTGAACCGGATGTTGCTCGTGTTGTTGGTAATATAAAATCCTGGATTAGATGTCATGGAAGACGATTCGTCATCGGGAGGGTAAATGGGATCGATGTGGGGCGGAACGGCATAGAAGGTACGAGTCACGATGGCGAGCAAGATAAACAGAACTAAGATGATTCCTATGCTGGACCCTTTGTAATTGCTGGTTTCCACTATTTGGTCCATACTGATTTCCTCCAATCACTATGAGAGAATGCTCTATGAACATAGTATTCGAAGGAAAGAGGCACTGACTCCGGCAGTTGTCTTAGATGTAAAAGTGCCACCATATAATAATGTGGGGTACCAACCTCATCGCATTAAAAAACCTTCCTTCCGAATACGCCGAGCGCATTCGGTAAAGGAAGGCTTATCAAGAGCGCTGACCGGGACTAAATCGTCAGCTCCCCAAGCTTGATCAGTTCAACTACAGCTTGCGAGCGGCCTTTTACGTTCAATTTTTGCATGACATTAGAAATATGATTCCTAACTGTCTTTTCGCTAATGAATAATTGGCCCGCGATATCCCTTGTCGTTTTGTCTTGGACAAGAAGTTCGAATACTTCACGCTCCCGGTGAGTCAGCAAAAATTTGCTTTTGTGGTCAGAGCCTTTCAATTTCGTCACCCCTCCTTGCACGGGTTTTTGTGGGTTACAACAAGGTTAAGGGATACAGTCAACTTATCTTATGAATTGGTCTAGGAAGGGGTGCGGTGTTTTCTTTATTTGGGCGAATAAATAAGGAATACTTGCGTAGTGAAGGGACAATTATCAGTCGACCCTGTTTAGTGATTCCCGGTCCAGCTATCCTATGCTATTATGGGAGCGTCTGATTTTCTTGGGATTGGAGTTGCTTGAAATGAAACTTGCCCTACTATTCGGCCTGCTCTGGGCTTTGCTTGGCAACCCGTTCATTGCCTTGCTCGTTCTGCTCGCTGTGCTGTACTTGATTGACCGACGTTTCATCGGGCTTACGCCTAGTTTGAGGAAGCCGATCCGCAGAAGGAGGCGCATCTCCGCGCTCCGGCGCGAGCTGGATGCCAATCCGAGCAATAGCGGCTCCCGACTGGAGCTGTCTAGGCTGCTGCTTGAGCGCAAAAAATACGGAGATGCGTTGCGGACGCTGGAGCCGCTGAAGGATTCGCATATGATGGAGGATTCCGCTGAGTTCTGGGACGATTACGGCACGAGCCTATTGCATACAGGTCGGCAAGAGGAGGGCGAAGCGGCCATTTTGAAAGCGCTTGAGCTCAATCCGCGGGTCAAATACGGCCAGCCCCATCTTCGCCTAGCTGCCCATAAGGCGCGCACGGATAAATCCAAGGCGATCCAGCATCTGGAAACCTTTTCTGGGATTCAGTCCTCTTCCTGTGAGAGCTACTACAGGATGGGTTTACTGCTACAGGAGCTGAACCGCAAGGCTGAAGCCAAAACTGCCTTCGAAGAAGGAATTCGCTTGTACCGCATGCTCCCGCGATACAAGCGACGGCAGGAAAGGCGCTGGGCGCTGCTCTGTTTCCTTCGCAAAAGTTCAACTTAAGGCTTTATAACAACCGTTCGAGCCAGCAAGCGCATCTAATGCGCGGGCTGGCTTTTTTAGCTTCTCCACTGTCCGCCAGCAGCCGGAAATTGCTAACGGCTGGCTTTGATTTATGGAAGCATTTTGAGTTGAGTCCGTTTTGCTTGTTTTTTTGGTATAATGGTAAGAATGCCGAAAAAGAAAAGCGGGTGACAGCAATGGGAGCGGACGAAATCTCGGAATCGTTTCTGAATGAGCTTGAGCGGAAAATCGCCGATTATACGCGCAAGGAAATCATCTCTCGCGGCTGGGACTATGTTTCACAGGGGAAAGTTTCTCAAGTGAAGCAAGCCGGATCGCTGCTTATAGGCGTTGTGTCGGGGACGGATTTCTATAAAGTCATCTTGGGGAGCCGTTTCGAAGACAACAGCTGCAGCTGTCCATACACTGGATGGTGCAAGCATATGGCGGCCGTATACTTTGCAGCGATCAAGCAGCAGGGCGGACAGCCCGAGCGGGCGATGGAGCGGCTGACTGGCGCAGGTCCTGTTAAGGTAAGCTGGGTGGAAAAGGCGCAGCCGGAGCAGGCGGCATCCCTCTCTGCTGCAGCTACGGTAGGACTTTCCGAGGATGCCTCGCCCCGAGAGTGGATGGACTGGATGGAGCGCAAATATGGGCAGACCTGGCAAGGCTGCCGCCATACTCTTCATCCGTTGCAGTCAGTGCTCTCTGCGCTCAAGGGATCTGCACGCGACTGGCCGAAGCCGCTCCAGCGTATGCATTGGATGTATTCGATTCTGTTCATCCTGGAACAGGCGGAGCGGGCAGTCCGGCTGTCGGATGCCTTCAGCCGCTATTATCAAGAGATGAGCTTCACCCGTATGGCGGAGCCGTGGATTGAACATTATTATTCGCTTGCAACTCAACTGACAGCAGACACGGAGGAAGAAACCGGTCTGGCCTGGCGAGATGCGCTTGCCGCATATTTGCGGGAGCAAGCGGGCCGTGCAGATGCTCGCCTGTTCCGTTGGAACCAGCTTTATTTTGGACTCGCGGCAGCTCTGCTGCATAATGCTGAATGGCGGGAGGACGAGCGCCTGAAGCTGGAGAAGCTGCTGGAAGCCGCAGGGCCTCCATCCAGTGCTTCAGCCGACAGTGAGGATGCATCAGCCCCTGCTTCCTCGCAGGAGGAGGCTGGAACGAGCGATGCTGGTCGGAATTTTCCGCTTACCGCGCTTGCTTATCTGGATGCGGCCCAGGGCGAGGACAGCAGAGCGGTGGAGCGGCTGAAACAGACACCGCCCGAGCCAGCCTCAGCGCTGGCACTGGAATATGCAAAGCGGCGATTAGAGAGTCGCGAATGGGAAAAGTTTCAGCTGTGGATGGATTATCTGAATGCCATCGCGGACGGCAAACGCGGCGGATTGCTTCAGCCATTCCTGCTTTTATGCCGCGAAGCGGATTTGGCACAGCAAGAAAATCCGACTTGGCAGCGTTATATGATCGACAAAATGCCATATTCCTACATGGCTGTGGCCGATCTTTTGCTGGAAAAAGGCAGCTTCGAGGAATGGGCGGATCTGCAGCTAGCGATGGGCCTGCGGCCCGATGAGCTGGATCCTGCTGATATGCGGCTTATTGCCAAGCGAGCGCCTTCTGTGTTGATCCCGCTGTACCATCAGGCTGTTGAGGGGTGGATTTCCATGCGCAACAGGCAAAGCTATCGGATGGCTGTCAAACAGCTAAAGAAGCTGGAGAAGCTGTACGTCGCGGTGAAGAGACCGGAAGCTTGGAAGATTTACCTTGAGCGGACTGTGGCCAAATATCAGCGAATGAGAGCTTTCCAGGAAGAATTGCGGAAAGGAACCATTTTGAAATGATGAAAGGATTCTCTGCAACGAAACCGATCGTGATGGAAGGAAGCTGGAATGGTGCTGGTGTCGTGCTGCAAACGGAGGATGCGGGAGAGCTTGAAGCTCGCATTCGTAATCTGCTGTTTGCATGGCATGAGCCTTCCTGGTACGGAAGTGAGATTGAATATTTGGAAGTGGAAGGGCCAAGTAAAATAAGGCCAATGCTGCTGAGTCCGTTGATTGCGTTGGATTATTTATCCTCACCGCAGCCTGTCAGGATGATCTCCATTGAATGGGGACAGTCGGCGAAGGAGCTGCAGTCCGGTGCCATGCGGATACTGGAAGCATTGACGGAGGGCCATTTCGAGCCTGATTGGACCGGCTGGAAGGATAGGGAGAGGCGCTGGCGATTCCAGGATACCCCTGATAGTGGTCACAAAAATGAAGCCACAGCCGAGTGGCTGTCGCAGTGGCTGAGTGCATGTGTGGAAGGACTAATAACCGAAGACGGCACGGTGCGAGCCGCATGGTCTTCGCTTGAACGGTCGATCGGGCCTGCATTGGAGCGTCGCTCGCCCGACGAAGAGGATTGGTACATCGGCATCGGCTTGAAGCAGGATAGCTTCCCGTTTCGGATTGCCTTGCAGCTGGCTGAGCCGGATGAGAGCGGTGATTGGACGCTGCGAGCAGCCCTGCGCGGCCGTTCCGGTGAGGACGGCTGGATTCCGCTGGATCGAGGCGGGCGTGCGGGCAGCTGGCGTCCAGCATCCGGCTCCGTGCTGCGATTGCCCGAGGAGTGGCTGCCGCTCATGGAAGAGCGACTACAGCGCGAAGAGCGCAAGTGGAGCCAGGCACTGCCAGAGTGGATCGAACCGGAGGAAGAGACGGTCAAACGGAAGCTGGATGATGAGGAAGCCTGGCTGTTCCTTGAGCAAGCAAGCCTGAAGCTGCTGGATGCCGGAGCGACCGTGTTGCTTCCAGGCTGGTGGGAAAATGTCCGCAAGCGCAGAGTCCGGCTCAAAGCCAAGTTGAAGTCGGCGGCCGGTTCGGCGGACCAGCCGATGTTCGGTCTTTCGCAAATTGTCCAGTTCGACTGGAAGCTTGCGCTTGGCGGTACGGACCTCTCCGAGGAAGAGTTCATGAAGTTGGCGGCGCAGAACAAGCGACTCATGAAGATCGACGGGGAATGGATTCACCTTCATCCCGAGGACATTACGCGCATCCGGGGCTGGATCAAGAAGAACGGTGGCCGCAAAGGGCTCAGCTTCAGAGATATTATGCAGATGCATTTGCAGGGTGGCATCGCGCTCTCCGAGGATGAAGAGATCGGTGAAGAGCTGTTAAAGGTGGAAGTGGAGCTGAATTCACATCTACAGCAGCTGATGAATCAACTGCAGGACACGACAGAACTGCCGCTCGTCGAGGTTCCGTCCTCATTCAGAGGTGAGCTGCGTCCTTATCAGCATCAGGGCGTGTCCTGGCTGACCTTCCTGCGCCGCTTTGGGCTGGGCGCTACACTGGCAGATGATATGGGACTTGGCAAAACAATTCAATTTACCGCTTATTTGCTCCATATTAAGGAGACAGGTGGTGAAGGAGACCCGTCGCTGCTCATCTGCCCGACTTCAGTTATCGGCAACTGGGAGAAGGAGCTGCAGCGATTCGCACCTGGACTTGATGTCCGTCTTCATTACGGGCCGCGGCGTGTTAGAGGTCGGGATGCCTTTTTGGAATTTGCCAAGGGAGCGGATCTGGTCATTACCTCTTACGCACTGGCATCGCTGGATGAGGAAGAGCTTGGTGCGTTCCAGTGGGAGAGCCTATGTCTGGACGAGGCGCAAAACATCAAAAACGTCTATACGAAGCAGTCCTCGGCTATCCGTAACTTACGCAGCAGTCATCGCATCGCGATGACCGGGACCCCGATGGAGAATCGGCTGAGCGAGCTTTGGTCGATCTACGACTTTACGAATCCGGGTTATCTTGGCTCATTGCCGGAGTTCCGCCGGGCTGTCATTCTACCGATCGAAAAGGAGCGCAGCGTGGAGATGATCGCTTCGCTGCAGCGGCGGAT
The DNA here is from genome assembly GCF_002233675.1 of Paenibacillus herberti. Lineage (GTDB taxonomy): Bacteria > Bacillota > Bacilli > Paenibacillales > Paenibacillaceae > Paenibacillus_O > Paenibacillus_O herberti. Next base: position 2,327,169 of record NZ_NMUQ01000001.1, on the reverse strand, counting down.
CAAGCCGTTCATGCTTCGCCGACTGAAGAAGGACCCCGCCATCCAGTTGTCGCTGCCTGAGAAAAATGAAGGTCAGGTTTATGTGACCTTGACCGCGGAGCAGGGAGCGCTGTACGAGGGCATCGTATCGGATCTGTTGGAAAAGCTAGATACGCTGGCGCCGATGCAGCGCCGTGGATTGATCCTGGCCTCCATCACGCGGCTTAAGCAGGTATGCGACCATCCGGCGCTGCTGCTCGGCGAAGAGCAGGACAGCGGCCTATGGACGCCGGATCGCTCCGCCAAGCTGATGAGGCTGCTGGAGATGTGTGAGGAAATGGCCGCGGAAGGCGAGCGCGCGCTCATTTTCACACAGTTCGTAGATATGGGTTTAGCGCTTCAAAGAATTCTCAAGGAGCGTCTCGGCTTGCCGGTTCCATATTTGCATGGAGGCGTGCCGAAGGTGAAGCGCGATGAAATGATCGCGGCGTTCCAAGATCCGGAGCAGCCTCACGGAGCGTTCGTGCTGTCGCTTAAGGCAGGTGGAATAGGTCTTAATCTGACCGAAGCCAACCATGTGTTCCATTTTGACCGCTGGTGGAATCCTGCTGTAGAGAATCAGGCGACCGACCGCGCTTTCCGAATCGGCCAGACGCGGCAAGTTCAGGTCCATAAGTTTGTCGCTCTCGGCACACTTGAAGAGCGGATCCATGAGATGATTGAGCGCAAGCAGTCGCTCAACGATCAGGTTGTCAGCCAGTCCGAGCAGTGGATTACGGAGCTGTCCACTGACGAGCTGAAGGAAATCTTCACCTTGCGAAGGGATTGGCTGGAGGGCTGATAGCCGTCTCAGCGTTGAAGGAGGATCGACATGGAAGAGCAGAACAAGGCAATAAATAGCCGTGGCGGCTTGTTGACCGGGGAGCCAGCTGGTAGTGAAGAGGCATCAGGCGAGACGGCTTCGAACACAGCGGAAGCTGTGAAGGCAGAGCAAGTAGAGGCTTGGGCAGTGAGCGGCGCTGCCGCTACGAATTCCGAGCTCGGTCGGCCGCCGGAATGGCAGGTTTTCTATGACGCCATGCGTCAGGCCGCAGACCGTATGCGTAGGCAATAGCAACAGTTATGGCTCCTTTGGGAGCCTTTTTTTGTTCCTGAAAGCAGCTTATCAAATTAAGGGATAAGCTAGTAGTCGTTCATGTGACCGTGCAAGTAACCGTGCAACTGTAACCGTCCAAGTGACTGTCCATATGACCGCGCATGCGACACTTTAGTCAGTAGTGGATATGGATTCTCATTACGGGTGCTGATACAATTAATCGTGTTGAGCTTTATATTAATCGTTTTTTGAAGAAAGGCAGGTATTGCAATCATGTCATTGATCGAAACGAGCAAAAATGAAGCCTCGAAGCAAAAGATTTATGCGAGCTGGACTCTGAAAGAAAAGGCAGCTCAGTTGTTTGTATTCGGCTTTCCCGATAGAGAGCCTTCGGCCGAAATTCTAGAAGTTATCGAGCAGAATGGACTTGGGGGAGTTATTTATTTTACCCGTAATATAGATGATGCTCGTCAGGTGCACAGCCTATCGAACCGACTGCATCAGGCGACTGCGGCTGCTGGACGTCCGCCGCTGCTGGTCAGCATCGATCAAGAGGGCGGCATGGTCGCTCGCATCGTAAACGGTGTAACACTAATGCCGGGCAATATGGCGATTGGAGCTACAGGCTCCCGTGAAGCCGCGTATGAAACAGCCCGCATCTCAGGAGAAGAGCTGCGACTGCTCGGGGTGAACCTGAACTTTGCTCCGTGCCTGGATGTGAACAACAACCCGGACAATCCAGTCATTAACGTGCGGTCTTTTGGAGACCGATCCGAACTTGTATCCGAGCTTGGGGCCGCTGCAGTTGAAGGTTATCAGTCCGCCGGAGTCGCAGCTACCGTTAAACACTTCCCTGGCCATGGCGATACAAGCGTTGATTCCCATCATGCTCTGCCTATTATCACGCATGACCGCCAGCGGTTAGAAGAGATTGAGCTTCCTCCATTCAAGGCAGCGATTGCTGCTGGCACAGATGTCATCATGACCGCACATATTTGCTTGCCTGCTCTCGATCCAAGTGGCGACCCTTCAACCTTGTCCGAGCCTGTCCTGACCGGGTTGCTGCGCGGGGAGCTCGGTTATGACCGCGTTATTGTGACCGATTGTTTGGAAATGGACGCGATCGACAGTCATTACGGACCGGCCGAAGGTGCCGTGAAAGCGATTGCGGCTGGTGCGGATCTCGTGCTGGTTAGCCATACTTACGAGAAACAGCTTGCCGCACTGGAAGCTGTCACGAAGGCCGTCGAAGAAGGCCGTTTGACAGAAGCGCGTTTAGAGCAATCGCTGGATCGTATTCTTGCGCTCAAAACCAAGCTGAACGCTGGCGAACCGCTCGCAACATGGGAAGAGACAGCTCCGCTGATCGCCACGCCCCAGCACCGTGCTGCGGCCGAACGGTGGAGTGAAGCTTCTGTTACGCTCGTCAAGAACGAAGGCGGCTTACTTCCTCTTCCTGGGGAAGGCCGTACACTCGTGCTTTGGCCGGAAATTAAAGCTGTATCCGTGGCCGACGAGCTTCTTTCGAGTGATGGCACGCTTGGCTCTTGGCTGGCCCAAAAGCTGCCGAATGTTGAGGAGCGTCACATGAACAGCGAGAACCCGCTCGCAGATTTGCAGCAATTTGATCGCATTGTATTTGTCAGCTATGATGCGATGAAACATCCGCTTGAGCGGCAGATTGCCGAGGAGCTGCTGAAGCTTGCCCCAGAGAAGACGATAGGCGTGTCCGTGCGCAATCCGCTCGACGTTAATTTGTTCCCGCAGGTAAAAGTATTTTTGGCGGTGTACGAATGCCGTCCGCTTGCACTTCGTTCTGTCGCCAAGGCGCTCACTGGCGAGCTCAAGCCTTCCGGGCGGTTGCCGATGCAGCTTTCGGAGACTTATCCTTTCGGCTTCGGGCTGTAATACTAATTCAGCAAGCAGCGCCGGATCTCCGCTACGGGACAGCGATCCTTTCTCCGATCCTTCTGGAAGACGGATGCCCGGATTGCCTCACACATTTAACTGTGGCCATCCGTCTTCCAAGGGGACCGCTTCCGCTTCTCCAAAAGGATTCGCTGCCCCTCCGCTACACCTGCGCTCCTCCCTTCATCACTTCCATCGACTACCCCCTTTTTTTATTGGGGGTTTTTCGCCTTCCACAAAACCCGGAAGGCGGCATGCCGCTGATTTTCTGTACCACACGCTAGGAGCTGTGCGCGGTACAGAAAGTGGCGGGGAAAGGAGAACAGTTCTCTTGTTATGGAGCAGTTTATTCAAAAAAAGATGTTTTAGGAAAGGTAATCAGTTATGTAAAGAAATCACCTTAACTTTTCTTGATGCTCCGCTTATGTTGGTCCATCTTGGAAGGCGGTACCATTAGGCATTTGTCTTTGTCTTTGTATCCTGCAATGGATACGCATTTCATTAAAACAGCGACAGTCCAGGACTTCTCGTCCAAAGCTGCCGCTGTTTCGCTTTTAGCTTAGCTGAGTCTAATTCGAAGCCTCTCTGGTTTTCCCCTCGACAATTTCGGGTAGGAATCAACGCTTCCTGTCCAATCCTTTTCTCTTGTGGGCGAGAGAGCGGAGCGGCATGGTCCAAATGGTTTAGCTTCCGCGTGAGCGAATGAAAATTTTACATAAAGTTTACAATACTCCTATAGCACCCCGTATAAGCTGGATGTACGATAGATGGGTATTTCAGTAGCTTGCAGATGACAACGGGGAGATGCCGGCATGAAGCGTTTTCGAGTTCGATTAACTTGGATTATGATCGTAATGATTGGTCTGTCGGTGACGGCAGCCGGATTCTTAATGGGCAAAACCTATAAGGACAACCATATCGCTGCACAAGAAGAGAGCATGCTGCGCGAGATGAAGGTCATCAATGCCAATATGGAGTGGGAAATCGGCTCCGTGGAGGAAACGGCGGCCTACTTCAAGCAAAAGGCGACAACAATCAAAGAGCTCACAGGAGCGCGTGTCACTTTTATCGGCAAGGATGGCAAGGTGCTTGGCGACTCGGACTATGACGCTGCTGAGATGGACAACCATTTAGACAGATCCGAGGTGCAGCAAGCACAGGCGGAAGGGGCTGGCAACGCCATCCGCTATAGCGATACGGTAGGGCAGAATATGTTATATGTCGCTATGGTTGCGGATACGAAGCAAAAACCTTCCAATTTTATTCGCCTGTCTTACAGCCTAGCGTCGGTTGATAGCAGCGTGAACAAGCTTTGGACGGTGCTAATCGCCGGCCTACTGCTACTGTTCCTGCTGGCCGCAGCGGTCAGCTATCGAGTCGCGCTTGGACTTACCCGTCCACTAGAGCAGATAACCCGCGCTGCACGCCGCATCAAGGCGATGGACTACGAGGTGCGTGTCGACATCCGCAGCAAGGATGAGATCGGCGAGCTTGGAGCCGCTGTCAATTCCATGGCAGAAGGCCTGCAGGTGCAAATGAACCGAATTCAGCAAAATGAGACTCAGCTATACAGCGTACTCGACAATATGGCCAGCGGCGTGGTCATGATCAACCCGGAAGGCCGAATGGTGCTGCTCAATCGGAGAGCAGAGGAGGTGCTCGGCTTCGAGTATCGCGAGATGGTCGGCCGGCATTACAGCGAGGCGAAGCAGCAGTACGAGCTGTCTCAGCTCATCCAGCAAGGGCTGGATAATCAACGGCCTCTGCATGATGAGATTACGTTTTATTTTCCGGAGGAGCGGTTGCTTGAGCTGAATCTGGTGCCCGTATACGAAACCGACAAGAGTTACGGAGGCGTGCTTCTGGTGCTGCAGGATGTGTCAGCGATCCGCAGGCTGGAGAGGATGCGCAGCGAATTCGTTGCCAATGTGTCGCATGAACTGAGAACGCCGATAACGGCGATCAAAGGTTTTGCCGAGACGTTGTTAGGTGGAGCCGTGCACGATCCGGTTATGTCGCAGCAGTTCATGGGGATCATTTATGACGAGAGCGAGCGGCTCAACCGTCTTATCGGAGATATTCTGGAGCTTTCCAAGGTGGAGTCGAGGCGTGTGCCGCTGCAGATGTCCCCGGTTGATCTATCGGCCTTCCTCAACCGTTCCATTGTCGTAATGGAGTCGGAAGCCGCCAAAAAGTCCATCACGCTGGAGACATCCATTGCAGAAGGAATTTATCTGGAGGCGGATGAGGACAGGCTGCGGCAAATCATCATCAATCTGCTGCAAAACGGCATCAATTATACGCCCGAGGGCGGTCATGTATCTTTGGTGGCTTCGCTCACAACACGGGAAGATGGAATTGAGATGGTACGCATCCGTATCAGCGACACCGGCATCGGGATTCCAAAAAAGGATCTGCCGCGTATCTTCGAGCGATTTTATCGGGTGGACAAAGCCAGATCCCGAGTTAGCGGCGGCACTGGGCTCGGCTTGTCGATCGTGAAACATCTGGTCGAACTGCACAAGGGCACGATTTCGGTCGATAGTACGCTTAGTATAGGCACAGTATTTACGTTGGAACTTCCGGTCATTCAGTACTAAGTTCTACACTAATTCAGTACTAAGAATTACACGTTAGAATGTTTTTGGCCGATAGGCTGTCCCGCATGGTAAAATAAATCGATAGAAGCGATTCCCGCAAGGAACTGCAGCTGGCGCTAAGTTTATACGCGGCCTCAAGCAGGGATGAGCTTGCTTCCGATGAACAATACAGAGAACGGGTTCCCCGTTCAGGATAGCTGGAGGTCGAATGGATATGTCGCATAAAGTGCTTGTCATAGAGGACGAGCCCACCCTTTCGAGGCTGCTCTCCTATAATTTAACTCAAGAAGGCTACGACGTGACTGTCTGCGACCACGGTGGAGAAGGCTTGCAGGCAGCCATTCAGCGTAGCTTTGACCTGATCATGCTGGATATTATGCTGCCAGGAATGAGCGGCTTCGAGGTGCTTGGCAAGCTGAGGCAGAACGGAGTTAAGACGCCTGTAATCATTTTGACGGCGCGCACGGCGGAGGAAGAGGTCGTGCAAGGATTGAAGCATGGGGCGGATGATTATATTACGAAGCCTTTTGGCGTTGCGGAGCTGCTTGCCCGGGTATCTGCAGTGCTTAGACGTTCCGGCAATGCCGTGCCGGATCAGATTGAGTCTCAGGACAAGGTCATCACGGCCGGAGATCTATCGATCTATCCCGAGCGTTACGAGGTAATCGTTGGTCAAGAGCAGGTGTCGCTGCGCCCGAAGGAGTTCGAGGTGCTGCTTTATTTGATCCAACGGCCGGGCATGGTCATTACGCGGGATGATTTAATGAATGTAGTATGGGGCTTCGATTATATCGGCGGCCAGCGGACGGTGGACGTTCATGTTAGCTCCCTCCGCAAGAAGCTTGAGCTTGGCGCCAACTCGGTATGCATCGAGTCCATCCGTGGTGTAGGTTACAAGCTCGTTTTGCCCAAAAAAGTAACTACAAGCTGAGTCGGAATCGCACATCAGGTTGAACAACAAGAAGCCGGACCTCCGCAAGGGAGGGTCCGGTTTCTTGTTCATGATATACCAGAGCTACGCTTCTAGGCAGCATTCTCGAATTTCAGCTCATACGGACCCGGTCCATGGATGGCGAAGCCGCAGTGCTTTCGCTTAGTTGCGGCCCCAAGCGAGCATTTTTTTCTGGAATTCCTTAGGCGAGCAGTCATTGTATTTCTTGAACATCTTGTAAAAATGGGCCATGTTCGGCATGCCAATGCGGTCTCCAACCTCAGAAATGCTCAAATCCTTCGTTAGCAGGATGCGCTCGGCCCATTTGATTTTGCGGTAGTTGACGTATTCCGTAAAGCTGAGGCCAATTGTTTTTTTGAAATACTTTACGAAATAGTAGTAGCTCATATTCGCCAGCTTGCACACTTCCTCGACCTGGATTCGATCGGTCAGATGCTGCTCGACAAAAGTCAGAACTGGCTTCAGGCGAAGCCGATCGAAGTTATCCTGATCCGCCAGAATCTGACGTTTGTCGTTGCGCAGCAGCAGCAAGAGGATTTTTTTGACCAGCATGTTGACCGCTAGCTCATACCCAATCACCTTGGAGGTGGCCTCCTCCAGGATGCCTCGGACGGTCTGTCCAATTTCCTCTTTGACAAGGGAGTTCTCCTGGAAGATGTAGTTCACCTGGCTCAGCGGGTGATTCGTCTCCATGAAAAAGCGCATATAAGGCATTGTGCTATGGTCAAAAAACTGCTCCAAATCAAACTGGAGCACAATATAGTCCAGCGACTCGGACGAACTTCGGTCGCGATGCAGTTGATTGGCGCCAACAATGGCCACGTCTCCTGCCCCGAGTTGGAAGCATTCCTCCTCTACGTGAACTTCCAAACCTCCGCTCAGTACGAATAACAATTCCAGCTCCCGGTGATAATGCCAGTTGATGAGCAGATTGTGATTTCGCTGCGAGCGAAAGATGCGAAGGGACAAAAGAGGGTTTTCATAAAGTACCTTTTCGTTATAGACTTCCAAAGGGGAGGGCCTCCATATACCAAGATCGCATAAAAGCAGCACTACAAAGAAGCTTTATTTTTGTAGTTCAGTTCTCTTATACTTATTCTAGTGTTTGTAGCATCCCGCTTCAAGCTTATAAAACCTAAAAACAACAATAACTCTTCATATGGAACCTAGGAGGAACTTAACATGTCTAAAGTACGCGTAGGTATTATTGGCTGCGGCGGTATTTCAAACGGTAAACATATGCCATCTCTGGCCAAAGTTCAAGAAGCAGAAATGGTGGCGTTCTGCGATGTCGTTCGTGAACGTGCTGAAGAAGCCAAGGGCAAGTTCGGTTCCGCAGAAGCAGCTGTATATGAGAATTATCATGATCTGTTGAACGATCCTTCAATCACAGTTGTGCATGTTTGTACACCTAATGATTCCCATGCAGACATCGCGATCGCTGCGCTTGAAGCCGGCAAACATGTCATGTGTGAAAAGCCTATGGCCAAAACAGCCGATGACGCACGCCGCATGCTGGAAGCAGCTAAGCGTACCGGCAAAAAGCTGACGGTTGGCTACCAAAACCGCTTCCGCGGTGATACTCGTTACCTGAAGGAAGCTTGCGTTCGTGACGAACTTGGCGAAGTATACTTTGCCAAAGCTCATGCGATCCGTCGTCGTGCTGTACCAACTTGGGGTGTATTCCTCGACGAGGACAAACAAGGTGGAGGCCCGCTCATCGACATCGGCACGCATGCGCTTGATCTGGCGCTGTGGATGATGGATAACTACAAGCCAAAGGCAGTTCTCGGCCGTGCTTACCATAAGCTATCCCAGAAGGAAAATGCCGCAAACGCTTGGGGCCCTTGGGATCCAGCTAAGTTTACGGTTGAAGACTCTGCTTTCGCCATGATCACTATGGAGAATGGTGCTTCTATCGTGCTGGAATCCAGCTGGGCGCTTAATTCCCTGGAAGTGGATGAGGCGAAAGTATCCCTGAGCGGCACCAAAGCTGGCGCCGACATGAAGGGCTGCCTGCGCATCAACGGTGAGGAGAATGCTCGCCTGTACGTTAAAGAAATCGAGCTGAGCAGCGGCGGCGTAGCCTTCTACGAAGGTGCATCCGAAGATCCGGGCGAGCTGGAAGCACGCGCTTGGATTCAAGCGGTCATCAATGACACAGACCCGGTCGTTACGGCGGAGCAAGCTCTTGTCGTTTCTGAGATTCTTGAAGCGATCTACGAATCGTCCAAAACAGGCAAGGCCGTTTACTTCGATTAACTGAGCTCGAACTCGATGAGTTCAAGCTGAGCAAGGCTGAATTGAAGTCCGCATTGCGGACTGACAACATGAAAGACCGTTCTCCAAGGTGGAGAATGGTCTTTTTTTTAAACTAGGGTTGTATGTGATTACAACGAGGGAAGCTCAATTCCGCCGCCTTTCAATGGGGGAAAGTAATTTTGACGACATCGATTTGTACAAAACGAGGTTCGTTAACATCAATTTGGAAAGCTCCAAATTTGATGACATTAATATGAGCAAAGCTTTTTTCCACAACATTAACATGCATCTTGCTAAATTCAATGAGATTGGGTTATGGGAGATTGAGGTTGGCCAATGTGAAATGGGCGGAGCATATTTCCATGATATAAAGTCTGATGGGAAGAGTAACCGATTTGAGAACGTCGAATTGAACGGGACGTCCTTTCTTAACTGCAACCTTTCTAATGTGGACATTAAAGATTGCGACATTAAGGGACTGAAGATCAATGGGGTTTCAATTGAAGAACTTCTCGAGCAGTATCAGGGGAGCAAGGAATAGGTATTAGGTAGGCGGCCATCCTGCATACAGGATGGTCTTTGTTTTCGGTTGGAAATAGCAGATTACTAAAAGTGAAAAGGAAATTATTCCAATTATCGCGAACTGTTAGGAAAGCCATTGAAAGGAAGAGCAGTAGAGGAGGATTATAAGATGAATAGAGAACGACTAAATCAATTAATTGAACGTCGAGAAGCAGGGCGTGCCAAGCAGGATCAGGAGATTTTAGCCGCAGTTCGCGAGGATTTATTAACTTTACTTTCCGAATATCCAGAGGATGCAGAGACCAACTACCAAACCGGGATCGTTCATGACAACTCGGGGCTGGGTAAAGAGGCGATTCCCTTTTACGAGAAGGCGCTGGAACTAGGCTTATCAGGAGCTGACCGTGAAAGATGCCTGATGGGGCTCGGGAGTACGTACCGATACTGGGGACATTACGAGAAGTCAGTTGAAACCTTGCGCAGGGGCAGAGATGAGTTTCCGGAAAATAAGGCGATCCGAGTGTTTCTCAGCATGGCTCTGTACAATACGGGGCAGTACAAGGAAAGTGTGGAGCTGCTGATTGCTAATTTGATGGAATCTACGACGGATGAGAAACTTCAGTATTTTAAACGCGGAATTCTTGCTTATAATGAAGACCTTGATGAAACCGCTAATCAAGATTAATGAAAGCAGGCAGAGTATGGTAAGGGATCTTTTTAAACAACTGCGCTACCATAATTCTTTGTTCAAACATTGTTCCAAGCTTGAGCAAATTCACAAAGGTTACTCAAACGTACCGGAAGGAATATGCGGAATGCGGCGTTTCCATAAATGAAAATGAGAAGCTTCTCTCTTTTAAAGACGGGCATCTCGATCTCTTGAAAGACAGGCCTAATCGGTTTCAGCATGACGACTTTCATTTTGGAAACCTTATTATGAAGGATGATACGCTTTCAGGCATTATCGACTTCAACAGATGGGACTGGGGCGATCCAATTCATGAGTTTGTAAAGGTCGGTATATTCTGTTCGGAAGTCAGTGTTCCTTTTTCAGTTGGTCAAATTCAAGGATACAATAGCGGCATGGAGCCTTCAGAGCAGTTTTGGCGACTGTATTCTCTTTATATGGCGATGACGTTGATTTCATCCGTGGTCTGGATTTTAAAAGTGAAGCCGGAAGAATTAGATTCGATGATGGAGAAAGTCCACAGAGTCATGAAAGACCATGATCATTTTGAGTCAGTTGTGCCTAAATGGTATAGCGGGTTCAGGCTGATTTAGAATGGGGGAGCGAAATGAAATTTTATATAGCGTCCAGTCTCAAAAACAAAGAAAACGTGCGGCACGTAGCTGAGAGTTTGAAAGCGTATGGTTTCCAACAGACGTACGACTGGACGACAAATTCGAAAATAGACTCCATTGCCGAACTCCGTAAAATTGGCCAAGAAGAAGTTTCAGGGGTGTTGGCTGCAGATATAGTAATTGTCATGATTCCAGCAGGGAAAGGGAGTCATGTTGAGTTAGGAATTGCTTTGGGGGCAGGGAAGAAAATTTGTTTATACTCCTCAACAAATGAACTGAATGAAATCGGAAACACATGTACGTTTTATCATGTTGATTCAGTTGAGCAGAGAATTGGCTCCTTAGAGGACTTGATAAATTCAATCACTTCATTATTCAAGAACACCGCCTGAAAAAGGCGGTGTTCTTGAATAAGATTACTTTTCATCAGTAGGTGGTTGTTGCTGCTGTGTATTTTCATCCATAGGAGGGACATATTTCATAGCCCAAACCGAAGATGAAACACTAATTATACTACCAACCATAATGGTCAGTGTGGCAATTAGCAGAGACTTCTTCTTTACCTTTTTTACATTCATCATCATGCCAAGCCTCCTCATTAATTGTTTTCCACTGATTAAACCAATGAACAGCACTGACTACTAATACAAGCAATTTCACCCATAAATCCTTTTGCTTCAAATGAACCAGTTCATGATGAATGACCAACTTCAAATTGGCCTGTAAACAATGTGCGGCAGGTAACAGTATGGCGGGAGAACGTATTCCCATTAGGATGGGACTGCTAATACCATTACTGTAGGCAATTTGAACTTTGTCTGGTATGGACAAGTTTTGTTTTAGTTCATTTAGTAAGTGCACGGCTTCGTTTTCTTTCGGAACTGGCAACCAAGTGCTTCGAACATTTTTTGCGAATTTGATATAACAGTAGATCTGCCATGTCGAGAACCCAACTGCTCCCAATACCCATACGATTAATAAGAAACGACCCGTCTGGGTGCTTAGTAACCAAGGAGGCGAAGAAGGTTCAGAGTAGGTTGCTTTTTGGTCGGACATCGAATTTAATACCTACAGCTAATTTCGTCAGACGGTAGCTCCATCTTGCATGCAGCTTAATGACAAATGGCTTTAGCAACAATTGGCACAGAACAACGATGCTTCCAGCAATAGACGAAGAGACAATAAAGTCTAAAAGTGTTTTCATCTCTAGCCCTACTTTTCCGAAAACCATTGTTTGATTTCAGCGATATCGCTGTCCGACAACTTGTCGCCATCATATAAAGCCGAAATCAGGTTTTTCACCGAACCTTTATACAATCCGTCCAGAACGTGTTGGGTTTCGGCGAGCTTGTAGTCTTCACGCGAAATGCGAGGCACATAACTGTTTGTTCGTCCATGACGTGTAGCAGTGAGTGCTCCCTTATCCACCAATCGAGATAGGAAGGTGGAAATGGTTTGCCCTTTCCATTCTCGCCCTTTTTGGGAAAACAGCCGCAACAGTTCCGTCGAGGTAACCGGAGATGTACATTCCCAAATTGCCTCCATTAATACCAATTCAGTATCCGATAGCTTTTGAACTTGGTTCACAGTGAACACCTCTTACGTCATTATGCGTCCATAATGAGTTTATTCACTACGTTTCGTAGTGATTCCGATTTACTACATTGCGTAGTGAACTGTCAAGGGATGGGAAAATCAATTGGGTATTGGGGGATCAGGACTGTTTTGAGCTAATCGTTCCAAAATGGTATAGTGAGTTCAGAGCGGAGTAACATAACTCGATCGCGGCCTATCCACTACAGAGACGGCTTGGCCAGAGCAAGGAAGCGTCCTCGTCAACTTTTCCGTCGAATATTTCAAAAGGAGGCAACCGCCATAGGTGATGACATTTGTGAACTAACCGGCATTCATCAAAAGGATACTAGCTTCGGCTACACCTTATCTGTAATAAGCGGTAAATTCAAGATGACCATTCTGTACTGGCTTTTCGAAAAAAAGGTTATGCGGTTCAATGAGCTGCAGCGGGGAATGGGCACCATATCCTTTAAATCGTTAAGCTTGATGTTAAAAGAATTGGAGGCGGATGGACTTATTAGCCGTAAGGAGTTTCCGCAGGTTCCACCAAAGGTGGAGTACACTTTAACCGAGCGGGGCCGATCGATTATCCCAGTGCTGGATATGATGTGCCTGTGGGGAGAGAAAAACTTCTTACCCGGCGCCAAGGCGGAGACCGAGCCGCTTCCTATTTAACGAATCATAGTAAAAAAACAGCATTTCCATTAATGGAAATGCTGCTTTTTTTGATGCAATTAAATTAAAGATTGTTCAAAAATTCAACGTAACCCTGAGCGCTGCGATCCAATAGAAGCGGCAAATCGCTGTTATCGGCCAAATAATGCTCCGCTCCATAAAAGGCATAGAAAGAGCGGTAGTCGGCTTTGCAGAACGAGAAAGACGTTTCAAGGGGAACCAGGAACTGATCAAGAGTTTTGCCTAAGCTTCCTTCCGCGCTAAAATCATGCTCCGTTCCGCCGGCCGTTAAGGCCAGTGCGGTTTTTTTGTTTATTAATGCTTCCGCCTTTGATCCGTAGGCCCAGCCATGGGTGAATACTTCATCAAACCATTGTTTTAGCAGCGGCGGGGAACTCCACCAGTAAACAGGGAATTGAAAAACCAGATTGCCATGGGCTTCAACCAGCTCTTGTTCCTTTTTTACGTCGATCTTTCCATCCGGATAAGCTTTGTAAAGCTCATGGACGGTATATTTATCTGGGTATTTGCGGAGCTCTTCTACCCAGCGTTTATTGACGATGGATGTCTCCATATTTGGATGCGTTACGATAACAAGTGTTTTCATTAATAATTCCTCCTTAGATTAAAGCTTATCCAGAAATTCAACATATCCCTGAGCGTTGCGCTCCAATTTGCCCAATAACTCACTGTTTTCTACCATATTGTATTCAGCTGCAAAGAAGGTGAAGGGAGGACGATAATCAGCCAAGACGAATTCAAAGTTCACTTTAAAAGGAAGCAGAACCTCATCCAGCTCGTGGCCTACCATTCCATCCTTGCTAAAGTCGACTTCTTGCGCTCCTAAGGATATGGCCAGAGCGGTTTTTTTGTTTTCAAATGCTTTTCCCTTTGACCCGTGGGCCCAGCCATGGGTGAATACTTCATCAAACCATTTTTTAAGCAGCGGCGGTGAGCTTGCCCAGTACATAGGGAACTGCAGGACGAGATTTTCATGCTCGTCAACCAGCTTTTGTTCTTTTTCCACGTCAATTTTTTCATCCGGATAAGCTTTGTAAAGTTCATGAACCGTATATTTGTCCGGGTATTTGCGAAGCTCCTTTACCCAGTATTTATTGATGATGGACGTATCCATATTTGGATGCGTGACGATAACAAGCGTTTTTTTCATTTTTGTTTCCCTCCTTGAGCGGTATCTGTTTCTGAAATCGAGTGTAACCCGTATTAAGGAATTGCGTAAGTACGCACATTTAGTTCATGTACTTACCTAAAGGTGAGTGCCCCTAAGCTAGGCTTCAACGAATTAGCAATTCCAAAAAGGATTTTGCCCCAATTGAAGGTGTAAAATTCTTGCGAATCGCGACTCCGATCCGGCGGTCCGGCAGCGGAATTTCGGTGCGCAGTTCGACCAGCGTTCCGTCCGCAATACGCGGTTCCACGTAAGCCCGCGGCAGAAAGGAAACGCCGTATCCCCTTTCTGTGAACTCGCTGAGCATATCCAGACTGTTCAGCTCAAAATCGGCCTCGGCCTCTATTCCCTGGTGCCGGAACCAATCCTCGATAAAGGATCTTGTTGAGCTACCGGGCGAGAGCATGAGCAGGGGTAGCTTCGCAAGCTGTTCTGCCGAGACGGGTTCTCGTGACCAGTCCGCAAAAGCTTTTCCGACTACCGCGCAATAAGGCGAGGCATCGCTCCCGACAATTTCAATTTCCTCATCGGAAACGGGTAAATACACACAGCCGATATCGAGGGAACCTTTTTTCAGACGATCGAGAATAAGGCTTGTCCGCTCCTGTGACAACTGAATACGGATGCCTGCATAACGCTCGTGAAAGGCGTCAAGCATAGGAAGTAGAAAATGTTTGATAATTGCACCGTTGGCTCCAATTCGCAGTATGCCTTCGTTTAATTGAAGCCTTTGCTTCATGCTGCGCTCGGCTGTTTCAAGCTCCTCGAACGCTTGCCGGACATGCCGCAGCAGAGCCTCGCCTTCGTAGGTCAAGCGTACTCCTTTGGACAAACGATCAAACAGCTTGACGCCAAGCTCGTCCTCAAGCTGTTTGATCGCGTAGCTGACGGAAGGCTGTGTCATATGAAGTGTTTGTGCTGCTTTCGTCAAATTGGAGTTTTCGGCTGCATGCAGGAAGATTCTGTACCATTCGGTATTAGTCGCCACCTTTGCCATCAATCCTCTCTATGTCAACGTATAAATAATGTGATTTCATTTATCACAAGTATACTGTTAAACTTGGTGTTAAGGAAATCTGAGGTTAACAACTAACGGGAGTGAAGATAGATGGCAGGAAGTACATTTGGCGAACGGTTAAAAATGACGACGTTTGGTGAGTCGCACGGCGAAGCAGTAGGCGTTATTGTGGAGGGAGTAACCCCTGGAGTTGAAATTGACGAGGCGTATGTGCAGGTGCAAATGGACCGTAGACGTCCTGGTCAGTCTTCCGTTACGACGCCCCGCAAAGAGTACGACAAAATCCGTATTGTCTCCGGTATTTTTGAAGGAAAGACGACTGGAACGCCGCTTTGCATCTTGCTCAACAATACGGATATGCGCCCATCGGCATACGATGATATTAAAAATCTATACCGTCCTGGGCATGCTGATTTCACCTACGATCAAAAGTATGGTTTCCGCGATTACCGGGGAAGCGGCAGAGCGTCCGGCAGAGAAACGGCTGGGCGCGTAGCGGCGGGAGCTGTGGCTCGGAAGCTGCTGGAGCGCCGCGGTGTATCTATAGTGGCCTATACGAAGGAAATTGATGGCATCCGGTGTGAAACATTCGATCCCGATGCGATCGAGCGCAATCCAGTGCGTGCCTGTGACCCTGTTGCGGCAGAGCGCATGGTAGAGCGGGTCGAGCAACTGGCTGCAGAAGGCAACAGCAGTGGCGGCATCGTGGAATGCCGTGTCAGCGGTGTGCTGCCGGGGCTCGGCGAGCCTGTATTTGATAAGCTGGATGCGGAGCTGGCAAAAGCGATGCTGTCCATCGGGGCAATCAAGGGCATCGAGTTCGGTGCAGGATTTGCGGCGGCAACGATGCGCGGCAGCGAGCATAACGATGAGATGGACGCGAACGGCTTCGTAACAAATCATGCGGGCGGAATTGTAGGTGGCATCAGCACGGGCGCGGACATCATTTTCCGCGTTGCCGTCAAGCCGACCTCTTCGATTTCATTGCCGCAGCGTACGGTGGATGCAAATGGTGAGGAACGCGAAATCAGAACAATCGGCAGACATGATCCATGCATTTGCCCGCGTGTAGTTCCGGTTATTGAAGCAATGGCTTGTATGGTCATCGAGGATCATTACAAGCGCCAAGCCGCTTTGTTGGATGGGTAAAAGGTTGCTCCGTCCCTTATGGGATGGGGCTTTTTGTGTTCCAAATAAAAAGTCTTGGGAGGTATTTTCATGGTAAAAGCGATGGTTACAGAACGACTGACATTACGTCCCCTTGAGCTTCAGGATGCTGAGGCAATAGAGAGTCTAGCGGGAAATAGGGATGTAGCGGATACAACTTTGAGCATCCCTCATCCGTATCCAACAGGTTCCGCCCCTTCGTTTATCCAAGCTAGACAGGAGGCTATGGCCAGAGGTGATAGTTATTCGTTCGCTGTTACACTTACAGAAGGCGGGAAATTCCTTGGAGTAGTTGGATTGCATGTGAACAAGAGACATAATATGGCAGAACTGGCTTATTGGATTGGGAAGCCTTATTGGTTAAGGGAGACGTTTATGAAGATTTAACACACTATGGAGTGCTTCGAACGGATAGTTTTAAATAAAGCTTCCTTCTATATAATGTTTGATTTTCTGAGGCCAAAGGGGTCCAATAAGATCTCTCAGTTCCGTTAGCTCCGAAGCGAAAAGATTTATGCTATATCCGCTCGTCAGTTTACTGTGAGAGCGCCTGCCTGATGCGGCATGAATAGTTGAAATTCACGAACGAATCCAGAGTATTACAATTTCACCTGATTGCTTTAACTATTCTAGTAGGATTAAGCCAAGCGCCCATCGAAAATAAGGCTAGGACCCGATTGATCGAGTCCTAGTCTTAAATATGCTGGGGGCCGAGCCTCAGCTTTTGCTGAAGCCTTACGGGACTAGGCCCCAGCCATATGCCTGGTGGGATCAACTCCCAATCGAGTCCTAGCCTTAAAGCATCAAGATTTAATTACACCGACCCATTCTCGAATTCCTCTCGGATTCGCTGGTACAGATCGGGGTTAGCCAGCACCTCATAGGCTGTCAAAGCAAGCAGTCTCGCGCCAAGCAGCATCGCTTCCAGCGCTTCTTCCTGCATAGCTGCGTCGCGGAATTCAACGGTGTGCAGATACAGCTTATCTTGAACAACCTTCAAATAAGGATGAATCGCCGGGCATCGCAACGACACATTGCCAAGATCCAGCGATCCGTGATCTGTGCCAGTTAATACAGCATCGTCCGGAACGCCCGTTTCTCTAAGCTTGGATTGAAACACCTCAGAAAGCGCCTCATTCGTCACTAGTTCATCGTAGCTGTACTCGAATTGTGAGATTTCCAAGTTGCAACCGGTTTGCAGCGCAGCACCTTCGGCGCAGGCGCTCACGCGGCGGGTAAGCTCATTCGTATAAGCGCGGTCCCCAGCACGAACATAAAATTGTGCCGAAGCATGACCGGGGATAATGTTGGGAGCTTGTCCGCCGTTATTGATAATGCCATGAATGCGAGAGTCGCTGCGCGTTTGCTGCCGCAAGGCGCCCACAGAGTTGAACAACATAATTACGGCATCCAGCGCATTCACGCCAAGATGGGGGCTTGCTGCAGCATGAGCAGTTCGTCCATGAAAGTCGAACTGCAGCGCATCAAGCGCCAGCGACTTGCCGGATCGTTCATACGAATGATAGGGATGAGCCATGAGAACGAAGCCGCAGTCATCGAACCAACCTGCCTCGCTCATCGTCACCTTGCCGCCGCGAGTTTCCTCAGCTGGTGTTCCATACACGCGGATTTTTCCTCCAACGTTTTCAATGACACTTTTCAAAAGAATACCAGCCGCCGCACCCATGACACCGATCAAATGATGACCGCAGGCATGCCCGATATCCGGCAGCGCGTCGTATTCACATAAAAAACCGGCTGTTGGTCCTGGCTTGCCGGAATCGAACTGGGCCAAAAAGGCGGTTTCCATGCCGAGCACGCCTCTCTGTACAGTAAAGCCCATCTGCTCCAGCTCCTCGGCTAACAAGGAGGAGGCAAGGAATTCCTCATGACCCAGCTCCGGGTTGTCGCCAATGCGTAGGGACAGAGCCTTCCAGCGTTCTCCACTGCGCTGACCGAGCTCTTGTATGGTGTTTTGGTAATCGAGCATAGTTCTCCCTCCAAGGACAGACAATGATAATAACAATAAGCCCAGTATAGCGCATGTAGCGGCGAGAAAGCTTGATCGTTTAACAGCTCGCAGAGGGCATTTTGGGCAGTTCAAAAGTAATGTCAGCAACAATGCTGACATAATAGCGTTTTCATTTGATTGTAGCTTGCAACTTGCTAGCATAGAATTAAGCAGGACAAAGGACCTATGCGCGCACGGTCCTTTTGACAAGCTTATTCGAGGAGGAACTTCAAATGGCGCAACCAACTTCACCTTCGTCCGGAGGCGCACGCGTAGGCGTGCAAAAATTCGGGCGCTTTCTAAGCGGCATGGTCATGCCGAATATCGGAGCATTCATCGCCTGGGGCTTGATTACGGCCCTTTTTATCCCGACCGGCTGGCTGCCTAATGAATATTTAGCTAAGCTCGTAGGGCCAATGATTACTTATCTCTTGCCACTGCTCATCGGTTACACCGGTGGTACGATGGTACACAAGCAGCGTGGCGGTGTCATTGGCGCGCTCGTTACGATTGGTGTAATCGTCGGATCAGATATTCCAATGTTCCTCGGAGCCATGATTGTTGGACCAGCGGCAGCGTGGGTACTTAAGAAGTTTGATAATGCGGTCGAAGGCAAAATTCGTTCCGGCTTCGAAATGCTCGTCAACAACTTCTCGCTCGGTATTATTGGCGGTGGGCTTGCTCTAGTTGCTTACTCGCTGATCGGGCGGGCCATTGAAGGCCTGACGAGCATCCTGTCTGCAGGGGTAACATTTCTCGTCGACTACCACCTGCTCCCGCTTGTAAACATTCTGATTGAGCCGGGCAAGGTGCTGTTCCTGAACAATGCCATCAACCATGGTTTGCTCAATCCGATTGCAGTTGAACAAGCGAGAGAAACAGGCCAATCACTCCTGTACATGCTGGAGTCCAATCCTGGACCAGGACTTGGTATTCTGCTTGCCTACATGATCGCTGGACGCGGCATGGCTCGGCAATCTGCTTCTGGCGCTTCGATTATTCATTTCTTCGGCGGGATTCACGAGATTTACTTCCCGTATATTCTGATGAATCCGCGTCTTCTGTTGGCGGTTATCGCAGGCGGTGTCAGCGGTACATTCACATTTTCGATGTTGGGAGCGGGCCTAACAGGACCTGCTTCACCGGGTAGCATTCTCGCTTATATCGCCATGGCTCCGCGCGGCGGACTGCTGCCGGTTCTGATCGGGGTTGCCGTTTCGGCGGCTGTATCGTTCGTAATTGCAGCATTGCTGCTCAAAACGAGCAAACAAACGGATGATAGCGAAGAATTGGATGAAGCGACGCGTCGTCTGAAAGAGATGAAGGCTGCCGGAACGGCAACTGCAGCTGGCACGGCTGGTGTGGCAACTGCTAATCCCGGAACAGCTTCTGCAGATGCTTCAATCCACAAGCCTAAGGAAGCCATTCATAAAATTGTGTTCTCCTGCGACGCCGGTATGGGTTCAAGCGCCATGGGCGCCTCGATCCTACGCAAAAAAGTCAAAGCTTCTGGCTCGAATGTAGAAGTTACGAATACGGCGATCAGCGACATTCCAGCCGATGCGGATATCGTCATTACGCATCATACGCTGACGGACCGCGCTCGTGGTGTAGCGCCGGGAGCAGAGCATATTTCAATCGATAATTTCCTGAAAAGCCCGGAGTACGATAAGCTGATAGATCGGCTGTCTTAACTCGGGAATTGTAAGGACCAATTGGGTACCGGAGCTTGCTCCGGTATCCCATCGTTTTTTGTGCTCATATCAAAGGGAACGGGGGGAGAGGATGGAGCTTACTCATCGTATGAGGCAAATTCTCGATCTGCTGCTTCGCTCTCCCTATGACATCACTGTTGCCGAGATAGCTCGGCGCATTGGAGTGAGCTCGCGAACGGTGCATCGAGAGCTTGACTCCGTCGAAAGTTATCTGCATCGCAGCGGAATCCTGCTTCGCCGTAAGGCTGGCTCCGGGCTTGGCTTGGAAGGTGAGCCGGAAAAGCTGGAGCAGATGCATTCGCAGCTGCAAGCTCCGGATGAGGCTGAGCTTTCTGCCGACGAGCGCCAGATTTATTTGCTGGGTCGGTTGCTTGGCAGCCGTGATCCCGTCAAACTTTTTACATTGGCCAATGAAATGAAGGTGACGGTGTCTACCGTTAGCACCGATCTCGATGAGCTGACAGAGTGGATCGGCAAGCAAGGCTTGCTGCTCATTCGTCGGAGAGGGTATGGCGTTGAAATCACCGGCCCCGAGCCAGCCATGCGGGAAGCGATCCGCGCCTTATTGCGACTGCGGCTCGACGATCTGTCGCTAATTGCTATCGAGGAAGGCCGGCTCCGCCATCCGGTGGACGCCCGGGTTGCCTCTCTGGCGGGAACGGAGCGAATTCCGGCGCTGGAAGAGGTGCTGTGGCAATGGGAAGAAGAGCAGCATGAACATCCGTTGAGCGAAGAGGCATACACCGATCTGCTGCTTAGACTGTCAATCACAGCGCAACGGATCGGGCTTGGCCATGCGGTTACAGAGGCTGAGCTGCTGACACTGACTTCGAGAAAAGGAAGCTCTGATCTGGCAAGCCTTCAGGCTTTGGCCTTGAACCGCTTACCCTCTGTCGCTGCTGACATGTTATGCCGCCTTCTGGAGCAGGAGACAAAGCTTGTATACTCAACAGCGGAGCGGCGCTATGCAAGTTTTTTGCTTGATAAGGCGGCCGAGCGTTCCAGCGGAGCGATTCCGGCGGAGGATTTGGAGCTTGCCGGTATTGTTCAGCGATTGATTCTCAAAATGGAGGCATTCGGAGACTCCCATTACAGCAGCGACCGCTCCTTGCGCGACGGTCTCTACGCCCATCTGAAACCGGCCCTGGAGCGAATCGGTGCCGGTCAGCGTATTCGCAATCCGCTGCTGGATGCGGTACGTAAGGATTACGCGGAGCTGTTCGCACAAGTTAGAAGCGCCTGTGATGCGGTTCTTCCCGGACCGCGAGTGCCGGAGGAAGAGGTAGCTTTCCTCGTTATGCATTTTGGCTCTAGCTGCGAGCGTCAGCGCCAGGTGCGCCAGGATCTGCGTGCGATTATCGTATGTACGAGCGGCATCGGTTCTTCCAAGATGCTGGCGATGCGGCTTGGCAAGGAGTTTCCTCATCTGAAAATGGTGCAACAAGCTTCCTGGTACGAGGCCAGCCGAATTCCGGCGAGCACTTATGATTTGATCATCAGTACGGTGGACTTGCCACTGCCGCAGGGGCAGTACATCAAGCTGAGCCCGCTGCTGTCGCCAGCGGAAGCGGATCGTCTGCGCGAGTTCATGCGGGGCCGTTCCGCTGACTCCGACCGCAGCTCGCTGCAAGGCGAACGTCTCGTTCCCTTGCCCGAACCGTCTGTGGAGCGGGAGTCTGTAAGGCTGCATAAACGGGCAGTCCTGCCGGAAGCAGATGCAGCTTCCGGCAGCGAAGCTGAGCGCGCTGCGCCAGCTCAAACATCCCAATCGTCCCAAGAGTTCCAATCGGGAGGGACAGAAGCACTACATTCGCTCAGCCGGGCTGTGCAACAATGCGTCAGTCTGTTGGATCGTTTCCGCGTCATTAAGCTTCCTGCTGCTGAGGGAAATCTGGAAGTTCTGCTGCTAGAGGCATGCAGCCGTGAGGAGCTTCGAGAAGCGGTGCTGGACCCTTCCGTCATTGCGATGCAGCTTATTCAGCGGGAAATGCAAGGAACACAGCTTATACCCGGAACGGATTTGGCGCTTTTTCATACACGGAGCGAGCTGGTGGCGAAGCCCGTGTTAATGCTTTTTGAGCTGGAGCAGGCGCTTGATATGAAAGAGAACGATGCCCATGAGACTGAGGACGGAACTTCTCTCAAGCGATTCCTACTCATGTTGGCGCCGCGAACGCTGAATCGCGAAAGCCTTGAGGTGCTGAGCGAGATTAGCGCGACACTGCTCGACCAAGCGATGATCGATACCCTTGCTACCGGCAAGGAACAAGTAATCCGCAAGCGGCTTGCCGCTTATTTGACAGCCTTCTTAGACCATAAATTGGAAAGTGAGTGAATTACAGCTATGAGTATACTTAATGCGAGTCTGATCAAGCTTAATGTGCAGGTTGCTGATAAATGGGAAGCGGTTCGTATGGCGGGCCAGTTGTTAGTGGACGGCGGTCATGTGGAAGAAGGATATGTTGCCAAAATGATCGAGCGTGAACAGTCGCTCTCCACCTATATGGGTAGCGGGCTCGCAATCCCACATGGCACGAATGAAGGTAAGGCGCTGATCAAGTCAACCGCTTTGTCGATGCTGCAAGTGCCTGGAGGCGTAGACTTTGGCGGCGATGAGCCAGCCGTTCTAATCGTCGGCATCGCCGCACAAAACGGCGAGCATATGGACATTCTCACTAGCGTGGCGATGGTTTGCTCGGAGGAAGAGAACATGGAGCGAATTCGCACGGCGCAAAGCGCGGAAGAAATTATCGCGATCTTTGAAAGCGAGATGGAATAATGAAGGCCGTCCACTTCGGCGCGGGCAATATCGGCCGAGGTTTTATCGGACTATTGCTTAGCCAAGGCGGTTATGAGGTCATTTTCTCGGATGTAAACGAACGAATTGTTGAAGAGCTAAAGCAGCGAGGTGAATACACGGTTACGCTGGCGGAAGAAGGAGCTAGCGGGATCCAGGTAACTGGCGTGACGGCGATAGATGGCCGGGATCCCGCAGCTGTCGCGGAGGCAGTAGCTTCGGCTGACTTAATAACGACGGCTGTCGGCGTGAATATTCTGAAGCATATTGCACCGGGCATTGCTGCCGGCCTGAAGCTGAGACTTCAGCGCGGCGGGGAACCGCTCCATCTAATTGCCTGCGAGAATGCTATCGGGGCGAGCGCGAAGCTGAAAGAGCAGGTGCTCGCCTTACTCCAACCGGAAGAAGCAGCCGCCGTCTCGGCAATGGCTGCGTTCCCGGATTCAGCTGTAGACCGGATCGTGCCGCTCCAGCATCATGAGGATCCGCTGGCGGTTACGGTTGAGCCATTTTATGAATGGGTCATCAATCGCTCGCAAATGCTGCCCGGAGCAGAGGAGCTGCCAGGCGTCCATTATGTCGACGACCTCATTCCTTTCATCGAGCGCAAGCTGTTCACGGTGAACACGGGTCATTGCTCCGCCGCGTATGCGGGTTACAGCAAAGGGTATGCCACCATTCAGGAATCGATGAAGGACGAGGACATCGCCGCGTTTGTGCAATCGGTGCTGAAGGAGTCGGGGGACATGCTTATTGAAGCCTACGGCTTCCATCGTGCGGAGCATGAAGCCTATATTCTTAAAATAATAGACCGTTTCCGCAATCCGTATCTAACGGACGAAGTCGTTCGTGTCGGTCGTTCGCCGCTGCGTAAACTGTCTCATGAGGATCGGCTTGTCCGCCCGGCGCTGCGGGCGCTGGAGCTTGGCTTGCCGGCTCAAAGGTTGGCCGAGGCAATGGCCCTCGCTTTGCGCTTTGACGAATCGAGCGATCCTGAAGCGACGCAGCTTCAAGAGTCGATCCGGGAGCTTGGCCCGGCTGGCGCACTTGCCGCAGCGAGCGGCTTGCCCGAGGAGCATCCGCTCGTTGCTGCAGCGGTGTCGAGGTATGACGAGCTTGCGAAGCTTTAACTAAGGCATAGGAAAGCCAGCGACTCTCAAGTACAACGCCGGACAAAAGAAGCGACAATCGTCGTTTCGACCCGACCGTTTCGGCATGGAAATACAGGAGGTTGAACGGAATGAACATACATCTGCAAGGAACGGCAGCTTCGCCGGGCATTGCTATTGCGAAGGTTTATCGGCTCCAAGCTGCAGCTCAGGAGCCGCTGCGTATTACAGTGGCCGATCCAGCCGCTGAGATCTTAAGGCTGCGTGAAGCGGTGAAGCAAGCGAAGGCTGATATCGAGCTAATCCGCGTTCAGACGCTGGAACGTCTTGGAGAGCGTAAAGCGGAAATTTTCGAAGCGCATCTTTTTCTGTTAGATGACCCGGAGCTGATTGAAGCTGCTGAAGAGAGGATCACCGAAGACAAAATCAACGCCGAGACGGCTGTGCATGAAGTGGCAACTGGAATCGCCGAGCTGCTCCGTTCGATGGATGATGAGCTGCTGCGCGAGCGGGCGGCTGACGTGGGAGATGTATCCGGTCGTGTCATCAGCAAGCTGGTAGGACGTCAGCACAGCGCCTTATCGGAGCTGAGCGAAGAGGCGATTCTCGTCGCTGCTGATCTGACGCCATCCGATACGGCTCAGCTTGATCTCAACTATGTGCGCGGCTTTATCACAGAGATCGGAAGCCGGACGTCGCATTCCGCGATCATGGCACGTTCACTTGAATTGCCCGCCGTTGTTGGGATGGGTCTGCAGGCGAAGCGCATCGAGACGGGCATGACTGTCATTTTGGATGCGGTGTTAGGCAGCGTCATCGTGGAGCCGACGGAGCAGGAGCTGACCGATTATCGTGAGCGCAAGCGTGCCTACGAGGAAAATGTTGCCCGTATGCGCAGCTTTGTTGATCGCCCTTCCCTATCGGCGGACGGTCATGAAGTGGAGCTTGCGGCGAATATCGGCAGTGTCGAAGATCTTGCCAAGGTGCTGGAGAACGGCGCCGACGGTATCGGATTGTTCCGCACGGAGTTTCTCTACATGGGTCGCAGCTCGCTGCCGACCGAGGAGGAGCAGTTCACCGTTTACAGGCATGTGCTCGAAAAAATGAACGGCAAGCGAGTTGTCATCCGTACGCTCGACATCGGCGGCGATAAAGAGCTTCCTTATATGGACTTACCGAAGGAAAGCAATCCGTTTCTCGGACAGCGGGCGATTCGCCTCTGTCTGAATCAGGATGAGCTCTTCCGCGTCCAGCTCCGCGCACTGCTTCGGGCGAGCGCTTATGGTAAGCTGGCCATTATGTTCCCGATGATTGCCGTAGTGGATGAGCTTGGAGCGGCCAAGCGGATCGTCGAAGAGGAGCGGGTTAAGCTGGAAGCGGCGAGCATCGCTGTATCAGATGAGATTGAGATCGGCATCATGATTGAAATTCCAGCCGCGGCGCTGAATGCAGGGGCACTGGCTCGGGAAGCCGATTTCTTCAGCATCGGAACGAATGATCTCATTCAGTATACGATGGCCGCCGACCGGATGAATGAGTCGGTTGCATACCTGTATCAACCTCATCATCCGTCCATTTTGCGACTTGTCGACATGGTTATCCAAGCGGCCCAGCGTAATGGGCGCTGGACTGGCATGTGCGGCGAAATGGCCGGAGATGCCGATGCCATTCCGCTGCTGCTGGGCCTCGGCCTTCATGAATTCAGCATGAGCGCCTCTTCTATACTGCCCGCACGTGAACTAATTTCCAGGTTATCACGCGAGGAATGCGCCTCCTTGGCTCGTCAGGCGCTGGATTTGGGCTCTCAAGCGGAAGTTCTTTCTCTCGTACGCCAACATCAATCAAGGAGTGAACACTGATATGCAATCCCAAACTTTCACTGTTATCCATCCACAAGGGTTCCATGCCCGTCCAAGTAAGCTTTTCGTGGAAAAAGCAGGCTCTTTCCCTTGCAAGGTCACGCTGTATAAAGGCACTAAGAAAGCCAACGGCAAAAGCTCACTTGGCTTGCTGACGCTCGGCATTTCGGCAGGCAGCGAGATTACGTTGGAAACCGATGGTGAGCAAGAGGAGCAGGCGCTGCAGGAATTGGGCGAAATGCTGACTAAAATTTACGAAGAATAAACGGCACAAAAAGGGCGTCCCTTCATCCAATGGATGAAGGGACGCCCTTTTTACTTATGCCTTGCCGTCGCTTGACATGCAGTCTGCCATTGTTAACGGGCGCGACGCATGCTTCCAAGGATCAGGCTGACAATCAAGACCAGTACAATCGCGCCAATCAAAGCCGGTACAAAGTAAAACCCGCCTACGACTGGACCCCATTGTCCAAGCAGCATGGAACCGAGCCATGCACCGATGAAGCCCGCTACGATGTTGCCGATAATTCCTCCTGGTACATCACGTCCCACCAGCATTCCTGCCAGCCAGCCGATGATACCACCTACGATAAGTGCCCATAACAGTGACATGTTTGTTTCCTCCCTTATTCTGTTTCGTATTGTGTACTGCTCATGCTATTAAGTAACCGTATAGCTCAGGCTCAAAACACCTTCGTTAAACCTGTCGTTTGCCTTTTCAGGTTTCCCTGCTTGGCATGCCATTATTAATATAAGAAAAGAAAGTTTCACAAATAGTACTAAAGAACTAATTCTTTAGCGGGATATTCATTCTAAAGTTATTCATTCCGAAGAAGTTGGTAGCAGAAAACCGTGCCATTAGAACTATAATCGATATATGGATAGATCTTTAGTCTTATGTCGAATGGTTCTAAGGGCAGGACTACCAAGGGGGAATCGGAATGATGGGTTTGAATAAAAAGGCGACAACAACGGCAGTTTTGGCGGTTTTGCTGGCATCCAGTCTTGTTTTTCCAGCTCCAGGGCAAATACATGCCGCTTCCTCGGAGGTATCCACAACAACTGCCGTTATTGCTGGGGCTGATAAGGCCAAGCTTTACGCCCCCGGCTCGACACATAACGCTTCCTCCTATGGAGAAATTGCGGATATTGTATTCAATGTCATGAGCAACAACTATGGGGACCGTGTAACGATTAAATTTAAAGGCGACACATCCGGCATCGATAAAAAGCTGCAGCAGGTGTTCAAGGATGTTGGCTCCAAAGATGATTATATGCGCTTTGTTCTTAAAAAAATGAATTGGAGCTGGACAAGCACCGCGTCCGAGGCAACGATTGAATATGGAATGACATACTGGGAAACACCGGAGCAAAGCGAAGCCGTACGGCAGGAGGCACGCAAGGCATTAACCGATAAAACGATCTCTGGCAAACAAGGCAAGGAGCATCTGCAGGCCATTTATGAATGGGTAATTGGCCGATTGCGTTACGATAGTTCGCTGGATGATCATTCCGCTTATGCAGGATTATTTGGCGCGAATGGTACGGTATGCCAAGGTTATGCGCTGCTGCTGCAACGGATGCTTGAAGAGGCAGGGTATGAGAACCGAATGGTTTACGGCAGCGCCAAGGGCGATTTGCATATCTGGAATTTGGTCAAACTGAATGGTACTTGGCTTCATTTGGATACAACGCTGGATGATCCCGGCGCAGGTCGCAGCAAGCTTTCCTATTTCCTCAAGTCGGATGCCGTATTGGAAAAGGATCATAGCTGGGACCGTACTGCATATCCGCGCTCCGGGGCTGAGCTGAAGGCCGCTGCTATGCGTTCCCTTAAGCTTTGATACAGCTGAAACGGCTTTCCCTTTCCAGTCTGGGATGGTAAGATGGACGCATGAGGAGGATGCGTTCATGACGACTAATCAGAATACCGAAGAGCAGGAAACCGAGAGCACTGAACCCCCGGTTCAAGGCCAGCCTGAGATTTCCGAGGCTGAGCTCCAGCAGATGATCGCGGCATTGTACAAACACGGCGAGCTGGCGCTCCAAACTTTTTACCAAGATGAATACGAAGTGGACGGCCAGGTCGTGAGCCATCCTATGTATGGCCCGTTGTTCACGTACCGGTTGCTGGATGTCAATAAGAACCCTCATTCCGTGGGATTTTTCATGAATGAGTTAGTCCAGAATTTCCAGAAGAACGAGGATCCTGCCCTGTGGATGTCCTCATTCTTTGTCGATATTCTGCGCGGAGAGCGCAGTCGTCTCTTGCCTCCGCCACCGCAGAACGAGGAAGAGGCCAAGTACCTGTTCGACCAAATTATCGTTCCGCATTGTGCGAATTCTTGTCGCAGTGAATTCCCGGACGAGCCTGTACATGTGGACATCGACATTCACCCCGAACATGGTCCGGTTGTCGAAGCCGGCTTCCCGTCTATTACAGATGGGAACAATGTAGTGGCGATGCCGTTCCATTTCCTGCTTGCTCTGCACTTGCTCAACCGTGATACGGCAGATCCGCTTATAACGGGGCTTTACCGCATCAGAGAAGAGCATGGGATGGACGCTTAATATCTTTTCCCAAAGATCATGAAGTTGGCAAGACGGGAGAAAGCTGAGCCAGGCTCAGCTTTCTCCCGTCTTCTTTTAATTGCCATAACGGCACTCTCCAGCACATTGTTGGCAAGGCCAACGGAACTGAGCGGCGTTATTGGGGTCAAAATTGATGATTATAACGCGAAGTCCCCTCAATAGCGTCTTTGAGTTCCGTTACGTAATTCGAAATTTCACTCTTGATCCTTTACCAGGAAAATGTTCAAGCTTAAGAATTAAATGGATTGACAGACAATCGAAGCTTAACTATACTGTGATTAATATAAATACAGTTTAGAGGAGTGGACGTATGTCAACAACAGGTCAGCAGGATTCGCAATCGTTGGTAGATTTTTATGAGGTAGTTAAGGGCAGACGTTCCGTTCGTAAATACGATCCGGACTTCAAGCTGACAGAAGAGGAAATTAAAGATCTGCTGGCAGCAGCGGTGCTGGCTCCATCTGGCAGCAATATGCAGCCATGGCGCTTCATCGTAATTACGGATCAGGAGCTGAAGCAGCAACTGCTCCCGATCGCTTTTAATCAAGAGCAAGTCGTTGCTGCATCGGCAGTTATAGCTGTACTTGTAGACCTCAAGGCCTACACCGAAGCTCCGCTCATTTATGGCAAAGCTGTGGAGGCTGGCTATATGAATGAAGAAACGGCCGAAAAGCTGGTGACCAACATGAGCAACTTTGTTGGATCGCGACCTCCAGAGAGATTGCTTCAATCTGCTCTTATCGACGGAGGCCTCGTGTCTCAGCAACTGATGCTCGCCGCTCGCGCCAAAGGGCTCGATACGGTCCCTATGGGTGGTTATAATGTAGATCAATTCCGCGAGCTCATGGGCATTTCCGAACGTTACGCTAATGTAATGCTGATCGCAGTCGGCAAGGCAGCTCAGCCAGGCCATCCTACGGTGAGGCTTGATGTTGATTATGTAACTAGCTGGAACGGCTTTAACCGCTAATTGTCTTTTTGAAGTAGCCTTTCGACAGTGCCAGTAGATTGAACCGAAAACTCACCGGGTAAGTAGAGCTTAAGCAAGCCAAACTACGAGACCCAGGAGGCGGATTAATACATGGCACAAGGGAATGGTACTCATCAAGAACCGAGATCTTTAAATATTCAAGAGAAGGTCAAGGATACGCTACAACAAATGGACACCTCTAAAAAAGAGGGAATTCTCTCTAGTTTCACCGAATTCAAACACTATTTGGGCAATCGTATTGATCTGGCCAGACGGATTGGCTTGAATGACGAACAACTGGCGCAAGCTGCGGAGAAGGTGGCAGATTATCTGGCCGAGCATGAGGAGCCGCGCAATAGCGAAGAAAAACTGCTGCAGGAGCTTTGGAAAATCGGCAAGGAAGAGGAGCGCCACATGCTTGCTCATATGCTCGTTCGACTTAGCCAAGAAACTAATGAACCGGTCATCGAGCGCTCTTGAATAGATATCATTCCTTCAAAATAGAAACACCTGTCCACGAGGGCAGGTGTTTTTTGTCTTGTTACCATCTCATTGTTGCAAGCTACGCTGCTGCGAACAAACCATATAAAACACTTCGTTGAGCTGCCGCAGGGCAGAGGGAGAACCGCAAGTCACTCTCCTCCGAACAAGCTCATATACAGTGCTTCGTCGAGCTGCCGCAGACCAGCACCGGCCACTAGCTCCAGTCCATAGGCAGGAGTCGCGGGCAGGGGGAGAAGCCGTACGCCGTTAAGCGTAGCGGTTTGAGTGGTTTGAGCGGTTTGAGTGGTTTGAGTGGTTTGAGTGGTTTGAATGGTTTGTGCATAGGGCTCGGCTCCGCCGTTAAGGCTAAAATCGGGCAGAATTGCAAAACCTAGTCCTTGTGCCGCCATCGCACGCGCTGTTCCCGTATCCGGTACCGTATAACTCTCGAATAAGCGCTCTTGTCGGTGGGATGCCCAGTTCAGGCTTTGCCGGCGCAATAGTGAACCTGCCTCAGTAGCAATCCAGCCGACTCCGGCATCCATAAGTTCTTGAGCCGAGAGCGAAGAGAAGGCAGAGTGGGAAGCCGATACGCCAAGCTTAAGCTCTGCTTTCCAGAAGTGCATACCGTTGCTCAACGAAGGCTGGAGCACTTCGCGAATCAGCAGGTCCGGCTCACCTTGCTCCGTGTCGGCATGTTCGGAGCTTCTTTCCGTAAACGACAGGGCATAGCCGAAAGGTTGAAGCAATAGTCCTGCCAGCGCGGCAGCTTCTTCCCGACAAGGAACATCGAGCCGAATTCGGAGCCGCTTGACGGCGGGACCGCGAAGGTTCATTTCCTGCCGCGCTTCCTCATGCAGCTGGAGCATCTGCAGGGCGAAGCGATGTAGAATTCGGCCTGCATCAGTCAGAAGAATTCGGCCCGTTTTCGTATGAAACAGCTGCGTTTCCCATTCTTCTTCCATTTTCTTCATATGAAACGTTACGGTCGGCTGCTTTAAGCCAAGCTCCTGAGCGACAAGAGTGACCTTTTTATGTCTCTCCAGCAGGACGAGCAGCCTCCATTTAACGATTGTCATCATAAATCACTCCCTGTTTCGCAGGATATAGAATAATTATTCAATTATACGTAATAACCATAGATATTATCTATGTATATTTACATTTCCTTTTACAAACCGAACATACCGCTTTAACAACTAACCCGTACAATAAGTCTCGTAAGCCAGAACAAAACTTGGTTCTCGGAAGGGGAAACAAAAAGAGATGAAGAAGACGATGCTGGTCATGATGACGATGGTTCTTGCTTTGACGCTTGCTGCATGCGGTAGTAAAAACGGCAACGAAACAAGCGGTGGCGGAGGCGCAGAGGGCCTAAGCGGTTCCATCCTGGCAGCTGGCTCAACAGCCATGCAGCCTCTGGTTGAGCAAGTAGCCAATAAATTCATGGCCGATTCCAAATATAGCGGGATCACGGTTCAGGTTCAGGGCGGCGGTAGCGGCACCGGGCTGACTCAAGTTTCCGAAGGACAAGCTGACATCGGCAACTCCGACATTTTTGCAAATGAGAAGTTCAAAGACGGTGACGCTACTAAAGCAGAAGAGCTTGTCGACCATCAAGTTGCAGTCGTAGCAATGTCAACAGTCGTTAACAAAGACATTGCAATCGACAACCTGACTAAACAGCAACTGGTTGACATCTTCACTGGAAAAGTAACGAACTGGAAAGAAGTTGGCGGCGCAGACGCGAAAATCGTCATCGTCAACCGTCCATCCAGCTCCGGTACCCGTAAAACTTTCGAGAAATACGGTCTGGGCACGGCTTCCGAAGATCTCCCAGGTAACATTCAAGAGGATTCCTCCGGTACCGTTAAAAAGCTCGTTGGCGAAACACCTGGAGCAATCGGTTATCTGGCTCTGTCGTACCTGGACGATTCCGTTAAAAAACTGAAGCTTGACGGTGTGGAAGCAACTCCAGACAATGTCAAAGCAGGCACGTATCCGATCTGGGCTTACCAACATATGTACACGAAGGGCGAGCCGAACGAAGCGGTTAAAGCTTTCCTGGACTTCATGTTGACTGATGATATTCAAAAGACCGACGTAACGGAGCTTGGCTACATCGCTATCAATGAAATGCAAGTGACGCGCGATGAATCCGGCAAAATTGTAAAAAAATAATACCTATACCTATAGACGCAGCAGCAGGCCAAGAGGGGCTTCACCAGCCCCCCTTGGCTTTGCGCCATGCCAAGAGTATTCGGCGTAAGGAGAGAATAAGCGATGAAAGCCACTATAGAACCTTCAACTAGAAGCTCCGAGGGCGCAAACCCTGCTGCGCCGACCCCAGGAGAGGCGGTAAGCCAACCGATGAATGTTTCCTCCAATCAGTCTACAGGCGGTAAGCCTTCGGGCAATAAACCTGTTGCCCGCAAACGCAGTCGCTCCGGCAACGAGTGGTTCGGCAAAACCTATACGATGATTTGCGTTTCTGTGCTCATCATCACTATTTTTTCGATCGTTTATTTTGTTGCATCCAAAGGGTTGGCTACCTTTTTCGTTAATGGCGTCAGCCTCAAGGAGTTCCTGACCGGCGTCAAATGGGCACCGGACGGAGAACCGCAAACGTTCGGAGCGCTCCCGTTCATTACGGGATCGTTCATGACGTCCATTTTGGCCGCGTGTATTTCAGCGCCGCTCGCTTTTTGCGCCGCGATATTCATGACGGAGCTCATGCCTAAGTTCGGCAAAACGGTTATGCAGCCGGTCATCGAGCTGCTGGCGGGTATTCCGTCCGTTGTATATGGTTTTGTCGGTCTTAGTGTAATCGTTCCTTTCCTGCGTTCCGTATTCCCTGGACAAGGCCTCGGCATCGCAGCGGGAGCAATTGTGCTGTCCATCATGATCCTGCCGACGATTACGACAATAGCTACGGACGCAATGTCCAACTTGCCGCGCGGCCTCAAGGAAGGTAGCTACGCGCTAGGCGCGACGCGTTGGCAGACGATTTCACGCAGCATTTTGCCTGCGGTGCTGCCAGCGATGTTGACTGGCGTCGTGCTTGGCATCGCGCGGGCTTTCGGCGAGGCGCTCGCTGTTCAGATGGTTATCGGCAACGCGCCGCATATTCCAAACTCCCTGTTCGAGTCGGCCTCTACGCTGACGAGCGTTATTACGCTGAGCATGGGTAACACCATTATGGGCACCGTTCAAAATAACGTACTGTGGAGCTTGGCGCTCATGCTTCTGACTATGACCTTCGTCTTTATCTTTATCGTCCGCGTTCTGGAAAGGAGAAGTCTGCGATGAGATTATCCAACAAACAGGTCGACCGCATCGCGACCGGAGTCTTTTACTTCTTCGCCTTTCTGATCATTGTCATTTTGGGCGGATTGATCGGTTACATTTTGTATCGCGGTATCGGTCACATCAGCTTCGACTTCCTGACTTCCCCGCCACAAACGTTCAAAGTCGGCGGAGGCATCGGCCCGCAGCTATTCAATTCCTTGTTTTTACTCGTGCTGACGATGCTGATTACAGTACCGATCGGCATCGGCGCCGGTATCTATATGGCGGAATATTCTCGTCCCGGCAAGTTTACGGATTTCATTCGACTGGTCGTTGAGGTTCTGTCCTCGTTCCCTTCCATCGTTGTTGGCCTGTTCGGCCTGCTCGTGTTCGTGAACTACTTCGATCTTAAGTTTTCCTTGCTGGCCGGCGCATTGGCGCTCACGGTGTTCAACTTGCCGCTTATGGTGCGGATTACCGAGCAGGGCATTCGAGGCGTTCCCCGTGAGCAAAAGGAAGCGGGTCTCGCCCTTGGCTTGACCCGCTGGAAAACAATTACGAAAGTGATGCTCCCGGTCGCTCTGCCAACGATTCTGACCGGTACCATTTTGGCCGCGGGCCGCGTCTTCGGCGAAGCCGCAGCACTGCTGTTCACGGCTGGCATGAGCTCGCCGCGACTGGACTTTACCGACTGGAATCCATTCAGCCCGGTATCACCGCTTAACCCGCTCCGTCCAGCGGAAACTTTGGCCGTTCATATTTGGAAAATCAACAGCGAAGGTATTGCGCCAGATGCGGCTCAAATCGCAGCAGGTGCTTCCACGGTGCTGATCATTACAGTGTTACTGTTCAATCTGGGATCGCGCTGGTTGGGTCGCTACATGTACCGTAAGCTGACGGCATCCAAATAATCCGACAACCAGGAGGTCAATGACATGGCAATTGCAGCCCCATCTATCAGCTCCGCCGGAGCAAGCACACAACCCGGCGGCGGCGCCGCCCTGGCTGCGGAGCAGCTGAGCATATTTTACAGTGACAAAGAAGCCGTCAAAAAAGTGGACCTGAGCTTTGCTCCAAGCAGCGTAACTGCGCTGATCGGCCCTTCCGGCTGCGGTAAATCCACTTTTTTGCGAAGCCTCAATCGGATGAATGACACGATCGCAAGCGCGAGTATGAAAGGCAGCATCTGGCTTGATGGAGAAGATATCAATGCTCCAGGAACGGATGTCGTCACGCTGCGCCAGCGGATCGGTATGGTTTGGCAGAAGCCAAACCCGTTTTACAAGTCGATCTACGAGAATATCGCTTTTGGTCCTCGCTACCACGGCATCAAAAACAAGAAAGAGCTCAATGAGATTGTGGAATCCTGCTTGCGCCGCACTGCGCTCTGGGAGGAAACGAAGGATCGTCTGCATCAATCGGCGCTTGCCCTCTCCGGCGGCCAGCAGCAGCGGTTATGTATCGCTCGCGCGCTCTCCGTCCAGCCGGAAATTCTGCTGATGGATGAGCCGGCATCTGCGCTTGACCCGGTATCAACCGCGAAGATCGAGGAGCTGATCTCCGAGCTGAAGCAGGAATTCTGCATCGTTATCGTGACGCATAACATGCATCAGGCGGCACGCGTTTCGGATAAAACGGCCTTTTTCTATATGGGCAATCTGATCGAACACAACGATACAAACATCATCTTTACCAATCCGGAGAACAAGCAAACCGATGACTATATCTCGGGACGCTTCGGCTAATCACATTCAGACGCATGGGGGAGAAGGGGAAAGCAATGAAACAGATCATGGAGATTGACCGCTTGAATCTGCATTACGGTGAGTTCCACGCCCTTAAAGAGATGAAGCTTGATATTCCCGAGCGGACAATTACGGCCTTCATCGGTCCATCGGGCTGCGGTAAATCGACGTTTCTGCGTACGCTCAACCGGATGAATGATCTCGTTCCCGGTGTGCGAATCGATGGTAGCGTTAAGCTGGACGGCCAGGACATTTACGGCGCGGACACAGAAGTTGAGACGCTGCGCAAACGGGTAGGTATGGTGTTTCAGCAGCCGAATCCTTTTCCAAAGTCGATCTTCGACAACGTAGCCTATGGTCCTCGCCTGCATGGCATTCGGGATAAAGCTCGGCTGAATGAGATCGTAGAGCGCAGCCTGCGCGGCGCTTCGCTGTGGGAGGAAGTCAAGGATCTGCTCAATAAGTCGGCTCTCAGCCTGTCTGGCGGTCAACAGCAGCGCCTCTGTATCGCTCGCGCGCTTGCAGTGGAGC
The DNA here is from genome assembly GCF_002233675.1 of Paenibacillus herberti. Taxonomy (GTDB): domain Bacteria; phylum Bacillota; class Bacilli; order Paenibacillales; family Paenibacillaceae; genus Paenibacillus_O; species Paenibacillus_O herberti. Next base: position 2,291,824 of record NZ_NMUQ01000001.1, on the reverse strand, counting down.
CGGATGTGCTGCTCATGGATGAAGCGACTTCCGCCCTTGACCCGCTCTCAACGCTTAAGATTGAAGAGCTTGTCCGCGAGCTTAAACAGGACTACACGATCGTCATGGTGACGCACAATATGCATCAGGCAGCTCGTGTGTCGGATCGAACCGTCTTTTTCCTGAACGGCGAGCTTGTGGAGGCGGATGAAACGGAGAAGCTGTTCTCCACTCCGGTTGATGCAAGAACGGAAGACTATATTACGGGACGCTTCGGTTAACCGCCGGAGGAGAGGGGAGAAGCTGCATGATTAAACGCAAGGAGCTTGACGAGGGACTGGATCAGCTGAATAAGATGCTCCAGGAGATGGGTGACCATGTGGAGTCGGCCCTAGCCAAATCCATGCATGCCCTAATGACGGTGGACGCTAAGGAAGCAGCCGAGATTATCAAACAAGACCCTGAGCTCAACCGTCTTGAGGAAAAAATAACAGAGCTTGGTTCTAAGCTGATCGCTACGCAACAGCCGGTGGCAAAGGATTTACGCCGAATCTTGGTCGCGTTTCGCATCTCCGGCGATCTGGAGCGCATGGGCGATCTGTCCGTCGACATCGCCAAAGTAGTTATGCGCCTAGAAGGCCAGACGCTTATCAAGCCACTAATCGATCTGCCGCGGATGTCCGAAATCGTGCAGACGATGATTTTTGAATCGATTCAATCTTATGTGCAGGAAAACGTCGACCTGGCCTACAAAATGGCCAAGGATGACGATGAGGTTGACGCGCTTTATTCGGGAATTATCCGCGAGCTATTCTCGCTCATGGTCGGCGACCCGAAAACGATCAACCAATCGATGCTGCTCAGCTTCGTTGGCCGTTATATCGAGCGGATTGCCGATCACGCTACGAACATCGGCGAGAGTGTCGCCTATCTCGTTACGGGCAAACGCCCGGATTTGAACGCTTAATGAATGGTGATTGCCCGCTGTGAGGGATACGGCGGGCTTTTTTGTGCTGTTTTGACAGCCGAACAATCCGCACGCAGTGACCGAAACGCCCCTTAAAACTAACTGGATTTTGAGCGAAACCGGAACGATGATGCTGTAACGGACCTGAGAAGCGCTATATGGCCGGAAATGATGAAATTGTCTGAGAAGCGTTATTCCCAGATAATATCGACTTTTTCAGGCCCCCAGGGTCAAATAAGCTCTCTCAGATCCGTTAGCGCAGAAAAGAGTCCATTTTGCTGAAATAAGGCTTCTCAGTTCCGTTACAGTAGGCGTACAGCTTGCAAAGGCAACGACTAGTTAGTGCAACGGGGAAGATTTTCTGGAGCTCAAAAAGAAAATCTTCCCATTTTTATTTTAGCGTTTATAATAGGAATATATGTTCGTAAAGGGGCGGCGGAGCTTGAGAGTAACAGGTGAGCAGGACATCATTGAATTGGTAGAACAGGACGAGTGGATGATGGACATATTGCGGACGGCTCAGTCGCTGGAGTTGCCCGATTGGATGGTATGTGCAGGGTTTGTACGGTCGAAGATTTGGGATGTTTTGCATGGATATACGGTAAGAACTCCTTTGGGTGATGTTGATGTCGTTTATTTTGATCCCGGCAATGTGGACGAGTCGGTGGAAAAGGAATTGGAAAACCGTCTTCTCCGAATGAGGCCGGGCATACCATGGTCAGTAAAAAACGAGGCTCGCATGCATCTTAAAAATAACTTTCCGCCATACATCTCCACTGTAGATGCGATTTCTAAATTCCCTGAATCGGCAACGGCGCTCGGACTTGCTTTAAATGACCGGGATCAAGTTGTTTTGGCCGCTCCTTGCGGACTCGAAGCGGTACTGAACATGGAATTGACTCCAACTCCTTATTTCCGTGAAGTGGAGGAGAGAATGGACATTTTTGATAGGCGCATCAGGCAAAAAAACTGGAAAAACACTTGGCCGAAAGTTAAGGTTGTGCGGTAGATTAAAATAGGACAAGCAGACAAAGGTCGAGAATGGCAAAGGAGGTTTTCATGCGTACAGATTATTCGAACTGGACACCTATAACGGTAGCGGAGGTGCGTGATTTATTTGACCCGATTCCTGTGTGGTGGGCGATCGCAGGAGGCTGGGCGCTGGACCTTCATATCGGTCATCAGACGAGGAAACATAGCGATACGGATATCGTCTTTTTTCGGGATGAGCAGGAAGCCGTATTTGATCGTCTGTCTCAGGACTGGCTCATCTATAAGGCGGAAAGTGGCAAGCTGAGTGTCAGAGAACCGGGAGAATATTTGGCAACGACAAAAGATATTTGGGTTTGTAAAGATGAAAATTCGCCGTGGGCGTTCCAACTCATGATTATAGACCGGGAACAGGACGAATGGGTTTATAGGCGAGAGCGTTCCATTCGTCGCAATTGGACCGATATCCGAGCCTTCACAACCGAAGGCACTCCTTATTTAAAGCCAGAGCTACAGCTCCTCTATAAAGGCGGAAGCACCGAAATTAGAGAAAAGGATCAGTTGGACTTTGAACGTATCCTGCCGCATCTGATAGGAGAGGAAAGGCAATGGCTCAGCTTTTCTCTGCAAACACAATTTCCCCAAGGACATCCTTGGACGGAAGTTATTAAATCATATCGTTCAAGATAGCTACGTGAAAAAATAGCCCGGCCAAAGGCTGCAACCGGTAAAGCCCCCGAGCTCAAAAGCATTCCTATGTTCCGTCTTTGGCGCAGCGCAACGGACCCATTATTCCGATCTTCTAGCGGCCGTCCCTTCCTTCTGGATAAGATAATTCCTCAATTCCCCGGGATAGTCGGTAATAATACCGCTAACTCCAAGCTCCAGCAGCCGCTGCCATTGCTCAGGCCTATTGGCGGTGTAAGGATATACCGCGAGTCCGCTTGTGACCGCATCGGACGTATCCCTCGCTCCAATCAACTCATGAAAAGGATGCAGCGAATAGACCTCAACGTTCAGTCCAGCGGCGTAGCCCGCGTGATCAATAAGATCAGCCGCATAGAGCAGGCCGATGCGCAGCTTCGGCTCAGCCTGCTTCAATCGCACGAGCAGCTTGTGGTCGAAGGAAGAAACGATGGTACGCTCCAAGCGGCCGTCCTCGCGTAAGAAGCCCAACAAAACAGGGTCGAGCGCGCTTCCGGCTGCATCCTTGACCTCTACATTTATTTCCATGGAATCCGGCAACGCTTCGTATACTTCTTCCAATAAAGGAATTCGCTCACCAGAAAAGTCGGAAGAGAACCAGTTGCCTGCGTCGGCATTACGGATGGCGTATTCTGTTAGGTCGCGAATTGCGCCTGTTTGGTCAGATGTCCGGTCCAGCGTTTCATCATGGCATACGATGAGCTTACCATCAGCCGACAGATGAACGTCCAACTCAACCATATCCGCTCCTTGATCTGCTGCGAGGCGGAAGCTAGCAAGCGTGTTCTCAGGCGCTTCTCCAGCAGCTCCCCTGTGGCCAATGACTCGTGTTTGTTGAGCATTTCTCAAGCTGTTCACCTTCCCCAATTTAGTAGGCGAAATTCCACCATTTACCTCTTTTAATTAGTATAGACGAGACGACATTCCAAATGCTGTCCAAGTGGCGCAAAAGGCTCATGTTCGCGGAAAAATAAACAAAAATAAAATTCTATTGACAATGATAATCGTTATCACTATTATTGGTGATGCGAATGATATTGATTCTCATTATTAATAAGCGCAGGGGGTAATTTTTCTATGTTCCGCAGTAAAAAATGGATTCTTTCGGCTGCAGCCGCAGCTTTGCTTGTCACTTCTGGTGCAGGGACGCTAGCTTCTTCAAAGGTCAATGCAGCATCCGCATCGATCAAAGTAACGCTCGACGGAAAATCACTAGCTCTCGATGCATCGCCGATTATGGTCAGCGGTCGCACACTCGTTCCATACAGTTCCATCATTAAATCGCTGGGAGGTACTGCTTCCTGGAGCAGCGCGACCAAGTCGGTTTTTGCGACGAGCGGTAGTGTCAAAGTTAAGCTGACGGTTGGATCAAAAACGGCTTACATAAACAACAAAGCAACTACGCTGGATGCAGCTCCAGTTATTCAAAACGGTAAAACCTTCGTACCGCTCCGATTGTTGACGGAAGCTTTCGGTAAGTGGGTTAACTGGTCTGGCGCTAGCCGCACAGTTGCAATTAACAGCAAGCTGACGCTGAAAACGAGCACAGGCTCTTTTACACTGAATAAACGTCCACAACGCATCGTAACTCTTTCCTCCTCTGATACGGAAATGATCTATGCACTTGGTGGCACGGTAGTCGGCCGTCCAACGGCAATGGGTAAAGTTAACCCGCCTGCAGCGGCATCCGCTGTTGAAGTTGGCAGCACGCATGGCGTTCTGTTCGAGAAGTTGGCATCGGTTAAACCGGATCTGATTATTGCTGGACCATCGCTGATGAGCCAAAAAGCTACGATGGAAAAGCTCGGCGCTCAAGTTCTGTTTAACTCCCATAATACCTATAACGATATCAAGTCTTCTGCCCGACTGTACGGCAAACTGCTGGGTAACGAGAGCAAAGCAGAGCAACTGATTGCTACTATGGACCGCACGGTAAGCAGCTTGAAAAAGCCTGCTAAGAAGCCAAAAACGCTCATCGTATACGGAGCTCCTGGCAGCTTTGTCGTAGCACTCCCAACCAGCTATCCTGGTAACTTCTTGGAGCTTGCTGGCGGCCAAAACGTAGCGGCAAAATTCCCGAAAATGGACAAAATGCCACAGTACTCGGAGCTCAGCATGGAGCGGATCGTTGCTTCTAATCCTGACCTGATTCTGCTGATTACCCACGGTGATGCAGCTGAAGTAAAGGCATCGTTCAAGAAAGAATTTGAGAACAATCCAGTTTGGAAAAACCTGAACGCAGTTAAGGATGACAGCTTCGAAGTGCTTCCGTCGGAACTGTTTGCAGCTAACCCAGGCATTCGCGCTCCTGAAGCGATCAAAACGATCAACAAGCTTCTTCTGCAGGTGAAATAATATGGCGGCTGTTCTGTCGCCGGCCGAGCTGAAGCGGTCGCGGCGGCCGGCAGCGGCACGTAATCTGATCGTGCTCGGAACGACAGCCGGACTGCTGCTGGCAAGCGTATTGTTCGGCCTCGCACTGGGATCCATTCGGATTCCAGTAAGCGAGGTTTGGAACGCTTTGCTGCACCGAACCGACACGGAAGCGTGGCAGATTGTCTGGAATCTGCGATTGCCGCGTGTGTTGACCGGGCTTATGGTCGGTTGTTGTCTCGGATTGTCCGGAGCATTGCTACAAGGTGTGTTCCGTAATCCGCTGTCCGATCCCGGCATTATTGGCGTCTCGGCTGGTGGGGGCGTTGCCGCTGTGACGATCATGATCCTGTTCCCCGTGCAGATCGCGCTGCTTCCTGCCGCTGCATTCCTCGGCGCACTAGTAGCAAGCGCAGTCATCTATCTGCTAGCCTGGAAAGGTGGAGCGTCTCCGATTCGACTGATTTTGGCCGGGGTGGCGGTCAATTCGCTGCTCGGAGCCGCGATGTCTGCATTGATGATTTTGAATAGTGAAAAGGTTCAGTCCGTACTGCCTTGGATGAGTGGCAGCTTGAACGGCAGAAGCTGGCCGCATGCGGACACGCTGCTGCCTTATACGCTGGCAGGACTGCTTGCCGCGTTGCTGCTTATCAAACCGGCTAACTTACTTGCACTCGGTGATGATGCTGCTAAGCTACTCGGGGTGCGCGTTGAGATGTATCGTCTGATCATCGTCGCGGTCGCTGCTTTCTTAGCAGGCTCGGCGATTAGCCAGGCCGGTATGGTCGGGTTTGTCGGACTAGTCGTGCCGCATATTGCTCGCCTTCTGGTCGGAGCTGACTACCGCATCCTGATGCCGGTATCGGCACTCGGCGGGGCTGCACTGGTCACTTTTGCTGACACAGCCGCTCGTACGCTGTTTGATCCAATTGAATTCCCGGTTGGCATTCTGCTCGCGCTGTTCGGGGCGCCAATCTTCCTCTATCTGCTTCGGAAGGGGGCCAAGCAATGAGCCGAATTTCAGGAGAGACGCTGAAGCTAAGCTACGGGGATCACCCCGTTGTGCATGGAATTGATCTGAGCGTGAATCCCGGAGAGTGGGTAGGTATTATCGGGCCGAATGGATCTGGTAAATCAACGGTGCTTCGCATGCTGGCCCGTCTGGTCAAGCCGCATGGCGGCAAGGCGCTGTTGGATGGAGCCGATCTTGCGACAATTCCGCCTAAAGAAGCGGCAAGGCGCATCGCGATGCTGGCGCAGACTCAAGAGTCCCTGCTAGAGGTGACCGTGCGCGAGCTCATTCGTAAGGGACGCCATCCCCATTTAAAATGGTACCAGGACGGCACTGCAGAAGCTCATGAACGCATCGTAGACTGGGCGATTTCCGCTGCTTCGCTTGAAGAACTTCAGCATCGCCAGCTGCCCGCGCTGTCGGGTGGGGAAAGGCAGCGGGCATGGCTCGCCATGGCTATTGCCCAGACACCGTCTGTGCTGTTGCTGGATGAGCCGGCCACTTACCTGGACATTGCTCATCAGCTTGAGTTGATGGAACTGGTGCGGGGGCTCAATCGTGATGAAGGTATTACCGTTGTAACGGTACTCCATGATTTGAACCAAGCCGCGCGTTATTGCGACCGACTCATAGCCGTCAAGGATGGAAAGGTTGCCGCGCAGGGCAGGCCGCTTGAGCTGTTTACAGCTTCTTTTTTCCGGGAAGTGTTCGGCGTGGAGGGGACGATCCGTATCGTAGACGGTATCCCAAGCTTTCAGGCGGAGCGCTCCGTTTCACTCAAACAGTTGCATAAGGAACAGCCCAACCTGCAGGAAATAATGAGTTAATTGGAGGATAATTAGATGTCAGAGAAAGCATTAAATCCGGAGTTAGTCAGAGCATTTGTAGGAGCTGCACATAGCGACCTCGATCGGGTACAGGAGTTATTGAAGGAAGAGCCTGGGCTGCTTCATGCAGCGATGAACTGGGGCGGCGGCGACTGGGAAACGGCAGCGGGAGCTGCTGCTCATACCGGACGCAAGGATATTTTGAACTGGCTGCTGGAGCAAGGCGCGCGGCTTGATCTGTTCGGAGCAGCGATGCTCGGCGAGCTAGAATTGGTACGATCGGTGCTTGAGCGCCATCCGTCCCAGCTGCACGCAAAAGGTCCACATGGCATTACGCTGCAGCAGCATGCGCTGATGGGCGGTCCTGAAGCGGCTCATGTTGCAGCTTATATTAAAGACCTTTTAAATGAAGGAAAGCCTGCAGAATCGGAAGATCCAGTGCTTATCGAGAATCGCATTCTTGTTAAAGCGGGATATGCAGAAGCGGTGTTAGAGCGCTTCGCAAAGCCGAAAAATGTACATACCTTCGAAGGTTTCATCCGCATGGATGTGCTCCATGGCAAGCTGTCGGATACCGAAGAGGAGATTCGTGTATGCACGACTTGGCGCTCCAAGGCTGACTTTGAAGCTTGGGCATCCAGCGATTCCTTCCGAGGTGCGCATGCTCGCCGTCCAGAATCAACTGAAGCACCGTCGGAGCAGTCCCGTTCTGAGAACAAACCTGCTGCACACGGAGAACAAGCATCTTCGAAAAACAGCGCTGGTGCTTCGACCCCTGCGGCAGGCGGCCACGGACATGGCTCCGCGCATGGACGTCCAGCGGGCGGAGAAGGTGCCGGACCGGTCATCGGCAACAACGTGACGATCTACCGGGTAGCAGCTTCCCATTTGCCGGAAACGGCAGCGGCAGAGCATGCTTAATTAATAGCGGCCGACAGTGTAATAAGGCCGTAGTAAAGGATAGAGTTTTCAGATGGATATCTGAGACTCTATCCTTTTCTTTTTTCTATATAGGCGAGAGGGGCACTAGAATGCTGATAATTTAGCGGACAGATGGCCCCCATCCGTTCAGCTCCAGGCCGAGTGCTCGCCTAGCGCTGGTGATGCAAGATGGCGCGCCTATCGCTAACGGAACCTAGAAGCGTTATTCATGGCAGATGGGCTCGTTTTCTGAGCTAACGGAATTGAGAGAGCTTATTTGACCCCTGAGGCCTGAAAAGTCGATACTACCTGGGAATAACGCTTCTCAGTTCCGTTACAATCTCCATTCCATCATTTCCGGTCAAATAGCGCTTCTCAGATCCGTTAGGGTCTCCGAGTCTCTTCCTGCGCTAGAAATTCAGTTAGTGGAGAGGGAAGTTACGGCTGGTGGGCGACCATCAGCCTCTTTTGATATTCTACCGTGATGATTGCAAGAGTCCCGTTCTCCTTCTTTTGAATACTATGTTTATAGAAGGGCAATTAAGTCATTTGAAAGGAGGAAATCACCATGAAAGCAGTCGGTGTTATTTTAGTTCTATTTATACTGTTGGTTATTGTTACCAAAACCTTTTCTTTCGGCCAACTGGAGGATGACCCATCCTCTATTCTAGTTACTCGTCTATTCGACGTGGTTAACAACAGCAGCTCCACTCTTGTTGTCAGAAGTATCACTGGACGCGCACCGGAACCTACCCCATCCAGAACTCTGAATCCATTTGATGGACTAAACCAATACCGCATGCAAGCTCCGTCTTCAGGAGGAAATTCGACTTACAGAGGTACAGTCACTTATGATGTGCTCAGAGCAGACGGCACTAACGCCGGGTACTTCCGATTCACGCTTCGCATATTTAAAGGAGGAAACGGTGGTATCTCAGAATCATTTACAGACATCTCAACGGATACAGCGCTAAGTTGGAGTGTATATAGCGAAGTTGCGTACAAACGTTTGACGATTAGCTGACAAATACTTGAGCAGATACGCAAAGAGGCAACCCAACGTGTTAGTGGGATGCCTCTTTTTTCTTTGTTCAATCATCGAATGTTAATCCAAACTGATTAATACCGCTTAAACCGGTCATTGGGATCGCTCCGAATGATCAAATAAATGATAAGTCCAAGCACTGGGAAAAATAGCAATGCGATCAGGACGAGCAGAGCAAATTCGTTGCTGTAACCTCGGCTCTTGGCATCTCGATAGCCCCAAACGCAAATGACGATTTGAATTACGATCAGAAATAACATGAAAAAGAGCACGCCGAATCCGAAAATTGAAGCACCTGACATAAAAATCCTCCAGTAGTGGGTTTATCCCAGTATTTACTATTCATACGAGTATTTGACCGCTAAGGTTTCAGATGTTTACCAATCAATATGGTATGATAAGAACAACCATGTAGAGAACGAGGTGCCCACCAATGGACAAAATGGACAAGTGGATATTGATTGATGGCAACAGCATCGCTTACCGGGCTTTTTTCGCCATGCCACCGTTGACGAACGCGGCCGGATTACATACGAATGCCGTATTCGGTTTCACGACGATGCTGCTTAAAGTGCTGGAAGAACAGAAACCGACCCATGTGCTGGTTGCTTTTGACGCTGGAAAGGTGACGTTCCGCACGGAGAGCTTCGCTGAATACAAGGGCACCAGGGACAAAACGCCATCCGAGCTGTCAGAGCAATTCCCGCTCATTAAAGAAGTCGTAAAAGGATTCGGCATCCGCCAGTTTGAGCTTGCTGGTTATGAGGCGGACGATATCATCGGTACGCTAACGCGTCTTGCGGACGAGCAGGGTGTGGAAACAGTCGTCGTGAGCGGCGACAAAGATATGCTCCAGTTAGCCTCCGATAAGGTGACAATTGCTTTGACGCGCAAAGGAGTCAGTGAAACAGAGCTGTACGATCCCGCTGCCGTCCATGAACGTTATGGGCTTGAGCCGTTGCAAATCATCGACCTGAAAGGTCTGATGGGTGATACTTCCGATAACATTCCGGGTATTCCCGGTGTTGGCGAGAAAACGGCGCTTAAGCTGCTGCATGAATTCGGCACCGTAGAGCAAGTGCTGGAGCGCTCGAACGAGCTCAAGGGCAAGCTGAAGGAGCGGGTCGAGGAAAATAAAGATTCGGCGCTGATGAGCAAAAAGCTGGCAACGATTTTCCGCGAGGTGCCGTTGGCAGAGGAGACCGGTAATTTTGCCTATGGTGGTTATGAGCCTGCTGAACTGGCAGAGGTGTTCGTTAAGCTTGAATTCAAATCGCTGATTGAGCGGCTGAACCTGTCGGCAGCTGGCGTTGTTAGCTCCGAGCCGCAAAAGGAGCTGACTTTGCTGCCGGTAGAAATCGGCGATACAGCAGCTCGAGAGGCATTAGAGGTCGCGCTGCGGCAGCCCGGAGCTTTTTATCTCGAAGCCATTGGCGACAATCCGCATCACGCTCATTTGATCGGAGCTGCTTACGCTGCTGAAGAAGGCGTGTATGCGATGGATGCAGATTGGCTACAGAGCCCTGACGCCGAAGGCTTCAAGGCTTGGCTTGGCGATTCCCAAGCGCCGAAGATCGGCTGCGATTTGCATCGGGCGGAGCTCGCTTTAATAAGCCTTGGCATTCACTTGCAGGGCGTGGAGTTTGACATCGTACTGGCTGCTTATATATTGGATCCAACGGCGACAGATCAGACGATTAGCGGTATCGCCGCGCGCATCGGATTGCCCTCCGTGCCAACGGATGAGTCCGTTTATGGCAAAGGTGCGAAGTTCAAAGTACCGGGTAAAGAAGCGTTGTACGCGCATCTGGCCTCCAAGGCGGACGCTGTGCGTGGAGCTGCCCCGCTGCAACGTCAGCAGTTGGAAGAGCAAGGCATGAATCATCTCTACTATGAGCTTGAGCAGCCGCTGTCCGGCGTGCTTGCCGACATGGAGCGGCAGGGGATTTCCGTTGATGCGGAGTCGATCCGTCAGCTTGGTGCGGAGCTTGAAATCAGAATCAAGGCGGATATGGCAGAGATTTACCGCCACGCCGGGCAGGAGTTCAACATTAATTCGCCTAAGCAGTTGGGCGAGATTCTTTTTGACAAGCTTGGCTTGCCCGTTATGAAAAAAACAAAAACCGGCTTCTCCACCGACGCCGACGTGCTCGAAAAGCTGGAGCCTTATCATGAGATCATTCCACTCATCCTGCATTTCCGTCAGCTGCATAAGCTGCAGTCGACTTATGTAGAAGGATTGCTCAAGGAAATCCGCCAGGACAGCGGTAAAATCCATACGTATTACCGTCAGACGATCGCGGCGACCGGCAGGCTGAGCAGTCAGTTCCCGAACTTGCAGAACATCCCGATCCGTCTGGAGGAGGGCCGCAAGATCCGTAAGGCATTTGTGCCATCAGAGCCGGGTTGGTTCATTCTGGCGGCTGACTATTCGCAGATTGAGCTGCGTGTACTGGCGCATATTTCTGGGGATGAGGGACTGACTGAGGCGTTCACGGAAGATATCGATGTCCATACAAAAACAGCCATGGATGTGTTCGGCGTGCCACAATCGGCGGTTGACTCTAATATGAGGCGTTCCGCCAAGGCGGTTAACTTCGGTATTGTGTACGGAATCAGCGACTTTGGCCTTTCGCAAAACCTGAATATTACGCGTAAGGAAGCGGCGCGTTTTATCGATCAGTATTTCGAAGCGTTCAAGGGCGTGCGTAAGTATATGGACGACATTGTTTTGCAGGCGCGTCAGGACGGTTATGTGACTACGCTGCTGGAGCGTCGCCGGTATTTGCCGGAGATTGGGGCGTCAAACTTCAACTTACGCTCTTTTGCGGAGCGCACGGCGATGAACACGCCGATTCAAGGTACAGCAGCAGACATAATTAAGCTGGCGATGGTCAAAATGCAAACGAGACTGAAAGCCGAAGGACTGCGCTCCCGTATGCTTCTGCAAGTACATGATGAGCTCGTTTTTGAGGTTCATCCTGATGAGCTGGAGACGATGAAACGTCTCGTGCCCGAGGTGATGGAGAGTGCGCTGGAGCTGAACGTGCCGCTCAAAACCGATGTGAGTTACGGCGCCAACTGGTATGAGGCGAAGTAAAGGCAGAGGCCAAAGCGTGGTAAGGACCGCGACCGAGCTCACTATCATTGCTCCGAGCCATATGCCAACGGGTAATCATTCATCGAGTGTAATCAAGGCCGTCCCTCCGGGCAATCGGAGTGGGCGGCTTTTTAGCTTAGCGAGCTTTTGGAGATTGTTTTAAAAGTCCGTTACTACTTAGGTACCTCTAAATTTAGCTAGGACGTACTATTCGGACGACCAGATCCCGTTAGATAGGCCTGAGTCGTAACACCAAGTCAATCTCGTATTGATGTGGGCATGCCGTGCTGATATTTTGGATATTGTACGATAAATCGTACAAAAAAAGTTGCTTTGCCCACGAAAGACGAGTTCAAACCCTATTCCATTCAAATCGAGAGGAGAAGCACGCCCCGATGATCCTGCACAGCGCAGGATTATTCGGACGTTTTTCATTTACCTATATAGGTACCTAAGTAGTTTCAGAAGGACAGCATATGCAGCATGCAGAATGGCCTATTCTCCGGTATAATAGACACCTAGAGAAAGGTGTGATCCAGTTATGCCGGAATTGCCGGAGGTAGAAACGGTAACCCGTACATTGAATATCATCGCTGCAGGCAAAACAATTCAGTCCGTTAAGGTCAGCCTGCCCCGAATTATCCAAAAACCAAGTGAGCCAGAGGTTTTCGCCGCTGCGCTTACCGGACATACAATTGAAAAAGTAGAACGTCGCGGCAAATTCATCCGTTTTGTACTGGACGGACTTGTCATGGTATCTCATTTGAGGATGGAAGGTCGTTACGGTCTATTTGCCGCTGATGATCCGGTCGAAAAGCATACACATGTGCGCTTCCGCTTTACAGATGGAACGGAGTTGCGCTACAAGGATGTACGCCAATTCGGCACGATGCATCTTTTCGAGTCTGGCGAAGAATTCAGGCAACCGCCATTGGTAAAGCTAGGCCTGGAGCCGCTTGAGGATGAATTCACCTTGGAAGCGCTGCGCAGTCGACTGGCAAGCCGTACGAGCAAGATTAAGCCGCTGTTATTGAATCAGGAATACATCGTGGGGCTTGGCAATATTTATGTGGATGAGGCGCTGCATAGTGCTGGCATTCATCCGGAGACGACGGCCGACCGTCTGAAGCCAGAGCAGTGGCGTAAGCTGCATCTTTCGATTCGCGCAACGCTGGAGCGCGCAGTGGAGGCAGGCGGCTCCTCGATCAAATCTTATGTCAATGGACAGGGAGATCCGGGCTCGTTTCAGCATCAGCTGCTCGTGTACGGTCGGAAGAATGAGCCTTGTCCTTCCTGCGGTGATCCCATCATCAAAACGGTAGTCGGAGGGCGAGGCACGCATTACTGCGGTGCTTGTCAGCCACTGCCGAAAGCTCGGCGCAGCGCGGCTTCCGCCCCTTTGCGATAGGCATTGACGGCAGCTTACAGGCTTGAGTCAAGGCTCTGCTGCCTGCCGCTGATAGGAACAGACGCCTAGCCCCTGCATATGATGGAGCAAAGTCATACGCAGGGAGGACCACCCTAAGATGCTTGCTCATTTGTATCCGCTGCTGTTACTGTCCTTTGCCGTCAGTGTGGACGGATTCGGTGTCGGAGTTACGTATGGATTAAGGCGGATTCGCATTCCGCTGTTATCCGTGCTTATCATATCGGGATGCTCGGGCGTTGTAATTTTGCTGAGTATGAACCTGGGAGCTTGGCTGACCGAATTCGTATCACCGGAGGGCGCTAAGCTGATTGGGGCGCTGATCCTGATCTGCATTGGCAGCTATTCGCTGCTTCAGCAGGCTCGCGGTAGCGGAACTTCCGACATTTCAATAGCTACGGAAGCTTCGGATACTGCGGCAGAGAATCAGACACAGCCCAAGGAAGACCCAGGAATGATGGCACATGAGCATCTGGATGGGATCAGAACGAAGTCAGTCGACAGTGGAGCGGCCAGTAGCGGTACGTTTACTAGCGGTGCTGCAGGAGGGGCTGGCAGTGGGGCTGCTATCGGCATAACTGCCGAAGCGGACCATGCGGTTCCATCCATTGCGGTGCTGACGCTGGAGATCAAGAAGCTGGGGCTCGTTATCCAGATTTTGCGAACGCCACAAGCAGCCGATGTCGACAGCTCCGGCAGCATCAGCTCTGGAGAGGCGCTTTTACTTGGTGCAGCGTTGTCGCTGGATGCTTTTGGAGCCGGCCTTGGCGCGGCGATGGTCGGTCTTGAGCCATGGCTGACCGCGATCAGCATCATGTTTGCGAGCGGTCTTTTCCTACTCGCTGGTATGCGCTTCGGCTTCCGGTTTTCCGGGGTAAGGCGGATGAAGCTGCTGGGCGTTTTGCCTGGAATGCTGCTGCTTTTTATTGGATTTGGTAAGTTATGGTGATAACCCCAAATATCCCTCCCTCGCGGAGGGATATTGGAATTTGAATTGCAGTAGAAGCTGGAGGTGATGATACGAATGAGAATCGGATTGACGGGCGGTATTGCCAGCGGCAAAAGCACCGTCTCCCGCTTGCTTCGGGAGCGGGGAGTGTTCGTGTCGGATGCCGATGAGGCTGCTCGAGCGGTCGTGCTGCCAGGTGAACCGGCGCTTGCCGAAGTTGTAGACGTCTTTGGAGCAGAGGTGCTCCTTTCGGATGGGAAGCTGGATCGAGCTGCTCTAGGGCGTATCGTATTTGGCCAGCCGGACAAGCTCCGCCAATTGGAGGCGATCCTGCATCCAGCGATTCGGCGGCATATGAAGGAAGAGATGGATCGAGCAGAGCAGGAGCGGCCAGGCGGACTTGTTGCTGCAGATATTCCACTACTGTATGAAACCGGGCAAGATGATGCCTACGATGGTGTTATGGTCGTATACGTGCCTGCTGAAATTCAGCTGGATCGCCTCATCAAGAGGAATGGCATGGACCGGGAAGAGGCGCTTCGCCGGATCGGTTTGCAGATGGACTTGGAGGAGAAGAAACTCCGAGCAGACTGGGTCATCGACAACAGTGGCAGCGAGGAAGAAACGCGCGTCCAGGTTGACTCATTTCTGGCAGATCGGGGCCGTTTATGAGCTGGGGATGGCTCGCCCGCAAGAGGGTGCTGCTGATTGTATTAGCTGGTTTTATCGCACTCCTTTTCCTCAAGTCGGATTGGCTGGGGCGAATGATGTATCCTATTTCCTACATGGACAGCATTGAGGCGGAGTCGGTTCAGCAAAAGGTGGATCCGTACTTAATCGCGGCAATTATCCGGGTAGAGTCCAACTTTAAGCCGGATAAAGTGTCCCGGCGAGGCGCCGGAGGGGTTATGCAGCTGATGCCTGATACGGCAGGCTGGATCATCGAGATGGCTAAGTTCAACAAAATGACGCGGGATAGCGTCATGGCTAGCCCAGAGGAGAGCATCAAGGCCGGGTCCTGGTACGTCCACTCGTTGGACAGTCAGTTCAAGGGTAATTCGGTCGCTGTTGTGGCGGCTTACAATGCCGGTCCCGGCAAGGTCGGACAATGGATTAAGAGCGGCGTTTGGGACGGAACAATCGAGAAGCTTAATCAGGTGCCTTACGGAGAGACCCGACATTATGTGCAGAGGGTCAATTATTATTACAAAAAGTACAAAAGCCTTTATCCCGAATGGTCTAGTTATGTATAATGGAGGTTATAAAAGATAAAAGGCCCGAAGGTCATCCGCTTCGGGATGATCTCCGGACCCTGGTCATACAAGAATTTTGCCTAACGGCTAGATTCCTGTACTACCTTTGCATACGTACACCGTCTTATCGGACGGTATAACCGTATGACTTGAATGAGGTCAATTATTTGTATTGACCTGCAAGGGATTGCTCGCCGATAGTTACCAGACGTTTTGTGATGTAACCACCGAGGGAGCCAGCGTCATAAGTCGTGAAGTTGCCATAGTAGCCGTCTTGTGGGATGGCGATACCGAGTTCTTGAGCAACTTCAAACTTCATTTGGTCCAGGGCTGCATGGGAACCCGTTACAACCAGCTTGTTGCTGTTGTTGTTCTGTGCCATTGTTGTTTCACCTCCTCGCGGTTGGTAAAAGTATTATGTGCCGAAATGCCAGGTTCATACGCCCGAAAAAGATAAATTTGTGCAGATACCCGCCAGCCCTTAAGGGGAGCGGATTTGTAGGAATAGTTCATGAGTTTGGAAAGGAGGGAACATGGATGAAATGCCCTTATTGTGAGCATAACGGGACCAAAGTTCTTGATTCTCGCCCCGCCAATGGGGACAAGTCGATCCGCAGGCGCCGTGAATGTGAGCGTTGCAGCCGCCGTTTTACGACTTTCGAGATGATCGAGGAAACTCCGCTTATCGTTATTAAGAAGGATGGCAGCCGGGAGGAGTTTAACCGGGACAAGATTCTTCGTGGTCTTATTCGGGCCTGTGAGAAGCGTCCTGTGCCGGTAGAACGGCTGGAGGAGATCGTCTCTGAGGTGGAGAAGGAGCTCCGCACAACCGCTCAGGCGGAAGTGGAGAGCCGCAACATCGGAGAGCTTGTCATGCAGCAGTTATATCCCGTGGATGAGGTCGCCTATGTGCGCTTCGCATCGGTGTACAGGCAGTTCAAGGACATCGACATGTTTATGAAGGAACTGTCGAATCTGTTGTCCAAAAATCCGGAGGATAAATAAAGTTGGAATGTTAAAAAAGCACCCGCTGTGGGTGCTTTTTGCTGTGATTTTTGTAAAAAATTCTCCGTGGCTCATTTTGATTTATTCAAATAAAGCTAAATGATTTCGCAAAAGCATCAAGGTCATCAATGATAAACAAATCACTACTATGTTTTCATGGCCACACAGCATACAATACCGTAGTTTTATTCATAGCTCTTTGATAGGCCTCCAAAACCTTGGGTCTATCTGACTTATTTTTATGATGAACTTGCGATACAGCACCCGTTTTATCTACCTCAAAATAACAAACTGTACTTAAGCCATATGGGAAATTATCAGTTTCTTTAGCCCTTTTCATTCATAACACCCCTTTGGAGATATATTACCATAAAAACCCAAATTGGCAATGGTAAGATTGGACTCAAGACAAATCAGTACTTTGGAGATACTACTTAGGTCCCTCTAAATTTAGCTGAGGGGCCTTTAAATTTTCAAAAATTTCCGTGAGAAATGTTGAACTTCTTCTTAACAAGGAATACAACGGAGGAGATCTCATGAAACTAGCCCGGGAGCAAGCGATGAGGCTTAGCAAGAATGAGCTCGT
>NZ_NMUQ01000001.1:2221356-2274679 GCF_002233675.1 Paenibacillus herberti | reverse complement strand
CTTAACAAGGAATACAACGGAGGAGATCTCATGAAACTAGCCCGGGAGCAAGCGATGAGGCTTAGCAAGAATGAGCTCGTTGAGATGGTTTTTGGCTTACTGGACGGCGGTATGTTTCGGGTTAAACGCAAAACAAGTGGAAAAAAATTCAAACAAAAGGTTAAAGCGATGAAAACATGGATCAAGGCTAATCGTCATATGGAACAGAAGATGTTTCTCAAAACGCTCCGGGCCAAACTGGCAGGGCACTACCGATATTATGGAATTACGGATAATTTCGAGAGGGTACACGCCTATTATGATATAACGACTATAAATGAGCAAAAACGGATACAAAAAATCCCAAAATAGGTCAAGCCAACTTGAACTGTTCACGAACTACGTGAAATGGAATGCCGTTCTTGCCGCAATCGTAGACAAACTGAAGTCGGTCCAGTTGGACTTGCTTCCGAACCGTACGCAATCCTTCGCCAAAAGGGCAGGGTTGCCCTAACCCTGTAGTACAGTACAAATGTGTCCAAGCCAGCAACGCCCATAGGCGGGTAAATGCCGTTGCTGAACGAACCTGGTAGGTATCGAAGCCAAGATTGTTTTTGGACTGGCGGAAAAAAATCTCAATGGGCCAACGCTTGCTGTAATACATGGAAATCGTTTCCGTATCCAAGGAAACATCCGTGCACAAAAAAGCGCGTAGCGCTTTAGGCACACCAAACGCTTGCTCCGGCCAGCACAGCAGAACGGCAGCATTTTCAATATCGTTCAAGGCGCCTTCATATCGGTATGTCCAGTATGAAGTTCCGTTCACGGTCACAAGGCGAACGTCTTCTTTGCGGATATGGGCGGAAAAATCCTTTAGGGAGATACGGATCCCTTGCGGGTAGATAATCCGATTGGTTTTAAGACCACCAATAAGATGGTAGCCAGCAGAGGCGTAGCTGTCGATTACGCGAGAGCAAGTGAACCAAGAATCCACAAGCACGTAACCGCCATGAGGCGGAAGAGGCAGCGTAGCGGCTATATCGCACACATGATCTATTTTTGTATACACCGTGCCGTCGGGATTCGTTTTCGTTTTGTCGTACAAGTCAATGGAATGGATCAAAGAAGTGTCGTTACTTTGGACCACCGTCGCTTGAACTTGATGGCCCCAAACCACTTTTCCTTCCAAGTGAGAATGATGAAACCCGGTCTGCTCCATCGGAGATTGCGCCTGTGACGAAGGCTTTGTCTTCTTGGAGATCGTATCATCATGAATAACAAACAGCGGCTCTGCTGTCTGCTTGGCTATTTGAACCACGTACCGAAGTGATTCGACCTTGACTTTGTTTTGCAACACCGCTTCATCCCACTTGCCTTCGGCCAGAAAATGCCCAAGTGTCGTACGGTGGCAGCTACTATACTCGGCTAGATCCACTACCTTGCCACGAAAATCTTTCGCTGCAGCCGCCGCCATGTAGGTCTCGATATGCGCCACGACCGGCTTAGAAAAATACAGCGGTAACCGGTGTTGTAACAAGTAATTGCGAAGCGCGGCATGATCGGGTAGGATGAAAGTATGAGACATAGCAATTTCTCCTTGGTGAAAATCAGTTGTGGTGACTACTTTTTACCACAAGGAGAACGCTTTGTCTCTCTTCTTTTTTGTTTTACAGTTTACTGGAAGTGAATTTGCTCATTTATAGATAACGATTAACCTGATGCTGAAATGGCTAAATTGCAGAAGCCAGAAAAAGAGTTTCACGAAGGAGAGATTTTTCGAAGTCTTAAAGAACTTCAAGCTGCCCAAACCGCGCGTCTACGTCAATATCTACGACATGCCAAAGCTGTAAGGATGATGTGAAGAGCCGTATGCGTAAAATGCGCCCGTACGGATCTGTGAGGAGTAGGGGTACAATCCGCGACGGAAAGTCCCCGCCTACTCGACCAATAAAAGATCCATTATCTATAATGCTACATAGAAACTAAACATCGAAAAAGGAGTATCTTAGTTGTATGAAATCTACAGGAAGGAAGTTCACTCCCGAGGAAAAAGCACATCTAGTGCTAGAAGTTTTGAAAGAAGAATAGTCATTTTCCCAGCTCGCAGATGACATGGCATTCATGCCAATGTCCTCACCCGATGGAAGGACGGAAGCGATTCAGAACCACTCTCAGTTGTTTGTAGACGATCGAAAAGGCATCACGCCGAAAATGCAACAGGATTACGAACAGCAGATCAGCCCTATATTTGCCGTGAACCTTAAGTTAATCGACAAAAACAACGGTAAATACAGTCCGATTCAGCTCCTAAAAGAGAAGACATCCGTCCAATCGTTGGACGGATGTCTTCATTGCAATTATATGTGCAACCGAAATGTAAAACTGGTGAGTTCTTCAGTGACTTCCAAGTAGCCGGTTTATTTTTTAACTTGTCTACTTAAAGGGGAGCAAATCAACTTTGGTTAGACAATGCCGAAAAATATTTCCATTTTTGAATAATTCAAGAAAAGCAGCAGTCTCTACACTACTAAACGGAGAACCATTTCCATGCCTTAGCTTAAGCACTCTCCGTCATGGGCGGGTTTATTAAAATTAGAATCCAGACTCATATACAGAACCGTAATTATGATCAAAATTGTATAACATGTTGTAATGAGTAGTTTTAGCATTGCTTAGTTGTGAAGCTGCATTCTTGCTTATTTGCAGCCTGGCATTGGTTGCATATGCTGAAGAGGTAAAGCCTGCAAACGTAAGGATCGCATTCGAGTAGAGCGCTACCACCGCTACCCATCCCACGGGTCCAGTTCCAAAGCCTTGTACCAAAAGAATGAATGAAGCAAGCGCCGATGCCCAACCAACAATCTCCCAAAATACTCCTGCCTCAAGATCATCTACGATATATCTCTCATAGGTATTAATTTGTTGTTTAAACGTGGAAAGTCTTGTAGCCTTAGCAGTGTCCGTGCCAATACTACCATGCAATCTCGAATACATGCTATCTTCTCCAGCATGCCCCAAGACTTGCACAGTAAAATCCCCATTTAATATATTATGCCGATAATAATTATCCCATGCCCCACAAGATTCAACACCATTGGTGTTAGATGGACACGTACTTACCATCATTGAACTGCTAGTGGAAAAATTCGACTGATCCGCAACTGACGGAAGAGTGGTATCAACGAACGAGTCACTTGTGGTATTCGACACTGTTCTCTTTGACGTCTGCTCAGCAATTTTTTGTTTTACCTTCTCTAGCTCGTCACGGGATATTCCCTTTACTTCTCGAGATTCGGCATCAGGAAGGAGTTTGACCCGCTCTTCAATCTTTTTGGAAAGTTTTAATTGTTGATCCGTATCTAAAGTGTTCTTCTCAAATGTATCTTTGTTCTTAATAAAAGAAGCAAGTTGAGAATTATCGTTCGCAGGCGAGGATGTAGTAACATTTTGATTTTTAACGAGAGCTTTACCCGTTGAATAATTGTTTGTTGCGTGATCATTTTTGATTACCGTTTTGATATAAGATCCATCATTGCTGTAAAAATCAGAAACGGAACTTGTCTCAGCTTCGATCGTATCATCAGTACCCTCAACGATCTTCGTTGTAGCACTGACAACTTCATATCCAATTTTCTCAAAATAACCTTCAGAATTTTGTGTATCAGAATAAGTTTCAATTATGTATGATTCCACAGTTGTGATCGGCGATTTTTTCTCGATATTACTCACAGATGAGTTTTCAGCCGAAATCGGTTGAAGCACTGTTAAACTTAGTAGTGAACCTAGACTCATTGCCACGACAAGTTTCTTAATTCTGTTCTTTGACATAATTCCTCCTTAAAAACAAGAATTTTCTAATATTTACAAAAATATTTTAACCTGAATTTGGTAAGGGAATATATAGTACTAAGGTCCCTTTTTTCCATTTTAGGTACTACGAGGTTATAATGTGTAGTATCATTTAATTGTTAGGAGGAGATAAAATGAATAAGTATGTGGCATACATGGTGGCGAGCGTTGTAACGATTCTGGTCCCTCTGATTGGATTATTATATGGTTATTGGGATATGAAACAACCCAGAACTGGAGCAGTTGGCGACGGGACAGTACCTGGACCTACTACAGTTCAACTTATTTTAATGATAGGGACGATTCTAGTCGGAATATTAAATCTGATTGTTTCAATATCAACTTACTCTCGACAAAACAAAATAAAATTAACCCAAAATAAGAAAAATGATGAGGAGAATCTGAAGAGCAAATAGACTCCCTCTTTCTGATTCCTTATTTTTATCACGCTTCATGCAATAGAAAAGAGAGCGGTGACCCGCTCTCCCCCATAACGCTTGATTAGAAATTGAATGCGTACAGACCTTCGGTGACGTTGTAGACCTTCTTCGTCTTGATCTCCATCGGCTTTCATTCGACCAAGAGTTCCATTCCCTCCCAACCATTGTCTGTCTGTATAATAGGATGCTCGGCAATAGGCTAACCATTTTGCCTTCAGTTCACAAAGAGACCGCACTTCAGTTCGGAGATATGCTTTTTAAGAATGAAGGATCGCAATCGTAGCATTAAGCTTACGAGAACTCTTAGCTTCGAAAATTAGTGTACACAAACCATCGCGCAATCAACTGTTTAGCTTTATAAAAGCAATGAAAATTCAACTCATGTGACCAGACGCGTGACCAAGAACGCATCTGTAGCCATTCTTGTTCTATATAAAAATCAAAAAGCACCGGGATTTCCCGGTGCTACAAGGTTTTAATTTGGTGGAGCCTAGGGGGATCGAACCCCTGACCTCATCGCTGCCAGCGATGCGCTCTCCCAGCTGAGCTAAGGCCCCGTATAAATGAATGTCGTATGTATTCAATCCATTTTCTTTTTGAAAATGATTACTGCGACAAGAAAGATCATATCATGCTGACCAAAACCATGTCAACATTTTTTTTAAATTAACAACCGCTAAATGAAAGCCAGTGAAAAGAGGAATGCTTCACTTCGTGGAAAATGTATGTTCTTTCTACTTGAAGTGGGAGGTAATATAGGTGAATAAGGTTACCGACGACTCATTAATCAGTGAGCAGTTAAAAAATGATGTAATAGCGGCTAACTACTTTGATTATGAAGAATTGTCAATTTCGCCAGATGACCAGCAAGCTCTGATCGTTTTCGGAAATCATGATATGCCTGAAGAAGAATATGAACAGGGGAGGCGTAATCGTTCAATCCGGCTCCTAAACCTTAATGACGGTGCTTACACTGAGCTTTTGTCCTCTGATGAAGATGCCCATGCTCCAAGCTGGTCTCCTGATGGAAGTAAGATCGCTTATCTATCTTGTATTTCTGGAAAAACGGAAATTTGGGTAATGAATCAAGACGGTTCTGGGAAAAGACAAGTTTCTAGTACTCATTCCTCCGTCCAAAATCCATTTCAATTTACAAAGCTTTGCTGGTCTCCAGACGGGAAATGGATTGCTTACAGGCTTATGCCAAATGGATCCAGAAATTCCCTGATTTATAATTACAAGAAGAAGAAGCCCTCAACAGATATTATGGTTTTTAGAACTAGGAAACAGAATAATAAGGACTACGTTGATTACATTTCTTCTTTATACCGATGCGAGCTGCATATGATCGACATGATTACTGGAGAAAATAGGCGGTTGACCCATTATTCGAATGGAGAAATGGATATAATCGGATGGGGTGACGGAGGTACGATAGTAGTCAAAGAAAATGATGAACTGAAGAAAGTTTTCGTTTCTGGATCCGGGCAAAAACTTTTGTATTCGGGAGATGCAGATCTAATCAAAATGAAAGGTCAGAGCTTATATATCGCTTCCGTGTTGCATTCCTCGGTTGAGATCAATTTTCAGGATAAGGGTAAGCTGCAGCAACTTTGCAGAGTAGAAATTCCAGGATATGAAGTTAAACTCCATGATTTTAGTTTTGATGCCTCACATGTATTTCTTACAGCGCAAAGAGGATTATCTAATTATATGTTCTCAATAGAAACTTCCACAGGAGAGCTGAAGCAGTTGACAGATGAAACAAGGGTTATCTATTCCTATCATCACACTGCTGGGGTGAAGTGTTTTCACAAAGAACATTCCGTGATTTTCCCATACAGCGGTCCAAGCGAACCTATGGAAATCTGGAAGAGATCTGAAACAGGAAATATGGAGAAGTTAAGTCACTTCAGTGATGGGGTAATTACTTACCCAATCCCTGAGGTGAAGGTTATTAAATATGAGAGGGACGGCTGGATTATCGAGTCACTTCTTGTTCTTCCCGTTGCTTATGAATCAGGAAGTCATGTCCCTACACTTGTGTTTTTACACGGCGGACCTGAAGGGACAATTATTGCAGATTTTAAAGAGTTGAACTGCGCGGGAGGACAAAGTGCAGCTTTTTTCCTCGCCAATCAAGGATACGCTGTGTTCATTCCGAATTTTAGGGGGAGCAGCGGTTACGGCTTAGAATTTCAAAAGGAACTTGGAAACCTGCAGATCATGAGAAATCCTTTTAAGGATGTAATGGCAGGTGTGGATTATTTGATAGAACAAGGAATTGCTGATCCTGATGCAGTCGGACTTTATGGGTTCAGTTACGGTGGTGGACTTTCGACATGGATCGTTTCACAGACGGATCGTTTTAAGGGAGCGATTGGGATTTGCGGGATTCACGACTTCCTGCACCAGGATCGTAATTATGGAGTTCCTTTTCATGCTTTTAGGCCCAGCCGATTAGGGGAAGCTAGTCCAAAGGATATGTGGCTCAGGCCTGAAATGTATAAGTAACTATCGTCACTAGAGAATATCGGATCGATTAAAACACCTGTCTTGTTCATTGAAACAGGGGGTGAGATGCAATGGGACGGCGCACATTGGACTAGTGAAGCAAGGACTCTATTCTTGGGTCTAGAGGGTCTCGGAATTGAAACTTATTTAGTATGTTATACTAAAGCCGCTCATGGGGGCGGATGGAATCAAGAGTATCAAAGAGACTATTTAAATAGGGTTGTAGTGTGGTTCGACCATTGTCTAAAAAGAATACTGTTACCAGAATGGTTTGCATCTAATTGAAGTAGAATCTATATTGCTAATGGTAACAATAGCTCTATAAGCATGAAGAACGATAGTCGGTGAATTGGCTGTCGTTCTTCATGCTTATAGAGCTGAATAGCGCTGTGTTTAGGGCTATAACTTTGTATGAAATCGATCTTCGCAACTAAAGATATTTAAAGTTTACGTGAGCACGTTTGCCAAGCCGGCATAGTCACTATTGAATCTCCATAGTCTCCAGCATCTGAATACTTTTTTTACAGGATGTACTAACTACAGCAGCCCCTACGATTGTAAAGAGAACTAAAAAGGGAATGCTGCCATAGTCCATATAAAACGTATAAATTTGATTAAAAACTTTATAGCCCAATTCAGTGTATTTTACTAATGCGATTACCCCTCCAACAACAACCGCAACAATCGCCCCAATCAGGGACATTGCGACTTGTGCTTTTTCGGGACCATTTTTAATTTGATATTGAGTTGTAACGATTAAAATTAATAAAATAGCGAGTCCAACACCATAAACACGAACAAAAATATCCGATAAATTAAGGTTCCAATCCGTTATTTCAGCGAAGATAACAGAGATTATCGTCATAAGGATCACAGAGCATATTATGGTAAACAATAGCAATAAATATTTTTGGATGACGTATTGTTTCTTTTTAAATGGCAGGGTCATTAAATACATGAATCCATGATTTTGCTGATCTAAAGTTAACGAGTTTAAGATGAGGAAGGAGACGGTTACCGAAAATATAGCCATTCCGATCATAATGCCGTTTTGACTAAAAAAAGCCAAACTGAGTATCGCTAAAATCAAGGTTAATATGGCGGCCAACATTTGCTTCCTTAAGAACAATAAATCTTTTACCCATAACCCCTTCATTATTTTTCCTCCTTTATGAGTAGTTCCAACACGTCATCAACAGAAGCTTTTTCTACTGCAAGTTTTGGATTATTCTCTTGGTAGTACCTTCTTTCATTCGTTAAACAAGCATAGCCGTATTTTCTTTTTTTAGTTGCCAGAATAAATTCTTTATCCAACGAGGGATACTCTTCTGCGGGTACCTTTAAAATACCGTAATTATTCAGAAGATGATCGGTTTCTTCCTGTAAAATAATTTTTCCATCATCAATTAAAATAATGAAATCACATATTTGCTCTAAATCACTGGAGATATGAGAGCTTATTAATACACTTCGATTGTGTTTCTGGCCAAGGTAAGCTTGCAGCATAGCTAGAAGCTCTTTTCTTACAATCACGTCTAATCCCGATGTTGGTTGATCTAACAGCAGAAAGTCGGCTTCATGCGACAGAGCCAACAATAATTTTAATTTAGCTTGTATGCCGGTTGAAAAGTGTTTCACTTTTTTATCGACGGGTAATTTTTGCTGCTCACATTTTTGCTCGAATTCAGAAATATTGAATGTAGCTGAATACGTTGCGGACAGAGTTTTTTTAACATCAGTAATTGTAAATCCCTCTGAGATAAAGCTATTCGGAAAGGTAACACCGATACGTCCCTTGTCGTTTGCGGAAAGCTGAGAAACAGGTTTTCCAAACAAATGGACTTCGCCTGAATCAGGACGGAGCAATCCTAAGATCGAACGAAAAATAGTCGTTTTTCCCACACCATTTCGACCAACTAATCCAATAACCTGGTCGTTATCAATATGAAAGGAACAATCCAACTCAAAGTTGCCATACCTCTTTTTTAAGTTTTTTATTTCTAACATTAAGATTCCTCCAGTAATAGTTTAAATAGCCCCAGTAAATCATCGTTGGAAATCCCGTAGTGTCTGGCCTTTTTTACAATGGACTCGATACCAGTTTGAATTTCCTTTTGCTGATGTTCTTTTTCTATTTCCGGATTTAATTTGGCTACAAAGCTGCCTTTTCCATGAACCGTCACGATTAATCCGGATGTTTCAAGAACGTCATAGGCCTTTTTGACAGTTAATGCGCTAACATTGAGTTCTTTGGCTAAACTTCTTACAGAAGGTAAGGGGTCGTTTTCAATTAACTTGTTTTTAATGATTTGTCCTCTAAACTGATCAATAATTTGTTCATAAATTGGAACCATAGATGAATGCTGAATGATTATGTTCACTTCAAATCGCTCCTCCTATCTAATAAACAGTATACAACAGTATATAACAGTGTCAACTGCTTTGCAGTATCAATTCAAATTCCTTGCCGAGCGTTTGTAGCTGTGTAAAAGACTATTCATGGGAGGGAGCACGGCATGTAGCATTCTCACGTTCCAAAAAATGAAGGACCAGCAGTAAGAATGACCTTGGGGGCTTAGCTCAGCTGGGAGAGCGCATCGCTGGCAGCGATGAGGTCAGGGGTTCGATCCCCCTAGGCTCCACCATAATAAACAAATCAACCACGTCCATTGGACGTGGTTTTCTGTTTAGTTAATGGTTAGGCTACAAATCAATTATGGTAGCGTATAATTTCCATCTCAAAAAGTGAATAATTATATTTACATCGTGAATATATTTAGGTAAACTAACTAAAAGTATATCTAACTAATTAGGTTGGCTAACTAGTTTGAAGGATGAATCCATGTAGAATGGAGGGGGAACATGAAACAGGAGCATAGTCAAGGTAAACGGCTGATTGAGGTCATGTCAAAAATAAGACGTGTATCATCAAAACATCAACTAGCAGACATTGTTAAACAGCGCGAATTCCATGTATTGGGGATCATTAGTAGCAGAATGCATTGCGAACATTCCCTCGAACAGGAGCAGCCTGCTACGCCAGGCATTAAAGTGTCCGAACTCAGTGAGCTCTTGCAGATTACGATGCCGTCAGTTTCACAGATGATCAATGGAATGGAAGAGAAAGGTTATGTTAAGCGAGTTACAACCAAAAATGACCGAAGAGTTGTATATATTATGCTCGATGTAGAGGGAGAAGCAGCTTTAAAGAGAGCCAAAAAAGCGTTCTTAACCTTTACAGATGAAATTGTATCAAGACTTGGGAATGAGGAAACAGAACAGCTCATTACCCTATGTGATCAGCTGTACGAGATCATTGATGACATCAAAAAACGCCAGTCCTAGAGAGGAAAGGAACATGTTATGGTAAAACTCGCTAAATATTTAAAACCCTTTACAGTGATGATCATTGGAGCTATAGCCTTATTGTTTGGGCAAGCGATGTCTGATTTAAATCTTCCTAAATATATGTCTAACATCGTTAATACAGGCATTCAGCAGAGCGGTATTGAAAGTGCTGTACCAGAAGCAATCAGTGAGGATGGCTTTGCGCTGATGACCTCCTTAATGAAGGAGCAGGACAAAGCGATCGTTGAGCGGCATTACTCACTTGTCAACGCAGGGGAAGAGAATTTCATCGATAAGTATCCCCTTCTGGAAAGTAACAATGTTTATATTTTGAAGGACATGGATAGCCATGCTATTGAGGAATTAAATCCAATCTTCGGCAGGGCTGCTTCAACCTTCATCCAAGTCTCGAAGCAGTTAGCTTCAACATCAAGTGACGAGGCTGCTCCTTCCAAAGAGATGGATATGTCCAATATTGATCTCAATGAGTTATATGCACTAATTCCAGTATTCCAAGAGCTTCCTGCCGATAAGCTGGATGAAGCAATCGCAGCTGCTAATGGGATGGATTCTGCTATACAGATTCAGACGGGAACAGCTTTTGTTAAGCTGTTGTACGGCGAGCTTGGAATGGATGTAGGCAAGATTCAGAGCACGTTTATTATCAAGACTGGATTAATTATGCTTCTGATTGCTTTAGGCGGAGCCGCTGCTGCGGTTGGTGTCGGTTATCTATCTGCACGAGTTGGATCTGGTGTTGCCAAAAAACTTCGTCGTGATGTGTTCAGTAAAATTGAAAGTTTCTCAAACGATGAGTTTGATAAGTTCTCAACTTCATCATTAATTACACGAACAACAAACGATATTACACAGATTCAGACCCTTATTATTATGGGTATCCGCATCTTGTTCTACGCTCCAATCTTAGGAGTGGGCGGCGTCATCATGGTTATGAGAGAAAATAACTCCATGACTTGGATAATTGGTCTGGCAGTTGCCCTGCTGATTGCGTTAATTGGAGTTGTATTCTATTTGGCGATGCCGAAGTTCAAGATCATCCAGAAGCTTATTGATAAATTAAATCTCGTTTCGAGAGAAAGCCTAAGTGGTCTTACAGTTGTTCGTGCATTCAGCACACAACAATTTGAGAAGAAACGTTTTGATAATGCAAACCAGGATTTGACGAAAACGAATTTATTCGTAAGCCGTGTTATGGTATTTATGTTTCCTGCGATGATGCTCATTATGAACCTCATTACTCTCCTTATTGTATGGGTGGGTGCCAAGCAGATTGCTGAATCGGCTATGCAGGTCGGTGATATGATGGCCTTCATGCAATATGCTATGCAGATTATTATGTCCTTCCTAATGATTTCAATGATGTTCATCATGGTGCCGCGTGCTGCGGTATCTGCTCAGCGTATCGCCGAAGTGCTTTTAACGAAGCTAACTATTGAAGATCCTGCTCAGGTGAAGCCATTTAATTCCGACAAGAGGGGTATAGTCGAATTCCGTAATGTTAGCTTTCATTACCAGGATGCACCGGAAGATGTGCTGACTAATATTTCGTTTACAGCCAAACCTGGTGAAACAACAGCATTTATAGGATCAACAGGTTCAGGGAAATCTACGCTCATTAACTTGATACCACGCTTCTATGATGTTAGTTCGGGTGAGATTATAGTCAACGGAGTTAATGTAAAAGATGTAACACAGTATGATCTTCATGAACAAATCGGTTTTGTGCCTCAGAAGGGTAAACTGATGTCAGGGTCGATTGCAAGCAATCTGCGTTATGGGAAAAAAGAAGCTTCTGATGAGGAAATACATTTAGCTGCCGATATCGCTCAAGCGACAGACTTTATTCTTAAGGATGAGGCCGGCTTTGAGAAAAATATATCAGAAGGCGGCGCCAATGTATCCGGTGGTCAGAAACAGCGTCTATCGATTGCACGCGCTCTTGTGAAGAAGTCACCTATCTATATTTTTGATGACAGTTTCTCCGCGCTGGACTATAAGACCGATATCGCTCTTAGACACGCGTTGAAGAAATATACAGGAGACAGCACCGTTCTTATCGTTGCACAGCGGGTAAATACGATTCGCCATGCAGAGCAAATCATTGTAATGGATGAAGGTAAGATTGTCGGAATCGGTACGCATGAAGAACTGCTTCAGAACAGCCCGACATATTTAGAAATTGCTTTGTCTCAGCTTTCGAAGGAGGAATTGCAATGAGCGATAAAGCCTCCAAGTTTAAAAAACCGAAGAATAAAGGGCCGATGGGCGGAGGACCTGGTGGACCAGGGATGATGATGCCAGGCGAGAAGGCGAAGGATTTTAAAGGGACTTTTAGAAAGCTAATTTCTTACTTGGGCCCATATAAGATTGCAGTAGCCTTTGTCATCCTGTTTGCTATTGGATCTACCATATTTAATATATTGGGTCCCAAAATACTCGGTGAAGCGACAACCAAAGTATTCGAAGGTGTCATGAATGTAATCTCGGGTACTGGTGATGGCATTGACTTTGGTTTTGTAGGCCAAATAATGATCATTCTAGTTTCACTCTATATCATTAGTGCATTGTTTGCTTATATTCAAGGTTATATCATGTCTAATGTTGCGATGAAGGTTACTTATAATTTGAGACGTGATATCTCTGAGAAAATTCATAAGCTGCCTTTGAAATATTTTGATAAAAAAAATTATGGTGAAGTGCTGTCTCATATAACGAATGACGTCGATGCGATCAGCAACAGCTTGAACCAAAGTATGACCCAGATTATTACCTCGGTAACGAGTATTATTGGGATCTTGATTATGATGCTCACGATTAGCTGGCAGATGACGTTAGTGGCGCTCTGCGTTTTGCCACTGTCTTTTATCTTAATTATGCTAGTTGTAAAAAAATCGCAGAAGCACTTCGTTGCACAACAAGAGTCTCTCGGACATGTTAATGGACATATCGAAGAGATGTATGGCAGCCATATGGTGATGAAGGCATTTAATGGTGAGGAACAGTCTCTTCAAAAGTTTGATGAGCATAATGAGGAGCTATACAAATCCGCATGGAAATCACAATTTCTGTCCGGGATGATGATGCCTATAATGAGCTTTATCGGTAATCTTGGGTATGTAGCGATTTGTATTCTCGGCGGATACTTGGCTGTAAATGGCCGAATTTCTGTCGGCGATATCCAAGCTTTTATCCAATATATGCGTCAGTTCACACAGCCAATTGCACAGGTTGCGAATATTTCGAACGTTTTGCAGCAGACAGCTGCAGCCGCTGAGCGCGTATTTGAATTTTTGGCTGAAGAAGAAGAGCCTGCAGATACGACAACACCAGCAAGTGCTTCTCATGTAAAAGGCTCTGTTACGTTTGAAAATGTACACTTTGGATATAATCCAGAGAAATCAGTTATTAACAACTTTACTGCGAGTGTAAAGCCAGGACAAAAAGTCGCTATCGTTGGACCAACAGGTGCTGGTAAGACAACGATCATTAAGTTGTTAATGCGTTTCTATGATATTCAAGATGGTGCAATCATGATCGATGGGACCGACATTCGTGACTTCGCTCGCAACGACTTGCGATCGCTGTTCGGTATGGTGCTGCAGGATACTTGGTTGTATAACAATACGGTTAAGGAAAATATTCGCTATGGCAAGCTCGATGCAACTGATGAAGAGATTTACGCAGCAGCTAAGGCTGCTCAAGTGGATCATTTCATTCGTACACTGCCAGACGGCTATGATATGGTCCTTAACGAGGAAGCAAGCAATATGTCACAAGGCCAGAAGCAGTTGCTTACAATCGCGCGTGCGATCTTATCGAATCCACAAATGCTTATTTTGGACGAAGCGACAAGCTCGGTTGATACGCGCACTGAGATTCTCATTCAGAAAGCGATGGCGAACCTAATGAAAGGACGTACCAGCTTCGTAATTGCTCACCGTCTGTCGACAATTCGCGATGCCGATCTCATTTTTGTTATGAAGGATGGTGATATTATCGAGCAAGGCACACATGATGAGCTGTTAGCTCAAGACGGCTTCTACGAAAGCTTGTACAACAGCCAGTTCTCTGAGGGCGAGGAAGAAGTAGGTTAATACGTGTTTGGTGGAGGTAAGACATCTACGCATTTAATGGGATTGATACTCGTTGATGTAGGTGAATTACACATTAATATAGTCATATATACATTAAAAAGGAGCAACCTGCGAAAGCTAGGGCTGCACATTGATGACAATCATGTAGATAAGTAGGGAGGGGCTTGCAGGCGATTACAGTCGTGCTTGCCCCTTTTTCGCTGACCTACAATCTGATTTATTGGGTGTATAGCTCAGCTGGGAGAGCGCATCGCTGGCAGCGATGAGGTCAGGGGTTCGATCCACCTAGGCTCCACCAAATTAAAACCTTACTGCACCGGGATTTCCCGGTGCTTTTTGATTTTTATATAGAACAAAAATGGCTATAAAAGTGTTCCTGGTCACCCACAATGATAAGACGAATCTGATCTCAGTCGAATCCTTAATTGGGAAAAAATGTCGTTTAACATTGTTTTCCAACGATCTTCTTAGTTCCGCTTAAATCCCAACTGAAGCCTCTTCAACTTTAAGAATAACAGAAGCCTTAAACAAATCCCCATCGGTCTCCAGAATCAAGCGGCCTTCATGAAGGTCAACGATAGTTTTGGCAATCGCTAGTCCGAGGCCTGATCCCTCGGTGTGACGAGACGTATCCCCGCGTTTGAAGCGCTCGAAGAGCTCCTCGGCATTATCGTTGATTTCATAATTGGATACATTCTTGAATGTAATCGTCACTTTTTGTTCCGACAGCTGCATGGAGATATAGGCGCGAGTATGATTAAGAGAATATTTCAACATGTTACCGATCAGATTATCGAAAACTCGCCATAACTTTTGTCCATCTGCAGGAGAATATATCGGGTATTCCGGCAATGAAATACGAAATTGAACGTCTGAATTGTCCATAGCTTCCTTGTGTTCTCCTACAGCTTGTTGCATAAGCTGGACGAGATCGGTTTTCTGCAAAAGTAAATTCGCATTGCCGCTGGTCATGGTCGACACTTCGAACAAATCATCAATCATCGTTTTTAAGCGTTTCGATTTTTGGTCGATAATCTCGACATATGCTGCGCGTTCTTCCATTGTTACTTCCTCTGACTTCAGCAGCTCTGTGTAAGTAATTATGGAGGTGAGGGGAGTTCGCAGATCATGACTGACATTCGTAATCAGTTCTGTCTTCAGCCTCTCGCTCTTGGCTTGTTCGTTCTGAAGCATGCTGACGCCTTGCCTTAATGCGTTAATATTGATCGCTAGAGAAGTAATTACGCCACTTCCTGACTGGGGAAGCGCGTCGGGCATTCGACCGGCGGCCAGTTCATCCGCAGCCTTGGCGATCCGGTTCAAGTACCCCAGTTGTCGGAACAATAGAAAGAATGCGGCAATCCCAATTGCCGTAGTCAGTGCAAGTAGTGCATATAAGGTATCATTGTTCGTAAACGCCGCCCATCCTCCAATAAAGCCCGATCCGATAAAAATAATAGTAAAAAGGGACAGCCGAATTCCAGTGCTTTTATAAATGAATGAGTCTTTAAATTGATTCATGGTTTGTACAAAGCTCGCTTTCACACGCGAACCGCTTCGATGTAATAAGGAATGAGACCATTCTTTTCCTACCTCATTCCAACTCCGAAGTCCGTTAACAAGGAGCTTCCCTTGAAGAAGGGTCAACGCCATGCTGATTGCCGCAATTGTCAGTGAAACAAGCAGTTTTCCGCCGTAAATCAAAGGTATATCGTATACGGAAGGGTAATAACTCGCGAAGTTGCTCAGCAAGCTGACCGTCAGTGCTGCCGTTCCGCTAATAAATAACATCTTTACATCTAAAGGAAGCTTGCGATAGCCAATCGCCCACCAGCTTGCCTCATCTCGTGTAGACATAATGCTTTTGAAGCGAGTTAAGCTTACGACAAGTAGAACACTGCTTGTGAGGACATAAGCGAACAGGATTAGCTGCTCCCACCTGTATCTCTTTGCAGCTTCCTGCAGTGGACTGTCCTTTGACACCGCGATCCAGCCCTGATAAGGGCTGAACGAAGCGGCTAGTAGTTCGTGCCCTTCAATCGAGCTATGCAGTGAATTAGTGGTGTCTATAGTATAGTCGGTAGCATAAACATAACCTCTGTCGGAAAGTTTGTTGCGAGCTGGCCGCTCTCCCTCAACATTCATGTTTGAATGGACTTTGCCCTTCGAAGTATTTCGTATGTAGTAATCGAACTCATCCAGCAAACGATTGTACTCAGGACGGTATTGCTCCCTTAATCTATAGTAGCGGTCTATTTTATGCTCCTTCTCCTTACGGATCTGAGCGATGGCGCTCTCATCATCCTGGAATAGCTTCATAAGATCTTCTACCTTGCTATCTCTCTGAGCTGCGTAAAAGTTGGCTACAGTGTTGTTGTTACCGGCACGCGCATCCTGAATGAGCGTCTCGTATTCGTCGTGGATAGAGTTAACCTGGTTCGTAAGAGAGCCAAATTGGTTGCGATAATTAACAATCTCATCCTTCTCCACCGTAATGGACGTTTTCGCTTCTTGCTGTGAGAGTGAGTTCAACTCAAACAGACTCAAATGGGAGGAAAATTGATTCAGCTCCTGACGGAATTCCTGTGTACTGAAGTAATCACGTTGAAGGTAATAGCTTCCTTGATTCAATAACGTTAGCGGCCCACTCAGACCAATGACCAACAAGAGCGCAAACAAAATAAAACGAGTTTTACTTCTCCATTTTGTATCCAATTCCCCACACCACTTTCAAATATCTTGGGTTTTTCGGGTTAATCTCAATTTTTTCACGGATTTTGCGGATGTGGACAGCAACCGTGTTTTCGGCGTTGTAACCCGGTTCCTTCCAAACACGTTCATAAATTTCCTGAATCGAGAAGACTCGTCCCGCGTGCGACATTAGCAGCTCCACAATTTTATACTCGATAGGCGTCAGCCTGACAGCTTCGCCACTGACGGATACTTCCTTAGCTTCCTGGTCTAGCATAAGATCTTGCAGATTAATAGTCTTTTTTGCACCTTCAAAAGAGCCCAGATTAACATATCTCCTTAAAAGGGACTTCACCCGGGCAACAAGCTCCATGGGATTAAATGGCTTGGTCACATAATCGTCTGCTCCTACATGTAATCCCAGTATTTTGTCACTGTCCTCGCTTTTGGCGCTTAAAATGAGAATGGGAAGATTGCGACGCTCTCGGATTTTAAAAGTTGCCGTTATCCCATCAAGTCTCGGCATCATAATATCGAGTATGATGAGATGTACCTCGCTTGACTCTAGCATCTCCATCGCTTCCAATCCGTCTTTGGCCTTCAAGACGGAAATACCTTCGTGCTTCAAGTAAATCTCAATGCCGTCTCGTATTTCCTTATCGTCGTCGACGATAAGCACCACACGCTGCTCCATCTATTGCTCTTTCCCCCTTGAATACTGGCTGATCTCATTATAATTGGAAAATCTTAATATCCAATTATTGAATTTATGAATAATTCTTCATAACTTAACGTGATGTTGACGGGGTATGGTCGACTTCATAGAATCAAATGTAAAGAGCTGGAGAAGCGGGAAGCGGGAGGTGAATCATGGAAAACAGTGAAAAGAGCTTTGTAATCAGTATGGAGCACTTTAAGCCTCACACCTTTCAGGCGGAGCAGGGCGAAGGCCTGTTTATGTCTCATTCCCATGAATATGATGAGTTGACTCTTATTTTGGATGGGGAAGGCTATTACAGCTCTTCTGACCAGAATATCAAAGTAGCTGCCGGCGATATTATTCTAATCCCTCCACGGCTGCATCATGGCTTCGTTTGTACGAAACCTTGGCAAGGGATTTCCGTTCATTTCTTTCACGATAAGCTTCCGGCGCATTGCCAGTACCTCTTTCATGAAACAGAGCGCGAGCCGCATCGGATTCGCAGCGCCCATCTCCAAGATGACGATATGCGCTGGGCGGAAATCAGTTTTTTTCAATTGGAGAAAGAATGGAAGTCAGAGAGGCGAGACATCGACTCCTATAACTTGATGCGGATTGCCTTTGAGACAACACTGCTGGTATTCCAGCGTAATAAGGGAACGCCGATGCGGCTAACAAATGCTGATCAGTTGGTCATAGAAGAGATATTAAAAGAAATTCATAGCAGCTACCATACTCAAATCACGGTTAACGAACTCGCAGCGCGTCATTTTCTTTCCGAAAGCAATCTTCGCAAGAAATTCTCGGAATCATACGGTGTATCGCCAAAGCAGTACATTATCAACCTTCGCTTGATGGAGGCAAAACGGCTCTTACAACAAACAAATAAGGTTATAGAATGGATCTCCGCCGAAGTGGGGTTCACTTCTTCCAGCCGGTTTTATGAGTTTTTTA
Organism: Paenibacillus herberti; assembly: GCF_002233675.1. Taxonomy (GTDB): domain Bacteria; phylum Bacillota; class Bacilli; order Paenibacillales; family Paenibacillaceae; genus Paenibacillus_O; species Paenibacillus_O herberti. The sequence continues at coordinate 2,256,089 of NZ_NMUQ01000001.1, read as the reverse complement.
TCAAATTGACAGGTGTTACACCACTCGAATGGCGTAAGCAGAATCAATGAATGGAATTGTTTATGGAGCCCCTCGATCAGAGCGGCTCTCTTTTTCGACCGTCGAAAACGATTCAGTACTGCTTTTTTTTGCATGGTCGATAAAGCGTTTTCATAATTGTTTGCCACGAATATGTCCCGGATAATTAGAGATATAAAAAAAACTAAGCCAAAGGGAGTGTCGAAAAGATGAGTCTGTTGAAAAGTAGATTCAGCAAAAGGTCTGTAGTGCTCCTATCTTTCACCCTGCTCACGGGCAGTTTGCTGGGATGCGCTCAAGGAGAATCTGAACCTGCATCGTCAGGATCTGGTGGTAAATCGAATTCAGGAAGCAATGTCAAAATCCAGTTTGCAGGATGGGGAGACCCGTCGGAAAAAGAAGTGTTTACAAAGCTGATTAAAGTTTTTGAAGAGAGGAACCCGAGGATCAAAGTCGACTATTTGCATATTCCAGGTGATTACGTCGGTAAAATGAACACGACTCTTGCAGGGGGCAATGCTCCGGATGTGTTTTATGTGCCAGATGGAGACTTTGGAAGATGGGTCAGTCAGGATCTGCTGTTGCCCATTGAAGAATTTGTGAAGAGTAGCAACATCGATACCGCCGATATGTGGAGCTCGGGTCTTGAGCGGTATCGTTATGATGGCGCGACTAATGGGATAGGGCCGCTTTATGCATTGCCGAAGGATATTGGGCCAACTGTACTTTTTTACAATAAAGATCTGTTTAAGAAAATGAATGTCCCGTTCCCTGATTCGGAAACACCGATGAATTCGGAGCAACTGCTTGATACAGCAAAAAAACTGACTGTCAGCAACAATGGTAAAACAACGCAGTACGGCATGGGACCGATCTGGTGGGAGGGCTTCGTCTTGGCGAAGGGAGGCAAATTCCTCAGTGAAAACAAACAGGAGTTTATCGGCAATAGCCAAGAGACAACCGATGCGCTGCAATTTATATCTGATCTTACTAATAAACACGGAGTCGTCCCAAGTTCGGCAGCTTTGAAGGACTTAAATGACACTCAAATGTTCAAAAGCGGCAAGCTGGCCATGATGATTACCGGACGGTGGGCAGTACCGGATTTCCGTAAAGTGAGCTTTGATTGGGATGTTGCCCCGCTTCCAGCCGACAATTGGGGAGGAACGAGCGGCTCCGTAGGGCTAGGAATATACAGCAAGACCAAACAAGTGGAGGCGGCTTATAAACTGGTAGAGTTTTTAGGAGGGCCAGAAGGTCAGAAGGAACAGTCACTAATGGGCTTCTCCATCCCGAGCTTCAAATCCATGGCCAACACGGATGTATTCCTCCAGCCTGACCAGAAACCGGAGCATGCAGAGGTTTTTATCAAGGCAGCTGAGACGCAAGTTGCGGGACCATGGACTAATCTTCCCAACGCGAAGTGGTTTGATATGCTCAATCAAGGACTGGGACCAGTACGTGAAGGCAAAAAAACCGCTGCGGAAACATTAAACGAGCTTAAACCTAAAATCGATACCGCCATTAAAGAAGGCAATCCTAAATTGTTCAAATAGGGTGGACAACGATGAAACACAAAGAGTATATGTGGGCGTATTTATTCGTTGCTGCGCCAATTCTAGGATTTATGCTGTTTGCGTTTATTCCAATCAGTTATTCCGTTTATGTCAGCTTCACCGATTATAGCGGTTACAAAGCACCCGTATTAAATGGTGGGGATAACTATGTCAGACTTATTAACGACGAACTGTTCTGGAAAACGCTGCTGAATACATTTTACGCGGCGTTAGGCATTCCGATTGGCATGGCCTTGGCTTTGGGCTTTGCAACGGCACTTAATCAAAAAATTCGGGGTATCCGTTTTTTCAGAACGATTTTTTTTCTGCCGACGATCAGCTCCATCATAGCACTCACCTTGCTGTGGAAATGGATTTTTAATGATACCTACGGTCTGTTGAACTATCTTCTTCAATACATCGGGATTCAAGGTCCGGCTTGGCTGAGCAGCGAAACATGGGCGATGCCGGCGATGATTATTCAAGGGGTATGGGGCGGCTTGGGCATTAATATCGTGCTTTATTTAGCGGCGCTGCAAGGTGTGCCAAGCAGCTTTTACGAAGCTGCGGAAATCGACGGAGGTAATCGATGGGATAAATTTCGTCATATCACGATACCTTGCATATCTCCCACAACGCTTTTTGTGCTTATTACTTCGATTATTGGAGCGCTGCAAGATTACCCGCGGTTTCAGATTATGACGGAGGGCGGGCCGAATTATTCCACAACAACGATCGTTTATTACCTGTTCCAGAATGCATTTCGTTATATGGAAATGGGATTTGCCTCAGCTATGGCGTGGATTCTCGGGTTCATCATTTTGGCGATTACAGTGCTGAATTTTTATCTGTCTAAGCGCTGGGTCCACTATGAATAGGAGGAGTCCGGGGATGTTTAGCAAAAAACAGACGAGCGAATGGGTCCGCAAAAGCTTTGCGTACCTGTTCCTATCCATAGGTGCCCTTATGATGGCCATTCCGTTTTTATGGATGGTTTCCACATCGCTGAAGCCGGCGGGATCGGAATTTGAATTTCCTCCTCAATGGATTCCTACAAACTTCGATTGGAGCAATTACAGCTTTGTGTTGTTGGAATCGGACATTGTCCAAGGATTTTTCAATACGCTTTTAGTTATTTTATTACCCTGCCTGGTAGGTTTGTTTACGAGTGCGCTGGCGGCTTATGCGTTCGGTCGAATGCAGTTTCCTGCTAAAAACCTGCTCTTCACCTTATTGCTAGCCACGATGATGATTCCCGGCGTCGTTACGATGATTCCCACCTTCATCCTGTTCAAAAATATCGGCTGGATCGACAGTTGGCTGCCGCTGATCGTGCCAGGAATGTTCGGGGCTGCTGCTGCGGTATTCCTGTTACGGCAGTTTTTTATGACCATCCCCAAAGAATTGGAGGATGCCGCCAAGGTGGATGGAATGAATCCATTCCAGACTTTTATCCGCATCATACTGCCTTTATCCAAACCGGCTTTGATTACACAAGGGCTGCTCGGATTTCTAGCGGGTTACAACGATTATCTGGGTCCTCTGATTTATATCAACACACCGGAGAAGTTTACGCTACAGCTGGTCCTTGCTTCCTTCCAAGGATTTTATACCTCCCAATGGACCTATATTATGGCCGGCTCCGTTCTAGCTTTAATTCCTACCCTGTTATTATTTTTCTTCTCGCAAAAGTACTTTGTTGAAGGCATTACTTTGACTGGAATGAAAGGTTAAAAGGAGAGAGAACATGTCAAACAACGCTACTACGTATTGCAATCCAATCGTACCCAAAGCAGCTGATCCTTGGGTGTTGAAGCACACTGATGGTTACTATTACTTTATGTACACACAGCCGCGTTCTCTGGAGCTGACCCAATCCGTCAGCTTAACCGGACTTGCTGAGGGCCGAAAAAAAACAATCTGGACTCCCGAGCCGGAAGGTCCCTACAGCCACAATTTGTGGGCGCCAGAAATTCACTATTTGAATGACAAATGGTACATCTACTACACAGCTAACGATGGCGGCGGAGATGAATCTCGCACTTTATGTGTATTGGAGAACGAAAATAGTGATCCGCTGGAAGGTGATTGGATTTGGAAAGGGGCGTTGAAAACCCCTGTTCCTGGCTTGGATGGTACTGTAATGACGATACGGAATCAGCTTTATTTTATGTATGCCGGTTACGGACATTTTCCCGAATATGGATCTGCTATATATATTGCGCAAATGGCTGACCCTTGGACATTGTCAGGGGAACATGTCTTGTTAACGGCTCCAACACTTACATGGGAACAACAAGGCGGAATGGCTATTAATGAAGGCCCGGTCACGCTGCATAGAAACGGTCGCATTTTTCTCGTTTATTCAGCGAGTACTACTTGGTCTGAGGATTATGCTCTAGGTATGTTAACGATGGATGAAGAGGCCGATCCCATGGACCCGTCTTCATGGACAAAATCGAAACAGCCTGTATTCTGCAAAAGTATACAAAACGGAGTTTATGCGACCGGACATAACAGCTTCTCGAAGTCACCGGATGATAAAGAGGACTGGATCATCTTCCATGCGCTTCCGTCACCTGATTCCAATGACAGCGTCCGCTCGACGCGTATTCAGAAGTTCGGTTGGAATGCGGATGGTACGCCAGATTTCGGAATTCCTTGGAGCGATATGCATAATCTCCCCGTGCCATCGGGAGAGTGATTTAGCCATTTCATTTTAGGGAGGAATAGAGGTGGAATATAGGTTGAAACGCATTGGGTTACTTGCATTAATTGTCACAATGCTCATGTCACTAATGGTGGCACCGTCTGCACATGCGGCTACAACCGGATCGGTTGTATATAGCAATCCGGCTGAACCTGAGCCTTTTTATGTGAGGGCGGTGGAGCTTGGTAATGGAGATATTTTGACCACTTTTACACCTCGGTTTCCCGGAAACGCAGGCTGGGTGGGAATGCAGCCTTTTCCTTTTTACAAGAGTACGGACAACGGGGCAACCTGGTCTAAAATCAGTGAAATTGATCCTAACAATTATGGTTTGAACCGGGACCAGCAAGGAATGACAACCTTGTATGTACTGCCTCAGCAGGTTGGGAGTCTTCCAGCAGGAACATTACTGTTCGCATCCACAGATTGGGATAATTCTGCACCGTATACGATTCATATTTGGCGAAGCACGGACAATGGCGCCACCTGGCAGTTCCACAGCAACTTGGCCGCCAGAGGCTCAGCGGGAACGAAGCGCACATGGGAACCGGAGTTTGCGGTAACAAATGATGGCCGATTGATCTGTTATTACTCGGATGAACGCAAGCCAGGTTATAACCAAGCCCTCGCGCAGGAGATTTCCAGTGATGGTGGACTGACTTGGGGGAATTACAGCATCATTGTGGGTAATCAGGGAGATTGGAACTGGCGTCCCGGTATGCCAAGGGTGTTAAAAGCGAAAAACGGAACTTATTTTATGTTTTTTGAGATGCTGGGGGCTGCTCCTAACTTTGCAGTCCGCTTCAAAACCTCACCTGATGGCATCAACTGGGGAAGTCCAACCGATTTAGGGAAAGTAGTAGGGACGGGAATATATCGCGCATCTCAGACCCCGGAGGTTGCCTACATCGATGATGGAACAGTTAATGGCCGATTTTACGTTCGGGGCATGACGGATGTGGTATCTTCAGCTAACAAAATGTTTACGAGTGGAGATTACGGAGCAACTTGGACGCAAATGGATGCGCCGCTAACCGTAAAGGGGACAAATCAGAGCACTCCGGCAGCCTGGAGCGGGACGCTGTTGCCGCTTAATGGATCATTGCTCCTTGAGGTTAATACCGTAAAAATGGGGAGTCGGAATGAAATCCGTGCCAATGTAGCTCAGGTAGACAGGGAATCCTCTATTGTTTCTGGAGGAATCTATAAACTGAGCAATCAAAACAATGGACTCGTTCTGGATAATGGTGGCGGCGGCTCGCCGGCTGGGACCAAGGTAATTCAGTGGAATGATCTCGGACTGGATACCCAGCGTTGGCGTTTGGATTACCGAAACAGCGGTTTCTTTCGGGCGATGAATATAAATAATGGCCTGATCTTGGATAATCCCAATGGAGCTACTACACCTGGCACAAACGTGGTTTTGTGGACGAATAATGAGTTGAACACACAAAGGTGGAAATTCACGTACAAGGGCAATGGATACTATACGAGCATGAACGAACGCAGTGGATTGATGCTGGACAACGCTGGAGGCGGAGCGCCAGCAGGTACCAAGGTAATTCAATGGACGGCCAACAGTCTGGATACGCAGAACTGGAAGACGGTGCGTACGGATGTGGAAATCCCGGTTAATCAGTTGGAAAGTTTTAATATCGCAAATAGCTTTATTCGTTATCAAGATGGCCGAGGGAAGATCGACGGAGGGCAGTACAATGCCGAATCGCAATGGAGAATGGTTGGAGGACTGGCCGATCCATCCGCAGTTTCGATCGAATCCATATCCTCGCCAGGGCATTATCTCCGACATCGTGACGGCAAGATTTGGCTTGAGCCGAGCAATAATACGACTTTGTTTAAACAGGATGCAACATGGAAATTGCGTACTGGTTTATCGAGCCCATGGGCGGCCTCTTTTGAGTCCTTTAACATTACGGGAGCATTTATGAGGCACCGGAGCGGCGTGTTAGAAATATCCTCGATTTCGACTGCATTGGATAAACAAGACGCTACTTTTTACGTGAAGTAATTCATATGGGAAAGTACGGAAAAAGAGGAGCGCTACTAAAAAGGAGAGTACTTATTATAATGAATCAAATGCTGGATCCTATCAAAACTAGACGGATGGAATATCCAAGACCCCAATTTACCCGTCAACAATGGCTGTGCTTGAATGGAGAATGGGCGTTTAATTTTGACGATGCCAACGTGGGGGAAAGTCAGGGCTGGTATCGGGACAGTCTCAGTCTAGGCGGTAGCTCATTTGACCGGACTATCCAAGTGCCTTTTACTTTTCAAAGCAAGTTCAGCGGAATAGAGGACCCTGGATTCCATGACGTCGTTTGGTACCAACGCAGCTTCGAGATTCCCGCCAATTGGAAGGGGAAAGAAACCATTCTGCATTTTGGCGCAGTGGATTATTGTGCGAAGGTATGGGTGAACGGGCAGCTTGCGGCGGTGCATGAAGGCGGGCATACTCCTTTCTCCGCTGCGATCGGTTCTCTACTTCAGGAAGGAGTGAACACACTAGTCGTGCGTGCCGAGGATTTTAGCCGGGACTTGACGCTGCCTAGGGGCAAGCAGTATTGGCTGGAAAAATCGGCAAGTATCTTTTATACACGAACAACAGGAATTTGGCAAAGCGTATGGCTTGAGCCTGTCAGTGCTGTATATCTGAAGAAAGTAACCTTTACGCCAGACATTGATCGGAACGAAATCCGCTTACGGACGTTTGTGGAAGGACTTGAGGGGGGCAAAGAGTGCCAGCTACAGGTGAGTATTTCATTTCGGGGGACGGTTATTTCCGATGATGTATACACGGTCAAACATGGCGAGGAGAGCCGGGTTGTGGGCCTTAAGGATTTTGCCGAACACGGACTTGGGCGGCTGTGGAGTCCGGAGCATCCGAATCTGTATGATGTAACGTTCAAGGTGATTCAGAAAGCACAGACTCTAGATGAGGTGAGCAGTTATTTCGGTATGCGGAAAGTGTCCGTCGAGGACGGAAAGCTGTGTCTGAACAACCGTCCATACTATCAGCGGCTTGTACTTGACCAAGGTTACTTCCCTGATGGCGTTTTGACGGCGCCAAGCGATGAAGCAATGAAGCAAGATGTGGAGTTAACAAAGGCGATGGGTTTCAACGGTGTCCGAAAACATCAGAAAACGGAGGACCCGCGTTTCCTGTACTGGTGCGACCAACTTGGTCTCTTAGTTTGGGGAGAAGCGGCGAACGCTTATGAATATTCCGAAGAGTATGTCCGGCGGTTTACAAAAGAATGGATGGATATCATCGAGCGCGATTACAATCATCCGTGCATCGTGACATGGGTCCCTTTGAATGAAAGCTGGGGCATTCCGAATGTGCAAATTGACAAACGTCAGCAGCAGCATGGTCTGGCTATGTATCATCTGACGAAATCGTTGGATGAGACCAGATTGGTCGTGTACAACGATGGATGGGAACAGATGACCACAGATTTGCTAACGATTCATGACTATGAAAGCAGCCAGAAGGTGCTAGAAGCGAGGTATGCTACGATGGATACAGCGCTGAGCGCAATGCCAGCTAACAGGCGAATCTTCGTGGGCGGGGCATCCTACCAAGGACAGCCGATGCTTATCTCTGAATTTGGTGGAATTGCTTTTAAAAAGAGCGATTGGGATGGCTGGGGTTATTCCGGTGCCGATAACGAGGAGGACTTCCTTCGTAAACTAGCGGCCGTCGTGAATCCGATGTTCACTTCACCTGTTGTGCAGGGATTCTGTTATACGCAGCTGACAGACGTCGAGCAGGAGATCAACGGACTGTTGACGTATGACCGACAACCCAAAGCGCCGCTCGAAGAAATCCGGAAGATTATGACGGGTCAGGAAGCTGGTCGGTAATAGTGAGAATGAAAAAACGGCTACTACGGAGTTAGTTACGTAGATAGCCGTTTTTTTGTTGTAACTACTTAGGTGCCTATATAGGTAGATGAAAAACGTCCGAGTAATTCTGCGCTGTTCGGGATTATCGGAGCGTGCGTCTCCTCTCGATTTGAATGGAATAGGGTTTGAACTCGGCTTTCGTGGGCGGTGTAACTTTTTTTGTACGATTTATCGTATAAAATTCGGTTTATAGCCGCCTCTTTTCAACACTTTGTGTGATAAAACATACAAAGCCGAGCTTTCGTCGCCTATGCCCAGCCATTTTGAATGATTTATCGTACAATATCCAAAATATCAGCCCGGCCCGAATGCATGTTGAGTGAAAAATCATACAAATTGTGCATGCCCACATCAATACGAGACTGACTTGGTGTTACGACTTAAGCCTATGAAAGATCTATCAACTCATGATGAACTTCCTATCTACAATGTATGATGGGCGCAGGGACATGAACTCTGACAACTGTCCCAGTAGAATAATAGTTTTGAGAATTGGATAGCAAGCTCTTTGCGATACGGTTAAGGGGAATTAAGATAATTCTGTCGAAAATCCTTAGGCGACAGGCCTTTCGTTTTTTGAAATACTTTTGAGAAATAATTGGCTTCCACATATCCAACTAATCGGCAAATATCATAGAGCTTGAGCTCGGGATTTTTGAGAAGCTCGCAGGCTTTATTCATGCGAACCTTGGTCAAGTAAGCGAGGAAGGTTTCACCGGTTACAGCTTTGAACATTTGACCGAAGTAATGCGCTGTCAGACGGACCTCATCGGCCGCATCTACCAAGGAGATAGGTTGATCCATATGGTCTTTAATGAATGATTTGGCCCGCAGTACGATCGATTCCTGATAGGTCAGAGACATGGGCTCCATTGGATGCGATTTCGTCGCTGCAGCAGTAGTCACTGCATTTGCTATCATCTCATCGATGATGCTCAGCAATTCATCCGTATCAAGCGGTTTGAGGACATACCCTTTGGCTTTGTATTTCAAAGCCTTATGCGCATAGGAGAATTCAGTATGGCCGCTAATGACGACAACCTGCAGGCTAGGCATCTGTTCGTAAACATGCTGAAGCAACTGCAGCCCGTCCATATCCGGCATATGAATGTCTGTAATCATGAAATCCACATGCTGTTGCTCCAGCAATTGTATCGCTTCTTCTCCATTTGCAGCTGTGCCGATGACCTCGATGTTACGTTCTTTCCACTCTTCCATGGACCGTAGGCTATCCGATATCATCCATTCATCATCAACGATAAGCAGTTTATAGAGATCCATTTGACGTCCTCCTCGGTATCTTGACGGTTACTTTCATCCCCTCATTTAAGACGCTATCCAAGTAAAGACCATAATTTCTGCCAAAATGAAGCTGAATGCGCGACTGTACATTATACAGCCCGACCTTTCTTTCAACCTTGGTCAAATGATCCGCATGATGCTGCAAATCGTATCGCATCATTTGCAACTTCTCGTAGCTAACGCCAACTCCTTGATCGGTTATCTGGATATAGATATCGTCATCGTCGCTCCAACTGGTGATCTTAATGTTACCGCCATGCTGTTTACGGTCTAAACCATGGATAATTGCGTTCTCAATAATGGGCTGCAGAATCCACTTTACGGTATATAATTCTCGAATTTCGGCATCGATCTTGATTTCATAATCAATTGGTCTTTGCAGGCGGAATTTGTGAATTTCCAAATAATAACGTACATATTCCAGCTCAGTCTCAATGCGAACCAGATCGTCATAGGTACTAATGCTCATTCGTAGAAGCTTGCCGAGCATGACGATCATTTTGCTGATTTCGGGCTCTTTATTTTTTCTAGCCAGGGAGTTAATCGATTCCAATGTGTTATAGAGAAAATGCGGATTGATTTGCGATTGTAAAGCAGCTACTTCCGCCTTGCGCTTCTCATTCTGTTCTTCATAAACAAGCTGAACTAGTTCCTTAATTCGTTTGACCATCTGGTTAAAGCCAACGCCGAGCGCGCCAATCTCGTCCTTCCGCCGGATTTCAAAATAGGGATTAAAATCGCCGCTTCCGAACTGCTTCATTAACTTTTTGAGCTTTTGTATCGGACCAGCGATACTCCGTGAAATGAAATAAGAAGCGATCAGACAGATAAAAATCGTTTGGATAACCGTTAAGATTGTCGATTTGCGGAATTGATTTATAGATGCGTAGAGCTGATCTTCCGAAAAGTAGGCACCTATCGTCCAGCCGGTCGCTTGATCACGTTTATGAATGACTTTGTAAAATTTATCGTTTTTAACGATTCTTGAAGAATCATTAATCGTCTGCAAATCTGCCGCCGTGAAAAAAGGATCGCGGTAAGGATAGGCCATGACACCATTCTGATCGGTCACGAAGAAACCTGAATTTTCTGCTGTAGAGTTTTGGGCGTCGAATAATCCAGTCAGCACATCCGTAGGAAAATCGATAATAAGCAGCCCTTGATCTTTTAAATTAGTGCTTGATATTTGGCGGACAAAGGAAAATACCGACTGCTCTTCATTAACTGCGACATAAGAGCGAGTATGCACGGGTGTGAGATAAGTGTCATTAACATACGTGTTGAACGGAGGAATCCATTGGAACTGATTAAACTGCACATGACGGTTAAGGATGGTATAGCCAAAATTATAAATAAAACCATTATCGCTGACGATCGTAATGCCGATATTTTCTGGCCGAATGGCATGGATGCTTTCGATGAGCTCATCCAGTTTTCTGAAGTAAGAAGGATAGGTTTCCTCGTTCTTATTTTTCAAAAAATCGGAGACAGATGAACTTTGGGAAATGGAGCTGCCCATGCGGTCAAGGTCATTCACAAATAATGTTACCGCTTTCATATTTTGATTCAAAATTGTGTTTGTCTCGTTATCAAGTTTATTATTTAACGTCTTGGCCATATTAAGATTGGTTACATACCCCGTTGATATGAGTGAGAATGATGTTAATAATGAGAAAGTAAGGAATAACTTGGAAAATAAAGAAAGAGATATTTTCATAACTTCTCACCTCAATCTTAGGAGTAAATCACTAGCGTTGCATAAACCTTCACAATAAAATAAATTGAATATTCAAACACACTATCGATGTCAACAAAACCAAAAGGTCGAACTCCTCTCAAAGGTAGTCCTGTCCATTTGGTAGTTTATGTATATTCTGCTACGTGAATACCAACAGGCCTCAGGCCCTTTTGCTCAGGTTGAATTCAACCTTCGGCGTCCTGCCGACTTGCGGCTCGGTGGCCGATGAATCCGCCTTAACCATTGCTCTGCCGGCTTCCACAACAGTACCCGGAGCCAGCGGCTTAGCATCAGCAGCGAATGCGGCGTCTGCGTCTTTTTTTTCACCAGCACGAGCAGGCAGTAGGCAATGAGCGCCATCCAGACCTGGTTTTGCACGGCCCGTTCGCTGGTGCCGTAAAACCGTTTGATTCGAAGATGCTGCTTCATCCACTTGAAGAACGTTTCAATTGCCCAGCGGCTCCGGTACATATCCGAAATCTCGTCGCACGTCAGTTCGAAGCGGTTGGTCACTAGGATGAGCAGATTTCCTTCCGAATCCGCCGTTTCAATCATGCGGTACTCCCGCTTAGCCCGCTTGGACGCCGATCCGATCCGTACGCGTTCATCCATCGTCACCCTGCTTTCCATCGGGATGGGGAAGGATTCTAGGGGTTCAATGACAGCGTTGTTTTTCAGCCGGGTGACGAAGTGGATGCCGCGCTCCGTGTAATCATCGAACGCCTTGTAATCCACATAACCGCGATCGAATAGATACGTGGCGCCTTCCTCGTCGATAAGGGCGTCCATCTGTGTACGGTCGTTTTTCTTCGCCGTCGTAATTGTCGCACGCTCAGGCAGAACGCTCTCTTTCCCCATAAACGCCAGACGTAGATGAATCTTAATGCCCGCTTTGGTTTGACGGAATTCGGCCCATTTGTATCTCTGCAGGCACAGGGAAATGGTGGTCGAGTCGATCACCTGGACGGTTTTACGATCTGCAGCCGTGGCGCCTTCGCTACGTAGGACCTTCCTGGCTAGCTGCTCAAACAGATTTTCGAGCAAGGCAGGATTCACCTGGTTGTTCTTGCGGCATAGCTGGCTAAACGAGATGGACTCAAAACCCAGTTCTTGCTGAAAGTCTTTGCTCAGGACATCATCTGCAATGCTCCGGAGTCCTTCGCGCTGTTGAAGCTGGGCATGCAAGAATAGTTTCAAATAGGCCGGAACCGTAAGCTTCTTGACGTAGGCATCTGCGTGATTCTGAGCAAGTTGATCTAAAAACGTTGTTGAAAAAATGGGTGCAACCCATTTACCAAATGAAGAAAATAGGGTATCCTTATCCATGCGCTGATCCTTTCAGTGGATTATGGACAGGAACTACCTCCCATACCCATTGTAAAGGATCTTTTTTTGTGTCGAAATAGGGAAACTGAAGATTTTGAACATTCGGAAATTATTTATGCAACGCTAGTGGGAGTAAATTCAATGTAACAGTCTGATTTAGAAATAGCAATGCGGCAAGAACCACTTTTTTTACTCTTTTTTCGACTTAATGTACCATTGTTCTCACGGTTTATATTACTTATAGTTGGTTTAAGACGGGCCGTCAACCACATTCAAGGGAGGGTAAGTATGAGAAACCAAAAGGTTCGATTGTTAATGAGCAGCGTTTTTGTAATCGCTTTATTATCGGGATGTGCATCGCCATCTGGTGGTGGTTCAACTAACAAAGCGGCAGCTGAAACCGAAAAGCCGGTTGCTTCGGCAAAAACAGACGATAGAAAATTGGATTTGTTGGTTCCGAATTACTATAACGACACCGAGAAGAAGCTGTGGGAAAAAGTGGTGAACAAGTTCAAGGAACTAAATCCTGATATTCAAGTGGAGCTTGTTGCCGGCGAGGTCAGAGTTGAATCGGGGAAACTGACAACGATGCTGCAATCAGGCGTCACGCCGCCGGACGCCATCTTAATTAATGCCGGACCGGGACGAGTCAAAACTTTATCCGATGTGAATTTAATTAAACCGTTGAACGATCTATATACGAAAAATAAATGGGAGGAACAGCTGAGACCAACTGCATATGAGCTGATAGCAGGTGATGACACGATCTATGAGGTTCCTCACTCCCTGGATGCCATTATGGTATTTTACAACAAAGATATATTTGAAAAACATGGAGTGCAGGCTCCCGCAACGCAAGCTGAGTTTATGACAATGCTCGAGAAGCTTAAAGCTGCTGGTGAATCGCCGATCACCGTTGGCGCAAGAAATGGGTATGCGATTGGCTGGCTTTTCTCGAATATTATGGAGTCCGTCGCTGGCCGCGAGGAAGTCGAGAAGCTCATCTATGCGGATGGCAAATGGAATGATCCTGCGTTCATTAAAGCTGCAGAAACGCTGAAAGATTGGGTCGATCAAGGTTTTATTCCGAAAGAAGCCGTAACGCTTACACAAGCCGATTCGAAATTTTCTTTCCTGAGTAAAAAGGCTGCTATGGAAGTGGAAGGAACGTATCTGATTTCCGATCTGGCGGATCAAAAGCTGGAGGACAGCGTTGCCACATTCACGATGCCTTCCTTTATCGAGGGGAAAACGGCGAGTCCTACAGGCGGAGTTGGACTGACATGGGTTGTGCCAACGAAGGCTGAAGATGAAGAGCTGGCAGAAACCTGGCTGAACTTTGTCCTATCCAAGGATTTCAGCGCTATCACATTAGGCGATCCGACGTATAACTTGATTCCTGCATCCAGCAGCTCAGCAACAATCCAGCCTGCCGGTCCTGTACTGGCCCAGGCGATCAAAGATATCGAAAACGGATTTGGGTACAATCCGACCGTATTTATCGGACCCGAAGCCAAGGAAGCTTACTATCAGAATTTGCAAGGTCTGGTGGGCGGTCTGGTGACGCCGAAGCAAGCTATGGATAATATCGAGGCGGGAGCAGCGAAGGATCGGGCTGCCGGCTATCAAGTCAAGAAAAAGTAAATCTAGAATCTTAGAATAAATAGGTTTTAAAAATGAGAGTGTAAGCGCTTTAAAATAATGTGTACCTGTTGCTATATAAGTTGAAAGTAGTAACGATCCCGCTAATTTCAACTTATATAGTCTACATTTGGAGGGATAACAATGAGTACATCAAACATGGTGGTGAATCCTTCTCCTGTCAGCGGTGCAAATAAGGTTGCTTATAAAGGAAAAAGCAAGCGCAGTTTCAAGCGAATGCTGGTCGTGTTTTCCTTTCTCGCTCCGGCTCTGATCCTTTATATCTTGTTCATGCTTTATCCGATGGCTGATGCCGTTCGTCTCAGTTTCTTCGACTGGGATGGAGCGGCGCCAGCGATGAACTTTGTCGGTGGGGATAATTATACCCAATTGGCTCAAGATCCTATCTTCATCAAATCCCTCGTTAACAACTTCTACTGGGTGCTTCTCTCCCTCCTATTAATGATTTTACCCACATTGGCCCTATCCGTTCTAATCGGAAAGCTGAAACGGGGAAAAATGTTTTTCCGTGCCGGATTCTATCTGCCATCCGTTCTTTCGCTGGCGGTAATCGGCGTGCTGTGGTCCAAAATTTACGATCCAAACTATGGAGCGATCAACGTATTTTTAAGGCAAGTGGGGCTCGGAGCTTTGGCGCAGAACTGGCTAGGAGAGCCTTCCGTAGTTATTCCCGCGCTGGTCGTCACAAGCACATGGGCCTTTTACGGCACGTACATGGTTCTTTTTCTAGCAGGATTGCAAAATATCGATCAATCGATGTATGAAGCCGCCGACATCGACGGCGCCGGACCAATTCGCAAGTTCTGGAATATTACGGTGCCGAGCTTGAGAAACACGATGAATGTCGTTGTTAGTATGGTCGTTATCCATGCCTTAAAAGGGTTTGGTCTCGTCTGGATCATGACGCAGGGAGGTCCCTTTTACAAGAGTGAGGTCGTAGCGACCTATGTGTACAAAGCGGCTTTCAGTATGAATAAGGTAAGCTACGCTTCAGCCGGAAGTGTGGTCCTCGGAATTATCGTCATCGGACTAACGATTGCCTTCAACTACTGGCGAGATAAGGGGGAATAGAACATGCGGACAGGTGTAGCTCCATGGCGTAACCCGCAGATCCTGTTATGGGCTGTCCTGCTGGTGCTGCTTGCCATAGTTACGGTTCCGATCTTCTGGGCGATATTAGCCAGCTTCAAAACAAATATGGAGATCGTCAACCAGCCCTTCTCGCTGCCAAAAACGTGGAACTTCGATAATTATGTGAAAGCATGGAATCTAGGGAACTTCAATTCCTACTTCTGGAATACAACGCTCATTACAATTGGCGGTATGGTGCTCGTTCTCGTTGTCGCTTGCCCAGCAGGTTACGCTTTTGCCCAGATGAAGTTCAAAGGAAACAATCTGCTCTTTTACCTCTTCCTTCTCGGAATGGCGCTTCCCGTCCAAGCAATCATCATCCCTGTATTCTACCAGTTAAAAACGTTCGGACTTGTCGATTCACTTAGCGGCGTGGTACTCGTTTCGGCGGGACTAGCCCTCCCATTCTCCGTCTTCTTGATGCGTAATTCGATGAAAGACATTCAGAAGGAATTGAGAGAATCGGCTTATGTAGACGGTGCGTCGGAATGGAGAGCCTTCTTCTCGATCATGCTGCCGCTTGCCAAGCCAGCCGTCGTTGCCCTGCTTGTGTTTACGTTTATGAGCATCTGGAATGACTTCTTGCTTCCTCTCGTGTTGTTGATTTCTAATGATAAATTCACGCTTTCTCTGGGGCTGCTGTCTTTCCAGGGAGAGAACTCGACCAACTTTGGCCTGATCTTTGCCGGCACAGTAATTAGTATGATTCCGAGTATTATCGTCTACCTGATTTTCCAACGGCAGTTCGTGGAAGGCATGTCCGAAGGGGCAGTGAAATAAAATCTACGTGTACAGTAAAAGGAGCGAGTTAACTATGGCAACGGTTACGAATTTAAATGATGAAAAATATATGTTTCCTGTGGAGTGGGGCGGAATCCAGTGGTTAATGGGACAAGAAATTGACCCGGAATGCGAAATGACCTTCGGCATGGTATTTATCCACCCAGGTATAGAGAATCCGCGCCATATTCATCCGAACTGTGAAGAAGTTATTTTTGTTCTCTCCGGTGAATGCGACCATACTCTCGGAGACGAAGTAGTCCATCTGAAGCCTGGCATGCTGCTGCGCATCCCGCGCAATGTTCCTCACAACGCAACGGTGACAAGCTGGGAGCCTTGCCGCATGATCATCGCTTACTCTGCACCTGACCGGAAAACAATCGGCGAATAATTATAAAACTCAGCGGAGAGGAAAGTGGATATGTACAACATTAAATTTAACTATGAATATGATCGCAAAATAAGAGTAGGTTTTATCGGCTGTGGCGCTCATGCATTCCGTAATGTGTACCCAACGTTTGACTATGCACCGATCGATCTGGTAGCGGTATGCGACTTGAATGCGGAGCGTGCAGAAATTTACCGTAAACGGTTTGGAGCGGAAAAAGCCTACACCAGCCATATGGAAATGCTCAAAAAAGAACAGCTGGATGCCGTGTTTGTTGTGCTCAACTTTGATCAAAACGGGCATCCGCTTTATCCCAAAATCGTGCCAGACATTCTTGCCGCCGGCTTGCCTGTCTGGATCGAAAAGCCGGTTGCTTATACGGCGGAAGAAGCCGAGCGTCTGCTGGAGCTTGAAGATAAATCAGGCCAATTTGTACTCGTTGCGAACAAACGTTACTTCTATCCAACGTTCGAAAAGGCAAGGCAGATCATCGATCGTCCTGAGTTTGGGGAAGCGGTGTCGATCAACGGACGTTATCCGCTGACGCTTTCGCCATTCCAACCCGAAATCAATACCCGCACAGGTTTGCACTGGTTTTTAGATATTTGCCATCCGATGTCCGGCATACACTATCTCATGGGCGATGTAAAAGAAATGTGCTTCATCGAGCATCAGCCTAGCGGAAACGTGCAGACGCTGCTTAAGTTTAAGTCCGGCGCGATCGGCTCGCTGCAGCTGTCTTCCACCCAGGCGGAGACAAGCCCATTGGAGCGGTTCGAAGTTATTGGTGACAAGCAAAATGTGGTGATCGACAATGCCGCCCGGCTAATTTACTACAAAGGGAAAAAGGGCAGCGGTGAGTATGGAAAAGCACCTATTTATATCGGTGATGATCCTGCTGATGGTCCAGTCATTTGGGAGCCGGAATATTCCCTTGGACAAATCTACAACAAAAACTTGCTGCTGCAAGGGATGGTGCAAAGCGTTAACTATTTTGCGACCCATGTGCTGGAAGGAAAGAAAATCACTCGTTCAACGCTCAAAGATTCCGTGCATTTAACTCGTATATTTGATGCCTACAAAAAACGTTCGGATCAGTGGATAACGATTGAATAGGGAGGGATTACGATGAACTTTAGTGTGTGCTCGGATATGCTCGGCTGTGAATCTTTTGATGAGGCACTGCAACAGGCGAAGGCTCTAGGATTCTCTTATGTAGATTTGAGAGCGAAGCTGGATGGTTACACACTGGATAATATCCCGATGGAAGCGGCTCATGATATCAAGCGTAAACTAGACGAAGCTGGTCTCAAAGTAAGCTGTTTAAGCTCATGGGCTGTCAACTCCTGTTCTTTCTCGGGACCCCCAAAATACGATAATTATGATGAAAATCATCATGAAGATATGAGCAAAGTGCTCGATCGACTGTTTGATTTGGCAGATTTGTTCGAAACGGCTTATGTTCGGATATACTCGCTTCACCGTGTGGAAGGGTTCGAGCATCTCTCGATACCCGAAAGGGATATCGCCTATCGCTATAACGCAGTGATTCTGACTCGGCATGCCGAGCATGCTCGGAGCAGAAACAAAACCATCCTTGTTGAAAATGAACCTCCGACGTTGACGAGAGACGCCAAGGAACTCGGAATTCTTATGAGATATGCGAATCACCCGAATTTAAAAATCAATTGGGATATTATCAATGGTTGGAGAGCCGGAGAGTTTCCCACATTGGAAGCCTATGAACATGTCAAAGGTTATGTATGGCAAACGCATCTTAAAGGGGCCAATCGAGCTTACAATTCGCGGGATGAACAAAATCCGCATGGTTTGTTTGGCAATTTCTCGATTGCTGGGCAGGACGATTTCGACCATGCACCGATATTAGAGGCTATAGCCAAAAATGATCCGCAGGCCATGATGACGATCGATACTCACTATCCTTCCTTTTATCAGCAGGATCAGATCGGTGAAGCAGAAGTGGTAAAACGTACAAAAGTGCATATGGAATCCTTGGTGAATGGAGGAGGGGCATAGTGGCTAAAAAAGCGATTCTGGTTGGTGCACTGGATACGAAAGGAACGGAGTTTCATTTTGTTAAAGGGGTCATTGAATCGCTTGGCGTAGAAACCTTTGTTATCGATACAGGGGTTTTAGGCACTCCCCTCTTTACACCTGATGTCAGCAGCGCCGAAGTGGCTGAGCTTGGTGGCATGAGCTTGCTACAGCTGCAAAAACAAAATGATCGCGGTAAAGCCGTTGCGGTAATGATGGAAGGCGTATCAAAGATGATCAATCAGCTTCTGGAAAAGGATAGGATTGGAGCTGTATACGGTATGGGCGGCACAGCCGGGACAACGGTTGGTGCAGCAGCGATGCGAGGGGTGCCAATCGGCATTCCTAAGCTGCTCGTATCAACGGTTGCATCCGGTAATACCCGGCCCTACGTCGGGGAAAAAGACATCATGATGATGTACTCTGTCGTTGATATTGCGGGCATCAACAAGCTCTCCCGGCGGATTCTTCGCAATGCGGCCTACGCTTTGGCGGGAATGATGCGGGAAATAAGCCAGGAGCAAGATGTCGAAGAGGAAAAACCGATGATTGGCGCGACCATGTTTGGAGTTACTACACCATGTGTGACAAGTGTCCGCGAGCAGTTGGAGGAGCAGGGATATGATGTTCTTGTGTTCCATGCTACGGGTGCTGGCGGTATGGCGATGGAAGAACTGATTCGAGCCGGGTTTATAAAAGGAGTTGCGGACATTACGACGACTGAGCTCGCCGATGAGCTCGTTGGCGGAATCTTCAGCGCCGGGCCAGACCGTTTAGAAGCTGCCACGTCGATGGGTATTCCTCAGGTCGTGTCCGTAGGCGCTCTGGATATGGTCAATTTCGGTCCGCCCGAAACCGTACCGCAATCGTTTAAGGATCGGAAATTCTACATTCATAATCCAACAACAACTTTGATGAGAACGACGGTTGTGGAAAATGCGGAGCTGGGACGGCGAATTGCACTGAAGCTGAATGAAAGCCAGGCCGGGACGATCGTTATTTTCCCGCATGGGGGAGTTTCCTTGCTGGATCGAACCGGGCAAGCGTTCGATGGTGTTGAGGAGCGTCAGGCTCTTTATAAAGGAATCAGGGATCATCTTCGTGCAGACATTCCTTTTATCGAGACGGAAGCGGATATTAACGATCCGGCTGTGGCTACGTTAATCGCAGAGCAATTGCTTGTTATGATGAAATAACTACAAGGATTAGAACAGGAGGACGAGGGAATGGCGATTTCAAGAAGTGAAATTATGTCGCGGCTACACGCTCAAATCAATGAGGGCAAAGCTCTCATCGGAACAGGAGCAGGGACAGGGCTGTCGGCAAAATGTGCAGAGGCCGGCGAGGCCGATATGATTATTATTTATAACTCAGGCAGATACCGCATGGCGGGTCGTGGTTCTTTGGCGGGATTGATGCCTTATGGCGATGCCAATGCAATTGTCGTGGAGATGGGCGGAGAAGTGCTGACCATCGTGAAGGATACACCGGTGCTTGCCGGCGTCTGCGGGACCGATCCGTTCCGGTTGATGGACGTTTATTTGAAACAGCTCAAGGACATGGGCTTCTCCGGCGTGCAGAACTTCCCGACCGTTGGCTTGATCGACGGCATGTTCCGCCAGAACCTGGAGGAGACTGGCATGGGCTATGATCTTGAGGTGGAGATGATTCGCAAAGCGCATGAGCTTGATCTGTTCACTACGCCTTATGTGTTCAATGAGGAGGATGCGATCAAGATGGCAGAAGCTGGAGCCGATGTTCTTGTGGCTCATGTGGGATTGACGACGAAAGGCGCAATTGGAGCCAAAACAGCGCTGACTCTCGATGAATCCGTGGATTTGGTGCAGCGCATCCATGATGCAGGCAAATCGGTCAATCCCGACATCCTGGTTATCTGTCACGGCGGCCCAATATCCGAGCCAGAAGATGCAGCTTATGTGCTGGAGCGTACAACCGGAGTTGTAGGATTTTTTGGAGCCTCCAGCATCGAGCGCCTGCCTACTGAAATTGCCATTACTGGGCAGGTGGAGAAATTTAAGCAGCTGAATACGAAATAGTTGGAGCGAGTTATAGATACGGGGGCGACTTCCTTGGCTTCGGTCTTGGCATGATGGGATTGACCGAAGCGATAGGAGGTCGTCACCCCGAGCTCAAAATGAATCATTTTGGGTTTGGCGTCGTCACGGGTTCAGCTTTTGATTTAAAATCATCGTCAATTTCAATTGAATTTTTAATTTCACCCATCATGTAATTCGCAAAGTCTGTTAATTTTTCAATTTTTAATTCAGTGTTATTTGCAATTCCAATATACTCATTAAGACAGAATTGGACATTCCGATGATAGTCAGAGTAGTGAAACTCAAATGGAGTCGGGTAAACAAAGTTTTTTAGGTAACATTCGAGAATAATGCTTAACTCAATCCCACGTTCGTTGGGCATGCTTTCATGGAATTTCAGAAGTTTCTTAATAATGCGCTTCGTAGTTTCAGCAGATAGCTTTTCTTGGGCGACAACCAATAGATCTATATCACTTTTATTGGGGTTAAAACATCCCATTGCCAAAGAACCATGTAAATGAACACCGACCAAATTGCGGCCCATTTCCTCTTTGAATAAATTCACAGCTCTATCTAAATAATACTGCGTCTCCAACTTATCCCTACCCCTAACTGAATCCATTTACTGCTTTATTTCAAAAATATATTTTGCTGGCGGTAGGGGATCCAGTGTTAGTTTATCGCCAAATTAAGCTAATAACTGTACCTTCTCCCGGTGTTGTCTCAACAGAGATTTGTCCCCCCATAGCTTCGATTAATCCCTTGGATATAGCCATGCCAAGACCGGAGCCATTGGAAGTAGACACCGTATCCGTGCCCCGATAGTAACGCTCAAATAGTCGGTTTAATGTTAGTTCATCCATACCACCGCCATCGTCGGCGAACTGGATCGTGATTCCGCTGCTCCCTTCGCGGGCCAACACCGAGACGGTCAAAACAGTTTCGGGCGGGTTATGAAGCAGCGAATTGGCTGTTAAATTGTTAACTATGCGCTCCAGCCACGGAGTGTATAACTTCGTTATAACATCGATGGGGGCAGCATGAAATACGATTCGATTGTTGCCGTAAACGGGATCAGCAGCAGCCTGCTGAAGGGCTTCATGCAACCAAGCATTCAGCTCAATCTCCATCGTCTCAGGAGGGAGAATCCCTGTCTTCAGCCGATAAGTCATCGCAAGATCACTGATCAGCATGTCCATATGGGCTGATTTATCCAGCATTTTCGTTGAGAACTTATGAACTTCTTCCTGCGACCAAGCATAAGCAGGTTCCGCCAGCAAATGGGCATAACCCGTTATTGAGGAAAGCGGTGTTTTTAGGTCATGGGTGACGCCTGCAATCCATTCCTCTCGCAAGCTTTCTGTCTGCTCTCGCATCGTTTGATCTCTCTGCAAGGCAGCAGACAGCTTTTCAATCGATACCATCACGTCGGAGAAAACACGGTACCTTCGCCTCCATTTGCCGGTTGGAGTTCGGCTTCGATGCAGCCCATTGCGGTCTACAGGCTCTTTATAAACGGCCTTCCCAATGGAATCGAGCCACACGAGCATATGGAGCATTGGTGCTCCAAAGCGATGAGCTTGCCATAGTGAAAGCAGCATGAACAACACCAGTACCACGGCAATCATAACCGCGGAGCCAACAATGACCACCTGAGTCTCCTCTGGAATGAGCGTTGCTTTGCTCGAATTTCCTCCTCCGGGGATTGGCTCTCCAATTAGCCAGGTACGCCCGGTCTGTTCATCATACGAAGAGACAATATGATAACCATACTGTTGAGCGTACATCGTGCGCAGCGCAAGCTCTTGAACGGTATACTTCGATGGGACCGCATTGGGTTTGTTATAGGAGGCAAGCTCGACTCCTTCTGAATTTATCAGTTGAACAAAGGCTTTGGCCACTTTGGTTTTCCCTGCTATCGAATCAGGAAGTTTTAACTTGCCTTCTGCAGTGGGGATGGTGGCTTTGCTAATTTCATTTAACAGAGGTTCTAACTGGTTTGGAACCCCATACACCAGTGTGAACAGCCGACCATCCTTCTCTTGAATCCATAGAGCGAGATGGTAGGGAAACGGTTTTGTTCCTGTCCAGTAGGCGACCAGTTCACCAGTTCCATATCGCATCGGAACATCTGCAGGTGTATGATAGGCGCTCTCGACTACTCCATTTTCATCTAGGCTTTGCAGCCAGCCTTTATTCTTTTTCACTTGTTCCAGCAAGCTGGGAGCAAAGCGGATGCCATCCTTGCCAAGCTGGGAAGATTGTACAAGCTGTGGGAGTCCTGCACTCGTAAAATCACGCGCGATGTTAATCTCATTGAACCTTTTGAACATCCAACTGACAGTAACTGCCGCAATTATCAGTACGACTAAACCTGCTACTGCTAGCTGCAAGATGAATTTTAGTGTTAACCGTTGTTTGAAATTCATGGAACGAGCTGCTCCGCTCGAATAAGCTTGTAGCCGAGACCTCTGACGTTAACGATAAACTTTGGGTTGGATGGATCTACTTCAATGCGCTCTCTTATGCGGTGAATATGTACCATGACCGTATTATCATCGCTGAAAGCTTCTTCGCCCCAAACCTTCGCATATAGCTCGTTTTTACTGAATAGCCGATTTGGGTTTTGGCAAAAAAAATGCAACAGCTGGAACACAAGCGCCGGACAGGACACAGCTTGCTCTTCTACTAGCAATTCTCCAGCAGTTTCATCCAGTTTGAAGCGGCCGTAATCAAAAACTTTCCCTGGTTTATGGAGGGGTGCTATCGGGAACATGCCACTGCTAAGCTGACCGCTCGAACTCAAGTAGCGCCGCAGCTGCGCTCTAATACGAGCAACCACCTCCATCGGATTAAAAGGTTTGGTCATATAATCATCCCCGCCAATAGCAAAGCCGATCAGCTTGTCAAAGTCCGACGTTCGTGCGCTTAAAAACAGAACTGGCGCGTCCGTCGTTTGCCGAATAAAAGGACATATCTCGATTCCGCTGCGCCTAGGCAGCATCACATCCAGTACGATCAAATCATATTTTTTGAGTGCGCAGGCATCAAGAGCCGCTTCACCCGTTTGAGCTGTATCAATCGATGTAAAACCTTCCTTATGTAGAACCGTCTGCAAGAGCTCCAGCAGGGAATACTCATCATCAACAAGTAAGATTGAGGCTTGATTCATTTGGTGCTGACTCTCCTTTCAATAATTGCTTTTTTTATCATAACATGATTTATTTTTACTAGGGTTCAAAGCAACCTTAACAGAGGCTTAATTCGCTTCCCTATACTCGCTTGAATCGTTAAGACAGCGTTATTGCTGCGTTTAAGTAGAAAAAAGCATCACCTGTTACAGTTGTACGACAGGGGGATGATGAAGTTGAAAAATCGTATTTATGGATTGGCTGCACCTGCAAAAACAGTCTTAGTTGCGGGATCGCTGGCCTTGCTGCTGGCAGCATGTGGCGGGGGAGACAAGGGTGATAATTTAAATACGGGGGCGAAGCAAACGATGAGTCCGTCTAAGGAAACGAGCCAGCCACTTAAACCGGATGAGCTGCCAAAGGCCTTGCTGGATGGCAAGTATAAGGGAATGTATGCTCGTTTTAGCCAACCTTTGAAGAATGAAGTTAGCGAAGCCGATTTAAAAGAAATTGGAGATGAGTTTACGAAGGGGATTCAAACTTTGGAGAAATCCTCTTCTATGCAGCTTAATGGATTCGACCGGCGTTTGTGGCTAAGTGAAGACGGGAAAAAGGGGCTTCTCGGGGTATTTGATCCTGAAGGCGTGATTATGTCAATTCAGGTTCAGCCGCTGACCATTTGGCCTGAAACCGATAAAAAGCTGAGCAAGCAACAATATGCGTGGCCACTCCCGGGGGAATGGTTTGTATTTTGGGGTGGTGAGAATGTACTCGTAAATTATCATTACGAACATGAGGCGCAGCGATACTCTTATGATTTGATCCAGGTTAAGGAGGGGTTCTCCTACAGGGGTGATCCGCTCAAAAATGAAAGCTACTATGCCTTCGGCAAAAATATAATTGCCCCAGGGGACGGTACGATTGTATCGGTTGTGAACGATATTAAGGATAACGAGCCTGTGGGAGTTATGAACCCAAATCAGCCTGCAGGGAATAATGTCGTTATTGACCATGGAGGCGGAGAGTTCAGCCATTTGGCACATTTCAAAAAAGGCTCAGCAACCGTCAAGCCGGGGGATAAGGTCAAAAAAGGCGATGTCATCGGTTTGGTCGGTAATTCAGGCAACTCCAGCGAGGCTCATCTGCATGTTCAGCTATCTGACGGAGCCGATTTATTTAACTCCCGTTCCATTAATATCAAGTGGAAGGATGGGCTGAAGCCGCTTCAGGGCGATACGATTACTATCGCAGAGTAGAAGGTTGGAACGAAAGAACGATCTAAACCGGAAGAGGGGATTCCGGTAGACCGTTCTTTTTTTTGGTTTATAGGGGTTTATTTTGTTCTGAGAAAATTGTGGAGCTCAACAAATTATGTTGATTGCTATGGTAATAACCCGGCTTTAACATAGGAGATGCGGAACGGGCCTGGCATTGCCGCACCAATGGATGATTTGATGAGAGGAGCCGATCATGAGAGTAAGCTCGCGCCTGAATAAGCATGCACATTATCGCAATCTAGAGAACCTGCAGCTATACTTGATCATGCTTCCTGTTTTACTGCATATTCTAATATTCTCTTATATTCCCATGTACGGAATCATCATTGCTTTCCAGGATTATTTTCCGGGGGCCTCCTTTTTTTCCTTTAATGAAAGCGTTCGCTGGGTTGGGCTAAAGCATTTTATCGATTTTTTTAACGGACCCTATTTCGTTAGGCTGATGAGGAATACATTCATGCTGAGCTTCTATTTTTTTGCCTTTGGATTTTGGGTACCCATTCTATTCGCTCTTCTGCTGAACGAGCTGAAGAGTGGATTGTTCAAAAAGTATGTCCAAACAGCAAGTTATCTGCCGCATTTTATTTCCAGTGTTGTTGTCGCCGGCATGGTGCTGTCATTCATTAATATGGACGGCCTCGTGAACGAAGCGGTGAAGCTATTCGGCGGGAAACCAATCGCGCTGAATACGGAAGCGGCTTATTTTCCGGCGATCTATACCATTACAAGCATTTGGAAATCATTCGGTTGGAGCAGCATTTTATATTTGGCTGCGATGTCCTCGATCGATCCTCATCTGTATGAAGCGGCCAAAATGGACGGAGCCAATCGGTTCAAACAAATGCTTCATATTACGCTGCCTTCTATCCGTCCCACGATCTTCATCTTGCTCATATTCGCGATTGGCAGCTTGTTATCGGCGAACAGTGAATTCATTCTTTTGATTTACAATCCGATGGTACTTGAAACAGCGGATGTCGTGGGTACCTATCTGTACCGCGATGGCCTGCTTGGCGGTAATTTTAGTGCGGGTACGGCAGTTGGGTTGTTTATAGCTGTCATCAATTTCGCTCTGCTTTACATCGCCAATACTCTGAGCCGAAAATATTCCGATTACGCGTTGTGGTAAGGGGGGATCAGAATGACCGCCATGTTCAGGAGAAATCCGAATAAGATCAAGTCAGGTTCTGTTGCAGTTGATGTGCTTCTTTATGTCATCGCGCTCTTTATTTGCTTAATCACACTTTATCCATTCTATTATGTCGTAATTATGTCCGTCAGCTCGCCATTAGAAGTGGCGGCAATGAACGTTTATTGGTTTCCGAAAGGTTTTATTCTGGATTCTTATGAATTGATCATCAGGGACTCTAGAATGTGGTGGGCGTATTCCAATACGATCATCTACGTCGCCGCCGGGACGTTATTGAACTGTATTACCGCTGTATTGGGCGCCTACCCGCTAACCGTACGGACTCTCAAGGGACGCAAATGGATCATTGCATTTCTGCTGATCCCTATGTATTTCGGAGGAGGGCTGATCCCGTCCTTTCTGCTTGTGAACAAGCTTGGGCTTTACAACACGATGTTCGCCATTATCATTCCTGGGATGGTCGGCATCTGGAATATCATCCTTGTCCGAACTTATTTTACAACGATCCCGGAGGCACTGAAGGAATCTGCCTTTATCGATGGGGCATCCCACTTACAGTTGCTGTTCAAAATCATCCTGCCTATTTCGAAGCCGATCATTGCTGTCATCGCCATTTACACCATTGTCGGCATTTGGAACAGCTGGTTTGAGGCACTTGTTTATTTGCCGAATGAAAAGCTTCATCCGTTGCAGATGTATTTATATCGTGTTGTCGTCCAGCAAACGGTTGATTTAAAGCTATTGTCCCTTGAGGAAACCCGCAATGCGGTAGCTACGATGCTGTCTAACATCCAATTGAAATATTCGATTATCGTGTTCACGACGCTGCCCGTTATTTTCACCTATCCTTTCTTTCAAAAATATTTCATGAAGGGAGCACTGCTTGGTTCATTAAAAGAATAGATCCGAAAAAATAGAACATAAACAAGGGAGGAATTACCAGTGGTAAAGTGGAAAAATTCAATCACCTGCACTGTTGTCTTGACGTTGGCGATTGCCGCCGTAAGTGGATGCAGCAACGGAGATACGCCGAAAAATAGCGAGGAACCAACCGCAACAGGAGGGAGCAAAGAGGGGAGTAAGCTTCGGTTGCTCGGTCCAACTAAAGGGAATAAGATTATCAAATTTGAGGACAGGGAGCAGTATCCGGTTTGGAAGGAACTTGATAAGCTGTTCGACACTGCCGGCTTGGAATTGGAATATGAGAGGGTGCCCACTGAGCAGTATGACGTTGTGATCAAAACAAGAATGGCATCCGGGAGCAGTCTTCCCGACATCGTGAACTTATCCGCTCTGGACGATACGACGGTCCTTAACTTGGCGAAGCAGGGTGTTCTGCTCGACTTGAAACCGCTAATCGAGAAATACAGCAATGGAAACATCAAAAAGATGTATGATCAAGATTTTCCTTTTGCCGAAAAAACGACGACTTCACCTGATGGAAAATTGTATTGGTTCAGTGATCTGCACAAAAAAACATACCAACAGAATAAACCGGCACCTGTCGGCCTAACGATGCTCATCCGCAAAGATTGGCTTGAAAAGCTGAAAATCCCGGTTCCTGCAACTGCGGATGAATACCGGAAAGCCTTGAAAGCGTTCCAAGATCAAGACGCCAACGGCAACGGGCAGAAGGACGAGGTTCTAGTTTACAACCCCGGCAATTTTGCCGGCTCGATCGCACAATGGTTCGGGCTTGGCTCGGGAGTAACCGCTGTTGATGTGGAGAACAAAAAGGTCGTTTCACCGTGGTACCAGGACGGTATTAAGGACTACTTCCGCTATATGCAGCAGCTAGTGAAAGAAGGGATCATCGATACAAGTTTAATTAGCGGGAGAAATGAGCTCGTTCAGCAAAAAATAGCCGACAACAAGGTCGCATCTTTAAGTGATTATAATTTGGAAATGTGGCTGGAACCGACAATTATAGGCGGGGGCGAATATCTTCCGCTCATGCCGCTTAAAGCGGTTGACGGCATTACTCCGGCAGCTCAGTTGGAAGATCCCTACCTAGTCTGGTCGAAGTATGGGATTACGAAGGATGCGAAGGATGTAGAGGCAGCGATCAAATTTTTCGATGTCATTTATTCCGAAAAATACGCGGATCTTCTCTATTGGGGTATCGAAGGTCAAACCTATACGTTTGATGGTGGGGCAAAAGTTTTTATTGATAATGGAACCGATGAGGATAAAGAAAAATCCAAGCTGGTTTCGGGGGGCGCGATATACGGCGATGGCATCTTCCCACGTGTGCAATTTGCCAACTTAGAGTCTGAGCTGACCAATGTGCCAAAACATAAAGCGGATCATCAGTTAGCGATTATGGAGTATAAGCCATACTACGTCAATATGAATCATAAATATTTGGCAATCCCGAATGATGAACAGCTGGAAGCAAAAACGAAAATCATGAATAATTTGAGTACCTATTCGCTGGAGCTTGCAACGAAGCTGGCGCTCGGCCAGAAATCATTGGATGATTGGGATCAGTATATCGCTGAGCTGAAGAAGCTTGGGCTGGATCAGCTGATCGAAATTGAGCAGCAATTGCATGACCGATATAATCAGATCCAATAACTGGATATCTTATCTCCAGGCAGCATTAGATAGAGCGAAGGAGGGGCGGCCATTGGGCAGTAAACACTTCGCCAGCAGTACGTTTCGTAAAACATTTATGTCTTATACGGCCATATTAATCATTCCCATTATCGTGTTCAGTGTTTTGAATATGCATAGAAATATTTTGGAGGAGCAGCGGAAAACAAATGAAAAACATGTTTCCGACTCTAAGAGAATCGCGGATGTTGTAGACAGCAAATTAACTCAATTGAAAAGCTTAAGCAACATGCTGAGTGAGCAATCATGGGTTCAAAAGCTGATGCAGAATACGGATGTATACGATCAGGAATTTGACTTGGTTAAGCTGATCGAGATTCGCAAGGATTTAACGAATGCAGTTAATAGTTTAGGTATTCTTCCCTTTGGAGCGGTCGTTTTTCCGCAAAAAAAGCTCGTTATTTCCTCATGGGGCAAGTTTGCAGAGGACGAATTTTTTACATCCGTAGCCTCATTTGATGAAGCTACACGAGAGCAACTTAATGATTCCTTTCCGAATTATGAATATTTCAATATTTTACAGCCGACTGCAATTACGCTTGGAGCAGAAAAAAGGCGGGTTATTCCGGTTTTGCAAAGTTTGGAAGTCGTAAATAACCCGCGTGCCTCGTTGCTTCTATTTGTTGATATCGTTTATTTGACCGATTACATGGAACGTTTTGGCGGCGTTGAGCCGAATAAAATTTCAATCAGGGCTAATGATGCTCTCGTTTATCAGCATGATTATATTAAAGTAGGCAGCAATCAAGGATCGACGTATGAAGTACGGGTGCCATCCCAAGTAAGCGATTGGCAGTATACGTTAACCTACCCTGACAAAAATGTAATTGGTATTCAAAATTTATTCAGTTCACTTCTGGCTATTTTAATTTCTGTTGTTATTGGCACTGCCTCAGCTTTCCTGTTATCCATAATTAGTTATCGGCCCCTGCAGGTATTGTTAAATAAACTTTCTGGTGTTGTCCGTAAAGACGATCTCGGCTCTGAATATAAGTTGATTGAGAAGTCCTTCGATCGTCTAATTGACGAAAACCATTCGCTGCAGCAGGCAATAAAGGATTATGAAAGCGCCGCCAAGTCGAATTTGTTGCTTCGCCTTTTGAAAGGTTATTTTACAGAGGACCAGCATAGGAACGGGTTGCAGAAGTTTGGACTTACTTATACGGAAGAGAAGTATTACTGTACGATGTTGGTTAGCTTTCATGCGATGGATGATCCCTCCGATTTGGAGCTGATGCGAAGAGCAGAGATTGTCACGATTATGGTTGCTGAAACTATTATGGATCGACATCAGCTTCATTACGAGCTGTTCGAGGTGACGAATGCGGATAAGGCGATTATCGTATCGTCTTCCGAGCCCCTCGGTGATGAGAGAGTGAAGCAGATCTCGTCCGAAATGGCCGAAAGCATCCAGCGAGCCTGTAATATGCTGCCGGAGGTGCTGACTGGAACGGTTGAAAAAGGGCTGCTCGGCATCAGCAAGTCGTATTATGCCGCTAATGAAAGTTTGCAGGTTAAGCTATTTTCGCGTAGAGGCTTCCGGACTGATGCAGTGGAAGAAACGTATATAAATAACCATTATTATTATCCAACCGACTGGGAGATCCAACTGATTAACAATTTGAAAATCGGGAATCTCGAAACGCTGACACGTATTTTGGACGAAATCCACACAGAGAACCAAAAACGCCAGTTGCCTGAGGCTGGCAGGGTTCAATTGGTTTCGCGGCTGATGGAGACGATGCTGCGCGTTCTGTACGAGCTGAATATTGATGCGGGTATATACGCGAGGCAATTTGAGATCAAAGCAAACTTGGAAAACATCGACTCGATGTGGAGCTATGTATTTGAAGTGGGTACGCTGATCTGCGAAAGGATTCGCTACTCCAACTCATCGTCGGAGATGGAAGCTGGAAGCAAGCTGTTGCTCTATGTGAATCAGCATTATACAAGTGCGGATATGTCGCTCAAAAAACTCGCGGAAATGCTGGAGATGTCTGTACCTAGCGTCTCCAGAATGTTTAAAGAAGTAACGGTATCAACTTCTATGATTATGTATGTCGTCTCCGAATGGAAATGGCTAAAGAGCTGCTTCGAGAGAAAACAGGTATTGAAATCGTTGCACACCGAATAGGTTACGAAAACGTGTACTCCTTTAAACGTGCCTTTGTTCGATACGAAGGTATAAAGCCTGATGAATACGTTCAGGTGCTTGCATAAATTCGCTTTTGGATGTAACACAAAGAGGAGGAACGAAATGGGAGCATTAACGGTAGCTTTTCATGGCGATATTCAAGGATTAGAGCAAGGAATCGGTATTTTGGCGGGGGAAATGGGGTTCCAGTGGGCAGAGGACGGCTTGCCGATAAAGGTTGAAAAAACATCCGGACAGTTGGAAGCTTCTTTGACCGAAGGAAACGGCCTTATCCGATTCCAGGAAAACATCCACTTTTTCCGCGCATTAGGGCTGTTCATAGAAGCGCTAGCGGAAGGGGACTCGTTCCAGCTCATGGAAGAGCCGCAGTTTACGATGAACGGCATTATGATTGATTCGTCCCGGAACGGCGTCATTAAGGTGGAAGAGATCAAACGGATGCTGCGCATCATGGCTGTGATGGGTCTGAACGTGATGATGCTGTATACCGAGGACACGTTTGAGGTGAAATCAAGGCCCTATTTTGGTTACATGAGAGGTCGCTACACACATGATGAGCTAAAGGAATGTGATGATTATGCGGTATTGCTCGGAATTGAGATGATTCCGTGTATGCAGACACTCGCTCATCTTTCGGAAGCGCTTAAGTGGAGCTTTGCCGAGCCGATGAAGGATTCCGCCGATATTCTGCTCGTTGGCAACGAGGAAACATACACATTTATTGAAGAAATGGTTGACGCCATTTCAGCGCCTTTCCGCAGCAAGCGGATCCACATCGGCATGGATGAAGCGATGAGCCTGGGGCTGGGCAACTATTTGTCGATCAACGGTTACCGCAAAAGACATGATATTATGAACGAACATCTTGTTCGGGTTAAGGAGATCGTCTCGAACAAGGGGCTTAAACCGATGCTGTGGAGTGATATGTATTTCCGGCTCGCTTCTCAATTTGGCGGTTACTATGATACGGAGGCCGTCATAACGGAAGATATGATTAAGGATATGCCGAAGGATGCGCAGCTTGTATATTGGGACTACTATCATCAGCATACGGAAGAGTACGAGACGTTTATAAGCAAACATAAGGAATTTGGCTGTGATGTTATTTTTGCAGGGGGCATCTGGACTTGGAGCGGCACGATGGTCAACTATAAAATCAGCTTTAATACGACGAATTCAGGGTTGACCGCTTGCAAACGCCAAGGCATCAAGGAAGTTTTCGCTACGTTATGGGGTGATAACGGGACGGAAACAAATGTATTCTCGGCACTACTCGGCTTGCAATTGTATGCTGAACACGGTTATTCCCGAGAGCTGGATACGGAAAAGCTTTATAAGCGGTTTGCTTTTTGCACAAAGGCCGACGCCGATGCATTTATGGATTTGACCGCCATGGACGTTACACCGGTCAATCCAGAGGAATATAAACACTTGCCGCCAAACCCATCGAAGTTTCTACTGTGGCAGGATATTTTGATCGGTTTGTTCGATCGCCAAGTGGATGGAATGAATCTTGGGCCCCACTATGAGACGCTTGCCAGTAAGTATGCAGGGTATCGGGATCAAAATGAGTCGTGGGCGTTTATTTTCGATATGCCTCATAAGCTAGCGGAAGTGCTGGCGATCAAGGCGGATATCGGCAATCGGATCAAAAAAAGCTATGACAAGGATGATCGTATTAGCTTGCAGCAAATTGTACAGGATGTGCTTCCTGTTCTAGAGGTTAAGGTGAGGGAGCTGAGAAATGCTCATCGCAAACAATGGTTCAGCACTTACAAAGCCTTCGGCTGGGAAGTGATCGATCTAAGATATGGGGGTCTGCTGGCGAGGATCGACTCGGCGATGCAGCGTCTACGGGAGTATCTCGATGGAGAGACTGATACCATTGAGGAATTGGAAGCGGAACGATTGTATTTTGACGGCCCCAAAAGACCCCATGGCTCTGTCCTGGGATGGTCCAACCAGTATCGCCGTATCATATCCGCTAGTCCACAATGAGGATGACATGATACGATGGGGGAAGAATATCGCTCCCAGCATTAGTTTGGGCCTGTCGGTGGAAGAGGTGGACTAAAGTGTATGAGCCAAAAACAAAAGAAAATGACGCCAGCGTCATTGAATTTATTGAACAGGTTGATAGCCTGAAAAAGCGTGAGGATGCATACAAGCTGTTGGAGCTTTTCGAGGAAACGACCGGATATCCCGCTAAAATGTGGGGACCAACTATTATTGGATTCGGCGCCTATCACTATAAATATGCTACAGGGCATGAGGGAGACGCGCCGCTCGTTGGATTCTCGCCGCGAAAAGCGAAAATCAGCCTGTACTTTGCGACAGGCGACACGGAACGTGAAGGGCTGTTGAAGGACTTCGGCAAACATACGTCAGGAAAATCCTGTGTTTATATTAACAAGCTGGACGACATTAATATGGATGTACTGAGTGCGATCATCCGCCAATCGGTAAAGTTCCTCAGGGAAACTTATCCAGAAGGTTGAAAATCGCCGGAAAGACAAAGAGGATCGTTGAGAGACGATCCTCTTTGCTATTTCAGTGAGCGTTTTAAGTGCCAAACCGTTTGCGATACCCGCATTTACGGCATAATTCTTCAACCGCTTCTCTGCGTGAAAAGCCGTCATACAGCTTATTCGCACGTTCACCTTCAATAATCTCGGCAAAAGGTTTCTGATTAATATTGCCCAGATTAATGATGCCTTCACCGTCCAGGCAGCAAGGCACAACAGTGCCATTGGCCAGAATCGCCGCTTGATTGCGCAGCCCATGGCAGAAGCCCTTACCGTCATCCTCCTCGGCGTTCAGATCCGGCCATTCGAATTCATGATCCTGATTTAAATAGACACGATCGGCAATTTTCAGGCCGCTTCCACGTTCAAATTTCTCTTCAATCTGGTAATCGAGATTGAATTCACGCTCCAAAATTTCAAGCACCTGGCGATTTCGATTTTTTTCCTGGTTTGTGGCATTATCGGTATGCAGATTCCATAATCTCAGCGAAAATAAGATATTCGTCGTTTCCAAAGCTTCCTTGATGAATGAAATAATCGTGGTCACATAAGCTTCTTTATTGGTGGAGCCGATATGGCCGTCAAAGCTATGCAACGAGAAATTCATCTGACGCAGCGCAGGTTTATTCAGCAGTTTGGCTTTATTTTTTGTAATTAGCGTGCCGTTAGTCGTGATATTAACTTTAAACCCGCGCTCATGGCTTAGATCCAGCAACTGATCGATTTTGGGATGCAACAGCGGTTCACCTTTGACATGTAAGTAAATATAATCCGTATGTGGTCTCACTTCATCCAGTCTTTTCTTAAAATCATCTACTTTAATAAAGCTAGCTTCCCGCTTGGTTGGCGGACAAAATGTGCAAGCCAAGTTGCATACACTCGTAACTTCTATATAGAATTTTTTGAATTTTTTCATGTATTCAGGCCTCGATTCTGTAAGTGCAGGTACAATAGAGCTCAAGTCAACTACACACCACCTTCGTTACGCTTAGAGGTGGGTGCTTGTAAGTAGTCCTTAGATAGCGACTCCTACGTTCGGCACGCTGACGAGTGCCCTGCTCCGAATATTCAGAGCAGCAACATTGTCGGCTGGAGCAGCGTACTCGCAAGCCTGACAACGGAACCAATCTCTCGTTTTGCGGTTCTCTTTGGCAATGTGCCCGCACTGTGGACATTCTCGGCTTGTGCTGCATGGATCAACGAGAACGACTGGCACGCCTGCAAGC
>NZ_NMUQ01000001.1:2214730-2221031 GCF_002233675.1 Paenibacillus herberti | reverse complement strand
TATCGGCAGCAATGTTTTTTATGCCTAAATCGACCCCTATAGCGTCAATTGGCTCGTAGGGCTCGTTTGCTGGACGCTCAACTACAAGCAGCAGATAAAAAACACCATCATGCCAAACAAGGTCGGCTTGGCCTCGGATATTCTTGCCTTGCATGACGCCCTGATGATAAGGGCTAATCTTCATCGGCACCTTAATGCGTCCATCCAGCGTCAAGATCGAAGCAAGCTCTAGTCCAGTAAACGATAACGTTCTCGCGTCATAGCTCATTGCACCGGTTTCACGAAACGAAATCAGCGTTTTCTCCACTTTTTTCTTGCCTTTGGGCTTTTTGTGTTTCTTTTTCTTTTTAGCCTTTTCAGCAGTATAAGCATCCGCTACTTTGCGTACAGCTAGAATGGCCATCTGAGAAGATAACTGGAATTGATCGCGAACGTCATAGTAAACGAGCTTTTGTAGTTTGATGCGGTTATATTCGGACTGCTCAAAAGCGAACCCACTGATAAAGGTGCAAGCAGCGTTATATCGTTTCATGGTTTCCAACAATTTTTCATGATGTTCTTGCTCCAACATGAGCTTAATCTTCGTTGTTATCAGCAATTTTCTTCACCTCCTTCATTCCTATTTTAGCACGAAATGGGTGATAAAATAGGCGAACAGTCAAAGGAAGCTGAGCTTATCCTACAAGCATGTCATTCATCCCCCACCTATAGAGGACGGGAGAATCCTGACACTAAGAGTGTTGAACATGTTATCCATCATACCATCTTTTTAAGAGAAAAAAAGCGCTTAGCCCCTTTGCAGCATTCGTTATTTACAGCGGTTGTATCCTATAGGATGATAAATGTATGGGATTGAAATCATAGTGTTTGAGGGGAGAAACTAGAGATGGAAATCAACTTTTGTTCAGCTTGCGGTCAGTCGATGGAAACGCGTGATATCGATGGTACCGAGAGAAGAGCATGTACAGCATGCAGCTTTGTGCACTGGGGCAATTATAGCATCGGTGTGGGCGCTTTAGTCGAGAGAGAGGGAAAGCTGCTGCTCGTGCGCCGAGCACAGGAGCCTGGGCGAGGTTATTGGACAAATCCAGGCGGGT
This sequence comes from Paenibacillus herberti, assembly GCF_002233675.1. Taxonomy (GTDB): domain Bacteria; phylum Bacillota; class Bacilli; order Paenibacillales; family Paenibacillaceae; genus Paenibacillus_O; species Paenibacillus_O herberti. The sequence continues at coordinate 2,219,934 of NZ_NMUQ01000001.1, read as the reverse complement.
ACGCGGAACAGCTTGAGCAGCTGCATGAAACAGTACGCCGTGAAGTAATCGAGGAAACGGGTATTGAAGCTGTTGTCACCGGCGTTGCAGCTCTACGAGACGAGCCGCGTTTAATCCATAACTTATATGTCGCATACTCCATGGAGTACGTGGCAGGAGAGCCGATTCCAGACGGACTGGAAGTGGATGCGGCAGGATTCTTCAGCAGGGAGGAGATGGAATCGATGAATGTAGCTTCTTTCACTCGCTGGCTCGCTGACGTTGCTTTGAGCAGCCGTTCGGAAGGGCTTCGATTAGATGAAAATCCAATCGTTCCTTTGAAAGGATACGGGCTATTTCGTGTAGGGAAGGACACAGAAGTTTAAGCTCGGGATGCCGCCGCTACAAAAAATTGAGGAGGTTCAATAAGATGGATCGAATTGTTCAATCTTTAACCTTGTTTTCTTCGTTAGGCGCTGGTTTGATGGCCGGACTTTTTTTTACCTTCTCGGCGTTCATGATGAGCGTTCTTGCCAAGCTGCCTTCGGCACAAGGAATCGCCACGATGCAATCGATTAATGTATCTATACTGACTCCATTGTTTGGCTTCATATTTTCTGGGACGGCATTGGCGTGCGTCATTTTGGCGATTTTCTCGTTCACCAAGTGGGGAGGAGCAGGAATGGGTTATCTGCTTGCGGGCAGCCTGCTCTATTTGATCGGCTGTGTTCTGGTAACAGCTGTGTTCAATATTCCGTTAAACGACTCGTTGGCTGCAGCCAGCCCTAATAGTGTCGAAGGCGTAGAGCTTTGGAATCGTTATGTCGTTAGTTGGACAGCGTGGAACCATGTTCGGACCGTTTTGACTCTGGCGTCACTGGCTTCATTTATACTCGCGTTTCGCAAGTTGTTTTAATGCCGATTAGGCAGCTTCCTTATACGAAGTTATTCTAGTCATCATATAGATATAGCAGCTGTATGAGATTTGGAGAAGCAGCGTATTCACCCTTGGTACAAGGGTAAGGAGGCGCCATAATGTTCGGCGACAAGACGTATTTTGATGGATTCACCTGGGTCATGTTCCCCAAAGCCAACGGGATTAGCAACACGTTTACGTATGAATTCTGGGTGAAAGCGGAAGAGCAACAACTTCTGGATCCGGAAAAAAGCTTGGGGAATGATGGTTTAGTCGGGAAAAAGTATGTGGTCGGTCCGGATTTTTATCCTTATGGTTCCGCAGGCTGCGGCATTTCAGTAGGAACAAACGGGATTTCGGTATATGAGCATTCCTCCAATCATATTCCGGCAAGGCTTGTTTATCCGTATGATTTCTCGAGCTGGCAGCATGTGGCCATCGTTTCGGACAATAGGAAGCTTCGTCTATATATTAACGGACAGCATAGGAAGGTTGAAGGCGCTGATAGCGTCGTTGATCATCTTTATCCGTCTCTTTGCCTTGGAGGACACCAATACGGAGCTTTCAAAGGAGAAGTGAGCGAGTTTCGCTTATGGTCCACCATTAGGACAGAGGCTGAATTGAAAGCGAATATGCATTCAAAATTGAACGGGATGGAAAAGGGGATTTATTTTTATCGTGATCTGGATAGAGGCATTGTAATACAACATGGGGTAGTTAAAAATATCGCCGTCAGTGTTATCATGCCTTCCCATAACCGCTGCCCATTAAACCATTTCTCTTTGCTCAGTTTAGATAAACAACAATTTCCGTCGGAGCAAATGGAAGTTGTTTTCTTGGATGATAATTCATCCGATGCAACTTCATCGCTGTATGAGTTGATAAATCCGGGTTACTCATTCATTTATGTGCAATCACGCAAGAATAGGGGAAGATCCACGATCCGCAATATAGGTGCACGAATTGCTGCAGGTTCCACGTTTATATTTTTAGATGCTGAAATGATATGCGCTCCTGATTTTGTAGGCAACCACGCCCAGCATCACTTATCAGGAGACCGGAAGGTTGTTTCGGGAGCCTTAAAGTTAAAGCGTATTTTTACCATCATAGATCCGGAGTTCTCCTTACAGCAGATAGCTCAGTTAAAGGAATGTTATTCTAACCATCCTGTTGCCGCTGAACTCATAGATCGATTTTTAGAAGGAGATCGAGCTCAAGTACAGCTTCTGCCATTTGACATGATGTTTGATTCTAATCATCTGAGAAAATGGAACTACACTACTCCTTATTATGAGAATATTCTATTAAATTATGGAGATGAATTCCAAAATTACCACTTTCCATGGATAAATTTGATTACGAACAATGCTTCTATGACGAGAGAGCTTTTTGAGGAGATTGGCGGATTTGACGAGCACTTTTTGGGATTTGGCTGGGAGGATTGGGAACTTGGATACCGAGCCGCTCAACATGGAGCGACATTTATTCACGATGACTCTGTAATTAATTTTCATCAAGATCATCCCGTTCCTTCAGATAACCTTTTTCAAGCGACGCAGAACTATATAAAGTTTTGTGAAAAGTATCCTGATGATAAGGCAGTCAAATTATTCTCGCTTACTATGCTCGCAGGACCGGATCCTTTTAATGATCTAAGTGAATATTTGACGGAGTATAACCGGATTAAAGCCCAATATCCGCAGCGTTTCAATGCATTTTATAACTATATGGACTCGGCATTAAATTTGCTGCCTCAACGATTGCGTGCTGATGATAGGATTACTCCGTTTGTTATGGATGAACACATAAGTAAAATGGAAAAAGCGGATGTTGAAAATGAGGTGTCGGTTATTTGTGAGATGTCCACTTTCCCGAGGCTGATAGAGCTTTATAAGCGGCTCTCTAACTAGAGCATCGATTGAGTTTCGTCCTCAATGCCTCCCCTAATCCCCTCCGTTAAACTTCCTGCAGCTTGGACATAATGGGAGGGGGAGGACATCCATTTATGACCTACACAGAAATATTGCTGCGATCGATATTAGCCGTCACCATACTGCTGCTCATTCCTAGAATACTCGGCAAACAGACGGTCACCAATATGACCTTTCATGATTTTGTGACGACCATTACTCTGGGATCTATAGCGGCAAATTTAACGTTTAATATCAGTTTGAAATTTACTTATGAACTGACGGCTCTTGTTTTAATTACGAGCCTTTCTTTTTTGCTGTCTGTTGCCGCATTGAAAAGCCGTAAAATGAGAAGCTGGATCTCCGGCTCTCCTACCGTGCTTATCGAGGGCGGTAAAGTTCTTGAAGATAATATGAGAAAAATTCGATATACAATGGATTCGCTGGACCAGTCCTTGCGAGAAGAAGGGGTTTTTAATTTAGAAGAAGTGGAATATGCCGTTCTGGAAAACAACGGAAAGGTGTCCATTCTGAAAAAAGAAGGCTACCAGCTGGCCACAAAACAGGATATCGGCCTTGTTGGACGAGCTCAGTCTTTTCCCATAGAGCTAATTATGGATGGCGAAATTGTAGATGATAATCTGGAGCGACACGGACTGACTCGGAACTGGCTTGAACATGAGCTAAGTCAGCGGGGGAAAACGCTGTCTGATGTGTTCTATGCGGTAAGAGGTACGCAGCAGCAGCTCGTGTTTGATTATTATAAAGATGATATCTATAATCCAATGGATAAGGAATAACGATAGAATCCATGGTATAATCTTCAGATGAATAGGAAAAAAGGACGTGAGCAACTTTGATAACAATCACTATTCCGAAACCGGAAGTGAGCATTACTAAACAGAAGAACCCCGAGGGAAGCCATATTTTCGGGTTTACCGATTTCCACCTGATTACGAGAGAAAAAGGTGGCTTTTTTATGTTTTACAATGCAAAGGACGAGCTGTTGTTTGTTGGCAAGGCAAGAAAGCTACGCCCAAGAATCAAAAAGCATTTCGAGGATTCCGTATCACCGATGAAAAAACATCGCGATGAAGTGGCGAAAATCGAGGTTTACCTCGTAGACGATCCGATGGAACGTGATATCTATGAAACCTACGTCGTCAATCGGATGAAGTCAAAGTATAATGTTGATAAACAGTTTTCTTTTTAATAGAATTTCAAGTTATACCCCAATAGTATAGCGAGCCGTATCAACGCAGCCTTTATGAGGCTGCGTTTTTTGTTGGTTTTATAAGTTGAACTTTAAGAAAAGAGCAAAGAAACAAAAAAATGAACCTAAAAACAAAATGCTGCTATTTCAGGCTTTCAGCTCCTTTATTACAATATAGAAAACGCTAACATAAAGGAGTCCACCCATGTACAAAAAATTCATAGGGCAGTTAGAAATTCAAAGCATGGTGTGGCCGGGAATTATTTTTTTGCTTATCTTCTCCTACTTTCCTATGTACGGTATTCTGATTGCCTTTAAAGATTATGACATTTTGCAAGGCATAACGAGCTCGGATTGGGCTGGCTTGGAGCATTTTCGGGAGTTTTTCAATGATCCCAACTTTATGCAAGTATTAAAAAACACGCTGACGATCAACATGCTCGCATTGGCCATAGCTTTCCCGGCTCCGATTATTTTTGCCTTATTGTTGAACGAGATAACGAACAACAAGTTTAGAAGACTTGTTCAATCGATTTCGTATTTGCCTCATTTTGTATCCTGGGTTATTTTTGGCGGCTTAATTATTAACATCCTTTCTCCCTCGAACGGTATTCTCAACGAAATCCTTCTTACGATCGGCGTGTTAAAAGAACCCTTGAGTTTTATGTCAGAGCCGCAATATTTCAAATACATTCTTGTCCTCGGCGAAACGCTGAAGGGGCTGGGATGGGGAGCGATCATTTACATCGCCGCTATAGCAGGCGTAGACGCCGAATTATATGAAGCTGCAAAAATAGACGGCGCGGGCCGATTTCAGAAAATGTGGCATATTACGCTGCCAAGCATAATGGGAACAATCGTCATCATGCTCATCTTTGCAATCAGTTCTCTTTTGAACAGCGGCTTTGAGCAAATTCTCGTGCTGCAAAATGTGCTGAACAGGGAAACGAGCGAGACGATTGATACTTATGTATACAAGCTCGGTTTCGAATCGATGAGATACTCCTATTCAACGGCCGTTGGCCTCGCCAAGTCGATTATTGCGGTGATTCTATTGTTAGCTGCCAACCATATCTCCAAAAGAATTACGAATAAAGGTTTGTTCTAAGAAAGGAGCTATTCCTGTAATGAAGTAATTTGAGCTTTGAGCAAAAAAGCGCCACTTAGTATACTGGGAATCGTGTTC
>NZ_NMUQ01000001.1:1962062-2214720 GCF_002233675.1 Paenibacillus herberti | reverse complement strand
AAAGGAGCTATTCCTGTAATGAAGTAATTTGAGCTTTGAGCAAAAAAGCGCCACTTAGTATACTGGGAATCGTGTTCCGCCAAAGAACAAATTCCAATACGAAAGAGGCGCTCATTATGAAGTATAAATTGAAGCAGAAACAGAATCAACGTATCACACGAATTAACGAAGCAACACTGGTTGTCGGAGCAGATATTGCCAAGAAGGTTCATGTCGCTCGTGCGGTAGACTTTCGAGGGATCGAACTCGGCAAAGATTGCGTCTTCCATAATGACGCAGAAGGGTTGACGAAGCTATCGGCGTGGATGAAAGAGCTCGGGCAAGCACACGGCAAGACCGAAATCATGTTTGGCATCGAGCCTACCGGACACTACTGGTTTCCTCTCGCAGCTTTCTTGCAAGAACAAGGGATTCAAGTCGTTGTCGTCAATCCGTCTCATGTAAATAAGACGAAAGAGCTTGAGGACAATTCGCCGACGAAAAGCGATTACAAGGACGCGAAAGTCATCGCCGATTTGATTCGGAACGGGAAGTACTCCGAACCTAAACTACCGACCAAGGAATACGCGGATTTGCGCATCCTCATGAATTTGCGTGAGAAAGTATCTGCAAGCCTAACGCAAGCAAAAGGGCGCATCGGCAATTGGTTCGACCGGTTTTTCCCGGAGTACTCCCGTGTCTTCAAGAATTGGGATGGGAAAGCGTCGCTCATGAGCATGCGGAAGTTTCCGTTGCCCGCCGACATCGTCGCTATGGGAGCCAGAGACGTCCTGGCCCACTGGAAGACGGATGTGAAGCGCGGCGTAGGGATCAAGCGCGCGGAAGCGCTACTCGTTGCTGCCACCACTTCCATCGGTCTGACGGAGGGAACGGTTGCAGCACGAATGGAGCTTAGCACGCTCCTGAGCCAGTTCGAGCTTTTCAGCGAACAGCTCGAACAAATCATGGAGCAAGTCATGGTGATCCTGGATAGCATTCCGGGAGCCGCACAAATGCTGACCGTACCGGGAGTTGGAGCGATCACCGTCGCTGGATTTTTAGCGGAAGTTGGGGATTTGAACAACTACGATCACGGTCAACAAATCATTCGACTGGCAGGGCTGAATCTCAAAGAGAACAGCTCCGGCAAGCGCAAAGGCAGAACCTCCATTACCAAACGAGGGCGATCGCGGCTTAGGGCGCTGTTGTTCCGCGCGGTAATGCCGATGGTGGCGAAGAACGAGGCGTTCAAAGCGCTGCACAAGCACTATACAACGCGAAGTCAGAATCCGCTGAAGAAGAAACAATCGCTCATCGCCTTGTGCGGGAAGTTGATTCGGGTCTTGCATACGCTTGGAACCAAACAGAAGGCATACAACGCTGTAGATGTAATCGGGCCGGTTCGACAGTCTCAGATGCACCAAGCGGCTGCTTAAGCAAGAAGCACAACTCCTGGACATTTACGATTCAACGTAAGCAACGAAGACAACGGAAGCACCGGAGAAGCCGAAGCACAATATTCCATAAGGGCAACGACCCCGTAAAGGAGCAAGAATCGGCATCCACCCCTTGAGAGGTAGAACGAAGGAATGTAAGGGCATAGACCCAGCGTGACATGGGAGGGTAAACCCCGAGGGCGAAATGTGGAGATCCACTGTGCGATCATATCCACCATCTCACAGTTTTGGACCCCTAAGCGATCCTAAACTCTGTTCCCGCCTACGCGCTTACAGGAAATCTGGGTGCAGATCACCTTCTCCACCAATACCTCTTCAAATGTCGAAGTTGAAATACTGCGAATTAGCGAGAAAACAGGAGAAAACATTACTTTATAGTGGGAGGAATGAAGATGAGTAGCAGTAGTCGATTACGATCCAAAACTTTCGACATTTTGAATGTATGCTTCATGATTACGATCATCGTTGTTACGCTAGGGCCGTTCTGGTTCACCATTGTCGGTTCATTCAATAGCGGCCTGGATTACTTGCGCGGAGGCGTTTACTTCTGGCCTCGGGAATTCACGCTCGCCAACTACAGCGCCGTACTATCCGATGAAACGATCTATCAGGCGTTTTTTGTTACTGGCTTTCGTACAATCGTTGGTACATTTATCCATGTGTTGTTCACCGCATTAATTGCTTACGGGTTGTCGAGACCGTATCTGGTTGGGCGAAATGTATATATGATCATTATCATGATTACGATGTTTTTCAGCGGCGGCCTCATTCCAACGTACTTGCTCTACAAGGAGCTGGGATTGCTCAACAATATGCTGGTGTACATCATCCCAAATATGTTCAGCGTCTGGGATTTGATCATTATCATGTCATTCATGCGCACCATTCCAGATGCGATTCTTGAATCCGCGAGAATGGACGGAGCCAGTGAATACAGAATATTCTTCGGTTTTATTCTATCACTCTCCAAACCGGTTCTTGCTGCAATCACCTTGTTCAACGGGGTTTACCATTGGAATTCTTATTTTGACTCGATGATGTTCACGTCGAGCGATTCTCTTCAAACCGTGCAGCTGTTTCTGATGCGGATGGTCACGAGTGCGGACTTTGCTAATGGGGTTAGCAAGGCTGCGTTAGCGAACATTCCGACTCAGGCGCTGAAGGTGAGTCCTGAGACGATGAAGCTGGCGATGATGATGGTTGTCAGCATACCGATTATTGTCGTTTATCCATTTTTGCAAAAGTATTTCGTTAAAGGGATCATGATCGGCTCAATCAAAGGTTAATCGTAGCGGCTACTCCGGCGCGAAATTAGCATAGCATTTTCATTATAAATGGAGGGGATCAACAATGAAGTTTGTTGGTAGAAGATTCACGCTCTTGTTATTCGCGCTCATTCTGGTGGGGTCCGTATTATCAGCTTGTTCATCTTCCGGCAACAATGGGACAAATGCTGCCAATGAATTACCGCAAACTTCCCCAAAAACGTCGCCGCAGGCATCCCAGCAGCCGGCAGGGGAGGATAAAACACCGATCAAATTGAACTGGTTCGTAGCCATGGACTGGTACAAAAGAGATTGGAATCCAGAGCTTAATCTGATAGACAAAAAGCTGTTTGATGATATGGGCATTGAAATCAATTTTACTTCAGGCAGCCCGGAAAAGCTCTCCGCAATGATCGCAGCGGGTGACATTCCTGATATGATCACGATGGAAAGCACAACTCCGCAGCGAGGTGTGTTGGAGAAGTCAGGTTATGTTTTCCCGATGAATGAACTGCTCACCAAGTATGCACCAGAACTTAAAGTTCCTGAGACGGTCCAAAATTGGTTCAAAACTAGCGATGGAAATTACTATGGTTTGCCTAACTACTTTTATGCTCCGGAAGAGATGAAACCGAACAACTTTTATCCAACACATCAGACGCTGCGGGCAAGGCAGGATATAATGACGCAGCTGAATATCGACCCAGCCGCCTTCGAGACAAAAGAAGGAACGTTGGAAGCGCTGCGTAAAGTGAAAGCGGCTAAATTGAAATATAATGGATTCGACGTTAAACCGGCCTATATTTTCTATGAGCATCTTGTACAATACTTCGGTGCGAAGCGGGAAGACGAAAAAGGCAATTATGTAGATAGCTTCAGGGAGCCTGAGTCGCTGGAAACATTCAAGTTTTTGAATCAGCTGTACCGGGAAGGTCTGTTGCCGCAAGACAGCATGACGCTGACGAGACCGCAAATCACGGAAAAAGTGAACGCTGGCGGCGTATTTGCCTACCTCCCTTGGCAGGTCAAGTGGAATGCGCTCGTTAATGCGGATCCCAAAGCCTACTATGTCGCAGTTGGCCCGATCAAAGGGGACGGGGGCAAAACGCCAATTCTTAATCCAAGCCCAGTGACCGGATGGACCATGACTATGGTTGGCAAGAAAACGAAGCATGAAGCGAGAATCGCCAAGCTTATCGAATATTTGATGCAGGACGAAATGTCGATTAATGTTACCTACGGCCCTAAAGGGATCGCGTGGGATTATGATGCCAACGGTCTCATTAAGTTTACCGATCAAAGGAACAAAGATTTTGCCGCGGATGCAGATGCCGCGACTTTAAAATACGGAGGTTTCGACTGGTTCACGGACTGGCTTCCGATCCAATCCGCATTCCCGGCTCCGGAATCGGAGTTCGAGAAACGGGAAGGCGAGACCGAGAAGTATTTCGCGAAATACAGCTACAATTCGATGGCTTTTGAAGCGATCAAACCGGATGGCGGAACCGACATCGCTGCCATCGACATCAAGATCGCTGATTACAGAAAGAGCATGGAAGCTAAGATGGTCCTTGCTAAATCGGAAGCAGAAGTGGTGAAGATGTTCAATGAAATGATCGAGCAAGAAAAGAAGCTGGGCTATGACAAGTTATTTGCATACTGGAACGAAAAATTCCTGGCGACTAAGAAAAAGCTCGGAATCGAGTTTGCTTGGCCGGGCAATCAAAAATAATGGAAGCGAAAACAAGGGGCTGCGTTTTGCACCCCCTTGTTTTTCTCAAGGAGACGACGATGACCATACAATGCGGATTGCAATCGGAAAGTTTTAAGCTGAAAGAGGGCGTACCGGATTCTTTTGATAGAGTGATGACGGGGAACGACCCATTATTTGCGCAGAAGACAATCCGCTTGACGACGGGCAGACGGGACTGGGCGGCTTTTCAGGTGCTGCTGCAAGTGAATGAACCGTATACTCTATCCGTTGGCCGCAGACCGGCATTTTCTCCGTACGGAGCTCTTCCCAACTACCGATTGGCGTTCGAAATGGACGACATGGACGGGCTGACCTACAGCATGAACCCAATTGGAATGGTGGAGGATGACGACGGAATCCACAAAGCGGATATTCTTCTAAACGATGAAGTGATCCATGTGATGGATCGGCTGAAGCGATCGGTATGGTGTGAGCTGCGGATTCCCGAAGAAGTTTCCCCTGGTCTTTACAAAGGAAATGTTCATATTTTTGAGCAGACGATGTTCGAGGATGAAAGAAAGGTAGCATCGCTTACGGTGGAGCTTGAGGTGATTAACGTTGTTGTTCCGGAACCATCGGAGTATTCGTTCCAATTAGAGCTGTGGCAGCATGGTTCCAATATTGCTAGAAAGCATGAGGTCGCGCTGTGGAGCGATGAGCATTTTGCCGTATTGGAAAACTATGTAGCCAGTCTGGGCCAATTGGGACAGAAATCAGTTACCGTTATCGCCTCGGAAATTCCATGGTCGGGCCAAGGTTGCTTCAGAATAACGAATTACTATTCGGACTTGTTCGAGTATAGTATGATTGGGGTAGAAAAATCCAAATCAGGAATATTTACGTATGACTTTAACCCCATGGAACGTTATATTCAGCTATGTGCTAAGTATGGCATTACAGGCGTCATTGATCTGTTCGGTTTGTCCGGCATATGGCAGTACCAGCCCGAAGGATACGGCAAGCTCGCGGATGATTACCCGGATGGAATCCGGGTGCGTTATCTGGATCGTAACGACAGCTGTTATAAATATATGCGATCCGCTGCTGAAATCAAGGAGTATATCGCTGCGCTGCATAACTATTTTGGGACTACAGGCCGGCTCAATGAGGTCAGAATTATGACAGACGAGCCGAGTGATCCTGAGGCATATCGGGCCGTGCGCGAACTGTTTGCCGTAGTCGCTCCTGGATTCCAGTTCAAAACTTGCTATGGCCATATGGAGCCCATTCTTGAAGCGCCCGAACAAGCCCGGAACTCGGTTGTCTCAGCGGGCTGCCTATTCAAGCATTTGGATGATTTCAAGGAGCTCAAAGTAGATAATCCGATGTGGTATGTCGCTTGCGATATTGCTTATCCCAATACGTTCATTAACTCTCATCTATTAGAGAGTCGCTTGATTCCACATTTGACGGCCTTTATGGGATTTGACGGGTTTCTCCGGTGGAACTATACCGTTTGGCCGGACAACCCGCGTGAACGGATTCGCTATAAATATCCGTTTTTCAGCGCAGGAGATACCAATTTTGTTTATCCGGGCAATGATGGCAGACCGCTACTTACTTTGCGTTATATGAATTTACGAAGAGGCATACAGGAGTTTGAACTAACCGCTCAGGTAAAGGACCGCTGCAACGATGCCGAAGAGCGGCTTGCCGAGTTATGGAGCAAAATTATCAAAGCTGAAAAACTGCAAGGTTTGTACTCTCCTGGGGACAGCTTCTCTACATGGTTCAGTGATGAACATGAAGATTACGAAGCGGTTCGAAAAGCACTGTTGGAAATGCTGGTTAACGCTTAAGCTCACCCTAACGCTGTCGGCTGGAGGCTTTTTATGATGAAGAGGCAGCTGAGCATCAAAGCAAAAGTCACCTACGCCTTCATATTTCTGATCCTTTTGCCGACAGCGCTGCTGTGCGGATACTTCTTCGATCAGACTCAGAAGCATCTTACGCAGCAGACGATCAACACTTCCAAGATGGTTCTGTCACAGCTCCAATCTAATGTTACGAGTAAAATTAACATCGTCGAGAGTGTCAGCGATAGTATCGCGTATAACTCAAGACTTCAATCCTTCCTCGCCGATCCGTTTCAACCGGGCGGAGATTCAATCAACGCTTATGCGCGAGAAATCGTCCCCCTCGTTAAATACGGAACGTATTACAACACGGTATTGATTCAATACATTAGACTTGATGTCAGTTTGTATTTGACCAATTATACGATCCCGGAAGGTTTCGACTCGATCTGGCATGACACTTATATTCAAAAAGAGAAGTGGTACCAGGATTTTCTGCGTTCAGGCAAAAATAGCTTATGGTATCGGAGCGATAGCAACTCTAAACAAGGTTCGTCGGCTGTGAAGTATACCTATATCCAGAAAATCCATAACACCAATGGCCAATATTTAGGTTTGACCAGCATTGAGGTGCTGCAAAAGGACTTATATTCCTTTCTGAGCGAATCTCCTGATGGAACGGATGCTTTTGTGTTTGATCCGGCGAAGGGCCTGTTTTTGCAACAGAAAAAGACGGACGACTCGATTAAGCAAGAACGGATAACAAACATCCGCAGCGATACAGGTGGTTCATTTCAGAAAAATGGAGAGGTTGTCGTTTATGAGCCGCTGACTTCACTTGGCACAATAATCGGTATTGCAGTGCCGAAAGCTTCGGTAACGAGTTCTCAGCTGCTTGGCACAACGATGGCGATTATCGGCATCAGCGCCCTCTCCCTACTGTTGTTTTATACCGTTATCAAGCAAGTATTTCGGCTGATCAAGCGCAATATTCTGACGATGACCGAATCGATCGAGAGCGGCTTTCAACCGCTGCCTTCCCCTAAGCGTCAGGACGAATTTGGCGTCATTACGGAGAAGTTCAATATTTTGCTGTCCAAAATCAATCTGTTAATGAAAGAAGGCATCCAACGGGAAGTCGTTCACAAGGATGTTCAATTGAAGGCGCTGCAATATCAGATCAATCCTCATTTTATTTACAATACGATCGATATTTTCAGTGCGAGAATGGAACTAGCCGGTCAGTACGAGGTGTCGGAGGCTTTCTCCGATTTCGGCAAAATCCTGCGCTACAAAATTGAAGGCGATTCCAAATTCGCGATGCTCGGATATGAAATCGACCATTTGAAACGATACGTAAACTTGCAGCAGATGAAGTACGGAGACCGCTTGCAGATGAATATTCAAGTGCCTTCGTCGCTGAACACCTGTCGAATGATTAAGTTTATTTTGCAGCCACTCGTCGAAAACAGCGTTAAACATGGCTTTGGGAGTCGCGATACGTTGACGGTCATAATTGAGGCATCCCTCTTGGAAAATGCCGCGCTGCAGATCGCTGTATGGGACGATGGGATCGGGATTTCGGCCGACCGTTTGGCAGAAATGAATCGGATGTTCGATCAACAGCAGCAGAGCGGCACCTGGGAGCATTCTGAACATATCGGCTTGAAAAATATTAACGAGCGGTTATGTCTCTTTTATGGTGTACAGTATCGCCTCGTAATGGAAAGCACAGAGGGGCGTTATACGAAAGCTACGGTAACGATCCCTATTCAGGAGGAGGAGCTGCGCGATGTATAATCTATTAATCGTAGATGACGAGCCCCTGATCTGTGAAGGAATCCGATCCAAGATTATACGAATGAACCGTTCAGATATTCGGGGAATCCGGATTGCGCATGATGGGCGAGAAGCGATGGATCTCGTGAATGCGGCTCCGCCTGATATTATTATCACCGATATCAAAATGCCCAAAATGGACGGTATCACGCTGCTTAAAAGCCTTTCCAAAGAGCGACCCTCTATCAAGTTCATCATATTAAGCGGCTATGGAGACTATGAGTATGTCAGAGAGGCGTTTAAGTATGGGGCATCTGATTATTTGCTGAAGCCAGTTAGCTTCCTCGATCTTAGTGATCAGCTGCAGCTTGTTATGGAGCATTTTGAGAGTGAAGAAATGGAGGAGTCAGTACCTGTTGCCGTGATCGAGGAGATCATCTCATCCAAGCAGGAGGTTCGGCAAAAGGTTGGGGAGGGCCGCTCGGTTATCGATCTTGCTAAAGCCTATATCAGGCAAAATTACCGGACTAATCTACAGCTGGCGGAAGTGGCTAACCGATACTCCATGAATTACTCTTACTTCAGCTCCTTATTCAAAAAAGAAACGGGTATGACGTTTACATCGTTTTTGACCAAAATTCGCATGGAAGAGGCCTGCCGATTGCTGCGAGACCCTACCCAACGGGTGAAGGAAGTCGCCGAGAGTGTCGGTTATGACAATGCTCATCACTTCTCACGAGCCTTCAAAAACGTATATCGCTTTTCGCCTAATCAATTCCGCAGCGGGCTGTACGTTGATTAACTTTGACCATAATAGGGACGACGCAGTTTAATCACTGCATCGTCCTTTTTGCATTCTAGAAAACCCGAAAAAAAAAGAATCAAAATGAATTTTGCATCATTTTGATTCCTTTCCGCCCCCTGTATGCTAAACATATTCGCTGCAATTAATGCTGCGCAACATGTTTTTGGATAAGGGGAGAAGGTATTATGCAGAAATGGTCGCTCGCGAAAAAAGAGCATCTGGTTTGGGCAGCGTTTATCGCGCCGGCATTCCTGATCTATACGATCATATTTCTAGGGCCGGTCATTACCAGCTTCTACTACAGTATGACGAACTGGAATGGCTTGTACAAAACGATGGACTTTGTCGGTTTGCGAAACTTCATTGAACTTACATCGGACGAGGATTTCCTCAACGCGCTGCGCAATACGTTCTGGTTTACTTTGTTCATCGTCATTTTCCAAAATGGCTTGGCTATTCCTTTGGCGCTTGCACTTGATTCCAAAATCAAGACCAAATCGATGCTGCGCGCCGCCTTTTTTGTTCCAGCCATTCTCAGTCCGCTCGTCGTGGGTTACACCTGGTCGTACATTTTTCAGCCGAATGGACTTCTCAATGTATTGCTAGGCAAATTAGGGCTCACCGCCTGGCAGCAGTCATGGTTAGGCGACCCTAAGTATGCGCTGTACTCTCTCGTTGTCATCGTGTTATGGCAGTATGTCGGTTACTCGATGGTCATCTTTGTCGCCAACCTCCAAACGATACCAGCAGATTATTATGAAGCAGCAGATATCGACGGTGCCGGTGGCTGGCGTAAATTCACGGCCATTACATTCCCGCTTATGGCTCCGTCCCTAACGATTAATGTGGTGCTGGCCAGCATTGGCTCGCTGAAAGCTTTTGACATCATTTATGTAACGACGAAGGGCGGACCGTATCATGCAACGGAAACCGTTACGACGCTGCTGTACCAAAAGGCATTCAGTGAAAGCAGCTTTGGTTACGGTACAGCGATTGGAGTCGTCATGTTCTTCATTATTTTGATCATCTCGTTCTTACAGATTGTTGTACTTCGCAGAAGAGAGGTAGGGGCGTAAATGAGAGAGAGGACTGGTCGCCAGGTTTTATTGGAAATAGTCATGATTGCGCTCGCCGTTTTATTCATAATCCCGCTTTACTTTGTCGTGTCCATGACATTCAAAACACCGGAGGAAATGGCAGGTTTCCCGCTTTCGTTGCCCGGCAGCCTGAACTTCCAAAACTATGCGGATACATGGAAGATGATGCGCTTCCCGTTCGTACTCGCGAACACGCTGTTCATTACTGTTTCCTCTGTTTTTGTACTGATTATATTAGGCTCGTTAGCGGCATACCCGCTTGCTAGAAAAACAGGCAAAACGTATAATTTTTTATATATTTATTTTACTGCGGGCATTATGGTGCCGTTCCAGCTTGCGATGATTCCTTTGTATCGATTCGTCAATACACTTCATTTGGTCAATACTTATCATGGCGCAGTTTTGATTTATACGGCGATCAATTTACCGCTTACGGTGTTTTTGTTCACCGGCTTTTTGAAAACGACGTCTAAAGAGCTGGAGGAAGCGGCTTGGATCGACGGATGCTCCAAGTTCCGGGCGTACTGGGTTGCTGTGTTCCCGATTATCAAGCCAGCAACGGCCACGGTTGCGGTGCTCTGCTCGCTAAGTACGTGGAATGAATTCCTCATTCCATTGCTGTTTCTTTCCGATAAAAGTATGCGGACGATTACGATTGAGCTGTACACCTTTGTCGGTGAACATGTGACGAATTGGTCTCTGCTTTTCCCTGGCATGGTATTATCCGTTATTCCGCTTCTCCTTGTTTACCTATTCCTGCAAAAATATATTATTAAAGGTATTGCCGCTGGCTCTGTGAAAGGTTAAGCAGCCGCCGCCGCAACTTGTTTACCCTATCGTATTCGTATTGCTCCAGGCTCAGGAGGGCTGCTAAGTTGAAGCTGAGAACCTTTTGGTTTCGGGAATGGAATCTCAATGCCAAGTTGATTTCGGCTTATTCGATTACGATCATCATCCCGGTCATAGCGCTTACGCTACTGGGATATCAGCATTATAATAAGAATTTGCAAAAAAAGGTCGGAGAGTACGGACTGAGCCTGTCCGATCAGGTCAGCAAAAACTTAGATACGTACATCCAGCAAATCGACCGGATGGCTTCCACGTTTTATCTGGATGTTCAGGACGATATTGGCGGACAACTCGAGCCGCGTACCCCATCGGATACATTCCGCGAAAAAGTGATGATCGATCGTGCGCTGCGCAATATTGTACTCGCTATTCCGTTTTCCGACTTGGATGGCGCCTACTGGATCGCCGATGGTGAAGTGCTGTATTCGCAGTATGGAACAGGTAATTGGGTTGATCACTCGGGATTTGCGCAAGAGGATTGGTACAAGCGTGTCCTGCAAATGGACGGAGAAGGCATGCTCATTCCACCTTATAAGCTGGCAGCGAAGCCGGAGGATGAGTATGTATTCTCCTATGCCAGAAGCATTGTGAATGTGAGCAACCGCAAGTCTTACGGCGTGCTGTTGCTCGATTTTTCACTTAAAGGATTAGCCGAAATGACGGACAACTCCAAAAGCCCATCTGCCGGAACGCTATTCGTTCTCGATGAGACGGGGAAGATCGTATATCATCCCGATCAGGAGCGAATATTGGAGGAATTCCCTTTAAAATCAGGCCCAGCTTATGGGTATTACACGGACGAGGTTTACGGCACGCAAACGATGGTTCACTACGTCCGATCCTCATTATCCAATTGGACCATTGTCAACACGATTGAAGTGAGCAAGCTTTCCAATGAGCTTGAGCTGCTGCGCAATTTGCTTTGGATTTCAGCCGCTGTTTTGCTGCTCTTGTCGATTACGTTGTCGGCACTGCTGACGACTACGATCATCCGCCCGCTCAAGGAACTGAAAAGGTTGATGTTTCGTGTGGAACTGGGCGACTACAATGTGATGTTTCAGGCTCGCTCCAACGACGAGATGAACCAGCTCGGTCGTTCCTTCAATGCAATGGTGGCCAAAATCAATGAGTTGGTCAACAACGTTCTGCATATGAAGATCTATCGGCAGCAGGCACAGGTTCAAGTGTTGAGAAGTCAGATTAATCCTCATTTTCTGTACAATACTCTAGCATCAATCAATATGAGGGCGGAGATGAACGGTGATTACGAAGTAGCGGATATGGTGTCGCTGCTCGGCAAGCTGTTCCGACTTTCGCTGCGCTCTGAGGCGGAGAGCGTTCCGATGTTCCGCGAGATGGAATATGTCAATGTATACATGCGACTGCAGATGATCCGTTTCCCGCATTTATCCATCTTGATCGAAATTCCCGAGCCACTTATGCTGACCGAAATTCCACAGTGGATTATCCAACCGTTAATCGAAAATTCGATTGTACACGGGCGAGTGACGGCCAAGCAGGATGGCTGGATTCGTATCCGAGCCACGGTTGATAGGGATGAGAATTTGACCCTTTACGTGGAGGACAACGGGATCGGTATTACCGAAGAACGTCTGGTTTGGTTGCGCCAACGGCTCAGAAATACAGCGATGGAGGAACTGGAGGACGGCGATCATATCGGTTTACTTAATGTTCATCGGCGCATCATGTTTTTGTGTGGCGACAGTTATGGCTTGAAGATTGAGAATCTTGCAGGCGGGGGCACCCAGGTAGCTATCCACTTGAACGCAATCACAAAGGAGCATGGAGCCAATGCCTAGAGTTCTGATTGTGGATGACGAGGAAATGATCCGAGCGGGGTTATCGGAAATGATCCCTCGACTGCTCCCTGAATGGGAGGTTGCAGGCGCCTGCCCGGATGCGGAGAGCGCTTGGGAGGCAATTCAGGTGCTGGATCCTGATCTTGTTCTTCTTGATATTGGAATGCCCGGCGAGAGCGGATTGGTGCTGGCGAGTAAGCTGGATAAGCTGAAGCCGGATACGGAGATCATCATGTTGACCGGCTACGATCGTTTTGAGTATATCCAATCCGCCCTGCGCAGCGGAGTGAGCGAATATTTGCTCAAACCTGTGCAACGTGATGAACTGAAGGAGTCAATCGTTAAGGTTGGAGAGAAAATCGCCAAGCGGAATTGGCAAAGCAGCCGAATGCTCGTGCAAGCTTTATCGGAATGGGTAGTTGCCGGGGAAGAACAAGCGCTGCAAACGCTGCGTGATCTTTTGGCCAGTGAGGGCCATCTTGGGCATGGACTTAGCTACCAGCTTCGAATGATGATGTACGTCAAAAGTGACACGGGTAGCAAAGGACGGGATCAGGAAGAGCGTCATGCCCGCGCCAGCGGAAATGTCGATGAACTGAAACTTTCCGGAGCTGATATCCGCAAATGGGCCATTGTGCCGCTGGCCAAGGCATGTGACCTGCTGTTCCTGGTTGGTGAACGTCTTGAGCAGTCTCCTCCTTCCGCTGGAGAGGGGCTGACGGGGGAAGGCTTGTTGATCGCTTGCTCCGATCCCGTCGCGGATCCTTCGGAATTGCCGTTAATGTTCCGTAAAGTTCAGGAACGATTGCTGCGAAGCATTTTAGATGGCGAGAGTATGTCCGTAGAAGAAATGGATCGTTTATCCCGGCTGACGGTTGCGCTGGAGATGAACGATCTGGCAGGAACCGTAACCGTGCTTCGCAAAGGCATGGAAGTTTGGAGAGGGATGGAGCCGTTCCAGAGCTTGCGCGGAATTTTTCGGCTGATCGCATTTTTTGCCGGACCACAAGCTCATCGACTGAAGTCGAAGCTGTTGAAGCAGATGCAACCTGCTACCGACGAGCTGACGAGCCGGATGGTTTTTGCTTATGATCCCATCATCCTGCCTCAGGAAATGGAGAAATTCATCGAGCGGATTGCGCTGCTTCAACCGCATGCTCCGGAAGATCGTAAAGTCATTGGAAAAGTAAAAGAGATCATTAGAACCGAATTTGCCAATCCTGATTTTACGTTGGAGCAGGTCGCCTCAAATGTATATTTGAACGCAACTTATTTGAGTGAGCTGTTCAAGGAATCGACCGGTCAAAAGTTTATCGATTACGTCACGGAGGTCCGGCTTAGTGAAGCCAGGCGCATGTTGCTGGAGACGGATATGAAGATGGGCGAGGTTTGCGCTTCGGTTGGTTATACGAGCTCCAAGTATTTCAGTACGCTTTTCCGCAAACGTTTTGATGTGACTCCGACGCAATACCGGGAGAACGGTACGTCTCAAAAAATGGAGAATTTGACGTAATAATAAAACGAAGTCGCATTGCAGGCTGCTTAACCTGCAATGCGACTTCGTTTTTGTTTATGCGGATTCCGTGGTAAAACGATATTGTCCTGAACCGAAGCGAATAATGACTGCTTCCGATAGCCGTTGCCCGCCGAGTAAGCCGATATAGTCGGGGTTTTGAAGCGAGTCTTCCGACCAGAGGAGCACTTCCGCTTCACCTTCACCTTCATAAATACGCAAACCATCAAGCGGGCGTCCTTGAGTAAGCGGGGTCAGCCATAGCTCAGCTTCCGCTCCAGCGGGAACGTCCATATTTATCGTAAGGCCCTCTTGCTGCTGTTCCCATTTGGCGCGTGTCAATCCGAATGGGGTAGGCACAGACGCTTCGGAGTAGTGAAGGCCTTCCGGGCAATAGGGTTTGAAGCGAATAGTAGCAAAGCCCGGAGCTGCGGATTGAATGCCAACGATATATTCAGAGAGCATGCGAGCAGGGTAACCGTTCCATGCATGGCTATGCGATTCCTTGTCATCCCATCCTTCCCATAGGGTAGGTGAGCCTTGGGCGATCATATAACCCCAGCCAGGATACTCCGTTCTATGCATCAATGAATAAGCTTTGTCCGGCAGGCCTTCTTCAAATAGCAGTCTCAGAAGCGGCAGGGAGAGCACCGTTCTGGCTTCCCACGGCTGTTCGGAGATTTGCTTCAACAGCGCAGAATGATCGGCTGTGTCCGGTGTGAGCCCAGCAAGATAAGCCAGTGCATTAACACCTTGATGCCGTGCCGGCGAATCGAGACTGTCCATGAATCCATTGGATTCGAGATCGAATAGCGAAGCGGAGATGTTAACAGCGAGTTTATCAGCTGCAGCTTTCCACTGTATGCTGTCTTCTGGAGAGCCTGCAAGAGTCGACATTTGTTCCAATAGACGAAGATCTTGATAAAACTTGGTGTTCTGCACGGTCAGCACAGAGCCGCTTTCATCAACGGTTGGATAAGGCCAGTCGCTTATATGCCACCATTTGCTCTTCGGCAGCAATCCATCTGACTGTGCCAGGGAGAGCCACAGCTCCGCCGAACGCTTGGCGGCGGAATAATGCCGGGTGATTAGGCTGTTATCACCGGATGTTTGGTACATTTTCCAGAGTAGGCTAATAAAATGCAAATCCCATTCAGGGATGCGGATGGCAAAGTCGGGATGGTCATCATTGGTCGGAGCGACAAAAGGAAAAGCTCCATCCGGCTTTTGTGAATTCGTGAAGTCGGTTAACGTCTTCTCTAACATGTCAACGGCAAATCCAAAATGATAGAGCAGCAGCTCAGCTTGTAAATCCGTGTCAGCCAAATATTGAGCTTGCTCGCGATGAGGGCAGTCTACAACTTGACCGAGAATATTGTTTTTCTGAGTTGTAAGGCTAGCTTCATGAAGCGCGTTCAGGAATGGATCGGAACTGCTGAAAAACCCTAACTCTGGTAGTCCCGTCCGGGCAGCAACAACGGTAAGCTCACCATTTTGCAGAGGGTCAGGATATCCAGTTAACTCTACGAAACGGAATGCTTTATACGTAAAGGCAGGTTCCCACTCCTCACAAGCGTCACCCCGCATCGTGTATTCATCATAGTAGTTCTCGGATGTTTCGTTGCATACTTTGCGTTCCACTTTGCCATTCTCATCGAGTTGTTCCGCATAACGCATGCGCACTTTGACATCGCGAACCCCAGGTAACGATAGGCGAACCCAGCCGGATATAATGCGTCCCGTATCAAAAATCTGACAGAGGCCTTCATCTGTGCGCACGGAATGAACAAGCTTAGGCATGATGGTGTCGTCGATGACACCTTCGGGAATACGCTGTGGCGTCAGGCGCCAACCGGCATCGGCTGCTGCGGAACGGGTGACAGGGAAGGAATTTTGCTCTTTAAAGCCGAATTTCGTCCAGGAGGATGACAGAGCACGCGCGTCGACTTCTTCAATAGGAGATATTCTCCGATTTTGCTGAAAAGCTGTACCCGAACGATGGGCGCCGCTTGAGAGATGCTGCCAATCCGTTCCGGAAGTCCAACGTTGTTTGGTACCGTCTAGCAGCGTAAGATCCCCTTGAACAACGAGGCCGGGGGAGCCATCTACTGTGTTTTGGCCTTTGTCGCCCAAGTAGAGGGCCATCACTGCCAAGCAATTGTTGCCGTCCGGGGCAAGGAATGATGTGATGTCATAGGTTACGTAAAGCTTGCCGCCTAAAGGATCGGATGGAGCAGGGCTGACATAGCCGCCGACCCGGGTTCCGTTAATGAAGAGTTGGAAGTAGTGATGGGCGGAAATAGATAAATAAGCTGAGGCAGCGGGTTGCTTTAGTACATATTCTTTGCGGAAGTATGCAAACTGGTTGGATTGCAGCGAATCATCCTTCCAGATCCATTCTGCATTCCAGCTATGAGGTGATAACCCTGTGACAAACGCAGCCTCTGCTTCGGCCGGTTCAGAGGCATTGTCTTCCCATACAAGCAGTTTCCATCCGTAAGCTTGATGGGATTGAAGTTCGGGCCCGTCGTAGTTTGAAAAAGGCATCGAAGTAGCTAAGACCCCGCTGTTCCACAGCTCAGGGCCATGACTTCCATCGGACTCTAGTGGAAAAAGTGAGATTTGGCAGCTCTTCTGTATGACTCCACGCCGCTGGCATACAAGCTGCCATCTGAATTGCATAGTTGCTGAATCGACGCCAATCGGTTTTTCCCATCCGTCGATGGACAGATGGGCGAGTGACAGCAATGGGTTGCTATTCACGAGAAAATCGTCTCCTTGGTGAATGAATTATTGGTTTGGATTGTTAGGATTGTTAGCATTGTAAGATGAATCTTATACCATTATAGGGATTTGTAAGCGATTGCCTATAGAACAAAATTGGGAAATCGTTCTTTATTTTCTGTTGTTTTTGCAAGCGGCTCTTGAGGGGAGGAAGGGAGTTAGAACGTTCCGAAAATAAAAGAATAAACATGAATTTTACGTCATGTTTTTTTTCTCTTGTTTTTTCTAACATAGAACTTGAGTCACAACTGTCCAACGAGGGGGATATCAACATGATAAAAATGAGAAAAAAAAGTATGGTAACCGCTTTATCCGTGACACTAGCAATGTCTTTGGCCGCTTGTAGCAGCGGGAACACAACTAATAACACAACTAGTTCTTCTGCAAGCCCGGCGCCTTCTGCGCCAGTAACAAGCTCGGAACCAGCTTCCAAAGATCCAGTGGAGCTGAAGATTACGGGATTTAAATCGGGCGCAGAGCTCGGTGCAATTCCTGAGTTGAACGAAAAGTTCATGAAGGAGAACCCGGACATCAAAGTGGAGTATGAAGGAATGCCTGGTGGACAGTTCAAAGAGTTCATCAAAACTCGCTTTGCTTCCAACGATGCTTCGGATGTCATTATGATCCACCCAGGTTTAGCGTATGCGATCACTTACGGCAATGCGGGTTATTTGTACGATCTTGCCTCAGAGCCGTGGATTTCCAACTTCACAGAGGCATCTCTTAAATCCAGCTCAGCGGACGGCAAAGTGTACGCAATTCCGAATGACATGAATGTTCTTGGTGTGTACTACAATAAAAAAATGTTTGCTGATCTGTCGATCACGCCACCACAAAATTGGGATGAGTTCAAGGCTGCCGCTGAGAAACTGAAGGCAGCCGGCAAGCTGCCGATCTCAATCGGCAACAATGACGGATGGATGACATTGGCCGCTCTATATACGATGGCTCCTTCACTCGTTTACTCGGGAACTCCAGACTTTGACAACCAATTGAATGGTGGAACTGCTACATTTGCGCAAAGCTGGTCAGAAATGAATAAAAACTGGTTCTCCCTTGATGAAAAGGGCTATCTGACTCCTAAAAGCACCGGTGTCAGCTTGGATCAGGCGCAACAGGCCTTTGCTAAAGGCGAGGCAGCGATGTACATCGACGGCAGCTGGTCGCTTACAGGTATCAAAAAGACGAATCCGGATCTTGAAGTTGGCATGTTCGCGATGCCTTCCAACGCGGCTGGTAAAGATGTGATGGCTTCTGCAGCAGTAGGCACGGCATTTGCTATCAATAAGGATACAAAAGTATTGGATGCAGCGAAGAAGTATCTTGAGTTCTGGAGCAAAGCAGAAAATCAAAAAATATGGACGAAGAGCCAACAAGCATTTATGACGATTAAAGGCGAGACGGGCGATCTTGATCCGGCATTCAGCGATATCGCCGCTGTTGTTGCGGCCGGCAAAAGTTATCAGTTCCTGGATCAAGGCTGGGTAAACGGGGGTGCAGCTACAGCGGAGATGATGACTTCGGCGCAAGGCGTTTATCTGAAGGCGATTACACCGCAAGAGATGCTAGAAAATATGGATAAAGCTTGGAAACAAGCTGCTAGCCAAACAAAATAATAGAATACTACCATCTAATAGAGCCGTCCTACATTCATCGTTGAATATAGGACGGCTCTTTCCCTACCCCTCGATTGATCTGATGAAAAAGTATCCGCTGCGCCAAAGGTCGGCCCTCCGATCGCTGTTGACCTCAGATTTCTTTGAATTTATCCGCTTTAGCGGTAGAAGTCTGACGTCAAAGGCGAACGCTGACGCTTCTCCGAGCTCGACCTTTGGCTTCACTCCTATTTTCATCAGAATTTGAACCCCTCGTTGCCATCTCCCAAATAAAAGAGAAGTAAACCGAATTTTATGCCCTTTTCGATATGCTGAAAGCACTTACAATGGAGCTTGTACCATAAATTCATAGTTTCAATTATGAGGAGGGATCATTGATGAAAAGAAGAGGCGTACTTTCCATGCTCTTGACGATTTCGCTTGTGTTCGGCCTCGTCTCCCCATTCGGGACGTCCAGGGTGGAAGCGAACGAGCCATCTGGCGCCGCGGAGGGGCCAACAAATCTTGCGCGTGGCAAAAGCGTAACTGCATCCAGCAGTTATATCGGCTCGGGCTGGAGTCCTGCGCTGGCTGTTGACGGCAAAAGGACCGGTATCAACACAGGGGGCGGCGACAAAGGCTGGACAAGCAGTCCCGCTGACAGCAACACGGCGCAATGGCTTTCTGTTGATCTTGGAGCAGCCTACAACGTTGATAAAGTTGTGCTCTGGCCACGCGACGACGAGGGACAAAACGTTGGAGTAGGCTTCCCGGTCGGCTTCGATATCAAAATATCGGTCGACAATACGGAATGGACGACAGTCACGAGTAAGACCTACTATCCCGTTCCGGTTGGCGGCGGCGCGCAGACATTCGAATTCAGCGCTGCAAACGCCCGCTATGTCAAGGTGGAAGGCACTGACTTAGCCAAGGATGTCTACCACAAATTTGTCATGCAGTTGGCAGAGGTAGAGGTATTTGAGGCTCCTGTCCCGGTGGTAGAGCAACCCAATCTAGCGTTGAACAAAACGATTGAGGCATCTTCCAGTTATGTCGGTTCAGGCTGGAGACCGGAGCTGGCCGTTGATGGAGAAAAAATTGGCTCCAATGCGCCAACGGGGAATAAAGGCTGGACTAGCCAACCGAAATCCACGGCTCCCGCCTCGGAGTGGATTATGGTTGACCTTGGTTATATGGACCGGACCGATAAAATTGTATTGTGGCCGCGCAACGACGAAGGCCATAATGTCGGCGGCGGATTTCCGATTGATTTCACAGTGCAAATCTCCACGGACAAAACGAATTGGACAACGGTTGCAACCAAAACGGACTATCCGGCTCCGTCGCAAGGCGGCGCGCAGGTGTTCGGCTTCACTTCTGCTTACGCCCGTTATGTCAAAGTCGAGGCAACGGAACTGTCTAAAGACACTTTTAACACTTATGTGATGCAGCTCGCCGAAATTGAGGTGCTGCAGGCGGTTAGCCAGCTGACCGATCAGGAGGCGGTAAATATTGGCCATGAATGGTTAACGCTGTCGGGTACGACCAATGTGTATACCAATATGACTCTTCCAACATCCAGCATGGAGAATACGCAGGTGGCTTGGGAAAGCTCCCACCCTGACTACTTGCAAGGCAACGGCAAGCTGATGAAACGTCCGGCCTGGAACGAAGGGGCGCTGACGGTAACACTCACAGCAACGGTGAAAAAGGGAACCGCGAGCAAAACGAAGGATTTTACCGTAACGCTGAAGCCGTATCCGAACGTGGCCCCTGAAGCTCCTAACACGTTTAAGGTCGCCGTTTTCTGGCCTCCTACCAAAGATTACGTGAACGCACAGCAGTACGACTACTTGCAGGAAGCGAATGTGAACTTCGTTGAAGTAGTGGAGACGGGGGACCTTACCTCGGTTGAAGTCAATGATAGAATGCTTGATCTGGCCGGAGAAAGAGGCATGAAGGTGAGCGTGACGAACACCGAGGATCTCTCAAGTGTGTCCGATCACGAGGTTGAGGAATTTGTGAATCACTTCAAGCCGCATCCGGCGACCGGTGGATATTTTGTACGGGATGAGCCGGTTGCATTTAAGGATTTCCACGATTCAGCACGGCTTTACAAAAAAATCAGAGAGATGGACCCAGACCGCCTCGCGCATCTGAATCTGCTGCCGGGCAGCGACCATTGGGCAACCTGGACTGGACTTGTCGGTGCGGAAAATATCGAGTTCCTGACGTTTGACTCCTATCCATTCGGCATTAACGGCATGGGGCAGGACTTCTATTACTTGCTGGACCGCATTCGTAAACTGGGCTTGAAAAACGATTACAAAACGGCGGGATACCTGCAAAGCGTCGGTATCGACAACAGGTTGGTCCGGCCGACTCCGGAAATTATCCGTTACGAAGTATATTTAAACCTGGCCTATGGCCTCAAAAAGCTGACTTGGTTCACCTGGTGGACGCCGACGAACCGCGGCGAGCCGTTCACAACGGCGATCATTACGGCTGACGGCCAAAAAACCGATTTGTTCGAGCCGGTCAAAGAGATGAATAGCGTAATGCTGAAGCTTGGCACAACGCTTCTGGACCTGGATGCAAAAGACGTTTACCATTACGGTCAACTTCCACCAAATACGGAGCAACTTCCAGTCAGCTTCTACTTCCAGCCGGTATCCGCCCCGAACTCCGGCGACGATATGGTGGTTACAAACTTTGTGCACAGGGACACCGGAAGACGTTACGTGATGGTCGTGAACAAATCGATGACAGAGAATAAAAACTTCACGTTTGAGATCAACTCCAGTACGGGCATCAAATCGGTTACCGAGGTTTCCAATGAGACAGGCGAAGAAATCGCCACAAACTTCAATCCAGCTACTTCCCAGCTGTCGGCGAGCTTCCTTCCTGGTGAAGGCAGACTGTACGTTATGCCGGATACGTTCATTCGCCATTATCCGGTGCAAGCGGATGTATCGCCGCTGAGCAACCCTTCGCCCGACAATCTGGCATTTGGCAAAAAGGCGTCTGCCAGCAGCGATATTGGCGTCGAATGGGGCTGGAACGCACCGTTTGCGGTTGACGGCAAACGCAACTCGACGCCAGCTTCCAACGGATGGAGCAACACGCTTGATACCGGGGTAAATCATACGGAATGGATTACGATTGATCTGGGTTCAACGCAGGATGTAGGAGCTGTCAGCCTGTTCCCGAGAACGGATCAAGGCAATGCCGGCGCAGGCTTCCCAGTTGATTACAACATTCAAGTATCAACGGACAACGTGAATTGGACGACCGTCCATACCGTCCAGGATTATACGGAAAAACCGGCGACGAGGCAGAACATTTCTTTCCCTGCCGTGAGCACCAGATATGTTAAGGTCGAAGCGACCAAATTGGGCAAGGATAATGGCGGTAATTTCCGTGTGCAGTTTGCCGAAGTTGAAGTGTATAAAGACTCCTCGGCCTTCTCCAATCTGCGCGCGAAACAGCTACCATTCGATCTTTATGCCGGCGCTCAAAGTACGCTCAGCCTTGGACGCCTGCAACTGGACGGCTCCTTGCAAGCTGTCAGCGGCCAAGCGAGCTTCAGCAGCAGCAATCCATCGGTTGCTACGGTTAACGCTGAAGGTGTTGTGACAGGCGTCGCTGCAGGCATGACAACAATTGCCGTCACAGTTCCGAGCGAAGGCGGCAGCACCGAGACGAAAAACTTCCCGGCAACGGTGGGATCATTGCCAGCGCCTTGGAGCGTTAATTTTATCGGAGGAGCCGATGGTCAAGTAGATGTGCAGCCAAACGGAAGTTATCGCATTCAGGCTTCCGGCAGCGAAGCTGGACCGTTGAACGAGCAATTCGTGTTTGTGAACAAAACGGTGAGTGATACCTCTTCGGTTACACTGACATCCCAAATCGAGTCGCTCCGCTATGCAGGTACGGATACGGCTGGTTTGAATGGCAGAACGGGTATTATGCTGAGCTCCGCTCCAACCGGAGCAAACAGTCCTGCATACGCTTATTTGTCCCTGAACTCAGAAGGGAGAACGGAATTATCCGTTCGAGACAATAATGGAGCCGTGACAACTATTAACGGCGATTATATTAATTTTCCCGCTGAGTTGAAGCTGGCAAGGAGTGGAAATCAAGTCATCGGCTACTATAAACAAGCGGATGACTGGATACCAATCAAGGGAACGGCAGAGGCCTCTACATTGGCTGTATCTAATGGGGCTGCATTGAACTTTGGCGGCATTGCCGCAACGTCGAATACGGCAGGTAACTATAGCAATTCAATTGTAACAGTACCTGTTATCTCGGAAACTCCGACGACCACACCGACGCCAACACCGACAACGTCACCGACGCCAACGACGTCACCAACGCCAACACCAACGACGTCACCAACGCCAACACCGACGACGTCACCGACGCCAACGACGTCACCAACATCAGCACCGACAACGTCACCAACATCAGCGCCGACAACGTCACCGACGCCAACACCGACAACGTCACCAACGCCAGCACCGACAACAGCACCAACATCGGCGCCAACGCCAGCACCGACAACAGCACCAACATCGGCGCCAACGCCAACTCCAGCACCAACGTCGACACCAACCCCAACGCCAGCACCAACATCGGCGCCAACGGCAACCCCAACGCCGTGGACGGACTTGGATTCCGGGCATTGGGCAGCGAAGGACATTCAGAAAGCGGTTGAGCTAAACATCGTCAAGGGGTTTGCTGACGGTTCATTCAAGCCGGGGCTTGAAGCGACGAGGGGAGAGTTTGCAACCATGCTGGGCCGAGCACTTAAACTTGATGACGCATCAAACAGCTTCCCTTCATTCTCCGATCAAGCCAGCATACCGGAATGGGCCAAACCATTTGTATCTCAATTGGTTAATAAAGGGATCATTAGCGGATTCCAGGACAACACCTTCCGTACTGGACAATCAATGACTCGGGTCGAAATGATTGTCATGGTTACGAGGGCGCTGGGGATTCAGGTTGAACCAGATGCAGATTTAACGATGTTTACCGATGCCAAAGAAATACCAGAATGGGCCAAACCTTATGTCGCAGCAGCTTATAAGTCGGGTATTGTGCAAGGAAAAGAAAATGGGCAATTTGCTCCTGACGCAATTGCCACCCGAGCTGAGGCGGTCACCATGATTATGAGAATGTTGGAATTGATGAAAAAATAATCAAAAGGACGTTATACGCTAAAAGGGAGGGGACTGAGCCAAGCTCAGTTTCCTCCCTTTTTCATTAATCGGCCAGGGATTGGAAGCCCAGCCTTTAGCGCATCCCCCTAATTTTACCGAACTTTTGCCACCTTCCAAATAAAAGAGACCTAAACCGAATTTAATGTCCTTTTTTCCTTTTTGAAAGCCCTTACAATAGAGTTCGTAGCATCGCTACAACAAATTTAAGGGAGGGATCATTTATGAAAAAAAGAGCAGTGCTTTCTATGCTCTTGACGGTTGCGCTTGTGTTCGGCGCCGTCTCCCCGTTCGGGACGTCAAGGGCAGCGGCGGAAGAGCTTGCCGTCGTAACGGAGGGACAAACCAATCTTGCGCTCGGCAAGAGCGTGTCCGTATCGAGCAGTTATGTCGGCTCAGGTTGGAGCCCGGAGCGCGCCGTTGACGGCAAGCGAACTGGCATCAACACGGCAAGCGGCGACAAAGGCTGGACCAGCACACCTGCCAGCAATCCAGGAACAGAATGGCTAGCTCTCGATCTTGGAGCTTCCTACAGCATCGATAAAGTTGTGCTCTGGCCGCGCAACGACGAAGGGCAGAATATAGGGATGGGCTTCCCGGTCAGCTTTAATATTAAAGTTTCATCCGACAATACAAACTGGACAACGGTAGCGAATGCAACCAACTACCCTGCGCCTACTAGCGGCGGAGCGCAAACATTCAGCTTCAGCGCTGCCAACGCCCGTTATGTTAAGGTGGAAGGCACCGTACTATCCAAGGATGTCTACCAAATGTATGTTATGCAGCTGGCGGAAGTTGAGGTAAATCAGGTTCCGACGGTTCAGACCAATCTTGCGCTGAACAAAACGATCGAGGCGTCTTCCAGTTACATTGGTTCAGGTTGGAGACCGGAGCTTGCTGTTGACGGCGTCAAAATCGGCTCCAATACGGCAACTGGGGACAAGGGCTGGACGAGCCAGCCGAAATCAACCGCTCCCGCTTCCGAGTGGATTATGGTTGACCTTGGCTACGTGGACCGGATTGACAAAGTTGTTTTATGGCCGCGAAACGACGAAGGTCAGCATATCGGCAGCGGTTTTCCGCTTGATTTTACAGTTAAAACCTCTACGGACAAAACAACCTGGACAACTGTCGCAACAAAAACGGATTATCCGGCTCCAACACAAGGCGGAGGACAGGCAATCGGCTTTAATTCCGCTTACGCCCGTTATGTAAAAGTTGAGGCGACGGAGCTGTCCAAGGACGACTTCAATACTTATGCCATGCAGCTCGCTGAGTTCGAGGTGCTGCAGGCAATCAGCCAGTTGACCGATCAGGAAGCGGTCGACGCTGGACACCAGTGGCTGACGCTGACGGGTACGACCAATATTTATACGAATATGACTTTGCCAACATTCAGCATGGAAAATACACAGGTAACCTGGGCAAGCTCCCATCCTGCTTACTTGCGCGGCGACGGCAAACTGATGAACCGCCCGGCTTGGAATGCAGGAGCGCTTACGGTAACTTTGACTGCCACAGTGAAAAAAGGTACAGCCAGCAAAACGAAGGATTTCCCCGTGACGCTGAAGCCTTATCCGAATGTGGCTCCAGTAGCTCCGAACACGTTTAAGGTAGCTGTTTTCTGGCCTCCGACCAAAGATTACGTAAACGCGCAACAATATGACTATTTGCAAGAAGCAAACGTAAACTTCATTGAAGTGGTGGAAACGGGAGACCTCAGCTCTATCGAAATTAACGACAGAATGCTTGATTTGGCCGGAGAAAGAAATATGAAGGTCAGCGTCACGAATACAGAGGATCTTTCCAGCGTATCCGATCATGAGGTTGAGGAATTTGTGAATCACTTCAAGCCGCATCCTGCGACGGGGGGTTATTTCATCCGGGATGAACCTGTTGCGCTCAAGGATTTCCATGATTCAGCGCGGCTGTACAAAAAAGTGAAAGCGATGGACCCGACCCGCCTCGCACATTTGAATTTGCTGCCGGGTAGCGACCACTGGGCCACTTGGACAGGACTTGTCGGCGCGGAAAATATCGAGTACCTGACCTTTGATTCCTATCCGTTCGGAATTAACGGCATGGGTCAAGATTTCTACTACTTGTTGGATCGCATTCGTAAAATAGGCTTGAAAAACAATTACAAAACGGCAGGCTACCTGCAAAGCGTCGGCATCGAAAACAGACTGATTCGACCTACACCGGAAATTATCCGTTATGAAGTGTATTTGAACCTGGCTTATGGCCTGAAAAAGCTGACCTGGTTCACTTGGTGGACACCAACTGGCCGCGGCGAACCGTTCACAACGGCGATCATTACGGCGGATGGTCAAAAAACCGATCTGTTCGAGCCGGTCAAAGGGATGAACAGCGTCATGCTGAAGCTCGGCACAACGCTGCTGAACCTGGACGCAAAGGACGTATACCACTATGGCCAGATTCCAGAGAATACCGAGCAGCTTCCGTCCAGCTTCTACTTCCAGCCGGTGTCTGCTCCTAATTCCGGCGACGATATGGTGGTTTCAAACTTTGTGCACAAGGAGACCGGACGGCGTTATGTGATGGTTGTGAACAAATCAATGACCGCAAGCAAAAACTTTACATTTGCCATCAATCCTAACACCGACATTAATGCCGTTACCGAGGTGTCCAATCAAACGGGCGCCGAAGTAGCCACAAACTTCAATCCGGCCACTTCCCAGCTGTCGGCAAGCTTCCTTCCTGGCGAGGGCAGACTGTACGCTATGCCGGATACGTTTATCCGCCACTATCCTGCGCAAGCGGATGTGTCGCAGCTGACCAATCCTTCGCCGGATAATCTGGCTTTTGGCAAAAAGGCGGTTGGAAGCAGCGATACAGGTGTGGAGTGGGGCTGGAATGCGCCATTTGCCATCGACGGCAAGCGCAACTCTACACAGGCTTCCTACGGATGGAGCAATTCGCTGGATCTTGGCGTCAATCACACGGAGTGGATCTCGATCGACCTGGGCTCTACCGGGCAAATCGGCGCGGTCAGCCTGTTTCCGAGAATGGATCAAGGGCATGAAGGCACCGGTTTCCCCGTTGATTTCAACATTCAAGTATCAAACGACAATGTGAACTGGACGACCGTGCATACGACCCAGAACTACACAGAAAAACCGGCGACAAGACGGAATATTACGTTCCCATCCGTCAACGCCAGATATGTCAAGGTCGAAGCAACTGGATTGGGAAGGGATAATTACAATAACTTCCGTATCCAGTTCGCCGAGGTTGAAGTGTATAAGGATGCTGCAGGATTCTCCAATTTGAGAGCGAAGCAGCTGCCATCCGACCTATACGTCGGCGCGCAAAGCACGCTGACCCTGGGACGCCTGCAGACGGACGGAACTCTGCAAGCGATTAGCGGCCAAGCGACTTTCAGCAGCAGCAATGCTTCTGTTGCCACGGTTAACGCTCAAGGCGTAGTGACGGGAGTTGCCGCAGGAACCGCGACAATTGCCGTTACGGTGCCAGGTGTAAGCGGTGGAACGGAAACGAAAAACTTCCCGGTGACGGTGCGACAATCCGCAGCGCCTTGGAGCGTCAGCTTCATCGGAGGAGCCGATGGGAAAGCAGATGTGCAGCCAAACGGAAGTTACCGCATTGAGGCTACCGGCAGTGGTATCGGTCAATCAAGCGAGCAGTTTGTGTATGTGAACAAAGCGGTGAGCAATACAACGCCGGTAACGCTGACGTCTGGAATCCAGTCGCTGCGTTACGCAGGTACAGGCGCGGCGGGCTTAAGCGGAAAAACAGGAATTATGATACGCAGCGCCAGCACCACTCCTCAACCGGCTAGCGTATTATTATCCGTCAACGCCGAAGGCAGAACGGAGCTTTCGTATCGAAATGCTTCCGGCACCATTACGACAATCGCCGGCGATTATGTGAAGCTGCCTGTTGAGCTGAGGTTGGAGAAACAAGGAAATACAGTGACAGGGTATTATAAAAAAGGAACGGCATGGGTTCCGATCAAAAGCAATGCCGCGCAATCTTCTGTCACGGTGAGCTTTACAGGAACGCTGACGGGCGGTCTCGCTTCTTATTCCGGCGTTGCCGGCGCATTCAGCGACACGGTAGCATCCATATCGTAAGGTTAGCCATCCGGCTCCGGGAATCCCGGCGCCGGATTTTTTTGTATCGAAATGGACCTAACAGAGCATTGTTAATATCAATCCCGCAGCAGCAGGTGTTTATCCTTATAATGGGTTCATAAGCAATCACACAATTTCCCATAATGTTTTGATATTTTGGCTGGATTCGTTTGTTAGACTAATCCCAGGGAATGAAAAGGAGCTACATCCTCATGTATACCATCTATCTTGTTGAAGACGATTTGAACCTGAACCAAATTCTTGCTTACTATTTACAGCAAGAGGGCTGGGATGTCGTCGCGTTTATGAATGGAGAAGAAGCTAAGCAGGCTATCGACGATAAGCCGCAGCTGTGGATTCTTGATATTATGATGCCGGGAATGGACGGGTATCAGCTGCTCAAGGAAATTAAACATCACAACAGCAACATGCCGATTATTTTCATTTCGGCGCGGGACGCCGACTTGGATCGCATCGTCGGACTGGAGCTTGGCAGCGACGATTATTTGGCCAAGCCGTTTCTACCGCGTGAGCTCGTCATTCGGGCGCGCAAGCTGCTGGAGCGGATTTATGGCCAGCCCGGCCGGGATAACGCAACACTTAAAACATTTAAGGTGGCAACCTATTTAATTGAAGGGCAGGCACGAAGTGTCAAAAGCGAGCTTGGGGAAAATATTGACCTGACCGCAAGAGAATTCGACCTGCTTATGTATTTTGTACTTCATCCCGGGCAGCTGATTCAGCGGGAGCAGGTATTGAGGCAAATTTGGGGGGAGGATTTTTTTGGAACGGATCGAGTCGTCGACGACCTGATCCGGCGACTGCGCAAAAAGATGCCGGATCTTAGGCTGGAAACGGTATACGGCTCCGGTTACAGGCTGGTGAAGTCATGAAAAATTGGCCAATGGCAGTTAAGATTTGGGCGGTTTTTGCAGCGGTATTGTTATGTCTGTTCATAGCCGTGTCTTCTGTGCTGCCAACGATGCTGCGGGATTTTTTTACCAGCCAAATTTACGGCATGATTGAGGATTCGCAGCAGCCGTTCCAGAACTCAACGTTCGACCCGGTCAATGGGGTTTTAGTATCAAAAGAAGAGAACGGAAATGCTTCCATCATCGCGGCAATTCCGAGGCTGGATACGGGAACTACGAGTTCAACCCCCAACGCCGCACCGACCAGCGAAAGCCGGGCGGTGACCAAAGTGGTAGCAACCAAAATTGCGGGGCCGGACATTCGGCATCTCTATTTGAAAGAAAACACAATATATCCTTTGTTCTCCAATGAATTCGAGCTGTCCCAGGAGATCTACAACGGGATTGCGCAGAAGGCAGTTGCACAGAAAGAGGCTAAGGCGACCTACGAAGGCAGTTTCGAAGGGCAGACTCTTTTTTATGTCATTAGCAAAAATGACATCAACAGCTCCGAATGGCTCATTTCGTACACATGGGGGAGCTATCGGAACGAGCAGGCAGGAGCTTTATTCAAAAATCTGATCTGGCTGCTGATTGCGCTTATGCTGTTATGTTGGCTGCCATGCCTTTGGCTGTCCCGCTATTTGTCCAAACCGATCAACGAAATGGAAAGGCAAATGACCCGTATTGCCGACCGCGACTGGCATGAGTCGTTCGATCTGGAGCGGAGGGACGAGATCGGGCGTCTGGCCAAAGCGTTTGAAACGATGCGCCAGCGGCTCGTGCAGCAGGATCAGGCGCAGCAGTCGTATTTGCAGCATACATCCCATGAGCTGAAAACGCCCGTCATGGTCATCCACAGCTACGCCCATTCCATTAAAGAAGGGATTTATCCGAAGGGCTCCCTGGAGAGCAGCATTGAAACGATCATTTCGGAATCGGACCGGCTGGATGAGCAGATTCACAGCCTGCTGCGGCTCAACCGTCTCCAATACATCACGTCGACAACCCGCAAATCCGAGATGAAACCGCTGGAGATCAAGGAAGTACTGGAGGACGTGGTGCAGCGTCTGCGTTATAGAAGGGCGAATCTGGAATGGACGGTCGATTTACCGTCATGGACCATTCAGGGCAGCAGCGAGCAATGGAAGGTTGTATTCGAGAATATTATCGACAATGCCATTCGGTACGCTTCCAAGGAAATTAAAATTACCGCTGAAAAAGGCGCCGGCCCCCGGTCGATGACGGTTGAAATTTACAATGACGGCCCGCAGGTGGAAGAGTCGATGCTGACAAACATGTTCAACACTTTCCGCACAGGGCCGTACGGCAAATTCGGGCTTGGATTAGCCATCGTCAAACAAATTTTGAACAGCATCGGCGCGCAAATTGAAGTCGTCAATAAAAAGACCGGGGTTGCTTTCAGGATAGCGCTGCCGGAGGAGGAACCATCCGATGGAAAAGAGTAATTTCGGCCGCCG
Source organism: Paenibacillus herberti (assembly GCF_002233675.1). GTDB lineage: Bacteria > Bacillota > Bacilli > Paenibacillales > Paenibacillaceae > Paenibacillus_O > Paenibacillus_O herberti. The sequence goes on along the minus strand of NZ_NMUQ01000001.1, from coordinate 2,184,493 downwards.
TCTCCTGCGGGTATTCCGCTCTGACGGATTGTATGCCGCCTTGTTTTTAATTCCGAGTTTGGCAGGAGTAGCCTTGTTTTTTTTCCTGCCATTCGGGATTGGCTTTTACTACTCGCTGGTGGATACGCCGATCGACGGAAAGTTGGTCGGCTTCCGCAACTATATTGATCTGCTGAGCAACAAATCCTTTAAAAGAGCGCTTTGGAATTCGTTCCTGTTCACCGCTCTATGCGTTCCGATCAATATGATCCTGTCCCTGCTGCTGGCTACCCTGCTGAACGGAAAGGTATACGGGCAGCGCTGGTTCCGCTTGGCCTTCATCTCGCCGCTCGTCATACCGGTCGCATCCGTCGTGCTGATCTGGCAAATTTTCTTCGAACGGAACGGGACGCTGAACGGCTGGCTGGAGGCTTGGGGCATGGCGCCGGTGGATTGGCTGGACAGCGGTTCGGCGTTGTATATTGCAATACTGATCTATATTTGGAAAAACGTCGGGTACAATATGCTGCTGTTTTTGGCCGGCTTGCAAAACGTCCCAGAACATCTCTATGAAGCGGCCCGGATCGACGGAGCTGGAAAATGGCGTCAATGGCGCTCGATTACGATTATTTATTTGACCCCCACCACGTTTTTTGTTTTCATCATGTCCATTATTAATTCCTTCAAGGTATTCCGCGAAACGTATATGCTTGCAGGACCTTATCCGCATCAGAGCTTGTACATGCTCCAGCATTTTATGAACAATATGTTCCAGCAGCTCGATTATCAAAAAATGACTTCCGCGGCGTTTCTAATGGCAAGCGCAATTGTTGTTATGGTTCTTGTCCTGTTTGGCGTAGAACGCCGTTTCAGCCGTTGGTTATAAACGGGCGATTCGAAGTTTGGGAAAGGAGAGTGGATCAAAATGAAATCCGGTGAAGGAATGCTGCGTGGGAAATTTGGCAGCAAACTATATAAAGGAGTGCTAACTGCTTGTTTAGCCCTGCTTGTCGTCATCTTTGTTTTTCCGATCGCGATGACAACGATCCATTCATTCAAAACGCCCGATGAAATAAAAACCGAGCTGAAGCCGGTTATTAAAAGCTCTGACGAAGAAGACCAAGAACAAAAGGATCAAATCGGGGAAGAGAGCAAGTATGTCGATTTAAAGCTAATTCCGTCCAAAGCGACGTTAAATGCCTACTATGACATTTTGCTTGCCCAGCCGCAATTTCTGCTCCTGTTCTGGAATTCGATGAAGCTGACGGTGCCGATTGTAGCCGGGCAGGTCGTCGTATCGGTGCTGGCGGCCTACGCTTTTTCACAGCTCCGATTCCGCTTGCGGGAGCCGCTATTTTTCGCTTATATCGTCGTCATGCTGATGCCCTTCCAAGTTACGCTGGTGCCGAACTACATCATGGCGAATTCGCTCGGTTTGCTTAACACGGAGTGGTCGATTATTTTGCCCGGCATATTCAGCGCATTCGGCGTGTTCCTCATGCGCCAGTTTATGCAGGTTGTCCCCTACAGCTACATTGAAGCGGCTCGCATAGACGGTGCGGGACATATGAAAATTCTGCTTATGATCGTGCTCCCTATGTGCCGCTCCGGCATGGCCGCACTTGCGGTGCTTGCCTTCATCGACAACTGGAACATGGTCGAGCAGCCGCTGATCTTTTTGAAGGATGCCATCAAACAGCCTTTATCCGTATATCTCGCTTATATTAGCGAGGATGATATCGGATTGGCGTTTGCAGCATCTGTCATCTACATGCTGCCTGCGATTCTGCTTATGCTCCATGCGGAGAAAGAGCTTGTCGAGGGCGTACAGCTATCAGGCGTTAAAGGATAGAAAGGAGAATCGATATGGAAGCAGCAGTCCCAACTGAAGAGAGATCCTCCGGCAAGTCAAAAAAGAGAAAAACAGGCGGAATCATTATCGCCTTTATTTTGATGATGCTGGTGCTGACGCTATTTTCCAATACCATTCTTGAATACTCTCTGCCTAGAGTTTCGGCCGAACGGCCGTCTTTCGGCGGCTTGACCTATAAAGTTAACGGTTCCGGCACGGTGGAAACGGCGGAAGAGGTCAAAGTGATGTCGGAATACGGTTCATGGCCTGTGGAAGAAGTGGAAGTGAAAGTAGACGACAAAGTCAAAAAGGGCCAGGTGCTCGTTCGCTTCGATACGTCGGATACGGAAGAGCAGATTGAGACGGAGCAGCTGAACTATAAGAAGCAGGGGATTGCTCTGGAAAAGCTGCAAACTAGCTACAAAGAAGCAAAGCTGATTTTTGACGACAAACTGGCTGCCGGAATTAGGCGCGACATGGAGAGTGCCCAGCTTGATCTGGACGCTCAAAAACGCAAAATCGACCGGCTGCGGGAGGAAATCAGCGAGTATTCGGTGCTGACCTCTTCCGAGGAAGGCACAGTCACCGAAGTTCTTGCCGCAGTCGGAGCAACTGTCGCTCCCGGCACGGCCGTTGTCAGTCTCAAAAAGGCGGCGACAAGCTTGGAATTCAAAGCGGATGTAACCAATGAACAAGCGAAGTATTTGAAAGTCGGAGACAGTATTAACATTAAGTTTCCAAGTCTGAATGATGCCAAAATCGAGGTTAAAATCAAGTCCATTGATACGAAAAAACCTGACAAACAGGGGGACGGGCAGAACTCACCAGGCGGAGGGCAGCAGGAAAACACCAACGGAAAAGAGATTGTCGCAGTCATTAAAGACAAGAGGCTTCAAGGAGGTGAGGCAGGGGATTTTGAATGGTCGAAAAAGGCAGAGTCGGAGGAGGACGCGAAAATCCTCGTTCCAAACAGCGCCATTCGGGAAAGCAATGAAGACGGCAAATTTGTCTATGTTGTCTCCGAAAAAGAAGGCTCGCTTGGCAAGGAGTACTACATTCGCAAAGTAAAGCTGACCATCGAGAGCTCTGATGCCGAATTTACGGAGGTCAAAGAAGGAGTCAGCCCGGCCGATTTTGTCGTCACCTCCAGCAATAAACCGGTCGAGGCGGGCAAAAGGGTATTGGTATCCAACGAAGAGGACAACGGATCGGAGTGAGGACAATGCGCTTAGCTACCTTTCTGGTGGCCATCGGCATGCTGCTGATGAGCTTCAGCAGCGTGTTTTCCGAAGCCGCCGTCATGGCATGGCAGCAGTCGGGCGGAACGGTCGGCTCCGAACGATTTTCTCTTAAAGCGGGTTCCGTCCCCGGCCCAAGCGGGACTGCCGGATTTACCGACAAAGAAGCAAACAAGTTGATTGAGGCCTGGAAAGGAAGCGCCGCCTATTCCATGAAAGGCAAACTTTCCTTAAAGGCTGGCAATCGGCAAATGGAGGTCGAGGCTGCTGGGATCGGGGGAAATTTCACCGATTTTACGTCCATTTTGCTGGACAGAGGCAGCATGATTTCGGAAGGTTCCATGGAAAGAAGGGATCAGGTCGTTGTCATAAGCGACAGGCTGGCCGAATACCTGTTCGGATCAACGGATGTGCTAGGCAAAGAAATATCCATTCAGAACACGAAGCTTCGGATCATCGGCATTTATCGTTCCGAGGACAGCTTGATGGAATGGATGACCAAAGGCGTTAAACCGGAGGCTCTCCTGCCATCAAGCATGTTTACCGCTTTAAGCCCGGAATCGCGGGTAGGAACGATTCTGCTCGAGGCGTCCGGGGATGCGCTGTTAATCGGTGAGTTGGAAGTAAATACAACGCTGAGGAATCTTAAGCTGCCTATGAATGAGTATAAGGTCGCCATAGGCGAAAAAAGCTTCCGGCTGATCCAGCAGCTGCCCCGCCTGCTTCCGGCACTTATGGGTTTAATCGTCCTTGTGCTGGGCTTGATGTGGATGCGCAGGGTAGCCGGCAGCACATACAGCCGGATGAAGTCAGCGCTGCAGGTCGGGGATTCCGACGAAGTAATGAAACGGGAAAGGCCGTATATGCTGAAGCAAGTACTGGCATTCATTGCAATTGGGGTCAGCACAGGCGGTCTGGTGCTGCTCGCCCGGTTCTCACCTTTTATCCCGGCTGAATTTATTCCTGACCGATGGATCGATTTAAGCTTTTTCAGACAGAAGTTGTTCCAGCATTGGCAGGAGCAGCCACCTTTCTTCTCGCAAATTCTTCCCTATCAATTGATGGAGAACAGGCTTAATTCTTATATTCCGATCGTTACAACGTCTGGTCTGCTGCTCGGTCTGCCCTTATTCCTGCTCGGAATTCGCGAATGGCGCATGATTGCGCTACCGCTGAGGGACCGCTTTATCCGTTTGTTCTACTGTATCGCCGTGTGTTATTTGGCGCTTGGTTTGGCGCTATTGCTTGTCGGACTGCCGCAGTTTATTTCTCCTAGTTTGTGGATCACGCTATTCGGATTTTGCTTGTTCGCAGCGGCTTATCCACAACCGAATCGAAAGGATGATTATTTTGAACATTAAAGCGAATAGAAAAAAAGGATTGGCCCTATGTTTTATGGCGAGTTTAATTGCTTTGTCGGCTTGCAGCTCCGGTGCAAACACACCGGCTTCCGGTTCCTCGAACAATGGCACAAGCGGAGAGCAGAACTCCGGCGGAAACGAATCGGGTTCAAAAGTCATTACCGTGTCGGTCGTCACATCCAACCGTTTTCTGGAGCTTGCGAAAGAGAAGTATGAAGCCGCTAATCCAGGCGTTAAAATCGAGCTGAAACAGTCCTACGTTCCTCCGCAACAACAAGCGGGATCGATGACGATGTACGCGTTCGGATACGATCCGGTAGCGGTTGAGAAACATGTGGCAACAGTAAACGCGGAGCTGATGAACGGGAACGCCTCTGACCTCATTATGGTGGACACGCTAGCCTATGCCAAATATGCGGATAAAAAGCTGCTCGCCAATCTGCAGGCCTATATGAATAAAGAAAAAGGTTTTAATGAAGAAGACTACTACATGAATATTTTCGATGCGCTCAAATACAAGGACGGCCTTTATGCCATTGCTCCAAACGTAGTGACGAACCAATGGTTTGGCAATACGGATCGCATCAAGGACTTAAAGCTTGATCCGAATTCATGGACCTGGGCGCAATTTTCCGAAAAGCTGGGCGAGCTTGCCAAAAAAGGCGGTGATCCTATCATGGGGTACACTCCGCCGGAGATGCTGCTTAGCGATCGAATCGGGGAAAACCTGGAACAGTATATTAATTGGAATGAAAAGAAAGCCGGCTTCGACACTCCTGAATTCATCGCTTTGTTGAATGAAATTAAAGCTTATTTTGACAACAAGATTATCCAGGAGCCCCAGCAGACAGCTGGAGGCGTGGGCAAAGCGATCAAAATGGGCGAAAGCATGAAAATGAAAGAAGCTTTTATTAATTTGAAGCTTCAGCGGTTTGATTCGCTTAACTTCGGTCAGATGGTGTTTGAAAAGCCGGAACTGTTTGTTCCACCTACCGAGGATGGCAGCAAGGGAAGCTCGTTTACAGCCGGCATGCTGCTCGCGATGAACGAAAAGTCGAAAAATAAAGATGGAGCCTGGGATTTCCTCCAATTCCTCCTGTCGGAGGAAATGCAGACCGCGCCGGATCTCGGAGGGCTGCCTGTCAACAAAAAAGCGGCGGAATCCCAAATCGACGCTATGACAAAGGCGGGAGAAAACCCGTTAACGCCGGAACTAGCCGAAAAAGCTAAAGAAATTGTGCCGAAGATGCAGCGTTTTGGCGGTATCGAGCCTAAGATCAACGATATTGTGAAGGAAGAAACGGCGTTGTTCTTTAAAGGTGAAAAATCTGCCGAGGACGTTGTCAAGTCTCTGCAAAACAAAGTGACTCTATACATGGAAGAATAGTTCTTATAGGAGAAAGCCGGCTGTGGACAATTGTTCGCGATCCGGTTTTTTCCATTTTGGCGCGGATCATGCATCACCACAATTTCCCACAATGCTTTCATCTTTATACCGTAATCATTCGCTAGAATAGCTCCAGGGACTCAATTGAATTTCAGTTAAAGAATGAAAGGATGGGGCATATATGAACGTAAAAACTTGGAGCAAAAGAGGTATATTCGTAGGTTCAAGTGCAGCGCTTCTTGCGCTTTCGGCATGTTCATCCAGCGTAGGATCCACCGGAGGGAACACGGCTGCCAATGAACAAAAAAACACGTCTGACCCCGGTTCCGGAGGGAAACAGGCCATCACGATGTCGGTCGTCTCAACGAACCGTTTCTTGCAGCAGGCCGAAGAGAAGTTCGAGGCGGCAAATCTGGACATTGACATTCAAATTAAAGAGTCGCATATCGTCCCTCAGGATGGTACGGGTAGAATGTCCATTCGCGGCGGCTACGACCCTGCCGCCATTGAGAAGCATGTAACAACCGTTAACGCGGAGCTAATGAACGGAAACGCCTCCGATATTATCGCGGTGGATACACTGGCCTATAGCAAATATGCGGATAAAGGCCTGTTGGCCGACTTGACGGACTATATGAGGAAGCTTAACGCAGAGGATTATTACATAAATGTGTTCGACAGTCTGAAATATAAGGATAAGCTGTACACAATCACGCCTGGCGTCTCCACCGGTCTTTGGTTCGGCAATAAAGAGCGGATTGAGGGGATGAACCTGGATCCAAAAGCTTGGACATGGGATCAGTTCGGGGAAAAGATGGGCGAGCTTGCGAAGGCGGGCGGAGACCCTGTCGTGCAGTGGATGCCTGTGGATATGCTTCTGCTCGACCGCGTTAGCGCCGAAGCGGAGAAGTTCATTAATTTGAGCGACAAAAAAGCAAGTTTTGAAGACAAGGCGTTTATTGACCTGCTGAACCAAATCAAATCATTCTATGACCAGAAAATATTCCAGGAGCCCGAGATGACAGGAGGCGTATCTAAGGCTGTGAAAATCGGCGAGAAATTGAGCCGTAAGGAAGCCTTTATCTCTTCTGCCTTTATGGATATTTCTTCGGTTTCGCTAGGACAAATGATGTTTGATCAATCGCAAATCTTTTCCCCGCCCAAAAGTGGCTCGGCCGAGGGAAATTCTTTTAAGCCAACTATTCTGCTTTCCATTAATAATAAGTCCGAAAAGAAAGAGGCTGCTTGGAAGTTCCTGCAGTTCTTGCTTTCGGAAGAAATGCAGTCGTCACGGGAGCTAGGCGGACTGCCAATCAATAAAAAAGCGGTAGACGGGCAAGTCAAAGCGTTGGAGCAGACGGAAGGCGCGTTCAAACCGACTGCTGAGGATGTTGAGATGACAAAAGGGCTTTTAGCGGATCTAAAACGCTCCGGCACCATTGATCCTAAAATTGAAACCATTATAAAGGAGGAAACGGCGCCGTTTTTTGAAGGCCAGAAGTCGGCTGAGGATGCCGCTAAATCCATTCAAAATAAAGTTACTCTGTATTTGGAGGAATAATCGAACTTATACCTGCTCAATCCGTGCTGCTTTATTAAGCCGGGTTGAGTTTTTTTGTGTGTGGATAATGCGGGGAAGGGAACGATGGTCGATCTGTCAAACTGTATAACATAGTTCACTATAAGCTGTCATGGACAGCGCAGAATGGTGGTCATCTATATGTCCGTCCCTCTAATACCAACGAAGTTATATATTCCTACGGTGCGGCCAAAAACAATTTCTCGTCCTCAGCTGTTCCAGAGACTGAGCGAGGGACTGGATGGCAAATTGACACTGATTACAGCTCCTGCGGGTTTTGGTAAAACAACGCTTGTAAGCGGATGGGTCGCCGATTACGGACTTCCGAGCGCATGGCTGTCGCTTGACGAAAGGGATAATGAACCTGCGCGTTTCCTCTCTTATATGTGTGCAGCGTTTCAATCGATTCCTGTGGAACTGAGTATAGGGGCGCTTCAAGCTGGTCAACCGCTGCCAATTGAGCCGATCATGTCCCTTATGATGCAAAAGCTTGCTGAAGTCCCGCATAAATTTTTGCTTGTCCTTGACGATTACCATCGGATTGATTCCGAAGAGATTGATGCCGTGATCGTTTTTTTGTTGACGCATATGCCGGCGCAGATGCATCTGATCATTGCCACCCGAGAGAAGCCGGGATTTCCGCTTGCTCGGCTGCGTGCAGGAAATCTATTGAATGAGCTTGGTGTGGAGCATTTGCGATTCACGAATGACGAGACGACCGTTTTTTTCAGGGAAGCGATGGGTTTGGAATCCGTTGCAGCGGAAGATATTACTCTGCTACAGCTTCGTACAGAAGGTTGGGTTGCTGCTTTGCAGCTAGCTGCGCTCTCCATGCAAGGGCAAACGGGCGTTTCTGGGTATATGCAATCTTTTACCGGAAGTCATCCCTACCTCGCCGATTATTTGCTTGAAGAGGTATTGAAGCAGCAATCCGAGTTTGTTCAGACTTTTTTGCTGCGTACATCGATTCTCGATCGGATATGCGGATCGTTATGTGAAGCGATCGTTCAGGATCAGCAAGGGGCTTTTCCTACGTCAGGGCAAGCAATGCTGGAGGAGCTGGAACGCGCCAATTTATTTCTGGTTCCGCTAGATAATGAGCGGCGCTGGTATCGTTATCATCATCTTTTTGCGGAAATGCTGCGACAACGGCTGCAGGCCAGAATGGGGGAAGGCGGTCGAGAAATAGCTGAACTCCACATCCTTGCCAGTCAATGGTACGAAAAAAACGGGCTGGAAGTAGAAGCGTTTCATCACGCGGTCCTTGCCGAGGATATAGAACGCGCTGCCCGCTTGGCGGAAGGCGAGGGCCTGTTTTTGCCCTTTCGCGGCGAAATAACCCCCGTTGTAAAGTGGTTGGAGTCACTTTCCAAAGTAGAGCTGGACCGCAGACCTGTTTTATGGGTGATGCATGCTTCCGCATTGCTCATGACGGGCGGCCTATCGGGTGTTGAATCAAAGTTGCAAGCTGCCGAGCGCGTTTTGCAGAGCAGCATGCAGGACGCGAAGGGCAGAGATCTGATTGGGCATTGTGCTTCTATACGAGCAACGCTGGCCGTTAGCAGACATCAAGCCTCAACGATTCTGACTGAGTCTCGTCGTGCCTTGCACTATCTATCCCCCGACAACCTGCCTGTTCGCACGGCGACAACTTGGACGATGGGATATGCTCATCAGCTTCAGGGAGATCGGGTGGAAGCCGGCAGAGCCTATGCCGAAGCGCTTTCCAGCAGTCAGAGGATCGGACATGCTGTAATCTCTGTTATGGCTATGCTTGGCTTAGGACAATTACAAGAAGGGGATAATCAGCCTTTTGAAGCGGCGGATACATACCGCTCGGTACTGGAGCTGGCAGGAACTCCGCCGCTACCGGCTGCGTGTGAAGCCTATTTTGGCTTGGCGCGGATTCACTATGAATGGAACGACTTGGATACCGCTATGCAGCATGCTGGGATGAGTATCCAGTTGGCTCGTCAGCTGGAGCACACCGACCGCGTCGTAGCGGCGGAGCTGCTGCTGGCAAGATTGAAGCTCGCTAAGGGGAAGATCATCGATGCGGCAGCCCTTGTAGCGAAAGCGGAGAATTCTGCACACCGACATCATTTTGCTCATCAATTGCCTGCTATTGCAAGTGTAAAAATTAGGGTGCTGCTGCAGCATGGCGATCTTGTTGCGGCTGCCATTCTCGCTAGCGAGCATGAGCTTCGGCTAAGCGAGGCTTGTGTTTATGTTGCGGCGGGAGATCATTTCGCAGCGGCGGAAATTCTAGTGGCATTGAGAAGCGAATTAGAAGCAAAGGAATTGCAGGATGAGCTTCTCAAGGTCAACGTGGCGCTGGCCGTTGTGTTGTATGTGCTGGGCGATAAGCCGAAGGCGTTGAAAGCGCTCCGAGCTTCGCTGATGTTGGGTGAGCCTGGCGGTTATAAACGTCTTTTTGTCGATGAAGGCGCTCCGATGCGCCAGCTGCTGCAAGAAGCCGCAGCTGGCGGAATGCAGTCGGATTATATCGAGGAGCTGCTAGGTGTATTTGATGCGGAGCAGCAGAGCGAGGACCGATTGGGAGCGCAGCCGACTCAGCAGCAGAGCGAGAGCAGAACGGAGAAGCAACTGACTCGGCAGCAGGGCGAGAGCTGGTTGGAGGCACAGTCGACTCATGTTGATGAGCTGCTGCTGGAGCCGTTAAGCGGGCGGGAGCTGGAAGTGCTGCGGCTCATCGCCCAAGGGCTTTCCAACCTTGAAATCAGCGAGCAGTTGTTCATTGCGTTGACTACGGTAAAAGGGCATAATCGGGTTATTTTTGAAAAGTTGCAGGTCAAACGGCGAACCGAAGCGGTGGCGCGCGCCCGCAAATATGGCCTGTTGTGAAGGTTAAACCATACTTTAGTAGCTGTAGAAAGGGAGCTCATGAAAGTTATACTGATTGCAAACTGAGGCTGGAGGAAACTCATGAAAGCAATCATATGTACGAAATACGGCTCACCGGATGTTCTGCAGCTGAAAGAGGTCGAAAAACCAACGCCGAAAAACAATGAAGTGCTGGTGAAGGTTCATGCAACAACCGTCAGTACAGGAGACTGCAGAGTTCGCGGTTGTAGAAGTCCTTTTTTATACTGGATTCCTATGCGATTGTTTCTAGGCATCAGAAAACCACGGAATCCCATTCTAGGCACGGAATTGGCGGGAGAGGTGGAGGCAGTCGGCAAGGACGTAAAGCGCTTCAAAAAAGGTGATTCCGTTTTTGCCTTGAATGGCATGCGTTTTGGCGCTCATGCCGAGTACAGCTGTCTGCCTGAGGACTCGGCATTGGCCTTGAAGCCGATGAATATGACGTATGAGGAAGCGGCAGCCATTCCTTTTGGCGGGACGACAGCCCTGTATTTTCTACGGAAAGGAAAGGTTCGCCACGGACATAAAGTGCTTATATATGGAGCTTCCGGGTCGGTAGGAACGTTAGCGGTGCAGCTGGCCAAGTATTACGGTGCTGAAGTTACCGGGGTATGCAGTGCTGCGAATGCTGAATTGGTGAAATCTCTGGGAGCGGATCAGGTTATTGACTACACAACAGAAGATTTTACGGATCAGAAGATGCGTTACGATCTTATTTTTGATGCCGTCGGAAAGACCACAAAAGCCAAATGCCAGAAAGCATTGGCTCCGAATGGTTCCTTCGTCTCGGTTGAAGGGCAAGGAATCGTAACAACGACCGCGCAGGATTTGATTTTTCTTAAGGAGCTAATAGAAGCGGGAGAGATCAATGCGGTTATCGATAATCGTTATTCATTGGAACAAGTTCGCGAGGCTCACAGGTACGTAGACGCAGGACATAAAAAAGGAAATGTAATCATCACTGTGAAGAAATAAGCACTGAATTTCGGGATTAAAGCCCGAACAAACTTAAACGTTCCCTGTATTCCGTCTCATTCAGCGGAGTCTTCTCCATTTGCCCATCGGTCCACTGAGTGAATGATTGTCGGGTTAGCGTCATGGTTCCGGTGCGGGTAAGCCTTGTTGCAAGCGGCTCCTTATTAAAAGGAGATTCTGGATGTTGCTCGATGATCTGCTGTACCTCGCGGGGCTCATCCAGGGTTGTCAGCTTCAACGTGGAGTCAAAGGCATAACCGAGTAGCCAGTCCTGATCTCTGCCCGCCAGCTTTTTCTCATATACGAAGTCGCCATAGTCAGTCTGTTCGCGGCGAAGCCGGAATTCGCCGTTCCAGGAGGAGACTTCTTCTCCTGTCAGAGGCACAGGGCGAAGCGCAAGATTTATGCCAAAGCCTGTGTCCACAATATACTGATTTCCTTCATGTATTAAAAGAACGGCGATATGCGTCCTGCCTGCAGGCGGATAACGGCCTGTTTGATGATTGTAGACAATCCCCCTTGTCATAAGGACGTCAAAGCCATTTTCGGCAAGGAAAAAGTACAGCATCGAATTGAGCTCATAACATAACCCGCCTTCTCCGCGCTTCAGCAGTTTATCAATGAGATTTTCCGTCGTAAGCGGCTCGCTTGACCGTGCAATTATGCGCAGATTCTCAAAAGGGAATGCCAGCGCTGTAGCCTCGAGCAAAGGGCCAAGATGTTCAAAGGTCAATGCACTCATATCGTCCCAGCCGATTCGTTTCCGGAAAAGCGAGTTTAGCGAATGAGTTGTTGTATTCATTGTAAATATATTCATTAGCTTTCAGCTCCTTTAGTTAATGCAGAATGTGGTCCAGCGGTGGTTGCTTTCACAGCAGTTGTTGCCGAAGCCGATGTTCGGCCAAGCAGAGCAACGCCTGCAGCTCCGGCGATAACAAGCGCAGAGCCTAGCAGCGAAGCGTCGGTCACCGGTTCTCCGAGCACGAATGTGCCAGCAGCAACAGAGACGACGGTAGCAAGATTCGAGAAGACGCTGACGACGGAGGCTTTAATTTTAGATAAGGCATAGACCGAAGTCAGCGAGGTGACCAATGAGGACAGCACCCCGAGATAGAGGATATCGATGACGAAGGAGCCGCTTGCGAGCGGCGCCGTAAATTGCGGCAGCGTGCCAGCCGCCATGTGGCGAAGCAAGGACCAACCCATGAAAAATACGAATCCTATACCTTGCAGGAGGAACAGAATTTCGGTTGTGGTGAAGCTGCGCAGCAGTGAGCGTGTCAGCACGCTGAAAAAGGCAATGGCGAGGACGGATACGAGAAGCAACAGTATACCTGTTGAACTGGAGAAGCTGACCCTGCCTTCCTTCATCATAAAAATGTACACAACTCCGGCAACAGACAGAAGGATAGACAGTTTTTGCAGGAGCGTAGTGGTTTCTTTCAGCATGAGGGACGCCAGAACAGCCGTCACAATCGGTCCGAGAGCAAACAGAACGCCGGCATCAGCTGAGGTGGACTGCTGCAACCCGAAGGTTTGAAAAATGAAAAAGCCGAGTGGATAGGATGTTGTCAACAGCAGGAGCTTGCCGACCGGCTTACCCCTATAGTTCAAGCGGAGCCAGCCAAGCGCAGCCGGAATGCATAACAAGCCGAACGAGGCGGCGAAGCGGAATGCGAGTGTATCCATTGGCGAGGCATGCAGCAGAGCCATTTTGGCGAACAGGAAGGAGAAGCCCACAAGCAGCGCGTTGACAATGGTTGAGGCGTAAGCCAGCCGAATCGGTGCAGCATCCTTCATGGTGATCCCTACTTTCAGTTACCCTGACTCATCTGTATGATGAACGGGTTGTTTTTTCTAGAATAAGGGAGAAAGGGAATGACGAAAAGCTTGATTTCAGCTTACTGTATCGGTACAGTTGAGGTATGGATTCCTGATTCCGTGGCGGAATCTGACTACAACAATAGCTTACTGATGCGGGGTGAGGCTCATGAGCAAATATGGGGAAATTTTAGCCGAATGGGAACAAAGGTTGGCTAACGGACTGGTCCGCCCCGGGCAAAAACTGCCCTCCGTGCGTAGTGCGGCGGAGCAGCATGAATGCAGCATCAGTACGGTGTTGCGCGCCTATTCGGAGCTTGAGAAGCGGCATCTGATTTATTCGATTCCTCAGAGCGGATATTATGCAGTGGGCAGGACTAGCGATGGTTCACATGAAAGCTCCACGGCTGGAGGAACGATCGACTTTGCCTCGGTGCTGCCGGATTCAGAGCTATTTCCATACCGGGATTTTCAGCATTGTCTGAATAAAGCGATCGACACCTACAGACATGGGCTGTTTCAATACGGCAGCACCAAGGGGCTAGATACGCTGCGGCGGACATTGGCTTCTCATCTTGCTTCAGACCAGGTTTACGTCGGTCCGGACCAGATTTTTGTGACAGCAGGTGTGCAGCCGACGCTTGATCTGTTAGCTCGTATGCCTTTTCCAAACGGCAAATCGACTGTGCTCGTGGAACAGCCGTCGTTCGATATCTACTTAAGATATTTGGAAGCTGAGGGTATTCCTGTTGTTGGTGTGCGGCGTGATGGGGCAGGATTAGACATGGAAGAGCTAGAGAGGCAGTTCAAGGAGGGAGATATCAAACTATTTTATACGATGTCCCGGTACCATAATCCGCTCGGAACATCGCTGAGTGGGGGGCAGAAGCGCGCTGTCGCCAAGCTGGCGGCCAAGCATGATGTTTATGTTGTGGAGGATGACTACATGGCCGATCTGGGCGAAGAGCGCAGCTTCAAGCCGATTCATGCCTGCGACCGCTCCCGGGTCATTTATTTGAAAAGCTTTTCCAAAGCCATTTTTCCGGGTCTGCGGCTTGGACTCGCGGCTTTCCCCGAACATCTGGTTGATTGGTTCGAGGAGCGCCAGCGCTATTCGGTGACCTCGCTGCTGTCGCAAGCGGCGCTTGATATCTTTTTTCGCAGCGGCATGTACGATCGCCATAAACTTCGCATTGGAAGCCGCTACGCAGCAAGGATGAAGGAAATGAACGAGGCCGTGTTGGAGCATCATGCTTCTGGAGTATTGCAGCATTCCAGCAGCGGCTCTGGAATTTACATCGCTCTGGGGCTTCCGCAAACCGTTAACCTGGAGAGGCTGACAGCACGGCTTGAGGCTAGTGGAATCGAAGCCCGCTCGGGCAAGGACTTTTACCTGCGGAGCTGGCTTGAACGGGATAAATTCCTTAGGCTCAGCATTTCCCGTGCCAATTCGTCGCAAATTCAGAACGGAGTTCGAGCGATCGTTGAAGCAGCAGTTAAGGCAAACCACTTGTGAGGGGGGAGCTTGCCTGACCGACGCTCGAGTCGGGCCAAAAGAAGCTCGATGCGCTGGAGCTGGCATCCGGAAAGAAAAAAAGCCTGAAGCGCCGGAGCTGGATCCGGGACGCCTCAGGCTTTTTGGCTAACCGAGGAAGCGCTTGATAAGCTTCAACTTCTCCGGTCCGTAAGGAGGGAACATGAAGCTGTTGCTGAGCTTGAAAGTGCGAAGCACGACACTTTTGCGATGGGAGAACAGCTCGTAGCTGTGGCGGCCGTGGTAGGCGCCGATGCCGGAATTACCAACGCCGCCAAAAGGCAGATTCGTATTGACGAGATGGGATAAGGTGTCATTGACGGAGCCGCCGCCGAAGGAGCAGCTCTCCAGCACTTTATCCGTGACATCCCCATTATCTGTGAACAAATAGAGCGCCAGCGGCTTCGGCCGGCTATTCACCAGCTTAATCGCCTCATCGATATTGTCCACCCCGATAATTGGCAATAGTGGACCAAACAATTCATCTTCCATCGATGCCGAGGAATGGAAGTCAGAATCCAGCAGCGTCGGCTCGATGTACAGCCCCTCGCGATCTCTTTTGCCGCCGAAAACGATTTGCTCTTGGTCACGAAGAAGGATGTCAGCCAGACGATCGAATTGACGCTCGTTGACGATCCGCCCGAACTCGGCCTTGGAGGGGTCTGTACCGTAAAAAGCGGTTATCGCCTCACCGAGGTGGCGGATCAGCTCTTGCTTGACACTTTTCTCCACGAGCACGTAATCTGGCGCGATGCAAGTTTGCCCGGCATTGATGAGCTTGCCCCAGATCATTCTTTGCGCGGTAATTTTCAGATCAGCCGAGCGTTCAACGATAGCCGGACTTTTTCCGCCCAGCTCCAGCGTGACTGGAACGAGATTTTTGGCCGCGGCCGCCATGACGATGCGCCCAACCGGTACGCTGCCAGTGAAGAAAATATAATCAAAGTTGGACTCGATTAGCGCCGTGACGGTTTCCTTTTCACCTTCAACAACTCGAATATAACTAGGCTCAAACGTATCCTCAATCATATCCCGCACAACGGCGGACACATGAGGCGTGTTCTCAGAAGGCTTCAGCACCGCGCAATTACCGGCGGCGATTGCACCGACGAGCGGTTCAACGAGCAGATGAAACGGATAATTAAACGGGCCGATAATAAGCACCGTGCCATATGGCTCACGGTAAATACGGCTTTTGGCCGGAAGATGGAAGAGGGATGAGCGAACCCGTTCAGGCTTAGCCCAGCGGCGCAGTTTTTTGGCCATTTCCTTGATGCTGCCCATCGTAAGACCAATTTCGGACATATAGGCTTCAGCCGGAGCTTTGTGCAAATCCTTGTACACCGCCTCGAGCAGAGGCTGTTCATATTTGCGGATGGCGTCGCCCAGCCGGTTCAGCTGAGTGATGCGGAAGTCGATGGAGCGGGTGCTGCCACTTTCAAAATAGCTTCGATGCTCTGCAAGCATCGTGTCGACATCGGCATGGGTAAGCGGGTTCATCTCTTGGCCTCCATAGGTGAAATTGAATCCGATTGGGGGGGACATTCTGCCTCAACTACGGATAACAGCTCCCTCAAAAGAGCGACAGGCTCCTCAAGGCTGAGGGAATAGTACCTCATCTTGCCACGCTGCTCACAAGTGATGAATCCCCCCTGAAGCAGCAGCTTGAGATGATGAGATACGGCGGGACGGCTGATGCTGAGCCGGGCGGTCAGCTCATTGACCGGCATAGCACCGTTCTCATGGAGCAGCAGGACAATATCCTGACGATGCGGATCGGAGAGGGTCTGGAATACCGGCAGGCATTCCCGAAACAGCTTCATCGCGAGCTTGCCCATGGGGATTCTCCTTTGCTGGATCTAAGGTCGATAGGTTTAAAAACTTAAACCTGTTCGTAATAAGCTGATTATAAGTAAATCTCAACAGAAACGCAAAAAACATCCCGCCTCCTAAGGTGGGGAGGGCGGGATGCCATATTAGGCTCTGAACAGCTGATCGACCGTCTCGCGGTCAAGCTTGCGAACGAGCGCAGTCAGCAGCTCGGCAGCTTTATCGAAGTCACTGCGGGACATGACAGCGTTATGGCTGTGAATATAACGGGTAGCGAAGCCGACGGATAATGTCGGGCAGCCAATGCCGCTTGTATGGAACTTGCCGCCGTCGGTTCCACCGCCTGTCATGGCGTCGAACTGGATTTTGATACCCAGCCCCTCGGCTGTATCGACAGCGAGACGACGCAAGCCGCTATGCGAAATCATGCTGGAGTCCATCAGCAGAATGAGCGGTCCATCGCCGACATTGCAAGTCATTCCCGATTCGCTGCCCGGTGTGTCATAGGCGATGCCGACATCGAGCGCAAACGCGATATCCGGCTGTACCAGATTGGCTGCCGTGCCGGCGCCGCGCAGGCCGACTTCTTCTTGTACGGTAGCACCAGCGTAAACGATATTTGGATGTGACCCTTCCTGCAGACGGGAAAGCACTTCTACAGCCAACGAGCAGCCGGCGCGGTTGTCGAGCGCTTTGCCTGCCCATAGTTCGCCGCTGCGCATCGTGAAGAAATCGCTGACCGGTACGATCCAGTCGCCGGGCCTGATACCCATTTCACGGGCATCCTCTTCATTTTTGGCGCCGATGTCTATGTACAGATCTTTGAGTTGGAGCACTTTACTCCGCTCGTTCGGCGTCAGTACATGGGGCGGTTTGGAGCCAATTAGGCCGATATGGTCACCTTTACGAGTTTTTACGAGCACTCGGTGTGACAGCAGATTATGCGGCCACCAGCCGCCGAGCTGAGTGAAACGCAGGAAACCTTTAGCGGTAATTTGCGTCACCATGAAGCCGATTTCGTCTAGATGGCCGGCGAGCATGATTTTCGGTCCTGCTTCAGCACCGGTCTTGATGCCAAACACACTTCCCAATCGGTCTGTTATAATTTGCTCGCTCAGCGGCTCTAAATAACTTTTCATAAGATCGCGAACCGCGCCTTCATGCCCAGGTACTCCATCGCATTCCGTCAGTTCTTTCAGTCTTTGCTCCATTTGATCCATAACTTTGCCCCATTCCTTTCTTTGTGCCAAGTCTAGTCTATTTCCATGGGTTCGTTTCTATCCTAGCGGGTTCCTGCCCGGAAAAAAAGGGCCCTCACGGGCCCTTTCATGCAAGGGAGCTGCACTAGGCCTAAGCTGTCCGCCTGAGCAGCAGGTAAACGAAATAGGGTGCGCCGATAAAGGCGGCGACAACTCCGGCGGGAACGCCGCTCGGGTCGGCCAGATTGCGGCCGATCGTGTCCGCCGCGAGCAGCAGCCAGCCGCCGATCAGCATCGCAATCGGCAGCGACAGCTGATTGCGAGGTCCGACGAGCGCCTTAGCGATATGCGGCGCCATCAATCCGATAAAGCTGATACCGCCGGTAACCGCTACTGAAGATGCGGCCAGCGCTACGGCGGTGATGAGCAGCCAGATGCGTTCTTTTTGCACGGGCAGGCCAATACCTACCGCGACCGGCTCGCTCAGCTCCAGCAGGTTCAGCTGGTTAGCTTTGTACAGAGTGAACGGGATAAGAATCAGCAGCCATGGCAGCAGAGCCCAGATAAAAATCCAGTCTGTTCCCCAGATGCTGCCAGCCAACCATTTGGCGATAAAATCGACCTTTTCCCGCTCCGCGACCGAGGAGATGATCACCGTCATGATGCCGGAGATCGATAGGGAGAAGCCGATGCCGATTAGTACGAGCCGTACCGGATTAATTCCCTCTCCTTTGCGGAAGGAGAATAAGTAGATGAAAAATGCGGTGAGCATTGCGCTCAAGAAAGCAACTGCTGTAAGTAAAAAGACGAAATTACCGGGTTCGATCGGCATGTACAGGAAGAAAACGGCGACCCCGAGGCCAGCGCCAGCATTAATACCGATGATGCCCGGATCTGCCAAATCATTGCGAGTAATGCGCTGCAAAATAGCACCCGAAAGAGCGAGGCCAACACCGGCCAGCATCGTGATGAAAATACGGGGCAGGCGAATCGTGAACAGGATAAAATCTTCTTTGCGCGAACCGTCCCCGAACAATACGGGCAAAAGTCGTTTATAACCGAGCGAAGAATAGCCCCATCCTGCACTGATGAACATGGTCACGAGGATGAGTAGGAACAGGACGACGAGTGCGATGCGCTGCTTGCGACGTGCGGAAGGGACCATTATTTAAGCGCACCTCCTTGGCGGTTGACGATCCAGAGGAAAAATGGCAAGCCGAGCATAGCGACTATTGCGGTCAGGGAAGTTTCATAAGGCGCATTAATTGTGCGTCCGAGTGTATCGGCGACCAGCATCAATGCTGCACCAGCCACGGCGGATACGGGCAGGACGAATCGGTAATCCGGCCCGGTCACAGTCCGTGCGATATGAGGGATTAACAGCCCGACAAAAGCCATATTGCCAACTAGTGCCACTGAAGCTCCAGCGAGCAAAATAACAACGATGAACAGCATTGTTTTGGCGCGTGCGGTGTTCTGGCCGAGGCCCGCGGAAACTTCTTCGCTCATGCTCAGCACGGTCAGTTGTCGCGACAGCAGCAGAGCGGCGATGATGCCGAGCCCAATGACAGGCGTAATAATAGCGAGTTGCTTCCAAGTCGTACCGATGACTCCACCGGCGTTCCACATATTGATCTCCTGCGAAATTTTAAAATGAAGACCGATCGCCTCAGCTGCTGCGAAGAGCAGAGCCGATATGGCCGCACCAGCCAGTACGATGCGCAGCGGAGAGAAGCGGTTCTGCTTGGAGGCGCTCACACCAAAGACGAGTAAAGCCGCTACACCTGCTCCGATAAAACAAGCTACCATTATGCCCATATAACCGGCCCCAGGGAAAAAGGCAATAGTGACGGCGAGCATCAAATTCGCACCGGCGGTCAAGCCGAGCAGGCCGGGATCGGCCAGCGGATTGCGAGTCATGCCTTGCATGACAGCTCCAGATACGGCAAGCCCAGCGCCTACGGCCATTGCTGCTAGTTCACGCGGCAGCCGCAGCTCGCGTATTGTCAGCACAGCTTTTTCGGAAGAGTTGGAGAACAGGGCGAGCCAAACATCCCGAAAAGTCGTATCTGCCGCTCCGAAAGTAAGCGAGATCAAGAAGCAAAGGGCCAGAATGGCGAGCGAAGCTGCCAGTTTCCAGCCAAAAAATTGTCCGCGACGCTTGTTAGTCGCCTCATGCATGGCATTCATCACCCTATCCGTCGTCATTTGAATAGTTAAAAGGAACTCTTGAGGGTCTCAAGAGTTCCTCTTCCCTGTACTTACCTTAATTACCGAGGAATTTCTCTTTGAAGAATTCCAATTGGAAGTCAAGTGTAATGGGGTCGTTGAAGTAGAATTCTTTGGCGTCGGCTTCAAACACTCGGCCGTTCTTAACAGCTGGCATGTTTTTGTAGGAGTCTGTTTGCTGGAAGCTGTTCTCCTGGTCAAAATACTTACTAATAATTAGGTAGTCACCGGCATACTGGGATAAAACCTCGGTGGACAGGGCGTAGTAACCGTCCTTAAGCGCCATTTCTTTGACTTTCTCCGGCATGTTCAGCTTCATTTCTTGATAAAGGATTTCTGTACCACGGCCCCAGTTGTCGCCGAACACGTACATTTGATTATCAAAGCTCTCCACGACGGATACCGTTTTGTCTCCGATTTTTGCGCGGATCTGCCCGCCTGCATCAGCGGCGCGCTTTTTAAAGTCATCAATCCACGCCTGGGCTTCCTTTTCCTTGTTGAGCAGTTTGCCGATTTCCAGATGCTGCGTTAGGTAATCAACTTTGCCGTAAGTATAGGTCACCGTAGGTGCAATCTCTTGCAGTTTGTCTAGGTTTTTAACGGTAGACAAGCCGATGATGAGATCTGGATCAAGCTCGATGATTTTCTCGACGTTCTCTTCGCTAACTTCTTCGACGGAAGCAATCTTGCCCTGGTAGCGCGGATTCGCCTTGGACCAGCTGTCTACACCAACGAGCGGTACATCCAGTGCCATAACGTTGCCAGCATAAGAGGATACAACGACGACGCGCTGCGGATTGGCAGGCACCTCAATTGGTCCCTTCTCGGACTGGTAAGTAATCGTGCCGCTTGCTGCTTCGCCGGAAGCAGCATTATTCGCTGCTGTATTAGAGGCAGCCGTATTCTCAGAGCCGGCACCTGCTGTGTTGCTGCTATTGTTTACATTGCCTTTACTTCCGCAAGCGGAAAGCACTAGCATGAAAATCAGAACAAGGGGAAACCAAATCTTTCTCATGATGACAGCTCCTCAGAAGTGATAATGATTATCAATACCGTTAATCACTATATAAGGCTCTGGCGGATCTGTCAACCTGTTATTTGTTCTAACCTATATAGAACATCATCAAGTTAAGCATTAAAGGGGAGGATTGCCAAAGTAGCAGAAAACAGGTAAAGTAATTGAGAATGATAATCATTTATTGTGGGGGTGCCAAATATGAGTGAAGCATCGCAGAAGCTCGAGCCTGGTGAGAACCTGGAGCAAGAAGAGATATTCGAGATAACAATTATCGGAGGCGGCCCGGCAGGGCTGTACTCCGCTTTTTATAGTGGACTACGGGGCATGAAAACGAAGATCATTGAGTACCAACCGATGCTTGGAGGCAAAATTCACGTGTACCCCGAGAAGATCATCTGGGATGTAGGCGGACTTACTCCCGTGCCCGGGGAGCAGCTGATTGAGCAACTCGTCAAGCAAGGACTAACCTTTAACCCGGATGTCGTACTGGGCGAGAAAGTGGAGCAGATTGTAAAAGGGGGGGATGGAATCTTCCTGCTAAAGGGGTCCTCCGGCCGCATTCATCGTTCCCGCACGGTAATTGCCGCAGTCGGCGGAGGCATTCTGAACCCGCAACGGCTGGATATCGAAGGCGCAGAGCGCTTCGAGGTGGCCAATCTCAACTATACGGTAAAATCGCTCAAGCAATTCAAGGACAAAATTGTGCTTATATCCGGTGGAGGCAACTCTGCGGTCGATTGGGCTAACGAGCTGCTCGCTGTTGCCAAGCAAGTTTATGTTGCCTACCGCAAGGAATCGCTTTCCGGTCATGAGGCCAGTGTGGACCAACTGCTCGGCAGCTCGGCGCAATGTCTTTTCAACACTTCCATTACTCGGCTTATCGCCGTGCCTAGCGGAGAGCGGATTGGTAAAGTAGAGCTAACCCATGCCGTTACGGGCGAAAAGACGGAGCTCGAAATTGACGAGGTTGTCATCAACCACGGTTATGAGCGGGAATCTTCACTGCTAGACGACAGTCCTTTGGAACTGGAACGAGTGGATGATTACTATATCAAAGGCAACGGCTCCGGTGAGTCTTCGGTACCCGGGTTTTATGCAGCTGGAGACATCCTTATGCAAGAGGGCAAGCTGCATCTGATTGCTGGAACATTCCAAGATGCGGCCAATGCGGTCAACAGAGCAAAACTGTTTGTTCAGCCTCAAGCGGATGAGACGGGCATGGTGTCCTCCCACAATGATAGGTTCAAAGAGCGCAACCGTGAGATTGTAAAACAGCTAATTAACAACTAATAAATAGAAGTGCTCAGTCCGCCCGGAATGTCCGGGTGGGCTTTTTGTGCTTGAGACAGTCGCTTTAACGATAGCTCTTTCCTGCCTACACTAGCATTTTACATTCTGTTAATAGATTACGACTCTGTTGTTAACCAAGCTTTTATACACTTGAACGGAACGGGTTGGGATTATGAAGCTTATAAGTTATTGAAGCGTACCAAGGGGGAATGGCAATTGCGGATCAGGGATAGAGGCGGATGGGGCGGCATGAAGTGGCGGCTGATCGTGAGCTTTGCCGCGATAACTCTGCTTTTCTTGGGTTCAGCCTTTTTTCAGTACGGTAAGATTGGTGAAGTCCGGCAGTCGATGAACTTGCAGAAACAGGGGATGGAGAAGCGGATCGCCGCTGTTAAAATCAATCAATTCCTCCAGGAGCTGAGCAGTATTGAGGATGAACTGGAACGGGAAAATGATGCGGAGCAAATAAAGCCGTTCCGGCAGATTCACGCTGCATTGACAAAGGAACTGGCCAAGCTTGATTTCAGTGGCAGCTCGGCTGCCCAGGAGGATCTGCAGGCTCTGCGAGCCAAATCGGCCGATTATGCCGCTGATGTTGAGGAAATGACAGCTCAGTTGCAGGATAAAAATGCTGATCCACTGATCGTGAAGGCACGGCTGGATGAGCTACATACATTGGTCACAGCGGATAATCAGAACATGCAGGACATAAGCAATCGGCTGAGCGTGGCAGCTGACCGTAAAGCTTCACAGGCTCAAGTGGGCTCGTTCAAGCTGCTTCAGGAAACGCTTGTCGTCTCGGAAATTGCGGCGGTTCTTGTCCTACTGATTACAGTAGTAGTAGCGTTCATTCTGATCCGTTCTTTTGTTTCCAGCATTGGACGGTTGCAGAAAGCGGTCGGGGCATTGGCCCAAGGTGATTTTCGCGAGCGGATTGGTTCGGATCGCAAGGACGAGCTTGGCCGCTTAAGTCAGCAATTCGATCTTATGGTGGACAAGGTTCACGGTATGCTGGAGCGAAGTCGGGGAATCGCTGTCTCGATGCTGGACAACTCTGGCGATTTCAGGGAAGCAGCGACGGTCACAGCTCGGGCGAATGAAGAAATTATCAAGTCAATCCACGGTATTGCGGATGGCGCCGAGAAGCAGAATGAGCTGTCGGATGAAACTCGCACACTGATTGAAGGACTTGTAACCGAGGTGGATGGAATCGGAAGACTAGCCGGCGTTATGATGGAGTTGAGGCAACAGGCAGAGGAAAACACCGGCCGTGGATTGGAGGCAGTAAGGGAGCTGCAACAGGTATCTCGGACAACGAGCGTCAAGGTGGACGTCATGTACCGGGAGCTGGATACGCTTAGCAGCCACTCCATGAAAATTTCCGGCATCACAAAATCGATGATCGAACTATCCTCACAGACCCAAGTATTAGCGCTTAATGCCTCTATTGAAGCTGCGCAGGCTGGCGTTTCGGGCAGAGGCTTTGCGGTCATCGCTGATGAGGTGCGCAAGCTGTCCATCCAGTCCAAGGAATCCTCTGTCGTCATTGGCACGCTGATCAAGCAGCTACAAGATGGGATGGAGGGGTTCAGAGCGGCAATGGAGGACAACCGGAGGCTTTTGCATGCCCAGAACGAGCAGACCGGGTTGACTATGGGCAGCTTCGAGGCGATAGGAGCTTCCATGGGGCAGATCAGCAGTGGAATCGAAACGTTGTATGGACAGGTGGACCGTACCCGCAGCAGTTGTGGCCAGTTGAGGAAATCTGCTGTGCAAGTATCGGATATAGCGGAAAGCACCTCCGCGGCCGCGCAGCAAGTGCTCGCCTCTGGAACGCTGCAGGATGAAGAGATACGTAAAATTGCCGGGCAAGCTTTGCAAATCCATGATATGTCGAGAAGTCTCTCCGGCGAGATCAGTCTGTTTCTTCTCCAGGAAGCGACCGATAACTCGTCAGAGCAGAAGTTAAACGGGACAACCGGTAAAGCAGCCTAAAAAAGGGCTACCCCAAAAAGCCTCTAAAACTAGCTGGTGACCAAAAATTAGAGCGGCAATAACAAAACGGGGCAAAGCTGAGCCATGCTTAGCTTCGTCCCGTTTGATTTCTTCTCCAACAGTCCCTTTTTTGCCGATTATTTTTTTAATAAAGGTTTTCCATCCTGATCAACCAATACGGTAAGTCCTGAACCTACATTTGGATATATAGCCAACAGATATTGCACTCCAGTTTCTTTATCCGTAATGACATTTGCCATTGTTGCACCTTTAGCAGCAACACTTTCGACTTCAAATCTGACTTCTTTTGACATAATAAGTCCCTCCATATCTCGTTTTCCGGTACTACTTAGGTACCTATATAGGTAACCGTTTTTCAAATCAAAGCATCGAGGCAATCAGAACAGAAAGAATTGTACCTAGACCATTTGCCAAGTTTTATTGGCATGATCTTAGTGTATCCTTGCCAAGTTTTATTGTCAATATTTGTGAGCGGAGTGTGTACAAGCATTCCTATAATGAACTCATGCGAACAACCATGCGAACGGCTTCTTTTCGTTTGTAAAAACAAAAAAAGGCTGCCCATAGTCATCTTCATGACGTATGGGACAGCCCTTGTGCATTTTAAACGTTGCATATTCGAAAACTCACAGCGTGTGGGTTTACCGTGCTGTAGGAATGTCAACTTGAGGATTGGTATCCCGCTCGTAGTCGACGCCGCTAGTCTCAAAGCCGAACAGCTGGAAGAATTCCTTACGGTAGCCTTCCAAGTCGGTCATGCTCTCGATGTTAGTGGTGTCAACCTCGCTCCAGATGCGAGCGACTTCTTGCTGCACATCATCACGAAGCTCCCAATCATCAATGCGGATGCGGCCCTTCTCGTCGATTGGGGTTCCGGTTTCCTGATACAGCTTCTCAAAAAGACGCTGTGATTGCTGAATCGTGTTCTCATGCAGTCCTTTTTCTTTCATGACCTTGTAGAGAGCCGATACATAGAGCGGAACAACGGGAATAGCTGAGCTGGACTGTGTCACAAGCGCTTTGCTGACGGTCACATAAGCCCGTCCACCGAGCGGGGACAACTGCTGCTGAAGCTGCAGCGCGGTATCCTCCAGGTCATCCTTCGCTTGGCCAATCGTTCCTTCGCGGTAAATGGCCTGAGTAATCGAGGAGCCGATATACGAATAAGAAATAGTAACCGCTCCTTCGGCAAGTACGCCGGCTTCTTGCAGACGCGTCATCCAGCGTTGCCAGTCGGTTCCGCCCATGACGGCCACCGTCTGAGCGATATCATCGCCTTCAGCGGGTTCAAGTGTGATGTCACTCACTTCGCCGGAGTGGAAGTTGACTGTTTTGTTCGTGTAAGGAGCTCCAATCGGCTTGAGCACCGAATTGTACGTCTCGCCGGTGTCCGGGTCGACGCGGCGGGGAGCCGCCACGCTATATACGACCAGATCAACCTGGCCGAGCTCCTCAAGGATCGCCTCGATGACGCGATCCTTAGTCTCGTCAGTGAAGGCATCGCCGGTAACGCTAAGCGATTTCAAGCCGGCTTCGGCTGCTTTGCTTTCAAAGGCAGCGGAATTGTACCAGCCGGCAGAAGCAGTCCGCTTCTCCGTCGCGCTGCCGGGACGGAAGACACCAATCGTCGATGCTCCAGCGCCGAAGGCGAGAGCGATGCGGGCTGACAAGCCGTATCCCGTTGATGCACCGAGGATAAGGGCACGTTTTGGTCCATGCCATTTGGGTTGGGTTTGTATGTAATCGATCTGCTCCTGGACTTGTTTGGCGCAACCCTCCGGGTGAGCCGTTGTGCAGATGAAGCCGCGTGTTCTTGGTTTGATGATCATGATCAGGCGTCCTTTCTCCAACTATAGATTAGGAATGGATGGTAATTTTCTTGGTGCTGCTGCTTTCATTTTACGGGATTATCGGCAAAAGGGAAACCAGACCCCATCTGCGCCTGATGGAGAGGCGGGCGATTGGACAAGCTAACGGGGCTGTTTCTCAGCCCAGCCGACGGTAAGGTCGGCGGCAATTCGCGGAAGCGCATGGAGGTGAGCGGAATATGGCAAAGGGCGGAAAACACTCCTTCGAACATAAACAAGCGGGCATGGCCCAGCGATCCAAGGAAGCGGAAAATCGCACAGCGGCGAGCACCAATGAAAACCGGAACCAAAAGGGACATGTGCCGAACAGTCCTTCAACAGGTTAACGATTAATTACAGCAAGTAGCATATTGGAGTATACCCTAAGCACAAGCTTTGCAGAAGCAGTTCGAAGCCCGCGTTGCCGAGGCGGCGGGCTGCTTTTGCTCGTAATGAGGTTGAAGTACGATCTACATAGGGTATAGGGTAGAATAATAATTCCTGAATTGTCTTTAGCAAGACATATGGAGAGAAGGCGAGGTCTTTAATTAGAATGGATACTGCTGCAAGCAAAGAAATCGTTGTTATTACAGGAGCCGGATCCGGTATCGGCAGAGGACTGGCGCTGGCCTATGTGGGTAAGGGAGACAAAGTAATCCTCGCCGACGTCAGCATAGAAGGGCTGGCGCAGACGCTTGAGCTCATCCGCAAAGCAGGCGGAGAAGCGTATCCTTACGAAATCGACCTAAGCCGTCCCGAGGACATACAAGAACTTTTCAAACGTGTGCGTGAAGAGCATGGTGAAGCCAGCGTGCTGATCAACAATGCCGGTATCAGCCCCTTTAAGTCGCTTTGGGAGCTGAAGGTGGAGGAATGGGACCAAGTGCTGAATACTAATCTGAGAGGAGCTTTCCTCTGTAGCCGCGAGGCGGCAACGGGGATGAAGGAGCGTGGCATCCGGGGCCGGATCGTTAATATTGCCTCGACCCGGGCTTTCATGTCCGAGCCGAATTCAGAGGCATATGCCGCTTCCAAAGGTGGAATGATCGCACTCACCCACGCGATGGCGATGTCGTTTGCTCCATATGGCATTCGCGTCAACTCCGTCAGCCCGGGCTGGATCGCAACCGGCGATACCGCCGCTCTTAGCCAAGAGGATCATGAGCAGCATCCGGCGGGAAGAGTCGGAAAACCGGACGATATATCTCGGGCCTGCTTCTACTTTACCGATGCGGCCAATGATTTTGTAACCGGTCAGAACATTACGGTTGACGGCGGCATGACTCGCAAAATGATTTACGCGGAATAATCAACAGTGGATAGCAGAGCGACAAAATGTGTTTTGTGCAAATGGGGCCCATCAGCGTGGTCTGGTTGGCCTTATTTGTGTTCGCTTTCTGGCAGTAGATTGGATAATGCTTCCCTATTATCTTGAATGTGGCCGGAAGGGACAGCTGGATGAGTCCGCTGCTAACCTGCCTAATCGGAATCCTCTGGATCAGCTTCCCCCTTTATGGCACGTTGAAACGGCTGAAGGAGCCTTCTGGACCATGGTCGAGCGGAAGCTCGGAAAGGCGGGCGCTTGGCTCATTAAACTGCCTATGCTTGTCATTTTGCGGGGCATAGCCTTTACTGCATTAATTGATTCCATCTCCTGGTCCAAAACAACCTACCTTCCTTGCTGCTTCATTTTGAGCCAGTCAAAGATGGCGGGAATCTATACGAGGCGTTGTTCAGCGGTCTCCAAAGTTTATGACCGAAATTCAATCATGCCTATTGGAAACAGTTGATGCAAAGCGGAACATGGACGCCTCAGGAAGGTGATCTGCAAATCAAGGTTGAGTTCGACCTGACCCATAGCGGGAAATTTAACTTAACTTAATTATTAAAGGTAGTGAATGAGCAGGCGGACAAACAGTCAAGCCTGATTCGGCGAGCATAAGATACTCTATCATAATGGGTAGAGGAGGTAGATGCGGTGAAGGAAAATATCGCTGTATCCTTGTTCGCCGTAATCGGCTCGATCGTAAGCTTCTCGTTCGGCATTTGGCAGGAATCGCTGACGCTGCTGTTAGTATGCATGATGGTGGATTATATCTCCGGAATTGCGGCATCCTTAAAAGAAGGGCGCGGACTTAGCAGCACGATCGGATTCTGGGGGATTGCTCGAAAAGGGCTGACGTTGCTCGTCATTTTAATTGCTCACCGCATCGATGAGCTTCTAGGCGGTGGGAGAGCGGTCATGAGTGCGGCAATCTATTTTTATACCGGCAACGAGCTGTTGTCGATTACAGAAAATTATGCGCGGATTGGGTTGGCACTCCCTGCAAAGCTGAAGGAATTCATTGAAGCTTTCAAACGCAAAGATAACTGACAGACACGGAATGTTCATGAATTTGCCATAAACGAGCCTTAATCTTATGAATGCAAGCGGTTAAAGCTTGTGAATTCCCCCTATATTTCGGTATATTAGCAATAGCTTTGGACAAAACTGGGTAATTATCAATGCACAAAGGGGAGCAATAACCTCATGAAATGGATCATGTCTATTCTGCTTATTATCACGGCTGCGCTCGGCATCTATATGCTGACGATCGGCTTGCCGAAGCCTCCTAAGGATGAGACAGCTGGGCTTCCAGAAGGTGTAGAGCTGCTCAAAATTGTTGGAACCGGTGACTTCAAATTCGACAAGCCAGAGTATGTTGTTAAGGCCGGACAGAAGTACAAAATGGTGCTGACCAATAAAGGTGGCATCCATGGCGTAGGCGTCAAAGAGTTCGGAATTGACCTGAAAGATGAAAAGATGGAGCAGGAAGTTGTCTTTGACAAGCCTGGACGTTACGAACTCCATTGCTCGGTTATGTGCGGCGTTGGTCACGCTGATATGAAGTCGGTTCTCGTCGTTGAATAGAAGGTTGCAGAGAGCGTTCCCTCGTGGGGCGCTCTTTTTTGTAGAAGAGGAAACAAGAAAACCCGGTCTAGACAGCGGTATCCTTAAACAGGATGGCGCTGCTTGAGCCGGGACTTATCATGCCTTGTCAGGTTATTGCTTGCCCTCAGGCGCGTCTGCGCTTGCGGTCTGCGGCAATCAATCGATCGCATACGTAGCCGATTACGGCATAACA
Organism: Paenibacillus herberti; assembly: GCF_002233675.1. Lineage (GTDB taxonomy): Bacteria > Bacillota > Bacilli > Paenibacillales > Paenibacillaceae > Paenibacillus_O > Paenibacillus_O herberti. The sequence goes on along the minus strand of NZ_NMUQ01000001.1, from coordinate 2,155,327 downwards.
AACGATCGTCAGCGCATACATGACCACGATCGGTGTAGCATGGATATCGTAGAAGACGTCGGAAATCCAGGCCGGTGGGCTGAACATGAAAAAGAACAAATTATGTGGATCATAGCCTGTTGAGTTGAACAGGCACAGGATAATGCTGAGTGCCACTGCTGCAATTGTAACTGGATAACGCATCGGTGAGGCTCCCTTCTGCCGGCATTGCCGAAACGTACGGCTTGCGTTATTATGGGTCAAAAGGGCGCCGGACATGCAGAAAGCTGGACAAGCATGGGACGCCCTGCAGCCCGACGAAGGGCATTGATCCGATTGGGGGAGCGTTTACAGTATGCTGACACATATCGTCTTTTTCCGTTTGAAGGACCGTACTCCGGAAAGTGTAGAGCGCACGGCAGCCGTGTTGCGCAACATGGAGGGCAAAATCGAGGTATTGCGTCATCTGGAAGTCGGCAAGGACATCGTTCACTCGGAACGTTCTTATGATATTGCTCTGGTGACCAAGTTTGATTCTTTGGAAGCGCTTGGAGAATATCAGGTTCATCCCGTTCATCAGGAAGTTATCCGTCATATGAATGAAGCTCGCGAATCGTCGATCGCCGTGGATTACGAGGCCTAGTTCGGGCAAGGGAGGAGCAGGCAGGCCATGGAGGAGCAGTCGCTCGGAGAAGATTTTTACATGATGATTACGTATTTATTTGTTGTTGTACTCAGCGGCATCATTATGATTGCTTGGCTGAAGCGTCGCGGCAAAAAAAAGAATAAGCGATAACGGAGGCGGCTCATGTATTATGTGAACGTGCAAGATATCCGCCTGCGACTGGATGCCATCCCGGAGCTTGTACAAGCGCTGGATCAGCTGACTTCGGAATGGAATGGCACGCTCCTGCAAGGGCTGGCGCAGGAACGATTGCTGCATTTGGCGATTGAAACCGTTACCGATGTCGGCAGCTGTCTGATCGATGGTTATCTGATGCGGGATGCCAGCAGTTACAGCGACATCATCGAGATTATCGGCGGAGAAGAAGTGATTGACGGGGAGCTAACTCGTCAGCTATGCCGATTGGCGGAGCTTAGGCGCCCGCTCGTGCAGGAATATTACAACTGGCCCCGCGAGCAGCTCCATCCTGACACGGCTCGCCTTGCGGCATGGCTGAGCAGCTTCAAGCTGCAAGTGGAGCAGTATTTGAAAAAAGAGCAGTAGAAAAGCCGTTCAATTGAATGATTAGATCAGCCGAATTGATCGGCCTGTTATGAGAGGTCAACCAGAATGCTCTGGTTGGCCTATTTTTTGTTTTTAGCCGATTGTTGGGTAATCTGTGTCAAGCCAAGCCCATGCTGCTTATACTGTCACCAGGAATGTGGGCGCCCGCCCGGTTCCAGAACAGGAACAGACGTGGAGGTGAGAAGCATGGAATGGTGGATTGCGGTGTGCGCCGTTGTGCTGAGCGCATCTGCAGCATGGACATCGTGGCAGGCCGCACGCCTGATGCGGCGGCTCGGCAGCCTCGTCGTAGAGCTCGAAGCGGGCTCAGCGGCGGCGCTCAAGGAAATTACCGGCCTAGCCGCGGATGCAAGAGGTGCGTTGGAGCCGATGCAGGACGCGGCTCTGCAGGCAAAGCGGCAGTTGGATGGGCTGGCATCGCTGGCGGAGGCGGCCGGTTCGCTGCGGGCTGCGGCGGACACGGCTGGAGCGACAGCGCTAAGGATTGTCGATGGGGCTGCTAGTACGGCTGATGCGGCGGCAGAACGGATGCGCCAGGCCGCTGGTAAGTACCGTCCTCAACTTGAGGAAGCGATCGGCATTGCCGATGCGGCTCTCGAGGGCTGGATGTACATTCGCAGTGCAGCCGCCAAGCTTAGAACGTCTGCATGTTCTGACCGTGAGATTGGGAACCCTATAGCTGAAAGGAGAGAACAAACATGATTAAATCAAGATCGAAGAAAAGCGGTGGCTTTTTGCTAGGAGCATTGGCGGGGGGCATCATCGGTTCGGTAACGGCGCTGTTGTTTGCTCCGAAGGCAGGCAGCGAGCTGCGTGCAGATATTGGCGATCGTGCTACCAGAGCGGCAGATCAAGCTAGTCAACTGGGCGAAAAGATCGGCAGCACAGCGACGCATGCAGCTAGACAAACGGTTGAAGGCGCAGCTGCGCTGAAGGAAAAAGCGCTTAATTCAGCCGACAGCCTGGCTTCCGGAATAAAATTCTGGGAACGCAAAGCGGATGCCGGATTAGAAGTTGTTGTGTCTTCAAGTGCTTCTGCGACCGGCGAAGCCGTGGAGTCTTTCCAAGAGCTCGCAGGAAGTCTGCCAGATCTGGATATCAGCAATGATGAGCCAGAGCTTATCATGAGTGAAGAAACTCGGGAAGAAAAGTTCTAAAAGCGAGAGTACGGCGCGGGCAGCGGGTTCGCTCTTTAGCGTCTGACCGCTCCAGATCAGCTCATTCATCCGGCATGTAACAAGCAAGTCGGATGAGAGGGCTGTACCGGTCAGCGCAGCTCATTCATGTCGGCTGGCATAATGCGAAGGCGGCATCCCGAATGAACGCCTGAAAATGCGCTGAAAATAAGAAACTTCCCCATAGCCGAGATAATCGGCTATTTCTTCTATTGTGAGAAGCGATTCGGTTAACATATATACAGCGGTTTTCATCCGCTGCGTATGTACATATCCGCTGATCGTCTGGCCGGTTCCCTGACGAAAAAGTGTAGCTGCGTAGTTGGGCGTACGCCCGATGCAGCGCCCAAGATCCTCCTTGGTTACCTTTTCCCGGTAGCGATCCTGGATAAATTCCTTCATGCGTTCCAGATGACGAGCTGTCGCCGGTGCAGCAGCTCCAGTTGAATTCTCGCGGCTCCAAAGCGCCAGCAGCTCAAGTACGATGCCCCAACCTCTAATCGTTGAATTGGACAAACGCTCCTTGTCTTCCTCAGCCAACGTCCGGAATCGCTCCAGCATCCAGTCGTATCGAATCGTTTTAAGGGATTGATGAGCTGCAGGCAGCTCCAACTGCCGGATTTCATCGCGATCAACCGTGAAACCTAGTACATAAAGCTCATATACTTTGCCTTCTTGTTGAACGACCGAGGGCTGGGAACCAGGAGGAAGATAGGCAAGCTCTCCCCGGCGGAGGGCGATAGGCTCGTCCTTACCGGCCAACTTTAACTGGATGCCGCCGTAGGTCATGAGTAGCAGCATTCCTGAATGATCTTGCAGCATTGGCCTCACCGCAGCTGAGTGCATGACTGGATGCCGTCCTTGAAATCGGCTTATCGTCCATTGCATCTCTCTTTTACCTCCTTACGGGTTAGCATGTATCCCTAAATCGTACTATAGGTTTTTAATTATACTATAGCATGTCGAATCCTGGCGAATGCGGAGGTACAATAGAAGCAGTATGTATAGGAGGCTATAACTGTGACTATTAGAAAAACAAAAATCATCTGTACGCTGGGACCTGCAAGCGAATCGCTGCCCGTCCTGATTCAAATGATCGAGGCCGGCATGAATGTAGCCCGCATCAATATGGCTCACGGAGAGCTCGAAGATCATGCAGGACGCATTCGCATCGTGCGCGAGGCTGCGGCAGCAGCTGGAGCAGTTGTGCCTGTACTGATGGACATCAAGGGACCGGAAGTTCGCATCGGCAAACTTCGTGAGCCTTATGTCACGCTCGTTCCTGGCGAAGAGCTTATCCTGACGACCGAGGAGCTGGAAGGAGACGCTTCCCGTATCGGAGTCAACTATCCTGGCCTGCCTGAGGATGTGTCGGAAGGCAGCACGATTTTGATCGATGACGGTCTTATCGAGCTGCAAGTGCTGCAATCCGGCGGCACGGAAATTCGCTGCCGTATCGTGAGCGGCGGCTTGCTCAAGCCTCGCAAAGGCGTCAATCTGCCAGGCGTGCGCACTCGCCTTCCAGGCGTGACGGAGCGCGACGTCAAACATATTCATTTTGGCATCAAGGAACAGGTTGACATCATCGCAGCTTCCTTCGTTCGTAAAGCAGAGGACATTATCGAAATTCGCCAGATTCTGGAGGAGAACGGTGCTGGACATATCCAAATCATCTCCAAAATCGAGAATGACGAGGGAGTAGAAAACCTGGACGCGATTATCGAAGTTTCTGACGGCATCATGGTCGCAAGGGGCGATCTCGGTGTGGAGATTCCGGTCGAGGATGTACCGGCGCTGCAGGAGCAAATGATTCATAAATGTAATCTGGCTGGAAAGCCGGTTATCGTCGCAACACATATGCTGGAATCGATGCAGGTTAACCCGCGTCCAACTCGTGCTGAAGTGAGTGACGTTGCTAATGCTGTTATTCAAGGCACGGACTGCATCATGCTGTCCGGAGAAACGGCTGCAGGCAAGTATCCTGTTGAATCGGTGCGTCGTATGGCCACGATCGCAGCCAAAACGGAATCGCTAGTCGACTATCGCCTGCAATTCCGTACTCGCCAGGTGCTGCACGCAACGACGACTACGGAAGTGATCAGTCAGGCAGCTGTAGGCTCCTCGCTGGATCTGGACGCTAAAGCGATCCTGACGCCGACGGAATCCGGTTTCACGGCGCGCATGGTCTCGAAGTACCGTCCAAAAGCTCCGATTATCGCAATCACTCCAGAGCCTAAGACGATCGCTAAGCTTTGCTTGCTGCGTGGTGTCATTCCGGTGCATGGCGAGAGAGCTAGCTCGACGGACGAGCTGTTGCAATCGGCGATTGTAGACGGTGGCAAAACCGGGCTGCTGAACGAAGGCGATTATGTTGTCATCTCCTCCGGTGTGCCAAGCGGCAAATCAGGAGCAACAAACCTGATCAAGATTCAGCAGGTTTAAGGTTTTAGGCTTCAACGTATAAACAAAACGATTAAGGGGCGGTTCCAAAAGTCATCTTTAGATGACTTAGGGGCTGCCCCTTAATTATTTAGGCAGCCAGTACCATATAGGCTGGGGCTGCAGATTTGACCATGAATTTACTCAGGAGCCAAGTTCATCGGCGATTTTCTGCCGATAGGCCGTAGGCGACAGGCCGGAGTTGCTCCGGAAATGCCGGGAGAAATAAAGCGGATCAGCATAACCGCAAGAGGAGGCGACCTGCTCGATCGTCAAATCAGTAGCAGCAAGCAGATCGGTTGCTCTTTTCATTCGAAGCTGCTGCAAGTATTGCATAGGAGAGAGCCCGGTAAATCGGCGGAACAGCTTGGACAGATGCGTTCGGTGATAACCGAGAGAGTGGGCAAGCTCCTGAATGGACACCGGCTCCGCAATATGCGTCTGCAACCAGCGCGCTGCCTGATCCACCTGCCGCTTTGCCGCCGCAGAGGAATGGGGCGCGGGTCTTGTACGATGCGGTTGCAGCCTTGCGAATTCGCCCAGAAGTAGTCTCAGCCAGCCGCTCGCCTCCATATCCGTTACGGCGGCGCTGGCTTCTCCGACGAGCGCTCCCTGGAGTCGATCATAAAAAATAAGTGCGCTATTCCCGTTAACTCCGGTTAATACCGGATGCTCGGGGGTCAGTCCGACCTCCGACATGAGCTGCAGCGCGGCATAACCGCGAAACGCGACCCATTTATACGTCCAGGGCTCAATACGATCCGCCTCATAAAGGAAAAGCTGACCTGGAAAAATGACGAATGTATCTCCGGCCGCTAATGCATGCTGGGCACCATCGCAGTTAAACATGCCTTGTCCGCTTATGATGGTATGAACGAGGACATAATCATGGATTCCAGGTCCAGTACGTTGGCCGATTACCGGGCTTCCTACTCCGCTGAACAACACGGTCAGCTCACTGGCTTCTGCAGGTTCACGGTTATCGCTGACTTTAAAAAAATAGTGATCCGATAGCGTGTAGGTTTCCATCCTCGCACCTTTCTCTGGCAGAAAGCCAGTTTGGATTTTTCCTTCAACGATATAGGAACAAACGACAAATGTCCATCCATAAGCTTCAAACTTCCATTGTGCCGCTACCGCGCATCTTTTATAGTCTAATTGTGGATTACGGCTTTGCAGAAGCGATCAATCGGTCGATTGAAAGCGATTGCCTGAGAAGCTTATTGAACGACATTAGTCACGGTAAATGAGGAGGATATAAGTGAATAAAATTACGTTTTTAGGTGCAGGCAGCACGGTGTTCGCTCGCAATGTATTGGGAGATGTGCTGCTGACCCCGGCACTCCAATCGTATGAGATCGCATTATTCGACATTAATCCAAATCGCGTTAGAGAATCAGAACAACTACTGAATGCCATCAAGAGGAATTGCGGCAGCACCTGTGCCATCAATGTATATGAGGACCGTAAGGAAGCGCTGCGTGGGGCTAAGTTTGTCATCAATGCGATTCAGGTCGGAGGTTACGAGCCTTGTACGGTGACTGACTTCGAGATTCCGAAAAAGTACGGACTCCGCCAGACGATTGCGGATACGCTTGGCATTGGCGGCATCTTCCGCAATTTGCGAACGATACCAGTTATGGAAGGCTTCGCACAAGATATTCGTGAGGTATGTCCCGATGCTTTGTTCATGAACTACACGAATCCGATGGCCGTTTTGACGAATTACATGAACACCTACGGCGGCGTGAATACAGTAGGTCTATGCCATAGTGTTCAAAGCTGTGTACCGCATCTGTTCCATGATCTTGGCTTGGATCACAGCGGAGTCAAGACCAAAATCGCCGGAATCAATCATATGGCCTGGCTGCTTGAAGCTACCCGGGACGGAGAGGATTTATACCCGGAGATCAAGCGCCGCGCTGCCGAAAAGCAGAAGGAAAAACATCATGACATGGTGCGATACGAGCTGATGTTCAAGTTCGGCCATTATGTCACCGAGTCCTCCGAGCATAGCGCCGAGTATCATCCTTATTTTATAAAGCGTAATTACCCGGAGCTCATTGAACGCTTCAATATTCCACTGGATGAATATCCGAGGCGCTGCGTGGGTCAAATCAATAGCTGGAACAGCCTTCGTGACGAACTGCTCGCCAACGCTGATCTCAGTCATACACGTTCTGAGGAATATGCCTCCTACATTATGGAAGCAATCGAGACGGATGTTCCGTTCAAAATCGGTGGTAATGTGATGAACACGGGCGGATTAATCACCAATTTGCCTCGCGAAGCCTGTGTTGAAGTCCCTTGCCTCGTTGATCGCGGTGGCATCCAGCCGGTTCATATCGGTGCGCTCCCGCCGCAGCTTGCAGCTCTCAATCGGACGAATATTAACACTCAACTGCTGACGCTGGAAGCGGCGGTCACACGTCGCAAAGAACATATTTACCAAGCGGCTATGCTGGACCCGCACACCGCTGCAGAGCTTTCCATGGACGACATCGTTTCCTTATGTGACGATCTGATCGAAGCGCATGGCGAGTGGCTGCCGGAATACCGTTAATAGTTTGTTTTGGAAGATGCATCAGCAAAACGGGAGGAGACTGAGCCAAGCTCAGTTTCCTCCCGTCTTCGTTTTTTTGCCGACGGTACTTCACGCGATCCCTTGAATCGATCTAAGCACATTCTTTCATATTCTTCTTGGGCATTTCTGCCTCTTGCCCTTAAAGCCTGTGCGTCCTCCGACCATTATGCTAAACTCCCTTTGTAAAATCTATTATGCCGAACGGTAAAGGCGGTGGACGTTATGCTAACCATGCTTATCGTCGACGACGACAAATTCGAACGAGAAGGTGTCCGGTACTTAGTCGATAAATTCGGTTTTAATCTGGAGATCCACGAGGCGGACAGCGGCGAGAGCGCGCTGGAGTTTCTGCAAAACGCCACGGTTGACATTATTTTGTCGGATGTCCGCATGACGGGAATGGACGGCTTGCAGTTGGTGGAGCATGTGAGAAGCCAGGGATTGCAGACTAAAACTATATTCATGAGCGCTTACGGCGAGTTCGAATACGCGCAGCGGGCAATTGATGTCAAAGCGATCCGCTATTTGCTCAAGCCGATCCAGGTGACGGAGTTTATTAAGGTGCTGTCGCTTGCCATTCAGCAGTGCGAGGAAGAAAGGCAAGAGCAGGCGCAGCTGGAGCGGATGGAGCAGGCCTACTTGCGGGAAACGCGTTACGAGAAAAACCGGCTGCTCGCAGACTTTATTCTCGGCAAAACGGAAGCGGTTTCCGGCTCCACTCCGCTCATCCCGCTGACCGAGCTTGGCGAACATCGCTGGCTGCGTATGTTCATGCTGGATGCGCGCAGCCGTTTTTTTGACCGCACCTCGCCAAATTTTGAGCAAGAATTGGCAGCAGCCACAGAACGACCCAGCGAGCTTGTGCATTTGAATGAGTTCCAGGCGCTGCTGCTGATGCATTCAACGCCGGATGAGTCGGCGGAGGAGCTGTCACAGCTTGCTGGCCGTTTGAGCGGCTGGTTCAAGGCCGGTTACGGACAAGACATCGCTATCGTTGTCAGCGGATTAATTGAGAACGCAGATCAGCTGTATCAGGAGTATCAAGCGATGGAGACGCTGCTGGGAAACAAGTTTTTCTGGGAGGAAGGAGCCGTAGTCCAGGCGAACCGGGCTATGGCTGCTGGTGAAGGCGATGTAACGACGGCCGTCAACGAGGTGCTGGAGGAGATCAAGCAGAATATCCGGCGCACTAGCTTCGACTATGCCCGTCTGCGCTTCGAGCAGCTGTTCGATACACTGCAGAGCAGCAGCAGGCTTTCGCCTGTTTACGTTAAGTATGTCTGTATGGAAGTGGTTAAGGCCAGCTTCGACGCTTCCGCCAAAAAAAACGCGGCGGCGTTCAATAAACAGCTGGAGCAGGTGCACAATACGGAAAGACTGGCCGATCTACGTCTCGTCATGGGGGCCATTCTAGAGGAGCAGGCGCAATCGGGCGCCGTGTTCCGCGAAGGGAAGTCCAAAGGCATCGAGGAGACGGTTCGCACGATCGAGCAGGATTATGGGAGCGATCTGTCGCTGGAGGCGCTCGCGGAACGGGTGTATTTGTCGCCGAGTTATCTCAGTTATTTGTTCAAAAAGGAAAAAGGCATCAGCATCAACAAATTCATCACGCTTTACCGGATGGAAAAGGCAAAGGAACTGCTGCTTTCCTCCAACCGGAAAGTCGTCGATATTGGTCCAAGCGTAGGCTACAGCAACATTCCCTATTTCATATCCCTGTTCAAAAGCCATTTTGGCAAAACGCCGGCGCAGTTCCGAGAGGAGTCCTGAGCGATGCGGCGGTTAATCGACCGGATGTTCAACCGGATGCGCTTCAAGCAGAAGCTGTTTCTATCCTACGTCGTTGTTGTCATCGTGCCGATCCTCATTCTTGGCTTCTACGCCTACAACCAGTCCAAAGCGATGCTGGAATATCAGACGATGGAGGGGATCGACAAAAATGTCGCAACGGTCACCGAAAGCATCGACAATTCCCTGGAAAATTACAATCATACCCTTCGTTCCGTCGTGTACAATGCGACCTTTCAAAAAATCGTCTCCAACGATTATCTCGATCTGGTCAATTTGTCGCGGGATCTGAACGGTTATTTGAGCCCCTATGTAAACATGATGAAAAATCTCGACAAGGGCATCGAAAGCATAACGATGTATACCCAGAACGACGTGCCGGAGTACGACACGCTGGTGCATTCCGCCACACGGGTGGAGCAGGAGTCATGGTACAAGGAGGCTGTATCGCCTCCGTACTCGGAGTACCGCTGGTTTTACGATGAAGACTTCATCGCCACCGCCCAATTTCCACGTCCTTACGGCAGCAAAAACACGAACCTCGTCACGATGCGCATCAAAGAGTCCCAGATTTTTAATACGGCGGACAAACAGTCGGACTACGGCCTTGTCATGGCGGATTCGCTCGGCCGGATTGTCTATACAAACGGAGCAGCGAATAAGCTGGCCGACTTTGACGCCACCGATATTTTGAACCGGCCGGAAGGTCTCGTTCAGCTCGGGGAGACGAAGCTCTTTCTGGCGAAAAAGCAGCTGGAGCAGGCGGACTGGACAATCTATCTATTCGTCCCGGCGGACAATGTATCTGCGGGGGCAGGCTCGATCATCCGGGCCACGCTGGGTATTACGGTTGTTTGCATTCTCATCCTATTGGTTATTATCTCGCTGTTCTCCCGCACAATGAACCGTCGCATCTCTACGCTAAATTCCACGATGAAGCGGGTGGAGATGGGGGATTTGAGCGTAAGGGTGCAAAGCGCCTCGCGCGACGAGATCGGGGAGCTGACGAACCGGTTCGGGAAAATGCTCGTCCGCGTCAACGAGCTGATTGAAGAGACTTATCAGAGTAAAATCGTGCAGAAGGAAGCGGAGCTTAAAGCGTTGCAGTGGCAAATTAATCCGCATTTTCTGTATAACACGCTCTCTTTCATCAACTGGAAAGCGTTGCGCAGCGACGCATATGAGATCAGCCATGTCGTGACTTCCCTGTCCCGGTTTTACCGGACGGCGCTCAATCGGGGCAACAACATCATCCCGGTGCGGGACGAGCTGGACAACATCCGTTCCTATATCGAGATTATTGGAGCGATGAACGATTACAGCTTCAACGTTGAGTTTGATATCGAAGAAGATGTATACGCTTACCATACGATCAATTTGATTCTTCAACCGCTTGTCGAGAACGCCATTCAGCATGGCGTCAACAAGCGGAAATCAGGAGGTGGCGTGCTGCATGTCAGCGCCTCTCTGAGGGGGGACGTCATCCTGTTTGCCGTGCGTGACAACGGGCCGGGAATGCCCTCCCATATCGCGGATGCCGCGGCGCTCACGCAGTTCGGAGGTTACGGCCTCAAAAACGTCGACGAGCGGATTAAGCTAAAGTTCGGAGCCGAATTCGGCATCTCCATCGAGAGCGTTCCAGAGCAGGGTTCATGCATTACCATCACCGTTCCGAGGTACATTTACCGAAGTGCGTAAAAAAGTGAAGCGTTTCCAAAATATTTGATAATTCCAGCTTCCGGTACCCTTGTTATAGTTGGGATAGGAGGCGAAAACGATGAAAGGGACAGGTGCACAACGCAGTCAGGGACAGCTAGGGAAGATCAAACAGTATCGTGCACTTCTGCTGATGCTGGTGCCGGCAATCGTTTATTATCTGGTGTTTCACTACGCGCCAATGTACGGCGTGCTCCTTGCTTTTAAAGATTTCAAAATTACGCAAGGGATATTTGGCAGCCCGTGGGCCGGGCTGGAGCATTTCCAGGCCATATTCTCCGACAGTTATTTCTACACCATTTTGAAAAATACGCTTGTCATCAGCCTGTACAAACTGGTCTTCGGATTTCCGATCCCTATCCTGTTCGCGCTGATGCTGAGCGAAATCGCCAGCATGAAATTTAAAAGGGCGGTGCAGACCGTGTCTTATCTGCCCCATTTCATTTCGTGGGTTGTGCTCGGCGGTATCTTTTTCACCCTATTCTCGCTCGAAGGCCCGGTCAACGCCATCGTCAAGCTATTCGGCGGAGATCCGGTGCTGTTCCTAGCCGACGACCGCTACTTCCGCTCCATTCTCGTCGCGACGAGCATTTTCCAAGGTTTTGGCTGGGGCTCAATTATTTATTTTGCTGCGATATCCAATATCGATCCGCAGCTGCACGAAGCTGCAATCATGGATGGAGCCGGACGGTTCCAGCGCATGTTCAAAATCTCGATTCCGATGCTCGCACCGGTCATCGCCATTATGCTGATTTTGTCCATGTCGGGCATTCTCGACGCCGGATTCGACCAGATTTTCAACATGTACAGCTCACAGGTATACAGCGTGTCGGACATCATCGATACGTACGTCTACCGCAAGGGCCTGATCGAGATGGATTACAGCTACGCTATCGCGGTCGGACTTTTCAAATCTGCTGTTGCGCTTGTCCTGATCGTAACCGTCAACACGGCGGTCAAACGGTTCGGCGGCCGCGACCACGCCCTGTGGTAATTTTAGCGCTGGAGGCGATAACCCGATGATCAACGTGAAAAAAACAAAAGCCGATCGGGCCGTCGACGCGGTGCTGTATGCCGTAATGGCGGTGGTCATGGTCGTGACGCTGTATCCGTTCTGGACCCAGGTTGTCATCTCGCTGGACGGCGGTGCTGCCAGTGGGGCTGGCCTGATTCTGTGGCCGGAACAGATCACGATGGAAAGCTACAAGCTGGCGTTTCAGTTCCGCGAGCTCTGGACCGGTTATGGAAATACGTTGCTGCGAACGCTGATTGGCGTTGCGCTGTCCGTATTTTTCACCGCGCTAACCGCATATCCGCTGGCCAAAAAAGATTTGCCGTACAACAAAGTATTCACCGGCTTCATTCTGTTCACGATGCTGTTCGCCGGCGGGATGATTCCGAGCTACCTCGTCATCAAAGAGCTTAACATGCTCAACACCGTATGGGCGCTCGTCATTCCCGGCATGATCGGCGCGTTTAACGTACTGATTATGCGGAACTTTTTCCGGGGTATTCCGGATGAAATCGAGGAATCGGCACGAGTGGACGGAGCGGGTTATACACGTATTTTTTTCCAGATTGTACTGCCTCTCTCCAAGCCGGTGCTGGCGACAATTGCCCTTTGGGTCGGAGTCGGGCACTGGAACGCCTGGTTCGATGCGATGATTTATATCTCGGACCCGGATAAACAGGTGCTGCAAATGGTGCTTCGAAAAATCGTTATTCAGAACGATATGTCCGACATTAGCAATGTGATGAACAGCATCGGCAAATCGACTGCTTTCTCGGGACGGCAGCTACAGGCGACCGTCATCATGTTCTCGATAATCCCGATGTTGATCGTCTATCCATTCATCCAGAAGTATTTTGTCAAAGGTGTCATGATCGGCGCTGTTAAAGGATAGTCGAAGCTTCACCCATCCAATTCATAGGGAGAGGGACGGTTCATATGGCAAAAAGAAACCGCTTAACTATCGCGATGTCGCTTATTCTGACAGCTGCTTTGGCAACGGCTTGCAGTGGAGGAAACGGAAATTCTGGGGCAGAGAACAAGCCGGGAGCCTCGCCTTCTGGCACCGCTGGACCGGAGGCGAAGACGGCGCTGACATTCTGGGATTTGGACGGCAACGCTAAGGCAGATTCCGTCGGAGTCGCCGCTTTGAAGGGAAAATTCAACATCGATGTGGACTTCATCTCGTCCACACGGGAAGCGATGAAGGAAAAGCTTAATTTGCTCATCGTGTCCAACGACATTCCGGACTGGTGGAAGGAGCCTTCTTTCCCGGATTACGACAAGCTGATTCAACAGGATGTTGCAGCGGCGATTCCGCAGGAGCTGGTGGAGCAGCATATGCCGAAATACGTGGAGTGGCTGAAGCGGTACTTGGGTGATGATCCGTTCAAGTATGTACGCCGCGATGACAAGATTTACGCGCTGCCGGTTATTTGGGATCTCGGTACTGAAGGGCTGCAGCTCGCCTTCCGCGAGGACTGGATGAAAAAGGTTGGCATAACAAAAACACCGGAGACAATCGAGGAAATGGAAGCGGCGCTCACGAAGTTCCGCAACGACGATCCGGACGGCAACAGCAAAAAAGACACCTATGGGATTACGGCGGCCTCCGGCGACATCGAGATTATGTTCAGCTCCGTCTTCGGCGCGTTTGACGCTTATCCGAACATTTTCCGGGAGAAGGATGGCAAGATCGTACGCGGTGAAATCCAGCCGGGAGCAAAACAGGCGCTGGAAGTACTGAACCGCTGGTACAAAAACGAGCTGATCGATCCCGAATTCGTCGTCAACAAAGCGAACAACGTCGAGGACAAGGTGTTGGGCGATAAAATTGGTTCAATCGAGTATTACTGGTGGGCGCTCATTCCTGGTAATGCCTTCATCGGTGGACAGCAGTGGTACGACAAGCTGAAAGCAAAACATGCTGACTTCTCATTCGCTACTGTTGGCGGGGTCAAAGGTCCAGAAGGACATTCCGGCATTTCGCAGTACAATCCGGCCTTCGCTTCCGGCATCATGTTCGGCAAACAGCTGGAGAAGGATCAAGAGAAGCTGATCAAGTACATGCAAGTATTTGAGGCGACTCAGTTCGATCCCGAATCCTACGAGAAGCTGCAGTTCGGCATCGAGGGCACTCACTGGAAGAAGAGCGACAAGGGTATGGTGGAATTCATCGCTCCGTACGACAACGAGGATGAGCGCAAAAAAGCCGGTATCGGCAATGTGTACTCCATGACGGGCTCCTTTAATGATTATGATTTCCAAACATCTTACACCTCGGATGAGAGCTTGCGTCAGCTCGCCACAGATACGAGGGCGAAGGGTTCGCGAGAGATGGATATTCTGGCGCCGTTCAGCAAGCCGGTTTACAACGAAACCCAGGATAAGCTGGAGCAGCTGACGACGACCACGTTTATTGACTTTATTACAGGACGCAAATCGCTAAACGAATTCGACAGCTTCGTGGAAGAGTGGAAGAAGATGGGCGGAGACAAAGTGCTGGAAGAAGCCCAGAAGGTATACGACGAAAATCTGAAGCCTTAACGCATAGGGAGGACGATTCATGTTTACGATTGGGACGGAGCATCTGACAGTTGAAATGAATAACGAGGGATCCATCAGCGCCTTGACGGGCGCTGACGGTGCCCGGTACGAGTCGAAGTCGCATCCATCTCCGCTTCTGAGGCTTGTCGTTAGCGGAGAGATGCACTCCCCGCTACAGGCGGCGTTTGACGCCCCATCGGGACGCATTACGCTTTCGTATGCGGACGGCATGGAAATTACCGTTTCGGCTGAGAACCGCGGGAGATACACGACATTTGAGGTGCTGAATGTGGCAGGCGGAAGTCCGGATGCGGTCATCTGGGGTCCTTTTCTGACGACGATCGGCGGCTCTATTGGAGAGTCTGTCGGCGTTGTACATGATGGCGAATTCGCCATCGGTGTCCAGTCGCTTAATGCAAAAACGGTCGGCGGCTGGCCGCTGGAGCTGGATCGGCATGAGTCGATGCCGGAGTCGTACAGTCAAGGCGGGAAGCCCAACCCCGACGGCCGTCAAATGACGGACAACAAGTTTGAGCATCATGTCTGTACGGCATGGCCGACGATGGACGGAGGAAGCGGCTTGCAGGCGTTTGCCCGCGACCGCTCCAAGCCTGCGACGCGTCCGGCGTGGAACCTGGCCGCTACAGATGTCATTCCGATTGAGGGCGAGGACGCCCGCATTGAGGGCACGCGGCTTGCGCTGTTCGGCTGTCCGGTAGATCAGGTACTTGACGTCATCGAAGAGATCGAGCTTGGCGAAGGTTTGCCGCATCCCATGATCGAGGGAGCGTGGGGCAAAAAATCACCAGCGGCGAACCAATCTTATCTCATCACCGATTTTACGGAATCGACGATGGCCGATGCGCTGGATTATGCCAAAAAAGCCGGTTTGAAGTATGTGTACCATCCTGATCCGTTCGTGCAGTGGGGGCATTTCAAGCTGAAGCCCGGCAGCTTTCCAAACGGCGACGAAGGCCTCAAAGTCTGCTCTGATCTGGCGGCGGCGGAAGGTATGCATGTTGGCATCCATACGCTCAGCAACTTCACGACGCTGAACGATCCTTATGTGGCGCCAAAGCCGGACGCCCGCTTGCAGCCTGTCGGCACTTCGACTTTGGCCGCAGCGCTCGGAACTGAAGATAACGAGGTTGAGATTGCCAATCCTGCGCCGTTCACCGCTGAGCTGTTCCGCAGAACGGCCCAGATCGGCGATG
Source organism: Paenibacillus herberti (assembly GCF_002233675.1). Classification (GTDB taxonomy): domain Bacteria; phylum Bacillota; class Bacilli; order Paenibacillales; family Paenibacillaceae; genus Paenibacillus_O; species Paenibacillus_O herberti. The sequence continues at coordinate 2,139,627 of NZ_NMUQ01000001.1, read as the reverse complement.
AGCTGATCGAGTTTGAATCCGTTTCAGAAAGCGCTCCTTGGAAGCTGCTCGGCGTTAAGCGCGGTGCAAACGGAACCGCCGTCTCGGCTGATGTCGAGGGAGCCGCGATAGCTCGTTTATGGGATCATCCTTATGACGTCGTGTTCCCAAACAATGAGCTGCAGGACGAATTCGCGGACCGGATTACCGAGCTGATGAATGGGGCGAACTTGAAACAAATCTCGTTTGACGGTTTGGAAGGCGTATACGCGACCGGTCAGGATGATTACGGCGTGGTCAGGTTCGTCGAGAGACAGTACCGGGATTGGCAGCAAGAGGTCATCAACGATGCAAGTATTGTCGTGCCCAATTACCTCTGGCATATTTGCACCCGTTTCAATTGGGGCGAGCCATGGGGAGCGGAAACAAGAGAAGGGCAGATGGAATGGCGGCTTAGCAATCAGCGGTACTTCAAGCGCAATTTCATTCCTCCGATGCTGGGCTGGTTCCTCGTCCGTTCGGCATCCGAACGGTTCGAGGCGACGGCGCTGGATGAAATCCAATGGGTCTTGTCCAAAGCTTCCGGCTTTACTTCGGGATTCGCGCTTGTGGCCGATTATGCCGTGCTGAAGCGAAACGGCAACATCGACCAGCTTCTGGCGGCGGTTTCCGTGTGGGAGGCTGCGCGCCGGGCGGGAGCGTTCAGTGACGAGCAGCGTGAGCGGATGGTCGATCCGAAAGGTGACTGGCATCTAGAGGCGGACGGACCGGGGCGGTGGAAGCTGTATCCGGTGCATATTCCCAAACCGTTTGTATGCAGTCCGACAGAGCTGCAGCCTGGCCAACCGGGAGGCTCGGACTGGGCGATATTCAATAAATACGAGGCGCAGCCGCTTCGCTTCACGATGCGTGTCCGCCCGGTTTACGGCAACGAGGACGCTTCGGTGAAACGCCCGACCTTTTACACCGACGGCTCTTATATGACCTTTGATACGGAAGTTAAAGCCAACGAATACTTGGTCTGCGACGGCGACCAGATCGGCCATATCTACGACATTAACTGGAACTTGCTGCGCACCGTTGAAGCGACGGCGGACGCACCAACTGTGCGTCACGGCGGACAGAACCTGTCGTTCAGCTGCAGATTCGAGGGCGATCCGAAGCCGGAAGTCAATGTGAAAGTGTTCCTGCGCGGCACCCCGGAAACGGCGGGTTGCGGAGAGGAATAGGCGCGGAGAATACAGCAGCAAACAAGCAACAGGCCCTTGCGCTAGCGCAGGGGTCCGTTGCTTGTTCGGTGTTCCATCCTGGAAAAGAGTTGTTTGGGCTTTTGTTTGATTTGCGATTATATTTTGTTCCAAATTAGCACAACCTTCCAAGGACTGGAAAAGTATAAAGTAACATCATAGACAAGGAGCGATGGAATATGGCTGAAAAGGGATGTATCAAATGTGGAAGCAAGGACGCTAAAACCAAAGAAGTGGCCATGACCGGCACGGGCCTTTCCAAGATGTTTGATGTTCAGCATAATCAATTTGTCGTTGTGTATTGCGAGAGCTGCGGGTATTCTGAGTTTTACAATAAACAATCGTCTACCGGTTCAAACATTATCGATCTCTTTTTTGGTTGAGGATGGTAAAGGTGAGAAAACCACGATGGCTTTGGAAAACATCGATAGCAATATTGTGTATTGTATTAATAGGATTTATCGTGTTCGCTTGGTTATTCCCGATGAAACTGACAAATCCGGCGGCTGACCCAGCCATTGATCAGACTTTGAGAGGGGTTATTACGGAAAGGTATCACACCTTAAACATTCCAGATTTTGAGATGGAGGATATCGTTCATAAAGAATGGACGAACGATGGTGTGATTGTATTTTATACAAGGAAATACGGTCAATTAGTTGAGAAATCCGCTGATTTGAACTTGGAATATTGGAAGAAGACCGTGTTAGGCTGGAAATGGGTTTCAGGTGGGAGTTATCAGTATAGCAGCCTTAACAAATTGAAGCAGGATAAGGGTTTGATCATTGAATATGTACCAGGAACTGAAACGGACAGGTCTGGGAAACTACCGATCGTCTATGGGGAATCATTTGATCCGGATGTTGTAACTATTGAATTGACTGATAAACAGACACTAAATAAGCAGGTTGCAAAAATGATCCAGATTCAAGATGGTCGAACGATCTGGTTTGTCCGATTTCCAAACTCCGATGGGATGAATATAGAAATTCAAGGCAAGGATGAAACCGGAAAAAATATAGTAAGAAGAATGCTCAAAACCGAAATCAATGCTTAATACCATACTCAAATATAATAAGAAGAAGCACAGTCTCTAAGCGGACTGTGCTTCTTTTGTTATGTTCCAACCGGCTCAACATCAATTCAAGACATATTCGGTTCATATTGATGGGATATGATGGTTCCATTCAGCCGCGAGCAGCGCGGGCGAGTGCTCTCGCAGGCTTCAGAAAACAAGGAGGCACAACAAATGGAATCCGTCATTGAAGTGAATCAATTAGTCAAAAAGTACCGCAAAGCCGAAAAGCCAGCCGTAGATGGGATTAGCTTTGAAGTCGGGAAAGGCGAGTTTTTCGCGCTTCTCGGGCCAAACGGAGCCGGGAAAACGACGACGATCAGCATTCTCACAACTACACTCACTAAGACCTCAGGAAGTGTACGCATCGCGGGTTGGGACATTGAGAAGGATGCGGCGCAGGTGCGGCGGAATGTCGGTATTATTTTTCAGAACCCGAGTCTGGATCTCGATTTGACCGCAGAGGAGAACATCCGGCTGCATGCCAGCATATACGGCGTGTTTCCGTATCGACCATTGTACCGGATGATGCCGGCGGCGTACCGCAAAAGAGTAGAAGAGCTCGCGGAGGTTGTTGGCCTGAGGGATAATCTGTTCCGCAAAACGAGAGGGTTTTCCGGCGGTATGAAGCGCAAGCTGGAAATTATGCGCAGTCTGATTCATAAACCGCAAATTCTGTTCCTGGACGAACCGACCCAAGGGCTTGATGCATCAGCGCGCCAATCGATATGGGCTTATCTGAAGCAACTTCGCCAAGAGGAAAATCTGACCGTGTTTCTGACTACGCACTATTTGGAGGAAGCGGAAGAAGCGGATCGCGTCTGCATGGTGACCGGCGGACGAATCGCCGTGCTCGGTACACCGGATAAAATCAAGCGGCAGCTTGCGGGGCCGGAGCGGATAATGCTGGGATCGGAGGAGCTGGAGAGCTTGAAATCCGAGCTGGATGGACTAGGCGTCGCTTACGAGCAGCAGCAGGACACGCTTGCCGTTTTCCCGGGGCAGCGCAGCGCTCAGCAGATCGTCTCCGGCATCCGCACTCCGCTCAGTCGTCTCGATATCCGCCAGCCAACGCTTGAAGAAGCTTATCTCAGCTTAATTCAAGGAGGCGAGGCCGTATGATCGCTGTCTGGAGAAGAGAGACAAATGCGACTGCCGCCATCGCGGCGCGTGACATTACAAAAAGCTTAAAAAACCCGACGTTGCTCATTGTATCCCTCATTATGCCCCTGCTGTTCATGGGAATATTGGGCGGCAGTCTGAACCAGAATATGGCAGGTGGGCTCGGTTTCAATTTTCTGCAGTTCATGATGATCGGCATGATCGTCAACAGTACTTTTACCGGGCTGATTACGGGGATGAGCTCGCTTATCGAGGAACGCGATCAGAATCTAACGCAGGAGCTGTTCGTCAGCCCCATCTCGCGGTATTCCATTATTATCGGAAAAATGATTGGCTCCAGCTTCACCAGCCTGATCGGGCTGATCGGCATTTTGATCGTCGCTGCGGTCATGGGCATTCCGCTTGGCGGCTGGCACATCGTGTACGTATTCCTATTGACCCCGCTTTTCTGCCTGGTTGGGGGATCACTCGGCATTCTGTTCATCGGCATCGTCAATGACAGCAAAACAGCCGACATCGGCTCCATGATGCTCATTATGCCGCAGATGTTCCTAGCCGGAGCGCTCACGCCGATCCAGCATTCTACCGGCATTTTGGCCTTCCTCGCGAAGCTGATGCGGATGACCTATTGCATTGATCTGGCGCGGGCGGTATTCTACGCGGGTACTCCGATGTATGATCAAATTGTATTAAACTCTCCGGCGCTCAATCTGACCGTGATGGCTGCTATATTTGTACTGTTCACAGTAGTCGGCACGATGTTGTTTGTTCGATCGGATAAAAACAGGTAATTTGGATTAATCAACAACGACGTTGTTCATCCAGCAGTTAAAAGAGAGCAGATTCAGTGGGAGAGGAGGAATAGGCGATGCCGCATATTCTCGTTGTTGATGACGACAGTCATATTCGGGAGTTAGTTGTTCATTTTATGGAAAAGGAAGGATTCGTTACGACAGAGGCGGCCAGTGGACGGGAAGCGCTGGATCGATTATCCGAGACGTCAGTTGATCTGGTCATTCTCGATGTAATGATGCCAGGCATGGACGGCTGGGAGCTGTGCCGCAGGCTGCGCGAGGAGAACGGGGAGTTGCCGCTGCTCATGTTAACAGCCAAGGGTGAATCCATGCACAAAATCAAAGGGTTTGAGCTTGGGACGGACGACTATGTAGTTAAACCTTTTGATCCACTGGAGCTCACCGCCCGTGTCAAGGCGCTTCTGAAGCGTAGCCGTATCGCGGCATCCCAGCAGGTCCGAATTGGTGAGTTGACCCTGGATCGCAAAACCTTTGAGTGCAGCATCGGCAAGCAGGAGCTGACCTTGCCACGCAAGGAGTTTGAGCTGCTGTTCCTGTTGGCCAGTTATCCCGGTAAAACGCTCGTCAGGGAGCAGCTGGTCGAGCAGGTATGGGGGTATGACTATGAGGGGGACGAGCGGACGCTTGATGTCCACATCAAACGCCTGCGTGATCGCCTGGAGAATGCCGAGCATGTAGAGATCCGCACGATTCGGGGACTTGGCTACCGGTTGGAGGAGAAACCATGAAACGGCCCTCAGGCAAAATTAGCGCCAGAATTCGCGGGTTGCTGGGGAGATTGGCCTTCATCACCTGGATCACCGCATGCTGGACGCTCGCTTTTTACTTGGTGGAGCTTTCGGGATGGCAGCCTGTTCCCCTTATCGAGCATCTCGTTACTACTTTGCTTGGTTTCTTCCTGTTTTGGCTCACGTTTCTCATCGTTGCGCGATTCGTGAGCAACCGAAGGCTGGAGGTGTTCCAGACCATTCATGACGCGCTGCGGCGGATTGCAAACGGGGACTTCAAAGTGGAAATCAGCTTGCCTGAACAATGGGATGACAGCGACCGCTTCAACCATTTGGTGCAGGGAATCAACGATATGGCAGCTGATCTGGGCAAAATGGAGATTATGCGTCAAGAGTTCATCTCCAATGTCTCGCATGAGATTCAGTCTCCTCTTACTTCCATCAGCGGATTCGCCAGCGCCTTGAAGGACCAGAGCCTTCCACCTGCTCAGAGGAAACATTACCTCGATATTATTGAAGAGGAGAGCCTGCGTCTGTCCCGCCTGTCGGAAAATATGCTGAAGCTGGCTTCGCTTGATTCCGATCAACATCCATTTTACCCCGAATCGGTCCGGTTGGACCGGCAGCTGCGGCATGCTGTACTATCGCTGGAACCGCTCTGGAGCCATAAAAATCAGGAGATTAGCGTCATCCTCGATCCGCTGGAGGCGGAGGTGGATGACGACTTGCTGCATCAGGTATGGATAAATTTACTGCATAATGCGGTTAAATTTACCCCGGAGGGCGGGTCGATCAGCGTCAAGCTGCATCGCAGCGGCGAAGAGGCAGTGATCGCCATTGAGAACTCAGGAGCTGGAATTCCGGAGGAAAGTTTGCCTTTTTTATTTGACCGGTTTTATAAGGTGGATCGGGCTCGAACTCGCGAAGGCGGAGGCAGCGGTCTTGGACTTTCGATCAGCCGTAAAATTATGCAAATACACGGCGGTCGTATCGAAGCGATCAGCATCGCAGGAGTAAGCACGGTTATGACAGTAACGATGCCGCTGCACCTTGCTGGTGGCGAATAAGAGGTCGGCGGCTTGAAGCGATTCTATTAATCCGCTAAGATGTAAGGTACGTTCGACAGTTGTATCTCATATGCTGTCTTAGCAAATGCTGACGTTAATCTTGTTCAAGGAAAGCGGTGTGTACGTGCAAAGACCGATAGCCATCCTAGATTCCGGAGTAGGGGGATTGACGGTTGTCCGCGAAGTGATGCGTCAACTGCCGCGCGAGAAGGTCATCTACTTCGGAGATACCGCACGAACGCCCTACGGACCTCGGCCGGCGGAAGAAGTCATCCGGTTCACGAGAGAGATCGTCTCCTATTTGATGCAGTTTAAGCCTAAAATGATTATTATCGCCTGCAATACGGCAACGGCAGTTGCTTTGGAGGAAATCCGCAGTTTCGTGGACGTACCGGTGGTCGGCGTCATCAATCCCGGTGCTCGTGCGGCTATCAACAGTACCAAATCCGGCGTTGTCGGAATCATTGGTACGGTTGGAACAGTCCGTAGCCGCGCTTATGAAGAAGCCCTCAAACGGCTCAACCCTAATATTCATGTAGCCAGTCTGGCCTGCCCGCAATTCGTGCCGCTGGTGGAGCAGGGTAATTTCCGCTCCGACGAGACGGATGAAACGGTACGGGATTCGCTGACTCCACTCAAAGACATTCCGCTCGACACGCTCATTCTCGGCTGCACGCATTACCCATTCCTGACCGAATCGATCGGCGCAGTGATGGGGCCAGGCGTGAAGCTGATTAGCTCCGATAGCGAGACGGCCCGTGAGATGAGCACGATTTTGCAGGAAACAGGCAAGCTTGCTTCACAGCCTGAGCTTCCTGTACATCAGTTCTTCTGCAGCGGTGATCCTCGTATATTTAAGCGCATTGCTCAGCAATGGCTGGGTAAACAAATCGTCCTTACGCCAGTTGTCTGGCAAATTCCACAAATCGGCTGATTGGTAGGCCGTTTGGCTGCGTGCATTGATCATCTGTTGATTTCCAGCTCAGCCGTAGGCTGAGATCGGAAGTTATCGGCGATCAGCATAGCAGCCTTTTTCTCATGCCGTTGGCGGGATACCTTGGTTAATGCTGGCATATAGATGCAGTAGGAGACAAGGGAGGCGGCGAATATGAACAGGGACAGGTCAGGGAAAATCGTACAGGCTTGCCGTTATGGTCCTGCTCAGCTGGCAGTTGATCTGGATACGCTTCAGAGTCGCTACCGGGACATGCATCGTCAGCCAGTTGGTACAAGCGTTATGGGCAAACGACTGGAGTCACTGCGCATCGGCAGCGGACCGAGGTACGTGTTTGTCAATGCGGCATTCCATGCTAACGAATGGATTACGAGCCTGCTGCTCATGATGTATGCGGAGGAGCTTTTGGAACGACAAGCTTCCGGTGAGGGCGTCATTAATGAGCTGACGGTGTGGCTGCTGCCCATGGTCAATCCTGATGGGGTCGAGCTGGCGCTTAACGGGGTTCCGCCGGAACATCCATATGGCAGACAGTTGTTGGAATGGAATGAGGGCAGCACGGACTTCAGCGCTTGGAAGGCGAATATCCGTGGTGTTGATCTCAATGATCAGTTCCCAGCTTGCTGGGAACTGGAAAAACAGCGCCGTGGCAAAGCCGGACCCGGGCCGCGCGACTATCCCGGCGACAACCCGCTGAGCGAGCCCGAATCGCGAGCAGTCGCCGCTCTGACAGAACGGGAATCGTTCGACATGGTGGCTGCGCTGCACACGCAAGGGGAAGAAATATACTGGAACTACCGGGGGCTTGAGCCGCCGGAGTCGGAGGCAATTGCGGAGCGGCTCAGTTATGCCAGCGGATATGCTGCGGTTGCACTGGCCGACAGTGACGCCGGCTACAAAGATTGGTTCATCCAAAAGTTCCGCCGCCCTGGCTTTACAATTGAGGCTGGCCTAGGGGAGAATCCTTTGCCCTTGGAGCAGTGGCCGGACATGTACGGTAAGGTTCAATCCCTGCTTGATGAACTGCTGCGAATCGCGAGATGCAGCTGACAGGAGCCTATTGGCTCCTCAGATTGTCGAGAAACCCTGCCGTCTTGTTTCAAGACGGCAGGGTTTCTCTTTGTATACAGAACTATTGATGCTCAAGCATCCAGGTTCATTATTGTATAAATTGGTGATATTATACAATAGGGATAAGTCACCAAACCGTAGATACCCAACGCTAATCCTTATCCTTATTTGCGATAAGATTCTTCTCTCACTTCCATTTTTAAACTGGGGGTAACAGTAAAATGAAACACAGAAAAAGAATGATCCTTATCCTATTATCTACAATTATTCTTTGTCTGTTTATTACTACTCTTTCACCTCTCTTACAATCCGTCGGGATCTAATATTCAAACTTCAACCGATAAATAGTTTGATTGTAAAGGTCAATGAGACCGATATTAAAAATAACAAAGAGGCCCAATACTTTACAGTAAATAAGGGTAAAGACCTTCAAACGAATAATAGTCTTAATGGGTATTACTTAAAGAAGTATGGATTCATTTGGGTTATTGATGGCATTGGAGCTCCTTGAGTAATATTTTCAACGTGAGAGTAGGGTTGAATACCCAATTCTCACGTTGAAAGACTTTCTCGACAACCAGCGGAGCCTATCGGTTCCTTTTTCTTATATGAATATTTGCAACCGTGAGAACGGATGTTTCGTATAACTCTTACCGGTGTTTAAAAGCAAAACAATCCGGATATCCTGTTCTCCTAGGAGGAATGACGATGCGCAAGCTACTCTCCCTGCGGCATTGGAAGCATGTTTTTACAAGAATATTCTGGCTTCTCCGTTCACCGAATGTGAAGCTCATTCATAAGCTGATGTTCCTGTTACCGGTTGGACTGTATTGGGTTCTTCCAGATGTAATGCCGTTCATGCCGGTTGATGATATTGCAGTGACGATGCTGGCTGCTGAAGGTTTTACCCGTTGGATGGAAAACAAGTACCGGGCGGGTTGAAGTTTTAGCCGAGTTTCTATAGAATAATATTGAATATTAACGCTAGTCCTCCTGCCTCGGGCAAGAGGGTTATGATAGTCATAGGAGGATAACGTCATGAACTGCAAGATTACTCGCAATGCGGCCAAGATTCTGAAGGCCGAGCTGGACAAGCCGGAGCACGAGGGCAAATATCTCCGCGTGTACATTACTCATTCCCACGGAGACCATGCCCATTACGGCCTTGGCATCGACGATCAGACGGAGAAGGATGAGCTTATCTCCACTGATAAGGAGATCGATGTGCTGCTGGAGAAGGACGTCGATCTGTTGGACGGAGTTATGATCGACTATCTATACACACCGGAGGAAGGTTTCGTTGTAACGAATCCTACCAAGGGCAATCACGGTGATCACTGAGGAAATGACCGCCACTCCAGGCGGTACATGTGAGCTCGCCTTGAACGATATTCGGATTTGCGACAAATGTAATTTCACCCGGGTCAAAACGATGCTGTCCAAGCTCCAGAAGCTTGACCCGGAAGCCGATATCAAGGTGGGCTGCAAGTCGTACTGCGGACCTTGCGCCAAGAGAGCTTTTGTATTCATCAATGGCCGTTATATAACGGCGCCGACTGAAGACGAAGTGCTGGAGAAGGTTAAGAAGTTTATCAAAAAATAAACCGGCTGCCGCCGGCGGGATTCCCCGCCGGCAACGCCGGTTTTATTTCGTTGTGGAGATGCTGCGCTATGTTGGCGCAGCATCTTTAGGGTTGAGCTGATTTAGCTAACTGAGCTGGCAACCTGTTATTCTTTAGGCTGCGAGTCCAGGCGTGGACGCGGAGGCAATGGTCCGAGATACTGGTACATCTGGCATTCAATGCGCCCGTTGTACAGCTTGCGCTTTTTGTCCGCGGAACGGCCATAACTCTGTTCGAAGGTTTTGGCTGGACTGAGGGCGAACACCGACCAGTCCTTCTTAACCGCACCGATGAAGCCGAGCTGACGGATGAGCTTGTCCGCTTCCTTTTCGGAGCCGAGCCGCTCTCCATAAGGCGGATTCGTAATGATGCAGCCGTACCTGCCCTCAGGCTGAACGCGGGCGATCGGCATTGTGTGCAGCTTGATCTCGCGTGCGAAGCCGGCTTTGCTAAGTGCAGCTTGGGCCACTTCGATTGCTTCCGGGTCCATGTCAGAGCCGCTAATTTCGAGCTTCACATCGTCCTTGACGGAATCAATCGCTTCTTCGCGAGCGAGATCCCAGCGTTTCTGGCCCATAATGTCCCAGTGGCTGCTGTTGAAGTCGCGGCGCATGCCCGGAGCGATGTTCCAGCCGATCATTGCGGCCTCGATCGGGATCGTGCCGGAGCCGCAAAAAGGATCGTACAGCGGGCGGTCTGGCCGCCAGCGGCTAAGCAGCACCATCGCCGCTGCCATCGTTTCCTTGATCGGAGCTTCCGTCACAAGTTTACGGTAGCCGCGCTTATGCAAGCTCGGTCCGGTCGTATCGAGCGTAATGAGCGCCATATCATTCATCAAACTGACCTCAATGACATAACGTGCGCCATCCTCGCGGAACCATTCCGTTCCATACTCGTCCTTCATCCGTTCAACGACGGCTTTTTTGACAATGGATTGGCAAGCAGGTACGCTGGAAAGCTGGGATTTTTGCGAGCGGCCGTTAACCGGGAATTCTCCGTCATCCGGAATCCAGTCCGGCCAGTTGATGGCGCGTGTTCCTTCAAATAGTTCTTCGAAGGTGACGGCGCGGAATTCAGCCATCTTCACGAGTACTCGGTCCGATGTACGGAGCCACAAATTCGTGCGTGCAATATCTTCCAGTCCACCGCGGAAGGTGACACGTCCGTTTTCGGTTTTAACGTCATTATAACCAAGGTCTTTAAGCTCCCTGGCGACAATCGCTTCAAGCCCCATAGGGGAGGTTGCAATAAGTTCAAGCTGTTGCATCTGGTTCATTTCACTCCATATCTGGTCAGGAGCATTTGTGTCTCCTGTCCTATCGTCATACAATCAAGTATAGGCGATCATACGGAACAAGTACAACGAGAAAGGTAGGAGATCGCAGATGAAAGAAATGATTTTTGGTCAAGAAGAGATGGAGGCCTACATAGAAACGCTGTTTCCGCCGGATTCGGACCTGCAGCGTACCCTTAATGGCATTCGCAGCAAAGGAATGCCGGAGATCTCCGTACCGACCGCCTATGGTCGGCTGCTCACACTGCTTGTCTCCATGAGCGGAGCGAGCCGCGTACTGGAGATTGGCGCTCTGGGAGGTTACAGCGGCATTTGCCTGGCTCGCGGAATGACGCCGGATGGGCGTTTGACCTCGCTTGAGCTGCTGCAGGATTACGCCGATACAGCTCAAGAGCATCTGACTGCAGCCGGGTTCGGCGCGCAGGTGGAGTATTTCATCGGAGACGCGTCTGACAGCTTGGCGAAGCTGAAGCAGGATGGGCGGCGTTTTGATTTCTTTTTCATCGATGCGGACAAAAAAAATTACCTCCGCTACCTGGAGGCGGCGCTTGAGCTGGCCGAACCGGGAGCAGTAATCGTAGCGGACAACACGCTGCTGCGCGGCCGCGTTGCTGATCCGGCACGAATAGGAACGACTTTAGATGCGATGAGGGAGGTCAACCGGCAGTTGGCCGAGAACCCTCGGTTGATGGGTACACTGCTGCCTGCCTATGACGGGCTGGCCGTCATGCGAGTGCGCTCCTAAAGAAAGGCTGCGTTGCGGGAATATTAGTTTGCCAAAGATGAAACGATACTTATAGTTGTGCGCATAAAAAAACAGAGGTAGCCCGGACTCCATGTTGGAGACTTGGACCGCCGCTGTTTCTTTTTTTTAGGTTCAGTTTAATGCTTAGTTTGAACAGAACGCTCTATGTGCTGCCGCGCAGTACGAGCTCTGGCACGAGCCCGACGCGCTCCACAGATGCGCTCGGCATATGCATCCGCCGCTCAAGCGCCTCAACGGCGCGTTGTCCTAGCACTTCCTTGCCGAGGTCCATCGTAGTGAGTGGCGGCCTCGTCCAGCTAGAGCCTTCGATATTATCGATGCCGGCGACGCGACAGCGGCCGGGAACCGCCACACCTCTTTGCTGTAAGGCTTTGAGCAATTGGATGGCGATATCGTCATTAGCGCAAAGGAAGGCGTCTGGCAGCTCTTCATCACTTGTTTTTTCCAACCTGCTCAGCATAGACTCTTCCCATTCCCGGGAGTAGGGGATGTTCCAGCGGCGCAGCGCACCGTCATGACGCTGGGCGAATGTTTGCTCCAGAGCGGAGCGGCAGCCGAGCCACCGTTCCCTGAAGCTAACCGAGAAGCGATCGCTGCCAACAAAAATAAAGCTGCGACAACCCTTGTCCAGCAGCATGCCGCAAATCATTCGCGCTGCTGCAATATTATCGTTAGCTACACTATCGAGGCCGGAAAATGGCTCCTGGTGATCAACTAGGACGACCGGCAACGCCGTTCTCTTCATAGCGGTCAGCTGTCGCAGCGGGAAGGAGCCGACAGCAAGTCCGCCGGCACAGCGGGAGCGATCCAGGTAAGGCGGCAAAATATCGGCTGTTTTGCCGTCATCCATCGGAGCTAACACGACGGTGCCCCAGCCGCGCTGGCGGCAGCCCTCCTGAATACCTCCGAGCACCCGCTGCCAATACATTTTCTCCTCTTGGTGGACGCGTGACATCCAAACGACGATAAAACCGCCCTCCGCATTGGCATTCCCGGCGCCTGAATGAGTTAACAAGTCGGGATGAACCAGCCTCGTTGGTAGCGCTCTAGGCTCCGTCCTTGTGGGCGGTGCTTCATAACCCATAGCTTGAGCTGTTTCCAGTACACGTTGGCGTGTAGCCTCGCTAATGCCGGATTTTCCGGACATCGCTTGCGATACGGTATATTTTGACACATGCAGCCGATCGGCAATCTGCTGCATCGTTACTTTTCCGCCTCTTGACATCGACCTTTGCACCCTCTAAAGTTTGGTTAAATTTCAGCTGTAATTAGCCTAACAAACCTAACAACCGAACGCAAGCGTAAATTTTTAATAAGTGAGGACGATTAGATATGAAAACATGGGTTGCTTTTTATGATTCAAGCTTTCCTTTTCCGGGACAGCGTCCCGCTGAGCAACAGCTTCTGCCGTTAGCCAACCGAATAACTGGGGCGGAAGAGTTGGCAAGCCGTCTTGATGAAGAACAGCCGGACTCGCTTCTCATGCTGCACGGCCCTTATTTTCCAAAAGCAGCCTGGCCAGCTGTTATGGCGCATTTGAAACGCGGAGGAGGCCTTGTCACTATTGGTGGCACCCCATTGCGCATTCCTGTCGGGCTTGGCGCGAACGGCTGGGAGCCGGAAGCCGAGCAGACGGCCTACCACCAAGCGATCGGCATCCATGAAGCGCTGCGTATTGATACGTCTAAAGTAACCGAATGGAAAGCGTCCGCGGCGATTCCGCTGCTTGCTGGAACGGAGCCGCTTTTCGACAATGCTTCGACGTACGGACTGGCTCTGCATGTGACCCGCTCCCATGACCATCCCCATGAAAATGGCTCCGGTGGACCGATGGATGCGCATCTTTACCCGCTGCTCACCGGCCTCGACAAGGATGAGCGTGAGCGCTGCGCGCCTGTCGTTCTCCTTGAGAATACAAAGGGAGATTTCGCAGGCGGTCGCTGGATTTTTGCTAACCGCGAGGCAGGCGCCTCGTTCTGGGACGGCGGCAAAGGGGCGGAAGCGCTCGCCGCTTGGGCGGAATTCACGGCTCGCGGCGTAACGGAGTGGTGGCTGAAGCCTAACTATGCCTGTTATGAGATCGGCGAGAAGCCGATGCTTACTTTTCAGCGGCAGCGGCTCAACGCGAATGGTGATAGCAGCTGGCAAGTGACATACAAAGTAAGCCGCATCAACGGCACGGAAGAAGCTGTTGTGACAGAGGGTAGCCTAACGCTTGGATCCCACGAGCTGACGGATTATGAGCGTGTGCCTCTGCCGATTGGGGCTGAGCCAGGTTATTATCGCGTTGACGCTGAGCTGATCGCTGTCAGCAGCGGTGAAATTCGCCGTTTGGTGCAGGGCTTCTGGGGACGTGACGAGGAATTGCTTCGCGAGGGCAGCATGGTCGAAGTGAACCGTGATTACTTCGTGAAGGACGGTAAGCCGTTGCCGATCGTCGGCATGACCTATATGACGAGCGATGTGGCGCGCAAATACATGCATTTGCCAAATGCGGCGGTATGGGATCGCGATATGGCTCAGATGGCAAAAGCCGGCATCAACATGATCCGGACTGGCATTTGGACCGCGCTGCGCAAAATGGCTTTCGTAGACGGACATGTAAGCGAAGAGATGATGCGCGCTGTCGACGCTATTTTCCTGACGGCGAAGCGGCATGGGCTGGAGGTTGTGTTCAACTTCTTCGCGTTTACGCCAGAGCTATGGGAAGGGGAGAACCCTTACCTGGACCCTCGCAGCGTCGAAGCTCAGAAGCGCTTCCTGACGGCGATTGCGACCCGTCATAAACATAGCTCCCATGTGCACTGGGATTTGATCAACGAGCCGACAATGTTCAACCCATTGCAGCTGTGGAGCGCGGCAAGCACGCTCGGCGACCGTTTCGAGCTGGCTGCGTACCGGGAATGGCTGCAGCAGCGTCATGGCAGCATTGTCAAGCTGCAAGAGGCATGGAATATGTCGCCGCTTGATTTGCCGACATTCAGCAGCATCAAGCCACCTCGCAAAGGGGACATCGGCTTCAGAACGACGGAGCTGACCGAGAAGCGCAGCGGCCAGTGGCTGGACTATCTGCTGTTCTCGCAGGATATGCATAACCGCTGGGCAGCTGAACTTCGGGACGCGCTCCAGGCCGTTCAGCCGAAGCAGCTTGTAACCGTTGGTCAGGACGAAGGACTGCAGGCGCAGCGTCCATCTCCGCTTTTCTACGAGGAAGCTGTCGATTACACGACCGTCCATTCCTGGTGGAAAAATGATCAGCTCGTACTGGACGGCATTTTCGCCAAAACGCCAAACAAGCCTAATGTCATTCAAGAGACAGGCATCATGTATGTAGAAACACCGGATGGCTTCGCTAAACGCACCGAGGAAGAGCTGCATGCCATGCTTGAGCGCAAGTACGCTTATTCCTTCTCAACTGGCGGCGCAGGGGCAATCCAGTGGATCTGGAACATCAACTACTACATGCATAACATCAATGAATCCCATATTGGGGCATTGCGTGCAGATGGAACCGAAAAGCCGGAGGCTGACGTGTCCTATGACTTCGGCCGTTTCATCAAGGAAGCGGGTCATCTGTTCGAGGATCGTAAGCTGGAGGAAGTAGCCGTTGTTTATCCGTATAGCAACGACTTCTCTAACCGTTCGTCGGCGGAGGAGATCACTTCACGCATGACACGTTCGCTTGCGCATCGGATGAATGTACCTTTCCGCTCGCTTAGTGAGTATGGGCTCGACATCTTGAAGGATGGGTCCTACGAATCGCCGAAGCTTATTGCCGTGCCATCGGCTCATGCGCTGAGCGACGAGGCGCTGCAAGCGCTGCTGGATTGGGCGTCCGCCACGGGCGGTACCTTGCTTGTTACCGGTCCGCTGAACCTTGATGCCTACTGGCATCGTACGGACCGGGCGGCTGCACTGACCGGCCCGTCGGTTCTCGCCAATGTACGCCGCGAGGAGGCGCTTGAGCTGGACGGAGAGCTGTTATCCGTTGGTTTCGCTGGCGAAGGCATCGCCCGCTTGAGCAAACAAGCTTTGCTTAACGAGGATGGTCGCCCTGCGAACGCCGCAGCGCAACTGCATCAATTTGAGCTTGGCGAAGGTTGTCTTCTCTGGTGCCCGCTGCCGCTTGAGATGGCTGAGAGCTATATGCCTCTTGAAGCGGTTTATGACCGTGCGCTGGAGACGGCAGGGGTTCTGCCTGAGCTGGAGTGGGAGAGAGGCGGCGAACTGGCGGGAGTGTACGGCCGCAAGCTGCAGTTCCGCGACGGCGCCGTATTCATCTTCGTTTCCGAATATGCGCTTGATGCCGATGTGAGTGTGAAGGACCCTGTAACTGGCACGCGTTATTCCTTCCAGTTGGAAGCGGAACGTTCCGTTCTGTTCGCAACCGACAAGGATGGCAAGCTGGTTAGCATTTACCGTCCGGACGAGGTAGAAGTGTTCGCAGCGAAGGCTCAATAACCAATAGCTGTTCCGTCTCCGGCCCGCCGCCTGTTGCGAGATGCGGTCAGCCGAGAGGCGAGACAGTGTAGATGCCAGGCAACGTAGATGCAAGGCAAACAAAAAAGCATTCCCGGCAGTCGAATCTGCCGTGGAATGCTTTTTGCTGTACAATCAATCCTTGTATTCGATAATCGGGCGGATAACCTGGGAGATGAGGCGGATTTTTTCAGGCGAGCAGCCTTCCAGCATCTCAATAATCTCATTGCGCAAAAAATCCTGCGCCGAGCTGTTAGCTCCGCTAAGCAAATATTCCGGCGTTTCCTCTAGCACGATGCAGAGCTCGGAAAGCCGATCCAGATTAAGCGGGGTCCGGCCTCGCTCAATTTTGCTAATATAAGCATTGGACACATCAAGCTGCTCTGCCAAAGCCTCTTGGGTCAGTCCCTTGTCCTCGCGAGCTTTGCGAATCCTTTTTCCGATCACGGAGTAGTCGTAAGCCATGTCATTGATCACCCTAATCCAAACTATAACAACCTTTATCTTCGCCTTACATGGACTATGATTCCAATTGAACCGGGGATTCAATTCATTGACTGAGACCGAATTTTATCTCTGAACAAGAAAAAAGCTTCGGCATGCCCACCTGGGCTTGCCGAAGCTTTTTTAATTATCGCTCGCTGTATCGTATGCACCAGAAACCAGGTTGCCGAGCACCCGCGTCACCTCGGAGGCGAACACGGGCTTGCTGATGAAATCTTCCATTCCAGCGGCGGCGCATTTATCTCGATCGGCCTGGCGAACGAAGGCTGTGACCGCTACGATAACGGGCTGGCGTTCTACCGGAATACGGGCGTGGATCGCACGGCTGGCCTGTAAACCGTCCATAACCGGCATCTGCAAGTCCATGAAGACGATATCGTATCGCTTTTTATCAAGCTGTTCAACGGCTTCCAACCCGTTGGAAGCCTGATCAACACCGCAGCCCATCTTGCCAAGCAAGGTTGCAAGCAGCATCCGGTTCACTTGATTATCATCTACGACGAGAGCGTGAAGTCCGCTGAACCGGGCGGATAAATTTTGAACAGCCTCTGGAACAAAGTTTACCTCCCGAGAAGGAGGCGGCGGAGCCGAAGCTGCTTCATACGGAAGGTTCAGCATAATGCTGAAAGTTGAGCCTTGATCAGGAGCGCTGTCGACGCTGATGGAGCCGTCCATAAGCTCCACTAGTTTACGGCTTATTGCCAGGCCGAGGCCTGTGCCTCCATATTTGCGGTTGAGAGCGGGATGCAGCTGGGAAAAGGACTGGAACAGCTGATCCTGCTTGTCCAGCGAAATCCCGATTCCGGTATCGCGCACAGACAACTCCAGCATGCAAGATGAGTCCTCGCGGGCAAGCTGTTTTATATGGAGAATTACGCTCCCTTGTTCGGTGAATTTAACGGCATTGCCGACGAGATTGACCAACACCTGGCGGATGCGGCCGGCATCTCCGACAACCATCGTGGGCAGATGCTCGTCCAGCTGAAGTTCCAGGTTTAGTCCTTTCTGTGAAGCAGCGATGCCAAACAGTTCAAGCACATCGGAAGCAAGGGAGGACAAGGAGAAGCTCTCCTTATCCAGGATCATTTTGCCGGCCTCTATTTTGCTTAAATCAAGAATTTCGTTGAGCAGGCGCAGCAGGGACTGGCTGCACTGGATAATAGTGTCGGCATAACTCACCTGTTCCTCGTCCAGCTCCGTGTCGCCCAGAAGATCGGCCATGCCAATAATTCCGTTCATCGGTGTACGAAGCTCATGGCTCATGACAGCGAGGAATTCCGACTTGGCGCGATCAGCCTCCTCAGCGGATTCCTTGGCGCGAATGATTTCTTTTTCATCTGTGATGTCTTGGAAAACGATTACCGCCCCTTGATGCATACCCCTGTCCGATATCGGCGTAACGTGGAATTCGGCCAGGAAGCTGGAACCGTCTTTGCGCCAAAGCACGGCTTCTTTGTTGCTGTAGGAGCGTCCGTCTCGAAGCGCCTGATTAATAGGCGACTCCTCCAGCCGATAGGGAGTGCCGTCCGAACGAGTTTGGTCAATATAATTGAGATAGGAACCGCCGATGGATTCAGTTGGCGAGAGGCCCAGCATCGAGGCGGCAGCCGGGTTAATGAACGTTGACCGACCCTTCGCGTCTAATCCCATGATTCCCTCAGACACCGAATTAAGGATAAGGGTGTACTGGTAGCTGAGCTTTTCAATTTGCTCCAAATACCTCATGTGATCCGTAATATCCATGCTAATTCCATACACGCCGACAACTTCTTGTTCAACGATAATTGGAATGTTGGCCGTATTGACTTCGATCTCGTAACCGCTCCTATGACGGAGCTTCAGATCATACGATTGCGGGACACCTTGGCAGGCCAATCCAAAATGTAACAGGGACTTGTCTGCAAATTGTGCTGCGACAAGCGAGCTCCAGTTCATCCCTGTCAGTTCCTTCACACTATACCCGGTCAGACTTTCAATCTTGGCGTTAGCGGTGAGGATCTCACCTTGCAAATTCATCGAGTATACAGCTTGCGGGCTATGCTCGAACAAGGATTTATACCTCTGCTCTCTATCCTGTAGCTTCTGCTGCAGCACGCGCTGCTCGGTAACATCGTGGACAATACCGATGTACTGATAAATTTCACCATAATGATTAAGCTTGGACTCACATTGTATTTCAAAAAACTTGTTAGTCCCGTCAGGCAGCCGCGTGCTGTATTCCCAGAACTTATGATCAGGTTTGTTTTGTGCGCCGAGCCGCAGAAACTGCTTCATCCCTTCGGAAACAACAGGTTCCAACTGGAGGGAATCGATCAGCTCATCGCATGCCGGTGAAGTGGAGGGCAGCATATAACCATACATTCGCCGGGCATCTTCGGAAAAGGTAATGATATTTGAAGCAATATCCCATTCCCAAGCGCCGATTTTTGCAATCCGGTGAACGGAGGCCAGCATTTCCTCGTATTTTTTCAGTGCGGTCACATCACGAGCAAAGGTGAGCACCCGCTGTTGTCCATCACTTAAAGTGAGCACCTTGAAGTAGGTTTCCATCCAAATAAAGCGGCCGTCCTTATGCCTAACCCGCCTGACAAAGCTATTCTCTGGGTCGAACATCCGGCTTTGCGCCATCTGATTCGCTTCTTCAACGTGGTAGAAAAAGCGACGGTTGCGGCCCAGCATTTCACTAGTGTCATAACCTAATATTTCTGTAATGGAAGGCGCTATATATAAAATGGTCCCTTCCGGAGTGCTATAGGAGATGAGATCCCTCGTATTGTTGATGATGAGCTCATTCAAGTTTTCCTCGGAAGAGGGATCAAGCACAATTTTCCCGGTTTCGACCGCCGTAATCATAATAGCTTGTTCTCCGGCTGTAACGACTAGAGCCAAGCTGACGCGTAGTTGAAGGATAAAACCTTCGGCATGTTTCAGGCCGATGCGGCGATGGAGTGTTGCCTGGGCCTGAAGCAGCTCCACTAGCTGATCTAGCGATTCGGAGGGCTCCGTGATGACTTGTTCAAGTGGGAGCTGCAAGGCTAGCGGATCGTCACTATCCCCCAGCATGACGCCGAAGGCGGCGTTCATTCCTAGCCACGTTCCATTCTGTGGGTTTGCAAAAGCAATGCCGAAAGGCGATTGATCGAATGCCATCGAGGCAAGCTCGGTATTAATCGCAGGTGAAGTCATAGGGCGAGGCCGTCTCCTTGTCATTGCCTGATTAAATTAAAAATCGGGACCGAGTTTTAGGATAGTATAATCCTTTTAGAGGTAAGATGAAACTCGTTTGTCATAGGATTGTCATAGCCTTGCCGGGGCGAAGCTTGTTAGCGTTTTTAAAAACGGGCATAATGGAAAGGATGGGAAATTTATAGAGAGTAAAGGGGAGCGGAAATGATTAAAAACGACTCCTTCCTCCGGGCTATCCGGAGGGAAAAAACCGACCACGTGCCGGTCTGGTATATGAGACAAGCAGGACGTTATGACCCGGATTACCGTAAAATCAAGGAATCCTACAGCTTGCTTGAAATTTGCCGGCAGCCAGAGCTGGCGGCCGAAGTGACGCTTATGCCGATTCGCAAGCTGGGCGTGGATGCGGCTATTTTATATTCCGATATTATGAATCCCGTCGCTTCGATAGGGATTGATTTTGATATTGTCGCCGGCACGGGGCCGGTTATCCACAATCCGATCCGCAGCGCGGAAGATGTACGGCGCCTGAAACCGATCGATGTCGAAGGAGATCTCGGCCATGTGCTGGAGACGATTCGCATTTTGGACCGGGAACTGACCGTGCCGCTGATTACTTTCGCGGGTGCTCCCTTCACGATTGCCAGCTACTTAATCGAGGGGCGGCCATCCCGCACTTATCTCAAAACCAAAGCGATGATGTACAGCGACCCCGATACATGGTTCCTGCTGATGGACAAACTTGGTGACATGGTTATCACTTATCTCAGAGCGCATGCCGCAAGTGGCGGCAAAGCGTATCAGCTATTCGACAGCTGGGTCGGCTCGCTTGCACCGCATGATTTCCGTAAATATGTGCTGCCGACGATTCAACGCATTTTCGCGGAGTTGTCCGATCTGGAGCAGCCGGGAATTTATTTCCCAGGAGTCAGCTCGGGTGAGCTGTTGCCGGAGCTGCGCGGCCTGCAGGCGGAAGCGATTGGCATCGACTGGCGTATCAGCATTCCGGAGGCTCGCAGACGACTTGGAGGCGGCTTTACGGTTCAGGGTAATCTTGACCCTGTCGTGTTAACCGCTCCGATTGAAGTAATTCGCGAACATGCCAAGGCGATCATTGATCAAGGAATCCAGGAGCCGGGTTATGTGTTCAATCTTGGTCATGGTCTGTTCCCGGAAGCATCGCTCGACAAGTTGAAGCTGCTCACCGATTACGTGCATGAGTACTCGGCGCAAGCTCTCGCGAGCGCAGCCGTGAAAGGTGATACAGCAAGAGAGGAGCTTCCCCATGTCTAACGATGCAATCGGCGTTCTGGTTATGTCCTATGGCACGCCGGAAAGCCTAGATTCTGTCGAGGAATATTACACGCATATTCGTCGTGGCAATGCACCTTCCCCTGAACAGCTCAAAGAGCTGGTAGACCGTTATGAGGAAATTGCCGGTGGAGTATTCCCCTTGCGCGAGAATACCGATCGCCAGGTCAGCAGCCTGCAGGATAAGCTGGATACCGTTGAAACGGGCCGCTATCGGTGTTACCAGGGTCTGAAACATGCTCGTCCTTACATTGAGGACGGCGTGCAACGGATGGCGCAGGATGGTATTAAGCGGGCTGTGGGCATTGTGCTTGCCCCTCATTTTTCTACGATGAGTGTCGCCAGTTACAACAAACGCGCTATGCAGGAAGCCGAGAAACATGGGATTGAGATGAGCTGCGTTGATTCCTATCATCTACATCCTAGCTTGATTCAGGCGCTGGCCGAGCGCGTCCGGGACGGGATCGATGCCGTATCGGCCAAAGCCGGCGGCGCCGAAGTGAAAGTGCTGTTCAGCGCTCATAGCCTTCCGGTACGAATTCGCCAAGTTGGCGATCCTTATGAAGAGCAGCTGCTGGAAACGTCGCGTGCCGTCGCAGAAGCGGCAAGGGCTGGGAGCTGGCAATTCACTTGGCAGAGCGCGGGACGTACAAACGAACCTTGGCTTGGTCCGGATATTATGGAGACGATGAGCTCACTTGCCGAAGGGGGCGAGAAGGCGCTGCTGGCTGCACCAGTCGGTTTTGTGTCCGATCACCTTGAGGTGCTCTACGACCTCGAT
This sequence comes from Paenibacillus herberti, assembly GCF_002233675.1. Lineage (GTDB taxonomy): Bacteria > Bacillota > Bacilli > Paenibacillales > Paenibacillaceae > Paenibacillus_O > Paenibacillus_O herberti. Next base: position 2,117,625 of record NZ_NMUQ01000001.1, on the reverse strand, counting down.
ATTGAGGCGATGGCGCATGCTGAGCGACTCGGTATATCTTTCGGCCGAATCCGCATGCTGAATTCCGATCCTCTCTATATGGAGACGCTCGCCGATTCCATTCGTGAAGCTGCGGCTAAGCTGCCATCATGACGGCGGGCAAAAAGCCCGTCATTGCCGTCGTTGGGGCCGGTCTGACCGGCCTTAGCACTGCTTTTTACCTGCAACAGCTGGCTAAGGAGCTGGGGAGGGAGGCCGATATCGTACTTCTGGAGGCGAGCGATCGGCTTGGCGGACGTATTGAGACGCTGCGTAAGGACGGATTTACGATTGAAAAAGGACCAGACTCCTTTTTGGCGCGCAAACATGCCATTCTAGAGCTGACGAAGGATCTCGGGCTGCTGGATGAGCTAGTTTCAACCAACCCGAGAGCAGCCAAGACCTACATTTATCAAGGAGGCCGCTTGCATCCGATGCCGCCCAGGCTGGGGCTTGGCGTGCCTGCTGATATGGCTTCTTTTTTGAAAACAGAGCTATTAGACATCGATGCGAAGTTCCGGGTATCCATGGACTTCATGAACCCGGTCCGTCCGAATGATGGAAGCGACGAGTCCGTAGGCGATTTCTTGGAGCGGCGCTTCGGTCCCGATATGGTAGACCGGATCAGCGAGCCGCTGCTTGCTGGCATATATGCCGGAGATTTGTACAAGCTGAGTCTGGCCGCTACGTTCCCGCAATTCAGAAAAGCGGAGCTGGAACACGGCAGCGTCATTCGTGGCTTGAGAGCGCCTAAGTCGGAAGCGGCTGTAGCTGCATCTGTGCTGCCTGACTATGTCCCTGCTGCGGCGCGCAACGGGATGTTCATGACGTACAGAGGAGGCCTCCGCACGTTGGTCGACGGCCTGGAGAGCTCGCTTGACGGCGTGGAGCGGCGAATGAATACGTTGATCCGTTCTATTCGTAAAGTGGAAGGCGAGCGTGCGACGGAGGCATATGTGCTTGAGCTGGATGGCGGCGGCTCGCTAGAGGTGGACGCGGTTGTGGTTACTGCACCGAGCGGAATTGCTGCAAATTTACTTGAGCCGCTGACCGATGTAACGGCTTTGCGTGCTGTGAATTATATATCGGTTGCTAACGTCGTCATGGCCTTCAAAGCTTCAGATATAGCGGGAATGGAGTTTGATGGTTCCGGATTCCTCGTGCCCAGATCAGAGGGACGAACGATTACGGCCTGCACCTGGACCTCGTCCAAGTGGTTGCACAGCAGCCCCGAGGACCATGTACTGCTGCGCTGTTATGTCGGCAGGTCCGGCGCCGAGGAAGGCGCAATGCTCCCGGACGCAGAGCTGCTGTCTGCCGTTCGCCGCGATGTTCGCGACACGATGGGTATTGAAGCAGAGCCGCTGTTCACGGAAATTACGCGGCTGCATCACTCCATGCCGCAGTATCCGGTCGGACATATGGGGGCAATTGCTGCACTGAGGGCGGATATGCGTCGCGATTGTCCGGGCATTTTTGCAACAGGAGCCGCATTCGACGGCGTTGGCCTGCCGGATTGCATCCGTCAGGGCCGCGAAGCGGCTAGGGAAATTTGGTCAATTATGGACTAATTTGGGACAGACCCTCTTTGCGGAGCGGTATGGAATGGTATAATGGCGAAAGGCCTGCCCAAGGGGGCGGCCTGCTGCTCGACAATTATCCATTCTTTACCTTAATGTGAGAGGGGCTGTCTTTTTTTGTATCGCAATCGTACTCAGGCCAGACAGCAGGAACGCAGAAAAAAGAAGCGTACCATGCGAAGGCTATTATTCCTTAACTTGACGCTGCTTGCCCTAATTATTGGTGCCGGTGGCATGTATATTTACGCCAACTGGTCGCCAGAAGAGGGGACAGTGGCCAGTAGTGAAACGAGCGCCAGCAACATGCCGCAAGCGGAGTCGAGTGCAGCTCCATCAACGCTGCCGTTGTCCTCGCCTTCACCTGAACCGACACCGTCTTTGATGCCGACTCCATCGCCGTCAGTGACTCCATCTCCATCGGCTGAAGCTATTGGGGAGCCATCTACGGAACCATCAGACTCACCTTCTCCTTCGGCCGCCCCGACTGCGACCCCTACGCCGTCTGCCAGCCCGGAAGTGGAGAGTCCAATTAATCCGCCGGATTCCGGCGAACAGGGCTGGAGCGGCCTGACTCCGCAGGATGGCTCAACGATTCAACTGGCTTTCACGGGAGATATTCTGTTGGCTTCCAAAGTAGCCGGCTTAATGGACAGTAAGGGGCTGGATTACCCGTTTGCGGGGGCGGCGCAGTATTTGTCCAAGCCTGATCTCACAGCAGGCAATCTAGAGACGCCGATTACGACAAAAGGTAAGCCCGCACAGGACAAACAGTTCGTATTCAAAGGCAAGCCTGACTACTTGAAGCCTTTGAAGAAAGCTGGCTTCGACGTCGTAACTCTCGCCAACAACCATACGCTTGATCAAGGTGAGGAAGGACTCCTCGACACGATGAAATATCTGGATGAAGCCGACGTTCCGCATGTAGGTGGCGGCCGCAATGACAAGGAGGCTTATGCTCCCGTCGTTTTGGAGAGAGGCGGCATCAAGGTCGCCTATGTCGGCGTCAGCCGGGTACTGCCTACCGTCGATTGGAAAGCTGGACCGAATAAAGCTGGTGTCGCAGAGGCGTATGACTCGGCTCGTGCCGAGGCAGCCATCCGGGCAGCGAGATCAAAAGCGGATCTCGTCGTGGTCATGGTCCATTGGGGCAAAGAACGCGCCGACCAGCCAGTCGACCATCAAAAGTTGCTGGCCCGAAACTTCATCGATGCAGGAGCTGATCTGATTATCGGATCGCATCCTCATGTGCTGCAAGGCTTCGAGCTGTACAAGGGCAAGTGGATTGCTTATAGCTTAGGCAATTTTATTTTTACTTCCAATTCTAATTCCAACACGAGTGAGAGCGGGGTACTAGACGCGGTATGCACCAAAGATGGACGCTGCGGGCTCAAATTCCGTCCGATGAAAATTGTCCAGTCCCGTCCTCAGCCTGTGCAAGGCAAGCAACTGGAGGCTCAGCTCAAAAGGCTTAACAGCATTAGCAAAGCGGCGTACATAGAGGCGGATGGGACGGTGAAAGCCCGTTGAGAAACCCATGCGTCGCTCATCGTGGATGGTCAGGGTTAGCCCCTGAAAATACGCTTGTAGCGCTGCGGATGGCCGCTGAAGCTCCGGACATCGGATGGGCCGAGATCGATGTACAACTGTCGGCGGATAACGTGCCCATATTGCTTCATGACCGCAAGCTGCGCCGCACGACGAATGGCGGGGGAGTGGAGCCCCGCCAGCGTACCGCTGAGCAGCTTAGCAGGCTGGATGCAGGGGGCTGGTTTTCCTCCAGTTATCGGGGGGAAAAGCTGCCCACACTCGAAGAAGCGCTTCGGGAAACCGGGGACCGGCTTCGCTTTAATATCGAACTCAAGCATTATGGAGCGACTCGGCCTTTGGAAGAAAAGGTGCTTGAGATCGTCTATCGTACAGGCATGGAGAGAAGAAGCATCTTCACTTCATTCAGCCGATCCGTGCTGAGGCGTTTGAAGGAGCTGGATGCTGCGGCGGACACCGGTTTTATTACCGATAGCTGGAGCAGCGGCCTGCCGAACGAGCTGCGCCAGCTTGGCTGCAGCTTATTGTCAATTGACCATCTCTCCCTGAATCGGGACCGGCTGAAGCTGCTGCGACAGGAGCGGATTCGGACGATGGCCTGGACGCTGAATGATTATCGACAAATCCGCCGGTATGCACTCATGGACCCGGAGCTGATGATCTGCACCAATTACCCCGAGCGCTGGCGAGATGCGCTGCGCAGCCTGCCTCAGCCGAATGAGGCCCCGCAAGGGCCTGATGGAGTAAGTCCGCCTTGGCCTTGACCGAACAAAGCACAGTCGGGACTAAATGCCGCAAGACCGTCCCTGGCGAAAAAAGCGCAGCCTTGGTGGAAATGCCGTAAGTCCGTCCTTGGCGAAAATAATGAAGCCGTGGTGGAAATGCCGCTATTTCATCCTTGCTGAACTGAATAGGTCCACTACCGCCTGTGGTTTGTCGGGATTGTGATAGAGAGAAAGGAATCGATATTGATGGATATGTGGAGCATGCTGGACACCAGTCCGCTTTTGCGGCTGGCTGTTGGAGTGGTGGGTAGCCTGGTAATCGCCGGAGCTGCCTGGAAGTTGCGAGCTCTGTCAGGCTCGGGGGCTGCAGCGGCCATTCTGCTTGGGACCGGTTATGTCTATTTTGGCGGCCCTCTTTGGTTCAGTCTGCTGATTGCCTTTTTTGTCAGTTCAACCCTATGGTCAAAGTGGAAAAAGCATCATCGGGCCAAAGCAAATGCGGAGCGCAGCTATGCCAAAGGCAGCCGTCGCGACGCGGGCCAGGTGCTGGCCAACGGCGGTTTTGGGCTGCTGCTGTGTGTAGCTTACAGCCTATGGCCGGAGCCCTGGCTGCTGCTCGCGTTCGTCGGCGTGATGGCTAGTGTGAACGCCGACACTTGGGCGACGGAGGTTGGCGCGCTCAGCCGCTCCGCGCCGATTTCCGTGCGCACGCTGCGCCGTGTGCCGCCAGGCACGAGCGGCGGAATCACGCCGCTTGGCACGTTCGCGGCGCTGCTAGGCGGCGCCTTCATCGGCGCAGCCGCCGCGCTGCTCGCGGAGCTGCCGCTCGCCTGGCGCGCGGCAGCCGCGCAGCCGGCTCCGTCGGCGACGACGCTGCTGCTCGCCGGCGCCGCAGCGGGCCTGGCCGGAGCCCTCGCCGATTCCTGGCTCGGCGCGACCGTCCAGGCCATGTATCGCTGCCCTAGCTGCGGCAGCGATACGGAGCGCGCCGAGCATTGCGGGCGCGCTACCCTCAAGATCCGCGGCTTCGCCTGGATGACGAATGACGCGGTTAACCTCGTCTCGTCACTGCTAGCTGGCGTGCTCGCCGCAGCTCTCGCCTTGAGCTAACAGCTGGCGTGCTCGCCGCAGCTCTCGCCTTGAGCTAACAGCTGGCGAATCCTTCGCCAATGAGCTCGTCTCCGGTCAAAAAAATCCCCGAGGGGACCGCGCCTAGCGCGTTCCCTTCGGGGATTCATTTTTATTCCACCAGCGCTTCCAGCTGGCTGATAACATCTTCGAACACGCTCATCGCTTGTTCGATTGGCTCCGGCGAGCTCATATCCACGCCAGCCTTTTTCAAAATTTCGATCGAGAAGTCGCTGCCGCCGCTCTTCAGGAAGCCAAGGTAGCGATCGACGGCTGGTTGGCCCTCGTCGAGAATCTGCTTGGCGAAGCTCGTCGCCGCAGAGAAGCCCGTTGCATATTTGTACACATAGAAGCTGTTGTAGAAATGCGGGATTCGCGCCCATTCCATCTCGATATCCTTGTCCACAGTCATGCCCTTGCCATAGTACAGCTCGTTGAGGCCGTAGTAGATTTTGGACAGTTCCTGCGGTGTCAAAGACTCGCCAGCTTCTGTTTTCTCATGAATGATCTTCTCGAACTCCGCAAACATCGTTTGGCGGAATACCGTTGTGCGGAACTGATCCGCATAGTAGGTGAGCAGATACATTTTTTCCTTGCGATCGGTCGATTTCTTGAGCAAATGGTCCATAAGCAGCGCCTCGTTGAGCGTGCTGGCGACCTCAGCCAGGAAGATCGTATACTGCGCATCGCGGTACTTTTGGTTGCCGTCCGAATAGTAGGAGTGCAGCGCGTGGCCCATCTCATGTGTCAGCGTGAACATGCTATTGAGATTATCCTTGTGGTTCAGCAGCACAAAAGGATGCGTGCCATAAGCGCCCCAGCTGTAAGCCCCGCTACGTTTGCCTTCGTTCTCGTACACGTCGATCCAGCTGTCCGTATACCCTGCTTGCAACGCTTTGCCGTAGTCCTCGCCGAGCGGCTTCAGACTTTCCGCCGTAATCTTTTTGGCTTCATCGAAAGTAATCTTCATATCGAATTCGTCAACGAGCGGCGCGAACAGATCGTACATATGAAGCTCATCAACGCCGAGCAACTTTTTGCGCAGCTCCATGTAACGGTACATGAGGGGCAGCGACTTATGCACGGTATCGATCAGGTTTGAGTACACCGAAGTCGGAATATTGTCGCCGTAAAGGGACATTTCCAGCACGGACGGATATTTGCGCGCTTTCGCGTAAAAGACGTTTTTGGTCACATTTGCGCTCAGAGTGGAAGCCAATGTGTTTTTAAGCTTGCCGTATGTATCGTACATCGTTGTGAATGCGTCCCGACGAACGTCGCGGTTGCGGCTTTCCAGGAATTCGATGTAGCGGCCATGCGAAAGCTCAACTTCCTCGCCCTTCTCATTTTTCACCTTAGGGAACTTGAGATCGGCGTTGTTCAGCATGCTGAAAATAGTCTGAGGCGAAGAGCTGATATTGCCGACTTGCGCCAGCAGTGATTCCTCGGACTTAGACAAGACATGAGCCTTCTGCCGCTTCATCTCTTCCAGTGTGTGGCGGTAGGGAGCGAGCTGTGGATCGACGATGAACGCCTCAAGCTTCTCTTCCGGCAATGCCAGCACTTCCGGTGTAAGGAAGCTGAGCGCTTCTCCGGCCTCGACGCTGAGCTTCTGGGACTTCTCGGACAGTGCCTGATATTTCGGCTCCGCCGTGTCCTCATGATGTTTCATATTAGCGTATACATACAGGCGCTCGACGTTGTAGCCGAGATCATCCTCCAGCTCAAAACAGTTCTTCAATTGAGCAGGGTCCGACAGCTTGCCCTGGAAACCGGCAGCAGCCTTCACCAGTCCTTTGGCATTGATGTATTCCTTGTCCCAAGCAGCCTGATCAGCGTAGATGTCTTCTAATTTCCAACGGTACTCCGGTGCGGTCTCGGAACGTTTTGGTACTTGGCTCATAGTAGACCTCCTTGTCGGGTTAGAGAGATGGGCTGCTTCTGCAGCCCGGGCGGAAGCCACAGGGCTGAGGCGGACTGGCGGCGACATCGGCTGACCGCTTGCCGGACCATACTTTTGGGACCCGGGAAGTAGGCTTAGCGAGAGCAGCAGGGGCAACCATTTCATGAGATAGGCCTCCAGAGAGAACAGAATTCCCTCTAGTATGGCTGCTGCAGGCTCTCCTTATGTTCCCAATGTAAAAAAGGACGCAACCAAAACGACAAAAGAAATCGACACCATAACGATGGCCGAGATGGCCAGCGGGCGTCTCAATCGCTCCGGCAGCTGGTCGCGCTTCATAAGGACGATTGCCGCCAGGCAGAAGCTGGCGATGATGAATATGACAGCGTTGGTCGTGTCCATCGGGGGTTATTTCCTCCATCTGTTCAATTCTATCCGCGTGATGCGAATACTTCGAGAAATATAGGTGTTACTCCTTCTTGAAGTGGCTTAAACGTCGCGCAAATTTTGCATGATCGTCTCAAGCTCTTCTTCGCGACCCTTAAAGTTCTCGGGTTTAAAATGGTTTCCCGCCCAGTGCATCAGCTCAGGCCGGCTGAGAAAGGTATGACATTCTTCTCCCCACTGATCGGAAATCTCTCTGGCGATGATGGTTTTGCCGTGTACCTCAACATTCAACATATTGTATTTGTCAGTCTTATAGATCAGGTTTTTCTTAATCACGATGATGCTCCTCCTCGGGTCTGGTTTGCTATCCCTTCATCATATCGCTAAAAAACATTGTAAAGCAACCGAAATGCGGTTTAAGATAATCATATTCTCTTTTCCAATGTGAAAATGGACTGGGAAGGGAATTCTGCCGGTGACGCGCGATCGTCGGGGAAGATGAGCTGAGGAGGATTTGGAGCGGCACAAGCGTAATCGCTTGGATTCGCTTGAGATTTGTCATGCTGACCGGAAGCGTGGGGCTGCTGAAGGGCGTTATGTAGCTGCTTCGCTGCCTAAGTTACCGATGCGGGATAGCGTTTTCGATTTAGTGTTATGCAGTCACTTTCTTTTTCTATATGCAGAGCAATTCGGAACCGAATTCCATCGAGATTCACTGCTGGAAATGATGCGGATATGCCGACCCGGGGGCCGTGTTCTTGTGTACCCGCTCCTATCGCTGCGCAGCGAAGAAATCAGTGGGATGGATGCGCTGATTGAAGCAATCCGCAGTGCGGGTGGGGAACCGACATTTTTCCGTTCCGGTCTGCCGTTCCTTCCAGAATCGGTGCAAGGTCTAGAAATTCGGATGCCTCGATTGGGATAAGCTTACAGGTAAAGAATGGATATAACGGAATTGAACTCATTGCAATTGATTCATTGCAGGTGTATAATGGGCTTATTCGCTGCTTCAAGCAGCGTCATTTTAGGAGGTTGTTCATTTGAAAGGAACAGTTAAGTGGTTTAACGCAGAAAAAGGTTACGGCTTCATTCAAGTTGAGAACGGCGAAGACGTATTCGTACATTTCTCTGCAATTCAATCCGAAGGCTTCAAGTCCCTGGACGAAGGCCAAGAAGTTGAATTTGACATCACGGACGGCAACCGCGGTCCTCAAGCAGCTAACGTAGTCAAATTATAAGAACCGTTTTGGCGGATTCGCTTATAATAGAGGAAGTAAGGTCCCTAGCCTAGGGACCTTATTTTTTTACATAGAATTATAAAACAGTACCATCTGACTGCAACAGCAGGCAATGAGCCATTTCCTGGTTCTAGCTAGCCACGGGCAAACGTCACCGTTTCAATTGCTGACACAGCCTGAAAGGTTTGTATTTGCGACCATAAGGATGGGCATCGTTTTCGGCTTCGACACTGGATTTTAGGGCATCAGGATGGTAAAGTATCAATGGAGGTTTACCATGAGGAACCGATATTTCCGAACGGATGTTAGACTCGGAATACCTCTGCCGATCCTCGACCGGGAGTGGGAGCAGTATGACGTCACGGAGCAGATGGGGATTGTGGAGCAATGGGAATTGATCCGCGGCCGTATTCCAGATGTCATTTTCGCGCTGGAGCGCGAGATCGTACTCAATCAGCAGATGCTGGATGACGAAGACGATTTTGTCCGCTCCTGCAAGCTCAATTCCGATATTGCTGAGTTGGCTAGTCGAATTAATGAACTGCATATTTGGTACCGCGTCAATCAGGAGATTGAACAGCGGCGCCATTCCTAAGACAGCCATAGGGGGCGCCAAGGATGAATGAACGGGCGATAGGGACAATTAAGGCCCCTTCCAAGCCGATTAGTATGATGTATCGCGTGTACCGTTATGTGCTTCCAGGTGTATCGGCCGAGTTGGAAGCGCTGAGGCAGCGTGCGTTAAGAATTCCAGATCCGGAGCTGCAGACCCAGGCACTGGCCAGTTTGGCAGACAAACGTTTCCATTGTCAGGGGGGCTCTGTTTACGCGATCCTGGATCCCAATAATCGCGATTTGCTGTTGCCGCTTATCGTAGCGCTCCAGACGATCAGCGATTATTTGGACAATCTCTGCGACCGCAGCACTTCGCTGGATGCCGATGATTTTCGCTTGCTGCATCGCTCCATGCTGGATGCGGTTGATCCTTTTGCAGAGCTGACGAATTACTACGCCTTGCGAAAGGAACAAGATGACGGAGGTTATCTCCATCATCTTGTGCGCACTTGTCAAAAACAGGTTCGCCAACTGCCCGGTTATGCTGCGGCGCAGCCAGAGGTAAGCCGCCTTGTGTCGCTTTACGGCGATCTGCAGGTGTATAAGCATATCCACAAGGACCTGCGCGAGGACAAGCTTTTAGACTGGTGGGAGCAGCATAAGGAAGAATACCCGGAGCTTCGCTGGAATGAATTCGCAGCGGCAACAGGCTCAACGCTCGGTATGTTTGCTCTATTCACTGCGGCTGCCGATCCTGGGCTGACACCTGAACGAGCTTCCGCAGTGCGCAAATGTTATTTTCCTTATGTGTGCAGCTTGCATATCCTTCTCGACTATCTCATTGACCAGGAGGAGGACCGCGTCGGCGGTGACCTTAACTTCTGCAATTACTATAGCGATACGGAAGAAGCGGCGCAGCGGATGGGTATGATTGTAGAGCGAGCTCGCGAAGACATCCGTCATTTGCCAGATCCCGGTTTTCATCGACTCATCGTGGAGGGGCTGCTCGCTCTCTACTTGTCTGATCCCAAAGTGGGCGAACAAGGAGATGTGAAGCGGGTTACGCGCTCCTTGATGAAGCACAGTACGCTGGCCCGTCTGTTTTTTAGAGTTAACAGCGTCTGGATCCGTCGAATTCGGGCATAACCCATGAATTTGTGTTATCCATTTTATTAAATAAATATAGCGTCATTGGAGGACCTACTTATGTCAGCAGTCAAATCAATCGCCGTCCTTACGAGCGGCGGAGATTCACAAGGTATGAACGCAGCTGTGCGCGCTGTTGTGCGGAGCGCATTGTATCACGGCTTGGAAGTATACGGAGTGCAGCGCGGTTATCAGGGACTGATCAACGATGATCTTCGCCCGATGGATCTGCGCAGTGTCGGTGACATCATTCAACGCGGCGGCACCATTCTGCAAACGGCACGTTGTAAGGATTTCTTGACGCCAGAGGGCCAGCAGAAAGGGGCAGATGTGCTTCGTGAGCGTGGCATCGACGGCTTGGTCGTCATTGGCGGCGACGGTTCCTATCAAGGTGCGAACAAGCTGAGCAAGCTCGGTATCAAAACGATGACTCTTCCGGGCACAATCGACAACGACATTGCGTTTACCGATTTCACGATCGGCTTTGATACCGCAGTCAGTATTGTCGTTGACGCCATCAACAAGCTTCGCGACACGATGACCTCGCATGAGCGCTCCTCGATCGTTGAAGTAATGGGGCGGCACTGCGGCGACATCGCTCTGTATGCTGGTCTAGCCAGCGGAGCGGAGACGATCCTCGTACCTGAGGTTCCTTACGATCTGGACGAAGTTTCCCGCCGTATGCAAGATAACTTCAAACATGGCAAACGTCATAGCATTATCATCGTCGCAGAAGGCGCTGGAAAAGGCCAAGATGTGGCGGATCATATTACCGGTTGCTGCAATATCGACCCGCGCGTTACGGTTTTGGGACATATCCAGCGCGGCGGTTCACCGACGCATAACGACCGGGTTCTAGCTAGCCAACTGGGCGATTTTGCAGTCCGTCAACTGATGGATGGCCAATCCGCCAAGTCTTGCGGCATCATCAAGGGCGAGCTGGTTGCTACCGATATTGATCTGGTTGTCAACACCAAAAAGCCATTTAACATGGATCTTTACAACCTGGCACTGCGTCTTTCCCAATAAGCTGCAGAGGAGATCAAGCCTTGTTCCTATACAAAATCGAGCTTCAGCTGCCTGAAGGCAAACAAGCTCATCTGATCGTACTGGCTGCTACCGATGAGAAAGCTTTCTCTTACGTCGAAAGCCATGTGCAGCGTCATTATCTTCATATGCCAGAGCTTCAGTCTATCGCAATTGTCGAAAAGAAACGCACAGATCCCGGCAGCGGCTACCTGATCGAGGGATAGTATCGTAGGCCAGCCCTGCGATCGCTGTTAATGGAACGCTCAGCTAACGACCTCACGCAAAAAGCTCCGCCCCCTTTGAAGGGGCGGAGCTTTTTGCAGTAAATCTATAAGTTTGAATAAGTGCCGAAATCTTTATTTATAATTTGCTTCCGTATAGTTGTTGCCGGCATTCCACAGTAGATATTCCTTCACGCCGGTATCATTTAACGCTTTGATCTGGGCTTCGACTTCATTTTTGCCGTACTTCATATAGTTGCCTTTGCCAAGCCAACTGGCCGTGAAGTCTTGAATCCAGGGACGAATGACCGGCTTGTGGTCGCCAATTGGATCCAGTTTTTTGTGTGTATCCACCATGGAGCCCTTGATAACCTGATAAGGCGCACGGTCAGGCGCCTTGGCACCGTACCAGCCTGTCGAGTAGTGGCTCGGATATATCATGGGGCTAATGACATCCACATACTTAGAAATCTTCACGAAGTCCTGTCCGATGCCCTCGGCAGCAGGTACGGAAGCTGCGTAACCGAAAATGTCGACGGATACCCGGACATCGAGATCAGCCAGCTGTTCGCGGGCGTATTTGACGAATCCGGCAACCGCATCAACACGACTAATATCCGTTTTGGTGTACTTCAAGGAGTCTGCTTTTTTCTCAAAACCTTCCGGGAAGCGGACATAGTCGAACTGGATTTCCTTAAAGCCGAATTTGACAGCATCCTTGGCGACGGCGATATTGTAATCCCAAACTTCTTTGGAATAGGGATTGACGAAGCTGTCTCCTTTGCCGTTTTTCCACACGCTTCCGTCCTTGCGAACGAAGCTGAGCTCGGGATTTTTCGCGGCAAGGATAGTATCCTTGAAGACGACGATGCGCGCGATCGGATAGACATCATTTTCCTTCAGTTTGGTCATGAGTGCCGGCATGTCTTTGATGTACTTTTTGGCCGTGCCCATCTTCAGCAGCTCAGCATTATCCGTAGGATAAGTGATGTAGCCAAAGTCATCCTTGACGTCGATGACCATGCTGTTGAGCTCAGTGCGGTTGAGCAAGGACAAAAGCTTCTCAAGCCTTGCTCCGCCAGCGCTGTGAGCAGTGACATAAACGCCCTTTACTTCCGGTGCATCGGGCTGTGGATCCCTTTTGACGAAGGTTCCGCCCCCGGCATCGGGAGGCTGAACTGCTGTCGTTGGTGCGTTGACAATCGTTTTGCCAGCGGTCCCATTTATATAGGATGCCATCATTTGGTGCGAGGCTCCGGATTCCGGTCCCGTTCCTCCAGAAAGCAGTTGCATAAGCAGCAACATTGTTGTGTACACCATTTCCATTCTGTTCTCTCCCTATGTAATCGTCTCTAGAAATTATAAAACAATTATGGCCCCACTGACACAGGAAATTTGAGATATAAAATAAATCTTCAAAATAAATAAGCCCGCCTCAAGGGCGGGCCCTGTCCATGCCATAGCGGCAGGACAATTAATGCAAAAGCGTAAGCTTCTGGTATTCACAAATGCTCTGTTGCACAATCTCCATGGCGTCAGCCGGTTCTAAAACCGAAAATCCGTCCCGGAGAACAATCTTGAGATCAAGCTCATGCGTTGTAAGGAAGGAATGAAGCTCGGGAGCCAGTTTTTCCACAATCCTCGAGAGTTTGACCGTTTCCATATCCACCTTGCATCACCCTTTCTCATGAGATATCAGGGCAAGAACGCTGGGCATGAAACAATGAACTACGGGATAAAACCAGTATACCCTATGCCGTTGGCAGAAGAAAGGGAGGCATCGATAAATCCGCGCTTACCCTTATACAGAGGGATGAAGCTAACCGGAGTTACGCCGGAAATCACCCATGACACCAACGGTCTCCACAATATTGACGAAAGCTTTGGGATCCAGTTTGCGAACCATCAGCTTCAGCTCTTCGAGCTCATAACGGGTTGTCACCGTCATAAGCATATCATGTTCCTGAGAAGAAAATGCTCCCCTCGTTCTTATGATGGTTACTCCTCGAGGACGAGCGAGCATTTGAGCAAGCAGTTCATCGGTTTTTTGGGTGATGATGAAGGCTGTAACTTTGTGATGGCGGATGTGGATAAGGTCAACGATCTTGCCCGCCGTAAAGATGGAGATAAGCGAGTACAGGGCTATATCCCAATTCCCGGTGAAAAAGACGAGAATGCCGATCACAAGGCCATTCAGAATGAAGATTAACATGCCTACCTGCAAATCCCTGTTGCGGCTGACGATGGAAGCGACGATGTCGAAACCTCCGGAAGAGCCTCCTGCACGAAGACAAAGTCCGGTTCCGAAGCCGAGCAGCAAACCGCCGAATACAGAAGCAAGCAGAATATCTTTTGCAAGCGGAATAACAGGTACCAGCTGCATGAAGATTGTGGCAGCTACTACGGAATAACTGCTCCACCCAACGAACCGCCGACCGAGCGAGAACCAGCCCCATACGAGTACAGGAATGTTGAGGACAAGATACAGCCAGCCGATATTGCTGCCGGTAAGATAACCGATCATCATGGATATCCCGGATAGGCCGCCGCTCAACAGTTGCTGAGGAATAAGCAGGACATTGAAGCCGATCGCAATCAGCAGCGAGCCTGCTGTAACGGCCAGCCAGGAGGTCAAGGATCGAAATGGCTTCATGGCTTCCTCCATCCTGGCCGCGGGGACATTTCCATCAACGGCCATCAACGATATACACGAATGTAGTATGGCTGTTTGCGTGCGACTGGTATTCATCCGGTTCTTTATGCTATACTTAACAGGATATTTTTGAAGCGAGCTTCACAAGAGAAGGAGTTAGGATAAGATTTGAAAACATTTGCTGAATTTGGCCTGGACGCGAAGGTGTTACAGGCAATTACGGAGCTTGGATTCGAGGAATCCACCCCAATTCAAGATAAGTCCATCCCGATTGCAATGAACGGTAGCGATCTGATTGGCCAAGCACAAACAGGTACAGGTAAGACCGCTGCATTCGGAATTCCGCTCATCAACAAAATTCCATCCAGCGAAGAACGCATCGTCGCTCTCATTATGACCCCAACCCGCGAGCTTGCGATCCAGGTTGCTGAAGAGATCGGCAAGCTTGCACGGTTCAAAGGTATACGTTCCCTCCCGATTTACGGCGGACAAGAAATCGGACGTCAGATCCGTGCCCTTAAAAAGCGCCCGCAAATCATCATTGGTACCCCAGGACGTCTGCTCGACCACATTAACCGCAAAACGATCAAGCTCGACGATGTTCAACATGTCGTACTTGACGAAGCGGACGAAATGCTCGACATGGGCTTCATGGAAGACATCACTTCCATCCTCAGCCTCGTGCCGGCAGAGCGTCAGACGATGTTGTTCTCGGCAACGATGCCTCCTAACATCCAACGTCTTGCTCAGCAGTTCCTGAGAAACCCTGAGCATGTTTCGGTCATTCCGAAACAAGTCAGCGCGCCTACGATTGACCAGTCCTACATTGAAGTGCATGAGCGCCAGAAGTTCGACGCTCTTAGCCGCTTGTTGGATATGGAGAGCCCTGATTTGGCCATCATCTTTGGCCGCACGAAGCGTCGGGTTGACGAGCTGAGCGAAGCGCTGCAAAAGCGTGGATACTCCGCAGACGGCCTGCATGGCGACCTTAGCCAAAATCAGCGCGATAACGTAATGCGCAAGTTCCGCGATGGCAGCATCGATGTGCTTGTAGCAACTGACGTTGCTGCGCGCGGTCTTGATGTATCCGGCGTAACGCATGTTATCAACTTTGACCTTCCGCAAGATCCGGAGAGCTACGTGCATCGGATTGGCCGTACAGGCCGTGCAGGCAAAGAAGGAACGGCATGGAGCTTCGTGACGCCTCGTGAGACGGATCACCTTCACTTCATCGAGAAGGTGACACGCCAGCGTATTGCGAAGAAACCTGTTCCTTCCTTGGCTGAAGCTATCGAAGGTAAACAACGTATTACGGCAGAGCGCATTCTCGAAGTCGTTCAAGGCGAGAACTTCGTTGAATATAAAGGCGTTGCCATCCAACTGCTCGAGCAATACGACTCCGTTAATCTGCTTGCATCGGCTATTGCGCTGATTACGGGCGAGAAGAAGGATGTCAGCATCGAGCTTACGCCTGAAGATCCGATTCGCGCTAAAAAGCGTCGTCCGGATGTTCGCTCCAGCGGACGCCGTTTCACGGGCAGCGGCTACGGCGGCGGCAACCGTACCGGTTCCGGCAGCAGTAGCAGCAGCAGCAGCAGCAGCGCTCCTCGTGGTCGCAGCGGCTATGGCGGCGGTAGCGGCAGTGGATATGCCGGCAACCGTGGTAGCAGCAGCAGTAGCAGCAGCCGTGACGGCTATAAGCCTAGAGAAGGTGGCCGCAGCTACGAAGGACGCGGTAACAGCAGCAGCAGCAGCTATGAGAACCGCAGTGGCGAGCAACGTCGTTCGAAGCCAGCTTCCGATGACTTTGTGAACAACTAATCCGCTTGCGCCTAGCGCAAACAAAAAAGCCGGGTCAACCGTATAAAACGGTTGTTTCCCGGCTTTCTTTGTACTCATACTACATTGGTTGGTATTGTTTCATGCCTGCCCTGTATTAGTTTTTACATCCGGTAGCAGCAGCGGAATTCTTTTCATTGAAAAGCACTCCCGTAGTCCGCGCTGGCCGGTTTTAACTATTACCAGCAGAATGCACTCACGATAATAACCAAAAGAATGAACAGGACAAGAATAGCTCCAGTGCTGCTGCTACCTCCAAAACCTCCGTAACCCATATCGACACCTCCTAATACTGATGATTGGGTGAAGCTAATAACAATATATGTAGGAGACCCTCCGAGGGACAGGACTAATGCCTTGATAAGGAATAGTTGGGCTTCTGCCCTCAGACGAGTTATAATAGAAATGTCAATCGTAACCGCTATCAGCAGGGGGGATCAGCAGTATTATGGAAATGAAAGGTGTAATGGGAGGCTTTTACCGCATATCCGAATGGATCATGAGGCTTGCGGTCATCAATCTTCTCTGGATTATCTGTTCCATACCGTTTGCTTTTTTAGTACTTACCGCATTTCTATCCACAGGTGTTGAAGGCGTCGATGTAACCCAGAGCTTTTTTAGTTGGATATTCTTAGCAATCCTTGCTTCTCCGTTTACATTGTTTCCGGCGACGACGGCTATGTTCGGCGTAGCGCGCAAATGGGTGATGGGAGATGTAGACGTACCTTTGTTCAAGACGTATTTCCGCAACTATAAGGAGAATTATCTTCAAAGCATGATTGGTGGCATTCTTTACGCTCTTTTGTTCGCCATCATGATCGTGGACTACCGCGTGTACATGAACAATCCAAGTTTACAAATTGTATCCTATATTTTCATCGGTTTGATGCTGCTGCTGTCGATATCCGTCTTCAATTTTTTCTCGATGGTTGTACACTATCACATGAAGACGTTCCAGCTGCTCAAAAATGCAATTCTGATCACGATTGGAAGGCCGTTCCGTTCCTTCTCTACGGCCATCGTAAGCGGATTCGTTTTTTATATCAGCTTTACGAAGTTTACATTTCTGATTCCGTTTTTCATGGGCAGCATCATCGCCTATTTCGCCTTCTGGAACTTCTATCTCGTTTATCAGAAGGTACAGGACCAAATGGAGGCGAAGAAACGCCAGGCAGAAGAAGAAGCGGATCTCGTAGACAACGAGCTTGAGAAAGGCACCAAAAAGTAATTTTTCCACTCGTTTCCAAGATGCGAAATTTGGAGCTTGGGATTTTACTTTTGAGCCGCTAACGCTTATAATAACAATACATCCTGCGGTGCTCGTTACGGCTTTAAATTGTTTTGAACCAATGGCTGTTTCCCGGGAGTTCAACATCGACCAGCGGCTGGCATGCCTTCATTTTATGGAGGACCCCAAATGCTGTTCTGAGGACACCCACCTGCGAGAGCGGGTTCAGGAACAAGCGAGTCGGACGGCATTGCGGGACTTTAATTTAGAGTTTTTCACGACTCTGACACTCGTCAGAGCCTTTTTTTTGAATTTGTAGCACCTGTTTCACTGCTTGTATATACATAGACGTCGGAGGGGGAATCACCATTGCTGAAACGGACGCTTCTGGGTCTGCTGCGCAGCTTCGAACAGTCAGGCGACAAGGCAAAGAATCCGCTGCTGAAATCCCATTATTACAAGCTTTCCAAGGACAAGGCTTTTGATGAGGTATTGTCCACGCTAAAAAAGTTGCAAGGATATAAGGTACTTCATGATGTACCTTCTGTTGGGGAGATTGTGCTTGAGAAAAGAACTGTAACGGGTAGGACGATGGACATCACCGTATCTGTGATCGGGACTGGCCCCGTAACTTCTGCGGTTGATATTTACTCAGCCTCGCGTGGCTCGCTAGGCGATCTAGGCGCTAACTACAGGGTTATTCTCGACATTTATCGTACCTTGGACAAGAAGCTGGCCTCTTATAAGACAACTTCCTGAATAAGCAAAAAGCGAGTGAAGGACAACCATCCTTCCTCGCTTTTCTGTTCTTAGAAAGCTGATCTTATTGAAGGGCGCGTACGGCTTCAACAGCTGCTTCATAATTTGGATGTTCGGTCATTTCGCCGAGAACTTCAACATATTGAATCGTGTCGTTGGCATCAATGACGAAGATTGCGCGCATATCAAGTCTTAATTCCTTAATCAGGACACCATAAGCTTGTCCAAATTCGTTGCTTTTGTAATCGGAGAGAAGGACAACATTATCGATTCCAGCGGCGCCGCACCAGCGAGCTTGTGCGAACGGTAGATCGACGCTGACGGTGAGAACGGCTACGTTTTCACCAAGCTTGGCTGCTTCTTCGTTGAAGCGGCGAGTTTGAGCGTCACATACGCCGGTGTCAATCGAAGGAACGACACTAATCAGCTTGATTTTACCCCCATAATCAGCAAGGCTGACTGTGTCGACTAGAGATTTGTTGAGGGTGAAGTCTGGAGCTTTATCCCCTACTTGAAGCTGTGGACCAACCAGAGTAATTGGGTTGCCCTTTAAGCTTGCTTGACGTTCCTGTGTCATATGGAATATCCTCCTTCAGCCTGTTTAAGTATTAGGAAATGCTTATCAATTATAATCTTTTGTTTACCCCGTTGTCCAATCGGTAAAGGAGGGACGCTGTATGATTTTTTTGCGCTATGAAAGCTTTCGCGGTTACCTGAAGGCTTATCCAGTAACATCGGTTTTGATTGCACTGAACCTGATCTTGTTCGCAGGACAGATATTGACCAATGATCGGCTTTCCCAGCAGTTTTTGTTCCTGCAATGGAGTAACTTGCCTGGATATGCTGACAATTCTTATGGGCTGCAGGAGCCATGGCGTTATGTAACCTCGATGTTTGTGCATGGCAGTATGCAGCATCTGTTTTTCAATATGTTTGCCTTACTTGTATTCGCACCTCCATTGGAGCGATTGATTGGAAGCTGGCGATATACGCTGCTGTATCTATTGAGTGGCATTGCCGGTAATATTCTTAGCGCAGTCGCTATCACTGGCGTACAACAGTCTCTTGGCGCTTCAGGAGCGATTTACGGCGTATATGGCGCTTATCTATTCATGGCGTTGCATCGCAAAGGCATGATGGATGAAAGCTCGGCCAAAACCGTCTATATGATATTGGGACTTGGCGTCGTTTCCTTGCTTTTCTATTCCAATATCAACTGGTGGGCGCATCTGGGCGGCCTAATCGGAGGATATCTGATCTATGCAGCAATGGACAATAAGGAAAAATATCGTCGGGGCAGATACCGTTGAATGAAATGAGTCAGAGAAAGGCGGCGGCCATTCTCTTGCAATAGAAAAAAGAAGACCCTCGAGACATCTCGAGGGTCTTCTTTAATTTGGTGATTAATCGCGATTCGATGAGAAGAAAATCATAACGTACTTGATCAACTCAAGCAGTGAGACCAACGCCGCAGCGACGTAGGTAAGAGCAGCAGCATTAAGAACTTTGGATACACCGCGCTCTTCTTCGTTCGTAATGAAACCTTCAGAAACCATCAGCTCCCGCGCTCTGCTGCTGGCATTGAACTCAACCGGCAGCGTGATGAGCTGGAAGGCGACTGCAACGGAGAAGAATACGATACCGACACCGATCAGTCCTGTAGCCTGAAAAAGGAAGCCTGCAATGAGCAGGAAGGGTGCTACGCCGGAAGCGAAGTTCACGACTGGGAAAATCCGGTGGCGAAGCGTCAGCATCGGATAGCTAACCTTGTGCTGGATCGCATGGCCTACTTCATGGCAGGCAACGGAGACAGCTGAGATGGAGCTTTCGTAGTAAACCGGCTCTGACAATCGTACGACGCGATGGATCGGATCGTAATGATCGGACAGGCGACCGGGAACTGGCTCAATCGGAACATCGTACAGACCGTTGGCATCAAGCAAACGACGTGCCGCTTCATAGCCTGTTATACCGCTCATCACCTGAACATCAGACCAGCGATTGAAGGTACCCTTTACCCTGAATTGAGCCCAGATCGAGAGAGCAAAGGCAATCAGGATGAGAAAGTCCATTGGATGAAAAAAAAGCATGCTATCCCTCCATCTTCAATTACTTCGTTGGTTACATGAAATTACCCTTGTTCAGAATCAGCATAAGCGCCTCAATACAAGCCGCAGTTTGCGGAATGAGTCGCTTAACGGCTTTATTGGCTTGCTTCGGCTTAAGATTCTGAATGACGGGCTCAAGCTCTTTCACTTCTCGCTCAAGTTGACTTAGATGAAGTTGAAGATCGCTAAGCCTTTGAGTGACCTGGGACACAGATGAAACATCGTTCCAGCTATCGAGAGCTTGCTTGATTTCGTCCAACGTATATTTTTCTTTCTTCAACTGTTCTATACGTCTTAGCCGTTCCAAAGTTTCAGTGCTATAAAGACGATAATTGCCTTCACTGCGGCTCTCTGGATGAATCAGGCCAAGCTTCGTATAGTAATCGATTGTTCTTGAGCTGACCTGAGCCTGCTTGGATAATTCTCCGATCTTGAGCAGATTATCAGCCATTGTTACTCCACCATCCTTAATTAAACCCTGCAATATCTATGAAAACAATTTTAATCGCTAAGCCTTCATGCCGTCAAACAAATTACATCCCAGCTAGTGCTCGTACAGTAGACAGCATTCGACAGTTCGAAAACCTGACATGGATAATTCTCCGGTTTTATAATGGGAGAAGCGCAAGGTTTGTCAGCTTATTTCAATGAAAGGCGAACGATATAGTGTAGTATTTGATTCGAATTGAGAAAATCCTCTTTAAATCTTAACATTATATATGAATTTTAGAATCAACGTTTGACATTTATTGTCCCGCTGAAAAATTACGTGTTGTCAAAACGGAACCTTCTGACTATAATGTCATTAAGTCTTTCTTTTCGTGTTAGATAAAGTGACGTTAAATGGGGGAGTGGTTGTAATGATCAAAAAAATGTTGATATCCATTAGTGCAATGTTGGTGCTGTTCCCAACGATGGCGTTTGCGGAGGATCCTTCGAGCGCAACGCTCAACATGGGCCTCAACTCGCTGTGGGTTATGCTTTCAGCGATTCTGGTTCTGCTTATGCAAGGAGGATTCATCCTGCTTGAAACTGGCTCCACCCGTATGAAAAATGCGGGTCATGTAGCAGGCAAAACGATTTTCACCGTAGGATTATGTTCCCTTATCTATTGGGCGGTAGGTTATGGAGTTGCGTTCGGCGCTTCAGGTAATGATTTCTTCGGCTGGGGAGACTTCCTATTCGATCCATCCAAGGTTTCGGTTGATAATGCTTTGCCCCCAACAATTTTCTTCTTGTTCCAGCTTGCTTTTGCTGCTGTATCCCTATCCATTGCTTGGGGCGGCTTCGCAGAGCGCGCTAAGTTCTCCGTTTATCTAATCTTCACCATTTTGTTTACAGCCCTTATTTATCCGGTTGTTGCCCATTGGATTTGGGGCGGCGGTTTCCTCTTCCAAGACGGTGCACAAGACTTTGCAGGCTCCACCGTTGTTCACTTGACCGGTGCAATGGCTGCTCTTGCAGGCACAATCTTGTTAAAGCCTCGGATCGGCAAGTTCAACAAGGACGGGTCTGCCAATGAGATTCTCGGACATAACCAAGTGTTCACGGCGCTGTCCGTGTTAATCTTGTGGGTTGGCTGGTTCGGCTTCAATGCCGGCAGTACGCTTGCTATAGGCGATGGATTTTTCGGTTATGTAGCTTTTAACACTCAACTTGGTGCAGCTGGCGGCGCTGTAGCAGCGATGCTGATTTCCTGGGCTGTTCTTGGCAAAACGGATATTGGCACAACGCTAAATGGCGCTCTGGCCGGACTTGTCGCTATTACCGCATCTTGTGCGTTTGTTGATCCATGGGCTGCCGTTGTAATCGGTCTTGTTGCTGGCGTCCTTGTATTCTATAGCACTCGTTTCTTCGAAAAGATCAGAATCGACGATCCGATCTTCGCTCTGTCTGTACATGGCGCTGCGGGCATTTGGGGTACGCTGGCTAACGGTATCTTTGCAACCGAAGAATTGGCCACCAAGCTCAATACCGGCAAGGGCGGCCTTATCGACACGGGATCTTGGGATCAGCTGTGGGTACAGCTGGAGAGTGTCGCCGTCAGTGGGGCGTATGCCTTCGCTGTTAGCTTCATCATTCTGGCCGTTATGAAGAAGGTTATGGGCCTACGTGTAACGGAAGAGCAAGAGATTGCTGGCCTCGACTTGAGCGAGCATGGCAACTACGGCTACCCAGAGCAGCTCAAAAAATCCTCCACTCCTAACATCGGAGCTTGACAACTTTTTGACCCGCAATCATCATGAGCTTGAGATGGGCAAAAGGGGAGGAAACGCCGAATGACAGATCCAGGATGGCAGCAGCTGCTGCATGGAATCGCCCATGCTGATGATTCCGCCAGCCTGCATCGCCTCCGCGAACTTGTCCACGACCGAATGGTCGCACGGCTGCCCCTGCAAGGGACCGAACAATTCTATGGGGAGCTGAATGACGCGCATGACGCTTTTGTTCAGCGCGCCATTCAGCTTGCACAATTTGAACTGGCACGGCTCGGGAGGGGTGTTCCCCCCGTGCCTTTTGCTTATTTGTTGTTCGGAAGCGGCGGGCGCAGGGAGCAGACCTTGCTTAGCGATCAGGACAGCGGCATCATTTATGCCGACTCGCTGAGCCAAGCGGAGCAGGAAAAAAGCAGCCAGTATTTTACCGCCTTGGCGGATCGGATTGTCCAACTGCTGCTTGAAACGGGATATCCGCTCTGTGAAGGGAATGTACTGAGCAGCAACCCGGAATGGTGCCGCTCACTTTCCAGTTGGCGTGTTAAGCTGAACGGCTGGTTCCAGGAGCCGGCATGGGAAGCGGTTCGTTACCTGCTTATTGTGGCGGACAGCCGCTGTGTATATGGTGAGACTGGGCTTCATGATGAGCTTAAGGATGATTTTTATGGTGATGTAATCCGGCAACCAATTATCGTTAAGCGCATGCTGGAGAACACGATGAAACATAAGGTGCTGCTCAATATTTTTGGACAGTTGCTTCGAGAACAGTATGGGGAAGATGCAGGCAGCATTGATATTAAGTATGGTGCGTATATTCCAATGGTTAATGCAATTCGGCTGCTCGCGATTGAAGCCAACCTGAGGGAAGCATCTACCCTTGACCGAATTCGCAGCCTGGAGAAGCTTGGTTTGGTTCAGCCAGGGGAGGCAGCGGAGTGCATCGAGATATTCCTGCTGTTCCTTCGGCTTCGCATGATGACCACCGAGAAGATCGAGAACGGCCAGTACACGACCAATGGCAAGCTGTCATCGAGCAAGCTCAGCAAAGAGATGGCCGAGAAACTGAA
Source organism: Paenibacillus herberti (assembly GCF_002233675.1). Classification (GTDB taxonomy): domain Bacteria; phylum Bacillota; class Bacilli; order Paenibacillales; family Paenibacillaceae; genus Paenibacillus_O; species Paenibacillus_O herberti. Next base: position 2,094,280 of record NZ_NMUQ01000001.1, on the reverse strand, counting down.
AAACGGCCTAAAGCTAGGGAAAAAGCTGCAGCGCAAGGTGTACCGCCATACGATGAGCAGGCTGTGAGGGATCGAAAGGAGTCAACATGAAAGATAGCAGAGGCGTCAGCCGAATGTGGCAGCTATACAAAATGGGGGGCGTAACGCCAGCCATCGCGTCCATGTTGGGAGCGCAGAATGCGCAGCAGATGGCATTCATGCGCGCGGTGAACCGTGATTTGCGCAAGCAGTCCTTGCTGGACACTCCTTTTGCTGAGCTGGAGACGGTCGTATTCGATCTTGAAACGACAGGATTCTATCCTTACAACGGAGATGAGATTATTAGCTTCGGCGCGGTGCTTCTTCGAGGCGGAGTTATAGTTGAAGACAAAACTTTCTACAGTCTTGTTAATCCTAAACGTAAAGTTCCCCTGCATATTACCGAGCTGACGGAAATTACCAGTTCGATGGCAGAGGATGCGCCGGAGCTTATGGATGTACTTCATCAATTCATGGAGTTTTGCGGCAAACGATTGCTTATTGCTCATGGTAGCGGACATGACAAGCAGTTTTTGAACGCTGCGTTATGGAAAACGTTCAAATGCAATCTGACCCATCGCGTGTTGGATACGATGATGGTAGCCAAATGGCTTAATCCCGGACGGGAAGCTTACGGTCTGGATGAGCTGTTAGAAGAGGAAGGCATTCCGATTACTCGCCGCCATCATGCGTTGGAGGATTGTTTTATGCAAACCAAGCTATGGCAGACTTATTTAGAACGGATTCGTTCCCGCAATATTCATACTCTCAGCGATCTATACGCTTATCTCAGTCAGCACTAATCGTCTCATTCCATTCGAGGATGAGGTGAAGACGCTTATCTCGGTTGTGGCTGGATCAGCCAGCGATACAATCCACATCTGCAACATTTGCAGCCCTTCAGCCCCGCTGAAGGGTTCTTTTACGCTAACAGATGAACTCCACAGGGGATGAGTGAGGTCCTCGTTGGAAGGGAATGGCGGACCGGAAGGATGGGAATGATAGAAGCCAGTGAGGCTGTATCGGGATTGAGATAGATGGAATAGCGTCCGGACCCACTCTGCAGGATCGAACTTGAAATGATGTTCCGGCTCGGGATGAGTATTGTTCATAGGCAGAATAGCTGACGCGACTCGCTCGGAATCATCGATTCGGCAGGCGATCAGACCGCATGCTTCCCTTGGCAGCTCTTGATGGCAAAGTAGTTTCAGTTTCTGTATGGCTTCGGATGTAATAACAGCTGTATATGACGTAGGCGAGGGCATATTGGATCTCCTTCTAAATAGTTAAGTTATGGAATGGAAGGGCTTCCTTGAGTGACCAGCCTCATCCATGATAACATGTCCGTATAAGAGAAGAGCAGAAGCGAAGGAAGGTATGGCATGAAACGATTCACTACAACAGGAATTCTACTGGTGGCTGTTTTGCTTGGAGTATGGATTTGGATGGATCGCGCTGACATGCCGCTTGGAGGAATCGCTGCGATTACCGGTAATGGCGAGGCCAAGCCCAAAACGGGTTATGACGCGCCTGCGTTTAGCTTAACGGGTCTCGATGAACAGACATATGCGGTGCAAGGAGCCAGGAAAAAGCCGGTTTTTGTTAATTTTTGGGCTTCCTGGTGCGGGCCATGTGATCTTGAGGCGCCTGATTTGCAGGAGCTTTACCTCAAATATGGCGACCAGATAGATTTTTATGGCGTCAATTCCACGAGTTACGACCGCGAACGCGATGCACGTAAGTTTGTCGATGAGAAAAAGCTAACCTTCCCGATTCCGATGGACCGGAGTGGCGACGTAACCAAGCTGTATAAAGTCAGCAATTTCCCGACTACAGTGCTGATCGGTACAGACGGCAAGGTGAAGGATCGCATCACTGGCGTTATTCCAATAGATCAATGGAAACAGAAGCTGGATGATCTGCTGAAGAGTCCTTAAGCTCTAACCTAATTCAAAATAGCCTGGCTGCCTGCGGAATGTCCGCTTGCTGCCGGGCTGTTTGATTTTACGGTGGTGTTTACATCGTGATCAATGGTGGCCTTTTTGAACAACCTTTATTAGTGATTAATGACTCCTGTGCGGCTGCGAAGAGAATCTTCTCCCGTTCCGGATTCCATTCGATCCATGCCGAGCAGCGCATAGCGGATGCTGTCCAGCAAAGCTTCCCAGCTCGCTTCGATCACATTGCCGGATACACCGACGGTATTCCAGCTGCTGGCGAAGTCGCTGGACTCAATCAGCACGCGAACTTTGGCTGCTGTAGCGTCCTTCTCGTCCAACACACGTACCTTGTAATCCGCCAGATGGATATCATTAATGCGCGGATAAAACGGCAGCAATGCCTTACGCAGCGCATTGTCGAGTGCGTTGACAGGGCCATTGCCTTCGGCTGCGGTATAAACGGATTCTTCACCGACACGCAGCTTAACTATCGCCTCCGTAGACATTCCGTGAACCGTCTTCTCGAGGAGGATTTTGAACGTCTCTACGGCAAATACTTCGTTCAGGCCGCCAAAGGCATCACGCAGCAACAGCTCCAGACTGGCATCCGCCGCCTCGAACTGATATCCCTGATGCTCAAGGTCCTTGATTCGCTCGATAATGGATTTGGTGTTGTCGTTATTGCTGTTAATATCCAGTCCAAGCTCCTGCGCCTTGGAGATAACGTTGCTCTGTCCAGCCAGCTCGGAAACGAGGATACGCTGTTTGTTGCCGACTAGATCAGGCTCGATATGCTCGTATGTTTTGGAGTCTTTAAGAATGGCCGAGACATGGATGCCACCCTTATGGGCAAAAGCAGCATTGCCGACATACGGCTGGCCGACAGGCATGCTCACATTAGCGATCTCGCTAATATAACGTGCTGTTGAGGTGAGCAGGCGGAGCTTGTCGGTACCTACAGTGTTGTAACCAAGCTTCAGCTCAAGGCTTGGCAGGATGGAGCAAAGATTGGCATTGCCGCAACGCTCGCCGTATCCGTTGATTGTTCCCTGCACCTGCGTTGCTCCCGCTTGCACAGCAGCCAGCGTGTTGGCAACGGCCAGCTCGCAGTCATTATGGGTATGAATGCCTAGCGGTGCGTTGATCTCGGAGCTTACTCGGCGAACAATATCGGAGATTTCTCCTGGCATCGTGCCGCCATTCGTATCGCACATCACGAGCCAATCCGCGCCTGCAGCGCGAGCGCGTTTCAGCACAGCGACAGCGTATTCCGGGTTGTTTTTGAACCCGTCAAAGAAATGCTCCGCGTCGAAAATCGCTTCAAGACCACGCTGTTTGAGATAGGCGATGGAGTCGAAGATCATGGACAGATTCTCTTCCAGCGTCGTCCCAAGCGCCTTGTGAACGTGGAAATCCCATGACTTGCCGACCAGCGTGGCGGCCTGCACGCCCGACTCGGCGATTCGGATCAGGCTGGTATCCTGCTCAGCCAAGCTGTTCTTGCGCCGTGTGCTGCCAAAGGCGGTAATTTTGGCCCGCAGCCCAAGCTTTTGCACCCTTTGGAAAAATTCGATGTCCTTGCTGTTGCTGCCCGGATTGCCGCCTTCAATATAATGAACTCCCAGTTCATCGAGCTTCTGGGCAATCTTGAGCTTGTCGTCCGCAGACAGGCTGATCCCTTCGCCTTGGGTGCCGTCCCTCAGGGTAGTATCGAAGATGGAGATGGCCTGGGTCATAAACTGAGAGTCCCCCTTTAATGTCTTAACTCAGCAATGCGTAAAAGCAATGCACTAAATATTATCTTATTATAGCACCGAGCCTATGCCAGATAGAAGAGAAAGCTCGATTTTTCATCAGTTGATTCTCTTCTAAGGTAGAGATATGCTGATAGTAGGAAGGGGGAAACGGGTATGAGTGGAAAGAGCGACGGTGCGGCGAAAAAAGGCAGAGTCATCCTTCATCTGGATATGAACGCTTTTTATTGCTCGGTACATGAAGCGGAGCAGCCTGGACTTTATACGGGTAAGTCAACTGCAGTTGCCGGCAGCGTTGAGCAACGCAAGGGCATCATCGTCACCTGCTCCTATCCGGCCCGTGCAAGGGGCGTCCGCACTGGCATGACCGTTCGCCAGGGGCTTAAGCTTTGTCCAGACCTGATTCTTATCTCTCCTGACTTCGATTTGTACCGCCGCTACTCCAGAGGTTTCATGGAGATTGCCGGTATGTACAGTCCTTTGCTAGAGGCGGTATCGATCGACGAATGTTATCTCGATATTACCGGTTCTTCGCTGTTCGGCTCACCGTTGGACATAGCGGAGACGATTCAGACGCGCATTGGGATTGAATTAAAGCTGCCTTGCTCCGTGGGGATAGGGCCTAACAAGCTGCTGGCCAAAATGGGTTCGGATATGAAAAAGCCTGACGGGCTTACGGTGCTGCGCATACGTGACGTTCCCCGTCTGCTTTGGGACAAACCTTGCGATCAGTTATTCGGCGTCGGCCGCAAAACAGCAGACAAGCTGAGGCGGCTAAATATCCGCACGATAGGACAGCTTGCTCAGGCTGACGCGGCGCTTTTGACCGGCCAGTTCGGTGTGTATGGAGCATCGATGAAGGAAGCGGCCAACGGCATTGACCACTCGCTGGTGCGCGAGGTGAGAGAGGCAAGCAAGTCGGTTGGACATACAACGACTCTTCCTGAAAATGTAGGAACCCGGCAAGAGGTTCATCGTGTGTTCCTCAATTTGGCCGACCAGACCGCCCGTCGCATGAGGCGCAAGGGCTTCGTAGCCGGCGGTGTGCAAATTACCGTTCGTTTGCCGGATATGACGACGTATACACGTTCCCGGACGCTGGACAAACCGGTGGAGGATGCGTCAACGATCCATCATGAGGCTTGTCGTCTTTTTGACGGTCATTGGCCTAAAATGATTCCCGTGCGGCTTCTCGGCATCACGCTGCATAGCTTGCAGCCTAAAAGCAGTATTGCTGTGCAGCTGGATCTGTTCAGCTATGAGAGCGACCCGAAGCGGGAGGCATTGACCAAAGCGATGGATGCGATGCGCGACAAATACGGTGAAAGCGCAATTTTGACAGCTGGGATGTTAGGTGATGATCCTTCGACATTGATTCGCAACCGTAAGATTAGGGGTACATCCTTGCAAATCGATGAGGATTTTGTTATAAATTGATGTGTAATAACGAGTTGAATCCGGGTAATAATAACTTTACCTGGTTATTTTTTTGCGGTAGGCTTCACTTATCGAGGAGGGAAACATCATGTCTAAATACTCATGGGTCGACAAAGATACTTGCATCGCATGCGGAGCTTGCGGCGCAACGGCTCCTGACATCTACGATTACGACGACGAGGGTCTTGCCGAAACGATCTACGACGGCGATGGCAATCACGGCATCAAAGCTATCCCGGACGATCTGTTCGACGATCTGCAGGATGCTTGCGACGGCTGTCCGACGGACTCCATCAAGATCGCGGATGAACCGTTTAATATGTAATCATACCTGTTTATGTGCCTGTCCGGCTTGCCGGGCAGGTTTTTTGTTTTTTTAGGCCTAAAGGGACATAAAACTTTCCATCAACTGCCAAACGCTGCAGTAGCTAGATGCCGATAATACAAATTAAAGACCAGTTCCGGGAAGGGAAGGAAACGCATGGAAGGGAAGAATAAAAGGCCGGAAGCGGCGGAGCAGACGGCAAAGCCTGCTGCGAATGGCGAGCTGAAGCCGCTGCCGAATGAACTCGGCAAGGGGGAGGGGCGACTGAGGAGCGACACTGGGGCTGCGTCAGGCGTGACTGGTGAAGCCGCTTATGAGGCAGGCGTTGCTGGGCCCACGGAAGCGCTGCAAGAAGCGGCGTTGGAGCGCCGACTTGAAGAGCTAAAGAAGTATGTGACGGCTCATTCGCATAACAAAATGGCTTGGTTCCTACTCGGTAAAACGTATGCTCGTCTCGGCAAGGAAGCCAAGGCTAATTATTGTTATCTTCGATCCGGACCTATATATGAAGCATACGAAAACTCTCCTCACCCTTATGAAAACAGCTTGATTCCTGCTGAAGAGTTGCTTTCTTCCTGGAATGAAGAACCGCGCCGCGGCCGGATAGCTGCACGCATCGGGCTTGCCGTTTTGGCTGGACTGCTGTTGATCCCGGCAGCTTCTTCCGCACCTGGAAATCGGCCCGTACAGGAAGCTGCGACAGTTAAGGGTCGTGGGGAGGAGCCGCAGCCTGGCGTTGTGGATCAACAACGGGAAAACAAGCCATCAGCAGTAGTCCGCAGCACAACCGAGCAAGGTATGGTGTGGGTAGACGGTCCGGCTTTCGCATCTGGGGCTGTCTCGGCTGCAGAGTCACTTCGCCTCACGAATAAATGGAATCAAGTGGCAGCTTTGACACTGCCACGTGCGGGTAAACATTATCGCTGGGAGCTTCCAGCGGTTGGAGCGGCATCAGCTTCCCGCACGGAACGAGCGGGATCGTATTTGCTGCAGGAACCGGTTTCGCAGGATATGTGCAACTGCGAAAGCGGTCTTTCCGAGTCGGTGGATAATGTTGTAAAGGCAGAAAGGCTCCTTCAGGAGCAGCGTTGGTCCGTCATTAGCGGAATTCGAAGTTATTACCGGATCAATGGGAAGTGGCCAAAGTCGCTCGCCGATCTGACGCGTCCGTATCCGAACAATATTCTTGCGGGTAAGGCAGACGGAATGGAGAGACTGTTTGCGGAAATGTTGGTTACTGCTCATGGCTCGGAGACGAGCAAGGGCGGTGGAACCAAGGTAGCTTCGCAGGAGAATGGATCATCTGAGAAAGTGCAGCGGGGCAAACTTGCATCTGCAATGTCAGAGAGCCTTCGTATCGTTGTCGATGTCAAAACGCATCGCTTGGCGCTGCTAAGCGGATCTGTCGTGGTGCGGGTTTATCCGGTTGGACTGGGCGGAGCCAAAACACCTCTCGGCCAATACGCAATTAGCGAGAAGGTCCGCAATCCTAACGGAACTACAAAGGGGCCGTTCAGTAGCCGCGGCATGACTTTATCGGATACAAGATATGCCATTCACGCTACCAATGATTTAGATTCCATTAGCAAAGACGAATCACTTGGGTGTGTGAGAATAGGGCGTCAAGATGCGGAGGAGTTGTACGATCTGGTGCCAATCGGTACGCCAGTCACCATCCAGGCTGGAGGTCTGGAGCATTTGAAACCTCAGGAAGCATCGCAGGGAGCGACGAAGAGCCGCTACAAAGTGCGGCCCGTATCGACTGAAGAGAATCCAAATAAAGTGTACAACTGGTTGTTATAAAGTCTGACCCAGGTCAGTTATAAATTACGAGTAGGACGATCATGAGGATGGCCAGCAAGCCAAAAACAGTCGAGAAGATAGCGATTGCTTTGCGGTTAGGTTCGTCTTTCCTTGTTTGTTTGCGGGTGGGGGGTTTGCGTTTGGCAGAGCTCATCGTTCTATCCCCTTTCAGGTCGGTTTCTATAGCTTTTCTATTGTAATCGCTTGCGGCGGGGTTGGGCAATAGCCCGTTAGTTTTTCCAATATGGAAACGCTACCTTTGTGCTGCGCTCTTTTCTTTTGGGGCTGAACGCGATAAACTGAAGGGCGGAGCATTTATAGTAGGAACGGAGTGAAGAGGTTGCTGTACCAATCATTTGCCAAGCCAGTATTTTTCCGCATGGACCCGGAGAAAGCGCATCATCTTGTCATTGATGGCCTGCATCAGGCGGCACGAGTGCCTGGTATGACCTCTGTGCTCGGGAGCATGTACGGAGTGCCTGACATGCCGGAGTTACGTACCGAGCTGTTTGATCTGAGCTTTCGTCATCCCGTCGGGCTGGCAGCAGGTTTAGACAAAAACGCAAAGTCCGTTGAGGGCTTTTCCAGCGTCGGATTCAGCTTCATGGAGGTCGGCACGGTGACTCCGAAGGCTCAGTCTGGCAATGAGTTGCCAAGACTATTCCGATTGCCCTCTGACGAGGCGCTCATCAATCGGATGGGATTCAACAATGACGGCACTGCGGCCATGGCGGCCAAGCTCGGCGCTTTGCGCCAGCGCAAAATACCGGTGTTCGTCAATATCGGGAAAAATAAAGCGACGCCGAACGAGCTCGCTCACGAAGACTACATAACTTGTATTCGGGACTTGTATGCTCATGCTGATCTTTTTGTAGTCAACATCAGCTCTCCCAATACCCCGGACCTTCGCGCGCTGCAGCATGGCGATGAGCTGCGTGTCTTGCTGGCTGCTGTAACGGAAGAAATAAGAGCACAGGGCCGCAAAGCAGGAGCGCCAGCCAAGCCGGTGCTGGTCAAGATTGCGCCTGATATGACCGGTGAACAGCTCGGGCTCACGGCGGAGACGATTGCCAACAGCGGTATAAACGGAATTATCGCAACGAACACGACGCTTAGCCGGGAAGGCTTGACCCATGTCAATGAGCGGGAGACCGGCGGGCTGAGCGGACGTCCGCTTCGGGAGCGGTCTACAGAGGTCATTTCCGAGTTGTACCGGTTGACTGGAGGCAAGCTGCCGATCATCGGGTCAGGCGGCATTTTCACAGCAGAGGATGCCTATGCCAAGATTCGCGCAGGTGCTTCGCTGGTGGAGATATACACATCGATGATTTACCGGGGACCGGGGGTCGTCAAGGAAATTGCGATCGGGCTGAGAGAGCTTCTGCGCAAGGACGGTTTTACAAGGATTACCGAAGCAATCGGCGCCGATCATCAATGACAGACAGGAGGCGGACGGATGGACGGCCGGGATTGGAATCTTTTTTTGCAGCCTTATGAACAGGCAGTTGAGGAAATGAAGGTCAAATTCAAGACGCTCCGCTCGGAGCTGAAGGTCAGGGAATCCTACGCTCCTATTGAGTTTGTAACCGGCAGAGTGAAGAGAATTTCCAGCGTTCTGGATAAAGCCAGGCGCCTTAGCGTGCCGATGGAGCAGTTGGAAACCGGCATCGAGGACATCGCCGGAATTCGGATTATGTGCCAGTTCGTGGACGATATTACCCGCGTAGCAGCGATTCTTCGTTCCAGGCAGGATCTCAAGCTTGTATATGAGAAGGACTATGTAACGAATTATAAAGATAGCGGATACCGCAGCTACCATATGATTGTTGAGTATCCCGTGCAGACGGCGCTTGGTTTCAAAAAGGTGCTGGCTGAAATCCAAATCCGCACGCTGGCCATGAACTTCTGGGCGACGATTGAGCATTCGCTGAATTACAAGTTCAAGGAAAGCTTGCCGGATGAGGTGAAACTTCGGCTACGTAAGGCGGCTGAGGCAGCATTTAATTTGGACAATGAGATGTCCAGCATTCGCCGGGAAATTTTGGACGCCCAAATCGGCTTTGAGGAAGGCTCCAATATTGTAGGCAAAGTGCTGAGCGATATACAGGATCTGTACTTTTACCGCAGAGTGCGGGAAGCTGTCCAGTTCCAATTGAAGTTCAACGAGCTGTGGGAGCAGGGCGATACGTTCGGCTTGAAGCAGCTGGCCGGAGACATCCAAATCTCACTGCTTAAGGCTCGCAGAGGCGCGCCGCAGCAAGGAGACGGGGAGTAGTGGAGCAGGATCGAGAAGCCGGTGCTGGGCACGGTATTGTGAGAGAACGGGCTCGGCAGAGGGATCGCGAGGAGCTTAACGAACAGCGGCATGCTGTGCTCATATGAAGAAGGTGCAGCGGTAGCTGTGCTGATATGAAAAGTTGCGGAGCGGGGCTTTCGAGCCTCGCTTCTTTTCAATACTCTTAGTGTCAGGATTCTCCCGTCCTCTATAGGCGGGGGATGAAAGACATGCTTGTAGGATAAGCTCATCTTCCTTTGACTTCATGCCTATTTGGTCACCCATTTCGTGCTAAAATAGGTATGAAGGAGGTGAAGAAAAATGCTGATTACAACGAAAATTAAGCTTATGTTGGAGCAAGAACATCATGATAAATTGTTGGAAACCATGAAACAGTATAATGCTGCTTGCAACTATATCAGTGGGTTCGCTTTTGAACAGTCCCAATACAACCGCATCAAACTACAGAAGCTCGTTTACTATGACGTCCGCGATAAATTCCATTTATCTTCTCAGATGACTATTCTGGCTGTACGCAAAGTAGCGGATGCTTATATTGCAGGTAAGGCTAAAAAGAAAAAGGAATATAAGAAGCCCAAAAGCAAGAAAAACGTGGAGAAAACGCTGATTTCATTTCGTGAAACAGGTGCAATGAGCTATGACGCGAGAACGTTATCGTTTACTGGATTAGAGCTTGCTTCGATCTTGACGCTGGATGGACGCATTAAGGTGCCAATGAAGATCAGCCCATATCATCAGGGTGTCATGCAAGGCAAGAATATCCGAGGGCAAGCTGACCTTATTTGGCATGATGGTGTTTTTTATCTGCTGCTTGTAGTTGAGCTGCCAGAAAACGAGCCCTACATTCCGATTGACGCTTTAGGGGTCGATCTGGGCATAAAAAATATTGCTGCCGATAGCATGGGAGAATCCCACTCCGGTGATGCGGTTAATGCGGTAAGGCATCGGAATGCCAAACTTCGTGCAAAACTCCAAGCAAAAGGAACAAAGTCCGCCAAACGTCTACTTGCCCGTCGCAGACGCAAAGAAGCCCGTTTCTCCAGGGACGTGAATCACTGCATATCCAAGCATATGGTTGAGAAAGCCAAAAGGCACCGTTCGCTGCTTGCATTAGAAGACTTAACAGGCATTCGTGAACGGATAACGGTTCGTAAGGCTCAGCGTCGAAACCAGCATGCTTGGGCATTTGCACAGCTTCGCTCGTATATCGAATACAAAGCCTTGATTGCAGGCGTGCCTGTCGTTCTCGTTGATCCACGCAACACAAGCCGAGAATGTCCACAGTGCGGGCATATTGCCAAAGAGAACCGCAAAACGAGAGATTGGTTCTGTTGTCAGGCTTGCGAGTACGCTGCTCCAGCCGACAATGTTGCTGCTCTGAATATTCGGAGCAGGGCACTCGTCAGCGTGCCGAACGTAGGAGTCGCTATCTAAGGACTACTTACAAGCACCCACCTCTAAGCGTAGCGAAGGTGGCGTGTAGTTGACTAATGGGATAGAGGAGAGTGCACGGATGAGTAAAAGAATAAGGCTGGACAAGCTGTTGTCGAGCATGGGACATGGTTCCAGGGCAGAGATCAAAAGGGTCATCAAAGCAGGTCGGGCCACCGTGGACGGGAAGCCAGAGAAGGATAGCGGACGAATTATCAATCCGGATCTCCAAGTTGTAGCGCTTGATGGTGAAACGGTGATGTATAGAGAAAAAATCTACTTGATGTTACACAAGCCTCCAGGTGTAATCTCGGCAACGGAGGATAGCCGTGAGCGCACAGTGATTGACTTGCTGGCACCTGAGGACCGGGTGCTTGAACCTTTTCCCGTGGGGAGATTGGATAAGGATACGGAAGGACTGCTGTTGCTCACCAATGATGGACAGCTGGCGCATGAGCTGCTTTCTCCGCGCAAACATGTGACGAAAACGTACGAAGCACTTGTCCGCGGACCGGAGGCGGTGGGTGAATGGGAAAGAGAGCGATTCCGTCAAGGAGTGGAGCTGGATGATGGTTATGTGACTCTTCCAGCGGAGCTGGAGATTTTGTCCTGGAAGCCGCAGGAGCCGGATGTGGAAGCAGGCGAAGGCGAGGGCATCAGCTTGGATAAGGCCGCTGAAGTGGATAAGAATGGAGTAGACGTGGCTAACAGCGATTCGAACCGGGGCGGAGCGGGAGATGCTCTCTTTGCGGATGAGGAGGAGAATGCGAAGAACGGCGGAGTGGATGATGGTCTCAATACGGATGCAGAGGATGGCGGAGCTGCAATCATCTCCTCAATTCGTTTGACGATCCACGAAGGGAAGTTCCATCAAGTGAAACGCATGTTCCAGGCTGTTGGCGGTAAGGTGATCTATTTGAAGCGAATTTCTATGGGTCCGCTTGTCCTGGATGAGGAATTGCCGATTGGCAGCTACCGGGAGCTGACGGAAGATGAGTTGAGCCAACTTCAGCCAGAAGCGCTGAAGGAAGCCAAGCGGTAAAAAATGATTATAGTCATGTTGTTTCTTGCCTAATGGTGGAAAAATATGCGTTAATAAGGTTGTCGGGCCGACACATCCTCTACTGGAAGGAGGCTGATAGAAATGGATCAGGCATACGAGGTGGTCTCCGCCTAGCGGAGATCCTTGCCATAAGGGAGGCCTTTCGGCCTCCCTTACTTCTTTTTCTTTTGGTAAGCAGGAAATGAACAGCCCGCATGCGAATACAATGAAGATGGCTAACCGCCAACCCCAATGAGGGTCAAATTTCGAAAGGAGGAACAGCAAAATGAACAACGTAAAGTTTTCAGTCGCTGCAGGAGTTAAAGGCATGATCACCGTAAGCCGCCGTTTGGTCGCAATGGGTTATACAATTGAGGAGGTAGGAAATCTTGAATTACAAAAATGGAAAAGACGTGCTTCCCCCTAGCTTACTGAAAGAGCTGCAACAGTATATCAACGGGGAATTAATTTATATCCCGAAGCAGCAGGAGCGCCGTGCTGCATGGGGTGAGCTGAGCGGATCCCGCAAACTCATCCAGCGCCGCAACGAGGACATCTATCGCAACTATCTGAAGGGACTTTCACTGGCAGATCTGGAGGGCAAATTCCATCTGTCCATCGAGAGCCTCCGCAAAATCGTCGTGAAGATGCGCGCTGCCGGTGTCCGACTCGAAACGGCTGCCGGTTCATCGGCAATCCGCCACGAAGGAACAACTGGAGCCCGCTCCTAAGCTGCCGCCGCGACGGCGGCTTGCGGGGCTGCTGAGGGATGCAATACAAGTTTTGGGGACATAACGAGTTCCCTTTTGAATTGAAAGCGTCTAACAGCGATAAACCTGACATCTAAACCGACCACGGTTTGGATGTCAGGTTTTTTGGTGAGCGTTCATTAGTCAGAGCCAGTTAGTTAAGGGTGGGCGTCGGCTGCCTTATGGAGTGATACACGTAAATGTCAGTTTAGAACTGCCGAGGCTAGGCTATGTGCCAGTTATAACTATGCGGAACAATCTATGCGCAGGGACCACAACTAATTGAATTTTGAGCACAAGATGGAACGAGGTTCTTTGCGTGGATAAAATTCAGGGCTGATTATGTAACAAAAAGACCGTTCTTCTCGTGGAAGAACGGTCTTTTTGTATAGCCCGGTGCAAAGCGATAAGCTTGGAGCCGGGAGTTATTTCTCAGCCGAAAGGGTGAGTGAGGGAGAATCATTGGGTTAGAAATAAAAAACTTGAGTAATGATGACTAGCAAGATGAACAGCACGAGAATCATGGCTGTGCTACTGACGCCTCCACCAATACCTGCAACTGACATGGGATTCCCTCCTCTTAACGAGTCCGGCAGCAATTGGCTGCTTTGTACTCCAGTCTATGCCTAATCGCATGATTGGTCCGGGCAATCGCCCGGTTACCAGCGAAATAGGCTTGGCCGAGAGAGAAGGGAAGCTAAGAGCTAGGCTTAGCGGGTACGGCGACCTTGACCGCCGCTGGATTTGCCGCCGGAGCGGCCACTCTGCGAAGGCCTGGAGCCGCGACTGGATGACGGCGAGCTACTGCGGCCAGCGCCGCCGGAACGGCCGCCTGAGGCAGAGCCGCCGCGCGGGCTAAAGCCGCCGCTGTCGCGGCCGCCGGAGCGCTCAGCGCCGCCGGAACGGCCGCCTGAGGCAGAGCCGCCGCGCGGGCTAAAGCCGCCGCTGTCGCGGCCGCCGGAGCGCTCAGCGCCGCCGGAACGGCCGCCTGAGGCAGAGCCGCCGCGCGGGCTAAAGCCGCCGCTGTCGCGGCCGCCGGAGCGCTCAGCGCCGCCGGAACGGCCGCCTGAGGCAGAGCCGCCGCGCGGGCTAAAGCCGCCGCTATCGCGGCCGCTGGAGCGCTCAGCGCCGCCGGAACGGCCGCCTGAGGCAGAGCCGCCACGCGGGCTAAAGCCGCTGCTACCGCGCGGCTCGTCGCTCCAGTTGGCGGCTGCGCCCGCCGTGCGCGCTCCAGCACCGCCGCCGGAGCGGCTAGCTGCGCCGCGTGCCGCTGGGCGCTCACGCCCGCCGGCGCGGTCAGCCTCGCGCCCAAAACCGCCGCGATCAGCCTCGCGGCCCAAGCCGCCGCGTATACCACCGCGCGCGCCACCTCTTCCGCCGCCGGCGCCGCCTTTGGAGCCGCCGCGTGCAGGGGAGCCGCTGCGCTTCGGCTTGCGAGCTTCCGAGTCCGACTGCTCCTCGGACGAGTCATGTCCGACTCCAAACTTGGAGCCTGGTGCATGTTTCAGCTTGGCGCGGATTTTTTGCTCGATTGTCTCAAGGTTCATCCGGTCGCGCTGCGTAGCAAGCGTAATTGCTCTGCCGGACTCTCCGGCGCGGCCTGTACGACCGATGCGGTGGATATACGAATCTCCATCGGTAGGAGCATCATAGTTGAATACATGCGTGACACCTTCAACATCCAAACCGCGAGCAGCGACGTCAGTTGCTACGAGCACTTGCAGCTTGGCTCTGCGGAATCGTTTCATAACCGTCTCGCGTTTGGCTTGCGTGAGGTCGCCGTGGAGCTCGTCCGCTGGAACGCCAGCCTCTTGCAACGCTTCGGTCAGCTTTTTGGCCCGCAGCTTGGTGCGGCAAAATACAACGGCCAAATAAGGATTCTCCGAATCAAGCAGCGAGAGCAACAGCGCTTGTTTGTTGCGGTCTGTTGTATCGATGACCAGTTGGTCGATCGCATCGAGTGTTACCGCAGCGCTACGAATGCGGATGTCCTCAGGAGAATCCATGTAGCGAGTTGCAAGCTGCTTGACTGGAGCCGGCATTGTCGCCGAGAAAAGCATCGTCTGGCGTTTGAGCGAGCATTGGTCGATGATCGCTTCCACTTCTTTTAAGAAGCCCATGTGCAGCATCTGATCGGCTTCATCGAGCACGAGCATGCGGATGGAGCTGAGCGTTACCGTCTCCCGACGCAGGTGGTCAAGCAGCCGTCCTGGAGTCGCGATAATAACATGAGGTGCATTTTTGAGCTTACGGATCTGCGACTCCACGTCTTGACCACCGTATGCGGCCAGCACCGAGACGCCGAGCGGTGGAGCAAGCTTGGACAATTCTCCGGTAATCTGAATAGCCAGCTCACGCGTAGGCGTCAGAATGAGCGCTTGAGTGTAGCTTTTATTGGAATGGATGCCCTCCAGAATTGGAAGCGCGAAGGCCAGCGTCTTGCCGGTGCCTGTTTGCGCTTGAACGATGGCGTCCTTGCCCTTCAGCAGGACGGGAATTGCAGTCTCCTGTACCGGAGTGGGCGTAATAATGCCTTCCTGGATGAGCAGGTCGACGAGCTCGCTCCGGATGCTAAGGGCTTGGAATGATGATGACATAATGGAAATTCCTCATTTCTGAATTGTGCAGGTTGGCCCGGCGTTATGCTGTAGCCGTCCGCTGCTTCTGGCTTCAGTATACCAGTTGCAGCGGTCGGATGCACATTAGATACGACGCAAGAGGTCGTTTTTTTGCCATCGGCTAAAGGGTGTGATAGTCTGTGACGCATGCGGCCCGCGAACCGGGTCAATCAAGCAGAGTAGAAAGCGAGGGAAAGCGGCATGACCATCAATCAAAGAAGCAGCATTCGGCCGGGTCTAACCGTAGATATTGTGCTTAAACAGGATCAGCGCACAGGCAAGCTCACACGCGGTATTATCCAAAATATTCTTACCAATTCGCCGTCTCACCCCCATGGGATAAAAGTAAAATTGGAAGACGGCCAAGTCGGCCGCGTCAAAGCTATCGTCGAATATACGGGGGAGCTGTGATTCGGCAATGGCATTCGGAATCGGGCGCGAGGAGCTCGGTAGTTGGAAAAGGGCTGTAGATGGAGGAGAAATCGCGTTTTTAACGCATTTCTGGATCGATGAACGTTTCCCTGGCGTCACAAGTGTGACCAAGGTCGGTTGCTCCAATCTTGCCCGGCTAGAGGAATGGTGCAGGAGTCGGGACATCCCCCCGAAATACATCCATCGCCGTGATCGATATCCGCATATGGACTTATTTGGCGAAGTGCAGGAAAGAATTTTAAGAGAGCAAGGATTGAATGATCATTTAATCCGGTTCAAAATTGGTCAACAGGGGTAAACTTTTGCAGTCGCTTGATGTGGAGACGAAAAATAAGTTGTAAAATAATCTATATTAAGTTACACTAAAAAAGTTCGTAACTCATAAAACTATTTTGGAGGGATTTTGAATGTCTTCTCAAGCTTTCTTTGATGCAATCCGCAATCGCCGCTCCCTATATGCCATCAGCAAAGAACAGGTTGTTCCTGTCGATAAAGTTCAATCGATCATCGAGGAAGCGGTTAAGCATTCTCCGTCTGCCTTCAATTCCCAGAGCGGCCGTGTCGTCATTCTGTTTAACGAGCAGTCCGACAAACTGTGGGATCTCACGCTTGAGACGCTGCGTGTTGTAACTGGCGGAGGCGAAGGCTTCAGCGCGACAGAAGAGAAGATGGCTGCCTTCAAGGCTGGTTACGGAACCGTATTGTTCTTTGAAGATGAAAATGTCGTTCGCGGCTTGCAGGAGCAATTCCCGGCCTACCAGCAAAACTTCCCTATCTGGAGCAGTCAATCCTCCGGCATGCTGCAATTGGTCGTCTGGACCGCACTTGAGGCAGAAGGCCTCGGCGCTACGCTGCAGCATTACAACCCGATTATTGATGAGCAGGTTCAAAAGGAATTCAATGTGCCAGCAAGCTGGAAGCTGGTTTCACAAATGCCTTTCGGCAAGCCTGTAGCTCCGGCTGGCGAAAAGCAGTTCCAACCGATCGAAGATCGCGTGAAGGTATTCTCCTAATCCATATGTTTATAGAGCCAACCGCTCTTTCTGCGGTTGGCTTTTTTTGATCGAATACATTGATATAATGAGACTAATACGGTGATCGGCAACTGATCACGGGACCAGTAGAAAAGGAATGGGAACCGATGGCTGACTGGCTCATATGGATATTAATTGCGGTTGTGACGTTGGTTGCGTTATTGACTGCGGCAAGCTTTTATTTTTATCACATGGCGGTGAATCGTTCACCAAAGGATTATCTGGAGGATGACCCTGATCTCCCTAAGCTGCAGGAATCGGGAGCAGGAGCGGTCGGCATCCAAGGTTTGTCCGAGAACCAACTGTGGCTCCACAGCCGCAATCCGCAGAATACAACTTTGGTCTCCGGTGATGGACTAAAGCTGCATGCTTACTGGCTTCCAGCGCTTGGCGGTAGCCGCCGCACGGCCATACTGGCACATGGTTATTCCGGCGATGGGACCCAAATGGCGGGAATCGCGCGTTATTATACGGAGAAGCTCGGCTGGAATGTGCTGTTGCCGGATGCGCGCGGGCACGGCCTCAGCGAAGGTAGCTACATCGGCTTTGGCTGGCATGAGCGCAAAGATTATGTAGACTGGATCCGCTGGGTGATGAAACGTACAGATGAGGATAAGGCAGAAATTATTCTGCATGGAATATCGATGGGCGGAGCTACAGTTAGCATGGCTTCCGGCGAGAGTTTGCCACACCAGGTTAAGGCCATAGTAGCAGATTGCCCATACACGTCCGCGAAAGATGAGCTGCGTTTCCAGTTGAAGCGTATGTACAAACTGCCCGGCTTTCCTTTTCTTCAGACGACGAGTTTATTAACAAAGCTGCGGGCGGGTTATTATTTCGGTGAAGCTTCGGCGCTTGAGCAAGTGCGCAGGGCCAAAGTTCCCATGTTGTTCATCCATGGTGATGCCGATACTTTTGTGCCGACATGGATGGGTGTAAAGTTACATGAAGCCTGCTCTCAGCCGAAGCAACTGCTGTTAGTTGGGGGTGCGGAGCATGGGGCTGCTCGCCAAAAGGACCCAAATGGCTATGATACCGCCGTTTCCGCATTTTTGGAGCAATGGCTGCCCGGTACACTGCCTTTGCAAGCCGTGACTGCCAGGTCGGTGACCTGATCTTATCTCACCAAAAAAGCTTCCCTATCGGCGTGTTGGGCCGTTTGGGAAACTTTTTGCTCATACGAGGTTGTATACGGGTCAGGAACGGAAAAATTGCGGCAAGTAAGCTCGATTAGCCTCCAGCATTTCCTCCAGCAGCGCCTTGGCGACACTTACGGATGGAACGAGTGGATGATGGACCATCGCTTGTAAAGCGAGGCTGCGGTCTCCTGTCACAGCGGCTTTAATTGTCAGCGCCTCATAGGTTTTGACCGCTTGGATAAGCCCGCGCGATGGCTCTGGAATCGCTGTCAGCTGCAACGGCACGGGACCTGCCGAAGTTACGACACAGTTGACTTCGATGCAAGCATCATCCGGAAGGAAAGCGAGAATGCCGTTGTTTGGCACATTGAGCGTCTGCACATCCCCTGTACTGTTGTAAAGAGAGCGCATTAGATTGACGGCTGCCTCGGAATAATAAGCGCCGCCGCGTTGTTCGAGCTGCTTCGGCTTCTCTTGAAGATCGGGATCGCTGTACAGCTCGAACAGTTCCTTTTCAACACGTTTGACAACTTCGGCACGGTTGCCGCTTTGTGCGATGGCAGCCTGTTGTTCAGCGAGCATGGCATCCGTCATGTAAAAGTATTTCAAATAATAGGACGGTAAGGCCTGCAGTCCCTCGATGAATTCCGGGTCAAAGTCGGAGCCGGATACGTTTTTGGCCGCGAAGCTGTCTTCTCCAGACAGCAGCTCCGGCAGGCGGTCGACGCCGTCCACGAGGACACGGCTGACCCAATGCAGATGATTCAGGCCGACGAATTCGGCGTGGATGCGGTTGGTCGGCGTGTTGTATTTTTCAGCCAGCCATTTGAGCAGCCCGATAGGAGCGTTGCAGAGGCCGATGCTTTTGACCGTGGAATGTTTATGGATCGCTTCAGTGACCATGCCAGCTGGATTAGTAAAGTTGAGTAACCAAGCATTCGGTGCCAGTTCCTCCATGTCACGGCAAATGTCGAGCAGCACAGGGATGGTGCGCAGCGCTTTCATCATTCCGCCCGGCCCTGTCGTCTCTTGGCCGATGACTCCGTATTTTAGCGGGATAGCCTCGTCCTGCCCGCGCGCTTCAAGCATGCCAACTCGCATTTGCATGCTGACAAAGTCCGCGTCCTTAATTGCCTCGCGGCGGTCGGTCGTCAGATGGATTTCGATTGGTAAACCGGAGCGCGCCACCATCCGTTTGGCCAACTCACCGACGATATTGAGCTTCCAAAGCCCAGGCTCAATATCGACGAGCCATAACTCACGAACAGGCAGATGTTCATAATAGCGGATGAAGCCTTCAACCAGCTCTGGAGTGTAGGAGGAGCCCCCTCCGATAACGGCGATTTTTAAGCTTTTTGCCATGATCAGTCCCTCTTTTCGTTGGAAGTGTTTATCGGAATGTCACAGAACTCTCGGTATTCTCGCATGCGCGCGTACATCTCGGTTGTTATTTCCACTTTGTCAGCATCAAGAGCACCCCAGATTGCGCCGACAACGGGCTCAACATCGAGCTTGACGAGAGTTGCCTGCGGTGCGATTCGACTTAGTGTGGATGCGATGGGACCACTGATCCAGCCCCTATCGCCGCGAGTGAGCAGACTGCCAGCCAAGACGACATCAAAGGCAATGTTCCCCATGCCAAGCCGCTCGATTACGGCTTTGACAGAGAGCGCCAGCTCCTCTCCTTGATGTCTCAGAATGCGGATCGCTACAGCATCACCTTCGGCAGCCGCGCGGAAAAGCAGTCGAACGGCATCTGTAGGCACGCTTAGGTTGCGGTCCAAATAATCGTGGAACATCTCCTCAACAGAGCTGTAGCCGAGCATCTCCAGCAGCATCGGGGTCAGCAACGTCGGCTCTTCGCGGCCGTCCCAGGATCGTATAACAGAGCGAAAGACTTCAATACATAATCCCCCGCCGCCGCCGTAATCGCCGTACATATAGCTGAAGCCGCCACATTGATAGGTCTCACTCTGCGGATTTGTGCCTGCACAGTTGACGCCGGTGCCGCAGATGACCGACACCCCGTAAGGATGCTGTGTTCCGGCACGCAATCCGATAATCGTGTCGCATACAATCGTATAACGATTTTTGAAGCCGATGCTCTGGATGAGCGGATGCAGGATGTCAAAATCGGTTGCCCGGTCAGCTCCAGCCAAGCCGAAGTAGGCATGTGATACATCAGCAATGCTGAGGCCAGCCTCGCTGAGCGCTTGGGAGACGGCGGTATCCAGATTGCCCCGCGCGTCTTCATATCCATTCTGGTGATTGCCGTTCTGGGCTGTTCCTTTGCCGAGCGGCCGTCCTTCGACATCCGTGATAAGGGTGAAGGTTTTTGTTCCCCCGGCATCAACGCCAAGGTAATAGCTCATAGTGGACTCTCCTTTGAAAAGGATTGGGATAGCGCGGTGCTTTGCCTTACGATAAGCTCCGGTTGTAGTACGACCGGCTCAGGAGATGGCTTTCCTTCTAATTGCGCAAGCAGTGCCTTTACCGCGCTGCGCGCGATCGGCAGCACCGGCTGCGCGACAGTAGTCAACATCGGACGGAAGAGAGTAGCCAGATTCTGGTCATCATAACCGACGAGCGACAGATGGCGCGGCACAGACAGACCAGCCTCTTGGAGCGCATTCAAGACGCCAACTGCAATATAGTCGTCACCGCAGAAGACGGCTTCGGGAAGTCGGTCCTCGTTAATCCATCTCTTTGCTGCGTTATAACCAGTCTCCATTGAATAGGGGCCTTCTTCTATAAACAGGGGATCAAGGCCACTATCGGCAAGAGCTTTCAGGAAACCGTTCATGCGATCGATCGTGCTTTTATAGGCGGCGGGGCCGCTAAGATGTGCGATGGAAGTATGACCGAGCTCGACCAAATGCTGACCTGCGGCGTATCCGCCGGAGTAATGTCCAACCTCAATCGCCGACTTATCATAGGCTGGATTCTGATTGTCGATAATCACATAGGGAATTTCCTTTTGCTGGAGCTCAGGCACCAATGTGTCCTCCCAAGTAGGGGAAAGGACGATGATGCCGTCAACCCGATCCTTCTCCATCAAAAAGCTGCTGCCCGGCTCGCGATCGCTAGGGGATACCGACAAGGCGAGGAAATAGCCGTGCTCGGCCAACTCGTCATGCACTTCCTTGACGATTGCGTCAAACACGGAATCCTGCAGCGTAGAAATCAGCAGGCCGATGACTCCGGTTTTACCTTTGGCAAGAGACTGAGCCGCAGCATTGGGGCGGTAATCCAGCTCTTTCATCGCTGCCAGCACTCTTAGGCGATTCCTCTCCCGAACATTACCGGAGCCGTTCAGCACACGGGATACCGTGACAACGGACAAGCCGGACTTGTTGGCGACATCAAAAATACTCGGCTTCAATTCAGGGCCGCCTCCGATCTAAATCAAAAGTTAAACCGCTTAAACTTTTATGTAAAAAAAGAGTAACTTAAAATTATAACAGTGAAACTCGCTGCGCGAACTAATGAAAGTTAAAGCCCTTTAACTTTATGCTTTTATCTTATCTTAACGGTTCAAGTTTGACAACGCTCTCTTGATTGAATTTTTACTGACCGAGCTTAATCAACGTGGACTACAAGTGTTCCACTCGATGGACTACTTGTAACCACGCTGAAAGCCGGGTTCGCCACGAAGCTGGAACGCCCCCAACGTCGAATTAATTCGGTCCAACAGTTCCCCTCAAGTTGAGCTCCGCTCGATCAAACGCGTAGGTAAAATGACCTTCTTAGGAAGCATGCTATTTCTGTTAATACGGTCTAACAAAAGATCTACAGCTACGATCCCGATTTCATTGGTTGGCACATCAATTGTTGTTAGGGGTGGATTAGAGTATTTAGATACTTCAATATTGGATAAACCGATAACAGCTACTTTATCCGGCACCGAGATCTCATTGTTATACAAGTTGTTAAGGGCCGCCATAGCCATTAAATCACTCGCAACGAAAAAAGCAGTTGGCAAATTATTTGTTTGACATAAATGATTAACTATTTCGGTACAAATATCCTCGTCCCAAAAGCAATTAATAACCCAATCGGGATTTACGGACAATCCGGCAGCATGCATGCTAGAGTAGTAGCCGCGATAACGCCTGCTTTCTTTCAAGTTGCTCGAAGCGGCGCTTCCACCGATAAATCCAATATTCGTATGGCCTTTTTCGATCAAATGGTTAACAGCCAGAGAGGCAACATTGTAATGGTCATAACCTACATTGTCGATTTCACCACGTTCTGTATCAATGCCTACGATATGTGGAACCTGATTGCGCAAGTATTCATAGGTTTCGCTTTTTAAGGACTCCATAATAATAAGGCCCGTTATTGATTCATTAAAAGTATTAAACAAGATTTTTTTATCATCCAATTCAGGCCCCGTACGAATAAAGGCAATCGAATGCCCCGTATGAAGCAGTCTTTCCTCGATACCGGATAATATAGACATAAAATAGGGATCATTATATTTATTTTTTGTAACGCTTAATACACAACCTATTTTGATAGTTGTCTGCGAAGTAGAATCATCCTTGGCCCCTGCTTGACGTTTAGGACTTGAAGTAAGTTTATAGTTAAGCTGTGTAACAGCCTGCCAAACTCTTTCACGGGTTTTATCTGTAATTTTATAGGTTGTATCGTTGTTTAAAACTCTAGATACAGTAGCCGTCGACACGGTTGCTAGTTTGGCAACATCTCTAATCGTACTCATAAATAGGTACAGCTCCTTTAATAGGCTAATAGCGGTCATGATACGCTGTGAACGAGATTTGTTGCGTAAACGCTCCTAGCCGTTCGTTAATACATAAACGTAACAGGCGTATTAACCTATATAGTACCATACGGATAAGGTAGTATGTCAGGTGAACTAAACATTTAAATTTTTTAAAATTGGCTTGCAGCATGGAATTAAAGTGGTATAATTGCACCATGAATTACTAAACAAATCATTATTTAACGTAACAATCCACGTAACAAAATTCGGGTGTTGTTCACTGTAGAGTAGACATGGTTGGGAGCTGATAAGGCATGAATAAAGCAGTTACGGTATACCCTGCGATCATTGATGACTTAATAACGAATCCTGGCATTGGTTTTACTACAGCACCTGGGCTGATGAGCGACGTAGACGATGTGTATGACAATCGTGGGGAACAGGTAGAGAAGTATAAATTTACGCAAGACAGCAGAACGTACAATCATCCCGATAGTAAAGTCTATTTTTGCAGTGCACGTTGGAGAGATGTAGAAGTTGCCAAGGGTGAATACCGATGGGAAGTGTTAGAGCAGAAGCTGGATTACGCCAAATCCCTGGGTTGTACAGCTGTAGTACGATGTTCGCCATATGCACTAAACCAAGAGGATGATATTCCCGAGTGGTTCAGAACAGAAGTTCCAGAGGAGCCCGAATTTCCCTTCTGGAGAGTAGATCCCCATACAACACGTTATGTGGAGTATTGGTCCGACTTTATTAGTGCTTTTGCCGAAAAGTACGATGGTCATCCCGTTATTAGCTCTATTGATTTGACAATTGTAGGTGCATGGGGGGAAGGCGGAGGTACGGAGTTCCTGCAGCCAGAGTCAATTCAGCGCATTACAGACGCCTATCTAGATGGATTTAAAACAACACCGCTTCAAGCACTTTTGCATGATCCGCTGTCTTCAAGGATTATCAAGGACAGAAGAGCCAAAGTAGGCTTCCGCGTTGATTGTTTAGGAGATATGGGTGGTTTTCATGGAGAAGAATGGTCGCATATGAATGATTTTTATCCTCAAAATATACAGAACTTTCAAATGGCTGACGCCTGGCAGAGAGCGCCGATTTTATTTGAAGCTTGCTGGCATATGAATGATTGGCATATTCAGGGCTGGGATATTGAGTACATCATTGAGGAAACACTCAAGTGGCATATTTCTTCTTTTAACAACAAAGGGACTACCGTTCCGGAGCCATGGAAAGATAATATTGAACGCTGGCTGAAGAAGATGGGATATCGATATGAATTAAGAAAATTCACTTATAGTTCCGAAGTTAAGGCGGGCGGGGAGCTGGACATTGCTTCTCTATGGGCTAATGTGGGGGTTGCTCCGATCTATAACCAATATCCGCTTGTGCTGAGGCTAAGAGGCAAGAACGGGATATATACGCTTTATAGCAAAGAAGATATAAGGGAATGGCGGCCGGATGAGGATATTGCGTGGGAAGAAAGCTTCTCCATACCGAGCGAGGCTGCTGCAGGAGAGTACATGTTGGAGATTGGCATCGAAACCGGTGTAAAAGAAATTGGTAATATAAAACTTGCGATTGAAGGTTATACGGACGGATATTATCCAATGGGAACAGTAGTCATCGAAAGGGGATAAACATCGAATGGATAAGGAAGTTCGGCTGGATTTTAAAAAATCGGCTGAATACTGCAATTTTGATTATTTGCCCGAAGGTTTAGAGAATAAATGTAAGCGTTATCAATTAAATGAAAATAGCCATTTAATTCCACGCGAGTTTCTGTCTACTATTTTGGCTCAATATCAAATTCCTGAGCATACAGGGCAGTTGCTTGTTAACGGGCTTGAAGCTATTGAAAATGATGAAATTTTATTTCGTTTTACACAATTTTTAGTCCAGGATATGTGCACAGCGCGTATGCGCTGTGATGAAAGCTTTTATACAAATATGACTCCGGGATGCATGGGGCAGCATAGCGACTTATATTCATTTCTCTTGTTGCTTGCGTGTGTTGCTCCTTCCATGAAATTGTTGGAGGAGCGCGGCTTTCCCAAAATGTATTACGAGAACATACCGCATCAACCTCTCAAGGGCCAACTCGAAAAATTAGTTTTACACGGCGATGGTAAAGTGCAGGACTTTCCGTGGGATATGAATTTCTATACCTGTTCGATATTCCGATTGGATCGTTTCCTGTTTATCCCGCATCGATTCGATGATGAATTTACGGCTTATCGTCATGTGCAAACGCAACAAGTTATCGCGCTTCAGCATGGCGGATTAAAGTTCCGCAGTGATGGGCAACGGGATGGAATTAATGAGGTGTTTGATCATCGCAGTCCGTTCCTATCGGCTTGGGAAGAAACTGACGATGCGATCACTGCCAATCGAATCAATCCTATGGGATTCACCGAAAGAACAACGACAGTTATAAACAAGAGGGATTGGAATCCGGTTTTGCAAAGTGGAGATATCTTGTTAGCGCTCCATATCCCGGCCGGGCCCGGTTATACACCAGAGAGGCTAAAGAACTCTATGGCTATGGCCGTCGATCTATTTTCCAAATATTTCGCTGAGATACCTATCAAAGGGTTCTGGAGTGCAAGCTGGCTGTACGATGCTAAGTTATCACTTCTCTTGGACAATGAAAAAAGCAATATCGTGCTCGTTCAAAGACAGTTTTATAATTATCCAACCTTTGATGGAGATGGCATGCTGCGTTATGAGTTGTTTAAAAACCGAGAGGGAGATCCCGGTGATCATGCGGAACGATTTACGACCTCTTTGCAAAAGGCAGCTTGGACGTATATGGGCAATGGCTCCCGGTTCAATACAATCAGCATGATTGTATTGAAGGAAGAGATTGAAGGGATAGGAAACATGCCTTATATAACAGCCGCAGATATGGAAGATTTCTCTGAAACCGTTGACAGCCATTTATAGGGAGGCAATTGGATGGGGAGATATTCGCTTGAAAACTACGAAAAGTATAAAACGATAAAAATTCGACCTCATCCATTGCCTAGCAATGAAAATCATCAAAAAAATGGACAGTTCCAATATGTAACATGCTCATGGAAAGAGCTTGAGCCAACGAGAGGGGTATATCGGCTCCAGGAGATTGAGAAAGCTCTCCTTGCAGCCTCCAATCCAGTACTTGTACTCCAGCCGGATATTCCCCTTTGGGTAAAAGATCATCCCAGTGACTGTTTTGCAGCTTTTATAAGAAAAGTCGGGAGCTATATCGATTCAGAAGGGCGATTGGTTGGCGTTGTAATCTCGACTCTGGCTGACAGCAAGGAGGAATGGAATGCTTATATCGATTCTTTTGAGCATCAGAACCTCCTTGCTGATTTGCATAATGATATATTAATTCGTTACTTAAATGGCCGTAGATTTGGCTTGTTAGTAAAGTGCAACGAAGAGAACTGGATGAGATGCTGTGAGGCATTCGCTAAACAAAACCTACAGCATGTTTGGAAGGGAAGTCCGGTTGTCCTTCATGTAACCGATGATGGTTGTGGTCCTCATATTAGACGCGAGGCGTACCGATGGCACGCAAGTCATGCCAACTCCAACGCGGGGCTGGGATATAACCTTGCTTTGCGGAGGCTGACCCATCCAGAAACAGTATCCAGCAATGGCAGCTTGCCGCTTCGCTTCTGGTTTGTTAATACGGGCATCTCCACCATTTATGATGATTTTAGCCTATGGGTGAAGCTAGTGAAAGGGAATATAGCTCATGAGTTCCCCTTACAAGCGGCAACGGATTCTTGGTTAACAGGAGACTTTGTCCATAACGAAATTATACAATTACCGGTTATGCAGCCGGGAGAGTATACACTAAGCTTTGCCCTCTTTTTCAACAATCGAACCCATCTACAGCTGAATATTGGAGCCAAGGAACAGGGTGGATACTATGAGGCAGGCACGGTGAAGGTCGAAGTAACAAGTGTAGATCCACTGTTAAATATATGGGATTCATATTATCCAGAAGGATATTACCCATTGGAAGACCCTAAAGTTCCGGAATAGGAATGGAATAGGAATACATCGTCTGAGACATACACTACAGTGCTGGGGGTAGATGATTTGAAATTAGCATTAATCGGTGCAGGGCAAAGAGGGATGATTTATTCGGAATATGCTGCGCTAAGTGTAGACATTGTTGCGGTAGTTGAGCCGGATGATTGGAGACGGAAGGTTGCGGCAGAGAAGTTTGGGATTCCTTTGGAGCGACAGTTTAAATCGGTAGATGATTTTTATAAACTAGGCAAAATCTGCGATGCAATTATTATTGCTTCCATGGACAGAGACCACTTCGAGCAGACGATGAGAGCGCTTGATATTGGGTATGACATTCTATTGGAAAAGCCCATATCACCAAGTCCAGAGGAATGTTTGAGAATACAACAAAAAGCGAATGAAAAAGGCCGTAAGGTAATCGTGTGTCATGTCCTTCGTTATACAAACTTTTTTGCCGAAATAAAAAAAATCATCGACAGCGGAGAGCTGGGCAAGATCGTTACGATCCAGCATACCGAGAATATTGGGAATTTCCATATGGCTCATTCATTTGTAAGGGGCAACTGGAGAAGAAGCGACCTTGCAAGCCCCATTATTATGCAAAAATCCTGCCACGACATGGATATTCTCACCTGGCTGGTGAATAGCGATGCAAAGCGGATTTCTTCTTATGGTGACCTGACTTATTTTAAAGAAGAAAATGCACCGGCGAATAGTGCGGAGCGATGCTTGGATTGTGAAGTGGCCTCGGATTGCCGATTTGATGCACAAAAAGCGTATATGCCTGTGAGAGGACAGTGGCCTGCTACAGCTGTTACGGGGGATCAGACAGAAGAGGGATTATTAAAGGCATTGGAAACGAGCCCTTACGGACGCTGTGTTTATCGAACAGATAATAATGTTTGCGATCATCAGGTTTCGTTAATTGAGTTTAAAAATGGCGTAACGGCAACCTTTAATTTAAGCGGTTTCACAAATAAAATGCATCGCACGATGAAAATCATGTGTGAGCATGGTGAAATTACAGGAGATGACGACTTAAATGTAATTGAAGTAACAAAGTTTACTTCTAATGGCGCCCAGCAATATGAGCAAACGGTCATTCGGCCTGGTGCTGTAAATGGCGCGCATAATGGCGGCGATGTAGGGCTGATGAACGATTTCCTAGAGCAATTGGGAACCTCTGATTTCAACAGCAGATCCTCCATTAATCGATCTGTAGAAAGTCACATTATGGCCTATGCAGCCGAAGAAGCAAGAGTGAGCGGTGTCGGGATTGATATCGACCGTTTAAAGGAAGAACTGCAACAATCCTTACAGAATGATAGCTTGATAATTATGTAAAGGTAGTGATGCAATGAGTTCAGCTGTGAAAGGGTTTCTGTCTGAGATCATGAAAAACAGGCTGTTGTATCTCATGTGTTTGCCTGCTCTAATTGTGTTGCTTATGTTCAGCTATATTCCTTTTGCCGGAATATGGATGGCGTTTACCGATTTTAACGTCGTGGATGGAATATTTGGCAGTAAGTTTGTTGGACTGGATAATTTCAAATACTTTTTTTCTAACAGCATGGGCTGGAAGGTTATCTACAATACTTTGTACATTAACTTTTTCGGCATCATTTTAGGAATAATTGTTCCTGTTGGTATTGCCATTTTATTAAACGAAATACGACATGATTCATACAAACGGGTAGCTCAAAGCATGATGTTTTTCCCGTATTTTATCTCATGGGTTGTTGTGGGCGCTATTCTTTATGGTATCTTTTCGACGGATGTTGGTGTTGCCAACAATATATTAAAGTTCTTCGGCGCAGAACCAATCAGTTGGTATTCAGAGCCGAAGTACTGGAAGTGGATCATTATTCTTGCGAGTGTTTGGAAATGGAGCGGATACAGCTCTATTATCTACATGGCTGCAATGGCTAACTTCGATGGAAGTTTATATGAGTCGGCTAAAGTAGATGGCGCCAATAAACTGCAAAGTATTTTCTATTTAACAATTCCTATGCTTAAACCGACTATCATTGTTTTAACTTTACTGAGTGTGGGCCGGATCTTTTATGGTGACTTTGGCATGATTTACGGAATTGTTGGCAATAACCCGGTATTAGCTGACGAAGTAACGGTCATCGATACTTACGTTTATGCATCCATGCGATCCTTGGGCTTTTCTTACTCTACGGCAATTGGATTATTCCAGTCGGTTATGGGATTAATTCTAATTACTGCAGCCAATAAATCGGCCAAGAAAATGAATGATGGGGAGGGACTATTCTAATCATGGGAACCAATCGATTAGTTGGAGATAAACTGGTGATAAGCTTGGCCTACTGCTTAATTGGCCTGTTTGCACTCGTTTGTCTTTACCCTCTCATATTAACGTTAAGCGTTTCCTTTTCGGCAGAGCAGGAGGTTACAAGGAACGGATACTCCATCCTCCCTCAAAGCCCTACCATTGATACGTATAAGTATATATTTGTGAACAGTGGAGCAAAAATACTCAAATCCTACGGTGTTACTATCTTTATAACAGTAGTAGGTACGATAAGTGCATTGCTGATTACAAGTATGATTTCATTCGCTATATCGATCAAAAAGCTAAGATATCGCAATATAATTGCGTTTATCAGTAATTTCACCATTATTTTTTCAGCAGGCTTGATTCCATGGTATATGGTTAGCGTCAATTATTATGGCTTGAAAAACAGTATTTTAGCTTTAATAATTCCTTCTGTTTTTAGCGTTTGGAATATGTTCCTGATGCGAACCTTTTTTGCCAGCATTTCACCGTCTATGTATGAAGCCGCGGAGATTGATGGAGCTAATTATTTCACCATATATGTTAAGATAGCTCTTCCTCTAAGCAAAACAGCGCTACTGACGGTTGGTCTAATGTATGCGCTTAATTACTGGAATGATTGGTGGAATGCGCTTATTTTTATCAACGAGAAAGATTTATTTCCACTTCAATACTACCTCTACAGCATTTTATCCAATGTAAACGCGATCAGCTCAGGCCGTATTCCAACAGGAGCATCTGGAAGCATAACGTTGCCCGCAGAAACCGTTAAGATGGCTGTTACCGTCATCACCATTGGACCTATCATTTTCTTGTACCCTTACATTCAAAAATACTTTGTACATGGCATTATGGCGGGCGCAATAAAAGAATAAGGTTGTAGGCCTATCAAGGCTCAACATATATAGCCATTAAAGGGGAGGGTATTCAATGAAAAGGAGTAAAATGCTTATCTTTATGGTTGCAGCGTTATTATTAACGTCTATTTTAACAAGCTGCAGCGGTGACACGAAAGAAAGCGGCGGTGCAAAGCTCGAAAAACTCACTATATTGTACCCAGGCGATGAAAGCGAGCGAATGACTGATTTTCTTAAAAATGAATTTGCCGACAAGATGGCAACTGAGCTTGGCTTAAAGGTCGATGTTATATTTGTTCCATGGGCTCAATATTGGGAACAAAAAGATATTATGCTAGCTGCAAATGAACCCATTGATCTCTACTGGGATGGTCTGCCTGACCTTGCTGCAATGGTTAATAAAAAGCAAACTCAGCCGCTAGATGAATTAATTGAGAAGTACGGCCAAGATATGCTCAAAGTGTTGCCGATGGAGCAATTTAAAGGTGCCATGCTCGACGGTAAAATACACGGTATCCCATCCTCGTATGCCCCGTCCTCGGCTATGTATCAGCTGGTAGCCGTACGTCAGGATATACTTGAGGCAGTTGGTATGAGCGAAGTGAAGAGTGCTGATGATTTGAAAAAGTTTGCCACGCTTGCCAAAGAAAAGTTCCCTCAAATGAAAGGGCCTGCTGATATTGTCTTTAAGCCGCTAACTAGAAATTTTGCAGAAGAGCAATATAACTTTATTGCGGTAGAAGATTTGATCGTATTCGGCGAAGACACCAAAAAAGCCTATAGCTACTATGAAACAGAAGCTTTCCAGGAAGTGGCGAAGTTTAACCGCAGCATGTATGAAGCCAAACTTTATAACGAAGATTTAACGATTAAATATAATGAAAGAGATACACGTATGCAAACAGGCCTATACCTGTGGGTGGAAGGATCGCTAGGCAAGGAAATGGAAATCATTAGTTCTATTAAAGCTAATGCTCCGGAAGCAAAAGTTAAAACGTATCTATTGGCCCCGGAAAAACCGCGATATATTACAGCAACAGGCGGAGAGGTTTTGAGCGTGCCTGCAACGGCTCCAAACCCAGAAGCCGCGATCAAGTTTGTGAACTGGTTGTATAAATCGCAAGATAACTATCAATTTGCACTTTATGGTGTTGAAGGCAAGGATTTTG
This sequence comes from Paenibacillus herberti, assembly GCF_002233675.1. GTDB lineage: Bacteria > Bacillota > Bacilli > Paenibacillales > Paenibacillaceae > Paenibacillus_O > Paenibacillus_O herberti. The sequence continues at coordinate 2,063,170 of NZ_NMUQ01000001.1, read as the reverse complement.
AAGTTGTAGATGGAAGAATTAAAAAGCTGACTGCTAATGAGTTTTTCTATGAATGGATGTTTAGAAACAAAAATTATCAATTGTTTGGACCGGATGTTGCACAAGAATCCATTGATAATTATAAGAGCTGGGATGACAATGCTATTGTATCCGCTTCACTTGGCTTCCGCTTTAACAATGAAAAAGTAAAATTAGTCGAAACCGCGCTTAAAGAAGTTGCAGGCAAGGACATGGCTGCTATCCGCTCAGGCTTTGTTGATTTTGAAACAGGGTATCCTAAGGCGATTAAAAAGCTGAAAGCAGCGGGAATTGATAAGTATGTAGCTGAGGTACAACGTCAGTTGGATGAGTTTTTGGCGAATAAGAAATAAGTGACAATAAGAGCATAAAATAAAGGCGCCACCTATTACGATTTTCTAATAGGTGGCGCTTTTATTTGTTTCGCAAAGAGCGCTTGGACTTAAAACTTAACAGCGAAACTCGCTGCGAGAACCCATCATTCTTCGCCTAATAAATGGTAGACTGGTGAAGAGATAGGGACACTTTCAGGCTAACAAAAGGAGCTTCACAATGATAAAAGATGCTCATGTATTGCAAGAAGAAGATGCGGCCCTTGCCGAACAGGCAGAGATCCAGGCCATGGTTGACCGGCTGCAAGCCGTGAAAGAGCGGCCGGGCAACCCCGAAGGGGTAGAAATTGAGCGAGCCGGAAGCGCAACGGCTTTGTACAGTACCGGTATGCCTTGGCCGCAGTTCAACTGTGTGAAAGGTGTACAAGAAACAATAGTGTCCGAGCTTGACCACTTGAAAGCTTTTTATCGCGAGCGTGGGCGACCGGTTAGGCTGGAGCTGAACCCGCATCAAGCAACGGAGGGATTGTTGACTGAGCTTGGTCGGCGTTGTTACAAGTTGATTGGACATCATGCCGGTATGTACAAGCGTTTTGGGCCAGTTGGGAATAAGGGCATTGACGGAACTAATTCAGAACGGAATGAAGGCGCATCGACACGCCCCTATCATTTCCCCGGAGAGTTGACCATCCGAAAAGCTTCCCGAGAAGACGCTGATGTCTACGCGCGTATTCATTGTTTGTCGACTGGACTTGGGGAAAAGGGTATAACTCCAGTTCGAACGAATAATGAGATGCTGATGGATTGTCCCGATTGGAGTTATTGGATCGGGGAACTCAGTGGCAACCCCGTTTCAGTTGGCGTTATGCATATGAAAGATGAGCTAGCGAATCTGACTTTTGCAGGTACGCTGCCGGAGTTCCGTGGGCGAGGGTTTCAGCAGGCACTAATCCAAGCTAGATTGAATGAGGCTGAGGCGCAAGGCTGTTCGCTGGCGGCAAGCCAGTGCGTTCCTTATTCCGGAAGCATGCGCAACATGCAACGGGTCGGTATGAACCTCGCTTTCATCCGTTCGATTCTTCTTTTACCGGTGGACTGAAGCTCTTAATGCGAACCTGAAATAGGTAGGGTCAGGGGATTTATGGTAAGATATTGGCATTCAAAATCTTACAAAACACGCCGATCTTACAGTTCTAATCCGACATTATTAATTCCACTAGTAGGAGGCCTATTATGATTCTCGAGCAAGCATTACTGCATGTCATCGCTGGACAGGAAGCGGAGTTTGAGCGTGATTTCCGCACGGCTTCCGCAATTATCTCCTCGATGCCGGGTTATATCCACCATTCGATTTCCCGTTGCATAGAACATAAGAGTAAATATTTGCTGCTTGTGGAATGGGAGACGCTTGAGCATCACACGGAGGGATTCCGCGGCTCGCCGGAATATCAGCAGTGGAAATCTCTTTTGCATCACTACTATGATCCGTTTCCCGTTGTGGAGCATTATGAAAAAGTCAGTTTGGACTAAGGAGATGAGAGCACATGATCGTGCGCAAAACAGAGCAGGCATTCATATTAATTCATCAGCATGACCATGCGGCTCTCTCGGAGCAGTTGGCCCGCTCGCTGGCGCCGGAGCTGCTGCCAGAGGGGTCGCGCCGGGCTGAAATTATTTATGCGGCAAGCCAGCATGATCGCGGCTGGATAAGTCTGGATGAGACCCCGGTATGGAATGATGCGGCCGGAAGGCCGTTCACGTTCGAGGATTATCCGCTTCTGCCAAAAATCGCTTTTTACAAGCGGGGCATCGATGAAGTTGAAGCCGTAAGTCCGTATGCGGGACTGCTTTGCAGCCTGTTTTACAGTGCTTTTTTTGTCCATATGGAGGGCGAGGCTTGTGAGGAGTTCCTGCGTCGCGAGGAGATACGGCAGCATCGGTTGACGATGAATTTGCGGACGGAGCAGCAGGAGCTCGATCGCGATCTAAAGCTGCTGCAACTGCTCGACAGCTTGTCCTTGTATGTGTGTCTGAACGAGCCCGGAGCGGCTGGAGAGAACGAGCATCCTTGGTATCGTGAAGGCTTCCCTGGTACGGAAGAGCTGATGCCTTCCGGTCGGAAGCTCAAGGCGTCCTGGCAGACCAAACAGCGCCTTCTCCTGTCGGAAAAGGCGCTTCAAGGTCCGGTATACACAACGCTACGATTCAAAAGAGTGCCGACGAGCCTTATCGAGGATAAAGGCATTGACATTGCCTATCGGCAATGCCCCATCGAAACGGCGGAATTGGTTTGGGACAGCTCTTCCTGAGAGCTGTCCTCCACTGAAGCTACCGACTGAAGCTATCCACTGAAGCCGTTGACTGACGCAATCATAAAACGCTGGCGTCCGGCTGCGATTTTCGCTCAAAGTGCTCGGCAATCTGCAAAATGATGATTTTGCCCATCATGTATACCGGAATCGAGATCATAATACCGACTATGCCGCTGGTCGCTCCGGCGATGAGCACAACGACAATTGTCGTAAGCGGGTGGATATCCATCGTTCTGCCATAAACGAACGGTGAAATGAGATTGCCCTCCAGTTGCTGCGCCAGCAGAAGAATGACCAGCACCCATATCGCGGTGCTGAAGGAATCCGTAAAGGCAATCAAGATTACTGGAATAGATCCAATAATCGACCCGATATACGGGATCATGTTCAGCACGCCGACAATGATCGCAAGCAGCAGCGAGTAAGGAAGGTCCACGAGCAGGAAACCGATATAGGCGAATGCCCCAAGTGCCAGGCAGCATATAACGCGGCCAATGACGAATTCGCTTAGCATTTTATCAATACGATTGAAGATCTCGATGGCGTCAGCGCGATACTTGGTCGGTGAAAACCGAACGAAGGATGTATATCCCTTGCGGTCTTCCTTGAGCATATAGTACAGCAAGACGGGGACTGTACCTACGACCAGACTCACTGTGGTCACGATGGAGACGGCGTTCTGCACATAAACGGAAGCATAGTTGATGGCTTGCTCAAGGTATTCCGACACCTTGGAGGATAGGTCGATTTCTCGCAGGCTGAAACCTCCAAAGCGTTGCTCTTGCAAATAGTCGATCTGGTCCTGCACTCCTTTTGCCAGAACGGGTAAATTCTCGACAAAACCCACTGTCTGCGACTGCAGAGTAGGCCATACGAGCACGATGAGCAGGGCAACAAGGGTGGACATGGCGATGAACAGCACAAGCACGGCAAGCCATTTGGGCAATTTCCACTTATGTAACTGAGTAACTAGCGGCCGTAACAGGTAATAGAAAAAGAAAGACACAACAAAGGGAAGAAGCAGGATGTTAAATGCAAGCATTACCGGCCGATACAGAAATTCCAGCCTAGAGAGCAAGTAAAGAATGACGAGAACAAGAATGATACTAATGCAAACCTGATAGAACCTTCCGATTTTCAACCCCAATGACCTCCGTTCGCAACATGTTTCTATTATTCTATGTATACCCTGGGATCATCCGAACCAACCCTAATTCGCATCTTTTTGGGAAGGAGTCTGAAAATGTAGAAACTTCCCCCCGTGGTCAGCGTATAAGGGGAAAGAGTCAAAGCATTAGTGTATAGTTATTTACAACTAAACTAAAATGGAAAATTTCGAGGAGGAATTTTGAATGTCTTTATTCAAACGCCTGCGCGACCTGACCCTGTCCAATGTGTACGCCTTGATCGACAAGGCAGAAGATCCAGTGAAAATGACGGATCAATATATTCGAGATATGGCAAGTGACTTGGAGGACGCGGAGAAGGCGGTTGCCGCCCAGATCGCCCTTGAGAAGAAATTTAAGAAGCTTTACGAAGAGCAGGAAGCTCTTGTAGAAAAACGTCTCCAACAGGCGCATGCTGCAGCGGAAGCCGGCAATGTAGACCTGGCTCGCAGAGCGCTGGAAGAGAAGAAAGCTGCTGAGTCGAAGCGCGACGAATACCGTGTTGCCTATGACACGAACAAGGCATCTGCGGACAATCTGCGTGATAAGCTGGCACAAATGCAGAAGCAACTGACCGATCTGAAGAACAAACGTGAGACGCTTGTCGCTCGTGCCAATGCCGCGAAGGCTCAGGTCCAGATCAACAAGTCGATGAACGGCTTCGGCTCTGACACCGCGATGGCAGGCCTTAAGCGCATGGAAGATAAAGTGCTCGGCTTGGAGTCCCAGGCAGAAGCCAGCAATGTGATGAATGACAAAGGGAAGTCGCTGGATGAGGAATTCGAGACTCTTGGCCGCGATAAAGCCGTCGAAGACGAACTGGCCTCCCTGCTGAAGCAATACGAAAAGTAATCTACTCCAGGGGCAGGCTCGCAGCAAAACTGCGGCTGCCCCTTCTACCTATGGTTTTTGCAACTTTCGGAGCAAGGGGGAAGAGAGATGAGCTTATTCAAAAGGGTGGCCAATTTGGTTCGCAAGCCTGAGCCGCCTAAGCAAGAGAAGAGTATTTTGACGGTAGGACCCGGCGATATATGTGAAGTTTCTCTTATTACTTACGAGGTTATCGGCCACACGCGGAATTTCCGGCGTAAAGAAACGTTTCTGACGCTCCAAGATGGAGCGGAGCTCCGTTATCTTCACATTGAGGATCGCGAGCAAACAGAGTACACGCTTTACACGCCGATTGACGGCCGGTTAGACTCCATCGAGGAAGTCCCTTCCACCATGGAGCTGGACGGCACGAATTATTATCTTGAGGAGCAGTATTCAAGCCCCGTTTCGTCACAAGGAAGATCCCCTCATGGGCCGTCCGGAGAGCTCCATATATGGCAATTCCAGTCCGATGACCGTAAACTTCTGCGTATTGAATGGCAGGAGGGAAGGTTTTTGATGTACGAAGGGGAGACAATCTTGTCCGCCGATGTTAAGGTGCTTAGAGGCGGATAGGTGGCGTGGATTGGTCCTTCTCGGAAGAAGGATTGGCTAGCGGAGCGAGTTCCGCTATTAAATTTCTAAGTTCAGCTTATATCTCAACCTTTTGCTCATATACGTGATAGTATCCGCTTGCAAGGAGGGATTCAATGGTTCGGATCGCGATCATATCCGACATTCATGGCAATATGCCGGCTCTGCGGGCGGTGCTGGACGATATCGACTCCCGTGGCATCGGCCGTATTTTCTGTCTCGGGGATCTGGCAGGCAAGGGTCCGGATTCAGCAGAAGCGGTAGATATCATCCGAGAAAGATGCGAGCGGGTCATTCGTGGCAACTGGGACGAATTTCTTGGCAATCCAACAGACATTGAGACGCTCAAGTGGCATCAACGTCAGCTCGGTGAAGAGAGGCTGCGTTATTTGCAGGAGCTTCCCTTCTGTGTGGAGCTTCAGCTGAGCGGGCGTTTAGTCCGGCTTGTTCATGCCTCACCTCAAAGCGTTTATCGGCGCATTCAACCCTGGCATTCGCTGGAAGACCGTCTCTCCTTATTCGAGCCCCCGGAAGCTGGCGGACAGGTTGCCGATGTGCTCGGTTATGGCGACATCCATCAGGCTTATTCACAGCATCTTGGGGGTCGTTTATTGTTCAACACGGGAAGCGCTGGCAATCCACTGGATCTCCCCCAAGCCTCTTACGCCATTTTGGAGGGCGTGGAAAACTCTTTACAGGCAGCTTCCTTTTCGCTACAGCTAGTCCGTGTCCCCTATGACATAGCGAGTGCCATACATGCCGCTGAGGAAGCCAATATGCCTGAGCTTGAGCTTTACCGACAGGAGCTGCTGACAGCGCGTTACCGTGGGTTGCCTTCTTAGGCGAATCGAATGGGAGGGGGACAACTGATGATTCGAGCCATATTGTTTGACTTGGACGATACGTTGTTAGACCGGGCAGAGGGCTTCCGCGAATTCGCAGAGCGATTAGCCGATCGATACGCCGACGTTTCTCCCGAAGAGCGGCCACAATGGATCAAGCGCTTGATTGAGCTGGATGAGAGGGGTTATAAAAGCAAACCACAGCTATTCCGCGAGCTGTTAGAGCAGTTGCCCTGCCGCAGCAATGCGGGATGGGAGGAGCTCTACGCTTTTTATGATCAGGAGTACGTCAGCAGCTCCCGGTTAATGCCAGGGGCTCGAGAATTGCTGGCGGCATTGCGGCCTTTTTATCGGCTCGGAATTGTGACGAACGGTCGGGACTGCATTCAGCGCGGTAAAATCGAACGAACCGGCATCGGCGGTTGGTTTGAAACGATCACTATATCGGAATCGGCAGGCTGCAAAAAACCTCATCCAGGCATTTTTGCTAGAGCTCTAAGCCAGCTTGGATCGTCACCTGAGCAGACGTTGTTTGTTGGAGACCACCCTGTAAATGATATTCAGGGAGCTTATTTCAGCGGCATGAAGTCAGTGTGGCTGAAGCATTCCCAGCCTTGGCCGAATGAGACAGCGATGCTGCCGGACGCCGTCATCACGGAGCTGTCGCAGCTGCCCGCGGCGATTCGTCTTGTCTCCGGGCAAACGGCTGCTTCCGAATACGGCCTGAGCAGCGGTGCTTAGGCGAACTGCTCTCACTCACCTAGCAAAAAGGCATCTCCCGATCAAACGGGAGATGCCTTTTTGCTTCTTGGACTGCGCGTCGGTGCATTCACGATCGTGACGCGATTTTTGCCAGTGGTTTTGGAGCGGTACATTGCCTCGTCCGATTCCTGCACGATTTGGTCTAAGCTAACTCCTTGGCGGGAGAAGCTGACGCCGATGCTTACGGTGACGATCGTCTCCTCCTCGATGCGCCGCCGCAGCGTCTCGGCAAGCTCTGCAACCTTCTCCTTGGTGCTCACTACAAGCAGCAGCTCTTCGCCGCCATAGCGGCCAGCGGAACCAATGCCTTGCACAAGCTCGCGCATCATCTCGGCGATCTGCTCCAGTACACCGTCCGCTCGATGATGGCCCTGTGTATCATTAAGCTTCTTGAAGTTGTCTATGTCGCAAAAGATAACGGCAATTCCCATGCCGTGTCGCATCAACTGCTCAGCCTTCTGATTAAAGTGCCGGCGATTGTAGAGCCCGGTAAGGCCGTCTGTAATCGAAGAACGGTAAGTAGTCAGCAAGCGCTCAACCACCCACTCGAACAGAAGCAGGAACAGCAGCGTAAAATAAACGACAGGCAGCATCCGCGAAATCATGAGCAGCAGCGGCAAGCTGCCCTGGAACACGTACCGATCGGTTACTAGCGCAAGATCCGCTGCAAAATAGAGAATCAGGCTGGCGGAATATTTGGTGCGCAGCTCGACGCCGCGGGTATCTAGCAGGATCAGGAAATTGACCAGAATGCCGTAGAAATCCAAGGCAACGAGCGGCATGATGCCATTGCCGGCCGCGCTGTTCAGCAGAATCGGATTCATCAGAATCTCAGCTCCGGCAATCAGAAAGGCCAGAGAAGCCATGATTACGAACGGTGTTCCTCGCAGCCTCGCTCCCGGATGGCTATATAATTTCATGAAGACAAAGTTTATAATAATAAAGGAAAAGATGCCGAGCAAACGAGTAGCCAACTGCAATATCGGCGGTGAATCGCTCTGGTCCATGCCGGTGAGCAGCATAAGCTGCCGGATCATAAGCAAGGACAGAATGAAAATGAGCAGCCGGTAAACCGGATGGCGGCGGTAGCTGCGGTAAAGCTTCACCCCCATGAAAATCATCAAAGCTAGCACGGTAATCGTGCTGGAAGAAGCGAACAGCTGGATGGCCGAAGTCTGAGGCCAATTGGTCATGGGAATACACTCCGTCTACTCAGCATGGGCTTGACATTGCAATGAATCTTGCAGGCGCGGCAGCGAGAATTGACCGCCATTAGCATATCGGCTGTTCACGCTTCCTTCATGAGAGGGAACATTTGTTCTATTATAACATGGCGAAGCTTTTAAGGAGACAGGTAAGATGGAAATATTACAGGCTTTATTTTTCCCTCCGGAGCAGCCCGGGGGCGTATCTTCGATGGTTCCTTATATGCAGGACCGCTTCAACAAGGTCGGCTGGCCTACAGACCTGTTTTCGCTTCCCAAGCGCATCAGGGGCAAGGGAACGGAGGAGGTTAAGCTCCATACCTTTGATATAGAGCTGTACCGGGATAATCCGATTGCCGCCAAGTATTTGCAGACGTTAAGCGACTATTTATGGTGGACGAAGATGCGGATTAAACGCAAGTATGATCTTATCCATGCCCATCATCCAGTGGCAGCGCTAGTTATGAAACAGGTGTTTCCAGACACTCCGCTCATCGTGACTATTCATTCCAGCTATGAGCGCGAGTTGATTTTGAACGGTAAAATTCAGGAAGGCGGGATCGAGCATCAATTCCTGACTTCGATCTATCGGGAATTGGAGCATGCAGCCGACCGGATTTTAACGGTGTCGGAATCGTTCAAGCTATACATGACCCCTCATATGGATCATCCTGAACAGGTCGGTATCATCGCCAACGGCTTTGACGAGCGGCGCTTCAAGCCGATCAGCCATGAGAATGAAGTTCCTCAGCTCATAACGGTATGCCGGCTTGTGCCGGCGAAAGGGCTGGATATTCTGTTCCGGGCATGCGCTGAGCTGAAGCAAAAGGGCCATCCGTTTGTGCTTCATATTATAGGCGACGGTCCGATTCGCAAAGAGCTAGAGGCGCTTGCGGTTGAACTGAACCTGTACGACGATATCATTTTTTACGGTTACATGCTTCATCCGGAGGAATTCATGCCGTTCTTCGACGTCTTCGTATTGCCTTCCCGCGCCGAGGCTTTCGGCAGCGTATTCGCCGAAGCCGCGTTATGCTGGCTTGCGCTAGTTGGCACCGATGTCGGCGGCATTGGTGAACAGATCGAAGAAGGTGTGAACGGTCTGCTTGTGCCGCCGGAAGATGCTGCGGCGCTGGCGCTCGCGCTGGAGCGTCTCATCGTAGATCCGACGTTCCGCTATCATCTGGCGCGGGCCGCCTGGGACAAAGCCAAAAAAGCCTACTCGCTCACGAGAGTAATCTCGCAATTGAAGCAGGTTTATCTGGATACGGCACCGGAGGCGGCAGGGGGCAATTAGCTCCCTCTTCTTTTTCCGGTTTTTTTGAGCATCATGAGCACAAGCCAACCTAGGCTGAACAGTCCGAACAACGGATAAAGGGTAGACACGAGCGGTCCAAAGCCAATCTGGCTGAGAAGATAACAGATGACAAGGATAATGAGCAGCAGCAGATTGCGCGGAATTGATACTCGTTGCTGAAGCTGCAGTGCCAGCCCATAAATATCGGCGATTAGCGTGGTGAAAATTTCCGAGAAGATGAGGAAAATGTAGATGAACTGGATGGCGTAACCCAGCTGCCGCGCGACGCCGCCCATTGGAATTTCAAATTGTTGGACTCCTGGCATATGCGAGGACAGAGCGATATGACCTGCAAGTAGCATGAAGCCGATGCCTATTCCGCCAAACAATGAACCCCAGCGGATTGCTTGGCGATCCTCTATTTGCGCTCCGAGCGGGACGAGGACGGCTTGCGCCATAGCAAGGTTGAAGGCGGTATAAAGCAGCGGTGCACTCCATATTCGCAGCAGTGAATCATCGGTGGTCATCGTTATCCAGCGATCCGCGCCGGGTGAGTTGAAGGTGTTGTAGAGCAGGATCACGGTAAACAGCAGCATGAAAGGGACAACGATGCTGTTTACGGTTAGAATTGCATTCATGCCGCGGCGCAGCATCAGGAAGCAGGCAATAAGGGTGACGACAAGACCGGTCTGGTAGGAGATGTTCCAGTTTTCATAAAAGATCGTCCCAGCTCCCGCCAACATGACAGCGTTGACGCCGAGTAGGACGACGAGCATGAAGTAGCTGACAAGTTGTCCGATTTTTGGCCCGAACAGTGCTTTGTTGAGGTCTTCGTATGATTTGGCGCCGATCTCACCGGCGAGCAGCATCATTTTGGCGCCGAGCCAGATGAAGAAAAAGGTAGAAAATGCGATCGTTAACACGGCCCACTGGCCGTAACGGGTGAAAAATTGCAGGATTTCCTGTCCTGTGGCGAATCCAGCACCGACTACGGTGCCCATGTACGTAAATCCGATTTGCAGCACGCGTCCTGTACGTCCCGGCATAGCTTCGCCCCCGATACTCGTAAGTCTGTCCTTACATCCTATGTCCGTTCGGGGACAGGCATGCCTTCAAGGCAAAAAGGCATGGCTTGCAGGAATCGCCAAGCTGTGATAATTTAACGAAAAGAATTCGGATGAAGGGACAAGGGTTGTTATGGAACTGTTGAAACAAAGGATCTTGCAGGAGGCGTCCATTATGTCCAGCGACGTTGTGATGCTCGATGCCATTCTCAACCATCAGGTTGACCCTGCGCTCACGATGGAGATGGGCCGCGAGTTCGCACGTAGATTCGCTGAGGATGGAGTGACCAAGGTCATTACGGTTGAATCTTCGGGCATTCCGGTGAGCTTCGCTACGGCTTTAGAGCTGAATGTCCCCCTATTGTTCGCAAGGCGCAAAAAAACATTGATTGCTGATCCCGATCATTATTCGGAGCGGGTTCCTTCTTTTACCAAGGGAATCGTGACCGATCTGATGGTATCAAAATCCCTTCTGTCGCCGGATGACAGGCTGCTGTTCATCGATGACATTATTGCCAATGGCGATGCAGCGAGAGGTCTCGTGCGTATTATTGAGCGCTCTGGAGCGCATCTGGTCGGACTCGGAGTTGCCGTGGAAAAAAGCTTCCAAGCTGGCGGCAGAACGCTTAGGGAAAATGGCATTCGAGTGGAATCCCTGGCCCGGATCAGCTCGCTGGACAACGGCCGGATTACTTTCGAGGATTAGCAGAAGGTTTGCCACGCTGGTGCTGTCCATCCAGGGAATGTAATTCTACCCTTTCCCGTTAGATACATTTACCCTATAATGGGGAAGAACAGAGATCTTCAAGGGGAGGCATAAGGCGATGGAAAACGTAAATCCCGGTTTCTTTGAAGCCAAGCTGTCCGCTGCCAAAATTCACTTCGAGCGTGCGCTCGATTGCAAGCATACTGAGTTTGACGATCTGTATCCGTACATGATCGAGCATCCTCAATTTTTCTGGTATAAGCGCTATGTAGCTTGGTCGGAACTGCTGACGATCGTTAAGCTCTGTGAAGAGCTGAGGGTAGAGTGGAACGGTCTGTTCACAGAGCGCCAGTCCGACTACATCTCCAAGCGAGTTATGAGTTCTCGTGTTCTAGATGAGTGGTACGAGACGAATGATACGAAGGAGCATGTCGGCAACGCAGAATAATCGCATAGCGCGACCTCCAGATATGCCCGGGGCAGGGCCTGGAGGTCTTTTTTTCATATTAGAGACAGTATTGCTTCATGTTATTGGTGTAGCCGCTCTGATGCTCGGAGATTGAAAATGTACATAAAGGGGTAATTGTAATGAATAACAACGTCGAAGAATCGCTGCTGGACGAATATCGCCAGTCGGGAGAGAAAGTCAGGGTTGTCCGGGATGAGATGGAGCAGAACGATGTCGTTGGCATCGTAGTGGCTTGGGATGACGATTCCGTCATGATCCGCAGGCCGAACAAAAGAGTCGTTAAGCTGAGCCGCAGTTATGTTTACCAGCCTGCATCATCTCCCCGTATCGTTCAATCCTGAACGACCAAAGGAGGTAATAAGTATGATGGTATGTCCGGAAGATTACGCAGTCATGAATCATGCTGAGCATAATGGAGTGACGATGGGCAAGTGTCCGATCTGCGGCATCGTTGTCATCGAGGATGAAGAGGGACGGCTGACAAGTGATGAGGGATTATATCCGTCGTCAGAGGAAGGCCGCGAGTTGAAGTTGCATGATTTGCCTTACGGCTCGTCGGCTCCTTCAAATGAGGCTGACGTAACTGCCTCAGTAGGGCAAGGATATCAATGTTATGGAATGCCGCAGCAACTGCCTCAGACGGCAGCTATGCAGCCATATGGCTATGTTCCTGAGAAGTACAGCAACAATACAGAAGACCAAGAGCAGGAAGAGCTGGCATATGCAACTGCGCCGGGTTACGGTGCTAAGGCCCCATCAGTAGAAGGCGATGGAGCGCAATACCGGGCTAATCCGTACTTCGTATTCTGAATTATGGAACTTTTCCCAGCGACATTGACTTGTCCTTCAGCCCCATGATAATATAATCAACGTTGCAGCGAAGACATCTTCGCAGCTTACACAATGCGGTCGTGGCGGAATTGGCAGACGCGCTGGCTTCAGGTGCCAGTGGTAGCAATACCGTGGAGGTTCGAGTCCTCTCGACCGCACCATATTTTATAATTCAACCCCAGAGATGTCTGGGGTTTTTCTTTTTGTTTGGCTATGTTAAAATTTACGTTTATGATAAGGGATACCTTCGCCATCTTCACAATAGGATTTGAGACTATAAAGGAAAATAGCCCAGTTGTAGTTACAGGAACGATAAAATGGCGTTACTTCTTTCCAGTTCGTATGACGCAAAGTAATCAAAGACTTCCCGTTCTTCTCTTGAATTTCAAAGGAAATAATCGTACCAATCCATTCTGGATCTGAATCTATACACTGCCAAACGACTTTTTTATTAGTGATCAATTCCTCTATTCTCATCTTAGTTATGTCATCGCTGCCAAATCGAAATTCATTAATAAAGCCAATCTGATTATTAATAATGAGTTCATTGGTCCATATTTCTGACAATCCTTCAGCGGTGGTCAAAGTTTCATACACCTTCGACGCTGGAACATGTACGGTTTGCAAGTGCTCGATATTTGCCATGTCGTACTCCCTTCTAACTGCAATAATTTAGGTTTGATGCTTATGATAACATATGATGGATATAAGAATTTCTTTTGGATTGCTATGTTGCAGTTATTGCAATTATTTGTTCAACTAAAGTTGCGTAACGAGCTTAATTTAGCTAGAATTATTGAATATCAAAATTTTGTCATTTCAAGAGAGAGGGGTATCCAGCCAATGAAAAAAAGATCCCTACTGTCCCTGCCTTTAGGATATGGATACTCCACTGCTGTTTTTTTCTAGAAGCCGTTGCAAGGGTGAAGTCTGTCCAAATTTCATCTTCTAGGAAGAACTGCAGAAAATTCTAAAATGGCGAGGGATAACAATGGAAAACGGAAAAATCACTAGAAAAAACCCATCAAGCATGCCAGCACCAGTAGGGAATTACACGCATATCACTAAAATTCCTAGAAATACGGAGCTTTTTGTGACATCCGGTCAAGTGGGTGTAGATCAAGATGGACAATTCCCGAATACATTAAATGAACAAGTTACTAATACGTTTATGAATATAAAAACGGTGTTGGGCTCTGAAGCATTATGTGCTGAAAATATTATAAAAGTGAACATATGGGCTACCGAGGAAATAGATTGGGAATTTTTATATTCAGAGTGGGATCAATTATTTAGCAATGATTATCCGGCAATGACAATCGGTTATATTGCGGCGTTAGGTTTGCCGGAGATAAAAATTGAAGTAGAAATATGGGCGGCTAAAGTATAAAGCTCAGTTGATTAAAGCCATGGAACGTCTGAAAGTAGACGTTCCATGGCTTTTTATTCTGACGATAAACGGTTAGAAAAGAGCTATCGCAAAGCGCTAGTAGTGCTTAAGCTAAGCTGTTCCAGCATGTCTTTGGATAAACGAGCGTAGGGCCATTAGACGGTAGGACAGCCGCTGCAACAAAATGCTTATATGCAGTTTTTCTTCATAGCCGGCCAGATAATACCGTCCCAGTAAATATTCTTCAAATTCTTTTTGCAGCTTATTGTCATATAAGAGCAGCGTTTTTCCTAGCACAAACGAAGTTTTCTGATTCCTTTTTTCGAGATACGCATCCATGGCTTGTCTGGATGCCTCTACATTTCCTAGCTGTCTTTCCACCGCCGCCAAGGTCAAGTATCTCCCCCATTGATTCAGTGAACGGAGAGATTGTCGAATCAGATCCGGCGCTTCAGACATTCTCGAGTCGCTCATATAGTAAGTAAAGCCGAGCAATCCTTGCCGCATAGCTTCCATATTGGGATCAAGCTTTCCTGTGATTGATAAGAGCACCGCGTTGGAAGCTTCATATTCACCTATGTTGCAGAGAAGGGAGGCTCGAAAAACCCGAACCTGGTTCAGCGCTTTAGGTTTGTTCCGGAATTTATGCTCGTGCTTGTCCAGTTCCTGAAAGGCTTGCTCGGTTTTGCCTGCAAGCAATAGTCGGTTGTACTTGAACGAACTGTAAATGAGGAAAAGAAACGAAGCGGGATCGCTTTAATTTTACAGCATCCGCATAAATATCCTGTTGATGGTAAGTGTAAACGCTGCAGGAAGCAGCTTATAAACTGCCTTGGCGTACCAATTTGCGATAGCGTCCCGGAGGACAACCGACAACTCGCTTGAACAAGGCGGTGAAATGGGCTGGGTCCTGATAGCCTACAGCCGAGCTGATAGCGGTTAACTTCCAATCGGTTTCCCGTAGCAGTCGGCAAGCTTCCTGGACGCGAAGCGTCTGCAAGTAAGCAATCGGCGACATGCCAGTGTGTTTGGCGAACAAGCGCTGGAATTGACGCTCACCGAGCCCAGCTTTTGCCGCTAGTGTACTCGTTGAGAGCGAGAGCGCGAACTGGCTATGGAGCAATTGCAGCGTTTCCTTCAATGCACCCGGCGATGGAGCTATGCTTCCAGGCTGCTCCTCTTGGAGCCGATGCAGGTGAAGCAGAAGCTCCAGCAGCACGGCATAAAGCGCTGCTTCCCATGCAGGCCGGCGGGCTGCATATTCGTAATGCAGACGCTGGAATAGCTTGCCGCATTCTCCATCTCTATCGCGGAAGTTGCGGATATGGACATGGGAAAGCAGTGCTTTTAGTGGAGCTCCACCAGGAAAGCCTTGTAGAAAAGGAGCCATTTTATCCGTATCTATGAGGCAATTGCGAACGACAAGCGGCTTGGACGGAGAGGGCGATGAAGGTCGGAACACATGGGAGACACCAACTGGAATCAGAATAATATCGCCTTGCGATACCTGGATGGAGCTTGCTTCCGTGTAATGAACGCCGCTTCCTTCAGATACATAGGAAATTTCCAGAAAATCATGGGTATGCTCGAACATCCCGAAACTCTCAACCGCCCTATTGATGTAGACTGGCAGGCTGCCTTCAAAAAAAGAGGAGCCTTGCAAGGAACCGATAACACGCTGGACCAAAGTGGCATTAGCTCCTCTCGATGTCGCATTCCCCCGTATCTAATGTCGGAAATACCTCGTATATGGGGATGGTATCCATTATATGATGAAAGCGATTACGATTGCTAGAAAAGCCCGAGAGGAGCTGAACGCTGTGACATTGACTGTAAAAGGTTTGACCTGTGAATATCGCAAACAGCCGCTTGGTATTGATACGGTGCATCCAAGGTTTAGCTGGAAGCTGGAAAGCACGGAGCGCGGAGCTCTGCAAACTGGCTACCGACTTCAAGTGACGACAACTCAAGATGGTTTCGAGAAGCCGCTCTGGGATACTGGACAGATCACTAACGGAGATTCGATCCAGATTCCTTATGAAGGACCAGCTCTGCGTTCTAGAACCCGATACTATTACCGCATACAGGTATGGGACAACAACGGTCAGCCGTCCCCCTGGAGCGAGACGGATTGGTGGGAGACAGCGCTCCTGTTCGCTGATGAATGGCAAGCCGAGTGGATTTCAGCGGACCCGCTGCTGCATGACCCGGATGATGAAGCCTCGCCGCTGCTGCGCAAAGAGTTCGAAGTGGTGGGAGAAATTGCATCGGCGAGGCTATATGCGACAGCGGCAGGCGTATACGAAATCCATCTGAACGGTCGCCGAGTCGGCGAAGACCTGATGACTCCGGGCTGGACCAGCTACAGCGACCGGCTGCAGTACCAGACCTACGATGTGACCGAAGAGCTGCGTCAGGGTGCCAATGCGCTCGGTGCATCGCTCGGCAGCGGCTGGTACAAAGGCGAGCTGGTTTGGGAAAATTCCAAAAATCACTATGGTAACGTGAGGGCTTTACTGCTTCAGCTGCATATCATTCGAACAGACGGCAGCGAACAGTTCATTACGAGCAATCCTTCCTGGAAAGTCTCTACAGGAGCGTTGCTCGCATCTGAAATTTATCATGGTGAAGTGTATGATGCGAGGCTTGAGCCTCGAGGCTGGCATAAGCCGGGCTTCGACGACTCCGCCTGGAGCTCCGCGGTTGAAATTGTGCCTGGAGTAGGCAAACTTGTCGCGCAGGAGAATTTACCGGTGCGAGTGACGGAGAGAATCTCGCCGGTCTCCCTGATCCAAACGCCTAACGGCGAAACGGTGCTCGATTACGGACAGAATCTCGTTGGACGGATCCGCCTGCAGTTGGACCTTCCGGCAGGAACAACGATAACTTTATATCATGCGGAGATTCTCGATCGAGATGGTAACTTTTATACAGGCAATCTGCGCTCAGCGAAGCAAATGCTGACTTATACGTCGGCAGGTAATGCGAAGGAAAGTTATGCTGCAGCGTTCAGCTTTTATGGATTCCGCTATGTAAAATTAGAAGGGTATCCGGGCCAGGAGCTGGGAGAGGTTTCTCTGGAAGGCTTCGTCGCCGAAGTGATGCATACCGACATGCCGGAGACGGGGCGGTTCGAATGCTCAAGCGGGCTGATCAATCAGCTTTTCAGCAATATCCAATGGGGCCAGCGAGGCAATTTCTTGGATGTTCCGACGGATTGTCCTCAGCGGAATGAACGGCTCGGATGGACGGGAGATGCGCAGGTGTTCGTGCGCACTGCGGCATTCAACTACGATGTCGGATTATTTTTTGCCAAATGGTTGAGGGATCTCAGGGCGGATCAGCAGCCGGATGGAGGCGTTCCGTTCATCATCCCGGATGTGCTCCATCAGCATTCATCCTCGGCTTGGGGCGACGCTGCGGTCATCTGTCCGTGGACAATTTATCAATGTTACGGAGACAAGCGGATGCTGGAGGAGCAGTTCGACAGCATGAAAGCATGGGTCGAGTATATTCGCAGACAGGGCGAGGATGAGTACCTCTGGAATACGGGTTTCCATTTCGGGGACTGGCTTGGGCTGGACGCCAAAGAAGGCAGTTATGTAGGAGCAACGCCAAGTGATCTGATCGCTACAGCGTTTTATGCCTATTCGGCTTCGCTTGTGCGGGATGCTGCTGTTGTGCTTGGCAAAGCGACTGAAGCGAAGCGTTATGCGGAACTGGCGGAGAGGGTGCGTGCAGCATTCAGCCGGGAATTTATTACACCAGGTGGAAGGTTGGCTGCTCCGACCCAGACGGCTCATGCGCTCGTGTTGGCGTTTGGATTAGTTGAAGGAAGTGCGCGCGAGCGGACGGCAAAGGAGCTTAACAAGCTGGTGACGAATCAGGAATTCCATCTGACAACTGGTTTTGTCGGTACGCCTTATCTTTGTTTTGCCCTTTCCGATAATGGCTATCATGAAACGGCGCTGAAGTTGCTGCTGCAAGAAAGCTATCCTTCCTGGCTCTATTCCGTCAATAAAGGTGCAACGACGATCTGGGAGCATTGGGATGGCGTGAAGCCGGATGGAACGTTCTGGAGCGACGATATGAATTCGTACAATCACTACGCTTATGGCGCGATTGGGGAGTGGATGTACCGTCGTGTGGCCGGTATTGACATGGATGAGTCACAGCCGGCTTATCGTGCTATCCGCATTGAGCCTTTATTCGGAGGAGAGAAGCTGACCTATGCCAAAGCGGAGCTGGATTCACCATATGGGCTTATCCGTTCCGAATGGCGCAGGGAGAGCGGCAAGCTTGGTCTGGAAATTGAAGTTCCGGTGAATACAACCGCGACGGTTCGGCTTCCAGTTGCCGATGCCGGCAGCATTCTGGAAAGCGGCTTGCCGATTGGCGAAGCGGGGGGCATCGAGCTGATGGAGAGCGAGGAAGGTTTTATTTCTGTTCGGGTCGGCTCGGGCTGTTACAGCTTTGTTTTGAAGGATGAAGCTTTAGCTGCTGAGGTGCAGAGCGTTTCATAGGCCTTTAGTGAGATCATCGTTGACAACCTTATAAAAATAATGATATATTATTATTTCTGATTGCGCTTTCATGGCGGAATTGGCATACACGCTAGCTTCAGGTTCCAATGCCAGCAATGGCATGGAGATTGTAGAAAATAAATGATTGGGTTTATCAGAAAGCCGGTTGCACTGGAACTTTCAGCGCAACCGGTTTTTTGCGTGAAAGGAGAGAGGTATGGGGAAAACTAATAGCTCTTGCCAGTCGGAAGCTATTGGATAGATATGCATCGATAAATTGCTGGGAGTAATAGAGGCGATGGGCTGGGCGAATACGATTGGACCTATTGCTGCAAATTATAAGGAAGTTTGCGCGATGTCTAAAATGTACATGATGACAGTTACCGCCGGTTTCAGAGACACGGCCCAAAACATATGCAAAATGCTTTAAAAGCGAATTCAGGAGGTACTTAAAGTGAAATATTTGATTGTTATTGCTGGATTGTTAACCGTATTTGGATTGAGCTACTTGGCGAGCAAGGATCGGGGCCGCATTCGCTATCGGCCACTGGCGCAATTAATTATATTGCAAGTTATTCTGGCGTTTGTACTGTTGAACACAACAGTCGGTGAGACGTTGGTTCGTGGATTTTCTTCCGTGTTTGAAGCGCTGCTTGGTTATGCGGCGGAAGGCATCAATTTTGTGTTCGGCGGAATCGTGAACGAAGGCCAAGCCACACAATTTTTTATGTCGGTGCTACTGCCAATTGTGTTTATTTCTGCGCTGATCGGCATTTTGCAATATACAAAAATACTGCCGTTTATTATTAAATATATCGGCCTTGCACTCAGCAAGGTAAACGGCATGGGTAAGCTGGAATCGTACAATGCGGTTGCTTCCGCTATTTTGGGGCAATCCGAAGTGTTTATTTCCGTCAAGAAGCAGATTGGTTTGCTGCCGGAGCGCCGTATGTATACGTTGTGTGCATCCGCGATGTCGACGGTCTCCATGTCTATCGTTGGGGCGTACATGACGATGATCGAGCCGAAATATGTCGTAACGGCGCTTGTACTGAACTTGTTCGGCGGTTTTATTATCGCATCGATTTTGAATCCGTATACCGTGTCGAAGGAAGAAGACATTCTTGAGGTTACCGATGAGCACAAGCAGTCCTTCTTTGAAATGCTGGGCGAGTATATTATGGACGGCTTCAAGGTGGCAATAGTGGTCGCTGCGATGCTGATCGGTTTTGTCGCTCTAATTGCGATGATCAACGGCCTGTTCGGAATGTTGTTCGGCATTACGTTCCAGGAAATTTTAGGCTTTATCTTTGCGCCTGTCGCCTTCCTTATGGGAGTTCAATGGAGCGAAGCCGTTGAAGCGGGCAAAATCATGGCCACCAAATTGGTGTCCAATGAATTCGTGGCGATGCTTGATTTGGCCAACATCACAAAAGAAGGCACAATGTCCTCACGGACGATTGGCATCGTTTCCGTCTTCCTCGTCTCGTTTGCAAACTTCTCTTCGATCGGCATTATTGCCGGTGCTGTAAAAGGGCTGCACGAGCAGCAGGGGAATACGGTTGCCCGCTTCGGTCTCCGGTTGCTGTACGGGGCCACGCTGGTCAGCATGCTTTCGGCCACGGTCGCCGGCGTGTTCCTTTAAGTAATTCCAACATCTTTGTCAGATGTGAAAAGCAAGGGCTTATTACGATGCTGCATGTTTGGTGCAGCGTTGTGATAGGCCCTTTTTTTGAGTATGAACTTTCTTCTACCCACATAGTTCAAGTCTCTAAAAACCATACTAATGATGTATTTTTAGACATCAGCCGTATTTTAAGTAAAGGGGGATTCTCTTGTCATCGAAATCAATTAGGCTCCTTATGCTCTGCTTTGCGTGTTTTTTTATAATGAGCGGTTTTGCCGGTGGTCCCAATAAACATGATCGTAGTTATTATGAAGCCCGTGGAGACGTAGTATGGGAAGTGCCTATGGATGAAAAGTGGATAGCCTTGACATTCGATGACGGGCCGAATCCGAAAACAACACCACAAATTCTGGATTTGTTGAAACAATATAAGGCGAAATCCACTTTTTTTGTTATCGGATACCGGCTTGATAAGTATCCTGAAATTGCCGCACGTGAAGCTGCGGAAGGACATGAAGTGGCCAACCATACGGATACTCACGTTTATTTCAAGAGTGGGATCAGCGAGAAAACCATTGTAACCGAATTGGACAACGTTCAGAAAAAAATAAAAGCCATAACGGGACAATCTTGTCCATGGTTTCGGCCACCGGGCGGTTATTATAACGATACGGTCATTCGAATGGCTAAGCAAAAAGGCTATACGGTTGTATTATGGTCTTGGCACCAGGATACGAAGGATTGGAGCAGCCCTGGAACAGGCAGAATAGTCAATAAGGTTCTTAATAATGCACGTAATGGCGATATCGTGCTGCTGCATGATCATGTCCACGGATCCACACAAACGGTTGAAGCTTTGAAACTCATCTTGCCTGAGCTGAAAAAGAGGGGTTATCGCATGGTAACTGTCTCGGAACTGATGGCACATAAGAAGCAAGTAGAGAAGTGAACTCTCTTTTGACCGGAGGAAACCATCCTAACCTATCGGGACATCTGTTAAAGAAATACAGGCGCTGACCTCAGCAGAGGACAGCGCCTATTTGTTGGGATGATTCTTTAACCCACTTGCATCGTAGGAGCCAAAACAATCTCGCGGATGTTTACATTTTGTGGTTGGCTGAAAGCAAAATAGATCGTTTCAGCCACAGTCTGAGGAGAGAGTCCTCCTTGAATGGAATTTTTCCATTCATTATAGCCACTTTTGATTTCTTCATTAGTTGTATGACCAAGCAGCTCTGTCTCGACAACCCCAGGAGCAATTGTGATAACACGCACATTGTGCTTTGCAACTTCTTCCCGGATGTTCTCACTCATGGAATGAACGGCAAACTTGGTGCCTACATACGCTGCGTGATCTGTAAAGGTTTTTTTGCCCGCGATGGAGCTGATGTTAATAATCGTTCCTGTTTTACGCTCAATCATAGAAGGGAGAACGGCTTGCATCCCTTTCAACAAACCAAGCACATTCACGTCGAACATATCCTTCCACTCTTGACTGTTCTGTTTACTTACGTCGCCGAGCAACATAAGTCCTGCATTGTTAATCATAGCTTGAATGGGGCCAAACTTATCTTCTGCTTGCTGAATTGCGCTTTTTAGCGCTTGTTCGTCAGTTACGTCCACTTTGGCTTTCATGACCCGCTCATCTTGAAAATGATCCAGACGCTCGATTCGCCGGGCAATCAACAGAACGTTATGGCCTTTTTCCAGAAAATATTGTGCGGTCGCTTCTCCGATGCCTGAGGACGCCCCGGTAATAGCTACAAATCCTGTTGTCATGTGATCTAACTTCCTCTCTACTTTTCATGTTAACTTAAGTGTATAATGTAAACTCTTACGAGAACAGTATGCACTTCTAGGTTACTAAGTAACCTGTATGTGCATTAGGTAGGAGGAGTTACAGATGGAAAAACAGGATGATGCTCAATTAAATGCAGCGCCGAGCTATAAATATTTAAATGAATTTGATGCAACTATGCAAATGATTCAGGGCAAATGGAAAGTGATGATCCTTTATGAGCTGCACGAACAATCTGCAAGACGATTTGGGGAACTACTGAAATACATTCACGATATCTCCCATAAAACGTTGACTAACCAACTCCGTGAATTAGAAGCCAATGCACTCATTATCCGGACCGTTTATTCTGAAGTTCCGGCACGTGTTGAATATAAACTTAGTGATAAGGGCCGCTCGCTGATTCCTCTGCTGGAAATGATCTGTGACTGGGGTTTGACTCATGTTGACCGGAATGAAATACAGCGTTTGTTATGTGATGATGAGTAATGAGTAATTTTCGTTGACAAGCCTATCCAAGACATGGTATATTCTTTCTTGTGATTGCGCGGTCATGGCGGAATTGGCAGACGCGCTGGCTTCAGGTGCCAGTGGTAGCAATACCGTGGAGGTTCGAGTCCTCTTGACCGCATTATAAAAAACACTCCAGAGATAATCTCTGGAGTGTTTTTTGTTATACAGTAGAGCAATATTCTCCTATAATTAGGAATTCGGACAGGGAGGGTTAGAATAGAAAGAGGTGGATGTTGATGAAAATCAGAAAAAAACCTTGGTATACGCTGCTTCCTCCTCTAAGCCAATGGAGTCTGCGATCCAAGACACTGCTTATTTTCCTACTGCTAATCGCTACTCCTCTGAGTTTGCAGGGTTCTTTGACCTACTACGACTTTTCCTCTTCCACCGAACGCAGAACTGCGGAGTATTCAGCACAGCTCGTCGGCCAAATTAATCAGAATCTGGACCGTACCTTAAAGGAAATGCAGCATCTTTCGATAATGCCCATGTATGATCCAGAGGTACTCGCAATTCTCAGAAAATACAGCAGTCCGACCCTAGCCGATAGGCGACCTTCCGTTGAAGAGCTAGAGAAGATGCTGCTGCATATCGCCAGCGGCACTTATGACCGTCCGGAAATTCGCGGCATTCATATTTTTGCAGGCAACGGTTTCACCTTTTCCAACCTCGACGCCAATACGATTCAACTGTTCAACGATCCTTCACAACAAAGCTGGTACGAACGGGTACATAAGGCTGATGGGGCCTGGACGTTGATCCCGACGCATCAACCCTCTTATTACCTGGAAAGAGACCCGCAGGACTATTTTTCCGTTGCCCGCCTTATACGCGAGCCGAACACGAATCGGACGTTGGGACTCATAAAAATCGACTTGAAGCTAGATGTATTCCGGGGGATTCTCTCCAATGTTAAATTCGAGGACAAAGGAAGTCTGGTCGCGGTTAACAGTCGTACCGAGCTTTTTTTCTTGGAAAATGGACCTGGGCTGCCACCTGACCGTTATGAAGAGCTCGCCAGTGCTGCAGCCTTACCAAACGAGTCGACCGTCCGCCGCATGGAGCTTGGGGGAAAGTCCTTTTTGACCATCTCCGATTACTCGGACTACTCGGATATCAAAATCGTCCGTTTTATCCCGCTAGAGTCGCTGCTGAAGGAAACCAATGCACTGCGCACCAAAACGATGTTGATCGGGATCGTTTGTCTTGTTTTGGGAGGGGGGCTTGCCACTTATTTTTCCTATCGACTGAACCGTCCCCTCGCTGCGCTCAAAAACAAGATGAAACTCGTTGAGCTTGGCAACTTCAAGCAAAGCGTGCAGGTGGAAACAGGGGATGAGATTGGGCAGCTCAGTCACAATTTCAACCGAATGGTAGAAGAAATCGACCAGCTGGTCGAGGAAGTATATGTGATTGGATTACGCGAGAAGGAAGCAGAGCTAATTGCGTTGCAAAGACAGATCAATCCCCATTTTATTTACAACACACTTGAATCGATTCATATGCTTGCCGTCCAAGGCCAAAGCGAACGTGTATCGGATATGGTGACAGCGCTCGGGCGGATGCTCCGTTATACGGTAGGACATGAATGCCAGCTCGTACAGCTGCGAGAAGAGTTGGAAACGGCCGAGGCTTATGTGAGCATTCAGCAATTACGGTATGGGGACCGGCTGCAGATTCTATTTGATATTGAACCCGAGCTGTTGCCGCATGAAGTGCCTAAGCTAATCATTCAGCCCATGATTGAAAATGCCATCTATCATGGCATTGGCGACTATGACGGGGGAAAAACGATCTGGGTTCACGCCGTCAGGTTTGAAGACTGTTTGCTGCTGACAGTCCGTGATGACGGACGGGGGATGTCTGAAGCGGAGCTTGCGAGCTTGCGTCAATCTCTTAATCGTCCGGTTGCGGTGGCATCCACTGCTGAACAACGAAGGGATGGACATGGTGTAGCACTGCGTAATATCAGTCAGCGACTAGCATTAATGTACGGGCATGCCTATGAGCTGCATGTAGACGCAAGCCTCGGGGCAGGTACGGCATTTACGATTACGATTCCGCTACCACTAAAAGAGGTTGTTCAAAAAGGCCGCCATTGATCACGATGTAAACTAGGAAGCGAACTCGACATCGAATCTTGTCTTCACCTTCGAAGTCCGGTGCTCATGTAGGTTTGCCAACCTCCTTCTTCTGGTTCACACAACCTTCTCGGTGCTGAATGGCGATCTTTTTGAACACGAACTAAAAGGGGGGAAACATTAAATGATACGCGTTATGCTCGTTGAAGACGAGGAAGTGATTCGCAGGGGCATTGCTTCGTTGATTCATCAGGTTTCACCCCATTTTAAAGTTGTGAAGGAAGCGGCGCATGGCCGTGAAGCACTCCAATATCTGAACCAGAACGCCATTGATGCGGTCATTACGGACATTCGGATCGGTGAAATAAACGGTCTGCAGCTGCTGGAGAAAATCCGCGAGAAGTTCGAGGATATGCCATTCCTAATCATTAGCGGATACAGTGACTTCAGCTATGCTCAGAGGGCGCTGCAATATGGGGTGTCTGATTATTTGCTGAAGCCTATCGATCGGAAACATCTGGTGTGCGCGCTCGACAAAATTCAGGCGGTTCTGCTTAAGCGCAGCGGTAAGAGCCCTGAACCTGCGGAATGCGCAGAAGTTCCAGAGGAGCGGCAAGGCCCAGAGAGACGGCGCTTGATTCGCAAAATTATAGAATACATCGAGGCCCATCCGGAAGGAGACTTGCGGCTGCCGACGCTGGCTGATTTTGTACATATGAACCCAGCCTATTTAAGTGTGCTGTTCAAGCAGGAAACCGGCATTAATCTATCTGATCAGATCGCGACCGTCCGTATTGAACGTGCCAAATACTTGCTTTCCCAGACTGAGTTGAAAATTTATGATATTGCCCGATTATCTGGTTATCAGAGCCCCAAACATTTCATGCTTGTATTCAAGCAGTTGGTCGGTGTAACGCCCAGCACATTCCGTGATCAGCAGACGACTTAACCTCTAGTTTTGTCCATTCCTCTAAAAAAACCATACCAAATCTAAAACATGCGTGATTTCTCCTGTTGTCAGCAGTCCGTACAATTAACATGTGGGGATGGAGCCTATTTACTTAGAGGGGGAGAAGCAATGAAGCGAAAGAGGATTGGTTATCTCGCATTGTTCCTTGCAATGGCAACAACCGCAACCGCGTGTAGCGGCAATACGAACGGTGAGACAACAACACCAACGGATTCTAGCGGCAAAAAGGTTGAGTTAAAATTTGCGACTTGGGGAAATCCCGCGCAGCTTGAGCTGTACCAAGGCCTGTTTGCCAAGTTCAACGAATCCCATCCGAACATTGAAGTGAAAATCGACTCGATACCGTTCGCTGATTATCAGCAGAAAATTTCCGTACTTGCTGCCGGGAGGGAGCTGCCGGATATTGCGTGGATCTCTGAACGGATGGTTCCGCAATTTATGGCCAACGATATTTTGGGAGATATCACTGATGTGGCAGCGGATCCAACCTTTAACAGGGATGACATCATTCCATCAACATTGGATCTGTTCCGGAAGGATGGTAAGCTTTACGGAGTGCCATTCTCGACACCGCCTAGCGTTGTGTTTTATAACAGGGATCTGTTTGAGAAAGCGGGGCTTACCTCACCCAATGAACTAGCAGAGCAAGGCAAGTGGACATGGGAAGAATTCGTCAAGTCGGCAAAACTCATCTCGGACGGTCCGACCTCAGGCCGGACGTATGGGGCTAACTTTTTCCGAGACTGGAAAACTTGGATTATGCTCGCTTCCTATTCTTGGTCGAATGGTAGTGCTCCTTTCAAAGAAGATATGAGCAAATTCACTTGGAACGATGCCTACGGCGTAGAAACGCTTAAAATGCTCCAGACCATGATGTTCGTTGACAAGTCCCATCCGAAGGCTGGTGAGCAGGTCAGCTTTGAATCCGGTAAATTAGGCATGATTTTTGATAATTACAGCTTTGTTTCGAAAGCGCGTACAATTAAAGATTTCAAATGGAGTATCGCGCCGATGCCATCTGGCTCCCAAGGCACGGTTCCGATGATGGGGCAGGCCGGTTATGTGTTGTTCAAGGAAAGCAAACATCCGAAGGAAGCAAAGGAACTGATCAAGTTCCTCGCCGGGCAGGAAGGGATACAGACGACATCCGCGTTTTTTGTACCACCACGCCAGTCGGTGCTGGGCTCGGACGCTTTCTTGAAGCAGGAAGGTAACCCTGATCCGGCCGATATCAAGCAGGCTGTCATCGATGAGATGCCGAAAGCTAAAGTACAACCAGGCCATATCCAGTGGCAGAAGATCGATACGGAAATTTTATCAGGCTTCGACCGTTTGTTTGGACAGTCCGGTGCTCCTGAAGAAATATTGAAAGGGATCAAGGAGAAGGTTGACCCACTGCTCAACAAGTAAAGAGGTTGTGCAAAAAGGAGCTGGTGTTTAATGAATCGGTTTAAACAATCTTTAACGAGTGATAAGCTGCAGTTGTTCGTAAGTTTGCCGGCCAATGATCCTGTTCTCGCTCAGGCGGCGCTAGCTGAAGGCGCTGACGGTTTGAAGGTTCATATTAACGTTGAGCATCGAGCTAGCGGTATGACATTCGGGTCACTTGTTGATAATCAGGATGCGATCTCTGGGATCCGTTCCCTGTACGACGGACCGCTCGGAATTGTGCCGGGCGGATCCATTGAAAGCGTCAACCAAGAGGAAATCGAAGCGCTGCCTGAGCTTGGAGTAGACTTTACGTCCATATATGCGTTCCATATGCCATCATTCCTATTACGTTTCCCGAAGCTTGCACGCACCTTTGCTATTGATAGCAGCTTTGATCCTCGTTTTCTGGAAGGTGCAGCATCATTCGGAGTTGAGGCGCTTGAAGCTTCCATCATTCCGGGCGAGGAGTATGGCATGCCTCTCAGCTTTGCCGATCTACTCAAATATCGCTGGCTGGTAGAACATACGAAGTTGCCCGTCATCGTGCCATCCCAGCGCAAAATTGTACCCGCTGATGTCCCGGCACTAATCAATAGCGGCATTAGGGTGCTGCTGATCGGTGCAGTTGTTTTCGGCAATGATGCCGACGGCATCCGTCGTGCGGTTGCGGAGATGCGTAATGCAATCGACCGTAGTTAACCGCGAGGCTGGGGTTAAAAAGAGGCGCAGTCGGAGTCCGCTCGATCGAGATGCAAACCGGACGGGTTGGCTCTTCGTTGCACCGATGGTGCTTGGATTTGCATTGCTTCTGTTTATACCACTTATGATGGCGTTGTATATGAGTCTGACGGATTGGCCGCTGCTGGGAAAGGCTTCATTCGTCGGGTTGGATAACTACCAAGCCATTTTTAGCGACAAAGAGTTTTGGAAGGTGCTGGGCAATACTCTTTACTTTGCTGCTGGTCTGGTCCCGCTTAACATTGGATTGGCTCTGTTATTGGCGCTCCCTCTGGCGGGTAAGCTGCCCGGGATGGGCCTATTCCGAACTGTCCTATTCATTCCCGTGATGACGTCTCTCATTGTTTGGTCGATTGTCTGGAAGTACATGTTTGCGACTGACTCTGGTTTTATCAATCAACTACTCCAACTGCTCGGAGTGACAGGACCGTCCTGGCTTTATGATGAAAGCTTAGCGATGCCGGTTGTCATTATTACGAGTGTTCTCAAAAATGTAGGATTAAACATGGTGCTGTTTATCGCAGCATTACAGCAGGTACCGGTGCACTTGTATGAAGCGGCGAAGCTTGATGGCGCCAATAAATTCACCACCTTTTTCCGTATTACGCTGCCCATGATCACACATACCTTGTTCCTGACAATCATCATGACGATAATTGGCTCGTTTAAAGTGTTCGGGCAAATCTATGTGATGACTCAGGGGGGGCCGGTGGGCAGCACAGAGGTATTGGTGTATTACATTTGGGAAAAAGCGTTTAAGCTTTATGAATTTGGCTACGCCTCTGCTTTGGCCTATGTTTTGTTTATTATTATTTTAGCGCTTACACTCCTCCAATGGGGTTTAAGAAAGAGGTGGGTCATGCATGAGGGCTGACCACTTATCCATACGGCGCTGGGACCGATTAAGCGGATTGATGCAGTATGCGTTTTTAACGGTCGTATCGGCCGTCATGCTTATGCCGTTCCTATGGATGGTCTCGACATCACTCAAGGAGCCTGCCAAAGTATTCTTATTTCCACCGCAATTCATTCCGACTCCAATACGCTTGAGTAACTACACGGAAGTGCTGCAGAGCATTCCCTTTCATCTGTTTTACTGGAACAGTGTTTATATTGCTGCGCTTGTTACACTGGGTACTATTTTCTTCGCTTCGCTGGCCGGGTATGCCTTCGCTCGAATTCCGTTTTGGGGGCGCGGCGTCGTATTCCTCCTGTTGTTAAGTACAATGATGATTCCGAATGAAGTAATTGCGATTCCTATGTTTCTGTTTCTGCGTGAGATTGGTCTGATTAATACCCATGTGCCGCTTATTTTACTTCCGATCTTCGGCGCTGGCGGCGTATTCGGCGTGTTTGTCATGCGCCAGTTTTTCCTGGGCATTCCCAAGGAGCTGGAGGAAGCCGCGATGGTGGACGGTTACTCTCGTGCGCAAATCTATAGCCGAATTATGATGCCGCTAGCCAAACCGGCAATTGCAACATTAGTGATTTTTACATTCCTAGCTTCATGGAACGATTTCTTCGATCCGCTGATTTATATTAGTGATAGAGAATTGATGACACTGCCGCTTGCGCTATCGCTGTTTACCGATGAATCCGGGACTGCGTGGCATCATCTGATGAGCGCCTCCGTCATGGCGACGCTGCCGCTACTCATCATCTTCTTTTTCGCTCAAAAGCAATTTATTGAAGGAGTGTCCATGACGGGACTGAAGGAATAACACCAGGATTAATGATAGGTATGTCGGTTGGAGGGAGGTTTGGCAGCATGAAAAATAAGTTTGAAGCAGATGTAATTGTTATCGGCGGGGGGCCAGCTGGTTTATGTGCAGCCATCGCCGCAGGACGCCAAGGGGCCTCCGTCATCTTGATCGAACGGTATGGCTTTGTAGGCGGGATGTCTACAGCGGCTTCCGTTTATCCGTGGATGACCTTCCACACCGCGCAAGGTGAGCAGGTCATTAAGGGCGTGGCAGAAGAAATAGTTAGCCGTCTAATGGAGCGCGGCGGTTCACCTGGTCATCTGCGCGATACGATCGGTTTCACGTATAGTATTACCCCCTACGATGCTGAGATTTTTAAAGTACTGGCTGTTGAGATGCTTAAGGAAGCTGGTGTCAAACTGCTTGCTCACAGCTTTGTTGATGAGGTGTTTGTATCGGATCGGATCATTCAATCGGTGCGGCTGACCGGTAAGTCGGGCAGGATTGATGTTTTTGGCAAACAATTTATTGATACAACTGGTGATGCTGACGTTGCTTATTTAGCTGGAGCGGCCACGGTCAAGGGACGGCAGGAGGACGGGCGCACACAACCGATGACGATGAAATTCCGTATGCGTGGTGTAGACCTGAGTGCGGTGCGTCAGGCGATTCAGGACAATCCGGATAACTTTTACCCCAAAACGCTTTTTGCTGAGCTGGATCAGCTCCCGCTAACCGCCGTTTCCGGTTTCTACGCCGAATGGAAAGCGGCCAAGGTACCGATTAACCGTGATCAGGTGTTGTTTTTCACAGGACCGGCTGACGACGAAGTGTTGGTCAACTGTACCCGAGTGCAGGGCATGGACGCCACGGACATTGAGCAGTTGACAGAGGCTGAGGAAGAAGGCCGCAAACAAGTGTTGCTTATGGCCAAATTTATGCAAGATTATATTCCTGGCTTCGCCAAGGCGTCCATCTCATCAGTTGGTGCACAGATCGGAGTCCGGGAGTCGCGGCGCATTGATGGGCTCTATTGTTTGACGATTGGGGATGTTGTCCAAGGACGGCGTTATACCGACGGAATTGCACGCAGCGGCTATCCTGTCGATTTGCATGACCCGACGGGTAAAGGTGTTGCAGCTTCTTTTATCGAAGGAAGCGGTGCTTATGACATTCCATATGGTTGTCTTATTCCAAAAGGTGTAGATAACTTGCTCGCTGCTGGCCGCTGCATATCAACGACACATGAAGCACTTGCCACGACAAGGCTGACGCCAAGCTGTATGGCTACCGGAGAAGCGGCCGGTACAGCGGCTGCGCTTGCCATTGCGACGAACACGGCATTGCCCGCTGGGGTAGATATTGAAAAGCTGCGGGATGTGCTGCGGAAAGGGAACGTTGTGCTGTAATTGGGGATGTGCGAGTTATTCCTTCTTATGCATGGCGAATGTGCTGGGGCTCCTTCTTGGATGCCCTTTTTTATGTACTTAATTAGGCTCATTGCGGGAGGCTGTTCCACCGCAGGGTGACCGAGCCGGACCGGCGTCTATGCTATGTCCCGGTCTCACCCCGACAACTGATTTGCAACGCTTACAAGCGATTGGCCTCTGGTAGCGGCGTTCCCACCGTTGCGATTGAGGGCATCTATATGAGGCGTCCGTTTGAGCTCATGAACTTAAGTCATGAGCTTTATTTGTTTGCGTCCATAACTTCCCACTATTTTAATAACAGTTTAAAAATTATTATATAATTCTATTAAATAAAGGTGGGATTACTGTTTTAAAGGAAAAAATGAAATCTTTATCTATTTTAGGTGTTTTGGTAGCTACATTCTCTATCCCATCATTAAACTCGGTGGTTTATGCTCAAGATGAGGCCAATTTTAGAGCACCAGTTGAAAAAACAATCAATGGTGTGTTGTATCTGGATGGAATACCTGTTCTTCCTGACAATTACAAACAATTAAAAGATGAAGAGCTAAGTGAAGAGCCGGAATTCATAGAAAGTGATGTAGTTACTCATAGTTTAAAGGCTTTAAGGGGTGTAAATTCATGGTCTAAAGTTTCCGAAGCTAATTCCTACTCAGGGCATGATTATGATCGCTATAATAACCATACTTCAAAATCTGTGAAAATTAGCCTTAAAACAATTTCTAACATGACGGCTTCAATCTCTGGTTCGATTGAATATGGGTTTAGTGCAGTTGCCCAAGCTCAAATGCAAGCAACAATTGGGAATACTTACACTAAAGAATTTATGCAGGAAGCTACTGTACCGGAAAATTATGTTACTGAATTAAAAAGTGCTAAGAAAACTTTGGAACAAAACTACAAATATACTGATACTGGATTTTTTTTGGACAAACGCTATTCAGCTTCTAGTCTAGACCATAGAGGTAATGAGTATTGGATTTTCTCAAATAAAATAAAGTAGTAAAAAATAGTTAAAAGAGCATTCCTTATTAAGGAATGCTCTTTTAACAAGGAGGATTTGTTGTTGAAGAGATCAAGATGTATCATTATCTTTACTTTATTGTTTCTAGCAATCTTAGCGGGTTGCAAGACAACAACACCAGAACAAGAGGAGCAAACGATATATAAAGAAAATATTGCCCAAATTGAACAATTTGTAATGAAAGAAGAATCTTATCTTTTTAATGATGAGGATTTTACAATTTATTTCCCTTACGAAATTAGCTTTATTAATAATATTCAAAAAGTACAATTGTATTTGGACAATGAACTCGTTCAATCAATAAATAATCAGAATGAAATAAACACCCTTGACACAAATAAGTTGATATTAAAAACGAATGGAAAAAATAAAAGTTTTAATAATATTATAATATTTGATGGTGATAATAATAAGATTAAGCTAAAGACGGGAAAGTTTGTGTTTGATGGGAAAGACAATACAGAACAAATTCCTGAACAAAATCAGATTTACTTAATAGGCAGCTCATTTAAACAAAATGGAACAAATGTTACGATGAAATATGAGTTAACTAGAGTTGATGGTACAGAAGTACTAGTTAAAGTTCCTGACTCGTTAATAGGAATAGTGAGTAAACCTAAGACAAGGTTACTAGAAAAAAAAGAAAAATCAAACATCTACGAAATTACATTCGAGTTAAATAAAACGTACTATGAACAAAGGAATATTTTTAATATTAGTTTTGAAGTGATTAGTGAACAAGTATTCAACGATAAATTAGTAAATCGTTAATTCCAATTGCAATTAATGATATAAACGAATAAAAGTGTATAGCACTTTTATATATGCAGATTCCATGTAACACGCATCCATGTGTTGGCAAATCCTAATGCCGTAAATGCGCATGTACCACATCAATGTTACTTGGTAAAAGTTAACTTCTCTCACCTTAAAGTCCTCCATCCAAGGAGGGCTTTTTATGTTTAATGAATTCTCCCCAGAACTGAGAATTGATTGAGTTTTTTTTACCCTCTTTTACTTCGCTACAAGAGGCAAAAACACCTCATCCACGATTTCGGTTATGGTTTCTTCCGACATCGGTTTACTATAGAGCAGCAACTCATGCCGGGCGAGATCAACGGGCAATGTCAAAATACGAGATTTGATGGCGTCCGGGCGAATTTCACCTCGTTCCACAGCTCGCTGTAGCAAAATTGTCATTGTTCGGTTTTGCCGGCCATGGGGAAAGAGCAATGCAGCAAGTGAGATATTTCCTAATTCTGCCATAAGTCCGAATAAGGCGTCCGAAACGGTCTCCGTAATATTTTTATTCATCGACCTAAGCATGCTCAAAAGATCATCCCGCAAATTCCCTGTATCCGGGACTTCCTCTAAAGGCAACGGTACCCGCGCGTGGATTGCAGCCAGTACAAGTTCAGCGCGATTAGGCCAGCGTCGATAAAGGACGGCTTTGCTTGTCCCGGATCGTTCCGCAACTCCTTCCATCGTGAGATTCGAATATCCCACAGTAGAAAGCTCCACCTGCACCGCTTTTAAAATAGCGGCCTCGAGCTCCTTGCCCCTGCGCCTTGTCTTGGTACTATCAACGAGTTGATCATCCGAAATTTTCATTCTGATTCTCCTCAAATAAAAGTCGTTGCGTTTCTTATAATGATAGCATATCATAAAAATAAGAAACGAATAGTATCTTAATTCGAGGAGTGAGTAGGATGGGAAAACAAGCCGGAGTGGCTCTTGAGCAGGAAAGGCAGGAGGCTGCTTCCAAAAAAATGATGTGGATACTCGTCATCGGTATTCTAGCGCCCTTGTTCGATACGACGATTACGAATGTTGCCATCGATACATTGGCTCGTGATCTCAACGCCACGATGTCGACCATTCAATGGGTCATGACGAGTTATCTGCTTGCGCTTGGAATGGTAATTCCACTTACAGGTTGGGCAGTAGAGCGCTTTGGCGGCAAACCAATGTGGTTGTTTTCTTTGACTGTGTTTCTGCTCGGCTCCATTCTGTGCAGCTTGGCGTGGAATGTAGAAAGCCTGATTTTTTTTCGCATCATTCAAGGAATCGGCGGCGGTTTGCTGATGCCTATTATGCAAACGATGGGAGTGCGCGCTTCCGGCGGACAAAAAATGGGCAAAACGATGGCGGTTGCTGGATTGCCTGCACTGCTGGGACCGATACTGGGGCCGGTGCTGGGCGGTTTAATTATAAATAATTTAAGTTGGCGCTGGATTTTCTTTGTGAACATTCCGATTTGCATCGTAGCTATAATTATGGCTTGGAAAAGATTGCCTAAAGACGAATCCGAAACGAATACTCAGAGACTCGACCTGCTGGGACTTTTGCTGCTTTCCCCGGCAATTGTTCTAATTATTTATGGATTAGGAGAGGTAGGCACCAACAACGGTTTTGGCCATGCCGCCGTCCTCGTTCCCTTCGTAGCAGGCGTACTGTTATTGACTGCTTTTTCCATACACGCCTTCAGAAAAGCAAACTCAGCTCTTATTGATTTAGCTCTGTTCAAAGTACGTTCCTTTACGGTTTCCTCCATGTTGTTGTTTTTATCCGGCCTTACGACCTATGGATCGATGCTGCTGCTGCCGCTCTACTATCAGCAAATTCGCGGTGAATCCGTGCTAATTTCTGGACTGCTGCTCGTTCCTCAAGGAATCGGCATGCTGCTCACCCGCACGTTAGCGGGCAAATTGACAGATCAAATCGGTTCCCGCCCCGTTGTGCTGGTTGGAACTATTCTAGTCCTATTAGGGACGTTGCCTTTTGTGCAAGCAGGAACCGATACCAACCTAATTTATTTGTCAGTGGCTCTTATCATAAGAGGTGCTGGCCTTGGGGCTATTTTCATGCCCGTCATGGCTTCTGCTTACCTCGACTTATCAACGAAACAAGTTCCGCATGCGAGCAGCACTACCCGTATTATGCAGCAAATTGGAGGAGCTTTTGGTGCTTCCATGATCGCGATTATTTTGCAAAATCAACTTGCTGCACAGCCGACTCAAGATATTGCTGCAAGAGCAATTGCTTTTGATCAAACGTTCCTGTGGTCGTTATGTTTTACGGCTTTGGCGCTTATTCCAGCAGCGTTGCTGCCCAGGGTGAAAAAGGTGAGTTCTGTAAAATAGCCGAAATGCAGACCGCCGTTTCGTTTCCGATGAGCAGTATAGGAGAGGAGCCGAATGGAATAATACGCTTATCGTTGACGAAAGCGGTGGTAGCGGATGAAAAATCGAGTATGGTTGCATTTAGGATTAACTCTGATTATTGCTGTATCCCTGGCTGGATGCGGCGGTGGGTCGAATGTAGGTAATGAAGGTAATGTCGGGAATGTAGGCAATGTAGGCAACGAGAACACGAATCGAACATCGGAATCGGAGCCGCCGACAACTTATAAGGAGAACTGCATGTCCTGCCACGGTGGCGAGCTTCAAGGAGGAATGGGCCCTAGCTTGCAAAAAGCTGGAGCCAAGCTGACGAAGGATCAGCTTGCTGTCATCATCACGAACGGAAGAGACGGGATGCCGAGCTTCAAGGATCGGCTCAGCACCGAGGAAATTGACAACTTGGCGGCTTGGTTGGCCGAGAAAAAATAAAGGGCAAATATATAACGAGGACAGGGAGGGACAATAATGCGAATTATCGCTCGTTTGCTCGCTGCGACGCTCGTCGCGCCATTGTTGCTAACGGCAATTCCGGACGGAGGTCATTATTGGACGGCCAACGCGGAAGGTGCTGGTCTGAATGGGACAAAAAATGCAGCCCTGTACGCTGAGAAGAGTACAGCCCTGCATGCGGAGCAGAACGCTAAGCCGCCTGTTTTAAGCAGGGTGGCGATTGTCATTGATGATTTTGGTAACAAAATGAAGGGAACCGAGGAGATGTTCCGGTTACCGGTGCCGATCACAGCAGCGATCATGCCATTTTTGGTGACAACGCGCGAGGATGCTGAGAAAGCCCATAGTCTTGGACTTGACGTCATTGTTCATATGCCGATGGAGCCGAACCAAGGTAGGCGATCGTGGCTGGGACCAGGAGCGCTCGTAAGCACGATGACCGATGCCGAGGTTAGGGAGGCTGTTGAGAAAGCAATTGATTCGGTGCCGCATGCAACGGGCATGAACAACCATATGGGCAGCAAAATTACAGCAGACGAGCGCATCATGCGCGTTGTGCTCACGGTTTGCAAGGAGAGGGGGTTATTTTTCCTTGATAGCCGTACCACGTACAAAACGGTTGTGCCCAAAGTTGCTGCACAGATTGGTGTCCCGCTGCTGCACAATGACGTTTTTCTCGATGATGTAGATTCGGCAAGCCATATTTCGAGGCAACTCGCTGTTCTCAAAAAGCTTACCACGGAGCAGGGGGACTGTATTACAATCGGCCATGTTGGCGCTTCCGGGCTGCTAACTTCAGCGGCGCTGCGCCAAGCGGCCTCTTCGATGGAAGGAATTCGCTTTGTGCGGGCATCGGAGCTGCTGCCGGCTTCAGCGGAAGAGAAGCTTGTATTGCCGCAGTCCTGAAGCGATTGCTTCGGCGATTTGCGTTTGGCCCTGTTCAGACGTAAGCATGTCGCGGTCATCCTCATTGCTGATGAATCCCATCTCAACGATGACAGCTGGCTGCTTAACGGTATTCAGTAAATAAAACGGGTTGCCAGCTCGCGGCAGCTCGTTTGTTTTTTGCTGCTGATTGAGTGAATCTTGAATGCAAAGAGCAAGCAGAACGCTTTCTCCACGATTTTTCTGGTGAAGAACGACGGGTCCATGTGCTGCACCCCGTTTGGAAAAGTTCACATGCAGGCTGACCAGCATGCCGGTGTTAATCTCCTGGGTCAAACCTGATCGCTGTGACAGATCCTTCTGGTGTCTGGAGCGGCTGCCGAGCCAGCGATTATCATCGCTAAGAGCATAATCTCCGCTGCGGTTCAGCACGGCGCTGACCCCGAGCTGCTGCAGGCGGACGAGCAGTTTTTTGGATACAGCCAGATTGATGTTTTTCTCCAGTAAATCCTTATGGAAAGTACCACCGTCTATTCCACCATGTCCGGCATCGATCAAAACTTCCGCATAAGGCAGCGCACCCTGATAGCTGAGTCCGCGCATCTCGCTCGGCGCTTCGATAATAGGAGCGGGCTGATCAGCCGCCGCAGCTGTGGACCCTGCAAGAAGCCAAGCAGCAAGCGCTGCTCCGGCCATCGTCCATACCTTCATCTGACAAGTCCTCCATCCGCATCGTGTATTTCTTCCTATTTTTCCACATTGATGCAGAACTATGCGCGTTTGAAGGACATCGTTGGCGGAAATACTAGGCGTAGAAGGATAAATCGCCAGAGGAGGGAGCTCATATGGATTCTCAGGAATGGATCAAGGATATGACGGTGAGACTCGTTACCTATGTAGAAACACCACGCACCGTTCACAAGCAGAAGCGCAAGCAGCGTAAGCAGAAACGGGAACCTTGGTTAACTCGCTGGTTCGGCATGTCAGGTATGGGAATAAGTCTTTGGCTGCGTGGATTCAAGCGTTAAATGGATGGCGATGACGGTCGCACGGGATAAAATACCCCATTCGCCGCCGCATCGCTAAGGGGCCAGTAACGGACACCTTGGGAGCCGGCCATGACAAACGCACCGTAGTTGCGACCGTCCGACCAGCTATGATAACCGGCCGCTTGGCCGATCAGCCTGACAGAATCGCCGTATAACTCGGCCGAATAATCAAGCAGTTTGCCGCTACGCAGCAGAGTGAGCAGCTTCTGCTCGGTTGGTTTAGATAGGCCAGGCTGCAACATCCAGGAAAGTCGCTCAAGCGGATCATCACCCTGGAGAGAAACAGCTTGCTTCAATTGCGGAAGAGGCGAGCTGGTGGAGATAGATGTGGTCGCAGCAAAATGATTTTTGTTGGAATTATTGGAAGCGCTATCATTATGAAGGGCATAATCGACCTTCTCAGTGGCGGCGGTCCATATGGATGCTGCTTGTTTCCATTGGACATCATTAATAGGAAGAATTTCGCCAGACCAAGCATCAGCATAGGAATGTTTTCCATTGGCATCGGTCAATTGCCATACAGCTGCGGCAGGAGAGAGGTACAGCTTGCTTATGCTCTTCATTGAGCTCAGCTTGGCTTTACGAATGCCAGCCTTCAGTTTGGCCGAATGAAACAGCGGGCTGTCGCCCGCACCGTATTCACCAAGAACATAACCGCCATTTTCTTGCGCGTGTACGATCATATAACCTACAGGGCGACCGCTGCCCGCCTCTTTTACAGTTGCCATCCAAGAATGGCCACCGGGACCAAGCGACTCCAGTGCCAGTGAAGCGCCCCTCCAACTAGCGAATTCTGGCTGAGCGGAAAGCTCTTCTTGCCAAGCTGCGGCTTGTTTTTTCAACAATTGCATCGATTCGCTATTCGGCGCTGTAGCCTGAACCATACTACGGCTTAGTGTATCAGAAGAAGCGGAAGCCGTCGTTGTAGCCACACTGCATAGGAGCAGAGCAAGTACAGCAGCGAAAGCTGCTTTTGTATGAAAATTCATTCCTCGTATGACCTCCTTGACGTTGATGATCTCGGGCGATTCTGACCCATTACAGCGGCTAGCTCAGGCTTAGCCAGGACAAGTCTGTTCTTTTATTGTAAACAGACCTGCTGGCGAAGACTGTTGCTTGCTGTCTAAGGACAATTGCCTCTTCTTGGCGCTCTCTATCGCATAAGCTCACAACAACGGCAGCTGGGTACGAATCCCCCCGGATTCCGCTTTAAACCCTCTAATCTATGCCTTCGAGATGAAAAACTCCGCAGTTAATAGCCGACACGGTGACCCGAGGTTCGTATTGCCAGCGAATCTCTTCTTTCCGATTCTCATACTGAGTAGCTATGGCTTCCCGTTGCTCTTCTTCCGCGGATTCCAGCATTTTTTCGTAATAATGCGCCAAAATCACCAGCTCCTCGTCGAGCCTACGGGCGGCGCCCTCGGCCCATTTGAAGTCCGCCGCACGCAGCTTGCGCTCCAGATGAGTTTCGACTACGGTCAGCGCACGGGCGAGTGTCAGGCCATTGCGAGCCGTATGCACATTGGCCGGGAGCTTCGGCGTCAGGCGCAGCGCCGCCAGGCGATCATGGAAATTTTCCTGAATATTGCCCGTTGCGAGTGAGATGCCGTAGGAGTGAATTTCCTCGCGCTTCATGTCGCAAGCGAACTCCACCCGCAAATTCACGCCTAACCACGCGGTATAAGCGATGGAATCAAACGGATTCAGCGAGCGGCGCTCCGGTTCCTGGAACAGATACACATAACTTCCGCCAACTCGGGCGGCTTCGAACAGCTGATCTAGCTTGCGCGAGCCAAAATAAAGATCCTCCCGCGGCGTACGTACGCCGGTTATAGAGCCATGCACAAAGCCGATGGAGCGGCTCAGCGCGCTTTGTGCCGCTTGCTCCATCTCCCCAAGCTCAGCTGCAGCCTCTGTCTCGGCTTCCGCTTGGCGAAGCTGCTGCTCGTCGTAACGCTGACCGTCGGTAACGAATAAATAGGTCATCGTTTCCGGCTCCACGCCAGCCCGGTCGACGTAACTCCAATAGTAAGGGCGATTGGTCAATTCCCGATCGGCGGCAGGGGAGAGCTTGACGGTCATGTGGGCGGGTGATTTTTCGACGATATGGCATCCCGTTGCCTCAATATATTTCGTTAAAAAACGCTGTACCTGTTTATCATTCACGGTGAATCCACCTCCACGATCGTTGAAGCACCGTCCAACATCCGATTGATCGCATGGCGGCGGGCGGCGCGTGAGCCTCTGCGTGATGGAGTGGGGGCTGATTCGCCATCTTCCGGCAGCGACTCGGTTGCCATCTCCTCCGGCTCTTCCGCCAGCTTGCGGATGGAATGGCCGAGATGTTCAATGCCCTGCGCGATTCCCTGATCGTCGCGGGCTTCAAGCAGAACGCGGGCCAGCCGTTCCTCCATTGATTCTTCTTTTTCAAACTTTTCCAAAATATGATCAAGTTCACCAATGACGGATTCAAACATATCGATTTTCTCATGCAGCAGGTTTACGATATGCTCCTCAATTGTGCCCAGCGTGCACAGATTGTAAATCTGCACATCCTCGGTTTGGCCGAGCCGATGGACGCGCCCGATTCGCTGCTCAACTCGCATTGGATTCCAAGGCAGGTCAAAGTTGATGATGCGGCTGCAAAACTGCAGATTGATGCCTTCGCCGCCGGCTTCTGTGGCGATCATAACTTGAGCGCGACCGCGGAACAGGTCCATCATCCAGTCTTTTTTGCCGCGTCCCATGCCGCCACGATATGGAACAGCTGTAATGTCCGAGCCTCGGAAATATTGCAGCAAATACTCCTGTGTTGCCCGATATTCCGTGAAAATAATGGCCTTGCCATCGCTCTCGCGGACGAGCTCCATCGCTTTTTCTGCTTTGGTGTTGGACTTGATCTGCTTGATGACCTCAATGAGCTCCCAAATCTTGCCGCGCACGGGGGAGTCCTCGGCGGTTTTTTTGAACATATTCACAAGTGTCAGGAAAACGGAGTCGCGGCTTGAGCAAACCTCGCGCTGCAGCGTCACCAACGAAAGCATGCTCGTCAGATTCCCGCCGCTCTCCTCATAGCGCTCTTTCACAAAAGCGGTGACGGCCTCGTACAAGTCCATCTCCTCTTTGGAAAGATGGAGCGGAATATTGCGAACAATCCGCTTCGTGAATTTAACGTCGCCCTCGCCTCGGCGATTGCGGATCATGACTGAGGATAGAGCCTCCTGCAGCTGACCTTCGTTTTTCGGCATGCGTTTGCCCACGACAAAGTTGGAGGCAAACTCGCCATGTCCGCCGAGCTGGCCCGGCTTGAGCAGCGTGATCAGATTGTACAGCTCCTCTAGATCATTCTGGACCGGCGTGGCGGTGAGCAGCAGACAGTATTTTTTGCGCAGCTGCGTAATGAACTGGTAGTTGGTCGTTTTTTTATTTTTGAGCTTATGCGCCTCGTCGATAATCAGCATGTCATAGTCGGTCCCCAGCAGCAGCTCGCGATGCGGGTCGCGCTTGGCGGTATCGATGGAGGCGACAACAACATCGTAGTTCCATGTATGTGCCCTCTTTTGAGCAATAGCGGTAATACCGAATTTGGTGTTAAGCTCGCGCACCCACTGCAAAACGAGCGATGCGGGCACGAGAATAAGCGCTTTGCGCACAAGTCCCCGGACAAGATATTCCTTGAGGATGAGTCCGGCCTCGATCGTTTTGCCAAGTCCGACCTCATCCGCCAAAATCGCTCTACCACCCATATCATGCAAAACGCGCACAGCGGTTTCGGTCTGATGTTTCATCGGCTCAAGTCCGTTCAGGAAACGAATACACTGCAGCTCTTCGAAGCTCTCGATGCGGCGAGATTGCTCGGCCTCCATGGCCAGCTGATATAAAGTCCAATCATCCCAAGGCCCGTTGCGGTCAATACGGGCTTGCAGCTCCTCGA
This sequence comes from Paenibacillus herberti, assembly GCF_002233675.1. Classification (GTDB taxonomy): domain Bacteria; phylum Bacillota; class Bacilli; order Paenibacillales; family Paenibacillaceae; genus Paenibacillus_O; species Paenibacillus_O herberti. The sequence goes on along the minus strand of NZ_NMUQ01000001.1, from coordinate 2,021,971 downwards.
ACCAGGAGCGATCCATACGCAGGTCGACGAGCGGATGCAGCCGTCCCATTCCGCCCTCTTTGACGGTTCGCGTCATCTCTATCGGCCCCTCTCTTTGTCTTCAATGCTCCCAGTATGCCCCAAGAAAGGCGGTTCAATAAGCATTTCAGATGCAGATTAATAAGAACATGCAAATCAATATCTAGTAGGGTATACTTAAGAATAGGCACGACATATGGACTTTTCATCCGAGAGATACAGCTTCAACGTCCTTATAGGTAGTACATTCTAGTATCAGAATCAGCATAACCAAGGGAGAGTGGCTTATACGATGGCGACAAAGCTTACGAGCCTTGAAGGGCTCAGCGAAAAGATATTTCTTGATCGCTACGCCTGGAAAAAGGCTGATCCAAAAGAAACAAAGGTAGGCGACACAGTACTTGTGCTCACTAAGGATGACCCTAAATTTCCGACGAAGGAAGTCGGCGAGGTCATCAATCGCAGCGGCAATAAAGCGACGGTACGGACGCGCAGCGGAGCTGTTGTGGAATCGGATGTTGAGAAGCTTACGCTGACAGCTGAAAAAACACCGGAGGAAATGTGGAACCGGCTCGCTAAAGCAATGAGCTCTGCTGAGCCGGATGCAGAGCGTCAAAAGTTGTGGGAGGAACGCTTCCGCTACATATTGGAGGATTGGAAGCTCGTTCCGGGCGGCCGCATCGCGGCTGGGGCGGGAGCAAGCGACGAGCTGACGCTTTTCAATTGTTACGTCATTCCATCTCCGCATGACAGCAGGGGCGGCATTATGCAAACGCTGGCCGAGATGACCGAAATTATGGCGCGCGGCGGCGGAGTTGGCATCAACCTGTCCTCTCTTCGTCCGCGTAGGTCGGTCGTCGCCGGGGTGAATGGCTCTTCCAGCGGCTCGGTTAGCTGGGGCGGACTTTTCAGCTATACAACAGGCTTAATTGAGCAAGGCGGCAGCCGCCGCGGCGCGCTGATGCTGATGATTAATGACTGGCATCCCGATCTGATGGATTTCATTACCGTGAAGCAGAAGATGGGCGAGGTGACTAACGCCAACCTGTCTGTCTGCGTCAGTAACGGCTTCATGAAGGCGGTCAAGGAAGACGGCGAGTGGGAGCTTGTTTTCCCGGATACCAAAGATCCGCTGTACGATGAGCATTGGAATGGTGATCTAGCGGCATGGCGCAAGCTGGGCGGAACCGTGCTGCCGTATCACACGGTCAAAGCGCGCGAGGTATGGGCGACGATTATGGAGTCTGCTTGGAAATCGGCCGAGCCCGGCGTAGTGTTTATGGAATACTATAATGACATGTCTAACAGCTGGTATTTTAACCCGATCATCTGCACCAATCCTTGCGGCGAACAGGGGCTTCCAGCGTGGGGTGTCTGTAATCTGTCAGCGATCAACCTGTCCAAGTTCTACGATGAGAGCCGTCATGACGTAGACTGGGAAGAGCTTGGGCGCGTTACACGTTGGTCGGTGCGTTTCCTCGATAACGTCATCGATACAACGCCGTATCATTTTGAGGAAAACGAGCGGAATCAGAAGAACGAACGCCGCGTTGGTCTCGGATCGATGGGGCTAGCCGAACTAATGATCCACCTTGGCATTCGTTATGGAAGCCCGGAATCCCTGGAATTCCTTGACCGTCTGTACGCATTCATCGCACGCGAGTCCTACCTGGCTTCGGCTGAGATCGCGGCGGAGAAGGAAGCATTCCCGGCTTTTGATGCGGAACTGTATTTGCAGAGCGGCTTTATGAAAAATATAGTGGAGCGCTTCCCGGAAGTTGGCGAAGCGGTGCGCTCCAAAGGCATTCGCAATGTCACCGTGCTGACGCAGGCTCCAACAGGCAGCACCGGTACGATGGTTGGCACCTCGACCGGCATCGAGCCTTACTTTGCCTTTGAATATTTCCGGCAAAGCCGGCTCGGCTTCGACAAACAGCTTGTGCCGATTGCACAGGAGTGGAAGGATGCTCATCCGGGCGAAACGCTTCCGGAGCATTTTGTCACCGCGATGGATCTGTCGCCGGAGGATCATATCCGTGTACAGGCTGCAATCCAGCGCTGGGTCGACAGCTCGATCTCGAAGACAGCCAACTGCTCGGCTGACTTCACCATCGAGGAGACGACACGGCTTTATGAGCTGGCCTATGATTTAGGATGTAAGGGCGTCACGATCTATCGTGATGGTAGTCGGGATGTTCAAGTGCTGAGCACGGCGAAAGAAGAGAAGAGCGCTGAAGCGGGGGAGAGCGGAGCGGAACCTGAAGCTGCAGGAGCAACTATCCTAGAGAGGGATTCTGCGAAGGTTGAGGATTCCTCGAGTGAAACTGCTGCACATACTGAATCGGTCCCTACGGTGGCGAAGCAAGCTGTACAAGCTTCAGCTGTTTCGGCGGGCAAAGTTATCGACAATGAGTACAAGCGCCGTCCGCAGATTTTGCGCGGAGCGACCTACAAAATCAACACGCCGTTCGGCATGGCGTACATTACGATCAACGACCTAAACGGCACGCCGGGAGAAATCTTCCTCAACGTCGGCAAAGCCGGATCCGACGTATTCGCAATGGCGGAGGCGCTCGGCCGCGTCTGCTCGCTGTTCCTTCGATATGGCGATCACGGCCAGAAGGTTGAGCTGCTGACCAAACATCTCAAAGGCATTGGCGGCTCCGGCGCAATCGGCTTCGGTGCGAACCGCGTGGAATCCATCGCGGACGCTGTTGCCAAGGCGCTGGAGATGCATGTCAGCTTCTCGCGCGAGGAAGCCGCGGCGACATATGCCAATGAAGCGGGGCTCGCCGCCGCTCAGGAAGCTCCGGCTTTGGCAGATGATCCTTCGGCGGGATACGAAAGCGGCTCGATTGGATTGCCCAATGGGGCAACCGCAGGACATGCTGCCCATACAGGCGCAACCGGCTCGCTGGATTTATGCCCTTCCTGCGGCAGCGCAGCTCTGCTGAACGTGGAAGGCTGCAAAACCTGCGGCAACTGCGGATACAGCAGATGCGGATAGGTTTGGGGTAAACAACAGGTTAACTTAAAAAGCGATCATTGAGAGGAAGTTAAACCTACTCAATGATTGCTTGTTTTGTTTTACTAGGCTTTTTGGTTACTACTTAGGTACCTCAAAATTTAGCTAGAGCGCACTATTCGGACGACCAGATCCCGTTTGACAACAACCAAGCGAAGCGAGACTCGCGTTTGGTTGTTGTCAAACAGAAGGTTTCCGGGAGTTTTCGAACGACGGAAGGAGACCGGCGATTCGCTCGACGCGCCGTGTGGTTTCGACGATCATGAAGCAGTAGCTGGAACTGCTCCTTCGCTTGTCTCAGCTTTGTCGGGACAACTACGGCTTAATTAGGCCTAAGTCGTACCACCAAGTCAGTCGCCTATTGATGTCGTCCTGCACAATTTGTATGATTCTTCACTCAACCTGCATTCGGGCCGTGCTGATTTGTTGGATTTTGTACGATAAATCGTACAAGTTAGCTGGGCATAGACGACGAAAGTTCGGTTTTGTATGTTTTATCACACAAAGTGTTGAAAAGTGGCGGATCCAAACCGTTTTTTGTACGATAAATCTTACAAAAAACGTTGCGTTGCCCGCGAAATACGAGTTCAAACCCTATTCCATTCAAATCGAGAGGAGAAGCACGCCCCGATGATCCTGCAGAGCGCAGGATTATTCGGACGTTTTTCGTTTACCTATATAGGTACCTAAGTAGTTACGCTGTTTTTCCAATAGATAGTTGCTTTCTTATCGCTTTATTATTAAGGTTTTTTTGCCACGCCTATTGATTAACCAGGTGTTGGAAAAATATTTGTCTTACATTTATCCAAAAACATCGAAAGGGCCACTCTCCTTTCGGGAGACGCATGTTGAGAAGAGCGAATCGGTTTTCTCCGGGTAGGTCGGTTACATTTGGAGACAAGAATCTCAAACTTGCTGAGAATGACCCTGCTATTTTAAGTGGAGTATTTAACTATCAAATCAAAGAGTGGAGTACGGTTTTTAATAAATTTGAGGGCAATAAACATAATTTTGACCAGGGTTATCTTGAGTACTATAAATGAGCAAATTCACTTCCAGTAAACTGTAAAACAAAAAAGAAGAGAGACAAAGCATTCTCCTTGTGGTAAAAAGTAGTCACCACAACTGATTTTCACCAAGGAGAAATTGCTATGTCTCATACTGCCATCCTACCCGATCATGCCGCGCTTCGCAATTACTTGTTACAACACCGGTTACCGCTGTATTTTTCTAAGCCGGTCGTGGCACATATCGAGACATACATGGCGGCGGCTGCAGCGAAAGGTTTTCGTGGCAAGGTAGTGGATCTAGCCGAGTATAGTAGCTGCCACCGTACGACACTTGGGCATTTTCTGGCCGAAGGCAAGTGGGATGAAGCGGTGTTGCAAAACAAAGTCAAGGTCGAATCACTTCGGTACGTGGTTCAAATAGCCAAGCAGACAGCAGAGCCGCTGTTTGTTATTCATGATGATACGATCTCCAAGAAGACAAAGCCTTCGTCACAGGCGCAATCTCCGATGGAGCAGACCGGGTTTCATCATTCTCACTTGGAAGGAAAAGTGGTTTGGGGCCATCAAGTTCAAGCGACGGTGGTCCAAAGTAACGACACTTCTTTGATCCATTCCATTGACTTGTACGACAAAACGAAAACGAATCCCGACGGCACGGTGTATACAAAAATAGATCATGTGTGCGATATAGCCGCTACGCTGCCTCTTCCGCCTCATGGCGGTTACGTGCTTGTGGATTCTTGGTTCACTTGCTCTCGCGTAATCGACAGCTACGCCTCTGCTGGCTACCATCTTATTGGTGGTCTTAAAACCAATCGGATTATCTACCCGCAAGGGATCCGTATCTCCCTAAAGGATTTTTCCGCCCATATCCGCAAAGAAGACGTTCGCCTTGTGACCGTGAACGGAACTTCATACTGGACATACCGATATGAAGGCGCCTTGAACGATATTGAAAATGCTGCCGTTCTGCTGTGCTGGCCGGAGCAAGCGTTTGGTGTGCCTAAAGCGCTACGCGCTTTTTTGTGCACGGATGTTTCCTTGGATACGGAAACGATTTCCATGTATTACAGCAAGCGTTGGCCCATTGAGATTTTTTTCCGCCAGTCCAAAAACAATCTTGGCTTCGATACCTACCAGGTTCGTTCAGCAACGGCATTTACCCGCCTGTGGGCGTTGCTGGCTTGGACACATTTGTACTGTACTACAGGGTTAGGGCAACCCTGCCCTTTTGGCGAAGGATTGCGTACGGTTCGGAAGCAAGTCCAACTGGACCGACTTCAGTTTGTCTACGATTGCGGCAAGAACGGCATTCCATTTCACGTAGTTCGTGAACAGTTCAAGTTGGCTTGACCTATTTTGGGATTTTTTGTATCCGTTTTTGCTCATTTATAGTTGAGTATAAGCATAAGGTTCAGAGAGAAATGGGTACTATTTAATCTTCTTGTTCAAATAAAGATGCAGCTCGTATCAATCAGGATACGAGCTGCATTTTTTTAATGGCCCAATTTAAACAGACGATCTGTTCCGTTTTGAGTGATTTTGGTCAACAAGATGATTTGGCCTGTGTGATAGGAATAATGTTCGACGGTCTTATAGATGCAATCAAGCACCGAAGTGGTGGTAGGAGGGATGTTAGACTCTTCAGAAAAGATAATTTGAACTTCTCGTGATAAGTCAGCAGAACTTAATCCCTGCAAAACACGGCGAGATTCCTCTCTAGTAGTGCTCATTTTTTCTCTTAATTCCCTAATGGATAGGCCATTGGTTAGCGTGAATTCCGAAGATCTATTCCTTACATAAGGAGTTCCTCCAATTGCGTTTACGATATGATGATATTCATTTTCTGTAATATGGATACACAAATTTGCAACTGAATTCAAATCTACTCTTGGTCGGTAAAAAATTAGCTCATCGGTCAGTCGATCGAAACATTTGTTTATATGCTCTAGCTGCACATCAAGGATGGAGAGTGATTTTTCAATAAAAGCATCCATAGTTTTCGCCTCCTTAAAAAAGGTACACCTAGTTCATTGTGCATATCCTTATTTCATTCCTTAACCCGAAAGCTTTTGCCATAAGCGCTTGGAGTCACGGACATATACTTGCGAAACTGCCGGGTAAAATGGTTATAATTCTGAAAGCCTACGAGATGAGCCGCTTCGGCGGCAGTCCGATTCATATGGGCGATCAACAGCGCAGCCTGCTTAATTCGCATCCGGTTTAAAGCCTCCACTATAGACTCCCCAGTATTCTCTTTAAAAAGATGCGACAGTCGCGATTCGGAAAGCCCGACGCTGCGGGCCAACTCCTCGATTCGAACTCGCTCTTGCATCCGCTGAGCAAGCAAATGAAGCGTATCTTCGATTCGCGAATCCAACCCGCTCGTTTGCTGTTTGACCAGCAGCATTAATACCTCACGCAGCGCCCCCAAACATAACTCATGCCAATAAGCCCCGCGCTCCCGGGAGTCGGAGATAACACGGCGGAATGCATCATAAATGCGGTTCCGAACCGCCTGCTGTTCAATTTCACGATTGGTCAGCGCTTCGCTTGGAAGCAGATTTATATCCATATGCCCGTCGACAAAATGAGCCCAGACAAAATGCCAGTTCTCACCTTTTGGCGTGCCGTATCGATGAGGCGTTCCGGGTTTCAGTAGTGTGACATCTCCGGCTTTGACACGCTGCTCGCGGCCGTCTAGGTCGAAGTACCCTTCGCCGTCCAGCGTGAACGTAATTAACCAATCGCTCATTCCGTTGGGGCGGATCGTTTCATAGCTATCGGATTCGTTAAAATGTCCGGCAATAACGACTCCGCTGGCCTGTTTATCAAAGGTGGAAGCACGGTCCAGCTTCATTGGCAATCATCCTTTTCAATTTTGAGATGGTTAAGATTAGCTTATTTGAAGGGTCTGGTGCACACAAGTACATTCTGCAAAAATAGCAGAATCGTATGAATAATCAGCAGCATTCTTCCTTCTGCAATGCGGCCTGGCAGCCGTATACTGAGGTTATACCGCAGGATAGGGAGGGCTAATATATGAGCTATAAACTTCGTATGCTGACAGATGAGCAGAAGCAGATGTTTGCAACGGAAGGTTATGTAATCGTCAAAAACTTGTTTACAGAGGATCAGCTCTTGGAAATGGAACAGACTTTCGAGGATATCAGTCATAAGGTGGTTCCGGGGTATTTTGAGCCGGAGCTGCAGCAGGAATCGAGCGATCCTTTGATGCGTTATCCTCGGGTGATGCATCCGCATCACTTCAGTGAGACCGCGAAGCGTTATATGCTGCACCAGCCGGTGCTGGAGGTGTTAACCGATTTGTTCCAAGAGGAGCCTTTGGCAGCTCAGAGCATGTTCTACTATAAACCTCCCGGCGCGCGTGGGCAGGCATTACATCAGGATAATTTTTATTTAAAGGTTGAGCCGGGCAATTGTATCGCCGCATGGACGGCGGTTGATCGGGCGGATGAAGAGAACGGCGGGCTGCTGGTCGTGCCCAAAACAAGCAATTATGATATCGTTTGTCCTGAACAATCCGATGAAGCAGAGTCGTTTACAAAGCATTATGTTAAGCCGCCGAAGGATAAAAAGGCGATTCCAGCGGTGCTGGAGCGTGGGGATGTGCTCTTTTTCAACGGGAACCTGATTCACGGCTCCTACCGCAATAAAACAAAAGACCGTTTTCGCCGATCTTTTATTTGCCACTATGTAAACGCTTCGGCTACCCGCATAGGATCGCATTACAACCCGTTATATCGTGGCGATGGGACCACCTTAGAACTGGAGTCTAATCCCGATGGTGGCCCTTGCGGAGTGGAACATGAGTCGCCATATGCGCACTAAGCCTGAACCTCGGCTTGAGGTGTTGATGTCCTGGTGGGGAATGACAGGATTGGGCGACGAGGGCGGCGGCGAATGGAGTATGGAGGAAAAGATACGGCGCATCGCCGAAGCGGGTTATGACGGTATTCACGGCATGCTGCCGGAAGGTGAAGAGGCTGAGCTCTGGCAAAGTCTGCTGGATCGGTACGGTCTTTCTTTTAGCGTTACCGCTCATTTGAGATCGGCGGAGGAACTGAGCGAATTTTTGCATAAAGCGAAAAGCTTCGGCAAGGTCGACTTTGTGAATGTTCAGGTTCTGAAGCCGTTTTTGACCGGTGAGCCGGCAGTGCGGATGCTTAGTGAAATGGCGAAGCTGTCACGGACTGCGGCGATGCCGACGTATATTGAAACGCATCGCGGAACGATTACGCAGGATCTGCTGCGAACGGTGGAGTATATGCGCAACCTTCCCGAGTTGGAGCTCACGATCGACTTCTCCCATTATGTCGTTGCAGGAGAAATGTGGAGCGTATCGGATGAAGCCGAGCTGCTGCTGCAAAGTCTGCTCCCCCGGACGAAGAGCATCCACGCGCGAGTATCGAACGGGGAGCAGGTGCAGATTGACGTTCCATTGGATGAGAACATCGTTCTAAAGGTCGCTGGAGGTGAAACGGAAGAGCCGATGCTGAGCCATTTTCTGAACTGGTGGCTCTGCGGAATGCGCAACTGGCGTAAGTCGGCGCAGGCTGGTGACATGTTGCCGTTCGTATGCGAGCTAGGGCCGCCTCCGTATGCGATTACGCTACGCGGTCAAGACGGAACGAAGCGGGAGGCAAGCGATCGGTGGTCGCAGTCTCTGCTGTTTGCAAGGCTTGCTCGGTCGTTATGGAAGCAGGCCAATGAAGATAAAATTGAATTAACACAATCTTAAACCAATAAATAAGCAACCGTGGTTTCGTTCCGTACGGAATGGGGTCACGGTTGTTTATTTCCGCACAGCGATAAGATCAGAGCTATCTTTATTTTGTTCTAGATCGACTTAATAACATTTTCACAAATGTTATACAGATAAGAATAAATATAAGAACAACATTAAAAGTGAATAGAGCAGGCTTCTTATAGATTGTTTCCCAGAATAGTGGGAGTATATCTACCCGAGAATCCCTTTCTAAATAGACAATAACCCAAATTTGATAAACTTTTGATATTATATAGCCTAGTAGTAGACCAATGAAGCCAGCAAGATAGTAGTACGGGTGAATTTTTGTTCTCATTCATCTTCTCCCCTCTCTCCCTTAGGGATGCATAACAAAAAGCTACAGTATATTATAACCTATGCCTTTTGTTATGTAATATCTAAACTAGCGCAATTGAACTTTAGATAAGCACTCGATTATCGGTATTGATATTTGCCTACCCACACAAAAAGAAACGGTACGAACTGACTTCCGTCAGAATCGTACCGTTAGGGGAAGTTAATGGTCTTAATAACCGGATAGCTGTCTTTTAAGCGAGGAGAGCAGCAAAAGCAGTCTTTTTCCGTCTCTTGCGGATATTTGCCCATTCACAATGAGTGAGTGAATACGTTGTGCCATAACACGGATTGTGGACAATGCGCTTCTGCATTTGCCATGCTTCAATTGATTGATGAGTTTATCTGCTTCGCAGATGAGGAATTGGCGGGACTGCTCCGGCATCGGAGTAATTCTAATCAGGCAGCGAAGCTCTGCCGCTCTTTTGAGCCCGAAAGGCACAGCAAGCGGTTTTGGCGGAAAGGAGCAATGCACCGGCTTTTTACAGCATGGCTTTTTGGGACGGCATAGCTTTTTGTTGAATGAATGGTTGAAGCTATTGTTAATATTGATATTGAGATTAATTACTTGACCTTCACCAGTTGCTCCTGTTGCGCCAGTAGTCCCTGTTGCCCCAGTTGAACCGGTAGCGCCAGTCGGTCCTGTAACTCCTGAAACGCCGGTGGATGGTCCCGTTGGTCCTGTAACGCCCGTAGCTCCAGTAAAGCCGGTCGATCCAGTGGCGCCAGGATCACCGGATACACCCGTCGATCCAGTGTTGCCCGTTGCGCCGGTTGATCCAGAAACACCCGTGGCGCCAGTCACGCCTGTGGCTCCCGCGGCGCCAGTCGCCCCCGAAGCACCCGTCGAGCCCGAGGCGCCAGTCGCGCCCGTAAACCCAGTCGCGCCCGCAGCGCCAGTAGCGCTCGTAACACCAGTCGCACCCGTAACACCAGTCGCACCAGTCGCGCCCGTAGCAGCGGTCGCGCCCGAAGCACCCGTGGCGCCCGTCGCGCCCGTGGCGCCCGTAGCAGCGGTCGCGCCCGAAGCACCCGTGGCGCCCGTCGCGCCCGTGGCGCCCGTAGCAGCGGTCGCGCCCGAAGCACCCGTGGCGCCCGTCGCGCCCGTGGCGCCCGTAGCAGCGGTCGCGCCCGAAGCACCAGTCGCGCCCGCGGCACCAGTCGCGCCCGTAGCGCCAGTAGCGCCCGTAGCGCCAGTCGAACCAGTCGCCCCCGTGCCGCCAGTCGCGCCGGAAGCACCAGTCGCGCCGGTAATACCCGTGCTGCCCGTAGCGCCAGTCGCACCCGTAGCGCCAGTCGCCCCCGTAGCGCCAGTCGCGCCAGTCGCGCCAGTCGCGCCAGTCGCGCCAGTTGCGCCTGTAGAGCCAGTTGCGCCTGTAGAGCCAGTGGCGCCTGTAGCACCAGTCGCGCCAGTAGCACCAGTCGCGCCAGTAGCGCCAGTAGCGCCTGTAGCACCAGTAGCGCCTGTAGAGCCAGTCGCGCCTGTAGAGCCAGTCGCGCCTGTAGAGCCAGTCGCGCCTGTAGAGCCAGTCGCGCCTGTAGAGCCAGTCGCGCCTGTAGAGCCAGTCGCGCCTGTAGAGCCAGTCGCGCCTGTAGAGCCAGTCGCGCCTGTAGCACCAGTCGCGCCGATAGCACCAGTCGCGCCGGTAGCACCAGTCGCGCCCGTCGCGCCGGTAGCACCAGTCGCGCCGATAGCACCAGTCGCGCCGGTAGCACCAGTCGCGCCCGTCGCGCCTGTAGCACCAGTCGCGCCGATAGCACCAGTCGCGCCGGTAGCACCAGTCGCGCCCGTCGCGCCTGTAGCACCAGTCGCGCCGATAGCACCAGTCGCGCCGATAGCACCAGTCGCGCCGGTAGCACCAGTCGCGCCCGTCGCGCCGGTAGCGCCCGTCGCGCCTGTAGAGCCAGTCGGCCCCGTTGTGCCTGTTGGCACAACAGAAGTATCGAGAATTTTCGTGACGAAGGCATCGCCTAATCCGCCAAAAGTCGGCTGAAATGCATTCAAGACAGGAAAGTCTGTGGAGCTGGTTTCACCGGTTATATACGCGCTTCCCGCAGAATCGGAGGCAATGCCAAAGCCGCGATCAAAGTTGGATCCTCCAAGAAAAGTGGAATAAATAAACGTTCCAAAAGAGGTCATTTTGGTAACAAAAACATCGCCCGATCCGGCATAGCCTTGAATAGGGTCAAAAACGGGGAAATTCGGTGACTGCGTAATGCCCGTTATATAGGCGTTTCCTAGTGTATCCGTCGCTATACCGAAACCTTCGTCGCTTCCAGTCCCCCCTAAATAGGTGGAATAGACGAATTCCGTACCCGATGGATTAATTTTAGTAACAAAAACATCGTCGCTGCCGCCCAAAGTTGCTTGAATGGGGTTAAACGTTGGAAAGTCCGTAGAGCTTGTTGATCCAGTAATATAAACATTTGTAAATTGATCAACTGCAATGCTTTCGGCTATTTCGCCACTGCTGCCTCCGATAAAGGTCGAGTATATAAGTCCCGAACCAGCAGCATTAAATTTGGCGACGAAACCATCTGTATTTCCTCCGCCGTAGGTGGGCTGAATGGCGTTTAGGATCGGAATATCCCCGGTAGTCGTTCCGACGATATAAGCCTGCTGAAAGCTATCCACGGCAACGCCGTCACCATTAACATTCGTCGTGACTGGTCCACCAAAAAAGGTGGAGTAAACGAGTGTATTGCCAGCGGGACTAAATTTGGTAAGAAAAGCCGACTGACCCTGCAGTATGGGCTGAAAGGCGTTTAATATAGGAAAGTCCGGAGAAGTGGTTGTTCCTACTACATACGCGCTGCCGTTTGCATCCACTGCGATGCCAAAGCCCTCATCAGAAAATTCACCGCCAAGGTAAGTGGAGTACAGAGGCAAGTTGCCCGCAGGATTAAGCTTAAATACAAACGCGTTATCATCAGGCGGCGCGATACTTTGAAAAGCATTAATCGTAGGAAAGTTGCCGGACCCTGTAATTCCGGTTACATACACATTGCCCGTTGCATCAACTGCGATGGCTGTACCTTGATCATTCCCAGTTCCGCCTAAATAGGTGGAATAGATCAACGTATTTCCTGTCGGGCTCAGCTTCGTAATAAAAGCATCGAAAAATCCGGCATTACTTGGCTGAATAGCTGCTTGGGTCGGAAAGTTCATGGATAATGTCTGGCCTGTCACATAGGCATTCCCGCTTGAATCTACGGCAATTCCATCTCCTTCATCTTCTGAAGCGCCACCTAGGTAGGTGGAATAAATCAGTACGGGGTCAATGACAAGAGGGAGCGCCGTATTGTAGTTTTCGGTTATTTTAAAGCCGACTTGATTCGTGTCCAGAAGTACATACCCGCCGTTTAATTGCTGTTTGCCCTCTGCAAGATTCTGATAAATAAAAGGCAGCTGCAGTGTCACGGGTTGGCCGTTGGACGTTACGACAAGGGTCCCGCCCTCTACAATCTCGATGGAATCGGCACCTTCAAAATTCAGCGCAATATGTTCTGGATTACCTCCGGGAGCTACGATGAAATCGAACTCCAAGAAGTTTTCATTACCATAGAACACCATGTCAATTCCGGGATAGATCCCTGTATACTGCACTTTTTCATAAGTGGGAATATCGGAATGCCACTGGGAAAAGTCGTCGCCAATGATGTAGTTTTTCTTGCCGGGCAGCAGATCGAGTCCGCTTATGGAGGGCTCAGGGTTTGAATCCGCGAAATACATCCGCAGCCCCCAGGTCTCCCACTGCTGCTTGTTGTCGGCTTCAGACACCATTGGCTTGGCAAACATCATGGCGACATGGGAAGGTGTGAAGAAAAAGGCAGCTTTCTGGGCTTTCATGAGATAAGCGACTTGAGAATCGGTCTGGCCCGCATTTAACTCGAAGTGAATCGGTATTTTTCCGTACGACGAGGACAGGCGTTTATGTCCCAGTCCTAACGCTTTAGCCATAGCTGCACCTCCTGTGTTACTGGGATGGATATTATTTGATATATTCCATGGGACAGTAACCAGTAAGGGCAAGTAACTAGATATTTCAATTTTAGGCATGTGCACATTAGGAAATGCTCCGAAATGAGGTTCTAGGCGATTGCAATAAAAAAGCCTGTCTTTTAGTTAGATGTCCTTATTTCCTCGATTCCCAAAGATTTTAGACTAACTCTCGAAGATTTGAAAAAACGTGGAATTTCAGCGCGGTACAATGATGGTATATATAACGACAGATGAAAAACATCAAAAAAGTTCAAAAAATGTTGAGCGCTATAGCGGGATTATTGCTAAAATACATTAAGAAATTAGCCTATGTCATCCCCTAAAGGGCTGATGGATTCCAATTGTTTGAACCGACAATTTAACGGGCCGGCAAACAGCCGGCTGTTTCCACGGAGGGAAGAGCATAATGAAAAGCGTTACATTTCCGAGATTTGAAGCTGTCAAGGACTACTCGGAGAGGATTGTTTGGTCAAACTCGACAAAAATCATTTGGCATCCCCAAGACGTTGAGACACATTTTGAGCAGCCGCAAAACGCTTTTTGTTATTTCCGGAAGACGTTCGACGCATCTGAGGGACTGGAAGAAGCTCGCATTCGGATCTTTGCCGATTCCAAGTACCAGCTATTCGTAAATGGGGAATACGCGGGAAGAGGTCCAGGCCGCAGCGATCCAAGGTGGCAGTATGTGGATGAAATTGATATAACGTCGTTCATTCAATCGGGTAAAAATATAATTGCCGTGCACGCCCTGCACTATGGATATGGAACAGGCCAGTCGATTCACCGGATTCCTGCCCTCGTTGTGGAAGCGAATTTGCTGTTCGCGAGCGGCGAACATAGTGTCATTTCAAGTGATGAGAGCTGGACATGCAAACATGCAGATGCTTATGACAGTGCAGCACCGCGAATCAATGGATGCCAGGGACCGATCGAAATCTATGATTCAAGGCTGGCGCTCTCTGGATGGGAAGGGCTGGAATACAACGACAGCGCTTGGCAAAGTGCAAAAGGTCGGGGAATTCAACTGTCTCCATTCTGGAACTGGATTCCTCGCAGTATTCCACTGCTCGAAGAAGGTGAAAAATCCGCTGTTACGATAGCGGCGAGAGGAGAGCTTGCGGAGCATTATAGGCCGGCGGACAAGCTGCATCATCAAATTTTAGCGGAACAATCCAGCATGGAGATGAGCGTGACGGCGGAACCGTTCCGTGATGAGGTTGTTTTGGAAGCGTCCCCAGAAGGAAGAGCATCGGTTATTACGTTCGACATGGGTGGCATGGATGCGGGATATTTGCAGCTTCGTCTGTCTGGCTCAGCGGGTGATATCGTGGATGTCGTATATGCCGAGCAGTTATGGGAAGGCAAAGCGTTGATCAATCTTTCAAACAACCGATCGATCGACCGCTTTATTTTAGCCGGAGGTGTTCAGGAGCTAGAATCAGCTTTCGTTTGGCGTGCTTGCCGTTTTATCCAGTTCACGGTGCGCAATTCCAGCGGTCCTGTCACGATTGAACGGGTTGGCCTGCGGACGAGAAGATCCCCGCTAACAACCGTAGCTGATTTTCATTGTAATGATGATAAGCTTCGTCAGATTTGGGATATTTCCGTCCATACGCTCCGCCTGTGCATGCAGGATGGATTCCTCGATTCGTCGAGCCGAGAGCAGCAGCAATGGATGGGGGATGGCCGTTGGCAGGCGATCTTTAACTATCATTATTCGGGCGAATCAAGCATGCACCGCAAGCTGCTGGAACAGATTGGCCAGTCTCAGGATTGGATGGGAATGACAAAAGCAAGATACCCGGATGGGCATCATAACTATCCGCCGATTCCTTCTTTCTGTCTGGCGTGGGTTAGCTCTTTCGGCGAATATGAGCTGTATTCAGGGGATCACAGCTTGCTGCCTCAGTGGTGGCCGAATCTTATTCAGGCGCTTCGCTGGTTTTCTGCTTATACGAATAAGGACGGATTGCTTGAAAACGTGCCTTACTGGCCGTTCATCGACTGGGGAGAAGGCCCGGAGGGACCAATTCCGGATGACCAACGGGGCGGTATCGTAACGGCGCTGAATGTGCAATATGTAGAGGCGCTTGAGGCCGCCGCTCGTTATGCTAGGCAGCTGGATGACCAAGAGGCGGAAGTTTATTATACAAAAATGGCCTCCAGATTGAAGGAGTCGATTGTCTCCTTACTTTGGAATGAGCGCGTTGGGGCTTACGCCGATTGTATGGTCGATGGTGTGCTGAGCGAGAGTATTAGCGAACCGACTAATGCGCTGGCAGTTCTTCTGCTCCATGGGGAGGGGGAACGGTTGCGGCAGATCAGTAGAGCTGTCTTTTCGCAAGCTGCCAGCGGCCGCGTCGTCAAAGGAAGTCCGTATTTCATGTTGGTCGTTTGCCGAGCTTTGATCAAGCTGGGAGAAACACGGCGTGCGCTTGAGCTAATTCAGGAACGATACGGGATTTTCCTTGATGCCGGGTCGGACACGATTTGGGAGCGCTGGACTTTGTTCCATGAGGAATCGAACGGTTCCGTTTCGTACTCCAGTGCAAGCCATGCTTGGGGAGGAGCCCCGATTGTATTTGTATACGAAGGTATATTCGGAATCAAACCGCTTGAGGATGGCTATCGCAGCTTCTCTATGAATCCTGAGCCATGTGGAATAGAAAGCATTAAAACAACGCTTCCAGTGAGCGGCGGCGAAATCGGAATGAGCTTGGAGGCTATTGATGCCGGAAGCTGGCGATTAGAAGTGTCGATTCCTTCAGGTTATACGGGAATTATCTGTGGCAAATCGTACGAAGCTGGCAAACATACCGTAACGATATCGTCTTAATTGGTTAACCCGATGTCTGCTTTAGGATATCGGGTTATTTTTTTACGCTGATAGAGCCGAATCGTTCGAGACAAAGGGCTCGTTTCAAGTTATAATCAATTAAAATTCCATATACTGGAGGTTTCTGTGAAATGGAGCTAACGGTTCGTAAGATGGGAGCAGGCGATATTCAACAAGTACAAGATGTGGCAAGATTTGAATTGAATAGGGTTTGAACTCGGTTTACGTGGGCAACGCAACTTTTTTTGTACGATTTATCGTATAAAATTCGGTTTACAGCCGCCTCTTTTCAACACTTTGTGTGATAAAACATACAAAGCCCAGCTTTCGTCGCCTATACCCAGCCATTTTGTATGATTTATGGTACAAAATCCAAAAAATCAGCACGGCCCGAATGCATGTTGAGTGAAAAATCATACAAAGTGTGCATTAGAACGATCGATCCCCATAACAGATGCCCCAAGATTGTGAATTTTTTTAGCTAGATCCCCCGTACCGCATTCCAAGTCTAATATTGCTCTCCAGCCGTCGGCTCAAGTACATCAATAACTTGTCTGCCATAATTTGAAACATATGCTATTTAACTATCGTATTTTTCGGCGTTGAAATTATTTTCGTTAGAATATTGGATAGGCTTCATAGTGTACACCCTCCTAAACTTCAGTTGTTTTGCTGTCAAAAATCCGTGCTCGGACATCGTTTTTGGAAATGAAAACAGGTTCCCCATTTTTATCTATGCAGTAAGCGATAGGAATTGAGACATCGTTATCTCGAAAAGAGCCGTCTGCATGGCTCGTGCCAATAATCATCGTGTTATAAGTCACCGCTATTTTCTTGGCTTCGCTTATCCATTCCTCGAATTGTTCTTCACTGAACATACCGACGCCGATAGGATGAACAATCAAGTCAACCATGTTTGGATCTTCACTTTTCATTCCTTGGACCACCAATTCATCACAAAGGATATGCCCTATTTTAAGGCCCTCTATTGTTACGAAAGACGTTTGGCTGTACTTTACTCGATCCAAAACAATTTCACCCGAGCGATTAATAATAATAGCTCTATCCTTAGGGCTATCGCTCAGCCTTCTGTGCCCACCAATTAATATCTTTTGATGGCTTTTTGCTAAATGACAAGCTTGTTCCACATTTTCATTCAAGTAACCCTCTGGAAAAATGACAGCGTCAACGGAAGGATGAGTTAGCAATTCGCTTTCGAGTTGTACAATGTTCTTTTCAAGTTTTGGCTGTATGATTAGAAATTTCATGATAGCCCTCCTTATCATGTAATGAATATACCATATGGCGGTACCCAGGAAATGGATAAACTAGTAAGAGAGAAAAAAGGAGTTCAAAAGAAATAGAAAAAGGGAAAATATAATTGGCATGCACCTTATTTATTTGTTATATTAATTCACAGTGAATTAATCGGGAATACGAATAGCTAAATAGAGATATTAGAAATAGGCAACTAGAGTTCCAGGAGGGTCGAGATTGATAAAGCTCATTAACTTACACAAGCAGTACAAAACGAATAAAGGCACAGTCACTGGCGTCGACCACGTCAATCTTCATATCGCTAAAGGTGAAATATTTGGTATCGTCGGTTATAGCGGCGCGGGTAAAAGCTCGGTGCTGCGTTGCATCAACCTGCTTGAGAAACCAACCTCTGGCAAAGTGCTGGTGAACGGCGTTGACCTCACGGCTTTGGGTAAAAACGGGCTGAGATTGGCTCGTCAAAAGATCGGTATGATCTTTCAACATTTCTATCTTATTGGAAGCAAAACGGTATTCGAGAACGTTGCGTTTGCATTGGAAGCGGCGGACACGCCACAATCAGCTATTCAGAGCAAAGTGACGGAGCTGCTTCAGCTCGTTGGACTTGCGGATAAGAGGGATAGTTATCCTGCTCAATTGAGCGGAGGTCAAAAACAACGTGTCGGTATTGCTCGCGCTTTGGCCAATAATCCTCAAGTGTTATTATGCGATGAAGCCACGTCAGCGCTTGACCCGACGACCACACAATCTATTTTGTCACTGCTTCGAGAGATAAATCGTAAGCTTGGGCTTACAATAGTACTTATCACACATGAGATGGAAGTAGTGAAGGAGCTATGTCACCGAGTTGCTATTATGCAGGATGGCAAAGTGATAGAGGCTGGCAGTGTATATGAGATTTTCGCAAATCCGGTACAGCCTCTGACTAAGGAATTTATTAATAGTGTGCTGGAATTTAAACTGCCGATGAAACTATGGGAGAAGCTTAATCCATCCAGTAAGGTGTTAAAGATTTTGTTTCGTGACGATGCGGCAGAACAAGCCATTATTTCAGATTTGCTGAAAAAGAGCGGCATTCAAGCGAATATTTTACATGGGAAAATCGATTATATTGGTGAAAAACCTCTCGGAACCTTCATTATGGAAGTGACCGGTACGAATGAGGAAGTCGATTCAGCTATCCGTTACTTGATTGATCGTTCTTGTATTGTGGAGGTGATTGAGCATGCTTAACTCCTTTATGGAAATACTTCCCGATATGATAAAAGCGTTTAACGAAACGCTCTACATGGTAGGTGTATCGCTGCTAGTTGCTTTCGTTCTAGGTTTACCGCTTGGTGTATTGTTGTTTATTAGCAGTAAGGGATTGTTCTCTGAGAACCGTGCTCTGAATGTGATTTTGGGCGTGATTTCGAATATGGTACGTTCAATCCCATTCTTAATTTTACTCGTACTTCTGCTGAAATTTACTCAATTTCTACTAGGCACTACGATTGGGCCAGCAGCAGCAGCTGTTCCACTCTCGATCGCGGCCATTCCTTTCTACGCGCGTTTGGTAGAAAATTCACTTAGAGAAGTGAACAAAGGAATCATTGAAGCAGCTATCGCAATGGGCGCAAGACCATGGCTTATTATCCGCAAGGTACTGCTGCCAGAAGCAAAGTCAGGTATGATATCGGGTCTTACGATAACGGCGATCAGCTTGCTGGGCTTCTCTGCAATGGCGGGTACGGTTGGCGGCGGCGGTATCGGAGATCTCGCTATCCGTTATGGTTATTATCGTTATGATAATGAAGTTCTGTTCACAACGGTTATTTTGCTTATCGTCGTTGTTCAAATTATTCAATTTATTGGAGATTGGGCTTCTCGTAAAGTAGATAAACGTTAAAATAAAACAACTTAGACAAGGGGATCCTATCATTGAAAAAGCAATTGAAGGTCGTTACATTGTGCATCCTGGTGATGACGGTGCTGGCTGCATGCAGCAGCAACAATAAGGAATCAGCTTCTAATGGAGGAACTGCCGAGCAGAGCAAAACGATTAAAATTGGAGCGACAGCTGGTCCATACAGTGATATGGTTAGCAAAGCGATTACACCTCTGATGGAGGAGAAAGGTTACAAGATCGAAGTTGTTGAGTTCAACGATTATGTTCAGCCGAACAAATCGCTGGATAACGGATCGATCGATGCTAACCTATTTCAACACATTATCTATTTGAACAAGTTTTCTAAGGATAATAAGCTTGAACTAAGTGCTGTTAGTAGTGTCCCAACTGCACCAATGGGCCTTTACTCCAATAAAATCAAATCCATTGATGATATTAAAGAAGGAAGTACTCTTACGATTGCGAACGACCCTGCTAACCTAGCACGCTCGCTTCTGCTGCTTCAGGATATTGGGCTTGTTACAATTAAAAAGGATGCAGACCCAGCGACGATTTCCGAAAAGGATATCGAGACCAATGTAAAAAATCTTAAAATAACATCGCTCGAGGCTGCTCAGCTTCCGCGGACGCTGGACAGCTCCGATCTAGCCGTTGTTGCAGGTAACTTTGCTCTTGCAGCGGGTATGAAACTGGCAAGTGCCCTGCAGCTTGAGAATATGGCTGAGAATTACCGTAACGTTGTAGCTGTAAGAACTAAAGATGCTGAGGGCCAAATGGCCAAGGATCTGAAAGAAGTTATTGAATCTGCAGCATTCGAGAAAACGATGGATGAGCAATTCCAAGGTTTCTCGAAACCAGAATGGATGACGAAATAATAGGATGAATAAATAAGAGCGTGCTGCTCATGCAGCGCGTTCTTATTTTTTGGGTAATCGGATTGAAAGAAATCTTTATCATGGAAGATTAATTATTAAAGCGGGACGCACGCCGTCGCGAGCTAAACTGACATTCGCATAACTGCGAATACTGCTGCTTGGACCGACAAAACATGCACGTGAAGGCTTGTTTCCTTGTGTTCTCAGCCACCACCAGGAGCAGCCTGCTTCTTCGCCGTCTCTGATGATATAGTTATCTTTGTCCGTTTTATCATATACGTATAGGTTACATCCATCTGGTTTTTTCGTTTTAGCAAAATCCGTTCCAACGGCACGCCGTAAATCCTTGCTGTGCAGATCAGATAATTGTTTTATCTCAGATACACTAAGCAAAAAAACCTTGTCCGCCGTATCCGGGCTATTTTCTCCGTTGTTAGTACAAGGAGTCGTTTTTATAAATTCTTTTTCGGCGGCATTGAATGCGGTGTTGTAGAACTCAACGTTCAGCCATTCGCGCAAATCACAATCACGCCACGTAATATCTACGGAGTCATGCCACGTAATATCCGCGCTCTTGCCGTGATACCGCTTGCAGTCCAAAATGTACTCGCTCAAAACAAACAATTCGCTTTCTGAATTTTGAAGAACACGCCATTTTATCGGCAGTTGTTTACCGTCCCTTGTTTGAGGATACATGCCAAAAGTAATGATTTCGCCGGGCTTTAAACTCCGGTTCGGAGTGAAAGCAAGATTTCCCTTTTCCAATAAGATGCCCTCCTTATTTTTTCCTTCTAACTTTAATGCTACAACATTCATGCAAGATTTCGTTTCATAGATCAAGAATCCATGTGCGGACTGTAAGTGTATCCTTTAATATTGTCATCGTAGTTTAAGGTATGACTTTAAGGAAAGATGCGCTAAACTCCGTAATCATAAGTAGGAGCGCATTCTCAAAGTTAGATTAATTGGATAAATGTCAGATATTGAATATAGGATCAGGCCGATATTTTTGACAGAATGAAGGCGTTATCATTTTCAAATCCAGAGGAGGAGCGATTTAACGTGAATGAATGGACTGAGATGAGGGGGACTGAAAAATGAAGAAATGGATGGGGAGAATACTTGTTATTGCATTGCTTGCATCGCTTTTAATGCCTGTAATGGCTCCAAAAGTAGAAGCGGCGCCGTATCAAAACGAGAATAACAATCGAGTGGAGTTGAACTTTAATACGGATTGGCTATTTTTCAATAGCAACGTGCCGAACGGCCAATCGACTGATTTAGATGAGAGCGCGGCGGCTCAAGTCAATTTGCCGCATTCTAATTCCGAACTGGAATTGTTTGATGTTACGCCTTCGGAATGGCAGACGGTCAACTGGTACCGGAGACATTTCTCGCTTGCCGATACATATGCGGGCCGTCGTGTGTCCGTTGAGTTCCAAGGAGCGGGACAGATCAACAAAGTATACGTTAATGGCAAGCTTGCGGGCGAAGGCAGAGGCATTCATACTTCGTTCACCGTTGATATTACGGATTATGTGCAGTTCGGCAACTACGACAACGTAATTGCGGTGCAGGTGGATAATCAGTCCCATGAAGGAACAATGCCTTATTCAGGAGATTTTTATTCTTTCGGCGGCATTCACGGCGACGTCAAGCTGCAAATGACCGATCCGGTGTATGCCACACAGCCTTATTATGTGACAACTCCAAACAGCGGCGGTGTGAATGTGACCGGCTCGGTTAACATCCGCAATGAAAATCCGTCCAGCCGTGACGCGGTCGTTAAAGCTTCTCTTGTGGATGCAAGCGGCGAAGTTGTTGCTGTTTCCGAACAAACGGTAACGGTAGGCGCGCGCGCCGAGACGAAGTTTGATTTTGTTCAGCAAGTCGCCAACCCGCGGCTATGGACCATCGACGATCCGTATCTCTATAAAATGAAGGTGCAAACTCGGATCGGCTCTGCTTACGTCGATGAATTGTCGACCAATATCGGCTTGAAATGGGTTGCGATTACAGGGGACAGCACAAGCAAGACGAGTAAGTTTTTCCTAAACGGTGTGGAAACAAAGCTGATCGGCTACAACAAGCATAATCAACAGCCGTATCTCGGCAACTCCGGTCCGAATCGGCTTCAACGCAAGGATGCACGGATGCTCAAATACGAGCTTGGAGCGAACGTTGTCCGTACCTCTCACTACACGACCGATCCGGAATTTTTAGATGAGGCGGATAAAATCGGTTTGCTTGTTGAAGAAGAAGCCTTTGGCATGAATACGTTAAACGACGTGCAAAAGCCGTTGTTTGAGCAATCGCTTAGCTCGATGGTGTATCGCGACCGCAACCACGCCAGTATTTTCATGTGGAGTGTAGTGCCGAATGAAACGCTTACCATCGGCCCTTGGCATACGCAATTAAATACCTTGGTCAAAAGCATCGATCCGTCCCGTCCGACCGTGCAGGAAATGGTTCACGGGGATTATGAGCAAGTTGCCGACGTATATTCTTCGCATAATTATTCCCCGCCGAGTGCCGGGTTCAACACGGGTAAATTCCCGCACTGGATCGGTGAGTACAACAACTCGCTTGGCTCCTCTTTTGTCGTGCCAGGCGATTCGGAAGGCCGCAAGCTGAAGCAATTGCTTGACGATGCGACCAAATTCCAGACGTTTTACAGCTCGCCGCAAATAGCCGGCCTGCTGCACTGGGAGTCGTTCGGATATATTACACCGTTGGTATACGATCAGTTTGGCAAAAGCGTGAATAACTACCGGGCCGCAGGCGTTACCGGACCATACAGGGATTCGCTCAATAAATACTGGCTCGGTTATTTTTATCAATCGCAGATGGCTCCATCCGTAGTTGGCGATGTGCTGCACATCGCGAGCGAGTGGAAGTCGGACTCCAATAAGAAGGAATTCTACGTCATCAGCAATGCGGCAAAAGTAGAACTGTTTCATAATGGAGCATCACTCGGCAAAACGGTTCCTAACTATGTTACAAGCTCGAAACAGGGAATGTTTAAGTTTACAGTGAATCAAGATTTAGTATGGTCGCCAGGTTCGGTACTCGAAGCCAGGTCTTATGATGCAAACGATAATCTGCTCAAAACGTACAAGAGGTTCGCTTCCACGTATGACGGAGCCGCTTCATTGAAGCTGAATGGCACTACCGGCAATGAGCTTATTGCCGATGGCTCCGATGTGGCTTGGCTCATTCCCGAGCTGCTCGACGCGAACGGACAGCGTGCGTATTACGGCGATGCCAATGTGAGAATCAAGGAGCTGTCGGGTCCGGGAGCAGCGATCTTTACGACGCCAAGCAGAAGCGATACGCTGCAAATGACGGACGGCTTGACCGGTTTTTATATCCAGTCCAAGCTGCGCCAGACAGGCACGGTTAAAGTCAAAGTTGAAGCTGATCTTGGCGCAACGGTCAACGATAGCGTATATGGCACAGGTACGAATCAGTTCAAATTCGCAGGTCCGGGCTGGACGGTGCAAAGTGGCAAGACGGGCCGTTTCAACGGCGATGAGCGCGTGGTTACAGGTGGTGTTGCAGGGGACACCTACGCTGAAATGACGTTCACAGGGACGCAAATCCGCGTATACGGCACAAGAGCAATAAATATGGGTATCGCTTCGGTTGAGATTGACGGCCAGGCGAAGGGAAACATTGATTATTACAGCGCCTATGGTGAAGTGCCAAGCCAATTGGTTTACACAAGTCCGGAAATGGCCTATGGCACACACACGATTAAAATCAGTTACAAGGGCCAAATGCATACCAGTACTGCTCAACTCGCCGGAAAAGAGCCGGCTCCTACCGGATCAGGCATCAATATCGACCGTGTCAAAATAATGGATGGGCAATATGAATTGACCTCCAATGAGATTCAGCTTAATTCGGTTGCAATGAACGACACGATCGTTCCTAGACCGGCTGCCGGAGCGCCAAAAGCGGCAGCATTCTCCGCCTCTGTCGTATTCCAGGCTGAGCAAGCATCCCGTTCGGCAGGTACTGTTATCGCAACTACGGAAACGGGTTTTACGGGCACTGGGTATGTCGACATGAAAGGTACGCAGGGATATGTAGAATGGACGGTTCCGGTAACCCAATCGGGCCGTTATCCGCTGCAATTCCGCTACAAGAACACTGGCGTCGACCGTAAAGCGGATATATCCGTTAACGGCAGCGTTGTTGCCGCCAAGATGTCCTTTATGGAGACCGGCACGGCTGGAGCGGGCGATTCTCCTTGGGGAGTCGTAACGACGACGCAGTATTTGAAAGCGGGCTTGAACAAAATTCGGCTGGCGTCTGTCGGAAACAGCACCGCCCTCATCGATCAGCTTGAGGTGCTTGGCTTGCCTCAGCCGCCTGCTGCTCCAACGCCGCAACAGGTTGTGCTGCAGGCGGAGAATGGAACGTTTAGTACGGGTGCCAGCGTCAAAAATCTTGGTTCCGGCTGGACGGGCAGTGGTTTTGTCAATTTTAACAATGCGCCTGGTTATGTGGAATGGAACACAACGATTCCATCAGCTGGCGACTACTTGATTGATACCGCCTATGCTTATGGCAGCAGCGGCTCAACTACCATGAAGCTGACCATTGATGGAGTTGCTGTAACTCCAGACATCAGCTTTCCTTCGACAGGCAACTGGAACACAGCTTGGGGCAAAACACAGGTGACTGTACCGCTAACTGCCGGAGCACATACAATCAAGCTGGAGACGGTCGGCAGCTACTATGTAAATTTGGATAGCATTACGGCTACGGAAGTTACGGTTCCGCCGACGCCTCAGCTTTTTGACATGTCGCTTCAAGCGGAAACCGCAGCTCGATCCGTTGGAACAATCGGTTCGGCAGGCACTGGCTGGAACGGCACCGGATTTATCAATTTCTCCGGCGGAGAAGGGTATGTGGAATGGACGGCCGAATTTCCCGAGTCCAATTACACGCTTCGTTTCCGTTATGCCAACGGAAGCACGAGTCGGCCGATGAAGCTGCTTATCGACGGCAAGGAAGTCAGCGGCTCGCTTGCTTTCCCTGGCACCGGCCACTGGAACCAGAATTGGTCGGAGGTGACTTTTACAGCGGACTTGTCCAAAGGTACGCATAAGATCCGTCTCGTCACGGACGGCTCTAGCGGGGCCAATCTGGATCAATTGAGAATTAAGGAAAACTGAGACATAAGCTTTATTGATAAGCCTGAATAACAAAGGTCTGGCAGGAGATGAACTCTTGCCAGACCTTCGTTGTTTCTATGAGGAGCGACAGGACGCTCTACGAATTAAAAACGGTGAGGGTGTTGCTTGAGCTATTCCACTGAATCGGCGCAGTGGAGGATATATTCAAGACAGCATAACGCACGTTAAGATTGATACGTTCTGCACGAAGTGTAAATTGAATGCGGCCTATTTCGGCGTTATTGTTGTTCGGATTGAGAACTTCTGTACACAACTTCGGTTTCAGCTGGATATGAACGGCTCCAATTCTACTCCTATTCTTATATAGAGTATGAAGAAGAAGGATGGGATGACATGGACATGTATCTCTCTATTTGATCTTGGTATATTGTTTTTCGGCTAACCCAATCGTAACTCCCATCGGTGTAAAGAACAAATAAAAATGTCGTAAAAATTAGAGGTTATACCTTTTTCGGTTTTTCCAAAAACGGTGGGAAGGCAGCGTCAGCGACAACCCCTTTGCGGATCTTGAAATAAGCAAAACCAGCGCCGTTTTTGAGCTTGAGCAGTCCGCTGTCGAACTCCGTATTCAGGTTTTTGAAAAAGACGCCCATCGCTACCGTTCCACTGTCCGGGAGTGAATGGCTAAGCTCATATTCCGCTCCCGCCCGCCTAACCGTCACATGAATTCCTCGCTCATGCGTCTCTTCCAGCTCGTCATCCATACGCTGAACCGCAACGATATGCAGGTCGATCTTGCCTACCCGGCGCAGCAGCTCATTGGTGAAAGAACCGCGAATAAGCTCTTGCCAGCGGGATTGCGCAGATTGTCCCACGATGATCCCGGTAATCTGCCGCTTTCGAGCGATCTCTGCGATGACAGCAACAGCAGGGCGCGAGCTAGCATGCTCGACGAAAAATAAAGCGCCTGATTCCGCGCAGCGAATCCGCCAGAGGTTCAAATAGGCTTCCTGTTTCTGACTGAGCTCCTCCATGCTGACCGGGATGACACTCAGCACATGCAGGGGGCAGTTCAGCCTTGCAGCCAGTTCAACGCCGCGCCGAATCAGCCGTTCGCCATTCGGTCCATAATAGACACAGACCATAATTTTTTCCTTGGTCGTCATAAATTGAACTCCTCCTCTCTGATTCGGGAAACCAGTCATGTACATGAAATATTTTTTTAAATGCAACATTCACGCCATCATCATACGAGCCACTTGTGAAGGAAGTAAAACGAACCATCAATGGAAAAACGGCCATATATAAGCAAATTCCGGGTATGGTAGCGGATACAATAATGTTGTTTGAGACTAGGGAATGAGATCCCTTTCTATAGCTCGTGATTACGATGATCCCATGATAATAAGAGAATACGAGAGAATGGGAGAGTAAAATCGAGTTTGATCCGCCTTTTTTAGGTGCAGCGGGCTTGCAGGATTGAATTTGAACGTATGCCGACCTTTACAATCGCAAGCTTGCGGGCGTAAGATTCGTCTCAAGTTAGTTGACCAGCATTTTACAACGCTAAATTTCCAAACGGAAAACGGGGGAACCACAAGATGGCTAGAATCCGATGTGAGAGTCGGAGCTCTGCCATACGGGGTGAATCTAGCAGAAACGGAGCCATGGACATCCATTTCTGCTAGTAGGGCGACTCTCACCGCCCGAATCCGACAGCTAACTTCGTAAGCGTAGGTAGGCCGGGTTTTGGAAACAAGACCTGACCTAGATAGAGAGAGAGGATGATGACGCTTGTGATCGCTTGCGACCACAGGGGCCTCTGCCTCTGTGGTTTTTGGCTTATTAATAACGTCTGAATTGCGATTCAGGCAACCAGCCGCTGAATGCCAGGAAACATCTACCACAGTAGATCGTTATCCTGGGAACGGGGGAACCATCGAAGAGGAATTTCGAATTCCGCTTCAGGGGTGAATCGAGCCGCAGCCGCGATGAGCGGGGCTCGTAGGGCGACTCTTCCGCCCGAATCCGACAGCTAACCTCGTAAGCGTCCTGTAAGAGAGGCAACAATTGTCGCTTTAGACACAGCTTGTTTTCCTGTGCCTATGAAGCTGGCGAAAGGACCTCTTCTTTTCGTACAGCTTCTTTTTGTTGCCCGCAAAAGGTGGAGGAGATCATGCATGTATCATTCTGAAGAACGAAATGAAGAACGTATTCTAGTATCCCCAGCGACCGCAGCTGGTGTGAAGTTTCTTGTCATGCTTAACCTGCGTAAGCTCCCTTGTGCCGCTCTGGTCAACAATGATCGAGAGCGAGAGAGCATGTTGCAGCTTGGCATCGAACATATCGTTCAAGTAAATACCTCAGAAAAGCAAAACTCGGTTTTTCCCGAATTTCCAGTTGGCAAAGTTTTTCTGTTCGAAAGCAGCTTGGCCTTATGTTGCCGCTATCTTCAGTTATGCCGTTCCTGGACAGGAAGAAGTATTTACGTAATTACTCAAGCTCAGCATTCAAGGCTGATTTTCCGAGGCGTCGGAGCTGATTATGTCATTCACACGAACGGCGGCGACGTCTCTTATTTGATCCTGGACGAGGCCAATTAACGGCTTGCTCAGTTGGAAGGGGTAGAGCTTCAATGATGGATGTATGGATGATTGGACTTGTGGTCGTATTAAGTGTTGGCCTGATTGGATTGTTGCACTGGGTCGACAAGCAGGTAGTGGAAGGAAGGGAAAAGAAATGATGTGGACCCTTGGCGTTATTATTGCTGCTGTGTTCGTTTATCTGACATACGTGCTGCTTCACCCCGAAAAATTCTGACGTATAGAAGGAGCTCTCATTCATGATCGCATGGATTTCAATCGGAATTACTTTGCTGCTTGTTGTGCTGTTGGCAAGGCCGACAGGTATGTATGTGTATAGCGCGTTCAGCGCCGAAGGAACAAAGCTCGATAGATTTTTTGGACCTATTGAAAGAGTAATCTACCGTCTGAGCGGCATTCGACCGGAAAATCAAACCTGGAAAACGTACGCAGCCGCCGTCGTGATTAGTAACGGGTTAATGATGTTGCTCGTCTACACGGTGTTCCGGACGCAAGCTTATCTTCCGCTCAATCCGAGCGGTATCGCCAATATGGAGCCGCGATTAGCATTCAATACTGCGGTTAGCTTCATGGCCAACACGAATTTGCAGCATTACAGCGGGGAAAGTGGATTGTCCTATCTTTCGCAAATGATTGCGATTGTGTTCATGATGTTTGCTTCCCCGGCCACCTTGCTTGGTGTCGTCATGGCGTTCATGCGGGCGCTCTCCGGCAAGCCGATGGGTAACTTTTTTGTCGATCTGACTCGCTCCATCACTCGAATTTTCCTGCCAATAGCCATTGTGTCGGCGCTCATCTTCGTGGCGCTTGGCGTGCCGCAGACGCTGGAATCAACGACGGTTGCTCAGACGCTGCAAGGCGAGGAGCAGTCCATCGCGAGGGGGCCGATGGCTTCATTCCTAGCGATCAAGGAGCTTGGCAACAATGGTGGTGGATTCATGGGCGTGAACTCCGCGCATCCATTCGAGAATCCAGGGGCAATCAGCAACTTGTTGCAGATGATTTTGATGCTGCTGGTCACGACCTCGCTGCCTTTTGTTTATGGGAAAATGGTCGGCAATCCAAAACAAGGCCGCGTATTATTCGTATCGATGGCCATGCTGTTCATAGTCATGCTTGGAACATCGCTTACCGCCGAAAATGCGGGGAATCCTGCTCTCAATGCGCTTGGCGTTGATCAGCAACAGGGCAGTATGGAAGGCAAGGAAACGCGCTTCGGCGTCACGCAAACCGCGCTGTATTCGGTGGTAACAACCGCTTCAGAAACGGGCGCTGTTAATGGTATGCATGACTCGCTTACACCGATTGGCGGCATGGTGCCGCTGGTGAACATGATGCTCAACACCGTATTTGGCGGTGTCGGTGCTGGGTTCATGAACGTACTACTTTATGCGTTAGTCGCCGTTTTCTTGTCGGGCCTGATGGTCGGCCGCACGCCGGAATTCCTGGGCAAAAAGCTGGAAGGCAAGGAAATGATGCTTATCGCTTTAACGCTGCTCATTCATCCCATTCTTATTCTGGTTCCTTCCGCCATCGCCGTATTTGCTTATCCAGAAACGATTTCGAATCCCGGCTTCCACGGCTTGACTCAGGTGATGTATGAATTCACATCATCGGCTGCGAACAATGGCTCCGGATTTGAAGGACTCGGGGACAATACTCCGTTCTGGAACATTAGCACCGGCCTTGTGATGTACTTCGGCCGCTATCTTTCCGTGATTACGCTGTTAGCTGTAGGCGGTTCGTTAGCTGCCAAAAAAGCGGTACCGGAAACGATCGGAACATTCCGCACGGATAGCGCACTTTTCGGCGTTGTATTCCTGGGCACAGTGCTCATCGTAGGAGCGCTCACGTTTTTCCCAAGCCTGGTGCTGGGACCGATCGCAGAGCAATTGACCCTGAAGCCGTAATGGCAAAGGCATAGAAGAGGAGACAAGAACGATGAGCCATCGAAAAAAGGCGCTTAACGGAGATATCATCCGGCAAGCGCTGAAGGAATCCGTATTGAAGCTTGACCCACGAGTTATGTTCCGCAATCCCATCATGTTTGTGGTGGAGATCGGTTTTGTCATTACTTTGTTCCTGTCGTTTGCCCCGAATGCCTTCGGTGGAAATACACCGGCATGGTTCAATATTACGGTAGCTATTATTCTCTTAATTACGTTATTGTTCGCCAACTTTGCCGAAGCATTGGCGGAGGGACGGGGAAAAGCGCAAGCCGATTCGCTCAAGCACTCCAAAAAAGATATCGTTGCTTATAAGGAATCAGGAGGCACGCTGCGCGAGGTTCCTTCAAGTGAGCTGCGCAGGGGAGATATTGTTCAGATCGAAGCTGGGCAATGGGTTCCCGGTGATGGCGAAGTTGTGGAAGGTCTTGCTTCCGTTGACGAATCCGCCATTACCGGTGAATCTGCACCTGTTATCAAAGAAGCCGGAGGCGACTTCAGCTCGGTAACTGGAGGCACTAAGGTGCTCAGCGACTGGATCAAGGTGCGGATTACAAGCGATCCCGGAGAGTCTTTCCTGGATCGTATGATTTCGCTTGTTGAGGGCGCGAAGCGGCAGAAGACGCCGAATGAAATCGCACTTAATACGGTGCTGACATGTTTAACGATTATTTTCCTAATTGTAGTCGTGACGCTTCCTTTCTTCGGTAATTATCTTGATGTCACGCTGGAAGTTCCAGTGCTTATCGCGCTGCTCGTCTGCTTGATTCCAACGACAATCGGCGGTTTGCTGTCCGCCATCGGCATCGCCGGAATGGATCGCGTAACTCAGTTCAACGTCATTGCCATGTCGGGCAAGGCGGTTGAAGCTGCGGGTGACATTAACACGATTATTTTGGATAAAACAGGAACAATCACATACGGCAACCGGATGGCCAGCGAATTCATCTCGGTTGGCGGAACGAATGACTCGGCAGTGGCCGAATGGGCTGTTGTCAGCTCGCTGAAGGACGAAACGCCAGAAGGTCGCTCCGTGCTTGAGCTGGCTAAAAAGATGGGCTTGCGCGACAATCAGTCGCTTGCGGCGGATGGAGAATGGATCGAATTCCGGGCAGAGACGCGGATGAGCGGCATCAATCTGACCGACGGACGCAAGGTGCGCAAAGGCTCTGTGGACGCGATAAAAAAATGGGTGGTTGAGCAGGGTGGAGCCATTCCAAATGACCTTGATGTTAAAAGCGACAAAGTAGCTTCAGCGGGCGGAACGCCGCTTGCTGTGGCCGTGGATGAGCGGCTGCTCGGCATTATTTACTTGAAGGACACCGTTAAGCCCGGCATGAAGGAACGGTTTGAGCAGATGAGGCAAATGGGCATTAAAACGATCATGTGTACCGGGGACAATCCGCTTACCGCCCAGACGATTGCGAGAGAAGCTGGAGTGGATGATTTCATCGCGGAAAGCAAACCGGAGGACAAAATTGCCGTTATCAAGCGGGAACAAGCCGCTGGCAAGCTGGTCGCGATGACCGGCGACGGCACGAATGATGCACCGGCACTTGCCCAAGCCGATGTTGGTATCGCGATGAACAGCGGCACGACGGCGGCGAAGGAAGCAGCGAATATGGTCGATCTGGATTCCGATCCCTCCAAAATCATTGAGGTAGTCGCGATTGGCAAGCAGCTTTTGATGACGCGCGGCGCGCTCACGACGTTCAGCATTTCCAATGATGTGGCCAAGTATTTTGCGATCATTCCGGCGATGTTCATGGCTGCCATTCCGCAGATGGAGGCACTGAACGTAATGAGACTTGATTCGCCGATGTCGGCCATCTTGTCTGCACTTATTTTCAACGCGATTATTATTCCGCTGCTTATTCCACTCGCTATGAAAGGAATCGCCTACAAACCGACGAGCTCCGCGAAGCTGCTGCAGCGCAACTTGCTCGTTTATGGATTGGGCGGCGTCATTATTCCTTTTGCCGGAATTAAGCTGATTGATCTTATGGTGCAGATATGGGTATAACATCCGTCTTGCAAGGAAGGAAGTCAATAGAATGAATATTTTAACGATAAGTTTGCGACTCAGCCTGGTGCTGATGGTGCTTACCGGCCTGCTCTACAATATGGCTGTAACAGGCATTGCTCAAGCGCTGCTGCCCAAAAAGGCGGACGGAAGCCTGATGTACAACAAAGAAGGCCAACTGATCGGCTCGGAGTTAATCGGCCAAAACTTCACGGATCCAAAGTGGTTCCACGGCAGGCTGTCGAGCATCAGTTACACTGCGAACGGTTCCGGCACGCCGAACTATGCTCCATCCAACCCAGATCTATTGACCAGAGCTAATCAGTCCGTTCAAGACTGGAAATCCGCGAATCCGGATGTTCCTGTCAGCAATTTGACGATGGATCTGATTACGAACTCCGGCTCGGGCCTTGATCCCCATATCAGCCCAAAAGGAGCTCAGGCGCAAATTCCGCGCATTAGCAAATTGACCGGATTGCCGGTTTCCGAACTAGAATCTTTGGTCAGTAAACATACTGCTTCCAGGCAGCTTGGCATTTTCGGAGAGCCGACTGTCAATGTATTAAAGCTTAATCTAGCGTTGCAGCAGGCGACGCAGAAATAAAAGTTGATGTCCCCGCTCATCTTTTTGTGATGAGGCGGGGCATCGCTGTTGCTGGGAGGAACCGGCATGGAGCCGTTCAAGCGCAAGTCAGCGGATGAAATTCTAGCTTCGATCATGAAACTGCATCGGGGCAGGTTGAATATTTTGGTAGGGGCGTTCAGCGGGTCGGGCAAAACGTATCATATGTTGCGAGAAGGACATGAGCTCAAACAGCAAGGGCTGGACACCGTCATCGGTGCTCTCACCGGCTGGGAGAGAACGGAAACCGCCTCGCAGATCGGGGATTTGGAAACGGTACCCGGTATACCATGGAGCAGCCAGGGGACAACTCGCATGGATCTTGACCTGGAGCTGCTGTTGAAGCGTAATCCTGAGGTTGTGCTCGTTGATGATCTGGCTCATCGCAACCGAGAATGGGCGCGTTTCCCGACGCGGCTCGAAGAAATCGAGATGCTGCTGGGCCGCGGAATCAGCGTTATCACCACGGTCAACATCTACGAGCTGGAGGGCGCTGCTGCTATGGCTCACAGCTGGATGGGCATTACGGTTCCTCATCCGGTGCCTTCGCATACTCTGGAGCTGGCCGATGAAGTGAGGCTGATCGACGTGACGCCGGATACGCTGCTGGAAAGAGCGGCGGATGGGTTGCTGCAGCCGCTCTCTCCGGAGTGGGTGCATCGCGGCAACATGGCCAAGCTCAGGGAGCTGGCCTTGCGGATGGTGGCTGAAGGAGTAAATGGCACGCTGGAGAGGCATCGCGAGGAGCTTGGGCTGGTCGGTTCATCCGGCATTGCGGAGCGGATTCTGGTGTCGGTCCAATACCATTGGAATGGGTCCATTCTTGTACGGCGAGGGCAGCAGGTAGCCAAGCGGCTGGGCGGAGATTTGAAAGTCGTTTCGTTTATTCAAACGGGCAAAAGACTGCCTATCGAGGCCGAGACTTTCCGCAAGTCACTCATCCTGCTTGTCAAAAAAGTCGGCGGTTTTTTTGAAGAGTTGCCGATCAGCTCTCGCAGGCAGCTACCAGGCAGGCTTATGCGTTATGCGGTGCAGCATAAGGTTACACGGGTTGTGCTCGGTCATTCCCGGCAGAGCATGTGGCAGGATCTGTGGAAGGGTTCTGTCGTTAATCGTTTGCTGAAAATTACGCGTAATATCGATCTTCTTTTTGTTGCGGACCGCACGGATCTGGAAGGAGAGCGTATTCTGCCTGCGCGCAGCCCCAGCAGACTGCCGAAAAACCGCTATCGGCGGTTGACAGATTTTGAGATAAAGGAAGAGATTGGTCAGATTCGCCGAGGCAGCTTCAAAATTTATATCGGAGCAGCACCAGGAGTAGGAAAAACCTATACGATGCTTCGGGAAGGCAATGAGCTGCTGAAAAAGGGAGTCGACGTCGTCATCGGCCTGCTGGAGACGCATGGGCGAGCGGGTACGCTTGCTCAAGTGGGATCGCTTTCAACCATTCCAAGGCTGCAAACCCGGTACCGCGGGGCGTTACTGGAGGAAATGGACGTTGAGGCTATTCTGCTGCGCAAACCCGAGGTTGTGCTGGTCGACGAGCTGGCTCATACGAATATTCCAGGAAACGTTCGAAAAAAGCGTTATGAAGATGTGCTCGTTCTACTGGAAGCCGGAATTTCCGTCATCTCAACGATGAATGTTCAACATCTGGAAAGTCTGAACGATGCCGTTGCGCAAATCGCAGATGTTGTTGTTAGAGAGACCGTGCCGGACCGCATCTTGCGGCAGGCCGACGAGGTTCAGCTGATCGATGTGGCTCCACGAGCGCTGCAAGAGCGTATGAAAGCAGGCAAGGTTTATGCTGCGGATAAAGTAGAGGAGGCGCTGGGCAGGTTTTTTAAACTTGGCAATCTCATTGCGCTCAGAGAGCTGGCGCTGCGGGAGCTTGCCGATGATGTGGATGAGCGTCTTGAGGCTTGGAACAGACGCGACTCTCTGCGCGGGCCTTGGCGCCGGGAAGAGGTCATCATTGTTTCGGTAACGGCTGGACCGAGCGCCGAGCGCCTCATTCGTCGCGGTTTTCGCATTGCTTACCGGCTGAAGGCTGATTGGTACGTCGTGTTTGTGCAAAAAGGACAGAAGAAGGATGCCGAAACTGAAGCAAGGTTAGATAAGCTTCGGCAGCTCGCCGAACGGCTGGGAGGATCGTTTCAGATTTTGCCCTCATCGGGTAGTGATACGCCAGCTTCGCTGCTGCTCGCCTATGCCGTGGAGAAAAAAGCGACTCAAATTATTGTAGGTCAGCCTGGTAGTATGGGGCTGCTGAAATTGAAACAGCGGGCTTTTGTGCCCGCCTTGCTGCGCGGGGCCAGACATCTAGATGTACTGGTTGTCGCCGATTACGGTCCTGTCCATTAATATTCCCTGAGATATACAAAACTGAATATACAAAGAAAAACAAGCCTTCAGAATCCCTTCTAAGGCTTGTTTCACATTGTTCCTTAACTATTCGTAAATGTTACTGTGGTGCCATTTATACTGAACCTGAGCGGAGTGTCGAAGTTTACGATGTCAAAAGTGTTACTGCCAAAAAGTTTCCCATTTGTCTCCAGTCTAATTGTAATTTCACTTACGGCATTCCCTGTTTGATCCAAAATTGCCCAATAGGTTTCACAATGATAGATGTTAGGAAATGATTTTTTTACTCCAATGGAAGCTGAGCCGCCATTTGCATTGATGATAGAAGGAGCAGCCGTTACGCAGCCGCTCCTAGTTTGGGAGACCAGCTCGAACGCATAACTCGAGTTGTTTTTAATGGTAAAGGTTACTGTTGAAAGGGCGCCAGGTTGCGGATCATCAGTTGCCGCCGAAGGTTGGATAAAGACGGAAAGAATGATAACAAGGAGAATAAACAGGACAAGAATGATGCCTACACTGGAGGTGGGGCAGTTGCCGGAAATTTTTATTTCTTTTTCGGGATGTTCCATTCTAATCTTCCTTTCATTTGTGCTCTCATCATGGAGTTGTTAATACTAGGTTATGAGAAGGATGCAGAAAGGGAACGGCATATATCCTATAACCTTCCACAAGAGAGAAAGAAATATTTCAGCAAATTCATTGACTAATGGAATGTTTTTGCGTAAATTATAGATATAATTTGCGCAAATAACTAGTTCCGGTTAGCAAAGGAGTGAGCAAATAAGTGGTCAAAAAGTGGAAGGAAGACGGAGCGTTTCTATTATTCATAACCCCTTGGGTAATTGGTTTTTTATGTTTCTTCGTCGGTCCAGCGGCGGCAAGTCTGACGTACAGCTTTGCAGATTACAACGCCATCACCGCTCCAGATTGGATCGGGTTCGACAACTATACCCGGCTTTGGAGTGATGAAGTTTACTTGGAAAGTTTGCGCAATACGTTGTATTTCGTGTTTGTAGGTGTGCCAATTACCGTTACATTCCAAATTTTGCTGGCGTTGCTCCTTAATATCGAACTACCTGGAATTCGATATTTCCGTACGCTGTATTACCTTCCTTACCTCGTTCCACCTGTTGCAACCGTTGTCATTTGGATGATCTTGTTTGGTTCTGGCGATGGTGTTGTAAATACGCTAATCCAAGGTCTTGGCGGCGGTCGAGTTGATTGGATGAACAGTGAGGCGTTGATCAAACCTGTCATCATTACGATTGGCATGTGGATGTCCGGCGGATCGGTGCTCATATTTCTCGCCGGGCTAAAGGGCATTCCGTCCTCGCTATATGAGGCGGCTCGTATTGACGGCTCCGGCAAAGTTCGTACTTTTTTTGCGATTACGCTGCCGATGTTGACGCCTTCTATCTTGTTTACTGTCGTTATGCAGGTCATTTATTACTTCCAGATGTTTACGGAAGCCATGCTGCTAAGCAGAGGCGGTCCCGACTATGCCTCGCAAACCTACATGATGAATACGTATCAGGTTGCCTTCCGCGATCTGAACTTCGGCTACGCCATGGCGCAGTCATGGGTTCTGTTCCTGATCATTCTGGTCATTACAGTAGTTCTGATGAAATCCTCCAACCGCTGGGTTTACTACGAAGGTGACGAGAAAAAGGGAGGTAAACCCTGATGCACGCTACAAAGTTATTATCCCGAGCTTATTCTTATATTTTTCTAGTTGTAGGATTACTTATTTTCATCGGTCCTCTCTTATGGCTCATTTCTACGATGCTCAAAACTCAGGCACAGACCTATGTTTTCCCTCCAGAGCTGCTGCCTGATCCGTTTACGTTAGGCTCGTTCAGTCGTTTGTTCGAAACGATGACACTAATGCCTCGTTGGATTATGAATTCCTTTATCGTAGCGTCGATAAACGGGCTTGGCACGATTATTTCCAGCTCGCTCATCGCGTTCGGGTTTGCAAGGACAAAGTCCCGCTTGCGCGCACCATTGTTTGTAATTGTGCTCGCCACACTGATGATTCCGTCCCAGGTCACACTCATTCCCATGTACATCTTGTTTAGCAAGATCGGCTGGTACGATACTTGGCTGCCGCTAACGATTCCAGTCTTGCTGGCAAGTCCATACTTTATCTTTTTGTTCCGTCAATATTTTCTCACTTTGCCTAGAGAACTTGATGAAGCAACCTATGTTGATGGCGGGAACTATTGGACAATTTACAGTCGGGTCGTTCTGCCGCTCTCCGGGCCAATTCTCATCTCAGGTTTTATCTTTTCCTTTGTTTTCACCTGGACCGATTATTTCACCCCGCTTATTTTCATTCAATCCGAAAAGCTGCAAATGATGAGTGTCGGATTGCAATTAATTATGGGCAAAAACGCTCAAGATCTCCCGATGATGGCCGCAGGCTCGTTCTTGGCCTTGCTGCCGATCGCCATTATATATTTCTCTGCGCAAAAATACTTCGTTGAAGGCGTGGTTATGTCGGGAATCAAATAAAAAAAGGGAGTGTATTTCATGGTTAAAAGAGGGTCGGCAAACAAATCGAAATGGCTTATTCCGTTGTTAGGTATTCCTCTGGTCATGTCAGCATGCGGGAACAACTCCGGCGAGACTCCATCTTCTACGAATTCCGGCGGCAATACGACAGAGAAAACAAAAATTACGTACATGCAATGGGGCACGCAGGAAGAGATCAATCAGACCAAGGAGCTGCTGAAGCAGTTCAACGCGAAATATCCGGATATTGAAGTTGAAGTAACATCCAAGGATTGGGAGACATATTGGACGGCGATAACAGCTCAGGCTGCAGCCAAAACGCTTCCAGATGTATTCAAGATGGATGAGGCTTACTTGGATAAATACGCCAAGCTAGGCGCAATGAAGGATTTAACTAGTCAGATGACAGACAACGCCTTTGATGCCAGTCAGTTCGAGCCGAACGTGCTCAAAAAGCTGCAATCAGGCGGCAAGCAGTATGCTCTTCCACGTGATGCCAACACGATCATTATGTACTACAACAGAGGGATTTTCGCTGATGCCAAAACCAACCCGTCAGGCGTTAAACCGCCAGTTGGGGAAATGACATGGGATGAGTTCATCAAGCTTGCGCAAAAAATGACCGTGGATAAATCGGGTAAAACGGCGGATGAAGCAGGTTTTAATAAGAAAAACATCGTTCAATGGGGACTTGTTATGGATGCTGCCCTATCGGCGGATTCCGTGCTGGAATCCCAGCTCTGGTCCAACGGAGCCAAGCTAGTCAATGATGACCAATCATTTGCGATGGAATCTCCAGAGGCGATGGAGGTGCTGAATACGTTCAGCAGCTACATTACGGAGCTGTATGCCGTACCTAACTATGGCCAGTCGCAAACACTTTCCAAAGATCCTTTCCTGTCCCTATCTACCGGTAAGGTTGCAATCAGCTTTGGGGGAAGCTGGAACGCGACGGAGTACAAACAAGCTGGCATTGATTTCGAAACACTGCTCCCGCCAAAATTCAAGGAAGAAAAAACGGTTGTTCAGGTAACGGGTAACGCCATTAGTCCTACGACGAAAAAAGAAAAAGCGGCCTGGACACTCGTCGACTGGATGTCTGGAGCCGATGGACAAATTGCTCTGGCTAAACAGGGGCAGTCCATACCGGCTAACAAAAAGGCAGCAGAGGCTTTCCTCGCACAGGATGACGGTTATAACAAACAGGTATTCATCGATTCTCAGAAATACGCTATTCCGGTACCGTTCTTTGATGGAAAAGAGAAATTGCTGTGGGAAATCATCCCTCAAAAACTTTCCAATCCGATGTCCGGAAAAGGAGATATCGAGAAAGCGGTCCAAGATATTAAAAAGGCTTACGGAAAGTAGAAACTGGCAACCAGGCATCGATCCTGCTTCTTGGGCTCGATGCCGTTGCCGCATTGTATGCCTTTTGACACAAAGGAATTATATCTCTCGGCCTAAGTTGACAGCTATTAAATATAGCCCGTATGATGGAATTATTAATTATTTGCGCAAACGTTTACTCTCATTAGACAAAGGAGTGCAAAAAAAGTGACAACGCTGAAGGATGTAGCTGAGCGCGTTGGGGTTTCCATATCGACGGTATCGAGAGTTGTTAATAATGAAGCTTCTCATTCCGTCCGGTCGGAAACACGCAGAAAGATTTGGAATGCCGTGACTGAGCTTGGATATCAACCTACCAAATCCGCTAAAAATCAGGAAGGCGACAAAAAACATCCAGCCGTGGGATCACCAGTTGGCTGCATCTTGGCCGTAACACAGAATAAGTACAATCATCCTTATTTTTCGGGAATTCTGGAAGGAATTGAAAAAGGAATTGCTGAGATGGGGTATGAGCTTGCATTTGTGCAATCGGTGGACGATCTCCGCAATCCGGCCGTATTGAACCGCATTCTCTATGAAAACACGCCGGACGGACTGATTCTCGTGGAAGGTTTGGAGCCAGACTTGTACGCGCAGCTTAAAAAGAGGATTCCGCATCTAATTGGCGTTGATGTAAGCGATCCTGGAATTCCGCGTATTACCTATGATCGGGTGGAGGCGGCGAAGGTGGTCGTTCAGCATTTGCTGCAGCAAGGTCATCGTCGAATTGCCTTTATCGGCGGTGCGGGGTTATCACATACAATAGAAAAGGAAAAACGATACAGAGGGTATCGGGAGGCGCTGTGGGAGGCCGATATTTCAATCGATCCGGATTGGGTTATTGATTGTGGCTGGGATGTAGAAAAGAGCTATCAACGGACCAAAGAACTGCTGAAAAATAAAGAAAATCGCCCAACAGCTATATTTGCCGCCAGCGATATGATCGCGATTTCAGCTATGCGGGCAGCGAACGAAAGCGGCATGCGGATACCCGACGATATTGCCTTTGCCGGCATTGATAACATCGAGATGTCCGCTTATAGCTCGCCTCCGCTTACGACCGTTCATATTCCGAAGCTCGAAATCGGAAATATTGCCGCCAAAACGCTGATTGATTACATTGGGGGACGTTATCCCGTTCCCGTTAAAATTTCGGTTCCATTTGAGCTGAAGATCCGTCAATCTTCGGTCAAGGAGCCCCGAAACAGCTAATTCCAAACCTGTAGTTCTGCTTTACAAAATCCGGATGCCTGCATCTTTAAAAGGCTCCAGCATTTCGCGAACGGCTCCCTTGTCGGTAACCAATCCTGATATGGCACGCCATTTGTCGATCAAAAAGAGAGAACTGCGTCCAAGCTTGCTGTGATCAGCTAAGGCGTAGGTTTCCAGAGACTGCTGGATCATCTTGCGATTCGTATTGGCTTCCAGTTCATTAAACGTCGTGAGTCCCCGCACAGGATCAACGCCGTCTGCTCCGAGAAAAGTCTTCTGAATCGTAATTCGCTCCAAAATCGTATCGGCAAGTGGACCCGACAGCTCGTAACTGTGTGTACGGTTGACACCGCCGGTCAGAATCAGCTCCAGGCCTGGTACACCTGCAAGCTCAAAGCCGATATTGAGCGCATTAGTAACGACCGTCAAGCGTTCAAACGGCTGTTGAATGATCCGGCGAGCGACAAACATACATGTTGTGCCGCCAGTAAGTCCGATGACATCCCCTTCTTGGATAAGGGCATAAGCTTTGTCAGCGATTTCCTTCTTCTCTTCCGGGTTCATCTCCATCTTGCGATAAAATGGAATCTCCTTGCGGATGCTCTCCAAAACGGCTCCGCCGAACATCCGGACAAGTCTTTTCTCCTGTTCGAGCGTCTCCAGATCCCGTCTGGCTGTTGCTTCAGATACTCCGAATATTTCCATTATCTCCGTTGCAGTAATAGATCCTTGTTCTTTAAGTAGAGCAATGATTCCATCACGGCGTGCAGCAATCTTGCTCATGCAGTATATCTCCTTCATACCCGAGTCTTCGCTAAAAGGCGGCTCGGGTTTCTTTAACATTATATCGTACTTACTAGCAATTTCAGAATATCACAAACGATTATCCTCGTCCACAAAAAGAGTGAAAACGATCAAATTAATGAGCGTATTTGATATAAAATCTCAAAAAATGAGTTGACTCGATCAAAATTATGTTAAATAATGAATTTGAGCAATCAATTTCATTCAATGGAGGGTATGACGTTGACGCGAATCTCGATTATTGGTTCGGGAAGCATGTTTACCAAATACTTGGCATCCGATATTTTGCAAATTCAAGGGTTTGAAGAAGGCGTGTTTGCCCTGGTCGACGTGGATGCCCGAAGGCTAGAGTTGTCGGTTAAGCTGGTGCGTCGTCTGATCGAATTAAGCGGAAAAAATTGGACGGTTGAAGCGTCGACAGATCGCAGGGAAGTCATTGCGGGTTCCCGATTTGTCATCAATCAGATCGAGGTGGCCGGACTTGAGACGGTTCGCAATGAGTTCGAAATTCCGCTTCGATACAACGTCAAGCAATGTATCGGTGATACTCTCGGGCCAGGTGGACTATTCAAAACACTACGCACGTTGCCGGTATGGCTGGAAATCGTTCGGGATATAGAAGAGCTGTGTCCCGATGCCCTCATTCTTAATTATACGAACCCGATGTCGGCCGTTACTCTGGCGACCTCTAGAGTGACGAAGTTGCCTGTCATCGGCCTCTGCCATTCGATTCAGCATTCCTCCCAACAGCTTGCCCGTTATCTGGACGTTCCTTATGAAGGGCTGGACTGGCGTTGTGGCGGCATCAATCACATGTCCTGGTTCACCCAACTTGAAGTTGACGGCAAGGATCAATACCCGGCGTTGATTGAGAAAATGTCCGACGAAGCTTTCCTTGCCAAAGATCCGGTGCGCTTTGACTTTGCCCGCCATTTTGGCGCGTTTGTCTCGGAATCAAGTGGCCACTTCTCCGAATATATTCCTTACTATCGCAAGCGACAGGATTTGATTGACCGCTACTGTGCGGCCGGATACAACGGCGCAACTGGCTTTTACGCCAATGAATGGCCGGTCTGGCGCAAAGAAATGGACGAAGAAATCGAACGGATGTTGTCTGGGGAGCAGGAAATCAAGCTAGAAAAAAGCGACGAGTACGCAGCGGTCATTATCGACAGCATCGTCAACGAGAAGCCTAATGTCATTTATGGCAACGTGCCGAATCGTGGCTTAATTGAAAACCTTCCTTTTGAAGGGGTCGTGG
Organism: Paenibacillus herberti; assembly: GCF_002233675.1. Taxonomy (GTDB): domain Bacteria; phylum Bacillota; class Bacilli; order Paenibacillales; family Paenibacillaceae; genus Paenibacillus_O; species Paenibacillus_O herberti. The sequence goes on along the minus strand of NZ_NMUQ01000001.1, from coordinate 1,980,013 downwards.
AAGTCGCTTGCCTCGTGGACAAAAAAGGAGTTCAGCCGACCCAATACGGTCGTTTGCCAGAGCATTTGGCAGCGCTTTGCCGCAGCAATATGGCCTTTTTCGAATTAGCTGTGCAAGCCGTACTAGAAAAAGATCGCGAGAAAGCATTGCAAGCGCTATATATTGATCCTCTGACAGCAGCAGTTTGTTCACCAGCTGAAATTAAAAGCATGTTTGAAGAGCTTTGGGAAGCCGATCGTCTCTACTTGCCGGATTGGAAGTGAATACATGAAAAGTTCAAAAGTCATTGTCATCGGAGAACTCAACGTTGATCTGATCTTTGCGGGAACCGGAATCCGTCCCGAGCCCAATCGCGAGAAACTTGTGGATGAGTTCCGTCTGGCGCTAGGCTCTTCCTCTGCCATTACGGCGGCGGGGCTGGCCGGGCTGGGCCTCGAAGTAGAGTTGGTGTCGATCGTCGGAGACGATGAATTCGGCAGATTTTGCATCAATGAGCTTGCCGGTTATGGAGTCGGCGTAGGCAACATCAAGCTGGACGGCAGCCTTCGCACAGGCGTGACCCTTTCTTTAACCGATGGAAGCGACCGGTCACTGCTCACTTACCTTGGCTCGATCGCTTCCGTCACTCCCGATCTCATTCCAGCATCCCTGTTTGAAGGAGCGTCTCATGTCCATTTTGGCTCTTTTTATTTGCAAGAGGGCATGCGTCCGCACTGGGCGGAACTGTTTCGCAGGGCGAAGGAGGCGGGACTGACAACTTCCTTTGACGTCGGCTGGGACCCCAGTGAGCAGTGGGACCGGGAGCGATTGAAGGAGCTGTTGGCATGGACCGATTGGTTCTTGCCAAGCGAAGAAGAGGCGCTAGCTATATTCGAATGCAGCGATGTTAAGGAGCTGGTGGAGCATTTGCCCCAGCGCCGTGGATATGTAGCGGTGAAAAGAGGCTCTGCCGGAGCGCTTGTCATCGGCCCGGACGGCAGTTTGACGGAAGGCAAAGCAGTTAAGGTCGTGCCGGTCGACACGACCGGTGCCGGGGATTCTTTCAACGCCGGCTGGATAACAGCTCGTCTGTCAGGGAAGTCGGATAGTGAGGCGCTGTTTTATGCCAATGCTTGCGGGGCGTTGTCTACGCTGCGCATCGGTGGCGCAGGTAGTCTGAATTTGCAAGACTTGAATCGTTTTTGCGAGGCCGAGCGCCAGCCTGAATAGGAGCATCAGCATGATGATATCGAGGAGTGACAAAATAGATGAAGGAAATCATGGGAGTTCACACATACCGGGAAATATCCGAGCAGCCGCAGGCGCTTAAGGAAGCCTATGAGGAAGCGCTTCGCCGCAAGGAATGGGCCGAAACATATTTGGGTGATGCCGAGGTTCAGCAAACTTTGTTTCTTGGATCGGGCTCTTCCTATTACCAAGCGATTACGATGGCTGCGACTTATCGTTCCTGGCTGAAGCGGCCGGCAACGGCTTTGCCTTCCTCCGATCTGTTGTTGATTCGGGAACAGGTAGTGCTTGAGCAATCTAGAACGGTAGCAATCGGCGTATCACGATCGGGTGAATCCACCGAGGTAGTTAAAGCGCTTGATTCGGTCAAGGAGCTGCCGGACTGGCGGCTCGCTGGTGTGACTTGTTATGCAGAAAGCTCCATGGCCAAGCTTGGAGACAGCCTTGTGTCCAAGCTAGGTGCAGAGAAAAGCACAGTCATGACCAAATCTCTCGCTAGTATGATCGTCGGCATGCAAACGGCAATTGCTCTTGTATCCGATCGATCCGGGGAGCATCTGCAGGAGCTGGATCAGCTTGTACAGGCGCAAGAGGAGCGGGTGCGGGAAGGGGAGCAGCTTGCGCAAGCGGCCGTATCCGCCCGGAATTTCGACCGCACAGTATTCCTCGGCATGGGAGCGATGTTCGGCATCGCGGAGGAAGGCTGCCTCAAGCTTAAGGAAATGTCCAATACATGGACGGAGAGCTTCGGAACGCTGGAATTCCGGCATGGTCCAAAGTCGATCGTAGACCAGCATACCTGCGTGATCGTACTTGTATCCGATCGGTCCCGCGAAGCGGAGCTTAAGGTTGCGCGCGAAATGCAGGACTATGGAGCGTATGTTGTCGTAGCTGCCTCCGCTGCAGGAGAAGACACTGCTTTCGCCGATGCGTTTGTGGAAACAGGCCTGGTTGGCGGCTCTGACGAAGCACGCGCCGTCGCGGCGCTTCCGTTCCTTCAATACTACGGTTATTTTACAGCGCTGAAGCGCGGCAATAATCCCGACGAACCTCGTAATCTCACGCAAGTTGTTCTTATTTGATCATCAGGAGGAATAACGATGTCTTTGGTCTCATCCACTCCGCTGCTTCAAGCCGCGCGCGCAAACGGTTATGCCGTTACCGCATTTAATGTTCATACGCTAGAAATGCTTCAAGCCGTCGTCGAAGCGGCGACGGAGCTGAACGCTCCCGTTATTTTGCAATCAACAATGGGTACGGTTAAACATCTTGGAGCTGATTATATAGTTACTGCTGCGCGGGTCGCGGCTTCCAAGACGCATGTCCCGGTCGCCCTGCATTTGGATCACTGCCATGAGTTCGAGATGATCGTCCAATGCATCCGCGCTGGATATACGTCCATTATGATCGACGCCTCCATGAAGCCCTTCGCGGATAACGTGGCGGATACAAAACGTGTGGTTGAGCTGGCCATGGCAATTGGCATCAATGTGGAAGCTGAGCTTGGCAAAGTCGGTGGCGTCGAGGACGACATTACGGTTGAGGACCATGAAGCGACACTGGCCGATCCAGAGGAATGCGAGCGTTTTGTGGCGGCAACCGGTGTTGCAACGCTGGCACCTGCTATCGGCACCGCGCATGGCATCTATAAAGGTGTGCCGAATATCGACTTTGACCGAATTGGGCGTATCGCTTCCCGCGTCGGGGTGCCGCTTGTTCTGCATGGTGGCTCCGGCATTCCGGAGGAGCAGGTGAAGCGGGCAATTGCGCTTGGCATGGCCAAAATGAACGTTGCAACTGAACTGCGAATCGTCTTTTCGGATGCGATCAAAAAGGTGTTCGCGGACAATCCCGCTGTGGACGATCCCCGCCATTATTTGAAGCCGGCGAAAGACGCGCTTCGCGAGGCCGCCAAAGAAAAAATCCGCATGTGCGGCGCGGTTGGCCGCGCGGTGGGTCATGTATCCTGAGCTTAGGTCTTCCATTGTGTGCGGAGCTCTGAATCCCGCTGTGGACAAGAGGCTCCATGTTCCCAAACTATCCATTGGCAGCGTGCAAAGAGCGACCATGCAGGAGTCGACACCAGGTGGCAAAGGGCTGAATGTTTCCAGAGCTGCCGCCTCCCTTGGCGCACAGGTCACAGCGACCGGATTTTTGGGAAGAGACAACGGAGAGTGGATTCAAACCTCTCTCTACGAATCTAGAATCGAGCAGGATTGGCTGTATGTTCAAGGACTTACGAGAATGTGTTTGAACTTAATTGATGATTCAAGCGGCATCTCAACCGAAATTCTGGAATCCGGGCCTGTTGTAAAGGAAGAAGAGGCGCAGGAGTTTTTCGGTCGATGGGAGGCGCTGAGCACGCCGGACGAATGGATGACGCTGTCGGGGAGTTTGCCGAAAGGGCTGGATGATAGTTATTACGCCGAGCTGATCGCTATATCCCGTTCCAAAGGAGCCAATATTGTCTTGGATACGAGCGGAGCGGCACTAATTCAGGGAATTGAGGCGGGTCCGCATACGATCAAGCCTAACGAAGAGGAGTTCAGGCAGTGGACCGGAGCCGATCCGCGTAATAGGGCCGCTGTGCAGCAGCTTATGTCCGAGCTTGTCCTTAAGGGAGTTAAAGTACTAATCGTTTCGCTTGGCAAGGAAGGATGCATCGCAGCAACAGCGGAGGGCGAGCTGTGGCGAGCTGTTCCGCCTGCGATCAACGCGGTTAACGCCGTCGGCAGCGGCGACTGTTTTGTCGCCGGCTGGACTGTGGCGAATGCGAGAGGGTTCACAGTTGCGCAGTCCTTGCGGTTAGCGACGGCAGCGGGCGCCGCCAATGCGATGTCCAGCAGCACAGGTATGATCAGTATGGCAGACACAGCAAAGCTGTCTGTGTTGACGCAGGTAGAGCGCTGGTAGGATTAATAAGAACAACAATAGGCCGCCGTTTCGTTGTCTACTGATAACGAAGCGGCGGCCTTGTTTTTTGTTATAGCAAATTTTGCGCTTTACTGGTCATGTCTATTTCAGAAACTCTTGAGATTCAGAGAAAGGTTCGAGCTAGTTATAATAATACGGGAGCGTCTGTAAGGGTAAGATTTGTACCGTTGATTGTATAGGTGACTACAGTAGAAGTAAATCGGTCCATGACCCATCCTGAGTATGTTCCCGCTCTTCCTGATACCAATGTTGTTTCCATAACACCGACACCAGTGCCTCCAAGCACTATGCCAAATCCGGCATAGGCTGTACGTGTTAGTGCTAAAACAGAGCTTACCTCAAATCCATAATAAGTGTTCGGTGGAATTGCTACGTGAGCCGGTGGACCCGGCGGTTCAAAATCCCCTCTACTAAGCGTTAACACTACAGATGAACTGGAGTCATTTGTAAGCCTAAAATTTCTTGAAGATGCAATGGAGAGATCTTCATCGACGCCGCTATTATTAAATGAAGATCCGCAAAATACGCTAACTACAATAACCAGCAAAATAAATAAAACAAGAATTATTCCGAGAGTTGACCCTTTGAAAGTGCTGACAACGGCCTGTTCTTTGTTCATTCTCTATTCCTCCCAATGATGTTCTATCATCATAATATGAGGAAGAAATAGGAAGGTTCGGGCTGTCCTCAGATAGAGCCGTTGAGTTAATGAAAAAAAAAGCCATAGCGGCACAGGATTAAATCCTGAGCATCGCTATGGCTTTTTACATGCTTGAAGATGTTACTTTACTTCATAAGCCCCGATATCAACCGAGGAACCGGCAACCCGTGCTTTACCGGCCAGATCGGTCGCGCCGATAATTGCCGTAAGCTTTTCCCCTTTGTTTATAGCTGGGGAAGAAGTGTTCAGACGGTAATCGCGAGCGGCTGCGTTCACGAAGAGTGGATTGGCAAATACGGAGTTTGCATCGTTTTTAGTGGCCTTTTTATAGGCGGCAAAGTTTTTGTAGGTACTGTTTTTCCATGTCCATTCCGATCCATTTGCTCCGCCAGTTCCATAGTAGAGATTAAAATTCACCACGTTGCCGCTGTTTTTGGCATATTGATTCTGAATCATAATGTTGGAAGAGCTGGCAACCAGGATGTTGTTTTTGATGATGTTGTTTCTGGTATCGTATTGAAGCAATATCTGGCCGCCCTCATAGCCGATCGTGTCGTTCTGGACGAGCGTATTGTTGACAATTTTGCTGTCGACGGTGGAGCCGCGTGCCGTATCGTAACCGCCGATCGCAATGCCGGTATAGCTGTTTCCGTAGATCAAATTGTTGCGCAGCGTAATGCCGCTGGTGGATTTGCCTTGATGCTCGCTAGCGAGCTCAACGCCGATGTCATTGTTGTAGCTTTTGTTGCGTTCAATGACAACGTTTTTGCCGCCATCAACATAGATTCCGCCGGCGGAATACTGATCGTTCGGAACAGGGCCGTAGGACGGATTTTTCGTAGCGGTAGTGTTGTAGACGGTGTTGCCGCTTACGAGTCCGTTGCGGGCTTGATCGTTTTGGGGAGCGGTACCCTCGAAACCAATGATGTCGATTCCGATGTTATCGTTGTCATGGACGAGGTTATTGGTCACCTTGAACGTATCAACGTTGCCATTCAGAACGAGCGCCTCGCTTGATCCAAGCACGAGATTCGACAGTTCGTTTCCAGTAATCGTAATATTTTTCAAAGCGGTGGATTCGGTTCCGTAAACGGCGATTCCGTGCGCGTTCCGGCCGGACCAATCGTCGCCGTCTCTTCTTACTTTGGCGTTGCTCTCGATACGATGCACTTTATTTCCGCTCAGCTCAATATTGCTGCCAGATCCGAATATGGAGATTCCCATCGGCACTTCGTCATATACAGAAGTTTTAAAGTTGCGAACCTCAAAACCTTTAAATTTGATATTGCTGGCATTGGAGATTTCGACGAGACCTTCGCTCTGATCGGAAACTTTAAGGCCGCTTCCATCGATTACGGCTTTTTCATTAGAATAGCTCTGGAAGATGATTGGGGCGGCAGCTGTGCCGGATTTGGTAATTTTCAGCTTCTGATTGTAAGTACCGCCACGCACATATACGGTATCGCCAGGAGCAGCTGTATTGGCAGCTTTCTGAATCGTTTTAAAGGCGGAGCCTGTGCTCGTTCCCGAATTGCTGTCACTGCCTGTTGGCGAAACATAATAGGAGGAGCTTGCATGTACGATAGATTCATTCCCGGCAAACTGGAAGGTGGAGATAGCTGTTGCTGCAGCGGTAGCCATGAGGGCTAGTTTCAATCTTTTTTGTGTGTGCTTCATCATGGAGTCTCCTTTTATCGATAAATGAGTTTAAAATGGCGGACCTGCACTAGGTTTATATCATTTATGCAAATATACTGTCAACTTCAAGAGCCTACTCAAGCTGACTTTTGTTACTATTTTCATAGAAAAACAAACTAAAACTATTATAAATGAAATATTTTTAATATAACTGCATTGCAATGATGCTAACTTGGAAAAAAGAAAGGCTGCTCCACGATGGGGCAGCCTTATTAAATAATATTATTGTTTCTCGTACGCTCCGATATCGACGGTGCCGCCAAGAACTCGTGCGTTGCCGGCAAAATCATTGGAGCCGATAATCGCAGTATCCGTGCTGCCGGCGTTAATGGCCGGGGAGCCAGTGCCGAGAGTGAAGTTGGAGCTTGTTGCGCCTACGAACAGAGGGTTGGTTACCACAGAGTTCGCATCGTTGCCGGTTGAAGACTTGTACGTGCTAAAGTTTGTATAAGAGGACGTTTTCCAGTTCCATTTCAGGCCGGATGTCCCGTTTACACCGTAGTACAGGTTGTTGTTCACGATATTTCCGCTGTTTTGGGTGAATTGATTTTGGATCAAAATGCCTGAAGAGCTGGCAACCATAATATTGTTTTTGATGATGTTGTTTCTGGTGTCGAACTGAATGAGCAGCTGGCCGCCGTCATTGCCGACGGTATCATTATTGTAGAGAGTGTTGTTGACAATTTTGCTGTCCACTGTGGAGCCCCGCTCGGTATCGTAACCGCCGATGGCGATTCCTGTGTATCTGTTGTTGTAGATAAGGTTGTTGCGGACGGTAATGTTGGAGGTGGATTTGCCCTTCCATTCACTTGCTACCTCGATGCCCATATCATTGTTGAAGCTACGGTTTTGTTCAATGACCACGTTTTTGCCGCCATCTACATAAATGCCGCCTGCACAGTAGCAGTTGCTCTCATAAGCGGGGTTATTTTTAACGGCTATATTCGAAATACTGTTGCCGCGAATAACACCGTTGCGAGCTTGGTCATATCCGTTAGGTGCTGTTTGCTCAAAGCCGATAATATCGATACCGATGTTGTCGTTATCGCGAACGATGTTGTTCGTAATCGAGAACCCGTCTACGTTGCCGTTAAGTACCATGGACTCGCTGCTTCCCAATACGAGATTGCTCAGCGTATTGCCATCAATCGTAATATTGCTCCAAGGGGTTGTTTTTGAGCCGTAAACGGAAATACCGTGAGCGTTTCTGCTGCTAGAAGAAGTGTTTTTAATATTATTTACGTTATTATTCCGAAGTTCGATGTTGCTGCCTGAACCCTCAAGGGCAATACCTACCGGGACGGCTCCGGAGCTTGACGTTTGGAAGTTGCGAATTTCGAAGCCTTGAACTTTGATGTTGCTGACATTCGCCATATGGACAAGGCCCTCGCGGCCGCTGACGGACAAGCTGCTGCCGTTAATAACAACTGCGCCATTATTATAGTTTTGGAATGTAATTGGCGAACCAGATGTTCCAGACTTGGTGATTTTCAGCTTTTGATTGTACGTGCCTGCCATAACCAATACGGAATCTCCGGCATTAGCCGTATTGGCGGCTTTTTGCAGCGTTTTGAAAGCGGCGCCTGTGCTTGTCCCTGCGTTGCTGTCGCTTCCCGAAGTGGAAACATAATAGGAAGTAGCAGCGTGTACGGTAGTTGCAGGACCGACCAATTGAAAAGCTGAGACGGCGATTGCCACTGTGGTCACCATTGCTCCCAGTTTGAAACCTTTAAATCTGGTCTTTGTCATAAATCATTCTCCTTTTTTCGTTAAAATAGTCATCTTATGCCGATCTCTGGCTGTCGTTGCTGCCGATTCACCTCCTTATGAAAGCGTACTAACAATTGCGCAAAAGAAAAGAAAAAGTTGCGCAAAACCCTGCAACTTGTTTATAACATTTTCCAAATTGAGTGTCAACGCTGAAAAAATAATTTAAGTCGATTTTTGGCGGAATAAAAAAGGCTGCTTCTGGAGTTGAAGCAGCCTGATAGGGGAGCGAATTATTGTTTTTCGTATGCGCCGATATCAACTATGCCGCCGAGAACTCGCGCGTTGCCAGCCAGATCGGTGGAGCCGATGATGGAAGTATCCGTATTGCCTGTGTTAATGGCCGGAGATCCTGTATTCAGCGTAAAGTTTGTTGTTGGGCTTGCTAGCTGCGGGTTCGCTACGATGGAATGGGCATCGTTGCCGGTTGAAGATTTGTACGTGCTAAAGTTTGTATAACCAGAAGTTTTCCAGTTCCATGTTAAGCCCGATGTTCCGCCAACGCCGTAATAGAGGTTGTAGTCCACAACATTGCCGGAGTTTTGGGTGAATTGGTTTTGGATCAAAATTTTGGACGAGCTGGCTACCAAAATATTGTTTTTAATGATGTTGTTTTTGGTATCAAATTGAATAAGCAGCTGACCGCCTTCTTGACCGACCAAATCGTTGTTGTAAAGGGTGTTGTTGACGATTTTGCTATCTGTAGTGGAGCCGCGCTGGGTATCGTAACCGCCGATGGCGATTCCCGTGTAGCTGTTATTATGAACCAGGTTGTTGCGCACGGTGATAAAAGAGGTGGATTTGGTCGGCCATTCGCTGGCCACTTCAATGCCGATGTCATTGTTGTAGCTGCGGTTGCGTTCAATGACCACGTTTTTGCCGCCATCGACATAAATTCCGCCTGCCGAGTAATCCGTTGATGGGTAGGAAGGATTCCCTTGAACGCTGACATTATAGATGTTATTGCCGCTAACGACGCCGTTGCGAGCTTGGTCGAGGGATGAATTAGGGGCCTTTCCTTCAAACCCGATAATATCGATGCCGATGTTGTCGGAGTGATGGATGGCATTGTTGGTCACGGAAAACCCGTCGACGTTGCCGTTCAGCACAAGCGCTTCACTAGATCCTAATGTGAGGTTATTTAGCGTGTTGCCGTCAACGGTAACATTGCTCCAGGAAGTCGTACTCGTTCCATAAACGGCGATTCCGTGGGCATCCCGTCCTTCACGGTCGCTGCCTGTTGGTGTCGCTGTGCTTGCGATATGATGAACGTTGTTATTTCGGATTTCAACATTGCTGCCGGCGCCGGTAGCAAATATTCCGACAGCCGCATTCCCATTTGTTGAGGTTTTGTAATTGCGGATTTCAAATCCTTGAACTTTAATGTTGCTGGCGTTTGTAATTTGTACAATGCCTTCCATGCCGCTTACGGATAGGCCTGTGCCGTCGATAACGGCAACATCGGTATTGTAGTTGCGGAATGTAATTGGTGCAGATGAAGTTCCGGAGTTTGTAATTTTCAGTTTTTGATTGTATGTGCCTGCCAGCACATAAACGGTGTCGCCAGGCCCTGCTGTGTTGGCGGCTTTTTGCAGCGTTTTGAAGGCAGAGCCTGTGCTTGTGCCTGCGTTGCTGTCACTGCCGGAGGTTGACACATAGTAGGAGGCAGCCGCGTGGACGGCCGGTGGGGCACCAATTAGTTGAAAAGCAGTAAAAGCGATTGCCGCTGCGGAGACCATAGCTCCGATTTTAAGGCCTTTTGGTTTCATAAAATACTCTCCTTTGTCTAATGGGTTAACATTGCTTGTGCCGATACCGGGCTGCTGTTCTTTTTCATCACCTTCTGCGAGAAATAGGGTGAAATTTTGGAGTTTGCGTGATAATTGCGCAAATTTACGCAACTCGGTTATATCATTTTGCATATTTCAGTGTCAATCTGATTTTTTTTATTTTTCAGGAAGCGATTTGATGGACGAGAGTATTTAAAGACGTGAATTAGTTATTAATTTTAATTAAAATATTAAAAAATAAATTGAAATGAATCGGGGGAGTGTTGATTTTTCTTGATATTCATGAATTAATCGCCTTTTTTAATTTCCACATATTTGTAGCTGAGGAACTGTGTTTTAACTGTTCTGATCCATGCGAACAGTTCCCAATTCCATGGTATGATAAAGAGAATTGCAACCGGACCGAAGGCCTGTCCTTGTTGGGCCTGATCGGGTGGAGGAAGGAAGACGCAAGGTATGCAAAAGGAACAATGGAGCGAGTCCGAAATTCAGCTGCGCTGCGGCAAGCTGTCGAGCCGCAAGGGCAAGGAATTGGCTGCGGATGGGCTCGTTGTGATACAGGAATGGCTTCCGGGGGCGGACCGCCTGTCAGCAGACATTTTGGGCAAAGACGCCGCAAGGGTGGAGCTGGCTTTTGGCAAGCATGGGCTGACTGAAGCAAGCTGCAGCTCCTGTCCGTCTCTCGGTTCTTATGATAAAAGCTGCAAACATATCGCTGCGGCCCTGTACGCCGTAAGGCAGAGGGAGCAGGGAATGCCGCGTGCCGCTGCGCAAAACGGCGGGGCAGATGCAGATCATGGGGATCATGCAGATCATGCCGATCAAGGTGAGCGTCTTCATCGTTCGGAGAAGCAAACGGAGCCTGTTCCAGCAGCACTCGCCAATGTTATGGCTGCTTTTACCAATCGTCAGCGTGCCGATTCGGCATTGATTCGTCCGGCTTTATTTGACCAGCGCGAGACGCTCGGAATGAGATTGAAGTTCCAGCCTAGGGTCATGCGAGAGACGCTGCTATTGGCCGTTAGCCTCAACGTTTTTGTTGAAGGAGGCTGGCAGCCGATTTACCGTTTGAGAAGTTTTTTGGAGAGAGTGACAGAGGGGCGCGCGGCAACGATAACCCGGAGATCGGCCTATGATCCGGAGAGGCACCGGTTCGCAGAAGGGACGGCTGCTTTGATTCGCCAATTGGGAAGGATTGTGTCTACGGAAAAGTTGCTTCGATCGGAGGCGGACGGGCTGAATGGTCTTCGGCGAGAGGAGCTGCTGGAAATTCCTCCGGCGGAGTGGCCCTCGTTGTCCCGGCTGGCAGAGGTTTGTTCCGAAGCCCGTTTGCGCCAAGGAGAGCATGAGCAGTCTTTTGCCCCGGACCGTACCGGTTCGATGGGAATTAGCTTTGAGCTATCTTCCGGTTTAAAGGGAGGGGGAGTTCTTGCGGCGGAAGGGCTTGATGAATTGCTCGTTTTGGACGCATACGGCATCGTGCTTCAACGTGGCAAGCTGCATGAATGCGGTGGCGAGATTTGCGGGAGGCTGGCGGCTCTGCAACAGCTGTTTCGAGCGTCCTCGAATGCAGGGATCAGTCTAAACCGGGATCAGCTGGAAGAGCTGAGCCGGCATGTGCTGCCCGGGCTTGGAAGGCTGGCGGAGGTGCGGTTAAGCGGTTCAATGGCGGAGCGGATCGAACATCCGCCTTTGAAAGCAAAGCTGTATTTGGATCGAGTGAGGGACAGGCTGCTGGCGGATCTGGAATTCCAATATGGAGAGGAAATGTTTCGGCCCTTTCAGCAAGAAGAGCGGCGTGCAACCGGCAAGCTGCTCGTCCGCGATTGCGAGAAGGAGTATGACATTCTGGAGCTTATGGGCGAAGGCCGAATGAGCTTGACCGAGCGCGGCTGTTTTTTGGACGGCGAAGAGGATGAGTTTCATTTTTTATATACGGTGCTTCCGCGATTGGAAGAGTTTGTGCAGGTGTACGCGACAACAGCGGTGAAAACGCGGCTTCATGTGCAGGCACAACCGCCCATCATCCGTGTCTATCCTGACGAGCGCACCGATTGGCTGGAATTCCGCTTTGAGTTGGACGGAGTTCCCGAGTCGGAAATACGCGCTGTGCTGCTTTCGTTGGAAGAAAAGCGGCCGTACTATCGTTTGCGCAATGGGTCGCTGCTGCCGCTGCAGTCAGAAGCTTACCAGGAAATGATTCGTTATATTAATGAGACGGGTTTCACCTATGCTGATAAAACTTCATATGGGTACCGGATGCCGGCGCCTGCGGGAGTGCCTTTGCTCGAAGCGGCGGCTTCCAGTCCGGTTGTTCACACCAGTGAGCAGGCCAAACAGCTGCTGCAGACGCTCAAGGGGGCGGGACAGGCGAATTATCCGCTTCCGGCTCAGCTTGACGATGTTATGCGAGATTATCAGAAGGCCGGTTACCAATGGATGAAGACACTGGCGGCTTACCGGTTCGGCGGCATTTTGGCAGATGAAATGGGGCTTGGCAAAACGCTTCAGGCCATCGCGTTCATGATGTCCCTGCTCCCGGAAATTCGCGCTGAGCGGCGGCCTGTGCTGGTCGTATGTCCCTCTTCACTTGTATACAACTGGGCAGCCGAGCTGGAACGTTTTGCTCCGAACATGCGTGTGCTGATTCCGGACGGCGCCAAAAAAGAGCGTTTGCGAAAGCTGGACTCTATAAAAGAGGTGGACATTGTTGTTGCCTCCTACCCGCAGCTTCGCTTGGATGGGGAAGCGTACGCGGCATATCCCTATACTGCGCTTATTTTAGATGAGGCCCAGAGTATCAAAAACGAGTCGACACTTACCGCAAAAGCAGTGACTCAAGTGAGCGCAGAGTACAAATTTGCTTTAACCGGAACGCCGGTGGAAAATCACGCAGCTGATTTGTGGTCCATTTTCCATGCGGTATTCCCTCGTCTCTTGGGCAGCAAAAAGCAATTTGAGGAGCTTCGCAGGGAGGAGCTTGCTGCGCGGGTACGTCCCTTCTTGCTGAGAAGGCTGAAGAGCAGCGTATTGGCAGAGCTGCCAGATAAAATCGAGACACTCCAAAGCGCAGAGCTGCTGCCAGAGCAGAAGAAATTGTATGCCGCTTATCTTGTGCAGCTGCAGCAGGAGACTCTGAAGCATATCGATAAAGACGAATTGGAGCAAAATCGCATCCGTATTTTGGCAGGCATAACAAGGCTCAGGCAAATTTGCGGTCATCCCGGCTTGTTCGTGGAAGATTATGCGGGAGGTTCGGCCAAGCTGGAGCAGCTGGTCGGATTGGTCAAGGATGCGCTGGAGTCCGGCCGCCGCCCGCTCGTATTTTCCCAATTCACCACAATGCTAGGCATCATTCGCCGGAGGCTCGAGGATTCAGGCTTGGATTGTTTCCAGCTGGACGGCTCGACGCCGGTCCGAGACAGAGTGCCGATGTGCCGCCGTTTTAACGAAGGGGAGCGGGATGTATTTTTGCTGTCCTTAAAAGCTGGAGGGACCGGCTTGAATTTAACGGGGGCGGATACGGTCATTTTATACGATCTGTGGTGGAATCCGGCTGTGGAGCAGCAAGCGATGGACCGGGCGCATCGAATGGGGCAGAAGCGGGTCGTGCATGTCATTCGACTGCTTGCGCGAGGCACGATTGAGGCTAAAATGCATCAGCTCCAGCAGCGCAAGCAAGGGCTGATGGAGGAGCTTGTCCAGCCGGGCGGGATGGAATCGGATGGTTTATCCGATGCGGAGCTGAGGGAGCTGCTCGGTTTAGCAGGACAATAATGGAAAAACTCCGGTTGGCCGCTTCGGAAGCGGAACCGGAGTTTTTTTTGCGCGGAATCAGACCATTTGGTGCACGGACCAGGTCGAGACGGAGGAGCCCACGCCGCCTAGGTTGAGGTTCACCGTCAGGCCGTTCGCGACGTAAAAAATGCCGATTACATCGCCTGCATTTAATTCATATTCGCCTGTCATCGTGACGGTGGAGGAGCCGAGAATAGCCCTCAGCGTGAGCAGTAGCAGTATATTTACGTCTAGGATCGGGAACAACCCTGTGACCAAGTCCGTAGTAGTTGGAGCAGTTCTTCGTATGATAAACGCCGGGTTGATTGCAGCGCCAAGTGAGATGGATAGTGCTGCCGTAGTTGTGTAGCTGAGCGTTGCTTCGATGGAGTAACGACCGGTCACAGGAACGGTATAGTTGCCGGTTGTTGCGTTGAATCCCGTACCATTGTAAAACGGTAATGTGGTAGACCAGTTCGTTAACTGAGCACTGGTTGTTGCCGTGCTTGGCGCTCTGGTTGCTGAAAAGCCATTGGCTAAAATGTTAGGGCCTGTGGCGCCGGTAAAACCGGTGGAACCAGTAGCTCCGGTAGTTCCGGTTCTACCGGTGGCTCCGGTAGGACCTGTGGCGCCAGTAGCCCCGGTGACAGAAGCTCCAGTGGCGCCAGTGGAGCCAGTGGCCCCGGTAGCTCCAGTGGCGCCTGTGGAGCCAGTTGCGCCGGTAGCCCCAGTGACTGAAGCACCAGTGGCACCTGTGGAACCCGTGGCCCCGGTAGCCCCGGTGACCCCGGTGACCCCGGTGATAGAAGCTCCAGTGACGCCCGTGGAGCCAGTTGCGCCGGTAGCCCCGGTGACAGAAGCTCCAGTGGCACCTGTGGAGCCCGTGGCCCCGGTAGCCCCGGTGACCCCGGTAGCCCCGGTGACCCCGGTGACCCCGGTAATAGAAGCTCCAGTGGCGCCCGTGGAGCCAGTTGCGCCGGTAGCCCCGGTGACAGAAGCTCCAGTGGCACCTGTGGAGCCCGTGGCCCCGGTAGCCCCGGTGACCCCAGTGACCCCGGTGATAGAAGCTCCAGTGGCACCAGTGGCGCCTGTGGAGCCGGTAGCGCCGGTAGCGCCGGTAGCGCCGGTAGCGCCGGTAGCCCCGGTCACGCCTGTAGAGCCGGTAAAGCCAGTCACGCCCGTAGCGCCCGTAAACCCAGTTACTCCGGTCGCCCCAGTAGAGCCAGTAACGCCTGTAGTCCCAGTCAAACCTGTCGAACCGGTAGCCCCAGTGGAGCCAGTAATGCCAGTAGCTCCAGAAGAACCGGTGTTTCCGGTAGCCCCCGTGAACCCAGTCAATCCAGTCGTACCAGTAATGCCTGTGGTTCCTGTATCGCCCGTAGCGCCGGTAACTCCTGTAACCCCAGTCGTGCCTGTAAAGCCGGTGTTGCCTGTTTCTCCAGTCTGCCCAGTGCTGCCTGTGGATCCGGTGATCCCCGTAGCCCCAGTTAATCCAGTACTGCCCGTAGAGCCCGTAGTGCCGGTTGCTCCAGTTAAGCCCGTAGTTCCTGAGGATCCGGTGCCGCCTGTAGCGCCAGTTGGTCCAGTGTGGCCAGTAGCTCCTGTGAACCCAGTCGGTCCAGTCGAGCCTGTAGGACCGGTATCGCCAGTAGCCCCTGTGGATCCAGTCGCTCCCGTCGAACCAATAGAACCGGTAACGCCGGTGAATCCGATGCTGCCCGTAGTGCCCGTGATTCCAGTCGGTCCAGTCGCACCTGTAGAGCCAGTGTCGCCCGTAGCGCCAGTAGCTCCTGTAAAGCCAGTCGAACCAGTACTGCCGGTCGCACCATTGAACCCAGTCGCTCCAGGTGAACCAGTAGCGCCGGTGGTTCCAGTGCTGCCAGTAGAGCCAGTCAGTCCAGTCTCGCCCGTAGCTCCGGTCGAACCTATAGAGCCGGTGTCGCCAGTGAAGCCAGTCGCTCCTGTGAGTCCAGTCGCTCCAGTCGTTCCCGTGGAGCCGGTGTCACCTGTCGCCCCAGTAAAGCCAGCAGCTCCTGTAAATCCAGTCGCACCGGTAATGCCGATAGTTCCGGTGCTGCCAGTAGTCCCCGTGAACCCAGTCACTCCGGTCGAACCAGTAGAGCCGGTGTCGCCAATAGCGCCAGTCGATCCAGTGCTGCCAGTCGCTCCTGTGAGCCCCGTAGCTCCGGTTGAACCAGTAGGGCCAGTGTCGCCAGTAACGCCCGTAGCCCCAGTCAAACCAGTGGAGCCAGTGTCACCTGTACTGCCGATCGTTCCGGTGAACCCAGTTGCCCCAGTCGAACCTGTAGAGCCAATGTCACCAGTAACACCGGTTGGTCCGGTGCTGCCGGTAGTCCCTGTGAACCCAGACGGTCCAGTCGAACCTGTAGAACCGGTGTTCCCAGAATCTCCTGTAAAACCAGTTGGTCCAGTTGAACCTGTCGCCCCAGTAAAACCCGTAGTTCCTGTAGAGCCGGTATCACCAGTGGCGCCGGTCGTTCCGATGCTGCCAGTAGTTCCCGTGAGTCCGGTCGCGCCAGTCGAACCTGTAAAGCCGGTGTCACCAGTAGTGCCAGTCGGTCCAGTGTTGCCAGTAGCCCCTATGAAACCAGTAGCTCCGGTCGAACCTGTAGAGCCAGTGGCACCGGTTGGACCAGTGTTACCAGTAGCTCCGGTCGAACCTTTAGAACCGGTGTCGCCAGTAAAACCGGTAGTTCCGGCGCTGCCAGTAGCTCCCGTGAACCCAGTCGTTCCAGTCGCACCTGTAAAGCCGGTGTCGCCAGTGGCGCCGGTTGGACCAGTGTTGCCAGTAGTTCCGGTGAACCCAGTCGCTCCCGTCGAACCAGTAGCGCCGGTGGTTCCAGTGTTGCCAATCGCTCCGGTGACCCCCGTAGCTCCGGTCGCGCCTGTAGAGCCGGTGTCGCCAGTGAAGCCAGTAGTTCCGGCGCTGCCAGTAGCTCCCGTGAGCCCAGTCGCACCTGTAGAGCCGGTGTCGCCGGTGTCGCCCGTGGAGCCGGTTGGACCAGTGTTGCCAGTAGTTCCGGTGAACCCAGTTGCTCCCGTCGAACCAGTAGCGCCGGTGATTCCAGTGTTGCCAGTCGCTCCGGTGACCCCCGTAGCTCCGGTAGCACCTTTAGAACCGATGTCACCAGTGAAGCCAGTAGCTCCTGTGAGTCCAGTCGCTCCAGTCGTACCCGTGGAGCCGGTGTCACCTGTCGCCCCAGTAAAGCCTGTAGTCCCAGTAGAACCGGTGTCGCCAGTAGCGCCGGTTGCACCAGTGTTGCCAGTAGCTCCTGTAAATCCAGTCGCACCGGTAACGCCGGTAGTTCCGGTGCTACCAGTTGCTCCCATGAGTCCAGTCGCTCCGGTCGAACCTGTAAAACCGATGTCGCCCGTGGAGCCGGTCGGCCCAGTGTTGCCCGTAGCGCCCGTGGCCCCAGTCGAACCAGTATCTCCAGTAGCGCCGGTCGTCCCGGTGTTGCCAGTAGTCCCCGTGAACCCAGTAGCGCCGGTCGCACCTGTAGAACCGATATCGCCAGTAACGCCGGTGGAGCCGGTGCTGCCAGTAACTCCGGTGAATCCAGTTAATCCAGTCAAACCTGTGGAACCAGTAGCCCCAGTGACACCAGTAAAGCCTGTAGCTCCGGTGTAGCCCGTGGAGCCGGTCGTTCCGGTAAGTCCGGTCGCTCCAGCGGAACCAGTAACACCAGTGACTCCCGTAGCTCCGGTCAAACCAGTAGAGCCCGTGTTACCAGTAGTTCCGGTGAGTCCAGTCGATCCCGTCGAACCAGTATCGCCGGTCGACCCGGTGTTGCCAGTAGCGCCCGTGAACCCAGTCGACCCAGTCGAACCAGTCGAACCAGTTGAACCTGTAGAACCTGTAGAACCTGTAGAACCTGTAGAACCTGTAGAACCTGTAGAACCTGTAGAACCGGTAGAGCCAGTAGAACCTGTAGAACCTGTAGAACCTGTAGAACCGGTAGAGCCAGTAGAGCCAGTAGAGCCAGTAGTGCCGGTCGTTCCCATGAGTCCAGTCGCTCCGGTCGAACCAGTAGAACCGGTATCGCCAGTAGCGCCGGTCAGTCCAGTGTTACCAG
>NZ_NMUQ01000001.1:1871589-1961963 GCF_002233675.1 Paenibacillus herberti | reverse complement strand
TTCCCATGAGTCCAGTCGCTCCGGTCGAACCAGTAGAACCGGTATCGCCAGTAGCGCCGGTCAGTCCAGTGTTACCAGTAGTTCCGGTGAATCCAGTTACTCCAGTCGAACCAGTCGAACCTGTAGAGCCAGTGTCGCCAGTGGCACCGGTTGATCCGGTGCTGCCAGTAGTTCCTGTGAATCCAGTCACTCCCGTCGAACCTGTCGATCCAGTTACGCCAGTAACGCCGGTTGTTCCGGTGTTGCCAGTAGTTCCTGTGAACCCAGTCGCTCCGGTTGAACCTGTCTCACCGGTATCGCCAGTAACGCCGGTCGTACCGGTACTGCCAGTCGCTCCCATGAGTCCAGTCGCTCCGGTCGAACCAGTAGAACCGGTATCGCCAGTAGCGCCGGTCAGTCCAGTGTTACCAGTAGTTCCTGTGAATCCAGTTGCCCCAATCGAACCAGTAGAGCCCGTGTCACCAGTAACGCCGGTTGATCCGGTGCTGCCAATAGCGCCCGTGAACCCGGTAGCTCCAGTCGAACCTGTAGAGCCAGTGTCGCCAGTCGCTCCTGTGAATCCAGTCGATCCAGTTGAACCTGTAGAGCCGATCTCGCCAGTGACCCCCATAACCCCGGGCGAACCAGTAGAGCCGGTAACCCCAGTGTTGCCAGTAGCGCCAGTCGCACCTGTAGAGCCGGTGTCGCCAGTGAAGCCGGTAGTTCCGGCGATACCAGTAGCTCCCGTGAGCCCAGTCGTTCCAGTCGCACCTGTAGAGCCGGTGTCGCCAGTGGCGCCGGTTGGACCAGTGTTGCCAGTAGTTCCTGTGAACCCAGTCGCTCCCGTCGAACCAGTAGCGCCGATGATTCCAGTGTTGCCAGTAGCTCCGGTGACTCCCGTAGCTCCGGTGTCACCAGTGAAGCCAGTCGCTCCTGTGAGTCCAGTCGCTCCAGTCGAGCCTGAAGAGCCGATGTCACCAGTAGCGCCGGTTGATCCGATGCTGCCAGTAGCCCCCGTGAACCCAGTAGCTCCAGTCGAACCTGTAGAGCCGGTGTCGCCGGTTGGACCAATGTTGCCAGTAACCCCTGTAAATCCAGTCGCTCCGGTCGCACCTGTAAAGCCGGTGCCGCCAGTGGCACCGGTCGTTCCGGTGCTGCCAGTAGTGCCTGTGAGTCCGATGGCTCCCGTCGAACCAGTAGAACCGGTGTCGCCAGTAGCACCGGTTGGTCCAGTGCTGCCAGTAGCCCCTGTGAACCCAGTCGGCCCAGTCGAACCATTAGAGCCGATGTCGCCAGTAACGCCGGTGGATCCGGTGCTGCCAGTAACTCCTGTGAATCCAGTTACTCCAGTGTCACCTGTAGCACCAGTAATGCCTGTAGTTCCTGTAGTTCCTGTAGTTCCTGTAGTTCCTGTAGTTCCTGTGCTACCAGTAGGCCCCGTGAACCCAGTCGGTCCGGTTGAGCCAGTATTGCCAGTAGTGCCTGTGAGTCCGGTGGCTCCCGTCGAACCTGTAGAACCGGTGTCGCCAGTAGCACCGGTTGATCCGGTGCTGCCGATAGGCCCTGTGAACCCAGTCGGTCCAGTTGCACCAGTAGAGCCGATGTCGCCAGTAACGCCGGTGGATCCGGTGCTGCCAGTAACTCCTGTGAACCCAGTCGCTCCGGTCGAACCTGTAGAGCCGGTGTCGCCAGTAGCGCCGGTTGGACCAGTGTTGCCAATAGTTCCTGTGAGTCCGGTCGCTCCAGTCGAACCTGGAGTGCCAGTGTCGCCAGTGGAGCCGGTAACCCCGGTAGAACCTGTCGCGCCGATAGGTCCAGTTGGTCCGATTTCACCAGAAGCCCCTGTGAGTCCGGTAAAGCCGGTAGCGCCCGTTGCCCCAGTAGGCCCGATGCCACCAGTAGCGCCAGTATTGCCGGAAGTACCAGTAGCCCCCGTGAATCCGGTAAAGCCAGTGGAACCCGTAGCACCTGTAGAGCCGGTATTTCCTGTTGCCCCATTGGCGCCCGTAATGCCGATAGCACCGGTATTTCCCATCGCCCCTGTTACCCCAGTATTCCCCATTTCACCGGTTGCACCTGTGCTACCGGTGAAACCGTTGGCTCCGGTGGGGCCAGTATTGCCAGTCTGCCCAGTGATTCCCGTAATTCCAGTGCCACCAGTAGGCCCGACCTCTCCAGTAGTTCCTGTGTTACCAGTAAGACCGGTAGAGCCAGTGAATCCGGTAATACCCGTGGCGCCGGTCGTACCAGTAGAGCCGATCGTACCTGTGCTCCCGGTAAAGCCAGTTGAACCTGTTTCGCCTGTGACACCAGTCGTTCCGATTTCTCCGGTTGCGCCTGTACTGCCTGTAGAGCCCGATGCTCCAGTAGCCCCTGTTAGTCCAGTAGCTCCGGTAGTACCTGTGGTGCCAGTGATGCCGGTGGTCCCAGGAAGACCGATGCCACCAGTTGCGCCAGTGATACCGGTAGCGCCAATAGGTCCAGTTGGTCCAGTTGGTCCGATCTCACCTGAAGCCCCTGTGAATCCGGTAAAGCCTGTCGCGCCTGTGGATCCGGTAGGCCCGATGTTTCCAGTTGCGCCCGTGACGCCCGTTGGTCCGGTATGACCGGTGACTCCAGTAAAACCGATAGTTCCGGTTACCCCGGTAAAGCCAGTTGGTCCGATCTCACCAGTGAAACCCGTAGTGCCGGTTGCACCTGTGCTGCCAGTAAAGCCAGCATTTCCAGTGGATCCGGTAGGCCCGATGTTTCCGGTTGCACCTGTAATTCCCGTTGGTCCGGTATGACCTGTGACGCCAGTAAAGCCTATTGTTCCGGTTGCCCCAGTAAAGCCAGTCGGTCCGATCTCACCGGTAGCACCAGTGGAGCCGGTAAAGCCGACTGGACCCGTCGCCCCGATTGCCCCAGTATTTCCGGTGCCTCCAGTTACACCTGTGTTGCCAGTAACTCCAGTACTGCCAGTAATACCTGTAGCTCCCGTAACGCCGGTAGAGCCAATCTCACCTGAGACGCCTGTGCTGCCAGTAAAGCCAGTAATTCCAGTTGCACCCGTGGAACCAGTAGGCCCGATCACACCCGTGATTCCGGGAGAGCCTGTAGCGCCGGTGTCACCAGTAGGCCCGAAACCACCGGTTGGGCCAGTGTTTCCGGTATACCCGGTTGCGCCAGTAAAACCGATTAATCCCGTCGCCCCGGTATTTCCGGTGCCACCGGTAAAACCGGTTGCTCCGGTAGGACCTAATCCGCCGGTGACGCCAGTGACGCCAGTGGGTCCGATCACACCCTGGACGCCAGTGCTGCCAGTAAAGCCAGTCGAACCGATCGCGCCGGTGATGCCAGTATGGCCAGTGGCTCCAGTACTTCCGGTAAAACCGGTCGATCCAGTCTCACCCGCGGCACCAGTACTGCCAGTAAAGCCAGTAGTTCCAGTTGCGCCCGTGGAACCAGTAGGTCCGATCTCGCCGGTGGCACCAGTGCTGCCCGTCAAACCAGTGGCTCCAGTAGTTCCAGTAGGTCCGATCCCACCAGTCGCACCAGTGCTGCCGATCAAACCGATAGCACCCGTCGCACCTGTTACCCCAGTAGGCCCAATCTCTCCGGTGGTACCAGTCATTCCGGTCAAACCAGCAGAGCCGGTAGAGCCCATCACGCCCATGGGGCCTGTCGGCCCGATATTTCCAGTGTCCCCTGTGGCACCAGTTGCCCCGGTAGATCCAGTATTTCCAGTTGTCCCCTTGATTCCAGTGACTCCGGTCTCACCAATGGTACCAGTGACACCGGTAGAGCCACTTGGTCCCGTCACCCCAGTGACACCAGTTTTTCCTATGTCCCCAGTGTTGCCCGTATTCCCAATAGCCCCGGTTGATCCTATAGCGCCCGTCGAGCCAGTAGGTCCTAGTTCTCCAGTGGCACCAGTGATGCCAGTAGAACCGGAAGTACCTGTCGCGCCTGTTATACCTGTAGGTCCGGCCTCACCAGTAGCACCAGTGTTTCCTGTGGCTCCGGTTATACCAGTCATACCAGTGATCCCGGTAAGACCAGTAGATCCAGTGATACCAGTAGGGCCGGTAGTTCCCGCAGCGCCTATCATACCTGTAGGTCCGATCTCACCAGTTGAACCTGTGCTACCAGTAGAGCCAGTAGTTCCCGTAAGGCCAGTAGATCCAACTCCTCCGGTGGCACCAGTACTTCCTGTCAAGCCGGTAGTACCAGTAGGGCCGGTAGTTCCTGTATCACCGATGGCACCAGTAGCCCCTGTGCTTCCAGTAGAGCCAGTGGCTCCCGTATTGCCTGTCGATCCGGTAGATCCCGTCGGGCCAGTGGTACCTGTGATTCCGGTAACTCCGGTGATGCCAGTGGAGCCGATCGGTCCGATCTCACCAGTAGCCCCAGTGCTACCAGTAGAGCCGATAGCTCCAGTAAGACCGGTGACGCCAGTTGGGCCAGTGATACCTGTAACTCCAGTAAAACCGATTCCGGTCGCCCCGGTGAAGCCAGTAGGCCCAATCCCACCGGCGGGGCCAGTGTTGCCGATCAAACCGGTAGACCCCGTCGCCCCAGTGTTACCAGTTAAACCGGTAGATCCAGTAGCCCCTGTAGAACCAGCAGTTCCGGCTAAGCCAGTGGCACCGGTTCTGCCAGTCGAACCAGTATTGCCGGTAGAACCGGTCGACCCTGTCGCGCCAATCGGTCCGATTTCACCAGTGTTACCGGTGCTGCCAGCAGGCCCAATTAAACCAGTGGCTCCCGTCGCGCCAGTTAATCCAGTAGCTCCGACACTTCCAGCGGCCCCTGTTATTCCGGTAAAGCCAGTGACCCCAGTCGACCCAGTAGCTCCAGTATTTCCGGCGACACCTGTGGTACCAGTCGCCCCTGTAGATCCGTCCACACCAGTCGGCCCAATGCTCCCAGCAGGACCGATTGCTCCTCGTTCACCAGTAGACCCGGTCGCGCCAGTCGCTCCAATCGTACCAATAGAACCCGCTGCCCCAGTAGGGCCAGTCACGCCCGTGGGGCCGATCGTCCCAGGATCTCCCACCCTCCCAGTTGCGCCAGTAACACCGGTACTTCCAGCAATGCCAGTAGCTCCAGCTCCAGTAGCTCCCGTAACCCCAGTAACCCCAGTCGCACCTTGCGGACCATCGCAGCCTCTTGGCCCTCTTGGCCCGACAGGACCTCGTTTGCATTTCTTTCCTTTAGAGCAGTGGCATTTTTTTTTGCATGGTTTATGCGACCCGGAACCATCGCAAGAGCATTTCTTTTTTCGTTTAATTGGGACATGTTTTTTATCTGAATGCATCAATATGCTGAGCTTTTTTGCAGGTTTTTTGCGGGATCGACTTGTCTTGCTTGAGGAGCCGGCCTGTTGTATCGGAAGCTTCATCGCTCTGCGCTTAGCAGTTGCACTATCAGGACTAGGACGGGTACGTCCTGCGGATGATTGAGAATGCTGTTGTTTTCCACGAGCGGATTTCCGCTTCAACACTCGTTTCCGTCCATTGGTTGTCACCCGTTTATCGCCCCATCCCGATAAAATCTACACGAATCTCAGGCAATCTGAATTTGTTCGCTTTTGTGTTATATGTACTCCGCCTTTGTCCTGGTGCGTGAGAGGAGGGCGGCGGCTTAATAGGGGTTGCGAATCGCTGCTGCCAGCAGTCCCGATTTGATGTCATGAGCCTTTGAGCGTCGGAATACGGATTAAGTAGGAGGGATGATCTTGATTACGATAAGTCTGTGCATGATTGTAAAAAATGAGGAGGCCGTCCTTGCACGGGTACTTGAATCCGTAAAAGGGGTTCCGGACGAGATCATTATCGCGGATACCGGCTCTACGGATCGAACCGTGGAAATTGCCAAGTCGTTCGGGGCGCGGGTGGAGCGCTTTGAATGGGTGGATGATTTTGCCGCTGCGCGTAATTTCTCATTTTCCAAGGCGACTAAAGATTATATTTTATGGCTGGATGCAGACGATTATTTGAATCAAAAGGATGCTGTAATGCTGAAAAATCTCAAGCAAACCCTCGATCCTGCTATTTCCCGGGTCACTATGCCTTATGTGTTAAGTCGCAGCGCCTCGGGAGAAGCGCTCTCAAGTTTGAGACGCAACCGCCTGGTGCGGCGGGACTGCAAATTCGAGTGGATCGGGGCAGTTCATGAGTATTTGAATGCGTATGGTCAACATTTGGATCTGGATGCCGAAGTGCAGCATGACAAGGACAAGGCCTATACGGACCGGAATTTGCGCATTTATAGGAGTAGGAGGGAGCAGGGCGAGGAATTTAATATTCGTGATCTCTATTATTTTGCGAATGAGCTTAAAGATCATGGTCATAACGACGAAGCTGCTATTCATTACGAGACGATGCTGAGGACAGGCGAAGGTTGGGTGGAGGACAACATCCAAGCATGTATAAAGCTGTCAGCTTGCTATTCGGCACTCAACCAGCCCGAGCTGCGCTTGCAGTCCGCACTCCGGGCGCTTTCGTACGATACGCCGCGGCCTGAGGTATGCTGTTCCATCGGCAATGCGCTTTTCGATGCTGGAAGCTACACCGTCGCCGCATACTGGTATGACCTTGCGGTGACGACTGAGCCTCCTGCTACGATGGGGATGTCGGACCGATCCTCCAGCACCTGGTATCCACATCTGCAGCTCTGTCTATGCTATGACAGGTTAGGCTTATATTCTAAGGCACATACACACAACGAGGAAGCGCTTAAGCTATTTCCTGGCCACCCAAGCATGCTACACAACCGAACTTATTTTAAGGATACTCATGGGCTTTTACCTAATTAGAAAATGGCATCGGGAAGAATGCTTCTGAACAAGCCTAAACAGAGAAGAAGGTACAGCGCCTCGAGGGATTTGAGGATGCTATGCCTTCTTTTGTATAATGTGAACATCTTTGATTAGCAGGTAAGCAGAAAGAATAGCTGTAAATATTCAGGTACTACTTAGGTACCTATATAGGTAAATGAAAAACGTCCGAATAATTCTGCGCTGTGCAGGATCATCGGGGCGTGCTTCTCCTCTCGATTTGAATGGAATAGGGTTTGAACTCGTCTTTCGTGGGCAACGCAACTTTTTTTGTACGATTTATCGTATAAAATTCGGTTTATAGCCGCCTCTTTTCAATACTTTGTGTGATAAAACATACAAAGCTCAGCTTTCGTCGCCTATGCCCAGCCATTTTGAATGATTTATCGTACAAAATCCAAAAAATCAGCACGGCCCGAATGCATGTTGAGTGAAAAATCATACAAATTGTGCATGACCACATCAATACGAGACTGACTTGGTTACGACTTATGCCTATCTAAGCCGCAGTTGCCCCGACAAGGCTGAGACAAGCGAAGGGAGCAGCTCCTACTACTGCTTCATGATCGTCGAAACCACACTGCGCATACGAGCGAATTGCCGGGCTCCTTCCGTCGTTCGAAAACTCCCGGAAACCTTCTGTTTGACAACAGCCAAACACAAGTCTCGCTTCGCTTGATTTCTCGCTTCGCTTGATTGTTGTTAAACGGGACCTGGTCATTCGAATAGTGCGCCCTAGCTAAATTTAGAGGTACCTAAGTAGTAACAATATTCAAGTTGGTAGTAATGTGATTTTTCAGAATTCGGTCCCATTATTCCGGATAATAAATTCTCAACGAGGTATTAGTACTAGTAAATCTTAAAGGAACGGCATTCGAACTATAATAAAAAACATATGATTTCTTACCACCAAAGAAATCATATTCGCAAGATATGGTAAATCTCATTTGGGCATTTGTAGGGAAATTAGGATTTGGAGGAACCTCGTTATCCTTAATACTAAAGAACAGAACTGAAGTGCTTGTGTCCTGCCATTTGAGAGGTAACTCAATATGCGTTTTACCCTGGCTTGGAATGTTGAGTGGGGTCGGAGTTACTTTTGTCATAGTAGATTCAATAAAATTGAATTGGTAGTTTGTATGGTTGTAAACATCGAAGCCTTGAGTAGCGAGAATAACTAACTGATCCGGCTCCTCGCTTTGAGTTGAAGTTAAAAAGGCCTGGGTGACTATAACTAGCAGAATAAATAAAATCAGTATAATGCCGATGCTCTTCCCATTTGGATTTACTCGCTGTTGTTCATAGCCGTTATTGTTCATCTTCAGTCTCCTTCGTTCTATGAGAGTATTCAGATTATAGTAATATCTTATGTAATAGGAAGAGTGAGGTCCGGGCTTTATAAATTGCACTCTAAAAAAGGCTTTTAATACATCAACTTCAAATTCAAAAGGGGCCTTCCATAGTCATCCCTAGATGACTATGGAAGGCCCCTTCGTACCTTTACTAAAATGGAAGTGTGATCCACCATTCAATTCCTCTTTGAATTACCCTATCCTGGAGGCGGACGCCATAAAAGTCCAGCTACCGCAACGTCTAAACCTGATCCTCCACTAAAATACACAGCTTTTTAGAGCCTACGACCGCCTCGCCTCCAAATGTGAGAGCTTTCTCATATTTTTCTAACAAAGGTCAAAGAAGCCAGTCTCTAATTGGCTTTTTGTTCTTTGTGGAAAAATATAGTTACTTTCATTTCTGATATGCTGTGTTCCAGACAAACCCAAGGAGGCTACAACTAGATGAACAACATATGGGTCACGAAAAAGCTGGTCGGAGCAACGCTATGTGCAACACTGGGGTTTAGCGTGATCGGAGCGACATGGATGCCGGTTACTCAGACGGTGTCCGCAGCTGTATCCTATGATACTAAAATTACTTATGGCGTAAACATGCGGGAGCAGGCAAGCGTCAATTCATCCAAAATACGTATGCTTAAAAAAAGTGAGCAGGTAAATGTCGTCGGCCATGCAGGAACTGGCTGGCTGAAAATACAAACAAAGCAGGGCGAGAGCGGGTTCATTTCCTCGGATAGCAAATATTCCACGCATGACGAGACCCATACAGACGATGGTGGGCAAACAACTCAGCCGGGAGATGCGTCATCCAAGCGCAACCAGGTCGTTGAGCTTGCCAAGAGCTACATGGGACGGGTCTCGTATGAATTCGGCGTTCGTAATACATCCCAGCTGATCTTCGACTGCTCCTCGTTCACTGAGTTTATTTACGATAAAGTGGGCGTTGATCTCAAATGGGGGACAAGCTCTCAGAAGCTCCAGGGCAAAGCGGTGAGCCGTGCCAATCTGCAAACGGGCGATCTGATCTTCTTCGACTCAATCGGCAGCAATAACGGTGCAATTAACCATGTCGGCATCTACATGGGGAACGGTCAGTTCATCCATAACGCACCTTCCGCGGATGGCGTTAAAATAGACAACCTGAACTCCGGCTGGTGGAAAGACCGCTACGTCTCTTCCCGCAGCGTACTCTAGTCCCGCTTCAAATCGCTTCTATGACACGAAATTGCCATGGCTTCTCCATAAGCCACAGCTTTCACAGACAAAAGGCAGTCTCCGTCATCACCGGTTCATACCGGGATGACGGAGACTGCCTTTTACACTATTCCTCCACCACAACCGTGAATCCCGCTACTTCGGTCTCCATGTCCTTCAGCAGCTCTAGGAGTGATTCAGCGCTACGGTTGCCAAGCTTCGCCGTGCTCTCCTTATAGTGCGACCATCGGATACGAATCGGTGGCTCGCTGTAATCCTGCAGGCAATCGAACAAGGCATCCAGATTACGGCCGTAATAATCGGGAAAAGCTAATTCCCTAGCAAATAAGTCATGCACATCGTCCATAGACGCAAGTTTTTTTCCATTTAGCAGAAGCTCTTTCATTGCTACACCTGCTTTCTTGATTCCTAGCTGGGAAGACCAAGGGACCTGCCGCTTGGACAAGTCCCTTTTTCCTCATTTTAACATGTTATCTACCATTTTTTAAAGGAAGCGTAATGATCGTCTGTTGAATAGTACAGCCCGTCATTGGAATATAACACACGAGAAGCGTTGCGGCAGCCAGATGTATAGTAGGCGTCCGCTTCACGCCAGGTGCGGCCGCTTTTCGCTGGCAGCAAGCCCTCGCGGTTTTGGAACACGTCTCCGCCGATACTGTACCCCGCAGCAACAGTAGCTAGATTGCATTTGCTGGATACCCAGCCCTTACTGGATGCCTGGCTTTTCGTCAAAAAGTTAGGCGGGAGCTTACCGTTGGCTTTCAAATAACTGATGATACCAGCGAAATCTGTCGGCCCTGAAACAGCGGCCTCGGCGTTAGGAACAGGCGACAGCCCCAGCGGCTGCGCGCTGCCCAGCACCAGGGAGAAGATTAGTGCGGCGCAAGCAAAAAGTCTTACAAAAGCTTTCATTACTTCATACCTCCTGACAGGATTGGGATTTGACTGCATGTGCATTATACCAATAATTCCCTCACACAAAGCTATACATTTTGTAAAAGATGCATCTGTCAGCTTGTATAAAGGGGACAGGGGATGAATTGGATTTTGCTGGATTATGGCGTCTCCTAAGCTATAATAGGTATACCATTCAGGTAGAGAGAGGACAGAATAGAATGCAAACATCTGCGGCCAATCGGCGCTGGCGGATCTACGCTGCTACGACGCTCGGCATAGCTGGGCTTACTGTGGTATTGATGCTTCCCGTTCTGCGTATGGAGCCGGTTAACGCGGCTTTGCTTTTTTTATTTCCTGTACTGTTATGCGCGGTTTATGGCGGAAGAGCACCGGCGGTATTTGCGGCGATTGCGGGCGTACTTGCTTTTGACTTCTTTTTTGTACCTCCCGTACTTAGTTTTACGGTCGCCGACCTGCGTTACCTAATTTCCTTCGTTGTTTATCTTGCGGTGGCGCTTATGACTGCTGGACTTGCAGATCGTCTCAAACAACAGGTGAAACAGGCTCGGCAGCAGGAGCGTCTCACGGCGATTTTGTACGGAATGAGCAGAAGCATGTCCGATGTGACGGACTTGCCAGCACTATTGCGGGCCTTTGGCGGTGGAATCCGGGAAATGTCTGGTCTGGAAACGGTTTTCTATCTTCCGACAGCCGGAGGCGAGCTCCAAAGGCATGATGAATCAGGCCGCTCACGAGCTGCCGATCCCGAGGACCCAAATCTTCCGGTAGCGAAGCGAGCGATGTTAATCAGTGAGGTTGCTGATAGGGGAATCTCACAATCGATGGATAACCCGGTGTATTGTTTGCCCTTGTTAGCAGAGGATTCTGTGCATGGGGCCGTATCTTTTCGAAGTCGGGAGCAAGACGGGTGGCCAGATTCGGAGGAGCGGTTGCGACTGGCGGCGCTGAGCGATCTAGCTGCAGGTGCGCTGGCCCGCATCAAGCGCGGCGAAGAGGCTAGGCTGGCGCAAGTGACAGCGGAATCCGAGCGTATGAGAGCAACGCTGCTCGATTCGGTGTCGCATGAGCTGAGAACACCGCTCGCGGAAATCATCGGCTCCAGCAGCGGCTTGCTGGAATCGGGGAACCTTTTTACAGATAATGAGAAGCGTGAGCTGCTTGAGTCCATCCGCAATGGTGCTCAGCGCATGAACCGGCTCGTTGGCAACCTGCTCGGGATGGTGCGGCTCGAGGGAGGCATGCTCAAGCTGCGGCGCGACTGGGTAGGCGCTGATGAGCTGATTGGCGCTGCTCTGCGCCAACTTCGCGAGGCTCGCGGTAGTCGCAGAACGGTCATGCTCATGCCGGAGCCAGTGCCGCTACTGAGAGGCGATCCGGTGCTGCTGGAGCAGATGATGGTCAATATTATTAGCAATGCCATCAAATATTCCCCGGAACAAAGCGTGCTTGAGCTGGAAGTGCGGACGACGGACAATCGCGTGCTGCTTATTGTACGTGACGAGGGGATCGGCATTCCAAGCGAAGATGTTTCCAAAGTATTTGATAAATTTTATCGCAGCGGCAATGCGGCTCACTTGACAGGAACTGGTCTCGGACTGGCGATCTCCAAAGGAATCGCTGAGCTGCATGGAGGCGCGATTACGGCCGGTGTCGGCGCTGGCGGCAAAGGAACAGCTATCACCGTAGAACTTCCGCTTGAACAGCTGGAGCTGGTGGATCAAGGAGGGGAACAAATTGAGTGAAGCCCACAAGGGAGCGCGCATCCTGCTTATCGAGGATGAACCACAGATTCGCAAGCTGCTGAAAGTAACGCTCCAGGCGCATCAGTACGATCTGCTTGAAAGCGGAACCGGCTCGGACGGTTTGTTGCAAGCATCGATGAACCATCCGGATCTTATTTTGCTCGATCTTGGGTTGCCGGACGGGCCTGGACTGGAAGTGTTGAAGCGCATTCGGCAATGGTCGCCGGTGCCGGTTATTGTGCTAACGGCCAAGGATCGGGAAGAAGATAAAATCGAGGCGCTCGACAGTGGGGCCGATGACTATGTCACCAAACCGTTCAGCATGGGCGAGCTTGTCGCTCGCATCCGCGTGGCGCTTCGGCATGCGGTTGGTACGGCTTCAACAGAACCCGTACTTCGCTTCGGAGAGCTGACGATCGATTTGGCACAGCGGCTGGTGGAGCGATCAGGCAATCGAATCAAGCTGACGCCGACGGAATACGACCTGCTCAAAACGCTTGCCCTCAACGCAGGCAAAGTCATGACCCAGAAGCAGTTGCTGCGCCAAGTATGGGGCTCGGCGCATTTGGAGACGGAGGGCCATTATCTCCGTATTTATGTTGGCCATTTGCGCAAAAAGCTGGATGATCATCCTGCCGACCCGATCTATATCGCGACAGAACCAGGCATCGGTTATCGTTTCTTGCTTGGGGAGGGCAGGGACGCGCATGACAATCGATGATTTTTGCGAGGGCATTGGGCTCCATCAAGGTGCTAGAGGGCTGATTGCAGCGTATAACATGGATGAAGCGGAGTATTCGCAGCACAAGACGGCCTTTTACAATCATTCGGAATCCTTTTTCAAGGAGCTTGAAAACGAGTCTGATTTCCGCCCCAAAATGCTGTATCTCTTTGTGCGATTTGCGGTTGATGCCTATGAAGCTTATCAGAAGCGGGGAATCGATACTAAGATTTACTTTGACACGTTTTCGGATCTTCAAATTTGGTGTACGGCCTGTGTGCGGAAATTTGGAGAATACGGGATCGCTCAATATGATTGGTTGAAAGAGCATGTACAACTCAAGCTTTTCCGGCTGGGTCGGCTGCAATTCCAGCCCTTAGCCATGAGTGAAGAGGTCAGGGTAGATGACGCCGTTATTGAAAAGCAGCAAATTGTGCTCAATGTACATATTCCGGAAGGTGAGCCCTTGCTCTCGCATGAGGTCGAGGCGTCATTTGAAGCAGCCCTAACGTTCTTCCGCGGCATAACTCCCGTATTTATTTGCCAGTCGTGGCTGCTTTATCCCGGGCTTACTGAATTGCTCGGCAGCCAGTCTAATATTATTCAGTTTCAGAATCATTTTGAAATCTATGATGTCAATGAATATTCCCGGCAAGCCGAAAAGCGAATTTTCCATTCGGTTCAAGAGAATCCGCTCGATTATGAAGTGAAGACGAGCCTGCAGCGGTCAGCGCAAGCTTGGCTCGTGTCGGGCCGCAAGCTGGGCGTGGGCAGCGGCATCAAGATCATGGCGCCATATGGACACCGGATGTCTTTATAAATGAAGCGACGCTGAAGGAATTCGGATATTTGGGCAGAAAAAAAGAGCGAGTGGAGAACCGGAATCGGCTAGCCACTCGCTCTTTTATAATTAAAACGCCCAGTTGCCGCTGCGGAAGATCGGCTCGGAGCTGCCGTCTTCGGTAATTCCATCGATGTTCATATCGGCGGAGCCGATCATGAAATCGACATGCGTAATGCTCGTATTGAGGCCGCGCTTGGCAAGCTCGTCTTGCGACAGCTCTTTGCCACCTTCAAGATTGAAGGCGTAGGCGCTGCCGAGTGCGAGGTGATTGGATGCATTCTCGTCGAACAGCGTGTTGTAATATAGAATGTTGGAACGCGAGATCGGCGAATCGAAAGGCACAAGCGCTACCTCGCCGATGCGACGGGCGCCAGCGTCCATGTCCAGTAATCCTTCCAGCGTTTCGAGGCCGCGCTCTGCTTCAGCCTTGACCACGCTGCCGTTTTCGAACGTCAGCTTGAAGTTGTCGATGATATTGCCTCCGTAGCTGAGCGGCTTCGTGCTGGATACATAACCGCTTACGCCATCGGCCTGAGCAGCCGTGAATACTTCCTCAGTCGGCAGGTTGGCAACAAACGGAATTCCGTTTGCATTGGTGCTGTCAGCCGCGACCCAGAGGTGGCCTTTCGGCAGCTCGATTGTCAGATCCGTGCCTGGAGCGGTGTAATGCAGCTTTTTGAACTTGCGCGAATTCAGGTACTGGGAACGGGAGTTCAGGTTTGCAATATGTTCTTCCCAAGCCGCCACGGGATCGTCGAGGTCACAGCGGACTGCCCTTAAAATGGCGTTCCACAAGCTGGTGTATTGCTCCTCTTCGGTTGATCCGGGGAACACCTTAGAAGCCCATGCTTTGGAAGGCGCAGCAACGACGCACCAACTGAATTTGTCGGATTGCATCATCTGACGGTATGTAGACAGCGCTTTGCCGTATGTTTTCTGATGATTCGTAATTCGTTCCTTAGCGATGCCCTTCAGCAGGTCGGGATCCGACGATACAACGCTGATAATCGCAGCTCCTTGCTCAGCGAGATCCATCATCTCGGCGGCATACCATTTTGGCTCTTCCAGGAACGCTTCATCCGGAGCTAGTTCATATCGAGCGCGTGAGATCGCGTCATCTACCCAGTTGACCTTGACGGAGAATGCTCCCGCCTTATAAGCTTTGCGAACAAGTACTCGGACCAGATCGACGGAATCCAGGGAAGCGTTGATGACCAGCTTTTGGCCGGATTGTATACGGACGCCCACTTGGATGATCAGATCTGCGTAACGTTCGATTTGCTGATGCAGTTTGCTCAAGATTTCAGCCTCCATTTCATATAGACGTTATACTGTCTTATTGTACACGATCTTGTTCGAAAATGGTAAATCTCATACGTGGAAGGGATGGAATGAGCATGAATTGGAGGACCGAGAATGTTTGCTTGCGAGCTTGAAAAAGGCCTGCATCTGGGGCTGCTCCGTACCGCCGACGCTAAAGCGCTTTATCGTACCGTGGAAAGGAACCGTGCCGTTTTGGAAGCATGGCTGCCATGGGTGCATCAGATTGAGAATGCTGCGGATATGAAAAATTATGTCCGCTTTGAATGTAAGCGCTACAAGGGAGGTAAAGCGATGTCTGCTGTGATTTTCGACGGACGGGAAGCAGCAGGTTTGATCAGCTACCAGGAGCTCGATTTTCGCAACCGGAAGGCTACGCTCGGTTACTGGCTGGACTCTGCCCGACAGGGCAAAGGAATCATGACGGATGCTGCGGCCCAGATGATTCGATTCGCCTTTGCAACACTGGACCTGAACCGGGTGGAGATTCGGGCACGGGCCGACAATCGGCGCAGTTGCGCCGTGGCGGAAAGACTCGGTTTCAAACAAGAGGGAGTGCTGAGACAGGAGGAATACAGCGGCGGAGTTTATCGCGACCATATTGTATACGGGCTGCTGGAAGCTGACTGGAAACGCCAGGAAACGGGCGGGGACGACCCCAATCGGATTACCGTTTGAAAGAGCAGAGGGTATTGTTTCAAAGACCAAACTTCACTCCTGTCTGCTATAATTACACTTGTCACCCGATCGTCTCTTGATGAGTTCATCTTAATTCAACGATAGGTAAGGCTAGCCCTGCATGGAGGAAGATTTCATTGTCAGTTAATAGGACACAAATACAGCTTAACCGCCGGTCGCAGCCGCAGCGGACGGCTCGTCTGCGGCGAGTTCCTGCTCCTGCGGAACGGGATACCCTCTTCTGGAGGCGGGCGATGGCCGGCATCTGGATTGCCGCAGCTTTTCTGTGCGGCGCCACGTCACTAGGCTTGTCGCTTGGCTTCGGTGCATCTCTGGATGTTATGGTTATGACACTGGTCGGCACGATGGTGCTGACGCTCGGTTCCTGGCTAATCGCCTGGCTGCTAGCTGTAATTCGGTTGCCGATGCCGCGACTGTTCCTCGGAAGTTGTTTGACGCTTGCCGGTGGTATGTTGGCCGTACTGCTCGTCATTGAGACGACGCTGCTTGCTTCATTGCTGCTCTCTGCTACTTATGCGATTATCGCTGCAGGGGCGGGCATCGTTTTCGCCCTAGTGTGCTCAAGACTTTCGCAGCGGCGTCCCCGCCCGCATTTGGTTGTTATAGCAGCAGCTTTTGCATTATTGCTAATCCCTCTAGCCAGCTCAGATGACAGCGCAGATTCCGATGCTCCAATTAACACAGTTGAGCGAGGAAGTTATGCGTATTCCGTTCTGACATACGGGAGTGGAGCAGGTCGGAGAGACGAGTTTTCGAGTGAGGCGGATGTACTTACGAACTCCGTTGATGGCTCTGCTATGCTGACTTCATGGAGCGGCCTTCAGTCCTGGTATTGGGGCTTCAAACCAGAGCGGCTGCCGATAAACGGCACACTTTGGCTGCCGCAAGGGGAAGGGCCGTTCCCTCTGGTACTTATCGTACATGGGAACCATATTGCGCTTCAGCCGTCCGACCAGGGCTATAGCTATTTGGGAGAGCTGCTGGCGGGCAAAGGTTACGCCGTAGCTTCAGTGGATCAGAACTTTTTCAATTATTCGCCTTGGAGCGGAATATCGGATTCCGATATGCGTCTCAGAGCCTGGATGCTGCTGCGTCATCTGGATGAGCTGAAGCGGCTGGCGAATGAGCCAGGACAGCTGCTTTTTGGTCGACTGGACACGGATAAAGTGCTGCTGATCGGCCACTCCCGAGGAGGGCAGGCGGCGGCGATGGCAGCTGATGCTGAGCACTGGTTCAGCGGCGAAGAAGATCTCCGTGCTTCCATTGCCGGGGTTGCCGCTATTGCACCGACAGATATGGTCGTCGAGGGCAAGCAGGCGCAGCTGAGGGATGTCAGTTATTTAACGCTGCATGGCTCGCGGGATGCGGATTTGACTGTTTTTTATGGAGAGAGGCAATATAATCGGACAAGCTACAGTGCCGGCTCGGGTGGGTTCAAGAGCGCTTTTTACATCGAAAATGCCAACCATAGCCGATTTAACAGCGACTGGGGGACGATGGATATTTCTCTTCCAGGCGGTTTGCTGCTTAACCAGCAGGGGCTGCTCAGCAGCGAGCGGCAACGGGATGCGGCAGCTTTTTATATTGGAGCTTTTGCCGATGCGGTGCTCGGCGAGGACGAGCAGGCTCGTAAACGACTGATACCGGACTCGGACTCTGATGTGACGACGGGTCTACCGGGACTCGCTGTCCTCAACCAATATAATGATGCGGGCGAACAGACTATAGCGGATTTCGAGAGTGGTGATAAAACGAGGCCGGGGAGAGGTGTTTCCGCTTCCGTCTCACCGCTGTTGAGCTGGTCCGAAGAGCCGCTGCCAGACCGCAACGGTGATGTCAAAGGAAGCCGCGGAGCTGTATTGAGTTGGCCTTCGGCAGCCGAAAACTACATCAAGCCTTCGGATGGGACCAGGGTTAACTCTGGAAATCTAACGTCAAGCTCTGCAGGTGGCTGGCTGCGGTTCACCGGTCTGCCGTCCCCGGCTGACACCGAGCTCGGTGGCTTGAGCTTCGCGGTTACTAACCGCAGCTGGGATATGTGCCAGCTCGAAAAGGCTTGTCAGCCGCAGGCACTGCAGCTGTCAGTCGTTTTGCGTGACCTCAGCGGGCGCGAGGCGGAAGTTGAGCTGCCGTCACCGCTGGCCGCTCCCCGACAGGATAACTTCATGCGTCTCGCCTGGCTGGACAACCAGATTAGCAAAGGTAAATACAGCCGTTCGCCGGAGCCGGTCCGTCAAACGATCCGATTCTCATTCCAGCAATTCCGAACCGTTAATTCTAGGATTGACATAAGAGCGCTGGATTACATCGAGCTGAGATTTCGTTCGCAAAACGGGGGCGGCAGCAAGCTAATGGTAGATGATATTAATTGGTATAGGGGTAGCTGAGCTTCACACAATCGTCGATATATCCGCCCGAAAACTAAACTTTCTACGCTTGACGCTGTTCGTACATGGTAGCTATACTTTAGTAAGTATCTAAGGCTAGTATAATATGGCATTCCTATTTTTCAGCCTTACAATTGAAGGGAGAACATCCTCTTGGGCCAATTTAATTCCAGTAAGAAGAAAAAGAAATTCGCTTACGTACCTCCTTCCAAACAGAAAAAAGGGAGTGGAGGCTTGATTTGGCTGACAATCGCCTTTGCCTTCATTGCGGTTGTCATCATTTTGGGGATCAACAACTCATCGAAGGACTCCAAAACGTTGTATGAATTCAATTACAGCGAGCTTCCTCGCCTTGGCGATGAGAAAGCTCCGGTCAAACTTGTTGAATTCGGGGATTACACTTGTGGCGCCTGCAGAGCCTTCTCGGTACAAGTGAAACCGGATCTCGTCAAGGATTTTATTGAACCGGGAAAGGTAGCCCTGTATTTTGCCAACTATGCTTTCATTGGACCTGGCTCTAAAACAGCTGCTATTGCTGCTGAGTCGGTTTATCTGCAAAATCCGGATGCCTTCTGGCCTTACAACGATGCGATATACGCCAATCAGGGCGATGAACAAACTTTATGGGCCACTCCAGAGAGAATGGTGCAAATAGCGAAGGATGCGAAGCTCGACATTGACTTTGACAAACTGGCCAGCGACATCGATGCGAAGGTTGGAGAGGACAAAATCGACGATCAAAAAAAGCTAGCAGAACAGACGCTTAACATTCCTGGCACGCCGACCTTGTTCGTTAATGGCCAACAAATCGAATTCAAAAGCTACGGAGACATCAAGGCTGCGATTGAGAGCAAGCTCCAATAAGATCCGAACAAGGAGAATGATTAACCATGGATAATTGGACCCAACAAGCAGTCTCGGATGAAGATGAATATGAAGACGAGGTGGAGTATCTCGGCTTTTGGGAGCGATACCGGTTCTATTTTGCCTGGATTATCGCACTGACGGCCACACTGGGCAGCTTGTATCTTAGCGAAATAAAGGGCTTCATCCCTTGTGATCTTTGCTGGTACCAGCGCATCTTCATGTACCCGCTTGCTATAATCTTGGGCGTTGCGGTTTACAAGGGTGATCGCTCGATTACCCGTTATGTGATCCCGCTGGCCTGGATTGGCATTGCGATTGCTCTGTATCACAATATGCTGATTTGGTTCCCGGATCTGGCGGGTATCGTGCCTTGCAAATCAGGAGTTCCTTGCAACAGGGATTACCTGAACTGGTTCGGCTTCATCACGATTCCGCTGTTGTCGATGACGGCTTTTACGATGATTCTCGCTTGCCTGCACATCAAAGGCCGCCGTTAAGAGCAACCTGCCGAGGAAGCAGGGATCGGAAATCGGCGATTTCTCTGGGACAACTCTAGGACGAGTTTCACCACCATCCACATTTGAAAATACCCTGGCTGCCAAGCAGCCAGGGTATTTTTGTGCAGTTTTCTCGCGTGGACTGGTCAACTTATGCACGAGAGAAACTCATCGCGCTTTAATTCGACCAGTTTTCTAATCTAACTGAGTAGAAGAAAAGGGTTTCGATATTCGATAAAATCACCCCTAATATACCATCCAGCGGACGAAGAGTTTGAGACTAAAGAACGACTGCTATTAAAAATGAAAAACTTTCAAGAAGGGAAAAGCTTTTTTGGAAGAGAATAACTTTCTGTAGTAAAAGGAATAAATTCTAGCTGCGACTAGTTCTGACTGCAGCTCAGGCTGTGCTCTCTTGTACAACTGCTCCTGCAGTTTAAGCTCTACTCTGGCTGGCAACTGCCCGTGCAACTTAAGCTGCACACTGGTTTGCAAACATTCACTAAGGGTAAATGTTAAGAGTAAGTAGCTCGTGAAAGTGTTTACATTTAAAGGTGAATAACCTTGTAAATTCCAATTTACATGCCTGCGGGAGAACATAACATAAAAACAGCCTCGAAAAATCATCACGGGTTCGCTATCTCGATGCTGTAGAGGCTCACTTTCTCGACACCACAGAGTGTACTTATCGCAATATCGAAAATGTTCACAATTTCGACACCATAGAGTTTCCTTATCTCGATGCTGTAGAGGTTCACTTTCTCAACGTAAGAGAGGTTTGCTATTGATGGTCCGCTATTCATTACGCTATTCCTGTTATTAATCAAACCAACATGACGCAATTGCTGCCAGTCTCATCTATTATTCTCCGGAGGTGTCTCCATGCCGACTGTTAGCGTAAAAGAAGACAATGAGTTATTAAAGGATGTTTATCTGTTCAACCGAGGCGAAAACGATTTTGCTTACCGCACTTTCGGAGCGCATATCGCACTAGAGAATCGGCGCAAGGGAGTCCGCTTCACCGTGTGGGCTCCTAATGCCGTCGAGATCGGCGTCGTAGGTGACTTCAACGACTGGAAAGGCTCCGAGCACGGGATGGAACAGATCGGCGGAACCGGTGTTTGGACGTTGTTTATTCCCGGCATGAAGCCTGGAGATTTGTACAAATACGAGATTCTGGCCCGTGATGGGCGCAAGCTACTGAAGGCCGATCCATTCGCTTTCGTGAGCGAGCTTCGCCCCGGTACCGCCTCCGTCGTTGGTGACCTGTCCGGATACAAGTGGAAGGACGAGGAGTGGCAAGTACGCAAGCAAGAAACAGCAGCATACGACCAGCCGATGCTCATCTATGAAATGCATTTTGGAACGTGGAAAATCAAGGGCGAAGAGGTCTTTTACAGTTACGATGAGATTGGCGGAGAAATTCTCGACTATGTCGTGAAGATGGGTTACACCCATATCGAGCTTATGCCGCTGGCGGAGCATCCTTTCGATAAGTCATGGGGGTACCAGATTACCGGATTTTTCGCGCCATCGGCACGCTACGGCTCGGCTAAGAGCCTGATGAAGTTCATCGATCGCTGCCACCGTAAAGGCATTGGCGTCATTCTCGACTGGGTACCGGCCCATTTTTGCAAAGATGAACAGGGGCTGCGCGAGTTCGATGGCACGCCGATCTTCGAGGGAAGCGATCCGCGGCTCGCGGAAAAGCCGCTTTGGGGAACGAATGCTTTCGACTACAGCCGCACTGAGGTACAGAGCTTCCTCATTTCCAATGCGCTGTACTGGATGGATATGTTCCATATCGACGGTTTGCGCGTGGATGCGGTTGCCAGCATGAGGGATCTGACGATGGACAAAACGCCGGAGCAGCAGACGCGCAACAAATATGGCGGAACTCGCAATCTTGAGGCGGACGAGTTTTTGAAAAGGCTCAATAAGGCAGTTTTTCACTATTTCCCGAATACGCTGATGATAGCAGAAGACAGCTCTTCCGAGCCTGGAATCACGGCGCCGGTTCATGAAGGAGGACTCGGTTTCAACTTCAAGTGGAACATGGGCTGGATGAACGATATGCTCCGCTACATGCAACTTGAGCCTTCCGAGAGGTCGAAGCGCCATGATTTGCTTACTTTTGCCATGATGTATGCCTACACGGAGAATTTTATCCTGCCGCTCTCTCACGATGAGGTCGTACACGGCAAAAATTCCCTGCTGAACAAAATGCCGGGAAGTTATGAAGAGAAGTTTGCTGGTCTGCGACTTTTCTATGGATTCTGGATGACACATCCCGGCAAGAAACTACTATTCATGGGAGGAGAATTCGGTCAGTTCGACGAATGGAAGGATAACGACTCTCTCGACTGGATGGTCCTCCAGTACGATTCTCACAAAAACATGCAACAGTACGTGCGCAAGCTGAACGGACTGTACCGCAAGCAAAGCGTTTTGTGGGAGCAGGACTTCGATCCGGCCGGTTTCGAGTGGATCGATGTGAACAATGCCGAGCAGAGCGTAATCTCCTTTATCCGCAGAGGGCGGAGCGGTGGCTACACGGTCACTGTCGCCAACTTCTCGGGCAACGATTATGGGGAATACCAAGTCGGAGTACCGGACAAAGGGCGCTTCAAGCTCCTCCTGCACAGCGACGATTCCCAATTCGGGGGCTCCTCCCAGGAGCTTTCGGCCCGTTATACCAGCACGGCAGCACCAATGCATGGCCAAGATTACAGCCTTAACCTGCATCTGCCCCCGCTATCCTTCCAACTTCTAGAGCTCCAGCCGCGG
This sequence comes from Paenibacillus herberti, assembly GCF_002233675.1. Lineage (GTDB taxonomy): Bacteria > Bacillota > Bacilli > Paenibacillales > Paenibacillaceae > Paenibacillus_O > Paenibacillus_O herberti. The sequence goes on along the minus strand of NZ_NMUQ01000001.1, from coordinate 1,939,815 downwards.
GGAACACATTGACACGAGGAGTTGGGATCATGGGCCAAAAAGAAATGATTGCCATGTTGCTTGCCGGGGGAGAAGGCAAACGCTTAGGCGTGCTCACAAAGGATTTGGCCAAACCGGCCGTCCACTTCGGAGGTAAATACCGGATCATTGATTTTACGCTCAGTAATTGCATGCACTCGGGAATCGACACCGTAGGTGTGCTGACCCAATATCAGCCGCTCGTGCTGAATCGATATTTAGGCATTGGCAGCCCTTGGGGCCTTGACCGCAGCGATGGCGGAATGGCCGTACTGCCGCCTTATGTGAAATCTAAGGGGGGCGATTGGTATAAAGGGACAGCCAACGCCATTTACCAGAACATGGGTTTCATCGACCGTTATGAACCCGAATACGTACTCATTATTTCCGGCGATCATATTTACAAAATGGACTATGAGCAGATGTTAGAGCATCACAAGGAGACAGGCGCGGATGTGACCGTAGCTGGACTTGAAGTCGACATCAAGGAGGCAAGCCGATTCGGTACGATGATCATCGGCGATAACTGCCGAATTACCGATTTTGAGGAGAAGCCTAAACATCCTGTCAGCAACGTCGTCTCTATGGGAGTATATATTTTCAACTGGAAGGTGCTTCAGCGGTATCTCATTCGCGACGAGGCTAACCGCAAGTCCTCTCATGACTTCGGCAAAGACATCATTCCGGCCATGCTTGAGGATGACATTATGCTTCATATGTATCCGTTCAAGGGTTATTGGAAGGATGTCGGCACGATCGAAAGTCTCTGGGAAGCTCACATGGATCTGCTCGGCGATGAGCCTTTGCTCGATCTCGGTGACAGCGACTGGCGCATCTATTCTACGAGGCATAATCGGCCCGCTCATTATGTTTCGCCAGCGGCATCCGTCACGGAATCGATGATTTCAGAGGGCTGCATCATCGAAGGTGAAGTAAATCGCTCGGTGCTGTTCAGCGGCGTAGAGATCGGCAAAGGCAGCGTGATCGAGGAATCGGTCATTATGCCGGGAGCCGTCATCGGCGCAGGCGCCATGGTGTATCGCACCATCGTAGGCGAGAATGCCGTGCTGGAGCCAGGAGTTAGGCTCGGTTCGCCGGATAGCCGTGACATAGGCGTCGTTGGCAGCGATGAGAAGGTAAGCTTAATCCAATCGCTCGAGGAGGTACCGCTGCCATGATCAACAAAGCTATGGGAGTTGTCAACCTGATTCACGAAACAGACGAACTTGAAAGTCTGACGGCCTACCGCTGCCCGGCTACAGTTCCATTCGGAGCTCGCTACAGGTTGATTGATTTTATCCTTTCCAGCATGGTGAATTCGGGTATCTCTAAAGTGGCGGTGTTCGCGCATACGAAGTACCGTTCGCTCATGGATCATCTCGGATCGGGCCGACCTTGGGATCTGCACACCCGTCAAAGCGGACTGTTCATCCTGCCTCCGGCAACTGACAATATCCATGAGCTTAGCCGCGGCGATCTGTTCCACTTCTACCAGCATCGTGACTACTTCCAGCGCTGCAAGCTGGAATATGTCGTCGTGACACGCAGCCATATGGTGTGCAATATCGATTTGGAAGCGGTGATAGACTTCCATGAGAACAACGGTGCTGACATTACTCTCGTATGCAAAAAGCAAGCCGACCTGCTCGGTGGAAAAACACGCAAGGTCGAGCTTGGTGAGGGCGGCCGTGTAAAAGGGATGCAGGACCACTTTGGGAATATGGATACGGATATCCATTCCATGGAAATCTATGTTATGAAAAAGGATCTGCTCATGGATCTCGTGCAGACCTCATTGGCGCAGGGCCAGGATCATCTGGTACGGCACGCGATCCTTTCACGGGTAGACAGCCTGCGGATATTTGGCTACCTGTATGAAGGTTATCTCGGCGTTGTGAACACGGTGGATGCCTATTACCGCACGAGCATGGATTTACTGCGGCCGGAGGCAGCCCGCGAGCTATTTTTCAAGCCGGGCGCGATTTTAACCAAAACAAAGGATGAGCCGCCTACCCGTTACCTCGAGGGAGCCAAAACCGGAAATTCGCTTATTGCGAATGGCTGCAAGATTGAAGGTACGGTCATCAACAGCGTGCTGTTCCGTGGCGTACATGTCGGTAAAGGAGCGGTGATTCGCAATAGCATTGTTATGCAGAATGGCATTATCGGCGCCGGCACCCAACTGGACCGCGTCATTCTGGACAAGGAAAGTAATGTTGAAGCGGAACGTGATATCCGCGGTACGGAAGGCATGCCCTTCCTGGCGGGCAAGAGGAAGACCATTTAATGGTCTTTCTTTACTAAATTCGGCGCTCTTCCCTTACAGATAGAGCCTTATGTAAGAGGGAAGAGCGCTTATTTTTGGAGGGAACCATACGAATGAAAGTATTATTTGCTACTTCGGAGGCGGTTCCGCTCGCCAAAACCGGCGGGTTGGCCGATGTTGCTGGCGCGCTTCCTAAGGCGCTGTTGGAGAAAGGGATCGACGCACAAGTCATTCTTCCTAATTACGAAACGATTCCCTGGGAGTACCTGAAGCATTTCAAAACGGTGGATGTATTCTCGGTAAATCTTGGCTGGCGTTCCCAGTATTGCGGCTTGCTGAGGGGTGAAATCGACGGCGTCACCTATTACTTAATCGACAATGAACATTACTTCCGCCGCGGAGGATTATATGGTTATGGCGACGACCCCGAGCGGTTCGTCTTCTTCAGCATCGCGGTGCTGGAGGCGGCAAGGCGTATGGAGGAGCAATGGGATATTCTGCACTGTCATGACTGGCAGACAGGTCTCATTCCTTTTCTGCTGAAGCGCCGGTACTGGAACGATGAACGACTTTCCGGCATCCGGACGGTATTCACCATCCACAACTTGCGGTATCAGGGCGTATTCGGCATGCAAGAGATGATGGACCTTATCGGTATGGGCCCGGAAATTTTCGGATGGGACGGGCTTGAGCATAACGACGCGGCCAACTGCATGAAGGGCGGCCTGTTATACGCGGACAAGCTTACAACGGTCAGCCCAACCTATGCGGAGGAGATCAAAACTTCTTTTTACGGTGAGGGTCTCGACGGCATCCTTAGAGTTCGTTCGGGTGATCTGAGTGGGATTGTAAACGGCATCGACACGGAATTGTTCGACCCGATGAACGATGCTGCGATTAAGGCTCCTTATCTCGATTCGCTGGATAAGAAACGGCTTAATAAGCTGGCTCTTCAGAAGGAAATGGGCTTGCCGCAAAATCCCGACGTGCCGGTAATCGGAATCGTATCTCGCCTGGTGGAGCAGAAGGGCTTCGATCTGATCGACGGCGTGTTCGGCGAGTTGTTGGAAGAGGAGGTACAGTTCGCCGTTCTCGGCTCCGGGGATTGGAAGTACGAAGAGATGTTTCGGACAGCTTCCCACTCGCGTTATGACAAGGTCAGCATTCGAACCGGCTTCAACGATGCTCTGGCTCGTCGGATCTACGCTGGCTCGGATATGTACCTTATGCCATCGCAATTCGAGCCTTGCGGTCTGAGTCAATTGCTGGCACTTCGTTACCGTACGGTTCCGATTGTTCGCGAGACCGGAGGACTTAAGGACACCGTCCAGTCATACAACGAATATACTGGCGAGGGCAACGGTTTCAGCTTCAAGAACTACAATGCCCACGACATGTTATATACGATCCGTGAGGCGATTGGTTTTTATAACAAAGAGGATGTTTGGAAAGGGATCGTTCTCAATGGAACCCGAGACGATTACAGCTGGAGCCGTTCCGCCAGTTCATATATCGGCCTCTACGAACAACTCGCACCGGAGCGGAAGGAGAAGGAAACATGGCCCGTCATCTCGTAATCGGCAATGGCAAAATGCTCCTGAACCTGGACCATAACTGTTACATCCGGGATATTTATTATCCCTATGTCGGCCAGCTCAATCATGTCGGCGGACAGTACTGTCGCCTTGGCCTATGGACTGAAGGACAGTTCACCTGGCTTGAAGATGCAGCATGGAACAAAAACCTCGGATATATCGAGGATTCCCTTGTGACCGATGTTACAGCGCGGCATAGCGGACTGAACGTTGAGCTGCAAATGAACGATGGCATTCACCAACGCGAATGCATCTATCTGAAGCGGGTTGTCATCCGTAACCATGCGGACCGGGAACGGGAATTCCGTCTCTTTTTCCATCAGGATCTGATGATCGACGGCTCGGAAGTGGGCGATACCGCCGCCTATTACCCGGATAATCATACGTTGTTCCACTATAAACGCTCGTCCTACTTCATGTTCAACGGCTTCTCGGAGGAGGGCGGGATGACGCAGTACTCCACGGGTATCAAGCGATTCCACTCCGCAGAAGGGACATGGCGCGACGCTGAGGACGGCGTACTCATGGGCAACGCAATCGCTCAGGGCTCGGTGGACAGCACAATCAGCTTCAGCACGGTTATTCCGGCTGGCGGCGAGAAGACGATCTACTACTGGATGTCGATCGGCAAAAGTCTGGAAGAGGTCAAGAAGCTCAACCAGTATGTGGAGGATAATCATCCTGAACAGCTGCTCAGCCGCGTCGTCATTTACTGGAACCACTGGTTGAACCGTGCGGAAAGGGAGCTCGGCGATTTGCCACCTTCCGTGTCGCGTTTGTTCCGGCACAGCTTGCTGGTCGTGCGCACGCAAACCGATGAACGTGGTGCGATTATCGCCGCTAATGATACAGATATTTTGCAATACAATCGTGACCATTACAGCTATATGTGGCCTCGTGACGGGGCGCTTGTGGCAGATGCGATGTCGCTGGCCGGTTATCAGACCGTCATTGCGCCATTTTTCCAATTTTGCACGGAAGCGCTCACCCCGGAAGGTTATCTCAATCATAAGTTCAATCCGGACGGTACGGTAGGCTCAAGCTGGCATCCCTACACGGTGCAAGGCTCCAAAAGACTGCCGATCCAAGAGGATGAAACGGCTTTAGTATTGTTCGCTCTGTGGCGCGATTACCAGCGTCATCAAATCATCGAGCTGCCGCAATCGATGTATAGCAAGCTGATCCGTAAAGCCGCTGCCTTCTTAAGCAGTTATATGGAGCACTCGCTCTCGCTACCGAAGCCGAGCTACGACTTGTGGGAGGAACGCTACGGAATCTGGACGTATACGGCGGCTTCTGTATATGGCGGATTGATGGCAGCAGCCTTTTTCACGGAGCTATTCGGCGATTATGAGCGCAGCGACCATTACAAGCGGACTGCTGCAGACGTCAAACAAGGTATTTTGACTCATCTCTGGGATGAAGATAGTGGCCGTTTCGCTCGTGGATTGGTCCAGAAGGACGGCGGCTGGGTGAAAGATATGACGCTGGAAAGCAGCTTGTTCGCTGTGCTAGAATTCGGCGTGCTGCCGGCAGATGACTACCGAGTCGTCCACACGATGGAGTCGATTCGCGATGGGCTGGCAGTACGTACCCATGTTGGCGGCATCGCACGTTATACCAATGACTATTACTTCCAGCAGTCCGGCGAGATCGACAAAGTTCCCGGTAATCCGTGGATCATTTGCACGCTGTGGGTAGCCAACTATGAAATTGACTCCGCACGGACACTGGCCGATCTTGAGGCGCCGCGCCGTACGCTGGAGTGGGTCGTGTCGCAAGCTCTTGAAAGCGGCTTGCTCCCAGAGCAATTGAATCCGTATGACGGAACTCCATTATCTGTTGCTCCGCTCACCTGGTCTCATGCGACGTTCGTTCAGAGCGTCTCCAAGTATGCGGCGAAGTACAAGGAGCTTGCGGTGAATTAAGCTATTTAATGGATTTGAGTTATTTACTGGATTAGAGTTATGTACTGGATTAGAGTTATGTACTGGATTAGAATTTATAAACATAGAAATCCCGGTTCCGATTGTGGAGCCGGGATTTCTATGTTGTACATTTTAAAAACTACGTACTTCAGAACACGTCGTAGATAGTCAACTTCGCGATATTTTCAGGGTACTGCGATTGTTGAGGTGCGGCTCTAATTGGAGTAGTTATTGAAACGTTGCTAAAGTAGGCCTTGTCCTGACTGTTTAAATTTACGAGTGTGCATTGTAGTCCGCCTACACTCACTCGGTTAGCGCTGTTCACATTAAGCCTCACTTCAGCACGGGTCGTATTGAATCCATTGGACGACACATAGAAGCTGGTCACTCCTCCATTAGGAACAATAATGGAGGGGGTGGGCCAACTCGAGGGCCCAACGATAGAGACGACGTTAAGTGTGAGGCTGCTCGTGTTATTGATGATATTGAAAACTCGCGTGTCTGTGATGGAGGATGACTCATCGTCAAATTCGATATAAGCGGGGCGGTTTGAGCCAATGCTGAAGGTGCAGGTAACGATGACTAGCAGAATAAATAGAATCAGAATAATACCTAAGTTAAATTTGGAGCCGCCCGAGTCTTCTGTATTATTTTTATTCAAATTGAACTCCTCCTGTAGGACTAGACTTCATCGGAGATGGTCAAACGTTCGCGGGTCGTGTTCCAACGTACCGGTGCATCTGTACTAATGCCAATGATGGAAGGTGTATTTACGTAAAGTCCTTCTAGGCTAACGTTTTGTACCCGAAGCGTGAATTGCAACTCACCTGTTCTAGAAAAGTCATTCAAGTACCAAATATAATTGACAGTACCTTCAGCTGTCCTATTTAGCCGAATCGATACATTATAGATCTGTTCTCCGCCAAGGGGAAGAAGATTGGTGGGTGGGAGGGGATCAATAATTCTTCCAGAAATTTCAGTTCGCTGGAACGTAATTGATTGCGTGTTGTTGATGATATTGAACCTTTGGGAGATTGCGATGGAGGATGATCCATCATCCGGCGGTTCGATGGGGAAGGGTGCGATTTGTTTTTGAGAAAAAGCTTGCGTAACGATGACTAGCAAAATAAATAGAATCAGAATGATGCCCATGCTTGATCCAAGGCCGCCCTTATAATTACTAATCGAGGTTTTTCTGGCGATATTTTTCATAATGGGTCCCTCCAGTAAGTAGAGAAATACTCTTCGTTTCACTTGTCTACAAGTAATCTATGTGGTAGGAAGGTATGCGGACTCTGGCAAATGTCCAATAGAATGATAATTTTGACAAAAGGGGAAAATGGATTGATAAGTATATTGCAGACAGACAGACTGTTGTTAAGTGAAGCGAGTCCAGAAGATTCAGCGGTCATTACCAACTATGTAATTCGTAACAAGGAGTTTCTAGCGCCATGGGAGCCGAAACGTGAGGAGGCTTTTTTTTCGGAGGAATCCCAGCGTGCGCTGTTGGAAGCGGACCAGCAAGTGATAGAGAGCGGCGGGTTGGTCAAGCTTTGGATTTCTTTGCAAGAGGACCCAGACACCGTTATCGGCTCCGTTGTGCTGGGCAACATCGTGAGAGGTGTATTTTTAAGCTGTAATTTAGGCTATCGTCTGGACAAAGGGTTGCTTGGAAAGGGCTATATGCCGGAAGCGGTGCAGATGATCGTGAAGCATGGCTTCGACAGTCTTGGGCTTCATCGGATTGAAGCGAATATTATTCCCCGCAACGCCGCTTCCTTGTCGGTTGTTCGCAAGCTGGGCTTTCAGGAGGAAGGATTGGCGAAGCGGTATCTCAAGATTAACGGCAAATGGGAAGACCATATCCATATGGTGATGCTGAACGATGCTCTGGAAATCGAAGAGGAAGGAAGGGAAGGATAAACGGAGAGAAGAAATGAACGATGAATAGGGAGAAGAGTAGTGGAGGGAGTTCTCAGCTTTCAAAAAGGGCGTTCCTAAAGCAGTCTGCTGCTTTAGGAACGCCCTCTTAAAATATTGCTGAAAAGGAATTATTCCCTGCCCGACTTCTCAACGCAGTTAGTCTATCCCAGGCATTCTACTGCCAGGTCAAGCTGCGGAGCCCATCATGCTTCTATTCGAATTGTACGAATTTCAACTAGATGAAAAAGGCGCGGGTAATAATGACGAGCAGAATAAACAGAACCAAGATCATACCTATGGTCGAGCCATTGCCTCCGCAGCCCGTTCCGCAACCGCCCCAGTTCTGTCCACAGCCTGCTCCCCAGCCTGGCCCGTACCCGACACCAGCGCCTTCGACCCCATAACCCATTCTGAATGCCTCCCATACAATGATGTTATGAAGTCCGATTGACCCTGCCATGCTGATTGGCGGACTTCACAATTACAATGTATGCGGGGGGCATGTTTACTGACCCCGGCATCTGTCCCGGTTCATGCGCTGGAATTGAATGGCATCGTTAGATCAATCGCTGCCTGCGTTCAGGTTCGAACCGCGGGCGTCAGCGTTCTGGATGATCTCGCTTACGTCTGTACTTGGAGTAGGAGTTGATTGGAGCGAATAAGCATATTGCCGAAAATGCTTCAGGCGGGACTCTAGATTGACTTCAACGGCACTACCTCCAAGCAGAATGGAGGAGGAGCTGCAGGTGATGACATAAAGCGAACCGAGCTGAATGGCCGGAACCGGATTGGAGCGGATTGTACGCACATCTGCTTCGTCCAGGCTCTCCTCCGGCATAGGATTGAATGGCATGCTAAATAGCGAGTAACCACTGAAGTCTACCTCTCCTCCGACGCGGTGGTCGAGCTGACGCTGCACGGCAATACCGGTCGATTTGGCGTTGATGGTGCCGGTATCCCCGAACTGAATGACGGAGGATAACCCAACGGTGATCATTTCGACGGAACCGATGTATGAGGTGCGGATGGAAGTGTCGGAGTCGATCATAAGGTAAGGTTAACGGCGGAAGCAGGAATTATGGAGCCGTTCCTATTTATAGATGCTGGTCTTCCCGGTGTTGCTGCTGATTGAACAGTACCGGTAGTGTTTTGAATAGGTACGATGGATTGTCCGCCAGCGCCTTGGATGATGCCAGTCTCTGTCTCTCCTCCGCCCGGAGCAGGCAACGGTGCAAAAGGGCCGATAATGATGGCCTCGGGTGGTGTATCAAAAATGGAATACAGATTAATGGAATCGGTATCGCCGATCTGCAGCATGGAAGCCGCAGCGACACCTGTCAGCTCAAGGCAGCCAACGGATAGCAAATGATTCGTAATATGAACATTCATTGCCATTTTGTTCATCTCCTTCTTCCTTCAGGCGCGTTGCTGGCAAGTTGCTGGACATAGCTTTTGAGCGCGGATTCCGCGTCGCGAAGCGTCCGCTCTGCCGTCCGGCGCAGCTGCGCATTGCTCAGCAGGGCGTTATCCGGGCTTGTTCCAGATGGCCTTTGACTACCCAGTTCTTCGTTCATGTAAAAGTGTATCCGTTCAGGAAGCTGGCGCCTGACGTCCTCGATGACCATTTGCCGATGGGTTGGGTCCAGCGGAAGCTTGCTTGATTTGGCCGCTATTTCTAATATTTCATGAGCGGATTCATTCAGCCAGCCGTTCACATAGGAGCGGACATCGGTAAAGCCTGGCAAAGGGATAGGAGATGGAGCTGTTCCCAATGCTGCTGCCTGAGCTGAGGAGGGGGGGCTTCCGGCTGGCGGCTGAGCGGTGAAAGGGCCGGACTCCGGTTGGAGATTGCCTTGTGCTCCCGGTATCCCTAAGCCGGGAGAGGCGGGAATAAACCCTGGCTGGGCAAAGCTGTTACCAGCGGCTCCTCCATTCCCGGGCATGCTCGGAACCGGAGGGCCCGAGAAGCCAGGAATTGCCGCCGCGCCTGGAGCGAGGCCCGTACCTGGAGCCGGGACATTGCCCAAGCTCGGCTGAAAGAAAGTAGCTGGTTGGCCAGAGATTGCTTGCGGCTGTAACGGTTGTTGTGCTTTTGCGGGAGTGGAAGTACCATTCACCGCACCGACGGCATTTGTTGAGTTGCTTGGCCCGGCGGTAGCAGATTGGGGAATCGGCAATGGATAAACTTTGGCTCCCGCATTCGTTTGTTTATTGGGCAGTGACATTTGGCCGAATTCCTGCAGCTGTGATTCGGACGGAGCAGTCATACCGATGTTGAGCGTACCGTCTAACTGCTCTACTTTCAGCTGATCAAAATTGTACTCTAGCTTCTCAATCGTATAGGATGGCTTCGTCTCCAGCTCTTGCAATCTTTCCCACAACAATTTCATATAGGCAGTCAACTGCAGATTAAGTTGTTGCTGCTCGGCCAAACCAGCGGCCATAGTCCCGAGGCATTGCTGTAAGCAATAGGGGTCTTGTAGGTTGCCCAAGCATGGATTTTGCACCGTAGTGGAGGTTTCCGCCTGCAAGCTGGGGGAGCTTGCTGAGTTATTTGGCAGCGGGACCATATTAGGAGGGCCGGAAAAGGGCCAGCCCTCATATTGCTCCCATTGCTGCGGAAACCCGGGGTCAAGAGCTTGGAAAAATTGAGGAACACTATTTTTATTAACACCTGGAATTGCGTTTGGATCCAGTCCAGGGATACCGATCCCAACTGGAAAACCTCCTTGCTGGAGTCCGCCATTAGGACCGATGGTGAAGTTGCTTCCTTGAGATCCAAGCTGGCCAGTGTGCTGCAAGCTAGACTCTGCTGCCGCTTTCTCCTCACCTGGTATTTCAACAATTCCGCCAGGCGTCAGTTCAAATGTCGCGCCATGCACGTCAAACGTATTGCTGCCTTCAATAAGCTCGGAAATCGGCTCTTCCTTGTTCGGGCTTCCTTGCTTTCCGACGCCCGTTCCTGGTGGCGGACCACCGGGACCGGGCCAACCAGGGCCAGCGCCTGCGGGCCAGCCGCCCGGGCCAGGCCAACCTGCACCTGCTCCTGGGGCGGGCCACCCGGGTCCTGGCCCTGGTGCTGGGCCACCTGGGGATTGCCACCCTGGCCCTGCCGGTTGGCCGCCGGGGGGAGGCCAACTTTGACCCGCCCCTGCAGGTGGACCAGCGGGGTATTGCCATCCGGCGCCCGCCCCTGCGGGCCAGCCTTTGGGGGAAGGCCAACCTGCGCCTCCTGGCGGAGGGTACCCTTTCGGAGCCGCGGCAAATGGTGTTCCTTGTGGACCGCCTGGCGGCTGCAGCCAACCTTGCCCGGGATTGCCTCCCTGATAAGGCGGCCATTTCGGCGGGAAGCCGGCTCCAGGTTTGCCCATCATGCCTGGGAATGCGCCACCCAGACCGGGCCAGGCCATACCTTTGCCAAGTAGATTAGAAGCGATACCGTTCCCTAGGCCGCCTTTGCCTCCTAGGCCACTCATACCAGTCAGAACCCCTAGCGCAGAGGTGAGAGGAATAGGACGATTCGGATGTACCTGGGGAGCCTCCGCTTGCTGCTGTACACCGCCTGGAGCGGAAGATTCCTTATGTTGCATCCGGTCAGTCACCTCCTTGAGGGATCAGCTTGGTTTGGGCAATGGGACGAAGTTGAGAGAGTTCGCACTTTCCTCGCTGGTGAGCTGTGCTGCCGGCTTATTGAATCCTCCGGAATTATACAGTTGCGAGACGGGTCTAATCGATCCCGCACTGCCAATCTGCAGCACAGAGCTATTCGTGACGGTGTCGACGCGTAATTGGTTAATGGTAATGGATTGGTGTACGGTCAGGTTCATATGACATTAGCTCCCGAGGCAATCTCGTTACTTGAGTTGTCCTGGAGATCCGGATCCAGCGTGTTGGTAGCACTGAGCCCGTTGTTGGCGTTAGTCAAGCCGCCGGTCAGAAATGAGCCGGAGCCGGCGTATGTTTTGGAGGTGCTCGCAGGAGATATTTGAACAGTATCCCCGAACTGCACAACTCCGCTGGAGCCGACGCTGACTATATTAACGAAGCCTATCGCAGCTGGCATGAAATTCACCTCTAATCGGTAGATGTGGGCAATCCTCTAAGCATTCGGGGTTGCCGCCTTTATCCCCACTATATGCGGCATTCGCCCAAATGTGTCAAAAGCCGAGCCGGAAGGACGTGAGCTGTCACCTTTGGAGATGCTGGTGCATAGCGTAGGGCATAAAGGAGGCGATTGCCCATGGGAGGCAGATTCGATCGAATGCAGGATTGGCTGTCCAAACAGCAGCTTCCGCGAGGGTTCGATATGATGAAGGATCCGGAATGGGTTGCCAGCTTCGTCAAAGGCATGATGGAAAGCGCAATGAGCGGCAATCCTTCGGCGGGACTGTCTGGCTTACAGGAAACCGCTGAGCAGGAAGGCAAGGATAGGGAGTTCCAAGCAGCGATTTCTTCTGTTGAAGCCAAATGGAGCGAAAGCCGAGAGTATTTAGTACTCAAACTGCCGATGAACGGAGATCCGGATTGGGATACGCTGCGCGTTATGGCCAAAGAAGATAAACTTAAGCTCGAAGGGCTGCCCGGTCGCAAGCCACAGGTTCTTAAGCTTCCAAGCCCGATTCTGCCCAGGTCTACCCGTGCTGTCCTGCGGGGAGGCGTTCTGAGAATTCGCATGAAAAAGAAACAGGCGAGCCGTTTTATTGAGATTTCCGTTGAAGAAGGTACGGACTGAGCGAGGGTAAGTTAACTCTCGCTTTTTTAAGTTTGCAGACTCGACAAATTTGAGCGAGCAGCTTTACTCAAGACAGGCCAATCAGGTTGCGTTTGGCAAACGCTTCCTTTATGATGCAAGAAGACTAATCATACATAAGGGAGTGGCGAAGGTGTCAGCCGTTGATGTAAGCAGTGTTCCCGCTGGTTTATTCGTTCTAGGAGTCATCTTTATTCTGCTTATTTTTTCTTTGCTCAGCCTCGGTGTACTGAGAATGTTCCAGGAGCGTTTCCGCGCCGGATGGTTCTACTTTGCAGGAAGTGTTGTCAGCGCCGTCGTGTTCTATTTGTTACTTGATCTTTGGTATATTTAGCTCTTATATTGGGACAAATTCTATGAATCCGGAGCCTATCTTTTCGGATGGACCGCTGGCGCTGCCGCGGTTTTTTGTGTTTAAAGTGGAAGCCAGTATATTATTTTTGGAACGGAAAAGAGGTTGCCTTATGTGGAAAGTCATTTGGTTTTTCAGCAATATCGCCTTTGTCGCGACACTGATTTGGTATATGTTTTTGCATCGGGCTTACGCCGACGCGCTGTTTCGCAAGGACTCAGCCGAGAAGCTTGTGCGGCATCGGCGCCGTAGAAAAGTAGCGGCCCTTGTCTCCGTCATATTGTTCGTTGTTATGGCCACCGCATTCCTCACAGATGTGAAGATGAACGGCTGATTTCATGTGGACGTTTTATGACGATTCCTTGACTAAACGCAACTTTCCTGTGTTCGAAGCGTTTATGCTAACGACATAGGGAAAGTACGGCATCCGGTGCAGTCCGACAAAAAAGGAGTCGAAGCATGAAATTATTCAAGTTGTTGTTGGCTTTTTCCGTCTTTTTATCTCTACTGGGGAGCATAGCTGCGAGTCCCGCTACGGCGCTCGGTGCGTCCAATTTACTCGTCCTCACTAAGAACAGCAAGTCGATGGTGCTCAATGGCACCGCCTTTATCGGCGCACAACCGCTCACAATTCGTAATGGCGTGTCCTACGCGTCATTCAGCTCGATGGCTGCCCGTTACGGCTATGCTGTTTCCTACGACGCTAAGACCAAGGAATCCGTCGCGCGCAGCGCTTCCGGCGAGATCCGTTTCCGCATGAATACAAAGGTTGTACTTGTAAATGGCAGTAAAATTACGGGCCAGGCGGCTTCCTTTTCGCTGAATGGTTCCATGATGGTTCCTATCCGCACCTGGGCTCAGGCGACGAACAGCCGCGTGTCTGCTTCAGGCGTTAAGGTCAATCTGGCCTGGGACACCAAGCCTAGCGCCGCTTTCAGCGTACAGCCTACCAAAATCTACACGGGAGATCCTGTAACCTACGTGGATAAATACAGCTCTCCATCCGGTGAGCCGATGGTTAACGAGGAGTGGCAAGGTCGCCAGGAGGTGTTCCTTGATCCTGGAACGTATACGGTTACTCGTTCTGTGCAGGACGCCTCGGGCGCATGGAGTGATCCGTTCACAGTCACGATCGAGGTACTCGCACCGAACCAGCCTCCTGTCGCGGATTTCCGCACCGACAAAGAGGTTTACCGTCAGGGGGAGCGCATCACCTTTACAAGCTTGAGCTCGGATGATGCAACGACCAATCTGAAGGAATATTGGATCGGCAAACAAGATGTATTTTTCGAGGCAGGGGAGAAGTCGATTACTCTGGAAGTAACCGATGAAGAAGGCTATGCCTCCAGCATTACAAAGACGATCCGAATCTCGGATGAGGTCCTGTACACTCGTGAAGAATACGGCAAGTTGTTCACTGCCATCGGCGAGATGTTCCCAGTGGATGGCAAGTCGGTGCTGAGCATCCCGACTCTGTCCTATGAATTCCACTCTGAGCCATCCAAGTTGGTTCGAAGCAACAGTCCGGAGTTATGGACATCGGAAGGAATCGCTTATGATGATCAGTTCCAAGGCGAAATCCGGCTGCTGTTCCATAACAAAAACACTTCTAATATCCCGCTTCGCATGTACCTCGTTGCTACCAATGAGGGCTGGCGTACGGCAAACTTTGGAGTGAAACATTTTGGAGCTGGTGGTCCGGCTCAATATGAGGACACAACAGGCAAAATGTCCACGGTACGCTACATGGATTCCTTGCTCACCAACCCGCAAATCAAATCCACAAGCATCAAGCCGGGACAATCCAAAGTGGTGCTGTCGGAAATTTCTTCGTCTGCGATCAAGACGGGAATGGTCTACTCCGCTTATGCGGATGTCACTTCCGATGAGACGCTTCGCTTCCGCGTTGTTGTCGTCGCTGACGGCAAGGACCCGCTGAAGGAAGTGAACCGGATGGAGCTGATGCCGGCAGACGGCAAGCACACCCGCGGCTCGTTCAACAACGCGACACGAGCGATCGACGTGCCGGGCGTGCTCGGCAGCAAGCCGGAACGCATCGTGCTTGGCGACAACAAGCTTGACCCTTATCTGGACGGATACGACAACACAGACGGCTCGCTGCAGCTGAACAAAGGCAACTTCGGCGTCCTGTACAAAATGAACATCCAGCTCTCCCCGCGCACACTCGTTGCGCTTAACCCGCGCGGCGGCCTGTATACCGGCGCATTTATCGTAAACGGAAGCCTCATTCCGGTGCCGACAAGCGGCTGGCTGCGCTCGCAAAATGAAGCGATGGTGATCTATCGCTCCGGTAACTCGCGCGAAACGCTTAATCTGACCTACCTTATCGCATCTGGCAGCAATCTGCCGGTTACGATGATCTTCCAGCCGCTTCCCGCTGAGAAGAACTAATCAACGAACAGCCCCCCGATATGATTGATATCGGGGGGCTGTTTTGGTTTTAAGCCTAGTTTGGCTCGTCTGCAGAGCCGCCGGCGTAGTCAGGCACAACGACGCTTACTTCAGCACGCTGCTCCGCGGAGCGGAGCACGCCGTCAATGATCGCTTGTTGGATCAAAATTTGCTCGCCGGGAATCGGCGCGCCGCGTCCTTCGCGAATCGCGTCCACGAAGTCACGCACCTTCTCGCGGAACAGGTCCAGCTGATGCTCGATAAGCGGGACCTGCGTCATCGTTTGGCCGCCCATGAAGTCATGGAACATCTGAATGCTGCCGACTTTGCCGTCCCATACACCGGACCAGTTGCCTTGGCCAAACGGAGTGATTTTCAGGCCAGCATCTGTACCGAGGAAATTGGTCGTACCGAGCGAGTCCAGATGCATCGCCCAGCTGATTTTGAAATGCAGCGTCAGATCACCCTCAAAACGGATCATTGCCGCTCCAAAGTCCTCAACGTCAAACTTATCGGCTTCAGGATGATGAATTGGATTGCGGCCGAAATGGTTGAATGTGCTCGCAGAAACCGTGAGCGGCTTCGGATAATCAAGAGCGTTCAGCGCCATGTCGAGCGAGTAACAGCCAATATCGGCCATTGCACCGGCGCCAGCCAGCTCTTTGCGAATAAATGTGCCTCCTGGCATGCCGCGGCGACGTCCGCCTCCAGTTTCCACATAATACACTTTGCCGAGCTTACCGGAGCGCACGATGTCTTGGATCAGCTTCATGTTAGGGTCGTAGCGTGGCTGGAAGCCGATGGTAAGGATGCGTCCGCTGCGGCGGGAAGCGCG
The DNA here is from genome assembly GCF_002233675.1 of Paenibacillus herberti. Taxonomy (GTDB): domain Bacteria; phylum Bacillota; class Bacilli; order Paenibacillales; family Paenibacillaceae; genus Paenibacillus_O; species Paenibacillus_O herberti. The sequence goes on along the minus strand of NZ_NMUQ01000001.1, from coordinate 1,923,736 downwards.
CACCATATCGAGACCTTCATCCAGCGTTACGGACATTGGTTTCTCAAGCAGTACATGTTTGCCGGCCTCAAGTGAGTCCACCGTTGGCTGGCGATGCGCCGAGTTAGGAGTGCAGACGCTGATTCCGTCCAGGTCGAGCTTCAGCAGCTCGCGGTAATCGTCGAACGCTTGAGCCCCTTGAAGGCCATGTCTTTCGATGAATTCAGCTGCTTTTCCTGGAATGGCATCGGCTATAGCTACAATTTCCACGCCAAGAATCGTTTTGTAGGCTGCAGCATGCATGCCCGCAATTCCGCCGCTGCCGATGATACCGACTCGAATGTTCTGGATGCTCATATTGTCACTCCTTGAGTTCCTCGTTTAGTTTTCGGATAGCTCAGATAGAAGAATACGGCGGCCTTGAGCGGCGGACAGATTGGCCGCCTCCATGAGCCGGGTGAGGTTGCTTGCCAGCTCAATATTTTCATCGGCATTGGTTCCATTTTGAATATGACCGACCCACTGGTTGAATGCATTCGGTGAGCGCTCCGCAAGCGGCAGCTCGCTCCATCCTTCAGTCTTGTCAGTGCGAATGAGCAGCCGATCTTCCGGCATGCCGTAGAGCAAGGAGCCAGCAGTGCCGCTAATCTCGATTTGGAACGGGGAGTGCTTGGCCGCGAAGCCAGCCTCTACTACAGCAACGGCGCCGTTCGGATACGAGAGGACGGCAATGGCATTGTCCTCAACGTCGCGGTTTGTTACATAACCGTAGGTCGCTGTTAGGCTCTCTGGCAATCCGCCGAGGAACAGGCTGCTCAAATACATAGGGTGGCAGCCAAGGTCGATCAGTGCACCGCCAGCCGTCTGCTCAAGGTTATAAAAATGCTGAGGAAGCCAATTGGAAATGGAGCCGTCATGCGCAAGGCGTACCCTAACCTGAGTCAGCTGGCCCAGTGATTCCTGCTGCAGCACTTCGCGAATCGCAACCGTGTAGGCATCGTACAGACGAGGCAGCGAAACGATCAGCTTAACGCCGGATTCCTGGACAGCGGCTAAAATGTCATTCAGTTCGGCTGTTGTCGGCGCAACGACCTTTTCTGTGAAAATATGTTTGCCAGCGCGGGCGGCTTTGACCATCACATCACGGTGCATCGTCGTCGGAGCATCTACAATAACGGCATCAATATCGTCGCGGACGAGCAGCTCGTCCAGGTCTGCGACGAAGGGTACGCCAAGCTTCTCGGCAGCTTTCCGACCGCGTTCCGGCAGCTCGTCCCAGACGGCGGCAATTTCCGTGTCGGGATGTTGGAGGGCAAAATCGGTATACTCCCAAGCATGAACATGCCAGTAGCTAAGTTTTGCAATACGAATTTTCATAAGTGTAGTCAAGCTCCTTCCGAATATGAACTGCATCAGAGCGGGGGAAATGCGTGAGAGCGCTTCCTCGTTCGCTTGGCTTAAAGGTAGCACAGCTAACGCAGAAGTGACAGAGGCAAAGTAGGGCAATCTTTATGCTATCTTGCGCTCATCGGCAGTTGATTCCAGATTCGGATTGGTTCAAAATAGAAGGAGTTACTTACAGCGTGGACAAGAGGAAAGGAGGAGTATGGAAGTGAGTGTGAGGTTTGTGGTCAAAATCCCGATACATGTATACCGCAAGGTCATTTCCCCGCTGAAACCGCCGACCTGCCGCTTTTATCCCACCTGCTCCGCCTATGCGCTGGAAGCGATCGAGAAACATGGCGTAGCCAAGGGCTCCTGGCTCTCGGCGAGACGTATTCTGCGCTGCCATCCGTTTCATCCCGGGGGAATAGATCCGGTGCCATGACCTTCCTTGACATGTCGTGTCGGCATTCGGTATTATTACCATTAAATATGAGTTCCGATGAAGGGAAGAGTAGTTTCTTCGCCGCCGATTCAGAGAGCCGGGCATTTTGGTGCAAGCCGGACGGGGGAGAGAGACGAAGATGGTCCTGGAGGATTTCGCCTCGAACGCTATTCTAATTAGAATGGCGCAAGACGTGGACGCGGCTGCCGGCGTTAAAGGCTACTGTCGCTCCCCACGGAGCGGCGACACGAAGCCTTCCTTATTTTCTCCATTATGGAGAGAGGGAAGGGAATTTGGGTGGTACCACGAAGCGCTCCCGCTCTCGTCCCATAGCGGACGGGGGCTTTTTGTTTTTCACGGGCTTTAGGCTCGCTGCATCCCCATGCCATGTTGAAGGAGAAGATTGTCATGCCAGAAAACGCCAAAACTTTTTACATTACAACGCCAATCTACTATCCTAGCGGCAAGCTGCATATAGGTCATGCATACTGTACGCTGGCAGGCGACGCTATGGCTCGCTACAAGCGCGCGAGGGGTTACCAGGTCACGTTCTTGACGGGAACCGACGAGCACGGCCAAAAGATCGAACGCACCGCAGCCGAAAGAGGGCAAACGCCGATTCAGTTTCTGGACGAAACCGTAACGGAGATTAAGAAGTTATGGAGCAAGCTGGAAATCAGCAACGACGACTTCATCCGCACGACCGAAGAGCGGCATAAGCTATCCGTCGAAAAAATCTTTAAGCAGCTACTCGACCAAGGAGACATCTACAAAGGAACGTATGAAGGCTGGTACTGTACGCCGTGTGAATCGTTCTTCACGGAACGTCAGCTGGAGAACGGCAAGTGTCCGGATTGCGGACGTCCGGTAGAGCTGGTCAAGGAGCAAAGTTACTTCTTCCGCATGAGCCAATACTCGGATCGTCTATTGCAGTATTACGAGGAGCATCCTGACTTTATCCAGCCCGAATCCCGCAAAAACGAGATGATCAACAACTTCATCAAGCCGGGTCTAGAGGACCTGGCCGTATCGCGGACGACGTTCGACTGGGGCATCAAGGTGCCGAACGATCCTGATCATGTTATCTACGTGTGGATCGATGCGCTGTCTAACTATATTACGGCGCTTGGTTACGGCTCGGATGACGAGGGCAAGTACCGCCAATTCTGGCCGGCGGATGTGCATCTGGTCGGTAAGGAAATCGTGCGTTTCCATACGATCTACTGGCCTATTATGCTGATGGCGCTTGGACTGCCGCTTCCTAAGAAGGTATTCGGGCATGGCTGGTGGCTCGTCAAGGAAGGCAAAATGTCCAAGTCCAAAGGCAATGTCATCGATCCGGTGGTGCTTCTTGACCGCTATGGACTGGACGCCCTGCGCTACTTCCTGCTGCGTGAAGTTCCATTCGGCTCTGACGGTACGTTCACACCTGAAGGTTTCGTTGAGCGACTCAACTTCGATCTGGCCAACGATCTCGGCAATCTATTGAACCGCACGGTGGCGATGATCGACAAGTACTTCGGCGGCGAAATTCCTGCTTACGCGGGCCTGGTGACGGACTTCGACGAGTCGTTGCAACAGCTGGCGCTAAGTACGGTTGGATCGGTTGAGGCTGCTATGGAAAAAATGGAGTTCTCCGTCGCCCTGTCGGCCATTTGGCAGCTCGTCAGCCGCACGAACAAATACATTGATGAGACGCAGCCATGGGCGCTCGCCAAGGATGAGGCGCGCCGTCCGGAGCTGGCATCGGCGATGTACCATCTAGCCGAGTCACTGCGAATTGTATCCGTGCTGCTGACGCCGTTCATGACCAACGCTCCAAAAGAAATCCGGACCCAGCTCGGCGTAAGCGAGGGCGCTCTGGCAACATGGGACAGCGCCCGCGAATTCGGTTCTCTGCCAAGCGGCGTACGCGTCGCCAAGGGCAGTCCGCTGTTCCCGCGTCTCGATGCCGAGGAAGAGATCGCTTATATAACTAGCGCTATCTCTGGGGGGACAACGTCGGCTGCTGATGCCGCAACGACGGGCGGTCAAGCTTCCGCTGCTGCGCTCCCGGTTTCTGCCCCCGCTGTAACGGAAGTGCCGGAGCTCAAAGAAGAGATCGGCATTGATGACTTTGCCAAGGTAGAGCTTCGTGTGGCACAGGTAATTGCCGCAGAGCCAATTCCAAAGGCCGATAAATTGCTAAAGCTGCAGCTCGATCTAGGTTTTGAGCAGCGTCAAGTTGTTTCGGGTATCGCGAAGTTTTACAAGCCGGAGGAACTGGTTGGACGCAAGGTCATTTGTGTCACGAACCTGAAGCCGGTGAAGCTGCGCGGTGAACTATCCCGCGGCATGGTCCTGGCCGCTTCTCAGGGGGATCAGTTAACGCTGGCGATGGTGCCGGATTCCATGCCGAATGGCGCTTTGGTGAAGTAGGAACGCATCTCTCAAGATACGTGAAAGGGGGAACCCCCCGCTTATGTCTACGCTGAATCTCGGCTTGGCCTTCGTCGGCGGATTTGCATCGTTTATATCGCCGTGCTGCCTGCCACTTTATCCTTCTTATCTTTCTTATGTAACCGGCATATCTGTTGCTGATCTCAAGAGCAACAAACCGAGTGCCGAGATCCGCAAGCGGACGATGAGCCATACGTTGTTTTTCATCCTTGGCTTCTCGGTCGTTTATTACACGCTCGGTTACAGCACGAATAAACTAGCCGAGGTGTTCTCTGATTATCAGGATTTGATCCGTATGCTGTCGGCCATTCTGATCATGCTGATGGGGCTGTTCCTGCTCGGGATATTTCAGCCCCGGGCGCTGATGAGAGACTTCAAGTTGCCGGTGAAGTTTAAGTCGGGGTATATAGGTTCCTTCATATTCGGAATAGGCTTCTCGGCCGGCTGGTCGCCGTGCATTGGGCCGATTCTGGCCGGTATTCTGGCGCTTGCCGCATCTGATCCGGGAACATGGTTCGGACTTACTACTGCTTATGCGCTTGGCTTCGCAATTCCATTTTTCATTATGGCGTTTTTCATTGGATCGGCTCGTTGGATTCAGAAATATTCGTCCATAATGATGAAAGTCGGAGGCGGACTCATGTTAGTAATGGGCGTTCTGCTGTTCACTGACCGCATGTTCATGATCACGGTCTATCTGAACAGCATCACGCCGGATTGGCTGAAATTCTAATCGAGGATTAAGTGAAGTAGTCGATCGTTGCCTGTGGAAAATGGTCAAAGATGCGCTCCGAGATAAACAAGCGGAGCGCATTTGCTTGTTCATCGGGGTAAACATATTTGCCCTGTCCCCAGCGGCCCCATTTGTACTTGCGTTTTTCGATATCCATTTCAAGCTTTGTTTTTGGATATCGTTTTTCAATGGTGTTTTTAGCTGTTTTCGTGAAGCGATGCTGAATCAGTTCAAAGGTTAAGTCATTAATGCCGGGAGGCAGAGTTTTCGCCAAGTTTTCCAGCAGCTCGGCATAACCTTCCTCCCAGCCATCATGCCAAATGATCGGCGCGATAATGAAGCCGATGGGATAACCCGCATGAGCAACCTTGCCAGCGGCTTCAATGCGCTGCTCGAAGCGAGAGGTGGCAGGTTCGAAGTTTTTGATGACGTACCGTGAATTAACGCTGAAGCGGATGCGAGTATGCCCGTTATGCTTTAGCCCAAGCAGAGAATCGACATGGTGGAATTTGGTCACAAAGCGCAGCCGTCCGAATTCCTGTTCTGCCATGAATTCTATCAGCTCCGCTAGCGAGCCGCTGATCGGCTCAAGTCCAACTGGATCAGAGGTACAAGCCGCTTCAAAGCGGGTGATTTGCGGCACTCTTTCCTGGATGTAGCCATTGGCCGCCTCCATGATCTCGTCTGTGTTGACATAGATACGGATATAAGGCTTTGCTCCGAGTGTCGTTTGCAGGTAACAATAATGGCAATGAGCCATGCAGCCAGTTGCAATAGGAATGGCATACTCCGCTGAAGGTTTGGACTGATCAAACTTCAGTGTTTTGCGAATGCCGACGACGAGTGTGCGCTTGGCGATTTTGTATTGCTCTAGCTCGGATTCGCCGGGCAAGTTTGTGATGCGGTTATGGGAGGTAGTCATGCGGATCGGCAAGCCTTGCTTGACGGCCCATTCATGGATGCGTTTGCCCTTAGGATAATTCATCGCATCAGGCTCAAAATAGACGAGCTCCGGAACGAACACATCCGGTCGGCCTGTGCGGGGCCGCTCTAATGTTGTGCTCAGAAGTCATTCCTCCTTTGGGATGATCAAAGATCATTGATTCGTAACGCCTTGTTTAGTCTGACCTGACTTCCAGCCTAACAATCCGGTAAATTAGGGGCAGCAGCAAGTTGCAGTCGCAATTCTTTACGTTGTATGATACATAAGAGCATGGCAGTCACCAGTGCAGGTGTACAGCCGGTTAGGAGGGTTTACATGCCTACACCGAGCATGGAAGATTATTTGGAACGGATCTACAAGCTGATTGAGGAGAAGGGTTATGCCCGCGTCTCGGATATAGCAGAAGGTCTTGAAGTACATCCTTCATCGGTAACCAAGATGATACAGAAGCTGGACAAGGATCAGTACCTCATTTATGAGAAGTATCGCGGACTTGTATTAACCAGCAAAGGCAAAAAAATGGGCAAACGTCTCGTTGAGCGGCATCATTTGCTTGAAGAGTTTCTGCAGCTGATAGGCGTTCAAGAGGAGAATATCTATCAGGATGTGGAAGGAATCGAGCATCATCTGAGCTGGGATTCCATCACTTGCATCGAGACGCTGATCGAATATTTCCGGCGTGATGGCGGGCGCGTGGAGTCGCTTCGGAATCTTCGCAGCGAGCTGGACTCGGAAGCTTAAGTTCAAAAGAGCTAAAGAGCTTTCCAAGGGCCGATTTGCTTTTTTAAAGCCTTTTGTTGGTCTGAAATTATCAAAAAAAGAACCTCTTTCTCCACTGCTTAGGTGGAGAAAGAGGTTCTTTGCGATGCGACTCAATGATACTTCGGCATGCTATCGTCATCCTTACCGCCATCGATAACCCTAAAAGGGGATGTCTTACGGACGCGGTTTTTGGCAGCGGTGGAAGCAGAGCGTGGTTTGCCGGCAGCTGGTCCCCTCGGCTTGATACGTGGCTGAGCATTGCGCCGTCCGGGATTCCATTTGTAAAGCGCGAATATAATGGCCAGCACCGCCAGAGGCAGCAGCATGACGTAATTACGGTCGAGCAGCATGTCAAACAAGCCGATCACCGCCAGAACAGACAGAACAACCATCCAAATCGATGCCGTCTTACGCTTCATGGAAAATCCCGCCTTTCGCTGTATGACTCCCATCTACACCTACACCGCTGAGCTTGCCGACTGCGGAGCGTTGACCTTTTTCTCAAGTTCTCTCATCCGATTAAAGGAAGCGATGGAGACGGCTACTTGATCATTCGTCGGCTCCTTAGTCGTCAACATCTGTAGCCACAGTCCCGGATATCCCAGGAAGCGCAGCACAGGAACGTCGCGGAGAGAGTTTGTTAAGCGAAGTACCTCATAGGAGATGCCGAGTACGACCGGCAACAACAGAATCCGGATGTAAACCCGCTCCCATAGAGTATCCCAAGTGAAGAAGGAATAGACAATGACGCCGACAATGACAGAAAAAATAATAAAACTGCTGCCGCAGCGATAATGCAGCCGAGTAAACTTCTGCACTTTATCTACAGTCAACTCGGAACCGTTCTCGTAAGCGGTAATAACCTTATGCTCCGCTCCGTGATACTGGAATAGCCGCTTGATCATCGGTGTTAAGGAAAGTAGATACAAATAAGCCAGCAGGAAGATGATCTTAATTGCGCCTTCGAGCAGATTGTGCACGACAATATTGTCAAATCTCCCGTCGAATAAAAACTCCTCGACGATCGCCGGAACTGCCGTAAACACAACCTTTCCGACTACAAAGCTGATAACGCCAGCCACAGCGACGCCGAAAACCATGGCGAGACTCCAGCCTTCCTTTTTCTCAGACTTGGGCTCTGCCTTCTCGACTTTCTCGGTCTTATCGACCTCGGTCTTGCCGTCGTCTTCCTCGCTGTCCTCCGCATAGGCTTCCATGGAGAAGTTAAGATGCTGAGACCCTCTCGCGCTGGATTCAAGAATGCCGATGACACCACGAATGAACGGAATTTTCTTGAGCGGTTGATACCAAGGTTTTTTCTGGCTTGCAGGAACCTCAAAATATTGGATTTCATCATTTTTGCGCCGAACAGCTGTAACATTGACGTTGCGTCCTCCGAACATGACGCCTTCAATGACCGCTTGTCCGCCGTATATGGATGTTATCGGCTCTGGCAACGAAGCTCCACCTTTCTGTGTGTCCGCAGCGGCATGAATCCGCTGAATCTGTATGCTTCTATTGTACTTGATGAGCCAGTTCAATGCCAGCGCGCCTTACAGGCAGCTTACCGGTATTGGGACGCTTTATTGGTGCCATACTACCCCCATGACATTGGAGGAGGTTGTGAGTATGAGTGCATCCGCAGCAGCGGCTTCAGGGGGTAGAAGCAGAGATCGGGGACCCTATCACAGAAAGGTAACGAATCCATGGAAATTCTGCCTTATGATCGGCTTCTGGGCAGGGCTGATCTGGGGCGGTATTCACTGGTTGATGTATACATTCCGGTTCACACCGATATTGCCTGGTTTTATGGCCGAGCCATTTTATAGACGTTCCTTTCTCGTCACAGGTTGGGGGCATGTCGCAGGCTTGGTCTATTTTATCCTCTTTTCGATCCTGGCCGCATTACTGTACAAGTTGCTGCTCGGTCGCTTTCAAGGACCGTGGCCGGGGCTGATTTATGGTTTGTTATGGTGGACGATGATTTTCCTTGCTTTCGGCCCGCTGCTCGGAATGATGAATCCGGTCAATCAACTCGGATGGGGCGGTGTACTTTCGGAGCTGAGCTTATTTGCGGTGTGGGGGATCTTTATCGGATATTCTATTGCCTTTGAGTTCAATGATGAGGCTTCGCGCGAGCCCCAGAAGGCGGAATAGCCCTTCTCAACGGCTCCTTTTTTGTGTTAGAATGGCAAGTAGCCTTTTTTCAACCTGCTGGAATTTATATCCTTAGCGATATAGTTCTCGTATTCCCATTGCATACGGACACCGCCCATTAGGAAGGTGCTGCCGTAATGCTTGAAGACTTGGCATTGGAGGCGCGGGATGATCCGAATTCTCGTAGTGAATGGCCCGAATCTCAACATGCTGGGAGTTCGGGAGCCGGGTGTTTACGGCACGGTCACCTTGGAAGGGATTGAAGCGATGCTTCACGAGCAGGCTGTTGCTGCTGGAGCTGAGCTAGAATGTTTTCAATCCAACCATGAGGGAGCCTTGATCGATCGGATTCATGCTGCCTTTGGTGGAGTGGACGGGCTGATCTTGAATCCGGGGGCGCTGACGCATTACAGCTATGCGCTGAGGGATGCAATCAGCTCTGTTTCCATCCCAACGGTTGAGGTCCATTTATCGAATATCCACAAAAGAGAGGCGTTCCGTCATGTCTCGGTTACTGCCGCGGTGGCAATCGGACAGATAGCTGGGTTCGGAGCAGCCAGCTACACGCTGGGCTTGCAAGCGCTTTTGGATCATTTGAAGGCTAATCAATCGGCGTGAAGAGACAGCCCGCTGGAAGGACATATCAGCTTTGAAGGAGGTGGCCGGCAGCATGAAGCACCGGTTAAACAAGCTTCGTGAGAAGTTGGCTAGTCAAGGATTGGAGTCGCTGCTTATCGGCAGTACTTACAATCGCCAATACATAAGCGGATTCACAGGATCGGCTGGATGGGTCCTCGTAACTGCGGCCAAGAGCTGGTTCCTTACCGATTTCCGTTATACCGTTCAGGCAGCCGAGCAGGTGCATGGTTTTGAGATCGTGCAGCATGGATCGGATCCGCTCGTTACGGTAGGAGAACTGCTTCGCAGCGAAGGTATCACCTCACTCGGCTTCGAGCAGGAGCATACGGTGTATGCTCAGTATGTCAAATGGAGCAAGACGCTCCAGGGCATCAAGTTAGTGCCTGCCCCGGCGCTTGTGGAGCAGCTGCGCATAATCAAGGACGAGACTGAGCTTGCCATCATGCAAGAGGCAGCTGATCTCGCGGATCGTGCCTTCCAGTACATCCAAGGGCTTATCAAGCCCGGCATGAAGGAATCCGATGTCGCTCTGGAGCTAGAAGTGTTCCTGCGCTCCGGCGGGGCAACCTCATCCTGCTTCGATACGATCGTAGCTTCCGGTGAGCGCTCTGCACTTCCGCACGGTGTAGCCAGCGATCGGATCATCGGCATAGGCGAGTTCGTGAAGCTCGACTTCGGCGCTCTTTATCATGGATACTGCTCCGACATTACCCGTACGGTGGCGGTTGGAGAGGTGTCGGACAAGCATCGTGAAATTTATGACATTGTGCTTGAGGCGCAGCTTCATGCGCTTAACAACATTCGCCCCGGGATGACCGGCAAAGAAGCCGATGCGCTGGCTCGCGACATCATCACGAAGTATGGCTACGGCGATAACTTCGGCCATAGCCTAGGTCATGGCCTTGGCATGGAGGTGCATGAGCAGCCTACGCTGAACATGCGCAGCGACATGGTGCTTGCTCCCGGCATGGTCGTCACCGTGGAGCCAGGCATCTATGTCCCAGGCTTCGGCGGCGTTCGTATCGAGGATGACGTTGTCATTACGGACAGCGGCATTCGCATTTTGACCTCTTCACCTAAGCAACAACTGATCGTGCTTTAAAACCCATCTTAGGAGGAATCACCTGTGATTTCAGTGAACGATTTTAAAACCGGCATTACGATTGAAGTAGAAACCGATATTTTCGCCGTTATTGAGTTCCAACACGTTAAACCGGGCAAAGGCGCTGCATTCGTCCGCACCAAGCTCAAAAACCTCCGCAACGGCAACATCGTGGAAAAAACTTTCCGTGCCGGCGAAACGCTTGGCCGCGCTCATGTTGAGAACCGCGAAGTACAGTACCTGTACAATAGCGGCGCTGAATACAGCTTCATGGACAATGAGTCCTTTGACCAGTTCAACCTGGACAAAAAACAGCTGGAGTGGGAAATCAACTTCCTTAAAGAAAACATGAACGTTAACATCGCCAGCTACAAAGGCGAAATCATCGGAATCACGATGCCTAACAGCGTTGAGCTGAAGGTAACGGAAACCGAGCCAGGCGTTAAAGGAAACACAGCTCAAGGCGCTACGAAAAATGCTACGTTGGAAACGGGCTTTACGGTCCAAGTTCCACTGTTCATCAACGAAGGCGACGTGCTTCTGATCGATACTCGCGAAGGTCGTTACATTTCCCGCGCCTAGCGAATAGTAGCCGTTCCTTTATTTGGAAAGGCAATCATATTGGGAATTGGCCGCCTGGCTTGCCGGGCGGCTTATTCCATTTTGGAGCGGGCAAAAGGTCGGGAATTTCATCTACTCTGTAATGCGGGAATGTGCTATAATCGGTACTTGATTGTATCAGCTTAGGTAGGGAGTGAACAGCGGTGTCGTTGATCGTAATGAAGTTCGGCGGCAGTTCGGTCGGCACGACAGAACGGATGCAAAGAGTTGCGCGACGGATTGTTGAGAACAGGGATGCGGGGCATAAAGTTGTTGTCGTGGTGTCTGCAATGGGAGATACGACGGATGACTTGATCGACAAAACCAGAGAGCTGAACCCGAACCCTCCGGCTCGTGAAATGGATATGCTGCTGACGACAGGCGAGCAGATCTCGGTCGCCTTGCTGTCGATGACCATACATGCTTTGGGACGCGAAGCCGTCTCGATGACAGGCTGGCAGGCAGGCATCCTGACGGAAGCTCTGCATGGCAAGGCAAGGATTACGGATATTCAGCCGGAGCGTATTCATGCGGCACTCAATGACGGCGGGGTCGTCATCGTAGCTGGATTCCAGGGTATGACGGACACTGGAGAGATTACAACGCTTGGACGAGGCGGCTCTGACACGACGGCTGTGGCGCTTGCTGCGGCGATCGAAGCGGATGTTTGCGAGATTTTCACCGATGTGGACGGCATCTATTCCACCGATCCACGCGTCGTCAAAAATGCACGCAAGCTGGATGAGATCTCCTATGATGAAATGCTGGAGCTCGCGAACCTGGGGGCGGCTGTGCTGCACCCAAGGGCGGTTGAATATGCGAAGCAATACAATGTGAAGCTGGTCGTCCGGTCGAGCTTCAACCATAATGAGGGAACGACGGTCAAGGAGGAAGCGGTCATGGAACAAGGAATCGTGGTAAGCGGAATTGCGTTCGACAAAGATGTTGTCCGCATCAGCATTCTGGGCGTGGAGGATGTACCTGGCGTGCTCGCGGGCGTATTCGGCGCACTGGCAGACGGCGGTATTAATGTCGACATCATCGTGCAGAGCGGAGTCATGGAAGGCAAAGCCGATTTCAGCTTCACGATCGGCAGCGGCGACCGCGATAAGGCTATGGCCATTATTGAAGGCAACCGTGACCACGTTCCTTACCGTGAAACGACCTCTGAAGACGGCCTTGTGAAGGTTTCGATCGTTGGCGCCGGCATGGTGAGCAATCCGGGTGTTGCCGCCAAAATGTTCCGCGTCATGGCAGAGACTGGCGTCAGCATCAAGATGGTCAGCACCTCGGAGATCAAAACCTCCTGTGTCATCGAGGCTGGTCCGCTGCAGGAAGTAGTTCGCGCTCTCCATACCGCATACGGCTTGGATACAGCGGGGCAGGTATTTGTTGGCGGTCCTTCGGAACGCCGCTAAGGATTGATTCGATTCATCCCTCAAGCGGGCGCTTGAGGGATTTTTTTGCTTGGGACAACAAAAGGCGGCCCAGGACGGTAACTCGTCCTGGGCCGCCTTTTTATTTATAGGATATTTTTAAACCCACGATGCTCGGCTAACAGTTCCTGGATTCTCTCAGAAGGGCGATCGGTGTACAGGCCTCCGTGATAGCAGACAATGGCGTTGATAGAGTAGGAGGTTAGAGCTTCATCTGCGGTCCCAAAAGAAGATGGACAGGTGTCTGCCATAATCGCAGACAAGCCGGCATAGGCTTGGATTACGACGTTTACGGAAAGTTGGGAGTGGAATGTTGAACAAAGTTGTCGTCACGATGGCCTCGCTGCGACTTGTGTCGGGCTCCATTGAAATATTGGCTGCTCTGCTGATGCTGCGCTTGAACCAAATTGACAAGGCATTGCTTGTCAATTCCTCGCTTGCCTTTGTCGGGCCGATCGTTTTGCTGACGACAACTACGGTTGGCCTGATCGGATTGTCGGATAAACTATCGCCTTCCAAGCTGCTTTGGGTCGGGGCCGGAATCGTTTGCCTACTAATCGGTATTTTCAAAAAATAGAATGCGAGTCTATGAAACTTCTTTATAGCAGGCGTCATAATGCGGCTAGACAAGCATACAAATAATTCTAAGGACTAGCCAGGGAAGGGGTGAACGCCAATGTTGAAAGTTATCGCGCATCTGCTGCCGCCAGAGCTCTATGAACGAATCAGCCTGCTGCCGCATCCTCTGCAAACCGGGCTTGAAGAGGTAAGGGTGCGTGAAGACCGGCCGCTGGAGCTCGTTAGCCTGGGCAAGTCGGGGTTTCTGACGGACAGGGGAGGTTGGAGCGACACTCCACAACAAGCGTTCAAGCCTTCCGCCGAATTGTGTCGCAAGCTGCTCGGCAGGCTGACCGGACATTCCCTTTATGCGATGGAAGAAGAGTTGAAAAAAGGTTATATCACGGTGACTGGCGGCCATCGGGTTGGACTGGCCGGTCGTACCGTGCTTGAGCACGGCGAAGTAAAAGCAATCCGTGACATTGGCGGCTTCAACATTCGGATCGCTAGGGAGGCGGTTGGCGCGGCGGACAGGTTGGCACCCCAACTCGCAGATTCATCACGACGAACGATCCTTTCCACATTGATTATCGGGCCGCCGAGAATGGGCAAAACCACGATGCTTCGTGATCTGGCCCGCATCGTCAGCTCCGGTGCCTGGAAGGATCCTGCACAGGCAGGTTGGCCGGGAAGAAGGGTCGCCATCGTAGATGAGCGCTCGGAAATCGCGGCATCCGTCAAAGGGGTTCCTTCCTTTGATGTCGGCCCTAGGACCGATGTGATGGATGCATGCCCGAAAGCGGAAGGAATGATGATGATGCTCAGGTCGATGTCGCCCGAGGTGATCATGGCCGATGAGATCGGCCGGGCGGAAGATGCGGCGGCGGTACGGGAAGCTGCTCATGCCGGAGTTGCGGTTGTAGCAACCGCCCATGCGTCCAGCCTAGAGGAAGCTAAGGGCAGGCCGATCCTGAGAGAGCTGCTGCTTGAAGGAACGTTCTCCCGCTGTGTCATCCTCAGCCGCGGACACAGTGGGTTTATGGCACAAGCCATCGCGCTCCGACATTCGCAGCCGACGGCGAGAGAGCCGACTGCAGATTTCGTAGTAGGAGGTGGAGGTCCATGATCAAAGGGGCTGGAGCGGTTTTAATTCTGCTCGCAGGCACGCTGATCGGATTTCTGCAAGCCGCCCGCTTTGCGAAAAGACCTCAGCAGTTGCGGGAGCTGATCCACGGGCTGCAGCGCCTCGAAACGGAGATTGGATACGGCTACACACTACTCCCTGAGGCGTTGCGCCGGACAGGCGCCCCGATGACTCAGCCTGCCGCATCGATTTTCAGCGGTGCCGCGGACAGGCTTGAGCTGGCGGATGCCAACTCCTTCGAGGAGTGCTGGGAGGAATCGCTCCAGCAATGCTGGCCTTTAACGGCGATGCGTAAGACGGAGCTGGCGACGATGAAGCGGCTTGGCTCCACGCTTGGCATGAGCGACCGCGAGGATCAGCTGAAGCACCTCAGGCTTGCGCAGCAGCAGATGCAGGCAGAAGAAACCGGCGCCCGGGACGACCAGGCGCGTTACGAGAAGCTGTCCCGCTCGCTAGGCATTCTCATTGCCGCGCTGGTCGTCATTTTGATGATTTAGGGGTGCCGATGACATGACAATGGATATAAGCGCCATCTTCCAGATTGCTGGCATCGGAATTATTGTTGCGATGATCCACACTGTGCTGAAGCAGATGGGCAAGGAAGATATGGCGCATTGGGTGACGCTGATCGGATTCGTCGTTGTGCTGTTCATGGTCGTGCGTATGCTGAACGACCTGTTCCAGGAGATCAAGACGATCTTCTTGTTCCAGTAGCGGACGACGGGGCGGGAGAAGCTTATGGAAATGGTTCAAATTGCAGGGATTGGCCTGTTGGCAGCAATTCTGGTGCTTGTGCTCAAGGAACAGAAACCGATTTTCGCCTTCTTGCTGGCTATGTTCGCGGGAATATTCATCTTTCTGATGATGATCGGACGAATCGAGGCTGTCATCGGCACGATGCAGGGGCTAGCGGAGCGATCGGGTATTCCGTCGGTATACCTGAAGACGATTTTGAAAATGATCGGCATCGCCTATATTGCGGAATTCGCTGCGCAAATTATCCGGGATGCAGGCGCCGAAGGAGTAGCGGCCAAGGTAGAGTTCGCCGGCAAGGTGCTGATCCTCGTACTGGCAGTGCCGATCATCAATGTGATCGTCGAAACGGTAGTCGGCCTGCTGCCGGCCGGGGGGTGAAGGCTTGCGGGGAACTTGGACGAGATTGCTGCTGATGCTGTTCGCCTCGCTTATGCTACTAGCTCTGCCGAATATAGCTTCGGCCACCGCGCCGCCTCAGGCAAGCGAGATTGCACCGGGAGATGCGGGCGGCCAGGCAGCGGCCGATATGACGGAGAAATTGGCAAGGGAGCAGGCAAACAACTATGGAACGGACGCCGTGGAAACGTACTGGGATGATCTCGTGAAACAGTATGGCGGTTATTTTCCAGAGGGAAAGATGCCGAGCTTTATGGAGATGATCACGCCGGGCGGCGAAGGGCTGAAACCTGCATCCGTGTTGAAAGCACTATTCGCCATGCTGGCGCATGAAGTGCTGTATAATGGCAAACTGCTCGTCTCGATCGTACTGCTCGCTGTATTCAGCTCCATCCTGCAGACGCTGCAGTCCGCTTTCGAGCGGCAGGCGGTCAGCCAGGTCGCCTACGCAGTCGCTTATATGGTGCTTATCGTGCTAGCCGTCAACAGCTTCCATGTGGCGATCGGTTATGCCAGAGATGCAATCGAGGCGATGATCCAGTTCATGATGGCCATGGTGCCGCTGCTCATGACGCTTATCGCCAGCACGGGCAGCATCGCCACAGTGACGCTGCTGCATCCGGTCATTATCTTCATGGTTCATCTGGTCGGCACGCTCATCTACACCGTTGTGTTCCCGCTGCTGTTCTTCTCGGCGGTGCTGCATATCGCGAGTGCGATGTCAGACCGTTTCCGGGTCACACAGCTGGCGAATCTGTTGCGGACAGTGGGCGCAGGGCTGCTCGGAGTGATGCTCAGCGTGTTCCTGGGAGTAATCTCCATTCAAGGTGCAACGGGGTCGATGACGGACGGGGTGACGATGAGAACGGCCAAGTTCATTAGCGGCAGCTTCGTACCCGTCGTCGGCAAATCCTTCTCGGATGCAGCGGATACGGTCATCTCAGCGTCCATGCTGGCCAAAAACGCCGTCGGGCTGGCAGGAGTTATCATCCTAATATTCCTAAGTGCATTCCCGGCCATCAAAATTCTCGTACTGGCAGCCATCTACAACGTATGCGGAGCGGTGCTGCAGCCACTTGGGTCGAGCCCGATTACAGTCTGCCTAAGCACGATAGGCAAAACGATGCTCTACGTGTTTGGTGCGCTGGCGGCGGTCAGCCTGATGTTTTTCCTGGCTGTAACGATTATTCTGACTGCCGGCAATGCGGCCATCATGATGAGATGAGCTTTGAGCAAGGCTCCTGCAGGAGCCCGGGGAGGCGTTAGTTGTGTTGGATTGGCTGAGCTCCTGGCTGCGTGACGTCGTTGCTGTCGTTTTGCTGGCGGCAGTGGTCGACCTGCTGCTGCCGAATGAAAGGATGCAGCGGTATGCGAGACTGATTACGGGCCTGATCGTACTGCTGGTCATTCTGACGCCTTTACTGAGGCTGGTGCAGGGAGATTTCCAGATGAAGCTGGAAACCGGCTATCAGGAGTGGAACCGGGAGCTAGAGAATTCACAGGTGAAAATGCCATCTCTGGACGAAATTATGCGCCGCGCCGAGATCGCCGCTGGAAGCTCGCAAGAGCAGGTTGTCTCGCTGGCTCGGACCCAGCTGGAAGCTGGCATCGAGACAGCAATCGAGCAGGAAACAGGTGCTGGTGTCAGCGCGGTGGACGCTGCGGTTAAATGGGACGGCCAGGGAAGCGGTACGATCTCTTCCGTCGTAGTGACGCTCGCATTGGATTCGAACGGAGCACCGGCTGGTGCTGAAGAAGGTACGGGCACGCCGGAGACGGTTAAGGAATCGGCTATTCAGCCGGTGCAGGCAGTCGAAATCGAGGTGTCGCCTAATGACGGCGGCGGCCAAGGACAGACGGGATTAGATGAGGGAGCCAAAGGCGGCGAGGACTCTGTTCCGGTGATGGGCGGCTCGATCGAGCCTGCTGATGAAGGAGCAAGCGTACCGCCGGAGCTGGAGCGCCGGATTCGGGCTTTGGTCAGCAACGGCTGGCAGATCGGGAACGGCAGCATCCGTGTAGAGCTGGAGCCGTCCCGAAGCGGCTAGGGAGGGGGAGGCTGTTGTGGCCAAATGGTGGGAAAAGCTGGAGCAGGCGGCCGGAAGCGGTTCCGGTGGTCCGGGCAGAATTAAATCGCTGCGCTGGTTGTTAGTGCTCGGAGGCATTGGAATTGCTCTGATCATTGCCGGCAACGTACTGAACTTTCGGGAAGTCGGCACAGGCCCAGGGGCCAACCCTCCACTTCCGGCGCCAGAGGATCAGAGCGTGCTTGGATCTCGGGTCCAGTCGTCCGGGGCGGATTTTACTTCAATCGAGACACCGCTGGAGAACAGGCTGAAGGAGATTCTGGAGCAGATTGTCGGAGTCGGTACGGTCAGCGTGTTAGTAACGGTGGACTCGACAGAGGAAATGATTTGGGGGAAAGACGACAACACCTCGCAGCAGACAACGGAGGAAACGGATAAAGCTGGCGGCAAGCGGCATGTGACGCAGATGACCAGCAGTGGACAGATTGTCATGTACGAGGTGTCAGGGGAGCAAAAGCCGGTCGTCACAAAAATCATCAAACCGGAAATTCGGGGGGTACTGGTCGTAGCAAAAGGGGCGGAAAACGCCACCGTGCGACGGATTATTACGGAAGCAGTTGAACGGGGAATGGATGTGCCGCTATCCGCCATTTCGATCGTTCCTCGCAAGACATGATGAGTCGAAGAAGTCATCTACTAGACGGAAAACACGGAATGGAATATGAGGATACTAATCCAAGGAGGGTTAAAAACAATGAATTCCAAACGTCAAACAATATGGCTAGTTTCGATGCTGAGCTTGATGGTTGTTTTGTCCGCTTATTATCTGTTCACTGAAGACACCGGTACGAAGGGGCTTAAAGATACGGCTCAAACTCAGGCGGGAGCTGCTGAGGTATCAAGCTCGGAAGGCATTGATGTACAGCAAGTTACTGGTAATGGAGCTCTTGAAGAGGAAGCTGCCGTTGAAGCTGCTGAGCAACAAGGTACAATGGAAGGCCAAGATCCAAAGGATAACCAAGGAGCTCAGCAGGAGCCGGCAAAGGGCACCGATGCTGCAGGGGGCAAGGATAGCGGAACGACCAAGGAAGGTACCGATGCCACTAAAGAAACTTCTGCGGAAACGGGCTTGACGCCAGATGATCTGGCTGTGCTCCAGCAATACGAAGCTGGCGGGGCTTCCAGCCAGTTCCAGGAGATGGGGGTTCGCTCCCAAGAGCGCGTCAACCAGCAGTATGAGGAGTTAATGAACAAAATTTCCGACGTTAAACAGGACGCAGAGGGATCGACTAAAGCGGTAGCTGAGCTCGACACCTTCGAGGCGCGTCAGGATAAGCTGACTGAGCTTCGCGATCAGCTTGGCAAGGACTTCAAAAATGTCGTGATCGACGAAAACGGCGAGTCCGTCAAAGTCGTCGTGCAAAGCGAGAAGCTGCAGCGCAGCCAAGCGGCTGCTATCATTACGAAAGTGAGCACGACGCTGAACATCAATGCAGGCGATGTGCTCGTGCAGTACTTACCATAAGGCAACTTTAGAGCTTAATTAAAGGCTTTCCGGCCTCCCCGGAAAGCCTTTTTTCGTCCGGCGGAGCTTGCGAGTCAGGCATCTTAGTTTAGTAGAGTGAAATAGAACAGATCTCCTTTGGCATTCCTACTCGTGCTGAAGGAGGGCTTGTGCTATAATACACTACGTCTGGCCGCTAGGAGCCAGTGGCTCAGGCTAGCAGCGCGGCTGGAGTAGCATGAATGCTGCTATCTATGCTGCAACCGTCGAAGGAGTGAATCGCATGTTCAAACTTAACGAAATCAAAGAGCTGATCAAGCTGATTGACCAGACTTCCGTGCAAGAATTCGAGATTGAGAACGAAGGTACCCGCCTGCTGATCCGTAAGCCGGGCAAGACGGAGGCGATCATCTATCAAAATGCGCCTGCTGTCCATACATATATGCCTGCTCCGGACCAAGCCGCAGCCCCTACGTCAGCTGCAGCAGTTGCCCAGACGCCTGCAGCGGCAGCGCCGAGTGTGCCGCAGGAAAACCTGCATCAGATCGTTTCGCCGATGGTCGGCACTTTTTATTCCGCCGCTTCTCCGGACAACCCTCCCTTTATAACGCCGGGTAGTAAGGTAACCGAGAAAAGCGTCGTCTGCATTCTTGAGGCGATGAAGCTGATGAACGAGCTGGAAGCCGAGGTGCGCGGCGAAATCGTCGAGGTGCTCGTGCAGAACGGCCAATTGGTCGAATACGGCCAGCCGCTGTTCCTGGTCCGTCCGGAATAAGATGACGTTGCGCAGGGAGGAGACTAGCATTTTGAAATTCCAAAAAATCCTTATCGCCAACCGCGGCGAGATTGCCGTGAGGATCATCCGGGCATGCCGTGAGCTTGGCATCGCAACAGTCGCCGTCTATTCTGAGGCTGACCGCGAATCGCTGCATGTACGATTGGCAGACGAGGCTTATTGCATCGGACCAACGTTGTCGAAGGATAGCTACCTGAACTTGACCAACATCATGAGTGTCGCCACGTTGACCGAATGCGACGCTATTCATCCAGGTTATGGCTTCCTCGCTGAAAACGCTGACTTCGCGGAAATTTGCGAGTCCTGCAATATTTCGTTCATCGGACCGTCGCCTTCAGCGATTACTCGTATGGGCGACAAGGCGATGGCCAAGCAGACGATGAAGAATGCACGCGTACCGATCATTCCTGGTTCGGACGGAATCATCGAGGATCTCGATGAAGCCGTTCGTATCGCACGGGACATTGGCTATCCTATTATCATCAAGGCGACGGCTGGAGGCGGAGGCAAGGGTATTCGCATCGCCGACAACGAAGAGGCGCTTATTCAACAGATTACGACTGCTCAGCAGGAAGCCCAAAAGGCGTTCGGCAATGCTGGCGTATATTTGGAGAAATACCTGACCGGCATGAAGCATGTCGAAATTCAGATCATGGCCGACCGTCATGGTAATGCTGTACATTTGTTCGAGCGGGACTGCTCCGTGCAGCGCCGCAGGCAGAAGCTCGTTGAGGAGGCGCCATGCCCAGTTCTCAGCGAAGATCTGCGGCAACGGATGGGCCTCGCGGCTGTACGCGCGGCCCTGGCCGTGGAATATTCCGGCGCAGGCACGCTGGAATTTCTGCTTGGAGCGGACGGACAGTTCTATTTCATGGAGATGAACACCCGCATCCAGGTCGAGCATCCAGTTACCGAGATGATTACCGGAATCGATCTAATCAAGGAAATGATCTCCGTAACCGAAGGTAATCCGCTATCATTCACGCAGGACGATCTCAAGATCAACGGCGTTTCGATGGAATGCCGCATCAATGCGGAGGATTCCGATCGCGGCTTCATGCCTTCTCCAGGCAAGATCGGCTTCTACTTGCCACCGGGTGGCATCGGCGTTCGTGTGGATAGCTCGGCTTATCCTGGCTATACCATTTCACCGCATTATGATTCCATGATTGCTAAGCTGATTGTTTGGGCTCCTACCCGCACCGAGGCGATAGCGCGGATGAAACGTGCGCTTGCTGAATTTGCGATCGAGGGCATCAAGACGACGATCCCGTTCCACTTGAAACTGCTAGAGCATCCGATCTTCCTCGGCGGCAGCTTCGACATCAAATTCTTGGAAGAACATGATGTGAACAAGCCCTATGGCGATGAAGCTGGGGACGCTTGAATCCGTTTGTCATAAAACCCATGGAATGTTATAGTATAGGAATATGAAAACGGATGAGCCCTCGGTACTAGGACCGGGGGAAGCCTATCAAGCGGGAGGTGCGCTTAGCAGATGAGCATCATGGCAGCGGACTACGAGAAAACAGACATCGGCACCATCCAGATTGCGCCTGAAGTAATCGAGGTTATTGCAGGACTCGCAACAATCGAGATCGAAGGCGTGGCAGGGATGAGCGGCGGTCTAGGAGGCGGCATCGCGGAGCTTCTGGGACGCAAGAATTTGTCCAAAGGCGTGAAGGTGGAAGTTGGTCATCGCGAGGCCGCGGTTGATGTGTCCATTATCGTGGAATACGGCAATCCCATTCCTGACATCGCAGCCGAGATTCAGCGCAACGTCAAGAAATCCATCGAGATGATGACGGGCCTGATCGTAGTTGAGGTGAACGTACATATTCATGACGTTTACTTCAAGTCAGGGGAGCGTCCCGAAGAGGAAGACGCTGCTCTGAGAGTAAAATAAGTTTTGATCCATCACCCCCTTGTGATTGGGCAGCCGCTCGGCGCAAGGGGGTTTATTCCGCTTTATAGAGGAGGTCTACCTCGCGTGAGTCGAATTGTGGACAGACTGCTCTTGTTTCTGTACAGTCTTGTGGCAGGTATCATAGCGGTAATTGCGATTATTTTCAGCGCCGGAGGCTTCAAGGAAAATGACGCGGCAAGTTTCATATCCGAGTGGTACGAGACCGGTAGTATGGTTAATCTGACCATTCTGATCGGTGCGATTGTCATGCTGTTAATCAGTGTGCGGTTGTTCTATGTGTCGATCCGGGTTGCGGGAACTGCTTCTTCTTCCATCGATCAACGCAACGACTTTGGTGACATTCGCATTTCAATGGATACGGTAGAGAGCCTTGTGCTTAAGGCAGCTGGCCGCCAGCGTGGTGTGAAGGACCTCAAAACTCGTATTACAGCAGCTGAAGCCGGACTTGAGATCGCGATTCGCGCTGTTGTGGACGGTGAAACTTCCATTCCTCTTCTGACCGAGGACATTCAGAAGTCTGTCAAGGATCATGTGGAGGAAATAACGGGGATTCCGGTTGCGGCCGTGTCGGTGTATGTAGCCAATGTTGTTCCTTCTCCTTCCTTCAAGAGCCGTGTAGAATAGGAGGCGGGCAACGATGTGGAAAGAATGGTGGGAAGTTTACGGCGGCAGAATAGCCGGAGTAGGTACCGCCTTGTTTTTGGCGCTTATATTTCTGGTCTCCGGCTTCTGGGACATGCTTTTTGTGGCCTTGCTCCTGTGGATAGGCTATACGGTCGGCTTCCGCAAGGATACCGGCGGCGAGCCGCTAGTGCCCTGGAGAAGGATCGCGGCATGGCTTGAAGATCGGTTTCAACGGTATCGCTGATCCTGTGATCTCCTCCGTACTTCGGACCTTTGCTGCGCGAACGCGTGGTTGTTCGGAGCAGGGAGGAGATCATAGGTTTTTTAAGGGTTAGCACGAAAATCCCTATACAATTATATAGCTTAGGCTAGGAGGCACTATGAAACGTAGGTTGGCGCGTGAAATTGCGGTACAGAGCCTGTACCATATGGAAATGAACGAGGTAACAGTGGAGGAAGCGGTAGCAATGCTGCTTGCAGAAGCCCGGGATGAGAATGAGATCGGCGCAGATAAGGTGGAAGAAGGCGAGACGGGAGAGTTCGCGAAGCAACTCGTGCTTGGCGTTATCGAACGCAAAGTAGCCATTGACGCTATGCTGCAGCAATATTTGACGGGCTGGCAGGTCGATCGTCTGTCCAAGGTTGATCACCAGGTGCTGCGACTTGCCTGTTATGAGCTTGTCTTCGGCGTCGATGTACCGCCCAAGGCGGTTGTCAATGAAGCCATCGAGCTGTCCAAACATTTCGGCACGAACGAATCGGGCAAGTTTGTCAACGGTGTACTGGGCAGACTTATTGCGGAACTGGACAAGCTCAAATCCCAATAAACCGTTCACAAGAGGTCAACGTTCCGAGGGGAGAGATTCTCATGAGTGCAAAGGTTATTGACGGCAAACGTATCGCACAGGAAATCAAGGATGAGATACGACTGGAAACAGAGAACTTGAAGGGGCAAGGAATTGTACCTGGTCTGGCGGTCGTTTTGGTCGGCGGGGATCCGGCTTCGGCTGTTTATGTCGGCAATAAGGAGAAAACCTGCCGCGAAATGGGCTTTTACTCCGAGGTTCATCGACTGCCGGAGGAAACGACGGAAGCTGAGCTTGTTCAGCTTGTTGGAAGTCTGAACCGCAGCGATTCCGTGCATGGAATCCTCGTCCAGCTTCCGCTGCCGAAGCACATCAACGAGAAGTTGGTAATCGATGCGATTGCGGTCCACAAGGACGTAGATAGCTTCAGTCCTCAAAACACTGGCAATCTGGTTATCGGTGATGAGAGCCTTCTGCCATGCACTCCTGCAGGCATCATTGAGTTGATCAAACGTACCGGCATGGACATCTCAGGCAAACATGCGGTTGTCATTGGACGTAGCAATATTGTAGGCAAACCTGTTGCGATGTTGCTGCTCCGCGAAAATGCCACCGTTACCATCTGCCACTCTCGTACGGAAAACATGGAGCGAATCGCTGCGGAGGCTGATATTCTCGTCGTTGCCATTGGTAAACCCAAGGCGATCGACAGCCGCTTCATCAAGCCTGGCGCCGTTGTAATCGACGTTGGCGTCAACCGGCTTAACAATGGCAAGCTTGCCGGCGATGTCGACTATGACGATTGCCTTGACAAGGCGTCCGCAATTACGCCGGTTCCAGGCGGAGTCGGTCCGATGACGATCGCCATGTTGATGAAGAATACCCTGAAGGCAGCCCAGCTTCAGGCAGGGGTTTGATCCAGTGGCCGATACACCTCGTATTTATTCCATCAAAGAACTGACCAAATATATTCGCATGAAGCTGGAAGGCGATCGTCTGCTTGGCGACGTATGGATTCGTGGAGAAATCTCCAACTTTACCCATCATTCCAGCGGCCATATGTACTATACTCTCAAGGATAAGGATAGCCGACTCAAATGCATCATGTTTGCGACTCACAATCAGCGGCTTCCCTTTATTCCGCGTGAAGGCACCAAGGTCATTGCCAGAGGCAACATATCCGTATATGAGCGTGATGGCAATTACCAGTTCTACTGCACGAGTATGCAGCCGGACGGACTTGGCAGTCTTTATCTGGCGTATGAGCAGCTCAAAGCTCGATTGGAAGAGGAAGGTTTGTTCCATGAGTCGCGTAAGCGGCCGCTGCCGCGCTATCCTGCCGTAATTGGCGTAATAACCTCGCCGACAGGCGCTGCAATTCGGGATATCATTACAACACTGCAGCGGCGATATCCGGCGGCAGCGATTTTGATCTATCCCGCAGTTGTACAGGGTAAAAGCGCTGCTCCTTCCATTGTGCGAGGCATTGAGGCCATGAATCGTCATGGCAAGGCCGATGTGTTGATCGTTGGCCGTGGAGGCGGCTCGCTGGAGGAGTTATGGGCATTTAATGAGGAAGCAGTGGCCCGAGCCATTGCTTCCTCGCTTATCCCTATCATTTCCGCCGTTGGCCATGAGACGGACTTTACGATCGCTGATTTTGCAGCTGATCAGCGTGCTGCGACACCTACAGCGGCAGCAGAGATTGCTGCGCCGCATATGGCGGAGCTCCGGGAATCACTGGCCAGGCTGGACCAGCGTTTGGAAGCGGCCGTTCTTAATAAGGTTCGCATCCGCAAGGAGCGACTGCTGCGCGCGCGTCGCTCCCCTTACTTTGTCCATCCGCGCCGTTATATGTTGGATCAAGCTCAGCGGCTTGACCGACTTCGCCAGCGGCTGGAGGAGCGTGCTGGGCGGCATCCCGAACGGGCCGCACATAAGCTGGAGAGATTGCAAAGAAGACTCGACACTCAATCACCGCATAGCAGAGCTGGCGAGTCCCGCCGCGAACTGGGGCGCTTGATGGAGAGACTTGAAAAGTCTATCCGTTCGAATGTGAAAGACGCGCGGCAACGAACACTGTCTTCTGTGCGACAGCTGGATGCTCTTAGTCCACTTAAAGTAATGTCTCGTGGGTACAGTCTTGTATACGAAGAAAGCAACGATAAGCTGGTCCGTTCCGTAAAGGATCTGGAGCTCGGCGATGTGGTTCATGTCCGCCTGCCTGACGGCAGCGCGCAGTGTCACGTATGGTCGATCAAGGAGGATGAGCAGGAATGAGCGATGAGACGCTAGAGCAGGCGCTCAGCTTTGAGCAGGCAATGGAGAAGCTGGAAGAGATTGTAGAGCGGCTTGAAAGCAGCGATGTGCCGCTGGAGACTGCTATCGAGCTGTTCCAAGAAGGCATGAAGCTTTCCCATCTGTGTGGCGGTAAGCTCGAACAGGTCGAAAGAAAAATCGAAGCGCTGCTTGATGGAGGGCCTGAGCTTAGGACAGAGCCTTTTGCCTCTGCGGGTGAAGATCGGGGGGAGACTCTGTGAGTGAGCAAGCTATGCTTGGCGATTATTTAGCTACCTCTGTTTCCCTCGTTGAGGAGGAGCTGGGAAGGTCGCTGCCTACCGAATGGGACATCCCAATTAAACTCCGGGAATCAATGAACTATTCGTTGTCTGCTGGCGGCAAAAGACTGCGGCCAGTACTCGTGTTAGCCTCAGCCGAGGCAGCACGAGGCGATGAGCGCGACAGCAAAGCAGCTCTTCGTGTCGCTTGTGCTGTGGAGCTGATCCATACTTACTCACTTATCCATGATGATCTGCCTGCGATGGACAATGATGATTTCCGTCGTGGAAAGCCGACGAATCATCGCGTTTTTGGCGAAGCGATGGCGATTCTCTCTGGGGACGCATTACTTACTCATGCCTTTCAGCTGGCAGCATCCGCTCGTCACTATGGAGCGAGCCCGGTAGATGTGCTGGATATTGTCGAGGATCTTGCCCGCTTGTCCGGAGCTGCAGGCATGGTTGGCGGCCAAGCCGCAGACATGCAAGGAGAGCAGGGAATAACGACACTTGCCGAGCTGGAATATATTCATGAACACAAAACGAGTGACTTAATCGTCTTCTCTGTAAGGGCCGGTGCAAGGCTCGGCGGAGCCGACGCTGAAACGTTGGCAAAGCTGACGACGTTCGGCCGCAAAATCGGTCTGGCTTTTCAGATTCAGGATGACATTCTGGATTTGATTGGGGATGAGAAAAAGCTTGGCAAAAAGACGAACAGCGATACTGTCGCGGGAAAAGTGACTTATCCGTATCTGATCGGCATGGAAGAGAGTCGCCGGTTGATGGAGAAGCTGACTGAGGAAGCGAAACAAGCGTTGTATGAAGCAAAGCTGAAGCGACCTGACCGGCTGCTTCAACTGTCCGATTACCTAATGAACCGAGATCGGTGACAAGGAAAGAGGATTCATGTCGTCTTGTATGGTATAATGGAGAATAATGTGTATTGACTGGACGGCAACTTTCTTGCCGCTCACGAAAGCGAGGAACCTAATGTGCTGCTCGATAAACTTAACGGACCTCAAGATCTGAAAGGCCTCTCCGTCCTGGAGCTTGAACAGCTCGCGGGCGAAATCCGAGATTTTCTCGTGACGAAGCTTTCGGCCACGGGAGGACATTTGGCGCCAAATCTTGGTGTTGTGGAGCTGACTCTTGCGCTGCACTTTCTGTTTGACAGTCCAAATGATAAATTTATTTTTGACGTCGGCCACCAATCCTACGTGCATAAGATCCTGACCGGGCGCATGGATCGCTTTGATTCACTGCGCAAGCAAGGTGGACTTTGCG
Organism: Paenibacillus herberti; assembly: GCF_002233675.1. Taxonomy (GTDB): domain Bacteria; phylum Bacillota; class Bacilli; order Paenibacillales; family Paenibacillaceae; genus Paenibacillus_O; species Paenibacillus_O herberti. Next base: position 1,896,738 of record NZ_NMUQ01000001.1, on the reverse strand, counting down.
GCTTCATCAAGCGAGCTGAGAGCGAGCATGATGTGTGGGAAGCTGGGCATAGCAGCACTTCGCTGTCCGCAGCTATGGGCATGGCGATGGCTCGCGACTTCAAAGGTGAGTCGAACAAGGTTGTTGCGATTATCGGCGACGGTGCGCTTACCGGCGGGATGGCGCTTGAAGCACTGAACCATATCGGCCATGAGAAGCGGAATATGATCGTCGTACTCAATGATAATGAGATGTCGATTGCTCCGAACGTTGGTGCGATGCATCAGTACTTGGGCCGAATTCGTGCGGATCGCCATTATCAAAAGGCCAAAGAGGATCTTCAATCGCTTCTTCAAAAGGTACCAGCAATCGGCGGCAAGTTAGCCAAAACGGCCGAGCGATTCAAGGATAGTCTCAAGTATTTGCTAGTCAGCGGTATTCTGTTTGAGCAGTTCGGATTGCATTATCTTGGACCTGTAGACGGCCATGACATGGAGCAATTGCTGGAGACGCTTCAGCAAGCAAGCCATATGCCGGGGCCAGTTCTGGTGCATGTTGTAACGCTAAAGGGTAAGGGTTATAAGCCGGCAGAAGCTGATTCCTTGAAATGGCATGGCATTAGCCCCTATAAAATCGAATCCGGTCAAGTACTGAAAGCCGCCGGCCTGCCTATGTATACGGAGGTGTTCGGCAATGCTCTTATCGAGTTGGCTGAACGCGATGAGCGGATCGTCGCAGTGACTCCGGCCATGCCGGCCGGTTCTGGCTTGATGAAGTTTGCGGCGCGATTCCCGGGTCGGATGATCGATGTGGGAATAGCCGAGCAGCATGCGGCTACGATGTCCGCTGCTTTGGCAATGGAAGGAATGAAGCCCGTTTACGCGGTTTACTCTACGTTCCTTCAGCGGGCTTACGATCAGGTCGTGCACGATATATGCCGCCATAACGCTAACGTTATATTTGCAATTGACCGAGCTGGGTTCGTAGGACCTGACGGCGAAACGCATCACGGCGTATTCGACATCTCATTCATGCGGCATATCCCAAATATGGTCATGATGATGCCTAAGGACGAAAATGAGCTGCGGAATATGCTCAAAACGGCCGTAGACTATAATGAAGGACCGATAGCGGTTCGCTATCCGCGTGTAAGCGGCAGGGGCGTGGAGCTGGACCCCGTCATGACGCCGATTCCAATTGGAACTTGGGAAGTTGTGCGTCAAGGCGACTCCGCTGCTGTGATGGCGATCGGCCCAATGGTGGAGGTGGCTGAGAGGGCTGCAGAACTGCTTCGCCGCGAAGGACTTTCGCTGAGAGTGATCAATGCCCGCTTCATCAAGCCGCTGGATACGGCGATGCTGGATAGTTTGGCGGAAGAGGGGCTACCGCTTCTTGTCATGGAAGAAGGTGCTGTTCAAGGCGGTCTCGGCAGCGCCATCCTCGAGCATTATTCGCTCACGGGACGAGCGGGAACTCCTGTCAGCCTGATCGGCATTCCCGATGAATTTATCGAGCATGCCTCCATTGAGGAGCAGCAGGTAGTCGCGGGTCTTACTCCGGAGCGCCTCGCAGCAGAGGTGCTTGCTTTGCAGCCTAAGCGCAAGCGGGCGACCAATCAGCATTAAATAAGCCTTTGTATGGCCTGCGGCGATTCCGGCTGCAGGCCATTCTATGGTTATAAGGAGAGCTGGAATGACAACGACCAAAGAACGAATCGATATTCTGCTCGTGGAGCTTGGCTATTTTCCAAGTCGAGAAAAAGCGAAGGCTGCTCTGATGGCTGGACTCGTGCTCGTTGATAATGAGCCGATTGATAAAAGTGGAACAAAAATAAAACGTGAATCCGTCATCAAGGTGAAGGGGAACGTCCATCCTTATGTGAGCCGAGGCGGCTTGAAGCTGGAAAAGGCGATCCGGGAATTCGGGATTGATATGTCGGGCCGAGTCATGCTTGATATCGGAGCATCTACGGGAGGTTTTACCGATTGTGCGCTCCAAAATGGGGCCGACTATGTGTATGCCATTGATGTTGGCTACAATCAGCTGGACTGGTCGCTCCGCCAGCATCCCAAAGTCAATGTAATGGAGCGGGTCAACTTTCGCTATATCAAGCCTGAGGATCTGACGGGGCCAGTCCCGAACTGCGCATCCATCGATGTATCGTTTATCTCGCTCAAGCTGATTCTTCCTGCCCTTGCGCCTCTAATTGCCGAAGGCTCGGATGTAGTCGGCCTGATTAAACCTCAGTTTGAGGCGGGACGGGACAAGGTGGGCAAGTCCGGAGTTGTCAGGGAGCAAGCGGTGCATCTTGAAGTTCTGCAAAACGTAGTTGCCGCAGCAGCGACGGCCGGCTTAAGTCTTAGGCATTTGACCTTTTCACCCATTACAGGCGGTGAAGGCAATATCGAATTCCTTGCGCATTGGGTACGGGATGCTGATCCGGAGCCTCTTGATGCATGGGCCGAAAAGCTGGAACAGCTCGTGCGCCAAGCGGCCGAACATTTTCATTCCGGCAAATAATTCCGTTTTCCCTCTTTACAGACAAACGCATGTTCTGGTATTCTGATTGCAGCAAACAAATGTTCGGGGACTCTCTCCCCTAGCCTGGAAGGATAATCCTATGTCCGAATAGAAGTCTACCCTCATCACGAACCAGGAGGAGATATCTTGGACGGGATCGTTATGATCGCGGCTGCGCTGTTGATCGGCTTTTGGGTTTATCGGGCTTTTTACAACTGGCTTCATGAGCCGAGGGGTATAAAGCGACTTGTGTTAGGACGGGGAGAGATATTAGCGCCGGATGACCCTCATGTGTTATTTCTTGAATCACAAGGATATGAGGTCGTCTCGGGGAAACACCGCGTTCCGCTCGTCGTAGATTTGGACGGGCAGGAGATGTACAGCCGGCTGTACGTGGACTATATAGTGGTCCGTGATGACAGCATGTATGCGGTGAAGCTTGTGCGGGACCGCCAGCCGATGGAATGGACAGGCAGCGGATTAAGAGACCGTCTACTCGTATTTACACTTCTGCTTCCGGAGCTGGAGGGTATACTGATCGTGGACAATGAGTACAACACCATAAGAACGGTTAAGTTCGATATTAATGTAGAACCTAAACTAAAGGAGGCCTGAAGTATGAAGGGATTGCGACATGTAAAAATTCGCGAAATTATCGGACGCAATGTAATTGAGACCCAGGACGAGCTTGTGGACGCGCTTCGCACGGCTGGCCTACAGGTAACGCAGGCAACGGTCTCAAGAGACATCAAGGAATTGCAGCTCATCAAGATTCCTTCCGAGGATGGCCGTTACAAATATTCACTTCCTCAGGAACAGCGTTTTATTCCTGTTAATAAGCTTAAGCGTTCCATGCTGGACAACTTTCTTCATGTTGACCAAGCAGACAATCTGGTTGTCATGAAGTGCCTTCCAGGCACGGCCAATGCTATTGCTTCCTTGGTTGACGGCATGGAATGGCCCGAAATTATGGGAACGATCAGTGGTGACGACACGCTTTTGTTAATATGCCGCAAAAAAGAGCATGGCAATAAAATTGTCGAGCAACTACTTGGAATGATGAGCTAACTAGAACTCTAATTGGATCGAAGGAGTGTTATCTATGCTTCGTGAATTGTCCATCCGCAACCTTGCCGTAATTGAAGAAGTTACAGTGGGGTTTCATGACGGTTTTCATGTCCTCACAGGAGAGACTGGGGCCGGCAAGTCCATTCTGATTGACGCGCTTATTCTGCTTATTGGTGGAAGAGGATCTTCGGATATGGTTCGTTACGGATGTGACAAGGCGGAGATGGAGGCCTCCTTTGACCTTCCCTCTTCCCATCCGGTTTGGCATGTACTGGACAGGCTTGGCTTGAAGGGATCTTCGGAAGATTTGCTTACCATTCGCAGGGAACTTTCGGCTCAAGGCAAGAGCTCTTGCCGTTTAAATGGTTCCATAGCCAACCTGACCATGCTTCGCGAAGTCGGAGAGTGTCTCGTTAATATCCACGGCCAGCATGAGCATCAATCGTTGCTGCGCAGTGAGCAGCATTTGGAATGGCTTGATCTTTTCGCCGGCGAAGAGGTAGCAGCATTGAAGAAGCAATATCAAGCGGCCTTTTTTAAGTATGGTGAGCTTCGCAGTTCGCTTAAGAGCACGATGGATACGAGCCGCCAGAATATGCAGATGCTCGACTTGTATAAATTCCAGATGGAAGAGATCCGTTCGGCCAGCCTTCGCGTAGAGGAATGGGATCAACTGCAGGAGGAAAAGGACGTTCTTGGTCATGCCGATAAGATCATGACCCACACTTCTGAAGCATACGAGTTACTGAATGACAGCGGTGCATTAGACGCGTTCAGCACGGCCATCGAGAAGCTGGAAGAAATTTCGGGTTATAACCCAGCCTTACTCGGTCCACTGATGGAGCAGCTTAAGAGCGCTTATTACCAGGCAGAGGATGCTGCACATCAGCTTCGCGGATATCGGGAGAATATTCAGAGCGATCCGGTACGGCTTGCTGCAATCGGAGATCGGATCAATCTGATCAACAGTCTTCGTCGCAAATACGGAGACAGCATACCGGATATTATGGCTTATTACAAAAAAATCAAACATGAAGCTGATTTAATCGAGAACCGGGATGAGCATATCCAATTTCTGAAGAAATCCCTTAAGGAAGCTCATGCTGTTTGTTCACAATATGCGCTTGACCTTTCTCTTAAACGGCAGTCCGCTGCTGAGTTGCTGTCCGCATCGGTGGAAGCACAGCTCAAGGACCTCGGAATGAGCCGGACTCAATTCAGAGCCAATGTGGAGACGCATTCAGCGGATGAGCCCCTTAAGCTTACTCTTCATGGAATTGATGAAGCAGCCTTTTTGCTTGCACCTAACCCAGGGGAACCGCTTAAACCGCTCAGCAAAATTGCTTCCGGCGGCGAGATGTCGCGTATTATGCTGGCACTTAAGAGCATCTTTGCCGAGATTGACCAAGTACCGGTTCTGGTGTTTGATGAGGTCGATACCGGTGTCAGTGGACGAGCCGCTCAAGCAATCGCGGAGAAAATGTCGCAATTATCTGGCAAATGCCAAGTGTTTTCAATTACCCATCTGCCTCAAGTGGCTTGCATGGCGGATTTCCATTATGAGATCAGCAAGGATGTCGTTCGAGATCGGACTGTCACTTCCGTAAAGGAGCTGAGCGATCGGGGACGGATTGAAGAGCTGGCGCGGATGCTCGGCGGTGTAGAAGTTACGGACAAAACAAGGCATCATGCACAAGAAATGCTTGTACTGGCAGATCGACAAAAAGGAGCCTAATGTCAGCCTTTCAGGGAATGTTTTATCGGACATAAATCAGGGGGGGCGGGGTACCTTATAGGTACGCAATTGGCGAGACCAATCGTCAAGCGATGGAACTACAGGGAGCGTGAGATCATGAACGCCAACCAGCGGAAGCGGTGGTTCGGACTAGTTCTCGTATTCTTCGTTTGCATGATCGGCATCTCCAGTCCGTTCCTGAATTATGCCTCGTTTCCGAATGAACTGCGTTTGTTCTCCGGGCAATTGAAACGGCTGGAATACAACATGCCTGTCCATGCGGACATGACGGTGGATTCAAACATCCTTCATGTAAATGGGAAAGCTGAGCATCGCCAAGTGCTTGATTTGCAAAAGCCGATTTCGATCGAACCGCGTCAAAGCGGTCGAGCTACAATGTCCCTGAAGCTGTTTGGCAAAATTCCTTTTAAAACGGTACATGTCGATGTCGTCCCTGATCTTAAGGTGATACCAGGTGGACAAACCATTGGTGTCAAAGTGAAGTCCTCCGGTGTCCTTGTTGTTGGCCATCATCTTGTACATGAAAACGCCGATACTAAAGTTTCTCCGGGAGAGATAGCTGGCATCCGTTTAGGTGATCTAATTATGGAAATTGACGGTCACAGAGTCCGTGAAGTCAAGCAAATTGCAAAGTTCACCGAACAAGCGGGAAGCAACCAGCATCCGATGAAGCTTACGATCAAACGTTCAGGAAAACTCATGTCCGTTAAGCTTAAGCCTGCTTACGACTATGAGGATAGTGCGTGGCGGATTGGACTGTATATTCGCGATTCAGCTGCAGGTGTTGGTACGTTGACCTTCTTTGCCCCTGATCAAGGCGTCTATGGCGCATTAGGCCATGTAATCACCGATCTCGACACAGGTACGGCAATTGAGGTGGGCGAGGGTCAAATATTAGAATCCAATGTTACGTCGATCAACAAAAGTCAAAACGGTGAGCCAGGAGAAAAACGAGCTACATTTGTAAATGAAGCGAATATTTTGGGCAATATCGAGCGTAATACGCCATTTGGCATCTTTGGCAAGATGGGGCAGCTTCCAGGTCACAGCTATCAGTCCGAAGCAGTACCGGTCGCTTTTTCTGAAGAGGTTCAGGAAGGTCCAGCTGAAATTCTGACCGTCCTCAATGGACAGAAGGTTGAACGGTTCAAAGTTCAAATCAGTCATGTGAGTAAGCAGAAGCAGCCTGCAACAAAAGGGATGGTTATCAAAGTTACCGATCCTAAATTGCTGGAGCTGACTGGAGGTATTGTACAAGGAATGTCGGGCAGTCCAATCATTCAAAATGGAAAACTGATTGGAGCTGTAACCCATGTATTTGTCAATGATCCTTCATCGGGTTATGGTTGTTTTATTGAATGGATGCTTCAAGATGCTGGCATCATGTTGCGTACAGCTAACAAAAATCTCAAGGCTGCTTAGCCCTGAGATTTTTGTTGTTTGTATGTCGAAAAATATCTCATAAGGTCAATAAATGTAGTAAATTATTTATTATACATAATCAAGTTGGAAAAAGAAAGAAAAATAATATTCGACAGAAGGAAATCAATCTGAGCTGTCGAATCGATATAATAAGCCACTAGCGTTGCATAAACCTTCACAATAAAATAAATTGAATATTCAAACACACTATCGATGTCAACAAAACCAAAAGGTCGAACTCCTCTCAAAGGTAGTCCTGTCCATTTGGTAGTTTATGTATATTCTGCTACGTGAATACCAACAGGCCTCAGGCCCTTTTGCTCAGGTTGAATTCAACCTTCGGCGTCCTGCCGACTTGCGGCTCGGTGGCCGATGAATCCGCCTTAACCATTGCTCTGCCGGCTTCCACAACAGTACCCGGAGCCAGCGGCTTAGCATCAGCAGCGAATGCGGCGTCTGCGTCTTTTTTTTCACCAGCACGAGCAGGCAGTAGGCAATGAGCGCCATCCAGACCTGGTTTTGCACGGCCCGTTCGCTGGTGCCGTAAAACCGTTTGATTCGAAGATGCTGCTTCATCCACTTGAAGAACGTTTCAATTGCCCAGCGGCTCCGGTACATATCCGAAATCTCGTCGCACGTCAGTTCGAAGCGGTTGGTCACTAGGATGAGCAGATTTCCTTCCGAATCCGCCGTTTCAATCATGCGGTACTCCCGCTTAGCCCGCTTGGACGCCGATCCGATCCGTACGCGTTCATCCATCGTCACCCTGCTTTCCATCGGGATGGGGAAGGATTCTAGGGGTTCAATGACAGCGTTGTTTTTCAGCCGGGTGACGAAGTGGATGCCGCGCTCCGTGTAATCATCGAACGCCTTGTAATCCACATAACCGCGATCGAATAGATACGTGGCGCCTTCCTCGTCGATAAGGGCGTCCATCTGTGTACGGTCGTTTTTCTTCGCCGTCGTAATTGTCGCACGCTCAGGCAGAACGCTCTCTTTCCCCATAAACGCCAGACGTAGATGAATCTTAATGCCCGCTTTGGTTTGACGGAATTCGGCCCATTTGTATCTCTGCAGGCACAGGGAAATGGTGGTCGAGTCGATCACCTGGACGGTTTTACGATCTGCAGCCGTGGCGCCTTCGCTACGTAGGACCTTCCTGGCTAGCTGCTCAAACAGATTTTCGAGCAAGGCAGGATTCACCTGGTTGTTCTTGCGGCATAGCTGGCTAAACGAGATGGACTCAAAACCCAGTTCTTGCTGAAAGTCTTTGCTCAGGACATCATCTGCAATGCTCCGGAGTCCTTCGCGCTGTTGAAGCTGGGCATGCAAGAATAGTTTCAAATAGGCCGGAACCGTAAGCTTCTTGACGTAGGCATCTGCGTGATTCTGAGCAAGTTGATCTAAAAACGTTGTTGAAAAAATGGGTGCAACCCATTTACCAAATGAAGAAAATAGGGTATCCTTATCCATGCGCTGATCCTTTCAGTGGATTATGGACAGGAACTACCTCCCATACCCATTGTAAAGGATCTTTTTTTGTGTCGAAATAGGGAAACTGAAGATTTTGAACATTCGGAAATTATTTATGCAACGCTAGTGATAATAAGCAAATAACAGACTATCTCAACGTGATGAAGGAGGATCAACCTTGTCTAAGATTGAAGTATTACTGGCCGATGATAACCGTGAATTCACCAATTTATTGTCCGAATATATCTCCGAACAGGATGATATGGAAGTAACTGGTATTGCCTACAACGGTGAAGAAGTGCTGCGTCTGCTCAAGGAAACAGATCGTATTCCGGATGTACTGATTCTGGATATCATTATGCCTCATCTTGACGGTCTTGGCGTTTTGGAACGTTTACGCGAAAGCAGTATTCAACCGATGCCCAAAATCATTATGCTTACGGCATTCGGCCAAGAAAATATTACGCAAAAAGCGGTTCAGCTTGGTGCTTCATATTACATTCTGAAACCGTTTGATATGGAAATGCTTGCCAACCGAGTTCGTCAATTGGTCGGCAATCAAAATGTAATGTCGACATCGTCATCTAGTGCCTTCTCCAGCGCTTCTTCTTTGATCAAGTCCAATGTGGTACCGATTGCCAAGGGCAAAAATTTGGACGCCAATATTACGAGCATAATTCATGAAATTGGTGTTCCTGCACATATTAAAGGTTACCAGTATCTCCGTGAAGCGATCACGATGGTGTACAACAATATTGAGATTCTGGGTGCAATTACGAAAACGTTGTATCCAGCCATTGCGGAGAAGTTCAAAACGACTCCTTCTCGTGTAGAGCGCGCTATACGGCATGCGATTGAAGTCGCTTGGACGCGCGGTAACATTGACAGCATCAGCCATCTGTTCGGCTATACGATCAACATCAGCAAGTCAAAACCTACCAACTCGGAATTTATTGCGATGGTTGCTGACAAGCTTCGGATTGAGCATAAGGTTAGCTGAACTTAGACAGGGTAAGGGTTTTGAAGGATTGAGTCTAGATCAATTTGACCAACCTCATCAATATAAATTTGATCTAGGTCAGGCTCTATAAATCTTCCGTCATGATATGTATAAAAACACTCCTTTATTGGTTGCTTCAAAAACCAATAAAGGAGTGTTTTTATTTTGACCGAATGGCACTCCCAACAACTTAATAGGAGTAAGTCCGATGAGCATGTGTGGTAAGATCTTGCACTCCCTGTCTCGGCTTGATTCCACTTATTCAGGAAATAATTGAAGACGAAACGGGCGTAGCCAATCGTTTTTATGGATGCGCTAAAAAACGCCGATTCAGCTCCACCTTGTAGAAGAGGGAGTCTTCTCTGTTATTTTAAGATAAATAGAAGAACTGCATGCCTTATAATCGGATATAATATTGCATAATAAGCTTCCGCAATTATCTTTTACAATATGAGCATTAATGAGGAGATATTTTTATGCTGTGGAAACGCAATAAAGTTATGTTATTTCGCAATCAGCTGCTCTTGTTGTTCTTTCCCATTATCTTCATTCCAATTATATTAGTCGGTTATCTGTCGTATGAAATTTCCTTATCCGTCCTTCAAAAGAAATCGATATTCGACGTTAGTCGAATTTCCAGATTAACGAGTATATGAACAAGACGTTAGGGGACATTAACCGAATAAGCCGGATGCCTTTATATTCCGATGATATCCGTAAAATTGTCATGAAATACGCCATGGATCAAATTGACTTCCCGGATCCTAAAGATCAGACTTACATGAATCGATACCTCGTCAATTTGCAGTATCAACATAGCGACATTCGCCGTATCACGATTTTTACCGAGGGCAATGTCTACTTCACCAAATCCTTCATTTCATCCCATGAACCTTTCATCGAGCCTTGGAAGGATCAGGCATGGTTCCAAACGGTTAAATCCAAAAAAGACCCTTATGTGTTTGCAGCAGAAAGATTTGTACCAGAGAAAGAGCAATTTTTCACGTTTGCCCGCCAAATTAAAAATACGGAAAACTTCGATGTGATCGGTGTGATCCGAATTGATGTTGACTCGTCCGTCATTAAGAAAATGATTGATATATCCCAAGTGGATAATGAGACGGAATTTATGGTTTTTGATGAAGAAGGAAATTTGATTTATCCAAACGCATCTCATCGGTTAAGGCAAACGATCGGATCTTTACATGATTTTAATCAAATTCCGAATATGGAGAAAAGCAGTATTTCCATAAATCAAGAAAAATTTTTCTTGTCCAGAGCGGTCTCCAAAACATCGGGTTGGACAGTTGTTGCGATGGTCCCGCAAAAAAGTCTCTTGGTGGAAGTCGACTCCATTCGCAAGACAACAATAATTGTGGTCATAGTTACACTGCTTATCGCCCTGATTTCGCTTGCGATATTGGTGATGCAAGTTACCAAAGTCGGTCGGATCCTGGATTATGGACGCCCATCTCCTCGCTTATTTAACAGATCGTTATGAAATCGTTGCTTCATGCAATTGCAAAGATCAATGGGGAACGGATGGCTATACGCTGTGGGGCGGCTATTACAACCAAGCTTTTTACCCGAGCCGGTTAAATAGCTTCATGCCTGCGCAGACAAAAGCACAGCAAATTCCGGTACCTGTATTCCGTATGTTAGGAAGTGATCCGATCTATCAATATGATTTGGACATGCTTGATGAGAATGCGATCCAAGAGGTAGTCACACTTGAACCAGTCTATGCAGGAGCGGGGGAGGGGAGCGGCGGACGAGGCGGAGGAGGGAATCCCTATTGGGTGCAGTGGTTTTTCGATTTAAATTTTCGCGCACCAGCACTTTCGTTCGGGTACACGCAAGTTGGGCAGGAGAATTCCTTCGGCTGGCCACGGATCAAAGACGGCTTGATCGACCAAATCGGCCTTTTGCAAACCTGGCAGGAACGCGGCGAACTTATCGTAGAGACGCTTGCGGATTCAGGCACCTGGTTTAAGGCGGAGCATGAGGTCACACCAGCCTCTGCGATTACGGCGCTTCACTATTGGAAGGAAGAAGGCCGCAAATCCATCTGGTATTGCAGTCGATTTTATCGCTTGAATTTGTTTTGGGAGGATCAGCAGGCGTATATTCGCGATTTTCATATTTTTGATGAGCGTTATGCTGAACGTTATTTGCATGAACCATGCCGCACCGCGGACAGCATCTATGATACACTCCCCGTGATGGACGGTGCGAGGTGGAGCAACTCGCTTATCAAGGCGGGGATCTGGCCCATGGTCCGTTCGTCCGATGGTGAGCTTGTGCCGCTTCGATGTCAGGAAGATTCGCTCGAAGTGACGGAAGTTTCGCAGGATGAGCTGTTGATGGTCGCCGAGATCATAGAAGGCGGCACACTGAGAATTAACTGTTCGCAGAATTCGGTAACAATCATGGCGGACCAATGCGACTGGGGGCTGCAGATGATCTGGAGCGACCGAAAACAGGAGCCGCATATGATAGCAGCCAGCGATGAGATCGGCTACGAATATAACGGATATCACTATACGGTACACTGCAAAAAAGGAGATGTCGGCGAGTTATCAAAAGGGGCGGGTTCAATTTGGATTCAGCCTGAGTCGGGCGTAATTCAATTTTGTCTTATCTAAAATTTGATGTTCAAATTCCGAGCCGTAAAATGGCTCTTTTTTTATGTGTGTAAAGCCTAGCCACAGTATATATATATCCATCATATACCAATTATCTGCTATATGATAGGACAAATGGGTTCATATACCTAAAATGGAGGTTTGACATGGGAAAAAGAAGAGTCGGAATTATGTTAAGTTTGATCGTTGCCGTCACTCTCGCCGTTCAGCCGCTGTCAGCAGCTTCCAAAACAACAAAAGTAAAAATCACGTTTGTCAGTGCGGAGCTTGTTGAAAATAATCATGTTGGAAATGAGTGGTGGTCGGGCGGCTACGTCAATGGTAAGGAGCTCAAAGAAGGAGGCTCCGTTACTCTTACTTTGAAAGGCTCGGATACGATCAAGCTTAAAGCTGAAGCTCAAGAGCAGGATAAAATTCCTGAAGATGGAGAGGCAAGTAAGTCCATTAAAGTTTCAACTATAAAAAAAGGCACCGTAACAAAAACTTTGGATGTAACCGTCGTAGAAAATCGGGGACGTTATTCTGGCGAGCAAGCAAATTGGGAATTCACCTTTAAAATTCAAAAAGTATGATTTAAATAATTAGTCTCAGACAGTGTTCGTTGAGAGAAGTATTGACTTATTAATCGATATCATTAGACTAAATCCGACAAAACACGTTCATTGACAAGGATGAGTATCAAAGTATACTAGTAATTGGTAAATAAAAAAGACCGTTGGGCTGAGGCCCAACGGTTTCTGTTTCCAAGTGAAATTGAACTATTTTTTGGAACGCGATTTTGAAGATTTTTTGGCTTTGGATTTTTTGCGGGAAATTGTAGGGCCATTCTCATAGTTGAGTTGTTCGGCATTAAAAACGCCTTGTTCGTAGACATTGTCTTGTTGACCATAAACAAATGGTGTTGGAATTGGTTCCGGAAGTGGTACAACCGGTTCTACTCTTTCATCGCGAAAGAAGTACCTATTCTCATAACAGCGAACTGGAACAGCGTGGTAACGTGTTACGACCTCAATAGGTCTAATGACTCTAATCTTTTGGCGACAATAAACATCACGGTAAACAGTTTCAACCGGCTCTTCCACTGTCTCTGTAGGGAAAAATCTGTTACAACGGCAGCACATTTAAAGCAGCTCCTTTCCTTCTCGGATAATTGTATAGTACGAGGAGGAGCAGGAATTTGCCTGTGCCATAGCCTTATAAATCAAACGTTGGGTCTTGGACGTTTCTTTTTGAAGCGTGGAGCAACATAATTATGCTTGCGATCACGGAAGAAGATCCAACCGCCAATGAAACCGATTCCGATAACGAACAGAATAAAGCCAATGATGAACGGAATCCAATTGAAGTCCGGTATGACGGAGTCGTTGCCGAATTCCGCCAAATAATCAAAGGTGGCAGTTTTCATCTGTAAAAAACCGTAACAGGCGATTATGCCAGGTATGACAAGAATAAGAATAGCAACAAACCTGGAAATGACAACTTTCATGGTGTTCTCTCCTTAATTCAGCCTGTATGCGTCTTAAGATACACAACTCAAGATGCAGGTTTAGCTCGTTTAATAATACTTCAACATAAGCTTGCTTGTCCATGTAGTGTTATTCAGCCGTTAAAAAAGGTACAATACTCTCTAGCTTTATCAAATGAGTTGTAACATTTATAGAAACTGCGCGGCCCGGCCGTGCTTGGGAAAGGGAAAGATGCAATGCCAATTCAAGTGGATGTTGCTGTGCTCGGAGGCGGTCCTGGCGGTTACACGGCTGCAATTAGGGCTGCTCAGGAAGGCAAAAAGGTTGCGATCGTTGAACGGAGCCAATTGGGAGGAACCTGTCTTCATAAGGGCTGTATTCCAAGCAAAGCTTTGCTGCGAAGCGCAGAAGTTTATGCCTCCCTGCTGCATGCCGATACATATGGAATCAAAATTGATCGAGAAGCGTTCAAACTGGATTTTGGTGCTGTCCAGGCCCGCAAAGAAAAGACGGTTGAACAGTTGCATCGCGGGCTCATTCAGCTAATAAAAAAACATGGAATTGAAGTCATTTACGGCAAAGGAAGAATTGTCGGTCCTTCGATTTTTTCTCCGAAGAGTGGTTCACTTGCTGTTGAGCTTGATAATGGTGAGATGGAATCGGTCGTCTCCCGACATCTGATCGTTGCAACGGGCTCCAGACCTCGTCAATTACCAGGACTTGAGGCAGATGGTGTTCATGTGCTTACTAGCGATGACGCTCTCAAGTTGGAAGCCTTACCGGAAACGCTGCTTATTGCAGGTGGTGGGGTTATCGGCGTTGAATGGGCCAGCATGCTGAGCGATTTCGGAACGAAAGTCACATTAGTTGAAGCTGCTTCTCGTCTGCTGCCGGCAGAGGATCCGGATGTATCGGCTGCTATAGCCAAGGCGCTGGGCTCCCGCGGCGTGCGCATCCTGACTGGGGCAACAATTCAGGCCGACTCGCTCGTCAGTGGCGATGCTGGTGTAACCATTACCGCGAAGATTGGTGAAACCCAAGAAACTCTCACTGCGGACAAGCTGCTCGTCTCAGTGGGCAGGCAGGCGAATGTTGAAAGCATCGGTTTGGAAAACACAGATATTGCGGTTAAAAATGGATGGATCAAAGTAAAATCAACGCTTCAGACTGGCGAGCCGCATATTTATGCGATCGGCGATGTAACGGGTGGCGTTCAGCTTGCGCATGCCGCTGCTCATGAAGGCATTTTTGCAGTGGAGCATTTGCTTGGTCTTGATCCACAGCCGCTTGCTGATCATCGTATTCCGCGATGCGTATACAGCCGTCCAGAAACAGCCAGTGTCGGTTATACGGAGGAGCAAGCCCGTGTTAAAGGGCATGATCCTGTTGTGGCCAAAATTCCATTCGCTGCTATAGCCAAAGCGATCGTGCAAGGCGACACCGAGGGTTTCGTAAAGGTGATTGCCGATAGAAACAGCCAGGATCTACTTGGGGTCCATATGGTTGGAGCGCATGTGACCGAGCTGATTGCCGAAGCGTCGCTGGCGCAGTATTTGGATGCAGTTCCTTGGGAAGTTGGATCGAGCTTCCATCCACATCCGAGTCTGTCAGAAGCGATGGGCGAAGCGATGCTCGCGATTAACGGCAAAGCGTTGAACTTTTAGGCCCCGCGGCAAAGGTTTCCTTTTATCGCTTTCAGCGTTATAATACTACTATCAAGTATTAGTACCAGGTATTAAACCTGGAATGAAGAGGAGGTTCTTCCATGAGCCGACCACAAGTTGAATCACGGCATCGCGAGTTAGGCCTGTCTGATCAGGATGCCATCGATATGTATTCGATGATGAGGAGCGCCCGGATGTTTGATGAGCGAGTGCTACTGCTGCAGCGCGCGGGCAAAATCAATTTCCATGTCTCCGGCATCGGCCAGGAGGCTGCTCAGGTAGCGGCTGCTTGGGCGCTGAACCGAGAAGAGGATTATTTTCTGCCGTATTACCGAGATTATGGATTCGTCCTTTCCGTCGGGATGACGCTGCGTGAACTGATGCTTTCGGTATTCGCCAAAGCGGAAGATCCGGCAAGCGGCGGCCGGCAAATGCCGGGCCATTTCGGCCATAAAAAGCTAAGAATTGTGACTGGTTCTTCACCGGTTACGACCCAGGTCCCTCATGCTGTCGGCATCGCTTTAGCTGCCAAAATGAAGGGCGAGAAGCTTGTCAGCTTTGTTACTTTCGGGGAAGGATCGAGCAATCAGGGCGACTTCCATGAAGGCTGCAACTTTGCTGGTGTGCATAAGCTACCGGTCATTCTGATGTGCGAAAACAACCAATACGCCATTTCTGTCCCGGTGCACAAGCAGCTTGGCGGCAAAGTGGCGGATCGCGCGCTTGGTTATGGCTTTACGGGACTGCGAGTGGACGGCAACGATGCACTGGCCGTTTTCCAAACGGTCAAGGAAGCCAGAGAACGCGCCTTGTCTGGTGAGGGCCCAACGCTGATCGAAGCGATGATGTATCGTTTGTCGCCTCATTCGACGTCGGACAATGATTTGGCTTACCGCACGAAGGAGGAAGTGGAGGAGAACCGCGCCCGCGACGGCGTGATTGCCTTCAAAAAATACCTGATCCAGTCTGGCATATGGAGCGAGCAGCAAGAAGAAGAACTGGCTGCGGTTATCCGGCAAGAGATGGATGAGGCGACTCGTTATGCGGATGAAGCCCCGTTCCCGACCCCGGAGAGCACCCTCTGGCATGTATACGCGGGCGATGCGCCACAGGAGGGATATTAATCATGCCGGTTATGGACTATATAGAAGCGATTCGTGTTGCCATGAAAGAAGAGATGGAGCGCGATCCGGATGTGTTCGTACTAGGTGAGGATGTCGGCGTTAAAGGCGGCGTCTTTACGACGACCAAAGGGCTGCAGGAGCAGTTCGGCGAGGCCCGCGTTATGGATACGCCGCTGTCGGAGTCAGCTATCGCAGGCGTGGCTATCGGTGCGGCTATGTACGGGATGAAGCCGATTGCCGAGATGCAGTATTCCGATTTTATGTTTCCTGCGACGAATCAGATCATCAGCGAAGCGGCCAAAATCCGTTACCGGTCCAACAATGATTGGAGCTGTCCAGTTGTCATTCGCGCTCCGATTGGTGGTGGTATTTTTGGAGGGCTGTACCATTCTCAATGTCCGGAATCGGTCTTTTTCGGCACTCCGGGATTGAAGATCGTGGCGCCATTCACGCCTGCTGATGCGAAGGGGCTGCTGTTAGCTGCTATTCGCGATCCCGATCCAGTCCTCTTTTTTGAAAATAAAAAATGCTACCGCCTGATAACCGGACCTGTTCCCGATGGGGATTATACGGTCGAGATCGGAAAATCCAATGTGCTGCGCGAAGGAGATGACATTACTGTCATTAGCTATAGCCTACCACTTCACTTCGCTATGCAGGCCGCAGAAGAGCTCGCCGAAGAGGGCATAAACGCCCATATTCTTGATTTGCGCACGCTTCAGCCACTGGACAAGCAAGGTATCCTCGAGGCGGTGCGTCGTACCGGCAAGGTCCTAATTATTCATGAGGATAACAAAACGGGCGGCATTGGAGCGGAAGTGTCGGCCATCATCGCCGAAGAGATGCTGTATGAGCTCGACGCGCCGATCCGGCGGTTATGCGGGCCAGACGTGCCAGCGATGCCGATCAACCCTCCTGGTGAGAAATTTTTCATGTTGAACAAAGATAAAGTGCTTGAGGCGATGAGGGAGCTGGCTCTCTACTAATTCGCTGCAAGTTCTACGCATAATGCATCCGTGGGCAGCACTGTCGCTTAGACTTAAAGCTGCTCACGGAAAGGAGCGATACGATGAAATCAGGAACTGTGCAAGAGATCGTCATGCCCCAGCTGGCGGAATCGGTCGTGAACGCCACTATCGAGCGTTGGCTGAAGCAGCCCGGCGATTCGGTAGGCATGTATGAGCCGTTATGTGAAATCATAACGGAGAAAGTCGGAGCCGAGATTCCTTCGACAATTAAGGGTACGCTCGTCAAGCTGCTCGTAGGCGCTGGCGAAACGGTCAATGTTGGCACGCCGATCTGCTTAATTGAGGTTGAAGCGGATCAAGCTGCAACTTCAGCTCCAGCTGCGGCTCAAGCGGCATCTGCAACTTCAGTGGGAGCAGAACAATCGTCCGGCGAAGCGACGAACCGCGCAGGTTTGTCAGCCAGCGCGGCGCGGCCGGAGCTTGGCGATGTCAGCATGCGGGGGCGCTACTCCCCAGCTGTATTGCAATTATCAGCTCAGCATAACATCAACCCCGCCGATGTACCGGGTACAGGTGCGGGCGGTCGCGTGACGCGCAAAGATATTCTGGCCTTTGTCGCAGGGGGCGACAAGGCGACGCAGAGCCAAGCTACTGGCCGTGAGGCGTCCGTAGCGGCAGCTTCAGCAACCTCAGCACAGTCGGCGATGCAGCCTGGTGATTGTATTGTTGAACCTCAAGGGCCGGTGCGCAGCACAGGTTTGCATCTTACCGAGCCGCCGCGTATTCCTAAGGTCGAGGTAGAAGCGCAGCAAGTTCCGGGTCGTGGTGAATATTTCATCGACGTGACGCCGGTGCGCAATACGATTGCCTCACGGATGCGCCAGAGCGTAAACGAGATCCCGCATGGCTGGATGATGATCGAAGTGGATGTGACCAATCTGGTCGTTCTGCGCAGCAAGCTCAAAGATGAGTTTATGAAGCGTGAGGGAACGAATCTGACGTATTTGTCCTTTTTCATCAAGGCGGTCGTCAATGCAATCAAGGATTTCCCGATCATCAACTCGGTCTGGGCTGTTGATAAAATTATCGTCAAACGCGATATCAATATCTCGCTGTCGGTAGGTACGGAGGATTCCGTTGTAACCCCGGTTATCAGAAACGCTGACCAGAAAAATATCGCTGGCCTCGCCCATGAGATCGAGACGCTTGCTCGTAAAACACGAGAGGGCAAGCTGAGGCTGGACGATGTGCAGGGCGGTACGTTTACGGTGAATAATACCGGATCGTTCGGGGCCATTTTGACTCAGCCGATCATCAACTACCCTCAGGCTGCGATCATTACTTTTGAGTCGATCGTCAAACGGCCGGTCGTCATCAATGACATGCTGGCTGTGCGTTCAATGGCGAACATCTGTCTGTCGCTGGATCACCGCATTCTTGACGGGGTTATTTGCGGACGTTTCCTGCAGCGGGTGAAGGAGAATCTCGAGGGCTTCAATTCAGAAACACAACTATACTGAAGCAGACATCCAGAGCAGGAGGACCCCAATGGACACAAAAAGCGAAGTGCGGCCGCTGGCTGCGCGCTATATAGATATTATCGACTATGGCGAGGCTTGGGACCTGCAAAAGGAGTACGTCAGCGAAATTGACAAGGGGGAGCGCGTGGAGACGCTGCTCCTTCTTCAACATCCACCGACGTACACGTTAGGGACGGATCGCCATCCCGAGCATCTGCTGCTTGCACCAGAAGTGCTGAGTGAGCGGGGGATCTCAGTATATGAGATCGATCGGGGCGGAGATATTACCTACCACGGTCCGGGCCAGCTCGTCGGTTATCCATTGATTTATTTGGATGCCAAGGGGCTCAACCTGCACGGTTTCCTACGTGATCTTGAACAAGTCATCCTAGATTGGTTAGCTGATTACGGCATCGTAGGCGATCGCAAGCCGGAGTATACCGGCGTGTGGGTCGGCGATGAGAAAATTGCTGCGATCGGCATCAAGTTCAATAAGTCGCGTCTGCGCAGAGGTTTCGTGACGAGCCATGGTTTTGCGCTGAATATTAAGGCTGGTATCGGGCAGGAAGGATTCTCAGGTATTGTTCCTTGCGGAATTCAGGAGTACGGAGTAACTTCTTTTGAGGATTTGACCGGAATTGAAATGGATCTGGAACGGGCTGCGCGAGAAATTCTGCCTCATTTCATGAAGCGCTTCGACTTCTCTCCGGGTTGAAACAACACCAGGTTACAACGAAAAACGGGACCCTCGCGCTGGCGTGCGAGCAGTCCCGTTCTTGCTTAAAGCAACAAGCCGATGCTGGATAAAATGGTGGTCACCAGGAGGGTGATCAGCACCACGTATACGACGATTTTGATTAAGCGTCCTTGGTTCAACTTGATCTTCTCCTTCCGGGATCGTCTTCCGCTCCGGAGGGGCGTGGGACAACCCATATATGGTCTATTGTAACGAATTTCACTGTGAAAAGCCACGGTTTAGCATGCTGAAGCTTAACATGATCTTGAGGCGTCAACAATTAAAATCCAATTTTATGAAAGGGTGGGAAAGGAATGATTAATCGCAACAGGCTGATTGAGGAATTCATGGAGCTTGTCCAAGTGGACAGTGAGACGGGTTATGAGGGAGCAATCAGCGAGCTGCTGAAGACCAAATTCTCGGGGCTCGGACTGAAGCTGGAAGAGGATGAGGCTGCAGTGGTTACAGGACATGGAGCGAACAATTTGTTTGTTACGTTGGAAGCCGTCGGGAAGGGGGACGCTCCGGTTGTTTTTTTCACCTCTCATATGGATACGGTTAGCCCGGGAAAAGGCATTAAGCCGCGCCTCGATGAGGACGGCTATCTCCGCAGCGACGGCACGACGATTCTTGGCAGCGACGACAAAGCTGGCCTCGCAGCGATGCTGGAGGCAATTCGCGTGCTGAAAGAAACCGGAGCCGAGCATGGCGAAGTACAATTTGTCATTACGGTAGGAGAGGAATCCGGCCTGGCCGGAGCCCGAGCGCTGGACCGCTCCAAGCTGCGTGCGGAATTCGGCTACGCCCTTGATTCCAATGGCGAAGTTGGTTCCATCGCGACTGCTGCGCCGTCACAGTCCAGAATCCAAATTCATGTGACGGGCCGCTCCGCTCATGCGGGGGTCAATCCGGAAGATGGTATCAGCGCTATCCAGGTGGCCTCCAAGGCAATCTCGCGCATGCCACTCGGACGAATCGACCGTGAAACAACAGCGAATATTGGACGGTTTGAAGGCGGCGGAGCAACAAATGTCGTTTGCGAATACGTTAAGCTACTTGCCGAGGCAAGAAGTCTTGACAAAGCCAAGCTGGAGCGTCAAATTCAAGCGATGAGGGAAGCTGTTGAGAAAACGGCAGCGGAGTTCGGTGCAACGGCAAAGCTGGAGGATGAGCTCATATATCCATCCTACAATTTTGTGCCCGATGCACCTGTCGTCCAAACGGTTACCGATGCGATTCGCTCTTTAGGTTTAACGCCGCGTACGTTCCAGTCCGGCGGAGGCAGCGATGCCAATGTATTTAACGGTCTTGGTGTGCCGACTGTCAATCTGGGTATCGGATACGAGCATATCCATACGACCAAAGAGCAGATTAAGGCGGATGATCTGGTTCTCACAGCGGAACTGGTTACGGCGATTATCGGCACTACCGCGGCTCAGCGCCGCTCCAAATAGGTTTGCAGCTTGCCGGAAGCACCGGAACCGGCATGGCGATTGCGGGACTTGGCGCCGGATTCGGGAGCGAGCAGGCGCTGCTCCCCCGTTTCTCGGCTTAGCTTACGCAACGTATGGCGGATTTCCCATGCTTTACCGACAAGCCGCAGTTCTTTTTCGCCCAGGTACATTTTCATTATCCATTCCGCCCCCCGCATCTAATTAATTCAACGTTATGCGGCAATAGGACAAGTTATGCTCAAGGAGGATAAGCAGATGAGTGATTCCCAGCAAACGGGCGGCCTGCCCGGTCCAGAAATTACGCTGTCCAGCGAAACAAAATTTGAAGGGCGTATCATTACGCTTCAGGTCCATCAGGTGCAGCTGCCGAGCGGCGCTACATCGACAAGGGAAATCATTCGGCATCCTGGTGCGGCGGCGGTCATTGCCATCGTGGACGGCAAGCTGCTGACCGTTGGCCAATACCGCAAACCAATGGAAAAATATCAAGTTGAGATTCCTGCTGGAAAGCTTGATCTAGGTGAGGATCCGGCGGTTTGTGCAGCACGTGAGCTGAAGGAGGAGACAGGCGTCTCCGCATCGTCTATGCGTTTGGTGGATGCTTTTTATACATCGCCGGGCTTTGCGGATGAGAAGGTGTATCTATATGTTGCCGAAGGGCTCGTCCAAGGCGACAGCCAGCCGGATGAGGACGAAGAGCTGCATGTAGAGGCGCTAACGATGGAACAGGCTCAGGATTATATCGAGCGGGGCATTATCGGCGACGCCAAGACGCTGATGGCCGTTTATCTGTGGAGATTATCGCAGCACACGGGCATGATTGGTTTGCGTGGGTGAACCTCTGGAAGCTTGATGTAGTGTGCTTCTGAGTTGTTATGCCGCTGCATGTTGCCTTAGAGCTGAGCCGGTAGGGTTGATTGCCGCTGCATGCTGCAGCGTATTGCAGCGTATTGCAGCGTATTGCTGAAAGCCTGAATACGGTTGCCTGCCGCAGCTGACCGTCATACTATGATTCGTACGAGCATAAGCTTTACCGTGACGGGACTGGCTTTAGGCAGGGAGGGGCGAATATGCTCGCAGCGGCGGGAGAGAAGTTCAAGGAGGAGCGGCTGCTGCTCCTTTTTTTGACGATATTGTTCGGAGCGGGAGTTGTGTTCGGGACGTTGCTGGCAAGCGGTCTGGATGAAGAGCAGCGTCGTATGTTGAATGAGGAGCTAAGTCGCTTTCTGATGCAACTTTCCCAAGGGCAATCCGTGGAGCGGGAAAGTGCGTTCTGGCAAAGCTTCTGGCAGCATGGCCGCTGGTTGTTGCTCATCGCGTTGATGGGGCTTGCGGTTATTGGCTTGCCAGTCATACTTGCGCTCAATTTTCTGAAGGGCGTATTAGTCGGCTTTGCCGTCGGAACGCTTGCTATTCAGCATGGAGGGAAAGGATTGGTGTTTGCCCTTTTATCCGTACTTCCGACCAATCTACTCAGCGTACCGGCATATTTGGCTGCAAGTGCAGCGGCTATTTCCTTTTCTTTGTTCATAATCCGCTGTAGGCTCATTCGCCGATCAGGCTCGCTGCTACCTGCCGCAGCCGCTCTTGTCGGTACAACCGCAATCATGCTGATCGTGCTTGCTGCAGCTTCCATGCTTGACGCATGGTTGTCGCCAGCGCTCATGGCCTGGGCATCGGGCTGGCTGATAACAGGCTGAATCATTGACTTCGCGCTCCTTTTGCAACTATAATAGATTCATAAGTGCCGGCGGCTAAGCCGGTTTTCTTCTGGCAGGGGGGAAGTCATGGAAGCCCGGATTGATTCCATTAAGCAGCAGCTCCAGTCGCAGGGCTACAAGTTGACCCCGCAGCGTGAAGCAACCGTACGCGTTCTGCTCGAGAACGAAGAAGACCATTTGAGCGCCGAGGACGTGTTTATGCTCGTCAAGGACAAGGCTCCCGAGATCGGTCTAGCTACCGTTTATCGTACGCTGGAGTTGCTCAGTGAGCTTCACGTCGTGGAGAAGATGAACTTCGGCGACGGAGTAGCCCGTTATGACTTGAGAACAGATAATAGCAAGCATCATCACCATCATCTGATCTGTGTACAATGCGGATCGATGGAGGAGATCAAGGAAGACTGGCTCGGACCTCTGGAAGAACGGTTAGAGATCGAATTCGGATTCACCGTACTGGATCACCGCCTAGATTTCCAGGGCATCTGCAGACGTTGTCGAGAGGTTAATGACTCTAAGAAACCTTAACAGCTCCGTATTCATCGTCCCCCTAACCGGGGTTGACGATGGATGCCGGAGCTGTTTGATTTTTATGGCGATGGAAGCTCTGGGTTCAGCGGATTGGCAGTTTTGCTTGGCGATTACATTTACGCATCATTTATTTTACCGGGTTGAATGCTGTGGCTGTTTTGCTCAGTTGCAGCAAGCCTTGGCCTTGAGAGGAGCTATTATAGTTCGGCAGCTTGCGGGTCCAGCGCTTCAGCATCGGAGCAACTTGTGAGCCCTTCATGCCTGGGTTGGCTGCCAGCAGCAGAGCTGCCCCACCGGCAACATGAGGCGTGCTCATGCTAGTACCGGATTCCGTTTTGTACCCGTCATTCAGCCAGCATGAGCAGATGCTGTCACCTGGAGCAGTCAGTTCAATTCCTTTGCCACGGCTGCTGAATTCGGCAATTTGATTACTCCGACCCGAAGCGGCCACGGCGATCGTCTCCGGGTATACGGCGGGGATATCGATACCACCGCTATTTTTGCCCGAGTTGCCTGCGGCTGCGACAAGTACGATTCCGTTTTTATGCGCTCGTTTTACGACGCGTTGCAAGGCGGGACTTTTCGTTCCAGAATCAGTTCCAAGGCTCATATTGACGACTTTCATCCGGTTTTTGATGCACCATTCCAATCCATCCAGGATGCTTGATAAGCTGCCGAGGCCTTTGTTGTCCAGCGCTTTTACAGCATAGAGAGAAACACCTGGAGCGACACCTAACGGTCCGCCGGAGCGACCCCGGCCTGCTGCAATTCCAGAGACATGCGTTCCGTGGCCGTTGTCGTCACGGTATGAGCTTCCGCTGATGACGTTGGCGCCGCCAGCAACGGTCAGATTGGGATGCGGACCGATGCCGGTGTCGATGACTGCCAGGCGAATTCCGCGTCCGAGTGTTTTTTTCCAAGCGGCCGGTGCTCCGACTCGTTGGATGTTCCAGGGGATGCGGCTTCCGCAGCCTTTGCTCGACTGGACTCTGGCCGCGATCTGACGGGAGCGAGAGCGCTGTTGTCGGGCCAGTGGCTTGTGACAGGATCTGCAGGGCTTACGGAATTTGCAGGACTCACAGGAAACATGCGATTTGCGGGTTTTGCAGGAGCTGCGGGATCTTTCGGAGCTACGCGATTTGTTGGATTCGAAGGACTCACAGGACTCACAGGACACGAGGGATTTGCGGGAGCCTTTCGGAGAAGCTCCTAAAGCCCGCATGATCACATCCTTTTCCAAACTGCTCACATGGTGATGACGGTGAAGTTCCTTCAAGCTGATACGTTGATCAAGATGAAGACATATGATGCAGCTCCCTCTCCAGGCGTGCGCCGGCTTGATGCCGGCCAGCTTAAGCTCCTTGATCGCTTCATCATAAGCTTTGCGACTGCGCAGCGAGATAATGTGCTTCTTGGTATGTTTACCGGGGCTGTTCGCCGCGCACTCGCATAGACATTTTCCAATGGACTTCATACGCCTTATTCCTCCCCTGAGTCATTCCCTCTCAGTGTATGGGGGCGTGCGGCTGGCGGATCGGGCTCATGGTAAGGCCGGAAGTGGACATATCCTGCTTGTCCGGCGCATACCTTGTCTGTGTGAAAGGGGGAGTCTCACGAATGATCGTCTCGGTACGCAGATGGTTGTCAAGGCTCGTATTTGCCGCGTTGTTCGCTTGCCTGACCGTGCTGGTTTATGAAAGCTTTCAGCTAGGAGCAAGCTGGATCCGTCCATTCGATCCCTATGCTGTTCCACAGGGCCAGGCACTGAAGGTGTTCGAGCTCAATGAAGCTCCGCCAGAGGGCGGTTCCATCACAGACCGGCTGCGCTGGTTCTATTACAATGGAGAGTGACGACGGTGAGCTTGCAGGCTGTCGCTGTGGCAACAATGCCCGGGCCAATTGGCTGCGGGCTTTTCACATTGGATTGAACAAGGTGGTCGCCCTGGGTACAGCTTCTTCTTTTACTTGGTTGTCTCATCCGAGTCACATTTCCGCTTCTCAAGTAACTTCGACTACTTGGTTCGCTCGTCCGAGCCACGAATCCGCTATTCAAGTAACTTCGACTACTTGGTTAGTCCGTCCGAGCCACGAATCCGCTATTCAAG
>NZ_NMUQ01000001.1:1704674-1871582 GCF_002233675.1 Paenibacillus herberti | reverse complement strand
CCGTCCGAGCCACGAATCCGCTATTCAAGTAACTTCGACTACTTGGTTAGTCCGTCCGAGCCACGAATCCGCTATTCAAGTAACTTCGACTACTTGGTTAGTCCGTCCGAGCCACGAATCCGCTATTCAAGTAACTTCGACTACTTGGTTAGTCCGTCCGAGCCACGAATCCGCTATTCAAGTAACTTCGACTACTTGGTTCGCTCGTCCAAGCCACGAATCCGCTTCTCAAGTAACTTCGACTACTTGGTTAGTCCGTCCGAGCCACGAATCCGCTTCTCAAGTAACTTCGACTACTTGGTTAGTCCGTCCGAGCCACGAATCCGCTATTCAAGTAACTTCGACTACTTGGTTAGTCCGTCCGAGCCACGAATCCGCTATTCAAGTAACTTCGACTACTTGGTTCGCTCGTCCAAGCCACAAATCCGCTATTCAAGTAACTTCGACTACTTGGTTCGTCATCCTGAGTCACATTTCCGCTTCTCAAGTAACTTCGACTACTTGGTTACTCCGTCCGATCCACATTCCTGCCTCTCAAGTTTAGCCGTCTGCATGAGGAAACCGTCTGAGCGAGAAAATCGTATTTGGGTAGAGTGACTGGGAGCCGGAGAGCGGATGGAGATTGGGTGGAAAAGGCTGGGAGGGATTGTTTTGAACATCGACCCGCCGCCTACTAAACATCCCACCACTTTTTCGCCGCCTGCTCTTCTTGCCTTGCCCATAGTTTTAAACCCGCTTCATCGGGCAGTTTGCCGAACGGCGCTAGAGCGACTATACTTTGGAGCGAGGGGGGAAGGAACATGGAGCTGACGCAATGCCTCTATGCCTGGCTGGACGAGCTTCAGAACGGGCGCCGGGTGTCGGCGGCGACTTATGATGCCTATAAGCGTGATCTTGAGCATGCGATTGCATGGCTCGAGAGTCAGGGACTGTCCAGCATTGGCAGCATAGGCCGCCACCATCTGGTTCGCTACCTGCAGGTTTGCCGCGAGGAGGGCAGCAGGAGCTCGACGGTTAGCCGCCGTCTGGCATCTATTCGCTCCTTTTACCGGTTCCTGACCCGGGTCGGATACACGGATCGCGACCCCTCCATGCATGTGGAGCTGCCCCGCCATGAGCTGGCTCGACCCGTACCGCTTACGCTGGACCAGGTCGAACAGTTGATGGCCGCGCCATCGACAGACTCTCCGGCAGGGCTGCGTGATAAAGCGATGTTGGAGCTGTTATACGGCTCCGGAATTCGCGTTTCGGAGCTTCTCTCCATGAAGGCCGGCGATCCCCAGCCGAGCCTTGGTTATGTGAAGGTATGCTCCCCGCGCAATAAGGAAAGAGTAGTGCCGCTTGGACAAATTGCTGCCGGCTGGATGTCCCTCTATCTACGCGAGGGTAGGCCGGGGCTGCTGGAACAGCGCGTCGGAATGGGCTCACTTGCCCGAAAGGGAGTAGCGGAGCCCGAGGGGCTGTTTCTCAATGTGTCCGGCGAGCCACTTTCCCGGCAGGGATTCTGGAAAATCATCAAAAAACATGCCCGCATCTCTGGCATAGAAGACGGAGGAGCGATTACGCCGCATACGCTGCGGACGTCCTTTGCCGCCCATATGCTGGAACGTGGCGCGGATCTGCGGGCCGTGCAGGAAATGATGGGCCATGAAGGCATCGTTTCTACTGAACGTTATGCAAGTATGGATCGCCCAAGAGTCAAGGATGTGTACGAGCAGGCGCATCCACGCGCTGGAGCTCGCGCCGCCATGATCCAGAAAGAAGACGAAAGACAATGACGAGAGGAAGAAAACACATGAGCACACAAGAAACAGCTAAACAAATTCAGGAGGCCGTCCAGTTCATTCGTTCCCAAAGCCCAATTACGCCGCAAGTCGGCCTAATCATGGGTTCTGGACTCGGCATTCTGGCTGATTATATTGAGGACGCTGTCACGATCTCTTACAGCGATATTCCGCATTTCCCAGTGTCCACTGTAGAAGGACATGCCGGTGAACTTCTAGTTGGGATGCTGTCCGGAGTCCCGGTCATCCTGATGAAAGGACGTTTCCATATGTACGAAGGATATGGAGCTGAATTGACAGCGTTCCCAGTCCGTGTCATGAAGGCGCTCGGAGCAGATCGCCTCGTCGTCACGAATGCGGCAGGCGGCATCAACACGACTTATTCTGCAGGCGATCTGATGTTGATCACGGACCATATCAATTTTACGGGCCGTAATCCGCTAATGGGACCAAATGACAACGCAGTTGGCGTTCGTTTCCCTGATATGTCCGAAGGTTACAGCCGCCGACTTGGCAATGTGGCCAGAGAGATTGCGAAGGAGCAAGGTTTTGACCTGCGCGAAGGCGTTTATCTTGCTGTTCTCGGCCCCTCCTATGAAACGCCGGCCGAGATCCGCATGATGCGTACGCTTGGTGCTGATGCTGTAGGCATGTCTACGGTCACGGAAGTGATTGCAGCTAACCACTGCGGCATGGAAGTTGTTGGAATTTCTTGCATTACGAACATGGCTTCTGGCATTTTGAATCAGCCGCTGTCGCATGAAGAAGTCATTGAAACGACAGAACGTGTCAAATCTCGCTTCCTGGGCCTTGTCCAAACGCTCGTTGCACGTCTGTAGCCCCAGAAAAAGACTCAAAATGATGCTTTAGGCTCGACGCTTTCTGACAGTATTTTTTTCCTCTCCGTTATATGATGGCCGTGATAAATCATGGAATTTGGAGAGGAATGTAATGACAGAGAATGTTCAGCTGCATCAGCAAATCGAGAGGCTTCGGGGTCAGATGGTAGAAACGGCCGCGATCCAAAACACGCTGTTGCATGGAGAAGTCCTGCAGCTCAGTCAATCCCTTGACTTGCTTATTGTGCGAGTACAGGAGGAGCGGTTGACCAGGCAGCGCAAATAACCATAGTCTTGAGTAATGGATCAGGACTTCCAACAGAGCGGGCAAGCCTGCCTGCAGCCCCGGCGTATTCAGCGTCGGACGGCTGCGGCGGCTAGGCCCGCTATTTATGCTTTTCTAATATAGCCTTTGGGACGAATTGTCTATTCGGAAGTCTCGCAAGGTTGGAATAACCTCCTTCTAGTTGGGCGATACTGGAAACAAGTAGAATGCCGCCCTGCCAGCAGTCAGCAGTTAGTAGGTAGTAGTCAGCATGCAGTCGCGGCAGCTGATCCATTTATTAGGAGGGAACTTTTGTTGAAAAAAATTTCGGCTATGCTTGTCGCTGCTCTGGCTCTCACCCAGCTAGCGGCAGCCGCTCCCGCCTATGCGGGTTCCACTCTTCCGCAGGATAAGCCTGCGTATGCTACCCTGAGCCCGGATGCTGCTTCGTTCATGCCGGATACGCTTGAAGCTGATGTTAATGCAGGTGCTCCGGCTGCCGCAGGGAGCGATCTGGCTCCTTCCGCCCGTTCTGCAGTCGTGATGGATGCGGACAGCGGAACGATTATTTATGAGAAAAATAGTCACGCCAAGCTACCTCCAGCCAGCATCACCAAAGTCATGACGATGTTGCTTATTATGGAGGCTCTCCAGGATGGAAAAATCAAGCTGACGGATAAAGTATCCACCAGCGAGTATGCCGCTTCGATGGGCGGTTCGCAGATTTTCCTGGAGCCAGGTGAGGAAATGTCCGTTGATGAGATGTTAAAAGGCATCGCCATGGCTTCGGGCAATGACGCTTCTGTCGCAATGGCCGAGAAGATCGGCGGAACCGAGGCGGAATTTGTCCGGATGATGAATGAAAAGGCGTCTCAGCTAGGCCTTAAGGACACGCAGTTTGCCAATCCGAACGGGTTGCCTGCAGCCAATCATTACACTTCCGCTCATGATATCGCGATCATGTCCCGAGAGCTCCTCAAATACAGCATGATTACGAAATATACCGGGCAGTACCAGGACTATTTGCGGAAGGGCAGCGAAAAGCCGTTCTGGCTCGTCAACACGAACAAGCTGGTACGCTTCTATACAGGAGCAGATGGGCTTAAGACCGGTTATACAAGCGAGGCGAAATACTGTTTAACCGCCACGGCCAAACGGGATGGCATGCGTGTCGTCGCGGTTGTCATGGGCGAGCCGAACACTAAAACGCGCAACGCCGAAGTGTCGAGTCTGCTGGATTACTCCTTTGCGCAGTATGCCAACTACCCGATTCTCAAAAAGGGCGAAAGCATGGGCACGCTCTCCATCGAGAAGGGTGTACAGAGCAAGCTGCCGCTGACGGCACAGCACAACTATAGCATTCTGATGAAAAAGGGCGCCGCAGCCAAGGATATTCGCTACGAGACTAAATGGAATGGTCCGATCAAGGCGCCGGTCAAAATTGGCGATCCCGTCGGCAAGCTGATCGTGTATCAGGGCGACAAGGTGATCAAGGAATTCCCGCTTGATATGCCGGTTTCGGTGGAGAAGGCTGGATGGTGGAAGCTGTTCAAGCGCAGCTCCGGAAGCCTTTTCTCGTAAAACACGATAATTGTCAGAGCCTGACGGTCTGCTTCTAGTTTTGTCGACTAGCAGGAATGAGGCGTCGCCAAAGAGAAATCCTCCTTCATTCAACGGGAGGAGTGTGCAACGCCATATGAGTCTTCACGTGGATCTGGAGCATCAGCGCCATATCTTGATCGTCCGCCTGCAAGGCGAGCTTGACCATCATACTGCCGATTCAGTGCGCATTCGTATGGAAGAGGCCATTTTGCGGGGCGGCAGCACCCATGTCATCCTCAGTCTGAAAGATCTGGTCTTCATGGACAGCTCCGGCCTGGGCGTCATTCTCGGCCGCTACAAGCTGCTCAAGAGCCGCGGCGGCAAAATGGTCATCTGCGATGCCAGTCCTGGTGTGTACAGGCTGTTCGAGCTGTCGGGACTGTTCAAGATCATGCCGATTCACGACACAGAGAGCGATGCGCTCTCGAGCCTGGAGGTGGCACTATGAACGAGCGTCAGCAGGCTGAAGCGAATGTCATGAAGCTGAGCTTCAGCGCCCGATCCGAAAATGAAGCGTTCGCCCGCGTCAGCGTGTGCGCGTTCATTTCACAGCTTGACCCGACAATGGATGAGCTGAACGATCTCAAAACCGTCATCTCCGAGGCGGTAACGAACTCCATCATCCACGGTTATGACAGTGATGGAAACAAGCAGATTTACATTCAGGCGTCAATCAGCGGAGATTCCGTGACGATCGTCATCTCTGATGAAGGCCATGGCATCGAGGACCTTGAGCTCGCCCGTCAGCCGCTTTACACCTCCAAGCCGGAGCTGGAGCGGTCGGGCATGGGCTTTACGATTATGGAAAATTTCATGGACAGCTTTGAGGTGACCAGCGAGCCCGGACGAGGTACGCAAATTGCCATGACCAAGCGAATTGAATCCAAAAAAGCGCTGTACAATTAGGCGCATAGGGGCTGAATCATGGATGCCGATCTGAAAAAGAATGCGGGTCCGTTCTTGGATGATGCTGAGGTAAAGCGTCTCATCGCGCTAAGCCAGTCCGGGGATACGCTCGCCAGGGATACGCTGGCCCGCTGTAATATTCGTTTGGTTTGGTCTGTCGTGCAGCGTTTCATGAATCGCGGTTATGAGCCGGATGATTTGTTCCAGATCGGCTGCATCGGGCTGCTGAAGTCCGTAGACAAGTTCGATTTGAGCTATGAGGTCAAGTTTTCTACCTATGCGGTTCCGATGATTATCGGCGAGATTCAGCGTTTTCTTCGCGATGACGGCACGCTTAAAGTGAGCCGCTCTCTTAAGGAGACAGCGAACAAGGTACGCAAGGCGAAGGACGAGCTGTCCAAGAGGCTCGGACGGCTGCCTACGGTCGGGGAAGTGGCGGAATTCCTCGGCATTACGGCAGAGGATGTCGTTTTTGCACAGGAAGCGAACAAACCACCAGCCTCTATCCATGAGACCGTGTTCGAGAATGATGGCGACCCCATCACGCTGATGGACCAGATCGCGGACGAGTCCAGCGATAAATGGTTCGATAAGCTGGCGCTTAATGAAGCGATCGGCGGACTCAGCGAACGGGAACGGCTCATTGTCTACTTGCGCTATTACCGGGATCAGACGCAGTCCGAGGTAGCGGGACGGCTTGGTATTTCCCAGGTGCAGGTGTCGCGGCTCGAAAAGAAAATTTTGCAATCCATCAAAGACCAGATCGCCCTTTAACGGGTGATCTGGTTTTTTTTGGTTGTGCAAAATGATGCCAGTGAAAGAGTAGCCGTTGCTTGACTGTTCCATACTAACCAGGAGACGGAAATGTTGCCGGAAGGAGGCGGTGCCATGCCGCATAAAAGTCGCCATTCCCAAGCGTGTACCGTTTACCTGAGGATGAAAAAGCGGATTTCCTGTCCTCCTGGCGGGACAGTCAGGCTGGGGGCAGTTGCCAGGCTGCTTGCTGATGAGCCGCTGGCACAGAAGCTCAAGCAAATTCCGCTCTATACCCATCGTCCAGAGGACGGCAATCGGGTCGTCATCGATGTGTTGCAAATTGTGAAGGCGCTGCGCGAAACCGCTCCGGACGCCGCAGTGGAAACCTATGGCGATCCACAGGTGCTCATTATGGTGGAAGCCTCCTCTACTCACAAGCCGAGAGTGGCCGTGCTGGTAGCAGCGTGGTTGCTGCTGTTTTTCGGCGCGGGGCTTGCGATCATGAACTTTCACACCGACGTGAGCATGAAAGAGGTTCATCAACGGCTGGCGTTTCTGCTGACCGGCAAGGAATCGCTGCATCCGCTCTGGTTCCAGATCCCCTATTCGGTCGGTGTTGGACTCGGCATGGTGTTGTTTTTTAACCATCTGTTCCGTAAAAGGCTGAACGAGGAGCCTAACCCGCTGGAGCTGGAAATGTACAACTATCAGGAAAATATCAATGCCTATGTCATTGCGGACGAGATGCGAAAAAAAGCAAACCGCGTGGAGGGCCGGGACGATGAGTGATCCCTTTGCCGGTCTCTTTATGGCGGTGCTGGGCTTGGCTGGAGGCATCGCGGTAGGCAGCGGTATGGTGGCGCTGCTGATCGTGTTTGATCTGATCCCCCGGCTGGCACAGTTGTCTAGAGCGTTCAACTTTTCCGCTGTTTTTGAATCAGCGGTCGTGGGCGGCTCGATGTTCTGGACTTGGGCTGATTTTTTTGAGTGGAAGGTGAGTTTGCCGGCTGCTCTCGTTCTGCCTTTGCCAGGTCTGTTTTGCGGTATTTTCATCGGCATGCTCGCCGCGGCGCTGACCGAGGTCATGAACGTGCTGCCCATTCTCGCCAAACGTCTCCGGCTGACCGCTTATTTGGGCGCACTGGTGCTGGCGATGGTCATGGGGAAAATAGCTGGTTCATTGTTCGATTGGCTGATCTATCAGTGGTAAGGCTTCTGGAGCCGGCCTCGGAGGCGCTCCAAGACAAAGCAAGGAGTGGTGATGCTGCATGACCAAATGGCAGCGTGTTAAGCGGATTGGTGATGAGTCGGAAGAGAAGCTGGAACATGATCATGATCATAATCATGATCATGTTCTTGCCGATCGCGCTGACGGCGATGATGATGAATGGTCAGGTCTGCTTGAGGAAATCGATCGGCAAGATCAAGCGGAAAGGGAGCAGCCGGTTGCAAAAGCCGAATTAAGCAACTCCCGGGATTCAGACGGCTCGAGAGAGCAGGAAGATTGGATGGAGGCACTGCTGCTGGAAGCTTCTGCCGACCCGGGGGAGAGAGCCTCTGGTAATGATGATAACGGCTTGGATGATCACGAGGCGAAGTACGCTGACCTGTTTCCGGAAGAGGAGCAAGGTCGGGAGAAAGATTCTGATCGTTCGCATGACGCTGCCGGGTCCGGCAGGAAGTACGACGCGGCTCAGGAAGGGCACGGTAGGAGCGGCGCCAAATTTGAGGACAAAGAGCGCTTCGGCCGAGATGATGAAGAAGAGGGCGCGAGCCGGGTTCGCGGCCAAGGAGATGAAGAAAAAGGCGGGAGCCGAGTCCGCGCTAAGGGCAAAGCTGAGCAAGAGGCCGGTTCAGTCCACGATCAAGGCAAAGGAGAGCAAGGCGCAGACAAGAGCTATGTCGCTATGGAGAAGGGCAGGAAAGGCGGCCACTCCGCTCCGGGAACAAACGGAGAGCAAGTGGAGCCGATTCCGGATAAAATCGAAGTTTTCGTCGAGCGGCTGAAGGACGAGGTCGGTTACAAGACTAGCTTTGATGTTATCGTTCGGCAGATGACGTTCGGCGGTAAAAAAACGGCCTTTTTCATGCTCAACGGCTTGTCGAACGGCCTTATCATGACCGAGATTCTACAGCGTCTCTCTTTCCTGGAATCCGACAACATTTCCACTCATGCAGTAGAGTCTTTCATGAAGCTGTACGTGCCTGCGGTGCAAGTGGAGCAGGAGGACGACTGGACTATGATGATGACGTCGGTCCTGAGCGGCTCTACGGGAATGTATATTGATGGGGAACCGACGATGTTAATCGTTGACGCCAAGTCGTTCCCAATTCGCAGTCCCGAGGAGCCGGCTTTGGAGCGGGTCGTACGGGGCTCGCGTGACGGGTTCGTAGAAACGCTGCTTATGAATGTGTCTCTGGTACGGCGGAGGCTCCGCGATCCGATGCTGCGTTACGAGATTTTGCGCGTTGGTGAGCGGACCCGCAGCGACGTGTGTATCGCTTACATTGACGACATTGTGGACAAGAAGTTGCTTGAAGCGATTCGGGACAAAATTTCAGCTGTCGAAATTGACGGTCTGCCGCTTGCCGACAAACAGCTGGAAGAGGCGACCGTCAAGCGCGGTTGGAATCCATATCCGCTCGTGCGCTACTCGGAGCGGCCGGATGTCGTAGCTGCGCATTTGCTGGATGGCAATGTGGCAGTGTTTGTGGATACTTCTCCCAGTGTTATGATTTTGCCAACGAGCTTTTTTGACCTGGTACAGCATGCCGAGGAGAATCGTCAGACGCCGTTCATCGGTACGTACTTACGTTGGGTGCGCTTCCTGGGCATTATGGGCTCGCTGCTACTCGTCCCGTTGTGGCTGCTGTTCGCGCTCAAACCGGAGATGCTCCCTGCCGCGCTATCCTTCATCGGGCCGGCCAAAACGAGCAGGCTGCCGATAGCGATCCAGTTCCTGCTGGCCGAGGTGGGCATTGATCTGATGCGGATGGCCGCTATCCATACACCGACGCCGCTTGCGCTAGCCATATCGCTCGTGTCAGCAATTCTGGTCGGCGACATCGCCGTGCAGACCGGGTTATTCATCAACGAGGTTATCCTATACATGGCTGTAGCAGCGGTCGGCATGTTCGCGACTCCGAGTTATGAGCTCAGCTTGGCTAACCGTGTTGTGAGGCTGCTGCTGATCTGCCTGGTCGCAGTTTTCCACGTTCCTGGACTTGTCGTCGGCTGGACAGCGGTGTTCCTCATTCTTGTCATGCAGCGCTCGTTCAATCGGCCCTACATGTGGCCTTTCATTCCGTTCGATGCACGCGGCATGCTCAAAATTTTGCTGCGGCTACCGGTCATGCAGAACAAGAAACGTCCGAATCTGTTGCGCCCGCAGCAGAGTGACAAGATGCCGGAGAGCGGCAGTTAAGGTGCTGGAATAGCCTGCGGATGCAAGAAATGCAAATGAAACGACATAAAATCCATTACTCCTTTCAGCGGGGTTCGTTTATACTTGTGTCACAATAGGACAAACGAACCCCGCTTCATCTGCATCTGGGGAGAAAGAGGTATGGACCATGTATCTTCACGGAACATCCAAAATAAACGAACAAGGCCGCCTGGAAATTGGCGGTTGTGATACGAAGGATCTGGCCGAGCAGTTCGGCACGCCGCTTTATATCGTGGATGAGGCGCTTGTGCGCCAGCGTGCTCGCGAATATGTAGAGGCATTCAAGGCTTCCGGGTTCCGCTTCCAGGTCGCTTACGCGAGCAAAGCGTTCAGCACGGTTGCGATGTGCGCAATTGCCGAGCAAGAAGGGCTGTCGCTTGACGTCGTCAGCGACGGCGAGCTTCATACGGCCCTGCAGGCTGGCTTCCCAGCTGAGCGCATCCATTTCCACGGCAACAACAAAACTCCGTTTGAAATCGAGATGGCGCTTGACGCCGGCATCGGCTGCTTCGTGGCCGATAACTTCTCGGAGCTGGAGCTGCTCAACGCAATTGCTGCCTCCAAGGGCCGCAAAGCGAATATTCTGCTGCGCATCACGCCAGGCGTAGAGGCGCACACTCATGACTACATTTCTACTGGCCAGCAAGACTCCAAGTTCGGCTTCGACCTTGCCGGCGGTGCGGCTTACAAGGCTGTAGAGCAATCCCTCAAGCTGGATAATCTCGTCCTGCTTGGTGTTCATTCCCATATCGGCTCCCAAATCTTCGAGGTTGAAGGTTTCCGTATGGCTGCGGCCAAGGTAGCGGAGTTTGCCGTCGAAGTTCGCGACAAGCTGGGACAGGTGTTCCGCGTCATCAACCTTGGCGGTGGCTTTGGCATTCGTTATACTAGCGAGGACAGCCCGCTTCCGGTGAATGTATACATTAGCGCTATTACCGAGGCGATCCGCTCTAACTTCACTGAAGCCAGCTACCCGCTGCCTGAGATCTGGGTCGAGCCAGGCCGCAGTATCATCGGCGATGCCGGTACTACGCTGTATACGGTCGGAACGAGCAAGGACATTCCTGGTGTGCGTAAGTATGTCGCTGTTGATGGCGGCATGACGGACAACCCTCGTCCTGCGCTGTACGAGTCCAAGTACGATGCGCTGCTGGCCAACCGGGCAACGGAGCCTGCTGTTGAGAAGGTATCCATTGCTGGCAAATGCTGCGAAAGCGGCGACATGCTCATCTGGGACCTGGAGCTGCCAGAAGCAAAAACCGGTGATTTGCTGGCCGTGTTCTGCACTGGCGCTTACAATTATGCGATGGCTTCTAACTACAATCGCATTCGCCGTCCGGCGGTCGTGCTGGTGAAGGATGGTGGCGCGGATATTGCCGTACAGCGTGAGTCGCTAGAAGATATTTCGCGTAACGATGTGTTGCCGCAGCGTCTGCGCAAGGCAGAGGTACAATCTTAATCCAGGTGGCAGCGGTAAGCCTCCCGGGTGGGAGGCTTGCTTTGCTTTGCGGGCTCTTCCTGTTGTATGATAAACTTCGTACATAGCTTTTTATTTTTGAAATAGGAGTGATACCAAATGGCAAAACAAGCAAAGATTACGCTCGAAAACGGCGGTGAAGTCATTCTGGATCTGTTCGACCAGGATGCTCCAAATACGGTAGCCAACTTTGAAAAGCTGGTAAACGATGGCTTCTACAACGGCCTGTCGTTCCACCGTATCATCCCAGGCTTTGTTGCTCAGGGCGGTTGCCCAAGCGGCACTGGCACTGGCGGCCCTGGCTACAACATCAACTGCGAAATCAATCCAAACAAGCATGAGCGCGGCTCCCTGGCGATGGCCCATGCTGGACGCAATACCGGTGGCAGCCAGTTCTACATTTGCTACCAACCGCAGCCACATCTTGACGGACAACATACGGTGTTCGGCAAAGTAACTAAGGGCATGGAATATGTCGATGCCTTTAAAGGCCGCGAAAAAATGGCTAAAGTAGAAATTTCCGAAGCTTAATTTTAAATGGTTAGGATTGGCAGCGCCGGTCCTACCTAGAAAGGCTCTCCTCACTGAGAGCCTTTTTTCATTCCGATCTGATTGCTTGCTTTTTCTCAAGGCGGCGAGTATGATGGGCAATAGCAAGATTAGCAAATTCGCGATCCTTCGGGGTAGGGTGAAATTCCCAACCGGCGGTGATCCGGCTTTTCTGACAGCGAGAGCTCCGGCTCAGCTACAGAGATCCGGTCAGTCCGTGACCCGTACGCAAGAGGTTATACCTCCTGCGGCCGGTGGACCTGGTGTAACTCCGGGACCGACAGTACAGTCTGGATGGGAGAAGGAATCGCTGTTGATAACCTTGCAAAGGACTGCCTTTTTGATTTGCTGCAGGTTTTTTTTACTGAACCCTGTGGTTTTCTCTAGGCAGAAGTCTGTTGTGATATGCCATGAGCTCCAAGCTTGTTTGATGTCCCCGGGACATTGTGCAGCGACGCGGAGCTTGATCCGATGCCTATGGCCGCGGTTTATTTGGTCTACTCACTTAAGAGCTCCTTTGCAGTGGCTTCACAGCGTTTTTGAATTCCACCCACCCCCGAAGGTCGCATCCGCGCATTCGGGGGTGTTTTTTGTGTGATTGAACTTATTGATGATCGTTATTACATGGAGCTCGCGCTGCAGATGGCAGCCAAAACCTCGGGCCAGACCTCCATTAATCCCGTAGTTGGCTGTGTAGTGGTCAAGGACGGACGTATCGTTGGCATAGGTGCGCATCTGAAGCGGGGAGAGGGTCATGCGGAGGTGCATGCACTTCAAATGGCTGGCGAGGAAGCAAGGGGCGCTACGGTTTATGTGACGCTGGAGCCTTGCAGCCATTTTGGACGCACCCCGCCCTGCAGCGATCGGATTATCGAGACAGGCGCGGCCAGAGTGGTCGTGGCGGCGCAGGACTCCAATCCACTCGTCGCTGGCAGCGGGGTTGCTAAGCTGCGGGCGGCCGGGATCGAAGTGGTCACGGGCGTGCTGGAGGAGCAATCGAACCGGCTCAATGAAGCTTTTGTCAAATTCATCTCGACCCGGTTGCCTTATGTCACTTTGAAAACAGCCTCAACGCTTGACGGGCGAATCGCTTCGAAAACGGGGGACAGCCGCTGGATAACCGGGCCGCAAGCGCGGGAAGCGGTGCATGCGCTGCGTCATCGGCATATGGGCATTATGGTTGGCATCGGCACGGTGCTGGCGGATGATCCTTCGCTTACGACGCGGCTGCCCGTACAGGGGCTGCACCCGCTGCGTATCGTCGTAGACTCCTCACTTCGCCTGCCGCTAGGCTCTAAGCTCGTTCAGAATCGCGAAGCCCCAACGCTTGTGCTGACAGCTGCAGCTGCCGATACCGGTCGCGAGGCGGCGCTGCGCGAGGCCGGTGTAGACGTGCTGCGCTGCGGCAGCGGCAGCCGAGTGGACTTGGCCCAGGCGATGCGCTTGTTAGGCGAGCGAGAGATAGGCTCCATTTTGCTGGAAGGCGGGGGGCAACTGAACGGATCGATGCTGGAAGCAGGTTTAGTGGACCGGATTCGACTGTTCATGGCTCCCAAAATCATCGGCGGAGCCGAGGCGCCATCCTCGTTCCAATTTGACGGCTTTAGCCGTATGGCGGAAGCGATTGAGCTGGAGGATATGGAGCTGGAGCACTATGGCCGGGATATTTGTATCAGCGGTAAGCCAGTACGGAAGGAGGGGAGCCCACATGTTCACAGGTCTCATTGAGGAAAAGGGAGCGCTGCGCAGCGTATCACGCAGGGGCGAGGCGATGGTGCTGAGCATCTCTGCCTCCAAAGTGCTGGAAGGCGTCGCGCTCGGTGACAGCATTGCTGTGAACGGCGTTTGCCTGACGGTGACCGCTTTTGATAGCCGCAGCTTTGGAGTCGATATTATGCCCGAAACGTACCGAAACACCAATTTGAGCGAGCTGCCGCCTGGCAGCCCGCTCAACCTGGAGCGGGCGATGCGGGCGGATGGCCGTTTCGGCGGGCATATTGTGCAGGGGCATGTTGATGGAATAGCGGTCATTACGGATCGCGGGGCCAATGCTAACGCCGTTGTGTTCACGATGCGCCTCAAAAATGCCGACAATCAGCGCTACATTATCCCAAAAGGCTCGATCACCGTTGACGGAATCAGCCTCACTGTAGTTGATGCGGATGGAGACAGCTTCTCTGTGTCGATCATTCCGCATACGCTGGCGGAAACCGTGCTTCAACACAAGCAGCCCGGGTCGACCGTTAACATCGAGTGTGATGTGCTCGGCAAATATGTGGACCATCTGCTGCGCTATGGCAGGGGAGCTTCGGGGCAAGCTGGCGCGGCGGGGCGGACCGCTCACGGAAGCGGGCAAACCTCAGGCGGGTTGTCGGCTGCATTTCTTGCCGACAACGGTTTCGCTTAAAGCCCAGCAGAATCAGCGTTTTGTAAGACAAAGGAGGACAACAACGATGACCCGCTTTGACCATCAGGAGGGCTTCACGCCTTTCAACAGCATTGAAGAGGCATTGCAGGATCTGATCGGGGGCAAACCAGTCATTGTCGTCGACGACGAGGACCGCGAGAATGAAGGGGATTTAATAGCGCTTGCCGATACGATCACTCCTGCTGTCATCAACTTTATGATAACCGAGGCCAGAGGGCTCGTATGTGTGCCGATTACAGCCCAGCGCGCTCGTGAGCTGGAGCTGCCGCCGATGGTGACGCGCAATACGGATTATCACGGCACGGCGTTCACGGTATCGGTTGACCATATAAGCACAACAACAGGCATTTCCGCTCATGAGCGTTCCGAAACGGTCAAGGCGCTCGTGGATGGCTCTGCCAAAGCCGACGATTTCCGTCGTCCTGGACATATTTTCCCGCTGATCGCCAAGGATGGCGGGGTGCTGCGGCGCGCCGGGCATACGGAGGCGGCGATTGATCTAGCTCGTTTATGCCATGCGCGGCCTGGCGCAGTCATTTGCGAGATTATTAAAGAGGATGGCTCGATGGCTCGGCTG
Source organism: Paenibacillus herberti (assembly GCF_002233675.1). Classification (GTDB taxonomy): domain Bacteria; phylum Bacillota; class Bacilli; order Paenibacillales; family Paenibacillaceae; genus Paenibacillus_O; species Paenibacillus_O herberti. The sequence goes on along the minus strand of NZ_NMUQ01000001.1, from coordinate 1,856,953 downwards.
CCGGATTTGGCTGACTTCAAGCAAAAGCATAATCTTAAGCTGATTACGATCCAGCATCTAATCGAATTCCGTAACCAACGTGAACAGCTCGTCGAGCGAGCAGTGGAAGTTAACTTGCCAACCGACTTTGGCGTTTTCCGCGCAGTCGCCTACACGAACGATGTGGATGGCAAGGAACATGTCGCTTTAGTCAAAGGCGAGATCAAGCCCGATGAGCCGACGCTTGTACGTGTCCATTCGGAATGTCTCACAGGCGATGTGTTTCATTCCCGGCGCTGCGACTGCGGGCCACAGCTGGCTGCGGCGCTGGAGCAGATCGAGCAGGCAGGAAGTGGTATTCTGCTTTATATGAGGCAGGAAGGGCGCGGCATCGGCCTCATCAACAAGCTCAAGGCGTACCAGCTGCAGGAGCAGGGGCTGGATACAGTGGAGGCGAATCTGAAGTTAGGCTTCGCTGCCGATCTCCGCGAGTATGGCATTGGGGCGCAGATTTTGCGTGATCTAGGCGTACGTGAGATGCGGCTTATGACCAACAATCCCCGCAAAATCCGGGGGCTTGAAGGCTACGGTTTGAGTGTTGTCGAACGGGTACCAATCCAGATGGAACGCAATGAGAGCAATACGAACTACCTGAATACGAAAAAATCCAAGTTAGGTCATCTATTAGAGTTTGAAATTTAAGCCGAATAAATTAGAATAGAGGGGTGTGTTTAATAGCATGACGAAATATTATGAAGGACATTTGGTATCGCAAGGACTGAAGTATGGGGTAGTCGTAGGCCGTTTCAATGAATTCATTACGGGCAAGTTGCTCAGCGGAGCTCTAGATGCGTTCAAGCGACATGGCGCTGGCGATGATGAGGTCGAGGTTGCTTGGGTTCCGGGAGCGTTCGAAATTCCGCTGATCGCCCAGAAGATGGCCGAAAGCGGCAAGTACGATGCCGTCATTACGCTTGGAGCGGTGATTCGGGGATCAACTCCGCATTTTGACTACGTGTGCAGTGAAGTTGCCAAAGGGGTTGCGGCGATCAATCTCAAAACGGGCGTGCCTACGATTTTCGGGGTGCTGACAACAGATTCGATCGAGCAAGCCGTTGAGCGTGCGGGTACAAAAGCGGGTAACAAAGGTTGGGAAGCCGCTACAGCTGCAATAGAGATGGCGAATTTGACACGCGTTATCCAGGGCTGATGATCTAGCCGGCTGCAAGGAAAGGGTGAAGCGGCATGACCGTTCTATACAAGCTGGAAGCATTCGAGGGGCCGCTGGATTTGCTGCTTCACTTGCTGGACAGAGAAGAAATCGACATCTATGATATTCCGATCAGCCGGATTACGGATCAGTACATGGATTATCTGCATGCGATGCAAGAGTTCGAGCTGGATATTACGAGCGAATTTCTCGTTATGGCGGCCACTCTGCTCGCGATCAAGAGCGGCCAGCTGCTCCCGCGGCCTCCTGTTGTGGAGGAGTATGAGGAGTACTGGGACGAAGATGAAATGCTGGACCCGCGTGACGAGCTGGTGCAAAAGCTGGTGGAATATCGTCGCTTCAAGCAGATTGCGGAGCATCTGCGAGATCGGGAGATGGCTCGAAGCCTCGTGTACAGCAAGGAACCCGAGGATATGACGACGTTCATGAAAGAGGATGATTCCCATCCGCTTGAAGGACTCGATCTCGGCGACATAATGGCTGCTTTCCGCCGTGCCTTGAGCAAGGCTGCGAAGCGTACATCGGTTGCCCGAATTCATCGGGACGAGATTTCGGTCAAGGACCGTATTCGCGATATTTCGGATATTTTGCGGGAGCATGAGACGGTTCGTTTCTCTCGGCTAGTAAGCACATCAATGGAGCGGCATGAGATCGTCGTAACCTTTCTGGCCATCCTGGAGCTGATGAAAATGAAGCAGGTCCGCGTATTCCAGAACAGTCTTTTCGATGACATCGTCATCCACTGGAGAGGGGAAGCATCGGATCGTGATGGTTCAGCAACTGAAATCGATTATTGAAGGCCTGTTATTCATGGCGGGCGACGAAGGACTTACGGTCAAGCAGCTCGCAGAGATCATAGAGATCGATTCGCGGCTAGCAGGAGATATGGTGCGTGAGCTCAAGGCGGATATGGAGCAAGGGGGACGGGGCATTCGCATCGCGGAAGTAGCCGGGGCATTCCGGTTCACTACGCATGCGGAGCATGCCTCTTATTTTGAGCGGATGGCTTATTCGCCTTCCCGTTCTTCGCTGTCCCAAGCGGCGCTTGAGACGCTTGCCATTATCGCTTACCGGCAGCCGATCACACGGGTAGAGATTGAGGAGATCCGCGGCGTGAAGAGCGAGAAGGCGATTCAGACGCTCGTTGCCAAGGATCTCATTGAGGAAAAAGGCAGAGCCGAACAGATCGGCCGTCCGATCCTGTACGGAACGACACGGTCGTTCCTGGATCATTTTGAGCTAGGATCGCTCGAGGCGTTGCCTGAGCCAGCGGCGGTGACGCCGGAGGCGGAGCTTGAAGAGCAGACACAAATGCTTTTTGGCAGGCTGGACAGCCGCGAGTCGAGAGGAAATAGCACAAAATGAAGTTGCATTAACAAGACGGGAGGAAACTGAGCCAAGCTCAGCTTCCTCCCGTTTTCGTTTATATGCCATTTCTTCTGTAAATTATAGGAAAAGCAAAGCTAACTGGCTTCGAGGCTTGTTTTCGCTAATCCTCGAAGCAGGAAACAGGCCTAAATACTAAGGGGCAGCCCCTAAATCACTTTTTCAGAGGGTGTCATTATGGTTGCAGCTCCCGCCTCGCCATATCAAGGAAGGCATGAATGGCAGGAGAGATCCATTTCTTTTTGTGCCAGACCATTTGGATGGCGACGTTAAGCTCGGCCAATTCCAGAGGCAGCGCAATGAGCCGGCCTTGCTCCAGTTCGGAAGCAACGGCGATTTCCGGCAAAAAGGCGATTCCCATGCCGAGCATAGCGCATTGTTTAATGGCTTCAGCACTGCTGAACTCCAGATTGGTGACGTTATCCGCGCCTTCCCGAATAATGAAGCGATCGAACATCGTCCGATAGGTGCAGCCTCTTTCGTGAACGAGAAAAAACTCGTCGCTTAAATCGCCGGATTGGATGGAACTTTGACCGGCCAGTCGGTGGGTGGGCGCTGCCAGCATGCGGAACCGTTCCTCTCGCAGCGGCTCGACATGCAGGCCGGTTGATGAAATGGGCTCGTCAAAAATAAAGATCACATCCGTTACCCCGTCATAAAGGGACTGTTTAAGTCCTTCATGGGATGTTGGCCGAAAAATGAGCCGAACATCAGGGTACATTTCGCGAAATCGCAGCAGAACGCCGGGAAGCAGGTAGGTGCACATAATTTCGTTTGCGCTGATCGTAATCGTCCCGGCGATTTTTTCGGTGTTCAGATCATTTTTTGCTTCCTCCACATCGTTTAATATCTTTTCCACATGAACAGAAAACCGCTTGCCTGCTTCCGTTAGAGCAATTTGTTTGTTCAAGCGGTCTACGAGTTTAACTCCAAGTTCCTCCTCCAGAGATTGAATCTGCATCGAAACATTCGAGGGAACGTAATTCAACGCTGCGGCGGCCCGGCTGAAGTTAAGCGTCAGCGCGACCATCCGAAACGTAACCAGCTGGCGTAATTCCATTTTGGCACCCTACTTATCAAAATTATTGAACGTAGTCTTCATTTATATTCACTTTTATTGATCATGCTATCGTATTATTCTATAAACAACAAGCCTCACGTGAGCTTAATGAATCAACTGGAGGAAAGATCATGAACATAAATCAGCCCTCATCTTCCGCTCCGCAAGAGCGCTGGGGCAATTGGTTCGCTTTATTTGCCTTGGCCATAACATTTTTTGGAGTAGGCGTTACGGAATTTATCAGCATCGGCATTTTACCTGGCGTTGCGCGCGACTTTGGCGTATCGATCTCAACTGCAGGACTCATCGTTTCCATGTATGCTCTAGGGGTGGCAGTAGGCGGACCTATTCTTACTTCGCTGACAGCTAAGTTAAACCGGAAAAAAGTTTTGCTGGCGATGATCGTGCTCTTTATTATCGGGCATTTCATTACGGCGATTGCTCCCGTGTTCAGTCTTGTGCTTGCCGGACGTGTGTTATCGGCTTTTTCCCATGGCGTATTTTTTGCTCTTGGCTCTACAGTCGCCGCCAATCTGGTGCCGCATAACCGCCGGGGCAGCGCGATCGCTTTTGTGTTTGGAGGATTTACGATCGCGACCGCAATCGGCGCTCCGCTTGGAACGTATCTGAGCGAGATTTACGGGTGGAGATTGTCCTTTTACGGAATTACAGTGATCGGCGTTATTGCGCTTATTATGAGTTCCATCGCCGTCCCGAACATCGAGCGGAGCACAGGCGAAGCACCGTCGTTAAAGGAGCAAATGAAGTTAATCAAAACCGGTAAATTTCTGCTCGTTCTTGCCATCACAATTATCGGGTATGGCGGTACGTTTGTTACCTTTACGTATCTTTCCCCGATATTGCGGGATCTGACCGGATTTGGCGGCACAGCGATCAGTTTCATTCTCTTTCTCTACGGAGTAGCGATTGCGGTCGGGAATCATTTTGGCGGTCGTCTAGGCAATAACAGACCCGTACATGCTCTGTTTTATATTTTTATCATTCAGGCCGTTATATTGCTGCTGTTCACCTTTACTGCGCCTTCCAAAACAATGGGACTGATTAATGTGATCGGTATGGGGCTGCTTGCTTTCATGAGCGTTCCGGTTCTACAGGCTTATGTGCTGACGCTGGCGGAGCGTTACGCTCCGAGCGCCATTGACTTTGCTTCCTCGCTCAACATCGCTTCCTTTAATGGTGGTATTGCGCTTGGCGCTTATGTTGGAGGAGTTGTTGCCGACGGAATCGGGCTTCAGCACACGCCGTGGGTGGCAGCCATCATGGTTGGCATGGGAGTGCTGGTTACGTTAGGCAGTATGAGGCTGGAGAATAAGTACAGCCGGGAACAAAATGGGATTGGAATCAAATCTTAAAAGTTGGAGATTTTTTGATTTGCTGGGACATACTACTTCTACTTGCACGCATGTTCATGCTGTTTGGACCATGCCGCTTAAGGAGGTGAGCTTCATGCCGGAGCATTGGCTAGGTTGGCTCGTCGTTGTGTTGCTGCCGATTATTGCAGCAGCGGCGTTGACAGCCGTTCCAATCCGGGCGCATGCCGAAGGACAACGCAAACACGGCGACGACAACATCGTGCTTAACATCCGTGCGCTGTTCGGGCTCGTCAAGTACAAATGGGAAGTACCGATGATGAAGCTAGGAGGCTCAGGATTAAAGGTCGAAGAGTTATCCGAGCTGGATAGCGGCTCCCTGCTGCATACGGGTGCTCGCAAGGATGAGGAGATTGGCTTCAACAAAATCAATCTATTTCTTCAGCATGGCTGGAATCTGCTCAAGCAAACCGATCATTTAACTGCCCTCGTCCGCAAAACGATGGGAAAAGTGAAAATTACCCGTTGGGAATGGAAAACTACCGTTGGAACGGGAGATGCGATGTGGACTGCCATGGCTACCGGTATGGTCTGGTCTTTCAAAACCTCAGCTCTTGGCGTGTTGTCCCAGCTCGTTCGGTTGCAGGGGGAGCCAGCCATGGAAGTGCAACCGGAATACCGAGTTGCTTGCTTGGAAACAAGGTTCAATTGCATAGCGGAAATTAGCTTGGGAAATGCTATCCTTGCCGGACTGCAACTGCTTGTCCGGATGATGAGAACGGAAGGAGGCGTCAGACTGTGGCAGAACATCCTATTCAGGGCCTAATGCAGACGGCTATGGAGAATATCAAGGAAATGGTCGACGTGAATACGATCGTCGGCGATCCGGTACAAACGCCGGACGGTAGCGTGATCATGCCGATTAGCAAGGTCGGCTTCGGATTCGTAGCCGGAGGCAGTGACATCCGTATGGATGGCTCCGCACATAGCAATTCAACCCATGCCGATGCTCATAACGCGCAAGTAGCGTCGCCTTTTGGCGGAGGTAGCGGTGGTGGCGTATCGATTACGCCAATCGCGTTTCTCGTCGTAGGCACGCACGGAGTGCGGGTTGTGCCGCTCGACAATGGGACCCATCTCGTTGAGCGAGTCATTGATTCGGTGCCCGGTGCTTTTGAGAAAATCCAGGGCATGTTCCGGAATTCCGGAACGGACCGTGTGGAAAGCACTCTTATCAACACCGATCCCATCATCTAAGACGCATTTCACTCCATCACTGAACTGTCCCTCTTTCGGGGCAGTTTTTTGTTTATCGATCTGGATTCCAGGAATGATTCCAGGAATGATTCTACGATTATGTTCACAGACCGTCAGGGCTTGTTCATATTTAGCGGACAAGGTACATACAATTTGACGAGTAGACGGGAGCCCATGCGGCTCTTCGTGCCATGAGGAGGAGCGAATACCGTGGCCCTAAATCAAGCTTGGAAGCGCACTGTTGCCATTGCGCTCGGAATGTCATTGCTTTGCGCTGTCATGCTGCCTGCCGCTGCGGCATCTGGAACTCCGGAGCCGCCGTCCACTAGCGCTAGAGCGTCTGCACTCATCGATGTTGAATCCGGACGATTGCTGTACAGCAACTCCGGCGACACGCCGATGCTCATTGCTAGTTTAACAAAGATCATGACCGCCATTACCGCTATTGAAGAGGGTGACCTGACGGATACGGTTACGGTCGGCCCGCGCGCAGTTGGCAAAGAAGGCTCCTCGATTTATTTGAAACTGGGCGAAAAAATGAAGCTGCAGAATATGCTCTACGGCCTAATGCTCCGCTCTGGCAATGATGCGGCTACGGCGATTGCTGAACATGTGGGCGGCTCCGAGGAAGGCTTCGTCCGAATGATGAACGACAAAGCCGCTTGGATCGGCCTGGAAAATTCTACATTCATGAATCCCCACGGCTTGGATCAGAAGGGACATATGTCCACTGCCAATGATATGGCCAAGCTGACTGCTTATGCTCTGCGCAATCCGGTGTTCGCGGAAATCGTCAAGACGAAGGTGCACAAGGCGCCAAACCCTAATGATCCTTGGGATTACAGCTGGGCCAACAAAAACAAAATGCTGGCTATGTACGATGGGGCAGATGGGGTTAAAACCGGTTATACCAAAACGGCGCTGCGCTGCCTAGTAAGCTCGGCTACCAGGGATGGACAGCAGCTTGCTGTCGTGACGCTAAATGATCGAGATGATTGGCATGATCACTCCGTATTGCTGGACTGGGGCTTTGGCAATTACAAGCTGAAGCCGCTAGCCCAAAAAGGCGAGCCGCTCAAAGGTTACACGCTTGCGGCAGGCAGACCGTTCAGTTATCCACTGGCGGATGGGGAAGAGGCGGGACTCAGCAACAATCTGGTGCTGCTCAGTCCTTCCAAAGATGCAACTGCATATGCGCTTGGTGAGCGCGGCAGGCTGGAGTGGAGCTTGAACGGGCAGCCGATCGGAACGGTGCCTGTGTATGATCAGGGAAGTGCAAGGCTTAAGCTGCCGGATCGGCCAGCCGCCTCTTTCCGCCCAGGCGGTATGTTTGACAATCGGCCTGCTTCAATCGGCTCAGCGCTGATGATGAGCCTGCGAGCGCTATTTGGAGCCAAGGAGGCTTGATGCTGCGTGGTCAACTGGATATGGCTGTTTTTTATCGTGATCAGCGTTGTCGTTGCTGCGGCTACCGGTCGTATGGATGCCGTGACGCAGGCGGCGTTTGATGGAGCCAAAAATGGAGTGACAATCTGCTTCGGCTTGATCAGCATTCTTGTCTTCTGGATGGGGCTGATGCGAATCGCTGAGGACGCTGGTTTGCTCGCCCGTCTCGCCCGTCTGCTGAGCCCACTCGTCCGCCTGTTGTTCCCTGATGTGCCTAAGGGCCATCCCGCAATGGGCTACATCATGAGCAATATGAGTGCGAATATTCTCGGGCTAGGCAATGCGGCGACGCCGATGGGCATTAAGGCGATGCAGGAGCTGCAAAAGCTGAACCCGAATCCGGATACAGCGACTCCCGCCATGTGTACACTGCTTGCGCTTAACACATCCAGCATTACGCTCGTGCCGACTACATTGATTGCAATCCGCATGAATTATGGGTCGGTGAATCCGGCGGAGATCGTCGGCACAACGCTTGCCGCGACAGCTGTTGCGACAATAGCGGCGATTGCACTGGATCGCTGGTATCGACACCGACAGCCTCCGCTCGCTCCGCCAACGGCAGAGCAGCCTTTAGGCAAACAGGAACATCGCTCGGCAGGATTGCTGCGATCTAGAGGAAGCGGAAAACGGCCTGCCACCTGAATTTGAGGGGGTGCATTCATGTATGCTTTCATTAATTTACTGTCCGCTTGGATGATCCCAGCTATTATTGCTTTTATTCCTTTATATGGGGCTTTTCGTAAAGTACCTGTATATGAAACGTTCACTGAGGGCGCAAAAGAAGGTTTCGGCACTGCGATTAGCATCATCCCGCATCTCGTCGGCATGATGGTCGCAATCAGCATGTTTCGTGCTTCGGGAGCGATGGATTTCATTACAGGAGCAATGGAGCCCTTACTGCGCTATATCGGCATTCCCGGTGAAGTGCTGCCACTGGCACTGCTTCGTCCGCTCACCGGAGCGGGATCGCTGGCCTTTACGTCCGATCTCATCGCTACCTATGGGCCTGACAGTATGATTGGCCGGATTGCATCTACGATTCAGGGAAGCACGGATACGACCTTGTACGTGCTCACCGTATACTTCGGCGCTATCGGCATTCGGCGCACGAGATATGCGCTCAAGGTCGGGTTGTTTTCCGATCTGGTCGGTTTTGTTGCCGCCGTATTCATCTGTTTGTATATATTCGGCTGAGATTTGCTCCGCTTCGATCCCTACTTGGGACGGAAGCGGTCTTTTTTTTGCACAAATCGACCGATGTGGGCGCCAGCTTGTACTTTTGGAGGACAATGGGTATGATGGTGGATGAGGTGAACTTAATTGGAACGATTACAAAAAATCATCGCTGCTGCTGGAGTAGCCTCCCGTCGCAAATGCGAGGAGCTTATCACAAGCGGAGCGGTGGAAGTGAACGGAAAAGTGGTCCGCGAGCTAGGTACGAAGGCGGATCCCACAACAGATGTCATCATCGTTAAGGGCAGGCGAATTGCTTCCGAGAAAAAAATCTACGTGATGATGAACAAGCCGAAGGGTGTCATCACAAGTGCGTCCGATCCAAAGGGCCGCAAAATTGTGAGCGACTTTTTAACTGGTATCAAGGAGCGTGTTTATCCCGTCGGAAGGCTGGATTACGATACGGAAGGACTTCTGCTGCTTACGAATGACGGCGAATTCGCCAATCTGCTGACGCATCCAAGCCATCATGTGCCTAAAACTTATTTGGCAACCGTGAAGGGTGTGCCCCATGGCACAGCGCTGGAGAAGTTGCAAAGGGGCGTTAAGCTGGAGGACGGCATGACAGCGCCGGCTGAGGTTGACTACCACGATATCGACATGGACAGCAATTCTGCTACTGTCTCCATTACGATTTACGAGGGACGCAATCGCCAAGTTCGTCGCATGTTTGACGCGGTCGGTCATCCCGTTACACGACTGAAGCGGATCAAGTTCGGCCATCTCGGCTTGGACAACATGCAGCGCGGCAAATTCAGACATCTGACGTTATCCGAAATCAAGGAATTGCGCGATGCCGCACATTCACACAATAGCCACAAAAACTGACCGGAGAGCTCCATACGCAAACCCCGCCGACAGGTATAATGAGAAGGAAGAAACGCTTACATGAGGTGGTGACTCGGGATGAAGGGCTCTGCCCGAAAGACGGTTCAAATCATCATTTTTCTCGGCGTCTTGCTTCTCGGCGGTTATGCCATCAGCAAGACGCTGTTTGTGTCGAAGGAAGACTTCGTAAGACCAGGAGATAAACCTCCTGCATTTACGCTGGCTACCACCGATGGACGAACAGTCTCGCTGGCGGACTATGAAGGCAGGCCTGTTGTGGTCAATTTCTGGGGAAGCTTTTGCCCGCCTTGCGTCAGGGAAATGCCGGAGTTCCAGCGTCAATACGACAAGTGGAAGAGCGAAGGGTTAGAGATACTGGCGATCAACCTCAGCGAGGATGATCTTACGGTCAAAAACTTCGTCGACGGCAAAAATTTGACGTATCCGATCCTTAGAGATGTCAATGAGGAGACGGAGAAGCGATACCGACTTCGATCCTATCCTACGACTTTTTTCATCAAGCCTGACGGTACGCTAGAGGAAGTCTATGAAGGCGGAATGACGGAAGCCGACATTGAAGAGCGTGTGCTGAAGCTGATCAAAGAAAGTTGAACCCGGCCCGAATCTAACGGATAAGCTGGACGAACAGGAGGCTACAACGGTGTTCCAAAACACCAAATGCAAATGCGGTCACCAAAATCCTACCGGCACAGTATTGTGTGAGGCATGCGGGAGAACGCTTGGTGAAGAATTCAGCGATGCCGCATCTGAACTGCTGGAAATGCGTTACGACGGAGCGGCTAGGCGGTCGCAAAAGAGCAACCCGTCAATCATAGACCGGGTATGGAACTTTTTCTCCTCCGTCAAGGTTGCTGTATACCTAATTATCATCACGCTAGTTGGAGCATCGCTAGGCACCATCTACCCGCAAGAGAGCAGCTTCATTACCACGCAGAACTTGGCGAACTATTACCGCGATACATACGGAACTTCCGGCGAAATCTATTATGCGCTAGGATTGTCCCACACATTCGAATCATGGTGGTTTGTGCTGCTGCTCGTCATGATCGGCACCTCGCTAGTCATCTGCAGTTTGGACCGCGTCTTGCCGCTCTATCGGGCACTTAACAGGCAACAGATTCTCAAGCATGAGTCATTCCTGCTGCGTCAGCGCGCCTCTTACAGCGGCACGGTTGAGGGTGACCTGACGGAATGGATAGATCGCTTCCAGGTACAAGCCAAGAAACGGCATTACAAGGTCATCCGCAAGGACAACGCCTTTTTGGCAGAGAAGAACCGCTTCAGCCGTTGGGGTCCGTATATTAACCATATCGGGCTGATTCTGTTCCTGCTGGCCGTGCTTGGACGCGCCGTACCGGCTTGGGAGATGGACGAGTATGTCACCATTCCCGAGGGAGATACAGTCCGGGTTGAGGGTACGAATTATTTCCTGAAAAATGAGAAATTCACCGTAGAATATTATGAGGATGACGAGCTGCCAAAAGAGCTTAGAGGTACGATACGGGCCAAGCTGTACCGGACAGACGCCGTAATGTATGAATGCTCGGCCAATTGCTCCTCATCCGAAACAGCTAAGCTTCAGGAGGTTGAACGGCACCCGATCGAAGTGAATAGTCCTCTTGAATACAAGGGCCTTAAGGTTTATCAATTCGATTTTGACAACACGCCTGTCCTGCGTGAAGTGAAGCCGATCATTGAAGACAAGGCGACGGGAAAAACGTACGGACCATTCACACTTGCGATGCGGAATCCGGAGACAAGTTATGAAGTCGGGCCGTACAAGCTCGAGCTCAGACAGAACTTCATGGAGTTCGGTATCGGAGAGGACGGTCAGCCAATCACGAAGTCGCGTGATCCCAAGGCTCCCGCTTTCATCTTCATGCTCAGCGGACCAGGTCTTGCCGAAGGCGGAGAGCCCTACATCTACTTCCCGATGCAAAAGGACAAAGTAGCCTTCAGTCAGGATGATCTGAATGCTGGATTGGCCGATCGCTTCGAGATTAGAGTGCAGGGAATGGAGAATGTAAATTTCGTGGAATACACGACATTCCTCAATATCCGCAAGGATCTCGCCATGCCTTTTGTCTGGGTCGGTCTTGGAATTTCAATGCTTGGTCTAGTTATGGGTGCTTATTGGCATCATCGCCGCATCTGGCTGCGCGTGGATGGCAACCGGATTACAATCGGCGCGCACACAAACAAAAATTGGTACGGTATGCGGGCGGATCTTGCGGCAGCACTCAAAGCTGCGGGCAACGAGGTTGACCCGAAGAGCTTGGATAACGGAGGTAATCGGACGTGAATTGGCTTGATTTGAGCAGCTCCGCTTTCATAGCGGCATTTTTCCTCTATTGCTTCGGATTTTTGTTTTATGTCATGGCGATTGCCGGCCGCAAGTGGAGCCATGGCGATCCCGTACGTCATGAGCGCAAATGGGGACGGATCGCCTTTACCGTCTCCGCGCTTGGTTTGGCCGCGCAACTGACCTTTTTCTTCACGCGTTGGATCGGGCAAGGTCATATTCCGGTCAGTAATATGTATGAATTCATGACGTTCCTCGGTATGGCAGTCATGATCGCTTTTGTCGTTATAATTCTGATTTATCGTAAGCCGATTTTAGGTATGGTCACTTTGCCACTGGTGATTATTATTATTTCCTACGCTTCGGTGTTTCCGCAGGAGGTCCAACCGCTTATTCCGGCTCTGAACTCCTACTGGCTCAAAATTCATGTTACAACCGCTGCTTTGGGCGAAGCCTTCCTCGCTGTAGGTTTTGCAGCCGGACTGCTGCATCTGCTGCGGACAGTCGATTTTAGCAGTAACACAGCTAGTGCAAAGAAGGAGCGCTTCTGGTTAGAAGCGACTCTGTTCATGCTGCTAGTAGCCTGTGGTTTCATTGTTAGCGTATTTGGCTTCCGTATGGCAGGTTACGAGGCGGAGTTCAAACAGGAGACCGTTGATGTGACTGGAGCAGGGCAGGCGGTTTCCGAAACCGAAACGGTGATTTACTCGCTGCCTCCAATTGTCCAGCCTTTCAACAGTACTGTGATTCAAGCGGATGCTTTCCTTGGCGTGGATAAACCGCTTGCCGAAGCTCCATCCTGGATGAAAGGCATCAATGCCGGCCGCAAGCTGAACACGGTCGTTTGGTCGCTGCTTACCGGTGCAGTATTGTATGGATTGCTTCGCTTGATCTTCCGCAAAAGACTCAGCGCGGTCATTCATCCGCTTACGACGGATATCGATCCAGATGATCTGGATGAGATTAGTTACCGAGCGATTGCGATCGGCTTCCCGATATTCACATTAGGCGCGCTAATATTCGCCATGATTTGGGCGCAAATCGCCTGGTCGCGTTTCTGGGGCTGGGATCCCAAGGAAGTTTGGGCGCTTATTACTTGGTTGTTCTACAGCGCGTATCTGCATTTGCGTCTGTCCCGCGGCTGGCACGGTAAGCGCTCGTCCTGGCTTACTGTAATAGGATTCGTTATTATTATGTTTACGCTGATAGGCGTCAATCTTGTCATTGCCGGTTTACATTCCTATGCCGGAACCAAATGACAAATCAAAGGAGTAATGCTGCATGAGTGAATATGTGCATCGGATTCTTGTCGTTGATGACGAGGAGCGCATTCGCCGCTTACTGAAAATGTATCTAGAAAAAGAAGGCTACCAAATAGAAGAAGCGGAAGACGGAGAGCAAGCTTTGAAGCTTGCCTCTGGCTTTGATTTCGACCTTATTTTGCTGGATGTTATGCTTCCAGGAATGGATGGCATCGAGGTATGTAGCCGGCTCCGTCAGATTAAGGGAACTCCTGTCATCATGCTGACGGCTAAAGGGGAAGAGATGAACCGCGTTCAGGGTTTTGAAGTTGGAGCAGACGACTACGTCGTTAAACCTTTCAGCCCACGCGAAATCATCTACCGTGTCAAAGCGATCCTGCGTCGCTCATCTGCAACAGCATTTTTGACACGCGAAACTAATGCCAGCAGCAATATCGTGTTCCCTCACTTAGTAATTGAACATGACGCTCACCGTGTCACTGCTGGAGGTCATGAGGTCAGCTTAACTCCAAAGGAGTATGAATTGCTGCATTATCTCGCAGTCAGTCCCGATAAAGTGTTTTCGCGTGAAGAGCTGCTGAAGGATGTATGGAACTATGAGTTCTTTGGCGACTTGAGAACGGTGGACACCCATGTAAAAAGGCTGAGAGAGAAGCTTAACAAAGTATCCTCCGAGGCCGCATCGATGATTACGACGGTATGGGGCGTAGGATACAAGTTAGAGGTGCCGAAGTAACCGATGAGATGGACGTGGAGAAGCGTCGTCGGCAAGCTGTGGATAACGATCATGCTGCTCGTCGCGGTCGTGTTGATCATCTTGGGCATGTTCCTGCTTCAGTACATCGATATTGCCTTTGAAGAGCCATTCCGTGTCAAGCTGCTATTTGTCTACATCGGTATCATCGGGTTTCTGCTATCCACCTTTTTCGCTTTTTTCCTGTCCAGCAAAATCACCCAGCCGCTGTTGCAAATGAAGGATGCGGCCAATCTGATCTCGCAGGGAGAATACCGGACGCGTGTACCGATCCGCTCCTCGGATGAGATTGGAGAGCTGGCCAGCGCCTTTAATCGGATGGCGGCAGATTTGCAGGAATTCATCACGGACCTGAATCACGAAAAGGAGCACCTGTCCAGCGTACTGCGCAGCATGGCAGATGCGGTCATCACCTTGGATGCCGCTGGCCAGGTCGTACTTGCCAATCCTCCAGGAGAACAGCTGCTGGAGCGTTGGCGCAAGGCGGATTGGGACCAAGAGGGGGATGGGGAGTCTCCCGGCCCTCTCGTGGCCCCAGGACCGCTGCGCGAGCTGTTCCGCACCGTAACGCTGGAAGGGCGGGATCTGAGCGAGAAGATTCAAGTGCAGTCTGGCGTCTGGTCGGTTGTGATGGCGCCGCTCAAATCGGACGATACGGTCCGCGGAGTGGTAGCCGTGATGCGGGATGTGACGGAAGAACATCGGGTGGAGAAGCTGCGGCGTGATTTTGTCGCCAATGTATCCCATGAGATTCGGACGCCGCTGTCCATGCTGCAAGGCTACAGTGAAGCGCTGCTGGATGATATTGCGGCTTCACCGGAGGAACGCCGTGAGCTCGTCCAGGTTATCCATGACGAGTCGCTGCGTATGGGGCGGCTAGTAAAGGACCTGCTGGATCTGGCGCGTATGGAAGCCGGTCATGTCGAGCTGAACTTGGATCAGGTCGACATGGATCAGCTGCTGAAACGCGTCGCACACAAGTTCAATGTGTACACATTGGATCGTGGTATACAGCTTGAGTATATCGGCTCTGCCGGGCAACTCATCTTGCAACAAGCAGATGAGGATAGATTGGAGCAAGTATTGACTAATCTGCTCGATAATGCCATTCGGCACAGCCCGGATGGATCTGGCATACGGCTTATTTTAAATCCAGTTATCATCGACGGGATCCAGTACGCGGAGCTTGAGGTTGCTGATGAAGGTCAGGGCATTCCGGAAGAGGATTTACCTTACATTTTTGAACGCTTCTACAAAGCGGACAAAGCACGTAAGCGGGGGCAGGGGCAATCAGGCGGAACGGGGCTTGGACTTGCCATTGTACGCAATATAGTAGATGCCCACAGCGGTTCCATCCGCGTTCAGAGTCAGATTGGCCGTGGAACAACATTTACTCTGCTGCTACCTGTCGAAGCGAATCCCATCTTGTCTTAACACCCTCTTAGGAGGGTGTTTTTTGTTGAAACAGCAGGGCAAATATTGTTGCATGTGGAACAAATCTGAAAAATTATATATATCAATTAAAAAAAGCCCGCCAGAAGGCGGGCTTGTGCAGCCGTTAATCCTATTAGTAGAGCGTAACTTCCTTCGCGGACTTGAGCTCATCGAGCTGGGTCATCTGAGCGAGTACAGGTTTAGGAACACCTTTATCAACGGTAAGTACCATGATAGCGGCACCGCCCTCGGCTTGGCGGCCTACTTGCATCGTAGCGATGTTCACATCATTGGAACCAAGCAGCGTACCAATACGGCCGATGATACCTGGACGGTCATTATGGGAGATAAGTACCAAATGTCCGGATGGGGCAACGTCAACCGTGTAGTTGTTGATCTGCACAACTCGTGGTCCATAACCCGTCAGGAGAGTGCCGGCTACATGAGTGCTCTCGCTGCGGCTGCTCAGCGTCACGCTGACAAGGTTTGTGAAGTCTTTCGCGGTATGCGATTTGTTCACGACGACATTAACGCCACGTTCCTTGGCAAGATGCAGGGAGTTGATAATGTTGACCTGGTCGCTGCCGAGATGGTGGGCCAGGATGCCTTTGACGATGTAGCGGGTGAGCGGCTGAGTATCTACCTCGGCCAGATCGCCCGAATAACCTACCGTAATTTCACCGACAGGGCCTTCCGTAATTTGAGCAATGAGCGAACCGAGCTTCTCGCCAAGCCCAAAGTATGGCTGCAGCTTCGTCATGACGGCTGCCGCAACAGGAGGCATGTTGACCGCGTTAAAGAATGGCTCATTGCGTAAAATATGCAGCACTTGCTCCGCTACGTCGATTGCTACATTCTCTTGGGCTTCAATTGTCGAAGCACCAAGATGTGGCGTTACGATAATTTTAGGGTGGGTGAGGAATGGATGATCCGCAACAGGAGGCTCCACCTCAAACACGTCGAAGGCAGCTCCAGCGACGATACCTTCATTGATGGCATCAACGAGCGCATATTCATCAACAATGCCGCCGCGCGCACAGTTAACGATCCGCATACCTCGCTTCATGACTTTGAACTGCTCCGCGCCAATCATATGACGGGTCTCTGGCGTGAGCGGCGTATGAACCGTCATGAAATCTGCACCGCGTACGATATCATCTACGCTAGCGAGCTTGATGCCGAGTTTTTCTGCTTTTTCTTCCGTTAGGAAGGGATCGTATCCGAGAATATCCATTCCGAATGCTTTGGCGCGCTTAGCAACCTCGCTGCCGATGCGTCCCATGCCGACAACGCCGAGCGTTTTGCCGCGCAGCTCAACGCCGACGAAAGACTTGCGGTCCCACTCGCCGCCGACCGTTTTGGCATAAGCCTGTGGAATGTGGCGGGCTACAGCCATCATCATGGCGAAGGTATGCTCGCAGGTCGTAATGGTGTTGCCGTCCGGAGCATTGATTACGATAACGCCTTTGCTCGTTGCGGCCGGAAGTTCGATGTTGTCAACGCCGACACCGGCGCGACCTACGACTTTGAGCGAAGTACCTGCTTCGAGTACTCTTGCCGTGACACGGGTCTGGCTGCGCACAAGCAGGGCATCGTACTCGCCGATGATGGCAACAAGCTCATCCTCGCTAAGACCAGGCTTTTTGTCGACTACGACATCTTCAGCATCCATAAGCTGCTGGATGCCAAGGTCGCTGATCGGATCGGAAACTAACACTTTGAACATGGGGAATGCCTCCTAGCGAATGGTGGTTGCATACAAGCAAGCGGCTTTGCCAATGCCATATAAAGGCGGCTCAGACGCTTGCCAGACAAACATCTATGAAAGTTGTATGCTTGCGAGCCATGAAGAAAAAACCCGCCCGGCAGTTATCTTGTCCAGCCGGGACGGGAGTTACTGGAGTGCTTGCCCGGGCTAAAGTGCCTTCGGGTGAGAATCTTCTCGGATTCTGTCGAATAAAGCCGTAACTTGCGCCTAAAGGCTGACCTTTACTATTCTAAAGCGGTGTAGTCCCAAATGCAATGACAAAACTTGATGGCTAAGTAAATTTTAGATATTATTCAACCAGAACGGATTTAGCCCTCGGGAGGGAGAAAAAATGGCAGCTGAGGGAGGACCTCTGAGCTGTAAAGGCGCGGCTTGATCGCCCAGAAATCCCCACTGCGAACAGCGCCAGTGCCGCTTAGCAGCTCCGCAGCGCTTTGAAGGCTACCGAGGTTGAGACGCTCCGCCTCGCCGGATTCAATGAGTTGATCCACCGCTCCGGACAAATCCTGAGGGAGGTATGCATTCATCTGTCCTCTTTTGCTGAGCAGATCTGCGACCAGTTTGTTCTTCACCGTAAGAGGGCTGCTGCTCCATTGTTTAAGGCTCATAACGCCTGACAGCTCAATACGACTAGGAATATCACTGTTCGTAGAAGAAGCCCAGGACAGCATCGCGCCATAATAATTGTTTTGGCCGATCAAGGATAGGTTGGAGCCCTTTTTGTAATCCTTATCTGCTCTCAGAGTGACTAGGAAAATATCCGGGCTGCTCCCGGCGGCGGCTGTTTTCTGGCGTTTCGCAGCTGCGTTAAAGTTATCAAGGCTCGCGAGATAGGAAGCTCTGGAATCGGCCAATAAACCGCTTTTGTGTTCATTGGCTACCGCTTCAATCTCCTTGCGTTTTTTGGTAGCTAGATCAGCGAGCTGCTCCAGCATACCGGTCGACAACGTGGCGGAACGGGATTCCAAACGGCTCTCCATCTCGAGCCATTCGCTCTGAAATTCACGATAAGGAGAAAATACGGTATGATAAAAGGATACCAGATCCTGCTGTGAATAAGCAGAAGTGGTCTTTGCCGACGAAGCTTGGAGCTTCTTGGCTTCAAAACGAGATTCCGTGCGCGAGGAGCCGATCTCAACGCCTGTAAAAAAGGCGCCCACCGCTACAGCAAGCATGAAAATAAAACCGAGAGTGAAAAGCATTTGATAGCGGTTCAGATGTTTGTCCATGAGAATTCTCCTTGCAATCGGTTGATTATCGGCTGTGATTACTTCCAAGACAGGCGGGATTCCATGAAGAAATTCGATATCCGCAACATCCGCGTTCGCAGCGTCTCCGTTGATGAGCTGTCGGACCGTATGTTGCTGCTCAACCTGTATGTCACACAAGCAGTTACCCTAGTTATCGGTTTGGCCTGGTGTTTTTTTCAGGGTAGGAATCCTTTCATGCTCCTTAAGCTGCCGCAAGGACTTACTTTCCTCTACTGGGGGCTAGGACTAGCCGTCACTGTACTGGCTGTTGATCTCATCCTCTCCCGCTGGGTTCCTGAGGAGGCGGCCGACGATGGAGGCGTGAACGAGCGTATATTTGGCAACCGTCCGATATGGCATATCGCGTTGTTATCGCTAATTGTGGCGATCTGTGAAGAGATGTTATTCCGAGGGGCGATCCAGTTCGCTATCGGCGCCTACTGGACGAGCATTCTGTTCGCGGCAATCCACATCCGCTATTTGAAACATTGGATTCCTACCGGCCTTGTCTTCTCCATTAGTTATGGCCTCGGTTGGATTTATGAGGAAAGCGGTACGCTGTGGGCTCCAATACTGGCCCATTTTGCGATTGATTTTATAATGGGACTTATTATTCGTTTAAGGAGGAAGGCATGAGTCGGATCGAAAAATTCGGTCGCAGACGCCGAGAGCCTTCCGGCTCCGGTGAACGAGAGAAAAGCGAGCAAAAAAGCGATTTGCCTTCGCGCAGTCAGAAGCATCCTTCTTTGCGACCGCGTATGTTCCGGTTGTTGATGCAGACGTTGGTTTTTCTGTTTATTCTTTTGTCAGGCTGTCTCTTTTTCTGGGGCAGAAGTTTATTCCTAGAAGCGGGGGAGCCGCCTGGCGCAGCTGTATGGAAAGGCATCGGTGATTCCCCATGATGACATCCGTTATTCTATTTATCTTGCTTGCGCTGTTGTTGCTCCTCGTCTTAAGTTGGTTTGGCATCCATCTGCTTCGTGTTATGAAGAAAGAGGCCATGGGTACGGACTTGACGAAAGAAACGGTTCCTCTGGCGAGGCTCCCGGTCGGTCTTGAAGGGCTGCGAATTTTGTTCATCAGTGACATTCACCGCCGTAGGATTGATCCTGGACTGACGGGGCAAGTGGAGGAGCAGGGCGGAGTTGAGCTGGTGTTAATCGGAGGCGATGTTCGCGAGAAGGGTGTTAGCTTGGAACTCGTGCGTGAAAATATGCGTTTACTTAGCCGCTTGGGACCCCCTTATGCCGTGTTCGGAAATCATGATTATGATGAGGATATCGAAGCACTTCGCTCTTGCCTTGAGGATGCGGAGGTTAAAATACTTCAAAATCGCTATCAAATGATCCGGCTTCCGGGTAGGGAGCCGTTCAAGCTGGCTGGCACGGACGATCCTCGCACACTGCGCGACAGGCTGGAGGAGACACTCACTACACCACTGGCGCCGGAGCCAGACCAATCTTTGCTGCAGCTTCGTGGAGGCAACTCCGAGCCGCCTTTCACGGTGCTTATGACGCATGATCCGATAATAGCGTACCGCAACCGCCAGAGCGGAATCGCAGCCGATCTTGTTCTGTCCGGACATACGCATGGAGGGCAAATTGTACTTCCTTTGTTAGGGCCAGCGATGAGGACAGCAAGTGTGCGAAAATTCCGCGTAGGCTGGTTCCAATTACCCGCTCCGGTGGCATGGCAAAAAACCGGACCCCAGAAGGTCCGGTTACTCGTAAGCCCGGGCTATGGCACCTCGAAGGCGCCGATCCGGCTTAATTGCCCGCCTGCAATCCATTTACTGGTGCTGACTAAGGGCGACAAAAATAGTTAGCTTTTGATTTCGATGGTCGCAGGATCTATGAAGCCGTAACCTTTCTCCGAAAGCTTCGTTAACAGCGAGTCAAGGCCATCGGCCGTCCATTGAAGCTCATGCATGAGAATATTGGCTCCGGGATGAAGCTGATCCATAACTTGTTTTATGACGAGCTGCGAATCCTTCTTGGTCGCTTTGAGATCCCAGTCCAGAGATCCATTCGACCAGGTCATGTACAGCATACCCTCATCTTTGGCAACCTGTTTGCCGACATCTCCACCTGCTCCGAATGGAGGGCGGAAGAATAACGGCCTTTCACCCGTTTCTTTTTCCACTATATCTTGCACATCGCCGAGTTGCTTCTGCACCTCGGCTTTGCTTTTTTTGCGGAGCTCGACATGATCCCAGGAATGGTTGCCGATCGTCTGGCCACGCTCTTGGATCAGTTTGAGCAGTTCCGGGTTTTCTTTGGCACGATAACCGTTCACGAAGAAAATCGCTTTAGCGCTATGTTTATCCAGCGTATCCAGCATCGAGGTCAGCATTTCTTTTTCCTTTGGACCATCGTCGAAGGAGAGCAGTACAACCTTTTTAGAGGCATCTCCGAGCGGAGCGAAACGATAAGATTTTTCATTCATGCGGTATAGCGGCTCTTTTGAAGCTTGTTCACCCGTTCCTGTTGGGGATGGTGATGGCGATGTTGATGTAGCGGCAGGCGATGCGGATGGAACGTTGGTAGGTGAGGGTGAGCTGGTTGGAGCCACGCTTACCTTCGGCGATGGGGCCAGGCTTGCAGCCGGCTGTGTCCCGCTTCCCGAGCCAGCTGTGCAACCTGCGATCAGCAGCAATGCCGCTGCAGCAGCAGTAGAGCGGGCTGCTTGGCGGAATTTATCATTCATCAACGGAAATACCTCCAGATGCTTGTAGTAGGGGAGCCACATATTAGATGGCGGGGCGGTTCAGGTAGATCATTTTACCATAATAACGGCTTGTTTGCCTGAAGGCGCATGAAGGAGAACCGAGCGGGCATACTACAGGCATCAAGCTGAGCCGGTTCGCCGGCATATGAAGGAGGAATGGCCTTGAAGCTCGGAAGCCTTGTAGTAGGAGGAGTTGCCGGGGCGGCGATGGCGCTTTATGTGGCTCGCAAAAGACCTGGAATGGCGGCCGCCGCCAGCGTGGCTGTAAACCAGCTATGGTCAGGAGCAGTGCGTAGGTCGCTCTCCGGTATGATAAAAAAAAACATATCTGGTGATCGGTCAGCTGTACATGAGCACGACAGCCGTTCCACTGCTGCACCACGGCAGGACACCGGGAATTCCGGCGCCTCGGATGCTCAAGCATGGGCCCAAATTGCCGCGTTAGTAAGCAGCGATCCAGCTGCTAAAAAAGAGACTGAAAAAATCATGAGCGAGGCAGGCGCGAGCCCTCCGCTTCATTAACGTAGCAGCCCTCCATTCCCTCCCGGAATGGGCGGCTGTTTTTTTGCTGTGCTCGTGCAATCCTTCTCTAGAGATGGTAATATAGTCATATGGCACGTATGCCGCACCTTATGGCTTGCGCATCATACGCTGTTATATCCGATGCTGCAGAGGAGGATCCTGTCATGAAGATCGAACGGCTGGGGCAAGACAAAATTCGCATATTTCTGACGTTCGACGACCTGCTGGAGCGCGGGATCCAGAAGGACGACATGTGGCGCGAGATACCGAAAGTGCACGAGTTGTTCAGCGAGATGATGGACCAGGCCTATTCGGAACTCGGCTTTGATGCAAATGGACCGCTTGCGGTCGAGGTGATCGCGATGCCTGCGCAAGGCATGGTCGTTATCGTTACCCGCGGCAAAATAAACATCAGCTCCGATGGCAGCCAGATGGACGAGGAAGATGCCGACGAGGACATGTACGAGATGGAGGTTACGCTGGAATCCAGCGATACCATCATGTACTCGTTCCGCGATTTCGAGGATGTCATATCTGCTGCTAAGCAACTCAAAGCTTCCCGATTGACTGAGGAAGGCAAGTTATACTCCTATCATGGACGATGGATTTTGGCCTTCGACGCCACTTCTTCCGAAGCACCCCTGCAAAATGCTCTTATTGCAGTTCTTGCCGAGTATGGAGAGGCAACTTCTGTTACCTCCGCAGTGCTTGAAGAATATGGCAAGGCAATCATGCCGTCCGATGCGGTTCGGGAGCTATGCAATCATTTCTCATCTTAACATTAAGATGCAACGAGCATTCGCGAACGTCGCTTACGGCGCGAGTGCTCCTTTTTTGTGCCTCGGAGACGTTTCCTTCGAGCGATAGAGAACTTATGATGACCATGAGGTCAAATAATGATAAAGGAGGCGTGACGACGCTTGCTGCTGTTTTCAATCTTAACCGCTGCCGTAGCACCAGGTATCGCGCTACTCACTTATCTATACCTCAAGGACCGTTACGATAGCGAACCCATTCATCTCGTCATGAAGCTGTTCCTGACTGGAATGTTGATCGTCGTGCCTGTAATGGTTATTCAGCGCGGCATCGAGCTCTGGCTAGGAAGCAATCCTTTTTTATTGTCCTTCGGGTTATCCGGCGGAATCGAGGAGATGGCCAAATGGTTCGTGCTTTACCATATTATTTTCAACCACACCGAATTTGACGAGCCTTATGATGGCATCGTTTATGCTGCAAGCATTTCGCTTGGTTTCGCGACGCTTGAGAACATTATGTATGCCGTGTACCTTCCTTCTACATTTACGACGCTGATGTTGCGCGCTCTATTGCCCGTGTCGGGCCATGCGCTGTTCGGCATCATGATGGGTTATTACATGGGCAAGGCCAAGTTCGCTCCTGCTCGCGATTCCCGCCGACTGCTCGCATATTCGCTAGTGCTCCCAGCGTTGTGGCATGGAATCTACAACTGGATTCTCACCTCGGACGTTAAACAGCTAGCCTGGGTTATCGTGCCATTCATGGCGGTGTTTTGGATTTGGGGTCTTGGCAAAATCGGAAGAGCCAATGCAAGATCTCCTTTCCGCATCGTTGGCAGGGAAGAAGAGGTTAAGCTGTAGAATAACGGTCCATACTTGACGTATCGACTTTTTAGGTTGGATACAAGAGGAGGACCGGCATGGAAGAAATGAGAGTAAAGATCAGCATCCGCTGCAGAATATGCGGAGAAAAGTTTGTCCTCAGAGGCAGGCGTGACGGGGTGCGGATAGATACGGGCTTCAAGCAATGCCTCTGTAATAACACCGACGATTTCGAAATTGAAGAAATGCCGGTCTGACCGGTGCATAAAGCTCCTTTCCTCTAACCAAACTAACACCAGGTTTGGCAGAAGAAAGGAGCTTGTGCATTATGTACCGACGACTGAGCAGCGTGCTCTTCCCCATCGTGACCCTTTTGCTTATTGGCGCTGTCTATTGGGGTTATCAAGAAAATCAGGAAAAAAACTCGATTCTCATCAAGGCAGAGACTCAATATCAAAAAGCTTTTCATGAATTGAGCGATGATATGAACAAGCTCAATCACCAGCTTGGAAGCACGCTCGCGGTCAACGCGGCTTCGCAAGGCTTTCAGCGCAAAAGCTTGGTCAACGTCTGGAGGCTGACAAGTCAGGCACAAAGCGAAATTAACCAGCTGCCGCTGACGATGATGCCGTTCAAGAAAACCGGCGACTTCCTGTCGCATATTTCGAATTTTGCCTATAAAGCCTCCATGAGGGATTTAACTAAGCAGCCCCTCACGGATGGTGAGATGAAGACGATGCAAACGCTATTCGATAAATCGTCGGAAATCAATCGGGATTTGGCAAAGGTTCAGGATAATGTTCTTCAGGACAAACTGCGCTGGATGGATGTCGAGACTGCACTGGCTGCGAGTAAACAGGCATCTGGTAATGCCATTGTTGATGGCTTCAGCGGAGTTGACGGCAAGGTTGGAAAGTATGAAGCGATTGATTGGGGCCCAACGGTAATGAGCCTCTATGAGAAGCGCACGGTCAAGATGCTTTCCGGCAAGCCGGCTACTACGGAGGAAATCAAGAAAAAAGCCGCTGCTTTCCTTGGTGACAGCTCTTCAAAAGGTATCGAAGTAACCGAGAATGGCAAAGGCACCGATTATGCGACCTTCTCCGCCTTTGTCAACAAAGGTGAAGGAAAAAACCTCACGATGGACTATACGTATCGGGGAGGAGAGCTGATCTGGTACATGAATTCGCGTGATATTGCCAATAAAAAGGTGGATATGGCGCAGGCTCGCTCCCATGCAGCGAAATTTTTGGGCAAGCATGGGTATGATGGCATGGAACCGGTCACGTATGATCAGTACGGCAATGAAGGTTATCTGACGTTTGTCCACAAGCAGGATAATGTGCTCGTTTATCCTGAAAACGTAACGGTCAAGGTAGCTCTCGACAACGGCGAGGTTGTAGGTTTGCAGGCGAAAGAATACGTATACGCTCATCGCGATCGTAAGCTGGCTAAGCCGACGATGACAGCGGAGCAGGTAAGCAAAGGGCTTAACCCGGCTATGAGGGAGTCTCCCGCGCGCCTTGCGCTCATTAAGAATGAAGATAATCAAGAAGTTCTCTGTTATGAGTTCAAAGGAAAAAGCAACGGAGCTAATTTCAAGATCTACATGAACGCAAATACCGGCTTAGAGGAAGCGGTAGAGGAACTGCCGGGGGCGTAAGGGCTTCCCGAAGGAAAAAAACGCCAGCATTCGTTATGGCTCCCCTTAATCCGACATGCTATAATCATGGCATTACGGGAGGGGGCCTTTTTTTGCTGCCTAGAATCAATGACACTTTATACATTCAGGTCGCGTCTTCCGATGATGAGGAAGCCCAAGTCGTCTATAAGTCCAGGGTAGCGGATGAAGACGAGAATTCATTATTTTTAGAGATTCCGATTCATGAGCCGAGCGGCAAGCTCAAGAAGCTGTATTTGGGCGACGAGCTATCCATACATCTGATTAGCAAAGAAGGGGTCAAGCATTATTTCAACTCGCATGTTATCGGTCACCGCGATGATATTGTGAGGCTTGTCCGAATCCGCAAGGTGGATCCCGGAAGCATGACGAGAATTCAGCGTCGCAGCTTCCTGCGTGTGCCGGCCGAGTTAGAATTAGCCATCTCGCTCAGGGGACAGCAGCGCTTCATCGGTATGACCGATGATGTGGGAGGAGGCGGAATCTCGTTTCTTTGCGAGGGAAGCCGACCCGTGGAAGCTGGCAAGGAGCTAGACTGCTGGCTGCTCGTGCCGTTCAAGAACGGGGTCGTTGAGCATGCCTTCTTCAAGGGCGAGGTCATTCGCGTCAAGGTTCTGGAGAGTGGCCGCAAGCAGGCGATGATCAAATTTACGACCATTTCCGAAGCGGACCGCCAGAAAATAATCCGCTGCTGCTTCGAGAAGCAGCTGGAGTACCGCAAATAAGGTTTATTTGCTTAGAGTCCTCGACGCATACATATCTTCACGATTCATGAGAAAAATACCCATGCATGAATTACAGCATGAGCATGGGGGTGTGGGATTCATGAAACCGGAGGATCGATTTTCGGCCATGCTGGCCGCGGTGGCGGCGGTACTGCTGCTCGCGGCCTTGTTATCCCAAGCCGGGCTGTATGCGGCTAGCTCAAGACCGAGCTTTCGTTCCGAACGAGCGGGAGAAGGGCAACCGCTTCGCTAATTAATATGCGATAGAAAGTTAACTCTTTTGCATCCATCAGTTGACTGTGATATAATTATTGGGCAGGCAAAGCCTGCTTTTTTACTGATTTTGGATGAACAACTCTGCTAGATGCCGCTTGGAGGAACAGCCCTTGAGTATCCATCACGACGGGATGGACGAACGCATCAATATTGCGATCGACGGACCCGCCGGTGCCGGCAAAAGCACCGTAGCACGGAGCGTTGCCGAAGCATTAGGCTATATCTATATCGACACTGGCGCCATGTACCGTGCAGTTACCTGGAGTGCGAGAGAAGCTGGCTTGAATGTTGAGGACGATCAAGCGGTCACCGATCTTGCACGAGAGCTTGAGATTACTCTTGCGCCAGGACCTGATGGACAGGTTGTGCTGCTGAACGGACAAGACATAACCGACAAAATCCGCTCCCGAGATGTCAATCTGCATGTGTCCCGTGTAGCGGCCAATGACGCGGTCCGTCTGCTTCTCGTAGAGATGCAGCGCAAGCTAGCAGCCGACAAAGGCGTCGTTATGGACGGACGGGATATCGGCTCCCATGTACTTCCGAATGCAGAGCTTAAGATTTATTTGACAGCAAGCGTGCAGGAGCGTGCGCTGCGCCGCTTCCGCGAATCTGGCGATGCCTCGGGCATTACGCTGGAGCAGATGGAGCGGGAGATTGAAGAACGCGACCGCAAGGATATGGAACGGGCTATCTCGCCGTTGATCCGAGCAGAGGGAGCGATTCTTCTGGACAGCACCGGCATTCCCGCCGGAGAAGTTGTCTCGCAGATCGTGACGCTTGGCAGCAAGAAACTCGCGGAGGCTAAACAAGATGTTATATGAATTTTGTAGAGGCGTTCTCCGCGGCGCTTACGCGGTGCTGTTCCGTTTAGAGGTGCGGGGACTAGATAATGTCCCGGCCGAGGGACCGGTCATCCTATGCGCCAATCATATCAGCAACTTCGATCCGCCGACGATCGGCATCAAGCTGAACCGCAAGGTTCATTACATGGCGAAAGCTGAGCTTTTTGCAGTGCCTGTGCTGGGCAAGCTGATCGAAGAACTGGGAGCTTTCCCGGTCAAGCGCGGCGGTGTCAGCAAGGAATCGATTCGTAATGCCATCACCCTGCTCAAGGAGGGTGGCGTAATGGGTATCTTCCCGGAGGGAACGCGCAATAGCGGCGCGGATGCCGCCAAGAAGGGCGCGGCTCTTATTGCTCTTCGCAGCGGCGCTATGATCATTCCGGTGTCGATCGACGGCTCTTATAAGCTTTTTCGCAAGACTCGCGTCATCTATGGCCCGCCTGTGGACTTGACTGAATTCATTAATTCTTCTTCCGGCGACACTTTGGAGCAAGTCACGAACAAGATTATGAGAAGTATCGCTGAGCTTCGCCAATCATAGCATTTTGAATTTGTTTTAATCCCTTATTCCTGATTCAACAGTGAAATTTGGGTTTAAATAAAGTTGGGGTATGAACTGAGGAGGTAATTTCGATGTCAGAAGAAACAAAAATCCAGGACTCTGTCCAAGAATCTCAGCAAGGTCTCAGCCAGGATGAGCTGGAAAACATCGTCTCCCTGAAAAAGGGCGACATCGTAACCGGCACCATCGTGAAAGTTGAAGACAACCAGGCAACGGTTAGCCTCGGTTATAAATATGACGGCACTATTCCTCTGCGTGAGCTGAGCTCTGTTCAGCTGACTAATGCAAATGATGCTGTCAAGCTCGGTGACGAGCTGACGCTCAAAGTCATCACTATCGATGACGAGAAGGAAAAACTGCTGCTTTCCAAAAAAGCCGTTGATGCTGAGCAGTCCTGGGATTCCCTGCAAGCTAAATTTGAAGCAGGCGAGGTTCTCGAAATTACGGTTGCAGACGTAGTGAAGGGCGGTTTGGTCGCGGACGTTGGCGTACGCGGTTTCATCCCGGCTTCCATGGTTGAGCGTCATTTCGTAGAAGACTTCAAGGACTACAAAGGTCGTACCCTGAAAGTCAAGATCAAAGAAATCGATCGCGAAAACAATAAAATCATCCTCTCTGCTAAAGACGTTCTGGAGCAAGAGTTTGAGCAAAACAAACAATCCATCATGGAAAACCTGCAAGTTGGTCAAGAGCTGGATGGTACAGTTCAACGTCTGACGCCATTCGGCGCATTCGTAGACATCGGCGGCGTGGACGGTCTCGTACACGTATCCGAAATGTCTTGGCAACATGTGGCTCATCCGAAGGATGTAGTTTCCGAAGGCCAATCCGTGCGCGTAAAAGTGCTTAAGCTGGATCCTTCTGTTGGCAAAATCAGCCTCAGCATCAAGGCTGCTCAGCCAGGTCCTTGGGAATCCGTAAGCGGCCAATTCAACACTGGCGACATCGTAACGGGTACAGTTCGCCGTCTGGTGAACTTCGGCGCGTTCGTTGAAATCGCTCCTGGCGTTGAAGGTCTTGTGCATGTATCCCAAATCGCACACCGCCATGTAGCGACTCCACAAGAGGCGCTTACAGAAGGCCAAGAAGTTAAAGCTAAAATTCTTGACTTCAACCCGTCCGAAAAACGTGTCAGCCTGAGCATCAAAGACACGGAAGAAGCTCCTGAGCAAACTTCTGCTCCACGCTCTGAGCGTCCACAACGCGAGCGTTCGGATCGCGGCGGCTTCAAGGAGAAAATCGATAACCCGAACGTCTCCCTGAGCAACCAAAGCATGAGCTTCAACCTTGGCGAGCGCTTCGGCGACAAGCTGAACAAATTCAAGTGATCTAAACACTGGAGCTCTACTTCGTCTTTTTAGACGGAGTAGGGCTTTTTTTGTTTTTAATTCCGTTTTTTACCTTAAGTGCTGATAATCTATTCTGTCCAAGCGCATAATACGCGGGGGAGGTGCAGCCAATGACTACCATTGAAGATGGGTTTCTGGCAGCCGAAGCAGCGATTATCCTGGTCATCATGTTATGGAGCGGATGGAACCATGAGGCAGCAGGCGGTTTGAAGGTTATGCCTGCGGCAGCTGCTTTTATTCTCTTCGCTTTTTTAGGCCAGTTTCAAACGCATGGACAACTGTTGAAGTGGAATGGATCGGCGATTGGACTTTTATTGCTGGCAGCATGGATTTGGCGAAAGCTAGTTCCGCCCTCTGATCGCGTGTACACGCTCGGATGCGCCTTTTTACTCGGTTTTCTACAAATATGGCTGGGCACGCTTTATGGGGGATCGCCTCAATTAGTGATTATTCGCGAGGGCTGGGATGCAGCGATTATTAGCGGTGCACTTGCTTCACTGCTTACGCTGCGCGTTACCTCGCAGGTTGTCGTCCTGGCGGGATCTGCTGCGCTAGTTTCCCTGTATCCAGTGTGGGCAGCACCTGCGTTGACATCGACTGTGATTGGCGGGGCTGCATGGTGGGATAAGCTGGCACTCGCGGCCTTTTCGTGCCGCCTCGCTTCACTAGCCGTTCAAGCATTGGCGGCCTCGCTCGGACGAGTGATGTCTCATCAAGGGAACCATCCAGAGGGAGAGGCTTAAGCCAATGCTTCAACAAGTGAACGAATACTTTGAGCAACATAAGATGGTAGCTTCGGTCCTCTTCGGCATTTTCTTTGGCGTTACGGCAAGATTCATGCTGCTTCGCTCGGACTATCGCCAATATCCAGCCTATCCGCACGGACAGATCATCCATATTTCACTCGGCGTGATTGCATCTGCGCTTGGTGCGGTCGCTGTACCAGCGCTTTATCAGAAAAACCTCACGGCTCTTACCTTCTTAACTGTAGCGGCGCAGCAGTTCCGAGATGTGAGGAATATGGAGCGTGAGTCGCTCACAAAAATGGATTCCATGGAGCTGGTTAGCCGCGGAACATCCTATATTGAAGGAATAGCAATGGTGTTCGAAGGCCGCAACTACTTGGTCATAATGGCTGCGTTGGCGGCGAGCCTCTTTACAGTAGCGTTCAATGTGTGGATAGGGCTGGTAGGGGGGCTGCTCTCCTTAGTTGCGGTGTGGAAGCTGCGATCCGGCAAATCCCTCAACCACATCGCCAATATACATGCCGCCAACGTTAGAGTGGATGGTCCTGATCTGTACGTAGATGACATCTACATCATGAACGTTGGTTTGGAAAGCGATCAGCAGTATATTCGCGAGAGAGGTCTTGGTTTGGTACTGGAGCCGAAAAATGCAAATGGTCGCGTTACGCTGTCTAATCTTGGCCAGAGGCAAGCGATATTGTATGATCTGTCCACGATTCTCGGGGTGCTTCGAGATACCGGCGAGCCGGCGCTGCTGCCGATGGCCAAGCTCCATCTCGATTCCGGCAGGCTGGGCGTGTTCATTTTGCCGCATGACAAGGATATGTCCAAAGCGCTGGAAATCGCCAGCCGGGTTCCTCTGCTGGAATCGGCTGTAAGGATGCCTTCCAAAGCTGGTGTCAATCAGGAGGCAAAAGATAATGGGTAAAATTGTCGCGGTCGTCTGCCAGTCACCATCCTCTGCAATTGGTGGAGGAGCACCTGTTTTTGTTGAGAATGGGCCGGAGAAGGCGGCACAAACAGCCTTTTTACTGGAGAAAATATTGAATGCCAATGCACATGATCTTAAAAATGGAACATTCATTCTAGTTGATCACAGCCGCTGAGTGGGAGAAGCAGGAGTTTTGGCAACCTGAAAAGTTAGCCAACTCCGTTGTTTTTTGCTATGATGAAAGGCGTGAGAATTTTTGAGGGGTGTATATTATGGCAAGACCCGTTATAGCAATCGTGGGCAGGCCGAATGTGGGAAAATCCACGATCTTCAACAGGGTCATAGGCGACCGCCTGGCGATCGTGGAAGATAAGCCTGGCGTCACGCGTGACCGGATCTATGGAACCGGTGAATGGAATGGAAAGTCCTTCAGTATCGTGGATACCGGAGGAATTGAAATTGATGGTGAAGATGAAATCATGAAATCCGTCCGTATGCAGGCTGAGCTTGCTGTGGAAGAAGCGGACGTCATTATTTTCATGGTGGACGCTAAAACCGGCTTAACGCTGGCGGATGAGGAAGTTGCCCAAATGTTGTTCCGCTCCCGTAAGCCGGTTGTGGTCGCTGTCAACAAGGTGGATAACCAAGGCCGTATGGAAGATATCTATGAGTTCTTCGGACTCGGCTTCGGCAGCCCGATCGGCATTTCCGGCTCGCATGGAACCGGTATTGGAGACCTGCTGGATGAAGCGGTAGCCAAGCTGCCTGAGCTTGAGGATGACGGATATGACGAGGATGTAATCCGCGTTGCACTGATCGGTCGTCCGAACGTTGGCAAGTCCTCCCTGGTGAATGCTTTGCTTGGCGAGGAGCGCGTTATTGTAAGCGAAGTTGCCGGTACGACAAGGGATGCCATCGATACTCCGTTCGAGAAGGACGGGCAGCGCTATGTGCTTATCGATACGGCAGGTATGCGTAAACGTGGCAAGGTGTATGAGTCGACCGAGAAGTACAGCGTTATGCGCTCGCTCAAGGCGATTGAACGTGCCGATGTTGTGCTCATCCTGATCAATGCCGAAGAAGGCATCATCGAGCAGGACAAACATATCGCTGGTTACGCGCATGAGGCGGGCCGAGCTTCCGTGTTTGTCATTAACAAATGGGATGTAGTCGATAAAGACGACAAGACGATGCAGAATTTCACGCAAAACGTCCGCGACCATTTCTTGTTCATGAGCTATGCTCCGATTGTATTCCTTTCGGCGCTGACGAAGTCGCGGCTGCATAAGCTGCTGCCGGTC
Source organism: Paenibacillus herberti (assembly GCF_002233675.1). Classification (GTDB taxonomy): domain Bacteria; phylum Bacillota; class Bacilli; order Paenibacillales; family Paenibacillaceae; genus Paenibacillus_O; species Paenibacillus_O herberti. The sequence continues at coordinate 1,825,166 of NZ_NMUQ01000001.1, read as the reverse complement.
ATCAACCATGTTTCGGAGCAGCATGCACTTCGCATTCAGACTCATCTGCTCAATGATGTGATCTCGGATGCAGTTGCAATCAATCCTCCTCCGACTGACAAAGGCCGCAGACTGCGCATCAACTATGTGACACAGGTCGCGGTACGACCGCCGACCATTGTCATCTTTGTCAATGCTCCTGAGATCATGCACTTCTCCTATGAGCGCTATTTGGAGAACAAGATCCGTGCGGCATTCAATTTCGAGGGCACTCCGGTACGACTGTTTACCCGCCGGAAGTCGGATGAAGATTAGGAGAGAGACGCCTTGCTGACTTCCATCCTTGCGATTGCGGCCAGTTATTTGCTGGGCTCCGTATCATTCAGCATCCTTATTGCACGTTACATCAAGGGCATCGACATAAGGCAGCATGGCAGCGGTAATGCAGGCGCTACGAATACACTGAGAGTGCTCGGCAAGGGGCCGGGCATACTCGTGTTCGCGCTTGATATTCTGAAAGGCATAGCCGCAGTCTGGATCGGCAGGTTCGCCGCTCCGGATGTGGACTGGCTGCCTGCCGTATGCGGCTTAGCCGTTATTGCCGGGCATAATTGGCCGATTTACTTCCGCTTCAAAGGCGGCAAGGGAATTGCTACGGCTATCGGCGTCATGGTATCGCTTGCGTTTCTGCCAGCCCTATATGCCGGCCTCATAGCCATCCTGGTTATCGTCATTACCCGGTATGTTTCCTTGGGTTCGCTTGTATTTGCCCTCTTAACGCCATTATCCATTCTATTACTGATAGGACTCGGGCCTATTTTCTGGATTTCATTCGTGCTGTGTGTGTTTGCTTTTATCCGGCACCGTACGAATCTAGTTAAGCTGTTCAAAGGCACCGAGAACAAGCTCGGTTCTAAAAAGGAATGAGGTGAGCATGTATGACGATACCGGAAAGCTCGCCGCATAAGCGGCTGAAGGCCGCCGTTCTGGTAGCAGGTAGTTGGGGAACGGCGCTCGCGTCCGTGCTTGCGAGCAATGGCCATGAAGTTGTGATGTGGACTCGCGGGCAGGCTCAAGCCGATGAGATTCGCGAGCAGCATACAAACGGCAAGTATTTGCCGGGAGCGCAGTTGCCCTCTGGACTTACGGCAACGACGAACATGGATGAAGCTTTGCGTGATGCACAGCTCGTTCTGTTCGCTGCACCTAGCTCCGCTATGCGCCAGGTAGCGGCCGCAGCAGCGCCTATGGTTGCAAGGGATGCTGTTGTCATCCACGCAACCAAGGGCTTCGAGATCGATACGCTGGAGCGGATGTCACATGTTCTGGCGGAGGAGCTGGGCCGGCCGCAGCAGGAGATTGTTGTGCTGTCTGGTCCAAGCCATGCCGAGGAAGTTGTCAAAAAGCTGCCAACAACGGTTGTTGTCGCTTCCGAGGCGGAAGGCTTTGCAGAAAAAGCTCAGGATGCATTGATCAACTCAGACTTCCGCGTTTATACCAATCGTGATGTAACAGGCGTGGAGGTAGCTGGCGCGATCAAGAACATCATCGCGCTTGGTACCGGCCTGTCGGATGGCCTCGGCTTTGGTGACAACGCCAAAGCGGCGCTAATTACGCGAGGGCTGGCTGAGATTGGCCGCTTAGGCGCGGCAATGGGCGCTAACATGATGACGTTTGCAGGGCTCGCTGGTGTGGGCGATCTGGTCGTCACTTGCACAAGTCCGCATAGCCGTAACTGGCGTGCTGGCTCCATGCTGGCGAGCGGACTTTCTCTGGACGAGGTGCTCCATCGGATGGGTATGGTCGTAGAAGGCGTGCGCACGACCCGATCGGCCAAAGCACTCGCGGCTCGTTATGGCGTCGAGATGCCGATTACCGATCAGCTCTATGAGGTGCTGTTCCAAGGCAAAACTCCTCGTGAAGCAGTGGAGAGCCTCATGATGCGCGACCGTACTAACGAGCTGTAGCAGGCGCATGTCCAATGTGGCGTTTGTCCGACACCAACCGTTTCTCCTCTTCATAAAATGATGGTAGAGCGGGTATAGCGTCGGTTTTACCGGCGTTTATATCCCCATCATTTATGGGAGGTCGAAGATATGAGCACACCGAAGGACATTTTAGGAGCGGTCAACAAAAAGACCGGCAAAAACATTACGGAAAACCAGGTGAAGAAACTCGCCAGCGCCGTAACTCCGAACACGATTAAAAACGAGGATGAGCTCCGCAGGCTGGTTAAACAGGTTGCACTCATGGCTAAAGTGCCGTTAACCGAAAAAACAATGAATGACATTGTTTCGGCGGTCAAAAGCAGCGGCATGAACATGGGCAGCCTCGAATCGTTGATGAAAGTGATGATCAAAAAATAAGGACATCCGTTAGGAAGAATGGGGCCGACTTACTGCTGTTTTGGCGGGCCGGCCCTTTTTTTGCGGAAGATGCCTGGACAAGCTCTATTGTGGCTTGTTTGTCGGCGTTCCGGCGCCTGCGGAAGCGCAGATAGGAGTGACAGACAATGGATTCGATGACAGTCATGTGGATCTCGTTGATCGGTATCGGGATGATGGTCATTTCCGCTCTTCTGATTACTTTTGCCCGTGCCAAAACTAAAGGGTTCATCCGGGGAGTGCTGTCGCTGCTGGCCTTCGGCTTGCTCGTGACAGGGTTCATACTTGGTGTTTTCTCTATCATTGTTTAGTCGCGGAGGTACATATCAATGATTATTTTGCAAGGCCGTACCAGAAGCACAGAGACGCAGGCAGTGCAGGGCAAGACGTTGCTTGAGCTGGCCTTGAGTGCCAAAGCGGAATGGGGTTCCTCCTGCCAACGTGGCACTTGTGCTCGTTGTCGCTGCCTGATTGTGCAGGGCATGGACCAACTGGAACCGGTTACGGATGGGGAATGGGATCGACTTGAGCCGGAAGAGCTGGATGAGGGCTACCGGCTCTCCTGCCAGGCTGTAGTGCGCTCGAACGACGCAACTGTGGAAGTTCAGCACAAGCCCTATTTCTAGCTAACGCTAAAAGGAGAGTTGTACCTTGATTGAAGTCACGTTTTGGCCGGAGGGGCGGAAGGTCAAGGTTAGACGAGGCACGACATTGCTCATCGCCGCCCATCAGGCCGGTGTGCCGCTCACGGTTCGCTGCGGAGGCAAGGCGGCCTGTCTGATGTGTAAGCTGAACGTGCATCCGGATTTTGGAGAAAAGGGCTTGTCCGCACCGACGGAACAAGAGCGTCACAAGCTCGGTAGCAGCAGCGGCCAACGGCTTGGCTGCCAATGTCGCGTCCTCGGTGATTGCCATGTCATTATGCCGGAGGACCCGCTTAAGGCCGCGGTACGGAGGCAGCTGGAGCGGCAAGCCGAAGAGGATGACGACAGCTGGCTTCGCTCTTTTCGCAATGATGCTCCAGGAGGGGAAAGATGATGAGTGGGATCGTCAAAAGCGGAAGCCTGGCTTCCGGCCGGCATCGCGGCAATGCGCTGAGACGTATTATGGCTGCGGCGTCACTAGTTGTACTGTCTCTGACGCTGTCAGGATGCCTTTATCCCAAACAACAGCTGGGCCAGAATCAACTGCCAGCAAGGGACGCGGTAGCAGGAGTACAGACGGTTGTTGACCTGTACCAGAAGGACACTGGTCTGCTACCGATGAAAACCGCTTCGGAGGAAACGCCGAAGTACGAGAAGTTCATCGTTGACTTCAGCAAGCTGCAGCAAGGCAATTATATATCTGAGCTTCCAGCAGCTACCTTTGAAAAAGGCGGCAACTATTATTTTGTTATCCAAAATGAAGAGATCGATCCCAGCGTTAAGCTGATGCCGTTAACGATTTTCCAGGCGGTCAATGACATTCAAGCTGAAAGTGATCGTTATAAAAGAAAGAACAATGCGATTCCATCCGGCGAGCAAACCTTCCCCGGCTTCTACCGCCTGGATTACGAGAAACTCGGCATCAAAGAGCCAGAGCTTCGCAGCGTTTATTCTGGGGGAGCCCTGACGCTAATGCTGGACGAGAACGGTCGTGTTTATGCCGATTATGGCATCGATCTGATGCAAGCCGTCCAAAAGTACGGCATGGAACGTATTAAGGAAGGCGAAGATCTGCGCCGTCTGCTGGCCGAGCAAACCGACTTTGTGCCGGTTAAATCTCCTGTATACGAGTTAATCGGGAAGGAACCTGTCCCGCAGCTCAAAAAGAAGTAGTACAATCTTGAACCTTTGTCCAACTTAACGCCTCTCGCGTCGTTGGCAAAGGTTCTTTTCTATTGATCCCAGGCATATCAATCATTCTTGAAAGGGCTGGTTGGTCCGGACCGGGATGCAAGATTATCAGGCGCAACCGTCATAATCCGGAAGGATGGACAATATGCTATTACTAGTCCACAGCATGTACGAGTTGCGTCGCTTGCCTACCCTCTTGACCGGTGGAAGGCGACGAACCGGATAATCGATTGGGAGGGGATCTGAAAGTGGAAAAAGTGGATATTTTTAAGGACATCGCGGAACGGACCGGCGGAGACATCTACCTCGGCGTCGTCGGCGCGGTCCGGACAGGAAAATCGACCTTCATTAAGAGGTTCATGGAGACGATCGTACTTCCTAACATTACCAGTGAGTCGGATCGGATTCGTGCCGTGGATGAGCTTCCCCAAAGCGCATCTGGCAAAACCATCATGACGACAGAGCCGAAGTTTGTTCCAAACCAAGCCGTACGCATTCATGTGGCGGAGGGGCTGGAAGTTAACGTACGACTCGTAGATTGTGTTGGATACGCCGTGGATGGTGCGAAGGGTTATGAGGACGAGAATGGGCCACGCATGATTACGACCCCTTGGTTCGAGGAGCCGATCCCGTTCCAGGAAGCAGCCGAGATTGGTACGCGCAAGGTTATCCAGGAGCATTCTACCCTGGGCGTCGTGGTCACGACGGACGGAACGATTGCCGAGATTCCTCGCAGTTCGTACGTCGAATCGGAAGCACGTGTCATCGCTGAGCTGAAAGAGGTCGGAAAGCCCTTCGTGCTGATCATCAACTCGACCCGTCCTAAGAGCGAAGAAGCGCAGCAGCTGCGCGGAGAGCTCCAGGCGAAGTATGATATTCCGGTCATGGCGCTCAGCGCCGCCAGCATGGGCGAGGAGGAGGTCATCTCCGTCCTGCGCGAAGTGCTGTACGAGTTCCCGGTTCATGAGGTGAACGTTAACCTGCCAAGCTGGGTCATGGTGCTGAACGAGAATCATTGGCTCCGCAGCAACTATGAGAATTCGGTACGCGATACCGTCCAAGACATTCGGAGGCTGCGCGACGTGGACCGCGTAGTCGCTCAGTTCATGGAATACGATTTTATATCCCGTGCCGGCTTGAGTGATATGAACATGGGGCAAGGCGTAGCTGAAATCGACCTGTACGCCCCGGATGAGCTGTACGACCAGATTCTGATGGAGGTTGTCGGGGTCGAGATTCGTGGAAAAGATCATCTGCTCCAGCTGATGCAGGACTTCACGCATGCGAAGCGGGAATATGATCGGTTCGCCGATGCACTCGAGATGGTCAAAACGACGGGGTACGGCATCGCGGCTCCAACACTGGCCGAAATGCAGCTTGATGAGCCGGAGCTCATCCGTCAAGGCTCGCGCTTCGGAGTGCGGCTGAAGGCGACGGCGCCATCCATCCATATGATTCGGGTAGATGTGGAGTCCGAGTTTGCGCCGATCATCGGCACCGAGAAACAGAGCGAGGAGCTTGTGCGCTACTTAATGCAGGACTTCGAGAACGATCCGATCAAGGTTTGGGATTCAGACATGTTCGGTCGCTCGCTGCATTCCATCGTGCGGGAGGGCATTCAAGGCAAGATCGCTATGATGCCGGACAATGCCCGCTACAAACTGCAGGAAACGCTTGGCCGAATTATTAACGAAGGCTCAGGCGGGTTGATTGCTATCATTCTCTAAAATGAATAAATATACAAATAACAGCAAAAAGCTGGATGCCCTGGGCAGCCGGCTTTTTGCTGTTTTATTTTTGAGTGATTTGGAAGCTTTGCCTAACAAGAATGGGGATCTGAGCGCATATTCACACCCTATCCTTGATTCATTCCAAGTTAATGCCCGTGAAAAGGCTAAAATGAAAAAAGCTTTTCATAACACAGGACAAGCTCTATACTTATACATAAATATACTTTTCGAGCATATTCGACATTAATTCGCACTAATCCGATTGACTAGATTGGGAAAGCTGTTATGATAGACTTAATTATATGTCCACCCCCTTAATAAGGGAAGGGTCCAGAAGGAGTAGATTAGAGATGAAGTGGGGCAAAAAGTCTTTGATGACGCTTGCAGCGGCAGCATTGTTTGTAACTGCGGCTTGCAGCAACAATGGTGGAGGAGCCGAACCGGCTAATAATGATGGCGGAGCTGTTAAGTCCAATGCGATTCTGGCTACGCTCGGCGAGGGCAATGATAATCTGAAAGGCAAAAAAATCGCACTCATTATGCAGTTCAACGAAGGAGCCTTCTCAGCTCAGTATGTGGCAGGCGTTAAGGAGCAGGTTGAAAGTCTCGGCGGTACGCTTCAGGTGCAGGCTGCGGGTAACAATCTCGCGGATATGGCCTCCAAGCTGGATGCTGCGGTCAACGGCGGCTTCGACGGCATTCTGACCGACCACGGTACGGCAGAGGCGCTTGAGGCAGGCGTGAAGAAGGCTGTCGAGAAAGGAATTCCGGTAGTTGCTTTTGATGCTAACCTCCAAGTTCCTGGTGTAACGGTGCTGCAGCAAAGTGATGAGGCCATGTCCAAAACGCTGCTGGAGCAAATGAAAGCTGATATCGGCGGCAAAGGCAATATCGTCAAAGTGTGGGTGGCCGGCTTCGCTCCGATGGAGCGCCGTCAAATTTCGTACAAGGCGTTCATGGACGCCAACCCTGATATTAAGGAGATCGCTCACTTCGGCACGGCTGAGAAGCCTGCTCTGGATACTCAGAACCAGATGGAAGCGATTCTCAAGCAATATCCGAATAAAGGTGATATTTCAGCCGTTTGGGCTTCATGGGATGAATTTGCCAAGGGCGCGACTCGTGCGATCGAGCAAGCTGGGCGTACTGAGATTAAAGTATATGGCATCGATATGAGTGACGAGGATTTGCAAATGATCCAAAAAGAGAATTCCCCATGGGTCGCTTCTATTGCGGTAGACCCGAAAGATATCGGACGCGTTCAGGCGCGTTACTTGTACCAGAAGCTGCATGGCGACGAGACGGAAGCTAAGGTCGTGCTGGATGCGGTACTCGTGAAACGCGAGGCGTTGCCGAAGGATAAACAAATCAATACAACGGAGCTTGGCCAATACGTCGAGGGTTGGGGCAAAAGCGAGCAAGGCATCGCCGACTGGATGGGCCGGACCGACAAGTAGTCAATAATCAACAAGCAAGCGGAGGTGGCCGTTGGCCACCTCCGCTTGCTTGACAATGGGAGGGAAAAGGATGGAGCAGCAGCTTGCTCGCTTGAAGCTGGCTGGCGTTCGGAAGTCATTTTCCGGCGTGCCGGCGCTGCTTGGAGTGGATCTTGAGCTGAGGGGCGGAGAGATCCACGCTTTGCTTGGAGCGAATGGCGCCGGCAAAAGTACGCTTATTAAGATTTTGTCCGGCGCCTACTCCGCGGATGAAGGCATAATCGAGCTAGACGAGCAGAGGGTCCGTATCGGCAGTCCCAAAGAAGCTAAGGCTCTCGGCATCCACTGCGTCTATCAGGAGGTCGATACAGCGCTTGTGCCCCGTCTGAGTGTGGCGGAGAACATCATGCTGGATCGCCATTCTGCAGCTGGTGGCAGCATCTGGGTGGATTGGAAGCAGTTGCACCGGGAAGCGGCAGAGACGCTGAAGAGGCTGGGAGCGGATATTCCGCTTCACAAGCCTGCTGGCGATCTGACGCTGGCAGAGAAGCAACTCGTCCTTATTGCGCGTCTGCTCACGGAGCAAGCTCGCTTCGTTGTACTTGACGAGCCGACGGCTCCGCTCAGCCTCGAGGAAACGGAGCGGCTCTTCCGTGTAATGGAGGGGCTGCGGCAGGATGGGATCGGCGTTGTGTTCATTACACATCGGCTTCCCGAGGTGTTCCGGTTATGCAGCCAGGTGACGGTGATGAGAGATGGAAGCCGCATTTGGACCAAGTCTGTCGAGGAGACAGATGCGGATGACGTAGCTTTGGCGATGCTTGGCCGGCGCTTCGAGGATGAGTACCCGAAGCTTGAAGCGGAGATCAGCGACGTTCTTCTCGATGTAAAAGGGCTGCGCAGCGGCAGCAGGGTCAACGGAGTTGATCTGCAGGTTCGTAAAGGCGAGATTACTGCTGTTGTCGGGCTCGTTGGAGCCGGCAAGACTGAGCTGTCGCGAGCCATTTTTGGCGCGGATGCTGTAACGGACGGCAGCGTGTCGGTAGCAGGACGCCGCATCAAGGCGAGCCAGCCCGCAGATGCAGTCCGCGGCGGGATCGTGCTCGTACCGGAGGAGCGCCGCCGTCAGGGCATTATCGCCAGCGACAATGTGCTGAGGAACCTCACTTTGCCAACGCTGCGCAAGCTGACGCGTGGCGGACTGCTATCGAGGAAGCGCGAGGAATCCAGCGCCACCGGGATTATCGAGCGCCTTGGCATCAAAACATCCGGTCTAGGACAAATGGTTTCGACGTTAAGCGGCGGCAACCAGCAGAAAGTCAGCATTGGCAAGTGGGTGCCGACAGATGCATCCGTCTATCTATTTGACGAGCCGACCAAAGGTGTTGATATTGGCGCGAAAAGCGATATTTTTCGAGTAATAGGATCGCTGGCGCAGCAGGGCAAAGCGGTGCTTTACTTGACCTGCGAATTCCAGGAGGCGATCGGCATTGCCGACCGGATTCTGGTTATGTACGATGGAGCTATTGTGCGCGAATTCCAGCGAGGCGAAGTCTCGCAGGAGGAACTGCTGATCCATGCCAGCGGAGGAAGGGGAGGAGTCGCATGAATTCCAGGTTAACTGAATTTATTTTTAAATACGGCTCGCTGCTCGTCATTGGGTTAGTCATTATTTTCTTCTCGTTTTGGGACGAGCATTTTTTCACCTATGACAACTTGGCTTCCATTTTAAGATCGATCTCGATCACAGCCTTCGTCGCCATTGGGGTGACCTTCTCGTTGTCGGTTGACGGTTTCGATCTGTCCGTGGGCTCTACGGTGTCGATGGTCATCGCCTTCTCCACCGCACTGATGGTATGGTACGAGATGCCGCTTGCCGTTGTCATCATCGGTTCGCTGCTCGTCGGGGCGGCAGTTGGTCTGATCAATTCACTGTTGATCGTCCGTGTACGCATCCCGGACCTGCTGGCGACACTCGCGATGATGTACGTCGTCTCCGGCTTACAGCAAATTTTCACAAAAGGCAATTCGGTCTACAGCAATATGGTGATGCCGGACGGTTCTTCCGCTCCAGGCTCGATCTCTCCGGCGTTCCTCTGGCTTGGTCAAGGCGAGTTGCTAGGTATGCCTGTGCCCGTCGTGATGATGGTGCTGGCGTTCATTCTCGTATTTATCTTTTTCAAATATACCCGAACCGGCCGTCAGATGGAGATGACCGGAGGCAATGAAGAGGCTGCTCGCCTATCCGGCGTAAGGGTTAAGCGAATCCGTACCGCCGCTTATGTGCTGTCGGGCTTATTCGCCGCCGTGGGCGGCCTACTGTTCGCAGCCCGTACTGGCAGCGGTCAGTCCGGAGCTGGTGCGCCGATCCTGATGGAGGCGGTCGCCGCTGTGTTTGTCGGTTACTCCGTGCTCGGCGCTGGACGTCCGAACATCGTAGGTACCTTTTTCGGGGCGGTGCTGATCGGCGTGCTGCTGAACGGCCTCACCATGATGAATGTTCCCTACTATTCCAATGACTTCATCAAGGGTGGAGTACTAGTGCTGGCACTGGCTATTACGTTCATCCATCTCAATCGCAGAAAGGCCTGAAAAAGGGGCTATAGGACGCGCTTGGGGCATGCGAATTGCCTCTGTAAGCCGCTAAAAATAGTCTTGTATTCCGGGTGCTACTGTATTAGTATAAGTTTGTTCCGCCTGAACAGGTATATTTTTGCAGGAAACGGTTAAACCATGTGATAAGGTGAGAAATTACAGGAGGTGAGTTCATTGAACAAGACCGATCTGATTAACAAAGTAACTGAAGTGACTGAGCTGTCCAAGAAGGATGCAACGAAGGCGGTAGACGCCGTGTTCGAAGCCATCTCCGACGCTCTTCAATCGGGCGATAAGGTACAACTCGTAGGCTTTGGCAACTTCGAAGTACGCGAGCGCCAAGCTCGTAAAGGCCGCAATCCCCAAACTGGTGTGGAGATCGATATTCCTGCCAGCAAAACGCCTGCTTTCAAACCAGGCAAGTCCCTCAAGGACCTTGTATCCAACTAGTCCAGCCCAGCTGGCGCGCGTCCGAATGTTTACATTCGGGCGTTTTTTGTTTTAACGGAGGACTTCTACCGGCAAATTTCAGCAACAAAAAGACCACCCCTTCAAATGTAATTTAGTACATCTGAGAAATGGTCCATTTGGGTTGAAATCTGGTTTATGTAGACTACAACTTTTAAAACTTAGAAACTGCTGTAGCCCTGGTATGTTATCTATGGTCGGAGTAACAGGATTTGAACCTGCGACCTCACCCACCCCAAGGGTGCGCGCTACCAGGCTGCGCCATACCCCGACGTTAAAAACTCAACCAAACTCTTAAAACACTTATGTAACGCCAGTTCCAACGAAAATTCGTACGATAATGGCTTCCGTTTGGCACAGGGATGATTATAGCACCTAGGCGCGCACCCCTGCAATATAAAAACTAGCAGTTCTGAGGAAGAAATTTCTTCTCTTTTCCCGTGGGCTATCCTCGCCGCCAAAACTGTCGTTGAACTGGACATACTCCACATGTCGTTCATCGAGCCGTTCGAAGGTTTACTTCAGGAAATCGATGGCACTGGTGGAAGAATGCGTACTACCGGGACGGACTACCGCATTCAGGTTTATTTATTGTCAAGATGGTCACCCCTCAAGTAACATTTGTCTCCTTCAAGTAACGGGTTATTCTCGATATGATACATATACAAAAAGGAAGAGAGAAGGATGATCCTATGAGTTTTTTATCCTTAACGAATGCCAAACGCAAGTTGAGTATGGCTTCTCTTGTTATGGTCCTGATGGCAGGCTCGGTGTCCAGCATCTATAGTCCAGTATCTTTGGCAGCATCCGTTTCAGCTGTTACGATTACCAATCTCAAGGTCGAATCAACCGCAACACCGCTCGGAATCGATGTGGACAAGCCAAACTTTAGCTGGCAAATGGCGGTTTCATCCGATGCACGCGGGTACACACAGACCGCTTACCAGATCGTCGTCAAGGATCCCGAAGATAAAGTGGTTTGGGACTCAGATAAGGTCGCAAGTGGTGGCTCAGTTGGTATTTCTTACGTGGGTGAAGTTTTACGGGCAGCAACCAAGTACAGTTGGACGGTTACCGTTTGGGATCAAAACGGAGATTCCGCTACGGGAGCTTCATGGTTTGAAACAGGTCTGATGAATCCAGAACTTTCAGCATGGAATGGCGCAACCTGGATTGGCGGCAGTCAGGATGATATGGTGCTATTTTCACACTCCCTGTCCGTATTTAAGGTGAAATACAGCATGAAGCTGGACAGCGATTCGAACAGTACAAAAGCAGGCTTTGTACTTGGCGCAAATGATAGCCGTTTGATGGACAAAAATAAGAATATTTACAATATCCAGAGCGGAAAAAATCAAAGCTATCTTAAATTCGAACTTGATATTTCGGCGGTAGATGGCTCTGCTCAAGGTCTAGCTAAGTTCAATATTTATCGAGTGGGCTATGCTCCTGGCGATAAGTCGGATACTCCGATTAGTACGGGCACTATTCCATTGACGTTAATCAACAAGGATAACAAATATAACGCACACAACTTTTATTTAGAGGAAAACCTTGAGCAATGCATGATATATGTAAATGGAACAGGTGAAAGTAACCGAATCATGAGCGCAAAACTCAATCCTTTGGGTGCAAGCGGCGATTTTATCAGCTTCCCGATGTTAGCCGATATCGGTTTTAAGATGGATGCAGGGCAAAAGGCCTCCTTCTCTAACCTCGAAGTGTACAATTATCGAAAACCTTCTAGTACGCTGTTTAAAGAGAATCTGAGTCAAATGATCCCATACGACGGCGTTTACAGCGGATTTGTGGATAATGCGAATTCAGGATTCAAGGTGGTAAATGATGCCTATGTTCTTGACGGTGGGGCCAGTGGTATTTTTGCCGTGGCAGACCCAAGCCGAAATTCGGTTCCCATGATGCGAACAGAGTTTGCTGCCGACAACAAGGAGATTGAAAAAGCCCGCCTATATGTTACAGCCCGTGGTGTATATGAAATGTATATTAACGGCAAACGTGTAGGTGAAGACTATTTCAACCCGGGTCATACCCAGTACAATGTGACTCATATGTATCAAACCTATGACGTTACAGATATGATCCATTCCGGAGGAGATAATGCAATAGGAGCTTGGCTGGGTGAAGGCTGGTGGAGCGGCAATTTCTCCTATATCGGGAACAACTGGAACTATTATGGCGACCGTCAATCGCTTGTGGCTAAGCTGGTTATCACGTATAGCGACGGATCGACCAAAGTCATTACAACAAATCCCACCGAATGGAAATACTATAATGACGGACCCATCCAATACGGCAGCTTCTTCCAAGGTGAGAACTATGATGCAACTAAAGAAGCGGCAATCAACGGTTGGAGCACGGCGGGATATGACGACAGCAACTGGAAGAGCGCGTTCGAGGTAAAGCTGGACAGCACGAATGCCTTTGTGGAGTGGCCTTTACTTTATAACAACATGAAGATGATCGGTCAAATTGGCGATAACGCAAGTATTGTGGAAACGCTTACAGCGAAAAGCGTAACGGACGTTCGCCCCGGCCAAAAGGTCTATGTGTATGATATGGGACAGAATATGGCGGGTGTACCTAAAATCACGATTAAGAACGGTATCGCCGGTCAGAAAATCACGATGCGCTATGCTGAGGTGCTTTATCCGAACCTGCCGCAATACGGGGCAAACGTCGGCATGATCATGTTGGAAAATATTCGGGCTGCCCATGCCCAGGATACTTACATTCTCAAGGGTGGAGATGAAGTTATACAGCCGCGATTTACCTTTCATGGCTATCGTTATATTGAGATAACGGGTATTGATGAACCGTTGCCGGTAGATGCCGTGCAGGGACTGGTTATCAGCTCTATGAAAAATGAAGCTTCTCATTATGAATCATCAAATAGTGAAGTGAACAGGCTGTGGCAAAATATTAACTGGTCCACTCGCGGAAACTTCCTTAGCATTCCTACGGACTCCCCGCAGCGCAATGAGCGCATGGCTTGGTCCGGCGACATTTCGGTGTTTTCGAGAACAGGTACCTATATTACGGATGCGGACCAATTCCTTACTCGTCAATTGTTGGCTTTGCGCGATTCCCAGGATTCGAGTGGCAGATTCAAAGACGCTACACCAGGCCAAAACGGCTTCGGTGGAATTCTGTGGGGAAGTGCGGGCATTACCATACCTTGGGAAGTATATCAACAATATGGCAATGTAGCTGTTTTGAGACAGCATTACGATTCTATGAAGAAATACATGGATTACTTAAGTACCAATTACCCTTATGATGCGAGGCTGGGTGACTGGCTTAGTCCTCAATACGAACAGAATGAACCGATATTTCTGACGACAGCCTATCACGTTTACGATCTGTGGATCATGGCTAAAACCGCGGAAGTTCTCGGTCAATCGCAAGATGCTGCAAAATATTGGGCCTCATACAACGAACGAAAGAATTACTTTAATAACACATTCGTGAAAGTCGTGAATGTCGATAACAAACCTGTCAAAAAAACGGTCAGATCCGACGGTACGCTTATGGATACACAAACTTCCTATGCCGTTCCATTAGCTCTTGGAGCCTTCAGTGATGAGAACATTGCTGTCATGAATGAAAATCTCGCAAATACGGTAACGCGTCAAAATATCGATGACAATAAGGCACTACTTCCCGACTATTCTTTGATGACCGGTTTTATCGGAACAGCGTGGATCAGCAAAGCGCTATCAGACGGAGGACATAGCGATTTAGCCTATCGTCAACTGCAGCAAACCTCTTATCCGTCTTGGTTGTATTCCGTAAAACAAGGCGCAACCACGATTTGGGAGCGATTGGATTCATATACAAAAGAAAATGGTTTCGGCCGCTACAATAATATGAACTCATTCAACCATTATTCCTTCGGGGCTGTCGGTCAATGGATGATGGCGTATTCGCTGGGTATACAGCGCGATCAGAATAATCCGGGTTTCAAACATTTCATTTTGCAGCCTACTCCCGATCCGGATAAAGTCATGACTTCGGCTCAAGGCTACTACGATTCTGTGTACGGACGGATTGTCAGCTCGTGGAACGTCAACAATGACATGTTTACGTACAGCGCGACGGTACCGGCGAACACTACGGCTACCCTGTACATCCCTGCTGCCTCTGAGAGTGCAGTTCTGGAAGGCGGGAAGCAGGCATCGGAGTCCGCTGGAGTCACATTTGTTAAATACGAGAATGGCAATGCGGTCTATGAGCTTCAATCCGGCAGCTACCAGTTTACTTCCCCAATAATCAATAATTCCGGATTGGTCGATCTGGTGAAAAAAGCTAGGGCGTTGCCCAATGCCAACGGAAAGTATACAGTGGATTCTTTCGAAGCTCTGCAAGTAGCAATTGGAGCTGCCGAAGTTGCTTTGGATACCAGCGAGACTGCGGAAGAATTGGCAGCTGCAACGGCTGCGTTACAAGCTGCTATGGATGGTTTAGTGGAATCCGGTAATACCATTGTTGTAACTGCAAACAAGCAACCATGGAAACCAGAATATTCATGGCAAAATGCTGCTGATGGCGATTTAAATACGTTCACTTGGATTAACTCTGCTCAGAACATTGGCGATTACATTCAATTAGAATTAAGAGATCCGCTGCAATTACATTCAGTTTCACTAACTTCAGTTAATACTACGGACCTGCTGGCTAAATCAGATGTTGAAGTTTCTATGGATGGAACAAATTGGGCTAAAATAGGAGAAATGGATAAATTAAACAGGCAGACAATCACCGTTAGCCAAGTACAAGTTAAGTACGTTCGTCTTACTGTAAAAGAAGAAGCATCACGTTGGACTTTGATTAATGAAATAGCTCTTAATGATACGCCAGCCCCTACACCAACGTCTACACCAACGCCAACACCGACACCGACACCGACCGTAACACCGACACCAACGCCAACCGTAACACCGACAATTGTTGTATCTGCAAATAAGCAACCATGGAAAACGGAATATGCATGGCAAAATGCTGCTGATGGCGATTTAAATACGTTTACTTGGATTAGCTCTGCACAGAACATTGGCGATTATATTCAATTAGAACTAAGCCATCCACTGCAATTGCATTCAATTACACTGATATCAGAGAATACTACGGACCTGCTGGCTAAATCAGATATTGAAGTTTCTATGGATGGAACAAATTGGGTTACAGTAGGAGAGATGGATAAATTAAATAGGCAGACGGTCGAAGTTAGCGGAGTACAAGTTAAGTACGTTCGTCTTACTGTAAAAGAAGAAGCATCACGTTGGACTAGGATTAATGAAATCATTCTTAATGATGCACCGACGCCGACAGCAACGCCGACGCCAACAGCAACGCCGACGCCAACAGCAACGCCGACGCCAACAGCAACGCCGACGCCAACAGCAACGCCGACGCCAACAGCAACGCCGACGCCAACAGCAATACCAATACCAATACCAATACCAATACCAATACCAATACCAATACCAACAGCAACGCCAACACCGAGCGCTGAACCTGGAAATGAGCCAGGGCAGCATGAAGAGAAGGTTGAATGGCCGGACGTGGATGCTGGGCATTGGGCAGCGCAAGTCATTCAAAAAGCGGTTAAACTCGATATCGTCAAGGGATTTGCTGACGGCACATTCCAGCCGGGCCGAATAACAACGCGAGGTGAATTTGCAGCTCTGCTAGGAAGAGCACTGAAACTGAATGATGTGGAAAGTGGAGAGCCAGAGTTTGCCGACCAAGCGAGCATACCGAAATGGGCCAGACCATACGTTTCTCAATTGGTCCAAAGGGGCATTATTAACGGATTTGAAGATGACACCTTCCGAACAGGAGAAAGCATGACTCGACTCGAAATGGTTGTCATGATTACGAGAGCGCTTGAGATCAAGGTTGAGCTTAAGGCGCCAGTAACGATGTTTACCGATGCAAAGCAGATACCGGAATGGGCGAGACCTTATGTCGCCGCTGCATATAAGGCGGGATTTGTAAGCGGAAGAGAAGATGGAAAGTTTGATCCTGGCACATCTGCCACTCGAGCAGAGGCGGTCGCAATGGTTATCAGAATGCTGGAATTAAAAAATAACTAAAGCTTCCTTCTGCCGCTCAGTTTTCCTTTCGGAAAACGAGCGGCTTTTCCTTGCCAATTCGTATGAGAAAACGATACGAGATCCGTGATGACCGATGGGGAAAAGTGAACGACCTCTTGCCGCCAGAACTATATCCACAGGGGGCGCTCGGCAATAGATAGCGGAAAGATGCTGAATGCCATGTTCTGGATGATCCGCTCTAAGCATCGGACAATTTAGCGAAAGATTGACTGGTGGTTGTTTAAAGAGCGGCATTTGGTCGAATGCCTCTTCAATAAACTCAAACACAGCAGGTAAGCAAAAATGCAACCACTATCAAGCTGGTTGCATTTTTTGTGAAATTTCATTTGGATCTATATTCTGAAATAAATGCAGTTAAAACAAATGATGCAATAATAATACCGCCAAGGGAGAGTATTTGGATTACATTCATAGTACCGCTGAGCACATTAAATTGAGCAAAAAAGAAGCGGAGTAAAATGAAGAGTACGACAAAAACACCGATGAAAATAATTGTATCTATTAAGAAATTGATGATTCTAATAAAGACCACCACCCACATTCTTCGTTGTATCTTTTAGACTAAATTATCTTTTACTCTTTATTCTTTTTTTTTCTTGATAAGTATTAACAGATAAACAAGAAGTAACACGACATTAATTGACATGAAAAATAAACGTAGGCTTTTCTCAAATAGTCCAATCATAAAAGATACATTGCCACTGGAGAAGAATAAGAACAGTGTTTCAACAACATTACTTTTGTTATGAATCGAATGAATAATTTTGTGAACTACAACTGTTAGAGCGAAAATATTTAAGATTATAGCGAATATGAGCAAGCTCTACCCCCCTGAAATGTATAAGAGCGTATTAGTAGTTTTAAAGCTACTTTTTCATATTCATTAATTATAACATAATTGGCTATATTTACTTTTGGTAATTGAACAGCAAATGCTAAAAAAGATCTGTGATGTGCTGAAGTGTTCACTAATTGGCTGATTTACTGGGAAGATGGGGTTAAGTTATAATTGATGTGAAATTGTATTGTTTAATCGAAGAGGTACTGGGGATTAAATGCCCGGTTCAACATATGTGCATGGTCACTTCATTCACTAATATAGCAACAACAAGGGAGTCTACAGCATGGATTCGATATTATTTATTGTGACATGGGCCATTATTGGGATTTTTATCGGTGGAGTAATAGTACTTGTTAAAGCTAAATTCAAGAAGTAAAAGCAATGAAAATAGGCTTGATTGTATTGAATAAGCTTTTTTGCTAATTCATAAGCATGATCGCTGCTGCAATAAATGAAGTAATCGCTTTGCTTGTACATGAATGATCAAGCTGAGGCGCTTTGAGACTCGCTAGTTTATGAATCTCAATTTATAACGGGACTGAGAAGCCTTATTGGAGCAAAACGGAGGACTTTTTAAGCGTAACGGAACTCAGAGAAGCTATAGAGGGGATTGCGAGGTAATATCATCATCTTTGATTCAAATAACGTTTCTCAGTTCCGTTAAATAATTCGAACCCTGTGTTTGACGGGGAATAAGCTCTCTGAGTTCCGTTAGCGGGTGTTGAGCAAAAATGCTTTCCCAGAATGGATGAGAGCATGGTGAGAACAGAAGCACGCTAAATTTATCAGGCTATAAAGTTGAGCCTGTGCTTATAAGTAGTCCTCTTTACAAACCTAATGGACCTCTCTATACTGTTAAATGATTAGTGCACTAACATGAATTTACTGAATAAACCGGGGAAACAATTAAGTAGTGGTCATCCCGTTTACTTGGGGTGGGTGAGGTCACAGGTTCATATCCTGTTACTCCGACCATACATAATAGCCTGAACTGCTTTCCTGATGCTGATCGGGAGAGCAGTTTTTTCTAGAGGAACATGATGTCCGGATTACCGGGCGAAGGAGGAGACAATCATGGGGCAGCAGGAAGCAGATTACATCGTCATTAAGGCCAAGGATCAGGGAGTCCAGGTCATCGGATTGACTCGTGGCACGGACACCCGCTTTCACCATACCGAAAAGCTGGACAAAGGCGAGGTGCTAATCGCTCAGTTCACAGATCATACTTCCGCAATCAAGATTAGGGGCCGGGCGACAATCATGACCCCCTATGGCACGGTTGAGTCGGGAGAATGATGGAGCAGGCGCAGGCCTGCTTTTTTTTGCGATTGAGAATTCACGAAAGTTGTCCTCATGAGAATTCATGAAGGTTCTCCTCGTGAGAATTTACGAAAGTTATCCACTTTGAAGCCTTGAAGCTCATGAAATTGAACCTGTCCCCGTATACTGGCTGTATAGACCGGTAATGTTGTCCGGAAGCAGTCGGGAGAGGGAGGCTTGGCTCGTATGAGAGCAGGGGCGTGGGGACGGATGGCCGGGGCAGCGATGGCGGCAATTGCCGCCATTTTGCTGCTGGCGCAGCTGCCGTTTGATGGTGGAGCCGTAAACGGCGAAAACAGAGCGGTATTTCGCACGGAGCTGCCTGAGCCGCTTAACCAAGCGAATTTAGTGGATGAACTGCAGGCGCTCGGCTTTTCGCAGCGTTTGCAGCGGGTAGACTGGAATGGAAGCGTACTTAGGGTGGATCTGAAGCGCGCAAGCGGAAGTTTAGAGGAGGCGTTCTGGCGGGAGGATCTGCTGGGGCTAGCCCAGCTCAGTTTCCTTCGCAGCTCGAATGTGACCCGTCTGCTGGCCAGATTGGAAACTTCCGAAGGCATCCTAATTGCCGCCGCTGACTTGAGGCGTTGGGACCCATGGATCAAGCCGGAGACGCTGCGTGACTGGAGTGGCATCCAACTGGGTTCAGATCGCCTATGGCAGTCGCGGCTCAGGCTGGTCTATTTCCGGGCTAAGCCGGAACAAAAGAGTAGTTAGTTCAGCAGAAGGAGCATACTCTGGCAAGGGCTTTCATGCCGTTTTGCTTTTGTGCTTCTATGCCACGATTGTGCTATAATAGTTTAGATTATGGAACGGTTGTGTCTCGCCGTTAGGTTCGGAGGCTTACCTCATGACAGATTACCGAATACCCGATTTAGCCAAAAAGTATACGAAGCATGACATGATTCAGCGCTACGCGGATTTGCCTCCGTTTCCAGACGCACGTATTCGGCTTTTGAGCAGTTTCTTGCAATATGGGCCAGCGGCGGAGCATAGGGAGGTTCAATCCCTTGCTGTATCACTCGTCCAGCTAGGGCTGGACACCCACGATGAGGTGGATATAGAAGCCGGTGAACGTGGAATGATGCAGATGCGTCAGAGACAGCTGCGCGTTCTGGCAGGCGATTATTTTAGCGGCCGATTCTATCAGCTACTGGCAGGCGCCGGGCAGATTGAGATGATCCAGCGCCTTAGCAGAGCTATTTGCGAGGCCAATCTCTTCAAGACGGATCTGTACCAACGGATCAAGAGAGGGCAGCTCCCATCAGAGGATTATCTGGAGCTGCAGAGCAATATCCGAGGTGAACTGCTCCTCAGCTTTTCCGAGCTGATTGAAGAGCGGCTGAAACCTGCTTGGGAGGAGCTTGTACGCACCCTATCCAGGCTGGAGGTTCTCTCTGAAGAGAGGAATAAGCTGGATCACTCCGGCAGTTTCTATGACGGCTGGGGTTACTGGTTCGTTGTGGAGCATGGCGAGTCTCAGGACAAGCGGATGCTTCAGGAGGAAGCGAAGCGGGGAGCTGGCGTAGCAGCACTTATGATCAAAAAATACGGCCTGGCTTCTTTGCTGGCGGACAAGCTTGGCGCATGCGCAGCTCAATTCGGGCAGCTTGCGGGTTCACTGGTTCCGGCCAAGCTGGCGAAGGAGACGGCTCTCATTGGAGAGATGCTGCTTCGCCCCGCCGCGGGAGCGGCTGCTGGAGCGGCAGGTGAAGTGAGGTGACAACAGAGATGAACTCAAGCTCCAAGGAAACACATGTCCATTCCGTATTTCAGAAGATCGCTCCTAAATATGACATGATGAACGATTTGCTCAGCTTCCGCCAGCACAAAGCTTGGCGGAAATTCACCATGCGCAAGATGAATGTGCGTCCGGGAGAAACGGCGATTGACCTTTGCTGCGGTACATGCGACTGGACGCTTGCAATTGCCAAAGCGAGCGGCAACGGCAAGATTATTGGCCTTGATTTCAGCCAAGCGATGCTGGATGTCGGCCAGAATAAGGTCAACCAGGAGAAGCTCGGCGACCAGATTACGCTCGTTCAGGGCAACGCAATGGTGCTTCCCTACCCGGACAATAGCTTCGACTATGCAACGATCGGCTTCGGCTTGCGCAATGTTCCTGATCTTCATCAGGTGCTTCGTGAAATGAAACGCGTCGTGAAACCAGGCGGTAAGGTTGTATGCCTGGAGCTGTCCAAGCCGACCTGGCAGCCTTTCAAGGGGATTTATTACTTCTACTTCGAAAAGCTGCTGCCCCGCGTCGGCAAGCTGGTTGCCAAGTCTTATGAACAGTACAAGTGGTTGCCTGATTCTTTAAAGGCATTCCCGGGACGGAATGAACTTGCGGTAATTTTCCGCGAGACCGGACTGGAATCGGTAAGCGCAGATCCCCTGACCGGCGGCATTGCGGCGCTTCATATCGGAACGAAGGGGACAGACGGGAAATGATCCGCAAAGTACGCATCTTTTTAGAAATGATTAAATTTGAGCATACCATCTTTGCCCTGCCGTTCGCTTATATCGGTATGCTGCTCGGTGCAGTGACGATGGAAGGGCGGCTTCCTTCTTGGGCGGAGGCCGGCTGGATTACTCTGGCTATGATTGGCGCTCGCAGCGCCGCTATGGGCCTCAACCGGCTGATCGACAAAGCAATCGATCTCAAAAACCCGCGGACCGAAAAGAGGGCACTGCCTGCCGGCTTGCTGAAAACCGGCGAGGTTGTGCTTTTCGTTGTCCTGAGCTTTGTCCTCTTTTTCTGGGCGGCGTCTAAGCTCGATCCGGTTTGTATCAAGCTCATGCCGATTGCGGTATTTTTCTTGGTCATCTATTCCTATGCCAAGCGTTTTACTTGGCTCTGCCATATCATTCTCGGCTTGACGATCGGCCTAGCACCACTCGGCGGCTGGATTGCGGTCACAGGCGAATTCGCGCCTGCGGCCTGGGTGTTCTACATCGGCATTGTTTTCTGGCTGTCTGGCTTCGATACGATCTATGCCCTGCAGGACATCGTTTTCGATCGTAATGAGAAAGTGTATTCTATTCCGGCTCGCTTTGGAGTCAAGCGTTCTCTGATGCTGGCTAAGTGTTTCCATCTCGTAACAGCGGTTTGTTTCATCGCACTCTTCTTTATGACCGACCTTAGCTGGATTTACCTGGCGGGTGCATTGATTTCCATCGGCATCCTGTTCTATGAACATCTAATACTTGGTCCAGATGACATGAGTCGTCTGCAAACAGCCTTTTTTACCATGAACGGTTGGCTCAGTATTACGATGCTTGTATTCACACTGCTTGATCTTACGGTGCTGAGAGCATGGGCATGACGGGGGAGACAAGGCGTCCGGTACGCTGGGCTGTCGGCATTACAGGGGCAAGCGGAGCGATTTATGGCGTTCGTTTGGTGGAAGAGCTGCTGAAAGTAGGCTGCGAGGTTGGACTTGTAATCAGTGATGCAGGTTGGAGAGTGCTTAAGGAAGAGCTCGGTTGGGATGCTACGCGAAGGCAGGAAGCGATTCGTCAAGCATTCGGACAAGCAGCAGAAGACGGCAGATTGAGGATGTATCCCAGTGGAGACATCGGGGCGAACATCGCCAGCGGCTCCTACCGGATGGAAGGAATGGTCATCGTGCCTTGCTCGATGGGTACGTTGTCTGCAGTGGCGCATGGTTCGTCGGATAATCTGATGACCCGTGCGGCGGATGTGATGATGAAAGAAGGCCGCAGGCTGCTGCTCGTTCCCCGGGAGACTCCGCTTCATGCGATTCACCTGGAGAATATGCTCAAGCTGTCGCGGATGGGCGTTTCTATCGTGCCGGCAATGCCGGCTTTCTATTACGGACCTCGAACGATGGAGGACCTCGTTGATTTTCTAGTGGGCAAGCTGCTTGATCTGATGGGACTAGAGCATGACTTGTTCCGTCGGTGGGGAGATGATGGGCGTGGCTAACAGCAGACCGATCGGAGTCGGCAGAATTGACTACACGAATGCCTGGCCGCTTTTTCATTATGTGCCGGACGAAACAGAGGATTACCGTATCGTGCGTAGTGTGCCTTCAGGCTTGAATCGCATGCTGCAGCAGGGGGAGCTTGGCGTTTCGGCCGTCTCCTCCTTTATTTACGGAATGGAGCCGCAGCGTTATGTGCTTTTACCGGGGCTATCAGTGGGTACAGTTGGCCCGGTGCGATCCATACTGCTCTTTCTCAAAAAGCCGCTGAAGGAAGTTCTACGCGGTAAAATTGCCATGACGGACACTTCGGCTACGTCGGTGAGCCTGCTCAAAATGATCTTGCGTCTGCGCTATGACGGCAATCCGGAATATACCGTGATGAAACCCGATCTTGGGGCGATGCTGAAGGATAATGATGCGGCTCTGCTTATCGGCGATAGCGCTATTCGGGCGTCATGGGAGTCTCATGGCCTGGAGGTCATGGACCTTGGCCGCGAATGGAAAGAATGGACGGGACTCGGCATGACTTACGCGGTTGTCGCCGCTCGGCGGGAAGCTGTCGAGAACTCCCGAAGCGAAGTGTTGCGCATTCATGAGGACCTGCTGGCAAGCAGGCGCAGAAGTACGGCGAACTTGGAGCCGCTCGTGCAGCGGGCGGTTGCTTCAATCGGCGGCACTAAAGCTTATTGGACCGAATATTTTACCGGCCTGCAGTATGACTTTGGACCGGAGCTCCGCGAGGGGTTAGAGCTTTATTATCGCTACGCGCATGAGCTTGGGCTCGTTGACGGCAAGGCAGTGCTGGAATTTATGAATTCGCAATTATCCACAGGCAGGTGAACGAATGAAACTGCTAGATCTTTATGCCAAAATGAAAGGCGAGCTAAACGGAATCGAGCGGCAGCTGGAAGCAGCTGTAGCCGAGGATACGAGCCTGCTTGGTGAGTCCTCTTTGCATCTACTGCAGGCAGGGGGCAAGCGTATCCGCCCTGTGTTCGTGCTGCTCGCCGGCCGCTTCGGCGACTATCGGCTTGAGGAGCTTCAGCGCGTGGCAGTGACGCTTGAGCTGATCCATAGCGCCAGCCTAGTGCATGACGATGTAATCGACAATGCACGGACCCGCCGCGGCCAGCCAACAGTTGGAGCCAAATGGGATAACCGCATCGCGATGTATACCGGAGATTACATTTACGCCAAAGCGCTTATACTTATGACCGAATCCAAGGACCCTGAGCTTCATCGGGTTCTGGCGCGGGCGATGGTGCAGATGTGTATCGGTGAGATGGAGCAAGTTCGCGATTTCTTCAATACGGAGCAGTCTGTACGCAACTACCTGCGGCGTATTCGCCGCAAAACAGCCCTGCTGATTGCGATCAGCTGCCAAATGGGGGCTATCGCTTCCGGCGCAGATCGCAGAACAAGCAATCTCCTCTACCAATTCGGCTACAATACGGGCATGGCATTTCAAATCCGCGACGATCTGCTGGATCTGCTCGGTACGGAGAAGCAGATCGGCAAACCGCCGGGCTCTGATATTCGCCAAGGCAATATTACATTGCCCGTGCTGCTTGCGCTTCAAGAGCCGGCGCGCCGTGAGCCGCTATTGGCAGAGATTCGCGCGATTCGCGAGAGTGAAGGGCATGGAGATACACATGCAGCCATTCATTTAATCCGTTCGAGCGGTGGCGTAGCCATTGCCGAGGAGATGGCGGAGCGCTTTACCTCAAAAGCTTTGACCGCGCTGGCAGGACTTCCGAACTTGCCGGCGAAGAAGAATCTGACTGACATCGCCCATTTTATCAATAAACGCAGCTACTGACCGTCCGCCGTGGCGGCAGTTGGGTGTCCAGCGAACCAGGAGGGAACCGCATGGAAAGAACCTTGATTATGGTCAAGCCTGACGGCGTACAAAGAGGTCTCATCGGCGAAATCATGACTCGTTTCGAGAAAAAAGGCCTTCAGCTTGTCGGTGCGAAGTTCATGCTCGTCAGCGAGGAGCTGGCCGAAACCCATTACGCCGAGCATAAGGGCAAACCGTTTTATGAAAAGTTGATTACGTTTATTACTGGCGGGCCCGTGTTCGCGATGATATGGGAAGCCGATAATGTTATTGCTCTTACGCGGGCGATGATCGGCAAAACGGATGCGGTGGAAGCTGCGCCTGGCACGATTCGCTCGGATTATGCCGTACATACGAACTTGAATCTTATCCATGGATCCGATTCTCCCGATAACGCCGAGAGGGAGATTTCACTTTGGTTTACGCCGGAGGAGATCGTTAGCTATGAACGAACCCTTGCACGCTGGATCTGATGTCGTAAGCGGAGCGGATGCGGATTTCAATCGCTTCATCGAACAGATTCGCACCCAAACCCGGATTGATTTGTCCCAGTACAAAGAAAATCAAATGAAGCGGCGCCTCACAACGCTGCGCATGCGGTATGGCTATACGACGTTCGCCGCTTATTGGGATGCGCTGCGCAAGTCGCCGGAGCTGATGGATGAATTCCTCGACCGGATGACCATCAACGTATCCGAATTTTGGCGCAACCCAAGCCGCTGGGAAGTTCTGCACAGCCGTTTCCTGCCGGATTTGCTGGGGAAAACGACGAAGCTTCGCTGTTGGAGCGCAGCTTGCTCGACCGGTGAAGAGCCGTATACATTGTCTATTCTTCTGGAGGAGCTAGGTGCTGCTGCGAGATCTGAGATCGACGCCACGGATCTGGATCGGGGTGTGCTGGCCAAAGCACAGTCGGGTGAGTATCACACCCGTTCGATCAAGGATGTACCTCGCCCGCTGCTGGACAAATACTTCAGCGCAAGTCACGCAGGTTATACGGTGAAGCCGGAGCTGCGTAAAATCATCCGTTTCAAGCAGCATAATCTGCTGGACGACTCCTTTAATGGGCCTTATGATCTTATTATTTGTCGTAATGTCATGATTTACTTCACGGAAGAAGCCAAAACGTTGCTTTACCGCAAATTCGCAGACGCCTTGAAGCCTGGCGGGATTCTATTCGTCGGCAGCACGGAGCAGATTTTCTCTCCCGCTGAGTACGGTCTGGAATCCGCCGATACTTTTTTTTACCGGCGTAAAGGTTGAGTTAGCTCCAGTAAGCCCGGCCTTGTGGCCGGGCTTACTTTCTTGTCAAACCTGGGCGCCTATACTATAATGGGCAAAGAAAGTTTGGATGGATGGCCTGATGCGAACAGGGCTGGGCACTGACGGCGAGTAGCGAATTTCCGCCGAAAAGTGGAACAGTTCGTCTTGGCGCAGCATGACGCTTGATCTCTTAAAAGCGTCGCTGTATTAAAGCAACGGCATCATTTTTGGGCCTTATTGATGAGGGGGAAAACGGGTTGCGTGAGCTAACAGTTAATTTGGAGGAGCGGTCTTATCCGATTTATATCGGTGAAGGCTTGCTGACCCGCGCTGGCGATCTGCTGCTGAAGCATGGTCTGAGCACAAAATCCCCGCTATTGATCGTCACCGACGATAGGGTGGGACCGCTCTATCTGGATTCACTTACCTCCACTTTGGAGGCAAGCGGGTTCAATCCTGTATCTTTCGTAGTACCAGCGGGTGAGCAGTCTAAGTCGCTGGACGTATTTCAATCCATCATTACGAAAGCGTTGGAAGTTGGCCTAGATCGCAAGTCGGCAGTCATCGCTCTCGGCGGTGGAGTAGTCGGGGATCTGGCGGGTTATGTTGCTGCTGCTTATATGCGCGGCGTTCGTTTCGTGCAGATTCCAACAACGATTTTGGCGCATGACAGCAGTGTTGGCGGCAAGGTGGCGGTAAACCACCCCAAGGCCAAAAATATTATCGGGGCGTTTCACCAGCCAGAGCTCGTTCTTTACGACCTGGACACTTTGAAATCTCTGCCTCCGCGCGAGGTTCGTTCTGGACTGGCTGAAGTCATTAAGCATGGTCTCATCTGGGATGAGGAGTTCGTGAAATGGTGTGACGACAACGCCGAACGTCTGCTGGCACTGGACCCGGAGGCGCTAGGGTACGCGCTTTACAAAGGTTGTTCGGTGAAGGCGGCGGTCGTGTCCGAAGACGAGACGGAGCAAGGTTTGCGGGCGATTCTTAATCTGGGGCATACGATTGGTCATGCGCTAGAAGCGGTAGCTGGCTACAATGAGCTTCAACACGGTGAAGCGATATCGATCGGTATGATCGGTTCAGCGATGCTTGGCGTACAGCTAGGCGCGCCGATTGAAGTTTACGAGCGGACCCGCCGTGCGCTCGGACTGGTCGGATTGCCGACCACTTTGCCGGAGCATTTGAATACAGACCGGATTATGGAAGCATTGATGCATGACAAGAAATTTGGCGAAGGCAAACTGGTGTTTGTTGTGCCAACGGCAATCGGTAAAGTCGAGATCAGAAATGACATTCGCAGCGAGTGGATATTTGCTATTGTGGAGAGGCTAAAGCGGGAGGAAAGCTGGACATGAGTGTAAGAGGAATTCGTGGAGCCATTACGGTTGACCACAATGAGGAAAAAGATATTTTGGACGCAACTTCGGAGATGCTGGAGGCGATCGTCGCCGATAATCGTATCGATCCAGAAGATATTTGCAGCGTGATGATCACGGTAACTACCGATTTGGATGCCACCTTCCCAGCGCGCGCTATTAGGGGCTTGCAAGGATGGGATCTCGTACCTCTTATGTGTGCGGTAGAGGTGCCGGTCAAGGGCAGTCTGGAGCGTTGTATTCGCTTGATGGTTACGGTGAACACGGAGCTGACGCAAAAGGAAATCAAGCATGTTTACTTACGCGGCGCCAGAGTGCTTCGCCCTGATCTGAGCGTTACAAAAGCTCCATAATAAATGGAGCTGCGGAGCAGTCAGCACCGCCTAGCAATAATGCAACTCCGGCTTGACGGCAGCTTGAGCGCTCCTGTATAGTCAGGATAGCAAGCAAGATCCGGGTGGACTTAACAGACAGTCCCCAATCATGTCCGGCGGCAAGAGGGCCAGGAGTGACGGGGAGTCTGATAGATGAGCAGAGATGAGCTTAGTTGAGCAGGCGAGTATGGCAGGGATTATTCTAATGTGCCGAGTGCATGATTTTGTGCATGTCGTGTATTTAGACTAGGTTTCCTCCATTTAGCGCTTGAACTTGACCTATTCCATGTCTCCATCAGCTCCCGCCCTGCGGGAGCTTTTTGCTTTGACCCGGGTTTTATCCCTACCCTATGGCATGGAGATGATGACGATGAATCAAGAGTTGGAAACGATAATCCGCCTAGCTGGACGTTACAATCTCATCCCAGTAGCACGCTATTTGCTGGCTGATACCGAAACGCCCATCCGTTTATTTCAGCATTTTGCAGCAGAAAAGAGAGCTTTCCTGCTGGAGAGCGTAGAGGGCGGAGCCAAGTGGGCGCGCCACTCCTTTATCGGCATGGATCCGTTCATGATGCTTCATGGCAAAAACGGTCGTATGGTGCTGGAAAAGCGCGGTGAACAGCTGGAGCTTGGAGGAGAGCGGCCACTTGAGCTGCTTAAGGCGCAACTGCAAGCCTATCGTAGTCCTGAGCTGCCTGGTATTCCCTCGTTCAGCGGCGGAGCTGTAGGATTTTTCGGTTACGACCTGCTGCAGTATTATGAGAAGCTGCCGAAGCATCGTCATGATGACTTGATGATGGACGATATGCAGTTCATGTTCTGCGATTCTATGATCGTGTTTGATCATTTCAAACAGCAAATCGGCGTAATCGGCAATGTTCATATTCCAGAAGCAGCGACGGATACCGATATCGAGCGTGCTTACCATGATACGCTGACGAAAATCGAGGGGACTCTTGAAAAGCTGCGGCAGCCGGTTCCACTCTTGGCGACGGCTGGAGGACCGCTTCCAGATGACCCAGAGCTAGGCGACATTCGCTCCAACCTGACCAAGGAGCAATTTCTCTCCAATGTGGAGTCGGCGAAGGAATACATTCGGTCCGGGGATATTTTCCAGGTGGTGTTGTCCCAGCGCTTCCATATCGAAACGGATGTTGATCCGCTGCAGGTGTACCGGATTTTGCGGACGATGAATCCATCTCCATATATGTACTATCTCAAAATGGACGATGAAGTGATCGTCGGAACTTCACCCGAAGCACTTGTTAAAGTGTCGGACGGCAAGGTTGAAACGCGTCCGATCGCCGGCACAAGGCCGCGCGGCCGCAACGAAGAGGAAGATCGCGAGCTTGAGGCGGATCTGCTCGCCGACGAGAAGGAGCGCGCGGAGCATCTGATGCTCGTTGACCTGGGGCGCAACGATATTGGACGCGTAGCGGAGTTTGGCAGCGTGCGCTGCGATTCTTTTATGCAAATTGAGCGTTATTCTCATGTGATGCATATCGTTTCCAATGTGAAGGGGCAGATGAGAGAAGATAAGGATTTCTTTGATGCCTTTATCAGTTGCCTGCCGGCAGGTACGGTCTCCGGCGCTCCAAAGCTGCGGGCGATGGAAATCATCGCAGAGCTTGAGCATGAAGCCAGAGGCGCTTATGCCGGGGCGATCGGTTATTTCGGCTTCAGCGGTCGGAGCATGGATACATGCATTACGATTCGCACGATTATTTTCAAAGGCGGCAAGGCCTATGTGCAAGCTGGGGCGGGCATCGTCTGGGACTCCGTTCCGGAGAAAGAATACGAGGAGACCGTCAACAAGGCGAAGGGTATGCTGAAGGCGATTCGCACGGCCGAAGCGGCATTCGGGCAACGACGCCATGAGGAGCAGGCGCTTCCGCAAATCAATAGCGATTATTTTGTAACGGCAGGAAGGGAGGAGCGGTCATGATGGAAGCAGTTCAAGGAATTACGATGCAAGGAGCGCTGAACAAGCTGATCGGGGGCGAAAATCTCAGCCGCGGCGATGCAGGCGATGTTATGCGTCAGATCATGGACGGCCAGGCGACATCTGCGCAGATTGCGGGTGTTGTGACGGCGCTGCGAATGAAAGGCGAAACGATCGATGAAATCAGCGGTTTTGCGGAAGTCATGCGCAGCTTCTCCCGACATGTCGATACGGTGCAGGAAGGGTTGCTGGATACATGCGGCACTGGCGGCTCCGGCATTCATAAGTTTAATATTTCTACAGCTTCATCGATTATTGCAGCTGCGGCAGGTGTGAGGGTAGCCAAACACGGCAACCGGGCGATGAGCGGCAAGGCAGGCAGCGCGGATGTGCTGGAGGCCCTTGGCGTGAACATCGGCCTGGATGAAAAGCAGGCGGCAGCTTGCCTAGAAGATATTGGCATCTGTTTCCTGTTCGCACAGCTGTATCATCCTTCGCTCCGTCATGCGGCTGGACCTCGCCGTGAGCTTGGCTTCCGGACGATTTTCAACCTATTGGGGCCGCTGACCAATCCAGCAGGAGCAGATCGACAGCTGCTCGGTCTGTATGATCGCTCGCGCACCGCAACGGTAGCTGAAGTACTCGGCAGCCTTGGGCTGAAAAGAGCGCTCGTTGTCTCCAGCTATGACGGGCTGGACGAGATCAGTATCAGCGCTGCGACTACAGTGTCGGAGCTAGGCGAAGACGGCAAGGTGCGCACGTATGACCTGACGCCGGAGGAAGCGGGGATTAACCGCTGGCCGTTATCGGCGATTCAAGGCGGATCACCTCAGGAAAATGCGGAGATTATCCGCCGGATTTTCAGCTGCGAGGAGCAGGGTGCATATCGCGATATCGTGCTGATGAATGCGGGAGCGTGCATTTTTACCGGAGGTGCGGCGGGAACGCTGGCCGAAGGCGTACACAAAGCGCGCGCGGTCATCGACAGCGGCTTGGCTGGGGCTAAGCTCCAGCAGCTTATTCAGAAGACAGGAGAGCTGGCCCATGTTTCTTGAGCGAATTGTGCAAACGAAAAAAAATGAGGTGGGGGAGCTTGCAAGAAGCTTCAACCTCAATACTTACGAACGTGAAATATCCGGCTTGGAGCCGTGTCGCGGCTTCATCCGTTCTGTTACAATAGAGCGTCATCGGGATACAGGTCTCATCGCTGAGGTGAAAAAAGCCTCGCCGTCCAAAGGACTGATCCGCGAGGATTTCCATCCTGTGGAGCTGGCGCGCACGTATGAGCAGGCAGGTGCAGACTGTATTTCGGTGTTGACGGATCGGGATTATTTTCAGGGTGCGCCCGAGTACTTAACCTCTATCCGCGGTGCTGTATCGCTGCCGCTGCTGCGTAAGGATTTTTTAATCGATTATCGTCAGGTGTATGAGGCGCGGATTATAGGTGCGGATGCGGTGTTGCTGATCGCGGCGATTTTGAAGCGCTCGGAGCTGAAGGCGCTGCATGAGATTGCCGAGTCAATCGGCATGGATGTGCTTGTAGAGGTTCACGATGAGCGGGAGATGGATCTTGTGCTTGACGTCGGTATTGCTAAGCTCGTCGGCATCAACAATCGCAATTTGCATACGTTTGAGACGAGTCTGGAGACGACGGAGCGGCTGATGCGCATGGTGCCGGCAGGCGTTAGCGTCATCAGCGAAAGCTCGATTTCGCAGCCAGAAGATATCGAGTATATCCGTGGCACAGGAGCTAGCGGCGTGCTCGTAGGCGAGCATTTCATGCGCCAGCTTGATCCTGGCGAGGCGGTTGAGCAGTTGCTCGGCCCAGTTACGAAGCGATGAGCGAGTCGGTGGGGGCGCAGGAGGGCTCGCTGCAGGGCGGGTGCTTGCAAGGCACGCCGCATGAGGAAAGCTTACCGCAGGGCGGGAGCCTGCCGGTAGACTCATCGCCGCGCCAGCCTATGCAGAGCGGCATGCCGCTGCTCAAAATTTGCGGCATCCGCGATGCGGCTGCTGCCCGCCTGCTCGGCGAGCTGCCGGCCGATTATGCCGGCTTCATCCTCGCGCCGAGCAAGCGGCAAATCAGCCCGGCGCAGGCGCGCGAGCTGATCGCCGCTATGCGCGAGGCGGCACGCGCGGCTGGGCGCCGCGCACCGCTAGCCGCAGGCGTGTTCGTGAACGCGCCTGCGTATGAGCTGGCGCGTGCCGCTGACGCAGCCGGCCTGGACATCGTCCAGCTGCACGGCGCGGAGAGCCCCGCGGATTGCGCGGCCGCGGCTGCGGCAACAGGACGCCCCGTATGGAAGGCGCTGCATGCCGGCCATGTCGGCGGAGCCCAAGGCAGCGGACCAACAC
The DNA here is from genome assembly GCF_002233675.1 of Paenibacillus herberti. Lineage (GTDB taxonomy): Bacteria > Bacillota > Bacilli > Paenibacillales > Paenibacillaceae > Paenibacillus_O > Paenibacillus_O herberti. The sequence continues at coordinate 1,793,335 of NZ_NMUQ01000001.1, read as the reverse complement.
CAGCGGAGCTGGTGCGAGATTATGCAGCGGCAGGCGTTAGCGCGCTGCTGCTGGACACGGCCGGAGGAGGAACAGGCCGGACGTTCGACTGGGAGCTGCTCCCGGCCTATCAACAGGCGGCGCGTGAGGCTGGGGTGCCTCTTTTCGCCGCAGGCGGGCTTCATCCCGAGAATGTCGGCGAGCTGATAGAGGGTTATCGTCCAGACGGGATCGATGTATCAAGCGGCGTAGAGCAGGACGGACAAAAATCACCGGAGCTGATCCGGGCATTTACGGGAAGGGTGAAGCAACTATGAATAAGGTACCTGATGGGAACGGGCGCTTTGGCAAATTCGGTGGACGTTATGTGCCGGAAACGTTGATGAACGCGCTTTTTGAATTGGAGGAAGCTTATAAACATTATTCCAATGATCCGAAATTCCAGGAAGAGGTCCGCTATTTGCTTAGCAAGTATTCCGGACGTCCCACCTCGTTGTACTACGCGGAGCGTTTGACGCAGCATCTGGGCGGCGCCAAGATTTTGCTGAAGCGTGAGGATCTCAACCACACTGGCGCACATAAGATCAACAATACGATCGGACAAGGCGTCCTGGCCAAACGGATGGGCAAAAAGAAAATTATCGCTGAAACCGGAGCTGGCCAACATGGCGTCGCCTCGGCGACTATCGCTGCGCTGCTCGGCATGGAATGTAAAGTATTCATGGGTGAGGAAGACACAAAGCGCCAGCAATTGAACGTATTCCGTATGCAGCTGCTGGGAGCGGAGGTCGTGCCGGTACTGTCCGGAACGCGTACGCTGAAGGATGCTTGTAACGAAACGCTGCGTTATTGGGTCAGCCATGTGGATGACACCTACTATATTCTTGGCTCCGTTACAGGACCGCATCCTTATCCGATGATGGTGCGCGACTTCCAGCGCATTATCGGCGATGAAGCCAGAGAGCAGATTCTGCGTGAGGAAGGCCGTCTTCCGGACTATGTTGTAGCCGCTGTAGGCGGAGGCAGCAATGCAATTGGTATTTTTTATCCATTTGTAGGGGACGAGTCGGTGAAGCTGGTCGGTGTCGAGGCAGCTGGACGCGGCATTGATACACTTGAGCATGCAGCAACGATGACGCTCGGTCGCCATGGCGTATTCCAAGGTTCTCTCAGCTATGTGCTTCAAGACGATGCGGGACAGGTTCAACCAGCTCATTCCATCTCGGCTGGACTGGATTATCCGGGTATCGGACCCGAGCATGCTTATCTCAAAGATTCAGGCCGAGCAGAGTATGTTCCAGTAACGGACGCGGAAGCTTTGGAGGCACTGCAGCTGCTGAGCCGCACCGAGGGTATCATTCCGGCGCTGGAATCGGCGCATGCGATCGCCCAGGTCATGAAGCTGGCTCCAACATTGCCCCCTGATCAGACGATTGTTGTCTCCCTGTCCGGGCGCGGCGACAAGGACGTGGAAGCGATTATGAGCTATTTGGGAGGACAAAAGCATGAATCGCATTGATGAGGTTTTCCACAAGCTGAAGTCAGAAGGCCGCACGGCGCTCATTCCGTTTATAACTACAGGTGATCCCGATCTGAAAACGACAGTGGATATCATCATCGAGCTGGAGCGGAGCGGCGCGGATATGGTGGAGCTTGGTGTTCCTTATTCCGATCCGCTTGCGGACGGGCCGGTCATCCAGCAAGCCTCGGAGCGCGCGCTCCGTGGGCCGGTAACGCTGGAGGCATGCGTCGAGGTTGCCGCTCAAGCAGCAGCGGCTGGCGTTAAGATGCCGTTCATACTGTTCAGCTATTTTAATCCTATTTTGCAATATGGCTTGGAGCGATTCTTCACCCTCATTCATGAAAAAGGGATCAGCGGCCTCATTATTCCTGATCTGCCGATCGAAGAGGACGGCGAGGTGCGTGAGATGGCGGCAGAAGCCGGCATTCATCTCATCCCGTTAGTCGCTCCAACCTCCAAAGCCAGAGTGCAGCGCATCGCAGCCTTGGCGCAAGGTTTTGTCTATTGTGTCAGCTCGCTCGGCGTGACCGGCATGCGCAGTGAGTTCCACAGCGGCATCGAAGAATTCCTACAGTCGGTGCGCGAAGCGACGCCGCTGCCAATTGCAGTCGGCTTCGGTATCAGCAGCCGTGACCAGGTAGAGCGGATGAGCAAACATGCCGACGGTGTTATCGTAGGAAGCGCGATCGTTCGCCAGGTAGAGGAAGCATTGCCACTGTTGCTAAAAGAAGACACATACAGGGACGGCATCTCGCAAATCGGCCGTTTTGTTGCCTCTTTGCGAATCTGACTTGGTGCACCGCTTTAAAGTGCTTTCAACTTCACGTCAATTATGAGACAATAGAAGGCATGACGCGTGAAGCGGAATCCTACTTTTTATGAGGTGAACCATCCATGAAGACCAAACGAAATATCGTCCATTTGCCAGTCTACCAGCCAGGGAAGCCGGTAGAGGATGTTAAACGGGAGCTTGGCCTGACTGAGGTCATCAAGCTTGCCTCCAACGAAAATCCATATGGCAGCTCTCCTAGCGCCAAGCAGGCTATTATAGCGGAGATCGACAACAGCAGCATTTATCCGGATGGAGCGAGCGTGGAGCTGACAGCTGCGATGGCGCAGCATCTCGGCGTCCACCCGAATCAGTTGATCTGGGGCAACGGTGCAGACGAGATTATCCTCATGCTCGCGCGCGCTTATCTGGAGCCTGGAGACGAGACGGTAATGGCTGACGAGACTTTCTCGCAATACCGTCATAATGCAGAGGTTGAGAATGCGGTTCTCAAAGAGATTCCACTCATCGACGGACGGCAGGATTTACCGGCGATGCTGGCAGCGGTGACCGACAAGACGAAGCTTATCTGGGTCTGCTCTCCGAACAATCCGACGGGTACAATCGTGACCGAGGCGGAGCTGGTCGAGTTCATGGATAAGCTGCCGGGACATGTTTTATGCGTGTTGGACGAGGCTTACTGCCATTTTGTCGACGATCCAGAATACCCGGACAGCATCAAGCTGTTGGAGCGTTACCCGAACCTAATTCTACTTCGCACCTTCTCAAAAATATACGGCTTGGCTGCGCTGCGCATCGGTTACGGTATCGCTCAGCCGGATGTTATCCATTCGATTAATCTTGTACGCGAGCCGTTTAATACGGCGCGTGTAGCTCAGGCTGCGGCCAAGGCTGCGCTTGGCGACCAAGAATTCGTCAGCAGCTGCCGTGAGAACAACCTGCAGCAGCGGGATTACTTGCAGGGCGAATTTGCTCGCTTGGGACTCTCCTACTACCCGACACAGGCCAATTTCATTATGGTCGACGTCGGTATGCCTTCTCGTGAGGCGTTTGATCTTCTGCTGCGTCGCGGTTTCATTACCCGTGCTGGATGGGCCAAGTCTCCGACTTATTTGCGAGTGTCGATCGGTACAGCCGAAGCGAACCGCAAATTCATCTCTGCTTTGGAGGAAGTATTGAAGGAAGCGGCGGTGCGGCAGTAAGTTGATGACTAAAATAGCGATTATCGGAGCTGGCCTTATCGGCGGCTCTCTTGCCCTTTGTTTTAAAGGACAGCCCGGCCTACGGGTAACAGGGTATTCCTACCGCCAGGAATCGGCGGATAAGTATGTGCGTTTAGGTGTAGTTGATGAAGCGACGACATCGCTCGAAGAAGCGGTGCACGGCGCTGATTATATTTTTCTATGTGTACCGGTAGGCATGCTGACGGACTACGCGCAGCGCATAAGTCTCATGCCTCTCAAAAGCGGATGTATCCTGACGGATGTTGGCAGCACGAAGGCCGGCGTGGCAGCCGCGGTTTCAACTATTAAATGGGGAGACGCCGTTTTTATCGGCGGCCATCCCATGGCAGGCTCAGAGCGTGCGGGCGTGGAGGCAGCGAGTGCGATTCTGTTCGAGAATGCGTACTATGTACTTACACCGGATGAGAATACACCTCCCGAGGCAGTGGACCGACTGAGCTATCTGCTGCGCCTTACTCGCGCCAAAATCGTGCATATGAACCCAAAAGAACATGACGAGATTGTCGGCGCGATCAGCCATTTGCCGCATCTCATTGCGGCAGCGCTTGTTAATCAGGTGAGTCGTTATAATGAGGGCAACGGCGGTTATGCGATGCTTGCTGCTGGCGGATTCCGCGATATTACGCGCATCGCTTCCAGCGATCCTATCGTTTGGCGGGATATTCTGCTTGAGAATCGGGTAATCGTGTTGCGTCTGCTGGAAGAGTGGGGAGGAGAGCTCAATCGGCTTGCAGACATTCTTCGTTCAGAGGATGGCGAGGCAATCAGTGGAGCATTCCGTAGCGCAGGAGAGTTCCGTAGCAGCTTGCCGGAGCGTCGTAAGGGTGTGCTGCAATCCATTTACGAATGTTATATGGATGTACCGGATCATCCTGGTATTATCGGCAAAATCGCCACCGAGCTCGGCAACCGGAATATCAGCCTGAGTAATCTTCAAATTATCGAGACCCGTATGGATGTACCGGGTGTGCTCAGACTGAGCTTCCGCACACAAGGCGATCTGGATCAGGCAGTTGAAGTGCTAGAGGCGTTTAATTACGTCGTAAGAGTTACTTAATAGACAAAAAGCCCCGGTGCTGCTGGGGCTTTTTGACGTCCTGAAAGTGGAATTTGTTCCTCAAAATTTAAAATGAAAACGCTTATTGACAAATTGTAAACGGATACATATAATAAAGGTACAGTATGGTTTCTCTCCACTCCTATCCTACTTAAGCACTCATCATGAGTGCGTGCCACCCTTCGGGGTGGCTTTTTTTATTGATTTTTTTAACGGGTTAGGGAGTCTGAATTAAATTATGCATTATCGATTCTAACAATTGGTGCGTCTTCTTTAACAACTTTAAATGGACCGGTTACAGTAGCATTAGCTACTCCATATTTAAAAACTATTCCTCGGCTTGCCCAGCTCATAGTTATTACAGCCCCTCCCACACGTACTCCATTTGTAGAAGTTATGTTGTATATAGCAATAGCTGAAGCGTGAGAAGTTGTTAATAGCTGAAAGTTATACCTTCCTCCTGGCTGGATTGTGTGAGGAGAAGGACCCGGAGCTTCGAAATCTCCTGTCAGGCTAGTTGAGGTCATTAAATAACTTCCTGTACCGTTTTTGACGTCGATTGAAACAGATCCTAATGTTGATAAATCGTCATCCTGAGGGGGATCCTCTTGGAAAGGACTGAAGAAGACATTTGTTACAATTACCAAAAGAATGAATAACACAAGAATGATGCCAAGCGAGCCTTTATAATTGCTGATTGATACATATTGAGCGCTTTCGTTCATTTGTCAATCCTCCTAATTTGCTAAAATAAAATCGATGGAGCAAGTTAAAACGTGCAGGTTAAGTAAGACATCACTCGTCAGTTTTACGAAAATAAAACTCTTACTATAGTTAATGCAATAGAGTTAGAGAATGACACGATGAATATGCCCGATTTTATGGAGAAATTTTCAGATTTGAGAGGGAGTAACTCTATGGTGGATTACGAATGGTATCGAAGCTTTATTGCTATCTATAAGCATAACTCTGTGTCTGAAGCTGCGAAAACGCGCATGATGACGCAACCGGCGATGAGCCAACATTTGGCTGCATTAGAGGCAGAGGTAGGGGAGAAGCTATTCAAGAGAATTTCTAGAAAAATAGTTCCCACGGAGCGAGGAAAAGAGCTGTATTCACAATTGGCCCCACTCATCGAGTCCTTGGACATGGCTACAATGAATTTGAAAGGCGCTTCCTTACCAACTCTTGCTGTTGTGAAAATTGGAACCCATCATGAATTTTTTAACGCTAAAATACTGCCGCTGCTTCATAAATTGAACATACGTACCGTGTTAGAGTTCAGTGAGGCGCATCAACTGCTGGAGCTATTAAAAGATGACAAGTTGGAACTGATTATTACTTCCCAAAAAGTTCCTACACCAGGCATTGAGTATTTGAAATTAATGGATGAAACATTCGTCATTGTGGCCCCAGAATCGTATGCGATCCCGGATGCGATGGACCGAGCGGCCATAGAAAAATGGCTGTCTGCTCAGAATTGGCTGAGTTATGGCTTGGAGCTGCCGATGATCAGGCGAATTTGGAGGGAGCATTTTAAAAAGAGGCCGCTGCTCAGACCCGTACATATTATTCCGAATAATGATTTGATTCTTAGAGCCATCGAAAGTGGCGCGGGTTTAGGCGTACTTCCTACTTACATTTTGGAACATGCAGCCGATCTGTCCAAAGCGAAAATCATTTTCGGGGAGTTAAAAGTGAACAATGAGTTTTTTATTGCCTATAAGCTGAAACATAAACATGTGTCTCCTATACAGGAGATTATTAAAATTCTATATGAGCATATTTGATGAATATGCATAAATATATTTATCGATAACTATCTATTTCATAATTGGATTTATATATAGGAAAGGCATACAATGACAACGTAAGAAGAGGACAAACATCCAAAAAGTATTATTCTTAAGGAGGATATACAGTTTATGTCCAACTATAAAGCCCTAGTTGTAGGCGCAACAGGCATCATCGGAAGCTATATTCTAGACCATCTAAGCAGTTCGAACGAATGGGATGCCATAGGCGTAGCCAGAACAATCCCGGACAAACATGCTGAGCGTTATGTCAGCCTGGACCTGTTAAACCTGGAGGCAACCAAAGCAGCCTTAAGTGAAATTAAAGGTATCACGCATATCTTTTATGCAGCCTATCAGGATTTCCCCGCCCATTCCAAGGAACAGATTGATGTAAATACGGGTATGCTGTCGAATGTGGTAAAGGCGGTTGAAGAAACGTCAGACTCGCTGGAGCGGGTGATTATGATGCAAGGCGCTAAGGTTTATGGGGTGCATCTGGGCAAGTTCAAAACCCCGGCCAAGGAAAGCGATCCGCGTCATCTTCCTCCGAACTTTTATTATAACCAGGAAGATTTTTTGCGAACCCATCAAGTGGGAAAAAGCTGGTCTTGGACGATTCTAAGGCCTGACCTCGTTGCTGGAGTATCCATTGGCAATCCAATGAGTATCGCTATGGTAATCGCCGTATATGCATCGGTCTCCAAGGAACTCGGACTACCTCTCCGCTTTCCAGGCAAAGAAGGTGCATACCGGGCGCTTATCCAGATTACAGATGCTTCTCTGCTCGCTCGCGCATCGGCATGGGCGGCCACTCAAGAGCATACCGCTTTTGAAGTATTTAATATAACCAATGGGGATTTCTTCCGCTGGGAAAACCTCTGGCCTACGCTGACAAAGTATTTCGGCATGGAAGAGGGACCGATTCAAACGATCTCTTTGACAGAATTGATGCCTTTGCAAAAAGAAACTTGGACAAGCATGGTTCAGAAATATGATTTGTTCCCTACACCTTATGAAAAAATCGCCTCATGGCCGTTCGGTGATTTTGTTTTAGGAAGCGAATATGACATCATTACCGATACGACAAAAGTGAAGCAATTTGGTTTTCATGAAGTGCTGGATTCTGAAAAGGAACTGCTCTCCGTATTGGATGAGTTAAAGAAACAAAAACTTATTCCATGACTAGTGGAGACAGCTGTCCCAAAAACTGCCAAAACAGTAAGAGCGAAGACGTTGCAGCGTTAATTCTGCTACGTCTTCGCTCTTTTTTTCTTTCATTGTTTATTGGTTATGAGGTTGAAAATGAGGCAATACATATTCACCTAGCTCATGAATGACTTCATCAGCTGGGCGCTCGCTATCAAAAAGCGCGAAGAAGAGATGATTAACGCCAATATCTTGATATGCTTTTAACAACTCAAGCAATTTATTTCTTCCCACTCTAAAACCTAATCGGATCGGAGTGGCCGCTTCATTCGGATCTTCCGCCAAGTCTAGATGCATCGGCATGGAGAAGGGACGAAAGGCAACATCGTTTTGATTAATAGCTGATTCTCTCCATGAGTTTATCACTTCTGCCTGTCGAATCGGGGCTTGTGGGTAATACATCCATCCGTCACCATGACGTCCAAGCCATTCAAAGTCTTGCTGTGCAAAGCCGGTTATCATGGTTGGAATTTTTTGTGGAAGCTTCGGTACGAGAGTAGCTTGCTGGATTTGACCATAACGGGAGTCGATCACGGGATAATGTTCATAAAGGATTTTTTCTAGATAAGACAACGCTTCTCTAAATTGAACGCCGCGGCTAGGGTGATCTACTCCAAGCCCTAGAAAGTCAGCGCGGCGGTCTCCAGAGGAGACTCCCATGATAAACCTCTCTGGGAAGAGTGCCTCGATTGTAGCGGCCTCCTTCGCCATCCGTAACGGATGACGAAGTGGAAGTACAAGCGCAGACGTTCCAAGGGCAATTTTTTTCGTTTGGCCAAGCAAATGTGTACCATAAATCAAAATATCATAAATTTGACCGACAGCCGGGTCCAAGAAATTGGGATCCTCTAATATGACATCCCTGAGCCACAATGTAGTGAACCCATAGTTTTCAGCAGCCTGCGCCAACTCGATTTGGTTCGCCATAGTCGGAGTTTTCATTTGATAATTTTCAAGAGGTAGATGAAGACCAAGCGTAAGCGCACCTTCTTTATACATTCGTTGATAAGATTGATGTTGTTCGAACATATAAGTTCCCCCTTGTTTTATTTTTGTTCAAGCTTTGCAGAAATACCGGCAAGAATAATCGCAATGGCAACCATAATCGCTCCAATCCAAGGCGTATGCACAAGGCCAATGGAGTCAATAACAATCCCGCCTACGATTGAGCCAATCGCGATTCCAATGTTGAATGCCGCAATATTTATGGCTGAAGCAATATCAACCGCTGAAGGGACATATTTTTCAGCAAGCTGAACAACATAAAGCTGAAGGCCAGGCACATTCATGAAGGCAAACACGCCCATCAATACGACACCGATAACGCCGACTACTTTAAATGGAGCAAGGAAGTACAACAGAATGAGAGTGGCTGCCTGAATAATAAACATCCAAAACAAGGCGCGTATCGGGTTTTTATTCGCTACTTTACCACCCATGGAGTTACCGAATGCTACGGCGATACCGTAAGCAATCAGGATAATATTAATGACGCCTTTGCTGAGTCCAGTTACTTCTGCAAGGAGCGGAGTTAAATAAGTGAAAACAACAAACGTTCCTCCATAACCAAATACGGTAATAAGGAAGGCCAGGAGCAAACGGCCATTTGTAATCAATCGGAACATATCCGAGAATTTAGCCGGCGGAGATTTTTTTAGGTTATTAGGAATAAGCACGGCGCTGGCGATGACTGCGATGACACCAAGCAAGGCAACACCCCAAAAAGTTGATCTCCAGCCAAAAGCCTGTCCGATAAATGTTCCGAGCGGCACACCGGTAACGATCGCAATCGTAAGACCAGTGAACATAAGCGCGATGGCGCTACCCTTTTTCTCTGGCGATACTAATTGAACGGCAATGGTGGCTCCGATGGAGAAAAAGACACCATGGGCAAACGCTGTAATGAATCGTGCGACAATGAGTATTTCAAAGTTCGGTGATAATGCGGCGACTACGTTTCCTACAATGAAAACAACCATAAGTGTCATAAGCAACGCTTTGCGATTCATGCGATTGGTTAGCGCTGTAAGGACTGGTGCTCCAACCGCGACTCCCATGGCATATCCGGAAATAAGCCAACCAGCTAGTGTAATACCGATATTTAAATCTTCGGCGATTGAAGCAAGTAAACCAACGGGAACAAATTCTGTTGTTCCAATACCAAATGCGCTGATGGCAAGAGCAAGCAGGGCCCATTTGCTATCCGATTTGGGTTGAGAAGCTGAACTAGCAATGGATTGACTCATTATCTCATCTCCTGATGTTAATATATTTATGAAAGTAAATATTCTTTTCGTTGCCGGCATTAACGTTATTATAACCAGGAATTTAGAAATGATTAAGTACGCACTTTTAAGTCGGGTAGGTACTAAAAAGTACCCATACTAAATAATGCAAGGGCCCTGTTCAATGTCCCGGTCCGGTTTTTTTACCTATTAGGGTCGCTCGTCGAGCGCCTCTTTTTCTTTGCGCTTTAGGGTCTATTCCACACCATTTGAATGTTCTGCATCAACAAAAAATAGGCGAGAGCGCGTATTCGCGACCTCACCTATTTTTATTGTAAGAGCGTTCGGAGAAGTTAAGTTCAACTTATATAGTTAACAAGAGCTTCTAACAATCAACTCGGGTTCTACGAAAATTTGTACGGGAACGGCCAACTCATGAATGAGATCATTTTGTGTATCCGTGCTTCCTCCGCCACCGCCACTTGTAATTTCAATCGCTGAAACGGTGGCATAGTTTAAGGAGGTCGATGCCATATAGCAGTGTAAGCTTGATCGGCCCACCAAATGATTCCGCTGCTGTCCATATAATTGGAAGAAAAATTCACATCGACTTGCAATGGAACACTGGGCGGGGGGCTTACGGCGACGGCTTGAGGCGGAACAAAGGGGAACAGGAGGGACATTATTAAAGCGTTTACAACAAACAATGACATTTTCCGGCTTTTTCATTTCACTAATTTTCGAGTGGATTAAATAGGCGCAGTTAGCCGAAAAGCTCAGTTGAAATAAGAGGAATTCAATTGATACTACTTCGAATAAGAAACAGAGATTGTACTGCTCACTAAGCTACCTCCACGGTTAAGGTTCAGAATTCACGAAATTAATTTACGAAAAAATTTCTTGTAACGAAAAATTTCATAGATAGTTGTGTTGATGTTTTTTTCTTAGAACTTCCTCATATTCCTTCTGAGATTTCCTGGGAGTGATACAATATTAAAGGTTTCACGTGATCCAGTATTTGGTTAAAATCTTCTTGTCGAAGCTGGCAGGAAAATGACAGCCAATGGCGAATTTAAATTCTTCAGAATGAGAAGCATGTTGCCGAAATACACTTTATCGTTGTCTTTCTTTTTCTTAATCTTTTTTTAGCGCTATAGCGCAACTTTCTGCATCCGTTCCGGTACAATATTTATACCGGATACGGAAATCGCTGCAGGTGAGGAGGTCTCAAGCCGCCTGTTATGGATGATTCCGATTTGATCCGGCAAATCAAACAAGGAAATGTTGAGCTCTATTCCGAACTTATGAGGCGTTACCAGCGTAAAATCATGGCCTTTATCCTTCATATGCTAAAGAGCACCAAGCTGGAGATTGTCGCGGAAGATCTATGCTCTGAGACATTCTACAAGGCTTATCGCAGCTTGCATTCGTTCCGTGAAGTGGATGCGCAATTTTCCACTTGGCTGTACACGATTGCCCGCAACACGGTGCTGAGTGAGCTGCGCAAGCAGCGGAGCGTACATATTCCATTTGAAGAGAGCGGTGTAATGCCGATCGCTTCTCAGGATTCAGCTCCAGAGTATCGTGTTCTGCAGGGAGAGAGAATGGAACTCGTTCGAGAAGCCATCAATGCTCTGCCTGAGAAGCAGCGATCTGCACTCATTCTCCGGGAATATGAAGGTTTGGACTATCAAGAGATTGCTGATATACTGGGTGGGACCGTAAGCTCGGTCAAGTCATTATTGTTCCGTGCCCGGGGCAGCGTCAAATCTCAGCTGGAACCCTATTTTGAAGAAACGGAGAGCGAGAATTTCGAAGGGATGAAGCTGCGATGAAATGCGAAGAAGTGCAGGAAGCGTTGGGCTTTTATTGGGATCTGCCAGATGGCGATTTCGTGAAGCGTTCTGTCAACCTGCATTTAAAGCATTGCACAGCCTGCAGACAGGAATACGAGCTGTGGGAAGAAAGTGAGCGGCTGATTCGGGAATTCGCCTTCGAACAGGAGATGGAAGCATCCGAGACAGCGGAGGATGTTAACCGCGCTGTTATGGAGAGAATATATGCCGAAGACCAATTGGATTGGAATCTGAGACGCCGATTTTCGCTTTCCAGGCCGCTTGGCTCCAGATTTTCGGCAGCAATCGCAGCTTGCTTGGCGATGTTCACGACCAGCATGCTTTATGTATTGCTAGATCGTGGGAATAGCGGAGCAGAAGCGACAGGGCTGCTGGACACGGCTAATGCCTCATCCTCTGCTATGTTCAAGGCTAGTTTTTCTTCAGACATTCCTATTGCCAGAGTCAGTGATCCATTTATACTGAGTTTGGTGCCGCGTACGCCGCAGTATTGGATTATATTATCCATACTTGGTCTGGTGATGACGATGCTGATGATGGGATGGCTGTCAAGAATTCGTAAATAATCGCTTTCCGGCTGCAATTGCGGCCGGTTTTTTTATTGAACCAAGATCGGAAAGGACGACAACCGTTAATGAAACTAGGACTAATCAGACATGGACGGACCGATTGGAATGCGATGGGTCGTATCCAAGGAGTAACCGATATTCCGCTCAATGAGGAAGGGAAGCTCCAAGCGGTACTGCTTGCGAATAGGCTGAATAAGGATGAGCTGCAATGGGATGCTGTTGTGACGAGCCGTTTATCCCGTGCTTTGGAGACAGGGCGCATTATTGCGGACAAGCTCGGCATACCGCTGCTGGAGCCCGAGCTGCTGCTCGTGGAAAGAAGTTTTGGCTCCATAGAAGGGACCGTTGAGCAAGAAAGGCTGGACGCCTGGGGGACGGAATGGCGTACGAATCCAGAAGCCGGCATGGAAAGCGATGAGAGCGTACGTGCTCGGTCAGAAGCTTTTTTGAAAAAATATACGGAACTGATGCCTAATAGCAAGCTTCTCGTAGTCACTCATGGAAGCTACCTCGCTCAGATGCTCGGCGTCATGGTTGAGGGGCTCGATCAGTCCTATCTACATAATATGTGCTACTCTGTTCTGGAGCTTAACCCGGAAGGATGGCAGTCTCTGCTTCATAATTGCACCCTTCATCTTGAGGTAACTCCATAAAGCTTTCCCCACAGCCCTCCCCCATGGCGGGTTTTTTTGTTGCCTACCACGTCTTAAACCTTCTAAATCTTCCCATAATGGTAGTACGAAAAGCAGATCATACGTCACCAGCCGCCATGAGGAGGAGGGAAGAGAGATGAATTTCGCGGATATGCTTGGCTACGCAGATATAACGCAGCTAAGCCGAATAGCGAATGTGTACGAATGTGATTGCAACGGGAATTCTAAGCATGAGCTAATTCAATCGATACTGTCCAAGGTAGGTTCACGGGAAGTGTTCGAAGCGCAGGTAGGCAGCATGAGAATGGAAGATATGCGGTTTATTAACTCTTTGATTTTTGAAAAGAGGGAGCAGTTCAGTCTTGAAGAGCTGATTGCCAGAGTGCAATCCAGCAAGTTTCAAGATGATCCCGTTATACCGGAGCCTGCACCTAAAAGTTCAGCTAAGGCCAAGGGGACGCGAGGCCGTAAAGGACGCGTTATACCGGTGCCTGAATCCGGACCGAGAGAAATAATTGCCCGCTTCAAACATCAGGGATGGTTGTTCAACGGCATAGCCGGGCCAGACCGATACTTGTTCCAAGTGCCGAGAGACCTGAAGGCTAGGTTCAGGGAATCGCTCAAGCGTCGTTTCTGTGAAAAGCTCGTACTTGTTGGAGAACCCCCGGTTTATCGCGATGAACAGGAACTTTTAGCAGGAGATGTAAAAGCGCTGTTGTCCTACACGCGGCATCATGAGATTCAGCTTACTCGTGAGGGATATATGCATCGACGCAGCGTGCTGCAAGTGATGGAGAGCTTCGGCGTACGGGAAGAACCTCCGGCCAAGGCGGCCTGGAGATTCGGTTACGGGCGCAGATTCCGGGAATATCCGGAGCGATTTTCCCTTGTCTATGATTTTTGCTTCTATAATAAGTGGCTGCAAGAAACGGAAACAGAGCTGCTTCTGACGCCACTTGGCGAAGAAATATTACTCGGCAAGCGTCATATCGGAACGGAACAGTTGTATCGTTTTTGGCTAAGGCTGTACAAAGGTCCCATATCAAATTTGAATTCAATCGTCCATTGGGTAGATGAGCTAGCAGATCGCTGGGTGACGGCAGACTCACTTCGCGAGGTACTCGTCCCATTCATCAAACCCTATTATTATGATACGGCGGAAGCTGTTATGGACTCGCGAATTCTGATGATGATGATGCATCTTGGCTTGCTGCGAATTGGGGAGGACGAAAGTAGAGGCACGGTGCTGCGGATGACTCGTCTGGGAAAAGCGATTATAGCCGGCGTTAATGTGGAGCATGGAGATGTGCTCAAGGTTGAGCCACCCGGAGGGCTCGAAATCTAGTGGGAAAAGCGGGACAAGAGCATATTTCTAGCTGTTACGGGCGTGTAACCTCCTCCGGCTGGCAATGTCTCGAATAGAATGCTAGCAAGCAGACGCTTGTTGCTATAGCTTTAATGGCTTCTATACCTGGCGGCGATACCGACTAGAATGGAGCAGCAAGAAAAGGTATAGGTGCACGAATGATTTTGATGGAGGTGTATCCTATGGACAAGATAAAGGCGAATTATGAAGTAATGTTGGCACTGGCAGCCGAGATGCTCCTGGACGAAGCTCTTATGAAGTTCCGCACGGAAAAAATATATGCCGCAATCGACGATGCACTCGAATCCCGTGATAAGGAAAGCTTCGATAAGTTGTCCGCTCAATGGAACACACTCCACCGCTGATCCGACAACCTGCAACCAACATCCTTGAACCTCCCTTCTCTACGGAATTCCGCAGAGAAGGGTTTTTGTGTTAATGAAAGCATTGGCAAATGAATCCTCTCCATGTAACATAGATGTGGTTATTAATAGAGAGAGAGGTGCGGCTTGTGAAATTTAGTGACATCGAAGCGGATCGCTGGCCAGAGCTCCAGCCATTCATGGATACTTGCCTGCTCCCGGTGACGGGGCTGAGCGGCACGGAAAACCCTTGGCAGGCCGTAGCGGCGCTAGAGCGTTTGCGAGATGCGATGGATGTAATCGAAATTCCTTATAAAGGAAGAATCGTTGCCTATCCGGCTGTTCAGTATGCGGATGAGCAATCGGTGGCCTTGCTTGGACACTTAGTTCAGAATTTGCGCAAGGCGGGCTTCCGTTATGTGGTAATCGTATCTGCGGCATTAAGGTTGGATAATCTAAGCGAAGCGGATCTCGTCGTATCGCCTGATAACGAAGGGAAGATGCCGGATGCGGCAGAGGCACGGGAGCTTATTCGCAAACTTTGGAACGCTTAAGTTATATCCTGAAAAAGGACGTTGGACCCGCGTATAAGACGAAACGGATTAGGGGAAACCATTTCTCAGGGAATGATTGTTAACTGTGGAAGCCTTTAAGGTGTAAATGTGACAATTTAGCAACAAAGATGAGAGCGATTTTTGAACATTGAACTTCCAAATTCTTGACGCTCCTATACTACTGACGTATGATAGGAATTGCTTGGTTCGACACGGAATGTCTGGCGGACAAGGCATCCGATATGGTTGCAAAGGGGGTTGAACAGATGAGTAATCACGAGTATCAGGAGACCGCACACACTCCCATAAAGCGTAAGGAAATGTCCCGTAGACAATTTCTCGCGTATACCCTTGGAGGGGCCACCGCATTTATGGCTGGCGGCGCTGTACTGCCGATGATCCGGTTCGCCGTTGATCCCCTGCTGGAGAAGCGTGCTGGCGGCAGCTACGTAAAGGTAGTAGAAGAGAGCAAGGTGAAAGTCGGAGAGCCGACAGAGTTCAAGTTCCAAATCCATCAAATTGATGCTTGGTATATAAGCAATCCCGAGCAGGCAGCATGGATTATGAAGGACGAGAACGGCAAAATTTTCGCGCTCTCGCCGGTCTGCAAGCACTTGGGCTGCACGATCGGATGGAATACTTCGAACAAAAATCAATATGTGTGCCCTTGCCACGGTGCGCATTACACGGTTGACGGCAAAAACCTCAACGTAGCACCGGCTCCGCTTGATGAGTATCAAGTCAAAGTTGAGAACGGTTTCGTCTACTTGGGAGAGGTCATTCCCAACACGCGGGTTTAAAGGGAGGCGTTAGTTCAGATGTTTAAAAGCGTATACAACTGGATCGACGAACGTCTTGACGTGACGCCGCTGTGGCGGGATGTTGCGGATCATGAAGTTCCTGAGCATGTCAATCCGGCGCATCACTTCTCTGCGTTCGTTTACTGCTTCGGGGGTTTGACGTTCTTCATCACTGTAATTCAGATCTTATCCGGGATGTTCCTCACCATGTACTACGTGCCGGATATTATCAATGCTTATGCGAGTGTCGATTATCTTCAGCACAAGGTGCCGTTCGGCTCGATCGTACGCGGCATGCATCACTGGGGAGCGAGTCTCGTTATCGTAATGATGTTCCTACATACGCTTCGTGTCTTCTTTACGGGATCGTATAAGGCTCCCCGCGAGATGAACTGGGTTGTCGGCATGCTGATTTTCTTCATTATGCTTGGACTCGGTTTCACGGGTTACCTGCTTCCTTGGGACAACAAAGCTTACTTTGCAACAAAGGTCGGCATTCAGATCGCGAACTCTGTTCCGTACATCGGGGAGTATATTAAAATCTTCCTGCAGGGAGGCGAGATCGTAGGGGCGACCACACTTACCCGCTTCTTCGCGATTCACGTGTTCTTCCTGCCCGGCGCTCTGCTGGCATTGCTAGCTGCGCATTTCTTGATGATCCGCAAGCAAGGTATCGCGGGTCCTCTATAACCGAGAGGAGGGACATACATGGCGCACGGCAACAAAAACGAAAAAGTCGTCTACGTTGGTGACTCCCGGGTGCGTAAGCCGGGTGGCGCAACGATACCGCCGGATTACACCTCCTTTCCGGGGCGCTCGGAAGCCTTCATCCCGAACTTCCTGCTTAAGGAATGGATGGTCGGCTGCGTAGTACTCGTCGGATTTCTTGTTCTGACGATTGCGCATCCGGCTCCGCTTGGTTATCCGGCGAATCCGACCAACTCTGCTTTTATTCCGATTCCGGACTGGTACTTCCTGTTCCTGTACCAGCTGCTCAAATACCCATGGGTATCTGGTAGTTATGTGGCATGGGGCGTAGTCGGCATCCCAGGTGTAGCGTTCGGCTCACTGCTGCTGGCTCCTTTCCTGGACACCGGCAAAGAGCGTCGGTTCTATCGCCGTCCGATTGCTACAGCATTAATGCTACTCTCGTTGGTATCTTGCTACTACCTCACCAAGGTGAGCTGGGATTTCTATCAACATGAGCTGGAGATTACCGGCACAATTCCTGAGCACACCGTACGTGAGGAAAAAGCACGCGAGGCTGCTGCGGCTGGCAAGGAACCGCCGTCGGCGACCAAACCGGCTGAGGCAGTTGAGCTCGTAGACGCAGATAACGCGGAAGTAAAATCGATTATGGAAAAGGCAGGCTGCTTAACCTGTCACGCGACTGATCTGAAAGGTCAGGCCGGAGCTAATATTCCTGCGCTGCGCGGAGTAGGCGATCTGCTTACGAAGGAAGAGCTTGCCGAGATCATCACGAACGGCAAGGACAAGATGCCAGCATTTGGAACAGATCTATCCGCAGAAGAAATCGGCACTCTTGCCGATTGGCTCGCCAAGCAAAAAGCAACCGAATAAACTGCTTCTGGTTAAGATCTGATCGTTTTTATGCGGTCAGGTCTTTTCCATATTCTCCTGCAGAAGGAATGATGCTCATCATGGATTTGAGACTTGGCAGGCAATTGCTCGTTTACCGGCCGTTTTTGTGGCTGCTATTTATTACAAATGCGTTGGGTACCGTCTATGGGTATTACTGGTATGCTTATCAGCTTCAGGAGACTGTTTCAACGGGACATCCGCTATGGCAGCTCCTGTTTGTGCCGGATAGCCCAACAGCCAGTCTTTTTTTCACGTTGTCGCTTCTGTATTTACTCTTCCCTCCTTCCTCACCGGGAAGGGTTGCCGTATGGCTGCGAATGATCATTGAAGCGCTTGCTGTCCTCACGTCGATCAAGTACGGCATCTGGGCGGTCGCTATGATTCTCGCAGGAGCTTATCAAGGTGAGCCGCTCGAGCCGACGCATTTTATGCTCATGGCTTCCCACCTCGGTATGGCCGTTGAAGCGTTGCTTTATCTGCCGTTTATGAAGTTTGGCAGACTGGCCGCCGCGGGAGCGTTCGGGTGGCTGCTGTTGAACGACTATAACGATTACAGATTCGAAATCTTCCCGTATTTGCCACCGCAGTTATATGATCAGGTGCCGGCTGTTCAAGCCTTCACGAATGGGCTGTCTATATTCAGCTTTGTCCTCACTTGGTTATGCCTGGCGCTCGTGCGTCGTCGGCGGTAACATCCATTGGAGCCCGCTGCGCGAGTTATCCCTCGCGGGGTTCATTCATATTGCTCAACCTCCTTGCATAAAGTAGGACAGACAGGAGGGGTTGGCATGTCAAGACGATGGTGGGCAGTCGTAGTAGCGTGCTTGGCGGCAGCCCTTCTATTGAACGGCGTCGCTTTCGCAGCAGCCATTCGAAAGAATCCGGCGGACCTGGTGGAGCAGGATGTGCGTAGTAGGGACAAGCAGGCTCAATTCCAGGCTGCTGCTGAGCGGCTTTATGATGCGGTAATGAACAATGAGCGCAGCGAGCTCTTTTATTCGCTGAGGGATGTGCGCCAGCTCGCCGAGGACGAGCAGTTGCGGCAATCTGGCAGCGAGCTCGGCTGGATCGCCGTGGACAGTAGCGTCCGCGAAGCTCAGCGCGAGATTGAGGCTGGTGGAAGCGCGCATCTTTTGCTTAGCGCGGCATCCAGCATTCGGCTTGCCGCAGACAGCTTGACAGCGGGCAATGAAGCATTATGGCTGCAGTATGAGCCGGTGATCAAAGAAGATGCCAGGCAGCTAATTATTGCCTGGACGACAGCGGGAGGTCAGGGAGGAGCGGCTGCAGGGGCCCGAATGGCCACGCTTAAGGGACATTGGGATCTGATCGAGCCGGCAGCTCTCCTGGCACGCGAAAGAGATAAGGCGGAGGGAATGCGGAACAGCATCGTCTATAGCTCCAAGCTGCTGGCATCGCAGGATGGAACACGGACCGGATGGGCCGTCCAGTCCTTCGAGGCAGTGTCATCGGCAGCTGAGGATCTTTTCCGGACGGATACGGAGGATGATGCAAATTTGCCTGCCAACGCTATCCCTCAGCCCCTGCAGCCGACAGGTGGTTGGTTGCTCTATTCCATTGTCCCGCTCATTTGCGCTTTGCTTGGCTACGTGGGCTGGATCAACTATCGCCGCGGACAGCATGGGGTGACAGTAATGCCAGCTCCTGCCGAACGCCCAAGCCGGAACGGTGTTGCACGCAAATAGGCTGGCTAAGGCCTTGGTGATTTTGTAAATGAAACAGCCTGACCCTTTTTTTGGGTCAGGCTGTTTGGACTTTTTTTGCTTCAATGGAGAGCAGAGGTGAACTAGGAACGTATACTAAGAACGTCCGGTTAAGCCTCTTCCTTGAAACCTTCACCGAGCACATCATGCACATCATTGATGACGATGAAGGCTCGTGGATCGATGCTCTTAACGATAAGCCGCAGCGTTCTGATCTCGCTTCGGGAAACGACGCAATAAATCATTTTTCGCTCGGCCTTGGAATAGGCGCCTACGGCAGGGATAAGGGTTACACCGCGCTCCAGCTCAATTGTAATCCGCTCGGCAATTTCTTCTGCCTTTTCACTAATAATGGTGAAGGCTTTGGCAGCGTAGGCTCCCTCCTGGATAAAGTCGATGAGCTTGGCCGCGATAAATACTGTGACCAGCGTGTAGAGCACTTTTTCCTTAGGAATATACATCAGGGAAATAGCGATGATGATCACATCGAAACCGAGAATGATCTGGCCCATGCTCCAGCCCTTAGAGCGATTGATGATGCGTGCGGCAATATCTACGCCGCCAGTTGTGCCGCCGAATCGGAAGACGATGCCGAGGCCGCTGCCAAGTGTTACGCCGGCGTACAAGGCGGCGAGAATGAAGTCTTGCTCCGCGTTGAATGGCTCCAGCCAGCCGGCGGTGATCGCTTTTTCGAAAACAAACAGGAACAGCGAGAGGCTGAGTGTGCCCACAATCGTCATGATCATCGGCACTCGCCCTAATATTCGTAGACCAATGATGAATAGCGGTATGTTGAGCACAAGCGTCGTAATGGACAGCTTCCAGCCGAGGGCGTAATTAAGCAGAACGGCGATGCCAGTCAATCCGCCCTCCATCAGCTTGTTTGGCAGCAGGAAGTATTGAAGTCCAAATGCGTAGATCGCCGTGCCAAGCATGACGGGAATAATCGTTTTGTAGAGGTAACTGAGTGGAATCCTGGACATGATAATTTCTCCTTGATAAGTCGTTTTTCAATACCTCTCGTTCAGTGATGCGGGATATGTCAATATATTGTGTTCAAAACTGCTTTAGGATAACATAGGTGGAGATACCTTGCAAAGAAGGAGAACTTTTATGGAGGAAAAATCACTCGCTGAAATCCAGCGTGAGGTCGATCGTTATATAGGCCAGTTCAAGGAAGGTTACTTCAGTCCACTGTCCCTTGTGGCCAGAATGGCGGAAGAAGTCGGAGAACTAGCCCGAGAAGTTAATCATACTTACGGCGAAAAGCCAAAAAAGGCGGACGAGGCGGATAATTCCATTGAAATGGAGCTTGGCGATATTTTATTTATTTTAAATTGTTTTGCCAACTCGCTTAACATCGATCTGACCCAAGCACATAACGCAGTGATGCATAAGTTCAATACCCGTGACGCCGAACGCTGGACACGCAAAAACAGCGAACCGCTCTAGCCATTGAGGCATATGCTGTACCATCATCCTAGTGCAAGGAAGGTGGGAGGATGGACGGGGAAGGCTGCATCAAGAAAGCTTATGAATGCATTTTGAAAGGCGATTTCGATGAGGCCATCCAGTGGTTCCTGCAAGCCATCCATCTGGAGCCGGATAATGCGTCCTTTCATTATAAGTGCTCCGTGTCCTGCACGAGAAGCGGCAAGTGGGAGCTTGCGCTGCATCATGCAGCCAAGGCCTGTGCTTTGAAGCCTGGTAATGAAGAGTACCGTTACCATCTGGATGTAGTGGATGCACGGCGGCTCGTATCTGATGCGAAGCTGCTGTTGGCCTCTGGTGAGAGCAAACCGGCGCAAGTGATGGAGTTTCTGCAGGAAGCAAGAATTCTCGATCCTCTGCAAGCGGAAGCCTGTTATCTGGCTGCTCGTTGCTGCATAGAGTTGGGAAGACTGCAGGAAGCGAAGCAGCTAGCTGCCGAGGCTTTTCGATTGGAGCCGAGTATGGAAGAGGCAAGGCTTCTTTATCGCCAGATCAAGAGAATGTCGCGGCGGCGGGGAAGGGATTAGGTTTTCCCTGCCGCTTTATTTTTGAACCGAGGTGAAGATCGATGACAACCCCAATTAAAGTTGCTGTTGCTGGAGCTTCCGGGCGCATGGGCCGCGAAGTGGTAAAAATGGTGCTGCAAGACGAGCAGCTCCAGCTGACCGGCGCGATGTCCCCATCCGCTGGCGCAGTTGACGCCGGCCGCATGGTCGGGCTTGATGAAGCCGGTATCACGGTTTCTCCCTCGCTGGAAGCGATGCTGGCAGGCGCCGATATAGATGTACTTGTTGATTTCACCGTCCCACAGACGGTATATGCCAACACACTTGAAGCGATCACACGCGGCATCAGGCCGGTTGTTGGTGCGACAGGCTTCACGCCAGAGCAAATCAAGGAGCTGGACGAGCTCTGCAAGCAGCAAGGAATCGGAGGTTTGATTGCTCCTAATTTTTCGATCGGAGCCATCTTGATGATGAAGTTCGCCGCGGAGGCGTCCAAATATTTCCCTCATCTGGAGATTATTGAGTACCATGGCGACCAGAAGCTGGATGCCCCATCCGGAACTTCCATCAAAACGGCGGAACTGATTTCTGCGGCTCGCCGCGAAATGAAGCAAGGTAATCCTCGCGAGGAGGAAACGATTGAAGGAGCCCGTGGTGGTTACTATGACGGATTCCGAATCCACAGCGTTCGTTTGCCAGGCGTATTCGCTCAGCAGGAGGTTGTGTTCGGAGCTTTTGGCCAATCGCTGAAAATTCGCCATGATTCCTATGATCGCGCTGGATATATGCCAGGTGTTGCTCATGCCGTCAAAAAGGTCATGACTTACGAAGGGCTGATTTACGGCTTTGAACATATTATGGATTGATTTGCACGGACAGTCAGCTAAACATGGATCGTTCCACAGATACTAGCGACTGACAGACAAAGGAGTGGGAGACAGATGCTGCAAATCGCATTTATCGCGCATGATCGCAAAAAAGATGAAATCGTCAACTTCGTGACGGCTTATGAGGATGCTTTTAAGGATGCCAAGCTGTACTCAACCGGCACGACAGGCACCCGCATCATGGAAAAAACGTCCCTGCAAATCCATCGCTTCATGAGTGGTCCGCTTGGCGGCGATCAGCAGATCGGCGCTCTTGTGGCCCGAGACGAGCTTGATCTCATCATCTTCCTGCGTGATCCGCTGATGGCTCAGCCGCATGAGCCGGATATTATCGCTTTGCTTCGCCTTTGCGACGTTCAAGGAATTCCGGTAGCGACTAACATCGCTACGGCCGAGCTACTCGTCAAGGCGATGATGAGAGGCGATTTTGCTTGGCGAGAACTCGTTCATAAATATAAGCCGGAGTAAGCTATGGAACATACAGTAGATATTCTTGTATTCGGCGCTCATGCGGATGACGCTGAGATTGGCATGGGCGGAACAATAGCGGGCCATGCCAGCAGAGGAATTAAGGTCGGCATTTGCGATTTGACCCGCAGCGAGATGAGCTCCAACGGCAACGTTGACCTCAGGGAGCAAGAGGCGGAGCAGGCCGCAAAAATTCTTGGCTTAACTTATCGAGGCTGTCTTGGACTACCCGATCGGGGCTTGACCGGAGATGCGGAGCAGCTAGCCGCCGTCACGAGAGAAATTCGGCTGCGCCGACCGCGCATCGTGTTCGCGCCTTACTGGCAGGATCGCCATCCTGACCATAACGCTTGCAGCGCGATCGTCGAGGAAGCTGTGTTCAATGCCAAGCTACGTCGGTATATGCCGGAACTACCACCTGCCCAGGTGGAGCAGCTAATCTATTATTACATAAATGATCAACGGGATCTTGCCCTTACAGTGGACATTTCGGATATGATTCAGCTCAAGATTGACGCGCTTGGGGCCTACCGCTCACAGTTCGACCCTATCGATGACGGTGACAGAGTGGAAACACCGCTCACCCAAGGTTATGTCCGGCGTGTTGAATACCGGGATTACTTGACAGGACAAGGGGCTGGCTGCGATTATGCAGAAGGTTTTGCGCTGAAACGTCCGCATAAAGTGTCGACTTTTATCCATTCATGATTAATGGGCTCGCTTCCTGAATACAATGGGAACAACGGAAGCGTCAACGCTTCAATTCGGGAGGAAACCATCATGTCCAGAAAATTGAAGATCGGAATTACTTGTTATCCGACGCTGGGCGGCTCTGGTGTCGTGGCAACAGAGCTCGGCAAGCTATTGGCGGAAAAGGGGCATGAAATTCATTTCATCACCCATTCCATTCCGTTCCGGCTCGGGCAATATCATAAAAATATTTTTTATCATGAAGTCGAAGTGAACAATTATTATGTGTTCCGATATCCGCCTTATGATTTGAGTCTGGCAAGCAAAATGGCTCAAGTGGCAACAATGCAAAATCTGGACCTGCTCCATGTCCATTATGCTGTACCGCATGCGGTATGTGCTTATCTGGCCAAGCAGATGGCTGGCAGCGGCCTGAAAACGGTAACAACTCTCCACGGAACAGATATTACGGTACTGGCGCAGGATGAGTCGCTTAAAAGTCTGATCCGCCTTGCCATCGACGAGAGCGACGCGGTTACTGCGGTCTCCAAGGATCTGATCCGCGAGACGCGGGAGCTGCTGGATATAACACGGGATATCGATTTGACCTATAACTTTGTTGATAAGAGAATTTATTACCCAAGAGATACAAGCAATTTGCGTGGAGACTATGCGACTAACGATGAAAAAATATTGATGCATATTTCCAATTTCCGGCCGGTTAAGCGGGTTGGGGATGTCATAGATATTTTCAAGCGGGTTAATGATCATATTCCTACGAAGCTGCTACTGGTCGGAGAGGGGCCGGAGCTGTCGCGCATTCAATGCCAGATCCGGGAGATGGGTTTGGAGGATCGAGTGCATTTCCTTGGCAAACAAGAGGATGTGGCTCAGGTTATCTCGCTCGCTGATCTGCTGCTGCTTCCTTCCGAGAAGGAAAGCTTCGGTCTTGTCGCTCTGGAGGCGATGGGCTGCGGGGTGCCGACGATCGGTTCCACGGCAGGCGGTATTCCTGAGCTTGTGTCGCATGGTGTAACAGGATTTCTGTCCGAAGTAGGAGATACGGCGGATATGGCTCGCAATGCTGTACGCCTGTTGACGAATGAGTCTATGTACGAAGAGTTCAGCAAGGCATGCATCTCGCGGTCCTGCGAAGAGTTTTGCAACGAAAGAATTACGACCGAATACGAAAAGATTTATTATCGTGTGCTTGGCATGGAAGCAGAGCTCCCGATGCAGGCTTGCCACGGATGAACGGCCCTCTTCAGTTAGCCCCAGAAATGGAGGCGGCTCTGCCTGTTCTGCTACGACTCGAACAGGCCGGGCATGAGGCGGTATTTGTCGGTGGGTGCGTGCGGGATCTGCTGCTCGGCTTATCGCTTAAGGATGTGGACATTGCCTCCCCGGCTCAGCCGGAGGAGGTAATGGCGCTTTTTCCGGGCTGTATCCCGACCGGGCTGCAGCATGGGACTGTTACCGTCCGCAGCGGTGGTCAGCTATACGAGGTGACGACGTACCGCGCGGAAGCGGATTACGAGGATTCTCGTAGACCATCCTCGGTTGCGTTTATACGCAATCTCGAGGAGGATCTGCTGCGGCGTGATTTTACGATGAATGCGATGGCGCTGGATCGGCGGGGCAAGCTGTGGGATCCGTTTGGCGGGCGTGAAGACTTGTCGCTACGGCGGATTCGGGCTGTTGGATATGCCAAGGAACGATTCGCTGAGGATGCGCTGCGGCTGCTGCGAGGAATTCGTTTCGCCTCCGTGTATAAGCTGAAATTTTCACATGGTACGTGGAAGGGACTGCTGGCAAGCCGCGAGGGCTTGCGCCGGATCGCGATGGAGCGGGTCGGGCTTGAGCTCGATCGAATGATTGGGGGAGGCGGCATAGCGCGTGCGGCAGCTTTGTTAGTGGCTTCCGATTTGCCTGCGTACTTCAAGGATTCTCTGCCGGGCTGGCATGAAGCGAAGATGAGTTTTTCCATGCCGGAGAGACAAAGCGAGCTGGCTTCGCGGATGGAGTTGGCTAGCCGCCTTGGAGGAGCCGATGACGGATGGGCAGCTCTTTTTCTACTGCTCGAACTGGATGAGGCAACGGCTGCAGGATGGTTCGATCGTCTGCGTTACAGCCATGCACGGAGGGATCGGTTGGCCGACATCCTGCGGATGCATTACAAGCTAGTCGCAGCCGGCTGGGAGCGTCTGAGCAGCAAGTTATGGACTGAGCTCGTCCTGGACGAAGGACAGGCCGCGGCTGAACATTGGCTTGAGTTTATGGAACAGGCAGAAAAGCATGGGCTGCATGCCGGGTTGTTAACGCCGCTTGGGCCGTCAAGGCTGTCGGTAGAGGACATGGAACGGCATGAGGAGTCAATGCCAGCGGTAGAGCTTGCTGAGTGGCATGGGCGGTCCATGCCAGCGCTAAAGCCTGCTTCTGAACGGCCTGGCCTTAGCAGCTCGGGTGCTATGGTGGATCCCGCAGAGGCGGCTGCAAATTGCCGGGCTTGGCTGCAGGCGATGCCGGTACGATCACTGAAGGAGCTAGCCGTGGATGGGCGCAAGCTCCAGATTGAGCTAGGCCGTCGGCCTGGCCCATGGCTCGGCCCGCTGTTAGGCCGTCTTTTGCGGGAAACTGCGCGTGGTAAAGTCGCTAATGAAGAAGCAGCGCTGCTGGCTCACGTCCGGCAGCTCGCAGACGGAGAGGAGGGGACAACATGAATACAAACCAGCTGCTGAAGCTTTTCGAGCAGGCGGGAGAGAGCTTTTTGTCGGGAGAGACGGTTAGCAAGGAGCTCGGCGTAAGCCGCACCGCAGTATGGAAAAGCATCCACAAGCTGCAGGAGCAAGGTTATGAATTCGAAGCCTCGCGCAAGCTCGGCTACCGGCTTGTCGGGCGGCCAGATCCCCTTGATGCCTCCATTTTGGAGGGAATGCTAAAAACGCGAGCTTTTGGACGAAAGCTGGTCGTTTTGCAGAAGGTGGATTCCACACAGAATATCGTTCAGCAGTTAGCACAGCAGGGAGCAGAGGAAGGCACGCTCGTGCTCGCTGAGCAGCAGTTGAACGGTCGTGGGCGGATGGGCAGAGGCTGGGTTTCTCCTTATGGCAAAGGGTTGTGGATGAGCATGGTGCTGCGTCCGAAGTTGCCCGTTGGCAGCGCACCTCAGCTTAC
Organism: Paenibacillus herberti; assembly: GCF_002233675.1. GTDB lineage: Bacteria > Bacillota > Bacilli > Paenibacillales > Paenibacillaceae > Paenibacillus_O > Paenibacillus_O herberti. Next base: position 1,766,814 of record NZ_NMUQ01000001.1, on the reverse strand, counting down.
GCTGCTTACCGCTGTGGCGCTCTGTCGTTCGCTGCGTGCAGAAACGGCGCTCGACATCGGCATCAAATGGCCGAACGATCTGATGATCGGAGGGCGCAAGTTGAGCGGCATTTTGCTTGAATCCGCAGCGGAGGATGAGCGTCTCAGCTATGTTGTCGCCGGAATTGGCATCAGCGTCAATCTGACAACGGAAGATTATCCGGCGGAGCTGCTGGAAAGGGCGATTTCGCTGCGTTTGGCTGCTGGTCGCGGTTTTTCCAGAGCTAGCCTGGCAGCTTCCTTCTTGCTGGAATGGGAGACGTTGTACGACCTCTATTTGACGGAGGGTTTCGCACCGATTCGCTCGATCTGGGAGGCGTTATCTGTTTCCCTGCATAAGAAGACGGTGCTGCGCACGCCGCAAGGCAGTCTGGAGGGGACTCCGGTCGGCTTGCATGAAACGGGCGCGCTGATGGTGAAAATGGAAGACGGAACGATGCAAACTTTATTTTCCGCAGAGATGGGGGAGGTTGTCCCTAAATCATAATTAGTGCTGTCTCAAGGTGTTTAATGACCTCGGGGCAGCTCTTTTTTTCTAGCCACATGCCTAACTAGATGCGTTTACGGGAATGGGTTGATCTGGTATAATCGATGGTGACCGGGCGGTATCCTGATGATTTTGAACCGCACTGGCACAGCCGGGCAGATAGCAATTCGTCTGCTGTTTTATAAGAAGGAATGGACAAGGAAGTGTGTACCTTTTGCTTGGAGCCGCTTTGCGGACCGGGACGGAAGGAAGCTCGCTGCCGCCAGGACATCCTTTTTCGGGCTGGACTTTTTAGCTAACGGCTAAAAGGTTTTTTTGTGTTCACACTAAACAATATTCCGAGCACCGGAAAGGGGATTTACAAAATGAAACAAGCCCTCACGATTACGAAGCTGCAGCGAATGAAAAAAGAAGGAGAGCCGATCACGATGTTGACGGCTTACGATTATCCTTCAGCGAAGTTGGCTGAGGAAGCGGGAGTTGACACTATTTTAGTCGGTGACTCGCTCGGCAATGTCGTACTTGGTTACAACACGACAATACCGGTTACGCTGGACGATATGATTTTTCATGCGCGTTCGGTCGCGCGTGGCGCGGCGAACACATTCCGCATCGTTGATATGCCGTTCATGACGGCGCGCATTAGCCGTGAAGATACGCTGCGAGGAGCAGCCCGGCTGATGCAAGAAGGCCATGCCCATTCGGTGAAAATCGAAGGCGGCGAAGAGGTAGCGGAGTATGTCCGCGCTTGTGTTGATGCAGGTATTCCCGTTATCGGTCATATCGGCCTAACACCGCAGTCGGTTCACCAGCTTGGAGGATATAAGATCCAAGGCAAGTTGGAGGCCGAGGCGGCGCGGCTGGAATCCGATGCACTTGCGCTTCAGCAGGCTGGCGCATATGGGGTCGTGCTGGAGCTAGTTACAGGCACGATCGCGACGCGTATTTCCCGCAAGCTGGATATTCCGACTATCGGAATCGGTGCAGGAGCAGGATGCGACGGCCAAGTACTTGTTTATCATGATGTCATTCAATATGCTTCACCCTATATACCTAAGAAATTCGTCAAAACCTATGCCAATGTAGGTGGAATCATCCGCGAAGCGCTCGGCAGCTTCGTGCAAGAAGTGAAGGCAGGCAGCTTCCCGAGCGAGGAGCATACTTTCGGAGCCGCAGCGCAGCAGCCAGCCGCATTGTATGGAGGCGAAAGCAAATGAGCACGTTGACACAATCCAGGCAAAAAACGCCGCTTGTTGTGCGGACGATCAAGGAGCTCCGCGAGACGTTGGCGCGCCGCAGAAGCGAGACATCCGGCTTAAAAACGGGCTTTGTGCCGACGATGGGATTTTTGCATGACGGCCACGGCAGCCTCATTCGTCGCAGCGCTGCCGAGAATGGCCTCACGGTGCTGTCCATTTTCGTAAACCCGTTGCAATTTGGACCGACTGAGGATCTGGATCGTTATCCGCGCGATGAAGAGCGTGATCTGAAGTTAGCTCAGCGTGAAGGGGCGGATATTGTGTTTCTGCCCTCCGTGCAGGAGATGTATCCTCGTCGGGCGCTTACCCGAGTTCTCGTGAGTGAAGTGACGGAATCACTCTGTGGAGCTTCCAGGCCGGGTCATTTCGACGGTGTGGGTACAGTCGTAAGCAAACTATTCCATATCGTGGAGCCGACTCGGGCCTACTTCGGCCTCAAGGATGCCCAGCAAGTGGCGGTTGTGCAGCAGATGGTTGATGATCTAAACTTCAATGTGGAGATCGTTGCTTGTCCAACGCTGCGGGAGCAGGACGGCTTAGCGCTCAGCTCACGCAATGTGTATTTGTCGCCCCAGCAGCGAGTTGAGGCGCTTGTGCTCTCTCGCACGCTACAGCAAGCGTCCCATTGGTCCAAGGAAGCTGGTATAACAGCAGGCCAGCTCGAGGAGAGAGTCCGCCTGGCGCTGTCCCGCTCACCGCTAGCATCCATTGACTATGCCGAGCTAAGAAGGTATCCTTCACTGGAAGCCATTGAGCCGCAACAGCAGCTGGACGAGGCGTTGCAGCATTCACCGCTGCTCCTTGCACTTGCTGTTCGTTTCGGCAATACGCGACTGATCGACAACGCCATACTTTCTATGAAAGGGGCATGACCCTATGTTCCGCACTATGATGAAGTCCAAACTGCATCGTGCCACCGTAACAGAGGCAAACCTGAACTATGTGGGCAGCATTACAATAGATGAAGACTTGATGGATAAGGCTGATTTGTGGGCCAATGAGAAGGTTCAGATCGTCAATAACAACAATGGAGAACGTTTCGAGACTTACGTCATTTCAGGGCCGAGAGGCAGTGGCGTGATCTGCTTAAATGGAGCGGCCGCACGGCGCGTACAGCCTGGCGACAAGGTCATCATCATTTCTTATGCCACTATGGATGAACAAGAAGCTCGTGAATACACTCCTAAAATTGTCATTCTGGATGAGAATAATAAACCTATCCAGATCTTGGACAAAGAAATTCACGGGGATATTTTGTGATTTCAGTTCCCTAATGCGCCCGCATTAGGGAACTGTCGCCGCCGGGTATAGGTGGGGCTCATCGGAAGCAGAATGAGGGTACGGCATTGAAGGCTTGGGCCTTTGAATCGCCTTATCAACTGAATCCAAGTGAGGACTCATCCCAGAGCCGAAGGCGGGTGTTAAGCGATGTTTGAGCCGATGTTTGCCGTCATGAATGAGATGCTGGACGACATCATGCTACGTTGTCCCGGCTGCAGTCCGGGGGAACGCGAGCAGCTGCTCGGACAGCTGATCCAGCTTCGCGGTATCAGCGACCAATTTATTGATGAATGGCTTGTTTTCGAGGAAAAGCTGGTTGACTTTCAGGATGCATTCCCAACGGAGGCAGCGGCTGCCGGCCTTGGCGGAGTAGCCGCTATCCACAAGGGGCTTTCAGGAGCTCATGCTCCCCAGCCAACAGGACAACCCGGCCGCCTAGCTAAGGCTAAGCTGCCTCTAATGATGGAGCCGCCATCGTTGAAGCGCCCTACATCTTCGCCAGTGGCTAAACCGTCCCAACAGGATTCGCTTCCAATAGCCAAGGAGGCTGCTCCAAAAGGCGAAATCCCGTTGCCAGTTAACGCAGCAGCCTTAAGTTTCGACACCGAAGAAAACATGATGCGAAAAATCGCCTGCGGACAAGGTTATTTCAAATTATTCATGTTTCCGCAAGCGGTCTTGGAATTCCAAGCTGCGATTGATCTAATGCCGGAATGCAATTTGGCGCGTTTATATCTTGCGATGTCGTTTATGCATACCCAGCAGTGGAACGACGCTGAGCTGCATTTCAAGCTGCTGGCAACGCTCACGGAACATCCGCGCTGGCAAGCGATTAGCTTCAATGCGTTGGGCTGTATTCAGGCGATACGCCTTAATATGGAGCAAGCGGAACGATTGTTCCGCCAAGCAGTCAAGATGGATCCAAGCTTCGAGGATCCCGTAACCAATCTCAAATCATGCCACCAAGCGCCCGGCCCTTTATCCCTTTATTTCGGAAGCGCTGAGCTGATTTGATTGCGAGAGGAAGATCGGCCTTCAATGAATTATGCGGTACTCGATGTAGAAACCACCGGCACGAACAGCGGTGAAGATGATCTTATACAAGTCGGCCTAGTGCTGATGGACGAGGAGTTCAATGTCGTAAAGACACTGAACTCCTTTGTGCGCCCAAGTGTGCCAATACCGCCCTTCATCACGCAATTGACCGGTATTGACGATGCGATGGTGCAGGATGCGCCGGAGCCGGATGATCTGATGCTGGAGATGATTCCGCTGCTTGATGACGCTGTGCTCATCGGCCATAATGTTTCATTTGATGCCGGTTTCCTTAATATGGCGCTGGATCGGGCAGGTTATTCACCGTTCACTGGACGCAGGCTGGATACGGTCGAGATGCTGCGCCTGCTTTTCCCTTCCCTCAGCTCTTATCAGCTTGGCGCGGTATCCGAGCAGTTCGGCATTCGCCATGATCAGCATCACCGCGCAGACAGCGATGCAATGGCTACAGCCATTTTATTTTCCGAATGTGTCAAAAAGCTGCGCGGACTGCCATTGCTGACTCTGCAGCATTTTGCAGCCATAATACAAGACACGGATCTCGCTTGGTTCCTTGCAAGTGAACTGGAAGCGCGTCAGCTCAGCACGGCACTGGATATAGATTCCCATCAATACTTCCGGCAGATCGCGCTTAGGTCGGGTGATTGGACGGAGGAGGAGCCTCCACGTGAGGATGGCTCCGACAATCCACTGCAGGATATGAGCTTCGAGGACTATCTGGAGATGGTCAAGACGGGATTCCAGACCATCTTCGAGGACTATGAGGAAAGGGAAGCTCAGGTGACGATGTTCCGCGAGGTGAACGAGGCGTTCGAGAACCATCGCCATTTGCTTATCGAAGCTGGCACCGGCACCGGCAAGTCGCTCGGATATTTGATTCCTTCTTTATATTTTGGAATCAAAAACGAGCGCAAAATCGTCTTAAGCACGCATACGATCAATTTGCAGGAGCAACTGCGTCAAAGAGATCTGCCGCTGCTTCGCGATGTGCTGCCGTTCCCGTTCCGCGCCAGCGTGTTCAAGGGCAGAGGAAACTACATCTGCTTGCGCAAGTTTGAGACGAGACTGCAAACGTTGGAACTGTCCGCAGGCGGCGACGAAAGGTTGACCGCCACACAAATGCTCGTTTGGCTTGGGGAGACGGAAACCGGAGACCAAGAGGAAATCAACTTTGGCAATCGCGGCGGCGAATTCTGGAACACCGTTTCCAGTGATGCGGATTCCTGCCTCAACCGGGCCTGTCCTTGGTTCAAACGTTGTTTTTACCATCGGGCTAAACAAGAATCCAACCTGGCTGATGTCGTTATTACTAACCATTCTTTGCTGTTCACGGATATTAGAGCCGATCATCGACTGCTTCCTGCTTATGAATATCTTGTTATCGATGAAGGCCATCAGCTGGAGGAAGTGGCGGGCAAACATCTCGGTCAGCAGCTTGGCTTTTATGGGTTCTTGAACCTGGCTAACAGGTTGGCTAAAGATTCCCGCAACGGCCTGCTACCGCAGCTGCGCTCGCATATTCAAGGCGAGGACGGGGATGATGTCAGCAAATGGACGGAGCAGCTTGACGAGGTCATTCCGCGCTTTGGGTCTTTAAAAGATACTTGGGAAAAGCTATTTGAGCTGCTTCAGGCGCTTTCTACACCTGCTGCTGGAGCGGCTGAAGCCGGCCAGACGATCGTCAGGCTCAAGCCCGGTGAGCTGCCGAAGGCATGGGAAGCGATCGAGTTTGAGGAGTCGCTCTTTTTCAAGGAAATGAATAAGGTGTTCAAGGTGCTGGACAAGATGAGCTCTGAGATGAAGGATAAGCTGGATGGCAATGCCCTGCAGGGCATGGTAACGGATCTGGCGGGAGCGGTTAAGGATGGAGGACGCATCCGCGACGAGCTTAAGGTGTTCGTGCGGGCGGATAAGCCGGAGATGGTGTACTGGATCGAGTCGAGCGCGAGCACGCGGACGAAAAGTGTACAGCTTCATACCGTGCCAGCCGATGTGAGCGGACAGATTAAGGAATACTTTTTTGAAAGCAAAAAAAGTGTTGTCATTACCTCGGCCACGTTAACCGTACAAAAGTCGTTCCAATACGCTGCCGAGCAAGTTGGCTTGAATCTGGAAAATCCGCATTATGCTCGGACAGTGCAGCTGCCTTCACCTTTCCATTATCGCTCGCAGGCGCTTGTTATGATCCCAAGAGACTTTCCGAAGGTTAAGGGCGCTGCGGCTGATCCAGCTTACATCAATAAGCTAGTAGAATCGCTCTCGGCTGCTGCCATGGAGACGGGAGGACGGATGCTGGTGCTGTTCACCAGCTACCGCATGCTCAAGGAAGTGTATGAGCCGCTCAAGGAAGCGCTGCTTGGCTCTGGTATCCAGGTGCTGGGACAAGGAATTGACAGCAGCAATCGCAGCAAGCTGACGAGACTTTTCCGCCAGCAGCCGGCCTCTGTGTTGCTCGGCACGAGCAGCTTCTGGGAAGGAGTCGACATTCCGGGAGACGCGCTTGTTTGCTTGGCGATTGTAAGGCTGCCGTTCCAGCCGCCGAATCATCCTCTGCAGGAAGCCAAAGCCGAGCTGCTGCAGGAGACGGGGCAGAATCCGTTCATGAAGCTGTCCGTCCCGCAGGCGGTCATCCGTTTCAAGCAAGGGTTTGGCAGACTGATCCGAACCTCCAGGGACAAGGGCATTGTACTTATCTATGATACACGTGTTATCGAGACCTTTTATGGAAAACACTTCCTTTATTCGCTGCCGGGCCCTAAAATTGAACATATGTATGCCGAGCAGTTCATCCCTCGTATGAGGGAATGGATGCAGAGCGATCAAAAGGAGGCCGCGCAGCCTTGAGCAAACTAGGAAAACCAATATCGGAGGCGGTCGTTCGCCGACTTCCGGTTTATCTGCAAGTGCTGAACGACCTGCACATTCGTGATGTTCAAACCGTGAGCAGCCAGGAGCTCGGCCGCAAGCTGGAGCTGAATCCGGCGCAGATCCGCAAGGATCTCGCTTACTTCGGCGAATTCGGCCGTAAAGGCGTCGGTTATGACGTCAATTATCTCATCGAGAAAATCCGCGGCATCCTCAAGCTTGACCAACCGATGTTAGTGGGGCTTGCGGGCGCGGGTAATCTCGGTCATGCGTTATGCAACTACAGCTCTTATGTTAAGGATAATATGAAAATAACAGCTGTTTTCGATGCCAGCCCTGCGAAGATCGGCAAACGAATTAACTCTCTTGAAGTGCTGCCGATCGATCAGCTGCAGGATAAAGTACGCGAGGATGGTATCCAGATTGGTATCATTACGGTGCCGGCGGGAGAAGCGCAAAATGTGGCCGATCGATTCATCGAGGCCGGAGTGAAGGGCATTCTCAACTTTGCTCCTGTCGTGCTGAAAGCTCCGGACCATGTGCGGATTCATTATGCCGATTTTACGACTCAACTGCTGAGCTTGGCCTACTATATGAATAAGGACGGTACGGTAGACGATGAACAAATGGTGGATTGAAAATGGAACTTTCGTCACGATGGACGAAAGCCAGCCAGTCGTACAAGGACATATGGTGATCGAGAATGATCGTATCACCTACATAGGCAAAGAGCGTCCGCAGGATGCGGATTCCATCTCGGTCAAAGTCGACGGCAGCAAAAAAGTATTTATGCCTGGTCTGATTAACACTCACGGACATGCTGCGATGTCGCTGCTGCGCGGTTATTCGGATGATGAGGCGCTTCAGACTTGGTTGCAGGACTATATGTGGCCGATGGAAGCCAAGTTCACGGATGCGGACGTTAAGTGGGGAACTTCGCTAGCCGTTCTGGAAATGCTGAAAAGCGGTACGACGACGTTTGTTGATATGTATGATCGGATGGACGAAGTGGCTAAAGTTGTACAACAGTCCGGTATGCGCGGTGTACTTATGCGCGGTGCAATCGGACTATGTCCAGAGGATGTGCAGAACCAAAAGCTAGCTGAGGCCGTACAGTTCGCCAAGGATTGGAACGGAGCCGCAGATGGGCGGATCATGACGATGATGAGTCCTCATGCCCCTTATACCTGTCCACCAGAATTCATCGAGAAATTTGTGCAAGCTGCACATGATTATGATCTCCCGATGCATACGCATATGTCCGAAACGGTAGCCGAAGTGGAACAAAATGTTCGCGATTACGGTGTGCGTCCGGTAGAACATCTCGATCGCTTGGGCTTCTTCTCCCGCCCGAGCTTTGTCGCTCATGCCGTGCATCTGACCGACGAGGAGATCAGCTTGCTGGCCGAACGCGGTGTAGCGGTATCTCATAACGCAGCCAGCAACCTGAAGCTGGCAAGCGGTGTTGCCCGAGTACCAGAGCTGCTTAAAGCAGGTGTTACAGTGTCGCTTGGCACCGATAGTGCGGCAAGCAACAACAACCTGGATTTATTTGACGAGATTCGCTTGGCAGCGCTAATTCACAAAGGCGTCTCCGGTGATCCAACCGTTATTCCGGCAACGCAAGCGCTGCAGCTTGCCACGCTAGGCGGAGCGGCGACGATTCGTCAGCCGCAACTGGGAGCGCTTCGAGCTGGTATGAAGGCTGACTTCATCGCGCTGGATGCTGACCAACCGCATTTCTATCCACAAACGGATATGATCTCACATCTCGTTTATTCTGCATCCGGTCGCGATGTTCGCGATGTATGGGTGAACGGTCAACAAGTTGTACGGGGCGGAATTTGCCTGCTGCTTGATGAAGAGAAGATCAAGGCAGAGGCGGAAGCTTGCTACCGCAGGCTGGCGGGCAACTGATGGCAAGGGGCCGCAGCCCAAGATGGTATTTCAACCGCAAGGGATGGACCATCTGGGGAATAGTTGCTTTTCTCGCATTGCTTTTTCTGATGCATGCGGAGCTGCGTAACATCCAGAAGCCAGTTTGGGCCGGGGAAGAGCAAGCTGCAGCCGAGGCTAAAGAAAAAGCTGGGCTGGTGGAAGTTGAATCGGCGGAAAAGTACGTTTGGGATGAGCCGTTATGGGTGGTGAGCGGTCGCAATGACAAGGGCAATAGCCTAGTCGTTTGGTTGCTCAAAGATAAAAAGCCCCATACGGAGGATGTTACGCAGAGCGTTAAAGAGGCTGCAATTGCCCAAACACTGCTGACGAGTCGGACTGGGGGGGCGGACATCATCCGCATCCGTCCTGGCTGGTATCAGGGAAAGCCTGTTTGGGAGGCTCATTACTCGCTTCAGAAAGAGCAAAAGCGCTACTACTATGATTTCTATGAATTTGTCAGTGGAAAGTTTATTGCTACTTATTCCCTTACTGCTAAACGTTCTTCCTGATTTGTACACAATTACATGCCCTCTATCGGCATCGAAGTGATATACTCATCGTATAGCATTTATGATATACTAGTATGCATCATAAATCATATTGCGGATGAGCAGGCCTTTTCTTTAGGTCACTTCGATTCAGAAGGGGGCTTTTTGCATTGATTAAATGGAAACCATTTCCCTTTTTCGTGACGATTGCCGTATCGGCAATTCTATTGTTTGGCGGGTGGTATGCCTATCAGCAAACCGCTATCGAGCGTCCTCTCAGCAAGGCTGTTCAGTCGCTGCCGGGTGTTGCTTCTGCAGTACCATCAATTAGCGATGACGCCGTTACGGTCAAGCTTAAGCTTAATACTGGAGCTGACCTACGTACGATATATGATCAAATTTCCCGTCAGGGAGCTTCGATAATTGGTTCCCGCAAGCTCGTATTGCAAATTGACCAAGTTTCCAGTCCTCAGCTTGACGCCGTTTGGTCCACCCAGCTGTTCACGATCGCCGAGGCGATGGAAACTCGCGAATATTCTCGTATCCCCGATACAATGGTTAAGCTTGAAAAAACGCAACCTGGCTTGAAGGCAAAATCTTTGATGGATGATAAAAATGTTTACGTTACGTTGGAATTCGGAACGGATACGAAGTATATTATCCTGCCCCGTGCGGGCGAAGTTATGGGGGTATGGCCAAATGCCTAAATACAGCGTCGAAATTGGCGCCGGCTTTTTGACCGCTCTGCTGGCGTTTCTCTTATTTCGAGGAGTTAATATTGTACCTTTGCTGCTAGCTCTTTCTCTCGCTGCGGTGCTATTTTTCGCAGTTCGCTCCAAAGGCCAATTGGCTGCTGCTGGTGGCAGACGTGATGCGGTATCCAAGACCAGTACTCCTTTTTCGTTTGATGATATAGGTGGTCAGGAACGCGCAAAAGGTGAACTTATTGAAGCACTTGATTTTCTAGTTAAACATGAAGAGATCAGCAAGCTTGGCATCCGGCCGCTCAAGGGTATCTTGCTTACGGGACCGCCGGGAACAGGTAAAACGCTAATGGCCAAAGCTGCTGCATACTATACGGATTCTATCTATTTGACTGCTTCGGGCAGCGAGTTTGTTGAAATGTACGTCGGCGTTGGCGCAGGGCGCATTCGTGATCTGTTCAAGGATGCTCGCCGTAAAGCCCAAAAGGCCGGTAAAAAAAATGCCGTCATTTTTATTGATGAGATTGATGTCATCGGTGGCAAAAGGGATGGCGGACAGCATCGCGAGTACGATCAGACGCTCAACCAGCTGCTTACGGAAATGGACGGTATTCATGCGAACGAATCGCCGCGCATTCTGCTAATGGCTGCAACGAATCGTAAAGAGATGCTGGACCCAGCGCTTTTGCGTCCCGGAAGGTTCGACCGCCATATCGGCGTTGATCTGCCCGACAAAAAAGCTCGTCTGCATATTTTAAACATTCATGCTAAAAACAAACCTCTTGCCGCCGAGGTCAATTTGATGAAAATCGCTGAGGAGTCATTCGGCTTCTCCGGTGCTCAGCTGGAAAGTGTGCTTAACGAAGCCGCCATTTACGCGATGCGCGAGAGCAGCGAGTTTGTCGTTCAGCAGCATCTGTCAATGGCAATTGACAAGGTCATGATGGGCGAAAAGACAGATCGCGAATCCACCAAGGAAGAGCGGGAGCGCGTCGCCATCCATGAGCTTGGTCATGCGATTGCAGCCGAGCTGCTGCGTCCCGGCAGCGTGTCTCAGGTTGCGCTGTCACCGCGTGGAGCTGCACTTGGTTATGTGCGCCATAATCCAACACAGGATCATTATTTGTACACAAAGGACTTTCTTGAAGCCCAAATTATGATCGCGCTTGCCGGCGCTGCTGCGGAGGAAATGTTTTATGGAGGCCGCAGCACAGGCTCTCGTAATGACTTTGAGCAATCGCTCAGCATTGTCCGTACGATGGTGGAATGCGGGCTGACTGAAATCGGCATCATTGAAGATCGGATGATGACGCCGGATCGCTGGGCTACCATTTCTGGCTCGATACTGGACGAATTGATGAGACGCACGAAGGAAATGCTTGGCTCGCGCAGAGAGCTGTTCCAGCATTGCCTGAACATTCTAATCGACAAAGAAACGCTCGGCGGCGAACAGTTCCGCGGGCTGATTAAAGAGGAGCAGACGCTTAGCGCCTGAATCGCTTGTAACTACCAATTTGGACGGGCCATCGGCCCGTCTTTTGTATGTTATGGGGCAAGGTCATCATTTCCTACTTAGGCGTATTGGTAATAAGTGTTTATAAGTGACAGCAGAGCGTCGATTTTGACGGCTCTGTGTCTGCTCATGTACCGCGCTAACGCAAAAAAATCCAGCAGCGGCGCGGTTTTCCTGTCGTGAGATTGTCAGAAATACAGCTCGCTAAAAGTTGTGTAACAGGCCTTTGGAAAGGTATAATAAGGGGCAACCTATAGATAAAAAAGGTATACGAATGGAGCGGACTTACTGTGAATTTTAGAAAGATCGGTGTTATTGGCGCCGGTACGATGGGACAGAGCATTGCCGAAATGCTTGCTTACAAAGGAATGGACGTCTTTTTGATGGAGCTTACTCCTGCCAAGCTGGAGCAGGGTATGCGCAACATTGAGATCAGCCTGGACAAGCAGATCGAGAAATGGGCGCTGACACAGGCCGAGAAAAAGCTTATTCTGAATCGCATTCACGGAGTGACCTCCATGGAGGATTTCTCCCAATGCGAGCTGATCATAGAGACGATTACGGAGGATCTTGAGCGTAAAAAGGCCATTATTGCGGCCGTGGATCGCGCCTGTCCACCGGATGTCATTGTTGCGAGCAATACCTCGACTCTATCGCTGACGGAGCTGGCTAGCGCTGCAGAACATCCAGAACGTGTTATCGGCATGCACTTTGTGTATCCGGTATTCAAGGTGGATCTCGTAGAAATCGTACGCGGTCTGCGCACTTCTGATGCGACCTTCAAGCTGACCAAAGGCTTCGTAGAGCAGGTCATCGACAAAAAAGGCGTCATGGTATTTGAGTCACCAGGTTTCATTACGACACGCCTGATCTGCCTCTTCATCAATGAAGCGCTCCATATTTTGGAGGAAGGCGTTGCCTCGATCGAAGATATCGACAGCGCAATGCGGATCGGTTACTCGTTCCAGCATGGCCCATTCGAGATGGCGGACCGCTTCGGATTGGATTCCGTTCATGCAGCACTTGATTCGATGTTCCGCGAGTTCGGAGAGCTTAAGTACCGTCCATCCTTCATTCTCAAAAAAATGGTGCGTGCCGGCCAGCTTGGAGTTAAAAGCGGGGAAGGCTTTTTCCATTATGACAAGGATGGTGACCGGGTATGAAAATTCTAGTCATAAATGCGGGAAGCTCTTCGCTGAAATACCAGCTGTATGACATGACCGACGAATCCGTTCTGGCCAGTGGCCGCGTAGAGCGGATCGGCATGGATTCCTCAATCGTGACGCATGAGCCGGCTGATCGCCCGGAAGTCAGAGTCGTCGACGAAATTCTTGAGCACACTAGCGCGATCAAGCGCGTGCTCGACATGCTCACGCATAAGGAGCATGGTGTGCTTTCCTCCGTCAGCGACATCGATGCGGTTGGACACCGTGTCGTACACGGCGGCGAAGTGTTCAAGGAGTCGGCACTCGTAAACCAGGAGACGAAGCTAGAGATCCGTAGATTGTTCGATTTAGCTCCGCTGCATAACCCGGCCCATATGATGGGGATTACAGCCGTTGAGGCGGTATTACAAGGTGTGCCTCAGGTCGTCGTTTTTGATACGGCCTTCCATCAAACGATGCCGCAGCAATCGTATCTGTACCCGATTCCGATGGTGCTGTACAAGCGCCATGCGATTCGTCGCTACGGCTTCCACGGTACAAGCCACGCCTATGTGAGCGAGCGCGCTGCGGATCTGCTTGGCAAGCCGCTCCAAGAGCTGAAGCTCGTCAGCTGCCATATTGGCAACGGCGCCAGCGCAACGGCTATTTTGAACGGTAAATCTTTTGATACTAGCATGGGCATGACGCCGCTTGAAGGGCTGATGATGGGCACTCGCAGCGGTGACCTCGATCCGGCAATCGTGCCTTATACGATGAACAAGGAGGACTTGACGCTCACCGAGGTCAATTCCATGCTCAACAAGCATAGCGGCCTTTTGGCGATTTCTGGCCTTAGCAGCGACATGCGCGAGATTACTGAAGCGATGTTCGACGGTGACAAAAATGCCCGACTTGCTTTTGAAATGTACACGTACCGGGTGAAAAAATACATCGGAGCTTACGCGGCAGCGATGAATGGCATTGATGTGCTGCTGTTCACGGCAGGTGTCGGAGAAAACTCCGCTGTTCTGCGCGAGCATGTATGCGACGGGCTTACCTTCCTCGGCATCAAGCTGGACAAGGAGCTCAATGCACAGCGCAGCAAAGAAGCGCGGATCATCTCCACGCCAGATTCCACTGTGACGGTCATGATCGTGCCAACTAATGAAGAGCTGTTGATCGCTCGCGATACGTTCAAGCTGACGAAACAAGCCTAGTATCCATTACAGGCGCAGAATAGAGAGGGGAAGTCTAGGCATGAGTGAGGCATTGGTAACGATTCGGGAAGTATCCGGCCATGTAGGCCGCAGCGTGCGGATTGGCGCCTGGGTTCAACGTAAGCGCTCGAGCGGCAAAATCGCTTTTCTGCAGCTGCGGGACGGCACCGGCTTCATCCAAGGCGTAGTCGCCAAAAACGAAGTGAGCGAGGATATTTGGGACAATGCAGGAAAGCTGACCCAGGAAAGCTCGCTGTATGTGACCGGTACCGTTAAGGAAGAGCCACGCAGCCCATCCGGCTTCGAGCTCGTCGTTGAGGGCATCGAGATCATCCAAGTGACTCAGGAGTATCCCATCACTCCGAAGGAGCATGGTGTCGACTTCCTGATGGATCATCGCCATCTATGGCTCCGCTCGCCCAAGCAGCGTGCGGTTCTGACGATTCGTGCGGAGATCAAGCGCGCCGTCAACGAATATTTCGATACGAATGGATTCACCCAGGTTGATCCGCCGATTCTGACGCCGACCTCGGCTGAAGGCACGACGAATCTGTTCCACACGAAGTATTTTGATGAAGATGCTTATCTGACTCAAAGTGGACAGCTGTACATGGAAGCAGCCGCAATGGCGCTTGGCAAAGTATACAGCTTCGGACCGACGTTCCGCGCCGAGAAGTCCAAAACTCGTCGTCATCTGATTGAATTCTGGATGATTGAGCCGGAGATGGCGTTTGTCGACCTAGAGCAAAGCTTGCGCATTCAAGAGTCATTCGTTGCGCATGTCGTTGCCAGCGTATTGAAAAACTGCCGTCCAGAGCTCGACACGCTTGGCCGTGACGTTTCCAAGCTGGAGGCGATTCAGGCTCCATTCCCGCGCATCACTTATGATGAGGCGATTGATTTCCTGAACAATAACGGATTTGAAGTGCCTTGGGGCGAAGACTTCGGTGCACCGCATGAAACGGCGATTGCCGAAGCATACGACCGCCCGGTGTTCATTACGCATTACCCGGCATCAATCAAGTCCTTCTACATGAAGCCAGATCCGAATCGTCCAGAAGTCGTGCTGTGCGCGGATATGATCGCACCGGAAGGTTACGGCGAGATCATCGGCGGCTCCCAGCGGATCGACGATCCCGAGCTGATGGCGCAGCGCTTCGAAGAGCATAAGCTGCCGCTTGAAGCATACCAGTGGTACATGGATCTGCGTAAGTACGGCACCGTTCCACATTCCGGTTTCGGACTTGGCTTGGAGCGTACGGTAGCTTGGATCTGCGGCCTTGAGCATGTACGTGAAACGATCGCCTTCCCGCGTACACTCTACAGGCTCTATCCTTGATCATGAATCAAGAATTTTCTGCTGCTTATACACGCGCCTTGGCTTCCCTGTTGGGAGACCGGGGCGTGTTCCTGCCTTCGCTGCTGTTACGCTCTTATCGGGAGCTGGGTCTTAGCGACAGCGACTTCATGTTAATGCTGCAATTGATGGCGTTCCGTGATTCGGAGCGCAAGGACTTTCCAACTCCCGAGGAGCTGGCGGTTCGTCTCGGCATATCCGGGCGTTCTGTGGAGCAGATGCTCGGCAGGCTCATCAAGGAAGGCTATTTGACTATTGATGATGCGCTGGATAGTGTGAGCGGAATCCGTTACGAGCGTTACAACTGGCAAGGCTGGTTGGAGCGGGCGGCGCAGTGGGCAGCAGCGGAGGAAGTTGCCGCCGCTGACAGCCCTAAGACGGAAGCTCACGCCCGTCCAGAGCCGACCAACGAGCAGAATCTGTTCGCGGTATTCGAGCAAGAGTTTGGCCGGTTGCTGTCGCCGATGGAATTCGAGCGCATTAGCAGTTGGCTCGATCAAGATCGCTACAGCGACGAGCTGATCCGTTTTGCGCTGCGTGAGGCGGTGTTTGCTGGAAAGCTTCATTTTCCGTACATCGACCGTATTCTGCTTGAATGGAGCCGCAATCGGGTAAGCACGCCGGAGGAGGCTCGCGTCCATAGCCGCAATAAGTTCCGCGGTACTGGCGGCAAGGGCTAAATTCCCTCCGTGTTCGGTAAGTCTGGCATGCCTAAGGAGGCTGGCCGTCATGAAGGTTCGCTTCTGCCGCAAGAATTTAAGGCTGATGTCCAAGTCCGCTTATCAAAAGCTGAAGGACGAGCCCGGCTTGGAGCTCAAGAAGTCGGATTGTCTTGGTAGCTGCCGACTTTGCAAAGAGCGATGTTTTGCCGTAATAAAGGGTAGAACGGTATCCGCCGCGAAGCCCAAAAAGCTCGTTAAGCGCGTGCTCAAAAAGCAATCATCCCCCTAGGAGGCATTCCCATGAACGACAAGTTGGCCAAAGCGTTGAACGATCAGATGAACTTTGAATTTTATTCCGCCCATGTGTACCTCGCAATGGCGGCCCATTGCTCCGGCGAGAGCTTGGACGGCTTCTCTAACTTTTTCCTCGTGCAAGCGGAGGAGGAGCGCTTCCATGCGATGAAGATTTACAAGTTCCTCAATGATCGTGGACGCCGCGCCGTTCTCCAGTCGATGCCGGAGCCGAAAAACGAATACTCCTCGATGTTGGATGTATTTCAGCATGGCTACCACCACGAGCAGCAGAACACGAAAAACTTCTACCATTTGGCTGACCTCGCCCTTGATGAGCGCGAGCATGCGACGATCTACTTCCTCAAATGGTTCATCGATGAGCAGGTTGAGGAAGAGGCTCTGTTCGATAGCGTTATCCAGAAGCTGAGACGGATCGAATCCGACAGCAACGCTTTCTACATGTTGGACAGCGAGTTTGCAGGTCGGAGCTTTACGCCTCCGGCGGAATAAGTTTCTAGGTAATGATATGATCCCCTTACGGTAGGCAGTGAAAAAAGAGTTCATGGTATCATGAACTCAACACTGCTGGCCGGAGGGGATTTTTCATGTGGGCTTTTTGGACAAATCTAAGAGAGTCTGAAGATAAAATGTGGTTATTTTGAAGGCTTGAAATCAAAATTAATGGTTGAAATATCAAAGTGAGCAAAAACAGGAGGGTAAAATGGAAGAAAACTTAAAATTCGGTATTGTTGTAAGTCCTCCTAAACAACAAAAGGTTATGACAGATGCCACTACATTACTTCAACGAACTGTCCGGATTACCAGAATCACAATTTCATACAATCGTTTCCATAGACAACAAGGAAGTTCATCTTGAGACAGTCCCTATAGCCTACAAACAACCTTCCTCCATCTGCCATTCTGAACTTGTGAACCCTAAAGTGGTTGTGATAGATCTTGCTCAGGCGTATCACACGTGGATCAGCGAATGCTTTCCTAATGCCGTTCGCATTGCGGATTGATTTCATTTTCACGGCTATGTCATTGATAGTGTCCAGGAGGTTCGCAAATCGGTTCAGCAAACCCTTTCCCCAGAGCCATAGCAATCTTGAAAAGTCACTATCGACTTCTGAATCCACGCATTGATAGCCTGCCTGAGAAGAGCAAGGCTCAATTAGAAATCCTCCTTACTTACTCTTTAGTGTTACGCAGCGTATTGGAATGGAAGGAAGCATATTCTCGGTGCTATGACTGTTCATCAAATGTCTGCACCGCTAATCTGGGCTTTACCTGCTGGTTGGGGTAAGGAGAAAAAATAGAACATGACGCCGTACGAAGCACCTAAAACCATCGTAATTGGCAGGAAGAGATCGTGAACTTGGACGAATGCAACCGTAGATAGACGACACAATCGTATCAAGGCTTACCAGCGTCGGCACTATTTCACACGTAATCGTGAGTGCTACAAAGCTGGTTTTTTAATTGAGTGTAATCGACGCCGGTTTACAAGTTGAAAAGCTCAACCACTAATATTGAAGCCGCTGAAAAGATTCTTTATCTGTAAGCAACGGACTAGGCCCTGTCTTCAAAATGTAATTCAAGCCGAAATAATGGTAGAATCAGGATATGAGAAGACGATACGAAATACAAGACGAACAATGGGGATTTATTTATAAAAAAACAGCTATCTGTTGAAAGGAAAAGCAAGGTGTACGACCGGAAAAACACAATCGAATGATGCTAAATGCAACGCTATGGATCGCGAGAACCGATGCAGCTTGGTGTGATCTGCAGGATTTTTATGGTTTTTGGAAGTCGCTATACACTCGGTTTCGCCGTTGTGGGACCAAATTCTAACTCATGTATCCATTGAAATCGACTTAGAAAGCGTGATGATTGATGTGACTGTTGTCCGCGTTCATCAGCATGGTTCCGGGGCAAAAGGGGGCAGCAATTTCATGCCATTGTAGATACAACTGGGCAACCCTTTGCGTTTTGAAATGACCGGCGGCCAGAGTCATGACTGCGTAACGGACTATGAGATATTGGAGTCCATGGAGCTGGCTGGGACAAACGTCTTAGCAGATCGCGCCTACGATACAAATGCAATCGTCAATTATCTCGACGAGCAATAGGCTCATGCGGTCATAACAAAACAAGTAAAAAATCTCGTCAGATTCAGCGCCCGTGTGATTGGTGGCTCTATAAAGAACGACATGCGGTGGAATGCTTCTGTAACAAGATTAAACATTACCGTCGTACTGCCACAAGGTTGATAAACTAGCTTACTCGTTCAAAGCTTTTTCGCATTAGTTTCTATCATGGTCTGGCTTCGTTAAGTTTTAAGACAGGCCTAGAACGAGAAGTGGTGGAGCAGAGCGATACGCGGTTTCGGGGATCCCGATGCCAAAGCTAAGCTGGAAAGATGTAAACAGCGCACCACGGAGAGAGAAACCCAATCAACTGACTCATGCTCCCGCGTCTTCTCTTTGGCTACACCCACGACCTGACCTAAATACCAGTACCATATCTTTCTCCCGATGGAAACCTTTTCTACTAAAAATATCTGACGCTATCGAATCGAATTTAAGGCATCGTTGTCTAAACCTTTATGCCTAAAAATCAAAATTCCCAAATCCTATTATAGGAGATTGGTTAGAAGTATGAAACAATTCAACACAAGCTAATGGTGCCATTTGAATGATTTCCCTTAAAGAAGATCTTTTGATGAATTTTAATCAACACATTCCAACATATTTCGACATGTTAATCATATAGATTATACTGCAAAAGAACCATTAACAAAATTGTAAAAAAATGATATTATATAAATGGGTCGCGAACCTATAAATACCAAATCAGGAGGTAATAAATTGAAAACTGTCAAGAAAAAAATTGTATCTGGCATGATCACATTCGGTATTTTATCATTAACTTCCATTACTGCTTTTGCTGCTACTGAACCTTTAACTTATACTTCTTATGCATTGCCTACTTTTAAAGGAAATAATTACACAGGATCTCACCAGAAACAAACAGCTGATGAATTTATAACTAACAAAGTTACTGACATTACTGGAACTAGTACTGCCACTTTTTGGGCTGCTAATGGTATAAAAGAACAAATTTCGAATGATTATGATCAGAAAAAAAACAATGTAAGCAAAATTCAATTTAGAAATTCAGTCTCCAAGGGTGGAGATGTAATTATGGGTATGCAAAATGCTAATTTGAATATTTTGGATAGTGGTTTTGTTTCTGGAGAAGTTGATTTCAGATAATATCGCTTTTTCTTATTGACATCAGAGGAGTGCTGATTTTTCAGCATTCCTCTTTCAGAAAAAGGAGGACGCTTTATTGTTAAGGCAACTAGAATTAGAGTGGCGTTTATGTTCACAAAGAATAACATTCCAAGTACTGACATTCTTGTTTTTTATGTTATCTATAGGAGCATTTTTATTTGTATGCTACCGTAATTACGGGACAGATTTATTGTATGTGCGATCAGCTTACGAAATGTCAATTTTGCAGGGAACATCTACGAGAATCGTTTTAACGATGGAATTAATGCTATTGCCGTTGATGACTCCGCTTATCTACTCTGACTCATTTACAAGAGATATTCACAGCGGAATTTTTAAGGGAATCTTAACACGAGTTGAAATACGTACCTACCTAGTTGCTAAAGCTATTATTATTTTTCTTGTATCTTTTTTAATTATTTTTATTCCTCTGTTGATTAACCAACTTCTATGTCTTTTGGCTTTTCCAAAATTAGGATTCGATAATCGATATAATTTGCCTCCTTACGATATTGGTTTTCAAAATTATGATTCTGAGGCGATCTTGGATGTATTAAGACTAGAAAGCCCGTTGTTGTATAATGTTACTTTTATGCTTTTAATCAGCCTTATGGGTGCTGCGTTTTCCTTGTTTTCATATGGAATATTTTTACTTTTTAATAAAAGTAGATTTGTAGTGTTTTCAGGGATGTTTTTGTTTATAACGATTTTTAATCTGGGTTTGAGTGCAATTGTTTCTTATCGTTGGTCTTTTACCAATCTGTTAGTACCTGGTAACCCAGGCTCTCTCGAGGTGCTGTTTTTTTGGTTTTTGGTTCTGATTCTTGGCTTTATCACTGCATTATTATATACGATAAAGAAACGAGAAGTTGGTTTGGAGAAGTAAATTAGCTAGGGGGCTACTCTTTGCAATGAAACTATATACTCGGGTTCTGGTAGAATGTCTTATTTCCAGAACTATGCTCATTTATTTGCTTGTTCAAACAGCATTATTTGTATTCGCTTTAAAGTCTGTACCTACACTGCCCCAGATCGCCAATTCAATGGAAATAACAACTTTATGGATGAGTATCTACAAAATCATGGCAAATGATAAAGAGTATTTGTTTATTTACTTTCCGGTTTTTTTAATGCTTGTTATAAGAGGGGTCTCATTCAATAATCAGATCCCTGTTATCTTAAGGCAAGGCGTTAAAAAGTGGTGGTTAAGTAATTTATGGTTGATTACAGCCTTATCCATACTGATCTCGTTGGTGATACATCTTTTTCTACTTGCTTCTTTAATATTAAAGGGATCAACTTCGTTAGCCATTGGATCTGAATATCTAAGTTTCTTTCTGTTTTCTTTATTTATTAACTTTGTTGGTTTCTTGATAATTGGGTTGATTGCAGTATCTGTAATTCTATTTACTTCTCAAATACATTGGGGGATCATTGTACCTATTCTGTTACTTGTCTTATTTAAATCAATAAAATTACTACTTAAAGCTGAATGGCTTACCTTTGAAGAATATGTATCCTCCACTCATAAAATTGAGACTGGAAATTTGTTTTTAAAATCCATTGACCTGCTTTTAGTTGGAAGTTTCCTTATTCTGGTAATACTTTGCTACTTCAAGATAAGCATATTTTTAAAGGAGAAAGACTTTTATGAAGCTGAATCGAATAGACATTAAATGGGAAAGATTTATTCTTCTTAAACTTACAATATGGGGAATTTTATTAGCTTTATTCAGTGTGTTGCGTGTGCACGGCTCTAACCAAAGTCTTGATGATTTTATTAGTTCGGCCTATGGAACGATCAACTTGAGTAATGTGCAGAATGTTATCCCTGTTTTAATATGGATGCTCCCGCTTTTGGTTTTGAATTTCATTTTAGGAGATTACATTGATAAGCAGTTAAATCAACATGCTGTGTATATATTTACAAGAACTGAAAAGAGAAAGGAATGGTTAACCGCACAGGCAATCTCATTATTTTCATATGTGATATATTTTCATATTTTATTGCAAGTATTCCTTGTTACATTTGGTTATGTCTCAGGGTTTCGAGCTCTTTCACCTATTACCATGTGGGGAAATGTAGTTTTAGGCATGATAACCTTTTTCTTAAGCAATATCCTAGCTGTATTTATCATAAATCTACTTTCTTTAAGAATGAATACAGTGCCAAGTGCGGCGTTTATAATAGCTTACCAGAGTGTTGTACTATATTTGTCGGGAATCATGCTCAAGAATTCGAGTTCTTCCTACGATTTAATCAAATGGTTTCCGCTAACCCAGGGAGTACAGGGTTGGGATGGCTATGCTGAGATGAGGGTATCGGAATTTTCTCTAGAGGGGAGTTTATTTGCGCTTGTTTATCTAGTTACTGCACTTCTTATTGTCTATTTAATTGGCTTATTTGTAATACAAAAACGAGACTTTTATTAACAGATTGGAGGATTAAGATGACCAATGCTATTGAATTAAATGAAGTCAATAAACGAATCGCTGGAAATCTGGTATTAAATAATATTAGCCTGAAGGCCGAGAAGGGGAAAATCCATGCTTTTTATGGAGCTAATGGCTCCGGCAAGTCCATGTTGTTTCGAGCGATTTGCGGATTGATTAAACCAACAGGAGGAGAAGTGATTGTGGAAGGAAAAAAGCTTCATAAAGAGCGTTCCTTTCCCGAGAGCATTGGGGTGGTAATCGAATCACCGGGATTCTGGCAAGACTATACGGGGCTTGAGAATTTAAAAATGCTGGCATCAATTAGAAATAGGATCTCGCATAAAGAGGTACGTAACTCTCTTATGCGGGTTGGGTTAGACCCAAACGATTCTAGGAAATATAAAAAGTATTCCTTGGGGATGAAACAACGACTTGCCATAGCACAAGCGATAATGGAAGAACCTAGAATTATAATTCTAGATGAGCCTACGAATGCCTTAGATGAAGATGGTATTGAATTAATCCGACAAATTATTCGAGAAGAAAAGGAAAGAGGAGCAACTTTTCTGATTGCAAGCCATAATAAAGAAGATATTGAACTACTGGCTGATTATAAATACCGGATGGTAGATGGACGTCTAAAAGATGAAACGGGGAGAACCGAATGAGATCGTACCGATTTGTGCTTGCTGTAATCATTTTTTTAGTAGCTGGAGCACTAGTAGCCGGGTATAAAACGAAAGCATCCTTTAATTCAAATGTTGAACTAGGGGATTATTTGGAACATAGCGATATGATTCTGAGCTTAGATGAATCGCAAGAATACAGCTCAATCTATTTTGATAATACAATCCAATCCGTCGAGGACTTGAGTGCTAAATCGGAGCTTATTATCAAAGCCAAACCAAGTAACGACAGAAAGAACTTTACTCAGGCAGTTAGATCTATGATCGAAGTTCTTGAAGTGTATAAAGGAAATAAACAGATAGAGGGGACGAATCTTTATCTCTTTGAACCGAGTCACTTCTATGGAAAAAACTATTTTTCGCTTGGTGGCTACCAACTAATGCAAAAGGATAAGGAGTATATTCTCTTTTTAAAATCTTTAAAAAAGCCCACAAACTATTCCTATTCAGAAGATGAAGCCAAGAGCTACATGCCTGTGTCAAGTTATTACGGTAAATTCCCAATTCAACATAATAACGATTCTGCTTCTTATCTACTCACTAGAGATGAACTCGACAATGGAATTCCCTATTCTAAAATACAAAGCTGGGATGTGCTTACTTCCAAAGAAGAAGTTCTGCTAAGATTTATAGAAATAAAACAAGCGGTTATCTTGAGTTATAAAAATTAAAGTCAAAAAATTGAGGCTAAACCGTAAAGTAAGTGCGTGACGGTTAGTATAGCAGCCAATGGTGGTTGCATTCAATGAGAATACCTGCCTAATAGCGACTGCGGTTGCGATTGAAGTAATGGCGGCGTTGAAAGCCTTTAATGCGATTATGACAGCCCTACACTGTTGCGTTTGTCCACCGGCTTATGCACTTGGGACGTGACCATTTCACAGGTACTAGCATTACTTTATTACAGCTCTTGCAGTGGGTTCTTGGAACTCTGGCATGCATATAAGTTTTCCAGTTCCAGAAATCGAGATGGCGCCACATTTTTTTCTCTGCATCGTAAGCCTTGCATGCAGCTCCGCAGTTAGGACATGGAAACAGGGCTCCCCGTTCAAAATCAATAAATAAAGACCAAGATTCATCTTGATCGTCGTACTCAATATGGGTTAATTTCCATGGTTCTTCAAGGGCTAATGCAACGTTGAACAGGTCTGAAATTAGGTTTTCGTTATGACTTAATGAAGTCCACATCCTACATACCACCCTATTATTATTCTTAATAGTCAGTATGCTCACTTTCTCTATTGAACAGACATCAGCCATTCACTGTAGCAATGAAGCGATAAAGGGGTAATAGAGGGGTATACCATTAAGGTCAATCAAGCTAAATTTGGGTATTATATGCACTCTTTTATTACGATCTATACGAATAGCCCTCATCATCAAACTTTTCTAGCATTTGTGAGAACACAAGAGAATCACGTATTAAATAATTATAAAATAAGTGGGGATGGTTGTTATATTCTTGAGTGCAGATTCCAATCTAATGAACACTTAGATCAATTTCTGTTGGGTTTAAACGAATATGCAAACTACAAAATATCGATCGTTCTTAATAAACAAATGACGGTGAAATGATACGTTTTCTTTAACTTTAACGATGACGATCGCTTGGTTAGTTCAATAAAACAGCGACAGTCAAGGACTATTTTTTCGTCCTTGACTGTCGCTGTTTCAATTTCTAGAGACAGTCTAATCCTTTATTTTCTTACTTGGATACATTTTCCGGCTGTTTAACCCCATGCCGATCCATAAAAACAGACTCGGAACAATGAAAAACCAAATCGTTAGCTTAGGCTCAGGAGAAAACGGAACAAAATCAGCAAGCAAAAAAGCGTATAGATTGTAAAAGAGAAAGATCATCCAATTAAATCCCATCAGGCTTGGGAAACTCCAGCAATACACCCCGATTAGTAAGCCGATTAGACTCGCCAACGAGACGGAAGCAAAGTTTTGGAGGCTGGTTCGCATCTGATGCATGTACAAATAGCCGAAGAGTGCATATCCGAAAAAAGAGAGAAGGACAACGAAATAAATCCATAGGGGCTGTCGGCCCGCCATGCTACTAAGCAGGCCGCTGAAGATCAGCACTATTGCATGCGCCGCCAATGACAGCAGATTATTGCGAAGCATCCCGTTCCCCCGTCTCTATCTAGCAAGACCTAACCCATATTCATCCCAGCAGAGCTTCGACTGTGCGAGCATACTCCGATGGCGGCATGCCAGTAGCACGTTTGAAGTCTCTGGAAAAATAATGCAAGCTGGAATACCCCAGCCGTGCCGAAATTTCCGTCATGCTATAACTGCGCTCGCGGATCATTGACTTCGCTTCCTCCAGCTTCATCTGGCGGAACAACTCCATCGGCCCCATGCCGCTATGCAGCTGCACCAGCTCTTTGAGTCGGGTGCGCCCAAGATGGGCCGCCTGGCATAGATCCTCCAGCGTTAACGTCTCCCCGAGCTTCTCTCCCATAAAAGCTTTCAGCTTATCGATTGTATCTTGTCCAGCCGCGCGCATGGCCGGAGTGGCCGATCGCCGGTTGTCACGTCCCCCAGCAGCATCAGCGCTGCGAATCTGACTGATCAGCAGTAGCTCAAGACAGAGCCGGAACATCTGCTCCGAAGTAGGCGGAGCATTAGGATTGCGCCGAATCTGGTGAGTTTTCGGGTCATGAAAGGGCGGCAAGAAACTCGCAAATCCCTCTTGCAGCAGAATCGACAGCCAACCAACCTCTCTTTCTTGAAGAACGTCCACCCGGTCGTGAAGCTTCTCCATGAGCGGGCTGGAGCAGGTGAAAGCGATGACGATCAGGTTAGGCGGTCGATGTTTGCTGTCCACTCGGACCGTATGGAACTCCCCTGGTTTATGGAAAACGATGGTGCCTTGCTGCAGAACAAGCAGCCTGTCGTCGGCACGCACCTCTACCTCGCCCTTGTCCACATATAATAGCTCCCAAAAATCATGCGACTCACCCTCAAACAAAAAGCCCTTTGGGTATTCAAAATAATGCAAGGAAATCAATTCGTCGACTTGTAAGTCCTGTTTAAGGTGTAATGGAATATAATTCATGTTTGGTTTTCCTCCATCAGGACGTTATGCCTCTATCGTACCACGAAAATGCAAAAACAGCGGCCAAAATGATAAATTCAAAACGCTTTCTTCGGTCTATAATCCAAGGTATAAACGTTAGGAAATAGAAGAGGAGGCTGCACTTCATGAAAAAAGGAATTAACGCATGGTCCTTCCCGGCTGGCACTACGGTTGAGCAAAGCATCGCCATCGCCAAGGACGCTGGATTCGACGGTATTGAGCTTGCTCTGGAAGAAACGGGTCAGCTTAGCCTGGAAAGCAGCGACAAGGAAGTTCTCGGTTATTTGCAACTTGCACGCGATACGGGTCTGGAGCTGTCCAGCCTGGCGAGCGGTTTGTACTGGTCCTATCCGCCAACGAGCGACAGCGAGGCTACCCGCAACAAGGCGAAGGACATCATCCGCAAGCAGCTCGAATTCGCAGCCCTTCTTGAAGTGGATACGATTCTGGTTGTGCCAGGTGCAGTCGGTGTCGATTTCATTCCTGGCGCTCCGGTAGTCGCCTATGATAAAGCGTATGAACGCGCCTTGGAGACGTTCCAGGAGCTGGCATCCGAAGCAGAGAAGCTCAAGGTCAACATTGGTGTTGAAAATGTGTGGAACAAATTCCTGCTGTCCCCGCTAGAGATGAGAGGTTTCATCGATGCGGTCGGTTCCGATTATGTCGGCTCCTACTTCGATGTAGGCAACGTCGTTTACTCCGGTTATCCAGAGCATTGGATTCAAATTCTCGGCTCTCGCATCAAAAAGGTTCACTTCAAAGATTACCGCCGCGCGGCTGGCGGACTTCATGGCTTCGTTGATCTGCTTGCTGGCGATGTGGACTATCCTGCCGTCGTGCGTGAACTGGAAGCAATCGGCTATGACAGCTTTGTCACCGCCGAAATGATCCCGCCTTATACGCATCATAGCGTTCAAATCGTATACAACACTTCGGCAGCGATGGATGCCATTCTCGGAAGGAGCAAAAAATAATGATTCGAATTGGTATGATTGGACTTGGCTTCATGGGACGGGCTCATCTCGAAAACTATTTGCGGCTGGAGCAAGAAGGTGTGCAGGTTAAGGTTGTCGCGATCTGCGACGCCGACCCGGTTAAGCTGCAAGGAGGTGGAGGCGGAGGCAATCTCGACGCAGGCAGTACGGTCGTGGATTTGACGGCTTTTGCCCAATATACTTCTATTGCCGAGATGCTCGAAAAAGAGGATCTGGACGCGGTAGATATTACTTTGCCAACATTCCTACACCGCCAAGTGACAGTTCAATGCTTGGAAGCAGGCGTGCATGTATTATGCGAGAAACCGATGGCTATGGATACAGATGAGTGTGACGCGATGATCCAGGCAGCTGAGCAAGCTGGCAAATCGCTGCTGATTGGCCAATGCCTGCGCTTCTGGCCTGCCTATGTTGAGCTGAAAAAGCTTATCGACGAAGGTTCACTTGGAAAAGTAACCTATGCTTACTTCTACCGCGGCGGCGGGACACCGACTTGGGGCCCTTGGGTGCTCGAAAAGGACAAAGGCGGCGGTGCTCTTCTGGACATGCATGTGCATGATACCGATGTCGTCAACTGGCTGTTCGGCAAGCCGGAAGCTGTTTCCACAAACGCAGTTAATGTCATCCCAGGCAGCGGATATGACATTGTGTCGACGAATTATCGTTACTCGCAAGATGCGGTCATCCACACTCAGGTGGACTGGACGCTGAACGGCGATTTCGGCTTTGAGATGGGCTTCCGCGTCACTTTCCAAAATGGTAATCTGCAGTTCGTCAACAATCAGCTGCGTGTGAATCCTAATGATGCTCCGGGTTATGTTGCAGAGCTGTCGGATAACCAAGGGTACTATTACGAAATCAAGTATTTCGTAGAGTCTCTGCTGAACGGTACGCCAATTGAGGAAGCGGACGGTCAAAGCACGAAGGACACTATCGCCATTGTACGCGCCGAAATCGCCTCTGCTGATCAGCGCGGAGAATGGGTAACGGTCGGCTAAGAAGCTAGCGCCGTTGAATTTGTTCTAACAGGAGCTCGTCCGCATCTGCGGCGGGCTCCTGCTTGCGTTTTGCCTACGCTCCGCCTGCGTTCCGCACAAAAATCCAACTACTCGGCAATGCAGTTCTAGTCCGTTAGGCGATAGGTTATTAAGATAGAACTATGGGATGAATATGCTCATCGGAGCTGGTTTCGGTGCTGCAATCTAAGTCATCTTTTACAGAATCATCGCTATCGAGAAACGGTAATTTTACACTATGAGTAAAGGCGGTTTTTAATATGGCTATTAAGAATCCGATCGGCGTAATTGTGGACAGCTTCCAGGTAGGCGTTCGTGAAGGGCTGCGCAAGGCGAAAGAAGTCGGCGCAGACGGCGTACAAATCTATGCTGTATCTGGTGAAATGGACCCGGACCGTCTCGATGCGGCCAACCGCAGGGAGCTGCGCGAATACATCGACTCTCTCGGCCTCACCATTTCCGCGCTTGTTGGTGATTTGGCAGGACATGGCTTCCAGGATAAAAAAGAGAACGTCTGGAAGGTCGAGAAATCCAAGCGTATTCTAGATCTGGCGCTTGATTTGGGATGTAACATTGTCACCACGCATATCGGAATCGTGCCAGATGATGAAAACAGTGAAATCTACCAAACGATGCTGCAAGCTTGCGATGAGATCAGCCGTTATGCAAGCAGCAAAAACGCCTACTTCGCGATTGAGACCGGTCCGGAGCGTGCGACGCATCTGAAGGAGTTCCTCGACAAGCTGAGTACGAATGGTCTGTCCGTCAACTTTGATCCGGCCAATATGGTCATGGTGACAGGCGACGACCCGGTGCAAGGCGTATACACATTGGGCAGTTATATTGTCCACACCCATGCCAAGGATGGCATTAAGCTCAAGGAAAATGTGGACCCCCGCAAAGTTTATGGCATGCTCGGCTTCGAGCATGAAGCGATGAGCCATGAGAAACTTGCGGTTGAAGCCGAGGAAGGCGATGATTTCCGCGAGGTACCGCTAGGCGAAGGCAAAGTGGACTGGCCGAACTATCTCAAAGCGCTGCAGGACATCGGTTACACGGGTTACCTGACAATCGAGCGCGAGGTAGGCGCACAACCGGAGCAAGATATTGCCGCAGCCGTGCAGTTTTTGAGAGGCTTCCGCGCGTAAGAGTGGGCGAGTGATAGAATTTATTGAAGGCCGTCCAGTCCCCTAAAAAAGGGGGACTGGACGGCCTTTGATTTTAATTGCGATTAGACTCAAGCTGCCTTTTTCCGGCGCTGGGACGGTGTAGAAACATAGGCTTTCAACTCCTTGAGCTTGGGCAAAACGACGCCAGCCAGTACGAGCAGGCTTCCGCAAATCGAGAAGAGTGTCAACTGCTCCCCGAATACAATTGCGCCAATACTTAACGCTATGACCGGGGAAACGTACAGCCACGTAGAAGGAAAGAACGCATTGGTCGCTTTTATAAGCCAGGCAAACAAGCTATGTCCTAACATGGAGCCAACGGCAATCAGATACAGCAGCGAGCCTGTGGCGGGTAACCAAGCGATAGAGGCTGAGGAGGGACGTTCCATTAATGCGGATAAAAGCAGTAGTCCCGCTCCACCGACGACCATCTGAGCCGCGTTGAGGACGATAGGAGATTGCTCGGGATTACGCAGCAGTACACGTCTCGTCAAGAGACTTCCGGCTGCATATCCAAACGAGCTCAGCAGAACGAGTAAACAAGCCGTGAGCCACAAGCCGTCATTTCCACCCGACAGATTCGGAAGCATGAGCACAACTACTCCAGCAAAACCGAGCGCACAGCCGAGCTTTTCCATTCGATAAATACGCTGCTTTAGCGCAAGCGACTGCATCACTATAATCGCAATCGGGCCTGTCGCTGACAGCACGGCAGCCATGCCGGAGTCGATATGCTGTTCCGCCCAATAGAGCGCCGAGAACGTCGTAAACGTACTACCTGCTGCGATCAGCAGCACCTCTTTGCGAAAAAGCAGTGAAAGTGAAGCTTTGCGACGCCACATCAGCCAGGCATAAATGATAGCTCCAGCTGCCACAAAACGAATACCGCCCGATAGAAATGGCGGCAGCCCCGCTTCTACGCCAACCTTGATAGCTAGAAAAGTCGTACCGAAAACCATGCACATAATTACATAATTGAACAAAACCATGATGCTTCCCCCTTGTGCTAGTCGTTGATGAATGTAGAGCCCCGATGATGAATTCCCGCTGTTCAATGCTTATGGCGTCCTGTTAGGTGTTTGGACGGCTTTTCCATAGTAGAGGCATCATAACAGTTGACAGTTAGAACAGATTAATTAAGATTAGAACAGAAAGGATTAACCGGAAACCGGAGGATAACAACGGAGGGGAGGCGGAATCATGGAGCAAAAAGAGCAACAAGAGCAAAAAGGGCAATCTGAGGGTCGTTCGATGAAGCTTAAGGTGGAGGAAGCCGTGCTGGAGGGACTGCGAACCGGTGAATGGAAGGAGGGCGAGCGGCTTCCTTCCGTGCGCGTGATGGCGGAGAGGCTTGGCGTACATCGTTTAACGGTCCTTAAGGCTTATAGCCGGTTAGAGGAAGAGAGGGTGCTGGAGTCCAGATACCGCTCCGGTTATTATGTACGGAACCGGGAGTCGGGGGTGGGACTTCCTGCAGGAGGACAGGAGGGGCATTGGGCTTATGCGGCCCGGCCGGGTTACCGCAATCGCAGCCGATTATCGGATATACACAGCTTTCCCGTGATGTATAGAATGTCTGAGGCGCTCCTCGATCCGACATTGCTACCTAACCGTTTTCTTGCCAGCCACGCCAAAGAGGTGCTCGACCGACATCCGATGGTGCTGAGCACTTATTCAACTGTTATGGGAGACCTCGCGTTAAGGGAAGCGATGGCGGAGTATTTCCGGGTTCGGCATGGAATTGAAGCGACAGCGGAAGAAATTATGGTCACCTCTGGCTCGCAGCAAGCGATAGATTTGGTGTCACGCGCTTTGGTTAAGCGGGGGGATAAGGTGTTAATCGAGCGCCCGACGTATAGTCCGGCAATCGATCTGTTTCAGCAGCAGGGAATCCGCATGCTTCCAGTAGATCTGACCCCTGAAGGATACGACTTGGGGAGAATTGAGGAACTAATGCGGGTGGAGAAGCCGCGGATGTTTTATTTGAATCCCACTTTTCATAATCCGACCGGATACACGGTGCCGACTGTACAGCGCAAAGCGCTGATCGAGTTGGCGGAGCGTTATTCCTGCATTTTAGTGGAGGATGACGTTTATCATGATCTATATTTCGATAAGCCGCCACCGCCGCCAATGTTCTATTACGACACGGAAGGTTATGTCGTTTATATTCGCAGCTATAGCAAGTACATTGCCCCTGGTTTACGCATGTCTATGTTGATTGCACGCCCATCGGTCATGGAGGCGATCCGTCCGATTAAGGCTCTGGCCGATGCGGGAACTCCAGTTCTCGCTCAGAAAATATTCCATTCCTTCTTTTTCTCCCATCGCATGCAGGAGCATATTGAGAAATTGAGACTTGCTGTTCGCTTACGCAAGGAAGCTATGGAGCATGCTTTTGAGCACAGCGGATGGAAATGGAGGAGTCCAGAAGGAGGCTTGAATCTTTGGATCCAGCTTCCAAAAGAAATATCTGCAGAGCAGCTGCTTGCCCGCAGTCTGGAGCTGTCCGCCGCTTTTGTTCCCGGCAGCATCTGCGATCCTTTTGGAGAAATGGATGATTGGATTCGAATTAGCTACTCCTTGCTAGGAGAGAAAAGTATCGCTGAGGGAGTGGAGCGGCTGCTCGAAGCCGCGGAATCCTTACCTTCACGGAATTCCAATTAAAAAAATGGCCATGCAGGGAGCCCCTGCATGGCCATTTAGCTTAAGAGCGAGTTTTATTCAGCAGCTCCCAGCGGTACACATATTCAAACAGGAATTCAAACGATTCCAGGTGACGCTTCGCCTCGAAGGCATCTGCTCCCCAAGCATAAATGCCGTGTTTGCGCAGCAGCACACCTGGCAGGCGAGGGTTCAGCACATCGGTAATTTCGGGCACGATACGCGGAATGTCGGCAAAGTTAGGAACGATGGGAATCTCGATATGAGCTTCTTCTTCCCAAATGCCGAGACCTTTGATCAGCTCAACGCCGGTGACGGGCACGGAGCGGCGCTCCCAGAACCATTCCGAGATCACATTGCTGAAAATGGAATGAATATGGAAAATAGCTCCCGCTCCGGTCAAACGGTAAATTTCGCAATGAATCAACGTTTCGGCAGAGGGCTTCAGTGCGGTGGACTCGCATGGCTTGCCATTTTGGTCGACGAGCAAGTAGTCCCCCGGCGTGTGCTTGGACTTATCCTTGCCGCTCGCTGTAATGGCGAACTGGAAGCTGCCGGGATTGTAATCCCCGACGCGCACGGATAAATTACCGCTTGTTCCGGCGAACCAGCCGCGAGAGGCGAATAACTCTTTCACCTCGGCCAGCTCGGCATAAGCGCGTTGTTTGTCCTCTAGCTTCGGTTGGAATTCCTGAAATGACATGTTATATCCCTTCTTTCTTGGAGTGCTGGCGCTCCTTCAGGCTGGCAACAACACCATGGAAGGTAGCGAACTCATGGTGTGGAAGGTCGAGCTCACGGCATTTGAGCGTAAGATGGGAGCGGGAGTACACCTGATCAGCCAGCTTCGCACCTTCGAAGTCGGTGATGCTGTCGCCGATAAGAATCCGCTCATAGGACTCGGCCGGGTAACGGCGGATGACCGCTGTTTTGCACATGCCGCAGCCGCCGTTTGGACAATGTTCATCGCAGGAATGCGGCCACAGAATCTCGATTCTTTCACCAGTAAAATCCGCACGGTTACAATAGATATGATCTTGAGGAATGCCAAATGGCTGCAGCAGCGGATATACAAAAAAGTCAATGCCACCACTCGTCACGAAAAATTCGATCTCTTCTTCATGGCAATAGTCCAGCAATTCCTGGAACCCATCGCGGATAACGGCGTTGCTGATGGAGAAACGGATGACCTCTTCCTTCATGGAAGCCGGGAGGAGGCGGAACAAGTCGCCCACTCCTTGTTGGATAGACATTCGTTGTTCAATGGTATCTTTCACAAGCGTTCCCCAACCCTGGGGGTTGAAATGCTTGATTATCGCGATAATATTATCGTTTTCGGTTATCGTTCCGTCAAAATCGCAGAAGATAACGCGTTTTTTGGCCGCTGAGGAAACCTCTGTATGTATAGCTGTTCCACTGCGGGCTGACTCATGATTCATGCTTTTATGCCTTCTTTCGTAAATGCATTTGCTTAAGCTTCGCGAACGCCCCAAGCTTCCACAGCTGCACGCAGCGCTTCATGGCCTGGCTCGGCAGCCGCTTGCTGAAGCGGAACTCCGCTCATCGCCGCTGTTATAGCCTGACGGAATGCCTGTCCGCCGGCGGCTGCGCCTCCGGGATGACCATGTACGCCGCCGCCGGCATTAACGACGGAATCCAGACCGAAGTCACGCACTAGGAGCGGCACGAGTCCAGGGTGGATGCCAGCGGAAGGGACAGGGAAACTGGTCCGCATCGGGCGAGTTTCATCGAGCAATGCCTCGCGGATGGCCAAGTTTTCCTCCTTTGGCATAACGACGGAGCCGTATGGCGATGGGAACAGCACAAGATCCGCGCCAGCGAGTCGCATCAACTTGCCGAGCAAGAGCGGGGCGGCGATGCCGTAATGCGGCGATGGATAAAACGCCCCGGCCAGCGCTGGATGCGCTGCGATCGGTACATTAATCGTGGAGTCGGCGCTCAGCTCATGCAGAGCATCGTAGCCGTAGGCGAGCACATTGAACAGCAGCGCGTTTGCTCCCTCCGCGATTGCGCGGCGGGCTTGATCGGCAAGTTTGCTCGTAGGGCCCGTCAGGTTGACGGCGTAGAGCAGCTTTTGTCCCGTCTGCTCCGACGCCCGGCGGGCCGCTTCCATACAGACGGTTACACGCCGATCGATGCCGGTTTCCGCATTTTCGAACAGAATCTCGTCATCCTTGATCAGGTCAACACCGCCCAGCGCCTGCTGGTAGAACTGCTCTTCCAACCCTTTCAGATCATGGCCAATAACCGATTTAAAAATGCTCATAAGCAGCGGGCGGTCATGGACGCCTAGCAGGCCGCGCACACCCTGGATGCCGAACTTCGGACCGGGGAATGCACTTTGGAAGCCTTCTGAAACGTCGAGATCGATGAGCTTAACGCGGCCGTCCATCGACAGTTTGCCGAACACCGTTACGAGCAGCGCCGGAATATCCCGGCTGAAGTTGATGTCCGGGTAGGCGATGCGAATATCGGCGTGGCGGCCCCCGGGAGAGCCGTCGCCTTCATGCTCCTCGACTGACAGCACTCGGCCGAGATGTTTTTCCATCTCTGCTTTGCGCAGCTCAGGAAGATCGGTCCAACTGCCGACCGTGAGGCCAACTGCGATGGACAGAGCTTTTTTGGCAAAATCAGCCCCATCATCATGCACGCGATATGTCGCGACGCACATGCCAGTTAATCCGTTAAGATTCGTGTTGGTCACCAAGAACACTCCTTTCCAGTTCGCGTCCAATGTCGGCCGCTCGCTCTGCAGAACGCTTCATGCCGCTGCGAAAATGCAGTCCGACCTCATGCTCCTCCATGAGAGCAATCGCGGCTTGCGTAGTACCGCCGGGACTTGTCACCTGGCGGCGTAGCTCAGCAGGCTCCTCGCCCGTCACACGCATCATCTCAGCAGCGCCAAGCATCGTTTGCACGGTAAGCTCACGAGATAACGCGCTGTCCAGTCCAAGCTCAACACCAGCCTTAATCATGGATTCCATGATGTAGTACAGGTAGGCGGGGCCGCTGCCGGAGACGCCAGTAACAGCTTCCAGCAGATTTTCCTCGACCGTCACAGTGAGACCGACCGAACGGAACAGCTGTTCACCGATCATGCGCTGCTCTACGCTGACATCCGGCGAGAAGCTGATGCCAGTGGCACCAAGACCGATGGAACAGGAGGTGTTCGGCATCGTGCGGACGACCGGCAGCCGCTTGCCGATTAAAGCTTGAATCGTACGGATGGACAGACCGGCAATCATGGAGACGATCAACTGGCCTTCCCGCAGGATGCTGCTCACGGAACGAATGGCTTCCTCGGCGTCCTTCGGCTTCATGCTCAGAATGATGACATCGGCTTCGGCAAGCATTCGTGATTTGTCCTCTGGTGTTTCAGCGGTTGTGAGGCCGTAGCGTGAGCGAAGTTCAGCCAGACGGGGACCGCCGCTGCGGTTGAACATGCCGATTCCCTCCGGCGGACATAACTTGCGCTCGGTCATGCCTCGTGCAACGGCTTCCGCCATTGAGCCTGCACCGTAGAAGCAGAAGCGCAGCTGCTGCAGCTGCGAGTTTTGTGAAGCTGAAGCCGCAGCGGAGTCTGCGGCAGTATGCATAGTCATGAATAGGTGCCTCCTTGTGTCTGATATGCGGTAAGCCGCTTAGGGCTGAATAACGTTGGAAAAAGTGATCCGAGGCGGGACGAACACGTCGACCCAGTAGAGCGATTACCCCCGGATCTGACCGTTGCCTTGGATACGGTACTTGGTTGAGGTGAGTGCAGGCAAGCCCATCGGGCCGCGAGCATGCAGCTTCTGCGTGCTTATGCCGATTTCCGCGCCATAGCCGAATTCAAATCCGTCCGTGAATCGGGTTGAAGCATTATGGTAAACGGCGGCGGCATCTACGCGATCGAGGAACGCCGAAGCGGCTTCATCGCTAGCTGTAACGATGCATTCCGAGTGACGAGTGCCGAACTGCTCAATATGCTCCAGCGCTTCCTCGAGGCTGCTCACCACGCGAATGTTCAGTATATAGTCGTTGTATTCTGTTGCAAAGTCCTGCTCGGTCGCCAGCTGAAATTGTGCTGCGTCTCCGGCAAGTTTAACCGTTTCCGCGCAGCCCTTCAGCTCAACGCCAGCTTCCTTCATCGCGCCAGCTATATGGGGGAGATGTGCCGCAGCAAATTCACGGTGCAGCAGCAGCGTCTCCATGGAATTACATACCGATGGCCGTTGCACTTTGGCGTTGAGTGCGATAGGGAGAGCCATCTCGACATCCGCATCTTCATGGACATAAGTATGGCAGATTCCAGCGCCGGTCTCAATGACAGGCACGGTTGCATTCTCGATAACGTTGCGAATGAGAGCTGCGCCGCCGCGTGGAATAATGACATCCAGCAAGCCGTTCAGTTTTAGCATAGCATCAGCAGAAGCGCGGCTTGGATCTTCGATGAGCTGCAACGCTTCAGGTGGGAGGGCCGAGCCTGCCAGTGCGCCGCGCAGCACTTCGACCAGCTTGAGGTTCGTCTGCAGGGCGGCGCTGCCGCCGCGCAGTACAACGGCGTTGCCGGTTTTCAAGCAAAGCGATGCTGCATCCACGGTAACATTAGGCCGTGCTTCATAAATCATCCCGATGACGCCGAGCGGCACGGTCACCTGTGTAATCTGCAAGCCGTTCGCACGCTGGATGTTTTGCAAGGTGTTGCCAACAGGATCGGGTAAAACGATGACCTGGCGAACGCCCTCGGCGATGCCGACGATGCGCTCCGGTGTGAGCTTCAGCCGATCTAGTAGGGAAGCGGGGGTACCGCCCTCGCGGCCGCGTTGCAAGTCGATTTCATTGGCTGCAAGCAGCTCCGGTGTACGTTGAACCAAAGCGGCTGCAATGAGCTCAAGAGCTTCGTTTTTTTGCTCCGTTGTGAGAACGGCAAGGCTGGCCGCTGCTTTTCTGGCTTTTGCCGCTTTATCCTCTGCTTCGGCCCTTGGCGAGGTATACGTAGAATTGCTGTTCATCTATAGTTCCTCCTTATTAATCATCGTGTCCAAAATGCCGCGTCAAGCCAGCGTAATCCATTCATCGCGGTGGATGACTTCAATCCGATTGACCTCGATCCGTCTGCGGACTTCCTCGGAGCTAAGGCCGGCCGCTGCACGCAGCTGCCAAGCGGCATAGTTGACGATGCCGCGGCCGATCAGCTTGCCCCCCCCATCCGTCACTTCGACGACATCGCCGGGATGGAATTCGCCGCTAATTTCAGTTACGCCTGCAGGCAGCAGGCTTTTGCCTCCATTTATAAGTGCGTTCTTCGCGCCTTCATCAACCGCAACTCGGCCGCTTGGCGTGGAGTGGAAGCCGAGCCATTGCTTTTTGACGGGAAGATGATTTTTCTGCGAATCAAAATAGGTGCCTTTGCCGCGTCCGTCAGCGGCCAGCTGCAACTCGCCGGGCTCCAGCACGCGCCCGATGAAGGCCGGTACGCCGCCGCGCATGGCGATGCGGGCTGCTTCGATTTTGGAGCGCATGCCTCCGGTACCAACGCTAGTGCCAGCGCCGCCGGCATGACTCATCAGCTCACCGGTAATTTCCTCAACGCGCTCGATTTTGCGGGCATTGGGATCGTACCTCGGATCGGCGGTATAAAGCCCGTCGGTATCCGTAATAATAATGAGCTGCCCAGCCCCGACCAGATTGGCGACCAGCGCCGAGAGCATATCGTTATCGCCAAATTTAAGCTCATCCGTCGATACGGTATCATTTTCGTTAATAATCGGGATGACCCCTTGTCGCAGCAGCTCTTCAATCGTCATCATCGCATTGCGGCCACGGCCCCGAGTCGTAAAATCCGGTCGCGTCAGCAACAGCTGCGCACAGCGGATGCCTTCTGAGGCAAGAGCCTCCTGATAAGCCTGCATCAGCAGCGCCTGGCCGACCGCAGCGGCCGCTTGTTTTTCATGCAGCAGCTTGGGTCTGGATTCGTAGCCGATTACTTTAAAGCCAGCCGCTACTGCGCCGGAAGTGACAAGCAGCACCTCATGGCCTTGCCGATGCAGGGATGCCAACTCAGCGGCATAAAACGCCAGCTGTTTTTTGTTCAATCCGCCTTCGGGACTCGTAAGCGAGCTGCTCCCGATTTTGATGATGCGTCTTTGTCCGTTCATGTTAACTGTCAACTCCTGATTCACTTTTTCCACCGAGCAATGGGTCAGCATACAAAAAAAAGCTTTCGTCCTCTAAAGGACGAAAGCTTCAGCTTCCGCGGTACCACCTTAAACTTGGACGGCAAATGCCGTCCCTCTCGGGGCCCTTGTAACAGAGGGCGCTGTCCGGCTCCTCGCCGGGCGCTCCGGGACGGGTGCAGACGGCGAGCGCTGCAATCTCTCCCAGCCAATGGAGATTGCTCTCTGATGCGCCGCTGATGTCTGGCATTTCCCTTCATAGCGTCTTGAGTTTTATGATTGCAACCAGCATACCATGACGCCCGATCACTGTAAAGCCGTAAAGGAACCCGGATGGAGCCCGTTCAGCCGAACAACCCGAGCTTCCCGATTCGTGCGATCGCCTCGCGCAGCCGATCCTCATCGGTAAGCAGGCCGAGCCGCACATAACCTTCGCCGTGGGTGCCGAAACCAATGCCTGGCGCGACGACAACGTCGGCTTTTTCCAGTACAAGGTCAGCGAACTCTGCCGAAGTATAACCTTGCGGCACAGGCAGCCAGCAGAAGAAGGAGCCGCCCGGTCGCTCGGCCTTCCAGCCGATGCGATCCAGCTCTTGGAATAGGGCATTCAGTCGGGACTCATACTTAGCGCCTAGCTCCCGCACCGATTGCTGCGAACCGTTCAGCGCGGCAGCGGCAGCTTCTTGAATGCCGCCGAACAGGCTGCAGAAATAATGGTCCTGAATCAGGTTGATCAGCTCGATAATCTTCGCATTGCCGAGCGCAAAACCAACTCGCCAGCCGGCCATATTGTACGTTTTAGAAAGAGTGTAAAACTCAACTCCAACGTCTTTGGCTCCCGGAGTTTCCAGGAAACTGATGGGGCGTTGACCATTGAAGCCGAGCGCGCCGTAGGCGAAGTCGCTTGCCGCGACGATTCCGTTACTTGCAGCGAATTCGACTGTTTCACGGTAGAACTCCGCTGTAGCTACGGCTCCAGTTGGATTGTTCGGATAGTTGAAAAACATCAACTTGGCGTCTTGGCGGTCAGCATCGCTGATCGCTCTGTAATCCGGCAGGAAGCTATTTTCCTCGCGCAGCGGCATAAAGGACATACGCCCTCCAGAGAGGGACACGCCGGACCAATAGTCGGGATAACCGGGATCTGGCACGAGGCATAGATCCCCAGGATTCAGCAGGCACTGACTGATCTCGATCAGCCCTGTTTTGCCCCCGAACAGAATAGCCACCTCAGTTTCCGGATCAAGGTCAACGTTGTAGTCCTCCTTGTAGCGCTTAGCCACAGCTTCCTTTAAAAAAGGATAACCGCGAAAAGGGGGATAACGGTGATATTTCGGGTCCGCGGACGCTTGCTGCATCACTTCTACGATATGCGCAGGTGTCGGGGTATCAGGGTTACCTTGACCAAGGTTGATTACATCCCGGCCGCGTGCGGCCTGTGCGTTGGCTTTACCGACCAGTTTGGCAAAAAACTGCTCTGGCAGCCCCTGCATCCGGTTAGCGGGTACAATGTCGGGCACCGTTCCGCTGAAGCGGCTATTGCTCATCTTGTCATCACTCCATTGCTCATCCTTGCAGAAGTCCGCAGCTCATGCGATAGGCCTTCCAGCATTCTGCACCCATGGTATCAGAGGAAGGTCAAGCTGTCGAGAGGCCGGGATGAGAGTGGGGAATTCAAGGCTGGATACCGGTTTTATTGAAGAAGGGAGTCAGGTCCGGATTGGCCGTCAGTAGATAAGGTTTCTTTTTTTTGTCGAATACGAGCAGCTCGGGTTCACGCTCCTTACAATAAAACAGGAACACATCCTCAACTTGAAAGGTAAGGGTACCTTTGCGCAGCTCATACGGTTCTTGAAGTGGTATACGGAAGACATACCCGCATTTTTCATCTGGAGACAGATTTGCGGAAAGGCCTTCGGCAGAATCAAGCCAGCTTTTAGCCATCTGTTGGTACTCCGCCGAATTGTCGAGCGTACGCACGACTTTACCTGCATTGATATCAAAAATCTGCACCGGACGGTGTGCAGTTTGGGGAGCGGAAGAGGCCTCAAAAGCTTCGGCCATATTCGCCGGAAGGAAAACAGGCGGTAAATCAATGTTTTCGCCTGCTGCTGGACTCCATGAGCTTGAACTAATTGCTGCAGGCGATGCGGCGCCAACTTCCGGCAAATCAGCGAACACAAAGGTCAAAACAAGGGAAAAGGCAGCAAAAGTGGCCGCATGGTTTAAGCGTTTGGGCATAGGGAGTGCTCCTTTCGTGCTGCTCAGGGCAGCCGGGACTCTACCCTTAACCTGTCCATCTTGACATCACACTATGAGACGTTAAGATTAGAACAATCAAAAGGTACACGGTTATTTTGCCGGGGAAAGGTGCTGTAATAGATGAATAAACAAAACGGAGGCCTCCGCGTTGCGGCGCTGCAAATCCATGTAGATGCTGGAGAGCCGGAGCTCAATTTTCAAAGGGTGCAGAGCCGATTGCAGGAGGCTGCATCAGCGGATATTAAGCCTGACGTCATTATTTTGCCGGAAATGTGGAATACGGGTTACGCACTCGATCGCATTGGAGAACTGGCGGACCCTGAAGGGGAACGCACTCGCACGATGCTTGCCGAATTCAGTCGGGAGACGGGCATTCATGCCATCGGCGGCTCCATTGCAGAGAAAAAACAGGATAAAGTTTTCAACACTATGTACGCTTTCGACCGGGAAGGGCGTTTAGCTGGGGAATATTCTAAAATGCATCTTTTCCGTCTTATGCAGGAAGAGAAACATCTGGCAGCAGGCGTGCAGCCCGGACTGTTTACGCTGGAGGAATCACAGGCTGGCATGATGATTTGTTATGATATCCGTTTCCCTGAGCTGGCTCGAACGCTGGCGCTGGCCGGTGCAAAGGTGCTCTTCGTGCCCGCAGAGTGGCCAAAACCTCGTCTGCATCATTGGCGGTCGCTGCTTATCGCAAGGGCAATTGAAAATCAGATGTACGTCGTGGCCTGCAACCGGACTGGAATAAGCGGTGAGACCGAATTTTTTGGACATTCAATGATTATTGATCCATGGGGTGAAGTTCTGGCCGAAGGCGGCGAGGAGGAAGAGATTCTAACCGTGGATATTGATCTGGCATTGGTGGATGAGGTGCGCGGCCGTATCCCCGTGTTCGAGGATCGCCGGCCGCAGCTGTATCGTCTTTAGTTGGTGTATTGCCCGTAATGTTTGCTCACAGCGGCTTTCATCGTCTCAATAAAAACTTCTGCCGCTTTGGACAGATAACGTCCCTTACGGCTGGCAATGACGAGTGTGCGGGATGGCTTGCCCACAAGGGAGCAAAAATGCGGCGTGAACTCGCTGCGTCTGCCATGCGCGATCATATGGGGAATAAACGCCAAGCCCATTCCTGCAGCTACGAGTGATTGCACCGTTTCAATATTGCTGCTCTCAAAAACAATTCGCGGCTGGAAGCCAGCCCCGGCGCATAGGTCGATGGCGATTTGCCGGAAGCCTTGGCCTTTTTTGAGCACGATGAACGGCTCGTCCTGCAAGGACTCAAGCGCCACAGGCTCCGTGCGGCCGGCAAGCGGATGGTTCGGAGGGACTGCAAGCGTGATCTCCTCTCGAATCAACGGCTGATAGATCAGCGTGGAGTCAATGAGCGGCAGCGATAACAGACTGATGTCCGTCTGGCCGCTGACGGCCAGCTGCTCCAGATGCGCGGTTGTGTCCTCCACGAGCACCAGCTCAATATCGGGATAAAGCAGGCCGAATTGGGGCAGCACGATCGGCAGGATATGGGAACCGGTAATCGGCAGGCTGCCGATTACGAGGCGGCCGCGCCGCATTTGCGCCATATCCTCCATCTCTGTTTTGAGCTGCTCGATACTGTCGAGAATGGACTGCGCTTTATCTACAAAAACCTCTCCTGCATGTGTAAGCTCCACAGAGTTGGTCGTGCGGCGCACGAGCAGGACACCAATTTCTTTTTCTAGCTTGGATAGCTGTTGGCTGAGCGAAGGTTGAGCGATATGAAGCTTCTCCGCAGCACGGGAGAAGTTAAGTTCTTTGGCGATGTGAATGACATATTGCAATTGGCGCAGTTCCATAGTTGGCTCCTCTACATAAGCTTTATAGCATAAGGCTATAACCATTATAGATATTATATCTTGGAACAATCAACATATAACGTGTATTCTAGTATCAGATTAATAAACCGTTTCTTCACAAATGGTTCACTATTTGTTCACAATTTCGAATTTTAAGACAGACAACACAATGTTTATGAACTGATACTCATACGAGGTGATACAAATGAAAAA
The DNA here is from genome assembly GCF_002233675.1 of Paenibacillus herberti. Taxonomy (GTDB): domain Bacteria; phylum Bacillota; class Bacilli; order Paenibacillales; family Paenibacillaceae; genus Paenibacillus_O; species Paenibacillus_O herberti. Next base: position 1,724,664 of record NZ_NMUQ01000001.1, on the reverse strand, counting down.
GCGTACTATGTTCGAGAAGATCTGGGACAATCACGTTATTCAAGCAGAAGAAGGCAAGCCAAGCATCATCTATATTGACCTGCATCTGGTCCATGAGGTTACTTCGCCGCAGGCGTTCGAGGGACTTCGCCTTTCTGGCCGTGGGATTCGCCGCCCGGACCGTACATTCGCTACGATGGACCACAATGTACCGACCAAGGACCGTTTCAACATCAAGGATCCAATCTCCAAGCAGCAAATCGACACCCTGACTAAAAACTGTGAAGACTTTGGAGTTAAGCTGTTCGACCTTCACAACATTGATCAAGGCGTTGTACACGTTATGGGTCCTGAGATCGGCCTCACTTGGCCGGGCAAAACGATCGTTTGCGGCGACAGCCATACGAGCACACATGGTGCTTTCGGCGCGCTGGCTTTCGGTATTGGCACGAGCGAAGTTGAGCATGTAATGGCGACTCAATGCCTGCAGCAGTCAAGGGCAAAAACGATGGAGATTCGCTTCAACGGCTCCCGCAAACCGGGCGTGACAGCGAAAGACATGATTCTTGGTCTGATCGCCAAGTATGGCACGGATTTTGCTACCGGTTATGTACTTGAGTACACTGGCGAGTCGATTCGTTCCCTGACGATGGAAGAGCGTATGACCGTCTGCAACATGAGCATCGAGGGTGGCGCTCGCGCAGGCCTTATCGCACCGGACAGCACTACGTTCCAATACCTGCGCGGCCGCGAATACGCTCCTCAGGGAGCTGACTTCGACAGGGCTGTCCTCGCTTGGAGCGAGCTCTCCTCCGACGAAGGCGCCGAGTATGACACTGTGCTTGAATTTGATGTCGACAGCCTGATTCCGCAAGTTACCTGGGGCACAAGCCCGGGCATGGGCACAGATATTACGTCTGTCGTTCCGACTCCGGCTGATCTGCCAACAGAAAATGAGCGTAAAGCAGCCGAGAAGGCGCTTGAATATATGGATCTGAAGCCAGGCACGCCGATGGCACAGATTCCTATCGATTATGTATTTATCGGCTCTTGTACGAACGGCCGCATCGAGGATCTGCGTGCTGCAGCCGAGATCGCTAGAGGCTACAAAGTCAGCAACCATGTAACAGCAATCGTTGTTCCAGGATCTGGACGTGTCAAGCTGCAGGCGGAGAAAGAGGGCCTCGATCACATCTTTACGGAAGCGGGCTTTGAATGGCGTGAGGCTGGCTGCTCCATGTGCCTGGCGATGAACCCAGACGTTCTGGAGCCTGGGCAGCGCTGTGCATCGACGTCGAACCGTAACTTCGAGGGCCGTCAAGGCCGCGGCGGACGTACGCATCTCGTATCCCCAGCTATGGCGGCTGCTGCAGCCATCAAGGGACATTTCACGGATGTGCGTGATTGGGAGATCAAACAAAAAGTAGCGAACTAATCTGCGGCCTATCGCAGCTTCATACAGAAGGGAGCACCAACGACTATGGAACCATTTGTTAAACATACGGGCATCGTAGCCCCTGTTGATCGGGTCAATGTGGATACCGACGCAATCATTCCTAAGCAATTTCTCAAGCGCATCGAGCGCAGCGGCTTCGGCCAGTTCCTGTTCTTCGAGTGGCGTTTTGACGAAGAGGGCAATGTGAACCCGAACTTTGAGCCCAACAAACCGCGTTATCAGGGCGCTTCCGTCCTGATCTCCCGTGCTAATTTTGGCTGCGGCTCCTCCCGCGAGCATGCACCATGGGCCATTTTGGACTACGGCTACAAAGTCGTAATCGCTCCGTCCTATGCGGATATTTTCTACAACAACTGCTTCAAGAACGGTATTCTTCCGATCAAGCTGAGCGAGGAGCAAGTTGAAGATTTGTTCCAGCGCACAGCGGCTCATGAGGGCTACCGGTTGAACGTTGATCTGGAAAATAACCTGCTGACCGATGACCATGGCCTGCGCATCGAGATCGAGCTCGACGAGCATCGTCGCCAGTTCCTGCTGCAAGGGCTGGACGATATCGGCCTCACGCTCAAACATGCCGATGCTATTACCGCTTATGAAGAACGCCGCCAAGGCGCGTTTGCTTAAGAGGCTGATTTAGACATTAGGATTATCAAAGTGAACAGACACCGCTTGGCTCCCAAAAGGGAGTTGAGCGGTGTTTTTGTTTTTCTAGAATCGGCGCAGCATAGAGAGAAGGTTTACAGGTAGTAGCCGTGCCATAGGGAACCTTTTTTTAATATTTATATAGAAATACCCGAATCAGGCGGGCATCCCGGTTGGTTCAATAGAGGACAAATTTATAAATCCTCGTTTTATTTCGCAACACAGCTGCGGGAGGAAAAGATATGAATCATTCGATAGAAATTTCTAAAGAACGGAGCTTGGGAATTGTACTGGTATTGTTTATTTTGCTTGTAATAACCCTCTCTATCTTTTCCATTCCTCCTACAGAGCTGGGCGGTCAGCTTGAGCTGGGAATCGCCGCAACACGCAGATTCCGGGTCGTTAATGAAACGCGAATATACACGTTAATGGCAATCCGCAGCAGCGGAGACTTCGAATCTCCAGGACCTCCGATTCCATTCGAAATACCGCCGAGAGGAGGAGATCATAATTTTGAGGTGGAGGTCACCGGAGATGCATCAATTGAGTTCCGAGTAGAAGAGCATACTAGCGAAGGTGGGTATTTTGTGCGTGGATTCGTCGAGGTCGGCATGAGGACAGATCTTTTTGCAAGAAGGTCTGTCTCAGTAACGTTGTTAAATCACCCTCCGGTCACCTATCAGGTTACGGATTCCAGCAGCGTTATTACATTCAGATAACCGCTATATTATCTCTGTATTTGATTGCATGCAGTTAAGCCTCCGAAGCGAAGATGTTCGGGGGATTTTTTGCGCGCTTGCGGGCACTGGTTAAACAAAGGGCTCATGCCGAAATCGAGAAGAACCGGGTCAGAAATGGTGGCCAATTAACTTCATATTTACGCATAAAAAATTTTAGATGATCCCTTTTTTAACAACTTTCCGAGCCTGTTTTCGTTTATATAGTTACCTTAATTTACCAATGTCAATGCCGTCGACGAGGGCAAAGCGGTGAATCCGGTTAATGCTCAAATCTTCGCTGGTAAACAAGAAAGCAAGTCTCTAAGAGAGGTGTTAACTTGAAAAAAATATTTAAATTTACTCTAATTATTGCATTTCTTGCTCCAGTTTTAACTGCTGTATTCATTCCGTTTTATAACAATTATAATGCATATTCCGTAAAAAAGATTTAATCAGCTTACCTTTGCCAGACAAAACTAAGATGGTAGATTCTGTATCATTAGCCGGAAAATTAGTGGGGAATGGAAATGGAATGCAATTTTTCGGTGCTATTTTAATCAAATCGGAACTGACTATCGATGAATTAAATAATTTTTATTTAGACTATCGAGAAGATGAATGGAGTTACTTAGTTGAAAAGCAAGAAAGTAATTTAATTTCTGTTATTGAAATTGGTAACACGACTTTCAAAGCGTTAAACGCAGATGAAAGACTAGTCAACTATTATATTGTTTATAATTGGGGCAGCAGTAAGTTTCCATTAAGTGATCTTGATTTACGAGGACATTAACTCTCGAGACTCAGAGCATTTCTGCCCGACCATTCATGCACTAATCCATCGAAGGCATAATCAAGTCATCTTAAACTTTTGATCTATAGTCTGAGATATAACACAAACAATTTCAGATATAGATAAAGTGCCATCAACAATAGTGTCAGAGTTCGGCTTTATCGTTTTTAGCATCTCCAAATAACCCCGCCTCCCTTGTGATAAATAGTTATTCATATCCACTATGATATTTTCAACAGGACTATTGTTAAAATCTCTTGAAACACGACGTGCCATTGCAATATCCAATGGAGTATCAATAAACACAGTGCAATTAATGAATTTGCTCATTTTAGAGTGTTTATAGGCAAACGGAAAGTCCAGCACTATGTAGTTTAAAGGTTCGGTAAGCAATGCTTCTAAATCTTTAATAAGAGGCGATAAATCCCAGTCGTCGTAATCAGCTCCATTATCAACCCAACCTATAATGTCTTCAGGACCATCGAAATTGTAATTGTCAAAAAACAGTGTTTTAGAGTTTTCCAGTTTTTCATTGAGATGCGTCGAGATTGTTGTTTTTCCTCCACCAGATACCGCAGCAATGGCAATAACAAAAGGTAACTTGCCTTTTTTCATAATTGTCCCTCCTATTTTTCAAACGTTAGTTTAGCTCGAACTGTGCGGCCAGCAAGAAAAAAATAATCCATCGAAGTTTCCTGTCCATAACTAGTTATAACATAATAATGGATGCCAAAGCTTCTCGTTTGCGGTACTCTCGAGGAGACAATCCCATGCGACGGGTGAAAATACGCGTAAAAAAGCCTCTGTCCGTGTACCCACATTTTTCGGCGGCCAGCTGTACGCTATCGCCGCTTAGCAGAAGCTTGCAGGCCAGCTCGATGCGGATGTCCTGCACGTAATCGCCCAACGTTTTTCCCGCTGTTTCCTTGAATTTACGGTGGAAATGACGTACACTCCAGCCGATCTCGGCAGCGAGCTGTTCCGCATGAACCGCTTCGGCCGGGTTCTGTTGGATGCGTTCCAACAGCAGCTCCAGCTTATCCTCCCCACGATGCATAGGAGCAGGGGATGCCGGATCGCCTTCAAAGTGTTCCTCCTCGGCAAGCCCACGTTCGATCTCGGCTAACAGCTGCACAAACATCGCATGCAGGATTGGCTCCGCATATTCCTCCTCTTTACGATGCACCGCAAGAGCCGCCTCGAATATTCGCCGATACGCTCCCTTATGATCCTTTAATTTCACCCACTCAGGCTCGCGGCCAGATGCCAACATATCCAGCGCCATTCTGGCGCGCTCAAGCCGCTTCATGCCTGGGAATCCGGCCATTGCTGCTTCAACCTGCTCCGGCAAAAAGATGAAGTTGCTTATGAGCAGCGGCTCCGCGCCTTTCATCGAGCGGGGACGAAACACATGCTCCGTGCCGATCGGCAGCAAAAATAAATCTCCAGGCGCTACGTCCATAGAGCAATCTCCGATGTAATGCGTTCCTCTTCCTGTCAAAACAAGGCTGATTTCCGCAAATTCATGCCGATGCAGATGCAAATGAAACGACTCCGACACCTGATTGATATGGTAAGGCAGATTATGATGGAAAAATAGCGAAGCCGGCGTTACATCCACTACGGTGCGAACCATGCGTTCCCCTCCTTATTGTCAGAATAACCATCCTTTTTGGCATAATCAACCCCTTTTTTATGAATGCTTGAGCGTACAATGAGGTGGAATAAGGCAGAGAGGATGATCATCATGAATATTGGCCGGACTTGGTCAGCCAAATGGATTTGGGGCGGAGAAGAGGATCGTCCCCGCAACGAATGGCGCTGCTTCCGTAAAAGCTTTGAGTGCCCGGAGAACGGCCTCAAAGAAGCTGTTTTGCATATAAGTGCAGATTCCCGCTACGTTCTGTATGTAAACGGAACGCAAGCGGGACGCGGCCCCGTCCGTTCCTGGCCCGAGGAGCAATCCTATGACAGTTACGATGTCGCTCATCTGCTGCTGCCCGGCCGCCGCAATACGATTGCTGTGTTAGTGCTGCATTTTGGTATGTCCAATTTTTATTATTTGTTGGGACAAGGAGCTCTCATCACAGAGCTGGAAGGACCATCCGGCGTATTGCTCGCCACGGACGATTCCTGGGGGACAAGCCGCCTTCCGGGACAACAGTCCTCAGCTCCCCGCATGTCCTGTCAGCAGGCTTTCGGCGAAGTTATTGATGCGCGCGAGCTTCCAGAGCATTGGACAACAGACGAAACTGCGGAAGGCTTTCAGGCTTCTGGCATGGGTTGGGAGGCGGCAAGGCAAGTTGCTGCTGCTGGCGAGGGCCCTTGGAAAAAGCTCGTCCCCCGCGACATTCCGTTTCTTACGGAAGAAAAGGTATATCCATCGGCTGTTATATCTCTGTGTGAGGTTCAGCCTCCGGCGTATGCGGCCGCTTTTGATCTGAAAACAATTATGCTGCCGGAAAGCGTTTGGAGCGCTAATCCGATCGCTTACAAAGCGTTCCTTTCGGTTCAGGTCAATGTTGAAAAATCCTGTACCTTCACAATCGGGTTCCCTACGGGAGCCGAAGGAGCCGTTTTTCTTGACGGCAAAAAGGCCGTGCGCAGCTACGGCGTGGAGCCGGAGCGCTACGACGTATTTGAAACGTCGGCAGGCTCGCATCTTGTGCTGATTGAAACGGAATCCCGCTACGATCACGGGAGCAGCTGGCATCTTGGGTTCCATGCCGATGCGCCGTTTACGCTGTCCCGCCCTGAATTGGCATCAACAGCACTAAGCGGTTCTGCCACCGGGACAAATGCTGACGGCAATCCGTTTGCACTGATCGGCCCCTTCGCCACTGCCGAGCGGACGCAGCATTGGCTGGACAGTCCGCCGCTCCCCGATCATCCGCTTTATATTCAGCTGCGGGAAGGGGTTTCGCCGGAAAGTCTGCCGGAGCTTGAGTCGTGGGTGAAGCCGCTCGATACCCGCCTGTATACTGATCAGGACGTATTTGGCAGCAGCGTGTGGCAAACAGCGACAAGGGCGCTGGCTGTTCCGGCACAGCTGCAGCAAATGGTCGTACCCGCACCTGAACCGGCGGTTCTGCCCGGCCTGGCTGGAGATTGCGAGTTTGTCGTTGATCTCGGCGAGCAGCGCTCAGGTTATATCGGCTTTGAGCTGGAAGCAGCAGCCGGCACTATTTTAGACGTATATGGGATTGAGCATATGGAAGGAGACTACCGGCAGCATACGTACGGACTGGATAATACCATTAGTTACATCTGCAGGGACGGCAGGCAGAGCTACCTCTCGCCTGTGCGTCGGGGCTGCCGTTATCTGATCGTAACCGTGCGGCAAGCAAGCGCTCCCGTCAAGCTCTACGAAATGTATATGAACCAAAGTTCGTATCCGCTGCCGCAAAGAGGAGAGTTCCGCTGTTCCGATTCGCTTCTGAACGAAATTTGGCAAATTAGCCGGCGTACAACCAAGCTCTGCATGGAGGATACCTTTGTCGACTGTCCAGCCTACGAGCAGACTTTCTGGGTCGGCGACGCCCGGAATGAAGCTCTAGTTAACTATTATGTATTCGGCGCGACCGATATCGTTAAACGCTGTCTGAATCTCGTTCCCGGCTCAGAGAGCCGCAATCCGCTTTATTTGGATCAGGTGCCGAGCGGCTGGAACAGCGTCATTCCGAACTGGACCTTTTTCTGGATGATCGCCTGCCAGGAGTATGTGGAGCATACGGACGACAGCGACTACGCCAAAACGATCTGGCCATCGGTGCAAAGCGCATTGGAAGCGTATTACGAGTACATTGACGATAAAGGTCTGCTGAATATCCGCAGCTGGAATCTGCTGGACTGGGCGCCAATTGATCAGCCTAACAGCGGCGTGGTAACACATCAAAATCTGTTCTTTATGAAGGCAATGAGGCTATCTGCAGCTCTTGCGCAAAGAGCGGGGCAGTCGGAACAAGTGTCCCTGTGGCAGGAGCGGAGCGAAGTGCTGCGGACCGCAATCAACCTTCATCTGTGGGATGAAGAGCGTCAAGCTTTCCTTGACTGCATCCATGAGGACGGCAGGCGCTCGGAAAAATTCAGCGTTCAGACTCAGGTAATTGCTTGTCTTTGCGCCGTTGCAGACGGCGAGCGAAAAGCCTCGATCGAGAGTCATGTGCTTCAGCCGCCTGTTGGCTGGACGCAAATCGGCAGCCCGTTTATGAGCTTTTTCTATTATGAGGTGCTGGCAAGCCTTGGGCGCTCCGACCTGCTTGTGGATGACATTCGCCTGCAATACGGACGTATGCTCGATCACGGGGCGACGACTTGCTGGGAGATGTACCCAAGCTTTAAAGAGAACCGGGCCAGCTCCGATATGCTGACACGAAGCCACTGCCACGCCTGGTCGGCGGCTCCTGGATATTTTCTAGGGCGGGAAATTCTCGGTGTTCGGCCGTTGGATACGGGATGGCGCAAGGTGGAAATTGCACCGGAACCGGCCGGACTGAGATGGGCCAGCGGGGCTGTTCCCCTCCCGGAGCAAGGCGAGATCAAAGTAGCGTGGAGTATGAATGGCGATAACATGAAGCTGACCGTAACGGCGCCGGAAGGAATCGAACTCGATTTCAAATGGCCGGAAGGCGTTAAGGGAAGTTTGGAGGTTAAGCGGGTTTTCTTGCTGTAAGCTTGGTGCGGGTTTGGAATCGGTCGTTTACAGCTCGCTAGCTAGTAGTTCCCCTGATGGGAAAAATTCTTCAGGGGATTTTTTGTGATCCTAGAAGTTGCACTGATCCTGTTGTCGAACGAAGCGGAGCGAGCCATCGTCCTGGAGAAACGGAAGTGGTCGCATTTGCAGGCGAATTTTAACCGGACTATGTCCAAGGAAATCAGGAAATTCGACTGCAAGAGCGGATCGGAAGGATGATGGCACGCGGAGCGAAGCTGCGATAACGATAGAAGGTTAACGAGATAAGAAGCGAAGCTATAGCAGCAGTAGAAATACTACAATGCCACATTTGCTAGATAGACAAATTAATCAGGGCAACCTCCTCTATACGCAAAAAAAGTTGCCAAGGTTCCCTTTTTTTCGCAACTATTCGAGCTAACTCGCGTCTAAATATTTGCCTGACTTTGCCATAGTGGATGCCGCCGGCATGGTGAAGCGGGTGAATTCGGTTTTTAGAGGTGAATGATGAAGAAAGTAGTTTTAATGCTGTTGTTTGTGGTTGTGTCTTTATCCATGTTCGCTACGGTCTCATCCGCGGCGAGCAAAGCTCCCAAGCTGTTCCTGAACGGTCTGGAGCTTCAGTCGGCATCGGCGCCGAGAATCGAGAAGAGTACTACTTTCATTCCGATTCGTACGGTGGCCGAAGGGATGGGCTTTGATGTCACATGGGACAAGGCGGCAAAAAAGGCAGTCATACATAATGGAGACAGCCTGATCGAGCTCGTTGTCGGCAGCAAGTCGGCCCAGGTCAACGGATCGAAGGTCGGGTTGGCAACCCCAGCGAGGATTGTCGGCAATGGATCTGCCAGCACAACGATGGTTCCGCTGCGTTTTGTCAGCGAGAACATGGGTCTGCAGGTGTATTATGATGCTCCGGCGAAATCAGTTTATCTGTTCCAGCCTAATGTAGAGGAGCCGACTAATCCCGGCTCGGATGGCGGCAATGGAACAGAACCTGGCGGCACAGAGCCTGGTGGTGGCAACACTCCCCCTGGCGACGGCAACACTGCACCAGGTGGCGGCAACACGAATCCTGGCGGTTCGAACGGTAACAATGGAAACGGCGGAAACACCGGCGGCAATTCCGGTACAGGTACGATTCCCTCAGACGCACAGGCACTGATTACGTCCATTGATTATGACGGAATCGGCACGACGAACATTGCTTATGAAGGTATTACCTCTGTAGGCGAGCCACAAGTTTTGACCAATCCGGATCGACTTGTGCTGGACATTCCGGCAGCGGCGTTCAAAGAGACATTCTCTCCTGGTTTCACGGCCACGACGGCCAAGATGGGAGAGCTGGTGACGGAAGGCCCGCTGCTGACGAAGGTGCGCTACTCTTATTACTCGGACAAGCCCTCTACGGTAAGGCTTGTATGGGATTTGCAAGGGGCAGCACAGTATACGGTCACCAAGACGGAAGGCTTGATTCAGCTCACCATTGGAAATGCGCTTGAGCCGATTCCAACGGAACCGACAACGCCGTCCGGAGACAAGATTTTCAAAGTTGTCATCGATGCGGGCCACGGGCAACAAGATCCTGGGGCGTCAGGCGCAACAGGCAAGACGGAGAAATCCTTCAACCTGGCTATTGCACTGAAGGTCAACGAGCTGCTCAAGAAAGAGCCTCGTATCCAGCCGATCTTAACCCGTTCGGACGATACTTTTCTTACTTTGGACGAGCGAGTGGCACTGGCCAACAAGCTGAATGCCGATCTATTCTTGTCCATTCATGCCAATGCGCTTAAAGGATCTCCCGCTTCCGGAACGGAAACGTACTATAGTCGTCCGGACAGCAAAACGTTCGCTGACATTATTCATAAACATTTGCTTGATGCAACTGATCTTCCAGACCGCAAGGTCAAGACTGCAGGATTCGTTGTCATCAAAAAAACGAATATGCCTGCTGTGCTGACGGAATCAGGTTTTTTGACCAATTCCAAAGATGAAGCGGTGCTTTTCAATGAGGCCAAGCAAAATGAAATCGCGCAGGCGCTTGTGAAAGGCATTAAGGAATATCTCAACCTGTAAGGAGGCGACAGTTAGCCATGAAGCAGCCTAGAACTAAGCTGGCGGCGCTGCTGGCCGTTGCCGCTGTAACACTCGCCCTTGCCGGCTGTGGAGCGAAGGAGTCGCTCGACAGCGGCGCCGGAGGGGCTAGTCCTTCACCTTCGCCCGCCGCTGTTGCTCCCACCTCTCCTTCTCCTTCACCTTCACCGCAAGCCGGGGAGGGCTCTGGAGAAGGGACGACGGTTGGCAACGGATCCCAGAAGGACAAGACGAAGCTGGAAATCATCATCTACCAGACGGATTCCGAGCTGACGGCTCTCAAAGAGCTGAAGACGGAAATCAGCTTTGCGAACGAAGAGGATAAACTGCGTGCAGCTCTTGAAGCTCTCGCAGGTGGGGACCGTGAAGGCAACCAGTCCTTATGGCAGGGAGTAACGCTCAACTCGGTCAAGGTGTTAGATGGAGCTGCGACGGCTGATATGACGATTCCGGACGAGTCCCGTCTCGGCGGCCCTGGCGAACAACTGGCGCTCGAAGCGATGGTCAAAACGGCATTCCAGTTCAAAGAGATTCAATCATTGGATCTGCTTGTGGACGGCAAGGCCGTAGATAGCTTGATGGGCCATGTGGAGCTGGATCACCCGATCCTGCGCAGCGCCTACGAAGCTACAAAATGAATGTAGATTAATCCAATCATAGGGGAGAGCCGAAAAGATGCCACTGTCCACCAAAGCCTATAGAATTGCCACGGGTATGATCGCCCTCTCCCTCCTGGCTGGAGGATCGGCCGCTGCAGCTGCAGCGGCTTCTTCCTCGTCAGGGGGACCGGTTGCGACTGCAGCAGCCGGATCGTTTTTTGCCGATGTCAAAACAGGTCACTGGGCTGAGCGCAGCATTATGAAGCTGGCACTGCAAGGTATTATCGTTGGTGACAAGGGGAATTTCCGTCCCGCTGCGTCCGTGAGCCGTCAGGAAGCCATTGTCATGGCGCTGCGTTTTATGGGCAAAGAGAAAGAAATTGACGCCGAGCAGGCCGTCGTGTTCCCGGAAACGTTTAAAGTAAATACATATTACAAACCTTACGTTGTTCTTGCCTTCAAGCTGGGCTTGCTGGATCAAGCGGAGGAGTTCAAAACGGCGGAGGCACAATCCAAGCAGGAGTGGGGCGGCACCACGGCTTCTCGTGAGTGGATTGCCAAGCTGATCGTTAAAGCCGCTGGCAAAAACGATTTGGCGCTTGAGCTGGCCACGAAGAGCTCTTCTTTCCAGGATGCTAAATCGATCAGCAACGGTTATGCGGGATATATTAACGCTGGTGTATCGCTCGGGCTCGTAAAAGGTGTCACCGCCCAAAAGTTTGACCCGCTAGCGGCAGTCAATCGCGCCTCGGCGGCGATAATGTTCAGCCGCGCTCAAGCGCTGGCTCCAGTTTCTTATCCTGGTGAAACAGGGGGAGTACTCACTTCGGTGAATGGCACGACGATTACACTTTTCACGGATGACGGAATGCGCTCGTTCAACTTGGCTGCGGATGCCCGCTTCTACAAGTTTGACAGCGAAGCCGCCCTCAAATCGTCCTCCGAGCTCCAGTTGTACACTCATGTGCAAGTGCTGGGCGGGGGAACGGATGCCCTTTTTGTGGAGCAGACAGATTCCGAGCCACAGGTGAAATCGACGGAAGGAAGCATCTCGCGCGTAGCCCCAGCCCAAAATACGATTTGGCTGTGGGACGGTGAGCGGATGATCGATATTTCGTATGACTCCACTCTGAGCATTAAGACGCAAGAAGGCGCTAAGCTGGCGCTTTCCGACCTTAAGCCGGACAGCCAGGTCATCGTCAAAACCGATACTTTCCGCGAGAAGCCATCCGCTCTTGAGGTTATCGTCAAATCGGCACCGATAAGCAAGGAAGGCACTGGCACCGTGTCGGCAGCAGGAAGCGGATTGCTGACGGTCAAAACGGCAGCCGGAAGTGATGAAACATGGCCGGTCGGTGGGGCTGTAGTGGTGCTCGGCTGGGATGGCCGGGCGCTGACTGATGGTCTGGCCGGGCTGAAGGCGGGCGACAGCGTAAGCTACGTTGTCAAGGACAGCCAAGTTGTATCCGTGAAAGTAACCGATACGAATGTCCGTGCTGCCAGCGGTACGTTTAGCGCGTATGCCGGGGATATTTTGACCTATGTGTCCGGAGGCAAATTGCAGTCCAGTTATTTGGCCGACAATGTGGTGCTTGTCATCCAAGGCATTGATGGGCCGGTGCTGAGCGATCTGTACAAGGATGATCAGCTGGAGCTGACGCTCGATGCAGCCGGCAAAGTGACCCAAATCAACGTTAAAAACCGCTCGCTTAGCTCACTGACTGGCGCTGAGATTCTCAGTTATAGCGCGGAGCAAAAGGCTCTCACTGTCAAGGGAACAAACGGCAAGCTGGTTGCTCTTCAGGTGACCGACAAAACGAAGGTTGAGCTGAACGGTCAGCAAATGCCAGTTGCTACAGCTGCTTCGTTGCTGCGTCAAGGCCAACGCGTCTCGGTCGGTTATTCCGGCAGCGATGCTGTGCTTATCCGTTTTGTTTACCAATATTCAGGGACGATTGGACTGCTCAATACAGCGACAAAAACGCTGGCTCTTTCACTTGAGGATGGAACTTCGGTTACGTTGCCTTTTGATGCGCTTTCTGTCGACTGGTATGGTAAAACTGGCGCCGTGCTTGCTGATGTTAAGGTGGGCATGAAGGTAACGGCTGCTCTCGATAGCAATCAGACCAAGGCGGTCAGCCTTAAAGTACATCAGAATATTCAGTTTAAAATTTCAACCATTGACGCTGCAAACAAAATAGTTGGACTGCAGCCCCCTTCCGGAACCGGCATTGCCCTGAACACAGGCAACATCTCGCTGAAAGGCGAGGACGGAGCTGCAATCCCGTTCACTTCACTTGCCGTAGGACAGACGGTCAACGTTACGTATGCGGGACAGGCTCCGGCCGCTCTGACGCAAGTAGGAGTTCGTTTCGGTAAAGTTACGGCTGTTGCTGCTGACTCCGTTACGATTCAGGAATATGGCGGCGCTAGCCGCACTGTAGCGCTTGGTACCGGATTCTCCATCATCAAGAACGGCACAACTAGCAGCGTAGCCACCGCTATCGCTGTTGGAGACCGCGTCGAGGTGCGGAAAAATGCCGATGGAGCCGTTGTCATCGAGGATAACAGCGGTATGAAGCGTAGCTTCTGGAAGCTCGAAAATGGCCAGCTGCTCGTTAAACGCAGCTCGCTTAACGACAGCAACTACCGCTTCGCTGTTAGCGAAACGGCGGTTATCACGGCAGCGGGCGCGCCGATCGCGCTCAGCGCGCTTGTAGATGGCGACGCGATTACGTTGTACGTATTCGGCGGCAAAGTTTTGGAAGTTGTGAAGGGCTAATGTTCCGCTAGCACCATCGGGATTGAAGTTCATGATGCTCCAGCCTTCGGGCTGGGGCTTTTTTACATTTAAACAGGATGGGTGAGAAAAAGAAATTTCATTTAGGGGTCGAAACTTTTCCCCATAATGAACGTCAAATCATATGTTAAAATATGGGATTATGATAGGGGACAAGATCATGTTGAAGAAATGGATCAAAGTGTTGGTTGGCTGCGCTCTGCTTTCTAGTAGTCTTCTCTTTACGAGTACTTCCGTACATGCAGCAGCCCCTTCGGTCTTCGTGAACGGGGAGCTGCAGGGAAAGGCGATTACAGTAAATGAGAGAACTTTGGTCAAGTTACGGGCGCTGACGGATCCGGAATGGCTCGTTTTTGCCTATGATCCTAAGACGAGAATCGTCATGTTTCACACGAAAGACAATCGTATTAAGGTAGAATTACGCGAGGGAGAAAAAACAGCTACCGTCAACGGCAAAAAAGTTCCCATTGATGCAGCAGTTGTAAACAAAGGTGGCTTGACCTATATCCCGATTCGTTTTATAAGCGAGACGCTTGGCGCATATGTGAAGTATTTTGCGGAAGACAATCGTGTCATCGTCCGTACACCTAGATATGAGACGCTTATGCAAGGAGACCTTACGAAGGCACGGCTAGTTGCGATGGGACTGCCCAAAATTCAAGGTGATGCCCCAGCGCCTGAATCCGGTGAAGGCTACCATTCCAGAGGTTATATTTTTCCGGAAGGCGAGGCTCTCCGTTTTATTTTTAACGATGCGGGATACAGTTACGGATATTATGAAGTGAATGAACAAGGCATGGCGATCCTTAAATGGCAGTATGATGATGTGGCGGAGCGGGAATGGGGGACGAAGCCGGCCTTTAAACGATCTGTTTATTTCGATGATTTCTTTATGAGCGGATTGTTTAATTACGGCACAATGGACGCTGAAGGCAAGCGTAAGGAGCTAGGGAGCTTTAAACCTGAGCAAAGTTATAGCAATATTGCGATGCCGATTGAAGGGGAAAAACGAACGGATGCCAGACCCGAACCGGAAGCTCCTCAAGGGAAAATAAAGAAGTAATCATGAACTTTTCATTACAGGAGCCCAGAAAGGGGCTTCTTTTTTTAGCGATAAGTGCTTTTTCGGTTGCACCGGGCGAGTAGATTCGTTAAACTTTGAACGATAGTGCAACTAGGGAGAGATCGTTTCGATGAAGGCTTCGGATAAAATCCGGTTCATTCTGGATACGATGGCGGAGATGTTTCCAGACGCTCACTGCGAGCTGAACCATTCAAATCCGTTCGAGCTGACGATCGCGGTGCTGTTGTCTGCTCAATGCACGGATGAGACAGTCAATCGGGTCACAGCAGATCTGTTTCGCAAATACCGCTCGCCCGAGGATTATCTCAAGGTGGAGCTGTCCGAGCTGGAGCAGGACATTCGCCGTATCGGTCTGTTTCGCACTAAGGCAGCTAACATTCAGAAGTTATGCCGAATTGTGATGGAACAATATGATGGAGTGATTCCTTCTACGCATGAAGAGCTGACGGGGCTTCCCGGTGTTGGCCGTAAAACAGCCAATGTAGTTGTCAGCAATGCTTTCGGCGTGCCAGCAATCGCGGTGGATACTCATGTAGATCGGGTATCGAAGCGACTTGGTCTAGCGAAGCCCGATGATTCGGTGCTTGAGGTCGAGAAAAAGTTGATGCGGCGGGTGCCACGCGAAGAATGGACGCTGACGCATCACCGATTCATCTTTTTTGGGCGGTATCATTGCAAGGCACAACAGCCCAAGTGTGAGATATGTCCGCTGATTGAATTGTGCAAAGAAGGACAGCGGCGTATGAAAGTGGCTTCCGAGCCTAAACCTAAACAAAAAAAGGGAGCTCCTGCCAAACGGGCTGCTTCCAATCTTTAAGCGAAGGATGATGACAATGAAATGTATCAGCGTATTCACTAATGATTTTGCGTTGTTTTCGGATATTTATGAGCAGGTAATGACATCCCCTCCGGGTGAAAATGAAGACCTCGTTATCGAAGGCGTAACGGTCAGCGGCTCCGGCGATCTGCCAGCCCAGTACCTTGAGCGCATGCGCATCAAGCCTGAAGTTGTCGTTATGCGCGAGAAGAAACGCAACGTTATGATTCTGCAACATGGCAATGTGTTCGAAATCTGCATTCCGACGGAAGAGGATGAAGATGAAGAAGAAGCGCCAGCAATTTAGTCCTATGGCGCGCCCGCATGCGGGCCTTGTCTGAGCTCACGGCCAACAGCCGTCCCTGTCGCCGGGGACGGCTGTTTTTCATTATATATATTTCGTGAAGTGGGCAAAGCTGTATTGCTTGCGGGACGCCGCATGGTGGACGGGAGAAGAGAAAAAGAGGTGTTTCAGTTGAAACAGGCAACTATGCAAAAAGAATCATTGCTTGGTCTTCAGGGTGCGGCTCGCGGCCTCGCTGGTTTGCTAGTGCAGGAAAAAGCGGAGGAGCTCGCCGGGCGCTCGCAGCAGTTGGAGGATAAGCTGGAAGCTGGGCTGCTGACGGTTGCCTTCTGTGGGCATTTTTCGGCAGGTAAGTCGACGCTGGTCAACGCGTTATGCGGTGCCACGTTGCTGCCCTCCAGTCCGATTCCGACTAGCGCTAATGTGGTATCAATTCGCAGCGGTGAACCGGCAAAAGCAGTCATTCAAGCGATCGTGGATGGCAAGGAAACGACTCTTGAAGCTGATCCGCTACGGCTAGAGGACTATTGCAAAAACGGCGAAGTGTTTCGCAGCGTTGACATTACCTATCCGGCTGCCGGACTAGGTCGGCATACGCTGCTGCTGGATACGCCGGGCATCGATTCAACGGATGACGCTCACCGCATGGCTACGGAATCGGCCCTGCATTTGGCTGACGTCGTGTTTTATGTGATGGATTACAATCATGTGCAATCGGAGATTAACTTCGAATTCGCCAAAGGGCTGAAGGATTGGGGAAAGCCGTTGTACCTGATCGTCAATCAAATCGACAAACACCGTGAGGAAGAGCTTCCCTTTGCCCAGTACAGACGCAGTGTGGAGGAGGCTTTCCGCAGCTGGCATTTGGAGCCGGCTGGTATTCTGTATTTGTCGCTGCGTGAGCCGAATCATCCCTATAGCGAATTCGAGGAGCTGAAGCGGCTGCTCGCTGAGCTAGAAGGACACCGGTTGGAGCTGACACAATGGAGCGTTGACGCCTCGCTGCGGCATCTGGCGCGTAGCTTCCTGCGTCTCAAGCTTGAGGAAGAGGAAAGGGAGCGGGAGCAACTGCAGGAGCAGGCTGGTCCGCAGGAACAGCGAGCGGAGCTCCAGCAGTCGATGGGTGAGCTGCAGGCGACGGTCGCCGGTGCGGAGTCGGGGCCAAGACAACTTGAGGATGCGTTAAAGGCGGATATATCCAAAACGCTCGACAATGCCAATTTGATGCCAGCGGCGATCCGCGATATAGCGGCGGCGTTTTTGGAAAGCCGTAAGCCTGGATTTAAGGCGGGGCTGTTGTTCGCCGCCGCCAAAACGGCTGCGGAGCAGGAACGTCGCGCCGCAGTGCTGGTGGAGGAGCTCGGCAGGCAGGTGCAGGCCGAAGCAGCCTGGCATTTGACCGAGCTGCTGCGCAAAGCGGGGGATCGTGAAGGTTTGCAGGGCGAGCAGCGCCAGCAATGGGAGCGGCAGCTTGAAAGTGGGCTCGCCTGGCTGCCGGATGGGGCCTGGCTGGCGGCCCGCGTGAGCAGCGGCGCAGTATTCGGCGGCGAGTACACGCTCGTGTACTGCCGCGAGGCTGCCGCGGAGATTAAGGCGCAGCTGAGGCGCGGCGCGTTCCAGGCCGCAGCCTTGCTCGCGGCTGCGGTGGCGCCGCGTTATGCGGCCGCGGCGGAAGCTGCGTGCGGCGAGCTGGCTGCGCTAGGCGGCCAAGCCGCCGCGCTGGCGCGGCTTGGCGCGCTGGAGGCGGCCGCCGCGGAGCGCGAAGCGCTCGCGGGCGCGCTGCTGCCGGCAGCAGCGCAGCGGCCGGCACTGCCGGCGCCGCAGCGCGCAGCGCGAGCCGGCGCAGCCGCGCAGGCGCAGGCGGGCGCAGCCGCGCCAGCCGCAGGCGTGGCCGCGGCACGCGGCGCTGCGCCTGCGGCGGCGCATGGCGCCAGCGGCGCGCGCGCAGGCGCAGCTAGCGCGGGTGCGCTTGCGCCGCAGCGCGCTGCTGCCGCGCGGCTGCGCGCCGCGGCGGAGCTGCTCGCGCCGCAGCCGGCGCTAGCCGCGGCCGCGAGCGCGATGCTCGCCCGCGCCGAGCGCCTTGGCGCGAGCAACTTCACGATCGCGCTGTTCGGAGCATTCAGCGCGGGCAAATCCTCGCTCGCCAACGCTCTCATAGGCGAGCGGGCGCTGCCCGTATCGCCGAATCCGACAACGGCGGCGATTAACCGCATTCTTGCGCCGACGGCGGAGCAGCCGCATGGGACGGCGCGCGTCAGTATGAAAAGCCGCGAAGCGCTGCTGGACGATTTGCGCTACTCGCTTTCTTTGCTGGGCGAGGATGCTTCAACTGCCGAAGAAGCAGTACTGCTGCGTCGTATCGCTGCACTTCGTCCAGAAGGTATTCACGCCGCTGGGAGGCCGCATTATAGTTTCCTCAAAGCAGCTGAATCCGGCTGGGCAGAGCTGAACCCGCTGCTTGGGCAAGAGCTGAGTGTAGAAGAAGAGGAGTACCGCCGCTTCGTGGCTGAGGAAAGCCGCTCCTGCTTCGTTCGCGAGATCGAGCTGTATTACAGCTCGCCGCTAACGGATCAGGGGATCGTACTCGTCGATACGCCAGGGGCTGATTCTGTCAATGCCCGCCATACGGGAGTGGCCTTCAACTACATCAAGAACGCCGATGCGATTCTTTTTGTCACCTATTACAACCATGCTTTCTCCCAGGCGGATCGACAGTTCCTCATGCAGCTGGGCCGGGTGAAGGATCAATTCGAATTGGATAAAATGTTCTTCCTCGTCAACGCGGCCGACTTGGCCGCATCCGGTGATGAGCTGAACGATGTTTTGAAGCATGTGGAAAGCAATCTGCTGCAACATGGCATCGGCTTCCCGAGATTATTCCCGGTCTCCAGCCTGCTCGGCCTGAGAGGCAAGCAGACTGGAGATGAGGAAGTTCTTTCACAATCCGGCATTCCAGCGTTTGAGGACAGCTTCCTCAGCTTCACTCGAAACGAACTCGGCCGATTGGCCGTGCAAGCAGCAGACGGTGAGCTGGATCGCGCCGCAAGGACGATTCAAGGCTGGATTGAGGCCGCTGAAGGCGATGCCGATACGCGGGAGCGTCAAAGAGCCAAACTGGAAGAGATGCGAGAGCAGGGGCTGCGCATCCGCGCCGATATCGTTGATTCTCCACCGAATGCTGAGCTGGAAAAGGAGATGCGGGAGCTGTTCCACTACATCCAGCAGCGTATCTGGTTCGGCTTTGGCGATTTCTACAACTTTGCTTTCAACCCCTCGAGCCTGCAGGATGACGGGCGTGATCTGCGTCATTCCGTTTGGACATCCTGGTTAGAACTGCAACGTATGCTGCAAATGGAGCTTTCGCAAGAATTACTGGCGACGACGCTGCGTCTGGAAACAGCCTCCGGTAACCTAATTCGCACACGCAGCGAGGCTGCCGCTGGGAGCTTATCCTCCATGCTGCCTGGTTTCCAGCACGCGCCGTGGGAAGCATCAGCCCTTGGGGCCCCGCCGGAGCTTACTGCGTGGCAAATTTCGTCCGTGGACGGCAAGCGGCTGTATAGCTTGTTCCGCAATCCGCGAAGCTTTTTTGAGGGCGATGGCAAAAAGAAGCTCCGCGACGAGCTTGAGCAGCAGCTTGCCCCGGACATCCGTCGCTGGATGGAGGAGGCCTCCGCAGCTTGGCTGTCTCATTACACAACTTGCTTGAATATTGGCTTAAAGGATGCAGCTGACACGCTGCTCGGGGCATTCGCTCTTGACTTAGATGGCCGTATTGCCTCTATGCACGAGGGCGGTAATCTCGAGGCGCTTCGCGAGCTGAGCGCTAAGCTAGCTGAGTTGCAGCAAGAGGCGGGCTAAGCGCTAGGATAAGCATCGGCGCGCCATTCAAGTAACAAAAGTTACTTGCTTCTCTCCAAGTGAGCATCAGGAGCGTCATTCAAGTAACAAAAGCTACTTGCTTCGCTCCAAGTGAGTATCGGCTCGCCACTCAAGTAACAAAAGTTACTTGGTTCGCTCCAAGCGAGCATCGC
>NZ_NMUQ01000001.1:1688743-1703665 GCF_002233675.1 Paenibacillus herberti | reverse complement strand
CTACTTGCTTCGCTCCAAGTGAGTATCGGCTCGCCACTCAAGTAACAAAAGTTACTTGGTTCGCTCCAAGCGAGCATCGGCGCGCCATTCAAGTAACAAAAGTTACTTGCTTCTCTCCAAGCGAGCATCGGCGCGCCATTCAAGTAACAAAAGCTACTTGCTTCGCTCCAAGTAAGCATCGGACGCGTCGCTCAAGTAACCCAAGCTACTTGCTTCGCTCCAAATGAGCGCCCGGCGCGTCACTCAAGTAACCCAGGCTACTTGCTTCGCTCCAAGCGAGTATCCGGCGCGCCGCACAAGTAACCCAAGCTACTTGCTTCGCTCCAAGTAAGCATCGGACGCGTCGCTCAAGTAACCCAAGCTACTTGCTTCGCTCCAAGAGAGCATCGGACGCGCCATTCAAGTAACCCAAGCTACTTGCTTCGCTCCAAGTGAGCATCAGGCGCGTCATTCAAGCAACAAAAGTTACTTGCTTCTCTCCAAGCGAGCATCAGGAGCGTCACTCAAGTAACCAAAGCTACTTGCTTCGAACCAGCCCCAATCCTTTCCCAGACCCAACCGCTACCATCTCTACCAAAAAACCAAGCCCATCCCTCGGATGGGCTTGGTTTTTTCCCTCTCGAAAAAATAATTAAAAATTAAACTATCCGCGTTATATCCGGCAAAATGATTGAATGTGACGTATAAGTGACGATTTCGCGTTGAATGAGAGATTAGTCCGTATCAAGCGTTCCTCAGTCCCGCTGAAGCGCAGAAAACTGGAAATACGGCCTTAAAAGACGTTTGCCGCACTTGCAGGATGCTGATAACATACGTCCATGTTCACCAGAAATCGCCAGACAAACCAACCTAACTAACGGGGGAGAGAGCTCAATTGGAGGTTTTCAGGCAACTTAAGCCATTTTACTGGGTGGAGCGGAAGTTTATCTTCGCGTCTATCCTGTGTCTGGCTAGCGCAACCGCGCTGGGACTGGTCTATCCAAACCTGCTGCGGTACCTTATTGACGATGTTGTTAAACCGGAAAACTGGGGTCCCGTACCCACATTGTCGCTGATCGTCGTTTGTGTCGTTTCACTCAAAGGTTTCATGAACTTCCTAAGCGGCTTTTTTGGCGGCAGACTTGGCAACCGGGTCGCCTATCGGCTTCGCAATGCCAGCTATAGCAAGCTGCATGAGCTGAGTTACACGTATTATGACACGGCCAAAACCGGCGACCTCATGAGCCGTCTAACCGCCGATTTGGAGGCAATCCGTCAATTCATCGGTTTCGGCTTTGCACAGATTCTCAATATGTTCCTCATGGTTCTGTTCGGCGGCCTCATGATGATGAGCATGGACTGGCAGCTGACGCTTATTACGCTTGCGGCAATGCCGCTGCTGATTTTCACCGCCCTCCGTTTCGAAAAAAACATCCACCCTGCATTCCGCGAGATGCGTCAGGCGCTCAGCCATATGACAACAGCGGTACAGGAAAACGTCAGCGGTGTGCGCACCGTAAAATCATTCGCTCGCGAAGCGCATGAGGTGGAGAAGTTTTCCGTGCGCAGCACGGCGTACCAGACGAACCAGGTCGGAGCAGCTACAATTTGGGCTCGTTACTTTCCGATCATGGAGCTGCTTGCCAACCTCAGCGTAGTCATTCTACTTATTGCCGGAGGTTTCCGAGTTATTGACAATGCGCTCACGCTCGGTGAACTGGTCGCCTTTTTCAGCTTAATCTGGTACATTATCGGACCGATGTGGGGAATTGGTTTCCATATCAACAACTACACTCAATTCAAGGCATCCGGCGAACGTGTGCTGGAACTGCTCAATCAATACGTGCATGTCAAGAGCGTACCCGACGCTGTTGTCCTTGATAAAAAATATGTCAAAGGCCATGTCCGCTTTGAAAACGTCACGTTTAACTACGCGGACAAGGAACCTGCGCTGACCGATATTAGCTTCAATGCGGCTCCCGGCTCTGTCATCGGCTTGCTCGGCGGCACCGGCTCCGGCAAAAGCACGATCATCCAGCTGCTCATGCACGCCTATAATGTCAAGCACGGCAAAATCACCGTCGACGGCCTGGACATCCGCAATGTGGACGTACAAAGCTTGCGTAGCCAGATCGCTACGGTATTCCAGGAAACATTCCTTTTCTCCGCCTCAATCCGCGATAACATCGCTTATGCCAACAAGGATGCATCAACGGAGGAAATAGAGCGCGCCGCCAAGCTGGCCAAAGCCCATGACTTCATCATGGAATTGCCGCTCGGGTACGAGACGCTGGTAGGCGAGCGCGGCATGGGCCTCTCCGGCGGTCAGAAGCAGCGGATCGCTATCGCGCGAGCGCTCATTCGCAACCCCCATATCCTCATATTGGACGATGCAACAAGCGCCGTAGATATGGAGACGGAGCATGAGATTCAAGCCGGCTTCAAAGAGCTGATGAAAGGCCGTACGACGTTCATCATCGCTCACCGCATCAGCTCGCTTAAGGACGCTGACGAGATTCTTGTGCTCGATAAAGGCAAAATCGTGCAGCGCGGCAAACATAATCAACTCGTCCGTCAAAGAGGTCCTTATCAGGAAGTTTATAATATTCAGTATGCCGACCGCCCACAGCATGATGATGGCGAGTCGCTGACGAAGGGAGGCACGGCCTGATGAGCAGCCGCAGCAATGGGAAATCGGACGGGGCAGCCTCAGCACAGAGCGCTTCCATGAACGAAGCGGCCGAGGCCCAGCGTCAGCGTTTTAAGTACCAGGATGACGATATTATCGAAAAACCTTTCAACTGGAAGCAGGTCATTCGCCTGCTGTCCTATATGAAGCCTTACCAGAAACAGCTCATTCCGATGATCGGGATGATGCTACTTGGAACTATGACACGTTTGGCCGCGCCAGCCGTTATTATTCTTGCCATCGACGACGCCATTGACAACGGTGGCAATAAGGGCAAACTGCTGATGTTCGGAGGCATTTTGCTCGTCCTCTACATCATTCAGTGGGTGGCCAATGCGATTCGGATCAAGTATACGAATATTATCGGGCAGAAGGTTATTTACGACCTGCGCCAGCAACTTTTTGAGCATATTCAGAAGCTTAGCTTCCGCTTTTTTGACAAGAGACCTGCAGGCTCCGTGCTTGTACGCGTCACTAATGACGTCAACTCACTACAGGATCTATTCACCAACGGCGTCGTCAACTTGCTTATGGACTGCGTCCAGCTTATCGGTATCGCTCTTATCCTGCTCATCTGGAACTTCCAGCTTGGCATTGCGGTTATGATCACGGTGCCGCTTATGTTTATCGTCTCCGGCACGCTGCGCAAACGGATTCGTTTTGCCTGGCAGGATGTACGCATCAAGCAATCACGTATCAACTCCCATCTGAATGAGGCCATTCAGGGCATCAAGGTGACCCAAGCGTACGTTCAGGAGAAGGAGAACTACAAGTTTTTCGACCATATGAACACGATCAACAAAAAGAGCTGGGACCGCGCTTCAGCGCTGAACCAGATGTTTGGCCCAATCATTGAAGTGACTGCGGCCATCGGCACGCTCATCTTGTTCTGGTACGGTTCCCATTTGATCCAGACAGACGTCATTACCATCGGCCTGCTCGTCGGTTTCGCCAACTACATCGGCAACTTCTGGGACCCGATCAATCGGCTCGGCCAGATGTATAACCAGCTGCTCGTCGCGATGGCTTCTTCGGAGCGGATCTTCGAGTTCATCGACGAAAAACCGACGGTGGAGGAGAGTGGACGCGCCCGCATGCTGACTGGCATCAAGGGCGACGTGAACTTCGACAACATTGTTTTTGAGTATGAAAAGGGACGTCCGGCGCTGAAGGGCATTTCGCTGGATGTAAAAGCGGGACAGTCGATCGCACTGGTCGGCCATACTGGCTCCGGCAAAAGCACGATGATCAACCTGTTATGCCGTTTCTATGATCCTGTGGAAGGCAATGTCCGCATCGACGGACTGGACATCCGCGACGTGACGATTGAGAGCCTTCGCTCGCAGGTCGGCATCGTGCTGCAGGACACGTTTATTTTCTCGGGTACAATCCGCGATAATATCCGCTTCGGCCGGCTGAACGCGACGGGTGATGAGGTCGAAATGGCGGCGCGGGCCGTGCATGCGCATGACTTTATCATGACGCTTCCGGACGGTTATGACACCGAGGTTCAGGAACGGGGCAATGTGCTGTCGATGGGTCAGCGGCAGTTGCTCAGCTTTGCGCGGGCACTGCTTGCTGATCCGGCAATTCTCATCCTCGATGAGGCGACAGCCAGCATCGATACTGAGACGGAGCTGAAGATTCAGGAAGCGCTCAAAACGCTGCTCGCAGGCCGCACCTCATTCATTATTGCGCATCGCCTGTCGACGATCCGTCACGCCGATAACATCGTCGTTATGGACCATGGCCATATTGTCGAGCAGGGCAATCACGACGAGCTGATGCGACATGGCGGCACTTATTATGGGCTTATTGAAGCTCAATACCGCTTTTTGTCCGCTTAGGCTAGATCAATTTGGTTGTAAAAGACAGCAGAGCCCGCGGAATTTGTGGGCTCTGCTTATTTTGGTTTTTGCGAGATTGACCGGATTTATTTGATCTTTCGGTACGAGCCGTACAAAATGAAGGGGATTCTATTATTTGGAAGAATGGAAAAAGGGTTTAAATAGTTCGAGAGGTTTCGTTATTACATACAGGGAGGACTTACAATGTCGTTTGGATCGCGGGTATTAGCCAAGGAGCGCAAATTAATATGGATGATCGCCTTTTTTTCATGCGTCACAATCACTATGTATAAAGGCGGCGAGATATTCGGGAAGCTGCTCTATCTTCTTCTAAATTAGACTTGTATTTATCTACATCATTGCGGCTTTGGTTCACTCGCAAAATGGCGCGGAATAAGGCGGCCGAAACGGCACGCCTCTTTGCTGTTCCATGTAGTTGGGTTTCGGCTTAACGCCTGCCCTTCTCTGTCTATCGCGCTGTTCTGCCATGCTGACGGCAGAGAGCTGCCCGCCAGCCCACTAGAGAGCCATCCTTTCTACAATCACTAGAGAGCCAACAACCTCTCGACGGTATATAACGAATGAGCACTGGCAAACGGCCCACGAGCCGTCCTGCCAGCGTCTCACTTCCCGTCCTGCAGACGGCTAAGATAATCATCCAGCCGATCCATACGCTGCTCCCAGTCGCGGCGGAAAGAAGAGGCCCAAGCCTCCAACTCCTGAAATGAGCCCGCCGACAGCCGGTAAATCCGCCGATTTGCGGCGGCTTCCATCTGCAGCAAGCCGGCTTCGCTCAGAACTTTCAAATGTTTTGATGTTTGCGGCTGACTCATGGACAGCCGTTCGGCGATCTCGCCGACCCCAAGTGGGCCGGTTCGGAGCAGCTCGACAATCTGTAGCCGGTTTGGCTCGGCTAGAGCCTGGAAAATCGTTTTCATGCCTAAAATATATCCGTCAGGGAATATACCTGTCAAGGAAACCTATTCCTATTACTTGATTTTTCGATAGACACCGTCCAAAATGAGGAGAATTCTATTATTTGGAATGCCCGGTTAGGTTCGGATATGAACCTAATCTCGCAAAAAGAGGTTCCGCTATGATGAACAGGGGGTACTTATAATGTCGTATGGATCGCCGCTTTCCTCCGGAGCACGAAAAATGCTGCTGCTAGGATCTGGAGAGCTCGGTAAGGAAGTCATAATCGAGGCACAGAGACTCGGAGTGGAGACAATTGCCGTAGATCGCTACGCCGATGCTCCAGCCATGCAAGTGGCGCATCGCTCCTATGTCATCGATATGCTGAATCCAGAGCAGCTGCGCGAGCTGATCCTGCGGGAAAAGCCTGATTTGATCGTACCGGAAATTGAAGCGATAGCTACGAACACACTCGTTGAGCTTGAGCAGGAAGGCTTCAAAGTCGTGCCAACAGCGCGTGCTGCCCGTCTGACGATGGACCGTGAAGGAATCCGCCGACTCGCTGCTGAAACGTTGCGGCTGCCGACCGCTTCATATCGCTTCGCGGATTCACTTGAGGAAATGAAGGACGCCGTAATGGAACTTGGCATGCCTTGTGTCATCAAGCCGATTATGAGCTCCTCCGGTAAGGGCCAGAGTGTGTGCGGCTCTGAGGCCGAGATTGCAAGCTGCTGGAACTACGCGATGGAAGGCGGCCGCGCCAAGAAGAAACGAGTCATCGTGGAAGGCTTTGTCCAATTTCATTCCGAAATTACACTGCTGACCGTCCGCTCGGTATCTGGCACGGTGTTCTGCGAGCCCATTGGCCATGTCCAAAAGGATGGCGACTACATAGAGTCCTGGCAGCCTCATCCCATGAGCGAGCAGCAGCGGCGTCAAGCGGAAGAGATTGCGCTGGCCATTACGGACGCACTTGGCGGCTACGGCCTCTACGGCGTTGAGCTGTTCCTGACCGAGCGAGGCGTCTTGTTTAGCGAAGTATCGCCTCGTCCGCATGACACAGGCATGGTGACGATGGTCACTCAGGATCTGTCCGAGTTCGCCTTGCATGTGCGGGCCATTCTCGGCTTGCCAATCCCAGGCGTGCGTCTGCTGTCGCCGGGTGCAAGCCATACGCTCAAGGCAACCCGTGACCACAAGGATTTCCGCATCACCGGGCTCCAGCAAGCGCTGGCCGTTCCTGCTACCCAAGTGCGAGTTTTCGGTAAGCCAGAGACGCGCAAAGGCAGGCGCATGGCTGTCGCTCTAAGCTCGGCTTCCGACACAGAAAGTGCAAGAGCTGCCGCTAGGGAGGCAGCAGAGTCCTTATCCATTCAATACAATTAAAGAGGTTGTTCAAAAAGGCCACCATGCTGAATCGCGACCTTTTTGAACTCGCAATTAATGCAAGGCTGGAAGCGGACATTAGGTCTGCTTCTTTTTTTGTTGTTATTTGCAAAATGATGTCGCAAGGCTTATTTTTAAATGAATGATGCCTATACTAAAGTTTACAAATTACTGGCAAGGGGAGCCAAAGAGAGATGATACCATCCGGCAAATTATGGCGGGTTCTGGGTACGACCGCGTTAGCATCAACGCTTATACTGGGCGGGGGCTTCGCTTATGCAATGCATGATCTGCTTGTAGTGACGCCTGCGGCGCAGCAGACAGAGCAAGCGCCGGTGAAGGAAGTGAAGTCAGGCGGGAATTTTCAGCAGGCGGAGGAAATTCGCGTCACGGCGCTGGGGGACTCCTTAACTAAAGGGGCCGGCGACAACAGCGGACGCGGTTATGTGAAAACGGTGCTGGAGCGGCTTGGCGAAGAGACCGGAAAGCCGGTGCAGCAGATCAACAATTTGGCTGTAAACGGTTTGACGGCAGCTGAACTTGACGAAATGCTGCGTACTGACAAAGGACTGGAATACCCGATCCGGGAAGCGAATCTTATTTTGCTGACGATCGGCGGCAATGATTTGTTCCGACCTGTGCTGGAAGCGAGAGAAGACGGGGGCTCCGGTGATATCGACATCGAGGAGATTGAAGCAACTATTCCCTCAGCCGCGGATTCCCTGCGCAGCGTAATTAAGAAGATTCGTCAGATCAATCCTGATGCCACTTTGGTCTACACTGGCCTTTATAATCCGTTTTACGACATTCCAGAGCTGCGAGAAGGCAGTGCGGCCGTGCAGCAATGGAATGATGAAGCCTACGAAATTCTTGGCTCGGATGAACACGCGGTGCTCGTGCCGATCATGGATCTTTTTCAACAACGTGCCGCGGATTATATAGCTTCTGACCAATTTCATCCCAACCAACAGGGATACCAGCGGATTGCCCAACGGATCATTCAGGCTCTGACCTGATTATTAACTTTTCAAAGGGATTGCCGATATGGATGAGGAGAGCAAAGGAGAGTAGCATCATGACGATAGATTATCCTGTCCGCGAACGTGTGAAAATAACCCCTGCTGCCTTCTCCGAAGCTGCGCAAGGCCGTGCGGATAAAACGATGGGGCAGCCTGTACTGGATGTGCGCGGTTTAAAAAAGAAGATTGGCCGCAAATGGATTATTCATGAGGTCGACTTTCAGGTGTATCCAGGCGAAATATTCGGCTTTCTCGGGCCAAACGGTTCCGGCAAAACGACAACGATTCGTATGCTGGTTGATTTGATCAAACCGACTGAAGGCGAAATTTTGATCGGCGGACATAGCGTAACCCGGTATCCGGAGAAAGCGCTGGCCGAGGTCGGCTGCATCGTGGAAAACCCGGAGATGTATACTTATTTGACCGGATGGGAGAATCTTGAGCAGTTTGCCCGGATGCTGAGAGGCGTGGATAAAGCTCGGATTGCTGAGGTTGTCTCTATCGTGAGACTGGATGAGCGTATCCATGAAAAGGTCGGCACCTATTCGCTTGGTATGCGACAACGTCTCGGTATTGCTCAGGCGCTGCTCGGGCGTCCGAAACTGCTCATTTTGGACGAGCCGACCAACGGACTCGATCCTAAGGGGATCAAGGAGCTGCGGGAGTTCATCCGAATGCTGTCCGAGACTGGCCTGAGTCTGTTCATCTCCAGTCATTTGCTCAGCGAAATTCAACTGATGTGTGACCGTGTTGCCATCATCAGTGGAGGCCGGGTGTTATCGGTCGGACGGGTCGATGAGCTGGTCAACCAGGCGGGTTCCTACGTGCTTTGGCAGACGGATAACCAAGAGGGGACACGCCGGATTTTGGCCGCGCAAGCGGAAGTAAAGCTGTATGAGGAAGGCGAGTACCGGATGGATGACAGCGCGCTTGCTTATTTGCCCGGCGCCGTTGTAAGCACAGTCCATGAAGACCTTATCCCCGAGCTTATTGAGAAGCTGGTCGCCGAGGGGATCTCGATCGCTGCTGTGCAGCGTGTCGCTCCGACGCTGGAAGAGTTGTTCCTGCAGCTGACGGAGGATGGTCAAGTATGATGGATATATTGCCGCTCATTCAGAACGAGACGTTAAAAATTTGGAAAAAGAAGCGATTCTATGTTATTCTTCTTATCCTGTTAGTGTTAATTCCGCTCTTTACCTACGCTCAGATGCGGATGGCGCAGACAAATGCCGATAATTTCAAAGATTGGCGCAACCAGATTCAGCAGCAGATCACCGATTTGCAGAATACGCTGGCAAGCGACCGGATGCCGGAGGAATGGAAGAAATACGACCGCATCAAGGTACAGCAGCTGCAATATTACCTCGATCATGACGTCAATCCGAACAGTCCGGATGCGGCAACTTTCACCCGGCAGTTTATGGCAAGCTCCGTATCCTTGTTCTTCCCGCTGCTTATTCTAGCCCTAGCCTCCGATCTCGTATCAGGAGAGCGAACAAGTGGGACAATCAAAATGTTGTTGACCCGGCCAGTCAAGCGCTGGAAAATTCTATTTAGCAAACTTATCGCGCTGACGTTGTATGTTTCCTTGGCTATTATTACGACAGGTGCGGTATGTTATCTGGTATCCGGCTTGGTGTTCGGATATGGCGGCTGGACAATGCCGGTATTCACCGGCTTCGTTATCAACAGCGGGTCCATCGATGTTAGCGGCGTGCATCCGGTGCCGCAGTGGCAGTTTGTCATCATGCAGAGCGGCCTGATCTGGGTATCCTGTATGACAATTGCGATTTTGGCGCTTATGGTGTCGGTGCTCCTGCGCAGCACGGCGGCAAGCATCGTGACGATGATGGCTGCTGTCATCTCAGGCAGCATTTTGGCAGGTATGGCCTCCTCCTGGGAGACAGCCAAATATATTTTCTCCGTCAATATCGATTTGACCGATTATTTGGAGGGAACACCTCCGCCAATCGCAGGCATGGACATCGTTTTCTCGCTTTCTGTGCTTGGGGTTTGGATGCTCGGCGCGCTCATCGTGTCGTTCGGTGTCTTTACGAAACAGGATATATTGAATTAAAATAGCGTGAGTTGTTCCCGGAGTGAGTCGCATGGCACACCGTGCTGCCCCTCAGTCGGAATTAGGGCAATGAGAAAAGGGGGAAGCGTATGGCCGAACATCTGGACCTTTACGCAACCGAATCGGCAAATACAGCGAAGAGCCCTTCCTATGATGCGGATGACATCCAGATTCTAGAAGGACTTACCGCAGTGCGCAAGCGCCCGGGTATGTACATTGGTAGTACAACGAACTCGGGCCTGCATCACCTGTTATGGGAAATTGTAGATAACGCGGTCGATGAGCATCTGGCCAAGTTCTGTACAGAAATCAATGTGACGCTGCACAAAAACGGATCGGTGACTGTACACGATAATGGCCGAGGCATTCCGACCGGAATGCATAAAAGCGGCATCCCGACGCCGCAGGTCGTATTCACGATTCTGCATGCTGGCGGTAAGTTTGGCGGCGGCGGATACAAGAAGTCCGGCGGTTTGCACGGAGTTGGTGCGTCTGTCACCAACGCACTGTCGGAGTGGCTCGAGGTGGAAATCTACCGCGATGGCAAAATACATAAACAACGCTTCGAGTACTGGGTTGACAAAAAAGGCAAAGAGCATGTAGGCGAGCCTGTCACCGGACTTGTTGTTACGGGTACCACTCGCCAGACCGGCACAAAGGTAACCTTTAAGCCGGACACCCGTGTTTTTCACGGCAATATTGCGCTGAACTTCGACACGCTTGGCGACCGTCTGCAGGAGATCGCGTTCCTGAACTCTGGACTCAAAGTGAATCTTAAGGATGAGCGGAGCGGACATGAGAACGTCTTCTATTACGAGGGAGGCGCCAAGCAGTTCGTTGAGTTCCTCAATGAGGAGAAGTCCGTCCTTCATGAGGCGGTTCATTTTAGCGCAGAGAAGGATGATATCGAGGTTGAGGTGGCTCTGCAATACAATGACGGCTACACCGAGACGATTGTCAGCTTCGTCAACTCGATTCCAACACGCGGCGGAGGTACGCATGAGACCGGCTTCAAAACGGCCTACACACGTATCCTCAACGATTATGCTCGGCGCGCGGCGATGCTCAAGGAGAAGGACAAAAACCTCGAAGGCGGCGACCTGCGCGAAGGCATGATGTGCGTCATCAACATCAAGATGTCCGAAGTTGAGTTCGTTGGCCAGACGAAGGATCAGCTCGGCAGCTCCAGTGCCCGCAGCGCCGTGGATGCGGTTGTAGCGGACAAAATGGCTGTTTTCATGGAGGAGAATCCCCAGATCGGCCAGATGCTGCTCAAAAAAGCGATTCAAGCGTCGAAGGCGCGTGAGGCGGCTCGCAAAGCACGCGAGGAGATCCGCAGCGGCAAAAAACGCAGCGAATCGTCCAACCTCGGCGGCAAGCTGACGCCAGCGCAATCCAAAGATTCTACGCGCAATGAGCTGTTCATCGTCGAAGGCGACTCCGCCGGCGGTTCTGCCAAGCAGGGCCGCGACTCCAAGTATCAGGCGATTTTGCCGCTTAAGGGCAAGCCGATGAACCCAGAGAAAGCCCGCCTGGCGGACATTCTCAAAAACGATGAGTACAAAGCGATTATCGCCGCAATCGGTGCGGGGGTTGGACCGGAGTTTGAAGCGTCGGAGTGCAACTACAGCAAAGTCATTATTATGACGGATGCTGACACCGACGGAGCGCATATCCAAGTGCTGCTTTTGACGTTCTTTTACCGGTACATGAAACCGCTGATCGACAACGGGAAAATCTATATCGCTCAGCCGCCTCTCTACAAAATGTCCCGTAAATCCGGCAAGCTGCAAACGGTGCGCTACGCTTGGACGGACGAGCAACTGAACAATTACAGCAAAGAGATGGGTAAAAACTTCGAGCTGCAGCGCTACAAAGGTCTCGGCGAGATGAACCCGGATCAGCTGTGGGAAACGACGATGAATCCCGAAACCCGCACGCTGCTAAAGGTTCAGATCGACGATGCGGCCAAGGCAGAACGGCGTGTATCCACGCTGATGGGCGACAAAGTAGATCCTCGTAAGCGCTGGATCATCGACAATGTAGACTTCACGGAATACGAGGAATAGGAGGACTGGCTCTATGAGTTTAAACGAGCAATTTCTGCCGGCATTCCTCGAGGAAGTCGTCGGCGACCGCTTCGGACGCTACTCAAAATATATCATTCAAGACCGCGCCATCCCGGATGTGCGCGACGGTTTGAAGCCGGTGCAGCGGCGTATCTTATACGCTATGTACGATTCCGGCAATACGCCTGACAAGCCTTACCGCAAGTCGGCCAAAACGGTCGGCGACGTCATGGGTAACTATCATCCGCATGGTGACTCCTCGATTTACGAGGGCATGGTGCGTATGGCGCAGCCTTGGAAGCTCGGTCATACACTCGTCGACGGGCATGGCAACTGGGGCTCGATGGATGATGATCCAGCAGCGGCAATGCGCTACACGGAGGCAAGGCTGTCGTCGATCGCAATGGAGCTGCTGCGCGATATTGAGAAGCGCACGGTGCTGTTCAAAGATAACTTTGATAACACCACCAAAGAGCCTGTTGTACTCCCGGCACGTTATCCAAATCTGCTTGTGAACGGCGTGAGCGGAATTTCTTCGGGCTTCGCAACTGAAATTCCGCCGCATAATTTGCGGGAAGTCATCGACGCTTGTATCGCAATTATGAAGGATAGCAATCTTTCTTTAACCGATTTGATGGCGATTATGAAGGGACCGGATTTCCCGACTGGCGGCATCATCATGGGCGAGGAAGGCATCCGCGATGCCTATTCGACCGGCCGTGGCCGCATCCATCTGCGCTCTAAGACGGCAGTGGAAGAACTGCGCGGTGGCAAAAAGATGATTGTCGTAACCGAAATTCCGTATCAGGTGGTTAAATCTCGACTCGTCACGGCGATGGAGAACATCCGCCTGGAGAAAAAGGTCGACGGCATCGCCGAGGTACGCGACGAGAGCGGCCGCGAAGGCCTGCGTATCGTCATTGAACTGAAGAAGGATGCAGATGCCGACGGTATTCTCGCCTACCTTTTCAAAAAAACCGATCTGCAAGTGACGTACAACTTCAATATGGTCGCGATCGTCAATAAGGCGCCTCGTCAGCTCGGCGTTAAAGAAATATTGGATGCGTACATCGCCCATCAGAAGGAAGTTGTCACGTTCCGCACGCAGTATGAGCTGGATAAAGCCGAGGACCGCGCGCATGTGTTGGAAGGTCTTGTCAAGGCGCTGAACATTCTCGATGAGGTCATTGCAGCGATCAAAGCGTCCAAAAACCGCGGCGATGCGCAAAATAACCTCGTGGAGAAATTCGGCTTCAGCGAGCGTCAAGCTGACGCGATTCTCACCTTGCAGCTGTACCGCCTGACGAACTTGGAAATTAACTCGCTGCAGAAAGAACTGGATGAAATCGCGAAGCGGGTTCAGTACTTGCGTTCGATTTTGGATAGCGAGCGTAAGCTGCTCAAAGTCATTCAGGACGAGCTGCTGGAAATCCGCGAGAAGTTTGGCATCGACCGCCGCTCGGAAATTCGCGGTGAAGTTGAGGAGCTGAAGGTTGGTCTTGAGGTGATGGTCAGCGCCGAGGATGTACTCGTTGCGATTAGTCGCGATGGTTATGTGAAGCGTACGAGCCGCCTCAGCTTCACGCGCAGCGGCGGTGAGACCGACGCTGCCGGTGTGAAGGAAGGCGATGTGATCCGTCATCTGCTTGAATGCAATACAATCGACAGCCTGCTCGTGTTCACCCGTAAGGGTAGCTACTACATGCTGCCGGTGTACCAGATTCCGGAGTTCAAGTGGAAGGATGCCGGTACGGCTATCGTCAACGTTATTCCGATACCGAAGGATGACGGCATCGTAGCCGTCATTCCGGTAAGAGATATTCAGCAGTCGAACCAATCGCTCTTCTTCTTCACGAGGAAGGGACAGGTTAAGCGCACGGAGCTCAAGGACTACGCCACGAATCGCTCAACCGCGATTGCGGCCTGCAAAGTTGCAGACGGTGATGAGGTCATCCAGGTGCAGCTCACACAAGGCGAAGGACATCTGCTGCTTATTAGCCGTCAGGCATTCGCTATTCGCTTCCCGGCATCTGAGGTTAACTTGATGGGCCGTGTCGCGGGCGGTGTCCGTGGCATGCAGCTCAAGGATGGCGACGAGCTGGCAGCCGCATTGGAAGCCGGTCCGGACGATGAGGGCGAGATTCTCGTCATCAGCGATCTCGGTTATGCCAAGCGCAGCCTGCTCGCGGATTATCCCGTTCAAGGGCGCGGTGGCAAAGGTGTAACCACGTTTGAATTCAAAGAAGGCAAACGCGTTAAGCCGAACGGCTCCCAGCTTGTTGGGGCTTGGTACTCCAAAAAGCCGCGCGAGCTGACAGCATTACTTTCTGGAGGCGGCCAGCAGCGCTTCCTGACGGAGAAGACGCCGATTGAGGATCGCAAGTCCATCGGTAGAGCTCTCGTTCAGGTGGACAAAAATGACGCCGTCACACAGCTTTTCCCTCGTGTTGAAGCAAGCCAGGACCAATAGTTAGATCAAAAGCCAGGACCAGGAATGAACGGTACCTCCAATTACTAGATGATGTCTAATAATTGGGGGGCAGCTCATGATCGCTGTCCTGGCTTTTGGTTGTCAGCGGACAAGCGGAGGCCCTATTTATGTTTGTGCCTCTAGTGGCTTGAGAGATCCTCATTTTTTTAAAATCGCAGATGTTCCCCTAGTGCATTCTAGCGGAGCGACAACCAACAAGTAACTTCGACTACTTGCTTCGGCTTTCCGGGCCACATTTTCGCTTCTCAAGTAACTTCAACTACTTGGTTCGGCTTTCCGAGCCAAATTTCCGCCATTCAAGTAACTTCGACTACTTGATTCGGCTGTCCGAGCTACATTTCCGCCATTCAAGTAACTTCGACTACTTGTTTCGGATTTCCGAGCCACAATTCCGCTTCTCAAGTAACTTCGACTACTTGCTTCGGATTTCCGAGCCACAATTCCGCTTCT
>NZ_NMUQ01000001.1:1644854-1688736 GCF_002233675.1 Paenibacillus herberti | reverse complement strand
TTGGATTTCCGAGCCACAATTCCGCTTCTCAAGTAACTTCGACTACTTGCTTCGGATTTCCGAGCCACAATTCCGCTTCTCAAGTAACTTCGACTACTTGCTTTGGCTTTCCGAGCCACAATTCCGCTTCTCAAGTAACTTCGACTACTTGCTTTGGCTTTCCGAGCCACTTTCCCGCTTACTCCAACATATCCAACAAAAAATGGTGTCCCAAAGGCAGGCTGCAGCCTGCAGCCTGCTATTAGGACACCATTTATTTATGCTCCCAGCTAATCCTCCAGTGTCTGGGAGAATGCTGCCACCACTCACTGTGGTGGGAAATGAGCAGTTCGCGTAGTGTCTGCTTTTCCTCGTCGGAAGCCCATCCAATACGAAACGACGCTTGATCGCGTAGTCGAGATTGTTGACATGCTGCGCGAGAATCTTCCAGCCGCGTTGCACCTCGGTGTCCACGAGCATCGGACAGGCTGTCACCCCCGCACAAAAAGACCCCTCATCGTCCCGGTCGACCGAGACCCAAATGATCCACACCGGACGGCCGTTCGGCACGTCCTCTTTGTTAGGAATGAACTTGATGCTTTTTCCACTTTGTTCTGCTGCTCAAAACAAAGATGACATTGACATATCGGAAAATTCCGATATAATCAAGTTATGGACCTACTCGAAATATTCAAAGCTCTCTCTAACCGTACACGCCTTGAAATCTTGAAAGGTTTGAAGGATCCCGCGAAAAACTTCCCTCCGCAGGATGAAGGTGACGTTCTTACAGTGGGAGTCTGCGTCAGCAGTATTCAAGAAGGCGTCGGATTGTCGCAGTCAACGGTGTCTGATTATCTTGCAACTCTGCAACGAGCGGGCTTGGTTGAAGTCAGACGCATCGGTCAGTGGACCTACTACAAGCGGAACGAAGCAACCATCCGTGCTCTTGGTGAGATTATAGGGAAAGGAGGTTTGTAATTTTTTTTACCACACAATATCGAAAATTCCCGATATTTCTTTTTAACGAAAAGAGGAGGATTTACTATGAAAGCGATCATACTTAAATCATTTGGCGGCCCGGAATCGTTCGAACTTTGCGACGTGCCCAAACCTGTGCCGCACGCGGGGCAAGTCCTGGTCCGGGTACATGCAACCTCCATCAATCCGTTGGATTACCAGGTCCGACGTGGCGATTATCCCGACTTGGTGCCACTGCCAGCCATTACCGGACACGACGTATCTGGCGTTGTTGAAGAAGTCGGGCCGGGTGTAACAATATTCTCTCCAGGAGACGAAGTCTGGTACACCCCGCAAATATTTGACGGGCCAGGAAGTTATGCTGAGTACCACGTTGCTGCCGAAAGCATTATCGGGAAGAAGCCTTCCTCGCTGAGCCACCTTGAAGCGGCAAGCCTGAGCTTGGTTGGCGGGACGGCGTGGGAAGCGCTGATCGTTCGTGCGGGGCTAAGAGTGGGGGAAAGCATTCTCGTACACGGCGGCGCGGGAGGAGTCGGTCATGTGGCGATTCAGCTCGCAAAAGCCATGGGAGCAAAGGTGTTCACGACCGTGCGCGAAGCAAACTTTGAGTTCGCTCGGAGTTTGGGTGCCGATGTAGTCATCGACTACAAAAAGGAGGATTATGTCGACGTCATCATGCGGGAAACGGGCGGCCTCGGAGTTGATGTCGTGTTCGATACCATCGGCGGCAACACATTGTCGCGCAGCCCCGATGTGCTCGCACAACTTGGCCGCGTGGTCACGATCGTGGATATTGCACAGCCACAAAACCTCATTGAGGCTTGGGGTAAAAATGCGAGTTATTACTTCGTCTTCACAAGACAAAACCGCGGCAAGCTGGATGAGTTGAGCGCATTGGTAGAGCGCGGTCAGCTGCGGCCGCATGTTGGCGCCGTCTATTCGCTTGCCGACATTCCGCTCGCCCATGCTCGGCTGGAGAGTCCCAACAACGGAGTCCAAGGAAAAATCGCGATTGCAGTCGAACCGTCGGCTCATCTGGTAAGTGCGTACTCTTAAATCGTTGAACTTACGTTAAAGGAACGCCATGATTTATTTGGGATAGGCTCTTAGTCTGCTCATGAATAAAATCCGTTGCAAATAACGTGATTTCAGTTCTT
Source organism: Paenibacillus herberti (assembly GCF_002233675.1). Classification (GTDB taxonomy): domain Bacteria; phylum Bacillota; class Bacilli; order Paenibacillales; family Paenibacillaceae; genus Paenibacillus_O; species Paenibacillus_O herberti. Next base: position 1,686,622 of record NZ_NMUQ01000001.1, on the reverse strand, counting down.
CAAATGCTTGTCTTAGTTGAGTTATTTCCTGATCTTTTTTAAGCTGCTTAGGCAGTGTGTCTAGAATTAGAGTAAGATCTTCATTGATTTCGCCAAGTCGCTTTTTATCGAGGTCGTTACCGCTAAGTTTATCTGCAAGGACCACATATGAGAAAAGTTTCGCATTATTTAAAAGAGGATGAAAGCTCTCGTAAGGAATATCTTTTCGCTGCAAAAATTTTATCAGGCTAAGATAATCCATGTAGGAATCATCAAGATATGCACTGGCTTGATGCAGCAAAAGCTCACTGTTTTGATTCTCTTGAAGTGCTAGTGAAATGTTGTTTCGGGCAAAAGCTATTCGTCCCATCATAGGCTCATAGGAGATTACCATTTCTTTTACCGTTGTCTTAGTGTTGTTTTTTACTTTTTCTGTCACCAAAATAATATTCAGAAGTAAAAAAATAATCAATATAAAAGTAAAAAACCTCCTGCATGTCATCTAAGTTCCCCTTCTCTAGTACGGTAATTCTTTGTGCTTGGAGCTTCATCATATCTCCTCATAAAAACAATAGTAACAAGTAATTTTTACCATGTGGCGAACCAACTCAATGGGAAAAGAACGCTACGCAATGCGAGTGGGCGGTACGTAATCCGAGCGAAGGTATCCTGTCCATAACGCATCCATAAACGAAAAAACAGCCCGCCCCAGTTGGGGGCGGGCTGTTTGGGTTCATCGCGCTATAAAGCGCTGGAAGAACCGCTGATCAACAATTACATTAGCGTGCGACGATGTAACCTTCCGCTTTGAGCAGCTCGGCGATCAGCACCGCGCCGCCAGCAGCTCCGCGCAGCGTGTTATGCGACAGGCCGACAAACTTGTAGTCGTACAAGGAATCTTCACGAAGGCGGCCGGCAGAGATGCCCATACCTTTTTCGATATCGCGGTCGACGCCCGTTTGTGGGCGATTATCTTCCTCGAAATACGTGATGAACTGCTTTGGCGCGCTTGGCAGCTCAAGCTCTTGTGGGCGGCCCCTATAGGCGTTCCAACGATCGAGAATTTCCTGTTTGCTAGGTTTTTTCTCAAAGTTAACGAACACAGTCGCCAGATGGCCGTCAGCAACCGGAACGCGGATGCATTGGGTCGTAATAAGCGGAGTTTCCGCTTTGACGATGACGCCGTCTTCTACTTTGCCCCAGATGCGAAGCGGCTCCTGCTCGCTTTTCTCTTCCTCGCCACCGATGTAAGGAATCACATTATCGATCATTTCTGGCCACTCCGTGAAAGTTTTACCGGCGCCGGAGATCGCTTGATACGTGCTGGCGACAACTTGGGTCGGACCGAATTCTTTGAGTGCGTTCAACATCGGCACATAGCTTTGGATCGAGCAGTTCGGTTTAACAGCGACGAAGCCAGTTTCCGTACCGAGGCGTTTACGCTGATGCGCGATAGCTTCAAGATGCTCCGGATTGATTTCGGGAATGACCATCGGGATGTCCGGAGTCCAGCGATGAGCGGAGTTGTTGGAAATGACCGGGACGCCAGCTTTCGCATACGCTTCTTCAAGCTCCTGAATTTCGTTTTTTTTCATTTCGACGGCACAGAAGATGAGATCCAGTCCAGCAGCGACTTCCTCGACCTTTGAGGCGTCCTGTACCGGAATTTGTTTTACGCTGTCCGGCATAGGCGTATCAAGCTTCCATCTGCCCTTGACGGATTCTTCATACGTTTTGCCTGCGGATTTTGCGCTTGCCGCGATGGCGGTTACTTCGAACCAAGGGTGATTTTCCAGCAGGGCGATGAAGCGTTGGCCAACCATTCCAGTACCCCCAACGATACCGGCTCTGAGTTTTTGTGTCATGTAATTACTCAACCCTCTCTCTATCAAACGGAATAAATGTATTGATTATACCAAGCAAGTCAGGCAAGGTTCAATGATTTATGCAAAAAAAGACGGCCCAAATGCCGCCGGCATCCAATTTGGAGGTTTCCAGCGGCAGCGGATCGCAGCTTTAGCTCAGTCATATGGACGGTCATCTGTGGGTTCAAGCCGGTCGATAACCTGCAGGATCGCATCGAGCAGCACCCACAACGGAACGGGCTCATCCGGTTTTTCCAGCAACAGCGGATCCTTGATGATGCCATAAGCCCGGATTTTGCGGATGACGGATTCTTTATGCCCCTCCACGATTATCACCCTTTCGCCTTATCTCGAACATCTATGGTGCAGTCTATGTCAGCATCTGTCTAAAGGTTCGGAATTGAATCGATTAAGGTCTATAATTATTAATCTAATTAACCTTTCTTTCGACAATTTCGGATGGTATAATTAGGAATTAGATGGAACAGCCGCTGGGGATAATCGGTCTTAGAACCGAACACATAAGACTAATCTGAGAAAGCAGGTGCCAGCATTGATAACCGAGGATTTTGCCAGACTGTGGATGAAAATTTCAAAAGATTGGAAAAGTCATCTGGAGGACGAGCTGTTGCCTAACTTGACGGAAGGCCAGCTGAACGCATTGGAGCTGCTGCAAAAGTATCAGCCGATGAAGCCTTCCGAGTTGTTGAAGTATTTGCAGACGACTCCAGCAGCGATCACGACGCTTCTGGATCGGATGGAGAAAGGCGGCTTGATCGAGCGTAGCCGTGATTCCTCCGACCGCCGCATCGTGTGGGTGACGGTAACGGATCATGGAGAGAATGAAGCCAAGCGCGGAATCGAGATTCGGGAATTGTTCCTGCAAGGAGCGTTGGATCGAATTTCCTCCCATAACCAGCAGCTGCTCGTGTATCTGCTTGGCAAAGTAGCTAACGCCGGCTGATCTCGCAGAACGATAACCGCTTGCTCGTCAACGTACAAGAAGCGCCCATTCCGCCAAATGCGGACAGGGGCGCTTCTTATTTTTCGTACTGGAATCGATTTTTCGCTGCTGCTTAGCTTCTCATCGTCCCACGGCGGATTCGCCCAAGAGGGCGGTTGCCGTAATACTTGTCCAAAAGGATTAGTTCGCTCAGATCGGCATGTCATCCATAGAAAGTCCTGTCGAAGCTTGCTCCAGCTGTTCCAGCGTCCAAGCTGTCCAAGGCTGAAGGTTCGGCGGCATCGACTGGAATTCCATCCATTCTTTCGTCACGGGATGGGGGATACCGGCTCGCGCCGACCAGAGGGCGATATCGCCATGAACCCCTTTAGAGGTAGATCCCCCTCGATCGGATGCGCCGTACTTGAGATCGCCGATCAGCGGGCAACCGATGGCAGAAAACTGCACGCGAATCTGATGTGGACGACCCGTATGTAGCTGCACGGCAGCGAGTGTCAACCCGCCCGGGCTAGGCCCAGTACGGTAACTCAGCCTAGCTTCTTTGGCGTCAGCAGAGGGGTGATCATAGGCGGTAACGATATTACGCCTCGAGTCTTTGACCAAATAGTGCAGCAGACTGCCTTCGCTAGGCTTAGGTGCTTTGCTCAGCACCGCCAAGTAGGTTTTGCGGAAGTTCCTCGTGCGAACTGAGTCCGACAGCCGGCCAGCAGCCTTTGAGGTTTTGGCGAAGAGCATCACTCCGCCGACAGGACGATCCAGACGATGCACAAGCCCGAGGAACACATTGCCGGGTTTGTTATGCCGCAGTTTGAGATCCTCTTTGAGCAGCGTCAGCATGTCGGGATCACCGCTCTCATCCTCTTGGGAAGGGATGCCGGGCGGCTTGACTACAACAAGCAGATGATTATCCTCATACAAAATCGGGATCGGCGGAGTTTCGCCGCTGCGACCGCCCATTTGCATCAAGCCTCCCAGCGTCCCAAAATTCCACAAGGAAGCGCTAGTTCGGAAGCGCTGATCGGCAAGCCGATCTCGCCGCAATGGATGGAGCCGCCGAATCGTTTGCCGGCGGTCATATGCAGCAGATTATGCAGCACCTGTGGAGACAATCCGGTTGTATAGGAGTTGATCAGCATGAACAGCGGTTTTTCGCTGAGAATGTCCATGCAGGATTCCAGGAATGGGAACAGGCTCGACTCGAGCTTCCACATTTCGCCTCCAGGGCCACGGCCGTAGGACGGCGGGTCCATAATGATGGCATCGTACTTGCTGCCGCGGCGCTGCTCGCGCTGGACGAATTTGAACACATCGTCGGTAATATAACGAACGGGACGGTCGGCAAGGCCAGATAGAGCGACATTCTCTTTCGCCCATTGAACCATCCCTTTGGCTGCATCCACATGGCACACTTCAGCTCCTGCAGCAGCTGATGCAACCGTTGCTCCGCCAGTATAGGCGAACAGGTTCAGCACCTTGATCGGGCGTCCGGCGTTGCGGATTTTGTCCATCATCCAGCTCCAGTTGACCGCTTGCTCAGGGAACAGGCCGGTATGTTTGAAGTTGGTCGGTTTAATATGGAAGCTGAGCTCGCCGTAGCGAACTGTCCAGCGTTCAGGCAGAGCTTTGTTGTAATCCCAGTTGCCGCCTCCGGCGCTGCTGCGATGATAATGTCCGTCTGCTGAAGTCCAGGCATTGCGGTCGCCGCGGAATGGCCAAATAATTTGTGGATCTGGGCGGCGCAGTGTAACACTGCCCCAGCGCTCTAGCTTGTCTCCGTCACCGGTGTCGATAAGTTCGTAGTCTTTCCATTGGTCAGCGATATACATGAATAATTGTCTCGGTCCCTTCCTAGTGCAATCGTCCATTTATTATATCGGGAGATAGAAGGGGAAGCAATGAAGGAAGAAGCAAAAGGGGAAGTTGAATATTGAGAGTAAAACTGCACTTGAAAAGGGGGAAACTAGTGGAAAAGTGGAGTTTTGAGAGTGCAGCAGCGTCTACAGCGGGAGCTGGAAGCACCCGCCTGCTGTGTCTCAACGCTTGAGATCGATTGAGCCTAACCGGCTGATTCGGTCTGTTTGAGCAGATCCATCATTTTATCAATCGATTTTTTTCGCTTATCCGGCTCCATGCGATTCAGCTTATGGATGAGATCAAGCGTCTCAGAGGAAAGAAGATTATCGTTTTGATTTTGATCTCCGCCGATCATATAATCCAGAGAGACCTCGAAGAAGGCAGCCAGCTTCATGAGCGTTTCATAAACCGGCTGGCGGTTATTGATCTCATAATGGCTATAAGCGGAGCGGGTAATTCCGATATTGCGGGATACCTCCTCCTGGGACATGTTTTTGCTGAGACGAAGCTCTCGCAGTCGGTCTCCCATAGTCATATTCATGTCGGTAGCTCCTTACTTCAGACTGAACCTATACCGGTTCAAATGCGCCATTAAAAACAAGCGCTTATATCAAACTTTATGATACAAATTGTATCATGTCAAGCGGCCGAAGATACAAAAGAGTAGATAAATGCTCGAAATATTCTCGATTCTCAGAATTAATATCTCCATAGCGTTATAGAGGAGGATACAAAATGTCGCAGGAAATGAAGTTATGGATCAATGGCGATTGGGTTCCCGGAGCAAGGCGTGTCAAGCTGCATAACCCTTATAACGGAGAGGTACTTGCCGAGGTGGGATATGCTTCTGTGGAGCAGGCTGAGCTTGCCATAGAGACGGCTGCAACTGCATTCGAGTCGTTTCGTAGTGTCCCGGCGCATAAAAGAAGCTCCATTTTGTATCAGGTTGCGGACTTGCTGGAGCGCAGAAGCGATGAAGCGGCGCACATTATAGCACTGGAGGCAGCCAAGCCGATCCAAGCGGCGCAGGCGGAAATTGCCCGCACCGTGCAGACGTATCTATTCGCTGCGGAAGCTGCACGCGGCATTCGTGGCGAGACCGTGCCAATGGATGCAGCGCCCCGCGGAGAAGGGCGAACAGCATACATGACCCGTGAGCCGGTCGGAGTTGTGAGTGCGATCACTCCGTTTAATTTTCCATTCAACCTCGTTGCCCATAAAGTCGGCCCGGCGATCGCCGCCGGCAACACGATCGTCCTCAAGCCGGCGGAACAGACGCCGTTGTCCGCACTGTTTCTTGCCGAGCTGTTCGAGGAGGCGGGACTTCCCGCTGGCGTGCTGAACATTATCCCGGGAGAAGGGAAGGAGCTCGGCGAGACGCTGGTATCGCATCCTCGCGTTGCTTTTGTGACTTTTACCGGTAGCCCAGACGTTGGCAAACAGATCCGTGCGATGGCGGGATTGCGTAAAGTGACACTGGAGCTCGGCAGCAACGCTCCGCTAATCATCGATCGGGGGTTCACCGAAATGGAGCTTGCTAAAATCGCGGATGAAGCGGCGATAGGTGCTTTTGCCTACAACGGGCAAGCATGTATCTCGGTACAGCGAATTGTGGTGCATGAGGAGCTTGCTGAGCCCTTCGCTAAGCTGATGGCAGAGAGAGCGCTGGCACTGCAAACCGGAGATCCGCTCCATGAAGGGACGGCAATCACCCCTCTTATCAATGAAAAAGCGGCGGACAGGCTTAAGGGCTGGCTGCAAACCGCTGTTGAAAGAGGCGCTGCATTGCACTGCGGCGGCGAATTCAAGAACAATCTGATGACGCCAGCTGTACTAACAGGCGTTCCGGAAGATGCGGAGCTTAGCTGTGAGGAGGCGTTCGGACCGGTGGTCGCAATTAGCTCCTTCACGGATTGGAGAGAGGCGATGGAGCAAGCGAACCGCTCACGCTATGGCTTGCAGGCCGGCGTGTTCACCAAGGATATGGAAAAGGCGCTGATGGCAGCCCGCGAGTTGCAGGCAGGAGGCGTTTTGATCAACGATATTCCGACTTTCCGCCTCGATCATATGCCTTACGGAGGATTGAAGGATAGCGGGACTGGCAGGGAAGGGGTGCGGTACGCGGTGGAGGATATGACAGAACCCAAACTTGTCAGCTTCAGGAGCGGTTTTTACGAGATTTGAACGGGTTGGCATTGATAATTCACATAGCGGTAAAGTCGGATTAAACGCGGAATTTCCTTAGTCGACCAAAATTGTGAACACATCCGACACAAATTTAAGAAAGGGTTTTCGTGAAACGTTGAATAAGCGCTTTATTTTCTTTATACTAGAAGCACAATCGAAGCCGAACCTGTTCAATGACCTCGAGAAGAGTCGCTTAGACGGACTTCTCGCCTTCATGCTGTTATTGTCAGGCCGCCGGTATAAATACCGGCGGCCTTTTCACGGGCAGGACAGCGAATCGACTTCATTGTTATCATCCGTACCAACCTTTTTCACTTAACGGAGGTAGTTGGCAAATGACCGACGAATCAAACACGAGAAGGCAATGGAAAGATTTTTTCGGACCTAACCTGGGTTACATCCAGGAGCAGTACGAGCTCTTCAGCACCAACCCGGAATCGGTAGATGTCTCTTTCCGCGAGCTGTTCGCTGAACTTGGAGCACCACCGGCAGAGCTAGCGCCTGAAGGTTCCCGCACGACAGCTGCACCATCTGGACAAGTTGCTGTTGATGCTTCGCTGCTCAAAAAACTGGTTGCCGCCGAAAAACTGGTTGGCAACATCCGTACTTACGGCCATCTGGCCGCCAATACTGATCCGCTCGGCCTGCGTGCATCTTCAGATACACGTTTAGTTGAGCCTTCCACTTTTGAGCTGAACGAGTCGGACCTAAGTCGATTCCCAGCTTCCATTCTCTGGGACCATGCTCCCGCCAGCGTTACGAACGGCTGGGAAGCGATCCAGAAGCTTCGCAACTCCTATACCCAATCCATCGGATTCGAGTTCAGCCACGTTCATGACGAGACAGAACGCGATTGGCTAAGCTCGAAGGCTGAATCCGGCATTGCCAACGCCTCCCTGAACCCGGAAGAGCGTAAAGCTCTCCTTGATTTGCTCATTCATGTCGAACAATTCGAAGCTTATCTGCATCGCACATTCGTCGGCCAAAAACGGTTTTCCGTTGAAGGTGTCGACATGCTCATTCCGGTTATCGACGAAATCGTCCGTCAGGTTGTTCAGGACGGCGCTAGTCATATCCTGATGGGGATGGCGCATCGCGGTCGATTGAATGTGCTTGCGCATGTACTCGGCAAGCCTTACGAGAAAATTTTCTCTGAGTTCCACCATGCGCCAAACAAAGAGCTTGTACCATCTGAAGGCTCAGTAGGCATCAACTCCGGCTGGGCAGGCGATGTCAAATACCATCTTGGCGCGGACCGTTCCGTATTCTCGGGAGCGCGCGTCCTGCTCGCCAACAACCCGAGTCATTTGGAATATGTTAACTCCGTCGTGGAAGGTTTCTCTCGCGCGGCGCAGGAAGACCGCACCAAGCCGGGTTATCCACAGAGGGATTCAAGCAAGTCGGTTGCGATTCAGGTTCACGGCGATGCGGCTTTCCCAGGCGAGGGTATTGTGGCGGAGACGCTCAATTTCACTCAGCTCGAAGGCTTCACTAACGGCGGTTCCATTCATATCATCGCGAACAACCGAATCGGCTTCACGACCGACAGCAAGGATTCCCGCTCCACGCATTACGCGAGCGACCTTGCCAAGGGTTATGAGATTCCGATCGTACATGTTAATGCCGATGATCCGGAAGCTTGCATCGCGGCAGTCCGTCTGGCCTGCGAATATCGCGACAAGTTCAAGAAGGACTTCCTGATTGATCTGGTCGGCTATCGTCGTTATGGCCACAATGAGATGGATGATCCTGAAGGCACTCAGCCGCTCGTTTATGAGAAGGTGCGCAAGCACAAAACGGTGGCTACTTTGTATGCCGAGCGTCTGAAGGCGGAAGGGGCTATGAGCGCCGCCGACATCGATAAGATGATTCAAAATGTTCAGGCCGAAATGCAAAATGCGTACGATGCGATGAAGGAAAAGGCTTCCGTAGGCAAACATCTGAACCAAGGTCCGATTCCTGTCGCCCCAGAGACGACCGAGACCGCTGTTCCGCTTGAGAAGCTGAAAGAAATCAATGCTGCGCTGCTGAACTATCCAAAAAGCTTCACGGTTTATCCGAAGCTGCAGCGTATTCTGCAACGCCGTGGCACGATGCTTGACCAAGGTGAGAAAGTGGACTGGGCGCTTGCCGAAACGCTTGCGTTCGCGACGATTCTTGCTGATGGCAGACCGATCCGCATGAGCGGGCAGGATGCGGAGCGTGCTACGTTCTCGCATCGTCATATCGTGCTCAATGACCATAAAACGGGTGAGAAGTTCTCTCCGATGCACCATTTCCCGCAGGCTAAGGCAAGCTTTGCCGTTTACAACAGCCCGCTTACAGAAGGCGCAGTGCTCGGTTTTGAATATGGTTATAACGTGTTCTCGCCAGAGACGTTTACGATCTGGGAAGCGCAGTACGGCGATTTCGCCAACTCGGCGCAAGTTATTTTTGACCAGTTCATCTCTGCGGGTCGCACAAAGTGGAAACAGCGTTCCAGCTTAGCGATGCTGCTGCCGCATGGTTATGAAGGTCAAGGACCGGAGCATTCCAGTGCACGCCTTGAGCGCTTCCTGCAGCTGTCCGCCGAGAACAACTGGACTGTGGCTAACCTCAGCACCGCCGCGCAGTACTTCCATCTGCTTCGCCGCCAGGCTGCCTGGACGGAGCATGAAGGAGCTCGTCCACTCGTGCTGATGTCGCCGAAGAGCTTGATCCGTAATCCGCGCGTTCTGTCTCCTGGTGAGGATCTCGCTACGGGTACGTTCAAGTTGGTGCTTGAGCAGCCTGGTCTTGGTAAGAAGGCAACTGCTGTGCGTCGTTTGATTCTGTGCAGTGGCAAATTAGCCATCGATCTTGAAGAGGCGCTTGAGTCCGCTGGTGAGAGAGATATGAGCTGGCTGCATATTGTTCGTGTGGAGCAGCTTTATCCATTCCCGGACAAAGAAATTGCCGAGATCATTTCCCGCTACAACAAGCTGGAAGAGATCGTCTGGGTTCAGGAAGAGCCGAAAAACATGGGCGCATGGACGTTCATGGAGTCGCGCATCCGCGAGGTTGCCGGCGGCAAATCGGTTCATTACATCGGTCGTCCAGACCGTTCCAGCCCAGCAAGCGGCCATCAAGATGTTCACGCTGCTGAACAACAATCCATTCTTTCGCTCTCGCTGCAGCAAAAAGCGTTGAACACGATTTTACTTGGGAGGTAGAAGCAAGTGTCTGATATTAAAGTTCCAGATCTAGGCGAATCCATCTCAGAAGCAACAATTACTAAATGGCTCAAGAAAGAAGGGGAAGCGGTAAGTCAAGGCGACCTGCTGCTTGAGCTTGAAACAGATAAAGTAAACTTGGAAATCAGCTCGGAGTCCAGCGGCGTTCTGTCCAGCATTCTTAAGGGCGAAGGCGAAACTGTACTCGTTGGCGAATCGATCGGCATTATCGGCGAGGGCGGCGCAGCAGCTGCTCCTGCCGCTCCAGCTCAGCCTGTTCAGACGGAGGCTCCAGCTGCTCCAGCAGCCGCTCCGGCTCCAACGGCTTCTGCCGCTGCAGCTCCAGTGAGCCCAGCTTCCGAAGGCAGCGCTATCGCGTCTCCATCAGCGCGCAAAATGGCTCGTGAACTTGGTATTGATCTGAACCAAGTGAAAAGTTCCGATCCGAACGGCCGCATTTACAACCAAGATGTTGCCAGTCACAATTCGGCTCCAGCAGCCGCTCCGGCACGTCCAGCGGCAGCACCTGCTGCGGCATCCAAGCCTTCCTTCTCGGAGCAGCCTGGCAAGCCTGTCGAGCGCACCAAAATGTCCCGTCGTCGCCAGACGATCGCTAAACGTCTCGTAGAAGCTCAGCAAACCGCTGCGATGCTGACGACGTTCAACGAAGTCGACATGACTGCCATCCTCGATGTGCGCAAGCGCCGCAAGGATGCTTTCAAAGAGAAAAACGACGTTGGCCTCGGCTTCATGAGCTTTTTCACCAAAGCCGTTGTAGGCGCGCTTAAGAAATTCCCGCTGCTCAATGCGGAAATCGACGGCGACGATCTTATCATCAAAAAATACTATGACATCGGCATCGCCGTAGCCGCTCCAGACGGCCTGGTTGTACCAGTCGTACGTGATGCGGATCGCCTCGGCTTCGCTGGTATCGAGAAATCGATCACTGAGCTGGCTGGCAAAGCTCGCAAAAACTCGCTTACTCTGTCCGATCTGCAAGGTGGAACGTTCACAATTACGAACGGCGGCGTGTTTGGCTCACTGCTGTCCACTCCGATTCTCAATGCGCCGCAGGTTGGTATTCTCGGTATGCACAAAATCCAGCTCCGTCCTGTCGCTATCGACGAGACGCGCATGGAGAACCGTCCGATGATGTACCTCGCGCTTTCTTACGACCACCGCATTGTTGATGGCGCTGAAGCAGTACGCTTCCTCGTCACGGTCAAAGAGCTGCTCGAAGATCCGGAATCGCTCCTTCTGGAAGGTTAATGGTTCCAAATATGCATGGACAAAACAAGCCCGGGATCCGCAGATCCTGGGCTTGTTTTGCGTACGCCTACATGCTTCGATTACAGTAGAACAGCAGGATGACATAACCACAGCCAATGAGCACAAGCAGATAGGACAACTCGGGGAGATTAATGATGCCGACGAAAAACACAATAACGCATGCAATCAGGTTATAAAGAGAGACGGTCCTGAACAGCTTGTCGCGGTTGCGGACTTTACCGGGCGCAAAAGCGGAGAGCAGCCAAGACGTTCGCTTGACGCCGGTGAAATAGGCGATAAGATACATGAACAAAGCGAGCAGGATCAGATAGATGTTCATGAGGGTCTCCCCTTGATATGAAGGATGTGTTCGTGAAGGCACTTTTAACTAGTATACGTTCAAGTGGCAGGAAGTGGGAGAGCTATTTTTCAGCAATTTCGGTCATAAATGGAGCATGACTTGAATAAGCCTGATAAGGGGGAAGCAGATCCGCTATACACTCATGGGAGAGGAAGCCGGCCGATAGAAGCCCACGCTTCAGGAGGCGGTTTTCATGAGTACGGAAACGTTGATTGCCCTGCTGGCGCTCGTCATTTCGATGATTCAGCTGTCCAAGGGGAACGGAAAGTAGTAGCGGGAAGAACCCTAATTGAACCGGTTGGCTCTGTGCCAGCCGGTTTTTGCTTAGCCGCTAACCCGATTTCGAATGCGCCTGCTAATGTGGTACAATAAGGGATGATTCTTATATGCGGCGCAGAAGGAGATTGGATTATGGCACATACCCATACGGACGACGCAGCGAAGCAAATGATCGAGGCGATGGCTCGCGGAGGGTGGAGAATTACCGAGCAGCGCCGCAGGCTGGCAGAAATTTTCGCCGGCAGCGACGGCTACTTGTCGCCCAAAGATGTTTATGAAGCGATGGTCGCTTATTATCCCGGTGTAAGCTTTGACACGGTTTACCGCAATTTGCGGTTGATGAGTGAGATGGGCGTACTGGAGCAGTTTTATTCCATGGACGCGGGCCTCAAATTCAAGGCTGCTTGCATTCATCATCATCATCATCATTTGATCTGCACCAATTGTGAGAAGACGCTTACGTTTGAGTATTGCCCGATGGAGCAGGAGATGAAGCTGCCCGGTAACTTCAAAATTATGAACCATCGCTTTGAGGTATACGGAATTTGCGAAGCTTGCCAAAGGGAACGCGCAGGTGTTGTAGTTGAATGATCAGCACTACTCGTGCTGAGTTCCTTTCATCGTAATTATTATCATTGACAGAGCCTAATAGGCCTGTTACTATACGTTAAGTGTAATGATTACAACTTTCTTCGCTGAACTGTTGTGCACAGGGCGGCGTTTTTATTTATAGTCAAGGAGTAAATATTACGATATAGATCAGAGAGGAGGGGATGGCCTATGCTGCTGGCCTCCTTGAAAGAGGTAGAGTTCGGATACAATGACAAACCAAGTCTCCATAATGCGACGATTGAGGTGCGCAGCTCGGAGTTTGTGGCGGTGACCGGGCCTAATGGTGCATCCAAGACGACGCTGTTGAAGCTGATGCTAGGATTGGTGAAGCCATGGAAAGGCAAAGCTTATCTTGCCCCAAAAAGAGAGGACGGCCGCAAGCTGACGGTGGGCTACGTGCCTCAACAGATTGCTGCCTTCAACGGAGGATTCCCGAGCAATGTTCATGAATTCGTGCTGTCAGGCTGCTGGAACCGCGGCTCCTGGCTGCGGAGGATAACTGCCGATGATCGGGCGCTGGCAGAGAAATCGTTGCGCCAAGTCGGCATGTGGCAGCTCCGTGAGCGGCGGATCGGTGAGCTGTCCGGTGGACAGAAGCAGCGTATCTGCATTGCCAGAGCGCTTGCGCAGAGACCGGATCTGCTCGTTATGGATGAGCCTACAACTGGTATGGATGAGGAGAGCCGTAAAGGCTTTTACGAGCTGATGCGCCATATGGTCGAAATACACGGCATGAGCATCGTCATGGTGACTCATGGATTGGAAGAATGTCGGCCTTATCTGGACCGCATTATCGAGCTGGAGAGAAAGGGGGAGGGAGGATGGAAATGCTGCACTACGACTTTATGCAACGAGCATTCGGAGCCGGTGCTCTAATCGCTATCGTTGCCTCGGTGCTCGGCGTTTATCTCATGCTGAGGCGTCAAGCGCTCATGGCCGACATGCTGTCGCATGTGTCGCTGGCCGGCGTTGCAGCCGGTGCGTTGCTTGGCCTCAGTCCAACTGTCTCTGGCTTTCTGACGGCAATCGTTGGTGCGGTTGCAGTGGAATATGTGCGCCGTTTCTATAAGACGTACAGCGAGATGTCGATCGCTATCATTATGGTCGGAGGCCTGTCGACGGCCGTTGTGCTTATGAGCCTGAACAAAGAGACGAGCAAAAGCTTCACCTCCTATCTGTTTGGTTCCGTCGTAGCTGTGGACAAAGCACAGCTTGTACTGATGCTCTGCGTTACGGTAGTTGCGGCACTCTTTTTCTTCTTCCTGCGCCGGCCGCTGTATCAGATGACATTCGATGAAGAGACCGCTAAAGTAAGCGGCTTGCCAACGGGTCTGATCTCGATGCTGTTCAGCGTCGTGACGGGTATGATCGTAGCGGCAGCAATGCCGATTGTCGGCGTGCTGCTCGTCTCCTCCCTGATCATCCTGCCAGCAGCTCTGGCGATTCGGCTGACATCGCGTTTCAGCGCGGCGCTGCTGCTGGCGGTTGTAATCGGGCTGACCGGTGTGTTCAGCGGTTTGACCGCTTCCTATGAGCTTAGCACGCCGCCCGGCGGCACGATTGCGCTCGTTCTGCTCTTTTTGCTGGCGGTTGGCGTTGTTGTGCAGAAGCTCGTCCGCTTTATTCGCGCCAAGACGAAGCATTCGGCGGCCGAGGATACAGAGATGCATTCCTACGGACCGATCCCAAGGCTCAGTGACGATACACATACCCATTAAGTTGTCAAAAGGAGTGTAGATATACGATGTTGTTCAGGAAACCCTCCATCCCCGGCGTCCTGTTAACCGGTTGCCTGGCGCTTGTACTCAGCGGCTGCGGGAGCGGTAAATCAGGAAGTTCAACCTCGCCTTCACCGGCAGAACAAGCGGGTGGGGCCGACAAGTTGCAGGTTGCGGCGACGATTTACCCGATGGCTGAGTTTGCCCGCCAGGTTGGCGGCGATCTCGTCGAAGTGACTCCGCTCGTGCCAACGGGCGTGGAGCCGCATGATTGGGAGCCGAGCGCGAAGCATATGGCCGCTATAAGCAGCGCGGATGTATTTGTCTACAACGGTATTGTGGAGAGCTGGGCGGAGCAGGCGCTGAGCAGCGCGACTAATTCGGAGCGGGTCGTGGTGGAAGCGAGCAAGGGGCTTGCGAAGCTGGCTAGCGAGGATGACGGCCATGGCCACGGGGAAGAAGCTCATGGGCAAGAGGAAGAAGCACATCATGAGGCTGAGGGCGAGGGGCATGGAAATCTGGTCGATCCGCATGTTTGGCTCGATCCGCTCTTGGCACAGCAAGAAGTACGCGCCATTATGGCCGGTCTGCAGCAGGCCGACCCTGACCATAAGGATCAATACAAACAGAATGCCGATGCCTATATCGCCAAGCTGGACGAGTTGCATAAGCAAATGAGCAGTGAGTTGGCGGCATCCAAACGCAAAGACTTTATAACTTCTCATGCTGCTTTTGCTTATTTAGCAGACCAATACGGACTGGAGCAAGTGCCGATCAGCGGCCTGTCGCCGGATCAGGAGCCGTCCCCGGAGCAAATGGCTGACGTCATCAAGTTTGTGAGGGAGAACGGCGTTACAACGATCTTTTTCGAGGCGCTGATTGATTCCAAGCTGGCCGACACCATTGCAGCAGAGACCGGTGCTGGCACCGATGTGCTGAACCCGCTGGAAGGATTGACCAAGGAGCAGGCAGCAGCAGGCGAGGATTACATCAGCGTGATGAAAAGCAATTTGCAGGCGCTGGTCAAAGCGCTGAACAGCTGAACTTAAATAGTTAACAGCGGAATTCGCTGCGCGAACCAATCCTTCTTCCGATCGCTGTTGTAGTAGGATTCCTTGATTTCCCTAGCCCTGATAAGGGGGGAATCCGCCTACAAAGGCGAACGCTCTGCTTCTCCAGAAGGGTTGGCTCTCTCCGCTTAATCGCTCGTTTCTCAAGTTCAACTTAAAATATCGAATACTTATCGTACAGGCTGGTTTACTCCAGCCTGTTTTTTGTTGTTTTCAAATTACAGACTGCAAGCTTCAGATTTCAAATTTTACATTGTCAGCTTTGAAACTCAGCTACGACCTATCTGCGACGGTAACATTACAAGGCAACCCATCATCTCAAACTCCCGGCAAGAGCAGCCCAGCTTTCTTGCAGCTGCTGCTCGGATAGTCCAGTGCCGATCAGCACTATATAAGGTTGCCCCGGATAGGTGGAGGGCTGCCATTCGGTGCGTCCAGCGGCATGCTGCACCAATAATGTTTGCGCCCTGCTGCGGACATATCCCTTTGCGCGGATCAGCGAGCTGCCTTGCTGTAGCAGGAAATGCTCAACCTGTTCCTTCGTCAGATCCGTCTCGACGGAAGCCGTAAGCGTCACGGAGCGCAGCGCTCCGCCGGAGAAGCCATTGCCGGATTCAGAAGCCATGCGGAATGGAGACGGGTTATCGATGTTGGTTGTGGCAAGTTCTGGAATGGCTGCAAGATCTAACTTTTGAGTCGCAAGTGCAGAGATGGTCGAGCTCGGGTTCTCTTTAGTAAGCGGTTGCTCAGCAGCGCTAGTGCTGCTGGTTGATGTCCGCGGATGAACGCCATGAAGCAGCGACCGGACGTCGATGTTGCAGCGGATCGTTTCCAGCAACGCCGCCGAGTTGTTCTGCTTGCGGATGGCCCGGCGAACCTTGAGGATTGTGGCCGAGTCTGTGGTATCGGCTTTGTTCATTAGTATGAGATCGGCAGCCGTAACCTGGCCCCGCAGCGTGCGTACTAGTTCGCGGTCCGAGCTGAATCGACTGTTATAAGCGGAAAAGGTGCCTGCATCAACGACGTTCAGTACCGCAGCAAGCTGCAGTCCGGCTGCAGCAGCTGTGCTTCCCGGCCTCAGCAGCCCTCTGAGCTCCGCTGGGTCGGCTACGCCGGTAAGCTCAAGGAACAGTACATCAGGCTTGCCAGCTGCCAATCGCAGCAGACTGGCTTCCACTTCGCTTTTTTTGGTGCAGCAAATGCAGCCGTCCAACAGCTTTTCCACCGGGAGGCGGAGCTGCTCTGCGACCATGCTTCCATCAACATCCACTTTTCCAAGCTCATTCATGAGCAGAGCGGCCCCGATTCCCCGTCTCGCGGATTCCTCCAGCAGCCGGAGCAGAAGCGTCGTTTTGCCACTCCCCAAAAAACCGGAAACAATAAACACGGGAATGTCCATAGTCCATAACACCTCCTGGTCCTATGTATCGGATATATGGCTGCTATTGACCGTCTAGTACTGGCAGTGGATGTACATTTTGGAAAACGGGTCTTTTGCCTTGTCCGGAAGACCTGTTTTGTGCTGAGATAGATAATGAATGATCCAAATGTGGTGCACTCGCGTTAATATAGGGTACGGAATTAAGTGACTTATTGACGCAATTTCAAAAGAGTCGGGAGGAGCATGGATTGCATGGCCGTTTGAAAAACAATGTAAAGCCCGCATCAATTATCGCGGCCGTGGCTGTGTTAGCTGCGGCGCTTGTCGTCATCGTGGCGTTATTCGTGAAGCCATACCTCGGAATGGCAGACAATGGAGACTTTTTCCGCGAAATTCACAATCCGGGCTTGTACTATTTGAATGATACGTATGAGGATCGCCATTTCGGCTACTTCAATCGCGAGTATGGCATACGAGAATATCCATACGAAGCCGGCGCGACGTTCATCTCATCCTTGTCTCTTTTTATCCGTGGCGCAATCGGACTTGATCTGCTGTTTACAGGAGACAATCGGTTCGACCTGCGAGTTTTGGCTGTTATCTACACGCTGATGTTCCTGGCGGCCATCTATCTAATTGTCCGGCAGGCGGCGGAGCGTATGCCGGCGCTGGCTGCTTGCGGCGCAGCAGCGCTGGCCATTGTATTTTTTGCCGATTCGGGCTACATCGCGTACTTCAATTCCTTTTATGGGGAGCCGGCTTCCTATGTGGCGTTGTTGCTGACGATGGCGCTGCTGATGCGCTTGCCTGATCTGGAGAAGGGGTCTGTCCGGCTGCTTGTGACCTGGGTTGTGGCAGCTTCGTTGTTTGCGGCTGCGAAGCAGCAAAATGCTCCATCCGGACTGCTGCTGGCGCTGCTTGGCGTCCGGTTAGCTTTTCTCTATCGTCCGGTGCGCATGCGCCGGCTGGCGCTCGGCGGCTCGGTTGTAATTGCGCTTGTAAGCATCCTGACGTATGTGCTCATGACGGATGATATCAAGCATATCAACCAATACCATGCTGTCACGCGCGGCATTTTGGAGGGCTCGCTAAATCCGGAGCGAGATCTGGAGGAGCTTGGGCTCGACCCGAAATTTTCCGTGCTGGCGGGCACGACCTACTATGACAAATACAAGTTAGAGCCAGTGGAGTCCGAGCTAATGCAAGAGGAGTTCTATTCGAAGTTCGGCTACCTCTCGATTATGCGTTATTATGTGCTGCATGCTGACCGGGCGCTCCAAAAGCTCAATCAGGCGGCAAGCCAAGCTTATTATATTCGTCCGCAGGCGATGGGCAATTACGAGCAAAGCGTCGGTAAGGAGTTCGGGGCCAAAACGAGCTATTTCTCCTTCTGGAGCAGCATCAAGCCCCATTTATTCCCTGGCAGCTTCCGCTTTATCGTGCTGTTCTATTTCATCTTTTATGGTGGACTTGTTTATCATTACGTGGCTGCCTGGCGGGGGGGCAGAACGGGTGACCGCTTCCGACTGGAGGCGCTGGCGCTGCCCGGCTTGATTGGCCTATCACAGCTTGGTGTCTCCTTTCTCGGTGCAGGCGATGCTGATTTGGCTAAACATTTATTTCTGTATGATGTCTGTTTTGATCTAATGTTCGGGATCATGGTTGTATATGCGTTGAATAGTCTCAATCTTAAGCTCAAGCTCCGCAGGAAGGCAGGGAATCAACCGTGGAAGTCAAAAAGCTCGACATCTGGATCATCGTCCTTGCCATCCTGACCTATGGGGTGGTCAACTGGTTCGTCCTTCTCCCGAAGGATAACTATTTGGAAAATACTTTGCTGCTGAGCGCGATGTTTGCGATCGCTGTTCTTTCGTATTTGACCGGCTTGATGATTGCGCTTTGCGCCTCGGCCGTCTGTATTTTTTTCTATGGCAGCTATGTCATGTACGGCAGCGTTATGCTGGGCGAAGGCATAGAGTCACATGTTTATTACTGGCTGGTGCTGCTGCCTTTAATCGCGGTCATAACGGCTTTTATCGGCAATCTGATCCGCACAATCCAGAAGGAGAACTTGCGGATGCGAGAACGCTATTCCGACTATGTCACGATCGACGAGAATACAGGACTGGAAAATGCGCGCGTTTTCTATGCGGTGCTGGGGCAGTATATCAGTCTTTCGAAAAGATACGAACTCCCGCTCAGCGTGATGCTCGTGCGTCTGGATTACTATGACGATATTCGCGGCATTGTCGGCAATGAAGCGATGAAGGATGTTGTCGCCTGGATCGGCAAGCGGCTCGGAGAGAGCACCCGCAATGAGGATTCCGGCTACATCCTTGAAGACGGCCGCACGTTTGCCTTGCTGCTGCTCGGCAATCCGGACGGCGCTCATGTGGTCAAGAACCGGATTAAGGAAAATATTTATGAATACGATTTGCAACGGGCGGCTAAAGTGGTGACAGTGAGGCTGGATATGCGCATCGGTATAACCGCCTATGACCCGGAGGAAAATCCGGATGCTCTGTCGCTCAGACGAGCTGCCGAAAAGGATATGGAATTCGATGTTTAAAGCTGTGACGCGCTTAGCTGCCATCGGCATCCTGCTCAGCGGTTTGCTGCTGGTGACGGTTGCCCCGGCAGCCGCCTATTCCGTCATCAAGCCTGATGCAGCCTCGCCGGGATCCGGCAGTAATGCTGGCCCCGGCCCGGTCGCCAGCGGCGCGATCTCGAACAGTTCGAATGAATCCGGCGGCAAATCTGGTCCCGGCTCCGTTGCTGGAGACGCGGCTTCCAAGAGCCAGGATGGCGGCAGCTCAGCGCTGCTCGTTTACGGCAAGGAATGGCATAGCCAAGAAGGCCGGGAGCGGCTGATGGAGCTTTATCGGATGCTGCGCGGCACGTATCAGTCGGTAAGCTTGGTACGAGGCGGCGACCAGAGCGAGCAACAGCTGCGCGAAGCGGAGTTGGTCGTTGTGGCAGGTGAAGAAGAGGAGCCTTTTGTGAAGGAGTTAGCAGCGGGCGTGGAAGAGAGCGGCCAGCGGCTGGAGCTCCTGTCTTCGGAAGGCGGCCTTGCCGGCGCAGCCGAGCAGTTGAGCAACATGCTGGACACTTCAGGGAAGGTAGCTCCAGCTTATTTAATCCTGACCGGGATCAGTCCTTTTCTTGACCAAGAGGAGCTTCTCCGTAAAGGCGAGTGGCTGAGAGATCGCGGATTCCCGTTCTGGATGGAACTGCGGCCGATTTTTGTTAATACAGAGATGAAATCAATGACCGGCTACTTCGAGGCGCTCCGGGAGCTTCAAGGATATGGAGGGGCGGCGCTGCTTGGCACGCTTGGCGGCTGGAACGCGCCTGATGAGTGGGAGGCGTTCGAGTCAGGGTTCGAGGTGAGCGGTGTTACGGACACGACAGAGCCGGAGCAACTCACCGGACGAGCCTGGGTCTCCTATGTGCAGCAAGGTGTTTATCCCGCCGGATTATCCGGCCCGCCTGATCTGCTGTTCGATGCGGACTGGAACGAGGTATTGAAGCTTAGCGACCTATTCGTCGAGAATTCCGAGTGGAAAGCTTATTCGCGTGATACGGAGTCTGGCGCAAGGTGGAGAGGCAGTTATGTGCCGCTGGCCGAGGAGGCGGGCACAATCGGCGGCAGCCTGCTTCCTGCAGCTTCTTCGCGGGTGTCGGCAGTTGATGCTTCCCTTCCTCTGGAAGCGTTCCAGCAGGCGGTGGAGGCGGAGCTGCGAGCTGGCGCGGCCTTCGCTGATCCGGCTTATTCCGACAGCTCAACGTCATGGGACGGCCAGCAACTTTTTCGGCAGCAAGGCGAGTTCAGCCTCAACGGCGTTCCTGCTGTTTGGCAGCCTCCGCCTGCCGCAGAGCAACCCGCCCCGCAGCCGGAGCAGCCCAATGGGGCGTCCGACGACGGCCTGACCGTCGTCAACAAAGGCATCAAGATGACGATGTCGGTATTGTTTGTCATATCCGTTCTTGTTGTAAGCTTTTTCGTCGCGGCTTTTGTCGTCGGTCGCCAAATCAATCGCAGAAAACATATGAGGTGAACCGATGGAGCAGCAGCTTGGCCTCGTGGACTACTTATTTTTATACTGCATGATCTGTATTTGGCTCATGCTGCTGATCAATATTGTACTGACTTTTGGCGGCTACAGGTATTATCTGAAAACATTGACCATGAGAGTGGAAGAGCCGTTGGAGGAGTATCCATCGGTATCCGTGCTAATTCCTGCTCACAACGAGGAAAAAGTAATCGGGCAAACCGTCAGCGCCATCATGCAGCTTGATTATCCCTCGGACAAGCTGGAAATTATCGTCATCAACGACAATTCCAGCGACGGTACAGGCGAGATCCTGGCCGAGCTGCAGCGCAGCCGCCCGGAAATCAATCTTCGTGTCCTGACGACCGACGCCGTCACAGGCGGCAAAGGCAAGTCCGGGGCGCTCAACAACGGTTATGCAATCAGCAAAGGTGAAATTTTGGCCGTTTATGACGCTGACAATACACCGGAGCGCTCCGCGCTGAAAATTTTGGTCCATACATTATGTCGCAACGACCGTCTTGGAGCTGTCATCGGCAAGTTCCGCACCCGCAACAGCAGCAAAAACTGGCTCACACAATTCATTAACATTGAGACGCTGGGCTTTCAATGGATGGTACAGGCCGGCCGCTGGCAGCTGTTCGGGCTGTGCACGATACCGGGGACAAACTTTGTCGTGCGTCGCAGCCTGATCGAGCGTATGGGAGGATGGGATACACGGGCGATTGCCGAGGATACCGAGATCAGCTTCCGGATTTACCGTTTTGGCTATAAGATCCAGTACATGCCTCTGTCGGTCACCTGGGAGCAAGAGCCGGAGACAATTCCCGTGTGGATGAAGCAGCGCAGCCGCTGGGTTAAGGGCAACGTTTATGTACTGCTGAAAAATATCCGACTGCTCTTTTCTCGCGAATCCAAGTATATCCGCTTTGATTTGATCTATTTCTGCTCAGTTTATTTCCTGTTTCTAAGCTCGGCGGTGCTCTCCGACGCGATCTTCATTCTCGGCATCCTCGGACTGATCGAGTACAACATCGCCGGCAACACCGTGTTGCTCTGGATGATGGCTTTCCTCGTGTTTGTGCTGGAAATGGCGATTGCTCTCAGCATGGAAAAGGGCCAAAGTCGGCCTCGTAATATCGGGCTGGTCGCGATTATGTATTTCACCTATTGCCAGCTGTGGCTGATCGTTGCCGTCAACGGGTTTTACCAATTTATCCGCGATGCCATTCTCCGACGGGAAGCAAGATGGTACAAGACGGAACGGTTCTGAGGAGGATGTTATGAAAAAATGGATTTCCGCCACATTGGCGTTAATGCTGCTTGGAGTCAGCTTGGGCATCGCTGTGCCAGCCGCTGTCGCGTCTGCCTTGCAGCAGCCCGTTGGATCGGCAGCTTCGGTTAAGCAGCCTTCGGCAACGCCAGCTGAAGCTGCAGAGCCGCCGTCCACGGGGAAGGCAGGTCAGAGCATCCGGCTTCCCTACAGCCAGGATGTGAAGCTGCAAGGGTACTATGCGGCTCAATCGGCATTTTTTACGCTAGGTGAGCATTGGCAGCTGCGCTCTGGCAAGCTCCATCTGGAGCTGCGCGCAAGCAGTCTCTCCCAAGCATCGGCGCTGACGATCGAGGTTAACGGCAAACCGCTCCACTCGATGAAGCTGTCTCGGGTAGGCGAGTCCGGCAGCAAGCTGGACCTGGCCATTCCGGCAAGGGATCTCCTGGCGGGCAGCAATGAAGTGAGAATTTCGCTAGGGTATCCGCAGGGCGAGATCGGATTATGCGCCGATGATCGTTCCGATGAGAACTGGTTGCTGGTTCGTAAAGGTTCTTACTTCGAAGTGCAATATGACAGCGAAAAGCCGACTCTTGAGCTTCGCCAATTCCCTTACCCATTCGTTCCGGACGCTGGAGATATTACGGGCAAAGGAACCTCAATTATTTTGCCGGATATGCCGTCCAATGAAGTTGTTGCGGCCGCATTGCAAACTGCCGCTGCGCTTGGCGTCTCGGCTGCCGAAGGGCTCAGCGGCCTGCATATGGGCACTTACAGCGAGGTGTCGAGCGGAGCAAGACGCGGGGATCATCTGATCTACGTCGGTCCTGCTGCCGCCATGCCAGAGGAGCTGCGCAAGGCGGCTCCCTCCGAGATGATGGCTCAGTTGGAGCAAGGTCCGGTGTTGTTCCGGGCGTTGTCGCCGCTGAAGGGGGGCAAGCTGCTCATGGGCATCGTCAGCGGCAGTGATGACGCCTCGCTAGATGGGGCCGCTCGTCTGCTCCAGAATCCAGAGCTGGTGAGCCAGCTTGTAGGCAGCGAGGCTCTTTTACCGTCCGGTACGAATGTGAACCGTGCGACAGAGGATGCAACTCGGGAGCGCTGGACGTTGAATCAGGTCGGGTTCCCGCAAGGACTCAAGGTCGAAGGCCCTTTTCGCCAGCAAGCGAATTTCGACTTGAAGCTGCCTTCCAACAAGCTTGTACTGCCGGGTGCAAAAGCGAATTTTAAACTGAAATATGCGAAAAATCTGAATTTCAGCGGGTCTCTTGCTACCTTGTATGTGAACGGAATTCCAGCCGGCAGCAAAAAGCTTGATGCCAGCACAGCCGATTCGGATGTGTGGGAAGTTCCAATTCCAAGCCAAGCCGCACAATCCGGCTACCTGGCGATGAGCGTGGTTTTTGACCTGCAAATGACCGACTACAACTGCGCTCGTCCCGGCGAACAGACGCCTTGGGCGTACATCGAGCCTGATTCTACGATCAGCCTGCCGGCAGAGGATGAGCGGGCGTTGCTGCTGGAGCATTATCCTTGGCCTTTTGTCAAAAACGGTCGCTGGAATGAAGCTGCATTCGTCGTACCTGCGCCATCTGCGAACCAAGACTTCAGCTTGCAGGCGCGTATGGCTGCTCGGCTCGGTTCCTTCCTTACGGACAACAGCGCTTCGCTTCAGGTGCGCACTGACAAGGCATGGGGAGCGGCTGAGCTGGAAGGGCTCAATCTGATCGCTGCCAGCACGGCGCAGGACAGTCAACTGTTGCGTTCGCTCAGCAGCGAGCTCTGGTTCGGTTATGATTCAACTTTTGAGCGATTCGTCGGTAATGAAAAAAGGAGGTTGCTGCCGGAATTCGCCAGCCGCTTGGCATCGGTGCAATTGATTTCATCGCCAGCGGGCGATGGGGCCGGAATTTTGGCCGTGACTGCCCCCAATGCCGAGAGTCTAGCTCAAGCAGAGAAATACGTGGAAGAGCGCAGCTACGGCTCCGGGCTGGTCGGCAATGCAACTTTAGTTGACCGCTGGGAAAAAGCGTTGCATCATTATTTTGCGGAGGATGACAGCTACTCGGTTGCGGAGAGAGTTAATCTGAGCTCCGGGCAAGTCAAACTATTCGCCGTGCTGCTTGGCACGATGTTACTAATGCTGCTGCTCGGTATCGTATTCATTTGGAGAAAATACCGCAAAAGATAATGGAGGGTTGCCTAATGGCAGGCCGCATGTCCAACTTCCAACGGACCGCGCTCAAAGCGGTCTGCCTAATCGTTGTCGCTTCCGCCATTGTATGGTGGAGCGGCAATGAACGGGCTACAGACAGGGAACCGGAGCGCCGTTCGCTGCTTCAAGGAGAGATCCGCTCTGGCAATTTGTCCACGGACTACACCATTGAGCAAGCTTTAGCAGATGCTAAACAGTTGTCGCTGAATGCGGTCAACGTTCCAGTAGCTGTGAACATAGGGGATCTGACGGCGAGCGACTTCGAGCTTGATTCAGCCAGTCTGGAAAAAGCGAAGGAGCTCATTCCGAAGCTTCATGCACGCGGTTTACGCGTCCTGTTGGAGCCATATCCGTGGATTGCTGAGGGCAGCGAAGTGGAGACGAAGTGGGCGCCGGGGGATGGGGTAGCTTTTTTCCAAAATTGGAGCGTCAAAGTACTGCAACCTCTGCTAAGTGAGCTTGCAGAGCCGATGGGGGTGGAGGCCGTTATCATTGCTTCTAACCTGGTTCATATGGAGGACAACAGTGAGGAATGGATCAGGCTGCTGAAAGAAGCGCGCAGGAGTTATAGCGGACTCATCACGTATAAAACTAATTGGTGGTATACGGCCTCTTGGGATGAGGACAGCCGGGTGGAATTCCAACGCAAGCGGGATAACCCGCTATGGGGAGAGGTTGATTTCATTTCGGTGGCGGCTTATTTTGAGTTAACGGATCGCCCTGTGAATACGGTTGATGAGCTTGCCGCAGCGCTGCGCCGGACAGAGATTAATGCAAGAGAGCAGGACGTTGTCGCAGAGCTAGAAGAGATGGCAGAGCTTTGGGACAAGCCGTTTTACTTTGCGGAGCTAGGTTTCCCTGCTCGAGAGTATGCGGCCCGCGAGCCATGGAATCCTTCACCTTCCGAGAAAGTGGATGGGGCGGAGCAAGCTCGATTGTTCGGGGCCTACCAGGAAGTATTCCATGGTCGGTCTAGCTTTCTCGGCTACTCGGTGTTCGCCATAGGCGAGAACAGCTCGGACAAACATTATTATCCTTCGGAGGAAAGCGCAGCCGTAATCCGTTCCTGGTAGCAGGAACGGATTTTTGGTTGTTATGCGAATTCAGAAGGTTTGGCTCATTACCGATTCAAGTTCGACGGAAAACAACGTATGATAGACGTGTACTATATTTAGAGCTTTTTGCTAAAATTAAATTAATTTGCATCAGCTCCAGAGGGGGATTCAGGCTTATGTTGTTAAAGAAGAAACTTTACATTTCATTTATCATAGTATTGATTGCATTGTTCACATTTTTTTATTTAGACAAGCCAAAAAAACTATATGGAAATGATGAAGAATCCATAAAAGAAGTTATAACTTCAATTAAGGATTACGAAAACGAATTTATTGAGATTTTAGAGATAAAAGATATCTATGATTTAAGGGTGGTAGGATTTTTATCTAATAATAGTCCTGCTTATATTCAATTTAATAAAAATCAAAAGGGTAATTATGAATGGAATAAAGCAGCGAAAAGTCTCAATCAATCATTTGCTACATTCCCAATTAATGAGTTGAACAATGGAGCTGAATTAATGGATTTTATGATAGTAACAAATCAAGATAATGATATTTCTAAAATGGAATTAAATGTAAATGAACAAGTGATACAACAGGAGTTTGATGTCAATGAGAAGTCTGTCACTTGGATCGACTTACCTGCATCAAAGGATGAACAGTATGAATTTAGATATAAATACTATGATAAGGACGGTAAGGAAATTGGAGATAGTTAACAACAAGGGTAATCGTTTGTTGATCTTGAGTATTATAAGTTAATGATTAAAGAGGCTCCGTGGAATATTGATGTAGCGGAGCTAGGCTTCCCTGCGGCCCGCGAGCCATGGAATCCCTCACCTTCCGAGAAGATAGACGGGGCGGATCAAGCTCGATTGTTCGGGGCATACCGGGAAGTATTCCAAGGTCGGTCAAGTTTTCTCGGTTACTCGGTGTTCGCCATAGGCGAGAAAAGCTTGGACAAACATTAGTATTCTTCGGAAGAAAGCGCAGCCGTAATCCGTTCCTGGTAGCAGGAGCGGATTTTTGGTTGTTATCGTTTTCTCTACAAAGGATGGAATGGTTCATGTCTTGGGCATCGCTGACAGTACAACGTAACTTCTTGAATACTTGTTTTTGTAATCCACTTCGAGATGGTAATTAATTCTTCTTTCTTTTTTAAACCTTGAGTTTCAAAGATTACTTCTACACACAGTCCTACTGGAATTTCTTCTCTGTATAGCGGACAGTAATGTCTCGACATAACCCACCTCTTTAATTTGACTACCCTCTACTTTACAGGCAACGAGGCTTATCCGTTAATAATGCAGCCTCAATCCTCAATTGCAGCTATAACGGCATTATTGATTGAACACTCCCGCCACCTGTGGAGGTGGGGGATTCTTGCGAACAGAGAAGCAACCCTTCCCTTTATTAGCAAGCGATCCCTGCGGTTCCCGCAGTTCAGTTGGCGTCACCCAACAAGCAAACGAAGTCCTTCGTTCAAGATGTTCAAACTAGCATTATGATCACGGTCATGCTGTGTGCCACAATCGGAACAGCTCCATTCCCGTATGCCCAGCTGTTTGACTTCGGGATTGCGGAATCCGCAAACATGACACAGTTGACTGGATGGATAATTTTTCGCTATGACACTTATATCATGGCCGCTGTAGCCGTAATCGGTTTTGAAATCGACGCGAGCGGGAAAATCGTATTCCTCGATAGTGGAGCCGCTTCTACGCCTGGGGATGCGGCACCGTAAGCTTGATGGCTAACGATAATACCCTTACGAGCTACGACGATGATAAAAGCTTGAGATACTTTATTATTCGCCCATTCTTCTACCATTTTCTCCATGCGAAAAATCTTTTTCGAGGACAGCCCTGCTTCTTCCGGTGTGCCTTGCCTAAGCTTCATACATTCCAACTCCTTTTTATGTTTCATGAATTACTAAAAAGGCTGGTATATAATAGAAAGAGAACATAAGTTCTTCCCTCGGTTCACATAGCGCTAGTAAATTCTACAACTACCAAGATAAATCCTTTATTCCGCTAACGTAAATAGAATCTAATCTGATAAGGGGTCGAACTCCATCTCTAACTCTGGTGTTCGCTTTTTTATTGGCTCCAGCATCTCCAGAGTTACCGACTATCTTAAATGAGGCTGCTAGACTATCGTGACCTCATTAAGCTAACGTGCAGGTAAGTAAAGAAGGATATGCCATCTTTCTAAGCGAAGTTGACTATAAAACGGAAAATAAGGTGGTCCAACAAATGTTTTACGTAAATGTAGAAGGAGCTGTTTTTCAAGAAGATAAGTGGCTAATAATTGGACGCAGTATGAAAGAGGGGCATGCTGGGGGACTTCTTTCTCTTGTTGGAGGTACAGTTGAAAATGAGGGGAACACCAAAGATATATTAGAAAGAACCCTCAAAAGAGAACTCTTTGAAGAGGTGGGATTGAACCTCCACACGGATGAATCCGTGGGATTCTTAGCTCGTTTACGGACGCAGGCCGTTTCCGTTTTGTCCAGCGGCTAAGTTAAGGGCGAGTTCATTCGCCCATCCTAGTCCAGAGCATCTAGCTGACTAGGCTGTTCGACTATGACCATCAATGTCCTTTTTGGATTTCTGGTAGATGCTCTTCGCATCACGAATAAGCTGATTCTTAATCGCGGATGGCAGATTTGCTTGTACTGTCTTGGAAGTCAGCTTAGGGAATGAACCTTGCCATTCGGCTTGTTCGGTTAAGCGATTGACGGTGTTGATATACTCGTTACCCATTTGTATCAGCAGAGCAGGATCGCTCGGATAAATGCGAATCTGAATCGTTATAGGTTGCACGTTGTTCACCCCCTTGGTTTTTGACCTTCGACAGAACGCTTCATGGTTTCATTCGGTTATGTTCGCTGCGAGAAACGCGTCCATAGCAAAGGTGGTAGTGAATCAGCTCGTTTTGTTGTTCTACATCCGTTTTCCATAATTCTATTGTATCCGTTTACTTTATTTACTGCAGCAAATAGAATCAAAAAAGGCAAGACGATTAAGGTAGGGTGAAACCTCCCTCTCGTCTTGGAGTCTATTCATCCCACGGCTGAAGCCGGGGGCTTTCTAGCCTCGGATTTTGTTAGAAACACCTCGTTTATTTTAGACAATGGTAGTGAAGTTATTGATATTGTTTTCCTTTGCGAGTTTGACAAGGGTGAACCTTATGTTAAGAGTCCAGATGAAGTTGATGCTGTGTACTGGATGACAACTGATGAAATACTGGATAGTCCAATGGCTCCTATCTGGCTAAAAGAAAGTATACAAGAGGCAGAGTTACTACGTAAAAAATAAATTTCATATTAAGCTAACGCGCAGTAGAGCGTGGTGGAAGCCAGTTATAAACATACGATCGGTTCCGTAAGATGTGTATAGACAAAAGAAGAGCACAAAATCGTAGGAGGAATGAAATTTATGAAAAAATTAGCCATTCAATTGGAACATGTAACAAAGGAATATAAAGGAAAAAAGGCAGTTGATGATTTGTCACTGAATGTGGAAAGTGGAACAGTAGTGGCGCTGCTTGGTCCCAATGGAGCAGGAAAGACAACAACTATATCGATGATTCTTGGTTTGCAGCTTCCGACAAGCGGGAAGGTCAAGTTGCTCGGAGAAGATCCGCGTGATATTAAAGTGCGCAATCGAATTGGCGCGATGCTGCAGGATGTAAGTGTAATCGATAATCTGAAGGTTGCGGAGACGATTAATTTATTTCGTAATTATTATTCCAATCCACTTTCGCTGGAGCAACTGCTCCATATCTCGGGATTGGAAACAGAGATGAATAAAATGGCGATATCGTTATCGGGTGGGCAGCAGCGCAGGTTAGGATTCGCATTAGCAGTTGCAGGAGATCCAGAAATTATTTTTCTTGATGAGCCTACGGTGGGGATGGATATTACTTCGCGTCAGCTTTTTTGGGAAACGATTCGGACAATGGCTGGGAGAGGTCGGACGGTTGTATTAACGACCCATTACTTAGATGAAGCGGACAATGTAGCCGATCGCATTGTCGTCATCAATAACGGGAAGCTAGTGGCAGATGGTACGCCGAGTGAGATTAAAGCTGGAACAACAGGGCGCGTCATCTCGTTTACAGCTGGAGCATCTGTTACAACAGAAACGTTGCAAGCTGTCCCGGGAGTTGCGAACGTGGAGTGGAGTGGACGCAGAGTTAAGCTTGCAAGCAGTGATACGGATCGATTGATAGTTGCTCTAATAGAAAAGAATATCGACATGTGTGATATTGAAATTAAAAGCGGTGGTCTGGAAGATGCCTTCCAAGCACTCGTTCAAAATACAAATGAATTAAAAGGAGCGGTTTAGGGTGAATACAAAACTTAATGCGACAATAGCCCAGTGTAAAGCGGAGCTTTTGAGGACGATACGGAATAAACGGTTTGTTTTTTTCTCGGTGGTTATGCCGGTTGCCTTCTTTTTTCTTTTTACCAGTACAATGGATAGTGGTGCGAAAATAAATGGTACGGATTGGGCTACTTATTATCTAATGTCGATGACGGTATACGGTGTGGTAGGTGCAGGTTTAACTTCGTTTGCTCAAAGAATTTCTAGAGAGCGTTCACAAGGCTGGATCCGCATGCTGAAAATTACACCGCTCCCTCCTGGATCATATATCCTTTCTAAAGTGGTGGCGCAAGGCTTGATTAACTTAGCTATTGTTTTATTGATGTTCATTATTGGCGGATTTGGTAAGGGAATTCATTTATCTTCTACAATTTGGATAGAAAGTGGGCTTTGGATCTGGATTGGCGGATTCTCGTTCATGGCGTTAGGCACGTTGCTTGGTTCAATCAAAAATGCTGATGCGGTCCAGGTTCTTGCGCTAATGGTATACATGGGGCTTTCAATTTTGGGTGGTCTTTGGTTTCCGTCAGCTTCTATGTCTAGTACAATGCAAACAATTGCTGAATTCACACCGACCTACCAATTGGGGCATGGTGCTTGGAATCTGGTTGGTGGAACGGCAATAGACTGGAATGGCGCCCTTATATTAGCTGCCTATGTGATCGTGTTTATGTTATTGTCAACGTACATTATGAAAAAACAGGAAGCGATTTAATCGATGGGTAAATGAGATGCGCGGGCCGAGGCATGGGACGCCCTTCTATATTACGTAACGGAACTGAGAAGCCTTATTTCGGGAAAATCGAAGGATTTCGAGGCGTAACGGAACTGAGAGACGCTATTTCGGCATTATCTTGGGGATATTATCATCCCTGACCCGAATAACGCGTCTCAGTTCCGTTAACTAGCATGAACCCGTGTTTGATGGGAAATAAGCTCTCTGAGTTCCGTTAGCGCATGAATGGTCAGGCTGATGGGTGAGGAGTAGTTTAGTTAGTTAGTGTTGGGAACGATTCAATAGTAGCTTTTACAGAAAAGATGGGAGAAAACTGAGTCAAGCTCAGTCTTCTCCCATTTTTTCGGCACACTTCTTCTCTCTTTGTATTCTGCTCAAAATAAAAACGGAACAGCAGCGTTCCACCGGCTAGCTAGCTGTCCAGCTATTCAGCTGCCCAGAAACGACCGCAAGTCAGCCTCTAACCCAGCCTTCTGGAATATTCAACTGGCGGATAACCTTAGCTGGCGTTCCGCCAGCAACTGTATTCGCGGGAATATCGCGAATAACCGTACTGCCAGCGGCGATGACCGCGCCGTCGCCAATCGTCACCCCGGCGAGAATGGTGCAGCGGGTGCCGATCCATACATTGTTGCCGATTGTGACCGGCTTGGACAGGTCGCTATAATTCGTATCCGCATCCAGCCGGTGGTAGTCGCTATCCATGATGCTTGTCCTGGGACCGATGCGCACATCGTTGCCAATCCTGATTGATTTTGTGGCGGCGATGCCGCAGCCTGCGTTGATGAACACATTGGAGCCGAACTCAAGCTTGGCTCCCTTATCGACCGTAAGCTGGCTATGCCAGGGCCTGCCCACCATAGAGAATCTTTTGCCAATGATCAGCTCGCCAAAATGATTAACATACACCTTGCCTCGGATCGATGGAGCATCGCGAAATGAATAACCTCTTCTGCCTAATTGCATGATGCCTCGCACACGTCTGATGACGAGAGTAAACTTCTGTTTTAATCCCATGATGAACACTCCAATCTCTTTATGTCGAATAAGTTATTTAATATGAATAATTATAAAGGAGATTAAATCATAATGGAACTCCGCCAGCAATCGGAAGAAGGATTGGTTCGCGCAGCGAGCTTCGCCGTTATATTCCCAGGTTCAAACTTATATAGCCGAAACTTCCAAGATCAGTTATGATGGGAACATTCTTTCTTGGAGGTCGATAGGATGAGCGAGATTAATCCGGTTATGATTGATTTTGATGATTCGTTTGAGAGCAGCCGCCTACTGATTCGAGCTCCACGCTTCGGTGACGGCCCGGCAGTGAATGAAGCGATAGTGGAAAGTTTGGATCAATTGAAGCCGTGGATGCCGTGGGCGCAAAGCGCTCCTACTGAGGAGCAATCCGAGATAAACATTCGTCAAGCGTCACTTGCTTTTCAGGAACGCTCCAACCTACGGCTAATGCTCACAGACAAGCATTCGGGAAGATTGATCGGCAGCAGCGGTCTGCATCGGATCAACTGGGACAACCGCAGCTTTGAGATTGGATATTGGGTGCGTACGAGCGAAGCCGGGAAAGGTTATATAACGGAAGCAGTCCACGCCATTACCGAATTTGCTGCAACTCAGCTGGCCGCGAACCGGATCGAGATCCGTTGCGACAGCCTTAATACGCCGAGCGCCAATGTCGCCCGTCGTTGCGACTTCACCCTGGAAGGCATCTTGCGCCAGAGTTGCCGCAACACACAAGGAGAGCTAGAGGATACGATGGTGTTCTCCAAAGTCCGCGGTATAGAGCTGGACGCCCGATAAGCACCCGCGTCATTATGTGACATATTTTTGTCCGCAGCGCACTTGTTAACACATATATTCGATTTTGACAAGTTATAAATGTTACTACTGACTAGGTCTGTTTCTCGGTATAATGGCTTGAACGAAAGGAGCCCTCTTATGCCGATCAAGATTTTTACAGATAGCGGTTCTGACATCCCTAAACATATCCAGGCTCAATACGGCATCGAAGTGATTCCGCTTCCGGTTCTGTTTTCCGACGGCCCTTTGCCCCAGGAATCGAGCATTGAAGACTTCTACTACAAACTAAAAACTTTTGATAAACTGCCAACAACATCTAGTCCTAATCCATCTCAATTTCTGGAAGCTTATAAGAGAGCAGAGCCCGGGAGCGACTTGTTAGTCATCTGCATGTCGGCTAATGTAAGCAGCACCTATCAATCTGCGATAATTGCCCGTGATATGCTCCTTGATGAGGGCTTTGACGGCAAGATCGAAGTGCTGGACTCCAAAACGTTTTCCGGCGGATTGTCGCTGATCGTATCGACTGCTGCCAAGTGGTCGGAAAGTTGTACAAGCCTTGAAGAGCTGACAACGAAGCTCCAGCAGCTTATTGACGACACGAGAGCATATTTTACACTGGAAACGCTTGAAAATATAATCAAGGGCGGCCGTCTGAACCGTCTGGCTGGAGGCGTTGCCTCCGTATTGAACATCAAGCTGCTGCTTCGCATCAACGAAGAGGGCACGATTGAAGTCGTGGAGAAAACGCGTGGCTTCCGTAAGGCGGTTAACAGCCTGATCGCCAAGCTGGATGAGAAACAGCATGATTATGAGAATGCGGCAATTGCCATCGTGCACAGCAATAACGAGAAGTTGGCGCTTGAGGTCAAGGAGCGCATTTTGGAAAAACATCCGTTCCACGAGGTATATCTGTCCTGCATGGGTCCGGTCATGGGAACTCATGCTGGAGAGGGCGGAATTGGATTCGCATTTTAAATCGTATAGTAAAGCCCGGAAGCGCTTTGTCTGAGTATCAGGCACTGCGCTTCCGGGCTTTTTGCTATGAGTAAGAGTTTTATTGAAAGAATTAGGTCGAAAAGGTAAAATAATACCAATAGAAGTTCGACGATAGTAGTGTTGATTTTTCAAAATAAATACATATAGAAAAGTAGATTACAGCCCAGAGATTGACTCTCAGGTTCGAACATCAATTCACAAAACCGAAGGGGGATTTAAATGAAAAAGACTCTATCAAAACCAGCCATTCTAATTGGAACTTCATTTTTAATTTTTGTCCTGCCGCTAATCGGCAGTATTGTTCGCTGGGGTAAGTTACCGCCCGGTTATGGTAGCTTTCCGGCACAAAAAACGGTAGAACCGCCAGGCTTCAGCCCCGGATTTTTCATTTTTGCATGCGCTGTGGCGCTGCTGATTATGTTATTCCTGCTCGTACCTCGCTGGTTCGGCTTCCGTAGTGGCGCAGAGCATGCGGTAGATGAAGGTGGTTCTGGCGTGACTGCGCCAGGCTCGGGTTCTGCAGTTAGTGTCAGTGACATGCCTCGGAGCGCAACGGATGCTTCCAATTTTTCAGCTGCGACTGCTGAGCATGGGATCGATGATCGAACGGCAGCAGCACCTAGCGGTTATCCGGTCTGGTTCTGGTGGAGCTTGCCTGTACTGGTCATAAGCTGGCTGTTGATGTGGGTGCGCATCCCCGCTTTGCCGCTGCTTAATGCATTTAGTTTTGTACCGCTGTGGTGGTCATTCATTCTTCTGCTGGACGGCGTCGTTTACAAGCGAAGCGGAGGCAATTCCATCGTGGCCAAAAAGCCGCATTTGATGCAAATTGTTGCTATCGTTTCCTGCTTCAGCTGGTTTGTTTTTGAATATCTCAACTTTTTTGTACTAGCGAATTGGTATTATCCCAACAATACGATTTTATCCGACTTCGGCAATGTGTTCTGGTTTTCCCTGTCTTATACAACCGTTCTGCCGGCGATTTTTGAATGGTACACGTTGCTCCTCACTTTTCCCGCTTTGCGCAAACGTTACGCCAACGGGCCGAAGCTGAAGTTATCACGCCAAATGCTGCTGCTGTTTTATGGAGCTGGCGTTATTCTGGCTTTTGGCATGGGGTATTTTCCATCCCAGCTATTCTGGGTGTTATGGGTCGCCCTAGTGCCGCTGCTGTCGGCGGCTATGGGAATTGCGGGATTATGGACTCCTTTTACTCCTCTTCGCAACGGCAATTGGACACCGATTCTCCTTATCGCAATCGCTACGCTATTAAACGGCTTGTTCTGGGAGTTATGGAACTTCGGCAGCGGTTATTTTAATTCCGAAACCATCACGAATCCTAACTTCTGGAAGTACTCGGTTCCTTACCTGGACAAAATCCACCTCTTCTCGGAAATGCCGATCCTTGGTTACTTCGGTTATCTTTTCTTCGGCGTCAACTGCTGGATCATGTGGCTTGCAGCTGCCTATATATGCAAATTTGATCCCGAGATCGTACCCGGAACCTCTGGTTCATGGGGTAAGCGTTGATGCTCGCGCAAGGGGGTTGTGTGCTGAACGAAATCATAACTTCCTCTTCTCGAACGATCGTGTACCGCGGCCTCCAGGGTGTAACGGGGCGACCGATTATCGTCAAAAAATTTCAGCCATGGGCGGGCAATTCCCTTGATGTAATCCGGCTGAAACAGGAATATTTGCTGCATGAAGCGCTGAGCAAGGAGTTTACCTGGGCGGCACGCCCGATATCTTTTGAGTCGGCGGAGGGCTCCTATAAGCTCGTTTTGGAAGACGCAGGCGGAGATTCTCTTGATAGAGTTATACAAAGTGACAAGCTTCCGCTCGGTACAAAATTGAAGTTATCCCTTATGATTTGCGATCTGTTAAGCGAATTGCATGAGGTAAATATTGTCCACAGGGACTTCAGACCATCCAATCTGCTCTGGAATCGGCAACAGAACCACATCCAGTTGATCGATCTGAGCCTTGCGGCCAAAATAACAGGCAAAGAGCCCCCATTTAGCAGCGAGGATCAGCCTCAAGGAAGTTTTCCTTATCGCTCCCCGGAGCAAACGGGACGTCTGAATCGCAGAATCGATCATCGATCTGATTACTACTCGTTCGGCGTTTTTCTATATGAATGGCTGACTGGAATGCCAACTTATCGAGAGCAGGGACTGGCGGAACAGATTCATTGTGTCCTGACCAAAGAGCCGGATTCACCTTTCAATGTCACGGGAGGGGCGATCTCGCCCTTTTTGTCTGATGTCATAATGAAGCTGCTCGCCAAAGATCCCGAAGATCGCTATCAGAGCGCTCTAGGCATCAAGGCTGATCTGATTCAAGCTTACGAAGGACGGACCTATGGCAAGCCAGGCCAAGCGGAGCTGCGGGGCCAATTCCGCATTTCGCAGCGGCTGTTCGGACGACAGGAGGAGCTGGATCTGCTCCAGGCTGCTTTGCGAAGCAGTGCTGTAGGATCTCCCATGTTCGGCCTCATTCACGGAACAGCAGGGTGTGGCAAAACGGCGCTCATCAACGAGCTCAAGTCCGCCGTTTATAGTTGGCCGGGCGGCTATTTTCTGGAGGGGAAATTCGATTCTAACCATCGTGATCTGCCTTATCTAGCGATTGCGAATGCCTTCCGCGGATGGTTCGTACGGATGATGGGCGGTTCTGGAAACTTGCAGCTCAAGGAAGCTGCGCCAGCGTTATTGGAAAGTTTACAAGGCAGCGGTGCTCTCATCACGGCACTCATCCCAGAACTGGAGCAGTTAATCGGAGTGCAGCCGGCTGTTGAACCGCTTAATCCAACGGAGGAGTCCAATCGATTCTACTCCATATTCGTCCGTTTCATTACGGCTTTAACGGCGGATGGGCCGCCTGTAGTTCTCTTTCTGGATGATCTGCAATGGGCGGATTCTCCGAGCTTGTTATTGTTGGAAAAGCTGGCTTCAGCGGAGCAGTCATCTCGTCTTTTAGTGTTGCTGGCATACCGGGAAGAGCAGCTTGAATCAAGCTTTGCAGCAGGGTTGGCACGATTGTCGGCCACTCCGCGTACATTCGACATTCGCTTGGAACCGCTGGAACAGATCGATGTTGCGGCGTTAATCGGTGATAGCTTACCGATGAGCGCAGCCGAACGGGAGAGATTAGCAGCAGCGCTAATCGTCAGCACGCAGGGCAATGCCTTTTTTGTTCATCAGCTGTTGGCTGAGCTGAATCGCAGCGGCGGTCTCTATTTTGACCCTCTGCTGAATAAGTGGCGGTGGATAGAAGAGTCGCTTGATGAGTTTGCGGAGAGCGGGGATGTGGAACATTTTTTGGCTGGCAAGCTTCACCGCTTAACGTCTCGGGTATCAGATGTCCTGTCTTTAGCCTCAATCATTGGCCGTGAGTTCGATTACGAGCTGCTGTTGCAGACAGGCAGATGGAGTGGAAAAGAGTTGCTAGAGGCGCTCGAAATCGCGCTTGAGGAAGAACTGATTAGCGCTTGCGAGACAACTCGTGAGCTCATGCAATATGGGGCAGAACTGCTGGAGGGGGACGCTGAATCGATGCAGCTCCTATCCAAGCTGCTGTATCGATTCCGCCACGATCGTCTGCAGACGGCTTTTTATGAGCGATTGAGCGAGGACGAGGCTGACATTAACCATTTGCGTCTGGCTCAACAGCTCATGACGCGGCTGGACAACGAGCCTTTCGAAGATAGTCTGGTCAGTCTTGCTATTCATCTCAACTATGGCCTGTACGCGCTTGCGGATGCGAATGAGCGGATGAATGCGATTCTGTTAGTCGTCCGGGCAGCTCACAAAGCCAAACAAGCTCACGGATATGACACGGCCTTTCTGCTGCTGGACCGAATCCGTCCGCTGCTTCCCGCATCTGGCTTGACTCAGACGGCGTGGCTGCGTCCGCTCGTTAATCGGTTATATGCCGAATGCGGCTATTTAACTTGGCGGGTTCAGGAGGCTGAGGATGCTTGTAGGGAATTGCTTTGTGAGGCAGCAAGCCCCTACGCGGCAGCAGAAATTCGTGCGATGCAGGCTTCCTACTATATGTATCTAGGGATGCTGCCCGAGTCTATGGAGGCAGGCCGGGTAGGACTCCAACTGTTAGGTGTGTCGCTTCCCGACAAGCCGACAAAGCTGCATGTTATGAGGGATCTCATTAAGACGAAGTTAAAGCTACGTGGTAAAACCACCGATGAGCTATTGTCCGGACCGATCATGCGAGATGCTACGGTGCTGCTGAAAATGCGTTTGTTGATCAATATGTTTCCTTCCGCATTTATATCTGGGCAGGCGGAGCTGTTCGGCTTGCTTGCATTAAAAAAGGTCGGCCTTACCCTTCAGCACGGTGTCGCGACTGAGTCCTCCTTTGCCTTCATTGGATATTCCATGTTGCTCTCGGGTATTGGCAACAAGGAGCAGGCTTATACATATGGACAGTTAGGTGTGCGGATTAACGAGAAGTTCAACGATGTTCAGTGGCGCGGACCGGTGCTAACGCTTTATTCCTTGTTCAGCCACGGGTGGAAGCAGCCTTGGGATACTTTGCAGGATTGGTTCCAGCGAGCGATGTTCTCCAGCCAGCAGGCCGGAGATCCCATGTATCAGTCCCATGCGGCTTATTACCGCAATTTATGGCATCCGTCGATGACTCTCCCTGAGCTTATTCGAGATATAGAGGCAAGCATAAGTCAAATCCGGCAAAACCAGTATAAAGCTTCGCTCGATACAGCTGAGCTGGCTCGACAGTACTATCTGAATCTGGCAGGCAAGCTGCCCGATCCTAACTCGTTTGACGGAGTGGGCTTCCGTGAAGCCGATTATTTGGAAAGATTGAGGGCGAGCCAGTATCGTTCCGGCATCGCTATTTATCATATTTATCGGATGAAGCTGTTGTATCACCGGGGGGAGCTGGAGCTCGCTCAAGGAGCGGTCATGGATGTGCAGGCTGTGATCGGCTCGCTTGCGGGCTCGCTGTTTATGGAGGAGTATGTGCTTTTCTCTTATCTAATACTTAGCGATCGGTATGAGGGGCTAGGTGTGGGAGGTAAGCTGCAAGCTCGTCGGCTTATGAGACGCGGTAAGAGGATGGTAGTGGATTGGGCGAAGGCCAATCCAGCCGTGTTCTCGCAGCATCTGTGGCTGATGAAAGCAGCAGATGCGGAGCGCGGATGGGGCGGGAGCCGAAGCGGTGAGCGCCGGGGTAGCGAGCGTGGAGGCAGTGGGCACGAGCGTGAACGCAGTGGGAGTGAGCGCCGAGGGAGCGAGCGTGGACGCAGGGGTAGCGAGCGTCGAAGCGGTGAGCGCAGAGCTGCCCGCTGTTATGATTTGGCGCTTAGCGCAGCTAAAGCTAGCGGGTTTATCCGCTATGAGGCGCTGGCTCATGAGCGCGCCGGTGAGTATTACAAGCGGGCGGGCTCGGAGGAGTATGGGGCTTACCTGCTTAAGCAGGCAAGTGATTGCTATGCTCTGTGGGGGGCGGAGAGTAAGGTGGAGGGGTTGGGGATGAAAAGGGATTTGGGGTGAGGCTGTGTGGTGTTGCGATTAGAGCCAGAGTGTCTGTAATTGTATTCTGTAAATCCACGAATTTCGTGAATATTACGTTATAAGAAATTGGCGCAGAGAATATTAAATCATGAAAAAGTTGGAGGATAACTCATGGATGTGCTAATTGAAATATTTAACCCCACTAGCGTTGCATAAATGTTTTCGAAACTTTCGAAATATTGAGTTATCTCATCGTACATGCACAAAAAAATCCTTTACAATAGATATGGGAGGTAGTACCTGTCCATAATCCACTGAAAGGATTAGCGCATGGATAAGGATACCCTATTTTCTTCATTTGGTAAATGGATTGCACCCATTTTTACGAAAACGTTCACAGATCGAATCGCCGAAACTCGCCAGGATGCGTATGTTAAAAAGCTCACGACGACTGCATATCTCAAGCTGTTTTTGCACGCTCAACTGCATCAGCGGGAGGGCCTTAGGAGCATTGCAGATGATTTGCTGAGTCAAGCCTTCCAGCACGAACTCGGATTTGAGTCCATCTCGTCCAGCCAACTTTGCCGGAAAAACAATGGGGTCGATCCGGAGCTGCTTCGGCATGTTTTCGAGCAATTGGCCAAGAAGATCGTATCGAAATACACGGCTCTTGGAGACCGGCATGCGATCAAAATCATCGATTCTACGACGGTTTCGCTTTGTCTGCAGACGTATAAGTGGGCGCAATTTCGCAAAACGAAAGCGGGCATCAAGCTTCATCTGCGTCTAGCTTTTGTTGGCGAAGACGACGTTCTTCCTGAATTCGCGACGATTACACCCGCCAAGAAAAATGACCGGACCCAAATGGACTCGCTCATCGATGAGGAAGGCGTCACTTATGTGTTTGACCGCGGTTACGTGGACTACAAGGCGTTTGACTCGTACAGTGAGCGCGGGATTCATTTCGTGACACGGCTGAAAAACAACGCTGTTATTGAGCCGATCGAGTCATTTGAGATCCCAACTGGCAGTTTGGTGACAATGGACGAACGTGTACGGATCGGCTCCTCACAAAAGCGAGCCAAACATGAATTCCGCATGATTGAAACTTCCGATTCAGAGGGAAATCAGCTGATTCTCGTTACGAATCATTTTGATCGGACAAGCGATGAAATTTCGGCGATGTACCGGAGCCGTTGGGTGATAGAAACGTTCTTTAAATGGATGAAGCAGCATCTGCGAATCAAGCGGTTTTACGGAACAAGTGATCGTGCTGTGCACAACCAGATTTGGATCGGGCTGATTGCCTTTTGCCTGCTGGTGCTGGTGAAACAGGACACGAAGACGCCACATTCTCTGCTGCAGTTAAGCCGGTGGCTAAACGTATTGTTGTGGAAACCGAGTGAGCACTGGCTGAATCGAATCCATCGTCCACCGAGTCGGAAGTCAACGGGTCGTAAACGAAGCGAATCGTCGTAATCGCAAGAGCCAGAAAACAGGTTTGTCGGAACTCATTTCGTATATACATAAATTACCAAATGGACAGAGCTACCTCTAAGGAGAGTTCGACCTTTTGGTTTTGTTGACATCGATAGTGTGTTTGAATATTCAATTTATTTTATAGTGAAGGTTTATGCAACGCTAGTGAGTTTAAATAAACTGAAAAGGTGTTTTCATTAGGAGGCTGAATATGGGATATTTAGTTTGCAGTGATTACTCTAGAGTATTTAGTTTTCTAGGAAGTTCATTCTTTATAAGAGATACTATTTTGTTTGAATCTATTTGGAACGATATGTTCAATGAAATATTGCGTTTTAAAGAAAGTAACAAGCATTATCCAATAAATAGTATCGAAATGAATCTAACTAACTCCAAAAAGGATATCTTTAAAGGTTCGGAATGGATAGACTATACTTCATGGTGGGATGTTGAAGGAAGAATGAACCTTGAAACATTCGGGGATGAGCTAATAATTAAAGTTGGTGAAGAACTCAGGAAGTCATTTAAAGAAATAGATTATGATATACTATTCATTTATGATAATGCAGGCATGGAAAAAATGGAAAATCACATCATAATGGATCATAACACTTTTCATATACAGCCCATAAGTATCGAAACGAACTATCTTGAAGTTGTTAATAGAATCAAAAAAAATATAAAATAATAGGTTTTAATAATACTGCTCAAGTCCCGTTACTAACGCGGTTTACAACTGGTTCATTAGCTTCCCTATGATTTGTCGACCTTCCATATTGTCTCTAGTATTCCCGATTCACGTTGGCTGTCTTCGCAGACGCCCGATTACCGGGGCTTCAGCCGGATAACCAGAATCGCCAACTTCGATTTGGCTGCCGCCACCGGTGCGCCGATCGGGGAGTCGGGCTTCACTCAGAAAACCGGGAGATCAAGCGGGTTTTCACTGGGGGTCAATTACTAAGCCATGGTTTACCCGGAGAACCAGGCTCGCTGACTGTAGCTATTCGAGCTGACCGACGGCGCGCTAATCCACGAAGCCGGGCTTCATCCAGTAAGCCCCGAAAACGCGAGCTGCATCTGTTCGAGCCAACGTGCCTACCGGGCGCATATAAAAAAACAAAGCACGAAGACGTCGTCTTCGTGCTTTGTTTTTTAACGAACTGGAAAAACCAGTATTTGAATCGAACTGTCTCCTTCAAATTCCAGAAACGCTGCTGCAGTTGGCGAACTTGTCCAAAGCACAACGCGTTTCGTTTCTCTGTCTGCCTTGATAGTTACTACTTAGGTACGACATTTTGATTTACTTTGAATCTTGAATACCACATGTTGTGTTTCGGACCTCATAGGCATGTGAATTTCACATTATTAATGGGTAACGCTTCTAGGGGAGAATCAATATATAGTAGCTCATCCGTTGATTTTACTCCAAATGCTCTATATAGGTACCTAAGTAGTAAGAGCGACCGAGCCTAGGTTGAGTAACTTAGCAGGTGGAACCCCTGCTTGGAAAGGCAAAGCCATGCCA
>NZ_NMUQ01000001.1:1583497-1644848 GCF_002233675.1 Paenibacillus herberti | reverse complement strand
ACCTAAGTAGTAAGAGCGACCGAGCCTAGGTTGAGTAACTTAGCAGGTGGAACCCCTGCTTGGAAAGGCAAAGCCATGCCACCAATAACGAGTCTTGGAGCGATAATGGTAACATTCTCGTTTAAGCGTAGACAGTCAGGATGCAGGCCTGAAAGTGATTGAGCCTCGAAAATGAGGAGAACGGGAAGGTCGACGAGCTTTACTACTCGGAAGACAATACCCTCTCAGACGCGAATGGCAAGTCTGAAGGAGCTTCCCCGGGGTCGAAGAGCCAGGCATGTATACCAATGGTTACACAGCAACTCGGGAGGCCCAGACACTCTTCTACGAGTTAAGTACTTGTTAGGAACAACGGCGGGAGTATGGCGGACAAGCGGTAATACGTAAGGAAGCCAAATGGTCGTCTGGGAGTCGGATTGCCGCATAGTACCTATGAAACCGGTGTAATGCTGGCGGAGGGAAGGCAGGCGACACAAAATCGATCTTGATAAGGACACATTTTCCACACACGGAGGTGGGTAGAAAAATGGAAACAAAATGAGCAAGAATAGCAGAGATGGCAAGTGCTGACCCTAAGCAGCGGTTTACTTCAATCGGACATTTTATCGATGCGGTAGCATTGATGGAAAGTCATCGAGCCATGGAGACCGGGAAAGCAACAGGAGTCGACGGAGTGACGAAAGAGACGTATGAAGCGAATCTGGAGGCGAACGTAGAGAATCGGGTCAAACGAATCAAACAGAAAAACTACAGACCGCAACCCGCCAGACGAACCTACATCCCGAAGGATGAGAAAAGTACGCGCCCGCTGGGTATTCCTGCTTACGAGGATAAGCTGGTGCAACACGCGTTGAAGAGAGTGCTCGAAGCCATTTATGAACAAGACTTCATGGACTTCTCCTATGGATTTCGCCCAAAACGAAGCATGCACCATGCATTGAAACGACTGAACGCAATCATGGAGAGAGGACCGATGCATTACGTGGTGGACGCCGACATTAAAGGCTTCTTTAATCATGTCGATCATGAATGGTTGATGAAGTT
Organism: Paenibacillus herberti; assembly: GCF_002233675.1. GTDB lineage: Bacteria > Bacillota > Bacilli > Paenibacillales > Paenibacillaceae > Paenibacillus_O > Paenibacillus_O herberti. Next base: position 1,643,804 of record NZ_NMUQ01000001.1, on the reverse strand, counting down.
TCTCGAATTACGGATCGGCGATCCCAATATCCACCGCCTCGTCAGGCGTATGTTGAAAGCCGGCATACAAGAAGACGGCGAATACGAGCCTACCGAAGAAGGAACCCCGCAAGGTTCAGTCGTGTCACCAATGCTTGCAAACGTGTACCTTCACTATGTGCTGGATATGTGGTTTGAAGTGGCGGTGAAGAGACAATGTAGAGGTCAGGCTGAAATCGTACGTTTTGCTGATGATTTCGTATGCTGCTTCCAATACAAAGAGGATGCAGAACGATTCTATGCCGCGCTTCGAACGAGGTTAGGCAAGTTTAATCTGAGCCTAGCGGAAGAGAAGACAAAGATCATCGAATTCGGACGTTTTGCGGAGGCAAACAGGAAAAAGCGTGGAGAAGGGAAGCCGGAAACATTCACCTTCCTGGGATTCACCCACTACTGTTCCAAAAGCCAGAAAGGTATGTTTCGGGTTAAACGCAAAACAAGCGGAAAGAAATTCAAACAGAAGGTCAAAGCGATGAAAACATGGATCAAGGCTAATCGTCATAGGGAACAGAAGATGTTTCTCAAAACGCTCCGTTCCAAACTGGCAGGGCACTACCGATATTATGGAATTACGGATAATTTCGAGATGATACACGCCTATTATGATCTAACGATTAACCTGATACTGAAATGGCTAAATCGCAGAAGCCAGAAAAAGAGTTTCACGAAGGAGAGATTTTTCGAAGTCTTAACGAACTTCAAGCTGCCCAAACCGCGCGTCTACGTCAATATCTACGACATGCCAAAGCTGTAAGGATGATGTGAAGAGCCGTATGAGTAAATTGCGCCAGTACGGATCTGTGAGGGGTAGGGGTACAATCCGCGACGGAAAGTCCCCGCCTACTCGACCGATTTTCAATAGGGTATCTCCGCTTTTGTTTTGAGGGAGTTAGAGCTTATCTCAAAACAATTGGGTAATAAAGGGTACGAGGTGATGAGAGATGCGAATCAAAACCTGGATCCTATCCGATGAGTTTTGGGATATGATCAAAGACGAACTGCCGTAACCGACAAAACGAGATCCGAATCGAACCTATATACGCAAACCAGGAGCTGGCCGGAAATCGGTTGAGCCTCGAAAGGTAGTGGAAGGCATCCTGTATGTGCTCCGTACCGGCCGCCAATGGAACGCTGTTCCTCGTGAATACGGCAGTTCGAGTACCCTCTTTTTTCAGCGTTGGACCGAGGAGGGATTCTTTGAACGAATCTGGGCCCTTGGCCTGCAAATGGTCGAGGAGTGGGAAGGCATCGGCTGGGAATGGCAGAGCATCAATGGCAGTCTGGTCAAGGCCCTCTTGCCCTTGAGCTGTTGGGAAGAACCCAACGGATCGAGGAAAAAAAGGGACCAAGAGAAGCGTGTTGGTGGACCAGAGCGGGATCCCGTTAGCGCTCGTGATCGACGGGGCCAATCGGCATGATGTCAAGTTGCTGGACGAAACGTTGACTCGCATGGTGGTAGAGCCAGGTCTAACGACACCACAGCCGAATTTATGCGCCGATGCGGGTTATCGGGGGATAGAGGCTCGTCAACACATCGAAGATCATGGCTATATCCCTCACATCCGCTCCAGAGGCGAAGAAAAGCAAGATGTAGAGCAAGGCAAACATCCGCGCCGCTGGGTCGTGGAAGTCTTGTTTTCGTGGCTAAATCGCTTCCGCAAGGTGCTCATCCGTTTTGAAAAGAAGGCTCAAAACTACCTGGGCCTCCTTCAATGTGCCTGCGCACTCATTGTCTGGAGAAGATTGATTGATGTTCATGCTCACTGATTAATTTTGGGATAAGCTCTTAATATCCTGACAAACACAAAAACACCCCACACTACCTGTGTCGAGCACAGACTGTAAGGGGTGTGTCTTCTCATCCCAAACTATTTTTCTTTTTTGTATCCTAGTACTCTCCCTATCACCTGATCCACTGGTAACGGTCCAAAGGTTAAACTGTCATACCCCCTGGTAGAATTGTCTGATATGACAAAAATGCTTCCTTTGGGAATGACTAGATCCTTTACATATGTGCTAAAAAACTCTCTATATCCATCCTTACACACTTCTTCTTTGCAAGCATCAATTTCCTTGCTAAAAAACTCTTCTTCATTCATTCCCCCTGCTCTAAGTTGTCCATAAAAAGAATCCAATTTCATATCATTAATATACACTTGTCCTTTCTTAATCGTTACTTTTTCTCCTTCAAGTGCTACTACTCTTGTAATTTGCTTTTTAATGCTTTCAATTTTCTCTAGATCATTCGGTACATTAAAGTAAATTACATCTCCACGATTAAAAGGATTTGACTTATAATAATTCGAATCTATTAAAATATTTTTTGAATAATATTCATCCTTTCTACCAACCATGTTGTTCATTTGATAAAAAACCTCTAAGTTGTCTCCCTTTTTTTCTGTTGTTTGTATTTCATTTTTTGTTTTAGAGTCAGTCAAAGCCTCGTTATTTGAGCAACCCACTATAATCAGTAACGTTATTACAGTTGTAAGAAAAATTAAAAAGTTCTTCATTTAATTCCTCCCAACAAAAAATGAAGTGGGGATCCGCAACGAATCCCCAAGACTATTAAATTATTTTAGATGATTAATGTTAGGATTACTGCTCAAATCCACTATAAGCATTTTGTCATCAAAAGAACTAATATCTTCCATTAGATCTAACTTTAGCTGATGAACCATTTTTCCGTTACTCTCAAGAGAAGATTCGAGGGGAACTCCATCTTCAGTGAAGGAATAGGATATTTTTCCGTTATCCTTTTCCTTTTTAAACTCTTGTTTGATGCCTTTTGCATCTTTCTTTTCTTGCTTAGTAAGCTTACCCATGCTTTGGTTTTTCAACGCTTTTTCATAGCTATCACCAAAATAAGAGTGTGGAATGACTCGTCCTTTTTTACCGGATTCAGAAAAATCACGAATCATCATGTCATTAATAATCTTAGTGTACTGGTAAAGCTTCTCTCCGTCCCAAACTTCAAAGTCACCTGCAAAATTTCCAGAAGTAACTTCATAGCGATAGTGGCCCTTATCGTTAAACCAAACCTCATAGGTTCCGCCTTGCGCCATGCCATCCTCAGATACACCATTTTCTGAGATTACAAAGTGTTTGGAGAAATAAAATGGTGTTTTCTTCTCTGCGTTAGAAACAAATACTGCAAACAAACTCAAGGCGAGGATGGCCATAAAGGATATATAACGTTTTTTGTTCTTCATTTTTCCACCGCTATCATTTTAGAAATCGATATTAAATACAGCCCGTTTTGGGTACACAGTTGTCGAAGGAACTCCGTTTTGATTATACATATTTAGCTCATAATAGACTATTACACAATTGTTTGCATCTTTAACAACTGAGTTAGCCGAGTATTTTACCCAATAGCTAGAATTTGATTCTCGTCTGCGGTCTTCATCATATGTTGTAGAATTGTACACTTGTGTATACTGACCACCTAACTGAGGAGGTCTATTTGTACCAACATATACGCGCTCAACTTCCCAGGTATCATATTTACCAGTACTGTAAGTGTAGGTAGCTAGTACATCGCCTATCCTTTTATCATTTGCCAAAGGAGGAGCATCTGCCCAATATACTTGAGCGTTAAAGTGTGTCTCTGCATAATAATACTCACAGAGAACTTCATTACCCGGTGCACAGCCTGACGTACCATAGGGATACGCAGTTGTACCTACTGGATTTGGTGCGGCATAAGAAGTGAGAATCGATAACTGAAAAATCAGACAGACTACAAGCAATACACGTAACGGTTTAAATCCCTTCATCTTAGCCCTCCTTTTATTTGAGTATAGCTTACAATTTTCCCAGATTAAATCCAATGTGACAGAACTCCTATCTTTAAGCAGGTCTGTTGATTAACCAGAATATGTATCTAAAATAAGGCCCCCGTCTATCAATCGGCGCAGGCGTATCGTCCATTCAACCGGCAAAGCATTTATAAGGAGCAAGCGAGTGAAACGGACAAAAGAAAGCCTCGCATATCGAGGCAGCGTTTGCGTTGTACCGTCGAACAGCCATTTGAGCAGCACAAAGACGATCAGCGCGCAGAACAGCTGGCCATAGACGGCGTTTTCTGTCGTACCAAATAGAGTCGGAATGTTCAAATGCTGTTTCATCCAGCGAAACAAAACCTCAACCTACAAAGCGAGCTTTGTACATCAACGCGATTTACTCAGCCGTTATGGTCATTAAATCGGTCACAACGCGGATTTCTCTTCCCTCAAAATCACGAAAGATAACCACACGATGACGGTTCTCCGTACGACATTGAGGCGTACCTAGTTGACAGGTGATGTCGCGAATGACAGAAGAACCATCGGCAGCTTCACGTCGTCGTGCACGTGGCTTTTCCACATGAACATTGTCGCGCAGTCGAATCACGAAGGATTGCCCCTCTTGTTTATAGCGATCCAAACGCTCCAATTTCCCATAAGCTCGATCCATAACCCTAATAAATGCTGTGTTTTCTAGCGATTCACACACCGGCCCATCGTGCTTAGAGCCAACCGCCTCGGTGAATTGAAGGGGTTGCATCGTTTGAGCTTGCAAGGCTACATGCAACTTTACCGCAGCACGTTCTCCGTGGAAAGGCGCCCATGGCAACCGTGTTTTTCCCACCGTCATGGTCGTAGAGTCGATCAGCAGCAATTCTTTAGGGAAGGCCAGTTTCCGCCGTGTTTCTCGGTTGCATTTGCGGACGATGAGATGAAAGATTTCCTTAAATACCGCAAACGGTACATCAGCTGCTTTACCGGAAAAAGAAGAGTCGTGCACGGGGCGCAAACCGCTGCTGGCCGCATGATCCGCTCCGAAACGATAGCTGGGCCATTCTTCACTGGCCGCAACACTCCAATACAACAACAAATCATAGACGGTGATTTTCCGGGCATTGTCCACATAGCCGACAGCTTGGACCACAAGCCCGACTTCATCGGGTGTCAATACAGTTTGAAGGATAGAGGGAATCATTATGCCTGTCCAGTTGATGAAAAAAAGCATTTTTTGGTGGTTTGGGAAGTTAGGTATATATCAGGCAGACATTCATTCCCAATTGGGCCGTTGGCTAAGCAGGCAACCTGACCCGATATTTGGTTACGACCTAAAAAAACTGCTGCAAAAGGGCGGCGTACAGCTGAAACCTCGAACGGAAGCCATCGAAGCTCATGTGATCTCGTTTGCCGACAATACGACAATTCGGGTAAAAAACGTGGTTTGGGCAACGGGTTTTTATCCCGATTACCGTTGGATTGAAATCCCTGATGTTCATGACGATAAAGGAAAACCCATCCACCAAAGAGGAATAAGTCCAGTGTCGGGATTATATTTTGTGGGGACGCCCTGGCAGCATAGCCGCGGCTCTGCTTTGATCGGGGGGATTGGTAGGGATGCGGAATTCGTGGTGAATTCGATCAAATAAGGAGGCTCACCTGTAAAAGGAAGTGAATTTCCCGACATGATTAAGAACCCCCTGCCATCTGCAGGGGTTTCAAATACATTATTGTTGGCCGACAAGAAGGGAAATATATCTTATAGAGGTTGAGAGATGAACAGATCACGCAGTTGCTTACGGTCATGGATGCCGTTTTCCTTCAAGTTGAGGAAGAAGTTATGGATTGTCATAAAGTGAAAAGAGCTTTTTCAAACTGGCCTTAAGCCTGTTTGGAAAGCTCTTTTCATGTGTAGGTTTCACATGGCCTAGACAACTGTGGATAATAGTAATAATTGATAAGAACCTGAACCCAATGCAATGAATTAATTCATAATTATTCATAAAATCAGATGATAGCGAATCACTTTCCTAATTTCCCATAAAACCCACTAACAAATAGTCCAGAACTCCAATCCCTCTAAACCTTGACCATCCACCCTACTCCTTAAGCTTCAAAACCCCGTCCCACAGAGCCGCAGGCTCATACCCGAGCCGCCAGGCGGCGATGCCGGCGATGTCATACTTCTTCGCCAAAGCTACGCGCTGCTTGATGCTCTCGTTCGTTTCCGCCCAGAACACATACGTTTTGCCTTCTTCGGTGTAGGTGTACTTCGTCAGTCCCGCTTCAGCGTCGAGGGAGGCGTAGGCGGCTTTGGAGTTGATCAGCTTAGGCACATCTTTCATATACACGGCGCGGCTCGTTTTTGGCTTGCCGGAGGCGTCGACTTCCCATACCCGCACATAAAAAGGAATGCCTAACACCAGCTTGGAGCGAGGGACGCCGTAGGCCAAGAACTGCTGGATGCCGCCCTCGGACCAGCCAATGCTGGACACAGGCCCAGCTTCGTCGCTGCCCTGCCAGTGCTCATCATACGCCATGATGACAACTCGATCGGCAACCTCTGCGATGGCCCGATGGTCATAAGCGGTCAGATGATCCCAGGCGATGTCCCCGCGAGGTAAGTCGACTGCAAGCTCCATTCCCTCTTTGTGGAGGGCGGCAGCGATCTCTCTTACAAATTGGCTATAAAGCGCGCGGTCTTTGCCAGCGACACTCTCGAAGTCGAGGTTGAGGCCGTCTGCACCTGCTTTTTTCAAGCTGGCGACGATGTTTTTGATGAATGTTTGTCGAGCCTCGAGATTAGCCAGGAAAGCACTCGTCCGCTTGGCGTCAAACCCATTATGCAACAACGGCTGAACCTTTATTCCGCGTTTATCAAGCGAGGCAACAAGGTCTGGCAGCGAGTCATCTTGCAGCTTGCCGGTACCATCGAGCAGCACGTACCACGAAGGTGATGAAATATCGACCCCTTGGGTCCCAGCGAGCTGGGTTACGATGCTGGACTGATCGGCCGTGCCGCTCCAGCCCAAAATCTCGAGCGCCTTCGGTTGGCTCCAGATGGTCCTTTTATCCGCCGTGACGATGTGGCTCCGGGAATAGCCGGAAGCGTATTGCAGGGCGCTTTTACGCGTATGGAAACTCTTCAACAGCTTGTCCCCTTGCATGACAGTCAGATAGGGCGCATTCGTCCACCAGACGAGTCCATCCCGGACGATCTGAGCTCCGGACAAACCTTTTGCTTTCGTCAATGCGCTTTGCAGCGCATAATATTTCGCCACCGGCTTGCCGTTCTGCAGCACTTCATAAGAAGGTGCTCGGGAAAGAATGACGGCGCCGGTTGAGTTGTTCACTACTTTGCTGCCAGTTAGGGAACGAGCGGCTATTACAGCATCTTTGGCGAAGGCATATACTTTTTTCTCCGTTAGGGCCACGTCAGACTGCACTACGTAAACTGGGCTTCCCGCCCGAATGACCTTAATTTGCGCCGCGGTATAGTTGTCCCAGATCCAATCAGCTGCTTCGATGTCAATGATATGGGTGCGCGACCATTTGGCAGCCTCTTTTTTGGCTTCTGCTAATGTAGCAAAACCCCAGGAAGATTTGGTGCGATCGCCTTGATACAGCTGGTAGCGCGGCGATTTGCTGTACACCCAACCCGGCTGCTGCAGATCACGGATCTGGGCAGTCGGCAGCGAATTGGCTTTGGCAAGCGCCGAACTATAGGAGGCGTATTCCCATGAAGGTTGGCTTTGACCATTTTGATACACCTTGTACCGGGGGAAGTTATCCCAGATCCATTCGCGACCGGAAATTCGTTCAACCCGGGTGTAGGTGAAACGCGAAGCGTATGCCTTGGCGTCGGATAGACGGGCAAATTCTTTCAAGGGACGGTCATTTTGATAAACGCGGTACTGACTGATTTCACTGACGGATGTAGCTGGAGCCGCAGACACTCCAGTGGCAAAAACGGCCTGCAGTCCGATAGCGGCAGCTGCCGCAATGGCCAGCGGGGCTTTGTTCATATTTATTTTCCTCCTGTTAGTAGATATAGCCGATGCTCTCAGTTCGAAGTCGCAATCTACCTGGGCAGAGCGATCCACTTGGGAGCGGATTGGAATGAATGCCGATTGTTCAAGGGCAAGGATGATGAGATGAAAATCCTGCTTCTACTCTATTAAACGATACAAAGGCGCTTTTAGTCGCGTGGCAATGTTTGGACCGGCCGGAACGATAGAGTAGGATGATAGATTTTGATGGAGCCCTTTTGAAAATTACCCGCGCTACAAGAGGTTGAATCCTCCATGGATGGATGATTGTGGGAAAGGCTGCTCATACTATCGTCAGCGGCAGTGGAAGGAGGTGGTAGCATGAAGCGCCATCACGAAAAAGAGTGGCTAGACGAGGAAGGAGCGGCAACGCCCTCCGAGCTTGAAGAGAGCCTGCGGGAAGTATGGGCCGTGAACCGTTATTTGGGCGGTAACCCGCCTCTGCTGCGGCATCTTGGCCGAATGCTGGGACGGGCATCCCAGGGTTCAGACCTGTTGAAAGTGCTCGATGTGGCGACCGGACTGGCTGACCAACCGCTTGAGGTGCATCGCTGGGCTGCCTCCAAGGGCTGGAAGGTGCAGGTCACTGGCGTGGAGATCAGCCCTTCCATTGCGGAGCTGGCACAGCGACGGACGGCACATAATGCGGCAATTACGATTGAGGTGGGTGATGGCAGAAAGCTGCCCTATGAGGACGGAAGTTTCGATGTCGCATTCAGCAATCTGGCGCTTCATCATATGAGCGATGAGGATGCGGTGGCGATGCTTTCGGAAATGCAGCGGGTCAGCCGGCATGGCTGGGTTGTGACCGATTTGGAGCGCAGCCGAACGGCGTACGGCTTTGCGCGATTGCTCGCTTTGGCCGTCTGGCGCAGCCCGGTGACGCGGCATGACGGGCCTTTGTCCGTGCGCCGCTCTTACACGGCGGTTGAGGCTCGGGCGCTGCTGGAGCAAGCCGGTCTGAAAGCGCGTGTGCGGCGGCATTTCCCTTACCGCATCGCGTTGTTCAGCGATGTATGATGTAGTCGTTTGCGGTGGAGGTCCCGCCGGCAGCGCTCTCGCTTGGTGGTTGGCCCGGGACGGGATGCGCGTAGCTATCGCGGACGCGGGGACGCATCCGCGCCGCAAACCTTGCGGCGAGTCGCTTAATCCCGGCGCGGTAGCCGCGATTTTGCGGCTGGCGGCGGGAGCCCCTCCGTTAGAGGGATTGCTGGAGCATGTGCAGCCGCTGGATGGCTGGGTGTTACACAGCGGCAAAGCCTCTGTAGCGGCGCGTTACCCGCGCGGCCGCAGCGGCTGGTCCTGTCGCAGGGAAGCGCTGGACGAGTGGCTGCTGCGGGGAGCGATTGGTGCGGGAGCCGAGATCATCGCAGGCTGCCGGGTCAAGGCGGTGGCGCAGCATGATGACCGCTGCGAAATCAGCGCTGTGCGCGAGGGCATCAATATGACGATGGAAGCGCGTTATGCGGTAGGGGCGGACGGGCTGCGTTCCGTCGTCGCCCGCTCGGTAGGGCTGCTCGCGCGGCCTGGCCCGCTGCGCAAAGTTGCGCTGACCGCGCGGATCAGCGGTCTGCACGATTTGCGGCCGCTAGTGGAGCTGCATTTGCAGCGAGGGGCCGTGATTGGCATTGCGCCGCTGCAAGGCGAAGGCGGCGCCGCCAATGCGACGCTGGCGCTCTCGGCCGTCGAGGCAGCGCGACGGGCTTCCAGCCTGCGCAGCCGACCGGAGGCGCTGCTCGGTGCGCTGCGAGCGTCGACTGCCATTGGCGAAAGGGCAGCTGAGGCTCGCTTGGAAAGCGAGGTGCTGGCTTGCGGGCCTTTTCATTATCCGGTGCGGGCAGCTCACCGGGGGCGGGTGCTGCTCGTCGGTGATGCGGCAGGTTACTATGATCCGCTGACTGGACAGGGGATTTACCGGGCGCTGCGGGGCGCGGAGCTGGCGGCGGGGCTGTTGCGGCAAGCGGCTGCAGAAGGCGGGGTGGAAGTGCTCCAACGCTACTCTGCAATGCTGCAACGGGAGTTTGGAGCGGGCACAGCGTTGCAGCGCTTCATAGAATATGGCGCCGCAAGGCCGCGCCTGTTTCAGGCGGCTATACATGGGCTGCGGCTAAGCGGCAGCGCTTCCCTTGTCGCGGCTGTCGTCGGCAATTGCCGAGAGCCGAGGCGGTGGTGAGCTTTTACATACGGATTGATCAACGAGGAAAGAAGGTTTGCCATGTACACCTATAACGAAGCGTATATCAGCTCCCCGCCGGAGGAAGTTTTCCGCTATGCGAGTGAGGTTGAGCGCTGGCCGGAGCATTTGGACCACTATCGTCAGGTGAGCTTTCGCACTGGCGCACCGAGCGAGGGAATTGTGGAGATGCGTGCTTGGCGTCCGTTCGGAGCGCTGCGTTGGCCGGTCTGGTGGGTTAGCGAGATGAGTACGGAGCCGGACAATAATAGCATCTTTTATCGGCATATCGAGGGCGTCACAACGGGTATGGACGTGGAGTGGAAGGTGGAGCCGCATGGAGACGGCAGCAGGGCTGTCATCATGCATGAATGGAAACGTCCGGCGGTCGGTCGCCTTGCTGCAAGCGGGATCATCGGTCCGACGTTTGTCCATGCGATTGCCGAACGGACGCTGAGAGGATTGAAAGCGGCTGCGGAACAAAACTCAAGGAGGTATGCGCGATGAAGGAACGGAAAGCGGTCATTACCGGCATTGGCTGCGTGACACCAATCGGCACAGGTGTTGAAGGGTTATGGGAAGGTCTGCGCCGCGGCGAGAGCGCGGTTGGAGCCATCGACCGATTCGTGCCAGAAGGTCTGAAAAGTCGGATCGCCGCACAAGTCCGCGACTTTGATCCGAGCCATTATATGGACCGCAAGCGGGCGCATCGCACTGACCGCTACTCGCAGCTCGCGCTCGCTTCAGGACGGCTCGCGCTGCAGCATGCCGGTCTTGATCCGTCGCAGCTGGACGGCGACCGGACCGGCGTATTTATGGGCAGCGCGCTGGGCGGCATCGCTTATGCCGAAGAGCAGTGCAGTCAGTTCATGAACGGCGGTTACCGCAGCGTTTCGCCAACACTCGGTTTTTCTGTGTTCGGCGGCGCCTCTTCCTGCAATATGGCGATGGAGTTCGGCTTTACCGGGCCGAATGAGACAAATTCGATGAGCTGCGCTTCGGGAGCGGTGGCGATTGGACGCGCGCTCCAAGCAATTCGTCGGGGCGAAGCGGATACGATGCTGGCTGGCGGCTCGGAGGCGCCATTGTCGCCGCTGTCGTTCGGAGCATTTGATCTGCTGCGCGCGATGTCGACGCGTAACGAGGAGCCGGGCTCGGCGAGCCGGCCGTTCGATCGCAGCCGCGACGGCTTTGTGATGGGCGAGGGAGCGGCTGTGCTCGTCATCGAAGAGGAGGGCCACGCCAAAGCGCGAGGAGCGCGCATTTTAGCTGAGCTTAGCGGCTTCGGCGTGAGCAATGACGCGCATCATATGAGCGCGCCATTGCCTTGCGGTACTCAGGCGCAGCGTGCGATGCGGCTCGCCTTAAGTGATGCGGACATGCTGCAGGAGGAGGTCGGATATGTGAACGCGCATGGATCTTCGACGCCGCTCAACGATGTGACGGAATCGAGAGTCATCCGCAGCGTGTTTGGGAACCGTCCTGTTGCCGTCAGCGGCACAAAAGGCTTGTACGGCCATCCGCTGGGAGCGTCAGGCGCGATTGAAGCGGCGATTACCGCACTCGCCTTGTCGCGCGGCTGGCTGCCGCCGACCGCGAATTTGCAAGATCCCGACGAGGCGGCGGAGCTTGATCTGGTCACTGGCGCCGGACGGGACGCCAGGCTGAATGCGGCGCTTTCCAATTCGTACGGCTTCGGCGGGATTAATGCGACGCTCGCTTTTCGGCGCAGGTAGACACGGCCGCGGCAAGGCGAGTCGGGCGGGGCTTTAAGTGCAATAAAAAAGGCCGAGCGCAATGGCGCCCGGCCTAATTTTATAAAAAATAGTCTGCTGCGGAATGCTAATCTGCAATATCAGCCCAGAACTCTTCGTCCACATCCAGCGTAATCTGAGAACGAAAGATTCTTTGGCCGTACTCTCGGTAAACATATTGCTCGATCGCTTCCTTGAGGTTAGCTTCCACGAGGTAATGGGACCGCTCACCGATCCAAACCTCCGCTGTGAAGCCGTATTCTTCTTCCCAGCTTAGCTGCACTTCGACTTGCGAAGGCTGGAGGCTCCGCCGCGAAGCTTCACTGACGCAAACGGCATTGATAATCTGATCCATCGACAATCTCATGGCAGATTAGTAAGGTCTGCGCTGATCTGGCTCAGGCTTGCGTCGGCTCTTAATATAGACGAAGAGTGCTCGCACCAGCAAGATCAAGGCAAAGATTCCAAGAAGGTTAACCATCAGGCCGAGAATTTCACCCATGAAGCCCATGCCGCCGAACATGCTGCCGAACATCAGGCCAGCGAGGCCGCCGATCATCAGACCTTTCATCAGGCCGCCGCCGGAGAAAAATCCAGGCTTTTTCGTTGTAGCAGCTCCATTATTTTTAGTTGAGTCGCTGCGCTTAACGTTGTCAGTCTTCTTTTGTTCTTGAGTGTAACCCTGACGCGGAGATGATTTCTTGCCCCGCTTCGCATCTGCGTTGCCCACTCCCGTGAAGGCAAGAATGATGGTGAAAGCAAGCATGAGAATAAATCCTTTTTTCATTGTTACTTAGTCCCCTCCGTAGTGGAATTTAGATCAACATTGCGTTCTGGTGCTCATACGTCTATCATGTTAGGCAGGTTTCAATTATTTTATTAATTTTTAATATGTCCGTCATGCGGACTTTCTATAGCGAAGAGAGGAAATGCCATGCTTACGATTCATGCCTACCCCGAAGCTTATATCCGTTTCCTGGCTGAATTTCATGGAACACGCGATTATTTTGAATGCCATGAGCTGCTGGAAGAGTATTGGAAAGAGAATCCCGACGACGCTGATGCTGGTCTTTGGCACGGCCTGATTCAGATCGCCGTTGGCCAATACCATCTGCGCCGCGGCAACCGTGAAGGAGCGCGCAAAATGCTGCGCTCTGCTTGGCAGCGCCTGTCAAGGGCCAATCCCGCTCGCGCTGGCCTGGACGGCACAGCGCTGCTTCAGCAGCTGGACGAGGCGGCAGGCCACCTGGAGGCGGGCGAGTCGCTTCCATACGTGAGTTGGACGCTGCCGATTCGCGATCCGGAACTGTTCGCGGCAGCGCAGGAGCAATGCCGCCTGATCGACGGCGCAATCTGGTGCGACCCCTCTGTCCGGGATGAGTCGCTTGTGCACCGTCACCGGGTACGCGACCGCAGCGACGTTATTCTGGCGCGGCAGGAGTCGCTGGAGAAGCGACGCGGCGGAGCTCCGCCGCCGCCTCAAGATCCGCAGTAATTGATTCCTGTAAAGGCTGTTCCGTACGTCATGAAAATGACATCGGCACAGCCTTTATTGCATAAACATTGGAATCTGCCAAGCTTAAGGCTGGGGCTCAGGAGGGATATCATCATGCCTTCACTACAAAAGTTACCTTTTCAACTAAATAAGGGTGAGGATATAAAAACACGTTCCCAGCAATGGATTGGAGAAGCTTTTTACGAAAAGCTGCCTAGTCTGGGGTTTGAAATTCGTGAGGAGCAAATTTATGCCGCCTTCCAAATTTATAAAACATTAGGTAAAAAGGAAAAGTTATTAGTAGAAGCAGGGCTCGGATGCGGAAAGACGTTTGCTTATTTGATTGGAGCTATCCTGCATGCGCGTTTGTCTCAACGACCGGTTGTAATATCCTGCGGATCTAATTCGCTTGTTGAACAATTAATACATCCCGGCGGAGATATCGTTAAACTAATGGAAGCGCTTAACGTGCAAATTGATGCTCGTGCCGCATTTGAATCTAACCAATACATATGTGCCAGGAAGGTACAGCTGCAGAAGAGGTTCCGCACAAGGAAGGCGGGATTGAGGGATCTTTTAAAATGGGCGGAAACGACGAAACTCGGCTGCCGGCTGGAAGTGCCAAGTGTAGCTGATGAGCTTTGGAGTTTTGTACAGTGGGAAGAAGGTCAAGATTGCGGGGATTGTTCGGTAGAATATCGTTGTCCTACACGACGTGCTCGCGAACATTATCGCAAGGCCGCCGACATTATTGTGTGCACTCACTCCTATTTTTTTCTTCATATTCGCACAAAAGAAATTTTAAAAGAACAGGGTAATCTGCCCCTACTCCCAAACTACTCGGCAATTATTTTTGATGAAGCGCATCTACTTGAAGATTCCGCTAGGAGATCCCTGGGCGAAGTTCTCACTCTCAACTTTTTGTTGAAGACCATTGATAGAATTCTGGCTCGCGGAATTCGCCAGTCATTTGCCCTCCTTTTGGAGGAGGCGAGAATAAATTCCATCGAAATGTTTAAATATCTTGAGATGCAAAGGCCTAAACCTCTCCAAAAGACGCCCCTGAAAATGTCAGAAGAAGTTACTGTTTGTATTCAATCCCTACATTTATTGATGAACGATGTCTCGGAACAACTTGCGATTGAAGAAGGACTCACAAATGCCCAAAATAAAAACCAATTAATATGGGCGAGCTTAAGCAGTGCAGAACAGACGTTTAAATTACTGCTCACCGAGCATCAGGACCGGGATCATGCGATTTGGCTTGAACGGGGAATGGATAAGGATGATCAAATTTCAATATGGGCAGCGCCAAGCAGCGTTACAAATGTTATGCAGGAACAAGTATTATGTGGAGGTTTACCGGTTATTTTCTCAAGTGCGACGTTAGCGCAAGGCTCTTCATTTGAATATACGAAAAAAATACTTGGCCTCAGGGACGCCAGCACGATGCAAGTTGAGTCACCTTACGATTACGGAAATCAATGCCTGGTCTATATTCCGGATGATAGGTCACTCCTGCCGTTAGCACAACAAATTATTGAATTAATTGAAGGATCAAATGGACGTTCGCTCGTGTTATTTAGAGATGTGACAACTATGAATTCAGTAAGAAATACTATCAAGAAAATAGCAATTAACTCTTCCTGGAATCTATTGTGGGAAGGGGATGCGAGCACATCTCATTTACTGACTGAATTTAGCGAGGATGTGACGTCGGTTTTATTTGGTGTAACCTTTTGGGAAGGGATAAGCGTTGTTGGACCCTCACTGTCTCAATGTATCATTACCCAACTGCCGTTTCCGATGGATGACCCCATTATGATGGTGAAAAGACAACAAGCAAACGCCGCCGGCCTCGATCCATTCGAAGTAGTAGATTTGCCCGTAATGTTAATGAAGTTGAAGCAAGGTACAGGACGACTTATCCGCAGCGCTTCTGATCGTGGAGCTATTAGTTGTCTTGATACTGCTTTCAGGGGAACCAATTATGAAAAAGATGTGCTTGAAACCTTTCCGCGAGGAGCTCGTTTTACGAGCGATCTATTGCAAATTCGGAACATGATTGATTATGTTTAAAAAGGAAAATACTGGCTGGATGTCGAATGCGGCATGTGAACGTTTCTATTAGATGCTTAAAGCTAAGCTAAATGGACCTAAACAGCGGCAGTCATATTTTCTCGTCTAAGGCTACCGCTGTTTTTATATCCATGACCAGTTTAATACATTTATTCTTAAGGTTAATGGAGCTAAAGAAAGCCATAGGACGACTTGTCTGGAGCGTATACAGGTCACAAATCATGCGAGGAGATGTTGGGGATCAAAATACTTGTGGTGGATGACGAGAGCAGCATTCGGGAGGCTGTAGCTTATGCGCTGCGTAGGGAAGGGTATGAGGTGGAGCTAGCTGCGGACGGCCAGGAAGCGCTGGATAAGGTAGAGACGTTTTGCCCTGCGGTGATGGTGCTCGATGTCATGATGCCTAACGTAGGCGGTTTTGACGTTTGCCGCAAGCTAGATGGTCGGCAGCGACCTGCGATTCTATTGCTAACTGTCAAAGATGATATTGTCGATAAAGTGCTGGGACTTGAGCTAGGCGCTGACGATTACATGACCAAACCCTTTGATATGCGGGAGCTACTAGCTAGAGTCAAGGCGCTATCACGCCGGGGAAATCCTATTCAACAATTGCAGCAGGAGCAGCAGGAAGTACTGAGATTAGGAGAGCTGACTGCAGAGCTGTTCAGCCGTGCGGTGTCTATTGAAGGTAAACTGCTGGATCTAACGCCCAAGGAATTTGAACTGCTAGTATTGCTGATGCGCAATCCGGAGCGGGTCTATTCACGAGAATTGCTGTTAGAGAATGTATGGGATATGGATTTTGTGGGTGGAACTCGCACGGTGGACATACATATACAGCGTCTGCGCAAAAAACTAGGTAGTCATTACGGAATCATTCAAACCGTTTACGGCGTTGGTTATAAAGGCACGGGGTCATCTTAGATGATCGGTAAATTTCGGCTGGGCCTGAAGTTAAAAATGTCATTGTTACTCGCCCTGTTGCTTGTCTTTACTGTAACCTGCCTGAGCGTGCTGGTGCTGAGCGGCATCCGGGAGAACGAGCGAACAATGCTGGAGCAGTATTTTATCCAACTGGCAGAAGCTGCCAATCTGAAAGTGCGGGAGGATTATTTGACAGGAGGCAGGATTTCGCCGGAACAGTTTATGAAGCAGACGGGACAACGGCTGGCCGTGGATTTGGGAGCACAAAGCGGCATGGCGGTGACGCTGTATACATTGGATGGCTCATTTGCCGGCACCTCGCTGCCATTCCAGCATCCGGCCAATGTGCAGGATGCATTGCAATATACGCAGCAAGGGCAGTCGGCATACATTACCGAAGGGGATCAAATGTTGTTCCTCGCTCCATTGTACAATTACGAGCAGCGTCTTGGCACGGTGCAGTTTCATACTTCGCTCGCCGCGAAAAATGCTTTTTACGCCAAAATTCGTCAGTTGTTTCTTTTTGCCGGTGCCATCGTGCTTGGTGTCGGTTTCCTAATCGGTTATGTGTATGTCCGGCGACAGGTCAATGTCATTGATCGGCTGAACCGGGCGACATCAAAAATTGGTCAAGGGGATTATCTGTCGGCTCCTTCGGTTGTCAGAAAGGATGAGCTTGGTGAACTGGCACAAGGAATCTATGAGATGAGCAGCAGCATCTCCAGTTCTGTTGGTGCCCTACATGAAGAAAAGCAGAAGCTGCTTGAAACAGTGGAGCAGCTACGTGAACTGGAACAGCAGCAAAAGCAGTTCATCGGTAATATCAGTCATGAGCTAAAAACACCGTTAACCTCGATTATCGCGAATGCTGACCTGTTGACTATGTACAGTGATGATCCTGCCTTACTGGATGATGCCGGAAGGCGCATTCATTTGGAGGCACAGAGACTGAACGGTCTTGTGGAGAAGGCGTTGCAGCTGTCAGCGATGGATATTTACGAGTTCGAGACACAGGCGGAGGTGGTCCCTCTGCTGCCCTTGCTGGAGGAAGCTGTAGCCCGGTTGCAA
The DNA here is from genome assembly GCF_002233675.1 of Paenibacillus herberti. Taxonomy (GTDB): domain Bacteria; phylum Bacillota; class Bacilli; order Paenibacillales; family Paenibacillaceae; genus Paenibacillus_O; species Paenibacillus_O herberti. Next base: position 1,626,441 of record NZ_NMUQ01000001.1, on the reverse strand, counting down.
GGAAAGGCGGACAGCTGCAAGGTTACGATTCATACTTCGCTTTTTGAAGGTGAGGTGTGGGCCGATCCGGAGAACATGATGCATATCATGCTCAATTTATTGGACAATGCGATAAAATATAACTGCCCAGGCGGACAAGTTCACCTGCTGAACTACATAGCAACGTCAGTGGACGGAGCACAACGGATGATCATCGAGGTTGCCGATACAGGAATCGGTATCCCACTGGAAGCTGTATCTCGTATTTTTGATCCTTTTTATACGGTCAGTAGAGACCGATCAAGAGCTAGCGGCGGAACTGGACTAGGGTTAGCATTGGTTCGTGATTTGACCGAGAAGCAAGGGGGGACGGTACAGCTTGTAGAAACGGGACCGGATGGGTCGCGTCTCAGGGTAGAGCTTCTGCTGAACAATACACTCCATAACGAAGTCCGGAATGAATGAGTTCATCCGGGCTTTTTGCCATGACTCTGAAAATGTCAGACGCTACATTGTTTACATTTTCGTTACAATTTGGATATATTTGTGCAATAGTGTTTATCTATAGTAAAGGCCATGTGGAGCTTCAATCGGGATCAAGCGGCCTATTCAGATTATTTTTTTGCAGGAGGTCCTTGATGAACAAAGGGAAATACATCGCCGGTCTGATTGCCGTGACCTTGCTGTCATTCGGCATTTTATTCGGCTGTGACGAAGAGCAGAAGGGCATTACACCGGTACGCAGCACACCGGATACAACGGGTCAATCCAGCTCCATGTGGGGAGGAGGGAAACGTGAACTGACTGTAGTCAAAGACAGTAAACCGCCTGCTAGGCAGGGAGTTGCTGTGCAGCGTATACACCAGGTGGATGGTGCAAATATCGAGAGATGGCTCTCAGACCATGAAATGGAAATCCAAGTCACCACGGTGGAGAAACAAGCCACCGCGACGGAGGAAGCGCAATATGGGCATCACCCGTTCCGATTTGATCTTGAGACGGGTGAACGACTTACCATCAAGGAACCGACAGGATCGGACAAGGGAGACTACATCAAATCTATCCTATCGCCGGATGGGAAATACAGCTTCATTCAGACCTGGAAGAACAAATATAGGGCCGTGAATCAAATTAAAAATACGGCTACAGGGGAGCGGCATGATGTCGCGGTCGACAATTATTTGCAAGTAGGCGACTGGCTCAATAATGACTCCTATGTTCTTGCCGCCGGCTCGACGAAGGACCGGGGCGAGATATGGAACATTTCCGTGGACGGTACCCTGAAGAAGATCAAGCTGGACGATCCTGACGTAAGTATCTTAATGGAATTTGCTGCGGGCAACGGGAAGATTTATTACATTGATGACAAAGAACGGTTGAAAAGCTTCACCCCCACACAATCCCGGCCAACGTTGCTTGCAGAGGAAGTCTCCACATTGAACCTGTCGCCTGACAAGGGGCGGATTGCCGTCTCTACCTCCAGAACCAGCGGGCAGAGGGACTCGCGTTTGCTAATCTACGATACGGATGGCCGTGTACAAGGCTTGGAAATCGGTAAGGGCAGTGTGCTGTCCTATCCGACCTGGTCCCCCGATTCGTCCAAGTTGGCCTTTTCGGTCTATACCGCGGATAAGAGAGGCATGAATGGCGTTTATATCTTTGATACGGTTTCCGGCAAGGTATGGCCGCTAGGGTTATCGTATGAACCGGTATACCCGCTGAGCTGGAACCCTTCTGGCACCAGACTGGGCATTACCGTGAACGATGAAGAGAAGCTACTCGTTACGTATATTTTAGATTTCAAAAAATGATGTTGTTCAGAAATAAAGGAGAAATTCATAGTGAAAAAAACACTTTTGTCCGTCATCGTATTGGGAATGACTTTTTCAGGAGCCGTCGGTGTATATGCTGGAACAAAAATGGAAAAGATTAACGCTTTTCTGAATCACGGCATTACCTTTAACGTAAACGGAGCTGATGGATCCATAACAGATAGCTCCGGCAAAAAGCTGGCGCCGATCACTTACCAAAATACAACGTATTTGCCGGTGCGTGCTATCTCCAACCTGGCTGGAATCAATGTAGAATTTGATGCCGCTAGCCAGCAAATTCGGATGGAAACGGAACAAAAAAGCACTAACCCGGTAGATAATAAATTGACAACGGTCCAATACAGTAAAGAACAAATCAAGGCCATTAAAGAGCGTTACGCCGGTTTTAAATCCTTTGAGACGGCTTATGCTCCACAGAAAATGGTTCCCAATGACAGCTACGTTAAAGTGGGAGATGGGGACGATGGAGTCGGTTTGATCTTTAAACATATGAAAGTGTATGTGTCGCCGCGAGATTATACCTATGAATTAGAATTCAAGAAGGTTAAGCTGTCCAACGGCGTTAGTGCGAAGTGGTTTACGAAAGAGGAAATGCTCGGTTTCGATTTGGACGATCGGTATGTGACGATCAGCTCAGCTGACGGTTCCCTGAGCCAAAGCCAAATGGAACAGGTCGCTGTTAGCGTGGCTAAACTGAAGTAAGGAATACAGGAAAGCATCCGTATAGTTTTTTAAACGAAAAGGAGCTCCTGAATCGGAGCTCCTTTTCATCTGTGCGTTGCGAATACGCTTAAAATTGGAGAAGCGAGTCGTTTTGAGGAGGATAGGCAAGTATGTGTGGAATTGTAGCCGTTTATAATCGGAACGGAATACCGGTTCACCCCGAGCAAATCCAAGTTATGACAGATATTATCGCGCATCGTGGACCGGATGAGGCTGGCCAACATGTTGATGGTCATATCGGACTTGGCTTTCGTCGTCTGAGCATATTAGATCTGGAGCATGGAGCTCAGCCGTTAGGCAGTAATGAAAGTGGAGTTTGGCTTGTCTTTAACGGAGAAATTTATAATTATGTGGAGCTGCGTGAATGGTTGCAAGAGAAAGGTCATCGATTTCATACCCAATGCGATACAGAGGTTATCCTTCGGCTTTACGAAGAAACCGGTGAGCAATGCGTGACTTATTTGCGTGGGATGTTCGGTTTTGTCATTTGGGATAAAAATCAGGACCTGTTATTTGCTGCCCGTGACCCATTCGGTATCAAGCCCGTCTATTATTGTGAAACGTCCGCAGGTTATATGATTTCATCCGAAGTTAAATCGCTGCTTGCCTCATCTATGATAGAGCGGGAAGTGGACGGGCAGTCTTTTTATCACTACTTGACGTTCCAGTACGTACCCGAGCCAGCGACAATGTTCAAGGGCATTCATAAACTGATGGCCGGCCATACCATGACGATTCGAAACGGTATGATGAAGATGGATGCCTACTATACGCCAACATTTAACTTTGACGAATCCCGCTCTTTCTCGGATTTGGCAGAGGAGGCGAGGTCGGTGCTGCTGGACTCTGTAAGCAAACATCGGAACAGCGACGTGCCAAGAGGCGCATTTTTGTCCGGAGGTGTTGATTCCAGCAGCCTGGTGGGCATGCTGCAGCGTTTGGAGCCGACCCAAACTTTTTCGGTCGGTTTTGATGAACCGGGTTACAGCGAGTTGGAGTTGTCGGCGCGTACCGCTGCTTATTTGGGCACGGACCATCAAGAGATTTCAATTAATGCCGGAACCTATCTGGATGAACTTCCGAATATGATTTGGCATATGGACGAACCCGTTGCCGATCCATCGGCTGCCGGCATTTATTTCGTTTCGCGTTTGGCGAGTCAATCGGTTAAAGTCGTCTTTTCCGGTGAAGGAGCCGATGAATTTTTTGGAGGATACAATATTTACCGGGAGCCGATGTCGCTGCAGTGGATTACATCCATGCCAAAAGGTATGCGCAAGCTGGCGGGCCATTTTTCCGATCTGATGCCTGAAGGAATGAAAGGGAAGGGGTTCCTCTCACGCGGAAGCCAGTCCCTGCAAGAGCGTTATTTCGGGAACGCCAAAATTTTCCTGGATCAAGAAAAGACGTTTGTATTGCCCAAAAACGTGTCCCACGGCTATCTTCCGGCTCAAGACATCACGCTTCCTCTTTATGAACAAGCTGTTGGATACGATGATGTCACAAAAATGCAGTACATCGACATCCATACCTGGCTGCGGGGAAACATATTGATGAAAGCGGACAAGATGTCGATGGCTCATTCCTTGGAATTGCGAGTTCCTTTTCTGGATACGAAGGTATTTGAATTCGCGTCGAAGATACCAACGAGGTATAAAATTTCTAAACAATCAACAAAACTGGTCCTTCGTGAAGCTATGAAGGAATTTGTCCCTCCAGATGTGCAGACCCGCAGAAAGCTAGGTTTCCCGGTTCCGATCCGAGTTTGGCTGCGGAAAGAATGGTACCCTTGGGCGAAGGGGCTGATCCACTCTGCCACGAATGTGCCTTGGATTGACCGTAATAATGCGCTCCGCATGCTGGAAGACCATCGGGAAGGAAAGTACGATGCAAGTCGTAAATTGTGGACGTTGCTAATCTTTATCATTTGGCATCAAATGTATATTACGCGCTCCAATCCTTTTTAACAGTTGCTGGGAAGCGACGGCTCAATTTAGCACACAACCGCTCGAAAGAATAGAGCGGTTTTTTTTCTGTTTCTCACGCATGACTACTTAGGTACCTATATAGGTAAATGAAAAACGTCCGAATAATCCTGCGATTTGCAGGATCATCGGGGCGGTTTTCTCCTCTGGATTTGAATGGAATAGGGTTTGAACCCAATCGATTCGTTTTTCTAGTAATAGTCTTTACGGATTTAATGACATGGCGATGTTTTTTAAGAAGTAGGCTCATAGTAGGTTCCCGTTAACGCAAAAAGAGGACACTCCCAAGTCTGCGCTTGGTTACGTCCTCTTTTTGAATGAGCCATTTAGATTAAAACATACGCAGGGAGCGTGTCGTTTGTAGCTTATTAATTACTTACTCTTCATGGGAAGCCGCAGCTTCCTCCTTCAAAAAATCATAACCGTCAGTGACCAGATCAAGCTTGCCCGTCTGTGGATCAATGATCAAGCCATGCACCGGCGTGCCGGGCGGGAGCAGAGGATGATTGCGCACGATGTTGACGCTTTTCTCAACGCTTGTGCGGACATTGTCAAAGCCGGTCAACCAGCGGTGGAAGTCAACGCCGGAATGTTTGAGCGTGCGGAGCGTCGACTTGGGTACGCCGCGGCTGATCATTTTGCCAATCATTGCTTCGGGGTCGATACCCGTCATGCCGCAGTTGTAGTGGCCGATGATCAGCACTTCTTCAGCTTGCAGCTCATAGGTCGCGACGAGAATACTACGCATAATATTGCCAAACGGCTGAGTGACGATCGCACCGGCGTTTTTGAGTACTTTGACATCGCCGTTACGCAGATTCATCGCACGTGGCAACAGCTCGGTGAGCCGAGTGTCCATGCAGGTCAGAATGACCATTTTTTTGTCAGGAAAGCGATCCGTCAAGTATTTCTCATATTTCTTCTCTTCAACGAACTGCTGGTTATAGGATAAAATTTCCTTGATGTTGCTCATCTGGCACCCCGACCTTTCTTAGGACGTTTGGAACTGTGGAGCGTGTGGGAAAAACCGCAAGTCATGGTTGTAAATCTGGCTGTCGCTCGACAAGGTGAACGCGTCTCGATCTTTGTTATAACCGATTCGCAGTTCTGGCTCGAAAAACACCTCGTATCGTTGTTCATAAAAGAAGGGATAGGGGTCTCCCTCGCCCAGCACGTCGCCTGCAAAGGCTTCCTTCACGATATATAGCGCCGACACGCCACTCACGACGCATCCGCAACCTTCGGTATCGTAAAGCAGCTTGAGCACAGCTTGTCCATCCCCGACATAAGGACGTAACTTTTCCACAGCATCTGGACTGAAGCTGATTCGCATCCGACATTCCTCCTCTCTCCGGGGTACTTAACCAATCTCTCCCGAAGGGTTATCGTTGATTATAATAGGTTCCCCCGTTATGATTCAAGTGTAGACTATACCTGTTTAAGATGAAAGGATGATGAAGTTCATGGCCGGAACCGCATCTACATACGATAAGGCTTTGTCAGATTTCCGCGAGCTGGATCGCAAAATCCGCCGTTATTACGAAGCAGTGAGCCTGCTGAGCTGGGATATGCGCACCGGCGCACCGCGTAAAGGGCTGGACGTTCGCTCCGAGACTGTCGGTATGCTGTCTTCCGAGGCATTCCAACTGGCGACATCTCCTCTCGCCGGTGAACTGTTGGAGCAGTTGGAGGAAAAGGAAGCATTCAACCAACTAGGCGAGATCGACCGCAAGCTCGTGCTTGAGTCGCGCAAAAACTATGACCGCAGCGTCAAAATTCCGCCTAAGTTGTACGAGGAGTATGTCGTGTTAACCTCCCAATCGGAGTCTGCATGGGAAGAAGCGCGTAAAAACAATGATTTTGCAGCGTTCCAGGGTTATTTGGACCGGGTTATCGGATATACGAACCAGTTCATTGATCTATGGGGACCCAAAGAGACCCGCTACGACACGCTGCTAGACGAATATGAGCCGGATATGACAGTGGCGGAGCTGGACGGCATTTTCAGCTCGTTGCGTGGGGAGCTGGTTCCACTGGCAGCGGCGATTGCAGCTTCGCCAAATAAGCCAAGCCGCAGCTTCTTGGAAGGACATTTTGACAGGGAGAAACAGAAGGAATTCAGCCGCTACATGCTGGGTCAGCTTGGATTCGACTTCGAGGCGGGCCGCATCGATGAGAGCGCGCATCCATTCCAGACTACGATCAACCTGAAAGATGTTCGTATTACGACGCGTTATCTAGCAGATGATCTGACAAGCGCACTGTTCGGCACGATTCATGAGGCGGGCCATGCTCTGTATGAGCAGAACGTATCCCCGGAGCTAGCTGGAACGTCGCTTTGTTCCGGTACTTCGATGGGAATTCATGAGTCGCAGTCGCGCTTCTGGGAAAATACGATCGGTCGCAGCCGTCCGTTCTGGCAGCGTTACTACGGCGAGCTGCAGGGCCGTTTCCCGGATCAGCTTCGTATATCGGCTGAGGATTTCTACCGCTCTCAGAATACGGTTCAGCCGTCGCTGATCCGCATCGAGGCGGATGAGTTAACGTACAACCTGCACATCATTATTCGTTATGAGATCGAGAAAATGATTTTCAACGAAGGAGCCAAAGCTGCGGATCTGCCAGCCATCTGGAACGAGAAGTACCGCGAGTACCTCGGACTGACACCGCCGACCGATGCGGTTGGCGTTATGCAGGATGTACACTGGAGCGCCGGACTATTCGGCTACTTCCCGTCTTACTCCCTAGGCAATATGTACGCGGCTCAGCTTTCCGATACGATGGAAAGGGAGTTGCCACAGACATGGGAGCTTGTCGCAAAAGGCGAGCTGGCGCCGATTCGCGAGTGGATGACGCAGCGCGTGCATCAATACGGCAAGCTGCGCACGCCGAAGGAGATCATTCTCGGCGCGACGGGCAAGCCGCTGGACTCTTCCCATTTGGTCAAGTACCTGAGGGACAAATACACCGACATTTACAAGCTGTAGTTTGACGTGACGCTGTGAGTTTCGTTCGTTGAAGCGAAGCGATAGGAACACTTTAACATAAAGACGGGAAGAGACTGAGCTTGGCTCAGTCTCTTCCCGTCTTTTCGTTATAAGGCATTGTACCAGAAATCGTAGACACAGCAGACGGCAGCTTAATTACGAATCGATTTTGAGCCTTTTAGGGACAGTCCTTTTTTTTGCGCCCGTGATCAGCGTTCCCCGGTAGACGTTATGCACCAACCCCTCCTGGCGTGAATAGGCTACAGCACAGAATGGCAAGCGACTAAGGGAGGATTCATGACATGAAAAGAAAGGCGATAACCGGTCTGCTGCTCGCGGCGGCGATGGCAGCGTCGGCAATGCTGTCCGGCTGCGGCGCAAAGACCGAAGGAACGGTCAAAGTACGCATCGGCGAAGTGACTCGTTCGTTGTTTTATGCTCCACAGTATGTTGCTCTTTCCAAAGGTTTTTTCAAGGCGGAAGGGCTTGATGTAGAGCTGCAAACGACGGCTGGCGGCGACAAAACGATGACAGCGCTGCTCTCCGGCGGAATCGATGTGGCGTTGGTCGGGTCTGAAACATCCATCTATGTGTATCAGCAAGGCGCGGAGGATCCTGTCATTAATTTTGCACAGGTGACGCAGACTGACGGCACTTTCCTCGTGTCACGCTCCGGCAAGGAGCTGGATTGGAATAGCCTCAAGGGCTCGACTTTCCTAGGGCAGAGAAAGGGCGGCATGCCGCAGATGGCTGGCGAATTCACGCTGAAGAAAAAAGGCATCGATCCGCAAAAGGATCTCAAATTGATCCAGAACATCGATTTCGCCAATATTACAGCAGCCTACGCCTCCGGTACGGGCGATTATGTGCAGCTGTTCGAGCCTCAGGCTTCCATGATGGAACAGGAAGGCAAGGGCAAGGTTGTCGCTTCTTTTGGCGTGGAGAGCGGCCATCTGCCATATACCGTGTTCATGAGCAAGCAGAGTTATATTAGCAAAAATAGGGATACGGTTCAGAAATTCACCAATGCGCTGCAAAAAGCGCAGCTGTGGGTGAAGGAACATAGCGCCGAGGACATCGCGGATGCGGTCGGATCGTACTTCCCGCAAACCGATAAGACGATTATCGTCAGCTCGATCGATCGTTACAAGAAACAAGGCTCCTACGCCGACAACCCGACGATTGACGGAACGGAGTGGAACAATCTGCTCGATGTGATGTCTTCGGCCGGAGAACTGAAGCAGCGTACAGAGCATGATGTACTGGTCGACAATTCCTTTGCTGAGAAGGCTGCTCAGCGTTAACTGGCATACTGAGGACAACGCCAAAGCCTTCTGTCCATAGAGAGGAGGAGAGGAATGGCGGCGAATGAAAAATTAATGCTTGAGCTGCGCTCGGTGTCCCATGTTTATGTTGGCAGGCAGGGTGCTTCGCTGGCAGTAGAGGATATGAGCCTGATGGTCGCCCGAGGCGAGTTCATCAGCTTGGTCGGTCCGAGCGGCTGTGGCAAAACAACGGTGCTTAGCCTGCTGGCAGGGTTGTTCCCGCCGGCCTCGGGGCAAATTCTGATGGGCGGTCGGCCGGTGGAGAAGCCTTCGGCAAAGGTCGGATATATGCTGCAGCAAGATTGCTTGCTGCCTTGGCGCACGATTCGGGACAACGCGGCTCTTGGGCTCCAGATAGGCGGCGTTTCGACGGCGCAGGCCCATGCGGCGGCGGAGCGATTGCTGGAGGAAGTTGGGCTGGCCGGCACGGGAACTCGATACCCCGGCGAGCTTTCCGGCGGTATGAGGCAGCGTGTGGCGTTGGCACGCACGCTAGCGCCCAATCCAGAGGTTCTTCTGCTGGATGAGCCATTCTCGGCGCTCGATATGCATATCAAGATGCAATTGGAGGATCTCGTGCAGGCAACGCTGCGCAAGCTGGGCAAAACGGCGGTGCTCGTCACCCATGATCTGGCCGAGGCGGCCGCTATGAGCGACCGAGTGCTCGTGCTCGGGCGCGATCCAGGCCATATCCGCACAGAGCTGCAGGTACCGGAGGAGCTCCGAGTTCTTCCTCCGACCGAGGCGCGCAAACATCCAGCTTTCCAAGCGGTGTTCGACGCCCTGTGGGAAGAGATGGGCGCGGACGAGAAGGATGGAGGGAATTCGGCATGAGCGAGCTTGAGCTGCTCGGAGGCAGTTCGTCGCCGGGCAACCGTGGGGGCGGGAATGGCCGAGAAAACGGCGATGTCAGCAACGGCAGCGGCAGCGTGAAAGGCAGTGGGAACGGCAACGGCAGTGGGCTCGGGAGCGGTGGCCGTGGCCACCACCGAGGCAGGCGACCGAAACTGTCCTCCAACGCGGACAGCGGCTGGCTGGAGGAAATCCATCGCCGTTATTTAAGTCGCCAGCGCAGAACGAGCGCCGCAGTGCTGAGCGTTCAACTGCTGCTGCTTGCTGCTTTTCTCGGTCTGTGGGAAGCAGCGGGCAGGCTGCGATGGGTCGACCCGCTGCTGTTCAGCTACCCGACTAAAATAGCAAACCTGCTGGCCAGCTCCAGCTTGGACGGCTCGCTTTGGCCACATGTCGGCGTGACGGTGGCAGAGACGGCATCAGGCTTTCTGCTTGGAACGTTGGTCGGCACAGCGCTGGCTGCTTTGCTTTGGTGGTTCCCTTTTCTGGCGCGGGTGTGTGATCCGTATCTGGTCGTGTTCAACAGCTTGCCGAAGGTGGCTCTGGGGCCGATCTTCATCGTTGCGCTGGGGCAAGGTTTTCTGTCCATCCTTGCCGTAACGCTGACGATGACTGTCATCGTGACGACGATTGGCATCTACAACCGATTCCGCGACATGGAGCCGGGGCTGGTCAAGGTTGTCCGCCTGCTCGGCGGGTCCAGATGGCAGCTGTTCCGGCTTGTCATCCTGCCGGGCTCGTTTCCGGTCATTATTTCGACGCTGAAGGTAAATGTCGGGCTGGCCTGGGTCGGCGTTATCGTTGGCGAATTCCTCGTGGCGAAGGAAGGGCTTGGCTACCTGATTATCTACGGTTTCCAAGTGTTCAACTTCACGCTTGTCCTATCAACGCTCGTAGTCATCGCTGCTGCTGCGACGCTTATGTACCAAGGCGTGGCTTTGATGGAGAAACGACTTGTGTCCGGTGGGCGGGAAAACTAACCGAATTTTGATAGCCCGCAGATCTTGACGGTCGGCGGGTTTGTTATGTTTAAGCAGCCTAACTGAGTAAGAAATGCATTATTAACTATAAACGAGCAAAATCGGATACAGAAAATCCTAAATACACTTAGGCCAATTTAAATTGTTTACGAACAACGTCAAACGGAATCCCATTCTGACCGCAATCGTAGACAAACTGGAGCCGATCCAGTTGGACTTGCTTACGAACGGTACGCAATCCATCGCCAAATGGGCAAGGTCGTTCTAGACCGGTGGTACAGTACAAATGCGTCCAGGCCAGCAGCGCCCACAGACGGATAAAGGCAGTTGCCGAACGAACCTGGTACGTGTCGAAACCCAGGTTATTTTTAGACTGGCGAAAAAAGATCTCGATCGGCCAACGTTTGCTATAGTACGTGGAAATCGTTTCGGCATCCAAGGAGACGTCGGTGCACAAAAAAGCACGTAGGGCTTTGGGCACGCCAAACGCTTGCTCTGGCCAGCACAGAAGGACAGCGGCATTTTCAATATCATTTAAGGTGCCTTCATATCGATACGTCCAGTACGAAGTTCCGTTCACGGTCACAAGGCGAACGTCTTCTTTGCGAATATGGGCGGCAAAATCTTGCACGGAAATGCGAATGCCTTGCGGGTAAATGATTCGATTGGTTTTAAGACCCCCTATTAGGTGATACCCAGCAGAGGCGTAGCTATCAATGACCCGTGTACCTGTAAACCAAGAATCGACAAGCACATAGCCGCCATGAGGTGGAAGTGGAAGCGTAGCAGCCATCTCGCACACGTGATCGATTTTCGTATACGGGGTGCCGTCGGGATTCGTTTTCGTTTTGTCGTACAAGTCAATAGAGTGAATTAATGAAGTGTCACTGCTTTGGACCACCGTCGCTTGCACTTGATGGCCCCATACGATTTTTCCTTCCAGATGAGAATGATGAAATCCGGTCTGTTCTATCGGAGATTGTGCCTGTGACGAAGGCTTGGTCTTCTTGGAGATCGTATCATCATGAATGACAAACAGCGGCTCTGCCGTCTGGTTGGCGATTTGGACCACGCGCCGAAGCGACTCGTTCTTGACTTTATTTTGCAACACCGTTTCATCCCACTTGCCTTCAGCCAGAAAGTGTCCAAGCGTTGTACGATGGCAGTTACTATACTCGGCCAGATCCACAACCTTGCCACGAAAGCCTTTCGCCGTAGCGGCTGCCATGTATGTCTCGATATGCGCGACGACAGGTTTAGAGTAGTAAAGCGGCAAACGCTGCTGTAACAAGTAGTTGCGTAGCGCGGAATGATCAGGTACGATGACGGTATGAGACATAGCAATTTCTCCTTGGTGTGAAAATCGGTTGTGGTGACTACTTTTTACCACAAGGAGAACGCAATGTCTCTATTTTTTTGTCATTTTACAGTTCACTGGAAGTGAATTTGCTCATTTATAGTTATTAAATTAAATACATCATAGTAGAACTTTGTTCTGTAAAAAAACCTGCATGTAACTATAGACCAGTATCATGCATTTCGAATAGTGACGTAAGTGTTCCCTTTATCATAGACAATTGGGCCGTTTATATATTCAATTCGGGTTTCTGGGAATACCTCAAGTGCCCCTGCTACCCTCATCCTTATTTTAATACTTCCTACGGTTTCGGATTCTAATTTTACAGCATAAGTGGCGTAGGCGTCGGAATCCTTATATGGTAATGCTCTATTAACCTCAAAGTGATAGCTCCTGTAGGGTAGAATAATATGCGAAGCAGGGAAGGGCGACTCAAAGTTTCCTTCCAAGGCAGTTGTCACTAATGAAAAATATGCAGTTTGGTTGTAAATATTGAATCCTTTGGAGGCTTGTATCGTGGTTAAACTATCATCCGACTGGTTATCCCCTCCAGTGGAGCTGTAAACTAACGTTGTCATAATTACCAGCAAAATAAACAAAACTAAAATCATTCCGAAGTTTGACCTGTAACCTTTAATAGTACTGATTTCAGTTCTTTCAACATTCATTCCAGTTTCCTCCTAATAGGGTTCTATCAACATAGTATGAGGAATTAACAGAATGGTATAGGCTGACTCAGCTAAAATATATGTTGGTATCAAGCGACGCAGCAGCGTTACGGAACCCGTTGACGGGTAACCGGCGAAGGACTAGCATGAAGAGCAAACATGCAGGCGCCCTGCACTTGGCTGGATGATTCGGCTGCGCGGGCGTTTTTGCGATAGGGGGCGGACAGGCATTGAAGGAATGGATCGGACTGCGCATTTGGAAGACAGCAGCAGCCGTAGCGGCGGCAATTGCGACGGCGCAGCTTCTGGAGCTGAGCGAGCCGATGTTTGCAGGGGTGCTGGCGATACTCGGTGTGGAAGTGACAAGGCGCAGCGGCTTCCGCAGCCTGTTTGAGCGGTTGTCCGCCGCGCTTGTTGCGCTGCTCGTTTCGTCGGTGCTGTTTGAACTGCTCGGCTACCATATTGGGACGGCGGCACTTTATGTGCTGCTCGTTTTTCCGGTACTGTCGAAGCTGAAGCTGCAGAGCGGCATCGTGCCGGGCAGCGTCCTCGTTTTCCATCTGTATGGCGCTGGTGCGGTGACGGTGGAACTGCTGTGGAACGAGGCGCAACTGCTCATCGTGGGGCTGGGATGGGCGGCGCTTATTAACAATTTGTACATGCCCGACGAGCGCAGCCGGCTGCATAAGTTGAGGCGCACGGTGGAAGACTGTTTCGCCGGCATTTTTGCCGGGATGGCCGCCGTACTTCGAGACCCGGAAAGCCTATGGAGCGGCAGCGAACTGCTGGAGGCAGACGAAGCTGTACGCGAGGGGCTGGAGCGGGCGCTGCGGGAGCAGCATAACCGGCCCTGGCAGCCGGATTTTTACTGGACGAGCTATTTTAATATGCGTAAAAGGCAGTTGGAAATCATCGGGACGATGATGGAGCTTCTATCTTATGTGTATGATCACGATCGTCTGCCTCAGGGCAAGCTGCTGGCGGGGCTGTTCGATACGATGGAGGGAGATATCCGCTCCGACTATTACGAGGACCGTCCGCGCGCGGCGTTGACCGGGCTTCGTGCCAGCTTCCGGACGATGGAGCTGCCCCTAACTCGCGAGGAATTCGAAGTGCGCGCGGCGCTGCTGCAGCTGACCGTGGAGCTGGACCGCTTTTTGGATACGGCTAGCAGGCTTAAGAAACGCAGGGCGGAAGAGAGGGGTTGAACCTTTTCTTGGGATCGTTGCTGTCAACTGTCTGGATGATGATTATGCATTGCGAACCGTAACATATCTGCTTCCGTTTTGATAGGAAATGGGGCCATTAATATATAAAATTTCGGTCGAGGCTTTGACAACAGAGGTCGCGTATACACTCATAAATATACGGATATTCCCTACTACTTCTGTCCCCGATAAGACATTATAAGTGACGTAGGCTCTATTGGTGGCGCCATATTTTCTAAGCACCTCAAAGTTGTAGCTCCTGTAAGGAAGAATAATATGCGATGCAGGGAATGGGGGCTCAAATTCTCCTTCCAAGGATGCTGTCGCTAACGGAAAGTTAACCGTTTCGTTGTAGATGGAGAACCTTATGGAGTCTTGTGTCGTTATTGAATCATTATCCCGCAGGTTATTTCCTGTTGCTGAGCTGTAAACGAACGTTGTTGCAATGACCAGCAAAATAAACAATACTAGTATCATTCTCCAGCCTGGACTTTTAAAACTATTGGATTGTGTGTTTGGCATCTCTCCAATCTCCTCCTTTCTATCGTGATTGCTTCTGGCTAACTTGGATAGGATCTGAATCCAAAATCGTGACGTAAGTCCCCCCGTTGTCATATCGAATGGGGCCGTCTATAAAATCAACAATGGTTGACGGGACAGGGATTCCAAAATACGCCGACGGAGTTGTTCTCATATTTATACGAATATCTCCCACTGTTTCGGTACCTGATATAACGTTGTACGTAACATAGGCGCTGTAGCTGGTTACTCCAGAGGATCTAACCTCAAAATGGTGGCTTTGGTCGGGTAGAATGATATGCGTTGAAGGAAATGGAGATTCAAATTCTCCTTCCAAAGAAGCTGACACTAATGAAAAGTCGGAAGTGTGGTTGTAAATGTTGAATCCTATGGATAGGTTCGTTTGAAAATCATTCTTCAGCTGTTTATTCCTCTGAGGGGAGTTGCTAACGAAAGCTGAAGCAAGGACAAGCAGAATAAACAAAATTAAAATCACTTTCCCATGTAAATAGGGCATAGCTTATTCTCCTTTTTTCGTAGAGGATCATGAATTGAAAATCGTGACGTAAGTCCCCCCATTCTCATACCGAATCGGGCCGTTTATTGATTGAATCTCCGTTGAGGGACGCACATCGAACGGTCCGGTTGTACTCATTTTTATTCGAATGTTCCCCACTGTGTCTGTTTCTGATAAGACGTTGTAAGTTACATAGGCTGTGTAAGTACGGAACGGATTCCATATAACCTCAAAGTGATGGCTCCTGTTGGGCAGAATAATATGCGCTGATGGGAAGGGGGCTTCAAATTCTCCATCAAAGGAAGATGATACTAATGTGAAGTTGGCAGTGCGGTTGTAGATATTAAATCCTTTGGAGCCTTGTATCGTTATCGACTCATTGTCCTGCGGGTTATTTCTTTGAGAAGGGCTGTACACGAAAGATGTCACAATGACCAGCAAAATAAACAAAACTAAAATCATTCCCCCGTTTACAAAGGACATAATTTAATCTCCTTTCTGCGCAAGCGATCATAAATCGAAAATATTGACGTAAGTCCCCCCTTTCTCATATCGAATGGGGCCGTTTATAAAATCTACGATGGTTGTGGGAGTTGTTGGTGCTGCGTCCTCTGTCCTCATGTTGATCCGAATATTCCCCACTGTTTCGTCGCCTGATACAACGTTGTAAGTGACATAGGCACTGTAATTTTTGTGTGGCGTGGTTCTAACCTCAAAGTGGTAGCTTCTGTAGGGCAGAATAATATGCGCTGGAGGAAAAGGGCGATCAAATTCTCCTGTCAAGGAGATCGATACTAAAGTAAAGTTGGTAGTCCGGTTATAAATGTTAAAGCCTTTGGAGACTTGAATCATCGTTAAATCTTCATCTAGCTGGTTATCCCTTTGAGTGGAACTGTAAATAAAAGTTGTCACAATGACCAGCAAAATAAACAAAACTAAAATCATTCCCCCGTTTATAAAGGACATAATTTAATCTCCTTTCTGCGCAAGCGATTATAAATCGAAAATAGTGACGTAAGTCCCCCCGTTCTCATATCGAATGGGGCCGTTTATAAAATCTACGATGGTTGTGGGAGTTGTTGGTGCTTCGTCGTCTGTCCTCATGTTGATCCGAATATTCCCCACTGTTTCGTCGCCTGATACAACGTTGTAAGTGACATAGGCACTGTATTTTTTGAATAGCGTGGTTCTAACCTCAAAGTGGTAGCTTCTGTAGGGTAGAATAATATGCGCTGGAGGAAAAGGGCGATCAAATTCTCCTGTCAAGGAGGTCGATACTAAAGTAAAGTCGGCAGTCCGGTTGTAGACGTTAAAGCCTTTGGAACTTATCATCGATAAACCATCATCGGGTTGTTTATCCCCTTGAGTGGGGCAGTAAACGAACGTTATTGCAATGACTAGCAAAATAAACAAAACTAAAATAGTTGCAAAACTTGTAAAATACATAACTTCATGTTCCTTTCCGCGGTGTATTTGCATCCCAGTGTCCATGCAGCTAATCATGCATTTCGAATATTAACGTAAGTTCCCCCGTTATCGTATTTAATGGGGCCGTTTATAAAATCAATAATGGTTTTTGCTGGTACTGGAGCTGGGCTGGTTGTCCTCATATTGATCCGAATATTTCCCACTACTGTGACGCCAGAAACGACGTTGTAAGTGACATAAGCGCTTGAGTAATAAGCTTTTACCTCAAAGTGAAAATCCTGGTACGGTAGAATAACATGCGCTGGGGGGAATTGGTCCGCAAATTCTCCTTCCAAGGAAGTTGACGCTAATGAAAAGTTAGCAGTGCGGTTGTAAATATTGAATCCTCTGGAGAGTTCTAGCGTTTTTAAACCATCATCGGGCGGGCTATCCTCTTGAGCGAAGCTATAAATAAAAGTTGTTGTAATTACCAGTAAAATAAACAAAATTAAAATCATGCCCAAGCCGGGTCCTTTAAGATTACTGGTCTGAGCTTTTATCAGATGCATAACTTATTCTCCTTTCTGCGGTGTTCTAGCAATGTTGATCGAGGATGAAGGAGCATATAGATTGAAAATTGTGATCATCTATTGACAAAATTAAAATAGGTACCACCGTTTTCAATACCCACGGGAAAATAAATCGTAGTGTTTAAAGACAAGACTGTAGTTGATGCAACATGCGTGTCTACTCTCATTCTTAATCGCGCATCTCCAAAACGGGTTCCATTCATATCTAACAAATCGTAAGTGACGTAGGCCTCGGAAACATAGAAATAATATCTATCCACTTCGAAGTGGTAACTTTCTCCCGGTCGAATTATATGCAGCGGGTCTGGGGGCGACGCGTAGTTTCCATTGAAGCTGGCTGCTCGTAAAAGGAATGGTTGCAGCGCACTTTTGTTATAAACATTGAACCCTTTGGTTGCTAGTATAGTTGAATTGTCATCTTCCAGATTCACTCCTGAGTCTCCATTGATAGGGCTGCGAAAAAGACTCGTAACAATAACTAATAAAATAAACAAAACCAAAATCAGTCCGAAGTTTGACCCTTTACCTTTCACAGTGCTGATTTCTACTCTTTCAAAGTTCATTCAATTTTCCTCCTAATATGGCTGTTTCAACATAGTATGAGGAATTAACAGAATGGTACGGGCTAGATTTATGAGAATTCAAGGTAACATGATAATCGACTTAGGAGTGTGAGGACTCGTGCGGCGGCGCTGTATAGACTGGAGCAGGAGGGGGACGTTCAGATCAGAAGAAGAGGTATTGACGAAGAGGCACTGACGAAGACGTATTAATGAAGAAACACAAATCATCAAACTTTAACTGCTTATGATTGATCTAAGGCTCTGTATGTGCGTATGGCGCACGACTTACGCGACTCTTTTTCAGCACGCCTGATTAGCCAGTAAAAAATGACCGGATTTAGACCGCCAATCATAAACGCTCCTACACGAACATATGTAAAAAAAGCGCCCCATACACTCATAATCTGGGGCGGGAACGGAATATATTGCATTGACTAGGTTCATTTTATCAACATTGGCCTATGTCCTGCATACACTTGTAAGGAATGATGGTATGGAGGAGGTTAAAGGAA
This sequence comes from Paenibacillus herberti, assembly GCF_002233675.1. Taxonomy (GTDB): domain Bacteria; phylum Bacillota; class Bacilli; order Paenibacillales; family Paenibacillaceae; genus Paenibacillus_O; species Paenibacillus_O herberti. The sequence continues at coordinate 1,608,437 of NZ_NMUQ01000001.1, read as the reverse complement.
ATGACGATTGCAGATAAACAGCTTCAGACTAGAGAGATCATCACAAAAGCTGTCTGCGGTAAAGGTCGCAAGTTCTCGACGGTTTCGCATACCGTCACGCCCCCTCACCGCCCTACCAGCATACTGGGTGCATGGGTTATCAACAACCAGTATGAAGCGGTACGGTCGGGGGACGGCATCGAGGTCGTCGGAACTTACGACATCAACATTTGGTATTCCTACAACAGGAACTCGCAAACTGACGTAGCCAAGGAAACGGTATCTTATGTCGAAAACATTCCCCTTTCCTATGTGGACCCGAAGCACCGGGCTTCCACGGAGGAAGTGGCGGCTGAAGCGACGCAGGAGCCGAACTGCATCGAGGCGAATATTTCGTCTAGTGGAGCTTCCGTTGTCGTAAGGGTCGAGCGCGAATTCGCCGTCGAGATGATCGCGGAGACGAAGGTGTGTGTAGCAGTCATTCCAGGTGGCTGCGACGACATTGAAAGCAAAGACAGCTTTGACTATGACGACGGGGACAGCGGATTCGACGATTTGGACGGCGATCTGCTGGACGACGAGCTGTAAGAGGGGTTTTGCGGCTCATAATGCAAGGTATGCAGGAAAGCAGTACAATTCGAGGGCGAAAGCCCTCTTTTTTTTATCTGGCAGCAGTAAATTTGTTCCGCTTATGTCCGCTGCCAGGACTCTGAGGGGAAAAAGCACCGGCTGCTGGCGGCCGGGGTAACGGGAGGCGGTGCGTCATGGCAGGCAAGCTGTGGCTGTGGTGCGGTAGCTTGAGTGAGCCGCCGGAGGCGGCTCCTCCGTCAGAATGGGCTATTTGGCAGCATGGAACGGAGCTGTCCCGCTCCGATGCTATGCTGATCTGGGGCAGCTCGGCTTGGCCCGGCAGCATGGGGTCTGGCGATAGTGGTGGGCAGGAGCGAAATGCCGCTTCAGGCATAGAGGTGGAGCCGGGCAGTCCATGGGTGCTGAATGCTGGAGCGGCGGCTGTGGACTCGCTAGGCAGCGACGCTGTTGCGCGCAGGCTTGAGCTGGCCGGAATTCGTACGGGAGCCGCTGAAGAACCGGGCAGGCTTATGCGGGTCGCTGTGTTTCATCTGGAAACGGTGTTTATTGAGAGGCTCCGATCGTCATCCTGGCAATCAGGCGTTGGGGCTGGGAGTGGTATCGCTGCCCGGCGTTCGCCTGGAGCGGATTCAGTTGAGGAAGAGTGGCGGAATCCGCCTGCGGAGCCTCAGGATCCAGATATGAAGCGTGCTGCTCGTTTAGCGAAAAGAGCAGCATATGAGCTGCTCCTGGATGCTGCCGAGCTGCTGATCCGCATCGGCGACAGCGGGAAGTTATATGTTGAGGGATATAGACTTCCCGGCTGTAGGAGCTTTCGGCCCGTTGGAGCGGAAAAGCTCTCGCCGGAGGCGAAACGGCTGCCGGCTGCAAGCGCCTCGCTGTGGTTTCCACCGATGAAGAGGCTTGAGCAGCTGCTGGAGCAGGAGGCTACTCGTATCGCTGGGCATAGTAGTAGCGCTCCTCCCCTGCGGATCGGAGCAGACCCGGAGTTTCTGATCCTCCGTCAGAACGGGAGGATCTTCTCGGCATCGCAGCTCGGCGGGCTTCACAGTTCCGTGGGCAGCGATATGCTGGTCGCCGGCCAAAGTCTGCGTCAGCCGGTCGGCGAGCTGAGGCCGGAGCCAGCGACGAGCGCGGAGGAGCTGCTGAGCCGGGTTCGCCGGCTGCTTGCGCTGGCCGCGCGGCGCGGAGCCCGCGAGCCGGGCATGCGGCTGGCTGCAGGCGCAATGCCGGTGCCGGGCATCGCGCTCGGCGGCCATGTGCATCTCAGCGGCGTGGCGCTGACGACGCGGTTGCTGCGCGCGCTGGACAGTTATGCGGCGATTCCGCTGGCGCTCGCCGAGGATGCTGCCGGCAGGGGCAGGCGCCCCCGTTACGGCACATTCGGCGACTGCCGCCGCCAGCCTCATGGCGGCTTTGAATACCGCACGCTGCCCAGCTGGCTCGTTTCACCGGCCGTAACTCGCTACGCGCTCGGCGTGGCGCTGCTGGCAGCGGAAGACTCGGCTTGGCTTGAGGATTTGCCCAGCTTGGAGGAGCTATTTGCCCGAGCTTATTATGAAGGGGATCGAGAGACACTCGTGCTCTGCCTGCCACGATTGCGAGCAGGACTGCGTAAGGCCCCTTCTTATGAGCAGCGACGGCATTTGCTTGACCCTCTGCTGGACGCAGTTGAAGCGGGGGCAGTCTGGGATGAGAGCCTAGACATCCGTATCCGCTGGGGTATCCCAATGCCGGAACGGAGCCGGTCGCTGCGCTCCGGCGGCTTCTCTATCCGGCATTCAAGCTCACGGCAGCCGACATCGGCAGGGGACAGCTCTATTTTTGAACGTGGTTGAAGGACCGGAGCGGGAAGCTGTTGATACGCTGAGAAGCTGAGACAACGAAATTGCCATGGCTTCTCAATCAGCCACCCCGGATGAAAGCGACTGAGTATCGCTTATGCATGAATGGTCGAGCTGAGGCCCTTCGAGTTTCTCTCGTGCATTTGGAACGATGGCAAGGCAATGGTCTGATGCAACTTTTCGTTCGCCACTCTATTACCAGTTAGAGAATGGTTTTCTTGTTTTCAAGGTTAATTTCTTTCTTTCGTTTAGCCTATATATTTAAATTAATTACATGAATTATTAAATACATTAAAACTAAACCTAATCAATTATGTTTGCGGCTAGCCGTGACTCCTATTTGGGAGGGCGGCTTTTTGGCGTACATCTCCTTTTGTACGGACTTCGTTATACTGGTATAATGAAGGTTGGTTTTCATAGAATGCAGGAGGCTTGGCGGAGCGCCAAAGTCCATATCTGCGCAGGAGGTACAAGGTGGTAGCGTTGACGCCGATGATGCAGCAGTATTTGACTATAAAAGAAGAAGCCAAGGACGCTTTTCTATTTTTTCGCCTGGGAGACTTCTATGAATTGTTTTTTGACGACGCCATACTAGCATCCAAAGAACTGGAAATTACGCTTACCGGCCGTGCCGGAGGAGGCGAAGTGAAAATCCCGATGTGCGGGGTGCCGTATCATTCCGCTGAAGGGTACATAGCCCGTCTAGTCGACAAAGGCTACAAAGTGGCTATTTGCGAGCAGGTCGAGGACCCTGCCGTAGCTAAAGGCGTTGTGCGGCGCGAAATCGTTCGGGTCGTGACGCCGGGTACTGTCATGGAGAGCAAGTCTCTCACGGACAAGTCCAACAATTATATTGTCTCTGTGGCAGCAGAGGGTGGGCAGTTAGCGCTTGCCGCCTGCGATCTGTCGACAGGAGAACTTTACGCAACTTCTTTTGCTGGGAGCGCTGAGCTGCTGCAGGACGAGATCAATGTGTATTTCCCTGCGGAAATCGTCGGGGATGCTGGGGTGCTGGAACAATTGCGGTCGCGGCCTTCGATGACTAGTCGGCCAGTGCTGTACACGGAGCGCGAGCCGATGGAGGCGGAGGCATTGTCGCAGCTGCTGCCGGGCAAATCGCTCGACGGACTACCGGCGGTTCGCGTGCGAGCTGTGTCGCTTTTGGCGGGTTATTTGTCGGAGACGCAGAAGCGGTCGCTCGGTCATCTACGTGCGGTGCACAGTTATGAGCCGAGTCAGTATCTGATTCTGGATCCGTTCACGCGGCGTAATCTGGAGCTGACGGAGACGGTCCATGGGCGGAGTCGCAAAGGTTCCCTGCTGTGGCTGCTCGACCGGACCAAAACATCGATGGGCGGCCGTTTGCTGCGTCGCTGGATCGACAAGCCGCTGCTGTCAGCAGCACCAGTGGAAGAACGGCTTGAAGCCGTTGCCGCACTGTATGGCAATCTGATTTTGCGTGAGGATGTGCGCGGCGAGCTGGATGGTATATATGATCTAGAGCGGCTTGTTGGGCGTGTTGCTTACGGCACGGCGGGCGGTCGTGATCTGGCTGCACTCAAAGCGTCGCTTGATCGGGTGCCAGCGCTGCTTCAACTGCTCCAGGATTCTGGCTCCGCGACACTGCGGCGTTTGACACATGGGGTGGACAACTGTGGAGACTTGCGCGAGCTAATTGATACGGTGCTGGTGGACGAGCCGCCAGTATCTCTGCGGGAAGGCGGACTGATCCGCTCTGGTTATGACAGCTATTTGGATCAGCTGCGAGAGGCGAGCACTAGCGGTAAAAAATGGCTAGCTGATCTGGAGCGGCGCGAGCGGGAAGCGACTGGCATCCGTACGTTGAAAATTGGCTACAACAAAGTGTTCGGATATTTCCTGGAGGTGTCGAAGGCGAATATCGCTTCGTTACCTGAGGGGCGGTACGAGCGCAAGCAGACGCTTGCCAATGCGGAACGTTATGTGACGCCGGAGCTTAAGGAGAAAGAGCGCCTTATTCTCGAAGCCGAGGAGAAAATGACGGATCTGGAGTACAGCCTGTTCATCCAGCTTCGCGACGGGATTGCCGGTGAGCTTCATCGCCTGCAAAGGCTGGCGGATATTATCGCGCAGGCGGATGTGCTGCAGTCGCTTGCAGCGGTCAGCGCCGAGCGCCGTTATGTCCGTCCCGAGGTGACGGACGGTTATGATCTGGACATCGACGGCGGGCGTCATCCGGTCGTTGAAGCGGTGCTGGAAGGGACCTCTTTTATGGCCAACGGCACTCAGCTCGGTCGGGATGAAGCGAGGATGCTGCTCATTACTGGTCCCAATATGGCGGGTAAAAGCACTTATATGCGTCAAACGGCTCTCATCTGCATCATGGCTCAGATCGGCTGTTTCGTACCGGCGCGCTCGGCGCGTCTGCCGCTCGTGGATCGGATCTTTACGCGCATAGGCGCGGCGGATGATCTAGCCGGCGGACAGAGCACATTCATGGTCGAAATGCGGGATATTCAGCAGATGACCGACAAAGCTACGGTACGCAGTCTCGTCATTATTGACGAGTTGGGACGCGGTACTTCGACTGCAGAGGGCATGTCCATCGCACAGGCGGTTATCGAGTTCTTGCATGATGTGACCGGCTGCAAAGCGCTTGTGTCGACACATTTTCACGAGTTATCCCATCTGGAAGAGTCGCTGAAGTACCTGAACAACGCCTGTATGGCGGTCAAAGAAAGCGGCGGCGATGTAACCTTCCTACGTAAGCTTGTGCCAGGTGCGGCCAGCACGAGTTACGGCATTTATTGCGCGCGGCTTGCGGGACTACCTGACAGAATTATCGGCCGCGCCTATAAGCTGCTGGAAACGCTGGAGAACCAGTATGATGAAGGGGCGGCTGGGCGCTCGGCCCGCGCTAATTCGGAGATGATTCGGGAGACAGCCGCAGCCTATGCTGGTGAAGCGGTGAGTGTTGAAGCTAATGTGGAGACAGTTGCTGGCGTTCGGGAAGTGGCTGGTGAAGATGCAGGAGCAAGTGATGGAGCAAGTGCAGGAGCAAGTGATGGAGCAAGTGCAGGAGCAAGTGCAGGAGCAAGTGCAGCGGCTGGCGCTGGAATGCCTGGTATAGAGAATGCTGCTGGAGCTGAAAGAGTCGTCGGCACAGATAATGGAGTAGAAAACAAAGCTTCTAGCGCTGATTATGCTAATGGCATGGAGTCTAGAACCGGTAATGAACCGGCAAAATCTCCAGTGCAGCTGTCGATTTTCGGGGAAGAGTCGGCGGGTATGGCGGGTTCAGGCAAGCGGCGCTCCGGCAAGGCCGCCGAAACGGCGGATGAGCTGGCGGACAAGCTGCGCAAGCTGGATCTGCTCAATATGACGCCGCTTCAGGCCATCCAGTGGCTGAGTGATATGAAGGGCAAACTAAGCGTTTAATACGGGCGAGGGAGGAGTGAGCCAATGGGCAAAATCAAGGTACTGGACGAGCATTTGGCGAACCAGATCGCTGCCGGCGAAGTCGTGGAGAGACCAGCCTCTGTTGTAAAGGAGCTGGTTGAGAACGCGGTGGATGCTGGGGCTACCTCCATCGATATTACAATAGAAGAAGGCGGCTTCAGCCTGATCCGCGTCCAGGACAACGGAAGCGGTATAGAAGTTGAGGATATGGAGACCGCGTTCCAGCGGCATGCAACGAGTAAGCTGTTGACGGACAGGGATCTTTTTCGCATTGCTAGTCTCGGTTTCCGGGGCGAGGCTTTGCCGAGTATCGCCGCTGTTGCTAGAGTAGACTGTGTGTCTGCCAGCAACGACAGCGGACTGGGAAGGCGCATCGTCATGGAAGGCGGCAAGCTGACTACGGATGAACATGCTGGAGCCGGTCAGGGGACGGATATGACGGTCCGGGATCTTTTTTTCAATACGCCTGCACGCCTGAAATATATGAAAAGTATTCAGACCGAGCTTGGCCATATCTCCGATTACATTTATCGGATTGCGCTTGCTCATCCTGGCATTGCCTTTTCGCTGACGCATAATGGCGGCAGTCTGCTGCGGACTTCCGGTTCGGGGGATCGGCTGCAAGTCATTGCCGCTGTTTACGGCACGGGAACGGCCAAGGCGATGCTGCCGCTGCGCGGCGAGCATGCCGATTACGAGCTGAACGGTTATATTTCCAAGCCAGAGCTGACGAGGGCGAGTCGCACCGCGATAACAACGGTAGTCAACGGGCGTTATATCCGTAGCTTTGCTGTACAGCAATCGCTGCTGACGGCTTTTCATACTTTGCTGCCGATCAACCGGTTTCCCGTAGCGGTGCTTGAGATCGGGATGCATCCTGGTCTCGTCGACGTGAACGTGCATCCGTCGAAAATGGAAGTGCGCTTCAGCAAGGAAGCCGAGCTGAAAGCTTTCATTGAGGAAACGGCGCGCGCCGCTCTGGGCGGTCGCCGACATATTCCGGGGCCAGATTCCGGCCGCGGGACCCGCTCCGGCCCGGTGTACCGGCAGGAGCAGCTGCGCTTTCACCAGCCGGAGCCGGGGTTCGGCGCCGCTGGTGCTGGCTTGCCCGGCGGCTCCGCCCCTGCGGGCGGAGAGCCGCCTGCGGTGCCTCCCGGCGGCGCGGCTACGCTGCCGCCGGCTGCCCTTGCGGCCGCTGGCGAAGCCGCGGCCGCGAGCGCTGCGGCGGGCTTCGCCGCGCCGCAGCAGGGCGGCCCGCGCGGCTACGCCGGCTCGGGCCGCAAGGGCCCGCCGCCCGGCAGCATCGCAGCCGGGCCTTGGCGGCCTGCGGCGCAAGGCGCGCCGCCGGTGCCGCCTGACGCGGCGCAGCGGCTCTATGCGCCCGCTGCTGGCGCCTTCGGCGCAGCGGGCCTGCGCGAGCGCTCGGCCGCGCCTTATGCGCCGGCGCCCGCAGGCTCCGGCGCATCGGCGGGAGGCTTCGCCTACCCGCCGACTACGCAACAGGCTAACCCGCCTGCGCCTAACGATGGGGACGAGCTGTCTGCATCATTAGCTGCAGCGGGTAGTCCAGCTGATTTGCAGGAGCCGCCACAAGGCTATCGGCCAGCGGCTCCTACGGAACTCTCGGCGGCGGTGGATTCCGACGCAGATCCGGCTTTCGGTGCTGATCCAAGTTCCGCTGTCGAGCAAGTATCCGGCGCCTATCGGGGCTCTGGTACGGACTCAGCGTCCGACGCCGACCCTGCTCACGCGACCGATCCTGCCTTTGCCGCTGACCTTGCTCACGCCACGGACTCAGCGCCTTACGCCGATCCCGCCAGCGCATCTAATCCTAGCTCCGCTGGAGCTACCGATTCCGGTTTCCCGGAGCTAAGCTGGGTAGGTCAGCTCCATGGAACGTACCTGATCGGCCAGAATGAAGAGGGAATGTACCTGATCGATCAGCATGCTGCGCATGAGCGGATCAATTACGAATATTATTACCGCAAGTTCGGTGAGATTAGCCGGGAGAGCCAGCCGCTGCTTGTGCCGTTCACGCTGGAATATACCAGCGTCGAAGCTATGCAGTTGGCTGACAGGCTCCCGCTATTAGCGGAAGCCGGCGTGGAGCTGGAGCCATTCGGCTCGCAGTCCTTCCTCGTTCGCTCCCATCCTCATTGGTTCCCCAAAGGGGAAGAGCAGCAGCTCGTAGAGGAAATGGTCGAGTGGGTGCTGCGCGAGAAACGCGCAATCGACATCGCCAAGCTGCGCGAGGAAGCGGCTATCATGTGCTCCTGCAAAGCTTCCATTAAAGCTAATGACCGGCTGAGCCGGGAAGAAGGCGAAGCGCTGCTGTCGCGATTAGCGGCCTGTCAGCAGCCCTACACTTGTCCGCATGGGCGGCCGATTCTAGTGCATATTTCGGTATACCAGTTAGAAAAAATGTTCAAACGGGTGATGTCATGATCGTAACAACGACGGATTATCCGTCAGAGCTTATGCTGGAAATGGCCGCGCGGCTAGCCAAAGAGCTGAATGCGCGGCTCACGCCCCGGCGCAGGCGCACACTCGGCCAGTTGGCCGAGCAAGCGGGAGACCGCGAGCTGCTCGTAGTGACGAGCACGCAACTGCGCTATTACGGCGGTCCCCAGGAGCCGCCCTTTTATTTTCATCCAAGTATGGCCTATGTGCGGGTCAAAAGGCTGCGCAAAGGCGAAGCCGATCCTCTCGTAAGCTTGTCCGGTTGTCAGCCGGGGGACCAAGTGCTGGACTGCACGGCGGGTTTGGCGGGTGATTCCTTCGTGTTCTCCTATGCAACCGGACCGGAGGGAGGCGTGACCGCTCTCGAAAGCGAACCCGTCCTGCATGCGATCGTGCGTGAGGGGCTGCAGCAGTACGAGTCGGAGCTTGAGGATGCCAATGCGGCGCTGCGCCGCATCACTCCTGTTTTGGCCGATCATGCGGACTTTTTGAAGGGTCTCCCGGATAAAAGTTATGACATCGTTTATTTTGATCCGATGTTTCGTGATCCAGTCCATGAATCAAGCTCAATCGGCCCGCTGCGCGGCCTCGCTAATCCCGATCCACTTCATCCCGGCATCGTCCGGGAAGCGGTACGTGTGGCCCGGCGAACCGTCATCATTAAAGAAACGAATAACAGTCCTGAATTCGACCGGCTCGGCTTCGTTCGCTGTCCAGTCAAAAAAACGTCGGCTGTCGGATATGGAGTGATACAAGTTGACTGAACGCAAACAGCCGCTGCTCGTGCTGCTCGGCCCGACGGCGGTCGGTAAAACACAGCTCAGTTTGGAGCTGGCCCGCGCCTGGAACGGAGAAATCATATCCGGAGATTCCATGCAGGTGTATCGGGGCATGGATATTGGCACCGCCAAAATCCGCTCCGAGGAGCAGATGGGCATAACGCATCATCTGATTGACATCCGCGATCCGGAGGACCCGTATTCGGCCGCTGATTTTCAAGAGGCTTGCTCCAGGCTTATTCCGGAGATTGCTGCGCGCGGCAAGCTGCCTTTCATCGTTGGCGGCACAGGGTTATATATTGAGTCGGTCTGCTACGGCTATGAATTTTCCAAAGCTTCCTCGGACGAGTCATATCGCTTAGAGTTGCAACAGATGGCAGACGTCCACGGACCAGAAGCAGTGCATGCGCTGCTTGCAGAGCGCGATCCTGAAAGCGCCGCTAGACTCCACGCTAACGATATACGCCGTGTAATTCGGGCGCTAGAAATCTTGCATTTAACCGGAATGAAGATGAGTGAGCAGCTTGCCGGACAGAAAAAAGAGTCTCCTTACGAACTCTGTCTGTTGGGACTGACAATGAATCGCTCCGAGTTGTATCGCCGCATTGAGCGGAGGATCGACCTGATGATGGAGGAGGGGTTAGTAAACGAAGTTGCCGGTCTGTTGGAACGCGGCGTGCCCCAGCATGCTGTGGCGATGCAGGGTCTCGGTTACAAAGAGCTTGTCCCCTATTTGCAGGGTCAAACTTCGCTGGAAGAGGCGGTTGTACTGCTGAAACGCGACACAAGGCGCTTCGCCAAGCGCCAGCTCAGCTGGTTCCGCCATATGAAGGACATCCAATGGATTGATGCAGGGGAAAATTTTCACAACAATTTGGATACCATTCATGCTATACTAGCAGGAAAGTTCAACGTCAGTCTTGAATATACCACTAACCAATCTTCTTTTGACGGGGGTAACTCTCAATGAACAAATCGATCAATATTCAAGATACGTTCCTGAACCAGCTGCGCAAGGACAGCATTCCGGTTACGGTCTACCTGACGAATGGCTTCCAGATCCGGGGCGTAATCCGCGCTTTTGATAATTTCACCATCGTCATTGATTCAGACGGCCGTCAACAAATGGTGTACAAACATGCGATTTCAACGTTTACACCGCAGCGCAACGTCTCGCTCATGCAGCAGGAGACACCAGGCGCTCAAGCCTGAAGTTTCCCCCGATGAAACCTTTCCTTTAGTCTTTTCGTTATTTGAATATCGGTCAGGAGAACAACCCTCTCTTACGATGGGGTTGTTCTTCTGTTTCCGGGGTATAACTGTTACGGGAGAGAACTACCGGAAGGAGTACAACCATTATGACTGAACAGAGAAAAAAAGGGGAGAGCCGCAAGGGGCCGGGCACTACAGCTAAAGGGCGTAAACGCTCGAAGACCAGCCGCAAGCGGAAATGGTTTTACGGTTTGTTTTTTGCTGGCGCACTCGCGGTAATTTGCGCGATCGTCGGATATTTGCTCGTCATTCTGAACGGTGAGAGAATTTTGGCGGCCAACCGTGATGTTTTGCTGCGCGGTGATTCATCTGTCATTTATGATTCCAGCAACAACAAGGTGGCCAGTCTGGCCAGCGTAAATTCTCAGGATGCACAATTCAACGAATTGCCTAAAATGCTGCGCGATGCTTTCATCGCAACTGAGGATCAGCGATTCGAAAATCACTCCGGCATTGACGTAATCGGCATCGGCCGGGCTATCGTCAAGGATATTATCGCACGCAGCGCCGTTGAAGGCGCGAGTACGATTACACAGCAGCTGGCGCGGAATTTGTTCCTCAACCAGGACAAAACCTTCTTCCGTAAAGCTACAGAGGCTTCAATAGCTGTCGCACTTGAGAACCAGATGAGTAAAGACGAAATTTTGACGATGTATTTGAACCGGATCTATTTCGGCAATGGCGTTTATGGCGTCAAGCTCGCCGCCAAATACTATTTTAATAGCAGCTTGGAGGATCTGAAGCTATGGCAGATGGCTTCGCTTGCCGCGATCCCCAAAGCTCCGAGTTATTATAATCCGAAAGACGAGCCGGAGGATTCCTTGCAACGTCGTTCGGTTGTGCTCAAGCTGATGCAAGATCAGGGTTATATTACGGAGGCTCAGAGGAATGAAGCCAAAGCCATCGTATACAAACCTCTAGAAAACTACAGCACGGGCAGCAACCGCAATAAATTTATGACGTACGTCGACTTTGCCGTTAAAGAGGCTGTGAAGGTAACGGGCAAAACCGAGGATCAAATCCGTCTCGGAGGTTTCAAAATCTACACCTCGCTGAACGCTAACGCTCAGCAGGCCGTAGAGGATGCTTTCAATGATCCAAAGAATTTCGAGGAATCCTCTGACGACCAGAAAGCGCAAGGTGCGATGGTCATCATGGATCATGCGGATGGTTCTATCAAGGCGATGATCGGCGGCCGAGACTATGTGCGTAAGGGCTGGAACCGCGCCACGGTGCCGCGTCAGCCAGGATCGTCCTTCAAGCCGATCACCGCTTACGGACCGGCATTGGAAACCGGAGATTATGATATGAACTCCATTTTGCGGGACGATAAAAAATGTTATGGCGACTATTGTCCTACCGACTCTAATCGTGTGAAATACATCGGGCCGGTGTCCATGTCGCAGTCCATTAAGGAATCGCGAAACGCATCCACGGTATGGTTACTGAACGAGATCGGCGTCAGCAAAGGTGTCGCTTTCTCCGAAAAGCTGGGTATGCCGCTGGACAAAAAGAATGACCGTAATCTGAGCATCGCGCTAGGTGGATTGACGACCGGCGTCTCGCCGCTTCAGATGGCGACCGCGTACAGCGCGTTCGCGAACGATGGCAAATCGGTCGATACGCATACGATCGACCGGATTGAAGGGCCGGACGGTTCAAATATTTACGAATATAAATCGCCTAAGTCGGAGCAGCTCATGAAAGAAGAGACGGCTGACGCGATGACAGCGATGCTGCAAGAAGTTCTCAAACCTGGAGGCACCGGACTTAACGCCGCGATCGACCGTCCGGTGGCAGGCAAGACTGGAACGACCCAGCACGGTATTCCAGGGCTCTCATCAAGCTCCAACCGCGATGTTTGGTTCGTCGGTTATACACCGGAATGGACTGCGGCGGTTTGGATGGGCTATGATAAAACGGATAAGCAGCATTTGCTTAAAAAAGGAAGCTCTACTGCCGCGTCCCTCTTCTCTACAGTAATGGAGAAGGCGATGAAGGATGTACCGCGAGGCTCCTTTGATCGTGCTCCCCAGACGAATGAGCCGCCGCCGGAGCAGAAGAACGCTCCGGAACAGGTTAAGGATTTAAGGGGAGCTTATGATGAGAATAGCATGCTTGTTTCCTTGAGCTGGACGCCGATTTCAGGCGAGGGCATTAGCTATCGTCTCTACCGCAAGGCTTCTATGGAGGCGGAGTACACCCGAGTACTGGATGCTGCCACGGGAGAGGCGACGGACCTTAGCGTAGCACCGGGCATGAGTTATGAGTACTACGTTACGGCCTATAACAGTGCAACGGATCAGGAAGGTGTGCCTTCGGCGAAAATTGCCGTAGAAATTCCAGGTGTCGATCTGTCGCCACCACCGTTACCATCGTCATCACCAACGCCATCTCCTACACCGACGCTGCCGCCAGAAGAAAGTCCACTGCCGACGCTGCCACCGGATGGGGGAGGTTGGCCATCCAATGAACCTCCATTAACGACGCCAACACCAACTCCGCCACCAGACCAACCTGCTGGTGGACTGCCTGGGGAAGAAGGGCCGGGTAACGGTGATGAAGCAGCGGAAGGTGCAGGGTTTGACAGACCTTAGCTCTGCTAACTGCGTGCAGGTAGTACTACCTGCACGCGAATATTAGAACATGAAGAGGAAGATGACCGATCATGAATCGAACAACTGTTTCGCTGACTTCTCTAGTGCTTGGGGCTGCTCTCGTGTTGAGCGGTTGTGGCGCCAAGCCGGAGAACACGACTCCAGCCGCCAGCAATGAGCCTACCAATTCCGCTTCCGACGGAACGCAGGGGGGCGGCGCTAAGAGCTGGGACAAGGCCCCGGATATGACCATTGATACGAGCAAAACCTATAAGGCCGTAGTGAAAACGTCGGAAGGCGAGTTTACGATCCGTCTTTTCCCCAAGGAAGCGCCGAAAACGGTCAATAGCTTCGTTTTTTTGAGCAAACAAGGGTTTTATGAGGGAGTTATTTTTCACCGCATTATCAAGGACTTCATGATTCAAACTGGGGACCCCACAGGAACGGGCGGCGGAGGTCCCGGGTACTCCATACCGGACGAGCTTAATAACGGCTATAAATACGACAAGTATACCGTTGCTATGGCAAACGCCGGGCCGAATACAGGCGGCAGCCAATTTTTCATTGGGACAGGCGCTAGCGTAAAAGATCTGGATAGAATTCCTAACTACACGATTTTCGGTGAGGTTGAAAGCGGCAAGGAAGTTGTTGACAAAATTGCTGCGACTCCAGTTGATATGGACAACACCGGCCGTGAGCAGAGTAAGCCGAAAGTTGAAGTCAAAATGGAAAGTGTGACCATCGAGGAGGGCTGATTGGCCAGTCCATTTTCACCTTAGTGGTGAACATTGTGTGAACTCCTTCATATGCTATAGCAAGCATAAGGAGGAGGACACGCATGGACAAGCGGATCTCGATGTCGACGATGCTGCGCTGGTACGCTTTTGGCCTAGCTGTTTTGGGTGCAATGTTATGCCTGGCGTTCCTTACGCCGTTCAATGATCGCAATATGCTGCTTATGGCCGGTATGGGGTGTCTGATCGCATCACCTGTCGTCATGATTGCCGCATGGATGTTCCCGTTATCGGAAGAAATAACCGATGAAGGTCAAGATAAGACAATTCAATGAACAAGATTTTACGGAAATCGCACAAAAATAAGACGGATTCGTTAACAGGGACGCGATCAGGCGTCCTTTTTGGTATGCTGTTTCTTGAGAGAGGACCCAGTTTTATACGCTCTGTATTAAATGGGCCCGAATTGTGGTTAATAAGTATGGAGATGGCCTAAAGGAGATGAAACAATGAAAGCAACACACAAGCGACTCCGCATGCTCGGAATCATCCTGGTTGGAGTCGGTATGGCCGTGTTTTTGGCCGGGTGTGGAAATCCAATGGTCCTTGATCCCAAGGGGCAGATAGCGGATATCCAGAAAGAAATGATTTGGATCTCCATTATTTTGTGTGCGATCATTATCGTGCCCGTGCTCGGGATCTGGATTTACATTTCCGTGCGTTATAGGGACAAGCCAGATAACAAGGCGCCTTATGAGCCTAACTGGTCTCATAGCACGAAGCTTGAAGTAATCTGGTGGGGTATCCCGATTATTGTTGTCGGCGTTCTTGGCTACTTTACGGTAGTGGCCACGTATGATCTCATCAAGCCGCCGAAAGCGACGGCCAATGTTGAGCCTCTAACGATCGAGGTTACCTCGATGGACTGGAAATGGCTGTTCCAATATCCGGATCAGGACATCGCTACGGTGAACTACCTGAATATCCCGGAAAATACGCCGATCCAATTCGTACTTACTTCCAACACAGCGATGAACTCTTTCTGGGTTCCGCAGCTTGGGGGAATGATGTATACGATGCCTGGAATGGCGATGCGGCTGTGGCTGCAAGCTGAGGGCCCTGGCGAATACCTAGGTATGGGAGCCAACTTCTCCGGCAGCGAGTTCGCGAAGATGCACTTTAAAGTCAAATCCATGCCTCAGAATGAATTTGATGCTTGGGTAGCTAAGTCTCAGGATGAGCCAGCCAAGCTTACTCGTGAAACGTATGCAAAGCTTGCCGTGAAGGGGACCGTGCCGATTCAGACGTTTGGCCAAAATGAGCCGACTTTGTTCGCTTCCATCGTCGTGAAAAACGGCGGCCATCACGGAATTAGCATCCGCGGGTCCGACCCGGTAAAGTCTAATCAACAATCCTCTGGCGTTAAGTCTGAGGCTGAAACAAAAGAAGTTTCCGGCTCCCAGCAGCCGGAGCAGAACCAATAGGCGGCTAGGGGAGGAAACAAATCCATATGTGGGATTCCATTAAAGAATTTGCCGCCGATTTTTTTGTCACCGGCGATCCGCTCATTTACGGAGCAGACGTTTCCATCGCACTCGTCAGTATTGCCATCGTTTTCGTCCTTACCTACTTCAAGAAGTGGAAGTGGCTATGGCGTGAATGGCTGACAACGGTTGACCATAAAAAAATCGGCATTATGTACCTGATTGCATCGCTGCTCATGCTGTTCCGCGGCGGAGTAGATGCGATCCTCATGCGTATGCAGCTTGCGCTGCCGGATGTTGAGTTCCTTCAGGCGGATCACTATAACGCCATCTTCACCACGCACGGCACGATCATGATTCTCTTCATGGCGATGCCGATGATGTTCGCGCTGTTCAACATGGTTGTTCCGCTGCAAATCGGCGCGCGCGACGTCGCATTCCCGTTTTTGAATGCACTTAGTTTCTGGATGTTCTTGTTCGGCGCTATGCTGCTTAACATCAGCTTTGTCATCGGGGGTTCCCCGGATGCAGGCTGGCTCAGCTATCCGCCGCTGTCGGAGCTTTCAGGCAGTCCTGGCAGGGGGCAAGATTTCTACATTTGGGGTATCCAAATTTCCGGTATCGGCTCGCTTGCGACCGGCATCAACTTTATCGTAACGATTCTCAAAATGCGTGCTCCAGGCATGAAGCTCATGAAAATGCCGCTGTTCTCCTGGTCCGTACTTTCTGCTTCTATCACAATTTTGTTCGCTTTCCCGATTCTGACCGTTACGCTTGCGCTGCTGTTCCTCGATCGCTACTTCGGCGCGCATTTCTTCACGCTTGACGGCGGCGGGATGTCAATGCTGTACGTCAACTTGATCTGGATGTGGGGTCACCCTGAGGTGTATATCGTCGTCCTTCCGGCGTTCGGTATCTTCTCGGAGATTGTGGCAACCTTCTCGAGAAAAACCGTATTTGGATATAATTCCATGGTATTTGCGATGATGGTCATTAGCGTACTTAGCTTCTTTACATGGGTGCATCACTTCTACACGATGGGCTCAAGCGCCGATGTTAATGCCTTCTTTGCGATAACAACAATGGCCATATCTATACCGACCGGGGTCAAGATATTCAACTGGCTCTTCACCATGTATCGAGGGCGAATCAAATTCGACTTGCCGATGTTATGGACGATGGGCTTTATCCCTTGCTTCCTTGTCGGCGGTGCCACGGGCGTCATGCTTGCTGTCGCACCAGCGAACTTCCAGTACCATAACAGTTACTTCCTAGTTGCTCACTTCCACCAAGTTCTTATTGGCGGCGTAGTGTTCGGCTATCTTGCCGGCATCTACTACTGGTGGCCTAAGCTGTTCGGCTTTAAGCTGGACGAAAAGCGCGGCCGCTGGGGCTTCTGGTTCTGGAACATCGGTTTCTATCTTTGCTTCTTCCCGCAGTACTTCCTGGGCCTCGACGGAATGACGCGTCGCGTTTATACGTACGGCTGGGATCGGGGCTGGGCTGCGCTGAACTTTGCAAGTACAGCCGGTGCTTTCCTGATGGGTGTCGGATTTATTTTCCAAGTGTGGCAAATTGCCTACAGCGTCCGTAAGGGCGAGCGCGATAAAACCGGCGATATTTGGAACGGACGTACGCTTGAATGGTCTATTCCTTCCCCGCCTCCGGTGTACAACTTTGCCCGTGTGCCACAGGTTCAGCATGTGGACGACTGGTGGCGCGAGAAGGAAGACCGCGAGAACGGTATCGTAAGGCCACAGCCGGAGCTGGAGCCGATTCATATGCCGAAAAATTCAGGCATTCCGTTCATTATGTCCAGCTTCTGGTTCCTGATCGGATTCGGTTTCACATTCGACTGGATCTGGCTGGTCATCATCGGCTTCCTGGGAGTATTCGGATCGATGTACGCCCGCTCGTTCACTTATGATGTGGATTATTACATTCCGGTGGATGAGATCAAGAAAACAGAGCAGAAGCTCAGGGGGGCGACGACTTAATGGCGCAGCATATCGTATCGCCTGAAGTACACGAACATCATACGCAGGAGCAGGAGTCGCTCAAAACAGCTGGTTTTTGGCTGTTCCTGATCTCTGACGTTATTCTTTTTGGCACGTTGTTCGCAACTTACGTGGTCCTTGTGGGCCACACGAACGGCGGCCCTACAGGCAAAGAGCTTTTTGAAATACAAGGTTTTGTTATCTCGACGTTCATTCTGCTTACGTCCAGCTTCACAAGTGGATTGGCTGTTTTGCAGATGCACGCCAAAAACCTGAAGGGCTTGATTTTCTGGCTGGTGGTGACGATTCTTCTCGGCGGAGCGTTCCTTTTCATCGAGATCGAAGAATTTCTTACCCTTATTCACGAAGGTGCGAATATCGGCACAAGTGCCTTCCTTTCCGCGTTCTTCGTACTTGTCGGAACGCACGGTATTCACGTGACGCTCGGTATTTTCTGGTGCATCGGCTTGATTATTCAGCTGCGCAAGCACGGTATTACGACCGTGACCAAACGCAAAATTACGAATTTCGGCCTGTACTGGCATTTCCTTGATGTTATCTGGATCTTCTTGCTCTCGGTTGTTTATTTGATGGGGGTGATGTAGATGAGTCAGCATTCCGCGGACAATCACTCACATGATCATGGCCATGGACATCATGAAGAAGAGGCTCATGGCTCAATCAAGTCGTATACGATGGGATTTATCCTGTCGCTGATCCTGACCGTCATTCCGATGGTCATTGTGTTCAATGATTTGATGGGCCGTACTGGCACATTGGCTGTCATTTTGATTACGGCTGTCGCCCAGCTCTTCGTGCAGATGTGGTTCTTCATGCATATCCGCGATGAGAAAGGCCCGAGGTACAACCTCATGGCTCTTTCTCTCGGTATCCTGCTGGTAATTACAATCATTGCCGGTTCGGTGTGGATCATGTCGTTCAACTCTTACACGCAGTAAACCTTAACAGCCCGTCTCCGCAAGTCGGAGACGGGTTTTCTGTGCATAAGATAAGAGCATGTAGTTATACCCTAAGGGTATAGATCTCACATTTCCTTCGCTCACGTACTTTGACCTGTACATAGCGCGGGACGAGGCAGCCCGGTCATATTTGGCACTTTAGGTGGAGATGGTCAGTAAGATGTGTTAAGCTGTCAACTAAAGGAAAGATGGCGCGGGTGGAAAGAAAAGCCCTCCTCCTTATGGAGAAGGCAGCCGCACCGCATCTTAGGGGAAAGGGTACGTTCCAATATGAAACGAAAATTTTCAGATCGGGCCAACTGGCGGCGTATCCTGCGCAGAAGCTACACCTGCCTGACGCTTGACGGCGAGGACTTCCGAGGTCTGGTCACATTTTACCGGATCCATGAGCTGCGCGAGCCGCTATGGAAGGAGTACAACGGGCGCCGGCTTTGCTTGGCGGATCGTGGTTATCTCTGGATGCAGCATTTTCCGCGGGGTGAGCATTTTGTCGTAACAACGATGTTTGACGACAAGGGCAAGGTTGTACAATGGTACATTGACATCTGCAAAACGCAAGGACTGACAGACCAGCAAGTCCCATGGTTCGATGATCTGTACCTGGATATTGTCGTGCTTCCATCTGGAGAGGTTTTCCTCATGGACGAGGATGAGCTTGAGGATGCGATTCGGGATGGAGATGTGACACGCAAGGAAGCTGCTATGGCTCGCAAAACGGCGGGTAGGCTGCTTGCATCCATCAAGAACGGACGCTTTCGCTACTTCACACTGAGTCTGCGCCATCGCAAAACGCTGGCAGAGAGACTCGGCGAGGTTAGTGAGTCATGAGCCCGACTCCATCGGTCCGCAAGGGCGGTAAGAGCGCTGCAACTGGCAAGGGCGGTAGAGCACAGTCTGCGAGCGGTAAGGCTGCTGCGGGAAGCAGAGTGCAAGCAGGCAGTAGCAAGACGGCTGCGGGCAAGAGTTCCAGGAAGCCTTCGCGCTCGCCCGGTAGCAAGCGTAAACAATTAAGGCGGGGCGGCCTGGCAGGCCGCCTTTTCCGCGTTTTCCTGTTTTTATTTTCTTTTGGAATCTTTGTGGCGGGATGGCTGCTTTGGCAGATTACTCATTATGATCCTCCTAACCCGATACCGCAGAGGCAAGCGGCTATCGTACTCGGTGCAGCGCTGTGGAATGACGTGCCTAGCCCCGGACTCAAAGAAAGGCTGGACCTTGCACTGAAGCTGTACGAGAACGGCCGGGTGGACAAGCTGATCGTCTCCGGAGGGCTGGACAATAATGGATCCAAGCTCACGGAAGCTCAGGGCATGAGGGTTTATCTTGTGTCCAAAGGTGTACCCAAGGAAAACATTTTACTAGAAAATCGCGCAACGAGCACGTACCAAAATCTCGTGTTCAGCCGCCAGGTTGGAGAGCAACAAGGTATTACTTCTTATCTCATCGTCACCCATGAATACCACGCTCCCAGAGCGCTGGACATGGCTCGCTTCCTCGGTTTTGAAGATCCTGTCGTGAGTTCCGTCAAGTCCAAGGTGCTGAACGCGGCTCGCAATCAGACGCGGGAAACACTGGCTTTTGGCAAGTGGCAGCTGGACAAGCTGCTCATGCTGACAGGAGTAAAGCCCGTTTAAATCTGTTAATATGGCCTATCCTTCTCGAATACACTTGTAGAGCGAACATTTGTAGAAGGGATAGTGATGCCGCAGATGAACGGACACGCCGCCTCGGGAGCCAAGGAATCCAGACCCGCCCGCCAGATCAATGTAGTGCTGCGCCATCACGAGACTTATGGCCTGGGAGCCTCAGCTCCAGCGCTTGTGGAGCCGGTCGAGCCAGCCGTTGCTCCGCTTAAAGCAGCGGTCGCGCCGCCTGCAACCGATCCCTACCTGGAGATACAGAAGGAAATGGATCATATGGTAGGCATGGAAGGGGTCAAATCCCTTATTTATGAGATCTATGCACTTCTGTTGATCAGCCAGATGCGAACTGAGGCGGGGCTTTCCGGAGGCGCCCAGGTTTACCATATGATCTTCAAGGGCAACCCCGGCACCGGTAAAACGACGATTGCTCGCATCGTCGCCAAGCTGTTTCAGAAGATGGGTTTACTGTCCAAAGGTCATTTGATCGAGGTGGAGCGGGCTGATTTGGTCGGAGAGTATATCGGGCATACGGCTCAAAAGACTCGTGATCTCGTCAAAAAAGCGCTTGGCGGAGTATTGTTCGTTGATGAGGCCTATAGCCTTGCTCGTGGTGGAGAGAAGGACTTTGGCAAGGAAGCGATCGATACGCTCGTGAAAGCTATGGAGGATCACCGCAGCCAGTTCGTGCTCATTCTGGCTGGTTATCCACTGGAGATTGAGCATTTTATGCTGACTAACCCGGGCTTGCCTTCACGTTTCCCGATTCAGATCGATTTCCCGGATTATACGGTTGACCAACTGATCCAGATTGCTGAGCTCATGTCCAAAGACCGGGATTACAACTTGATGCCGCAGACGATATTCAAGCTCAGAACACATCTGATGCAGGAAAAGACGGCAACGCTGTACTCCTTCAGTAATGCGCGATATGTACGCAATCTCATTGAGAAAGCTATCCGCCATCAGGCTGTGCGCCTGCTGGGCCAGTATTCTTCTGTAAGTCCCGGACGTCAGGAGCTCATGAGCATCCGGCCAGAAGACATGCGATGGGACGGCAAAGGCAAGCCGGACGGCTGATTCCTTACGATTCCCTTATAGGTAGGTGCTTCAGGCAGCCACTTGGCTGCCTGAAGCCCTTTTTATGCCGCCCCGACGGGTGATTTCGGCTGAAAAGACGGCCGAGGCCCCTTTTGTCCATGGGGTGAGCCAACATCTTAGACAGTAAGGAGTTCGGGTAACGAATGATGGATAAACTAACGGAGCTCGCGCGAGACGCCGAGGAAAAAATGGACTCTCGCTTCAAGGAGCTCGATCGTACAGCCGAGGAGAACCAGTGGAAGGTAATCCGGGCTTTTCAAAATCATAAAGTAAGCGACTTTCACTTCAACGGCTCCACAGGTTATGGCTATAACGACCGGGGTCGGGAAGTTTTAGATCTGGTTTATGCACAGGTGTTTGGCGCTGAAGCGGCTCTTGTACGGCCTCATTTTGCTTCCGGTACCCATACGATCAGCTGCGCCTTATTCGGCCTTTTGCGGCCGGGAGATGAGCTGCTGTACTTGACAGGCAGGCCATATGACACGCTTCACAAAGTTATCGGCAAGCCTGGTGACGGCACCGGCTCTCTGCAGGACTTCGGCATTCGTTACAAAGAAGCAGCGCTGACGGCTGAAGGCAAGATCGATTGGACGCTTGCAGAATCTCTGATCGGCCCAGACACGAAGGTCATTGGTATTCAGCGCTCGAGGGGCTATGATTGGCGAGCTTCTTTTACGGTGGAACAGATTGGCGAAATGGTAAAACGGGTCAAAACGATCAAGCCAGATGTGTTGGTATTCGTTGATAACTGTTATGGCGAATTTACTGAGCTGAAAGAGCCGACAGAGGTTGGAGCGGACCTCATCGCTGGCTCACTCATTAAGAATCCAGGAGGCGGTCTGGCTGCGACAGGCGGTTATGTTGCTGGCACAGCAGAAGCGGTGCAAGCGGCTGCCTACCGCCTCACAGCGCCGGGCATCGGCGGTGATGTTGGCGCTATGTTAGATACTTTGCGAGCTATGTATCAGGGACTGTTCCTTGCCCCTCATTTGGTCGGACAAGCGTTGAAGGGAAGCGTGCTGGCAGCAGCGCTTTTCGAGCAGCTTGGGTTCGAAACCTCACCGCGCTGGGACGAGCCTCGCACGGATCTGATTCAGGCCATTCGATTCGGTAAGCCGGATGCGTTAATCGCGTTTGTTCAGGGTATCCAAGCGGCAGCAGCCGTCGATTCTCATGTCGTGCCGGAAGCTTGGGATATGCCGGGTTATGAGCATCCGGTCATCATGGCGGCGGGTTCATTCATTCAGGGTGGAAGCCTGGAATTATCGGCTGATGCGCCAATTCGTGAGCCTTACATAGCCTACATGCAAGGTGGGTTAACCTATGCTCATGTGAAGTATGGCTTGTTGCAATCTCTAGAACGATTAGCTCAACAGGATATTATTGTAATATAAACTCACACGGGAACCTGACATTGGTTGACATGTTCATGTAGTGCCGTTACAATAAGCACATAACTTATTGGAATTGGAAGGTTGATGTAAACATGGCTGACGATATACGGCGCAATATGGCGTTGTTTCCTATCGGGATAGTAATGAAGCTTACGGATTTGACAGCAAGGCAGATCCGTTATTACGAGCAGCATGAGCTGATCGTGCCGGCTCGTACGTCCGGCAATCAGCGCTTGTTTTCTTTTAATGATGTAGAGCGACTGCTTGAGATCAAGTCCCTGATTGAGAAGGGCGTTAACATTGCCGGAATCAAGCAGGTCATGAACCCTGTGTCGAAGGAATCCGAGGAAGCAACCGTTATGACCGAGATTTCCGAGGTTCGTCGCCGCGAGCTCAGTGATTCGCAGCTGCGTCTGCTGCTCAAGCAGCAGCTGCAGGAGAAGCGCCCTGGCAAAGCTTCCATGATTCAAGGCCAGCTCAGCCGCTTTTTCAACAACAAACGCTAAGCAATGTACTTTATGATGTGAGGAGCCGATTTTCTTGAATTATACTAAAGACGATATCAGACGAATTGCCCAAGAACAGAACGTCCGCTTCATCCGCCTTCAGTTCACCGATCTGCTCGGTACGATCAAAAACGTGGAAATTCCAGTCAGCCAGCTCGAAAAAGCACTGGACAACAAAATGATGTTTGATGGATCTTCCATCGAAGGTTATGTCCGTATTGAGGAATCTGATATGTACCTATATCCGGACCTCAGCACCTGGGTCGTGTTCCCTTGGGTGACACAGGACCGCGTTGCGCGTCTGATCTGTGACATCTACATGCCTGACGGTACGCCATTCGCAGGAGATCCACGGGGCATTCTGAAGCGCGTGTTGAAAGAAGCCGAGGAAATGGGCTTTACAGCGATGAATGTAGGTCCTGAGCCGGAATTCTTCCTGTTCAAAACGAACGAAAAAGGCGAGCCGACAACTGAACTCAATGATCAGGGCGGTTACTTCGACCTGGCGCCGATGGATCTGGGCGAGAACTGCCGTCGCGAGATCGTGCTCACGCTGGAGGAAATGGACTTCGAGATCGAAGCTTCCCATCATGAGGTTGCTCCAGGCCAGCATGAGATCGACTTCAAATATGCCGATGCGATCAAAGCAGCTGACCAAATCCAGACGTTCAAGCTTGTCGTCAAGACGGTTGCTCGCCAGCATGGTTTGCATGCGACATTCATGCCTAAGCCGCTGTTTGGTGTTAATGGTTCCGGTATGCACTGCCATCAGTCGCTATTCAAAGGCAATCAGAATGCTTTTTATGAGGAAAGCGACCATCTTGGTTTGAGCTCGACAGCTCGCCATTATATGGCCGGAATTCTGCGCCATGCCCGGGCGATGGCCGCCATTACGAACCCAACGGTCAACAGCTACAAACGTCTCGTTCCAGGTTATGAGGCTCCTTGTTATGTTGCTTGGTCAGCCAGTAACCGCAGCCCGATGATCCGTATCCCGGCTTCACGCGGCCTCAGCACCCGCGTTGAGGTGCGTAATCCAGACCCGGCAGCTAACCCTTATCTGGCGCTTGCTGTCATGCTGAAAGCCGGTCTGGACGGCATTCGTAATAAATATCCGCTGCCAGCTCCAACGGACCGTAACATTTATGTCATGACCGACGAAGAGCGTCTGGATGAAGGCATCCCGAGCTTGCCGGAGGATCTGCGCGAAGCGCTCAACGAGCTGCTGCGCAGCGAGATCGTGACCGAGGCGCTTGGCGACCACGCTCTGGCGCACTTCTACGAGCTGAAGGAAATTGAATGGGATATGTATAAAACCCAAGTACATGAGTGGGAAAGAGACCAGTATCTGACTCTTTACTAGGAAGGGAATCCTTTGGCCCGTGCGGGCTGAGGGGTTTTTCTTTTTGTGGGTGGGAAGGTGTAAGAGAGGGAGTTGAGAAATAGCACCCACGAAACACCCACATTTATTCGAAAATATCCTTGGTGTAGTTTTCAAACTTCTCCATGTTCGCCTGTGTTATCTTGCTCGATATGTGGGCGTAGATATCGGACGTAATTTGGATGCTACCATGTCCGAGCTGTTCCTGTACAAATTTTTTTTCAAAAGTATCGGCTGCGATCTGTGATTGCTTTTTCGTTTCAAATCCTCGTTCTGATAGCGCCTTCGTCCAAGAGCAATCGCTGAATTTGCGACACTGGCTGGCTAGTGGCGGGAAGTTGGCGGTGAAGTGGCGGAACAGTGGCGGCCATAGCCCTGTCAACCCGTGCTAAAATGATATTGTGCCACACGAGTAAAGCAAGCCGGGAGAGATGCCTGATGAGCTAAACTAGGCAATATGTAGAGGCAAGCCGTCCACCCCATATGGACGGCTGTTTTTATTCTCTTTCTTTAATTTCGATTAATCAGTCTGAGATATACAAGTTTTCTAAGTTTCCAGTCGTCCCGGTTGACGACTGTAGCGATATGGTGGAAGAAAAAGAATTAATTAGAGGATCACGACCGAATCGTGTCACAAGATTGAATTGAAGTCCGCCAACCCTTGTAAATCCTAAAAATATTGAATATCTATATAGAGCGCAAGTGAAAAACGAACAAAGTCAGGCTTACCACCAAAGTGGGTAATGAATAGTAACAAGAACCCGGT
>NZ_NMUQ01000001.1:1129211-1583489 GCF_002233675.1 Paenibacillus herberti | reverse complement strand
CTATATAGAGCGCAAGTGAAAAACGAACAAAGTCAGGCTTACCACCAAAGTGGGTAATGAATAGTAACAAGAACCCGGTGGTGATGAAAATGAGTACTGCAGAAATGGAGAAACTCAATGTGTCCATGAGAGAAACTTCAGATAAACGGCTTTACGAGAGATACCTGGCGGTCCGTCTTCGCTTTGAAGGTCACTCGTTTGAGGAAATCGGCCATTTACTCAATCGCACGCGCCAAACGATCAGCCTCTATTGGCAAGCGTATCAAGAACGTGGTCTTGCCGGGCTGGAAATGGATCATTCTCCCGGACAACCGACAAAGCTCACGGATGAGCAACGCAGCCAGCTAGGCGCCATGCTGGAGCAGAAAACCCCAGTCGATGTTGGCTTTGAAGCGCGTCACACCTGGACACTTCCGCTGGTAGCCGAGTGGATCAAGATGACGTTTGGTGTCACCATGAGCGTACGCGGTATCAGCGCGATGCTGGGACGCATGAACTTCAGCTTTACCAAAGCGACCTATTCGCTGGTTAGAGCCGATGCGGATGCCCAAGCCCTTTTCCGCAAGCAAACGTTCGCTCAGCTCAAGAAACAGGTGGAAGCCGAAGAAATCGATCATCTGCTGTTTGAAGACGAATCCATGATTCGCTCCTATCAAGCGCTGCAATACAACTGGTTCCCACGTGGCAGGCAACGCAAAGTGCCGACTTACGGCAAGCATGAAGGAGCCAAGTTGTTTGGGGCGATTAACTACGAAACCGGACAGGTGCATCATCGAGAAGAAGAGAAAGCGGATGTAGCGGCTTTTGTTCGCTTTCTTGAAGATCTACTTTCTGTGTACCCGTCGGGAAAAATGGCCTTGATCCTGGACAACAGCCGCATTCATCATGCTAAAGCGTTACAGCCGTTTCTCAAAAAACATCCTCGTTTGCAGTTGGTCTTTCTGCCGCCTTACAGCCCGAACCTGAATCCGGTGGAAGGCTTGTGGCTATGGCTCAAAGCTGACGTAGTCAATAACGTATTCTTTGAAAAATTCTATAAGATCAAGCTTCATGTGAGTCAATTTATGAATCGAATTAATAAGAATCCGATGGAAACCATCGATCGTCTGCTTGTTTGGTTATGATCTTAAGTGCGCTCTATATAGCAGTTACTGTATTCGTGGTTGGGAAAATGATCGGTACTTCATAACGACTAGTCTGACCCGGTAAAATGCTGCCCGGGTCGGGGGGAGGAGAATTTCCATCAAGCGCATTTAAACCGAGCCTGTAGCTATTTGTATTATTGTGAATGACAAATCCTTGTGTGGCAGATATGACGGGACCGTTGGATCCATTACCATCACCATCACTGGGAAACATACTCGTGACTATGACCAATAAAATAAACAAACGAGAATTAAACCCATAATAAAAGTCCTCCAATTCTTGTACTTTAATCAAATTGTATGTAGAAGGAAGACTTTAAGACTCGGATACACCTACGACAGCAGCGTGCAAATCCGGCCGGGGACGATCCCTCTAGCCCCTACGGGCTACACCTACCGTCAGATGCAAGGCTTTATCGCAGCTGCAAATACCGCGTGCCTGTTTGCAGGTAAAGATGGTGTGCTGCGTTTCAAACGTTTCCGCGGCTGATGTACGAACATGGGGAGTGGACAGGCTGGGAGGCGTTTAAGGCAAAAGTGCTGGGGCTGTCGGCGCAGTGATATAATGTGAAGAAGAAGATGTACGTTTAAACCTTATCGGTGACATATAGTGTTGGGTACCTCTCATCATAACTTGAACGAGTGTCAACCTGTCCATCAGTGGTTGCATAAATGGTAGCACCCATATCGCAATGTTACGACAAAATCACCATAAGTAAGGCCTGATATATAGAGATAATAATAGATCGTAGCTGACGTTGTAAAAGGCCAATCTGTTTTAAGCTCAAAATGAGATGTTCCGCCGGGTTCAATACTAAAATAGGGGCCAGGAGTTGGGTCATGCGCATCACCTGTACGATACAGGTATCGTAGCGTGTGACGGATGAAAGAACGGTATGGGCCCTGTCCCATAGAGTGTTTAAGCCCGCTGACCTTTAATGAACCGCACCCCAAAAGTTGGACACATGCTATACTAGTCCAGGCGAAGGGGTGCGGTTTTTCTATTATGAGTAGGTACAACATGGAAATTCGACAAAAGGTTGTTCATGAAGTTCTTAAACATGGTTTATCGGAAAATGAGGCAGATCGTAAATACGGAATGAACCATGCAACTGTCAATCAGTGGGTGGCCGCCTACATCAATAATGGTGAATATGGCATTGTAGATAAAGCGACTAAGCGTACTTTCACCGGTGAACAGAAGTTATTTATTCTTGACGATATGCAAAACTATCAATTGAGTTATAAAGGGGCCACTAAGAAGCACGGAGTAGCAGATAGTGCAATCCGTAGATGGCAGCGTCAGTTCCTCAAAGAAGGCGTTGACGCTCTTTATATAGAACGTCGTGGAAGTAATAGGGGGAGTAATCCCTCCATTCAAGCAATGGCATCTAACGTAGATTCTACAGTGGATATGGAGCAAGAAAATAGACGTTTGCGCATGGAAGTTGATTACCTAAAAAAGTTACATGCCTTAGTTCAGGAAAAGCGAAAGTGCCGTATAGTCATAAGCTCACGTTCCATTCAGACCAAGGGTGGCAGTATCAACATTAACATTACCGCCATACTCTTAAAAAGCACGGAATTATTCAAAGCATGTCTCGAAAAGGGAATTGCTTTGATTATTATTATAATCATCGTAGAACGAAGGAAAAACTAAGTGGACTGTCTCTAGTAGATTACCGGCTACAGTCCACAAACGCAGC
Organism: Paenibacillus herberti; assembly: GCF_002233675.1. Taxonomy (GTDB): domain Bacteria; phylum Bacillota; class Bacilli; order Paenibacillales; family Paenibacillaceae; genus Paenibacillus_O; species Paenibacillus_O herberti. The sequence continues at coordinate 1,580,638 of NZ_NMUQ01000001.1, read as the reverse complement.
TTAAACTTTTCGGGGTCAGTTCAATTGGTCTGCAGGCTTGTTTTTGTTTATAGTCTATCGTAGACACGCATAATTCTGCCTTCAGTCTGTTCAAAGATAGGCCCTTGGATTATAGTACTCTCAAAGCCTGCCCCAAAATAAATGGTCCTGTACATCGCCGTGCTAAGACTCCCTACAGAAGCACCATCATTACCAACTACAGCATAAGTCACTCGTGCAACGGTAGCTCTACGGGGTATGACTAAAACCTCATAACGATAGAATCCTCCAGGAGGAATGGTGTGCTGCGCTGGCAGGGGAGGTTCAAAATCTCCCGACAGTGAGATTGTGGATAGCCTATACGAAGAATCGTTCCGGATCTCGAATCTTAGTGAAGCTGCGATGGAGGGAAAACCGTTATCTGGCTGAATGGGAAAAGTACGGTTCGACTCTTTACAAAAGGTTTGTGCAACAACCACTATCAAAATAAACAGAACTAGAATCATACCTATATTCATTCAATTTTCCTCCAGTGGCATTCTATCAATATCATATGAGGAATCCATAGAGTGGTTCGGGCTATGAAAACATTTAATGCCCGCTGACCTTGTGGTCGGTGGGCCAGGAATGTTTATTCATTAAAATCTCTGAACTATAGTTAACTGTAGATATTTAAAATTGGATTAAAGCTAACTGGGCCAGTTCTTGTAACGAGCGATATCGGGTGTTGAATATTTCTGAATGCTGCACCAGAGGTCGAGAAATTCCGCATTGTAAAAATAAGATCTCCGCGATTTAAACCGTTTCTTATTGCAGCGTACGTGGCGGTGGCATTTGTAGTGTAGACGCTTCTTGTGACTTCAAAGCGAGCGCTACTTAATGGAAGAATAGTTTCAACTTCTGGACTCGGGCTTGCCTCCCCGGTTAAATTAGTTAAAATGAACGTGTAGAAGATGCTATTGTTGATTATGGTGAACCTCGCCTGAAAAAACTCTTGAAACAATCACAAACAAAATAAACAAAACCAAAACGGTTCCTAACTTCATATCAAGTTCTTCCTATGGCGTTATACCAACATCATATGAGGAATTCGTAGAATGGTACTGGCTTAACTTGATGAGAATGTACGTTCGGACTAAAATTGACTCAGGAGCGTGATAACTCATGAGGAGGTTAACGGATACAGAGCGCAATGTGTTGCGCGGCTTGATATAGATTGATGCGAAGGTATTTCAGCGCTAATCGTGTCTTGAGGGCTTGGGAAGTTGATAAAACCGACCTTTTGGATAGACAAAAAGCCTATCGACATTAGCAGTCGGCGGGCGGATCACCAAATAATAATTAACTGCCCCAAAATTATGATACTTATTTAACTATTTCGGAGATAGACGTAGGTGTTTCCGTTATTAAGGGTATAACCGATACCTTTTTTTAAATAAATTGCAGTTGAAGGTACATATGTGCTTATTGTCATATCTACTCTAAAACTTCCAATAACTATACCGGTCATCGATACTACGTCGTAAACAACACGGGCTACTTTTACATTTCCAAATATAATAGTGCTTACCTCAAAGTGATAGATTTGCCCGGGCAGGATCACGTGTAGAGGAGGAGGGGGTGGGCGAAGTCTCCCCACAAACTCGTTGAGACTAATGTGAGACCTGGATTCTCAGTTACATTGATTATATCGAATCGACGAGCTGCTTCGCCATTTCAAAGCTCATTGTATTCCGCACTCCTTTGCTGTTACATCAATATTACTATGAGGAAAGAGGCAGATTGGATCAGGCTATTCAGCAAGATTAGTACACTTATTTATCGATCCAGGAGGATCGATCTTGAGGGCTTGATTTCCATAGCTTCACGAATAGATTTGAAGTTAGTTGACATTAGGTGGAGGTCTTTTCGCGGATTGTCAACGCTAAACTATGATCAGCGCGGCTTGTTTTAGAATGTCTTTTTTCATTTTGAGCTGCAGTAATTTCAGATGAGGAATCCATAGAGTGGTTCGGGCAACTGCATCAGAATCCCTTGGTCCTAGCGGGCTGAGGGGTTTTTCTTTTTGTGTTCTGAATGCCTCTTTTGCCGCATATTATTTGTACCTACAGACGTTATACAGGTTCCATTGGGCCTTTAGGCTTCAATTGGACTTGAGCGATCGGTTAGGAGGTGACGGGGCATGGTTCGGATCAAAAAAAGCGGATTAAGTTCACCGCTGAGAGCGGTAATGCTTGCAAGAACAGCAGGCAGCATGCTGCCTCTTTATCGGGAGTTTGTACGGGATCGCCAATTTTCCAGGCGCTGGTCACAAGCGGTAAAGGAAGCAGATTTGGATACGTTGCTCCTGCTTTTTCAGGAAAAAGTTCCTTTTGCTGTGTTGGATGCGTTCAGCACGAACGGGATCGGCTTTTTTGCCGATTTCAGTTATCCGGCTCCGCTTAATAGCTACACCAACGCAACATCGATCATTCCCGGTACGGCACAGTTCACATTCAGCTCCACCGCGTTACGCAGGATCTCAACTGCCATTGTACCTCTCTATCGCAAACTGTCGACAAGCCGTTTGTTCGCGCGTCATGCGGCAGATGCTGTGAAACGAGGCGATGATGAAAAGCTAGACCGCCTGCTGCGGCCTTACGTACGAAGTCGCTTCCTGGTCGATATTCAAATCAAATCATCTGGATTTCAGCTGAGCTTTAAGTTCCCTGGTAGCAATCTGATCTACCAGAATAAATTTTTCTTTGATAAGCTGCCTTGATCCTCTAGAAGGCTCACATATAGGGAAAGATGTAACGGAGGCAGCTCGAATCGTGCGAATAATAGGAACCTTTGACAAAAAAACGCGCACTCTGTCAGAGTGCGCGTTTCGTTGAATAAAGGCATAAAAACGGGGGTAATGGAGGAAACTCACCCCTTAAATCAACCGCATTGGACACCGTAGGACAAGCCTAGTGGAAGTCGCGGAAAAGGCCGATGACCTTGCCGAGGATACTTACATTCTTCAGACGGATTGGCTCCATGGAGGAGTTCTCCGGTTGAAGACGGATATGATCCTTCTCTTTGTAGAAGGTCTTGACGGTAGCTTCATCGTCTTCTGTCATGGCAACGACGATATCTCCGTTGCTCGCAGAAGATTGCTGGCGAACGATGACGTAGTCGCCGCTATGTATACCAGCCTCAATCATGCTCTCTCCCACAACGCTCAGCATGAACACTTCATGATCTCCGACAAAATGAGCGGGGAGAGGGAAGTACTCCTCGATGTTCTCGGTAGCAGTAATTGGCAAGCCAGCGGTAACCTTGCCTACAACAGGGATCTTGCTGACAGAAGTCGGGAACGGAAGCTCAGACGGAGAGTCGCCGTCGAGAATCTCGATTGCTCTCGGCTTCGTTGGATCGCGGCGGATCATACCCTTCTTCTCCAGGCGGTCCAGATGGCCGTGAACGGTAGAGCTGGATGCAAGACCTACCGCCTCGCCGATCTCACGTACAGAAGGCGGATAGCCCTTTTCCCGCACTTCATTCTTAATGAAGTCGAGTATCGCCTGTTGGCGGTTGGACACTTTAGACATCGCACTCACTCCAGAATAGTTTTAGTAGACGATAGCTTTTTCAGAGTATAGCACAGAACCCGAGTTCGTACAAACATAAGTTCGAGAAACAGTTGTTCGTAAATTACGGAGAAACAAGCATAAGTTTGGAGTAGCTTAAGCTCCTATACTCCGGAAAAATAACAGACCGTGATTTTAAGAGATTGCTTGTTCGAAAAACAATAGAAAGTTGAATAATTTCTGCGAACAAACGTTCCAGAAATACATTGACGGAAACAAATGTTCGTGCTAAGCTGATACCAGAACAAACGTTTGGGAGTGGATCTCATGTTGACGTTATCGGGATACAGCAGTAGTGATCGATCAGGCGCAGTTTCTCCGTCTACACACACACAGTCTTTGACTTCTTCAATGGAACAGTCTTATCGCGGCAGATCGAAGTCTTCCGCTTCTTCATATTCTTTCGGGCATGCTCGGCGTATGGTTCCTTGGCTAGTTGCTGCGATGTTGTTCGTTCTTCTTCTGACAAGCCTTTGGGGATTCACTCAAGCCAGCAGCTCGGAGATTGCCCCGTCCGCTCCTGATGAGATGAGCATTACCGTAACGAGTGGTGATACGCTCTGGTCTATTGCTGCAACTTACAATATATCGGATGATATCCGCGAAGGTGTGTTTTGGCTTAAGAAGCGTAACGGCCTAGCATCAACTTCCATTGATCCAGGTGACAAGCTCATTATCCCTCTCATCAACTGATTTTTTCTTACATTGACTAACAGTTAATTTCTTGCTTTCACTTACCGCCCTCGGACTTTCATCCAGAGGGCTTTTCGTATTCTTGACATGTCCCTTCTCATCGTTCAAAGTTAGAAGGAAAAGGATTTTTACAACGGGGGGAGGGACCGACAATGGACATCAACGCTCTGATCGCTCGAATCAATGAGCTCTCGCGAAAGCATAAAACAATCGGGCTTACGCCTGATGAAGCCATAGAGCGTACCCGCTTGCGCCAGGAATACTTGAATAATTTCAAGCGCAATTTCAAGCAGCAGCTGGATACTATTGAATGGGTAGATGAAGAAAAAAAAGAAGACTAAGTTAGGCATACTTATTTCACATTTGGAGGTCAAAGAATTTGTCACGTTCCTGGGAACGCAAAATCCGCCGCAACTCATCGCAATTGAACAAACAACGCAAAAAAAGTGGTCAAGATCTATTTAAACCCAATGCCGGTAAAGTTGATCCTACCGCTCCGGTCCGTTTTAAGGGCCGCAACTATATTTCCCCAATTTTGCTTGTCTCTGTTGTGGTCTTGTTCTCTCTTCTCCCTACAGAAAAGGGGAGCGGTTCACAAAGTTGGTTGCTCGTTGCCGCTTATGTAGCGTTGGCAGTGCTGTTTTTCCTTCGTCGTCCCTATCTTCAGGTCGGATCAGACCATGTGCAGACGAGGCGTATGATGGGAGACAAACGGCTCAACAAAGATGAGATCAAGAGCATCTCGGTTCAAAAGGGTTATGTTGTTATCCAGCCAGTAAAGGGTGGAAATTGGGTGTTCTCCCGAGTGATGAACCGTTATCCGATCGAGCAGATGGGTGAAAGTCTTGAGCAGATGGCCGCAGCGCATGGGATTCGTTTCGATAGGCAATAGTGAAATACTTTGCTTCAACCGAGTGTAAATTAGCTGTATGAAGCAATAAGGATGCAAGAGTAGACCTGAAGTAGTACGATTTGTGGACGGCATTAGTATGATAGACCGAAAGCAGCACGAGACATGGTATGCATGCAGCAACTCATCATACGCAGTGCGGGGGAGAGAACGGAACATGGCAAAAAAAGCGGTGTTATTTGATCTTGATGATACGCTTTTATGGGACGAGCGTAGTGTGGAGGAGGCTTTTCGGGCTACTACAGACTATGCGCAAGAGCAGTGCGGAGTAGATCCTGTCAAGCTGGAAGAAGCAGTCCGCAGCGAAGCGAGAGCGCTGTACAGCGCCTATGAGACGTTCGATTTCACCAAGCTGATTGGTATCAACCCTTTCGAAGGACTGTGGGCTAACTTCACTGGTGGAGAGCATGAGTCTTTCCGCAAGCTGCAGCAGTTGGCTCCCGGCTACCGCAAAGATGCCTGGACGCGTGGACTCGCAGCACTTGGCATCGACAACGCCGAGCTTGGCGCCGAGCTGGCTGAACGATTCCCGGCCGAGCGGCGCAAACGGCCGATCGTTTACGAAGAGACCTTCGAGGTGCTTGATGCTCTCAAGGGCAAGTACAAGCTGTTGCTACTTACGAACGGGACGCCGGATTTGCAAGAGGAGAAATTGCTCGGCGTTCCGGAGCTGACGCCTTATTTTGATGAGATCATCATCAGCGGCAACTATGGAATGGGTAAGCCAGATGCCGGTATTTTCCGCCATGCACTGGAATGTATCGGAGTTGATCCGGAAGACGGAATCATGGTCGGTGATAAGCTGACAACGGATATTCTGGGCGCAAACACGATTGGAATGACAAGTGTTTGGGTCAACCGCGACGCCAAAACCCGTACAGATGAGATCATACCGGTGCATGAAATTTCTCGATTGGACCAGCTAATTCCGCTGCTTGGCTAACATATAAACAAATGAAACGGACCTGTACACCCTTACTTAGGGGTGTGACAGGTCCGTTTCATTTGTAACCCTGTTGTAGGAAAGGTTAGGCTTTTTGGAATTGTGGGTCCGAATAATTGTGGGCGATCCAGCCATCTTTTTCGATGAACAGGCGCACCGCGACGATTTTACGATTATCCATCAACGTGAAGAAGTGCGGTTTGTTTTCTGGGACGGAGATGACATCTCCAGCTTGGAGCTCGACGTCGAAGTAACCAACATCATCAGTGCCCTTAATGATGAAAATACCACGACCTGCGGTAATCGCGCGGATCTCGTCTTCCGTATGAGTATGCACGTTCTCGAACTTCTGGAGCAGTTCATCCAGGTTTGGCGTCGATTCCGACAGCGTGATGATATCCCAGATCTGATAGCCGCGGCGGCCCGCCAGATCGCGGATTTCGGAATCGTATGTTTCGAGAATGCGGGCTTTTTCCTCGTCTGTCAGAACGAATTTCTCGCGCAGCGACTCGTCCAGCTTGTCCGAATCCCAATGCTCATAGAGAACTTCTTGGGAATCTAGAAATGCCTTGACCTGCTCTTCACCGGAAATGCGCTCGTCGGTATTGCGGATGCGAATTTCAGCCACGATTAATTCCCTCTTTTCCAATTGGTATGAATTGAATATTGCTTTATCCCCTATTATAAAACATCTTTTTTCTTCCCGCTAGTTGTCGATGAGAGTTCTTTTCAGTCGCCGATTCTTCTGCTACACTAATCTTTAATGATTTTTGGGGGGAAGGGTGTAGAGAGTTGTCGAAGCCGACTTTGCACGAAATGCTGGAAAAGCGCATCCTCATTATGGATGGAGCTATGGGCACGATGATTCAGCAGGCCGATTTGGCTGCGGACGATTTTGGCGGCGAGGAGCTGGATGGCTGCAATGAAATGCTTGTCCTGACCAGACCCGACGTAATTCGCACCATTCATGAGCAGTATCTTGAGGCCGGAGCTGACCTGATTGAGACGAACACGTTCGGCGGTGCAAGCATCGTACTTGCCGAGTACGATATTCCGGAAAAAGCCCGCGAAATTAACCTGGCTGCAGCCAGAATTGCCCGCGAAGCGGCTGATAAGTACAGTACGCCCGAGCATCCGCGTTTTGTTGTGGGCGCTATTGGGCCTACGACCAAAACGCTTTCCGTTACAGGTGGCGTCACTTTTGAAGGCCTTGTAGAGAGCTATATGGAGCAAGCGGTTGCCCTTATCGAGGGCGGCGTGGACGCCATGCTGCTGGAAACTTCTCAGGATACGCTGAACGTCAAGGCTGGCAGCATCGCCATCCGTCAGGCTTACGAGCAGACCGGCGTGCAGCTGCCACTGATGATTTCGGGCACGATCGAGCCGATGGGCACGACGCTGGCTGGACAAAACATCGAATCTTTCTACATTTCACTGGAACATCTCAATCCGATCTCCATCGGGCTTAATTGTGCGACGGGTCCGGAATTCATGCGCGATCATATCCGTACGCTTAGCGACATTTCCCATGCGGCGATCAGCTGTTATCCCAATGCCGGCCTACCTGATGAGAACGGCCAGTACCACGAGTCCCCTCAGTCGCTTGCAATCAAAATGGGCGCTTTTGCCGAGCAAGGCTGGCTAAATATCGCCGGAGGCTGTTGTGGAACGACGCCAGCTCATATTCGGGCGCTTGTTGATAAGATGGCGAACTACCCGCCACGCCCACGGAGTGGCTCACATGCTCCAGCCGTGTCCGGCATTGAGACCGTCTACATCGAGCCGGATAATCGGCCATACATGGTCGGCGAGCGCACGAATGTGCTCGGTTCCCGTAAGTTCAAGCGGCTCATCGTCGAGGGCAAATACGAGGAAGCGGCTGAGATCGCTCGCGCTCAAGTAAAAAAAGGCGCCCATGTCATTGACGTCTGCCTACAAGACCCTGACCGCGACGAGACCGAGGACATGCGTCTCTTTTTGGAGATTGTCGTTAAGCTGGTGAAGGCTCCACTCGTCATTGATACGACTGACCCGAAGGTCATCGAGCTGTCTTTGAAATATTCCCAGGGCAAGGCGATTATCAACTCGATCAACCTGGAGGATGGCGAGGAGAAGTTCCAGCAAGTCGTCCCGATTATCCACAAATATGGCGCAGCTGTCGTCGTTGGTACGATTGATGAAACCGGCCAGGCGATCAAGCGAGAGGACAAGCTGGCAGTTGCACAGCGTTCCTATGATCTGCTCGTCAACAAATACGGCTTGCAGCCCGAGGATATTATTTTCGACCCGTTGATGTTCCCTGTCGGCACTGGTGACGAGCAATACATCGGCTCCGCTGAAGAGACGGTTGAAGGCATTCGTCTCATCAAGCAGGCGATGCCGCGTTGTCATACGATTCTCGGCATCAGTAACATCAGCTTTGGACTGCCGGAGGCGGGCCGTGAAGTACTGAACTCGGTTTATTTGTACGAATGTACCAAGGCTGGACTGGATTATGCCATCGTTAATACCGAGAAGCTGGAGCGTTACGCATCCATCCCGGACCATGAGCGGAAGCTGGCAGAGGATCTCATTTACCGAACTAATGATGAGACGCTGGCGGCGTTTGTCGCTGCATTCCGCGAGAAAAAAGTCGAGAAAAGGGATAAAACATCCAGCCTGCCGCTGGAAGAGCGCTTGGCATCGTATGTAGTAGAAGGCACTAAGGAAGGGCTTATTCCTGACCTGGATGTGGCGATGCAGAAGTACAGCCCGCTCGAAATCATCAACGGCCCGCTGATGAAAGGGATGGAAGAAGTCGGCCGACTGTTCAACAAAAACGAGCTGATCGTGGCCGAAGTGCTGCAGAGCGCCGAGGTGATGAAGGCGTCCGTTGCGCATCTGGAGCCGTTCATGGAGAAAGAGGAGTCCTCGGTCAAAGGCAAGATCATTTTGGCCACCGTCAAAGGCGATGTACATGACATCGGTAAAAACTTGGTCGAGATTATCCTTTCCAATAATGGGTATCATATCGTAAACTTGGGAATTAAAGTTCCGCCAGAGCAATTAATCGAGGCTCAGCGCCGAGAGAAGGCGGATGCGATCGGTTTGTCCGGTCTGCTGGTGAAATCTGCGCAGCAAATGGTCATTACGGCGCAGGATTTGCGCAATGCCGACATTGACGTGCCAATTATGGTTGGAGGAGCGGCACTGACCCGCAAATTCACCAAAACGCGCATCATTCCCGAGTACGATGGTCTTGTGCTTTATGCTAAGGATGCGATGGAAGGGCTGGATTTGGCGAACAAGCTGATGAATAAGGAGCATCGCTCTGTCATGGAGAACGAGCTGGCCGAATTTAAAGCTTCCGGAGGCGTTGCGGTGGAGGAAAAGCCAAAGCTGCCTGAACTGACGCGCGCGGTACGCAGCGGTATTTCACAGAATGCGCCTGTATTTATTCCACCTGACTTGGATCGCCATATTTTGCGCAACGTTCCGATCCCTCAGATTGTTCCCTATGTGAATATGCAGATGCTGCTTGGTCATCATCTTGGCGTTCGCGGGAAAGTTGAGGAGCTGCTCGAAAAACGGGATGAAAAAGTGATGGGTCTAAAAGACACCGTTGACACTATTCTCTATGAAGCGGCCCGAGAAGGAATCGTGAAAGCGCAAGGTATGTATCGCTTCTTCCCAGCGCAATCCGACGGTAATGACATTCTCGTGTACGATCCTGAGGATCAGACCCGTGTTTTAAAGCGCTTCAACTTCCCTCGGCAGCAAGTGGAGCCTTATCTATGCTTGGCGGACTATTTGCGCAGTGTTGATAGCGGCGTTATGGACTATGTAGGTTTCCTCGTCGTTACAGCTGGAGAAGGCGTGCGGGAGCTGGCTAGCTCCTGGAAGGACAAGGGGGATTACCTGCGTTCCCATGCTCTGCAGTCCGTTGCACTTGAGGTCGCGGAAGGTCTTGCGGAGCGCGTTCACCATATGATGCGGGATGTTTGGGGCTATCCGGACCCACCGGAAATGACGATGAAGCAGCGTCACGGCGCGCGCTACCAAGGCATTCGGGTTTCGTTCGGCTATCCTGCTTGTCCGAATTTGGAGGATCAGGGTCCGCTGTTCGAGCTTATGAAACCAGAGGATATCGGCGTGGAGCTTACAGAAGGCTTCATGATGGAGCCTGAGGCGTCTGTATCAGCAATGGTATTTGCCCATCCAGAGGCGCAGTATTTCAACGTAGACAAAGCTTAGTGCAACGTGCCTGGTTCAAAGCTGTGAAATAGATAGGGATGGAAGGGGAGGCGAAAGCATGGAGCTTACATTTCTCGGTACTGGGGCAGGCAGGCCGTCGAGGCAGCGGAATGTAACCTCGATGGCGTTGACGCTTCCCCAGCCGCGCGGCTCGATCTGGCTGTTCGATTGTGGTGAAGCAACCCAGCATCAACTGATGAACACTCCGATTAAGCTGAACAAAATCGAGGCTGTGTTCATCACTCATCTTCATGGAGATCATATTAATGGTCTGCCAGGGCTGCTTAGCTCTCGCTCCTATCATGCCGGCTCAGGACCGCTGCAGCTCTTCGGGCCGCAAGGGATCAAGGATTATATCGATGCGGTGTTCCGATTGACTTCTTCCCATCTGGATTATGAGCTGATCATTACCGAGCTGGAGGCAGGGGTCATTTATGAGGATGAGGAGCTAATCGTGGAGGCACATCCTTTGAATCATCGAGTTCCTTGCTGGGGCTTCCGAATAGTCGAAAAGGACAAACCTGGCACGTTAGATGCGGCCAAGGCGCGAGAACTCGGCGTACCGTTCGGCCCGCTGCTCGGCCAGCTCAAAAACGGCAGGGATGTCATGCTGCCAGACGGCCAGCTTGTCCGTAGTGGGGATGTGACAGGGCCGGATTTGAGGGGCCGCATCATTGCTATTCTCGGTGATACGGTACCTTGTCACGGAGTTGGTCAATTGGCCCAGGGAGCGGATCTGCTCGTTCATGAGGCTACTTTTCAAGGCGATATGGCGGAAAAGGCCGCTGCCTACGGCCATTCGACAACTCTGCAAGCGGCTGAAGCGGCTCGTGCAGCAGGTGCGCAGAGATTGTATATGACTCATATCAGCAGCCGTTATCGCGATGAGGATATGGTTGCCTTGCTGCAGGAGGCACGCTCCGTGTTCCCGGAATCGTATGCTGGAGCGGATCTGATGTCGATACAAATTCCGCGTCGCGGTGAGTTGCCGCAAGACTCTAGCTTGTCGTAAATGGTAATGAAACAATGGCTCCTACCTCCTAATGAGGCGGGAGCCATTTTTCTGTTTAGTGATAGGGAGCGAAGGACTCGGGTCAAAATTGAGCCCACGTCTAGCGCCAAGCGATTCGACTCGCTTCGTTTAATCTAGTTTAAATTTAATTACATTAAACATAAATGAAGCTAATTAGTAGGGTTCTATGATTGCGAACCGAACATGTATTCTGTACAATAGAAACACTAGAAAGAGAAACGGAGTGAAGCACATGAACCGATGGACGGGCAGAGCGGACGGCCTTGACGATTGGCTGGAGGAGCTGAAGCAGGACCCCGAAATTATGGACCATGTGACGCATTGGCAAACGATCCCTCCACGCGAGGCGCGCGCTAGGGAATTCCCGGACAATCTGCATCCCAAGCTGGCTGACGCCCTCCGCAAAAAAGGCATCGACAGGCTGTTCACCCATCAGGATGATGCCTATCGTGAAGTGCGCGGGGGTCGAAATATTGTTGCTGTGACGCCTACGGCTTCTGGTAAAACCCTTTGTTACAACCTCCCGGTGCTGCAGTCCCTTCTCGAAAATGAAGGGGGCAGGGCGCTCTATCTGTTCCCTACTAAAGCGCTCGCGCAAGATCAGGTCGCCGAGCTGCAAACGCTGGCCGATTTGATGGAGGTTGATCTCAAAACGCATACATATGACGGAGATACACCTCCTCAGGTGCGTCAGGCGATCCGCAATGCGTGTCATATCGTCGTTACGAATCCCGACATGCTGCATTCAGCCATTCTGCCTCATCATACGAAGTGGGTGAAGTTGTTCGAAAATATCCGCTACATCGTCATCGATGAGCTGCATTCATACCGAGGCGTGTTCGGCAGCCATGTCGCCAATGTTATCCGCAGACTGCTGCGCATCTGCCAGTTTTATGGCTCAACGCCGCAGTTTATTTGCGCCTCGGCGACGATCGAGAATCCGCTGGAGCATGCGGAGCGGCTGACCGGTGCACCAATGGCACTTGTAGCTGACAATGGGGCGCCGATGGGCGAAAAGCATTTTATTTTTTATAATCCGCCTGTCGTCAACCAGCAGCTCGGCATCCGCCGCAGCAGCGTTCTGGAAACCCGTCGACTCGCTGCAAAACTGCTTAAACAAGGTGTGCAAACGATCGTGTTCGCGCGTAGCCGCGTTCGTGTGGAACTGCTGCTCACCTACCTCCAGGATGCGGTTAGGGGCAAGCTGGATGATCGGACGATTCGCGGCTATCGAGGCGGGTATTTGCCCAAGCTACGGCGCGAGATCGAGAAGGGGCTGCGCAGCGGGGAGATTCGCGGCGTCGTCAGTACGAATGCGCTGGAGCTCGGCATCGATATCGGCCAGCTGCAAGCTTGCGTGCTCAACGGTTATCCCGGAACGGTGGCCAGTACATGGCAGCAATCAGGTCGAGCGGGTAGGCGTCAGACGAGCTCGGTTACTTTTATGGTGGCGAGCAGCAATCCTTTGGACCAGTACATGATCCAGAATCCGGACTTTTTCTTCAGCGCTCCGCCGGAGCGTGCACTCATTCATCCCGATAATCTGCTCATTCTGATCGACCATGTCAAATGCGCCGCCTACGAGCTGCCCTTCAAGGCTGGAGACAGATTCGGGGGCGAGAGGCTGGAGGACATGCTGGAGTTTCTAACGGAGGAAAAGGTGCTGCATTATGTGAAGGATCGCTGGTACTGGATGGAGCAGAGCTTTCCGGCTCATGGTATATCGCTGCGCTCTGCGGCGCAGGAGAACTTCATTATTATCGATCTGACTGAGGGCAACCGGGTGCTTGGCGAGGTCGACCGTTTCAGCGCACCGACGCTTATCCACGAGGAGGCTATTTATATTCATGAGGGCGTCCAGTATCAGGTCGAGAAGCTTGATTTTCCCGAAAAGAAAGCCTACGTACGCCAGGTGAACGTGGACTATTATACGGATGCGAGCCTAGCCGTAGAGCTCAAGGTGCTCCATTCTGACAAGGAGCGAGTAAGCGGGCAATTGCTGTTGCAATACGGCGAGTTGACGGTTAATGCCAAGCCGACGATTTTCAAAAAAATTCGTCTGCGTACGCATGAGAACATAGGTTCCGGCCCCATTCATCTGCCGGAAGAGGAGCTGCATACGAGCGGATATTGGTTCAGCTTCAGCCCGGAGGCGGCGGCCGACATGGGAACGAATGAGATGCAGTTCGCACTGCTCGGCCTAGCGAATGTGCTTGTGCACATCGCGCCTCTTTATTTGATGTGCGATCCGCTGGACATACGGGTCGTGCCGCAGGTGAAGGCGGTGCATACGCAGCTGCCGACGATCTATTTTTATGATCGGTATCCAGGCGGGATCGGTCTCGCCGAGCGTTTGTACGAGGTACATGATGAGTTGCTGGAACGCGCCAAAGGGCTAATCTCTTCCTGCAGCTGCCTGAGCGGATGCCCGGCATGTGTCGGTCCGATCGAAGAGGTCGGGCTGCTCGGCAAGTCGCAGGCGAGGCAGCTGATCGCACAGGCGGTGCGCTCATGAGCGGAATGCGCGAGCGAATGAACCGGTTGCGCGGCATCAAGCCGCAGACTGAGGAGGCTGAGACGGACGGGCTGCAGTTCGAGGAGGCTGGGACGGCCGGGCTGAATGCCGAGGAGGCCCTGGTGGATGGGTCTCAGGTTGAGGAAGCCCAGGAGAACGGGCTGAAGGCTAAGGGTGCTCAAGCGAATGATCTGAAGGCTGGGGAAGTTCAAGCGGATGGACCAAAGGCCGAGGATGCCCACGCAGTTGGTCCGCGGTCAGGAGCCGAACTGGAAGCTCAGTCGCTTGTTGAAGCGAATACACTCAGCGACGATGCCGGCCCGGAATGGGCGGCGCTCGGTGTGCGCCTGCTCACCGTCGAAGCCGGAGAGTGCTTGGAGAGGCGGCTGCGCCTGCCGCTTTCGCATCGCAGCGGGATTCACCAGCTAGACGAATGGCTGCCGGCTGCGTCCCGCCTAAAGGCATTCCACCCGGAAAGCGGAGGAGTTCCTACGCCAGGAGAGGTGCTTTTCCTTGACCTGGAGACGACGGGGCTCGGCGGAGGAACGGGTAATGTTGCGTTCATGATGGGACTTGCCTATTATGAGTCGGACGCTTTTGTCATTCGTCAATTTCTAATCCGCCATCCCGCTGAGGAGTTGGCGATGTTAACCGAGCTGGAGTTGTTGCTCTCTCGCTTCCGCTGGCTGGCGACATACAACGGCCGTTCATTCGACTGGCCGCTCGTACAAACAAGACTTATTATGAACGGGCTTGGCCGGGAGCTGCCGGAGCTGCTGCATCTGGACTTCCTGCATCCCTCCCGCAGCATCTGGAAAAACACCCTCACTTCATGCAGGCTTAGCCATGTAGAGGAGGAACGGCTCGGCATTTTCCGGCTAGATGATGTGCCGGGCTCTCTGGCGCCAACGCTATATTTCCGCTATTTGGCCGAAGGAGATCCTGCGGTGCTGGAAGGCGTTTTCCGGCACAATGAGCAGGATATGGTGTCGCTGGCATGCCTCGGCATTCGCTTCGGGCAATTGCTCGGCGGCGAGGCCGGCAGCGGGTTCCCGATGCCGGAGGGAGCGGAGGAGCTGCTGCGCACCGGATTATGGCTCGAACGGATGGGCGAGCAGGACGAAGCCGAGCGGCTGTTTGCACTGCTTACCAAGGGAGACTTCGTTCCTCCTGGAGCCTTGCATGGCCTGGCAATGAGGGACAAGAAGGCTGGCAATTGGGAGCGTGCTGTGGTATTGTGGCAGAAAGCTGCGGCCGGCTTCGCTGTGGCTGCGATCCCGGATTGGCAAGCTCATGTCGAGCTGGCTATGTACTATGAGCATAAGGGCAAAAACTTCTCTGCCGCATTGGATTTGGCAGAGGAGGCACTCGTGCTCGCTGTTTCGCATCCGCTTGTTAGGCGGGACGCTCGTAAGCGCAGCGAGCTCGAAGCTCTGCGTCGACGCAGGGATCGCCTGCTCCGCAAGTTTGGCGCAGCCGAAGCAAGATTGGAGGCAGGCAGATGATGGAAAAGCTACAACATGATTTGCCCGGATTGCGTGAGCCGGATCGGCGCATTAGCGGGCTCCTGCTGGATTTGGACGGTACGATCTATCGGGGCGATGAAGTAATCGAGGGAGCGCCAGAGTTAATGAAGGCGCTTCGCGAAGCTGGAGTTCCTTATAAATATGTAACGAATAATTCCTCAGCCAGCCCGGCTGCTGTAGCCCAAAGGCTGAGGGCGATGGGCATCCCCGCGAGTGCCGACGAGGTATGCACTTCGGCTCAGGCTGCGGCTGCCTACGCGGCAGAGCATTATCCTGGCGGTAAAATCTTCATGGTCGGCGAAGAAGGTTTGGCCGAAGAGCTGGAAGGGGCAGGGCTGCAACTGGTCGAGGAAGCTGCCGATGCTGTTGTGCAAGGCATCAATCGCCGCTTCACCTATGAGCAGGCTGCCGCCGCTGTGCGCGAGCTGCTCTCGGGAGCAGCTTACATAATGACGAATCCGGATCTGCTCCTTCCTTCCAAGGGAGGGCTATTTCCAGGGGCTGGTTCGATTGGGGCGATGCTCCAGGCCGCCTCGGGTGTACAGCCGGTACTCATCGGAAAACCTTCGCCAGTGCTGATGGACTATGCGCTCGGCAGGCTCGGTGTGACGAGGGAAGAAGTGTGGGTCGTTGGTGACAATTTGGCGACCGATATTGCTTCTGGAGACAACTCTGGCTGTCGTACTATCCTGGTGCTGACGGGACTTACCGATGCTGCCAACTACGAACGTTATGCGACTGTGGCAAATGTTTCCCCATACGCCTCCTGTGTCAGCCTCGATGAGCTGCGGAGGTATATTTTGCGCGCCTAAGGCGCATAAGTGAGGTACGCGGTACAGAGGATTAACATGAGGAAGGATGCGAACAGAATATGCCGGAATATCCCGAGATGGACCACTACCGGATGCTCGTTGGTACCGCTGTAGCGGGTCAGCGGATCCGATCCGTCCAGGTGGGTCGAGAGAAGTCGCTGAATATACCTGTGGATGAGTTCATCCGCCAGGTTGAAGGCCGTACCATCTGGTTTGTCGAACGCCGAGGCAAACATCTTCTTTTCCACCTCGACAACGGGCAGCGGCTGTTGCTCCATTTGATGCTCGGTGGCTGGATGTTTTTTGGCACGGAAGAGGAAAAGCCGGATCGCACGGTACAGGTGAAGTTGGAGTTCGAGAACGGTAACTTGTACTTTATCGGGCTTCGCCTTGGGTATTTGCATCTACTGACTGCCCGCGATGCCGATGCTCGACTGGCGGCACTCGGCCCAGAGCCGCTGGACCCTCGGTTAACGCTGGAGCGATTCACTGAAAGGCTGATGACCAAAAAGCGCAGCGCGCTCAAAACAGCTCTCGTGGACCAAAGCGTGCTTGCAGGCATCGGCAATTGTTATGGGGATGAGATTGCCTGGCAGGCGGAAGTGCTTCCGAGCGCTCGCATCAGCTCGCTTGAACCGGCAACAATTGCTCGACTTTATGACGCTTTGCACAGCGTGCTGCTGGAAGCTAAGGCTCGCGGCGGATATATGGAGAATCCTTTCCAAACCGGTGATACCGTGACTGGTGGATATAACGATGAGTGCAAGGTATATGACCGTCCGGACGGCGATTGCAGCCGTTGTGGAGGCAAAATTGTGCAAGAGGAACAGGCTTCGCGCAAGGTGTTCTTCTGCCCGAAATGCCAGCGGGATCGCTAACAATGGCGGCCGGCAACCGGCGGGGAGCTCATGTTAGCACTCGTGGCGGGTACCTCGCTGCGGCCCAGCGGGCGTATGCGCTTGGTTGCGGCTCCTTTCAATATTTTCCTAAGAATCCGCGCAGCCTCGGGGTAAAATCTTTCGATCGCAGCGATGCGGCGCGCTGCCTAGAGTTTTGCCGGGAAAAGGGAATCGCCTCCATCGCGCATTCTCCGTATCCATGCAATTTGGCATCGCCGAGTGCGGAAGTTAGAGAGCGGACAGCTTTGTCGCTGCTGAATGACCTCGACATCGCGGAGAGCTGCGGCTCGCTTGGCGTTGTTGTTCATTTTGGAGTGTACAAAGAAGGCGATCCCTTGGAAGGTTACAGGCTGATGATCGCGACGCTGGATTCTATCACGGAGCGCTGGCAGGGGAGCTGTCGTCTGCTGATCGAAAATCAAGCCGGCAACCATGGCTTCATGGGCATGACGCTGGAGGAGCTGGTGCAGATCCGCTCCCTCTGTCGCGAACCGGACAAGCTGGGCTTCTGCCTGGATAGCTGCCATCTGTTCGCGAGCGGTGTATGGGACGGAAGCCCAAGCCCCGCTTGGGCTTCGAGTCCCGCTGGACAAGCGGCTAAGGACCATGTACTCGCGCTGCATGTCAACGGCTCGGTGTATGCGAGCGGATCGCGTCGCGACCGCCACGCTAGACTGGGCGAAGGAGAGCTTGGCATGGCCGGCATCGCCTGGCTGCTGGAACATTTTCCAGGCGTACCCGCCGTGCTTGAGACCGCTTCAGATGCGGACGGAACCCATCTGCAGCAGCTACGCAGGATGCTGGAAGAGGAGGAGAAGCTCGGATGATTCATCTGTATCTGGATGATTTTAGACACTGCCCGGAGGGATTCATGCTTGCACGGACGGCAGAGGAGTGTATTGTCCTGCTGCAATCCGGTGAGATTGGCATGCTTTCTCTTGATTATGATTTGGGTTGGAACGAGCCGACCGGTTACGAGGTCGCTTCCTGGATCGCGGACAGCGGGAGGTTCCCGCGCGAAATCTATCTGCACACTTCGAGCGAAGCTGGGAGACAGCAGATGTACAAGCGTTTGTCCGACGCGCTGCCGACTGGCGTAACGCTGCATGGCGGTCCTCTGACCGACGAAGCGCTGAAGAAGGCACTGGAGACAGGCGGCGATAGCAGTACGGCATCCATTGCAAATTCGGAGGCGGCTGCCGGAGAAGGCTGAGCGTTTTTTCATCATTCTCGTATTTTCATTTTCATCAACAATCGTCCTACGGACGATAAGGCTTATCGCTTGCAACAGGGGGAATGAGAATGTCGATCATCGAGCTGAACCACCTCTGCTTGCAGAGGGAACAACGAACGATACTAAGTGATGTCAGCCTTAAAATCGAAGCGGGGGAGCAATGGGTCATTCTCGGTCGCAACGGCTCGGGCAAAACGACGTTGCTAGAAATGCTGACCGGTTATATGTTTCCAAGCACGGGTACTGTCGATGTGTTGGGCAACCGCTTCGGGGAATGTGATGTTCGCGAAGTGCGCAAGCGCATCGGCTATATCAGCCAATCGCTGGTCGAGAAGTTAGCGCTCGCCGACTCTGTGTGGGAAGTTGTTGCGACAGGGGAATACGCTTTTCTGCGGTTCTATCAGGAGATTGATCCTGCCGTTAAACAAAAGGCGATCTTGCTGCTCCAGCAAGCGGGACTCGCTCATGCGGCGGAGCAGCCGTTCGGCACTCTTTCGCAAGGAGAGCGCAAAAAGGTGTTACTGGCCAGAGCGCTGATGAGCTCCCCGGAAGTGCTCATTCTCGACGAACCTTGTTCAGCGCTTGATCTGCATGAGCGCGAGAAGTTACTGGCGCAGATTGATAGGCTATCAACGAATCAACTGACAGTCATCTATGTGACTCATCACATGGAGGAGATCATGCCAATGTTCACCCATGTAGCGCTGCTGCATGAAGGACGACTGCTGCATGCGGGACCGAAGGAGCAGGTGCTGTCGGGCGAGGTGTTGTCTGAAGCCTACGGGCTTCCACTCGAAGTAGATTGGGCCTATGGACGGCCCTGGATAAAAGTAAGAGCGGATGGTGCAAACAATTGACGGAGTGGATCGGAACCGCGAATAAAAATTATTCCTCTTATGCAATGGAGGAGCTGCGCCGCCTGTTTGACGGGCTGTCGCTCTCTCAGCTATCGCCCGGAGAGGTTTTCCTTATGCAGCTGCCGCAAGATCGTGAGGCAGTGCTGCAAACCGTGCGGGAGGGCAAGCCGATTTTCTTGCGTCATCTCCAGCCTGTGGATGCATCCCGCACTTTGTCGCTAGATGCGGATGATTTGGACTGGCTCGGCGACTGGCTGCGGCTCTGCCGGGGCAAGCTCGCCGGAATGCGGGTTGGCGTCCATGTACGCAAGGCGGACGGAAGCCCATATCCTTATTCAGCAGCGGATACCCGCGCTTTGCTAGATGCCGTGCTTGCCGAAGCTGGCGCGGAGCCTGCACACAAGCAGCCGGATCGCTTGGTGTCCATTTATGCCACTAAGGACACGCTATATGCGGGCATCGGCACGCCAGAGGAAATGCTGAGCGACTGGCCTGGCGGCGCTGTGCGCTTCCAGAAGGAAGACGGGCAGATTTCCCGCGCCAAGTTCAAGCTGCTGGAAGCGGAGCGTGAGTTTGGACTGGACTATGCCAACTTCAAGCATGCGCTTGATATCGGTGCTGCTCCCGGCGGCTGGACGTCCCTGCTGCTTGAGCGGGGGCTGAAGGTGACAGCGGTCGATCCGGCAGAGCTGCATCCTTCGCTACGGGCGTATCGAACACTGACGGTGCTGCGCAAAAATGCATCGGAAGTTAAGTTCGATCCAGATAGCTTTGATCTGCTTGTCTGCGATATGAGCTGGAGTCCGATGCAGATGTGTCGGCTCGTACAGGATCTCACCCCCGCGCTGCAAAGCGGCGGGACGGCGATTGTTACGGTGAAGCTAATGCATCGCAAGCCGCTTCAGACGATCCGCGAGGTGATGAGCCGCTTTAGCGAGCAGTTCGAAATTCTCGGCGCGAGACAGCTCTTCCATAATCGGGAGGAAATGACGCTGTACATGAAGAAGAAGTAACAGAGGAACAAGTAAGACACTGTAAGAGGCAGGCAAACAAGCACGCAATAGGCCAGCCAACGGCAAACAGTCAGCAATATAGCAGAAATAGCAACAATAGCGAGTAATAAGTAAGCACAAACGGGAAAGAATCCCGCTGAATGGCAGTGTCTCCATGCGGAGGACGCTGTCTTCAGCGGTTTTTTTATTAGATAAAAGATTTTCCATTGGAAATAACTAGCCTAGTGGCAGCAATATCATAGTTTAAGTTGAAGGCACTATTGACATTATTAATCGAAGGGTTTCTTTTTCCGAATAAAGAGATTCTACTCTGTAATTCAAAGGTAAGAACAGTCAAATCAGAACTTGCACGCTTATAATACTGGGTAGAGTTGGTGGTGCCACCTGAATAATCAATTCGTAATTCAAAGTGTTGACCCCGCCATATGGCGGCAAAACAATGCTAGGGTTCGGATTTACCTGTTCGCCAAATAAATTATACCAAATAAAGGAATAACGCGATTCATTAAAAATGTCAAATCCTTCGGTAG
This sequence comes from Paenibacillus herberti, assembly GCF_002233675.1. Lineage (GTDB taxonomy): Bacteria > Bacillota > Bacilli > Paenibacillales > Paenibacillaceae > Paenibacillus_O > Paenibacillus_O herberti. Next base: position 1,559,847 of record NZ_NMUQ01000001.1, on the reverse strand, counting down.
TGGAAGATGATATGTCATTTGAATCCTCGCCCTGGGAGCAGTCTCGAGGAGGAAAGCATGGAGTGACGAGAACGAGCAGGATAAACAGAATCAATATGCTCCCTAAACTTCCTCCATTCCAACCCCGGCTTTAACTTGAAAATCGCTTATTTAATGATAAAGGTGGGAGAAATGGGATGAGAACTGAGCATACGGGCAGACGGATGAATGACGGCGAGGCAAGTTTCCTGCCGGGAGACATCGCCGGAGGGAGATACCGCATCCTGCGCCAGATAGGTGAAGGCGGTATGGGGCAGGTTTATGCCGCAGAAGACTTGCGGCTGGACGGCCGTTTGCGTGCGCTTAAGCTCAAGCCTGCGGGCGGAGCAGGGGAGCTTTTGAGTGTGGAGGAGGCGCATATGCAGATGCAGCTCTCCCATGCTCATTTGCCGCAGTTGTATGACTATTTTCCGGCGGAAAACGGCCGTGGCGAGATGCTTGTAATGGACTATGTGGAGGGACATACGCTGGAGGAGCTAATAGCAGCAAGGGAAGCTCCTTTGTCGGCGACGGACACGGCTTCCATTGCGCTGCAGCTATGCTCGGCGCTTGGTTACTTGCATGCACAGTCGCCGCCGATCGTGCATCGCGATCTCAAACCTTCCAATGTCATGATCGATCGGGCTGGGGGGGTGAAGCTTATCGATTTTGGCATAGCAAGGCGCTTTCTCCCCTCCCAGGCAGCGGATACGACCCAGCTTGGAACGCCAGGTTATGCCGCTCCGGAGCAGCTGACAGGCCAGCAAAGCGATGCACGTACGGATATGTACGGGCTTGGCTGCCTGCTTTGCTTGCTGCTGACGGGAAAGCTGCCGGAGCTTGCTCTACGCGGTCACGCTGGCCGCGGCGCTTTGCCGCCATGGCTTGAAAGGCTGTTGCAGCCGGAGCGTGGCCGCAGGTTTACCAGTATGATGGAGGCGGCAGCCGCAATTGCAGACTGGGCAGCGGTAGACTTTTACAGTAAACGCAGCACCCCTCTAGCGACTGGGTTGAGACAGGGCGGATTCAGTAGCGGCAAAGCTGTAGGCGATAGCCAACAAGTGCAAGTATCGATTCTTTCTGTTTCTCCTGGGAGCGGCGCCACTTTCATTACCCTGATGTTGGCCCGGCTGCTGGCCGAGATCGGTTTTTCCGTTCAGGCTGTAGAAATCCAGTCCGGACAGCCACACTGGCATGCGCTGCTGGGCGCTAATTCCGGCTCTTTGCCGACAGCGTTAGATCCTCGATATGTTACACTGCGCGAGGGCGGGGTAGAATGGCTATTAAAAGGACCACATGCTGGGTCCCAGTCTCGGCCGGATGACGATGCGCGTCTTGGTCTCATGCTGCACGGAGATGGACGCCAAATTCAACTACTGGACTGGTCCTCCGGCTGGGAGCGGCCAGAAGCATTAAATAGGCTTCGTTCGTCTTCCTTGATTATCGCTGTTGCTGATCCCGATCCTTCGCGCTGGTCCGCGGAGAGGATGGAGCTGCTTGAAGAACTAACCGGAGAACTTCGAACTAGTGAGCGCGGAACAAGCAGAGGGACAAGAACAAGCAAAGGGATGCTGTGGGCTGCCAATAAAGATGTTACTTTTGCCAGACGGAGGGAATGGCTGGGCATGCTGCCGTGCCGACCAGATGCCTTTATCCCTTTTCTTCCGCCCGAGGACTGGTACATGATGCTTTGGCAGGGTTTTCCGCTTCCTCGCAAGGGACGCTCGGCCAGCAGGCTTAGAGCGAGCATGAAGCCGCTAACCGAAGCCGTGCAACGGCAATATGCGATTCGCTTAAATTATAAGCAATAGGGGAAGCCAACAGGGGGCAGGTTATGGTACAATAACCTATTAGGGGCGATCATATTCCCCATGACTTTTGTATCTAACAGGAATGGAGAATTCAACAACTCATGAGCTTATTAACAGTAGAAAATTTATCACATACATTCGGGGACCGGATTTTGTTCAGGGATGTTTCCTTCCGCTTGTTGGCAGGAGAACGAGTTGGGCTTGTAGGAGCCAATGGAGCTGGAAAATCAACCCTTATGAATATTCTTACAGGCAAACAATTGAAAGACGAAGGCCGCGTTGAGTGGACGCCTAAAATCCGCTACGGCTACCTCGATCAGCATACAAAGCTGCAACCGGGCAAGACAATTCGCGACGTACTGCGCGATGCCTTCGCTCCGCTGCTGGAGCTGGAGAAGGAGCTCGGAGAGGTAACGGCTGCTATGGGCGAGCCGGATGCCGATCTGGACGCTCTGTTGGAACGCATGGGCGAAATTCAGGAAGAGCTGGAGATTGGTGATTATTACATGCTCGACGTGAAGGTAGAGGAGATGGCCAACGGCCTCGGCTTGAACGCAGTCGGTCTGGACCGCGATGTATCCGCACTTAGCGGTGGTCAGCGCACAAAAGTACTGCTTGCCAAGCTGCTGCTGGAGAAGCCTACGGTCCTACTTTTGGATGAGCCTACGAACTATTTGGATGAGGAGCATATTACTTGGCTGGCCGGATATTTGCGCAACTACCCCAATGCCTTCATGCTCATTTCCCATGACACGGGCTTCATGAACTCGGTCGTTAGCGTCATCTACCATCTGGAATTCACTCGCCTGACACGCTATACGGGCAACTATGAGAAGTTTCTGGAGATGGCGGAATTGAATAAAGCCCAGCACTTGGGAGCATACGAAAAGCAGCAGGATTTCATCAAGAAGCAAGAGGACTTCATCCAGCGTAACAAAGCGCGCGCCTCGACCTCTGGTCGGGCCAAAAGCCGTGAGAAACAGCTGGATCGGATCGATCGGATCGATAAGCCGGAAGAAGCGGCCAAGCCGACATTCGCCTTCAAGGAAGGCCGTACGAGCGGTAAGACGATCTTCGAGGCAAAAGGTCTCAGCATCGGTTACGCGAAACCTCTGATTCCATCGATGGATGTGCTGATTGAACGTGGCGACAAGATTGCCATTGTCGGCTGCAACGGCGTCGGTAAGTCGACGCTGCTGAAGACGATTCTTGGCCGCATCGAGCCGCTTGATGGCGAAGTTTATCGCGGTGATTATTTACTTCCAGCCTATTTCGAACAAGAAGCCAAGGCGCCTACAATGACTCCGCTGGACGATGTTTGGAATGAATTTTCCTGGATGAACCAGCATGAGGTACGGGCGGCACTGGCGCGTTGCGGACTCAAAAACGAGCATATTACCCGTGCACTCAACCAATTGAGCGGCGGCGAGCAAGCTAAAGTACGGTTGTGCAAACTGATGCTCCACGAGAGCAACTGGATTCTGTTTGATGAGCCGACGAACCACTTGGACGTTCACGCCAAGGCTGAGCTGAAGCGCGCGCTGCAAGCTTATCGCGGTACAGTTGTACTCGTTTCGCATGAACCCGATTTCTATGAGGATTGGGTGACGAAGACTTGGGACGTTGAGTCCTGGTCGATGAAACAGCTCCAGAGCTGAACGCCGGCCCTGGTGCAATCTACAGGAAAGCAGGTGACATCTTAGAATGAATGAACGCGTGCTGGTGATTGAAGACGAAGAGAGCATTGCCCGTATTCTGCAGCTTGAGCTGGAGCATGAGGGGTATGAGGTCGGACATGCTTTGGACGGCCGCAGCGGTTTCCTGCAAGCCTCCTCTGGAGAGTGGGACCTCGTGCTGCTCGACGTCATGCTGCCGGAGCTGAACGGCATTGAGGTGCTGCGTCGGCTGCGGCAGGCAGGCAACCCCATCCCCGTCATTCTCATCACAGCCCGGGATACAGTTCCAGACAAAGTCAGCGGCTTCGAGCATGGCGCAAATGATTATGTAACAAAACCGTTTGCAATGGAGGAGCTGCTTGCCCGGGTCCGCAACCTGCTTCGCATTTTCCAACAGAACCCGAAGGAGACAGAGGGCTCCGATCTGCTTAAGATCGGGGATTTGACCGTGGAGCTGCGAACGCGCAAAGTGTTCCGCAAGGAGCTGTCGATTGACCTCACACCACGTGAGTTCGAACTGTTGGTGTACCTTGCTCAGCATAAAAACGAAGAGAAGTCTCGTGAGGAAATTTTATCCGAAGTATGGGGGTATGATTTCATGGGCGAGACCAATCTTGTCGATGTTTATATCCGTTATTTACGTCAGAAGCTCGATAAGGGATTCCGCCACAAGCTGATTCACACCGTGCGCGGTGTAGGCTACATGATGAAGGAGCCTGAGGCATGACTCTCCGCAAGAGATTCACGCTTTTCACCATTTTTTGGTTGATTTTCATCTTGATTTTATTCAACATTTTTGTTTATCTATTCATGACCAAAATTACGACCCGCAGCGAGCAGCAGGTGATGACGAACAAGGTGAACCTAATTCTCGAAAACAGCAAAATCATGGACAAGGAGCAGCTGTCCGACGAGGGTCTGTTGCGGGAGTTCTACAATGTGAATGAATTGATCCGAATCATTACGCCTGACGGCAAAACGGTCAATCTGCAAGGGTCGGACACCGACCTTCTAGCGTTGCCGGTCAAATTTCAGTCTTCTCATGAACAAGGAGAGATGTTCGTTGACAGCACCCGTGTGCTGTACATGAAGGTTCCCCTTTATCAGGATTCGGAAATTATCGGCATGTTAGAAATCGAGCGTAAGTTGAATTTGCAGGACAGTTACATGAAAGTTCTGGTGGCGGCGCTCTTTGTGACAAGCATCGGGGCGATTCTTTTTGCAATCTTCGGCACCTACTGGTTCACCTCACGATTAACCGCGCCAATCCAGCATATGGTGCAGACGATGCGCGAGATTGACCGGAGCGGCAAGCTGCGAAGCATTGAGATAGGGGACAAAGAGGAGTCGGCTGAGCTGCTTCAGCTGATCCGCGCCTTTAATCAGATGATTGAGCGATTGGATCGCACGTTTGCCAGGCAAAAGCAATTCGTCGCAGACGCTTCCCATGAGCTGAAAACGCCGCTGACCGTTATTGTCAGTTATGCGGGCATGCTGAAGCGCTGGGGCCGGGATGACGAGAACATTCGCGGCGAAGCGATCGAGGCAATTGCCAAGGAGGCGGAGCGCCTGCAAAACCTCACCAAGTCCATGCTGATGTTGGCTGAGGCGGAGCAGGAAGACTGGCTGAACTTGCAAACCTTTGATGTCGTTCAAATGGTCGATGAGCTTGCCGGCATGCTGCAGACAACGTTCCAGCGGCAGATTCGTGTTCATACCTCTACGACTGGGCTCAAAATGTCGGCTGACAAGGATAAGATCCGCCAGTTACTCGTTATCCTACTGGACAACGCGATCAAGTACAGCAAGGAACCGATCGACGTGACGGTCAGCTCTGTGAAGCAATCGGTGCGCATTCATGTGACCGACAAGGGCATTGGTATCTCCGAGACCGAGATTCCGAACCTATTCGAGCGATTTTATCGGGTTGATGGTGCGAGACGCCGTATCACGGGCGGAGTGGGACTCGGTTTGTCGATCGCCAAACGCATCGTAGAGATGCATGAAGGACAGATCGATGTGTTCAGTAAACCAGGCAAAGGAACGACGATTACGCTGCAATTCCCACAGACGCTCAAAAACACGTCAGGACGTTGAGGCCCGACGTCAGAGTATAGAGAAACCCACGTTTTTAAAACGGTGGGTTTCTTTTTGTGCTTTTTTAAGATGTATTAACGCGGTGTCGTATTGAATTATTTAGATACAAAAAATGGAAAGTGACAATCCATCTGCAGACATCATTGTCAATCGGATCGTTAAGGATCCATCTTTGATTCCTGTCCGATATGTGTATGATATGTATGCGGATGATATCGTGTTTAATAAGCCAACACAAGGCTATCTGCGGGTACAGGCTGGAGAAGCCATAGACATTAGCGGATCTGTCAATATGGATGAGGATATTCGGAGTCAGGTTGTTGGATTTCAATTGACGAAGTTCCAGAATGGAGACTATCAAACAAGCGGCAAAAAAACAGTCGTTCAGATGAACGAGAATAGAGAGTTTAGCGGGTCGGTTGCGATCAATGAACCAGGTAATTATTTGATTAATATACTTAGTCCGGACGTATTCGCAGGGGGAATGACATCGCCGTACGGCTCGACTAAATGGGCGGAGATTGCAGTTGAAGTAATGCCGAAAGGCAAATAGCGGGAAGAGCTAAGAAGTAACGCATGCCGGGCTATCCATCGGATAGCTCTTTTGGTGAGAACACAGCAAAAAAAAAGCTGCATGACATTTGTGTTAGAAACACGTAGTCATATAGCTTCATTCCTTAAACAGATCACCAATTAGAGAACCCGTCTAGCGGTGACGTAATGGTCGTTCCAGTACGAGGTGCCAAGGCTGGAAACCGTAACTCCAGGTTTACCGTAAGTATGCAAAATCTTATTAGAGCCTGCGTAGATGGCGACATGGCCGATTCCCTTGCCGCTGCGGCCTGTAAAGAATATAAGATCGCCTTTGCTAAGGTTGCCGCGTGCGACCTTTTGGCCTTTATTATATTGAGCGTTTGAAGTGCGTGGCAGGGAAACTCCGCTGTTTTTAAATACATATTGAGTGAACGAGGAGCAGTCGAAGGCATAGGTCACTCCGCTTGGCGCTCCAAGCCGATAATTAACTCCAAGGTACTTTTTGCCGTAGCTGAGCAGCTTTTCTGATTTAGGGGTAGCGGCAGACGCCGTCTGAATCGTTCCGATGCTGAAGCCAGCCATTCCGATCACAGCGCAGAGGCTGAGGCGGGAAATCGTTTTTTTCCAGTTGCTTATGCGCATATCTTGTGGTGTCCCTCCATCATGGTGTACGTTTGTACGTAAGTATGTAATGAACTAAAATCAATATATCACAATAAGAATAACCTATTTTTTACCAGTAAGAAGAGAAACCTTGCTGTGGCGCGCTAGAAGCAGGAATATGAGAACAATGTGAAAATACTCTCATAATTCACGGGATTTTGATTCGAGGAGGAAGTTTAAGATGAAATATCGAGTTTCTGCCGTTCAATATCACCTGGAAGATATTAATTCCTTTGCGGATTTTGCCGCTCAGGTGACTCATTATGCCCGTAATGCTGCGGAATACGGGGTGCAGTTTCTGTTGTTCCCAGAGTTCCTGACCACTCAGCTGCTGTCCATCGGCGATGAGCAAGGCAATGCGCTTCCCATCGATCGACTCCCTGATTTTACGGATGAGTATGAGGAGCTCTTCAAGGCGCTCGCGGCCGAATATAACATGTTTATCGTGGGCGGAACTCATGTTGTGCAATCGACGGATGGCAAACTGCGCAACACGGCGTATCTGTTCCAGCCTGATGGAGCCATTCACACCCAGGCGAAAATTCATCTCACACCAACTGAGGTGGAGGAGTGGAATATGTCGCCCGGAGACGGCTTGGACGTATTCGATACACCTTTTGGCAAAATAGCCATGCTCACTTGTTACGATATTGAGTTTCCCGAAATTGTCCGAATGGCTCGCGCCAAAGGGGCGGACGTTATTTTCTGTCCTTCGTGCACGGATGACCGCCACGGATTTTATCGCGTCCGTTACTGCGCCCATGCCCGGGCGGTGGAAAATCAAGTTTACATCGTCACCACTGGGACGACCGGCTCCCTACGCAAGGTTGATTTTATGAGAGCAAACTACGGACAGGCAGCAGTCATTACTCCCAATGACATTCCGTTTCCACCGCGGGGCATCATGAGCGAAGGGACGGAGAACCACGATATGCTTATCGTTGCAGACTTGGATTTGCAACTGCTGCATGATGTGCGACTGAGCGGTTCAGTGACGACATGGCGTGATCGCAGGACCGACCTTTATCCCGATTGGTTTTGAACAAGTAGAGAGGGGGCAGACAGCTTGGAAAAGACTCTGTTCGTCCTGCATGACGGCAAACCTGTAGAGACGCGTATCCGGTGCTACACGCTGGAGGATGCGGAAGCTTTGATTGCGGTACAGAGGCTGAGCTTTCCGCCTCCTTATCCTCAGGAGCTGTTATGGAATCGGAAGCAACTGGCACAGCATGTCAGCCGGTTTCCAGAAGGGGCGTTATGTGCGGAAATCGACGGAACAATCATCGGTTCGATGACTGGCATGCGCACACGCTCGACAGACGCGAATCATCTTAGCTGGGCAGAGATGACTGCTGACGGATACATTAACACGCATGATCCAGATGGCGATACTTTGTATGCTGTTGATATTTGTGTTGTGCCGGAGTATCGTAAAACCGGTATTGGCAAATGGCTCATGCAGTCGATGTATGAAACGGTTGTACAACTGCGGATAAAGCGGCTGCTTGGCGGCGGCAGGCTGCCAGGTTATCATCTCCATGCCTCGGAGCTGAGCGCCGAGGCATACGTCGATGCTGTGCTGCGAGGAGAGCTGCGCGATCCGGTGCTGACCTTCCTGCTGCGCTGCGGCCGTACTCCGGCCGGTGTTGCGGCGAACTATTTGGACGACGAGGAATCTTGCGGTTATGCTGCAATGATGGAATGGCGCAATCCTTTTCTCAACCACTGACTACTTGTACATAAGGAGATTATCGATGAACTTCTATCGCATTACTTCCATTGAGGATGAACATTTCCCCAAGTTGCACCGTCTGCTGCAGGAGGTTTTCCCTCCTGAGGAGGTGCTAGCTTACGAGCTGTGGCGTGAGCCGCTTCAGGACCCGACCATTCATGTGTGCGTCGCTCTGCAGGGTGACGAGGCTGTAGGGGCGACGGAGTATCGTTATTACCCTGAGCTGCGTGTGGCAATGACAGACTTCACGATTATTGGCAAACCGGGCCTTGGCATTGGTCGTTTCCTCTTGCGCTCCCGCGAAAAGGAGCTGACCCGCCTTGCTGCCCAGTCCGGCACGGAGCCGATCGGCATGTTCGCGGAAATTTATGATCCATATCGCACGGAGCATTCTTTCGGAGGTGTCAATCCGATGAACCCGATCGTGAGGCGGGAAGTGCTGTCCCATATCGGCTACAAAAGGCTGGAGCTGGACTATGTACACCCGTCCTGGGATTTGGAAGGCGGAGCGGTCAGCGGGCTGGATCTCGGCTTCCTGCCGAAGGATGAAGAGCTTTCTCAAATTTCCGGCGCTCTCGCGGCAACCTTTTTGGAGGTCTATTATTCGGCAATTGAGAAAAAGCCGCAGCAATGGTACGACATGGTGGAGACGCTCAAACAGCGTGACGTCGTAGCTCTGCTGCCGCTGTAGGCTGGACATGACGATGAATGATCAACAGAATCTTTCCCCAGTGAATATCCAATTCCTCGGGACGGGTGATTCCATGGGTGTGCCCCGCGTGTACTGCAACTGCGCCGTTTGCGAGGAAGCTCGTTCAGGTGGTGTCAACCGCCGCCTGCGGTCGATGCTGCTGTTAAAAGGCTTGGACGGCGACAATAGAGCTGATGATGTTACGCTGATCGATTGCGGACCGGACTGGGGACGGCAAATGGAGGCAGCCGGCTTGCGGCGCATCCGGCGGATTTTAATTACTCATGCACATTTTGACCATATCGGTGGACTGATTGAATGGGCGGATGCATGCCGTTGGACGAAGGAGAAGGGCATCGCCTACGCGCCGCAGGAAGTCATTGATGAAATCAAGGGCCGCTTTCCGTGGCTGGATCGCTGGATTGAGTTCCGCGCCGCGGATGAGCCGCTGCAGTTCGGCAGCTGGACCGTGAGCTGTTGGCGCGTTTACCATGGGCATAACGGCTACGCCTATGCGTATCGGTTCGAGCAGAAGAGCACAGGCTACGCCTGGGTGTACTGCTCAGATTCAATAGGGCTGGACGAGAGCCAGAAGCGACCTATGATGAACTGCGAGCTTATCGTGCTCGGGACGAGCTTTTACAAGGAACCTTATCCGTTCCACACTCGGTCCGTTTATGATGTCAAAGAAGCGCTGGAGCTGCTCCTGGAACTGCAACCGGCTGAAATGCTGCTGACTCATCTTTCGCATGATATTGATAGTACGAGGAATTATGAGCTGCCTGCTGGAGTACACTTTGCCTCCTCTGGCTTGGAGCGGAGCTTGGGCGGGAATAGAGCATGATTCTGACGCATTTAGAATAAATAAAAGGGAGCTGCCGTCCCAAGCGAATTTCGCTTGGGACGGCAGCTCCCTTTTATTTGAAGACCCGGCGATTTTAGCGGCATAAGCCTCTCCATATCCTTATCCTGCCGGTTGCTCCTCCTGCTCCCCTTGGGAATGCGCGTATAAACGGGCATAGTAGCCACCTCGGCGCATCAACTCGCTATGTGAGCCGGACTCCGCGATGCGCCCGCTGCGCAGGACGATGATGCGGTCAGCATCCATAACCGTCGAGATGCGATGTGCGATGACAAATGTGGTGCGGCCGACTGAAACGGAGTTCAGCGCCTGCTGTACCATCTGCTCGGTGCTGGAATCGAGGTTGGCCGTTGCCTCATCAAGGATAAGGATAGAAGGGCGGAACACAACGATGCGAGCGAAGCTGATCAGTTGCCGTTCACCGGCGGACAGCCCGCTTCCTTTTTCACTGAGCAGCGTTTCGTAACCATCGGGCAACCGCCCGACCAGCGCATCGGCGCCAACGAAGCGGCAAGCCTCTCGCACCTGTTCCGGGCTGATAGAGGAGTCGAACAGCCGCACATTGTCGATGATGGAGCCTGAGAATAGGTAAGGCTCTTGCTGCACGAGTCCAACTGCACGGCGAAGCTGAACAAGCGGGATTTGGCGCACATCGACGCCGTCGATGGTGACGGAACCCCTTTGCGTATCGTAGAAGCGGCATAAAAGGCTGATCAGCGAGCTTTTGCCAGCTCCGGTCGTACCGACGATCCCAATCCTCTGACCAGGCTCAATATCCAGGCTGATGCCTTGCAGGACAGGCTCTTCGGGAGTGTAGCCGAACACGACGTCGTTGAAACGCACTGCACCAACGGCGCGCCGCGGATCACCATCCTGACCGATCGTAGTTACTCCTTTGTCTGCCAGCTCCGAGTTGGTTTTGAACAGCCTCCATATACGATCGGCGGAAACGGAAGCGGCCTGGAGTGTGTTCCATTGTTGGGTAATGGAGTTGATTGGCTGGAAAAATTGACGGATATACGTAATAAAAGCATATAAAACGCCGAATTCAAGCCCTTCACCATATACGGCTCGACCGCCGATCCAGGTAACAAACGCGACTGATAGATTGCCGAGCAGGTCGAAGGAGCGATTGAACAGCACATTAGTGCGGATTTCCCGCAAGTTAGCCTCATAGTAAGAGCTGTTGCGATCCTCGAACTGTTTTACCTGCTCGCGCTCCTGATGGAATGCCTGCACAAGATTCATCCCACTCAGGTTCTCGGCGGTAAAAGCGATCAAACGCGATAGTCGGCTGCGGGACAACTGATACGTCTTGCGCATATAACCACGGAACAATGCGGCAATTAGCGCGATGGCCGGCAGCAACAGCAGGCTGTATCCGGCGAGCACCGGATCGAGCTGGAACATGAAGAAGAGAATGAAGGCGAGCGTCATGCCGTCGCGCACAAGGCTGAGACATACCTGTGTAAAAAATTGGCTCACCGTCTCGGTATCTCCGGAAATATGGGTTACGAGCCCTCCACTGGACATCCGATCGTAAAATGATGGCGATAGTCTGGAAAGATGGCGGAACAGATCCTTGCGCAGCTGCATCACAATGCCTTGGCCGGCAATCTGGATCAGCTGGTTCTGAATATACGAAAACAGCAGGGAGAGCAGGGAGAGCAGCAAATATAGGCCACCCAGCAGAAGCAGGGGACTGAACTCTTTACTGCCATTCATCAGATGATCGTCTATAGCGATCTTAACGATGTACGGTTGAAGTAGGTCGGCGGCAATGGCGATGATCGTGCAGCCGACAACACCGACGAATTGTCGCTTATGAGGCTTGGCATAAACGAGCAGCCCGCGGATCGCGGCGCTTTGGCCTGCCTTTTCGCGGTCTTGCTTCGCCCGATTCTCAGGCTCCTGTCCGGCCATGGCCCATCCCTCCTTGCTGCAGGCTCGCCAGCTCGGCATACAGCCCCTGCTCCTGAAGCAGGGACTCATGCGTTCCCCGTTGGACGATTCGCCCTTCGTCGAGCACGATAATTTCGTCGGCATGTTTCAAGGCGCTGATCCGATGCGCGATGATCAGCGTCGTTTTGTTGCGCCTTACCTGTCGTATGCTTGCCACAATGGCGGATTCTGTTACGGCGTCGACCGCGCTGACACTGTCATCCAGTATAAGCAGCGGCGCCTGCTTGATAAGACCGCGAGCCAGGCTAGTGCGCTGGCGCTGTCCGCCGGACAGCGTCACGCCGCGTTCGCCCAGCTTCGTGCTGAAGCCGTCTTTGAACTCCAGAATATTTTCATAGATGCCCGCGTATCGGGAAGCCTCTTCGACCTCTTGCTGATCGGCATCCCGCTTGGCAAATGCGATATTGTCACGCAGCGTCGTGCTGAAAAGGAACCCGTCCTGCGGCACATAAGCGATGGAATCGCGCAACGAGTGGACATCGATCCCCCGAATGTCCAGGCCATCGATCAAGATAGCACCTTCTGGAGCTTCCATCATCCGCAGCAGCAGCTTGGCGAGCGTCGTTTTGCCGCTGCCGGTTCGTCCGATCAGGCCCGTAGTCCAGCCTTGCCGGATTTGCAGCTCAATATCCTGCAGCGCTGGCTGAGCCGCCCCGGGGTAGCTGTAGGTCAAACCTTTTATGACGATGCCAGCCTCGGCGGGAAAAGGCAGCGGATCAGCGGCATTGCGGATGTCCGGTCGGGTTGACAGGAGCTCCTGCAGTCTTTCCAGGCTAGCTCTGGATCGCTGCATCGTGTTGATGACATTGCCGATCATTTGCAAAGGATTGATGATCAGCCTCATATAGAGGGTAAGGGAAACGAACATACCGATCGTAATAGCTCCGGTGAGCGCCTGGTAGCCTCCAGCTACAAGCGTCAGAACAAGTGAGACTGAGCCCAGGAAGGGTATTAGTGCCTGAAACAGGGAGCTCATTTTCACCAGGCTAAGCTGGCTGCTGTAAACCTCATCAACATGTGATCCGAACCGCGCCTCCATCATCGGCTCAACCGAGAATTTCTGCGTGACCCGCATGCCGCCAATCTGCTCCTCGGCCGATTCCGTCATTGCGGCGAGGTCATTTTGCACTTCACGTGAGCGTTTGCGGATGCGGGGGCCGAAATAGACGACCAACACCGGAATAAGTAGGAGCGGCGATACGCAAAGAGTGATCAACCCCAGCGGCAATCCTGAAACCTTCATCATGATCAATGCACTGATCAGCAAAATGACGGCATTGGCGGTTTGACTGAAGCAGGAGGAAATCGCCTCACGCACGGATTTGACGTCGCTAAGCACATAACTAAGCATATGGCCCACTCCATGACTGGCATAGTAGGCCTCGCTTAGCCGGGTAAAATGACGGAACAACTGCTTGCGCGTCAGCCGCTCAAACTCTCTACCAAGCCTCATGACCAAGTATTGGCCAGAGCCAGCCAAACAGGTGAAAAGCACGGCGATGCCGGCAAGGAGCAAGGCAGACTGAGCGATGATCTCGGGGGTAAGCGATCGACTTTGGAGCTTGTCGGTGAACTCACCGAGCACTCGGGGATAAAGGGACTGAATGATGTTCCCGAGCGCAATTGCGAGCAGGGCGGCGGCATAGAGCCAGCCTTTAGAGGTTACATACGGGAGAAGCAGCCGCTGTTGTTTCATGCCCAGCATTCCTCCTTTTCAATTTCCTTGTGTTTCCATTATAACGCCGATTGCAAAATCCTTCACGGGTAAAGTATCGGCGAATGGAGAGGTTGACTTCCACTTGTCCAGAAGGTTAGGATAAAAGGCAAGCCAAAGTTTATGTCTCAACATCTCCAAACCGATCTTCCAAAAAGGGGAGCTATTAATGATTACGGGTGTTCAGATCTCATAATTTCATAGGGTAAACCTTCAAGAGCCGATTTGGCTAACGCTTTTTTGCGTATGCCCGCCTAGGGTTCTTGAAGTGTGCCCATGATAGAGTTCTGAACACAAGCATCCAACCCCTAGTTAACGATAGCCAGCCTTTTTTCACCTTTCGGGCTTACTTGCGCTCTTTTTAGACAGCGAGTATGTTTGCGGATAGGTTAGAGGGCTGCAACTTAACAGGAATGGAACGCCTATGCGTTCTGTTCCTGTTTTTTGTTTTTCCATCCTGCTGCGGGGATCGGGATTGCGGTTGTGGTTGGCATGAACAGGCTTGAAGTGCTTGAAGTATTAATGCGACACCTAACTTTAGGAGGAATCCTTTATGAACCAGGCATCCATGATGCGCTTGGAATATAGCTTTATTCACGATAACATGTGCAGCTTCACCGTGTCCGAACCCGGTAGAAAGCTCGCAGAGAAACATTTCCCGTCAACAATGCTCCGTCAAGCAGCGGCTTGGCAGCATGAAACAGCCGAAGCGGAAGCACTGCTGCGCGCCGGATCTAGCGTGCCGCTTTCCTCGATGGAAGGCATCGGAATTTTCCTCTCGCTGCTCGGCAAAGGCCGGATCTATGATGAGAAGGAACTTGATGTGCTTTCCTCCTGGCTCGCTTCCATTGGGCAGATGAAACGATATATGGCGGCCAAAAGAGAGCTGGCGCCGCTGTTGTCCGGTTATGCGGACTCCATGCAGGATTGCCCAAATCTCAAAGCTGAGATCGATCGCTGCATTCGCAGCGGCTGGCTGCTCGACAACGCTTCCCCAGAGCTATCCCGCATCCGCCGGAGCGCTGGGGTGGCTGAAGATCGGGTTCGCCGCAAGCTGGACGCGGCTCTAGTTAAATACCGTAGCTCACTTCAGGAGGCTATTGTCAGCCGCAGAGGGGAGCGATATGTCATTCCTGTGCGCCGCGACCAGCGCAAGCTCGTGCCGGGGACCGTGTGGGATGAATCCTCCAGCGGTCAAACGCTGTTCATCGAGCCGTCGGATGTGGCCGATTTGCAGGCGGAGCTGTCCATGTGGAAACAGGAGGAAGAACAGGAGCGAACGCGGATTCTCTCGATGCTTTCCTCTATGGCGGAGGAAAATGGCTCCCAGCTTGCGGTTAACTTGGAGGCTATGGCTCTGTTTGATTTTATTTTGGCACGCGGCAAGCTGGCTCGCTCTTACGATGGTATCAGGCCGGAGCTGACCGCCGAACCGATCATCCGGCTCAAAGGTGGACGGCATCCGCAGCTCGGCGACAAAGCGATGCCGATTGATGCTGAGCTCGGTATCGGCTGGGATCAGCTATGCATCACCGGCCCCAATACCGGGGGCAAAACAATCGCTTTGAAGACGCTCGGGCTGTTCACGCTGATGGCTCAAGCCGGATTGTTCTTACCAGCAGAGGAGGGAAGCGAGTTTGGCATCTTCGAGGATGTGCTGGCTGACGTTGGCGACGGTCAAAGCATTCAACAGTCGCTTAGCACCTTTTCGTCCCATCTGGCTGTTCTGAACGATATTCTGGGCACGGCAGGCGGAAGAACGCTGGTGCTGCTAGACGAGCTTGCAGCCGGCACCGATCCGGGCGAGGGCATTGCGCTGTCGATCGCCGTCCTGGAAGAGCTAGGTAGAAGAGGTACGAAGCTTGCCGTTACGACCCACTTTAACGAGATCAAAGCCTACGCCTCCCGGACGCCGCGCTGCATGAATGCAAGAATGGCGTTCGACGCCGAAACGCTGCAGCCGCTCTATCGCTTGGAGCCTGGCGAGGCAGGGGACAGCTATGCTCTGTCGATCGCGAAGCGATATGGATTGCCGGAGCGGGTGCTTAAGCGAGCCGAAGAAATTAAGGCGAGCGGCGCCAGCACGACAGCATCGGGCAAAAGCACAGCACTGCTTGAGGAGGGGGTAGAAGGAAGCCGTCAGAACACCGGTAATAAGGAGGAATCCAACTTCGAGCCGAAGATTGGACTCGTCATGGAATCGCGGCAAACATCGCAGCCTACCGCCCTGAAACCGACGGATGTGACACAGCTCGCCGACCCACAGCCGCCGAAGCCAATCAAGAACACCGCCAAGCCCAAGGAGTTCAATGTGGGAGACTGCGTTTGGATTCATCCCTTGAAGCGGACCGGCATCGTTTACCGGGAGGCGGATGAGAGGGGAGAGGTCATCGTCCAGGTCAAAAAGGAGAAAAAAACGTTCAACAGAAAAAGGCTCTCCCTCTATATAAGCAGGGACAGCCTGTATCCGGGCGAGGAATACGATATGAATATCGTATTCGACAGCAAGGAGAACCGTAAAACACGGAACCTCATGTCACGTAAACATGTCGAGGGAATGCGCATCGAGACACCGAGCAGTAACGGCGGCGCAGGCGGGCCCCAATAAACGAGTTTAACCCGCTGTTTCCATAACGAGCAGCCAGCCTTTGCTGGAGCGAATAGTGCCAACATCGTTTGCCAGCACATTACTAATTCCGAGCGACTGGCCGATGCGCAGCGTGGCGTCATGGAGAGGATACTGGAATCCTTCCAGATTAATCCCGTGAACTTCCTCGCTGAGCGGCAACAGGGACACATGCGGCAGCAGATCGCTGCGCTGGATCGTCAGTGTTTGACCACCTTGGATGAGCTGAATCCGATTGGAAGCATCCTCTATAACCGCCGCACAGCCGCATTCGGCTGCCTTGCGGAGCAGATGTACATTGGCCAGAGAATGGTCAAAGCGGCTGCCCAAAGCGCCAAAAATCAAGATGGAAGATGGTTTTCGCTCTATAGCTCTCATGAGAGCTAGCTCGGTATCGGTGTAATTTTTGTCAATCGGATCAAAAGAAGCCATCTCGCGAGTTCCGCGGATGATTTCCCCCATCTCTTCCTCCGTGACGGAGTCGAAGTCTCCGAGCGACAGATCGGGACAGATGCCGCTGCGCACAAGGAACAGCGCGCCGGCATCGGCGCCGATAATATAGTCATCAGGACGCAGCTTGCCGATCATCCATGCGCCAAGGTTTCCTCCTGTGATGATAACGATCCGCTGAGGGGTTTCCGGCATCTTTTTCATTCCTTCCGAAAAATGGTTTGCGGCTCATTATATCGCGCATGGACAAATGCTGGCAATTCGGTTGCGGGATGGGACACTCGCGGCTATTATAGGAGGGATGGTTGACTGCATTCTAATGGCGGGGGCGTTTGGACTTGTACACCGATATTTTTGCCGTTTTCAGCATCATTGGTACGATTGCTTTCGCGGCGAGCGGAGCGATTGTGGCTATGGAGGAAGAGTACGACATCCTGGGCGTATTCGTATTGGGGCTAGTCACCGCGTTTGGCGGCGGCGTTATCCGCAATTTGCTGATCGGCATTCCTGTTACAACTTTATGGTCTCAGGGTTTGTTGATCCAAATCGCTTTGGCTTCCATGACGGTTGTGTTTCTGCTCCCCGTGAGCTGGATTCAGCATTGGCGAAAGGCCGAAGCGCTGTTCGATGCGATCGGACTGTCCGCATTTGCGATCCAGGGAGCATTGTACGCAACGGAGATGAATCATCCACTCAGTGCCGTGCTCGTTGCGGCGACACTTACCGGCATCGGCGGCGGCATCATTCGAGATCTGCTGGCGGGCCGCAAGCCGCTAGTGCTACGGGATGAGATTTATGCGGTTTGGGCCATTTTAGCCGGTGCTGGAATTGGTATCGGATGGTTCAGCGGCACGCTAGGACTGATGATACTGTTCGCGCTTATCATCATTTTGCGGATGTTGTCCGTTGTGTTCAAGTGGAGCTTACCGCGAAGATCGCTTCGTTCCGCTGCAGGAGATCGCAGTGAAGGAGGCATGTTCTAAAATGGAGCACAAAGTAAAAGTTATTTTCGTCTGTCTTGGCAATATTTGCAGGTCACCTATGGCTGAAGCCGTGTTCCGGCATATGGCCGCAGAACGAAATATGGGGCAGCTAGTGGAGGCTGACAGTGCGGGCACCGGAGATTGGCATCTCGGCAAGATTCCTCATGAGGGCACGCGCCGCGAGCTCGACAGCGCCGGCATCTCCTACGATGGCATGAAGTCGCGGCTGGTCGATCGCCAGGATCTCCAAGATTCCGATTATATCGTAGTAATGGATAGCGCCAATGAGCGAGATGTGCGGGAGCTGATTCAATCCGGTGGTTATACTCCGCAAGGGAATCTCATGAGGTTCATGGATTTGCTGCCGGAAAAGAATATGGACGGGGTGCCCGATCCGTATTACACCGGAGACTTCAACCAGACGCGGGAGCTAGTGACCGCGGGCTGCAGCCGCCTGCTTGATCGAATTGCCCATGAATTGGCAATCCGATAACCGTACCAAAATCAAAGGAGTCGCCCTCTAACTTGGCTAGAGGGCGACTCCTTTTTGCTGATATACTCGTCTTAATCAAGAAAATGCTGAAGGCCGTCTGGAATTTCCTGTTGCCAGGAGCCCCATTGATGTTTCCCGTCCTTCTCGATGTAGCGGATGTCGGCTCCACGGTCGCTGAGGATGGCGTACATATCCTGATTGAGCTTTACAAAATCATAAACGCCAGTGTCCGTCTCAAAGTCCGTCTCCTGCAAACCGACGTATTGATAAAGCTGCAACCATGAGAGATCAGCTTGCTTGCTGGCGATCGTCTGCGAGGCGCCGTAGAACGCTCCGGACAAGGACAAAACTCGATTCCACAGCTCTGGATAGCGGAGTGCAAGATGCAGCGAGACCGTACCGCCGAGGGAATCCCCGATAAGCAGTCGTTCCCGGCGTTCCCTTCTCACGGGGTAGCGTTCCTCTATAAAGGGAAGCAGCTCCTCAGCAAAAAAGGAAATGTACGCCTCATGCCGCTCTCCGTCAGGCGCGTACTCCGAGGTGCGCTTTTTTTTGTTCACGTCCACGCCGACTAAAATGAAGGGTTCAAGCTCGCCATCAATAATGAGGCGATTGGCCAAAGTGGCCGCTCTGCCGAAGTTGAACAAATCTTCTCCATCTTGGCCGTATACGACGGGATAGCTCAATACTTCATTATAGCCAGGGGGCAAATAGATGCGTAGCTCCCGTGATCCGTCTTCCAAATAACGGCTCGGCACCGTCTCTTTTACGATGGTACGTTTTAAATATTTGTCATCCGACATCGGACAATTCCTCCTCTGTTGCATGGGAAGACGCGCCTAAGGGTAAACAATAGGGAGGCGCGCCATTTACGGGACGGCCAGCTCTAGTATGGCCAATCAATGAAAACGTTATTGTACTACACTGTACTACCACATTAATTGTTCTGTTACACATACACTTAATGCCTAAAAAACGTGAAAGTAATGAAAAAGCAACGTTATTTTGCTTTTTTGCTTTGACCGTATCATCAAAACAGGTTTATAATAATTCTATAACAGAAGCATGCAAGTTTCAAATAACAAATCGAGGTGAACCTCTCTGATGAGCAAGCTGCTGAACAAGCATTCTTACGAAGTGCATAGCGAGGACGTAACGCCGCTTACGATTCTTTCTCCTGAAGGCGAAGTCGTTAATCCTGACCTTATGCCCAACCTCAGCGACGAACAGCTGAAGGAACTTATGTACCGCATGGTATTCACACGTACTTGGGATGAGCGCGCTGTAAACCTTGGCCGTCAAGGCCGTCTTGGTTTCTATGCGCCAGTATCTGGCCAAGAAGCATCGATGATCGGTAGCGAATTCGCACTGAACAAAGATGACTTCATTTGCCCAGGCTACCGCGACATGCCGCAGCTCGTTTGGCATGGCCTTCCAATGTATCAAGCATTCCTGTACTCCCGTGGTCATCAACATGGCGGCCAGATTCCAGAGGACGTACATGTGCTTATGCCACAAATTATCATCGGCGCGCAGATTCTGCATGCGACCGGCGTAGCAATGGCGTTCAAGAAGCGCGGCGAGAAGCGCGTAGCCATTACTTACACGGGTGACGGCGGTTCTTCCGAGGGTGACTTCTACGAAGGTCTGAACTTTGCTGGAGCTTACAAGCTGCCCGTTATCTACACCGTTCAGAACAACCGTTATGCAATCACAACTCCTTACGAGAAACAAACGGCTGCCCAATCGATCGCTCATAAAGCGCTTGCTGCTGGCATCAAAGGCATCCAAGTTGACGGTATGGACGTTTTGGCTGTTTACAAGGCTGTATTGGAAGCTGCAGAGCGCGGTCGCAACGGCGAAGGCGCTACACTGCTTGAGCTGCTTACGTACCGTTTCCGTCCGCACTCCATGGCCGATGACACGACCAAGTACCGCACCAAGGATGAAGAGGGCGAATGGTCCCTCAAGGATCCAATTATCCGCTTTGGCAAGTTCCTCGAGAAGAAGGGCCTTTGGAGCGAAGAAGACACAGCTCGCGTGAAAGACGAAGCAAAAGCTACTGTTAACGAAGCGATCAAAAAAGCGGAAGCAACTGAAAAAATGACGGTCGGCGGACTGATCGACTCGATGTTTGAACATACACCAGCTCATTTGGAAGAGCAAAAAGCCGATTTCTAATTTTTAAATCAAGCGATGGATGAGTCCGGAACGGCGGGGAGCCGTTCCCCTAAGGAGGAACCTGTTAATCATGGCTCAAATGAACATGTTGGAAGCAATTCGCGACGCTCTTCGCACTGAGCTGAAGCGGGATGAGAATGTAATGCTATTCGGCGAGGACGTTGGCCACACCGGCGGCGTTTTCCGCGTAACAGAAGGACTTCAAAAGGAATTCGGCGAGGATCGCGTATTCGATACGCCGCTTGCTGAGTCCGCTCTGGCGGGCATGGCAGTAGGCCTCGGTATTCAAGGTTTCCGCCCTGTTGCTGAGATCCAATTCGTAGGTTTTATTTATGAAGCAATGGACCAAATGTTCATTCAAGCAGCGCGTATGCGTTACCGTTCCGGCGGTCGCTACAATTCGCCGATCGTATTCCGTACACCTTTCGGCGGCGGCGTTAAAGCAGCTGAGCTTCACACGGATTCCCTGGAAGGCTTGGCTCTGCAAACGCCAGGCATCAAGGTTGTAATCCCGTCTAATCCATACGATGCAAAGGGCCTCATGATCGCAGCTATCCGCGACAATGATCCTGTATTCTTCATGGAGCATCTTAACCTGTACCGTGCTTTCCGCGCCGAAGTGCCGGAAGAAGAGTACACGATTCCGCTTGGCAAAGCCAATGTGGTACGTGAAGGTTCTGATGTAACGATCATTACCTACGGTATGATGGTTCATACTTCGGTTAAAGCAGCTGAAGAGCTTGAGAAAGAAGGCATCAAGGCGGAAGTTATCGACATCCGCACGCTGTTGCCGCTTGACATCGATACGATCGTTGAGTCCATCAAAAAGACCAACCGCGCTATCGTTGTGCAAGAAGCTCAAAAAACTTCCGGTGCTGCAGCTGAGATCATCGCCCAAATCAACGAGAAAGCGATTCTCCATCTGGAAGCTCCTGTACTTCGTGTAGCTGGACCCGATACGGTTTATCCTTTCGCGCAAGTTGAGGACCAATGGCTTCCATCTCCAGCTCGTGTTATCGCGAACGTGAAGAAAGTTTTGGAATTTTAAAGTGTACAGCGGAGCGTTCCTTGCTCCGCTTTCATCTATACCCCTGAAGCTGGCATCCGCTAGGAACAGGCCGGGCGCTTGGCGTTAAGGCTTGTCCCAGGAACAGCTCAGCTCTACATGCAAAAGGAGGTTCACCTCGTGGCAAAGTTTGAATACCGGTTCCCGGAACTGGGCGAAGGCCTTCATGAAGGCGAAATTATTAAAATGCATATCAAAGTCGGAGACAAAGTAACGGACGATGATATCATTATGGAAGTACAAAATGACAAGGCAGTAGTTGAGGTTCCTTGCCCAGTTAACGGTACGATTCTGGAAGTCCTCACGAAGGACGGCCAAGTATGCCATGTCGGCGACATCGTAGCGATTATTGACGCAGAAGGCGATCTGCCTGAAGGTGCGGCTCCAAGCGAAGATAGCGCGAAGGAAGTTGCTAAGGATGAGGCTCAAAATGTAGCTCCTGGCGCCGTGAAAGGCGATGCGGAGATTACAGCGAAAGATTCTGCTCCAGTAGCAGCTCAGCCGGCTGCAGCGCAAGGTTCCGCTAAGGGCCAAGTGCTGGCAACGCCAAGCATTCGCAAATTCGCTCGTGAAAAAGGCGTAGACATCACTGCCATTCAAGGCACCGGCAAAAACGGCCGCATTACCCGCGAGAACGTGGAACAGTTCGCAGCTGGCGGCGGTGCATCCGCTCCGGAAGCAGCAGCTGACAATGCAACTACAGCAGCTAAGGGAGCAGGCGAAGCTAAAGCAGCTCCTGTTACATCCCAAGGTGGCGACCGTCCTGAAGAGCGCCTGCCGTTCAAAGGTATCCGCAAAATCATTTCCAACGCTATGGCGAAATCCGTTTACACCGCTCCTCACGTAACACTGATGGACGAAGTGGACGTAACCGCACTCGTTGAGCTACGCAAAAAAGCCAAGCCTGTCGCTGAGAAAAAAGGCGTTAAGCTGACTTACCTGCCATTCATCGTTAAGGCTCTCGTAGCTGCAGTCCGCGAGTTCCCGATCATGAACAGCATGCTAGACGAAGAAGCTCAAGAAATCGTGCTTCGCAAGTACTACAACATCGGTATTGCTACCGATACCGACAACGGTTTGATCGTTCCAGTTATCGAGCATGCTGACCGCAAAAACGTTTGGACGATCGCTGACAGCATTCGTGACCTCGCTCTTCGCGGCCGTGACGGCAAGCTCTCCGGTGCTGAGCTCAAAGGCAGCACGATTACGATTACGAACATTGGCTCCGCTGGCGGCATGTTCTTCACGCCAGTAATCAACTTCCCTGAAGTGGCAATCCTTGGCGTAGGACGCATCTCCGATAAGCCAGTTGTCAAAAACGGCGAAATCGTAGCAGCTTCCGTAATGGCTCTGTCCCTCAGCTTCGACCACCGTCTCATCGATGGCGCGACGGCTCAGAATTTCCTGAACTACATTAAGCAGCTTTTGGCAGACCCACAGCTGCTCATCATGGAGGTATAAGCTCATGGTAGTAGGAGACGCATCTCTCGATATTGATACACTGGTAATTGGCGCCGGACCTGGCGGATATGTGGCAGCGATTCGCGCTGCCCAACTCGGCCAAAGCGTGCTTTGCGTGGAGAAAGAATATGTTGGCGGCGTTTGCCTCAACGTAGGTTGTATTCCTTCCAAAGCTCTGATCTCGGCTTCTCATCAATTCGACAACGTCAGCCACGCTGAAGCTATCGGCATCACCGCTAGCGACGTGAAAGTCGACTGGAACAAAATCCAGGAGTTCAAAGGCGGAGTCGTTAAGAAGCTTACTGGCGGCGTTGCCAGCTTGCTCAAAGCGAACAAGATCCAGTACTTCGCTGGTGAAGTTATGTTCATCAACGAAAACGAAGCTCGTGTATTCAACGACCAGGAAGCTCCGCGCTACCGGTTCAAGAACTGCATTATCGCGACGGGTTCCCGTCCGATCGAGCTGAAAGCTTTCCCGTTTGGCGGACGTATCATTTCCTCCACCGGTGCATTGTCTCTGCCTGAAATTCCGAAAAGCCTGGCCGTTATCGGCGGTGGCTACATCGGCGTCGAGCTGAGCCAAATGTACAGCAAATTCGGCACAAAAGTAACGATCATCGAAGGTCTGGACTCCATCCTGGCTGGATTTGATAAAGATATGTCCCAACTCGTAGCGAAGAAACTCAAAGCAAAAGGCGCTGAGATTATTACTGGCGCTCAAGCAAAAGGTGCTGAGCAGACGGATAAGGACGTTACGGTTACGTACATGGTTGGCGACAAGGAAGAGAAAGTTACTGCAGACTATCTGCTCGTAACGGTCGGCCGTCGTCCAAACACGGACGGAGAGCTTGGTCTTGATCTGATCAACATCAAAATGACCGATCGTGGACTGATTGAAGTCAACGATGAAGGCCGCACAAGCATTCCTCATATCTTTGCTATCGGCGACATCGTTCCAGGACCTGCGCTTGCACATAAGGCTATGTACGAAGGTCGCGTTGCGGCTGAAGTTATTGCTGGCGAACCAAGCAAAGTGGACTACAAATGTATGCCTGCTGTTTGCTTCTCCGATCCGGAGTGCGCAAGCGTTGGCTTGACCGAAAAAGAAGCAAAAGAGAAAGGCTACAACGTTAAAGTTGGCAAATTCCCATTTGCCGCTAACGGACGCGCCCTATCTCTGAACGCTGCTGAAGGCTTCGTGAAGCTCGTTGCAGACAAAGATTCCGGTTTGGTACTTGGCGCTCATATCGCCGGTATCGAAGCTTCCAATATGATCGCTGAGCTTGGTCTGGCGATCGAGATGGGCGCTACGCTGGAGGATATTGCTCTGACGATCCACGCGCATCCAACACTCGGCGAAATTACGCTTGATGCGGCTGAAGTGGCGCTTGGCCATCCGATCCATACGTTCGTAAAATAAGATAACTTCTGGAGGAGCCGGCACTTGCCAAGTGCCGGCTTTTTCGTACTTATTTGACAAGAATACATAATTTCGCGGTAGTAATATCTTATTTCCCCCGTATACGAAGGAGACAAATTAGCCTTCGGGATGTTAAAATACTTCTTATAGATAGTGGCTAGGGGGTTCGAAATGAACAATTACTTGGAACTTTTACAGGATATTCTTGACAACGGCACGGAGCGTTCCGATCGAACCGGCACCGGCACCATTTCTGTATTCGGAAGACAGCTTCGATTCGATCTGGCCAAAGGATTTCCTTTGGTCACAACGAAGCGGGTTCATGTCAAATCGATCATTCACGAGCTGCTTTGGTTTTTGAGCGGAGATACGAACATTAAGTACCTTCAAGAGAATGGTGTTCGGATATGGAATGAATGGGCGGATGAGAACGGAGACCTTGGGCCGGTATATGGCTCCCAGTGGCGAGCTTGGGAGGACAAAAACGGCAGTACGCATGATCAGATTGCGGCCGTTATTGATTCGATCCGTAACAATCCGGATTCCCGCAGACATATGGTCAGTGCCTGGAATGTGGGCGAGATTGGTGGGATGAAGCTTCCTCCTTGTCACTTTGTGTTCCAATTCCAGGTGAGCGGCGGACGTCTGAACTGTATGTTTACGATGCGTTCCTCCGATACTTTCCTCGGCTTGCCGTTCAATGTTGCTCAGTACGCCATGCTGACGCATATGATTGCGCAGCAATGCGATCTGGAGCCTGGAGAGCTGATCTACTCCGGAGGAGATGTGCATATTTATACGAATCATCTGGAGCAGGTTAAGCTGCAGTTAACACGGGAGCCATACCCGCTGCCGAGACTTGTGCTGAATCGCAGACCAGATTCCATTTTTGACTACCGTTTCGAAGACTTTGAGGTCGTCGGCTATGAACATCATCCTACGATTAAAGCCGAGGTATCGGTATGAGTGTGACGATGATTGCTTGCATGGACCGGGATCGCCTGATCGGGAAGGGCAATGATCTGCCGTGGAAGCTTCCGGAAGATATGCGCTTTTTCAAAAATCAAACGCTGGGCACAGCCGTACTAATGGGGCGGAAGACGTTCCAATCCTTTGGCAGCCGACCACTCAAGGGACGTCGCAATTTGCTGCTTTCTCGCAGCGAGATTGAGCTTCCTGAAGGCGTGGAGCTTTTTCATACGGTTGAGAAAGCACTGGAAGCAGTACCATCTGACTCGGAGCTTATGGTTATCGGAGGCGAGCAGATTTACCGCCTTATGATGCAGCATGCGGACAGGCTTCTGCTGACGGAGGTTAATTTCTCTTATGGCGGGGGAGATGCTTATTTCCCTGAATTTTCGCCGGAAGAGTGGAAGCTCGTGGAGTCTGTTCCTGGGCAAGAGACAGGATCGCAGGGGGAGACATACACTTTCAATACGTATCAGCGGAAGTCACAGGCTCGCCAATTGTAATCTCTATGCTGCTTTTATGCGACAAAGTGCAAATGATTGTACGCATACTCCATTAAGCACACTTGGAAAGAATGCTACGATGTTGTACAAAGTATTCGCCGGCATGCAAGTTTATGTAATGAATCGAATCGGTTTGGTCAAGTGTCCTAGCACACATACACATACAGATAACAGATGAACACGGGACTAATGGATGGAGGAATGGGGAAAGATGTCGACACCAACTGGTTTTATGGAATATAAGCGTGAGCTGCCGACTGATCGCAGTCCGCTAGAGAGAATCAAGGATTGGGATGAATTCCACAAGCATTTGCCCGATGATCAGCTGCGTACGCAAGGCTCGCGCTGCATGGACTGCGGCACGCCTTATTGCCATACGGGAATGGAAATCGCGGGAGCTGCTTCCGGCTGTCCGGTGAACAACTTGATTCCAGAGTGGAACAATTTGATCTACCGTGGTCTCTGGCGTGAAGCGCTTGAGCGCCTGCACAAAACGAATAATTTCCCTGAATTCACGGGTCGCGTCTGTCCGGCGCCTTGCGAAGGTTCCTGTACAGTTGGGCTGATCGGCGATTCCGTTACAATTAAGACGATTGAGCAAGCGATTATTGATCGCGGCTTCGACGAGGGCTGGGTCGTACCTCAGCCTCCTAAGATGCGTACGGGTAAAAAGATAGCCGTAGTCGGCTCCGGCCCAGCTGGCATGGCTTGTGCGGCTCAGCTGAACAAAGCTGGCCATACGGTAACCGTATATGAGCGTGCGGATCGGATTGGTGGCTTGCTCACTTACGGCATCCCGACGATGAAGCTGGACAAAGGAGTCGTTCAGCGCCGTGTAGACCTGATGGAAGCGGAAGGCGTCGACTTCGTACCGAATACGGAGATTGGCAAAGACATCGGAGCAGAAGAGCTTCTAGAGGGTTTTGACGCAATCGTGCTGTGCGGTGGCGCGACCAAAGCTCGCGGCGTAGACATTGAAGGCTCTAAGCTTGAGGGCGTTCATATGGCGATGGATTACCTTAACGGAACGATTAAGAGCTACCTGGACTCTGGCCTGGAGGATGGCAACTATATTTCCGCCAAGGACAAGGATGTTATCGTCATCGGCGGCGGTGACACCGGTACTGACTGCGTTGCTACGGCGCTGCGTCATGGCTGCAAGTCCGTGACCCAGTTCGGTACGCATGCGAAGGCTCCGCTGCAGCGTGATTCGCTCACGAATCCATGGCCGGAATTCCCGAACGTTTATACGCTTGATTACGCCCATGAAGAAGCTAAGGCGGTATACGGCGAAGATCCACGGGCATTCTCTGTGCTGACGAAGAAGTTCGTCGGTGACGAGAACGGCAAGCTGAAGGAGCTCCATACCGTGCAGATCGAGCGTACGGTTGATGAGACCGGAAGAAAGATCTACAAAGAGCTTCCAGGCACCGAAAAAGTATGGCCGGCTGATCTCGTTTTCATCGCGGTTGGGTTCGAAGGACCAGAAAAAACGCTTGTTGATGCCTTCAAGGTGGAGCAAGATCGGCGTACAAATGTCAAAGCTCGCTACGGCAAGTACGTCACGAGCGTTGATAAAGTGTTTGCAGCTGGCGATATCCGTCGCGGCCAAAGTCTCGTCGTTTGGGCGATCAACGAAGGTCGTGAAGCTGCTCGCGAGGTCGACAAATATCTGATGGGCAGCAGCATGCTCCCTTAAGAATAACTAGGCGCCTGCTCACCAGGCGCTTTTTCCTTTTTAAGAAAGTTCTGGATGTATTGGTTCATACTGACGGTTTATCCAATATCTTAAGCTCTCCACTATCACTTGATATGGTACAATAGGCCTATTGCCTATTCCCAATAAGGATAGATAAAGGAGAGATTGCTCGTGAAAAGCACCGAAGGCGCCTCAATTCTCACGCCTGCGGATATTCACCATATCAGAACCTTTATTGACGATAAATACCCTGATAAACCGCAAAGTGAGAAAAGCGAAATTGTTGCCGATGCCATTCGGCGTATTATCAATCAGCATTTACCGGACTTTGCCGAAACCGTTAAAAAAGAATTGACCTCGCGCCTTGTACGTAAAAAGCTGCTTGGCAGCGTTGGAACTGTTCATACGGGGCATATTTTTGAAGCATGCCTTGACCTCGATATTCGTGATCAAAGAATTGTCCGGCCGCTTCGCAGCTGGGTCGAGCGCAAGTTGGATGTTTCAGTAGAAGACCGTGAATTTCAGCGTGTATTGCGACTGGTGAACTCTAATGATCAGCAAACTCCGCTCGATGCCGTTGCACGTGAGCTGAATGCCCCTGTTGCTGCCGCTGAGCCACAAGCTTCATCCTCCCTTGAAAAGGGGGATACGGCTTCTCTGTTGAGCGGTATGCCAAGCACACGGATTCTGCTGTCTGCCGTGTTCGCCATCTTGCTTTTGGGTGGTTTACTGGTGTATATTTGGTCTCTTGTCCATAAAAGCAATGGAGCAGGTACGATGCCAATCGTGTCGGCTTCAGCTCTGGAACAGCAGGCTGCTGCCGGAGTCAAGAGCCAAGCATCCGGAGCTCCTGGTAAGGAAGCAGCTGCTGCAGCCACTGAACCTGGAAAGAAAGCAACACCAACTTTTAAAAATGAGCTCCCGAAGTCATTGCAATATTCCGATATTCAATATGAGGAATTGAAAGCTTTCCTAGAAAGCCGATCTTCGATGTTGGCCGAGCCTAAGTATATGGATGCCATTATTAAAGCTGCGCGCCATTATAACATCGATCCGCTGCTGCTGTTTGCCATTACTGGGCAGGAACAGAGCTTTGTGCCGGAAGATCACGATCGCGCCAAAGAGATGGCTAATAATCCGTTCAATGTATATTACAGTTGGCAGAGCTTCAATACGACCATTGAGGAATCTTCCATGATCGCCGCCAAAACGGTGGTCAATCTCAGCAAAAACCGTCCGGGAGATCAGGATCCGATTAATTGGATCAACCGCAAATATGCCGAGGACCAGAACTGGTCCGTAGGTGTGAATGATATTCTGGACATGCTGGAGGATATTGCTGCCTGAGCCTTGGCTCGGCAGCCTTCCTCCCTTTGCTGTAAAATTCCTCCTTGGATTAGAGAGGAGTCGGTTGATTGAAGACACTCATTATTGCCGAAAAACCGGATATGGGACGGACAATTGCCGCCGTCATGGAGCCTAGAGCAACGAACCGCCGCACTCATCTTGAGGGCGAGCGGTTTATTGTTACTTGGGCCATCGGTCATCTAGTCGGTCTTGCCGAGCCGGATGATTATGATCCTAAGTACAAAAAGTGGCAAGACGCCGACTTGCCGATTATACCGGATAACTTCAAGCTATCCCCGAATCCTCGTACGAAGGATCAGCTCAAGGTCATTGGAGAGCTTGCACGCAAATGCGAACGGATCGTCAATGCCTGTGATGCCGGGCGGGAAGGGCAGCTTATTTTTCATCTCATCCGTCGGCATCTGAAGCTGAGTCAGCCCGTTGATCGGTTATGGATATCCGACTTGACGCCGGAGACGATTCGCAGGGGCTTTCAGCAGCTGGCAAGCGATGAAAAATACGCTCCACTTACGAGGGCGGCACAAGCGCGAAGCGAAGCGGACTGGTTGATCGGTATGAACGCATCTCGTGCTTTTACGATTCGCCATCGCACGTTATTGTCGGTTGGCCGGGTGCAAACGCCTGTTTTGGCGCTGCTTTACGACCGCTATAAAGAGATTGAGGCGTTCCAGTCCGAAACCTATTACCGGATCGAAGCTCAATTCCACCAGAAGACGGTTAAGTACAAGGGAATCTGGCAAGGAGAGAGGCTGACGGATGGAGCGAAAGCTCAGGCGCTAGCTGAAAAGGTGAAAGGGAAAAAAGGGCGCATTTCCCGTTATGACATCGTCGAGTCGAAGGAGTATCCTTATCGGCTTCATGACCTGACGCTGCTGCAGCGTGAAGCGAACGGTCGTTATGGCTTCCCTGCCAAAAAAACGCTTGATGTAGCGCAGGCTCTTTATGAGAAACATAAAGTTATTACATACCCAAGAACAAGCTCCAATTACGTGACCGAGGAAACGGTTCCGGTAATGGCCAAAGCACTAGATATGCTGCGTGGTACGGAGTATGCCGAGCTGGCGGTCGGAGCGGATCGCTCCAAGGTGCATAAGGGCAATAAGGCTGTGTGCAACCCGTCCAAGGTCGAGGACCATCATGCGATTTTGCCGACACCAAAAAAGCCAGGCTCACTGAACGCGGATGAAAAGAAAATTTATGATCTTATTGTGCGCCGCTTTTTATCCCATTATTACGGTCCGGCTGTGTACCGCAACCACACCGTGCTGACGGAAGTGGAGGAGGAAACTTTTCGTACACGGGTTAAGCAGTTGCTTGATCCAGGCTGGAAAGTGACGCAAGGCCAAGCGGACAATGAAGAGAGTAAAAAGAGCCGAGGCAAAGCAAAGAAAAACGGCGACGAAGAAGAAGAGGACGAGCAACTGCTCATTGATGGTGAATTCACTGTTGACGCCGAGGCTCCGGTGCTTTGCAAAGGGGCAAAAGCGGAAGAGAAGGCGACGCAGCCTCCTAAGGCTTTTACGGAAGGAACTCTGCTCAAGGCGATGGAAAGCGCAGGCAAGTCCATGGAAGACGAGGAGCTGCGTGAGACGATGCGAGACAGCGGTCTTGGCACTCCGGCGACACGAGCAGCGACGATCGAGAGGTTGAAGCAGGTTGGGTATATCGTGGCCGTAGGCAAAAAGCTCGAAGTTGAGCCCAAGGGCATTGCCGCAATCGAGTTGATTCGCGGGGCTGGCGTTAAGCTGCTGGCTTCTCCGGTCATGACCGGCCAATGGGAGCGGAGATTGGTGCAGATTGCCCGGGATGAAGCCTCCCATGAGACATTCATCGATAAGGTGAAGCAGTTCGCGAAGTTGATTGTTGAAAAGGTTCGGGAGCAGGCTCCAGCGCCAGCCGGTACTTTTCAGGAGCAAGAGCGCGGCAACGGCCGCCAGGGCGCTCGTAAAGGGACTACTCGTCCTGCTGCTGGCCGGGCGGCAAAAGGCGCGACAGATGCTGCGAAGGGTACGGCCGCGTCTAAAGGCGCAGGCAGCAGCCGAGCTGCGGCCGCAGCTGGCAAAGCGATTCGATCCGCGGCGGCAAACGGTAAAGGTGCTGCTGATAGCCAAGGCTCGACAACCGGCTTGAAAGTGCTGGGTCGATGTCCTCAGCCCGGCTGCAGCGGCGCGATAGTTGAAGGTAAGCGGGGCTACGGCTGCTCACAATTCAAAGAAGGCTGCCGCTTCGTCATTTGGAAGGAGCAGCATGGTAAGAAGATCAGCTTAGCGATGCTTCAATCGCTGCTCCAAAAGAGACAGACAAGCCTTCTTACGTTCACGAACGAGAGAGGGGCCGCCGTGAAAGGAAGATTGCAGCTTGAGCTTCCTTACAACGGGGAGCTCAGACTTGTCACTGCCGATTCCTGAGCATCGGATACGAGCCATATGTCTTTGAAATCCATCCATCCCAGCTTATTGATATCGATTCCGCGTACAGAAGGATGCACATAAGTGCTGATTGTCCGATGGATCAGCGTAGTAACCTGATGTTCGTCCAGCAAGCGTTGCTCGATTTGGCGGAGCAGAGAGCGTCTCTCCTCCGATGTTTCGGCAGAAAAGAGCAGATCGAGAATCCGCCTTACCCAGACAGCCAGAGCGTTATCGGTATGCTGGCGTACATAGCTGGAATCCTGCAAGTAGATTTCAAGCTCGCAAACTTCATCTTCAGCGAAAACCAGATGTAGTAGAATACAATCGGCTTCCATCACTAGATCAGGGGGATATACCGCTTGCTGCTGCTCGCATCGAATCTCTACCGGGACGCCGATTTCTGCGCAGCGCGCCTTAATCCATTTGGCATCACGAAGCTGCATGGGGCCAGTAAGCAGCTTGATCGGCGTGCCGTCATATCCGCATTCCTCCAGCAGCCGGATGGCCGTGTCAGGCTCGTATCGCTCTAATGCGGGATGCTGATGGGTTTTAGGCATATAGCTGCGAGCCGGATAACAGTGATCACCGCTCATTCGGCTCATTCCTTGACGGTCGATGGCCAGATCAATCGCTTGCCGGAAGGCGACTGATTGCTGCGGGCCGGACTTCCGGCGATTCCAGGACAACAGGCTGCAGCCATGATTAATGGTCTGAATCTTTCCCCAGCTCTGCTCTGGTCGAACCGCCATACGGGTGTCACTCGCCATGATCTGCCCCCATTTCTGGCGTGTTTCCGCGGGAATATCTTCTGGCATCACAGCAATTTGCACCTCATCCAGGTAAGCGCGTCCTTGAAAATAGGCCTCATGGACGACCAGGTCCATACGTTCGGCTGTCCAGCGATTGAGGCGGAATGGCCCTGTACCCGAAGGCAGCTGCCAATAACGCTCGGGATCGTCCTGCAATAAGTCTGCGGGCAGGATGGAGGCGACGGCAGAGCATAACAGTCTAGGCAGTAGACGGTTTGGCTGGCGCAGCGAGATCCGTACGGTGCGGCTGTCTATCGCGGTTACCGCGACCATCGTTTCAAGCAAGAAGCGGTTCGGCTGCCCGTCTGCGAGCCTTTGCAGCGTAAAACATACATCCTCTGAGGTCATTTCCTTGCCGTGATGAAACTTGACCCCTTTGCGCAGATGGAAGGTCCAGACACGGGCATCCTCGCTGCTCTCCCAATTATGGGCCAGCGCAGGTACGATCTTGTCTTCCCGCGCGTCGAAGCCGAGCAGTCGATCGAAAATTTGATGGATCAGATGAGAGTCGAACGAGAAGAACAGCCGTGCAGGATCGAGGGATACGGGAGGGCGATAAACAGGGAGGCGGAAAATATCCCGCTGCGCCTGCATGCCATCAACAAGCCGATCAGAACCAAAGTGGCCGTTAAGAAAATCAACAAAGCGATCGCGTGCTGAGGTGCGGTCACCGTGGTGTTGCATTAGCTGGAACGCCTTCTGATAATCCCCTTCAGACGCCATTAACTTGGCGGTATCAAGCAGGAATTGTTCTCTGCTCGTACAGAACTCGATGCGGGAGCGGATGCCGCGGCCACGGCCGGCATGCCATATGATCCAGCCTTCATCTTCCAGCTTGCGAATAATCAGCTTGACGTTTCGTTCCGTACAATGGAATAGCCCTGCCAGCTCTTCCAAAGTTGCTTCTACCTCGGTATCGCGGTCAAGAATTCGATAATGGTTCAACAGTAACAAAAATCGTTCTGCACTCAGCACTGCGGTTCATTTCTCCTTTTATGCTGCCGTTTTCAGAGGGACAAGCTGTAAAAAGTGGAAGGAAGCGTTTTCCAGTCCAGAAAAGAGGAAGCTATCTTTTATTATTGTACACTTTTTGTTCCTGTTATGTCATGAGATACTTCTTGTAGGGCCGGAACACCAAACTTACGACCCGCAAGGAGAGAAAAACAATGTACGAAACAATTTTCAGGCATGAGATGGATATTCGTTACTACCATCAAAACAACACGCAGGAGAGTTATTTATCTGCCGTGAACAAAAAAAGCCCGCAAGCTAATTCTTCCGATTATTTAGGCGGAGCAAGTCGCCAAATATGGAAACCGCTGCATGCTATAGTTCTGTTCACGGGACTCAGAAAATGAGGGGCCGACCGCAAGCGAAGCTGAGCAATAAGCAAAGGGCATGAGAGGAACCGGTAATCCGGAACCACTCATGCCCTTTGCTTATTTTGAATCAGGGGAGCTGCTGACGATAGTTGTCTATACCAGAGGGAACGTCGCGCAGATGCTGCAACTGCAGAAACGCCCCCTTAGGCTCCACTTCAATATGGATAATATTGTACAGCCATTCCGTCTTGGCTTCCACGTGAATGGCATGAATGCCGGCCGTTAGAGCTGGAACAACATCAGTACGAATGGAATTGCCAATCATCCACGTATTGGCGCGATCAAATCCGCCATCTATTAGAATCTGTTCCAGTGCTTCGGTGTTTTTATGCTGGCGGATGTAAATTCGCTCTCCAAAAAACCGCTGCAGCTGTAGGCGATCTACCTTGCGCTGCTGAATCAAAGGCTCACCGCCTGTATAGAGATGCAGCTCATGACCCGCTGCCAGAAGTGTCTCCAATGTCTGCTCCATGTCGGGATAGGGCTCCGCCTCTTGCTCGTACACGCTCTGGCCCATGCTCCACAACAGGTCGATTTCATTGGAGTCCTCGCTGCGACCAGTAAGGCGGCTGAAATCAATATACGTGTCCAAGAAGGATTGTGGAAAGTGGTCGCTCATAAATCCACTGGCTTGAACGCCGGCAATATCGATTTCACTCTGTTTCTGGCGGATGACGCCTTCAGTTAGATCGGGATAAGACGCGAACCAGACGAGCATTGCATCGACGAACTGATCAATGACCAGGTTGAAATATTTATTGCAATGTATAAGGGTATCATCTAGATCGAATAGGATGGTTTGCGGGATCGGTGTGGTCATTGCGGTAATATCTCCTCTGGATAGACTGGATGGGGTCAAGACTTCCTTCAATCTACCTTAAAGAAGGAACGTCAGTCAATTCAGGAGATGGTAGGCCGATCAGGCGTAGCGCTGCGATTTGGCAGCAAGATCCCTCTTGATGAAAGCAATGCGTTGTCGTACGTAGAAGTCGCGGCTCTCGCCCTTGAGCTCGGAAGGGGTGAGCGCGGATTGAGAGTCATTGTCGATAATCGCAAGACGGCCATCATCATAAAACTTGAAGGTCAGATCACGGTAGGGACGATGGCGCTCAATGAATCGAAAGTGGTTGCAGTTCATTTCGATCACACTCCTGATTAAGAGTAGATAGTAGAACATCTGTTCTATTTTTATTATAGCAAACATTTGTTCGTGTGGAAAGAGTTTTTTGTTTACCGTACACTGGTAAGATAGGGAATCGACAACGATTGCCGGACCGGGGTTATGTGCCGGACGGCCAGAAGGAGCGCAGCAGCAGCCATGATCCATATCGCACATCTGAAAAAACAGATTCCAGCGGGACCAACGGTCCTTGATGATATTAGCTTCCGCGCAGATGACGGGGAGTTCATCGCAATCAAGGGCGCAAGCGGCAGCGGCAAATCGATGCTGCTCAAATGCCTCGCACTGCAAGAGAGCTGGACTTCCGGAACGTACAAAGTAGACGGAAAAGAAGTGTCCACAACTGGGCTAGGCCGTTACCGAATCCGCAAAGAAATAACATTGATCGAGGAGAAGGCGTCTCTGAATCTGAGGCGGACCGCTCTGAAAAACGTGTTGATCGGCTCTGCGGCGCAAGCTTCGATATTCCGCCGTGTAACCGGGATGGTGCGCAGTGACGACTACATGGGTGCAATGGACATGCTTGAGAAGCTCGGCTTGTTGGACAAGGCCCATAACAAGGCGGACCAACTTAGCGGGGGAGAACGCCAGCGCGTAGCTATTGCCCGGGCATTAGTGCATGGCGCAAAGGTATTGCTGGCAGATGAGCCTGTCTCAGGACTTGATCCCCATGCTGCGGATAAGGTGCTTGGAGATCTCAAGCAGCTATGTAAACAGCAAGGCCTAATCGTTATAGCGGTTATGCATCAGGGCGACTGGGCAGAACGATATGCAGACCGGATCATCGGCCTTAATGCCGGTAAGCAGGTACTGCAGGTTAGTGGACGTAGACTTACCGAGCGCGAAAAAATGTTGCTTTAACGGATAACGGCATGATTCCCCAACCTGACCGCATACAATCGGGTAGACCGATTCTATGGATATGGCAGGTGGAGAATCATGCCGTTTGTTCAGCCGGCAGGCATTCATACTAGCCGCGTCGTTAGGCCCAAAATCGAGCTTTTGTTGCCCGTCGTCACTTTGCCTGGTGACGAGGATGCGGCAGCATCGATCAATGCGTCGATTCGATTTGCGGCCAGAACACTTTTGGAAGATCAGGGCTCTCTCGAGGACCCACGCTCCCAGATGCTAGGTTATTATGAGATCAAGAACAATCAGAAGGGGGTTCTCAGCCTCTCGCAATTCAATTATGCCTTTACTGGCGGAGCCCATGGCCTTACGCTGCAGCGGTCGCTGACCTTCATTAATTCGGAAGGAAAGACTGTCCCACTCTCAGGGTTATTTAAAAAGAATGCGAATTACGTGAGCCGGCTTTCGGAACTGGTAGCCAGACAGATCAAGCAGCGGGGGATAGAGACGCTTCAACCCTTCACAGGAATCCGCGCCGATCAAGATTATTATATTGCGGACCGGGCATTGATCATATGGTTCAGCGTTTATGAGATAACACCCTATGTGTACGGCTTTCCCTATTTCCCAATTTCTGTCTATGAACTCAGCGATTTGATCAACGAGGATGGTCCTCTGGGCGTTATGGATGTGAATGATTGAATCATGCTTACGACTGTCAATAGGTGCCGGATAACGAACCGAATATCGGATCGGATTTCGGCACTTTTCGTTTTGCATGAGGAGCGGAAGGGTTGGCTTACCAAAAGGGGGAGCTTTCATGTGGATGTGGGCCGGATTTGCTTTTTTTTGTTTGACCGCCGTCTTCTGGCTGGCTGCATTTGCTCTGGCGGAGCATCGCCGTATGAATAGCGATTATCAAACGCTAACGCGATATGCCGCTTACATCCAATTCATGCAGGATAAAACGGAGCTGAACCGATATGGAATTGCTCAGCAGCTGAAGCGGGGCTTCGGTCCGCTAGTCGCCTTCAGCATTCCGTTCAACAGCATGGCGTTGATTGGTGGCGGAGCTTTACTTTTCGCCTATGTCGGATTTTCAGGCAGCGGCAGCCTAATTGTATGGATTTGGCCGATATTAGGGATATGTGCGCTGGCAGTCCATGCGGTACAGGCCGAGCTGATGTCTTCGTTTCCGACAGCAAAAGGGGGGGCGTATGCTGCAACTTTGCTTTCCGGAAAAAGTGCAGGCCGTATGTCTGCTCTACTGCAGCTAGGCGGGCAATGGACTCTTGTTGCCTATCTGAATTTTGAAGCCTCTCGATGGCTCGGTCAAGCATGGGCGGGCTGGCAAGGAGGTTCAGCGACGACAGCTGCCGTTACGTTTTTTATCGTGTTCCTGTTGCTACAAACGCTCGCCTGCCTAGGAGGAAACAGGTGGTACGCCAGCTTCCAGGCTGGGAGTGCGATCGTTCAACTCGCTGCATGTGCGGTCTTGCTCCTTGTGCTGGCGGCCGCTTTATGGCCAGACTTCGCCTATTCATCTTTAGCAAAAGGATCTTCTGAAACCATTTCTCGTGTTCCCGTGGAGGAAGGATGGCTTGTCGGTCTGCTCCTTTTGTGGCGCTTATTTGTCGCTGGAGGTTCTGCCGAATCAGCAGCGGAGGAAACGATTGAACCGCGCATGCGCCTTCCATGGGGACAGTTCCAGGCGGCTGCATATGTGTTCACCGCTGGTTACTTGCTGCTGGCGCTGACCGCCATGTATGGCCTGGCTCATCCCTTCAGCGGTCATTCCGCTTTCTTGATCGAATCTCTCAGCGTCGTTGTTAGGAGCCGTCCAGCTTTTGCTGCAGCCTTAACTTTGCTCATCGTCCTTAGCCTGTTTACCGCTGCGATGTCGATTCTGTTCGCTTCGACGAGGCTTCTAGGCGCGTTGGCGCGCGAGAGCTCATTGCCGACTCTGGAAAAGCTCGGCCGCGTACAGGGCAAGCGGCGCAGCTTTACGGGAGCAGCTTGCTTGGCGGGGCTTATGCCGGCGGTCATTGCCGGCGTTCTGCTGCTGATGCCCGTTTCATGGGGCAGTACAGCGGGCTTGTTGCTTGTGCTTGGTTTACTTCTGCATCATGGAGGGTTGCTCATTCCGATGACTGGGCTGCTGCGAATAAGTCGCGGAGCGCAGTCTCTGGAAATGTATCCATTATGGCCACTGGGCCGAGCCAGGCAATCGATTTGCTGGATTGCAGTAGTTTTCCTGCTCATCTTGTCTGGCTTCGCTGTCTTTTACAGCCCCTACGGGGCATTAACGGCTGCAGGCTGGGGAACCGCTTCATATGCGCTGATCTATTGGCGCCGCTATGCAGCGGAGGATAGGAAAAAGAATACGACGAGCCGCCAGGATTTGCTGCAGCTGGAGCGATCTCATCCGCAGTAGACGGTGTTGATAAGGGTAGAAGTAGAGGAAATAGTGACGGGAAATGTTCAGAATAGTCTATGATATTTCCCGGGGAAGCGCATAAAACAACAAGATGGAGAGCATTTCGACATCCAGTGACGGAACGACGCAACCGATGTCGAGGGCTGTACGACTTTAAAGAAAGCAACTTTTACAGCATGCAGCGGATTGAACGACAGGCTACAAGTACAACGACTACTTGTTCGACAGTCTACAAATACTACATCTGCATAGACGTTTGTCTACGAGTACTACATCTATTTGAACGGCAGTTTATGTAATAGAGCCGCAGGGAAGGCGGTTGGCGAGTATTTCAGCTCCGTTAACGATAATTTAGAAGCAGAGCAGCTACAAAAAACGGCATTTTACGCGTACTGTAACTACTGAAATTCAATTCAGGAAGCGGGTTGCTCCAATGCGCCCGCTTCTTTTTATACTGATGACGGTAAAGGGAGAGCAGTGGATGGATGGCAGGTTTAGATGGGACATTTTATCAGTCAACACTGGCATGCCGATGTCTGTAAACTTTTATCCAACAGCGTATATCCATTTTGTCGAGCTTTTAACTTTGTAAGGATAGTTATGTAAACCATTAGTGGCATTAAATAAATCGGGTAAAAACTCGAAGCAACCGTTAAAAGAAAAAGAGGAAGGCTAGGGACGAGTCTGCCGAAACAGACTGTCCCCTTCTTCCTCAGTTTTCAGAATGGAGCCGCCTGCCAATGATCGGCGATCCTCACCCCGTGAAAACGGCCGGTCTCGATAAAAATCTCGTTGGCCTCATGGCGTGAAGCGACAACACCGGCAAGATAAATACCGGGAACATTGGTTTCCATCGTCTCGCTGTCAAAGAGCGGATAGCCCTCCGGCTCAATCGCAACACCCATCGATAATAGGAAGTCGCGGTCGGGATGAAAGCCCGTTAGAGCAAGCACAAAGTCATTTTCTAGCTCATATGGTACGCTTTCTTCACCTTGAATGACGATATTCCCCGGCTTGATAGCAACGGTTCTAGAGTTAAAAAGCATCCGTATGCGTTCTTTGCGCACGAGACTTTCAAAAACGGGCCTGACCCAGGGCTTAATGTGAGGCGAGTAGTCCCGCTTTCTGTAGATAACGGTCACCTTAGCGCCCACCCGTTCCAGCTCTAAAGCAGCGTCTATTGCGGAGTTGCTGCCTCCAATAATCGCAACTTGCATACCGGTATATGGATGCGCCTCCCGAAAGAAATGACTCACTTTAGGCAGATCCTCTCCGGGAATGCCGATTCGATTGGGATGGTCAAAATATCCAGTGGCTATCACAACGGCCTTAGAGGAATAGCTGCGTTTTTCTCCATAGCGTGCCGTCGTGTGGACAAGAAAACCGCCACTTTCCTCCTTAATTACAGCCTCAACCTTCTCATAAGCGTTGATGCGAATTTCGCTCCGTAGAGCGACGGTACGGTAATAATTAAGCGCCTCTAGGCGTGAAGGCTTCTCTTGTGCTGTCGTGAACGGCACATCGCCTATTTCCAGCAGCTCTGGAGAGCTGAAAAAACTAAGATAAGTCGGGTACTGTGAAATAGAATGGACCAGGTTCTCTTTTTCGATGATCAGGGCATCTATTCCGCGGTTGCGGAACTCCAGTGCGGCAGCCAGGCCGCAAGGTCCGGCGCCAATAATGATAATCTGTTCTTGCTGCAAGGGTACAGTCGACCTCCGTTTTTAGCGACTTATGCGCCTGTTCTACTTGCTATTGTACCTTCGCCTTATTTTGCAGGCAACTAGAGCTAAGCCCTATGGCACAGAAGCTAATTCATGTATAATGGATTCACTAACATGGTAACGTTGCTTGAAGAGGGGGATCTGGAATGCAGCGGAGATTTGTTATTGAAGCGGTGATGGTGGCGACTTATGGACAGCTGCTCGTTCCGAGCCTGCCAGTTGACTTCGTACTGCCTTACTCCACTATTCTGGAGCTTTACGAGATGAAGGACAGCCCAGAGCCTGTCATGGACGACCCGACAGAGGATGCCTTCGTACGCGGCAAAATCGGGGAGCTGATTCTGTTTTTTGAAGACTCGCTGAACCGCAAAAAGATCGAGAGAGCACTTCAGATGCCTTGGAGAGAGAGCTCACCGCTCATTTTGAACGATCGCATTCAGTTCACGGTTGTGAACTCCATGGACAATGCTCATTATGGGGAGTATTTTGATCCCGTGGAGACGGAACTGTTATTGACCGCTTCTAAGCTTGAGATTCCGATCCTTTCGGATCAGTATGAATTCCAGGACCGCCTCATCGAAGCTGAGGTACCGGTCCAGGTGTTTGATATTGAAGATTTTGATTATGCTGTTGAAGAAGGCGCTATGCCGCAGCTTTGGGATCACTGACCGTCCCACCGACCGTTTGGTGCCTGTTGGCGAGTGATTTTCACTCATCCTTACGGATGCGGTCGATAGCCTCCTGCATCGTTTTGTCGGTAAGATGAGCGTAGATCTGGGTCGTGTCGGGCGAGGCGTGGCCTAGCTGCTCCTGGGTTTTATACAGATCATTGCGCAAATAGTAATCCGTAGCGAAGGAATGCCTGAGCTTGTGCACGGATAGGTACGGCTTGCCGAACCGCTTGGCATACTTGAGGACCATCTGTTGGATGGCCCTTTTTGTCATGCGAGAACCCTCCGATTTACCATTGGCTACAGCGAGAAAAAGAGCTTTTTCTCTTCTTGGAGCAGCATAGCGGTTATCGCGAAGCGCAGTGTACTCCTGCAGGTCCTGAACCGCCTCTTGGCGAAAATAGACCGGTACCTTGAACGTATCGTCATTGCTGCCCTTACGGTAGGCATAAACGAGCTTTTTTTTGAGATCAAGATCGTCCAGATTGAGATTCAATACTTCAGAGACACGTAGCCCGGAGTGCAGAATTAGGCTGACGATACAGGAATCCCGGACCGAATTTTTCTCAAAAGAGGAAAGGCCCTGCTTGCTGAGCGTAGCATCAAGGCCGTAATCATGCTTCACATAACGCAGAAACTCGCCTAGCTCTTCCTCTTGCAGCAACTTACCTTCCAGCTTAGCCGCAGTATCCTTCGGTTTATGCGTTCGTTTGATCGCTACCTTGGCCATGACGTTGCGCTTCAACAGTGGATAAAAGTCATCATCCTCAGCAATCTGGCTTAGATAGTGAAAAAGAGAGCGCAGCGAGCTTAGCTTGCGCGAGACGGTCGTTCGGCTGTTCGCCTGGATCGGTTTAGAGGCGAGGAACATCCGGTATGCGTCGATGCTATCCATATGCAGCTTTTCCAGCTCTTCCAACGTAATCTTCGAGATGACAGGGCCGGCAGCAAGCCCTTCGGCAAGCAGCCAATTGAAAAAGGCCTCATAATCCCGGACGTACTCCAGCAGGGAGGAAGGAGACAGATCAGGCAGCTTGTAGTTGATGAATTTTTCCACAAACCACGGCATGGAGGGAACGCGCCGGTCCAGCTCCATGCGGTCTTTTACCTTCAATAGGTTCATTAGCTTCGTTCCTCCATTCAATATGTACAATTGTAACAATCAAGGATCGAGTGGACAACAGAGTTATTTACGAGCAAGTATCTTTGTAAGAATAGTTATGTAAACCATATTCGAATTTTAAAACCGCAGGTCAGAAGGCCTGCGGCCGGGGTCAGGTCGGGGGAATATTTACTTCTTAAAAGTAAACGTCACTAATAATACTTCGCTTCTACTAAACAGTCGAATTGGAGGGCCCCAGCTGCCGAATCCAGAGGAAACGAGAACATGAAGAGCGGACTTTCTCATATAACCCCAATCGAGCTCAAAAAGGCGGCGTGTAACGAGATGGTTAGGTGCAAACTGGCCGCGATGGGTATGTCCGCATAGGAGCAAATCTGCACCAGCCTCAGCTGCTTGAGCAAAGCCATATGGCTGATGGTCCATCAGGAAAATGGGAGCTGACGCATCGGCTTGGCTAAGCAGCTCTGCGGTGGAGATTCGGCCTTCAGCCGACATCGCTTCTGCTGTTTTGTCCTTGCGACCCGCGATATAAAGACCGCCGGTTTGCACCACCTGATCCTGTAGCACCGGTATGCCAGCCTCGGCCATTTTGGCCGTGTATTCGGAAATATGGCCTCCATAATATTCATGATTGCCGAGGACGGCGTAAGTACCGAGAGGCGCTTTAAGCTGTGAGATGACTTTGGCCATATTTTGCCTAATAAATGGCTTCACACTATCGTCAATTACATCTCCTGCGAGCAGTATGAGGTCAGGCTCCAGTTCCTTGCTAATGCGCACTAGCCTAGACAGGTGGCGCTTGCCGACAATATCGCCCAGATGAATATCGGATGCGGCCAGCAAGGTCAGACTTTCACGGCCTGGGACATGTTTGTCCACATGGAGGTTGAAGCGGCGCACGATCGGACTCCAGGCATTGCGGCTGCCCCAAACGAGAAGCAGGACGAGCAGAAGCAGGACGGACCAGCCCGCAGCCTCATTGTATTTCTCGCGTCCCACTCCAGCCGCAGCAGCGATCAGCCAGCCTAGGTTGGCCAAAGGCAGCAGCAGGATCAAGAACTCAATGACCGCGAGATAATAAGAAGCCGCCAGTTTGAATAGTCGCACCGGTAGGCCGCCCCACAACCTTATAAGTGCCATCGCAATAAGATAAGAGAGGGAGAGGAATGACACGACAAGCCACATCCAAACATGCTGATCAATCCCGAGACTGCTTAGGAATAGCGAAAGATTCCAGCCAATATAATACGTAATGGCTGCAAATAATAAAAGGAAAACGGTGAAACCGATTATTCTGCGAAGCATGTCTGCATTCTCCTTTGTCTGTTTTCACACTTACATAAATAGAGTACCGTGTTTTGTAACTTTGTTGCAACCTCTTGGCAGGTTGATCCGTTTATAATGATATCAGAAGCTGATTCATCCCCGGCTTCACCGGGTAATAACCGATTAGATCGAGTTACCGGGCAGTAGTTTTTCTAGGATTAGAAAGGGAGACGAGCCATTATGAAAAAGAGCCTTCTCAGCATTATTGCAACCGCGTC
The DNA here is from genome assembly GCF_002233675.1 of Paenibacillus herberti. Lineage (GTDB taxonomy): Bacteria > Bacillota > Bacilli > Paenibacillales > Paenibacillaceae > Paenibacillus_O > Paenibacillus_O herberti. The sequence goes on along the minus strand of NZ_NMUQ01000001.1, from coordinate 1,516,738 downwards.
GATCTTGTTTTACTTCATCTCAACGGCTAATGCCGTGGGCGGGGATTATCAGCCCTTCCAGAAGACGGTAGACACCCAAACAGACTACATTAATGGACTTAGTTATAAAGACGGCAAATGGTACATAAGTGCCGATCAGATCAATTGGTACGAAGGTAAAGAGGCTGACGCCGAGTTCCTCAAAAATGAGCCTGATTCCGGACTGGACAGCGCTCCTGACGGTTACTATATTGTGAACAACGATCCTTCCGTGAAGATGTACGAGGTATCACCGGATGCAGTGGTTCTCATGCAGATTTATGACAAAACCGGCGATCCAGCAGAGATCACAACGGAGTGGAATGAGCCAATGGCTGTGGATCAATTCGCTAAGCTTTTTCCTAAGAACGAAGTACTTGATCTGAGCGATTTCCCTTATCACCTCACGGTGAAAGACGGAGTTGTGACCAAGATTGTTCAGCAGTTCATCCCTTAATAGAATAGAACAAATAAGACGCCAGCAGCGGAATCAATCCGCTGCTGGCGTTTTTGTTAACTTGCTTGAGATGTTGTAGAGGAGGAAGCTTTGCGAGACGGAAGAAGTAGGATCATACTGACCAAGGACACCAGGATCGTTGCTCCCATATCGGAGAGAATGGCGATCCAGAGTGTCAGCCAGCCTGGAATCGTCATTAGGAGGGCGATGATCTTCAGTCCAAGTGAAATGCTGATGTTAAAAGCGATAATGCGATTCGTCAGCTTCGCGGTTCGGATTGCCGAAGGCAGCTTGCCCAAATGATCTTGCATAAGCACTAGATCGGCTGTTTCGATGGCGCTGTCCGTACCTTTGCCCATGGCAATCCCGAGATCAGCGGTAGCAAGAGCAGGAGCGTCGTTGATGCCGTCGCCGATCATGGCGACCCGCCCAGCCTTCCTAAGTTCTTTGATGCGGTCTACTTTGTCTTCTGGCAACAGGCTTGCTTCGTAATCTCTAACTCCGCTTGCTTCAGCCATCCGTTTCGCAGAAATTGCATGGTCGCCAGTCAGCATGACGGTTCGGCTGATTCCGGCACGGTGAAGCTCCTTGACCACTTCCGGTGTTTCAGGTCTAAGCTCATCGGAGAGGCCGAAGATTCCTAACACTTTACTTTCATCCGCTAACAATACGAGCGTAAGGCCTTGTTCCCGATAGGACTCGATTTTTTCTTTGGCCTCGGGGGCGTTGCTGAGCTCCAGTTGATCGAGAAGTTGTGGGCTTCCCAGTACATAGGATTTTCCATCGATTGTCGCCGTTAATCCGCGTCCCAAAGCAGTTTGCGTTTCAATCGTTTCATGCTCAACGCGCTGTTCCTTCATATAGCTCATAATTGCCGTCGCCAGTGGGTGAGAGGAACCACTTTCCATGGACGCTGTTACAGGGAGGAAGCGATCATCCCAGCTTTGTACAGCGGCAACATGTGGTTTCCCTTTGGTGAGCGTACCCGTTTTGTCAAAAGCAATGATCTTAATTCGTCCCAGTTGCTCCAGAAAAGCGCCGCCTTTGACCAGTATGCCTTCTCTAGCGAGCTTGGTAATGCCGGCAAGAATAGCGACTGGTGAGGAGAGGATGAGCGCGCACGGACAGCCTACAATCAGCACTGCCAGCCCTTCGTAAAGCCAGTGACGCCACTCTCCACCAAAGAACAGCGGTGGTATGAGCATGACCAGAGCAGCAATAATCATAATTGCCGGAGTGTAATACCGTGAAAAACGGTTTATAAACAGCTCCGTAGGCGTTTTGGATTCCTGTGCCTCCTGTACCAGCTGCAGAATCTTGGCTAGGGAGGACTGTTTAAACGCCTTATCAATCCGGATTGTCAGGCTTCCTTCCTGATTCAAGCTGCCGCCAAAAACGGTATCGCCGGCTTGTTTGTCCACAGGGATCGATTCACCGGTGATGGCCGCTTCGTTGACGGAGCTATTTCCCGTCAGAATCGTTCCGTCCGAAGGAATTTGCGCTCCGGCGCTTACGAGAACGGTATGGCCTTCGATCAGATCGGATACTGCAATGGAGCGCTTTTGGCCGTTTTCAAGCAGGATTGCCTCTTTAGGGGCAGCGTTCAGAAGCTTTTCCATGGACTGTCTGGCCCGATTCATACCTAGTCCTTCAAGCAACTCGTTGATACCGAACAGAATCGCTACTAGCGCAGCTTCTTTCCATTCTTGAATGGCGACAGCTCCAATGAGCGCCACGGTCATCAGCGTATCCATCGTAAATCGCAGCTGAACGAGGTTGCGTAGGCCTTTCCAGAACGTTCTCCAGCCACTAAGCCCAATTGCGGCCAAATATAGGATTACAATGATGCTGTAAGGGAAACTGTTTTCTGCTACAAGTGCCACTAGAAATAAAGCAAAGCTGATACCGAGCTCGATGTAGATGCCCTTGCCGACAGAGTGGGAATGATCATGTCCATGATGGTCATCATCGCCGTGAGCATGGTCGTGACCGTGACCAGCGTGAGAGTGTGCATGGCTATGATCACCGTGGGAGTGCTCATGCTGACTATCCCCATGACTGTGGTTATGTGAAGCATGGTCGTGGCTGTGGTCATGATTGTGATCATGCGAATGATTATGTTTGTCTCCGTCTGTCGAGCAGCCGCAGTCGCTTGAAGAACATGAGTTCGCTTGCTCGGCCATCGGAAAGGGAGCTTTCAAAGCCGCAGCCGATCCTGGTCCATTTAGAGCCGCTTGAATGATAGCCCCATCGGATTTCAAAATTTTACGGACGCGATCCATCTCGATTCGTTCGTCTACAACTAGCCGTGCAGAGGAATAATGCAGCGTTGCTCCTTCACCATGAGGAAGTTTGCGGATTTGCCGCTCCAGGTCCATGGCACAGTTACCGCAGCTGAGTCCCTTCACTCGGAATTCATTCAAAAGTATCATCCTTCCTAAAGCTTCTCTTTACATATGAATACTTGTTCACATAATATGATTTATAAGAGATACAGTCAACCGTAATACGCCTAGTTGCTGAAATTTCATCATGTCCGTAAAACTTCCGTTTAATGCCCGGGATTTGTTATAATGGTAGACAAGCCTAATGAACCGGAGGAATGGATATGAAATCGGATGCTTCAAAAGTTCCTGAACCCTATTCTTCCGATTTCCGAGAAGAGGATCCGGTGGAGGTAGAATCAGAGCATGCTGTTCCAGAGGTTCAGCAGGATCTGACCGCCGTGAAAGCAGCGATGCTGGATGATGAATCCGCGCTTCAGCTGGCGGACTGGCTGAAGGCTTTCAGCGATCCGACGCGGGTCAAGCTTGTAGGAGCTCTGCTGCACAGCGAGCTATGCGTGCATGATCTGACCGTACTGCTGGAAATGAACCAGTCGGCCGTATCCCATCAGCTGCGATACCTCCGTAACATGCGAATCGTCAAGCGCCGCAAGCAAGGCAAAACGGTGTATTATTCTCTCGATGACGATCATGTGGAACAGATTTTCCGCCAGACGTTGCAACATATTCGGCATTCCTGAGCCTTGGAGGATGCCGTTTTTTCCGGCTTAAAAGTTGCGTGAAATACATATTTTACGCAACTTCATTTTATAGAGGTTTTTTTATAAGAAGGAAAGGAGTTGGAAGGCTTGTCTGCGACCAATCATGAGCTTCAGGAGACATATGGCGAGGAATTGGAGCTGTTCAGCATCTGGATGAAAAACCAGGGCATGACGAGCTCAACCGAAAAAGCTTATCTGGCGGATGTCAGACAATATTTGTCGATGTTGTACCCAGCTGATCTGGAGAATACCGGTAAGCTAGATATTATGCGCTATTTATCGCGCAGCCGGGAGGGAGGAGCCGGAGATGAGGCGCGGAACCGTAAACTGTCGTCTTTGAGGGCATTTTATCGATCGCTGAATGAGATGGATCGGCTGAGCAGTAATCCGGCTGCGCTTACACCAAAGTCAAGGCAGCAGAAAAACCGTATTCCGGTGTATTTAGAGGAAGGGCAGTTGCAGCAGCTGTTCCAGCATGTAGAGGGCAAACATCGGGAGCGCAATCTGTCCATTTTGCTGCTGATGGCATATGCCGGACTTCGTGTCGGTGAAATTCACCGCTTAAATATTCATGACCTTAAATTAGATGGGATTTTATCGGTACTTGGTAAAGGACGCAAGTGGCGCTACCTCCCGCTCCCGGACAGCTTGGCAGGACTGCTTCGCCGCATGATGGAAGAGAATCTGCTGGAGATGAGGCAGGGCAAGGAGCAGCCGATGTTCATCAGCCAGCTCGGGCGCAGGCTGTCGATTCGTATGATTCAGACGATTGCAGATGCAACGCTGCGGCGGCTGCAGGGCGAACTTCCCGAGCTGTCTATGAAAAAGTTATCCAGCCATAAGCTGCGACACAGCTTTGCAACGATGCAGATCCGCAGCGGCACGGACATCCGTACACTTCAGGAGCTACTCGGCCATGCGAGTATCGAGACAACGCAGATTTATACGCATATTGACAACTATCAGATGAAGGCGGCGATGGAGCAGATGTCAGGAAAGCTGCCTTCGCTTGGGTGAGTGAGCTTCCTTGCTGACTGTTTAGATTTTAGTTTATGATGATTTTATAGAATTAATAGAAGCGCTCTTGATAACGGGAGGAAGTCGATATGGGACCAGCCGATTTTTCTACCAAGCATGATCAGCTCATTACTTATATGGAAAGTTTAGAGGTTGGAACCCGCGTTTCGGTGCGCAAAATCGCTCAGGCTCTTGATGTGAGCGAAGGCACGGCTTATCGAGCCATCAAAGAGGCAGAGTCGCGCGGCATCGTAAGTACGAAGCTGCGTACCGGTACGGTGCGGGTAGACAGCCGCAAGCAGGAGAAGATCGACAAGCTGACGTTCGAAGAGATCGTGTCGATTGTCGACGGCCAGGTGCTCGGAGGGAAAGCGGGTCTGCAGAAGACGCTGAACAAGTTTGTCATCGGTGCTATGCAACTGGAAGCAATGATGGGATACATCGAACCAGACAATCTACTTATTGTTGGTAACCGCGACAAGGCGCATTATAGTGCGCTTTCGCTCGGTGCCGGGGTGCTGGTGACAGGTGGTTTTGGGACCAGCCAAGAAGTAGTAGAGCTGGCCGACAGGCTTGAGCTACCGATTCTCAGCAGCACCTATGACACGTTTACGGTAGCAGCGCTGATCAACCGGGCGATTTATGATCGTTTGATCAAAAAGCAGATCGTACTAGTTTCGGATATTTTGCGCCATGATCTTCCTCTGGCTTATTTACATAAGAATGATCTTGTCAGCGATGCAATGCGGCAAATTGACGAGACGAATCACAATCGCTTCCCCGTTGTCGACGATGACATGAGACCAATTGGCATGGTGACAACGAAGGATTTGATAGGAGCTCAGCTGGAGGAGCCTATTGCAGACCGTATGACGTCTCATCCCAAAACTTGCACGCCTCAGACCTCGGTGGCAACAGCAGGTCACATGATGGTAGGTGAGGCGATTGAGCTTTTGCCGGTTGTGGCCGCAGATGGAAGGCTTGCCGGTGTTATTAGCCGTAAGGATGTGCTGCAAGCGATGCAGCAGATTCAGCATCAGCCACAGAATGGGGAAACGCTGGAGGATCAGATACGGCGTATGTTCAATGAAGGACGCGAAGAAGATGGGCGTGTTTATTACGAAGGCCCCGCCGAGGCGCTGTTCAGTAACACGATGGGCAATTTGTCGGAAGGTGTGCTGTCCGGCCTTATCCATCATGCCGCGGTACGCACCATTCGCGATCATCGACGCAGCAACCTGATTGCGGACAGCCATTCCGTGTATTATTTTGCTCCAGTAGAGATTGATCAGATGCTCCGTCTGTACCCGGTCCTGATCGAGCTGAGCCGCAAGTTCTGTAAGGTCGAGGTTCAGGTATTTGCCGATGGCCAAAAGGTCGCACAGTCGATGCTGACTGCAAGGTTGATGGAATAGGTTTTACTGGTCATTTCAAATTTGTTGAGCAGGGTACGCGCCATACAAAAAAGACCGCGAGAAGCGGTCTTTTTTTGTGCCTCCAAATCTGTACTATAACAACAATAAAAATAGACAAAACAGTATTGAACTTTTGTGGATCTCTGTTATATAATAACATCAACAAAAAGAAACAAACTATAACAGAATGGAGCTGGTCCAGATGGATTGCCCGCACTGCGAAGGAAATGGAGAACTGGAACTCTACCCGCTAAGGAGCTTGTCCCAGCAAGTTGAGCAGAGCGCATCCACTGTGGCACCATCCGGATTCGAGCGCTGTCCGCGCTGTGAAGGATCTGGCGTTCTCGAGCTTGGTTATGGAGGGGAGTTCTGATGAGCCGCAACCAGGAAGATCAGAAGCAGCAGCTGTTGGAGCGCTGGAGCGCCCCTCGTTACGACGGCATCGAGCGGCCTTACAGCACGGAAGATGTGCTAAAATTGCGAGGATCGATTTTAATCGAACATACGATCGCATCTCGATGCGCAAGCAAGTTATGGGACTCTCTGCACGAGGAAGATTTCGTTCACGCGCTCGGCGCGCTCACCGGTAACCAAGCGGTCCAGCAGGCAAAAGCCGGCCTGAAGGCCATCTACCTAAGCGGTTGGCAGGTCGCTGCGGATGCCAATCTGGCAGGACAAATGTACCCGGATCAGAGCTTGTATCCCTCTAACAGCGTGCCGAGTGTGGTGAAACGGATCAATCAGGCACTGCAGCGCGCGGATCAGATTCAGCATTCGGAGGGCAGCGGTGACATCGACTTTTTCATCCCTATCGTGGCGGATGCGGAGGCTGGTTTCGGTGGGGCGCTGAATGTGTTCGAGCTGATGAAGTCGATGATCGAGGCGGGAGCAGCAGGTGTACATCTAGAAGATCAGCTCTCTTCGGAAAAGAAATGCGGCCATCTCGGCGGCAAAGTGTTGCTGCCAACCCAGCAGGCGGTACGCCATCTGGTATCTGCGCGGCTGGCGGCTGATGTACTGGGAGTTGATACGGTGCTGATCGCCCGTACCGATGCACATGCAGCTAAGCTGCTCACTAGTGATGTTGATCCTGCGGATCATCCATTCTTAACGGGCAATTGCTCCTCGGAGGGCTTTCATTACGTGAGAGCCGGACTGGATCAAGCCATTGCTCGCGGGCTGGCTTATGCTCCTTATGCTGACCTCGTCTGGTGTGAAACTTCGGAGCCGGATTTGCAGGAAGCGCGTCAGTTCGCGGAGGCAATCCACGCGGCATATCCCGGCAAGCTGCTCGCCTATAACTGCTCCCCCTCCTTCAACTGGAAAAAGAAGCTCAGCGATTCGGAAATCGCAACCTTCCAGCAGGAGCTCGGCAAGCTTGGTTACAAATTCCAGTTTGTCACGTTAGCCGGATTTCACGCACTCAATTACAGCATGTTCACGCTGGCTCGCGATTATCGCGATCGCGGCATGGCCGCGTACTCCGAGCTGCAGCAAGCGGAGTTTGCCGCTGAACCGCTTGGTTATGAAGCGACCAGACACCAGCGGGAGGTTGGTACGGGGTATTTTGACGCGGTAATCCAGGTTGTCAGCGGAGGACTGGCCAGCACAGGTGCACTGGCTGAATCAACGGAGGCAGCGCAGTTTGCAGCAGCTACCTCCGAGGAGGAACATGCATGAACGAGCAGCAGTTGGCTGGACTCACGCTGAATGCGCCTAAGCTGGAGCCGGAAGCCGAGCAATGGCTCCACCCGGAGGCACTCGCATTCGTCAGGCGATTGGAGGAGCAGTTCGGGGAGCGGCGCCAAGCATTACTGCATGAGCGGGCTCGACGGCAAGTGGCGTTCGACAGCGGAGAAAAACCAGACTTCCGCCAAGATACCGCCCCCATTCGCAGTGGTAATTGGAAGGTTCAGCCCGCTCCACCGTCGTTGCAGGATCGGCGTGTGGAGATTACCGGCCCAGCGGGGGATCGCAAAATGGTCATCAACGCGCTTAATTCGGGCGCTCAAGTGTTCATGTGTGATCTTGAGGACGCCAATTCTCCAACCTGGAACAATACTGTTGGCGGACAACGCAATATACGCGATGCATATGCCGGTACGATCCGCTTCACGAGCCCGGAAGGTAAGTTGTATGAGCTGGCCGATCGACCTGCTGTGCTGAAAGTACGTCCACGGGGCTGGCATATGGAAGAGAAACATGTTCTTCTGGACGGCCAGCCGATTTCCGCAAGTTTGTTCGACTTCGGACTGTTCGCTTGGCATAATGCTCGCGAGCAAGCGCTAAAGGGTGAGGGTGCCTTCTTGTATCTCCCCAAGCTGGAGAGTATGGAAGAGGCTGTACTTTGGGCGAATGTGTTTCTTCATACCGAAGAGGAGTTCCATCTGGAGCGGGGGACATTCCGTGCGACGGTGCTGATCGAGACGCTGCCAGCTGCATTTGAGATGGAGGAAATTCTCTACGCGCTTAAGGACCATATCGACGGACTCAATTGCGGCCGCTGGGATTATATCTTCTCCTATATCAAAAAGCTCCGCCGCCATCCTGATATCATCCTGCCCGATCGCGGCTTGGTGACGATGGACACGCCGTTCATGTCCGCGTATGCCACGCTTGCGGTACGAACATGCCATAAGCGCGGCGCACATTGCATTGGCGGTATGGCCGCACAAATACCGATCAAGAACAACCCCGCCGCCAACGCCGAAGCACTGGATAAGGTTCGCCGAGATAAGCTGCGCGAGGTAAGGCTCGGTCATGATGGCACCTGGGTCGCCCATCCGGCGCTTGTGCCGGTCGCAAGAGAAGTGTTTGATACTCTTATGCCTGGACCCCATCAACTCGGAGCTATTCCGGATGGGCCGGATTGCACTGCGGAACAGCTGCTGGAGCTGCCGGAAGGAGTCATTACGGAGCAAGGTGTCAGAACAAATCTGTCCGTCGGCATTCAATATGTAGCGGCTTGGCTGGGCGGAACAGGAGCGGTGCCGATTCAAGGGTTGATGGAGGATGTGGCAACAGCGGAAATATCCCGTGCTCAGCTGTGGCAGTGGCTACATCATCCAAGAGGGATACTGGCAGATGGACGGCGTTTTACGGGAGAACTGCTAGATCTGTGGCTGGATGAAGAGTTGGAGCGTCAACTAGCGGAAAGTACGGACAATGGGATGAAAATAGAATTGCTCCGCCAAGTTGCTGAATTGTTCCGCGAGATGACCGTCGCGGAAGAACTGCCTGAGTTTTTGACGACAGTCGCTTATCCCTTCCTTCGTGACATGAACTATTAATGAGATAAATCAAACTAAGAAAGGTTGATGATTACGATGAAAATGAATCCTTCACCAGGTCTCTATCCGCTGCCTATGTCAAATTCCTCGGAGACCCCGACATGCTTCACCTGCGAGAGCAAACCAGCAGCTACGGGTGAGCTTCTCTGTGCAGACTGCCAGTCAACGACTAACTTGAATAGCTCCCACTATTACATCAAGCAATACTATTACGATCATTGATGGAGAAAGCTGGCGGCTGTATAGTAGTTGCAATCAGCAATGATACTTTCTTGTAACGGCTGCCCGGATGTGGGTAGCCTTTTTATTTTAACCATCGGGGAGGGGTCTACGAAGCGGGAAAGTTGAGAATTATGACGCAGCCTGCGATGAGCCAGTAACTGGCTGCATTGGAGGCGGAGGTTGGAGAGCCTTTATTCATAAGACCAGCACGTAAAATGATTCCGACCGAGCGAAGGAAAGAGCTGTATTCCCGGCTCGCTCCGCTCATTGAAGTACTTGAAGAGACGACGATTGGCTTCAATGTTGTTTCATCACCGACTCAACCCGCCGTAAAAAGCAGATCAAATTTTTGATTATTCCCGTAACTTTCCATATTTGTATGCGTCTAAGTTTGAGATAATCCAGGTTTTCAATCGGTTAGAGGGGGTTCATTCATTTGGCACGATTAAAGAGGTCTTCTCTTATACTTTCTGCGGCAATGGCCGTCTGCTTGCTATTATCTATTCCCGCTAATGGAGCTTCTTCCAAGGCAAGTGCTGCCGAAGCAAAAGCAGGCGGTATCCGGCTTATTTTCAACGGTTCCGAGTATAAAACCAAAGCTGCTGCATTTATTGACAAAGGAGTTGCATTTCTCCCGTTAAGGGATGTCGGCGGGCTGCTTGGAAGCATAGTGAAATGGGACATAAATTCAAAAACGGTGCTCATGAGCTATCCTGAGCTTTTGGTGAAACTTAGCGCTGACTCTATGGAAGCAGCCGTTAACGATAAAACGATTCGTTTATCAAGCCCGCTCCGCAATGTAAACGGGACGTTGTTTGCTCCACTACGATTTTTTGCGGAAGTGACAGGGGCGAGTGTGCAATGGGATTCTTTAACGAATACAGCCACTATGAAACGCCTCGATGATTACGATGACATGCTGGAGCGACAAGGAGCTTGGCTTAACCGAATTACAGCTCAACAACAAAATAATTCGACGAACAAAAGTGAGTTATAAAAACCGTCTTGAGCCGAGCGTGAAGAGTTACCAGACGTACCATTCAGACAAATGGAAGCAATATAGCGTGCTAACCGACGGGAAGACGGTTACGGTCTACAACGAAGCCGTTTCGGTTGAGAAGGAATATGACATACCAAAGCTGACAGGAGTGAATGATATTTATTCCATCACTGCCATTGGCAGCGATTATCTAGTTGTACGTCCCCAGTCGTCCGGAATGCTGACGCTTATTGATCTTAAAGACAACTCCGTCGTTGTGCTTGCTGATCAACTGCTTGAGGGAAAAGAGCTGGAATACGCCCGTACCAATACAACCCCATACCGTGGCGATGAATTGCGTTACATAGGCGACATGGGTAACGGAGTGCTGGATTTTTATATGGATAGTCCAATAGACGGTAAAAAGGATGTTTATACTCGCTTCTCCTATGAGCGGCCTTCATACGAAAAGGAGAGGGCGGCGCTTCCGAAACGCCGAAATGTTTATGAGCTTGCTGCTATATGCACACCAGAAACATTAAAAGAAGTTAGTATGCAGAGTGGAGATCTAACGTATGTACCGCTTCTCAGTGCCAAAAAAGAAGATCGTAACCCGCTAAATGCAGTGTGCGGAGTCTTGAAAAAGCTGGCTGCCAAGGGAGTGGAGGAATCGTTTGAGGAGGAGGTGTTCCCGGACACCTTTTTTCATGGAGTTTGGGTTGATTTTAAAGATGGGGACTCCATATCGCTTTACGGAGCCTCTGGTGGAATTGCCACAGGGATGGGATTTGGCAAAAGGCTCGTGCTGCGTGATCAGGAGGCCTCCCGTGTATTTAAACAACTTTATGTTTCAAAGCCAGAGTTAAGCTTGCAGCCTGGGAAGGCTAAAATTGGCGATATGGTTCGGATCAAAGGGCATAATGATTCCTTTTGGAAAGAAACGAGTGAGGTTGCCGTGTTTTGGGAGCCGCTTCTTTCGACCGATGCAAGTACGAGCGACTCGAGGTTACTGATTTATACAGGAAAAGCCCGCTTTGGGATGTTTGATTTTAGTTTTAAGCTACCCGTTACAGGTAAAGCTTCAGACGGTACGATGAAGCCGCCCCAGGCAGGGAAGGGAATGATTCGGGTTTATGATTCAGCCCCTTTTGAGATCGTTGCAAAGAAATAAACAGATTAATGAGGGATTAAAGGAGGAAGTTAGGATGATGAAAAGATCCCTGACATCAATTAGCGCGGCAGCAGCCGGAGCGGTAATAATCCTTTCAGGATCATTAAACAATACAGCTACTGCATCTGCGCCTTACGGCAGCGGACAGAATTATACGCTGGAAACTTCCTTTGCGTTTGAAAATACAACGCCTGCCGCTGCGCCGATATGGACCGCGGATATAGACAAACCTGCAGAGCATAGTCGCGTCATCGTGCCACCTGTACTTAATGACAACAAGGTGTTTTATGTCAAATCCGGCAAGCTTATCGCCCGCGATATGACTAAAGGCAAGGCTCTCTGGAGCTTTGGTGCGAAGCTCCAAGGTGATACGGTTACGGCCGCTGACGGGTTTGTATTTGTTGGGGATAAATCCGGCAATGTATTCAAAGTGAATCCGAAAACAGGCAAAGGAGCGAAGATTTATCAGACAAAAGAGAAGATGATTTCCCGTGTATTGGCTGACGATGGGGCATTATACATATTTTCAGGCACAAAACTGGCCTCTATTAAAATATCGTCCGGCAAGCTGAACTGGTCCGTTCCGAGCGATAGCGGCGGCAGCGGTAATACTTATATGTTGGATAACATATTGCTCGCAGGTGCGATGGAATCAGGGGCTCTCACAGTTAACACTTATTATGCCTTTGATAAAATGACAGGGAAAACATTATGGAGAATGGACGGCAGCCATGGCGCGCTACTGAAGGTGGACGGGGATCGTTTGTACTTTAACGATGACTGGCCGCGTATGGATGGGACGGAATATCTCGCTAAATTGGATATCGTCAATGCCAAAACAGGGACAATAATCGAAGGTCTGAAATATGGGAAACCTGATCCTAACATGGATAATCTGGGTCAGAGTCCCAAAAGAGTCACAATCGAAGGAAATACCGTTTATATCGTAACCCAGACGGACAAGGTGCTTTTTTATAAGTTGACCAACGATCCAAATGCCGTAAATGCAAAATCGATTAACACTGGAGGCGAGCTAATCGCGGGTCCGTATAATGGAAAGTTCTTTTATCAAGCTCCCAGCAACCTTGGCATTTATGGGCGTAAACTGTCTGATGGGACGCTTGTGTACTATGAGGGACTGGATAATCCCGCAAGCCAGGTGAATTTTGTTCATTCTGGCATGTATGTTGGTCAGACGGACGGCGAGGTATATGCACTTAACGTAAAGACGGCCAAGGCGGAGTTCCGTTTTCAGACAGATTCTCGGAGATATGGTCCTTTCCAGGTAGCAGGAAATATGCTTTTTGTACAGGGGGAAGGCAAGCTTTACGCATTCCGCCTATCCAACGATCTTATTAAGCCAATCAGTTAAACAGTAGAGTATTCATGCGCGGCTCACTAGGGCTGCGTATGAAAAGACGTTCTTGACCGATCGTTCCGAAATGAATATACTGTGGCTAAAGGGAACTAACATCGAGGGGAGAAGAGGAGAGTGGCGCGACCGAAAGAGTTCGACCCTTCCGAGGCGCTGGATAAGGCTTTGGAGCTATTTTGGGTGAAAGGATTTGAAGCGGCTTCCGTTCAAGAGTTATGCTCAGCCATGGGCATTAACCGTGGGAGTCTTTACGAGACATTCGGAGACAAAGAAACGTTGTTTGTCAGCTGTATTAACCGGTTCCGCGAAAAACAGGAGCGCGAGCTGTTCTCGAAGCTGGAGCGGCGTGAGGCCGATCCGCGGCAACAGCTGCAGGATTTTTTGGAAGCTTCTGGCGAATCCACCATGCATAATCTGTCGCGCGGCCGGGGCTGCTTTATGGCCAATTCAACGCTTGGTTCGGCGGCCTTGCTGCCGCCTGTGGTGGAGTGTGTTGAGGCTTATATGACTTACCAGGAGGATGTCCTGTATCGTTTCCTGGAGGATGCCGGCAATCGCAGCCTGCTTCGGCAGGGCGTTAACACTCGTGAGACTGCCCGATTCCTGCTGGTGATAAAGCAGGGAATTCATGCTAGCGCCCGCACCGCGACTGGACGCGAGACGATACCGGATGCGTGCCGGATGGCGATTGAAGCCGTGTTCTAACGGTTTCCCCATGTTCATTTTGGAACGATCGTTCAAATAAAATTATCGAACTGTTAGGAGGTTGCTTCCATGAAACGAATGCTTTCCATTATTCTTATTATGTCCCTAGTGGCAACCGCTGTATCTCCGTTGTTTCCGCTTTATCGTCTCCGTTACGGACTGAACAGCCTGGAGCTTAGCTTGTTGTTTGTTTCCTATGCGGTTGTGCTGCTTCCAGTACTGCTTATCACGGGGGCCCGCGGCGCCTTTTGGGGGTTGAAAAAGGTGATTCGACTTGCGATCTGGCTGGCCGTCGTCTCGTCGATCCTGTTTTTGGCCAACAACGCGCCTTGGATGCTTTACGCAGCCCGTATGCTGGAAGGCGCAGCTTACGGACTGTTCACAGGTGCGGCGGTTCCATACCTGCTGCGCTTTGCTTCGCAAGGCCTCTCGGCTAGAGCTATTCTACTCTCGGGAATTACGATTTCGTTTGGCTTTGGCCTTGGGCCGGCCATCTCCGGATTAATTACGGAGTACATGCCCGCTTTTCCTTCGCGTACGCCATATCTTTTATTCATTTTTCTTTTGCTAATCAGCGCGGCCTTGATTGAGACACTGCCTAACAAGAAGCAGACGGAGGACGATGCACGGGGTAAAATCTCCATTGGCGTCCCGGCGGGCATGAGCCGACACTTCTGGTTGATGGCTGCCTTGCCGGTATTTACGCTTTTCACCATAAACGGCATTGTTCTCTCGTTAATCCCGACATTCGTCGTCAGTGTGTTAAAGAGTACGGATCTATCCATCAGCGGACTTCTCGCTTTGCTGTTGCTGGGCGGGGGAGCACTGCTGCAGTTACTGCCATTACCTTCTCACCCTGTAATTCGCTTAAGAGCCGGTCTCGTCATTTTGGCCGCAGGAGCGTGGACGGTTGTGCTCTCCGGGCAGGAGAGCAGTCTTCTACTGCTCTGGATCGGTGTCGCCTTACAGGCGCTAGGCACTGGATGGGTGTTCCAAGTTAGCCTGCGGCTGGCGGGTGAGCTGCCTGAAGCTAAAGATCGCCCGCGGGTTATCACCACTTATTACCTGGCTGCATATTCGGGCTTCATTGTGCCAATAGCCGGTCTTGGACTGCTGAGCAACGTATTTGGCATGACCAAGGCGATGGTGGTGCTGGATGCGGCGAGCATGCTGCTGATTCTTTTTACCATTGTCTATTCCTATTATTTCAAACGAGAATATGAAACATTGAAGGACGTCCGTATCACTGCTGCCACTTTGGATTGAATTCGATATCAGCAATTTGGTCTAATCCCAATAATGTCGTTGGCTCTTGAGGTATGATTGGCGTTTATGACTCTACCGGGAAGAGTATCAGATAGCAATTGTATTTTGAAATCATCAAGAGGCGATCCGGCTCCGTTTATTGGGGTGGATGATTCGGGAATTTAGGCATCGTGGATCTCCTGCCGCAGGTTACTGATGCACTGTCTACATAGATGTATGCTCCTCCAGTGACTAGGCATGCGCCTATAGTTCCTGCCGCAAACAATTTAAGTACGCCTTTCAAAGTTCCACCTCCTTTCCCTTAATACCGTTTAATACTATAAATGAGCAAATTCACTTCCAGTGAACTGTAAAATGACAAAAAAATAGAGACATTGCGTTCTCCTTGTGGTAAAAAGTAGTCACCACAACCGATTTTCACACCAAGGAGAAATTGCTATGTCTCATACCGTCATCGTACCTGATCATTCCGCGCTACGCAACTACTTGTTACAGCAGCGTTTGCCGCTTTACTACTCTAAACCTGTCGTCGCGCATATCGAGACATACATGGCAGCCGCTACGGCGAAAGGCTTTCGTGGCAAGGTTGTGGATCTGGCCGAGTATAGTAACTGCCATCGTACAACGCTTGGACACTTTCTGGCTGAAGGCAAGTGGGATGAAACGGTGTTGCAAAATAAAGTCAAGAACGAGTCGCTTCGGCGCGTGGTCCAAATCGCCAACCAGACGGCAGAGCCGCTGTTTGTCATTCATGATGATACGATCTCCAAGAAGACCAAGCCTTCGTCACAGGCACAATCTCCGATAGAACAGACCGGATTTCATCATTCTCATCTGGAAGGAAAAATCGTATGGGGCCATCAAGTGCAAGCGACGGTGGTCCAAAGCAGTGACACTTCATTAATTCACTCTATTGACTTGTACGACAAAACGAAAACGAATCCCGACGGCACCCCGTATACGAAAATCGATCACGTGTGCGAGATGGCTGCTACGCTTCCACTTCCACCTCATGGCGGCTATGTGCTTGTCGATTCTTGGTTTACAGGTACACGGGTCATTGATAGCTACGCCTCTGCTGGGTATCACCTAATAGGGGGTCTTAAAACCAATCGAATCATTTACCCGCAAGGCATTCGCATTTCCGTGCAAGATTTTGCCGCCCATATTCGCAAAGAAGACGTTCGCCTTGTGACCGTGAACGGAACTTCGTACTGGACGTATCGATATGAAGGCACCTTAAATGATATTGAAAATGCCGCTGTCCTTCTGTGCTGGCCAGAGCAAGCGTTTGGCGTGCCCAAAGCCCTACGTGCTTTTTTGTGCACCGACGTCTCCTTGGATGCCGAAACGATTTCCACGTACTATAGCAAACGTTGGCCGATCGAGATCTTTTTTCGCCAGTCTAAAAATAACCTGGGTTTCGACACGTACCAGGTTCGTTCGGCAACTGCCTTTATCCGTCTGTGGGCGCTGCTGGCCTGGACGCATTTGTACTGTACCACCGGTCTAGAACGACCTTGCCCATTTGGCGATGGATTGCGTACCGTTCGTAAGCAAGTCCAACTGGATCGGCTCCAGTTTGTCTACGATTGCGGTCAGAATGGGATTCCGTTTGACGTTGTTCGTAAACAATTTAAATTGGCCTAAGTGTATTTAGGATTTTCTGTATCCGATTTTGCTCGTTTATAGTTTAATAAACATATCCATTGCACTCTGGTACGGGTGTGATTTTTGTTAACTTCAATTGAATTTCCTACTTGTATTGATGAAATGACCTGGATAGAGGTCGTAAAAAGTGTAGGAGAGTTTTGCAGCCATCGGAATGAAATTTTTCTTAAGTGTGTCTTTGCTGTCGCCGGGTTCTCCGTTTTGTGCAGGGCACACAAACTCTTAGACGATAAATCCGGAAAAATTGTTTCCTCATATATCCAAACCAGTATGAATAAATGAGAGATGGAGAGTTATGAATTCGGGAGACAAATAAATATATTGGGCAGGCTTGTGGCAGCGAAGTCATTAAGGACAAAGAAATTCTCATATCTAAAAATAGGATAATGCAACTCTCTTATTTACACAGGGACGGCGAAGTTTGGACTGTTTGATCTGAAATTCAAAGTACCCGCTTCCGGCAAAGCAGCGGATGGCACGATGAAACCTCTTCAACTAGGAAAAGGAACGATAAGAGTCTTAGACTATGCTGAAATCGCTGCCATCAAATTGTTGCCGACAAAGTAAATATCATCTTAACAGCGCCACGGCCAATTAGGGTTGGGCGCTTTTTTTAATTGGTACGAGCAGCGGGAGCCCGTATATTCTAATTCAAAGAACATCTATCGGAATTTAACCATATCATACTTCCATCAACTGATTTCCGAAAACAGGAAGCGAAGTGAAGGGCATGGGAATGAATCAACCGCTGCTGTTTTTTAAAAAGTACATGCATGACCCCAAATACATGGGCAGCGTGGTGCCCAGTTCACGGTTTTTGGCTAAGCGGATGATTAGTGCAGCGCACTTGGAGCAGATCCAGACTGTCGTTGAGCTTGGTTCGGGAACCGGCGCGCTCACCCGAGAGATTGTG
The DNA here is from genome assembly GCF_002233675.1 of Paenibacillus herberti. Lineage (GTDB taxonomy): Bacteria > Bacillota > Bacilli > Paenibacillales > Paenibacillaceae > Paenibacillus_O > Paenibacillus_O herberti. The sequence continues at coordinate 1,499,193 of NZ_NMUQ01000001.1, read as the reverse complement.
AAGCGGGTCGGCCCCCAAGTCCAAGTTATGCTTTTTGAAAAAGACGAACAAATGAGGGGAATTCTTCAGCGTGAATTTCCCAAATGGATGTGCAAAGAGGACGCCCTGCAGTTAAATGACTATCTCAAAACAGACGGCATAAGCGGAGTCGATTGTATTTTCAGCTGCCTGCCCTTTTATAACTTTACTTCCGATATGAGGCTAGAGATGATTCGCCAATGCGTTGATGCACTTAAGCCTGGGGGGCAATTGATCGCTTTCCAATATTCGTTGCAGATGAAGGGGATGTTAACCGAGCATTTTGAAGTCGAAAACATTTCCCTCGAGCTGTTGAATTTCCCGCCTGCTTTTGTTTATGTTTGCAGAAAATAAGGCAACAACCAGCCAAACGCCGATTTTGCTGTGCTCCAGCTGTTTTGACAAGCAATCGATCGGCGGTGGCAAGGGCTTGGGCAGTCTCGATGATACCAAGGAATTTAGCCTAGTGTTACAATTCGGCGGTTGTCTCCAACATTGACATATCGGGAAATTTCGATATAATCAGGTTAAGGAGGTCGTGGAGGTTATGGAATTACTCGAAATATTCAAAGCTCATTCAAACCGTACACGCCTTGAAATCTTGATACTACAAGCAAAACGAAGCACAATCATCAGTGCTCATGGTGAGATTACAGGGAAAGGAGTTTTGTAATTTTTTTGCCACAAAGTATCGAAAATTCCCGATATTTCTTTTTAACGAAAAGAGGAGGATTTACTATGAAAGCGATCATACTTAAATCATTTGGCGGCCCGGAATCGTTCGAACTTTGCGACGTGCCCAAACCTGTGCCGCACGCGGGGCAAGTCCTGGTCCGGGTACATGCAACCTCCATCAATCCGTTGGATTACCAGGTCCGACGTGGCGATTATTCCGACTTGGTGCCACTGCCAGCCATTACCGGACACGACGTATCTGGCGTTGTCGAAGAAGTCGGGCCGGGTGTAACAACATTCTCTCCAGGAGACGAAGTCTGGTACACCCCGCAAATATTTGACGGGCCAGGAAGTTATGCTGAGTACCACGTTGCTGCCGAAAGCATTATCGGGAAGAAGCCTTCCTCGCTGAGCCACCTTGAAGCGGCAAGCCTGAGCTTGGTTGGCGGGACGGCGTGGGAAGCGCTGATCGTTCGTGCGGGGCTAAGAGTGGGGGAAAGCATTCTCGTACACGGCGGCGCGGGAGGAGTCGGTCATGTGGCGATTCAGCTCGCAAAAGCCATGGGAGCAAAGGTGTTCACGACCGTGCGCGAAGCAAACTTTGAGTTCGCTCGGAGTTTGGGTGCCGATGTAGTCATCGACTACAAAAAGGAGGATTATGTCGACGTCATCATGCGGGAAACGGGCGGCCTCGGAGTTGATGTCGTGTTCGATACCATCGGCGGCCACACATTGTCGCGCAGCCCTGATGTGCTCGCACAACTTGGCCGCGTGGTCACGATCGTGGATATTGCACAGCCACAAAACCTCATTGAGGCTTGGGGTAAAAACGCGAGTTATTACTTCGTCTTCACAAGACAAAACCGCGGCAAGCTGGATGAGTTGAGCGCATTGGTAGAGCGCGGTCAGCTGCGGCCGCATGTTGGCGCCGTCTATTCGCTTGCCGACATTCCGCTCGCCCATGCCCGGCTGGAGAGTCCGAGCAACGGTATCCAAGGAAAAATCGCGATTGCAGTCGAGCCGTCGGCTCATCTTAAAGGTACATCATGATTTATGAGATCGCTCTACTCCCCGTCCACAAAGAACACATGGAATCGTTCAGACGTGCATTTGCCGAGGTCGCTCCTTTACTCAGCCGCGCAAAGGGTTACGGCGGTCACTTCCTCGCGCAAGGGATCGAAACCCCCCAGCTATTCAATTTAATCGTGCGATGGCAATCACTCGAAGATCACACACCGGGCTTCGAAGCGAGTGAAGACCATCGAATGTTCATGATGGGCTTACAGGAATATTTTTCGGAAGAACCGAGGGTCTATCATATTGAAGGGGCAGCTTTTGCTACGGGCGAACATGATGATTTGAACAGCGCCGTTGGCATGGGAATGCAAACACCTTAAGGATTTTGTGGCTTTAAAGCAATTGACAGTCAGAAGGCACTGTTCCTGGGGTACTGCCAACAATATGCGGATTTTTGTACGCTACGCTCTGTTTGACAGAAAAAATGCCGGTATCCTGTATGTTAAGGATTACCGGCATTTCTCAGTAGAGTAGAAAAAACGCCAAGCCGTACATAATTGAGTACTTAGCGTATATTTTCGTTAAATGTTGACGGGAGCCCTATATGATATGGGACCCTTTTTTCCTTAATAAATAGACGAAAAAAGGAGCGCCGACTGCACCCATCATAATTCCTACGGGCAGCTCAATTGGGGCAAAAATGATTCTAGAGATCGTATCAAATACGACAATGACCGAGATGCCGATTAGGGCGGAGGCCGGCAGCTGCAGGCGATAATCATGGCCAAACAGAAGGCGGGTCACATGCGGAACAATCATCCCAAGAAATCCGAGGAGTCCCACTACGCTTACGGCGCTGGCCGAAAGGAGAGCTGCAATTGCAATGACGAACAGTCGTGTGGCCTCAACACGCAGTCCTAATCCTTTTGCGTTTTGCTCATCCAAGGTGAGAATATTCATCCGTCCGGCAACCATTAGTGCGCATAAGCCTCCGATGATCGTGTAAGGAAGAAGCTGCATAAAGTGCGGCCAGGTTTTGGCGGATAAACCTCCTACCATAAATAACAGGGCTCCGTCCACACGATCGCTGTAGAAGACCAGCATGGCCGAAATACCGGAACCGAAAAACGACGAAACGGCAATCCCTGCCAATATAAGACGGACAGGCTTTACTCCATTTTGCCAAGCCAGCGCATATACTAGCATAGCAGCGCCAAGTGCACCCAGAAATGCAGCCGGCGTCATCAAATAACTATAGGCGGGGAATAAGATGATCATACCGATACCGAATAGGCCAGCACCTGAGGAGACACCTATAATATGCGGATCAGCCATCGGATTTCTCATGACGCCTTGCAGCAACGCTCCCGCAAGAGACAAGTGAATACCTACAATGGCAGCGACCAATGTTCTTGGAAACCGGACATTCCATATAATATCATGGGCACCGCCGGTTACCGTACCTCTGAACACACTAATAATCTCGGGGACGCTAATTTTAACCGCGCCTTGCACCAAGCTGAACAAGATACTGGCCAACGCAATCAAAATCAGGAAAATGAAAACTGCTGTCTTTGATGAAAAGGGGAGGAAGCCTTTCGTTCCGGCGTTACTCTTTATAAACATCAGGATACACCAATTTAGCTAAGTAGGCGAAAGGTTGATCTATACTTAATCCTGGATTATTGACGAAGTCCGAAGGCAAAAACGATAATCGACCTTCCTTAACCGCACGTAGAGAAGACCAAGCCGGATTACTTTTCATGTCTTCCTCCAATTTCTTCTTTCCATCCTCCTCCGTACCATGAACCTCAAGAAATATGAAATCCGGATCAGCTTTAATGAGAGCTTCTAGACTGTAAGGGACGGATCCTGGCCATTTTCCTGCTGGCATTTCATCGGCTACGTTATTGAGCTTTAAGCGGCTTGTTACATCCAGCGTGAGTGTACCACTTTGTTGAATGGAGACACCCATTGGCATAATTGTAATTGCTGCAAAAGATTTTGTTTCACTAGGAATCTTTTCTACAATCGATTGAATGCGCTGCTGCGTCTCCTCAAGCGCTTTCAATGCCTCTTGTTCTTTGCCAAGCAGCCCACCGAACAACTTGCCGGCCTCTACAATCTTGTCATAGGTATCGATTTGGGTTAGTGCAAGAGGAATGCCGCTGGCCGCAAGGGATTTCCTCAGCTCACCATGGAAGAAGGATTGTCCGATGACGAGATCTGGCTTTAAAGCGATTATTTTTTCCAGGCTGACGGCCTGTATTTCTCCTACATTCTCGGCAGTCTCCGCTCCTTTGGGCAACGTCGTGCCTGCTGCCGTCGCTAATCCAACTGGCTTCCCTCCAAGCTGATAGAATAAGGCCAACGCTTCAGTGTTCAGTACAACGATTCGCTCCGGCTTCTTCGCAAGAATAATTTCCTGATCCGAGGCGTCTTTGAAGGTGAGGAACGTAGCTGTATTTCCGTATTCGGCTGTTTTAGTCTTCTGCGGTGCGGGACTAGCCGACGGTGAATAACCAGGTGTTTGATTATCGGCATTGGCAGCACATGCTGACAGCAGCAGTACAACCGCCATAAAAACGGCAAAGAATAAACTCCATTTCATTTTAAACACGAACTTTTTCCACCCTTCGGTTTTGATTCAGATAGTATCTTAACGTATTTCCGTTTTTTTCAAATGACCAATTGTAGCTATAAAAGAAGGGAGGTTTTGAACTTTTTGGGGAAAAGATCATTGTGACGGGACATGACTAGGAGTGATGCGAAATATTTCAAATAAAATAAAATATTTACCAAAAATATTGAACTTTTTAGTAGATGTATAGCCCTATACTATTTGTTGAAAGCGCTTTCTATATAGGTTGGGAGGTAGATTAGGAGGGGATACGGCAGTTCATAACTATTGGCAGCGATGCAGGATCCAGTGTCATATTTCGCTGAGCAACAGGCAATTTAAAAAATTTAGGAGGAATTAGAGATGAGATTATCCACAAAAGGGTTTAGTTCGATACGTACGGTGCTGCCTATCTGTCTGCTGATGGCCGCGATCACTCCTGCTCTTACACCGGCGCCAGCTTTTGCCGATGCTCCTGCTGGTCAAGGCTACACCTTATACTACTCGGATGAATTTGAAGATAACGCTGTTAATGAGAATGACTGGATGTATCGTGATGCCGGCCCGTATAGCAAAGGCTATAACAAAAAAGAAAACGTGCGGGAAGCGGACGGGGCGCTGAACATTGATTTTAAGAAGGAATTGATTAATAGCAAGTCGTACTACACGTCCGGCGGTGTCGTCACAAAAAAGGTGTTTGGCTACGGCTATTATGAGACACGAGCGAAGATCTTCAATGGTACGACAGGTTTACATGGAGCCTTTTGGAGTATGGGACTGAGCAATCATTTATCCCAAAACAACATTACGGGATTAGCGGCAGAAATAGCTGCAGGTAACTTGCCATATTACAACCAAATAACGGAAATCGACGGATTTGAAAATCCGAATTCGGGAAATCACATATCCACGGGAACCGTTACTCATGTACCTGGTTATGCAGGACCACGCAAAGGGGTGGATGTGCCGAATATTGATCAGTGGCATGTGTACGGTTATGAATGGACGCCGGCGGCTATTAAATTTTATGTAGACGGTGTTCTGCAGCATGTGATTGATCTGTCCGTGACGCCGCAACCCTTTTCTCCAGCTAATTTCTGGCTGACGTCCTTGGTTGGTTATGATGTTGCGGATGACAGCAAGCTCCCAGGGACTACGCAATTCGACTATTTCCGTTACTATAATAAGAACTATTCTGGTGCCAACCATATTGGAAATGCAGAAATGGAGTATACAGCTAAAGAAACGGCGCGAGGTTATACCGATCAAGATACGCCTAGTTGGATCGAGATAGGAGATAAAACAGCTAGTTTTATGACGACAACGGATGCCCATAATGGATTGCGCGCCTTGAAGCATGCGAGTTCTAGCAATTATCAAGTGACGACTAAACAGCATTTGAATGGACTCGCCAGTGGAGATTATCAACTAAGTGCATGGGTAAAGAGCTCTGGGGGGCAGACGCAGGCCAGAATGGGCGTGTCTAACTATGGCGGGACGGAGATGTATGTAGATATTCCCGCATCGTCGACTTGGACAAAGGTTACTTTGAACAACATTCCAGTTACCAGCGGTCAGGCAACTATCGCTCTCACGTCAAATGCAGACTCTACGGAGTGGATGCTTATCGATGATGTGAGCTTCCACGATACTACGCCGCCACCAATTGAAAATGGAAACGAGTACGAATACCAGGCAGAAGCGCTGTCAGCTTCTGTATCTGCTGGGGATCAGTATTCGAGTTATACGGATTCAGCTGCGGGGAAAGTTTTTAGCGGCTTCCTTAGTAATAGTATCGGTGATTACATTCAGTATAATGTGAATGTGCCTCAAGCAGGAACATACAACGTGTTTGTGCGTGATCGCGTTGCGGCCAACAAAGGAATCTATCAACTAGCCGTCAACAACGCAAACGTGGGCACAACCGCCGATCAGTATGCGACAGTAACTGGTTTTGCTGAAAGCAGCCTAGGTACAGTAACGATAGGCGCGGCAGGCAATCAAACGTTCCGTTTTACGGTTACGGGGAAATCTGCCGCATCCAGCGGTTATACGCTAGGTTTTGATTCAATCAAACTGGTCAGAGCCGATAAAAAATATGAAGTTGAACTACTGCCAGCTAGCGTATCCGCTGGGGACTGGGAATCGGATTTTACTGACACAGCTGGAATAACAAGCAACAGCTTGTTAGGGAATGCAATTGGCGATTACATTCAATATACGGTGGGTGTAGCTCAACCCGGAACATACAACGTATATGCTGGCGATCGCCTGGCTTCCAATAAAGGCATTTATCAGCTGTCTGTGAACGGGACGAATGTGGGTTCCGCGGTAGACCAGTATGCATCGACATCCGGTTATTCTAAAAGCAACCTAGGCACCGTGACAATAGGGGCAGCCGGCAGCCAGACATTCCGTTTCACCGTTACAGGGAAAAATGCTGCAGCTAGCAGTTATGGTCTCGGATTCGATTATATTATTTTAGTCAAAAATTAAATGAATTAACGGAGAACTTTACTGGGAGGTATAAACACATGAATTTATCAACTCAATGGAAAAAAACGATTCGCGTGACAGTACCCGCATGTTTATTAACCGTTACTGCTCTGGTTTTTCATTCAACTTCGGCTTCCGCAGCTGCTCCAGACGGCAGTTATTCACTTTATTTTTCCGATGAATTTAATGATGCAGCGGTTAATCAGAACGATTGGTTTTTCCGCGATGCTCCTGTTATCGCTGATGGGAACGGTTACAATCGTAAAGAAAATGTGCGGGAATCTGATGGATTGCTGCATATTGATTTCAAGAGCGAAACGGTAGACGGTCACGCAGTTAGAACCGGAGGCGGTATTATCACCAAGAAGGCGTTTGGTTATGGCTATTATGAAATGAGAGGAAAGCTCTTTAAAGAAACAGCAGGTTTCCATACGTCTTTCTGGAGCATGGGGCTGAGCAATCATCTGGCCGCAAACAATGTATTGGGCTTGGATGCAGAAATTGCCGCAGGCAATTTGCCTTATTACAACCAAGCGACTGAGATTGACGGTTTTGAATATGACTCACCTTATAATTACATGAAATCCGGGACTTATACGTGGCTTTTAAACGAATGGGGTGGTCAATATGCGGAGAAACATCACAGCTTTAACTTCACGAAGGATGATTGGCACGTATTTGCATATGATTGGGCGCCTACGTACATTAAATATTACTTAGATGGACAACTAGTTTTTACGATCGATACGATTGCGACGCCTCAACCGTATTCCCAAGCTAATTTTTGGCTAACGGGGCTTCCGTATCAAGGTCTTCCGGACGTTACAAAACTGCCAGGCGAAAGCCAATTCGACTATTTCCGCTACTATTCCAAGAGTTATCCTGGAACCAACCAGATTGCCAATCCGGGAATGGAACTCAGGCCCGAAGAAACGTTCCGTGGATACACAGACCAGGATACGCCAACCTGGATTGAAACAGGTGATAAAACGGCTAGTTTTATGACGACACCGGATGCCCATTCGGGTAAGCGTTCTCTAAAACATGCAAGCACGAGCGATTATCAGGTGACGACCAAGCAGATTCTACATGGGCTTGCCAATGGGGTTTATTCGCTAAGCGCTTGGGTGAAGAGTTCAGGTGGACAGGCTACAGCCAAAATGAGTGTGCTGGACTATGGCGGCACCGAACAATTTGTCAATGTTCCAGCAGCTTCTGACTGGACGAAGATTACATTGGATAATGTTCAGGTTACGAACGGTCAGGCAACGGTCGCTTTCACCTCGTATGCGAATTCGACGCAATGGATGCTGGTTGATGATGTGAATTTTGGCGAAAAAATGGTCTACCAAGCGGAGTCGCTGCCTGTAAGCACTTCCGCCGGAGATTCGCAGGCAAACTATAACGATACTGCTGCAGGAGTGTCCTTTAATAACTTAAACTCGAACAGCCCTGGAGATTATGTGCAGTACACTCTCAACGTGTCTAAACCAGGAACATACGCGGTATACTCGAATAACCGGGTTGCTGCGAATAAAGGGATGTATCAGCTCTCCGTTAACGACGCCAATGTAGGCGGAGTGGTGGATCAATATGCGGCTGCATCCGGATATACAGAGGGCAATGTAGGCGTAGTGACGATTGGCGCGGCAGGCAGTCAGACGTTACGATTTACGGTCACAGGGAAAAATGCCTTATCTAGCGGTCATAGCCTAGGATTTGACTCTATTAGGCTGGTTGATTGCACAACGATTTACGAAGCGGAGTCGCTGCCGGCAACTACATCATATGGCGATGGGCAGAGTAACTTAAACGATTCATCCACTGGGACGTCTTTCAACATGTTAAATGCGAACGGCATAGGAGATTATGTGCAGTATACGCTCAATGTGGCGGATCCAGGAACATATACGGTATATGCAACTAGTCGAATCGCCAATAACAAAGGAAGCTACCAGCTCTCCGTCAATGGCACAAATTTAGGCGAGGTGGTAGATCAATATTCGGCAGCAAGCGGGTATTCGGAAAGTAACTTGGGCACAGTGACGATGACGGGCAATCAAACGTTCCGATTTACAGTTACAGGGAAAAATGGTGCATCTAGCGACTATGATCTAGCATTTGACTCCATTAAGCTAGTTAAAAACTAAAGGAAAAGCCGTCTCCTTGAACTGTGACCCGTAAGATGGACACTTTGAAAAAAGTGACCTTCTTGCGGGTCATTTGTGTTTAAATCAAGATAATGAGAACAGAGTGAGGTATGGAATATGGGCAAAACTAGTGGCGCATCAAAAATATTCACCGAATACGAAATGAAACAACTGGAATTAAACCGAAACGTTCAGCACGTAACGGACAAAGCCATTACATACGCTCCGGCATTTAAGTTGGCTCGTGCAAGGGGAATTGTTGGGATAACGCCTCCATGGAGTCTTTCTTTGGTCATAACTTTGCCAATTGGTATTTCCGTAATGAAAGTTAAGATACTTATCACCTCGTTCCAAATCATTCTGCGGCAGGACCTGATCACGCATCGACGGCTGGATCGTATGGGAGTTCTTGTGCAAACAGCCTTGACCGTTAACCGGTCAAGGCTGTTTGCAAATCGTTATGCGATAGAGCAAGCCCACCTATTTAGCAGGCTTGGCCGGGATGGTGATCGAAACTCCCGCTTTTAGACCGGCATCCGCATCTAGCCCATTTTTCTTAGCTATGTGGCCCGCATGCTTGCCAGTGCCATAAAAGCGGATCGAGATGCGATAGAATGTGTCTCCGGGAAGGACGAGATAAGTCGCCGGAAGCTTGACCTTGGAATAGTCGATCTCCTTCGTGCCGTTCGTCGATAAGCTTTTCTTGCCTTCTGAGGATGGCTTCGACGATCTCGGAGGCAGCGTCAGCTTGTCACCTGGCTTCATGTCGTTCACGAAAACAATGCCGTTCTTCTCTGCGATCAGCGAGACGTAGTCCTTAGAGCCGTATTGCGCGACCGAGATTGATGTTAACGTATCGCCTTCCTTAACGATATAGGTGCCTCCGGATCTGGAAGCAGTTGATTTCGCCGAAGGCTTCGCTGGAACCTCGGTCGGCTCCGGTTTCTCTGTCGGTTGTGCCGGAGCCTTGTTTGGCGTTGCTGTTGGAGACGGATTGGGCTCTTCATAGGCGCCTTCGTCCGGCTCGGGGGAAGGCGCCGGATCCACGCTTGGAGACGAGGATGGAAGCGGCAACTCCGATACTGCCTGCAACTCCGTGCCGGTCGGGACGGGCGAGGGCGAGGCCGAAGGCAAGCTGGAGGCGAGCTCCTGGTTGTCCTTGTCGAAGGGATACATGACAAAAAAGAGAGCGAACAGCACGACGGCCAGTCCTGCGGCCGCCAGTACCCCGTTGATGACGGTCGTATTTTCCTTCTTTTTCCGCTCCGATCGGGAGCGGAAGCCGGTTTCATGCATGTCGGACGGCATAGGGACCTCCTTGCGAGAAATTGCGTTCAGATAGAACCAGTTTACCCCAGATTGAAGACGTCGTAGATAAGATGGGCAAAAATCAGGTCCTTTGGACTAGACTGTTCAAACACTACATGCTACTCGCACGTTATTTAATAGGTAATTAGAAATGGAATGAGAAGGACGTAGCCTAAGCGAAGGCACGGAGGTGAATTCAACACTTTTAGTGTCAGGATTCTCCCGTCCTCTATAGGCGGGGGATGAATGACATGCTTGTAGGATAAGCTCAGCTTCCTTTGACTGTTCGCCTATTTTATCACCCATTTCGTGCTAAAATAGGAATGAAGGAGGTGAAGAAAATTGCTGATAACAACGAAGATTAAGCTCATTTTGGAGCAAGAACATCATGAAAAATTGCTAGAAACCATGAAACGATATAACGCTGCTTGCACCTTTATCAGTCAGTTCGCTTTTGAGCAGTCCGAATATAACCGCATCAAACTACAAAAGCTCGTTTACTATGACGTTCGCGATAAATTCCAGTTATCGTCTCAGATGACCATTCTAGCTGTACGCAAAGTAGCGGATGCTTATCGTGCGGATAAGGCTAAAAAGAAAAAGGAATACAAGAAGCCCAAAGGCAAGAAAAACGTGGAGAAAACGATTTCGTTTCGTGAAACCGGTGCAATGAGCTATGACGCGAGAACGTTATCGTTTACTGGACTAGAGCTTGCTTCGATCTTAACGCTGGATGGACGCATTAAGGTGCCGATGGGGATCAGCCCATATCATCAGGGTGTTATGCAGGGCAGGAATATCCGAGGACAAGCCGACCTTGTTTGGCATGATGGTGTTTTTTATTTGTTACTTGTAGTTGAGCTTCCAGACAACGAGCCCTACGAGCCAATTGACGCCATAGGGGTCGATCTGGGCATAAAGAATATTGCTGCCGATAGCATGGGAGAATCCCACTCCGGCGATACGGTTAATGCGGTAAGGTATCGGAATGCCAAACTTCGTGCGAAGCTCCAAGCAAAAGGAACAAAGTCCGCTAAACGTCTACTTGCTCGCCGCAGACGCAAAGAAGCCCGTTTCTCCAGGGACGTGAATCACTGCATATCCAAGCATATGGTTGAGAAAGCCAAAAGGCACCGTTCGCTGCTTGCACTAGAAGACTTAACAGGCATTCGTGAACGGATAACGGTTCGTAAGGCTCAGCGTCGAAACCAGCATGCTTGGGCATTTGCACAGCTTCGCTCGTATATCGAATACAAATCCTTGATTGCAGGCGTGCCAGTCGTTCTCGTTGATCCACGCAACACAAGCCGAGAATGTCCACAGTGCGGGCACATTGCCAAAGAGAACCGCAAAACGAGAGATTGGTTCCGTTGTCAGGCTTGCGAGTACGCTGCTCCTGCCGACAATGTTGCTGCTCTGAATATTCGGAGCAGGGCACTCGTCAGCGTGCCGAACGTAGGAGTCGCTATCTAAGGACTACTTACAAGCACCCACCTCTAAGCGTAGCGAAGGTGGTGTGTAGTTGACCACTTATGTGTTAATATATAAAGTAACAATCTCCTAAAACGAATAATTTGAGAGTAGAAAGATCAAAAAGGAAGAATTGGAAACCAGATCGAAAGTTCTATAGGGGTAGTAAGCTGCGACCAAACTATTATGCTCGGATAATTGGAAGAGCATAATAAACAACAAGAATCCTTTATGAACTGTTTCTAGAACAGAATTGGGATTTTGACACACTAGTCCCGCAATGAAGAAGTTTAATTGTGGGACTAGTGTCAAAAAATCTAATGATAGCGTTGAGTCATCATTGAAGATGAGGATGCAATTGTGACATTGGACAACAATAAAAGCACTGCAAATTCAAAAGCCCCCTTTTATTTTAACCATACATATTCACAAAACTCGTATTTTATACATATGTCTGTGATTGTGGAAAACCCCTTATGTATCAATGGTTTTTATATAGTGTCATACATTATATATGTCTTTTTCAGATATCAAAATTATAAGTTCCAAGGTTTCGCTCTCCTTTCGCGCTCCGGCTCTGCTCCGCCGAGATCTTCCGATGAACGAAAAAGCAGCTGATAGCTGCGGCCATTTTTCCTCCTATGATTCACTTATTATGATATTTATGTTGGACTGAATGTCCGCTTGCAGGAATGCCTTTGCTTCTTCATTTCCTGTCAACTGCAGAAAAATAGGCTCTTCTGTATGGCGCGCAATGACCGTAAATGTTAAGAATGGACAGCATTTTCGCTCCATGCTTACCCATTCATTGATAAGCTGCAGCGTTTCCGCATCTCCAGGAAATTGATATTGATATCCGTTTTCAAGCTCGGAAATGCTGATCCTTCTTGTTTCAAGCCCTCCCCAGATACTTTTGTACTCTACGCGTTGTTCCCTTGTAAATACAGTATGACAGCATGCCACCGGTATATCTTGTTCCATATCTCTTATGCTCCTTTCGTCTTGCAAGAGTTGCAACCACATCCTGTTGACATACAAGTGGATCCATTTGTTTTTCGTCTATGATAAATCATGATGGTAACTACGATGAATATAAGCGCGACACCAGCAATAACAAACGGATTCAAAAAGAAGGAGGATATCCCTATAACAGCTAGACCTCCAATAAGCGGCAGCGCGCAGCATAAAGCGCATGCCCCTAATATTCCAAGACCGGCAAGCCAACTGCCCTTTTTCATTTACATCACCTTCCAAGAAAGTTATAATGCAATTCATAAAACATAAAGCTAACTTTAAGTCAAGAGGTGATTGTTATAGCTGGATTGAGTATTGGTCAGCTCGCGGCAAAGGCAGAGATTAATGCCTCGACGCTGCGTTATTATGAATCCGTTGGGCTCCTTCCTCCTCCTGAACGCAAAAATGGTCAACGCCGATATAGAAAGGTGGGAGATTTTTGATAGAAACAAAACGTCTTATAATTAGAGAAATGGTGCAGTCCGATTATGATGCATTGTGCGGAATATTGTGTGATGAGGAAGTAATGCGTGCTGCTTATGAAAGTGCATTCAACTTAGAAGAAGCACAAAATTGGCTTAACAGACATCTTAAAAGATATGATGAGTATGGTTTTGGACTTTGGGCTGTTGTATTAAAAGAAACAAACGAAATGATTGGTCAATGTGGCTTGACAATGCAAGGCTGGAGAGAAAAAGAAATTTTGGAAATAGGATTTTTGTTTCAAAAAGCGTATTGGCACAAAGGTTACGCAACAGAAGCGGCAATTGCTTGCAAGGAATACGCTTTCTCAGTTCTTAATGCAAATAGGGTTTATTCTATTATTAGGGATACAAATATAGCCTCTCAAAAAGTTGCTGTTCGAAACGGTATGAATATTATTGATAAAGATACTAAGAATTTTAGGAATATAGATATGGAATTTTTTCTGTATTCTGTAGAGCGAACAAAATGAGCATAATACAAATTAAAAAACAATTGATAATGTAATATGCCTTTAAATTTTGCTGGAGAACTTATCTATGTTCGTTTTGTTCCAAATGTGGTTCTACGTGACGAATTTAGTCAGGTGAGTTCTAAATAAACAAAGGAGCCCCAACTTGTGTGGAGGCTCCTTCGCGTTTCATTGAAATTTCTCGAACTCATTTTTTAGCCAAATCTGATTCTGCTGAGCAACATATTGTTTATCAGATGCTCCACCAGTTCGGCCTTTGTGGACTGCATATAACGCTGTCTAACACGTTCTAGGTCACGGTTAATCTGATTGCTCAATTTTTTGCATTACTTTACTCTCGGGTAGCAGAATAAGTATTTGATTGAGTGCTGAGTTTAGTTCAACTCTCATCTTAAAATTATTACTGTAGTTAAGACTAATTTATATGTATAAATAATTGGAGGTTTCCCGATGAATTACTCATTCACTTCCCGCAAAACAGATGACAGAAGCAATGTCGATCTGGCCTTATACGAATGCGGTGCAGAGCAGTACCGCCCTAACTATCATGTTGGGCCGGCTGCAAGAGATTATTATCTGATCCATTACATCGATAGCGGCAAAGGGAAGTTTATAACGAAGAACCGAACCTACGAAGTGAGCAAAGGAGACGGTTTTGTTATTTATCCAGGAGAAGCCGTATACTACGGAGTTGAGGAAGACGACCCGTGGCATTGCTACTGGGTAGGCTTCCATGGGCTGAATACTATACAATATCTAGAGCATTGCGGCTTGAACGATGAGAATCGCTTGTTTCATTTCGATGATGACGGCCTTCTAATCGATAATATGTCAGCTATCATTCAATCATCCAGCAATTATTCCGTACCGTATATTAAAAGCTTAGGATTATTGTATATTTTCTTTTCTCTATTAACAGAGCAATACAATAAAAATAATAAAAATAGCACGAATTTAAGCAAAGAAAATATACATGTGCTGCAAGCTGTGCAATATATTCAGCATCAATATATGCACGATTTTAAAATATCCGAGCTTGCCGACCGCTTGGGGTTTAATCGCAGCTATTTTTGTTCTATTTTTAAAAAGCATATGAAGGTTTCTCCCAAGCAATACTTAATGAATATTAGAATCTCTCGAGCCTGTGAGCTGATGAAACACTCCGATCTGAATATTTCTGAGATTGCCCGCTCCACTGGCTTCAACGATCCGTTATATTTCTCCAAAATTTTTAAAAAACTAAGATTTCATTCTCCGCAAGTATATAAAAGTCAGGAGCTATGGAAGCAAGAAGACAACTCCCTAGTAGACAAAACAAGGTAATACCCTTTGAAAGCGGTAATACCTTGTTTTTACAATGATTATTTATTGAGCTTCCCGGAACGCGACTAATTTCATATCGGGTTTAAGCGAGATGATTCCATCAAATTTTATGATTGTGCGGTCTGCATTTTCAATAAATTTGAAACTCAAATTCTCGCCATTGACCTGTATTTGTTCAATTGACTTGATATTCAGAACGAGTGTTTGAAAGCTTATTTCGCCGACCGTACACTGGAGCTCAAAAGTATCCGACTTCTTAATGAAGCGGCCATACCCGGAAGGCGCAAACCAAGGAGCTTGAATGCTCTCCACCGGAGGAACAAACGTAACCGTGCTTTTTGGAACATCCAATTTAAAGCCCGAAGCAGATAATAGAATCGACCATCCCGCCATGGCCCGGTAGTAATGATCGCCGCATTCTTCATGATTAAATATTCTTCCCGCATGAATATACCTTTGATCCACGTTATGGGATAACTCAATCGCCTCATTAACATGTCCATACTCCATTAATGCCGATACAAAAGCGAACTCAATACCAGACCAATTGGCCTCTGCCTGAACATTGCGATGGGTATATAACGTTGGTTTGGCATGCTTCGGGTATACCGCATTGATGAGTCCCGTCTCCGTGTGGTAATTATGATTAAATACAGCTTTCAGCGCTTTTTGTGTCAGCTCTTCCGGGATGAAATTGCCTAATCCGATCAGCTGCGCAAACCACTGTCCATCAATTTGATCCGCCATGCAGCACTCATCTCTTACTTCGCCATCCACCCACAAGCTAAAATACTCGTCATTCCATAACTTCTGTTCAAAATTCTTTTTGCCAATTTCCAGCATGTTCTGCCATTTGATTTTAAGCTGCTCTTCTCCAAGGTCTTCTGCCAAGCGGGAGGCCGCAAGCAAAGCCGCCAACCACAAGCTGCTTATATAAGACGGCGTTCCTTTGAATTGCCACGCATCATACGTATTGCTTGCGGTCTCCGTATCCGGCAAACAATCTCCGTCCTGGTCTATTTTTTCAATGCTGTCCATAGCCAGTACGATGGAATCCCAAAGCCTTCTCACATAGTCGATATTGCCGGTCCAAAGATAATCGCGGCAAACGAGCAAGACGTATTGCGGATTCATGTCCACGCGATCAAACCCGTTATCTACGGAACAAAAATCGGGAGTAAAGAAATGATGCACTCTTCCGTCTTCTCTTTGAAACTTTGCCCCTAGCTCCATCTGCCCTAGCTGCAGATCCGGAAATAACGCCAACAGATTAAACGATCCCTGATACGTAATATCCATCGTATGAAATCCGCAGCTTCCATAACCTTCCCAAATGGAAAAATCCCCTTGTTTAGACCACCAAGAGCTTTTAATTACGGTATTTAATTGATTCGTCCAATTGTTCACGAAAGAAGGATGAGTGTCAGAAGCGACTACCTCGTTCGCGAACCTTTTCACCTTATTTAAAATATCGTTCGAATTGGCGCTCAGATAGTCATTCACTTCTTTGGCATCCTTGAACCAATTCGTATACATATGCCCAACAAAGCCGCCTTGATCGCTAAAGTGATTCGGGAAATACCAAGAAACGATAAACTGAATATCCTTTTTCTCTCCCGGTTTTAACGTAACACTGGAACAAAGCGCGGCATCTCCCCAAGCCTCATGCCCTTCGGCATCTTTAAGGATGCTATTCATTTGTTCTCTGATGACGCGTATAAATTTTATTTTCCCGGCTCTATCCGCCAACAGCGCTTGATCGATCTCAAGAATGCGTTGATATGGAGGATTTGAGCTAGCTATTTCAAGAATTTGTGACATCAGCTCGTTAATCTGCAGATCGTTTAATTGCTGCAGCTCGTCATCGGTTATCTGGGCGATATGTCCAGGAAAGGTCTCCGTCCCTAAGTTCGGCAGCCTGCCCGTCTCTCTAAAGTCAAACAGATACGATTGCTCCGTAACGCCAAATTCGCCCTCTAACACAAAATTAGCAAAGTAGCTGGAGAAATCACCTTGAATATAACTGTTATCTCCACCGCCGACGGAAAAGCTAATACTCCCGTTTTGTTGGTGAGAGTCGTTCGAATCGCTGCTCATTGTAACGGAAACACGATCATCGCTTTTGTGAAGGCGATTTTTCAGCTCCCGGTTACTCAACCCTCTATTAATCGGGTTTTTCAGTTTTCCGAGCAGGGATACTTCGACATTCTCGTCGCTGGTGTTTTCAATCGAAAAAGTCGCATAGAACCCTGGAGTTCCGCTTACACGAGAATCTAAAGGTACAAAAGGAGAAGTGAACTCCGAACGAATTTTAACGGGAAGACTTTCATCCAAGTAATTAAGCTCACTGATTGGAAAAGACGCCTCATAGTGTATTTCTTTGACTTCTTTGTGCCAGGAATACATCATCGACCGAAACTCTCCGCCATCCAAGTCATGGGACAGTTTTCTGAATTTCGGCATATCCGTTCCTTGTTTGGTGCGGATATAAAAAGGCATTACATTTGTATCGTAATCGTACAGGTTTTCCAGCTTGTATTTTTTAGCTTCTCGCGATGCCCATTGCCCCAGGTTAAAAATATGCCAATCCTTCAGCACGCCATTTTGATTGATTTCTACCGTCCCTGAACCAATCCCACCTAGAGCCATTCCATTTCGCTGCATTTTCTTGTTTATAATCGTTTCCATGATTTCGCTGATCCCTCCTGTTGATCAAATTATAGTCCTGATGAACGTGAAGGGATTATACACAAAATTTGCAGAAATATGGACAAATGTTAGTTTTTTGAACACAAGATAGGACTACTAATCTCAACCAAAAATAGCTGTTTGGTATTGTAGGACCATTTATAAAATTAGATTCAGCCTTTTCAGTTAAAGTTATTATGGGTAAAAGTGGTGTCAAACTAATATTGGATTAACAACTCCACAAGCTCTCATTGCATTATAAGATTAGGTCCAAAATGTTTTCCAATGGAAACATTTTGGACCTAAGAACCCCCCCTACATTTTTACGAAAATAATACTAAATTTGCTTGGGAATCACCGGTACCAAGAGGAATGAATCATACTTCCCACCTGTATAAATCGAATGAGTTCCTTTGTTCACTGTAGCAGTGTGCCCATACCCCCTTGACCCACCTACTGAGTTTTCTGCGTTAATTATTTCACTGCCTTTTATAATCAGCACCAAACTTTCTCCACTATTTAAGAGAATGCTTGAAGGCAATATCTCAATTTCTACCGGCACAATCTCACCTTTAGTAAGCTTCAATAATCTCTTGTGCTTCAGTACCGGTTGATAAGAAGTAGATCTCTCCGTATCCAGCTCTCTATGGGAAACCCTTAGCCATCCATTGGATACCTGACCGTCTTCAATATGGTTAAAATCAGGTAGATACACTTCATTGCCACGTTTGTCATACTTCTTAATGCCGACAAAAATATCCATATCATCCGTGTCACCTGCGGAAACCCAGAGTTTGAGCTTCATAATTCCGGTCAGCTCGATGTTCTCGTCAGTTGTAAAAGTAAACTTTAAATCATTGTTTTCTGTCTGACCAGGCTCGGCATTATAGGTAAGTTTGATTTCTTTCTGAACAGGGTTCTGCTGCAGGGAAGTCGCTTCACCATTCAGATGAAGTTCAGTATATTGAGTACTAGCTATCGGCCATTCATTCGCACTGCTAATATGTCCCTTATAGAATTTCTCTCGGACCTCATAACGTACCCGAGGCGTATCCATCCAATCATTCTCAATGCCTTTCAGGAAATAATCGAAGAACTCCTTCTGTAATTCCAGCGATTCACGCAGATAGTAGGTTTCCCACTCCTTGCGGCCGTGGACTAGCAGCCACTTGTCTTTGGATGAAGCCTGTTTAAAACCTTCAAAGGTACCGCGGGAATGCAAGCCATGAGTTGACCAGCTGGCGCATACCAACATTGGTACATTAATATCGGACAAGTTGACCTGTCTTTCTTCCCAATACTCATCAAGTAACGGATGCTCTTTCTGCGCCTCAACCATACCTTCTACTTTATTATTTGGCCATCGGCCTTTCAATAAATCCTCGAAAGATGATGTGAACACTGTTTCCGGTATTCCGCCGTGAAAGTACCATTCCCGGTAAAGATCAGATGTGCCTTCCCATGGGATGATCGCTTTCAGATGAGGAGGATTCGTAGCGGCCACCTGCCACTGAGTCATGGCCAGATACGACACGCCGTTTAATCCCACATTTCCGTCGCACCATTCCTGAACGCCGGCCCATTCGATGACGTCATGATAATCTTGCGTTTCCTGTTTCGTCCAAGGATACAGTTCACCCTCCGAATTTGAACTCCCCCGTGCTGCGATTTTTACCATTACATAGTCGTTTGGCACCCAAAAACCGGGATCAGGTGACTCAAAGGGTGTATAAAGTGATGTGACGATACTACCTAACGTCGGCCAGACTTGACGAAAAATATCATAGGGAGGCAAGCCATCTTTATTATATGGATCCATACTCATTACTGCTGGAAACTTTCCAGGTTTATCAGGACGGAATACATTGACGTATAGCGTGATTCCATCCCGCATTTTGATGGGAACATCCTTTTCCATTATCATCTCTTGATTTCCATAATGCGCAGTAGTCATAACTATATTGTTCAAACCTGATTTAGTGTCATTGGGATGTGTTGGTTTCAGATCAGGGCGTCCCATAAATTTGTTCATTTTAAATTACTTCCTTTCATTTAGAAATGGATTGTCAGATCCATTAGATTCATTAGCTTAGCTTAAAACAGTATCTCCAAATTTGAGTGAAAATTGGCTTATTTAATGTCTAATTTAGCTTAGCGTAAAATTTTTATTAAAATGTTGGCTGTACCCCTCCTCAATATTTAGTTATAATAATGAACAACCTGTTGTTTATTACACTTCAAATTATAAAATTGGAATAGGTTCGGTACAATAATTAAAAATGGAACATGTGTTGGTTACGGAACATCTTTAATCATTGTGTTGGGTAAAATAAAGGAGGAATTGGCATGCGCAATATTAATCCTGATTTACGTGTCATTCGGACCAAAGAATCTATTCGACACGCACTAGTAGAATTAATAAATGAAAAAGGTTTAGAAGCAATTACGGTTAAAGACATAACAACTATGGCGAAAATAAATAGAGGCACATTTTATGCACACTATCAAGACAAATATGATTTAATGATTAAATGTGAAGAGGATATTATGATAGATATGTCCAAAATTACAAAACAAAACTACCCTAGTGTTATTGCCGCACTTGAAACTGACTCCCAGAATTTGGCGCCATTTTCGTTTGCAGTTTCATTATTTGAATATTTAAATATAAATAGTGGATTTATGAAAGCGGTGTTAGGTCCAAAAGGGGATTTATCATTTCAAACAAGACTGAAACAATTTATGTGGGAAACACTTTATGGAAATAATCCAAACGCATTTCTAAAGGAAGAAAATTTCCTTGTGCCAGGACAATATTTAGCTGCATATATGGGAACTGCTATAATAGGTGTAATCCAACAATGGTTGGAAAGCGGCAGGAAAGAATCTCCTCAAGAAATGGCCCGTATCTTAACGAACTTAACGGTTAATGGTCCCTACTTTGCTGCTGGTTTAAAAAAATAATCTTAAACATGACTATTTGCTCCGCGATGAAGATGTATGTGTGAGCTAGTACTCATGCTGCTCAACGGCTTTGATATCTGCTATTATGAACTTTCAGGCTTTTTTTTGGCTCATAGCATATTGACACAATATCACCATCAATTATGAATCAATCATGACCCCATTCGATTTATTGACACACGCTGGCAAATGCTCACTCAGGTTACATTCAGAATAATGTCCTTTAGTTCAATTAGAGTCTTAATTCGATAGCTGGCCTGTGTGAAGTCATGTGTTTTTGTGAAGTCGTTATGGACAATAGCACAGTCGATACCAGCCGCAACGGCTGAGTGTAACCCTCTGTTTGAATCCTCTACAACCAGCGTCTCTTCTTTGGTAGCTCCGAAGCGCTTTAGGCCGGTCAAATATGGTTCCGGGTGCGGTTTGGTGCGCTCGTAGTCTTCGCGAACAAGGACGAATTCCATGAATTGTTTAATCTGGCGCTTTTCATGAATAAGTTGAAAATCAGCACGTTTTGCAGTCATCACGATGGCCATGCGGACGTACTTTGACAGTTCGACTAGAGTTTCAACTACGCCTTCAATCTCTATGGCTTCTGTTCTTAAATATTCCTGATAATAGACGTTGCGGACCTCACGCTGCTTGCTGATGGTCTGTGCCGCCCTAGCTTGGGTCCAAGTGCCCAATGACTGGGTCATGTCGCGGAGGTATTGATCTTTATCCAGGGTAAATCCAATGTCAGCCAGAGCACGTTCTCCCGCTTTGTAATAACAGAATTCAGTATCAACCAGAACACCATCATGATCGAAGAGTATGTACTTTTTCATTGTTTCGTTCTCCTTTGTAGCTGCGGCAACCATAAGTTTCTTGTTCTTGCGAGTTCTAATCTCGTCCTACTTTCGACTTCGCGAGCAACTTTTCGTTTTATTAATTCGTGAATTAAATTAAACCTTCCTGCCCATCAGCTAGTCATATAAAGAAATGTGGCTAGGCGATCAGTTGGTCCCCATGCTCCTGATGTTATGTAATTTTGGCTCCACCTATATCGAAAGTTTTCCCGATGAATTATCGCACACCAATTAATAGCATGTCTGCTGATGATATTGGAACTTTAAGAGGTAACCTCTTAGCCTTTCGGCAGTTTCCTCCCCTCCCGCATCAGACGAATACGGCGCGGGATCTAATTCGTCTAACCAATGATCCGGGTGACGAGCTCAGGTTTCCACTGCACATACTCGACAAGACTACCGTCAGGATGCCGAATATTGTTGAACGCACCGGTTTCGCACTCCGTGTATGGCACCACCATAGTTGCGCCCACACTGATTAGTTGCTCTGTGATCCTGCGGAGATCGGTGACGACCACTGGTCCAGTGGCTTTTCGAGCCCAATTAAGGGCGTCGTCCTCACCGGCGATAACAAGGAAGTCGCCAATAGCAGCTTGTTCCACCTCCAGCGAGCCTATCTGCAGATCGGAAGGGTCGCCGATGATCGTGGAAAGCATCTTTGGGTCATCAGACCAGAAGCGCAGATCAGCGGGTCGGCCGACTAGCATTTCAAGAGTGGGCAGTGCATCATCCATGGAACGAACAGTCGCGCATAAGTCTTCAGAATCATCCGGCCATCAGTCTTCACATTCTCTGCAACTTCCTTGGTCGGGAACTTAGGATCATCTTAGGTTACCAGTTACCACTCTGCAAAAGCTTAACCCATCCACCTTCTAATAAAGATTTAGACAGCGAATTGGTCTGATTTTTATCGAACCCGATCCTATATGTTCTTTTTCTAGACTCGCCTTGCTGAAAATAAAATTTCCGTGTTCCTCGGTTTATTTTCACTAATTCATGACCCTTTTCTGCCATTGATGAGAGCCACTCTTCGGTTTTCTGCACATCGTAGCTCCAGAATGGCTTAAATACTTTTGTAATCATAAAAACCCCTCCCCGTACTTCAGTGCATTCTGGTACAGCTCTTTAAGTCTATCGATCTCAGCAGTAATTAATTTTTGTCCAATTTCTGTCACTCCGTATACCGTTTTTCTTTCCTCGTCGGCAAATACGGTTATAATCCCGTCTTTCTGCATTTTTGTTAAAGTTCCGTATACAGTGCCTGAACCTAATCGAATCCGTGAATTGGATATTTCCTTCACGTGTTTAACAATTCCATATCCGTGACGCGGTTCAGCTAAGGAAAGGAGGATATAAAATGCCGTTTCTGACATGGGTATATACTTTTTCATCACTTTTTCAATGTCCAGTATATCCACCTCACTTGTCTTTGTATCAATCAACTATGTCCTATCTCTATATATCACGTCGTGACTATATCACAGCGTGACATAATATTCAACAGTAACTAAAAAAGACCTGTCGGCACCCATCTCCTCAGGTCGTTAGTCGCGTTGTCGTTCCAATCTCTAAGCTTATCCTTTCCATCCATCTTTATAGGTTGCAGCGATCTGCTTGATTTTATGATACGTCTTACGGTCGCGAAGTTTGGCGAATAACGCATGCGACGGATAATCTAAATTCACCTCAATAATCCAAATATTCCCTTTTTTATCTATGCCAAAATCAATTCCAATCTGCCTTGAATATTTATAACGGTCGGCGCGTTGGCAAATTCGGTAGCTAAGCTCCCGTAGCTGTGCCTCTTTTTTGGCGATGCCCTGCTGCCCGGCGCTGCTCAGCGCAGCAGAAACCGTCTCCACATAACCCCCTCCGCGCCTGACGTTTGTGATGATGCTATTTTGTCCCGCGACTTTGGCCAGCATCCCGACATAAGTCCATTTGCCGTGATGGCGCATCATCATGACTCGAATGTCAAACGGTCTCCCTTTCGTACGCGCGAGTGGAATGGCTTTCTGAACAACGAATCTTGGTTTGCTCTGGATTCCCAACTTCTGGTGCAAAGCATCCGTGGTCGGTAGAACGGCGGCAGGTTTGCCCCGGACTTTGACATACGTGTACGTCCCCTGCTCTGTCTTCCAAGCCTTTATGATTCCTATCCCTTGATGCTCGTCATTCGGTTTAATATAGACAGCCTTATAATTCTTTAGAAAGCGTTTAAGCGACGCGCTGTTATACTCGACTGTCGGGGGCATATGACGACGAATAACGTCGTCTCCGGAAAAAAATCGGTGAAGCTGCCATTTTCCCATGTGCGCCTGCCTTTCTCCCGCAAGGTTACTCTGAGTGATGCTCGAGATTCCGGTCCTGGCGCTGAATCGTCAGATCCAGCTCTTCAACGTTCTCGATCCGATTGGTTCCGTCTACATAGACCACCTGAGGACGCAAATGGATAAGCTCCTCTTCGTTGAACAGTCCCATACTGAGCACGATAATCAGATCTCCAGGTTCGAATAATAGGGCAGGTGGGCCGTTCAAACAGACCTTGCCGGAGCCTTCGGGGGCAGCAATGGCGTAGGTGATCCAACGCGTAGCATTGCGCAGACTCGTGATTTGGACGATTTCCTGCGGCTCAATATTCGCTGCTTTCATTAGCAGCGAGTCGAGTGTGATGCTGCCGACGTAGTCCAATCTTGCCTCGGTGACGGTAGCTCGATGAATTTTGCCTTTGCACATGTTGCGAAGCATGTGAAGTGCGCCTCCTTCAAAATAACATCCAATCATTATATGGGTTTTCGTTAATTAGGTTTGGGCTTTATGTCTGAACTAGGCATCTGCAGTTGCATTCTCTCCCGTTTGGCGTAGCTTATGGTAGGGACATTTGTGATAGAAGAATCTACCATGCTCAACAAGGAGATAAAAATGAACAAGTGTTGGTTAAGATGTGTAAAATGTTCGCGACAATCGGAATTTCAATTAGAAGGCCGATGCGCTCAATGCGGGGGAACGCTGCTCGTAGACTATGACTTGGAAAAGGTCCGTTCGACGTTTACTAGGAACAGTCTGTCCCAGCGCAAGCTCTCATCGCTCTGGCGATATCACGAATTACTGCCAGTCAGGCATTTAGATTCAGCTGTATCGCTCGGCGAAGGAGGAACGCCTCTGATTCGTCTGCAAGGGTTGGGATCGACACCAGACAAGAAACAAATCTGGATTAAAAGGGAGGAACAAAATCCGACCGGCAGCTTCAAAGCGAGAGGGTTTTCGGTATCCGTCTCTCTCTTAGCCGAGAGAGGCATCACCAAAGTTGCCGTTCCATCGAATGGCAACGCTGCCTCCGCGTTAGCGGCTTACGCCGCTCGTGCGGGTATTGAAGCGCATGTTTTCTTACCAAGCGACTGCCCGCCGTTGATCGTGGAAGAATGCAAGCTATATGGCGCGCATGCCACGCTTGTGGACGGCATGATTCACGATGCGGGAAAAGTGATTGAAGATCGGAAAACGGAGCAAGGCTGGTTCAATGTTGGAACGTTACGCGAGACAGGCCGTGTTGAAGGCAAAAAAACGATGGGCATAGAACTCGCCGAGCAGCTTGGCTGGCGGTTGCCAGATATCATCGTCTATCCGACCGGAGGCGGCTCCGGAATTATTGGAATGTGGAAAGCCTTTCACGAATTGATCGCGCTTGGCATGGTAGAGGGAGAATTGCCTCGTTTTATTAGCGTTCAAGAGGAAGGCTGCCAACCGCTTGTTGATGCCATGGCGGATGCTGCAGGCGCGTCAAAAGCTATCAAATGCGAGATCGACCATTCGGTAAGCCCGACGGGTTTACGAGTTCCTTTGCCTCCGAATCTGGATCTTGTCGTTTCTATACTGAAAGAATCGAGAGGAACTGCGATTTCCGTCAGCAAGGACGAAATAAAATCAGCACAGCTAACCTTGGGCAAGCAGGGTATCTCTTCCTCACCGGAAGGTGCCGCCACGCTTGCAGGCTGGTTGAAATTGCAGCATACAACCGATGTCGACTCTGCAGCGACGGTGGTGCTTTTTAATACGTCGCATGCAATGAAGTATTATCCTGTTGGCGTATCGAATTAGTTTCACGATCTAGATGAAAGCCCAAAAAGACCTGGCAGCGCTTAGCCCCCGCCCCAGGTCTCCACTGTAAATAGACATGATAAATCCTGTTTAAGTCGGCAGAACCTTGATTGAGCTGGCCTTGTCATTCCACCCCCCTAAGCTTGGATTGCTGGAAGTATAAGTAATAGAATTCCCTTGATAGTTCTCGTTTTCATAAACGACCGCTTTGTAAGGTCCGACAGTTCTGACTGAAGAAACCTGATCATTCCCAAGTATTGATCCTCCCATATCGGACACATCGGAAGTCAGGCGCATAAACTTCCCCTCATAATTGGAGTGCTGATACACGAACACCCCGTTTTCATTTGTGGTTGGGATGACTTTAATGGAGCTGATTCGATCGCCCCATCCTCCGAGGCTGGCAGAACCATTGACATTGTATTGATAGGAATTGCCTTGATAATTGACATCGTCGTACACCTCAACCCGGTAGTTACCGACGATTTGAATGGACGAGGCCGAATCGTTGCCGACATTCGTTAAGCTCATTCTAGGCTCATCGCCGGTTAAGCGAACTCTTTTACCAGTAAAATTATCATGCTCATACACATACACGCCGTCATCCTGACCTGCTCTGTCAACCCGTGCCGATGTTGCGGTGTTGTCTTGACCGAGCGTGCTCAGATCAGCAATGCTGGATGTAAGAAGCGTTTTTGTTCCCGTAAACCCGGAGTTCGTAAACAGCTCCACTTTATAAGGCCCGACGATTTTAATCGAGCTTGCTGTGTCGTTGCCTAGAACAAAATCAGTCAGGTTATCGACATCTCCAAGCAGACGGTTTACTTTACCTTGGTAGTTTGGATGTTCGTACACATAGACACCGTACTCAGTGCCGCTTGCATCCTTTTCCTTCATGTTAAGCCGTTTAATGACGTTTACAATATCGGTATAATTGAAAAAGTCCGTCTGGATGACATTAACACCCTTGCTCGGCCAATCGCTTTGCAGACCGTTCATGACAATGGCATTGGCAGAAGCAGCTACGCTGGCGACGGAAGTGCCGATTGCCGGAGTGACCATATTTTGCAGAATGTGCAGTTTATCAGGATGCTGTGCGGCCACATTTACTTCTGCTTCAATGTCGCCCCTCAAGCTCCCCGCGTTGTCCCGGTTCATCCAGACGGAACGCATATCGAGGCTTCGATTCCAAATATACGGCTCGTTTTTAAATTGACTTGGAACCGGTCCTGACGCTTTTGTTGTTGCTCCCGACCAGTAATTATGAGAACCGTAATAAATGAGAACCCGCTTATTCTCTGCCCACATCTGACCCAGCGTGGTGTCCACACCATAGGATTGCGGCAGCAGCATATCGCCAAGATAGTACATGAGCCGGTTTTTCAGATGTGTGTAGCTGACGTCGCTCATGACATGAAAAAGCTGAAAATCAAGAATGACAATTTCTTTCGGGTTGGCATCGAGGAAGCTTTTGGTGGATGCCAAAATCTCTTCCATGCCTTCGCCATAAAGGCCGTGCATCGTACGGAGCGTTGTCTCCTGGTTACGGAAAGTAAGGCCGTCGAACCATTGGTTCGGACCAGGCCGCAGATCGATATATCGGATGCCAGCATTCAACTGCTCCGCGACATTAAAGTCTTGAGTTCTGCCTTGTGCTTTGGCAACATCCGTAGGAATAACATATTGATATATTTGTGTCGTGTTGATCAAATCGGGTGACAATGCATTGTCGAAGCCAGGGTCGTCAAAAACACCGGTGCCGGAATCATGCGACCCGGGAAGAATGACATCGCGGAGCTTGGTGTTAGCAAAGTTTGGATTTATTTGGTTTACCTGTTCCATCCAATTTCTGTTTGTAGAGGAATTGAAGTCTGCGCTTGCCGGAGTAGGAGGGATAACCGTCACACTTGCAGACAACATTAACAGCGTTAAACCTAATATCCACCCTTGCTTTTTACGCATGCAGACACGGCTCCTTTGGGTAAATCTGTTTTTTTGTTTGTTAACGAGATGGTTTGAACTTAATTTTCGTTTTTTCATCGCTGTTCTTTTGCTCAAGCAGCTTGAGGTAATCGTCAAGTCCGGCTGCCTGCATCTGTTTCAAAGCACTATCGATAATTTTTTGCGCCTCTGCTGCGCTGTTGCTGTAGTAGGCTTTAACCAGACTATCCTTGTATTTTGTAAATGCTGCAGTCAGATCCGTTCCCGTCGTGAACTCGTTCAGGAACGATTTGGGCGTATAGGCGTCAACTACCGTCGCCTTGGCTCTTTTTTCATCCCACTTCCAATATTCGATAGCTTTTAGGCCAAGCTCGCTGTCCTTCTTCAGCCTGTCACCGTATTCCATCTCGCCAAAGTCTTCCATATCGGCTTTATCCGTTTGGCCGAGCAAGCCGCCCCAGAAGTTTCCGACTCCAGCAAATCCGAGCTTTTTCGCCTCGGCGGCATTGGAAGCTTTTAGGTCTAACACCTCTTGTTTGACGAGTGGGTTACCCTTCTCATCCAGCGTATAATCCCGTCCTTCAATACCGTATTTCCAGAGCAGCTTGCCTTCGCGGCTCGCCAGGAAATCGGCGAATTTAACGATCTCTTCCGGATTTTTCGTCGTGGAAGGGACGGCCCAAGCGGCATAACCGCTCTTGAAGTCAACTTGCATTTGATATGGATTGCCCTCGACATCATTAAACGGCCCGAGTGGCAGGTAGTGCAGATCTTGATTAAAGTCGAGATAGTTGTTCATATCTCCGATAATGCCCCACGTCTGGTTTAAAGCTCCTTCTTCAGCACGGGCTTGATCTATCGTGTAAAACTCGGGATGCATCAGCTTTTCTTTCAGCAACTTTTGCATGAACTCTACTTTTTTCATTACGACAGGAGTCTGGGCTTCATGCAGAATCTTGCCGTCCTTGCCTTGATAGATCCACTGATCGGTATCTCCCCATTGCAAGTCGCTGAACATTTGGCCAACTTCCTTACCGCCCCAGTAGCTAGGACCGATCGGAACGACCGGATTACCGGTGGTATCTTTAAAGTTTCCGGCTTTGATTTTTTTCGCCAGTTCGTACAGTTGCTCCGACGTGTTGATTGAGCTTGGATCGATTTTCAGAGCTTCTGCGATATCCTTGCGGATATAAGGACCTCCGACATATTTGCGGGTTGTATAACCGCCTTCGCGGTTAACATCCATATGCACGATGTACGATCCTCCGTTAAATTCGGGACGGAACATAACGCCATACTTCGTATCATTAGACAGGAATCCGTCCGATAAATAGTTGCTGTACACTTTTGTATCTTTAAGTAGCGGTGTCAAATCGGTAAACATGCCCTCGCGTGCCGCTTTAAGCAAAACAGGCATTTCCTGGCGGCCACTGTTGTTCAGATAAAAGGCGATGAAGTCTGGCAGGTTGCCCGATGCGATCCCGGCGGTAAGCCCTTCAATAGCTTTGTTCGCTTTCATAACTTCCACTTCGTAGTCGATTCCAGTCATCTCTTTAATTTTTGCAACTATTTCCGGGTTCATTTCGGAGGTTTGATCATCAGAATCCATAAAGATAAGTCCCTTAATTTTCCGATCCGCAATCCAAGTAGCCGGTTTATCGGCCGGCTTCGCAGACGGTTCTCCGCTAGCGGCCGGCTTTTCGTTGCCGGCGTTGGAGCATCCAGCTAGCAGAGAGGCCACCACTAATGGTACTGCAACCAGCCTCACCCATTTTTTTCTCATTCTTTTACCCCTTTTCCCAAATTAATTTATGAAGACGCTGATTGCGCTTTCACCAATGGTCATAGCTTGCAACTAATCTGGTATCGATTTCATATTGAGGCAGTGCCGATCCAGATAGGCTTCGACTGCGCACCTTACATGTCTATAAAACAATCGCATCTCTTATTCCTGCTTCTTGTATTAAGAAAAGTAAGTAATGAAATTTTCATAAAGCGGCAATGCAAAAAAACCAAGGAGTTAAGCAGCCTGTTGCCGCTCTGTTCCTTGGGTAATTAGCTATTCAGAAGATTACAGCTGCAAAAATGGACTTTCCGCCTCTCGGAAAAACTAAGGGGTTACACGCATGAATTGAACCGCATCTGCTCGTACCACTTCTTCAGTATTCCCCGGCTTAGTGACTTCCAATTTGACAGATGCGGACGAGCCCACTGCAAAGTTGAATCCACTCCCATCCCCCAGCTCTACCCAGGACGAACCGTTTTGTTCCTGGTTGATTGCGAATACCTGGTTCCCTTCCTGAAAACTCACGGTATATTTAGCCGTTTTGTCACTGTATATATGGGCAGGATACATGACAAGAACTCTGTACTTGCCTGCCTCTGTAATCGTTGGAGTCCAAGTTGCAAAAGCGCCGGTGCCGGATGAATATCGGGTTGCCGACCCGTTATATCCTGTGAGCCCGCTACCTAACCAGGAACCACTCTCGCTATAGCCCGGCTCGCCGTTATCGATTGTAATCGACGTTTGTGGGGAGCCGTTAACTGCGCTAACCGCGAAGTTGTCAAACTGCCGAAGGACCCAATTATTGCTTCCCCAGTCTGTCGTTCCGATGGTCGTATTCCCGCTAAAATAAGTGGAATCGGTTACATTTGCAACCATAATGCCACCTATGAATGCTTTGATATTGTTCCCGCTAAACTCCAAAGATAATGTTTTCCACGTGTTAACGCCGAATCCAGTGACCGTGCCACTGGACAAAGAAGTTCTGCTGCTAGAATCTTTTCTGAGCAACTCCCAATTCCCAGAAGTATCCAAGCTGAGCCAGTGCCCTTTACGCTCATACTCGGAAGTATATTCCGCCGTGTTATCTATCCTGCCTCCTACATACACTTTTCCCGCTTCCTCTGCGAGCGCATCAACTTGGACTTTATAATTCGTCCATGCCATGTCCCCGATTTCGGATATTGGATCCCTGACTTCGGAATAAGCCCAGTGAATCGGTTTATCCGTAACCACTTGTCGGAGTACTTTTCCGGTTCTTCCACCGCCTGCGGTTGCAATCTCAAAACCGCCCCCTGCATCGACAAAATACTTCGCCATACTTCCAACATTGGAGTTATCGAAATTGTCGCTGTACGGGAATGGGAAAACGTGAACAATTCGGTTAAGTACCTTTCAGGCAGTGCAGGAAAATTTGTTTATCGCAGCTTGGGGCGGTTGCCGTCAACCCATTTCAGGTCCAGCAAGTGAGATCTTCTTTTTTTCCTATTATTCACACCCTTTTCAAGTTAGTTTTATGTAAACCCGGTGTACACGAGCCAGGATCAACACCTACATCGCGTAACCTAGGGAGTTTTCCATAGGCATGTGCTGCTGAAGTTCTTGAAATTCGCTGCTGTCATCTCCTAGAGAAAAATTTTATGTAAGGGGTTTCATTAAATCTGCAACTAGTCTAAAAGAGATCGCTCTCTATGGAGTTCCATATCTTCGTAAGATGGTTTCAAATATCGTATCCCTTTTTAAATAACAAAAAACCTCGGCTGCTTGAGCTAGCCGAGGCCTTTTGTTATTTAGTTAACTCTACCCTGCAGCGTAAAGCTGAATGAATAGCTTTTATCAGCCAGCAGCAAAAATTCCGGATGCGGCTTTGAACCCCAGGTATCATCACCACCGACACCCATTTGACGATAATGGATACGGACAACCGTTTTGTCGCTTGCCGGCAGTTTATAGACATGATCATTTGCCTCAAGCTCAAATGGTGTATAGGGTAACGCGTTCAGCTCGAAAGTAGGTTCGCCTGTAATATGCAGCGCAACACCACTTTGATTAGAGATCGCGGCATGACGGACATCCACCTTGTTACCGCATTCCTGCGGTCTTAGATAAGGCACGAATTGATCGGCAACTTTACCTTGATGCAGGCCGATTTTTGCGCTCAATTGACGATCCAAGTAGGATTCATGCGGCCCTTTGCCATACCACTCCAGGTCTGTAAACGAGCCATCCATACTAAACATGATACCGACTTCAGGAATTTCTGGCAGGTTGCTTCCTGGAACCAGCAGCTGCTGTACTTGGATCGCTCCGCTACCCAGAATGGTATAAGTAATCGAGCAAGCCGATTCCGATGTTGTGGGCAGCACATAAGCGGCGTGTACGATAACACGATCGGCAAGCGACTCCCAACGCAGCGAGCAAAGCACACGTTCTTCGCCTGCACTTCTCCAAGTTGCACAACGCTCATGCTGTTTATTGCCGCGGTCGTTATCCGTGTATGCGCGCCAGAAGTTCGGCATGAGCGCATCCTGGAGAAGTTCACTTCCGCCAAAATTATAGGAAACCAGGCTGCCGGTTGCTGTATCAATTCCAGCAGTGAAAGTCTCGCCGCTTACAGTCAACAAGCCGGATTGAACGGCAACATTAACCGGACTGTAGTTCTTCACAGCCTCAACAACAGCTGCAACTGGCTTCTCAGCAGGAAGCACGAATTGCTCGAACGACACTTCATGACCGGCTTCCGCCCACTTCTCCGCTTTCTTCGTCACAAAGCTGATCGTAAGCACGGCTTCCCCGCTTTGTTCACGCTTCGGCAGCTCAAGCTTAATCTCTTTGCCCTCAAGAGGCGCGACCGCTACGGTAACATTACCTTCCGCACTTATAACACCTTCCACGGCAATCGTCCACTGAAGCAAATAAACCTCTAAATTCATAAACAGGTTTTTATTTTTAATGGTGTAGATGCCTTGTGCGCCATCCACTTCGGTAATGGTTATATTTTCATAACATTTCTTAGCTTCAATCAACTTTGGTGAAATGGAACGGTCGGCAAACAAAAGGCCGTTTCCACAGAAATTTCCAGAATGTGGTGATTCACCGAAATCTCCGCCGTACGCTAAATATTTCGTACCGTCCGCTTCTGTTTTCCAAAGGCTTTGGTCTACCCAGTCCCAAATAAAGCCGCCCTGCAGCACCGGATAACGATCAAACAACTCGGTGTATAGATGCAATCCGCCCAGGGAGTTACCCATAGCATGGCTATACTCACATAGAATATAGGGCTTTTTCGGTCCGGGCGCATTTGCATAATCAATCAAACGATTCGGTCGTATATACATGTAGCTTTCGATATCGGTGGCATCGGCGGATTGCTTATAATTCACAACACCTTCATAGTGAACGATCCGTGTCGGGTCTGCCTCGCGAAGGAAATCATGCATTTTCACGAAATTATCACCGCCATACGCCTCATTGCCAAGCGACCAGATGACGATCGAAGGATGATTTTTATCCCGCTGCATCATCGAATTCGCACGGTCAATAACGTTCGCTGTCCATGCTGGAATGTTGCCAGGCACCGTCGTCGGAAGCATCTCGGTCTGACCGCCGGTCCAAGTGCCATGTGACTCCAGATTGGTTTCGTCAATTACGTACAAGCCATATTCATTACAAAGCTCATACCACAACGGATTGTTGGGATAGTGGGCGGTACGCACGGCATTGATATTGTACGCCTTCATAAGTTTAATGTCCGTAATCATATCTTCAAGCCCCATCACACGGCCAGTGTCACAGCCAAACTCATGGCGGTTAACTCCTTTGAAGACGACGCGCTGTCCGTTAATGAGCATTAGTCCATCTTTAATCTCGAACTTTCGGAAGCCCGTCTGCGTGCTGAGTGCCTCAAGCAGTTCCCCATTCTCATCCCTCAGGCTAATAACGAGCGTGTAGAGGTTCGGCTCCTCTGCGCTCCATTTCAGCGGATTGATGACATGCGTCGAAACCTCAACTTGAGTTTCCGCAATACTGCTGCCAAGCGTTGTTGTTACCGTGATCCGATCTACAAACACAGCGTTCCGCTGAGCATCATACAATTGTGCCTCAACAGTAACGGAACCCATATCGGCTTCCCAATAATTCGTCAGCGTCGCTTTAACTTTAAGCTCTGCATCCTTGTACTCCTCGTCAAGCTCAGTTGTTACGAAGAAATCGTAGACATGCGCCTTAGGAACCGTATACAAGTAAACATCGCGGAAAATACCACTCAGCCGCCAGAAGTCCTGATCTTCCAGCCAGCTGGCATCGCACCAGCGATACACCTCAACCGCAAGCTTATTTTCGCCTGCTTTCAAATAGGGTGTAAGGTCGAATTCAGCCGGTGTAAAGGTATCCTCGCTGTAGCCCACCAGCTCGCCATTGACCCACACGTAGAAAGCGGACTCCACGCCTTGGAAGCTGATAAAAACAGGTTGCCCTTGCCAATTATCTGGCAGCGAGAATGTACGGACATACGAGCCCACAGGATTGTACAGGGTTGGCGCAAACGGGGACTTCAATTCCGGCTCTGACGTCTCCCATGGATAGCGAAAATTCGTATACTGCGGGTAATCGTATCCCTGCAGCTGCCAATGTCCAGGTACCTTAATGTCATTCCATTCTGTATGATCAAAGCTGTCCTCGTAGAAATTCGAAATTCGCTTGGACGGCGACTCCGCAAAAGCAAACTTCCATATGCCGTTAAGCGACATATAATTGCGCGAAGCCGGGCGGTCGTTGTTTAGCGCTTCTTCCACTGAATCAAAAGGCATTAGTGTTGCGTGCGCTTTCATTCGATTAAGTTCAAAAATTTCCGGATTATTGTTCCATTCCGGATAGCCGTTGGTCGTCGGAGTATACTTAAACTTTTGTTTCATCAAAGTTTACCTCTTTCGTCATTAAGAAGGTAGGTTCCACGAATGAATGAACGATTCGGAACCCTCTCTCTTTTTATTAGAATAGTATAGAAGAATTGATAATTTAATATCATTCAGCAAAACAACAAAACATAGTACTTATTCAACGATATTTTGTAGCTTTCCTGAGAAAATAAAAGACCGGAGACGTTTGACATGTCTCCGGTTAATTTCATTAGTACGACCTCTATTTTTTTATTAAAGAAACGATCTTATTTCTTTTCCGATACAGCAAAGTAATTTTCTTCATTGTCGGCAAAGTTAAAAACTCTGCCGGAGGGAAGTTGCACAATGTCTCCAACTTTGATGTTCTTGTTCTTGAGATCGCTGTACAACGCATCGAAATTGTCCGTGAAATACATCATAGATGGTGTCCCGAGATTCATTCCAGGGTTCATTTTGGCAACTAACTCCTTACTGTGAAGAACAATGCTAGTTGCTGCACCCTTAGGAGCGACTTCAATCCATCTCATCGGGCCATTGGTTTCTTCCACGATGACCTCGAAACCTAGTTTTTCTGTCCAAAAATCTCTGGATGCGTCTTGGTTATCCACATACAACATAACTTGGCCAATTTTGTTGATCATCATTTATACACTCCTCATATGAAATAATTTAATTGTCGGCTCAAACCGAAGGCTGTAAATCCGCCGATTCGCATCGACTCGTACTTCCACAATCCTGCAAATCAAATATAAACAATAAGGAATATTCTTGTCAAGGAATACATAAAATTAGCCCGACTTGAATTACTCTGTATGAGTTCAATCGGCTCCCATTGTGGAACGTTGCGTCAATACGCCCTTTACAGCTAAAAATAAAGCAGGTGCGAAATTTAAAGCTTAACCCAACCATTTTCAACGGCTATTGCAACTGCTTGGGATCGGGAATCGACCCCAAGTTTGTTGTAGACATTGGTTAAATGAGCTTTCACGGTGCGTTCGGAAATAGCTAGACGAACGGCTATTTCTTTGCTTCGCAACCCTTGAGCTGCTGCCTGGAGCACCTGTTGTTCTTTAGCGGATAGCTCGGTCGTAATAGGGCTGGCCGGGGTGGGCTTCAATCGCTCTCGCTGAACGGCCATGACCCGGGACAGGATGTCCTGCTGCAGCAGCGTTTCCCCGCGCAGCGCCGCATCAATCGTTCGGAATAGATGCTCCCTGCCGGTATCCTTAAGCAAATACCCTTTTGCGCCCAGTGACAATCCCTTCATCATCCATTCATCTTCGTTATACGTAGTGAGGATGACGACCGGAATATCAATGCCGCGGTCAATCATCGCTTCCATCGTTTCCAGCCCGTTCATCTGCGGCATGTACAAGTCCATCAGAACGAGATCTGGCATACTCTCATCCATAAAACGAAGGGCTTCGTTTCCATTAGCTGCCTCACCAATGACTTCATAATTATCCTCGGTCTCCAGAATCATTTTAAGACCTTCTCGAACGACGAAATGATCGTCAACAATCAGAATTTTGCAATTCATGGTTCAGTCCTCCCTCCTCCCTGATTGAAATAGCGTAATGATAGGGTACATCAAGCTTCACCAGAGTGCCTGATGCACGATCGCTCGAAATGGCAAGCTCCGCATGTAAGAGGCGGGCGCGCTCCTGCATAACGATCAACCCGTAGTGTCCCGGCTCATGAGTGATCTTTTCGACATTGAAGCCGGTACCGTTATCGCGAATTGTAAGCAAGAAACGATCTTCGTTATACCGCATTTCAATCCTTACTTCCGAAGCCTTTGCATGACGGGCAATATTCGTCAGCGATTCGCGAACAATATACTGCGCATGTTCGAAAAGTATTTTAGATAACTCTGGTATGGGGTCGAGCATTAGTTCAACCCGAATGCCTGTCGCCGACGTGAAACGTTCCGTCTCGAGCCGCACCGCATCAGCGAAAGATTGCGCGGGTTCGGCAAGAAGCCTCAGATTGTCGATCGCTTGGCGTGCCTCTGCGAGGGCTATCCTTGCGCTTTCTCTAGATTGCCTTATGATTTGCCCGGCACGATCCATATTGCCTTTAGCAATATGAGCATCCGCAGCGTCGAGCTGCATCACGATGCCGGCCAACCCCTGCGCAAGCGTATCATGTAGATCACGCGACATCCGCTGACGCTCATTCGCAAGCGTCAGTTTTTCGACTTCCCCATGTGCCTGCTCCAGTTCTTTCAAGAAGCTCTCCGTGCGATGCCTGGCAATCACTTCATTGCGAAATATACGTGTATAGGCAATGATAATCACATTTAACATAGTAAAAGCCGACAGATTAAAAAGCAGGTGTAATGAATCGTCGATTGACAAAACGATGATTGTAACAATGGGATAAAAAACCAACGCAACACCGGCGACCTTCAATTTACGCTGATAAATTACCACACTCTGCCCGATCAGCAAGGAGTATAAACCAGTAATTGGGGGGTATCCCTGTGGCATCAAGAAAGCGCAGATTGTAATCAGAATCCCCTGGAAGCTGATATAAAACCATGGTTGACGGCGAGTGAGTGCCTCGGAATGCCAGTAAAGAGCGCAGTGAAGCAATAGGACGAGGTGAAAAAACAGCATTGGAATCGGATTAAACTCGAGAATCCACTGCATCAGTACCGATGCGATATATATCCCCATAATCCAGACAAGAATATGTTTGCGCGCATCCAGAAGCGTAGCCGGGATATCGGTAGATGAGCTTTTTTTCCAATCTTCATCCTTATTATGCATTCCATTTCCTTCTCGATTCACCGTGAGGGCTCCTCCTTTTTTTAGTTTCGTCCATGTATTTATATCGGCAAGAGAGCGATCGCAGCAAGCGATCGCTCTCGATAGTATACCCTCTCTTTACCGGGTAGCACTTTTCTTCGCTTTAGTAGCTGAGACCGCTAGTTGATCATCGCTTGATGCGGAGAAAGATTTATCTTCTTCAAGGGCAGAGCCTTCCACATCGATATTTGGTAGGATTCGGTCCAGCCATTTCGGCAAATACCAGGAGGAACGGCCCAGTAAAGTCATGATCGCCGGAAGTACAGCAAGTCTTACAACGAAGGCATCGATTAGAACGCCAAAAGCTAACGCCAGGCCCATGGATTTGATCATTGTATCTTCCGCAAAGACAAAACCTGCAAACACACACACCATGATTAGAGCTGCTGCCGTGACGACGCTGCCGCTGCTCTTAATTCCGAACAAAATCGCGCCCTTGGCGTCATTTTTATGAACGAACTTCTCGCGCATGCGGCTGACCAGAAACACCTCGTAATCCATCGCGAGACCAAACAGGATGCCTGCAGTCAACATCGGCAAAAAGTTGAGTATCGGTCCCGATTGTGTAATGCCAAACAAATTTGCCAAATTTCCGTCTTGAAATACGAATACAACAAATCCAAGCGTCGCTGTCATCGTCAGCAGGTATCCAAGCACGGCTTTGAGAGGTACAAGCAGCGAACGAAATACAAGAAGCAGCAGAATAAAGGCCAGACCGACTACGAGCAGGCCGAATACCGGCAAGGCTTCGTTCAGTTTTTTTGTAATATCGACATCCATTGCTGTCGATCCGGTAACCATCAGCCTGACTCCGTACTGACTTTCCGTATCTTTCGACTTTGCACGAATCGATTCTACGAGCTTGCCTGTTTCTTTGTCAAGAGGGCCGCTTTGCGGAATAACGGTAAGAATGGCCGCGGCTCCATCCTGATTAGGAACCGGAGGCGCGGTATTCGTAATCCCTTCCATGCCGCTTATCTCTTTAGCAGCCTGTGCGATTGCCGATTGAGGATTCTCAACGCCGTCCGCTGTAGCAAGCACGATAAGCGGACCATTGAAGCCGGCGCCGAATCCATTGGCCAGTAAGTCATAAGCTCGTCGCTCCGTTGTCTCCTCAGACTTCATCCCATCATTCGGCAGACCGGTCTGCAGATGTAGCGCCGGGAGGCTGATGAAGCCGAGCAGCAGAATACCAACTAGCGCAACAGGAAGCGGAAATTTGGTAACAAAACGTCCCCAGGCATTGGATTCCCGTGCCGGAACATAGCTGTTCTTGTCTCCAGCGGCTTTTGGCATTAAACGATCACCAAGTAGCGACAGCACGGCAGGCACAACTAAAATCGCAATTAGGACGGCGATGAACACGGTCAACGCGGCACCAATTCCCATAACAGTAAGGAAAGGAATGCGGGTGACAGACAGGCCTATTAATGCAATAATTACGGTTATTCCGGCAAAAACAA
The DNA here is from genome assembly GCF_002233675.1 of Paenibacillus herberti. Lineage (GTDB taxonomy): Bacteria > Bacillota > Bacilli > Paenibacillales > Paenibacillaceae > Paenibacillus_O > Paenibacillus_O herberti. Next base: position 1,460,651 of record NZ_NMUQ01000001.1, on the reverse strand, counting down.
CGGCACTCCCTGCCGTACCGGTTGCAGCCGCAATGGATTCACGAATGCTCTTGCCTGCCAGTAAATTCTGGCGGTGCCGGGACAGAATAAACAAACCGTAATCAATTCCCACGGCAAGTCCGAGCATGATGGCCGTAGTAAGCGATATCGCCGCCAAATCGACATAATTTGAGCCGATTAGAATAAGCAGAACACCAATCCCAAGTCCTAAGATTGCTGTTATAATCGGCAGCCCGGCGGCAAGCAGCGACCGGAAGAAAATAAGCAGAATCAGGAAAGCCATGGCGATACCGATAACTTCCGAAATGACCCCAACTTTCGGTATTTCCGGTGAACCGGAAATACCGCTTTTCTCCACTTGGAATCCAGCATCCCGCAACTTTTCGACTTGCTGATCCAACGCTTCAATGGATGATGCCGTCACATCTGCGCCAGTTACTTTATACGTAATCGTTGTATAACCAATTTCCTTGTTTGGACTAATTGTGCCGAAATCATAAGGGTCTGCGATCGATTCCACCGCATTATCCCGTGAAATAGTCTTTAGACTAGACTGTATGGCCTGCTTCGTATCCGACGATTCCAAAGACTTTCCTTCGACTTTGAAGACAAGTTGAATCGTACCGGGATTCAAGTCTGTTTCTGAAGGAAATTTTTTATCCATAATCTCCAGTGCTTTTTCGGATTCCGTGCCTGGTACGGTCATTTCCCCTTCAAATACTGGGCCTACACGCATTGCGACGATTGCAGCCAGCAACAGAACCATTATCCCGCCGAACAGCACCGACTTTCGCCATTTAGCGGCCCATCCGCCGACAATATATAAAACCTTTGCCAAATGAAATCTCTCCTCTGTAATTCGTGTGATAAGGTGAGTATAGAGGAGATTAAAAAATCCGATAACGTACGAATGGGCAAGCACGGCATGTACCTTCGGGTAAATGAGGGCAAGCTATTGAAGATTCGTTGACCTATCGTCGCTTTGTACAGGGCTATATGATACAATTCCTGAAAATCTTACGTCAGGCGGTGTGATGAGATTACGATGAAGGTTAAAATCAAAATCATTCCGGAGAAGATCGAGGAAAGCGTTCTTTTTCTCGCCCATCGAGTAACCCCGTTTATTCAGAATCTTATTCAACTAATCGAAAATAACCCCTCCTCCTACCTCTTCATAAGCAAAGCCGGAGAACAGCGGGAACGAAAATTGGATTATTCCAGCATCTTGTACTTGGAGTACTTGGAAAGAAAAATTTTTGTATACGCGAACGATGACGTTTATGAAATTCCAGGTCCACTGTATAAACTGGAACATGCTATGCCAAAATATTTTGTACGCATATCGAAATCGGCAATCGTGAATGTCTACATGATCCGAGAGTTTGAGACGAGCTTGAACGGCAATATAACCGCTCAATTAACGAATAATGAGAAATTAATCGTTTCAAGGAGATATGTCAAAGAACTAAAAGAGCATCTGCAACGACTGGAATAACCGCTTGTGACGATAAATCCGCCGCTTGTGTCGGATCGGCTATGCTTCATACAACAGCCAAACTACAATAAACGAGTACCAGGCAAACGACAATCTGCCTGAATCTCAGAATAAAATAAGGTAAGGAGTGAATGATTTTGATAATTGAAATATTTAAACTTACGCCCGTTTATGTATGGTTGTTGCTAGCTTTTTTAATTCAGAGAGGGATTTCTACATCGCAGGAGAGGGAAGTCAATATTTTGAAATCGTTTCTTGTTCCCGGCATCTTCATACTTTGGGGAATGTACAATATTTTATCCCAATTTGCTCACCCTTACTACTCGCTCCTCGTTTATGCCGTGTTTCTATGCATCGGCATTTACCTGGGAACTAAGCTATATCAAAATAACTATCGCTTTTTTGTAAAAAACGGCGCCGTCTATCGGGCCAAAAATTATTTGCCGTTCTACATTATTCTTGTTAACTTTGTCATCAAATATTCCTTGAATATTTACATGTATACCGATCCCGAAGCTATTAACAGACTAAGCTTTAATGTGCTCTACACGGCAATCAGCGGCACCACGGTCGGGCTTTTCTTTGGCGGTATCCTTATTACGTATCGATATGTCACGAATCAGCGGGGAAGTTTACGGGGGTAGCCATGAGGTTGATGACGCGCGTAATTAATGGACTCGGTTTAGGCTCGTTCCTCTGTTTGTTCGTCTCTTTGTTTAATGAGACAGCGCCGCCGGTTATGACGAAAGAAGCCGTGTTGAGTATATTCGTGATTTCGGCTTGCGCCGGCATGTTAAGCCTTCTTTTTGAAGTCGAGCGTTTCAATTTTTTGATGGCGTTAGTCATGCATTTTGTTTGTATCAACCTTGTCGTCTGGGCGCTTTCTTTTTTCAATCCTTGGCTGCAGGGCACCACATGGATGGGCTACTTGGGTAGTATGTTTGTTTTTTATAGCTGCTCTTGGCTGTTTCTCGTGATCAGAGATAAACTTATCGCAAGAGAATTGAACCAATGGATTAAAAGAAATGCCAATAGGAGTCAATCGTGAGCATAAACGGAGAAAAAGGTATATGTTAATTCTAGTAATAATGATCTTGTATATGGCCAAAAAACAAATGAAATACGAAAAAGTTTCATGGTTACGATTAGGAACTATTCCTGCCTACTGTTTAATTATGCTCTTTGTCACGTTTGAATGGGAGCTTCGCAGCTTCTCTTACCTGGCCGTTTTTATCTTGTGTGCTTATTTTATTGCGAAGCTGCAAGTCAGCGGGGTTAAAGTGAAAACTGCGCCATTCGGAGTGAACGCACGACAACAGGCCGTCGAGATGTGTACCGGGATGAACTACCTATACGGCTGGTTCTTAGTCGTCATCATCATTGTTCTGACCGAATTTGCCCGCGGCGAACTTCATGATACCCGCACTTTGCGCGAAGAGCTGATGAAGGAAATCGTTCCTTTTATGGTTTTTTCTAACGGCACGAATAATTGGATGATCTGGGCTATAACCGGCATTACCAGCTCCTTCTACGCAATCCTGCTGATGCGAAAGTATCCTGCTGTATATCTCAACAAATTGAACCACTATCGAAAATGAACGAATCACACGGGTTTAAATTAGCCTCGCTCTGTTAGGCCCTCTCGGGGCATAACAGAGCGAGGCTTCTCATTTTCATTCCCAACATGGTGTGCCTGTAAATAAAAACCCTTCCCCATTTGCATACCTGCCAAATTCACGAGATGCACATTTTTCCACATGTGTCGGCAGCCAATTGTTCGATTCAGGCATACCAAGAGCGTTCCTCATTCCGATTAACACTAGCGAAATAAATAAGGCTTCTATTTGTGCCACATAATCATTTGGCAGCGGAAAGTGCTTTCCATACGAATCAATGTATTGCTGTCTGGCATTGGGATGAATAAAAGTAAATGTGATGGCCACGTCAGTGAGAAAAGGACCGAATCCACACGCACCGAAGTCAATGGGATTTGCAACCCCATCTACAAACACGATATTGGGAGGAACGATATCACCATGCAATACTCCCCAAGTCAACTTATTTATAGGGAGAGTGTCGAGCAGGTCCATCGCTTTTTCTCCAGCGGTTTCAAGAATCTGAACATCGTGTGCATCTAATAACCCATCTAGCCCCTGCTGTTTGAGCAATTCCAGAGCATTCTGTATGCGTGCACGATTAACCGTTGGACGGGTAAAAGATGAAGGTGGCTGCCACTTACTGGCATGATGATGCAATGCTGCCGTCATTTCTGCCGTGGATCTCAATTCTTGTTCGCTGGTAAAGTATTGTTTTTGCTCGCCTTCCACCCAGCTGAGCATTGTGCAATTTATATCGTTCACTTGCGTAATAAACGATCCTTGCATATTGCGTTTTGGCTTAGGAAGGGTGAGACTAGTATCGCGATTAAGCGCATCCAGCCACAGCATTTCGGAATCCAGCATATCTGGGCTTGTCCACATTTTCTCAAGCGTACTGCTATTAGATTTGTGAACACGCAGACTGTATAAAAACCCCCGATGATCTTCAATTTTGAAAACCGCTGCACCGCTTTGAGCTATAGGCGATACCGACACAACGTTAATATCGTATTGTGCAAGGGCATGTTGTGCAATGATTGTATTATCCATTTTGTCCACACTCTCCAAAGGAAATCGCTCCTAACACTAATGTGTGAGTATAATACTGTACGACCACCTACGACTTAACGACAGGGATCCAAACTTCCATTTCATACATGCCATTGCCTCTATCATAGGTCATTTCAAACTCAGGACCGTTTGCGAAATTAAAATCACAAGTCGGAAACCATTCCCCCCAAATACGTCTCCACAAATCATGAATATTGCTTTGTCCCGCGGGGTTTAGGCCAGTTGAAAAAATAGCATATGTTTGTGGCGGAATATGAAGCTTTTCAAACCCATGCGGCAGGTCACTCTGAGGCGTGAAATAACCGATCATGTAGGAGTAGTGCTCACCATTGTGGTTGTATAAAACCGCATGGATCTGGCCATGTTCCTCCAATCCTGCAGCGGTACGGATTCGCTTTACGGTTCCGTCGGAAATGCAATTCTCCCAAAATTTTGGTATTTCAATGAATGGATTTTCGCCAACGGCATTGATCAAAGTTGAAACGCCGAACATTTCAAAGGCTGGATTTACTTCGATTCTGTAGTTCATCTCCACATCCCCACGAATTGAAATATGAAAAGATAACCGAGGATAGGCCTTGAGCGCCACGCCATTGTCACGTACTGACATCGGCGCCACACCATGCATTTTTTTGAAAGCTCTAGCAAATGCTTCAGGCGATTCATAACCATACTTCAATGCAATGTCGATGACCTTTACACCACTGTTTTGTAGTTCAAATGCGGCAAGGGTAAGCCGCCTGCGGCGAATATATTCCGCCAATGGAACACTCGTTATGAACGAAAACATTCGCTGAAAATGGTACGTTGAGCAACAGGCTAATTTAGCTGCTTGTTCGTAATCGATTTCTTCAGACAGGTTTGTTTCGACATATTCCATTGCATTATTCATGCGGTCTAGCCAATCCATTAGGGTCCTTCTTTCAAGTTTAAGTATAGGTAATCGTGGGAAAAGGAACCTTGCAATTCTTGCACAGAAATATCAGGGTTGCCAGTAAGCATAAAAATACGACCGCCTGGTAACATTGCCGGGCGGCCGTAACTCCATATTTCCGTTTACACTAGCTACTTATAGTTCTTTTTTACACTTCACCATGTTAAATATAAATGGAGTTTTATTTTCCGCATTTTTATGCGGCTCGACGATTTCCGAAATTTCTATCAGTCCATATTTTCCGAACTCTTGTTTGATCGAGTCAGAATCATAAAAGAACATTTTCAGCCCTTCCATGATCTCAAAATAGTCTTTGTCCAGTTGTGTTCCCTTTCCAAACATGGGGGCTTCTTTTGAAATAGTAACAAAAATCATATATCCGTTTGGCTTTAGCTGATTAAAGCAATCTTGAATAAGCTTTTCTCTCTCAAGACCATTCAACAAGTGGATAAGCGCATAACAAAATATACCGTCATAAAGCTTGTTATCAAAGGGCATATCCGTTACTGAACCATGGAAAATAGTACAATTAAGCTCGTTTTGCCTTGCCAAATCAATTGCTGTTTCTGAAATCTCAATACCGGTTACATTTATTCCGTTTTCAATAAAAACCTTTGCGTTCCTACCATATCCAATACCAGGTATCAATATATCGTTAACTTTCTTTTCGAGAAAAAAGTCCTTAGTCAAAATTGCTGAGTGTGAAGCTTCAAATCCCCACATCATTTGATTATCGATAAAACTTGATTCCCAAAATTCTGTCATCCCTCTACCTCCTACCTGTTTATGGAATATATTGTCTACGTACGCTGCTTCACTTCGCCCGAAGGGATCCCGTGCAGCCGCCTGAATCGATCAGCTTCCTCTAAAGCCGCCTGAACTCCACCCGCCTCGCGTAAGCTGAGTCCAATCGTTTCGGCAGACGTTTTGTATGCAGCCGTCTCCATAAGTTCATCTACGGCAGAGCGTAAGCTCTCGGCGGTAAGATTGCGCGGTGACAGCTTGATACCGGCACCAAGTCCAGTGACCCGTGCGGCGACCTGGGGTTGATCGGCTCCATGGGGAATGACCACAAGCGGAATGTTAAAATACAGCGCCTCTGACGTGCTGTTCATTCCGCCATGAGTGACAAAAACAGAGGTCCGTTTCAAAATGTCCAACTGTGGGATATGGGAACGGAAGATGAAATGATCTGGTGCCTCGTCAGCAAAGCTAAGGTCGGCTTTTTTTCCGGCAGAGACGATGACCTGAAAGCGGGGATCAGGGAAAGCTTCCAAACATAATCGGAAGAAATCCTCGCCTTTAGACACAACTGTCCCCATGGAGATGTACACAAGCGGTCGATCATCCAGTTGATAAAAGGGAAAGTCGTTCGGATCTTGCCTTGTAGATATGACTGGGCCGACAAAAGCGTAGCTGTCATCCAATGTCTCCGGACGGGGCTGAAAATAGCGGCTCGTATACACGAGGTTTAAGTCACCCCATTGTGAGAAAACTTCGGGGATCGTCGGAGCGGGAACGCCGTATTTCTGCCCAAGAGCCTCTGCCAGTTGGCCGATCTCCTCCAGAAGGACCCCTCCTTTGCCCAATCCAGGCTCTGCGGAAGGAGCTTTTTTAGTTTCACTAGAAGAGGCAAACGAGGCATGAGAAGCGATGTGAGGAATTTTTAGGATATGAGAAATCAGCTTGCCCCACCCGAATAACGAGTCATGGAAGACGAAATCATACTTATGTTTTGCGGCTTCTTCTAGAACGACTGGCAGGATAATATCAGCGGATTTGAGCAGGATGATCACAAACTGAAAAAAGTTGATCTCTCCCTGTGCTTGACCATCAATAAAGCTTGGATAAGCTTTGAAAGTAATACCTGCAGCTTCGACCTTCTGTCGCATATCTTCTGTGCAGAAGAAATGAACCTCATCGTCATTTTCCATCCAATGCCGGACAATAGGGAGCATCGGGTTTACATGGCCAGCACCAAATCCGCCGACTGCTAATATTTTTGCCACTACGGCACCTCGATTCCTTAGTCTATTCCTTTACTTCTAAACAATTATACTTCTTTCGAATAGACCAAAGTCAATATCTAATACTGGGATAAATATTCAACAATACCCTCTGCGATCAAGTTCGCTGTATTGGTTTGGAACTCTAATGATTGCATACGCTGTTCATCCTCTTTATTTGAAATAAAACCTAACTCCAACAGGATCGAAGGGCTTTCATTCTCTCGTAAAACATGATAATCGCCAGTAGTGACACCTCGATCTCTTACTTCCATGTCTTGCTCAAATATTTTTTCATGAATAAGGTTTGCTAATTGCTGATGCTTATCATCACCGTAATAAGTTGTTATCCCTGATACGTCACTCGATTCAAAAGCATCGTAATGAATACTTATAAATAGATCGGCGTTATGATCGTTAGATATTTTCGCTCGTTCTGCAAGTGACAGTGATTCATCCTCGTCACGGGTTAAGATCACCTCTGCTCCTGTCTTCTCTAACAGAAGCTTTTTAATGTTTTGAATGGTATGGAGCGTTATTTCTTTTTCTTCCAGTCCAGATTGGCCTGTTGCACCGACATCACGTCCGCCGTGACCAGCATCAAGAACGATCTTTTTCCCTTCTAATACCTTTTCAGTAGAGGAAGAAGAGGGGTTATTAACATTAATAGCAGCTTCCTTACTTATTAATTCAGTGGTTATTTCAGTGGCAGTCACTTCTACTTTGAACAGTACTTTGTAGAAAAATAATGCTGCAATTGCAATTAAGAAAATAAAGATCGTTTTTCTCATCATTGTTTTCATTTTCATAGGTTTGTCTCCTCACTTATCTCTTGTAGTTAAAAGTGTACTCGCGAGAGATAAAGACAAAATGGAGCCGAAATGAAGATGAAATGAAGATGGTTACAAAAAAACACTTGTATGACGTTGTTAGCTCACGTCATACAAGTGTTTTTTTAAGTCCTATACAACTATGCTTTTTTCAAATAAAAGTAAAACATCACGCCGTCAAGCGTATTCACAGAACCGTAGGATACACCATGGAGCTCCAAAATGTTTTTGGAGATCGCAAGTCCGAGGCCGGTGCCGCCTGATGCTCGATGTCGTGCAACATCTCCACGATAAAATCGATCCCATATTTTATCCAGCTGTTGGGCAGGTATTTGCGCACCTTTATTTTCAAAACTAACCTTAATCAACTCTTGCTCCTCGCGAACGACAATATAGATGTGCTCATTATCAGGTGTATACCGTATCGCATTGGTTAAGAAATTCGTGATAACCTGCTCGATCCGATTCTGATTAGCCATTACTTCTGCGGATATTAAGTCGGTATGCAGATGAAGTTGCTTAAGCGCAATTTGATCCATGAGCTGATCACAAATCGTTTCAATGCTTTTGTCGATGCAAAACGGCTCCATCAGCATTTTGTAGGTGCCTGATTCAAATTTGGCTAGCTCAAGCATATCGACAATAAGCCTATCCATCCGGTCTACTTCCTTTTCCATGGCTTCAAAATAATGCTCTCTTTTATGGGTTGCAACATCATCCTTCAATATAGAAATGCAGCTTTTCATTATGCTAAGCGGTGTCTTCAGCTCATGGGACACGCCTGAAATAAACTCTTTTCTCGTGCTTTCCAATTGTTTTTCTTTCTCAATATCCTGCTGCAGCTGCTCAATATACGAATGAAGCGTATTCGATAAAGAGTTGATGCTTCTAGATAAATCTCCGATCTCATCACTTGATTTGATTTCAATTTTTTTCGAAAAATCCAAATTTGCGATCCGTTTAGTCGTCTCATTAATTTGCAACAAAGGTCTGGCAATTTTTCTTGAATAGTATAAAGAAACAAACACAATAAGAAGCAGCACAAGTGCAATCATATACACATAATAATCTTCGAGCATTTGTACGGCTTCATCAACGGGTTGCAGCGACGCCATGGAGAAAATGTAGCTCGGTTGGCCCGTATGATCTTTTATAGGGTCAATGAATAGCTTATATTTAACGTCATTTTGCGTAAAATCAAGGATTTGCTGTTGTTGAGAAGCTTCGTCAAATAATAAGTTGGCTTGAAACTGCTTCATTCTTTCCATAAACAAGCGATTCGTATAGATGAAGCTAGAAGACTCATTCCCTTTGGGTAAAAGGACCTTTGTAATCGTTCCGCTCATCATTAAACCAGGAATTGGGGTATATTCTACCTCAGGACTTTGAGCAACCTCTTTTTTTTCTGATTTTTTGATTTGTAATTGGAGCTCATATAACTTTTTAGCTATAATCTCATTTCTCCAATTATCTTGGCTGTTTTCTACAGCCAGTTCATAAGGTATTAATGCAGAGTCCTTTACGTACATAGAAAGATCAACAGCTGTTCCGGGCTTTAACAGTTCAGACAACTGATTTTGATTCGTATCTAATACCTCATCAATGCTCATCAAATGATACAGAGGTACGGATACGATCTTATTTGACGAATCAGGTTCGTTTTTATTCGTAGCTGTTTTGATTTCCAAATAAAAATCATTTGCATTTTTTAGGTTGCCATAGCTGTCTAAAGTGGTAATCCACGTGTTATTTTCGCGATAGAAATCTTGTTCCAGCTTCTGAAGGGCTAAAACACTTCCATCGCTATTTAACAAATCCGATTTAAAGGTTTGAATATTAGCTTGTATATCGGCTACTTTCCGATTTGCATAATATTGTTTGAAGAAGATTGTTTGCCCCAAATAAACTGCGGCTAAGATGAATAAGCATAACAAAGTGGTTAATGTAAATAATTTAAGGACAATGCTTCTTCTCATAAATCACCGTTGAACTTATATCCGGTTCTTACAATAGTTGTAATCACTTTGGATTTATCGCCAAGCTTGTTTCTTATATTGCGGATATGCGTATTTACGGTACGATCATCACCTTCGTATTCGTATCCCCATATTTTTGTAATAAGCTGCTCCCTCGTAATGACAATTCCTTTATTTTGCATTAAATACGCTAGAATTTGAAACTCCGTATAAGTCAGGTATACCTCCACTTCATCTACCGTCAAGGTTCGAGAAGGCAAATGCATACGTAAACCGCTGGCCAGTAATTGTTTATCTGTACTTGATCCCGCAGTGTCCGCCGATCGTTCAATGGGGTACCTGCTATCCAAAAGACGCTTCGTTCTAGCTAATAAAACAGGCGGGCTATATGGTTTCGTGACATAATCATCCGCACCTAATTCGAATCCGAGCAAAGTATCATCTTCGTCTACTCTTGCCGTCAACATGATGATAGGAACATTGGAGCTTTTTCTTATCCGTCTGCAAACAGACCAGCCATCCATCCCTGGCAGCATAATATCAAGAATAATTAAATGCACCTCATTGGCTTCAAATAAGGATAAAGCTGCATTTCCGTCCGCAGCCTCCAGCACATTATAGTTTTCATTCATCAAATAATCTTTTATAATTTCCCGTAAAATCTGTTCGTCCTCTACGATTAATATCGTTTTTGCCACTTCTATTGTCCCTCCCATGTAAACGGACACTTTGTATACAAATTTATTTTAACCTATCACACTCCGATGAAGATAATGTAAAGAAAAACAAAAAAGGGAGTCGATTTCTCGACTCACCTAAAGCTGTAGATGACAACAGAACTCTGGATAGATTCCTTCATCTGAATTTACAGGGTGTTAATTACCCGCCACGAACAAATCATTAACCTCCGTGCCGCTCAAAGCGCGGTTATAGATTCTAAAATTGTCAATAGAACCATCCCACTCTTCATTGTTAGAGTCAGGCGTTTTATGGCGTCCTACACGCATGGCGTCGGTGGAGGAAACCGCTGTACGTGAAGCAGTAGCCACTAATTGACCATCCAGATAGAGCTTTAATATTCCTGCGTCATAAGCAAGGGCTGCATGGTGCCAGCTGGAGTCTGCCGGAATTGTACCTGTCGATACAGTCACAGTTCCACCGAGGAAGCTGGCAAGCTTCCCATCTGCTCTTCGGAATAACCAGCCTCTTCCATTGGTTCCTTCTTGCTGCAAAATCGTTTGTGTCTGTCCTAATGTTGTCTCCAGCTTCACCCATGCTGCAGCTGTAAATGAAGTTGTTCCGGGATTGACGACGTTCGGCAATTGAACATAGTCGTCTACTCCATCCAGTTGAATGGCGCCTTGTGTTTTTCCAGCGGTTGTCCATGCAGAACCATTCATCAATGTTCCTGTGAAGCTATTGCCGGAAGCATCTACAGCGGCCGTTCCACCTGTCTCATCAAACTTCCAATGCCCTTTTAAGCTTGGATCAGCAGGTACAACAGGTGCAGGTTTAAGCTTAATGGCCGTAATGGAATGCGCCGGGAACGTGTATGTGAATGAGTTCGCTCCAACACTTACATCCATTTGTTTATTGATGGCCACTCGGTTAATTGGTTGTTGGTCGTACTCATTATAATCCAGGAAAGCCATCGGATTGTCTGGATTAGTGGAATTTAGAGTCCACACTTCAGCTGAGCTGTTTCCAGTAAATCCATTAAGATTGATTGCAGTTTGAACACTATTTTCACGGCTATCATTCACTACGGTTACATACACATTGCCGGCATCATCCTTCGTTGCTCCGGCGGTAAAATAGCTTTGAGTAAGGTTAGAACGTACCGTTTCAACTTTTCTTGTGCCAGTCATGTTGGAGAACAATTGAATCGTCAGCGCTGTGGCAGTCGGGATAAACTGATCTTCTTTTGGATTAAACATCGCGTTATCCGCAGCGCTTACCGAAGTAGATCCTGGCGGCGCCGAAGCGGGATCAAAGTCGACCAACGTATGTTTGTTCGCTAACGTGACATTAAGTTTCATAAAGCTGAGCAGCTGTTTGCCGACATACAGACCTTGATCAAGCGATCGCAAATAATGAGAGAAACCATCCGTCGCATTCGGGAGTGGAACCCATCCAGCTATCCCATACTCGGACACCATAATTTGTTTGCCGTGATTTGGGCCAAGCAGATTATTAAATGAATTATTCGGCCCGGTAAAATAATGCTCCATTGAACCAGGCTTTCCCATCACTGCATCGTGGAATGCTTTGGCGTACTCTTCCCCTCTCGGCACATTAGGCAACGATATCCCTTGTCCATAGGGATGAATAACGATACCGTCAAAATAATTCTGGGAATTTTCAGCTACCAATTCAGCAGTAACGCCTCCGAAAACGATGAACACTTTAATCGACGGATCAACAGCTTTCATCGCCTGAAAATAATCCACGAAACCGTCATGGTTCACGGTTGAATAGGTAACATAAACGTTATTGTCCGGACGTTTACCCTTCACGTTATCCCCGAAGGTGATTTTTCCAGTATTAAAATCAATCATGTAGTGCTTGTCGGTTGAGAGAGAATTCGCTAAGGTCGCGACTTGTGTCCATGTTTCAGTCCCAACTTCCACCTTGTACGCACCCGCAGCCGAGCTCATCGGCGCATATCTTGCATAATATTCGCTTGTTTTTGCCACGTAAAGGTCGGGTTGAAACTGCGGATCACTGTATGTGATCGAAATCTCATCTCCAGGAACAGGAGTCAAACCATTTATATTGTTGCCGAATGTAATTTTGAAAGTGCCCGCAGCGGCATCCATCACGCCATTTCCATAATGCTGAGCAGTAGGTCCCGAGGAATTAAAGGTAGCCACCTGCGTCCACGTCTGACCATTTACTTTAATTTCCGCAGGCGTTCCTTTTACTTGGTATTCCAAATTCGCAGTGCTTGTCCCCGCTCTTGGCCGGAAATCATTAAATCCAACCGCAGGCTGCCTGTTGTATGAAGAATGGTAGACCGTTCCAGATACCGGAGCGGGATCATCTCCCCAGAGATATTTATGTTCGGCGTTGGATGAGCCCAACCATTCCTCCTGCCCCCCGCCTAGATCCATTTCATTGCCGACTTCCCAATACTTGACATTGTAAGGCTCTGCATGTCCGTTATTGACTCGAAGCTCAGCCCAGTTGATGCCTCCGATTACTACATTGCTATCTTGCGGCCGCCCATTCATGTACGCAACGAATGCTGCCGCTTCCTGCGCGCCGGATAAGCAACTGCTGGATGACCATTGCAAATTACTCCACTCCGAAGAACCATTCGGATTTATTTTCCCCAGGCATTGACCACCAGACCATCCAGAGGCGTCAATGACCACATTTCCCACCGCTCCGGTACGTTTAATCATTTGACCGTATTCGTCAGGGCCAAAATCATTGGAAGTAGGCTCGCCCGTTTTGCCATGGACGTTCTGCTTGCGCTCCGCGTGCGGTCCGATGCCGCGCTGCCACTTGTACTTATTGGCTACCGTACCGCCCGGAAAGCGGAGCATGTTGATCCCGTTATTTTTCACTTCATCAATAAGCTTGCTGTCTAGCGAGTTGGTTGCCGAATTCCAGGAGCCGAATCCTCCATAGATATAGCGGTGGTTGGATCCAAAAATAGTGCCGACCTCACCCTTGTCTACATTCGTATTTACAGTAAGCGTTAGATCTTCTGCAGCATGGGCTTCAGGCAGGTTAACCCATGGAGTCGATCCCAAAGCTAAAACTCCAGCCATTACGAGTAAAAAGGTTTTACTTTGCTTGCCTACTACGCGCTGTCTCATCGTCTACCTCCTAAGTAGTTACAATTGGAAAAGTGGAAACTAGACCCACTACACGATTAAGTTCTCGATCAACACCTCCCTCGCCACTAATATACAGTGAATTCCAGTACATTTTTTGTCTAATATTCAGTTGGAATGTTCCTTTTTGAGGTTCCACCAACTGGCTCAAACTATCTCATCAAAATATAGCAACTTTATTGACCGTAGATGCGGGATTTTCATCGGTCCTCTTTATAGGCTAGCGCATACAATAAAAAAACCAACCGGAATCCTTTCGGATTTCGGTTGGTTTTTTATGTTAATGATCTGTCCAAATGCATGACGGAAAGCTCCGTGTAAAAACTCTAACTTAGGAAGTATAGCTGGGCAAGCGGAAGCGTGTCGGAAGGTCGGCACACGAGGGATTGGCCATTGACCGTTACCGTGTAAGTTGTGGGATCCACCTGAATATCAGGGGTTTCCCCATTTAGAATCAGATCTTTCTTAGTAACGGTTCGACAGTTCCGCACGGGTTTCAACTGTTTGGTTAGTCCGAGCGCCTCTAACGTTCCTGCGTCAAGCGATGCTTGGGAAACGAACGTTGCGCATGAAGCCGAGCGAACACTTCCATAACTACCGAACATCGGTCTGTACATATACGGCTGCGGAGTTGAAATCGAAGCGTTCGGATCCCCCATTAGCGCATGAGCGATCATGCCGCCTTTCAGAACCATTTCTGGCTTCGCCCCGAAGAACGCGGGCTTCCAGAGCACTAAATCCGCCATTTTGCCAACTTCGACCGATCCAACGTAACTGGATATTCCATGCGTAATGGCGGGATTAATCGTGTATTTCGCGATATACCGCTTTACGCGATTGTTGTCGGCTCGCTCGTCGCCGGGTAAAGGACCGCGTTGTTGTTTCATTTTATCAGCGGTTTGCCATGTTCTTGTGGCAACTTCACCTACGCGACCCATCGCCTGCGAGTCGGAACTCGTCATGCTGATCGCTCCGATATCATGCAGAATATCCTCCGCGCCGATCGTCGTCTCCCTGATTCGAGAGGCGGCAAAGGCGACATCCTCGGGGATTCTCGGATCCAGATGATGACACATCATAAGCATATCCAAATGCTCATCTAAAGTATTACGCGTGTAAGGCATCGTAGGGCTTGTTGAGGAAGGAAGCACGTTTGGCATGGAAGCTACGCGCAGTAAGTCCGGAGCGTGTCCACCGCCTGCTCCTTCTGTATGATAAGTATGAATGGCGCGGCCGTTAAAAGATCGAAGGCTGTCTTCCACATAGCCGGCTTCATTTAACGTGTCAGTATGAATATTAACCTGTATGTCGTATTCCTCGGCGACGTTTAAGCATGTATCGATCACGTAAGGGGTGCTTCCCCAGTCTTCGTGAATTTTAAGAGCTCCGACTCCCGCGAGCACTTGTTCTCTTAGCGCAGCCGGTTGAGCGCTATTTCCCCGACCAAGCAGAACGAAGTTCATCGGCAAGGAATCTGTTGCTTGAAGCATGCGCTGAATATGCCATACACCTGATGTGCAGTTGGTAGCTAACGTACCCGTGGCTGGACCAGATCCGCCTCCGACGAACGTCGTAGTGCCACTCTGCAATGCGATTTCGATTTGCTGCGGGGAAATGAAGTGAACATGGCTGTCGACGCCTCCAGCCGTTACAATCAGATTCTCGCCGGATATAACCTCTGTACCAACACCAATGTACATATTCGGAGTAACACCGTCCATGATCAACGGGTTTCCGGATTTCCCTATTCCACTGATTAATCCGTCTTTTATGCCGATGTCTGCTTTCACAATTCCCCAAGTATCAATAATAATGGCATTCGTAATGACCGTGTCCAGAACGCCCTCATCCCTTGTTGCGAGCGGGTGCTGCCCCATTCCGTCCCGGACCGTTTTTCCTCCGCCAAATACGCATTCATCGCCATATACCGTAAAGTCTTTTTCTATTTCGATTTTTAGTGATGTGTTGCCGAGGCGAACACGATCCCCAGTTGTCGGTCCGTACATGCTTGCGTAGGTTGCACGATCAATTGTTTTCATGACCTCGCCCTCCCGTTGATTTTGCCTGCGAAGCCGTGAATCTCTTTGGAGCCTCCGATTTCGACCAATTCGATTGTTTGCGTTTCATTAGGTTCAATTCGAACGGACAAACCAGACGGAATATCTAGACGATAGCCTTGCGTGCCTTCTCGTTCAAAAGTAAGCGCAGCGTTGCATTCGTAAAAATGGAAATGAGAACCTATTTGGATAGGACGACTGCCCGAATTGGTGACGGTCCGAGTAATGCGTGATCGATCGGGAAGAAGAACGATAGGTTCTTCGGCAAATTCATAGGCTCCCGGCATTGTTGTGGCTGTAGAACCTTCTATCGGATCATGGACGGTAACTAGCTTGGTGCCGTCTGGAAAAGTCGCTTCGACCTGTACTTCGCTCAACAATTCAGCAACGCCGTCCATCACTTGCTCCGCCGTTAAAATGTGGCGTGCCTCTTCCATAAGAGCACGCACGGTTTTTCCATCGCGGGCGCCTTCTACGACAAAACCCGTGATCAGCGCAATGGCTTCGGGGTAGTTGAGCCTGACTCCTCGGGTTAACCTCTTCTGCGCCATGTCGGCGGCAAGATACATTAACAGCTTCTCTCGTTCTTGCACAGTCAAATTCATAGAACAAGCCTCCCTTTGCCACGAACATAACATTATATGTTATGAAATGTAGTTATGTAACAAGATTTAATAAGAATGTAGCACGGTTCTTAATTAAGGTCAATAATTAATGTTAGAAAACATAACATAAAAACGTGTTAGGAGAGTGACAAGCTAGAGTAGCTGGGGATTTATTGGTGGATTATATCTAAAGAGGGATGATCCCTTGCAGAGATGAGGAGTACGGGCTCTTACGGACCTTGTGCCCAGTGCGCCGGTACCGTTGTGCCAGTTGAGATAGACCCCGAGCGCATGATTGCTCCTGAACTGTCGCTCAAGAACGGTATGGCTACGACAAGGAACCTGTTTCGTTTAAATTCAAAAAGATGGAGTGTACGGACTATTATCAGGGCTGTGTATCCGATCTTCAGACTTTTATCGACGGGCGTACCAGCAGTAAAGGCAATCTGAGGATGATCTCGTTTTTCTCCAAACAGTCGGAATGTCCAGCGTGTGAGGGAACGGGAATGAGCAAAGGCGTGCTGGACATCCAAATTTCCCGTTTTACGCTGGCTGAGGCCAATAAGCTACCGATACCGGAAATGTTACTCTTCATCAAGAACTTGGAACATTCGATGAACCCGCATGAGTTCGAAATCGCCGGTCCTATCATCAGAGAACTCGAGCTTATTCTTCTCTACTTGAACAAAATTGGTCTCCGGATGCTGCCTCTAATGGCTTCGCAGGGAGCTCTTCCGGCAATTTTTCTTGAATCGCCGGGCATTGGACAGATACCGGTTGAGGCATCATATCCGATGTAACGCAGAGTATCAAAAATTGCTTTGACGTTGTTTTCGGGAGAAAATCCAAAAAGGCTGTTCCCTCGGCAAATTTGCCACTGGAACAGCCTTTTTGAATACACTAGCTTCCACCGCCACCACAACTGCTGCCACCACCGCAGCTGCTGCTAGAACAACTGCTGTTGCTGCTCGAATCACTGCCACTGCCCGAGCAGCCGCTTCCCCCTGAACCATCGGTAGACCCGCTCCCAGAATCCCCTGCGCAGCCAGACGCGGCACAAACGCTTGCCGACGAGCTATCACCGTTACGGTCACGAGGTAATTGTTCCTCCATTTCCATGGCATACGTATCCTGGTGATAGATCGAGTACATAACCATGAGCCCTGCAAAATAAACGCCATAAGCAGGATTGGTTAGATCCATTTTCTGTTTTGCGTTAAGCCGCACCGCCCCCTTCAGAGAGCGTGCACGATCGCTCTGGTGAGTCAGTTTATCGAGTAGATAGCTGACCAACTGAGGGTCGGCGTCCTCTCGGAAATATCTACGCCGCAGTTCTTCCTCCGGCAGGGATTGCAGCTCCTTCAATCGGATATTATCAAGAGGATGTCGGAAAAACGGCCCCCAAGCAATTGGCGTAAAACTATGGATTCGGAAAAGATAGGAATAGATTAGGTCAAACCAAGCCCGCCCGCCTGGATCGGGTACGGATTGAACGGCCGGTGCATGATGAAGCATTCCGCCCAGCATTTTACTTCCGAAGCGCTCGTATTCCCGAGTATACATAATCATTTCGTGCCAAACGCCATCAACCTCGTCACTGAACATCGGTACACTTTTAAGCACCGAGCAAATGGCGAAATATCGCTTCAATTCAAATAACAGCAGTTCGAAGCGATCCTCCGCTACATGGGGATGCTCGGTCAGATACCGTTGTCTGATCTGTTGAATATAGTCGTCGGATAAAGCCTGATCAAGTGAGGCAATCGTCCTCGCCATGGGCACTTCCGGCAATGCTCCAAGGTGGCTCCAGCTTGTTATTTCCGCCTTCGCTTCGGCTAGGTATTTTGCACGCTGGACCGTCTTTCTATGTTGCTCCAGCCTTCTCCTTGCCTGCTGGGCCCTCCCTTGAATACCATTTGTTTTTTTTATGCTTCCGATGACAAGGAAAAAAATAAGAAAACAGAACAAAAGGATGCACGGGATTATAATTGCTAATACGAAAGGTTGAATTGGTTCGCCCTCCCTTTAATGGATGCCCTAATTTTACCATAACTTCTCAAGGGAAAGCCTGTTCTTGTTTGGAATCTCGAAAAGCAAAATTTCACAGGGGCAAATCCTTTTGTTTGAACACCCGTAAGCTAAGCATATAAAGGATAATTCCAACAACGGCGAGTGCAACATACTGTATCGTATAATTCTCGCCGTGCAACACGGCATCCGTATTAAACAAGGAGTTCATGGAGATATACTTTAGTTTTTCCAAGCTGCTATCGACGTCTCCCATCAACTTAAGAAGGAAAAACGCCATCGGTAAGCCCGCCCCCCATGCCAAAGAATTCTTGGTGAGATTGAATACGCAGGAGAAGAAGAAGGAAATGCCGCTTGTTGCGAACATTAAGAGAAACAACCCTATGTTTAGCGCGAAGTAATTGGACAGGCTTATTTGAGTGTCCCCTTGAAACGTTTGTATAGAAATAAATCCAGCCACAGTAACGATCAAGATCATTAGGAGCAGCGATGTAATCAAATAAGTCGCTTGCGTTAGAACGACTGTGCTTCGTTTGGTTGGAGTTGAGAGTAAATAAGCCATCGACCCCCTATCCACTTGCGACGCGATGAGACTGTTGGCAGTCATAATGATGAATACGATGGGCAGAAGGATTCCATGAATCCCATAAAAGGTATTGGAGAGCATGCCGAGGAACGTAGCCTCACCAAGCAAGCTCGCAAGCGGTGTATCCTTTACCAAGCCGGACATATCAGATATAGTGCTGGGATTGAATACAACGATGAGCAGAACATGTAACACGGTCATTATCACCGTAAAGATAAGCCATAACTTAATATTAGACTTAAGCGTTTGTTTGAAAATCGCTTTGCTAAGCATGAGCTTTATCCTCCTCATAGATTCCTTTGAAGTAATCCTCAAGCGTATACTTAATTTCCTTAATGAATTTGATAGGATAGCCCTTTAAAGTTCTAAATAAAGGGTTGATGTCGGCATCGTTGATTCCTATAATCACTTGATTTTGTTCGTCGCGTCTCGTAAGGATAGTAAAAGCTTCGCTCAAAAAGCGAAGATAGTCCTCACGGGCTAGAAACTCGATTTTATACTCTTTGTTCTCATTGTGCTTGACCTCGGAGGTTCGTTTGACCGCAATAAGCTTTCCACCCTTGATTAAGGCCACCTTATCGCATGTGTGTTCAACTTCCTCGAACATGTGGCTCGACATGAAGATCGTTGTGCCCTTATTCTTCTGCTCGTTCAAGATGTCAACGAATTGAGCCCGCATGAGCGGGTCTAACCCTGTTGTTGGTTCATCTAAAATCAGAATGTCGGGATCGGCCATAAAAGCTGCGACAATCGCGGTTTTCTGTTTCATTCCTTTGGACATTCTTTTCAAATTGGCCGTGGGATCAAGCTGCAGTTGGTTGATAACTTTCTCCGCATAGGTCATATCCGTTAATCCCAATAGTTCCGCTTGCCTTCTTAAAAACTCCGTTCCCGTAGGCGCATCTGGAAATGCAATCTCACCAGGAATATAGCCGATCATTCTCTTGAGCTGGGCAGAATCCGTCCATCCATTCTTACCATTAATGGTCACGGAACCGCTTTGCGGTTTTAAGAATCCCATCATATGACGTATGGTCGTTGTTTTACCGGCTCCGTTCGTCCCTACAAATCCAAAAACCTCGCCCTTTTCGATCGTTAGATCAAGGTTGAATACACCTTTGCCATGCCCGTAATCTTTAGTTAAGTTTTTAATTTCGATGTAAGACATCCGGAATGGCACCCCCTGCGTCGTTCGAGTTGCGGTCATAGAACTTCATGAAATAATCCTCTAAAGTGAACTTGATCTCCGAAAAGAACTTTACCTCATAGTCGGCAAGGAGGGAGATTAAGCTGTTGATATCCGCATCATTGATTCGCAAGGTGGTCTGCAGCTTGTGAGGCGTTAAAGTTAGGACTTCAATTTGTTGAATCGACATCAATTCTACGCCAAATCGAGTAAACGCCTCTTCGGTTATAAATTCAATCTCGTAGGTTTTGCTTTTGTTATGCCGTAAATCATCTGCAACGAAAGACGAGATCAGCCGACCTTCCTTGATGATCGATATCTTGTCGCAAGTCGCATCAATTTCGGAAAAAATATGACTCGAGATCAAGATGGTTTTTCCCCTCTTC
Source organism: Paenibacillus herberti (assembly GCF_002233675.1). GTDB lineage: Bacteria > Bacillota > Bacilli > Paenibacillales > Paenibacillaceae > Paenibacillus_O > Paenibacillus_O herberti. Next base: position 1,440,048 of record NZ_NMUQ01000001.1, on the reverse strand, counting down.
TTCTCTTCCTTTATGAACTCAATAAAGAAGGTTTGCATAATGGGGTCAAGCCCGCTTGTCGGTTCATCAAGCACAAGTATGGCGGGGTCATGCATGAATGCCGTCACGATCGCGAGTTTCCGTTTCATGCCTAGTGACATTCGCTTCAAGCTGCCGCTTGGATCGAGCTCAAACTTGTTTATCAGAGCTTTTGTATGTTTCATATCCTTAATCCCGCGTAGATCCGCCATCATTTTAATAAAATCGGTCCCGGTCAACGACTCAGGCAGCGCGATTTCTCCTGGCAAATAGCCTAATTCCCTTTGGATATCGCTCGCGCGCTCCCAGCTATTGAGCCCGTGCACCAAGGTGCGTCCCCTCTGCGGACGGGAAAAACCCATGATATGACGGATAGTCGTTGTTTTACCGGCTCCGTTCGGTCCTAAAAACCCATACACTTCCCCAGCTTCGACGCTGAAAGAGACATCGAATATTCCTCGACTATGACCATAATCCTTAGTCAAATGTTCAATCTCAATGATTGGCATAGTAGCTCTCCTTCCATCACAGTCAACAAGGATCAGACTCGAAACAGTGAAGCCAATCGGCTTCACTGTTTATATACTCTATGATTGCATAAGGCTGAATAATTATCTGTCAACCATTCTCGTATTTACATAACCGAGCAAAATAACAAATCCCACTATACTAATCGGGAGCACCACTTCAGCATCAGGGTTGTCTATTAATCCGGCTACGATCATTGCAATGCCTACAATAAAGTTATAACTCCCTGCTAGCTTTGCCAACTTTTCTTTATCCCGCACACGATGCTGGTTAAAGCCGGACAGCAACCAGGTTTTTTTCTGGACTCCGACAAGATGAGCCAAAACCAGAAAGACAACCCCCAGAAAGATCAGATGTGGTGTCATAATAGTGCACCTCAGTTCTTTATCCAAAATTGTAAATCATGATTTTTGAATTCATTCCACTTAATTAATTCGATTCCTGTGTTCACTATCCCCTCTAACAATCGTTTCTATTTTCTTATACTTTTCATAGCTATCGTATTCCCAAATAGCGAATATTTCTGTGGTCAATTCTCTACTCGGTACCATCCATCGTCCACATATTACGTCCAATTTATATATGTTCCTTTGCTAATCAAAGCAAATATCCTGCTATGAGTTTATTAATTTTCTCGCCATTATTATTCAACCAATCGTTACGAGTAATGAATTGATTTAATATGTAATTAAAATTCTGCTCTATATCCACTCCTGAATATTGCTGACCAATATAAATATGAAGAACAGCAATATGATATAGCTGAGTTAATAACTGTAATTGATTCAACTCATGAGATGTACATTTTCTAAACTGAGAGTAGCCTTTAATATATGCCTCCACCATTTTCCAAGAACCGTCGGTCAATTGAAGGATATGATTAAGCGATATTACAAATTCCATAAAGCTGACGTCAAGAGACGTGAAATCAAAATCTAATACGCCTGACATTCGATCACCCGTTGCCAGTAAGTTGTAGATTAACAAGTCATGGTGAACAAATTGCTTAGGTAGATCATCGATTAGATGTATTTTTCGTTCCAGCGTAGAAATCATTTCTTGATAAAAGGTCATGGACTTTGAGGGAATGTGAAAAGGTGGTTTATTGAAAAAAGCGTCAACGTTGTTGAAATCAGCGAGTGGATGCAGTTGATTAAACCTAGAAAAGGGCATGCCTTTGTAGTTCGTATCTCTAGCTTTGAAATGCAAAAGTGCGGAAGAGACTTCACCAACCACACTTCCGAAATTTTCAGCTTGTTGAATCGTTGCCATCTCGGGGATTGTGCCCTCAATAAATGAGACGACTGCACCTAACGTTCTGTCTCTGAAATGAATATATTGGTTGCGTGCTAATGTTGGCAAAAATGCAGGCACTTCAAATGAAAGATTGCTACTGTTTAAAAAGGTTGTAATTTCCGCTTCTAATTTAATGCTCTGCACGTTTTTAGTATGGGAATTATAAATGCGAACAACATATTTATTATTATCTATCGTAAGAAATTTCGTTATGTTCGTTAGACCAAAAGGAACTGGTTGAATCTCATAATGGGTAATTTTAAAATAATGACTCAGTAACTCATCGATTTTCTCTTTCAAAACCATCTTTCCCTCACTCTGTGAAATTATCTTATTTTCAAATTAAACTATATCTCATTAGATATATGAATTAAAATAGACAGCTGGGCCTAGTCCGCAGCTGTCCATCCAACTTCTTTAAATCTCTAAACCGAAAAGGACTAATCCTTGGTGTCAGAACCGGCAAGTCTCCGTTTATTCGTTATTCCGATTGAAAAGCAGGAATTTGCAATAAATCCGGAATCGTAACGTAGGAGTAGCCCTTATCTTTCAGTTCAGGAATCATTTTCTCCAAAGCTTCAATCGTGTTTGCAAGCTGGTTTTTTCCATTGGAGGTATGCTGGAGAATGATTCCTCCGGGAAATAATTGTTGGCGAACCAGCTCCAAAATATCCTCTGACGGTGTTCCTGACCAGTCTGTGGTATCTACGGACCAATTGACGACAGCCAAATTCATTTCGTGAATTTGCTCCAGTTTTTCTTTGCCCAGCGAGCCGTAGGGAGGACGAAACAAAGTAGGACGATAACCAACGATCTCTTCAAGCAGCGTTTGTGTATCTTCAATTTCCTGTCTCATTTCTACTGCAGAGAGGTTCTTAAAGTCTGGGTGAGACCAGGAATGGTTGCCGATTATATGTCCATCCTCAGCAATAAGCTTTACGATATCGGGATTGGCTTCGGCTTTGTTCCCTAAGAGGAAAAAAGTCGCTTTAACGTCATGCTCTTTCAAGATTTTCAGAATTTTCGGAGTTACGATACGATCCGGGCCATCGTCAAAGGTTAGAGCAACCTGCTTTTCGTCTTTGTCAGACCCATTATAATAAATGGTTTTCTCGATCTTCTGCTGATCTTGGAGATCCGGAGATGATACGGTTTGATGTGAAGGCTGTTTTCCGTTAAAATACTTCTTCAGCGCTTCATGAATGGCGTTGGCCGCTGTCTCCTGTCCCTTATCGCTTAACAGCATTTCTTCCTCTTTTGGATTAGTTATATATCCCGATTCCACGATAACAGCTGGTACTTGTGCCGTTGATAAAATAATATACTGGTCCTGCTTCACACCGCGATCCCGAGTGTCCAATGCCTTTGAAACTCCTTTCTGAAGTGTTTGAGCAAGAGCCAGGCTATTTTTCTTGAAATAGATTGTTTCTGTTCCAGAAACCTCTTGATCCTCATACGTATTCCCATGAAGAGATATAATGGCGTCTGCTTTCCATTCATTTGCCAGCTCGGCCCGTTCCTCTAACTCGATAAATTGATCATCCGTTCGGGTCATTTTGGTTTCAAACATAGAGTCTTGGCGGAGCAATTCGTTGACGCGATGAGCTAAAGACAAGTTGGAATCTTTTTCATTGGCTCCGCTTGCTCCCGTTGCTCCCGGATCTTTGCCGCCATGTCCCGCATCGATTACGATTCTGAATTTCACAGGAACTGCCGAATTGGATTTGGACACGGAAGCAAGGGGATCAGTGAAAGAGCCGACACTCCGGATTACGAGAACTATCATGATGATGGAGAGCAATAACAGCACTAAAGCAGATGCCGTGTTAATATACTTGCCGCGTTTACGTACTCTGTAACGGACCATGACTCCTCCTTAAACGTTTGATTATTAACACGCCTATTTCCATGCAGCGTCAAATGCTTCTTCAATACGGTCTGCATTCGCAGAAACCGTAAAGAGAACAAACGGCCCTTTGGATCGGAGCACATGTTTTTCAATCAGGTAATACTCTTTGGGCCGATAGTCTTTAAATTTAACGGTTTGCGCCTGAATTCTTTGTTTAATTTGTTCCATCACGCTTGCGGTTTCGCTTGCATGTTTGACTTTGATGATAGCCAGCTCGTCTGCTTTCACATTGGATGTCGCAGTATACAGTACAAAATCCTCTATATCGTCAGCCTCTATACCGTATAATTTCCGCAGCTTATCCGCATCCTGTTGCTTCATTCCGCTTAAATCCGTCGCTTTCTCCATATGCTCCGTGAGCCCTGTAATAGTCGGGACTTTGCCTGTCCCGGCATTGTCGGAGCAGGCGCTTAAAAGTCCGATGACCAATGCCAGTGCAAGCATGAGCATGCTTCGTTTTATCATGATGCTTCCTCCGATAAATTCAGAATGGATGGGTCTTCAAAGAAGGTTTTGATATTGTACAGGATCAACATGTCCCGATATTCACGCTCTCGTGTAAGGTCAAGAAGCGAATCGGTAAAATAACGAAGATCCACGACGTCGATTTCTCCATAATGTTTCGTCAAGAATGGAATCAGACTATTGGCATACGAGTCCTTAATAACCAGCAGCTTTTTCTCTGGCGGACCATCCGTCACGATCCGAATCAAGGCGTGATTGCCACCCAAAAAGACAGCGTATTTGTCCTTTTCATTGAGCCTATCCTTTTCATACAAGGATTCCGTCACACGACCTTCCTCCACATAGGCAACCTTCACTGGGCCCTCCTGTTTTGGTCTATAAATGCTGATTTCGTCAGGTTTAAGGCGACGGAACCCGCTTTTCGAATACAGCGACCCGTAAAATTCATCCGTTGCCAAATCGATCCGGAACGAGCTCTCTTCCTGCGGAACGATTCCCAATTGGTCGCTAAGTTGGCGGTAGGCGTAATAAGCGCCTTTTGTAGTCCAATGATGGTCCGTCTTATAAAAGAGGGGCTGATCACGCTCCGCATACAGGGCAGAGTAAGCATCGGTAACCTGGATGTTTGGGGGCAGCAGCCCTCCTATCCGCTTCAGATCGGCTAGCTGGTCTCCGACGGGAACATGAGCCGGCAGCTTTTCAGGGAACAGCGCGGCGGCGGTCGGCACGAGCATGATTACTTTGCGAAGACCGGGCACAGCCCCGTCAAAAGCCCGAATCGCCTGCGCCCTTTCTTCCAGCTCGGCATCTGACGGAGATGTAAAGCGCTCCATCAGATAACCGTCCTTACCAAGAAAAACGCCATTGCTTTCTTTTTTTCCCATAGCGCGGTCTAGATCGGTCTTCATTCCCACCCAGATGTTCCGGAGAGCAACTTGGTCCGAGGCAGAACGTTCGTAGTCGGAAGTGAATTGCCCCGAAATTAGAGTCCGCAGGGAAAAGTCAGGCCGTTGTTCCAGCACCCGATTCTCTGTATCTGAAAAGGACCTTTCCGGCGTCAGCACGTTCGCCAGAGCCATCGCGCCAATATAGAAGAACAGCAACAATCCGATAAGGGAACGTGATTGGGCCATGCGTCTCATCGTAGTTTCATCCCCCCTCAGAATCGGAAATATAAAAATGGATTATAGGTTTGCGCGACCAGATAAGCCGTCGACAGAACCAGCGCAATCAAATAAAGAACCGGAACGGCAGCCGTACCTATGAGGCGATGCTTGAAGGTAAACCGCAATAACCATTTGCGTGGGAGCGGTGTTGCGCACAGGGCAGACAGCGCCAGCACGAGGCCATATGTCGAAAGGTCGTAAAGCGCCTGACCGTTCGCCCATCCGTTCGCGGCGAAACCGATCATACTGCCGATAAACGCCCAAGCTGTTTCCATCCGCTCGAATTCAAAAAACACCCAGCCGATAGCAACAGCCAAAAGCAAATACAGGTGGGCTACAGGACGCGGCAATCGATTCAGCCATTTCAGCAAAAACAGCTTCTCGAGCGTCACAAGCAATCCGAAATACAATCCCCAAACGACAAAATTCCAACTGGCACCATGCCACAAGCCGGTTAAAAACCAGACAATGAACAAATTTAGCAATTGCTTGTTCATCCCTACTCGATTGCCGCCTAGCGGAATATAGACGTATTCGCGGAACCAGGAACCGAGCGATATATGCCAGCGCCGCCAGAAATCCGTCACACTCCGGGAGATGTACGGGTAATTGAAATTAATCTTCATATGGAAACCGAGCATTTTGGCCAACCCGCGTGCCATGTCCGAGTAACCGCTAAAATCAAAGTAAATTTGCAAAGTGAATGCGGCGATGCCGAGCCAGGCACCAAGAACGGTAATATCTTCAGCCGGCGTCGCTTTCACACTTGTCCATAACAGACCGAGATTGTTGGCCAGCAGCATCTTTTTCGCCAAACCGCGAATGAATAATTTCGCTCCCTGACCGAAGCGCTGCAGCGTTACATTACGCGAGACCAATTGCCGGGCGATGTCTCCATATTTGACGATTGGCCCGGCTACGAGTTGAGGAAACATCATCACATAGGTCCCGAAAGTGATAATATTCCGCTGCGGCTCCATTTTTCCGCGATAGATGTCGATCATATAGGACAAGGTTTGGAACGTGTAAAAGGACAGACCGATCGGCAGCGGAAGGTCAACAGCCTGCAGATTCAGAGAAAACCATTGGTTCAGATTGTCGACAACGAATCCGGCGTATTTGAAAAAGCCCAGCAGACCCAAATTTCCAGCCAAAGAAACGAAGAAAACGATTCTGGCTACTTGCTTTCGATGCCTGAAACGGTGGATCAGAAGCCCGTTGACATAATCGAAGACACTGGCAAAAATCATTAAAAAGATATACAGTGGTTCTCCCCAAGAGTAGAAAATAACACTTGCAAGGAGCAGAACGACGTTCCGCAGCCGTTTGGGCGATAAGTAGTAAAGGAGCAGGACGGTCGGCAAAAATTGAAACAGAAAAATCAGGCTGCTGAAAACCACCGTTTATTCCCTCCCCAATTGCCCCGTGCTCATTTGGAAAGACCATTCAAATGGTCGAGTAGAAAAGGATAAAACGCTGCTTGAAAATGAATGCCGTCGGTGTCGTACAAATCGGTATGTTCGGCAACGAGAGAGGTCAGATCGATATAATTCACCTGCTTTTTCGCGGCAAGCGCCTTAAGCCCTTCGTTGTAATCCGCGATGTTGCGATAACGCGGTTCCGTTTTCTCCGCTTCAGCCGTCACCGGCGTCACAGACAGAAGCGTAATGGTCGATTTAGGAAGTTTATCCTGAATGGCGTCAATCAGTCGTTCATATTGCTTCAACGAGTATTCCTTCGGATTATCTGTAGGCCAAAGGATATCCGTTGAACCTAAATGAATATAGACTTTTTCGGGCTTTCGAGCAGCCAACTTGTCCACATCATCGTCCATTAACGTGAATTCGGCTGTTTTTCCCGCACCGGCCAGCACGTTTTCCTCGTTTAATACATCGTGAAAAGACAGCCCTTCTGTAATGGAATCGCCAAGAAAGACGCTTGTTCCGTACAGTTCTTTGTAATTAATAGGCGGCGTTGTCGCCGTTGGTTTCAAAGTAGCTTCAGCTTGTCCACCATTACCTTGATTTCCACAAGCCGCCAGCAAAAACACCATTGCGATAACGAGCATTACCAAGCTTTTATTCTTCATCATTTCTATCCCCTTTCGTTCCTTCACAAGGAATATTACAGGGGTGATATATAGATCATGTGCAGACAAAATGCAGATGAAATAAAAAAAGCGCAGAACATGAAGTTCTACGCTTCTTGCCCTTTGCTTAATTCAAAATAGAATCGTACCCCATTCTCGGTATTAACCGCTCCGAATTGCGCATGGTGTAGTTTGAGAATTTGTCGGCATATCGCCAGACCTAGGCCGGTTCCACCGGTTGAGCGTTGGCGGGACTCATCGATTCGATAGAAACGATCCCAAATTTTGTTCATTTGATCTTCTGGGATGTGGGCGCCGTAATTTTCAACCGTTATGACAACCGTCTCGGGTTCCTCAATCATTCGGATAAAAATGTTCTCCCCTTCTGGCGTATAACGTATGGCATTGGTGAGGAGATTTACAATTACTTGTTCGATGCGCTGCGCGTTGGCGACCACTTCTAGGGGAATAAAATGAGTGTGCAAAAGCAACTGTTTACCGCTTAAGTCCAAAGCCAGCTTGTCACAAACTCGCTCTAACAAAGCATCGATGCGGAAGGAGGACATCTCCATTTTGTACGTGCCGGATTCGTATTTTGCCAACTCTAGCATGTCGCCAACTAGCAGGTTCATCTTCTGGACTTCATCTTTCATGGCCGAGAAGTAGTGGTCCCGTTTGGGGCTGTCCGGTTTATCTTGAATAATGTAAAGACAGCTTTCCATAATGCTGAGCGGTGTTTTTAATTCATGGGAAACGTCGGCAATGAACGCTTTTCTTGTTAGCTCCAGCCGTCTCTCCTGTTCAATATCTTGTTCCAATCGATTGATATGGTCATGCAGCATGTTTGAAAGTCCGTTGATGTTTTGCGACAGTTGACCAATCTCATCTTCCGTGTTCACCGAAATTCGAGTGGAGAAATCCAGACTGGCCATTCGCTGAGTAACCTCATTAACGCGAAGTAATGGGCGAGCAATACGCCGTGCGTAATAAAAGGAAACCAGGGCAACAAACAGCAATGCGCCCAAGGCGATATAGATGTAATAATTGCGCATCACTCCCGCGGCCTCGTTTACAGGCTGTAGGGAAGTCATAGCAAACACATAAAAGGGAGCTCCGGAGCTGTCCCTCCGCTGGTTAATGAATATTTTGTAGGGAACATTATTTTCCACGTAATCAATAACGGTGTTTTCCTTTTCGGTGAATTCTCCATATAGAAGATTCGCTTGAAATGTCTTAATTTGCTCCAGAAATAAGTGGTTTGTGTAACGGGATTCCGCCGCTCCTTCGGGCGTTTGCAGCTTGGTTACCGTGCCTTCCACAAGAATGCTAGTGTAATGCTTACGATATTCCGTCACTCCCAAGCGGGAGGAGACTTCGTATTCCTTGTTGGTGAAGGTAGTATTCTCAAGGCGGTTCTCCGCCCACATCTTGGAGATGTGGCTACCAATTCGCTGCGGCACAAACTGATCGTTCATGAGAAGACCTTCTATTGCGATGCGTTCTTCAGGTTTAACGAAAAAATCAAGCAAAAAGGGATTGTCACTTCTAAGTTCTTCCACATCCATCATCGTGTACAAAGGAATGGAGAGGGTTGTACCAGATAGAGCAGGAGCTTCAGGCACACTATCCAACTTTACCTCGGCTTTGAAGTTGTCCGTGTTTGACAGATAACCTGCAGCATCCAATCTGGCGACCCAAGTGTTGTACGTTTGGTAAAATTGTTGTTCGATTTCAAAGGCGCCTTGAGCGTCCTCCGTTTCTTCCCACTTTTCTGTTGAAAGGGTATCCAGCGCGCTCTGAACGCTCGCGACTTTCTGGCGGACATAAAATTGCTCAAAAAATAAGGTTTGTCCGATAAAGAGACCTGCGACAATAAAGAGAGACAAACTTACGGTGAGCAAGAACAATTTGAAAACAATGCTTTTTCTCATGCGTTATCCTCAAATTTGTAGCCTGTACGAATGACCGTAACAATATGATCCGCATGCTCTCCGAGCTTGGAACGCAGATTACGGATATGACTGCTGAGCGTCCGTTCATCACCCGCAAATTCATAACCCCAAATTTTCGTAATAAGCTGCTCTCTTGTGAAAATCATGCCTTTGCTACCCATCAGACAGGCTAAAATCTCAAATTCCGTATGGGTCAGGTTGCAAGGTAAGCCGTTAATCGTAACGCTTCGCGAAGGTAAATTTAGCATGATCGCCCCGCCGGACAGCGTTTCTCGCGAATGATGACGATGCTGACCGCCCAGAAGCCGCTTCACTCGAGCCAACAAGATAGGGGGACTGCAAGGTTTGACAACATAATCATCCGCCCCCAATTCAAATCCCAGCAGCGTATCATCCTCGTCAGACCGTGAAGTCAACATAAGAATCGGCACGCTGGACGTTTTGCGTATCCGTCGGCAGACCGACCATCCATCCACTTCCGGCAACATAATATCAAGGATGATAAGGTCTACCTCATGTTCCTGAAATGTAGCTAAAGCCTGCTTGCCATCGCCAGCTTCTACTACGTGGTAGCCTTCATCCACCAAGTACTCCTTCATAATTTCCCTCAGCACTTGCTGGTCTTCCACGATTAAGATTGTTTTTGACATTTTGCATCCTCCGGGACCATTGACATAAGAATCCGATAGTTGCTTTATAGCACCCAAGGCTGGGTCGTCGTAGTTAGCTCTTCGCCGGACTCGATAGCCGACAGCATCATGATGGACAAATAATGATCTTGCAGCGCCTCTTCCAATCGGTAACAGGATGGCCCGCCCTGCACGTAGTCCGCCATCTTTGTCAAGCTCGTCGCAATGGCGATCTCATCATCGGATAAACGCCCGGGAACAAATGGACTTTCATATACCCATTCATCATTTGCCGTTATCCCGCGGTGATAATACCCTTCCAGATTGCCGTTGTGACCGGTATCAACTCTGCGGAAGCTGCCGCATATAGGGGTCTTGAAATCCCTTAAATATCGGAAGGTTTCATCCGTTACTTCTCCTCGGCTTCCGCGAACGAGAATACGATTGTGGCGAATCCAAGACAGATACTGATCACCTGTAAAATCAAACATAGCCAGCTTGTCCCCAAAACGAAGCGTAGCGATATCCTGTACCGAGTCACGGATGGCTTCACTATCGGGAGGTCCATATCGATCCGGGCCTTTCACAATTTTGGATGTAAACCTCTGTCCGCTAATAACGGCGTTTTCAAAATCAATGCCAAGCAGCTTGCGAATCAGACTAATGCCATGGTAACCGTGAGCGGCCGATACTTGCACCTGAGAAACGTCGCCCAGTTTACCCGAATGTACAAAAGCAAGGCGTGCGGCATGCATCGGCTGGTACAAATATTGTTCCGCTACCTGTACGCGCCCCTTAAGCTTGCGCAGCGACTCGTATAAGGAGATCATGCCCGGAATGTCCGGGGCAGGAGGAGTCTCGGTTAATACGGGAATGTTTCTTTCCGCAAGCTTCAGCGTGCAGGTAGGAATGGCCTCCTTGGAGACAGAAACGACCGCGAACTGGAGAGGCCCGCTTGAAGTAAAAGACTCCATATCGCGATAGGTTTTCACGCCCCACTTTTTCTCAATCTCCCTGCCTCGTTCCTCGTCACGAACTAACATAGCGCGGACAGCGAATAGCTCGGGCAGCATTTTCGCAATCCGCAAATAAAACTCGGCTCTCCATCCTCTACCTACGATGCCGAACTCAATTAAAGACATAATCATTTCCCTCGCTTTACGTTTATGTTTACTTTCGAGAAAAATCAGAACATTTCACCTTCTATCCATATTACGGTTGTTAACTCTATTAATCTATATTTTTCGTTGAGGTTCTTTGGATTAAAAATGGACAGCTGCACTTAGCCTGCAGCTGTCCACCCTTTTCAGCTATCGATCGTTCGATCAATTTACCGTCGTTATTTCATTTAGGATAGTAGGAGAATCCCGGATATTTAACGACTGGCGACTTCACTTTGGACAGCGCATCCAGCAATTCCGGTCCGACATTCAAATTGTCGCGAACCAATTCGCGAGGGGTAAGGGCCATCCATTGGTTTAATGAAATATCGGCAAATCGGTCGCTCTTGAACATTTCCAAAAACCATAAGCTTTGAGTTCCGGTATTTTGAATATAGTGTCCATAAGCGAAGGGTACATAACCAACATCACCTGCTCGATAATCAAATGTGCGAGCGACCCCGTTCCCCGCAAATACTGTCATGCGTCCCTGTCCAGTAAGGTAATATTGCCACTCATCGTTATTAGGATGCCAATGCAGCTCCCTCATTGCACCGGGTTCAATCTCAACAAGCGCCGCTGCAATCGTTTTTGAAACAGGAAAGTTCGTTGAATCCACGATTCGGACGCTTCCGCCAGGCGTTTTAATTGGTGTTTGCGCCAGCAATTGATGCTTGAAGCTTTGTGGGATAGTCCCGTATGGTGACTCGACTTTCTGGCTTTCGAGCGAACCGGGAACTCGATCTTGAAAGATGTAAACTTGATCGGAAGGAATAGTTGAAAAGGCGCTCTCCGGCACGCCAAAGTTAGCTGACAGCACATCTTTGGGCGTATGTGCAAACCAATCGGAGATAGATAAGGTATTAAGGTCGGAGAAGCTGCCGTCATCAAATACGAGCAAAAATTCACATCCTTCATCAAGCCCCTGAATGGAATGGGGAATTCCCGGAGGGAAGTACCAGAGATCACCCGGCCCTACGTCAGCGATGAAGTTCCGTCCTAATTGATCCACTGAAGTTATGCGTGCCCGCCCTAATAACATATAGGACCATTCTGCTTGCTGATGCCAATGAAGTTCACGCACTCCGCCCGGCGTTAAACTCATATTGACGGCCGCCAGCGTGGTCGCAATCGGTAAGTCTCTTACCGTGACCTCACGAGACCATCCCCCGTGATTTAATTGCATATGAGTATCCGAGAATGAGAATTTCAAGTTAGGAATCAAGCCGGAATCAGTAACCGGTGGAACCAACATATCAGGGTTCTCCATATCCCGCATAATATCTCGCGGACCGAAATCGGGCCCCCCTGCACCATCACTGCGAATGGGCTGCGGCACATTATTACGTTCCCCTGGAGTCCCAGATTGATTTTCCATCGATTCACTCCTCTGATTTTAATTTCTCTACACTATGAGATAAGAATAGTGCGTATGACTTTAGACAAAAAAAGCAACCTCCATGGTGAGGTTGCTCTACCCAATCGTATAAAAGTAAGGCGTTCAGCTACATTTACTTCCGCCAAAAAGTAGAACAGTCCGCCTTGTCCATAATATTGAACTCGATCATTTTCTGGAGTAAGGAGTAATCAACTGGACTATTCCACTTGATTCGTACCAATAGATTGGTGTGATCGTAGCCGGCCTGCACAATTTCATCAGCAAAGTGCACCATCCCGGCTCTTTCTGGGGCAACGGCTAGATGTTGTTTGGCTGTACTAAATCCAATAATATAGGTGTCGTGATCAGTGAACATCGGTTGATTCCAAGCCATGATTGGAGCTAAGTTTGGATAGTTGTTCCTCACCCAACTCAGAACTTCTTCCGTTCTCTCCCGATGCCCAGGATGATCAATTCGATCTAGAAATTGGGCGAAAACTTCCATCATGTCCCCTCCTGAACTATACTACTTCAAATATTTCCCCGTAATCGACTGCTCCGCATGGATGATCCCCGCCGGTGTTCCCTCAAACATGACCTGGCCGCCCTTGCTGCCCCCATCCGGTCCCATATCAATGATCCAATCCCCTTGACTAATTACATCCAGGTTATGCTCAATGACAATGACCGTATTGCCTGCATCCACGAGGCGGTTCATGATCCCCAGCAGTTGGCCAATATCTGACATATGAAGTCCAGTCGTCGGCTCATCCATCACATATATGCTGCCCTTTTTATGCAACTCGCTTGCCAGCTTGATGCGCTGGCATTCCCCGCCTGAGAGCGTGCTGAGCGGCTGGCCAAGTGTAATATAGTTCAGCCCCACGTCGCTCATTGCCTGGAGCTTGCGTACAACTTCTTTTAGCTGGAAAAATTCCAACGCTTGCTCCACCGTCATCTCAAGCACATCGGCAATTGATTTGCCGTTCAACTTATACTCCAACACTTCTTCCTTGAAGCGTTTACCTCCGCATACCTCACAAGGCAACTTTACACTGTCAAAGAAGGAAATATCCATGTACACAGCGCCAAGCCCTTGGCAGTTCTCGCAAGCTCCCTTGGAGTTGAAGCTGAACAAACCTTGGTTGACCTTATTGGCAGAAGCAAACGCTTTGCGCACATCATCCATAATGCCCGTGTAGGTTGCTGGATTCGAGCGCGTTGAAATCCCAATTGCCGATTGGTCAATGACGATTGCATCCGGATGTTGGCTGAGGAATACTTCGTTAATCAGGGTACTTTTACCTGAGCCGGCAACACCGGTAACGACTGTCAGCACTCCGGTTGGAATGTCTGCACTTACGTTCTGCAGGTTATGCAGTGTGGCATTTTTGATGGACAGCTTGCCGGATGGCTGCCTGCAACCTTGCTTAAGCTGAAGCGGTCGTTTCATATGGGTTCCCGTCAGTGTATCTGTCTCCAGCAGGCCTTCGAAGCTGCCTTCATAAATGATATTACCTCCGCGTTTGCCAGCGTGAGGCCCTACGTCGACGATATGATCCGCCACCTTAATTACGTCGGGATCATGTTCAACAACAATGACCGTATTGCCTTTGTCGCGCAGCTTCTGCAGTAATTCATTTAACCGATGTACGTCACGGGGGTGTAAGCCGACGCTAGGTTCATCGAAAATATAAGTGACATCCACGAGGCTGCCGCTCAGATGTTTCACCATCTTGACGCGCTGTGACTCACCGCCGGACAAAGTATCCGTTTCACGGTCCAGTGTTAAGTAATCTAATCCAATGTCCACTAGATGCTCTAACCGTTCCGCAAGTGACTTAACGATTGGGGCGGCCACAGGATCACCGATTTCCCGAACGACACGAATGAGCTGCCCAACCTCCATAGAGGACATGTCGGCAATGTTAAGTCCATTTATTTTGCAGCTCAGCGTAGCCTGATTAAGTCTTGCGCCGCGGCAGCTGGAGCAGGGACCTTCCGAAATGAACGGTGCCACTGTTTTTTGTGTGCGCTCGGACTTCGCCTTCACATCTTGCTTGATGTATTTGTTAGTGAATTTCTCGATGACACCTTCCACCGTAATATTCGTTGGTTTACCGGCGAAGTCCATTTTGATTTTTCGTGCTTTGGAGTAGAGTAGTTGTTCCAGTTCCTCATCCGTATAATCGCTCAGCTTTTTGTCGAGATTGTAGTCTCCCGCCTGTATGACCATATTCCATTCCCAACCGCCCACCGAATAGTCCGGCAGCATGAGGGCTCCGTCATTCAATGACTTGGACATATCCACCGCTTTACTCATGTCGAGGCCTAGCTTGCGGCCGATTCCATTACACTCGGGACACATGCCTTGCGGATCATTAAACGAGAACATATGAGCTTGACCAACATAGGGCTGACCTACTCGGGAGAAAAGAAGCCGAAGAATCGGGGAAATATCCGTAATCGTGCCCATCGTGGAATGAGATCCGCCACCCAGCCGCTTCTGATCCACAATAACGGCCATGCTCAGGTTCTCGATCCCGTCCGTATCCGGCTGTGGAACTTTAGGCAAGAATGTGCGCACAAACATGCTGAAGTTTTCATTAAGCAGTCGCGTGGATTCTGCGGCGATCGTATCAAAGACGATTGATGATTTGCCAGATCCGGACACCCCGGTGAAAATCGTGATTTTCCGTTTGGGGATGCGTAAGGATACGTTTTTGAGATTGTTTTCCCTCGCACCTGAGATAACGATATACTCCTGATTAGAATCGCTCATCTTGACATCCTTTCCTTAATAACCTTTAGATACTGATCAAAGCAAACATAAACCGGCTGCATGTAGGTTGCAACCGGTTTATGTGGATTCCCCGTTCGATACAGCTGTTTATTTTTAGATAATCTATTGTGCCAACAATTTTTCAAGCTGGGATGTCCAGTTACCCCAGCCATATCGTGCGCCTTCAAGTCCGTGAACGTTGGAAAATCCAGTTTGTTCAAGATGAAGATTCACTTTTCCGTTCCCTAAATCATGCAGCGTCCAGGTAACGGTGTGTTTTTCTTCACCAACAGCCCAAGTATAAGACAATTTGTTGGGTTCATCCACGAGAAGAACTTCGCCGTTGATAACTCCATCCCAATATTCATTCGGCTCGGCGCGGAACTGAAACCGATGTCCTTCAACCGCTTTAAAATCATTTTCCAAGACCCATTTGGCAAGCTTGCTTGGATCGGTTAAGTAGGTCCAGGCCTTCTCAATGGTTGTTTTATATTCATGATCGACGGATAGTACTAAACTCATTCTTCTTCCTCCTCTAAAAGTTGTTCTAAGCGAAACATATTTGTACGCCAAAACTTGCTGTAGAACGCGACCCAATCTTGAACTTCTCTGAGTGGTACGGCGTTTAATCTAAATCGCGTTTCTCTGCCGACTTTTCGGTCTACTACAAGTCCGGCCTCTTTAAGAATGGTCAAATGCTTGGATACCGCTGTACGGCCCATGTCAAACTGTGCCGTTAATTCATGAAGCGGTACCTCTTCTTCCTCTGCTAACAAACGAATCAGTCGGCGCCTGGTTGGATCTGCAATCGCGTCAAACGCATCCCGTACCCCTTTGCTCTCGTTCACAACACCCTCTCCTAAGTATTATTGTCAAGGGATGGCCTCTAATTTCATTTGCTGCCCTTCGGGCGTAACACCCTATCTGACACCTATTGGTGTCGATTTAATTTTAGGCCACCATTTGGTGTCGTGTCAACAACATTTTAAGCTCCACATGCTCTAGCATTTAAATTAGATTAAAAAAGACTGTCGAGAAGTTCCCGACAGCCTGATAAAAACATCAATTATCCAGCCATGTGCGCATCATCGATAACAGCTGGGCGCTGTTGACCGGTTTTGTGATGTAATCCGAGCAACCAGCTTCGAGGCAAAGTTCCCGGTCTCCCTTCATAGCTTTAGCCGTAAGTGCAATAATGGGAAGGTTCTCGAATTTCGCCTTCTGCCGAATGGCGCGAGTCGTTTCGTAACCATCCATTCCCGGCATCATGATATCCATCAGCACGATTCCAATGTCCGGTGTCTGTTCCAGGAGGGCGATGGCATCCTGGCCTGTTTCCGCTGGAATGACTTTCATTTGATGGCGTTCCAAAATGGTAGTGAGTGCAAAAATATTCCGGATGTCGTCATCCACAACAAGTACATTTTTATACTCGATCATTTCATCCGAATTATGCAGTTTAATCAACTTTTCCCTTGAACCAGCCGGCAAGTTATCCGTCTTGCGGTGCAGGAATAGGGTTGTTTCATCAATCAGACCGGCATTTGACTTCACTTCTTTGAGAACCGCCATTTTGACTAACTCATCCCACTCATTCTCCTCAGCCGGCGTCAATTTTTTGCTCAAACGGGCTATAACGGGAACCCGCTTGTTTTTGGAGTTCTTGTGCATATCCCGGACGAACCGGATTAGATTCATATCCGGCAGGCTGTTGTCCAGCACTACACAATCCATTTCTTTTGAGTTGATCTGGTTCAACCCTTTGCGTCCTGTGTCCACAGCCGTGACCTTGATATCCTGGTTGCCCAGCAGCTCTACCAATTGCTTGCGCTCTTGCTCATCATGGACGACTACCAGCAGGTTCTGAGCCTTCTTGTCCGCAAATTGGTTCAAGCGATCCAACGCATTCTCCAGTTCCTCATTTGTCACCGGTTTCCGGAAGTAATTGTAAACTCCCTTTTGCAGCAGGAGTACCTCTTCCTCGTCGACTGTCATGACACAAATCGGAATATGCCGTAGATGGATATCGTTCTTCAGCTGCTCCAGCACCAGCCAACCGTCGATATCTCCAAGATGCAGATCCAGTATTATGGCGATCGGGTTGTACTTATGAACGAGTTCCAGGGCATCCGAACCGTTTGCCGTGATGACCGCTTTGATCCCTTTCTTACGAAGGAGATCGAGAATTATGGCATTGAACTTGTGATCATCCTCAATAATTAGGAATACACGATCTCCCGGCTCGAGGTTATCCCGATCGTCAACCAATGCGTCATCCGCCGGCTTGGCCAGGCTGCTTCTGCGTTTGAGCGGGGTGATATCAATTACCTCCGGAACATGGATCTTTTTGGGCGCAGGTTCCGTTGCTTCCGCTTCTATTGGAAGGTACAGATTAAATACACTTCCCTTGCTCACTTCGCTGTATAAGGTTATTTCTCCGCCCAGCATCTCGGCAATCTCCCTGGATATGGCAAGCCCTAAGCCCGTTCCGCCATATTCCCGGTTTGTGCTGCCGTCCGCCTGCTGGAAAGCTTCAAAAATGATCTGTTGTTTTTCATAAGGAATCCCGATCCCCGTATCGCTGACGGAGAAGCAAATGACCGCTTTAGCACGATTCAGTGAGTCATTTTCTGAGTTCCAGCCCCCGTTCGCTTTTTTGATTTGGAGCATGATCTGTCCTTGCTCGGTAAACTTAAAGGCGTTCGAGAGCAAGTTTTTCAAAATTTGCTGAAGCCGTTTGAAATCTGTTACTACACTCGCCGGTACGCCAGAATCAACTTGAATCCGATAGTTCAGTTTCTTCGCTTCTACCATATGGCGGAAGGTACGGTCCAGTCCGCCTGTCAGTTCAGCCAAAGGTACTTCGCTGTAGTCGGGCGTAATGGTGCCAGATTCGATTTTGGACAGATCGAGAATATCATTAATAAGGTTAAGCAATTCAAATCCGGAGTCCTGAATGGTCTTCGCAAACTTAACCTGTATCTCATGAAGATTTTCATCCGGGTTCTCGGCAAGCTGCTCTGCCAGCAACAGCAAAGAATTCAAAGGAGTACGAAGCTCATGCGACATGTTAGCTAAAAATTCGGATTTATACTTGGACGTGAGAGCAAGCTGTTCCGCTTTCTCTTCCAAGTATCGCTTGGCCACCTCTACCTCCTGGTTCTTGCTTTCCACTTCCGCCTTCTGCAGCACGAGCAGCTTTGCTTTATCCTCGAGTTCATCGTTCGTGTTCCTCAGCTCCATTTGCTGCTTTTGGAGCTCTTCGGTGAGGGACTGGGATTGGATAAGCAGTTCCTCCGTACGTTGGTTCGCCTGCATCGTATTTATCACAATTCCGATCGATTCCGTAAGCTGATCCAGGAATGCGATGTCGATATCACTGTACGGGCGGAAGGATGCCAGCTCCAGAATAGCGAGAACCTGATCTTCGAAAATAATCGGTAACAAAACGATATTGAGAGGTGTAGCTTCTCCCAAAGCGGATGATATCACGACGTAGTCTCCGGGTACGTTGGTAAGCAGAATACGTTGTTTCTCGATTAGACACTGACCGACCAACCCTTGCCCAGCTCGGAATTCATTCGCCAAATTTTTGCGGCTTTGGTAAGCATAGCTGGCAAACAGCTTAAGCACCGCTTCGCCGCTCGTCGGTTCATTGATATAAAAGACGCCGTGTTGCATCGATACGAGTGGAGCAAGCTCGGACAGGATCATGCGGCTGACTGCATACAAATCCCTTTGTCCTTGCAAGAGCCTTGAAAATTTGGCGAGATTGGTTTTGAGCCAGTCCTGCTCCGTATTGATCCGGGTCGTTTCCTTCAGGTTCCGAATCATTTCGTTGATGTTATCCTTCAGCGTTGCAACTTCACCGGATGCGGAAACGTCGATGGCACGTGATAGATCGCCGTTTGTCACCGCTGTTGCAACGTTAGTGATGGCGCGCACCTGGGTAGTCAACGTACTCGCCATATAGTTCACGTTGTCGGTGAGATCGCGCCAAGTACCAGCTGCGCCAGGCACGCTTGCTTGTCCGCCCAGCTTTCCTTCGGCGCCTACCTCCCGCGCTACGGTAGTCACCTGGTCGGCGAAGGTGGCCAGCGTCTCAATCATATTATTAATCGTATCTGTCAGTTCGGCGATTTCGCCTTTCGCTTCCACGGTCAATTTCTGCTTGAGGTTGCCGTTCGCAACTGCGGTAACGACCTTAGCGATCCCGCGCACTTGATCCGTCAAATTGGTCGCCATGATGTTAACGTTGTCGGTAAGGTCTTTCCAGATTCCGCCGACACCGCGTACTTGGGCTTGTCCGCCTAGCTTGCCGTCCGTACCGACCTCCCGCGCCACACGCGTAACCTCAGATGCGAACGAATTGAGCTGATCCACCATCGTGTTGATCGTGTTTTTCAGTTCCAACAGTTCGCCTTTGACGTCTACGGTAATTTTTTTAGACAAGTCCCCGTTTGCAACCGCCGTCGTCACGCCGGCAATGTTACGCATCTGGATAGTCAAGTTGCTGGCCATGTAGTTGACCGTATCCGTCAAATCTTTCCACGTGCCTGAAACATCCTTTACTTCCGCTTGCGCACCGAGCTTGCCATCCGTGCCAACCTCCCGCGCTACACGTGTAACCTCAGATGCGAAGATCGATAGCTGATCCACCATCGTGTTGATCGTAATCTTCAATTCAAGGATTTCGCCTTTGACGTCTACGGTGATTTTCTTGGACAGGTCGCCTTTGGCTACCGCAGTCGTAACGTCCGCGATGTTCCGCACCTGGTCCGTCAGATTCCGCGCCATATTATTAACGCTTTCGGTCAAGTCCTTCCAGGTGCCGCCGACGCCGCGCACCTGCGCTTGTCCGCCGAGCTTCCCGTCTGTACCTACCTCACGTGCTACCCGCGTAACCTCGGAGGAGAACATGGAGAGCTGGTCTACCATCGTGTTGATCGTATTTTTAAGTTCAAGGATTTCTCCTTGAACATCTGCTGTAATTTTTTTGGACAGATCACCGTTCGCGACCGCCGTTGTCACAACGGCGATGTTGCGCACTTGATTGGTCAAGTTTGAAGCCATATAGTTAACGCTCTCCGTTAAATCACGCCATGTACCGGCAACGCCTTTGACCTGGGCTTGTCCGCCCAGCATGCCCTCGGTACCAACCTCTCGCGCTACCCGCGTAACCTCGGATGCGAAGGTAGAGAGCTGATCCACCATCGTGTTGATTGTGTTTTTGAGCTCGAGGATTTCGCCTTTTGCGTTAACTGTGATCTGTTTGGACAGATCGCCTTTTGCAACCGCAGTCGTCACCTCAGCGATATTACGCACCTGATCGGTAAGCGTACCGGCCATAAAATTAACGCTATCAGTCAAATCCTTCCAAGTGCCGGATACGCCTTTAACATCTGCTTGTCCGCCCAGTATTCCTTCTGTTGAAACTTCTCGCGCCACACGCGTAACCTCGGATGCGAAGTTGCTGAGCTGATCCACCATGATGTTGATAGTGCTTTTCAATTGGAGGATTTCGCCTTTTGCGTCAACGGTAATCGTCTTCGACAAGTCGCCCTTCGCAACAGCGGTTGTCACTTCCGCGATGTTCCGCACCTGATTGGTTAAGTTGGAAGCCATATAGTTAACGCTCTCTGTCAAATCCCGCCAAGTGCCAGATACACCTTTAACGTCCGCCTGTCCGCCGAGGATGCCTTCCGTACCGACCTCGCGTGCCATCCGAGTAACCTCGGAAGCAAACGTCGACAATTGATCCACCATCGTGTTGATTGTGTTTTTCAATTCCAGAATTTCGCCTTGTACATCAGCCGTAATCTTCTTGGACAGGTCGCCATTTGCCACAGCAGTTGTAACAACCGCGATGTTGCGCACTTGGTTGGTCAGATTGGACGCCATATAATTAACGCTCTCCGTTAAATCCCGCCAAGTACCGGATACACCTTTAACGTCCGCTTGCCCGCCGAGTTTGCCTTCCGTGCCGACCTCACGAGCTACACGAGTAACCTCGGAAGAGAACATGGAGAGCTGATCCACCATAGTGTTGATCGTATTTTTGAGCTCAAGAATCTCTCCCCGCGCATTTACGGTAATCTGCTTCGACAAATCACCGTTAGCGACAGCAGTTGTTACCGCTGCGATATTACGTACTTGATCCGTGAGATTTGTCGCCATGTAATTAACGCTATCCGTTAAGTCTTTCCAAGTACCAGATACACCTTTAACATCTGCCTGTCCGCCGAGGATTCCTTCCGTACCGACCTCGCGTGCCACACGTGTCACCTCGGAGGCAAAGGTGCTGAGCTGATTCACCATCATGTTGATGTTGCTCGCCGTTCTCTGGAATTCACCGGTAAGCGCCCGTCCTTCGATTTCCAGCTCCACCTTCTGGGAAAGATCGCCTTTGGCCACGGCGTTAATTACCCGGACCATCTCACTCGTTGGTTGAATCAAGTCGATGACTAGACCGTTTAACGAATCGGTGATCGTTTCCCATGATCCTCCCAGATTTTTCTGCACAAACCTTCTCGAAAGATTTCCTTCTTTTCCGACAACCTTGGCTACTGTCTGGACTTCATGCACCAGACCTTCCTGAATATCCATGATCTCGTTAAACGTATCCGCAATCTTGCCAGCCACACCTGTGCGGTCATAAGGCATTCTGTAGGAGAAATGGCCTTTCTTCATCGCCATTAAGGCGTTGAGCAGTTCACCGCCATCAATTTGATCACCGTTTGTTTCGTTGATTTGGTTTTGATCTCTCATATTCTCAGCCCTGTCCCTTTTCTACGACATATTTTTGAATGACCTGTTCTATAGCGTCTTATCGAAATGGTTTGGCTACAATCGTAAAGATAACCGTTGCGCCGGGTTCTTTAGACGGTTCTACCCGTATCATGCCGCCCATCAATTCAACCAGGGATTTGCTGATGGATAATCCAAGTCCCGTACCTCCGAACATACGAGTGGTTGAAGCATCCAACTGGGAGAATGGTTGAAACAATTCGTTTATCTTATCAGGAGGAATCCCGATCCCGGTATCCTTAATAATAAATTCAAGCGTAAGAGAATCCGATGTCTCCGCAAGCTTGTTGACCGTGATGTACACACTGCCTTCCTGCGTAAACTTGACGGCATTGCCCACAAGATTATTTAACACCTGACGGAGGCGGTTCATATCTCCTATTAAATAAGCCGGTAAAGACGGGTCAACGACCACCACCATTTCCAGATTCCGTTCCCTGGTTTTGGCTGTAAACAAATCAATTGTTTCCATTAGGCAGTGCTGAAGGGAAAACGGCTCCTCTTCCAATTTCATCATACCGGACTCGATCTTGGAAAAGTCGAGGATATGGTTGATGACGGATAGCAGTGCATTCCCGCTTGTATGGATGATCCCTGCTATCTCAGAGTATTCATCCGGCAAATCTGAGGCAAGCAACAGATCCGACATGCCAATGATCCCATTCAGTGTAGTTCTCATTTCATGGCTCATCATAGCCAGAAATTCCGATTTAACGCGGGATGCGATTTCCGCGGATTCTTTGGCTTGGCCGAGCTCCTGATTGGTTTTCTCCATCTGTTTGGCTTGTTTCTTCAACATTTCGCTTTGGATTTGAAGCGTTTTGTTAGCTTCATATATGCTGACGTAACCCTCGATTTTGGACTTGAAAATTTGCGGAACGAAAGGTTTCGTCATATAATCCATAGCGCCGACGGAATAGCCAGCGAAGATATGCTCCATTTTGTTACTAGTGGCTGACATAAAGATAATGGGTACGTATTTGGTTTTCTCCCGGGTTCGGATAATGCTGGCCGTATCGAACCCGTCCATATCGGGCATTTGCACATCCATGACAATGACAGCAAACTCCTCTTCCAACAAACATCTCAAAGCTTCCATCCCGGAATATGCCCGAACCAGACGGTAGGGTTCTCTGCTAAGAACGGCCTCAATGGCAACCAAGTTTTCCGGATGATCGTCTACGAGCAAGATGTTGACGGGAAGATCCATGGCGCCCCTCACTTTCTTACCTGACAGCAATTCCTTCCAGATGATGAAGCATTTTGATTTAATCATAGCTTCTTATAGTGACCCTGTAAACTTTCGCCTACCGGCCCGTCATGGCTCTCACTGATGGTCATTCATAACATTTTTTTATCCATCATGATGCTGGGTCTCTCTCTGCTTTTCTTCTTTTCTCAATAACAAGGGGGATCAGCGCAAACGCACCGACAATAGTTAAACCACCGCTAACCACATATACCGACAGCAAGGAAAACGATTCCTTCAAATAGCCGGATATGAACATACCTATCACCAAAAGAAAGCCCGGACGCTGGCGAAGTATCTTCGCACAGAACGACCGGGCTTTGCTTAATTTACTATTTCCATAAATCCCTTAAGGCTTTCCACGATTTCTTTTGACCGAGTATGGTGCAAATAATGTCCTCCTTCATATGTCATCACTTTTCCATGTATAGAATCTTTTACTTGCTCTTCATGCAGGGGCAGCCATCCTTCTACGTCTGTATTATTCGCTTGTATAAAGAAAAGAATAGGGAGATCTTTAGGGAATGTTAAATGTTCAGCTGCTTTAAAATTAGCTTTAATATGTTCCATTTCATTCAATAAGCTTGTGTTAAAAGCGTTTTTGTTAGCAAGAAGTCGCATTTGTTCTTTTATTCCATCATCAAATGGCAAGCCGTCATATGGATTAGGACCCAGTTTCGATATCAATCTGGCCACACCTGATTGTTTCAGAAATTTAAATGTTTTTATTGGAAATTTAACATCCATTCCGCCTTGCGTTGGAACACTGGTATCGATCCCGACAAATGCACTCACTTCGTTTTTATATTTGCTGACATAATCGAGTCCGTATATACCTGCAATGGAATGACCCATTAAAATATATCGATCAATTTTCAGACCCTGTAAGGCTTCATGAAGTTCACTTACAATGTTCTCTGTGGTCCGATCCTTTTTGGTTGTATCGCTTAATCCATAACCAAACGGCTCAACCACGACTACTTTGTAAAATGGGGACAGCTCATCAACTAGCGGCTTGAAATCAAGCGCAGGTGCAGCTGTTCCATAACCAGGCAGGAGCACGATTGTTTCTTCGCCTTTTCCTTGAATCAAGACATTCATCTTTTTCCCATCTACAGGTACTAACTGGCCGTAGGTTTCTATTTTTGCTTGCTCTGACTTGTTGCTGATTATGTTAACGACAAAAACAATAGCTAGAAAAAGAGCAATTAATATAGCTATAACTCCTAGCGTTTTAAGTAGGATGAAAAGTACCTTTTTCATTCCCTTGGTCTTCCTCTTTTTCATAACCGCTTCTGGTTCCATTTGCATCTTCTCCTGTCTTTTATCGGCTGCTAATGAGAGCATATGCGACAAAGATGTACTCCCCATGACGTCAGTATGAACGGAGTATGAACAAGCAAAAAAAGCTACAGCGTCACATGCAAGAAAGCTTGCACATAATGCCGTAGCATGGAGAATGCGAATTAATCCTTCCCGATGATCCCTTCTGATTAACTAATCCGTTGGCGTTGTAATAGGCAAGGTGACTATGACAGTCGTTCCTTGGCCAGGCTCGCTTTCCACTTGAATGTCACCGCGATGAAGCGATACGATCTGTTTAACGATGGCAAGTCCCATTCCGCTGCCGTCATACTTGCGGCTGTGGGAACGATCGGACTTGAAAAACCGTTCAAATATACGCTTCTGGTCCTCAAGGGGAATGCCAATGCCACTGTCGGATAATCGGACGATCACGTTTTGGTTATCTTGTTTGATACTGACACTAATAACGCCCTCATCCCTAGAAAATTTGATGCTATTGCCGAGTATATTCGTCCATACCTGGTTTAAAAGATCATGATCAGCCAGCAATCGAACGGTCTTCAAATCGAGTTCGAAACGGATGCTGCGCGCCGACCATTGCGGCTGGATTGCGACGATCACTCGTCTAATTTGTTCATCAAGGTTGAACGTGACCAACCTCAGCTGATGTGACTGTGCTTCGAGCAAACTCAGCTTCAATAAGCCATCGCTCATCTTGGACATGCGATCCGCTTCAGCGATAATAATATCTAGATAACGGCTTCGCTCGTTATGTTCGACATCTACTTGTTTGAGAGCTTGAGCATAACCGGAAATGGAGGTAAGCGGCGATTGAACCTCGTGAGACACATTGGATACAAATTCCCTACGCATCTGCTCAAGCTGTTGTAAATCGTGCATCATTTCCTCGAAGCTGCGAGCCAGTGTGCCGAGCTCTCCCTTTTGCTTAATATTCAGCTTGACGTTGAAATCTCCACCTGCTATTTGTCTAGTCGCCGCTGTCAGCTTTTTGATCGGTCTGACTAGGAAAATGGCAGCAACCAAAATAAAAAGGCTTCCAGCTATTAATGAATAGATTGAAAAGTTCAAGATCCACCTTATAGCAAACGCACTAGAAGGAGGCGCGATTGGCTCCACAAACATCGCTTTTGTTCCCATTTCCGTTTTTAAGGGCAGCCCTAGGAGAAGAGTAGCAATACCACTTGGGTTAACTTGAACAACTTCTCCATCTAGAACTCTTTTCACTTGCTCTTTAGTTACAGTGATAGGACTTTGTCCGTGAAGCGCTCCATAAGACCGGAACTGACCCGAATCTTCATATATTCGAATATGATAAGAATTGAGCTGATTCATTCCACTTACGAGTGTGTCCGCTTCACTTAATGGAAATGTCTCGTAAATCCGGACGATGTCCTGGCTAAAGTAACGTAAGGGGGTTTTCAAGTTTTCATTCAATTTATCCTCAAATACCCAAGTTGCCACAAAAAAAGAAAGGATCGTGCCTCCAATGACGGAGACTAGATAGATTAAGACTACGCGAGTATAAATAGAGCTGATCATTAGTTAACCTCAAGCCGGTAACCAAGTCCACGCACCGTCTCGATTCTAAAATCGGAAGTGCTCACGAACCGTTCGCGCAAGCGCTTAATATGTACATCTATCGTTCGATCATCTCCAGCATAATCGAGCCCCCAAATTTGATCGATCAATTGTTCGCGCGTATAAACTTGCCCGGGTGTTCCAGCCAGCTTATACAGCAATTCGAACTCTTTGAGCGGCAATATGAGGGATTCCGTTCCACTCAGCACCTTATAGGTTTGGCGATCAAGAATGATATTGCCGAATTGGATCATCTGTGTGGAGCCAATCCGATATCGTTTCAGCAATGCTCTAACACGGGCCGTTAACTCCAGCGGATCGAATGGTTTCGTCAAATAATCGTCCGTCCCAAGCTCGAACCCTTTCACCTTTTCCCATGTTTCGCCTCTCGCAGTGAGCATAAGTAACGGGAGATCAGGATTGGCTCTTCTGAGTTCTTTGCATAACGTCCAACCATCCATAATCGGCATCATAATATCGAGCACGACTAGATCAACATTCGTGGAAGCGTAGACGCCTAGTGCTTCCTTGCCATCCGCAGCTTCAACTGTTGTGAATCCGTCGTTGCGTAAAAATAAACAGACAAGTTCGCGAATGTTCGCATCGTCGTCAGCAACCAGTATAGTAGGCATTCGTTCCCTCTTTCTCTGTTTCCTATCCTATGGTGAAATTAGTTAGCGACATTAATCTATTTTGTTAACTACATTAATCACTTTAATTAATGGCATTGATCATCGTTCACAGGCTACAAGTCAAATATCCCTCTTAGCTCAAGTAAATCATCTATCACAACATCAGCTTGTTTAAGCTCGTCTTCTTGTGCAAAGTCAAAGCGGCAGCCTATCGCCATCAGACCATTCTTTTTAGCGGCATTGATGTCAGACAGCCTATCGCCGACTACTGCTGCTTGTTCGATGTTGTATTTCTTTAGAATATGACGGACAAGATCCGTTTTGTCTTGAGTTTCTATTTGCTGAATACTGAACGTCTCCGTCACCCAAGCGCCTAAGTTGTAATAATCGACGATAGCTTTCAGATAGTCGATCAGCCCATTGCTTGCGATAAAAATGGGGCAACCCGCTTGTTTCAAGGAGTCGAAAATCTCATAAACATGAGGATACAGAGCTCCGCTTCCATTATTAATATTGGCGATCAGCTTCTCAAGAAAATATCGATCCGCAATTTGTCTAATCTCATTTGAATGATTGGGCATTAAAGTCTCCCAAACTACAGGTAGAGGGACTCCCATGATTTCGCGATATTTTTGTATGGGAGTCCCACCCGACCATTCATTGCGAGACTTCAAATAGGTAAATGTATCCTCGAGAGATAACTCTAGAATTTTATTTGTCTGAAAAAGCGTTCCATCCATATCGAATATTATCGAAATCGGCAAAGTGTTTCTCTCCTCTTCTTAACGATCAAACAATCCTCTGCGAATCAAGTTTGCCGTAATCGGCCCCTTCCCAAGTTCTCGCGACCATACAGATAGCTGGCCGATATGATGAATCTCATGGGCGAGAACATGTCGCATGATCTCCCCATATCTGAATTTCTCCCACTCGCCTGCATCATTCTTGTCGGATAAAATCTGGTTTTCCATACCGCTATTCCAAGCCAAAATGAATGGAGCAATTTCCGCATGGCAACGTTCGGAGTAGTCTCTGAGCTTTTGCACGCTGGCGCATTCCTCGAATGGAGGCATTTCAGTTTCTATTTTCCCTTGCAAGCCCCTTATCCAGCTGTGCTCGACATCAACAATGTGAAAAAGCGTATAGAGAATACTGCCTGGGCCGCCTATGCGCGACTTGAGCAATTCTTGCTCGTCCACCGACTCGCACCATTCAAACCAATCCCTGCGTACTTGCCAGTTATATTTGAATAGTTTCTGCATGGCGTACAGCCTCCTTTTATTTTTCGACGATGGCGAAAAAGCTATTTTCGTTAAGAAAAGCGAGCCGCGCATAAAAACGCTGCTCGCTTTTTGCTGAATTCCTAGATTTATTAACGGGACAGAATGTTTTTAATACAAGCTCTCCAGCTCATCAATAAGTGAACCTACATAAGCTGCAGCGGTACGAATCGGATCTGGCTGCGACATGTCTACGCCGGCCAGCTTGATTAGTTCAAGCGGGCTCATGGAGCCTCCTGCTTTTAACACTTCGAGCCAGCG
The DNA here is from genome assembly GCF_002233675.1 of Paenibacillus herberti. GTDB lineage: Bacteria > Bacillota > Bacilli > Paenibacillales > Paenibacillaceae > Paenibacillus_O > Paenibacillus_O herberti. Next base: position 1,411,543 of record NZ_NMUQ01000001.1, on the reverse strand, counting down.
ATCCACAGCAGGCTGCCCTTCCTCTCGGATGAGCTGAGCAGCAGCAGTTGAAACCGTAAGTCCAGCCGCATAGGTGTAAGGATAAAGGCTCATATAATAATGCGGCTGACGCATCCAAGTCAGCTTGGCATTGTCATCGATAACGACATCTTCTCCCCAGAATGAGGACAGGATGTCTCCTTTTAACTCACATAATTTCACGGCTGTAATAGGCACATCTTTCATCGCAAGATCGTATACCCGGCGTTGCAGCTCCCCTTCGAGCAAATGGGTAACAAAGTTATGGAAATAAGTGCCGAGCAACTGGGAAATAACCCAGCGGCGCATTCGAGGGTCATTCGAGCGTTCCAACAAGTGATCCGCTAAGAGCAGCTCGTTCATAGTAGAAGGAGCTTCGATAAAGTACAGAGAAGGTCTAGAGTTCGTTATACGTTGGTATTTGCTCGCTAACATAAGATGACCGGCATGTCCCACTTCATGGGCAAGTGTAAAGGCGCCTCTCATGTTGTCTGCCCAGCTGATCAAAATATAAGAATGGACACCATGGATGGACATGCAGAACGCACCCGTCCGTTTCCCAGCGTTATCTGCGTAATCGACCCAACGGTTTTTAAAGGCATCCGCTACAATCTCGCCGTATTCCGGACCAAGAACGGAAAGGGCTTCTTTGATCAGTTCCCCTGCCTCCTGGAATGAAATTTCAGGATTGAAATCAGGGTCAAGTGGAGCTTTCAGATCTGCGAACGTCATTTCGTCTAACTTCAGCACCCGTTTTTTGAGGGCGGCGTATTTGCGCATATGAGGAGCAAGCTCTGTCTGCAAAATATCCAAAATATTGCTGTTCATATCCGCAGTGACCTGCTGCGGCTTCAAAAGCATGTCCGTAACCGAGTTGTATCCGCGCAAACGCGATTCAATTACCTGGCGTTTTACTTCCGTACTATAGGCTTCGGCAAATGTATTACGATATTTATAGAGAGTCTCGCTGAACGCTTTAAATGAATTGCGGCGCAGATCCGTGTCCGGGGACTCGACATATTTGTTCTCATAAAGCGCAAACGAAACCGGGACCTCTTCCCCTCGTCCATTCTCTGTTGGCGGGAATGTCATATCAGCCAGTTTGCTGCGTTCATAGATGCGATAAGGCGCGCCGAGCACCTCTCCAAAGGAAGCTAACACCTTTTCTGTTTCGGCTGTCAGCCTATGAGGCTTGGTTTGCAGAAGCAATCCGAGACTGCGTTCAAAGTCCTGAAGACCAGGTTGCTCGTTTATGTACTGCTCTATCGTTCCTTCGGGAAGGGCGATAATTTCGGATTTGATAAAAGAAAGAGCTGAACTGACCTGCGAGGATAGATCACGCGCTTTTGCAGCATTGGTCTGATGCTCCGGGTTGATGCTGTCTCCCGATTGATGCAAATAGGCAAAGGCTTGTACTCGGCTAAGTCTGCGTTGCAGCTCTTCCTGTGCATGAAGGCAGGCCAGCAGTTTATCTGCCCCTTCGCCGAGTTGTCCTTCATACTTCGTAACAGTGGAAAGATCCTGTTGAAGAGCGTTCAGTTCATGTTCCCATTCCTCATGGGATTCAAAAATATCCTTCAAATTCCAAGTTGATTGCGCATCCACTTCTGCCCGAGTTAAAATTTTCGACATTCGCCAGCACCTCATCCTGTTATTTTAATAGACTCTTATATGATACCAATTAATCCCATAGAATCATAGTTTCATGGAGCTCAGCCGCCTAACTTTAGTGTTAATAAAAAAGGACTCCCTTCTATTTAAGGGAGCCCCAACTAGCTTATTCGCCTGACGGCATGAATTAGAACGTACTTGCTTTAGTTGTATCCGAGCACCAGCGGAGATTAAACAGCTCGCGTAACAAAATATCCCTTGCCTCTGGGCTGTCGATATAACGCAGCGCCTCAGCGGCATGGCCGCGCACGTACCGGTTGGAATCTCCGAGCGCTTCCGCCAGCTCAGGGATGGCATCTGCCGCATCGCTCTTAAGGCGCAGCAGCGAAAGCGCGGCCATGAACCGGGCTTGCACATCCTCATCACGCAAACCGCGAATGAGAGCAGGCACGATCCCCTCGGACGGCTTGCCGATAAATCCAAGTGTCTCTATAACTTGGCGGCGTACCTCGGCAGAGCTGTCACCGAGCAATGCCGCTAGCTGAGGAATTGCTGACGCTGCCAGCTCTCTCAATTCGCCAAGCGCAAAGGCGGCATGGATGACAACAGTATTGCTAGGTTCTCCTAATGCTTTCAACAAACCGGCAACAGCCTCTTGGCCCGCTGCAGATAGACCATAGGCTGCCTTGCGGGAGATTCGATTGTCCTCATTCCGCAAAGCTTCCAACAGAGCGCTTATTCCGCCACTTCCACTCGCAGCCAAGCTATAAGCGGCATTCAGAGAGGTTGGCTCATCCGGTCCAGCGAGCTTGGCTGTCAGCTGTTGAATCGCTTCCGGATCTTCCGGCATCGAGTTCGCGAGGCTGCCGATTTGGCCGGACAACCAGTTCCAATTTTCCTCCCAGAGGATGGACTGATCAAGCGCTTCATGGCTTTCTTCTGCTGATGGCGTCCAGATCGGATCTATGTTGTTCCATGTAGGAGCCGTTGGAGCTGTCGTCCTCATGAATTCAAACTTCAGCATATACCTTGGCTGGCCGATTATGTTCGCAGTTGAGCGATGCCAAACATCATAATGAATCAGCGCAAATGTGCCTGCCTCGCCTTGCGCTGTCACTTCAGCCGCGGGATTTTCCTCATCAAAAACTCGGGATTCAAGGAACTGAGTACCTGGGAAAATGCCTGTCGGTCCAAGCTCAAGAGGTGTATCTTGCGGAAAATACATGATCATTGCCCACCAAGGATGATGATTGCGCATCCGGCTATAACCCCAGTAACTATCCTTATGCCATCCTCCAGGCTGCGGGGAAGCGTTGAAGTGGCCATGACGATGCGTATGCAGCAAATAATCGGGACCTAGCACACTTGTAAGCGCGCCAGTGACAACGGGGTGGTCGAATACCTTTTGCAAATCGCGGATTCGTGGAAGGATGTTGTTGCCTGGGTTACCCTCTTCTTGATACACATCATTCAATTGGGCGACAAGACTATCATGAAAGGAACGTGGGAAATCTGTGTTCAGCAGCAGCACTCCATCGCGGATAAAAGCTTTCATTTGATCGTCTGTGAGCAGAACCGGTTGGTGAGAATTTGTCATAATCGAAGTCCCTCCTAGAATCTGATACACTGATTATAGATTCCGTTTCCGAGGGAAAAAATGGACGTTCCTAAGGGATAAGGGGATAAAACTAAGTTATGGAGCTGGATGAATGAGTCTTCCACAGGAAGAATCCACACTGCTTGAACTGCTCGACAATTTGCAGATTCGGGTGCAGGTCGCTCACCGTACCCAGTGCTCCGCTGATTGGCGGGATTTGGACTTTGTGCCTGAATTCAACCGGCTTTATTTCATTATGGATGGTGAAGGTTGGCTAAAAGTGGACGGCCGGGAGTGCTTCCCGAAGCAAGGCCAGCTTTGCCTGATGCCGGCTTTTGTAAAGCAATCCTATTCGGCTCTTGAGGAACGGCAGCCTTTTAATAAATACTGGTGCCATTTCACCGCCGGTGTTGGACCGTTTGATCTTTTTCAATGGATTAACGCGCCGCTCTGCATTGATGTACCGGACCCGGAACGGATGCAGAGTTTGTTCGCCGAGCTGGACGAGCTGCATAAACGCCGCTCCCTGGTATCTGTTTTGAAAGAAAAATCTGTCATGCTGGAGATCGTTTCTTCCTTTCTGGAACATATCCCGGTGCAGGTGCTCAAACATCGCAGCGATGAAATGCAGCGCATTCGCATCATCCAGGATTATGTGGAGGCCCATCTGCATGAGAGTCTAAGCGTCAATGATATGGCGGGCGCTCTTCATCTTCACCCGAACTATTTCATTTCGTATTTCAAAAAACACTTCGGCATGCCTCCCGCCAAATACGTCAATCGCAAACGGATGGAAAAGGCTCGGCTGCTGCTCGCCTCGACCGCTCTTAGCATTAAGGAAATTGCCGAGCGAGCCGGCTTCCCGGATACCCATCACTTTGCCAAGTCATTCCGCAAGGAGACGGGACTAAGTCCGACGGAATATCGGTTGGCTTATGGCTCCGCACCTTGAAGTTGTAAAGTAGGCGTTAGGGGGGATTATTTAATTCCCCTCCCTTTTGTTCCTCATTATCCTCCACGCTATGTTCTCAACAAGTCCTGTAACCAAGTTGATGTCGTTCTGAGTAAGGCACAGAAGCACGGTTGGCAAAGGCAACTGCCCGGTTTATCCGAGCTATTTGTCTCGACAATCGGAAGTCGTCCCTTACATTGTCCGATTCCAAAATGCGAATTAGAATTTCTTCGGATTCTGTTTTCGTCAGTGATACATTTTCAAGCCAATCTGCTAAAGAGCCTCCCACATCTTTGAACTCATTCCAATCCGAACTGTTCAACAGCAATCCCCTCCTCCATCCGCTCGTTTTGTTTCAGTTCAAGCAGAACACGCTTTCTGGCCATGCTGATTCGATATCTAACCGTGCCTGCTGGTATGTCTAGCAGCTCGCCGATCTCTGCACTGTTCATTTTGCCAACCTGATGAAGAATAAGCACGCTGCGAAGTTCCTCCGACAAACGACTGACGGCATCCTCAATACGTTGAACATTTCGTTTGATTTCGTAGGTCTCTTCGGGAGAACGAGCAAAAGCTCCTTGAACAACAGCCTCTTGTCTGATCCTGCTCTCCGTTTTGTGGCGCGTTGTGCGTTGGCGGTAATAGTCGGTAATCAGATTTTTTGTGATTCGAAATATCCAGAAACGGCAGTTTTCCCTGCCTATCTCATAACCTACATGGATTTGCCTCCATGCCCGGAGAAACACTTCCTGCATAAGGTCTTTGGCAATTTCTCTTTGCCCAACTCGTGTGAGGATAAAGGCGAATACAGGCTGATGATAAGTTTGATAAATCTCTTGAAAAAAGACATGGTATTCTTGATTTTCTTGACTTTCTTGATCATCCATAAGCCGTCACGTCGTCAAATATACTGGAATCTAGTATACTGCCACCCAGTTGTTCAACTGCGAGTGCAGTTAAAATAGGCACAAGCTTTTTGTCTGCCATCAAGGTGCCTGATAAAACAATCTCTGTCACTTTTTCCAGAAGCAGATCCTTGCTGACGTCAGATTCAATCGTAAAAGTTCCATTGAGCATCATAACTACCGGTTTTTTCAAGCATTCAAAAAACTCTCTGCCAAATTGGCCTTGGCCCATAAAAAATCTTGAATTGTGGTGGTCATACGGAATTATTTCCCCGCTCGATTGAGTAATGCAAGGAGTTAATATACTCTCACTTCCCCGAGGAATGAAAAGTTGCCCAACAACAATGAGCTGTTTGTAACCAAACTTCTTTGGAGGGGACGTAAGGATCAACTCACCTGTTACCAAAAGAATATCCGAGCCGTCGACGCTGCCATTTTCGAGAAATTCTCCCCCGACTTTCAGCGTACCGCCTATCTGGTTCACTTTACTACCTTCAGGCAATGAAATAATCGAACCGACAGCTTTCATCGGAATGCTCGCTATTAAACCTTGGAAGGAGTCAGATAACAGAATCGTCCCCACTGCTTCTATTGCAGTAATGTTGCTCAGTTCCTCCATAGATTTCATGCGTCTCAAATCCAAAACGCTTACGGCAGAAATACGCCCTTTTAATTCAACATTATCGGTTTGTTCACTCATCATCGCTCAACCTCCGCTTTATCGTGGTTTTCACTCCTGTCTCTATAAAACGGATGAAAGTGATAACTGTTGGCTTTAGATGGCTCGTCTACCCTTAAATTGAAAAAAAGGGTTATGGGACAATGTTACGAATCTATTTAGGAATTAATTCAATATGAACGTAGGAGAATGTAAATGAATGATCTTATTCACGAGTCTGTTATACAATTGGCTGAAAAATTACAGCTTCCAGAAAAAGTAGTTAACATTGATGAAATGCCTTGGGTTCCATTTACGGAGAATCATTCTTGTCATTTTAAACCATTGCGGTTTGATCTTAACCCTTTTCAAAATCAAAAGTAATCAAGTTCTAGGTAAACATAGACACACAGGTGGGGCAGTGATTGGTTATAACATTCAAGGGACTTGGAGATATGAAGGGCGGAATTGGGTGGCTACGCCAGGTACATTTGTCTTTGAACCACCTGGAGACATTCATACACTTATTACGGAAGACGAAGAAGTGTTGAACCTCCACACGGATGAATCCGTGGGATTCTTAGCTCGTTTACGGACGCAGGCCGTTTCCGTTTTGTCCAGCGGCTAAGTTAAGGGCTCGTTCATTGGCCCATCCTAGTCCAGAGCATCTAGCTGACTAGGCTGTTCGACTATGACCATCGAACACAGGTTGTCGCATGATATTAATCGCTCCAACTCTGTCTCTGTGCGCTTCATATCCGCATTGGAAACACCTGTACGTTCTATCCTTTGCTTTGTTCCGTTGTTCGCAGGAAGGGCATGTTTGGGACGTATACGCAGGATCAACTTCCTGCACAGAAATTCCTGCCAACGCCGCCTTATAGCGAATGAACGATTGCAATTGATAGAAGGACCAGTTGTGCAGATTCATTGCGTTTTTACGACTTGTTCTTGTCGTTTTGCGAATACCAGCAAGGTTCTCGAGCTTAATAACTCCCACGCGTTCCGCAATCGCCATATTGACGATTTGGCGGCTGATTTTGTGGTTTTGATCCCTCATGTACCTGCTTTCCTTATCGCGGGCTTTACGAATGGCAGATAACTTCTTAAGTTTTCCTAGCTTCCGGCGATTGGAATTGTACTTACGGCGAATGTACTTATTCTTTCTGCCGTTGCCAACAAACTTCGTTTTACCTGTGGACGTCACGGCAACGGCTGGAACCTTGAGCCCTAAATCAATGCCCATCGTTTCGGTTCCGTCTTGGAAGGTTGCAGGGTGTTCGATTGCTACTTGCACATACCATTTGCTAGACTTCTGTACAACACGAAGCAGCCCCAGCTTACTGGATGCAAACAAAGCCTTGTCGCGGTCTGTTGGCGTTGCAGGAATGGTGATGCGCTGCACCTTGCCATCCCTCACAACGGGAAAAGCAACACCGTCGTCGCGAATCGAGTAGTTTTGATTGTTGACATAATAAACACGTTTTTTCAGTACAGGACGTTTCTTGTCTTTTTTGGATTTCTGGTAGATGCTCCTCGCATCACGAATAAGCTGATTCTTAATCGCGGATGGGAGATTCGCTTGTACTGTCTTGGAAGTCAACTTGGGGAATGAACCCTGCCTTTCGGCTTGTTCCGTTAAGCGATTGACGGTGTTGATGTACTCGTTGCCCATTTGTATCAGTAGAGCAGGATCACTCGGATAAATGCGAATCTGAGTCGTTATAGGTTGCACGTTGTTCACCCCCTTGATTTTCTGACCTTCGACAGAACGCTTCATGGTTTCATTCGGGTATGTTCGCTGCGAGAATCGTGTCCATAGCAAAGGTGGTAGTGAATCAGCTCGTTTTTGTTGTTCTATATCCGTTTTCCATAATTCTATTGTATCCGTTTACTTTATTTACTGCAGCAAATAGAATCAAAAAAGGCAAGACGATTAAGGTAGGGTGAAACCTCCCTCTCGTCTTGGAGTCTATTCATCCCACGGCTGAAGCCGGGGGATGAATAGACTCGGATTCTGTAATGCAAAAAATTCAAATTCGAGATGATCTTATCTATTAATATTCGAGAAAAAACCAAATAAAAAGCGGCAATCCAGGACCTCAAGTTAAAGTCCAAGATTGCCGCTGTTCTTACCCAAGATAATACTAAGTATAACCTTGTATTCGATTACTTCGCAGTTAATGATCGGCGAACAAAATGGAACACCTCGGTCATAGACTGCTCCTTCGTCATGTCTTGGTCCCGGCCAATGTAGAACCGCTCCGCCGCATTCTCTACCAAGTTAATGATGAGCTTGCTCGTCCATTGCATATTGGTCTGTTCAATAATTTCCCCGTGCTCAATACCCCGTTCGAGCTCCGTTTCGAACCATTCATAGTACGGTTGATAGATGGATTCCCAGATCTCCATCGAATGATCGATCGCGAGACCGGAATAACAAAGCACGATGACGTCTTTGTACTCGTCCGTAATAGTGTAGATTGCTTCGATAAACGTCTGTAAAAAACCGTCAAAATCGGTATGTTTATTGGTGTTCTCCTTCATTTTCTCCATCGTGATCGAAATCAGGTTTTGCGCGATGGCTGGAATCAAGGCATTTTTGGAACGGAAGTATAAATAAAAGGTACCTTGGGCTACGCCGGCCTTTTTCACGATGTCAGAGATAGAAGTGTTGTACAAGCCTTTCTCTGAAATGATCTCGATGGCTGCCTGTAAAATCAGCCTGTACTTGTCATGCGTTTCAGTACTCACGGGCGCCCTCCTGATTTTGACTGAATATCATTCACCATTCACTCGTAATGCAACTATATAACATCACCTATATCAATTCAAGAATTAGGGACGCCCAGTGAAATTACTTTATGCTCAATCAAGGCAAATGGTTATGGCGATCGTATTTCTTGATGGGCGTATTTCCACTTTTCTGATAAATGGCTCCGGAGATACACTTGTTTCCACCACCCCTATTCTGATTGGAGATATCGGTCTGCAAGTCACAGGAGCGCTGAGCGACCCGGAGAAACATCTCGAGCGTGCGCGTAGCTCTTAACGGAATGATCCGTACTTCAACGGCGGATTTTGAGTCGGCAATCATTAACATCACTGTTGAACGCAACGGTGCAGACACGCCAGGTTCCGGAACAGTGGTTTTCGCCTACACTCTCGAAACGGAAGATGTCGCCTTTTACAGCCCGATAACAATTTCGGCTGGAGATTCCCCGCCGACTGCAGACGTAATGGCCGGACAAATCCGCTACACGATTTACATCAGCGCTTTTAACACCGAAACCACAGTTCTGGCTGGACCTGTGACCTTTAACGGCTTGGCTTTACCGGGAATTCCGTCACGTAATCGCATTTCAATGGATCGGCCTCAGCAGGTACAACAACTTAATCCGTAGCAAGACATGAAAAGCCTGTCTCGGCTGAGACAAGCTTTCATGTCTTGCATTTATTTAAGGATCAGCTGCAATAACGGTTCGTCCAGATGCGATCCATTCCGTCGTCTACCCAACCGCCAATCGGTCTGTGCTGTACACTCAGTTATCTGCAAAAAACTTTTGCGGAGAAGTTCCGGTAATTTTTTTGAACAGGGTGCAAAAATACTTTTCATTGTACACGCCAACCGCCTCCGCAAGCTCCAGGTTGGAGTAACTCCGTTTGCGCAGCAGCTCGATCGCGCGCTCAATTCTTCGTTTAGCTACGTAGTCGGTAAAATTGATGCCCAGTTCTTTTTTGAACAGCTCGCTGACGTAAGACGGATTCAAATGGATATGCTCAGCCAAAATACTAAGAGAGATGGATTCCGTTAGATGATCCTCCACGTACCTCTTTGCTTTGACTATTTCCGGACGCAGGCCGCTGCCCTCCGTCGCAGTCTCGATTTGCTGCCAAACCAGACGCAGCCTCTCGATCAGCTGATGCAGCCTGATGCAGCCCGCAAACGATACTTTAGCCTCATCTTTCTCCGCTGAGAGCAGCCGCTGCCGCAGCCTAGAGCACCAGTTTTCCATATAATGGATGAGTCGCGCCGGATTTGCCCGGTAATTGCCCAGCAGCGCCAAAAGCGGCGTCAGCGTTTCGCGGGTCGACTTGGCGCTCATGCGTTCCAGCGCACGCTCAAAGCGTTCCGTCAGCTCCATCCAATCGTTTTCGGTGTAGACGAGGCGTCGGCTTGGTGTTACAACCGTTCCAAAGCCCGTATAAAACGCATCCGTCAGAGCGCTTTCAGCTTCCTTGAATGTCGTGGAAGCCTGGCTCCAGCCGTTGCAAGCCCGGCTGACTCCTACGGACACCGAAATCCGCAGGTACGTTTTGATCGCTTCCACAAGCCTCCTTCCCAACTCATAACAGCTTCGGTCAAGAGCCTGTTCGCTTATAGATGGCAGACTGGCGCAAGCTGCGATTACATTCGGCTGCAGCTCGCAAACGAAAGAACCCCCGTTCTCCTGCAGCACCTCTTCAATGATATTGTACATGGCATATTTAAGCTTGTTGCGATCGGAAGGCGAAAATTCGGCGCAGAACGCTTCGTAATCGTCAAATTGGACCGAGAACCCGGCATAATGGCGGGCATCAAATCCAGGAGCCAGCTCCGCGCTGCGCCGCTCCATAATGGAGGCGGAGATTTCTCCGTTCAGCAGCTCCTCCAGCAAATGTTTGCGCAGGCGGTACCTGTTTTCCTTGACTGACCCGCTCAAGCTGAGCAGCTTGGACTCCTTTTCCTCCCTGGCTATAATATTGTCGCGGACTTTGGACAAGGCGGTCAGGACGTCCTCCTCCCGCAGTGGCACTTTGACCAAATATTCAAAGACGCCCATTGTAATCGCCTGCCGGGCCGTCGAAAAGTCGGAATAGGCGCTTAAAATCAAAATTTCAATGCGTGGCATCCGTTCGCGAAGCTCGCGAATCAACTCGATTCCGCTCATGCCGGGCATGACAATGTCAGTCAAAATGAGATCCGGCTTCAGCTGCGCCACCTTTTCCAGCGCTTCGTCCCCGGAAAAGGCGTGCCCGACAAGGCGGAAGGGCAGCTGTTTATCCGTCCAGCGCTCAAAATACCGCTGCAGCCGATATACCATCGGCGGCTCATCATCTATGACGAGGCAGGTTATCTCTCTCATCGGCTTCCTCCCTCCTGCGCCGGTTCATCTGGAAACGTAAGCGTTATCGTTGTGCCGCGCCCCGGCTCGCTTCTAACGATAAGCCCGTAAGCTTCGCCATAGTTCAGCTGAATGCGCTGATGAATGTTATACAGGCCGATTCGCTTCCGCCGATCCCAATTGTTCTCGGACGACCCGGGCTCTAGCAGCCTGGACGTTTGATCCTCTGTCATGCCGATGCCGGCGTCCGCAACCGCAATTTCCAGCCTGCCGCCGCGGCGCTGAGCCGAAATGCGGATGGCTCCTGGCTTTCTTCCGCCGGCGTACCCATGGAAAATACTATTCTCAACAATCGGCTGCAGCGCCATGCGAAGTACGGGCAGCTTCAGCGTTTCGGGATCAATCTCTTCCACAAGCTCGAATTGGCAATCATAACGAATCTGTTGGATATATAGATAATCCCTGACATTCCGCAGTTCCTGCTCCAGGCTAGCCCGGTCAGAGAAGTCGGTAATTCCATATTCCAAAATCGAAATCAGAGCCTCGATAATGTTATCTACCTCATGATATCGTTCAAACGCGACCACATTGCTGATCGAGCCCAACGTATTATAGAGGAAATGCGGATTGATCTGCGATTGCAGCACTTGAATCTCCAACTCTTTCTTTTTGCGCTCGCCGAGATTGACATGCTCGACCAATGTCCGGATCTGGCCTAACATATCGTCGAAGGTAGACGCCAGCTTGCCAAACTCATCCTGCCGTGGGCTGGATATGGCAATGTTGAGATCGCCGTGCTGAACCAGATTGATTTTGCGGATGAGATAATTGACGGGAATTCGGATCATCCGAGCGACGAACGCGGCCGTCAGTATACTTAGCAAGAAGCCGAGCAGGAGAATACCGATAAAAAAGGTTTCCAGCCGATTCAACGATTGCTGCAAATCAATCCCGTCATAAAGCGTGAATATCGTCCACTTTGTACGAGGATTAATCGTCTTCATAATCGTCACCGACGTTCCGTCAATCCGCTCTTCGAATACATCGTCCTTCGCTTCAACAAGCTCACGCCCGTCCCGCCCGTCAAACTGCAGCCGATGATCGATCACCTTGAACAGCCGGCTGCCGGACGGCTCCAGTATGACCTGCCCTTCACGGTCCATAATGCCAAGCTGCAGATCGGAGCGGCCTCCGCCGATGCGCTGCAGCCTTTCCTGGAGCGCGGTCAAATTAAGATCGACGGCAAGCGCCATTGGCTTCCCCTTCACCGTAATGGCGCGTACGAACGTAACCGTCCAACCGGAGAAAAAGCTGGCATAAGGCTCGCTGACATTAACAGAGCCGTAACTGTTGCTGAACGCCAGCTCGTACAGCGGCCTTCGGTCTTCGCGAGAATCATTTATAATTTTGGTAACCGGATTGCCGCCGAGTATGGAAAGATCTTTATGGATCAGATACACATCCGAGAGCATCACAGAATTTTCCCGGTAGACACTTTCCAGCGCAGCCTGCGCGGCTTCAAGATCATCGCGCCAAGAAACGGCGGATGATGAAAGCTGGGCGATCGTATTTTGCATCAGCAAAAAGTAGAGGTCGATGTACTCCTCTTCTTTTTTGAGCATCTGGCGCGCCTGTTCGAGCTGACTTGCTGTAATCTCGTTTTCGATATACCGGTACGATAATGCGCTTATGATCGCTTCGGAGCTTAATACAAACACAAAACATACGAGAAACAGCCGGAACGAGATGCCATGAAACCAATGTCGGATGCGCTCTTTCATGGAACCCGTTCTCCTCCTATAGAAACAGGGAAAAGAAGAGGCAGTTGCTCCCCTTCTCCCAGTTATTTCTTATTTCATTACTCCGTCATCTTTCAACTGCTGCTCGTAAGCGGCAACGGCATCAGCTTGCTTGAACTTGTCATCAAGCGTTTTCACATACTTGTCCCAGTTGCTGAGCGGCTCTTTGCCCGTCACGAATTTCAGCATCATTTCGTTGACGTATTTGAGGCGATCTTGAGCCATAGGGTCCGTATCGACGATGCGCGGGTTGATGTTGTTGTCTTTCAGATAACTCCTATTTAGCTCCTGGTTGGCGTTGGTCACCGTCGGGTTTTTGAAGTCAAAGTATACGCTGTCATCGGATTTGCGGACAAACGCATAGTTGTAACGCCATTCGATTTCCTTCTCGTTATAAGTTGATTTGTCGATCAACTTGAACTGGCCACCCGTTTCGGTGAATGTTTTATCTTTGATTCCGTAGGACAGGTAAGGATACGCTTCTTTACTCGTGTACAGGTACTGGATGAATTCCATCGCCCGTTTCGTTTTGTCCGCATCCTTTAATACTTCCTTGGAAAGCCCGAGCAGCGATTGCTGGAATACCTTTGCGTCCAGAATCTGGTCGCCGTTAGGTCCTTTTGGAGGCGCAATTTGCTTCCACTCCGGAGTGCTGCCGCCCGTCTCTTTCATCTTCTGTTGGTCAGCTGGTTCCATCCGGCGCCAGTCCGCGACCATAACGCCGACTTTACCTTGATACATTTTATTGTCAAGCTTCAGTCCGTCGTCGATCGTTACCCAGTCCGGGTCGACCACTTTTGCGTCAATCATGTCCTTGATAAATTGCAGCGCTTCTTTCGTTTTTGGATCGGTATTGTATACGACAACCTTGCCGTCTTTCATATCAACAAAGTTAGGCTGTACACCGAACATCCAGAAAATTTGCTGGAACCCTTTCGGGCCGGCCGTGCTGTATCCCAGGCTGCCATCTTTTGGCAGCATCGCCACGAATCCGTAGGTGTCGTTTTTGTTGTTACCGTCCGGATCATCAAATGTAAATGCTTTCATCACTTCAAGCAGCTCTTGCGGATTCGTTGGTTCAGTCAGATTAAGCTTTTTCAGCCAGGTGGTGTTGATCCACCAGCCGTTTACTCCGCCTACACCTTCCGAAGCCGGAACGCCGATCGTTTTTCCTTTGTATTTCATCGGCTCAAGTCGCGTTGGATCAAAGGAAGCCATCAAATCCGGGTATTGTGCGAGCACCTCGTCCAAGTCAGCCAGCAGGCCTTGGTCGTAATATTTGACAGCCGAAGCCCGGTCCGGGAACGTGATGATGTCAGGGATTTGGCTGGACGTAATGAGCAAGTTAAGCTTATCTTTCCAGTTCTCGCCGCCAAGCGTCATCTCGAGATCGATGTTGTTGTCCTTCTCGATCATTTGACGAATTGGATCCTGCTCCAGCGCCGGCATCGGCGTCGTTTGGCGGTAACCAATCGTGTTGTAGAAGCTGAGCTTGATTTTTTTGTCTGTTTGCTCGCCCGACTGAGGTTGCCCGGATGCTGCTGGCTCCGAATTGTTGCTGCCGCTGTTGCCGCTTCCGCTGCAGCCTGCAACGATTCCGGACAAAACAGCCAAACTGAGCAGCAGGCTGGCATACGATGTCTTTTTCATGATAGTAACCTCTCCCTTTTGTTATATTGTAGCATGCAATTTATATCAAGAGTTGAACTCAAGATACCGGATAGTAAGACTGACTGGTCAGCCCTTGACGGAGCCGACGAGCACACCTTTTGTAAAGTGCTTTTGGATGAAGGGATACACGGCGACGATCGGAAGTGTTGTCACGACGACCGAGGCCATCTGCACCGACACCGGATTGACGGAGTTGGCCGCCTCAGCGGCATCCCCGCTAATGGCGACGGATGCGAGCAAGATTTGCCGCAGGAATAGCTGCACCGGCTGGTTTTCCGGGCTGTTGATGTACAGCAAAGCGTCGAAGTAGCTGTTCCAGTGCCAGACGGCATAGAAGAGTCCGATTGTAGCGATTACTGGCATAGACAGCGGCAAAATAATGCGGACTAAAATCGAGATTTCGCCGGCTCCGTCGATGCGCGCCGCCTCGTCAATCGCTTCGGGCAACTGCTCGAAAAAGCTTTTGACAATCATCAGATAAAACGCATTAACCAGACCTGGAATGATGAGCGCCCACTCAGAGTTGAGCAGCCCAACTTCTTTGACGATCAAATAACTCGGAATCATGCCTCCGCTGAACAGCATTGTGAATACGACGAACATCAGGAAACCGCTCCGTCCCGGCATCGCCTTGCGGGAAAGAGGCAACGCCATCGTGACAGTGAACAGCATGTTGAGCAGCGTGCCGACGACTACGCGAAAAATCGTAACCTTGTAAGCGTCGAACAATCGGCCTCCTTGCATGATTTCCTCATAAGCCGTCCATGTAATGTGGGATGGAATGAGGACAAGGCCGTCCTTTCTGATGACTTCCGAGATCGGGGTCAGCGATACGCTGATAACGTATAGAAACGGAATGACGCAAGTAGCGGCGAGCAAAGTCAGCAGCGTATAGTTAAGTCCTTTTCCAAGACGGTTCCAAATCGTTACTTGCTCCATGGGATGGGATTCTCCTTTCTACCAGATCTGTCCGTCAAATTTTTTGGCCATTTTATTGGCGCCGAGTACGAGCACAAATCCGATGATCGATTTGAACAGACCGACCGCAGTTGCAAGCCCGATGCGCCCTTCCTGCATGCCGACTCGATAAACCCAGGTTTCGATGACGTCGGCATTCTCCTGGTTGAGCGGGTTCAGCATAATGAAGATTTGATCGAAACCGACATCGAGGATGGCGCTAAGCCGCAGCACGAGCAGCAAAATGATTACGTTGCGAATGCCGGGAAGCGTAATATGCCATAGTTGCCGCCAACGGGAAGCTCCGTCTACTTTGGCAGCTTCGTATAAGCTTGGATCGATGCCCGCCAGCGAAGCCAGGTAAATGATTGCGCCCCAGCCGACCGACTGCCAAATGTCCGTAGTAACGATGAGCGAGCGGATCATGCCCGATTCGGTCAGGAACGAGATGCGCTCTAGGCCGAATGTGTTGAACAGCTGATTGACCAAGCCTGATCCTGGCGCCAAGAAGGCGACCAGCAAACCGTATATGACGACCCAGGACAAAAAGTGCGGCAAGTACGTCAGCGTCTGGATTGTTCGTTTGAAGCCGTTGGATGTAACGGCGTTGAGCATCAGCGCAAGGATGATCGGCGCCGGGAACGAAAAGATCAGCTTGTATGCCGAGATTAGCAGCGTATTGCCAATAATTTGACCTGCGTATACGCCGTTAAAAAAGGTCTCGAAGTTTTGCCAGCCGATCCAAGGGCTTTCCCATAATCCTCGCAAGACGTTGTAGTCTTTGAAGGCAGCAGCGATGTACACCATTGGTACATATTTGAAAATAACGAAATACAGCAGTCCCGGCAGCAGCAGGGCGTACATCACGCCATATCTACGCATAGCATTTTTTGTTGCGTGAACCATTGGACGCGCCTCTCTTTCATCTGAGTTGATTTGTACTTTAATTGTACCGCCGCCCCAATCGGCAGCTTTCTGATTTCTTCGGTTATTGGTCTAATATTTTAGGAAATAGGATCTGAATGCGGTTGGTATGATTGGAAGTTTCGGCGTATTCATGCGCAAAAAAGAGGCCGCCTCCGAAAGTCATCGTTAGATGACTTGGGACGACCCCTTCTTCACTAATTTTTCACTAAGGTGATGTAGTCTTTACCTGTGACGGTAAAACGGAACGTCTGGATGCCTGTTGTGCTGATGACTACCGTTCAAGTTTCGGGACGAAACAATTGGGAGAACACAATTTTATTTTGTTCGGTTTAACAAAGGATGAATATATGGATTTTCTTCACAAAAGTTGACATCGTCAATCCTTCATTATCTGTTTTGTAGTTTACTGAAAATCGCTACATTCACATGATGTCATGACACCCACAACCAGTTTTTTGAACGTTTTAGATGTTCGCTCAATGACATTTAAATGACCAAACGTAATGGGATCAAAACTTCCTGAGTATATTGCTGTTGTCATAGCGAGTCCTCCCTATCCAAAAACAGCCAACACTCGGGTCGGCAGTTTTTGTTTATATTCGATGAATTTGAGGAAACGAACACGGAAGCGGAGCGAGTTCCGTTGTTAAATAAATGCAGCTTTTATAATCAAAGCTCCACAACTTTTGTCGCAATATTACTGCAAAATTCGCGGTCATGCTCCACAAATAGCAAAGTCGGAGAATGCTCAAGCAGCAGCTCTTCAATCTGCATGCGGGAGATGACATCGATAAAATTCAGCGGTTCATCCCAAATATGCAAATGGGCCTTCTCGCAGAGGCTATGTGCAAGAAGCACTTTTTTCTTTTGGCCGCCACTGAATGCTGAAATATCTTTTTCAAACTGAATCCTGGCAAAATCAAGCTTTCTCAAAATGGCTTTAAACAGACTTTCATCAATTCCATTGTGCCGGGCGTAATCGGTCAAATTGCCCTCCAAATGCGACGTATCCTGCGATACATAGGAAATCTTCAGCTGACTGCCTTTACGGAACGTACCCGTATAGTTAAGCTCCTCCCCGCAAATAAGCTTGATTAGGCTGGACTTGCCGGAGCCATTTTTGCCCGTAAGTGCAATCCTCTCTGCTTGCCCAATCGTAAAATTGACCTCGGAACAAACCACTTTCTCACCGTAGTAAATCGAAACATTTTCGAGCTCGACTAGTTGATTTTTATGATATGAAAGCTGAGAAATCTTCAAGCTGTCCGAGCTTTCTATGTTTTTTAGGAGCTTTGATTTTTCATCCATGGCACTTTGCTGTCTATGTTCAATGGATTTGGAACGCTTCATCATCTTGGCAGCTTTATGGCCAACATATCCCTTATCAACTCTCAAGCCGGAATTTCTTGTGCCGTTTTTGGACTTTTCCACTTCATGCGACCAATTGCTCGTTCGTCTGGCTGATTCAGTTAAATTTTTGATGTCCTTTTTGAGCCTATCGTTCTCAGCTAGCTCGTACTTATCCTGCCTCTTCTTGTTCTCCCACCAGGCGGAGAAGTTCCCCTTCTGGATGTCTATGTTCGTTCTATTAATGGAAAGGATATGGTCGACACAGTTATCCAGAAAGGCTCTGTCATGAGATATGAGAATGAACCCTCGTTTGGAATTGAGGTAATCACTGACAAGTTTCCTTGCTTTCATGTCGAGATGGTTCGTCGGCTCATCAATTAACAGGAAGTTATTTTCCTTGAGGAAAAGCGTCGCCAGCAATACTTTGGTCTGCTCTCCATTGGATAAAGAGCTAAATGGTCGGTATAAAACATCATCCGATACATGCAGCAAGCTAAGTTCACGCATCAATTCCCAATGAGCATAGTCCGGATGAATGCTGCTGATGAGATCTAGCGTCCCTACTTCCTTGTTCTCGACAGGGAAAGGGAAATAATCAAAGCTCACTTGAGCGGAAATTAATCCGCTGTATTCATATTTGCCTTGCAATAGCTGAAGAAAGGTTGTTTTCCCCCTGCCGTTTCTACCGGTAAATCCTAATTTCCAGTCGGTATCGATCTGAAAGCTAACATTGTCAAATATATGATCGTAACTGCCCTCGTAGGCAAATGTAAGGTTGGAAACATGGATTAGAGACATAATTATATCCTCCTGTATTCAAAAAAATAAGAGCTACAAGAAAGTTACTTTCTTGTAGCTCAAATAAATACAGCAAATCTATCCCGTGCCGGAAATAGATAAGGATATGGCGTATTTGTTCGAGTTAAAGAAGATGGTAACTTTCTTGCATGAATAATAAAAACGCAAAAATAAGCGTAAATCGCTTATATTTTGTTTTGTATTATTAGCAAGAAATGTACATCTTCCCAACTCCAATCGTCAAAATGTAACGCCATTTTATCATAATGATCCCTATACTTCAACAATTATAGTTGAATTTTATTCCAAATGAGGGGGCTAGTTCTGGAACAATTTACGATAATCTGTAGGGGTCATCCCTTCATGCTCCTGGAATCTCTTGTTGAAATAACTGACGCTTGGATAACCGGCCTGATCCGCAATATCCCCGATTTTGGCTTCTCTATGTTCAAGCAGCTTTTGCTTGGCCATCTGCAGTCTGGCGCGAGTGATGAACTCGGAGGGCGTCATGCCCAGTGCATTGCGGAACAGCTTGCAGAAATAAAAAGGGCTCACTTGCGCCCTGTCGGCCCATTCCTGCAGGATGAACGGCTGGGCGGCCTCTTCTTGCAGGAGTGGCAGCAAGGCTAGAATTCTGTTTTCAGCCGGGCTCGTGCGGGGTTGCGCAATCGGAACGGCTTGGTGCACAAACTCCGCCAGCACGGCATATACGAGCGATGACAGAAGAGCCGGACGGTTCATGCTGTTCAGCTCGGCTTCCTGAAGAAGCGCCAGATGCGCTTCCTCCCATGCCGTTGTCTGTCGAAGTCTCCAGATTCGATTATTATGAAAACCCCTTTCAATCATATAATCATGCAGTTTATCACCATAAAAATGAACCCAACGAACATCCCAAGGATCGTCATTACTGCTGTAGTAACGCTGTTCTTGAAGCGGAAAATACAAAAGTAATTGGCCCTTTTGCAACTCATGAATCTCACCGTCTACTTCCGCATACCCCTTGCCAGATGCGACATAGTGGATGTTGAAATTGTTCAAAGCCCCCTCCTCTCGATAGACGGAATGCTCGGGAGCATCGGTGTACATTCCGACCGATTCTGGAAACACGAAATAGGGAATATCACGCAGCGTGATTAAATGAGCATTCTTTCTCATGCTTCACCTCCAAATGACAATATCGTATTAATCTATTCAAAATATTATTATTTTTATTGGGTCTGTCTTAGATTATAATCTCAATATCATCATAGTCAATGAAGGAGGAACGATTAGAATCATGAACAGAAAGCTTAGTTGGGGAGTTTTGGGAGTAGCATCAATCGCCCGTCGCGCTGTCATTCCAGGATTGCTGGAATCGCAATTCAATGAAGTGAAAGCCCTTGCAAGCCGGGATGTCGCTAAGGCCAAACAGGCGGCTGAAGAATTCGGAATTGAGAAAGCTTATGGCAGCTATGAAGAGCTCATCTGGGACGATGCCATCGATGCTGTCTATATCCCGCTTCCGAATCATCTGCACCGTGAATGGGCCATTCGAGCTCTGCAAGCTGGCAAACATGTATTATGTGAAAAGCCGCTTGCCTTGACCGCAGCCGAAGCTGAAGAGATGGCGGCAGCTGCTGCAGCGTCGGGTAAAATTCTCGCAGAAGCCTTCATGTACCGTCATCATCCTCGTTACGATATGATTCGCAGTATAATCGCCTCTGGTGAGATCGGGGATATCAGGAATATCCACGCTACCTTCACTTTTAATAGTTCCGGCGGCGCCGGAAACGTCCGCTTCCGGAAAGAATGGGGTGGCGGCAGCTTGTACGATATCGGCTGTTATCCTATTACAGCAGCACGCCTGCTGCTCGGGCAGGAGCCCGAAGCCGCTACGGTCCAAGCCCTCTTTTCACCGGAGCATGATAATGTCGACATGATGGCTTCAGGACTGCTTGAGTTCCCAGGGAATGTCGCAGTCAAGTTCGATTGTGGGATGTGGGCAGCTTCCCGTAATCATCTGGAAATACTCGGCATCGAAGGTCTGATCGAAATTCCCTCCGCTTTTGTCGCCGGGCCTGACCAAGGCGCCAACTTCTTTGTTACATCAAAAGGTGTTCGTCGTGAGGTCGAAGTGCCGAAGGTTAATCAGTTTTCCTTGGAATGTGATGATTTTGCTCGGACGGTGCTGTTTGGCGAACCGCAGAAATTTACGCCTGACGACTCGATCCGCAATATGCGCGTAATAGATGCTTGCCTCCGCTCGGCTCACGAGCGAATTCGGGTCGAGCTGCAACCTCAACCTATACGCCCCTAAGGAGGAGATCGGATGAAAACCATTGAAATCCGCGGTATCGATAAACCAGTATCAGCTCTGATCAAAGGAACAGACTACTTTTACAATGACGCATACGAAAAGGCAAGCGCTAATATGGATGCCTTTCTGGCCATCGGCGGCAACACCGTTGACACGGCTTATATTTACTGCAACGGACAGAGTGAAGCTGTCCTAGGCCGTTATATGGAGGAGCGCGGCAATCGGGACGATCTCGTTATTTTGACAAAAGGCGCCCATCCAGATCACACGGGTCCTCGCGTCAATCGTGAAGCGATTCGCAGTGATTTACTCGAAAGTCTCGAACGGCTGCGTACGGATTATGTGGAGCTCTATGCACTGCATCGAGATGATCCCGCCGTCCCTGTGGGAGTTATCATTGAAACGCTTAACGAGCATATAGAAGCTGGCCGTATCGGCGCGATCGGCGGTTCCAATTGGACATGGCAGCGCCTTCAAGAAGCTAATGAATATGCAGATGCGCACGGCCTTGTCGGCTTCACATTCAGCAGCCCGAATCTTAGCCTGGCCAAAGCCAAGGAAGCGTTCTGGTCCGGCTGCGTCTCTGCCGATGAGGAAACACTCCGCTGGCATGAGCAGCAACAGCTTCCTCTGCTGTCCTGGTCTTCGCAGGCGCGCGGCTTTTTTACGGGCCGCTTCACGCCGGAAGTGCGTGACAACGAGGATCTCGTCCGTGTTTTTTATAGCGATGAGAACTGGGAACGCTTTCGCCGGGCAGGACAGCTCGCCCAGCAAAAGAATGTGACGACGATTCAAATCGCGCTTGCCTACGTATTGAATCAGCCGTTTCCGGCTGGCGCGCTGATCGGCGCTCAGAATAGCGATGAGCTGCTTTCATGCCAGGCTGGAGCTGAAATTAAGCTGACGCAAGAAGAACTTGATTGGCTGGATCTGACGGCCGAGTAGCCGGAACAAGAAAGCCGTTCGCTGCGCGTGCAGCGATAGCGAATAGTACATTTCCAGCGCATTTACTCACTGAGGATGGAATGACATCGGACTGGAAAAGGTCCTTGCGCGAACGTCCAATGGAAGAGCCTTGGGAGCTTTGAGCTTCCGAGGCTCTTTTAGCGCAGAAAAAACCGTATCCCAGCATTCACCTCATCTGCACCAAAATGGTGCAAGGAATGAATACGTGAATACGGTACAACCAAATCCCCAGCTGAGCAAGGTTGTTACAGCTTCCGCCCTTCCAGCAGCTGTCCATCCAGCCAACTACCACGCAAGATACCGTCCTTCGTCTTTTTTAGCTCCCCATGCAGCGAACGTCTGAGCGAGCTGAGCGTTTCCCCGCACTGCGGATCTGCGATTCGGTTAATGAGCTCATTGGGATCATTAACCAAATCGTATAGCTCATCGAGATCGGTCGGATTCCATATATATTTCCAGGTAGACGTCCGGATCATCCGTTGCACATAAAGGCCGAACTGCTGCCCATTGTATGTACAAACGACGGACGTACGCCAATCTTCTGGAGGCTGCTCTTCAAGCAGCGGCAACAGCGAGCGTCCGTGGAATTCCTCAGGCACTGGAAGATTCAGCCATTCCAGCATTGTTGGCGGCAAATCAAGCGTATTATATACAAAGGAATCGCAAATTTGTCCCGGAGCAATCACTCCAGGATAGCGAATGGCAAGCGGTACCTTCACGACATCATCATATAGAATATAATGTTTATCCATCATGCGATGGCCGCCGCACATATCACCATGATCCGATGTATAAATGACGATTGTATTCTCATCTTCGCCAAGCTCGGCCAGAGTCTGCAGGATCATGCCGACGGCATCGTCCATCTGGCTAACAATGCCGTAATAACGAGCAACTGTAGGCGCCCAGTCCTCCCATGTAAAATCTTCAAGCCCCCAATTGAGCAACTGCTGCCGCTGAATATAAGGTTTATTCTCGAAGGTATCCCCAAAGCTTCCCCATACGGGCACTTGCTTCGGATCATACAAGGAAGAGAAGGGCTCGGAAGGCCGGCAAGGCGGATGAGGCTCCGTAAAATTAATTCTGGCATGCCACGGACCGCCGCTGCGAGATAGGTCTTCTAACATTTCGCAAGAGCGTTTTGCCAGCCAATGCGTAGGTGCATCATCAAGAGGCACGGGATCAGTCTCTCCCAGAACGCCGTTTGCATAGCTGAGCTCAGGGTACTTGGCCGCGCGGAATGCGGTATATTCCTTATCGGAATTGATATATCGGTCATATCCGAACGCAGTCGGGTCAGCTGTGGAGCTTCCTCCCCATTTGCCGATATAACCGGTTGCATAATGGGCAGCCTGCATATCTTTCGCCCAAGAATAATCATTTTTGGTCAAGCTCGGTATAGGCAGCCCTATGCCATCATTCCAATACGCTCCGAAGCTTTCGGGTCTCCTGCCGCATATAAAGGATTGCCTGGACGGGCCGCACACTGGAAGCGGCGTAAAAGCATTCGTAAACCAAATCCCATCCTTAGCAATTCGGTCGATATTCGGTGTTTGAACCGGGTATATTCCGCTGATGCCCGTACAGTCGTAGCGATGCTGATCCGACATCAGGATGAGAATGTTCGGCTGCTTTGTCATCGTTGCTGCTCCTCTAAAGCCCGCTGTTTACGCTCGACAGCATCATCAAATTTGCCACGGATTGGGTCGTTCCACCACTCATCCCAGGAAAGTCCGTATTGGCCCAAAATCGTTTCGATCCGCTTGCGGAACGGCAGTCCAACCTCAAGCTGCTTCTGCATCGGATCTTCTCTGCCTGCCAATTTACCCTGAACCCATTCATCGATTAAAAGCTGCAGCTCATCGGCCAGCTCTGGCATAAGCTCCGCAAGGTTAATCGTTTCCCCTGGATCTGATTTCAAGTCGTACAGCTCGCGCGGTGGACGCTTGAACGGACCTGAATCATAGGTCACGATCAGTTTGTAATTACCGTCTGTTACACCTCGTGCTGCTTGCCAAGCACATTCGCTCAGGAAAACTCGATCATGAGTTCCCGACGCTTGACCGTTGATTGCCGGCCAAAGGCTTTTACCGTCCAAATCGTCCGGGATTTGAATACCTGCCGCTTCTAGTAATGTCGGCATGAGATCGACCTGCTGCACAAGACCTGGAACCCGTCTGCCGCCAGCAATCCGATTCGGCCACCTAATAATAAGCGGCACGTTCACCGTCGCATCATAGAGACCGCAATGATCCCAATAAATATCATGCTCCGTCAAGCTCTCCCCATGGTCACCGAACAGGACGAGCATCGTATCCTCAGCCAAGCCAAGCCTTTCCAGCTCCTCATCCAGCTCACGGAGCCGATCATCCAGGTAACGAACTTCCGCATCGTATAAAGCATTCATATACTCGGCATCTGTAACGCTGCCCAGCATGTCATAATGATGATACTTAAAGAACGGATAGGCTGCGCTATTATAGGCTTCATCCATACTCCGATTGGACGGATCGTATGGGTTCTTTTCCTGATCATAGAAGCTCGGGATATACTTTTCTGGCGGCAAATACGGCGTATGCGGATCCCAGTAATGAAGGAAGAGGAAAAATGGTTCGTCTCCCTTAGTCGAAAGCCATGATGTAGCCAATTCATTGATTGTTTTGCCATCGATCCAGCGCTTACTGCCGGAGGAATTCATATAATGCCGATACCCTCGCGCGAACCATTCCTTCAGCTGGTATAAATTATCTACAGCAGCCGTTGTATAACCCGCGTTTTTCAGTAAGGAAGGCAGCCATTGCACTGACTTCGGAAGTGAATTGAGCTCGGAGCCGTGAGACACGACGCCTGTCGTTAAACCGACCTTGCCTGTGAAAATGCCCGTATGAGCAACCTCCGTCGGAATGTCGGCGGCGTAAGCCTTCTCGAACAACACCCCTTCAGAGGCGATTTTATCGATGTAAGGGCTTGTTGGCTTCTTATAACCATACGCGCCGAGTCGATCGGCGCGTAGAGTATCGAGTGAGATGAATATAAAATTCATACCATCTCCTCCTTGCGGGAGTTTAAGTAACTGGCTTGCTTGAGCCAATTATAAACCAGGCGGGCATTTTCCTGTACGCTGCCATGCTCGGGGTACAACGTGATTTCAGGATGGTCCGGAATCTCATAAGGGTCGGATATACCGGTGAAACATTCGATTTCCTTGTTCCGCGCTTTGGCGTACAAACCCTTTACATCCCGACGCTCACAAGCCTCGAGAGGGCTATCGACGAACACCTCTGCGTAATCCACAATTACCGAACGGGCATAATCCCGCATTTCCTGATACGGCGTTATTGCGGATACGATCGTAATGACGCCATTACGGGCCAAAAGCTCACTTACATAAACAATGCGTCTAATATTTTCAATTCGCTCTTCATAGCTAAAGCCGAGCCCTTTGCATATTCCAGTTCTCAGCTCATCACCGTCAAGCAGCTCTGATTTTATGCCCACTGCGCGTAGCTGCTGCAGGAGCTCGCGGGCCGTTGTCGTCTTGCCCGCGCCTGACAGCCCTGTAAACCAAACAACGCACCCGCTTTTACTACTCATGCTTGCTGCACTCCCTCACGCTTCTCGTCATAGATGTCACTGATGCGAATTGGCGCACCGTTCTCAAGCTGGGAGCGGATTGCCGCTTCAATGATTCGTTGTACCGCTAGGGCGTCTGCACCCGAAGCGGATATTTGATCCGGGGGAACCCCGTCCTTAACTTCCTTAATAAAAGCCCCGATCCGGTTGAAGAAGGTTGAATCGAATCCTGATGGACTTGCGAAAATGGAATTTTTGAACACGCGCTGTTCATCGCTTCCGCTCGGATAGAGCGTCAGGCTCTCATACACGTTATCGAGGACGAATCTTCCATTCGTCCCTCCCACCTCACATCGTTCAATGGGATGTCCGCCATGCATATCGTAACTCCCCGTCAAATGCCCAACCGCACCGGAAGTGAATTCGAGATTGATAGAAGCCGTCGACCAGACGGAACGCCCGGGAGCTTTGGTCATAAAGGACTGCACCCTTGCGACATCGCCGCCAAAATAACGCAATACGTCGAATGAATGTGGATGCAGCGCCCGCAAATGGACCCAAGGCGTAGATTCATTGCCACTGCCGATGGTCAGCTTCATATTAACGAACAAGAGCTGGCCGAGCTCGCCTTGACTGATCCACTCTTTCGCTCTCTTCGCTGCGGGAACAAAGCGGTGATTGAGGTTGCAGGCGAGCCGCACACCTCGTGCGGCTGCTGCATCGACCATCATACGCGCCTCATGCAGGCGATTCGAAATAGGCTTCTCGACGAGAACATCTTTGCCTGCTTCAATGGCTTGCATCGTTGGCTCCAGATGATGCGAGCCATTCTCCACGCCACCTGTAGCAACACTTACAACATCGATATCTTCATTAGCAAGCATGGACAGAACATTATCATAGGGCGTTGCACCGAATCGCTCGGCAGCCGATCTTGCCATGTCACCGCGTAAATCACATACAGCGACCAGCTCAACATCGGGATGCTCCTTGTACACGCGACAGTGCAGGAGACCGATATGATTTAGGCCGATTACGGCGACTCTAATCATCGCTTATCCCTCCACTACTTTTTCCTCTACCTCTTTTTCTTGCAACTTGCGGGCATTGCTCGCTGAGCCGATCCGCATCGTTTCGTATGCTTCCTGAGAATCCTTGAACGGACCGCCTTGGTGACCGTGCCAGTTCAGGTTTGTAATCATCGGATTCGCCCGTCCAGTGGAATCTTCCCTGCGGCTGATATGGGCTTCCATACGGCCAATCAGCAGTTTCACAACTTCAGGCTCCTGCTCGGCTACATTGTTCAGCTCCTGCGGATCGAGAATCAGGTTATACAGCTCGATTTCTGGTTTGAAGTGGAAATCCGGCTCCAGAGCGACGATCAGCTTCCACTCTGGTGTACGCCAGCCATGCTTGCGCATCCAGGTACACTCCGTAATGTAGAACTCCGGCTCACGTTCTAGTTCCCCGCCATTGATATACTCAACGAGACTTCTGCCGTCAAATGTTATCCCCGTCTCTATGCCGAGTAACTCGAGCACAGTAGGCATAATATCTTTGATCTGGGTATGATCGGACATCCGTTTGCCTGCCGGTACCTTGCCAGGGAAGCGCAGAATGAACGGAGTAACCAGATTCGTTTCATACAGCCCGTGATGGTCGTAGTAGCATTCATGCTCGTTCAACGTTTCGCCATGGTCAGCTGTAATGACGACAAGCGTTTCCTCCTCAATGCCCAGTTCCTCTAATGCGGTAAATATACGGCGGATGCAGGCATCCATATAGGCGACAGCACCATCATATTGGGCATCAACATAATCCGAGTCGGTGCAGTCTTTTGGAATCCAGGAGCGAAGATAGTGAACGAACGGCTCAAAGTTGTCCATGCCTTCCAGCGACCTGTTATTGGGGTCTCTTTCGTTGCCTTCATAGAAGAGGCGATCGAAGGGCTGTGGCGGCAAATAAGGCGAATGCGGATCCATATGCCGAAGGAACAACAGAAACGGTTTGTCTTCCGCAGCAAGACGTTTCAGTTCCGGAATAGCGACATCGTTCATGCGTTCTGCCTTTGGACTTCGGCCTGATCCGTCTGGTCCCCAGCCGTCGTAATCAAGATAAAGATCGAAGCCTCTTGCCGATGCATTACCGGAAAAACCGATGCAAGTCGTATTGTAACCCCGCTCGCGAAGCACCTCGGCCAATGTCTTCACATGGCCGCCGAGACCGCCTTCATGGCGAAGCGCTACGACGTCGGTCCCGAAGCAATCCATACCTGTCAGCATCGAAGCATATCCCGGCGTAGTCGGCACGCTTGGGCTGAAATGATTTTCAAACAAGGTACCTCCCGTAGCATATTCGTCGATATGAGGTGTAGTCAGCTTTGTGTATCCATATGAACTCATATGATCTCGACGTAAGCTGTCGATGCCCAGAAACAATACATTCGGTTTTTTATTCGTGTTTGCGCTCATGATCATCAGCTCTCCTTATTATCCGTTTTGACGCTGCAGAGCGTCGTCTTGCGATGGTCTTGCTCCAAGCGCCTTCAGGCAGCCATTTAAATATCCGTAGCTTTCTGCGGCCACGATCGATACTTCGGCAAGCGAGTGTCCGGCCGCCCCGATCACTTCCAGACAAACTGGACCCTCGTAATTGCCGTCTGCAAGCACTTTGCAGTAGGCGGCAAGGTCGATATCACCACGGCCGCAAGCTTGCTGTCCAATCGCTCCCGGACCTGCGCTGCGTCCTTTGCAATCCCGGATGTGAACATGCTTCACTCTTGACAATACTTGCGGCAGTGCTTCCTCCGGATTCTCGCCTGCACGATAAACATGGCTTGGGTCCATGTCGATTCCAAATCCCGCACTGTCTATCGCCTCCATTGCGCGCAACGTTGTTGGCGTATTATAGATTGCGTTGCCAACATGGGCTTTCACGCAAAGCGTTACTCCATAAGAAGCAGCCAAGTCGGATAAACGGGATAATGTCGCGATCGACTGCATCAGGTCTGCTTCGTCATTGCTCTTGCCGCCAGGACCGACGTTGACAACCGGAATTCCAATCGCTTGCGCAGCTTCGAACGCTTTGGTCAAGCGTGCTTCATCAAGCGATGCAACTTCCATGGACAGGTACGAGACGCCGTATTCCTTAGCTAAGCGCTTCAGCTCTTCGGCTTGTCCTTGCCAGGCATCTAATACCAGATGTTCACACATGCCTTGAATGGCGGAAAGCTCAACACCGTCATAACCGCATAATGCAATATGTTTTACAGCCGTCTCTACGTCGAAGTCTTTGAACAATACAGAATTTACGCCTAATTTAATCATGATTGCTCCTCCTAGTGAGCTCATCGTTCCAGGAACAGATGGCTATAGTTATATGCTGGTTTTGCTATTTGTGTCCATTTTAGTCGGTGGCAGACCTAGCCTCAAAGCGTTTTCAGACAATATCATGGTCGATCAGGACGAATTGCAAGCGGTTACAGAAAAAGTAGGAACTATTGGAGCAAAGTGGCCGCTTAGCTGGAATAGAAAAAGAAGCATCATACGAGCCAGCATCTATTCGATGGCAGGTAGATGCTTCTTTTTTCACAAATGCTAGAGCTGATGTTATCCTCGATTATTTCGCCAGTTCATCCAGCTTTGCCTGCGTGTACTGCGTCATATGCTCCAGAAAAGCTTTTGCCTCGAGCTTGCCGCTAATTACATCCCCATATTTCGCGTTTAATTCATTCTCGAATTCAACAGGAACGTATGGCGGTGTCTTCTGAGCTCGTTGGACGATGTCATAAACAACTTTCATGGCCGGATCTGTTTTGGCCTGCTCAACTAAATAAGGATTATCCTTGATGGCAGAAACACTTCCACCATTTTTCAGCTTGAATTCAGCGGCAGCTTTGTCCATGCTGATCCATTTCAAAAGCGCCCAGGTGGCAGCTTCATTTTCTTTTTTGCCTAGCGTCGTCATCATCATGGAGTGACCACCAAACCAGAGTGAAGAAGTCGGCATTGGCACAAGCTCCAAATCTGGATTGAGCTTCAGATTCTCTTGAACATGTCCAACAACGGCCGCTTCAAAAAGCGATTTGCCGGCAATTAAGCGGGATGTATTTTTAGGTAAGGATTCCTGAAGTTTTTTAATCCGTTCATCATCGATATTTTCCCGTTTGAATCGGACCAACCATTCGAGAGCTTCGACGATCTTTGGATCGTGGAAATTAACTTTGTTTGTTGCCGGATCGTAAAAAGTAGTAGAATCCGCTCCGTTCATATAAGCAAATGTCAACAAGCTATTAAAGTTTCCATACAGCTCTAATGGGGAGAACGTGGTCATCACTTGCTCACCGTTCTCAACTACCCAAAATTCCTTTGCAAAATCCTCAAACTCCTGAAGGGAGTTCATTTCCGGGAATTCTGTGTGTCCATACTGTTCCAACACTTCGCGGTTGTAGACGATAGAGAAGTTGGGATCAATCGCATAAGGAAGCTGCCATATTTTTCCGTCCGCACTGAATCCTCTTTTGTAAGCGGGTTCATAAAAATCATCGGATTTAAACGTCGGATCCGCCTTAATGAATGGTGTCAAATCTTGAATCAGATTATCTTTGATCCATTCGCTTGGAAATCTCCCGTCCAAAAGAATGTCGGGGTTATCCCCTGCAGAAATCAAAGCTGGCAGATCATTCGTCAATTGTTGCATATAAGTCACTTTGATATTGGGATAAACCTTATTGAACTCCGCCATCAACGAGTTGAAGTAGTCGGACCAGCCGCTTCCAAATATAGAAAGAACCTTCACCTCTCCACTTATTTCCGTATTGTTTGTTGGTGCAGGAGCCTCCGTAGCCGTAGTATTTGTGCTCGTATTACTACTGGTATTACTGCTGTTCGATTGATTCGCCACATTGGCGACTCCGCCCCCACCTCCGCTGCACGCTGCTAGCAAAGTAGTGACCAATCCAATTGCACCAATCATTTTAAATCTTTCTGTTGTCTTTTGACCCATTTAGACCTTCCTCCCTTTGATTGAAGTTGCTGGCCTGATGTTTGACTTTGTTTGGTTTGTTTGGTTAAACGATGGTGACAACCCCAGCGTAGCCTGCCATTTCATTAAAATCAAAGCGCTTTCAGACAATATAGTGGCCGATTATGCCAATTTATGGAGCAGGTGAAATAATGCCGACTGCATCAAAGACTGGCCCCTTGAACTGGAAAAACACCCCAAGGTGGAGGCCCCAGGGTGCAGAAGGTAAACTTCTATTCGGTTAAGATTTTTTTTCGTCCAGCAAAGCTTGGATATAGGTCGTCATATGATCCAGAAATGCCTTCGGCTCAAGCGTTCCGTTGATCACATCCCCGTATTTACGGTCGAATTCGTCCTGGAATTGAACCGGCGGGAACGGCGGAAGCTTTTTCGCTTGTTGTAGAATGTCATATGCGACTTTAAGCGCTGGATCGGACTCCGCTTGCTGCAGCAAGTAAGGGTTATCCTTCGCCGCGGATATCGTGCCATTCAGCTGGAGATTGATTTCGGCCGCTTCCTTGCTGGAGCTGAGCCATTTAATCAGCGACCATGCCGCCTCTTCGTTCTCTTTTTTGCCGAGTGTTGTCATGAAGAGCGCGTGTCCGCCCAGCCAGAGAGAATTCGACGGCATTGGAGCGAGCTCCAGATCAGGATTGAGCTGAAGAGCCTGTTGGACATGCCCCACGACGGAAAGCTCCATCAGCGATTTGCCAGCAATGAGGCGGGATGTGTTTGCCGGCAATGAATCCTGCAGCTTCTTAATCCGTTCGTCATCGATGTTTTCCCGTTTAAAGCGAACAAGCCACTCAAGCGCTTCTACGATTTTCGGATCGTTGAACGTTACTTTATTCGTGTCTGGATTGTAGAACGTGCTTGCGTCCGCTCCGTTTAAATAGGCAAAGGTCGTGAGACTGTTGAAGTTCCCGTATAGCTCCAGCGGAGAAGATGTCGTCATCACCTGTTCCCCATTTTCCGCAATCCAGTAGCTTTTGACAAAATCCTCAAACCCCTGCAAGGAATTCATATCCGGAAGCTCCGTATTGCCGTACTGCTCCAACACGTCGCGGTTGTATACAATCGTAAAGTTCGGATCGACGGAATAAGGAAGCTGCCACACTTTTCCATCTGTAGTGACTCCTCTTTTGTAAGCGGTCTCATACAATGAATCGGCGCTGAAGGACTTGTCCTTCTCAATAAAAGGCGCCAGATCCTGGATCAGATTGTCGGGAATCCAACTTGCCGGATAGTTCCCGTTGCCGCCACCCGCCAGCATGATGTCCGGCGTATCCCCGGCCGAGATCAGCGCCGGCAAATCATCGATGCCTTGCATCATATACGTCACTTTCACATTTGGATAAGTCTCGTTGAATTTTTCCATCATTTTTTTGAAGTTTTCGGCTGGGCCTCCTGCAAAGATAGAAAGAACTTTAATATCGCCTTTGACGGCGGAGTTATCCGGCGTGGAAGTCTGTTCTGCTGTCGTGCTCGGCTGCGGGCTTGTCCCAGCATTAGCGGCATTGTTGGCACTGTTATTGCCTGCGCCCCCGCTGCTGCAAGCCGCAAGCACGGTCACCAAACCGATTGCACCGATCGTTTTCAATCCTTTACGAGCTTTCTGTCTCATGTAGACTTTCCTCCTGTAGTTGAAGTAGCTGGCATGTTGTTTGGTTTGTTAGTTCGATTCCTTTCGACAAGTTTAGTGTAGCCGCTGGATTTAGTAGGCATCAAAGCGCTTTCAGACAAAACAATGGCGGATTATGCCAATTTATAAGTAATGATTAAAAAAGAGCATCTGCCGTCGATTGGGACGGCAAATGCTCCTCTTCCGATCTATTACTTCTTCAATTCATCCAACAATGCCTGAGTATACTTGGTCATATAGTCCAAAAATGCCTTAGGTTCCAGCTTGCCGGACAGAACCTCTCCGTATTTCTTGTCGAATTCACCTTCATACGGCACTGGCAGGAACGGAGGCACTTTTTGGGCTTGCTGCAAAATTTCAAGGGCAACGGCCATTACAGGATCGGTCTCCGCCTGCTCAACCAGGTAAGGATTATCCTTGATGCCGGACAAGCTCGCAATTGTTTTTAGCTTTATTTCCGCCGCTGCTTTGCTGGAGCTTATCCATTTGACAAGCGACCAGCCGGCTTCTTCGTTCTCCTTTTTGCCGAGGGTGGTCATGTGGATTCCGTGACCGCCCATCCAGAGCGATTCGGCAGGCATCGGTTTCAATTGCGCGTCGGGGTTGACCTTGAGAGCATCACGGACAGCGCCGACAACTCCCGGCTCCAGCAGCGATTTACCGGCTGCGAAGCGTGACGTATTGGCTGGAAGGGACTCATTCAGCTTAGTCATCCGGCCATCGTCGATGTTTTCACGTTTGAAACGCAACATCCATTCCAGCGATTCTACAATTTTCGGATCATTGAATGTCACCTTATTCGTTTCCGGATTATAAAAACTGCTCTGATCCGCACCGTTGAGGTAAGCAACCGTAATCAGGCTGTTAAAATTGCCGTACACTTCAAACGGAGAATATGTGGTCATGACCTGGTCGCCATTTTCGACTACCCAGTACTTTTTCAGAAAGTCCTCATATTCAGCCAAGGAATTCAATTCAGGAATTTCTGTATCGCCGTACTGCTCCAGCACCTCTTGATTGTAAATC
The DNA here is from genome assembly GCF_002233675.1 of Paenibacillus herberti. GTDB lineage: Bacteria > Bacillota > Bacilli > Paenibacillales > Paenibacillaceae > Paenibacillus_O > Paenibacillus_O herberti. The sequence continues at coordinate 1,378,670 of NZ_NMUQ01000001.1, read as the reverse complement.
ATCGTGAAGTTGGGATCGACCGTATACGGGAGCTGCCATAATTGGCCTTGAACGCCAAGTCCGCGATTATAAGCCGGCTCATAGAACATATCAGCCGTTATTTCTGGATCTTTCTCCATAAGCGGCTTCATATCCTGAATAAGTCCGTCCGTAATCCAGCCGATCGGAAACCGACCGCCGTCGGAAATGATGACATCGGGATTATCGCCGGCCGATATAAGTGCAGCCAGATCGTTAATGCCCTGCTCCATATGCGTCACTTTGACATTGGGATATTCTTTATTGAATTCGACCATCATCGTGTTGAAATTTTCAATGGCTCCACCGCCGAATATCGATAATACTTTAATCTCGCCTTTAATGGCCGTTTTATCGATTGCCGGCGGCTGGCTTTCCACTGGCGTGTTTGTTTCTACATTCACTGGTGCATTTGTTGCCGAATTGCTGCCTGGATCATTATTCGTTCCGCTGTTGCCTGTCCCGCCGCTGCAAGCTGCAAGTGTCATCACCAAGATGATGGCGCCAATCTTATTGAACCCTTTTTTTATTGATTGCATCATAAAAAAATCTCTCCAATCAATGTAATAGTGGGCTTACTGTTTGCGCTTATGAAGGATTATTTACCCTTAATTTCATCTAGCAGCGTTTGCGAGTATTTTGTCATATGATCCAGGAAAGCCTTCGGTTCAAGTACACCCGTCATAACATCGCCGATTTTTGCATTGAATTCTTCCTCAAATGGCACTGGCAAAAATGGCGGATGTTTCTTCGCTTGCTGCAGCACCTCATAGGCTGCTGCAAGCACGGGATCGGATTCAGCCTGCTCGACCAGATAAGGGTTATCCTTGATTGCAGATAGGCCCGAATCAATTTTGAGCTTTGCTTCCGCGGCAACTTTGTTGGAGGTGATCCATTTGATCAGCGACCAGGTGGCCATTTCGTTTTCTTTTGTACCGAGAGTTGTCATGGAAAGGCCGTGTCCGCCCACCCAAAGTGATTCGGCAGGCATTGGTTTTAGTTGAATATCCGGATTGGCCTTCAAGTTTTCTCTGACATGAACGAGAACCGCCGGCTCCAGCAGCGACTTACCCGCCAAAAAGCGAGACGTATTTTCCGGCAGCGTTTTGTTAAGCTTCTCAATGCGCTCGTCATTGATATTTTCCCGTTTAAAGCGCACCATCCATTCCAGCGCTTCTACGATTTTGGGATCGTTGAATGTTGCCTTATTCGTCTCCGGATTGTAAAAGGTCGTTTGGTCCGCGCCGTTCAGAAAAGCCATTGTAATCAGGCTGTTGAAGTTGCCGTATACTTCAAAAGGCGAAAAAGTAGTCATCACTTGCTCGCCGTTCTCAACCACCCAGTATTTTTTCAGAAAATCTCCAAATTCCGGCAATGAGTTCATTTCCGGCAATTCCGTATCGCCGTACTGCTCCAAAACTTCCTGGTTATACATCATCGTAAAGTTGGGATCAACCGTATAAGGCAGCTGCCACACCTGACCGTCAACGCCAAGGCCCCTGGTGTATGCGGGCTCATAAAACATGTCGGCCGTAATTTCCGGATCGTTGTCCATAAACGGCTTCATATCCCGGATCAGTTTGTCCTGGACCCATTTCAATGGAAAACGCCCGCCGTCGGCCAAAATAACGTCCGGCTTTTCGCCGGCGGCAATGAGAGCCGCCAAATCATGAATGCTCTGTTCCATTGCAACCACTTTGACGTTTGGATACTCTTTGTTAAAGTCCACCATCATTTTTTTGAAACTGTCAATTCCGGCGCCTAGAATCTTCACCTCGCCCTTAATGGCGGTTTTATCTATTGCAGCCGCAGGCGGACTTTCTGGCGGACTGTTCGTTTCTGCGCCAGCCCCTTGATTGGCCGCGCTGCCGCTGTTATTCGCTGTGACTGCTCCCCCGTTGTTACCTCCACCACCGGTGCATGCTGTCATAACAGATACGACTAGCATCACCAAGCATAAGGCACTGACCTTTTGGAACCGTTTGCGATTTCCTGTTTTCATCGCTTAATTCCTCCAAATGAATGGTATGGTCCTGTAATTTAGCTTAAGAACAGTGCCAGCCCTTAGGCCCCTCCCTCACTCACCTCCTTTCATTTGGGAAACTGCGGGGGGATACGCGCTACTCGATCAATCCCGTCCGCTCTACTCCTTCGACGAACCATCGCTGAGCGATGGCATATAGAATAAGCGGTGGCGTGATGATGAGGAAGCTTGCGGCCATGCGGATCGTTTCATTAAACATGTTGTCGGCGTCGCTTTCATAGAACCCCTTGAGCACGGCCTGCAAGTTGTTCAAGCTGAGCGTGAGCGGAGTGTTCTCCGGTCCCACGACCAGTGCAGTCATATACGTTTCATTCCAGTGCCAGATGAAGGAAAACAGGAACACGACGAGAATCGCCGGTTTAGCGAGGGGAATGACAATACGCGTAAGAATCCGCAGCGAACCGGCCCCTTCGATGCGCGCGGATTCGTCCAGCTCCTTCGGTAGCGTGCGGAAAAACTGTGTAAAAATAATGACAAACAGCGAACCCCGAATGCCGTGACCGAACATTGCCGGGCCGATTATTGCGAATTTGGTGCCCATCCATCCAAGCTCTTTAATGAGCAGGAACATCGGAATCACAATCGTTTGGGGCGGAATAAGGAAGCTCAGAATAAGCAGTCCGAACAGAATCGACTTGCCGGGAAAATTGAATTTGGCGAAGGCGTATCCGGCCAAGGCGCATGCCATCACGTGAAAGATCGCTCCAAAGCCGCTGATCGTCAGGCTGTTGACCAGTCCTTTCCCATAATTAAGTCCTTCCCAGGCCAACTTGAGATTGTTCCACTCCAGGCTGCGCGGAATCCAGCGAACGGATGGATCTAGCAGATCAACCTGATTTTTGAACATTGTTGAAATCATATAGAACAATGGATTCAGATAGAGATAAGCAATGTTGAGCAGCAGCGCGTACAGTACCAAATTCATAATCCAGCCGTTTTTTTCCTGGTTTCCGAACAGCATTCTTCGTGTCCAGGCTACTTTATCCATGGGGCTTTACCTCCGCTTCTCGGATTGACCGTCTATTCGTTTGAAGAACCATATGACGAGCAGAATGAGCACAAACGCGATGGAGAAGTAGACCCAGCCCAGCGCGCTGGCATAACCATAACCTGTATATTTCATATGGTTGGTAATCAGGCCGAGAATCGGGCTAAACGGGAACGTGAACATCTCGACAACAGTATAAATCGTGTTGAGCAAAATGAATGGCGTCAACGCGGGCAGCGTTATTTTCCAGAACGTTTCCCAGCGCGAAGCGCCGTCGATTCCCGCCGCCTCGTACACCGGCCGGCCGATCGTCTGCAAACCGGCTACGATGATGATGATTTGAACGCCGGAATACCAGAGTACGATGACAAATTTATTCAAGACGGCGAGCAGCGGATCGGAGAACATTTTAGGAAGATTGCTCTCGATATAGGGCTGAATGTTGTACTGCTCCAGCAGCGATAACCCCGCAGCTCCTTGGTTAAAAATCTCGTTCAGCACTTGGCCTGTGGCAAATATAACAGGCAGGAAAAAGATCGCGCGAAACACCCCTTTGCCCGGCAGCTTCATGTTCAGCATGATTCCGACGAGCAGCGAGAACAGCACGATGACCGGAATCGTCAGGATCGTCTCCTGCATGTACCGGACGAGCATCAGGGGGAAGTCACTGTCCTGCAAAAACGCATTTTTGTAGTTGAGGAAGCCGACTGGCTGCATAATCAGCCCATCCCCGGTTACCCGCACATTTTGGAAGCTCATATAAAAGGAATAAATGAGCGGATAGAGCACAAACAATCCAAGTCCGACCAGCCATGGCGTCAGGAGGGCATAAGCGGAGAAGGCTTCGCGGGCTTCTATGGAAATTCTGCGTTTGAAAGGCAACATGCGCTTATCCTCCTTTGCCGGCCATAGCGAAATCGTTCGGTTTGACTTCCACGCCGTTGCCGCGGTAAGGAGCATCCCCGTAGTTGACGATGACGCGTTGGCCGTTTTCGTACGTTGTTTCAAATACATCTTTGTCCAAGCTGCGATGATTCACGATCATTTGATTCTGCAGTCCGCCGAGAACGGCGTTGGCCCGCTTGTATTCCTTGACGATCGTGTCCATCCATTCCGAATATTGGCTGCTGAAAATGTACCTGGTGAACGTATCCTTCAAAAGGCCGGGGTCTTCGAAGGTGAGCAGATAAGACGGCTGAGCGCCGTATTCCACGGAACGCAGCAGCTCGGCGTTGAACTCATCGCGCAAATTGCCGGGTTTTCCGGAATAGCTCACCAGGCCGTGAATGGCGATGGGATAAAACGGCACGCTCTTTTGGGCCAGCAAATCGTAGCTCGGGCTGAGCGGTAAGTCACTGATATGGTCAGCTTTGCCAAGAACAAACGAATTGCCGTGTGAGACACGAACGCTGCCGAGCTCGGATTTCGTTTTGCCCAACATCTCAGCGAAGATCGAGGCGGTAGCGCCGCGGCTGAACGGATTGGCGGGGGTATTGTCGGAGAATAGCACCTCACCGATGGAATTATGATGAACACCGTCCACGCCGAAATCTTTGTACGTCGGTAAGCTTTTTTCTAGTTCCTTCAAGGATAAGTCAGGCTGCATCCAGTATTTTTTGGTCGCTTTTCGGAAGGAAAATCCGCCTGAAGGCCCCATCTCGTCTTCCACAACCCGGGTGTTGGAATCCCTTACAGCCTCTTCCCTGGCGACAAAACCTTTGCCGGAATAAGCAATGACAAAGTTGTCGTCCAAATAAAAGCGGCTACCGCTGCTCTGCACCTTTTTAATCAAGCGTTTAAGCGCATCCGTTCCGCCCAAAGCCTCCTCCGGAGGCAGACGATCCGGCAGATAGCGCATGAAGCCGCCGTTGGACCAGCCTTCAAACACGATGTCCATGCCGGTTATGCCGGAGGCCGCAAGTTTATCCACGATGTCGGCTGCTTGATCAAACGTTGTTGTCGTCACCAGCTTCGAACCGAACATGCTTGGCTCGCGGTCCCCGCCGAAAAACGCTATTTCCAGCGGCAAGCTCTCCGGCTGCGATTCAACCCGCTTCAGCCCTTTCGTTTCCATTAGATAGCTGCGGTAAGCCGACGCCATGCCGACGTAATTGATCTGCTCCGGCTTATCTCCCTGCAAAAAGTAATACCGGATTTGGCGGTCTTCCTCCAGCCGCTTCTCGTCGTAGACGTTGAAGCCTTCCCCGAAGCTGCTCGTTTGCCGGTAATACTCTTGCCGATACTGGAATTGAGGCGCGATCCAGTTGTACGAAGTATAGAGCCCGCCGGGAGTCGCGTTGATGTTGGCGTTTGTCTCCCCTTTTGTAATAATTCCGAACAGTGCATTCTGTCCATACGATATGCCGAACACCGGAAGCAGCACATCCGACGGATCGTCCGGCGAGCCACGGAACGATTGGGTCGATACGGACAGATCCATACCGTAGGTTTCGCCCGTATAACGGAACGGATATTTGCCGTTAGGATCGAATTCGATCGTCGCGCCCATGCCGCTAGGCACGAACATATGCCCGTTCGGCATGTCGCTGTGTGCCGCCCCAAAAAATGGGAATGCCCATAAATAAACGAACTGGGTGTTAGGGCCTTCCTTAATACGGTCGGACGGAATATCTACCTCAAGGTAGCCGTCCTTCATCGACACAACGAACACAAAGCTGCTTTCAATCGATTTCAGATCAAACGTAATTTCCGCGCCTTCGTCCGTTTCCTTCACGGAGACCGCTGTCCTCAAATCGGAGAAATTGCCGTATTTGAGCTTGGATCCGGCTTGCCGCGTATCTACGTATTCCAAATAAAAGGCAGAATCGAGATTTTTGCGCCAAACCCCTTTGACCGTCTCGGAAGCCAGCGACTGCTCGTCAGGGTTGCTGCGCCAAACATGATTGTTACGCTTATCCGTAACTGCAATTCGTCCGTCGGCACCGACTTCTAACTTAAACTTGCCGGTTTCCTTCACAACCGCTGCCGTAAAAGGACCTGTTTTAACTGCAGGGCCTTTTGAGGTTTGCACGGTTTTGGCGTTGGTCGGCCCTCCCTTGCCGGCTGCCGTTATCGGGGAAGCCTCCAGCTCTCCCTTCACATAACGGAATCCGGCTACGGCAAACGCGCCTACCGCAATTACCACAACCGATAGCGCGATCAAACGCAGCCATTTGGCTTTACCCACGGAACGACACCTCCTCATAGAGCTGCCGGATGAAATCAATCAGCTGAACGCACAGACCGGCGAAGATCAGAATCAGCACCCACATCGCCAGCATGAACAGCAGCGATAAAATGGTAATCCAAATTGTTTCTCCGATATCATAGTTGTGGACTTCCTGAACAAACACGATGAAGAGAAATACGGTCCAGCCGATAATCAAATAGTTGAAAAATTGATAGATAGAGCTCTCGCCAATCGTCAACAGATTAGAGAGCAACGCCAGCGGCACCGAAAAAAGAATATACGGCACAAGCGCGTAAGAGCTGCCGACGATAACATCGACAAGCCTGCCCTGCCCCCGGTTAATGGAGCTGACCATGTAGTTGGCCAGCACCCAGGTCACCCACGGTATAGCTACCTGTGCAAATAAAAACCATGGGTTGACGAATTTAACATCGATCGGATTGAAAATAAAGCTAGTCGTGATCTCGGATAGGAGAGTCGCCAGATAAGCAAGCGCAAGCAGTATCGCCGCCGAACCAAGACTTCCCCGCCTCTCGTACCTCAGCTCCCAGAAGCCGTCAACCGGATGCCGAAGTATTCGAATGGCTTGTTTGAGATTTAGCACCAGGTCTGCCATCGCCGTTCCTCCACTTCATCTTTTTCCAGAGCTTGACCGCCGCCGCATAAAGGATTAGAAGCACAAGACCAGAGGTTACTACCGTACTAAAGTTGTTTTGCAGCCAGATGACGCGAAGCTGCCAGAAGGAATCCGAGTACCCCTTCACGTCCCGGGCCAGCCGGAATTCCCGCATCGCATTCTGCCATTCGCCCTTACGGTAAAAGGACTTTGCCAAGCCGAGATGCGCCTTGTAATATTTGCTGTTCAGATGTAGCACTTCTTGCCAGTAGCGCTCGCTATCCTCGTAACGTCCCAACATGAACAGCTCGTTGGCCTTATGCACCAGTTGGGCAAATTCCGTCTGGCGGAAGATATGAATCAGGTTGGACATTCGGTCGGAAATGTACAGATTTCCTTTGGAATCAACTGCAATGCTGGACGGGTAGTTGAACAGGCCAAGCTTGTTGAAACCTTCGTTCTTTCCGCCGAACGAGAACAGCATGCCGCCCTGCGGATCGTATTGATACACACGCCCGCTTCCAGCGTCGATCGCGGACATATTCCCGTTGCCGTCGACCGTTATATCCTGGAACAGCCGCTCTTCATTCGTGAAGACAGTCTGGGCGCCGAACAACCGATTGCCAAGCAGATCCTTGCCGGCAAAGTTGAATTTTTTGAGCTGACCCGTGTCGACGGATATGCTGGTTGTATAGATCAGGCCGGCTTTATCGATCATGACGTTGCTAACGGAGCCGGGTTGCTTTGTTATTTCTTTTTTGAGCTGTTCTTCGGTATAAACTTGGCGTTTCAAATAATCCAACATATTAAAAGGGACATTATTCGCGCCGAAAAAGCCTTGAAAGCTCCCCTCTTCCGGGTCGATCACCGTTAAGCCCTGATAGCCGTTTTTAGTTGCGACGTACAGAAAGCCTCGTTTATCCACGGTCAGCTTCACCGGTTCGAACTCGTAGTCGCGGGGAAGCAGCGTTGTGTCCGGGCGTTTGTATTCTTTCACGAAGGCTCCAGACCTGTCGTAAACGGCAATGCGTTTGTTGCCAGTATCGGCAACGTAAACATGCTTCTCGTCGACGTAAACTCCGTTCGGTTCTTTCAACTGGCCGGGGCCTTTTTGCATCCCGAACGCGGCGACGTAGCTTCCGTTTGAGTCCAGCTGCACAATCCGGTTGTTTTTGGAATCCGCTATGAACAGATGATCCTGCCCGTCGATGAACAAATCATTGGGATTGTTCAGATTAGGGGGACCTCCGTTAACATCCGGCGGCACCATATTCAGCCCGATATAACCGGTAGGCACGTAGGCAGGCTGGACAAAAAACTGCCCGTTCCCGCTGTCGTAGGAAAACGTTCGGTAAGGAAGCTCCGCCTGTGCGGCCGGCGGTTGAAGCCAGGGTCCAGTTACAAGCACCGCCGCGATTACAAAGCGCAACCATTTGGGCATGCCTGCTCATCCTCTCCATTTGGGCAAGTTGTCGCTATCCCGGTCATTTGATGCCGGAATGCATCATCGTCGTAATTACTTTCTTCTGCATCGCTAGGAAAATGATAAAGTTCGGTAGAAACAGGAGCAGCGCTACCGCCGCCGCAGCGCCTTGATTGGCCACGTTGTTGGAGAGATTGTTTGTCAACGTGTTGACAAAAAACGGGAGCGTTTTCATCGTTTCATCCTCCATGAACAGCGTAGACGTTTCATCGGAGGACCATGCCGTCTGGAACGAAAGGATGGCAGTTGTTGCGACGGCCGGCATGCACAGAGGAACGACGATTTTAGCGAAAATCCGGAGCTCTTTCGCCCCTTCCACCTTCGCGGCTTCCAGCAACTCATCCGGAATTTGGTCGATGAACTGTTTCATCAAAAACACTCCGACCGGCATTGCCACAAGGGGAAGCACATGTCCCCAGTACGTATTGATAATGCCGAGATTGCTAATGACGAAGTAACGCGGAATGCCGACCATCTCCGGCGCAAACATCAGCGAGATGATAATGCCGGAGAAGATAATGCCCCTGCCCGGGAACTTGTGCTTGGAAAGCGGATACGCGCACAGAACGCTAATCAGGCACGAGGTGAAAAACACGAGCACGCTCATCACGATGCTGTTGAACAAATACCTTGTCACCGGCACGGCGGACGACTGCGTCACGACGATCAGATCGGTGAAGTTTTGCAGCGTTGGCTGTTTCGCGATAAAGGTTGGCGGATACAGAAACAACTCGTTAAACGGCTTCAGTGCATGATTGACCAAATAAACAATCGGCAGCAGCATGAAGGCGGCGAGCAGCGTCATGGCGACGAACAAAATCCATTGGAACGTCGTCATTCGGCGCAGTGAACGGAACCCTTTTTTTAAGTTGTACGCCCAATCCCGCATGAAGTCATTCCTCCTTCGAACCGAACAGCTTCCAGCAGATCCGGCTCACGATGTAGGTCATGACTAGCAGCAACACAGATATGGTTGAGGCATAGCCCATCTCGTACCGGATAAAGCCGTAGTCGTCGATATGATTGATCAGCAAATGGCCGGAATATTGCGGTGACGGATTTGAGCCCGACAACTGAGTGCTGATAGAGCCGGCTTTCAGCGTCCCGACGACGGCCATAACCGCACCGAACAGCATCTGCGGTTTCATGGCAGGAATCGTAATGTACCAGATTTCCTGCAGCCGGTTGCGAATTCCGTCGATGCGGCCTGCCTCATACAGCTGCGTATCGACGTTTTGCAAACCGGCCAGCAGCGCTAGGAAACCGACGCCCATGCTGCTCCACAGCGTCACGAGAATCATGACCGTCATCAAATATTTTGGGTCCTGCGTCCAAAGCACCGGCTCGCTGATGATGCCGAGCTCCAGCAGGAAGCTGTTCAAGTAGCCCAGCCTATCGCCGCTGAAAAAGATCAGCCACACGACAGACATCGCCACGCCAGCGGTCATCGACGGCGAGTATAACGCCAGCGTATAGAAAACCCGGATTCTCGCCGGAAGCTGCGTAATGAACCAGGCGAGCATAAACGCCGCCATATAACCGAGCGGGCCGACGATAATGGCAAACTTGAACGTATTCGGAATCGCATACTTCCAGAAAACCATGTCTTGGGTGAGCAGGTTCTGATAGTTCAGCCAGCCGACGAACTTTGGCGGTTCGATTGCGTTGAAATAAGTTAAGGACAGTATGATCGCCGCTATAGTCGGAATGACGATAAATAAAAGGAATGTAATTAAAAAAGGTGCGATGAATACATAAGAAAGCCAATTTTTCCTCATGGACGTTAAGGTCGAGGCAATGGCAAGCTTTTTCCGGCGAGTAGCACGCGGGGGACCCGCCGTTGTGACCAGTTCCTGGCTCATTTTTCGCTCTCACCTCCGACCTGCGGCTTGACTGAAGGAACGTCCAGCTTACGGACCACATTGCCATCTTTATCGACAAATCCGAACTCCTGCTGTTTTCTCAGCAGCTCCCGATTGATTTCGAAGATGGCTCCCTCCAGTGATTCGCGGAAATTCATATTGTCGAGAACGGTTCGATTCCAGGCAAAGCCAAGCTCGCGTCCGGTAAAATATCCTCCGGGAACGTTCGGAATTTCCTGGAACCACTCCAGCTGTTTGTTAATCTCGGCGGCATGCTCCTTGGGCCAAGAAATCTGCTGGAAAGCTTCTTTATTAGCGGTATTCCAGCGGAACTCGACGCCGTTGAACATCTCCATGTCGTTGCCGAAGCGCGTTTGCGTCTCCGTTGACGTCCACCATTTCAGGAAATCCCAGGATTGTTCGGGATTCTCGGAGGACTTGAAGATGGACCCGGCTTGAATCGCTCCGCCGCCCCAGCGCTCGATATCGCCGTTTTCATTGCGGGTGCCGGGAAGCGGCGCAACCGCCCATTGCCCGGAAATTTCCGGTGCGGCTACCAGCAGCTGCAAATACAGATTAAAATCGGAGAGGCCGATCGGGATATTCCCGTTGCGGAAATGCATATAAAAATTCGGAACTTCCTGCGGCAGGCCGTAAATATTGAAGAAATCGGTCCACTTTTTAAACGCTTCGAACGACTGGGGAGAATCCAGGCCGGATTTGAGCCCGTCTGGGGTATAAAAGGATGCGTTGTTCTGGTAGAAAAACGGTACATAGTTCGTTGAAGGGATGTAAAAATCGTAGCCCCGCTGCTGCAACGTTGGAAGCATGACATAGATGTCTTCCCATGTTTGCGGTACTTTGAGCTTGAGCTCCTCCAAAATATCTTTCCGATAAAACATCACATTGAACATGATCGTTTCCGGAAGCGCATAATCGCCCTGATCATAGTGGAAAGGAACGAGCGAGCCCGGCAAGAACTGCTTGGCGACGCTGTCGTAGTCCTTGAACTGGCTCAGGTCAAGCAGCGAGTTGCGAATCGCCAGATCGGCCGGCATCCCCTGATCGAGCCCCAGCGCGACGTCAGGTTCCCGGCCCGCCGAATTGCTCAGAATCAGCAGCTGCGGGTTCGGCATAATGTTCACATTTACCTTAATGCCCGTTGAAGGGGTGAACTGCTCGTCAGCCATTTGCTGCATGAGCGACACGTAATCCCGGCCACGATTGACCCAAACGGTAATCGCCGCATCTCCATCCTGACGCCCGTAATCAAAATAATCCGGGGAAAACGTCATAAAAAACGTTTTGACGGTGTTGGTCATCACTTTCCAAGTTGATGGAGTCACATCCGGAATCTCGGCTGTCGCTTTTGAGATATAGATTTGATCCAGCATGAGCGGCTGCTTGGTCAGCTCCAAGGAAAAAGTGGACAACGTTTCCTGCACCGAGGTCAAATTACCGAGCTTAGTGGGCAGATCGTTCGGCCGGTCGGCCAGGCGCTGCAGCTTGGATACGGCGTCGCGGATCGTGGCCGTACCGCCGGCCTCCGTGCCGTAAAGCTCTTTCATGTAAGCCCAAACATCATTCAGCGTATCCCTCATCTTTTCCAGCCTTTGTTTGGCGTCGGGCAGCTGCTCGGTGATGTTCCAGTCCCGATTGACGTCCGCATTGTCGCCGGTCAGAAGCCGGACGAGCCGATTGATGTCTTGAACTTCCGAGGACACATACTGAATCGCCTCGACGATCGGCGTAACAGGAGCATTCGTAACGGTCATCGACAGATCATGTTTGCCTTTGGTTAAGTAAAAGAGGAAAGGATCTTCTTTGCTCTGACCTAGCGAGGTCATCGACCAGTTTCGCCGATAAGAAAATGAAAACGCTTTTAATTCCTCGTAAGGAATTTTGCCGTCAATCCGAATTTGCCGGTAGGCATTGGAGCCTTTATTAAAGTTTTGCATGTATTTCAAATCGATCTTATACAGGCCATCATCGGGGACTTCAAATGTCCATGCCGCCGTTTGGCCTCCGCGAACCCAGTTTGAGCCGCCCATCGTATTAAACACGATTTTTCCGTCGGATTCCGGCGAGGCTAGATCGTCCCGGCTTGCCTGCATCTGCACTGAAGGCTCCGACTTTACGCTCATCTGTTCCGCTTCAAGAGCTGTATACCAGTTCGGATCTCCGCCGCCCTCTTGCTTGAGCTCTTTTTTTGCTTCTTCGTAGGATGGGATATTTCCCGGAGCCTGAAGCGTAATCCGATCGATCGCAATCGGCTCGTATACCGACTGGATGCGAATGACCTGTTTGCCTTGGCTCAGGTTCCAGCGCAAAGGCTCGTTGCTTGCATAGGAAGACTCCATCAGCTCCCGCTCCTGCCAACCTTTCACCGCTAGCTGGCCGGGACGGATTTGATTGCCTTTTTTATCCGCTTGAGGCGGATAATGTTCATCCTTCCACTGCAGATCGAGCTTGATGCTCTGGGCTTCCACAAAGGGAGACTTGCCGTTCACCGTAATGGCGATTTGATTCGGAATGCTGGAATCTTCCACTGAATAATAATGAAGCCGCAGCTGATAGAGCCCGCTTTGGGGAACGTCGATTTCATATTCGACCCACTGTTTTTCGTTCAGCAGCACCGAATCGGAGCTTCCTGCCAGCGGCTCAGGCTTTACTTCGGCGGAAGCGTTGGCGTAATCGGAGGCACTCAAAGCAATATCTGAAGTGTTTGCGTCCTTAACGCCTTCCTCGGACCACTTCTTGAGCACCTGAGAATAAATCGGCTCCGCCGAAGCCGCTGCCGGGATCGATATCGTTTCAGGATTTGGCAGCGTCCCTCGGGTAACGGTTCCATTTGCATAGGAGGGAGTCAGCAGTATGCCGGCAGTTAGCGAAACGACAACCGGGATCGCCCAGATTCGCCGTCTCCTTCGTGGCGGATTGTTCATCATTTGGCCTCCTTTACAGGTATTGGCGCGCTACCGGATCGCATTGCCGGTTTCCCGATGGAAAAAGTTGATGAATTCGCTCTTCATCGTCACTTCCAGCCTTGTTCCATCCGCATATTTCGTAAAGGCCGGTGCCCGAATAACGAGCTTTTGCTCATGCCCGAGGTCTAGATGAATATACCGATCCGCACCCATCAACTCCGAGAAGGTAACGATTCCCGTAATCTGGGTTCCATCCGTAGGTGGTTCATCCAGCTCCCGCACGATTTGAAGGTTCTCGGGGCGTATTCCCATCGTCACGGATCGGTCGACGTTGCCCCCGGCTCTAAGCGCCTCATGCATGGAATAAGGAATTTCCATAAAAAAGCGCTTGGTGCTGAAATATAAGCTTCGCTCCTTTTCCATGATCGTCCCTTGCAAAAAGTTCATTTCGGGCGAGCCGATAAAGCTGGCCACAAACCGATTGACCGGGCGGTTGTAAACGACCTCGGGCGTATCTACTTGCATGATCAATCCATCCTTCATCACGCAGATGCGTGTTCCCATCGTCATTGCTTCCGTCTGATCATGAGTCACATAAATCATTGTTGTCGCCAGCTCGCGATGCAGCTCGATGATCATTTCGCGCATCTGTACCCTCAGCTTCGCGTCCAGATTGGACAGAGGCTCATCCATAAGAAACACCTGGGGCGTTCGCAAAATTGCCCGGCCGAGCGCAACCCTCTGCCGCTGGCCGCCTGACAGCTGTTTGGGCTTCCGTTCCAGCAGATGCTCGATTTCAAGCGTTCTGGATTGGGATTTGACGGACGATTCTATCACATGTTTTTCCGTTTTGCGCAGCCGCAGCCCAAATGCCATGTTTTCAAATATGCTCATATTGGGATAGAGAGCATAATTTTGAAAAACCATGGCGATGTCTCTCTTTTTCGGCGGAACATCGTTAACGAGCTGGTCACCGATATAAATATCACCGCTGCTGATTTGCTCAAGACCTGCGACCATTCTGAGGGTCGTCGACTTGCCGCATCCGGATGGGCCAACCAGAACCATAAACTCCTGATCCTCGATCTCCAGGTTGAAATGATCGACGGACAACTGACCCGATTTGTTGTATCGCTTTACGACATTGTTGAATAACACCCTTGCCATTGATGACCCCTCCATTTCGTTCTGAATCGGCCCTCCAAAGTGCTGGCCTCTGATCGAGACCTACTACCGACCACTGGCCAACACGTAAGGAATGGCTCCGTTTATATGGATTCAGTTAGCTGGTTCTCAAGACACGTTCGGTATTGACTCGGAGAGCAGCCGACATGACGGAAAAATAGACGGCTGAAGAAGGAAGGATCTTCATAACCGACCATTGTCGCAATGGAAATTACTTTTTCATTGGACTCCAAGAGCAGATGTTTGGCGCGTGCGATCCGAATATCATGCATGACATCGACTACACTTTTCCCGAGCTCCTGGCTCATGTATCGGTTGAGCTGGCGTACGCTAACATTGAACAGCTCAGAAAGCGATTGAAGCGTTATTTTCTTGTCGTAATTACGTTCCAAGTAACCATAGATGCGCCGGGCCGTAATTTCACGGTCCAATCGTCGCGGCGAAGCAACCGTTCTGTGCTTCTGCATGAGCGTATAATATCGGGACAGCAGGATCAGCAATTCAACCAACTGCAGCCGGATAATAAAGGTGTAACCAGGGCTTCGGTTACCGCTTTCCCGGAGCATGCTTTCCAGAATGGCCAGCACGGATGCCGCATCCTGTCCGCTTAAATTAAGTTGATGGTTAAACCTAACTTCAGTATTCAAGAAAGGATGTACGTAAAAATAATCCATAGACCCTGAAATTCCCAGCTCACGCAGGAGGGTGTCAGAAATGAAACTCGGCATGAATAGACAATTGATGATTTCCATTCTCTCTTCGCCTTGGACCATGTAAGAGTGCGTTTCACCTGGATTAATGATGATTACGTCGCCGGTTTGAATCTCATAGTCGATTCCGCCAAACCGATGAACGCCTTTACCCCGCACTACATATACAAGCTCCACGAAATTATGACCATGCTCTTGAACTGCTCCCTGTATGGTCTTCATAATGTAAAAAGGAAATTGTTCATTCATAAACGAGTCGCTCTGCAGTATATCCTTCACTTTGGTAGCTCCACCTTTCATAAAGGACTTCTCCGGTTGATCGCCGCTAATTAACGCATCACATCGATCGAATGCAGATGAAGAGCGGATACTGGGGGCTCTTCACCAGAATTCGATGGATGGGTTATGGATTGTCAGCCGCATGTCTGAAAAGCAATCTGTCTCAATAAGCATGTCTGATTCAATTTACACCATGACCGGTTGAAAAGAGTAACAAGTTTCAACCGGTCGCTGTATGGAAGTGGATTACTTCAATGATATTGGGTCGCCAGACAGTGGCGGCAGCGCATGTGGTCTTACGACTTCTCCGCCCCGCTCATACGACTCGATGACGGCAAAAGTATATTCAAGCACGGCCAGTGCATCCCGGCCATTCGCTCGCAGCTCCTCACGGGGAACTCCGTTCGAAATATCTTCTAAAAAGGCGTGAAGCCTATTGTTGAAGGTGCGGTTGAAATCTTTTGTACCATAATCGGTTACTTCCGCTTTTACCGGCTCGCTGATGCCCGGAATGCCTCTTTCTGCTCTCCATAACGACAGCTTCTCCACACAGTTTTCGATTGTAAAGGTACCTTTTGTACCGGCCACTTCAGCGCTCCACCAGCCGCCCAAGCCATACACGGTATCCCCTCTTTGGCTAAGCAGATAACCGACGCCGCCATTGGCGAATTTAACGTGAATGCTGTTGATTGAAACCATCACATCGCCTGCGTTTCTGCGGAAGCCTGGTTGGTCCGAGAAGGTTTGGATGTGTGTAATATCACCACAGAAATGGCGCATTACACTGAAAGGATGGGTTAAAAAGGCTTTCATATGGAAGTAAGGATGCCCTTTCACTTTAGGTGATCCAGCTGGCCCGTAATTGGCTTCGCCGCCATTAAAGCCCATTTTGAGCAGGCAGTAGACGAGTTCACCGACTTCGCCGTTGTTCATGTACTCCATCGCTTTTTCAGCGGGTGGTGTGAAATAGTGATTCAAGTTGCAGCCAAGATAAACCTTCTTCTCTTCGGCAAAAGCCACGAGCTCTCTGCCTTGGCGAATGTCATGACAAAGCGGCTTCTCTACGAGGACGTGTTTTCCGTAGCCGATCGCTTCCATAGCAGGTTCAAAATGCCAGCTTCCATTCTCGATTCCCCCAGTGGCAATGTCTACGATTTGCAGATCGGGCTCGCCCTCAATCATATCTTTCAGGCTATAGTAAGCCTTTACGCCATAGCGTTGGGCCGCTGAATCCGCACGTTCCTTCACTACGTCGCAAACGGCGACAAGATCAGCCAGTTCGTCCTCTTGGTAACATGCAGCATGATTATTGCCGATTCCGTTTAATCCTACAATTCCGATTTTAAGTGCCATCTTATCGTTTCCGCTCAGCGACCATCGGCTGATTCTGGAAACTCCACCTCCTTGTAGTTGTTGACCAGTCATCATTATCAGCAGGTACGGAAAAGTTCAACCACTCGAGAAAGCGGTTACAACAGATCAAAAGTCTTCACCTCAAGAATAGTCTTATCCGCAGGTTTTCTCCTTTGCCGCTTGCTGTACCTCTTCATCTTAATCCCCCGCTTCCGCCGTTTCATTGCCGATTAGGACATTAGCGTTTTCGATCAGGACTGTTTATGTAAGAAATCACCTAACAACCTAACGATTCTCTTCATCTAAGTTGGAGATATGATTACATATTGCGAACCAAATTACAATAGAAGGAATTTAGTCTAATTGATATTTTTGATTTTGATATACGTATGTATTTTTAATGGAATAATTATATAAATGATAATTAAGAATACAATTATAGAAATACTGAAATGTATTATTTGACTACTGTAAATGAGGAATTGTTCGACTTCAAATCGAGGGGAAAAGGAAGTTTTTTACCAATAGTTGATCATTTCTGACACAATTCATCTCCTGAATCGAGATATTCCGATAGCTTCATTATACCAGCTCCGCAATTTAGCTAAATTATGATTCCTTACAAAATCGAGTAGGATCGGTTGATTGTTACGAAATAGTTCATAATTATAATTCCATCAATCATATTGTTGGGGTTTTTACATATATTTATATAATAATAAATGGCTCTATTTTAAAAGGAGCGCTTGGCCATTCATCCAAACATCCGCTGCTGACTACCTTCGGGCAAAGCGTCCAACCTACTATCGTCATACCGTTAAATTATAGGCAAAAGAAACTGTCTACCGAAAACTATGACAGCGACTTTTGCCTATTTGTATTTCATTTATGCGTCTATCAAGCAAGCAGTAAACAGGTTTGATCGTTTCCGTTCCCTTGGATGGAGCCGTATGCGATGGAACTACGAGAATGAGTCCGATTAGACCATCAATATCAGTTGAGAGTATTCTTCATATCGGATTTTCCATAAGTCTTTACGCGAGTTCAATGTACGATCGTCCAACAAAGCTTCGATGACATCCAGGCAAACATGCCTTCCAGACGGCATCCCTATATTTTCAATCGCGTCGTCGAGTCTCAAGTCAGGTGTTATCGGTCAAATCATCCCAAAGGACCTCAACGTTAATAACCGATCTATCGTGATACTCCCCCGCCACTCCGCTTCTCCACCAGAGCTGACCGCCGGCCAGTTGATTGACCATCCTCCATCCTCTTGCTGGTCGCGGATAAGAACTTGTACATGTTCTGCGAAATCCGCATCCGTCATAAATTTGCTCATGTAGCTATCACGGGTTGGAGCCCAGTCCAGGACCTTATGGACATACCCCTCAGCTTTTGGATTACGCTCGATTATACGGCTGCGGTTCACCCATTCATCAAAGATAAGCCAGATTTTGCCGGCTCTCTCTTGCTCAGGAGTATGCTGCAAAAATGAAATCCAATGAACAGCATCATGATAGCCATGTGGCTGCGTATTTTCTACAACGCTCCAAACATAGGCTACATTTTTTAAAAACCAGCCCTCCTGAAAAATATCTGTTCTTGTCTTCTGTTTATACAATAAACCGAGGATTCTCCCTGTCGGGTTGATCGAAGGCTGGTCATCCTGTTGGGCTGCCCACCAAGGCGCATGCGGGTATTCGCTTGCACTGCGGAACACAAACGGAAACCCGCCATCCGGCAAAGTTATTTCCTTTAAGTAACGGATGACTCCGTCAATCATACGCGGATCAAAGTCATCCATCTGATCCATGACCATAAGCGCCATTTCGATCGGAACCGGTTGACTGTTCGGGCAGCGAATGTCAGGCTCCAACGCATTGCCAAATCCGCCATCCGGATTCTGGTAGGCACGAAGCGCCTCAATGACCCTCTCCTTGGAGCCCCCTTCAAAGTAAAATTCATATTTTCTGCGATCCAGCAAACGGGCATTGTTATAAATAAATGGCTTAGCACGATTTAAAATAGACTGATCCATTATAAAATAACCTCCTTCATGGAATTAAAGTTTATATCTGTCACAAAGCTCTTTTGACATCGAATAGATTTCCTGTCTTAAGCTCGAGGGTTCTATTACCTCGGCATCCAGACCGAGTGTGAAGAAAAAGCGTATCGCCCACTGCCACTGGGATGCCGGACATAAAAAATCGACTTCCCACTCTTCTTCTGAAACCTGCCTTACCTGCTCACCAATATGGAAATCTTGTTCAGCCAACAATGCGCCACGATAGGTCAACTTCGCCCGAATTCGCTGTAAGGCTTCATCTTGATTACCATGTTGCTGCTGTTGCCCATCATGTTGCTGAACCTTCTCGATTACCTCATCCGAAGGTTCCATCATCTCGATCGTCTCAAATCGATCCACTCGGAATGTTCTCTGCTCCTCATGAGTAACCGAGTATGCTTCGCAATACCAAAAACCATGAGCCGTATATATTCGTCGAGGCAGAAGCTGCAGCCAACGCTGATTGTTTTCTGAGCTGTACAGAGCCTGAATCCAGCGAGATTGTGCAGTGAGCTCCAGTAAAACAATCAAATGCGGAGTTTTCACCGTGCGTGCTGGAACCTCTATTTCAAAATAATCAAGCATCGGCTCGATTACATGGATCGTCTGCTCCGGCAAAATCGCCTTGATTTTATCCGTAACCGTCCATCTTGCGCCATTAAATGGCGTATCCGTCATTTTCGTCATGGCGCGCAGAGCGAATAGAACCGTCAACGCTTCCTGTGAATCCAATTGCAGTGGAGGAAGCTGGAAACCTTCCATTAACCGGAATCCACCTGTGGGGCCTGTCATCGAGTACAAAGGGATGCCCATTTCAGAAAGAGATTGCATGTCGCGTAATATTGTTCGTTTGGAAACTTCGAATTTATCGGCCAGCGATTGAGCAGTCTCCAACCTTTGCTGCAAAGCAATCAATATCGCCATCAGCCTATCGGTCCGTTTCACCGTTTCACCCCGCATTTCTACAGCCATTATAACAACAAATTGATGACATCAAGGATGTCACCAATTCTATGGTCCCTAGTTAAATTCCTTCTGTAATTCGCTTGGCGCGGCTTGAAACTTCTTTATACAATTGTTCTTCATCGATAGTGAGCAGTTGTCCCCCTCGCATGAGCACTTTACCATTCACAATTGTCGTATCCACATCTCCGCCATTTGCGCTGTATGCAAGAAGAGATTCGATATGGTGAATCGGCTGCAGATGGGGCTTTAACATATCCACTAAAATGATGTCAGCCCTTTTGCCGATTTCGAGGGTGCCGACTTGGTCAGCAATGTTCAGCAGTTTGGCGCTTTCTCGGGTTGCCATGCGTAATGCCTGTGAGGCGGGTAATCGTGTCGGATCACCGTAATCCAACTTTTGCAGCCAAGTTGCACTCTTTATTCCTTCAAACATATCAACGGTCGTTGCGCTTCCTGCTCCATCGGTGCCTAAACCTACCGTTAAACCTTGCTCGATCATATCAAACACCGGTGCAATGCCGCATCCTAGCTTTAAGTTGCTGACAGGGTTATGGGACACCCCGCCTCGCATTCCTTTTAACAACCCTATATCCCGACGGTTCAAATGAACACAGTGAGCTAACAAAACATGCGCCCTCTCAAAGAGGCCAATATGATATAAATACTCGGCTGGAGTTTGATTGTATTTGTCTCTGAGTTTAATGACCTCTTCTTTCGTCTCGGCCAAATGAGTATGAATGGGTACGTTCAGCTTCTCCGCTAGAGTTATCACTTCGATAAAAGGCTCAGGCGGACATGTGTACGGAGAATGAGGCCCCAGCATTGTCGTGATCCGCCCATCCGCCTTGCCCCCCCATCGGTTGATCAGATCAAGCGCTTCGTTCATTCTCCTGCCGCCGTCAGCCGCTAGAAAAATCAATCCACGCGTCAAAGAGGCGCGCATACCGACCTCCTCAACTGCAAAAGCAATTTCATTCATATTGATATACATATCTGCAAACGTCGTTGTGCCGGACCGGATCATTTCGGCCATGGAAAGCTTAGCGCCCCAATACACATCTTCTGGGGTCATTTTTGCTTCCGCAGGAAGCATTTTTTTGTCCAGCCAGTCCATCAGCTTGAGATCATCGGAAAAACCTCTCAATAAACTCATCGGTGTATGTTGATGGGCGTTAATCAGCCCCGGCATTGCTGCCATGCCCGTTGCCCGTATTATCTCATCAGCGTCAGCCGTTATTTCCGCTCCAATATCCGTAATGCGATCACCTTCAATCAAAATATCGCCCATAAAAGGAATCTCGTCATTCATCGTTAGAATCGTAGCGCCCTTAATCAGTGTTTTCATAACGTTTAGTGCCTCCTATAGTTAAGCTGTGATACGATTACCTTAAACGTTTCCGTTACGTGAAGGTCAAGGCTCATATAAAGGCGGGATAGGATGAAAATCAAAGAAGCGGCGGAGAAACTCAATATTTCTGCCCGCACCATTCGTTTTTACGAGGAAAAAGGGCTAATCAAACCCGATAAACAGGAGAATAACCAATACCGCGAGTTCAGCGAGCAGAATATATGGCGGCTGCAAACCATTATTGCTTTACGGGAAGCAGGCATGGCCATTGGCGATATCAAACAAGCGTTGGAAAAAATCGAACATGCAGATAAGCAGGAGTTGCAATATTATCTGGAGCTTCAGCGCTCCGTGTTATTTTCCAAGTGGCTAGAGATTAAGGGGATCATCGAGACCACTGACGGGATGATCGAGAGCTTAAAAAGAGAGCAAAAACTTCCGCTAGATAATATCTATGAACTGGCAGAAGGTTCAAAAAGACTGCGCGAACAGAGGAATTGCTGGCAGGATAAATGGGGCTTTGATCGGTTGGCGATAAATCATGATGAGCGTGTTCATAATGATGGCTTGCGGGAATACAAGGATTATGAGGAAGCCTTGCAATTAACGGTGAAATGGCTCAATCCAGCTCTAGGCGAGCAAGGTTTGGATATTGGAACCGGCACAGGGAACTTAGCTGGAAAGTTAATGGAAAGGGGTGCGGAAATGGCCGGGGTCGATCAATCGAAGGAAATGCTGAAGCGTTGCCTATTCAAATATCCCAATATGGAGACGAAGCTGGGCAATTTTCTAGCCCTCCCTTATTTAGAGAGTCGATTTGACTTCGTCGTCTCAAGCTTCGCCTTCCACCATCTAACGGACGAGCAGAAGGTGCTTGCCATTCATGAAATGCGCCGAGTGCTGAAGCCGCGCGGGCGTATTTGCATTACTGACCTCATGCTATCGGAAAAGGAACTGGAAACAGCAGAAAGCGAAGGAGGACTTGAACTGCCCCCTTCGCTCATGAATTTGCTGCAGCTATTAGATGAGCTTGATTACCTGACCAAACATCAGCAAATTAATGGGCTGCTGCATATCGTATATGCTGTTCCTATAAGGTAGCTCTTGAGGAAAGCTGGCCCAACGCCCAATCTGTACGATGGGTATTGACAGATGAGTACCCTATACCTATATAATAAACACAAGTAATCCAATGCGAATTAAAAAAAAGGGCGGTGATCCTTTTGGTACAATGGGTTCAAGAAGCAACAGTTGCTTTGTTATTCGTAGCCGCTTCATTTTTTTTCATCATGGAAGTTAGGCAGGATAAACACTTGGAAGATGAAGTTCGCGGCTTTTAAATCAATGTTGATTTCTATAAAAAAAGTACGACTTGCCCACTCATTTTCCATGAGCAGGTAAGTCGTACTTTTTCTTCTTGGAACAATCAATAAAAAACAGCAATTAACAATTGGCCTAATAGCGCCAGCACAATAAATCCGGCGATGGCAACGATGATCGCGTTTTTCCCCACCTTCTTAAAATCACCAAGCTTGATGTTCAAGCCAAGCCCTGCCATAGCGGTGGCCAATAAAAATACGCTTATCGCTATTAGCGTCTTAATGAGCGCTTCAGGCAATATCCCCATCGTGTTGACGATGCTCATCGCCAAGAACCCAAAAATAAACCACGGGATCGGCAAGTTTTTGAATCCTTTTTTCGCCCCTTGCGCCCGCTCATCCTTTGAACGGTAAAAGTAGGCCAAAATCAAGGCAACCGGAATTAATAAGGCAACTCTACCGAGTTTGACGACAATCGCTGCGTTGCTCCCGACCGTCCCACTTGGTACTCCTGCTGCTATGACATGTGCCAATTCATGCAGAGTTGAGCCTGCGAGCACACCGTACAAGTAAGGTTCTAATCCCATATAGGGATATAAAAAAATATAAACGAGCGCCCCAATTGTACCAAGAGTGGCTATACAAGCAACAGATATTGCCGTTAGTTCCTTTTTGGCCCCAATTAGAGGAGCAACAGCGACAATCGCCGCAGCTCCGCATATAGCGGTACCGACTGCAAGCAGCGCCGACAGATGTTTGTCGACTCCCATTTTATGACCGAGATAGATCATAACAAGTAACGTGACGGCGATTACAATGATATCAATCAGTAAAACGGATAATCCCGCATCGGCGATTTGGCCCAAATTCAAGCGCAGCCCCATCAATATAATGCCTGCTCGCAGCAAGTATTTACTGCTGAAGGTTATGCCGGCGGATGCATCAAGGGGCACATCCATAAACGAGTTCCACACTACACCGAGCATAATGGAAATAATCATGATACCCATAATCGAGAAAAAGGGAAGCTCAGCGATATTTCCTGAAATATAGGCTAAAACTACCGTCAGCGCAATTCCTTTTATAAGCCCTTTCCAGCGGTTGGCCGATTGCGGCTGCATCTTACTAGGCTGGGATTGAAGCTGTACGGATGGCATGCGAACGATCAACTCCCTGACGTTGAGCTCATCTCTATTCCTTACCTTCTACCATTCACTCTGCACAAAGAAGGTTTCCCTTCCATTTCGCTGATGATTTCATTGGAAACGAGTTCGGCAGTACGGATCTGGGATTCTTCGGTCAATCCTGCTATATGGGGAGTAATAAGGCAATTAGGACGTTTCAGCAGCGGATGGTCCGGTGGGGGAGGCTCCTGTTCCAGCACATCCAGAATCGCACCGCTGATAACTCCGTTTTCCAGTGCTTCATTAAGCTCAACTTCATGGATTATGCCGCCACGGGCGCTGTTTATAATAATCGCTGTCCGTTTCATTTTGTGGAAAATCTCACGATTGAATAGATGTCTTGTATGCGCCGTAAGAGGTACATGCAGACTGATATAATCGGATTCGGCAAGTACCCGGTCCATCTCAACAAGCTCGATCCCGCTCTCCGCTGCAGGAAAATCGTACGGCGCAACAAAAGGATCGTATCCAATCACTTTCAAGCCAAGCGCACGGGCGCGCACGGCAACCCGATGGCCGATCTCCCCGACTCCGATTAGTCCTAGAGTTTTGCCTGCTACTTCGACGCCGGTATATTTCTTTCGATTCCATCCGCCGGATTTCACATCCCGATCAGCCCCGTGCAAGAAGCGCGCAGAAGCGAACAATCCGGAAATGACATACTCGGCAACGGAGGTCGCATTAGCGTTTTTACCGAAAATAATCGGGATATTTCGGTCTGCGGCCGTCTGAAGATCGATATTATCGAGCCCTACGCCGAGCCGTCCGATCACCCTTAGTTGATTACCCCAACCCAACAATTCCGCGTCAACCTTCGTTTGATTACGGACGATGATAACCTCGGCGTTTTGCAATTCCATCTGCAGCCGCTCGCGATCCTTCCACAGCTCGGGATCGTAGAGCACTTCCCAGCCTTGCTCTTGCAAGAGCTCAATACCAATCGGCCAATTGAGTTCGGTAATGATCGCTTTCATGAGCGGACTCCTTCCAGAAAAGCTATTCCGGCTTCTTCGCCAAGCCGTTTCAATTCGCCGACAACTTCCAGAGGAACAGTCAGCCCAGCGCCGGAGCGCTTGGTATGTTCTTTCGATCTGCGCTCTCCTGGATAAAAAATTTCATCCGTACCGGATGCTTTTGGTGACTCTTTCATCTCTCGAAGGAGCTGATCCGATAGATCAAAATAATCGTCCATATCCATCCACTTAGCTATATCCATCAGGATGAAGCTATGCCCGACATTCGCAGGCGGGTCCTCGTCCCTGTAAAGGTTATTCACATGCGGACCGTATGCCGCTCCACTTAGCACGCCGCACATCATTTCGATCGCCAGCGCAAGCGCATAACCCTTGGCACCGCCAAGCGGAAGCACCGCTCCGCGCAGCGCTGCGGCCGGATTGACCGTTTCAACGCCATTTTCATCCATCGCCCAGCCTTGCGGAATGGACTCGCCCGTTTTATTTGCCAATATAATTTTGCCTCGCGCGACCACGCTCGATGACATGTCAATGATAACCGGCGGTCCGCTGCGGCTCGGAAAGCCGAACGCAAGCGGATTCGTTCCCAAAAAAGCTTTTTTGCCTCCCCATGGCGCAATTCCCGGAGGAGAATTAGTCATCGCGATCAGGGCCATCCCTTGCTTGCAGACTTGCTGACAAAAATAAGCGGCCGTTCCGAAATGATTGCTGTTGCGGACAA
Source organism: Paenibacillus herberti (assembly GCF_002233675.1). Taxonomy (GTDB): domain Bacteria; phylum Bacillota; class Bacilli; order Paenibacillales; family Paenibacillaceae; genus Paenibacillus_O; species Paenibacillus_O herberti. The sequence continues at coordinate 1,353,438 of NZ_NMUQ01000001.1, read as the reverse complement.
AAATACCGATCATGCCGCTTTCTCGGGCAAGCGGTATTGCCTGCTCAATCGCGCGATAAGCGACCACCTGTCCTAAACCGTTGTTGCCGTCCACTCGTAAAATTGAGCCGAGTTGCTCAAAGTTTATGTTGGCAACCGCGGAAATTCGTCCTTCTTTCATTCGCTTCACATAAATGGGCAAACGACTGATGCCGTGGCTCTCGTTGCCTTCAAGATCCGCCCGCACCAGAGAATCGGCGGCAATGAGTGCATCCCCCTCCGCCATTCCTAGCCCCATAAGAACCTCTTTGCCAAACTCCGTCAATTGTTCCGCCTGGAAAGTGACTATGTTGCTTCGCTCAGACAAAAAATCACCCCATAAAACATGTAGCCGGATCCCCTATGAGACATCCAGCTACATGCCTTTCAATTTAGGTGTAATCGTTACGCGCTGCGATAAAGCTTCGTCATCACAAATTCCTTATGTCCAAGCGCTTCGGCAGCCGTTAAACGGCCGTTAACGACGCGGCACAGATAGTCCATCAGCAAATCACCTGCTTCGGTCAGGTTGATTTCACGGGAGAGCAAGCCGCTGCAATCGACGTCCACATGCTCGTTCATGGAAGCGACGGTTTTTGGATTGGCTGTTACTTTAACGACTGGCTCAATGGGATTGCCGATAATATTGCCTTGACCGGTTGGGAAAAAGTGAAGCACCGCTCCGCCTGCCGCCATCAGCGTAATGCATTCGGCTGCAGCCGATGATGTGTCCATGAAATAGAGTCCTGGTCCATTGCCTGGCATTTCGGCTGGCTCAAGGACGCCGATAACCTGCTTTGTACCTGTTTTTTCAATATTGCCGAGTGCTTTTTCTTCAATGGTAGACAAGCCGCCCGCAATATTGCCTTGTGTCGGTTGAGAGCCCAGCAGATCAACACCAGAGCTTTTGATCTCAGAAATATAATCATCGTAGATCGCCATGAACTTCTCGCGCAGTTCTGGCGTGGCGCAGCGATCAGCGATCAGATGCTCCCCTCCGGTCAACTCGGACGTTTCTCCGAAAAACACGGTTGCGCCTGCATCAACCAACCGATCAACTGCTTGAGCGACGGTTGGACATGAGCCAAGTCCTGTCGTTGTGTCCGATTCGCCACATTTAATGCTCACCGTGAGTTCGCTCAGTTCGATAGGCTCGCGCTGCAGCTCGGATGCCCATTGAACAAATTCTTTAGCCTTCCAGGAAGCTTGGCGGACCACTTCCAGATCGCCTGTACCCTCGATGGAAAAAGCGGCAACCGGCTTGCCGGTTTTGGCAATGCCTTCGGCAATAATATTCGTCCAATTAGGCTCGATGCCGATTACGATAACTGCGGCTACGTTGGGGTTCGAGCCTGTGCCGATCATCGTACGAAAATGAAGCTCCAAATCCTTGCCGTATTGCAGCCTGCCGTAAGCATGAGGCAATGCCATCGTACCTTGAATATGATTGGCAACCGCCTCACAGGCAGCATTGGATATATCGTCAACCGGAAGAATGATGACATGATTGCGAATGCCGACCTTGCCGTTTTCACGTCTGTATCCCAGTAGTTGTTTCATCGCTCTACCACCTCAATGTTTTGATATTGTGCGTATGGACGTAATCGCCGAATTTAAAGCCATCCGGTGCAAAACCAATAGGCAATCCATACTCGATGACATGCCCATCCTTATCGATATCCGACACCGCTATCTTGTGTCCAAGCGGAATCGAACTTGCCGCTACCGCTTCAATCGTTGAATCATCATCCATGTAAACGCCGATTACTGTCTCGCCCGCCTCGATATCCGAGGTGGCAACTCCAACATGATCGCCTTGTTTATGGATCAAAAACTTGTGCACAGCGATAACCTCCAATAACTCATTTTTTTGAACTATCTCTATCCCACAATTAGGCGAATTGCTGACAGCGCAACGATAAGATAGGCCCATTTTTGGATGGCAGCCCGTGACATGCGATTAAACAGTAGGCTGCCAAGCATGACCCCGGCAAGAACAGGCACAACTCCTGTCATCGTATAAAACCAAAACACTTGGCTAATATCCCCGCTCCATCCATGCAAGCCAAGTGTGAACAGATTGGACAGGATAAAGACGGCCTGCAGCGTAGCATTATAATCCTTTTTTTCTTGAAACAGATGGATAAAATAGAGCGCATAAATGGGTCCGCCGATTGCAAACGCCCCGCCAACAAAACCTCCGACCGCTCCGATTCCGACCGCCGTCCCGTTCCACTTCATGAAACGCTGGAATTTGTTTTCGATCTTCGGACGAATGGAAAGGTACAAGACAATTGCAATCAGCATATAACCGAGCCATTGCTTGGCTGCCGCTGTTTCACCCAGATAATGAATAAAGGTAAAAGCTGCCACCCTGCCTATCACTGTTCCGCATAAAACCCAAACCATCATGTTCCAGCGGATATACCGCCATGAGGTTAGAAGCACATAGGAAGACATAACGATCGTAAGCGCCAATATGATTAATGTGCTGTCTTTGACCGAGAGAAAAGCGGTTAGGATGCCAGCTGCGAACAATCCAACTCCAAATCCTGCCGAACCCTGCAAAAAACCGCCGATTAACAAACCGCCCCATATGATCCATGCTTCCATCACAAGCGACTAAACCATTTTTATGGAAATATATTTGGTTTCCAGGAACCCATCTAGGCCCTGCCTGCCGCCTTCGCTGCCTAGCCCGCTTTCCTTCCACCCGCCAAATGGAGCTTGAACGACCGTAGGGAGCGCATCGTTGATACCAACGATCCCATACTGCAAACCTTCTGATATGCGGATCGAGCGCCCGAGATCCTGCGTAAAAGCATACGCCGCCAATCCGAACTCCAATGCATTTGCTTTGGCGAGAACTTCTTCTTCCGTGCGGAATGTGATAAGGGGAGCAATTGGGCCGAACGTTTCTTCCATGCAAATGGCCATCGACTCATCGACATCGGTAAGCAGGGTAGGCTCGACAAACGCTCCGTATGACAAAGCGGAATTATTCGGCTCCCATCTCTTGCCACCATGCAGTAATCTAGCCCCTTTGCCCAATGCATCCTCGACCTGTTGAAGCACCTTGGATCTGGCTTCTTCATTAATCAGCGGGCCGATCTCGACTCCCGGTTCCATACCGTCGCCAATTTTCAGTTGCTTGACCTTCTCGAGCAATTTGATCGTAAACGCCTCCATAACCCCCGCTTGCACATAAACGCGGTTGGCGCATATGCATGTCTGCCCTGCATTACGGTACTTGCTAACTAGACAGGCTTCCACCGCTTCATCCAGATTGGCATCGTCAAAAACGATAAACGGTGCGTGACCGCCAAGCTCCATCGTCATCCGTTTCACTTGAGAAGCCGCATCTTGCAGCAAAAGCTTGCCGACCTCGGTCGAACCGGTAAACGCAATTTTGCTCACTTTTTTGTTGGATAGCCATTCCGCGCCGACCACGCTGCCTTTTCCCGTGACCAAATTGATAACCCCAGGAGGAAATCCGCATTCGTGAAATACCTCCATCAGCTTAACCGCAGTTAATGGCGTGGCGTCCGCAGGTTTCAACACGACTGTGCAGCCAGCCGCCAAAGCGGGGCCGATCTTGCGGGCAATCATGGAAGCTGGGAAATTCCACGGCGTAATCGCTCCAACGACTCCGACTGGCTGACGGATGACGATAATTCGTTTATCTTCAGCAGATGCCGGGATCGTTTCTCCGTAAATTCTCCGCGCTTCCTGCCCGTACCAGATCAAATAATCGGCGGCAATCATGACTTCACCGATGGACTCAGCAAGCGGTTTCCCCTGCTCCAATGTTAAAATTTCGGCAATCTCATGTTTCCGTTGTTTTATTTTTTCGCCAGCGATAATGATTAGAGCCGCACGACTAGGAGCCGGCATTCGGGACCAGGTTTGGAAAGCCTCATGTGCATAGTCAACCGCCCGTGCGGCGTCTTCGCGGGTTGCAGCCGGAATCGTACCCACTACACTCCCCGTGGCCGGATTGAGGACATCTCTTACGCTTGAACGGATGGATCGGACCCATTCACCATTCATGTACATGCGCCCCTCCATCTTGGAGGCCTCGTTCATTTTGCTCACCCTCCTCGCTTCAGTTAAAAGAATACAATCGCAGCCCCTCGTCAAACGACGAACGCACACTACCCTCGCGAGATTTCTCCAGCAAATGCGCGGATAATGGATCGCATAACCCGTTCCAGGCCAACTCCGGCCAATAACCGAGTTGTGTTCCCGCTTCCAGGCATAACTCTCCGAGCGTGTACTTGCGTCCTTTGGGAAGCAGCACTAAAACATGGTCTAACTGCCTCGTCAATTCCATGCTTTCGTCCAGAAAACGTTGAAAAGCTGCAGCTTCCATAACCGGGAAGTGGGAGCTGTACACAACATCCGGTTGCAAGGAACGGAGGAGCTGGATCGTGTCCCTGTAGCTGCCACAATCATAATAAGGTGGTGGAGCAACCAACTCTCCTGCTGTATTCAGTAGCCCGCAGCCAAGCACAGCATCTCCAATGACCGCGGTTCGGGAGCTCTGCTCCCAAAAAATGAGATGCCCCGGAGAATGACCGGGCGTATGGAGCAATTGCCAGTCCCCCGCATCTCCAAGCTGAATCGTTTCTCCGCCGATTAAACTCATATCAATCCGTCCGCCACCACCGCCGCGTTCCTTCAACTGATCGATCCGCTCTGCCGTTAATTGGAGTCCGTCCGCCGCGTGCATGTTGTACCGCTCGGTTATAATCCGTTCGGGATCGGCAATCCAAGCAACATCGGCGCGATGTGCCATCGAGCTCAATTGCGGCATCCAATGCTTCATTTGCGCGTAGCCGCCAAAATGATCCACATCTGCATGTGTGATGACGAGCAGCTGTTTTTTCTGCGCTGCCTCGTCCGAACTGACATGACTTTGCCAATAAGGAATCATCTCCTGCTGCGGCGTCGAGGCGATGCCGGTATCGATCCATACGACCGTATCCTCACCCTCCAGCACATGCTGATAAAGCGGTTTATTACCGCCGATTAAACATGGAATTCGGTGCAGCCTTTTGACGGCTAAACTCATGTGACAAGCCTCCTATTGAGCAATCGGCCACCGTCCGCTTTATACACAGCCCCAGTCAAGAAGCTTGCGTCGGATGAAGCGAGGAATACGGCCAGCTTGCCGGCATCGGATGGCCTGCCGAGCCTGCCGACTAGCGTACCGGAAGACGCATCCAGCTCAGGGGGCACTTGTTCAAAGTCATCCTGCCCCGGCGGATATTGATCCTGGGGCAGATTACGCCGGACCGAGTCCGCATAAACCGCCCCGAGCGAAATCCCATTTACCCGGATTTGGTATGGAGCCAGCTCAACCGCCATCGACCGGGTCAATACTTCCAATCCGCCTTTGCTCGTGCAATAGGCCGCATAACCGGGCAACGGGCTTTCCGTCTGGATGGCAAGCAGGTTAAGAATGATTCCACCGTTTCCCTGTCGGACCATCAGTCTGGCCGCGGCTTGACTGAGCAGGAACGTGCCGGTTACGTTGGCTTGCATCACATAGTCCCACTCCTCCACCGACAGCTCCAGAAAAGGCTTGAGCGGCTCAACGATCGCTGCGTTATTGACCAGTGTGTCGATGGTGCCATAGTCGGCTTCAGCACGCTCAATAGCCATGACGATCCCCTCGGAAGAGGTCAAATCCATGTGGATGAACTGCGCCGATCCTCCGCCAGCCCTGATCTGCGCTGCGGTCGTTTCACCGGCGGATTCATCCTTGTCGGCAATAATCAGCTTACAACCGTGACCAGCGAACTCCAGTGCGATGCCTTTGCCGATGCTTTTGGCCGAGCCTGTCACCATTACGACTTTACCTCTCAACCCTTCCGTCATCCGCATTGGTCTCCTCTCTATCAAATTCAGCATACATTCTGCTTGCCGCTTCCCATTGTGCGCCTGGCTGCAGCATGACAAGACCACTCTCTTCTGCCGGAAGGTTCAGATTTGCTGCATTAACTGCGCAGGTTTGCGGCTCGACACATATGAAATCCCCTGCTGCCGAATCATTCCACAACACCCAATGACTATAAGGCTGACCTACCTCATAGATGAGCTTGATGTTCAGCTTCCGATCCGTCAGTTCCATCGCATTGATGGGGATGCCTTCGCTGTTGAGCCGAGGATTCGCCGTATAATAATCGGCCCATTCCCTGGCGAATGGAGATGTTCCACTACCCGCAATGAGTAGGTCCTCACCTTCTAAAGGCAGTAGTATTCCCGTTGGCAGCATTCGTCCATCGGTTTCCCATCGCTCGCCGAGCGTAACGCTCAAGTTGTAATCCTCCGCTTTTCCTTCTGGGGAAAATGGAACCTGGAATGCCGTATGAAAGCCCAGCATGCAGGGCAGGGGATCGTCCCCGGTGTTCACAATGCTCACCTGCTGCAATAGACCCGATGCCGATAGCGAGTAACGGATGCGGAATTCGAATTGATGAGGAAACTGAGCATAAACGGAGTGGAATTCATCCACTACCTGGCCGATTTCTGCGTACGCTTCATCCCCATTTGTGCCGCTATTAAGAATTAGCCATGGTTGGCGTACAAATAGCCCATGGATGTGATTGCCGAGGGACTGCTCGTTTATCGGAAATCGATACGTTTTGCCAGCGGCCTGGAATACTCCCCCATCGATACGATTGGGCGGAAACAAGACGGGAATGCCGTAACGAGACGGCTTCTCGTTAAATTCTGCCTCCTGATCGGGACGAGGGGAACGAAGGAAGCGATATTGCCTCAGGCCAAACGAGATCAAATTTCCGCCCTGCTCGGGAAGAATAGTCGCCTCATAACCATGCGACTGTAGTCGCAGCGCTTTGCAGCCATATAAATCCGTCGTTTCGCAGCTTGCCACCGCATCGGTTTTGCCTGGCTCAGCAGTATCAGCATGGCTGGCAGCATTTGTATCTCCTACCCCCACAGTAATCCCTCCCTCCCGTTTTCCCGATGAACCCTTTGCAGCACATGGTGGCGAGTCAATTACTCCGAGTAGAAGGACACTTTATGCTCGTCGACCTCAATTCCGAGCCCAATCCCTTCCGGAACATGGAGACAACCGGCCGATCGTTGCAAAGAACTCGTGAGCAAATCATCCTCGTTGAGATCGTATGAGATCGCGCAAGGATATCGCAGCTTCGGCAGAACAGCGGCAAAATGCGCGTCCGCTGCTTCGCAGATGCCGAGCGGCAGCCGTTCGCCAAGCGTCACATCAACATCAAAAGCGCGAGCTGCATTAACGATTTGCATTGCTGGATATAACCCGCCGCATTTGGATAAATACAGATGCAAAATATTAACGGCTCTATTCTGCATAAGCGCCATCGCTTCATCCAACGTCCAAAAGCCCTCATCGGCCATGATTGGTGCTTCGATAAGCGACATTAGTTCGCGTGCGCCGTTAATATCCCAACGCTTCAGCGGCTGCTCAATACTTTCCAGGCCATTCGCCTCCATCCGCTTAATAATGGAGACCGCTTGTTTCAAATTCCAAGCCTGATTGGCATCGGCCCGGATGGGAATGTCGGGTCCGAGATGGTTGTGCAGAGCCGTAATTCGGGCAACATCTAGCTTTTCATCCGCTCCAACACGAATTTTCACCGTGCGATAGCCCTCTTCGACAAGACGCTCGGCAATTTGAACCGAGTTGTTCACGTCGCCGATGCCGACATTTTTGATCATCGGAATTCGATCGCGGTAAGAGCTGCCGAGCAGCCCAGACACCGGAAGACCGAGATATTTGCCCTTCATATCATGAAGCGCAATATCGATTGCCGCGCGCGCCGGATTCCAGAAGCCGATTCGCTCCATCACCATCATTTCTACACGGTCGATCTCATCATGAATGTGGCCGATGTCCAGCGCATTACGCCCGATTAGCAGATCGGACAGGTAATACTCGATCAAAGGTTTTATAGTCGGGAACGGAATGGTCGCCTCTCCCCACCCTACCACTCCATCCTCTGAAACTAGCTTTACTAGAGTGAATGTCGAGTGGGTAGGAATGGTCCCTCGATGCAGCGACCAGGTTCCCTTCCGAGGCACCTTGACGCCATAAACGTTAACCTCGCGCAGGATTGCCTTCATACTTCCATCCCACCTTTCTTAGTTGGAATAATGGTAAAAAGCCCGGTTCGCATGCACGACATGTTTCAGGTCGGTAAGGTTTGTCGTGGTTCCAGTGCGCTTGTCGGTCCATACTCCATTGGATTCTGCAAGCCACCAGTACAGCACGTTTACGCCTCGGCGCAAGTTGTTCCATAAATAGTAGGAGCGAGCAAAACCGGTCACGCTCAAGCTTAGCTTGCCTTGCTCGTTCTCCAGCTCGATAGTCCAAGCGCATGGAATTTCAAATTTGCTTCGCGGATCGATCCAGTGCCGGTCCATCGTCATTCGAATCTCGCTCTCTCCGTAGAAATCGATCAATCCGCCCGGGCTGATGACCTTGGCACGATATACACCTAAATCCGGACGGGCCAGGAAAAACACTTGAAAATCTCGTGAAAAGGCATTGTGAATAACGAGCCCTCTGCCCTTTAATAACGACGCTGGATCATAGGTTGTGGACAAATGAACATGCCGTTCATGCCAGGCCATACCTGATACTGGTATCGTTCTATTCGGTGTCACCAGCTTGCCGTCTGCATCCACATAGATCATGTGCCAGCGGTCACCGATCTCTACAGCGCTCTTGGTCGGGTCCGTCATCCAGATTGCCGGATCATTCGCCTTAAATGTAAAATCGTACTCTATTTTGCGATCTTTGCCGTGTACCTTCCAAATAGGAGGCGCAGCCTCGTAGGTCATACCGCCGATTTCCCATACTGTCCGATCCTGCTCACTGCGGATAGTCAGATCGCTGGCAGGTCTAAGATCTTCGACTCCATTCCAGCCTGTGAGGTGAAAATCATTGTCGTTCATCTGCTGTTTCTGATCTTTGGTGTAATGAACGTCGACTACCATCGTCTGTAAAATGCTTGCTTCCTCGAATGCAAAGGGACCCTTTTCCGGCCTTGAACGAAAATGATAAGGCGAAGTCCAGACCAGAGTGTCATGCTCTCCTTCAATCGAGCGAATGCCCCATCCATTGTTCTCCCATAAATCGCGGTCGTGGTTGCGCGCTTCCTGCATATAACCCTCATAATCGCTAGGTGCTACGTTGTAGGGCTCGGCGGCCGTCTTCTCGTTTGTTATCTTCTGCCCGGCTCCCGATTGATCATTCGACATTCTATTCCCTCCAACCTTATCTAGTAGGATCAAATAGGCTATAAGTGGATTTTAGATCCTTTGTCCGACGACTCAATGCAAGCAAAAGCCATCTTCAAGCTTTTTAAATTGTCCGCCCCTGTAAGGACCGGTGTCTCGGAGCCTGCAAAATAAGCCAATGCATCCTTCAGCACCTCAGCATTCAAGGTAAGAATGTCGAGCTCGGCTTCGCTCTGCTCTTCAGCGGGCCAGATTCTTTCACTGTTCAGCAAAATATTGCCTTTAACCAAGCTGAGCACACCTTTGGTTCCTTCAATCTCCCAATGTCCGGGATAGCTCTCTCCTGGCTGGTCGGTGGATAACCCGCGGAATAATGCTCTGCTGCCATTACTCATGTGGAATAAGGCAATCGCACTCTTTTTCCCCCATACCTCTTCATTCCACGGCATATTCCAAGCATCGGCGATGACCGATTCGGGTTCTAGTCCCGATATCCAGCGAATCAGATCGAACTGATGGATCGCGCATTCTAGCAGCAGCGGATGCGGCTGGTACCATTTATCCCTTACAGGTCCCTGTTTGGTAAAATAGCTGTCCGCCTGAATGTAGGCAATATCTCCAATCATGCCGTCGCCAATTAGCTTGCGTAGCTGCAGCACCGACTCCATAAAGCGGATTTGCTGGGCGACGACCAGCTTTTTCCCTAATCGAGTCGCTTCATTAACCATCGTGTCTGCCGTCGCAAAGCTATCACTCATCGGTTTGACGACGATGACATTCAACCCGAACCTCATGGCCTCAATCGCATTTTTGTAATGGAACGCATGGGGCGTTGAATCGATAATGAAATCAGCCTGGACCCGGTCGTAAAACTCTTTGCTCGCCCAGCTTGCGCAGCTCTCTTCCGGCAGACCAAAAAATTCACGCGCCTCTTTCAAATAAGACGGATTGGGGTCGACTAATCCGACGATCTCAACGCCATCAATTTGGATTAACCCTTTTCGCCACGTTCTTCCGAACGTTTCGCTGCCGACACCGATTTGCACAGCTCTCATCCATATCACTCCTTCATTTATCCTTTGATCGAACCTGCGGTTACGCCTTCAATGAAATAACGTTGTAAAAATATATACAGGACAATCATCGGAATCGAAATGACAACGACAGCTGAAAAGAGCAAAGGATAATTGGTCAAGTATTCGCCCTTAAATTCTAGCAATTTCAGCGGCAGCGTCTTAAGCGCTGACGATTTGAGCAGCAATAGCGGTAGTAACAGGTTGTTCCACACGATCATCAGCGCAAAAATTGCCAGTGTTGCGACAGAAGGAAGGGAAATTGGCATCGCTATGCGCTGATAGATATACCATTCGTTGGCTCCGTCCATCTGTGCAGCTTCAATCATCTCTTGCGGAATTGTTTTCATAAAGCCGGTTAATATAAACACGCCAATCGGGATAATAAACGCCGTTTCTACGAGTACTAGCCCCAATTGCGAGTTCGTTAACCCTAGCTTCGACATCATAATAAATAGCGGGATAATGCTCGTTTGGGAAGGAATCGTCATGCCTAGTGAAAAGAAGGCAAATAACAGTGCAGCCTTCCGGCCGGACATTCGGGTTATTCCGAAGGCGACCAAGCTCGACATAAAAAGAATGGATGTGATGGAGAAAAGCGTGACGACTCCACTGTTTTTGAAGTAGAGAAGCATATTTTCTTGACGGAATAATTCAAAATAATTCGTTAGCGCAAACGATTCCGGTAGACCGAATGGGTCCTGAAACAGTCCCGACATCGACTTAAAGGTAGCGAAAAACATAACGGTAAATGGCAGCAGTACGATCAAAACATACGTGATCAGCAGCACTTGTTTACTCGTTTTTCCGGCTAGCGCTTTCATTTTTATCACCCCACTTTAACTTAAGGTGTTCAATAGACGACGCGATCCGCTTTGAGCAGCCGGAATTGGAAGTAGGTCACGACCATGATGATCAGCATCAGCACAACAGCGGAAGCTGTCGCATAACCGAAGCTATAGTAGGTAAAGGCCTGATGGTACATAAACGTAGACAATATTTCACTGGCATTGTTAGGTCCACCATCGGTCATGGATATAATCAGGTCAAATGATTTAAAAGATTGGATCGTTGTATAAGCGAGCACGATGGCTGCAGATGGTGCTAGCAATGGCCATGTAACATAACGGAACGCATTCCATCTGCTTGCCCCTTCGATATTGGCGACTTCGTACAGATCCTTCGGAATCGATTGCAGACCTGCGATAAAAATAATCATGACCTGGCCGGTATGACCCCAAAACTGCACAAATGCGATGCTGTAAATGGCCAAATTGGGCTCTCCCAGCCAAGAGCGGGCAAGTGAATCGAGACCTAGCGAATTCAGCAATAGATTTAATGAGCCGATATTGGGATCGTAGACGAACATCCATATGAAGCCAATCGATACCGATGAAACGACCGTTGGAAAGAAAAATATCGTTCGATAGAAAACGTTCAGCTTGGTGTTTTTCATAACGAGGATGGCAAAAAATAAGGAGAGGCCGAATTGGAAGATGATCACGGTTAAGCTGAACTTGACGTTGTTGCTTAATGCTTTGCCAAATATGGGATCTTGTGCGAGGTCGCCGTAATGCTTCAAGCCAACCCAATCAAAGCGGTATGTCATGCCGTCCCAATTGGTTAAGCTGAGCAGCAGCGAGGAACCCGCAGGCAGGATAAAAAATATGGAATACAAGATTAAGCCTGGAAGAATGAAAAGCCATAATGTTCCGTTTCTCGCTTTCAAATGAGCGCCTCTCCCTTCTCTTGGAAGATGAGGGCAGAGCGCCCCCTGTGTCTCCCCGCCTATTTCGTAAGGTTGCGGTCAATTTCCGCTTGAGTTGTGGAGATCGTCTTCTCCACACTTGTTCCGCTAACAATCATATTTAATGATTCGTTAAGCGCCGTTTCTATTTTTTTGTTCGTGTTGATCAGCCTTGGCTGGAACACGGTTTTCTTCGACGACCACTGGCCTTGGATGCCTAATTCTTTCGTTTCATACTTAACATTTTTGACAGTCAGCAATTGTCCAGTAGCATTTGCATATTCGGAAGCGATTTCAGGTTTTGTGAGGAATTCAATAAATTTTGTTGCCCCTTCTTTGTACTTGGATTTTGCATTAACGCCCAACATGAACGTTGTCGTGTGAATACCTTCATACTTCATATCGGCAGCTGAAGTTGTGATCGGGGCCAGCAAACCTTGTTCAATATTCGGATTTTGCTTGGCAATGGTCGCCATCGCATACGATCCTGCGGCAAGAATCGCGCCTTTTTCCTGAGCGAAGAGGGCCAGCGCTCCCTCATATTTGGTGCCTGTTGCATTTTTCAGGATGTATCCTTTATCAACCAATAGTTTGAATTGCTCCAGTGTTTTGACGAACCAGGGGTCCGTAGCTTTAACTTCACCCGTTTGAAATTTCGTGAACGTATCTTTGTCAGGCATATTGTTCATTACAAGCGTGTTGATCAGTTGTCCCGGCGATACATCGTAACCGTAGAGAATCGGAGTAATGCCGTTTTCTTTCAGCTTTTGGCACATCGCGAGAAATCCATCCCAATCGCTTGGCACCTGAATTCCTAGTTTGTCGAACAAGCTTTTATTGTAAACGGGAACATTGTAAACGAGCTGATAAGGTAAAGCATATTGTTTACCGTCCGATTTCCCCGCCTCGATCAGCTCCGGAGTGAAGTTTTCCAGCAGTGGAGAGCCGCTTAAATCCTCGAAGGATTGTGATTTCAGCAAGTTATTGAATTGTGCACCTGGAGCGGAGACAAACACATCGGCTCCTTCCCCGGATAAAATCATCGCTTGCAGAGCATTCGCGTAGGGGTCCCCGGAACTGTACACCGTCATGTCAACCTTAATGTCCGGATTTTGCTTTTCGAATTTAGCGATGATGCTTTTGAACGCTTCGGTATCTTCACCGCGCCAATGGATAAAATTGATCGTTTGTTTATCCCCTTTTTTCCCATTTGCACCCGCCTGCTCATTCGAACCCGTACCACCACTGCAAGCCGCAAGGAGCATCGTAAAAGCAATGATTAAAGAAAGAGCAATAGCTGACCTCTTTTTTATCATTGAAAAGCCTCCATTTCAGATCGTATAGGGTTCATTGCTGGTCGGCATTTATCCCCTTGATGTGATTGCTCACAATGCCTAAAGCTTGAAGCATTTGATCTTCGTGTACATGCTCCAGATAAATATGAACATGCGGCTTACTTCGCAGCAGATGCTCCAGATAATGGGGATAATTCAACAATCCGGTACCGGCAGCGGGCTGAACCATTTTCCCTTCGTAGATCAAGAAATCCTTGGCATGCGCCAGTAAAATATGCTCGCCCAGTCGCTCGAACGCATCATCCATAACGGATTCCTGCTGATCCATATTTGCTTCGTCAATGAAGTTACAGGGGTCCATAACGATTCCCAGATTGGAGGTCGGGTATTTTTCAAGCATGCGCTGCATCCGCTCAGTCGTATCGATTACATTTTTGGTGAAACCTTCAAGCGCCAGATGAACGCCCCATTTTTCCGCTTCCTCAAGCAACTCAGAAACAATATCCGTAAGCAGATTCCAATTATCCTCACTTTGATTGCCCGCATGCCCTTCAAATTGGTTTTCAATATTGAGCGTTCCTGTTTCTGTAGCGACGGAGCTGGAGCCGAAATCTCTGGAAAAGCGGATATGCTCCTTTATTCTGCGAATCCCTCGATTTCTCTCCTCAACATCCGGATGGATTAAATTCGTGTAGCAGCCTAAGGATGGAATACGGATCCCATGCAGCTCGAACGCTTCCGCCACATGATTGGCAAGCCCTGTGCTCAGCTTTCCAGGTGATGAATCGATATCTCGAATCCATTTCAAATTTACCTGAGTAGTACGAAAACCATATTGACTCATCGCCAGCGTTAATTCGTGGAGCGTCTTCACACCAAAAGAGCTTGAAAGAATCCCTATATTCATTCGGGTACCCCTTTTTAATTAAGATGGGTAGCTAAAATAACCGAGGTCTTTCAAAGAGCTTTGCAAATCCGCTAACTCATTCTCATTCAGCTGCCTTAAGGGCGGGCTAACCTTGTCAGCCATCACATTACGCAGCTGCAACACTTTTTTGTGCGGGGCGACAGGGCATGATTTGACAAGCATTTTTTTTACCTTGGAGCAGATCGTCTGCCAATAGAACGCTTTGGACAAATCTCCTTCAACATAAGCTCTGTAAAGTTCGATATAAGGCTCCGGTACGGCCGTTGAACCGGCCGAGATGGCCCCGTTTCCGCCAATACATAGGGAGGCAAAAATTTGGTCGTCATTACCCATCAGCTTAATTTGCTCGGGTCTCGCCGCTTGTACCAGCTCGTAAAAATTAGAGAAGTCCATGCTGCTTTCTTTCATACCGTGAATATTGAGATGTTTTTGCGACAACTTGGCAAAGAGAGGAATGGAAATGGCATTTTTGGCATTGGAAGGAATGTTGTATAAATAAATCGGAAATGGATCGAGTTCTTCAGCGATCATGGAGAAATATTGCAGAAGAGCTTGCTCATCCATGGAATAATAACTCGGCGGGATAACGGACACCCCATCCGCACCGATATCCTTGGCATGATTGGAAAGCCGAATGACTTCTCCAACTTTGAAAGCTCCTGAATGAACGATAACCGGTACTTGTCCTTGTACCTCTTGCATAACCATCTCGGCCATTTTCATTCGAACGCCTTCGGTTAACAGTACTCCTTCACCTGTTGAGCCTAGCGGGAATAACCCATGAATCCCTTTGTCTAGCAAAAAATATACTAAGCTCTTGACACCTTCCAGATCGACATCGTCGCCCGATGCAAGTAAAGGTGTTACCATAGCCGAAATAATTCCGTTCAAACTTTTCGACGAATCTGGAATACTGGATTGTGCCATCAATACGCTCCCTCCGTATTTGTTTCAAATATGGGATAACGTCTCTTATTTGGTACAAACCGAGTATATCACATCCGTTTTTCGGAGTAAATCAAAACTTGTAAGCCCTTTCAATCTTGTTGATTCAGACAACAATATCGAGACTTTGATAACGGGGCTGTTTAGTTCTGAAATCCCAGCTGCTCCGAGATCAGCCTCGTTGTCTCTTTGATAGTTGGAATATGGGAATCCAACTGCTCTAATGAAAAGCGGTAGGATGGCCCTGATACACTAAACGCTGCTATGACCTCATTACGATGGTCGTAGATTGGACCGGCGATACAATAGATACCTTCGCGATTTTCCATTCGATCGATTGAATATCCTTGCTCTTTTATGACTGCTAACTCCTGATTTAATTTTGCTGCATCCGTTATACTATAAGGAGTTTGCGGTGGCAGTCCGACTTCTTGAACAATGCGCGCCCTTTGCTCAACACTTAAATGTGCCAACAGCACCTTGCCTGCCCCTGTACAATGAAGCATAATTCGGGTTCCAATTTTGGAGAGCAATCCGACTGGCTGAGGACTATCGATTTTATCGACATAGACGGCGTAACTGCCATCCAATTGAATTAGATGCACTGCCTCTTGAGTCGTTGCAGACAATTGATGCAAATAAGGCGAGGCAATATCCTTGATTTTCAGGTCATTGGTTAGAGAATCTGTCAATCGAAGCAGCCTATACCCCAATTTAAACTTTTTGCTCGTTCCAACCCTTCGCAGATAAAAGGATTCCGTAAGCGAGATCACTAGTCTGTGCACCGTGCTTCTGCTTAATCCTGTTTCGTTGACAATTTCAGTAACCCCTATGCCTTCTGAGCCCGACTTGGCGCAGGCTTCTATGATTTCCAATGCCTTTAAGGATGGATCTAGTTTTTCCATCTGCTCTTCCTCCCACTTTCATTTGAATGTGTTAAATATGGACATTTAGTCCATATTAGCACAAATTGACAAATTTGAATATGATCCAATGAAGACATTAAAAAGGCACCCCAGCCCCGGCTTACGAGTTTAAGGGTACCTTGCTTTTAAAATTTCCGGTGAACAACAATCCGTCCCTCGCTTGATAGAATTCCGTTATAATCCGCCACATCGTCAAAGGAAACAATGCTCCAAGGCTGGACCCAGCTTTGTCCCATCTTGTTCAGGACATAGTCTTGTGTTAGGCAAAATGCGGCATGCTGCCCAATTCCTTGTTTATCCTCCCAAACTAGTACATCTAGGGTCTGATTATCTGTAACCTGCGACTTGTCCTCGAA
Organism: Paenibacillus herberti; assembly: GCF_002233675.1. GTDB lineage: Bacteria > Bacillota > Bacilli > Paenibacillales > Paenibacillaceae > Paenibacillus_O > Paenibacillus_O herberti. The sequence goes on along the minus strand of NZ_NMUQ01000001.1, from coordinate 1,336,901 downwards.
CGTTGCGGTAACCCCATAACCGAGAGTGGCCAGACCACGACGGAAAGGACTTTCATGAAGCCATAAATCGATTATGGATTGAGCGTGATCAATTCTTCCGGAAGCAAACGCCAATGTGGCAGCGAAACAATTGGCCCCGGAACTATCCGCAAACCGATTGGCATAACGCATAACGAGCGCTTCTAGATGGGACGGCAAGTCAGGCAGCAACTCATGGTGGAGCGAGGAAGGCTGTTCAGCGAGTCGTTCCCATATCAAGGCCTGCATCAACGATTCTTGGACAGCATGCTGCAGTGAATGCCAGCCTTCATATGTAAGTACAAGCCATTTTTCCCCGTCGTTATCTATAGTATCGATGTCGGTATGGGTTAAAACTTCGGCCTGTCCATGCTTCTGAAGCCATGATTCGGAATAAAAATATCCTCTTGAAAGCTGCAGCTGCTCCTTGCGGATGTCACTGAGCAGTTCCGGCGGCACTCTCTTCAAATCTTGTGGGCTCGCAGTCCACACATAGTTGAACGCTTCTAACTCCCAGAAGCGAATTTCCATTCCAAAATGAAGGCCGAAATTAGAATAAGTTTTATAGAATTCCCCTGAGGTCAGGATGACGAATCCCAGCTTTTCCAGCTCCCAGACCAATTCCTCATTTATCAAGAAGTAAGGCTCATGGTTGTTAAATAAACGAAAAGGCAACCAGTGATTGGCTGCCTTAACGGGAAAAGCTTAATTGCTCTAATCCGTCGTTCCACTCGAAGCGGACCCGTTAAAAGTTACTGGACCGGATACTAAAAATGCACCCGCTGAAGCGCTGGCAAACAAGGTATAACGAATTTGCCCTGCCAACACCTCCGCTGCAGTAGGGAAGTCACCCGCAACAACGACTAATGGACTGAATGAGGGTACGAAGCTCGTTTCGAAGTCTTCTTGAAATACTACGGTGCCGGCCCCAAACGTATCTGTCCCATTTTTTTCGACGGTAAGTGTAATGATTGCATCGAGTTCTGAATTAGCTACAATCCCAGCCATTCCAGTCAGCGACACTCGAACATTATTTACGTCCTGAGCGGCTACGACCTGAAGCCCAATATCTCCAATTAATAACGGGGTTCCGGCTATGAGTTCGGCACCGCTGCTATCAATGAGAAAAGTGGACACGCGTTGATCCAAAAATTGAATAGCCATTTCTATCACCTCCTATTTGATAATAGTATATGAAGGTTTTAATAGATTGGTGTTAGGTGTCTTCCCATTATTCTTATGCAAAAAAAAAAACGAAAAGACAGCCAAAAATTGGCTGCCTTAACGGGAAAAGCTTATTATCTCTAAGTCGTCGTTCCAGTTGAAGCGGACCCGTTAAAAGTCACTGGACCGTTCAGTGTAAGCGACGTCCCTGAGGAACTAGCAAACAAGGTATAGCGAATTTGCCCTGCCAACACCTCCGCTGAGGTTGGATAGTCACCCGCAACAACAACTAATGGACTGAATGCGGGTACAAAGTTCGTGTCGAAGTCCTCACGGAATATTACGGTGCCGGACCCAAGTGTTCCCGTCCCATTTTTTTCGATGCAAAGCGTAATGCTTGCATCGGCCTCTGGATTCGCTATAATCCCCGCCATTCCAGTCAGCGACACTCGAACACTATTTATGTCCTGTGCCGCTACGACCTGAAGTCCAATATCGCCAATTAGTGTCGGAGTATCGGCAATCGATCCGGTACCACTGCTATCAATGAGAAAAGTGGACAAGCGTTGATCCAAAAATTGAATGGCCATTTCTATCACCTCCTACTTGATAACATAGTATATGGAGGTTTTAGTAGATTGGTACTAGGTTATTGATCTACTTAATTTTACGCTCATATAAATTCGCGCTCCATCTAGGATCATCATGTCTCCCACAATAAACTAGCCCTTGGCTCCGATAGTAATCATTCAATGTTGGATTGTCAGCCATGCAGTCCAGGCGCATCCATGTTTTTCCTTTATTTTTAATATAAGCTTCTGCCCAATCCAGCAATCGGCTTCCGATTCCTTGTCCCTTAATATTCCGCGAGACGGCAAGTCGATGCACATAACCGGCTTGATCATGGAACAAGTCGCCCCATATTTCTTCATATTCCCATTGGACAGAGAAGCAGCCTGAAAGCTCACCATTCATATAAGCGACGAAAACTTCTTTTTCACGGATAAATTGCTCCATATATTCGCGAGTAAAGTCTTCTTCACCCCACTGAACGATCCCTTTCATGGAGCGAATCCACTTGGCAGCTTCTACATACAAGTGCTGCATGGCGTCAATATCTTCGCTCTGAGCTCTCCTTACTATAAGCCGCCCACTCCAGTCATGCTCCAGCATTGACGCGGTTTCGAGAGCTCTCTCTGAACCATGCAGCCTGGAAACGATATGAAGCGCCGCATCGATCCCGGCTGTAACACCGGCTGACAGGACGATTTTGCCGTTATCAACATAACGAACGTTCTCGACAATCGTTGCCGATTGAGGTATAACCTCTCGCAATAGATCAAAGGCTCTGCGATTAGTCGTAACTTTTAAGCCATCCAATAGATTAGCTGTGGCCAACAGGAGAGCTCCTGTGCAAACTGACAATACAAGCTCAGCCTGCTCGGCCATTTCACGAATCCAGGTCGTAATGACTTCATTGTGCATCGTTGTCCGTGCCCCTATGCCCCCCGGTACAATTAATATATCCGGTACAGGACAGTCGTCAAAGCTGTATCTGGGATTCATACTCAAACCGCTTATCGTGTTCACTGGAATCGACCTCTCTCCTACCGTGTACACGTTAAAGTCTTCTCCCCATTTGCTCGACACGGCAAAAACATCAAAGGGGCCCGCAACATCAAGCAAATCCACTTTTTCATATACCAATACTGCTACATTTCTAGCCCTTCTCAACTGTGGATCGCTCCTTGTATGTAATGATTTAACCTAACAGATGAACGCCGTTTCAAGCTCCCTATAATCAAACATGACTCCGCATCTATTGGCAAGCATCAATTTATCAGCACGAAAAGACAGCCTGTAATTGGCTGCCTTAATGGTAAAAACTTTTGGATTTCTTTACTCTAAGTCGTTGTTCCAGTCGAAGCAATGCCATTAAATGTTACAGGGCCGGCTAATGTTTGTGTCGTATTTGAGACACTAACAAACATGGTATAGCGAATTTGTCCTGCCAACACAGCTTCCGCAGGAGGGAAGTCACCCGCAACTATAGGGAACGCACCGTAAGCTGATATTCCTTGCGAGTTGAAAACCTGCTGGAATATTACGGTACCAGATCCAAACGTGTCTGCCCCATTTCGTTCGATACTAATCGTAATGTTTATATTGATTCCTTCAATTGCTACAACCCCTACCATCCCCACCAACGACACTATTACACTATTTATGTGCTCTGGGACAAGCTGAGCTGCTACGACTTGAAGTCCGATATCTCCAATCAATAACGGTGTACTGGTTATAAGATCGGTACCGTTGCTATCGGTCTGGAGAGTGGATAGCCGTTCATCTAAAAATCGAATGGCCATTTCTATCACCTCCTAAAAATCGTTCAAATTCCTTACTCTAAGTCGTTGTTCCAGTCGAAGCGATGCCGTTAAAAGTTACTGGGCCGGATAATGTTGGTGTCGTATCAATGACGCTTACAAACATGGTATAGCGAATTTGTCCTGCCATGACGACATCTGCAGGAGGGAAGTCACCCGCAACAACAACTAGGGGGCTGAATGCTGCTACTCCTTGCGAGTTGAAATCCTCTTGGAATATTACCGTGCCAGACCCAAATGCATCTGCCCCATTTCGTTCGATACTAATCGTAATGCTTAGATTCGGACCTTCAATTGCTGTAATTCCTACCATTCCAGTCAGAGATACTCGAACACTAGTAAGATGCTCCGGTACAAGCTGAGCCGCTACAACCTGAAGCCCAATATCTCCAATTAATAACGGGGTATCGGATAGCGATCCGGTACCGCTGCTATCAATGAGAAAAGTGGACAAGCGCTCATCTAAAAATCGAATGGCCATTTCTATCACCTCCTATTTTATACCATAATATATGGAGGTTTTAATAGATTGGTACTAGGTTAATGTTTGAAAATCTATCATTGAGTGCTAAGACTTTGAATAACTGCTGAGATGACGGACATCACCTCTTCAAGAGACTTGTCTGTATCCGGGTTCTCGGCAATCCACAGGGCAGATTCGTTCAAGGCCCCTGAAAGAAAATGCGTCATTGCATGCAGGGGCAGCGGCTTGAGATGCCCCTGTTGTTGCATCAGTTGCAACTGCTCGCGCAAATGGCGCATTGAATTCTCTTCGTCCATGATGCGCCAGGTTTCCCAGCCTAAAACAGAAGGGCCATCAATGAGCAGGATCCGTTTCCTTTGTGGTTCGACGGCTGATGATACGAAGGCGCGGCACCCAAGTATCAATTGTTCCCATGCTTGTTCGCTGGCAGATGCAGCTTGCTCAACTTGATCTCCGACTTCTTTCTGAATCGATTCCAGTACAAGCTGAAACAGCTTTTTTTTACTCTTGAAGTGATGATAAACTGCACCTCGCGTCAGCTCTGCTTCCGCAGCGATGACTTCCAATGAAGCATTGGCGTAGCCAATCTCCGTGAAGTTTTTTCGAGCAACTTCTATCAGCTTTTTAACGGTTTCCTTCGTTTCTTCCTTGTTTCTTTTCATTTAGGGTCAACCTTTCTTCTCATCCCATACCTTCTCTCTATATTGCTCATTAAAGGCGTCCGATGGGGGGATGATCTTGATGACATCAATCATAACACCGTTTGGATCGCTCGTTATAAAATGCCGCTGGCCGAATTGTTCATCACGAATATCTAATTGCAGAGGTAGTTGTGCGTCTTTTATAAGTCGTTCATATTCGGCGTCCACATCATCCACCTCGATGTTAAGAATCAATCCGCTGACTGAGTCACGAAAAGCAGCTGGAATGGTGGGATGTCCAAGCTCGAGGATGGCTAGCTCGAACGCCGTTTCCTCGTCTCTCTTCATCTGCAGGCTGACATACCAATCTGCTTCAAAGACAGTCTCGAAGCCAAACCATTCTCGATAGAAATTAGCGGTAGCCGTTACGTCCACTGTAATGAGGACGGGATAAAAGCCGGTGATTTTCATTTGCAACTCTCCTTCGAGTTTATTTATTCCAATTTAACATACATACTGTATGTTTGTAAATTAATTAAAAGGGGGGATTAGTTTGAACATAAAGAAGGCTGTCGAGACTTTCTTGACAGCCTGGACAGCCAGTGACTGGCTGTCTTAACGGGAAAAAGTTTTGGGATTCCTTTACTCTAAGTCGTCGTTCCAGTCGCAGCGGAGCCGTTAAAAGTCACTGGACCGGTTAGTGTTGGTGTCCCCATAAGGACGCTGACAAACATGGTATAGCGAATTTCTCCTGCCATGACGACATCTGCAGGAGGGAAGTCACCCGCAACAACAACTAGCGGGGTGAGTGCTCCTCCTCCGAACGCGATGACATCCTCCTCGAATATTACGGTGCCGAAACCAAACGTATCCGTCCCATTTCGTTCGATACTAATCGTAAAGTTTAAACTGATTTCTTCAGGTCCTTCAATTGATACAATTCCTACGATTCCAGTCAGAGACACTCGAACACTAGTAAGATGCTCAGGTACAAGTTGAGCCGCTACAACCTGAAGCCCAATATCTCCAATTAATAAAGGGGTATCGGATAGGAGTTCGGTGCCGCTGCTATCAATGAGAAGAGTGGACAAGCGCTCATCTAAAAATTGAATGGCCATTTCTATCACCTCCTATTTTGTAACATAGTATATGGAGGTTTTAATAGATTGGTGCTAGGTCTATTATTCAAAGTTAATCAGCTGTTCATGAGCAAACTCCGCATTCTTTGCAGTTCGACGGCTGATGATACGAAGTTGCAACATTTCAATCCATCAAAAAAAGACAGCCAATGGTCGGCTGTCTTAACGGGATAAGATGAACTTATATAAAGGTAGTCAATTCACCATAACTGAAGTCGCTTTATCATCCATCGGTCCGTTGGAAATATTGGTGAGACCTTCTGAGAAGGCTTGGCTTGCCCCTTGAAAGCTGAGATCCGCGTACAACGTAGCGTTATACTGAGATCCAATAATCGACACGGAAGTGATGGAATCGTTCCCTACGAGGCTGTTCCGCAGATCGCCGATGTTTTGAGTCGTATGCAGCATCCTGCCTTGACGATTAGGATGTTCGTATAGATAGACACCGGGTAAATCATTGCCCATCCCGTCCCTTTTCACATATGTGTACGAATAGGTACCGAGATTGTTCAGCATGTAATCGACCAAATTAGCCGGGTCAAAGAAAACTTGGCCTGTCGGGCTGTCATGATCCTTATACCCTGAGCCCCATGGCGCATTCGCAGAGTCATCCATTCCATCGCCGCCATTAAATACCCCGAATGAATCGAATAAATAAGGGTCGCCATATTCGGTGCGCCGATCCCACAGTGGCGTTAGCGGCACGGCTTGATAAGACACAGGCGTGTACGTGCCGGCGTTATAGGCATTCAAAACCGTAGTCCGATCCGGAATCGCAGCTGTGGAGCCAACCTGGTATTTGATTCCACCGAAGCCTTTATTCGGACTCCAGGGGCTTAGATTATGGCCGAAACGTGTTGTATTGATCTCAAGTACATTGCCGTTTGAAGAGGCAAACACTTCTGGATGTGTGCCATCCCGCATCGTAATCGTACCGTCAAAATTATCGTTTCCATTCGTAAAGCCTGAGCTGACACCTTGAATGTGATATTGATAATATGTGCCATGCTGCTTGAGCGAAGCGAATACCGGCTGGCCGAAGCCAAGATTTTGGGGTCCTTTGCGTACGAGTAGGAACATACCCTCCATATCATTCTCATGCCGATCCTGATGGATGTCGCTGTCATCTCTCGCGTAATAGTTCCAGTAGCTAACATAATAATGGGTTTCTGTCTCTTTGACATCGTAGTACACATAGGATTGCAACGTCGTGCGAAAATCACCCAGGCGATCCCAATTGTTATTCGCTTTCCAATCTCCGTCATAATTGACATTCGTGATGAAATCGGCCGAAATATCATAGCCGTAGGTGAAGTTTAAGTAACCCGGTTTGCTGGTCCCTTTTTGTCGCACCTCCTGATGAATATCAGGCGCGAACTTTTCTGCAACCGCTTGATACCGAGCCAACACATCCCCTTCACTTGCATACACGGAATTTGCATTTACAGGCGCTGCTTGCGAGAGAACAATGGCAGGAACCGTTAACAAAATGGCAAGCGAAGTTACGATGAGTTTCTTAAACATCCTTCCACCCCGTTCCATTAATATGGATTGCGTTCACTTTGATAAAAGCGTTCGGGCCATTCCATCTTTGGATGAAAGTTATAAAGGAGACAGCTGGTTTGCAAAATGGCATTAGCCCAGCGTGTTTTGAACATTAGCGGCTTCTGCTCGAGCCAGTCTAATGGATCAACTGGTATTGAAAAATCGGTATACTCTTCAAACGTGCCTGTGTATTGCTCGGGCCAGAATCGTTTCAGGGGATGAGCAGCCTCTCGTCCACCTGAGCTCACATGGTCATAGGTCTTTTTCAACCAGTCCATGATGGGCACACCGGTCAACGGCTCCGTCATCCCCTCCCATCCTTTTAACAACGAGCCATGTTTACCCCATTCAACACGGATGACTGCACGTTGACCGTTGTTCCGCGCTTCTTCCGCTGCTGCTTCGGACTGAATGACCCGACTGTGGAAAAAGCTCATCACCCTCGTCACATATTCCTCGCCAGGATTGTACTCAATCCATATTTCCTCATGATCGCATGGCTCAAAATCGTCGGGATAATCGTAGTCATCCGCCCAGAACAGATGATAGCCGATCAACGGAAGTGTTGGATGGTGGATCGCCACCACATCCATCAGAGGAAAACATTCCTGTGCCGTTATGTGGAGCATTGGGCAAAATTTCTTGATCAGCCGGATTTCTTGATCCGAAAGTTCCATCTGCGGGTCCTGCTTCAATACGGAACGATATTGCTCGCCAGAACGACGTAGATTCCCATCGAGATGGTAATACTCCGCCTGCCAGGATATATAGGCCACATTTTCCGGGCAGGCTTTTTTCAATAATTCAAGCTGAGCAATCGAGAGCTGGTAATACTCCGTTGCCGAAATCGTCCCATTCCGGACAAGCTCCATCCATTGCTCATGTGCCGATGTCATTTCGGAGGTGAAAATCGAGATCATGACATGCTGTCTCCTTTCTACCTTTTAAGCCCAGCTAGAAGCTCGTCATGGATCGTGCTATTCGATGCGACAAGGGTGTCATGATGAAGTTCATATTCATTCCCATCAAAATCGGTCAATCGCCCGCCGGCTTCACGAAGAATTAAAGCGCCAGCTGACGTATCCCAAGGATGAAGCCCCTTATGCCAAAATCCCGTCAATCTTCCCATAGCAATCCAGCATAGGTCGAGACTGGCTGCACCGATAATTCGCAGGTTGCGGCAGGCTCCAGCCAAATGGTCCATTTGTTTGACAAGCAGCGATTGGGGTGCCCACTGCTCGGCTTGAAAGCCGGTTGCGAGCAGGGCCTCCTGCAGCTTTTGTTCTCTCCCCGAAGTGATCACTTTGCCGTTACGGCAGGCTCCTCCATTCCTTCTCGCATGGAACAGCTCTTCGGTCAGCGGATTATAAACAACCCCGATAATCGACTCTTGATCTCGAACAATTCCGATCGATACGGCAAAATGGGGAATGCCGTGAATGAAATTCGTCGTTCCGTCAATCGGATCGATAACCCAGCCGTATCCCGCCCCCTTGCTTATCAAGGCTTCGTAAGAATTCAAGGCGCCGTTATCTTCTTCCGACAATATCCAATGATCGCTGTAATGGGCTGAAATTAGACTTTTCAAAAGCGCTTCGCTGAGTAGATCAACGTTCGTAACCAGATCGGAACCGTTTTTTTTCTCCAGAATCTGGTCCCAGTTACCGGTTTGGGCACGGATTAGCTCGCCTGCTTGCTTGGCATAGTCGATAGCGGACTGCAATAAAGACTCTTCAAACTCTTGACTCATACGGCAAAAGCCTCCTTAATGCAATGCTCGGTGTCTATGCTTTGGCCGGTGGATTTATCGAACACAGCGATTTTTTGCAAATCTGCCGAACATACAATAGGCGTTCCGCGATCAGCTCGATAGGACGCATCCGCAAAAAAACGCACTAGCTTATCGCCAATTCTGGCACTAACAAGATTGGAATGGCCGAGAGGCTCAACGAGGCTTACTGTCGCATTCATAATGACATTCCCTTGATTGCCAAGCTTGAGATCATAAGGACGGATGCCAATCAAACGGCTTTGTTGATTTTCTTGAAACGTGTAAGATTCGCCGAGCTTCATTAAGTCCCCGCTTATGAAGTTCATAGGCGGTGTGCCGATAAACTGTGCGACGAATAAATTAGTAGCCTTATTGTAAAGATCCATCGGTGTACTGTACTGAATAAGAGAACCATCCTTCATTACCGCTACGCGGTCAGCGATCGTCATCGCTTCCTCCTGGTCATGCGTAACCATTACCGTCGTAATTCCGATTTCCTTTTGCAGATGACGAATCTCCTCACGCATCTCGATTTTCATCCGCGCATCCAGATTGGAGAGCGGCTCATCGAGCAGCAACAAACGAGGTTTTTTGACGATTGCTCTAGCCAGAGCGACCCGTTGCTGTTGGCCGCCCGATAGCTCACTAGGCTTGCGCGCGGTCAGATGCCCTAATTGCACTTGTTCGGCCGCTGCATGCGCACGAAAAACGCGCTCTGATTTTGGAACCTTCATCTGCTTAAGGGGAAACATAATATTTTCGAGCACGGTCATATGAGGATAGAGAGCGTAACTTTGGAATACCATTCCGATGTTCCGATCCTTCGGCTCTACATGATTAATAGGCTCATTATCAAAATAAATAGTGCCATCCGTAGGTTTGTAAATTCCCGCGAGCATTAGCATCGTGGTTGATTTTCCGCAACCGCTAGGTCCAAGCAGCGCAACGAATTCACCATCTTGGATGGTGAGCGATAAGTCATTAACGGCATTACCTTGCTTATTAAAGGCCTTCGTTACTTGCTTCAGCTCGATTTTCATACACCTTTTCCTCCCGTTGCGTTTACTTGCATGAGTGATTTTTGAGTGAAGATGAAGAACAATAGAACCGGAATCATGTAGAAAATGGATACGGCGCTTAAAAGACCATAATTGATGACATTGGGGTTGCTCATCAGCTTCTGCAGATAAGCGGCCAAGGTAATATTTTCATCGCTTAGAATAAAGGTGTACAAGAGCAGAAACTCCGACCATCCGGCCAGGAAAGCAAAGATGGCGACGGCCGCGATGCCAGGCTTGATCAATGGAATGACAATCGTATACCACACTTTGAATCGTGTGCAGCCATCGATTAACCCCGCCCACTCCACATCCCAGGAAACATCATCGAAAAAGCCTTTAATGATCCAAGCCGTCATCGGAATTTGCAGTGCCGTTTTGACAAGAATGACGCCCCACAGCGAGTCAAATAAACCTAAAAAGTTCAAAATGTAAAATACGGCAATCAGCAACGCAACGCTAGGAAAAGCATGTAGCAGCATCGTTGTTTTAAGTAATCCCTGACGCCCAGGGAAGTTCAGACGAGACAACGCATAGCCCGCCATCACGCCGATAATCAACTCCAAAATCGTTAAAGAGCCGGCAAATAGGAAGGAATTTAGCGTAGCGGTCCAGATACTTGGCATCTCCGTGCCATTGATAACGACGTCCGACCAAATGAACTGCCAGTTATCCAGCGTCAAATTCGTTGGGATAACCCCATATTTCATCTGAGTTGTAAACGAATTTAAAAGCAGCCAAATATACATCAAAATAATAGGCAGTGTAATGATGCCCAAGACGACATATGCGGTCATCGAGGGCAGTCGGCTTTTTTGTGTTTTCAACTTGCGTCCCCCTGTTCGTTATTCAATTCTCGATGACTTGATCATTTTATCCATTCCAAATATTCTCCAGAAAATGAACGTGCAGATCAAAGCAATGACGACAAGAACAAGAGCAACAGCAGATCCATAACCATATTCGAAACTTTGGAATGCTTTATGGTAGGAATACAGCGCCAGCACCTCGGTCTCAAACAACGGGCCGCCTTTGGTCAATAGAAGGATGTATTCATAGGAAGTGAGCAAAGACAATAACTGCCATAACGTAACGAACATAAGCGGCCATTTCACAGCAGGGATAATAATATCAAAAATGATCGATCGTTCTGCAGCACCATCCACTCTTGCCGCCATGAACAAGTCGCCTGGAATCGATTTGATAGCCGCTGAGAAAATGATCATTCCGTACGAGGCTCCGATAAGTCCATTCGCCAAAACGATGGCTGTCATAGGTTGATCTGCCAGGAAGTTAGCCGGAGGCATATCAAATATCATTCGCAAGCTGTTTAAAACTCCGTATTCGCTTGGATCAAAAAACCATAACCACAGGAGGATATAAACGACTGGAGGTGAAATCCTTGGCAGCATCCAAATCGTTCGAATGATCAGCCCGACCGATTCCTGTTTGATGAAATAAGTGGTCAGTAGGGCTAACGAAAGTCCCAAAAAGATATTCAGCGATAAGGTGAGCGTTACATAAAAAACCGTATTGAGCATGATTTCGCTTAAGTTGGGATCGGAGGCCATCTTCTTGAAGTTTAATAATCCGTTTAAATCCCAGACCATAGATGAATCCATATTCGTAAATGCCAAAATAACAATTAACACAACGGGTGCTATAAAAAATATAGTAATTAGGATGAGAAAGGGTCCCAACAATACCGCTGGCAATCCCCATTTTTGTAAAAATCCCACGATGCGATTCGGATTCGAGTTCCCTGTATTTTTTTTTGCACTGACCACCACATTAGGCTTTCCCATAGTGCTCCCCCTTGGTAAGTCATGCCCGGGCGGGCGAAACGTCCGGGCATGCGGCTCAGGTCATTAGTTTTTAATGATTAGTTCATCGCCAAGATCGTTTTTCAATTGAGTCTCAAGATCTTTCAATGCCTCAGCTGGAGTTTGTTTTCCAAGCTCTACCGCTTGAATGGCTTTGAACACAGAGCCGCTGTATTTGTTGAAACTTTCGTGATTAGGCAGGAAGGTTGTGTACTCGGACATGTAGGCAACCCCGCCTAAAGTCACATCCGCTTTGAAGTTGGGATCATCTGCTGCGGCTTTTGTAATCGGTAAGTGGAAGGTTTTCAGATTATGCTCGGTTTGCAGCTTGGGATCAACGACTAGTTCAAGCAGACGATTGACCAAATCCTGATGTTTAGTGCCCGATGAAACCGTATACACGATCGGATGCGACAAAGTCACGGGCTTTCCGCCCTTCTCAGCAGCAGGAATCAGCATCATGCCCATCCGCTCATTTACCCACTTTGCGTCCACTTTCCCAATTTGATCATGGTAAGCATCAGCCGCCCAGTTGTTTACGTTCCAGATGCCGCCATAGTAAAACAGTGCTTTTTCATTCACAACGATTTTATGGACATTTTTAAATTCCATCGTTGTCAGATTATCCGGAATTAGTTTTTTCTGAGCGATATCGTAGTAGTACTGAAGCTGCTTCTCAACCGCTTTTTTATCAAAAATAATTTTGTTTTGAGCCGCATCATACAATTCTGCCCCGAAGTTGTAGGCTAACGCTTGGAAGTCAGGACCGTTAGTCGGGCGATGCACGATTCCAAACTCAGCTGCGCCTTTTGCTTTTGCTTCTTCCGCAACTTTGGTCATATCATCCAGTGTGAACTCGCCCTGTTTCACTTTTTCCGGAAGCTCATTGATCTGCTGATCTGTCCATCCGAGCTTTTTTAAAATTCCTTTGTTATAAAAGACAGGTCTTGCTTCTGTGTCCTGCGGAATCCCCCAAATTTGTCCCTGGAAGGTTACCGAATCCCACAGAATAGGGAACAGATCAGCGTATTCTTTGGATTCCTTTAAGCTATCCAGCGGCAAGATGTACTTGCCTTTGGCCAACATCCCGATTGACTCATGGCCAATGGCAAAAATATCAGGTGCTTTGTTCGATTTGGAAGCCAGCATGAACTGTTTTAGAGAATCATCCCAGCTACCGTCGAAGGATTTTGTTTCTAGCTTAACTTCCATATTTTTTCCTTGTGTCTTCAACTCTTCATTCAGGACAACGGCTGCTTTAACCAGGTTATCCACACGCGTCTTCTCGATGCCTGTCGTTTGTGCAGATAAGGTAATGACTTGCAGTTCCTTCCCATCTGCGCCTCCTCCAGCATTAGCGGCTCCAGCTGGTTTATTTTCACTATTGCTGCACCCTGCAAGAACGCTGGAAAGCACGATGGCTGATGTTAAAACAGCCGTTAACGATTTTCTCATGATATTAACCCTCCAAATATTTATTTGGTTCCCTTGGTTGAATATCTTACTTTGAGTTCAGGTACATACATAGGCAGATCCTTCGTGGTGGTAATACCTTGAATTTCTTTGTCTAAAATGCTCACCGCATCATGCCCCATTTTTGTTTTAGAGCTATGAATGGTAGATAAAGAAGGATTCGCCATGGCGGCATAGTCAATATCGTCAAATCCCATGACGGCGATATGTTCTGGAACCTGTAGACCCTTTTCATAAATGGCCTTTATCGCTCCTAATGCGATCATATCGTTGGTTGCAAATAAGGCTTTGAAATTAGGGGAACGTTCCCACAATTGTTGAAACCCTTTGTAACCTTCGTCAAATTGGGAGGAATTGGCGTAGTATATGCGGTCATCGTCCAGGGTAAATCCCTCACGTTGATACGTTTTTTGAAACCCCTCTAATCTTAACTTGTGACTTCGATGTTCCAATGGCCCGGATATGACTGAAACCGCTGTCAATCCTAGCGAAAGCATGTGCTGAGCTGCGAGCTCACCCCCTCTCTCGTCATCGTTGACAAGATGGATCACATCGGAATGATCGCAGGTACCATTCACCATGACAAAAGGAATATACATATTTTTAAAGTAATCAATCAGCTCATGATTAAGCTTACTCACTAAAATAAGTCCATCTACGCGCTTTTCAAGCAAGAAATCGGCTGACTTGCTCGTTAGATCCTTATCTGTCATAACGAATATGGAATAACCTAATTCCGAAGCCTTCTCAAGTATGGCATCTAGAATTTTTCCGTAAAAGGGATGTGAAGCGATTGGGTGGTGTTGGCGATAAATGATGACGCCAATATTTTGTGTTTGGCGAGCTACCATGGCCCTGGCAACGCCATTCGGTCTATACTGAAGCTTTTCAATGGAAAGGAGTACTCTCTTGCGTGATTCAGGACTGACATATCCCGTATTGGAAATGACTCGTGAAACGGTTGATTTGGAAACGCCCGACATCTTGGCAACATCCATGATGGTGTACTTCAACTCAATCTGGCACCCCCGCTCACAATTCATATGTGGGAAGGTTCCCACATTGGTCAAGTTAGGTAGCTGTTTACTCATGTGTTGCTCATCACTTCCTCATAATAGCATACTCCTTTTCTATTTAGCATCCATTTTTTTCTTGTTAAATTGTAAAGCCAATTATTCAAATTTAGCGCACTAAAAAACAGAATCCAGCTTGCTGGATTCCGTTCCGTTTCCTCGAATGGATTATTTCCAATCGGGGCTTTTAGCGGCTTTTTCTGCACGCTGTCCCTCAACCAAGATTTGCTCGGCTGTTTTGCCTTTGGTCACGATGCCGATGCTCTTAGCCTTCTTTACTACAGCTGCTTTATGAGCTTCGGCTTTAGTGGCTTTCGCTTTTTGAGCTTTCTCGGTACGCTTGATCTCCACGCTAATTTGCTCGATCGTTTTGCCTTTGGTTACAATGCCAAACTTCTTGGCTTTTAACAGCGTGGAAGCCTTTTGAGCTTGTTTTTCAGCACGTTTAACTTCAGTGTTAAGTTGATCTACCGTTTTGCCTTTGGTCGTAATTCTGAATTTCTCCGCAGCTACATAAATGCGCTCAACGCTCGTATTGGATCCCGTCATCACGGATTGGTATTTCGTACTTCCTTGCTCATTTGCCGAAACGGAAGCCATTACTGGAACCGACATTACAATTGCGCCTGCCAACATGAGTCCGGTGATTTTTTTCAACATGATAATCTCTCCTCGGTGTATGTGTTTGTCTTTCATGACTTAATAATATCGATCAACGATGGCATAATTATCGAATAATGATGGCAAAAGCATGTCACGACAAGGGAATTATCTCCAGTAATAGAAACAGGGTAACTCAGGCTCAATCTCCCTAAGCTACCCTCTTCAATCAACTTAGCCTACTGCGCTTCCCAAATTTGAATGGAGTAAGCAGGAAGCGTCAACATTAATTCCTGACCGTTTACGCTAGGCAGCGCTTGATCAGTTACGTTTTTGTCATAGTGGTGACCAGCCCATGCCTGGCTGCTGCCAGCATCGATTTTAAACGTAAACGGGTTGCCCGTACGATTCGGCAAGGCAAAAGCAAGCTTGCCTCCAGGTGTTTTCCAAGCCATGATCCGATTATCCATGCGCACGACTCGCTCATCGACCTGCAAACGGACCGAATCCCATTTTATATGCTTGGAAAAAGGCGATACACCGTTCCAATTTGTTTTAATGTAGTCAAAATATCCTTTCTGGATGTTCGCGTATTTACTGAAATCATTGTCGTCATACGGTCTCCAAAGCCCCAAACCGTATCCTTCTGATTCAATATTGTAGGTCGGCTTCAAAGCATGCAGCCAGAACCAGGTCGATAGGCTGGGCGAGCGGCGGCATATCTATTGCGCCTGCATCGACTTGACACAGCCATAAGGGCGAGTTCTAAATCAGCTTCATGATTTAGAACTCGCCCTTATATATGCTTCCCTTCCCTATATAGCCTGCTGTATTCGCTCATCTTCAGGCGCATGCGATGCCAATTTCAATTTCCTGAAAAACCTGACGAACGCGTCTTCAAACAAGCTCATAATACATACAAATAATACAGTTGCTTTAAAAGGAGGTATATAAGATTATGAAACATAAGTATTCAAAAAAAGGAGCTCTAATATCAAGCAGACCTCATCATGCAGATCATTGCAAGCCTTGCAAAATATCAAGAAAGCCCTGTCTCGTTACGTTTACGCCTCTTCAGGCGGATATTTTTGAGGGGCTGCTAGATAATTTGGCGGTTGCAATATCAAACTCATTTGTCCCGCCAGATGGACCGCTCCCAGCTGTACTGAAAGTGCTGCAAAATCTCATTGTTAAATTGCCTCTCACGCTGAGCAATCAGGCCGATCTGCTTGCAGCTACTGAGATGGCCATTAACGCCTATCAGCAGTCCGAAGGCTGGAGCTCTGCCGCTGTAGCCTCGACCCAGATTGTGCTCACAGACCTGTACGCCCTCAGTTTGGTTGCCTGTGTCGCAAGCGATATTAAGGATGGATGGGTCATCAGGGTCCGGCTCGCCGAAACGAATCTTGCTGGAATTGAAAGCGGTGTTCCTCCTGTTATTTCAGGAACGATTCTTATCTTAGACGGCGGCAATCAATTTATGGATCTAAGCTTCAACCGTAGCACAGGTCTGCCAACTGAAGGGGTGATAGCAGGAAACGGCTTTGTGTCCCCAAGCATCCCCGTTACTACGAGTGGCAACGTCGAAAATGTTTCGATTGTACTTGCTGACAACAGAGGGGGGAATAACTATGCTTTCTCCATGCCGCGGGCGGGAACGCTCACCGCAATGACCGCTAGTTTCAACCCGGCTAACGTTACTATTGATGGTCCGCCTATTACAATTCTGGCTCAGCTATGCCGTGCCCTACCTAGTGATTCTCCTTATACTCCGTTTGTTGCTATTCCAGGGACGACAGTCCAGCTGATTCCATCTTTATCGGGAGTTGTGTCCGGCATCAACTGTGTAGGCAGCCTGACTGGACTCAATATCACCCTTAACCCGGAGGATCGCCTCATTCTTTTATTTACCATTTTTACAATCGGAATATCTGCAGTCGATCCTGGAACCATTATAGGTCTTGGAAATGGCGTTCTTTCGATTGCACCGGTGAACGCGCCTCCCACAGCGAACATCCCTATCATTCCGATTGCCAGTCATTTACCGGTAGATCTGAGCTTCGCTGCCTCTACTCCAACAAACGTTGGAATAGTCGGTTTTGGATTCAGCGATAATGAACCATTCCAGTCATTTGCATCCCCAATCGTTGTAAATCCGTTACTTAACGCGTTTGTCACTCCCATTACAGAAGCGGGAACGATTACGTCAATTGCGGCTTGCTTCGGTATTGTAGCCAATCAAACGCTGGAGAGCAGCGTTAATATTATTGTCGGAGCGTATCTGTATACGCCTGCAAACAATACCGCTACTCCAATTGGAACGACGCAATTTAGATTTCCTACTCTGCTGCCAGGAACATATACAGAAACTTCCCCAGGCGTTCATATTATCCAGACCACAGGATCCCTCCCCCTCAGCCCGGGAGACAGCTTAATTCTGGTATTTAGCGCTATCGGACTCGGGTCAACCAGCGGGACGATATCAGGCTGGGCGAGCGGCGGAATTTCCATCGAGCCTGTTTCGACTTAACAACATAAAGGGCCAGCCTCAGGTCATTATCATGACTCAAGGCTGGCCCTTATCCATAATATAAACGATTGTTTTCTATACAAGATACCGCAGAGATGCGGCGAATACGATATTGCCTACTAAACTCTGCAGCAGCGCTGGTTGTAAAAACGCCACACATCGATGGCTTCCCACATCTCGGTTGTGACCAATCCGATTTTTTCGAGGTAGGCGAGCATGATTTTACTGCCTGCCATATTTGTTGCATTTCTAACAGAAAAATCCGTTTTCAAGTGTGTGATGTTCGTGGTAAACTTCACTTTAAAGGTGCTCCTCTCTTTGGGTGACGTTGTCTTCGCAAACACCATTCTACCAAAGATCAGGGCACTTTTTTATATTTTTATAAGGACTTATTTTCGTAATTCAGGTTTAATGGAGGCTTGACGTCTTGGTTATTTTGAACAAATTTAATTTTTTCAATTTTCAGTCATATTGTGATTTAAAGTTTATGCAACGCTAGTGAACAAGTATAAGGGGATAATGAAGGAGAAATACGGAATGGTTATTGCAAATAATATACAAGCATCCATTCATCCCGCCACCTAAAGGGTAGAGGTGGGGGAATTCTGGTTATAAATCTGATAAATACAGCCTGTTGAGATTTCTCAACAGGCTGAGCCACGATAACGCAAGTTATCTATTTTTGTTCCACTCATTCACTTCTTTCGTAATTTGCTCCAGACCTAACTTGTTCAGCTTAGCGACAAAAGTATCAAACTTATCAAGCGACTCCGAGCCCATGATTACTTTTGTGTAGTACTCCATCTCGCTTTTGACAATTGTGCTCATTTTATTTTTCATCGTTTCGGTCGACGCGCCGTAATACTGGTCCATCATAAACAGGTTTTTCGTATAATACTGATCCATAATAGCGAATGACCCTGTCTCCCCGAATACTTTCTCGAACTGGGCCACTTTGTTATCCCCTGCTTTGAACTTCACAATGTTGTCGTAGTAGCTTTTTTCTTCAGAGTTTAACTTCGAAGTGTCTCCGGTTGCAAAAGCTTCCTTAACGTGGAGATGAGCGTTCATGTTCTTTTTGGAAGGCCAAGCTCTGATTTGGTTCAAATGGGCGGCGCCGGTATCGAGATTGCCGATATATTTATCATAATCTTCCTTGCTGGAGCCCCAGTTCTTCTCCGTCCAGAAGTTGAGCAGTTTGATCAGTGCTTCTGGATGTTGAAATTCCTTTTTCACCACGTAGTAGTTAGCTACATTCAGCTTCACCTGAGGCCGGGCTGGTTTATCATCATTCGATAAAAGCGCCATCGCTCTCCAATCTGAATTAGGGAAGTTCTCCTTTGTTGCTTGCAGCGGGTACATTCCGTTCCACATGGCGCCGAATTCAACGCCGACCCGGTTAGCACCAGCGAGCTCGGCCGCTTTGCCAGAATCCTTCGCTCCAAAGTCCTGTTCGATAAACCCATCCTTATACAGCTTTTGCAAATAAGCCAGCGCTTCCTTCATTTCCGGTTGCACGCTGCCATAAACAAGATTACCGGAATCATCCTTCACCCAGCTTTTTGGATAGGCATGGAAGCCGTTAAAGATGCCGACAGCATCGCCTACGCCAGGGCTGAGGAAGTCTTTATTCAACATAAGACCGACGGTATCTTTTTTGTTGTTCCCGTCCGGGTCCCGCTCAACAAACGCACGAATGACGTTATACAGATCGTCCATTGATTTAGGCGTTTCGAGGTTCAGCTTTTCCAGCCAATCCAAGCGAATCCACAGGAAAGAAGCAAGATCGCCGGAAGAGTCTGTATTGGGAATGGCAATTAGCTTGCCATTGAAGGTAGCTGAATCAAAAGCGATGTCCCCTTCTTCATGCATAATATCCTTCGTCAGTTTCGATGCGTATTTCTCGTAGATTGGCGCCAGGTCTTTATGAATCATATCCGTTTTGGACAGAGTCGCCAGTTGCTCTTTCGTTACGACCATAATTTCGGGAATATCGCCGGAAGCGATAGCTACGCTTGATTTCTGGAAGCTCTGATCGTCCCCGCGGGCAATCCACTTGTACGTAAGCTTGATTCCGAGCTCCTCCAACTGACCTTTAGCAAACACATTGGTGTTCAGCTGTTCATCCTTGAACTTATCCGCAAATGACGCGCCAACGGAAAAATGAGTGGAAACCTCAATCGGAGGATCGTATTTGGCATTGGGATCAATATTTTCGTTAACGGCAGCGCTGACAGTTGGTTGCGGCGACTTATTTGATGCATTCTGGCCGGAGCAGCCCGCTAATGCGGCGACCGCGAGCGTTAAGACAGCGGATACTTTGAACATCACCTTTTTATCCATGTGATTTCCCCCTGGCATTTGGTTTGAATTTATCCCTTCACGCTACCAAGCAGCATGCCGCCTATAAAATATTTTTGCAAAAAAGGATAGATCGCCATAATTGGAACCATAGAAACGAAAATTTGCGCCGCCTTGACCGTTTTGTCGGAAATCGCGCTTAACTCTTCTAAGTCGTCAGGCTTCAGATTGGTCAAATCGGAGCTGACGATAATGGACTGAATGTAGGTTTGCAGCGGATAATTGTCAACATCATTCATATAAATCATGCCGTCAAACCACGAATTCCAATGCATGATGAGAATGAGTAGCCCGTTTGTCGCCAGCGAAGGTATAGACACCGGCAAGTACACATTCCACAGTGTGCGCAGATGCCCTGCTCCGTCGATGAATGCCGCTTCCTCCAGTTCTTCGGGAATTTGCCTGAAGAAATTGAGCATGAGCAAGATGTTGAATACAGGAACAGCAGTTGGCAGCACCAATGCCCATATGGAATCCATCAGTCCGGCTGACTTGACCACCATAAAAGTAGGGATCAGGCCGCCGCCAAAAATCGTCGTGAACATGAAAAACCACGCGTATACGGAACGGCCTTTGAATTTACGGGAATCTTTGGACAGCGGGTAAGCAGCCAGAAGCGTCATGCACATGCTCATCGTCCCGCCGATAAGCACCCTTTCCAGAGTCACACCGAACGAAGTGAAAAAGGCCGAGTTTTCCAGAATATAGCGATATGACATCCAAGTAAAATCCTTCGGCCATATCGTAACCAGCCCAGCTGATGCCGCCGATTGTGAGCTCATCGACAGCGCCGCGATATGCACAATTGGGAATAGGCATGCACAGGCTAGCGCGATTAAAAAGCTATAATTAACAACGATGAATAGCTTCCTCCCAAACGTCGCATTTTCTACCATTGAACTGGCCTCCTAGAAAATTCTGTAATTCACAACTTTATAGGCCAAATAGTAGGAAAACGTTATGAGCACGAAGGATACGATTGATTTGAACAATCCAACTGCTGTAGCGACGCCGTATTGCATCTCCTCCATGCCGATCCGGTAAACGAATGTATCTAGAATATCGGCGCTCTCATATACCTGCGGACTGTACAAATTGAAAATCTGGTCGAAGCCCGCGTTCAAAATGCTCCCGATGTTGAGCAGCATTAAGAGCACGATAATGCCGCGAATGCCCGGCAGCGTAATATGCCAGAGCTGCCGCGCGTATCCCGCACCGTCAAGCACGGCCGACTCATACTGCGTCCGATCAATCGACAGGATTGCCGCCAAATAAACGATTGTATCAAAGCCAACTTCCTTCCACACATTGGATACGATCAGCACGGCTCGGAACCAGGTTCCTTCTCCCAAAAAATAAATGGGCTGCATGTTCAGTGATTTGAGGATGTTGTTGATGATTCCGCCTGACGGGGAGAGAATGTCGATCAGAATGCCTGCTAGCAATACCCAGGACATAAAATGCGGCAAATAAACGATTGTTTGAAAACCTCTTTTGAACAAGGTCTTTTTGATTTCATTCAGCGACAGAGCCAGCAAGATGGGACAGACGATTCCCGCGGCAATTTTGAGAATGGCGATTAAAAAGGTGTTCCAAAGAATCTGCTTCACATCAGGGAACTCCAGCACATAAGTGAAATTATCCAGTCCAATCCAAGGCGAGTTGAACCATCCGTTGGCAGGCACGAAATCCTGAAAAGCAATGACGATGCCCAGCATCGGCCCGTAGCTGAAAATCAATACGAGAATAACGGGCGGAATCAGCATGAGATGCAGTGGAAGTTCCTTGAAAAGCTTTTGCCTGTTTACTCCTTTGATCAGATTCAAGTCCAATCAGCTCCCTTCCCCTGCAGTCATTCCCTGTTTTTGAGCTGGATTTGGCGAAGCAAGACCTGCCCGCTCTTCTCGTTCTGCGGGATAAATGTAATTCCGTTTAGCCCTTTATCCGGGAATGGATTGGCCAACACGATTTTATACCAAGTTTGGTTTCCATTTCGTACTGGAAGCGCTGAGCCCGATACTTGAATGAGTGTCCGGTCGAATTCATAACTATCGAAGCGCTGAGATAATTTCAGACCCCATGAGCATTCAAGACTGGAAATATCGGTACCGTAGTTGACCGGAACTCGAAGCGTTTCTCCATCGTCGAACGTGATTTCATACTCACCAAGGAAATCTAGCAGCGGATCGATGAATCTGCCGTCAAAAAACCATTCAAATTCTCGATAAAGGGTTGAAGCATGTGTGATCTCGATATGCGGGCCTGCGAGAACGGAGTGATTTTTATAGCGGAACAACTCCTCGAACACTTCTTCAGCAAGCTTTGGATACAAACTCTCGTCATAGTTTTCCTGCCAGAACATCCGGTTGCCATACACAATGTTGAAAAAGATTCCGTTCCGCTGCAGATAGTTCTCCTTGAGCGCACTCCAATTGGAAATTGAAGCTCCCTGAATGCCTTTTGCCAAGCGAGGCGTCCATCCCGGGATGCCTGGCCCCTCAAAGTTGCCATATACCGTATACAAGTTCCGCTCAAGCAGCTGCTCGTCAAAATGTTTCCCGAAAAACCAGTACCAGTGCATGATTTGAATGTCTTTCGGAATCATATCAATGGCCGGATAGGTTGCTGGTATGACCTGCTCGACGTATCCATCCTGACTCAGGATAATGCGCTGGGCTCCGGCATAGGCGTGGACGCTACTGCCCCCGCTGTTCAACAGCTTTTCTCCCCAAATCATCGTACGGATGCCCTTATCTACTAAAAATTGATTGATTTTAGTTAAATCTTCCCTGTATAACGCCGCGGCATCTTTTCCTCTGCAGGCTTCGCACACCGCGATCGTATACAGCTCGTCATGTCCAACATGCACCGTCTGCGGCCTGAACACATCTACGATTTCATCCAACACATCGAATAACAGCTCATAACTCGCCGGGTTTGAAGGGCAATACGTGTCAGGATACGGATCATCCTGTCTTTCCGCCAGCTCCGGATGTCTCGTCAGCAAGTAATCGCAATGGCTGAGCGACGGAACCTCGGGAATAACATCAAGTCCTCTTGCTGTACAATAATCGATCAGCTCTTTGACCGAGTGCTGCGGTAGCCAGTCTCCGCCGCCATTCTCGCAGTGAATGGAGTTTTTCTCCCATGTATAGCGGTTTTGAACATCCTTTCCCTTGCCTGAATATTCGCGCATTTCGTCGCAATATTCTTTCCAGCCTTCATTGATTTCCGGGTGGCGTTTGTACTCCATCGCTCCGCCGACTTCAACAACAATCGTATTGTAGCGATAGTAACAGGCCATATCGATAAAGCTTTTGAAATACTCCATGTCCTCTGCTGCCGGAAGATACACTTTAAGTCCGCGGAATGAGCAGAGCGGCACATTATAAATAAGGCCCTTTTTCAAGTAACCCTGCTCAC
This sequence comes from Paenibacillus herberti, assembly GCF_002233675.1. Taxonomy (GTDB): domain Bacteria; phylum Bacillota; class Bacilli; order Paenibacillales; family Paenibacillaceae; genus Paenibacillus_O; species Paenibacillus_O herberti. The sequence continues at coordinate 1,313,414 of NZ_NMUQ01000001.1, read as the reverse complement.
TCATCTGTTGGAGGGAATATGCCCCGTACAGCAGTCCCCTCATACTCTCCGCGTAAATACACACTTCTTCGCCTGCATCGATGGCATAGCCGTCCTTATTTGACTCCAACACAATTCCAAAAGTCTCGTTGATTTTTCCGGTGATCTCTTCATCCATCCCTCCGATAAATCGGACGGCAGTAAAGATAGTAGAATCACTTTCATGAACTAGATTATTTCGGACTAGACTATCCTGGACAATCCGGCTCAGCAGCTCACTGCCTCCTTCAATTATCGTGCTGTTTGTCAAAAAAGCCCCATCTTCTCTTAGTCTTTCGTAGCGGTTAAGCTTATTCATCATCCTGTATGACCTCCTTCGTAAGCTATGGATCAAAAGAAATAAAGAGAGTACGCCTGTTTCCTGCGCTCTCTCTTCATGATAAAACGGAGCTTATTCGCCCGCTATTTCACAATCTTGATTTCGCTTACATAATCTTGACAACTTATTGCGAACTCCGATATTCTTCCGGCGTCAGCCCCGTTTCCTTTTTGAAAAAGCGGGTGAAATAACCGGCAGTTGAGAAACCGAGCTGTTTGGCCACGTCCTGAATAAGCATTGGGCTAATCGTCAGCAAATGTTTGGCTTCGCTAATTCTCTGAGCGGTAATATACTCCGATAGAGTGACCCCGCCCCTCTGGCGGAACAGCCGGGATAAATAATCGGGATTCAAAAATACGAGCTCGGAAAGTCGTGTCAGCGACAAATCCTCCTTCAGATTCCCTTTAATATAACGTTTGATTTTGATGATGACATCATCCTGTATCCGGGCTCCTTGCGACTGCTGATAGTGAAAAAAGCTGTTCGCGAGCTCCCGGAAAAAAGGCAGCACCTCATTCCAAATAGGCGGTATGGAACAAGCGGAAAGCTTGCCTACACTTGCTCTGTAGTAGGCATCCTCTGCTACGCCAAGCTTGTTGATAACCGATACCGCATGCAGCGATAGCGAATAGTACATTTCCAGCGCATGCGAATCATCTAGGCTTATTTGCCGCAGTATTTCCTCGATTGTATCCAGGCTATGAAGATAAACCGCCTTTTGACCTGTTTCATAAAGATGGGATAGTCTCCCCATTTCTTTTTTCAGTAGTTGAATAGGCTCAAGCTCACCCGGAGTCGCTCTGGAATGTTCGGTTTCCAGCCTATTTTTTTCCGTCAGAATAAGCCGCCCTTCATTGCTGTGATACATGAATAGAAGCTTCAAAAATGAAAACTTCTGCGGAATCGCTTCCCACTGTACAGGTTCTGTTAGCCAGGCAAACGAGATGTTTGTATTTAAGTTTTTTTGACAAGCCTGTTGAATCGTTTCCAGCGTTCCTGCAACAAAGGTGCTGAGCCCATTCCACGAAGCTTTTTTCAATTCAAAAGGCTGGAGAAACAGCACTAAATACGTCCGATTGTAAGTAAGATGAATCAGCTTCGCGAGAGGCGAAAGATAGTGCAAGCAAATCGTTTGCAGCGCTATGAACAGATCGTCCAGCTCATGCCGCGGAATATCTGCTGTAACCCCTTCAAGTCTCACAAGGAGCATTAAAAGCGGTTCGCCTCGATCAAGTTGAACATCCAGCTGCTGTAGCTCACTCTGCTTCCCATCGTCTGCGGATAACAGGCCGTCCAAAATATCCGTGAAAAATAGAGAGCACATATGATCCGTCTGTTTCCTTCGTGTCACCTGTGCATCAGCAAGTAGAGTTTCCATGATTAAGCTTTCTTCCAATTCACGAATGCTGTCCGCGACTGTTTGAATGATTTTGCGGTCACCGTCCGATTTGAGAATATACTTTACATTCCCATGTTGAATCGCTTTGTACACATAGTCGAATTCATCATATCCCGTCAGAAAGATGATCCGGCAGCGAGGCCACTTCGCTTTTACTTGTTCCACCATCTCCAGTCCGCTCATTTTCGGCATATGAATATCGGTTAACACAATATCAATTTTCGTACCCGAAAGTATGGCCAGAGCTTCAAAAGCTGATGCTGCTTTAAAAACGGTCAAATTCAGCTCCGCTTGCTCGTTGAACAGATCATACAACCCGTCCAATATGTGCTTCTCATCATCCACGATCAATAGATGAACCATTATTGTCCTCCGTTTCCAGCAGCTTCATGATGATCTTTACGCCGCCAAGCTCAGATTTACCTACTTCAAGCCCGCTTCCAGGTCCAAACTTATACTTTAATCGTCGATCTACATTAAGTACGGCCGTCACTTCCGCGTCATGCTGCTCCTGCCCCAGCAGAGCTTGCAGCGCAGCAATTTTATCGTCCGGGTTATCACCGTTGTCCTCCACTTTGATTTGCCATCCCTTATCCATTGGCGCAAAAGATACTTTCAGCAAACCACCTACCAGCTTGTCTTCCAGCGCATGCACGAATGCGTTCTCGACGAGTGGCTGCAAAACGAGTCTTGGCACCATCATGTCACGGCAATGTTCAGGGGGCTCATCGAACAGAATCGAGATTCGGTCGTGGAAGCGGATCTGCTGAATACTGGCATAATTCAAGGAATGCTCTACTTCAACCGCCAGCCTTACCGTATCACTTGTATTGCGGGTTACGAACCTAAAATAACTTGCAAGCTGATCCACAAATTCGGTAGCCTGTTCCAGCTTTTCCGCCTTAATTAACCGCACGACCATAAACAAGCTGTTATACAGGAAATGAGGATTAATTTGCGACTGCAGCTGTTTAAGTTCTGCATTCTGCAGCAAAATTTTCTGCTTGTACACCTGGTCGATCAGCTGCCGGACGCTAGCAAGCGTGTTGTTGAAGCGATCATAAATATAGTTGAATTCATCATGTCGATTATGATGGATGGACAAGTTCAAATTTCCTTCCTCCACATTCCGGAATGCTCTGACGATTTTGGCGAGTGGAATTCGAATGGTACGGTTCGTATAGAGAAGGAAAAGCAAACCTGCCACGAAGGTCAGAATGGAGAAAATCCAGAACCAGAACACATGCCGATTAACGGTCTCATAGATTCGATCCTTTAAAATCGCTTGAGAATATAGAAGATTGAATTCTTCTGATTTGGCTTGAATCGTAAAATAATCTCCCTTCCGCTGGGGCGCATTAATGATTGATTGGATCGTGAATCCGCTTCCAAATGTTAAAGAAAGATTACCGGTGTACGGACGCTCATTCGAGCTGTCCATGTCCCGCTTCAGCGTTTCGGTCGACAGTTCGATCTCAACAATGAAATCAGGCATATAATCGGCTGTTGTTCCAAAGGCAAGCAACGGTGAGGCCGCTTCCATAAATAGTTTTTTATCATCGGTGACGAGTTTGTGAGGGGAACTGAGCCGGTGGACCTTAAGCATGCCGGGTTCTAGCGACTCGAGACCTTCGGTGGCGGAAATGCTGATTTGCGGATTTGGAGCCAGCAAACGTACATCTTCGATCCATTCGCTGCTGCTTTTGATTGATTCAAGTCTGGCTCGTATGTAAAGAATCGATTGGATTTTATCATAGCTTTCCAGCGTTTCCGAGGCGTTTGCCAGTTGGATAACAGAAGGATCACCAAGCATCTCGTATTGCATAGTGGATATTCGATTTAAGCGGCTCTGAATATCGTTGATATAATAATTGGCTTGCGCCTGAGCCGACTGCGTTATTTCTTGTTTAATCTCTGTTTTACTCCAGTTGTACATATAAAAACCGAGCGCATAGATTGGGATAAGAGCGATGAGGAAGCTGATTAAGAGCCGTTTAAAGATGCCGAACCTCCATTTATTTCCCCACAATGGCATTCGCCTGCCTCTCCTATTTGACACACGGACTATTCCGTCATAAGCTAAGCTCCATGATAGCCCCCTATCTAAATTTACAACAAATTAGGAGAAAAGAAATGATTTACATTTGCAGAATAAATAAATGTCCCCCCGTACCCCGATGACCCTGTGCAGCTTGGATGATATCTGAGATTAGGCACATCTGATAGGGGGAATAACTTTGAATAGAAAAATCTCAACTCCATCCTTGTTTTTATTGATCGTGCTCATCGGTTTCCCGCAAATTAGCGAGACGATTTATTCACCGATCTTGCCGGATTTGGCATCCGCGATGAGAGCAAGCGATAATACGATTCAACTGACATTTGGAATCTACTTTTTAGGTTTTGCTTTGGGCGTGTTCAGTTGGGGCAGGCTCTCCGACTTTATCGGGCGCAGACCTGCCTTGTTATGGGGCATATTCGTCTATGCGATTGGCTGTATCGCTTGTTATCTGTCCGACTCTGCCTACTGGCTGCTGCTGAGCCGATTTGTCCAAGCCTTTGGCGCCAGCGCTGGCTCTGTCGTTACCCAGACGATTATTAGAGAATGCATGGAAGGGTCCAAACGCCAAGCGGCATTTGCTACGATCTCTGCTGCGTTAGCTTTTTCACCCGCAATGGGTCCGCTAATTGGCGGCTGGATGGATCAAGTTTTTGGCTATGGAGCTGTATTTCTTGTTTTGATCGGGATGAGCGTGGCGATATTCGCCTATGCTTATTCATCCCTTCCTGAGACAAAGGTATCTGCTGCGGCCATAATCAGTCTTTCCTCCGTGAGTAAAAGACTTGTGAAAGATAAGAGAGTGTGGGCATTCGGACTGCTGATCGGCACAACCAATGGAATCTTGTTCAGTTATTATGCGGAAGCACCGTTTCTGTTTATTGAGTTTTACCATTTGACTCCCGGTACGTTTGGCTTTTTAGGCATCTTTGTTGCCTTGGCGTCCATGCTTGGCGCCTTGCTGTCGAGAAAGCTGTCGGTCCGGTTTTCAGCGGAAAAGCTCATCGTAACCGGTGCGCTCATAACGACGCTTGGAGCGATGCTTTTAATGGGATGCTCCTATGTTGCGGTAAGCAGCTCCTTGCTCTCCCTCGCTTTCATTGTCCTGTCGGTATTTACTTTACTGGCGGGCATTGGCCTGATGATACCGAACTGTCTCAGCGTTGCGCTTGTCGCCTATAGCGATGTGCTCGGCACAGCGGGAGCGATGTTTGGCCTGGGCTATTATGCGGTGGTCAGCCTCATTACAAGCGGCATGAGCTTGCTGCATAACGATTCTTTACTCGTGATGCCGGTTTATTTCCTCCTGCTGGCTTTAATGATGACCGCTGTCAGCATGATCCTTTTGAGCTTGAACAAAGTTAAGCCGGGAACGGCTCCATCAGCATAAAAATAACAAAAACCCGTTCACGGACGGGTTTTTGTCTTTTTAACGTATTTGTAGGCCAAGTAGATCAAGCCAATAAACAGAATGTAGATCAACAGAACGGTGATCCAATGTGTAGCTCCGGACGCTGCGCTATCGCCTACGTAGGCAAAAACGAGCATCGCCGGTATTTTCCCAAGTACGGTCGCCAGCAGAAATGCGGGAAAGGAAAGCTTGAACACACCACCGTAACAATTGATTAAAAATGCCGGCATAATGGGAATTATTCGACCGGTAAACACAGCCCAAAACACATTGTTGCGGACCATGGAGTGAAGGGATTGCAGCCTATCAGACCGCTCTAAATACGCCAATCCCTGCTGTTTGAACATGGAATAAAAAAGAAAGTAGGTAACTGCCGCAGCAATGCTCGAAGCCGTTAAGTTCACTATTCCACCGAGCAGCAGTCCATACTTCGCCCCTACGATTGCCCCTATAACTCCGAATGGCACAAAAGGTACAGCTGCAAACACGATGGCAAATAGAAAGGTAACAAACAATTGATTGTTGCCTTCGGCCTGAATCCAATCCAAAATTCGTTGTTGCTCCGAGAGAACCAGAATAAACAAAGCGATGTAAACAATCAAAATGAGCCATTTTGAGTATTTCATGCTGCCGCCCTTTTACGCATATAAGAATTCAATTTCTCCGAAAACAAGAACATTGCCGCTGCCATCAGGAACAGATAGAGGGGAAGCAGCTTCATCGAGATATTGCTTGCCAGCAAGCCGAATAACGGAGGCATCAATGTGCTGCCCGTATAGGCCACAGCCATCTGGTAGCCCATAATCGTCTGGGATTGGCTTTTGCCGAATCGCACCGGCGTTTCATGCAGCATACACGGGAATATTGGTGCGAGTCCCAAGCCTACAATCATAAATCCGGCAAGGGAGAACAGCGGCTGCAAAGGGAGAATCATTAGAAGCGCGCCGGCCACGGCCAACCATTGCCCGCCGCGAATCAAATCGCGATTACTAAATTTGAACGTTATAAAACCAGTGATGAATCGTCCAATCGTAATCCCAGCAAAATAAAGCGATAACCACTTCGCAGCTTGATCAGCAGGCAGCCCTTTTGTGCTTACGAGGTAGCTGCTCTCCCATAGTCCAAGCGTTGATTCCACGCCGCAATAGAACAAAAAGGTCATCAAGGCTAACTTGACGCCTTTAATCTTCAATGGCCTGATGGCCTTGTCAGAGCCCTCCTCTGGTTGGATCGAATCAGTTAAATCCGGCTCGGAGCTTCGATGATACTTCAGCTCCATCAGACGCCACAAAGGAAGGCTAAGCAGCAAAAGAACAACTAATCCTAGTTGAATATAGGCAACCGACGAATACCCTTCCCTCCACGAACCGGTCATCAGTGATTGAGCCATTATAATCGGGCCGAGCGTAGCTCCCAAGCCCCAAAAGCAATGCAGCCAGCTCATATGGTGGGCTTTGTAGTGAGCAGCAACGTAATTGTTGAGCCCAGCATCAACAGCTCCTCCGCCGACTCCAAGCGGAATCGCGAATACAACGAGCCATGCAACCGAAGGCGCAAAGGAAAAGCCTACTAGGGCGCCTGCAGTCAACATACAGCTGACGAGAGTAACCTTGCCTGTGCCAAAGCGATTGATAATGGGACCACTAAACAGGCTGGACACAATAGTTCCGACCGTAATCGTCATAGACAGCAGTCCAGCTAGCCCGAGCGGACTGTTCAGTTCCTGATGCATTTCCGGCCAGGCGGAGCCTAGAAGAGAATCCGGCAAGCCCAAGCTTATGAATGCTAAGTAAATAAGCAGCAGAAAAAATGTAGCCATTGCTTCCCCCCGTTGTCTCCCATAAAGATCAAGACGTTCATTATCTCTTATGTCTCCATGCAATGTACAATGAAAAAACCATCTCCCGCAAGCACGGAGATGGCTAATTTTATATGTCTTTTAGCAGAGACTGTCCGATATACTCTCCTTCTCGGACTCCCGCCGGACAGGCGTAAAGCGCGCTTGCAATATGCTGAGTATACTCATTCAGCCGATCCCTGCTCTGCATCAGCCGCAGCATCGGGATGAATTGCTCCTGCGGATTACGCTGATAGCTGAGGAACAGCAGTCCGGCATCGAGCTGTCCGGTGCGCGGTTCAATCGCTCCCGTATAGGAGTATGCGCGCCGATGAATGCTTTGGCGGGACTGCTTGGCCAAAGCGACATGTGAATCCACAGGCTGCTCCGAGACTGGCACAGGATCAAACTCGCCGACAGCACCATAAGCAGCTCCGCTTTCCTTCGATCTACCGAACGTATCCTCTTGAGCCTTCAAGGAGCTGCGATCCCATACTTCAAGCAGCATGCGGATTTTGCGGTAAGCCAAATAGGAGCCGCCCCTCATCCATTCCGGTTCCCCAGTTCCAGCCCAAACCACTTCATCAAAATCGCTCTGATGAAGCTTATTGGCCGTACCGTCCTTGAATCCAAACAAATTGCGCGGCGTTTTTCCATCAGGAGGAGCGCTGGTGAAGCCTTCTTCCATCCAGTTCAAAATAGCGGTTCCCGAAGCGAGCCGAATCAGGTTGCGCAAGGCATGAAAAGCAATCTGCTGATCATCCGCGCATACTTGCACCGCGATGTCTCCGGCTTGAAAGGCGGGATCGAGATGATCCTTAGGCATGCGGGGAATACGGCTCAAATGGCTAGGCTTGCGCCCAGCAGCGCCGAATCTGTCCTTGCCATCGTCCAGAAAAAAGGACTCGCCGAACCCGTAGGTAATCGTCAGCTTGGCGGCGCCTAAATCCATTGCCTCCCCGGAATCGGCCGGAGGCAGCAAATTATTGCCGCTGCTCTTCCGGTATCCACCGGCTGCGGCGAGCGTGCTGAACTTCGTCCATTCCTTGAGCATGGAGATGAGATCCGCTTTGCTGTCTGTAATGATACGGAAGCTACCCAGATACAGGTATTTCTGCTGCGCCGTAATAATGCCCGCTTGATGGGCGCCGTAAAAGTTCAGCCTCTCGTCATTGCTGAGCGCTGCTGGAGCGTTGCTTTGACCAAACATTGACAGTGCTGCACCGGCTCCCCCTCCTCCAACGGCAAGAGCGGCAGCCGCTACGGCCGAGAGCTTCAGAAATTCACGGCGCGAGATGCCTGCATCTTTTTTAGGCTGCATTAGAGAATCGCCGCCGTTTGAGTCATGAGCTCCGACAGCTGGCTCAGTTTGTCGCTCAGCTCTCGAATTTGCTCGGTTGTCAGCTTGTCATAGGCGATATAGCTGCCGTTCTCCTGATAGCTTCTCAGCAGAGATTCCATATCTTGAAACTGTTTATCGATCCCAGTTGCCAAGTCAGGATTATGCTCATTCAAAGCCGGAATGATGGCGAGATAAACCGTTTTGGAACCGTTGATGTTGGCGGCAAGATCAACGAGGTCGGTCTTGGAGAAGATTTCTTCCTCGCCCGTAATTTTGGACGTTGAAGCCTCGTTGATCAGCTCGATTGCGCCGGCTACCATCGTTTTGGCATTCAGCTTGATGTCCTGAATTTTGCCCTCCAGCTCCTCTGTATCCTTCACCAGCTGATCGGCATAAACGTCCTGACCCTTCAGCGACTTATCAGCCCAGAGCGCCTTTTCAATCCGATGGTATCCGGTCCAATCCTTCTCGTTCTCTACGTCGGCCAAGCGAGCGTCGATGCGTGGATCAAGATCGCCGAAGCTTTCCGCGACGGGCTCGATGGTCTCAAAATAGACGCGTGCCTTCGTATATTCCAGCTTGGCTTTTTCGGCGTCCCCGCTTTTGACGGCAGCGGCAAACGTTTTGGTGGCCGCGGCAAAGGATGTCGCTTGCTCTTTTACGAAAGCCTCGTAATTCGCCACAGCCTTGTCTAGCAGCTCGGATGAGCTCTCACTGGAAGGTTTGGCCTGCTCCAGTTTTTCCAGCGCCCCCATCAGATTTTGGGCTGTGACAGTAAGGGATGTGAAATCAATTTTGTCATAAGCGGAAGCCGAGAAAATAGGCATTTCATATTTCTCTACCTCGGTATATTCCAGCGGAAACGACTGGCGGACTGTATTTTCATAGGATAACCACAGTTCGTTGATTCCTTTGCCAAGCGCCTTAACTTGGTCCCCGTCCTGCTTGGACAAGGCGTCCTGAAGCTTGGTTGTTTCCGCCTTCATTTTGACGGTGCTGTCCTTAATTGTGGAGTCGACAGCCTGACCATCCGCCGCTGGCGCGGTAGTGGCTGAATTGGAAGCTTCGTTTGAATTGGTCGCATTCGAACATGCGGAGAGAAGAATAATACCGCTTAGAGACAGAACCTTCAACGCTTGAGTTTGATTATTCATGTGGACTTGAACCTCCAATTAATTTAAAAATATATCGAAAGCTAGGTTGCCGATTGGTCTTGCAGCTTCTCGACTCCCCGGGATCGCTTCGGCAGCAGAGCTGCCAGAGCAAGCAGGACGAGCACTAGCTGAGGAAGCGTGCTGTACCAGGACGGGTACAGGCTGATCGATGCCAGCTCTGGCAAATAATCGCTCACCGAGGACGGAATGACCCCGGCCATCTGCAAGCTATGAATGCCGGAGCCGAGAAATTTGAAGCAAAGATAAAATACGACCAGACTAGATACGATAAAGAGTGGCCGTACCGGAATTCTAGATCCTGCCAAGCGCATCAGCAATGCGACTATAGCTAACAAGCCGAACCCGGCGGCCAGACCGGCAATAATCGTCCCGGCGGGCATCCTTCCCGCCAATCCGACGAGGAACAGTACCGTCTCCAGTCCTTCCCGCACGATGGCGAAAAACGCCAGCAATCCGAAACCAAGCGCGTGACCTGTGGAGGAGGCTTTGCTCGTTTGGCCCTTCAAAAAGTGATTCCACCTCTGTATGTCCGCATTGCGATGAAGCCAGTAGCTGACATACAGCAGAAGCAAGCTGGAGACAATTCCCGTCCACCCGTTAAGCTTTGAATTGCCGCTTCCGATCGCAGCCGTGGAGATCAGCATCGCTACAACGAGTCCGGCAGCAATACAAAGAATGATCCCGGCCGACGTCCCGCCCACAATCCAGCGCTTTGCCTTCCGCGAATTGGAGCGCTCAGCAGCAACAGACAAGGCGCTGATAACGAGAACCGCCTCTAACCCTTCGCGAAACGGGATCAAAGCTGCATCCCACCACGAGTAGCCCTTTTGCGCCAGCGGACTCAAGCTTTGAGCCATTCGTTCCAGCACTGCCGCAGCCTGCGGTCGCTGATCTTCATTGGTCAGATAGGCGTCAACCAACACGAGATCTCGTTCCGTATGGTTGTAGACCGTTTGGGAGCGGCTGACAACATCGCCCTCAACGGATAACCAGCGGTTTTGCAGCTGTTTCACGAGCTTACCTGCCCCCGCCCAATCCTGCTTATCTGCCAGCTGTTTGGCCAGCTGTAGTTGGGTAATATAGGCGGACAAAGGGAACTCTATTTCTCGATCCGTGTTCGTATAAGCTCCATCCTCATACGCATGAAGCGAGAAGCTTAGCTCAGCAGCTGCGTCCGTGGCTTTAGGGACATCTTCAGTCAGCAAAGCTAGAGATAGCGCTGCTATATGCTTGTCGATCTCCAGAGCTAGCTCAAGCGAATTGGACTTTACCTTTGCTTTGTTCAGAGTCCACCATTTTTTGACCGCTTTGAAGGCGGGCTCCGCTTCCACGCGATTCTGCTCCTGCAGAGCGGCATACAACCGATCGGCAGCAGATGTTACAGAGGTGGCAACAGAATCGGTTCCTACAGCAAAGACATTGGTTGTCCGTATTCCCTGCCCCATCAGGAGGATAAAAACCAGCGCCAGCGAGATCAGCAGCCTGTTTGTCCCGATTTGAGCCCAGTTACAACGCATCGCTATCCTTTGCCTCCATGAGCTCGATTTCGAATGATAACTATTATCATTTAACTTGTAAATAATATACTACGGGTTAATTTAGTGTCAATCTATTTTCGAGAAGTTTGAACCTAACAGCGAATGCGTTATTAATTTCTAATTGGCGCTTTAATGAATTGGAGGTGAATCCCCTCTTATCGGGGAACTAATGTGGAACTAGCTACCATTTTGAATTTGCTCATCCTTGTCGTTTTACTTGCAGCGACCGCATTTTTTGTAGGAGCGGAATTTGCCGTAGTCAAAATCCGGATTTCCCGAATCGAGCAGTTGATCGCCGAAGGGAACCAGAAAGCGATTAATGCCAAAAAGGTTGCCAGCAACCTGGACTACTATTTATCTGCCTGTCAGCTTGGAATTACCGTGACCGCGCTTGGACTTGGCGCCATCGGCAAACCAGCTGTAGAGACGCTGCTGGAGCCAGCGTTCAATTATTTCAATCTTTCCGCATCAGCGGCATCGGCTGCTTCCTATGCGATTGCCTTTATTCTCGTTACGTTTTTACACGTTGTTGTTGGAGAAATGGCACCTAAGACGCTTGCGATCCAATTTTCCGAAAAGATGACATTGCTGCTCGCCTCTCCACTCTATTGGTTTGGCAAAATGATGAATCCATTCATCTGGGCGCTGAACGGCGCTTCGCGCCTGCTGCTGCGTGCGATTGGCGTAAAACCTTCCCCGCATGAGCAGGCTTACTCTGAAGATGAATTGAGAATCATCATGACTCAGAGCTTCGAGGGCGGCGAGCTGAATCAGACTAAGCTGGACTATATGGAAAATGTTTTTTCATTTGATGAGCGAGCCGCAAAGGACATTATGGTCCCTCGCACGGCGATGATCGCTTTGGACATTAGGATGAGCGATGCAGAAATTATTAGTATTCTGGATGAGTACAATTACACCCGTTATCCCGTCATTGAAGATGGCAACAAGGATCGTATCATTGGCGTAGTGAACGTGAAAAAGCTACTGCCTCATCTTGTAGCCGGCAGAGCGCATAGCCTGAAGGACTTCGTGCGCACGTTGCCTTTCGTCCTCGAAGTGACTCCTATCCAGGCAGCTATGATGAAAATGCAGCAGGAACGGGTGTTTATGGCATTGGTCATCGATGAATATGGCGGAACTTCGGGTATTCTAACGATGGAAGATATTTTGGAAGAGCTTGTTGGCGAGATTCGCGATGAGTTCGATGAAGATGAGGTTGCGCCTATCCGAAAAACCGGAGAACGAGAATACAAGATCAATGGCCTCGTCCTGCTCGATGAGCTTGAAAAGGAATTTGGCCTATCTTTTGAAAACAGAGAAGAAGTGGACACGATTGGCGGCTGGATTCAGGTTCAGACGGGAACGACCGTTCAGCCAGGAGATCAGATCCGAATGAACGAGTATATTTGGACCGTCGAGGAAATGGATAAGTTCCAGATTAAACAGGTCAAAATCAATTATGTCGATATCTCGAACGAGGAGGTGAATTCCCCGGCTAGAGGGGAATAATCATGATTGGATTAAATCTACTATTGATCGTCGTGTTTATTGGCCTTACTGCCTTTTTTGTCGGAGCTGAATTTGCCATCCTCAAGGTCAGAATGTCGAGACTCGATCAGTTGATTGATGAGGGCAACAAAAAAGCGGTTAAGGCAAAAAAAGTAGCCCATGATCTCGATTACTACTTATCTGCTTGCCAGCTTGGCATTACTATTACCGCCCTCGTGCTTGGCGCTTTGGGTGAGCCGACAGTTGAACGTTTGCTCCATCCGTTATTCGAGCGCCTCTATTTGCCGGATGCATTGTCCACGGTGCTTACTTATGTCATTGCTTTGTCGATCATCACCTTCCTGCATGTCGTTATTGGTGAATTAGCGCCTAAAACGCTCGCCATTCAATATTCGGAGAAACTAACCCTGCTATTGGCACCGCCGTTGTACGCATTTGGCAAAGCTATGAATCCTGTCATTTACGTTTTGAACAACTCGGCCCAGCTGCTGCTCCGCCTATTCGGCGTCAAACCGGCCGGTCATGAAACCGTTCATTCGGAAGAAGAATTGAAGCTGATCGTGGATCAAAGCTATAAAAGCGGCGAGATCAATCAGACCGAGCTGGAATATCTCAAAAATATGTTTGATTTTGATGAACGGACTTTGGATGAAATTATGATTCCCAAATTGAACATCGTTACGATCAAAAAAGAAATGCCGCTCTCCGCTCTGCTCGTCATCTTGAATGATTATAGCTTTACTCGTTATCCGGTAACGGAAATTGACCGACCCGATTCTTATATCGGATATATCAATGCCAAAGAAATGCTGACCAGCATCGCAGCCGGGAGAAACCGCCCCATAACAGAGCTGACCCATGAGATGCCGCGTTTCAAGGAAACTTCGTCCATCCGCGATGTTCTGATCAAAATGCAGCAGACTCGTGTTCATATGGCGATTGTCACCGATTCTGACGGCAGTCCTGTCGGTCTTGTGACAATGGAAGATATTCTGGAGGAGATCGTCGGTGAAATCCGCGACGAGACGGTCGGCGCTCCGCTTACCGCTTATTGAAGCAGCATTGAAGAAACCGTTGGGTTCGGAAAATGTAGCACTATAAATCTAGGCCGCCTGCAAGTTTAAACGCAGTGTGGCCGGACTAGTATCATTACGGCTCACGCCACCTGTGCTTTCAAGCGCAGTGTGGTCCAGTCAGCACCTTAACAGCTCAGACCTCATGCGTATTCAAGCGCAGTGTGGTCTGAGCTTTTTTTGCATTCAGCAATTTGAGACAGGAGAAAAAGGTATATTCCCCTCCCCTCATCTCCTGTCTGACTAGGCGGATTCCCACTCATATCGCCGAACTCGACCGTTTATTTGTTCATTTCTTCCGATATGCATCATGTAGTATAGTAAATCTAATTCGTGCTTAAAGCGCTTTTCCGAAAGCGTTTATCGCGCAATTTTACTTCAACGTAAAGAATTTTACACAGAAAAGTTTCTTTGAGTGAAATTTATTCGTTTTGTTCATTTTGTTCACGAGCACTTAGCTGGGAAATTTGCGAAACTGTTCTAAAGGGGGGTTGGTCCATATGCGATTGCAAACAAAACTGATCATTACTATCTGTTCCCTTTTGGGAACGCTAATACTCGCACTGGGCGGAACCTTCTATTATGTTGTGACTCGTGTAGTTGAACAGCAGATCGGCGTCAGAGCATTGACCGTCGCCGAATCGCTGGCTGTCATGCCGGAAGTACGCGCCGCTATGAGCGGACCCCAACCTGGACGCATCATCCAACCAATCGCCGAAATCGTCCGTCAGAAAACAAATGCGGAATATGTTGTTGTGGGAGATAAAGAAGGAATTCGAGTCGCTCACCCGGAAGTCGAGAAGATCGGCAAACCGATGGTCGGTGGCGACAACGGTCCTGTACTTGCAGGCAAAGCTATCATCTCCAAGGCGACCGGATCGATGGGACTCGCACTGCGAGGCAAAGCTCCGATCATGGATGACCAGGGCAAAGTGATTGGCATTGTCAGCGTGGGTTTTCTCGCTTCAGAAATCGACCGAATCGACGACCCCTACCAGAATAAGGTGTTCTTCGTTGGTACGCTTGTTCTCCTGCTTGGAGCAGCAGGCGCAGTCTGGATCGCGCGCAGCGTTCGGCGTTCTATCCATGGACTGGAGCCAAGGGAAATCGGGGCCTTATATATGGAAAAAGAAGCGATTCTGGAATCCATCCGCGAAGGCGTTGTAGCGGTGAATGTGGATGGCCGCATTACGATGGCCAACCGGATTGCTCTCGATATTATGCAATTACCGGAGCACGAGGATCTCGTCGGCCGGCCGATCGAGGATATTTTGCCCAATACTGGACTGCCTCAGGTCATCCGCAGTGGAGAAGTCCAGCTTGATCAAGAAATGGTCATGCGCGGCAAAGATGTCGTGGTGAATCGCGTTCCGATTCTCGACAACAGGGGCAATGTAGCCGGCGCCGTCTCTAGTTTCCGTGACAAATCCGAGCTGTACCGGCTCGCCGAGGAGCTGTCCCAAGTGAAGCTGTTCGCAGATTCACTGCGCGCTCAGACACATGAATTTTCCAACCGGCTTTATGTCATCTCCGGACTGATTCAGCTTGGCTCCTACAAGGAAGCCATTGAACTGATCCATTCCGAGGCTGGCTTGCAGCAAAACCTGATCCAGTTCATCATGAAGGAAGTTCCAGATCCAGTGCTGGGTGGCTTCTTGATCGGCAAGTTTAATCATGCCCGGGAGGTCCAGGTCAACTTCACGTTAGATGCCGAGAGCAGCTTCCGGGATGTGCCGGAGACGATTGACCGAAGCTTGCTCGTGACAATAATCGGCAATTTAGTGGATAATGGATTGGATTCCGTGAGGGCGAGGAGCAGTCTTGCGCCTGAAGATCGTCGGGTGAGCCTGCTGCTGACAGATCTCGGTACGGATCTAATTATGGAATGTGAGGATAACGGAGCTGGAGTGCCAGATGGACTAGGGGAGACTATTTTTCATAAAGGAGTGTCAACCAAGCCGGGAGAGAATCGTGGCATAGGCCTCTATCTCGTACATCAGGCTGTCACGCGACTCGGAGGCATGGTCGCCTTCAGCCGCAAACCATCCGGCGGGACCATCTTCATTGCAGCGGTGCCCAAACATTACCATTCCGATAGCTGAGGAGAGAACCCCATGGAACAGCCAAGTGATGACGGCCAAGCCTCGATGATCGAGGTGCTGATTGTTGAGGACGATCTCCGCATTGCGGAAATTAACCGACGTTTTTTAGAACAAATTCCTGGCTTTCGGGTATGCGGCATCGCTTCCACTGAAGCTCAAGCCAAGCTGCAGCTGGAGCTGCTAGAGCCGCATCTGGTGCTGCTTGATATTTACCTCCCTCCTGCCAGCGGCTTGGAGCTGTTGCTCCATATCCGGCAGCATCATCGTGGCACGGATGCCATCATGATTACCGCGGCACGTGAGATCGAGGCTGTACAGGAAGCGATCCGCAGCGGAGCCTTTGATTACCTGATGAAACCGCTCGTATTCGATCGCCTTAAGGAAACGATGCTCCGCTTCGCGGCCTTCCGCCGTGAGCTCTCCCGGCTGAGCGACGCGACGAGCATCGGCCAGCATGATATCGATCGCTTGCTGAACCGCACCGCAGATCCGCTTGGCTCCTCTGAGGCTGGAGCATCGCTGCCCAAAGGAATCGACAAGCTGACGCTGGACAAGGTGACACAAACGTTCGCCAGCATGAATGACGGATTGTCGGCCGAAAAAGTCGCAAAGCTCATCGGCATCAGCCGTTCTACGAGTCGCAGATACTTGGAATACCTCGTCGGACTTGGAATTATTGAGGCGGATCTATCCTACGGAGTTGGTCGGCCCGAGCGGGTTTACCGCAGTCGTGATTCATCCGCGAAGCAAGGTCCACAGGCGTGAAAAGGGGCTGTCCCAGAGGTCATGTTCATGACCTCTGGGACAGCCCTTCATTGTATTATCGGTTAGAGTAAGGTGGAATTAGCGGATAAAGAACCGCGCAATTTCGATGCTAGCATTGCCCGGAGAATCCGAGCCATGAATGACATTCTCCGATACATCGAGGCCGTAGTCGCCGCGAATCGTGCCGGGAGCAGCTTCTGCTGGATCGGTTGCACCGATCAGGTAGCGGGAATTTTTCACTGCGGCCGGACCCTCCACGATCATCGTAAAAACAGGCCCGGACGTCATATAGTCAACGAGCTCGCCGAAGAACGGCTTGGACTTCAGATGGCCGTAATGCTCCTCAGCGGTTGCGGTGCTTACTTGGACTAACTCAGCCTTGACTACGGCAAGTCCCTTTTTCTCGAATCGGGATACGATCTCGCCGATCAGTCCCCTGCGAACCCCATCCGGCTTGATCATTACGAATGCTTTTTCGCTCATCGTACCTTCCTCCTTCTGTCTGCTCCTGCTTCCTGTGTTCCCTCTGTTCCCTGTTTCCATTCATGCCTGGACGTTGCCGCCCTGCATCTATTAATTCGATGTAAAGGCGCGAACAACCTTCTTGGACCCGAAGGCAAAAAAAACCGCCTGGAAGACCAGGCGGCAATTGACTCAGTGTATCGTTAAAACGGCCCCTGCCCCGCCAAGCGGGACAAGAGCCATTGAATGCCAGCGACTGTTGAATCGCCGGTTCTGTTACTTCTGTTCGTTCAAGCGGGCAGCTTTCGCTTCTTCCGCTTTTTTCTTGAGGCCTTTGCTTACATATGGTTTCGGCTTACTGCTCGCTTTGCGCTCCGCAGCCTGCCAGCGGTTCCAGCCCTTTTTGCCTGTGCCTTTTCCGGTGCCGCCGCCTTTGGATTTACTCATTGTGTTCTCACTCCGTTCGTCCCCTTATCCTAACAGGTCGAAGCGTCGTCGGCAAACTCATTAGCTGATTTCTACAGGCTGCGCCTGATCTACGGCTGCGGGGGCCGATTATAACCTCGTTCTCCATAAGGTTGGAGCTTCTCCAGCCACGGCTTCAAGATCATCTTGAGCTCCCACTTCATATCCGTTATTTTCGCAGGGTCGGATTCCTTGCGCTCTAATTCCTCATACTCGAATGCTTCTGCTCCCAAGGCATTCCAATCATGCTGCAGCTCTAGATTAGCAAACTTACCTAGTTGAAGCTGCCCCTGCAGCGTACTCCATTTGTTTTTCAGATTCGGATAGCTCGTCACAAAAATCTTGCCGTTCGCTTTATTTGATATTTGAATGACGCCAAAATAAGTTTTGATGTCCTTGTATTGCTCCTGGAGCTCTTTCCTGCGAGTTTTGTCCATTTGTGTTTACCTCCACTCACTTGATTTACTAAATTAGTAATTTAGTAAATAATAAAATGACAAAGCATTCTTGTCAACCTATGGCAAGTATTGATGTTAAGGGGTAAACTATTACCTGGAGTGCATAAATCTCGCTTCATGTTCGCTTAACGCAGTCTCACATAGCTCCTCTTCATCCCAACTACTACATACTGCAAAGGACTTCCGCCCATGAAGCTGTTTTTCTGGTTTTACTTCGTCCTCTACTCAGGCAATGCTTTGTTTGGGACATTCGTTCCGGTTTACTTTCAGCAACAAGGTTTCAGCGCTTCCGAGATTGGCCTGCTCTTGAGCTTTGGCCCATTCGTGGCCGTACTGGCCCAGCCGGCCTGGGGCACCTACACAGACAAAGCCAGTTCCAAAAACCGCGTGCTCATTCTCATGTTGATCGGCAGCGGAATATCCATGTTACTGTTTCCGATGGCGACATCGTTTGGCTGGCTGATGCTGGTCATTAGCCTGTTCACGCTGTTTCAATCCTCCATCCCGGCCGTCTCCGATGCTATTACACTGGAGGCTCTAGGCAACAAAGCTTCTTATTATGGCCATATCCGCATTGGCGGTACGCTAGGTTTCGCTTTAATGAGCGTTTCTTTTGGTATTTATGCCGAGCACTTCGCGATTGAGGGCATGTTCGTTGCTTACGCTATCGTAATGGCGGTTTCAGTCCTCGTTCTGCTGCTTTACCCGAACATCAAGGGTCATCAATTCGGTGGGCGCAAAATGAATCTGCTGGAACTGCTGCGAAATCGCAGACTTATGCTTTACATGAGTATTTGCTTCGCCATCAACATTACGCTCGGTTATTATTATTCCTTTTTCCCGCTGTATTTCAAGGACATCGGCGCGGGTAACGATCTGCTCGGCTGGTCGATGGTTATCTCCGCTCTATGCGAGCTGCCGTTTCTACTCTATAGCGCTCGGATTTTAAAGCGGTTTTCCGTCTCCACCATCCTGCTGTTTGCCGGAGGAGCAGCCACTCTGCGGTGGCTGCTGTTCTCTACGCTGGACTCGGCTTGGCTCGTGCTCCCGGCTCAGGCGCTGCATGGTCTCACCTTCATCGTCGTAACCGTCACCATGTCGGTATACATTAACAAAGAAGTTCCAGCAGAGCTGCGGGCGAGCGGACAAACGTTGAACGTACTCATCAACATGGGAGCAGCGAGAATTATCGGCAGTTATGCTGGAGGTTATGCAAGCGAAGTTGTTGGCCTTCAAAATGTATTCCTTTATGCCGCCTTTTTGCTCCTAGCAGCGCTGGCCGCTTTTGCTATTATCTCAAGGCGTATGGAGCGCAAAGGGCTTGCTGGAAGAGGAATTGCTGGTTGATGACTCATGTCTACTCCCAAATATAAAACAGCGTCAGCCATGGACGAGAAAACTGGCTGACGCTGTTTTATTGAGCTAACGTTCCGCAATAGCGGATTACTTTCAATTAACAAACATACCCCTGCAGACATTAAACCGCTTTCCGTTTGTATGCGCGTACCGCAAATAGATAGGCTACGACCAGTATTCCTAAGCACCACGCAAGAGCGACCCAGATATCATTGCCTACCGGTTGATTTGACAATAGAGCACGGATGCTTTCTACAATAGAGGTCACAGGCTGGTTTTCGGCAAAAGCGCGCACGACAGATGGCATCGTTTCGGTCGGTACAAAAGCCGAGCTGATAAACGGCAGGAAGATAAGCGGATAGGAAAACACGCTAGCACCTTCCACCGAATTCGCAGAAAGTCCGGCAATCGCCGCGACCCAAGTCAAAGCCAGCGTAAACAGCAAGAGTATGCCGGCTACGGCAAGCCAAGATAGTACCCCCGCCGACGAGCGAAAGCCCATCATAAGTGCTACGAGAATGATTACGACAACAGAAATGACGTTGGATACCACCGAGGTTAGCACATGCCCCCACAACACGGAGGAACGCGCAATTGGCATGGAGTGAAACCGCTCAATTATGCCCCGTTGCTTATCCAAAAATAGACGGTAGGCCGTATAGGATACGCCGCTCGCAATCGCGATCAGCAGGATACCGGGTAACAGGTAGTTCACATAGTTATCCGTTCCGCTTTGAATTGCGCCGCCAAACACATAAACGAACAGCAACATCATTGCAATCGGAGTGATGCACACCGTGAAGATAGTATCTATGCTTCGCAATATATGGCGCATGGAACGCCCAAGCATCACGCTTAAGTCACTGAAAAAATGCTCATTCATCGTTACTTCTCCTCCTGTTTACCAATAATTGCGAGGAATATCTCTTCCAATGAAGGTTGTTTTTCCACGTACTCTGTCTTAGCGGGCGGGAACAGCTTTTTCAGTTCATGGAGCGTGCCATTAGCAATAATCCTTCCCTTATGCAAAATGGCAATTCTATCGGCAAGTTGTTCAGCCTCATCCAAATATTGAGTGGTCAGGAATACCGTTGTACCATCGTCGGCAAGCTCCTGGACCATTTTCCAAGCCTCAATGCGGGCCTCGGGGTCAAGGCCTGTGGTGGGCTCGTCGAGAAAAATGAGCTGCGGTTTACCGATCAGGCTCATGGCAATGTCGAGCCTGCGGCGCATACCGCCCGAATAGGTGGACACCCTGCGGTCGGCGGCTTCAGTCAAGCTAAAGCGTTTCAGCAGATCGTCAGCCACTTGACGCGGATTGGCAAGATGTCGCAGTTTAGTAATCATGATTAGATTTTCCCGCCCGGTCAAAATCTCGTCCACGGCGGCAAATTGCCCGGTCAGATTAATCGCATTCCGCACATTCTCGGGTTTTGACGCGACATCAAATCCATTGACGGTGGCGCTGCCTCCGTCCTGTTTCAGCAGCGTAGTGAGAATTTTGACAATTGTCGTTTTCCCCGCGCCGTTGGAGCCAAGCAGGGCAAAAATCTCACCTCGCTTAACTTCAAAATTGACGTCCTTTAGGACTTCTGTGTCCTTGAACGACTTTCGCAGACCTTTCACTTCAATTGCTTTTTCCATTGGGATAACCCCCTGTTAAATTGTATTATCCGTACCCTTCCGTATAGCCTTGTTAACTTTTTGGTCAACAGATTGTTGATAGATGTCAGCGTAAGTTTTTGAATCTTTGATTAATTCGTCGCAGAAAGCCGCTACGTCACTGCCCGTCACTTCAAGCACACCTTTTCCCAATGCCGCGCCCTCTTCAAAAAAATCGACAATCCCCGAAAGCAAACCCATCCCGTCAGTTAACTCAACAGGGCCGACTTTAAAAAGATATTTTTGAATCTCTTTGTAAACAATCTGATAATCTTGCGGGAGCGCTTTGACACGCGCCACATGCGCTCGCCATTCTTTTTTGCCTTGGATAATATCTTGAATTCTCATTTTGTCCTCCTATTTACCTAATTTTTTAGCGATATTATGATTAAGTTGCTCACGCCACTTGTCGCGATAAGACTTTGCCCCTTCTTCGCCGGCCAATGCTGAACAGAAGCCTTTAATATCGTCACCCAATACCTCTTGGACACTCTGACCATCGGCCGCCGTTTCTTCGAGCAGACCAAGCACACCATCAAGAATTGGCATAAGGTTGCGACCGGTGAAATCGGAGTGCGGCCAAAGATTAGTATTAATTTGTTCCCATGCCGCTTGATAATCAGCGGGCAGCTTTTGGGCTCGCAATTCAAAAGCTTTCATTTCTTTATTCATGTCGCTTCCAGTGATTCTTTCCCAAAAATTCATTATTTGCCCTCCTTTAATTCGTTAATTTTTGAGGATACAAAATCCCATTTTTCCCAGAACTTCTGTAGTTCCTTACGCCCCGCGTCATTAAGCACGAAAAACTTACGCGGCGGTCCCATGTCGGAGGGCTTCTTGGTGATTTCCACCAACTTGTTTTTTTCAAGTCGGATCAGGATGGTGTACACCGTTCCTTCCACAACCTCTGTGAAGCCGAGGGCGTTCAACTGCCGCGTGATTTCGTACCCGTAGGTTTCTTTGCGGCTTATTATTTCAAGAACACAGCCCTCAAGCGCCCCTTTGAGCATTTCCGTTAGATTTTCCAGCACAATCACTCCTTGCTATTCTGTACCACTGGTATCAAGTACTACTGAGTACCTCTATAAAGTATCACGTAGTAGTCGGTCTGTCAATAGCGTTTGCCCATAAATTGGCGAGAAACCCAATGAAGCTCCTTCCTAAAATGGTCATTATCGTAAAAAAAGTTTATCCTTTTACTGAACCTTTTTCTCCACGGGAGCGAATTAAGGGTTGTAACACGTTCAGGAGGGGCCCCCATGAATGATAAAGAGTTACTTCCGTGGCTTGAAAAAGCAACGCTCGGCGACGAGTCGGCCTTTCAGCTTGTCTATCAGGCGACTCACCAAGACGTCTATCGGACGGTTGCTTTTCTCGTCTACAACAAACAGGACATTGAGGATATCGTGAATGAAGTTTACATGCGCATGTGGCGGTCGTTTCACAATTATGACCCTAACAGGTCGTTCCGGTTTTGGCTGCACGGAATCACTGTCCGCCAAGTCCAAGATTGGAAAAGAAAGGCCTGGCGGCGAATTCGCCTCTTTGAACGAAACCGTCAGATGACCTGCGAACAGTTCGACTGGACGGACAAAGCGGTCCTGCAGTCCGAAATGCAGCTTGAGTTGCTCAGCCTTGTCCGTCAGCTATCGTACAAACTAAGTGTGGTCGTTATCCTGCGCTATTTTCACGACTATGCTCTAGAAGAAATCGCAGACATGCTGCAGATCCCCGTTGGCACAGTGAAATCCAGGCATCATCTGGCACTGAAAGAACTCCGGAAGCGATTCGGAATGACGGGAGGAGACGCGTATGTCCATTGACAAGGAATTGCGTGAAGAGCTTCGCCAAGCGGCAGATTCGATGCACTGCCCACCCGATTTGTATGAACGTGTCCACCAGTCCTATCAACACTTTGTGAAAGAAAAGAGAGGTCGATCTCCCATGAAAAAACGCCTACTCGCAGGTATTGCCGCAGTAGCAATCCTTATTCCATCTGCGGTATATGCTTCTTCCTATCTAGCCGACGGTATATTCGGTTCTTCTGCAGCCATTGAAAAGATCGGCGGTTCAAAGGAAGAATATCAAGAGATTGAGGGGTTCCTTAAAACAGCAAAAGCCAAGCTCACGGAAGACGAATTCAAGGAGTATATGGAGCTGACCAAGCAGTTGATGCAATTAAAGATGAAGATTACAGATAAAAATGGGATCAGAGATGAGGGGAAGCTGACCAAAGAAGAACAGCAGCAGTGGGAGCAGCTCGCCACCAAGCTGGCTCCGCTCTTCGAGAAGATTACCGCAACTGAAACTGCCAAGCCGTAAGAAAATAAAGCAGGGACCCCGTCCGATGTGGATGGGGTCCCTTTGATCAACTCTAAAACTCAGCCGAAGAGGCAGCAACAGAGCTTGGCACCTCCGCTTTTTTGCCCTTACCCAGCTTGAACACGAGAATGCCCGCAGCTAGAACAAGTACACCGGCCAGCTTGGTCGGCTCCAGTGGAACGGCTTCGAGCCCGAACCATCCGAAAGAATCCCAGATCATCGCGAACGCCAGCTGTGAACAGAGCACAATGCTTATTGCATACGTTGCACCGAGACGTTTTACCCCCTGTACCAAGCAAGTCACAACGCCGATCCCAATCAACCCGCTGAAGCCATGCCATACCTCCATTCCTTGAAGCTGCCAAAGGCCCGCCCCTTCAAAACCTAGTCCCAGCATGAATGAAGCGAGAAATCCCATTCCGAGAATAAGCGTTGTTGTTGTCCACATGCCAGCCTTTTCATCGACTTTATAGTTAAACAGATTCTGCAGGCTGAGCAGCAAACCTGCTGCCAAAGCCCATACCATTCCAACCATGTTAGATGCCTCCCGTACTCAATTCGTAAATATTGTCGCCGGCAAGTGCAGAAAGCGCCTCCCTATCTCTGATCGCTATACTGGAGCGCTTCCGCTCGATCAAGCCATCCGCCGCGAATTGCACGAGCACCCGATTCAGATGGCGGTAGCTGGTACCGATCAGATTGGCTGCATCGCGGAGCGCCCCGGCTTCGAGCCTGGTGGTGGCCTGCCCATCCTCTTCGGAAGCAACGCTAATGACCGACAACAAGTAGCTGGCCAGCCTCACCTCAACTGGATAAAGCAGGTTAAAGCTGAGCGAATTGTTTTTAATTTTGAATTTGCGTGTGATGATCCCCAGCAGGAAGCGAAGAAAAGGAGCTTGCTCCTGTACATGCAAATCCAGCTGCCGATAAGAGAAGCGAATTCCCGTGACTGGTGTTACGGCTTCAACTGTGTTCATCAGTTCCATGCCGCGCTGCGCATACTCTATATCCCCAATGACCTCCAATGGGTTCAAAAAGGAAAGAATCAGCGATTTACCATCCGAAATCGTGTTGAATACCTTAATCTTCCCCTCCACAAGGATAAGTAGACTGGAAGCTACCTCCCCCTGGGTCATTATCGTATCGCCCCTGCCATACTTCACGAGCTCCGCCTTTGCTATTAGCTCCCCCGGAAATATAGACTCCAACTCAAAAGCGCGCATATAGGCTGAAATTACTTCCAACTCACCTTTAATCTCCACTCACCGTCACCTTCGTTCCCCATCAGCTACGGCTTGCGGCCGCTTCAATTTAGATTGATAACAGCATTACTCCGCCTGCCATCAGTATAATACCTGCCACCTGCATTGTTCCCATCCGCGTTTTAGGGACGCCGATCCAGCCTCTCCATTCAATCAAGAACGTTAATCCAAGCTGGCCGAGCAGGACGAGCGCGGTCGTCAGCGTAATTCCAACTTGCTGAATAGCTGTCACATTGCCGAAAATGATAAAAGCCCCCAAAGCTCCGCCAATCCCGTATATCGGCTTGACCTCCAGCAGCTTGCTTGGTTGCCAACTCCGCAGCAGCAAGGCCAGCAATAACGCGCCGACAAAACCCGTCAGCTGGGTCATTGCCGCTGCTTGCCATGTTCCCAGCTCTCCACTGATGCGAGTGTTCGCCACTCCCTGCAGTGTAATGAAAAATCCGGCTGCCAACGCAGCTAAAAAGCCCTTCATCTTGCCATCCCCATTCTGTCTGTCTGCGATGAACACTTTAGCTCAGTTCTACTTTAATCGCAAACGGACAAAGGAGAAAAGGACATATGTCCTTTTCTCCTGAACTCAACCTATTGAACTGCTCGAAGCCGCTCGAATGCCTAGGCTAGCGCCTGTAACGGAACGACTCTCGCTAGCAAGCAGCTCCGGCGTTCCAGCCGCGATCAGCTCACCTCCGGCATCTCCGCCGCCGGGGCCAAGATCGAGCACCCAATCCGCCGCTGTAATCAAATCGGTATTATGCTCAACCATAACGACCGAATTACCGGCATCGACGAGTCGGCTGAGCAGCAGATGGAGCTTCTCGACATCAATAGGATGCAAGCCGCTTGAAGGCTCATCGAGCAAATAAAGCGTGTGTCCCTTCGCCGGAGCACTGAGCTCTTTAGCCAGCTTAAGCCGCTGGCCCTCTCCGCCGGACAGCGTCGTCACGGATTGGCCCCATTGCAAATAGCCGAGACCAACGTCAGCGAGCAACTGCAAAAGAGCGCTCATTTTTTTGTTTTCCTGCAGCAACGGCTGACTTTCCTCTAGACTGAGCTCAAGGAAATCGGCAATGGAGCGTTCCTTATAACGAACTTCCAGCACCTCGGGCTTGAAGCGTTTGCCCCTGCACTCCGGGCAGACGATTTGCAGATGGGA
Source organism: Paenibacillus herberti (assembly GCF_002233675.1). Classification (GTDB taxonomy): domain Bacteria; phylum Bacillota; class Bacilli; order Paenibacillales; family Paenibacillaceae; genus Paenibacillus_O; species Paenibacillus_O herberti. The sequence continues at coordinate 1,287,700 of NZ_NMUQ01000001.1, read as the reverse complement.
CAGGAAATGCATATCAACGGTCACCTGACCTAAACCTTCACAACGGTCGCAGCGCCCTCCTGGCGTATTAAAGGAAAAATGCTTCTCCATCAGCTTCCGGCTTTTGGCTTCAGGCAGTGCGGCATAGGCTTTGCGGAGCAAGGCGAATAAATCCATATAAGTGGAAACGCTCGAACGCTGCATACGAGAGAGCGGGCTCTGATCAACGGTAATCAGGCTATCGACTCGTTCCATACCGCTGATCTCTGCGCAGCCCTCGATGTTGCGGAATGAGCCCTGTCCAGGCACGGCGGAGGCGAGCAGATCAAATACAAGTGTGGATTTTCCTGAACCGGAAACTCCGGATACTGCCGTTAAGCAGCCGAGTGGAAAAGAAGCCGTAATCCCCTTCAAGTTATGCCGATCAGCATCGCGCAGCGTTATCCAGCCCGCTTTAGGCAAGCGGCGTTGAGAAACCATCCGCGTAGGGGAGCGGAAATAACCCCCTGTAACGGAGCCTTGCTGTTCCATAAGGTTTTTCAGCGTTCCTTCCCCAACGATATTCCCCCCGAACCGGCCGGCACCTGGCCCGATATCGATGATGTGATCCGCCTCTTGCATGACGGTGACATCATGCTCAATCAGCAGCACCGTATTGCCGAGATCCCGCAGCTCCTTGATCACTTGCACGAGACCCGCTGTGTCTTTGGCATGCAGCCCCGTCGTTGGTTCGTCAAGCAGATAAAGTACACCGGTTAATCCTGAACCCAATATCGTTGCCAACCGAAGCCGCTGAGCTTCTCCCCCCGATAATGTTACGGACTGGCGATTGAGCGTCAAATAACGGAGCCCGACATCCTCGATGCGACGAACTTTGACCATCGTGTCATGCAGTACAGCCGCTAGTAGTTCATCTTCGCTATCTACAGAAAGGTGATATGGCTCTTGTAGCCAGGCCGACAGTTCCCCGAGCGATATACGAGACAACTCAGGAAGTGTTCTGCCATAGGCGGTCACGGATCGGCTGACCGGGTTCAGCCGTTCCCCCCGGCAGTCGGTGCAAGGCATGCTGCGAAAAAAGACGGCTTCGCCAGACTGGCCATCCTTTTCCTTGTAACGTTGCCACATTCCAGTCAGAACACCCTTGTAGCGGCCTTTACCGACTGATTTCGGAAGCGACTGATCCGGGAAATGCCGGGAGAACTCCGGGCTTTCCACTCCATAAAGCAGAAGATCCCATTCCGCCTGGCTATACTCGCCTACTGGCTGCGAAGTATTCATCGGTAGTCCGTAATATTTGCCTGCTACTTCAAGAATAGCGGCATTGTATTCCGCAAATGTCTCGAACCAGAACGCAACAGCGCCGCCGCGAATGCTTTTACTCCGGTCAAACACCGCTTCAATATCAATATTAACAACGCTTCCTAGCCCGCTGCAGCTTTCGCAAGCGCCTGACGGCGTGTTGTAGGAGTAATCCGCTTTCCCAAGAGCACGGTGAATCTCACCACAGGACGGACAAGCAATCTCGGAAGCCCCATTATCTGTGGCGGCCATCATGTCTCCGCCGCAGCTTTGGCAATGGCGCTTCCCTTTTTTCTCAAAAATCAGCCTTAGGTAAGTCTGCAGATCAGTTACCGTGCCAACCGTCGATCTCGGATTGCGGTTCGCTGCATGTTGTCCAACTGCAATGGCTGGTGATAAACCAGTTATGGATGCAACCTTCGGCTTCGGAATCGATTCTCCCGACAGGCCGCTTGATTCCATATACTGACGCTGACATTCCCGCTGAAGAATATCGAGGGCAAGCGTTGATTTTCCAGAACCTGACGGTCCTGTCACAACAATAAGTTTATACTTTGGAATATCAACATCGATGTTTTTCAAGTTGTTTTCCCTGGCACCGCGGATGCGGATTGTATCAATCATAAATCTGTTTCCTCCTCAAGGCTTCTCAGCTTAAAAAATGGCTATTCCATTGGGCTCGACTGGATATAAGCTTACTTTATCACATTGATGCAAGTGATAAGCTTCGCCATCATATTCCCTGGTTAATGCAGCTATAAATCAGCTGCAACCCTGTCATCGTGCTTTAATATTTTACAGGAGGATTTGTGTCGCTTGAAGTGCTTCTGCTATGGTAGAGGTAGTTGAGTTTAGCGAAGGAGATTAGCTAAAATGGATCGCAAATACAGGCCGATTGATATCGCCCGTGAGCTCGGACTCAGCACAAGCGCGCTGCGCCATTATGAATCATGGGGAGTCGTGCCGCTCCCGGAGAGAGCCTCGAATGGATACCGTATGTACACAAGCGAACATTTGGCTTGGTTCCGTTGCCTGAGGGCGTTATATGAAGGATTTGGGATGGATCTCGCCTCTGAAGTGCTGAAGAAGCTGCAGGAAGGAAAGGCAGAACTGGCGATGTGGCTCGTTAACCAGGAACAGGCAAAGCTGCAACAGGATAAAGCTGCAGCTGATCGGACGCTGCAACTGCTGCTTCAGCTGGAGATGGACGAGCTGGATGGCCTAAAGCTCAAGCCTCACATGGCCATTGGTGAAGTGGCTGAACTTGCAGGCGTTGCCCCATCTGCGATCCGACACTGGGAAAAGGAAGGACTCATCCAGCCCGTGCGTGATTCGCACAATGGCTATCGCCTGTACACCCCTATTCAGCTTCGCCAAATTATGCTTATTCGAACACTGCGGCCGACGATATTTTTTCTTGATGGAATGAAAGAAATTGTTTGGGCAATGGGCAATCGGGGAGTTGAGCATGCAATCAAAGGTACGGAGCATGCGCTGGAAATGATCGGAACGAGGATCAGGCGGCAATTTATCGGCATCCACGAGCTGGTTGTGTTATGCCGCCTGTTGGGCTTCATGTAAGGTTAAGGTTCAGTACTTTCAGTTGCTGCAGTATCTACAGCATCTAATTCATCTTCAAGGTCGCTGCTTTCCTCCTGTTTCAAATGCTCAGGCAACACCTCATGACGGCAAACGGGACATATCGTCCCATCCAGCACGACGACCTCTCCACACCAGGGGCAGTCGATCTCAGCGTTTTTGTAAGACATTCGGCTCCCTCTCCTTTTCAACGAGCAGATTAGCTTCATCGTTCGACAGTTTCTTTTTTGTAGTCTATATGAAAAAGCCCCTGGAAATATCCCCAGGAGCGTTATTTTTAATTCAGTGCATCAACCTACTAGCGGGGCTGCGGTTACGCTGGAACCTTCTACCGGAAAGCCTTCCCTGCGCCAATACTCGATTCCGCCAAGCATTTCCTTTACCTGAAAGCCTAACTCTGAAAGCCGCAAAGCGGCTTTGGCTCCACCGTTGCAGGCGGGACTCCAGCAGTAAACAACGATAAGTCGATCCTTGGACCAATCGGCCGTTGATTCAGTGCTGATCTCGCGATAAGGCATGCTCAATGCGCCGGCAGCGTGGCAATCTTCATAAGCGGAGGATGCGCGCACATCCAGCAATAGGAAATGATCCTGACCGCTGAGTTGATCGTGATGGACGTCCGAAGGATCGGTCTCTACGGAGAGCTTGGCAAGATAATGGCGGGTGATCGCTGCCGGCTCGGCAGCAGGCGTTTCCAGTACGAGCGATCTGGTCATCGGTTCATTCTCCTTTTGAGCAGCTTTGCCTAAGCAGGCCGCTTGTTTAGTCTTATTTGACTTGGAAAAATCATACCATGACCGATTCGCAAGCTGTTATCGACTCGTTTCGATACTGCTTATCGGTTCTGCCGATGATTTCTGCATCGAACAGCACTGACCGTGCTAATCGCCTGGCTCACCCTTCCTACGATCCCGCAGCTTCCCGGATGCCGAAGCATTCCAGAAAGCTACGGAATCCAGGAGACAGCCATCTTTTCCGACTATAAACGAGCTGAATGAAAAACTGGAACGACTCATCCTCCAGCTTCACTGCTGCCAACTGGCCTGTTTCAATTTCTCTCTGAACCGCAATTGCCGGTAGCATCGCGATTCCCAGCCCATGCTGTACACATTGCTTGATCGCCTCGATACTGCCAAGCTCGCAAGAAATCCGCGCCTCCGTGCCCGTCTCTTTCAAACGCCGCAGCAGCTGGGCCCGATAAGTACAGCCATTTTCGGTGAGCACCAACGATTCTCCCGCCAGATCCGACACGGATGCCACTCCTAAACCGGCAAGACGATGCTCTGTAGGACAAACCATAATTAGTTGCTCTTTGCGTAGCACACTCACTACTAAATCAGGATCTCTAAACGGAGGATCCAGAATAAAGGCAGCATCAAGCGTGCCCGCCTTCACTTTCCGGATAAGCTCCGGCTCATTGCCGGGAAGCAGCGTCATAGAAGCTTGAGGATGAGAAGACCGGAACGCCTGCATATAAGAGGGTAGGAAAAAGGAAGCCAGCGTCTCAATGGACCCGATCGCCAGGCTGCCGCCCGAGGCGGATGATACAGCTTCCAGCGATTCGGCGTGCAGCCGCAAGATCTCATTGGCATACGTGAGCAGCTTCTCTCCTGCATCAGTAAGCCCCATAGATCTTCCACGCCTTTCCAAAAGGACGGCACCATAAGTCTCCTCCAGCTTCTGGATTTGCGCCGTTACGCTGGACTGCGCGTAGCCAAGCTGCTCGGCAGCCTTAGTATAACTGCCGCGTATGGCCACCTCGCGAAAGCTGCGCAGACAGGTAAGCTCCATCCTATCTCCCCCTTGGATTTTTAAAAGCCCGAACTCCGATAGTTCAGAGTCCGGGCTTTCTGTATTTCAAATACCACCAGTTACCGCTCAGAAGCTGAATGCTTCTTGCGGTTTATTCAGCGAACGCGACGTTGTGGTACACTTGCTGAACATCTTCCAGGTCTTCCAGCGTGTCGATAATTTTCTCGAATTGAACTTGCGCATCGGCTGGCAGCTCCAAATCGTTCTGAGCGAGCATCGTAAGCTCGGCAACCGTGAATTCAGTAATTCCAGCAGCTTTCAAAGCTTCCTGCACAGCATGGAATTGATCTGGCTCCGCGTATACAAGCACATCCTCATCTTCTTCGACCACATCGCGAACATCGACGTCCGCTTCCAGCATTAATTCCATGATTTCATCCAGTGATTTACCGGTCACGCCGAAGACGGCTGTAGCATCGAACATATAAGCAACGGAGCCATTAACGCCCATATTGCCGCCGTTTTTGCTAAAGGCTGCGCGAACAGAGGAAGCAGTCCGATTAACATTGTTCGTCAGAGCATCAACGATGACCATTGAGCCGTTGGGGCCAAAACCCTCATAACGCAGCTCTTCGTAAATCTCATCGGAGCTTCCTTTTGCTTTCTCTAGTGCGCGATCGATGATCGCCTTCGGAACATTATACGTCTTGGCCCGCTCCAGAACGACCTTCAAGGCGCGGTTGGATTCTGGGTCCGGCTCCCCTTTGCGGGCAGCCACATAGATTTCAAGACCGAATTTGGCGTAGATCCGACTTGTATTGGCGTCCTTGGACGCTTTTTTTTCTTTAATATTATTCCATTTGCGACCCATGTTGAACCCGCTTTCCGGTTATAGTTTGAACTCTATTATAGCGATACCAGCCTACCTAGGACAAGCCCGCCCCATCACTGAAGTAAAGGATTGAACCACAGGTATTTAATGTGGAGTGCCTGAAACCATCTGAAGTATTTCAAACTAAATCCGACCCCACATATCACGGAAGAGGCATAGGTAGTCGATTAATAAAATATATTGAAAAATTAATAGGCAGCAATCTCCAAGTTGATGTTAATGAGCAAAACGATGGAGCGTACACATTCTATAAACGGCTTGGTTTTGTACTGATAGGACGATCAGAATTGGATAGTTCAGGGCGACCTTTCCCCATCCTTCATCTAGCAATAACAAGTTAAGCTAAGGTTAAAAATAACAACAGTCGACTAATGGATTAAGTGGGCCATAGACCATAGAACAAGCCTATCGCTTCGCTGCAACAATAGGGGAAACTGGACGCGCCTCTGCTTGTCCACGCACATCCTTACGGAACTGAGAGAGCTTATTTCGCCTCAAAACAGGCTATAATTTTTATAACGGAACTGAAAAGCGTTATTTGAGTCAAAATGATGATTTTCCCGAGAAATACCCTCAATTAGTGTCTCTCAGTTTCGTTACGCCTCGAAAACCCACCATTTGGTTGAAATAGGGCTTCTCAGTTCCGTTACGCTACCGAGGAAGGGGTTTGAATGAATGGACGAGCGAAACTCAGAGCGCTTAGCTTGAGCATTCATATCAAAGTGAAGCTCAACACGCCTCACATTCGAAACCGATGCAGCGCCGTCCGCCCCTATTGAACTAGCGGCCTAAATAACTAAGGGGCAAGCCCCGAAATCATCTAAAGATGACTTTCGGGACAGCCCCTGTGCATCTCACTTAAATTTCTGTCCAAAACAGCTCGAATTTTGTCTCAAGCTATTCTCCAGCCTTGCTCTTAAATTCGCCAGCCACTCTGGCTCGTTAGTCCATTTTTCCTTAATTGAACTTAACATTCGAGCGTAACCGTATAGATTCGCAAATCGCCTGCATGCGGGTAAAAGTTCATCTAAATCATAAGAGATCTCAAATTCAGTTAAATAACCTTCCAGAAAACACTGTTTCTTAACTTCGAAAGCTTCAACGGCAATACCGTCCTGCAAACTTTCAAACGCTTTTCCAATATCCATCGCATACCAGTGATACATAGCGTCATCAAAATCAATGACATAACATGACTTTGATTCCTCATCGTAGAATACATTATCGTATTCAAAATCATAGTGGACCAATCCAAAGCTGCTCTCCGATTTAGGAATAGCAGAAAAATAATCACGCAGCATTTCCGTTTCCTGCATGGCCGCTGCCTGTTCTGGATCATCCTTTAATTCATCTTGGATCCAATCCAACACATCACCGTATGACCATCTCTGATAATTGCCAGATGTGTACTGACTGGATAATCGATGGAGCCGTCCGAGAGCCTGCCCATAACTGAATACAATCTCATCGCTGGAATCGGCAGCATCCATTCGAACGCCGGGAACTCGTTTAAAGACAGATGCAAAGTATTGTCCCCAAGGGGTTTGTACCTCTATAAGCGGCTCGCCGCTATTCGAATTAACGGCTTCCAACACCCCGTAGCAATTGTCACGTAAGTAAGCAATAAAATCCAGCTCCGCCAATAAATTCGCTTTCAGCTTCTCATTTGTTGGGGCAAATCGTAACAGCTGGTTCTTCCCTTCGGATTTAAAAGGATAAATAGCATTGGAAGATATTCGATAATATTTGAACATGTCTAACGAAGTTTCATCATATCCCCAATTTTTAACAATCATTTCTGCCAAGTCTATATTATTAAAAAGATACTTTAACTTCAGCACAAAATTGCTCCTCATCATAGCCAATTGTTTGCGTGCTTAAAGACCGCAGGCTATGTCTGCGGCCCGCTTAAAGCTTGCTGACAATACCCCTCATATCAACTGTTGTCGTTTTAGCCCGGCTTTTCATGCCGCTCACTCCCTTCGGTGAAAGTGTATTCATCTTATCCCAGATACTTAGTGGAGGCTATTTATTTTCCCCAAATCATCTCTCCCGAGATGGCATCGATATATTTTAAGGTCCGCTTTTTTCCCTCATCATTACAGACACCTACAGTCGGTTCATACAATAGACGGAAAACAGGAACCTCTTCTTCCGAACCCGAATTCGAATCGGAATCCGAGCTTGAGCTCAGATGCCACTTAAGCTGAACTTTCATCTGTGTGATATAGGTCTTCAAGGCAGCTTCAGGTTCGATAATCGAACTGAACTTGTGTTTTTCCATTTCTTGAATCATTTCGAAAGAAACAGCGTTATACATGCAGATTTCTCCTGTTGATTTGCTGACTGTAATGGTAATTCTTCCAAGCTGGACAGAGATTCCATCGATATAGACGGGTAAAAAGAAAAACTCATTTTTTTGCCCATCCGATTCCTCTTTATCCCTTTCAACTTGGAGATATTGAGCGTACTCGGGAAATACGGTACGAAGGAAACACTGCGCCTTCTCCCAGCACTGCTTGCGATTCAGGATAGGAGCTACTTCCTCTCCGCGTCCCAACCGTTGAAACCCGATGAGGCGTTCAGTCGACTTCTCTAGCTCAACCAATATCGAAGTGCCTTCTGAGGTAAGCGGATTGTCACCCCATTTTCTCTTCATGTAAGCGTCTGAGGACAAGGGGTCAGGCTCAGGTATTTCTTCTTCCTCTTGTTCTATGAGGTGGTACCAGGATTTAATCGTCTGCCCGTCATCGTTGCACTTCTTTAACACATAACGCTCCAAGTTGATACCAAGCTGCTGCTCCCAGGGCATCGTTTCATCTACAGCAGGCTTGCGGGCCGGCTGGATTGGATGGATGGGATAACTTTGCGGCATCACATAATGTTCAGGACCGAACAGATCACGACCCGTGACAGCGTCAACAAATTGACGTTGTAGTACCGGCTCGTAAACGAGTCGATATTCGTCATCAGTTCCATTCATCTCGTACAAAGACGGATATAGGGTCACAATCGTTAACTGCATTTTCATATGGCTCACGATGTCCTGTTTCACCTTATCCGAATCCACGATGGTCGCCGGCCATTGGGGCTGTTTAGCATTGCCGGACCTGCGCCCATTAAGGAGATATCGGATCACATTCAGCTTTGAATCCAACATCAGCTTACAGCCCGTATCGGGCAATGGAAGCCCGCCAACTTCCTGGCGGAACGTATATTCAATTATGTTTCCGCGTTTTTTACTACATACGGACGTATACTGAGCTGGATCAGGAGCATACTTTGCAACGAATTTATGGGCTGCTACTCTAGTCGCCTCATCTAACATGGTCCCAGGCTCTTCTTCCGCTTCTCCTGTTTCTTCTCGACTAATAGCCAATCGTGTGAGCTGTCCGGTTGCCAAATCCAGCGTAATATCAATTTCGTTTTCCTCGTTATTAGGATCCCCCCATATGTAACTTCGTTCCCGTTCATTGCCTTGCGGAATGCTGGCTTCCATCTCAAGCTTATAATACTCAGGTATCTCAACTATCGTTTTCGCTATGTTCTTCAGTTCTGTTAAATCGATTGGCATTAGTTCCCTCCTGATAAAAGCTGAACTTTAAGATTTAACAACGAAACTCGCTACGCGAACTCATTCATCCCCCTACTATATTCTATTTCTTTTTTAATTTCCCTTTTACTGTAGCTTTTTCATTATTAATTAAGATTCTATATTCCACTATTTTCTTTATCAATTCATGCGGTAACGGCTTATCAATTGGGAATTGCAAAGCTCCTATCTATTAGTCTTAACATCTCCCGAAAAAGGCAATCGGACAACTACTGTTGTTCCTTGTCCAGCCTGGCTTGTCATCTCTATAGTTCCATTATGGAGGGTCACAATTTTTTGGGTGATGGCAAGTCCTAGGCCATTACCGCCGATGCTGCGGTTACGCGAACGGTCTGTTTTATAAAATCGTTGAAAAACATATTCAAGCTGCTCCGGGGCTACGCCAATCCCTGTATCGCATATCGTCACGACAACTTCATTCCCCGAAAGGGTCATGCCAATTTTGATATGTCCGCCTGCAGGAGTAAACTTGATGCTGTTGCCCAGTACATTCATCCATACTTGGTTCAATTGATCCCGATCCGCCGTAATCTTGAGAGCATTAGCCATTTCTAAATCAAGCAGAATGCTTTTGGCCGACCATTGCGGCTCACAAGTAACGACGATTTGCCTAAGTTGCTCATCGAGATCATACACAATCGCGTCAAATGGATGATGCTCTGAATCCAAAGATGCGAGCTTCAGCAAATTGTCACTAAGCCTTGATAACCGTCCGCTCTCCGAGATGATGATATCCAGATAATAATTTCGATCAATTTCCGCTACCAAACTGCTGTTTTTCATCGCCAAAGCAAATCCGGAAATCGACGTCAGCGGAGTTTGGATTTCATGGGATACGTTTGACACAAAATCCTGCCTCATCTGTTCCAACTGCTTCAGCTCGCTTGCCATCTCGTTAAAGCTTTGAGTCAAAGCGCCGATCTCGTCCACTCGTTTCGTTTTTAGCTCCACCTCAAAATCGCCTTTTGCCAGTCGTTTGGTCGCTAACGTTAAGGCTAGAATCGGCTTTACCAAATATCGCGCTCCGATAAGGGTGCATAAGCTTCCAATTATCAGTCCGAGTAGCAAAACGAGCATCATCATCCGGTTCAGAATCATTTCGTTCTGAGGCGAAAACTGCATAAACATCGCATGCGACTCTCCGTCAAATAACACAGGAAGGCCGACAAATGTTTGTTCCTTACCAGGAGAACGATAGTACTCTCCACGAAGCACCTGCTGGACGGCTTCCGAGTTGACTTCAATACGAGCCGTATTGTCTAAGCCATGGAATGTTGAATCCCCGGAAACATCATAAAGCTGGATTGGATAAGCCGATATTTTAACCAATCGCTCGATAAACGCTTCTCTATCATTCGGTTTGGTTTGTTCATAGAGTTGTATCATTTCCTCTCCCGCTGCAATCATGTCGTCCTGCCCCATCCAATCAATGTCTTTCTGAAATACAAAGAGACCAATAAAAAATGATGAAAACAGGCTAAACACAATGACGGCCAGAAACGTGAGAATAATGCGAACATATAGGGTTTTGATCATGCCAGGACTAGCCTATAGCCGAGGCTGCGGGCCGTTTCAATTTGAAAATGTTGCGAGTCCCCGGAAAACCGCTCCCTTAACCGTTTAATGTGAACATCGACCGTTCGATCATCGCCTTCGTAATTTTTGCCCCAGATATGAGTAATTAATTGCTCCCGTGTGAAAATTTGCCCCGGATGATGGGCCAGCTTGAACAGCAGCTCGAACTCTTTGAGCGGCAGATTAAGCGTTTCATTACCCCGAATAACTTGAAAGCTACGGCGATTCAGTACGATACCGCCCAGCTGAATCGTTTGGGACGAAACAATCCGATAACGCTTGAGCAGCGCTTTTACTCGCATTACTAGCTCTAACGGATCAAACGGCTTTGTTACGTAATCATCCGTTCCAAGCTGGAATCCCTTCACCTTATGGGCTGATTCCCCCTTGGCCGTCACCATCAGGAGTGGAATGTCCGCATTAATGCGCCTAATCTCCCTGCATAATTCCCAGCCGTCCAGCAAGGGCATCATAATGTCCAGTATGACCATATCGATTTGTTCATTTTCCACAATCGACAGCGCTTCTGCGCCATCTCTTGCCTCGATGATTTCGAATCCTTCACTTCGCAAAAACAAGGTTATCAGCTCGCGAATATGCGCATCGTCATCTGCAATAAGGATTTTAGCCATGAACATGCCTCCCCTCTGTTCTTTTTCGGCAGCCCCTGCCAATTGTTACTAATTATCCCGCCTTATTCCGCTTCAACCGAACTGCCATCCCAGCAAATTCCAATGATAAAAGAACGAGCTCATCGCCAGCGCGGACAGCGCCACGAGTGTAAAATGGATGCGCTTCAAGATCGTCCAATACTTGTTCCTCCATGCGATAACGCTTACTAGCAACATCGCAACAGTCAATGCAACCAACAGAATAGGCATCCATAAATAGAGATTGAGCGACGGTGAAATGCGACTCAGCCGTTCCAGCAAATCCATGTTCAGCACGATGACGACCGTTGCGACAGGAGTCGCAAGCGCCCAGGCAGCGGTAGTGACAGACAGCCGTATCGCCCACTTTTGTACAGTCGGCATCAACTTGATTTCACGTCGACGACAGATGAATCCTATCAAAACGGTAATAAATACAAATGCCGAGATGCCGAGCAAAAGAAACCAGAAATTTGTCCCATCAAACAGCGGCGTACGCTCAAGTGGCATAGATGCAAGAAAATCAAACACCATATGAGTCGGCTTTCCCGACTCATCGGAGCGAAAGGCGATCTCACCGCTGCCCCCGACCTGTTGAAATAAATCAGGTTCAATCGGAACGAATACTTGCTGCTCAGCACCGCTGCCTATGATGAGCTGATTATCCACAGCTTTAACGTTGATCTGCACCATAAAGCTAAAAAACTTATCAATATCGCTGTGATTGCGGCGCGTAAATTGATAGGAACCAGCATATTTCTTCACAGAGCTTGCAAGTTCAGCGGATACAGGAGGCGACAGGACTTCTTTTACCGGAAAATACCGATTGAAAAAAGCTTTCATCAAACCTGATGCCGCCGCTCCCCCATCACCGCCGCTGTAGGAAACAAAAACACCAACTTTTTTATCCGGCACCAGATAAAGTCCGGTGTTGAATACGGTATCGGCACCGCCATGAGAAATAACGCGTACTCCGTTTATCCTGAGCTCTTCAAAGCCAAGATCCAGAGCTGGCATGCGCTTGTGGAACTGGAACGCAGGGGCATGCATCAACCTTGTGGTATCCGGTTGGAGTAATTGCTTCTCTCCATAACGTCCCTGCTGAAGATGGGCGACCATAAAGTGTGCCATATCCACTGCCGAGACTGTGCCCGATCCGGCGGGGCGGAAGCCTCCCTCGAATGTTAGCGGTTTGGCTGTAAATATTCCATTCTCCATGGAATATCCTTGTACCACGCCCGGCACCATAGTCATCGGAATAGGCTCCTGAACGGTAGCGTTTTTCATATCGAGCGGAGCAAAAATGTTCTGCTCGATATAGTCATCATACGGTATTCCGCTGACTTCCTCGACGATAAGTCCCGCTAGCGAAGCTCCATAGTTGGAATACGAAGCCATTTCGCCTGGCGGCCTTACCCGTGCTGGAATATGTTTGGCAAGAGTATCAGCAATTGATATCGGGAGCTTTTTGGGATCTGTCGTAATTTGATAACCGACGCCACCTTCCTCAAACCCGGCGGTATGAGTCATTAGCTGGCGCATCGTAATGGGTTGCGGGTAGGTATTGGGGATTTGAAGCGATTTCAAATAAGTGTTGACGTCTGTGTCCAGATCGAGCTTGCCCTGTTCGACCAGTTGCATGACCGCCGTCCAGGTAAAGAGCTTTGTTGTTGAGGCGATTCGAAATAAGCTCGTTGCAGGATCAACTGACTTGCCTTCGGCGATGTTCGCATGACCGTAACCTTTAGCAAGCACAATTTTCCCATCCTTAACGATCGAGATGACCGCACCGGGAATTTTCAAATTATCCATCTGTACGTTCATCATTCCATCAACGAAGGCCGTCAGCTGAGCCTCGTCGTTCAAATCTGCCGCTGTTGTTTTCGTATTAGCGGTTAAAGCAGAGACAGAAGGCTCGGCCGCTGCAGGCGATTGAGCTTCGAACAAACTCGCTCCAACAACGAGCAACGCTGCCGCTAAAATCAATTTGCAAAATCTCTTCATCAACAATGACATGATTGGCCCCCAACATTCACCTATTTTTGATAACGGACTCTCAAGTAACAGTTGAGAGCGTATCACAATGATGTGAACGGAGAGTGAACCTTGTCGTTTTTACAAATCTGGAGATCAATCGCTTTGTGCGCTCTGATAGTACTTATTGGCTTTAAACGCAAAAATTAAAAACAGCATGATCATAATGGGAAATAATGCAAATAAAGCCCCTCTAAAAAGTGCAAACGGCGTCTCAAAAAGGAACGCTCCCCAGAAGGCCGCTCCTGACTCCTCCCATAATCCTGGCGTCAAATACAACGATTTAGGATCAAGCAGAGGGGCCAGTTCAATAAAACCGACAGCTACAAATGCGGCAAAAATAGGGATATAAAAAGCAGCCAACCCGATCCACATGTTGGATAACCGTTTATATCGACCCGCCTTTGAAGGGACATCCGAAAAAATATCTTCCGTCCCACTTTCATCCGCCTTCTTGAAGTATTGGTATCCAGAGTGTTTCGTTCCAGCGATATGCTGCCACCCGCTGTCTTCAAAAAGAGCACAGTAATCTTCAAAATCCTCCTGTTTTTTAAAGCGGCGATAGTCCATTTTTATAGCTGCATATTCCGTTTTAATAGGGGTAAATTCATATCCGCAGGATTTTTTTGAAAGGCTATATCCTTGCTTAGCCATTTCATTCAGCCACTTTTCCTCTTTATTGAGATTAATGAAAAACTTGAACACTCGCATACCGCTCCCCCATTTCTTATTTCAGAATCCCCTTTGTCACTTCGATCATTTGCTGCATTCTTTCAAAATCAAGACGTAAAAGCTCCGCTCCTCTTGATGTAATAACGTACACCTTGCGCCTGCTGTCCTCGCTTTGCACGGGTTGAATTAGCTTCTGTTTACCTAAGTTTTCGATCGCTCCATATAACGTTCCAGCCGCCATTTTGACCTGCCCGCCACTTAGCTCCCCCACCTTTTGCATAATTAAATAGCCATGAGCCGGCTCCACCAATGCAAGGAGGATGTAATAAACGGTTTCGGTTAGCGGCAGATTTTTATCTCTTTTCACGTTATCCCTCCTCTCTATTCAGCTGAGCTTTATATCGTCTGACTGTATAGCCGCATTATATACAGTTCAACTGTATATGGCAACAATAAAAACCGATACCTGTTAGAGGCATCGGTTCTCTCTGCACTACTTCGGCCTATTTTCAAAAATTCGGCCTTTGACAGCTTCTGCTATTTCCTAATGAAATATCGCAGGAGCACGATAAAGATCTCCGACGTTTTTTAGAAAACGGCTGATAAAACTTACTGATAAAACGAATCATTTTTTAGTATGGCAAAAGCTTCTTTCACTTATTAGCTCCTTCTGCATCAAGCATTGCAACTGGAAGAAACCCGATCCATTCATGATGAGCTACAACTCGTGTTTGATGAAACGTTATCGTTAACCAATCTTGATCCAATGGATATTTTAGAATTAGACGTTCCAGCCCATAGAGGACTCGTTAACCGCCACCTCTTAACAACAAGCTCAATCATTCGCAAAGACTTTAATCCTAGTAGAAGAATAATGAAAATCACGAATGATTATTTAGGCGCGAATATGAGGGGAACTGACTTGAAAGGATATAATTTCAGAGGTGCATTGCTAATTGCAGCGGATTTGAGCGGTGCTGACTTACGCAAGGCCGATTTTATTGGCGCAGATCTAAGGGATGCTAATCTGTCTGACGCTAATTTGACTGGGTCATTTTTTTAACACAATCACAAGTTAATTCAGCTAAAGGGAATCAGGGTACCAAACTTCCATATGGTCTTAAGCTCCCGCACATTGGTTGACTGGTACTTCGCTCATTAGTCGTCCCTGATTCCATAAGCAGGCATTTTTGCAGTTCCTGAAATCTCTTAAATATTCATTTGTCAAAAACAGTAAACATCCCTGTCATCTCCGGCGAGTGATCCTTGAATCCATAACTCTCATAAAACTTATCGTTTCCATGTGATGCAAAAAGACCTACAAAAGCAATACCATTCTTATATTTACACTTTTTTATATAGGCGAGTAATTGCTCTACAATCATTTTTCCAATACCTTCTCCCTGATGCTCTGGTAGGACAGCAACATCCTGAATATAAAAATACATAGCTCCATCGCCAACTATTCGCCCCATACCGATCACTTCCCCATCAAAAACGACAACTACGGCATAGACTGAATTAGCTATAGATTGTTCTGTCATTTCTGTATCTATAGTCCCCCAACCTACTGACTCCCATAGAGTGTTATGTTCGAGCACAGTTGGAGGACGCTCAATGATTAGATATTGCTTATTTGTCATGTTTACCACCCCCCCCTTGGTTTTACATAACGAATCATAGTATGACTTCTAAATTTTAACAAGTGAATTCCTAATCTAGCTCTATCAGGCATGGACCCATTCACAAGAACATATGTTTGTAAAAACTGGAACAGTATAGTAATGTAACTAGTAGGAACATACTGAGGGGGAAGTGTTATGGCTGCTCAGCAAAATAAAGGATTAAACGAGTTCTCCGATTTCTTGCTTTGGGTTGAAACTTTGAAAGTTACTGCAAAAGATGTATGGTTTAAACCTATATCCACGGGGAAATGGTCTCTTAGAGAGATTTTAGCTCACATTAAATATTGGGATAAGAATAGTTTGGAACTGATGGTTCCAAGTATGTCGGAAGGTGCTTAATTATTCTTTGTAGACATTGAAAGACATAACCAAGAAGCCGCTGCATTTGCACAATCCTACAATTCATTAGATGCACTTATCGATGATCTCGTTAACACCCGTAAACAGTTACTTGATCTGCTCCATGAAAAATACAACGGCACGACAAAATTCACGATTGACAACGCCAACTATTCCTATAAGAAGTTTGTGAATGTATTCATTCATCATGACGAGCACCATAAAAAACAAATCGAAGCCTTTCTGGAGCAAGAGAAAGTACATATGACTTAATCCCTCCTTCCAATAGCTAGCTATTTATCTTATACAAGCAAATTTGATAAGCTAAAGACAAACTACCATAAACAGAAGGAAGTGTTAAACATGACCTTGGAAACGGTTATGCAGGAGCTTGAAGCTCTCGGCAAGGAGCGAACAAAAAAAATATACATGTCCAATGGTGCGCACGAACCTCTTTTTGGCGTAGCTACTGGCCAGATGAAACCCATAGCCAAGAAAATTAAGCAGAATCAAGCTCTGGCTGAGCAGCTTTATAACACGGGGAACTACGACGCGATGTACTTTGCAGGCGTTATTGCAGAGCCTAAAGCAATGACTGAAGAAGATTTTGAGCGTTGGATCGATTCGGCTTATTTTTATATGCTGTCCGATTATGTGGTTGCCGTTACGTTGGCAGAAACGGATATTGCCCAAGAAGTTGCCGATAAATGGATCGCAAGTGGCGAGGAACTGAAAATGTCAGCGGGCTGGAGTTGTTACTGCTGGCTTTTGGGCAGTAGACCGGACAGTGAATTCTCCGAAACTAAACTTTCAAATATGCTGGATTCTTTGAAAAATACGATCCACGATTCGCCAGAGCGAGCAAAATACGCGATGAATTATTTCATTTACACGGTCGCAGTATCCTATTTGCCGCTCCATACCAAAGCGGTCGAGACTGCGTTGGCAGTAGGCCCTGTAGAAGTGAACCGCGACAAGACAAAGAGCAAATTACTGAGTGCTTCTGGCAATATTCAAAAAGCAGTAGATAAAGAGCAACTTGGTTTCAAACGCAAGTATGTAAGGTGTTAAGTCTACTCAACAGCGAAGAAAAATTCCACTTATCGACGTTACTCGGTGGACAGAATTATTTCAACAATCTTAATGGCAAAAGTTCGCGAAGAGCCCCACTATTGTGAGCACTTCGCGGACAAGTTGAACTGAGACGTACATTAAGTAGCTCGCTTCCCTACAACTCTTCATTAAGCCTGTTTGGACAAAGCTCCAAAATACTCCTCTACTACCTCCCGAAAATCCAGAGCAGCCCGTGAAATGTATCTATTCGTGTTCCATAATAATGCTATCTCCCGAACTAATTCGTGATTCTCTACTTTGAGATATTTAATATTTTCCCGTGAATTCCATGCCGTGCTTGGTATGAAGGCTACGCCAATTCCGGCTTCCACAAGAGCAGTAAGCCTCGCGGGTTCATCTCCCTCATACACGTATGTAGGTAAAAATCCAACCGATTTGCATATAGAGTCAACCACATCTCGAGTACCGTAACCTCTCTTTACACCGACAAACGATTCATCCTTCAGCTCAGCCAAAGATACGCTGCTTCGATCTGCCAGACGATGCCCATTTGGAACGGCTACAAGGATTGGGTCGACAAACACGATTTGGCATTCGATGTTATCTGCTTTTATAGGAGGTGAGGACAAGCAAAAATCAACCTCTCCTCGATCTAGAAGTTTAATCATCTCCTGCGTTGTCAACATTTGCACATGAAAATGAATATAGGGATGCTTTTTTCGAAACTCTCGAAGGATATTGGGCAATGTGCTTGCAGTCGTCACCGCTAATTTGAGTTTACTATATTCCGGATTGGATAAATCACTAAGCTCCTGCTTCCCCTGCTCCAATTCAAACAAAGCCCTTTCTGCACGGTGAAGGAATCTGCTTCCGAACTCATTCAACCGCAGCTTCCGCCCTACTCGATCGAATAAAGCGACCCCTAGATCCTCCTCCAAGCGTTGAATCGTTTTGCTCAATGACGATTGAGTAACATGTAGATTTCGTGCAGCTTCGGTCACATGCTCCAAACGAGCTACCGCGAGAAAATAGTGTAATTGAAGAAGTTCCATTCAGCGCCCCCGTTCATTCCTTCAAGTCAATGAGATCATAACATTAAATGCGTTGGAGTGAATTAATGATTTCAAGTACGATGAGATTAATACGCTTCGGGGGGACAAAAATGAGTATTCGCAGCAGGTGGTTAATGATTGCCGTAGGTCTAGGAATATTATTGAACCCATTAAATTCTTCGATGATTTCGGTTGCTATTCCAAGCCTACAAAAGGTGTTCCAGCTTGACTTTACAGCTGTTTCTTGGATTGTTTTCTCCTTTTACATTGCCAGTGCTATCGCCCAACCTGTCCTAGGAAAGGCCAGTGATTTATTCGGGCGCAGAAACCTATTTCTTACCGGACTTGTTATATCCTTCATTACATCCTTATTAGCTCCATTATCACCAAACTTCGGATGGCTCATCGTTTTTCGCATTGTGCAATCCATCGGAACAAGCATGATGGTTGTTGTTGGAATGGCCCTTGTTCGAATTCATATTATGGAGAAACAAGCGACTGCGCTGTCTGTTTTGTCCATTTTTCTATCGGGAGCGGCTGCAGTTGGACCTTTTATCGGTGGAATCTTGATTCATTGGTGGGATTGGCATGCGATCTTTTTCGTTAATATTCCGTTTGTGGTGGCTAGCTTTCTATTGGCTTGGAGGACTATTCCTAAAGATGAGCCGCGAACAACCGTAACACGCAACATGTCCTTTCGTAAATGGTTGGAATTGATTGATGCGACTGGGATTCTGCTCTTCACGGTAGGGCTGGTTGCTCTGCTCTTTGGATTACTCTCAGCCAAATCATCAGGGCATATCTCTTTAGGAAATGTCATTGTCGGGCTGATCGGCCTTGTAACGCTGGGTGCTTTCGTACGACATGAATTAATAGCGACGTCACCCTTTATTCCATTGCGCACATTCGCCAAATATCCCGCGATGACTTGGGCCAATGTGGAATTCATGCTCGTTAATTTACTTTTTTACTCCCTTTTTTTCGGGCTCCCGTCCTACTTGCAAATGGTTCGTCATGTTAGCGAATTCCAAACAGGAATTCTCATGTTAAGCTTAGGCTTGTGTTCGCTCGTTAGTGCTCCAATAGCAGGACGTTGGATCGATAAATCAGGACCTCGATCAGCATTGCTGCTGTCTGCAATTTTGATGACATTTGGATCGGTGTGGCTCGTGACTTTGGATCAAACTTCACCGGTTATCAGCGTCTGTTTGGCTTTGGCTGCATTCGGCATTAGCAACGGGTTGAACAGTGTAGGTATGCAAGCCCTGTTATTCCAAAGTTCGCCAAAAGAAATAATAGGTATAACATCCGGATTGTTTAACACATCCAGGTACCTGGGAACCATTCTCTCTTCCTTATTAATCGGTATTGTAATGGGAGGTAAATTCAGCTTCGAGGGATTCCGATTGCTTGGGATTATCCTCACGCTAGTTGCATTATGTTTAGTGTTTATTAGTCTGCGCTGCCGAGAATCTGGGCAAATGCAAGAGTCGTGAGCACTTTGCCTTTCCTGTCCACCTGCTGATCGTCTTTAACCGGGGGCTAATACTTGAAGAAAAATACAGTTAAAATTATCATTCTTTGCCCCAGTCTACAAACCAAGCATCTCCAACAAACTCATTCCAATAAAGAACCAGACTCTTTGCTTTTACCTTCCACAGACAAAAATCATTATCTGAACCGAATATTTCGTACATAACACCATCATCTTGTTCACTTTGAGTAAATTTGAGAATCTCTAGTTCTTTAAACTCAGTGCAATTAATTTTTTTTGGAAACTTATCTTCGAGGAACAAAGTTGCTTCGCTGGACATTGGATTTACAAAAATCAATTTGCAATTATCTGTATTCTTAGCGACAGCATGAGGGTTGAGCGGATGATTTGCCAGTATGTTTATTGATTCTATGTCTACAACTATTTGGTTCTCCATTACTTGGATTTTCTCTACTAGAGCGTCATGAAAATCTAAGAAATCAAAGTATTCATCGGTCGTTGAGTATTTCCATGTTCTCAAATTGCTTCACTCCCGCGCCAGCACTTATTTTCATCAAATTTCGAATCACACCTTCTTTAACAACTGATTATTTTCGAGTATACCGTCAGTATAAAGTTAGCTGTTTCCTCATTCTCGTCACTGCTCTCCCTCAATAATCTTTCTGCAGAAATTCCATTCAAAAGCGCTTTATTCTTGAATTGGGATATGACTTCCTTCAAGTCGTCAACCTTGTTCAAGTTACATCCAAAAGGCAGTTCCAACTTTTCATAGTAGGAAACTATCGAAATTCTTATCGCTGGAACTAAATAATCGACCCATAAATAAAAGACAAAACGTTTCCCTTTATAGTGCTTGCTCAGATATGTACTTGTTTTAGCAGATATTTCAGACATTATTAAAATTATTTTCCTAACCATTAGGAAGCGACAATCATCGCATAAAATATGCGGACTGTCGCTTTCTTTTTATCCGAGGTAGGTGAATATGCCACCGAGGATCAGCGAGACTCTTGATCAGATCGACAGAAAGCGAAATGTACTGAATAGGGGCATCCTCATGTCTTGTACACGATGGGTCGTATGATGTACGAGGATGCCGTACAGGAACATATCAGGTTGCAGACTGCAAGAAATATGGCTCCTCGACAACATTAATTTGATCTAGGAGAAGGCGGTCTAAACGGGCTAAGAAACGACTTTGGGATGTCTGATTCGAAACGCAAGAGTTCACCGTTGGCCGGATGCATAAAAGCTAACACTCGAGCGTGGAGCCCCATTCGTCTAATTACATTGGACTTCGAACCATATTTTTTATCCCCAACAATGGGATGCCCCAAGTCTTGCATGTGGACGCGGATTTGATTTTTGCGACCTGTTTCGAGCTCAACGCCCAGTAAGGTAAAGTTACTATTGGATTGAATGGTTTTGTAATGGGTCACAGCGTGGAGGCCGTCATTAGGGTGATGACTGGAATACATTTTTAGTGTGCTGGTTTCTTTCAACCAAGAAGAAATGGTACCTTCCGCTTTTTTAACCTTTCCTTCAACCAACGCAACGTATGTCCGCTCCTTAACGGTGTCCTGCCAGGAGTTTTGAAGCAATTGCTGAACCCGCTCGCTCTTGGCGAACATCATTACACCGGAAGTATCGCGATCCAGACGATGAACGACAAAAATCCTGCTTCCAGGATCTTTAATTCGAACATGAGCCGTTAGCTGCCGGTAGGCTGTCATTTCATTCTCTTTGGGAGAAGCGATCGACAGTAAACCAGCTTCCTTCTGAATAACGATGATATCTTCATCCTCATGCAGGATAGTTAACCCCACGATCGGCGGCTCTTCAACAACCTTGTCCTTGCGGATGGTTACCGTTTGTCCAGGCTCAAGGGGACAATTGTATTCCGTCACGACCCGGTCATTGACACTTACTTGTCCGCGAGCTAATAAAGCTTTAACGGAGTTCCGACCGAGCTTGGAATGTTTATGTAATAAAAAAAGCAGCAGCTCCGTCGGCTCTTTGACGGTATACTGGCTGATGTTGGGACGATTGACTTTAGGTTTCGAGTAGTTCGTTTTGTTCTTATGCATAATGAGGTCCTCCTGCTTCAACTATGCTACCACTATAACACAATCGGCTGTCTCAGTGGGACAAGACGCTTCTATACTGCCTCTGAGACAAGCTTGACCACCCCATCCACCAATCTCTCGAATAGAAAAAAATGGGTACGCCCATACTAAACCCGCATGATTCAGAAAGTGGGTGATTGTTCATTGAATGGCAGAGTCATGAATGTGTTCCAAACTTTCCTGATCCTCATGCTGTCCAATGGGCTCGCATGCCATGTCATCGTCAATCCGATGCTTCTGGATGCCTCGGGAAGGGATGCCTGGATTACAGCCCTGACAGCAGGAATCTTTTTTATCGGCTGGAGCATGATGATCTGGAGCATTATGAAGCGCAGCGGACAGCAGCATTGGCGGGAATGGCTGGCCGAGCATACCCACCCGGTACTATCCTGGCTGCTTGTCGCCCCCGTCTTGCTGCTGCTTTTTTTGACAGCCATGGAGACCGTTGCTCAAACGGTCAGCTGGCATATTACCAACTATTTGCCGGCAAGCAATTCGCTTCAATTAGGTCTATTGCTGCTGCTCATTTGCCTTTTTCTCGCCTGGTCTGGATTAAGAGCGGTCGCTATTGCCTCTGGCGTGTTATTGCCGATTGTTATTGCCCTCGGTATTCTCGTCGGAGCTTCCAATAGCCCGATCAAGGACATGACTTTACTGCGTCCAATCTTGGAGCATGGCTGGGGACCCGTCCTGCAAGGAATGATCTACGCAGGCGCTGCCTATTCCGAGCTGATTATTATTATTATGCTACAGCATCACATCCGCGGATCAATCAAAGCCTGGCATATGTTCTCTTACTCACTCTTCTCCGTCATTATTATGTGTGGTCCCATTATTGGAGCCATTACGGAGTTTGGCCCGCTGGAAGCAGCCAATCAGATGACTTCGCCCTATGAGCAGTGGAGACTGCTGCGGATCGGGCAATATATTGAGCATCTTGATTTTTTCTCAATTTTCCAATGGCTCTCTGGTGCTTCAATTCGGGTGACGCTAGCCGTCATCATTCTCTCTGACAACTTCCCGTTCCGCACCATGAAGCAGCGCAAGCTGTTCATCCTGGCTCTGCTAGTTTGCTTCGGCATCGCTACTCTGCTTCCTGTGAATGAGTATGAGATTTACGTGCTGATGTACCGTTACTACATGCCCGCTGTTTTGGCCGCTATTTTGCCGCTGTCCCTCGTTTGGTTCGGGGTAGCCATCGCCATCAAACCGGGGAGGAGGATCCAGCATGAAGGGCAACAATCCGCAGGTGGGCCAAGTCAACAGTCGCAAAGAAAGTCCACCAACCGAGCAGACAACAGAGACAACCAAGACGAAACAAACGGAAGATCCGCCGAGGCCTCAGTTGCAGGCAACTCAGGAGGATCAGGAGAAGAAGCCAGCGCGCAGCCCGGGCAAACAGCAGGACCAACCAGTTCCGCTGGAGGGACAAGCTAAAACTTGGACGCGCCAAGAGCTGCTGAAGCTGTTCCAACATTCGGCTGATGTAGTCGTCAAAAGTTCTTTTTTCGGCATGGAAGGCGAAAAAGAAGTTGTACTCATCTATGCCGTCGGTCTATGCGACACGATGATGATTAACCGACTTGTTCTACCCGAGCTGGCTAGTCATTTCGAGCAGCGCGGCAGCTTTTCCCGTCCACTGCTCAGTCTATCCGACTCGCTGACGATAGAGGGCTTTCCGCGCAATCCTTCCCAAGTGGAGCTGGAAGAAAGCATTTATTCCGGTATCTTGCTTCTCTTTTTCGTGCAGGACGGGCTGCTTGCTACCCTTAATATATGCAATCCACCTAGGCGGACACCCAATGAGTCCAGTACAGAAATCTCGATTAATGGTCCTCGCGACTGTTTTATTGAGGACATTGATACGAATATTGCCCTTGTTCGCAAACGGATGCGCACAAGCTCGCTGCATATCGAGAACTTCACTGTTGGCAAACGGACGCGCACTCGCGTTTCGTTGCTTTACATTGAAGATATTGCTGATCCGAAGCCGCTGGAAACTGTTCGCAGGAGAATGAATGAGATCGATATTGATGGTCTCTATTCGGTGAATCAGCTAGAGTCACTGCTTCTTCAAAGCCGATTCAAAATACTGCCTCTCGTCGATTTCACTGGAAGACCGGACTTTGTCATTTCCAGCCTGCTAGCAGGACGTTTTACCCTTATTGTAGACGGCAATCCAATGGTTATCATCGCTCCAGCCTCCCTCTCTTTTATTATGAAATCGCCGGAGGATGTCCATTTCAATTTCTCTTATGTGTCATTCGCTAGGATGATCCGCATTATAAGCTTGTTTCTGTCGATCTTTCTGCCGGCGATATGGATTGCTCTAATGGCCTTCCATCAAGATCAGATTCCGTTCCGATTGATGGCCACTATATCCATTTCCCGACTAGGAATTCCTTTTTCGGCACAAATGGAAATGCTGCTCCTGCTTCTGCTCTTAGAAATTTTCAAAGAAGCCGGGGTTCGCTTGCCGAACCCGATCGGCCAGACGCTGACTTCAATCGGCGGTCTCATTATCGGGGACGCGGCGATCCGCGCAGGTCTTGTCTCCCCATCCGTGGTCGTCGTTGGAGCGATTACTGCGGTTTCAGGCGTTACACTCGTCAATCAGGTGCTGAGCACGGTCGTAAGTATTTTTCGATTCTTTTTCTTTTTAGCCGCCTCCTTCTTCGGCCTGTACGGGGTCATTCTAGGAATGGTGTTACTCGTCGCCTATATGTCAAGACTGCAATCGTTCGGTGTCAGCTATTTAACTCCGTTGTCCCCCCTTTTACCTAAGGATGTGCTGGCATCGTACCTCCGCGTGCCATGGGCTTATCTGAGTCGGCGCCCCTCAAGCACCGTTGGCCCGAATAAGGACAAAGACCATAAAGATGGAGGGGACAATTCTTGAAAAGACTGCTGATGCTCGTTGTTGTAGTTCTAACTTATGTCTCCATCCAGGGTTGTGCCAACTCAAGGGACGTCCAGTCGATGGCATACGTTACCGCGATTGGCCTGGATTATCAAGATGGCTTGTACCAGGCTTATGTACAGGTTTTAAATTTTTCGAACGTTGCTCGGAGCGAAGCAGTTGAACTCGGCAAAGCGGTCCCTATTTGGATTGGTCGAGGCCAAGGTGAAACGATATCTGGAGCAATCGCTGAAACTAATGCGACCGCTCAATCGAGGCTATTTTGGGGACATGTCAAAGCCGTCGTAGTCACGAAAAACGTGATGAGACAGGGCTTAGCAGGCTTGAACTCTGCGCTGATTCGAGACAGTCAAGCCAGATATACCGTTTTGTTTTACGGCACGGAAGAGAAGCTTGAGGATATTCTAATCCAAAAATCGCTTTTCAACCTGTCGCCGCTTGATACGATGATTTTTACCGCCGTGCAAATGAATACCCAAAAAGCTTATATTCTGCCTATGAACGCCAATGAAGCTTATGCTTACCTGAATGAGCCGGGTGGCTCAGGCATGCTCCCGGAAATCGGCATTAACCGCGACACCTGGTATGAAGATAAAACAATTAAACCTATGTTCATCATTCGAGGAGCCTACTTTTTCAACGGATATGATCTCCAGAGTCATATGCATATGTTGCCTCTAAAAGGAATGCGCTGGCGTGACAGCAAACTTGATGTAACACCGGTTCAATTGATTGCAAACGGAAAGTCAGCTGCCGTTCTAATGCTAGGACACCCAAAGTTCAACATCAAGCTACGTATGGAGCGAGGTGTTCCCCGTTATGACATCACCATCAAGACTGGCGGTTATTTAGGAGAGTTGATCCAGCAGAAGTCCGTCCAAGAGCTTCAGACGATGGCTGCTTCCGTCATTGAGCAAGAAGTCATGAACACGTATAAGTCTGCCCTCTCCAAGCATACCGACTGCTACCGGCTGCAGCTTGAGCTTTATCGCCGGTATCCACGGATTTTTCGGGAGCTTACGAGCAACAGCTCTTTTTTCCTTGATGAAAGCTCGATTGCTTCGTTGAAGGTCAAGGTATTTCTTAGAACGACTGGGAATTTTAAAGGGAAGTTTTATACGGAGGAAAAGGGCGGCAAAGCATAGCTCAATGGGGCTTCGATTAGTTGATTTTTCGGTCGGGTTGTGGCGGGTTCGGCCCGCCTTTTCACCAAATGTTTAATCATATTAATTATAGGTTTACATAATTATCCTTACAATTTTAAAGGCCAAAAAAGCGGCCAGCAGCCTCTATTTCGGCTGCTGGCCGGCCTTTTTTTATCGTGATCGGACGCTCTCGTCCTCTTCCTCTACTGGCTTGAAACGATCCTTCATGAAGAAGTAACCAAACAATAAGGCAATCAATGTGTAGATAACTGCCGTAACACTAAAGGCGCTCGCGTACCCATGATAGGCCCCATATGTGGCAACAAGGCCTGTGCTAATCGGCGCCGCAATAAACCAGCCAAGGTTAAACATCGCCTCCCCGGAGCTTGCCGCCAGCCCCCTCAGCGAGCGATCCACATACCTCATTTTGATCGTGCTATAAAAAGGATTGGCGGCATTCATAAGCGCCTGCCGGAATAGATATCCTGCGCTTGCCAACCAGAACTGATTCGTATAAGCGGTGAGCACCAAAAACGGAATCGAAGCGAGCTGCAGCCATACAACCGCCCGCACTTCACCCATCTTCTGTGCAATCGCAGGTCCCAGCAGGAATGCTATCGCCGTTGCACCTTGGCCCATCGCGACGACGAGTCCGATGCTTGAATTAGATGCTTGGAAGCGATCTTCAAAATACACATTTAAATAAGGCACGACCATGCCCCCCGCCATCGACGAGAGTAAGCTGAGCAATGTAAAGGCCGCTATCGCTATGTAGGAGGAGCGATGCTTAGAAAACTTGGCACGCAGGCTGAGCTTGGCACCGTCACTCTCTCCTCCAGCGCCGGAATCATAATCGCCCGTCAAAGCTCCATCATCA
Source organism: Paenibacillus herberti (assembly GCF_002233675.1). GTDB lineage: Bacteria > Bacillota > Bacilli > Paenibacillales > Paenibacillaceae > Paenibacillus_O > Paenibacillus_O herberti. The sequence continues at coordinate 1,260,919 of NZ_NMUQ01000001.1, read as the reverse complement.
TTACGGAATTTAAGTACGGGATAAAGCCCCGCCGCTGCAATCGCGACGCCAATCAGCAGCGTTACCCGCAGGCTGGATACTTCACTTAGGCCAAACGAGCTGTGCAGCAAATCGCTGATGATACCTCCACCTAGATTGCCTGCCACATTTGCTGCCATAACGAGTGCCATATTGAAGCTGAACAGATGAATCCTTTGCCTTGGCGACGAGTTATTGGCCATAAAAGGCATGATCGTAGCGGATACGATAGCCTGTGCCATGCCTCCCGCAAAAGCAAGCATCGTCAGGCTGCTACCGCCTGTCGCCCATGCTCTAGCCGCTAATACCGCAATGACAGCAGCCGTGCCGATACTGACCATTCGCTTGGGGCCAAAGCGGTCATTCGCAAGTCCCGCTGGAATGAGCACCAAAGCCGCTGCAAGCGCAGTAGCGCCAACGATATCTCCTACCATCGTTGGCGCGTGACCTAGAGCTTTGATATATAAATTGTAGATTAGGCTATACATGCCAAGTCCGATATTCCACAACAAATTGAAAATGAAAAAGAGCCTAATATTACGGCTGTAACCGCCTAACTGCTCGCGCCATTCCTGGATAAATGTAGACATGAGGTCATGGTACCTCAAACATTCCGTTTCGACAACGGAAACAACTGGAAATTATTGCGAATTTAGCGAATATCTGCTCCTAAGCAATTTTTGAAATGCTGCAGCGCCCATTCATGCCCAGCCTGATTGAAGCTGGCTACGGCGTTCTCGTAAATGACCAGCTTGTAGCCGAGGTTATAACCGTCAACAGCGGTATGGAGAATGCAAATATCAGTGCAATCACCAACGAGATGCAGCTCCCTTACCCCTCGCTCCCGCAATCTTAAGTCCAGATCCGTTCCGGCAAAAGCTGAATATCGGGTTTTGTCCCGGTACAGTACGTTCGGAAATCCCTTAATTGTTTCATACAACTCACCCAGCTTGCCGTACAGCTCGCGTCCAGAAGTGCCGCGTAAGTTATGAGGCGGGAAAAGCTCTGTTTCCGGATGATAACGATCGCCTGGCTCATGAACATCTACTGCGAACACAACCCAGTCGCCAGCCTCCGCAAACTCGCGGGTCAGGCGCACAACCTCATCCTCGATGAGCTGACCGGGCTCTCCGCATGTAAGAGCTCCATTCTCCGCGATAAAATCATTCGTATAGTCGATATTTAGAAGTGCTCTCATCGTGACCATTCCTTCCGCAATATAGGTTTTCCATTATCTTCATCCTAGCGAATTAAAGCATGGGCTGCAATTTCCATCATTATGTAGTGAACACGGTTGACGAGAGCTGGCGAATTGGCTAGCATACGAAAAGGAAGGAGCGTGTACGAACATGCAAACAGCTCTTGTGCTTGGAGCTATCTTTATGTTTTTAGCTGTTGCGATTGGGGCTTTCGGCGCCCACGCGCTAAAGGAAAAGCTGGCCGGAGATGCCGGCAAAAACTACGGGACCGGCGTCCTCTATCATTTGATTCATGGGGTAGCAATGATCGCTGTAGGAGCTGCCGCAGGAGTGCAACCTTCCTCGCTGCTAAATACGGCTGTATGGCTGTTTGCCGTAGGAATCATTCTGTTCTCTGGCAGCCTCTATGCGCTTAGCCTTACCGGAATCCGCAAGTTAGGAGCGGTCACGCCGCTCGGCGGTTTGGCTTTTCTCGCGGGATGGGTACTTGTCGCTATAGCGGCCCTCTAAGCTTGGTAGTTCCTTCATCCCCGAGCCAGTTGGTAAGTCGGTTCGGGGGATTTTGCTGGCATCGCTTAACTACAGTTGATCCAGTTGCCTATTCTTTATCTTTGGCTTGCAATCATGGCATACTCCTAATATCCTTCCGTTCTCATCCGTAAAAAAACCAAGTCGAGACGAGAGCTTCCGACATAGGGAGCATGGCTGTTGCTTGCCTCGGGCTGCCTTTGCCGCTTGTTTGTCCCTAATGCTGCGGGCAGTTTTCAGCTTCACAACCTTCAAATTTTTAGCCGCAGCAGAGGTTCGTCCCCGACTCGTGAACAGGATGATCAGCGCAATTATTACTGCTGTTGCCGCCGCAATCCAAACAATTAACATTCCATCCCCCCCCTTTGTCAAAGTGTCATCCTCTCTTCTATTTTGACTTCATAGGCCGATTAGATGCAAGCCTCTTTAGCCGTCTTCCGTAAGCGTACATAACGATCAGATGAATCTTTGCCTGACCGTACTTATACAGGAGCCAAGGCAAAGCCGGCATATAATCATGAATGGCAGCGAGGCAGTCCTGAGATTCCGGGAGCTGCGTGAATTCCAGCCGTCCATCAGGGGCCTCTGCGGTCAAAGCAAAACATCCGCCGGTAATCCGATAAACCGAACGATGGGCCGAGCTAAGCTCCCGAGCATAACTCAGCTCAAGCACCGGCTTGCGCAGCGGCCTTACCCGAATGCGAATGATTTCATTTTCCGCGTGCTCGGCATAAATGAAGGGCTTAAATGCATTAGAAAGCCAATTGACATAATGTTTGCCGGCCCAGTCTGCATTTTTGCCAGGCGGTAATGTGAAGCGTTGAACCGATCGCACATCGGATTTGAGAGCTTTCAGCTTTTTTGAGATGGCCGGTTCGCTATTGGGAGATGAGTCGGCTTGCTCTTGAGCCAATGGAGATTGACTTGAATGAGCTTGAGCCTTCTGTTTCTTCATCTCCTGCTCCAGAGCCTGTTTAGCGGCCTCCCGATAGCTGATGCTCCCTTTACTGATACCATCTACTTCATTCTCTTTACTCGCAACCATCGGATGAGCAAGACTTTCCACAAGCGGATAGGAAATCGCCTTCGGTGCGCCGGTGATGAGCGAGATCCACAAGCGGGATAGCTTAATCGTTGGAAAAGGAAATGGAATCATGATGCGCTTCAGCCCCATCAACTCGCCCGTTTCCCGCAGGAGCTGCCCATAGCTCATTATGTCAGGTCCCCCGACATCTATGAAACGACCCATAACTTCCGCGCGCCCAATACTGGCGGTTAACGCATCCAGCACATCAGTCAGCGCGACTGGATGGGTCTTCGTTCTCGTCCAGCTTGGCATGACCATGATCGGCAGCCTGCGCACCAGCTTGGAGAGGATCGGATAGGAAGAGCCTTCTGGCCCGACGATCAATCCAGCGCGGATAGTAGTGACTGGCACACCGAAAGAGCCAAGTATGCGCTCCACTTCCAGGCGGCTGCGAAGATGGCGAGACAGATCGTTTTCAGGCAGACCAGCAGGAATCATGCCGCTGAGATAAATAATTTGCCGGATGCCATTCTGTGCAGCGGCACGAGCAAAATGCGCAGCCAATATCGCATCCATATCCTCGAAGCTGCCTTGGGTCAGCTTGGCCGAGGGCAGCATGGAGTGAATCAGATAAAAGGCGATATCGGCCCCGCGCAGCGCCTCAAGGGCTTGCTCCTGCGAGAAAAAATCGCAGCTTCTCCACTCAACTTGGCTGCAGTTTTTGCTGGCGTCCGTATTTCGGGAGATCGCGATGATATCCGCATCTTCTTCAAGTCGCTTCAGCAGATGGCTCCCAATATATCCACTTGCCCCTGTAAGGGCAATGACTTTTCGCCGCTCCCGGCGATTAATCGGTTCAAAAGAGTTTATCCGCATATGATTTCTCCTTAGACCATTTCAATATCACTACATACCCCGTTTCAACCTCGAGGAAGCAGCATAAAAATGTACTTGCATCCTGCTTGTCCTTTATGTAATTATAATTAGATACTAAAACATTTACTTCTAAAGGAGTGGCGGAAATGCGTAAACCTCTAGAGCGCTTCAAACAGGAACTAGATCATCAAGGCAAGCTTCAAGGTCGAGAATCCGTCCTCATTGCATTTGATCATTTGCTGGATCTGCTCGATGAACATGTGGAAATGCATCGCCTTGAGATTGGCGCACGCAGCATCAATGGCGAGAAGTCCAAGGGCGAGGTCGAAACAGCAATTCGGGAAGAGTCGGACTTTTTCCGCTCTGCCGTAAATACAGTCATCGAGCGTACTATCGCCGACCTCATCCACCGAGGCGACAAGGAATGGAAAAAGTTCTATGAACGTGTAGAGTAACTATGGCTCATACCAGGCCTCATCACCAAGCCCCTATTTATGGGGCTTTTTTGTATTGAGCGCAACTTCTCCTACTCGAAAGCCCCGCTGGCGTCAGCTTACATTTGCATATCGACGTTCTTTTTGGCATCCTTATCGTTGACTGTACGGGCCCGAACTTCTTGTCCCTGCTCGGAATATTCTATTAGTGCAAGTTCAAAAAGGTCACCATTTAGCACCGAGAAGGTTGTATGAATCAGAAGAAGGAGGAGCGGAATGTAGGCAAACCTACATGAGCACCGGACTTCGAAGGTGAATACAAGATTCGATGTCGAGTTCACTTCCTGGTTTACATCGTGATCAATGGTGGCCTTTTTGAACAACCTCTATTATATCCCAATCGTAAAGGAGTGAAAAAAATGGCAGCCGTCATAACGCCAATCATAGGCAAACCGATCATCCAAGCGGACGTGATGACGAGTTATGTCCAAAAGGTCAATCCTGCGTTTAATCCTGAGATTGCGCGGCAATTCTGGATCATTAGCAGCCGCTACGGCCTGCGAGGCGACATCGCGCTCTGTCAATCAATACACGAGACAAACTGGTTCCGCTTTGGAGGCAGTGTGAAGCCCCAGCAGAACAACTTTGCAGGAATCGGTGCGACGGGTGGAAGCAATCCAGGCTCTAGCTTTGTTAGTGTGGAGGTTGGGGTCAAAGCGCAAATTCAACATCTATACGCCTACGCTTCCAAGGCTTCGCTGCCAGCTGGTGAAGTCGTTGTTGACCCGCGCTTCTCTCTCGTGCAAAGAGGAATCGCCCCCGCATGGGAAGATCTCGCCGGCCGCTGGGCTGTTCCTGGTTATGACCGCAGCAAATATGTTTCGCTGCAAACTGCGCTCGCCGCAGGCGAGACTTACGGTCAGAAGATCATCCGCCTTTATGAAGCAATGGCTGCAGCTGCACCACCGAATCCAGGCAGCAATCAACCGGTGCTTCCGATCGTCGTCCTAGACGCCGGTCATGGCGGGACGGACCCTGGAGCTAAGGGCTCCGGCATCGTAGAGAAGGATAGCGTGTTGGATTTGACGCTGCGGACAGCCTCCGTGCTCCGATCTCGCTACGCAGTCGACGTTCGGCTGACGCGCAGCGCGGATGTTTTTGTCCCACTGAGCGACCGAGCAACTATGGCTAACGGCTGGGGAGCGGCCTATTTTGTAGCTCTACATCACAATGCTGCCGGAGGAGAAGGATTCGAATCCTATGTGTATCCAGGAACACGAAGCGGGCCTGCCGGAAAGAACCAGGATACGGTCCATGCCTCAATTATGAAGGCCCTCGGCCCTCTCGGCGTGAAGGACAGAGGCAAAAAAGAAGCCAATTTCGCCGTGCTTAGGGAGACGAACATGCCCTCGGTGCTGCTGGAAAATCTGTTCGTCGATAATGCCATTGATGCGGCACTACTCAACAATTCAGACGTTCGCCAGAAACTGGCGATAGCAATAGCGGAAGGAGTGGCAACAGCGATGGCCCTGACACCGGATTACCCGGCTGGAACGCCGGATTACAAAATACAAGCGATTGAATGGCTTTATACCCAAGGTCTGTTAAGCGATCCAATCTGGCGGAAACAGCCCGATACGCCATTGCCGCTGTGGGCGGAAGCGCTCATTATTCAGCGGCTGTATACGATGCTTAAGAGCTGATTCAGCTCCGGTTGAGTTTATGTACCGGGCTTAGTTCCTAGCTCATTGTGATGCTGCTCTCACTTTCTGCACGGCAAGTGGTTTCTAACGTGTCCTGCCGTTGGGGGATACGTGCCGGCAGTCGGCCAGGCGTCCCAATCCGCCGGTCCATCCAGGATCGGCGTACATAATGACGGGTCAGTTGTCCATTTCGCCTACAAATTGCTTGATATAACTCATGAACTTGCGCGCCGCGGGCGACAGCAGCTTAAACGAGGCTGCAGCGATGGCAAGTGTACGATAACGACCGTCCTCCAGATCCACAATTGCCGCCCGGTGGTCTCTCCCACGCAGCACCAGCTCCGGCAAAATGCTTATGCCAAGCCCATGCTCCACCATAGCGATAATGGCGTAATCGTCATGCGTCTCATACTTGATCCGCGGCCTGCGGATAGCCTCTTCAAGAATGCGCCTCACATCGTAGTCGGAGCCTTCCTTTGGAATGATAAATACTTCATCTTCAAGCTGGCTCAAGGACAACCGGCGCTCCCCCGCCAGCGGATGCTCCGCAGGAAGCACGCATAACATACGATCCTTCTTGAGCGCAAGCGTATCCAGCCCTTCTCGCGCAGGCAGCGACAGAAAGCCCAGGTCCATGCTTCCATCGGATATGCCCTCTTCGATGTCACTGTAATCGCCCTCGATCAGCTTAATTTCTATTCCAGGAAAGTCGCGATCAAAAGCTTTAATCATCGCAGGCAGCCAATGAACGGACACGCTCGTGAACGTGCCGAGCCGAACGGTACCGGCCTGCAGCCCTTTGATCAGGGCGATCTCCTGAGTCAGCTGCTCTTGCGAGGCCAAGAGCTCTCTGATCGGGCGAAGCAGCCGTTCGCCGCTTTCGGTCAGCCGAATGCCGGATCGGCTGCGCGTCAGCAGCGCAATTCCGAATTCCTTTTCCAAGCTGCTGATCGCATGGCTCACCCCGGATTGAGTTAGGCCGAGTGTATCACCGGCACGAGTCAAACTACCTAGCTCTACGACCGTGCTAAACACTTCGTATTTGAACAAACTCATCGTCTGCGACCCCTCCTCGATACATGCATAATCCTCATGTTATGAATGAGAAACATTCAATTCCCTTATGCTTCGCGCATTAGTATACTTTACCAGGGATGAAGGTTCAAGCTGAAATTAGGAGACAGGATTAACATGAAAAAATCGGAATGGGTGCTGCTCGCGGTTACGCTTTGTTGGGGAGCATCGTACTTGCTGTTGAAGGTTGCGTTAGGGGCGGTTAATGAATTTATGCTGATCGGGCTGCGATTCGGATTTGCCTTTTTGGTCAGTGCCGTGTTCCTATTTCCAAGACTTAGAAAGGCAACCTGGAAAACCGTCAAGTATGCGGCCTTGCAGGGAGGTTTGTTGTTCGCAATCGGTATATCTGTCACTTTCGGTCTGAAAACGACCACAACAGCCAATGCGAGCTTCCTCATCAGCTTGACCGTCATTTTTGTACCGATTCTATCTGCCCTATTTCTTCGCCAACGAATGAAACCGCAGCTCAAAGCCGGCATCGCATTCGCTATTGCTGGCATCGGCCTTATGACGCTGAAAATTCCGCTCAGTATGCAGCCGGGCGATCTGCTCTGCATACTGGCCGCACTGCTAAATGCGACGTATGTACTGTTCACGTCCAAAGCAGCCAAATCCGTTGATTCCATCAATCTTGGCGTGCTGCAGCTTGCCTTTGCCGGAGGTTATGGACTGCTGTTCGCCACCATGGCGGGTCAGGCTACATTGCCAGCTACAAGCGATGGTTGGGCAGCTTTGCTTGCTCTTTCTGTTATCGGCACAGCCTTCTGTTATATTGCACAGCCCGCAGCTCAGAAGCATACTACGCCTTCTAGGGTGGGTCTGATCTTCACGATGGAGCCGGTATTCGCAGCGCTGTTCGGCTTCTTACTCGCTGGCGAGCTGTTGAAATCGCAAGGGTATGCGGGGGCGGCACTTGTGCTGACCGGAGTACTCGTATCGGAATATGGCAGCAAATGGTATGCCGCACTGCGTAAAAAGAGGCTGCCTACAGCCGCAGCCGAGGTTGCCTCCCTAAACGAGCGCACACACGGCGGCGGAGCGTGACTCGGCAAGCAGCATCAGTGAATGCCGGATTGCGCTTGCTTTAACGATTTCCGGATTCAAGCTGCTTTCGCTGCGGAAAAGTTCGGTTAACGCCTGCTGCGCTGCTGTAACTGCTAGCTCTTCATTTTGCAACAAGTAGTGGCAAGCAGAGTAACAGTCCTGCTCCATCTCGCGCAGCCTAAGGAGCTTGTCTGTGGAACATTTGGTTTTCATCTTCCTCTTCCTTTCGTGCCAACTTCACATAGACGGATTATAGCCGCGAAATGTATCCGGAAAATGTCCTTTTTAGATATAGTTATATTTTACCAGACAAAAAGCAACAAAAGCTTTAACGATGTCTGAAGTTTTTCTTAAGTTAAGAGAGGTAAAAGCCTCCGTATTCCCTGCTTGGGAAGCGGAGGCTTTCTGTTTCTAGATCGGTTTACTGCTCCGCCCCTCTAAGCGCCTCCACAGCGGAGCCTTTGAGCGCACCGCGCGAAGGACCAAGCTGGAATAAAAAGGCTAAGCCCATCAGTACGAGCATGACTCCGATTAAAAGAATCCAGTTGTAGTCTACTTGTACAACTTTCTCCCATGGCTGCAGATCACTTTGCATGATGCGGATGAAGGCATGCGCTCCGGTCAAGCCGACTGCCCCACCAGCAATCAGACCAAGGCTGCCAAGTAAGCTGCCTTCTATGGTGAAGGCGGCAAACAGATGCCGCGACGGAATGCCCGAGCTGCGGAGCATCGCTATTTCGCGCTGGCGTTCATGGATGGAGCGCTTCTGCAGAACCGCCAGGCCGAGCAGGCCGATGACCGCCGAGAGCGCCGTAAAAGCAATAAAGCCGTCGACAAAACGGCTATTTGCCGCATGAGCCTTCCAGTTGTCGAGATACGGGATTATCGCTTGATTGGCTCCCCCGGCTACAAGTCTGGAGACAATCTGCTCATCTTGGCTAAGATTCGAATAATCAAGATCAAGCAACAGTAAGCCTTGATGAGTTTGATTAGGCCAAGGTTTATGATACTCCATCAGTTGACGCCAAATTTCCGGATGAATATAGGTTGTGGAGTACACATATTGAGTCGAGACATTGGATGCCGTATTCGCTGCAGCAAACCCGGCGATCGTGAAGGAAAGCGTCAGATCGGGTTTATCTTCGAGTGAAATAAGATCTTTGAGGAAAAAGCCCAGTTCAATCTGCTCTCCGAGTTTATACTGCTTCTCAGGTAGCCAGTAGCTGGATGAATACTCCGTCCCAAAGTCCTTGTACAAAAGGGGGAGAACGATATAGGTCGGATCTGACATTACCTTCTCCCATGCTTCTTGATCGCTTGCGAACTCCGCAGCCCGATCGGTGAGCGCCCAGCTTCCTCCCGTGACCAACTCTTCGGTAACTGGCACAAATGACAGCCCCGTACGACTTGAGCCCGCTGTCAGTTGGGGGGCCACCATAACCTGCTTGACATCAACATGCCCGCGTACCGTTTTGCGCAACATCTCATCCTTAACGAGCAGATCGAGAACAGCTTTTTTCTCCCTTTCGGACTCATACGGCACAAATCCTCCATAACCAAGCATCGTCTGTACATTTCGCTTCGGCTCCATATTTCCTACAATTAGTTCTGACATGCTCGAGGTGAACGTTATCGTCATCATGGCAACGGCGAACAGCAGCATGACGGTAAAACTGCGTCCAGGCCGTTGTCCGGTGTAACGAAGCGCCAGCAGGCCGGCAATGCCTGCTTTTGGACCGAGCAGCTTGCCGATTGCCGTTAACAGCAGTTGCAGTAAAAACACAATCGCTGCCGAAGAGGCCAGCCATGCAAGCAGCAATTGCAACACAACGGGCCCACCCAACTCCTTCGGCTGCCAGGCAAAGGCATGATATAGATGCAGCCCCAGCACAGCGGCTGCAATCAGTGCGATCAGCAGCCCTTTGCCGGAAGCTGCTCTTAGGCGAGCCTGACGGGATCCGCTTTCCCATATACTGCCTCGCATGAGATCCACGATGCTGCCCGCGCCGGCCTTGCGGCTAGCCAGCAGCACAAGCAGCAGCTGATAAGCCAGTACGAGCAGTACGACTCCGATAAGGACCGGAAGCGGCACACTCGGCTCCACAGGGATTCCGGTTCCCGAGACCTCGCGGCCGCTGGCCGTGCCGTAGATCAGCCGCACAAGCGCATAGCCTCCGGCAAGCCCGACCGCGATGCCGACCGCTCCCGAGAGCAGGCCGAGCAGCAGAGCTTCGGCGCGGAACAGACTGCGGATCTGCTTGCGGCTCAAGCCGATTGCACGCAGCACACCGTACAGCTCTGAGCGGGATTCCGCAAACATCAACACAATTTGCCGCAGCAAAAAAGCGCTTGAAAAAACCGCCGTTAAGCTGATCGCTAAAATAACAACAACGAATTTGCTATTGGCTTGATTGAGAGCGTTATACTTAATAGGCTTGATTTCAGCCAATTGTGGCGTTTTTTCGTTGAAACTCATCCCCATCACACTATCTGCAGGCTGCATCCGCGTAACTAAAACCCTACTTGACTGCCCCACTCCAATTCCCGTCAGCAAGCGAGCGTCGTCCGGATGAAGCAGCAGCGTACCACTCAGCCTGGCGCCGTCGCCACGGTAGCCCGACAGGCCTGCCGCAGGCGGCACTTCTCTTAATATAAAGCCATGACGTTTGCCCTCGCTGTCCGCTGCATAAACGGCATCGCCCTTTTTCAGCCCTAAGAGCTGTGCCGCTCCCTGGTCCAAAATGGCCTCACCCTGCTTCAGCGGCGAACGCCAGAAAGCGGCAGAGGACGGATCAAAACTTGCCGCCGCCGCGAAATCGAATCCAAGCAGATTAACTTGCTGCAATGAAGCTCCATCCGCATCCAGCTTGTCAGAAGCAAATAGCGTACCTGGAGCCGATACCACCGGCAAATACCGATATGGCAGCGAAAACTTCGGATTCGTTATTTGACTAATTTCTGCATCCGTAAACGTTCCGGTTTTGGAGGGGACAAGCTCCCAATCAACCGGGCCAAAATGGGCCTTGATCCATCCATCACCGCTCGTTTTCACCGAGCCGTAATGAAAGAGCGACATCGTAATTAGCATCGCGCCGATTGCACCAGCCAGCATGCTCAGCAGCGTCTGCCGCCGTTGTCGCCTCAAATAAAGAGCGCCCATCCGCCAAGCGAGGCTGTTCCTCAGCATCCCGCCGTACCTCCATCTTCAACGATTCGTCCGTTGAACATGCGAATCTGACGCTGCATGCGTGCAGCTTGCCGCTCATCATGCGTCACGAGCAGCAGCGTCATGCCATACTGCCGGTTCATCAGCTCCAGCAACCCCATAATCTGCTCTGCTGTCCCGGAATCGAGCGCTCCCGTCGGCTCGTCCGCAAACAGAATGTCGGGCCGACCGGCGACTGCTCTCGCAATGGCGACACGTTGGTTCTGTCCCCCGGACAACTGAGACGGGTAAGCCTTCCGCTTGTCACTTAAGCCAACGAGCTCTAACATTTCCTGCGATCGTTCCGTTGCTTCCTTGCGGCTCAGCCCCGCTGCCAGCAGCGGCAGCTGGATATTTTCCTCTGCGCTCAGCACAGGCACCAGGTGATAGGACTGAAACACAAAGCCCATCCGCCTTAACCTCACCTCTGCAAGCTCCTTCTCCTTCAGCCCATGCAACGCATCGTCACCGAGCCAGATGCTGCCGCTGTCGGCCGTCTCCAGGCCAGCTAGCACATGCAGCAGTGTCGTTTTGCCGCAGCCGGACGGTCCGGTGACAGCTACCATTTCCCCCTTGCCAAGCTCCAAACCAATCTCGCGCAGTGCACGCGCCGCTTCATTTCCAGTACCATAGGTTTTACTTATCTGTTGCGCCTTCAGCATGCCGACGTCTCCCCTCTCTGTGCCATATGCAGGTATGCCACCAGATTAGCAGGATGCTGTGAAGTCCCCATCGAGACAATGTGCAGAAGTTGTGCAGATTGTCCTTATTCGCGAAAAAGCGGCAGATTCACCGTAAATAAAGCTCCTTCGCCAAAGCGGCTGGATACCGCTGCTGTGCCGCCATGGGCTTCGGCAATGCCTTTGACGACCGCAAGTCCCAGACCAACTCCTCGTGGCGCGGGACTGCCGTCGGCATAAGTGCGCTTGCGATAATAGCGCTGGAACAGCTGCTCGGCCTCTTCCGCCTCCAACCCCCAGCCGTCATCCTGTATACTAATGTCCAGCATCGTGCCGTTCACCCGGACACTCAGCTCAACTCGGCTCCGCGCATGGCGCAAGGCGTTACCAAGCAGATTCAACAGCAGTTGGGAAATGCGATTCTCATCTCCAAACAGTCTTGCTTCCTCGTCCAACACTGCGGTAATAGAAATCCCCTTCTCCTCCGCCTCAGGCTCCAGCAGCTCCAAAATGGCTGTCGCAGCGACCGCAGGCTGGAACCAGGCCTTCTCCAGCCGCAAGCTGCCGCTTTCAGACAGCGTCAGATCCTGCAGATCCTGAACGAGCCGGCTCATTGAGCCAACCTGCTCCGACAGCGAGGCAAGGCGCTCCGGGGGCAGCGGCTGGCTCTCGTACAGCGCGTTGTCGAGCGCCGCGCGAATGACCGCGAGCGGCGTGCGCAGCTCATGGGCGACTTCGGCGACCATCGTTTTGCGCGCTGTCTGCAGCTGCCTGATCAGCGCTTCTGCTTCATCCAGCCCGGCGGCAAGCTGTTTCTCCTCGGGGGGCAGCGAGATTAATTCAGTTGCTATTGCTCCATTTCCGACTCCTACCGCAACCGCAGCTCCTTCACTTGCATCCTCGTCGGATGTAGTGTTAATTCTGCTCTCCGTCTGCCGGGAATCCGGCTGCTGAGACAGCTGTGCTGCCCGCCCGCTCCAGTAGGCAAACCGCCGCCGATGGGATCGTTGCTCTAGCCACATTCCTAAACTAGTAAACAGAACCGCTGCCCCTCCCACTACCAAGGCGCGGGGCCATATCGCAGGCGCCGTCGCGCTGGTTGACTCGATGACAACATTGCCGCCAAGCGTTCCGCCGAACAAATACGGCTTACTTGCCTGATGCAGCGGTCGCATTTGCTTTTTCAACCCGGAATAGGACGCGATTGTTTCGCCAGTACTGTTCTGAACAATAAGCCGAAAGCCCCCTTCGACTGGAAAAACAGCAGCATCCTCTTTCAGTTGATTTTCCAGCTGTTTCGGACTTGCTCCTGAATCCAGGGTAAGACTCACATAGCGACTCCAATATAGAGCTAACCGCTCCGCATGCTCGCTGCCGTCGGAAGACCGTACAAACATGGCCATAATTAACCCGGTCATAAATACACCGAATGCCAGCGCAATTAATATGGATTTTTTTAAATAGTGAAAGCTCGCTCCATTAGATGAGTTCATTCCTCTTCACCGATGTGCGGATTAAACTTGTAGCCAACTCCATATATAGTCAGCACATAAGTCGGAGCTGCCGGATCATCGCCGAGCTTGCGGCGGAGATTGCGGATATGACTGTCGATTGTGCGCTCAAAACCGGCAAAGGCGTCGCCAAGCGCTTCCTCAAGCAAATGAGCCCGCGTGAAAACTCGGCCTGGACGATAGGCCAGCCTATAAAGCAGCGCAAATTCCGTGCGTGTCAATTCCAGCGGCTGGTTGTCAAGCAGCGCCAAATGCTGCGAAGGTAAAATACAGAGTCGCCCGCGACGCAGTTCCTCCCTTGAATTTGCGGTGTCCGACACCTCCGGGCCATCATTTCGTCCTGATGCTCGCCCGCTGCGGCGAAGCACCGCCCTCATGCGCGCATGCAGCTCGCGCAAGCTGAACGGCTTTTGAATATAATCATCAGCCCCCAGTTCCAGCGCGAGCACGCGATCAAACTCATCTCCCCTTGCAGTTACCATAAGCAGCGGCAGCTGCCATTCTTTTTCATTACGCTTGCAAAGATCAAGCCCGGTCTGCACTCCAGCCAGCGTCCAGTCCACAAGTAGTAAATCCGGCTTCACCTGTTCAATCATTTCCGGCGCTTCTTCCGCGCTATGAGCTCCCGCCACCTCACAACCTTGGCTATGTAGGAATCGACTGCCCTCTTCCAGCAGCTCTTGCTCGTCCTCGAGCCAAACAACCTTCATCTACATACGCCTCCCGTTCCAATCCATTACAAACATGTCATTTATACATTTCCTGATTATATCTCGAATTCCAGTCTTCGGTATGCATCTTTCCAACCTATGAATATGGCGAGGATAGTAAATCTGCCGTCATTCGAGAAGTGAAGGAAGAAATAAACCTGGATATAAACGAGGTTAAACTGTTAGGAATAATTGAACTTATTTTCCCTTATTATGGTGATATTGGACATGAATTTGATTTTATTTACGAAGGAAAATTTATTGATAAGGCTGCATATAAGCAAGCGACGATAAGGGGCAATGAAGGAGACAAAACCTTTACAGCTACGTGGAAAAAAATATCTGACTTCCGAGATGATGAATCTCTAATGCTTGTTCCACAAGGGCTATATGAGATGTTGACGAACCAAGGGAACTCAAACTCGGTCGTTATAAATCAGATTAAACATGTAAACACCAAGGACTTTTTAAAGTTTTGATCCTTCATTCAGCCTATTAAAAAAAGCCGTCTGCCCGCAGCAAATCGCTGTGGACAAACGGCTTTTTAGACATCAATTAGTTAACCTGGAACTCGTTCCGCTTAATGATGTGAATGTCATCGCCAGAATAGACATGAACATAAATGATATACTTGCCCGGCGACGGGAAGGTATGTGTCGCTTCGTACTGCTTGTCTGCCGGGCTAGTCGACTCCAGCAGCGTTGGCAATTGTTCTTCCGTCTCTTCGCGAATGTCAAAAACGATTCGGGCATCTTCAAGCGCTTCAATGCCTTCAACCGTAGTCATCAGCTTAACCGGAGTGCCTGCCACAGCAGCCGGCTCGCTTACAACCTTAGCCTCGATGGCAGATTCATCAAGCCCCCCGGTGCTTGATGAGCATCCTGCAACGATGAACATAAGTACGGCTAGCAAAAATAATCCACTTTTTTTCAATGCCATTCTTCCTCCTTGATCATGTACATATCCTATCCCATTATACCCCTCTTAAAGGGGCAATGAGGCAGTCATCCATGAACTTTTCTTGTCGACCTCTGTCGGATATGCTACAATGCAATCTAACTGAATCTGAACCTTCGGGGCAGGGTGAAATTCCCTACCGGCGGTGACGGCGCTACGCGTCGAAGCCCGCGACTCCCGTTTCCCTTGTGGAAGCGGGACTGACTTGGTGTAAGTCCAAGGCCGACGGTATAGTCCGGATGAGAGAAGGTTTAACCTACTTGGCGCCTATTTGGCGGCAGGTAGGTTCTTCATGCCCCTGCCAGAGCTCTCTTTGGCAGGGGTTTGTTGCTTCTAATCGAGGTTCAATTCAAATTCCGTTTCATGGGGGTTTTTGAATTGGGTAACACCGCAACTGTATCCAGTCCGCTTGGTTCCGACCGCAGTGGAATTCTTTCTCGCGGGCGAGGCATTTGGTATGTCGCGCTCGGAGCTACGCTTTGGGGCGTTGATCCACTGTTCCGCATCCTTCTGCTGGAGCAATTTAGCTCGGCGCAGATCGTTTTTGTTGAGCATTTACTGCTCGCGCTGTATTCCGTACCTGTCCTTATTCATTACCGCAATCAGTTGGCTGGCAAGCTGACGCTTGGCGTTGTGGGCGCCCTGCTGTTCATCTCATGGGGTGGTTCTGCACTGGCCACTGTTATGTTTACCGCCGCTTTCAGCTATGGCAACTTTAATGCCGTATTACTTTTGCAAAAGCTGCAGCCACTGTTCGCAATTTTGCTGGCTCGCTTTATTCTCAAGGAAGCTTTGCCGCAGCGCTTCTCGGTATTCCTGCTGCTCGCTCTGGCTGGAACGTATTTGCTCACATTCGGTTTCTCGTCACCCGCTCTCGGCCTGCATGAACTCGCCACGTTCGGCTGCCTATTGTCCATCGCCGCTGCTGCACTTTGGGGAGGCTCCACCGTCATGGGCAAATATTTGCTGTCGAAGCAGATGAGCTTCCACCACGTCACCGCCCTGCGATTCATGCTGGCGATTCCGCTGTTAGGTGTAATCGTGCTTGCCGCCGGTGACAGCTGGAAACCTCTTGGCGGTGGAGACGCCGCCGTAATTCTGCTCGTGAACCTGCTGTTCCAGGCATTCATACCTGGTTTACTCAGCATGCTGCTGTACTACAAAGGGTTGTCGTCGACCAAAGCTTCTCTGGCTACGCTCGCCGAATTAGCCTTTCCAGCCGTCGGAGTATTGATTAACTGGATTGTCTTCGATCAAGCACTAACCGCCGGGCAAATAGTTGGCTTCCTGCTCATCTGGACCGTACTCGTCCTGCTCAGCCGCAGCTCCTCGAGACAATCTGCACAGCCTGTCGGCTGACAGATTTCATAGCACTCGGTATACAGTTGTTCTATTATATAATTACCATCAAGTTGATGGTCAAACCGCATCTAGAAGCAACTTTTCGTCCTATTCGCCATTATAATCTTAAGAGCGTCGCAACTCCGATTCCCGGGAGTTACGACGCTTTTTTCATCCTCACAAAAAAGCAGCGGTTTCGATTCAGACTAATGATCAAGTCCGAATCGAAAGCGCTGTTTATCGTCAATCAATGTTTGAATGATCTTCCGATGCATTCCTGCAAAAATCATTCGTCTTCGCTTGCCCCTTCGTCCCTGAATGCGCCAATCGAGCCTTCCAGCTCCAGTTGCGCCTCCACCATCAGCTTCGCTTCAAAGCGGCCGCCAAGGCCCGGCTCTACGCCTTCCGCAGCTAACAAAGCAAGCTGCAGCTCTCCAAGCTCACCTGGCAAGCTGATGCGCCGCTCGCTGTTAATAACACGATGCCAGGGAAGTCCTTGCGATTCGCCCATGCTATGCAGCACGCGAACGACTTGGCGGGCCGCCCGCCGATTGCCGGCCATCTCCGCAACAGAGCCGTAGGTCATCAAGCGACCTTCCGGTATGGAACGCACAGCATCAACAATTCGCGCCGTAAATGGCTGCACGCAGCTTCCTCCTTTTGCTTACGAAGAGGGATTAAAAGGATTCGGGTTCAACTAACTAAGGAATGCCTTACTTCTTGTCCGATTCCGCAACATGTGCACTGCAGAACGCCGCGAACTCGGCCAACTCTTCCTCTTCCAGCTCAAAATCAAGTACCTTATCTGTGCCACGCTCGCGGATTTCATGCGTAACGATGCGGCTATCGCTGCCTTCTGCTGCCGCAGCGTATACAACGCGGACATACAGTCCACTCGGTGTGAACAGCTCGTCCTCCTCGTCGACCTCAACATTCAGTAAAAACTCGTAACGCTGACCGCTCAAAATGCCAAACGGATCCTTAATTTTGTCTACCTTAAATTCTTTAATTTCCATGTTTAATTCGTCCCCTTCAACGTTCCTTCTGGTATGACTGCCAGTACAGCTTCCTTAACAGCCGACTCTCCCAAACGATCGGACAGGAGTACAATTTCTCCCCGATCCTCCCGTGTGCGGATAAGCCGGCCTATTCCTTGACGCAGCCGTAATTGCATGAACGGCTTCTCAACTTCCTCGAACGGGGCCGCCGATTCCAAGCGGCGCGCGTTGTAGACGGGATCAAACGGCGGCCAAGGCAGCTCCCAGACGATGACGAGCGATAGAGATGGCCCCGGAATATCAAGCCCTTCCCACAAAGTCGTCGCACACAAGATGCTCTCTTCGTCGTTCTGAAAAGCGCTGATTAGATGGCTGATCTCCGCCTCTCCCTCGTAGCGCGTTCGATAGCCGTCCAGACTGCCGCTGCCAACGGCCCAGCTGCGAAACTGTTGGAGCTGAACCCTGTCAGGGAACAACAACAGTGCTCTTCCACCACTGCGGCGAAGCGCCTCCAGTGCAGCAGCCTGCTTGTCCTCGATGGCAGTAGTTTCCAGCATTATAACCTGCATTTGCTCCGCATAATCATACGGACTTGGCGTGCTGAAGCTCAAAAAATTCTGAATGCCCAGCGTATCGGCCATATATTCGAAAGTGCCTCCTGCTGAAAGCGTAGCGGAAGAGAAGATAATCGGCATTTGCCGCGAGAATACCCGCTCCTTCAGCACTTCCTTAACAAGCCTTGGCATAATAACAAGCGCCAGGCTGCCATTTTCGGGAGCTAACCAAGTAATTAGACCTTCAGGGCGCTCGAACAGAGCAAGCGCAACCCCAATCATATCCAATTGTTCCTCAACGATTGTCAGGTAATAGGCATCCAGTGTAAATAGCCCGCTCTCGAACACGAGTTGTTCCTCAATTTCTTCTAACAGCAAGCGGAAAGCTCGAAGCTCCCTGAGCAGCTCCGGAGTTAAACTGATTTCCAGCCGTTCCGAGCCGATTGCCGGACGACTGCTCCCCCGCAGATGACGGAATAACTCCTCACTGCGCGTAATGGCATCTTCGATCGCATAGGCCAGCTTCTCGCGGATATCGTTTTGCAGCAGACGGCTAATAATTGACTCAAACATATTATGCTCAAGCTTGTAGGTGAGCGCATTCTGTGCAGCTGTCTCCAGTAGATGCCCTTCGTCGAAAACGACCGAGCTATGCTCTGGTAACAGCGGCAGCTGACCTTCCCGTTTCCGTGCCTCTGCAGTCCAGACATGTTCCATATAGAAATCATGGGAGCAGATGAGCAGATCAGGAGCTTTACGGTAGTGATCTCGGGAAAGCGTCATGCCGCAGCGGTGGCGTTGCGGGCAGATCAGACAATCCTGGAACACATCCCAGCCGATGCGAGACCACTCTGCATCGCTGAGCTCCGAGTAATCTTTGCGGCTGCCATAGGGATGAAAGGATTGCATCGTGCCATGCTGATGAACAAAACCAGGCAGTCCTTCATGAATTGCATCGTAAACCTCACCACTATCAACATCAGAGCGCACCGCATCCAGCTTGTTCAAACAAAGATACTGGCTTTGCGACTTAGCGACGCGAGCATCGATGGTAAGCTCAAGGTAACGCGCGATTTTGGCCAAATCGCCCTCCGGCTTAGTCAACTGCTCGATCAGTGACTCGTCGGCGCAGGCGATAATCGCCGGTTTCTGGGTATAACGTGCATAAGCAGCGGCGTATAGCAAATACACCAGTGTTTTGCCCGTTCCGACGCCGGCTTCGGCGAACAGCGTTCTTTTGTCCTGGAAAGCACGCTCCAGTTGAAATGCCATATAAATCTGCTCATCCCGTACCTCGAAACCAGCCTCGGGAAGAATCTCATAAAACACATCGGCGATCCAGTCGCTAGCCTGACTGATGAACGGCAAGGAGGGATCATACGTAAAGGGAAAGCGGGTCTGAGTCAAACTATGTGCAGCCTCCGATAATTAGAGAATCTTAGTATCTATGTTGTTCATCGTTCATGTCATGCCCGAACCTTCATCATAATCCGCTGAATAACGCTTGTAAAGGCTTAACTGCTTCATCACGGCTCACTTGATCGGCTTCAGTCCCGCTGCTTCTACCGGAATTTGCTCCGATTCCAGTACGATCCCACCCCTTGACGCGCTCCGAGATGCGCCAAGCATAGCTGCGGCAACCGTAGCCGCCTGTATGGGGCGATAACGCGCTAGCGGTCCGACCATCAGTGCTTGCAGCGGCTTCATCAACCGGGCAGCCCATACTTCGCCAGGGCGGTTTTCCGCGCGGTTGCCGAGCAGCTGTGCCGGCCGGAGGATGACGAGATGACGCAAGCCGAGCTCTGTTAACCTCTGCTCTAGTTCGCCTTTAACCTTCAAATAAAAGTAACGAGAAGACGTCGAGGCACCTATGGACGACACAATCGCCAGAGAATCGGCTCCTTGCGTTGCCGCGCTGCGGGCGAGTCTCAGTGGCAGCTCGTAATCCACCTCGCGAAACTTTTGCTGTGAGCCTGCCCTTTTGATCGTCGTGCCCGTCGCTATGAACAAATCCGCTCCGCCCAAGCGTCCCTCAAGCACCGCTTCAGGCTGGGAATCATCCCAAATCAGCTCTTCCAGCTTGGGATGCGATACTCCCGTACTTCTGCGGCCGACGGCGATTACCACCCCATATTCCTGCTGCTGAAGCAGCAGCTGCAATAGCTCTCCGCCTACAAGTCCGGTCGCACCGGCGATAACCGCTGTTTTTTCCACTTCGTATAACTCCTTCCGCCTCATACAGCCCATTCTCTGCCAGAGTGTGCTTGCTTTCTTCATTATTTCATGATGGGACAAAAGAAGCTAGCACTACACGCCGCCTAGCAGTCGTAATCTACCCCCTATCATGCTGTAAATAGAAAATACCGGATCCGAGCGCTCGGATCCGGTTCAACAATAGCTATCCAATTATAAAAAATTGGGCCTGACGCGCTCCGCTAGTCTCCCAGAATTCGAAACGTTCCGCTTCCGAAGGCGCAAAGCTCTCCCTGCTCGTTTTTGGCGTACGCCTGAGTGCTGATCATTTTGCGGGATTGATGGACGATCTCAGCGCTGACAATCAGGCGTCCCTCCTTGATGGGAGACACATAGTTCAGGTTGAGATTGGTCGTCACAGCGGCATTTTCGGGCCGGGCGGCCATCGCCACCATTCCCATTGCGGAATCGATGAGCGTCGCGTAAACGCCGCCATGCAATATCCCGATTAAGTTCATATGATGTGGTTTTATGTCCAAATACACCTCGGTATAACCATCACGCAGCGTTTTGATCTCAGCTCCCAGGAAACCCCAAAAGGATTGATCTGCAGCCGCTGCCCATTTCTCAATCATTTCTTTGGCTTGCTCGGATGAATCCGCTCCCAAATTAATGTTCAATCCAACAACCTCCTTCCACGAAACATATCGAACCTGCTAGGCTAATCGGAACTGCCGGAACCTGTTACAACGCAGCGAAAGCTATTCCTAACCATTTTCCCCTGTTCCACCGTCGAATACTACTCCTTAGTCGCTTCCTCCGGCTTCGCTGGAGTCTGCTCCTTCTCCAGCTCTTCCTCCAGAAGCTTGCGGCGAAGCACCTTGCCAACTAACGTCTTAGGTAAGCTATCCCGGTACTCAAAAATTTTCGGCACCTTGTAGGCAGCCAGACGCTCCTTGCACCACTGCTTGAGAGCGAGCGGATCCTCCTGCGCACCGCTGCGCAGTACGATATACGCCTTCACCGTCTCGCCCCGGTACCGGTCGTTGATGCCCGCTACAATCGCTTCCTCAACGTCAGGATGCTCGAACAGTACTTCCTCGACTTCCCGAGGATAAATGTTGTAACCTCCCGCGATGATGAGATCCTTACGGCGGTCCAAAATATAAAAGAAGCCGTCGCTGTCCATACGTCCCAAGTCGCCGGTATACAACCAGCCATTTTTCATTGTCTGAGCGGTTTCATCTGGACGCTTCCAGTATCCCGCCATAACTTGCGGACCACGGACGACCACCTCGCCGATCTCGCCTATTGGCATCTCTTCACCTGAATCGGGGTGTACGATGCACGCTTCCGTATCCGGTAACGGAATTCCGACAGAGCCGCTCTTTCGCAATTCCCAGATATTGTTACCATGAACAATCGGGGAAGTCTCGGTTAGGCCATAACCCTCAATCAGTTTGCCGCCGGTTATTTTCTCGAACCTTTCCTGCACTTCAAGCGGTAGCGCGGCAGCTCCGCTGAAACATACCTCGATGGAGGAAAGATCGTATTTGCCGACATCAGGATGATTGATTATGGCGATATACATGGTCGGCGCTCCCGGGAATACCGTCGGTTTATGCTTATGAATCGCCTTCAGCACGGAATTAATCTCGAAACGAGGCATCAGATACAGCGTAGCCCCGAGCCGAATTCCCTGATTGAGCAACACCGTCATGCCGAATACGTGGAAAAAGGGCAAAGCTGCAAGATATTTTTCCTTGCTTCCTTTATTACGGTAGTTCCATAGCTGGCTCTGAACCGTATTGGCAACCAGATTGCGATGCGTCAGCATGACGCCTTTGGCAAAACCGGTCGTGCCGCCGGTATACTGGATTAGCGCGAGGTCGGTATGCGATTCAACAGGCATGCGGCAAGGATCGGACTGCGCCTCGCGAATCAGCTCCGAGAAGCGCATCATCCTCGCTTCGCTGTAATCCAACTTTGGCAGCGGAGTGCCATCCTTTTTCGCCTTCATTGGGTAAAGAAAATTTTTGGGAAAAGGCAAATAATCAGCGATCGACGTCACAATAATCTGCTCTAGAGGATTGTTCACCGTCGCTTGCTTGACGCGCGCCACGAGCAGATCAAGCACCACGATGAAGCGCGCTCCAGCATCGTTCATCTGATGTTCAAGCTCTCGCGGCATATACAGCGGGTTCGTCATGACCACAACGCCGCCGGCCAGCAACGTCCCATAATAAGAAATGACAGCCTGCGGACAGTTGGGAAGCATGACTGCAACCCGGTCTCCCTTACGGAGACCGAGGCCCAGCATAGCGTTAGCAAAACGATAAACGGAATCTAGCAGTGTTCTGTAGGAAATACGAGCACCCATGAATTCAAGCGCCGTATGATTCGGGTATTTTTCAGCTGTTTGCACCAGGAATTCCGCCAGGTTCTGGTCTGGGTAATCGTAAGTTGGCGGGACTTCGGCCGGGTAATGTCTGAGCCATGGTCTGTTCGACATACCGTCCACCCCATTCTGTTCTTATGGCACGTAACGTTCGGCCTCGATGACGCGGGAAGCGATGCGGCGCTTTAATTTGACCGTATCATTGATGCTGGACTTGGTCAGCTTCTTGAGCACGGACAGCTGCGTCTTGAGCGTGTCGCCCGTCTCCATCGCGGCCAGCGTTTCCTTCGCCAGCTCGGCGATGCGGCTGAACTCCTCCTGCACGAACACAACCGTCATGTCGACACCAAGCTGCGCCTTTGCTCCGCCTTGCAGCGTAATCCGCTTCTGCGTACGGAGAATTGCGCTTTCCATTGCGAATATCCCAATCATGATGTCGGCCATATTGCTCAGAACTTCCTGCTCCTGCTCCAGCTTCGCCCCGTATTTCTGTACTGCAGATGCGCCGGCCATCAGGAAAATCTTCTTGGCGTTGCCAAGCAGATGCAGCTCTTGCTCGAGCGGGTGCTCAAATTGCAGGTTGACCGAGCGCAGCTCCATCAACTCAGCTTGCAGTTTCATTGCCTTTTGCAGCAGCGGCAACTCCCCTTTCATAGCGCGCTTAACGAGCGTCCCCGGAATAAGCAGCCGGTTAATCTCATTTGTACCCTCGAAAATGCGATTAATGCGCGAGTCACGATAAATACGCTCGATACGGTACTCCTGAGTAAAGCCGTAACCGCCGTGGATTTGCACGCCTTCATCAGCGATAAAGTCCAACGCCTCCGATGCAAACACTTTATTGATCGAGCATTCCAGCTGATACTCGGCAATCGCTTTGGCCGACTGGTAACCGACATCTTCGGCGGAGTAGTCAACATCGGCAAGGCCGACATCGAACAACCCGGCAGTGCGGTACACCATGCTTTCCATGACGTAAGTGCGAATGTTCATCTCCGCCAGTTTTTTGCCAACGAGCGGGAAGCTGCTGATGGTGCGGCCGAATTGCGTACGCTCATTGGCGTACTTGGACGAGTACTCGATCGCATCTTTGGCGGAGCCGAGACAGCCAACAGCGAGTTTGTAGCGGCCGATGTTCAAAATATTGAAGGCTATAAGATGGCCTTTGCCGACTTCCCACAATAGATTTTCCACCGGAACCTTCACATCTTCCAGAATGAGCGGACAAGTGGATGAGCCCTTGATACCCATCTTTTTCTCTTCTGGACCGATGCTGACGCCTTCCATCGTGCGCTCGACGATGAAGGTGCTGAAGTCAGTTCCGTTCACCTTGGCATAAACGATGAAAATATCCGCGAAACCGGCGTTCGTAATGAACTGTTTCGTTCCGTTCAGCACATAATGGCTCTCATCCCCGCTAAGCACAGCTGTTGCTTTGGCGCCGAGTGCATCCGAGCCGGAGGATGGCTCCGTCAGGCAATAAGCAGCGATCAGCTCAGCGGTTGACAGTTTCGGCAAATATTTCTGCTTCTGCTGCTCATTGCCGAAATAAACGATCGGCAGCGTGCCGATACCGACATGCGCGCCGGCAGAAAGGGCAAATGCACTTGCTTTGGTCATTTTTTCGCTAATTAGCGATGAACTGACCTTATCTAAACCAAGACCACCGTAAGCTTCTGGAACATCCGCTCCCAGCAGGCCAAGCTCACCCGCCTTGCGCAGCTTCTCAACTGTCAGCTCGTAATTCAGCTTCTCTAGTGCCTCATCTACCGGTGCGATCTCGCCTTCAACGAAATCTGCCGTCGTTTGGGCAATCATGCGCTGCTCCTCAGTAATCTCCTCTGGGATGACAATGCTGTCCGCGTCAATATCCTCAATGATGAAGCTGCCGCCTAGAATTTTGTTTTTTGTTGTCATCGTCAGTCGCTCCTTTTGGATAGTCAAAATTAGAACAAGAAGAGTACAAACGGCTCCAGCCCCAGCAGCCGGCCTCGCTTTCCCGCTACCCCCCTCAGCCATCAAGCTTCAGGCCGGATGAACCTCGAACACGCCTGCTGCTCCCATCCCCCCGCCAATGCACATGCTGACGACACCATAACCGCCGCCGCGACGGCGAAGCTCATTGATCAGCGATACGCTGATTTTTGTCCCGGTACAGCCGAGCGGATGGCCGAGCGCAATCGCTCCGCCGTTTACATTCACCTTCTCCTCGTCTATGCCGAGTTCGCGGATAATATGGAGGCATTGGGAAGCGAATGCTTCATTGATTTCAAACAGGTCGACCTGCTCCTGCGTAATACCGGCGCGTTGCAACGCTTTTGGAATCGCCTTGACCGGACCAACTCCCATAATCTCCGGCTCCACGCCTGTGAGTGCGAACGAACGGAACGTCGCCAGCGGTTTCAGCCCCAGCTCATCGGCCTTCTCGCGGCTCATGATAACAACCGCCGCCGCACCGTCGCTTACCTGCGAGGAGTTGCCAGCCGTCACTGACCCGTTCAGCTTAAAAGCAGGGCGAAGCTTGCCAAGCGTCTCGACAGTTGTATCCGGCCGCACGCCTTCGTCCATCTTGAACGTGAACTTTTCCGTTTTCACCCGGCCGCTGTCATCCAGCGATTTCAACTCAGCGTCCACCGGCACGATCTCATCGTTGAACTTGCCAGCCGCTATTGCTGCCGCCGCCTTTTCATGTGAGCGAGACGCGAAGCGATCCTGATCCTCGCGCGATACGTCAAACTTCTCCGCGACCCGTTCAGCGGTATGCCCCATACCGATGTACACCTCCGGCATCTCCTCGACTATGCGCGGGTTGGGGGAAATTTTGAAGCCGGTCATCGGCACATGGCTCATACTCTCCACGCCGCCTGCGATCAGCACATCCGCGCCACCAGTCATGATTCGCTCTGCGGCGAAAGCAATCGACTGCAGCCCGGAGGAGCAGAACCGGTTGATCGTCAGCGCTGGCACCGTCACCGGAAAACCCGCATACAGCGACATGATCCTGGCGAAGTTGAGCCCCTGCTCCCCTTCCGGCATCGCGCAGCCGATGATGATATCCTCGACATCCCCCTTTTTCAGCCCCGGCGCGCGCTTGACTACTTCATCCAGCACGACTCGCCCGAGATCGTCGGCGCGGGTTTGCCGCAGGCTGCCCTTTTTGCCCCGGCCAATGGCCGTTCTTGCCATAGATACGATTACCGCTTCTCTCATCTTTGTTCACGCTCCCTCTTCGGTTCCTTGTGCCTTTGAAAAATCGATGAAAAAAATCGCTGTGCCAAAAGCTCGGCTGATTTTCAACAAAGCCCCTAGTTGCGCAGCGCTCTGCCTTTGGTGAGCATATGCTGCATGCGGGCTTGGGTTTTCGGCTCGCCGGTCAGGCTGAGGAACGCCTCGCGCTCCAGATCGAGCATATATTGATGGGTTACAAGCGTACCGGCAGGCAGATCGCCTCCGCTCAGTACATAGGCCAGCTTTTTGGCGATGAGCAGATCATGATCGCTGATGTAGCCGCCTTCGCGCATGCTCATGGCTGCAAGTTGCAACGCCGCTCTGCCCTCGGAGCCCGCGATGCGGATTTTCTCCTCTGCAGGCAGCACATAACCTTCGGCCGCCATTTGCAGCACCGCTTGTTTCGCCTCATAAATCAAATGATCCTGATTCGGCACGATACGGTCGACTCCGCGGAAGTAACCGAGACGCTTCGCGTCATGGCCGCTCGTGGACACCTTGGCCTGACCAACGGTCTCGAACACTTGGCCGAGATACGGCAGCAAGTCGGTATCCGGATGAGGCGCTTGCTGGCTCACGCGCAGCGCGAACTCTTTGCAGCCGCCGCCAGCGGGAATGAGGCCAACTCCAACTTCCACGAGCCCGTAGTACGTTTCTGCCGCAGCGACGATCTGGTCTGCTGGCATACATGCCTCCACCCCACCGCCAAGCGTCATCCGATGCGGCGCCGCGACAACTGGCTTTTCCAAGCGCTTAAGCTTATACATGCTCTGCTGGAACAAGCTGATAATCTCGTCGATTTCATCCCATTCCTCTTCCTGCGCTTCCATTAAGAGGATCATAATATTGGCGCCGACGCAGAAGTTGCGCCCCTGATTCGCTACGACGAGGCCATTCCAGTTGCGGCGAACTTCCTCCGTGCTCTGCTGGATCATAGAGAGGATGTCGTCGCCGATGGCATTGTTTGGAGAGTGGAACTCCAGGCAGGCAACACCGTCGCCAATATCGATCAGGCTCGCACCGCTATTAGACTTGATGACACGGTTTTGTTCTTTGAGAGCTTTCAGGTCGATCTCCGCTCGCGCTTCCTCTATTTGCCGGAATTCGCCGCTGCTTACATAGAAGCGTTTACCGTTTTCTTTGCGATAAAAGCTGGTGTTGCCCTCGGCAATCCATTCCTTGACCCAGTCCGGAACGGCCGTCCCCTCGCTCTCCATGCGCTGCACGGAACGCACAAGTCCTATCGCATCCCATGTTTCGAACGGGCCGAGCTCCCAGTTGAAGCCCCATTTCATCGCTTCGTCGATTTCTTGAATGGAGTCCGCAATCTCGCCGACTTTCTCGGCAGAGTAAACGAGCACCTGCTTCATCACATTCCAGGCTAGCTCGGAATAACGGTCGCCAGCGCCGAGCAGCGCTTTAGTCTTCTCTTTGGCGCCTTTGGCCAGCTTGGCTGCTTCTAGGGAGCCGGAACTCACCTTTTTCTGTGGGGTATATTGGAGCGTCTGGAGATCGATGGACAAAATCTCGCTTTTGCCACTTTCGCCTTTACGCTTTAAGTAGAAACCTTGCCCGCTCTTCTCGCCGAGCCAGCCGCGTTCGACCAACTGAGTCAGCGCTGTCGGCGGCGTGAATACGCGGCGCTCTGCCTCATTGTCAACATTCAACCGCACGTTGTCGGCCACATGGATGAAGGTATCGAGTCCAACAAGATCAAGCGTACGAAATGTAGCGCTCTTCGGACGACCCAATGCCGGGCCTGTCGCTGCGTCAACTTCTTCAACGCTGTAACCGCCGCGCTCCATCTCCTGCAAAGTCACAAGCAGACCGTAGGTGCCGATGCGGTTAGCGATAAAGTTCGGTGTATCCTTGGCAATTACAACTCCTTTGCCAAGCACCGTTTCGCCGAATTGCTTCATGTCTTGAACGAGCTGCGGGTCCGTGCCTTCCGCCGGAATAACTTCCAGTAGCTTCATATACCGAGGCGGATTGAAAAAATGAGTGCCCATAAAGCTGCTGCGGAACGCCTCGCTCCGTCCTTCAGCCATCGCATTGATGGAAATGCCGGAGGTGTTGGAGGTGACAATTATGCTTGGCTTCCACACGGTTTCGATGCGGTCCAGCAAGCTGCGCTTGGCATCCAGGTTTTCGACGATGACCTCGATAACCCAGTCCACACCAGCGATTTTGTCCAGATCATCCTCCAGATTGCCAGGCGTAATTCGGGAAGTGAATGCGTCATCGTACAGTGGAGATGGCTTCGTCTTCTTCAGCTTGGCGATTGCGGACGCCGCGAGCCGGCTGCGCACGGCGGGATGCTCTAGCGTCAGCCCCTTCTTCTCTTCTTCTGCGGACAGCTGCTTCGGAACGATGTCGAGTAGCAGTGTTGGAATGCCAACATTGGCCAGATGGGCGGCGATGCCGGAACCCATGATGCCGGAGCCGATAACGGCTGCTTTGCGGATCGTTATGCTCATCGTAGTGTTGCCTCCTTGAAAAAGGTTGTACCTGCGGCGTTACGACTGACGGTAGAGCGCTTCACGTCCCGCGTAGGATGTGGCAGGTTTGGGATGCTCCAATTCGTGATGCGCTGGAATCTAATATTGTTGGACTCTGGTTGTGTGCTGGATGTGTGCTGGATGTGTGGTGGGATGTATGCTGGATGTACCGGCGACCGGGAGCGCTAAGGCGCCCGGGCCATCCGGGTGGTTCGGCTTGCTGAGCTCATGCTAAACGGCCACCTCTTCCTTGTTCTGCGGCGGCGTTCCAGCCGGTCCGAATACAGCTAACTCAAGAATTTCCGCGATGTCACGCGCCTTCACGAGATCGTCCACTTCTTTAAGCTTTGTGCCATCCTCCAGCATCGTCAGACAGTACGGACAAGCGCTGCTGATGAGAGTCGGATTAACTTCAAGCGCCTGCTCGGTTCTAGCCAAATTGACTCGCTTACCGGATGTTTCCTCCATCCACATGAGACCGCCGCCCGCGCCACAGCACATGCCGTTTTCACGGGTACGGGCCATTTCCACCAGCTCGACGCCGGGAATCGCCTTCAAGACGTTGCGCGGCTCGTCGTACACATTGTTGTAACGACCCAGATAACAGGAGTCGTGGTAGGTGATGCGCTCTTCCACCCGATGAGTCGGCTTCAAGCGGCCTTTGGCAATCAATTCATCAAACAGCTGTGTATGATGCAGCACTTCCACGCCTTCCAGACCGAAGTCAGGGTATTCATTTTTGAGCGTATTAAATGTATGCGGGCAAGCAGTAACGATTTTTTTTACTCCATACTTCTGAAAAGTTTCGATGTTCTCCATGCACAACTGCTGGAATAACATTTCATTGCCGAGGCGGCGCGGCGTGTCGCCGGAGTTTTTCTCCTCATTGCCGAGAATCGCGAAGCTGACGCCGGACTCATTCATCAGCCGCGCCACGGCGCGGGTAATTTTGCGGCTGCGCAGATCGTAGGAGCCCATCGAGCCGACAAAAAACAGAATGTCGAAGTCCGGATTTTCTTTAACCGTTGGCACCGAGATGCCCTCAACATCGCCGGTCCATTTAACCCGGTCGCTGCGGCTGATACCCCAAGGATTGCCTTGACGCTCAATATTTTGCATGGCGCGCTGGCCTTCATGCGGCATGCTGCCCTGCATCAACACCAGATGGCGGCGCAAGTCGATAATTTTGTCCACATGCTCATTAGCAACCGGACATTGGTCCTCACAGTTGCGGCAAGTTGTGCAGGCCCAAATTTCGTCCTCGGTCATAACTTCGCCAATGAGCTCAACCTCTTGGGGCTTGCGCTCCTGCACGGTCCAGGAAGTCTTTTGCCAGTTCAGCGTTGGCCGGATGTCGGTAATCGCCAGCCCTGGATCGCTCCAAAACACTCCGACGCCGCCCTCTGCGGCTGCAGCAACTTCTTCCTTGCTTGCACCGCCGGCAAGATCAAGCAGGGATGGGCCGTGATCCAGACTACGCGGCTCGAACAGATGGGCTTTAGTAGGATCAGCCCCGCCAAAGGCAAACTCCGGAACCCATGGCGAGCGGCCCGTAACAGCCGTGCCCTTATCGATCAGATGGTCGCGCAGCTTCGTAATAAGATGCATTGGCGAGAGTGCCTTGCCGGTGCTCGAGGCCGGACATACATTCGTGCAGCGTCCACATTCAACGCAGGCGTAGAAATCGAGCATTTGCTTTTGCGAAAATTCCTCGATTTTGCCAACTCCGAACGATTCCGCCTCTTCATCCTCCAGATCCAGCTTGGATAAGCGACCAACCGGCGTCTGCCGGCGCAAATAGATATTGATAGGTGCAGTAATGATGTGAAAATGTTTGGATTGAGGCACATAAACGAGAAATGCGAGCAGGATGATCAGATGCGCCCACCAGGAGATGAGGAACAGTACATAGGACGGCGTCTCGGACAGGCCGGAGAAGGCTTCTGCCATTAATGAGGAAATCGGTGCATACCAGGAGAATTCCATGCCGAGCCATACCCTTTCGAACGCCAGGGAGAACAGCACGGAGAACATGAGCCCGAAGATGAAAAACACAACGATACTCGGTTTAAGGCCGCGCTTGAGCCGGACCAGCTTCTCGCCATAACGGCGATAGGCAGCGTAACCCATGGCGATCAGGATGAGCACAACCGTTATTTCTTGCATCAGACTGAATAGATTGTAACCGGGAACCGGTAGATGCCCACCGCCCGTCAGCCCTTTAATAATGAGATCAAGCGCACCAAGCTGGAGAATGACGAACCCGTAAAAAATGACGATATGCATGATTCCACTCTTCGGGTCCTTCAGTAGCTTCGTCTGACCGAACACTTGAGCTAGAAATTCTGGCCAGCGGTCCTTGCCATTGCTCGGCAGCTCGGCGGGTCGCCCTAGCTTCAAATATAAGTAGCGATGATAGACCGCCCGGTAGAACAAGTAGATTCCATAACCGGTTACAGCGAGAAACAGCAGGAATTGAATCAGCTGACCAATCATATAGATGTTCATCCCTTCCGCTTATGTCCTAGAAGTTATCATCTCTTCCATATTCCCTCATATTAAGCGCTTACATATGGAGAACAAAAAAATCTTAGTGGAATTGCCGCTTGTTCGGCGCACATCCTGACTGCTGTCGAATTCTGACGAAAATCCCTGCTTGGAGCCGGTTTTCTTTTCAGATAAAACGTTGACAATCGGTGTCATATCCCCTAAGATGTAGAAAATGAATGAGCATTCATTCACTATACGTAAATACTACCACCGAGGTGCAACCATGACAAGTAGGAAGCAGGAAAAATATTTTTTAATCCTCGACGCCGCACTGAAAGTTATTGCCGAAAACGGCTTCCACGGCTCCCAGGTGTCGAAGATTGCGAAAGAAGCAGGCGTCGCTGACGGTACGATTTATTTATATTTCAAGAAGAAGGAAGATATCCTCATCTCGCTGTTTCAGGAAAAACTCGGAGATCTTGTCGAGCGCTTCAACACTCGCATTCGTGAAACCGCTACCGCCGAGGAGGCGCTGCGAGCGGTTTGTGAGATCCACTTTTCCGCGCTGGAGAACGATGTCAATCTCGCTTATGTGACCCAGATCGAGCTGCGCCAAAGCTCGCTGGAGCTGCGCAAAGCAATTGGTCTGTCGGTGAAGCCTTATATTGAACTGATCGAGCATATTCTGGAAAAAGGGGTGAGAGAAGGTTCCTTCCGGCAGGATCTGGACATCAAACTTACGCGTCTGCTGATTTTTGGAGGAATGGATGAAGCCGTCACATCATGGCTGATTTCCGGTATGAAGTATTCGCTGACTGCTCAGGTTGACAAGAGCGTAGATTTCTTTCTTCGTGGCCTCAAATAAAATCGATCGTTTCATTCCAAAGGAGGAGCCCACTCATGAATATCTTTGTCCTGCTCAAGCAAACGTTTGATACCGAGGAAAAAATCGTCATTCAAAACGGGTCCGTATCGGATGACGGCGTGAAATACGTGATCAATCCTTACGATGAATATGCCGTAGAGGAGGCACTCCAACAGCGCGACAAACATGGCGGCAACGTAACCGTCGTTTCCGTTGGACCCGGCCGCGCGGCCGAAGCTCTTCGCCAAGCTCTGGCCATGGGTGCAGATGACGCGGTACTCATTTCCGATGTTCGGATCGGCTCTGATGAAGGTGCAGCAGCGGTCGTTCTGGAAAAATACTTATCCGGCCAATCATTCGATCTGCTGCTTGGCGGCAACTTCTCCGTAGACAGCGGCGGCGGCCAGGTGGCGATCCGGCTTGCTAACAAGCTCGGCATCCCTCATACCGCTTCCATCACCTCCCTTGAGATAAGCGGCTCGCAAGCGGTCGTTAAGCGGGACGCTGAAGGCGACACCGAAACGCTGGAGCTCTCACTCCCTGCCTTGTTCACCGCCCAGCAAGGGCTGAACGAGCCTCGTTACCCTTCCTTGCCGAATATCATGAAGGCAAAAAAGAAACCTTTTCAAACGCTGACGCTGGATGATCTCGGGCTTGGAGAAGCTGCTGCCCTTACCGAACGTGTATCAATTGCACTGCCGCCCGAACGCGGAACCGGCCAGCTGATCAAAGGTACTCCTGCCGAGCAGGCCGCCAAGCTCGTGGAATTGCTGCGCACGGAAGCCAAAGCCATCTGAATACAGTCCAATCCCAGTTCTCTATAGCCTAAGGAGGAATCAAGATGAGCCAACCGGTTCTCGTTATCGCTGAAGTACGTGCGGGGAAGATTCGTCAGGTTACATTGGAAGCGCTTCAGGGAGCTCGTCTCGCCGCAGGAGACAGTGCCGAGATCTCGGCCGTCATTATCGGCAGTGGCATTACGGGGCTCGCCGGTGAGCTTGCTTCTTATACGAGCGGCAAGGTGTACGCGGTTGATCATCCCGAGCTCGTCAGCTACAACGCTCCCGCTTATCTGCATGCAGTTAAAGGTATCGTAGAGGAACTTCAGCCATCGCGTGTATTCCTTGGCCATACGGCTGAGGGGCGCGACCTCGCTCCAGGGATCGCCGCCCTGATCGGCGCCGGACAGATTTCCGACGTCATCTCCATCGAGTCCGGTGAGCTCTACAAACGACCGATCTACGCTGGCAAAGCATTCGAGGAAAAACGCTTCCTCTCCAGCTCAGGCGTTGTTACCGTTCGTCCCAACAATATCCCCCCTGCTACCCTTGCGGAAACCGCTGGTGAAGTCGTTGATCGGAGCTATACCGCTCCTGTTGATCTGCGCTCCATCGTGCGTGATGTTGTGCGCAAAGCTGGCGGCAAAGTTGATTTGGCCGAAGCCAAAATCGTCATCTCCGGCGGGCGCGGCGTAAAAAGTGCCGATGGCTTCAAGCCGCTCGACGAGCTGGCGGATGTGCTCGGCGCCGCTGTAGGCGCTTCGCGTGGCGCCTGCGACGCTGGCTATTGCGACTATGCCCTGCAAATCGGCCAGACCGGCAAGGTCGTCACGCCAGAGGTTTACATCGCCTGCGGCATCAGCGGAGCGATCCAGCATCTGGCTGGGATGAGCCAATCGCGCGTCATTATCGCCATCAATAAGGATGCCGAGGCGCCGATTTTCAAGGTGGCGGATTACGGTATCGTCGGCGACTTGTTCGAGGTTGTGCCGCTTCTGACGGAGGAATTCCGCAAGGTATTAGCCTAAAGGAGGCGACTTTAGCATGACTACGCCAATGGGACCTTTCCGTGCTGACCTATTAAAGGACAAAACAGTGCTTGTCACCGGCGGAGCGACCGGACTTGGACGCGCGATGGCAGAAGGCTTTGCGGAGCTTGGCGCGCGCATCGCGCTCGCCGGTCGCCGCGAGGAGAAGCTGCGCGAGGCTGAAGCTGCACTGTCCGCCGCCGGCTGTGACGTTTACGTCCATAGCTGCGACGTCCGCGATCCAGATGCAATTTTCGCGCTGGCGGATGCGCTGGATAGTCGCTTCGGCGGCATTGACGTGCTCGTCAATAACGCCGCCGGCAACTTCATCAGCCCGACCGAGCGGCTCTCGCATCGGGCGGTTGACGCCGTGCTGAACATCGTCCTGCACGGTACCTTTTATACAACGCTTGAATTCGGCAAGCGTTGGATCGAAGCCGGCCGTTCCGGCACGATGCTGAACATCGTGACCACTTACGCCGAGAGCGGCTCAGCGTTCGTAGTGCCATCCGCCGCCGCCAAAGCCGGCGTGCTGGCGATGACACGCTCGCTTGCCGTGGAGTGGGCGCGCCATGGCATTCGCCAGGTCGCCATCGCTCCTGGCCCTTTCCCGACCGAGGGAGCCTGGTCGCGCATCGTCCCCACAGAGGAGCTCGCCCAAGGAATAATCGACCGCATTCCGCTAAAGCGGGTCGGGAACAAAGAAGAGCTGGCTCATCTGGCCGCTTTCCTCATCTCCGACTACGCTGGTTACTTGAACGGCGAGTGTGTCACCATCGATGGCGGCGAATGGCTGCAAGGCGCTGGGCAATTCAATAACCTGCTCGACGTTACTCAGGATCAATGGGATATGCTAGCGATGCTTACTAAACAATCGAAGAAGTAAAACTAGTGCTTTAATAGTTCCATCCAAACAGACAAACAGGCAAAAAGACAAACTGGACCTACGTCAATAAAATGGACAGTCGCTAACAGACAGAAACACATCTTTTACTCAAATTGAGCTGCAAAACGAGCAGGTGAAAGATAACCGAGCGATCCGTGGATTCGCTTCCGGTTGTAAAAAAATTCAATATAGCGGTAGATTTCCTGGTGAGCCTGTTTACGGGTAAGGAAGCGAGTACAGTAGATGAGTTCTTTCTTCAAGATGCTGTGAAAGGATTCCATGCTGGCGTTGTCATAACAGTTGCCTCTGCGACTCATGCTTCCTTCCATGTTGTACTGGAGGAGTTGATTCTGGTATTCGTGGGAAGCGTACTGCGTCCCACGATCGGAGTGGTGTAAGAGGCCAATTGGTGGTTGTTTGGCTTGATAAGCCATCGTTAGTGCTTGGCGAACGAGACTTGTCTTCATGTGAACATCCAGGCTCCAGCCTACAATTTCACGTGTACAGAGATCCATGACACTAGCCAGGTAAAGACGGCCTTCACGGCAAAGGAATATACGTAATGTCGGCCACCCATACTTGATTCGGTTTTTCGATATGAAAGTGCTGGTTCAACGTGTTAGGAGCGATGGGATCGTCATGATTGGAGTCAGTTGTTTTCACCTTGAACGTGCGGGAAACACAGGATTGAAGCCCGAGCTCAACCATATAGAGGCCTACCGTTCGCTTTGAAACCCTGTAGCCTTCCTCTTGAAGTAGAAACGCGATTTTCGGCGCTCCATACCGCTTGTTAACGTCGTGAAAGTGAAACAAAATCCGTTCCTGCAACTCGGCTTTGCGTTTAGCTTGAGGACTAATCACTGCGTTTTTCCAGTTGTAATAACCGCTCCGTGAAACCTCTAGAACGTCGCACATCTTCCGCACACAGAACACGGAGCAATTGTCGTAAATGAACTGAAATTTCAGTTCCGTGGTTTGCTGAAGATGTGCACCGCCTTTTTTACAATGGCTATTTCCTCCTCGAGGTCGGCCACTCGGCGGTCGCTTTCCTTGAGCTGTCGTTCCAATTCTCGGATCCGTTCCGAACTGTTTACCGGTTCGCTTTCGAATTCACGGTATAGGGACAGCCACTGATGAAGGGTACTTTTGGGGATGTTAAGGTCCTGAGCGATATCCGCAACCGATTTCGCCTGTTCTTGAATGAATTTTACGGTCTGTTTTTTGAAATCTTCATTGTAATGCTGCCGCTGCTCACCCATGTGAACACCTCCATATACGGTTATTATTAGCCGTCTGTTAACGGATGTCCACTTTTTATACTAGCATCATGAGTTCCGTTAGCATAACTTCGTTCCCTCTTGCGCTCGAAATCCAGTTAGTTGTAGTACATGGCCCAAAAGTTCCAAATTGAGTACTAGCCTAAACGCTCGGTTGGCCATGTTGAAGGCATGCTCAGGATGATTTCAGTCATCTTCTGAGCTCTCTTGGGTTCAACTGTAGTGGAATAGGAAGCTTTAATGTGCGACTTAAATAGGATTGTTTGTATCCAAGCCACTACCTACAATAATGAGTTTATATTGTTCCCAGTGTCACATAATCAGTGGTTTTTGCGTCATAAGAAATAGTCGATTAAGCGACTACTCCATGGTTATAGGTTGATGCTTCTAAAATCTAGATAAAGGAGCCAAACGATATGACTATAATAACCATATTGGGGATTGTATCTCTTGCTATATCCGGAATTTTAGTAGGAGCTTTTACTAGCGGTGACAGACAAAGAGCAAATTATCACTCTGAAGATGCAGATGAGAGAATATCAAAGAGGAAATGGGCTTGGTGGTTTTTACTTTTTGGTATCGGTATGCTGGCTATATCAGCAGCGATTCATCAATTATTTTAAGCAGCAACAAAATTTGAAAAAAGCTCCAGGTAAAACAGAGCCGCGAGTGAAGCCTCCCTGCGGCGCTCTTCATTTTCCCAGGCGCTTGGTATTATAAACTAGAACCATCTAGTCGTTTTATAATTTTACCCAAATGAAATGAGCTAAAGTTGAAAAGGATAATCATGTTCTGGTTCTCTTTAACTCTTCAATTTCCCTTTCGAGACGATCCATTTTACGGTATATCCGATATATTATCGGTGCATATAGAATGGCAATAACGATTAATATCCCCATAGCAAATCCCCCTTTACACTAAGCTCTTGTCACCTAAGTATAAACTGAAATTGGAAAATCTTATATCATAATCTCTCCGCTTAATAAACTTTGTCGGTGAATCATTCTACTCGTTAAAAATAGCTCGATAACGAAAAAGGCATCGTCTCCTCAAATTTTTTGAGGAACGATACCTTCTTATTTGTTGCCTATCCAGCGTGCTCGGATGGAAGCAGGGCAGCTTGTTGTTTCAGGCCTAAGCCTGCTTAGGATGCGCCTTCAGCCAATTCAGCATCTCATCCAGCGTGCGTACGGGAACGATGTTAAGCTCTTTTGATCCTTTACGAGCATCCGTCTCTTGCCCCGCTGGGACAAAAAACACATCCGCACCAGCGCGCGCAACTGTAAAAGCCTTCTGCTCAATACCGCCGATCGGACCGACCTTCCCTGCCGCATCAATCGTTCCGGTCCCAGCAACCCGATTGCCAAAGGCTACACCGCCTGGCGTCAGCTGATCCAGCACCGTGAGAGCAAGCATCGCTCCATGGGACGGGCCGCCTTGATAGACCAGATAGGATTTAAAATCCATCTGACGGGTCAAATCAGCCACTGTACGATCCTGTACTTGAATGCCTAGCACAGCTCGCTTGGGATCATCTGGACTCGGTTTCGTCTTGATTACCGAAACAGCTTTCCCACCGTCACGCTCGTAACCGACTTTGACATCGCTTCCCGGTGCAGCTTCACCCATCAGCTTCGCCAGCTCCGAGGTATCGCGGGCCGGCTGGCCGCCGATCGATAATAGCACATCTCCCGGCTTAAGCACGTCCTGGGACGGGCTGTCCTTCAGCAACGCGAGCACCTGAATGCCGAGTGGCACAACACCTTTGCCGAGACCGAGCTTTTGCAGTGCAACTGCTGTGCCAATCTCGTTGGCTCCCGCTCGCTGAATGAATACTTGCCGCTGAATTTCCGAGATCGGAATGCTCGTATCACGCTTTTCCATTACCATATGCGGGAGTAACGCAGCGTACAGCCAGTCGATTGGGAAGGCTGGACGTTCGATGACGAGCACGCCTTCTATTGAGCCGCCACTCTCCTTGCCACCCTCTACCTGCGCGTAGCGGTTCATATTCAGCGTGAACCCGGGCGTCGTAACGGCATAAGCCGTCGGGTAAAAAAGCAGGAGACCAAGTAATACCGCCGCTATTGAAAAAGCAGCTGTGCCCAGCGGGAAGCGCCGCTTGCGCCGCTCCTCCCGCGCCGCGTCCAGCAGCACAAGCAGCACCGAAACGCCGCCCGCTATTGCGAGCGCGGACACCCCATCAGGCTGCAGCGCCATCAGCGCAGCAGTCAGCAATCCTCCCGCAGCAACGAGCAGCTTCAACAGCGGCAGCTTGCGGCTCTTACTGTTGCTCCAGGAGCGGTACGCTCCAATCGTCCAGCAGAGCGGAATGACCGCACATGCTCGAGCCAAAATCTCGATCATGTCCATCCAAAAAAACGTGCCCGCTCGCAACGGGTCCGCCAGCCAAATCAGCTGGCCTGCGACCGAGGCAACAGCGGCAGCGACGATTGAAGCGATATACCAGCGGATTCCTCTATTCATAGATCGCGCTCCCCGGAAGGCGCAGATGCTTGAGGGCACCTCGCACAAGTCATTTTCCTAAACTTTCCTTTTAGCATACATGAGTTGGAGCGTTCATTTCAACGCGACACCGTCCGCATGCTACAATGAAGTTCAGTGGGATAAACTTGATTTCTTCTACAGAAAGGTTGAGCTCCATGAATGAATCCAATTGGTCTTCCCTAAGCGCTGGACTCCCGCAGTGGCTGGAGCATGCCCGCAGCGAAACTTCGCTTGGCAAAGTCGCTTCCTACATACCGGAGCTTTCCAAAGCTGATCCATCCTCGCTCGGCCTCCATATTCGAACCGTTGACGGCAGATCTCTTTCAGCCGGAACATGCGGGGATCGTTTTACGATGCAGAGTATCTCGAAAGTGTTCACGCTTATTCTTGCCCTTATGGACAATGGCGAGGACGTCGTATTCAGCAAGGTTGGCATGGAGCCTACTGGAGACAGCTTCAACAGCATGCTTAAGCTTGAGCTTGTTCAACCGGGAATTCCTTTTAATCCCCTTATTAACGCCGGCGCAATTGTCATCAGCTCGCTCATAGGCGGCAGCTCCAATGAGGAGAAAGTTACCCGCATCCAGAGTTTCATTGGCAAGCTGGCCGGACGCGAACCGCTTCAAATCGACGAACAAACCTATCGTTCCGAGTGCCAAACGGGACATCTAAACCGCTCAATGGCCTACTTCCTCACCGATAATGGTGTGCTAAAGGGCAAGGTAGAGGATGTGCTGGAAGTGTACTTCAAGCACTGCTCACTGTTGGTCGATTGCGCTGATCTGGCGCGAATGGCTCTTGTACTATCCCTCGACGGACTGGATCCTGACACGGGAGAAAGGTTGATTCCGCGCCGCTTCGTCCAAATCGCCAAAACGTTCATGGTCACTTGCGGCATGTACAACGGCTCCGGTGAGTTTGCAATCGACGTCGGCCTTCCAGCCAAATCCGGCGTATCCGGTGGTATTATGGCACTGTTGCCAGGCCAGGCGGGCATCGGCATTATCGGCCCTTCCCTCAATCGACATGGAAACAGCGTAGCTGGTGTCCACTTGCTGAAACACCTCTCCAAAGAGTTCGACTGGAGCTTGTTCTAATTTAATGAAACCTTTTTCGACTAGATCGGAATCTTTTCTAATGGAGCTTACTGACTCACAGCCTTCACCTGGAACGTCAACTGGAGACTCCAGCCGGTAGAATGGGGCTCCTGCCATAGCTCGCCACCGTTATTTTCCACCATCTCTCTGGCTTGCTCCAAAAACTCGGCGATTCGGACGTTAGGAGCGGCTGCTTCCTCTAGAATGAGCTGAACCAGCAGATCCATCAGCCCGTCTCCCGTATTTCTGGAGTTCATATGGATATTTAGGCGGATAGATCCTCCAGGACCACCCGATTCGGCAAGCTTTAACAGCAAGTTGAGCAGTTGGACAAGCTCCTCTTTGCTTCCGAGCACCGCTTCGGGCACATCCTCGGAAATCCAACAGACGAGCCTGCCGCTCATTTCGGCCGCAGCATGCTCCTGGAGCAAACGATTTGATAGCTGTACAACCGAGAACGGGTAACCCGAAAATCGCTCCCAGCTCCCATCAAGGAGAACGGAATGTTTGACGAGCGTTTGGACGAGCGAAGCCAAGTGGCTATTGTTCTGTCTTAGCTCCTCCAACATATCCAGCTGATAAACTTCTAATGGTGAATCCGCGAGCAGCTCTGCCATTCCATCGATATTGGTCAAAGCATTCATCATCTCCAGGCCGAGCAGTCGCAGTTGCTCACCGCGCAGCTGCTCCGCTCGCTGCGGCTTTAATCCGGTGGAAAAGCCTGTGGCAGCCTGTTCCTGAACCGACAAGTCTGCTGATGAGGACGAGCTGTCGCTTAAATTCCAGCTCGCTGCGGCGGATGCCAACCTACTCTTTTCTTCCTCGCTGAACGAGGTTTCCTTGCGCAGTATGCCTAATATCGCCGTGGTGCCATCCTTCTCTTTGGACATGGGCACCTGATAATTAAAGTACTGAAGAAGCTTACCATTCTCCTCCTCAGTCGAACGGGGCAGCATCATGCCGCAATGCAGGATAGGCTCGCCGCGATGGTGGAGCAGATCAATCTGATCTCCCTCCTCAACGCGGATGGCTATGTAGTACGCATCC
The DNA here is from genome assembly GCF_002233675.1 of Paenibacillus herberti. Classification (GTDB taxonomy): domain Bacteria; phylum Bacillota; class Bacilli; order Paenibacillales; family Paenibacillaceae; genus Paenibacillus_O; species Paenibacillus_O herberti. The sequence continues at coordinate 1,220,763 of NZ_NMUQ01000001.1, read as the reverse complement.
GCCTCAACTTTTTCACTCAGCTGACTGAGTGCAGGATGCAGCTCTGCCGGCTTCTGGGAATCAGGTAAGCTCGGGGTTAGAATTTGATCATCAATATTCATGGACCGTGTTGCAGCTCCTTTCTAAAATCAAAAAAAGCCAAGAAAGCACCCTCATAAACAGGGCTGCTCTCTCGGCTCATGGTCAGCTTAGCCGCTTAGAGGCCATCTGTTCATAAAGTCGATTATTCCGTTGGAAATGTATAAACGATTATGCTCTGGTCCTGGTCAAACTTCCAATCGAGGTACAAGCCGTCTGGAGTTCTGTCCATCGCTTGGGTCATATCCACCTCGGTAAGTAGAAGCGATTTTTCCAGCGCTCGCTTGGCCACACGCAATGCCGGCTCGTAGCCTGCACGCAGCAGCTCCTTCTCCAGCTTGATAAGAATACCTGATCGGACAATTACGAGCGTCCTCGCGTTCGTCCAGAAGGAATGCATGCCATCTGGCATCTTCTCCGCCTCGGCGGAAATCTTCTCGACTTGCCGATGAATATAATTTTTGCCACGATAAGATTCCTGGTACCGGTCGAAGAGCGAGCTGTCCACCAGTCCAATCATAATACCGGAGTGGTTGTCCAGGTTCCAGTCGTAATAAATATGTTGCAATTGTAGCCCTAAAGTATCGGAGATCAGATGTTTGAACTCCGGCACCAGTAAATCCATTACCAGCTGCCTCATGTCTCTCACGGCTTCGTCCTTGTTCTGCTGGAGCATTATTTTCTCCACGACGCTGACGAACTGGCGGAAATGCATACTAACGCAAACTTCATTCGCTGAAACATAAATCGATTCCGGTCCCTTGCCGAAACGGTCCCGGAGCAGCTTGCCCATCTTGCTCGTAAGCTGAGACAAAGCTTTGTGGTTCTCCAAGACTGAACTCATCCTTTTTCCCGACTCTCCTAATCACGCTATACCCCTGAATTTCAATCCGATTTAATCGGAACGAACGTAATTATAGCACACCGAAAAACCTCTCGCCAAGAGAGTAGTATTATTCCATTAGAAGTCGACCTAGACAACATTTATTGTTCGTTTTTTTACAATTATTAATAATTATTTGCCGACACTTGTTGATGCAGCAACGACATGATACGATACGAACTATGATGAACTTGCCGCTGAAATGGATTTTTTTCGATGTTGGAGAAACACTGGTGGATGAATCGGAACCTATCGAGGACATTACCCGCCAGCTCATTGCCGCTGCAGGACGCAGGGGAATTGTCGTCGCCCGGGACCATGTCCGTGAGCTATGGATGGAAGCCCACAAGCGCTACTCCCCTTTCCCTATGGCGGATATTTTACAATCGCTCTTCCCGGATTCAGCACTGCGCCAAGCGATTTGGTCCGAAATGAAGTACCGTAAGGAACTTGACCGTCCGTTCCCTGAGTCCCGTGGCATTTTGCAACGACTGAGCGCTAGCTACCGAATTGGCATTATCGCCAATCAGAGTGCCGGAACGGCCGATCGACTCCGCAGCTACGGACTTTTGGAGCATATCGACAAGGTATTTGCTTCCGCAGAGCTTGGCTTGGCCAAGCCGGACCCGCGACTTTACGAATACGCCCTTGAGGCGACGGGTTGTCCTCCCTCGGAAACGCTTATGGTCGGAGACCGAATCGACAACGATATCGTACCCGCCAAACATCTTGGCATGCGTGGGTTATGGGTGCGCCAGGGATTGGCTCTCCGTCAGGTTAGCCCCTCCAGCATGAGCCGCCCAGATGGAGTTATCGACACTATAGGCGAGATTGAAAGTTGGCTTGCAGCTTGGCGTCCTGAAGAAGCCGAGTAGTCGGCACAAATACTCATACAACGTCAAAAGACCGCTCCTAGGGGCGGTCTTTGTGCTCAGTCCCAGCAAGATCAGCCTTGCTGTGGTTGGAACTCTCTTGCACTGGTACTGCTGCTTGAGGTGCTGCTGCGGCAGATCCGGCAGCTTCTCGCACTCGAGGATGGGGCTCGTCCATTTCGGATTTCATTAGCTTCTTGAACCCGTACAAACAGAAAATCAGTATAATAAGCATAATTATCCCAAATAAGGCCAAATAAGACCAATCTGTAAGGGAAGATGCTTTTCCCATTCTAAGCCACCCCTTCCTCCACTTAGTTTACCCCATCCCGCAGTGACAAAGATGACTAACTTGAGCTATAAATGTGACAATTCAAGAACCCTTGAACTTCCTGCAGAACGGAATTACAATTATTCATATGAACTCGACATCCTTGTCCAAAACATCTCTAGTCGTCCCGTTGCTGGTGAGCATGATTGCCATTTCCTTTGCTCCGATTCTGGTCCGTTACTCCGACGCTCCAGTGTCAGTTCAAGGGCAGTACCGCATGCTGTTCACCTTTCTACTCATGCTTCCGTTCGGCTGGCGCCAGCTGCCTGCCATTCGCAAGCTCTCCCTTAAAGACTGGGCACTGCTGGCTAGCGCCGGCTTTTTTCTTGCGCTGCATTTTTTACTCTGGATGGCTTCACTTTCCTATACATCCATCGCCAGTTCAACGATCATGCTCACACTTGAGCCGGTTTTTGTAGCCATTCTAGCCTACTTCTTCCTACGCGACAAGCTAGGAAAAGCAGCCCTAATCGGTATGGCTGTGTCCATAGGCGGAGCGATTCTCATTAGCTCAGGTGACTTCGGACTATCGAAAACCGCTTTTTTTGGCGACTCTCTCTCGCTGCTCGGGACGGCTGCTATCGCATTCAATATTATTCTCGCCAAGCGTTTGCTTACCCGAATGCCTTCCTATGTATATAGCCTGATCGTGTTCGGCTTTACGGCATTGTTTTTTACAGGCTACAATATTGCAGCTGGATATTCAATGACCGACTACCCATCCACAGAGTGGGGCATTTTCTTGTTGCTCGCGATCGTGCCGACCGTGTTCGGACATATGGTGTTCAATTGGCTTTTACAATATTTGCGCGCGACAACCGTGTCTATGACCGTGTTGGCGGAACCGGTTGGCGCGAGCTTACTCGCAATGATGCTGTTCGGGGAAGCGATCAGTTCCTTCCAATTGTTTGGCGGCGGTTTGATGATCGCAGGTTTTGTCCTGTATTTGCGGTCGGAGAGCCGCGGTGAGCAGGAGCATAACAGCCCGCTTGCTACAGCGACGAAGAGTGTTCCTGAATGAGGGTTCGGCTGAGAAGCCGTACAAAAAGGGAAGTTAGGACGATTCCCTTTTTGCACAGCGTTAAGGCGTGAATCCAACTCATAAGCCCTCCTGATCCCGCTGAGCTGCAACTGGGCTTGGATTATTTGGCCAGTTCCTCAAGCATGTAGGAAAATGCCGCCCCCTCATCCTTGCCCTCGACGCGAAGCATCACCGGGGTTCCCATACGGATCGGCAGCAAGAGCATGCCTAGCAGGCTTTTAACATCAACGATATTGCAATTATCACCGCTGCAAAATTCAAGCTTGATGTCGGATTGAAAACGTGCCGCCTCCCCTGACAGCCGAGTGAGATCCTCCCGATGGAAGTCCCTTTGAATAACGAATTCATGCGCTCTCATGGTCCACTGACCTTCCCTGCCGGTAATGGAAAACATCTTTATCCGTATTCATATTCCAAAGGGACAAAAATGTTCCGCAGCTTAATAGGGCTTAAAATGTCCCATCATGGGTAAAAAATATAAAGAGATACAGGAGGCGATTTCACATGATAACACCGTTTGAGGACAGGCTATATGCGATTGCGTTTTATGTTATGGCTGCGATCGCTGTAGCGGGAGTAGGCATATGGATTTTATGGTTAAGTCGTAAGGCCAAAAAGAACAAAGGACGCAATCGTTGATATCGTGAAGTAGAAAAAAACCTCCATCTGCCGATTGTTTCGGCTCGCGGAGGTTTTTCGTTATGCAGTACGTTTATGACCCCTAGCTCTTCGATCCGGCAAAAGCAGCCTTGTAACATTTGCGGCAAACCGGCTTGTAATCGTCGTTGCCTCCGATTTGGATCTGTGCCCCTTCGTTGACAGGAATTCCCCCCTGAAAGCGGATGACCATCGTTGCCTTGCGGTCGCAAAACCAGCAGATCGTCTTAATCTCCTCAATCTTGTCCGCTTGAGCCAGCAGATAATAGCTGCCTTCGAACAGTTCGTTGCGGAAATCGTTTTTCAAGCCGAACGCCATAACCGGTACATCTAGCTCGTCAACGACGCGTGTTAGTTGGTCGATATGACCCCGATTGAGAAACTGAGCCTCATCGATCAAGACGCAATAGATCTGCTTCGGGCCGTCTGCCGGCTGATGCGTCAGCACCTCGCTGTAAAGGTCGGTATCCGCCGCAACAGGAATTGCTTTACGAGTAAAACCGACTCGCGAACCAACCTCATCCTTACCGCTGCGAGTGTCCATTGCCGGAGAAAAGATCAGCACGGCTTTGCCCTGCTCCTCATAATTATGAGCCACTTTGATAATCTCAAAGGACTTACCACTGTTCATCGTTCCGTACTTATAGTAAAGCTGCGCCAAGACTTGCTCCCTCCTGATCCTGTTGCCGGACCGCTCCATAGGGGGAGCAGCCCAGCTTTATTCCATGATGTATGCCAGCAATAACGCCGCCGTTCCCACTATTGCGTCAGCATGCGTGCGTTCCATGCCATGGGAGGCATGGACTCCCGGCCCAATGAGCGCAGCACGAATGTTTGCGCCGCCTCTAAGCGCTGCACTGGCGTCAGAGCCGTAGAACGGGTAAATATCGACCTCATGCGGGATCTCCTGGCTTGTGGCCAGCTCAATGAGCCGCGAGGTCATTCCGTAGTCATACGGCCCGGAGGAATCCTTAGCGCAGATGGAAACATCCTTCTCGGTCGCGCTAAGATCATCCCCCATTGCTCCCATGTCGACGGCAATCATCTCTACGATGTCCTCTGGAATCCAGGAGCTGCCATGTCCAACTTCCTCATAGGTTGAAATGAGCAGCTTAACCGGGCGGTTAAGCTTGAGCCCTTCTCTGTGCACGGTCTCAAGAATACCGAGCAGAGCCGCAACGCTGGCTTTGTCATCCAGATGGCGTGATTTCACCCATCCATCCGGCAAAATCCTTACCCGTGGATCCCAAGAGATAAAGTCACCTGGCGCAATGTCCAGAGCGAGCGTATCCGCGCGGCTTATCGTATCAACGTCGAGCCGAACTTCCATAGAAGCGTCGTCGCGCTTCTGTGAACGAGATTCAGGATAGACATGAACAGAAGGCATCGTAGAGAGGACGGTGCCTTCATAGATTTTACCGCCCCGCGTATGTACAAGGCAATATTCTCCCTCAACTGTCGACATATCGTAGCCGCCAATCGGAGTCATCCGAAGTTTGCCATCGGACTTTACAGCGCGAACCATCGCGCCAAGTGTGTCCACATGAGCGGTCAGCAGCAGTGGTTCCCCGCTCTCACTACCTCCCAGATTAATGAGCCCGTTGCCCTTCGGCGTAAGCTTCAGCTCAAAGCCGAGGCGTGAAACCTCGGCAGAGAGCAGCTTCATAATATCGTGGCAATAACCGCTTGGGCTTGGCGTTTCTAACAACTGCTGCAGCCTGTCAAGAATATAGCTGCGATCCAGCTTTTCCTTCCACGCAGCACTCATCTTCATGCCTTGCTTCCCTCCACGCCTGTTACGACTCCACGCACGAGCAGTGGAGTCTCCGCTTGTGCGGAAATCTCGATAGCCGCGTATAGACGTTCCATAACATCAGCTACATCCTCTTGGTTGGCATGGATTGTCACGAGAGACTCGCCCACTTTGACGGAATCCCCCACTTTTTTGTTCAACATCAGCCCTACCGACAGATCGATAACCGATTCCTTAGTCGCGCGTCCGGCTCCAAGTACCATCGCTGCCGTTCCGATTTCATCTGCGATCATCTGAGATACAAAGCCATTCTGGCGTGCAGGCAGCTCGATCCGGTACGGTGCTTGCGGCAGCAAGCTTGGATCGTCGACAACAGCTGGATTGCCGCCTTGATTGCGGATGAATTCTTTGAATTTTTCCAGTGCTTTACCGTTTGTCAAAAGCTCCTTCAACAGCTCCTCCGCTTCTTCAAGAGAAGCAGCTCCTCCACCGAGGAAGACCATCTGGCTGCCAAGCGCCAGGCAAAGCTCCAGCAGATCCGCTGGGCCTTCGCCGCGCAGCGTATCGATCGCTTCCTGCACTTCAAGAGAGTTGCCGATTGCGTAACCGAGCGGCTGGCTCATATCGGAAATGACCGCCATCGTATTACGTCCAACCTGGTTGCCAATCGCAACCATCGCGGAAGCCAAGCGACGAGCATCCTCCTCGTCCTTCATGAAAGCGCCTGCGCCTGTTTTGACATCAAGCACAATAGCATCCGCGCCAGAAGCAATCTTCTTGCTCATAATGGAGCTTGCGATGAGCGGAATCGACTCAACTGTGGCGGTAACATCACGCAAAGCATACAGCTTTTTGTCGGCTGGAGTCAGATTGCCGGATTGTCCAATTACCGCGATAAGCGATTCATTGACGAGGCTAGCGAACTCTTCACGGCTCAACTCGATATGGAAGCCTGGAATAGCTTCTAGCTTGTCGAGCGTTCCACCCGTATGGCCAAGCCCACGTCCGGACATTTTGGCAACCGGAATTCCAGCCGCAGCAACGAGCGGAGCCAGCACAAGAGTAGTCGTATCGCCCACGCCGCCGGTCGAGTGTTTATCGACTTTAACGCCGCGAATATCCGAAAGATCAATTGTCTCACCGGATTCTACCATCGCTAACGTCAAATCTGCGCGCTCCCGATCGTTCATATCACGGAAGAAAATAGCCATCGCCAAAGCACTTACCTGGTAATCAGGAATCTCGTCGTGGGTATAACCTTCGATAACAAAGCGAATCTCTTCCGTCGTAAGCTCATGACCATCTCTTTTTTTCTCAATCAGATCTACCATTCTCATTATGGATACCCTCCGTTAGTTAAGCTCATGAATGATTTATGTCATTAATTTTATAAAAGTGGCGTGGTTGCAGGAATCGCGACAATTAACAACGTTAATTGACAGCGGATTACGCATTTGTCGGAACATGGTTATTCACGTCATTAATTATATTACCTCTTTGTATTTGAATAGCTGGCGCAATCCCCTCCACCTATTTGGACAGAGGAATATCCGCGGCTGTATCAAGCGCGATTACCATCATTTCGTTGAAGGATGACTGGCGCTCAGCCGCGGTCGTCTCCTCACCCGTTAGCAGATGATCACTGGCGGCCAACACCGTCAGCGCTTGTATTCCATGCCGTGCTGCAATCGTATAGAGAGCTGTTGTTTCCATTTCGACACCGAGCACTCCGTGGTCCATCAACCGTTGAACAGCTGTTGTATCTTCCTTGTAGAACACATCGGTGCTGTAAATATTGCCGACATGAACGTTTACTCCTGCGCTCACGGCATGTTCATAAGCAGACTTAAGCAGCGTAAAGCTGGCAATTGGCGCGAAGTCGTATCCCAGAAACTGATTGCGGTTCATGCTGGAATCCGTACAGCTGGCCTGAGCTAATATGACGTCGCGCACATTCACCTCATGCTGCATCGCTCCACAAGTACCAACGCGAATCAGATTGCGGACGCCGTAGTTGCGGATCAACTCATTCGCATAAATACTGATCGAAGGCAGCCCCATACCTGAGCCTTGCACGGAAATGCGTTTTCCTTTGTAGTTGCCCGTAAAACCGAGCATTCCCCTAACTTCATTGTAAAGCTCAATATCAGTCAGGTAGGTCTCAGCGATATATTTAGCTCTCAGCGGATCTCCAGGAAGCAGTACTGTTTCAGCGATCTGCCCCTCTTTAGCTCCAATATGCACGCTCATATCCATTCTCCTCTCAAGGACATCTCGGGGTTTACCCGAAGCGGTATCTGGTCTAACCCGTCCATTGGAATGTTAGTTGCTCGACAGCTCGTCAAGGAAACTCTTGCCATGCTGGGGCAGCGTTACGCCGAAGTTGTCTGCAACTGTCGCGCCCACATCTGCAAATGTAAGCCGCAGCGGCAGCTCGCGACCGCCCTCGAAACGAGGGGAATACACAATTAGCGGTACATATTCGCGAGTATGATCGGTTCCTGTATAGGTTGGATCGTTGCCATGGTCAGCAGTGATGATGAGCAGATCGTCCTCTGTTAGGCGCTCCAGCACAGCCGGCAGCCCCGCATCGTACTCTTCCAACGCTTTGCCATAACCTGCCGGATCGCGGCGATGGCCGTAGAGCGCATCAAAGTCCACCAAATTCAGGAAGCTGATCCCGTTAAACGATTCCCCGCATACTTCGACCAAGCGCTCCATGCCCTCTTGGTTGGAAGCAGTACGGATGCTGCGCGTCACGCCTTCTCCGTCGAAAATATCGGAGATTTTACCGATTGCGACAACGTCGAGACCGGCATCCTTGAGCGTATTCATTACCGTAGGCTGGAAAGGCTTCAGCGCGTAATCATGACGTCCTGCCGTGCGCTTGAAGGACCCTGACTCGCCAATGAACGGCCGGGCGATGATGCGCCCTAACATATAGGGATCTTCAAGCGTAATCTCACGGCAGAATTCGCAAATGGAATACAGCTCTTGCAGCGGCACGATATCTTCATGCGCAGCAATCTGGAGCACCGAGTCGGCCGAAGTATACACGATTAGAGCGCCCGTGCGTACATGCTCTTCTCCGAGCTCGTCGATAATTTCCGTGCCGCTGGCTGGCTTGTTGCCAATTACTTTACGGCCAGTGTGCTCCTCAATCCGGGAAATAAGCTCTTGCGGGAAACCATTCTCGAATACGCGGAATGGCGTATCGATCCGCAGTCCCATCATCTCCCAGTGACCCGTCATCGTATCTTTGCCGCTGGAAGCCTCCTGCATTCGTCCATAAAAGCCGAGAGGCTTATCGGCCGGTTCAATTCCCTTGAAAGGCTTAATGTTTGCAAGTCCAAGACTGCCCATACTAGGCATATATAAACCGTCTGTCGCTTCGGCAATATGACCGAGCGTATCAACATCGAAGTCCCCGAAAGCAGCCCCATCGGGAGCTGTTCCAATGCCGACAGAATCCATAACGACAAGATGAATGCGTTTGAACATCATCATCAATTCCCTTCCTCAATCTAAATACTGTGCCATCATAACGGAAACGCTCTCATTGGATCAAGCAAGCGGATTCTGATTTTCCCTCCGCCTGATGACTGATACGGGATGGACTCAGAGTCCATCCATACAATGTCAAACAGCCGGAAAACCTTGCGGTTTATCCGGCTGTAATAAAAGCCTTCATTCAGCCCGGACAATCCCGATTGGGGATAATCCGCATCCGCCGGAAATTAATAGGAGGTTTCGGAACGTCCGCCTTCCATAATCTTCACGCCGGAGCTGGCGCCGATTCTCGTGGCACCGGCAGCAATCATGCGCTGCATGTCTTCCAGGCTGCGCACGCCGCCGGAAGCTTTTACGCCGATGTCAGGACCAACCGTGCGGCGCATGAGCGCGATGTCCTCAACTGTAGCGCCTCCGGTGGAGAACCCAGTCGACGTTTTCACAAAGTCTGCTCCCGCACGTACCGCGCGCTCGCATGCCCGAACCTTCTCGTCATCACTCAGCAGACAAGACTCGATAATGACTTTCACGATAGCTTTGCCAGCAGCAGCCTCTACAACAGCGCGAATATCAGATTCTACTTCGTCATCGCGACCGTCCTTGAGCGCACCGATGTTAATAACCATATCAATCTCCGTTGCTCCTCCAGCAATTGCATCGGATGTTTCAAATGCCTTCGTACGGCTGGTGGAAGCTCCTAGAGGAAAACCGATGACCGTGCATACTTTGACCTTCGAGCCGTTCAGCTCGGCTGCCGCGTAAGGCACCCAAGTCGGATTGACGCATACAGAAGCGAATTCGTAGGTTTTCGCCTCTTCTACGAGCCGCGCCATCTCAGTGATAGTTGCGTCCGCGCGAAGCAAAGTATGATCGATCATTGCTGCCAATTGTGCCTGTTGCATTCCATATCCACCCCAATTCATAAACTGACATCATCATATCATCCGATTGAACAAATGTAAAACACACTTTAATCATATGTTCAATCAAACTCAAGGAAAGCATGCTACCTTATAATGTCAAAAAAGGACTGCTAATTATACTAACCACTGGGCAGGTTGTCTACTTTCATCGGCCGCTGCCAGTCCCCACTTTGCTCCTTATGGAACCAGCTGTCCGAAGAAAGCCTGAACATCAGATAGTTCTGTTGTTTTTAACACGATTTTTTCGTCATTCATTACAATGAAACAAGGGAAGTTTTCAATACCTATCGCATCCGCTTTGTCCTTGTTGCTTTCCACTTCTATATCGTAAAGCTGAATGCCCTGTATGATTTTCAAATAATACTCTTTTTTTGAATTTCAAAATACATTTAATTCATCATCAAGTTGACCTGGTGATCCTTCATAAAATAAGTGAATTAGATATCGATTGTTGGAGTCCGAGCTTAAGTAATCCAATACCTCCTGTTTAGATGGAGTGGAGCAACCCGCTGTTAGTGAAACTATTAGCAACAGTAGGACTTTAAACAACTTCATGGGCTTCATCCCTTTTAGGTCATTTAGGTAGGTTTAAAAGTTAATAGTGGATTTCGACCGTCGAAACTCCTCATAAAAGCTAAAAAAGCTGACCCGATATAATAATCGACGTCAGCTTAAAGCTGAATGTTACTCCATATGATAGAGTCTAATCCTTTTACAGCATAATAATGACCGTCTGAAAGCTTACAACTCCTGTGGAACTGCTTGCTGTCTTATTAATAGCACCGCTACATGTTTGCGAGCATCTGCGGTGCTCAGCCTCAGGCTGATCGATCCTGCGGCCTCCCGGACCGAACCTTCCGGGGGCGCCGAGAATAGCACAACCGCGCCGTCCAAATCCTCTTTTATCTCAACAATCCGACGTCCCTCTTCGACCAGCCCATCCAGCAATTGCTTCTCCTCCGCATATTCCTCATAACTACTCATCCTCTAATTCCTCCTGTCGAAGCAGAAGCAGATGAATGCGGCGATAGGATGTTAGAGCTTTGGCCAAAGCGCTCCCGCTTCAAGTATTTGCCGCTGCCAACCGTGCCAACAAATTCTCGATCGCGAATGACAAACTCGCCGCGTACTAGCACAGATACCGGTTCACCTTGAAGGGGCAAACCTTCAAAAGCACTGTAGTCCACGCGCAAATGATGATCCTTCACGGACAATTTGCGGCTGACCGCTGGATCGAATAACACCAGATCCGCATCGCTGCCTACGGCAATTGTTCCTTTGCGCGGAAAAAGGCCGAACAGCTTAGCGCTTGCCGTGGAAACGATATTGACGAATTGATGCAGATCTATTCTACCTTTGGCTACGCCCTCCGAATAGAGAATGCTGAATCGATCCTCGATTGTCGGACCGCCGTTCGGAATTTTGGAGAAGTCGCCGAGGCCAAGCTCCTTCTGTCCCTTATAGTTGAACGAGCATTGATCGGAGCCGAGCGTCTGCAGCGTGCCTGAAGCCAGCGCGTCCCACAGGGCTTTCTGATGCCAAGCTTCTCGCAGTGGAGGCGACCAAACATACTTGGCGCCCTCGAAGCCTGGTCCTTCCAGCGCAGTCACATCCAACGTTAAATATTGTGGACAGGTTTCACCGTAAATGCGCAGCCCGCGTGAGCGGGCTGAAGCGATTCTTTCAACCGCCTGCGCGCAGGTGACATGGACAACATAGAGCGGAGCATCCGCTAATCCAGCGAGCTCGGCAGCGCGGCCGGTTGCTTCACCTTCAAGCTGAGGAGGACGAGTAAGAGCATGATAAATGGGTTCGGTTTGCCCATTTTCCAGCGCCTCCTCGATGAGCCTATCGATGACGTCGCCGTTTTCGGCATGCACCATCACAAGCGCTCCCTCTTCACGCGCCAGCTGCAGCGTACGGAACAGAGTGCCGTCATCGGCTTGGAACACATTTTTGTAAGCCATGAACACCTTCAGCGAGGTTATGCCCTCTTGTTCGATGATCGTTGGCAGCTCGGCCAATACAGCCTCTCCGGCCTCGGCGACCATGAGATGGAAGCCGTAGTCGATGACGGCTTTGCCGTCAGCCTTGGCATGCCAGGTGCTGATTGCGTCCGTGAGTGGCTTGCCGCGCTCAGTCAAGCAAAAGTCGATGACCGTCGTCGTGCCGCCAAACGCCGCGGCGATCGTACCGCTTTCAAAGTCATCCGCTGTAACCGTGCCGCCAAAAGGCATGTCCAGATGAGTGTGTGGATCGATGCCGCCTGGGAACACGTACAATCCAGCCGCATCAACCGTTTCGGCTCCCGTTGTGTCCAGTTGACTCCCTATCGCCGTGATGACGCCATCCTCAATCCGGATATCGGCAACGGTGATCGACCCGGATGTGACAACCGTGCCTCCTTGAATGACTTTGGAGCTCTTCATCCCTCAACCGCCTCCGCTTCAATGGAATCTGCTCCAAGCTTAGCCAGCACCCGCTGCCGTTCATTCCATGTAAGCATCGGCGCCGCTGCCGGCAGCTCGACCATCTCGATTGCGCCATCAACTGGACAAACGATCGAGCAAAGATTACAGCCTACGCAATCATCCTCCCGCACCTGCAAATAAGGACGGCCGCTGCTGCCGGTAAGCATATCGATACATTGATGCGAGGTGTCCTCGCAAGCAATATGGCATTTGTTGCAGTTGATGCAGGTATCCTGATGGATACGCGCGACGACTCGGTAATTCAAATCCAGCTCGCCCCAGTCCGAGTAACGGGATACGCTTTTTCCAGTCAGCTCGGTGACGGAGGCCAGTCCTTTGCGATCCAGATAGCGGTTCAGACCGTCCACCATTTCCTCCACAATGCGGAAGCCGTGATGCATCGCCGCTGTACACACTTGAACGCCGGTCGCGCCCATAAGCATGAACTCCACGGCGTCCTCCCAGGTAGAAATGCCACCAATGCCGGACATCGGCACGTTTACTCGGGGATCGCGAGCACATTCGGCCAACATGTTCAGTGCAATTGGCTTCACAGCAGGCCCACAATAGCCGCCATGTGCACCTTTGCCGCCGACATGAGGGATTGTGTTCCATGATTCCAGATCGACGCCAGCGAGGCTGTTGATCGTATTAATGAGGCTGACGGCGTCAGCTCCTCCAAGCACGGCATGCCGCGCGGTGACGGTAATATCCGTAATATTAGGCGTGAGCTTAACGATGACCGGCGTGCGGGCGGCTTCTTTGGCCCACATCGTTTGCTTTTCGACCAAATCCGGTTGTTGACCAGAGGCTGCTCCCATGCCCCGCTCCGCCATGCCATGCGGACAGCCGAAGTTCAGCTCTAACCCGTCGACGCCTGCATCCTCAACCCGCTTGACGATTTCATGCCATTTCTGGCGAGTTGGCTCCACCATGAGCGATGCGACCAGCGCATGATTTGGAAAACGCTTCTTTGTTTCGCGAATCTCTTTAAGATTGACTTCAAGCGGTCGATCGGAGATAAGTTCGATATTATTGAAGCCGGCTACCCTTCTTCCCCCATAATGCACAGCTGCGAAGCGTGAGGAAGTGTTGATAATCGGCTCACCGAGCGTTTTCCAGACCGCTCCGCCCCAGCCCGCCTCAAAGGCACGCTGCACCTGGTAACCGGTATTGGTCGGCGGCGCGGAGGCCAGCCAGAACGGATTAGGCGAGCGAATTCCCGCCAGGGATATGGACAAATCTGCCATACGACTCTACCTCCATTCCTTCAAATTATCGTAAACGGGCTTGCACGCTTCCTGCTGCTTTCGCAGAGGAGGGCTCCCTCTTGAAGTCGGGATAGGATTCTCCCAAAAAGGCGAGTGCGATGGCGGCGGCAGCCCGTTTACCCTGTTCGGCCGCAGATACAACGGTAGCCTCACCCGCTCCCGTGCCTTGCAAAATGTCGCCAGCCGCATAAATACGGGGATTGGAAGTCAAACCTGTCAGCGGATTGACTTCTGGAATCCCATTCTCATGTTGGATTCCCAATTGCTCGGCAAGCGGAATGAGCCGTTGTTGGCCGGTCGCGAATACAACCGCATCCACCTCCATAAGGAAAGTGGAATCAGGTACGGGAGCGGTAAGGCGACGTCCGTCAGCCCCGATGCGGCCATCCGGCTCCAAGCGGATGCATTCCAGCCCGGCGACTTTGCCAGCCTCATCTCCGACGATGCGCATTGGCTGTGTCAACCAAGCGAACTCGATTCCTTCTTGCTTGGCAAATTCGAATTCAAACGGATAAGCGGTCATTTCCGCCGCCGTGCGCCTGTAAACGATTTTGACACCGCTTGCTCCAAGCCGCATGCTGCAAGTTGCCGCATCAATTGCCGTATTGCCTGCCCCGATGACCGCTACTCTTGCTCCAGCCAGAGAAGTTGGCATCCGACCGGACTTCGTCGCTTCCACAAGTCGTATTGCATCATGAACACCGTCCAGCTCCTCGCCTTCCATGCCGAGCGGTGGCACATAACCCATGCCTGCGGCCAGTACAACCGTGTCATGCCGATCCAGCAGTTGCTGCACGCTGATCGTGCTGCCAATTCGCGTACCCGTGTGGACTTTTACGCCGAGCGCTTCAACCTGCTCAACTTCCCAGGCTGGGACATGCTGCGGCAACCTGAAGCTGACAATGCCAGTGCTGTCCAGGCCGCCGGCAACCGGCTTCGCTTCGTAGATCTCCACATTGAAGCCGTACCGGGCAAGCTCGCGAGCGGCAGATAAACCGGCCGGACCGCTACCGATAACTCCAGCTGACAAGCCAGTAGACGCTCCCGGAGCAAAAAGCTGCAGCCCCTCGCTTGCCGCATAATCGGTCGCGTAGCGCTGCAATCGGCCAATCGTAATCGGCGTAGAGGTGTCGTGCAGCACACAAGCTCCCTCGCAGAGCAGCTCGGTCGGACATACTCTGGCGCAGCTGGCGCCGACCGGATTTGCATCCATAATGGCATAAGCCGCCCCCTCGGTGTTCCCGGTGGCGATTCTTTTGATGAAGGAGGGGATGTTAATGCTCGTAGGACAAGCCTTAATACACGGCGCATCATAACAGTACAGGCAGCGGTTCGATTCTTCGGCGGCTGCTGCTCGCGATAATGGCGGTACCATCTCTCTAAAAGCAGCCGGTACTGTCGGATCGTCACTTATGCTGTGGTGGATTCCCATTTGCCTCCGCTCCTCTCTCCCTGGATCGACAGGGCCAGTGATCTCATCGTACGATAGAGCAGCTCCACGCCCTCTGCAATGTCATCAGCACTGGAGTATTCCTGCGGATTGTGACTGATTCCGTCCTTGGACCTTACAAAAATCATCGCATAGGGACAGGCGTAGGATAGCGCAAGCGCGTCATGGAATGGGCCGCTCATCAGCTCTGGCAGCTGGAGTCCCATGCCGTTAGCCTCCAAGCGAATAACATCCATTAATTCAGGATCGCAGTAGCGAGGCGGACTGTTCGTATCTTCGCGAATCGAGTAGGTGAGGCCGTTGTCCGCGGCAACTTCGTCAATTAGCTCACGGAGCTTGGCCTCCAGGCGATTTCGCCGTTCCATGTCCATGTCGCGCAGATCAATCGTGAACTGAACTCTTTCGGGGATGATGTTACGCGAGCCGGGAAAAAGCTGCAGCGTACCTGCTGTGCCGACAGCAGGCGTTCCGGCTTCTGCTCGCACAAGATCCTGGAGACCAGCGATGATGCGGGCGGCTCCTGCGAGCGCATCTCGCCGCATACTCATCGGCACAGAGCCGGCATGACCGGCAAAGCCATGCAGTTCCACCGTCAACCAGAGCGGACCGCTGATGCCGGTGACAAGACCACATGCTGCGTCCAGTGATTCCAGCACCGGACCTTGTTCGATATGAAGCTCAAGGTAAGCAGCGATGCTTCCTTTCGCATACTTAGCCTCGTCCAACCGCGCGGAATCGCCGCCAAAAATGGAAAGCGCCTCACTTCTTGTGATCCCATCCCCATCGACGCGTTCCAGTTCCCCTTCCTCTAAACGGCCGACCATCGCCCTGGAGCCGAAAATCCCTTTATTGAAGCGACATCCCTCTTCATCAGAGAAAGCGACAACCTCAATCGGCCGCTGCGGCACCAGCCCTTCGGAGACAAAAGCATGTACAGCTTCGATTGCCCCAAGCACACCAATGATGCCATCGAACCGCCCTGCATAGGGCTGCGTATCGAGATGGGAGCCCAGCATGAGCACAGGAGCATCGGGAGCGACCGGGCTTTCAAGCCGTCCGATCAGGTTGCCGGCGGCGTCAAGCCGCACGCTCATTCCCGCTTCTTTCATCCATTGACGCGCTAGCTCGACCGCCTGACGGTCAAGCGGCGTCATCGCCAGCCGGCTTACACCTGTATCACTGATTTTCCCGATCTCAGCCAATTTCCTAATTCGGGTCAACACTTGTTCCCTGCTTGTTGTACGGTCCCATGCAGACATAAATCCCCCTCCTCATCCTGGAATTTCCATGGAGCGACAGCTTATGTCAGGTTACATGGCGTATCATACCTAATTTTCGGAATTATTTGAATACTTATTTTTCATAAGAGCTTTTATGATGTAAGATAAAGTCACTTCATCATGACGAGGTAGGTCTGATTGCGTAATCATTCAATTTTAAAATTAAAGGATCTTATCATGGAACGGGGGCATAGGTGTGGAAGAGAGATCAAACCTCTTGGACCCGATGATACAGCGTAATCTGACGGTGCGTGAAACACTGACAACAGCCCTCTTCGCAGGGGCCAGGGTGGAAGCTGGACATGCCGGACTGGACCGTGAGATTCGCTGGGTGCATGTACTTGAAATAACCGGCGTAAGCGAGCTGCTGCATGGCGGAGAAATGGTGCTCACCACTGGAGCCGGATTCGGTTCAGATGAGAAAAAGCAGGAGCGCTTCATGGCGAGCTTGCTGCAGCGCGGAGTTTCCTGCCTGTGTTTGGAGCTTGGCCCGGAACTCCCCAGCTTGCCGCTGCATTGGCGAAAGCTGGCCGAGGAGCAAGCGTTACCGCTTATCGTGTTTCCTCACACTGTGCGCTATGTGGATATTACTCATGAGCTGCACTCGCTCATTCTCGATCGCCGCAGAGCGAATCAAGAGGCGCAAGCTATGGAGACGGTGCGCCGGGAATCGGATTCGCGGTTACTCCGTTATTTGTTGGAAAGCGGTTATGGTGCTGGCGCCAGATCGCCCCAGGAGCTTATAGCCCAACAGTCCGCCGAGCCGCTGCTAGGCTTTCTCGACGGGATGAGCTGGAGAATTCTCATTGCCGAATGGCCGGCCGTTTCCGGCAATCGCTTGGCAGCAGCCGCAGCCGAGCAAGCGGCAAGCGAGCTCGGACGCAGACTTCGCCGCGAAAGCTGTCTCTGCCTTGCGGAGGCAGCCGGCGAGCGGCTGACGGCACTCGTCGCACAGTCAGAGCGGGTAGCCGCCGGCAGCGGAATCACTCGGCTCGATGAAACTGTCGAGAGTGTACTGGCCATGTTTCCCGGCTGCTCCAGCGGCGCAAGCTCGCGCTTCACTAGTCGCAGCCGCGCTGCCGAAGCAAGGCGGCAAGCCGCTGAGGCGCTCAAGCTGAGCCGGACTTCCGGGCCATCTGCAAATGATAGCGCTTCCTCCGTGCGCCCCCTGCTCTATTATGACGAGTTAGGCGTGCTGCAGTTGCTGCCCGCGCTGCTTGATAGCTATCGGCTCGAAAGTTTTGTCGAGGATCATCTTGGTCCGTTGTTATTGGCAGACCGCCTGAAAGGCGGCGACTTGCTACTAACGCTTAAGGTATTCCTAGATGCTGACTGCTCCAAACAAGAAGCGGCGCGAAGGCTGTTCGTCGTCAGGCAATCGCTCTATTACCGGTTAGATAGAATTCAGGAATTGATCGGGCCGGTTTGGCTTGATCCCGAGAAACGGCTGGCCGTTCAGGTAGCGCTGCGCGCCTACATGCTGCTTGAGCCAGGGGCGCTGCGGGTGATTCCGTCGCGGCGTCCAACAGACGCGTCTTCCTTGGACAGTCATAATTGCGAGAGTCGAGCTCCAGGATGACGCTTAAGCACACCACATTCTGTCAATTCTGCCGAAGCGACTGAACAGATTCCACCAGCACTGTCAGCAGAAACGCCATATCCTCGTCCGTCGAGGACAGGGGCGGTGCTGTGGTCAGCACATTGTTCATACCAGCGACCGTATCGCCGTTTTTACTAATAATTAACCCGGCAGCGCGACAGCGGTCGATGACCGATTGCACGATGGCGGCTGCCGCTGGTTTGCGGCTGTCGCGGTCCTCGACCAGCTCGATGCCGATCAGCAGGCCAAAGCCGCGAATGTCGCCAACATAAGGATGATCCGCGAGCTCGCGCTTCAGCCCGTTAAGCAGCTCTTCACCAAGGCGGGCGGCGCGCTGTGGCAGCTGTTCTTTTTCCATCACTTCCAGATTAGCCATTGCCAGCGCACAAGCAGCCGGATTACCGCCGAAGGTGTTCACATGTCGCAAATGATCGTATTCGCCCGTTCGTTGGAAAGCTTCATAAATTTCGCGTTTGACGGCGGTAGACGCTAGTGGCAGATAACCGCTTGTAAGTCCTTTGGCCATCGTCACAATATCAGGAGCGATACCATAATTGTGATGCCCGAACTTTCGCCCCGAACGACCAAAACCGCAAATAACCTCGTCAATAATCAACAGAACACCGTATTCGGTGCAGATGCGTCGCACTTCATCGACATACAGCTGATCCGGTACGATAATACCGCCACCAGTAATGACCGGTTCCATGATGACGCCAGCTACTGTGTCCTCGCCTTCCCAAATGATACGTTCTTCAATCTCCCTCGCGCACAACAGCTGAAAAGCTTCGGCAGTCATGCCCTCCGGGCGGCGGTAACTGTCAGGCGGACGAACATGCAGGAAACCTGCTGCCAGCGGCTCGTAGCCTTGTTTGCGAATTGCCTGACCGGTTGCCGCAAGCGCTCCGAGCGAGCTGCCGTGATAACCTCTGTAGCGTGCAATGAACTTCGACCGCAGCGGTTTTCCGATATGCTGCTGGTATTGGCGGGCAATTTTGAACGCTGTTTCATTGGCCTCAGAACCACTATTGGCAAAAAAGACGACATAGTCCCCTTCCAGCCATTCCCCTAGCTTTTCCGCCAGCTCAATAGCCGGCAAATGTGACTGGGTAAGCGGGTAATAGGGCATCCGCTGGAGCTGACGCGCGGCTGCATCGGCTAGTTCCTTGCGTCCGTAACCGACATTGACGCACCATAACCCCGACATCCCGTCCAGATAACGGTTGCCCTCATGATCCGTCACCCAGGAGCCCATCGCTTCCACGATGACAAGCGGACGGTCGTTGGCCCGATAGGGACGCATATTATGCCATAGATGGCGCCGATCCTTCTCCAGCAGCCCATCAGACTTCAGTACTCCAGATTCCGCTCCACCAGGCTCCACTCCGGAAGCCTCCGTACCCTGTTGCACCATTGAGCCATCGCTCCTTTTTTAACAGTCATCCGCTTCAATAGCGAGCAGTGACCATTTTTTTACGAGTGTAGAACTCCACACCATCCTTGCCATTCGCATGCAGATCTCCGTAGAACGAGTTTTTGTAGCCGCTAAAAGGGAAAAAAGCCATTGGAGCCGGCACGCCGATGTTAATGCCTAACATGCCCGCGTCGATTCCCTCGCGGAATCGGCGCACCGCTTTGGCGCTGTCCGTGTACAGGCAAGCACCATTGGCAAAAGGAGAGCGGTTAGCGAGCGCGATGCCTTCGTCCAAGCTTGCGATGGACGCCACGCATAACACCGGCGCGAACAGCTCCTCTCGCCAGGCATCCATCTCTTCCGTTACGCCAGTCAAAATTGTCGGCCCCAGAAAAGAGTCACAGCCGGTCGGAGCTGGATCGAGCCGCCCGTCCCGGAAGAGTTCTGCGCCTTGGAGCAGCGCCCCCTCAACCAGCCCAAGCGAACGATCCCGGCTCTCGCAGCGGATCATCGGCGTCGCTACACCGGCAGGCCCTCCCCCTCCGTCAGGCCGCATGGCTTCTGCCTGCTCTAACAACAACCGGAGGAAAGGCTCCAACACCTCCTGTTGTACGCTGACGACAGAGCAAGCCATGCAGCGCTGGCCCGCTGAACCGAAAGCGGCTGCCGCAACCTGGCGTGCTGCCGCCGGCAAATCCGCATCTGGCAGCACGATGCTGTGATTTTTGGCGCCGGAAAGCGCTTGCACTCGTTTGCCGGCCGCCGTACCGCGCCGATACACCGCCTCCGCAGCAGGCTGCGAGCCCACAAAGCTTACTGCAGCGATGCCCGGATGATCAAGCAGCGCATCCACCGCTTCCCGCGAGCCATGAACAAGACTAAGCACGCCTGGAGGAATACCCGCCTCTTGAAAAAGCTCTGCAAGTCGGCAAGCAAGTAGAGGCGTCCGCTCTGAAGGCTTGAGTACAAAAGCATTGCCGCAAGCGACTGCCAATGGGAACATCCAGCACGGCACCATCATCGGGAAGTTGAACGGGGAGACACCGCAGACGACGCCGAGTGGATAACGGAACATACCAGACTCCAGGCCATTCGCAATGTCCGGGAGTTGGCTGCCCATCATTAAGGTTGGTGCTCCGGCAGCGAACTCGACGCATTCCACACCGCGCTGTACTTCGCCTTGTGCTTCCTCCAGGCTTTTGCCATTCTCGGAGGCCAGCAGCTCGGCCAACTCATCGCGATGCTCTACCAACAGGCTCTGATAGCGGAAAAACAACCGGGCCCGAGCGGGTACAGGCACCTTATGCCACGCTTGAAAAGCCTTCGCAGCTGCCGCTACAGCGAGATCCACCTCTGCCCTGCCGGATAGCGGGACTTCTGCAAGCATCTTGCCTGTTGCTGGGTTCAACACCGGCGCATAGTTAGTTTCCGCTGATGCTTCCTCCCAGCGGCCGCCGATCCAATTGGCTAGCCTGCGCGGCGTAGCTGTCGTCTCGCTTACTTGCGCTGTCTCTGCCATTATCCCGTCTCCTTTCATACTCCTCACGGTTCAATGCAGTTGTACATGCTTTCCTTAGCTTATGCGGCGTCAAACACTGGATAGCCCACATAAATCCCGGTTGAACCCACTTTATTCCTTGAACTTGAGCAGGAACGATTCAACTAGTAAGGGGACTCTTTTTTTGCCGCAGCCTCTGTCCTTCGATTAAATACGAGACTACTTCATATCTACCTTGTATTCACTTGGCATTTAGCTTGAATTTTCTTGGCATCTCCATGCCGCTTTGAACGTTGATGATTCAATCGTAATGTCGTGATGCTTTCATTTCATTAGACAGATGGGCTAAAAAAGATTGGACACAGTGTCCAAAACGGAGCTGATTTAAAGTTCGTCTGATACGAAACTTTGATAAAGATGTGTTCGCTTTCTTTTTCCAGAGGCTTCCGTTATAATGCAAGAAAGGAACGTTTGTTCGTAAAAATGGTCCGTCAGTCTTGGAATTGAGAAAGGAGCAACTGAACATGGCCCTTAAGACGATAAAGCTGTCCAATCGGGATGCCCGTCGCTTCCTTCTGGATCATCATGGGTTAGGCCCGGATCAGCCCTTCAAAGGGAAAGAAGGCATCATGGACTATATCCGAAGGGTCGGCTGCATTCAGTTCGACCCTCTTGATGCGGCAGGACGCAACGCCGAGCTCGTGTTGCAGTCACGCTTGCCAGACTTCCGGCCGATTATGTTGGACGAGTTGTTATATAAGGATCGGCTACTGGTGGATGGGCTGGATAAAGTGATGAGCATTTATGCTACTTCCGACTGGCCGATGTTTCGCAGAACACGTGATAACGCCAAAGAAAATTATGGCAACCTGCCAGAAATTGCGGCTTTCACGTCCACAGTCAGACAAGCGCTGAAGGAGCGTGGGCCGCTGCTCTCTCGCGAGCTGGACAGCAACATCAAGCTAGACTGGGCTTGGGCGCCGGCCAGACTGTCCAAGGCCGCGATGGAAAGTATGTATTTATGGGGAGAGCTCGTGATTGCCCGCAAACAGCGCAATCAACGTGTATATGATCTGGCGGAGAACCACCTTGCTCCGGAGCTTCTTGCCGCTCCAGATCCTTATACGGATGATTGGAGTCATGCACGCTGGAGAGTGCTGCGGCGAATCGGCGGAGTTGGCTTATTGCATCCTCGCGCCTCCGATGCCTGGGTTGGCTCTCGCTTTATGAATGCTTCCCAGCGCAGCGATATATTTCGCGGGTTAGCGGAAGAAGGGCTTTTGATTGTAGTCGACGCCGATGGACTGACCGCTCCCCACTATGCCCGCAGTGAGGATTTGGAGCGCTGGTTCGCGTCGGATCCGGAGAAAAGATGGGAGTCCGTTCCATGTCGCACCTCCTTTTTGGCTCCTTTAGACAACTTGTTATGGGATCGCAGACTTGTTCGTGAGCTTTTCGGCTTCAACTATACATGGGAAGTTTATAAGCCAGCTGTCCAACGTCAATACGGCTATTATGTACTGCCAGTCCTCCATGGGGATCAACTTGTCGCTCGTTTCGAGCCGGGACGTACGAAGGGAGCGAACGGCAGCAGAATCATTGTTGGCTGGTGGCCGGAGCCTGATCTCGTCTGGACCGAATCTCTGGAGACCAGCATTCGGCTCGCTTTCCGACAATTCCGAGCCTATCTGGACTGTGAACGAATTGAGCCGACTGAAGGCGCTCTAGCTGCTGAGCCACGACTGGAACAGTTGGTGAATAGCTGATTTCTTGGTTTTTGCTTCCATTGAACATCGATTAAATACCTGCCTCCGAATCACAAAAAAGCTCCGGTCGAACAGCTTCATGCTGTCCGCC
This sequence comes from Paenibacillus herberti, assembly GCF_002233675.1. Classification (GTDB taxonomy): domain Bacteria; phylum Bacillota; class Bacilli; order Paenibacillales; family Paenibacillaceae; genus Paenibacillus_O; species Paenibacillus_O herberti. Next base: position 1,197,873 of record NZ_NMUQ01000001.1, on the reverse strand, counting down.
GGAGCGCCATACGCTACCTATTATTGAAAAGAACGAGTCGCCGCCCATGTACCTTGAAGCTTGCGCAGCAAAACAATTTGTCCAATATGATAAGCATCATGGTTGGCAAGGCTGGATACCCATTGTCCGGCCGTGTAGTTTTCGGTAAGCTCCCTGTCATAATCCTCATCGCTGCTCCACTCACGGATGATCGAAGCAATTCCGGCATGAGCTGCAGCCAAACGATCTCTTGTTTCGTCCCAACTCGCATTTTCGGCGCGGATTGCGGCAGCCTGGAACGTATCCGTATTCGTTATGCCATCCGGCTTATGGCCTGACTTCTGCAAAAACTTTTCTTTGTAGTAAATCAGGTGATGGACCGTTTCTCGAATTGTGTTGCTTGCCGCACCTTGCGGCCGCCAGTCCGCCTGTTCTTCCGTTACGTCCTGCAACGCCATTTTGAGTGGAGGCGACCAATCCTCTGTTTCGTAGGCATATTCCCATGCCTTCTCCAGTAGCTTCGTTTTTTCTCTGCTCATCCTTCATTCCTCCTTGTACGCGATTGCTGGTAACGATATAATTGCCTTTAGCTAGTTACATTGATTCCGTTGTATTATACCCCTTCATTTCTATTTTGTAACTATTATTTTCCATTTAGATTGTTACCTTGCAGTCGAAATCATTACTATCAAGAGGAAGGACCGCCTATGATCTGGAAAGATTTTTTAAACAGCCTTTGGCATGATTGGAGAGGCAGCGGTGCGAGTGAGGATCGTCTGGAGTCTCCTTCATGGAGGAGTCACTTTTTGTCCTCCCATGGTTACAGCGACGATCTGACAGCCTCACCAATAGCCAATGATCCAGCAATGGACATGCAGGCATCGGACAATACTACGGCAAGTAATTCGACTGTTGACAAAAAAGCAACGGACATTGCTACGACAAGTAATCCGACTGTGGACGAGTTGAATGAACTGAAACATTTTCGCGATGGACTACGTGAGCTTACACACCGGATCAACGAGTCCGTAAGAGGAACTCCCCCTGTCCCGCTTGTACAGAATGATTTTGCAATTCTGAATAAGTATCTTGCTGTTCCTTCTTTTACGAGAAGGATAGTCTGGGACGCTGGAACACTGCAGATGCTGGAATCATCTCAAGCCGTAGGCTGGGGCAACGTAATGGCCCGCATCGCCACCGCTTACGCTGCGACTCTTGCACATGGAGAGCTGGAACGTTTTCGAATCTGTGACAATCCAGACTGCAAATGGATGTACTATGACGGAACTCGCAACCGATCGAAGCGTTACTGCGATGACAAATGCTGCGGCAACCTAATGAAAGTTCGCCGATTTCGTGAGCGCGCTAAGGGCAAGAGCGAGGATAGAAGTAAGGATTAGCAAGAATAACAGCAATAATCATAGCAAGGCTATGGCCATGCCAATATAGGATGCATCGCTTTCGATATAATAAAGAGAAGAGGATCAATATGTACAAAATGGAACCTTTGCTTATAACCGATTCCGCGGTATCAAATGAGCTGCGCGCGTTGCAGACGGCCGCCTATCTTGTAGAAGCGCGTCTCATTGGCTTTGATGGAATTCCACAAATTAATGAAACCCATGAAGCTTTGCTTACCTCAAATGGAATATTTTATGGTTGCCGTTTAGACGGCAGACTGGCCGGGGCAATTGCATTGGAAGAAGAATCTCCCGGTGAGCTTACAATTGACCGTTTAGTCGTTCATCCAGACTTTTTCCGCAACGGAATCGGCCGATTTTTGCTCCGCCAAACGCTGGAGCTATACCCGAATGTGGACTGGCTCGTCTCAACGGGAGCGCTCAATGCTCCTGCGATACAGCTATATCTCTCCATGGGATTCATAGAGACTGGGCGCAAAGAAGTTGCTCCGGGCTTAGAGATAGCAAACTTTAGGCGCACTTCTGGTCCGCTAACCGATACATAAATCTATTTGCAATTTCCCTGATAGTCCATTTTATAAAAGGGAGGGGACTCTTCTACCCATGGAATTATCGATATCTCAGCAATTAGCTCAAGAATATATAACAAATTACGCAAGAAGCCACAAAAATGAGGGGGATCAAACAATTAGGGAGATTCTTCGAATGTCCAACATCGAGCGGAAGACATTTGAAAATGCTATCACTAAATTAAAATCTCACGCAAGTATTGCGCTACACTTTCACCCAGATAGATTAAATCCGTCCATGAAAAGCGTTGCTGAAGCACTGCTTGAGCAGGGAATTTATAAAAGCCAGTTTGAAACTTTCCTATCGAATGGAAGTGTATCAGCATTTTCAGGTGGTGAACGTGACGTTTGGGAGAATAAAATGTTTGGTGGAGCGTACCAAATAAATGGCTCAACCAATAGTGAACGGCCCAAGTATGGGGCACTCAATCTCATGTTACATCCGGATGGACCTGCTCCACGTTTTGGATCATGCTATTTCCTTTTATCCCCTGAGGTCTCTCATCGCTCCACTTACACTTATTTGGATTCTCACCAAGACCCCAAGGAAAAGGGGACGTATGAGGAATTTGATCTTGTTTTGGCTGCTGTCATTAGGGATGCGTTCTATAGTGATTTTGCCATTGGTGAAAGAAATCTAACCGTTCCAAAGTTAATCGACCATATGCTCATCAATCTTGAGAAGCCATTCCAAAATCCATCAAACAAAGAGCCAAACCGAAATCTTAACCACTATATCGAAGCTCAGGTTCATGGTGATATTGTTCTTAATGAAGACGTAAAAATACTTGTTGCCGATCCATCATTTAAGGGCACCCATACAGGACGGATCTTAGAACAGATATGTTTAAAGTATTCGATTGATCTTTACTGGCACATGGGCTTTAAACTTCTGGTTGATGAGATTCCTTTGAATTTTAGAGGTCCTTCTATGCCTTCACTAGCCAAAAGAATTTCGCAAAGTGATTTTATTGATGTAATTATGATTGGCTCTGCAGCTATGGACTTGAGACGAAATCCAAGTAATTGGAGCGAAAGAGGAACCTACAAAGAAGTTCTGCAAGAATTGAAATTACTGTGGCATGTTTTAGTGAGATATGGAAAGCCAATGGACAAGTGAACAATTTCTAGATTCGTTTTTTCGATCATTCCATATCATGTTACTAAATTATCCTGCCCCTAAGGTGAGAAAACGGCAGCCATCAGCTGGCTACCGTTTCTTCGTGTTTATTCAACTTTCGTGTCCCGTCGCAAGTAAAGAGAAATCGCCTCAGCCATTTCTGCTGCACAACCTATTTCGTTTCTCATATTCAAATGGTTGTTCACATGAATAAATTTCGTGGAAAAATCCCCTATACGGAATATCGTCTTCCAAGCACTTTATGCGATACGACAGCTCCTCATCACACTCCGGTTCTTCGCCGTTGTTTCGCTTACCTCGAATGTATCTATAATACCTTCCATGAGCGTTACTCTTAAAAATAAAGGCAATTTATCCAACATCGAATTTTCGATCCTAGTCTCGGATCTGTATCCTTCGAGGACAGTTTCAAAATAATCATCCATAAACTTTTTACGTTTATCGGCGTCTGGTTCAAATTGTATCCAGCCCACTCCATGTGACCAGAGGTCTGCCAGGTCATACATATACCAACCGAAACATGAATTATCGAAATCATATACAGTTATTTGCCCGTTATCAAAATCAATCGAATAATTTCCATCGTTGTAATCAAAATGGATCATACCGAAAGACTCATGGTTTTTGTCCAATTTTTCTAAAGTTTCCAGGAGATCTAACAGCTTCTCCTTAAGCAGAGAAAATGAGTCTGGTATAAGTTTTTCGATATACTCGGCATTATATTTATCAAAAAAACTAAACCGTCGATGAACAGGAGTGTACTCTTTCGACAATTGGTGTAGTTTCCCCAGGACTTTACCGCAATTATAAAAATATTCGGTAATAGGTACTCCTTGCCGATACTGATAATGATTTTCCACAAGCATTTTTCCTTTGGCCTTTTTAAATAGGCAGATAAAAAAGGTATGATTATTATGGGCTATCTCTTCCAACAGATTACCCTTTAGAGAATTGACTACATCCGAGACACTTCCGCCATGCTCAAATAAATACCTGATATATTCAACTTCAGCTTGAAAATCTTCCCGGCTCCTGTCAGGTAAAAAAGAGATTCTGAGTATTTTTGCTTCTTTGCCTTTTTTCTCACAGGTATAAACGACATTCCGCCCTCCTTCATGTGCCGGAATCAGCTTGATTTCATAGCCTTCTAATCCATACAACTCTGATACTAATGGAAGTAAATATGCATCACTGATTTTAACAACCTCGTTATGATTTATAAAATCTCCTCCAGTCAAACTGTCCTCCGAGCAATTTTACCTACAAACTCCATTCAGATTCTAGGGAAACTTTCTATATAATAAAACTCGGCTATTTGAAGAGTTGTTTGCCTGGGCTACGTAGCTTTCTTTGTATTCGTTAGTCTTAAACCGCTAATCTCTTCTCCTCACAAATCGAACATCATCCAGAAGAAGCACTCAAAAAGCAGAAAAACCGCCACCCCGTTTTTAAACGGAACGACGGTTTTTCTGCACACGCCTTGACCACGTTACAACAACGATTCAGCCCCATCGATATAAATATCCGTGCCTGTCACATGGGAGGACAGGTCCGAAGCGAGATAAGTGACCAGGTCTGCGACTTGAGACGCTTTGCCGGGGTTGCCGCGCAGCGGATGCGAGCCTTCCGGATATTCAACCGGTATAGCCGCCTCCTCCGCTTCCTTGGTGCGGACGGTGTTTTCATCGATGTTGGTTTCGATTGCGCCCGGGCATACAGCGTTAACCCGAATTTTATACTGAGCTAGCTCAAGAGCCGCCATTTTCATGAAGGCAACCTGCCCCGCCTTGGAGGAGCTATAGGCGCTGGCTCCGGTGTTGTTGAAGATGCGATTACCGTTGATGGAGCTCGTAATAATCACGCTGCCGCCCTGTTTTTTCAGGTAAGGAATCGCATATTTGACGGTCAAGAATGTTCCGCGTAAATTGATGCCAAGCGTCTGATCCCAATCATCTACATCCAGATCTTCAATGGTCGTCCAAACACCATTGATGCCGGCATTGGCAAACACAATATCGACGCGGCCAAATTTCTCCGCTATGGTACGGATGCCAGCTTCCACAGCTTTGGCATCACTCACATCTGTCGATGTGACCCAGGCCTCGCCGCCGTCGCGCTCGATCGCCGCCTTAACTTTTTCTGCATCATCCGGAGTCCGGTCCAAAAAGCCAACCTTAGCGCCGTGACGAGCAAATTCCAGCGCCGTCGCTCTGCCGATTCCAGAGCCTCCGCCCGTAACTATCGCTACTTTGCCTTCCAGCAGCTTGCTTGTATCCTTCTGCTTCATCTGGATCATCCCCTCGTCATGAATTCCTGGACAGGAGCAGGATTGCCCGCAAGTTCCTAAATGATACTTAATCGCAGGAATTCAATCTGAATCGGAATCGGGATAATCCGGTAGGATTTAATCCGCAACTTCGGCCTTTTTATTGCAAGCAGCTATAGATCAAACTTGAAAGGGCTGTATGCAAACCGGCTGAGAAACAGTTAGGTTATTTCCGGTGAAGCTCAGCTTGCCGCTCTCTTTATCCACTTTAAATACGGCGATATTATTCGTATCTTTGTTAGCAGCCAGCAGGATTCCCCCTCCAGGCAGCAGAGCAAAATGCCGAGGATGTTTGCCTTCCGTGGAAATATGCTGAATTGTGCTCAGCTTGCGCCCTTCCTCCGACACCTCGTACACGACAAGACTGTCATGCCCGCGATTGGAGCCATACACAAAGCGCCCGTCCGTAGACACGGCGATTTCGGCGCATGTATTTTCACCTATAAATCCTTCTGGCAACGTCGGCCAATGCTCCAGCTCTTGAAGTGTGCCAGCGGCCGCATCATAAGCCAATACACTGACCGAGGAGTCAACTTCGTTGATGACGTAAGCATATTGACCTCCTGGATGGAAGGCTAAATGGCGCGGGCCCGCCCCCGGATGGATGGAATTGTCCGCCACTGGAACCATGCGGTCATCTTCCAACTTGTACGTGCGAATGAGATCCAGGCCCAGATCCTGCACAAAAACATACTTACCGTCCGGGCTGAACATCGCGGAATGTGGATGCGGGCGGTCCTGCCGCTCGGGATTGACGCTATGGCCTTCATGCTGCGGCTGGTCCAGCCGATTGCCGATACGGCCATCCTTTTGCAGTTCCATCAAGCCGGCCATGCCGTTATGATAGCTTACGACGATAAGTCGGCTGCCATCCGGGCTACGTACGATATGACAGGTCGGTCCGTCCGTTGTCGGAGCCTCGTTGATCTTTTCCAGTTCACCTTCTGCAGCATTGAAGCGGTAAGATACGGCGAAGCCCGTTTTGCCTCCGGAGTTATTTTGGCCCTCGGATATAGCGTAAACCTTTCCTCCGGACGCATCGATGTTCAGGAAGGTAGGATTTTTGAGTCCGTCCGTGTCGGTCAGAAGCTCAAGCGTAAGTTCTTGCTCGTTCCAGCGATACAAATACAGACCAGGACCATTCGGCTCAGCATAGGATCCTACAAATGCATAAGTCGTTGATGAGTTCATGTTGATATCCTCCTCTTAATTGGCTCTAGCGCTTAGGCAGTAGCTTCACATATTGATCCGATAGCCCCATCAGCTCGAGTATATAGTCGTAATCTTCCCGATACTTCGCGAAGTCCTCAACTGGCTCTAATGTATCCAGCGAGTAGGCTTCTCCGTCCTCAAAACCCTTGCCCGGCTGGAATACAATCTCGTCATTAATAAAAGAACCTGTAGGCATGTAATAACGCATACCGATGACGTTCCGATCCGTATTCAGCAGATCCCGACCAAAAGCGGTAAAACCTTCATCCTTCAGCGATATGCCAAGCAAATTAGCCACTGTTGGCAATAAATCGAGCTGTCCGCCTGTTCCCTGCAAGGTCATGGGCTGCTGGCCCGGAAAACGGATAATGAGCGGAATATTGTAGCGGCTGATGCGATTGCTATAGTTGATTCCGAGCTCTTTTTTCATAAACTCAGGATCGGCTTCCTGCGGCGGTAGACCAAAGTGGTCGCCATATAGCACTAGCGCGGTATTATCCCACATGCCTTCTTGCTTCAGGCGCTCAATCAGCTTGCCAACCGCAGCGTCTGCGTAATGAACCGACTGCAAATAGTCTCCAACCATCGTGCCCTGAAGCGTATCCGGAAGCTCCAAAGTGATCTTATCTTGCGGAATGCGGAAAGGAGAGTGGTTGGAAGTCGTAATCAGGTTACCATAAAAAGGCGTGCCTTCCTTGGCAAGTACGGACAGCTTGTCCACCGTCGTTTTATACAGCTCTTCATCCGAAGCACCGAAGCTGTTGAAGTTATCATTTTTGAAGTAAGGCTTATCATAATAACGATTGAAATTAAGCGCTGGATACAGCTTGTTGCGATCCCAAAAGCCCACATTGTTGATGTGGAAGGTGAGCGCCTGGTATCCCTCCGCCTGCAACAGTCGCGGCAAGCTAGGCAACTCGCGGTTACCAAAGCCCGTACTCATCGCAATCGCGCCAGTTGGATAGATCGAAGTGTTAGCAATAAACTCCGCATCCGATGTATTACCCTGTCCAATCTGTTGAAAGAATTGCGGGGCATAGTACCCTTCCTTCACCAGTTGGTTAAGCACAGGCGTTACTTCCTTACCTCCAACTTTGAGCCCGATCGGAAAGTTCTGGAACGCCTCCAACTGAATCATGAGCAGATTCATTCCCTTGATTACGCCAAAGCCATTGGGTCGCGCTTCCGAACCGGAAGTGTCATAAGGATAGGACGCTTGCAGCGCCACCATCTCTGCGATCGTTTCGTTAATGTTGCCGGAAGCGATCTCCTTGTTCTCCTCGTACGTCTGTATCGCGTTAACGATCTGAAAGTTGAAAAAACCTACGCTTTCCGCCTGCGCAAGCTCACTCTTGGTCGCGCCGGTATCCAAGATGAACCATAATGAACCAGCCGCTCCCACAACGAATAATGCCGCTGCTACTGGCTTGTACAAGCTCTTGCGCCCTGCTGGCGTCCTGCCCCTGTAGCGCCCCACCGACCACATCAGCGCAATCGATACCACATCTACAAAGTAGATATAATCCAGCGGACGGATCGTAGAGTCGATGCTCTCGCGGACGCCGAACACCTGGTTCAGGTCGCCAAGCGCGGTATATGTAGCGATAGTACCGAAGTTTCTAAAATACAGCGTCACCGCGAAAAACAGCAGCGAGAGGATTAGATTGAACGTCCAATAGGCTGGACCCTTGCCTCTGCGCGGGGTCAGAAGCTCCACTAATCCGAGCAATGCCAGCAGCGACAACGCATCTGCAATTATGGGTAGCGGCATCAATCCGCCAAATAGCTCGATTCGCATCCATTCCATTTTGAATAACATGAGTAGGTAAAAGCCGATAAACAAGCTACGCCCCTCCCGCAGCTTACCAAAAGTCAAGGGACGAGTCATCTCGAATTCCTTCTTTCTCTAAGTCGCCTTTGCAAAATCTTCAATTAGTATATCATAACTAACAAGAAGCCCGCATGCTGGGAGCATGGGGCTTCTAATAAGCGCCTAATATCGGCCTTATGGATCAGCTATGAAGCTTATTATTTAGCTATGAAGCTAAATAATAAGGCTGCTGACCACAAAGCCTGTGCCTACATACACCGCTGCCAGTAGAATTCCGACGGCGATATTTCCTTGCTGCAACTCTTTGGAAATGGTAAGTCCCGGAGTCGCGAACTCAAACACCCAGTAAGCCAAGAGCAAGCAGGCATAACCTACAGCGAACCAGAGCATGAGGTACCAGATGGAATGATTCGTGTAGGAGGCAATGCCAAGCAGGATGGCCGTTCCAAGGAACTTACCGCCCATCGCCAGGCCGACGGCAGCGTTGCCTTTCTTGAGCTCCTCCAGATCCTTAAACGGTGTCATCCAGCTAAAGATGAACATGCCGGCAAGCTGAAGAACAACGATGACACCAATACTAACGAGCAAATTTACGACAACTATGATGCCCACCCCCGGAATTTGCTATATGCAAGATCAAACTGACTGTGATCGTGAATCTCTTCCATAATGATGTCCGCCTCTTTGGCGGACTTCAGCGTTGAATAACGCTTCTCGTCAATCGGTTGTTTGACCTGCTGACCTGTAGGCAGTCTGAGCACGGCGAACTGACGCGTTTTGTCATCCAGCTTCGTCTTGTACACACCTACGAGCTTCACCTTCGTCTTGAGCTTCACTTTGAGTCGGTCAAGGTCGGCTGTGGCAGCTGCCTTTGTTTTGTAGGACTTGATTGGATTCCAGGTTGAAAGAGTTACCGCCGCTTTTCCCTGGTCGTTTTCTTTGAGATTTGCAGTCATATATTGCAGCGTCCATACTTTGTCACCGGTGCCGTACTGATCATCGTTGGCCATTAACTGATTGTCCGGCAAAATCGTCATATCGCCGCCCACCAGGTCGCCGACCTCGCCTTCCGTAACACGGTAATCCCATGGGACGACGGTTGCATCCGCTGTCGTTCCTTGCCCCCCAGTCGAATTACTCGATGAGTTATAGCTAGAGTTATAGCTAGTGTCAAACATGCTCACGTTGTTCGAAGAAGCGTTCGAGCACTGGGATACAACGATAAGCAAAATGATAATACCAAAAACAACGGCCATAATATGACTCGCGCTGTTACTTCGCTGTGATCGATTGTTCATGTTTCCTTCACCCCTATCGGCACAAAATGGCTCGTATTACCTGTAATCAACCCACCGGCCCGCCCAAGCAGACCGCATGGAACACCGTTTAGAACAAATAGACCTGTCAGAATGCGATAACTTTGCCCCCGCAGCTCTAGCTCCGGAAGATCGGCCCGCTTTTGATACACAGTCGGGAAAAATACACTCGTATCAAACCCGTCCCGATCTTCAAGCTCCAATCCTCCGCCTGCTCCAAACAGCTTAACCGAGCCGCCCTCGCGGCCGAACATCGACTTGGAGACGTAGCTGCCGTCGAACAGCGGTTTCGTGTAGGTTGGCAGCATATAAGCCTTAATTGCTTCATGCTCCCTTGGTGTATAGAGTAGATTCAGCTCATGCAAACCCCAGACCAGCGCTTGCAACCCCTTCGACTGCAGCAAAATCGCATGAGGAGAATTGAACAGCTGGAGGCGCCCCCTCTCGATAGAGTAGGCGAGCGCTTCACCGCCCTCATCAAGAGCCATCCATTCCTTCGGATACAAGGCGAACATCCGGGTCACTGGAGAGCCGTCCCCATCCTTAACCACTCCCTCGTCTACGGATAGATCGAGCAGATTGATCATCTTTATCGGCAATCCGCTATGCTTCGCCAGCAGATCAATAGTGCCGCTGTCCTCGGTATGTGAGCCGTACGCAGCGCAAGCTGCGGCTTCCGGATGTTCCACGCCCCAAGCTGCAGCAAGCAGGTGGGGCATCGCTTCATTGGGCGAGTGCAAACCCGCTTGACGGCATAACCACGGCGTCGCCGCTGCCGCCTCGGCATAACCTGTCGGCGTATCCGCATTTAGCTCCAGTAGACGAATTTCTCCGTCCAGCCCGATCGCAAAGTCGAAGCGAGCATATCGGCTGATATTGCCCTCAGGCGGAAGCTCCAAGCCGTCCAGCATATTCCACAAAATCGAGGGGATTCCAGTCAGCGCATAAAGATCTCGGCGCCCATGCATATATCGAACCGTTCGGTCGAATATTTTCCATAACATCGATGATGCCTCCACCAGCTCGGCATACACTGAAGCATCCATCGCAATCATTTCGTCCAGCCAATACTCTTCGCCTTCCAGATCGGCCCAGCTGAAACCAAGTTCGCTTAGCTGCACTACGGCTTCCCTGCGATTGAGGCGTGGACGCTGCAGGGCCTCCAGAGCAGGCTTGATCATCCTCCGAACCCTGAGGAACTGCTGGATGACGACGATCCCGACGATAAACCGCTTGAAGTTCCACCGATGCTTCCCTTCGAGGAAGAAGTCGAGCGACGGGTAATGCTGCCGCTGCCGGAAGAGGTTTTTGGCCGTACCGTCGAGCCGACCGTAGGTCGGTTCTGGAAGCGGGCGCTGTCATACTTCGTTCTTTTGTATGGGGCGCCAGTCGAGGCATTATAAGCTGGGTTCGAGGCTCCCCAGTTGCTGGAAGAGTATCCGCCACCCCTGTTGAAAATAAGATGGTACAGCAGCATATCGTCCCAGCCGAAACCGCCGCCATTATTGACGATCGTCGTTCCGCCGCCGGAAGTACCCCCACCGCCGCCATTATCTGTTCCCGGCTCTTCTTCCTCTTCGGGATTCAAGGCCGGCAAATTCCAATCCAGCTCGGGATCATAAAAAGATTTGACCTCGTCGCTAGACCATTCTACGAGAGAAGGCCCGCTTGCGGCCGGAGAAGGAGATGGCGATGTTCCTGCGGCGAACGCCCCTGAGGTGCCAGCGCTGCCGGCCAGAAGCACCAGTCCAAGCGTCGTGGACATGACTTTTGGCGGATTGCCTGTCATTTTCCAAGTGCTGGAGGTAGCTCTAGCCTCTTCCTTGCCTTTCTTGGAGCTGTTCATTTCATGATCCTTCATAGGTTAAAATCTCTCCTTTCTATGCTGTATTCATGAGCCGCTGCCAATCGAGAGCAGTAGCAGCTCCATAACACCTTCGTCCATATTAAGCCTTCCTTCTACCGTTTCATACTCTTCTCCGCCGATCGTCAGATAATTAATATGATGCAGGGCTGCAATCATTTCCGCTGACCAGGAACGTTCGTCAATTTTGCGCAAGCTGCCCCCAGGCAGCTTTTGATAAAGAACAACTTTCATATCATTTGCCAACTCCCCATCACCTTTTCCAAAAAATATGAGTTCAAAATAACCATTCAGTACATACGTTGTTCAGCTCCAAAAGTTTTACTTTTAAACAAAAAAAAGCAACTCTGCCCGGTTTCAGGCATGAGCTGCTCCAAAAAAAGTGCTTCGGAGGAACGTTTTTCATCCTATGGTGATCACCCAACGAGACTACCAGCCGGGATCAGTCGCCTTTTTTGGTTGAGGATTTTTTGGGCGTGCCGTACAGTCCGACAGCTTCGTCATAAGCATCAAAGATTTGACGCGCGACAGGCGCGGCGCCGTATCCGCCGAAGCCGCCTTCCGGAATGACAATCGCAACCGCAAGCTTCGGCTTGTCGGCTGGAGCGAAGGCGATGAAAACAGCATTCTCCACCATTCTGCCTTTTGCAACTTGCTGCTGCGACGTTCCGGTTTTACGCAAGAAGCTGTAGTCGACGCCTTCAAAACCTTGAACCCTAACTTGGCTCATGCCGTCATAGATCGTATTCCAATAAGAATCAGGGAAGGAAACTTTATTAAGCACTTCCGGCTGAATCTTCTCGACCACCTTGCCTTTAGGATCAAGAATTTCGCTAACGAACAGCGGCTTCAAACGCTTGCCTTTGTTCGCGAGCATGGTCGTATATTGCGCCAGCTGCAGCGTTGTATACTTGCCCATCTGGCCGAAGGAGGCACGGGCCATAGCAGAAATATTACTTGCATTCTTTGCCTCATGGAAGTAATCCTCTACTCCCGCTTGCTCGTAAGGCAGGTCGCTCCCGGTTTTTACTCCAAGTCCAAACTGCTTCATATAGTTATCCCAGACTTGAATGGCTTCTTCGCCATTGTACTTATTAAGCAGCCGTTCCCCGACCATCTCCATCATATAAGCGTTAGATGATTTGGCCAGCGATTGTCTTGCATCGATATAACCGTTCGCTTTTCTGCTGGCATTGTCAATTTCAACTTCTTTGCCTTTGGCACCGAATTCGTAATAACCGATGTCCCGGTATTGCTCGTTCGCGGTAAACAGCCCTTCATTCAGGCCGATTAAAACAGACAGAGGCTTTTGTACCGAGCCAAGATAAACGAGCGAAGGGGTATGCTTGGCAAGCTCCTTCTTGTCATCAAAATCCGGATAAACGGTGCGGACCGTGCCGTTCGTAATAAAGTTCTTCACCGGATCCAGCTTCTCGGTAGTTGCCGAACCGCCTTTCCAAATGTTCGTATCGTAATCCGGCATACTGGCCATAGAGATCACTTTGCCGGTATCAACCTCCATCGCCACGGCAAATCCCATCGTAGCTTCATTGCCGGCATTCAGCGGCTTGCTGGTCGCGTTTTGGAGAATGTCCAGCTGTTTCATAATGGCTTCCTGCGTCTTAACTTGCACGGAACGATTGATGCTGAGCACCAGGTCATTACCCCGCTGCGGAGGCTCTACAACAGGCGGTCCCGTCACTTTGTTGGTGCGATCAACCGGATAAGTTTTGAGTCCGTTGGTGCCGCGCAGCTGCTCCTGGTACATGTACTCCAGCCCGTCGAAGCCAACCGTTTCCTCCTGGAGGTACTTGGTCGCGGGATCGTTTTTCTCCTTGATCTCCTTGTACTTGGTCAAGTCGCCAGCGGACTTGTACTTCTTCAAGTAGCCGACAAGTTGAGACGCCACGCGGTCCTCACTATAGTTGCGAACGCTCTCCTCGACGATGTCCACACCGATGAATTGATCCTTGTTTTCCGAAATAAAAGCGATCTCAGCATTGGACAGATCGGAACGGATACGCCGCGGAACGGAGATCGTATTGGTCCGGAAGCCCAAGTCCATCTGTTTCTGAATTTCTTCTGGCGTCATCTGTGCTTCGGGATCATCATTGTACTTCTTGAATAATTTGGATAACTTGACGCTCATGTCGATAGCGATCTGCTTGTTGTTCTCTGCTTGAAGCGTATAGGTCAGCGTCTGGGTAGAGGTCGAATAAGCGATCGGCTTTTTGTCGGAATCGAGTATATTGCCACGGAACGGCGGGATTGACACATCTCTCGTCCCCTGATCTTCCCGCATCAGCTTCAGCTCAGGACCATCGATAAATTGCAGGACGGCTAATCTTACGATAAGAATACCGAACATGACAAAAGCTGCGAAAAAGAAAATATTCAGCCGGAACATGAACTGCCGACGCACGATGTAGTCCTTTTCCTCGTCGCGAGCAATAATTTGAGGCGGCTTGCCATTGCCTTTTTTCATGCGGACACCTCGCTTTCCCCGACCATACGTACATCTGGAATCGCCTCTACCCCAACATTGCCAGCCAAAGCTCGAGTAATCATACAGGACTGCTCTGCCTTAAGCGCAATACGCTCTGCTCTCTCCCTCTGTGAGGCATCCGCCTCCGCAGGCAGCTCGATAAACGGCCGATGGGTAATGGAGCGATAGGTGAACACGCCGTCCGCTGTCTCGACTACACCAGTGGAGCGAAGAGAGAGACGGCTTATTGTTAAGCCGGAGCGCTCAAGCATGGCTGCTAACGAGATTAGGTAGCAGGTGGCCGCTGCACCAAGCAGCATTTCGTCGGGATTAGTGCCCTTGCCTGGGCCGTCCATAACGGATGGAATGGACACCTCGGACTCCATGGCTCCGCAGCGAATACGTCCTTGGCCATTTCGTCCTCCCTCCCAGACGGCTTCAAGTTCAAACTTATGTTCCATTGCCGCACTCCTTTTAAGTAAATACCTGTCTGGCTGCTAGACGAATGACAGCGATGCAAAGTTTTGCCTATTTCTCAACGAATGAGCTTGTTCATCGTGACCATAAGCTCGTCAATGATGGTGGAATCTCCTTCTTGCAGTCGCTCCACCACACAAGACTTGAGATGCTGCTCTAACAGCAGCTTGCCCACGCCGTTCAAAGCGGATTGAATCGAGCTGATCTGATTGAGCACATCGTCGCAGTAGGTGTCCCTTTCAATCAGCCCTTTAATGCCACGCACTTGGCCTTCAATGCGGTTGAGGCGGCTGATCAGATTCGTTTTTGTCTTCTCGGAATGATGGCTGCGCCGTTCGTTCGAGCAGCCTTCTGCTGCATGTTCCAACTGCGCAGCGGCTGGCTGCGATTCGACGCCCCGTTGGATCTCCATGCCGTTGCATCCCCCTTCTGGCGGGTTGGTAACTATACTGCGTTCTATTGTAGCACATGCGGCTGTCGAGGGCATGCTCTGCGGACATAGCAAAAGCCGCCCCACGCGATAGTCGCGGGAGCGGCTGGACGGCTTATCGCCGCACCCGGATGGGGGCGACTAGAGGCCGTATTCGTTTTTTGGCTTTGGCTTGCGCTTGATTTTGTTTTGGACAGCCGGCAGATGGCGAATGCTGCGCAGCATCGGCCCTTTGCACATCGGGCATAGCTGGGACTCAGCGGCGAACTCGTCGCGCACCCATGCTTTGCAATCGGCATTGCGGCATTTCCAAATTTTTGTTGCGATTAACTGAGGCTTCGTTTCTTCTGTTGTACTCAAGGGGAAGCATTCCTTTCTGATGTCGACTCGGTCATCCCTCGAAAGAGACAGCCTGAATACTATATCACCCTCGATTCCGACAAGTAAAGGTTTTTACTCCTCAGCCCCGCTGCACCCGATACCAATACGGATAAGCCTCTGTGAATCCCAGCCCTGCATATAGCTTCTCCGCCGCCCCATTACCACTTACGACTTGTAAATAAGCCTGAGTCGCCCCCTGCTCCGCTCCCCAATGGAGCAAATGCCGGATGAGCCGCTTGGCGTGGCCCTTTCCGCGGCTGTCAGGAGCGGTCAGAATGTCATAGAATCCCATCTGCTCCCCATCCAAAACCGCCAATCCAAGCGATACCGGACGACCATGTGCATGCAGCAGCGCAAACTGACGAGGCAACTGAGCTGCTTCGAACATCATTGACGTGATGCGAAGCGCTTCCTCGCCGCAGCCTCCCCACTCATGCAGCAGTTGTAGCCAAGCGGCTGAAGGTTGCTCCGAGACAAGAACCCCATCGCCTGCATGCTGCGGAGCGAGTTGGTTCAGCGGAGCGACCATAACGAGTGAAGGATCAGCAATCACATAACCACGCCGCGCTAGAGCGGCGTCCAACTCCTCCGGCTCGGTGAAAGGTGTAATCTTGAAAATCGCCGGCTGACCGCTACGTTTATAAATCGCCTCGCAACGACTGATCTTGAGTTCAAGCTGCTCTATGTCTTTGCCGTTATGGGCAAGCGGCTGTACGGAATTGGCCCGCTTCGTATACCCGCGATTCGATTTCACCAGCCAGCCGCCGCAACTGCTCGTTTGAAGGGCCGGCCAGCTGTTCAACGCCGCCTCTTCAACCTCGTAATAAGCTCTCACGATTGCTTTCCCTCCTGCTACCGCAATTAATAAAGTATAAATATACTATTATGTCTATAATTATTCAATATATGGGGCAAATAAAACACACTAAAAAAGAGCTGTGCCGAAAGCCATCTAAAGATGACTTGTAGGTACAGCCCCTAATTATTTTGACCGGCCAATAATTCCTGGGAAGTCTTCAACAACTTTGGACAGCGCGTATATGTTCCATTCTCGAGCTGGGACATCTGATTCGCACTCTGAGACGCTTCGAGTTTACAGGGTCGCCGAGTTCTCCGTGCTTTTCAGCACATTAATCTCGACCTCGATATTGCCACGAGTTGCCTTGGAATATGGGCATAGCTGATGCGCTTGCTCCGTGAGCTTACGGGTTTGATCCAGCTCCGCTCCAGGGATAGAAACATCCAATCGGACACCAAGCTTGAAGCTCGGATCATCTTTGTAAATCGATACATGGCCCGTAACAGACGCTCCATCGACCTTTACCCCAGCCTTCTTGGCCGCAAGTTGCAACGCACTTTCGAAGCAGGCTGCATATCCAGCTGCGAAAAGCTGCTCCGGATTAGTCGCCGCTACACCGCTGCCTCCAAGCGCCTTCGGCATAGAGAGAGGAAGATCCAGCACCCCGTCCGAAGATTTCACCGTTCCTTCGCGGCCGCCTTTGGCGGTCACTTCTGCCGTATATAGTGCACTCATCGCTATCTCCTCGCTTTCGCTTCTTAGTCATATGCTACAGGATATATTACCCCAAGCTTGACCAAGCCAAGCGGAGAATGTGGTTGACTGCCAACATATGTGACCCCAATGCCCGCTGAGAGCGCTGTTCCCTACTAGCAAAAAACGCATGCGGCTTGTGATACACAAGTTCATGGATTGATACGGTCAGGCCAATTTTTTGATCGATAAGAGCAAATGGCCTTCCAGCTCGCGCACCGGTAAAAAGTCAGCATTCATGTGCCCAGGCCTCCCTTCGCTTCTCATCCAGCATAGCATCAAACCGCCTCAGCTGCCCTCACGGCGAGTCAAAACCAGCTAATGCTTAAATAGATTTGATAGCCTGGCCTCGCAATGAAAAAGCCCCAGAAAACGCAGGAATCAGCGTTATCCGAGGCTTCTTGAAAATCTGTGTTCCACCCAGTTGGAGCTGTTACAGTTAATGCACAGTCGGTGGAGAAATACTGCCGCGAACTTCTGCCTCTATCGCAGTTGCCCGATCCTTGAGCTTGCGAATTTGGCGTAGCTGCGCGTCAGCTTGGACTTGAATCTGGTTCTCGGTCATGCTCAGCTCTTGCACAAGCTCCTGCATCGTATTGACGAGCGCACGCACCTTCTCAGCGCTATTATCCGCCCCCGCACGCTGCAGAGCGATGCGGCCCTGGGCTTGCTCTTGCTCACGGCGCTGTCTCACTTGGTCCTGAAATTGCTCATAACTAAGGTTCAAGCTGTTGATCTCGCCTTCATCCTGCGGCTGCTGTCCGGGGTTCATATTCATATGGGATTCCTCCTGGCTGGTTGTTGAACCGGCCTGCCTATTGCAGGCTCCACAGGTAGCATTCCCCAAAAAGTGTTCGCTTATGAATCCATCAGAGCAGGCAGAATAAATTCCTCCATCACACGGCGCGATAAAATGGCCTTGTTGCGGCCTTCCAGGCTTTTCCGAACAACGACGGTCAGATCAAGCGAAGGAACGGCGAATAGGTACTGCCCGCCATAACCGAACGCAAAATAATAATCCGGTCCAGGCTGCTTGTCAGCGGGGGAAACCCACCAGTGATAGCCATAACAGCCATATACAGCAGGCTCGTAATGGAGTAGTCCCTTATGATGGGCTTGCACCGATTGCTGCACCCAATCCGCTGAAACGATTTGCCTGCCCTCCCAACTGCCTTCTTGCACATATAATCTTCCGAGCTTGGCTAGATCCCGCATACCGACTGACAACCCAGCGCCGCCTTCCTGCCCACCTTGGAGTCGGTTCCAACGAACCGGTCCGATGCCAAGCGGTCGGAACAAGTGGCGTCGTGCAAAACGAGACAAGCTTTCGCCTGCGGCACGCTCCAGTGCAATCGCAAGGAGTTGCGATCCACCGGAATTATAAGTGAAGACATCGCCGGGCTCATGGGCTAGAGGCCGTCCAAGTACAAAAGCCGCCGAATTTTTGGCTTCCTTGAGCTCCCAATAAGGCTTGTCGAAGTCAGGCCAGTCAAGGCCGCTTGTCATCGTAAGTAAATGCTCTAGTGTGATGGACCTTTTGCGTGGATCATCGCGCAGCGCGCCAGCCAACTCCTCATCGTCTCCATCCAAATACGGCACAATGGAATCGTGAACGCTGCCGATTATTCCCTGGTCAATCGCAATGCCGATCAGCGCTGACAGTACACTCTTCGTACAGGAGAGAATGGCCGCTGGCCGATCCTCCCCGGAAGAATTCCAATGAAGCAGCTCCCGGCCAGCTTGCTCGGCATGTACGCCTTTTATCTTCCAATTGTCCAACTGCTCCATCATTCTCGGGTTGATCTGCAATTTCTCGGGCTCCTGCGCCGTCATGCGACCTGCTGCCACCGGCTTCCCTCCTGATTCCGAATGTTGTCGGTAGCATGCCGCCTAGCAGACGACTCTATCCTTAACCTCTACCTTACACGGAATCCACAAAATAAAAATCCCCGGATTCGGAAAAAATGTCCGATTCCGGGGAAAACCTTGTTTACGAACCAGTCGGACGCAGTCCGCCTTGATTGCTCAGACGCTGCAACAGCAGCGTGCTCAGCTCCTCAGGTGTGCTCCAGCGCAAAGGCGCTGCGCCAGCCCAATCCGGAGCGGATTCACTGCCCTCGCGCGCGGTCCACAGCAGCTGGATGCCAGCAGCCAGTGCATAACCGCCGGCCAAATAAGCTTCAGCAGAAGCGCCAGACAGCTCAGCAAGCACAAGATCTGCACTCGCCAGCATATCAAGCGCAAGTTCCGAATCGGATTCTCCGTCGCGTCCCAGCAGACGAGCTGTGTAACCGCATTGCTGCAGCAGTGGCAGCACATGACCAATCCAGTCCATATCCTGCGCTTCGCCGCTGTCCCCGGCGATAACGCATATTTTTTGCAACTCACCAGATACAGAAAGCTCCGCCTGATTCCAGCCCTTGTTCGTTAATGTGAACACAGAGCCCGTCCGCTCCAACAGCTCTTCATCGCGCAGCTTTTCAATGACGTAGACCATCTCCTGCAAGTTTTGGGAGTAGGTCAGATTGAAGCTGCGGGCAAGCCGGTGCACAATAACAGACTCCCCTGGCGCGCTGCTTTGGCGGCGCAAATAGGCAAGCAGCTTAGCACTCTTCGCCTCGACGGTGAGCGGCACATGAGGGGATGCCGGAAGCGACTCCACTTCATCAGCGGTAAGCTTAACCTCCCGGCCAAGCCCCGTCATTTCCCGGATAAAGGCCGAAGCTAGCGGGAAAAGCTCTCTCTGGCGGGGATAGGAGATCGCTCCTAACGCCTCATAATGTTCACGGCTAAGCGAATACTCCGCTCCAGGAGCGCAGTCGCAGCTCACAAAGCGCTCTATCGTGCTCGCCCCGGTCTTCACGGGAACGGATATATCGCAAAAAAGGCATCTTTTGGTGATCAAAGTGCATTCCTCCTGTTCATTCATCGTTTCAGTGTAGCGGATAAGCTCTTGGCAGGGCAGTTAAGCTTCTCTCATCTTCTTTCTAACGATTCTCATCTAAGAGTCGCGCTAAAATCGTATGAAACTCGCAAAAATAATAAAAAAACCGGATTGCCCAAAGGGAATCCGGCTCGATTCGGTTCATGATCCGCGAGTATGTCACGAGTGCCTATCGAAGCTTTTCCAGCTCATTTGCAGCATCGGCTTCCGACTGGGAATTAACCGTATCAGAGGCGTTGCCGTAATCCTCAAGCGCCTGCCAAGCGCCAGCATCGTCGAATTTTCCTGCTGCTGCCTGACGACCTTCGCCAGCTCCCTTCGGCGGTAGCGTCATGACTTGCTCTTCAACGGGACGCTCTGGAGCGGACTCCTCATTCGGCACGTTCTCGACATTGTAACGGGTAGATGGAATGGCCTCAAGCCGCTCATAGGCAATGGGCTGGCCAGTTTCAGCGTCAAGGCCGTATGTTCCTTCTTCCATCAAAGTTAGCGCCCGATTAACTTGAGCCAACTTTGTGCCGAGCTTCTCATCCAGCGCCATATCGCGTTCCCGCTCGAACGTCTCTGTACCCGAATCCGCTGGATGATTGTCATAGCTGGACAGCTCTCCGTCTGAATCCTGCATGGAAATCGGTCGTCCATCCTCGGTTGTCTCTGCATTTATTTTAAAATGAGCCTGGAGCTCTGTTTTTTCCTGGAGCAGCGCTGACTTGAGCTTCTCGATTTCAGATGGCTTCAAATGGTTCATAATAATTCTCCTCCTATGCAATGCTGTGTCTAAGCTACTTATACCCGAAGGATACATCAAATGAAGCAGAATTAAGGAAACATTCAGTCCGCTCCCTGCACGAATATATGCATTGCGGCAGCAGAAGCTCTTTTGCTACAATACGAGTCTACGATGCCAAAAAGGCTGTCCTTATAGAAAGGAATGAATGCTTTGCTGCAAGCCGTTGAAGTAACAACTCAAGAACAGCTGGACCAATGCTTGGCTATTCGCCGAGAAGTTTTTGTCGGGGAGCAAGGGGTGTCTCCCGATGAGGAATGGGATCATTACGACGAGTCACCGCAGTCCTGCACACATATTCTGTTGCTGGATGAGGGCATTCCCGTCGGCACCGGTCGGCTGAAGCCGTTCGGCGACGGCAATGCGAAGCTGCAGCGCATCGCTGTTCTGGCTTCATGCCGGGGCAAAGGTGCCGGCTCCCACATCGTTCGAGCGATGGAGGAAGCAGCACGCAAAGCCGGTTTCAAGGGCTCTATTTTAGACGCTCAGTGCCAGGCAGAGCCTTTTTATGCCAAGCTCGGTTATGAGCCGGTATCCCCGGATATTTTCCTCGATGCCGGAATTCCCCATATCCGCATGGGCCGCAGCTGGGCGTAAACAGGCGGTCTGCATTACCCGCAACGAGCTTCACTGCATAGCAAAAAAGCCGCCAGTGCTGGAGCACTGGCGGCCATAAAACCGCGGCGTCAAACCGCTGTATGGAAAGCCCTTCTTAGCCGAATAAGCTAGGGAAGAGCTTCTTTTTGCTACCTACTCCGTTTCCTCCGACTCGCTACCTTTACTCTCAGGCTGATCGCGAACCACAACCGCACGTGCTGCCTCGATAAGCTCATCGTACAGCTCATCGTTCTCCTCAAGCTCCACCTCTACGAGCTCAATCTCATTTTCTGGCCCTGCTTCGTTTTTGAAAAACAGTCCGTAAGCCCAATCCCGACCCCGCTTGCTATGTAGAGCTACTTCGTAGGGCTGTTTATGCCCTTCAACCTTGAACTCAACCTTGCCAACGTAACCGTCTTCCTTGTTATAAGTCATCTCTGCTCCAATTATTTCCCACTTCATTAAATTATCCTCCCTAAGCTCAATATGCCTATCATACTTGATTCAACCTGCTTGTTTCCAGAGGTCAGTCTCTTTCGAGGCATGAATTGTTGCAACGACAAAAAAGCCCCGGTCACCCAGGACTCGAAAATAGCTAATATGACGGGGCTACTCTGCAGCCGTGTAGGCTAGCTTAATCTGCTTGCTCAGCTCGCAACAGTTCTCCTCGTCCATGCAGACGAAGCTGACCCGCTTGATCGTTGTATCGGTATTTTTCTTCAAATAACCTGCCACGGCGCTAAAGGCAATGACTGCCGCCTCGGCTTTGGGATAGCCGTATAGGCCCGTGCTGATCGCGGGAAAAGCGATGCTAGACGCATTTTTCCCCTCCGCAAGCTCAAGAGAGCGGCGATAACTCGAAGCCAGCAGCTCTGATTCTCCCATCTGGCCGCCCTGCCAAACTGGCCCAACGGCATGAATGACATATGCAGCCGGCAGTTTTCCAGCCGTCGTAACGACAGCGTCACCGGTGTCACAACCCCCACGCTTTTGGCGGATTAGCGATAACTCGTCATATATAGCGATGCCACCGGCATGGTGAATCGCTCCATCTACTCCATCCCCGCCCAGCAAGCTGGAATTGGCGGCATTTACGATAATATCGGCCTGCAAACGAGTAATATCGCCCTGGATCGTTTCCAGTAGCGTTGAATTGATCTGAATGGTCATCTTCCCTGCCTCCCTGGAAGTCATATACCAACTATTGGACGTTAAGGAGCCGTCTGAATCGCCGAACCCCCCGTCAGGGCAACCGATCAATTTTGGTGGCAAGCCATTCATATAACAGAGGACCCGTGCTGGAAGCTGCTAACACAAATGCCACGCTCGTAATACGACTTGTCAACAGCGCCCATTGTCCCCATGTAGGCAGGGGATTATCGGCAATCGGTTTGATCGGACTGAGATACAAATCGGAATAGAACGCCCGGAATTCCAGCGTACGGTTCAAGCCATAAAATTGAAACACCGCAACCCTAGAAAATGTCGGGTTGAGCGGTGTGAACGCAAGCTCCTTATTCCCCATCGTCAAAGCGCCGAATGCTTCAAATGGAATCGGAACTTTACGCAGCAGCAGCCTCATTTGGGGGAAAGCGGGGTCCCTCCGCCGTTCCGGCAACGAGCATTCGCGCGTGTAGCGCTCCAAAAAACCTGGCCCCGCCAACCACACCGCATTAAATCGAATCATGCTCATACCGCCTCCTCGGAATCAATCAGACTGTCGCCGCGTTCAATCCAGCGGATACTCCGACGATACATCGTATCGACAATTCGGCATGAATATTCTACATAGGCAAGCATTCGTCCTACAGCAGGAATCAGCGTTGTTTCGGTGAAATTATAAAAAACAAAAAAGGCCCGCTTCCGCGGGCCTCCAGAACTTGCTCTATGCTAGGTGAAAGTGATAAACTAGTTTTCGCTTATCCACTTCATAAATACAAATAAAAATGAATTTATATCAATTATATTATACAGGATAACCTACTCGCCGTCAACATACTATTCTGACGGTTTAAGCGAGCGGACATGGAAGGGATGTGCCCAGGTTGATTGATCCAATACAATGGCAAAAAGAACAGGAGCGCGTGAACTCCTTGCGCGAGGAGCTTCAAGCCCGAATAACCCGAGACGAACCCCTTATTTCGGAGCTGAAAACGCAGGTAGTTGGCATTCGGACCGATTTCTGGGAAGATGTCACGGTCAACCTCACCGCAGGCGATGATCGACTGGAAACCGCAATCAGCATGAAGCAGCAAGCGGAGATTTTGTCCGAAAGAGAACGCAGCCATCGTCATCTGAATACCGGTCTGCTGAAGATGCGTCGCCTTCTTCCAGCTCCTTATTTCGGGAGGATAGATTTTAAAGAAGAAGAACAGGACGGCCCGTCTGAGCCGATCTATATCGGCGTTGCTTCCTTTTTGTCCGATGACGGCGAAACTTTTCTCGTCTACGACTGGCGAACGCCTGTCGCCAGCCTTTATTACGATTACGGTCCGGGACCTGCCCGCTATGGAACTCCCGGAGGCGAAATTGCCGGAGAAATGACGCTCAAGCGCCAGTTCTCGATTCGAGACGGTGTGATCCGCTCGATGTTCAATACCGGTATGACGATCGGTGATGAACTGCTGCAGGAGGTGCTCAGTCGCAGCTCCAGCTCCGGGATGCAGTCCATTGTAGGCACGATCCAGCAGGAGCAAAATGCGATCATCCGCAACGACCGCGCCCGCATGTTAATCGTTCAAGGTGCAGCCGGCAGCGGCAAAACTTCCGCTGCGCTGCAGCGTGTCGCCTACTTACTCTACAAACATAGGAATCGTATCACAGCCCAGCAAATGGTGCTTTTCTCCCCCAATCCAATGTTCAGCAGTTATATCTCATCTGTCCTGCCCGAGCTTGGCGAAGAGAATATTCGCCAGACGACATTCCAGGACTACCTGGAGCGGCGGCTCGGCAAACGATATAAACTGGAAGACATGAACGAGCAGCTTGAGGCTGTGCTCGCGGCATCCAGCTCGGACGAAGCCGTCCGTCAACGCATGCTCTCCATCCGTTTCAAAAATTCTATCGGTTTTCTGGAACTCATTCATGCCTATGGAGACCGCCTGTTAAACAGCGGCATACGTTTCAAAGGCTTTCGTTTCCGCGGCAGGCTACTGCTTGCCCGTAAGCAACTTGAAGACCGATTTTACAGCATGGAGGGCCATATTCGTTTGCCGAATCGGATCGAACTGTTGCGCGAGTGGCTGTTGGAAGAGCTGACTCGCTTGGAGCAAGAGGAGCTTGGAGCCGAATGGGTACGTGAAGAAATTGAATTTCTCGACAACGATCAGTACATGCGGGTCCATAAGGCCATGCAGCGAAAGCTCCGCAAAGGTATCGAGGAAGATGAGAGTACATTGGAGGAAAATCTGCTACGAGCCGAGATTGTCCGCAAGGCGTTCAAGCCGCTGCGCCGCTTGGCGGACGGGCTCGCCTGGATCGATGTAGCGAATATGTACCGGGATCTGTTCCAGGAAAATGAACCTTCTTGCGAGGAGCCTAGCGATTGGCAGGCAATCTGCCGGATGACGCATGTTGCCTTCGAAGAGAAGCGGCTTCCTTATGAGGATGCCGCTCCCCTGCTCTATTTGACCGAGCTTGTGCAGGGCTTCCGTATGAATACGTCGATCCGTTATGTGCTCATTGATGAAGCGCAGGACTTCTCGCCTTTCCAGTTCCATTTTCTCCAAAAGCTGTTCCCGATGGCCAAAGTCACTGCTCTCGGAGACTTCAACCAAGCGATCTTCGCTCACTCTACGGAGCTCGCCGCAAGCAATTGGCTGGCCGAGCTGTACGGCCCGGAGCAAACGGATACGATCGTGCTCAAGCGTAGCTACCGCTCCACTCGGCAAATTGTTGAGTTCACAAGATCGATGCTGCCAGATGAGAGCGGAATCGAGCCGTTCGATCGGCCAGGTGAGCTGCCGCTCTTGTACCTTGCCTCGGATGAACGAGAACGTGACACTTTGCTGGCGAAAGACTTGCATGAGTTGATGGCCTCGGGAACCCCCTCCATCGCCGTCATCTGCCAAACCTCCCGCGAAGCACAGGAAGCCTGGGAGAAACTGAGGCGCCATTCTGGTCTGGAAGAGCTGAAGCTGGTGACGAAAGATACCACTAGCTTCCAAAGCGGAGCTGTCGTCATTCCCGCCTACTTGGCCAAAGGTGTAGAGTTCGACGCTGTTCTCATCTATGAAGCTTCCTCGGCTGTTTATGGAGAGGAGCGGCATCGCAAGCTTTTTTACACCGCATGCACACGGGCGATGCACAAGCTGCGTCTCTACTGTACCGGAGAGCCATCTCCGTTTGTTACCGGTGCTGCAGCAGACAGCTGGCAAGAGTTTAATCACGCCCGTACGTGATGATGATCTTACCAAGCACCTTTTTAATCGAAATCTAGCGAAATCATCCTGCCGGGGTTCCTACACATCATGGGATCTCGGCTTGATCTATTGATATCTTAATCTCTCCTAAGGCAGGTAACCTATATATGGATAAAAAGTACACGTTAGAATTTCATCATATCGGCAAACCGATCACACAAGTGAATGATGGCGAACGATTCAGCCCCTTGTTTGGAATGTATACCATTGACGGCGAAAATCGTGATCTCCACATTCAGCATCATCGTTTTGAACCGAATTCACCGCTCAATGAAAACATTCGTAATCAAATTCATATCGCTTTTAAAACCAATAATATTGAAGAGGCTTTAAAGGATAAAGAAATTATTATGCCTCTATACGAACCATTCCATGGATATAAATGTGCGATGATCCTGCTCGATGGCGTCCCTATCGAAATTATTGAAACAACCCTCTCCGAGGAACAACTTTGGGATAAGGGCAACTACAAAGGCGGAAAACTCTATCCCGATGAAAAATAGAGTTTAGCTCGCTCTGATCTGCTTGCTGCTTGTGCGAACGCCCATGTCCGCTCTTGCATAGGATGGCTGTAGCCAGACATCCTGCTCCAGAGAGGACAGATTTCTATGGACCTCACATTAGGTTCCATTCATTGGCTTTATCTGTTTTTTGTTGCGGTTATTATCGTCATGCTCGCGCTGCGCCGCGACACGACAATCGCCTGCCTCGCCGGAATCGGAGCCATCGGCTTCGTTGCATCCGGCACGCTCAGTGGAGCAGTCAGCGGACTGTTCAACAGCTTAATTTTTTCTATAAAAGAACTATCAAGCACGATTCTAATCATCTCGATTATTGTGGCAATGAGCCGGCTGCTTGTGTTCACAGGTATCAATGAGATCATGATTCGCCCCTTCGCTCGGCTGATCCGCTCGCCGGCAATGGCTTTCTGGGGCATCGGCCTCATTATGATGACGGTCAGCTTTTTCTTCTGGCCTTCGCCAGCGGTCGCCTTGATTGGCGCCGTGCTGCTGCCAGTGGCCATTCGCGTCGGCTTACCGGCGCTAGGAGCGGCGATGGCGATGAACCTGTTTGGCCATGGCATCGCGCTTTCAGGCGATTACGTCATACAAGGCGCGCCCAAACTGACAGCAGACGCTGCAGGTCTTGGCGTCGCACAAGTTATGGAAGCGAGTGTACCGCTGCTGCTCGTTATGGCAACGGTTACAACCGTTGCAGCTTACTGGTTTATGAAGCGAGACATTGCCAACGGTACCTGGCGCGATGGGCTGGTACAGCCGGGGAGCGGCTCGCTTTTTGGCGGGACGGACACTACGGTTGATGCCTCTTCTGCGAATACTGAACCTTCGGCCCCTGGTCTTAGTCTAGGCATGAAAAAAATTGTCGCCGCTCTCATTCCGCTTCTTTTTGCGGTGGATGTCGTTGTCATGTTAAGCCTAAAGTTACAAGGAGGAGACGCGACCGCACTCATCGGCGGCACAGCCGCTTTAATCGTTGCCGTCCTCTCCTTGCTGGCGCATCGCAGCCGTGGACTGGAACGCTCCACCTCCTATTTGGTAGATGGTTTTACGTTCGGCTTTAAAGTGTTTGGGCCGGTCATTCCGATTGCCGCCTTTTTTTATCTCGGCGACTCCGCTTTGCCCACCCTGTTCGGCGAGGCAGCTCTGCCCGCGGGCTCGCATGGCATCGTGAACGATCTCGGCGCCGCCCTCGCCCATTCCGTTCCGGTCAGTGGCGCCGTAGCCGCTGTCACCCTTACAACCGTAGGAGCGATTACCGGACTCGATGGCTCCGGCTTCTCCGGTATCTCACTGGCCGGTTCTATAGCCAACCTGTTCGGCACCGCGCTCGGCAACGGCACAGATGTGCTCACTGCGCTCGGCCAGATCGCCGCGATCTGGGTCGGCGGCGGCACGCTCATTCCGTGGGCGCTCATTCCCGCGGCGGCTATTTGCGGCGTCAGTCCGTTCGAGCTGGCCAGGCGCAATTTAAAACCTGTGGTGCTCGGCCTTGTCGCCACAACGGTAGTTGCGATCTTTCTGCTCTGATATAGATTTGGCTAAAATGCAAAACCTCCGCCCCAGCACGGGACGGAGGTTTTGTCATATTTTTAATGTCCACTGGTACCAGCAAATCCTTCAATAATCACTTTTGTTAAGAACCATTATTCTTCTTATTCTTGAATACATCAACGGGCTCTATGGAATTCTTATATGACTCATTTTCAAAGTTAAAGCCGGAGTTGAATTCTAAGGAATTAGAGGTGTCAAGATGTGTCTTCGGTAATGTGTCAATTATTTTATCTAATTCATTTAATCGATTGTTTAGATCTTGAATGAAATTCTTTTCTTTGTTTTTATTTCTCGAGGAATCAATAATATTCTTTGAATTGAGTGGATCATTTGCCTTTCCAATAGAATATTTATCATGGTGGGTCCGTCCACCTGTCTTTTTAATAATCGCCCAGACATCGTACTTTTCGAGCCCTAACTTTTTAAGAAGTTCCTTAACATCAGGACGATTAGGGGAGAATACTCTCTCACTCAACCATTTTCGAATGCCCTGATTACTTCGAGGTTCCCCCTTCATAACGGTCCAAGGATTATGAGATTTATTAAGTTTAAACAACCCTGTCGGATATCCGACCTCCACAG
Organism: Paenibacillus herberti; assembly: GCF_002233675.1. Lineage (GTDB taxonomy): Bacteria > Bacillota > Bacilli > Paenibacillales > Paenibacillaceae > Paenibacillus_O > Paenibacillus_O herberti. Next base: position 1,169,486 of record NZ_NMUQ01000001.1, on the reverse strand, counting down.
GAAATTTCTCTGCGCCATTGTGATAGGGTAGGTAGGATAGTATAGAATTATCTTCTACAAAAACGCCTATAGTTATGGTGTCATAACGAAGATGATATAAACTTTCGGACATTTCCTAACCTCCTCTCTACAAGTTCCAAAATCTTTTGAGTACGGATATTTCCTAGAATGGGCCTGAACCAGTCTATGACAGATCTGATGCGCAATTCCAAGTCCTCCGTTGCTAAGCTTCTTACAATACTGTCCCGATCTATCCAAAGTAATCCATTGTGGAAAGAAGTATTGTACGGTTTTTGACGATAACAGGTAAATCGTTCACCATCATCATCATTTTCAAGATATCCATCATCAAAGACAGAAAAGAACGACTGACCATGGTCAAAAAAAGGATGTGCGAGTACTTGACCTTGACTATCTAAAAGATATCCGAAATTAGAAGTATGACGATCAATATTGCCGATGATGTAATCGAATACTTTCATTTGGTCTAACCAATCGCGCGGAAATCTCCCCGAGGACAAAATTTCATGATATAGAGTCTCGCCATTCGCATCCGAGAGAATAGAAGACGCGGGTACGAAAACTTCACCTTCTCTTACAAAAGATGGGCTGGCACTTACTAAGATAGTTTTGTTGTTCCTGAGATGGTTCTCAAGTTCCGAAAAAACTTTTCTTGAGGAACTTCCATAATACCTAAGTTCTCCATTACTCAAAAATACATCTGCAGGAACCTCCCAAATTTCATAAGGGAGTACAGGCATAGATAGCTGCTGCCCTACCCGATAGGCCAATCATTCGGTTACAACCTTCAAAATATCATAAGATCCATTGTGATTCTTTTCGCCAAGTTTTAGATAATAGTGAGTCCCCTCAAAGGATACCACTCGTTTTTGTAAAACCCCACTATATAAGTTGAACTCTCTAAATTAATGACTCTCCAATTGGGTAAAGAAAGAGTAACGACTTGGAGAGAGGAAGATTTCGATGAAGGTTGAACAAAAAATCGAGCAGTTGACTGAAGCGATGAAAAACACGACAAGCACCCGGATGTACGAACGCTATCTAGCCGTACGACTTCATTTGGAAGGCCGCACCCTGAGCGAGATCGCGACGATTTTGGGACGCTCCTTTCCTGCCATTAGTGGGTATTGGAACAACTACCGTAAGACGGGTTTACAGGGACTGGAGTTTCATCCGCGTACAATCCGTCCCAAGAAACTGACGGACGAGCAAGAGGAGCAACTCCGTCAGTTGATCGCAGAAAAACGTCCTGTCGATGTTGGTTTTGAAGCTAGGTACACGTGGACGCTTAAGCTCATCCAGACCTGGATTCATCGAGAATTTGGCCCGTCCTATACGCTTCGAGGCGTATCCAAACTGCTTGCCCGACTCGGCTTCAGCTACACCAAAGCTACGTATACCTTGGCTCGGGCCAACCCAGACCAACAAGAGCATTTTCGCAACGTGACCTTGCCGGAGCTGAAGGACCAGTTGGATCAGGGCGAAATCGATCATTTGCTCTTCGAAGACGAGTCCTCGATCCGTGCTTATATGGCGCTGCAGTATAATTGGTTTCCGAAGGGACAGCAACGTAAAATCCCCACTTACGGTCAGCATCAGGGAGCGAAGCTGTTTGCTGCATTGGATTACGAGAGCGGCCACATCCTTCATCGAGAAGAAGAGGTTATGGATGCGACGGCTTTCCAACGATTCCTAGGCGCTATTCTAGAGCACTATTCGGGCAAAATTGTTGTTGTTCTGGATAACGCCCGTATTCACACCGCAGAGCAAATCCGACCTTTTCTTCGTCAGCACCCTAGACTTCGTCTGGTTCCGCTTCCCAAATACAGTCCTGAACTTAATCCTACGGAAGGGTTATGGAAGTGGATGAAGCAGGATGTGGTGAACAACGTCTTTTTTCAGAAGTTCTATGTTATTCGTTCTCACGTAACAGCATTTATCAATCGGGTGAACCACTCGCCGCTGGAAGTCATCGACCGATTACTCGTTCGAGTATAAAGATTTAAAGTTCAACTTATATAGGAGGTATCTGTTCAGTAATTTCGGAATCCATATCATCAAACTTACTAATAACCCGGATCCCCATGCATAATCGAAGATCTTCTAAACTGGTTGTATCGGTCATCTCATATCTCCTCCAACCACAGCAGTTTAGTGGTCTTCGTAATAAGCACCTTTACTTTAATTTCGAGATTTTTACCCAAGTCTGATTATAACATATACGATACGAACACTCCTATGCCCTACAGGCAATGGAATAAAAGATGGAGAATGCGTCAATCGAGTACTTTTGCAACCATAGTAATCTTCCGTTATAAAAGAGTTTTACGCACCAGCTTGTTACATAATCATTTATGATTGAACTGAGGTGATTGAATATGAAAATTGATGAAATCGTTAATAAACATAACTGCGAAAGTAAGATCCCGTTTTCTGGCGCCATTTTATTTGGGACTGAGAATGAAAGTAAATTCGAACAAAGTTATGGATTTGCCAATCGTAGTGACAAAATTAAAAACACTACGAATACAAGATTTGGCATGGCATCAGGTTGCAAAATCTATACCGCAGTCGCTATCTGTCAGCTTGTTGATAAAGGACTTTTAGAATTCGACACTTTAATAAGCGATTTAGGAATCAATTTAAGTAAAATGGATCCGAGAATTACCGTGCACCACCTACTCACTCACACTTCAGGTATTTCCGATTACTTCGATGAAGAATTTATGACAGACTATGAAAGTCTTTGGAATATAACTCCAATGTACAATATGACATCAACAGAACACTTTCTCCCCATGTTTCAGAATTTACCGATGAAGTTTGATCCGGGGACCCAGTTCTCATACAGTAATTCAGGTTTCATAACACTCGGATTAATCGTGGAAAAAGTAACTGGATTGAGTTTTATCGATTATGTTCAAAAACATATATTCCGAGTTTGTGAAATGAATGATTCGGGGTATTTTCGAATGGATCAGTTACCTGAACGTACTGCAATCGGTTACGTGGACATTAATGGGCATTGGAAAACTACTATATATTCAATACCAGTTGTAGGCGGACCTGATGGAGGGGCGTATACTACCGTATATGATTTAGCGAAATTCTGGAATGCATTGATGGGAAACCGATTATTATCAAAACAAATCTCCGAAAAAGTGCTTTATCCTCATATAAAGGACAGCGAGTTTATTCACTATGGATATGGAGTGTGGATTGTAATTATGAATAATGAGATTTTCAAATATTTTATTATGGGAAGCGATCCTGGAGTGGTGATGCAATCTTCCTTTTACCCAAAGTTGAAGGCGGAAGTTCATATTCTATCAAATGTCAGTAGCGGTGCAGGCTTAATTGCTTCCAAAATAGATGAAGAAATACTGAAACAGCCATGTTAGATAAATCAATTCCTTATTTTAACGTAATCATGAAACGGCCTGCCGGTGCTTTTTTACCCCAATTCGCATTACCGGTCGGCTACTCCTTCGGCTGGTACACGGAGGGAATGGAACTACAGTGGGCCGCGATTGAAACGTCTGTAGGTGAATTCGACAGCGATGAGGAAAGTCTCTCCTACTTCCAAAAGGAATATTTATTGCACTCAAATGAACTAAAAAAGCGGCTGTTATTTGTGCTAAATCCAGAAGGTGAAGCAGTTGGCACAATAACTGGCTGGTGGAACTTAACTGGAGAACGACGCGACTTAGCGATTCATTGGTTTGCAGTGCACCCGGAATATCAAGGTGCGGGGCTTGGAAAGGCACTCGTTGCTGAATGTATTCGTAATCTAATGAATCTCGAAGGTGATAAGGATATATATTTACATACACAAACCTGGAGTTATAAGGCCATTGCTTTATATTTAAAAACTGGATTTAAAATTGAAGTAAAAGATACGTTCGCTCATTATCAAAATGATTATGAGTCAGCACTTCCTATATTACAGGACTTGTTAAATAGAAAGTTATGATAAGGAGCGGAAAATGTGGATACAATATTACAAAAAATCGCTAATTTGATTAACGATCAGCCTAAAAGAATTACCATCGGAATTTCGGGTCACGGTGCATCCGGAAAAACAACTTTTGCCCATAACCTTATAACGCTTCTGGAACGAGATGATGTGAATTATATAAATACGGACACCTATATTATTGGCAATCATCTTAGAAAAAACACGGTTATTAACTATGAATATAATAATGAACAACGACATGATAAGATGACCGCTTGTCATCCATCTGCTCATAATATATCCGCTTTGGAGAGAGACTTGCATATGCTGAGAGATGGCTTAGATTTTTATACAATAGGCACGAATCATTCAAAGAGTACGCTGATATCTTCACAAAACAAAATAAATATTATTGAGGGTATGAGCGTCGCTTTTACAGCCCCAAGTTGGTATGATTTGAGAATTTATTTGTATACGGATGGAGAAACCGAGTTGTTAAGAAGAAGTCTGCGTGATGTTTCTGAACGAGGAAAGGATATTCATTATTTAAGAGATTCTCATGAAACGCGTAGAATTCAATATGATTTGTTCATGCATCCTTATCACGAAAACTTTGATATTATTTATAAATGAGCAAAAACGGATACAAAAAATCCCAAAATAGGTCAAGCCAACTTGAACTGTTCACGAACTACGTGAAATGGAATGCCGTTCTTGCCGCAATCGTAGACAAACTGAAGTCGGTCCAGTTGGACTTGCTTCCGAACCGTACGCAATCCTTCGCCAAAAGGGCAGGGTTGCCCTAACCCTGTAGTACAGTACAAATGTGTCCAAGCCAGCAACGCCCACAGGCGGGTAAATGCCGTTGCTGAACGAACCTGGTAGGTATCGAAGCCAAGATTGTTTTTGGACTGGCGGAAAAAAATCTCAATGGGCCAACGCTTGCTGTAATACATGGAAATCGTTTCCGTATCCAAGGAAACATCCGTGCACAAAAAAGCGCGTAGCGCTTTAGGCACACCAAACGCTTGCTCCGGCCAGCACAGCAGAACGGCAGCATTTTCAATATCGTTCAAGGCGCCTTCATATCGGTATGTCCAGTATGAAGTTCCGTTCACGGTCACAAGGCGAACGTCTTCTTTGCGGATATGGGCGGAAAAATCCTTTAGGGAGATACGGATCCCTTGCGGGTAGATAATCCGATTGGTTTTAAGACCACCAATAAGATGGTAGCCAGCAGAGGCGTAGCTGTCGATTACGCGAGAGCAAGTGAACCAAGAATCCACAAGCACGTAACCGCCATGAGGCGGAAGAGGCAGCGTAGCGGCTATATCGCACACATGATCTATTTTTGTATACACCGTGCCGTCGGGATTCGTTTTCGTTTTGTCGTACAAGTCAATGGAATGGATCAAAGAAGTGTCGTTACTTTGGACCACCGTCGCTTGAACTTGATGGCCCCAAACCACTTTTCCTTCCAAGTGAGAATGATGAAACCCGGTCTGCTCCATCGGAGATTGCGCCTGTGACGAAGGCTTTGTCTTCTTGGAGATCGTATCATCATGAATAACAAACAGCGGCTCTGCTGTCTGCTTGGCTATTTGAACCACGTACCGAAGTGATTCGACCTTGACTTTGTTTTGCAACACCGCTTCATCCCACTTGCCTTCGGCCAGAAAATGCCCAAGTGTCGTACGGTGGCAGCTACTATACTCGGCTAGATCCACTACCTTGCCACGAAAACCTTTCGCTGCAGCCGCCGCCATGTATGTCTCGATATGCGCCACGACCGGCTTAGAAAAATACAGCGGTAACCGGTGTTGTAACAAGTAATTGCGAAGCGCGGCATGATCGGGTAGGATGGAAGCATGAGACATAGCAATTTCTCCTTGGTGAAAATCAGTTGTGGTGACTACTTTTTACCACAAGGAGAACGCTTTGTCTCTCTTCTTTTTTGTTTTACAGTTTACTGGAAGTGAATTTGCTCATTTATAGATATTATTATAAAAAATTCCAATGAAGAGTACATTCTCGAAAAAGGCTTTTTTAAAGATGGAGAGATACAATGATCGAGATCTATTCACTTAAAGATAAAACCGAAGATTTCGAAAGAGCCGTTCAACTATTTTGGGACCAATGGGGAACCGAGAATAACTTTCCGTTTTACCATGACTGCATCCTTCATTCAATGAAAACAGATAGCGATTTGCCGAGCTTCTTTATTGCTAAAATGGATGAATCGATCATAGGGACGTATGCCTTGTTACGGAATGACTTAATCAGTCGCCAAGATTTGTTTCCGTGGCTTGCCTGTTTATATGTTGCTCCTGAGTATCGGGGTCAAGGAATCGGGTCCAAATTGCTGCAACATGCTCGCCAAGAAACCGGGAAAAAGGGATACAACAACCTTTATCTTAGTACCGATTTGAATGGCTATTACGAAAAATACGGATGGGTCCACTCCTCTAGCGGATACATTTTTACAGGTGATGAAACAAAGATTTATGAGGCATCCTCTATTATCAACTAAAATTCCGCTTGACCTTCACACTAGTGTGAACCTTTATGATTGAAATATGTCACCAAAAGAACTTCGGGACATTAACAATTGGAGGGAATACACAATGACAATATTAGTAACAGGAGCGACAGGAAATGTCGGTCGCCATGTAGTCGAGCATCTGGTTCGGGCCGGGCATGATGTACGTGCGCTGTCACGAAATCCGGCAAATGCCAATCTGCCAAAAGGAGTTGAGGTCGTTTATGGCGACCTTTCTAAACCGGAATCCCTTGCACCAGCAATGCGCGGCGTTACTGGCATGCACTTGATCACTTTTAGTAGTGATGGTTACGGGCCCCCTGCAGACTGGACCCCAGATTGTTGAATTGGCCACGAAGGCCGGGGTGCAACGAGCCACGGTTTTGTGGAGCGGTGTAAAAGGTCCTGTGGAAGAGGCCGTTGAAGCCAGCAATCTGGAATGGACTTATCTCCAGCCTTCCCCTGAGTATATGTCCAATGCTCTTGTGTGGACGGAGTCCATTCGCTCAGAAGGTATAGTGAGGGAGCCATTCGGCGATTCACTGGACGCGATGATTCACGAGGCCGATATCGGAAGCGTGGCGGCAACCGCGTTAACGAGCGTCGGTCATGCCGGAAAAATCTATTCGCTGTCTGGCCCTGAAGTGTTAACCATTTCCGAGAAGGTTCGTATGATCAGTGCAGCGCTTGGGCGGGACATCCAATTCGTTGAACTCTCTGAAGAACAAGCACGCGAACATATGCGAAAAAAGGGAGCTCAAGATGACGTCATCGAATTCGTACTAGGATGGAAAGCTAATCCTCCAGAGTCTGCTTACACAGTCGTTCCGACCGTACAGCAGATTACGGGTCGCCCGCCTCGCACATTCGCTCAATGGGTTTCGGAACATGTTCAACACTTTAGAACTACTTAACACCTAAAGTTTCTTCCCTGCTCAGGAGGGTAAGTAGAGATATAACGAGCGATCAAAAGGGAGGAAACAACAATGAATAAGAAAATTTTAGGTACAGCAATTGGAGCAGGTGTCACCTATCTCATGCGCAACAAAAGCGCTAGGGATAAACTGATCAGCACAGTTCGTAACTTTGTCTCCGACAAAGAGAACCGCTCTAATACTGGAAAATCTACCCTGTCCCAGCATCCTGCCGATAGCTATCGGTCAGGCGACTATACCAGGTAGGCTGTTGCCACATCAGAGCGCAGTAATGGACAGTTTAATTAAAGTTCTGGTCTAAACAGTAAAAAGAAGATGACTTCTGGATATCAGGAGTCATCTTTTTCTATACGTGAAATTGCGGTTTTCTTTAATTGTTTTCTCTCTGGAGGTGATCAAGCGGAAACGTTATGATTAATATAATTCAATTTTTTAAAGAAAGAAGCGAGGAAAATGATGCAAATTACGGTTGATCTGGTACGCCGATTAATTTATAGCCAGTTCCCTCAGTGGAGGGACTTAGAGATCCACCCTGTGGAAAAAAGCGGTCATGATAACCGCACCTATCGGCTGGACTATGAAATGACCGTTCGTCTGCCTAGTCATGAACGTTATGCCTCGGCTGTGGAGAAAGAGTTGGCATGGCTGCCAATTTTTAAGCCTCTTCTGTCTTTACCTATTCCTGCTCCTGTTGCAAAAGGCGAGCCCACAGAGGAGTACCCCCTCCCCTGGTCCGTCAACCGGTGGATTGAAGGCGATACCGTCACACATGCCAACATATCCAATATGAATGAATTTGCCGAAGACCTCGCAGGATTTTTGAAAGAATTGCAAGCGATCGATGCAAGTGACGGCATACCCGCAGGCGTCCAAAACTTTCATCGAGGCGGAAACTTGGCCGTTTACGAACAGGATACAAGATCCGTCATTGAAACTTTAAGCGGCAGCTACGATCACAAGCTTTTAACTGAAATATGGGAGCTAGCGCTTGCGACAACCTATCCATCAGCGCCACTATGGCTGCATGGTGACGTTGCCGTGGGTAACTTGCTTGTGAAAGATGGAAGATTATCCGGCGTCATCGACTTTGGAACGATGGGAGTTGGCGATCCTTCAAGCGATCTTGTAATGGCATGGAACTTTTTTGATGATACAAGCCGTAAAATTTTCTTGAATTGCATGGGTTTTGATGTAGATACCGTTAATCGCGCACGCGGCTGGGCGTTGTGGAAAGCACTCATCACCTACAGCTGGAATGAATCCGGCTCGGAAGCTTCGAATTGGGGACAGAACGTAATAGATGTTATTGTTCGGGATTACAAATAGGTACAAAAGTTTTTAAGAACCATCCTTTATCGGATGGCCCTTTGTTCAGAGTTGCTAACCTATAGTTTTAATTTCCTGCCGAATTCCCTACGCATATTTCAAGGATAGATAATTCATCCATTTCCCCTCGAATTCAGTCTGCGAGCACCCAAATATGTCGACGTATGCATTTGGACTTCGAATAAGCGCTCTTAACTGAACATATCCATATGTCGCTACAATATATTCTACAAGTGAATAGGAATACATATGTCCCTTACGATCTGTAAAGTCACCCCAATCTCCATCAAGTTCTGTTAATCTTGGAATAGTGCCCTGTTCTATGTCTGATTTCACTTCTTTCCTGTGGTCGCCCCAAAATTGATTGGCTTCATAATGACCGATGCCTGATTTAAGCCATTGTGGGATTTTTTTATTCCTATCAAGTGCAACTGCTGTAGCAAAAAGGCTCAATGCCGCTTTTATTACGGATACATGGGAATGTCGCGGTCCTGGGTTAAGGGGCGACACCATTTTTATCGTTGATCCATCATTCCCCAGCATCGCAATATACCAATCGGGTCCATTAGGCTTTCCTGTCTGAGCGTGAAATTTTTCTAGGTCCGGATATATTTCAATACTTATTTTTTGGGATAATGGCCCAAAATGGTCCGTGATTCTGTCTAAATTACCCTTCAATTCATTAAAGATCTCATCGGTTACAGCCCGATTCCAATCAACATTATTTTCATCTTCCAAAATATTCACTAGACTGATCCACTCACCAATTGACATAGGCATAGATCCTCCCCAATTGAGTAGTTCGGTACGCAATTTTCCTAAGGCTCGATATAATCTGTTCTTGACAGCACTTTTGCGCATTCCAACAATCGATGCGATCTCTTCAAAAGAACAATCAACAAAAAATCTAAGTGTAATGATCTCCCTATCCAATTCATTAAATCGTTTGAGCGCACTTGATAAATCAATTCTCATTTCTACATTACTTGTAAAGTCCATCGATATAAGTGAAGATTCAAGTTTAAACTTCTCGTGTCGTTTATGAATTTGCACCCTTCGGAGTTCATCGATAATTGTGTTCATCGTAATTCGATACAACCAAGTGAACGAGCTTGACTGATTACGAAACCTATCACCGTGCTCTAAAGCCTTAACAAAAACTTTCTGAGCCAAATCCTCCGCATCCTCAGGACCTTTTTTAATGCAGATGATTCGATGAATTCGATTGAAATATTGGGAACTATAAATGAGCAAATTCACTTCCAGTAAACTGTAAAACAAAAAAGAAGAGAGACAAAGCATTCTCCTTGTGGTAAAAAGTAGTCACCACAACTGATTTTCACCAAGGAGAAATTGCTATGTCTCATACTGCCATCCTACCCGATCATGCCGCGCTTCGCAATTACTTGTTACAACACCGGTTACCGCTGTATTTTTCTAAGCCGGTCGTGGCACATATCGAGACATACATGGCGGCGGCTGCAGCGAAAGGTTTTCGTGGCAAGGTAGTGGATCTAGCCGAGTATAGTAGCTGCCACCGTACGACACTTGGGCATTTTCTGGCCGAAGGCAAGTGGGATGAAGCGGTGTTGCAAAACAAAGTCAAGGTCGAATCACTTCGGTACGTGGTTCAAATAGCCAAGCAGACAGCAGAGCCGCTGTTTGTTATTCATGATGATACGATCTCCAAGAAGACAAAGCCTTCGTCACAGGCGCAATCTCCGATGGAGCAGACCGGGTTTCATCATTCTCACTTGGAAGGAAAAGTGGTTTGGGGCCATCAAGTTCAAGCGACGGTGGTCCAAAGTAACGACACTTCTTTGATCCATTCCATTGACTTGTACGACAAAACGAAAACGAATCCCGACGGCACGGTGTATACAAAAATAGATCATGTGTGCGATATAGCCGCTACGCTGCCTCTTCCGCCTCATGGCGGTTACGTGCTTGTGGATTCTTGGTTCACTTGCTCTCGCGTAATCGACAGCTACGCCTCTGCTGGCTACCATCTTATTGGTGGTCTTAAAACCAATCGGATTATCTACCCGCAAGGGATCCGTATCTCCCTAAAGGATTTTTCCGCCCATATCCGCAAAGAAGACGTTCGCCTTGTGACCGTGAACGGAACTTCATACTGGACATACCGATATGAAGGCGCCTTGAACGATATTGAAAATGCTGCCGTTCTGCTGTGCTGGCCGGAGCAAGCGTTTGGTGTGCCTAAAGCGCTACGCGCTTTTTTGTGCACGGATGTTTCCTTGGATACGGAAACGATTTCCATGTATTACAGCAAGCGTTGGCCCATTGAGATTTTTTTCCGCCAGTCCAAAAACAATCTTGGCTTCGATACCTACCAGGTTCGTTCAGCAACGGCATTTACCCGCCTGTGGGCGTTGCTGGCTTGGACACATTTGTACTGTACTACAGGGTTAGGGCAACCCTGCCCTTTTGGCGAAGGATTGCGTACGGTTCGGAAGCAAGTCCAACTGGACCGACTTCAGTTTGTCTACGATTGCGGCAAGAACGGCATTCCATTTCACGTAGTTCGTGAACAGTTCAAGTTGGCTTGACCTATTTTGGGATTTTTTGTATCCGTTTTTGCTCATTTATAGTTGGGAATATAAAGATTCGATTAGTGAATGTATTCGGATGTGCCTCCTTTCTGTTTTCTATTCTGTTAGACGTATATGTCAGGGCAAAAGCCACATCTATGGCTCTAAGTTTACATGATCCGCTTGAAATCAAGCCGCCGCACGGAAAAACCGATTCGCAGCAGGCCGGAACATCAAGAATAATCCGATACACACAGCCAAAATGTGAACAATACGATTAATTGCTAACAAACTGGAGTAAACCGTCATGTCGCCAAAAATATTGTTCAATGCATTTCCTGCCAAGATCCACTGAATCGGATCGATAATTAGAGTTAACTTTCCGATGATTCCAAGTACTACTAACAGCATAATGCGGGCCCAGTTTTTTCCTTCATACATCTTCATAATGACATAAACTATTCCGGCAATAATGCCGGTTCTCACGTTGGCTTCAATAATAACACCGATTTGTGAATAGGATTCATTTGAAATCAGTTCCATAATCCTAATCTCCATTTCAATTATTCCGGCCGCAATGGCAATGAACAAACACAGAACCGACATTTTAACACCCAGCGGCGCTGGTTTTAACTGTTCCATATGATTTTCCTTCTCTCACTCGCTGATATGGTCCATTGTAATACGAGGACAGTCATTGCATAACCGACCATGGACCAATAGTTGACTCAGTCTCTAGACGTATAACAAGTTCATCTAGCCACCATTGTCGAAAACGCAACAAGCCGACCTTCGCATCGAAATGCGTGGGCCGGCTTGCTGTGTTTGACTATAGGCTTACATCAGGAACAAAAAGAAGATAGCGGCAAGGCCGAACCGGTAGTACGCGAACCAGCTCAGCTTGAGCTTTTTGATCAGATTGATAAAAGTAACAACTGCGATCAAACCAACTACAAACGAAACGACGAGGCCGAGAAGAAACAGTCCATAATCCTCTGGCACAAGCAGATCGCGGCTCTTGTACAGATCCACTCCTGTCGCCCCAAGCATCATCGGCACGGACAGGATAAACGTGAAGTCCGCCGCTGCCTTCTGGCTCGTACCCATGAAGATACCGCCGGAAATCGTCGAGCCTGAACGGGAGAAGCCCGACCAGAGCGCAAGAATTTGGAAGATGCCGATGCCAAAAGCTTGTTTGTACGTAATATCATCCACCGTTTCGGCGGAAGGAACATGCCGCTTCTGGTACTGCTCCGCTGCGATCATCAACACACCGCCGGCAATGAGCGCGATCAGCACGGTAGTCGTGCCAAACAAATACTGCTTGATGAGGCCATGCAGCAACACGCCCATCACACCGGCAGGAATCATGCCCAGAGCGATATGAATCGCGTTCAGGCCAGCGCCTTTGGAAAAATCAAATTTAAGAAACCCAATAAACCGCTTGAAATACAATACGAATACGGCCAATACCGCTCCGAGCTGAACGACAACCTCAAACGTCTTGGCGCGCTCACCGGTAAAGTTCAACAGATCGGCAACGAGAATCATATGGCCAGTTGATGACACCGGCAGGAATTCCGTCAGTCCTTCGACAATGCCTAGGATAATTGCCTTGATATAATCCACTCACTACACTCCCTACTCCATCGTAGTCCCTCTAGTAACCCGCCTCAACGGAGGCAAGCACGACATAGATCAGATCATTGCGATCTTCCTTGTCCTCTAAAATAATACCACTAGACGTCAACATTCCGCCGGGCATAATCTCAACCTCGACCTGGCCGTAAGGCAGCTCTGCCTTAACCGCCTCTATATCGAGCTTATCCTCATCGCAAGGCACAGCCAGCTTGACTCTGACCTTCATGTTGTCCAGGCTGCCACCCGGCAGCACCGTCCGTAAACCTGGCATCGAATTGCGATGGATCGCGTCCTGAACGGCTCTAACCGCCGCTTTGGTCACGTTCTGTCCATGCAAATCCGTACCCATGCCAAGCTCGATGAACATCACTTGCTGCATTGTCGTTTCCCCTCCTCTGCGCCGCTCCCTTTACCAAGGAACATCATCATCTTCGTTGTTAACCGCCGAATTCTCGTGACCTGATCCTGCGGCAACGCTATCGTTGCTTCCATCTCCTGGTGAATCGAGGCCAGTTGGCTCATCTTGGGGGCTAGCCTGTCCGATAACTTCCATCACCTGAACAAGCTCGGGCGGATGAAGGAGTTCTACCGGCGAGATTCCACGCTCGAATTGAAAGAAATCCCCTTCGATTACGGCGACATAACGGCCATTGTGGCGAGCAAAATGCAGCGACTGACCGAAGTCAGTCAGTAGCCCTTTGACCTGGACGCCTCCCAGCTTGAAGCTGAGGCCAAGATCCTCCTTCTGCTCTACGAGCACGGCAGACGCGGCGTATACTTGCTCCGGGGTCCAGCGCTCTAACAGCTCCCTTTTATCAGAAGCCGCCCAAATCTCGACCGCCTCCTCCTCTTCCTTGCGGAGAGGACTTACGTCGTCCTGCCACTTGTCCGTCATATACTGCTGCACCATGTCCAGCACCTGCTCGCCCATAACCTCGGGCAACGGCCGCTCATAACTGACAAATTTGAGGAAATCCTCAAAGTAACGGGCATGGGAAGCCTGGTGGATCTTGACTTCCCAAGGCTCAAGCATGCCTTCCTCCGGCATATGCGGGTACTGGATGGACTTGATGCTGCGAGCGCTGATGGCCATTTCTACCGTGGAGATCAGGCTGCGTTCATCGGCGATCCGCGCGATTTTGGACTCAAAATCGCATTTCAACAAAAATAGGAACGGGGTGTCGAACAGCTTGGACAGCGTCGCCTGCACAGCAATAAATGCACCGCCGCGCACAGCGGAGGTGTCCATGTAGATGTGCACTAGCTCATCGGCAATACTATGGAATCGCTCCGCCGTATCTGCGCTGCGCAGCCGCTGCAGCAGATTGTAATCCGGGTTGCTGTCGGGCTCGTAGCCAGGCTCCACCCGGAATCGGCCGATCTTCGTCGGCACCGACTCCGAGACGGGATGCCGCTCGGCCTTGCGCTTCACGATCCGTGCGAACTCACCGCTCAAGAACTCTTTTAGCGGGCTGTCTTCGTAATCCTCGCCATCCATCGTCTGAAAATGTCGGAACCGCTTGCCGGAGTCCGTGCCCTCTCCATCCGTCTGAATGACGAAGAAGCTTATGTACTGCACATCAAATTCCATTTCTGCGAGACAGCTCCTCTATTTCTATTCTTCCAATCTGTCTAATATCAACATCTAGAATATCACAATCGCCGCCCTCGCGACATGACTTTCAATAGACGCGCCCGATTGTAGCGTTGAACGAGAATACAAGGAATGTTCGCGATAAAACAATAAATCACCATCAAAAGCATGCCTAACGCGTTATTCCATCCTATGAAAATGGGTAACGGAAGGAATAAAATCCAGTGTGTAAGCTCGCCTCGCCGCGTCTCCGCCACAAATCTTTGCAGATAGTCACGGTTTCTAGCCTGCAGCTTTCGCTTCGCAAACCCTGCCTTTACCCAGCTCCCTCCATCTGGAAGAAAGTCTTTCCAGATGTGGATTTTCAGCCAGCGTTCGTACCAGCGGCCATCCTGTTCAAAAGGACGAATACGAGTCAGCGGGCCGTCTTTGTTCAATCTCTGCCACGGGATGCGCATCGCGAAGGTGACGGCTAGCGCATGCAGCAGCAGCCAGACCACCGCATCAAGAATAATAACTGCTGTAGTCCCAAGCTCAGGCCACATCGAGGTCCCTACCCTTCCAACTCACGCTGCGGCGAATATAGGAGCGATAAAGAGAGTAGATGAACACCACGATAAAATAAACCAGTGGCAGCGGATAAAGGAATGCGGCTGTCCGACTGAATGAACCTGCATGCCGCCAAACTCGCCATGCCGTTAGCGCGGCGAGGATGTAGAGCAGGGCGGACGCTCCGAGTGATGTGAGCATGCTCAATAGTGCAGGTGCATCGAGCGCTGTGGGCATGCTCGGCAGCTCGTGGGACCCGAGCGTTGTGTGCATGTTAAGCAGTGCAGGTGGCCCAGGCGTTGTGAACATGTTCGGTAGCTCGGGTGACCCGAGCATTGTGGGCATGCTCGGCAGCTTAGGTGGCCCGAGCGTTGTGAACATGGTCGGCAGCGCTGGCGCTCCGAGAGCTGCTCCGTCCGCCGTCCAACCTTGTGCTAGCTCGCGGACGAGCTGAACAAGCTCCGTTCCAATTCCGACTGCGGCTCCCGCAAGTCCGCTGATCCATAAAATCATGAGCAGCAGCGCAGGGAGCGGCGATCCGCCTGCGCCGAGCGCGATGCTTTTGGCCCAGCCGTCCGTCATCTCCCGCCAGCCACTGCTGTACATGCGGAACTTTAACAGTTGTCCACCAAGCATGGCACGGCTCATCATGCCTTGCTCAGAGAACCTTCTCGCCAAGCGGTCGTGATCCAACACCTCGCCCCGTATGGAAGCATGTCCACCAACCGTCACATAGTCCATTCGGTCACAAGCCAAGCAAGGCCCGAACGCTCCGGGCAAACGCTGGGCGCGGGCGCTCCCCAGCTTCTGTAGCCCCCATCTGCTGCGCCACTCCTCCCGTTCCTTAATTGACGCTGGAGCGGATGACTCCCCCTGCACTTGTCCCAAGTGACGGGATGTTTTTTCGACCACCTTACTCCCGCCTAGCCTGCTTCCGGCTATGAATCTACCCGAGCCAGCCAGAACGGCCGTGTTCAAAAAGGCGGAAAGCTGCTCCCGCAGGCTACCTGTCAGATGCCAAGGCTGGATCGTCAGGCAAATGCCTGGGCCACAGGCACTCCATGCCGCAGTCAAAAATTCCGGAGCCGGACGCGTATCTGCGTCAAGAAAAAGCAACCTGCTCCCACGGGCCGTCTCTGCACCTCGGCTGCAGGCCCAGTTTTTGCCGCGCCAGCGGGGCGGCAGCTCGCCCGCCGTTATAACGGTTACGCCGGGATAGGCGGCGGCCGCCTCGGCTGTGCCGTCTTTTGAACCGTCATCAACGACGATAATCTCGATGGGAGGAACAGTCTGCTTGGCTAGCAGCGGCAGCAGATCAGCCAAATTATCCGCCTCATCTCGTGCCGGAATAATGACGCTCCACCTCTGTTCTGCCGCTTCCTTTTCCGCTGACGAACGAGCCACGCCAAAAGATTCACCTACTTGCTGCCTAGCGTCCAGACGGGCTGCCTTCAGTCTTCTCTCAGATAACAGCAGGCTCCCGCAGGCCAGCAGACCCAAGCTCACGAACCATTCGACGTTCATCGCTTTCCTCCCTATCCGCGCTATCCTCAAAAACTTTTAACTATAACGAGGTATCACCTACTGAAATCCCGCCCACAATGGTTAAAAGAGGAAAACGGGAGATTTCGTGATTCTACCTAGTATAGACGATCCTGAACCTTTTAACCTTTCAACACGGAGGAGGAACTTGAGTTGAGTAAAAAAATTATCGTCGTTGGAGGAGGACTCGCTGGCCTATCAGCGGCAATCCGGCTGCGGTCGGACGGTCATGAGGTGACCGTTCTCGAAAAAAACGAACGGGCAGGCGGCAAACTTAACATCCGTTCAGGTCTCGGTTATCAGTTTGATACCGGTCCTTCCATTCTTACGATGCCATGGACGCTGGAAAAGCTTTTTGAGTCGGCAGGCCGAAATCTGCATAATTACTTGACGGTTCAGAGAGTCGAGCCGCAGTGGAGAGGACTCTATGAGGATGGAACTGTACTGGATCTAGTGGGAGATTTGCCCGCAATGCTGGATGCTATCGGTGAATTATCCCCTGAGGATCGCGAGCGGTTCCTCGGCTATCTGGACTACTGTCGCAAGCAATATGATCTAAGCATGAAAAGCGTCTACAGCCGTTCCCTATCGGGATTGCCTGATTTGCGCCATCAGCATACGCTCAAAGAGCTGTTCGCCATGGATCCGTTGAAAACCGTCTCTCAGTTGACGGAGCAGCATTTGCTGCATCCCCATCTGCGCCAAATCTTCCAGTTTTTCACGATGTACATAGGATCCTCCCCCTACGCCGCGCCGGCCGTACTCTCACAGCTGGTTTATGTGCAAATGGGGCTTGGCATCTACTTCGTAAAAGGCGGTATGTACGAGATTGCTCGCGCGGAGCTCAAGCTGCTCCAGGAGCTCGGTGTTCCTGTGCGGACGGGAGCCGAGGTGACGCGCATTATCGAGACAGGCGGCCGCGCCTCCGGAGTGCGTTTGTCCAGCGGAGAAGAGCTGTATGCGGATATCGTCGTTTGTAATATGGAGGCAATTCCGGCGCATCGCTCTTTACTGGAGGAAGTTTCCGGCAATGAACGCCAGGTGGCTAAGCTTGGCAAATTTGAGCCATCCGTATCCGGCCATGTGCTGCTGCTCGGCGTGAACCGCAGCTACGACAAATTCAAGCATCACAATTTCTTTTTCTCCCGCAATCCGGAACGGGAGTTCCACGATATGTTCGTGGATCGGGTTCCAACCGTCGATCCCACTGTCTACGTCGGCATCTCCTCCAAAAGTGATTCCAGCCAGGCTCCAGACGGCTGCGAGAACTGGTTCGTACTAACCCATGTTCCGCCGCTCCAGCAAGGCAAGAGCTGGGAGGAGAACCGCAGAGCGTACCGGGATCTCGTTTTGGACAAATTGGAGCGCATGGGAGCCGAGGATCTTCGCTCCCATATTGTATACGAGGAGCAGTTCATCCCGGATGATCTGCAGTCGCTCTACGGAGCGAACGGCGGATCGATCTACGGCGTCGTCACCGACCGCAAGCTGAACGGCGGCTTCAAAATTCCGAGCCGCAGCCCTCTGCTGGAAGGACTCTACTTTGTCGGCGGCTCGACCCATCCGGGCGGCGGTGTGCCGATGGTCACGCTGAGCGGCCAGCTGACAGCGGATCTGATCCGCGAGGACCTGTCTCGCTCGCAGGCGATCTGAGCCTGAGCCTCGGTTAGCGGGCACCCTCAAGTAGCTTCGACTACTTGAGCGTGCTCGTTATCGGCGATTTGGCCGAACCAAGTAGCTTGGACTACTTGTTTGACGCTCGTTTGCCGCACTATGGCCGAATCAAGTAGCTTCGACTACTTGCTCGCGCTCGTTCGCGGCCATTTGGCCGAATCAAGTAGCTTTGTCTACTTGAATTCGTTCGTTCGCGGCCATTTGGCCGAATCAAGTAGCTTCGACTACTTGCTCGCGCTCGTTCGCGGCCATTTGGCCGAATCAAGTAGCTTCGACTACTTGAGCGAGCTCGTTATCGGCGATTTGGCCGAATCAAGTAGCTTCGACTACTTGAGCGAGCTCGTTATCGGCGATTTAGCCGAATCAAGTAGCTTCGACTACTTGAGCGAGCTCGTTATCGGCGATTTGGCCGAATCAAGTAGCTTCGACTACTTGAGCGAGCTCGTTATCGGCGATTTGGCCGAATCAAGTAGCTTCGACTACTTGCTTGCGCTCGTTTGCGGCCATTTGGCCGAACCAAGTAGCTTCGACTACTTGAGCGAGCTCGTTATCGGCGATTTGGCCGAATCAAGTAGCTTCGACTACTTGAGCGAGCTCGTTATCGGCGATTTGGCCGAATCAAGTAGCTTCGACTACTTGAGCGTGCTCCTTATCGGCGATTTAGCCGAATCAAGTAGCTTTGACTACTTGAGCGTGCTCCTTATCGGCGATTTAGCCGAATCAAGTAGCTTTGACTACTTGCTTGCGCTCGTTTGCGGCCATTTGGCCGAACCAAGTAGCTTCGACTACTTGAGCGAGCTCGTTATCGGCGATTTGGCCGAATCAAGTAGCTTCGACTACTTGAGCGTGCTCCTTATCGGCGATTTAGCCGAATCAAGTAGCTTTGACTACTTGAGCGTGCTCCTTATCGGCGATTTAGCCGAATCAAGTAGCTTTGACTACTTGAGCGTGCTCGTTATCGGCGATTTGGCCGAATCAAGTAGCTTTGACTACTTGCTTGTGCTCGTTCGCGGCCATTTGGCCGATTCAAGTAGCTTTGGCTACTTGCTCGTGCTCATTCGCGGCCATGCGGCCGAACCAAGTAACTTTGACTACTTGCTTGCGCTCGTTTGCGGCCATGCGGCCGAAGCAAGTAGCTTCGACTACTTGCTTGCGCTCGTTCACGGCAATACGGCCGAACCAAGTAGCTTTGGCTACTTGAATTCGTTCGTTCGCGGCCATTTGGCCGAATCAAGTAGCTTTTACTACTTGCTTGTGCTCGTTCGCGGCCATTTGGCCGAAGCAAGTAGCTCCAGCTACTTGAGTGCGTTGCTTGCGTTCCTCTAGCACAATCCCCCCAGAATAAATGCAGCCCACTTTTCGAAGGTTCGAAAGTGGGCTACATTGGTTCACTCACACTCACACTCACACTCACACTCACACTTACTCACACTTACTCACACTTACTTTCAGTTACCCTCACTTACTCCCACTAACCTCGTAATCGTTCATACAGCTGGCCCGGCTCCATACTGACTCGTTAGCATTTATAACCCTCTCCGCCTTTTATTACGATAGCGGCTCCAACCACGCTGATCCCATCCAGGGTTCTCCTCTAACAGAGTTAGTGAGATGCGGGCAAAGAAAAGAAACACTACCATACCAACAGAGTAGACGCCGAATGGACCGAGAAAAAATAGAAAATAGATCAGCAGCAAAATTCCTACGCGGCCCAACAGTGCAAGCATGCTTGGTCAGCTTCCCCATTTCGAGTGAAAATCTCCAGAATTACCAGTTCATTAGGCATATATTACCACAACTTCAATTTACGTACTACCAAAATTATCCTTAAACCATTTTAAACCAGTTTTAAATAAAAAACGGACCTGTTCCGCTTGGATAGCGACAACAGATCCGTTTGAATATAACCTACCTGAGAGTAAACAATGTTTCAAAACGCTAATGCGTAGGAGAAACAACCATTATTTCCCCGTACTCCGTTGCTGAACAAGATACCTCAGCTCGGCTACGAGCTCGTTCAGCTTCTCATAACCGCTGGCAATGCCTACAATCTGGCTATGCTGCTCCGCCATGCTTGCATTGATCTCTTCCATTGACGCCTGATTCTGCTCGGTTACAGAAGCCATGGAAGCCGTATCACCGGCGATTTGATGATATTCTTGTTCCAGCTGCGCTGATGCCTGCACGGAAGCACCGGCATGCTCAAGCACTTTGTCGCTATTGCTTTTGATCCGTCCGACAGAATGTCCAACTTCCTCCGTCAGCCCGGAGCTCGCTCGTACGGCCTGTTGGCCTTCAGCCACCACAGCACTGACCGCATCCATACGCTGCCGGGTGCTCTCCAGAATCTCAGCGATGTCGCCAGCCGCGATGCTGGAGCTATCGGCCAGCTTGCCTACCGCATCGGCTACGACCGCGAAGCCGCGCCCCTGCTCGCCTGCGTGGGCAGCCTCGATCGAGGCGTTGAGCGAGAGCAGCTGGGTCTGGCTGGCAATATCGCTAATGCTGCGGTTGATGTCGCCCACCTTTGCATTCTGGCGCTCCATATCCTCCATCAGTTCCACCAAGCCCGCCATAATGCGCTCCACCTGGTTCATAGATCCCATCAATTGGGACATACCTTCGCTGCCGCTGCGAGCAAGCTCCGTCGTCTCTTCCGAAAGTTCTGCCAAAGACGAAGTTTTACCGGCCAAGCTGCCGACCGCTGTCTCGACGGAATCAATCGATGCAGAAACACGTTGCATGGCGCTTGACTGATGCTCGGAGGCTGCACTCATTTCGCCGAATGCGGCCGTCACCTCGCGCGAGACTTGTCCCGCTGCGGCTACCTCTCCACTGTAGCGAGAGCTGAAGTCGTCCAAGGTCATAACGGTATCCTTCATCTTCTCCAAAAGCAAGTCAGACTCTCGGTTTGCCTCAGCAGCAGCTTTGCCTTCCTCTGCGACCTGCCGCTGCAATCGCTCACTGAAGCGCATGGAGAAAACCAGACTCACCGTAAAGAGGATCAGGTAAAGATACAGGTAAGTTAGACTTTCACCAGGAAACAGCTTTTCTTTATACTCTGGAGTTAAATACAGATAAGTGCTGACACCCATTCCGAGCACGCCAGAGAAAATAATCGGCTTATAGTTCGCGTAAAGAGTCATCAAACCAATGTTCACATAAACCATGAAATAAGTACTGACGATCGGATTAGGGTCCGAAACGATAAGCAGAACGATGATCAGTGTTAAAATACTGGCGACCAAATACATGATGGAAGATCTGAATACCCGCATATAAGTCAAAAGCGTTGCGAATCCACAAGTCAAACTTCCAATAATCACTAACATCCAGATCATAGAGCTCGGTAAACCTGCCCCATAATCCGCCGCGACTCCTAACGCCAGCAGACCCCAGATCAATTTAACAAACAGTCGGTTACGCTTGTCCAATACCGTCAATGATACATCCATTCCATCCGCCACTTTCTCAACACGAAGTATAATGCATCAGGAATCAACAGCTTCATGCAAATGCGGGCTGATTCTCCTCAAAACAATGGCTATAGGACAGCCAAGGATGCCGCGCCGGATCTTTAATAATTTCCCCAACAGGAATGAGCACCGGCACAACGTAATCTCCCTTGTACGGCTGCTTCTCTCCCATTACGATCATGGGTACTTTGAATGTGATCCGCAGCGCCCGGCTAAGCACCGGCTCCAATAGTGCTGCGCACCAAAGCGCGCCTTGTTTGTCCGACATGTGAACGAGGCAGGATAACATTTCATTCATATATTTGCCCCGATGCTCCCGAAGCAGTGCAATTTTATCAGCGACCACGACGCGGTCGGGATTCATCGCTATCTCCGGCAAGGATGAAAAGGGAGCGATCTGTTCCAGCTCAGCTGCCTCGGTCGCATAAGACCTGATTTCAGCCGTGCCGCAGTAGTCACCTTGGGGTGACAGAATTAGTCTGCGATCAAGCACGCGTTCCGCGAATTCAAACTCAAACCCCTTTTCTCTCCACACGGTCATCCAAATAAAGTGAAACTGCGCTAGCTCCTTTTCCTGGCTGATTATTTTAAACATATAAATCCCCCTAGTTCGTTCTTTAACATACCCATCCTTTCTTCCCTTGTTTTTACAAAAATTCCTGCTTGAAATTCGGCTTTAACACAATCTATGTCTTTTTCGGCTATAAAAGAGGGAAATTTTAGGTTATATGTCGATATCGCCTTAAACTATTGAAGTTTGTGTGATTTTTCGGCATTCTTTTTGGCCTCGGCGCGCTCCTGTTGTAACGCTTCCTTCAAGTCATCCTGCGTGCTTTGTTCCCAAAGATGAACACCGGTCCGGTAGGCAGCTCTTGCATTCAGATGCCCCGCTACGGGGCCAGTCAGGAACACGAACACAATACCGAGCACCAGCTTGAAACTGACGAGATCTTCCACTAACCAGTAGTACAGGAAAGCTCCTGATAAGATGAACAATACACCCAGTGTGGCACTCTTGGTCGCAGCATGCGAGCGCAAGTAAACATCGGGCAGACGGATCAGCCCTAAGGCGCTGAACAGGCTGAGTAGAGCTCCGAACAGCACAAACAAAGCCGCCAGAATTCCATACGCACTATTCATCCTCCATCACCAACCCACGTTCAATATAACGGGCGAAAGCCGTCGTTCCGATAAAGCTGACCACGCCAATGACAAGAATAATATCTAAATAAGCGGTTGTCCGCATCAGCATGCCAAGAATCGCGATTATCGACAACATCAGGATGCCGATCGTATCAAGGGCGGCTATCCGGTCGGATACGGATGGTCCTTTGAGCAGACGGTACATACAGCCTGTAATAGAAAGCACGAGCAGTACGAGCGATGTTTGCAGCAGCGCCTCCGCCATCAGCGAGTCACCTCCATGATTGCCTTCTCGAATGAATTGCGGATTTGCAGCTTGAGCTGTTCGGCATCGCCGATATCCATCGCATGAATATAAAGAG
Source organism: Paenibacillus herberti (assembly GCF_002233675.1). Taxonomy (GTDB): domain Bacteria; phylum Bacillota; class Bacilli; order Paenibacillales; family Paenibacillaceae; genus Paenibacillus_O; species Paenibacillus_O herberti. The sequence continues at coordinate 1,146,174 of NZ_NMUQ01000001.1, read as the reverse complement.
TTCGGTTATCATCCGACACATCCAGTGTAAGCGTGCCAGGGGTCAGACATATCAGACATGACAGTAGCGTTAATTCTCCGTCCGATTTTAGCTCTGTCTGGAGGGCTACGATGCCTGGGCGGATCGTCAGCTTTGGCTTCAAAATCTGAAAGATGACCGTGAAGCTGGACAAAAAAAGCTCTCGAATAAAGATGCCAAGCAAATTCAGCACAGCTACTACTTTGCGCAGGTAGAAGTCCCTTTTGAGAAAACGGTTGAGCAAGCCTATGAAGACCATGCCGAGCAGAAAGCCGACGATAAAGCGCGGAAAAGAGGGATCATCATAAAGAAACATCCACAGAAACGCGATGAGCAGATTGATCAGAAACTGGGAGGCCACTTTGGCATCTACTCCTTTAGTACAGCTTCGATATAAACAGACGGATCAACGAGCGTGCGCGCCGCTTCAGCGGCGGCTTGTGCCATCCACTCCGAGCCGACACCCATCAACACAACGATCAGGCATAACACGCCAGCTACAACAAGATGTCCGCGTGACGTGTTTCGGGGCTGGGTGGCTGAGCCATGCGAGGCTTTTGCGGCAGTTGCAAATGCAACTGCATTTGCAGCTACATCTGGTTTTGTTTGTGCATCTGCATCTGTTCGTGCATCTGTCTTTGCAGCGGCATTTGAAACCCTATCTGCTTCCGCCACTACAGCTGTTGCCGGCCCAGCCGGCTGTTCGCCCCAGAACGCTTTAATAAACAGGCGAACCAGCGTGTACAGCACAATAAGACTGGAAAATAGAGAAATCGCGGTCAGCACGTAGGACTGCGCCTGCAGCCCTCCTTGCAGCAACAAAAGCTTACCGCCGAAACCGCTTAGCGGAGGAATTCCAGCAGCCGCAAGCGCAGCGACCAGGAACATCCAGCCGAGCCATGGCGCTCGGGAAATCAGTCCTCCCATGGCGCTCAGCTGATCAGCACCGGCTTCACGGATCATCATACCCCCTAGCAAAAACAGCAGCGCTTTGGCAGCCATATCGTGAAGGAGATAAAAGACCACTCCCTGCAGCGAGGCTTCATTGGCGACCGCCAAGCCGAAAGCAACAAAACCGACGCTGATTACGATGTTGAAATTAAGGATGCGCATGACATCTTTGCTCGCAAGAGCGCCCACAGCTCCCAAAATCATCGTCGCACCAGCCATCCATGCGATCCAGACATGTGTCACACCGGGATCACCCGGGAACAACAGCGTGAACGTTCGAACAAGTGCATAAATGCCAACCTTGGTCAGCAGAGCTGCGAATAAAGCTGACACTGCAGGCGGCGGAGCCTGGTAGGCGCTAGGCAACCAGAAGAAAAGGAACAGGCCTGCTTTTAGAGAGAATACGATAAGGAACAAAACGGCGATGACATTCAAAATGCCCCCCTGCCCTGCTTCGGCTATGCGCACTGAAAGATGCGCCATGTTGAGCGTACCTGTGACACCGTACAAATAAGCAACTGCCGCTACAAACAGTGTGGACGACAAAATATTAATGAGCATATAGCTCAAGGTCGCTCGCAGCTGCCCCTTAGTGCCGCCGAGCACAAGCAGCGCATAAGAGGAAATGAGCAGAACCTCAAAACAAACGAATAGATTGAACAAATCCCCGGTCAGGAAAGAACCATTTACTCCAGCCATCAGAAATTGAAAGAAAGGATAAAAGTAAAATTTTTCCCGCTCAGATCCTACTGTGCCGAACGAAAAGGCGAGGCAAAAGCCTGCCGTAATCGTTGCCGCTGTAACGAGCAGTGCCGCGAAAAAGTCCGCTGTGAAAACGATGCCGTAAGGAGCCGCCCAGCCGCCCATCGCTAACAGCTGTATGCCGCTTGATCCGGTTTGGACGAGCAAGAGCACACAAGCGATTGCTGTTGCGCTTTGCCCGGCAGCGCTAATGATTCGCTGCAGTTGTATCCGCTCTTTGAAAAACAGCAGCAGCACAGCCGTGCAGAGGGGTAGCAGAAGGGGCAGTACCACAAGATTATTCATCCGCTTCTCTCCTCATCTGCTCTGTGTCGTCGGTGCCAAGCTTTTGATAGGACTTGTAGGCCAGTACAAAATACAGGGAAGTAACGCCAAAGCTGATGACGATCGAAGTAAGAATGAGCGCCTGCGGTAACGGATCGACATAGCTGTCGGCCTTTTCTCCGAGCAGCGGCGGCGCCCCCGCCTTGAGGCCGGACATCGTCAGCAACAACAAATGAACGCTGTGCGTGAGCAGCGATAATCCGAGAATGACGCGCAGCAAGCTGCGCGCAAGAATCATATAAACGCCTACGGCAAACAAGATGCCGATGGTGAGCGCGAGCAGAAGCTCCATTTACTTGTCCCTCCCGATGGCCAGAATAATCGTCATTGTAATGCCGACAACGGTCAGATAAACGCCCAGATCGAACAGGACGGCGGTTGCGAGTTCATTTTTGCCGAAAATAGGCAGATACACATAACCGAATGCATGGCTGAGGAACGGCATGTTGAAAGCAAACGAGCCGATGCCGGTAAGCAACGCTACGGCGATGCCACAGGCCGTGACGATGCGGAAATTGAGCGGCAGTGCCGATCGAACCGTTTTTGCACCGAAGGCAATGCTTAACAGCACGAGTGCTGATGATGTCATTAAGGCACCGATGAAGCCGCCCCCCGGCTCATGATGTCCAGCAAATAGGATATAAAAGGAGAAAGTCAGGATTAGAAACAGAATAACCTTGGATAGTGTTTGCAAAATAACGTCATTGCTGCGTGCATCCTCGTAGATCAGTCTGAACTCGCGCTCTCGCAGCCCGTTCCTTTCAACAACTTTCTCTTCCGGCCATTTCAAACCAATGACGCCATAGATGGCGTAGGAAGCAATGCCGAGCACGACGATTTCGAGCATCGTATCAAAGCCGCGGAAGTCCACGAGAATGACATTAACGACGTTTTTGCCTCCGGCCAGCTCATAGCTGTTTTTCAAGTAATAGTCTGAAATGGAAGGGAAAGCCCGACCGCTGAACGCCCCGAGCGCAACTACCGTCATCACAATTCCGGAAGCTGCAGCGATCAATCCGTTGATCAGTTTTGTGCGCAGGGCAATCTTTTCGCGCTTGAGCGCCGGCAAATGATAAAAGCAGAGCAGGAACAACGTGACCGACACTGTTTCCACGATCATCTGGGTCAGTGCCAGGTCTGGCGCCCGGAAGAGGACGAAAAACAGCACGACCAAGTAGCCGATGGTTCCGGTCAAAATAATCGCCATCATGCGGGATTGGGCAAATGGCACGGCCAACGCTGCCGCAATAAGTGCCGCAACCGCAATGCCTTCATAGACGGTGACTGGCGCCATCCCGCTGAAGCTGATACGGAACCCGCCTGTCATGAAGGTCGTGACAGCAACAGCAACTATGAGAAACAGAAATACATAACTGGCGTAATGCCTCATCGAGCCGGTCAGATACAGGGAGGTTAGCCGTTCCGAAGCGCGATCGGCATTCCGAAGCCCGCCCTTGAATACACCATTCCAACTGAACAGTACGCGCAACGGCCGATTCAGCAGTGGAACTCGCGGAGCAATTAGGAATAACGCGCCGCCTACGATGAACACACCCAGCGTCATGAGCAGCTCTGGCGTCCAGCCATGCCATAAAGAGAGTTCAGTGAATGCTTCAGCTGCCCCAGGCTGCAGCGAGTCAAGCGCCGGCTGCAACACATTGGGGCCGATGGAGCCTGGGAACAGGCCAAAGATGAGCGCTGCTGCAGCGAGCAGCATCGGCGAGAGCAGCATGCTGAGCGGCGCTTCATGCGGAGTTTCTTGCAGAGTCTCATACCGTGCATCTTGTGGAGTCTCTTGCACTGGCGCACGCATCGTTGCATGCCGTGCATCATTCGGCTGCTTATGCGGTGCCTCTTGCACTGCCGCATGCGATGCATCCGCCTGCTCCCCCCTTCTGCTGCCGCCGAATGTGCGCCAGACAAAAATAGCGCTGTACACGAAGGTAAACGCACTCGCTGTCCAAGCGATAACAGGAATGAGAAATGCAGCCGTGCCCCAGCTGCCCGAGCGCATGGCATCCAGCGCGGAGCCGAAAAACAGCTCCTTGCTCATAAATCCGCCGAACGGCGGAACGCCAGCCATCGACAATGATGCCGCAAGCGCGACGGTGAAGGTTAACGGCATGAAGCGTAACAAGCCGCCCAGCTGCCGCAAATCGCGCGTTCCTGTTTCATGATCGACGATGCCTGCCGTCATGAACAAAGCGCCTTTGAAGGCAGCGTGATTGACAAGATGGAACAGAGCCGCTGCCGCCGCTGCCGTGCTATACACGGCATATTCATGAGTAGAGCCAGTCGGATAAACCGAACCCAGTCCAAGCAGCGTTAACACGAGACCAAGCTGGCTGATCGTAGAATAGGCAAGCAGCGCCTTGAGGTCGGTTTGTTTGATCGCCCGGAACGCCCCGTATAACAACGTGATAAGTCCGCTTGTAGTGAGCAAAATATACCAGGGCGCTTGCCCGGCAAAAATCGGCATTAGCCTGGCCGCCAAGTATAGACCGGCCTTTACCATAGTCGCGGAGTGAAGGTAGGCGCTGACTGGCGTCGGCGCCTCCATCGCATCGGGAAGCCAGATGTGAAACGGAAATTGCGCCGATTTGGTCAATACGCCCAGCGCGATAAGCAGCATAGCTGGCAAGAGAAGCGGACTCGCCGCGAGCACGGCTGAAGAGTCGATCAGTTCCGACACGCGCAGGCTGCCGCCAGCCAAACCAAGCAGCAGGAAACCGGCCAACATCGCCAACCCGCCAAAGCTGGTAATTAGCAGCGATTTAAGCGCTCCTGCCAGGGAAACCTCCCTTTTATGCCAGAAAGCGATCAGTAAAAAAGAAGTAATGCTTGTCAGCTCCCAAAAGCCGTACAGTACGATGAGATGATCAGACAGCACCACGCCGAGCATCGCTCCCATGAACAGGAGCAGGCAAACGTAAAATCGCGTCACCGCTTCCTTCCGTGGATGAAGGTAAGAGATCGAATACAGGACAACGAGTGCGCCGATGCCGCTAATTAACAGCGCAAAAAGCAGGCCAAGCCCGTCCAGATTGGAGTCCAGATTGATTCCGAGACTCGGTATCCAGGGAACAGACGCCGTTAAGCTGCGACCTTTTGAAACTTCAGGGATGCGAGAAAGGAAGTAAAAGAGCATAAAAGCAGGTGCTGCCATCGCCAGCCAGCCGGGATGCAGCTCCTTGGTTAGCTTGTTTAATAAGGGCAGCATCGCTGCGAGAAGAAACGGCAGTAAAAGGAAAAAGTGAAGCAATGACAAACCTCCTCAACAGTTGAAATGATTCAATATTTCCAGTATCTCCTATCCTGACTTAACTTAATTAAAGCGCTATATGTTCTATACCCATTAAAGGGGTCCTGTAAAGGAGTCGCTGCGGCTTCTCTCTTCTTTGGAAGGGTAATAATCGCAGACAAGTGGGTATATCCGCGCAAATTGGCCGCTAACGTAACTCAGAGAGCCTATTCCTCCTCAAATACAGAGTTCAAATCAGCTGACGAAACCGAGATCAGCCGCCTTGATCTGGGGCTCGGGCTGATCGAGAACCCATGGCGATTTCGTTGAGATCCAAAAAAAGACAAAAGGAGCCCGCTGTTGGCAGGCTCCTCCATGTGAATCGGTATTAAATTAGTTTAATCTTATCGGGGCTGTTCAATGCTGTCAAGCTTTACCGGATGGCTTGGCCGTCCACATTGTATCGATCTGCTCCAGCGAGAGCCCTTTTGTTTCGGGCAAAAGCCGCAGAGTGAACAGGAACGCAACCGCCGTCATGACGCCGAACATCCCGAACACAAATGCCGGTCCTGTCGTTTGCAGCAACGGTGGGAACGACTGCGATACGGCGTAATCAAACATCCAATGGATCATCGTACCGATTGCTACCGCTTTGCCGCGGATCTCGCTCGGGAAAATTTCCGATAAAACTACCCACAGCACGGCGCCAAGTGATACGGCAAAAGCAGCAACGTAAACCAAGATGGCGATCAAAATAATGGGGCCGGATGTCATGTCCGTCTGGAAGGCATACGCAATAATACCTAAAGCCACCGTCATCACAGATGTGCCAACGAGCAGCAATATTTTGCGGCCAACCTTGTCGATTAGCCAAAGCGCGAGAATCGTAAAGGCGAAGTTGACCGCTCCGACCAGAATCGTTTGTACGAGGGAAGCATCTGCTCCAAGGCCGGTTTGCTTAAAAATTTCCGGAGCATAATACATGACTGCATTGATGCCGCTAAGCTGCTGCAGGGCCGAAAGTCCGACACCGACCAGCAGCGCCATACGCAGGCCGGGCTTGAACAGCATTTTATACGACCCGGTCCCCTCGTTTTTAAACGATTCTTTCATGTCCAGCACCTCTTGCCGAGCTGCCTCTTCCCCATGAACTTTTACCAGAATAGGCAGCGCCTCTGCTGCACGATCCCTTTTAGCGAGCCAGCGCGGGCTTTCAGGAACAAAGAACAGCAGAACAAGGAAGACAATCCCAGGAACTGCTCCCGCCCCGAACATCCACCTCCAGGAATCGGATACATCCCAAGCATCGTTGCCGAAGCCGATAATCCAGAGGTTTACAAAATAAGTAAGAAAAATCCCGGTGACAATTGCAAGCTGGTACAGCGCTACAAGACGGCCGCGGTACTTAGCTGGAGCAATCTCTGCATTGTAAAGTGGTGCAAGCGCCGACGTAATGCCGATCGCGATACCGCCAATGATTCTTGACACGATATAAATGTCAAAGTTTCCGGCCAATGCCGTGCCAACCGTACCGATCATGAAGATGAACGCGGCGACAATTAGCGTTTTTTTGCGGCCAAAGCGGTCGCCAAGCATACCTGATACAGATGCGCCGCCGATACAGCCGATAATAAAGCTGGAAACGGCCCAGCCTTGCTGGAAGCCGGTCAGCGTAAACCGTTCGGTCAAAAAGCCGAGAGCACCGGATACAACCGCAGTATCAAAGCCGAACAACAGCCCCCCAAGCGCCGCAATGAGAGAAACGAGCGTGACATAAACCATATTAGGCTTTGAATCAGAGCCATTGGTTCCAACTACAGATGTCATTATTTCAACCCCTTCAGGAAACGTTTTCAGCGCGGTTTAACCGCTTACGCCTGCAGTATAGCATTATGATCGTACCCATAACGGAATATTCATCTGCATCTTTTTGCCCGTGAGCAGCACGATTTTGCGATTGGAAGCCGCTCTCGCCCAAGCGATTGACGGCTAGCATTTTTTTGTGGCGAACAACACAAAAAAGTCCATGCGGTCAGCATGGACGTAGAGTTCCAGTCAATTGGAACGGGTGCGATATTGGGTCGGAGTCATTCCGGTCACTTTTTTGAACACACGGCTAAAATAGTTCGGGTCCTTGTAACCAACGTCGAAGCAAAGTTCCTTAAGACTGACTTCCTTGTGGGAATCCAGTCGTCGTTTCGCTTCGCTAATCCGCAAGCGGGTCAGCATATCGATAAAAGATTCTCCGAACTGCTGTTTCAGAATCTTGCTTAAATAATAGGAATTGAGATGTACATGCTCCGCGACATCCTCCAGAGACAGATCCTCGGTGTATCTTTCCTCGATGCAGGCTTTGGCCCGGTCAAGCACGCTATAAGTTTGCTGCTCCCGCTCTTCGCGACTGCGCTGCAGCGCAGCCTGCACGTAGGAATGCCGCTCTCGCTCTAACGAGTCCGTATCGTTGGCATGAGAGAGACTAACGCGGTTCAGCTCCTTCAATTCATCGAAATGGCAGGCTTTGCCCCACTCCGTCTCACAAGCAGAGGCGAATACAGCCTCGAAATACGAGCGATGCAAACCATCCGCTCCGCTTCGCAGCGAGCCGATTCCGGCACGCAACGTCGCTCCGACCTGGCGCTGCGCACCCGCACAAAGCCCGTCTGCAAAATCCTGACAGGCAGCGCGCCACTTGTCCGTTCCAAGCTCTGGAGGCCCATGCAGGAAAATGGCCGCATGGCCGTCAATGAGTGAGCTGCATGCCGCCTTTAGCCCGCTCGTCGACACATAATGCCGCAGCCAATCGTAGGCACGGCGCAACTCCTGCTCGCCAAAATCGTTAGGCAATGCCGCTACGACCGCGCTTCCCCCTTCTAGCGGAAACCCGATCCAATCGGCCAGACGTTCCGCCTCCTCTACCGAAGTATGTTGCACCATAAGCAGCAGCGCCAACTCCGTTTCTGCAAGTGGCAGCAGCCGTGACACCTGATGGCGCAGCTCCAGCTCAGCGGCGCGTTTGCGCTTTTCCTCCTCAAGCTCGGCTAGCAGACGTTCCACGAGCTCTCCGAGTTCCTGCCTTCTCGCCGGTTTGACAAGGTATTCGTTGACCCCGAGCGAAACCGCCTCCCGGGCATAACCGAAATAATCATATGCGGTTAACAGGACGATTTTGGCCTCGGGCAGCGACGGCTTGATCTCCTTAATTGCTTCAAGCCCTTTGATGCCCGGCATATTGATATCCATAAAAATAAGCTGTGGATGATGTTCCTCGGCCAGCTCGATGGCACTCCTTCCGCTCGCAGCATGATAGTAGCGGAATTGCCCCGGGAAACGATCCCGCAGCAGCCATTCCAGTCCTTCCCGCTCCAGCGGCTCATCATCTGCGATCAGAATCCGGATCATGTTTCTCCTCCTTTGCCGATAAGGGTAACTTCAGTGTTATGACCGTGCCCTTGCCGGGTGAACTAGATAGAGACAGCAGATGGGAGCGCCCGAAAAATAATTCAAGCCGACGAAACACGTTGGCCGCACCGATACCAGAATGAGCTTCACTAGCTGGCGCGGGCTCCATTTTTCTCAGCCTCTCCAACGTCTCCTCACTCATGCCGGCACCATTGTCCCATACGATGATCGTGGCAACATTCTTGTTATAGAGCGCCTTAACGCCGATCTCAGCATCGCCTTCCAAATCAGCAATTCCATGCTGGAACGCATTCTCTACGAGCGGCTGCAGCGTCAGGGCGGGCAGCCTGAGATGGAGCAGAGATGCATCCTCCACCTCAATGGTCAGCTTAACCCGATCGCGGAAACGCGCCTGCTGAATAGCAAAGTAGTCTCTGATTTGCGTCAGTTCATCTTTAAGCGTGACTGGTTCGTCAAGCTTGCGCAAATTATAGCGCAGCAGGCTGGACACCGACACGATCAGATCGCTGGACTTGCCAGCGCCTTCAAGCATAGCCATCCGGGAAACGACATTGAGCGTGTTGAATAGAAAATGGGGATTGATCTGGCTTTGCAGTGACTTCAGCTCAAGCTCCTTGACGAGCCGATCCTTTTCGAGCAGCTGCCTTTCCCGCTCAACATGCTCCCGCACTCCAACCGACATATCCTCAAATACCCGCGTCAGCTGTCCTAACTCGTCGGTTGAGGAAGGCAGAGGGCGCGGCGGATTTAGGTTGCCCGACTGCAGCTCACGCGCCAAACCCGCCAGCCTCGAAACAGGAATCGTAATGCTGCGCGATATCCATAGAGCGATAATAACGCCGAGAATCGTTATAACTACAAGCAAGGCACTACCGAGCGCGCCCATTCTCTCCGTTTGCGCTTCCAGCTGCGGACGACGTTCTTGATAAAATTCCATATTTCCCTCAAGCAATAATTGAACCTCTTCGCGGATATAGCTGGAGACAGCCTCTGCCTGCTCGTAGCCCCTCAAAGCTTCCACCTCGCTGCCTGACTCGGCGCTGATGCGGGCTTCCCCCGAAAAACGCTGGAGTGACAACAGCTGCTCCGCTAGCGGCAATGCCGAAACATTAAGTAGCGACGCTCCGCTTTCTTTCAGCAATGTGGTATGACGGGTCAGCAAGGCTGAGTTCTGTTCCAACTCCTGGCGGGATTTCGGCTTCAGATCAGCCAAATAGCGATATAGCGACGCGAGCTGCGCCTCTGCCAGATCCTCGGCTCTTTGGTAAAGGAGCATCCGCTCCAGCATCTGCTCATACCGGCTGCGGACAAGCAAGTCGCTCTGAACCAGCAATGCGGCAACTCCGCTTACGAGCAGGAGAAGAAGGGGGATGAACACGAGCAACTTTTTGCGGATTGTCACGGACAACCCCTCCCCTCGCGGGCCTCGGCAGAAGTCCGTACACGGACTGGCGTAAAGGCGAGTTCACGTCGATCCTCAGCTTTTCCGTATTGTGCAGCGAGCCGCACTGCTTCGCGCCCCATCTTCTCCGGCTCCTGTACCATCGTTGCTGTTATGCGGCATTGCTCCAGAGCCAGTTCCGTTTCTGCCAGTAAATCAAAGGCATACACCAGAACCTGCTTCCTTGTCTCTTCCTCGGCAGAAATAGCCAGACCTGGGCCGTCCAATGCGCTTAGCCCGGCGAGAACACGGACATTTCCGCCGGAGCGGAGCAGCTCTCTTCCTTGCTGCGCTGCTTTCAGAACCGAGTTGCCCGATTCACGGACTTCCGTGATTCGCAGCCCCGGGTACCGGGCCAAAGCCTGCTTCAGCCCTTCTAGGCGCAGCTGCTGGCTGTAGGAAAAGGCGTTGGCGACCAGCACGCCAACCTCGGCGGTTGCGTCAGGTTTTGAGGGGTTTGATGTGGGTTGATTTATTGCTGGTGGTTCGGCTGATCCGGCTTGCACAGCTGGCCCAGCTGATTTGCCGCTTGTTGCGCCAATGGCCTTGGCGATCAGTTCGCCGAGGGCTCGGCCTGCGGCGAGATTATCTGTTCCGACGTAGGCTAGCCTGCGGCTGCCGGGCTCGTCTGCATCAACAGCGAGCACAGCAATGCCTTGATCTGCGGCTTTTTCAATTAATCGACCTTGCTCAGGACGATTTAATCCTTGCACCAGTATGGCATGCGGCGCGGTGCTGATCGCATAATCGAGCAGCCGAATCTGCTCCTCGGGATTAATCCGCGCTGGAGCCATATAGCGGAGCTGGATTCCTCGCGAATTGGCCTCCCTTTCGGCGCCTTGCAGAATGCTTTCCCAATAAGGGTTGCCCTGCTCCTGGCCGATCAGCACGATGCGCTTCTTGGCCTGCGCCGCATGCACCGTCGACTCCTCTGCAGTAAGCAGCGCCCCAATGTTGCGACCTGTTTTCAGGAATGCGCCCATTAATCCGGCGAAAAGCAGGAGCAAAGCGGCGATTGCCCAGAGCCATCCCCGTGAATTCATGGTTGATCCCCCCTTAATAGCGAATCTATCTAAGAAAATCCCCTTCCTGGGCGCCATCAGGCGTGCCCAGGAAGGGGATGATGTTAAACATCAGTAGAATTCATTAACGGCTATCACGAATGAAACGGACAAGTCGGCCGCGTAACTCCAGCCGCTCCCTGCACAGGGCAACCGCCTGCGGCATCCTTACCCGCGATTGAATCCGGCTCCGCATCCGTTCCAGGCTCCAGCCCCTGCAATTGCTCACGCTCCGCATCCGTTCCGGGGTCCAGCCCCTGCATCCGCACCGACTCCGTGTCCACCACAGGCTCCAGCCCCCGTAGCCGCTCCGGCTTGTCCAGCTGAAGCAGCCGCGGGCGTAGATCAAGCTCACGCATTCCGCTGTCATGCCAGACCGGCGTCAACGACGGCGACATCGGCGGGATGATCCAGGACCAGCGGGCACTAACCTCTCGCCCTTGATCCGCCTCTTGCCGCTGGAAGCGCATAAACTGATCCGCCGCAGTATGATGATCCACGATGCTGACTCCTGCCTGGCGGAACGAATGGAGGACCGCCTGGTTGAGCTCCAGCAGCGCCCGGTCCTTCCACAGCGTCGTGTTACTGCTGCGATCGAGGCCCAGCGCATCCGCGACAGGTCCGATCCTATTGTAGCGCGCCGCGTCCCCGAAGTTGCGGGTTCCAATCTCTGTTTCCATATACCAGCCGTTAAACGGAGCAGCATAAACGATACCGCCGATTTCCAGCGCCATATCCGAAATGACTGGAACCCCATACCAGCGCAGGCCGAGCTCACCGATCGCAGGAAAAACGGGATGCTCGATTTTCACCTCGGGAGCCAGCCGTTCCGGAATCGGGAACCATATCGGCTCCCCGTCGCCGATGCTAATGACGAGAGGCAGCAGATCAAAGTCCCCGCCCTCGCCCCTCCAGCCCAGTTGCAAACAAAGCGCGGTAAAAGCGTCCGAAGCCGGGTCGCCGCGGCGCGGCGTTGTCCCGTCTAAGGATGGATAGCCAGCATAACGCAGCAGCTGATGGTTCCAGATGTGAACCGGCTTGTCGGCAGCCGTACTAGCAAAAACAGTCATAATGGAGCGGATACGCCCGCCGTTCCAAGCCATATCCAGATGACGAAGCAGCGCTTCAGCGGCATCGGCTTCGGTCTGCGCACCTCGAGCATCAACCACATCGAGCGTATGCCAGAAAAGCCTGCCAATGCAGCGGCTGTTGTTGCGCCATGCAGCACGAGCCCCCCAGGCCAGCTCCTCCGCCGAATGGGAATAAATACCATCCGTTTCGATCTGCTCGGTCACGGCGGCGATGCGCCGATCCCTCCATTCTACTGTTTTGCCACATTCTGCGCCGAATTGGCGCAGGAATCCCTCTGCCTCTGCCGCCAAGTCCCGGCCGCTGCTGCTATCCATGCTGCTACTCCCCGCTTTCTGCTAACCTCTCCATAATTCTTCTTTTGCGATAAAGCATGATGGAAGCCTCTGTTACATTTTTCAACATGCCCCGATTCAAGTAAGCTCCGAAAAAAAGTCCTGCTATCGGCACGGACTGAAGCAGCTTCTTCCAGCCCCAGTTATCTCGATAAACGGTGATGACTTCCCGCCAGCCTTGAATACGCGAAACAGCGGCATTTGCCGCATCATCGCCCGTCGCGTCAGCCGAACGGGTCATTTCCTCTAGAATAGCACGTTTTCCGACAATATCCGAGGATGCGAACTGCATTACCTTCACTGTAAAAATCCGCTCCTCCTTCAGCGTCGGATCATAACCGTAGCAGAGCCCGATCTCCTGAATCGACTTGAGCGAAAGACCGAGCACCGCCGGAATATCAATCGCCAGCGTAAACACACCGCCAAAACCAGTCGTCGCGCCTTGAGCTGTCGCGAACAAAGTCCGCTCGCTGGCTAGTTGCGCCGACGCCGCATTCATGACAGCAAGCGGATACGGTCCGCTGCCGTCTCCGCCGGCCGCCTCATCCGCTTCTTTGAGCATTGAGCCTACCTTACGGCCAGCAACGAGGTACTTGCCGCCATTTTGGATATAACCGCCGAGCTCGTCCAGCGCCAAGCCAAGCTTTTCATGAATGATTTTCGGAGTAATCTTATCCAGCATTTTAAAGGGCAGCCGTGACAGCCGATCCCATATCATCAGGTTTTTCTGTTCTTTTTCCCATTTTTCCACCTCAACCAGTGCCAGCCGCAGTTGCTCTTGCGACTCCAGGCGAGTTCCGGTCCCCATCTGATCCGTGATCCCGTCCATCTTTCTCCTCCTTAAGTGAAACGCACGACATCCCAATATGGATGAATGGTGCTCTATACGCCGCAGCAAGGGCTGCGGTTGCGAGCATAGGGTTAATTACCCTGTATTCCCATTATTCATGCCCACATTTAGAGAAATAATAGAGCGTTCATTAAACCAATCAAATCCGATGAAAAAGAGAAATGACCTCATCTCCCATCATTAAACCTGGGAGGAGGTCATTTTGTGTGGTTTCTCAATCAGCCACAGGGGCTGGATGAAAGCGACGCGATAGGAGCTTTCGCAGATAGCTGCTTTAAGCTTCGCCCACCAACGAAGTCGGCTCGCCTCGATGCAGCAACCGCAACCGATGCAGCGCCCTTGTGCAGCCGACATAAAGCAGCTTGGCGTCCATCGGCCCATAGGCCGACTGTCCGGCGTCGGCGATTAACACCGCATCAAACTCCAGACCTTTTGACAAATACACAGGCACGACGGTTAAACCTCCACCATACGCCGGTTGACGAACGTTCACGAGCGCAGCTTGCAGTCCAGCATGGGTTAGCGCTTGATGGATTTCCTCGCATTCCCGCTCTGTACGCCCGATGACAGCAATGGTTTGGAAAACCTCTTCTTCCTGCCAGCTGCGCACAACTTCCGCGAGACGTCCGCCCCAGCCGCTATCCGTGCATGGTTCCATAACTACGGTATCGCCGCTACGGAATACAGGCACAGCTGGCTTAACCGTACCAGACATGCCGGACAACACTCGGTTAGCAAAGTCGATGATTTCCGTCGTAGAGCGATAGCTGCGATCCAGCTCGTAATAACCCGTGCTTCCTTCGGGAAGGCGTCCGCTCAGCTCGTTCCAGTCGCTGATACCGGCGTAAGAGTGAATGCCTTGCTGCAAGTCGCCAAGCACCGTCATCGACGGCTGCTGTTGGCAGAGACGCAACGCTTCTAGCTGGAACGGCGAATAGTCTTGCGCTTCATCGATGACGATATGGTCAAAATAAGACCGACCAAGTCCATGCAGCTTAATATGCAGGTAAACAAGCGGCGCCAGGTCCTCGACCTCCGCCTCACCTTGTTTGAAGCGCGTTGCTGTCGACTTGGCAAGTGATGCCGGCAAAAGCGACGCCCCCTGTTTACCCTCGAGCAGCTTGCGGTACAGCTCAGGAGCCGTGTACGAAGGAATCCGCTTTGTGAAGGAGTTTAGCTTGGCGACCGCTTTTGCGCGGATTTTTTTGTCCGTGACGTTCCTCGCCTTCAGCTCGGACTCCAACCAGCGCTTGATCCGACTGACCATCCGCTCTCGACGGCGCATGATCGATTCTTCACCGTAATCCGTCTCATGCCATTCCTTCATCCGCTCAGGCGACAGCCGCCAGCCCGGTAGAGGCTCAAATGGCTCCGTCGGCAGCAGCGATGCTTCAAGCTCGCTCAGCTTGAGATCCAATGCTTCCTTAAAATCAGCGCTGCCCTTCAGGCGGCCGGATGCATTTGTATATTCGTCGATGTCATGCGGCTGCTCGAACCAATATTCCAGCGTGTCCGCAGGAGGGCGCAGTGTGACTTCTTTTTGCAACAGTTCAATCGCCCAGTCAGCAAACGTCGTCTGTACGATATCACCAACGCCAAGCTCCGGCAACACACCGCTAATATAATCGAGAAACATCCGGTTAGGTGCGAAAATAATCATTCGCTCGGAGCGAATTCGCCCCGCATACTGGTAGAGCAGGAAAGCGAGACGATGCAGAGCTACCGTCGTTTTTCCCGAACCGGCTACCCCTTGAATAAACAGGGCCAGGTTTTTATCGGCACGGATAATTTTATCCTGCTCTTGCTGAATCGTTGAAACGATGTCGCGAAGTTTGTTGTCTTTGCTTTCACCGAGGCGGAACAGGAGGAAATCATCCGTGACAGCGTCCTCTTCCTGCCCGCTCACGAAGCTGTCAACCAGGCGTAGCAGCTCTTGTTTGCGCACCATCAGGTTGCGCTTCAGATGCACCGTACCGCCGATTTCACCGTCAGGCGACTCATAGCTGACCGGCGCTTCCCCACCGCTGAAAGAGTAGAACAAGCTGGAGACCGGCGCTCTCCAGTCGATGACTAACAGATCATTGGAGGCGGACCGGGCTACGCCGGCTTTGCCGATGTAGAGCGGCTTGGGCTCTGCTTTGCCCTCTTCTTGAAAGTCAATCCGTCCAAAATAAGCTTCTTTGCGCGCAAGTTCAAGCCGCTGGCGACGCTCTTCTTGTTGCAGATCGAGCATCTGCTCCGTGAAGTCGTCACCGGTATAGCGGGGGCCGATGCTGCCGAGTTGAGTCCTAATGTCTTTCACAACATCCTCGAGCCGCGCTTCTTCCGCTTGATAGGCACTTTGAGCATTCATTGTCAGTTACCTCCTAAGGGTTCCATTAGAAAAGAGAAAGAAAACTATACCACAACCATTTCGCGATAAGCAACGGATTGTTGAGTAGTGGTGTTGGGCGGGGGAGGGGGGCTGCAGGGGGGCTGCGCCTCGCGTTAGCTCGGCCGGGCTTTTTAGGCGAAGCTGACGCGAGGTGCTGCTTCACACAAGTTCGATGGCCCCGCGCTGCGGTAGGGGCAGGTAAGTGGCTGGCTTCAAGTAGCTATGGCTACTTGGTTGGCGGTGCGGAGATGATTTCAAGTAGCAATTGCTACTTGCTTCGCTTCGCTGAGCCTGCGGCGATGATTTCAAGTAGCAATTGCTACTTGGTTTGCTTCGCGGGGCCTACGGCGATGATTTCAAGTAGCAATTGTTACTTGGTTCGCTTCGCGGAGCCGTCGGCGATGATTTCAAGTAACAATTGTTACTTGCTTCGCTTCGCGGAGCCTGCGGCGATGATTTCAAGTAACAATTGTTACTTGGTTCGCTCATGCGAAGCCTGCGGCGATGATTTCAAGTAGCAATTGTTACTTGGTTTGCTTCGCGGAGCCTGCGGCGATGATTTCAAGTAACAATTGTTACTTGGTTCGCTTCGCGGAGCCTGCGGCGATGATTTCAAGTAGCAATGGCTACTTGGTTCGCTTCGCGGAGCCTACGGAGATGATTTCAAGTAACAATTGTTACTTGCTTCGCTTCGCGGAGCCGTCGGCGATGATTTCAAGTAACAATTGTTACTTGGTTCGCTTCGCGGAGCCTGCGGAGATGATTTCAAGTAGCAATGGCTACTTGGTTTGCTTCGCGGAGCCTGCGGCGATGATTTCAAGTAGCAATTGCTACTTGGTTCGCTTCGCGGAGCCTACGGCGATGATTTCAAGTAGCAATTGCTACTTGGTTTGCTTCGCGGGGCCTGCGGCGATGGGTTCAAGTAGCAATTGTTACTTGCTTCGCTTCGCGGAGCCGTCGGCGATGGTTTCAAGTAACAATTGTTACTTGGTTCGCTTCGCGGAGCCTGCGGCGATGATTTCAAGTAACAATTGTTACTTGGTTTGCTTCGCGGAGCCTGCGGCGATGGTTTCAAGTAACAATTGTTACTTGGTTGG
>NZ_NMUQ01000001.1:937937-1129203 GCF_002233675.1 Paenibacillus herberti | reverse complement strand
TTTCAAGTAACAATTGTTACTTGGTTTGCTTCGCGGAGCCTGCGGCGATGATTTCAAGTAACAATTGTTACTTGGTTTGCTTCGCGGAGCCGTTGGCGATGATTTCAAGTAACAATTGTTACTTGCTTTGCTTCGCGGAGCCTGCGGCGATGATTTCAAGTAACAATTGTTACTTGGTTTGCTTCGCGGAGCCTGCGGCGATGGTTTCAAGTAACAATTGTTACTTGGTTTGCTTCGCGGAGCCTGCGGCGATGATTTCAAGTAACAATTGTTACTTGGTTTGCCATGCGGAGCCTGCGGCGATGATTTCAAGTAACAATTGTTACTTGGTTTGCTTCGCGGAGCCTGCGGCGATGATTTCAAGTAACAATTGTTACTTGGTTTGCTTCGCGGAGCCTGCGGCGATGGTTTCAAGTAACAATTGTTACTTGGTTTGCTTCGCGGAGCCTGCGGCGATGGTTTCAAGTAACAATTGTTACTTGGTTCGCCCATGCGGAGCCTACGGCGATGATTTCAAGTAACAATTGTTACTTGCTTCGCTTCGCGGAGCCTGCGGCGATGGTTTCAAGTAACAATTGTTACTTGCTTCGCTCCGTGGAGCCTGCGGCGATGGTTTCAAGTAGCATTTGCTACTTGCTTCGCTCTTGCGGACCAAAGTGTAACATGTACGCGGTTACTATTTTCAAAGTAAAAACAAAAAATGCCCGTACAGCCTCAGCTGAACGGGACACTTTAACATTTTAACAGAAGCCATACGGACCCCCGAATTCACGCTACACTATCGCTCAGCGAGCATAATAGGCAATGGCGCCAATAATCGCTAGATTCAGCACTGCCAGCAGTGGAAGGCCGAATCGGAAGGAAGCATGACGGGTCTTATGGCGCCACGCCAACATTCCCGCCCAAGCACCGACACCTCCGCCTAGCAGACTGACAGTAAATAACGTCCGTTCCGGAATCCGTCTTCGCCCGCTCCGCGCGGCAGCCTTGTCATTACCAAACAGAATGAATGCAAACACACTCATCACGAACAAATACCCAAGCAGAAGCCAAACGATAGTGCTCATGTTTCCTCCTCCTCTCATCCCAACTCAAATGTTATGTGCCTCTAGGCTTGACACGACTCGTTGCTTGCGCCTGTAATGGATCTTCCGGCCAATAATGTTTGGGATAGCGCACCTTGAGCTCCTTGCGGACTTCGAAGTAGGTCGTGCTCCAAAAGCTCTCCAAATCCTTCGTTACCTGGACAGGTCTCTGGGCAGGTGAAAGTAGATGCATGACAACAGGCAGCCGGCCTTTGCCCACTTTTGGCGTCTGTTTCATGCCGAACAGCTCCTGCAGCCGGGCTGCCAGGAACGGAGCTGCTGGATCACTGTAATCAACTGGAATTCTAGAGCCGCTCGGTACGGTGAGATGGGTAGGAGCATAATCATCAAGCTGACGACGACGCTCCCAACCGAGTAACGAATCAAGAGCTGCGGTAAGATCCAGCTTCTGAAGTCCCGACGCGCTGCGGATACCAGTAGCATAAGGAGCCAGCCACAACTCCATCGTTGCCAGCAATGCCTCATCCGAGGCGTCGGGCCAGTCCTGCTGTACGGAATGCATCAGCATCATTCTCGCCTGAAGTTGACGCGTTTGGCGAGTCCAGGGCAGCAGGCGCAGTCCTTCGCGGCGAATGCCCTGCAACAAACCAGCCGTTACGAGCGCCTGATCTGGCTTTTCCAGCTGGCTTTCGCGGATGATTAATGCACCGAGCCTAACGCGCCTGCGGCAACGGACCGCTCCAGCTTCGCTGTCCCATTCCACCGATGCCTCGGTCGTAAAAAGCTCCGGGAGCAGAGCCTCAAGCTCCTCGAGCTGCACGGGCGCCGCGAGATCGATCCGGCTCTCTGTGCCGGAATCGTCCAGTTCTGCCGCCACAAGGTAGTCGGCGGCCGAGATCGGCTGCGCGAATGGCAGCGCCGCTCCGCGCCCAACCGAGAGCAAGTAGCGGCCATCCGGCCGCCGCTGTGCGATTCGGTCGGGATAGGCCAAAGCCAGCAGCAGCCCGACCGGCGGCTCGCCGGGCCGCTGCTGGCTTTGCTGCTCCGCAGCGCGCGCGCCTGCGGCCGGCGCGCTAAGCTCGCCGGCGCGGCCAAGCCCGCGCGCCGCCGCGCTCGGCTCCGGCGCGCCAGGCTGCGCGCCGCCCAGCTGCGCGGCTAGCGCGCGCAGCCACTGCCGCGCCTCAGCGGCGGCGCTGGCGGCTGCAGCCGCCAGCGCGGCTTCGCCGCCGCGCCCGGCGGCGCGCAGCGCCTCCAGGCGCAGCCGCAAATCTGCGCTGCGCTCGCCGCGCAGCGGGTCCCGCTCGCCGAGCAACGCGGCGAGCTCACAGGCGGCCGCGCTCCAGCCGAGGCGGGCCGCCTCCAGCGCCATATGCGCCAGGCGGGGGTGTCCGCCAAGCGCAGCCATGCGCCGCCCATGTGGCGTAATCCGCCGCTCAGGCGAGAGCGCGCCGAGCTGCTGCAACAGCGCGCAGGCTTGCTCATAAGCAGCCGCAGGCGGCGCATCCAGCCAGTCCAGTTCCTCTGGACCGGCTGCACCCCATGCCGCCAGCTCAAGCGCCAGCGGAGCCAGATCGGCTTCAAGTAGCTCCGGCGTGCCAAATGGCGGCAGCAGTCGGTGCGCCTCCTGGCTCCACAGCCGCCAACACGTACCTGGCGACGTGCGTCCCGCACGCCCGCGGCGCTGATCGGCCGAAGCCTGCGACACCGGCACCGTCTCCAGCCGAGTCATGCCGGTACGCGGTGAAAAGCGCGGCACGCGCATCAGCCCCGCGTCAACAACGGAGCGCACACCTGCGACCGTTAAGCTTGACTCCGCGATGCTGGTCGCCAGCACAATTTTGCGCCGACCCGGCTGACAGGCGGCCACCGCCTCGTCTTGTGCTGCAAGCGGCATGCTGCCATGCAGCTGGCGCAGATCGCAGTCCGCCGGAAGCCCTCCCCGGCGAAGCTCACTTTCCGTCCGACGAATATCGGCCATACCCGGCAGAAAAACGAGAACATCTCCTTCCTGCTCACGCAGCGCTTCAAGCACTGCCTCGGCAGCATCCACTTCCAGACGCGAACGAGTAGCGCGCGGCCGATAATTCGTTTGAACCGGGTATTGTCGGCCCTCACTGGCGATGATCGGCGCTCCACCGAGCACCTCCGATACCTTACCCGCATCCAAAGTTGCTGACATGACCAAAAGGCGCATATCCTCCCGCAACAATGCAGCCGACTGTAAACAGAGCGCCAGTCCCAGATCGCTATGCAGATGACGCTCATGGAACTCGTCAAAAATAACCGCTCCATAAGCCTCCAGCGCCGGGTCCCCCTGCAAAAGCCGAGTCAGAACGCCTTCCGTGACAACTTCGATGCGCGTTGCAGGACCAACTTTCGTTTCCAGCCGAACGCGAAATCCTACCGTTCCGCCCGCCTCTTCTCCGAGCTGTCGCGCCATATAAGTCGCAGCGGAACGCGCGGCCAAGCGCCTAGGTTCCAGCATGAGCAGCTTTCGTCCGTTTAGCCAGCTGCTGTCGAGCAACGCAATCGGCACACGGGTCGTTTTGCCCGCGCCTGGCTGCGCGACCAAAACAGCGCGAGTGCCCACCTCCAGCGCATTCAACAACTCCGGCAGCACAAGCTCGACCGGCAGTTTCTCTCTATTGCTCATTAATAATCCTCCAACCGTTTCAACCTTACCCTCTATCAGTTTAGGGTTCTTTCGAGTCAGGTTCAAGCGGGACGGCCCTGAAAGTCTCTTAGCTCTCTTCTTTTTACATTCAGCCCCCTAAGGCGTTTATGCAAACCTATGCAAGTCAGAGCAAAATAGAAACCAGTATCACAAAGCCTTGAAGTACACGCTAATTTGTCAAAGCGGTGGCAAAGCGATGGTATTTTCTCACCTTATGGAAGTATCATTCTACCAAGTCTCTTTGTCCAACCCACGTGGCTTGCAGCAATTTTCTTGCTTGGAATGACTATGGGTTGGGCATACTTTCCCTTTTGCTCCGCCCCATGTTGATGATTAAGAAGATGATAATACAACAAAAACGGCTTCCAAACTCCTTGGAAACCGCCAGTCGTCTAATTTATTTTAGAAGAAAGACTATACGTTGTTAATAATCAATCTTGTGGGGCTAACTACAAAGTTTACCGGGTAGAAAGAGGCGGCGCTAGTAATTGAAGAGTATCGAGCCCCGAACAAAGAAATACCTGCACCTAAGGTGAATCTTAGAGCGAGTACAGAGTCTCGAGACGAATAGGCCTGGGTAGACGAGACGTCTGCACCAAAGTATGGAGTTGTTAATTCGAAGTGCTGCGTGCCGCCATTTCGATTCAGAGTACGGCTAGGGGTCGGATTTACCGCTGTGCCACTATAGTTACCCCAATTAAATATAAAGTCCGTATTATTAACGATATCAAATCCTTGAGTATACAATACACCAATCTCCCCCTCATCCTGAGGGTTGACTATATCACCCCGATTCGAAGGAAAGCATTGGATGACGATGACGAGAAGGATAAACAGAACTAGTATAAAACCTATGCTGCTTCCACTCTGACTATTAATTCCCATTTTCATTTCTCCTTTACACGGGCCTAACACGAGCCCTCGCTATTAATATCGTAGGTGCCATATTCATTCTCTCACCTGCTCTATTAGTATCTTATGTAAAAGAAGCAAAGCTGTTACGGCGTCTGCTCCGAAAGTACATTTATTATTTTGAATATTTTTCAAGTTTTTCTTTTGATGCGATTTCATTGATCGTCTCTGACTTCGTACCGCCTCATCATGTCCTTAATTTTCCACCAATTAAGCCATATTCATCGTTTGCATACACGCCCTAGTTCAACTTAGCTTCGGATAGAATCCTTCTAATGAACTCATCTTTTCCAGCCGTATATGAAACCCGGTCATGACGATAACGAATGGCCAGCTCTCTTTTTAACTCCATATAGGCCTGCGCTTGATCCCGATTAGCTTGCATAAAGTTCCGGAACAATAATTGCTGATTCCATTCCTTGCTATTCTTAGCATAAACATGCAAGTGATGAGTACCTGCCCGCCAAGGGCCTTTTCGAAAAAACAAGCGATTTGAGAATTTCGGTTTATGTACATATTCATAGTTTAGCTGAGCTAGAGGGTCAACAAGCATTTCTACATCGTCAAGCCGTTGTACAGAAATCATCATATCTATTAGTGGTTTAGCTGCCATTCCTTCAATGGAAGTACTGCCGATATGCTCGATTTCGATTATAAGCGCTCCTAAAGCAGACCTAATTCTTTCTGCCTCGTGCTCATATTCCGCTGCCCAATTGTTCTGGTAGTCGGAAATGATAATCGCCGGGTCCACCCTCATCTCTCCTTATGAAGCAACTCTTTATACACGGGCTCGGCCATGTTCAGCAGATCAATTCGCATTCCGGCCCCTTCTAGTTTCATGATCATTTGACGGGCTGTTTCAATATTCATAGAGACTCTTCCCGTCGTCTCGAATCCTTCTGGCATGGGAACATACTTCTCTACTCGCGCCATTACAAAAACGGTGTATGTATCTGTACTTTCCCAGAACCAGGCGGCAATCGGTATTCGCTCCGTTTTCAAAATAAGACCGGCCTCTTCAACCGTCTCACGATTCAGAGCGCTTTCGATATCTTCATTCCCTTCAATCCTGCCGCCGACAGTCGTCAGCGTGTTGTCATTTTTGTCCCAAACCATAATAATGGAGCCATCCTCGGCGATTGGAATGCTATGTATACCGGCTATCTTTTTATCCGTTGGAAAAGTTCCATTTAAAGGCCTCAGCATAATACCCCTCCATCTCCCGAATCATAAAGTCCGGTTTTCCCAAAACCTCGTCCCATTCCTCGATACCTCGGAGCCATACCGTACCTAAACCAGCACTTTTAGCTCCCGCAACAGCTTGAATAGGTTTAGCCACACTTTTTCATTTTGATTAAACAGAGATATCCAGACCCGCCGTGTTTGGAATCATCCTCAAAAATCTCGATTGTTAACGAAGTCCCTGCCAGCTCCGTTTGCAAACTCGTTTCAGTAAACCAATGCACATACCCTTTGCCGAGCGGAAAGTTATCCCCCTCCTCCAGAATGTCGAATGAAGCCGCGAGGTTTGCCTCAAAATACTCATCCCGTGCATCCTCCATTGCTTCCTCCGGCACGATGTATTGAGTCAGAATGCATGTACCGCCTGGCTTGAGCACTCGACCGTATTCCCTCAAAGCTTCCGCCCTTAATTCTCTCGTTGGTATGTAACAAAGAATTTTAAACCCGATTACGGCGTCAAATTCCTCATTCTTAAAGGGCAGCTGCACCCCTTCATTTTGGATGAATTGAATCGGTTGGTTACTTTGCATAGAATGCTCTTTGGCTACGTTTAACAGCTGCTCGCTAACATCCGTACCAACAACTTGATATCCCTTTTCCGCCAAGTACATGGCAATTCTCCCCGCACCGCATCCAACATCCAGAACTTGTCCATCCCCAGAAAGTTGGCCAAGCAAAAACAACTCGGCCGACGTTGGCCCCGACTTCAGCTCACTTGCGTAATGCGAAATTTGCTCTGCTTCGTCAAACCAGCTACGTACAGCATCCAACAGGTATTTCTGCTCATATGAGATGGTCATATTTGAGTCTCCTACTCCTCCACAATTGCCTGCGCTTCAATTTCTACCAATAGGTCGGCCTCAATCAGGCTTTTCACTTCCACCATCGTTGCCACTGGTCTAATCTCTTTGAAAAACTCTCCATGCGCCTTACCGATTTCTTCCCACCTGCTTATATCCGTCACAAACATCCTTGTTCGGACCACATCGCTCATGCTGGATCCTAGCTGCTCCAAAGCGGCTTGAATCACTTCCAAAATATATTTTGTTTGTGCGTATGCATCGTCTTTCCCTACTACTGCGCCATCCTTCATGGCCGTCGTCCCGGCTACTTCAATCACATTTCCGCAACGTATCGCTCTTGAATATCCAACGATCGGCTCCCACGGAGAGCCCGTTGATATCTTTATTCTATTGATCATTGCTTTCGCCCCTTTTGAATTTCAACCTATTTTTCAAAGTTTCATGGACAACTGTCGGAGTCGAATCTATCTCCAGTTTCATATGTTAATAAAAACAAAACTATGAGGAGGACAACCACATGAAAGAAGAACAAGTTCACATCAGCAACTTCAAAGGTTCAGGAATTGGTCTTATTTTAGTACTGTTTATACTGCTCGTCATCGTCACCTCTGTATTTTGCTTCGGCCCAAGGGGTCAGAATGATGATGATGATCCGATTGGCGTTCTAGTAACACGCAATTACAACATCTACAACAGCACAAGCAATTATGTGCTTGTAGTAAGCACGGTAACATCAACCGTAAGCCCGTCTCCTCCACCTGAAATCCGGAGTTCGCCAGGTGAATACAATCAATTTCAGATGACAGGCATTCGAAACAGGACTGTACGAGGTGTTATTAATTACAATGTTCTTGATAGTTTGACCGGTGGTTTCGTCGGAACTTTAACAATCAACATTCGCTTGAGACATACTGGTGGTACTGGATTTAGGGCATTGATTGATGAGGTGAGCTCAACTGCGCCAATTCGTTGGACTGAATCTGAAGAAGGAATTGATGCATCATTATATATCTATAACAATGTATTACTTTAAGTTGACTTTTTAGATAATCATAGAAAGGAGAAATCAAACATGAAGGATGAAACTGTAAAAATTAGCGGTACTTCAAGTCAAAGCATAGGAATTGTACTAGTTCTGTTTATACTGCTCGTCATCATCACCAGTGTCTCTTACGCCAGCCAGAAGGACAATAATGATGATTCGATTGGCATTCTTACGCGGACATTCAGCATCTACAACAATACAAGCAATTATACGCTTTATGCAACTTCCGTTTCGTCTAATGCAAGTCCAATTTCTATGCCTCCTGACATTCTCGTTCCGATTGGCGGTCTGAATCAATATACGGTAAATGTTCCTGGGTTTAGTACAGGAACTCGGCGTGCCCCAATCGTTTACGATGTGCGTGATGAGGCCAATGTTAGCGTTGGAAGCGTACGGTTCACGCTACGTATTAGAAATGGGCGGTTATCTGGCGTCTCGTCCACTATTGTAGACGTTTCAACAGATGCACCTGTCAACTTGAATGCTTCCGGACAGACTTTAACGATTACTAACCCCATACTCTTCTAAATTCTACGAATTCCCCTTGGCTAAGGGGAATTTTTAATTATATGGATGTAGATTCGTAATTTTCTTTTAGAATTTGCTTTGCAATATAGAAAATCTGACCCATGTGTTCCGAGTAATGAGCCGTACATTGATGCAACATATCAAGATTTGTTCGTTCCCTATTTCTCACCACTTGTGTTTGTTCCATTTGTTCATCACTCATATTTTTAACCGTAACAATGACCACCTGCAATCTGTCCTGAATTACCGCCTCCAACACTGATTTCTTTATGTATGTTTGTTTATATTCATCAACTCGATCTCTATTTATATCTTGATGGAGGATTCCTTTGAGAAGTCTCACTTTAATGTTACCTTCGATGTGTTTCACTAGAGTCGATATACTATGACTCGAATTATCAGGTCTCCAGTTCACTTGATCATCATCTAGCTGTTGCAGAGCTTTAAGCGTCCGCCTCTGAATTTCTTCAAACTTCTTCGATAACCATTCCCTATGAAAATCATATTTCATAACAGTCCCTCGCTCTCTAGGTTTCGCAAGTGCATGGAGTACTACATCTCCCTTCCGCAACGAAACTGAAACAATGGCTAGTTCAAGTTCTAAACAATAAGAATTCAACTAGCCAATTACTTTATGACGTTACAAGCTCATGGTTATACCCATTCAGCTCGACTCTATAATGTCCAAACGTCTTTTTTCTTTCATCAGAGCTTAGATCGCCAGAGCGTTGATAGCCAAATATAGAGATTCCGTTATCATTAATTTGCCAATCATAGAGCTTACCTAATGTGTCAAAACCATAATAATATCCAGGCTTACCTAAATAATCAGAAGACCATAGTCCATTGTTAAACGTTGCCGTTTTTAAATTGCTTGTTTCAGGAGCATCTAGTATTCCACGCTCATATCTCGTCAAATAATAGACATCGTTGAGATATGTTTTTACCGACTTTATCGGAGCTTTTTCAATCGCTACCCTTGTAATCGCTTCTCCATCCACACGGTATAAAATAAATTCCTGCGTTGTATTATAGGAATAATTCAAATAAAAACGGCCCATATCTGTGTTAAACCAGATATCTCCCAGTTTAACTACGTTTTTTTCCTCAATAAATTCCCGATAAACAAAAGGCTCAAAATAATAGAAATCATTGCTAATTAATAATTGACCCTTTTCTTTAATGACTGCCATAAAACGGTCACTATAAACAATGGACTTTCCTTGGTATAGTAATTGATAAACGCGGATAAGTTTAAGGTTTTCAATTGCTGTGCCGTTAACATCCCTAATTATAATCAAACTATACGGTTGTATCTCTGTATTTTTTAAATAGACTACTTTTTTATTAAATGCCTCACCAATATACCTTAAAGGAATATACGTTGAATTGTTGTAAATGCTTGCGACTACATCCATTTCGCTCGATTTTCCATCTATAAAAATATTATTATTTCCTAGTTTCAACAAAATGGTTTTATCAGATTGTTTAATCGTAATGGACTGGTTTTTTGTATTAAAATTTACCTTTGCACCAAATCCTTCAGAGATAAAACGGAGGGGTACTAATGTTCTTCCACCTCTAACAATCGGCTGAACGGCTGATACCTTTTGCCCATTAATAAATGCCATGGAGCTTTCAGCAGAAAGAATCATAGTGTTTTTCAAGTCATTTTCGGTTACATCTTCATAATAGTCCTGAGTATTTTCTGCATATACCGTATAACCAAAAGCTAGGGATAATGTAAAAATGAATAATGTGAGGATAATTTTCGCTTTCAAAACTACACCCCTCAATAATTTATTTTTATTTTAGTTACTACCGGCTTTAGCGTATGACTGGATGAGATGATGTCCGATGATTTTTTCTAGTATATTACCCAATGAGCTGAGCCGTTATTGGTTTACTAGTTCTCAAATCAATGAGCCGAACGCTTCACACGACAAGGATAGCCGCCTCTTATGAAAGAACCTCTACCACAAACCCGCCCGGCGCTTTTACATAAAAGGTCCATCCATGAGATCTTTTTGGTGCCGCGACATCGAAGCCGTCTTCTTTTAATCGCTGATTGATCTCATTCACTTTCTCGTCACTCTCTTGTATAAATCCAATGTGAAAAGTATTAGGGTAGCTAACCTGCGTCCCTTTCATCAGTGTTAAAACCAATCCATCGTCGTCAAACATGGCCGCGAAAGTATTTCCCCGCTCACCCCCGACAGTCAAACCAAAATAAGTTTGCAAAAAATCCCGGGCCGCAGCCACATCAGTCACCGTAAGATTGAGATGATTCAGCTTCATGATTACATAACCTCCTCTTAAATTCATGCTTCAAGGAAATTATATAACAGTGATGCAAGTGAGAAGCTTTGTGCGGTTTTATGTAGATATCCTTTACGTAACCCTTCGCAGAGGTTTAAGCATTTAATTAAATACTCCATCGGTTGATTTAAAGCAATAATCCCGCTCAAGGCTTGTTAACTAAACCAACCCTTGCGCTTGAACCAAGCGAACATGCTGCCAGCCACAATCACCATAATGCCGAGCGCCATAAAGTAACCGTAATCCCATTCCAGCTCCGGCATACGGGTAAAGTTCATTCCATAAATACCGGCCATAAAGGTAAGCGGCATGAAGATCGTCGTGATAACGGTCAGTGTTTTCATAATTCCGTTCATCCGGTTGGCATTATAGCTGATGTAGCTGTCGCGCATGTCGGCCGTCATGTCCCGGCAAGCTTCAAGCGTCTCGGACTGTTTGAGCAGATGATCGTATATATCATGAAAAAACGGCCGAAAATCCTTCATGCCGGGAACCGCCTCCATCGTTGTGATGACCCGGTACAACAGATCGCGCATCGGGACAATTGTTTTGCGGAGCTTAAGCAGCTTGCTGCGGATCTCGAACACATTGTCGATGCTGGAACTGTCCGTATATCCTTTGCTGCTGGGGTCGGCATCCAACAGTTGGTCCTCCAGACCGTATATAGCTGGGAAATAATGATCCACAAGCCGGTCAAGTACGCCATGCGCGACGACCAGATGGCCTTTGGACGGATACTTCGTATGAACCGCCATCATTTTCCAGGCATCGTCAATCTCAGGGCATGCCCCGAAGTGGAACGTCACGGCGTAATTCGGCCCCAGAAACAGATTTATTTCATGCGGCTTGAGCGTATCGCAATCCAGTGAATGCATGACGAAAAATTGTACATCCTCATACAGATCCATCTTCGGACGCTGCAGCAAATGCAGACAATCCTCGATCGCCAGTGGATGAAATTGGAAATGTTCCTCAAGTAGCCCTATCTCCTGCTCGTTCGGTTGGCCAATATCGACCCAATACCAGACAGGATCGAGCGTGTTCAGCTCTTCCAGCCGAACGTCCTTGCGCAGCTTGTTCTTTTTATCCATTGCCATAATGCGCAGCATAAATCAAACTCCATTCTTTATCGAATCGGCAGCTTCGCCTGGCGGGCGGCCGCTAATGAGCTATCCTGGTCTGTTTACGGGTCGGTTTCGAGCCGGCTTTAGAGTGGCTAAGGAACATTTACTGGATGGCGTTGATCAGCAGCTTCTGCCGCTGCCCTCGAAGCTCCTCCAGCCCCTTTTCCAGACGAGCTGATTCCACTTTTAACTGGTGCATTAATGCTCTAGTTTCTACTCGCAAAGCCATATTTTTACCGAGCTTATCTTTAATTTTACTTTGAACATGCAAATCCATAATAAGTCCATCAAGCCAATAATCGCCAAGACACGTTGAATTGCTCAACTGAATTTCAAAGGAAGCATTCTTACCTAGATCACCTAGCTCCTGCTCCAGCCGATATGCCGCGGAACGGGCTTTGACTAGAGACTCCTGAGCCTCATCAAGCCGTTTATGCTTCATCCCCGTGCTGATTGTTCCACCGCCCAGCATGTCGCCGACACCCCAGTTGGCAGCCGACTCCAGCTTGCTAATCGCCTTGTCGAGATTCTCGTTCAGAGAAAAACAGGCGGCAATTGCTTCCTGAATCTCGGCCTTGGGTTGCTTCTGTCTCTTAATCTCAGCATCAAACTCTCTCAACTGCAGCTCAATTCCCGGGACAGCCTCGACAATCAACCGTTCCTGCTCTAAGCGCAGATTATTACTTTGGCCGATCAATGGGATCAGCTCCCCCATCTTTTCCCCATTATCCGAAAGTTGCTGCCTCATAAGCTCCAGAGTGGACTCGGCCTCCTTCACCTTGAGCGCCGCGCGCTCTGCCTCCAACTGCTCAAGCTCCACTTGCTCCTCCAGAGCACCCGTGATCCGAAGTCGCAACGAGCTCCAAGTTAAATGGGCTAGCTTTTCGACATCCTGCTGCTCGTTGCTGCTAAGCTCCTTGAGTTGTCCAAGCTCCAGCTCCCCGCGAAAAATATCGGTACGAAGCCGGTCCCTCCTGCGCTCATAAACTCCTAACTCCGCATCTGCTTGCAACGATAGCTCCAGCTTTTGACCGATCTCTACAATTCGCTGTTTAGCTACCGAACCAGCTTGATTAGTAACATGACATTCTTGGCCATGGTTGTTTTCTTGATTCTCGATTTTATCTATATTCTCGTTGTAATGTTGATTCTGGTTGCTATCGATCATCTGTAATTTCCCTTTCGTTGCGAGCGTCCCATCCTAATGCTATTATACCAGTCAGAACAAGCGTGAAACGCCGGCAATGCCGAAAATAATCCGCGGAAGCGAAACCTCCGCTTGCAGGAGCTGATCCATGGATTTTGTTACTGGAAGATTCGCCCCAACTCCATCCGGCCTCATGCATCTCGGCAATGCCCGTACCGCGCTGCTGGCATGGCTGCAGCTTCGCAGCAAAGGAGGGTCTTTCATCCTGCGTATGGAGGATATAGGATATCGATGGCCCTCGTTCCCGTCCTGAATATGCAGAAGCTTCGCTTCGTGATCTGCGCTGGCTCGGTTTGGATTGGGACGAAGGTCCTGATATCGGCGGAAACCGCGGTCCCTATACGCAAAGCGAGCGCCTTTCCTTCTATGAAGAAGCGCTTCGAAAGTTGGAAGAACAGAACCTCCTTTACCCTTGTTATTGCAGCCGAGCCGAGTTAGCAACAATAGCAAGCGCGCCACATGGCTTGTCCTTGGAAGGCCCTGCCTATCCAGGCACTTGTCGTGAGCTGAGCTCGGAGCAGCACCAAGAGCACTCAGTTGTAAAAGAGCCATCGATCCGCTTCGCCGTGCCTACGGACCGGATCGTTAATTTCGAGGATGCATGCGCGGGAGAGCAGCCTCCGGCTCCCGGAGCCGGAGGCGATTTTGTCGTGCGCCGCGCCGATGGAATCTTCAGCTATCAACTTGCCGTCGCCGTAGACGATGCCCTTATGGCGTGACCGATGTGCTGCTTGGCAGCGATTTGCTTGATTCGACGCCGCGCCAATTGCTGCTCTTTGAGGCGCTGGGCTGGCAGCCTCCGCGATATGCACATATGCCGCTGCTTCTGGGTCCCGATGGCAAAAGGCTTGCCAAGCGTCATAGCGGCATCTCGCTAGCGGCTATCCGCGATGCCGGAGCTTCCCCGCAGCAAGCTGTCGGTTTGCTGGCAAGCTGGAGCGGACTGCTTGACCGCGCGGAGCCGGTCACGCCAGAGGAGCTGCTCGCGGAATTTCGCGAGCAAGAGTTGCCTCGCGACCCGATTATCGTCCGCGAGGAGGAGCTAAGCTTTACCCGCCAGTGGTAAAGCTAGAGGAGCACTCATCTTTTCCCACCGCCAGTGGTAAAAGGGCAAGTCTGCTGGTTGGGCTGCCGTTTTGCGCTATCGTCGATATTAATTTTAAAGTTGGACACTTACATACTTACTCACCATTCCAGTTGGTCCCCACTTAGTCGGATTAGAGTAAGTTCGACTACTTGAACTCGACTTCCACGGGGCTCGCATGACCACTCAAGTAGTTTCGACTACTTGAGTGCGACTTTCACGGGCCAGATGGTCATTTCAAGTAGTTTCGACTACTTGAACTCAACTTTCACGGGGCTCGCACGGCCATCTCAAGTAGTTTCGACTACTTGAACTCGACTTTCACGGGCCAAATGGCCATTTCAAGTAAGTTTGACTACTTGATCTCGTCTTCCACGGGCCAGTTGGTCATTTCAAGTAAGTTCGACTACTTGAACTCGACTTTTACGGGCCAGTTGGTCATTTCAAGTAAGTTCGACTACTTGAACTCAACTTTTACGGGCCAGTTGGTCATTTCAAGTAAGTTCGACTACTTGAACTCGACTTTTACGGGCCAGTTGGTCATTTCAAGTAAGTTCGACTACTTGAACTCGACTTTTACGGGCCAGTTGGTCATTTCAAGTAAGTTCGACTACTTGAACTCAACTTTTACGGGCCAGTTGGTCATTTCAAGTAAGTTCGACTACTTGAACTCGACTTTTACGGGCCAGATGGTCATTTCAAGTAAGTTCGACTACTTGAACTCGACTTTCACGGGCCAGTTGGTCATTTCAAGTAGTTTCGACTACTTGAACTCGACTTCCACGGGCCATATGGTCATTCCAAGTAAGTTCGACTACTTGAACTCGACTTTCACGGGCCAAATGGCCATTTCAAGTAAGTTTGACTACTTGATCTCGTCTTCCACGGGCCAGTTGGTCATTCCAAGTAAGTTCGACTACTTGAACTCGACTTTTACGGGCCAGTTGGTCATTTCAAGTAAGTTCGACTACTTGAACTCGTCTTCCACGGGCCAGTTGGTCATTCCAAGTAAGTTCGACTACTTGAACTCGACTTTCACGGGCCAGTTGGTCATTTCAAGTAGTTTCGACTACTTGAACTCGACTTCCACGGGCCAGTTGGTCATTTCAAGTAAGTTCGACTACTTGAACTCGACTTTCACGGGCCAAATGGTCATTTCAAGTAAGTTCGACTACTTGAACTCGACTTTCACGGGCCAGTTGGTCATTTCAAGTAAGTTCGACTACTTGAACTCGACTTTTACGGGCCATATGGTCATTTCAAGTAAGTTCGACTACTTGAACTCGACTTTTCCGGGCCAGATGGTCATTTCAAGTAAGTTCGACTACTTGAACTCGACTTTCACGGGCCAGTTGGTCATTTCAAGTAGTTTCGACTACTTGAACTCGACTTCCACGATGGTTCAGCAGTCCGAAATCGCCCATCTGCTTTTAGCGACGCATCCCAACTTTTAATCGTGTCTTCGTCTCGAAGCTACACACACAAAATGTTTGACCCTACTTTGCCATAAAAAATGCACCCCCTAGAATTCCATCGGTTTACCCAGGGGGTTTTCCAATGTCTATTCTAAGGGGTGCATCTCAACTTCCGCAGGTCATAATCATTTTGTTGTTACATCTGTTAATTCTGGTTGCAACAAAGCACGAATGCCGCTATCTAGCTGTAATAAGTTCAAAGTCATTACAACTGCTTCAGCTCGTGTAACTTTTCCTTGAGGTCGGAACGTGCCGTCTGGATATCCTTGTACAATTCCCGCCTTTGACGCTAATTGTACAAATTGTGCAGCGAAAGCGCTGACTCCATTAAAGTCTGTAAAAGAAGGATCGTTTAGATCAGGCAGAGTGCTGTTATCAATCAAGTGAAGCAACATGGTAACCATTTCTTCTCTAGTAATGGTCTGATCCGGACGGAATGTACCATCACTATAACCACTAATTACACCATGCCCTGCTAATGCGGCAATGGATTGGGAAGCCCAGTGCGAGTCAATATCCTTTAACGACCACTGTGTTTTACCTGTGTTTTTAATGTCGAGTAATTGCACAAGCAATGAAGCGAACTCTCCGCGTGTGATCGTTTGATTGCCACGAACTGTACCGTCCGTATATCCGCGAATACCGTCCAATCTTGCTAATACTTCAATAGGCTGAGCCGCCCAATGTCCAGCTAAATCTGTGAAGATTACTGCACCATCATCTCCAGTTGTAAGCGCAAGCTGAGTACGGAAACGAGTTAATACTTTTTTAAGATCGGTAATATCTGATTTAAAAAATTCATCAACCGGCTTCGTTGGCGTTGGTGTCGGCATTGGTGTTGTTGTCGGCGTCGGTGTCGGTGTCGGTGTCGGTGTCGGTGTTGGATTTATTGGTGTCGGCGTCGGTGTCGGTGCAGGCGTTGGAGTAGGGCTAGTGGGTGGATTCGTTGATGAAGTGAACTTCACTTCCACCTTTTGATCCAACACGATATTCGTGTCAACACCTGTAACAACAGCTTCAAACCGCACGTTCTCCGCCTGATCATTCACAACTGTAAAGACAACCTGACCAGCCCCATTTGTTACTGGCACTTCGCCTGTCACTTGCGCACTGCCGTTTAATGCTTGTAACGAAACATTATAATCCGGCAACGCATGACCATAATCATCTTTTACGGTCACGGTAATTTTAGCTTCGCTCGCTCCATCCGCTTTAACTTCATTCGGCATGGCTGCAACCGTTGAGGCTGAACGGCTTGCTGCTCCCGCAACATAAGTCACCGTAACATTGCCCTGAATTTCCTTTTGTTCTGCTACATCATACGCATGATAAGTACGCATCGCTATATCTGTGCTGTTAACGAAGAACTTCACCTGTCCATTCGTATCTGTAGCTGAACGCCAGCTGCGATTTGTACTGCTTTCGACAAGCTCGGTCTCACGATTGGCCATTAATTGACCGTCCAAATCAATTGCAGTCACCGTAATGGTTGCTTTTGTCGTTCCGTCTGCCACAATTGGTGTTTGTGTATCTGTAACGATCGTAGAAGCAGCTACATCTATCCTGCTATCCGTAAATTTAACCTCTGCTTCGCCAAGAAGCTGATCCTCGCCATTTAAGGATACATACACCCCGTATCGCTTGGTTTCTTCAACTTTTGCTACAGTGAAAACTGCTTTCCCGCTGGCATCGGACACCAGTTTCTCGACTAATGTACCATTGTCCATCAACGAAACGGATAGATCGCTTAATTTATGTTGATTAGCATCTTGAAGCGTTACGGTAATGGTTGCGTTAGCCGTGCCAGTCGTTACAACGATACTGGAAGCATCGCGATCAACATCTCCAGCTACAAAAGATAGATTAGCCCGTTGTTGAATCTCTAATCCAGTAAGCACGTCTTTCACATATACCGTGATGTTTTCTACATCTGAACTTGTTACTTTGAATAATGCAACGCCTTTCGCGTCCGTAGTGGAAGTCCAATTCCGATCCGCATTACCTTCTACATGTAATTGCAGATCACGATCTGCCACTTCCTGACCGTTTGTGTCCAATAGATAGACCGACGCAGTAACAACAGACACACCATCGGCCACAACCGTTGAAGGAGCAACCACAATAGTTGAGTTTTCCAGATCTAACTCTGCAGGTTCTGCATCATTAAGAATGATTTCATCAATTCGAGTCCAATGCGCCGCTTCTTCTTTTACGGTAAAACGAATGTACTTCACTTCCACTTGTTCAATGTTGACCGTTTGCTCGTTTAGTTTATCGAGTTCTCCCGCTTTACTCCAATTAGTGCCATCCATAGAAACTTTAATATCTGATTTTCCTAGCAAATCCGAAGTATTATTTGCAATAAGAGTTACTGAACTTAACTGCATTGGATATCTTAATGCTAACTGGATGTAATCACCAATGCTTTGAGAAGAACCAATCCATGTAAAAGTATTCCAGTTTCCGTCTGCAGCATTTTGCCAAGCGTATTCTGGTTTCCACGGTTCCTTATTAGCAGATACCATGATTTTATTTTCGGTTAGCTTCTCCATTATTTTTGCTAATTTGGAGTGAACGGAATTAATTCTATCTTGGTCTGAAGTAAAATCGACTAGAGCGTATTCCGCTTTTCGAATTGCTGCGTCATATAATTTTAACGTCTCCTTATCAAACAAGCTTCGATCAACAGGAAAGCTCATCAGCGCGGTTAATTCTGAAACGTCGCTGGATAGTTCAGGAAAGATTCCGGAACGAATGGTCGTTATTTGTTCTTCTACTTTTTTGGAGATCCAACTCATGTGAACAACATCTTTGCTTTCAAAAGCTTCCTCTAAAAGTTCAACATTTATTGAAAAGCGCTCCATTACTTTTTTGTTTTCATCCGTAATTACCGTTTCTGCTACTAATTGGCGAGCATTCTGCAACACATCTTCGATATGTTTTATTCCTGCAAAGCTGAACACTTTAAATTCGGAAAAATTCCCGCTATAGTTGTCCCCTGGTGTGAGCTCAAACATTTGCAACTGCTGATATTTGATGTACCTTGCTTTTTTATTATTGTTTAATGCAATAATGTCCGTTCCTTTTGAACGCCCTTGAGCATTTAAATCTTCATGAACCATTTCCCAGTTGACCAGGTCGTTCGAAATATAAACTTGATATTTTTTAGGTCTTTCAAGAAAATCAATTTCGATTCTGTCCATATCGTACTCTGCTTCTAAATCTACATAGAACCACGCGTTATCCTTACGTTCCAATGAAACCCTTGTAGCAGAATCTCCATCAACTGCGTTTTCACCTAAAAACCGTCCTTCTACTTCTAAGCCGGATACTTTGGTTGGTTTATTTAACGCCAGATTTCTATAGTCTAAGTTGTCTACTCCAGTCATGGAATCAAAGGATATAAACTCATTCGTGATCGAGAAATTATCCATCTTACCAATTAGGTCCTCACCGATTTTTTGAGTAGGCAATATAAAAGTTGAAGATTCCGGTGTTGTGAATTTATCTTCCAAATAACTTGCGGTACCTTCATAAATTCCGTCAATATACAAATTCAAACCGCGTTTATCACTGGTAAGCATTATATTTTGCCATCGGCCCGTTTCAATTTCCGCATCAAATATAAACCGGTATCCTTTTCGTTCATAACCGATTTTAGAAGTGCCTTGATAATTTAAATACATCTTTCCGTCCTCGCCATTGAATAACAGCGCATTTTCCTTTGTATTGCTATTCATTAAAACATCAAATTTCACCGTATAAGGGAACCCTATGCTATTAAAAGGCAAGGACATATGGCCGCTTCCGTCAAACTCCAGCGCTTCCCCGCTTCTTCCCGCTGTTGACTGTAAACCAACGATTTGCGCATCGTAATTATTTGGTGAATGATCTGCACCAGGATTGGCGGAAGCGTCGAAAGAATAGTCAACAACCGTTTTATCAACACTAGCAACAACTCTCGCCGGATTAACGCCAGGCGCAGTATCTGCAATAGATGAAATCCTAGATTCAAACTCAGCAAAAGAAGGGACATTATTGTCACTGCCATACCAGTTTTTTTCACTCATCAGCATGATTTGATCTTTAAATCTGGTGAATACATCAAATTCAGACATGCCCACTTTGCGGTCATTCCATAAAGCCGCTAATCCGCCTTCCAGAAGAGGATGGGCCGGAGAAACATTCGTTCCGCCGCTTAAAGTATTTACTCCCCATTCTTTATACAGGCGCTCGATAGGCAGGAAATCCGCATAACCGGTACTTGTTCCCGGTACAACATAGAGATCGTGGGATGAGTTAATAATGCTGTAGCCGTCCTTAATCATTTTAGGGAAATCGGCCCATGAATAAGCCCAATAGTTGGTGCTGACACGTTTATCTATCGGGATGTCTCCTACAATTCCTCCCCCGCCTAAAGAGGCCCACATGACAGGATGAAGTCCTTTATCATTAATAAACTTGATCATTTCATCAAGATAAACTAAAAAATCATTAGCAAACTTAGGCGCCCTATGATATTCATCCGCACCGATATGAAAATTATTACTTTGGAATACAGGATCATCGCCATCTAAAAATTCGTTAAGCATTTCTTTCACAAATGCGATTGCATTGGGATTCGCCAAATCGATATGGGATTCATCCAGCATGATCGATGGATCATGCAAGGCAATAAAACCGCTGTGCGCAGGAGTATCTATTTCTGTGAGGACATCAATCCCTAACGGCTTGACGTTCTTTTGGAACTGTCTGTACGCTTCTTGAGAATAAGTCTCGCCTGGTTTATTTCCGGAATTTAATTTCGGGAATTTTTTACTTTCCACTCTAAGCGAGGCTGACTGTTCACCGCCATCATCATTAATATGAACTTGGAACCGATTTATTTTATAGTAAGCCATATATTTCGCTGTTTCTTCCAAATAATTCAATGGCATATAAAACCTGGCGACATCAAGCATGACAGCTCTTACTTCATAGGCAGGGTAATCTCGAATCAAGCCTTTTGGTACTTTATGATCGTTATTTTGCGAGGCAATCTGGGTTATTGTCGTTCCGCCATACAATAGTCCTGTTAAGGTTGGACTATCAATTTGGATCGTTTCGTTAATCGAAATTGAATAACCTTCTTTGCGTAATTCAGTTAAATTAGAGTTTTTCAGATATATATCTCCTGGACTTGGTTGTCCAACTTCAATAGCCAAATCCAAACCAAGCATTTCTTTAAAATAGTACGCTATTGTTTGGGCAGTATTATGAAATTCTTCTTTTTCAATTTTTATTTTGCTGGAAGCTGAAAATTTAAAATCCCCCTCATGCCCTTTCCATTCACGGATTCCGGGAATAACTTTTGGTTTCACATTGTCATTGTTTTCATGGCTGAATTGCCCTGGAACTTGAATCGTAATATCTTTATCTGGTAAAAACGCCTCATCCTTTTTGTCTGTTTTATTAACTACTTTATACATTATTTTCACGTCCATATCTTCCAGGGGGGTATGAATATTTCCATCTAGATCTATTACCGAATCATTAGACGTAGCAGCCATTATTACATCATAGTTATTATCATTACTCTTTGGCAAAATCAGCTTCTTATTATTAATCGTAGGTTTTTCATTAATAATACTTTGCAATATTTCATTCGCTTTACTGAGACCCTCTGCATCTGTTTTTGTTGAAAAAATGGTTGCTGCCAATAACAAAGAACACACAAACGAAAATAGGATCTTACTAGTCATCTTCACTTTTCCTCCGTTCAATTTTAAGATCGTTTCACCGTTCCATAGCGCTAGACCTAGACTTTATATGCTTTAATGAAGAGAAAAACCGCTGAAAGGTACAGCCAAACTCAAAAACTTGTGTAGTGAGAAATATGTTTGGGGAAATAAGAGGTGTGTCTTACTATGCAAAGCATGTGTATGGAATCGGAGTCATTTTTGAAAGCGTTTTCCATTAGAATATACCTTTTAGGGGGACTCTAAGAAATAGCCTCATTTTGGATTTGATACCTTTATATTAGGTTAATAAACAATCGCATTCCTCATAAATGTTTATTACCGAAACGAAAGAGCCGTCCCTAGGTCATCTACCGATGACTAAGGGACGGCTCTTTCCCGAGCTCCGTCATGAGCCCATGTGGCTCACCTTCCAATAAGCTATCCAAGCCCTGCTCCAATAGCCCCACTCAGCCCAACTTGCGGGTTATTTGGCCCGACAGCCGCAGGGCGTTGCCAACGACCGTAAGAGAGCTGAGCGCCATGGCCGCGCCGGCCATCCATGGCTCAAGCAATCCTGCCGCGGCAATCGGCACGATGCAGAGATTGTACAGGAACGCAAAGCCAAGATTCTGCTTGATGTTCCGCACGGTCAAACGACTCGCCAGCACCGCGCCATGGATGCCAAGCAGACTGGGGCGCAGCAGCGCCACATGACCAGCATGGAGCGCAGCGTCGGTACCGCCGGCCATGGCGAAGCCAGTATCCGCAGCTGCCAGTGCCGGGGCATCGTTCCAGCCATCACCCGCCATAGCGACAATACGCCCCTGCTGCTGCAACGAGCGAATCAAGCGCAGCTTGTCTGCCGGCAGCATGCCTGCCTCTACACGGCTAATACCCGCCTCGCGTGCGGCGACAGTTGCCGGGCCCACACTATCGCCGGTCGTGAGCCATATCTCAAGACCCTCCTGACGGAGTGCCTGCACCGCTTGAGCCGATGTCGGCTTCAGTCGGTCGCCAAGTGCAATTGCACCGATGCAGGCATCGTTGAGCGCGGCAAGCAGCACCGTTTCGCCTTGCATCTCCCGGATCGCAGCGTAATCCATCACCCGCTTAAGCCCGCTCCAGTGCTGCTGCTGCGCGAGCAGCCTGCTGCCGACTGTGATGCGCCCCTCCGGGCATTCGGCCGATACGCCGTACCCGGGCCATTCCACCTCATCCTCGGTAGCAGGCACCACGAGCCCTCTGCGCCGGGCTTCATCTCGAACTGCCGCAGCATAAGGATGCTGCGACTTTGCCTCGGCCGCAGCTGCCAGCCGGAGCAGGGCTGCAGCTGACCACCCTTCCGCTGGCTGGATGCCAGCTACGCAAGGTTTTCCTTCGGTGAGTGTACCGGTTTTGTCCAGCAAAATAACCTGCAGCTTCGCCATGCTCTCCAGTGCAGAAGCTTCCTTGATGACGACTCCGCGGCGCGCCAGCTTGCCAGCAGCAATGACGAGCGAGATCGGCGTCGCCAAACCAAGCGCACAGGGGCAAGCCGCCAACAGTACAGCCAAGGCGCATAGGCTAGCCTTTGATATATTCCCGGGATCTACGAGTAAGTACCAGATAAGAAAAGTAGACGCGGAAGCTAACAGCATGAAAGGCACAAACCGGGCCGATATACGATCTACTTTACGCTGAATGCCGGTTTTCGCCGCCTGTGCTTGACGAAGCAGCGCATCGATCCGGCTCAGCAATGTACCGTCTCCGGTCGTTTCCGTGCGAATTCGCAGCGTATCTCCCTGATTTCGCGTTCCGGCCCACACCCTGATGCCGGGAGATTTGGGTACGGCTCGGCTCTCGCCAGTGAGCAGCGACTCATCCGCTTCCGATTGACCGCCTGTGACGATACCGTCCACCGGAACCAGCTCACCAGAAGCGACGAGCACGATGTCTCCATCCCGCACGCTTGAGGCAGGAACCCGACGAGTCACACCTTCCCGAATTACGTTGATCTCATCCGCCTTCAGCTTGGCGAAGCTGTCTCCTTCGCGAAGAGCGCGTGCGGCGGAGCGCGATTCCATATACTTACCGAGCAGAACAGCGGTAATGACAACGGCGCTTGTATCGAAATACAACGGCGCCATTCCGCCGTGAATGCCGGCCATGTTGCCGAACTCATTTTCAAACACCATATAGTGGCTGTACAAATAAGCTGCCGTTGTGCCAAGCGCTACCAGTACATCCATATTAGCTGTTTTAGCCCGCAGGGCGCTCCAGGCATTAAGATAAAAAGGAAGACCAACACCAAACTGAATGAACGTAGCCAGCGCCAGCTGCACCCAACCGTTGCGGACCCAGCCCGGTACGGGAAGCCCCGACAGTGCCTCATAATGGCCGACCATCGCCCAAAGCAGCGGTAGTGAAAATAGCACAGACAGAAAGAGCCGCAGCCGCAGCGCATTCATCTCCGCAAGCTCAGCGCTGCGATCGCCAGGCTCTGAAACTCCAAACCCAAGCCGCTGGATTTTCTCTTTAATCTCCCCCGGGGTTATCTGATCTGGCTCATAACGAATCCATGCTCGGCGAGACGCATAACTGACTGCAGCCTCTCCTACGCCAGACTGTTTGCCGAGCGTCTTCTCGATTCTGGCCGCGCAAGCGGTACAGCTCATGCCTTGGATGCCGAGATCCAGCGACGCTCCGTTCTTTCCGTCCACTTCTGTCTTCCCCCTTCTCCACCCTGCCGGCTTCATAACTTCATAGATTCATAGAATCTGCTACTCCTACTATATGGTCGCTAGAGGGGAGAATATGCGGTATACGGACAAAAACGAGCCAGCAGATTGAAAGAATGCAAGATTTTAGACCTGTCTGCCGATAAAGGAATATGGCGCATCCCACGCCTTATCCAAGTAAGACATCATGAAGGAGCTACCCAATGATTGACAAAATGACCGATCAATTGCTGCAAATTCCATCCACCCGCAAACAAGCTGGCGCTGCCCTCTTAGCCGCCATCCTGATTATCGCCGTTTCTCTCAGCGTGTTGCCGTTTGGCGACCAGCGCTTGATCACAATCCAGGCTTTTCTGCCGGCATTTATCGCTTGGTTTCTGTTCGCCGACCTGCTCACGGCTCATATGCTGTTCAGCCAGTACCGGGCAGCAGGCAATCTCTCGATTCTCTTCCTGGCAGCAACCTACTTGTTCACAGGCCTGATCATCATTCCCCATATTTTGACCTTCCCCGGTGTATTCAGTGTGGAGGGATTGCTCGGAGCAGGCAGCCAGACTGCTGTCTGGTTATGGGTCACTTGGCATGTTGGCTTTCCAATCGGCATTCTCTCCTATTTGCTAGCTGGGCAGTTTGAGAAAAATAAACCTGTAAACAGCTCCAGTACTTGGGCTGCCGCTGCGATGTGCGTCGCTGTACTGCTGTTAGTGTTGATCACAACAGCTATTACATTGTTTTTCCAGGACAGTTTGCCGGTACTCGTTGACCAGGGCCGCTTCACGAAGCTTATGACACATATCGTGGGGCCGCTCGTTTGGCTTCTTAATATCTCGGCCGCCTTGCTGCTCTGGGCTGTCAAGCAGGGGCGAACCGTGCTCAATCTGTGGCTTACTGTCGCAGTGCTGGCTGTTTCGCTTGATGTGACATTAACTATTTTCGCCGGTTCACGTTATTCACTTGGCTGGTACATGGCACGTGTCAACTCGCTAGTCTCGGCGTTTATTATCATCTGTGCGATTGTTTATGAG
This sequence comes from Paenibacillus herberti, assembly GCF_002233675.1. Classification (GTDB taxonomy): domain Bacteria; phylum Bacillota; class Bacilli; order Paenibacillales; family Paenibacillaceae; genus Paenibacillus_O; species Paenibacillus_O herberti. Next base: position 1,104,282 of record NZ_NMUQ01000001.1, on the reverse strand, counting down.
GTAAATAGGCTGTACATCCGTTTGGCAAAACATCAGAAGGAGCTGCTGCAATCGAGGGAGGAATTGTATACGCTCAATGACGAGCTCTACCGACTGTCGCAGTTGGATGGCTTGACCGGCATAGCCAACCGCAGACGATTTGATGAGCTGCTGGCCAAGCAGCTGCAAGAATCCGAGGCATCCGCACAGCCGTTCAGTCTGCTGCTGCTCGACATCGATTGTTTCAAAGCCTACAATGACCATTACGGTCATCAGATGGGCGACCGAGTACTGAAGCAGACAGCTCGGCTAATTGAGGATAGCCTGCCTTCCTCTACGGCAACCGCCGCCCGTTATGGAGGAGAGGAGTTCGCCGTACTGCTCCCGGATATGGACCATTCCCAAACCCTGCACGCAGCAGAGGTTATCCGCGCTGCTGTGGAGAAAGCAGCGATTGTTCACGAATTTTCGCCTGCAGCTCCTTATATAACTCTGAGCATTGGCACCTCCACCCAAAATCCACAATCCAAATCGGCCAATCGGATGGCAGAGGCTGAAATACTTGTAAAACAGGCCGATCAAGCTCTTTATAGCTCCAAGGAGAACGGCCGCAATTGCGTTACTGCCTACAGCTCCGCTATGATTTAAATCGATTAAAGGTACAGAATTGCAACTCGTACAATTCATCAGACGTAGAAGCTATCAACGTTATCAGCTCATTCAACGTAGAAAAGCCTTCCATCCCAGCTGTTATGTACTGGGATGGAAGGCTTCTTTGTGCAAGAAGTAGAAAAACTCATCTATTAGAGTTCATGACAGGGTAGTTGTCAAGTAAAACGGCTCAATGTAGCACCGTCAGGCTGGCTTTAGCGACCTTGCGCTACCTCGCCTGCCCAGGCGAGCATGCCGCCCTCGACGTTGACCGCGTCGTATCCCATTGCGTTCAAATAATCGCTGGCTCTGCCGCTGCGTGCACCACTACGACAGATCAGCCAGATCGTACCGCTGTCCGCCTGAAGCTCGTCCATGCTTTCCTGAAGGCGAGAAAGCGCTACATGACGAGCCTCAGGAATATGTCCTTCCTCCCATTCCTCGTCCTCACGGACATCAACCAAATTGATTTTTTCACCTTGCTGTAGTCTAATTAGTAGTTCTTCTGTGCTTTGAACTTTGTTCACTTAGATGTATCCCCTTCCAGCTTCTCTCGAATTTTATGTCCATATTCCGCGTAAGAGGTCAAGTGATCCCAGCCGCGCGAGCCTGAAAGCGACTGCAGCCTGAGTCGCTTCACCGACAGCTCCTTTTGCAAGCTGCGATGCTCCCCCTCGTCCCCGCACAGCGCAAGCAAGCCGTTCAGGCTGGAAATATCCCGAGAAAGCTGAACTTCCTCTGGCACCATTCCGGCATTTTTGAGCAATCGATAACCTGCACGCAGCTCCTCCGGAACATGAGACAGATCATCAAGCTCAAGCGGCTTGCCCTTCCCCTTTAAATCGCATAGCTCCCCTCGCTCCATCGCCTCGCGAATTTTCTCCTCCGCGATTCGGTACAGAAAATCCATTAGAGGATAACTGCAGTCCCGATGCAAGTTACCATCAGCATGCCATCCCGTATTACCTCGTAGCCCAGGTCCACACCAACAATCGCATTGGCGCCCATGCTGGATGCCTGACGGCGCATCTCCTCAAGCGCGAGGTCTCTCGACTCTTTGAGCTTCTCTTCGTAAGCATTGGAGCGACCGCCTATCACATCCGTGATGGATGCCAGGAAATCACGCACGACATTTGCTCCCATAATGACTTCACCGTTTACGATGCCGACATATTCTCGAACCGGTCGTCCTTCAACAGTAGGTGTGGTCGTGATTAACATGTGGAACCCTCCTTGGGTAGCTGCGACGCACCCTTAAGGGAGCGCTCTTCATCTATTTTACCGCCAGCAAGTGCCCTCTTCAACTTTTAGCGAGGCATTGAAATCATTCGACTGAATATACCGTTGTTTCATCGTTTCAAAATCTTTATTATTCCAGCTTAATTTGGAGCAAGCCTATGTTTTACTAAGTCTACAAAAAAAAATAACTCCCACTTGCGCAGGAGTTATCTTTAGCTTTTGAGAAAATGTCTATTAAGGTAGCACGTTCACCATGACCGAAGTCGCCTTGTTGTCCATCGGGCCGTAACTCAGATTCGTTAAACCCTCGGTCATAATATTGCTGGAGAAAGCACCTTGGAATAGCAGGTCAGCGCATAGCACAGTTTGATAATTCGCTCCGATGACCTTCACGGAGGTAATGGAATCATCGCCTACAAGTCCCTGACGCAGATCGCCAACATTTGAAACGATGTGCTGCATGCGCCCTTCTCCGTTTGGATGCTCATAAAGATACACGCCCGGCAAATTGTTGCCGCTGCCGTCCCGCTTCACATAACGGAGCGAATAGTTGCCCAAGTTAGTCAGCATATATTGGATCAGCCTAGCCGGATCGTAGAAGATCAGTCCTGTCGCCAAGCCAGCTTCCGGGCGATAACCCCAGTTCCATGGAGCGTTGGCGGCATGCTCTCCCGCTCCATCGTCGCCGTTAATTCTGCCGAATACCCCGAATAACTTATCCGTACCGATCTCTAATCGTTTGTCCCACAGCTCGGAAATCGGAATCGCTTTATACGTCACTTTGCTGTAGTTGCCAACTGGTAATCCGCCGTTATTGTAGGCATTGTAAATCGTGTCATTGTTATGAATCTGTGCGTCTGTACCCACGATGTACTCAATACCGCCGAAGTTCTGGGCATTTGTAAAATCACTGTTGAAAGGCGCATCCCATTTTTTGATGTTATGTCCGAACGAACCGATATCTGGCGTGCCGCCGTTACTCGTTGCAAACACTTCCGGATGTGAACCGCGCATGCGGATCGTCCCGTCGATATCGTCGCCGCTGTTCTGAACGGCGCTGCCGGCTCCGTCGACCCGATATTGATACAGTTTGCCGTGGCCTTCCAGCACAACGAGCATCGGTACGCCCATCCCGTCATTTTCCGCGCCTTTGCGCACAACGACGAGCACACCTTCCATATCGTTCTCATGACGGTCGCCATCTGCTCCAGCATCATCCATCGGATAATACGTGTAGTAACCGATATAATAATGCGTTTCCGTTTCTTTCACATCATAATAAACGTAAGCGCCAAGCTGGTCTTTGTTCGCGTCCAGGTTCTGCCAGTTATTGCTGCCATTCCAATCCCCGTCGTAATTGACCTTGGTCAAATAATCGGCATAGATTTTGTAGTTGTAGTTGTCCAGATACCCCGCGCGAAATACGCCTTTTTTCCGGACATTTTGATAAATGACGGGAGCAAAACGATCGGCAACCGCTTGATAATGAGCCTCCACTCCCGCTGGGGTTGCGTAACTTGCGGCGTTTGTTGTCACAGTTGTATTGGAAACCTCATTTGCGTTCGCGGCAGCGCCTCCAGGCAGCGATAATCCTGTCCATGCGATTCCAGCTGCCAGTCCGAGCGGCAGCCATTTGCGAAAACCCGTCTTTTTGTTCATCATCTTCTCTCCTTTTTATATGACCTGTGAAAAAGTATCCGCTTTTTCACCGTTTTCGAACCAGTAGGCCCGTTCGGCCGGAATTGTGGCGAGGTAAGTTCCAGGTGGATAAAGCTGTTCGGCGTCGACAAAAAAGGTTTGTCCTTGCACCGTAGCCATATAGCGGTAAGTGGAGCCGATAAACAGCGGGGCGCCGATTTCCGCATGGAAGCTGTAACAGCCATCCCCAAAGGCAACGGCGGGATATTCGCTGTACAACTGCGCCGGAATCTGATCCGGCTGAAGACGGATATTTTCCGAGCGGAGCACAAGTTGCATCGGTTTGCCGTCTTTCATGACCTTCAATGTGTGGCTCTCCCCTAAAAATTGAGCGGCGAACAGTGTTTGCGGCTGATAATAAACTTCCTGTGGTTTACCGACCTGCTCGATCCGGCCATCCTTCATAATGACCACATAGTCGGCCATCGATAATGCCTCTTCCTGATCATGAGTCACATATAACGCGGTAATTCCAAACGATTGTTGGATCGCTCGAATCTCCACCCGCAAGCGAGAGCGGACCTTAGCGTCCAAGTTGGAAAGCGGCTCATCCATTAACAGCAAATTCGGCTCGATAACTAGCGCTCTAGCTAGAGCGATCCGCTGCTGCTGGCCTCCCGAATAATGCTGAGGTTTGCGGGATTTAATATCATGAGTCGGAATTTCGACCCGCGTCAGTACGTCATGGACTTTTTGCTCGATTATCGCCCGGCTCATTTTACGCAGCTTCAGCCCATACGCAACATTATCAAACACCGACATATGGGGCCATAACGCATAGTTTTGAAAAACCATCGTGGCCCCCCGATCACGAGATGGCGCCTTTGTTACATCGCGATCACCAAAGCGCATCGTGCCGGAATCAATATCATGAAATCCGGCTAACGCCCGCAGCAGGGTCGTTTTGCCGCAGCCGCTCGGGCCGACGATTGCCGTAAACCCTCCTTGCGGCAAGGAGAGGGTAATATTTTCGATACCGCTGCTATTGCCATATTGCTTGGATACCTGATCTAAGCGAATGTCCATTGTCATCCCCTCCCAAAAGCTGCCATATATTCGGATTTCATAAAACGCTGCATGAGTAACAACAGGATGATGCCTGGAATCATAAGCAACAGTCCCGTGACCGACGCAGTCTGCATTTCATAACCCATAGCGGAATTGTACATATACACCGGCATGGTCGTTATAAAAGGCGAGCCGATCAACAGGCTTCCGGTGAATTCATCCAGAGAATAGAGAAACACTAACAAGGAAGACGCGATAATACCTGGTAATGCTATAGGCAGCGTGATCGTAAAGAAGGTCCTAACGCGTGAAGAACCGAGATTAATAGCCGCCTCTTCCAGGGAAACGGAGATGCTTTGAAACACCGAAACCATCGTCCAAACAGAAAATACCAACGCGCCTACAAGATGGATCAAGGTCACCCCTGTCAGCGTGCCAACAAGATCCCATCTATACATGATCTCCATCGCATTCGTGAATACCGGAAGCTGCGGGAAAGCCTGCGGCAGTAAAAAAATAAGCAGTAGCAACGATTTAGCGGGAATCCGGTAGCGGGCTATCAAATAGGACAGCGGCACACATAACAGAATGCAAACGAAGGTGACAAGCAGCGCGATGCCGAAGCTGAGCGAAAGCGACTCCGCCATTTTCCCCTCCAGCACTCTCGCCCAATATTTCATCCCCCATTCCTGGGGCAACGTATGCGGCCAATACCACTTTTCGGCAAAAGACCAGATAATCAAGCTTGAAATTGGCCCCATAATGAGGAAAATGGAGAAGGCATAAATGACAAAGCGCATGATCATACGGCCAATGCTGCCGGTGAATCCCGGAGCGGGCGTACCCGCTTGTTTTAATTCCACGCCAGCGCTCATGACTTAGCCACCTTCTTCACGTAGTAGATCGCAGCGCCCATGGAAGCGATATACGATATAACGCCAAGCGCATTGGCTGCTCCAGCATCCTGGCGATAAATAAGCTCGTAATACAGATCGATCATCAGCATCTGGCTGCCGCCGCCATCTCCGAGCATGGCAGGAATTGAGAAATTCCCGATCATCGACGTAAATGTTAAAATACCTGCAACGCTGATCGTACCCCATGACATCGGAATCATCATATCCTTGATCAAGCGGAAACTTCCGGCTCCGGAATTACGGGCAGCTTCAAGATAGCTGGAGTTAATTCCGCGAAAAGCCCCCATTACGAGCAGTAGAGTCAATCCGATGTTTTTCCAAACCAGTGCAGCGATCAGTCCTAATGTGGAAAAGGCAACACCAGGCATGCTGTCGGGATTAAATAATCCGGTTGAAGCAAGCAGCGAGTTCATCGTTCCATGTGGCGCCAGGAACACACGCATCGCATGGCCAACAACGACAAACGGCACAAAAAGCGGTATTTTAAACAAAAACTCAACGAATGGATCTGCCTTAAGTCGCAGCCAGCCGGCTAATAATGAAGCCAATGCAAGCACGAGTACAAGGCTGATTAAGCAAATCGCAATCGTGAACAAAAGGTCCATATGATAGGTTTCCAGCACATAAAAGTAATTGTCCAGCGTCCACTCTTTACTCTCATTCCGAAAGCTCCCTACTAGGGAGCCCATGAACGGATATAAGAATAAACCAATAACGATGAGAGTAGCCGGGGCTATCATAATAACCCCAGCCAGCCAGCGGAAGATGGAATGGGACGTGTTATTTCCTTTGGAAGCTGCGCTTAGATTGGGCACAATCTCCATCCTCCCGGCATTAATTTTTCTCGTAAGCAGCCTGCAAGTTTTTGAAGTAATCGCCAATCGGCAGCGACTGACCGCGCTGGTTCAAGTCTTCCGCAGTAACGTATTTGAACAGCTTTTGTTTACCTTCTTCGCTTACTTTAGGCAGAACAGCCTCGGCATTAATGCCTGGGTACCAGCTATAAGCTTCTACGATGACTTTGGCCTGGATTTCGGGTGAAGTCAGGAAATCGGCATATTTGAGCGCAGCTTCTTTGTTTTTGGCCTGCTTTGGAATGACAACATACAACGGCTGTCCTGGAAGACCCGGCTCTGGAACTTTGAGTGCAAGATCAGGGTTCAGACGGCCGTCAGCAATCCATTGATAAAACATATCGACCCATACTGGCCCCATGTCGATTTCGCCACGGTTGAGCATATCAAGCGTACCGTTATTACCGTTAGTATAAGTTACAGGCAGAGACTTCAACTGTTTCATGATTGCAGGCCACTTTTTCTCCAGTTCTGCATCATAAGGTCCTTCGGTCAAAGTCTTGTAATCGCCACTTTTGGCATAAGTGTATGCGGTTGCAAAAGCTACTCCGCTCATGCCATTTTTAATGCCGTTATATCCAAATCGTTTTGGATTGGCTGTGATCCATTGCTCAAGCTCATCGAAATTTTGTGGAGCTGCCTTCACTTTTTCTGGGTTATAGGCGATTGCGACTTGGCTGTGATAAAGCGGAACGACATAACCATCCACGTTTGTGCCAAGGCTGTTTTTACTGTCTGCCGATACGACCGCATCTTTATTAGCGGACTGAGGCACCCATTGCTCCAGCAAATCGTTCTCGATCATCGATTTCATCACGCTTTGGTGAACGATGGCGATGTCGATATCCCATTCCTTTTTGCCGGCATCCTTCTGGGCTTTCAATTTTTCAAAAATCTTCTGTGAACCTGCGTCTCCGGGACCTGTGCCAACCACATTCACATCTGCATCCGGATACAACTTTTCCAATTCTGGAATGACGTTTTTCTCTTGCAGCTCGGTCATATTCGTGTCGCCGGCTGTTGCAAGATTAAGCTTCATCTTCACTTTAGTTGCAGCTTCCGGGCTTGTACTTGTTGCAGGAGATTCGTTGCTGCTGGAATTTGTTCCATTCGCGCCGCAGCCAGTTACCAATGCGGCCACCGTTGCACTAGCGAGCATGACTTGGAGTAAATTACGTTTCATTTTTTTGACCCTCCTCGGAATATGCAGATGTTCCGTTGTAAGCCCTATCCAGTAGTTGTCTAGACTTCCAACTTCTTCACTATGAAGGTGAATTGTTTGCTTGATATCAAACGTATGTTAAGAATTCGCTAACATGTCTAGACATCAGAAAAAACCACTTCTCATTTAAACATGAAAAGTGGTTTTTGACTTAGCACAGAATCTGATTACACCCTCTGTAATCTTCACACGGATATTCTACTGGATCTATAGTAGCGCCTAATTGAGTGATTGTCAGAGTCGTGCCATTTATGCTCCAATTGATCCCTGTTGCAGTGGTGCTGACTTCATCAATACTGGTCGAAATGCCACCTAAACCTGATCTTCTTGTGTTAAGTCTGAATTGGAAGCTCCCCACACTAGCACCATTTACATTGCGCACATCGTAACGGATTGTAACCCGATAAACTCCACTTTCTACAACCCGTAACTCGTACTGGTTAAATCCACCACCGGGAGACATAACGGCGCTTGGGGTAGGAGTTACCTCGGGTCTCGAGCTCGATATGAAAACGAAGGTGCGACTGGTCGTGTTATTAATAATATTGAAAGTACGCGTGGCTAGAATGTTCGAATCATCGTCCGGCACGAAGTCCGGCACGAAGTCCGGCACATTATTCCTACAATTGTTCCTCTGACCGGTTGGAAAGGCGCAGGTAATAATGACCAGCAAAATAAAGAGAATCAGAATAACACCCACTTTCGAACCTTGAAAATTGCTAATTTGAACTTGTTCATAATCCATCTAAATTCCTCCTATAAAATGATAAAGGTCTTTCTACAAACATAGTATTAAGAAGACAGATAAACGGACTCTGGCAATTGTACCGATAGGATAATAGTTTAGAAACATCCATCGCACCATAAATGTAAAAATCCCCCTACGAAGTAGGAGGATGCGAGCAAATATGAATGATGCTACCGAACACGATCAACCCAGAACTGAAAGACATCATTGCGGAAGTAATCATACGCATAAAAGATCGGAAAATTATTCTCATCATAATGGGTTTGCTTCATGAGCAGCACCGTAGTACTCGGCCTAACCATTAATACTTTTACATGCGGATCTGCCTGTTGCGGCACTTTTATCTCCGTCTGGCTTTTTTTCACAAAGATACCAAGCTTCTGTTCCAAAAAATGAAGAAGGGACCCGCTGAAGGATGTGTTATCGAAGGCATTGCCCACAATCGATCGCGGCAAAATATAAATGGAAGACATTACAGGTTCACCATTGGCAGTCCGGTCTCTTTCCAGGATGATTACAGGATCACCAATTCCAATGTTGAGAATTGAAGCCCACTCTTCCTTGCATTCACCGTATAACACCGACTGATGCTGATCGCTCTCTTGCCTCCCGGCTGCTTGGAGCATTTCGCTCGTAGACTGCAGACGTGTTAAATTGCTGGGAACATGGTCCAATTGACGAATGACAAATGTGCCGACTCCGTGCTGAACTCGGACTTTTCCTTCTTCTTCAAGACGTTTGACGGCGGTGCGGAACGTTTCTCGACTCACGCCGAATTTGGCCGCCATCTCCAGCTCCGATGGAAAACGGTATCCTGCAGGCAGTATTCCCCGGTTAATCTGATCCTCTAATTCATTCTTGATTTGCATATAACGCGGAGACATGGATGAATCACCCTCCTTCAGTCATTAGGCTAAACGTCGGATAGGGTTACTATAACATGTCTAGACCTCATTGATGAAAAAAACGGAAGCCAAGCGACCCAGGAGGGCAACTTGGCTTTTAGACATTAAATAAAAGCGCCTTAGAAGCAGACAAATCTGCTTCTAAGGCGCTCTTTATCAAACGATTACAATTTCACAACACGCTCACGCTTAGCGCGGCGGCGGTTCATGAATTCATACACAATCGGTACGATGAACAGTGTCAGCAGCGTGGAGCTCGTGAGACCGCCGATAACTGTAACGCCTAGACCTTTGGAAATCAGACCACCGGACTCAAAGCCGAAAGCAAGCGGCAATAGAGCGCCGACCGTCGCCAGAGCGGTCATCAGAATCGGACGAAGGCGTGTACCTGCTGCTTCAAGCAGCGACTCTCGCACAGTCAGACCTTCACGCTCCATGTGGATAACGCGGTCGATAAGCACAATCGCGTTCGTAACGACGATACCAATCAACATCAGTATACCAATCAGAGCCGTGATGCTGACGGTTTCTCCGGCAATCAACAGACCGACGAGAGCGCCGATAACGGTGAATGGCAGCGAGAACAGAATTGCCAGCGGTGTCAGTGCACCGCCGAAGGTGATGACGAGTACGAGGTAAACAACTGCAATCGCCGCGAGAATCGCGAGTCCAAGCTGAGTAAACGATTCATTAATATCCGCAGTTACGCCGCCCATTTCTACATCGACATTGTCAGGCAGTTTCATCTCATCGATAACAGCTTGCACGTCGCGAGATGCTTTGCTGATATCACTGGACGTAACTTCTGCCGTAACTTCGGCATAGATCCGATCACCTTGACGAGTAATTGTATTGGGGGAAGTACCTTCCTCGATCGTAGCCACATCGGACAGCTTCACGGTCGTGCCGAGAGGCGTCACAATCGGTGTATTTTCGAGAGACGCTTTATCCGTATAGGTGCGGGACTCCGTTTTAATATAAACGTTAAGCTTTTCCCCGTCTTTCTCAATCGTTGTCAAAAGCGGACGCTCACGAACCGGGCTCATTGCCATCGCCAGCTGTCCGGCGGAAAGCCCATTTTCACTGAGCTTTTTCGTATCGGCAACGATGCGATACTGCTCGTAAGTTTCCGACAAGCTCGTTTCGAGCTTGGTCAGGTTTTTAACTGGCTTCAGCTTAGCTTCCAAGTCTTTAACAACCGGTTCAAGTGATTTCATATCCGGACCATAAGCCGTAATGGTCAGGCCGCTGCCGCCAAGGCCGCCGCCAGTGAAGTCCTGCTGCTTCCATTCTCCTTTGCTGCCACTTTCTTGCACCAGCTTGAGAACAGCTTCCTTCTCTGCATCGAAGTTTTTGAAATCTGCCGAGTAGCGCATGTTAAACAGCGCTTGTTTGCTGGCTCCCGGATTCATCGGGTTGCTACCGCCAACCGAGTATTGCACGATTTCTACACCTTTGCGCTTAAGCAGCTTTTTCTCTGCGTCCAGCGCGTATTTTTCGACATCCTCCAGCTTCTCGCCTGGTGCCGGGTTATAGGTGATGATCATGGAATTATCACCGCTGCTAGGGATATAACTCACGCCAATGAGCGGGAATAAGAAGAGGCTGCCCACGAGCATCAGGATCGCTACTAAGGAGGAAATTCCTTTATGGTCGAGCGTCCAGTTCAGGATGCGCTTGTAGCTATTGCCCAAACGGCTTGGTTTGTCTTCATGCTTCGTGCCTTTGAGCCCTTTGCGGAACATCATATGCGCCAGCATCGGCACAACCGTGATAGCTACTACCAGAGAAGCCGACAGGGCAAATACGATCGTCAGAGCAAACGGTAAGAAAATCTCTCCGATCGGACCTGTAACCAACCCAAGCGGTAGGAAAACAGCGATCGTGACAATTGTCGAGGAAAGAATCGGCACGAACATTTCACGCGTCGAGTGCAGAATGAGCTCCTTGCCCTTCAACTGCTCATCGGACTTGGCCATGCGTCGGTATATGTTCTCGATGACGACAATCGAGTCATCCACGACCCGTCCAATCGCCACTGTCATAGCACCGAGTGTCATGATGTTAAGCGTGATATCCATTTGATTCAAAAGCAGTACGGCAATCAGCAGCGACAGCGGAATGGATACAACCGCAATGATTGTTGACCGCAGGTCACGCAGGAACAACAGAATGATGAATATAGCAAAGGCTGCGCCAAGAATAGCTTTGGAAAGCATCGTCTCGACAGAATCCTTAATTGGCTCGCCTTGGTCGAGTGTGATATCTGAGCTCATGCCTTTATGCTCTTTGGTCAGCTCGGCCAGACGCTCTGTAACCGCATCGGCTACATCAACTGTGTTTGCATCGGCGGATTTGACGATGGAGAGGCCGATTGCGTCTTTGCCATTGGTGCGGGAAATGGATTCCGCTTTGTCAAGCACCTGGACATCAGCAACTTGGCTAAGCTTCACCGTTGGGAGCTTGAGCCCTCCCGCTCCAGCTGCTCCGCCAGCTCCTGCTGCTCCGCCGGCTCCTGCTGCGCCGCCAGTTCCTGCTTCACCACCAGCGCCTGCTGCTCCGCCAGCTCCTACTGCGCCGCCGGCACCAGATGGCATAAGTGGAATTTCAATATTGAGCAGATCCGCTTCATTCAACACGCGTCCATCAACTACGACGGATTTATCCGTATCGCCGAATGGGAAAATGCCCAGCGGTGCGTTGATAGCCGCAGCTTTGACCGCGTTCTGCACGGATTCCGCTGTCAGGCCGTATTTGGCCAACTCATCGGTTTTGTAGCTCAGTTCGGCCTCTCTAACGTTCTGGCCGGAAATTTGCACGGAAGCGACGCCTTCAAGGGACTTCAGCTCCGGCAAAATACTGTTCTCAACCGTAGTCGTCAGCTCAGCAAGGTTCTCGGTGTCACTGGAGACGCTGAGAGACATAACCGGGAATGCGTTCAAACTGATGCGCGATACGGACGGATCCTGCACGCCTTCCTTGAGGTTCAGCGCATCAAGTGCCTCGCGCACCTCGTCCTGTGCCTTTTCCATATCTTTTTTATAATTGTACTCGATGACAATGGAGGAGGCATTCTCCATCGAAGTGGACGAAACGTTATTCACTCCATCGAGATTCCTCGTAGCTTGCTCAATCGGTAACGTGACTTCACTCATAATTTCTTCTGGAGATGCGCCGGGATAAACCGTCGTCACGCTAACAATCGGGATGGTGATATCCGGCATCGTCTCCATCTTCATGCTCGTTCCGGCGTAGATCCCTCCGAACAGGATAATGACTGTCATAATCCAGAGAGCAAACTTGTTATTTAAGGAAAAATTAATGATGCTTTTCAAGCTAACATCCACTCCTTCTCTCTATTCATCTCATCTATAGGTACTGCAGCCGGTCTGGCCGCCTTACACCTCTCGTTAAGCTCACGCAAGCTTTGCCTACGCCTTGAGCCGGTACCCAATTCCCCATACAGTCTCGATATATTTCGGCTCCGAGGGGGAATCTTCAATTTTCTCTCGGAGCCGACGGATATGGACCGTTACCGTTGCAATATCGCCCAGCGACTCCAATCCCCATACCCGCTCGAACAGCTCCTCTTTGCTGTAAACCTTTCCCGGATGAGAGGCTAACAGCTGGATCAGCTCAAACTCCTTGTTGGTCAGGTTTTTCTCCTCGCCGTTCACTGTGACCTGATGCGCGGATTTGTCGATATGCAGCCCCCGAACGCGAATTTGCTCTTGGCCTCCTGCCATCTTTTGCCCGGTAAGGCGGTCATAACGGCTCAAGTGAGCTTTGACACGTGCGACCATCTCACCGGGGCTAAAAGGCTTGGTCATATAATCATCGGCACCAAGGCCGAGACCACGAATTTTGTCGATATCCTCTTTGCGAGCGGTAATCATGAGGATCGGCACATTTTTCTCCTGACGGATTCGCCGGCAAATTTCGAATCCATCCGTATAGGGCAGCATGACGTCGAGTACGATTAGGTCATAAGGTTCACGAAGCGCTTTTTGCAGGCCAAGGTCTCCACGATGTTCAATATCAGCCAAGAAACCGTAGCTTTCCAAATAGTCGCGCTGCAGCTCGGCAATTGAGCTTTCGTCTTCAATTATTAGAATTCTTTTCACCGGCTATCCTCCCTCCTCAGTCCATTCGCAAGCGGCAAGAGGATCTCAAACGATGCTCCGCCCTGGGGGCGATTGGTTGCGCTGACCCTGCCTCCGTGCTCTTCAACAATTTGGCGAACGATGGCAAGCCCGAGTCCGCTTCCACCTGTTTCCGAGCTGCGGGACAGCTCTGCCCGATAAAAGTGATCGAACAGATACGGCAAATCCTGCTGCTCAATGCCCGGCCCGTTGTCTTCGAGCGTCAACCGGGCGAAGCCATCCACTGCATCGAGATTCACCATAATACAAGAAGATTTTCCAAGCGCCGCTTTGTCTACATTCATATACTTGGCACTATTATCGAGCATATTACCAAGCACACGGCTCAGCTTCTCAGCATCCGCTTGCACAAGCAAAGCAGCAGCACCCGTTTTTACTTGTAACTCGATTCCCTTTTTCTCCATCTCGAACTGTTGATCTTCCATATAGTGCCTCAAGAATGCGCGTAAATCCATGTTAAGGAAATGAAATTCCTCCTTGTGCAAATCCAGCTTGGAGTAGAGGAACAATTCGTCAATAAGTCGGTTCATTCCATCCGCCTTGCTGTAAATCGTACGCATATACTTCTCCTGCTTTTCCGGCGTGTTGGCCACGCCTTCCATGATCCCTTCTACGTAACCTTTGATGGCCGTAATTGGGGTCTTGAGGTCATGCGAAATGTGGGATAGGAGCATTTTTCGATTCTCTTCGTACTGCTGCATCTGCATAATTGTCGCTTTGAGCCTAAGCCGCATCTCCTCAAACGCGATGCCCACCTCGCCAATCTCGTTGCGTGATCTTGGCAGCGGCACTGGCTCCAAATTTCCTTCTTTGAGGGAAAGAGCTGCATCGCGCAGCGTGGACAGCGGACGAGTAATGCTGCGTGAAACGATATAGGTCATGAACATGCTTACGAACGCGAAGATCAGCAGCGGAGCGATCGCGGCAAGCGGTCTCCAAACCACGGCAATTTCGTCTTTGCGATAAATTAGAGCCGCTTCTGCCGGCGTGCCGTCAGAACTTTTGAAATCGACGGTTACGACCTTATAGGAAAATCCGTTCACGATTCTGTCCTCGGAAACGTTTTTATGCTCGGAAAACCACGTCCTTGGCACTCCATTGTCCTGGGCCAGCTTCGAGACATAAAGCCGATCGCCTGGCAGAGTAACTACGAATCCGCTGCCTACCGACTCCAGCCGGTTGTCGAGATCCTTCACATAGGGAGCTTCCAGCAGCTTGTCTGAATCTTGGTGGAGCACATACCACAATTCCCCAAGCAGCACTTGTTGACGGTCTGTCTTGCCCTTGTTCTCTTCGAAAAAATCCCGTAAATCTTTGTACCCGAGCAGATAAATGACAAGTATCGACATCACCCCGATGATCACAACAGGCACGGCTGCCATTCCAATGTAGGACAGAAGCAGTCTCAGGCGAATCGACATCGGCTACCTCCCTCCGCTTCAGCCATGGCTTAATGCTAAACTCATTGTAGATTAGAGTTATAAACCAAAGCAGACGCAATTCTTACAAAAGTATAAACTGTTTAAGACAAAAAACAAAAAATCGGGATTCATAAGAATCCCGATTAAACTTGACGCTGTGGTGAGCTTCCATTCACCGGTTGGATCGCTGCATATTGACGACGTTTGCCGCTGAATGACAGCGTCCAGACGAGAATAGAGAAGACCCATATATAGCCGATCCAGAGACCAATTGGCCCCGCTTCATAAGGGGATGATGTCGCTTCGCGCACAATAGCAGAAGCTTTGAATAAGGCGGCGAACACAAGCAGCAGCAACAACCCGACAGCCCGTACAAAGCGACCTTCGCCTGGAGTGTTCAGTAGCAATCCCGCCGAGAAAAATCCAAACAGCGCTGAGCTTAAGCCCGCTACGAGCCAAAGCACCAAATTATCCGGATGCTCGCTGAACATTATTTTCGGAGCCAGCAAAATCAAACCTACACTTGTTGCGCAAAACCAAAGGGATAACTTGGCAAGCGGTCGATGGCTGCTGAAGGCTGAAGGCTCGAAGGAAGCAAGTGCGGATGAGACAGCTTGCGCAGCTTTAGGCCTCGCTCGGCGCCAGCGGCCATAGTCGAAAGCCAACCAAATCGCATAAACGAGCAGTCCCAGCAGCGAGAACAAATACTGGAGCCATTTGTAGGTCGGCAGACCAGCCGTTCGCTCATACATCAGCTCCGTGTTGCGGACCACGAGCCACCCGTTAGTATGGGTCATTCCGTCCATGAACAAATGGGACAGAAAACCGATGTAGAGGGAGAGCAGGAACCAGCCCCAAGCGGAGACAGAAGCAGGCGCTCGCAGTCTAGTTTTACTAAGTCTGTCAGCCGCATAACGATCCAGCGATCCTGTAGCGGGCAATAAACGAGGTAAAAGCGGCGCCAGCACACTGTAGAAAGCGGCGGAGCAGGCGATGCTCAGTGGCAATCCAAGCAATAGGAAACCTTGCCATTCATGTCCGATCGAGCGATAAGGCTCCATAGCGATGAAATATTCCATATCCGGGGCCATACTTCCAAGCGCAAGCCCCATAATGCTAAGCCGTGGCACCATCTTGTTAAGCGGAGCGGCGAATAAGGGATGGGAAAACGTAAACGGCATGAAACCCTCCTTCTTGGTGCTTGTTGATGATGGTGCGGGCTACTGTGTAGCAATTTAAAATGAGAAAGCTGAGCGGGCTGGTAAATGTTAAGGTACGGTTGTAGAGATGGTTAACGAACGTTGACGTATATGCTGAGCTTGTGAACGAACTTTAATGGACTGTGCCAGGCGTGTGAAAACCTTTAATGCACCGTGCCCAGTTTGTTCATCGGCCAGAGCCGGAAAATGATTTTCCCCTCCAGGCTGCTAATCCGTACTGGACCAAGTTCGCGGCTGTCCGTGCTATTTTCTCGGTTATCACCAAGTACGAATACATGACCTTCCGGGACGGTAAAAGGCAGCCTAAGCGTCAGTGGATACGTCTTCCCTGTAGCATAGGGCTCGTCAAGCGGCTTGCCGTTGATAAACAGCTTGCCCCCATCTATCGTCACATTTTCACCGGGGAGCGCCACGATTCGTTTAACAAGTCGGAGCTCGCTCTCCGGTCCGCTGATGATCGCGATATCCCCTCGCTGCGGGGAGGAGAAGCGGTAGGCCAACTTGTTTTCCAGCAACCTCTGTCCTTCGCTCAGCGTCGACTGCATGCTAATATTGTGCACCTCAGTTTGCGCAAAGGCATACTGCTGCACTAACAAGGAAAGCAGGATGGCCATGAGGAGCATAACCACCGTTTCGGCTCCTTTTGGAAGCAGGCGTTGTTTTTTTCTACCCTGGTCGGGATGAACTTGTTCAGGCTCGGTATTCATTTCGGCTCCTTTTCTGGCCGCGCCTGCGGCGATAGGTTCATTAACCTCTAGACGAACTACATTCTGTAAAAGTTCCCCAATGCATCCATAATAGCAAATAGTCGGTGAACAGAGCGATAATGGTAACGAAAAAGCCCGGCCTGGAAAGGACCGGACTTCGGCGAGAACGTAGTTTTTCTATTAAGCGTAGGCCGACGCTTCCGGATTTGAGGTCAATCTGCCGCGGCGGCTGCGGCGGAACTTTTGCGAGAACCCGCTACGAATAGCAACGTACCGATCCAGCCGCAAGCCGATGCGGCAAGCAGCATCCAGGTGAGCGATAGATGCTCCGACAAGCCCGTGCTGAGCAGTGGTCCGATTGTCCCCCGGATGCCAAACAGCATGAGATGGATCGAAAACACGATCCCTTCCCTACCCGGCGCGAGCCGGAATATAAAGGCGAGAATGCCGATATCCCAGATCGCCTCTCCGATTCCTTGGATCAGATTCCCGGCAATGACTGCTGAGAAAGTGCCTCCTAACCCGTAAATCATCGGCACAATCGCATAAGCGGCAATACCTGCCAGCAATGTATAGCGAATATCAAAGCGATCCAGAAGCCTGCCAGCAATCAGATAAGTGAGCAGAAGCGCCGTAAAGTAAGCGACACGCGTCAAACCGATCTCCGTATTGGAAAGCCCCAGCACCGACACTTGCATGATCTGATAAAGGGGATTCGCAAACATGTTGCCGAAACCTGCGAACATCGTCGCTCCGAGAAATACGGCGAGCGGCCGATTGCTCCGCACCAGATCCCATTGATTGCGCAGATTGAAGCGCGGAGGGGAAATCTGGCGGCGTGGCTCTTTGCGAAGCTTCATCGTATCAAAAAGCAGGATGGAAACTGCCCCCATTATAGAAGCGGCGATCAAAGGTCCCGATGGACCGGATGATTCAGCCCAGAAACCAACTGCATAAGACATCGGAATCATCACCAAGCCAGATGCCATCCGTACATATCCCATCAGCCTGCCGCGCAGATCCGGTGGGTATACTTTTGGAATGAGAGCCGCATAAGCTGGAGCTTGAATGCCCATCAGAAAATGAAAAACAAAGGCAGTTATAACATAAACCTCAGGATGCGGAAACAGTGCTGGTAAAAAGATCAGAAGTCGCCCGATTAAATTGGGAATAACGACAAACGGCTTGGGGCGGCCGACTCTCTCGACCAGTCCTGCCCAAAACGGCGATAAAATGAGTCCTAACGCAGGCGCTGCAGCTAGCAGACCCGCTTGGGTGTAGGTTGCCCCCTGCTTGAGCGCAAAAGGGATGAAAAACTGATTGATAACAACATTGAACAAACTGAACAGAACTGATGCGGCGAGGTCAATCCGCGCATTGAGCCAGACTCTTGGACTCATAACCATGCCGAACTTCAATAAACGCGCTCGGTTCGGTCGTCCTTCTGTTTCCACGTTAAGGCACCTTCGCTTCGTCGATTAATCTAGGTCTCCTGCTTCTAATAGAAGCTTCAACCACATTATCCGCGATCATGCCCCATCTGTACATCCCTTTTCGTTATCCTATTTTGCTGTCTTTGTATGCGATTTCTCGACTGTGGAAGACGGAGAAACCGTAAAGGGATAGCTATAGATGGCGTGATAAGACATGGAGCTTCAGCTATAGATGGCGCGGTAAGGCTTGAGCGACAGTTGTAGGAGGAGCGGTAGGACTTGTGCGACAACTATAGAAGACGCGATAAGGCATAAAGCGACAGATATAGGAGCAGCGACTTGACTTGAGCGGCAACTATAGCAGGCGCGATAAGGCATAAAGCGACAGATATAGGAGCAGCGACTTGACTTGAGCGGCAACTATAGCAGGCGCGATAAGGCATAAAGCGACAACCATAGCGCGAAGGCGCCTATGATCAAGTTGAGATCGCTTCGTCTAAAGCGTAGCCGAAAGGCCATTGTTTTGTTGTTCGCGCCATGCCCGAAGCCGCGGGCTTCGAGCGCGTCCGCCACAGCATCGCCGAGGCGCAGCAGCGATAATAGAAACGGAATGACGATGCTGGCCATCATTCGGGGCGGAACCTTGCCTGGCTGGGTGGGCAGCTTGCCCCTCGCCGAAGCGATTCTCGCATAGCGCTGCCACTCCGCAGCGAGCAAAGGTAGGAAGCGGAACATTAGCGATATGGCCAGCGTAATGCGCGACACGGGCAAGCCAAGCCGGGCAAACGGCGAAAGCAGCTGATCTGCCGCGCGCTGCATGCGGAACGGCGGGATCAGCGAAAGAAGCGGTAAGCCGAGCATCATGACCGCCAGCAAGCGGGTGAGCTTGAGCATCGTATCGAGCGCTTGAGCGCTGTCAAAGCCGAGCGGACCTACTCTCAAGCCTGCCACAGCAGCCAGGAGCAATGTGATGATCGCGTATCCGCGTAAAGCCGGCACATACGGCGCAATACGCTTGCGATGCGGGAACACCAGGGCAGCGGCCGCGAATGTCGCGGCCAGCACGCCGGCCCAGTTGCTCTGGGCCATAATGCCGCTGGCTACCAGCAGGTAGCCAGCGATGAGCGCCCGCGGATCAGGCAAAGCCACCGCGGGAGTAGGCTCCGCCGCAGGCGCGGGCTCTGCCGCGGGCGCGGGCTCTGCCGCGGGCTCTGCCGCGGGCTCTGCCGCGGGCGCGGGCTCTGCCGCGGGCTCTGCCCACGCGGCAGCTAGCCGCGCGGCTAGCGCCTTCGGCGGCGGCCATAGCTCGCCGCCAGCAGCGGGCGCGCCTGCCAGCGCCGCTGCGCGGAGCGCTGGCGGCGCTGCCGGCCCGACGGCGCTGGCAAGCCGCAGCGTGTACTCGGCTGCTGACAGCAGCTCACGGATGCGGCCGCCTTCCATGACGGCGACCTCATCGGCGATCGGCAGCAGCGCCTCCAGCCCATGCACCGCCGCAACAACGCTGCGGCCAGTAGCCTTATGCGCCTGAAGGATACCTCTCAGGCGCCCCAATCCTTCCACATCCAAGCCGGCCGTCGGCTCGTCAAGCAACAGCCATTGCGGCTGGCAAGCAAGAACGCAGGCTAGCGCCAGGCGCCTTTGCTGTCCGCCACTCAGCGTCCAAGGGTCCTGCTCTAAAATGGCCGTAGGCAACCCAACCTCCTCAAGAGCCTCAGCACTTCTCAGCTTCCTCTCATCGGTTTGCAACCGATAAGGCTTTAATGAGTACTCCATTTCCTCCCGCACCGTGCGGGCGAACCACTGAGTTTCAGATTGCTGAAGCGTGATGCCAAGTTGCTGCAACGCTCGTTTATCCGGTTTCTTCTCCCCCCATAATGGTAAGCTGCCATAGCGAATCAACCCAGCAGCAGGTTTGCGCAGCCCGGCCAGCGATTCTAACAGCGTCGACTTTCCGGAGCCGTTACTTCCCAGCAGAAGCGTGATCGCCCCTGAACGAAAGCTCATACTTGTGCTAGATTCTTCCCGCCCTGCAGCAGCATCTGGTAAAAACTGCTCCAGAACCAGATCTTCCTCACGATCCGAAACAGGCCACTCAGCCGCCGCTTTCATTGCTTCTATTGCTTCTATTGCTTCTATTGCTTCTATTGCTTCTATTGCTTTTATTGCTTTTATTGCTTTTATTGCTTCCGCCGCTTTCAACGCATCTATCGATTCCGTTGCCTCCATAGCTTCCATTACTTCAACTGCTCCCAAAGACTTCGCCATCCCTGGCGAATCAATCTTTGACTCTACCTCAGCACCCGCCCATTTACCGGGAGCAGACTGCCTCCCAACGCTAGCACCCGCCCCCTTAATCTCAGCATCCTCCAATCCACCGGGTTCAAACCGCCACCCAGCGCTAGGACCCGCTCCCCTAACTCCCTCACCCAGTTCTTCCGGTGACAGCGGCAAGCGCAACAGCGGCCATCCAAGCTCCTGCAGCTCCCATGCTGTTTCAACAACATAGGGTGGTTTTAACCCTGCCTGCTCGCAAAAGGAACCATCACCAGCGCCGTTCCTCTCCATAAATAGCTCGGCCACTCCGTCAAATGTGATGAAGCCGTCCCGCAACGAGACTACCCGATCGTTCCGCTGCAACTCCTCCAGCTTCTGGGTCGCCCATACGATTGTTCTTCCCTCTGCATGAAGCTCGCGGACACGAGCACGGACGAGCACGGCAGAATCTGCATCCAGCATCGAAGTCGCCTCGTCGAACAACAGCATAGGAGAGCCAGCAGCAACCGCTCCTGCAATTGCAACCAACTGCTTCTGGCCACCGGAAAGCTGATCTACCGGAACATGAGCAAGCTCCAGCAGCTTAAAGGAAGCCAGTGTTTGCGTGGTCAGCTGCCCTATAAGACTTCCTTCAACGCCCGCATACTCCAGCGTCAGCACGAGATCTTCCCAAGCTGTCGAGCCTGCCAACGCCGCATCCGGCCTTTGCAACACGATCGGAAAAGGCCTCCTATCATAAGGGGCAGCAACCAATCGTCGAAGGTGATTCCCGTCTGGTAAGGAACCGAGCCCCGCTAGCTCCCGAAGCAGCGTCGATTTCCCACAACCGTTTCGTCCAGTCAAAACGATCCATTCTCCCTGCCTGACCGACAACGTCACTGGGCCAAGGATCGTTTTCATCGAATCTCCCAAAGCTGCCTCTACCTTATGCTGGATCAGCTCCAGCAAAGGAGATTTCGCCTGATCTTCCGCAGTCTCTTCCATACTAATCATTCGCTATTAAGCCTCCAGCCAAGGTTTCGGAAAAAGTTGGGCCTCCCGGCTTCTCAAAGCCTCGGCGCTATGCTACAATCCGTTTTGTTAACCAAATCTATCAGATAGTAGTTAACATATCAATCTTCAATTTCCAAAGGAGCGAAATAGTTATGTCGTCCGTATCCCCGCTGCGCAGAATTGTGTTTATTGCCCTGTTTGCAGCTCTATTCGTGCTGTTCAGCTCGATCCAGATCCAAATTGGCGTATCGCCCATTCCTTTCACCCTACAAACGATGGCCGTCGCACTTGCCGGCGCTTTTCTAGGTGCAAGGGATGGATTTCTCAGCATCGTCCTCGTTTACGCCCTGACAGCAACAGGTCTACCAATGATTTATGGCCAAGGAGGACTCGCCTTACTAGCTGGACCAACAGCCGGCTTCTTGTGGATTTTCCCTATCTGTGCCTTCATTATCGGTCTTATCGTGCCGAGAATTTTGGCCGGTGCAGGCAATCGAAGCTATTTCATGACATTCCTGCTCGTCTTTATCGTGATGGAAGTTGTCGGTTCGCTTATGGCCTATGTAGGTGGTATTCCTTGGTTAATGCATGCCGCCGACCTGAGCTTTTCCTCTGCGATGAACGGTGGCTGTTATCCGTTCCTAGTTCCCGATTTGCTCAAAAATATCGTCGCAGCCGCGGCGGCAGTTGCGCTTCGCTCTTACTTACCTTCCCTCCGTCTGCTGCGCCACAGCAGCAAGGCTTTCCCCGCTGCTCCCGCAGCCTAAGCCTTACCGCTTGCGGGCACGGAATTCGCACCAGTACAGCTGTCCCGACAGTTCCCGCAGCCTAAGCCTCACCGCTTGCGGCACGGAGTCCGCAGCATTACCCGCAACCCTAACAAACAAACAGCCGCGCAGAAATTTCTGCGCGGCTGTTTGTTTGTACAATTACAGCGACAAGCGATAAATCGCTCGCTCGCTGGCATATCTCCTACAGCGACAAGCGATAAATCGCCAGCACATCTTCCTTAGTAAGCTTGCGGAAGTTGCCGATCGTCTCGCCGGGAACCGCCTTTTCAGCCATGTCTTCCAGGCGACTGTCGTCGATATTGTAATCGGACAGTCTCGATGGAGCGCCGATTGAGTTCCAGAACTCGCGAAGGCGACGAATACCCTCTTCGGCCGTTTCCCGATCGCTCTTGCCCTCTGGATTCACGCCGAACACTCCAACGGCGAACTGCTTGAAGCGGCCGACATTGTCATCCAGCACATAGGTCATCCAGTTCGGGAACAGAATCGCTAAGCCGCCACCATGCGGAATGTCGTACACCGCAGACACGGCATGCTCCATGCTATGGTTGGCCCAATCGCCAAGCGCTCCCATAGCAAGAACGCCGTTCAGCGCCATCGTTCCGGAGTACAAAATCGTTCCGCGATGCTCTAGATTGTCAAGATCCTCAATCAGTTTTGGAGCCGTCTCGACGACTGCGCGCATTACGGATTCACAGAACCCGTCCTGAACCGGCGTCAAAGCATCATGATGGAAGTATTGCTCTAATACATGCGACATCATATCAACCATACCGTAGACAGTGTGGTCTTTTGGCGCCGTTGCCGTGTACTTCGGATCAAGGATGGAGAAACGAGGGAAAGTAAGCGGGCTGCCCCAACCCCATTTCTCCTCTGTTTCCTCGTTGGTTATGACCGAGCCGCTGTTCATCTCGCTGCCCGTAGCAGCAAGCGTCAGGATTGTGCCGAGCGGGAGAGCTTCCTTCACAACAACCTTGCGGCTGACGATGTCCCAGAAGTTGCCCTCATAGCGGGCTGACGCCACAATCGCCTTGCCGCAGTCCAGCGTACTTCCGCCGCCAACAGCCAGCACCCAGTCCACATTGTGCGCACGGCATAACTGGGCTCCGCGATGGACTGTAGACAGTCGCGGGTTAGGCTCTACTCCAGCCAGCTCCGTGACAGTGCAACCAGCCTCTGCAAGAGTCTTCAGCACCTCATCATACAGGCCGCTACGCTTAATGCTGCCGCCGCCGTACACGAGCAGCACATTTTTGCCGAGCTTGTCCGCTTCCTTCGTAAGATTCTGCAGCTGCTCTGCACCGAAATAAAGTCTCGTTGGATTATGGTATACGAATGGTCTCATGATGTAATTGCTCCTCTCCCATTGAATTATTCAGACAGTCCTATAACTCTACTCGTCGCAGCTTTCCGGATCTTCCGGCCGAACTCCGTCGAGCGTAATTTTTTCCGCAACCGTGTCCTGAATAATGGATACGACCATTTGCAGCAAATAATTGATATCCGTCTGGCTTTGCTGGAACTGGCCAACAATCGGGATTCCATCCAACTCGTTTTGGAGTGAATCCATTTCGCCTTCTATTTTCTGTACCATATTAGGGTTTTTAAAAGTCTGTTCAAAAGCGACAAGCTCTTTTTGCTTTTTTTTCAGACCTGCCATCAGCGTCTGTACTCTATCATTGCCCTTAATCTGGATCTCCGCTTTGCGGAATTGCTGCACCTCATCGGAGGAGTAGATAAGTCCAGCAAGCTCGCGGGCTTTTTCCATAATATCATCGCGGATGAGTAATTCACGCGTATCGAATACTTCTACCGGACAATTAGGACCATGATTGTGAATGCTCGCGTGCGTGCCGTCTGCTGTTGGCTTCGCGGTATGCTGTTCTGCCATTGCGAATTCGCTCCTGTCTCATTCTGTATATAGATCGATGCGGCTTACGCCGATTTCTTTAATTCCAAGTCCTTATTATACCATTGCTTGGATATAAAAACGACTGCCCCGACAAGGGGCAGCCGTATCGAACTTCTAAGCGTCGTCCGCTTATTAATGAGACTCCAGATTAGCCGATAACTTCGGCTGTATCGCCATTTTTCACGCCAGCCGCATTGGCTTCGTCTGTATCGATATGCATGTCCAGCGCAAAAGTCTCATGCACACGAGCAACGACATTCTCGAAGACAACACCGCGCTCGCCGCCTACGCGGACTTTGAGCAGCTGCTGATCCTGGATGCCCCAATTTGCAGCATCGCTTGTGTGGAAATGGATATGGCGCGCCGCGACGATGACGCCTTCCTCAATTGTCACCTCTCCGGCAGGGCCGATGATAGTGATGCCTGCAGAGCCGGCGATATTGCCAGATTCGCGCACCGGTGCGTTCACGCCGATGGCGAAGGCATCCGTACGGGAAATTTCCAGTTGTGTCGCTTTGCGGGCCGGTCCTAGTATGCGAACCTTAGGAAAAGAACCTTTTGCTCCTTTAACCGCAACGGTTTCATTGGCGGCATATTGACCAGGCTGAGATAGGGGCTTGAACTCCGTTAACTGGTAGCCGGGGCCGAAAAGCGCCTCAACATGTTCTTGAGACAAATGGATATGGCGTGCGGACACGCCTACAGGTACGGATTTGGTCATGGGTGATCTTCCTTTCTTCCACTCTTGCTCTTTTCTCTCTACACTCCCGTTTGATTGGCCAAGCCAAAAGCCACAAACCAAACGAAAAAGCATACAGCCCCTTGGAAATAGGCGTATGCCAAAGTGCGCAATTATCATTATAACGAAATCGCCCCTGCTCTGTCTAATCTAGCATGAGGGATAAATTTATAAAAACCTTCTCTCCCTTCTATACTGCATAGGGGTGCTTCCAGTTCCTTCTTGAACCATTTACAGAAGACTTGCACGCTACCTATGGACAGCATTTCCGCAATCCCGGTAGACGAGAGATTCGTTTGCTCCAAGTGGCATTTCGCCTTTTCCAGCTTTAAACGCTGAAAATAAGCAAATGGCGCTTCCCCGAATTTGTCTTTGAACAGCCATGTTCTATAGCATTTTTGAAAAAGCGCCGTTTCCGCATCCACGCAACATCGGAAGATTAATGCTTCCACATCCCGAAGCCCAAGTCACGCCATCACACCAGGATTTCCTCCACATTTAGGGAACACCAAAAACATGGACCTACTGGATCCCCTTAAGCGACACGAGATGTTCTGACCTTTCATAGCTACACCGTCCACAAGTCACTGCCGAATCATCACCACGGACGTATTCGTCTTTCGGGAAATTTCCGGTATCAGCCTATATCCGAACCGATCAGCGAAGCATCGCTAATGCCTCACGGGCCATATTCTTGGGAGCAATTGTACGAAGGCTGGAATCATAAGCTGGAAAAATAAACAATTTACCTTCACACCAATCGATGAATGTATTAGATGGCAGAAGGAAAAGATTTGTTAAGCGAAGCTAAACGACAAAACACGCTTATCCAAATTAAATCCCTCCGTAAGGATCAATTTAGATAAACGTGTAGTTAGTTCTACAGATTAACGGAGTAAATACGCTAATTTCTGTCGTAAACACCCGCTACGCCAAGGTGGATGTATTTACCCTATTCCCCTAAAGCTCACAATCAGACAAAATCCGCTGCCAGCTTCTCAAACTCCTCGCGGGAAAGCTTGATATCCTGGTTCGCCAGCCCTTGCTCCTGGAAGCCGCTGATCAGATTCTCATAGGAGCGACGCTTCGTGTCCTGATAAATCAGGCCGGTCACAAGGCCATTCGTTTCCATGACCTTCGTCATGGCAGCGAGGCGGTTAGACGAATCGTAGCCTTCTCCAGCCTCTCCATCCAGGTTGACGATATTTTCCTTGAACCAGTCATAGGTATTGACCTTGTTGAAGGTGACGCAAGGGCTGAACACGTTGATCAGCGAGAAACCTTCATGTTTGATGCCGGCTTCAATCAGTGCAGTCAGCTGTTTCAGGTCGCTGGAGAACGACTGTGCGATGAATGTTGCGCCGGCCGACAGAGCGATCTCAAGCGGCGAAAGAACGGACTCGATCGAACCTTCCGGTGTCGACTTAGTCTTGAAGCCCTCCGCGCTGCGAGGCGATGTCTGGCCCTTCGTCAAGCCATAAATCTGGTTGTCCATGACGATGTAAGTGACATTGACGTTGCGGCGGATCGCATGCACGGTATGGCCCATGCCGATAGCGAAGCCGTCTCCGTCGCCGCCGGACGCGATGACAGTCAGCTCGCGGTTAGCCAGCTTGACGCCTTGCGCAATCGGAAGCGCCCGGCCGTGAATGCCATGCAGTCCGTATGCATTGATATAACCCGAGATACGTCCCGAGCAGCCGATGCCGGATATGACGGCGAGCTGCTCCGGCTCCAAGCCGACGTTTGCCGCAGCGCGTTGGATGGCAGCCTGGATGGAGAAATCTCCGCAGCCCGGGCACCAGTTCGGTTTGACGTTATTGCGGAATTCTTTAAATGTGGCCAACTTTGCTCATCTCCTTCGACGCTTCGTAAACTTCGGACGGCAGGAACGGGTTACCGTCATATTTGAGCAGGTTGCGGATCTTGTCCGCGAAGCCGCAATGCAGTTTGATTTGCGAGGCCAGCTGGGCCGTCGCATTATTTTCGAGTACGATGACCGTCTCAGCAGCGTCCAGATAAGGCTTCAGCGACTCGGTCGGGAACGGATGGATCTGACGCACCTGGATATGCCCTGTCCTCATGCCGCCCTGCTCCAGACGCACACGCGCCTCGTCGATCGTGCCTCCGGTGGAGCCCATGCCGATGATCAGCACTTCGGGCTTCTCATGCGGCACATCAACACGAATCGCTTCCGGAATGAGCAGGTTATTGAGCTTGCCAAGCCTTTTGTCCATCATCTGTTTGCGGTTCAAAGCATTCTCCGACGGGCGGCCGGTTTCGTCATGCTCGACGCCAGTCACATGATGGAGGCCACCTTTGTCGCCTGGAATCGAACGTGGAGATACGCCGTCCTCTGTCAGTTCATAACGCTTAAACAGTACATTCGGCTCTAGCTCAGGCAGCTCACGCTGCAGCTTACCACGACGAATTTCGATGCGGTCGTAGTCCAGCTTCTCGCAGCTCTGCTTGCCGAGTGACAGCTGCAAATCGGTCATAATGATGACCGGCACCTGATATTCCTCAGCAATGTTGAACGCCTCGATCGTGTCATAGAAGCAGTCCTCGATGCTGGCCGGAGCGATGACAACCTTTGGAATCTCGCCATGCGTTCCGTAGACCATCGCATTAAGGTCGGATTGCTCCTGTTTTGTAGGCAGGCCGGTCGATGGGCCTCCACGCTGTGTATCAACGATGACGAGCGGCTGCTCGGTCATACCGGCAAGTCCGATTGCTTCCATCATCAGGGACAGACCAGGGCCAGCCGAAGCGGTCATCGTACGAACGCCAGCATAGTTGGCGCCGATTGCCATGGTCACGGCAGCGATCTCGTCCTCGGTTTGGACAACTGTGCCGCCGAGCTTCGGAAGCTTCTTGATCAGATACTCCATGATCTCCGATGCTGGCGTAATTGGATAAGCGCTCATCAAGCGGCAGCCTGCCGCAACCGTACCGAGGCCAATCGCCTCGTTGCCGATCATGAACATCTTCTGCTTGCCATCAGCAGGCTCAAGCGCGAACTCTTCCAGTGGTCCGCCCGCTTGCTCAAGCACGAATTCAGCTCCGCGCTTGACAGCCTCGACGTTTTTCTCAACGATTGCCGGGCCTTTGCGACCGAATTCTTCCTCTACGGCCTGGTTGAACACTTCGATCGGCAAACCGAGCAATGCCCAGGAAGCGCCAGAGGCAACCATATTTTTCATAAGAGAAGTGCCTAGTTCCTCGGCAATAGCTGTAATCGGAACCGCGAACAAACGAGCGTCGCTGCCTTCAGGCAGAACAGGTTTGAACTTGGCATCCGCAACGACTACCCCACCCGGACGGAGCTCAGGCGCATTCAAGTCAATACTCTCCTGATCAAACGCGACCAGAATATCCAGATCGTCCGAGATAGCCCGGATTGGCTGTGTGCTGATACGAATCTTATTATTGGTATGGCCGCCTTTAATCCTCGAAGAAAAATGGCGATATCCGTAAAGATAATATCCGAGACGGTTAAGGGCCGTGGAGAAGATGCGGTCTGTACTTTCTACGCCTTCTCCCTGCTGGCCTCCGATTTTCCAAGACAACTGACTAATCACGATAAATCCAACTCCTCATCTGCTATGAGAACTCATTCACAATCTCCATAAATTTTATGCCTGCACTAAGAAAAATGCAAGGAATTCTCGGATATTCGCGCATACGGGAATCGTATGAAACCTATAACAGAAACTGATAAGCGCTAGATAGCGGCTCAGCTATCCGTAAAAACCCTTTATTCAGGGAGGTTTTTGGATAAAAATCTCAGCGCATTCTCGTTCAGCAGCTTCTCTGCGAAGCTCGTTCCGTAAGCGCTCACGATCATTTCCCTCAGATTTCCGACTTCTCCCGCATGGCGCAAACCGTTGACATGAAGCTCAATGCCATCGAAGTCCGATCCCAGCATCAGATGGTTCTCCCCTCCGAGAGAGCAGATATGTTCAATATGGGGCAGTAGATCCTTCACGTAGGCCTCTTTGCGATCCGTTACAAAATAAGGCACATAGGTCAAACCGATCCGGCCATCCAGCGCAATCAAGGCGCGTATCTGATCGTCCGTTAGGTTGCGATGATGCGGGCAAATAGCCCGCGCATTGGAATGGGAAGCGATTAGCGGCCGCTCGGTAAGCTCGACCAGCTCCCAAAACGCCGTATCCGTCAGATGAGACACATCAAGCAGCAACCCTAGCTCTTTGCTAATCCTCACCAGTTCCCTGCCTTTGGCTGTCAGCCCGCCCTGTCTCGGCTCCAGCACGCCGTCTGCCGCCCAATTGGCATAATTCCAAGTCAGCCCAAGAATACGGACGCCGAGCTCATATACGTTGCGCAGCAGCGCCCAGTCGCCTTCCAGGCCGTCTGCACCTTCCAGCGTCAGCAGCGCTGCAATTTTCCCTTGTGCCACAGCACGCTCCAAATCGCTTTTACTTCGAACCATCTCATACTCCGGACAGCTCAGGATTTTTTCCCGGAACAGGTCGATGCTGCGGAGCAACGGATATATAGTCTTTGGCTTGGACTCCGTGAGGTAGATGGCATATGCCTGCAGCATATAGTTTCCAGCTAACTGGCGATCAAGCGTAACATCGAGGCTGTTATCGGCCGGATTCGCTGATGAGTCGAGCGGATTGAGCTCCGGAGAGTAGAGCAGCTTGCCCAGCACATCACAATGGAAATCGGCTATTTTGCCGGGACGGGCGGATGCGTTCGTCATCCTATTCAGCCTCCTGTATGTGGCGGTTGCTCCCGAAACGAGTCAGTCTTCTCAAGAGCCCTCAACCTTACGATATGCCGATAACGTTCATGAAAACGCAAAAAAACCTGCTTACGCGGTAAACAGGTCGTTGCATGCTGGATATTAAATTTTATCGCGGTTCTACGATGAGCTTGATGGCCGTTCTGTTCTCACCATCAATGACAATGTCTGTGAAAGCCGGGATGCAAATAAGGTCCACGCCACTAGGCGCTACGAATCCTCTTGCAATGGCTACGGCCTTGATAGCTTGATTCAATGCGCCTGCCCCGATAGCTTGCAGCTCGGCCGTCCCACGTTCCCTGAGAACCCCGGCTAGTGCCCCTGCTACGGAATTTGGATTGGACTTTGCGGAAACTTTTAAAACTTCCATGTAAAGTACCTCCTCAGGAATAGGTGGCATGACACTATATCCATAACCTATTCGAGAGTGGACAAAAAATTCCTTCTTACTTGCTGGCAATTATGCTCTCAGCACTCGTCAGGTTTAGTGGAGCCGGATTTCATGTTCTATTAGGACAGTGGAGCTGAGCTTCGTGCTACCCTTCGGCTCCATCAGCTCATGTTAAAACATGGCTAGCGAAGTCTCGGTCAGCCTGATCTTTTCAAGGCGCAGCGACCGGCCAGAAGCCTCATCCAGCGTGGCCATGACGCCGTGCAGATGCCAATCCCCTTCCGCTACGACGAATCTGGCGGGCAGCCCGGTCAAAAACTTGTGCAGCACCGCGTCCTGCTCCATGCCAAGAATGCCATTCATCGGTCCCGTCATCCCTACATCCGTCAAGAATGCAGTTCCCTCCGGCAAAATCCGGTCATCATTCGTTTGAACATGTGTATGTGTACCGACAACGATGGAAGCCCGCCCGTCCAGGTACCAGCCCATCGCGATTTTCTCGGAAGTTGCTTCCGCGTGAAAATCGACCAGCACACAGTTTGTCTCTTTATTCAGCCGTTCCAGATGCGCATCGGCCGTACGGAATGGACAATCATTGGGCGGAAGAAATGTTCTTCCCTGAAGGTTAAGAATACCCAACTTTTTGCTGCCAACCTTGATTACACTTGAGCCGATTCCAGGAGCTTCACTGGAAAAGTTAGCTGGACGGACCAGCCGTGGCTCATCATCTATCCATTCGAATATATCTTTATTGTCCCAGGTGTGGTTTCCCATCGTAATGCCGTTTACGCCCCAATCAAAAAACTCCTTGGCGATCGCTGCTGTAATACCACGGCCGGCTGCGGCATTTTCACCGTTAACAATAATAACATCGGGATTGTACTTGCCCCTCAGTGCGGGTAGTGCCTTGCGCAGAGCCAAGCGGCCGACATTGCCAACAATGTCTCCGATAAACATCACTTTCATGAGTAAACGTCCTCCTGAATGACAAAATCCCGCTCCTGCAGGAGCGGGATCTGCCTTGCTTGCTTGTTACTTGGCGTATTCGATCGCGCGAGTCTCCCGAATAACCGTGACCTTAATATGTCCCGGATAGTCGAGCTCCCCTTCGATCTTCTTCGTGATGTCTCGAGCAAGACGGAATGCTTCCGTGTCATCGACTTTCTCCGGCTGAACCATGACGCGTACTTCGCGTCCAGCTTGGATAGCATAGGATTTCTCTACGCCGTCAAACGATTCCGAAATCGCCTCGAGCTTCTCCAGACGCTTGATATAGGTCTCAAGCGTCTCTCTGCGAGCGCCAGGTCGAGCCGCGGACAAAGCGTCTGCTGCGCCGACGAGCATAGCGATAACCGAAGTCGCCTCGCAATCGCCATGATGGGAGGCGATGCTGTTGATGACAACAGGATGCTCTTTGTACTTGCGGGCCAGTTCAACGCCGATCTCGACATGGGAACCCTCAACCTCATGGTCAAGCGCCTTGCCGATATCATGCAGCAGACCAGCACGCTTGGCAAGCGTAATATCCTCGCCGAGCTCTGCCGCCATCAGTCCAGTCAGATAAGCAACCTCCATCGAGTGCTTTAGCACGTTCTGGCCATAGCTTGTCCGATACTTCAGGCGACCCAAAATTTTGATGAGATCCGGATGAATTGCGTGCACGCCCACCTCGAAGGTGGCTTGCTCGCCATACTCGCGTATTCTCTCGTCCACCTCGCGGCGGGATTTCTCGACCATCTCTTCGATTCGAGCGGGATGGATACGACCGTCGGCGACCAGCTTCTCCAGTGCCGTACGGGCGATCTCGCGGCGAATCGGATCGAATCCGGACAAGATGACCGCTTCCGGGGTATCGTCGATGATCAAGTCGATGCCGGTGAGAGTCTCCAGAGCACGGATGTTGCGGCCTTCACGACCGATGATCCGTCCCTTCATCTCTTCGTTCGGCAGCGTGACGACAGATACAGTCGTCTCAGCTACGTGGTCAGCTGCACAGCGCTGGATCGCAAGGGAAATGATATTGCGGGCTTTTTTGTCCGCTTCTTCCTTGGCTCGCTGCTCCAGCTCCTTGATCATCTGAGCTGTTTCGTGGCGAACCTCCTGCTCCACATTCGTGAAGATAATGGTCTTCGCGTCCTCTGTAGTAAGCCCGGAGATCCGTTCAAGCTCGCTCTGCTGCTGCCTGTAGATCGAATCAATTTGCTCCTGCGTTTCCTCGATTCGTTTCTCCTTGTTGGCTACCAATTCTTCTTTGCGTTCGAGTGCTTCTAATTTCTTGTCCAATGACTCCTCTTTTTGCAGCAAACGTCTTTCGAGACGTTGATTCTCATTACGTCTCTCCCGAATGTCCTTGTCCGCTTCAGAACGGAGTTTATGGATTTCGTCTTTCGCTTCCAGCACCGTTTCCTTCTTCAGCGCATCCGCTTCTTTTTTCGCCTGTTCGACGATTTGAACGGCGGCCTGCTCCGCACTGGAAATCTTAGCCTCGGCAATCGACTTTCGGACGAAGTAACCTATCCCAAAGGAAATCGCGCCAACAACGAGAACGATCAAGATCGACCAAATGGGGCTCATCTTGTTCACCTCCTCGTTGCATTCACCAAGGCATTAGCCGGGAATGATATTCAATTGTTGCCATTCGGTTCCATACCGTAACAAGTGTAGAATGGAGACAAAAAACCCGAAACCATTTACGGAAAGAAAGGCATCTCTAATCATAGTGATGCTCTATTATTGTAGCTTTACGCAATTTCAATTGTCAAGCCAGGCTCCCTCTTCCAATTCATCATCTCGAGATTCGGAAACTTGACGTACCGTGTCGCGTACAAGATCCCCTTGAAAGCCTCTTCGCAGCAGAAATCCGGTGAGCTTCATCCTCCGCTGTCTGTCCTCGCCTTTCAGACTGCGCCACTTCTTCTCTGCTGCCTTGAGCGCGGCTTCGCGCTCGTCCTTCTCACTGAGCGCTTCTACGGTCTGGCCTGCAGTTTCCTTAGCGATGCCTCGCTGTTCCAGCTCTTGGCGAATCAGGCGACGTCCCTTCTGGTTACTGCGCATCCGCTGCGTGGCGAACATTCGAGCGTAGTCCCCATCGTCAACTACGCGCTCCTGTTGAAGCCGCTCGATGGCGTAGCGGATGTCCGCTTCCTCATACTCCTTGCGCTTGAGGTAAGCAGTCATTTCTTTGGAAGTACGCATCTTGAACCCGGCATAATAAACGGCTGACGCATAGGCTCGGTAGCGCCCGTTCTCGGCCGCAATTGCCTCCATTGCCTTCGGTTCAATCAAGCTCCCTTTCAACAAGCGGTATTTGACGAGAATGTCTTCGTGGAGCAACAACTCCGGCTCTTCCTGTTCGTCTAAATAAATCCTATAGTAAGAGCGTCTCTTGGGATCCTGCTCCACTCTAGTAATCTGGCGCTCTTCCTCCATAATAATGTTCCTCCTTCCTGACTCACTGGCTTAAGAATAGGGCTGAAATGTTGCAAAAAAAGCATCCCTGACCGAAATCAGAGATGCTTCCTATCTATCCTATCCAGTCTAAAAAACTTAAACGTCGAGTTCCAGTTCCTCGAGCTCATCTTCCTCGTCTTTGGAAGCAACGATGCCAGCAGCAGCGGCGGCATCCAGATTATGAGCCTCGCGAATCTTAATCTCGATCGCGCCAGCGATATGCTCGTTATCCTTCAGGAACTGCTTAGCGTTCTCGCGGCCTTGGCCCAAACGATCGCCATTGTAGCTGAACCAGGCGCCGCTCTTCTGTACAATATCCTTCTCCACGCCGATATCCACGATGCTGCCATAACGGGAAATACCTTCACCGTACATGATGTCGACCTCTGCCTGGCGGAACGGAGGCGCTACCTTGTTCTTAACAACCTTGATACGAGTCCGGTTCCCTACAACATCAGTACCATGCTTGATGCTCTCAATCCGGCGTACGTCGAGGCGCACACTGCTGTAGAACTTCAGCGCACGACCGCCAGGCGTCGTCTCTGGATTACCAAACATGACGCCGACCTTCTCGCGAAGCTGATTGATAAAGATCGCCATCGTCTTGGACTTGCTGATCGCGCCGGAGAGCTTGCGAAGCGCCTGTGACATAAGACGTGCTTGCAGGCCGACGTGAGTGTCGCCCATCTCGCCTTCGATCTCCGCCTTCGGCACCAGAGCTGCTACCGAGTCAATGACAACGATATCAACCGCGTTGCTGCGCACGAGCGCTTCGGCAATCTCAAGCGCCTGCTCGCCTGTGTCCGGCTGAGAGAGCAGCAGTTCATCAATGTTAACGCCAAGCTTGCGGGCGTAAAGAGGATCAAGTGCATGTTCCGCATCGATGAAGGCAGCTTGTCCGCCTGTACGCTGCACCTCTGCAATCGCATGGAGGGCAACCGTCGTTTTACCGGAGGATTCCGGTCCGTATACTTCAATAATCCGGCCGCGAGGGAAACCGCCGATGCCAAGAGCAATATCTAATGCGAGAGAACCGCTGGACACCGTCTCAACGGCCAGATGAGTCGACTCGCCTAACTTCATGATGGAACCTTTTCCGAATTGTTTCTCGATTTGGCGAAGCGCCATATCTAAAGCTGCGCGGCGATCTGACAAGAGATCCACATCCTTCATTCATCGATTTATAATTCTATATTAGTCTACTTCTAGTCGTTTGCCAAGCTTTTTTTCGAACATACATTCGCTTTTTTTGATGTGCGGCCTCCCCCTCATCCAAGGCTGCCGCTCCACAAACAGAAAAAGAACCGCAGCTTGTCCAACTCGCTGCGGTTCTTCCGTCAACTACTTCTATTGTACTTCAATGGCCTCCTCGCAGCAACAGGCGAGCTTGCAGGGCTATAAGCTGGACCACCAAGAATCCAAAAGCATCAGAGAGCTTTCAGCTTCAACCAGAGTTGGTACAGAGCATATTTGGCTGCACGGATACGCACGGTATCCCGATTGCCTCCGACGTTAATTGTGAACACATCAGCTTCGCCGTCCTTGCGAGCAATGCCAAGATGCACAAGCCCGACCGGCTTGCCCTCCGTCGTGCCCGGACCGGCGACGCCGGTTACGGACACGCCCCAATCGCTTCCCGTCGTCTCAGCGACGCGACGGGCCATCAGAGCCGCCGTGGACTCGCTGACCGCTCCTGGTGCGCCAGGGCCTTCCAGCTGTTCAAGCGGAATGCCAAGCAGCCGATTCTTCATCGTATTCGTATAGGTGACGATACCGCCGAGGAACTCCCCGCTGCTGCCAGGCACGCCCGTAATAAGCTCAGCCAGCAAACCTCCGGTGCAGCTTTCGGCTACGCTCACCCTCATCCTGCGGCTCCGCAGCAGGCGCAGCACCGCCTCCTCGAGCGAAATATCCTCTTCGGCATAAATATAATCACCGAGCCGGGAGCGAATCTGCTGTGCTGTATCCTCGATCTTCGCCAAAGCGGCAGCCTCGTCAGCCGACTTGCTGGAGATGCGCAGCGCGACCTCGCCTTCCTTGGCATAAGGAGCGATAGTAGGGTCACTTTGAGCCTCGATCAGATCGATGAGCTCATGCTCCAGCTTTGATTCCCCAATACCGGCGAAACGCAAAATCCGGGAATGCAGGGGCGCTCCTGCGCCGAGCTCGGACAATAGCCAGCGACTAGCCGGCCCTTCGAACATCGGCATCATTTCCTTAGGCGGGCCCGGGAGCAGCACATAGCGCGTGCCATCTTGCTCAAGAGCATTGCCGACCGCCAGTCCGGCTGTATTTTCCAGCGGTATACTCCCCTCGATCCAGTTCGCCTGCCTGCGGTTGCTCTCCACCATATGGCTTCCACGCGAAGCAAAAAGCTCCTCCATCACCTTCATGGTCGGCTCATGCAAAGTCATCTTGCGCCCCAAATAGTCCGCCAGCACATCCTTCGTCAAATCGTCCATAGTAGGTCCCAGTCCGCCAGTGAACAGCAGCACATCAGCTCGCGAGCGCGCGATGTCAATCGCTTGCCGGATACGAGCCGAATTGTCTCCAACAACCGTCTGGAAGTACACATCAATGCCGATAGCTGCCAGCCCTTGTGACAGATACCGCGCGTTCGTATTAACTATTTGACCCAACAGAAGTTCGGTTCCTACAGCGATAATTTCAGCTTTCACTCTGATCCTCTCCTGTTCGGAAGTGTCCCACTACCGTTAATAGGTAACATTCACCAAAGTGCAGACAAGGCCCTCATCCCGGTTGGAAAGAGAGCCCTGTTTGCTATTCTACGGGTATTAAATTGCGGTTCTTCACGAAGTAGTCGATGCCGGACCAAATCGTAATCAGTGCTGCGGCCCAACTCATAATAAGATCCATTGGGATGTCGAGAAACGCGAATGGAAAATTATTCAGCAGCAGCACGATGATCATAGCGATCTGAACACCGGTTTTCCACTTGCCCCATGTGCTCGCGGCCAAAACTGAACCTTCCAGCAGAGCAACCTGACGAAGGCCAGTTACGGCAAACTCCCGGCTGATAATGATGATCGCGATGAGCGCGCTGAGCTTGTCCATCTCTACTAAAGAGATAAGAACCGCTGCTACAAGCAGCTTATCCGCCAGCGGATCGAGCAGCTTGCCCAGATTCGTGACCATCTTGTTTTTACGGGCCAAGTATCCGTCCAAACCGTCGGTGCTAGCCGCAATAATGAAGATCAGCGCCGCAACTATTTGCGTGTATGTAAGCTCAAAATCCTCAAACTTGACCACTCCAAAATCGAGACGGATCAATAAAAAAAACAGGATAACAGGCACTAAAAAGATGCGCGCAAGCGTAATCTTGTTGGCCAGGTTCACGCGGTTCCCCTCCCTGACTTATCAAACTTCACAAGTATAATCGAACCGGAAGCGGCGTGTCAAAGCCAGGCTCCGCAGCCAACTTAACGGTAGTTCGTGAATTGCAGCTCCAGCTCTAGATTGGCACCACGGAGCATGGAGATGACCGCTTGCAGGTCGTCCCGGCTCTTAGCCGTAACACGAATCTGATCGCCCTGAATCTGGCTTTTGACCTTCAGCTTGGAATCGCGAATCAGTGTATTGATTTTCTTCGATTCATCCTGGCCAATTCCCTGCTTCAGCTTGATGCGCTGGCGCACAGTTCCCATCGAGGCGGGCTCAATTTTGCCGAAGTCCATATTTTTGATCGGCACATTACGCTTAATCATCTTGGTCTGGAGAATGTCGATTACGCTCTTGAGCTTATAATCGTCATCCGAATGGACGACAAGCTCCTCTTTCTCCAGCTTGATGCTGCTTTTGCTGCCCTTAAAATCAAAGCGGGTCTCAATTTCACGCTCCGCTTGAACGATCGCATTGTTAAGTTCCTGCAGATCTACTTTGGATACAATATCAAACGAACTTTCCGAACTCATGTTTAGTTCCTCCTTGCTTTTGATTCCTTACATTATAAAACATCCCATACTGAAAGTATAACTCCTCAACCATCGCTTGCAAACGGCGCAAGGAAAAGGGCGCCCCCGTCATCATTCCATGACGTTTGGGACACCCTGTATGATCCTTGAGTTAATTCCCGGACTCCGAATTATCGGTCTCTTGTTGCTCACCATCTGTTGTCTCGGCGCCGTTTGTAGTCTCGGCACCATCTGCAGGCTCGAACTGGATTCTCTTCGGTCCTGGACGGTCGCCATCTTCAAGTACAGTGCCGTCGATGATGATCTCCGTATTATCCGCGCGGCCCGTATTCATGTAAATGATCGAATCGAGCGGAATTTCAAGCGTCTCTCCCGATTCCGCGGACTTGTTATGGAGCAGTTCGCCATCTCGCCCGCCCTTACGGACTTCAATCCACGCTCCGCCGGAGAACTTGATTTGCATCGTAGGTTGACCCGTCACTTTATAATGATCCGTACTGCCGGATTTGCGATCGAATTCAACCGCTCCGCTAGGCGGTGTTGGACTTGGCGACGGAGAAGGACTGGTCGATGGGCCTGGTGTTCCTGTTCCTGGACCCGGAGAAGCTGCTCCAGGCAAGTTGGAAGGTCCCGGGGTTGCTGTTGTGAATGGCGTGTTATCGGTCTGGTCAGCAGTCTTGTTATTGTCATCACGAATGACGAACATCCATAACAAAAATACGATCAGTCCAAGAAAAGCCCACATCAGAACTGAAAAGCCCAGTCTTCCGAAGCGCTCTGACGTCGACCGCGACGTAGATGCCTTGCGGGGAGGCTGTGGCGCAGCTGTCGGCTCCGTAGAAGTCGCTTGGGGAGCGGACGGAAGCTCGTTTTTGTAGTAGCCCAAAACCTCTTCCGCATTGAGGCCTACCGCCTCTGCGTAATTCTTAACGAATGCCCGAGCGTAAAAGCTGCCTGGCAATGCGCTGTAGTTGCCTTCTTCAATTGCTACAAGATAATGTTTGCGGATCTTGGTCATCTCCTGCAGCTCATCCAGAGATAGACCCATCTCCTCCCTGGCGGTCCTCAGGGTTTGGCCCAATTCAGACATGGTTGGCACGGCCTCCTTTCATTTTAAAAATCGTTATAATTAACCGTGAAGGAATCATACGAAATCTCTTCATCCGGCGTATTACGAAGCTCAATAATCGTTGTAAAAGTGCTGTAGTCATAATTAGATTCGCGGATAAAAATATCTGGATGCTCAATCACTTTAGTGGACGGCATCTCCATGATCTCCTGAAGCAGCGCGTGATGTCGCTCGTTGGAGCGGATCGTGCTGACGATCCCGTCAATAATAAAAATATTGTCTGGATTCATCTCTTCACTCGACAGCTGAGAGCGAACGGTCTGACGCAGCAGCGTAGAGGAAACAAATGCCCATCGCTTATTAGAACAGACGCTTCCGGCGATAATCGACTCGGTCTTGCCAACGCGAGGCATTCCCCGCAATCCAATCACCTGATTGCCGTCGCGCTTGAAAATCTCACCGAGGAAGTCGACCAGTAAACCTAGCTCGTCCCTTGTGAAACGAAACGTTTTGCGATCGTCGGAGTCGCGTTCGATATAACGACCATGCCGGACAGCAAGGCGGTCGACCAGACTTGGTGGACGAAGCTTATTGACCGTTATATTTTCGACTTTCTGCAGCATTTTGCCCAGAATTTCGATTTTCTCATCATCATTCGTCTGAAGCAGCATGCCTCGGGTCCGATCCTCGACACCGTTAATCGTAATAATATTGACATTGAGCATTCCAAGCAGCGAGGCGATATCCCCAAGTAACCCCGGGCGGTTTTTATGTATTTTGTATTCCATATACCACTGTTTAGACTCCATTAATCACACCGTCCCGAGTAGAAAGGCTTCGCTAAAAGCCTCCATTATAAGCCTACATTCTACATGATTCGCTAAATTTCCGCAATGCGCACGCTCGTTCTCTGTCTCAAAAACTCCCCCTATGTTCACGTACAGAAAAGCTCCCGTGACCGGGAGCTTTCCGACGTGAAGCCGATCATTAACGATGGTGGACAAGCTTAATCATAAGCCTGGCAATCGTTTTACGCTCATTCTCGTCCCCGACATCCCAAATTTCCTTGAGCACACGCTGCTCTTCGTTTTTCGGATCAACCTTCTCGTCGAGGAACGAACCGATCTCATAAGCCAGGTTGCCAATTGCTTCTTCGCTCAGACCGAGCTTTTTGCCCTGTTCAAGTCGCTCTGAGAGGAATTCCTTCCACGAATCAAAGTTCGAAAGTACAGTAGACATGCTTGGTCGCCTCCTTAAAGTCGTTGAGAAACTCAACGAAATTATTGTGCGCGTAGAGGGCATCGGCTATACGACGAATGAAGCTGGCAAATGGTTTCAGCAAGCAATCTCAAGTAATCCAGCCGCCATTAGGGCTGATGACCTGGCCCGTAATGTAAGACGATTCCGGCAGCGACAAGAAATAGACGAGCGAGGCAATCTCATCTGGCTGACCGAGTCGCCCGGCCGGAATGTCCTCCTCCAGCTGTTTAAGCTCCTGAGGCTCGAATCCGCCGAGCATTTCCGTATTTACGGCTCCAGGCGCCACTGCATTGACCGTCACGCCGGACGGAGCGAGCTCCTTGGCTAGCGCCTTTGTGAACGCATTTACTCCGCCTTTGGTCGCGGAATAAACCACCTCGCAAGCAGCGCCGGAAATGCCCCATACCGAAGAAATATTAATAATTCGGCCCCAGCGAGAACGGATCATCTCCGGCATGAACAGTTGTGTGCACAGAAATACGCCTTTCAAATTGACGGCTACCACATCATCCCAATCCATGTCGGTGACATCAGAGAGAAGGCCATAATGCGCAATGCCTGCGTTATTGACCAAAATATCCGGCAACAGCCCGGCAGACTGCAGCTTCTCCTTCATCCTCTCCAGGCTGTCCCTGGAGCGCAGATCGGCACTTACGGTCATTATCTGACCGCTTCCAAGCGTCAGGCATTCTCGAGCAGTCTCGTTGGCCTGCTCATGCGAGTTCAAATAATGGATGACAACGTTCATACCTTCCGCGGCAAAACGCCTTGCAATAGCGGCGCCGATGCCGCGGCTTCCCCCGGTAATGAGCACGTTCATTTCATGAAGCGGCTTCAGGACGCCGGAACTTCCTGCTGCGAAGTTGGGTTCACGACAGAAACGGCGAGCTGAGCAAAGTCAAAATGCTCTTTTAGACGTGCGTTTACTTCTTCCAGCGTAATGCTTTCGATAGCAGGAAGGAGCTCAAACAGATCTTGGCCACGGAACTTATAACGTGTGAACTCACTGGCAATAGACTCCGGGGAATTGAGCATGCGCAAATAGTTGCCAATACGTTTTTTCTTGATGCGCTCAAAAGAGACGGCGTCCAATCCTGATTCCAGCAAACTGCTTATATTTTGCTTAATGCGATTTACCAGCTCATCAGGGTCATTCGTATCACCGCCGATGATCGAGAAGCCGTAATCGCTGCTGCAGTTGTACTCATAGCCGAAGGAATCCGAGATCAGATTGTCATCATACAGACTTTGATACAGCGGTGAGCTCG
Organism: Paenibacillus herberti; assembly: GCF_002233675.1. Taxonomy (GTDB): domain Bacteria; phylum Bacillota; class Bacilli; order Paenibacillales; family Paenibacillaceae; genus Paenibacillus_O; species Paenibacillus_O herberti. The sequence goes on along the minus strand of NZ_NMUQ01000001.1, from coordinate 1,063,264 downwards.
AACCAAGCAGCGTCTCCAGCATTAGCTTGGTTGTTACATCGCGGCGCAGGAGAGCGGCGCTATCCAGACCGTTGCTTTTTTCCTTAAAGCCAAAAAGGCATTTAGGTTGGGACACTTGCAACGAGATCGATTTGTTGGCCGTGCGGACACCTGTTGGTTCCTTATCGAAAAAGCGTTCGATTGGACCCATATCCGGGAATGTTTTTGCCGACTGGTTCTCGCGCACAAGCTCCATAATCCGCTCCTTGTCAATGCCGCCAACGATGAACAGCAACATATTCGACGGATGATAGAAGGCTTCGTAGCAGCGATAAAGCATTTCCTTGTCAATCTGATAAATCGACTCCACCGTACCGGCAATGTCGATATGCACGGGATGGACTAGATACAGAGCCTCGATCAGGCCGTAATAAACACGCCAGTCAGGGTTATCGCTATACATATTAATTTCCTGAGCGATAATGCCCTTCTCTTTGTCAACATTCTGATCGGTAAAGTAAGGATGCTGGACAAAATCGATAAGCGTGCTCAAGTTAGCTTCAATTTGCTCGGTAGCCGAGAACAGATACACCGTCCGATCGAAACTTGTGAACGCGTTCGCCGATGCCCCTTGAGAAGCAAAGGTGGCGAAAATGTCGCCTGTTGGCTCCTCGAACATTTTGTGCTCCAGAAAATGGGCAATTCCGTCCGGTACACGTGCCAGCGGCTGGTCGCCGATGCGGAAATGGTTATCGACAGACCCATAGCGGGTCGAGAACGTTGCATATGTTTTTTGGAAGCCGTCTTTAGGAAGCAGATACACGCTCAGCCCGTTCGGAAGCTGCTCGTAATACAGCGTCTCCTCTACACCTGGATAATGAAGCTTCTGCATATCGGTTATGCCTCCTTCCTGTCGCGCAAAAAGTACACCGTATCCAGCTTGACGCTCTCCGCCACCTGGACGATCTGCTCCGGCGTTACTGCATTGACCTCGTCAAGCAGCTCCTGCGCGGAACGTCTACGGCCCGAAAGCACACTGTTGAAATCATAGGCGATCATCTCGTAAGCCGAATCCTGCAGCTCGCGCAACGAATTCATCAGCATCGCCTTCGTCTGACTCAGCTCAAGCTCCGACAACTGTCCTTGGCGCATACTTTCGAGTTGTTCCTTGATGATGACAACCGCCTTCTCGTAATTGCCAACTTCGATGCCGGATTGAATCGTAAGTAATCCTTTGTGGCCATCCAAGCGAGAGGATGCGTAATAGGCTAGGCTCTCCTTCTCCCGTACATTCATGAACAGCTTGGAATGCGGGAACCCGCCTAAAATCCCATTGTACATAAGCGAAGCTGCGTACAGATCATCACTATAGGCAATGCCGGTACGCAGGCCTAGATTCAGCTTGCCTTGCGCCACATCCAGCTTCTCCACAACGGTTTTGACCTCACCCTGTTGCTGGCGGATGTCTGCCGAGCTATAATCCGCTGTGCCTCCGGCAGGCAGCCGGAAAGACGCCTCTGCCAGCGCTTGCACCTCTTCCAAAGTGGTATCACCAACCACATATAAATCCAACACAGACTCGGCCAGCCATGTCTGATAAGAAGCGTACAGCGATTCTGGCGTCAAACCAGGCAGATCTTCCAGACGACCGAGTGCATGCAGTCGATAAGGCTCGCCCTCGCACATAATTTCCAAACAGCGCTCGGCAGCATACCGGATTTTATCGTTGATGATGCTCTCAAGCTTTTTGGTCAGCGTGCGCTTCTCGCTCTCGACATACTTAGCGCGGAAAGCTCCATTCTCCATCGCCGGGGCGGTTACCGCTTCCCCTAAAAACTTCATGGAGCGTGCGAGCAGCGGCTCTGTACCGCTAACGAAACGATCATTAATTACATCCATACGGAACTGCACAATCTGAGCGTTGCTCCTCTTGTACACATCAAAGCCGAAACCTGCTCCGTACATATTGTCCAGTTGCTCGCGAAAAGCGATCGTCTCGGGAGCTGATGCCGTACCCCGGCGAAGCACGAACGGGTTCAGCGCAGTGCTTGTAACGGTAGATTCCTGCAGAGGAATGCCAGCAAAAAGGGAGATCGCAAAGGTTTTGAACCGCTTGGTCGGCAGCACATGCAGTCGAATGCGGCCAGTGGTTGCTTGCTGAAACGCCATATAGTTAAACTCCTCCCGCCTTCAGGATAGTTGATTGAAATCTATTCCAAGCTGCTTGCTGTCATTCCATTCTATCCCAATCCCGGCATGCCCCGCAAACAGAAGAAGCAACCGGGAGGAGCTGCTTCCTCTCGGCTGCTTCCGCTGCCAGCTTGCTGATCCGACATGCTTGTGCGCGCCGTTAGGCGTTATCCTCACATGCAGAAAATATGCTTGCCGATCCGCTTAATTTGTGTCCGGGACCAGATCCACTTCGAGGTGGCCGTGTCCGGATTGAAATAATACAGGGCTTCGTCTGAGGGGTCCCACCCATTAATCGCGTCCTCGACTGCTCGTTTAGCTTTATCATTTGGCGTGAGCCAGATTTGACCGTCCGCAACTGCGGTGAAAGCTAGCCTCTGGAAAATAACGCCGGTGATCGAATTCGGGAATTCTGGTGATTGGAGCCGGTTCAAAATAACGGCGGCAACTGCAACCTGTCCCTCGTATGGCTCGCCCCTAGCCTCACCATAAACGGCATTGGCCATAATTTTAATGTCATTGGCGGAAAGCCCTAGCTTGTTGGACTTGTCAACATTCGAGCCTGCGCCTGTGTTGCCACCGCTTGTTTTACCGGCAGCACCTGGAGCTGAGCTCTTAGACTCGCCGCCAGGTACGTCAGCTGCGGTAGGCTTCCAGCTTTTTGTGGCCTCCCAAAGCTTAAGCTTCGTTTTGCCCCCAACAACACCATCCGATTTCATACCGAACTTCCATTGGAACCAGGTAACGGCTTTTTTCGTTTTGGCATCGAAATTCCCGTCGATTTTACCATCGTAATAGCCTAGAAACCGCAGCCGTCCTTGCAGCTCTACGACATCTTTACCGGACGAACCTTGCTGGATAACGGCTTTACTGAACGTTTCGGCGGATTTAGCCGGCCAGCCTTCCTTCAACGTGTACAGGCTGAGCAAAAGAAGCATGGCTGCGACCGTCATGACGATTAAACGCATTTTTTTCATGGGGATCTGCCTTTCTGCTACGGGATGTTTAACCGTCCCTAGTATGAGAAAGGCAGGTCCCTTCTATGCATGTTTTTGGTTCGCCTGGAATTGGTCGAGCGTCATCAGCACCTCGCGAGGCTTGCTGCCCTCGTAAGGACCGACGATTCCGCGCGCTTCAAGCTGGTCGATGAGTCGAGCCGCTCTTGTATAGCCAACGCGCATACGACGTTGCAGCAGCGAGACGGAAGCTTGGCGCGCCTCTACAACAATCTGCATCGCCTGATCGAACAGCTCGTCCACATCATCCCCTTGGTTGGACCCCCCGTTTTCGTCAAGCTCAGGCACCAAGTCTTCCTTGTACTCTGCCTCGCCCTGGGAGCGTGCATATTCAACGATAGCTTCGACCTCGTTGTCCGAGAGGAAAGCTCCCTGTACACGAATCGGCTTGGACATGCCAACTGGCAGGAACAGCATATCTCCACGGCCTAGCAGCTTCTCTGCTCCTACCATGTCGAGGATGGTGCGGGAATCCACTTGCGAAGATACCCCAAAGGCAATCCGTGATGGAATATTGGCCTTGATGACGCCTGTGATGACGTCAACCGAAGGACGCTGTGTAGCGATGATTAAATGGATGCCCGCGGCACGGGCCATTTGCGCCAGCCTCGTAATGGAATCCTCTACATCCTTGGCCGCGACCATCATCAAGTCGGCGAGCTCATCAACAATGACGACGATATACGGAAGTACCGCAGCAGGATTGTCTTTCATCAAGCTGTTGTAGCCCTCGATATTACGGGTACCTGACTTAGAGAACTGCTCGTAACGCTTTTCCATCTCCACGACAATCTTCTTGAGCGCAAGAGATGCCCGGCGTGGATCAGTCACAACTGGAGCGAGCAGATGCGGGATACCATTGTACATATTCAGCTCAACCATCTTGGGGTCAATCATCAAGAACTTAACCTCATCCGGCGCAGCTTTGTACAAAATACTCGTAATGATGCCGTTGATGCACACCGACTTGCCGGAGCCGGTGGCGCCAGCAACGAGCAGATGGGGCATTTTGGCCAGATTTCCGACAATCGACTGTCCCGCTATATCTCTACCGAAGGCAATCGACAGCTTGGAGGATGCGCTGGCAAAAGTAGGCGTCTCCATTACCTCACGCATCGTAACTATAGCCACTTCAGCATTCGGCACCTCGATGCCGATAGCCGACTTGCCTGGAATCGGCGCCTCCATCCGAATATCCTTGGCAGCCAGAGCAAGTGCAATGTCATCGGTCAAGCTGACGATTCGACTAACCTTAACCCCGGTAGCAGGTTGAACCTCATAACGTGTTACAGCCGGTCCTGGTACAACATCAAGCACTTTGGCGCGCACGCCGAAGCTCTCAAGCGTCGCTTCCAGCTTACGTCGCGAATCGTTGTTGATATCGATGAGATCTCCGCTTCTTGAAGAAACAACAGGTTTCGCGAGCAGCGAAAGCGAGGGCAGCCGATAGGGCTTGGCCGACTTGACAGGCGGATGCGAAGCTTCGCTATCCCCATCAGGTCCAGCCAACGCCTCGGACTGCTCAGCCGGATGAATTCTCACTGGAGCTACCGGAAACTCCTCTTGATCGTCCGCGTTTCCAGCATCGAACGTCTCCATTTCTCTATCATCCATTTGGCTGGATTCAGAGATAGTAGGCCCGCTCCCGGAAGACAGCTTGGAACCTGAGGAAGCAATTGGGCCCGATGCATCCTCCCAGTCTTCTCCCTCCTCATCCTCCCAAGGCGCGGGCTGGGACTGCCCCATGGGCTCAGCTGTGTTACGCCCTCGCAGGCTAACCACAGGTGCCTTGCGGGACTTACTTGCCCCCTGGCGAAGCGCAGATTCCTCCATGGCCCAGTCGCTGTCATCGGCGTTGTTGTCTTCTTGCTCTTCCTTATCTTCCTGGGCAGCTTTACTTCCCCATGAGAAGAACAAAGAGCGGCCTTTGGCTGGTGCCGGAGTTACAATCGTGCTGCCATAATCATCATCATGCCCATCCCCGTTCAAGCCGTAAGACAGGTGGTCCGAACCGGCGGAGGCTGTAGCTGCAGTAATCTCTCCTTTTTTCGATGGAAGCTTGGGAGCCCTGGGCTTGCGCGGACGGGCTGAAGCTTTGGCATGAAGAAGTTTTGCGAGATTCGTTGTCCGCGTTCGAATCGCACGCCCAATATCGACATAGGATTTCCCTGTAATGAGCATGGCCGATATCGCGAACATGACGATTAATAATAGCTTGGAGCCAAAATACCCAAAGAGCGTATACAGCAGCGCATATTGCATCGCGCCCAAATAACCCCCGCTGACAGATTGCTGCACAGGACTACCTGGATTGTCAGGCGTACCGCTCGTTAACAAGCCTTCCCTGATATCTTGTCCCAGCTGCGCCAAGATGGCCGAGCCGCTCATAATATCTGCGGGAGCCAGCTTACGATCAATCTCCCCGATCGAGCTCATCAACGTCATAGCCATAATCAGCAACAGAAAACCCGTTCTCCGATAAGTCCAGCCCGTCGGCCACAAACGCAGGATCATAACATACAGACCAACTGCAATGCCGATCACAGCCAGCACAAAATGAAACTTGCCCAAAACGAGTGCGAAGAGCTTGGTCAGCGACCTGCCAACCGTAGCCTCGCCTGACAAGGCGATCACGGACACCGTTATGAGCAAGATTCCATAGACTTCATATTTTAAGTTTTCTCCAAACGTGCGTCTTTTACGCCGCCTTTTCTTGGGCAATTCTCTCACCTCTGGTTCAGTATTATACCATAGGTGGGGAAATGTTCCTATCCGAGAGCTATCACAGCTCCCGGCTCAAAGCGCGGGTCCAAGTAGCTCTCCAGCGGCCCGTCCAAAATACGCACAACTTTGCCTCGACCAGGTGAGATCGGCTCCAGCTGCACCAGAACGCCTTCGATGCGCCGTTCAACCCAAGGCTCGCGTTCGAGATTGACTCCATCAAGCACAAGTTCAAGCGGTACCACCGTATAAAGCGTCATTGAGTCAAACCTCCCTCCGGAGTAACTGGAGTTGTTAGCGGAGGAGCGATTTCCGTTGCTGTAATTGCAAACGGCTGAATGGGGCTGTCATCCCTTACCGGTTTACGTTGCTGAATGAGTTCGTTCAGTGCACGGAGCGCGTGGCCGAGCCCACCTACCTCATCGATAAGCCCATGCTTAACGGCGTCCTCTCCAATTACCGTTGTGCCGATATCTCGAGTCAACTCGCCGGTTTTGAACATAAGCTCCTTGAACTTCTCCTCTTTAACGTTGGAGTGGGATGTGACGAAGCGAACGACTCTCTCCTGCATCTTTTCCAAATACTCAAATGTTTGCGGCACTCCTATGACGAGACCGTTCATGCGAATGGGATGAATCGTCATCGTCGCTGACTGTGCAATGAACGAGCGATTGCCCGACACCGCTATCGGAACACCGATAGAGTGGCCGCCACCCAAAACGAGCGTAACGGTAGGCTTGCTAAGCGAGCTTATCATCTCTGCAATGGCGAGTCCCGCCTCCACATCTCCTCCGACCGTGTTGAGCACGATAAGAATGCCTTCAATCTTGTTCGTCTGCTCCGCCGCCACCAGCTGCGGTATCAGATGTTCATACTTAGTCGTTTTATTTTGCGGAGGCAGCACCATATGCCCCTCTACTTGCCCGATGATCGTCATGCAAAAAATATTGGAAGGATCCGCGGGCGGAGTTCCCATCTGTCCAAGCTGCTGGATCGCTTCCAGCTTCGTCTTTTCAATTCCGCCCGCAGGTTCAGCCACTTCGGAGCGTACGCCAGTTATTGCCTGATCCACTCTCAACGCCTCCTCATTTCCCAATTAAGCTGCACCAGGTAGTATGAGGAAGGATAACCATTTCCATACCCTTTAGGATCTCAAAATGCGAGGAGACCGATCCATGAGAAACATAACCCCCTTTCTTATGTTTGAAGGCAATGCCGAGGAGGCGATGAATACTTACCTATCATTAATTGAAGATTCAAGCATAACGAGCATAAGCCGCTTCGGACCAGAGGGTCCGGGAGCCGAAGGCACGGTCATACAGGCTTCCTTCACCTTAAAGGGACAGACCTTCATGTGCATCGACAGCCACATCAAACATGAATTCACGTTTACGCCAGCCTTCTCAATCTTCGTTACCTGCGATACAGAAGATGAAGTCAAAGGGCTCTATGATGGACTGTCTGCCGGCGGTAGCGTGTTAATGCCTCTTGGTAACTATGGATTCAGTCGACAATTCGGCTGGATTAACGATACCTTCGGCGTTTCCTGGCAGATCAATCTTCCTTAAAATCTTTAAATCGCCATGACGATCGGCTCCGTTAACTAAGCTCGCTCCCCTCTGCGGAAGCGGGCTTTATTTGTCATATAGAGTTAGCCCGAACGGGCACGTCGTTAGATTCATAAGTTAGTAGAAGGACAAATTAATATTTTAGGAGGTAATTGATATGCTAAAGAAACAAGTAAAACAGACCAAACTCACAAGAGAATCCGTTATTTTGATCCTATTTATACTGATCCTTCTTCTGCTCAAACGAAAGCGGAAATGTTGTTGTTCGGTAGGAGAAACGACGGAGGGCTTTACGGTTTTTAACAACACGACAAATCTCTCTTTGGTAGCCACCTCCTATACGGGGGACTTCCAATCGCCTAAACCACAGTTGAATACGATTGCGGCAGGCGACACTTTTAATTATGAAGTCGTCACGGAGTTCGGTAGTATTGAAGATGGCTCTGCTAAATACAATGTCGTTAACAGCAGTAATCAAGTAGTTGGAACTCTTAGCTGTACATTCCGAAATGGTGCCGGCCTTGGTGCCGCTCCGACTATAAGATTTGTTAAATCTACAGGTCCAATTGATACCAGGGTCAGTAATAACAGAAATTTGATTGTTACCAATCAGAGTTAATTAATGTGGGGGAGTATAGATGACAATCGAAAGAGCGGGCATCAATAATTTCAAGGGATCTAAACTAGGCATGATTTTGGTTTTATTTATTTTGCTTGTCATTGCAACACAAACCTTCTCTAAATCCCATAACAAACCAGGTGGCCCTATAGGAATCGAGGCAACACAAATCTTTCGAGTCATAAATGAATCGGAAAACTTCTGGTTGCAGCTGCGCGAAAATTACGTTTATTTTGAAAGTCCGCCTTTAGACAGCTGGCTGCAGCCCAATGGAAAACACTTCTTTGAACAGGATATAACACGTGAGATCAGTAGATGCGGATATCAAATCTATCAGGATGGTAGAGCGGACGGTTATATTCGTTTTGAGACACTGACGCTACCGGTCGGATCCACCCGATATAACTATTTTACAAATATTGAGTGGACTAACGATGAAATTGATTTTGTACAATATAACGTTGGGCCAGAGAACGGCGAATATCCGACACTAAGAATATACGATCGAATGATTGCCCAAGCCCGCGGAAGTCGTAGGTAAGGCATAGCCACTCGGCCAAATCGGGGGAACTCGTCGTGGCATAAACGAAGACGGGAGGAGACTGAGCTTGGCTCAGTCTCCTCCCGTCTTGATGTCTATAACTTGAATTGTAGATCTTAAACTTCCATGATGATTGGCAAAATCATCGGGCGGCGACGCGTTTGCTCATACAGGAAGCGGCCAAGCGCATCCTTGACATTCGTCTTGAGCGAAGCCCACTCATTGACTTTGTCATTCATCAGTTTATTCAGCGTTGTCGTTACGATGCGGTTCGCCTCATCCAGCAGTCCCTCGGACTCGCGAACATATACGAAGCCGCGCGAGATAATGTCCGGGCCAGCCTTGATCGTGCCGTCCTGCTTGCTCAGCGTCACGACTACAACCAGGATGCCGTCTTGGGACAACAGCTTGCGGTCGCGAAGTACGATGTTACCTACATCGCCGACACCAAGGCCGTCGATCAGAACATTGCCGGAAGCAACTTTGGAGCCTTTACGTCCTACTCCGCCCTGGAATTCAACCGTATCGCCGATGTCGCAAATGAAAATATTTTCTGGAGCGACGCCAACTGCCTCACCAAGCTTGGCATGCTGACGAAGCATCCGATACTCACCGTGAATCGGAATGAAGTATTGCGGCTTGATCAGGTTGAGCATCAGCTTGAGCTCTTCCTGGCTGCCGTGGCCGGATACGTGGACGCCAGACACAGAGCCTGGTCCATAAATGACGTTAGCGCCGAGTCGGAACAACTCGTCCACCGTGCGGCCTACATCACGTTCATTGCCCGGAATCGGCGTAGCTGCGATGATTACAGTATCTCCCGGCAAGATATCGATCTTGCGATGGGTGGAGCGGGCCATGCGAGTCAGAGCGGACATCGGCTCGCCTTGGCTGCCTGTGCACAATACAACAACGCGTTCGGAAGCCATCTTGTTCACTTCTTCCGGCTCGATGATCATGCCTTCAGGAATGTTTAGGTAACCAAGCTCACCGGCAATCGTCACTACGTTCACCATGCTCCGTCCAACGATAGCAACTTTGCGTTTGGTTGCCATTGCCGCATTGAACACCTGTTGAATCCGATGCACGTTGGAGGCGAAGGTTGCTACGACTACGCGTTGTTGGGACTTGCGGAAAATTTCTGTCAGCTCGACGCCGACGTTGCTCTCCGAGGGAGTCATCCCTGGGCGCTCCGCATTCGTGCTATCCGACAGCAAAGCTAGTACGCCGCGCTTGCCAATTTCAGCGATGCGCTGCAGATCTGCATATTGGTCGTTGACCGGGGTAAAGTCGAACTTGAAGTCACCTGTATGCACAATAGTGCCTTCCGGAGTGTCAAGGCACACACCGACGGAATCCGGAATACTGTGGTTCGTCTTGAAGAAGCTCGCTGTGATGGCTCCGAGCTCGAGTACGGAGTCCGCATTGATGAGAATGCGCTTCGTCTCGCCGAGCAGTCCAGCTTCCTTCAGCTTGCCTTCGATCAGTCCGAGTGTAAGCTTAGTCGCGTACACAGGGACATTCAGATGACGAAGCACATATGGCAAGCCGCCGATATGATCTTCATGACCGTGGGTAATAATTATGCCGCGAACTTTGTCGCGATTCTCGGTCAGATAAGTAATGTCTGGAATGACGATGTCGATTCCGAGCATGTCTTCCTCCGGAAATTTTAAGCCGGAGTCTACGACGACAATGTCATTCCCGTATTGGATGACATACATGTTTTTGCCGATCTCGCCTACGCCGCCAAGGGCGAAGACAAGCAGCTTGTCCTGGATATTCTTTTTTGACAAGGGAAATCTTACCTCCTATATGTTGTGGAAATTTATTGATCGCTATTAGATAAACGCTTCCTTGCGAGAAACGACCAAGTACATGAAATGCACGCATTCACCCATCCGCCGCCGCGCGTATGGGTTCGTAGCCATATTAACTTTACCGCACCAGTCACTTAGGAATATTATACATGATGCAAAAGATGGAACACAAGCCAGCAAGCAATACGATTTCGCCCTTTTATTAGGGCGTACGTATGCGCAGGAAATCCGAGGTAGGATAACGTTTAGTTTCCTTCTAGGATGAAAAGCAATACGATTTCGCCCTTTTGTTAGGGCGTCAAAACAAAACAAACCGGCTCCCATACGAGGAACCGGCACATAACATAACTATATTCTACCTTAAAGCCCTTTTAACAGCTCAGCTAGGACAGCAGTCTCTTTTTCGTCGGCGGCTACCAGCGGCAGACGCACGCCTCCGACCGGCAATCCCTGCAGTTCGAGCGCTTTCTTCACTAATACCGGATTCGGAGCCGCGAACAAGCCATTGAACAGAGGCAGCAAGCGGCGATGCATAGCAGCAGCCTCCACATTGCGTCCTTCTAAGTAAGCTTCGATCATCGCTTTCATTTGGGCACCTGCTACATGGGAAGCGACACTGACGACGCCATAAGCACCTACAGCAATCGCTGGTAGACCGACGCTGTCGTCTCCGGTATAAACCCGGAAGCTGTCCGGTGCTCCGCTAATAATTTCAGCGATATGGTCTAGGGAATGGCATTCCTTGGTCGCAACAATATTCGGCACATCCTGAGCCAGACGAACCGTCGTGGCCGCATCCATGCTTGCCACCGTACGCGTCGGCACATTATACAGCATAATAGGCAAAGAAGTGGATTCGGCTATCGCCTTGAAATGCTGATACATTCCTTCTTGACTCGGCTTGTTGTAGTAAGGCACCACAAGCAGGATACCATCTACACCCGCCTTCTCGGCGGCCTGGGTCAAATGAATGGAATGAGCCGTATGATTGCTGCCGGTACCGGCAATGATACGAGCGCGTCCCGCACTGTGTTTAACAGCAAAACGGAACAGCTCAACCTTCTCTTCGTCGTTCAACGTCGGTGATTCGCCGGTCGTGCCACTCACCACAATTGAATCCGTGCGCTGATCTTCGATCAAATAATCGATTAAACGTCCTGTTGTGTCCCAGTCTACCGCGCCATCCGGAGCGAAAGGAGTAGCCATTGCTGTAATAAGTCTGCCAAAATCCATTTCGGGTTACCTCCTCGGCAGGTACGAGCTTCTGCTCTCGTATGCTGCCTGATATTAGTGATCGAAAGCTTACAGATGTAGCTCGAACTTGGCGTGCAGCGCTCTCAGTGCGTTGCCCATATGTTCCTCACGGACAAGCACCCAGATCGTCGTATTGGAATCCGCCGACTGCAAAATCGGAATCCCCGGCTCCGAAAGAGCTTCCACGATCCGAGCCATAACGCCCGGCACGCGGTGCATACCGCCCCCAATCACGGAAACCTTAGCACAACCGCTTACTGTTTCCGGCTCGAACCCAAGCTCCTGCAGCACTCTTATCGCCTTGGGAGCATCATTGTCCATAACCGTATACAGCGCGCCAGCGGGCGTAACGTTGATAAAGTCTACACTAATATGATGGCGAGCCATCGATTGGAACACCTTGAGCTGTGTATCGGCGATGCCTTCAACTGCCCGTACCGAAATTTGAGTCACACCCGGCACATGAGCGATACCGGTCACATGGCGATCCTTAAGCGGCGATGCCAGGCTAAGCGCTGTCGGCAAATCGGTGACAAGCGTGCCCTCCTCATCCGAAAACGTCGAGCGCACCCGCAGTGGAATGCGAGCCTGTTGAGCAATCTCGACCGCTCGGGGATGAATCACCTTGGCTCCTAGTCTAGCCATATTGCAAATTTCCGCATACCCGACAACCGTCAATGGCTTGGCATCCTTTACGATACGCGGATCGGCCGTCAGAATTCCATTCACATCGGTGTAGATGTCCACGATCTCCGCTTGCAGTGCCGCGCCGAGTGCCGTTGCAGATGTATCGCTGCCTCCTCTGCCCAGAGTTGTCAGATCGCCACGGCTATCCTGCCCCTGAAAACCAGTGACAACGACAACTTCGCCCTTATTGAGATGATGCTTCATCCGCTCCGTGCGGATTTCTTCAATACGGGCCTCACCGAACTGACTGCCAGTTATAATTCCCGCTCCGCCACCCGTCAGCGCAACAGCTGGAATGGAGTGAGCGGACAGTTCGCTGCACAGAACGACTGCTGAGATAATCTCGCCGCAGCCCATCAGCAGATCCCGCTCCCGAGCAGCAAGCTGTCCTCCCTCCTCATGTGTCATGGACAACAATGTGTCCGTTGCATAAGGATCACCAGAGCGCCCCATCGCCGACACGACTACGACAAGCTGATGGCCATCCTTCAGCTCGCGCTGGATGTGGTGAATCACCAGCTCCCTCGTTTGTTTGGTCGCCACGGAAGTGCCGCCAAACTTCAATACCCGTACCCCCATTGATGACATCCCTTCTACGCCTTTATGATTAAGCAGAATAATTGCAATACACGCAATTGTAGTAAAAAAGCCGTCAGCGTCTTGTTCGCTGCCGGCTGCTGTATATCCTCATGCCCGGCTGCAGTGCCAAACGGCTCTGTTGCTGCCATCAGCTTGAGTGCGTGCAGAGAAGCTTAAGCTCTCTGAATCAACAGAGGCTGCATCTGGCGGCCTTGCAGGGCAGATTCGCACGCTTCCATGACCAGATCCATCTTCGCCACAAGTGAATTGGGCTTGTTGACCGGATCATCCTGACCGAACGGAACGAAATAAATATTCTTGGCTACCATCAGCTTGGCGATATTGGCCATATTAAGGCCGAGACCGTCATTGGTGGAGATCGCCAGTACGACCGGCCGGCCGTTGCGCATCTGAGCCTTGGCGGCCATCAGTACAGCTCCATCCGTCAGGGCATTAGCTAACTTGCTCGTCGTGTTGCCCGTACATGGGGCAATCAGCATGACGTCCAGTAGCTTGGAAGGCCCGAGCGGCTCTGCTTGAACTACGGTTGAGATAATCTCATTGCCGGTAATCTCGCGCAGCTGACGCTTCCACTCCTCCGCCGTACCGAATCTCGTATCGGTAGTCATGAGACTCTGAGTTGCAATCGGCACGACATTGGCTCCCGCATCGACAAACTTCTGAATCTGAGGCATAACCTCAGCAAAGGTGCAGTGAGATCCCGAAAGGGCATACCCTATCGTAAGTCCGTTCCAGTTCATTGTCCATTCCCCCGCGTGCTGATGTCATCCAGAATCAGCTGAGTGACACAATCCGCTATGATGCGTCCAGCGGTCACGGGGGCCACGATACCGGGCAATCCGGGAGCCAGAATGGCCTTCAGTCCTCGCTTCTCCGCAAAGCGGAAATCGGTGCCTCCAGGTTTGGAGGCCAGGTCGATAATAACGGCCCGGGACGGCATTCTGGCTATCATTTGCGCTGTGACTATCATAGTTGGAATTGTGTTAAAAAGCAAGTCAATATTGGCAGCATAATCCTGCAAATCCCGCGTGTAGAAAGGCTTCGCGCCCATCTCGACAGCTCTTGAATACTGCTCAGGCAGATGAACTCCGGCCAGCACACGAGCGCCCAGTCCCTGCAGCGTCCTGACAAGCGTGAGCCCCGTCCTTCCAAGTCCAAGCACCATAGAGGTGGATCCATGCAGCGTAATATCCGTATGTTCGATCGCCATCTTGACCGCACCTTCAGCAGTCGGGATGGAATTAAGAATGGCCACGTCATCTCTTTCGAACAACTCGACAAGTCCTATTCCGTGCTTTTGGCAAATGTCCTTCAAAAATGGTCTGGCCATGCCGGAATAGATGGTACAGTGCTTTGGTAGCCGAGTAAGCATCGCTTCAGTCAAAAGCAGCTCGTTATCACTGAATGCAGCGGGAATCAGGCCGGAATCATCCGTGCCAACTGCTGGCAGAATGATAGCATCGACCTTGTCAAAAAGTTCTTCCCTCAGCTCGCTGTTCGAGATATCCCCTGGAAGGGTACGGAGCCCGTCAAAGCCGGACACCGTCAGCGAGGCATCCAACTCCGACAGCCTGCGGATGACCTCTAGCTGCCTTGCGTCGCCGCCAATCAGCAGCACCTGAACGCCGGTCAGCATGCTGGCGTCACATCCTCTCACCTTATTCACCCAAGGCGGCAGCCATCCGGGATACGCCTAGCCGGTCCGCCGCCTCACTCACTCCAGCTTGCAGCAAGGCGCTCAAAGCCCTTCCGCAATCGCCTTTCGTGCGTATAGTGCATTTTATGCCGCAAGCGTGAAGTGGGTTACAGCTTAGGTTCTGGGGCTGAGCATGAAAAAAGCCGCTTCGCTGCCTCCCTAAAGGGAAGCTAACGAAGCGGCTGCTTCTGCGTTGCCGATATGCGCTCAGCAGAACTTGCGAACAATAGGGTTACTTACCGGTATGTCCGAACCCACCCGCGCCGCGCAGCGTTTCGGGAAGCTCATCGGCTTCCTGAATGCTGATAGTCGGAACGGTCTGGAATACCATTTGGGCAATTCTCTCGCCCCTCGCGATAACAAAAGGTTCCTGCCCCAAATTAATGAGCAGAACCTTCACCTCGCCGCGATAATCAGCGTCAATCGTGCCAGGCGAGTTAAGGCAGGTAATGCCATGTTTGTACGCTAGACCGCTACGGGGACGGATTTGCGCCTCCAGCTCTGGTGGCATCGCCATCGCGAAGCCGGCTGGAATGAGTCCACGCTCTCCCGGTTGTAATACAACGTTCTCCCCAACTGCAGCATGCAGATCGAAGCCAGCAGCAGCCTCGGACATGCGGGTTGGAAGCGAAACGTCCTCGTTGCCCGGCAGGCGCTTAAACAGTACTTGATGCAAAACGGTCCCTCCTCAGCGTTGCGGCCGGACCTTCTTCCGTGCCAACCATGGCGACGGCGAAAGGCTTGGCCAGCATCCGCGCCGTGACGGAGCGGATATCATCCATAGATACTTCCTCAATGCGTTCGATAATTTCGTCCATCGTGTAATGTCTGCCCAGCATTAGCTCGTTTTTGCCGATGCGGTTCATACGGCTGCTCGTGCTCTCCAGACTCAAGATCAGACTGCCTTTAAGCTGCTCTTTACCGCGGCGAAGCTCTGCGTCCGTCAGACCTTGCGCGGATACATCCGCAAGCAGTTCCATCGTCAAATCCAGCACATCCGCTGTTTGTTTTGGAGCCGTACCCGCATAAATCGTGAACAACCCAGAATCCGCATAAGACGTATGATATGAATAAACGGAGTAGGCAAGTCCACGCTTCTCACGAATTTCCTGGAACAGTCGGGAGCTCATGCCGCCGCCGAGCGCATTGTTCAGAAGCACCATTGCGTACAGCTTCTCATCATCAATGGAGAAACCAGGGAAAGTCAGGCAAATATGGTTCTGCTCGGTTTGTTTTGGACGGAACAAATACTGACCGTTGAACGACGGTGCTTCCAAGCTGCGGCCTGGGCCGCGTGCGCTCATACGCCCGAATTGCTGCTCCAACATTTCCAGCAGCGGCTTCACCTCGATGTTGCCAGCCACGCTAATAACGGTGTTCTCAATCGTATACTGATCGTTCATATAAGCTCGAAGTGCATCCGGTCCCATCTCGGCAAGGCGTTCTTCTATGCCCAAGATGGAATAAGCCAGAGGATGCTCGCCAAGGGACGCTCGCGAAGCCTCGTCATGGACTTTATCATCAGGAGTATCCTCGTACATCGAGATTTCTTCCAAAATGACATTTTTCTCCTTAGCAAGCTCCTCCTCATCAAAGCGTGAGTTGAAGAACATATCCGCCAAAGCGTCTACGGCCAGAGGCAAGTGAAGATCCAGCACTTTAGCAAAATAACAAGTATATTCCTTAGCAGTAAAGGCGTTCACATTGCCGCCAATACCGTCAAACAGATCCGCGATGTCTTTGGCGCTGCGGGTCTCAGTGCCCTTGAAGAGCATATGCTCAATAAAGTGGGAGATGCCGTTGTTGGCCGGGGTTTCGCTGCGCGAGCCTGTCTTCACCCATATCCCGAAGGATACGGATCGGCAGGTCGGAATCGGTTCCGCGACAACACGGAGGCCATTGCTCAGTCTGTATAAGTTCACCGGTTCTCCTCCTTGAAGTTTGATTATCATCATAACAAAATCAGCGCCCGCTCTCAACCGCATCAACCAGCCGCTCCTCGGATAAGGTTTGACTAACCGTGCCAAGCTGCAACCCTTTGCGCTTCGCAGCGTTGATCATACCTTGCAGTGCGTCCCGTGAACTGGCCGTCGGATGCATTAACACGAGCGAGCCCGGCTGTAGCCCTCTGGCAATCTTTGTAATGACCGATCCGGGATCCGGCTTCATCCAATCCACCGTGTCAAGCGTCCAGAGCACCGTTGACATTCCCTCTTCCCTCGCGGTTTTGACGGTCAGAGCGTTAAAGCTACCCGATGGAGGAGCGAACCAAATGCTTTTGATGCCTAACGTCTCCTCGATCAGACGGTTTGTGCGAACGATCTGGCTGCGCTGCTGCTCCACTCCGAGCTTTTTCATGTCCGGGTGCGTGTAGGCATGGTTGCCGATCTCATGCCCGGCATCGCGTATTTTGCGCGCTTCCTCCGGATATTTCTTCAACCAGGACCCGTCCAGGAAAAAGGTCGCTTTCACCTCATTACGCTTCAAAGTAGCAAGCATAGCTTCCAAGTACTCATTGCCCCATGCCACATTGATCATCAAAGACGCAGCCCGCTTTGCCGGATTGCCCTTGTAGATCGGCTCAAGTGGGTAATCGAGAAGCGTTTTTTCCGGCTTCACTGGCTTGTATACGTAACGAACTTCTTCTCTTGGCAGGTTCAACGACCCTTTATAGGTCGCTTCCACATCTACCTGCCGGCCGTAATAACCAGGGATAGCCCGATACCAACGATCGACAGCTGCATCAACCGGCGGCTCATACCTGCGCTCCGCTTCTTTGCGGATCTCCTCCAGCAGCGAACGATCCGCATCCTGGGCTGCCATTGCAGCACGGAACTCACCACTGCCTAGCGAGCGAATATAGCTGCCAGCGGGACTCCAGGCTGCTGCCGCCAGCACAAGGACGGCTCCGCATAAAGTTGCGGCGCTCCAAGCACGGAGTTTCATCGAGCCTCACCCTCCACCTTTTCTCCCCCCAATGTATGAGAGATGGTGGACAAATATGCGGCTTGGCCTCCCCCACAGCGAAGCTAGAGAAGCAATTCCGATATAGCTTGATAAAGCTTGATAAAGCTTGATAAAAGAAAAAAGAATCAGAGAGACTCTGACTCTTCTTTAAATAGGACGCATTGGAGCCAGCATTTGGCATCCTGAATTCCAGAGCATGCCTCCGTTTAGGATTGAGCTTCCGTCGTAAGGAGCGCTTTGCGGGACAGGTTGATCCGTCCTTGTGCGTCGATCTCCGTTACTTTGACCATGATGACATCGCCGATGCTGACAGCATCTTCGGTCTTGGCCAGACGCTCTGTCGACAGCTGGGAAATGTGTACGAGACCGTCTTTGTTGGGAAGAATTTCGACGAATGCGCCGAATTTTTCGATCCGTTTGACTGTGCCCGAGTAAATTTCGCCAACAACAACTTCCTTCACGATGCCCTCGATAATCTGCTTAGCACGTTGGTTCATCGCCTCATTGGTAGAAGCAATATATACCATTCCGTCCTGCTCGATATCGATTTTGACGCCAGTTTCCTCAATGATCTTGTTGATGATCTTGCCACCGGCTCCAATAACATCGCGGATCTTGTCCGGGTTGATGCGAAGCGTCATGATCTTAGGCGCATATTCGGAAAGGCTCTCGCGCGGTTGGCTAATAATAGCGTTCATCTTGTCCAAAATGTGGAGACGGCCCAAACGAGCTTGCTCCAACGCTTGAGTCAAGATATTGCGGTCGATACCGTCGATTTTGATGTCCATTTGGATAGCTGTGACGCCTTCCGCAGTACCCGCAACCTTGAAGTCCATATCGCCGAGATGATCTTCCATACCTTGAATATCGGTCAGGATGGAGAAATGATCGCCGTCTTTGATCAGACCCATTGCCACGCCGGCAACTGGTGCTTTGATCGGTACGCCAGCATCCATCATCGCCAGCGAGCTCGCGCAAATACTCGCTTGGGAGGATGAACCGTTGGATTCCAGTACTTCAGAAACGAGACGGATCGTGTACGGGAACTCAGACTCCGGCGGAATAACTTTGGACAGTGCACGTTCACCGAGGGCGCCGTGGCCGATCTCGCGACGACCTGGAGGACGCAGCGGACGAGCTTCGCCAACGCTGAACGGAGGGAAGTTATAGTGATGCATAAAGCGCTTGGTCTCTTCAGGGCTGATGCCATCAAGAATTTGCACATCGCCCATAGGACCGAGCGTGCAGACGCTGAGCGCTTGAGTTTGTCCACGTGTAAACAGACCGGAGCCATGCGTGCGCGGCAATAGCGCAACATCACAATCGATTGGACGGATTTCATCCAGTCCACGGCCGTCAGGACGCACTTTGTCATGCGTAATGAGGCGGCGAACTTCTACTTTGACGATGTCATATAGCGATTCTTTAACGTCTTTCATCAGCTCAGGCGTTTCAGCATACACTTCCTCGAAGTGTGCAACCGTCTCGGCGTTAACCGCGTCGATTGCTTCCTGGCGAGCATGTTTCTCCTCGATGCGAATGGCTTCCACGAGGCGAGCCGATGCGTAAGCTTGTACGGCAGCGCTAACATCAGCGTCAACTGTTTGCAGCACAACTTCCATCTTCGGTTTGCCACACAGCTCTGCAAACTTATTGATAACTTCGCAGATCTTTTGGATCTCGGCATGACCGAACATAATCGCTTCCAGCAGAACTTTCTCGGAAACTTCGTTCGCTTCCGCCTCTACCATCATAATGGCGTCCTTCGTACCGGATACAACGACAAAGATGTCGGTCTTCTCCTGTTGTTCCACAGTCGGGTTGATAATGAACTCGCCATCAACGCGTCCAACGATAACACCACCGATAGGTCCATTAAATGGAACGTCGGATATGCTAAGGGATGCGCCGGTGCCGATCATTGCCGCGATTTCAGGTGGGCAATTTTGATCTACGCTCATCACAAGGTTGAGTACCTGTACATCGTTGCGGAATCCTTCCGGGAACAGCGGGCGAATCGGACGATCCGTCAGGCGGCTGGACAAAATAGCCTTCTCGCTCGGGCGTCCTTCGCGCTTGATGAAACCGCCAGGAATTTTGCCTACGGCATAAAGTCTTTCCTCGTAGTTGACGGTCAGTGGGAAAAAGTCCAGATCTTTCGGACCAGAAGATGCCGTGACCGTACACAAAATGACGGTGTCGCCGTAGCGCACCGTTACAGCTGCGTTAGCCTGTTTAGCAAGACGACCGCTCTCAAGGATGAGCTCGCGGCCGCCGAGTGTCATTTTAACCTGGTGCATAATATCCCTCCTATTCTTGAATCCATTCGACAAGTAATCTCCAATTCCTCTGCCTAACAGCTCAACCTGCAAAGTACGGAGTATGTAAAAAGGGTCTGTTCTCTTTCATTATAAAAAGCAACCCGGCTGCGGCCCTCCGGTAAGTCCGGACAGATGGCAACCAGGTTGCTTCATTTACAGCGACGTGTCCTAGCGGCGAAGGCCAAGTTTCTCGATCAGAGCGCTGTAACGTCTAACATCATTGTTCTTCAGGTATGCCAGCAGCTTGCGGCGCTGACCTACCATCTTAAGAAGACCGCGACGCGAGTGATGATCTTTCTTGTGCGTACGCAGGTGGTCTGTCAAGTTCACGATGTTCTGAGTAAGGATAGCTACCTGAACCTCGGGGGAACCCGTGTCAGTTGCGTGAGTCTTGTGCTCTTCGATGAGCTCATGTTTGCGTTCTTGCGTAAGTGCCATCCTAGTTCACCTCCATTAGCTTATTGTATTAAATCAGTCGCCATCAGCCTCGCCGCCGCCGGTGAGAGCGGCCGGCCAAGCCGGGGCCAGCGTGTCACAGGGAGAAGCTCCCCAGACAACATTACGTAGTATAGCATTAACGGAAGACAAAGTAAACCAGCGATCGAGCTCAGCCGCGAAGCAGCTCCGCAGCCTGATCACGGTCCTTGCCAAGCTGTTCGACGAGCTCAGCTACGCCAGAGAACTTACGTTCTGGCCGCAGGAAGTGCAGAAACTCAATGCGCACCCGGCGGCCGTATAAATCTCCTTCAAAATCGAGCAGATGCGCCTCAAGAACAGGTACGATCCCCTCTTTGTTGAAGGTAGGCTTCATACCATGGTTGAGCACAGCCGGCCTGACTTCGGCAGGACGGTCATCGGAGGCTGGAAGATGAACCCGCACGGCATAAACGCCTAGCCGCGGCACGACATAAACATCATCCTGCAGCACATTCGCCGTCGGAAAGCCAATCGTGCGGCCTCTCGCATCACCGTGAACAACAATACCGCTCACCGCATATGGACGACCAAGCAGCTCCGCTGCCAGTTCAACCTGCCCATTTTCGAGCGCTTCACGCACATAGGTACTGCTGACCTTCAGCCCGTCTCGGCTCTGCGCCGGGATGACGTCCACGCTGAAATTGCCAGCACCAAGCTCCACCAGGCTCTCCGCGCTTCCTTTGCCGAAGTGGCCGAAGCGGAAGTCGAAGCCGACTACAGCATGCTGTACGCCAAGCCGGAGCAGTACTTCCTGGACAAAAGTCTGCGGGCTGATCTCTGCAAACGCCGGATCAAACCGCATCACATAAACCGTGTCCACGCCCGCCTGGCGAAACAGCTCGAGCTTCTCTTCCAACGGAGTCAGGCTTGCTGCATAATTGCTGCCACGCCCGAGAACCTCTCGCGGATGAGGATTGAAGGTCATGACTGCCGCGCGCAGGCCGTTCTGGGCCGCCTTGGCTACCGCCCGGTCAATGACAGAGCGATGTCCCAAGTGAACACCGTCAAAATGTCCGATGGCAAGAGCGCAGGCAGAGGCATCGGATGTCTCGCCATTCTCTTCCAACGGGTAGCTCAAAACTTGAATTTCCACTTCCACCCACCTGCATTTCTCTTAAACTTCGCCTGCTACCATCACTCCGCCGTCACAAAATCAATAAGCTTAGCTCAGAGCTCTTCCGGTCTGGCAAATACTTTGACAGGCTTAACCATGCCGGAATCAGCCTCAACCTCGAATAAACCGGCGAACAGTCCTTCGTGGCTGTAAAGCCTCAGCAATCCGTCAGACGGAGGAGGAGTGTCTAACCAAGCAGACGGTATATGTCTACCTTGCAGCGCCTGCCGCATAGCAGGTATTGCCGCTGTGGTCATCGGCAGATGAGCCAGCGCTCGGTCAGCCGGCAGTAGCCTAAGCACGGCTTCGCCATGCTGCTGCAACTGTTCCAACTCCTCAAGTGTTACGCAATCCTCTTGCCGGAATCCACCGGAGGAAGTTCGTTTGAGCTCCGCCATCGCTGCCGGTACGCCTAGCTTCTCGCCGATGTCAACACATAAGGTCCGGATATAAGTGCCCTTTGAGCAAAGTACCCTGAATCTTACTTGCGGATGAGGACGATTGAGGTCCAGGTCAATAACTTCCAGTTCGTGGATGAACGCCTGTCTCGGCTTGCGCTCAACGGTCTTGCCCTCACGGGCCAGCTCGTACAGCCGCTTACCGTCTACCTTGACCGCAGAGTACATCGGTGGCAGTTGAACGATCGTTCCGAGGAAGGAAAGAAGCGCTTCTCGAATATTGCTTTCGGACAGATGGACTTCATCCACCTGCTCCAGCACCTCTCCGGTCAGATCCTGCGTATCGGTCGACACGCCGAACTGCAGCACCGCTTCGTATTCCTTCGGAAACTCCTGCAAGTATTCCACTACTCGAGTAGCCGGTCCGATGCATAGCGGCAGAACACCCGTCACCATCGGGTCTAGCGTACCCGCATGGCCGATTCTTTTGGTACGGAGAAGCCTGCGGCACTTGGCCACGACATCATGCGAGGTCCAGCCAGCAGGCTTCCATACCGGTAATATTCCATTCATTAAGTTTCAAGTGCCTCCCCTACGGCTGTCAGAAGAGACTTCATCGCTTCGGTACCGTCAAGTCGACAGCCCGCAGCACGAATGTGGCCGCCTCCACCAAAAGCAGAAGCGATTGCCGCCACATCGAGCAATCCGCCGGAGCGAAGGCTCGCCTTGACACTGCCGTCACGCATTCCCTTGAACAGCACCCCAGCTTCCACACCCTCCACGTTGCGGGCATAGTTGACCAGTCCCTCCAAATCGTCGGGAGCCGCGCCAATTTCATCCATGTCCTCCGGGGTAATCAGCATGGAACAGACACGATCGTCGTAATGGAACTGCATCCGGTTAAGACCAAGTCGCAGCAGCTTGAGCTGCGGCATTGTCATCGTCTCTAGCAGTCGATCCGCGATGAGATGTCCGTTAACGCCGACTTCAAGTAGCTTAGCCGATGTCTGCATGACACGAGTATCAGTATTGGAGTAGCGGAAACCGCCAGTATCCGTCAATAGACCCGTGAACAGCATCTCCGCAGCATCAAGTTCCAGCGGATGACCGCTGGCAACGATTAACTCGTACAGGATTTGAGCCGTAGCTGCCGCATCCGGTACGACCAGATTGCAAACCCCATACAAATTATTCGTTGGATGATGATCGATATTTAAAAGTTCGTATCCATCCGCGAACCGCTCGGCAACTTTGCCGATCCGTTTGAAATCCGCGCAGTCTACCGCAATGATACGGGAGAAGCTCCGCTTGGAGTCTAACGCGTTCAGGGGCTGGATAAGTTCGCTGCCGCTCAAAAAGCAGAGTCGATCTGGTACGGGATCTTCATTGACGAGAGTCACCCGCTTGCCAAGCTTCCTCAGCAACCAGGCTGCAGCCAGCGTTGAGCTGATCGCATCCCCGTCAGGCTGAACATGGGAGACAACTAAGTAGTCGTCTCCCATGTTCATGTATGCTAATACGGCTTCATAGTCGCGGAGCGTATCTACGCTCATTCGCCACTATTCTCCCGATTAATTTTCGTCAAAATCGACTCGATCTTGCTGCCATACTCGATGCTGCCGTCAAACTTGAACAGTATCTCTGGAGTATGGCGAAAGCGAATCCGCTTGCCAAGCTCGGAGCGGATGAAGCCAGTTCCCCGCGCCAGAGCTTTAAGCGTTTCTTCCTTCTGATCTTCGTTCCCGAGCACGCTCAGATAAACGCGCGCCTGGGACATATCGTTCGTGACGTCCACTCCGGTTACCGTTATAAAGCCAATGCGGGGATCTTTAAGCTCGGTCTGAATGATCTGACTGAGCTCTTTTTTGATCTGCTCCCCGACACGGCCGACACGGATTTTAGCCATGCTGGACCACCTCTTTTAACGTTCTACCTTCTCCTGGACGAAAGCTTCAATGATGTCGCCTTCTTGAAGATCATTGAATTTCTCCAGGGTAATGCCGCATTCATAACCTTGTGAAACTTCTTTCACATCATCCTTGAAGCGCTTCAGCGTATCGATCTTGCCCTGATGCAGGACAATGCCGGCGCGAATGACGCGAGCTTCGGACGAACGTGCGATCTTGCCATCGATAATCATACAGCCGGCAATTGTGCCCACTTTGCTCACTTTGAACAGGTTACGCACTTCGGCGTGGCCGGTAACAACTTCCTTGAAAATTGGATCCAGCATGCCTTTCATCGCTTGCTCGATTTCTTCAATGACGTTGTAGATGATGTTGTGCAGACGCACATCGACTTTTTCTTGTTCAGCCGCTACAGCCGCCTGAATTTCAGGACGTACGTTGAAGCCGATCACGATTGCATTGGAAGCCGAAGCAAGTGCAATATCGGATTCCGTAATCGCGCCTACGCCGCTGTGAATACTCTTAACGCGCACACCTTCAACCTCGATTTTCTCAAGGGAGCCTTTGAGAGCTTCCAGCGAGCCTTGAACGTCAGCCTTGATGATAACGTTGAGGTCCTTGATCTCGCCTTCTGTGATGTGCTTGTAAAGATCATCCAGCGTTACGCGGGAGTTCGCACCCATCTGCGACTGGCGCTGCTTAATGGAGCGACGTTCGGAAATGGCACGAGCTTTGCGCTCGTCTTCGAATACCATGAACGGGTCGCCAGCTTTTGGCACCTCGGTCAAGCCCGTGATCTCAACCGGTGTGGAAGGATCGGCTTCTTTGAGACGACGTCCCTTGTCGTTGATCATGGCACGAATACGTCCGAACGTATTGCCAGCTACAAAAGCATCGCCGATCTTGAGCGTACCATGCTGCACGAGTACACGGGCAATTGGGCCCTTGCCTTTGTCCAGCTCGGCCTCGAGGACGGTGCCGCGAGCGCGCTTGTTCGGGTTCGCTTTGTAATCGTTGACCTCAGCTACGAGCAGGATCATTTCCAGGAGCTCTTCAAGATTGGTACGCTGCTTCGCGGATACGTTGACGAAAATCGTGTCGCCGCCCCACTCTTCCGGTACAAGCTCATACTTGGTAAGCTCTTGTTTGATCGTATCCGGATTAGCGTCCGGCTTGTCGATTTTGTTGACCGCTACGATAATCGGCACCTTAGCTGCCTTCGCATGGCTGATCGCTTCTACCGTTTGCGGCATAACGCCGTCATCCGCAGCAACGACGATAATCGTAATGTCCGTTACCTCGGCTCCGCGAGCACGCATCATCGTGAACGCTTCGTGACCCGGGGTATCCAGGAACGTAATTTTTTTGTTGTTGATCTCAACTTGGTAAGCGCCGATATGCTGGGTGATACCGCCTGCCTCGCCACTTGTAACGTTCGTGGAACGGATGGCATCAAGAAGCGTCGTTTTACCGTGATCGACGTGACCCATAATCGTTACAACAGGAGCACGAGACTGAAGATCCTCTTCGTTGTCTTTCTCTTCCACTGTCTCGAAATCGTCCTCTTCGACAGGGATTTTGATCTCAACTTCCTCAACTTTGAACTCGGAAGCGACAAGTTGGATCGTTTCGATATCAAGTTCCTGGTTGATCGTCGCCATGACGCCCAGGGAAATAAGCTTTTTGATGACCTCGGAAGCGTCCTTATGGAGCAGCTTAGCGAGCTCAGCCACGATCATATTGCCGCGGACAATGATTTTCTTAGGCGTGTTGTCGATTTTCTCACGCTGAGGCTGCTGGCTTTTGCCGCGTCCGTTTTTGCCGCGATTTCTGAAGCTGCCACCGCGATCATCGAAACGACCGTTCTGACCGCCTGGTTTACCTCCACCGCGACGGTTAGCGCCTGCGCCGCCAGGACCGCCACTGCGTCCCGCGCCGCCGCCAGGCCCGCTGCTGCGATTGAAGTCAGTTCTAGCGCCGCCAGCCGGCTTGTTCTCGCCGAACGTACGTGGAGCTGGAGCTGTGCTGCGGCTCTCACCGCGTGGAGCTGCTCCTGCGGACGGAGCACTGCTCTGTCCTTGCGGACGAGCGCCGCCGTATCCGCCGCCTTGACCCGGAGGACGGCTTCCGCCGCCTTGGCCTACCGGACGACTACCGCCGTACCCGCCGCCTTGGCCTGCCGGACGGCTTCCGCCGCCGCCTTGACCTGCTGGGCGATTGCCGCCGTATCCGCCACCTTGTCCTGCCGGACGGCTTCCGCCGCCTTGTCCTGCTGGACGACTTTGGCCACCTTGTCCTGCTGGACGGCTTCCGCCGCCGCCTTGACCTGCTGGGCGGTTGCCGCCATATCCGCTGCCTTGTCCTTGCGGACGACTTTGGCCGCCTTGGCCGCCGCTTCTAGGTTGGCCGCCGCTTGGTGCGGGACCCCGTCCTTGCGCGCTGCCTTGGGAAGGACGCTGCTCTGTGCTGTTGCTGCCTTGGGACGGACGCTGCTCTGTGCTGTTGCTTCCTTGGGACGGGCGTTGCTCCGTGCTGTTGCTTCCTTGGGACGGACGCTGCTCTGTGCTGTTGCTGCCTTGGTTGTTCGTTGTCGTATTCATAGTCACCTGTCGATCCTGTTGGTTTGTAGGTTGAGATTGCTCTTGACGTGGAATAGTATGCACTCCTTGTTGCTCCGGCCGCTTCTCGGCTGGGCGGGTCGCTGCCGTGTTGGCCTGCGTATTCCCTTGTGCCCTCTTAGCTGCGGCGTTCGCTTTGATGTCGCGGAAGAAACCTTCCACCTTGCCCACCATGCCAGACTCCATCACACTCATGTGATTGTTGACAGGTGTATCTAGCCGTTTAAGAATCGTTATAATTTCCTTGCTACTCATGTTAAGGGACTTCGCATATTCGTACACGCGAAGCTTCTCTTTGCCTTCTTTACCGTCTTGTGGTTTAGTCAATATTCTCCACCTCCGTATTCTGGCTCAAATGACCCCGAATCATGTTCGCGAACCCCCGATCCGTAATCGCCACAACGACCCTTTCTTCCTTACCAAGGGCTTGCCCGAGTGAATCGCGAGAAAAAGCCTCGGCCATAAATACGCCATAGGACGCGCACTTATCACGGTATTTCTTTTTGGTGTTGGCTGATGCATCAGCCGCCACCAGGACAAGAGAAGCTTTGCCCTGACGAACTGTCTTCAACACCGTTTCATCGCCGGTAACGACCTTGCCAGCGCGCATTGCCATGCCAAGATTGGAGAGCGCCTTACTCATCATCCTGGTCCGCCTCCTGGTTCTTAGCGGCGAGGAACTGTTCCTCGACGGAAATGAACTCGCGCTGGAGCTGATCGTATATATCCGGCGGAACCGGTTGTTTAAGCGCCCGATCAAGAGCCCGCGTCTTCTTGGCCAGACGGAAGTTTTCTGCTGTCCCTTTTAGATAAGCTCCCCTTCCGGATTTTTTGCCGGTTAGGTCAATCGAAATGGTGCCATCCGGCGTGCGGACGACCCGAATCAGCTCTTTCTTGGGAAGCATCTCCTGACTGGCCACACATTTGCGCAGCGGGATTTTTCTAGGTTTCATGAGCAAATCCCCCCGTGCCTAGTCGATCGTGATTGAATCCTGATGCATCGATATCCCTTGCGTCCGCTCCCGGCCGAATTCCTGCTCCGCTTGCGTCTCGCTCTTGATGTCGATCTTCCAACCAGTCAGCTTGGCCGCCAGGCGAGCGTTCTGACCCTTAATGCCGATAGCCAGTGAGAGCTGATAGTCAGGCACGATGACACGCGCCATCTTCTCTTGCTCAAACACAATGACCTCAATCACCTTGGATGGGCTGAGTGCATTCGCTACATATTCCTCGGTGCTGTCCGACCAGCGGACAATATCGATTTTTTCGCCCTTCAGCTCCGAAACGATCGTTTGCACGCGCATGCCCTTTTGGCCGACGCAGGAACCGACCGGATCCACCTCGTCGTTGCGGGAATGAACCGCGATCTTGGAGCGGAAGCCCGCTTCACGCGCTACAGAACGAATCTCGACAACTCCGTCGTAAATTTCGGGAACCTCGAGCTCGAACAGACGCTTAAGCAGACCTGGATGAGTACGCGAAAGAATAATTTGCGGCCCCTTAGTCGTGTTCTCGACCTTCGTAATAAAAGACTTCACACGGTCGCCGTGTTTGAACTTGTCAGTCGGCATCAGCTCGGTCAGCGGTAATACCGCCTCTACCTTGCCGAGATCGATGAACAGGTTACGCGTATCCTGGCGCTGCACGATGCCATTTACGATATCTTCCTCTTTGTCGATATAAGCGTTATAAATCAGTCCGCGTTCTGCTTCCCGAATACGCTGGGTCACAACCTGCTTCGCTGTCTGCGCAGCGATGCGGCCAAAGTCGCGAGGCGTCACTTCGATGTCCGCCACATCATCCAACTGATAATGCGGA
Source organism: Paenibacillus herberti (assembly GCF_002233675.1). Classification (GTDB taxonomy): domain Bacteria; phylum Bacillota; class Bacilli; order Paenibacillales; family Paenibacillaceae; genus Paenibacillus_O; species Paenibacillus_O herberti. Next base: position 1,034,953 of record NZ_NMUQ01000001.1, on the reverse strand, counting down.
TTGATCTCGCGGGACGCTTCCACGGTAATTTCCAGACGCGGATCTAGCACTTCTTCTACGACATTTTTACGAGCATAAACTTTGATCACGCCCGTATGCCGGTTAATATCCACCCGCACGTTCTGGGCGGTGTTGAAGTTGCGCTTGTAACTAGAGATCAGCGCCGCCTCGATCGCTTCCAGCAGGATGTCCTTGGCGATTCCTTTCTCTCGCTCTATCTCATTAAGAGCTTCAATAAAGTCCATACTCATTGGAACCGTCAATCCCCCTTTCGCTAATTAGAAAACTATAGCCAGCCTGGCGCTGGCCACCTTGGCATATGGAATCGAGTGAGTTTTGCGTCCAATCTGGACGGAAACAGTCTCTCCGTCGAAGGACAGCAGAGGACCCTCGAATTCTTTTAATCCATCAATCGGCTCGTAAGTAGTCACGTTGACCTGCTTGCCGACTGCCTTGCTCACGTCCTCGGGTTTCTTCAGCGGACGTTCCGCACCTGGAGATGAAACCTCCAAAAAATAAGCGTCTGAGACGGGATCATTCTCGTCCAGGCGCTCGCTCAGATATTCGCTGATCCGGCCGCACTCGTCGATGTCAATTCCGCCGTCTTTATCCACAAATACGCGAAGGAACCAGTTGTTGCCTTCCTTAACATATTCAATATCCACAAGCTCGAAGCCATTGTCGTTAAGGAACGGCGTAGCCATCTCCTCGATGACTGCCTTGATTCTGGATGTGCTCAAATCCGATAGACCCCCTGATTCCAACGAAAAAAGTAGTGGACAAAACGTGAAGAGTGGGTTTCCCCACTCTTCAGAAAGTTAGTTCTATCCTCATGATTACCAAAAAAATTATATCATAACCCGTATTGACTGACAAGAATTGTTTTCCTCTCAAGCCTTTTACCAGGAAACAGATTAAACGAGTATGTTCGCGCCATAACGCGATCGGTGGAGCTAGAACAGGGAAAGTTGATTCGATTCCGGCAGCCCCCTGAAACAACCCATATTGCCCAAAACTTCGATAGTTGTCTTGGTCGCCTTGGAGCGCTGTTGGAAGTCTTCCACCGATAGATATTCGCCCGCATCGCGTGCACCAGCGATATTGCGTGCCGCATTATCGCCAATACCAGCAATCGCTGCGAATGGAGGAGTGAGGCTGTCGCCATCGATCGTCCAACGGGTAGAATCGGAGACATACAGGTCAACCGGCTTGAAAGAGAAGCCGCGCGCCGTCATTTCCAGCGCCATCTCGAGAATGGATACCGCAGCTTTCTCTTTCGGCAAAGCCGCGAAACCTTTCTGCTCGATCTCGACCAACCTTTTCAGAATGCTGTCGTAACCCTGGCAAAGCAGCTCAAGATCGAAGTCTTCCGCCCGCACCGTGAAGTAGGTTGCATAATAGGCAATTGGATGATAGAGCTTGAAAAATGCGGTGCGCACAGCCGAAATGACGTAAGCGGCGGCATGCGCTTTCGGAAACATGTACTCAATGCGCAGGCAGGAATCGATGTACCACTGAGGAACCTTGCAGCGTTTCATTTCCTCGATCCATTCCGGCGTCAATCCCTTGCCTTTACGCACGCTCTCGGTAATTTTGAAAGCGAGTCCGGCGTCCATACCTGCCTTGTAGATCAGGAAGAGCATAATCTCGTCGCGGCAGCCAATAACGGTTTTGATCGTACAGGTGCCCTTCTTAATCAGCTCTTGCGCGTTGCCAATCCATACGCCCGTGCCATGTGACAGACCCGAGATTTGCAATAAGTCCGCGAACGAAGTGGGCTGCGTCTCCTCTAGCATTTGGCGAACGAACTTTGTGCCCATCTCCGGCACGCCGTAGGTAGCAACCTTGGAGCGAATCTTTTCCGGCGTTACGCCGAGTGCTGCCGTAGAGTTGAACATGCTCATGACTTTTGGATCATTCATCGGGATCGTTGTTGGGTCAATGCCCGTCAGATCCTGCAACATCCTCATCATCGTCGGGTCATCGTGCCCAAGAATATCAAGCTTAAGCAAGTTCGCGTCGAATGCATGGTAGTCAAAATGAGTCGTTTTCCACTCGGCGCCCGTGTCGTCAGCGGGATACTGGACCGGTGTAATATCCTCGACTTCCATATAATCCGGTACAACGACAATGCCGCCGGGATGCTGGCCGGTGCTCCGCTTCACTCCCGTACAACCGGAAGCAAGGCGGCTAAGCTCCGCTCCGCGCCATTTGCGCCCCTTCTCTTCCTCATATTTCTTGGCAAAGCCGTAAGCCGTTTTCTCTGCTACCGTACCGATCGTCCCGGCACGGAACACACATTTTTCCCCGAAAATCTCCTTGGTAAAGTTATGCGCAATCGGTTGATACTCGCCGGAGAAGTTGAGATCGATATCGGGAACCTTGTCGCCCTTGAAACCAAGGAAGGTCTCGAACGGAATGTCCTGTCCGTCGCCTCGCATCATGGATCCACACTTCGGACAAGCCTTATCTGCCAAGTTATAGCCGGATGACACGCTACCATCAAGAATCCATTCGCTGTGACAGCAACCATCTGTCTTACAAAGGAAATGCGGAGGCAGCGGGTTAACTTCGGAAATACCGAGGAAAGTTGCGACGACAGAGCTGCCGACGGACCCACGGGAACCGACTAGATAACCGTCTTCGTTGGACTTTTTGACGAGCCGCTCTGAGATTAAATAGTTGGCGGAGAAGCCGTATTTAATAATCGGTATGAGTTCCTTCTCCAACCGGTCGATGACGACCTGCGGCAGATCCTCTCCGTACAACTTGCGCGCCGTGGCGTAGCAAGTTTCGCGGATTTCGTCATCCGCTCCCTCGATAATTGGCGTATACAGCTTATCCGGGAACATTTCGTATGACTCGAACCGTTCCGCCAGCTCTACCGTATTCGTCACGACAACCTGATAGGCAAGCTCATCACCAAGGAAGCGGAACTCCTGCAACATCTCATCCGTCGTACGCAAATGCGCATCCGGAAGGCGCTGATTTTTGAGCGGACTGAAACCTGTAATACCCAGGATCGTAATCTCGCGGTACATCTTTTCACGCGGATTGAGGTAATGTACGTTGCCGGTCGCAATGACCGGCTTGCGGAGCTTGTCGCCGATTCGGCATATTTTGCGCATTGCTTCTTCGATCTCGGCACGGCTGCTGACAAGTCCCTTGTCGACTAGATGCATATAGAAATCGACCGGCTGAATTTCCAGCACGTCATAGAATTCCGCTACGTCCTCGGCTTCCTCGACCGTTTTGTTGAGCACAGTTTCAAAGAACTCGCTCTTTTCACAGCCGGATATAACAAGCAGTCCTTCGCGCAGATCCTTCAGCTTGCTTTTCGGGATGCAGGCGACACGTTTGAAATGTTGAGTATGCGACAGCGAGATCAGCTTGAATAGATTTTTTTTGCCCACTGCGTTCAGCGCGTAAATATTGCAGTGGAAAGGCCGGCTGTTGGAAATGTCCATACCGACATAATCATTCAGCTGATGCAATCCCGTCACATTACGCTCCGCTGCATCGTTGATCAGACCATGCAGAATACCGGCCAGCGCCACGGAATCGTCGATAGCGCGGTGATGGCTCTCGAGACCAGCTTTGTACTTAGTAGCCAGCGTGTTCAGTCGGTGATTTTTCATCGTTGGATGCAAAAATCTTGCCAGCTCCAGCGTATCGAGCACTGGGTTCTTCAGCTCAGGGATGCCGATGGCTTTGCAAGAAGCTTGAATGAAGCCAATATCGAATCGGGCGTTATGCGCAACTAATACGCAGTCTCCAACAAACTCGATGAACTCCCTCAGCTTGGGCTCCAGCTCTGGCGCACCCCGCACCATATCATCCGTAATATTGGTCAATTGCTGGATATGGTAAGGAATTTTCTCATGCGGGTCAATAAACGTCGCGAACCGATCAATCTCATGGCCATTCTTGTACTTGACACCAGCCAGCTCGATAATTTTACAATTCACGATGGACAGGCCCGTCGTCTCGATATCGAAAACGACATATTCCGCGTCTTTGAGCGACTCTTCCCTTGAGTTAAGTACCATCGGCACGGCATCGTTTACGACATTGGCTTCAACGCCGAACAACACCTTAACGCCGTTTTTCTTGCCATGTTTAAAAGCATCCGGATAACACTGCACATTGCCATGATCGGTTACGGCGATTGCAGAATGGCCCCACTTGGCAGCCGTCTTGATGTAAGTGTCTACAGATGTTACCGCGTCCATCGTACTCATCGTCGTGTGCAAATGGAACTCTACACGCTTGACCTCGGCCGTATCGGTACGCTCCTTGGGCGCATGCACCTCATGCAAATCACTCGGCATCATGACCAGTTCCGGCTCCTGCATAAAGCGATCATATTCCACGCGACCACGTGCTTTAATCCATTTGCCATTGAACAGTTTGGAGAGAACTTTTACATCTTCCTTTGTTTTGGCAAACATCTTCATCGCCATGGAATCCGTAAAGTCCGTCACATTAAATGTAAACAGCGTACTTCCGTTGCGCAGCTCCTTGACATCGAGGCCGAAAACAGTGCCTTGCACCGTAATCTTTTTCTCTTCTTCAACGATATTCATCATCGGGACGGCTTCTTCGCGGATATCGTAGCCGACAGCAAGTCTCACATCGCCCTCTTCCGCCTCCGGTACCGCTTCGGATGTTACACTCTCCATGATTTGCTGCACTTGCTCGCTGTTCTCCTGCACAACTCGTTTCTCGAATTCTTCGTACAGCTCACGCGCATTTTCACCAGCGGTCAGCTTGACACGCAGCGTCCGGCGGAACCGATCTTCATAAAAGCGCACAATCGCTTCATCGATTTTTTTGCGCTTTGCGAGCTCTAGTCCTGCGCGGTCCATCAGCATAATTTGCAGCGCTCCGCCACTAGCCGATGGAGCGGCCTTTGCGAGCCAGCCGTTGACTGAAGCCATCTCCTGCTGTGCCCATTCAACGAACAGCGGCCAATATTCCAGCGCCAGCTCGTCGGTGGATACTTCCTCATCGTACGTGAAGCAGAAGGACACCTCGGCCAGATGACTGAATTTCTGCTTGATCATACGGCAAAAAATCGTATAAAAATCCTTCTTCACTAGGGAGCTTTTTGTAATGTAAAACGTCCATTCGCGGTTGCTCGGGCTGACCAATACCTTCTCAATATGTCCATCGGTAAAATGGTTCCCGACCAGCTCCGGCGGCAGCTCCGCTTGCTTCATCAACAGCTCAAAACGCTGTCTCTTGCCCTCGCTCATGTCATTCCTCCTGATTAACGCTAAAACTTCATAGACTCTTATTATAGCGTTGAAGATAGGGGAAGAACATAGGAAGTTGTCGTCAGATGCGAAACGACTAGTGTTCGAATGGCTAATCTATATGCTGTGCTTAGAAATATTACGATGGAACTCGCTGCGCGAACCGGTCCTTCTTCCGATCGCTGTTGTAGTCGGATTCCCTGATTTCCCTACCCCCTCTATAAGGGGGGAATCCGCCTACAAAGGCGAACGCGTTGCTTCTCCAGAAGGCCGGTTCGCTCCGCTTCCTCGTTTATTTCATTAATTCATCTTATATAGAATGATAGCCTTATCGGCCCCATTCTATCTCCAACGACACCCGTCCATGTGGACGGGTGTCGTAGTGCTTGTCCAAGTTTCGCTCCGCTTCCTTGTTCGTTTTGTAGAAAGAAGATAACGGATTAGACTGGTCCCAAAGTTACTACTTAGGTACCTCTAAATTTAGCTAGGGCGCACTATTCGGATGACCAGATCCCGTTTGACAACAACCCAGCGAAGCGAGACTCGCGTTTGGTGAAGGTCAAACAGAAGGTTTCCGGGAGTTTTCGAACGACGGAAGGAGCCCGGCAATTCGTTCGAAGCGCATTGTGGTTTCGACGGGAGCTGGAGCTGCTCCCTTCGCTTGTCTCAGCCTTGTCGGGGCAACTGCGGCTTAGATAGGCTTAAGTCGTAACACCAAATCAGTCTCGTATTGATGTGGGCATGCACATTTTGTATGATTTTTCACTCAACATGCATTCGGGCCGTGCTGATATTTTAGATATTGTACGATAAATCATTCAAAATGGCTGGGCATAGGCGACGAAAGCTCGGCTTTGTATGTTTTATCATACAAAGTGTTGAAAAGAGGCGGCTATAAACCGAGTTTTATACGATAAATCGTACAAAAAAAGTTGCGTTGCCCACGAAAGACGAGTTCAAACCCTATTCAATTCCAGAGGAGAAGCACGCCCCCGATGATCCTGCACAGCGCAGGATTATTCGGACGTTTATCATTTACCTATATAGGTACCTAAGTAGTACCCTTTATTAAAAACAACAAGTGTAACATGCCCCGTGAAATCCACTTCTTCGATATACATTTGTCTGTATGTCTTCTGTAATATTCCTCTCCAATGAGATAGATCACCCTATTTTCTCTTCACCATTAATTCCCTCTTTCGTTGATCTCTTTTAAAATTGAAACATATTCGTATAAATTCATATTCCCCTTTTTCTTATCTAGGATCACCGCTTGTTCTCGAAGCGGTAACCCGCTTCGCCATGCGGATTCATATTACCCCGGAATGCAAAAAAGAAGCCCGAGGCGGGCTTCTTTTTTTGTAAACTGACACAATCAGATTTGAAGCTTAGTAAGCGCGAGCAAATACAACGGTATGCTCGGCCTTTTCGCCGCAGCACAGACAGTTAGCCTTGCGCTCGGCAGGGTCGAATGGAATGTTGCGGCTCGTAGCGCCGGTCTCTTCCTTGACCTGCTTCTCGCAAGCGGCAGAACCACACCAGCCAGCCGTAACGAAGCCACGCTTCTGCTCCAGCAGCGCCTTCATTTCGTCCAGCGTATCAACCGCATGGGTGTTGTCCGCGCGGAAAGATTTGGCCTTCTCGTACATTTCGTGATGAACTTCCTCCAGCATACGGGAAATTTCGGAAACGAGATCGGCTTGAGCGACAATGCGTTTCTCGCCGCTGACGCGGGAGACAAGCACGCAGACGCCGTTATCCATATCGCGAGGTCCGAGTTCCAGACGGATCGGTACACCGCGCATTTCATACTCATTGAATTTCCAGCCCGGGCTCATATCGGAACGGTCGTCGACACGAACGCGGACACCGGCTCCTTTAAGCTGGCAATAAAGCTCGTCGACACGAGCAATGACAGCATCACGGGTTTTAGGAGGTCCAATTGGGATCATGATCACTTGGGTTGGTGCAACCTTCGGCGGCAATACGAGGCCACGGTCATCGCCATGCACCATGATCAAGGAACCGATCAAACGAGTGCTGACACCCCAAGAAGTTGTATGAGCGAACTGCTGCTGATTGTCGCGGTCGAGGAACTTAATATCGAATGCCACGGCAAATTTGTTGCCAAGGTAATGCGACGTTCCCGCTTGTACTGCGCGCCCATCCTTCATCATCGCTTCGATGGAATAGGTGTCTACAGCACCGGCAAAACGCTCGGATGGCGTTTTTTCGCCGCTGATAACCGGAATCGCAAGATAGTCCTCGACGAAGCTGCGATAAGTTTCCAGCATGCGCATCGTTTCCTCGCGCGCCTCGGATTCTGTTTCATGTGCAGTATGGCCTTCCTGCCAGAGGAACTCGCTCGTGCGAAGGAACGGCAAGGTACGCTTTTCCCAGCGGACGACGTTCGCCCATTGGTTGATCAGCACAGGAAGGTCGCGGTACGAGTGAATCCACTTGCTGTACATATGACCGATCATCGTCTCCGACGTTGGGCGAATAGCCAGTCTTTCCTCAAGCAGCTCGCCGCCGGCTTCCGTTACCCAAGGAAGCTCGGGATTGAAGCCCTCGACATGCTCTTTTTCTTTTTGGAAAAAGCTCTCCGGAATGAACAGCGGGAAGTAGGCGTTGCGATGACCCGTCTCCTTGAAACGACGGTCCAGCTCTTCCTTAATATGTTCCCAAATTTCATAGCCGTCTGGCCGGAAAACGATACAGCCTCTGACCGGAGAATAGTCCATCAGCTCGGCTTTTTTGATTACATCAATATACCAACGGGAGAAATCCTCTCCCTGCGGAGTAATTTCGGTTACGAATTGCTTTTCTTTCGACATAGCTGAAACGACAGCTCCCCTCTACCCTTTAACAAGTCGCAATATATCATTATAAGTTACGGCTAACATGAGCAGCATCAGCATCATGAAGCCGACAACATGCACCATGCTTTCCCTTGCTGGATCAATCGGCCTGCCGCGTAGCGCCTCAATTCCGATGAATACGAGACGACTGCCGTCCAACGCCGGAATCGGCAACAGGTTGAAAATGCCAAGATACAAACTGAGCAGCGCTGTCCATCTTATTAGTTGTGCTTCGCCCTGACGCGCAATTTCGCCAGTCACTTCCGCCGTACGTACCGGTCCGCCAAGATCATCGAGCTTGAAGTTGCCCGTAATCAGTTGGCCGAAGCCTTGAAAAATGGCTATTGTCATACCCTTCATAAGCGTGTAGGTTCCGGTCACCGTCTCGGTGAATGTAGCGGAACGCATCGGATAGGTGGCTGTGACGCCAACCTTGCCCATTTTGCTCTCTTCATCCAGTTTAGGCGTCATCGTTAAGGTGAGCGGCTCTCCCGCCCGACTTACCTTAATCTCGATTTCCTTGCCGGCGGACTTGCCGATGACTTCGATCATGCGATCATAGTCTATCCCGACTTCAGTTCCAGCAACGGATTGGATGACGTCGCCTTTTTGAAGCCCGGCTGCTTTAGCAGGCATGCCATCTACAACGGTGTTGATCTCCAAATGTTTCGGATTGTCCACGACGACACCTGTCATCTGGATGTAGACGGCGAACAGGACAATCGCGAGAATGAAATTCATGAAAGGCCCGGCGGCAATCGCGAGCGCGCGCTGTCCTACCGTTTTGCTAGCGAATTGGCGATCCAGTGGAGCAATCTGTGTGTCGCGCCCCTTGGCGATAAGCAGTGCCTGCGGGTGCATCTCATATCTCTCGGACTCACCCTCGACGAGCAGCTGCACGAATAGCTTGCGCTCCAGGTCGATCGTCTCAACCTCACCGCGGATAACACCGCTACGCTCATCCAGCTTATCGAGATAAACCCTTGTAACCTTGCCATTTTTCACTCGGACGGCAACAGTCTGACCAGGCTGAACCTCAACAAGCTCCGGATCTTCACCCGCCATGCGGACGAAACCGCCAGCAGGGATCAAACGCAAGGTGAAACGTGTCTCGCCGCGCTTAATCGAGAACAGCTTCGGGCCAAACCCGATAGCGAATTCCCGCACGAGAATGCCTGCCCGTTTGGCAAAATAGTAGTGTCCCCATTCATGAATGGTGACAATGACAAAAAACACAAGAACGGTCATGAATATGACCTGTAATGTATCCATCGATGGTGGTGCCTCCTGTCGTAACGGCCTGTACCTAGATTATCATTATTCTCCAGCCTGGCACAAGAGAACCGCCCTACAGGGAAGTTGCCGTCCTTCGAGCCCATAAATCCGCTTCAATGATCGCTTCCAGTCCCGGATTAGCAATGGGCTCGTACTTTTCCATAACCTTCTCCAGGACGGTCTCAATAGCAAGAAACTCAATTTCTCCACGCAAAAAGCGATCCACTGCCACCTCATTCGCAGCGTTGAATACCGTCGTCGCGGTACCGCCTAAGCGGCCGCTCTCATAAGCCAGCGCAAGGCAGCGAAAACGGTCGAAGTCCATCTCGCGGAACGTAAGCTTGCCATACTCGGCAAGACTCAAGCGACCAGACGCATTGCCGAGCCGCTCTGGGTAGGACAATGCGTATTGAATCGGTACGCTCATATCCGGTAATCCGAGCTGAGCAACAATACTATTATCCTTGAATTCCACGTAAGAATGGATGATGCTTTCGGGATGGATAAGCACGCCAATCTGATCATAATCCAGTCCGAACAGCCATCTGGCCTCGATCACCTCAAGCCCCTTGTTGACCATCGTGGCGGAATCGATCGTTATTTTGGCGCCCATCGACCAGTTAGGATGGCTCAACGCTTCCTCCACCGTCACGCCCTGCAACTGCTCCCGCGTGCGATCGCGGAAGGAGCCTCCCGATGCCGTCAGTGTAATGCCCCGGACATCCTCGCGACGCTCGCCGTTCAGACATTGGAAAATAGCAGAATGCTCGCTGTCCACCGGCAAAATGGAAACTCCTTTACGCTTGGCCGCCTCCATAACAAGATGACCCGCCGTGACCAGCGTTTCCTTGTTAGCCAGTGCAATATTGCGTCCCGCTTCAATCGCAGCCAGCGTAGGGACTAAGCCTCGGCTGCCCATAATCGCCGTGACGACCGTGTCCGCATCGCCGCTTCCAGCGATCTCCACAAGCCCATCTTCACCTTGCAGCACCTCGATGCCGGTTGGCAAAGCCGCTCTCGCTTCGCGAGCAGCCTCCTCTGTAGCGAGACATACTCGCTTGGGACGGAAGCGGAGCGCCTGCTGAATCAGCAAGCTGACATTGCCCCCTGCTGCCAGTCCATCCAGCTCGAAGCGTTCTGGGTGCTGGGAAAGCACCTCCAGCGTCTGTGTTCCAACTGAACCAGTCGAGCCCAGAATGGTTATTTTTTTCACCGCGGCATCTCCCCTTATCAACTTGTTATGTAAGTGTGAACAGGTGGCTAAATAGGGAGCAAGCCCGTTAATACGAGCAGCGGAAACACGATGATCCAGCTGTCGCAGCGATCCAGCACTCCGCCATGTCCAGGCAGCAGCTTACCGCTGTCCTTGACGCCGCGAAAACGCTTGTAGGCCGATTGGATAAGATCGCCGAACTGTCCTGCGATGGCCGCCACCGTTCCGATTAGAATAGCATGTCCAAGACCGATGATTTCCGGTGCGCATAGCTGGAAAATAACCGCGACAATAATGGAAGCGGCAATTCCGCCTAGCGATCCTTCAATCGTTTTGTTCGGGCTAATTGCAGGCCACAGCTTTTTCCGTCCGATCGCCTTGCCGATAAAGTAAGCGCCGATATCCGAAGACCAAATGCAGGCAAAGCTGAGGAAAGACAGATAAAGCCCGTAGGGCTCCGATTCCCTGACTTCGTACATGGAGGCGAAACCGTAACCGACATAGATGGCTCCAAGCAACAACAGTGCAGCACCATCAAGTGCTGTTTTATTTTTGGATAGAACCGTGACAGCTAACAGCAGCAGCAATAACAGCCAAATGGCCGTCCCATCAGGCGGAACCCCAATCCCCATATCCTCCCAAGGCAGCATAAAAAAAAGAACCCCGGCATAGCCGATAAGCCCAGCCGGGTGAAAGGGATGGAAACCGTTCAATCTTAAATATTCGTAGAACCCGATCAGAGCAAGCAGCAGAAGCAGACAATAATAGATCTGGCCGCCAACGACCAGAAGCAGCAGAAAGAACACTCCTGCTCCTACTCCTGTCAAAATACGTTGTTTCATCGCTTTGTCCTCGCTTGAAAAGCAGACTAGGTCAAACCGCCGAACCGTCTGGCTCGCCGCTGGTATTCCGTTATAGCTTCCTGGAAAAGCTCCTCCGTAAAGGCTGGCCAGTACACATCGGTGAACCATAATTCGCTGTAAGCAAGCTGCCATAACATGAAATTGCTGAGACGGAGCTCACCGCTCGTACGAATCAGAAGATCAGGATCCGGTAGCTCACTGCTAAACAGCCGACCGGCAAACAGCCTCTCGTCGATGTCATCCGGGTTTAGCTGGCCTGCTACGGCATCCGTCGCAATCGCGCGCACCGCATCGACCATTTCTGCCCTACTCCCATAATTCAAGGCGAAATTGAGCACGAGCCCGGTATTGTCCTTCGTTTTCTCGATTGCTTCCTCAAGTGCTTCTAGCGTATAGGAGGGGAGATTTTCCTGATAACCCATCATGCGTACTTGCACATTATTCTCTATCAGTTCTTCCAGCTCAAGAGCCAGAAATTCCTGCGGCAAGCGCATCAAGAAATCGACTTCCGACTTAGGCCGTTTCCAGTTCTCTGTAGAAAAAGCATACAAGGTCAAATACTTAACTCCGGCCCGATCAGCGGCCATCGTTACCTTTTTGACCGCCTTCATTCCGCTATGGTGGCCGGCGAATCTCGGCAACCCGCGATTTTGAGCCCATCGGCCGTTGCCGTCCATTATAATGGCGACATGCTGCGGTACATTTTCCCCAGCCGGCAGATCAGCCTCCTGCGGAGATGTTTTGCCGCGTCTTGACCAAAATCTGTCAATCATTCCAACTTCCTCCCCGCAGGCATTGAATCTTTCACAGACCGGGATATGGGGCCTGATGCAGGCAAACCCCCACCTGTAAGGGAGGGGCCGCTCATGCACAGCGGATGCAAAATCACTCTAGAATGCATGCCCTCATCGGGATCATCCACATAGTTCCACCCCTACGGAATAGCTGACCAAGAAGGCATCACATCCGTATGGCTCGGTCCGCTTTATACTTCCATAATTTCTTTTTCTTTGGATGCCAATACTTTATCGACTTCAGCAACATATTTATCCGTCGATTTTTGAATGTCTTCCTGATGACGCTTGGACTCATCCTCAGAAATATCCGTTTTCTCCAGCTTTTTAATGGAGTCATTCGCATCTCTGCGGATATTACGGATTGCAACCTTAGCTTCCTCGCCGAATTTCTTAGTCATTTTGACCAGATCTGTACGGCGTTCCTCAGTCAGCATGGGTACTTGAATGCGGATAGAAGCTCCGTCATTCGAAGGAGTCAAACCGAGGTCGGATTTCATAATGGCGCGCTCGATGTCACTAAGCGACGATTTGTCCCAAGGCTGGATGAACAGTGTTCTGGAGTCTGGAGTGTTGATGTTAGCCAGCTGATTAAGCGGCGTCATAGCTCCATAATACTCCACTTGAATGCGATCGAGCAGAGCCGGTGCTGCACGACCCGCGCGCAGCGTGGCCAGATCGCGCTTCAAGGCGCCAATCGCTTTCTCCATCCGCTCGGTTGCGTCTAATTTAATGGATTGCGGCATATTAGTTGGCACTTCCTTTCACGATGGTTCCGATCTTATCGCCAAGCACGACACGCTTAATATTGCCAGGGATCGTAATGGCGAATACAATGAGCGGAATATTATTGTCCATGCAGAGCGAAGTGGAGGTCGAGTCCATCACGCCCAGATTGCGGTTGAGCACATCCATATAAGTCAGCTGCTCGAACTTTTCGGCCGTTTCATCCTTGAACGGATCTGCGGAATAAACGCCATCAACCTTGTTTTTGGCCATGAGGATAACCTCTGCCTCGATCTCAGCCGCACGCAGTGCTGCCGTCGTATCCGTGGAGAAGAAAGGATTGCCGGTACCGGCTGCAAAAATGACGACACGTCCTTTTTCCAGATGGCGGATCGCCCGGCGGCGAATATAAGGTTCCGCGATTTGCTGCATAGCAATGGAGGTTTGAACGCGGGTTGGGACGTCAATGGATTCCAGCGCATCCTGGAGGGCGAGCGAGTTCATGACGGTTGCGAGCATCCCCATGTAGTCAGCCGTAGCCCGGTCGATGCCTTTAGCTGTACCGGCAATACCGCGCCAGATGTTGCCTCCGCCGACGACAATAGCTACCTCTATGCCCAACTCCACGACTTCCTTGATTTGCTGCGCGATGGATGAAATCATATCGGCTTCAATGCCGTAACCGGCTTGACCCGAAAGTGATTCACCGCTCACCTTCAGTACGATGCGTTTATAGACGGGACTCTCCAACGTAAATACCTCCATGTTCAAGACAGATTTCAATGCAATAAAAGTTTCAAAAAAAGAGCGTGACAGCATTTAGAATAAAGCTGTCCAGCCTCGCTGACCTAGTAAACGGCATGTGTTGCCGGGCTGCAGCATGCGGCAGAAAATCAAACCAACAGCTGTATCTATGAAAAAACAGGCGGGGCGGACGCCCCGCCCCGCCTGCCCTCGCGTTCGGTATCGGATGAATCGCGGCCTGACTTCTAGGAAATCAGGCGCTCCTCAAGGTTGTTTTAATTACAGTTTAGCTTGGGCCATAACTTCTTCAACGAAGTTGTCGACTTTTTTCTCCAGGCCTTCGCCCAGTTCGAAGCGAGCAAAACGACGGATCGAGATGTTCTCGCCGATCGTGCTGATTTTTTCGTTCAGCAGCGTGGTGACCGTTTTGTCTGGATCTTTGATGAACGGTTGTTCCATCAGACAGAACTCTTCGTAGTATTTGCCAATGCGGCCATCAACCATTTTCTCAACGATGTGAGCTGGTTTGCCTTCATTCAGAGCTTGAGCTTTCAGGATCTCGCGCTCTTTTTCCAGCTCGGAAGCGTCAACTTCTTCGCGGCGTACGTATTTAGGACCAGCTGCGGCGATTTGCATTGCAATGTCTTTGCAGAAGTCACGGAATTGATCCGTTTTAGCTACAAAGTCAGTTTCACAGTTGATTTCAACCAGAACGCCGATACGGCCGCCGGCATGAATGTAGGACTCAACAACGCCTTCAGTAGCAATACGGCCCGCTTTGTTAGCTGCTGCAGCAAGGCCTTTCTCGCGAAGCAGCTCGGCTGCTTTCGTCAGATCGCCGCCAGCTTCCTCCAACGCTTTTTTACAATCAAGCATACCTGCTCCTGTTTTCTCACGCAATTCTTTTACTGCACTCGCATTAACTGCCATGTTCTATTCCTCCCGGATGCCTGCTCGCAGGCAAGTTGTCCGCTCAGAGCGGATTAGATCTATACTTCCTCAAAAAAAGGGCGGTGAGGAGGCTTTCACCTTCTAACCACCCTTATTGTTCTAAATCATAAATGCCGCTGTTCAGCCGAAGCTGATCTTAAGCCGTTGTTTGCTCGCCTTGGTTAGCTTCAACGATTGCATCAGCCATTTTACCCGTCAGCAGTTTGACAGCGCGGATAGCGTCGTCATTGCCTGGAATAACATAGTCGATCTCATCTGGATCACAGTTCGTGTCTACGATACCAACGATTGGGATGCCCAGTTTGCGAGCTTCAGCAACCGCGATACGCTCTTTACGAGGATCGATGATGAACAGGGCGCTAGGCAGCTTGCGCATGCCTTTGATGCCGCCGAGGAATTTCTCCAGACGGTCTTTTTCTTTGCGAAGAATGATTACTTCTTTTTTAGGCAGGACATCGAACGTGCCGTCCCCTTCCCATTTTTCCAGTTGGCGCAGACGATCAATACGCTTTTGGATTGTGGAGAAGTTGGTCAGCGTGCCGCCGAGCCAGCGTTGGTTAATGTAGTAGTTGCCGCAACGCTCTGCTTCTTCTTTCACAGAGTCTTGGGCTTGTTTTTTCGTGCCGACAAACAGGATCGAACCGCCGTCTTCAGCGATAGAGCGAACGAAGTTATAAGCCTCTTCCACTTTTTTAACTGTTTTTTGCAAGTCGATGATGTAAATGCCGTTACGTTCGGTGAAGATATAGCGATCCATTTTAGGGTTCCAGCGACGAGTTTGGTGACCGAAATGTACACCAGCCTCGAGAAGCTGTTTCATGGAAATCACTGCCATCTTCAACACCTCCTAATAGTGGTTTTATTTGTGTCCTCCGCCGATGTCATCTTCCGGCAAGACTTCCGTATGGAAGCACCCTTGACAGAATTAACCGGCGTGTGTTTTTAACACCGTCAATTACTATAGCATATTGGGCAACACGGCGCAACCATTCGCTTGTCTCAGAGATTCCAAGACATAGGAATGGTTGCGCCGCTCAAGAAATTATTTACTGAACCGCATGTAATGCCGAGCACGAAGTGGAGCGCCGTACACTGGCTGAGCGCCACACTCCACTTAATCAGAATGAGCGGCAAGCCATGCTTTTCCCGCTTTGGGATCCATAGGCTGTCCGGTGATTGTGGCTTTTATCGCGGCGAGATCGGGATTGCCGACGAATTTGAAATACCCAGCGCGAATGTCAGAAGCCGTTTTTTGCCCTTCCATATATCGAATAAAGCTCTGCTCGCTATCAACGAGACCATGCTTTTTAAGCAGAGCCGCCGTATCGGTCAGATTGCTGCCAGGCATAATACGGATAACCAGCTCAGTCTCGGGTTTAGGGGAGGTTTGCCCCTTGGAGTCGGATTTGGACGAAGCGACAGGCTGTGATTTGGTTGCAGTATTAGGCTTGGTTGATGGAGTCCCAGCATCCTTTACACCTTTTCCTGCTGCGGAAGTTGGCGTAGGAGACGGTTTAGAGCCTTCTCCGGATCCAGACCCGGGAGCAGGAGTCTGCTCCGTCCCATCCTTCTTGCCTCCAGCTGTCTTATCCCAATCAGCTAAGGCGCGAGCAACGGCCGTTTGAGCCAATGCCTCCGCCTCTTCAACCGTATAAACCGGCTGCTCATCTGAAGAGCCAGCCGGTTTATCAAGCTCTGGCGCCGTCTGGCCGATCAGCAGCAACTGCAACAACAGCGCTCCAATCATGATGCCCAGACCAAGTCCGGTCCAAAAGGAACGACTAAGACGCTTCATACCGGCTCTCCTCCTGCCTGGCAAGCTGCTGAATAAGCATAACTTCGCCCTTGTTCATGCCGAGTTTTTTGGCGATCTGCTCCACGGAGCATCCCTGTTCATGCAGCTGAAAAAGGGGCTCGAACCGCTCGCGGATTCCCGGCTTCACCGCTGGAGGCGCTTCTACGTCTTCTGTCGCTTCAATCGCCGTTGCAGCCATTGAATTGCCCTCGGCCGGAACACCGGATGTTAGCTCGCCTGCAACAACTGTCGCGCTAGCCGATGCAATTAAGGCGGCTTGCCCTTCAAGCTCCTGCTGAAGCAGCCTGCACTGCTTTTCCAGCTCAGCGATTCGGGCTTCTTTGCGCTCTGCCTCTTCCCGCTCCTGCTCTTTGGAGGCCACCACTATGCCCGTCAAGTGTCGCTGACTCTCTTCCATGTTTTCCATGAACTGCTCAAGAGCTAGCTCCATCCCCTGAAGCCCTGCCCCCGGCGCTTTCCCTTCGGCCTGCTCCCCGGCTTTGCGCTTGCGCGAAAGCAGATTCGACCACACGAGTACAAGCGCTCCAATGAGGACTATATAATGCCAGGGCTGAAAATCCATCGGTTGTCCTCCTTAATGGCCCTCTATGAACATCGAAGCCGGTTCGCCGGCTGTCATAAGCGAATGTCAAGACGATGCCCCTTAAAAGGATGCTCGATCTGTTGCGGCTTCGGGTCCGTCTCTGACCGCGAGGCTTGCTCTTGCTTGTCTGGAGACTCGCCGCTTCCGCTCTCTTTTTCACGATAACTGATTTTGGAATCACCACGGCTCTCAAGCTCAGTGCTGCGGCTTCGGTCCAACTCGGTTTGTTTCACTGCCTGCTCCCCTTGCATCCGGGCTTCAGCCGCGAGCCGACCTTGCAAATAGCTTTGCTGATTGCCTAGTTCTTGAGTTCTGGGCACAGATAGTTGAAGATCAATAGGTCGATAGGGCATGATCAATTCCCCCCGCCATAAGGCTAATCTTGCCTGATGCTGGCAACCAGCATAGTCTATTCCTTGTGCGTTCCTTCTATTGAATAGTGCTCTTCTTGATCCCGCCCTATTGAATGACGCTCATCATGATCTCGCCTTCAATATAACGGAACTGCACTCTAGATGCGGGTTCTTTAATAAAGCGGGTATAACGGCCAATGACCACCTTCGTTCCGCCGTAAACGGTCGAACGAATTTCCACCTTGGCTATGCTGGAGTCCTCAAGAGAGCGCTCGATATCAAAAACTCTCTCCCGCAACTCCTCCATCTCCTGAACGGACTTTTTCTTCGTCGCACCGAGTTTAACGCGAAGAGCCAGCTTGTCGGATGCAATCGTGCCCATGGCCGCCATCTGATCGAGAATAACAAGCGCCTTGTCGGTTTTCTCCAGCGCCTCGCTATATTCTTTGAGTGTTTTGCGAAGCTCCTTGAGCTCCTCTCGCAGCTCTGGTCGTACGCCGACCTCAATCGATGTAGCTGTAGACATGCTATTGCCCGCCGTACGGGCACTAACGCTCTCTCCGGCTTGGATAAGTCCGCCGACAATCAGTCCTTTAGCACCGCTGCAAACAACGCTGCGACCGGCACGCACCTGTGAATGCATGATGCTCTGGCTTACGAGCACATCCTCACCGGCGACCACGAATCCGTCCTGAATGAAAGAACAGCGTACGGAATGGCCGGCTTTCACTGCACCTTTTCCGCCAGCCATAATGCCTCCGGTTATTTCAATGGAACCATCGGTTTCCAGCTCAGCACCTTCAACGCCGCCGACAACCCGAATATCACCTGCCGCCCTTACCTTAAAGCCAGTCAGCACATTGCCGCGAATGACAACGGTTCCCACGAAGTCGATGTTTCCCGTGCGATAGTCAACGTCTCCATTGACCTCATAAACGGGAAATACATTAATAATATCATTGCCGGTAATCGTGAACAGACCGTCAATCGCTGCGTATACGAGCGTACGCTCGGCATTGCAAACGATGTTTTTGCCCGCTTTGATTCGAGCCTCGCGGCCTTTTTTACCCGGAACCTCCGTACCGATAACCGTCTTACCGCTCTCGCCATCCGTTGCCGGCAGCTTGCGAGCGATAAGTTGTCCCTTCTGCACGTTAAGCAGGCGCTTCGTTTCTTTGAAGTCGATCTGGCCGCTCTCGTTTTCCTCCGGCTTATGTTCCTGCTTCATTTCAAGCGAGTAGACAATCCGGCCATCCTTACCGTGTTTACCTGGCAGTCCCTCCGCAACAATGGTCTGCTGCAGGGAATAGGCAACCGGATCCTTGCTTATGGACTGAAGTACATCATGCTTGATTCCGTATGTAATTCCGAATGCATGCAGCAGAGCCTCCAGCTCGCTAGCGGTACAAGAGAAATTCTCTTCGCAGCGAATGAACTGTAACACTCCACTCATTTTATCGGGCGATACCGAAATCTTCATGTGCTGCTGTAAATCAAGCTGTTCCTTCATCGTACGAACCTCCTTCTAGGAGTTCTGCATCAATTGGTCCTTTTGCTTGGAAAGCGCTCCTCGCAGTCTCAAGATTGCTTTGGAGTGAAGCTGGGAAATGCGCGATGGAGATAGCGACATAACTTCCGCGATCTCGCTCAAGGAGAGCTCTTCATAATAGAAGAGAGAAACGACAATCCGCTCTTTCTCGGTCAGCTTCTCGATCCCTTTGACCAGAGACTCCTTGAGAAAAAACTCATGCACTTTGTGATCCGGATTTTTGGCTTTCTCGTCTACGAGCAGCGACATCCTCGTCTCGCTCTCTTCTTCTCGGATCGGATCTTCAAGCGAGCATACCGTCGTAACGGCTATTTCCTGCAGCATAACGGTGAACTCCTTCTCCGACACCTGCAAATAGGAGCTGATCTCGGAGTCGCTAACCGTTCTCAAATACTGCTGCTCCAGGTACTGGTAAGCCTCTTCAATCCGTTTGGCTTTTTCACGGACAGAACGCGGCACCCAGTCTCCCTGTCTCAAACTGTCTATAATCGCTCCACGTATTCTCCACGAGGCATAAGTCTCGAACTGGAGTCCCCGCTTATAGTCAAACTTGTCTATTGCGTCAATAAGACCCATCACTCCATTGCTGGAGAGATCATCCTTGGATACATTTTTGGGCAGCCCGATCGCCATCCGGTTCGTTACATAGTCCACAAGTGGCAAGTACTGCTCAATCAATGCTTTTTTCGCGTCCAGATCCTG
The DNA here is from genome assembly GCF_002233675.1 of Paenibacillus herberti. Taxonomy (GTDB): domain Bacteria; phylum Bacillota; class Bacilli; order Paenibacillales; family Paenibacillaceae; genus Paenibacillus_O; species Paenibacillus_O herberti. The sequence continues at coordinate 1,015,265 of NZ_NMUQ01000001.1, read as the reverse complement.
TTCTTCTTTCCATTTTTCCCACATCTCCATGTTGGATAAATGAGGCGCCTTAGGCTCTGTCATCGTCCTCAAGCCTCCTTAAGCTTTCACCTGCCAGTTCCCAAATCCACCCCGCGCGAGCCACATGCCCGCCGCCTGCGCTCTGATTCAAGCGCCTTACTCCTGCCCGTCTTGACGGTTCAAATGACGTACGACCTGCACCAAATCCGCTTCTTGTATGTCTGGCCTCGCAGCACGCAGCTGCGGAGGTGAGAGCGGTTGAAAGCCAGAATTCTGAGATTCAGTTCCTTGAGTCCCCTGCTGATTTAAATCTGCATTAACTGCCGGCGGCTTCCATCCGCTTCGAAGTAGCTCCTCCAGGTTCTCATCGCTGTCTGCTTGCAGATTAACTCTCGATCCCGTTTGGGAAGTCTCCTCTTGCGGCGAAGCCTCTATTACTTTGTCAGGCAGTGTAAAAGAAAGCAGAAAACGAAGCAGATAGCCAAGCAACCAAAATGCGGCTGCCGCTGCCAGCGCTCGAGTGCAGGCAACCGACCACGGATTGCGGCTGATGTTAAGCAGAAGCGTCAGAAGCGCGCCTCCTGCTGCAATCCAAGCGTTGATTCGCCAAGTCCCTACCATTGGGCTTACAACTCCTTCGTCCCTTGCTGCACGGATCGGATGTACAAAATACCCGTCTCCGAATCCAGTTCAATCGTTCGCCCATAACTGCCGCCAGTATCCTCACCGACGATCGGTATGCCATAGCTGGCCAGCATCTGCACGCATTTCTCTACATTCCTTGGACCAATGCGGAGCGAGTCGCTCTTGACCAGCGCAGCGAACATCTGAGCTCCGCCAGCCATTTTGGCGCTTAAGCGGTTCACTCTCGCTCCCGCCTTCTCCAACTCCTCTATTAATAGAGGCAGCGCGGTATCGGCATATTTGGCCCGATTGAAAGAGTCCTCTCGGCTGATCGAGGAATCCGGCAGCATGACATGAGCCATACCGCCTATTTTTCTATCCGAATCATATAAAGTTAGTCCCACGCATGAACCCAATCCCGTTGTCCGAATACTTTCTCCCCGGTATGCCACATTGAGATCCGCCATGCCTACTTTCACCACATTCTGCTGAATCATGGCTGCCGCACTCCAAGCGCTTGGAATATAGTATTGAAAGATTCCGGATCGGGGATCAGAAAGAATTGACCATCAAGCTGCTCACCGTTATCCATGAACTTCGTTTCGATCAGTAGAGCGGCATCTCCCATTTCACCATATTGCATCAGTCCATAGGAGAGTATGGCTCCCGCCATGTCCAGTGCAATAGCGGGTACGCTAGGAGATAGGTTCAGCTTCGTAAAGTCCGCGAGGGAAGATAGATAGGAACCGGCCAAAATGTTGCCGATCTCGCCCAGTGCGGACAGCTCCATCTCGGAGTACTCTAAGTCCTCCTCCACCTCCATAGCCGCCAGTCTGCTGAGCAGACGCTTGGCAGATACCGGATGCATAATATAGAAGAGATTGCCTGGAGCTTCCCCCTCGACTCGCAAAAACACAGCCATTACCAGCTCCTCGGCTCCACCTACCCGTTCAGCGACTTCCTCGAAAGGAACCAGGCTGACCTTCGGCACCGCCATATCCACCGGCTTGTTTAGCAGCGTGGATAGTGCCGTTGCCGCGTTGCCGGAACCGATATTTCCGACCTCTTTGAGTACATCGAGTTCAAACTCCGCCAGTCTGTCCAGTGAGCTCACCGTGTCATGCCTCCATCTGTTCAAGCTGGACAAGCTCAGCTTTGTTTAGCACCTCGGAAAGATTCAGCATAACGAGCAGCCTGCCTCCATCGGTCTTGGCGACGCCTCGCAAATACTTCGCCTGGATACCACCTACGACCTCGGGCGGAAGCTCAATGTCATCGCTGTTGATATCGGTCACGTCGCTTGCCTGATCTACGATGAAGCCGACTTCCAGCTCACCGGAATTAACGATGATAATTCTCGTCGCCTCTGTCGCTTCTACCTCTGGGAGACCGAAGCGGCCTCGCAGATCGATGAGCGGGACAACAACGCCGCGCAGATTGACAACCCCTTTGACAAAAGGCATCGTCTTAGGAACGCGGGTGATCGGCATCATACGCTCGACCGTTTTCACCTTTTCGACCTCAATCCCGTACTCCTCTTCCCCAAGTGCAAATACGATAACCTTGATTTCTTCTCCCATTTCCAATTCCTCCCTAGGCCTTATTTGAAGAGCGCATTCGGATCGATGATGAGAGCAACCTGGCCGTCGCCGAGAATAGTAGCACCGGATACAGCAGGCGTTGAACCGAGATAAGCCCCCATAGACTTGAGTACGATCTCGCTTTGACCAATGAAGTCATCCACGATGACGGCTGCCCATTTGTCTCCCTTGCGGATGACGATATATTCGCTTTCTTCCTCGTCCTCCTCGCGGAAGTCGGACGTTTCGAGTACCTTGCTCAGCGAAACGATTGGGATGACCGCGTTGCGGTAGGACATCATCCGGTTCCCGTGAACACTCAGAATCGCTTCTCGCTTCAAAATACCAGTTTCCACAACCGAAGTGAGTGGTACTGCATATTTTTCTGAGCCGAGACGTACCAGCATCGCTGTAATGATCGATAGCGTCAGTGGCAGTTGGATGCTGAACTTGGAGCCGGAACCGAGCTTACTCTCTACCGATACGTTACCGCCGAGTGAGAAGATTTTGGTGCGAACGACGTCCAATCCGACGCCGCGCCCGGATAGATCAGAGATCTGGTCGGCGGTGCTGAATCCAGGAGCAAAAATCAGGTTATTGATTTCGTCAGGCGTCAGCTTTGAGGCTTCTTCTTGAGATAGAACCCCGTTCTCAACCGCCTTGGCTCTAACCTTCTCGGTATTGATGCCGCGGCCGTCTTCCTCCACCTCGATGAACACATGGTTGCCGCTGTGGTAAGCTCGGAGCCAGATTGTTCCGGTCTCCGGCTTGCCAGCCTCGAGCCTGCCCTGTGTCGTTTCCAGGCCATGATCAAGGGAGTTGCGCAGCAGATGAACAAGTGGATCGCCGATCTCGTCGATGACGGTGCGGTCAAGCTCCGTATCGGCGCCGGCAATAACCAGCTCGACCTTTTTATCGAGCGACTTGGCAATATCGCGGATCATGCGCGGGAACCGGTTGAATACAGAGTCAACAGGAACCATCCGTAGCTTCAACACGATGTTCTGCAAGTCGGCGCTGATGCGTGACAGATGCTCTACCGTCTCGGTCAGCTCAACTCGGCCGATCTCGCCGGAGAGCTGCTCCAGCCGTACCCGATCGATGAGCAGCTCGCTGAACAAATTCATCAACGCATCCAGCCGCTCAATATCAACCCGGATCGTACGAGAAGCTGCTGGTGGTGCAGCCTGCCGTCCGCCTTCAGATCGCGCAGTCGGGTTAGCTTTGGTGGATTCCGTAGCCGAAACAACTGCAGATTGAGCAGCAGTTGAGGCCGAGCGGGCTGGCTGAGCAGCTGGCTCAGGTCGAGCAAGCTGTTCCAGCGTAGCCGCGTCTAGCAACTCGGCTTGTGCAACTGCCACCTCCGAGATATTGCTAATCGCTTCCGCCAATTCCTCGCCATCCTGCTGAGTCACGAAAATAACCGTAAACGAGCGGTCAAACTTCTCCTGCTCTAGTTCCGTTACGGAAGGGATCGACTTGATCACCTCTCCCCGCTCCTCAAGCAGGTTGAACACCATGTAAGCACGCGCCGCTTTAAGGACGCAGCTCTCAACAAGCGAAACATCGATCCGCAGCGCCTTTAGTCCGCTGTCCATCGATTGCTTGAGCACCGACAACTGGAACTCATCGATGGCTGCATTTGCAGGTGGGACAGCAACTGCGGAGGCTGCTGCTGTTTCCGCACGGCTGAGGTAGCTGCCGTCAACAATGGATTTTAGCGATGCCACAATGTTGCTTACATCCGCCTTGCCTTGTCCACCGTTTGTGATGTCGCCCACCATGTTCTCCAGTGCATCCAGCCCTTTGAAAAGAACATCGAAGATGAAAGCATCCATGGAAAGCTTGCTGTTGCGAACCAGATCAAGCACATTTTCCATCTCGTGGGTCAAGGAAGCCATATCTTCGAAGCCCATCGTAGCCGACATGCCCTTCAGCGTATGCGCAGAGCGGAAGATTACCTGGACAAAGCTCAGATCGGTCGGATCTCCCTCAAGCTTGAGCAGATTCTCATTGAGCGCCTGCAGGTGATCCTGCGATTCATCAATAAACATGGAGAGATATGCGTTCATATCCATAACGTGATCCACCTCCTGTAAAATGAATTCAACGGGACAGTTCGTTCTAGCAGCGGCTGGCCAGCTCTTTGGCAATCATCGGCAATGGCAGCACGGTGCGGCAGCTTCCGTTCTCAACTGCACTGCGCGGCATGCCATATACGATAGAAGTTTCCTCCGCTTCGGCAATCGTGCTGGCTGCCCCGCTGTCCCTCAGCTCCAGCATGCCTTTAGATCCATCGCTTCCCATGCCGGTCAGGATCACCGCATGCCGTTTCAATTCTGTGAAAGGCACCAGAGAGCGGAACAGCACATCCACCGAAGGTCGATGGCCGCTTACGGGATCGCTTTGCGTCAGTCTAATGAAGTAACCCCGCTCATCACGGGAAAGCTCCATATGATTACCGCCAGGAGCCAAGTAAGCCTCGCCGCTCTGTACGCGCTGGCCGTCCTCCGCTTCAAATACGCGCAATGGACCCGAGGAATCAAGACGTTTGGCCAAGGAAGCGGTAAATCGCGGAGGCATATGTTGCACGATCAGCACTGGAGCTGGCAGATCCGCCGGCATCCCGGCGAGCAGCTCATGCAGCGCTCTCGGTCCACCCGTCGATGTGCCAACTGCAATCAGATGGGTAAATGCTGTGGATGGCTTGCTTAACGCTGGGACTGCCGGAGTTGCATCTGCCACTTGGTTAGGCCGTAGTGATCCGCTGCCGCTTCGCTGCTGCTTCGACGGAGCTTGATCCGCGCTCTTTGCCGCAATTTCCAGCTTCGCAGCGCCAATGCCGCTTTGCAGCGGATCAACCGGTTGCCGAATCCCTTTGGCGGGTGCGCCTTGCCTGCGCCCAGCTGTTTTTTCGCTGCTGCTCTGGCTGGCTTCAACGCTGTTTGCGGATGATTTTTCAGCAACCTGCTTGTCCCCCTCTTTACGCAGTGGTCGCCTTATTTTGGCTTCTCCATCTGCTTCACGAGGATTGAACAATGAGGCGCTTTGCAGCGGATTTTTGACTTGCTGATCTTCTGTTGCGGAGGGCTGTATCGCCCCAACAGAGTGTAGACGCTGCAACCTATCGCGGATCAACACAGCGGTATGCAGCTTCTCCCGCAGCAGCTTTCCGATCATCCCGATCTCGCCAGGCGGCGAGGAAGCGGACGGCTTGCGAATGAAGTCGAACGCTCCTTGCTGCAAGGCCGCAATCGTTTGCGCGGTATGCTCCTCGCTAATGCCAGAGAACATGATGACCGGCAGTGGCCGTGCAGCCATGATCAGCCCCAGTGCCTCAAGTCCGTTCATTTCCGGCATTTCTAGGTCAAGCGTCATGACATCGGGCTTCAGACGGGCCGCAGCTTCTACGGCCTCCCTGCCGGTGCGGGCCATGCCCGCGATTTCAAAAGCCGAGTCCTCCTCGATCAAATCCTTGATCACGGCTCGCATAAAAGCTGAATCGTCCACGATCAGCACTCGAAATTGGGGCATGCTCCAATCTCTCCTTGTCCTAAAGTCAAAGGTTACGTTTGCGGTTGAGCCATTGATGAAAGAATCCTTTGACTGTACGTGTGGAATCGCCAACATGAGGAATTTCCAGATAACTTCTGGCCGTAGCAAGTATGTCGCGTGACGCTTGGCAGTCGGGATAAGCGAGCGAAAACGGCGTTTGCCGCCTTACCGCTTTACCGACATGCGGATCATCCATAATAGCTCCTGCATAAGGCAGTTGAACGTTCAAGAAACGCTGCGCCGCCAGATCCATTTTTTCTGCGGTTTGGCGGCCTTCTCGCTGATCCAATACACGATTCACAATGAGCTTGAACTTTGCATCAGGATGGGAATGCGATACCATTTTGACCAGAGCGTAGGCATCGGTTATGGACGTCGGCTCCGGCGTTGTTACGATGATGCTCTCATGCGAGCCGCGGATGAAGCGCTCCGCCTCTCTGCTAAGCCCCGCTCCTGTATCGAACAGAATCAAATCGTACTCGCCCTGCACCTTGCTAATCTCGCGATCGGCATGCTGGAGTTGCTCCTCTGTCAGATGCAGCAATTCGCGAAAACCCGAGCCTCCGGCAATGAAATGCAACCCGCCCGGCCCTAGTTGGATAATGTCGTGAATAGAACGCTGGCCCTGAAAGAGATGATAGAGCGAATAAGGAGCAGGTACGCCCATCAGTACATCCAGGTTCGCCATGCCAATGTCGGCATCGAATATAAGCACCTTCTGGCCGAGCTTCTGCAGTGACAGCGCAAAGTTCAGGCTGAAATTGGACTTTCCGACTCCACCTTTACCACTCGCCACCGTCAGAATTCGGGTCCCTTTATTCGAGGACGGCTTGTTCTGTTGCAGGATCATATTACGCAGCGCCTGCGCTTGGTCAGACATCCTCGTAATCCCCAAGCAGCAAAGAGCTGTATTTAAGGCTGTTGAATGGTTCGAGATCATCCGGCACCGTCTGACCGAATGCTAGATATAGAGGCTGGAGCCCATGCTCTAACACCAAGTTAAGCAACGATCCGTAGATACGCGTTTCATCGAGCTTGGTGAAAATCACCTTGTTTACTCCATTGCGGATAAAAGGCAGCGCGACCGCCTCCATATCCGAAGTCCTGGCTGTAAGGCTGAGCACGAGGCAGGTTTCACTCCCCTCTCCCGCCCTCAGCAGGCTGCTGACCTCGCTGATCTGCAGCTCGCTCCGATAATTCCGGCCGGCTGTATCCATTAGGATCAGGTCCCTGCCAGCCAACTGCTGGAACGCCCGAACCGTCTCTGCGGGAGAAAATACAACCTCAAGCGGCACGCCGAGTATATCACCGTAAGTTCGCAGCTGGTCTACCGCAGCAATCCGGTACGTATCCGCAGTAATCAAGCCAACCGAGCGTTTGTTCTTCAAGGTTTCAAGCGCTGCCAGCTTGGCGATAGTTGTTGTTTTGCCAACTCCGGTCGGTCCGACAAAGTGGATCGCTTTGGGAGTAAAAGCATCCTCATTAGGCTCATAAGGCTGCAGCCAGTCCATGATCCGCTCTTTCGCCGCCTTCCAGAGTGCTTCGCCATCCTCGGACAAAGCATCAAATCCCGGATCGGCCTGCAGCTCCTGGAGCAGACGCTCTCGACAATCGACGGTTACCTCCTGCTGCTCCAGACGCTCCAGCAGCTTTTTAGCAGGTCCGCTTAAAGCTGCCTGAGCTTGCTGCGCTGACATTTGGCGCATCCAGGTTTTGAGGCCGCGCACCTCCTGCAGCAGCTCCTCCTGTAAACCAGTCAATGGTTGTGCAGTTGGAGCTGGTGCCGGCGAAGTCAAGACATGAGCTGGTGAACCCGCATAAGAGGAAGCTGCCAGCGAAGCAGCGATTCGCGGAGCCGGTGGCTGTTCCAAAGCTGCAGCTGACATCGCATCAGCAGCACTCATGGCCGCTTGAGCCGCTAGCGGCGGTGTCGCCCCGTTCGGTGCGAAAGCAGCAGGCGCAGCAGGCCTCACGATTGGTGCTGACGGCGCAACCGGCTTCCGGACTGGAGCTGCAGCCCCCCCGGTTTCTACAGCAGCGATGACTTCGATACGCCGCTTGCCGAAAAGGCCGAGGAATCCGCCCGTCTTGATCTCTTTCGTGCTGAGAATAACCGCATCGCTGCCTAGCTCACTTCTAATCATAGGGAGAGCCTCTGGAACTGATCCGACTAAATATCGTTTCACCTTCACAGGTTCACCGTCCCTACGCTTTGGACTTCAACAGAAGGCTCCAGCTCGCTGTAGGAAAGAACGGGCACATCCCCCATAACGCGCTCGATAATCTGCCTGAGATACATACGGATCGTCGGAGATGCCAACACGACCGGTTGCTGCCCGGACTGGATTTGCCGTGTCACCTGCTCGCTAACTCGACTGCAAATTTGCTGTGAAGCGACCGGATCTATGGCTAGATAACTGCCCTGATCTGTTTGCTGAACCGCTTCGGCAATTTTCTTCTCGAGCGCCGGACTGATTGTAATAACCTTCATAGAACTTTGGCTGCCACTATATTGCTGTGTAATCTGCCGCGACAACGCTTGACGTGAATATTCGGTCAAAATATCCGGGTCCTTCGTGTACAACCCGTGATCAGCCAACGTCTCAAATATGGTGACAAGATCCCGAATCGAGATCTTTTCCTTGAGCAGCTTGGCCAGCACCTTCTGCACATCGCCGATCGACATGACCGAAGGAATCAAGTCATCCACAATCGCCGGATACGCTTCCCTGACGTTATCCACAAGAGCTTTCGTTTCCTGCCTGCCGAGCAGCTCATGCGCGTGGCGCTTGATGATCTCAGTCAGATGGGTAGCGACTACAGATGGAGGATCAACGACGGTATAACCCGACATTTCGGCGCGTTCCTTGGTCGCTTCATCGATCCAGAGCGCCGGAAGGCCGAAAGCCGGCTCCGTCGTTTCGATACCGATGATCGATTCGTCCTCAAAGCCGGGACTCATCGCCAAGTAATGATTCAGCAGCAGATCACCTCTGGCCACCTGATTACCTTTAAGTTTGATGACATATTCGTTTGGCCGGAGTTGAATGTTGTCGCGGATACGGATGACCGGCACGACCAACCCGAGCTCAAGTGCGCATTGCCGACGAATCATGATGATCCGATCGAGCAAGTCGCCTCCCTGCTGCGTATCAGCCAAAGGAATAAGTCCATAACCAAACTCGAACTCGATCGGGTCGACCTGCAACAGGCTGACCACACTCTCGGGGCTGCGAACCTCCTCGATCTGCTGCTCCTCCACCAGTTGCTCCTGTTCTTGTTGCTGTTTGCTCTGTGCTCCTTGCATTTTCCACCCTAGATACGCCAGCAGTGCTGAGATCGGGAAGGTGCGGATGATACCGATCGGAGTGAACAGACCGAGCAGCGCAATCGTTCCCGCAACTACATAGAGCAGTTGTGGATAACGCGTCATTTGCGTGCTCAGATCATGGGCCAGATTGCCCTCCGAAGCAGCGCGTGTCACGATAAGACCTGCTGCCGTGGAAATCAGCAGGGCAGGAATCTGACTGACAAGACCATCACCGATCGTAAGAATGGAATAGGTTTCAAGCGCTTCGCCGAATCCCATCCCTTTCACTGTCATACCGATGATGAATCCGCCGATCAGGTTGATGATCAAAATAATGATGGCTGCAATGGCATCGCCCTTGACGAATTTGCTGGCGCCATCCATCGAGCCGTAAAAGTCCGCCTCGCGCTCAATCTTGGAGCGGCGTGCTCGCGCCTGCTGCTCGTTGATGAGACCGGCATTCAGATCGGCGTCAATGCTCATTTGTTTACCTGGCATCGCATCCAGCGTGAACCTCGCTCCAACCTCGGCTACGCGCTCCGAGCCCTTCGTGATGACGATGAATTGAACGATAACCAAGATAAGGAATACGATGAAGCCGATGGCGACCTGGCCTCCGGCTACCCAGTTTCCGAATGCCTTGACCACCTCTCCCGCATGAGCATGCACAAGAATATTACGTGTGGTCGATACGTTGAGGGCGAGCCTGAATAACGTCGTAATCAGCAGCAGCGCGGGAAAGATGGAAAAATCCAGCGCCTCTTTCGAGTTCATCGCTATTAAGAGAATGATGAGCGCGACCGATATGTTGATTACGAGCAGGATGTCCATCAGGAAAGTAGGAACAGGGATAACCATCATCATTACGATGCCGATAACCCCCACCAAGATTGCCAGGTCCCTCAGTTTCATGACGAAAGCCTCCGCTTAACTCGTTTAGGATGATTTGCTGCGGCCCTTCAGCTTGTACACATAGGCCAGTACTTCTGCGACCGCTTGAAACAGATCCCCCGGTATCGTATCGCCAATTTCTGTGCGATCGTACAGGGCTCTAGCCAGCGGCCTGTTCTCCATGGTCAATACACCATTCTCTTTGGCAATTTCCTTGATTCGCAGAGCAACATAATCCATGCCCTTGGCCAAAATGACCGGCGCTTGCATTTTGCTGCCGTCATACTTGATGGCAATTGCGTAGTGGGTCGGATTGGTTATGACCACATCCGCCTTCGGAATCTCCTGCATCATGCGCTGCAGAGCCATTTTGCGCTGACGCTCCTTGATCTTGCCTTTGATGAGAGGATTACCCTCAGTCTTCACATACTCGTCCTTGATGTCCTGAAAGGACATGCGCAGGCTCTTTTCGAATTCGTAGCGCTGATAGATGTAGTCCAGCACCGCGATAACGACAAGAAGCACAGCGAATTGCATGCCAATCTTCAACGTCAGGCTCGATGTAAAGGCGAAAATCCCTTCAATTGGTACAAGTCCCAGCTGAAGAATCCGGTCCCATTCCCCCCAAATTGCCATGAAAACGACCACACCGACTACAACAAGCTTTATAATGCTTTTGAAAAACTCGACAACCGAGCGCATAGAGAATATATTTTGCAGGCCTTTAATCGGATCAAGCTTTTTCAGATCCGGTGTTATCGGCTCCGTTGCCAACAGGAATCCGACCTGAGCGTAATTGAACAGGAGCGCGGCCAGGAAGGATAGTAGCAAAATTGGCGAGAGAAGAATCAACAGCTGAATCATGATATCGTAGAACAGCGACATTACGTTCCCATCAGTAAGGTCCATCGTGAGCCAGCTGTTGAACAGGCTGCCGAACAAACGATAGATTCTTTCCTTGTAGAAGCCACCCAGCATATAAAAGCTGGCGAATACAAAGAGGATAATAAAGGCTCCGGGAAGCTCAGGGGTTTTGGCAACCTGACCCTTGTCTCTAGCCTCCTGCTTTTTCTTAGGAGTTGCATCTTCCGTCTTTTCTCCATTAAATAACTGGAGGTCTACTCTAAAACGCAGCCTGGATATCGCTCTCATCCTCCTTCCGATCAGTCGGTCCCGCCCTGGATCGCTCCGAAAAACTCGCCCAGAAAATCGAACATTAAGGAAAATAAATGTCCGAACAAGACGCTCATCGACGGCATCAGCAGCACCAGCAGCAGAAAGCCTAGCAGGATTTTAAGCGGCATTCCGATGACGAACACATTGTATTGCGGAGCTGTTCGAGCCAGAAAGCCCAAACCTACATCCGTCAGGAACATGGCCACCATGATTGGAGCTGCAATCTGAACCGCCAGTAGAAAAGACTGCGAAAACCCTTTGACTAGAAATTCAGAAATCGTCCCGTCCGCTAAATAGGTATAGATGTTCAGTTCGAGCGGAATCCATTGATAACTGTTCATTAAGGCTTGCAGAAGGTAAAGATGACCATTCATCGTCAGGAACAGCAGCAACAGCACCATGTATTTGAAGTTGCCCGTGATCGGAGCGGAAATACCTGTCAGCGGGTCCACGACATTCGCCATGGCAAAACCAACTTGAAGGTCGATTAGTGCTCCGGCCGTTTGCACGACCGTAAAAAACAGATAAACGATAAAACCAAGCAGCAGTCCTACCATAATTTCTTGCACAATAGTCAGCAGGTAGGTCGCGTTAGGTGTGATTTGCTTCGTCGTTCCATAAGTTAGAAAGACGAGATAAGAGACAAAAAAACCGATTCCTACTTTGAACTTTGCCGGAACAGTCCGGGCTGAAAACACAGGAACTACGACAAAAAAGGAAGTAATTCGACAAAAAATCAACAGAAAAACAGGAAATCCTTGCGTAAATAACTCCATATCCTCGCCTACCCGATGTAATTGTGCAGGTTGTTCAGCAGGTTATAGGTGAAATCCACCAATGTGCTGAGAATCCACGGCCCGAACAGCAGCACTGCTGCAAAAACCGCGACAATTTTGGGCACGAAAGCTAGAGTCTGCTCCTGAATCTGGGTCGTAGCCTGAAAGATACTAATAATCAGACCGACGACGAGGCCAATAATCAGCATGGGAGCGCTGGCCTTAAGAGTGACGAGGATTGCCTGGGCAGCCAGGCCGATAACAAAGTCCGAATTCATGCCGTATTTCCTCCCGCTTGAATCACGACGAACTGAAGCTGAGCAGCAGCGATTTGACGATCAGATACCAGCCGTCTACAAGAACGAACAATAGGATCTTGAACGGAAGTGAAATCATGACCGGCGGGAGCATCATCATCCCCATGGCCATCAATGTACTTGCGACGACCATATCAATGATGAGAAACGGAATGAAGATCATGAATCCCATTTGGAACGCCGTCTTGAGCTCGCTGATCGCATAGGCTGGCACAAGCACAGTGAGGGAAATATCCTCATAGGTCTTAGGCCTTTCTGCCTTGGAGTAGTTCAGAAAGAGCAGCAGATCCTTCTCCCGCGTATGCTGGAACATGAACTTTTTCATCGGCTTGGCCGCCTGCTCAAGAGCTTCCGTTTGCGTCAGCTCTCCTTTGATATAAGGCTGCAATGCAACCTCGTTAACCTGCGACAAAGTCGGCGCCATAATGAACAAGGTTAAAAACAGGGCCAGCCCAATCATGACCTGGTTCGGAGGCATCTGCTGGGTTCCCAGCGAGGTCCGAACAAATCCAAGAACGATGACGATTCGTGTGAAGCTAGTCATCAGAATCAGGATCGAAGGTGCGATTGTCATTACGGTAATCAGCAGTACTAGCGAGATCGCGCTTGTCCCACCCGATTCTTCTCCGCCAATGCTAATGTCGATTCCGGGCAGCGGCTCTGCATAAGCCGATTGCTGCAAAGCAAGCGATAAAGCACCAGCGACCAGCATCGACAGCATCCATTTCCATTTCATTCTTCTCTCAACCGTTCCCTGTCTCTGGTTTCCTGCAGCAGATGCTCCAGTTCCTCTTGCTGCCTGGACTGCTGCTCCAGCTTTTGTTGGAGCATCATTTCGAACCGTTTTGCATCTCCGCCTTCGCCAGCTTGACGCGCGGTCTCCCTACGTCCTGCAACTTTGCCTTGCAGCAGCTTCATCCACTCGGCGGCGGGACTAGTGCTTGCAGCGTTAGTTTGCTTCGAAAGCTGCTGGCGGACTGCCTCCACCGCGTCTGGATCTGAAATGATATCCAGCGCGGCTACATTATCACCTATGCCAAGTACATAGATTTTTCCTGCGACCTCTACGAGTTGGATCGACTTACCTTGCGCAAGAGTCATTCCAGCTAGCGACTGAAGTGACCTAGGACCGCTCCATAACTGACTGCGCTTGGAGAGAAACTTGATGAGTAGCACGATAAGGCCGATAACGAGCGCTAGCGCTACGATCATCCAGATCATGCTTCCCATCATGCTGCCTGTTGTAAGTTGAGGCGCCCCCTCCAGAGCTGGACCCGGGGAAGGAAACAAGGAGATTTCTTCCTCCGGGGAGGGACTGGCAGCCGTCAGACCCGTTTTCGCCATCCCTGAGGATAGCGGATGGATATACAGTGCACTCACGAATCAGCCCAGTGTTTTCTTGATAGCTTCGATGACCCGGTCAGCTTGGAAAGGCTTAACGATAAAGTCTTTCGCTCCCGCCTGGATAGCATCGATAACCATTGCCTGCTGGCCCATTGCCGAACACATGATGACTTTTACATTGGCATCCATTTTTTTAATTTCCTTGAGAGCGGCAATTCCGTCCATTTCAGGCATCGTAATGTCCATTGTGATCAAATCCGGTTTCAACTCTTTATATTTTTCAATTGCTTGGGAACCGTCCTGGGCTTCGCCTACTACCTCGTAGCCGTTTTTAGTCAGAATATCGCGAATCATCATTCGCATGAAGGCAGCATCATCAACGATAAGAATACGGTTTGCCATTGTAATTTCCTCCCAGGATGTGAATTACTGTATTTTGGTAATGCGGTCCCATTGGCTGACAATATCAGTCACCCTGACCCCAAAATTCTCGTCTATGACGACAACCTCGCCTTTTGCAATGAGCTTGTTGTTCACCAGAATATCGACCGGTTCGCCGGCAAGTTTATCCAGCTCGATGATCGAACCCTGGGACAGCTCGAGAATGTCCTTAATCTGCTTTTGCGTCCGGCCAAGCTCCACCGTTACTTTGAGTGGAATATCAAGCAACAGGCCAAGATTTGTCTCGTCCGGCTGTGGATAACCCCCGCCCTGGAAACCTCCGAATTGTACAGGCTGAACGCTCACATTCCGTCCTACAGGAGCTCCGTACGTTTGAGGCCCTGCCGCTGCCGGTGCCATTGGATCCCGATAAGGCGCCTGGTAGGTCGGCTGCGGAGCTTGTACATGAGGCTGGCTGGACTGAACTGGTGGAGCCGCATAAGGAATTTCAGCTGGCGTTGCTGCCGCTCCAGCAACTAGCGCTGCCGGAGCTGAAGCTGCCGCAGATTCAGAGCTTGAGCCGCCCATAAGTGAATCCACCATCTGTTTCGCGAATGCTACAGGGAGAAGCTGCATAATGGTCGAGTCGATCAGATCGCCGATCATAAGACGGAAGCTGATTTTGATGAATACATCATCTGGAGGCAACTGTTGTAAGCCGCCGCCCTGCTCCACATCCAAAATATCGATGCCTGGAGGCGAGATGTTGACCATACGATTGAAAATGGTCGACATCGACGTCGCAGAAGATCCCATCATCTGATTCATTGCTTCCTGTACGGCGCTGATATGAATATCATTCAGCTCTTGCTGGCCGACAATCCCCTCGCCGCCAAGCATAAGATCAGCGATAATACCTGCATCTCTCGTCTTGATGACGAGGGAGTTAATGCCTTCAAAACCTTCCACATAACTGACTGAAACTGCTACATGCGGCTTTGGAAACTCGTCTCCGAGCTCCGCACGGCGAATGAGGGAAACCGTAGGAGTCGTAATGTCCACCTTACGGCCAAGCAAGGTCGACAATGCTGTTGCTGCGCTGCCAAAGGTGATATTGCCGATTTCTCCAAGAGCATCCTGCTCCATTCCGGTCAAGTAATGCTCGATCTTACTCTCGGATGGTGAAATGGCCGCTTCATCGGCTTCCCCGGAGCTCTGTCTTAACAGAGCATCGATCTCCTCCTGGGACAAATAATCTTTACTCGTCATAGTCTTCGTCCGCTCCTTCACTTACGATCTCTTCTACTTGAACCGCAAGCCGATCACGGACCGACCCCGGGCTGCCGATAAATTTCAGCTTTTCCCCTACCTTGATATGGAGCCCATCGCCCACTGGCTTTTTAAGGGAAATGACATCTCCGATAGCAAGATTCATGAACTCATGAACGGTTATAGAAGATTCACCTAGCTCAGCAATAATAGGTAGTCTCGCTTTATGTACCCGTTGCTCCAACATCTCTACTTCTTCAGGAACTCTGGATTTCTTTTGGGAAACAAACCAGTGGTGTACGGAAAGTCTCGGCATAATCGGCTCAATGACCACATGAGGGATACAAAGATTGATCATCCCTGTCGTATCACCGATCTTTGTGCTCAATGAGATGAGAGCGATCGTTTCATTTGGTGAGACAATCTGCATAAACTGCGGGTTTGTCTCCAGTGATTCGAGCCTTGGAGAGATATCGATGACCGATTTCCAAGCCTCTTGCAAACTTTCGAATGCACGGCTGAACATTTTCTCCATGATCATCGTTTCAATTTCCGTCAAATTTCCGATCTTGGTCGGGGCAGTACCTGAACCACCGAGTAGCCGATCCACCATGGAGTAGGCGACATTAGGATGAACCTCAAGCACCATTCGTCCTTTGAGCGGCTCTGCATCGAAAATGTTCAGAATCGTCATCTTCGGGATGGAACGGATAAATTCATCATAAGGCAGCTGCTCGACCTGTACGACGTTGATCTGAACGAATGTCCGCAGTTGAGCGGAGAAATAAGTCGTCAGGAAACGAGCGAAATTTTCATGAATTCGGGTGAGGCTGCGAATATGATCCTTCGAGAACCTTACAGCCCGTTTGAAGTCATACGAACGGACTTTTTTCTGGCTCTCTTCCTTTTTCAGCTCTTCCGCATCCATCTCGCCCGAAGAAAGAGCGGCAAGCAGCGCGTCTATTTCATTTTGCGATAGAACATCTACCAATCTCTCTCACCTCCTTGCCTGATGCTTAGCTGGCTTAAATATCAGTCAGAAGATAGTCCGTAATGGAAACCTTGACTAATTTCCCTTTTGGAAGGATCTTGTTGATCTCATTGAGCAGCTTAGCTTCTAGCGCATCCTGTCCTGCGGAACCTTCCAGCTGCTGAGCGGTTGTATCCGCCAGAATCCGATTAATAATCGGCTTCACAGCAATATCCTTGATTTGATCCAATTCTGTCTTAGTCGCTTTTTTGTCCATTTGGAAAGCAAAGCTGATAATGACCAACTTCTCGTTGTCCTTCAGATTACGCTTGATTTCTTTGAGCTCAAGTGTCACGGCAAGCCTATCTTTGGCAGACAGCGGTTTCACTGTCGCGGCGACTACCTTGCCTTCGGACCCTGCTTTATCCGGACTGCCTAGAAGGGAGTTGTATAGAAACACCGCCACTACGGCAATTAATGATATGGCTAGCAAGGTCGTTATCATCCAGGGAAGCATTTTTTTCATCGCGGTTATTCCTCCGTCGCTGCGCTCTTCACAGATGCGGCCGTAAGTCCAATGGCGCGCTGATAGTCGATAATTCGGTCTACCAGCACTGCGGCCGATTCCAGAATGACCATTTTTTTGCCGGTGGTCATTGAAATGAGCGTATCCGGTGTTTCTTCGATCAGCTCGATCAACAAAGCGTTGATCGTGAGCTTGCTGCCATTCAGCCTGGTTACCTGGATCATAGAGCTCCTTCCCGCTTGGCAACCCTCGCATATATGCCGCTAGTATTAAGCGGCACTCACGCAAGGGTCGCAGCTTCAGCCTGCGGCGATTAACGCTTCAGGTTGACAAGCTCCTGGAGGATCTCGTCGGAAGTAGTGATGATGCGGGAGTTCGATTGGAAGCCGCGTTGAGCGACGATCATTTCCGTGAACTCGCTCGTCAGATCGACGTTGGACATTTCTAGTTGTCCGGCCACTATTGTGCCGCTGCCCGTCTCTGGATCTCCAGGAATACCGAGTGCCAGTTCCTCCAGATTGGAGTTGACGGTGGAACGGTAGAGGTTGGCTCCCATTTTCTCCAAACCGTTCGGGTTCTGTACTTGCACAACACCGATGGTCGCAATTGCGTCGCCAGTCGTTCCGTCGGCGTTTACGCCGACGATGGAGCCGTCTTTGCCGATCGAGTAGGCATTCACTCCAGCAAGCGAAATGATCCCGCCATCCGAGCTGAGCACGAGTCCGCCATCGGCGGTTACTAGCTGACCAGCAGCGTCGACGGAGAAATTACCAGCCCGGGTAAGGTAGAATCCATCTTCCATACCAGCTGGGCGGACTGCGAAAAATCCGTCTCCGTCAATACGCAGGTCGGTTGGAACATTAGTCGTCATCGCGCTACCCGCCGTATGGAGCGAGTCTACCGAAGCAACCGTGACACCGAGACCAATCTGCTGTGCATTTTTACCGCCACGCGCATCTGCCTCCGCCATACTTGCTCCCGACACGGTCTGGCTAAGAATGTCTTGGAACATAACCCGGCCGGACTTGAAGCCAACTGTGTTCACATTGGCAATGTTGTTGCCGATTACGTCAAGCTTTGTTTGAAAACCGCGCATGCCGGATACTCCCGAATACATCGATCTAAGCACAGGTATTAGCCCCCTAATTGGTATGTTTGGTTAGAAAATATTCAAGCCAGAACTTCGTCAGGTGGTGTTGGAGCTTCTTCTTTCGGCTGTTCCTCTTTATTCTCGCTATCAACCTGCTTCAGCGCGTCAAGAGGAATATTTTTGCCGCCGGAGACGATGTACTGCAAGCCATCTTTCAGAATTATGGACTCTACGACGCCTTTTTCGGTCGTCAGCTTGCCCGCTGCATCATAAACATCCCATTGAACCGTTCTTCCAATCAGATCGGAAGTAAGTCCAAGATTCTGTCCCTGCACATTTAATTGACCCGATATGTTCGTCAACTGCTCAACCGAAGAGAATTGCGCGAGCTGAGCGATATAAGTCGTATTGTCGGCCGGCTTCAGAGGATCCTGATACTTCAGCTGCGCGACGAGCAGTTGCAGGAAAGAGTCTTTGCCCATCGTCGAGTTATCCATGCTGGTCGATGCTGCACTTGCATTTTTTTGACTGATGTAAGGATAAATGGAATTGTTGTTCACTGAGCCTGATGCCATCTGCTTATCCCCCGTTTCTGATTAAGCCGTCTCATTGACTGCCCGTCCGAAGCCAAGCTCGCGGATGACAGTTTGTGTCGCCAAGTCGGCTTCTCTCAGTGCAGCTTCTTCCGAGGCTCCTCGATCACCAGTGAAGCCTTGCCGCTGCTGCCCGCCTCCATGACTTTGTTGGCCAAAGGAAAAGCTGGATTGCAGTTGGTTGCTGCTGACCTCCATGCGCTCGACCTGAATGCCCTGCAACTGCAGCGACTGCCTCAATTGTGCTAACTGATTCTCGATCGCTTCCCTCGCCGCTGGCGAGTCAGCCATGAATACTGCGGTCAATTGTCCGCTTTGCAACTGCAGCTTAATGTCAACCTGACCCAGATGTTCTGGGTTCAGCATGATCCGAGCCTCGGTCGCTTGACCTAGGGACGTGATATCCAGCTTCTGGATAATCATGCCTCCGAGCTCCTCAGCGAATCGATGAATGGACACTACGGGAACTGGTGCTGCTGGCCCGGGAGAAGCTGGAGCTGGTTGAACTGGGCTCTGCGGCGTTCCAGTAATGAGACCCTGTGGATTCTCAGATGAAGTCATAATTGGTGCAGCTGTCGTAGTAACCGCCGCTTCAACAGCAACAACATTGTCAGTGTTCGCCGCAGACGATGTCCCCTGAGCTTCAAGCGCTGCCCGAACATGTACCGAGGAAGCATTCAGCCGAGCAAGCAACATCGCTGCAGCCGGGGCTGCAATGGCTCCCTTACCGGCATTCGTTTTATCGGAAGCTGGCAAGTTGTCGCTATCCTGCGCCTTGGTTTCGCCTTTCAGCAGCGATTCCAGCTTGCCAATTTGCTGCTGAATCATCGTGCTCGCATCCTGTGAGCCGATCTTCGGAGCCGCTCCTGCTTCAAGCGCCTGTCCAAGCATCAGCAGTGATTCCAGAACGAGCTGTTTGCTTCCGCTACCTGCAGCATTTACTCCTTGCAGCTCCATTCCATCCATAACTTCCTGACTCTGAGCCGCAATCATCCCTTGCACGGGAAGCCCGAGCAGGGCAAGTAAAGCACTGAGTTCGGATGCGGCTGCCTGCCAATCTTGCTCGGAAATCTCCACTGTTTCTTCACCGGCCGCGAACAGCTTGTCGAGAAGCGCCTCCAGTTGGCCAAGTAGACCCGTTCCCGAAAGATCGGTTTCCAACTGGCCAACAATCCCCTCCTGCCCAGGAAGGGCAGCAGCTCCGTCTATGCCGGCTTGCGGAGAACCAAGCGTCCCTTCCGCTTTCTGTAAGTCGACCGTCAATTGAGCCAAAGCTGCTTGTATTAATGCTGCAGCAGTCTCTCCTTGGGCAGCAGTGGCATCAGAAGCTGTTGCTCCCGTCTGCGAAGCTGCAGAGCTAGATCCGCTCGACGTTTGAGCGCTCCCCATAACTTGCTGGAACGTCTGTCCGCTTGTTGCACTACCACCTTGTCTGGCAGACTGTCCAGCACCTGATGCTGTTGAACCTGCTGTGGGAGCCATAGGCTGCGATACTGCCATTTCCATGCCCTGAACCCCCTTTTATTTACCAGCCATCAATTTGGAAACGAGCTGGGAAGTGATATCTTTATTCAGGCCAGACATTTCCGCTACGATGGAAGAGCGAGTCGTATCACTCACCCCTCCAAGAATCCGGAGCACCTTGCTTGGGCTGACATCGGCCATTTGCAGTAGCAGTGGAGCCGCTTGGGCCGCGTTCATACTCTCAAACGTTTTAGTCAACTGCTCCTGATTAAGGATCGTAGACGTTCCCGTAGTCGCTGTCGCTTCTAATTGAAGCCTCGACTGAAGCGCTGCAATCTGCTGGTCCTTAACCGGCTCGTCATCCTT
Source organism: Paenibacillus herberti (assembly GCF_002233675.1). Lineage (GTDB taxonomy): Bacteria > Bacillota > Bacilli > Paenibacillales > Paenibacillaceae > Paenibacillus_O > Paenibacillus_O herberti. The sequence continues at coordinate 995,033 of NZ_NMUQ01000001.1, read as the reverse complement.
CATCCGTGCGGCGGTTTGAGCTGCACGCTTCGGGTCCATCTTGGCCAATATTCCGCCTTGAGCCCGGGAATCCATTGAACTGAGCACAAGCACAGATTCCTCAAGCGTCATGCTCTGCAAAATCGGGGCTGCTTTGCTAGCGGACATAGAAGCAAACATTCCGGCCAGCTCATCAACTTTGCTCTTGTACTGCTCCGCACTCAGCTTCTCAGCGTCACCGCTTTTAATCAGGCCGTCGATCTGATCCTGAAGTGTTTTAATCTGAGTTTCCAGCCCTGTTTTTTCATCTTGTGCGACGGCCAGTTTTGCTTGCGCCGCTTGAAGATCCGCTTGCAGGCTAGCCAATTGTTTGCGATCTAGCTCGCTCCCCTGTGTGCTCGCCGCCTTTTGCCCATTGCCGGCTGGCTCCGGCAGCAAAGCTCCAACAACCGGTATCCCCTGCCCAGCTTCGACCAATCGTTCTCGTAAGGAAGGGTTGAAGACGACGAACAGCACCATGACGAGCACAACCGTGAACAATAGCGGAGTTACAAAAAAGAGGAATTTCTCCATTCCGCTATAACCTTGCTTTTCCATTTCTTCTTTTGCCACTTGTCATCCCTCCCGGGGGTACTGCACATCCCCGTCTATCCAGCTTCCGAGTCATTTCTGGTCAGCCTATAGTTGAGCCGTACGAGCATGCCGCTGAACTGCGATTTCATCCAACTCGGCTTGCTCCACCGCCAGCATGCTGGATTTGAATTTCTGCCAAGCCTTATCCTTGGATTTCAGCCAAATCTTTTCCTGTACCTTACGCTCCGACAGCTTGTGCCTTGAGTTAAGTACTTCATGCTCAGCCGCCCGCACCATTAGCTCCTTGCTACCGATGCATTTGTCCAGATGGCGGATAAAATACTGAATTTGCTGTAGTTCGGTAAGCGTGCTGCCTTGCTCACCGAGGCTGGTCAGCTTATCCTCCCATTGCCGCCGCTGGTTGCGAAGCTCCTCAAGCGACATTTCCTCTGCTCTCAACTGGCTGACAGCCGCGGTCAGCATCCACTCTGCTTGCGTCGTCTCACTGGCTTTGAGATTGACGATACTTTGATAGGAATATCGGAATGCCATCATTTGCGTTGTCAGCCCCCGTTGAATTGATTCATCAGCTCATCCATCGTCTGCTGGTAATCAGCTTTTTCATTCGTACTCTGGCGCGTAAAGTTATGAATGGCGCCAATTTGGGAAATAGCCTCATCAATTTCATGATTCGATCCGCTTTGGTACGCCCCTATATTGATGAGATCTTCCGAATCTCTATAAACAGCAAGCAATTTTTTGAGCTCAGCGGAAGCACTTCGATGCTCATCCGTCACTATTTCGTTCATGACACGGCTGACCGAGCTTAGAACATCGATCGCCGGGAAATGTCCTTTGTGTGCAAGATCGCGACTTAGCACAATATGCCCATCCAATATGCCGCGGACTGCGTCGGCTACCGGCTCATTCATATCGTCGCCGTCTACTAGCACTGTGTAGAAGGCTGTGATGGAACCGGTCGGCCCCGTTCCTGCCCGCTCAAGCAGCTTAGGCAATGTTGCAAACACGGAAGGTGTGTAGCCCCTAGTGGCAGGCGGTTCACCAACAGCTAGTCCGACCTCTCGCTGGGCCATCGCGTAGCGAGTCACTGAATCCATCATCAGCATGACGTTGAGCCCGCGATCTCGGAAATATTCCGCAATCGTAGTTGCGATGACCGCACCTTTGATGCGAATGAGTGCCGGCTGATCTGAGGTCGCCACGATCACCACGGAACGGGCTAGCCCTTCGGGGCCGAGATCCTTCTCGATAAACTCGAGCACCTCACGGCCCCGTTCACCGATCAGCGCGATAACATTGACATCTGCGGCAGTATTGCGAGCAATCATACCGAGCAGAGTGCTCTTTCCGACGCCAGATCCGGCAAAAATACCGACACGCTGACCTTGTCCCACAGTTAGCAAGCCGTCGATCGCCCTGACGCCAATGCCGAGCGGCTCCTTTACTCTAGGCCGGAATAGTGGGTTACTTGGAGGAGCTGTCGTCGGATAGCGCACCATGCGGCTCGGAATAAAACTGCCGTCCAGCGGCCTACCCAGACCGTCTAAAACTTTGCCGAGAAGTTCAGATCCAACCTGCACCGTGAGGGGTTTGCCTGTACCGACGACATCGCTTCCTGGCCCGATTGCATTCAGATCGCCAAGCGGCATCAGCACAAGTCGATTGTCTCGGAAGCCTACAACCTCAGCCATAAGGGGCTGGGATCCTTTTCCAGGATAAATGTAGCAGATGTCTCCAATCGCGGCATCAGGACCTTCGCTTTCCACGGTCAGGCCGATTACCTGGGTAACCTTGCCGTTGACCCGCACTGGATCAATTCCAGCAAGATGCTCTACATATTTTGAAGCGGATAACCTACTCATGGATGCGCCTCCTGCCCATCGCGCTGTTGCGCCAGTTGGACAAGCTCCTTCTTAATCTCGGCCAACTGAGTATCGATGCGAGCATCAATGCTGCCGAATGCAGAACGAATGACGCATCCATGATCTTTGACCGAAGCATCTGGCAGAATTTGGAGCTCAGCTTGGGAGTCGATCGACAGCTCGAGTTCGTCTCTCGCCGCCTGTACAGCAGCAAGCTGTGACGGGGCGACGCACAATACGATGACTCCATGCTCTCTGCGTCGTGACAATGCACTGCGAATGAGCTCAGTGGCGATGTTCGGATCCAGCGTCAGCTGCTTGCCTACAAGCTTTTCGGCAACGCTGCAGCTTAGCTCGATGAGAAACGGCTCAGCTTCCTGGATAATCTGCTCTCGCATCCCATAAGCCGATTCCAGCATTCCAGCGGATTCCTGGATTCGCTGCTCCCACTGCTGTTTCAGCTCAGCCTCCGCTTCCTGGCGCCCGAGTTGAAATCCTGCTTCATAACCGGAGCTGCGGATTTCTTGAATTAAATGCTCGTCATCGGCTCTGCGAGCATGCCACCATTGTTCCGCTTCCTGGTCGGCCTGCTCAAGCAGCTCTTCTGAACGCCTTACCGCATCGGCGATTGTATCGTCAGCTACGCCTTGGGCATCGGCCAGAATCTGCTTTTGCAGAGCTTCCGTCGCCTGGTCCACTCGGGGCTGATACAGCTCTGGATCCAGTCGCAACGCTAGGTCCGTCGATTTCGCCAGCTCTCCAGGTTGACCATCCCCCTGCCGGGTATAGTACCTTTCCAGGCGCTGATGCTCTTGTTTTGGGATGACATGAGAGGATTTGATCAGATTAGACAATAATGTCATCTCCTCCGCCGCGGGCGATTATGATGTCTCCGGATTCCTCCAACCTGCGAATCGTCGCTACGATGCGGGTCTGAGCTTCCTCGACATCACGCAGCCGGACAGGACCCATGAATTCCATTTCTTCTTTGAATGATTCGGCCATACGCTTGGACATATTGCGGAAAATCGCTTCGCGTACTTCTTCGCTGGCAACCTTGAGCGCAAGCTGTAGATCTGAGTTCTCGATATCGCGGATGATCCGCTGAATCGCACGATTGTCGATGTTGACGATGTCCTCGAAAACGAACATACGCTTTTTGATTTCTTCGGCGAGCTCAGGATCTTGAATTTCGAGTGAATCCAGAATCGTGCGCTCGGTGCCGCGGTCGACGCCGTTGAGGATCTGAACGATAGAGTCGATGCCGCCAGCATTCGTGTAGTCCTGCGTGACTGTAGCCGATAGCTTCTGCTCCAGAACACGTTCAACTTGCGAAATAACATCCGGCGATGTACTGTCCATCAGCGCTACGCGTCTAGCAACATCCGCCTGTTTATCCTGAGGTAGCGAAGACAGAATATGGGACGCCTGCTCTGGCTGCAAGTACGAGAGTACAAGCGCAATCGTCTGCACATTTTCGTTTTGAATAAAGTTGAGAATCTGTGTCGGCTCCGCTTTGCGGGCAAAATCGAACGGTCTTACCTGCAGAGTAGCGGTCAATCGGTTCAGAACTTCCTGAGCCTTTTGTACGCCAAGCGCCTTTTCGAGAATATCCTTGGCATAAGCGATACCGCCCTGCGAAATATATTCCTGAGCCAGACATATTTGATAAAACTCGCCCATGATCGTGTCCCGCTCGATGCTGTCCACCTTGCGAACATTCGCAATCTCAAGCGTCAGCTGCTCAATCTCTTCTTCCCTCAGATTTTTAAAAATCTGAGCGGACACTTCCGGCCCCAGCGTAATGAGGAGAATGGCAGCCTTTTGGCGGCCGGTTAAAGTCTGCATCGCTTTAGCCACAAAAAGTTCCTCCTATTCTTCTACTAGCCAGGTGCGGAGAAGACTGACGAATTCATCCGGCTTACGCTTGGCAAGAGTTTCAAGATTTTTGCGGACCTGACTTTCATTGTTGACACTGTCGAAATTGATTGATGGATACTCAACTCTCGGGGGAAGTTCTTCAATAAACTCTTCCTCTGCGTTGCGGCGGCGCTTGCGAACCGCGAAGATGATACCTGCGACAAGTGCAGCGGCGGCGACGCCAATTGCGATCATCCAGGCTGTAGACAATCCACCAGCTCCGGCAGCAGCAGAAGATCCCGCAAAATTTTGTCCAATAACCGCAACTTTTTTAGCGATTAAATCGTCATTACTTACGTCTTGTCCTGAATCAATTAGCTGAGAGCGGACAAAAGATTTTAAATAATTGGTGATTTGATCACGTGTTTCCTGGTTTAATAGATCATTAGGAAGTCCTATGCTTACGCTCAGATCCTTGACGGCATATGGGCCGCCCACAACCGTGTTTTTAATGCGGTTCACATCATAGTTCGTCGTTCGGGAGCTTTTCTCGGAAGTGTTGGAGCCGCTTGCTGCTGAAGAATAACCAGGGACATCCGTTTCACCCGTTCCTGCAACTCCACCAACATCGCCGGCAGATCCTTCTGAGCTCTCGTTTTCTTCTTGCTGGCTTATGATGATGCCATTATTGTTGTTGCTCTCAAGCGGACTCACGAGATCTTCCACTCGATTCGTTTGATCGAAGTTAAGACTGCTTGTAACACTGACAACCAGATTTTCGCTGCCCAGCATCGGACCGAGGAATTCCTCTATGTTCCGTTTTAGTTCAGCCTCGTACTTTTTCCTAATTTGGAAAAGGGATTCTGTGTCGCCAGTGCCTGAGAGAACACCGCCAGCCTTGGAAGAAGGGCTTAGCTCTCCTTGAGGACTCGTAATCGTAATGTCAGTAACCTTCAAATTGGGAATGGAGGTTTTCACAAGATTGAAATATCCATCAATCTCATCCTGACTCGGTCTGAAGCCTGGTTTAAACTTCATGACGACGGATACCGAAGCTCCTGAGCCTTCATCCGGCTGAGCAAACACGCTTTCCTTCGGAAGATTGACGACGACTTTACTTGTGGAAACACCTTGCATGGCGTTGAGAAGTTGTTGAACTTCACCATTCAAAGCATTTTTGTAACGAACATTAAATTCATTATCTGTCATACCGAATTGCGAGGAACTTGCACTGAAAGCTTCAAAACCGATGGAGCCGTTCTGAACCAGGCCTTGGGAGCCTGCGGCTACTCTGACTCGATCTGCTTCGCTGCTAGGAACAGCGATGGACGATCCACCATTTTCGAGTTTGTACGCAACATTGCTAGTGTCCAGGTAATTCATTATTGCTTGAGCATCCGTAGTATCTAATTCATTAAATACAGTCTCATACTGCGTCTTTGTGAGAATAGTCGTTAGCAGTATGACTGTCAGCAGCAGCACCCCTAGCGTAGCGCCGAGCCAAATCTTTTGTTTTTTCCCCATTGCGCTCCAGTAATTTTTAACGGAGGCGCTATACCGGGCTAATTTCTCGTTCACTTTTTCACCCCGCAGATTGCTGTTGCACGAAGCTCAGCTCTAGATTTGCATACGCATGATTTCCTGATAAGCTTCGACAGCCTTGTTCCGGACCTGCGTCACGAGCTGAAGGGTTAATTGAGCCTGCTGCGAGACCACCATCACTTGAGAAATATCCGCCTGTCCGACCAAGAACTGATTATTGACTTTATGTACGTTCTGCTCTTGAGCACTTGCACTGTCAAGCGCATTTTTAAGCATACTCGCAAAACTATCGGTAAGTTCGCTCGGGGTTGCTTGTGCCGTCTTAGCCGTTTGGATAATGGGATTCGGCTGTTGCACTTGAGCGAGAGATATCGGTTGAATCATCTAGGCTTTCTCCTCTCTATTTTCCGATTTCAAGCGCCTTGACGAACATTGCCTTCGTCGCATTAAGAGCGGTCACGTTCGCTTCATAGGATCGAGATGCTGAAATCATGTCTACCATCTCTTTGGTTACATCGACGTTCGGCATACGTACATAACCGCTAGCGTCCGCATCGGGATGAGTAGGGTTATAAACCAGCTTCTCCGGCGTTTGATCCTCGACGATGCGTCCAACCTTTACCCCTTTGCTTTTTCCATCCATCTCGTTTTGAAGCACAGAAGAAAAGCTATTCTGCCCCATCGGCTCTAGCACGACCATCTTTCGTTTATAGGGCTGGAATTCCCCATTCACAAATGAACCTCTAGTCGTCTCGGCGTTCGCGATATTGGATGAAATTACATCCATCCGCAATCTCTGCGCGGTAAGCGCGGAGGCGCTGATGTCAAAACCATTGGTCAATTTCATCGCTTATCATCTCCCGTCTAACGCCATTCGTTTCATTGAAATCTCATGGTTGATTTGTTGAATATAGGAGTTATATCGGAGCTGATTTTTTGCTAGCAGCGCCATTTCCCGATCTATATCCACATTACTACCATTATTATTTATGACTGAAGTCTCATCTGTTACAAGCTTAGAATCCGGGATCTGATTCGAAGGCCCTATTTCAAAGTGTCTTTTATCGGTCCTTATTCCTCCTAAAGACCTATGACCAGACTCATTCATTTGCTCCGCAAGTAACTCTTCGAATACTAGTTCGGAACGTTTGAACTGCGGTGTATCCGCATTGGATATATTATCCGATATGATTTGCTGCCTTGACTCTGCAGCTCTCATTGCCCCAACAAGCCTGCCAAAATCCGCGCCTCCCAAGACATTCAACCCCAATTCACCACTTTCCTGACGAATTCTAATATCACTTATTCAACAAATCTCGCAGCATTCCTGCTTCTTCGACAATTAAAAATTAAAAAAATGAGAAACTAATGTCGAGATATGCCGACATGCTTATCTTCCTAAATTTCCATATTTATTACAATGAGAAAAAAGCCCTATCTTTATATAAAGATAGGGCCCGTTTGGGACTATTGTCCCGTATTTACTTTTTCAATTTACTTAGTTCTTCCAAAAGTTGTTGATTAAGGATGCGAATGTAAGTTCCTTTCATCCCAAGTGATCGCGTTTCGATAACTCCGGCACTCTCAAGTTTGCGTAGCGCGTTTACGATCACAGACCTAGTAATTCCGACCCGGTCGGCAATTTTCGAAGCGACCAACAAACCTTCCTTGCCTTCAAGTTCATCGAAAATATGCTCAACAGCTTCCATCTCGCTGAAGGAGAGCGATCCCATCGCCACGGAGACGACCGCGCGGCTTCTAGCCTCCAGCGCAATCTCCTCGGCTCGTTCTCGCAATATTTCCATACCGACAATTGTAGATCCATACTCCGCCAAAATCAGATCATCATCGTCAAAAGCTCCATTGCCACGTGAAAGCACAACTGTGCCCAGACGATCTCCGCCTCCCGTCACAGGAACGACACACATAATCTCCTGAGTACCCATGAACGGAAACACAGCTGCGATACCCGGATCAGGTTCAACATTGGTGGCAGGCTCATTCATAAATAGAAAGCGATCATTGCTTTCATTCGGAAAACGAAGCTCTTCCGAGGCCATATTCCGAAATTGATCATGATCAAAGCGATTCACTGCAGCACAGCCTAGAATTTTCCCTCTGCGGCTTATGACAAAAATATTCGCCTGAATGACTGTACTTAAAACCTCAGCCATCTCCCTGAAACTCAGCGCTTTGCCAGCTGCCTTTTGCAATAGTCTGTTAAGCGTTCTTGTTTTAGTCAATAAAGTCATAAGTAATAGTTGCCCCCCGAAACCCTCTGCATTGCTATAAAATATACTGGCTCAAATCCCGATTTTGGGCGATTGAAGCCAGTTTCTCCCTGACGTACTCCGGAGTAATCTGGAGACTTTCCAGCGTTAGATCCGGCGCCTCAAACGACAAATCCTCCAGCAGCTTCTCCAATATGGTATGAAGCCTGCGGGCTCCGATATTTTCGGTATTGCGATTCACCTCGGCAGCGATGGAAGCTAGCTCCGCAATCGCTTCATCCGAGAACGAAATATTAATGCCCTCTGTTCCAAGAAGGGCAGCATATTGCTTAGTCAATGCATGTTGAGGCTCCTTAAGGATCTGTATAAAGTCCTCAAGGCTCAGTGATGTAAGCTCCACACGGATTGGAAAACGCCCTTGCAGCTCGGGAATAAGGTCCGCAGGCTTTGATACATGGAACGCTCCAGCCGCAATGAACAGCATATAATCCGTTTTGACTGCGCCATACTTGGTCATAATTGTCGAACCTTCGACAATTGGCAAGATGTCCCTCTGAACTCCCTCTCGGGAAATATCAGGGCCGGAGCCCTTTGAAGGACTAGCAATCTTATCAATTTCGTCGAGGAATACAATGCCTGACTGTTCGGCACGATTCACCGACTCCGCAATAACGTCGTCCATATCGATCAGCTTGCCAGCTTCCTCATGAGTCAGTACTTTGCGAGCTTCCTTGACGCTGAGCTTGCGAAGCTTCGTACGCTTAGGCATGAACTGGCCCATCAGCTCCTGCATGTTCATCCCCATCATCTCGTTGCCTTGCCCACCAAGCATATCCATCATATTAGGCGATGTGTCCTCCACATCCAGCTCAAGCATATCCTTTTCGAGCTCGCCGGCAAGCAGCTTGACTCGGACAGCTTGGCGTTTAGCTTCCCGCTCGGGCTCGGATGTTTTATCTTCTGGCTCATCATCACGTCCATTGCCGCCAAACAGCATCTCAAGCGGATTTTTACCGCTCTTCGGCTTGGCTGGCGATGGCACCAGCAGCTCAACCAGCCGCTCATTGGCCAGTTCTTCAGCCTTGCCTTTGACCTTTTCCATACGTTCGAACTTCACCATACGGATCGAGACTTCCACAAGATCACGGATAATAGCCTCGACATCACGGCCTACATAGCCAACTTCAGTGAATTTCGTCGCTTCTACTTTGACAAAAGGCGCGCCAACAAGCTTCGCCAGCCTACGAGCGATTTCTGTCTTGCCTACGCCGGTAGGGCCGATCATTAAAATGTTTTTCGGCACAATCTCGTCCCGCAGGCTTTCCTCCAGGCGGCTACGGCGGTATCGGTTGCGAAGCGCAACAGCCACCGAACGTTTGGCCTGTTTCTGTCCCACAATATATTTGTCCAATTCAGCTACGATTTGACGCGGTGTCATGGCTTCCTTCACCAGGCTCACTCCTTATCCATACTGAATTCAACCTACGGTGGTGCCGCTAAACCTCTTCAACAATGATGTTGTGATTCGTGAACACGCAAATTTCGGCCGCTGTCTCAAGTGCAGCCTGAGCCATTTCTCTCGCACTAAGATCAGGAGCATGCTTTTTAAGCGCCCTTGCTGCGGCAAGAGCGAAGCTACCACCGGAGCCGATGGCAAGGATGCCGTCATCCGGCTCGATGACCTCTCCATTGCCGGATATGAGCAGCAGTCCAGAATCATCCATGACGAGCAGCATCGCTTCGAGCCGCCTCAAAATACGATCAGATCGCCAATCCTTTGCCAGCTCAACTGCAGCACGCTGCAAATTGCCATGATGCTCCTCAAGCTTGCTCTCGAACTTCTCGAACAGCGTAATCGCATCAGCAACAGAACCTGCGAAGCCCGCGGCGACCTGGCCACGGTAGAGACGCCTCACCTTCTTGGCGGAACCTTTCATGATCATGCTGTTGCCGAACGTAACCTGACCATCCCCTGCAATCGCGCCCTTCCCATTGTGGCGGACGGCACAGATCGTCGTTGCGTGAAACTGCATCTCCACGGAAATCTCCTCCTCCTCGGCGCCGGTTGCCGATTACTCGGTGACCAGCTGCTCCCGTTTGAACTGCTCGAGCGCCGAAAGCGCACGATTTGCGATTGATTCATTTTTCTCTTTTTTGTTGCGAATGCGCTTCTCTAGCGGCGGGAACAAGCCGAAGTTGGCATTCATCGGTTGAAAATGCTTGAAGTCAGCCGTCGTAATATAATGCGCCATGCTGCCTAGAGCTGTCTCTTGCGGAAGTACAATTGGCTCCTGGCCTTTTGCCAAACGTCCTGCGTTTATGCCTGCCAGCAGACCAGATGCCGCTGACTCGACATACCCTTCAACACCTGTCATCTGGCCTGCAAAGAAAAGATTGTCGCGGCCTTTGAACTGGTAGGTTGCCTCAAGCAGCTTAGGAGAATTGATGAACGTATTGCGGTGCATAACGCCGTAACGAACAAATTCCGCATTCTCCAGGCCCGGAATAAGCGAGAACACCCGCTTCTGCTCTCCCCACTTGAGATGAGTCTGGAATCCGACCAGATTATACAGCGTTCCGGCTGCGTTGTCCTGACGCAGTTGAATAACTGCATGAGGTATCTTGCCTGTACGAGGGTTAATCAATCCTACTGGTTTCATCGGCCCAAACAACACCGTCTGCTTGCCGCGCTGCGCCAGCACTTCAATCGGCATACAGCCTTCGAAGTACACTTCTTTCTCGAACTCTTTCAGCGCCGCCGTTTCTGCTGTAATGAGGGCTTCATGGAATCGCTCGAATTCCTCCTCGGTCATCGGGCAGTTCAAGTAGGCTGCTTCTCCCTTGTCATAACGGGAAGCGAGATAGACCTTCTCCATATCTATGGAGTCCTTGTCAACAATAGGAGCAGCTGCATCATAAAAATAAAAATATTCCTCGCCCATCAGATCCTTAATTGCAGTAGCTAGCGACGGAGCTGTAAGCGGACCTGTGGCAATTACGGTAATGCCGTCCGCTGGAATATCGGTAATCTCTTCATTGCACACTGTAATTAACGGATGATTACGCAGTGTTCCCGTCACATCGCCTGAGAAACCGTCGCGGTCTACTGCGAGTGCGCCGCCTGCCGGAACTGCATTACGATCTGCCGCATCTAAAATCAATGAGCCAAGCTGTCTCATCTCTTCCTTCAGTACGCCTACTGCATTGGCGAGGCCGTTGGCACGCAAGCTGTTGCTGCATACCAGCTCGGCGAATTTATCTGTATGATGCGCCGGGGTTTGCTTGACCGGACGCATTTCGTACAACTTGACTGGAACTCCTTGTGAAGCGATCTGCCAAGCAGCTTCACTGCCAGCCAAGCCGGCTCCGATTACGGTAACATGGGAGAATGAAGACAATGAAAATTCCTCTCTTTCTGTAGATCCAACAATCTAACAACCGCAGGGAAGCGGAAAGCTGTGAAATACCTGCTTTCCGCTTCCCGATGGATGTGTTATCCGAAATCCTGGTCCTCTGGCAACTCCTCTTTGAAGTCACAGGAGGTACATTGGTACCGAGCTCCGTTTTTGTTGCGCTTAATGACCAGCATCGTGCCGCAGTCTGGACAGGGTTTGCCTGCCGGGCGATCCCAGGATACATAATCACAGCCTGGATACTGATCGCAGCCGTAAAAGATACGGCCTTTTTTGCTGCGCCGCTCGATAATTTGGCCTTCTGCACATTTCGGGCAAGGAACACCGATATTTTTGACAATCGGCTTTGTGTTGCGGCAATCCGGGAAGCCCGAGCAAGCCAGGAATTTTCCGAAACGGCCCATTTTGTAGACCATATGGCTGCCGCATTTTTCACAGACCTCATCGGAAATCTCGTCCTGCAGCTCAACTTCCTTCATCTCTTCCTCGGCTACTTCCAGCCGCTTTTCGAAGGAAGAGTAGAACTGGGCAAGTACTTTCACCCAATCCTCCTTGCCTTCCTCAACATGGTCGAGATCGCCTTCCATATGAGCCGTAAATTCCGCATCGAGAATCTCAGGGAAAAACTCTTCCATCAGCTGGATAACCAGCCCCCCAAGTTCCGTAGGAATAAACTTCTTCTCTTCCATGGCAACATAACCGCGCTTCTGGATTGTCTCCAGTGTCGGGGCGTATGTGCTTGGTCGCCCTATTCCGAGCTCCTCCATCGTTTTTACAAGTCTGGCCTCAGTATACCGTGGAGGCGGCTGTGTAAAATGCTGTTTCGGATCGATGGACTCCGCCTTGATACTCTCACCAGGCTCTAGTGCAGGCAGGAATTTGTCTTCCTCTGTCGTGCCGTCATCATTACCCTCGACGTAAACCTTCATAAAACCAGGGAACTTGACTTTGGAACCGGAAGCACGGAAGGTAGCTTCTCCGGCCGTCATATCTACCGTCATCGTATCCAGAACAGCCGAACTCATCTGGCTGGCCACAAAGCGCTCCCAAACGAGCTTGTACAGACGGAACTGATCGCGGCTCAAGAATTCCTTGACCGAATCCGGCTCCCAAGCGATTGAAGTCGGGCGAATGGCTTCATGCGCATCTTGTGCGTTGGCATTCTTTTTCAAGTACACCCGCGGTTGATCTGGATAAAACTCTGGACCGTATTTGCCCGCGATGAACTCCTTCGCTTCCTCCTGTGCTATAGGGGAAATACGCGTGGAATCCGTTCTCATATACGTGATCAAACCGGCGGTGCCTTCCTTGCCCAAATCGACGCCCTCATAAAGCTGTTGAGCGACTGACATCGTCTTGGAAGCTCTGTAGCCCAGCTTGCGCGCCGCCTCTTGCTGCAACGAACTAGTAATAAAAGGTGGAGCCGGATTGCGCAGGCGTTCCTTTTCCTTTACCTCGGCAATAGTGAAGCTCTGCCCCTTGATGTTGTCAAGAATGACCTGAACTTCTGCCTGACTGCGAAGTTCTGATTTGTCTCCCTGATAGGAATGGAACTTAGCCTCGAAGGATGATTTTCCCTTCTGCAGACCGGCCGTTATGGACCAGTATTCCTCAGGCACAAAAGCATCAATCTCGTTTTCGCGATCGCTGATCAGCTTCACCGCAACCGACTGGACACGTCCAGCGGAGAGACCTTTCTTGACCTTCTTCCATAATAGCGGACTGATCTTATAGCCTACCAGACGATCAAGAATCCGGCGGGCCTGTTGAGCGTTAACCAGATCCATATCAATTTTGCGTGGAGTCTTAAAGGCATCCTTGACGGCCTGCTTCGTAATCTCATTGAATACGACGCGACAGCTGTCGGTTTCGTCCAAATCCAAGTAATGCGCCAAATGCCAGGCAATTGCTTCCCCTTCGCGATCCGGGTCAGCCGCCAGATAAACTCTTTTAACCTTTTTGCTAGCTTCTTTAAGTTCTTTCAGTACGGAGCCTTTGCCCCGGATCGTAATATATTTGGGATTGAAATCGTTCTCGACTTCGACGCCGATTTGGCTTTTCGGCAAATCTCGGATGTGGCCCATGGAGGCTTTAACGATAAATTTGCTTCCCAAATATTTGCCAATCGTCTTCGCTTTTGCCGGTGATTCGACAATGACAAGTGAATCGGCCATTTTGGCGTCCTCCTTTCACAAGCTGCCTACAATGCCATATATATGGAACCATTGTGCAGTTCAATCTTACGTTTTAAACATAAATTTATCAGAACTGTCTGTAAAAGTCCAAAAGCCATGCCAGAAGCCTCGTACAACTTATCCGCTGAACGTGGCTCATCTTGTAACAGGGCATAGATTTGGAGCTCTTCCGCCGTAAGCGGACTCTCATGCTGAGATGACTGTAGAGGCGTCCGTCTCGTCATCGAGAGATGCTGAAAATCGCTGTCGACCTGCTCTCCTCGAGTAACTAGACGGGCTCTCCCGTCACGAATCAACATATTGCAAGCTTCACTCTTGGGTGAGTTGATCGGACCAGGCATCGCGTAAATTTCACGGTTCATCTCAAGCGCCTGATCTGCTGTAATGAGTGAACCGCTGCCAGAAGCAGCTTCAATAATAACTGTTCCAAGCGACAATCCCGCGATAATCCGATTCCTTTGAGGAAACATGCCCGGCTTGACCGGAGTTCCAAGCGGAAATTCCGAGAGCAGCAGCCCTTCGCGAGCTATCCTGCGATATAGAGCACGATTCTCTGGCGGATATGCCGTATCAACAGGCGTTCCCAAAACGGCGATTGTACCTCCGCCAGCATCAAGTGCAGCGGCATGGGACAATCCATCTATCCCTTTGGCCATACCGCTCACAATCGTATATCCAGCTCTGGCCAAATCTGCCGAAAAGCTTAACGCCCCCTGCCTGCCGTACGCCGTAGGGTTACGGGTTCCGACAATAGACAAACATGGCTCTTCTAAAAGTTCCATTCGTCCTACCGTGTAAAGTACCCAGGGAGGCTGTGGAATCTGTTTCAAAAGCTCCGGGTAGCCAGGGTCGAGGAAAGTTATTCTTTTCCCGCCAAGAGCGGCAAACGCAGCTTCCCAGTGGGGTATAAACCTTTCCGACCAACGGCGCGCCGCTTCCGCAGCCGGTCCCTGCCGAATGCCGATTCGTTCCAACTGCTCCATGCTCAGCAGATCTGAGCCCCAGCAGCCAGCATTCATAGCACGGCTTAAAGACTGCCACCCGATTCCAGGCGTTTCATGCATGCTAATGAGAAACGCGCGTGCTCGCTCACGTTCTCCGTTATTCAATTCTCGTTCATATAAGTCAAACATAATGGCTACCGTCCTTTGTCTACTATTAATAAGAACGGTACTTGCGCCATTCCCTATTGTGGGGCACAGGGAAACAGATTGCAAGCGCCGCTGCAAAGCGCATAAGCTTCGAATAATGAAAAAAAGCAGCCTTCTTCCCCTAGTTAGGAGAAGAAGGCTGCTTGCCTTCCAGTCTTCTATAAATGGATCAGTGCGTTTTGCACTTTTCCAGCAATCCTTGCTCTTCAAGTACGCTTACGAGCGTGGAGCCCATGTCGGACGGTGTAGGAGCAACTTTGATGCCGCAAGCTTCCAGCGTTGAGATTTTCTCAGCTGCTGTACCTTTGCCGCCGGAGATGATTGCTCCAGCATGGCCCATCCGTTTGCCCGGAGGAGCTGTAGCTCCGCCGATGAAGCCGACAACTGGCTTCGTCATGTTTGCTTTGATCCACTCGGCCGCTTCTTCCTCAGCCGTTCCGCCGATCTCGCCGATCATGATAACAGCATAGGTGTCTGGATCTTCGTTGAACAGGCTCAGAATATCAATGAACTCGGAGCCTTTCACCGGGTCGCCACCGATGCCGACAGCAGTCGATTGGCCAATGCCGCGCGTGCTCAGCTGATGAACAGCCTCGTAGGTGAGCGTTCCCGAGCGGGAAACGACGCCAACATGGCCTTTTTTGTGGATGTATCCCGGCATGATGCCGATCTTAATCTCATCCGGAGTAATAACGCCCGGACAGTTCGGTCCGATCAGGCGAGTGTTCTTACCTTCCATGTAACGCTTGACGCGTACCATGTCCAGTACCGGAATACCCTCCGTGATGCAGATAACGAGGTCCAGCTCAGCTTCAACTGCTTCCAGAATGGAATCAGCCGCGAACGCTGGTGGAACGTAGATGACGGAAACGGTAGCGCCCGTTGCGTCTACTGCTTCGCGTACGGAGTTGAATACAGGAAGGGACTTCGTATCGCCGTTTTCCAGCGTGATGTCCACATTCGTGCCGCCCTTGCCGGGGGTTACGCCGCCGACCATCTGGGTGCCATAGTCAAGAGCGCCCTTCGTATGGAACAATCCGGTTTGGCCGGTAATGCCCTGGGTGATCACTTTGGTGTCTTTATTGATCAAAATGCTCATCGCAAATTCACATCCCCTAACAGAATTCGTATCTGCAGCCCCAAGGGCATTATTTTACGAGCGCAACGATTTTTTGAGCGCCATCGGACATGCTGTCCGCAGCGACCAGGTTGAGGCCGGATTCGTTCAGAATCTTCTTGCCGAGCTCGACATTCGTACCTTCGAGACGCACAACAAGCGGACGCTCCAGGCCAAGCTCGCGAGCAGCCGCAACTACGCCTTCAGCAATAACGTCACAGCGCATGATTCCGCCGAAAATGTTGACGAAAATGCCTTTGACATTCGCGTCGGACAGAAGGATTTTGAACGCTTCGGTAACTTTCTCCTTCGTTGCACCGCCCCCTACATCGAGGAAGTTTGCAGGTTCGCCGCCAAAGTGCTTGATGATATCCATCGTTGCCATGGCAAGGCCTGCGCCGTTAACCATGCAACCGATGTTGCCATCAAGTGCGATGTAGCTGAGATCGTATTTGGAAGCTTCGATTTCTTTTTCGTCCTCTTCTTCGAGGTCGCGCAGCGCCAAGATGTCCTTGTGACGGAACAGCGCGTTGGAGTCGAAGTTGAGTTTGGCGTCAAGCGCCATAACGTTGCCGTCGCCAGTTACGACAAGCGGGTTGATCTCGGCGATGGAGCAATCCTTGTCCACAAAAGCTGTGTAAAGAGCCGTCATGAACTGAACTGTCTTACGAACGAGTTCCTTCGGAATATTGATAGCGTATGCAAGACGCTGTGCTTGGAATGGCAGCAGGCCTACAGCCGGATCGATAACTTCCTTGAGGATTTTCTCTGGGGAATGCTCAGCTACTTCCTCGATATCCATGCCGCCCTCTTCCGAGGCCATCATGACAACGCAACCAGTAGCACGGTCGACAACAACGCCGACGTAGTATTCCTTCTTGATGTCGCAGCCTTGCTCAATTAGCAAGCGCTTAACTTCCTTGCCTTCTGGACCCGTCTGGTGGGTGACAAGCACCTTGCCCAGAATCTCGGACGCGTAAGCGCGAACCTCATCCAGGTTTTTCGCTACCTTGACGCCGCCCGCTTTACCGCGGCCGCCAGCGTGGATCTGTGCCTTGACCACAACAACGGAGGTTCCCAGTTGCTTAGCTGCCTCAACAGCCTCATCAACCGTGAAGGCCACTTTACCTTCAGGGACTAAAACCCCGTATTGTTTCAAGACTTCTTTGCCTTGATACTCATGAATATTCATTCACGACATCCTCCAATCCTCTGACTCAGGTGGAACAGCTAGGAAACATCAAACAAACATCTGTCATTATAGCACATCCTGAGACATGCTTCGCGTAAAAAAGCACTCCATGTTGAAAAAAATTTTTTGCTGTCGTTAAAATGGTTATAAATGGAGATTTTGTTGACATATTTCCCCTACTAGCCTATTCTGTACCTTAATATTGAATTTCCGGGAAGTGAGGAAGCACCTTCGCCCATTTATTTGGGGAGGGTGCTTTTTGTCATGTCCTATAGCAAATCCATGTCCTACAGCAAATTCACAAGCGCAAGCGTGCAAGGAGTCGATGGCTGCGCAATCGCCGTTGAGGTCGATCTGGCAAGTGGTTTACCACAAATTCACATCGTTGGCCTTCCCGATCCATCCGTACGGGAATCGGTAGAGCGGGTACGCGCGGCTCTGCGCAATTGCGGCTTCCAGTTTCCGATGCAGCGCATTACGGTGAACCTTGCACCAGCAGATATTCGCAAGGAAGGAACAGCTTATGATCTAGCCATCGCTGCAGCAATTCTCACCGCCAGCGGGCAATTAGAGGAACGGCATTTTAAGGATATGCTCGTTATCGGGGAGCTGGCGCTGAGCGGAGAGCTGCGCAAAGTGCCTGGCGTATTGCCTATGGTGGAAGAAGCAAGGCGTCTCGGCATGACAGAGGTGCTGTTGCCCGCAGGCAATGCAGCCGAAGCGTCGTTGATTGGCGGCATGAAAGTTTACGCGGCACAGAGCTTGACGCAGCTGGCGGCCTGCTGCCGTGGAGAGATAGGATGGAGGGATATGCTCTGGCATAGCGGCCTTGAAGGAGCTAAGAGCTCGGATTCCGTCCTCGATGCCGCTGGCCCTAACCCTCCTCTATTCAATGAGGTCCAGCTTGACTATGTAGAGGTGCTTGGGCAGCATGGCGCAAAGCGAGCATTAGCAATTGCAGCAGCAGGTCGCCACAATTTGCTGATGTCGGGTCCACCGGGCACGGGCAAAACAATGCTGATCCGCAGACTGCCAGGCATCTTGCCGCCTATGACCGTGCAGGAGTCGCTTGAGGTGACCAAAATTTTCAGCGTCGCCGGTAAACTTCCCCGGTTGGACACGCTGATTACGCAAAGACCCTTCCGCGCCCCGCATCATACGATTTCGGCGGGAGGTTTGGTTGGCGGTGGCTCTATTCCCCGACCAGGCGAGGTAACGCTGGCTCATCGCGGCGTTCTCTTCCTCGATGAGCTGCCTGAATTCCCACGTTCGGTGCTGGAAGTGCTGCGTCAGCCCTTAGAAGACCGAGAAGTAACCTTGGCGCGGGCCCGCGCCGTATTCCGCTTTCCGGCCTCTTTTCAGCTTGCAGCTTCAATGAATCCATGTCCTTGTGGATATTTTGGGGCGGCTCATACAACGCAGGGTCAGCCTGAATGCTCCTGTTCGCAGTCGGCAATTGACCGTTATCGCTCTCGCATATCTGGGCCGATGCTCGACCGCATCGATCTGCTGATTGAAGTGCAGCGTCCAGTGTCCCTCGACAGCGCAAAGGCTGGGATGAGCACAGCCGATATGCAGCAACTTGTCCAGCGTGCTGTTGGAGCACAACAAGAACGCCGGCCAGTGACCGGCGTTCTGTGGAACAGCGAGCTATCGGGGGGCTCGTTGCGCCGGGCTGCGCGCCTCAAGCCAGAATCGGCCCTCCTGCTGCAGCAGGCTTTTGATGGACTCGGTATCAGCCTGCGGGCTCATGACCGAATCTTGAAGCTTTCGCGCACAATTGCTGATATGGAAGGCTGTTCTGCTATAGAGACTTCCCATGTAGCGGAAGCGATTCAATACCGCAGGCTTCCGGGCTGGAACTGACAGATTTGTTGAACCAGCCCCGTTTTAAAAGGCGTCTTTAATATAAAGAATATCCTCAACCTTGCTGCCGCTTGCATCAAGCGTAATCGCTGCTGCGTCAAAACGTATATTTCTGCTGCTCCAGCCCATCTGTTGCATGTAAACGGCCGCGACGAGCCTCACCTTTTGCTGCTTGCGGGTATTGACCGCCTCTGCCGCCGTGCCAAAACGGCTTCCGGCGCGAGCGGATCTCACCTCGACGACAACGAGCATTCCATTGTCCTCTGCGATAAGATCCAGCTCACCTTGCCGGCAGCGCCAGTTACGCTGCAATAGATAGTATCCCTGCTCCTCCAACCAGACCGCGGCAGCTGACTCAGCTATCCGGCCGGATAGCATCCTTTGATCTCCTCGAGCTCCCGTTCGCATCTGCTGGCCTCTGTGCATGGCATTGCTTCCAGCGGGCTCACTATTCTGTTCAGCTGTACCGAGCTTGTCTCGGCCAAGAGAATCAATTCGCTTAGCCTCTCTATTTAATTCACCTGCACCGGTCTTATCCCGGCCTGGTTGTTCGCCGCCCTGATTCCGAACGCTCATCGGCGATCCCCGCTTTCACTTAAGTCGGATAGCGGGGCAGCCTGCTTGTCCGTACGATAAATGAAGCTCAGTACTTCCGCCACCAACTCGTACAGCTCTCCCGGGATTTGTTGGTCGAGGTCCAGCTTTGACAATACCTCAACGAGGGATCGATCCTCCTGGACCGCTACCCCGTTCTCTCTTGCACGCTGAATAATTTCTTCCGCGAGTTGTCCTTTGCCTTTGGCTACAACAACCGGTGCTCCGTCGGTAGGATTGTATTTGAGCGCGACTGCCTTACGCGGAGTGTCCACCGATGCGGAGGAGCCGTTCGGAGTCTGGCTGCTCTTAGGGGGTGCGCTACCCTGGGGGGTCCCGTTGCTCAGCGGCTCCGTTCTGTGATCAAACTTGCTCATACTTTTATATCCACCCCACGATAGGCTTCCTTTCCCCAATGGGGTTGTCCAACCGCTTCGTCAACTTTATTGCCGGCGTTCTGCTGTTGTATGTTCTCAGCTACGCGAAGACCGAGGAGTCGATACCCGGATTCCTGAATCCGCTCAGTCAATTCGGTACGACCAGCCTCTACCAGCAACGGGATGTCAGGATGCGAGCCATAAACAGTCAGCGATACGACTTTATCCACGATATTCACATCCACCACAGTGGCACCGAGTGAGCTAAGCTCGAGATTGAACAACAGTCGGCAGTTGGAAGCATCCACTCCGCCTTTGGCGCCACGACGAGTCTGGACGTGAATGGAGGCCGTCGCCTCACCGTCCTGAGTTCGGATTGGAAGCTGCAGCGTCAGTTGCGAGAAAAACGTTCCGCTCCGCTCCGGCGAGAGCAGCAGTTGCTGACCTGTCACCTGCTGCAACAGCTGCGAAGCGCTATCCTTTAGCGCGGCCGGCAAGTCCGGCACTTCCAGCAGTTGCAACAGCGTAGACTTGAGAGTTGCTTCAGCTTGCGCATCAGCCGCTGTTAAGTTCGCGACTGCTGCGGCGAGCACAGCGCGTGAACCTGGCGGCTCCAGCCGTTCGCCTGCACCGGCAGCAACGCGGGCAGCAGCGCTTGCTGCTTCGTCCTCAATCGCCTTGGAGCCGACAGATCCGGCGTCAGCCGTTGGCGTCGCTTGGACGCTAGTGCGCGTTGGCTCTGCCATAGAACGCTCCGCTGCGTCTAATGCTGCAGCGCCAGATGTGGGGCCGGCCGAAACCCTGCCGCCCTGCTCTCCCGCGGCCGCAGCAGTGCTTCGGCCAGCGGCAAGAATTCCGGCGTCTGCCTCCGCTGCAAGCCGCCCACCCGCCGTCGCAACTCCTGCTCCAGCCTGCTCGCTGGAAACTTTTGCTTGCGGGGGCAGTTCAAGCAGTTGCTTCTCATGCGAAACGCCCATGAATTGCAGCAACATTTTGAGAGCAGCCGCTCCTGTCTCCCCCAAGCCTCCTCCTGCCATTCGTGCAGCTGAAGCAGCTTGCCCGTTGCTCGCGCGGTCATCGCCACTTTTCATAATGACAGAAGAATGATCATCTGCCGTCCCACCACCAGATTGAATCCCCGCAGGTCCGCTGGGAGCCGAACTTCCCGTTACTGTATCGGGTCGAACAGATGACGCTGTCCCCAAGCCATTGCCTGGAATCAACGATGAACTCCCTAGCCCTTGGGCTACATTCCCTTGAGGAGTTCCTTGAGCAGTGCTTCCTTGGGCCGCAGTCCCTTGTGTTACAGAGGGTTGAACCGAGCGCCCATCCCTTACTACCCCCTCCGGCTCGATCCAAGCTTTACCCCCCTGCAACATGCTCAAAAGCTTTGCCGCAAGCTCCTCCCCTTTGGCCGGCATCACGCCTGCCTGTACGCCGCCTTTCGCCGCATCAGCGGCTCCCCCGCTAGTAGACGCACCAGCCATAACGGCCTGGGACGGGCTTGGACCGCCAGCCGCTCCCGGACTCGGATCTGCTGCCGGTCCAAGAGCATTGCCAGCTCCTCCTACTCCGCTAGTTAAGCGTGACCCTGACAGCTGTTCCAACTGCTGCTGCAACCGAGCGAGCAGCTCATGCACTGGCGGACCGGACAATGCTTGCCGCAATGCCAGTAGCGTATCCTTAGTCATCGGCAATCCGCGCTCAATAGCGGAAGCTGCCGCTCTCAGCCATTCTCCGGGATCAGTCCCTTCCGGCTTCAACGCTGCCGCTGTAGAGAGCGCTGCAGCCGTTTCACGTGTAAGCGGCAAACCTGCCGTGCGAAGCTCCTTCAACAGCGTTCCGACTCCATTGTCTCGCCCAGGCAAACCAAGGCGCGAAGCCAGTTCCTTCCACTGCTCAAGCTCCGGCTCAGCCGCAGCTTGAGTTCCTTTGTCCGCCATTTTTAGGACGATTATTCCCTCTGGCGTTTCACCTTGCACCTGCAACACGGCCGTCTGACCCACCTTAAGCGGCGTTTCTAGCTTGGCCATTAACTGGCTATCTCCGATCTGCAGCAACGCCTCATTGCTTCCTTGCTGCTGCTCGATGACCGTCGCGCGCACGGTCTGGCCAGGCCGCAGCTCAATCGGCCGATTGGCGGCAGGCTGAATCTCGCCGACGAGCTTCATGAACGATCCGATGTTCATCCCGCTGCCTCCTTCACTGTCCACTGCCCGATTAGCTATACAAATTCCCCAAAGGCAGGGCATTATCTATACGTCGTTATATCGACCATACTTAGTCGGATTGTGAGTCTGCTTCCCCGTTCAGTAGACGACGAAAAAACCTTGTTCAAGAAACGCCTACCGCGTCTCAAAAACAAGGTTAAAACAGCGACAATTGCTCTTCCGGCAAAATTTTGCGCAGAAATGAGCGGCGATGCAGCGGAGAAGGCCCATGCTGCGCCAGCGCTTCTCGATGCTGAACGGTTGCGTAGCCTTTATGTACCGCAATTCCATAAGCGGGATAGTGCAAATCCCAGATCTCCTTACAGAGCCGATCGCGCGTCACCTTGGCGATAATGGAAGCCGCGCCGATCGATTGACTAAGCGCGTCACCGTGGATGATGCGTGACTGTGGTAATTCAAGGTCTACCGTTTCGGCATCGATGAGAAGATGATCTGGCTGGAGGCCAAGCGCCAGCACCGCCTGTTTCATCGCAAGGCGGGAAGCCTGGCGAATATTGATCCGGTCAATTTCAGCCGCATCAACCCGTGCCACAGCCCAAGCGATAGCCGCATCTAAAATCTCCTCATAAAGCTGCTCCCGTTTTTTCTCGGATAGCTTTTTGGAGTCATGGACTCCTTCCATCACAAGACCAGCCGGAAGTACGACTGCTGCCGCAACAACATCGCCGAACAGGCATCCCCGCCCGACCTCGTCGACGCCACAAATAAGACCCATTCCCTCGGCCCAGAGCCGTTTCTCAAAAGCAAGCCGATCCACCGGCTCCTCTCGATTCTGCGTCTCCGGCGAGAGCCCAGCGGCGCCATCTAACAGCGAGCCGGAAGCCTCCGCCTCCTGCTGCTGTACAGCGCTCCGCTTGGGGCGGCTCATGAGCGGGATGCTGGTGGCGCCGCCTCCAGCGTCAAACGGCCAAGCTTACCTGCGCGAAGCTCGCGCAAAATAATGCCAGAAACTTTTTCCAAATCGATACGTCCACCGCTAATCAAGCAACCGCGGTTGCGTCCGATCTCTTCCATCAGGCCAACGATCTGCATATTATCATCCAGATCAGTTGGTTGTTCTTCCAGACCGAACCGTTCCTTCATATCCGGCCAATAGCGATCAGCAAGCACCCGCATCGCAAAATACGCTACATCCTCGATGTTGATGACCTGCTCCTTGATGGCGCCGGTCATTGCCAGCTTGTAACCGACCAGCTCATCTTCGAATTTAGGCCATAGAATACCTGGCGTATCTAGCAATTCCATCTCGCTGCCAACCTTAATCCACTGCTGGCCCTTCGTTACACCGGGACGGTCGCCGGTTGCGGCGATATGGCGTCCTGCCAGTCGGTTGGTCAGAGTAGACTTGCCGACGTTTGGAATTCCTACGATAAGCGCACGCATGGCGCGCGGATTCATGCCGCGATCCAGCATACGCTGAATTTTTTCGTGCAGAATTTCACGCACTTTGACGGGAATTTCGTTTACCCTGGATCCTGTGGACGAATCCACAGCGATGCTAGCGCAGCCCTGAGAGGTGAAATAAGCCATCCACCGCTCCGTCTCCCGAGGATCGGCAAGATCCGCCTTGTTCAGCAGAATGAGTCGTGGTTTTCCCCTCAGGATGTCGTCTACCATCGGGTTTCGGCTGGACATAGGAACACGAGCATCCAGCAATTCGATGGCAATGTCAATCAGCTTGAGCTTGTCCTCGATTTGTCTGCGGGCGCGGGTCATATGTCCGGGGAACCACTGAATCGTCATGCGAACACCTCTTTTTAAAAATTGAGGGCAGGCTCAGCGCCTACCCGTGCTTAATAATTTGAATGTCGTTCATCGGCCAGAAAATAACATCGGCCCGTCCGATCACCTGATCGTAAGGAATATAGCCGATTCGCCGACTGTCTTCACTGTTACTGCGGTTGTCACCCATCGCCAGGAAAGAATCGGCTGGCACCTTCATATCCGAAACGAATTCATTCGGAAAATTCGGCCCGTTCTGATTCCAAAGTTCGCCTTTCGCTTGAGCTTCAGCAATGGCTCCCTTAAGATAGGGCTCCTCTTGCTTCTGGTCGTTCACATATACATCGTCGCCTTCTACACGTACGGTGTCGCCCGGCAAAGCAATGACGCGCTTGATAAAATCGCGACCTTGCTGAGGGACATGGAATACAACGACCTCGCCCCGCTTCGGTTCGCGGAAATCGTAGAGGATTTTGTTAACGATCAAGCGCTCTCCTGTGTGGAAGTTAGGCTGCATGGATGGCCCATCTACCGCGAACGGCGCGAAAAGGAACCAGCGGATAACCCAAACCAGAATGGCAGCTATCGCCAACGCCTTGACCCATTCAAAAATCTCTTTACGGGCCTTGCCACCGCCTGACGTCGGTTGTTGCTGCTCTTGGAGCTGCTCGTCCACCATCTGTGCTCAGCCTTCTTTCCATATTCCCGCAAGGGTGTTCTCTATGAATAGCTACCCTTCGATGATGAAAGGTAAAAGCTTTCATTCATAACGAAAAGGGGCTTGTTTGCGGCAAGCCCCTCTTAGCATAACATCTTTGCTGTACTTCAATACTAGCGGCGGATTTCTTTAATCCGTGCTGCTTTACCGCGCAGTTCGCGCAGGTAGTACAGTTTCGCGCGGCGCACTTTACCGCGGCGAGTAACTTCAATGCGATCGATCTTAGGCGAGTTGAACGGGAACGTACGCTCCACGCCAACACCGTAAGAGATTTTGCGGACTGTGAAAGTCTCGCTGATTCCGCCGCCGCGACGTTTAATAACAACGCCTTCGAACAGCTGAACCCGCTCACGGGAACCCTCGATAACCTTAACATACACTTTCAGTGTGTCGCCTGGACGGAAGCTAGGAAGATCCGTACGAAGCGATTCTTGAGCAATAGTCTGTAAAAGATTCATGAGTTAGTGCCTCCTTCCACCATAGACGTTCATATAAGCTAACCGACTCGCCTTATGAGTCGGATCATGGCCGATAGAGGACCGTCCGAGTTATAAACAACACTTCAAATCATACCATAGCCCAGAGAAAAATACAATGCAATCAAGATGCGCGAATGCTAAATTCCTCGTCCAGGAATAGCTTTTCTGGAAAGCTGCTCAGCTTCCTTACGCTTTAGCTCCATCAGCTGATCGCGGACCCATTTGCGCTCCTTGTCCGTTAGCGGAGCATCATCCAGCAGATCCGGCCTGCGCTGCAACGTCCGCAGCATCGACTGCTCCCGCCGCCACTGGTCGATGCGGCTGTGATGCCCAGACAGCAACACTTCCGGCACTTCCATACCTCGGAAGCTGGCCGGCCGGGTGTAATGCGGATACTCCAACAGCCCGGTGCTATAGGAGTCCGTTACAGCCGATGACTCGTTGCCAAGTACGCCAGGAAGCAGCCTGACGACGCTATCGATCATAACCATCGCCGGCAGCTCACCGCCGGTAAGTACATAATCTCCAATCGACAGCTCGTCCGTCACAAGATGCTCTCGGATTCGCTCGTCGTAGCCCTCGTAATGGCCGCAAATAAAGATCAGCCGATCCTCCGCCGCCAGCTCCTCCGCCTTGCGCTGCGTAAACGGCTGCCCTTGCGGGCACATCAGAATAATGCGCGGGGCTTTTGCCGCTGCGGTGCGATCCGGCTGCTCATCAAGCTGCCCATCCGCTCGCAGCAAATCCTCCACGGCCGAAAAGACCGGCTCGGCCTTGAGCACCATGCCCCCGCCCCCGCCGTATGGGTAGTCGTCAACGGTGTTATGCTTATTGTTCGCATACTCGCGGAAGTTGACCGCATTGAGCGAGACGATGCCCTTGTCCCGCGCCTTGCCGAGAATGCTGGCCCCAAAAACACCGTCAAACATTTCCGGGAACAACGTCAGCACATCAATCCGCATGACCTACATCAACCCTTCGAGCAGTCGAACCGTAATCTGTTTGGTGCGCACATTGACCTTCAGTACCACATCGTCGATATACGGCAGCAGCAGCTCTTTCCCATTTTCCAGCTCCACGACCCAAACATCGTTGGCTCCAGGGCGCAGAATCTCTGTGACGACACCAAGTCGCTGACCGTCTTCCGTGACGGCTTCGCTGCCGACGATGTCGGTATAGTAGAACTCGCCTTCAGCCAAAGGATCGCGCTGTTCCGCGGTTACTTTAACGAGGCTGCCCTTGAATTTCTCGACGTCGTTGATATTTTCGTAGCCTTTCAGCTTAACGATATACACATTTTTATGAAGCCGGGAGTTCTGTACCTCAACCTGCACGTCTCCAGGCTGATTTTCTTTTTGAATCGACAGTCTGCTGCCGGGAGCGAAACGCTGATCTCCAAAGTCCGTATGCGGAACGACCTTCAGCTCACCGCGAATTCCCTGCGTATTAACAATCTCGCCGACTGTATACCATTGATCAGCCATCAGATTCACCTCGCGTTGTATGCAAAAGGGGTTAGGATATACATCCTAACCCTCATGCCAAGCTCTTATTGCGGAGCGTCCCAAGGGACGATTCCTTACTTCTGTTGTTGCTTCAGCTCGTGGAACTTCGTGAGCACGCCTGCTTTGGAAAGCAGGTTGCGGACGGTGTCAGAAGCTTGCGCTCCCGTTTGCAGCCATTTGAGGGCCTTCTCTTCGTTGATGTTCACTTGAGCCGGTTGTGCAACCGGGTTATAAGTGCCGATTTCTTCGATGAAACGACCATCACGCGGGGAACGGGAATCCGATACCACGACGCGGTAGAAAGGGGACTTGTGAGCACCAATGCGTTTCAGACGGATACGTACTGCCATTATACTTCACCTCCTTGAAAGAATCAGAAGCTGGTGAGAACCTGCTTCTGTCCAACTGCCAGTTACTTCGGGCAGCTGCTAGCCGAACGGGAACTTCTTGTTCTTGCCCATCAAACCTTTGAGACTATTCATATTCAAGCCGCCCTTAGCACCCTTGGCGCCCTTCGGCCCTTTTGAGCCGGGACCCATCATGGAGCTGAACTGCTTCATCATTTTGCGCATATCGTCAAACTGCTTGATGAGTCGGTTGACCTCGGCAACCGAGGTGCCGCTACCGGCGGCGATCCGCTTGCGCCGGCTATGGTTAAGGACCTCCGGCTTGCGCTTCTCCTCGGTCGTCATCGACTTCACAATCGCCTCGACTCGGCCGACCTGCTTGTCGTCCACCTTCATGTCTTTCATGCCCTTCATCTTGTTCATTCCGGGCAGCATATCCATGATCTGATCCAGCGGGCCCATCTTGCGAACCTGCTCCATCTGATCCAGGAAATCCTCGAAGGTGAATTCGGCGGTTCTCATCTTGCGTTCCATCTCGGCTGCCTTATCGGCGTCGATGCCTGCCTGCGCCTTCTCGATCAGGGAGAGCATGTCGCCCATACCGAGAATTCGGGAAGCCATCCGCTCAGGATGGAAAGGCTCTAGCGGCTCGATCTTCTCGCCAGTGGCGGCAAACTTGATCGGGCAGCCAGTGACGGCCTTAATGGACAGAGCCGCGCCGCCACGAGTATCGCCGTCGAGCTTCGTCAACACTACGCCGGTCAGCGCCAGCTGATCATGGAAGCTCTGCGCCACATTGACCGCTTCCTGCCCGGTCATCGCATCAACGACGAATAGTACTTCATCTGGCTTCGTGACCTCATGGATCTGCTTGAGCTCGTCCATAAGCGCCTCATCGATATGCAGTCGTCCCGCGGTATCAATGATGACATAATCAAGTCCATTGTCCTTGGCATGTTGTACGCCCTGACGGGCAATCTCTACTGGAGAAGTCTGATCACCAAGTGTAAACACAGGCACACCAACGCCGCTTCCGACAACCTCTAGCTGCTTGATCGCGGCAGGACGATAAATGTCGCCAGCCACGAGCAGCGGCTTATGGTTCGACTTCTTCAGCATGAGAGCCAGCTTGCCGGATGTCGTCGTCTTACCGGCGCCCTGCAGACCCGCCATCATGATGACGGTCGGCGACTTGGCTGCCTTGGCAAGCTTGCTTTGCGTGCCGCCCATCAGCTCGGTCAGTTCTTTGTTTACGATGTCGATGATGATCATGCCCGGCGTGAAGCTCTTCTGCAGCTCCTGCCCAAGGGCCTTCTCCTTCACCTTCGCGATGAACTCCTTGACCACCTTGAAGTTAACGTCAGCTTCCAACAGGGCAAGTCTGACCTCGCGCATGGCGTCATTAAGGTCTTCTTCCGTTACCTTGCCCTTGCCGCGCAGCTTGCCGAACACGTTCTGCAGCCGGCTCGACAGTCCTTCAAAAGCCATCGTCGCCACCTCCTGTCCGCTTCATCGTTATTCGTCTTCATAAGTCGTATCTATTCCATGCCACCGGCACCATCGCCAGAGGCAGTCTAATTAAGTTCCATCGTTCTGCGCCCCGGGAAGCAACGCTTCCCGAAGCTCCCGAGCCAGCCCTTGAATCCTTCGGGCCTCAGACGCTGCCATACCATGTGCCTCACTTAGCGCATGATCCAGGTTGTCGAGCAGCAACGCCGCCGAGAGCGAGCGGCCAAGCAGGCCGATCTTCGCCTCGTAATCCTCCAGCAGCAAGCCTCCACGCTTCACATGCTCATATACGGCCTGTCTGCTGACACCAAGCTCTGCAGCAATTTCGCCGAGAGAGAAGTCCTCCCGGAAGTAGTAGGTCATAATGTCCATCTGCTTCTCGGTGAGCAGCGGCCCGTATATATCGAACAGCATATTGATCCGGGTCGTCTTCTCTAGTGCATCGCGGCTGTCCGCTCCCATCACAGCAGCTCCTTCCGCCGGATGTTCCTTCGCGAGACCTATCATAACGCAGACCACAGGAGGTGTCAAGCTCTGAACCTTGTCACCCTGAAAAGTATCCCAGTAATCGGCGAAGGAGCTACTCTTTCTCCGGCTCCTGATCGCGAATTAGCCCGGCAAACAACGCATGCACAAACTGCTCGCTGTCGAACTGCTGGAGATCCTCCATCTTCTCGCCGAGTCCAACAAACTTAACCGGCAGACTGAGCTCATGCCGAATCGCGATGACGATGCCGCCCTTGGCAGTGCTGTCCAGCTTGGTCAGTACAAGGCCGGTCACACCGCTTTTCTCGCCGAAAAGCTTCGCTTGGCTGAGCGCGTTCTGGCCTGTGTTGGCATCCAGCACAAGCAGCACCTCATGCGGCGCACTTGGGATTTCCCGCTGAATAACACGGAAAATCTTGTTGAGCTCATCCATGAGGTTATTCTTGTTCTGCAGCCGTCCAGCCGTGTCGCATAACAATACGTCGACCTTACGCTGCTTGGCTGCCTGTACGGCATCAAACATGACCGCTGCCGGGTCGGAGCCCGACTGCTGGCGAATGACATCAACGCCGACGCGCTGGCCCCAAACTTCCAACTGTTCGATCGCCCCGGCGCGGAATGTATCACCAGCGGCCAACAGTACCGATTTGCCTTCGCTTTTGAAGCGATGAGCGAGTTTGCCGATCGTCGTCGTTTTGCCGACGCCGTTCACGCCGACGAACAGGATGACCGTAATGCCGCTCTCAGCCATGCGCAAGCTATTGTTGTCGTCCGCGCCGAGCAAGCCGATCAGCTTCTCGGAGAGCACAGGCTGCAGCTGAGCTGCCTCCTCGATCTTCCGCTTTTTAACCTCGGCGCGTAGGTCTTCGATGAGATCCATAACCGTATTGACGCCGACATCGGCGCTGATCAGAATCTCCTCAAGCTCCTCATAAAACTCTTCGTCGATCTTCTTGCGCCGTGTGATTAACTCTTCAACTCTCTCGACGAGAGCCGTGCGCGTCTTGGCCAGACCTTCTTTAAATACATTTGTGACGGATTCCGTCTTGCTCGCGATGCTTTCCTTCAGCTTCTTAAAAAAGCCCATTCCAATCCCTCCGATGCTTGCATGGGGTAAAATTAGCGTTTTGATAGCGGCGAATGGAGAAAAACGATCGCTCAGCTATTGTGTTTATTGTAAAAGTGTAAAAGTCAGCTCGTCACGCAGATGCAGATTCGCCGTCATCCCCGAACTCGTCCTCCAGACGGACTGACACGAGCTTGGACACGCCGCCCTCCTCCATCGTGACACCATACAGCACATCGGCCTCTTCCATCGTGCCTTTGCGGTGGGTAACAACGATGAATTGAGTCAGCTCGGAAAACTCCCGCAAATACTGGGCAAAGCGCGATACATTGGCCTCATCGAGCGCGGCTTCGACTTCGTCGAGCACGCAGAACGGCACCGGCTTCACCTGCAGAATGGCAAACAGCAGCGCAATCGCCGTCAAAGCCCGCTCCCCGCCTGACAGCAGTTGCAGATTCTGCAGCTTTTTGCCTGGCGGCTGAGCCAGAATATCGATGCCCGAATCCAAAATCCGCTCAGGATCGGCCAGCGTCAGATCGGCGCGACCACCGCCGAACAACTTGGCGAACACAACGACAAAATGTTTGCGGATCTCCTCAAACGTAATGCGGAAGCGACGGGACATCTCGTCCTCCATCTCGCGAATGACCTCGTAGAGCGTCGCTTTTGCTTCCATAAGATCCTGCCGCTGGCTGTCGAGAAACTCGAACCGTTCGCGTACGCGCTGGTACTCTTCGATCGCCCCAAGATTGACCTCCCCGAGCGCTCCGATGCGCCGTTTGAGATCTCTTACGGCAGACTGGGTTTCCGTAGTATCGCCTTCCAGCGTATAACGTGCTTTCGCCAGCTCGTAGCTGAGGCCGTACTCCTCACTCAGCTTGCGCAGCAGATTATCCAATTCGACATCGAGCCGATTGACGGCGATCTCAGTCTGGCGTAGTTGCTCTTCCACGCGCTTCAATCCATTTCTCTGTTCGCGCGTCTCATTTTCCATAAGCTCGAGCTCACGGCTCTTGTCAGCGCGCGCAGAGCGCTTCAGATCGGTCTGCTCGCTGCATTCCTGCTTACGCAGACGCAGCCGGTTCAGTTCCTCGATCTGCAACACGGAGTCCGCCTCCAGCTTCTCAAGCTCGGCAGATCGCTGGCGCAGCTGCACTTCAACAGCAGCAGCCTCGCTTCCCGTCCGGCTCGATTCGCCGCGCAGCCGATTCAGCGTATCCTGCACGGCGAGCCGCTCCTGATCCGCCTTAGCCACATGGATCTTGAGATCGGTCAGCTGAACCTGAAGCTCTTCCTTCTCCGATTCGTTCGCCTTGCGGCGCTCCTCGGCGATACGAATCGCTTCCTGCAGCCCGGTCTCGCGAATCCCAAGCTCATCCAGCCGCACAGCCGCATCGGCCGCGCTCTGGACGAGCCCCTGCTCCTCCGCCTCGTATCCGGAGCGGTCGGCGCTAAATACAGCTCCTTGCTCCGCCAGCGCAGCAAGCTCGCTCTCGGCATGCTGCAGCTCGGCGCGCTGCTGCTGCTCCTGCAGCTTGAGCCGCTCCGCGCTCTCACGAAGCTCATCGCGGTTCTGCGCCGCGATCGAACCTTCCTTACGCAGGTCGGATAACTCCGCCCGCACGCGGTCCAACTGCTGTTGCAACTCGCGCGACTCCTCGTCGAGCTGCTCAATCTGCCTTTGGCGGCCTAGCAAGCTGGCCCCCTTCTTCTGCAGGCTTCCTCCAGTCATGGAACCGCCTGCGTTAACAACATCGCCTTCCAGCGTCACGACGCGGAAGCGATAGCTACAGCGCGCGGCGATGCGATTCGCCGCTTCCAGATTGTCGGCAAGCAGCACGTTGCCGAGCAGATTGCCGACGATCGCTTCATACTTCGGCTCACTCGTGACGAGCTCCGCAGCGATGCCGATGAAGCCCTCTATCGAAGCGATCTGCCTGCGATCCTGCTCCGGCACAGTCCGCGCTTTGATTACATCAAGCGGCAGGAACGTCGCTCGGCCAAGCTGGCGTTGCTTCAGAAAAGCAATCGCCGCCCGCGACGTACGTTCGTCCTGCATGACGACATGCTGCAGCGAACCGCCAAGCGCGGTTTCTACCGCCGTCTCGATGCGCTGCGGCACGCGAATCAGCTCAGCCACCGCTCCATGCACGCCATCCAGACCGCCAGAAGAGCGGCGAGACGCCTTCAGCACTTCACGTACGCCGTGCATGAACCCGTCAAGCGCGTCCTGCATTTCCTTCATCGTATCACGGCGGGACACTAACGCCTCTTTGCGCTGCTCCCAGCCCCGCAGGTTTCCGGACGCTTCTTCCTGCTGCTTTTGGAGCTGCTGGACGCGCTGCGATTCCTGTATGTATTTGCTTCCGATGCTCTCAAGCTCAAGCGACGTAGCCTCGAGCGCCTTGCCCAGCTCCGCTTGCCTCGCCCCAAGGCGGTTAGATTGCTCCTGCCATTTGCCCTCTTCGCCACCGAGCCTTTCCTTCCGCCGCAGAAGTGCTTCCTGCTGCTGTTCGGCATAGCGGATTTCGTTGCGCAGCTGCGCCATCGTGCTGAGCACTTCCAGCAGCTCGCCCTTCAACGACTCGCCGGCCTCAATCGAGGTGCCGCCCGCAACGCCCTGCAGCCGATTCTCCTCGCTACCCATGCGGCTGCGCAGATCGATCAACTCAGCCTCGAGGATGCCGGCCTTGGCGCGCACCGTTTCTTCCTCGGCGGTAAGCTCGGCCCTCCGCTGCGTCAGTACTTCAAGCGACTGCTGCAGCTGCTCCCGGCTGTCGCCGAGATAATGGCGGCGCTCCTTGAGCACCTCGCCATAGCCCTCGCATTTTTCAAATTCCTCGCTGTACTCCAGCATCCCGGCATGAAGCTCCTCAATCTGCTCCTCCAGGCGGCGCAGCTGCTGACGGTCCTTCTCCAAGGAAGCATCATGACGGCTGACAACCGAGGCAAGCTCCAACTCCTCCTGCTTCAAAGCTTCAAGGCGGCCGCTGTTCTCGTTCCAGCTCTTATGCACGCCATCAATCTGGTGGACGTACAGGGAGATTTCGCTATTTTTGAGCTCTTCCTTGAGCGCCTTGTACAGTACCGCGCGTTCGGACTGCTCCCGCAGCGGCTCCACCTGATCCTCCAGCTCCGAGACAAGATCGTGGATGCGCAGTAGATTGTTCTCGGTATCGTCCAGCTTGCGCTGGGCTTCCTTTTTGCGGGACTTGTACTTCACAATGCCTGAAGCTTCCTCAAAAATACCACGCCGGTCCTCCGAACGGGTACTGAGAATCTCCTCGATCCGGCCTTGGCCGATGATGGAGTAGGCTTCCTTACCGATACCGGTGTCCATGAACAGCTCGGTAATATCTTTCAGCCGGCAAGGCTGGCGGTTAATTAAGTACTCGCTATCGCCGCTGCGATGCACACGCCGTGTGACCGTCACCTCGTGGTGCTCTAATGAAAGAGTGCCATCGGTATTATCCAGCGTCAGCGATACTTCGCCAAAATTGACCGCTTTACGCGCATCACTGCCAGCGAAGATGATATCCTCCATCTTGCCGCCGCGCAGACTTTTGGCGCTTTGCTCCCCCAGCACCCAACGGATGCCGTCGGAAATATTGCTTTTGCCACTCCCATTTGGGCCGACAACAGCGGTAATACCCCGGACAAACTCCATCTCGGTCTTGTCGGCGAAGGACTTAAAACCGGATAGTTCAATACGTTTCAACAACATAGGTCGGTGTCACCTCTTGCGACTATTGTATCATAGAGGTTGTTCAAAAAGGCCCCCATTGATCACGAAGTAAAGCAGGAAGCCAACTCGACATCGAATCTTGTGTTCACCTTCGAAGTCCGGTGCTCATGTAGGTTTACCTACACTCCGCTCCTCCTTCTTCTTCTGGTTCTCACAACCTTCTCGGTGCTGAATGGCGACCTTTTTGAACACGCACTCATAGGAGAGAATGAGCGAAATAGCCTCGCAACCTCTCGATACAGCATAGGATACATATTCCATTCGACCAAAAAAGCCCCGGGCACCTGTAAACGATCAGGTAACCGGGACTGCCTTGGCGCCCGCCTGTGACCATACGGCCCAGACGGTCATTCTTTCTCGCGTGTCCGCTCCCAAGCTTCCTCAGCCGCGCGTTGCTCGGCTTCTTTTTTGGTGCGGCCGGAGCCGATGCCAAGCACTTGCTCGCCGACCAGTACCTCGACGACGAACTCACGGTCATGAGCAGGGCCTCGCTCCTCGGCTACGCGATATTCCACTGCGCCGAGTGACAAGTTTTGCGCCAGCTCCTGCAGCTTGGACTTGTAGTCCTTGCCGGATAGCCCAGGCGTGTCCTCCAGCCGCGGGAACATCTCCTTGCGGAGAAACTCCCGAACGGTGTCCACACCGGCATCCAAGTAGAGCGCACCGACAAAAGCTTCAAACAGATCCGCCAGCAGCGCCGGACGTTGTCGTCCGCCGAGCTGCTCCTCGCCCTTGCCCAGCCGGACAAAGGAACCAAAGTGGAGCAGCTCTGCAAAGCGCGCCAGCGATGGCTCGCAGACGATAGCCGCCCGCATCCGGGTCAGCTCGCCCTCGGGCCGCTGGGGATGAGTCTGGAATAGATGCTCCGAGACGAGCAACTGCAGCACGGCATCACCGAGAAACTCCAGCCGCTCGTTGTCTTCAGAAACACTGCTCCGATGCTCGTTGACATAAGACGTATGCGTAAAGGCCAGTCTCAGCAGCTGCGGTTTGCGAAACGGAAGGCCCAATTGCCGCTGAAGATCTTGAAATCGATCACGCTTCATGCTTTTTAAAGATGATCGTCGCGTTATGGCCGCCGAAGCCGAAAGAGTTCGAGAGGGCCACTCGCACATCCGCTTTACGTGGTACGTTCGGTACGTAGTCAAGATCGCATTCTGGATCTTGGTTCACAAGGTTGATCGTCGGTGCGATAATACCTTGCTCCAGCGTCATTGCCAGGATAACCGCCTCTACTCCGCCCGCGGCGCCGAGCAGATGGCCCGTCATCGACTTGGTGGAGCTGACAGCCAACTTGTATGCATGGTCGCCGAATGTCGTTTTGATTGCAATCGTCTCGGACTTGTCGCCAACCGGCGTCGAAGTACCGTGAGCATTAATGTAATCGATATCTTCCGGTTTGAGGCCGGCATCGCGGATCGCTATCTTCATGCAACGTGCCGCTCCAGCAGGATCAGGCTCCGTCATATGATGCGCATCGCCACTCATACCGTAGCCGATAACCTCAGCGTAAATATGTGCGCCACGCGCCTGTGCATGCTCCAGCGACTCAAGGATCAGTACGCCCGCTCCTTCGCCCATGACGAAACCGTCACGGTCGACATCGAAGGGACGGCTGGCTAGTTGTGGCTCATCGTTGCGCACGGACATCGCCCGCATGCTGCAGAAGCCAGCCATCGCCATCGGACGAATCGTCGATTCGGCGCCGCCGCAGATCATAACGTCGGCATCGCCGCGTTGGATCATTTTGAATGAATCACCGATCGAATGCGTTCCAGTCGCACAGGCGGTCACGACCGTCGAGTTAGGGCCTTTAGCGCCTGTCGCCATGGACACTTGGCCAGATGCCATATTAGCAATCATCATCGGGATGAAAAACGGGCTGACGCGCTTAGGACCCTTTTCGAGAAGGATGCTATGCTGATCTTCCCAAGTTCCCAAACCGCCGATACCGGAGCCGACCATAACGCCCGTGCGCTCGGCATCGCTGTTCTCGCCAATGCGCAGCTTTGCGTCTTCAATCGCCTTTAGGCTCGCTACAACTGCCATCTGGACGAAACGGTCCATGCGACGTGCTTCCTTTTTGTCCAGTCCGTACTTCTCTGGGCTGAAATCTTTAACTTCCGCCGCGATTTGTGTTGTATAGTCAGAGACGTCGAATGATTCGATGCTGGATATGCCCGACTTGCCTTCCATCAGGTTTCCCCAGAACTCTTCCTTGTTGTCACCTAAGCTTGTCAAAACACCTAGGCCGGTAACTACGACTCTATTTTTCATGGACATTATTCACCTCGGAGAACGGCAAGATGGACGGCGATTGTTCAACCGTCGTATAGCTTGTCTAACTTATATAGGAATCCCGGCGCCAGCGGCGCGGGCTGCTTGCAATTAAATCAGATGAAGCGGGATGATTCCAGCGCCTGTCACATCAGTGGCGCAGGCAGCGGATTAATTGAAGGCAGCATTACCACAGCACGGCTAGCTGCATAGGAAGAACCTTGCGGAGATTGCCCCTGTGTAAGAGAGAAGTCCCGTCGTAAAACGGGACTCTTGTTGGCAATTACGTATGAGATTGTATGTAATTGACTACTTCTCCCACAGTTGTAATCTTCTCTGCATCTTCATCAGAGATCTCCAGGTCGAATTCATCTTCAAGTTCCATGACCAGCTCGACAACGTCTAACGAGTCAGCGCCGAGGTCATCCTTGAAGGAAGCTTCGAGGGTTACTTCCGCTTCGTCAACGCCAAGGCGATCGACTACGATGCGTTTGACGCGATCCACTACTTCGGACATCCGGTTCACCTCCTCCATGGTATTATACGAGAATCTGTTTCAAAATGCCACACGTAAACGGCTCCATGCTGTACAACCGTTTACGCACTGCGTTATAGCATAGCCGGATGCTCCAAGTTACATGTACATGCCGCCGTCTACATGGACGGTTTGGCCGGTCATGTAACCCGCTGCATCGGATGCCAAGAAGCGCACGGCCGCAGCAATATCCTCCGGCTTGCCCAGACGGGCCAGCGGAATGCCGCCCAAGAGCGCCTGACGCGCCTCTTCTGGCAGCTTGCCCGTCATATCCGTCTCGATGAAGCCCGGTGCAACACAGTTGACCGTAATACCGCGCGAGCTCAGCTCGCGGGCAGAGGACTTCGTCAAGCCAATAACGCCGGCTTTAGCCGCCACATAGTTGGCCTGCCCAGGGTTGCCTAGCGCGCCAACGACCGAAGAAATATTGATGATACGGCCGAAGCGTTGCTTCATCATCGGGCGACTAACGGCTTTAATGCCGTTGAATACACCCTTCAGATTCGTTTCGATAACTTGGTCGAACTCCTCTTCCTTCATGCGCATGATCAAGTTGTCACGCGTAATGCCGGCATTGTTGACCAAAATATCGACTTTGCCCCAAGCTTCCAGGACGCTCTTGACCAAACCATCGAAATCAGCGGATTTGCCGACGTCGCCTTTGAGGATGAGTGCCTTGCGGCCGAGTGCTTCTACGGCAGCGGCAGTCTCAGCCGCTGCCGCTTCGCTTCCAGAATAGTTGACGGCGACATCCGCGCCAGCCTCGGCAAGCGCTACGGCAATTGCCCGGCCGATGCCGCGCGAAGCTCCGGTGACGAGAGCCGTTTTGCCAGTTAAATCTGCAAACATTCCTCGTACCTCCTTAGGATTGAGACTGAAGCTCGGCAACTGCCGCTTGCAGCGATTCAACGCTGTTCACGGACAGGACACGCACGCTCCGGTCGGTTTTTTTGATAAGCCCCGCCAGCACTGCTCCCGAACCGAGCTCGACAAAAGTGTCCACGCCCTCGCGGATCAACCCCTGCACCGTATCCTCCCACAGCACCGGAGAGTATACCTGCTCAACAAGCAGCCTGCGGATGTCGGCGGCGGATGTAACAGCTTCTGCCGTGACATTGGCAATGACCGGTACAGAGGCATCACTAATTGCGACATGCTCCAGCACTTCGGATAGGCGCTCCGCCGCCGGCTTCATCAGCGAGGAATGGAAAGGACCGCTCACTTCCAGCGCAATAGCACGCTTGGCTCCCGCTTCCTTGATCCGCTCACCAGCTAGGGCGACGCCTTCGGCGCTGCCGGAAATGACAATCTGTCCTGGACAGTTGACGTTAGCCAGCTCAACAGCATGTCCTTCCGCAGATATAGACGCGCAGAGTGCTGCCAAAGCTTTACGCTCCGCACCGAGCACAGCGCTCATCGCACCCTTGCCGCCCGGTACAGCTTGCTCCATGAACTCGCCGCGAGCACGTACAGTGCGCACCGCATCGGCAAAACCGAGTGATCCAGCAGCCGTCAGCGCACTATACTCACCGAGACTATGTCCTGCTGCAAAGTCAGGCGTAATACCGGACTCCCGGAACGCCTCTAGAAAGGCAATGCTGACCGTCAGAAGAGCAGGCTGCGTGTTCGCGGTCTGCTTCAGAGCTTCATCTGGTCCGCTGAATATAATATCCGACAAAGGGAAACCTAGCGCGGAATCCGCTTCCTCGAACACCGCGCGGGCACGCGGGCTCGATTCGTACAGATCCTTGCCCATTCCGACAACTTGGGCTCCCTGTCCCGGAAATACAAATGCAATTTTGCTCAAGCGAATGCCCTCCCGGTTCTACATATGATAACGGTTGAAAATAAGCTTACCAAACGAGCGTACAAGCTCCCCAGGTCAGTCCGCCACCGAAGCCAACGAGCAGCAGCTTGTCGCCCTCTTGGACGCGTCCCTGCTCTACCGCCTCGGCAAGCGCCAGCGGAATCGAGGCCGCCGACACATTGCCGTAGCGATCCAGATTAACCATAGCCTTGTCCTCCGAAAGCTCCAAACGATTCAAGGCCGACTGGATGATACGAATGTTCGCCTGATGCGGAATAAGCAGATCAATATCGGTTTTGGTCATGCCCGCTTTAGCAAGGGCGTTCTCAGCGGAAGAACCCATGACGCGGACGGCGAATTTGAACACGTCGTTGCCAGCCATTTTGAGATAATGCTGTTTGGATTCAACACTGTCCGCCGAAGATGGCAGGCGTGAGCCGCCTCCCGGAATCTTGAGCAGCTGGCCGCCTGAGCCGTCCGAGCCGAGCTCAAATGATTGGAAGCCGCGCCCTGCCGGAACCTCGCCGAGCACAACCGCTCCAGCTCCGTCGCCGAACAGAATGCAAGTGTTGCGGTCGCTATAGTCCGTAATACGCGAAAGGCATTCGGCTCCCACCAGCAGAACATTTTTGTACATGCCTGTTGCGATCATATTGGACGCGGTAGCTAGGCCGTAGATAAAGCCAGAGCAAGCTGCCGACAGGTCAAAAGCTGCTGCGCGGGAAGCGCCGAGCCGATGCTGCAGCAAGCTTGCCGTAGACGGGAAGAACATATCCGGCGTAATCGTCGCTACGATGATCAGATCCAGATCCTCAGCCGTCAGCCCGGCGCTCTCCAGCGCCTTGAGGCCAGCCTCGTAGGCGAGATCGGAGGTCGCTTGATGCTCGGCCGCGATTCTCCGTTCGCGGATTCCAGTGCGGGTGACGATCCACTCGTCATTGGTCTCCACCATTTGCTCCAGATCCTGATTCGTCAGGACACGCTCTGGAACATATTTGCCCGTACCGATAATACCCACCGGGATTAATGTCATAAGGAGACCTCTTTTCCTTTGATTTCAGCGGCAAGCGTCGGGATGAGCCGAGCCTGCAGGGCGAGCCGCGCTTGGCGGACCGCATTTTTGACCGACTCTGCGTCCGAGGAGCCATGGCACTTCACGACGAGGCCATTCACGCCGAGCAGCGGAGCGCCGCCGTACTGTGCGTAGTCCATCTTGTTTTTGAGCCCCTTAAGCCCTGGCATCATGATGGCTGCGGCAAGCTTGGTGAGCAAGCTGCTTTTGAAGGCGTCCTTTAGTTCTTTCATCACGGCCCCCGCTGTTCCCTCCATCGCCTTCAGCAAAATATTGCCGGAAAATCCGTCGCACACCAGAACATCGCAGCTGCGCTGCATGACGTCGCGGGATTCTACGTTACCGATAAAGTGAATCGGCGCCCTCTCCATCAGCTCAAAAGCTGCTTTCGTGAGCTCGCTGCCTTTGCCAGGCTCTGTGCCGACATTGAGCAGGCCGACTCGCGGACGCTGAATGCCATGCACCTTTTCACGGTAAATGCTGCCCATGATCGCGTATTGCGCCAGATGCTCCGGCTTCGCGTCCATGTTGGCTCCAAGATCCAGGGCCAGCACGCCGATGTTGTCTAGCGTCGGAAGCACCGGAGCTAGCGCTGGCCGCTCAATGCCCTCCATGCGACCTACGACGAGCAGTCCTGTCGTCATTAGCGCGCCGGTGTTGCCAGCCGACAGCATCGCGTCAGCTTGACCTTCGCGGAGGAGCCGTCCCGCTACGACCATGGAGGCGTCCTTCTTACGGCGGACGGCACGTACAGGCTCGTCATCGGCTTCAATTACATCTAACGCCGGATGAATGATGAGGTTTGGAGGCAGCGCTCCTTCAATATGCGCCTTGATGGCCTCCGGGTTGCCGACGAGCACAAGCTCCGTATCAGGCCATTCTCGCGCCGCAATCAGAGCCCCTTTGACGATCTGTCCCGGGGCATGGTCTCCGCCCATCGCGTCAATCGCGATTCTCAATGCTCGTCTCCTCCTTCTATGCTGGCCGCCTCGTTGCCGGAGTGATGGATCACGAACTGACCTTCGAATACAAGCTCGTCCCCAACGTAGGAAAACACCTCGACCTTGGCTTTGCTGCGCTGTCCGGCGCGGCGAACGTAAGCCTTGGCGATGCATTTTTCCCCGAGATGGACCGGCCTCAGAAAACGAATATCCGCCGTCGCCGTCAACGCGACCTCATCGTTGATGACGGCGACAGCCAAGGAGTTCGCCTGAGCGAACAGATGATGCCCGCGGGCAATGCCCGTACGGGCGAAAGCATGCTCTTCGCTGATCTCGAAGATAGAGATGCCGCTCTTGTCGAGCTGCAAATCCACGATCTCACCGATCACTTCATCGGCCTGCAGTGAACGGACCGGATCGTAGGAGCGCTCCGCCATGAGCTTGAGCCGCTCCCTCAGCTCGGGAATGCCGAGCTCCATTCGGTCCAGACGGATTGTTTGGATGCTGACTTTTAGCAGGCGGGTCAGCTCGCGGTCCGTCATGAAGGGATTATCCTCCATATGCTTCAGTAGCTGCTGGTGCCGCTGCTTTTTCGGAAGGCGTTCGATGACCTGCACCACCTTTGAAAGATAAGTATGCACAATTCCGAAGTTTAACACCTGGTACCAATTCAGTATATAGAAATTATTCCGCGCCCGCAAACCAAAAGAGCTATATGTAATCATTATGAATAATAAAAAAGCGCTCGCCACGAGGGCGAACGCTTCGGGAGTCCCGAACCCGGGACAAACGAGATTATTGGGAAATAACCTCTTTGGTTTTGTAGTATCCGCAAACTTTGCAAACATGGTGAGCCAGTTTCAGCTCTCCGCATTGCTCACATTTCACCATGCCTGGCACAGTCAACTTGAAATGCGTGCGGCGTTTGTCGCGGCGGGTTTTGGACGTTCTGCGTTGTGGTACTGCCATTGTTTAACACCTCCTTCAAAGATCGGCGTTGCATTCAATCATGCCTAGTGGTTCTACTCCAGCAGCTTTTTAAGCGCCTCGAACCGGGGATCAATACGGTCCCTGGAACAGCCGCATGATTGCTCGTTCAGGTTGGTTCCGCAATCCGGGCACAGCCCCTTGCAGTCTTCACTGCAGAGTGGCGCGAGCGGCAGATAGATGAGCAAAGTTCCCTCCACATAAGGCTGAAGGTTGACCTTGTCCTCTTTGACGATGATGAGATCCTCATCCTCGTCCGGATTCTTCACCGTGGTGGCAAGTGCAAAGCGCTCTTCGATTGAAATCGAAAATTGCTTCTCCACCGGCTCCAGGCAACGTGAACAGACCATCGTCAGATCCGCATTAAGCTCACCCTTGACCCCAGCAGACTTTCCATAAGGCCCAACATCCAACTCTACGGACAGCGGCTTAGCCGAGACGATATCCTTGCGTTCCTGAAGCAGTTCACTGACATCCAGCTTCTCGCGGAAGCTCGAAGTCAGCCCTTTGGACACGACTTCCATGACACGAAATTCCATAAGATCACTCCAAACAAACAAAATTTATTATATCGAGACGGGGAACCTTTTGTCAACCGAATCCCGGAGCAATTCGCTGCTCTGCCGTCACCATGGTATAGTAGGAGCAACAATTTCTTCTCCAAGCAGAGGTGCTAAATGCAATGCGAAGCGTCGGCCTTATCGTCGAGTATAACCCTTTTCATAACGGACATGCTTATCATTTGCAAAAATCCAAAGAAGCCGCCGGTGCAGAAACCGCCGTCGCCGTCATGAGCGGCCATTTCCTACAACGCGGCGAGCCGGCGCTAATGGACAAGTGGGCTCGCACGCGCACCGCCCTGGAGGGCGGCTGCGACCTCGTGCTGGAGCTGCCGCTTGCCTATTCCGTACAGCCTGCGGAATGGTTCGCCTACGGCGCGGTCTCCGTCTTAGAGTCGACGGGTGTCGTCGACGCCTTCTGCTTCGGCAGCGAGAGCGGCGAGCTGGCTCCGCTGCGCCGGGCAGCGAGCATGCTCGCTGCCGAGACGGATGGGTTTCGCGCCCTGCTGGCGGCGAAGCTCGCCGAGGGAGTTGCTTACCCGTCCGCTTACTCGGCCGCGGCAGCGGAGTATTTGTGCGCCGATGCGGCCCGGGACGGGGGCTTGGCGGCTGGCGGCGATTTCGCGCTAACGCAGGAGCAGTTGGCCCAGCCGAATATGACGCTGGGGCTGCACTATTTGATCGCGCTGGAGCGGATCGGCGGCCGCATGGAGCCGCTCACGATCGAGCGAGAGGGAGCCGGCTACCACGACGTGGCCGGTAGCGGCTCCATCGCCAGCGCGACGGCTTTGCGGCGCATGCTTGAGGAAGCGGGCAATGCCGCCCCGCTCGCGCCGTACATGCCCTCCAGCACGCTGAGAGTGCTGGAGGAGCAGCTCGCCACTGGCGCTGCTCCGCGCCAGTGGGAGGACTATTTTCCGGCGCTGCTGCATCGCCTGCTGACAGAGTCTCATGAATCGCTGGCTGGTACACTCGGTTTTGCGGAAGGATTGCAGCATCGAATTTCAGCCAAGCTCCCGACCCTCCCCACGCTCGGATTCGATGAGCTGCTTGGCGCGCTCAAAACGAAGCGTTACACCCGCACCCGCCTGCAGCGGGCGCTGCTCGGCGTGCTGCTCAATCTGCGCAAGTCCGAGTTGACGCGCGAGCGGCTCGCTGCCGGACCCGGTTACATCCGGGTGTTGGGCTTCACTGAGCGCGGGCGAGAGCTACTCGCGCGCATGCGCTCAAGCGCCTCCGTTCCGGTGCTCATGAGCGCCGCGCGAGCACCTGAGCTGCCGCTGCTGGAACTGGACGTGCGAGGCACGGCTGTTTATGCCGCCGCCGGCGGCCAGACCGATCCGCGCCGCCTGCTACGCGACTATTACGAACCGCCGGTTCGGCTGTAGATGAGTTGAATCTTAAAGGTTACTATCGTCCAACTGCAGCTTCTCGATTGCCTCCGCCAAACTGGTGACGGCGATGATTTTCATCTCCTGCCCGGTGCGGTCGTTCTTCCCAACCGACCGCGCCGCCTTCTCAGCTAGCTTCGCCTCTGAAGCTGGCACAAGGAACCATTCCGCTCCCGCCGCAGCGGCGGCGCTCACCTTTTCCGCGACTCCTCCTACAGCCCCTACAAAGCCTTCCACATCCAATGTGCCTGTACCTGCGATGGCACGACGGGCAAGCAGATCACCTTGATCCAGCGAGTCGTACCAGGCCAGCGCCGCCATCAAACCTGCTGAAGGACCTCCTGCTCCAGCTTCGCCCCATTTCAACGGCTCCGATTGTCCTGGCAGATACAGCTGCCGCAGCTCATTGAATGATGGCAGTCCACTATCCTCGGAACCTATAGAACGACTTAACAGCGCCAAGTTTTGCAGTTCAACTCGGCCCTCAAGCTGGAGTCGATTTCCATCACGCTGCACCTCCAAACGCATCGGGGCTTCGGCGGAGAAGGCTGCATCCAGCTCGGTCAGTAGCCCTACCATTTCGTGAATGGGCTTTCCATTCGCCTTCAGCACCA
This sequence comes from Paenibacillus herberti, assembly GCF_002233675.1. Classification (GTDB taxonomy): domain Bacteria; phylum Bacillota; class Bacilli; order Paenibacillales; family Paenibacillaceae; genus Paenibacillus_O; species Paenibacillus_O herberti. The sequence continues at coordinate 951,068 of NZ_NMUQ01000001.1, read as the reverse complement.
TATCTCCCACCTCCAGCTTAAAGGCGTCGCCAAACGCCCCGCCTGACTCGACAACTACGCTTTGCGGTACGCTTTTCAGCGGTATGCCCGCTTCTTTCATAGCCGCCTCGGCTGCATCCTGCAACGCAAGAAGCATGATCCTATTCATTCGTTTCATGTAGCTTGCTTCGTTCAATCCGCCCAGAACAGATCGGGCCGTATAAACCTCTCCCGGACCGATCCAGGCTGATAAAGCTTGGAGCATGTTAGCCCGATCTAGACGTATAGTCGTGTAATACCAGCCGGGAGCCGGCGCTAGTTTTTCGTTTATTTTTTTATCCCTATTAGCATCAGGAGTCGGATCAGGGGACTTGGCTGTACCCGGAGTGCGGGTTATGGCTTCTTCATCCTCGCCGCTGGCGTGCGGCAGCTGGATCAATCCACCGGCGTCTCTGGAAAACCCAGGTTCGGAAATATAATAAAGCTTCGGAATCGTCATGCCAAAGATCGCTGCCGCAAACAAGATCAGTGCGATAATCACCCTCATCACGGGGCGCTGCTGCGCGGCTTTTTTCCTATTCAAAGGATGGTTTAGTTTCATCGCCTGCTCCTTCTCCTTCTAAGCTCGTCCGTCGCCGCGTATAAATAGGTGTCCTGTCCATAGATCAGCTGCGGCGCCCAGAACGGCACGTCAGTGGATCTCGGCAGGCGGCAACGACTTGAAGGAGGACCCCCGATGTTTCGTTCCCTCATTACCGCTTGTGCCGCCATCCTGCTTGTAGTCGCTATTGTCAGCGGCACGTCCCAGGCGTTCCAGGCTTCGCTGGCCGGCCTTTCTTTGTGGTGGAACTTTGTATTTCCTGCCTTGCTGCCTTTTCTTGTGCTCGCCGAGTTGACGCTGGCCTTCGGGCTTGCAGACGGCCTTGGCGTCCTGCTTTCCCCTCTTATGCGGCTGCTCCGCCTGCCTGGATCGGCTGGTTGGGCGCTCGTTCAAGGCTGGACAAGCGGCTTTCCAGCTGGCGCTGCAGCCACAGGGAAGCTCGTTACGAGCGGCCGGCTGACCCGTCGCGAGGGGCAGCGTCTGCTTGCTTTGGCCCATTCGCCGAATCCACTTTTCCTCATTGTCGTGCTTGGCGCGGGTTTCCTACACCAACCACTGTACGGCCTGCTACTGCTGCCGATTATCTGGCTCGGTTCGCTTCTTGCCGGCCTACTAAGCGCTTGGGCCCTCCCCCGCTCTGGTGAAACCCTCTCCAACCACAGGGCAAGTGACGCTCCTTCTGCTTCGTTGGAAAAAAAGGACCTCCATGAATCCACTGGCAGCGGCTCGCTGTTTTCACGTGCATTACAGGCGATGGAAGATGGCAGAAACAGGGATGGCCGCAGCTTCGGAAAAGCACTCGGAGACGGCGTCGCCGGAGCCGTCCAACAACTAATGGCAACCGGCGGCCTGATCATTCTCGCCTCCGTCCTGCTGCGTTTATTGCAGCCGCTGCTGCCTGCCGCCTTGCGCGGCCCAGCGCTGAACGCAGCTGTAGAGGTGCATCTTGGCGCCGCCTCGCTCGCCAGCTGGCATGCTCCAGAGCCAGCCGCTATGCTGCAGGCGGCTGTTCTAGCCGTAGCCCTCGGCTGGGGCGGCCTTTGCGGGCTGCTGCAAGCAGGCGGCGCAACCTTCGGCACCGGCCTGCGGCTGTTGCCGCTAGCCGGCGCGCGCCTGCTCGCTGGCATGCTGGCCGGCGGCTTGGCGCTGCTGTTATGGCGCCCGCTGGAGGCGCTGATGACAGCAGCAGCGCCAGCCTTTGCCGCAGGCGGCACGCATGTGCCCGCATGGCAGGCTTTTGCAGCTCAGCTGCTGCAAGAGCCTGGCGCCTGGGCAAACGTACTGCGCAGCTCGCTGCTGTTGCAGCTTCCGCTGATGGCCGGGCTCATCGCGGCTCTGCTGGTGCTGTCCGCCGCAACTGGCGCTTTGGCCAGCTTGCACCGCCTAGGTGCAGGCTCAGAGCGCCGCTGAAGCGGCTTTGCCGCAATCAGCCTACCTATCCCTGCTCATGCTTGCTCTGCTATACACTTCTCTACCCTACCCACGCCCTGTCATATCATGCTCACGCGATGCCAAAGTCCCGCCCATGCCCATGCAAAAAACCGGCCTTTATCAAGGCCGGTCGGAATATTTGAGAAGCAGCTCCCTTTCGACGGGAGGGGGAACGAGATCCTTCACGCTTCCTTGGAAACGGGCAATCTCTTTTACGATACTGGAGCTGAGGTAGGAATACTTCGGATTCGTCATCATGAAGATCGTCTCGATTTCCCCGTCCAACTGATGATTCGTAGACGCCATCTGCAGCTCGTACTCGAAGTCCGTTACGGAACGGATGCCGCGCACAATTGTGCGAGCCCCTTTGGAACGCATAAAACGAACGAGCAGATCGCGGAAGCTGTCGATTTGCACATTGGGAATATCCCGCGTAACCTCGGTCAGCAGCTCCCTTCTTTCCTCCACGGAGAAAAGAGGGCTCTTGCTCGTGTTGTTGAGCACTGCGACGATAACCGTATCGAACTGGCGCGAAGCGCGCTGGATAATATCCAGATGCCCACAGGTGACGGGATCGAAGCTGCCCGGGTAAACTGCGATTCTGCCTTTTCCACATCCCACATCAACTAAGCTCGTCTCATTGCCGCCGGACAGCGCCCCACCGAGTAATTGTTCGTTATTCCTGTTGTCCATTTCCAGCCTCCGTATCCCCGTCTTGACGATCGTCTTGGCGACAGCGATATAATGTCACTGCTATCTCTCCGTATGCCGATCTCTTCCGCTGCTCCCATCTTCCGATTACCTCGGGATACTCATGCGAACCGTCATGCTCCACGACAATCACCGCATCATCCGACAACAGCTTCCTCTCATCCAACTGCAGGATCAGCTCGTCCATATGGGTTAACCGGTAAGGTGGATCAAGAAAAACCGCTGAAAAGCGCATTCCCCGCTTCTCCAGCGCCTTCACGGCCCTGCCGGCATCATTCGTATAGATTTCGGATCGCGCCGTCATCCCAGTTGTTGCGACATTGGCACGGATTATTGATATACTGTTGCGGTCCTGATCAACAAACACCGCTTTTTCCATCCCCCGGCTCAGAGCCTCGATACCGAGACCACCCGTGCCTGCGAATAGATCCAGCGCCCAGCCTCCGTCGAAATAGGGGCCGATCATGCTAAAAATCGCTTCCTTGACCTTGTCGGTCGTCGGTCTTGTGTTAGTTCCTGGCACGGCTTTGAGCGCACGCCCTCTAGCTTCGCCCGCTATCACTCTCATGGATGAACGGTCCTCCTGTTGCTGCGGCAGTTGCCGCCAAAATGGCCCTCCTATCGTACCACATCCGAAGTATTCGATGAAAGCGCTGGCGGAGCTCGGTATCCGTTCCACTCCCAAAGCACGCTACTATTTACATTCCCGATAGATGCACCTGCTGCGCTCAAGCTCCGCATTACTACATTCATTTCGCTGCTTATGCTTATTTATTCGTAACAATTAATAATGGATTCACTTCCGGATATTCCGTAGTCGTAGTTCTTGTATTGATTGGAGCTGTCGTTCTAATATTACTGAATGTAGGAAAGATGAATCGGATTTTTCATCGTGAAATTCAGTAACCCCAGAATTTCCCCCATTTCGCTGAATACGGTATATTCGGCATGAACCTGAGTTGTTTCAAATACTCTACTTGGCAGCTCAAAACTATTAAGGGCCCCCGGATACATAAATATCGGGCTTGGCAAACCTACAGGCTCCCCTCTTATATCTGTGATTACTAGCGTAAAAGTAACGGTGTCATTTCGAAGAAGGAACCCCGCAGTCGATAATATACCCGATCCGTTGCCAGGAGGAGGGACAGAGCCCTTCAGTTACTCATGAGATGTTACTCCGACGGCTACAACTAGCAAAATAAATAAAATGAGAATGACGCTTGGGTTGGAACGGAATTTTGGGTTCTCGTTATCAGTCTCCCTTTTAGTAAAGCTTTGGTCTCTAACAGCATATCTAGCGATCAGCAGCAAAAAAGTTCTCTATCTGCTTGCAATATACGTAAAACAAATCGATGCTGGGGCGGCTGTTGCCTCTCTCAATCAAAAAACTTTTGAAAAAAATAAAAAGCGGACCATCTCGGACCATTTTCACAACATTGATATTTTACGTGCTCCAGACATTCAAAATCGGAAGCTCTCCCGATGGCATTGATCTTTCGCAGGAAGCGATAACTTGGGGACACTTCGGATTAGTGTGTTTTGCATCGGGATCAACAGGGTCAGATATGATCGATTGGGAGGTTTATCGTACACGAAGCCTGATGGGTGGATTAGGTTACACGGAGAAAAAAATCAAAACCATTTTCAAAAACTTTGAAGTCATAGAGTTTAGAAGAATGCAAAAAATTGAACAACCTAATTCATTATTTGGCGAATCGTTCTTGTGGACTGTGTTGTTCCGCAAGCCGTAACTTAAGAGCTTCTAATAACCAATACCGGAGTCTCTCCCGAAAAAGTCACGGTGGTATTGATTGATCCTGTTTTCGTAACACCAGTAAAGTAAGCATCCCCATTGTCACTTATAAACATCGTGCATTGGAATCCGCCAACCTTAGCGTTGTTTTGGTTTAACGCATCGTAAGTGGCAGTCGCGCTGGTCATCCTGAACAACTCCTTTTTCACTGGCAAACGGGAGGCTCGGGTGGGTGCAATTGTTGCGCTGGGGACTGGCGTTCCTGTGTCTCCCACAAATGAGGTGCGTCTGAGCGTGTAAGAATAAGTTTGGTTGGAGATTTCAAACACTAAAGATGCGGCGATGAAAGTATCATTTAGTTCATCACTGGCATTAGCGCGGTTCGAAACGTTGAAAAAGATGCCGTTAACGATGACCAGCAGAATAAATAGAACGAGAACTAATCCGGCGCTTTTATATGAGTTTATCGTCGATATCTCGGGTAAATCATCCATTGTAAAGTCCTCCTAAATCAAAGTTTGTATAGGTTTCGTTGATGTAGTGTTTAATTACAGAGACCCTCGATTCTATGCGGATCACATGCTGGCAATCATACATCTATAATCGTCAACTGTGGGATGAAGTCTGGAGACGGACCGTAATTTGTCCTTGTTGTGATCGGCCCAGTTGTAGTGATATTAATATATCCAGGGATATAAACACTTGAATTATACAGTGTGGCATTCAGCTCTCCTACTGAAACACCTTCCTCATTTAAGATGTCATACTTGACGGTAGCTGTGGTGAGATTGAATGGAATGTTTAGCAGCTCAAAACTAGTTCTTCCGCCGGGAGGAATAAAAATAAGAGTAGGCTGGCCCGCATCCCCCTCAAGTCCAATAAGGACGGCTGTATAACCGATAGTATTGTTTATGATGTCGAATCTTCGAAACTCTTCCGTTGCAGAGGACGAACCGTTCCTGGTTCTGTTTTCGTTTCTGTTTCTTGTAGGATTAAAGACGCGGGTAACAATAACGAGCAAAATAAACAAAACGAGAATAACTCCTATGCTTTTACCATTTCTATTGCTAATTCCCGATTTGTTAAGTCTATCTTTCATCCATATCCCCTCCTGTTAATACGAATAACCCTTGTTCATTTCCGATTTTTGTGTTTAGTACTTTTCCGTAACAATCAATAATGGAGTAACGTCCGGGTAAGCTGTGCTGGTTTTTTGCGTATTGATTGGCGCTGTCGTCTTGATGTTGCTGAATGTAGGAAAAACGATTGGATTTACAAGAGTAAATGTGAGATCGCCAAGCGATTCCCCATCTTCGTCGAACACAGTGTACTTAATATTGGCCCTGGTCGTTTCGAATGCTCTGCTAGGTACCTCGAAGCGAACACTGCCGCCAGGGGGCATAAAAATAATCTCGGGCAGTTGCGTTTCTCCCTCTAAACCAGTTAAGACGAGCGTGTAATAGAACGTATCGTTTCTAACGATGAATCCTGCCGTTGATAATACTTCAGAGGATGATCCATTATGTTTTCGCGTTTTAGGAACGGAACCGACAACGACAACTAACAGAATAAACAGAATGAGAATAATACCCGGGTTGCTAAAACTGCTTTTTGCTGATGAAGCGGGCCTATTATTCATAGCGAACCTCCTCTTCTAGTGCCAGTAATGGATTTCCTGTCAACAATTGATGGCGAAAAAGGCACACTGACATCGGCATCGGACTGATCGAAAATAATCAATCGCGTTACCTTTGCGGTATAACCAGACTCTTGTATTCCTATCTAACTATTAATAGTGTATGTAACGGGAAGGTGTCGGAACCCGGCATGTGTCCATATAGATTCATAGTTAACAGAAATTACAAAGAACCGTTAAGCCTTTTTAAAAAGCTTTAACGGTTCTTTGAATCTCCACGTATTGACGATGCGTCAGATGCACATTAATTGTTGAGATGATCTCGTATTGTCGTACACGATCGAGATCGTCCCGAGCGACAGCTGTATCGGGTTACATCCCTAAGCCTTCCAGCATCATGTCGCTTATCGGAAATCATTTCACCAAATTTCCGTCTCCCATGTATATATTTGCCCATCTTAGAGCAACCTGTAATTATCGGCGTCGAGAGATGCCGTAGACACCGCGGAGAAGGCTTACGTTTCCCCATAAGCTCTTCGTCCGGTTTCTCCTCTCCCATGAAAGAGGCCCCCGCAAGGGGGCCTCGATTTTTTGTTTGGAAACCCTTATTTATCAAGGCTTTTTCTGTTATATCGCATCTGTTCACTTTCACAATTTGAAAGATTGGGCACCAGATGGGCACCATTTTATCTCGATGATCCATGCCACTCCAAGAACCCATCCTTTGGAATCAGAATCTTCTTCCCGATCTTAACGACATGAAATTCCCCGGACTTAACCAAGCTATAGGCCGCGTTCTTGCTTATCCCTAATACTTTCCGTACGTCTTCAACATTCATTACTTCCGGCAATTTATCATTAGTGTTCTTTGGTTTCTGCGGGGCTGGATTGATCTTAGGAGCTGGGCTATCATTCATTAAGGTTACTTCAATAAGCAAGCCGTATTCCTCAAGGACATGCTTCTCAATACGACTAGCCAACCAGTCGCCTAATGTCCTCTCATCTTTCAGTTCCAGTTGCAGCCTCATGAACCTGTAGCCTCTCTTTGAGCAGAAATCCCCCTTTGTTTAACCATACTTTTTCAGCCTCCAATATCCCAGGAATATAAAGACAGCCCCCTGCCATTGCTTCGGCAGAAAGGCTATGAAGATATAGGATATAGAAACTTCGGTATTCGGAATATCCGTCTCTTTTATGTCGTTTGGAAACCCAGAAAGGCTTGATACTGTTGAGGTGAAGCCGTCTTTCTATCGTCGTTCCATCATACGGACGATTTCCTCCGGCTTACCCTGCACAACCCGAAAGCTCCGCCCCTGCTGGATACCCGCATAAGCGCCGACACCGCTAATCCAGACCGCAGGGAATATCTTCTTGCCTGACGGTTGCAACGGCTCGCGCTCCCACTCTCCACTGTGGTAATACGCCTCGTATCGTACCCTTACCATATTTGGGCTCGACCATATAATCCCTCGGACGTTCAATCCGGCAGAGCCGGCGGTAGAAGTCCGCGATTGGCCCTGGTGATGACGCAGCGGTCAGCGCCTGTTACGCTTATCTTCGTAAGAAAGCTCGAAGAGAATCAGAAAAGATAACTTCGAATCCGCACAAAAACTATCCCCTGAGAGCTAATCGCTCGTAAAAAAATACCATAGATGAACATGGATCGCATACAATAAATACCATTCATACCAAAGGGGTGTTTGTGTGCGGTTCATATCAATTTCATCAGGCATATTACTTGCTGTGGCCCTACTTCAACTCCGTTCGCCTCACCTTCACCAGAACCCACTTCTTCTAAAGATTCTGCAGTAAACACTGAAGTATTCGACGTTGCCACTAAAGTGGATGTACTTGATGAACGTGAAGTAAAGGGGGAGCTAACAGTAACAACCCACATGGGTTTCCCGCCTGATGGTCCAAATCCAGGTTTAGCTACTGAACACATGGTAATTGCAATGTACAAATTTCTCCAACAAGAAGATGTAAAAGGGACGAAATCCATCATTTTAAAGGTTAGCCAGGATAACGAGATTGTTTCACAAATTACTGTAAATACTCAGAAATTCGTAGCAGGGGAATATCTGATTAAATCGGTTTTAGACGCTTCAGATGATATTGTTATGATGACGCTGTTAAGGAATATGGGAAAGTGATGGAGCGTTGGTAATGCAAAATATATCTAATCGCCGTTGAAACCAGTTCCTGCCCCCCTTGCGTTTTTGGGCATGAAAAAAGGCCCTCGAATGAGTGCCTCTTCGCTAGCCCGTTTTATTGAGTTGATCGATCCCGTTCAGGTGAAGATCAGTGGCATGTATTATGTTCGTAGCGTTTGTGAATTTCGAATACGATAGTGTACTACAGCTTGATTAAAATAATCGCTAAATGTTATTACATAATTTTGTTGTATTATTCCCTTGAGGGAGAGTGACGACAATGAATGAAGCAGCAAATGAATATCTTGCATCCTGAAGCTTCAAGCGCTCCTGTAGAGCCAGCCTCCTCACGCATCATACAATCCATTGTGTATAAGACGTAATGAAAACCCCTACTCATAGCTGTCGATCTGTTCACGGGTCTCGTTGATCCTCGCTGGCATGTACTATCTGCGCGACGTCTGCGAATTCCGGATACGATAAGAGCCCGTGGATCGCCTCCCCGGGCTCTCTTTGTCATTCGCTGTTAGCTTAGCTCATCGAACATTTTGTACCAGTAAAGTGCTGTATCAATGACCGATCCCGTATGCTTGAGCAAGTCCGCTCCGCCGAGAACGAAGCCGTGCTTCGCATAGAATCGGCACGCCACGAGATTGTCATCCTGGGCTTCCAAGGATAGACCCACCAGTTTCTTGTCCTTAGCCCAAGCTTCCGCTCGTTCCAACAGCAGCTTGCTGACTCCGGTTCGCCGGTATTCTCGGGTTGTCGCGATGTTTTCGATATAACCGAAACGGGTCCAATCACGAACGACCCGGATTTGTCCGATACATGTTGATCCGATATAAGCCAAGAACAAAGCCTTGTTCTCCTGGTCGATATAGTCTTCCCAGTTCAACTGATCGTCGGGAAAGCGAATATCCTTCGGTTCGTCGAACAGTTGTTCTTCATAGGACCATTTGCCGTTCTGCAGTTGAGGCACGATCCGCCCTATGAGTGTAAACGGCTCGTTTGTTACACGGATATCTTCAATCAACTCGGAACTTAGCGGTTTCAATACGATCGTCGGTTTAAGGTTCAAGGCTTCGCCCTCTTTAGCTGTTTAGTCTGCGGTGATTGTGACGCTTGAAATTATTCACGCTGAAGAATCGATTTGCAATTAATGATACGAACTTTACGTGCTTAACGTCAACATTTAAAAATGTTAACTTATGTGAAAATACTTCGAACACCGGCGAAGCGGTTTCCATTAAAGGAGTTTCACGCGGTTGCCCAACTGCTGTGAGTTCCCGATCGTTCTCCTGCATCTCCTTATTGAGTTGTTCCAGTTTATCTTTCAAAGCCGCGCGATGTTTGCACAATTGCTTTTGTTTCTTGAGCCGGTCTTCGCGCTCAGATTTGGCCGCTTGACGGATCTTCTCCAGCTCGCCGCTTTGATCGGCTGTCATGCCGGAACGGGAAGAGTAGCTTTCAATGAGGTCGCTTGTCTCCTCCAGTTCTATGCGGAGATCCTTCAGTTTTTTCCGCACTTTCTCTGTTGTTGCAGCTGTATCGGCATCCTCATTCAAGCTGAGCTCCACCAGTTCCTCGTTTTGAGCGAATATCTGGGAGCGAAGCTTGTCTGCCTTAGACTTGAGATCCGAAATTTTTCCGCTGATATCCATCAGCCCTCCACGAGTCACCATAAATCTTGATTTTACGTAGAGTCCACGCCATTCTATGCTTTATTCATATAATGTTGATATATTTCCATACAGAAGGAAGAGGACGATGACTATGAAGTTGGGTGTAATCTTGGTTTTATTTATTTTATTGGTCATTGTAAGTCGCTTAAGCAGTGCCGTGGAGGATGGAAGTTTAGAAGACAATAATTTAACCGCGCAAGGAAAAACCAAAGGATTCAATGTTTACAACATAACGGTGGAAGACACCAGGTTTGCCCTCATTCTAGTATCAACAGTAATTAGCAGCGGTTTTGCGAGTCCTCCTCCAAGAGCGCACACGATCGGGCCTGATGAAGATTACCACTTCGAGGTAGCGCTTAATAGCACTGGAGCAAGTGGAGCGGCAGGTGTAATTTATGAGGTAGTAAACCCTGTGTATCAACGAGCAATTGGAAGATTGTCTGTTTCTATGGGAGTAAAGCTCGGGACGCCTTCCACAACTTATAATTATACAAGATACGAGTTTTTCCCGATTAATTTCAATACCGGCGGTACTTATATTACAGTTAGAAATGACTAGTTAAGTAGTTTGAGACCGCTAACGATGAAAAAGTCCCTTGATATTCAAGGGATTTTCGCTTTTTATGCCTATCAATCATCATCTCTGAGAGTAACCCAGGTAGAACCGGTTTCAGCGTCAAACGGTCCTTCTGTCTCTGCCTCAGTTACTATATTTCTCGGAATGGCCCTGTATCCCATCTGTATTTTGACCGATCCGTGTACTCTTCCATCTCGGGATTCAAAATCATAGTTGGCATTGCCAATACGCCAATGAAGTAAAGTAGAAGAGTCGCCTATACTTACTTGAAAATTATGCTCCCCTCCAGGCAAAATAATATGATACGTTGGATAGGGCTCTTCAAAATCAGGTCCGAATAGATACTGTGAAACCATGATATAACTTGTTTTGTTATAAACGTTAAACCCTATAGAGCCTAATGAATTGACATCCAGTGAATTATTCGCATTGTTCGTCCTGTTTGTCTTGTTTGTCTTGTTAAAGCATTGTATCGCTATTACCAGCAAAATAAACAGAACCAGGATCATTCCAATCTGCATAGCTGAACCCTCCTCAATTGTTACTATTATCTTATGAGGGATCGACTAGAGAAGTTCGGGCTTTGAGAGGGAGTTGACAAGTCAACTATGCTGTTTCGTAATTCAATTTCGCAGGATATTATTTAGGAGGAAAAACGGTTATTAATTGATAAGTTCAGGCCGCCACCGAAAACGCTCGTGACGATTGGCCCCGTTTTTGTAATGTCCTTTATTGAACTTGAAACGCCGGTTGATGTTCTACTCACAGTCGGTTTGAACTCAAGAGTTCCCACGATAACATTGCCATCCAAAACATTGTATCTGATGATAGCCGTATCAGTACCGTTCGTTACAGGAGGAAATAACGTGTATTGGCTGAATCCGTCACTAGGTATAGGGTTGACGAAATTCCCAGTAACAGGAATTGCATTTGTAGTAAGATAAGTCACGGAGAGCTGATAAGAGCTCGTATCGTTGTAGATGCCGAATGTTTGCGGGCTTAAAATGCCGCTCGAATCACCGTTGTACATTTGGCCACAGAAAAAGACAGAAGTAACAATAACAAGCAGAATAAACAGAACTAGAATAACCCCCAAACTGTAACCATTGTAGCCGCTAATCCGGGCATTTTCATCTTTCATTATTAAGTTCTCCTCTCAAAGAGCTGATGCTCTTCCTACTGTCATAGTATGAAGGGAGAAGAGATTCGGACTCTGAAGAAGTACCTAAATTAAAGAGTTCCTATTCAAAATATTACATGGTACAGATGCTAGTATCCATATATTTCACTCCTTCATACTATATGTTAACCGAAAGCACTTTAAGGAGAAGCTAGAGGTTACTACTTAGGTCTAGCTAAGCCTCAGTTTCCCCGACAGCGCTGAAACGAGCGAAGGGAGCAGCTCCAGCTTCTGCTTTATGATCGTCGAAATGACACTGCGCATCCGAGCGAATTGCTTGGCGCCTTCCGTCGTTCGAAAACTCCCGGAAACCTTCTGTTTGACCTTCACCATGCGTAAGTCTCTCTCCGCCTGATTGTTGTCAAATGGAACCTTGGCATCTCGAAGAAACCGGAGAATGGCCGGTTTATGCTTAGCTAGTCGTTCACCCAAGTTGGCGGCTTTGCTCTTCGCTTTGCGGCCTCGAGTGCCCCACTTCTCGACCGGAGCTTTCGCCCATTCCGCTTGGCCGTCTTCGAGAATCGCATCGTAATGCGCTTCGATGGCTTCGATGACCTCTGCCGGAATGGCCTCTTCACGCTGGCGGCACTCCTTCGTCACCTGCCACGCTTCCTGCAGAAGGTCCATCATGCCTGCCGCCCAAGCGTGCCGATCCTGCTCGACAATGCCTTTGCACTCGCGCAGCAGATGGGCATTGCACAGCACATGCATGAACGCATAGTCGTCCTTGAAATAGCTCGACAGGCAGTCATGAACGACGATTCCCAGATAAAAAGGCAACTGGCCCAGCTCATTCATGGCTTGACTTCCGCGCTGGTCATGAGGGGCCAGCCAGGTCCATTCCGAATCGGACACGACGTGCAGCCAGCGCAGTTTTCCCATGACGCGAACCCCCGTCTCGTCCGCGTAAACCAGCGGCTTGTTGAACAACGCCGTTCGAATGTCCTGTTCCGGCTTCGCCAACTGCCGGTTCATCTGCCCCAGCATGGACAGCAGAGTCGCCTCGCTTGGACGCAGGCCAGTCAGGTCCTCAAACAGAGCCCCGATTCGCTCCAGTGGGAGCATTTGATACGCATGCAGATAGGTGGTCAAAGCGACGAAGCCATGACCGTATTGGACAGGAGCAGTCACCTCGGCGGGAAATACAGCGCGCTGCTCCAATCCGCACGTCGCGCAACAAGCCTTCTCGGCGCGATGCTCGATGACATGGACGCGCGGTGCCGGAAGATCGAACACTTGCCGCACTTCATACCCGCTTCCCGAAAGAGGAGACGAGCAGCGGGAGCAGGCTTCAAGCGAGTGTACGACGATTTCATTCGGGTTCGCGCTGAAGCGGAGGGTATGACCGCGGTGCCCTTTCGGTGCTCCTTTTTTCCCACCGGCTTGGCGTAAGTTCGTCGGTTTGCGCAGACCGTCGCTGGAGGGAGG
>NZ_NMUQ01000001.1:905297-937927 GCF_002233675.1 Paenibacillus herberti | reverse complement strand
TGCCCTTTCGGTGCTCCTTTTTTCCCACCGGCTTGGCGTAAGTTCGTCGGTTTGCGCAGACCGTCGCTGGAGGGAGGTTTGCTGCTGTTGCTGCTATTCTGACCCAACTGACGCTCCAATTCATGGACACGTTGCTCTAACTGCTTGATATGAGCGGCCTGCTGCTCCACGATGGCCAGTAAGCCAAAAACCATCTCAACGAGCTCATTCTTGCTAAGCCTCATCGCTTGCTCCCGGGCTAGTTTCATGAGATCTCCTCCGTTGTATTCCTTGTTAAGGAGAAGTTCAACATTTCTCACGGAAATCCTTGAAAATTAAAAGGCCCCTCAGCTAAATTTAGAGGGACCTAAGTAGTAACAGCTAGAGTGCTTTTAAGAGGAGGAAATAAAATTGAATAGCATATATAATCCATATATTTCCACGTCGATCAGCAATGCTAGAGTTAATAGTAGCGGCTCCAATTCAAGCCTGGCGACCATTTTAGTTTTGTTTATTTTGCTAGTCATCGCTATTTCCGCTTTATCTGAAAAATTAGTGCTCCCCGTTCCTAGCAACCTATCTTCCAACGGTATTTCTACCACGGAACAAAACGCATTAGCCTTTTATATTTACAATCATACGGCTGACTTGACTTTGTATTTAAATTGGTACACAAATTTAACTTACTCCGTCCCAACAATTATTGAACCCAAATATAACGAATCCGTTATTTTATACGTGGGGAGCTTATCAAGCGGGAACATTTCCATTTCGGGCAATGCTAATTACAGTGCAAGAAATAATGATGGCGGATTAGTCGATGTTGTTCAATTTGTAATGACCACTAAAAATGAAAAATATGAAGAATTTTACATGAAATCATTTAATGATCAACTCACCTCTTATGCTGGAGCAAGAGTGTACAGACTTATTGTTGCCGGCAAATGATTATGGTTTCCTCTCCAGACACTCCCGCAAATGGTTTAGGCTGTCGCCTGGCTTCAGCTGTCTGTTTCGCATGTATTCGTCTTTCTATGGCTTGATATAGATTCTTCGAGCCTGCACTATTCTATTTCTTCCACATATAGTGTTGTAGAACAATCAGAGAGGGAGAAATGTTATGAAACCGGGAATGATTTTGGTTTTGTTTATTTTACTGGTCGTAGTTACGAGTATCTTTAGAAGTTCTTTGAATGATAGAGATCTGCAGAATGACGATTTAGTTACACAAGGGAGCATAGGATTCAATGTCTACAATGAAACAAGTGAATATATCCTAAGAGCAACAAAGCTGGAAGGGTCTTTTGAGTATCCCACTCCTCCGTTACATGCCATTTATCCAAATGGATATATGCACTTCGAGGTAGAAACAAGTTTTTTCTCCAGTAGAGAAGCTACCGTCAGTTACTCAATATTCACTAACACCCGGATTGAACAAAATGTTGGAATCATAATAATAATAATGAGAACAGCAAATTACACGCCGAAAACAAGGATTTCAGATTTTAGGGTGTATAGTGACGAAGTGTCGTTAGATTACGAAAACGGCAACACCTGGGTTACAGTTAAAAATGATTAAAACGAATCGTTTCACAGCATGATCAAGAAAAAATTCAGATAAACCCCAAAGCTGATTGGAGCCTGTAATCACCCGATTGTTGGCCAAGCGTCTGGGATATTTGACCTTGAGTTGTCGCTGCGGACGGAGCACATCCATTCGTTTAGAATGGTGAAGTTAGCAGCATCGAAAATGGCTTAGAAATGAGCCATTGCATCTTACAGAATGACAAAAAGTCGTTTTTTTGTTGCTTGAAGCAACAAAAAACGACTTTTTCAGTGCTCTCCCGCAAGGGGGCCTCCGTTTTTTTGGAAAACCCTTAGGTATCAAAGAGTTTTACATAGAATCAGAACAGTCCATTCATTGATGATCTTTGGTTGTTGCGGGGCTGGCTTGACTTTAGGAGCTGGGCTGGCTTTCATTAAAGCATGAAAAAAAGCGCCCAACGGACGCTTGAAAGTTTTTATTTCTTATTCTTTTAAATTAAAAATACCTCCGAGAGAAATTATTCCTCCGAGAAACATCATATAGTATTCTGGTCCTTCAAAGTATGATTCATTACTTCCTTGCATGTATATTGCAATGAAAATTATAAGCAATCCAATTAACGATGCCTTTAGAGCGGTAGAATTCATAAATATTTCTCTTTTATAAACTTTATTAATTCCCATATTTCATTATCCGCATAATCATTTTTGTTGATTATTCTTCAGACAGAAGATTCCTATAAGAGAAATTACAGAACCCAACAAAAAAACCTTGAAGACGAATCCGTCACCAAAATCAAGAATCTGTAGGTACAAAGCCAATAATATAATTAAAATTCCAATGAAAGTTGCTCTCAAAGCTAGGTAATTCATTTTTTGATAACTCCTTTTTAAAATTCAAAGTTGCTTAAAGAATGCTATATTAGAAATCCAGATTCATCAACGTCCAATTAATTCCATTTTAAATTAACATCTTTGTAATGATCCGCAGACAGCATTTCCACTTCAATCAAATGAATCTGCTGCAAGCAACCAAGCATCAACAACAAAAAGGCGGATCCGCTTGGACCCGCCCTCTTCTCCTCTGCACCTATCAGATATAAATTTAATAATGATTTTGACAACCTATTAATCTTCCTGGACAACTGCCTGAGTCCGAAAGCATCTCCTTCCCATACTATGTTGATATACAAACATCATCGGGAGGAATATGCATGCAAATAGGAATGATTTTAGTTTTGTTTATTTTGTTGGTTATTGTTACCTCGATTTTTTGTTTTAGTCCGATAGACGATGACAACGATTCACCCTTTGTTCAATCTACAGTAGGTTTTGATGTTGTCAATAATAGTAGCTACAGACTTCGCTTTTCCACTCGCACAGGACCCTCAAGTATACCCAGTCCATCAAATCTGTTTCCTGGAGAGAGCCACCACTATGAAGTAAGACTCGGAGATACATTGACGGAATTTGTTACCGTCACCTATAACGTATACGACCAACAAAACACTAACATAGGGCAGCTCGTATTTGCGATGGAAGCAGCTCCTGGTTCCGGATATTTCCGTATTCTAAAAAACAATTCCCCCGTCAGAACCGAAACAGGATTTTTATCTCGCACGCTTCGACTCAGTTAGCGAATGAGCGGAGCCTCGACATGATTCCCGCAGCAGCCTATTCCCCAACCTCAAAGATACAATAAAGAATCCGAGGGAGAAAAGCACAACGGCAAACGGATGCTCGGACAGCGCCATATAACCGAGCATAGGACCCATTAGTCCGCCCATGATTCCCGCAAATAAACCTTCCACTGCAGGTACGACGCCATGCCGATTTCCAGCATAATATCCCGCTGCTGCAGCTGCGACCGCCGACCCGATGGCAGGCAAAGTAAAGCTGGCAAGCAAAATGGACAAAATCGCACCGCCTGATAATCCTGCCGCCATTGCCAATCCCATGCACGCCATCATAAGCGACATTTGCGGCGGCTGCCGCCAAAACCGGATACGCAGCATGACAATTGCCGATACGATCACAATCGCTGTAAGCCCTGCTGTTGAAAGGATAGCTTGAGCCGTTTGCCAAGCTCCTCCGCTTCCCTTATTAAAAGCTGGAACAGATGCCCCATGCTGATGGTTACTCATTGAATCATCCTTATTATCCCATCTCATGGATGCCAATGACTCGTGCGAGCCGTACGTATCCGATGCAAGCAAACTAGGAACAGCTATCGAAAAAAGCGCGATTCCCGCTGCGATAAAAACAACTATCCAAGCTCTGATCGTTGTTACGAAAGCGGCCCTATCATTCCCCCGCATGCTCCATCCCCCAAGTTCCGCTCCGCGGAGTCGTTGATTAAGCTTATTCACTGGGCATGGCAAGCTAGACTAGCCCTTTGGGGCCAAACCATTCCGAATAGGAGAATCCGATATGGAACAATTTGAATACCGGAATTATAAAGGCATAGGAGTCATCCTCGTTCTGTTTATTTTGCTGGTCATCGCTACTCGTGTCTTTGCCGATCCTTATGACCCGGCCGACAGTGATTCAGTCCTCCCTACAGCTACAAGAGAATTCACGATAAGAAATATGACCTCTTATTATATGCGGACTCGGAATCTTAATGGAGACTTCGAATCACCGCCGCCATTTTTAAACTACATTCCTCCGAACGAGTCCTATAGCTTCCAGCTCGTGTATCAGTTTGGTTCACTCAGCAGCGCCTATGCCTTATTTTCCTTTGAGCTGCCCCTGTATGTAGCAAGTTACGGCACTATTTCATGCTTCATGAATGTCAGTGGTTCTGGCGTGCAATCATGGCATGTAAACCAGATTACCAGGCCATTCAGTGAAAGAGCCAACAAAGGAGTGCTTGAAATTACAGTAGGTCCCCCCTCCAACCTCTAACACGGCATTATACGATGATGTTATCGCTCTGCTGGAAAAATTAGCTTTTCAACCTGGACGGCCCCCATTATACTGATGTCTAGACGCGAACTAACGTACTTTAAGGCAGCCTGGAGGACAACATGATTCGCATAACAGCTGTTCGCACATTCCTGATCGGGTTGGCTTTCCTGCTATCGGCTATTTTTCTAGGCGGCTGCACCTTCAATTGGGAGCTTCGGCTGCCCAAGCCGTCCGCCACTTCAGCGAGCTATGACGCAACGATTTATTTCCCGTCCAAACGTTACCCTGACACCGCCGCTCATATCAAAAAAGCGATCGCTGCAGGCGAATCCATCACTTGCACGATCGACCGCGATGATGCAGAGGACAATCGCCGAGAATCGCTAAAGGGAATCCCGACACGAAAAAAATACGACCGTGACGAATGGCCAATGGCCATGTGCCGTGAAGGCGGCGCAGGCGCCCATATCGCCTATGTTAAATCGTCGGACAACCGGGGGGCAGGCTCCTGGGTCGGCAATCAGTTGGAGAAGTATCCCGATGGCACCAAGATCCGGTTTGTCATCCCTTGAACAAACATCCCCTAGCGTTATCATATGGAACGCAAAAAAGGTCCCGTAAGGCAGCATCAGCTGCCTTTGCGGGACCTTTTCCTTCTGGAAGACAATTGGGCCATTTCTTGATCGTATACCGCCGCCGCAACTATTCAGCTTAAGCGATACACGACGGTACAACACCTGCTAAAGCACTTTCTCCAGGAAGCTGATCGTCCGCTCATGCTTCGGACGGCCAAATACTTCTTCCGGAGGCCCCTCTTCCACAATATAGCCGCCGTCCATGAATACGACCCGGTCAGCCACCTCGCGTGCAAAGCCCATCTCATGCGTAACGACCATCATCGTCATGCCTTCGCGCGCCAAATCCTTCATGACGCCGAGCACTTCGCCGACCATCTCCGGGTCAAGTGCCGAGGTCGGCTCATCGAACAGCATGATGTCGGGATTCATCGCCAGCGCGCGAGCGATGGCTACGCGCTGCTTCTGGCCGCCGGACAGCTGATGCGGATACGCATCCGCTTTGTCCGACAGACCGACCCGCTCCAGCAGTCGCAGCGCTGTAGTGCGAGCCTGCTCCGCGCTCTGTTTACCAAGCTCTACTGGGGCGAACATAATATTTTTCAACACATTGAAATGCGGGAAAAGATTGAAATGCTGGAACACCATACCGATGTTCTCGCGCACCTTGTTAATGTCAACGCCCTTGTCGCTAATGTCCTTGTCGTCAACGACGACGCGGCCATCCGTAATATCTTCCAGGAGGTTGATGCAGCGGAGGAAGGTGCTTTTGCCAGAGCCAGACGGCCCGATGACACAGAGAACCTCGCCTTGTTTCACTTCAATGTCGATGCCCTTCAGCACCTGATTGGTTCCATAACTCTTCTTGAGACCTTCAACGCGGATTTTACCCATGGCGCAACTTCCTTTCCATACGCTCGGCCAGCTTGGTCAGTGCGATGATGACAATCAGATACATCACCATGACGACGGACCAGATAGTGAACGACTCGAACGTGCGCGCGATGATGATTTTACCTGATTGCGTGAGCTCAACGAGCCCGATAACCGACAGAATCGACGTATCCTTGAGCGTAATGACCATTTGGTTAATGAACGACGGGATCATGATGCGAACCGCCTGCGGCAAAATGATCTTAATCATCGCTCTGCGATAAGGCAGGCCGAGTGAACGAGCCGCTTCCATCTGACCACGGTCGATCGACTGAATGCCGCCGCGGATAATTTCTGTCACGTACGCTCCTGCATTGAGACTCAGCGTCAAGATCGCCGCAATGAACAGCGGCATCGTGAATCCGAGCGCTTGCGGGATACCGAAGTAGATGAAGAACGCCAGCACGATAAGCGGAATGCCGCGGAAAATATCGACATAAACGGTAGCGATGCCACGCAGTACACGATTGTGACTGACCTTCATGAAGCCGAATACCAGACCTAGAATAGAAGCAAACAACAGCGACACAATGGTGTAGAGCAGCGTATTGCCGAGACCTTTAAGCAAAGGAGGCATCGACTCCTGGATCAGCCCCCAGGTGCTTTGAGTAGCTGGCGTCTTGGCGTTCTCGCCAAGGTAATTCGCGAGAATGCGATCGAACTCACCGCTATTACGAACATTGGTCAAGCCATCGTTGAACATTTTGAGCAGCTCTGCGTTCTGCCCTTTGCTGACGGCAAAACCGTAGGAGCCGCCCTTAACCATCTCGATCTCTTCCACAACCTGAAGTCCATTGCCCTGGTTTTGACCGTAGG
The DNA here is from genome assembly GCF_002233675.1 of Paenibacillus herberti. Taxonomy (GTDB): domain Bacteria; phylum Bacillota; class Bacilli; order Paenibacillales; family Paenibacillaceae; genus Paenibacillus_O; species Paenibacillus_O herberti. Next base: position 931,169 of record NZ_NMUQ01000001.1, on the reverse strand, counting down.
CGAGTACCGGCTTATCATCAAAGGTCGCAACAGAGTTGCCGCCCTTGACGTCATCGTACATTTGCGCTGAGTCGTCAAAAGGCACGATGGTAAACCCGTATTCGCCTGCGAGAGATTCAGCGACGGTGTATCCTTGGGTACCGGTTTTGACCGCTACCTTTTTGCCCCGTAAATCCCCATAGGACTTGATATCTTCATTGCCTGAGCGCACCGCCATGCTGACGCCGGAATCATAATATGACTCCGAGAAATCGAACTTCAGCTTGCGTTCATCCGTAATGCTCATACCGGCGATGACGCCGTCAACTTGGTTAGACTCCAGCGCCTGAACGGCCGCATTGAAGCCGAGCGGCTTAATTTCATACTTGAAGTTCTGATCCTTGGCAATTGCCTCCATCAGATCCATATCGATGCCGACATACTTACCGCTTGCATCCTGATATTCGAACGGAGCGAACGTAATATCGGTTCCGATCTGATAGGTTTTGCCGGAAGCCGGCGCGGCCGTTGCGGCTCCAGTCCATCCGGCAGCGCCGGTAATGGTCAGAAGCAGGAGGGCCATTGTTAACCAGATTGTTCTCAAAGCTTTCATAGTGTCCTCCCTTGGATGATTTCACAGCGATGATTTTTTAGCCGGGATGGCACATTAGTAACCGTTGACACCCGAGCATTTAACCCAGCATCCTATTGTACCAAAAAAGAGGCTCTAACTCCATAATGATTAATGTGTATGCGTTTAACGAAATAACAGCCCTTTCTGCGGCGCAGAAAGGGCTGTTGAATGGTGTCGTGGAAACCCGAGAGTCAATTCGGCTTAGTTCACCCGAACGAGCAAAGCGTTGCTGAGCAAACGACCCGGACGGGTCAAATAACTGCCGTTGTAGTACATACCGCTGGAAGCTCCGCCATCAAGGTTCATCGCCTGCCACGCTCCCGCCGCCTTCATGATGCTTGCCAGCTGCGGGATTGTCGCTCCGCCTACAGTCAGTAAAAGCAGCTTGTGGTCGCGGGTCACGCCGAGCGCGCTGCGCGCACCGCCGCCGGTGAGAATTTTCGGATCGCGGAAGCCTTCTCCCTTGGGATCCAGCTTGGCAGTGCCGTCAACCAGCAATCGAGGACCTGCTTGCAACCCACCGTCGACAGCCACTCCGCCTTCACCCAAGCGCTTCTCAAAGACCGCTCCAGGCAGCAACTCCGTCAGCATATTGGAATCGAAGGTGACAACCGTCTTTTTATCGCCAGAACTTTTGTACAGCCGCGTGCCTCCGTTGAACAGATAGCCGTATGGATTTTTCGTCGAGGAATCGGTGTAAGCATCGAAAAACGTTCCGTTTATGGCCAGTTTCGCGCCACCGCGCTTGGCGATGGAAGCCAGTTCCTCGGTGCTGCCAACTTTATCTTTGGCGACTGCGACTTCCAGATCCACGCGCGGGTCCATCAGCGACACGGTCGCAAGCTGCACCGAGAAGCTGCGCCCGGCTGCTCGGATCGTCTTGTTCTCCACCGTAATCGGCTTGCGCGCCAAGCTGACCGCTCCCCGCGGCAGCACCGGCAATCGTAGCTCCTCGCCGTCTTTTTTCAGCAAAATGGCTCCGGCGGACGCCTGTCCGCTGATCTCTACGCCATACTGCTCACTGACAAATTTCAGCGGTATGAAAGCCGTGCCGTTTTCCGTGAAAGGAGCCCTCGCCAGTGCAGCGGACTTGTCTCCGATTTTGACCCTCTTTTGGCCAACCGTGAGCGTCGCCTTGATGCCTTCTTCAGTGATGATTGCTGACTTGCTTGCGGCGTTCCATTCGACACTCAGACCTGGCAACTGCTTCAGCGCACGAAGCGGTATATAAGACGAACCCGCCTCCGAATAGGCGTACGTTTTTTCTGCCGCTTTTGCAGGCGCGGCTCCCAGCGCCAGACCGGGCAGCAAGGATGCCGCCGTCAATACGGCTAGCGCCTTAGTCGACATGCTGTGATTTTTGCTCATGATGATGCTCTCCCTCTCTCTATGCTCATTACGATGTTTTTCCAACCACTGGAATTATTCGCATTGTTTATATGTCGACAGAGGGGGCAGAGGAATTTAGACTATCAATTTCAGTTGCAACATAAAAAAAGAAACAGCCCACAGGCTGTCTCCAGTTACGAATTGAAGTTATGAATAATGGCCGTTATACCGCTTCGCTCGCCTCATCCACGATTTCACCCTTGATGTACCAGGTTTGAGCATCCGTCACCTTGACGTGGACGAACTGGCCGATGAGCGACTTCGGTCCTTCCAGATGGACCAGCTTGTTCGTTCTCGTCCGACCGGAGAGCACCTCCGAGCGGTTTTTGCTCTCGCCCTCTACCAGCACCTCAACGATCTGCCCCTTCAACGCTTCATGCGCTTCGCGGCCGATGTCCGCTATGAGCGCGTTAAGCCGGTACAGCCGCTGCTTTTTGACCTCTTCCGGCACATTATCCTCCATCTCGGCCGCAGGCGTTCCTGTACGCGGAGAATAGATGAACGAATAGGCAAAATCGAAGCGAACCTCGCGCACGAGAGACATTGTCTCCTCGAATTGCTCCTCCGTCTCGCCAGGGAAACCGACGATGATATCGCTCGTCAGCACCGCGTCCGGAATCGCTGTTTTAATTTTGCGGACCAACTCCAAATACTTCTCCCGCGAATACTTCCGACTCATCCGTTTCAATATTTCCGTACTGCCCGACTGCACAGGCAAATGGATATGCTCCACCAGATTGCCGCGCTGCGCCAGCACCTCGATCAGATGATCGTCGAAGTCGCGCGGATGTGACGTCGTGAAGCGAATGCGCGGGACAGCAATCTTCGAGATATCAACCATCAGGTCGCCGAAGCGATACTCCATATCCTCAAAATCCTTGCCATAAGCGTTGACATTCTGCCCAAGCAGCGTAATTTCCTTGAAGCCCTTCCGCGCCAGGTCGCGCACCTCGGCCAATACATCTTCCGGTCGGCGGCTTCGCTCCTTGCCCCGCGTATAGGGCACGATGCAGTACGTGCAGAACTTGTCGCAGCCGTACATGATGTTGACCCAGGCGCGCAGCCCCTCACGCTTTTTGGGCAAGTTCTCGATGATGTCGCCTTCTTTGGACCATACCTCGACGACCAGCTCGCGGCTGAAGCTCGCCTCCTGTAGCAGCTCCGGCAGACGATGGATATTATGCGTACCGAAAATCAGATCAACGAAGCCATGCTTCTGCAAAATCCGGTTCACTACCGTCTCCTCCTGCGACATACAGCCGCAGACGCCGAGGATAAGTCCCGGCCGCTCCGTTTTGAGCGTCTTGAGATGGCCCAGCTCGCCGAACACTTTGTCTTCTGCATTTTCGCGGATTGCGCAGGTGTTGAGCAAAATAACATCCGACTTGCTGTAGTCATCCGTCGGCTCGTAGCCCATCGCCTCGAACATACCGCGCATGACCTCGGTGTCATGCTCATTCATCTGGCAGCCGTAAGTACGAATCATGTACAGCTTGCCTCTGCCGAATTCGGCCATATTCCCAGGAATGTCAAAGCCCCTATGGACCTGGACTTCCTCCTTGCCGCGCTTCTTCTCGTCTCGATACGAAGGGGCGCTATTCACCTGAATATTGCGTCCGTTGATGCGATAAGTGGTCTTTCCTTCTTCTTCGCGAATTACTTTAGCATTGGAAAAATCAAAGTATTTGGAGTAGTCCTTGCCCATGATGCTGCCCCCTTTTAAAAGCTGAACCAGATCATTTTCCATTATAACCCTCTTGAGGGGAAGTTTCATCCTGCGGAAATCAGCAACGAGCTAACCCTGCCTTATTGCGATCCTCTGCTCATCTTTAGAAAAGGCGGCAACGGCACTCTGCGCCCGGTATGCTCCTCCAAGAGCCAGCCGTCCCGGACATGGTCAACGTAGAGAACCCCGTCCAAATGATCCATCTCATGCTGGATGCAGCGTGCGAGATAACCTTGCGCCTCCATCTCCACTGTCTCACCAGCGCGGTTCAGCGTGCGGATGCGCACTTGATCCGCCCGGTTTACGCTGCCGTAATACCCCGGCAGACTGAGGCAGCCCTCACTACCGGTTTGCAAGCCTGTTGCATACAGCAGTTGAGGGTTAATCAGCTCGATAGGCCCTTCACCGCAGTCCATGATGATTAGGCGGCGCAAAATACCGATCTGCGAAGCAGCTAGTCCGGCGCGGCCTTCTTTGTCATAGAGCGTGTCTCTCAAGTCATCGAGGTACTTGTGCGTGCGCGGATCGGCCGGGTCAGCATCCCGGCAGCGGCTCCTTAAAGCGCTGTCGCCAAATGGCAAAATAGTTCGAACCGCCATCTCTTTAAGCTCCTTCCGCTTGTCTGCTCGGTGTATGCCGCCATAGCTCTCCCGGCGTGCACTCCAGTGCTGTGCATAGCGCATCCAGCGTGTCGGCCTTCATCTGCCGGGGCTGTTGTGTCAGCAGCGCACTGATGGAAGGCGCGGACAGGCGATAGCCGGCCCTCTCTTTCAGCAGCCGGGCAAGCTCGGCGCCGCTCCATATTCCACGTTCAGCCATCAAGCTTCGAAGCATCCAAATCAGCATCGTGTTTCCCCCTGCTCAAATTTAGGTATTGCCTAATTTTATTAGGTGTTAACTAATATTAGCTTATATTAGCATAACACGCAGAGACTGGAAAGTCGGTCTATATCCGAACACAAAAAGGGGCCGTCTCAAAAGTCATCTAATGATGACTTTTGAGACGGCCCCTTAAAAAAGTCCCACGCATTGTTTGCGTAACGGAACTGAGAAGCCTTATTCCGGCAAAATCGAAGGATCTCGTGGCGTGACGGAACTGAGAGACGCTATTTCAGCATTATGTTGGGAAATTCATCATCTCTGACTCAAATAACGCTTCTCAGTTCCATTAGCCGGCTTGAACCCGTGTTTGATGGGAAATAAGCTCTCTGAGTTCCGTTAGGGCATGAATGGTGGAGTTTTCGGTTTACGAACAGCCTTTTCCGCTGTTACGCCGCCCACTTACCCTGTTAAACCCATTTATTCTGAAAATCGGTAATACTCTTATATTCCGGCTGCAGCAGACGCGAAATCCGGATGTAAATCCGAGTAATTTCGGCGTAAATCTCCGTATGCTCCAAAATCGGCGTGTGGCGATGAGTGCTGCCGATCATGTTTGCTACTACGTCCAGGGAATCGACCTCGCCGATGGCGTTCAGACCGAGAATTGCCGCGCCGAGGCAGGAGCTTTCAACACTTTCCGGCACATGCACTTCTTGGCTGAAAATATCCGCCATCATCTGGCGCCATAGCTCCGAGCGGGCAAAACCGCCTGTCGCTTGAATTTTCCCCGGTTGCCCAATCAGCTCCTGCAGCGCCATGAACACGGTATAAAGATTAAGAATAACGCCTTCCATTGCGGCACGGATTAAATGCTCTTTTTTATGATGCAGGCCGAGTCCGAAGTAGGACCCGCGTGCGTTGGAATCCCATAGGGGCGCTCTCTCTCCTGCAAGATAGGGATGGAAAATAAGGCCGTCGGAGCCTGGCTTCACGCCCGCGGCGATTTCGGTGAGAAGCTCGTATGGATCGCGGCCTTCGCTGAGCGCCGTTTCCTTTTCCATTGTGGCGATCTGATCCCGCACCCAGCGGAATACCATGCCGCCATTATTGACCGGCCCGCCGATAACCCACTTGTCCTCCGTCAGCACATAACAGAAAATACGGCCCTTGGGATCAACACGCGGACGGTCCGTCACGGTGCGAATCGCGCCGCTTGTCCCAATTGTCACCGCTACAACCCCAGGCTCGATGGCATTCACGCCGAGATTCGAGAGCACGCCATCATTGGCGCCGATTACAAAGGGAACATTCGCTGGAAGTCCCATATGCTCCGCCCAATCCTCTTTAAGTTCGTTCATGATATGGCGAGTCGGCACGAGGCGTGAGAGCCTGTCCGTAGTTATACCCGCCACCTTCAATGCTCCCTCGTCCCAATCCAGCTCATGGATGTTGAACAGACCCGTCGCCGAAGCGATGGAATGATCCACGACATACTCCCCGAACAGCTTGTAGAACACGTATTCTTTTATGGAAATAAACTTGGCCGCGTTGCGGAAAATATCGCTCTGCTCATGGCGAAGCCAAAGCAGCTTCGACAATGGCGACATCGGATGAATCGGCGTTCCGGTACGCATATAAATTTCCTGGCCGTTATGCTCACGCTTAATAATATCGGCCCAGCGCGCGCTGCGGCTATCCGCCCAGGTGATGCAAGCCGTGAGCGGCTGGGCTTCGCTATCAACGGCAATCAGGCTGTGCATCGCTGCACTGAAAGAGACACATTTGACCTCGGACGGATCTACTCCGCTTTTTAGCAGCGCTTGTTTGATTGATTCAACCACCGCCGCGAAAATTTCCTCCGGGTCCTGCTCCGCCGCAGCCGGTATCGGTGAATGGAGCGGGTATTCGACATGATGCATCGCCTTGACCTTGCCATCCAGCGTGAACAGAACGGACTTGGTGCTTGTCGTCCCGATATCAGTGCCGATCATATAACCTTGGGTCATGAGTCAACCTCCTTTTTGAAACGGAAACAGCGGACGCTGGCGTCCGCTGCCCATCTCTTCTTATATAAACAGATCCAGCACCAAAATGAAACCAAGTGCAGCGACCGAGATAATGGTCTCCAAAGCGGTCCAAGTCTGAAGGGTTTCTTTGACCGTCATGCCGAAGTATTCCTTGATCAACCAGAAGCCGGAGTCATTGACATGGGAAAGAATGAGCGATCCCGCTCCAGTCGCCAGCACGAGCAGCTCAGGGCTGACACCCGGCGTCGCCAAAGCAATTGGCGCCACGATGCCTGCCGCAGTCATCATGGAAACAGTAGCCGATCCCGTTGCGATACGAATCAATGCCGCGATACCCCAGCCGAGCAGGATCGGCGACAGATTGGAAGATGTCGCGAGTTCAGCGATATAATCGCCAATACCGGAGTCGAGAAGCACGCGGTTGAACGCGCCGCCCGCACCGATAACAAGCAGGATGGTCGCCGTAGGCGCCAAGCAATCATTGGAGAACTTGAGTACCTTTTCCCGGCTCATGCCGCGGAAGAAACCAAGGCTGAAGAAGGAATACACGGTTGCAATAAGCAGCGCGACGACAGGATCACCGACGAACTTGAGGAAATTGTACAAGCCGGCGGAGCCCACATTGTCCTTCAGCGTCACATCTGCGATGGAAGCAGCCAGCATCAGAATAACTGGAACAAGAATAGTGAACACGGTGTTGAAAAATCCTGGAAGCTCTTTATTTTCCCTATCTTCCGTTAGTTGATCGCCGATCGCCTTCGGAACTTCCTTGTGGATTCGCTTGCCGATCCAGTTACCATAAAGCGGTCCGGCAATGATCGCCGTCGGCAGGCCGACGATGAGCGAGTAGAGGATGGTCATGCCGACATCGGCGTCAAAGATGCCCACAGCCGTCATTGCTGCTGGATGCGGCGGCACCAGGCCATGCACAACGGATAGTCCAGCGACGAGCGGAACGCCGATTTTGATCAGCGAAACGCCAGTCTGCTTGGCGATTGTGAATACGAGTGGAATCAGCAAGACAAAGCCGACTTGGAAAAACACAGGAATGCCGACGATGAAAGCGACAACCATCATCGCCCAATGTACGTTTTTCTCGCCGAACAAACGGATCAGCGTTGTAGCAATGCGCTCTGCGCCTCCGGATTCCGCCATCATTTTGCCCAGCATCGTACCGAGCGCCAAGACGATGGCCAGCAGGCCGAGCGTATTGCCAAGCCCAGTCTTAATGGAATCGATGATTCCGACCGGACCGTCCGGCACGGTGAGCAGCGGCATTCCCGCAGCGAGTCCTGTACCGATTGCAGTGATGATCAACGCAACAAACGGATTCATTTTGACCACAGTAATAAGCAGCAGCAGCGCTACGATGGCAATTAGAACGATAACTAACAACATCTTGCAATCACCTCTTAGTTGTCATTTTTATTTAGGTTCCGAAGTTCCGGTATACAAATCCCGATACTCCTGCGGCGTCATGCCGAAATGTTTCTTGAAAGCAAAATGAAACGAATGGGGCCTCTGGTAACCGAGATTGGCGGCAATTTCATATATTTTGTCACTACCATCCTTCAGCAATTCCTCGGCCTTGGCCATACGAGAACGTTGCATGAAGTCACTGAGATTTTCCCCTGTCTCCCGCTTGTAGAGCCGTGACAGATAAACCGGATGCAGATGCACATAGTCCGCCACAGATTGGAGAGACACTTCAGCCGTAATATGACCGTCAACGTAAGTTTGAATGCTTGAGATCAGATCGGAGCGCGAGTCCTTTGTCCCCCGCTGAAGCTCCTCCCGGATATGCCGCAGTGTTCGAAACGACCATTCCCGCAATTGATTGACCGAACGGAACGGCGGCGCATCGGCCATAGCCGTATAATCGCTCTTAAGTAACTCCGACAGCTTGCGACCTTTTTTGTGAGCGATATAGGCATACGCCGAAGCGAGAGTAAGATACGCTTCCAGAAGCAGCTCTTGTGAGCCGGCTTCTTTCGTTTCCAGCTCGTCGTACACGAGGCGGAGCTTCTCCTCCATCTGATCCCACTTACCCCCTTCAAGTAAGCGGACCAGCGCTGGAGGTTCATAAAGACTTTCCAAAGGAGGAGCCCCGGCTTCCAGCCCGTCATCCTCAAGCCGCATGAACAGTTCCGGCTCATCGCCGATCCGCTTACGGAAGGAATCGACCAGCCTGCTGTACAGGCCGGGGATTTCCTCGGGAAAATCCCCCTCTTGGCATACCATGATCGAGATCTTCGCCTTTAAGTACGAGGACACCGCCGTCTGTAAGTCGGCTGCCGTCCGCTCGAACCAGGCTGAATCATGAGCGCAGGCGCTGCGCGGAGACATCGCATAAACATAGTAGCCATGCGCATCTTTGGCGGGCCATATTTCATACCTTGAGCCGAACAGTTCTTCCGTCATGTTGCGGATCGCGTATTCTTTCCAGCCAAGGTTTTCCGACCCGTATTGCAGAAACAGCTCGTCGAGCCGAACGGCCATCAGCGTACAGCGGGTCCACTCGCCGCCCGTGAGCTGGAGCTGATTCATCCGCTCCTCCAAGCTTGCTGGAATCGTTCCTTGCAGCAGCTCAAGGAGAAGGGAAGCGCGCAGCAGCGGCAAGTTCTCCTTGAGCGTGTAACTTAATCGCTGCCTTGAAATGAGCTCCTCCCACTCCGCTTCCAGCTTGGCTCCCGCCGAACGGACGGCGGCTAGAAGTTCCTCTTCCTTGACTGGCTTGAGCAAGTAGGCCTCGGCCTGATGCCGGATAGCCTCTTTGGCGTAGTTGAAGTCGGAGTACCCCGACAGCAGAATGCATTTTGTCTTGGGCCAATTGGAGCGGATCTCGGCCATCAGCTCAAGGCCCGACAGCCCCGGCATCCGGATGTCGGCGATGACGATGTCGACCGGAAAGCGCCGCAGCAGCTCCAGTGCCTCCACGCCGGAGTACGCTTTGGAAACCTGTTCAATGCCAGCGGATGGCCAGTCGACCGTTGCGGCCAGCCGATCCACAACATGCGCTTCGTCGTCAACGATGAGCAGTTGCCTCATGTCTCACCGCCTCCCTTTTTCAATCTAACGGAGCTGTCGTTGCGCCAACTGAGCACCGCGGTCAGTCCGCCGCCCGGGGTCGGATGCAGCTCAAGGCCCGATTCTTCTCCGAACTGATACCGCAGCCGCTGATGCACATTCCAAGTTCCGCAGCCGATTTCATCCGACATTGGCTCCTGCAGCTGCCGCCTTAATCGGGACAAACCTTCCTCATTGGAGCCGGTTCCATTGTCGGCCACGGACAGGAAGCACCATCCGTCGACCATTTTTCCTTGAATCGTGATGCAGCCGCCCTCAAGACGGGGCTCAATACCATGCACGATGGAGTTTTCCACAAGCGGCTGCAGCAGCAGTCTCGGCACTTCCACATCCAGCATCTCCTCCGGCACCTGAATGCTGTATTGCAGCCGTTCCATGCGCAGATTATGGATGGTCAAGTAACTGCGCACAAGCTCAAGCTCCTCCCGCAGCGGCGCCAGCTGATGCTCAAGACGGGTGGAATAACGGTAGTAGTCAGCAAGATTTTCCGCCATTGCAATAACCGAATCACGATCCTCCATCATGGCCGAGTTGGCGATGAAAAAGAGCGAGTTGTACAGGAAATGAGGATTGATCTGCGACTGCAGCTGCTTGAGCGTAGCCTCGCGAGAGCGCAGCTTTTCGGTATAAACATCCTCGATCAACACCTGGATTTTACCCGCCATCTCGTTGTAAGGACCGATCAGATCGTCGAATTCATTGTTCGCTCTGTAGTCGATCCGCGAAGAGAAATCCCCGCTGCTCATGCGGCGAACACCGCGGATCGTTTTTTGCAGCGGAATCTGTACATTGCGGTACAATAACAGCGCCGAAGCCAGGCCAATCAACACAAGAGCGGCTGCAGCGGCATAGAACCAGTTGCGCACCGACGAAGTCGGACTCAAAATACGCTGCAAGGGTACATAGTCGGCTAAATACCATCCCAGTTGTGCAGAGCGCACATAACTGACGATATAGGTCTCGCCAGCTACTTTAACCGTCCGCTGTCCCTGATCGCCTTCGATCGAACCCAGAGATTTACGGATCGCCTCCGCTTTCATGCGGTCGGAAGCACTGCCTGCAATCATCTCTTGCCCATTGCGGAACAGGAATGGATCGCTCCATTCGTTTTTGCGGTACAAATCGAGTAAATCCCGCAGCGCCTCTACCGGAAAACGCACCTGGAACACCGCGTCCGCCTCTCTCGCCGTCCCGGCAGTTGATGGCTCTGCCGTTTCTCGCAAAAAGGTACCGGTTGGATAACCCCGAGACAGATCCTCCTCATAGGTCCACTCCCTGCGTAAAGGGCTGTCCCAGTTCCATACCGCAGTTCCATTGGCGTAAATATTGGAGCTAAGCACCTCCCGCTGCTGGGGAAGTACGACGGTCAAATCATTGGTCCAGCTGCCCGAAGCGCTCTGCAAGCTCAGCTTTTCTTGAATACGGGCCTGAGCTCTCAGCGGATTAAGCGCAGCTTCCCCGGCTCCGTCCATATAATCGCGGATATGCGGGTCATAGCTCAAAATGACAGGGTACAGCGACAAGCTTTCCATAACGCTGTCCATCCGGTTTGCGAAAAAGCTGAGCTCGCTAAGAACAGCAGAGCGAAGCTGCTCCTGAACCACTTTTTGCGCCTGGCGGTTGGAATAGCCGTACATCCCCAGCACCGAGAGAAAAAGCAGAGCGAGCACAATTAGGAACTTGGCAAAAATCGAGAGCCGATATCGGCCCGGTCCCCCCTCATTCCTGATCCAAAATCGATTGAAGAATCGCATTCTGCTCATCCGCCTTCTGCTTGATGTCGGGGTAGCCCGTCATCACCCGCTGCACGATTTCTCCAACTGCTTCTCTCGCTTCAGCTACATTGACGGCGGCCGGCCGATCATGGTCGACCCCCGTATCACCGTATCCTTGAATGACGGCAGCAAGCTCAGATGGGAACGCCGCTGTTCCTTCGGGCGAGTTCCATACCGATTGCCGGGCTCCGGTGTTGCCCTTCGCCTGAGTGGCTAGCACAATCTCCTTGCTTGTTGCCCAGCGAATGAACGCCCATGCCGCCTCTTTCTGCCCGGAGCTTGGATTCATCGCCAGTCCCCATGAGGTGATGGAATAGGTTCGCGATCCGCTGGACCCAGCAGGGAATGGCGCGAAACCAACCTTATCCGCGATGTTGGAGCGAGCGGGATCGGTCACTGTTCGATAGATGGACGTTGCATCGGTGTAAAAGGCAGCTTTGCCTTCGGCGAAAAAAGCGATAGCCTGGGGCCATGACATGTTAATCACATCAGGCGGCCCGTAATCCCGCAGCAGTCCTCCATACAGCTCGAACGCGCGAATCGCCGCCGGTGTGTTGATCGTTGCCTTGCGCCCGTCCGTGAAATCTCCTCCCTCCGAATAGAGAAAGGAGGATACCTGCGTGACAAGCGGCGAACGCTGTCCCCGGGCGACAAAACCATACACGCCTTTATCAGGGTTATGGAGACGTTTTGCGGCAGTAGCCAGCTCGTCCAGCGTTTTTGGCACCGGAATGCCCTCTTCGCGCAGCAAATCTTTGCGGTAATAGAGCATCCCCTGCTCCGTTATGACCGGTATGCCCCCGAGCTTCTCATCTACCATGGAAGATCTCACCGCCTGCGGTGAAAAATCGTTCCAATCGTAGGTAGTGTCCTTGGTTACATAGTTGTCTAAATGCTCCAGCCAGCCGTTTCGATTGAATAACAACCCTTCTTGCAGCGGGCGATACATGAACACATCCGGGGTGTGGCTGTCGCTTGTCAGATTGAGCGAAAGCTTCTGGGTAAGCTGATCCTCAAAGTAGCTTTGCACGATCACCCTGATGCCGGTCTCAGCCTCGAAGCTCGGCAGCAGCGGCCTGATCGCATCCATCCAGGGATGGCTTGCCGCCATGAACACGAGCGTTTTGCCCTGCAACGGCTTCGTTTCCTGCTCGTTCGAGGAGCTCAACCCGCATCCTGCGAGCATTGCCGTCAACAGCAGCAGGCCTGCAGCTCTGCGCCCCTGTTTCATGTTCTCTCCCCCTTGCTGCCTTACGGCATGTATAACGATACTGGACGTGCATGGCCGATGATATAACGAATATTAAATATAATAACCACAGCTGAATCATTTCTTGCGATTGTGGCCTTACATATCCGTTTTTGGGCGCAAAAAGACGGCCCTTAGCCCCTTAAGGCTTAGGAACCGCTCCCATAACAGTCACCTTGACGTATCACCGTTCACGCAAGTCAGATCGATTGGATAAGTTTCGTACATCCCCAGTTATCTGTTATGTTCTCCAGCGGAAGAGGTATGCGTCCCCGAATCGCCGCCGATACACTCTCTGCGCGCGTGCTGTCCATCGCTTGGACAGCATGTCTCTTTCGGAAATTACTTTGGTCCTAAGTATTTCTCATCCTGTTATCATACTACTTAAATAAAATACGTTGCGTTTTGGTTAGGGATTGCATATCATAAGTGAATAAGAAACTTATAGTATCCTATATAAGTTATCCAGGAGGTAATCACCTTGCAAAAACAAACGCCTCCGCGCTTGAACCGGCTGAATAGCAGGTGGTCGCAGATAAAATGCTTATCTATTTAACGGATAGTTGTGATTAAGTTAACGCATCTTACAAAAATGAAACTTATTTACGAAGGAGACTCTGTTATATGATTTACCAAGTTATAATGCATACACCGACATATGTATGGCTACTATTTGCATTTCTGCTCTATAGGGGCATTTCAGGTTCTCAAGAACGAGAAGTGAATATTCCTAAGTCGTTAATAGTGCCCGGTATATTTATCCTATGGGGAATGTATAATGTTTTTGTGAACTTCTCATTTCCTCTTCAAGCATTCATCGTCTATATTTTGTTTATTGGGTTGGGAACATTTTTGGGGTACGAACTTTATCGGAGGAAGTATCATTTCTTTTTGAAAAACGGAGTCGTGTTTCGCGCAAAAAACTATCTGCCATTGGTCATCATACTGATTAACTTTATAATCAAATACGCTCTGAATATTTATATGTACATGCAAAGCGACGCTATCCACAGTTTGGGGTTTAACGTGTTCTATACGATCATTAGTGGCACTACCGTCGGTCTGTTCTTAGGAGGAATTTTAAATACGAATCAGCAGAAGGGCAAATTAATGGGGAGTTTAATAAAAAGCCGAATTTCTTGATGTCTGTTTGTCCAGAAGGCCGGTTCGCTCCGCCTCCTCCCTTGTTCCTCTAGTTCAACATATATAGTGTGATTTCAATAAAGAGCATTGGAGGATTTGCCTCCGATGCTCTTTATTTTTGATTAAACGCTTATTGCTCTGCCTATTTCATGCGCTGAAGTCATCTGCTGGTTCCAAAGTAAAACCGTAGAACAGGCGCGCGTTGCGAGCCAGAGCTTCCGCCGTTTCGCTTTCAGGAAGGTCGCGCAGTCGGGCAATCTCGCGGACGGATTCATAGATCATTAGCGGATGCGTAGCTCGCCCCGCGAACGGACCTTCGAACGGCCATGGGCCGTCCGTTTCGGTCATCAGCTGCTCCAGAGGGTAATGTTTTGCCAGCTCCTGAATGTCCGGCTCATAAAGTACATCCGGCGTAAGCGAGATCATATATCCCGATTCCGCCAGCAGACGCGTAGTTTCTTCGTCTCCTTTATACCAATGAAAATGCGCGCGCCGTACGCCGCATTCCCGCAGCAAGGTAGCTGCCTTCGACGCATCCTCATAAACGGCGTGCAGAATAAGCGGACGATCCAACTCAGCGGCAAGCGAGGTGAATCTGCGCAGAATGTCGGAGTACCCGCTTTCGTCAAAAGCTTCTCCCGCGGTCTCATGTTCGGTCCTCGTATAATAGGGCAAACCTACTTCGCCAATCGCAAAGCTCTCGCCCGCAGCATGGCGCTCGCGAATCCAGCCGATCAGCTCATCCAGATTGCCGGGCACAGGCAGCGGTTGCTCGGGATGCCATCCGTAGGCAGGCAGCACAAAACCGTGCTGCTCCAGCGCAAGCTGTCGCGTCCGCTCGCAGGACGCCAAGTCCATAGAGACGGCAACCACCGCTCCAACTCCGCCGAGCCTCGACTCCGCCAGCATCGTCCGCGCTTCTGCCTCCGTGTATTTCTCCAGATGGATGTGCGTCTCAATCACCTCCGGCAGACGATTCACAGCATCTGACTGCCCCCGATTTACCCCAACTTTCTTGCTTCCATTTGCTCCATCGCTCATGATCATTCCCACCTTCCAGCCTTACCTGATCTCATCCACAAAACAAGGGGCCGTCCCGGAAGTCATCGTTAGACGACTTAGGAGCGGCCCTTAATTATTTCGGCCGGCCAGTACAATATAGGTTGATGGCGCTGAATTGCTTTCGAAATGACTCAAATAATGCTTCTCAGGTCCGTTAGATAATTTGCAGCCCGTTTTGAGAGGAAATAAGCTCGCTCAGGTCCGTTGCTATGTGTATGGACAAGCTAATGTGAGATGAGTTTCGCTTGTGCATGCATGAATGAACGAGCTGAGCTTGCCTCTGTCCCCTCCAGCCTTTCTGTTGCCGCGCTACACTTAATGCTCACTCCGCAGCGCAGCATATAGTTCCGCCTTCAGCTCACCGAACCTCGGCTCGCTCCACAGCTTCTCGCTGCGCGGGCGCGGGAACGGTACTTGAAGCTCTCGCACGATGGTAGCTGGCGGCGTGGACAGCACAAGAATGCGGTCAGACAGCATAAGCGCCTCCTCGATGGAATGCGTCACGAACAGCACGGAGCGGCGGTCCTGCTCCCAAAGCGAGAGCAGCCACTGCTGCATTTCCTGCCGCGTCAGCGCATCCAGCGCACCGAAAGGCTCATCGAGCAGCATGAGCGGCTGCGGCGAGAGCAGCGCGCGCAGGAACGAGATGCGCTGCTGCATGCCGCCCGATAGCACATGCGGATAAGCGCGCGCATATCGCTCCAGGCCGAGGCGCTGCAGTCCCTCCTCGGCGAGTCGGCGCGCCTCCGCTTTCTCGCGTCCAGCTATGCGGAGCGCGAGCTCAATATTGCCCTGCACGGTGCGCCAGGGCAGGAGCGCGGCCTGCTGCGGCATGTACGCCGCCGGGCCGGGGCGGCTGCCCGCAAGTTCGCCGGCGATGCGAAGCTCGCCGGCATCCGGCCCCTCCAGGCCGCCGATCAGGCTAAGCAGCGTCGATTTGCCGCTGCCTGAAGGGCCGAGCAACGAGACGAACTCGCCCTCGCCGACGACCAAATCTACGCCGCCAAGCACCTCAGTCCGCCCTGCGTCCTGAAGGAACGACTTGCGCAGACCGGTTATTTCCAGCACACTCATTCCGTTCCCTCCTTCCGCGGCCGCCAGCGGACGGTCAGCCGCTCAGCTTCCGTCACCGCCGCGAACAACAGCAGGCTGAGCGTCACGACGATAGCAACTCCGGCGAACACAAGCGACGTTTTGAATCCTTTGGAAGACAAAAGCATGAAAATGCCAAGTCCCTTCTCCGAGCCAATCCACTCCGCAACGACTGCGCCGGTGACGCTGTAGGAGGCCGCCAGCTTAAGACCGGAGAACAGATGCGTAATCGAGCCTGGCAGCTCCAGGCTGATGAACCGTCTCCAACGTCCTGCGCCGATCATGCGCATATAGCGCTCCAGCGCCGGTTCGCCGCCGCGCAGCCCGCCCAGCATGGCGACGCATACCGGGAAAAAGCAGACGAGCATGACGAGCAGCAGCTTAGGCAGTAATCCGAAGCCGAACCAGACGACGAGCAGCGGTCCAAGTGCGATAAGCGGCACATTTTGCGACAAGACGAGCAACGGATAAACACCAGAGCGGACAAACGGCAGCAGATGCAGCAAAGCGGCGAGCCCGAAGCCCGCCGCCGTCCCTCCTGCAAAACCAAGCAGCGTCAGCCGCAGCGTGGCGACCGTATGCTCAGCCAAACGCTCCCGCGCATCCCAGGCATCCTGCACAATGGCGCTCGGAGCTGGTACGAGCCAGGCTTCTACGCTCGATAACCGCACAGCTGCCTCCCAGACGAGCAGCATTGCCGCCAGCACGAGCAGCGGAGGCCAAACGGCCCGCAATCGGGCCGCCGCAGAACCGCTTCCTGGCGCTTTACGCAGTGGAAGCCGACTACTGTCCATCCGGGTACTTTTCCAACAGACGGCCCATCGAGGCTCCGCTTGTCGGATTATAATAAATCTTCACCTGGGATATGACCGAGGGGCAGCCCATCTCCGCCATCGCCTCGCTCATGCTCGCCACGACAGCGAGCAGCGACTGGAGCTCACCTTCCATCGTCGTCTCCAGCGGCGCGACCCGATACGGGACACCGGACTCCTTAATAATTTCAATCGCACGATCCACATACGGCAGAACACTTTCTCCTCCCGGCGTGCTCGGCAAAATCTGAATGCTTACAAGCGCGTTCGCCATGTCAGCAGCAGCTCCTCTCTCCATTAAATTTTACTCCTCCGGCAGGAAATCGTTCGTAAACGCCTTCGACAGATCCGGCTTTGATTCCATCAGCTTGTGCTGGAACATCCAATCGGCGTAATTATTCCATACCTCCGCCTTCTGTTCGCCCCAACGCGCTGCGTCATCCTGATATTTCGGACTCAGCCACTTCTGGCTGGCGCGCACGAGCTCCGGATTCAGATCCGGCACCGCCTTGATCAACACTTCCGCGGCCTCCTCCGGATTGTCAATCGCATAGCGGTAACCCTCCGCAGCACCGGCTACAAAAGCTTTCACAAGCTCCGGCTGCTCCTGAATGAGCTTTTCGCTCGTCTGCAGCAGCGGCGTGTAATAGTCCAGCTTGTCGCTGTAATCCGTCAAGTACACCATGTTCAGCTTATCACCGCGCAGCTCCGCCTCAACGCCTGTCCAGCCATAGTAGATCCAGGCGAAGTCAATGTCGCGCTTAACCGCCGTGAAAAAGTCCGAGTTGCCCATGCTGACGATTTTCACCTTGTCCACATCCGCTTTTTGCTCCTGCATGATGGAGCTGATGACTTCTTCCTCAACCGGCGCTCCCCAGCCGCCGTATGTTTTGCCTTCGAAGTCTTTGGGCGACTTGATGCCCTTATCGACAGGTGATGCAAAGCCGGATGTATTATGCTGAATAATAGCTGCGAGGGATACAAGCGGCAAATCCTGCGTGCGTGCGAGCGTTAAGCTCTCCTGGTAACCGACGCCGAACTCGACCTCACCCTTGGCGACGAGCATGTCAGCGGCTGTACCTTCCGGCGGCTGCATGATTTCTACTTCGAGCCCGTTTTTCAAAAAGAACCCTTTATCCCGCGCTGCGTACAAGCCCGTATGATTCGTATTCGGCGTCCAGTCCAGCACGATCTTAACCTTCTTGAGCGGAGGGGCAGTTGCTGCCGCCTGCTCTCCGGAATTCGCCGGCTCTCCCCCATTGCTTCCGCCTCCGCAGCCCGCCAATCCAAGCACCAGCACCAGTAGGCCACTTGCCCATTTCGTCGTTTTCCTCATGCCTATCCCCTGCTTTCTTCTATGTACCGCTACACCAATGCCAGGACGACAAAAAAAGACGTCTTCCGTAAGGAAAACGTCTTGATGAAATCACAGTTGGACCAGAGGTCGCCCCCTCAAAGGGTAGCGGCATGATGCGGCTGCATACGGTTCCTACGCTGGCATTATCCAGATCAGGTGTATGGGTCGGGATGCTTCTCCCCTCTCAGCCAGCGTGCGCCAGCTCCCCAGCTATGCGGTTGTCAATAGTGCCATTATAACAGAGCAGGCATCTTTTGCAACGGTTCGCTGTCGAATTATGGCGATGCCTTCTGACGCTCGGCCTTGCGCTTGACCCATCCGATTCCGATTATGAGCATCAGGAGCGGCAGCACGATTTGAAAGAACGGTGTCATCTTGACCGACATCTCAAGTCCAGCCCATAGATGGTAGGTGTTGGTCGGCTCCAGAAAAGACGCGGCATAGATCAGCGGTGCTATCGCTAGCGCGCCTACTTTCAGGGGCACTTTGCAGCAAGAGCGGAGCAGCAGCACAGAGGCGAAATACATACCCGCTATTTTTACATATAAACCGATATATAGAAGCATCGTGACCAAAATGTCCAGCCGCTCAATAAAGTTGGCCAGTCGGATCAGTACAACAGCCTCCAGCGTCGGCAGCGTTTTGAGCTCAGTCAGTGCCGGACCGAGCACCATCATGATAACCGCGTTTACAGCGATAAGAAAAAGAGCCACGGCGATATAGGCGGTATATGAAGCGGCCCCCGTCTTTTTACTGCCTGTGGCGTACTTCCAGAAAACGAGCAGTACGATCACCTGATTAAATGGAAACGACAGTAGATCGGGAAAAGCCGTCTTCAACACCGGCCCGATACCATTTTCCAGCACCGGCTGCAACCGTTGCGGGTCGATCAGCCCGCCAATAAGCAGCAGCAAGAGCAGCAGACCATAGCTGCCGACTAATACTGGAAGCAAAATTTGCGTGATACGAAAAAAGGTCGTCAACCCTTTGGAAACCGTATAATAGGCGATTCCCGTTATAATCAGCATGACGCACCACATCGGTGTCTGCGGCAGCAGGGTGCTTAGGGTCAGCTCGCCGAAATCTCGTACATTGCGCATAGATTCATAAGCGAACAGCAGGCTCATTGCCACCCCGAGCACGATCCCTATCACTTTGCCGAAATGCAGCTTGAGCAGTCCACCCATATCCTCTTCCGGAGCCCGATTCTGCAGCGTCCGGTACACCCATAACATCCCAAGACCGGCCACAGCGGCAGCAGCAAGCGCGATCCATGAATCCTGCTTGGCATCGGTGCCAAGCTGGAACATCGGCGTGCTGCCGATGCTGAACATCATGATAAAAATCGCGATTTGGCCCGCACTCACGCTGCTTGTTTCCTTCCCCATCCTGGCTCACTCCTTCTTGCGGCTTTTTTCGAATGCCTCATTGTACGACTCGATGCTGCGGCCCGTCTTGGCCAGCTTAACGTGCACCGATATTTCGATCTCAACCTTCGGGAATCCTCGCTCGTTCCAGTCACTCTCGATCTGTTTCCATTCTTCTTTGTGCTTCAGGTGCAGCAAATTTCCAAAACCGGCGGCATCAGCCTTCAGTCGCTGAGCCGCTAGGATGCCATCCTCCATATCGCGTTTCAACTCCGCTTCAATGCTCGCTTCCACCGGCAATAAATCCTGCGGCTTTCTCATCGATCCCGGGCAATTGTATTCCATCAGTACGCCCGTAGCTTTCGACTCAATTTTCATCAGCCAGCCGGATCCTTTTCTCACTGGTGTGACGCGGGTCTTCTGTTTCTTCAGACGGATGCTGTTGAGCTTCTGCCGCTCTCCCTGGCAAGGAAATGATACGGTCGATCCCTTCACCCTGTTTGTGACCCACAGCAGGCCGCGGTTCTCATGCGTACTCAGCCAGCCAGCGAGCTTGTTGTTCTTAAATATGGCCACCTTCTGCAGCCGAACCTTCGCTCCCGTGTGCGTTGTTTTGGCGGCATCAACGGTGTCAACCGCTGCGCCGGAGCCGCTCAGGCCGATGCCGGGCACTGCGGTAATATGCACCGGACTAAGCAAGTCCTGCATCATTTCGAACATACTAATCTGCCGGAAATTACCGCCATACTTTTCTTCCAGCGTGATCAGGCGATTGATGCCGACACCTGAAATCCTCTCCATCGGCAGCAATTGCTCCAGGATGGTCCTTGCGCTGCCCTCTGTCACGAGCACCGTGACCGTCTCCCTGGAATCCCCGTTGCGCATATAGGCTTCCATCAGGTTATTAATACCCCTTCGAGCCGCCTCTTCGCTGATGACGACAACCTGGTTATGGCTGAAATAAACCCGCCGCGACATTTCTTGGGTCGTCCTGGAGACAGCTCCCCTGAAGCTGTCTCCAACGCTCGTAAACACATTGACCGGAGAAGAGGAGCCCCCAACGTAGGCTCCCTGCGCCGAAATCGCGTTGGGAATGACCAATTGGTAGCTGACCTCCCATCTACCGGTATCCGTCAAATCCACTCCCGTAGCCGAAATGATACCCAGTTCATTGAGCTCCTGCCGATCCCAGCAGCCTGCCGGTCCCAGTAGAAGAAGTGCTGGGATCAACAACAGCGCCGGTAAACGGTGGAGCGAACTTGGACGTAGCTTCGGTTGCAGACGGCGTAACAAGCTTGGACGCGACTTCGGCAGCAGATGACTGAGAAATTCCAGGTGCTCAGCCTTGCGTCGGAACAGACTCAATATGCCGGGCTGTTCCCCATGGCGGAGCCCCGCTTCTCGCTTCATACACCAGCGCCTCATGGCTTTTGCCCCTTTAACTGCTGGTCCACTTTTTGCTGGTCCTCTGGCTGACCGCTCGCTTGACGCTTCCGATTACCATCTTGCGCTATCGCCGGCCGCAGCTTCATGCTCCAGCGCGGCATCCGCAAAATCGTATCGCGCCAGCTGCCTTTGATCCACGGTGCCATCGGAGACAGATAAGGGACACCGAAGGAATGCAGGCCCGCCAGATGGATGATCAGAATCAGGTCGATCGAGATAATACCGAAAAAACCGAACATGCCGGCGCTGATCATGAACAGAAAGCGCATCAGGCGGGCGGCGTTTGCGATGTTCATCTGCGGGGCGACGAAGCTTGAGATCGCCGTGAATGCGACGATGATGACCATCGCCGCGGATACAAGCCCGGCCTGCACGGTAGCAGTACCGATGACAAGCGCGCCGACGATGGAAATCGCCGGACCGATTACTTTCGGCATGCGCACGCCCGCCTCGCGCAGCACCTCGAAGGTCAGCTCCATGATCAGCGCCTCCACAAGTGCCGGAAATGGCACGCCCTCCCGTTGGGCAGACAGGCTGATCAACAGATTAGTCGGCATCATTTCCTGATGGAAGGTCGTTATCGCGATGTAGATCGCCGGCAGATGGAGCGTAATCAGAAAGGCGCTCATGCGGATGATCCTCAGGAAGCTTGCGATGTCGAAGCGTTGATAATAATCCTCTGGCGATTGGAAGAAACGAAAGAAGGTGACCGGCGCGAGCAGCGCAAACGGGCTTCCGTCCACGATAATAGCGAAATGTCCCTCCAGCAGATAAGCTGCCGCCTGATCCGGTCGTTCCGAACTGATCAATGTTGGGAAAAAGGTAAAGGTTTTATCCTGAATGTACTCCTCGATATAACCACTGTCGACGATCCCATCCACATCGATCTCAGAAAGTCGGCGACGCGCCTCATCTACCATTTCCGGGCGTGCCGTGCCCTTCATATAGATCAGCGAGACCTCTGTACAGGTTTGGCGGCCTATTCGTTGCGTCTCGACAATCAGTTGCTCGGAGCGAATAATGCGGCGAATCTGGCCGATACTCGTGCTAAGCGACTCCGTGAAGCCTTGTTGCGGCCCCCGGATGACCGTCTGCGAGGTCGGCTCGGCAATTGCTCGTACCGAACCCCCGGAAGCCTCGGCCGCCAACACTTCACCACTACCGTCGATCAGCACGAGACAGCAGCCCAGCAGCAGCGCATCGAGCGCGCGCTCCAACGTCGTGACCGACTCGGTCAAGCCCGAGGTTATGACCTCCGAACGAAGACGACTGCAGATGTCTCCGGCCTTGCTTCCTCGCGGCGCTACCTCTATGGCACTAGCGGACTGCAGCTTGTCGAGAATGTTTTCGCGGATGTTGTTCTCGTCTACGATTCCTTGCAAATACAGTACAGCCAGTCGAATTCCAGGCGCCGCGGGCGAAGCCGTCATACGTAGACGCAAGTCCGCAGAATCGCTGAACTGCTTCCGAATCGCATGAGCGTTGACCGCCAGCGAGAGGCTGAGCGGTGTCGCCGTGACTCTCCTTCCCAAGGGAGGGGGCTTGGTCCCGCTGCTATTTCCCTGGCGACCGCCGCCGCTGCCACCAGCCGCCGATCCGCCTTTTTTTCCTTTAGAAGCCGACAAGAAAACCCCTCCCTTATCCAGAATGACCTTATTCTGGGCAGAAGAGAGGGGTTTTATCCAGCTTATGCTAAAGACGATCAGGGCCATTTTCCAGTCCAGGCAAATGCCTAACGCCTTTTTTATCGCCTCAATTTCCGATTGGCAAGGGTCAGCTTATGTACTTCTGAATCGAACTCACTCCGGCACCTCCTGTTTAATAATCGAGGATTCGCGCGGCTCTATTTGCAATTGCTCCCACTCCTCTCGCAAAATAGCATAATAATATTCATCCCACCATCCATCTGCATGGGGAATGCATTTTTGGAAATGCCCTTCACGTCTCATGCCAAGCTTCTCCATAATATTGAAAGAGAAGGAACTGTGTGTATGTGACATTGTCGATATTTTGCAAACTACACAACCAAATGTGAGCCAACATTTAAGAAAGTTAAAGCTTGGTGGTCTAGTCAATGAAGCAAGACGCGGTCAATGGATCTATTATTCTTTGAATGTAGAAAACAAACCCTATCTAATAGGTATTATGCAGCAGCTTCCTTCCATGAAGGAAGAGATTTCTAAGCGCTCGGGAATTAAATGCGACTGACCAGGAGGTAACATGTTAGCTATTGCATCAATCATCTTCCTTGTGACGTTGGTATTCGTCATTTGGCAGCCAAGAGGGCTTAATATTGGATGGTCCGCTGCTGGCGGCGCCATTATTGCCTTGCTCTTCGGCGTAGTCAATTTTACTGATGTCTGGGATGTTACACAAATGGTATGGAACGCCACGCTTACGTTCGTCGCCATCATCCTAATCTCACTAATTCTCGATGAAATTGGATTTTTTGAGTGGGCCGCTTTACACATGGCACGTTTTGCTGGAGGAAACGGTCAGCTGATGTACATGTATGTTATTTTGCTGGGAGCTGCCGTAACGACATTCTTTTCAAATGATGGGGCTGCGCTAATTTTGACACCTATCGTGCTCTCCATGGTTAGGGCTTTGAAGTTTGACGATCGTATGATTCTACCATTCATCATGGCCAGTGGCTTTATTTCGGACACGGCCTCGCTCCCCTTAGTCATAAGTAATCTTGTAAACATTGTATCATCGGACTTTTTCGGAATTTCCTTTGTTGAATATGCAAGCCGAATGATTGTCCCTACTCTTTTCTCAATCGTGGCTAGTTTATTGGTTTTGTTCTTTTACTTCCGTAAAAACATTCCAATGAACTATGACTTAAAACAGCTCCAGAAACCTAAAGACGCAATTAAAGACATTCGTTTGTTTCGTCTGTCCTGGGTCGTTCTCGGTGTGCTGTTAGTTGCTTATATGCTAAGTGAGTTCATTCATGTTCCGGTTTCTATAGTCGCAGGCGCTGCCGCCATCTTGTTTTTGTTCTTTGCAAGACAGAGTCCTGCCATCCATACATGGAAATTGGTAAAAGGCGCACCTTGGGCAGTTGTTGTGTTTTCAATTGGCATGTATGTCGTCGTTTACGGATTGCGTAATGTGGGGCTCACCGACGAACTAGGGAAAGTATTCCAGTGGGTTAGTGAGCAAGGGCTATTCCTTTCGACGGTTGGTGCTGGTTTTATCGCCGCTGTCTTGTCGTCCATCATGAATAACATGCCAACTGTCATGATCAATGCTCTGGCGATTAAAGGCACCTCGACTGAAGGTATTATTAGAGAATCGTTAATTTACGCCAATGTCATTGGTTCTGATTTGGGTCCTAAAATCACGCCAATCGGTTCACTTGCTACCCTGCTGTGGCTTCATGTGCTGTCTCAAAAAGGCGTCAAAATAGGCTGGGGTTACTACTTTAAAGTTGGCATCATGCTGACCATTCCTACACTTTTCATAACACTTCTGGGATTGTATTTATGGTTATTGGTGATTGATTCCGTCAGCATAAATAGCTGGGTCATCATCGCAGCTATTTTAGTTGTAGCTGTTCTTGCCTTACTTATCTTTAATAAGGTTCAATTCGGAAAGAAAAGTAAAAGCGCATGGCTTAAATCCTCGTGCAGTAGCAACGATGAAGGAGGCTGACATCGATATTTCAAGCCATACTTCAAATGTCATAGATCCGGAGATTCTCAATCGTGCTGACTACATAATTATACTTTGCGGTCACGCTGATGAACATTGCCCTGTTATCTAAAAAAAGCGGTTGCCTACTCAGGCTCTCCGCTTCATCTCTCCCCTGACTTCCGCTCCCCCTTCCCCTTGGCCTTCCCCAGGGGATTGCTCTTAAGCAGATCGCCCAGCTCCTCCATATAATGCGTCAGCCGCCAGCTGATCTCCGAGCGCATAACCTCTCGTGTCATCCCAAAATGCTCCTCGTACCCCCGGCAGTAATAACGATGGTAGACGATTGCATTCGACTGCTCCTCCGCCACAATGCGGATATTACGGGCTTTCAGCTCCCGGCGCAAATCGAACTGGTCGCTCATAATCCGGTCAAGCACTCGCTGGCCCGCCAGCAAATAAATCCGCCTGAGCACATTGCCGGAGTTCCGGAGCTCTGACAAGCTTTTCTCAACCATTTTTTCCATATGGGGCAGCAAAAGATAATCCCGGATCATAACACGTTCCTCTGCCGTGGTCACCTTGGCCCCCTGAGTAGCATGCTGCTGATCGTACTGCTCGACATGCTCCGTTAGCAACATCTTGGACTTCCAGCGCTCGTTGCCATCCAGCTTGCTCATTTGTAATGCCCCCCAATTTGTTCGGCTCGTTCACGCGCCACGCCTGCTTCCAGCAGGGAAGAAGCTCGCATAATGGCGTTCGATCCGAACCGTTGTTTGATCAAATCAACCATCTTCTCCTTGTCATAGGCGCGCGCCCGGTCCTCAAACAAAGTCAGCTGCATAACGCTGTCGTCCGTCAGACCCGAAAGGGTTACGCTCAGCCTGCCGACCGGCAGTCCGCTCCAATGGCGGACGAACAGCTCCCGCACCGCCGCAGCGACCTCATGCGTCAGCGAGGTCGGCTGCGACAGCGTCAGCTGGCGGCTGAATCCCATCGCGCGCTCACCGTCGGTTTCCATCGCGTCGACAGCAACGACAGATCCCATAAAACCGTGTCTCCTCATGCGCTGGCATACCTCGACCACGAGCTCCAGCAGCACAACCTCAATGTCAGATAGGCAGCGGTACATCCGCCAGCGCAGCGCCTTGCCGTGGCCAACCGACTTCAGCTCATGCCGAATGCCGGTGACGACCGGGCTGGGATCAATGCCACGCGCCGTCTGCCAGTAATAACCGGCCTGAATGTCGCTTTGTTTGCCCATCT
>NZ_NMUQ01000001.1:795518-902504 GCF_002233675.1 Paenibacillus herberti | reverse complement strand
TGACGACCGGGCTGGGATCAATGCCACGCGCCGTCTGCCAGTAATAACCGGCCTGAATGTCGCTTTGTTTGCCCATCTCCAGCCGCATCCGCCGCTTGAACTCGGCCAAGTCCATACGGGCGATATCGCCGATCGTATTCAGCCCCATCCGGTTGAAGTGCCGAGTCATGCGCGAGGCTACCATAAACATCTGATGGACGGGAAGCGTCCACAGCGTCGATTCCAGCTTGCCGGGACTCAGCTCGTAGATGCCTTCGTCGTTCTTTTTTGCGTAATTGTCCGTTGCCATCTTCGCCAAAATTTTCGTCGACCCAATGCCGATCCGTGACCAAACGCCCGTGGACAACAAAACGTGGTTCTGAATATCCTCCGCGATACGCTGCGTCGATCCGTATAACGCTCAAATATCCGTGTAATCAGCAGTGAAAGCTCGATGTATCTGCCCATCCGGGGCCGGATGACAACAAGCTCCGGGCATTTGGCCAGTGCCTCGCCGACCCGAGAGGCCGTCGTGACGCCCCGCGCTTTAGCCAGCGGGCACGCCGCCAGCACGATGCCGCTCATCCGCGACGGGTCACCCACCGCAACTGGCTTGTCGTGATACTCGGGATGCGCGGACTTCTCCACCGAAGCGTAGAACGACTGGCAATCAGCCAGCATAATAACTCTTTCCATCGGACACCTCCTTTTTGTGCGGAATCGGAGTCGGGAGCGGCTCGCGGAAAGTCTGCCCCACGGGAGAACGAATATATGTTCGCATCTTGTTCTAAACGTATTATATAGCGAATGTATGTTCTCTATGCAAGGGGGAAAATAATACATTTGTCCCATGACCAGAAACGCCAAATAAGCCTACCGAGAGGATCCGGCAGACTTATTTAAAAACTATCAGGACAACTGCCAAGTTCAACAGTCTTTCTTTTTGAATAATATGTTTATAGGAGCTTCATCCTAAACCGGAGATAAGCACCTTCTATCGCAATCCAAAATTGGAGGGTTAAAAATGGACAGTATGAAATCCGCTTCAATCAGCAATGTTAAAGGCTCCAGCTTAGGCATCATTCTCGTTTTGTTTATTTTGCTAGTCATCGTAACATGTGTTTTCTTCCCTGCTTCTCCGTACCCCGCAAATGGAAATGCCAACGGAAACAGCAATGGTAATGGCGGCGATTCTACCGGTATCCTAGCCACAAAAGGATTCAATCTCGAGAACCGGATGGCAGTAGGGTATACGTTAGTTTTCATCGAAAAATTTTACGATGCCTATGACCCCAATCCGACAACGCCTATTGGATTCAACAGCAACGCCCACTTTGAGGTACAAACCAAAGTATTAGGCGTAACTACTGGCGGGGCCTGGTATGACGTTCACTTCAGAGGCGAAAAGGTAGGCGAGCTTACTTTTTCAATGATTAATCGCAATGCAACGGCTTTCGGGAACAATGAGATCAAATACGTTACCTTAACGAGCGAGCCCGGTTACAATTTCAATTACCAAACATCGTCTCCTTCAAGAAGCGGCGACCCTTGGCTTCGAATAACTCTTTAGGTTAGTACAACACGAAACCTTTAACCCAACCCAAAAAAACCGATCAAAGAGCCGCTTTGAAAAGGGCTCATTGATCGGCTTTTTTGCATTCCTATACCTATCGTATATACCCGAGGTCACTCACCGGGCAAACTCAGCACTCCCGAAGTCGCTTGCCTCCACCGCTCGGACATGCAGGCTGCGGTCGCAAATCGCGTCTACATCCGCCTCGTCATGCGACACCAGCAGGCAGGTCGTGCCGGCCTGCCGCAAAATCTGCCGCAGCTCGCTGCGAATCGCAGCTTTCAAATGAGCGTCCAAATTGCTGAACGGCTCATCCATTAACAGCACGGACGGCTGCGGAGCAAGCGCTCTCGCCAGCGCGACCCGCTGCTGCTGCCCGCCGCTCAGCTCATGTGGATAACGCCGGACATATCCGCTCAGTTGCACCAGCTCCAGCATCTCCTCCAGCCGCAGGCGGCGCTCTTCCCGTTTCAGCTTATGCAGTCCGAATACGATATTATCGGCGACGGTCATGTTCGGAAACAGCGCATAATCTTGAAAGACCATGCCGACACCGCGCTTTTCCGGCTCCACAAAAACACGCTCGTCTACGATCACGCGGCCATTAATAGAGATGCTCCCGCGCTCCGGCATTTCAAGTCCAGCAATCAGCCGAAGCAGCGTACTCTTCCCGCTGCCGCTCGCCCCTAACACACCAACGGTTTCACCCCGTGACATCGCGAACGACAGATCTTCAATAACGGCGGATTGCCCAGCGGCAAAGCGAAACGTCACTCCATCAACCGCGACAAACGACATTCGCTCAGCTCCTTTCAGCTTTAAGGATAAAGAGTACGGAGATTAGTCCGATCAGAACTAGAAACAACGAGGGCAATGCGGCGTCAAAAACACGTTCATCCGTCGCATACTGATAAGCGCGGGTCGACAGCGTGTCGTAATTAAACGGTCGGAGCAGCATTGTCAGCGGCAACTCCTTGACGACCTCCACGAAGGTCAACACAAACCCGCTCAGCAGCGAGCCCCTGAGCAGCGGCAATTCCACCCGGAAGAAGGTGGCCAGGCTGCTTCTGCCAAGCGTCCGTGACGCCTCTGAATAGGCTTTTGGCATTTTTTCGTAGCCGGCTTCCAAAGCCCCATAGCCCGTTGCCATAAAGCGGATCACATAGCCAGTAATGAGCATCGCCAGCGACAAGCTGAGCACAAGCGCCCCTTCTTCTTTGCCCAGCATTCCGTAAAATGGAGCGAGCCACTCATCCAGCGCAATAAATACGGCCAGCACGCCGATCGCTACGATCGCGCCCGGTACAGCGTATCCTGCCGACAACAGGCGAGTCAGAGCTTGCATGAACGGCGAGTCGAACATCCGCGCCGCCCTTGAGGACAGAATCGCAATCAGCAGCACAATCGCCGTTCCCAATCCAGCACCCTTTAACGTGTTTACGGTCAAATCGAGGAAATCGGAGCGCCATACCGTGCCGCCAGTCTCAATCGCCCAAACGACCAACTGGGCAATCGGAAAGAAGAAAGCCAGCAGAAAAACAAGGGTGCAGAACAGAGTCGCTCCCCATGCAGCAATCCCCTTCAGCGGCTGTGGCTTGAGCGGATTGCTGCGGCTCGTTGGACTGGCATACCGCCTGCTGCGCCGCAGTAGACGCTCCAGCATGAAGAGGCCAAGAACAGCGACCATGAGCCATGCTGCCAGCTTCATCGCAGACTGCACATCGTACATCCCGAACCAAGTTTGGAAGATAGCCGTTGATACCGTCTGTACGCCAAAATAATTGGCGACCCCGAAGTCGCTGAGCACCTCGAATAGGACGAGCATAACGCCTGCCATAATGGCGGGCCGAGCAAGCGGCAGCACAACTCTGAAAAATACGGAGAGCGGCTTATGTCCAAGCAGCCTCGCATTTTCAATAAAGGAGGCACTTTGACGTTCCAGAAAAACGCGAGTAAGCATGAAAATATACGGAAATAGACAGAGCGTCAGCACAAAAATGGCTCCGCGATCCGACATCACATCGATCGTACCCGGCGGCAAAACGAGATCAAAACGATTGCGCAACGTCGCTTGAATAACACCTGTATAACCGGTCATCGAGCTATACGTGTAAGCGGCTATATAGGGAGGCATTGCCAGCGGCAGCACAAGCGCCCACTTGTAAAACCGGCGCAGCGGAAACGAATACCCTACAACAAGCCAAGCAAGCACAACCCCGATGAAAGTGGCAAAAAAGCCGGTGAAAATCACCAGCTTTGCCGACCCAAGTATATAATCCGTAAGCAAAAATTGTTTAACCTTGTCCCAATTTTCGTTTGCCGGACGGAACAACCCGGTCAGCACATAAAGGATGGGCAGCAAAACAACTGCCGCCCCGATTACGCTTGCCATCGTCCATCCGTTGATCTGCCTCCTGGCCGATCTCGGAAGCAACGACTTTTTCATGGCTTATTCCCAGCCGACCTTATTAGCGATTTCAACCGCTTTTGGATTCAGCTCGCCGTATTTCGCAAAATCAATGTTCTGATGTTTGAACGTTCCCCAGCTTGTCAGCAGCTCAGGAAGCTTCGCTTCGCTGTTGACCGGGAACTCGAAGTTAGCGGCCGAAATTTTCGTTTGCGCTTCTGCTGCGGTCAAAAACTCCAGCAGCTTGATTGCATTTTCTTTGTTTTTGCTAGTTTTGAGGAGACCCGCGCCACTCAAGTTCAAATGAGTTCCAGTCGTTTGCTGATTCGGGAAGAATACGCCGATTTGCTCAGCGACCTTTTTCTCCTCGGCATCTTCGGAAGCTGCCAGTTGGCCAACATAATAAGTATTCATAATCGCAACATCAGCTACGCCAGCTACGACTGCTTTGGCTTGATCACGATCGCCGCCCTCAGGCTTACGCGCCAAGTTTGCTGCGAAACCTTTAGCCCAAGCTTCTGCTTCTTTCTCGCCCATAACGTCGATGAAGGAAGCCAGCATCGATTGGTTGTACAGGTTCTCCGACGATCTTACGGCGATTTTGCCCTTCCATTTGTCCGTAGCCAAGTCCTCGTAAGTGGAGAGCTGCTCCGGCTTCACGCGGTCTTTAGCATAAATGATAACGCGAGCACGTGACGAGAGTCCGATCCAGTTGTTATCCTTGTCGCGCAGATCCGCTGGAACTTGCTTGTCGATCACCTCGGATGCGATCGGCTGCAACAGCTGTTCTGTTTTGGCCGAATTCAGAATGCCGCCATCCACCGTAATGAACAGATCGGCTGGCGTGCTGGCGCCCTCGCGCTTCATGCGCTCGATCAACTCTGGCGCTTTGCCTTCCACAACATTTACTTTAATGCCCGTTTGCTCGGTGAATGCTGCATGCAGTTCCTTATCCACATCATAGTGGCGAGCCGTATAGATATTCACTTCACCGCCGGACTTAGCTGGCTCCGGGCTGGTGGATGGAGCTGTCGATGGCGCCGTTGATGGTGCAGGCGTAGCTGCGCCTGTATTGTTTTGACCTGCGTTGCCGGCTCCACATCCTGCCAGCAGCGTTGCTGCGGTCATAAGCGAAACAACTAGAGTAAGTGGACTGCGTTTCGTGAACATTCTTTTGTTTCCTCCCCATATCGGTGCAACTGATGATAATATTCATTCTCATTTACTCTCGAAAAAAAAGAGTTTGTTAAGCGTACTTGCAAATGAGAATCATTATTACCGTTGCTGTCTATGGAACATTGTATCAACCGAAAATGAGAGAATGATGTGAAAAAATATTTTTATCCGCTAAACGCTCGGCCCTTACTCCCAACCACTTCGCTTGAAAATATCCGTCGCTTGCTGATGAAGGAGCGCGAGGCTTGTAACATCAACCTGCTGCCGCTTGAACGTCTGCCAGCTCTTGAGCAGCTCCGGCATGTCGGCCTCTACGTTAACCGGAAATTCATAGCTGCCTTGTGTAAGCAAGGTTTGCGCCTCTCGCCCCGTCAAATACTCGGCAAGCTCCAGCGCATTGTCCTTGTTCGGGGCATGCTTGGCCAGTCCAATCCCGCTAATGTTCATATGGGTGCCTGTCGTCAGCTGATCCGGGAAGAACACCCCGAGACCTTCCGCGATCTCCTTCTCCTCTGGGTCCTTCGAAGCCAGCATCTGGCCGATATAGTACGTATTCATAATGGCAACATCGCCGACTTTATCCGCGATTGCCTTAGCTTGGGCTCTGTCGCCGCCTTCCGGCTTCCGGGCCAGATTCCGCACGATGCCGCTCGCCCATTTCTCCGCCTCCTGTGCGCCGTTCAGCTCGATAAACGAGGCAAGCAACGATTGATTATACAGGCTTGATGCAGACCGCACTAACACCTTGCCCTTCCAACGCTCGCTCGTCAGCTCCCCATAGGTGGACAGCTCCTCCGGCCGCACGCGGTCCTTGGCATACACGATGACTCTGGCACGCGTGGCAATGCCTATCCAGTATTGCTCGGGATCACGCCACTCCGCTTGTACATTTTGCAATACAGCTTCCGACGACATCGGCTGAAGGACGTCATTCTGCTTCGCAAGCTGGAGACTGCCCCCATCAACAGCGATGAACAAATCCGCAGACGAGGTTTCCTCATCCCGCTTCATGCGCTCCACCAGCTCCTCCGGCGTCCCCTTCACTTCATTGACTACGATGCCGGTCCGCTTGGTAAAATCTTCGAACAACATGCTGTCAACCTCATAATGCCTTGCGGTATAAACGTTGACGACTTTTCGATTGCCATCGGATTGGAGGACATTTTGCCGACTCTCACCGCCGGATGTGCAGCCCGCTATAAGAAAAATAGCCGCAGCGAGAAGAACCGTGCTTTTAATCCGCCCCTTCACTGGAATCGACCTCCCTCTTCTCAATATATGGACGACATGCCAGCGAAATCGTGGCCGTCGTTCCTGCAGCTACCTTGCTGCGAATCGTCATGCTGCCGTTGTAACGCTCGACCAGCCGCTTGGCAATTGCCAGCCCAAGGCCTGTTCCGCCTTGCTGGCGACTTCTTGCCTTGTCCACCCGGTAGAAACGATCGGTCACAAGCGGCAAATCCTGTTCAGCAATGCCGATTCCACAGTCCGCGACTTCGATGAACGCCGCACCGTCCCGCACAGAGCCAGCAACGCGCACAGCGGATCCAGGCTCGGAATATTTCACGGCATTGTCTAGCAGAATCATCAGAATCTGCTCCAGATGCCCCTCGGAAACGACGATTTCCCAGTCCGCCAAGCCGACAAAGGCCGTTTCAAACGTATATTCGGGATGCAGCTCCTCCCATTGTCCAATCAGGCTCAGCATCGTCCGATCCGCTCGCTGTGTACGTTCATCCGCGGTGTCGCTGTCCTTTTCCTCTCTTGTGAGCAAAAGGAGATCCTGCACGAGCGCTTTCAGCCGCGTGAGCTCATGATAGGAGATGTTCAAGGATTCTTCCAGCGCCGCAGGATCGTTTTTGCCCCAGCGCAGCAACAAGGACAGATGACCGTCCATGATCGCAATCGGCGTCCGTAATTCATGCGAGGCGTCTTCAACAAATTGGCTTTGCTGATGAAAAGAACGCTCCACTTGATCCATCATGCCGTTGAACATTTTCATCAAGGTCGCGATCTCATCCTCGGTGCCCGGCAGCACCATCCGTTCCTGCAGCCCCTTCTGTTCGACGTTCCGTATCGTCTGAGCCATCGACTGAAGCGGCTTCAGTAATTGCCGCGCCAGCAAACCGCCTCCCAAGCCGCTTAACACAACAGCACCGAGGCCGGTCAGCAAGAACAGCCGCAATATCGCTTCGGTCAGCTGTTTGAACTGATCCATGTTTTTGACGATTTCGACCGTCCCATGGAATGAATAGATCGTCAGCGGACTTCTCATCACCAACAAGGAGTGGCCGGAATATTCAGTAATAGCAATTTCCGTTTTCCCCTTGGGCGAAGGTGCAATCCATTCCTCGGGAATGCCATTGGATACTGTAATCACCCCATTACCTTGCTGGTCAACGATGCGGATTAGTTCGTCACTCTCGTTTTTCTTGTCTAAGTAGCTTCGGAGCTGTGGCAACTCGGCTTCGGTAAATCCACTCTCCTTCTCCAGC
The DNA here is from genome assembly GCF_002233675.1 of Paenibacillus herberti. Lineage (GTDB taxonomy): Bacteria > Bacillota > Bacilli > Paenibacillales > Paenibacillaceae > Paenibacillus_O > Paenibacillus_O herberti. The sequence continues at coordinate 894,874 of NZ_NMUQ01000001.1, read as the reverse complement.
AATTCATTGAGGATCTGACTCATTTTTTGCCGTGTGTCCGTCTTCTCCTGAGCGATCATCCATTTTTCAACAACTACATATTGTGCACTATTATAAGCAATAAACAGCACAAAAATAAGGAAAGCCGCCCCTAGGGTTAGCTTCCACCTAATCGGCACACGCGACAAAACCCGCTTCATCGCTTGAAGCGTCATAGCTTCATCACATAACCGATGCCGCGCACGGTATGGATATAGCTGGCTTGTCCTGGCTCGTCTATTTTATTACGCAAATAACGGACGTACACATCCACGACATTCGTATCAACTGCCGCGTCGAACCCCCACACTTTATCAAGCAGCAATTCCCGGTTCATCACCCGATTGACATTTTCCATAAGCGCTGTCAGCAGATCGAATTCACGTTTGGTAAGCCCGATCTCGGTGCTGCCTTTTTTCAGAACCCTCAAGTCCCTATTGACGGATAAATCCTGAAACGTAAGCAGCGCTTGAGCGGGTTCATCACGATCCGTTTGCCTTCTAAAAATCACTCGCATGCGAGCCAGAAGCTCCTCAATCGCAAAAGGCTTAGGCATATAATCATCGGCGCCGCAATCGAGGCCCGAAACTCTGTCTGTGACGCTGTCTCTCGCCGTCAGCATGATGATCGGCGTGTTTTTGGCCAGACGGATTCGCCGGCATACCTCCAGCCCGTCCAGCTTAGGAAGCATCAGATCCAGCAAAATCAGATCCCAATCCTCGGCAAGCGCAAGCTGCGCACCTGTCTCCCCGTCATACGCCAAAACCACGTCAAATGTTTCGCGCCGCAACTCCATCTCAACGAACCGCGCCATATGCCGCTCGTCTTCAATGAATAAAATCCGCTTCATCCCGTCCAATTCCTCTCATTCCGAACCTATCCTGATGTTATGCCCTTAGTATAACCCAACGAATTCGAGATGAGAATCCTTATCAGAACACGGCTAAAAATCGGACAGCCCTGCATCCAAAAGGATCAGGGCTGTCTGTCAAATTTGATATCTTCGATTTTCCCTGCTGGCTGGAATCCGATGCTGCGGTAGACCTTGTTGGAATCCGGGTTCACGCAGTCTGCGTACAGCATCGGAATCAGTCCGCGCTCCACGAGCAGGCCGGCTACTTCGGCCACGAGCGCACTGCAGTAACCTCTGCGGCGCCGATCAGGCGGCGTGTACACCGCATTGATGCGTCCATGCCTCGGCGAAGTTCCGCCGATACCCGCCATAGCGGACGGATCGCCGGTGTCCCCTATCCAAAAAAACAGCCTGCCGTCTCGGATCAAATTATCCGCCACCGTCAACTGTCCCTGCCCATCCGCCGGCTTCCCGTATACATCCCGAACCATACCGGCGAGAAACTCCGCCGCGAGGAGCCGCTCGGTAGCTTCGACCCGCTGCATGCCGCCCTTTACCCCGCGTGGCGGATTGACGATCGGACAATGGTACGCCTCCATCGTCATGCTGGAGGTCCAGCATCCGACGCCCGCATACAGATCGGAGAATAGCCGCGCTATATGCGGCTTGGCGGATATGCCCGGAAGCTCGAAGCTAGTTGGGGCAGCCTCTTGAAGGGTCGCCCTGGTCATGAGAGCATTCTTTAACTCTTGCATTCGGGCAAGCATCTCCTGCTCCGCCAGTTCTGGATCGAGCCACAGCCAACCGCTGCGGCCAGGTGTCTGGGCAAAAATCATTCGTCCGTCGGGCGATTTCAGCCGCCATGAATCCGACGAAGCACTGATCGTATGAATGAGATTAAAGGCCGCCTCGTCGCGGCTGAAACTTTCCTGGCTCAACACTTCATCTTCAGGTTCAAATGGTTGCAGCATCGCATTTCTCCCTTTCCGTGCTAGAATTATCCGCTTTATATCTCCGCTATCCAGCTTACTCTCTCAAATTGGGTATGTAAGTAACTCCCACAGAAGGAAATAGAGTGCCTGGTCGGAAAACGCAGAGTAACTCCCGCACAAAGAGGCAGAGCGCTTAATCAGCAAACGCAGATCATGTTTGTCTCGTTTACCTGTACAGCTACTCACTCCGCACTAAGGTTAAGCCGGACTTTTATCCACTTTCGAGGAGTTTTTAAAGTTATTCGAACTAACCTGCCCGTTAACGTAATAAAGCTGCTGGTCGAATGCCGGCAGCTTTATTATCTTAAGCTATTCAGCTACTCTGGCCCGTTAGGTTAATGAGAAATTCCTGATTTCTAAGTTCTTTATTGAAGCATTGATCCCTTTTGAGAATTCCAATAATTTAATAGTTTCCTTTGGATAGGCCGCCTCTGGCATATCATTTGGTTCAAATCCGATTTTTCTCAGCTCATTTATTAGCACAGCTTCGATTTGCTCCGTTATGTAAACAATATCTTTTATCTGATATATACCTCTTGAAATTAGATCTCCTAATTCCTGTCCTAAATGGGGTAACTTTCGAAACTGTACATATAACCATTTTTCATAAGGGGCATATTCCCGATTCAAAAGAAATCCAACTTTCATCACATGCTCCGCGAATCTTCCCCAAAGTACGCCAGCAGTAACAAAATCACCGCGCTTTGCAGCTCGATTCACGTACTGTACATTCCACCGCCAAAGTTCATGGATATGATGCGACAGTCGTTTTTTCCAAACATCCTCAGTATAATATTGTTTAAACGAAGTAAATCTGCGAGTCGTTTCTCCAGTTGCATCATAGAAGATGTGGCAATGTGTTATCTCAAACAATCTTTCTTCAGCGATATTTAGCCAATCGACCTCATTTGAAGGCGCTTCGAAAACTCCAACTTTCACTTTGATAAAATCATCAATATTAAGAATCAGACAAGCGTACTTTGCTTCCTCTTCATCAGCCCAACCATATCCCATAAATTGTTTTGGGATCCGATCTAGGACAGCCCTTAGTTCCGACTCGAATTGTTCTTTATAATCTTTTCGTAGCCAAACTCCAAAGCCTGGTCCCCAACAGTGATCGCGGGAAATCTCATCATCATTTTCATGACACTCAGAACCTCCACCTAATCCTGCAGCTAGATAGGGCATAATCTCTGGTAACTCCTGCTGAATTTTTGGTAACCCAACCTCGAAGAAGAATTGTTTACATAAATGAAGTCCTTTCATTTCACCACTCCCATACTGGGTACTGCAATCCTGTGTATAGGTATATGTCTATTTGATGTTGAACATAACTGTCCGTTAACGTAATAAAGCTACCGGTCACATTCCGGTAGCTTTATTACGTTAAGCTATTCAGCCACTTTTACTTCCTTCTCCCTATATACAGCAGATGGGATGAAATTCCCAAAACAGATGGATCATTAGCAGAGGTAATCAGAAAGTTAACCAACTTTTCATATTCATCTTGGTCTGTCCAATACTGTTTTTGCTCGTTGCTCAGCATGGCTCCGATGCTAGATGAGCCAATTAAATCAATGGTTTGAAATCCGTTCTTCTCCATAAAAGGTTTTACTTCATCAATGTTAAAAAAGTAGGCTCCTGTAAATCGGCCTTTATCATTATGATTGAAAACCCCGTTTTCATAAAAATCATGTATTGATTCTATGTTGTCATTTGGTTTCCAATATTGAGGAAACTGTAGTGATGTAATTGTCATTCTCATTCGACTTTGGAATGCTACAAAAACGATACCGTTCCTCTTTGTCACACGAAACAATTCCTTAACTGCTGAAACTCGCTCCTCTTCCTTTTGTAAATGATATAGTGGGCCTAACATGAGAGAAGCATCGAACTTCTCGTCTGGTATTCCTTCTAAATGTGTTGCATTCAACACATGAAAACCATTAAATTGTTCAGTTAACGCTAACTCCGATACCTTCTGCTTAGCAATTTCAACTAGCTTAGGTGTTAGGTCAGATAGAGTTACGTTATATCCGAGTTTAGCCAACTCAATCGAGTATTTGCCTGGTCCTGCGCCATTATCTAGCACAAACCCAGGTGTAGCTAAATACTTTTTTATATAGTGCAGATTAATAGTAAACTCGAGTGGTTCCCTATCCAACCTTCCCCACTCATCAAATTGGGAGTAATAATCAATAACGTTTTCCATCACCAAAACACCTACCTTCATTTAGTTGTTTTATTGTAGAGAATCGAAAAAACCTATCGCCTACAAAGAGGCGATAGGTTTAACCTTCGCGGTACCACTCTTCTTGATCATTGTTTTAATAAAAAGACAACGAATCTTAGAACCCGATTACGGAGGGTTAGCCGTTAAGATCTACTCATTTTCAATCTTACCGCTCATGGGTGAGTTGGGGAATCCTATTGACTGTCTTACACCAATCGACAGTTCTCTGGGCAATAGTTATTCCTTATTACTTTCAATCATTGCGTTTAGTCCGTATTGTATTTTGACCCAGTATACAATTTCCAAATAATCCCTGTCAATATATTGCTATAAACTTATGCCTCTAGCTCTAGAAGAGAGAGAAGCTATTCCTCAGTCATATGCCGCTCGTCTTCAATGAATAAAATCCGCTTCACCCCGTCCGCTTCCATAAGCTCAAGGCTATGGTCAAGAACCGCTTTCTATAGCTTCCCGACACAAGCCCTCACTTTTCCCCCCTCATTGAATATACAGTATCAGCTTGCATCAATCCCATTTCCGTTCTGCCAGTCTCTCATTTCACATTTAAGGAGATTTGTGATGGCCTCGATTATTCAGACCTTAATTGACGATGCGCTTGCTGCCCACCAAAGTGAAGTCACTATCCCGCCTGGAACCTACCTTCTTACGCAAACAACGGTCATTAATGGAGTGACCGATTTTACCGTTATAGCCGATGACTGCTTTTTTGTTATGACGAATTTCAACCGGGTATTTAACATTAACAATTGCGTAAACCTGACCATTCAGGGAGTAACCATGAACTACGATCCTCTCCCTTTCACGCAAGGCGTTGTTATAGCCAGCGATCCGGTGGCGCTTACGATTAAAGTGCAAATCGATCAAGGGTACCCTGTGCAGGCGTACAGCGCGAGGATTATTATTTTCGACCCGTTTGTAATGAAGCAAAAAGAAGGCGTGAATCTCTTTTCCGGACATGTCACCTTCGATCCTGTCCTGCCAAATACGTTAGACATCACCAATGTCAGTTCAGGAATCAGCGTTGGAGATTGGGCGACATTATCGACAAGCCCGGCGGTTCCGCACAGCATAGCAGTGACTGGCTGCACTTCTACGGTTTGGAGGAATTGCACCCTTCATACGTCCACCGGATTTGGCTATATCGAAGGCTCCGGTGTTTGCGGAACGCTAATGGATAACTTTCATATCGTGCCGGGCCCCAAGCCCGCAGGCGCCATAGTTCCCCCATTGCTGTCGACCATCCTTGACGCGATCCAATACAATAATATTCAAATAGGCCCAACGTTGCAGAACTGTGTCATCCAAAGCGCGGGGGACGATTCCTTCAGCATTCAAACTCCGGATTATATGGCTGTCTTGAACGCCTCCGGGACTTCGGAGTACATCGCTTTCAGATCCGCCCCTCTCCCGCTTCCAGCCGGTGATACGCTATGTCAATTTTTCGCAGAGCCCGCTACGATCGTCAGCGCGACGCTTGTTCCATTCGGAAGTTTTCCGATCCCACCGGCAATCGCGGCGGCAATTGCGAGCGCTCAGCCCGGGGACCCGTATGACATTAATAAAAACGCTATCTACCTCATTGTGTTCACGGACGTGCCCGCATTCGGCGTAGGAGATTTTGTGTTTAATCCCCGTTTTTCCGGGAGCGGGTTTGTTTTTCGCAATAACACGATATATAGCCAGGGTCGGGGAATGCTCCTGAAAGCGATCAATGGCCTCATTGAGAACAATATGTTTACCGCCGCCACCCAGTGCATCGTCGTCAATCCGGAGGGAAATGCCAATACTCAATCGGGATGCTCTCAGAACTTGACCATTACAGGAAACTACTTCCTGAGATCGGGATACCATCATTTGAATTTTGACTCCGACGAAGCCGGTTCAGTCTGTTTTAGCGCAGCCAATGTAACTGGTGCAAAAGCGTTTAACGGGATGCTGATCGAAAACAACATCTTTGACAGCGTTCAGGGGCTGAACCTTCAGATCATCAACTGTGAGGACTTTCAAGTTAATGACAACAATTTTTTAAACACGCATTGCAACGGCAACGGATTCCAAGGCGGCAGCAGCAACATCGATCAAACGACCGTCGTTTTTATCCGGAATTCCGACAGCGTATCTTTTCAAGGCAACGTCATTGATTTAATCGGTTCGTACGGTTCTATCCCGATTGTCATTTCAACTGGCGTAACCAACGTTACTGGACTTCCCGGCGGGCTTAAGCTATTAAATAAAATCAACATTCCTATCGATACGACCAAAACATACGCCATCATCAACCGCAATTCCAACAAAGCTTTGCAAACCTCAATGGGCGGTGTAACCGACGGGACGCATATCGTGCAACAAACGTTTAACTCGGCTGTTGCCTCCCAGCATTGGCAGTTCATCGTGAATGGCTTTAACTTCAACATCCTGCATGTGGCCAGCGGCAAATATTTAGATATCAGCGGAGAATCTATCGTATCCGGGGCAACTGCCGACATCTTCACGCCAAACGGAAGCTTAAGCCAGATATGGGCATTTGCCAACCAGGGAGGCGGGTTTTTCAAAATCAAAAACGTCAACAGCGGCCTTAATCTTAATATGCAGGGCAATGGAACGGGCAACGGCGTCCTGTTGGTTCAACTGCCTGACGGAGTGTCTCAAGTTCAAAGTTTTAGCATCGTTGAGGTCCCTTAAAAAAGCTTGCGGGCCTGCTGTGCGACGCATTAATTTCTATCCGCACAGGATCGTCTGGCCGCGCTCCGGCCCGACCGAAACATACTGCACCGGCACGTCGAGCGCCTTTTCTACGAACTCGACATAGGAACGCGCCTCGCGAGGCAGATCGGCCATCGTCCGCGCGCCGGATATGTCGCATCGCCATCCGGGCAAGCTCGCCAATACTGGCTTGGCGCTCTCCAGACGCCCGGTTACAGGGAATTCGTCCGTCCGCTCCCCATCAATCTCATATTCTACGCATATAGGAATCTCGTCCAAATAACCAAGCACATCCAAATTCGTCAGCGCGATGCCGGTAGCTCCCTGCACACGGCAGCCGTATCGCGCCGCCGGCACATCGAACCAGCCCATTCGGCGCGGACGGCCTGTCGTAGCGCCATACTCGCCTCCGCTGCCGCCGCGCTTGCGCAGCTCCTCCGCCTCCGCGCCATATACAGATAATAGTTCAATTATGATTCAAACCATCTGAACCACCGTCCGTGACCTTCCGTTTCTGCTAGCGTATGGCGGAACTCCTGGCTGTCCTTCCAATAATCCAAATGAAGCCGAACATCCTCCATGTTATTGTAGAGATGATAGACTTCTCTTGTATGCCCTAACGTTTGGATGTATTCAGTCAGCTTTTGTTTTGTTTCTGCAGGAAACTGATTGGCGACATGCGTATGAAAAATGACGAGCGCTGCGTCCTCAGGCATGGCTGCCGCCGTACTGGGCAGCAATTCCACAGCATCTCCTTCCAGAAGCTCAGGGGGCTCCTTCAGAAGCACCGCCGCCGCTTGATCCAATTGAATCTGACGGTCCGCATGCTCCGGCCAAATCAACGCCTTCAGCCAAAATAAATGCTCCGCGGAGCGAAGATCGTTGACATGCAAATCGATTCCAACGGCCGCAGCTACCGGGGGGCATACGGGATGAAGCAGCGGCGCAATAGCTCCCTTTGAAACCGTATGCAGGATACAGGTAGGCGCATCTTCCCACCTCATTCGTTTGTACAAGCCGGCGCTTAAGCAATAATTCAATTTGTCCGCGATGCTCGAAGCAAAAACTTCTGAAAGATGGGAACGCTCCGGCAGCAGGCAATGGCGTTCCACGGCATGTGCTAGGATAATAATTCGAGAGCCTGTGCTTGACGCCGCTTAACAGCAATTCATGAACCGCAGCGAACAAAAGGTTGGGAACCGGCTGCCCTTCGCGGGCGGAAGCTGCCACATGCAATAGCTGCGAATCTCTAGAGATGCTCTCGGCGAGATGTTCATAGAGCGGACTGCTTTTTTTGCATTGCTCAGCAAAACGGCGAAATTGAAGTGATATCTGTTCCATACCCAACCTCCATTCCTGGATTTGGAAATAAGATATCACGGACTACGCATAAATGATATTTTACATTTTCTTTATACCGCATGAATCCTAATCTGGAATGGTATCGGGTATTTTACTGGATCGCACGGACCGGCAGTCTGACTCGGGCGGCGGAGCGCCTGCATATTACTCAGCCTGCTGTAAGCCACTCGCTTAAACAGCTGGAGCAGTCGCTGGGCGGCCCTTTGTTTGTGCGCGATGCCAGGGGAGTAGCATTGACGGCAGAAGGCGAGATGCTGATGCGGCATGTCGAGGAAGCATTTCGTTCCCTGGAGCAAGGGGAAAAACAAGTCGGAGATATGAATGGCCTCTCGGCCGGTGAAATCCGCATTGGAGCGGGCGACACGTTATGCCGCCACTTCCTGCTGGAACATCTGGAGCGGTTCCGCCAGCTGTACCCTGCAGTCGCGATTCGTGTAATGAACCGCACAACGCCAGAAACGGCAACCCTGCTCAAGGAAGGGCTGATCGATCTTGGCCTGATCAGCCTGCCGCATGCCGATTCTGCGCTGGAAGTGCGCCCCGGTCCGCTGCTTAATGATTGCCTCGTTGCAGGCGAAGCTTATCGGCATCTTGCCGACCAATCGCTCTCATTGCAGGAGCTAGAGCAATATCCACTTTTGCTGCTCGAAAGCGGAAGCACCCGCCGCTACCTCGAAAATTATGCAGCAGCACATGGTGTTCTGCTGCAGCCAGAACTTGAACTGGGCAGTCTGGATCTGTTGGCCCAGTTTGCACGCAGTGGTTTCGGCCTTACTTTTCAAATTCGGGAGTACATAACTGAAGAACTGGCCTCCGGCACGCTGATCGAACTTCCCTTGATTCCGCCCTTGCCGCCCAGACATATTGGCATCGCCACGCGCAAAAACGCCCCTCTATCCGCCGCGTGTAAAGCCTTCCTCAAGCTGCTGAATAATAAAGATGGTTCCTAATCTTCCCCAGCCGCTTCAATCCAATAGCTCAATCTCAGCGAACTGCGCCAGATCAGCCAGAAAGTTAGGATAGGACACGGCAATGCAGCCGCAGTTTTTTATTATCGACGGCTCGTCCAGGCTGCTGGCGAGCACGGCTGCCGTCATTGCAATGCGGTGATCCCCGCAGCTGTCAACAACTGCAGCTGAAGGCCGCTGTTCGCCGTGAATCACCATTTCATCCTCGTTGTAGTCCACTTGTATTCCGAACGCGGCCAGCATGCGTGCCGTTGTCTCGATCCGGTTTGTGTCCTTATCTTTAAGCTCTCTGCAGTTCCTAATGACGGAAGTCCCTTCAGCTAAGGCGCAAATAGCAGCCAGCAGAGGGATCTCGTCGATTAGGCTCTGCACCTCTTCGTCTCCTTCCACAAGCACCGATTTCAAGCTGCTTCTAGGGGAGCAGTGAAGATCGGCCTGCGGCTCGCCCGACGGCAGATCATGCTCTCCACTCAGCTCAAGCTCCAAGCCCATTGCCCGAAGCGCGCGGAAGAAGCCGAGTCGAGTGGGATTGACGCCGACGTTGCGGATAGCCAGCTCTCCCCTCTGCTCGTCATTTCGAATGACATAGGCGGCCAACATAAAGGCTGCGGAGGAAATATCTCCGGGTACCCAGACGTCAAGGCAGGCGAAAGAGCTCGTCCCCTGAATAGAGGTGACATTCTCTTCCGTCTTGATAGCTATGCCAAAATACCGCAGCAGCCGCTCGGTATGATCCCGGCTCTGGCACAGCTGCCGATAATGGCTTGTTCCTTCCGCATACAAAGCCGCGAACAGCATCGCGGACTTCTCTTGTGCACTCGCCACAGTCGCTTCCACATCCAGTGGGAGCAAGGGGGCCCGCCCCTCGATCGTCAATGGCAAACGACCTGGATTGCCCAAATAATCGATCCGCGCACCCATACGGATTAGCGGATCTACGACCCATTCCATCGGCCGGGTCGAGAGCAGGCGGTTGCCCGCAAGCTCGACACGGAAAGGATGTCCGGCCAGCACCGACAGGAGAAGCCGAGCGGAAGTCGCGGTATTCCCGATATCCAGCTCGAATTCCGGCGGCTTTAACCCGCGCAGCCCTCTGCCGCTCACAGCCAGATCGTCACCATCCCAGATACATTCCACTCCTAGCTGGCCCAGTATTGCAACGCAGCTTTCAATATCTCGCGACCGCAGCACATTGTGGACAACTCCTCGGCCCTCTCCTATAGCATTCAAAATGATCCCCCGCTGAGAAACAGACTTGTCGCCCGGAACGGAGTCAAACAGGAAAGATTGCCCGCCCGGCTTCGACCTCACCGAAATATCAAAGGTTACGGACTGGCTCGCCTTGCTCTGAACCGATTCCATTTTGAATCACCTCCTCATCCGTAAGAATGCGTGAATACTTGCTGTCGCTGCCAGGTGCGAGCGGAATTTTCCTGTCTCCTCTTTCAACATAACTGCGATACCGCTGGCGTTTGCGCTCCAGCCCCAAATTATTGCTGAACACATAATCTGTCAGCTCAATCGCGCCGCGCCGCAGCGCCGCCTCGATCAGCCTTTTTCCCGTATCGGTCCGAACCATTACAGTTGACGACGGCTTGACCGATTTACCGTTTTTGCTGGAATCAAATATATTGGGATCGCCATCCGAGATGGATATATCCGCAATTCCTGACCACCAGTCGGCGCAGGATAGGCAGCGGAAGGTTTTGAACTTTTTGAATTCCTCCACCAGCCGGTAAAAAGGCAGTGTATATTCCTCTCCTTCGTCCGTCCTGACGACGAATTGGCCGGGATATTCACCTTCCCGATAGCGCATATAAACGACTTTTTCCAGTGGTATCCCTAAAATTTCGGTAATTAAATGCTCGGTTCCAGCTCTAGAGGTGTTGGAGGCGCAGCCCAGCTCAATCGTGAAAGCCACCTTGCGGGCAAGCGGTGATGCAGCTGAGGATTCCGGCAAATTCAGCAGCTTGTTGATCCCCTGGATTTGGCAAGGAACACCGATGATGCCGACCCGTTCATAGCGGGGATCGTTCAACAGATCCAGATTCGGCGTCAGGCTGTAGCTGGTCTGGGCACACTCGATAATCGCCTGCGGCGAATCTGCAACATAGGCCTTGGGAACCCAAGGCTGCTCCCGGTCCCGACCGACAACAATTACCGCATCGGCTATTTGCTCCTCAAGCGCTGTAATGGCAAGCGTCGTGCCCGCTCCTCCGGCCGCCACCCGCTTCAGAACATCCTGATTCGTAGTCGTGAGCTGGTAGGTGGACTGGTTTATCCCTGTCCAGCGCTCCTCTTCGGAACGGTTTCGGCCAAAAATCCGCAGTTCGGACTCCAACATGCCTGTATCATAGCCCGGGCATACATCCGAACAAAGCGAGCAGTCTAGGCAAATTTCCCGTGAACGCTCCAGTGATTCCCGAAATACGGGGAGCGAGACGGTATCGGCGCTCATGGACACAAAACCTCCCGGACATACGGCTGCGCAAAGCCCGCAGGACGTGCAAAGCTCGTGATCCAGAATCTCTTCTTTTAATCTGATGAATGAAGTCATGGAATCTCCCTTCTCCAATACAGATAAGACAAACGTTTGCATAAATAGGCGTGACAGCTCTCCTACTCCACCACTGCAGCGATTGTCGCCTTTTCCAGCAACAAATTCATAATCTCCTTGGAGTGCTCAATTCGTGCCGCGTGAATGCCGAAGCGCTCCTGCAGCTCTGCCAGTCGCAATTCCCTTTGATCCTCGGAGAATGTCTCGTACTTGCCATAGGATGTCTCCATCTTGTCCGGCAAGAGCAGAGCAACCGGAGCAGCGGAATAAATTCTTAGCATATCTAGAGCGTCCCTGATCTGCCCGTCGTCGCCATATCCGACAATCAAAAGGGAATAAGCAGGGCGAAACGCCTTAAGCATGGCAAAACGGAGAGAGTTGAAAGCGATATTGTCCGTTGGAAGAATGGAGCTCTGAGCTGACATGATGATCCAATCCTTGCCCTCGCGTTCAGCTTCACTGACGACAGTATCGATATAATAGGGGTACTGCTCAAGGGGACGATGCGCCAGAAATTTAAAAATATCTCCTTCGGGCTGACCGAACAGGCTGCCGGTCGGCTCCGTAATAAATGCTGTCGATCGAACTCCACTGTTGTGGAATTCACGGTATAAGCCCATCTGCGACGTAAATTTGCCGAGGCAGCCCCGGGTAGCAAACACCCCAACTGTGCGGATTCGACGGCTGCGAGAGAACATCCGGTGTTCATTCTCGAACTGCTGTAAATAGTTCTCGATATCCGTTCCGCCGAAGGCGTAGCGCTCGTCCATGACGCGAAACAACTCTTCGCTCATCGTTCCGTGCACCTCAATGTGGATCCCGTTATCGCTCAGCCATTCCAGGGTAGCCTTGTCATAGATTTCATGCACACTGACAAGCCGGATGCCCTTCTCCTTGGCCAAGGAAACCAGCTTCCGCCACATCCCGACTAAATCATGCTCATCGAAAACGCCTTTATTCCCTCCAAAAGTTGTTCCGGGATCGTTGAGGACAAGCGTATCTACCCCTGCCAGCCCCACTTCCATCAATCGATGGATCCCAATTCCGGCATATGCGCCGTCCACCAGTTCTCCGGCATCCTTTCCAGCTTCGAATACGAAGTCGATCACAGATACAATTTCCATCGACAGCAAATCCCGGAAGCGGATTAGACCCTGCGATATTTTGTTAAACGGATAAAGAGCTATTTTATTCATCCCGCCACCATGCCGGACTCCCGGCTAAGAGCACCATTTTTGTACTCGATCAGCTTCTGGGCCAGCTTGCCTATATCCAGCACGCTTTCCACATGCTCAGCGTTAAACAGCTGTCGTATTTCCTCCTTGCGGCTTTCCATTTCTTCCGGTGTCTTGGTTACATAAGCCCCAAAGCCCACCTCATATTTATCGGGGATAAGAATAGCAAAAGGCGCTTTTCCGTTCCCGTAAATCCGTAGCAGATCCAGGCTGTCTCGAATCTGGTCATTATCGTCATAACCGGCAATAAGTACGGTATGGTCCGGCTTGAACGCACATAGATAAGAAATTTTCGTTGCAGCGATGACAAAATTCTCGTTTGGCAACAAAGAGCCCTGTCCGGAAAGCAGGACGAAATCGCAGCCTTCCTCTTCTGCCTCACGAACGGCCGCGTTTATGTAATAGGGATAATGGCTTAGCGGTCTGTGCGCAATGAATTTCATAATATCGCCGCCCGGCTGACTGAAAAAAGGAGCTGTAGGCTCTGTAATAATCGCCTTCGCTTGCTCACCCGCCAACTTCAGTCCTCTAAACAGAGTCATCTGAGCCGTAAACTTGCCGAGGCAACCTCGAGTGGCGAATATACCCACCTTGCAAATGTTTTGGTTGAAGGCCGATAGTCTGGAGTCGAGATCGAAGTAGTTTAAATACACGGCCGTTTCGCCACCCTGGGAAGGGAACGCGTATTCCTGGTTCAGCCGCTCTTCCAGTCGGCTTGGAATCTGCGGTCCGACTTCGATAGCAATCCCGTGCTCTTCCATCCAAAGCAGCGTGTCCTGCTCGATGATTTCATGGACGCTGACGATCCGTATCTTTTTTTCAGAAGCCGTCATTACCATCATGCGCCAAAGGCTCTTCAGATTGTACTCACCGTATACGCTCTCATTATTGCCAAAAGGAGTGCCAGGATCGTTGAGAATCAGAACATCCGCTCCTTGAAGCGCTTCTTCGACATGATCCGTGACTGGAATTCCAGCCCCCTCTTCCCCAATCAAGACACCTGCATCGCAGCCCCTGTGCTGAACAAAGTCGACCACCGCCTTGACTGTGAAATCAGTCAAATCCCTGAATCGAATCATCCCTTGTGTAATTTTGTTGAAGGGATACAACACTGCGTTTTCCATGATGGATCACCTCTTCCATTGATATGAACCGACAAAATAACAGCCAAATCCCAAGTCATGACCAAACCCTTTCATTGTTTACACTTGGATGATATTACATTATTTTTCATTTTATATCAACACAAAAAAACTTATTTATTTTTATATGTAAATGATTTCATCTATTGACCTATAAATACAATCATGGTAATATGTTTTATAATGAATAAGCATAAAATAAATACCTTATTTAATCGAAAAAAATCTGTGCTTTCAAATTATCAACAACATATTGTTTTTGAACGTCACTCCGTGATTCTAGTGAAAGGAGAGTCAACTTTGAGCGAGCCCGCCCTCCGCACTTCTGGGACTGCAGTGATGCAGTCACATCCGACGATTTGGCATAACAGGAGGTTTTTGCTGCTGTTATGCTCCTTTTCAATCTCGTTATTCGGCAACACCTTCCATAGCATCGCCCTGAATCTATGGGTGCTGCAGACGACGGGAAGCGCCAAGATGATGGCCGTTATTACCGTAGCCAATTTGTTGCTTAGCTCATTGCTCGGTTCAATAGCCGGCACACTTGCCGACCGGTGGAACCGCAAAAGCATCATGCTCGTTGCAGACCTGGTCAGCTGCTGCATTTTGCTTGCACTGGCCTACGTTATCTCTCTACAGCAAGTCCCCTTCCTGCTTATCGTTGTCATGACCGGACTCGTCACGGTCTGCTCACTGTTCCAATCCCCCGCTTATCAATCATCTATCGTTAATGTGGTCGGCAAGGAGCATGTTCAGAAGGCGGTCGGAATTCTCAACTTGTCGGAAAATATTTGCCGCACAGTCGGTTTCTCCGCCGGAGGAGCTTTTGTTTATGCCTACGGCGCGCCTACTGCCATTCTCTTTGACGGCGTCACCTTCCTGATCTCCTTCTTGCTTGTGCTCTGCGTCGGCGCGATTCCTATGCCCGTTCGTGTGAATGCTCCGCCCAGGGAAGAAAGAAAGTTCATCCAGGATCTGGCGGACGGTATCCGCTACGTTTGGAAATTCCCCTTCGCTCGCTCTGTCGTTGTCATGCTGCCCGTGCTGACGATGCTGTTCATGCCCTCACTGATGCTGATGCAGGTCATGGCGGTCAAAAACTGGAATGCCAGCCCCTTTCAGTTCGGGTTGATGGAAGCCTGTATCCCACTCGGCTACATGATCGGTTCGGGAATGATTCTTCTGCTCGGAGATAGACTCAAAAGACGCGGCCTCATCATCATGCTTGGACTGTTTTTAATGGGGCCTCTGTACATACTATTGTCCTTGGTCGACAGCGCGACGCCCGCCATCCCGATCATTCTGCTAATCGGACTTGTCTTCTCGCTTTGCACATTGTTCATTAACACCATTCTGAGGCTGGAAGTGACGGAGGAGCTACAGGGCAGAGTATTCGGCGTGCTAGGTTCCATCATGAGCTTTGCGCCTTCCGTGGGGCTGACAGCCTTTTCTTTTCTGTCCGACTCCTTCACTCCCGCTCTCGTCATGGCCGTGATCGGCAGCCTCCTGCTGCTGTTCGCCATTACTTCCTGGCATGGCTTCAAGGTGATTCGGGATTACAGATAACAAGTCGGCTGCGAA
The DNA here is from genome assembly GCF_002233675.1 of Paenibacillus herberti. Classification (GTDB taxonomy): domain Bacteria; phylum Bacillota; class Bacilli; order Paenibacillales; family Paenibacillaceae; genus Paenibacillus_O; species Paenibacillus_O herberti. The sequence continues at coordinate 879,209 of NZ_NMUQ01000001.1, read as the reverse complement.
TGCGATCTGCAAAATAGTTATCAAAAAAACTCCAAACCCGCCCAAAAGCGGATGTGGAGTTTTTGACGTTCAAACCTGCATGGGGCGACATCGGACATCAGCCCTTTGTCCCCGACATTATGCCCTTGATATCCCGAATATCAGCCCTTGGAGGCCCCGGACATCATGCCCTGCACGAGGAAGCGCTGCAGGAAGAAGAACAACAGCGTGATCGGCAATGCGATTAGTACCGCACCGGCGGCGAACAGCGTAAAGTTACTGTTCTGGAACGAGTTGACGAGGTCCCACATGCCGACGGCCAGTGTCCAATTCTCTTTCGTACGCAGTACGAGTCGAGCGAAGATGAAGTCGATCCATGCGCCTGTAAAGCTCGTCAGGGCCACATAGGTGAGCATAGGCTTCGACAGCGGCAGCATAATTTTCACGAAAACCTGCAGATGTGTGGCGCCGTCAATACGGGCCGCCTCGTCGAGACTGCGCGGAATGGTGTCGAAGAAACCTTTAACGACAAACCCGCCCAGCACCGAACCAGCCGAATAAACAAGAATGAGCGCCGCATGAGTGTCCAACAAATTCAGCTGTAACAGCAAAATAAAGATCGCGATCATACTCATGAAACCTGGGAACATGCCCAGTACCAGCATCGCCGTCAGAATGCTCTGCCGACCGCGGAAGCGAAAACGGGAGAGTGCGTACATACTGAGCGTGATGAGGATTGTCGAGAAAATCATCGTCAGCGTGGCGATTTTCAGCGTGTTGAGGTACCACTGACCGTACTGGAAGCTTGGGTTATTGAACAGCTCTTTATAATGCACCAGTGTGAACGTCTCCGGTATAAGCCGTTCGCTGAACAACGAGGCGCCAGGGCGGAAGGAAGACAGTACAATCCAAAGCGCCGGATAGATTGCCGAGACTGCTAATACAATCAACACGACATATTTAAGCGTAAGAATGACGGCCGAGCGCATATTATTACTCATTGAATCATATCCTCCTCTTTGAACGACCGGGAGCGTCTGTAATTCCAGATGGAGAAGGAAGCCACGATCAGGAATATGACGATACCAATCGCCGATGACATATTGAACTGGCTGTTGTTGAGCGTCAGCTTATACAACCAAGTAACGAGCAAATCTGTGCTGCCCGCATACTGGTAATCACCATTGACAGGATCACCGTTTGTCAGCAGGAAGATAACGCTAAAGTTGTTGATGTTACCGGCGAACTGAGTAATCAGAATTGGAACCGTCGAAAACAGAATGAATGGCATCGTAATAATGCGGAATTTCTGGAAGCTCGTCGCCCCATCTACCTCTGCCGCCTCGTACATATCCTTCGGAATTGCGGTCAGGATGCCGAGAATGAGGACCATGGAAACCGGAATGCCGATCCACATATTGACCATAATGACGGTAACTTTAGCCCAGAAAGGATCGGTCAGCCAAGGCAGCTTGCCAAGGCCAAAATAACCGAGATACTGGTTAATCGGTCCGAACTGGCCGTTAAACAGATTACGCATAACGAGCAGCGAGATCAGTTGAGGAATCGCATACGGGAGAATAAAGATTGTTCGCCACATTTTCTTGAAATATACGCCCTTGGACTCAATAAGCAGCGCGACGAGAATGCCGCCTATGTAGGTCGTCACCGTGGCGATTATCGCCCATATGATAGTCCAGGTCGCTACACCGATAAAGGTTGCGCTCCATGTTTTCAACGTGACCAAGTTGGCGAAAGTGTCGAATCCAACCCAATCTACGAGCGATTTTGGTGGAATATTATTCGGTGCGGCGTAATTGGTGAACGCCAGCATAATCATGAACACAATTGGCATGACCGTCAGGAACAGTACACCGATGATCGGTACGCTAAGCATCAGAAGCGGGAATTTTTTATCCGTAACGTAAGCGAGCGTTTCCTGGAAGGACGGAATGGCAATTCCAGCTTCGCGGCTTTTGCCGGTCCGGTACGCATCGCGAATAGTCATGATATAGATGAGAATAAAAATAGCCAGTACGAACAGAGTAATCAACCCGCTGATTAGCAGATAAATGGAATGATCGCCTTCAACGCGTACATTCAGCTTGCCGACTTTCTGGAACCCTTGCGTTTTCTCTCCGAGCGTATAAACGCCCCAAAGCGCTTTGCCGATGTTCGGCATCAGCCAAATCAGCGCGGACACTTCGATGGCTGCAAACAGTAAACCCTTGATGTATTGACGATTGTACAGTTGTCCGAGTCCCATGAAGAGCGTGGACAACACAGCTGCAATGCCCCGTTGACGCATTCTGCCGGCTCCCTCCTCTATCTATCTATGTTGCTTCGCCTTATTAACAGAGGAGCCGTCGGGGGCTCCAAGCTCCCGACGGACCGCCTCAAGCTCCGTTTATTTCTTAGGAGCAGTTCCGTTATTGGCATCTTTGATTTGCTGTACAGCATTATCAAGCGCTGTTTTTGGATCTTTGCCTTTGTTCCAAACATCGGAAATAGCCGCATCGATCGGGCCCCATACGTTGGTCATTTCTGGAATGGACGGCATTGGCGTTGATTGGTTGAACTGATCCAGGAAACCTTTCACGATCTCGCTGCTTTGCACGGAAGGATCATTCGCCGCTTCTTTGTTAGATGGCAGCGCGCCCGTAATTTCGAAGTTTTTGAGCTGAGCTTCCTTCGTCGAAGTGAAGTAGGAGAACAAACGTGCTGCATTTGGATATTTGGAGAAGGAGTTGACGTACCAGCCTTTGATGCCGGAGAAGGAAGATGCCGGTTTGCCGTTAATCGACGGCAGCGGAACTACACCGAAGTCGATGCCGGCATTGCGGTAATCACCGATCGACCAAGGACCATTGATGTCCATTGCCAGCGTTCCAGACGTGAAGAGACCTTTTTTGACATCATAAGTGACGTCAGCAGAGTTCAACGGCACCAATTTGTCTTTCAAGGTGGCAAAATAAGTCATGCCTTGTACGGCTCCCTCGTTATTCAAGCCGATGTCGTCTTTGTTCGTGCCGTTGTCGCCGTAAATATATCCACCGGACAGGAACGGATAGTTGAAGTATAGTTTTCCAAGTTCCCACATCATAGCGTACTTATTGTTTTTAGGATCGTTGTACGTTTTAGCGAATTCAACCACTTCGTCGAATGTTTTTGGAGGTGTGGAAACGAGCTTTTTGTTGTAGAACAGGGCATAAGTCTCAACGGAGCGCGGATAGCCGTAAAGCACGCCGTCATAAGTTACAGCCGTAAGTGCGATATCCGAGTTTGCCGTTTTTGTTTCTGCCTCATAGTAATCATTCGGCAACACGAGACCAGCCTGAACCGCTTTGCCCAAGATATCATGCGGGAACAGCACAACATCTGCGCCGAGACCGGCAGGACCGTCATTGATCAGCTTGGTTACCTGGTCGGCGGCGGCCACTTCTTCGAACTTAACAGGAATGCCGTATTTGGCGGTGAATTCTTTGGCAATCGCCTCGACAAACGGGCGCTCCTCTTTACTTTCCCAAACCATCAGCGTTGCGCCTTCCTCCGGTTTGAGCTCCTCTGCGGCAGCTGGAGGAGCACTTGCCTCTGTATTTGCCGCTGGGCTGCTGGCAGGAGTATTGGTGGCAGCCGTGTTCCCATTGTTGCTGCCTCCGTTGTTACCACATGCAGATACAAGTGCCATTGCTGCGACTAATGTCCATACATACGTTTTTTTCATTTTCTTCTGATCCCCTTTCATGTCGTTGACCCATGAATTTGAACGATGCCGAGGTCGTCCGCATTAAAGTGCGCAAACGTTTGCAAATATTGCAGCATTATACTCTCGCTTTTTTGCAAGCCCCGCCCCGGCATCGCTTTAAACTTGTTAACGGCTAATACATCCGGAAAAATGTAAGCGGTTCACTAAAAGTCTCACTCATCATACAACAGCCAATATCGTTTGTTAAATCGTTTGCATTGACCGTATTCGGGCATATTAAGATATTATTCTGCATTTTAAACGATATATCTCCGTTTTACGCATAATAACTCTTTATTTCTTTCTTTTTTAGCAATCATTCGTCGTCTTCAAATCCCAACCCACCCTAATGATGCAACAACATAAGTAAGCGTTTTCATCAAAGATGAACGCCTCCCTCATACACCATTCGCTTCTTGCAAGCAGTGCATTGGCAAATTGAAAAAATTCACCAGGAAACGCCCTCTCCAAAGCAATAAGCACTGAGGTGATGTTAAAAAACCAACATCGTTAGTCCTTAACACGCGCTGCGAGCGGCGCTGTGCTCTGGCGAGGTACCAGTTCCACGCCAAGTGTCACCTGACGCTCGACGCTATGATCCCGCTCGATCTGAGCTGTAAGCAGACGAACAGCTGTCCGACCTTTTTGGACAATATCCTGACGAACCGTCGTCAGGGCCGGGATGCAATAACGAGCACGCTCATCATCATCAAATCCGACGATAGACATATCCCGGGGAACTTGGATACCAAGATCATGCAGACCCTTGATCAGCCCGATGGCCACCATATCGGATAAAGCGAATACGGCCGTCACGCCGCCCCCCTTGGCTCCGATTCTCGATGCCGCCCGGTAACCTCCAAGCGAAGAAGTAGGTTCCTCATATACAAGCTCAGGCCGATAAGGAACGCCTGCCTCCTCTAATGCACGTCGATAGCCTTGCCAGCGGCAGTAGTTTACGCCATCCTTCTTCAATAAACCGGTGAGCAGCACGATTCGTTCATGTCCTAGCGACAACAGATGTTTGGTCCCGATATAACCGCCGAGCTCATCGTCAAGACTTACCTGGTAGAAATCTGAGTTGTCGATCAGGCTGTCCATGAAAACGCAAGGAACATTCAAGCGCAGAACGCTCTCCACGACTTCGGTGTCCTCAAAAGCGCCGACAAAAATCAGGCCGTCGAGATGCTGTTCACGGATAAACGAGAAAGACTCGTCTGGACCGATCCCCACTAGAATGACATGCAGCTTCTCGTCTCTGGCGCTTTCTTCAATGCCTCGTACCAGATGCCAGTAGAAGGGATTATCCTGAAGCCTGCCTTTCTCCAATAGCGGGACGATAACGGCAATAAGCGACGATTTTTTATCCTTCAGGTTTCTGGCGGAAGCGCTTGGCGCAAAGTCGAGTTCCCCGATAGCCTGTTCCACCTTGCGCTGTGTATCCAGCGATACCCGTCCCGTGCCATTGATGACATTGGAGACAGTTGCAATAGATACCTCTGCAAGCTTGGCAACATCTTTGATCGTAACTCGGCTCCGACTCATGCATGAACTCCTCATAAAAAACAGATTAAACGTTTCATCAAATAACACGGAAAAACTGAAATTCACTTCATTGGTCAACCATTTAACTAAGTAATGATTAGGTTAATTTTGATTAAACGTTTCATGTTTGACTATAAGTCGACGGATAAAGTTTGTCAATACCAATCCGTCAACTTTTTCCATCAGCCTTTCAGGGACCGGAAAAGAACCTCTATGTCACTTCGATTAAGCAGTCTCGGAACCGGATAAAGCGGGTTGGCTTCTTGAATAGCCCGTTTGGCCAAAAAGGGTATATCCTCTTCCCGGATGCTGCTTATGCAGCTTGGGATTCCCATGTTTTCGTTCAAGCCACGGATGGCGGCAATAAAAGCCGCTGCCTTCTCCCCCATGTCGGTGAATCGTTCTCCAAGCCCGGCTTCATCGGCCAGTTCGGCTAAGGACTTGTTCACGGACTTGCCATAATAGTCCAGCACAAAAGGCAAAATAATCGCATTAGCCAGTCCATGAGGCGTACCGTACAGGCCGCCCAACGCATGAGCCATTGCGTGTACATAACCAACATAGGCTCGGGTAAAAGCAGTCCCAGCCTTGTATGAAGCAAGTAACATCGCCTCTCTAGCTTCCGCATTGCTCCCATCAGCGAATACTTTAGGAAGATACTGAAAAATCATACGTACCGCTTCGCGGCTCAGGGGACGCGTCACTTCCGTACTGCCTCGGCCGATATAAGCCTCGACTGCATGAGTGAGAGCATCCATACCCGTAGTCGCTGTAATATTCGGCGGTAAGCCCAGCGTAAGGGAAGCATCCAGTACTGCAACGTGCGGAAACAACACCGGATCATTGATCACATATTTGTGATGAGTGTCCGGATCGCTCACTACGGCAGCTAGTGTAGCCTCACTTCCCGTTCCAGCTGTCGTTGGGACGGCAAACAGCGGCGGAATCGGCTTTTTGACTTTGAGTTGCCCTTTCATTTGGACAATAGTCCTGTCCGGCCTAGCTACCCGTGCGCCGACACCTTTGGCACAGTCGATCGCAGAGCCGCCGCCGAAGCCAATGATTGCCTGACAGCCGTTGTCGATGTATAAACGCAAAGCTTCTTCAATATTGCCGATCGTCGGATTAGCGACCGTATCGCTGTAGACGCTGGCGCTCACGCCATTTTTCTCCAGACCTACGAGCAAGCTGTCGATAAGGCCAAGGGAAAGTATTGTCCTGTCTGTGACAAGAAGCACACTGGAAATGCCCTGCTCCTGGATCGTACCAGCCAACTTGTTGACACTGCCAGCGCCCTCGATCAGCTCCGGCATGCGCCAGGAAAGAAAAGAAGCTACGCCTCGCATCGCAAGCTGGTAGCTTCGACAATATAGGTTATACATTCCAGCGGCCTCCTTTATGGATAGCTTCAAAAAATCTCGATAATTAGTAAACGTTTCCAATCCTTTTCATCATGCCATAAACCCTCAGCGCTTCATAGTGCGAAATCGCTTCAAATAGGGATGAAAATCGCTCATCATTCTTCCTCTTTTTCAGGGATAATTTGGTGCTAAACTAGTGGAACAAACAACGTTAAACATATGTGGACTACGAGAACTACGAGAACTACGAAAACTACGAGGCCCAATTCCCGTTATACCATTCCATTCGGAGGAGGATTACATGAATATTACCTTCCAACCGTTAAGCGAGCTGCCGATTCACCAGGCTTCTGAGCTGTGGAACCAATGTTTTGAGGGCTATATATCCAATATGTCTATGTCTGCCGACCGCTTTTTAGCGCGCATTGCTCATGAATGTCTGGCTCTGGAGCATTCACTCGCCTGTTATGTCGACGGGCAACCGGCAGGCATTGTGATGAATAGCCTCAGAGAGGATGACGGGATTCTCGGCGCTTGGAACCGAGGTACGGCTATCAAGCCGGAATTTCGCGGCCAGGGCGTCGGCAAAGCATTGATGCTTCGCAATTTGGAGCTGTATGAGCAGCTCGGCGTTCGCCGGGCGCTCCTCGAAGCGATCACAACGAATGACAAAGCGGTACAACTCTACACGACTATTGGGTATGAGGTGAGTGATCGGCTTGTCATCCTGGCGGCAGATAAGCCGTTTCGGCATGTGGATGATACGTTTGACCCCTATTCGATCATCAAAGGTCGGGGCATGGAGGCGATGACCATTCCGTGGTTCGTTAACGGGGACATTTGGCAGAACGGCCTTCCAAGCCTTAAAGATGCTGACCTTGCCATTGTCCAGGATGAGGACGGAGCAGCCGGCTTCGCCTTGTTCAAACAGTCGTTCGATTCGTCCGGCCTCCTCTCCAGCATCACTCTGTTCCGCTGCGAAGTCCGTCCCGGACATTCCACTGCGACTGCAGTTGCAGTCCGTCGGGCTGCGTTGCAAGCGGTATGGCCAGCTAAGTTCGAAGGGAAGCGGACGGCGTTTAACATTCGCCGCTCCGATGCCGACTTGCTTGAGCTGTTGGGCGAGCTCGGCTTCACGGAAACGATGGAACAGGTATTTATGGTGAAGGAAATGAGCTGACTAGAGGCCCGATGAAGTGGGATTGGCGAAGCGGAGTGAGGGAAAGAGAGTTTTGAACAGTGAGGGATAAAATACTCTCAATGGCTATGAGAGCAGAGAGAGCATTTAACCGTAAGGCAAAAATGTTCTCATGAGTGAACAAAAGAAGAGCATTTTGAACCGGAGGGCTCAAAATGCTCTTTTTGCTACGAAAAGTGGATAAGTGAGCGTGGAGCATTCCATGTCCATCCGTCACACTCCGCACTGCGCACTGCGTTCTCTACGCTGTCGTAGAGAAATCTAAGCTTCACTTTCTTGCAGCGTTGTTTTCAATTCGGCTTTTGCTCCAGACGAGCGGAAAGCGAAATAGTAAATACCCAAGATAATTACGGCAAGTATCGCTAAGGCAAAGAAAATATTGCTGTAAAGGTAGGCTCCTTCATGAAGAGCGAAAGGATTAATTTGCAGTTTCGTTTCCTTTGCATCCAGCAGCTTGCCTAAAACACTAGTTGTTATCGCGCCGGAAATAAAATTGAGCAAGGACATCAATCCCATGCCAACGCCGACCTGATCCCGCGCCAGCGTGCTGGAAATCGTGTTCGAGATCGCAATTTGAATAAACGTCTGACCCAGGTTTCCGAATAGGAGGAACAACATAATCCAGTAAGGCGAAGCTCCGACAAAGATCGAGAGGAGAACTAAACAAACGAAGCTAAACGAAATGGCCGTGTAGGCTAAAAAGGAGTTCCCTTTTTCATCTGCCAGTCTGCCTCCCCGTCTCCCCACTGAAGCAGAAATAATAGCCGCCGGAAACATAACAAAACCAATAATGGCTGGTGAGAGATTATTCAAACTTGAGAGAAATTGCGGCGTTATAAACGGCATGCCAAAGCTTAAAGCAGTCGCAAGAAGGCTGACGCATAAGCCGAAGGAATACTTTTTATTGCGGAACAGCCCCGGTTGAATGAAAGGCTCTGCCGCAGTATTAATGCGTATAACGAAGAGAATGAACGAAACGACTCCTGCAATAAAAAATAATACATTTCCGAGCGCAATCGATGCGAGTATTAGGGCGACGGATACGCCAAGTAATATTCCACCCAAAAAATCTATTTTTTGCGCTGCGCCCCTCTGGTCATCCAAATATTTTCGGAAGAATGGCAGTCCAATCAACGGGACCAACGATAACAGGAAAAGGAATCTCCAACTAACCACGCTCGTAACCAAGCCTGAAATGATCGGAGCCAGTGCCGTGCCTAGTGCCAATGCAGCAGCTACTGAGCCTAGTGCTCTGCCGCGCTTCTCAGGCGCGAAATAACGGACAGGAACAATCATCGCAGTCGCAGGGATGACAGCAGCTCCGCCAGCCTGCAAAACGCGACCAAGAACAATCATCCAATACTGGCTCGCAACTAACCCTACGATTGAACCAAGTGCAAAAAAGATCAAACCGAAGGTCAATAAATCCTTTAATCTATACTTATCTGCAAGCTTCCCATATGTAACGGAGCCAATTGCAAATACGATCATATAACCCGTGACGAGCCAGCTTACCTGCGACGGCGTAATCGCGAATTCTTCGCTAATGACCGGCATGACGACGTTGAACATGGACGCATTCATAACGGAGAGCACTAGTGTGAACGCTAAAATAGGCATGACCTTTTCGCCATTACTTTTAACACTTGCCGTTTCCATTTTTTAATCTCATGCCCCTTCCTTTTAGTTTGAATTCAAACCAAATGATCAAACTTACCAATTCTACTCATAAGCTTTGATGATTTTTTTGAGCAGGAACTGTAAGGTTGCGGACTCTTTAGCTGTCAGTGCTTGATTGGATTTATCCTTGGCTTGCTTAATCGCTGTTGAAAAGAGCTTACACATTTCTTCCCCTTGTTCGGTCAAATAAATCCGCTTCATTCTTGCATCCTGTTCGTGGTCGCGACGAACGACCCAACCTTTTTTGACCATTCCATTGATCAAGCTCGTGACGCTCGATTTATCAATAAACAGCAATTTTTCCAAATCGGCATTCATTGCTCCTGGCTTCAATGCCAGCAAATGAAGAGACTGGGACTGCTGCGGTGTTAGTCCAAAAGGTCGGAGTGTTGCTTCGATTTCACGACGGATGCTGATGAAAGCAACTTTGATGAGCGTAGAATTGGTGTCCTCTTGCTCCCAAGGAAGGCGGAAAATAGACTGATCTTTTGAGGCTTCCCCCATTTCCATATGAACCGCACCGCCTTCAAACTTGTTTGAATTCAAACTAATGATAGGATGGAATGGGCGGACTGTCAATATGAAAAGGTGTTAACTGAATATTGAAAACGCTTGGCCAATTGGCCAAGCGTGAGGAATTTAACTAAGATTCAATATTATTGATGATGAAATAATCCAGCCCATAATGGCGAATAATATCGAGGCCAAAAATTTTTGTCCTTCTTTTTCGTCCTTTAGTATATTCAAAAATAAATACATAAAGAAAAAAGATACAACTGGCATGACAAACAATGCTGCAAAAAGAATTACAACTTCCACAAGTCCGCTCCTTTGGAACTATATAAAATTACTTTGAGGGTAATACAAAAAACTACTTCGAGAATCATACCATTAGACCTAACTCTATATCAATAACGACAAATTTTGAAAGGAACGAGGAACGAAGGAAGAAGGAACGGAGAGAGTTAATCGTCCTGGACGAGCAATAGCATCGCCGTACTCTTGGATAAAAACAAATAGACCCATCAGGTTGATGAGTCTTCTTGTTGTTGCGGCTGGGCTCTCCCTTCAGAGCGGTGAACTACATGGCTGCTTCCGTTGCGGCCTTCTGGGGACACCGCGGTTCGGTTGGGATTGATTCCCGCACTTTGAGCGGCAAGCACGGCAAGCTCCACCTTGCCAAGCGCAATACGATAATCGGCAGTTAGCTCGAAGCGCTCCGGCGTAGGTAGCGAGCGAAAATAGGGCAGGACGTCTTCCGGACCTTTGAACCAGTCCCCCGGCTCGGGCTCATCAAACGGTCGATCCGACCAGACCGCTGATAGCGGCGGACTGTATAGAGGCTCGGCACCGGGCAACAGCCGCCCTCCTCTCAACCGTTCCTGGTAGGCAGCCGTCGGTTTACCTCGGCGAATCTGAGCAAACAGCTCTGGCGCGTAATCGGAGCGCGAACCGGTATGGCGGATTGCTTTTACGAAAGCGAGTACTCCCTTGGACACTCCCGGCATGCCGAACAACAGCGCGTACAGTCGCTTACCGAACTCGATGCGTTCATGCAAATCGGAGAAGTCCTCGAGGATTAGCCCCGCCACGAGCGGATCTCCCCCCTCGTCTTTGCCATACGGGAATACGAGCTGGTTCAGCTGCAACACCGACTGCATACCGAAAAAGAACGTATTCAGCACTTTGCGCCGGTAATAGGGGTTCTGTACAACCCTCTCCTCGATGAAATGCTGTTCGTTGACGATCAGCCCGATCGTCAGCGGCAAAGCATCGCCGGTACGCAAAAACTGCTGCCATATCGGCTGCATGAATACGGACACGCCGAAGCGTGGGAGCAGATGCAGCTGACTGCGGCCGCTGCGCCGGCTCTCTTCATAGAGCAGCAATTGGGGATACGCATCGTGGAAAATAAGCGCATTTGCACGCTCCAGCATGCCAAATGTACAGCGCCGCTTGGACATATCGAGCAGTCTGGGCAGCCATTCACCCTGCAGATCGGTCATGTTCCAGCCGCCGTTGCGGGATACCATATGGGCGAGCAGCGCCCAGTGCACCTCCGGCCGACGGAGGTAAAACGCGCGATAAGCCTCCGTGCGCGTCACATTGTTGCGGTTCATCCGCGCCGTTTCCGCGCGGATGCGCTGCACTAGCGCTGCGTCGCCGGCCGGTCCGCCCGGCAGCTGCGGCACAGCTCCGAAGGCGGCCGCAGCCTCCGCGGACCAGGCTGGGCTGGCCTTCGGCAGCCCGGCCCACGCGGCGGCTTTGCCCGCCGGAGGCGCATTGGCGCCCGGCTGCGCAGCGGGCGCACCGTTATGCGCGGCCGCCGCCTTGGCTGCGGCGCGCTCAAGCTTTCGCCATGCGGCGCGAAGCTCCGCAATGGCTGGCGCCGCCAGGCGCAGCGGCGGTGAGCCGGCCGCCAGCGCAGCGGCGGCCTTGCGGCTGCGCCGCTTGCCGGCGGCATAGGCGAATATCGCCGCCGGAATCGCTGCTGGCAACAGCAGCAGTTCCAACAGCCGGTTGCTTGAACCGGCGGTGTGTGCGTTCTTTTCCTTTTCCACGATTGCTTTTTTTTCCGCTATCATGGGTTCTTTCTTTCCCGCTAGTGTTGCTTTCTTTTCCGCTATCACAGATGCTTTCTTTTCCTCTGCCGCCTGTACTGTCGCTTGTCCCCCTGCGTCTGCTTCCGTTCCGTCCTGACCTGCCCGTGTCTTCATCCGATACTTCCTCCCGAGCTGTAAAAGTCCGGTGATCGTTACCGCGAGCCAAAGGCTCGGCCCGCCGATAACTTTTCGCCCCAAATCCCCTTGCAGCAGAACCTCTCCATAGAAACGAGAGGATTCCTTCAACTAATGCTGGCGTTTGATTAGACTCGCCCCTCGCTCCGCTCGTTCTCACCCGCATTAAGCATCCTATTAGAAGTATAGTCGGGAATGAAGCCCCTTAACCCCATGCCTGGACGGGACGAGGCGGAACGGAGCGGAGCAGGGCGAGACAGGGCAGACCGGGACAAACATTATCAGCGAAAAGGGAAGAAACTGAGCCACGCTCAGCTTCCTCCCGTCTTTCTGTAAAAGCTCTTATCGCATCATTTCGCTTCTACAGCAGCAAAACTCGAAGCGCCTCAGCTCGTCCATTCATGCACAAGCGAATCTCATCTCACATCAGCTCGTCCTTGCACTTACTAACGGACCTGAGCGGCGTTATATGAGTCAAAAATGATGAAATTATCGAGAAATGCCCTCAATAGCGTCTCTCAGATCCGTTACGCCTCGAAAACCCTCCATTTTTCTGAAATGAGGCTTCAGGTCCGTTGCGCATGGAGGCGCTCAAATCATACATAAAAAACATCAAAACGCCTCAGATTCGAAACGGTTCAGTGCGATCAACCCATGCTGTACTATACTGGCCGGCCTAAGTAATTAAGAGACCGCCCCTAAGTCATCTAACGATGACTTGGAACGGCCTCTTCTCTCGCAGAACCTGCATTCATTACCCTACACTTACTGCACTTACTGCACTCTCACTTCAGCTTCGCCTTCACTCTCACTTCACACTCTCACCCTACCCTACTCCACACGCCACTCATCCAGAATCATTTGAGCAACGGCGGCCAGAGCACGAATATCAATAACATTGTTACCCAATACATCTGCTTTTTCGATCTCTGACCAGTTAGGATCCTGAGAGGTTACACCATAAAATTTCGAAATGATGGACAGATCCCGAATCGTAATTTTCGTTTGGCCAGGGATTAATGTGACCAGCTTCTCCGAGAATACCTGTACAGCTCGGTTCAGCGTTATCACAGCTTCATCAATTTGCGACTGGCTGCCTCCCGCTCCTTTGGCTGCATTGATCGCCGCTTGCAGCACGGCTTTGGAGCCTGCGGCATACTTGCCGAGTTTGCTTCCTTCCACTGCTTTGTCATGTTTAACCTGCGCCGCTGCAATCGCTGCATCCAGCTTCGTTCTGTCCACAGGCACCGATGGATTCATGGAGTCCGCAAATACTTTCACGGCCGCGTTCAAAGCGTTCAACGCAGCAGCAACCTGTTCGCTTGTCGCATTTGCAGCGTCCCTTACGGCCACCGCGCTATGAATTGCAGCTTGCAAAGTCGCTTTTGAGCCTCCCGGATACTGTCCTGGGCTGCTGCCCTCCGTGGCGGTATTATGCATCGATTGAGCTTGCTCAATCGCCGCCTTCAGCGCTGTTTTGTCAGCAACAATCACTTCCATTTCGTGGGAAGCTCGTGATACGTCGAGAACTGCCCCTTGGCCATTAGTGGATACGGCAAAATCAGATAATGACGCGGTTGTACTGCCGGCGCTGGCATCTGCCCTCACTTTGCCATGCAGGCTGAACAACGGACCGCCGTCTATTGCTCCCTTCGAATCGCCAGTAACGGCCATGATAATCCGAATCTGCCCCAATTCCGGTTTCACCGCGCTGCCGAGCACCGCCAAATTCGGCTTCAACGACTCGATGGCAGCCGGGTCCAGAACGGATGAGCCTCCTTCGCTGTCTTGAACGGTCTGGAATTCGATTTTCCGCGGGTCATAATGGAAGATAACATCAAGTGCCGTAAAAGCTGGACTTACGTTTTCAGCACTAACCGTCCACTCCGCATCCTGTCCCGCCAAAACCTTTTTACTGCCGGACAAAATAGCTACAGCCTCACCCTGCTCGGCAGCCGCTTTTACAACAACATTCAGCGACGCGGTTTTGTTCCCCTCTTCGGTAACGGCGGTAATGACGCCTTGAATCGGTTCCTTTCCCTTATTCGTTGCCGTAACGGTTGCTTTAGTCGCTTTGCTGGCTTCATCATAACGGATATTCGTAACAACGATAGCTGCGCTATCCGAATCAAAACGAACCTTTTTGTTCGTTGCGTTATCCGGCAATACAGACGCCGAAATCTCCGCGCTCTCGCCGTCCTTCAGCTCCATGGAGGAACGGTCCCATACAATTCCCGTCACAGGAATAACCTCATCCTGCTTGAACGGCATCGTCCAAATATCGGCAATCGACGGGTCGTAATTGCGTCCTTCCTCGTCCTCTTGAAAGCGAACCTTGACCTTATCTGTCTGCAGTAAGGAGGCATCGTCAACGACGAACTGATAGGTCGCCGTGCCTCGGCCGCTCGTTTGATTGGCTCGGCTGTGCACCTTTTTGCCGTTTACGAGCACATAATAATCTTTAAGCTGCGCCATATCATAAGTCTCTATGGCTCTGATCATGAAAGGCTGTCCCGGCTCAATCGCCATATCAAACTCAAAATAACCGTTGGCATCGCCGCGAAACACATACCTTCTCGTCAAACCTTCTTCAACGCTAGCGCCCGACTTAGCAGAAAATTTCACATTATGCGCTTGTTCGGATTGCGCATTGCCGACGTCGACATGGTCAATAAACGAAGCAGGAGGATTAGCGTAACGCACCTGGACAGTCGTGCTCGCCCGGTCTACTTCAGCTCCGTTGTAGGAAACGATTGCTTTCAGCTCTGCCGCCGTTTCGGATGTTTCTTTAGGCGATGCTACGCGGAATACAATGCTCTTTTCCTCGCCTGCTTCGAGACGGTAGGCTTGGCTTGCAGCTTCTGTCTTCCAGCCTGCAGGCACGCTTAATTCGACGAGGCCCTCAACGGTTGAACCTCCTGAATTTTGAAGAGTCGCGCTGATCGTGGCCGCGCCGCCAGGCTCGACAGCCCCTGGTTCAGCCTTTAGTTGCTTGATTGTTACTAGAGAAGCGACCTTCAAGGATGTCTGCAGAGGCACTTCAACGGTGGCGTCATTTATTTTGTAGCTGCCGCTGCCTGTTAAACGGATCGATTCCGAAATAGGTTGATTTGGCGCTACTTTTACTTTAAATGTAGCCGTAAACGTCTCGCCCGGCTTGATGAGAGCGATCCCATTCTCCCCTACCGGCGTTACTTCCCAACCCTCGGGCTGGAGGAGGACGGATCGGACGTCATTAATCGTTGCCGTTCCATTGTTGCTTGCTTTGATGTCGATCGTGATCGTTTCACCCGGCCGCACCGTATCTTTTGAAGGCGTCATCGACCAATTGATTCCAAGCTCATCCGTGCTTATTGCCGACAAGTGCATGGATATATTGGTAACAAATTGAGCCAGTATTCCTGCGGTCTCGCCGCTCAATTGCCCCGCATCCTTTTGCTCCTGCACCCATCCCTGCAATTGTGCCGCCGCATTTAGCGCATGATGCACCTGCTCGATAAAGGTACCGCTCTGAGCGCTGTTGTAAGCTTCCACGCTTGCTTCAATCCGGCCCGCAAGCTCTTTGCTTTTAACAGAAATGACTTCCCCTTGTGCCTGCGTGAGCTTGCCGCTGTCTAATAAGCCGACCACTTCAATAGTTAACTTATCCGTTTCATCCAGAGCGTTTCCGAGTTTGCCGATAATCGGATCCACTGTAAACTGGTAGTCTCCCGAACCAAGCTTGAATACCGCGTTTCCGTCTTCCATGCCGACAAATTGGACGCCTTCGGCCGAATGTGCAAACCCTTTTCCTTCCGTTACCGCCCATTTGCTGTCCGCCGGAATATAAAGCGTAGCGGTTGTGTTTACCGGAACCGTTACATGCTGTTTATAAACGGCGCCTGCTTTTTCCCATTTGCTCACTATCGTTCCGTATACCGATTCATAGGACCCGCTTGCTTTCGTTAAATCTCCGCCCGGCAAAGATTTAATGAGGATATGTTTGTACCCAGGATTGGTAGGGTCCGACTGTATGCCGGCAATATTTTGATACATCCAATCTCCTACTGCACCATAGGCGTAATGGTTAAAAGAGTTCATGCCGGCGTCTTGGAAGCTGCCGTCAGGTCGGATCGCATCCCAGCGTTCCCACATCGTTGTTGCGCCTTTTTTAATCTGATAACCCCAGGAAGGATACGTGTCGTTGTTCAGCAGCCGATAGGCAACATCCAGATTTCCCGTATCGCTTAGTACGCCCAGTAAATCTCTTGTTCCCAGGAATCCGGTAGACAAATGCCAGTTGCGTTCCTTGATCTTGGCTACAAGATGGCCCGCCGTCGCTTCGCGTTTAGCTTCGGGAATCAGATCCATATACAGCGCCAGCACATAGCCAGTCTGAGTGTTCCCCCTTACACGGCCGTCCTCGCTCACATAAGTTTTGATAAAAGCGTCCTTTACTTGCCCTGCGAGCTGTTCGTATTTGTCAGCATCAGCCTGGCGGCCGATTGCCTGCGCCATTTCAGCCACCAGACGGGTGCTGTAGGCAAAATAAGCGGTAGATATTAAATCTCCCGGAGTGGGGTCATTGACATCCAGCCAATCGCCGTAACTCGACGACGGGCGGATGAGGCCCGTGCTGTTCCGCTTCAAATATTCAATCCATTTCACCATCGCATCATAATTTTCCTCGATAACGCGGGTATCTCCGTAGCGCTGCCAGATGGTGTACGGAACCGTAACACCTGCGTCCCCCCAGCCCGCATTGCCATTACTCGTAAGGACGTTAGGAGCGACATCGGGAAAACCGCCGGCGGCCGACTGGCCGTCCCGCATATCACGCATCCATTTGCTGCCGATAAATTTGGCCACGTCCATATTGTAAGCAGCAGCTCCAATAAAAACGTTGATGTCCCCCGTCCAGCCGAGCCGTTCATCCCGTGCAGGTGTATCGGTCGGAACTTCCAGGAAATTTCCTCTTTGGCCCCATGTAATGTTGCTTTGCAGTTGATTCAGCATACCGCTCGACGTTTCAAACTGGCCGCTGAACGGCGCTGCCGTATGCATAACGAGACCGGTAATCGCGTCCTTCGTTGGCACTCCCGGATAACCCGTCACCTCCACATAACGGAAGCCGTGGAAAGTAAATCTCGGCTCATAAACCTCTTCTCCGCCGCCCTTTAACGTGTATTGATCGGTCGCTTTCGCCCCACGCAAATTAGCGGTATAAAAGGTGCCGTCCGGGTTAAGCACTTCGGCATGGCGCAGCGTAACGATTTTGCCCCCTTCGCCGTTTACTTTCAACCTGACCGCCCCGACCATGTTCTGGCCCAGATCGAATACATATTTGCCCGGTGCCGGTTCCGTAATCGCAATCGGCTTGATTTCTTGAATTTTTTGCACCGTTGGACCGTCCTGCGCAATAAGCTTGCCTGCAACCTTCCCTTCCAATATCCGAACCGGACTCCAACTCGTAGCGTCATACTGCGGGGTGTCCCAGCCCGTTATTTCCTTTCTTGCGTCATACATCTCTCCCATCAAAATGCTGGCGGAATCAATCGGTCCGTTCGCCCATTTCCAAGAACCGTCCGTTCCGATTGTTACGGATGAACCGTCCGTGTACTCAATATTTAGCTGCATGAGCAAATAATTTCTGTCGCCATAAATGTTTGGCCCAATAAACCCGACATGACCGCTGTACCATCCATCCGCCACGATGGCGCCAACGACATTATCACCGCTCTTGAGCAGATTCGTAACGTCATACGACTGATACTGAATATGCTTCGTATAATCCGTCCATCCCGGCGCAAACAGGTCCTGGCCTACCCGTTTCCCGTTGACGCTAGGTTCATAGATGCCAAGAGCGCTGGAATAAAGACGGGCTTTGGCAACCGTTTTATCCAAGGAAAAGCTTTTGCGGATATAGGGCGGCGATGAGGAAAACTTCACATTTTTCCCCCATGGAGACTGGCCGTAAGTAGCTATAGAAATCGAGGCCGCCCATTTGCTGTCATCAAATTGGGGCTGCTCCCAGCCTTCCTTTTTTTCCTTTTCGGCCTTCATGCCTTGATCCATATTAATCTGCAGCGGCGCGCCTTCAGTGAAGTCCACTTTTAAGCTGCCTAAAAGCCCCGCTGCTGCGCTGGTGTTTTTTGTTTGGATGGCAATCGTGTTGGCTCCAGCAACGAGAGCGCTTGAAACGTCTATAATTTGGCCCGTCTTCCAAGAATCCGCTGTTTCAGGGGAGGCGCCCATTTGTTTGCCGTTGACATACAATACAAATCCGTCATCCGCCGTAATGAGGAACTTCCCTGACGCTCGGGTCCGGTCCGCTGGCAATTGAATCGTTTTGCGAAAATAGCGGTTTCCAGCCGGTGCGCCTTGTGCAGGATTTCCTTCCGGATACCAGATCCACTTCAGCCCTTCCGGGCTAAAGCTGTTGGTATCGCTCATCCCAATCCACTTGGCTTGCCAATCCGCTTCATTCAGAAGGCCCATCTCCCACCAGGAGGGGCTGCTCCATTCGGATGGCGCCGCATTACTTTTATCCCATACCTGCACCCGCCAGTAGTATCGCTTGCCTGATTCCAGAGGTTTGCCGTTGTAGGCGATGTTTACCGACTGGTTGGACTCGACTTTGTCCGTATCCCACATGTCTGGATTGTTAGCCGACAGATTAGCGCTGCTACTGGCCACCTGTATTCTGTACGCTGCCTGAAGCTGAGCCCTCGTGTCCGAACTCAGCTTCCAGCTCATTCTCGGCTTCATCACATCGATACCGAGCGGATTGTTCATATACTCCGTATTTAAATCCGTTATTCCCAGCGCGTTCGCCGTTACGCTGCTTGCAACGCTTTTCCCCGTATCACCATACGCCGTGCCAGTCATAGGCAAACATAAAGAGAGGCCAATGGCCAACGATAAGGCAAGATTACCAGCTTTCCTCATTTTCAATCCCTCGCTTTTCCTTGGGTATTGGTTATAGGGCTGTGAATCCTTATTTCTGCTTCAGCATCGCAATAAGCACCGTTACCGCCTCAGCGCGCGTCGCGCGGCCGTCCGGCACAAAGCGGTTGCCGTCCCGCCCTTTGATTACGTCCAATTCAACGGCTGCGGCAACGGAGTCGGCAGCCCACTCCGGAATAGATTCGGCATCGGCAAAGTTTAGCTTAGCATCTTGCGCTGCTTGAACAGGAAGAGCTCTCATGATAATTGCTACCATTTCCGCCCGGTTGATGAGCTGTCCGGCACGGAAGCTTCCGTCGTCATAACCGGTTAACAGATTCGCTTTAGCGGCTGCTGCGATATAGGGCTTCGCCCACTGTGGAATTTTGCCGGTATCGCTGAAAGTCAGTCCATCGGCTGGTTCTTGCTGGAGCTGAAGCGCCCGAACGATCATCGCCGCGAACTCAGCGCGCGTCACCTCCCGATTCGGAAGAAAGGTTCCATCCGTATAACCGTTTACAAATCCGAGCTCTGCAGCTTCCCTAATCGCCGCTTCCGCCCAGTGCCCTTTAATGTCGTTTAGCTCCCCGGTTGTTCCGGGCGCCGTCACCTGAACCGCAGGCTTCAGCTCTTTCATTTCCAACTTGGAATTGACGAGCTGAACCGTCCCAATGCTTGCCGTTGCATTTCCCTCTGCGATTCGCTCAAAGCTTATTACGGCCAGCTCTTTGTCGCCTGACTCACCCGCTGTTTTGCCCGTTTTTGTATGGGCGAACCGAATCGTCCCATTTTTAACGATTGGGTCGATGGAAAATCCCGCCCATGCCGTGCGCGCCCCAGTAAATTTCAAACGGCCCGAATCGAACTTCATCGATATGTCGTAGGCAAATACATCGGTTAACTTTTTGCCTGAAACGGTTATATCAATCCCTTTACCTTCAGCCTTCATCTTTAGTTCAATCGCGGGGGCAGCCGCGTCGGCCATTGCCGGAAGGACCGGCAAACAGAGGAGCAGACTTAATACGGCGGCGATTACTGCACTCATACGAGCTAATCTCGACATATCACATAACTCCTTTCATGAAACAATTTAGAAAAACGGTGAAAAACTACCCGCTGCGCCAAAGATCGGCCCTCCGATCGCTGTTGATCTCAGATTTCTTTGAATTTACCGCCGCAGCGGTAGAAATCCGACATCAAAGGCGAACGCTGACGCTTCTCCGGGCTCGATCTTTGGCTTCACTCCTTTTTTCCACCGGCTTTCTAGAGCTGCTTACTCTTTGCTCCAATCATCAAGAATCATTTGCGCAACGGCGGCTAACGCGCGAATGTCGATGACATTAACGCCTAGCACATCCGCCTTCTCCATTTTGGACCAGGTCGGATCCGTTGACGTTATGCCATAATAGCTGGCCATGATGGAGAGATCTCGAACGGAAATCTTCGTTTGGCCTTCCACCAGCGTAATGAACTTGAGCGAAAATTGCTGCACAGCCCTGTTCAACGCCGCAACGGCTTCATCAATTTGCGCTTGGCTGCCGCCAGTGTTTTTGGCAACGTTGATTGCCGCTTGCAAAGTCGCTTTTGAGCCTGCCGCATACTTCCCGATCTTAGTTCCTTCTACTGCTTTGTCATGTTTGCTTTGCGCCGCTGCAATCGCTGCATCCAGCAATGTTCTATCCCCAGGGAGAGACGGAATGATAGAATCGGTGAACGTTTTTACAGCCGCTTGCAAAGCGTTCAGCGCACCGGCTACTTGCTCTACAGTCGCATTGGCATCATTTTTCACTGCTGTCGCGCTGTTGATTGCCGCTTGCAGGGCCAGTTTAGCTCCACTCGGATATTGACCCGGCTGACTGCCTTCAACTGCCGCATCATGCATCGCCTGGGCTTGCTCAATCGCAGCATTCAGTGCGGCTTTGTCAACAAGGGTCACATCCATTTCATGAGAAGCCCGCGATACATCCAGCGTTGATGCCGTACCATTATTCGATACTTGGAACTCAGCGAGAGAAACGGTTGTTTTGCCAGCCGGCGCATCAGCTTTCACCTTCCCGTGAAGGCTGAACAATGGGCCACCGTCTATTTCGATCGGCTGCTCGCCCGATACGGCCATAATAATCCGAATCTGGCCTTTGTCCGGTTTGATTGCGCTTCCCATCACCGAAAGATTTGGCTTGAGCGATTGGATGGCAGACGGGTCCAGCGACAGATAGGTCTCTTCCCCAACCGTCTGAAATTCGATCTTCTGCGGATCATATTGGAAAACAACATCAAGCGCTGTAAAACCTGAGCTTACCTGCTGAGCTCCGATCGTCCATTGCGCAGCTTGCCCAGCCATAACGGCTGAATCACCCCACAAAGTGGCGGCATGGGGTTGTTGCTCACCCGGCGCAACCGCAACGTTCACCGCAGCCGACTTGCCTCCGTCATCCGTTGTTGCGGTAACAACGCCGGTTATCCGCTCCGTTCCTTTATTCGTAGCTGTAACGGTCGCTTTTGTCGTGTCGCTCGTTTTGTCGTAATGGACATTCGTGATAACGATGTTTGAGTTATCCGAATTAAATCGGACTAACTTATTCGCAGCGTTTGTCGGCGCGATCGTTGCGGCAATTTCGGTGCTCTCTCCATCCTTCATTTCCAGCGTGGAACGGTCCAAGCTTATTCCCGTAATCGGCACCACGCCGCCTTGATTGTCATACACCTCCATCTCCGCCAATTGCAGCCGGTAATAAACGTCGTCGGCCGGCATATCGCCCAGCCTCTTCACCGAAAGCCTTACATATCTGGCTGACTGGTTTTCGAATGTATACAGCTGGGGCTGCATCAGTGGATTCGGCTCTCCGCTAATGCTCTTCACTTCCGTGTAGTTCCCGCCATCAGGCTTCACTTGAATGCTAAAATCAACAGGGTAAGAGGCCGTATTGGCTTCCTTGGAACTGGCGTCCGTTCTTGGATACAACATAACGCTATTCAAATTCTGATTGGCGCCCAAGTCGATCTCCACCCATAGGGGATTACTTTCCATGGATGGCGACGGAGAACCCGTGGTTGAATATTTCCTGCTCAAGCTGCCGTCAGTCAAACCCGCGGCGCTCCATTCTGGCGGTGCCTCCAGCGTATCGCGCGCCGTCGCCCTTTTGCCCAAGGCCAGATTCGCCCCGGAAACAACGATGAGCCGAGTAGAGGCGGATTTTTCAATTTCCCCCAGCTTAACTTTCACTCGCAGCTCAACGGTGCCGGAACCGACAGCCGTAACGATGCCGTTATTCGTAACCTGGGCAACTCCATTGTTGCTGCTCTCATAATGGATTTCCGCATTCGCAAGATCGGCGTTCATTCCATTGTCCAGGCTGCCGTTTAGTGCAAGCTCCGTCGTCTCTCCCTTTTGCAGCTTCGCCGTTTTGCTGCTCAGGCTGACGCTTGCCAACTTAACGTTTGATTCAGCCATTGTGCTGGCGAACGAGTAGCTTCCCGACCCTACTGAATAAACCGCCTTATCCCCTTCCATGCGCAAAAACTGTACGCCGACGGCTTCATCGGCGGGTTTGCCGCCTTCGCTCACCGTTGACGGATCAACGGCTGGGACGTATACCGTCGCCGTTGTGTTCACGGGAATGGTCACATTCAGCTTGAACGCGGCGCCTTCCCGCTCCCATCCGCTCTTGATCTCCCCGTAAATCGACTTGTATTCCCCGTTGGCATGGTCAAGCTCTCCGCCAGGCGTAGGCTGGATAATGATATGTTTGAAGCCGGGCTGTGCCGGATCGGCCTCGATGCCGGCCGCATAGCGATACATCCATTCCCCGACAGAACCGAGAGAGTAATGGTTGAAAGAATTCATTCCCGCATCGCCGAATCCGTCCTCCGCCGTATAGGAGTTCCATCTTTCCCAAACGGTTGTAGCGCCGTTTTTGATGCTGTAACCCCAAGATGGATAAGTGTCATTCGTCAACAATCGATAAGCCACTTCCGGGTAACCAGCCTCCGTCAGCACCGGCAGCAAATAACCGATTCCAAGAAATCCAGTTGATAGATGCCAATTTTTGTTTTTAATATTTTCAACGAGATGTTCGGCAGCCCTCTGCTTGACGTCTCCGTCCAGCAAATCCATCTGCAAGGCGAATACATAGGCAGCTTGCGTATTGCCTTTGATCCTTCCGTCGGCCCCAACAAAAGCGGCGTTAAAAGCGCTTTTGATGTCATTGAACAGACGGTTGTATTTGTCGGCGTCATCCGTTTTGCCGATAACGGCCGCCATCTTGGACAATAGATTTGTACTGTAAGCAAAATAAGCGGTGTTCACGACATCCGTAGGAGTCGTTTCATTCACGCCCAGCCAGTCGCCGTAACCGCCGGCAGGACGAATGAGTCCTCTGCTGTTTGTTTTGAGGTACTGGATCCATTTTGCCATTGCGTCATAATGTTCTTTGATAATAGCCGTGTCGTTATAAGCCAAGTACAACGTCCAAGGGATAATGACACCCGCGTCGCCCCAGCCGTTGCTGCCATTGCCCATCCCGCGGACATTAGGAGCTACATCCGGGAAGGCGCCGTTCGCTCCTTGGGCATCCACAACATCTCTCATATACTTTTCATAGAAACCGGGAACTTCCATATTGTAGGTAGCCGTTCGCACAAATACTTGAGCGTCTCCCGTCCAGCCCATTCTTTCGTCGCGTTGAGGGCAGTCCGTCGGAATGCTTAAAAAATTGCCGCGCTGGCCCCAAGTAATATTGCTGAAAAGCTGATTGACCATCGCGTTCGAGGTGTTAAATGCCCCTGATTTGGGGGTGTCGGTATGGATAACTACGCCTGTTAGGCTATCCAGTGTTGGTTCGCCGGGATATCCGGTCACCTCGACATAGCGGAAACCGTGGAAGGTGAAGCGCGGTTCATACAGCTCAACCCCGCCGCCTTTCAAGATGTACTCGTCTGTCTGTTTGGCCGTACGCAGATTTGCGGTATATAACGAGCCGTCGCTGTTCAGCATCTCGCCAAAACGCAGCTTTACTTTTGAGCCCGCGCTGCCTTCAACCTTCAATTTGGCCCAGCCCGACATGTTCTGCCCCATATCAAAAATATAAGTGCCGGGAAGGGGCTGTTTCACCGTGATTGGCTTTAATTGCTGTGTTGCTTTGACGGTTGGCCCGACCTGCGCGACAAGTTTGCCACGGGATGGATTGACCGTTTTTACGGCGCTCCAGGAGGAGTCGTCAAAGCTATTTTTGTTCCAATCGAGCAGTTCTTTCCTTGCATCATATGATTCGCCCATCAGAATATCGGACGAGCGGATCGGTCCCGAAGTCGTGGAACGCCAAGAAGGATCGGTCGCCACCGTTTCACTCGTGCCGTCCTCGTATTCAATCTTTAATTGGGACAGAAAGGACACTTCCGTTCCATACTGGTTAGGCCCGACATGCGCCACACTTCCCGCATACCAGCCTTCGCCCAGCATCGCTCCAATCGCGTTGCCGCCTTCAAGGAGCATATCGGTTACGTCATAGGTCTGATACTGCAGCCGCTTTGTATAATCCGTCCATCCGGGATTAAAATAATCGCTGCCTACTTTTTTCCCGTTCAAGCTGAGCTCATACAATCCAAGCGCAGTCGAGTATACGGTCGCTTTGCGGACCGGCTTGGAAATCTGGAATTCTTTCCTTAACATCGGGGCGCTTTTGCTCTCCGCCCTTTGATAAAAGGTTGCATTTTCCACAAGCAGCTTGCCGTCTTGCGTTATCGTTCCACCGTCGAAGGTGTTGGTTCCAAAATCAGCAAAAAAGAGCTGTTTGCCACTTCCATCCTTAATGACGATATTATCGAACAGGGCTCGTTCATTGGTGCGGGCGTCTTTAAATTGACGGAATCCGATCGGCCCGAACGAAATATTGTTATTGGTCATCGTATCGATGAGCTCGTTGTTGATATAGGTTTTAATTTCTTTCCCGTTCACTTCAATTTTAAGGTGATAGGCGACATTCAACTGTTTGTCGTTTGGAATGACACGCGAAATATCTACTTCCTTTATCAGCCTGGTGCCACCTACGTTCGTATGCGGACGAAGCTGGGCATAAGGCTTATCCTTGACGTTGAACTGCCAGAAAAAATTAGCGGAAGCGTTGGGCCCTCCAAACAAAATGGCCGCTCCATCGCTCAATAGAGTAAAGTCCATCTCTATCGAATAATTTGCCGGCCCTGCAGCGGCAGGAGCTGAGGCTCCAATCCACTGCGCCTGCCAATCGGCCGGAGCGAGCAAGCCCATCTCCCAGTATCCCGGTTCGCTCCATGCCGATTCACGGCCATTGTTATCCCACACTTTCACTTTCCAGTAGTAACGTTTGCCGGATTGCAGGCCGTTTCCTTTGTATTCCACATTGTTGGAATCTTCGGATTCGATTTTGCCTGAATCCCATTGATCTCCTTCATTGGCAGCAAGCCGCTGCTCGTCAGATGCAACAAGGATACGATAAGCAGATTGCATCTGCGCTCGCTGGGATGATTTCATTAACCAGCTTAATCTAGGCTTTGTGTTATCAATTCCGATTGGATCATGGCTATACTCCGTATGCAAGTCATATGCAGTCATTTGACTTGCCTCCTCAGCTCCGAATGCAGGCGCAGGTTGCCATAAAGTTATGACAAGCAAAGCTGCGATCAATCCGCATCCTATCTTTTTGAGTAATAGGCTCAAGCTCCTCACCTCATTAACACTTCCTTTCTCCAATTTTGATATGCATAAAAAATAGCCGGAGCACACGATCAAGGAGCTTACGCAAGCTGCTGTCCTTAAGCGATGAACCCGGCTATCCTTCACAACCATTAAGTTTTAATAAACGCCCTTCCATTCGGCGATGTTAGAGGCATCGAATTTGAAAGGATCGCCAAGCATAATCTGCGAACCGTCCCCGTCCTTCACAACCTCTTTTTCGCCTAGCTTGCCCGCAGTCAGCTTATCTCCAACCTTGCCGCTGATCGTACCCTTCACGAGCGCGTCTGCCGCAAAACCGGACAAGTACCCAACATCGATCGGATTCCACAGATACATCCACTGACAAACGCCGCTTTCAATGTATTCCGCCATTTCGCTTGGCAAGCCAAGACCGGTCAATTGAACTTTTCCTTTAAGCCCCTTATCCGTTAAAACTTTGCCCGCTGCCGCAATGCCAACCGTTGTTGGTGCAATAATCCCTTTCAGATTGGGATATGATTTCAATAGCGCTTCTGTCTCGGACACGCTCTTATCGCGCAAGTCGTCGCCATAGGCCACTTTGACCAGCTTGATTTTGCTGTATTTGGAATCTTCCAGCTCTTTTTTCATCCATTCAATCCATGTGTTCTGATTCGTCGCTTGCGATGTCGCGCTTAAAATAGCGATTTCGCCTTCTCCGCCGATCATTTCGGATACGCCTTGGATCAAGGTGCGACCGATTCGTTCCGGATCGGCTTGGTTGACGTGTACCATACGGCTGGCGGCGTTTACCGCGGAATCCAGCGACAGTACTTTAATGCCTTGATTCATCGCTTTTTTGAGCGCTGGCTGCAGCGCGTCGGGATCGTTGGCCGCAATGGCAATTACGTCTACTTTTTGCGAAATAAGCTCTTCAATCATTCCAATTTGTGCTTCGGCAGTCGGCTGATCCGGCGCTTTCAAAATCGCTTCATAACCGAGCTCTTCCACCGCATTTTTGAATCCTTCCATCTGTTTCTCGCCGTATGGATTGCCCGTGTTTTTAAAAATGATGGCATATTTCTTTTTTGCATCCGTGGCGTCGCCGCCTTTGTTGGCAGCTTGGTTTTCACCCTTGCCACCATTCGTATTGGATGGTGTGTTATTACCTCCGCAAGCGGCCAGCATGGAAAGCGAAAGCAAAACGGTCAAACATGTCAGTAGTAGTTTAGATTTTTTCATTCCGTTACCTCCCTTTTTGTGTACCCAACATTTATATACAAAACAGTCGCTTGACTGAGTTGCTCCAGCTTAAGTGTTTCTCGTGAGCCTGTTGCTTCGTTTAAGTTGCGGAACTGCAACTGCGGCTATAAGCAGAACGCCGATAATGATGAGCAATATTTGTGCTTGCACGTTGACCAATCCTAATCCGTAACGCAGAAATCCGATCAGAAAAACGGCTAGTATCGCGCCGATCATCCGTCCTTTGCCTCCGGCTGTGCTAATGCCTCCGAGAACAACCATCGCAATGACGTCCAGTTCATAACCCATGGCAATATTGGGCCTGGTGCTACCCATACGGGAAGTCAGGAACAACGCCGTCACCGCTGCCATTAAACCTGCAAGTGTAAATACAATGACCTTGATCCGATCCACACGAATGCCCGAAAAACGAGCCGCAGTGGTGTTATTGCCCATTGCATACAATTGCCGGCCGAACACCGTTTTGTGCAGCAATAAGCTGAACAGGACGGCAAATACTGTAAATACAATCAGAATGAAAGGGATCGATCCTACATATCCCCAGCCCAGATAGCTGAACCAATCGGGAAATGAGCCTGCTGCTTGATCCTCCAGGATCATGTAGGCGATTCCCCTGTAAATAATCATCGTTGAGAGCGTGATAATAACCGAAGACAGTTCCTTGTATTTCACAATGAGCATCCCGTTAATCCAACCGCACACCGTCCCTACCACCAAACAAATGATCATCGCAAGCTCGAGCGGGACACCTCTGTTAAATAAATCCGCCATAATAACGGACGATAGCGCCACAATCGATGCAACGGAAATATCAATGTCCGCCAATATAATGACAAATACCATCGGAAGAACGATAAATGCTTTGTCCAGGAAACCCATCGTTGCGTCTCGCAGATTCTCGTAATCCCAATAAAACTCCGATAAATTCATATTCATGACGGTTATGGCTAGAAACAACAGGACCAGCATCCATTCCCATTGAAGGAAAAACCGTTTATAGGAAAAAGGCTGTTTATTCGTTACAATTCTCGGCTCCATAACGCTAGATTTTCCTCCTCATGAGATGATTGCGATCAACGCCCCGTTTGACGATTGCATTTATAAGCACGGCGGCTAAAATAATCGCTCCTTGAATGCCGGTTTGCCAAAACGCCGATATGTTGATCAAGGGAAGAGCATTATTCAAAATACCGAGTAAAACGGAGCCAAGGATAATGCCCGATATTTTACCTGAACCGCCTGCAATGCTGACGCCGCCCAGTACACATGCCGCAATGACGCTCAGCTCATAACCCGAAGCCGTATCTCCTTGAGCCGAGGCAAATTTGGATACCCACAGCACTCCTGCGAGACC
Source organism: Paenibacillus herberti (assembly GCF_002233675.1). GTDB lineage: Bacteria > Bacillota > Bacilli > Paenibacillales > Paenibacillaceae > Paenibacillus_O > Paenibacillus_O herberti. Next base: position 850,755 of record NZ_NMUQ01000001.1, on the reverse strand, counting down.
GGACAGTCCGCCCATAATGGAATAAACGAGCCATAATATTTTGTCCCTATTAATTCCGCTGATGACCGCCGAATCTGGATTGCTGCCTACGGCATAAATCTGTCTGCCCGTACGGGTATGATTGACAAAGTAATAAGCGATGACATAAATGATGATGGCAATAACGATTAAATTGTTGATTCCGAATAATTTACCTGTGGCGATTGCTTTGAAATCTACCGGCATCTGATGTGCGCTAACCCATTTGCCGCCGCTGGTCCAAAAGGTTAACCCCCGGAAAATATTCATCATCCCGAGCGTAGCGATAATCGGCAGGATGCCAATTTTGGAAACTAAAAACCCTATCACGATACCGCTGACAAGCCCCGTTACAGTGCCAATTAGTAGAACAGCGACAGGCGGTATTTCAGGAAATGCACTAACCGTCTGCGCGGCAATCATGCCGGATAGGGCGAGTGTCGCTCCAATGGAAAGATCAATCCCGCGGGTAACGATAACGAGCATCATCCCTACCGCCAAAATGCCCAAAATTGCGGTATTGGTGGCCATATCGTTTATATTTTCCAAGGTCAAAAAGCTCGGATTGCGAAGCTGTACGCCAATTGAAAGTAGAATAATAAACCCAAGCAAGCCTAGTTCTCTGAATTTAGCAATCCTTGCGCTGAGCATGCTTTTAGGCCAAATGCCTCTAGGCGCTGCTGCAGGCGGATCGAAGGTGTTCATTCTTCTCTCCTGCATCGTCATGCCCACCTTTAATATTGTTGTTGGAGAGGCCTCTCATCAGCCATCGCTGCTTGAAGAATCGCTTCCTGTGTTATGGAATGGCGCTCGAGCAAAGCGGTAATTCTGCCCTCTCTCATTACCGCTACACGATCACACATTCCGATGATCTCCGGCATCTCAGAAGATACCATTAAAATGCCATACCCTTGGCAAGCCAGGTCGCTAATGATTTCATAAATGGCGGACTTGGCGCCCACATCCACCCCTTTGGTCGGTTCATCCAAAATGATCACTTCCACATCAGTCGTAAGAAGTTTAGCAAACACGACCTTTTGCTGGTTGCCGCCCGACAAGGAGCCCGCCAGATCGAATATGCTTTTTGCCTTCACATTCATTTTCTCCGCCAAGCTCTTTGCTAGGTTTGCTTCCTTCTCTAGGTTGAGAACTCCCTTGCCCGATACCTTCTTTAAGGAAGATAACGTTATATTCCTGCCGATGCTCCATTGCAGGACGAGCCCTTGCTTCTGCCTATCCTCCGGCAAATAGCCCATTCCTTTACGCATCGCGTCATCCGGTTTGCGGATGTTCACTTCCTGACCGTTTAGAAACACCTTTCCTTTATCCGATCGTTCAATTCCGAAGAGACTTTGACATACCTCGGTGCGGCCTGCCCCGACGAGCCCTGTCAGTCCTAAGATTTCTCCTCTGCGCAGCGTAAAAGAAACATCAGCGAAGTATCCCGTTCTTCCAAGACCTTCAACACGAAGCAGCTCTTCCCCGATCTGCGCCTCCTTTTTCGGGAACAGTTGCGTAATTTCGCGGCCTACCATGGCAATAATCAAGTCATTGTTCGTAATTTCATCCACATTCCATGTGCCGATATATCTGGAATCCCGGAACACCGTCACCCGACTTGCTAAGCGATACATATCCTCAAAACGATGGGAGATGAAAATAATAGCGGCGCCCTTGTCTCGAAGACCTTCGGCAATCCGATATAAATCCTCGCTTTCCCGCTTGGTGAGAGCCGCGGTCGGTTCGTCCATGATGATTATTTTCGCATCGACAGAAAGCGCTTTCGCAATTTCAACGATTTGTTGCTGGGCCACGCTTAGCGAGCCCATGAGCGTTTTGGGGCTGAACCCCGCTCCAAGCTCCTTCAGCAGCCCTTCAGCAGCCGTATGCATATCGTTCCAAAGAATTCGTTTTGTACGTTTTTGAATTTTTTCATGTCCCATAAAGATGTTTTCCGTGACGCTTAGATCGGGATAACAAGTAACATGCTGATAAATCGCTGCTATCCCCATTCGCTTCGCATCCGTAGGATTTTTTATATCAACCCGTTGTCCGTTGAAATAGAGCTCACCTTCATCGGCGGGATGAACACCTGTTATTACTTTTATAAATGTCGATTTCCCGGCTCCGTTTTCGCCCATCAGTGCATGAATCTCGCCTGGCTTCAGCTTGAAATAGACATTGTCCAGCGCCTTGACGCCTGGGAACGTTTTGGTAATGCCTTTCAGCTCTAACATGTATTCGGCCATTGCCGAATCACCCTCCTTGTGGTGAAAAGCGTCCGCTGCGCCAAAGGTCGGCCCTCCGATCGCTCTTGAACTAAGATTTCCTTGAACTTACCCTTTCATAGAGGTGGAAATCCGACTTCAAAGGCGAACGCTGACGCTTCTCCGGGCTCGACCTTTAGCTCCGCTTCTTGCTTCACCAGCCTTCTAAAGCTACCTTACCGAAATTGAAGGGCTCGAAGTAGGAGACATTCGTTACATATGGGGGGTGTTTATTCGCTTTATTCAGCAGCTCTTAACGATATCGCTGTAAATCTTGTCGACAAACATAAATATATACAGCCTTAAAATCATCAATGCACACGGAGACTGATAGGAAGGATTTTCATTTTATAGGGGGAATAATGGATATTAGATTAGAACCAGCACTTCGACGCACTGGAAGAACACTTCAAGACCATGACTACAAAGGAGGAACAATGAACATGCACTCATCCGCACCGGAGTTCACCATCACCCGCACCCTGAATGGACGCCCCGAACTCGTGTGGCGCGCCTGGACGGAGGAAAAAGAACTCGCCGGCTGGTTGCCTTCAACACCCCTGGAGTCCATATTCTTCGACGTCCACGAAGGCGGACGCTACCGTTACACAATGATCAATAACGAGACCGGCCAGGAGTTTCTCACCGGAGGTGTGTTCCTCGAAGTCGTACCCCTCGAGCGGCTCGTCTTCACCTGGGGTTACCCCGATGATCCCATCGAGAACTCCCCTGTCGTGACCCTAACCCTCACCGCACAAGCCGACCGCACCGAAATGAACTTCCACCTGCGCGGATTCGCCGGTCACCCCGGCGATAAGTACGTGTACGACGGCTGGTCCGGAACACTCGACAATCTGGCGACTCATCTACGCGATCAAAGTTCCCTATAGTGATATTTGTTTGAACTCATTCAACTCACTATCAAATGCAAAAAAGCACGCCACATCCAGCATGTTTTTTTGCATTTGGGGACATAGTTGGAATCGAACCCAAGTCCTCGCTAATAGCCGCTCTTCTGGGCTCCAGCTGTTAGAAGAACATTAAGTATTAGACTGGAATCGGCCAGTAAGCTAACTGGAAGTTTAATGGACTAATTTACCTGTATTAGAGTGAGGACCCAGATGCTAAAGTAGAAAATGAATAAGGATAAGCCGTACAAAATCTAAATAATTTTCAAAAAAAGAGCAGTTCGTTGTTGAACTGCTCTTTGTCTTCAAGAAAAATGAATTGGACTGGTTCTTTGCAATAACTTGTTGGCTAATTTCTTTATTGGCAATTGGATATGTTTTAAAAAATTCTGCCATGGTGGCTGGCGAGATGTATTCACTGTGGAATTGGTATTGGGACGTTTTTATTAGGGCTACATGAATTGAGTTATTAATACTATGAAGATATAAAGGGGTATTGCAGGTTGAAAAAATGGGCTTTTTTCTTTATCTCCATTCTTATTATCGGCTTAATAATTTTGAGTTACAAGTATGTTGAAGCAAATACGAAGGCACAAAACTTACAAAACTCAATTGATGCAAAATTTAAGGCTGAACTTAGCTTTACTCGTGACAGTTTTAACGTAAAAATGAATGATTATGCTTATCGATCTATATTATCACGTGTTTCTACTGTGGCCTCTATTTCTGAAATAACTTCTTATGAGGATCAGAATGATAACTTGGATATTAGTTTGTATAACCTATATGTTGCTTTAAATAATGATAGATCTAAAGAAAAAGTTTTATCTCGAGCAGATGAATTAAGAGATATATTTATGATGCTGGTAACTAATCCTGCAAGTAAAGAGGCGACGGATAAACTAATGCAAATTAATGATGAAACATTTTTTAGAGATTGAGCTAATCACCCTTTCAGTAGGGTGGTTTTTTTGCTTCGACGATGTTAAAACTTACTGTTAATTTTGTCCAAATGAAAACCGCCTTCGGAAAAGGAGGCTTATTTTATTACTGAAACCGAGTGGTCATCATTCAATCTCGTAATTTCACATTTTTCAAGGTATTCGAACTCTTTTATTCTATCTTCTATTGTCTTACTTTTATCATCTTTAAATAAATCTTCTCTATCGTAATGAGGAAAAATAAGTTTGTCTGTTAAATTTAATGCAGACAAATCTTCTATACCGAGAGTATTCATTTGCGGAGTAAAAAACCGAACAACTTTAATATGCGGTCCAAGTAAGATTGCACCTGCACTTACTCCAACAATGATTACATTCTGTGATGCTAAATTCTTTAGAATTTCATCTGCACCACTTTTCTTCGTATGATATAACAAATTAAACGGGTTCCCGCCACTGATGTATATTATATTTTTCTGTGTAAGCCGTCCTGGGTTTTCGAACTCTAAATCCGTGAAATCAACGTTTTGGAATCCCATTTCATTAAAATCTTTTTTTGCCTTTTGTACAAACTTATTGCCCTCTTTTTTTGGAGAGGCTGTCGTAATAATAGTAACATTCAACTGACTGCTTTCTCTGTCAATTAGCTTTAAAAACTGGTTCTTAATATTCTCTGTTTAGAAACTATTAGAAGTTAGTAATAATTTAGTCATAGACAACCCTCCGCTACTTATTATACTTATTCTAACAACTTTGAATTGATTCTTCCGCTAAATTAGCAAAAAAATCCTGCACATCGAAGTTTGCTGTAGTCCAATCTAAACAGCTTATCACTTAAGACGGGAGGACGATGAAGTGGCTCCAAAACATATCGTTTCTGCGGCAACAATAGTAGTTAATGAGCGTAACGAAATCTTATTGATAAAAGGACCTAAACGAGGATGGGAAATGCCAGGAGGACAAGTCGAAGAAGGTGAATCATTGAAGGATGCAGCGATAAGGGAAACAAAGGAAGAGAGCGGTATTGAAATAGAAGTGACAAAATTTTGTGGTGTTTTTCAAAATGTAGGTAGTAGTATCTGTAACACTCTATTTTTAGGCAAACCAGTCGGAGGAGAATTAACCACTACCCCAGAGTCTTTAGAAGTAGGGTATTTTCCAATCGATACAGCATTAGAGATGGTAAGCTGGGGGAACTTCAAGGAAAGAATTGAGCTTTGCTTGAATGAAGAACATCATCCTTTTTATGTTGAGTTTTCCATCCCGCTTAAGGATTGCTAAAGCTCAGTAAGTTTTTCCGTTAAACCGCGTTAACCTAACGAGTAGCGATAGCTCAATGTTAACCGCCTTTTCAATAGGGCGGTTTTCTTTTTGGATCCTTTATGAAAAATGAAAAAAGAGCGGAGCCAAAGGTCGAGCCCGGAGAAGCGAAAGCGTTCGCCTTTGACCTCAGATTTCTTTGAATTAACCGCTATAGCGGTTAATTCAAAGAAATCTGAGGTCAACAGCGATCGGAGGGCCGACCTTTGGCGCAGCGGGCACTTATTCATCGTGTTTGCATCTATATGTACTTACTTCGAAAGCTTAAATTCCCGATACTTGGATGGCGTATCACCGACCCATTGCTTGAATAATTTACTGAAATATTTCACGTCCTGATAACCGACCTGAGCACTAATGTCGTAGAGCTTTAATTGCGGATTCATAAGCAGCTCTTTGGCTTTGGCCATACGAAGACCTGTGATGTAATCCAGAATCGTTTCGCCTGTTTGCGTTTTAAAATGCCGGCAAAAATAAGAAGGATTCATATGAACCTGCTCCGCGATAAGTTTGATAGTCAAATCATGTTGAAAGTTAGCGATGATCCATGTTTTGGCTTGCTCAATCGGCTTCATGCTTCCGCTTTGACGAATTTGCCTGATTTGATGAATAAGCTGAGCGATCTGTTTATCCAGCTCTGATCTCAGCTCATTGAGATTAATAGCTCGTTTAATCGTTAAAATACGGTTTTCCAACGTATCGATTCCAACCGTGTTTACCTTCATCTCAACACCGACCGAGTGAATGAGAATAAAGGCATTCATTAACGCTCGTTGAATGGCAATCGGCGAATTCATTTGCTCCAGCCTCCCGAAAAACTCCTTCGTAAGCTGAACAGCCGTCGTTTCGTTCAACTGCTCTATCGATTGCTTCATTCGTTGCACAATTGCCATAAGCCCTGGATCGATTGGATCCAAGGAGGTGTCAGCCTGCCGCTGAATTCCTTCACGGTTAAACAACTGGTTGCCGCCATACAGCAGACGGTTGTACATCAATGATAACGCCCCATCCTTCGCTTCAGGCAGCATGTACAGATCCTCGATCTGGCCTCCGTAAGATACGGACACTGTAAACGGCGTATAAGACCGAACAGCCGACCTAATATGATCGGAAAACTCGTTCACCGTCCCCTCCAAGTTCTCCCTGCCATTTTCGAGGGCGCACAGCAGTACCCAAAAATTCAACTCGTCCCCTCTCCAGCACCATCCGATGTGTTCTGTATCGGATCCCCGTTTTTCAACAACTTCTTTAATTATATTTTCTAAAACATAAGCGTAAGCTTCCCAATCTTTGGTCGTGTAACTTCTTGTTTTGACTGGCAAAGCGTCGAGGCTAATATAAAGAAGGGCATAACAGCCTTTCGGAAACCCATCTACCCAATAGCCCAAACGGGAACTATCGAGTCCGGCCGAAGTGACATAACTTAACAGTTGAATTTGCTCTGTCGTTTTCAGCCTTTCTGATTTGCGCTCCAACTCGGTCCACTTCATATGTTGAACTCGCCCGCTTTGGATTTTCACTTTAATTTCCGCCATTCGATCTCTGAACTGCTCCCGGTCGATAGGCTTCAAAAAATAATCAACCGCCCCTTCACGAAGTGCGGACTGAATATATTGAAACTCATCATAACCGCTGATTACGAGTGGGAAAAACGAATAATGCCGCCTCCCCTCACTAATTAAGGTCAATCCGTCCATCACAGGCATTTTGACATCCGTAATCAGCAAATCAACGGCTCCAAGTGACTGAATCAAGTAGTCCATCGCTTCTTGCCCATCAGACAGCGTCGCAACGATCTCCCATTCCTCCCCGCAAGAATGAACGAGTCTGGCAATGCCATTCCGAATCATTTCTTCATCATCCACAATTAAGGTTCGAATCGTTTGCAAGCTCATTCCTCCTTGTTGATCACAGGAATACGGATCATTACCTCTGTTCCTTTGCCATGAATGCTATGTAGCTGCAAACCGTATTCCTCGCCCAACATAATCACTATTCGTGCATTAACATTACCTAGACCAAACCCCGAATCTTTGCCGACCAATGTTTCCGATCTAAGCATTCTCTCAATCTCCTCCAGCCGCTCCTGTTCAATACCCGGCCCATTATCCCGAATCCGAAACACGATGTCCTCTTCTCCTGAATGCGCGCCAAATTCCCGGCTGATGCTTAACTTAATATCAAGCACTTTGCGCGTTTCCAGACCGTATTTGATGGCATTCTCAATAACCGGCTGCAAAATAAATTTGGGTGTAAAATACGAGTCTATATCCGTTTTTTTATCGATTTCAAACAACAGTCGATCTGTAAAACGATATTTTTGAATGGTCAAAAAATTGCTAATATGCTGCACCTCATCAGCGATCGGTACATATTTGTTCTTGTTGCTCACTGAGAAACGCAGCATTCTGCCAAGCAAAGTAACCATTTCGACAACCATTTCCGATCTGCCTTCCTCAACGGCCATATTGATCGTCTCCAGCGTGTTGTACATGAAATGAGGATTAATCTGGGATTGCAGGGCGTACAATTCGGCTTCCTTCTGCCGGATTTTAATATCAAAGTTCGTTTCGATCAGCTCGTGAATCGTCGCAACCATCGAATTAAAGCTTCGTGCAAGCGTGCCGACCTCATCGCTGCTGTTAATCTGAAGATCCACCTGAAATCTGCCCATCTCCACCTCTTTCATCAAACGGGAGAGCTTTTTGATCGGCCGTGTTACTTTCATAGCGAAAAAAATAAAAAGAACTGAGGTCATTAAAACAAAGCAAATAAATACAAAAATGGTTACGTTTCTAACCAAATCCGTACGCTCGGTTAAATTTTTGAGTGGAATGCTGTGAGCCAGCACCCAATTAAAATCGAGGGATTCGCTTAAGCTGACAATAACCGCTTTATTTCCAGATCCCTTTCGAAAACTGCCGTTCAGAATGGGATAACGATTAATTTCAGTATCAAAATCTCCAATCTTCTCTTCATCCGTATGAAAAATGATTTCACCCTCGCGGTTCATCAGCCAAAGATCCGCCGTATTATTCTGTTCGAAATCGCGCAGGACATTATTGATAAAGGATAGCTTCACCGCAATCAGCATCGTGGCCAGGCTTTTGCGATTATCCACATCATTCATCTGTTTCATAATCAGCACATAGGGCTCGTTATTTTCAAACACGAGGTTAATCTGACTTGGAAGAATGATTTTGGCCTTGCCTGTCAAATTAAGATCCTGCCCGTAAGGAATCAAGGCATCATCCGCACCCAACCCGGCAAATTTGGATCTCGCACTGTAAAAAAATCGGTTTTTAGAGAACAAAAACACACCCAAAATATCCGGATTTCCCGTGTTCAAATAGGTTCGCGCCAAATAATTATTGACGTCATATTGATCTTGATTCAACTTCGATCTGCTTTGATAAGAGTCGCGCCTCAATATCGCCAACATGTTGTCCGAGTTGAACATCAACGTATCCAGCTCAGCAAAGTCCTCCATATGTTTGGTAATATTGGCGTTAGCTTGCATTAAAAAGCGCGGCATATATTCGCCTATCTGCTCTTCGATCGACTTTTCGTATTGCCAGTAAGAGAATAAACCGAGCAGCGACATTGGAATAACGCTAAGCAGGACATAAACAAGGATCAACTTGGAGCTCAGTCGGTAGTTTTTGAAACGAAATAGCGTGGACGGTTTAAAAATCATACTGATCCACATTTTCCGCCGTAAAATCGAGTGGCTCCCCCATAATGACCGTATCCCCATTTACTCTGATGTGCCCGACATTATAAATGTCATCCCCATCATAGGGCGGCTTGCCTTCAAGCAGATTTTTGGCAAGCACAATCGTTAGATAGCCTAATTTCTTAGGGCTCCAAAGTGTCGCCATCTGAGCCGATCCGTCCTTTAAATAATCACGCATCAGATTCGGAGTTGAGAGACCAACAACTTTGACCTGACTTGTCTTCCTTGCTTCTCTTACTGCTTGCGCCGCAGCTGGAGGACTAACGGAAGAATTGCCTATGATGCCTGACAGCTTTGGGTGCTCCACCAGCAGCTGCTTGGCTGTTTCATATGCTTTTTGCGGGTCATCGTCGGTAGCAACGATATCCACCAGCTTCATTTTTGGATAATACTCGCGCTGCTGCTGCCTAATCCATTTTATCCATTCATTTTGATTTGAAGCGGACAATGCGCCCGTCATAATTGCGTATTCACCCTTCTCTTCCGTGTTCCATGCAAGTGTATCTAGCAAATGACGCCCAAGAGACTCGGTTTCCACCATATTGACAAAAAGCTCCCTGCCTTCCGGCAGCGTATCGGCATCCCAGGTGATCACCTTGATTCCTTTGCTCTTCGCTTCCAACATGATCGGCAGCAATTTCTCCGGATCGTTGGCGGATATCGCAATAGCATCAACAGGGATGTTAATCAGACGCCGAATCACTTTTATCTGTTTTGCTGCGTCTGCGATTGGAGGACCCTCATAAATCACGTTAACGTTCAAATCATCAGCCGCTTCCATTGCCCCCTCTTCTGCGACGTTAAAGTAAGAGATCCCCATCACCTTCGGAACGATTCCGATTGTAAACTTTTGATGAGTGGCTTGCTTCTCGGAGCCAGAATTCGCATCAATAGTGTGGATAACGGTATAGGAATTGTTGGACCCACTGCTACAGGCGGTTGCGGTAAAAACCATTAAAAGCATTACGGTGAACATGCCACGATTCTTTTCTAATGACCGTTTCATTCTATGACCCCCTTATCTAACGCCAACAAAAATCGAGATTGGATAATACACGTTCTGAAAGCGTTTACTAAAATGGATCTGACATTCCCTTTTTTATTCACCTTTTCCTTTTAGTTATTTACTATTCCACATTGTGGCTAGCTATCCTCCCATCATTTCAATACATCCGCTATAATAGAACCATTCCATCCTACCTGCAAAAGGAGCGATTGGCCATGTGCGGACGTTATACCCTAGTCATTACGCTGGAAGAACTGATGAGCCGATTTCTAATCGGCGACACTACCATACCGTTTCACAGCCCCCAATATAATATTGCTCCAAGTCAAATGGTACTTGCCGTCATCTCGGATGGGAAACGTAACCGTCTCGGCGAGCTGAAATGGGGGCTTGTACCGCCATGGGCTGAAGATCCCAAAATCGGCTTTCGCATGCTGAATGCCCGCGCCGAGACAGCCGCTGCAAAACCAGCATTCCGCGAGCCGCTCCGGCGTAAAAGATGCCTCATTCCAGCAGATGGCTTCTACGAATGGCAAAAATCCGGCTCAGACAAACAGCCGATGCGTATCACTCTTAAAAGCGGCGAGCCTTTTGCCATGGCTGGGCTTTACGAAACATGGCTGTCGCCAGCCGGAGAAAAGCTATCTACATGCACCGTGCTGACAACCGAGCCAAATGAACTAATGACGGGTATCCATGATCGAATGCCCGTCATTCTCCGCCCGGAGGACGAGCCGCTCTGGCTCGATCACCGCATTCAAGACGTAGCTCAGCTCCAGCATCTGTTAGTTCCGTACCCACCCGCAGAAATGCGGGCCTATCCAGTCGGCCGCGAGGTCGGCAATGTGCGTCATGATTCTCCATCATGCATCGAACCTCTAGTTCACTCGGATCTGCTTATGGATATGGACTAACATACGCCCCGGCGCTCTTCCATGCTGCCGATGGATGGTTCCATTCCTTCCCTATACGCTATCCATACGTAAAAAAAGCTTCCGAATCCGTCTGTCCACGGTTTCGGAAGCTTTTCATTTTAGGCTCCAGCCGGTTTAAACACTGGCAGAATCCGTCTGCGGCAGAGGCGCTTTACGCGCTTGCCGGGTCCAGCTGCCCCTTCGGCGCCCCCGCATTTCGCGTCCGGCTCCGCTCACCTTGTACACTCACCGGCACATCGCCGGCCAGTGTAACCCGCCGCACAACGCGATGCTGGCCGCCGTAGTCGTTTACCGCCACATGCTGCGTTGCCCGATTGTCCCAAATAACGACGTCGCCTTCCGCCCAGCGCCAACGAACCGTATGGTTCAGGCGAACGATGTGCTCTTGGAACAGCTGCAGCAGATGTCCCGAGGCGCTGCTAGACGCATTCAGAATGCGTTTGGCAAAACTTCCGAGCAGCAGCGCCTTTTCTCCCGTATCCGGCAGCACCCGGACGAGCGGATGTTCCGTCTCGTATACCGTTGAAGCAAATACCTGCCTGTAATTCCGCTCTTCCTCCAGCGGCACTCCCTTGCGTTCTGCGGCAACCGCATAGTCGAAATCATTGCTATGCAGCGCCCAAAGGCGCTCCGCCAGCCCCTTCAGCTCTTGAGACAGGCTTTCATAGGCGGCAACTGTGTTGGCCCAGATCGTATCGCCGCCCGCCTCCGGCACAACAACCGAGCGCAGGATCGATGCCGACGGATAAGCATCCACGAAAGTAACATCCGTATGCCACTGGTCCGCACGTCCTCCGTGATGCGAGTCAAGTTCCAGAATGTAGCCGGAGCCGTCTTTTACCGGAACGGTCGGATGCGCGAACGGCTGCCCAAGCAGCGCGGCAAGCGCCTCCTGCCCTTCATCGTCCAAATGACCCTGTCCGCGAAAAAACAGTACTTTATGCTTCGCCAAAGCATCCCTCAACCCTGCTAATTCCTCTTCGCTCAGCTCACCAGTCAGCTTAGCGCCGCGTACCTCTGCTCCGGTGTTCGGGGTAATGGGGAGAATTTCCCATCCGCTTTCATTGTTAGCCTTCTGTTCGCTCATCCTTTTCATCCTCCTTGGCCCTTGCATGGAATGTAAAGCCAAAAAGGCCCATCGCAGCTCCTGTACGCTGCAATGGACCTCCGGTTAGACCGGCCGGCCATATCCCGTGTATTCCGGGGTATATAATCGGTTTTATTGAATTCATCATAGAATAAGACGATTTATTTGTCAATCTTAATTAAGTCCAGGAGCAAAATTGTCTGGCAGTACTTTCAGTCCACTTCCAACCTTCCGCCTGTCGACAGTGTTATCCAACTGTAGAATCCACTTTTTCAAGAACCTACAGTCCCATCCCAGCTCTCAGCCTTCTTCTCATTCGAATTCCCGCTAACGGCAAGCCCTCTGGCCCCTGCATCCGCTTAACACCATATGGCTCCCAGCCCAGCCCGCTATAAAGTAGCAGCGCACGCGTATTGAGGTTGTGGCAAATCAGATGCAGCTCCTGTGCGCCGTTCCGCTCTCTTGCCAGTCTGCACAACTCCAGCATAAGCGCCTGTGCCGCCCCTTTTCCGCGAAAAACCGGATTCACTACGACGTTGCCCAGCCACAACTGCCCCTCATTCTCATAACAATTTGCATAAGCAGCTGGTTCGCCTGTTGCATCCAATAGCAGCGTAGGAAAATGTCGGCTCCGTGCCTTTTCGAGAAGTTGATTACCGTCCAGAGGCCAAGAGCCGCTTGGAAAAAGGAAAAACGCTTCCTGCCGACTTTGCGGCCAACGGGCAATAACCTCAAAGTCCCCCTCAACAGCAGCACGGCTGAAATAGGGGCGCAGCTCACAGAGAAATCGCTCCACGCCTGGATATTTCTCGCCCAGACTTTGCACCACACAGCCTATGCGTCTGTAGAAACCGGCGTTTTCTCCATCGGTTTCAGCGATTAGTAGAGCTGCCCCCGACTGCCGCAGCCCCCTTTCAACGAGAGCTTTGCCGATCCCCCTCCGCATCAGCTCTCGTTGCACGGCCAAATGCCATTCAGAGGTTCGCACCATTCCCAATCCTGCTGCGGTTCCTTCTCCGGTTTCTGCTCCTTCATGCCGATTCCGCGTTCCTCCCTGTGTTTAGGCTCATCCATCCTTCTACTGTAACGCATATCCGGGCGGAAAGACTCGGGCAAGAAATCCTTTAGCTATTTAATCCCGGACGGAGACAGCCCGCTGCGTATAAAATAGAATGGACCGTTTGACCGCAAATGACCATCAGGAGGCTGAGACAGCTTGTCCACATTTAAAAACGACGCTTCGCCCGTCCCCCTGCTGAATAGCAGCAAAAGGCTGATCCAATTTAAGCAAGCCGCGCTGAGTGCGCTGCAGCAAGCCAGCTTGGACTGGAGTTCTATCCGCTTCCTCCAGCTTTCTGATGCCTGCACCTTCAAAATCGAACATGGGGATGGGATTAAGCTGCTACGCCTGCATCCCGATACCAGCTTGTCCGAATTGAAGTCAGAGCTGGCGTGGCTGGAAGATCTCCACAGCAAGGTTGATTTCCCCATTCCACACGGCATCCCTTTTCAGAATGGCGAGCTTGCGATCATTCTGGAATCATATGGAAGTCCGCCATGCAGCGCCACTTTGATGCAGTGGGTGGAAGGCAGCCATTCCGAAGAAGCCATCTCGCTGGAGGAGGCCTTTCGGGAAGGTGAGTTGATCGCCAGACTCCACGAGGCATCGGAGGCGTATCAGCCTTGTCACCCTTTTGACCAATCAGTATGGGGCTTTGATTCCTTTCAGACCGCCTCAGAACGCTTTTTCCAGTATGCTTCAGCCTTCGTAGATGATCAGGGACTGGAGCTCTACTGCGATGTCACAATCCCTTTGCTGGAATGGCTGAAGAAGCTTCCAATAGAACAAAACAGCCACGGCATCATTCACGCCGATCTTCACCAAGGAAATATACTTTTTCATGAAGGCCAGCCTCGACCGATTGACTTTGGCCGCTGCGGCTTCGGATTTTACATGTACGATCTAGTTCAACCGCTACTGGGACTACCACCTGACCAGAGGCAGGCATTGTGCCGGGGTTACGCCTCACTTCGCCCTTTCCCAAGTAATTGGATAACTCAATTGGAACGCTTCTTTCTTATCTCCATGATCGAGAATTACGCCCATCACGGTCCAAATCCAGCAGAAACTGAATCGATGCGTGAACAGCAGCCTTATGCTCTGGCGATGATAAAACGATATTTGGATGGACAACCCTTTTTATTTGAGCATGTGCCGCCCTATATCATGGAGTGATGACTGCGACGGGCTCGCATAAGCTATATTCACTTGCCGTTACACAAAAATACACTCTCGCAAAAGTGCGTGAGTGTATTTTATGACTAGCAGATGAATATTTTCCCCTTATCTTATGCTCTAATAGGCGCGACTCTATACGGGGCTCTTCCGTCCCCGTCTTGCGCTCCCTCATGGGGGGATAAGCCCCATCCGAATGACAGGACGGACGCTAGACGCTGCGCGTCAGCTTCTGACAAATGGACGATGACTACTTCCTTCTCCGGCTCCAAAATAAGCTCCGCTTCTTGCTTGAGCGCAACGAGTATCCAGCTGTGAATACCGCGAATCGTGTTGTACTTGATTTGGTAGCCGTTCATTACGGCTTGCGAGAAGGTCTCTGCGTCCCCATTCGCCAATTCGGTTAAAGCGGCATACTGAAATTGGAACTTGCTTTCATCCGTAGGCAGATTACCAGCCTGAACTCTACTAATGAGCTCACTACCTGGCCAACCGTATACCTTCAGGGATTCCAACATTAGAGCATCCCATTGTGATAGTTTCGTTTTGGGCTTCAATTTGTCAGCCATTCGTGATTTCTCCATTACTTGCTCGCTTTGTAGGCGTTTAGGAATTCTTTCGCTTTTGCCGGATCGGCTTTCAGCTCTAAGCCTGTATTGACAATCGGGCTAAGTGTAGAGAAGGCTTTGAACTTGTTGCCTTTGTAGAAAGCCAAGATTTCATCCTGGTTAATGGAGTAAAGAACAGCTTTCCGCAGGTCTGCGCTTTCCGCGACTGGGCGGTTTTTCGTATTGAAGAGCAAGTAAGAAACAGCGTTGCTCTGTACCATTTGAAGCGCCAGCTTGCTGTCGCCCTTCACGACGTCGAATTTCGTCTCCGATACGCCGTAGTAGAGATGAATCTCACCACTGCGAAGCGCGGACAAGCTGCTGTCTGCGTCCTTAATGAAGCGGATCTTAATATTAGCAATATTCGGCTCATTTTCCGTGCCTGTCATATAAGCAGGGTTTTTATAGAAAGTCGCCTCGTAATCGTTTTTGGAGGACAGGATGTAAGGACCGCTTGTATATAGTGTATTGTTATACGCATTGCCTTCCGTTACCGTATTTTGGTCGCCATAAGGAATATCTTTGTTCACATCGAATTTAGCTACGTCGTACGTATTGATGCTCTCTACTTGTTTCTTGGACACGATGCCTGCCGACTGGTGAGCCAAATAGTTCAGCACTTGAGGGAATGGCTCAGTCGTTGTAAGCTTAACGACTTGGTATTTGCCCTCTTTGTTGTTCGCTTGTTTCTTATCGGATACGAGCTCGGAAATTTTTGTTCCAAGGCCTTGCTCAAGTGCGGATTTCACAGTGTCGCTGCCACCGGAGAGCTTAACAGCTTCCAGTGCTGCGGCATCCGTTACCAGCTCCACATTCTTGATATGCTCGTGAAGAGTGAATGTGCGGTGGTCAGGCACCGAGTTTTTGTCCTTCGCGCGGTTCAGCGAGAAGATCACATCGTCAGCGCCAACACGTTCGCCAGTATCTGCCGCGAGTTTGTTTTTGATTTGGGCAAAGTTGATATCGTCTCTTAGGATAAAGTAATAATCAGAATTGCCTTCGGCAATGGCATGATTTAAAGATAGGGAACCTTCCGATGTGATTTTATCGTCATCTGTCAGATTCACTAACCGAGCGTACATATTGGTATTGATAATATTAATGGAGCCGTCGTTGCCTTTGATCGGATCAAGCGACGTCAGCGTCGGCATAGTCGACTGAAGGACTAGCGCATCTTTTTCGCGCTTCGAAGTGTCTTTAAAATCAACGTCTTCCCAAGGAAGGGAACGTGACTTCGAGATTCGGACAGAGTCCTTGTTCAGTACGTCCTGATTCAAAGCCTGTGCTTTCAGTGAGTTGTATAGCGGCGCGATATAAGCC
Source organism: Paenibacillus herberti (assembly GCF_002233675.1). Taxonomy (GTDB): domain Bacteria; phylum Bacillota; class Bacilli; order Paenibacillales; family Paenibacillaceae; genus Paenibacillus_O; species Paenibacillus_O herberti. The sequence continues at coordinate 834,373 of NZ_NMUQ01000001.1, read as the reverse complement.
TTGTCGAAGACGAGCTGCTGCTCGAATTGCTTGTAGGTTTCCGTGTACTGTTCTGGCGTTTGAGCACCGGCAGCATCAATCAATTTATCGATTTCTGGATCAGCAAGGATGCTATAGTCTCCGCCAGTTTTGAAGAGCGAGCGTACCGCGTAGTCGGGATTGCCTGTAACGGTAGTCCAGCTGGACAAAGCAATATCAAAATTGCCCGCGTCCTGCTGTGATTTGTAGCTGCCATAATCGGCCTGTATGTTCAATTTAACTTTAAATCCGTTTTTAGTAAGCTGGTCGCGAACGATGTTAAGGTCAGCCTCGTTCGAGCTCATGCCAAGCAGTTCGATGTCAACAGGATTACTGTCAACAACAGTTCCTTGCGTTGGTGCAGGTGATTCCTTCACGTCTTTCTTAGTTGTTAATTGGCAGGCGCTAAGCATAATCGAAAAAATAAGTAGCACCAATGCGGCGAATTTGCCTTTGTTCTTCATGGTAGTCCCCTCCTGGGTTATCTTTGTATGTTAACTCACATTCAGTTATCGTCCGTTCATGTTTCACAACGTAGAAGTCGATGGAATATGAATGAGGTTAAAAAAGGAATGAAATCATTAATCAAGCTTTGGATCAAGCGCGTCGCGCAAACCGTCTCCAAGGAAGTTGAAGGAAAGCACAAGCGCGATAATCGCAAGTCCCGGATAGACAGCCGTAAAGGCATGCGTCTCGAGATAGGCGCTTCCGAGCTTTAAAATATTGCCCCACTCCGGAATATGAGGCTCTACGCCGAGACCCAAATAGCTCAAGCTGCTGGTCGAGATGACAACGGTGCCAATCGTCAGCGTAGATTTTACAATCATCGGCGCGATGGAGTTCGGTACGATATGCTTGAACAAAATAGTCCGGTCACTAGAGCCGAAAGCTCTAGCAGCCTGTACATATTCCAAAGTGGATACGAGCATGACATTGGCTCTCATTGTCCGTGCATAAGTGGGGATCGCGCCTACACTGAGTGCCAAAATTAAATTGACCGTACTTGCGCCGAATGCCGCGATAATGGCAATGGCTAGCAGAATGCCCGGAATCGCATAGAGGATATCGAGTATTCTCATAATAATGTTGTCTGTATGCCGTCCATAATAACCGGAGACTGCACCCAGTACGCCCCCGATCAGGAGGGGTATGAGTGTTGACAATAGGCCAACGGCCAATGAGATGCGCGCGCCGAAAACTATACGCGAGAACAGATCTCTACCGAAGTTATCCGTTCCTAGCGGATAGGCCAGCTCAGGAGATTGAAGAATTAAGCTGTAGTTGTTCTCAATCGCAAGTCCGTAATCAAAAGTCAGGTAACTGGTTATGGACAACGTGAGCAGGAACAGGATGAAGAGCAGTCCCAACATGGAAGTCGAGCTTCTCGACAGCCGCTCCACGACTTCCCCCAGCTTGGAACCGGATGAATAACCCTTGTCCCGCAGCTTGGCAATCAGCAATAACCCAAGAAATAAAGCGAACAAGTTGCCGGACACCGAAGTTAAAATAAGTATGCCGGCAATGAGTCCCATCCAGCGTGGCATAACTGCTTTATCTGCATGCTTGGCAACTAGAAGCAATGCTGCGAGCTGCAGGATGGCGGCAACGATCAGCAAAAACATGCCGATTAGAAATCCGTTAGCTACATAAGGCTTAAATAGATTGAGGGCTGACACCGCGAATACGAGCAAAGTCGTAAGCAGCGAATAAACGGCTAGTGTGTACGCCGCACTTTTTTTCTGCTTAATGAGCTGAAACGCCATGGTTGCCACGAACACGTTAGCGGTTAGAATACTTAACAGCAATACGTAACCAAGCATCCTTGTAGAACGTCTAATGGCGCCAGAACGGATAAGATCGTTTCGAATGAGCGCCCATACCGCCAGCTCAAGCAGCGCGAAGGCAAAATAGGCAATGCTTGCAATGAGTACTGCAGGCTTAAATGACCCGTCTCCGGGAACATAACTGTTTAGCAGAAGAACAAAACCCAGCGCCAAGGATACGATGCCAGCGAAGCTCGCTTGACTGTATTCTTGATTTGATTTCAGTCTGAATCTGACTTCTTGCTTGCTGATAGTAGGATTCGTCAAGAGTAGCACCTGCTTTAGTATTGTTTCATTTTCGAACGGATTCTAGGATCAAAAAACGCGTACATCAAATCGACGATAACGTTCACGATCGAGATGGTAATGGCTGTATAGACGACCCCGCCCATCACGCTAGGAATGTCAGGAATGAACTGCTTATCTACGATATAACTACCTATACCGCTAATATTGAATACTTTCTCTGTAACCGCCGCTCCGCCGAGCATTCCGCCAAACTGCAGGCCGATGACCGTAATAATTGGGATAAGCGCGTTACCTACGGCATGTTTCCATATGACAGTTTTTCGGGCAAGCCCTTTGGCCCTTGCGGTTGTAATGTAATCCTCGTGGATGACCTCCAGCGTTGATGATCGGGTCATTCGGGCTACAGCAGCCGTTAGGCCCGTACCTAAAACGACGATCGGCATAATTGCAGACAGCCAGTTCTCGGGGTTATACGTTGCGGGCAACCATGGAAGTTTAATCGAGAAATTCAAAATAAAAATAAGAGCCTGCCAGAAATTCGGGATCGACAATCCCAGCAAAGCGATGAACATAAAGGTATAATCAAAGAAAGAATTAGGTCTTGTAGCCGAAATAATGCCGATTGGCAGAGCGATCAATACAGCAATCAGCGTCGAGATAGCCGTTAACGTTAGCGTCACCGGGAATTTATTCGCGATGGCTGCAGTAACATTCTCGTTGCCTGCGAAAGATTTGCCGAGATCGAAAGTAAATATGCCTCTAATCGTGTCCCATAGCTGAACAAAATAGGGTTGATCCAAACCATAAAGATGGTTGAACGCTGCGATTTGCTCGGCGGTCGCTGTTTCTCCTAATAAGTTAGCCGCTGGATTCATAGGCGATATATATAGGATCGTAAATACGAGAAAAGCGACTCCCAAAATTACGAATATAGACATCACCATTCGTTCGGCAACGTATTTCAAGTATGGCATTGAATAGATTGCCAACAGTAAGTACATTGGAAAACCGATAATTACTGATAATGTAAAAAAGGCAGGATTCAAGGCTAGCCTATGATACGTGTCGCCAAACGAAAACTTCAGCCCGTTCTCACCGGCAAGCCGTTTCTCCAGCTCATGGTTGAACGTTTCCTTGAATTTGATCTCAGCCATCCGGTTCGCTTCCAGTTCGGTCTGCCCTGTGCTGACGGTTTGCCCGAAGAAACGATGCTTACGAATAAGCTGATCCTTAGCCTCCAGCAGCAATTTGTCCCGGTACCCGGTTGCAAGCAGCTTGTTCCTCGTCTCCTCAGCGATGAGTTTGTAGCCGTACTTGAATTTACGATATTGAAGAACGACATACACGATGGCGGATACGGGTGCTCCTAACAGCAATATAAGCAGACTGTAGGCCGGATGTAGTAACATTTTGCGGTAGATGGCGGCAATAGGATCAACAAAGCCATTACCCGTTGCAGTTGCATGCCCTTTCAAGCTAGTCCGCTTCCTTTCATCCTAATAATTTTAAATTGAATTATTCCGATCAGTATAGTAAATTTTATTTTAAGGATTGGAATATGTCAATATCGGAAAACGACAGAATTGCAGGTGCATACATGGACACATTATTACAAGTTAATGATCTATCGGTTTCTTTTTTCACCCGTGACAAAGAAATAGAAGCTGTTCGCCATGTCAGCTTTGAAGTCCGTAAAGGCGAAACGCTGGGAATCGTAGGCGAATCCGGCAGCGGCAAAAGCGTTACCGCACGTACGATTATGAGGCTCCTGCCCTCTCCTCCTTCCATGGTGAAAAACGGCGAGGTGCTTTTTCAAGGCCAAAACCTTGCCTTTAAAACCGACAAAGAAATGGAAGCCATACGCGGAAGGGATATCGGGATGATCTTTCAAGATCCCATGTCCTCCCTTAATCCTACGATGAAGATCGGCAACCAAATTGAAGAAAGCTTGATCAAACATCGCAAGCTGGACAAGAAGCAAGCCCGGACGGAAGCTATTGAAATGCTGAAGCTCGTAGGTATTCCCAACAGCGAAACCCGCTATCATCAGTATCCTCATGAATTCTCTGGCGGGATGCGTCAGCGGGTCATGATCGCCATTGCGCTGGCGTGTCGTCCTTCGCTCCTTATCGCAGATGAGCCGACAACATCGCTTGACGTGACCATACAAGCACAGATCCTTAACCAGATGAAGGATATACAGAAGCAGCTGGGTACCTCCATTATTTTAATTACGCATGACCTCGGCGTCGTGGCCGGCATGTGTGACCGCGTCGTCGTGATGAAGGACGGAGAAATCGTCGAGACGGGGACAACGGAGCAAATTTTTGCAAATCCGCAGCATCCATACACCATTAAGCTTCTCAACGCATTACCGCGCTTGGACGAGAAGAAAAAAACAAAGCCCGTGCCTTCAATGGTTCAGCGTGAAGAGGGCGTGCCTCTACTGCAGGTTCGTGCCTTGAAGCAGTATTTTGATATGGGAAAAGGACAGATTGTTAAAGCGGTTAACGATATTAGCTTCGATATACAGGCAGGCGAGACGCTCGGCGTTGTAGGTGAATCCGGCAGCGGCAAGTCGACGACTGGGCGCACGATTCTCCGCTTACATGAAGCGACGGGAGGCGAGGTGCTTTTCAAAGGGATACCACTCCAGCAATTAAACCGCTCAGAGATGAAAACAATGAGGCGGCATATGGGAATGATCTTCCAGGATCCCTACGCATCGCTGAACCCAAGACTTCGCATCATGGATATTATCGGCGAGGCTCTTGATGTGCACGATATAACGACCTCCAAGCGGGATCGTCAGAGACGTGTCGAGGAACTGCTTGAGATGGTTGGGCTTGACCCTTCTCATGCCATGCGGTACCCGCATGAGTTTTCCGGCGGCCAGCGCCAGCGGATCGGCATTGCGCGGACGCTCGCCGTGGAACCGGAATTTATCGTCTGTGACGAGCCGTTGTCCGCTCTCGACGTTTCGATTCAAGCCCAGATCGTGAAGCTGCTTGAGGAACTTCAGCAAAGGCTTGGTCTCACGTATCTGTTCATCGCCCATGATCTATCGATGGTGAAGCATATTAGCGACCGCGTGGCGGTGATGTATAAAGGGAAGATCGTGGAGCTTGCCGAAAGCGAGGAGCTTTACACAAACCCGATCCATGCCTATACGAAGTCGCTGCTGGCGGCCATCCCGGTACCCGATCCCAAGGTTGAATCGCAGAAGAAGCTAGTGACGCATGAGGAAGCTTCCAAAGCTGATCCCTACGGGCTCGAACGCTCCGAATTCGTGGAAGTGAAAAAAGGGCACTGGGTAGCCGTTGCAACCGGCTAAACCTGCAAACCATACCGTAAGATAGCGCTCCGTCCAGATCAAGCAAATTCTTGTCATCTAAGAGGGAGTAACCTAAAAAACCTGCCACAAATTCAAAGGGCAGGTTTTTTAGGCTATATAGTCAATTCTAGTTTTTTATAATATTTCTAATCTATTCCATGTAAATTTATTTATATGCTTTGCCGATCCGGCTACCCAGCCAGCCCGAACGCCTGGACAAGGAAGAAACCAAGTACGGCCAATAACACCGAGCCGGCCAATCCGGCAAGGAACGCTTTGCCGCCAAGACGGCGGAAGACGCGAAAGTCGACGCCAAGACCGAGCCCTGCCATAGCCATGGCGATCAGCAGATAAGCTGCAACGACCATCGCATCTGCAACGGACGGCGGGATGATTCCTAGAGTATTAACGCCGCTCATCGCCAGGAATCCAAAGATGAACCATGGCACTGGAATCGGCTCTTTGCCGCTGCGGGTTCCCGCTTTTGCAGGAGAAGCGGTATGTTCAGCTGCGGAGTTTCTTGCCGAGCGCTGTACCCACACACCGAGCAACAGTGCTACAGGCACAAGCATCGCCACCCGCGCCAACTTGACGAGCACGGCCATGTCCAGCGCTTCCCGGCCCATCGGCGCCGCTGCTGCCAGCACGTGAGCGACCTCATGCAGCGTCGAGCCTGCCCAGGCCCCATAACCGACAGCCCCGAGTTTCAAGACGGGATAGAGGAGCGTATAGGTGATCGTAAAAATCGTGCCGAGAATCGCCACCACCGCTGCTGCAACTGCCGTTTCCTCCTGACGCGCTTTCAGCTGAGGAGATAGGGCAGCCACGGCAGCGGCGCCGCAGATCGCCGTGCCGCAGGCGGTCAACATACCGAGATTTCTATCCGCTCCAAGCCGCTTGGACACCCAGTATACAAACGGAATCGTCACCGCGATATGAATGGCATCCAGCAGCAGCACCTGCGGTCCCGCCTTGATAATATCCATGAGATTAAGCCGCATTCCGAGCAAAATAATGCCCAGCCGCAGCAACTGGCGGGAGGAAAAGGTTATGCCTGCGGCAGCACCAAGCGGCACGCCGCCCATCAGCTCGCGATAAGCCATACCGAGCAGGATGGCCAGCACTAGCGGTCCGATCACGCCAAGCCCTGGCAGCTCGGAGAGCATACGTGCTACAGCGGCGAGCAGTGCCGTCAAGAGCAAGCCCTGCAATAGCCGCGGCTTGCCGAGCAGTTGGCGCAGCGAAGGCACGCGCGCCGCCAGACGGCTCAGTCTGGTATGCGCCACAGACGCACCAGTCGCTACCCCATCCTCCATTTTCTCAGCCACCAAGCTTGCCTCTCTCCGATTTTTCCATTTGGCACCCAAGCTTTCAAGCGATCTCGCCATTCCCTTCCCCTCCTTCCAACCATGCTTCGATGGCTTAACTATAGGTCAGGGGAAGCCGTTTGTGAAATCCGGATGTTGTATGCTTTCCATCAGAAAAGCTTATGTACGAGATACAAGCCTGCTTTCTCCGGCAATGGTCGGGCACAGATCCAGATGAGGAAACAAAAAAACGGCCCTGCAGATGCAGGGCCGCGCCGAATAAAACTTGGCTATAGAAATTACCGCATCTAGCGGAACATTCCCCATAGCTTGATGAGATGGAACGTATTGTTCGGATCGATTTTTTGACTAAGTACGAATTGAACGAGTTGCTCTTCCTGGGCATCCGTCAGCTTTTCCTGCAGAACGCTCGCTGCGCTCTTCACCAGTCTGCGTACTTTAGCTCGGTCGGCAAGATCAAACTTGGTCAGCCCGTTCGTCAGCATCGTTATCCGTTCTTTAATTGCGGGATTTTTCATTTTGAGCTTCACGCGCTCGACGAATTCGGGCCGGATTCCATATTTGACGTAGCTCATGCAGTAGGGCACCTCCATCGATTTGGTCGGGCATCCGCCCCAATAACCACCGATGTTACTATATGCCCCAGACTGCCGAGAGTTGCCTGCTCGCGCAATAAACTGCCGGATCAGTCCAACTGCTCACCTTGGAAAATCTGATCCTTGGCCAGCATCGCTCGCAGTCCCGCATATGTATCCGATGTCCAAAAGTCGCCCTCGGCCGCAAGTTCAGCCGCATCCTCGCGAGCTACCTCCAGCACCGCAAAGTCAGCCGCCATATCCGCCAGCTTGAAGTCCGGCATGCCGCTTTGCTTCGTTCCGAAGAAATCGCCCGGTCCGCGTAGCTCCAGATCACGGCGAGCTACCTCGAAGCCGTCATCCGTATCCTGCATGACAGCCATCCGCTCTCGCCCTGTCTCCGTCTTGGGATCGGCGACCAGGATACAGAACGAGGCATGCGAGCCCCGTCCAACGCGGCCGCGCAGCTGATGCAGCTGTGATAAGCCGAAGCGCTCGGCATCCATTATGATCATCAGCGTAGCATTCGGAACATCGACGCCGACCTCAACAACGGTCGTTGCGACGAGCACCTGAACTTCATTGTCGCCGAATGCCTTCATGATCTCATCCTTCTCGGACGTAGTCATGCGGCCATGCAGCAGTCCAACCTTCAGGTCGGGAAACTGCTGCTGCAACTGCACGAACTGATCAATCGCATTTTGCACATCCAGCTTCTCCGATTCCTCAATCAGCGGGCAGATGACATAGGCTTGACGACCGGCATCCGCCTCTCGACGAATGAAGCCGAACACCCGATCCATCATGGAATGTTTGATCCAGTGCGTCTGGATGGGGATGCGACCCTTCGGCCGCTCTTTAATCGTTGAAACTTCCATATCGCCAAAAGCCGTTATCGCCAGCGTGCGCGGAATCGGCGTTGCCGTCATCGTCAGCACGTCAGGGCTTGGCCCTTTGCGCCGCAGTATGCTGCGCTGATTAACACCGAAGCGATGCTGCTCGTCGGTAACGACCAGGCCGAGCGACCGGAAAATCACATCGTCCTGGATAAGCGCATGTGTACCGATCAGCACGTCGATCAGCCCCATCTGCAGTCCCGCGAGCAAGTCGCGGCGCTTCCGCTCGCTTACACTGCCGGTCAGCAGCGCCGTCTGCAGCCCTGTAACCTCATAGAGCCTTGTCAGAGAGCGCATATGCTGCTCAGCAAGGATTTCGGTCGGCACCATCAGCGCTCCCTGATGCCCCGCCTTAACAGCGGCCAGAAGCGCTATGGCGGCGACGACCGTTTTGCCGGCGCCAACATCCCCCTGCAGCAGTCGATTCATCGCGAACGGCTGCCGCATATCCGCCAAAATCTCGTTGACCACCTTTTTTTGAGCGTCGGTCAGCTCGAATGGTAACGATGCGGCGAATTGGCGGATGATCTCTGGATCGACGCGATGCACGATGCCATCCGCCTTGCGGCGGTTCATCATCCGGTAAGCCTGTAGCTTGAGCTGGAACAGGAATAGCTCCTCGTACACGAGGCGCCTGCGCGCCCCTTGACCATCCTTAGGATCGTCGGGATGATGAATATGGAACACTGCATCTTGGCGCGGCATCAGCCGGTACTTGCGAACTAGCTGCTCCGGCAAATTCTCCTGTAGCAACGGACCGAGCTGCTCCAGCGCCTGCCGAATCGTCTTGCGCATCCAGGATTGTGTAATGCCCCCACCTACCGAATAGACCGGCTGCAGAGTGCCCGTCTTGGCGGTTCCCTTATCCGGGAATTCCGAGTCGACCACTGTAATCTGCATCCGGTGGGCATCCCACTTGCCGGTGAGCGTAATTTCGCGTCCAAGCTGCAATTGATCCTTAATGAACATCCGGTTGAACCACACCGCTGTAACAAGCTGCCCGTCGATTTCGGTCTTGGCTGTAATCCTCGCCTTCCCCTTGCCGAATCGGGCCACCATTGGCAACCCCCGAATCACACCTTGGATCGTAATCTTCTCTCCGTCCTTCACTTCCGTAAGCGAGCGTAGCCGATAATCCTCGTAGCGGAAAGGGAAGTAGTTGAGCAAATCCTGTGCGGTATAGATGCCAAAGGCGTGAAGCTCCTGCTCTTTCGGAGCGCTCACGCCTTTGATTTGTCTCACCGGGATGCTCTCCAGCGAGGCTGCGGGGGTATTCATATCTTTTGCATAAAGACGGCTACGGTACCGGGTCCAACATGGGTGCCGATGACCGGACCGAGCGTCGTGGTTGAAGTGCTGGCTACGTTAAAGTTGGCATTGACCGCTTCATACAGCTCCAGAGCTGAACCCCTCTGACTCGTCCAGGCAAAATGAACCGAAACCGGTACATCCGCTGGAAACTTGCCTTTGAGCAGCTCGATAATGCGTAGAATGGCCTTTTTGGTCCCACGGACTTTGTCTACCGGTACGATAACGCCAGAGGAATCAATCGAAAGAATCGGCTTGATGTTCAGAATAGAACCGATAAGTGCAGATGCTTTGCCGATTCGACCGCCTTTTTGTAAGTATTCCAGCGTCTCGACCAGAAAATAAAGCTCGGTCTCACTACGCATCCGCTCAATCTCCCGAAGGATCTCTTCCTTGGAGCTGCCGGACTGCGCCATCTCAGCCGCCTTGACGACGAGCATGCCAATCCCGCACGAGGCGGTGCGAGAATCGAATACCGAGATATCCGCTTCCCGCTCCAGCATAGTACTCCCCAGCATCGCGGACTGATACGTTCCGCTGAACTGGGAGGATAGATGGATGGATAGGATAGACGCCTCTGGAGTTTCATCCAGAAGACGCTCATAAACCGTAATGAATTCCGCAGGAGAAGGCTGTGAGGTCGTCGGCAAGCCATTGAAGGCGATCAGCTTGTCATAGAACTGCTCCGACTTCAGCGTAACCGAATCCAGGAAGGATTCACTGCCGAACAGAACCTGCAACGGCACCATCTCGATGCCGAGACGCTCGCGGATCTCCTGCGGGATATCCGAAGTGCTGTCGGTCACAATACGAACCTGAGTCATTGTCGCTACCTCCACGGACTCCATTCCGTCATCGCTGTTGCGCGCGGAAAGGAGCCAAGTAATGAGGCGCCATAGCGCCGGTTATTCCAGAGCGAACAGATATGGGTAGAGCGGCTGTCCGCCTTCATGTACTTCGAGCTCCACATCCGGGTACGTCTCCGTTACCCAAGAAGACAGCTCATCTGTATGTTCTGCCTCGGAGCCTTCACCTGTCAAAATCGTCAGCAGATCGCCGCCGTTCTCCAGAAGCTCGTTAATGAGGCCTCGGCAGGCAAGCTGTAAGTCCGCTTCGGATACGACGATCTTCTTCTCAACGATGCCGATGAAGTCGCCTTCCTGCACTTCTACTCCGTCGATCTCGGTGTTGCGCACCGCCTGTGTGACGCTGCCGGAACGGACCACTTCCGCCGCTCCGCCCATCAGTGCGATGTTGCGATCTGGTGTCTCACTGTCCTTAAAGGCTAGCACTGCGGCTAGGCCTTGCGGCACGGTGCGGGTCGAAATGACCGATACCGAACGCTCGGACAGCTCGGCCGCCTGCTCAGCAGCCAGAATGATGTTGCTATTGTTGGGCAACAGGAAGATATGCTCGGCCGGAAGGGAATCAATCGCCTTGAGAAAATCTTCTGTGCTCGGATTCATCGTCTGTCCGCCGGAGAGAACAATGTCGACATTATTGTCCAGGAAAATGCCGGAAATGCCCTCGCCGATAGCTACGGCCACGATGCCGTAAGGCGCCCATTCATGAACGGCTTCCGCGCCCCCTTGCGGTACGGAGCCAGCCAGCACCTCGGCAACTGCCAAAGCTTCATCAGGAGCCAGATCAGTTGCAGCCCCGTTGAAGTTGATCTCTTCGCCGACAAGCTCGCGATGCTGCTCCCGCATATTGAGGATATGAAGCTCGGTCAACTCGCCATAAGGCATTGCTAGGCTCAGTACGTCGCCGGGACGGCGGGAATGAACATGAATTTTGATGATATCCTCGTCCGAGATGACGATAATGGAATCCCCGTCCTGGGCCAGAGCCTTGCGGAACGCTTCCTCATCAAATGCAGGCGCTCCCGGAGCAGCCAGCTTGCGCTTGATGAAAAATTCCATGTCGTAGAAAAACTGGATCTCGTTCGTCGACAGTTGAGCTTGAGCCTTGCTGCCAGCGTTAACAGCCGGAGCCGCTTGCGCATAACCGCGCGCAGGTTCCGTAGAACGGGCAACCGTTCCAGGCAGATCCTTGAACGATTCTACCGGGGCAGCCTCAGAGGCCATCTCGGCTGAGTCGGAAGACCTTCCCACGAGATAGTCCAGAAAGCCCTCGTAAATTAATACGAGACCTTGTCCGCCGGAATCGACAACGCCGACCTGCTTCAGCACGGGCAGCATATCCGGCGTGCGTTGGAGCGTCTCATGGGCCTTGTCATAGACCTCTTGCATGAGCGTCTCCATATCGCTTATACGCCGCGCCACCTGCTGAGCATGGCGAGCTGTCTCCCTAGCTACGGTCAGGATCGTGCCCTCAACTGGCTTGACCACGGCCTTGTAGGCCATGTCGACACCTTGCTGCAGGGCAGCGGCAAACTGGACAGGACCAGCCTCGTCCATTCCGGCGAGCGCCTTGGCTGTTCCGCGGAACAGCTGCGAAAGAATAACGCCGGAATTGCCGCGTGCACCCATCAGCAGACCCTTGGACAGCGCCTCTGCCGTACGGCCGATTGAGTCCGAGCGTTTGCTTTGCAGCTCCCGGACACCGGAGGCCATCGTTAAGTTCATATTCGTTCCCGTATCTCCGTCCGGAACGGGAAACACATTCAGAGCGTTGACATGTTCCGCGCCACGCTGCAAATTCTCCGCACCGAGCAAAACCATACCGGCGAAGTCTGAACCATTAATAGAGCGCTTTCTCAAGCAAAATTTCCCCTTCCTGTCTAACTGATGACCCGCACGCCCTGGACAAAAATATGGACATGGTCGACCCGCAGGCCGATCACTTCATTCAGTACGTATTTGACCTTAGTCTGGATGTTATGGGCGACCTCGGAAATCCGGGTACCATAGCCCACGATGATGTGCAGGTCGATATGTGTCTCCTCGTTCTCGCGTCTTACTTCGACGCCGCGGGAGAGGTTGTCCCTCTTCAGAAGCTCGGCGATGCCGTCCTTGAGCTGCTTGCGGGAAGCCATGCCGACCAGGCCGTAGCATTCCAGCGCTGCCGAGCCTGCAATAACGGCGATAACATCGTCTGTAACATTGATTTTACCTAGTTCGTTGGTTAGCTGCATAGGCATGGCAGGGTAACACGCTCCTTCTTATCGGGCCGCTCGTCTTGAGCCGCCTGAGCCCTAAGGCCCCATATTAGCCGGGACTGAAATTCATTGTACTATAAATGAAGCCGATTATGAAGTCTGAAACACCTTTCCCTTCCATTTTCTCGCTTTTTCTCCCGTTTGGCCGCAAACGGAATCTGCCAAACGATGGTTGAAGAGCCGCTTGTTCTATGTTAAGATAACCAAGTATGTTTGCCTACGGAATCGACCTTAGATTTCGTACTTGCAACCTGCTAGCTCTAAAGGAGGTGTACCGCATGTCTCGCAAATGCTTCATTACGGGTAAAACACCCGGCACAGGAAATAACGTTTCACACGCGAATAACCGCAACCGCCGCACTTGGGGCGTCAACGTTCAGAAGGTCCGCATTCTGGTCGACGGCAAGCCAAAACGCGTTTGGGTCAGCACCCGCGCACTGAAATCCGGCAAAGTCTCACGTGTATAAGAGACTTCACAGGTAGCGTCTGCCGTCCTTCTGGACAGCGGACGCTGTTTTTTAAAGGAAAGAGAGCACCCTTGCCGTCGGCCGGGTGCTCTTTTTTTTATCTCATAAAACGGGCGGCCGGCAGCTGGCTATCGTTTCTCAGCTTTTTTGGAAGGTGTTCAAGATGGCCTTGACGAAACCGCCCAGAAACTTCGGCAGCTTGATCGTATAAAATCTCATGTTTCATCCCCCCTCGGAATCGCTGATCGTAGTCCAAAAGCACTGCCGGGCCTGCATGTTCGTCCCTGCTTCAGGCCGTCCTGGGTACATTCCCATGGGAAATAAAAAATGGCTACAAGAACCTGAAGTTCATGTAACCATCCTATGCGGGTCGTGTGCGTCCTATTCCGGGGGACGAGCCCAATTGTAAACGTCTAGCCCTACGGAGCAGTCGGCATTCCATCTCTGAGGAACGTTACCATCGTAACGTATAACACGATCAAGATGAAAAAGACGAACGAACAGACAATAAAGCCGATTCGTCGGGCAATAGAGCTATGGGAGCGGAAAAACCGCACGCCCAGCCATAGAGCCAACAACGAGAAAGCGAAGCGCACAATGCCTGGCACGAGTACAAAAAGAGCCAGCAGTGCGCCTCCCAACAATCCATAACCAGCGACCAGCGCAAAGCTCTTGAGCTTGGATCCCATCGCTTCGCCCTACCTAAGCGAAGAAATCGCGGCGGAAGGCGACTCATTGCCGAATACATAGCTGCCTGCTACAAGCACATTTGCCCCTGCCTGGCGCACGAGAGATGCCGTAGAAGCGTTGATACCTCCATCTACCTGTACATGGACTCCGCTTAGCCCCCGAGCGGTCAGACGCTGCCTCAGCTCACGTAGCTTCTCCAACGAATAAGGAATGAAGGACTGTCCTCCGAACCCGGGATTCACCGTCATGATTAGCACAAGGTCTACATCCTCCAGAACTGGCTCCAGCAAGCTGATCGGAGTCGCAGGATTAATAGCAACACCAGCAGGCAAGCCAAGATCCTTGATCTGATGCAGGGTCCGGTGCAGATGAGTACAGGCTTCTAGATGGACCGTAATCCGATCTGCCCCCGCTGCGGCATAATCGGCTATGTAACGCTCCGGCTGAGAAATCATCAGATGGACATCGAAGGCCAGAGCCGTCGCGTTACGTACAGATGAAATTACCGCAGGCCCGAAGCTTAGGTTCGGCACAAAGTGTCCGTCCATGACATCCACATGAATCCAGTCAGCTCCAGCTTTTTCGATATCGGCGATTTCTTGTCCAAGCTTGGAAAAGTCAGCGGCTAGTATCGAGGGTGCAATAATCGTCATAGTTAGTACCTCCGCTTTTGTTCTTTCATTTCGTTCAAAAACTGCACATAGCTGTCGTAGCGACTCTGCGCGGCTTCACCCGCATCAAGCGCCGCTGTAACCGCGCAGCCTGGTTCATGGGTATGAGTACAACCCCGGAACTTGCAGTTTGGCGACAGCTCACGGAATTCCCGGAAGCCATAACCGAGATCTTCAATACCGAGCTCCTGAAAATCAAGCTGGCTGAAGCCAGGCGTATCAGCCACATAACCCGAATGGGGTCCGTCTCCCACGCTCACGAGCTCGACATGGCGAGTCGTATGCTTCCCTCGGCCAAGCTTGGAGCTGATTTCGTTCGTCTCCAGCGTCAACCCAGGAATAAGCGCGTTAAGGAGCGAGGACTTCCCGACACCGGATTGCCCGGCAAATAGCGCGAGCCTTCCGTGAAGCACTTCCCGCAGCTCTTCTAGACCCGAGCCCTTGCGAGAGCTCGTGCCGATGACCTGATAGCCGATCCTACCGTAAATGTTCTGTACAGTATCGGCGATTCGGGCCGCTTCCTCAGCATCCTTGCCTTCCAGCGACAAGTCCTGCTTGCTCAGGCAAAGCACCGATTCCAGCCCCGAATGCTCGATATGGACGAGAAACTTGTCCAGCAGAGTCAGACTAAGTGAGGGCTCCGTCACAGAGAATACAAGCACAGCCAAATCGGCGTTGGCAACCTGTGGACGCACCAGCTCCGTACTGCGCGGCAAAATTTCTTCGACCGTGCCTTCCCCGGTCACGCTGGCACTGAATACAACTCGATCTCCGACGAGTGGAGACTCGCCGCGATTTTTGAATATACCCCTGGCCCGGCATTGCAACGGGGGCTCCTGCCCCCCATCCGGCATAACGTAATAAAATCCACTCAGAGCCTTAACGATCAATCCCTCGCCCTTGCGAAAGGGAGGCTGGTTAGCCGTTGTCATTATTCGGCCCCCCGCCGTTTCTGTCATCTCCACCATCTCTATCTCTGCCGTTCCTGTCGTTCCAAGCGGTCTCATCAACTTCACCTGGATTGCCCGCATTGGGATCATTGGAAGGACTCGGCCCTGGCGAATTGCTCGGCAGAGGAGTCGGATCCAGTCCCGGTACGGTCGATGGTCCCATATCGCTGCCGTTCTTCACTTCGTCATACGTCCGAGAGAACGTATCGACCAGTTGACCGTCGCGATATACGCTCACAAATGCTTCCGTATTGGGAGCGAGCACAACCTTGACCGGGAAACTCCGCGTTTCCTTGATGGCCCGTTTATGAGCCTGGATGTCTTTGCCGGTCGCATCCGTAAAGACGATGCGGATCTCGCTCGCCTTGTCAGCCTGAGCCGGTGAGATGAGCAGATCAAACGTAAATTCAAGCGCATCCTTCGGTAAGCCGGAGCTGACGGTAACGGACACCTGTGCTCCCTTGCTGGCCTGACTGCCCGCATCATAAGGGAATTGCGACAGCACCTCACCTTCCGGTTTGTAGCTGCCTTCATTCACGATATTGTCATCGCTCATCTGAAGACCGGCCTGGAGGACCAGCTTCCGTGCCTCTTGCACCGATTTACCGACGAGATCCGGCATCTTCACCGTCTCGGCTCCCTTGCTCACAGTCAGCGTAACCTTGCTCATAGCCGGGTCAAGCTGGCTGTTCGCTGCTGGATTCTGACTAAGCACGATGCCAGGCTCTGCCGAATCATCGAATACCTCAGTCTGGGCAATCGATTCAGCCGGAATGCCAAGAGCTTGCAGCGCGGCGACTGCATCTGCCACCTTTTGCCCTTTGTAATCTCCAAGCAGCTTGAGTTCCGGCCCGTCGCTGATGGAGAGCCTTACCGGCGCACCCTGCTTGACGCGCATATTCGACGATTTGGACTGGGCAAATACCTGGTCCTTCGGAATATCCGGCTTGAAAGCACGAATTGACGGCTCCTCAAGGAGCAAGCCAGCCTCCTCAAGGGCAGCTTTGGCGTCAGCCTCCGTCATGCCGACTACATTCGGCACAGTAACATCAGCCACGTCCAGCGATCCGGAAACGAGCTTGAAAGCCCCATAAACAGCGCCCAGCAGAGCTAGTGTAGTCAAAACAATAATAAGCGGCTTTAACCAAGCTTTGCGCCGCTTCGGCTCATCCTCTTCCTCCTCATTGGCAGCCTGCTGACGCGCAGTAGAGAATGACGGATCCTCCTGCGCCGCATCTGAAGCTGCTGTGTGAGAAGCCGACTGTTTGAAATCTCGTCCTGGACGGATAGCGGGCATGACCCGAGTCTCGTCAAAGTCGTTGGCGCCGAATTGCCGCTTCGGCTCATTGATTCTATCCGGCGACAGCGCCGTTTCAAGATCTACGAGCATTTCACCTGCCGTGCGGTAACGCTCGGAGGGATTTTTACGCATCGCCTTGATAATAATATTCTCGACGCTTTGAGGGACTAGCGGGTTGATGGTCCGCGGATCCTCCAGCGGCTCCTGCAGATGCTTCAGAGCTACGCTGATTGGGCTTTCTCCCAGAAAAGGAAGCTTGCCTGTAACCATCTGGTACAGCACGATGCCGAGTGAATAAATGTCGGACTTCTCGCCTGTGCTGACTCCCTTGGCATGCTCTGGAGAGAAGTAATGCACCGATCCAATTACCGATCCGGTTTGTGTAATCGTCGATGACGTCACTGCCCGAGCAATGCCGAAGTCGGTCACCTTCACCCTGCCGTTGCGGCCGATAAGAATATTATGGGGCTTGATGTCCCGATGAATAATATGATTCTGATGGGCATGATCGAGTGCATCCGCTATCTGAGCTGCAATACGTACAGCCTCATCCGCTTGCAGGGACGCCCGTTCCTGTATGACTTCGTTGAGATTATAACCTTCGACATATTCCATGACGATATAATGTACTTCATCCTCTTGTCCCACATCGTAAATACTTACTACGTTGGGATGGGACAGAGCTGCGGCCGATTGGGCCTCGCGGCGGAATCGCCGAATAAATTCCTCATCATGCACGTATTGCTGACGGAGCACCTTAACCGCTACATTGCGGCTAAGCAGCAGGTCATGCGCTTTGTAAACAAGCGCCATGCCGCCGCCTCCGATGCGGGTTAAAATTTCGTAGCGGCCTCCAAGTTCTCTTCCGATCATAAGTCCGTCCTCACTCCTCTCCGTCCGTACCAGCTCCGGATTGCAGCAGGACTACCGTAATATTATCGTCTCCACCAGCTGCAAGAGCCATGGAGATCAGGCGGTCCGCCTTCTCTTCCAGCGATGCTTGCGAGCGTGCGACTTCCAACATTTCCTCGTCACTCACCATGCCGCTTAAGCCATCGCTGCACAACAACAACATGTCCCCGGAGTTCCAATCCAGCACCTGCAAGTCCAACTCAACTTCCTCATCCGTGCCGAGTGCACGTGTCAGTACATTACGGCGCGGATGATGAGCCGCTTCCTCAAAGCTGATCTGCCCGGAGCGCACCAGCTCATTCACCAAAGTGTGGTCCTCCGACAAAAGCGAGATCGCCCCCGCAGAAATACGATAAGCGCGACTATCGCCGATATGACCAATGAGCAGCAGCGACTCCTCGATGAAAAGAGCCGCAACAACGGTCGTACCCATATTGTGATACTGCTCGTTGCGGGATGCCATGTCATAAACCACTTCATTAGCGCGGCGGATTGCTGCGCGCAAATACTGCTGGGCTTCTTCCGCCGAGACTCCTGCTTGCATCGGCTCCATCGCCTCGCGGAACGCGTCCACGGCGAGCTGGCTAGCCACATCTCCGGCCTGATGGCCGCCCATTCCATCGGCTACGATAGCGAGTGTCAGCCCCCCGCTCGTAACGCCCGCCCAAGAGCGGTCCTCATTCGCCAAGCGGATGCGGCCAATATCACTGCGGTTCACTGTTAACATCCCGTCACCTCGTTACGTTAGTTCCATATGTTTAGCGCGGAGCTGCCCACAGGCAGCTGCGATATCATGGCCCTGCTCGCGGCGAATCGTCGCGTTAATGCCGTTTTTCTCGAGAATGCGCTGGAATTCAAAAATATCCTCCCGCGGCGTACGCACATACTTGCGCTCCGGAACATGGTTGACCGGAATCAAGTTTACGTGACAGAGCATGCCCTGCAGCACTTCCGCCAGCTCCTGCGCATGCTCAGGACGGTCGTTGGTTCCGCCGATAAGTGCGTACTCAAAGGTAATGCGGCGACCCGTTTTGGCAATATAATTGCGGCAGGCGTCGATAACCTCTTGGAACCGATAGCGCCGATTGACTGGCATTAGCTTAGAGCGCAGCTCGTCGTTCGGGGCATGGATCGAAATCGCCAGATTGATCTGGGTGTTCTCGTCTGTGAACTTGTACATGCTAGGCACAATGCCGCTAGTAGACACTGTAATATGGCGCTGACCGATGTTCAGTCCCTTAGGATGAATCATCAAGCGCAGAAACGCCATCGTCGCCTCATAATTCTCAAAGGGCTCGCCCGAGCCCATAATGACGATACTGGAGACGCGTTGGTCTTCCGGATCGAGCATCTGCTGTGCCTTGACGACCTGGGCAACGATCTCGCCCGAGGTAAGATTGCGCTTCAGTCCACCCAGCGTCGAGGCGCAGAAGGTGCAGCCGATGCGGCAGCCGACCTGTGTCGTGACGCAGACGCTGTTGCCATAGTTATGGCGCATAATAACCGTCTCGATCGCATGGTTGTCATGCAGGCCGAACAGGAACTTAACCGTGCCGTCCTTCGACTCAAAGCGGGTTATTTCGGACAAGGTGATGAACTGGAAAGAGCTCGTAAGCTTGTCCCGCAATGGCTTCGGCAAGTTCGACATCTCTTCGAAGGAAGAGACGCGCTTCACGTACAGCCAGTCGAATAGCTGACCCGCACGGAACGTTGGTTCATCTTGCTCCTTCATCCAATCCTGGAGCTGCTCCAGGGAATAATCATATATAAAAGGGGTTTCTACAACGTAAGGCTGATCAAAGGCTTTCATGCTTGTCACTTCATCTCATTTCATTAAAGTTCAATTGCCGCCCGGTGTGCCGTCTATTTCCGGCATGAGGCCGCTCGTCGCTTTAGTTTACCACAAACGCCCATTGAAAGACACATGCATGGGGCGTGAGAAAAGCGCCCGCCCGGCGGCAGTTGGCTCGGCTAAGGTCTTCTAAAGCAACTGCAGAGGCTTATCAAACCTATGCAGCTTGTTCTGAAATGGCAACGCTGCGGAGCCGCCTTATTGGGTTTGGCTATCTTTCATCACGATTCAAGCCCCCATTAGCTTTACCCGAGGCTCCTGGGCCGAAAGCTTGGCAAATACGGGGTCCTGCTCCCGGATTACTGTTTTAATGCCGGTGAAATCGAGGTCCCAGCTATCGAGCGTGACGTCCGCCATTACGCGGTCACCTTTGAGGAAAACGAGTTTATTGAGCGAGTCATAGCACATTTCGCACCCAAGCAGGAACTCCTTTTCCATTCTGTATCCGAAGTACGTTCGGGCGGTCGTCCACTGGACTCCTTTTAATTCTTCCATCATGTCCCTTGATGTATAGGGTCCCATAACGACCATCCGATCCCACTGAAACGGAGTCAGTTCGACCAGGCGCATCGGCTCATTCCGCTTCGCCCTTTCCAAAAGGCGCTCCTCAAATTGGGCTGCCTTCAACGTACCCACTCGAATCGTATTGTAATGATAGATGTCCGGAATAAGCGCAATCATCATTGCGATAACAGCAAAAAATAATAGGCGGGTCAGCCGCTTCAACACTTTTTTCATGTTGCCAATCTCCCTATCTCTCGGAATTGTGCTGCAATACGGAAATGTGGTCCTCCATACTAGACGGGGAAAATTGGATAGATGTATCAACTAACATATACACTTACAGATATTTACACGCGGAGAGATAAAGAGAGAAATATGTTTTCAGCAGAACAGCCCGAACTATCCTATCTATTCATCATACTATATAGATATTAGTAGATATTGGAGGGATTAATATAGAAATCCATAAGGCTTTCACAAGTAACTTTAATGGCTCCAGACTTGGGATGATTTTAGTCTTTTTTATTTTGCTTGTAATTGTAACTCAGCTCTTTGAAAGTTCTGTACGAGAGGGGCTGGAGCAGGATAGCGAATCATCGATATTACACGAATCCGTTGGATTTAATATCTACAACCAAACAACAAATTATATATTAAAAGCGGTGAACATTAACGGGAATTTTGCCGAGGTTATTCCTCCTGCACATACAATACCTTCTGGAGGAAGCCGTCACTATCTGGTAAATGTACCAACAACGGGCACTAACACAACATCGGTTCGTTTTCAAATGCTTGGATCCAATATTGAAGAATATGTCACCATAATCATGAAAGTTACGTGGGTATACTATGATGATCCTATACAATCCGTAAGTTATATTACTTTAAGCCATGGAAGGCCTGGTACAGTTTCCGTTCAAACTGGCAGAACGTGGGCTACCGTCCGAACTCTATAACCCTTTGCTTGAATAGAAACAAAGGCTGTCCCGAGCCATCGTGTCAGATGCCAGGGATAGCCTTTGTTGTGATTGAATGCTTTATTCCGCAAAAAGAAGCTTTTTGGAGTATCCCTCGCCCTCCATCAGATCGTACTGTACCATCCGATAATCGTCCAGCAGCAGCTTCTGGGCGTCCGTCAGAGAAGCCTCGTCAGTCACTCCGCTTTGGGAGAGCATGACCTTTTTGTTCAGGCCTGGCAGCTGCTTCCGCACCTCTTCCAGCATTTTGTAAAATGGCGGCAAGGACAGCCCGGAGTAACGAAGCGCCGTCGGTCCGAGGAAAGACGGGCTAATCGTACCCAGCGGCTCGCTGCCGATATCGTAGTTCGCCAACAGCAGCAAAGGCGTCTCATGACGCAGGCGCTCGTCCGTCCAGCCCGCGTCTTCATAAACAAATTTAGGCAAGCCCGGCAGATGGTCACCCCACAATACGAGCAGCGTCGGCCGATCTAGATCCTGGATCGATTGGTACAGATACGACAGTGCGCCGTCCGTATGTTTGATGCCCTCGGCGTATGTCTCCACTTGATCTTCATAGGCGGAGTTGACACCTTCAGCCGATATCGTGTTGCCGCCGTGGATCTCCTTATTCGTATAAGGGTAATGGTTTTGCATCGTCACAAGATGGAGAAAAGTCGGCTTGTCGCCGGCTTCCTGCAACTGCGAGACAGCCTCCTTCATGGCGGACATGTCCGATACGTAGCTGCGTGAGCCGAGCCAATCTTTATTTTTCATATCCTCCTGGCCTGTGAACCTCTCGAAGCCGAGCATCGGATACACCCGATTGCGACTGTAAAAGGTTTTGTCGTAAGGATGCAGCGCCAGCGCTTGGTAACCTTTGTTTATCAGAATGCTGACGATCGACGGCAGATCGGTTTGCGATGTGAGGTTCTGCTGAAAAGGCACGGAACCATCAAACAGAAACGACATGGACAGTCCGGTAAGCGCCTCGAACTCCACATTTGCAGTGCTGCCGCCGAACTCCGGAGACAGGACGTAACCGGATGGCTGTTTCGCTGTTGCATCGTGCACGAACGGGATTGGGTCCTCACTGAGCTTGTAATCTTTCATGCGAGTGACGTCAAAAAAGGCTTCGTTCATGACAAAAACGATATTCGGCTGCTCAGCAGGACTAGCTGCTGCCGATTGATCAGGCATTGCGCTATAACGCTCGGCAATTTCCCGGACGGCACCTTCACTGTAACCCTCGGGCTTAGCGATTATCTCCTGGTTCATATTGGAAGCAAAGGCGATCACAAATCCGTTGTAGCGGTAATTCGCCTTTTGATCCCAGAAAATATTCTCATAGCTGAGCTTGTTCAGCAGGGTTGGATATTTACCGCCTGCGACCTGTACAAACATGGCAACGGCTGATATCGAGAACACAGCCAGTACGACCCGCCACGCGAGCGGAAAACGCAGCTTCGGCAGCTTAAAAATGAGTAAGCCGAGGCCAAACAGGACGAGCAGCGTCAGGATGATCATAACGGGCGAAAACATATCCCTTGCCATTGAAGCCATCTCGGATGCATTTTTGAGCTGAAGCAAATCCCACGGATAAAGCGGCTCTCCAGTCGCTTTCATCTTCTGGTAGATAGTAGCTCCCGTTAATCCGGATATGATGCTGATGAGCAGCGTGCCTCCGTATATGTTGCGGAAGAGGGCTGCAGCGCCGCATAACAGGAAGAAAAAGAACGTGCTACCCCAGAAAAACAACGGCGGCTGACTCGCTACCCAGTCCCAGGTGTTTTCAAGATTAAACTCCAAAGCGGAAGCTTGAATGAAAAAATGAAGGATTATGCCAAAGATATAAAGGCCCAGCAGCGTTGAACCATGCTTGATGCTCGGGCGTAGTTTGTTGGTCAAATCGCATCTACTCCTGATTATCTTTTACAATAGTTTAATCTATCCGGCCCATAACTGCCAATAAAAATGCCCTCATTATTGATATAAGCGGTACCATATTGGGTGTGAAATCAGGCGTGATGCGCGGCCTGTCACCTCCGTAGGCTGGTTCCGGTCGAAACGGAAATGGAGTTCGCAGCACTCCAGCTCGGTTCTGTTAGATGAGTCGCAGCCTGTGTTTGAAGGGGAATAAGCTGAGGTGTGATGAGGTTCGCTTGAGCATTAATTATTGAACTTCCTTCCTTGCGTAACGGAACTGAGAATCCTTATTTTAGCAGAATCGAAGGCTTTCGGAGCGTAACGGACCTGAGAGACGCTATTGAGCGAATTTCGCGGTAATATCATCATTTTGACTCAAATAACGTCACTCAGATTCATAGCCTGTTTTGAGGCGAAATAAGCGCTCTCAGGTCCGTTAGCTACCACATTGATGGTCGATTCGAACTGAGGCACGATGAGTTTTGATGGCTTCCGCCCTCTTGGTCCGATTCGCGTACGAGTAAAACGAGTAGTATGGCAACCACCTTCTTGGTCGGATTCACATGCGAGTAGGACGAGCAGTAGCGTATCCTTCCTCCTAGGCGGATTCGTATGCGAATGAAAGAAAAAAGCCTTCCCGCTCCGCTTACGGCGGAGTTGGAAGGCTTGCATGCGCGATCTGAGCTGCGCGGGGAATGGTTTACTGGAACTAAGTACGCAGGTGCATAGTGGAGATGGCGCAGGGCTGCACCATTTCTGTTAAATTCTTTTCAACCGTGCAATGTAGAAGCCGTCGCTACCAAAATGCTGTGGAAGCAGCTGCAACGCGCCGTCAAAATGATCTGCTGAAGCTGATTCTACGCCCGCCGAGCGGAGCGGCTCAAGCACCTCAGCAGGCCAGCCCTCTGGATCGAGCGAGAAATCGGGATGTTTCGCAAGGAAGTCGGCGATTTGCTTGCCGTTCTCCTCCTCCGCAATCGTGCAGGTGCTATACAGCAGCGTGCCGCCCGGCTTCACAAGGCAGCTGGCCGAATCCAGCAGACGCTCCTGAATGGCGGCGATGGCTTCGATGTCATCCGGGGTTTTGGTCCACTTGATCTCTGGCTTGCGTCGAATGACGCCGAGGCCTGAGCAAGGAGCATCCAACAATACCAGATCGAAGGAAGCTAGTGCAAAATGCTCCGCCAGCTCCGCCGCATCGCCGGATACAGCCTGAATATTACTGAGGCCAAGGCGAGCTGCCTGGCTCTCAACAAGCGCCTGTTTGTGCGGATGCAGATCATTAGCGATGATCTCGCCCTTACCCTCCATCAGCTCCGCCATATGGGCCGACTTGCCGCCCGGGGCAGCGCAGCAATCGAGCACGCGGAATCCAGGACGAGGATCCGCGGCTGCGGCGACAATCATCGAGCTCTCGTCCTGGATGGACCAGAGCCCTTCGGTGTAACCGTCGGTGCCGGCAAGATTGCCACCACGCGCTACTACGACGCCCGCCCAAGGTGCAGCGTCCGACAAGCGTGCATTCAAACCTGCCTGCTGGAGTTGAAGCAGTGCCTGCTCGGGGCTTGTCCGCAGCCGGTTAATACGCAGACTGCTGTGAGGAGGCTCGTTGCCCGACTCCATCATCGCCTCCGCTGTCTCGACGCCATAGGCAGAGATCCAACGTCCGACGAGCCATTCGGGATAAGAGTGACGAAGCGACAGACGCCGAACCTCATTCGTCTCACCGGCAAATGTCTCTGCCTTGAGCTGTGGCAATTGGCGGACGGCGTTGCGCAGCACGCCGTTGAGCATACTTGAAATGCCGGCATGACCGCGTCGGCGACCGATATTGACCGCTTCATTAACCGCCGCATGGGCGGGCACGCGGTCGAGATAAACGAGCTGGTACAGACTCATCCGCAGCAGCGAAAGTACCCAAGGCTCCAGCTTCGCAAAGCCTTTGGTTATGAACTGCTGCAGCCAGTGGTCCAGCGTCAGACGCCGCTGCAGCGTGCCGTACACAAGCTCGGTCGCGAGTCCGGCGTCGGCGCGCGACAGGCCGGACTCCTGCAGCGCTGCGTTCAGCTGCAGATTGCTGTACGCGCCGTCGCGTGATACGCGGACAAGCGCATCCAGCGCAAGTTCGCGCGCGCTGCGCGGTTGCCGCGCCCGCGGCGCGCTAGCCCCGGGCCCCCGCCCGGGCCCCGCGCCAGGCGCGGCGCCTTTGCCGCCGGGCGCACCGCCCCGGCGGCGAGCCGTGCCGCCGGCCGCGCCTTGCCGGCCGGCGCTGCCGCTGCCGACGCCGGCTTTGCCCGGCGTCGCCCCAGGCTCCCGGCGGCCGCTACGCGGGCCGCCGCTCATCGGCCGCCGCCTAACTCGGCGGCCGGGCCGTCTGCGCTGCCGGGCTCATCCGCCGGCGCGCCAAACAGGGTGCCCGCTTGCAGCCGGGCACCTTTCAGCCATTCGGCAGCGGGCATAACCCGCTTGCCGGCTGGCTGGATTTCCAGCAGCCGCAATACGCCGCTGCCAGTAACTACCCGGATGCCGTCAGCTCCGACATCCAGTACCTGCCCTGGCGCCGCGCCCATCGGCCCGGGCTTGTCCTCGGCGGCGCATAGGCGCACCTTGAACGGCTCGCCGCCAAGCAGCGTGAAGCCGCCGGCCATCGGCGATAGGCCACGTACTTGATTGAACAGCTCCCGCGCGCTGCGGGACCAGTCCAATTGCTCGTCCTCGCGCTTCAAGTTCGGCGCATAGGTCGCCTCCGACTCCTCTTGCGGCACGCGTGGCGCGCGGCCCTCCAGCAGCTCCGGAAGCGTTTCGGCCAATAGCCGAGCTCCGGCTTCGCTGAGCTTTTGGAACATTGTGCCCGAGTCGTCGGCATCGGTAATTGGTACCTCGACACGGCTGATCATATCGCCTGTATCGAGACCTTCAGCCATATACATGATTGTCACGCCAGTCCCCGACTCTCCGTTCATGATCGAGCGCTGGATCGGCGCTCCTCCGCGGTATTTAGGCAGCAGCGAGCCATGCACATTGATGCAGCCAAGCTTTGGCATTTCCAGTACATCGCGAGGCAAAATTTGACCGTAGGCAGCGGTCACAATCAGCTCTGGACCGAGCAGCTTCAGCTCCTCCACCGCCTCCGGGCGGCGAAGCCGCTCCGGCTGCAGCACAGGCAGCCCATATTCCAGCGCGGCCGCTTTGACCGGCGTAGGGGCAAGCTCCTTTTTGCGGCCCTTAGGCCGATCGGGCTGCGAAACGACACCAACAACCTCACAGCCGAGCCTGCGGGCCTCATCGCCCATCAGCCAATGCAAAGAAGGAACTGCAAACTCCGGCGTTCCCATGAATACAATGCGCATTCGCCTCACTCCTCGTCGCTGTTCCGACGATCGCGAGCCGAGCCGTCGTACAGCTCCTCCGCCAGATCGATGAACAGAATGCCATTCAGATGATCAACCTCATGCTGGAAAGCGCGAGCCAAGAAACCTTCCGTCTCCACCTCAAAAAACTGTCCGTTCCGGTCCTGTCCCCGTACGCGAACCTTTTCCGCACGACGCACATCGCCGTTCAGATTCAGAATGCTGAGACAGCCTTCAGGTCCAAACTGCTCGCCATCACGCTCGACGATCTCCGGATTGACCATTTCGATCAGGCTGCTTTCCTCTCCAATATCCACAACGATGACGCGCTTGGAAATGCCGACCTGAGGTGCAGCTAGACCAACGCCCTCCGCGTCGTACATCGTTTCTGCCATATCTTTCAACAGCTTGTGGAGATTTGAATTGAATTTTGTTACTTCCTTGGCGACCTCGCGAAGAACGGGGTCGGGATTTTGTACGATGAGACGAATTGCCATGTTGAACGCACCTTCCTTATCTAAAATAACCATTGCCAAATCAGCCTGACACATGAAGTATCTTATGCCGCAAATAGCGGGGAAAAGGCCAATCCCTTGTCACTAATCTATAAAATCATCTGCGGATCGACGTCCACACTGAACAACACGCCGGATTTGGAAGACTCGGCTTCCGTGAGTCGGATCGCCTCCGTCACCATTGTAGAAGCTGGAACCGATCCGCGATATTTGATCATGCACTGGAACCGATAGCGGTCTTTCATGCGAGAAATTGGTGAAGCAACCGGACCAAGCAGCTCCATTGCCCGCTCGCTGCTACCTTGCAGCGACTGTAACACGCCGGACTGAGCGGCCAGCTCCCGTAATCTATGAGCGAATCGCTCGCTTGTCGCAGACAAGTTCGCTAGCCCCTCATGAGACATCGTGACGAGGATGAGCCGACAAAACGGCGGATAACCCATCATTCTCCGATGCCGAAGCTCCTCCTGCACGAAGCTGTTATAGTCATGCTGCTGCGAGGTGGTCACCGCATAATGCTCCGGGTTGTACGTTTGGATGACAACTTCGCCGGGCAAATGATGCCGTCCGGCCCGTCCGGCGACCTGTGTGAGCAACTGGAATGTGCGCTCGCCCGCCCTGAAGTCCGGTAAATTCAGCGAAGTATCCGCGGCGATTACGCCGACCAGCGTAACATAAGGAAAATCCAGCCCTTTGGCAACCATCTGGGTTCCGAGCAGCACATCTGCCTTGCGCTCACCGAACAGCTTGAGCCATTTTTCATGGGAATTTTTCTCGCTTGTCGTATCCACATCCATGCGGATGACCCGGATGCCGGGGAAAAGCTTTGCCAGTTCTTCCTCGACCTTCTGCGTGCCTACCCCGAAGTAACGGATCTGCTCGCTGGAGCAGGAAGGACAAGTGCTCGGCGCGATCTCTGCATGGCCGCAATAGTGACAACGCATTGCCCTCGTCTTTTGATGATACGTAAGCGAGATATCGCAATGCGGACATTGGGCAGTGTAACCACATGAGCGGCAGGTGACAAAAGTGGAGTACCCCCGCCGGTTGAGCAGCAGCACAGATTGTTCGCCCCGCTCCAAACGAGTCTGTAGAGCCTCGTGCAAAGCGCGGCTGAACATCGAGCGGTTGCCGCTCTTCAGCTCTTCGCGCATATCGGTAATTGTAACCGGCGGCATCGCCCTCGCCCCGACGCGCTCCGACAGCGAAAGCAGCGCGCCACTTCCCGCGCCACCTCGAACGGCAGCCGCGTAGGTTTCAAGTGAGGGTGTCGCCGAGCCGAGCACAACAACAGCTCCCTGCTGGCGAGCCCGCTGAACCGCTACCTCCCGAGCATGATACTTAGGCGTCTCTTCTTGTTTGTAGCTGGACTCATGCTCCTCGTCGATAATGATAAGGCCAAGCCTTGTAAAAGGAGCAAAAACCGCCGATCGAGCGCCGATGGCTACCTTGGCCCCGCCGCGCCGGATGCGTCGCCACTCATCATATCGCTCACCGCTGGACAGACGACTGTGCAGCACCGCCACCTCGTCGCCAAAACGTCCCTTGAAACGTTCCACCATCTGCGGCGTGAGCGAAATCTCCGGTACGAGTACGATGGCCTCGCGGCCGAGTTCGAGCGCGCGCTGGATCGATTGCATGTAGATTTCGGTTTTGCCGCTGCCGGTGACACCATGCAGCAAGAAGGTTGCCGGAGCTTCCATCTCTACCGCATCGCGAATGCGCAAAAACACTTCCTGCTGAGCAGCGGTCAACGGCAGCGGAGACGATCTCTGAAAATCCCGGCCCGCATAAGGATCGCGCTGTTGCTCCGCCTCCTCGATGAGGATGTACCCTTTTTCGGCAAGCGCCTTGGCGGCAGAGGCGCTAGCGCCCGTGTCAGCCAGCATTGCTTGCAGCGTGACCGGATCGGCAAGCTGGAGTACATATTGAAGAAGCTCACGCTGACGCGCAGCCCGAGCAGGCAGCGCAGCCAGAGCAGCCTCAGTCGCTAGGCGGTCCTCAGGCGGATACACAGTGAGCAGCATGCGCACCGACAGCCGATCGCGGATCGTAGTTTCCTCAATCAGCAGCCCATCCGCAAGCGCCCCTTTAATTGCTCCTCCCGCCTCCGGGTAGCGCTTCTGAATCGATTCCAAGCGTATGCCTTCCGAGGAGCGTTCCAACTCCTTGAGCAGTCCCGGAGGAAGCGAATGCTCCCCCTCTTCCGCGAGCCGGATATAACGCTCCGCCTTGCCCTTGATCGCAGAAGGAACCATCGCCTGCAGCGCGGCTGTCCACGTACAGCAGTATTTCTCGCTGATCCATTTTGCCAGCTCCACCAGATCCGGCAACAGCGGCGGCAACGGGTCGAGCAGCTCCGCAATGGCTTTCAGCTTCGTCGGTCCTTCCGCAGGAAGCTCCTCCGTCAAGCTGACAACGAAGCCTTGCAGCGTCCGATTGGCAAAAGGAACGCCTACCCTGCTGCCCGGTTCAATCCAAGCTTGCATGTCCGGTGGCACTAAGTAGCTGAACGGACGATCCGTGTTGCGGCTCGGCACATCCACGATGACGCCGGCAATCACAGCTTGACCCCCGCTTTGGCGCTGCCCGCCAGCCGATCCGCGACAAGCCGCATGAGACGGTCGGCCGTTTCTCTTTTGCCAAGCACGGGCAAAGCCTCGACAAGCCCGTCCCGGTCGAAAATGCTTACTGCATTTGTATCCACGTTGAAACCGGCGCCCTCCATAGTAACGTCGTTGGCGACGATTAGATCACAGTTTTTGCGCTGCAGCTTGTCCATTGCATGCTCTTCCAACCGATCCGTTTCAGCCGCAAAGCCAACCAGAAACTGGCCATTTTTGCGCCGTCCAAGCTCCGCCAAAATGTCAGTCGTTTTTTCCATCTCTATAATAAGAGTATCGCCCGTCTTCTTGAGCTTCGTCTCATGACGAATAATGGGACGGTAATCCGCCACAGCCGCCGCTTTCACGACGACATCCGCAGAGTCAGCACGCGACAGCACCGCATCCAGCATCTGCTGAGCGGATTCCACTTGCACGAGCTCGACGCCTCCCGGGGTGGGCGCTGTCGTCCGTGCCGCAATTAGCGTTACCTGGGCGCCAAGGTCGCGGGCAGCTTCGGCAATGGCAAAGCCCATTTTGCCCGAAGAATCATTCGTCAGGTAGCGGACGGGATCGAAGCGCTCCACAGTGCCCCCGGCAGTGACAACGACCTCTTTACCAAGCAGCATGGATCGAGACGCCAAATAAAGCTCCACCGCTTGCACGATCTCCTCCGGCTCGGCCAGTCTTCCTTTGGCGACATAACCGCAAGCCAGCTGTCCGGTGCCAGGATCAATGAAGCGGACGCCTCTGCGCCCGAGCGTCTCCATGTTAGCAACCGTCGCCGGATGCTCGTACATATGCACATTCATGGCGGGTGCTGCTATAATTGGCGCCGTAGTCGCCAGCAGTGTCGTGCTCAACATATCGTCCGCCAGACCAGCCGCCAGCTTGGCCAGCGAATTGGCTGTCGCCGGTGCGATCAGCACCAGATCGGCGCGATCCGCCAGGTTGATATGAGCCACTACAGCTGGATCTTCTTCATTAAAAGTATCCGTATGAACCGGATTGCGCGAGAGCGTCTGCAGCGTAAGCGGCGTAATGAAGCGAGCCGCGGATTCCGTCATGATGACATGGACCTGCGCGCCTTTTTGCACCAGCTTGCTGCATAAAACAGCCGCTTTATAGGCGGCTATGCCGCCGGTGACGCCGAGTAGGATCGTTTTGCCGTCTAACATGACCGTATCTCCCCCCGTACCTTGAAGCTGAACTTCCCTATGATAAAAAAATAACAACCGCAAGGGTTGTTAATTCAATTCCGTATGCGAGTGGCCCGAATCAGCCCGGTTTAATACCAGGCTTGACCCGTAAGCCGGCTTGCGGGATGCATGCCCGGATGTTTAGTCCTCGTTGCGTTGCTCCACCTGAAGGATATCATGGTAGATTTCTTCGAGGGCGATGCCGACCTGCTTGTGGGATTTAGCCCCGCGCAGCTCGCTTTTCTCACCTTCGCGCAGACGACGCGCACGTCGGCTTGCCGCAACAACCAGGGAATACTTGCTGTCGACCTTTTTCATCATTTCATCAATAGAAGGATACAACATAGGTCAATCACTCCGTTCAGGCTTTTTCGGATGCAGCTTGCATGCTCTCCGCCAGGCTGGCTAGGTAACGCTCCTTGCGGCAATGTTCCGCAGTCACGATACTTTGGATTCGGTGACAGGCCGCTTCAATCTCGTCATTGACAACCGCATAATCGTAGTAGCGGATAAGGTTAATCTCCTCCGCTGCGATCGACATGCGAGAATCAATAATCTCTTGGCTCTCCGTGCCGCGTCCGGTAATGCGCTGTTTGAGCACTTCCAGCGACGGAGGCATGAGAAAAATGAAAACGCCTTGGGGGAATGTTTCCTTGACCTTCAGCGCGCCTTGAACTTCAATCTCAAGAATGATGTCCTTGCCGCTGTTGATGGTATGCTCCACAAAGTCCCTCGGAGTCCCGTAATAGTTATTAACGTACTCAGCGTATTCAAGCATGGCTCCGCGCGAGATCAGTTCTTGGAACTGTTCCCGCGTTTTGAAAAAATAGTTGATGCCATCCGTCTCGCCTAGCCTCGGCGAGCGCGTCGTTGCCGACACAGAATAGACCAGCTCAGGCATCTTGTGGCGAAGCACCGAGCATACTGTCCCCTTGCCTACACCCGACGGTCCGGATAAAACGATTAATAATCCCTTATTCATAGTACTCCCCGCTATTATTCGTCGTGATCGTCATCTTTGGCGGACAGCCGGTGCGCTACCGTCTCCGGCTGGACAGCCGACAAAATGACATGATCGCTGTCCGTAATGATAACAGCGCGTGTACGTCTTCCGTAAGTCGCATCAATCAGCATATGGCGATCACGCGCTTCCTGGATGATTCTCTTAATCGGAGCCGATTCCGGGCTGACGATCGAAATGATCCGGTTCGCCGATACGATGTTCCCGAAGCCGATATTGATAAGCTTGATAGCCATGTCAGGTTCTCCCTCCGGACGATATGGAACAGAAGCGGACTCTACTGGCCGGGTCCATCATCTGGCAATGGGCGGAACCATTGCAACTAGTGTTGACAAATTTTATGCTGCCCAAACGCTCTGACTGCCGCCCCGGGCTGCTTGAAAGCGACTTGCCTATGCCATGCAACGAGTCTCCTCGGGCGGGCATTCGTGTACCTATTCTAATCGATAATCGTCAAACGAACAAGTAACAATGCGAAATCTCAAGCAATACGGTTAACACCGATTGAAAATCGGTGTACGTATGCGAAGGGAAATACGAGATGGGACATGCATTCGTCCCATTCTAGTATGGGAAGCAATACGATTAACACCGGGTATTTTTCGGTGTACGTATGCGAAGGGAAATACGAGATGGGACATGCATTAGTCCCATTCTAGTATGGGGAGCAATACGATTAATACCGATGGAAAATCGGTGTACGTATGCGAAGGGAAATACGAGAATCAGTTCGTACTGAGATTTAGAAAAACGCGCCGCTCGCCCTTAAGGGGCGGCTGGCGCGTTTCGTTTCGAACATTACGAATGGATGTGGCAGGATCACCGGAATGATATTCAGGCGAACCCACAGCTTTAGTCACTTGTTGCAAGTTGGCTTACAGCTTGCCGCGGAACACTTCAGCAGCGGGACCTGTCATGTACACATGATTGTCGACCTCGCTCCACTCGATCAAAAGATCGCCGCCCTTAAGCGATACAGTAACCTCGCGATCGGTCAAACCGTTCAATACGGAAGAAACGACCGTCGCGCAGGCGCCGGTGCCGCAAGCCAGCGTTGGACCTGCTCCACGCTCCCAGACGCGCATATCCGTATGATTGCGGCTATTAACCGTTACAAACTCCACATTGGTTTTGCGCGGAAACATGGGATGTGTCTCCAGCTTCGGACCCCACGCCGCCAGATCGAAGCCTGCTGCATCATCCACATAGATAACTGCATGCGGATTGCCCATCGATACAGCTGTGAAGCTGAATTCGCGGCCATCCACTTCGATTGGATGGGCAACAATGCGCTCAGCATCAATTGTCGTCGGAACACGCAGCCCTTCCAGGATCGGCTCACCCATGTCTACACGGATGAACGCCGCCTTGCCGTCCTCTACCGTCAGCTCTACTTGCTGCACACCAGCGCCGAGCGTCTCGATTGTCAGCCACTGTTTGTCCGTATGACCATTGTCGAATACAAATTTAGCGACGCAGCGAATTGCATTGCCGCATTGCTCCGCCTCTGAGCCGTCGGAGTTGATGATGCGCATGCGGAAGTCCGCACGCTCGGAAGGTAGAATATAAACAAGGCCGTCCGCACCAATGCCGAAGTAACGGTTGCACAAGTCCACAGCGAGTTTGTCCACGCCAATAGGAAGGTCCTTTTCTCCAAATACGACGATAAAGTCATTGCCCAACCCGTTCATTTTTGTAAATTCCATCTCTATGTGCACTCCCTTGATATCATTATTCACTCTTCGAGATTCTACTAGCATAGCGTATTCCCCCCTCCAAAGGTATTCCCAAATCAGATGAAGATTTGCACTTACTATCATAAAAAGCCTTCCGGCGCAGTAGGCCAGAAGGCTGTGAGGTTACAGGAATGGATGCTCCGTAGCATTGGATTGCATCTCTTCTCTTTGCATCGTTTAGCGCAGGGAAGGTTGGTTGCCGTTGCTCGTATAGCTGATGCGGGACTTCGGTCCGCGGCGCTTGGCGCCAAGCACGCTGCCCATGCCCATGAGGAACGTTGGAATGCCCGCCGCCACGAGTACGAGACACCATTCGCGCATACCGATTGGCACCGTCTTGAAGATCGGCTGCAACGCAGGTACGTACAGTACCGCCAGCATCAGAACGAGTGAGGACAGCACCGCGAACACGAGATATTTATTTTGCAAAATGTTGCGATGAAAAATAGAGCGCGAGCTGCGGCAGTCGAACACATGGATCAGCTGCGCCATGACCAAGGTCACGAATGCGACGGTTTGCGCCAGCGCCAGCCCTTGAGCGCCTTGCGGCGCGCTCTTCAGCGTCAGCCAAAACGCACCAAGCGTACATACACCGATCAGCACGCCGCGGCTGATGATTTTCCAGCCAAGCCGCCGGGCGAAAATACTTTCCCGAGCCGGGCGAGGCTTCTGCGTCATCAGATCGTTCTCCGCTTGGTCAACGCCGAGCGCCATGGCTGGCAAGCCATCGGTGACGAGATTGACCCACAGAATCTGGATCGGCACCAGGGGCAATGGAAGACCAGCCATCATCGCCAGGAACATCGTCAGAATTTCACCGACGTTGGAAGCTAACAGATAACGGATAAACTTGCGAATATTTTCATAAATGCTGCGCCCTTCCTCAATTGCCGACACGATGCTGGAAAAGTTGTCGTCTCCCAGCACTAACGAGGAAGCCTCCTTGGACACGTCGGTTCCGGTAATGCCCATGGCAATGCCGATATCAGCCGCCTTGATAGCCGGGGCGTCGTTGACGCCATCACCGGTCATCGCCACGACATGACCTTGCCGCTGCAATGATTTGACGATGCGCAGCTTGTGTTCCGGCGATACACGCGCATAAACATAGATGTTGTCGACTACCCCATCAAGCTCATCATCCGACATCGCTGCCAGCTCACGCCCGCTGATCGACAGAGCGCCTCGCGGCATGATGCCGAGTTGGCCCGCGATCGCCTCGGCCGTCAGCTGGTGATCGCCTGTAATCATCACCGTTTTGATACCGGCGCGGCGGCAGGTGGCGATTGCTCCTTGAACTTCGCGGCGCGGCGGGTCAATCATGCCGGTCAAGCCTGCGAACACGAGCTGGCACTCTGCCTCATCCGCTGTGGAGCAGAGGTCATGAGGCTTGAGATCGCGGTAAGCAAGTCCGAGCACACGCAGCGCTGATTGGGCCATTCCTTCCTGCGCCTGTTGCACTTTAGTGCGGAGTGTGCCGGTGAAAGGTACAACTTTGCCTTCCCACAAAATATAATTACAGCGCTCAAGCAGCATATCAGGAGCACCTTTGACGTAGATGATGCGACCGCCCTGATGCGACACAACGACCGACATTCGCTTTCGCTCCGAGTCAAACGGGAATTCCTGCTCACGGCGGTATAGTCCCTCCAGTGAGCCCGCGGTCATGCCCATTTTGGCTGCCAGTACGACCAGTGCGCCTTCCGTCGGATCACCCTTGAGCTCCCAAGCCGCCTCCGGCTCAGGGGAACTACTGCGAGCTGTCGGGACAGCGTCTTCAGACGGGACAGTTCGGACCAATGAAGCATTATTGCATAGGGCTGCAATCTGCAGCATGCGGCGGAGCGAGGAGTCATCTTTCGCCTCAACGTGTTTAGCGCCGTCGAAGCAGCCACCATGGGGGGTGTAGCCCTCGCCCGTCACTTCCAGCTGGCGACTTCCCGTCCATACACGCGTAACCGTCATTTTGTTTTGCGTGAGCGTGCCGGTTTTATCGGAGCAAATGACCGAAGCGCAGCCAAGCGTCTCGACCGACGGCAGCTTGCGGACGATTGCTTTGCGCTTAATCATGCGCTGCACGCCGAGCGCCAGCGCTACGGTCACAATGGCCGGCAGCCCCTCAGGAATGGCGGCGACCGCAAGGCTGACGCCGGCCAGGAACATGCCGTAGGCTGGCTGGCCGTGCAAGATACCTGCCACTACGACCATTACGGTGAGGAAAAGGGCAACTACGATAAGGATTTTGCCCAGTTGTTCCAAGCGGCGTTGCAGAGGCGTCTCCATTTCCTCCGTCTGCTGGATGAGATCGGCGATCTTGCCCATCTCTGTTCCCATGCCGGTGCATACAACGATGCCTCGGCCAGTGCCGCCGGTCAGCATCGTGCCCATGAAGCCCATATTACGCCTGTCCCCAAGCGGAATATCGTCCTCGTCAATCGCTTTCGCATGTTTGGATACCGGTACCGATTCACCGGTGAGCGTCGATTCCTCGGCTTGGCAGCTGTTGGCTGCCAGGAAACGGATGTCCGCCGGGATTCGGTCACCACTTTGCAGCACAATGACATCCCCTGGCACTAGCTCGCTTGCGGGCACTCCATTGACTACTCCACCTCGCAGCACATGAGCCGTTGGAGCCGTCATTTCTTTAAGCGCCCGCAGCGAACGCTCCGCCCTGAACTCCTGAACGAAGCCCAGCACGGCATTGATGATAATAATCGCCATAATCGTAATCGCGTCCAAGTACTCTCCGAGGAGACCCGAAATGAGCGTAGCGCCAATCAGCACCAACACCATAAAGTCCTTGAACTGATTGAGCAACAACTTGATCGGTGACAGCTTCTCACCTTCAGACAGCTCGTTGCGGCCATGCTCCAAAAGTCGTTTTGTCGCTTCCTCCGGAGCTAGTCCATTTTCCGGCGAGCTGCCGAGCTGAGTCAGCAGCTCTTCTTCTGACAGCCGATGCCAATTCCTATTTTCCATTCGACTCTTCTCCCTCCTGCAGTCGCACGAATGCTGCGACCAGCATCCGCAAGGCTCTAGGACACTATATGAGGACAATCCCCGAAATATCCCTTGTCCCTAAGTGGGAGGTGCATACCGTCGAGATGTTCCGGCCTACTCCGGTGTGGTACACTTGGAGGAGCAGCGCATTCATTTTTTGCTACGGGAAATTCATGAATTTCCGCAGATTCCCGCACGCAAGCAGGAGGAGAACAATACAGCCATGGCATTAGACGGTTTCGTAACACGCGCTGCCGTCCACGAGCTGCAGCAGCTCGTCGGCAGCCGCATTCATAAAATCCATCAACCAACGAAGCGTGATCTGGTGCTGCAAACCCGCGGCTCCGGCGGCGGATGCCGTCTGCTTCTGTCGGCCAACCCAACCTATCCACGCGTACATCTTACCGAGCTCAGCTATCAGAATCCGATGGAGCCTCCAATGTTCTGCATGCTGCTCCGCAAATATTGCGAGGGCGGCCAGATAGAGGCGATCCGTCAGATTGGGATGGAGCGGATTATCCACATCGAGATCCGGCAGCGGGATGAACTAGGCGATTTATCGCTGAAAACAATCATCATTGAGCTGATGGGACGACATAGCAATATTATTTTGACCGATACGGCAAGCGGTATCATTCATGATGGCATTCACCATATCACACCAGCCATTAGTAGCTTCCGAATCGTCATGCCCGGCTCCCGCTACACCTCGCCTCCCGAGCAGGGCAAGAGCAATCCGCTGGACATACGCAGCAGTGAGGAATTCCTCGCGATTATGGGGGCGGTCATAAGCCCTAAGAGCAACTCTATCGATTTTGAAGCGGAAGCGACTGAAGAAGCAGCGGCATTACCCGAGCCGCCCCAGAAGCGCCTCGTCTCCGCTTTCAGCGGTTTTAGCCCGCTGCTGGCCAAAGAGCTTATGTTCCGCGCGGCTGCACGATCCATTGCTGATCAAGCGGTAGAAAATACTGGGAACGATGCAGAGGCAAGTTCTGCTGCCGCTACCGCTCGACAGGGGGACGGAACTGCACATGACTCAGCAGCGAATTCAGGTTCGCTATCGGATGATTCCGTGCAGGCGCAAGAGCTTTGGCCCGTTTTCAATACTCTTTTGAACGCCGCCAGAGACCATGACTATGAGCCGAATATCGTAGACAAACCGGATGGCAAATCGTTTTTCTCCATTACCACATTGACCCACGTGGAAGGTGAACGCCAAGCTTTCGGCACTATAAGCGAATGTCTGGAAGCATTTTACGGCGACAAAGCCAGCCGCGACACCGTCAAGCAGCGTGTTTCGGATATGCTTCAGTTCCTTAACAACGAACGAGCCAAAAACGCCAAAAAGCTGGATAAACAGGCAGCGACTCTGGAAGAGGCTAAGGAAGCGGAGAAATACCGGATTTTAGGCGAGCTTTTGACCACCTACATGCATTCTTTCCAAAAAGGGGATCGCACCGTCGAGGTCGTTAACTACTATGACGAAAACGGTGCATCTGTGACGATCGAGCTAGATCCACAGCTCAGTCCGTCCGAGAATGCGCAGCGGTACTTCCGTCGCTACACCAAAGCCCGCAACAGCACCGGAGCGGTGCTCCAGCAAATGGAGCTTGCTCGCGAGGAGATCCGCTACCTGGATTCCCTGCTGCAACAGCTTGCCTCCGCGTCTCTACAGGATGTCGAAGAAATCCGCGAGGAACTAGTTGCAGGCGGTTATTTGAGAGCTCGGGAGAAACGCGGCGCCAAGCGCAAAAAGCCTACCAAGCCGGTGCTGCTCTGTTATACCTCCTCGGAAGGCATCCAGATTTTTGTGGGCAAAAACAACACGCAAAACGAGTATTTGACCAACAAACTTGCCGCCCAAGGTGATACCTGGCTCCATACGAAGGATATTCCTGGCTCCCACGTCGTCATCCGCTCGCAAGAGTTCGGAGATTCGACGCTGGAGGAAGCAGCGATGCTCGCTGCTCATTACAGCCAGGCGCGCAGCTCCAGCATGGTGCCAGTCGACTACACACTTATCCGTCATGTGCACAAGCCGAGCGGCGCCAAGCCCGGTTTTGTCATCTATGACCGCCAAAAGACGCTGTTCATTACGCCTGACGAGGATCGTCTCAAGAAACTGCCATCGGAGATCACATCTTAATTAGGTACAGCCCAAAAGGGGAATGTCCACACTCATGCGGACATTCCCCTTTTGCGTAACCGCGGATCGCCATCTGCAAAATTCAAGTAGCTCGAACTACTTGAGCCGCAGCGTCGGAGCCGCTTTGGCTCGATTCAAGTAACTTTAATTACTTGAATGCAGCGTCGGAGCCGCTTCGGCTCGATTCAAGTAGCTTTAACTACTTGAATGCAGCGTCGGAGCCGCTTCGGCTCGATTCAAGTAGCTTTAACTACTTGAATGCAGCGTCGCAGTCACCTTGGCTCAATTCAAGTAGCTTTTACTACTTGAATGCAGCTTCGGAGCATCTTCGGCCCGATTCAAGTAACATTAACTACTTGAACGCAACGTCGGAGCCGCTTCGGCCCGATTCAAGTAGCATTAACT
>NZ_NMUQ01000001.1:681016-795422 GCF_002233675.1 Paenibacillus herberti | reverse complement strand
ATCTTCGGCCCGATTCAAGTAACATTAACTACTTGAACGCAACGTCGGAGCCGCTTCGGCCCGATTCAAGTAGCATTAACTACTTGAATGCAACGTCGGAGCCGCTTCGGCCCGATTCAAGTAACTATTACTACTTGAATGCAGCGTCGGAGCCGCTTCGGCCCGATTCAAGTAACTTTTACTACTTGAATGCAGCGTCGCAGTCACCTTGGCTCGATTCAAGTAACTTGAACTACTTGAACTGATGCGTCGGAGCCGCTTCGGCTCGATTCAAGTAACTATTACTACTTGAATGCAGCGTCGGAGCCGCTTTGGCTCAATTCAAGTAACATTTACTACTTGAATACAGCGTCGGAGCCGCTTCGGCCCGATTCAAGTAACATTAACTACTTGAACGCAACGTCGGAGCCGCTTCGGCCCGATTCAAGTAGCATTAACTACTTGAATGCAACGTCGGAGCCGCTTCGGCCCGATTCAAGTAACTATTACTACTTGAATGCAGCGTCGGAGCCGCTTCGGCCCGATTCAAGTAACTTTTACTACTTGAATGCAGCGTCGCAGTCACCTTGGCTCGATTCAAGTAACATTTACTACTTAAATGCAACGTCGGAGCAGCTTTGGCTCGATTCAAGTAGCTTTTACTACTTGAATGCAGCGTCGCTCTTTTCTCAGTTTGCTTGTAGGAATGCACTCATTCTTTCGACGGCATACATTTGCGGAGGCACAGCAAGTAGTTATCCAACTAGTTCATTCAATCTAGTCCATTCAATCTAGTCCATTCAATCTAGTCCATTCAATCTAGTCCCTTCAATCTAGTCAAAAAGGCCAGCTTCTTCACGCCTGTACAGGTGCATGAGAAGCTGGCTG
This sequence comes from Paenibacillus herberti, assembly GCF_002233675.1. Classification (GTDB taxonomy): domain Bacteria; phylum Bacillota; class Bacilli; order Paenibacillales; family Paenibacillaceae; genus Paenibacillus_O; species Paenibacillus_O herberti. The sequence goes on along the minus strand of NZ_NMUQ01000001.1, from coordinate 794,555 downwards.
TTTGTTTTTGTGTCCGGGGGATACCTGTTGGCCTGAACCTTATCTAGACACTACTAGTCCATTTCCACCAGTAATGCTCCTAGTACTGCTCCTAGTACTGCTCCCAGCAATGCTCCTAGTACTGCTCCTAGCACTGCTCCTAGCACTGCTCCCAGCACTGCTCCCAGCACTGCTCCCAGCACTGCTCCCAGCACTGCTCCCAGCACTGCTCCCAGCACTGCTCCTAGCATTGCTCCTAGCACTGCTCCTATTACTGCTCCTACTAATTCCCCTCCTACTTCCCCTACTCCCAGCAAGCTCTACACAAACTTACTTACTACCCCCGTTCATCCGCTCCAAAAGCAGAGCCGCATCCACAACTCTCGCCCCAACGTCTCCGTGCAGCAGTTCACTGCCCCTGCGGCCGTGATAGTCCGAGCCTCCGGTAACTAACAGTTCATAACGCTCCGCCAGAGCTGCATAACTACGCTCTTGCTCCTCACTATGATCGGGGTGCAGGGCTTCGATTCCCTTCAACAAACCTCCTGCAGCTAGCCTCTCCACCAGCTCGTCCCGGCCGTACAACCCGGGATGGGCGAGCACCGGCACGCCGCCAGCTTCGGTGATCCAGGCAATGCCTTCCTCCGGTGTAATGCGCGGCTGACTCACATAGGCCGGAGCTCCCTCGCCAAGATAGCGGTCAAAAGCATCCCTAATGCTCGAAGCGGCGCCACTCGCTACGAGCGCCGCTGCGAAATGCGGACGTCCCAGACTTACAGGCGAGCCGCCTGCCGCAGATGCTGCGGCTTCGACCTCCTGCAGCGTCAGGCCAATTCCGAGCTCGCTCAGCTTATCCAGCAGCGCCTCATTACGGCGCTGCCGGACACTGCCCTGCAGGCGCAACCTTTCCTGCCACTCGAGATCCGCTTGATTCATTCCATAACCGAGCACATGAATATCCCGTCCTTCACTAGCCGTGCTGAGCTCAATGCCAGGAATAACGATAAGACCGAACTTTTTTGCCTCCTGAACTGCCGCTTGAACTCCTTCCATCGTATCGTGGTCTGTAATTGCAATCGCCGCAAGACCTCGCTCGGCCGCAATCCGTACCACTCCGGAAGGTTCATCAACTCCGTCGGAGGCGGTGGTGTGAAGATGCAGATCTGCCGGAATCAAAGCCATTGGTTCAAATCCCTCCCACGGAGGAAATTCAAGAACGACACAGCGGGAAGCGGGAGCAGCGTTGACTTTAAAAAGATCGAGTAGAACTCCCGGCTGAAGTCCGCATCCGTAATGCGTACCGTTTCCAGCAAACCGAGCGACAATTCATGCTTGATGGAAGAAGCGGAAACAAAGGACATGCCGACCCCCGCTTCAACCGCCGACTTAATTGCCCCAGTACTGCCAAGCTCCATGACGATCTGCAAATCAGAAGGATTAATCGACTTTAAAATCATTTGATCCTCCATCACCTGACGGGTGCCGGAACCTTCCTCACGAAGGACGAGTGGATAACCGATCGCCTCCTGCAGCTGCACTTCCCCCCGTCCGGCTAGCGGATGCCGCCGTCCAACGATCAGTTGGAGCTCATCGCTCAGTACGGGCTCAGTTTGAAGATCCGGGTGAGTGACAGGTGCTTCCACGAGTCCAAAATCAAGCTGATGGTTTTGAATATGATCTATGATCTGAGTTGTATTCATAACCTTCATGCGAATCGAAATATCCGAATGCTCTTTATTGAAAGGACCGAGCAGCCTCGGAAGGATATATTCACCAATGGTCAGACTTGCTCCGAGCTGCAGCCTCCCCTTGAGACCGCTTGCATATCGGCTCATCGCGGCATCTGTATCCCGGATCAACTCTATGCTTCGCTTGGCGTAAGGCATCAGGATGCTTCCCGCATCCGTCAGTTCGATCCGTTTGGTCGAGCGGAGCAGCAGCTTCGTGCCAAGGTAATCCTCAAGCGATTGTACCTGCATCGTTACGGCAGGCTGCGTCATATGCAGTGCTTGAGCTGCGGCCGAGAAGCTGCCTTTTTCGGCAACGGTGTGAAATATATGCAGCTGATGAAAGTTAAGTGCCACCGCATTCGCCTCCTCTTTTGCGACCATTATACCGTAAATCCCAGCAATAAGGCATTCAGTATAAACAGGTCTTAAAAAACAATTAAACAAGCCTGGCGATGGGGGATCGCAGACTTGTTCTCCTATTTAAATCCATTATTTTGACAACAATTGCATTTGGCATCCATTATTTTCTCTTTCGACTGTTTTTTATGAGTGTCATCCTTCTAGAATGTCGAAGCCATGAATAGTAGGACTTTAAGTCCCTTAATTCGATCGTTTCCGACATACGTCCTAGAAAAGTGACGACAATCATCTTATGCAGCGGGATGCCGGATAGATCAAAATCCTTCTCCGAATCTGTGAATTCAGCCACAAATACCAAGTCGTCGTCGATGAGGTAAACGTCCTCCTCATTCCGATAGTACGACTCGATGCGCCCCTGCTTGAGGCATTGCCAAACATAGTCCGCAATATCCTCATAGCCGGTTTTCTGGCTCTCCACCCGGTCTGTCCAGCGCTCTCTGGCGTGGTTGGTGATGATAATATCAGCAACCCGTTTATCTCCCAGCTGCACATGAAACGTCTCGTAGGTACTCCAGCGCTCCGTCGTTCGATCCTTCACCTTGTCCACTCCTCCTTGGGAAGCAGGCCTTTATATCTATATATGAATTAGGTTTATTCTACCATGACTATTTCCAATTTCAAATATAAAATAAGGTCTCCCCATTATTGTAACATTTTGGATTATGATGAACGAAGAAAAAAGCCTTCTCTTTCCATATAGGAAAGTCGAAGGCTTGCGGAAGAATCGATAGACGGTCTTACATGCTGTAAAAGCGGGTCTTGTCCTCAGATTCCTTCGTGTACTCCGTCTTGATCTCGCTCCGAAGCGATCTCTCGATCTTCTTGACGTAAGGAAGTCGCTGAATGTTGCGGAGCGTTTCCTCCTCACGTTCAACATCTAGATAAATAACAGCGTAATGGAGTCGGCGGGAAACAAAATGCACATTCCCGTACTTCTCCAGGTTGCGTGCCGCCTTGATATCATTCACCCAAACAATATGTCCCTTGCGCTGTTCCGGAAACATGTTTACTCTCACCCGCCCTGAATAATGTAAAAAGGCCTGAGCTGCCGGCAATCTTAGCCGCAGCCACCGCTTCCGCAACCACAAGAACCACCGCTCCCGCAGCCACCAGTCGGTAACGGATTATTGCTCGGCACCTTGATTGTTTCGGACACCGACTCCGCAATCATCAAGGAAACTTCATAAAGGAGAGTGTCCAGCTCTGCCTCTGTCTCCTTGTAGCGCCGGATGCTCTCTACCTCAGACATCTCGTCCTCTACCTTCTTGATTGCATCCTTAGCGGCGTTATAGTCCGGATGGAAGCGCCCGAATCGCTGGCATTCATCGAATAGTTCCTTCGCCTTGGCGTAGACCACCTTCAGCCGAAGAGCCTCCGGATCATTTTCCGCGCGGTCCTTCCAATATAAGTAATCGGCTACGAGCGCCGACTGATTGATCGAGTCGCCAAGTTCATAGGCGCAGAGCACCAATGGCGCCATGTCTAGCGGGGCGGGCTCCAACGTTTGAAGCTCCTGCATCCGCAATCACTCCTTTCCGCAGCAACTGCCGCTTACAGCATATCATAGCATACACGCAGGGCGAACGGATAGAACGAAGTCTCGCTTTAAATGGCAGAATTCGGCTGCCTCATTGGGGCACTATCAGCCTAATCGGCTCCGAATAAGCAGAATTGAGCTCACCGGGAATACGGTCATCTGTTAACTCGCAACGGTAAAATCCCGACGCCGACCACCGAGCCCCCTCTTCGCGGTGCAACTCGGTAGGTACGAACAGCTTGCGTAACTCACCAGTGCCCAGCTCAACTGGCAGGCCCAGATTGACGGCACTTTCAATCAGCTGGCGAGAGGTGGAGCCGTGATAACTCCTTGCCGAGCCGGTCCATGCCGCTGGAAGTTTGCCAAGCTCAGCAGCTCCCTCTTCAAGTGGGGAAATAGGCGCGGCAGACGACAATAGCTCCAGCCCGAACGGGTCGACGGCTTGGCTTTTGGCCACCCTTAACACACTGCGGCCTGCAGCCGCCCCGGAATGGGCAAGTTCAGTCGTTGGAGACTCAAGTTTGTGACAGGCGGACCAGAATCGATCTCTTTTCGCCTCGGCGGCAGCAAGGATAATGGGTGGATGCTTCTGTGAAGTAAACAAGCCGCTCTCCGCCTCGCAGCTTTCCTCGACATGAGCGCCTGTCGTCGCAACTGGCAGCCACTCCTCCAGCGCAGCACTCACAGCAGCTGGCAGCTTACAGCCGCAAGCCTGCTCCAGCAGCTCGCGGACAATACTGCCTGATCCCTGGACAAGGCCAAGTCTGGCCAACGATCTGGCGGTCAAGCGATAAGAAGTGAGCTCGCGTAGCTCTCCTCTTTCGGCAATCAGTTCAAGCAGCCATAACGAGCGATACGCCGACCATGATCCGGCCCATATTTCCCCATCCGCTTGGAGCAAGAGCGGCTCCTCTTCATCTATGATTTCAATGGTCTCTTCAATAGATGGGGCAGCTGCGATCTTCTCAGCCTGTTCAGCAGCTCGAGTAACTGCGTTCTTCTCAGCTTCTTCACCAGCCTCAGCAGCTCCGATCTCCCAAGCCTCCTCTATCGCTTCGCCAGGCTTGACGGCTCCAGTGGCTCCACCAGCTTCGGTTGAAGCAGGTTCGTCATGTCCGAGCAACAGTTGGAAAACTCGGTTCCCCTCACTATCCTCGCCAAATTCACCCCAGCCGCAGACCCTCAACAACTCCAGCCACCTTTGAATCGTTACCTGCTCGGTAGTACCGCTACGCTCTTGGACAGCCGACTCAAGCGCTTCCAGGCTGTACCAGCAATCTGGCTGCATCAAAGCTGAGACGGATGCACAGGCCGCCTCCGAAGGTCCCTTGCACAATGCCCTTCCCGTCAGCCAGCGCAGCAGCCCCCGCTCGCGCTTCAGCAAAGGAAGCTCGATCCAAGCAACAAGCTGTGGCCAATCGAGCTGCCAGCCGCCTGTTGCCTCTCCCAAAAGCCCTTCACTCGCCATCCAGTCGAGCGTGATCGCCGTCGCCGGTGGATAATCTATCGTCCAGGCCGGGGCAATCCACAACAGTTGCAACCCTTCCTCCGGCAGCCGGAGCTCTGTTTCCAACTCGATGGCCATTTTGCGCCGCAGTTGTCCTTTAACAGTCAGCTGCGGGCCGCTTCGGGCGAGCTGAGCCATTATTCCCAGCAGGACACGCGACAACAGCCTTGAGCTGCTGCCCCCCGTTAACTGCCGAATACCAGGATCATCCGCTGGTGAAGCATCCAGCGTTGCAGGAAATACAGCATCCAGCCATGCTCGATAGCTAGAAGTAGGCAAATGGACCCTCTTTTCGCCCCAGAAGCGGGTGCGCAGCTCGACGGCTCCAGCACGCCATAACTCGACCAGCGCCAGCTCTGTTTCCAGTCTGGACCAAGCTCCGCTGTCCGTGGCCATCTCCAGCAGCCGCCGTTCCTCCGCACCACCAAGCCCAAAGCCATGCAGCAGCGTGCGCAACAAATAAAGCCCCGCCGAAGACAGCCTGACGCCGCTTCCCGGCCCACTTGGAACAGAGCTGCGACCTTTGACGACCGGCTCAGCACTCCATGTTTCCTGCCCTTGAACTGGCAAATGAACAGAGCTCCGTCCTTTACCGATCGGCTCGACAATCGATGTTTCCTGCTCCTGAGTCGGCAACGGAACAGGAGCTGGACGACTACGTTCCCATGGACGGCCTGTGCTCATGCCCCTTCCTCCTTGCCTCGTTCAAAGCCAGCCGCTTCGGCCTGCTCATACTGATAACCCTGTTCAACCATGAACAGCTGCCGTTTAAGGGCAAACTCCGTCTCTTTTGTCCCGGACGTCACCACCGTATAAAAAAATGCGGTATTGTCGCCCGGCTTCGGTCGCAGCAACCTGCCAATCCGCTGGGCTTCCTCCTGACGGGAGCCAAAAGTTCCGGATACCTGCACCGCGAGCGACGCCGACGGCAGATCAACCGCGAAATTAGCCACACGCGATACAACAAGCAGCGTCAGCTCACCGCTGTTAAAACGGCGAAACAGCTCCTCGCGCTCTTCGGCAGGCGTACTGCCGCATAACACCGGAGCTTCAAGCTCCGCTCCCAGAGAGCGGAGCTGATCCAGATAATGACCGATTACAAGCGCCTGCCTGCCAGGATGTCGATCGAGCACATCTCTAACCGCCTCCGCTTTGGCCGGGTTCTCAGCCGCCAGTCGCAGCCTCGTTTTCAAATCCGCCCCCTCATACGCTTCAACAACAGAGTCGCAAAGTGGAACCCTCAGTTCCAGGCAGCTCACACTGGCGATCCACCCTTGACGCTCAAGATCTCTCCAAGGAAGCTCGTATAGCTTGGGCCCGATTAGCGAGAACACATCCTCCGCACGCCCATCTTCCCTCACAAGCGTAGCAGTAAGCCCTAAGCGGCGCGTCGCTTGGAGGTCAGCCGTAAGACGAAAAACAGGGGCGGGCAGCAAATGTACCTCATCATAGATGATCAAACCCCAGTCCCGGCTGTTGAACAATCCCATATGGTCACCTGCATTATTTTTTCGAGCATTAACTTTGCCCTGGGCCAAAATCTGATAGGAAGCGATCGTAACCGGTCTAATCTGCTTCAAGTCCCCTGTGTATTCGCCGATGTCGCTCTCACTAATCGTCGTTTTGTCCAGCAACTCTCGCTTCCATTGCCGTACCGATGTCGAACCGGAGGTCAGTACAAGAGCGGCGCAGCCAAGCCGGGCGAGCGCGGCCGCACCAACAAGGGTTTTCCCGGCTCCGCAAGGCAGCACAATTACCCCGCTTCCACCTTGGCCCCCCTGCCTGCAAAAGCGTTCCACAGCTTCCTGCTGATAATCGCGAAGCCGGAAAGGACGGCCGCCCTTTAGTTCTGTCCGAAGCTCTACGCTCAGCATTTCTCCTTCTCTGTATCCCGCCTTGTCCAGCACCGGCATGCCTAAACGAACCAACTCACGCTTTAGCTCGCCGCGCCGATCAGCCGGCACAGACCAGCCTCGGTTATTCTGTATTGCGCCAAGCGAAAGCAGCCAGTCATGCGGCAGCTCCGCCACTCGACGCTCGTCTCCGGCCAGCAGCAGGCCGCCGCCATCTCCTTGCAACAGCTCCAAACCGCCGCAGCGTTCCATCCACTGTTGCAATCGTTCAACCGCTTCCGCAGGCAGGGCATAACGCCCGTTCTGGCGAAGCACTTGTAACATGTCTTCAGCCGACATTCCAAGCGAAGCCGCATTCCATACGGACAGCGGACTGATCCTATATAGATGCATCGTACCGGGGCGCTTCACTAGCTCTGCAAAGCGACTCAGCTCTACCCTCGCCTCCTCAGCCGCCGGATGAGCATCATCTAGCAGCACAGTGCCGTCTGCTTGGACGATAAGCGGACCGTTTTTTCGTTTCAGCATATGGCTGCCCTCCTGAAGAATGGTGATTTCTTTCAGTATGGGGCAGTCTTGGTATCTTTTATCCCTTCACGACTGCCATCGGCATGGTTAAGCCTATTCTATGCCACTAATCAAACCGTGCTGTCACAAGGTAATAAAAGATAAAAAAGAAACCGGACCGCTTGGGTCCAGTTTCTTTTAACTAGAGGGGATTTCTCCGCTCGGATTTAACATCTCTTAGCCAGCGGTGGATTCATCTCCTTGAGTCCTGCATCTCTTACTCAGAAGCAGATACATCCGCCCGAACCGCATCCCAGCATGAGGCAATAGCGGCACTAATCATTTCGGAGGTCAGTTCGTAATTGCAATGCAGGTTGGCTTTGAGCATGTATACGAAGGAGCCGTGATGCATCTGAACCATCAGTCTCGGGTCCATCGGCTTGAACAGCTTTTGCTCGATTGCCTCCACATACAAACGGTTCATCGGCTCGCACCAGCCTCCCCCATAAACGGCTTCTTTGACATCATCGCGGATATAGGGAGAAAACGTATACTGTTCGATGAATTGAAAGCCTTCGGGATGGTTTCGACTAAGCTCGATCACCCTCCCCCACGCCAGCTCAAACTTCTCGCGGATGGTACGGCCTCGGGAAAAAGCTTCTGAAACATACTCTCCGTTGAATGCTACGATGGCGCGGTACAGCTCGTTGACGATGTCTTCCTTACTTTTAAAATAATGATAAATGTTCCCTGTCGAGACTTGCGACTCTTTGGCAATGAGTGCCATCGAAGTCGCTTGCAGCTCCTTACGAATGATGATGCGCAGAGTCGTTTCCAGCACTGCCTGCTGCGCCTTATTGTAAGCTTCAAACATTCCGGCTCCTCCTTCCCCTTGGAATAGAACGATCATTCTATCCTATGTTTCATTCGCTTGTATGTCAAGTATACATGCCTTGCGCCCGACAGGCACTGCATTCATTCGGTTTACCCGGGCGATCCTTCGATGGCGGAAATCAGATAATATCAAATGCGCTCCCACACCCTGCGAGCAACCCCCAACATCTATAGCGCTCGAGTATGTACAATAGCTCCATGCCGACTTGCGGCATGGAGCTATTGGGATGCACCAGTCCAACTTATTCAGCTCCCTAATGGTAAAGCGCCGATCCATTCGGGGACTCGGAAATTTCGCCGAGCGCTTCTCCGGCTTCTTGGCGATAGCGGCCGTTAACGGCCAGATCGCCGATTGACAGCACACCTGCCAATTTCCCGTCACCGTCCACAACGGCCAGCCGCCTTATTTGGCGAGAGGCCATCAGCTCGGCCGCCTCCTCTGCATCAACGTCGGGGCTGACCGTTATCGGGTCCGCCGTCATCACCTCGCGCACCGCCGTCGAACCGGGATGTTTGGCTCCATAACCACGTAGAACAAGATCGCGGTCCGTCACCACTCCGATCAGCTTGTCTCCCTCAACGATAGGAACAAAGCCGATTCCGTGCTCCTTCATCAATACCGCTAGTTCATATACATTGTCTTTCAGTGTTGCGGTGTAACAAGTGCGAGTCATTAAATCTCCTACACTTCTGGACAATTTCTCCGCATCCTTTCCTGAATCGGCCTCGGCTGTACATCGCTACCACTCGGTCGCGGCATGACATGCATGACATACTGCCTATAGAATGCACCGATTGGGCGGTCTCATTCGGACCAGTGGGATACGAAGCGCTCCGCGCAGCCAATGAGCAGCAGCGCCGATTGATGCATGGAGCTCTCATCCAGATCGAATCTCGGGTGATGATGGGGATAAATGGCGTCCAGCTCGGGATTGCCGGCTCCTACGAACAGGAAACATCCCGGAATTCGCTCCAAATAATAGGCAAAATCCTCACCGGCCGTAATAAGCTCCGACTCACCAACCGCTTCCGGACCGAATAGGTCTACGGCGGCACACCGACATCGCTCGGCTTCTGCGGCATCGTTGATGACCGGCGGATAACCTTCCCGATAATTCAACCTGCCCTCCGTCCCGAATCCGGCACAGATGCTCCGCACAAGCTCCTCGATTCGGCTGCGCACACGATCCCGAACACGAAGGTCGAAGGAACGGACCGTTCCCTTGAGCCGACAATGCCCGGCGATAATGTTGCTCGCCTCTCCAGCCTGAAATGATCCTATCGTAAGCACAGCTGTATCCAGCGGGCTTACATTGCGACTGACGACGGTGTGCAAGGCTTGTACGAGAGCTGAGCCTGCTACAATCGCATCCGCAGTATCCTGCGGCATTCCCCCATGCCCGCCCCTGCCGATAATATCGATGGTGAATTCATCCACTCCAGCCATGAAGGCGCCTCCGCGTATGCTCACTTGACCGGCCGGTACCGGACTCCATAGATGCACGCCATAAATGGCATCGACCCCGTCCAGCGCGCCGTCTTTAATCATCGGCAGCGCTCCACCTGGCGTGAGCTCCTCTGCGGGCTGGAACAGCAAGCGGCGGGTGCCTTTGAACCCCCCTTGGAGCGACTGGTAGTAAGCCGCGATGCCAAGCAGAGAAGCCGTATGAGCATCATGGCCGCAAGCATGCATAACTCCTGGTATCGTGGATCGGTACTCCGATTCCTTTTCCTCCTGGATTGGCAATGCGTCCATATCCGCGCGCAGCGCGATGACCGGTCCTGGCTCAGAGCCCTTCAGCTCGACCACGACGCCATGTCCTCCTACCCCTGTGCGGACATCGACACAGCCGAGTTCCACCAGCTTGCTTAAGATCCAGCTCGATGTTTCCTTTTCTTGAAAGCTGAGCTCGGGATGGCGGTGCAGATGGCGACGATTCGCGACCATACTTGGCATCAGGCGGTCCATCGTCAGCATGGCCTCCATGCGGGTTTGCTTGTCCACTATGATCTCCTCCTTGCCTCTTACGGAGTAGTGTACCAGAAGCGCAGGGAGGCTAGATAGACGATTAGCAAAAAAAGCCCGAACCTCAAGAGTGCTCCCGCAGCCCCGCCTGACAGCCCGCAGTGAGCCTTCCCTAGGGTTTGCAGGCCTTGCGCTGGCCTTGGAAACATACTAATATGAAAGTGTGTATAGTCTTTGCCAAGCTGCTGAGGAGGATATTCATGATTATTGAAAACACCGGCCTTGACGGAATGAAGAGCGATCTGGCTCATCTCGATGGGAGTGCGGAGAGCCTCGGATTCGTCCGCTGGCAGTGGGAATATTACCGCGCTACATATGACTTGAAATTTGTCGACAACAGCACGGGCCAAGAGTACTTCCTGCGCATGAATGCTCGCGCCGTTGAAGGCAAGCTGGAAAACCCCGCCGCGGTGCTCGCGATTGAGCATGTGTACATTGGCCGTGCAACCTTCCCTCACGGGTTGGATTATGAATCCGCTGTTCCGCAGCCGATCCTGAGCGCTGCGAAGCAAAAGCTTGCCGAGCTGAAACAAAAGCTCGCTGACTAAGGTGATGGTATGAAATGAAAGCACAACCGGAACGCCGCCGCGGCAGACCGGACTTTCTGCTCCTCATCCTGACGCTGGTACTGGTCGGCTTCGGACTTGTAATGGTCTTCAGCTCCAGTTCCAGCATCGCTGAGGTTAGCAGCGAGTACGATAACGATCCGCTGCATTTTTTCAAGAAACAGCTTATGTTCGCTGTAATCGGCACGGGGTTGATGCTCTTTCTGATGAACTTTCGCTACCAGTTCTTCAAGAAGGGTTTCATCCTCTTTTTCTTTCCTGTCATGGTGTTGCTCCTGCTTGTCCCGTTCATCGGAAAAGAATTAAACGGTGCCCGCAGCTGGCTTGATATCGGACCACTCGGCATCCAGCCGACCGAATTCGCTAAGGTTGCCCTGATCCTGTATCTTGGATCGCTTATCGCCAAGAAAGGCGATAAATTCCGCAGCTTCAAAAAAGGGCTCATCCCGGTTATTGTTATCGTTGCAGTTGTGTGCGGTATGATCATGCTGCAGCCCGATTTGGGCTCCACTCTCGTCATCTGCATCTGTGCGATGATGATGATTTTTGCAGGCGGCGCCAATCTCCGGCAGTTGGTTGCAGCCAGCTTTTTCGGCACCATTGCAATTTCTTTCGTTGTGGCAATCAGCTATTTAGTAGATAGCACGAGCTGGGCGTACCGGATTAACCGTTTTACGAGCTTCCGGGATCCGCTTGCAGATGCACTTGGAGACGGTTTGCAGGTCGCTCGCTCACTCATGGCGCTAGGCCATGGAGGTTTCAACGGAGCCGGGCTCGGCCAAAGCATCCAGAAAGTGCAGTACTTGCCCTTTCCCTACAATGACTTCATTTTTGCGATTATCGGTGAAGAGCTCGGATTCATCGGCAGCGCACTCTTCATAATCGTATTTCTACTGTTCCTGTGGCGCGGCCTTCTCGTTGCCCTTCGCTGCCCCGATGTATACGGCACCGTCGTTGGAGCCGGCATCGTTTCTCTTCTGGCTGTACAGGCTTTCGTCAATATTGGTGGCGTAACCGGAGCGATTCCGCTTACCGGCGTTACGTTGCCATTCATCAGTTATGGCGGTTCCTCGCTGCTCTCCTCGATGATTGCTATGGGCGTAATGCTAAGCATATCGCGCGAAGCGAACCGCGAGACAACCGTGCCGGAGAGACATACATCCAAAACATCCACTACACCTCGACAGCTACTGCCCTGAAGCTCTGACAGCCCGCAACCTTCTGTAATGAAGGATGCGGGCTTTTTTGTGTCCACTAATCGAACGAAAAAGCCTGCTCCCAATCGAATGGGAGCAGGCCGCAATGTCATATTTTATTTGATAAGCCGTGCGCTATTGGGCGCCGATTCCTCAGCCGAGTCCTCGCGGAAGAGAACACCGTCTACTTTAACATTGACCTCCACTACATTAAGCCCCGTCATATTCTCGACTGCTTCGCGTACACTTAGCTGCAGTTGACGACATACTTCCTGAATTGGAATCCCATATTGGACGATGACCCGCAGATCGATAGCCGCTTCTAGCTGGCCGACTTCAACCGTCACGCCCTTTTGGGCATTTTTCCCGCTCAGCCGTTTGGCAAGACCTTCAGAAATACCGCCTGACATGGCAGCAATCCCCGGTGTCTCCAGTGCCGCAAGTCCTGCAATCGTTGCAACAACGTCGTCCGAAATCCGAATCATACCTGTTTCAAGATCTTCCGCCACAACGCTCAACCCCTTCGAGTAGAACCACTTTAATCCATTGTAATGGATGCGATCTCGTAAATGCAAGATAGCCGCTTGCGTTCCTTTATATAAGCTGGACTTAGAAATGTAAGGGCTAAACTCGCTGCGCGAATTAACCCTTCTACCACTTCCATCAAAGTGGCGGTTTTGTCCACCACGTTTACTTTAGTAGTAAGAATGGTTATATTAAGATACATATTTTGCCTATCAAAGCCAATTTTAAAAAGAGGTGCATGACTCTTGAACCGACGACAACTATTTTATGCTGGGCTGATTGCCTCATTTGCATTGAGCGCTCTCGCGCATTACCTTCACTGGAATCAGATGTTCCTATTCGCTGTCTCCGCGATCTCAGTCGTGTTTGTAGCCGGGTTTCTAGGCCAAGCGACCGAATCCGTTGCGCACTATGCCGGCCAGCGTCTGGGTGGCTTCCTCAATGCCACATTCGGCAATGCCGCCGAATTGATTATCGCCATTTTCCTGGTCAAGGCGGGATCATTCGAGACGGTCAAAGCGAGCCTTACTGGCTCGATCATCGGCAACCTGCTGCTGGTGCTTGGGCTTAGTATTTTTCTCGGCGGCCTCAAATTCAAAGAACAGCGCTACAATGTGCAGCTGGCCAACCACAACTCAACCTTGATGATACTAGCCATCGTTGCCCTGTTTATCCCTGCAACCTTTGTTTCGGCCGAGCATTTTACGTTCAGGAAAGATCAGATTCTTAGTATTACGGTTGCGATCATTCTCATCGTCAGCTACTTACTCTGGCTCGTATTCTCCATGATCACGCATAAAGATATGCTCTCGGATATGGAAGATAAGGCAGAAGCCCAAGCCGGTGAGCATCACGAGGAGCCGCTCTGGACTCTCAAACGTTCCGTGCTGTACCTCGTGCTTGCCACTGTCATGGTTGCTTTTGTCAGCGAGTGGCTGGTCGGAACACTGCATAGCGTATCTGCTCGTTTTGGCCTCTCTGAGCTGTTTATCGGCGCCTTTGTCGTCGCCATCGTCGGCAACGCAGCCGAACACAGTGCCGCCATCATGCTAGCCATGAAAAACAAAATAGGCGCAGCTGTTGAGATAGCGGTAGGCTCAAGCTTGCAAATTGCTCTTTTCGTCGCACCAGTGCTCGTCCTGATCAGTGGTTTCTTCGGTCCAACGATGGATATCGTATTCACGCCGATTGAGCTGGCCGCAATTGCCGTATCGGTGTTTATCGCCAAGGCTGTTGCCAGCGACGGACGCACCAACTGGTACGAGGGCTTTCTGCTGATTATGGTCTATATCATTTTAGGCTTTGCGTTTTTCCTTGTGTAAGTGGTTAGTAGCAGAACAAAGAGGCGGCACCGATTGCGGTGCCGCCTCTTTGTTCTGCCGTATCCTATAGGAGCTGGTTTTTTTGGTCCAGCGCTTCATACAATTGAGCCAGATTGCGCTCCAGGCGGCTCATGATCGCCTTGCCCGCAGCTTCCTCAATCAATCCTGCCCGAACAGCAAAGTCAACCTCTCGGGAAAAGCCATACATCTGGGTATCGAGAACCTCTTCGTAGAGAGGGCACTTGCGGGTCGCAAGATTTTCCATCTGCACTTCAATTAGTTTCTCAATCTTGTTAGCGTCATCCTGCAGCAGTTGAACCGCCTTCTGATGCAGATGGACCAGAACTTCCGGTGAAGACATAGTTTCCCCCCCTGTGCGGATGTCTCGCCGTATACCATCATAACTTTACACCGTAATACCTTTAATATTAGACGATTCCAGGTCAATACACAAGGACAAACAAAGAAGGCGCCTCCCCCCGTCCAACGGGGAGAGACGCCCTTCGCGGCTTATTCGCCGATAATGGTAATGTTGAGGTTATGCTTCTTGAAAACCTCTGCAAGCGCCTGCTTCGCTTCTTCGCTGTCCGAACCGTGGACATGAAGCTCATAAGAATGGCCGCCGACCAACGTGGTGAACAGGCCCAGGATACTCTTGACGTCGATGTACTTGCTGTCTGCCTGAAGCACGATCGACGAGCGGAACCTGCTGGCAACTTGGGAAATTTCTACGATAGCCGCATTGTTGGACATAGGTATTCCTCCCTGTTAAAAAACATAAGAAAACGTTTCCTCCATCATACTCTGAAACGATCTCCCGTTCAAGATGAACAGGTAAATATTAACCAAAAGAGCACAATTAGAATCAGCCCTTCACAGCTTATTTCAAGCCCTCTGGATTCAGCCCTTCCAGCTCCGGCAGAACGAATAGGCCATCCTTGCGAATCAGTACGTCGTCAAAGTAAACTTCTCCGCCGCCATATTCCGGACGCTGAATGAGGACGAGATCCCAGTGTACAGCGGAGCGATTGCCATTGTCTGCTTCCTCGTAGGCTTGGCCAGGAGTAAAGTGCAAGGAACCGGCAATTTTCTCATCGAACAACGTGTCGTTCATAGGGTGCAGGATGTAAGGATTGAAGCCGAGGCTGAATTCCCCGATATAACGTGCGCCTTCATCCGTATCGAGAATTTCATTGATTCGCTTCTCATCGCTGCTGGTTGCCTTGACGATGCGGCCATTTTCGAACGTGAAGGAGATATTATCAAAAGTGACCCCCGAATTCACACTCGAAGTATTGTACGTAATCGTGCCTTGAACGGAATCGCGGATTGGAGCCGTGTATAACTCACCATCCGGAATATTGCGCTCGCCAGCGCATTTGACGGAACCTATTCCCTTGATGGAGAAGCTGAGATCCGTGCCTGGACCCGTAATTCGAACTTTATCCGTCCGGTCCATAAGCTGCTTAAGCGGTGTCATCGCCTCTTCCATTCGGCTGTAATCCAGGTTACATACATTAAAGTAGAAATCCTCAAATGCTTCTGTGCTCATTTTGGCCAGCTGAGCCATGGACGCACTCGGGTAACGCAGCACAACCCATTTAGTTTGTTTAACGCGAATTTCAGAGTGAACCGGATGGGAATACAGCTGTTGATAAAGCTTCATTTTCTCTTCCGGTACATCCGACAGCTCGTTCACGTTTTCTCCCGAGCGGATCGCTATGTAACCTTGCATTTGCTTCATTCGGGCCTGATCAAGATTCGACCAGAGCTCGATCTGCTCCTTGCTGGCGTGGAGTAGCAGAGATCGCAACACGGAGCGGTCGCTTGTCTCGACAAAAGGATGCCCGCCGGCGCGCGCCACCTCTTCGACGAGGCATTTGGCTAGCTCTCTTTCGGGCCCGATCATATCAATCAGAATATTCTCGCCGGGCTTTACGCGCACGGAGTGGCGAACCAGATTAGCGGCTAATGTTTGCAGGCGTGGATCACGCATGAATGCAGCTCCTCTCGGACTGGAGTAATTTTTCCACGTTCATCCTATCATGAGTTTTCCCGCTTCTGCACGGCCCTGCGGCAATGTATTAGCGGAAAGACTGAAATTGAAACATAATCCGGCGGTTTTCCTCTGTTTGTTTGCCTTCTGCCCGATAAGCCAGCTTGGAAGTTTCTTTCAGAGAAATTGGAACCAAACGTTTTCGGTCAACGAGAAGCTCATAACTTGCCTGTGCGGCGAGGCTATTCATTCGATCGCTCCAAACGCGCTCCCCTTGCTCTAACTCTTTGCCCCAGCGGCCCTTAATCTCACGCTTCTTACTCGCATCCAAACGGCTCCAGCCGCTGCTCTGCTCCGGCTGCAGTGATCGCACGCTCTGCCACTGTCCGTCCAGCCGCTCCCGCCATATCCGAGTTGCCTCCTTTGCGTCAGGAGTGATGACGAGGCAAGCCGTCCCGGCATCGGAACGCGAAGCGTCAAGCTTCACCTCTGATTTAGCCTTCAACAGCCCATCCAGAAGAGCAGATGGGTTGTAGTTGTCGTCGCCAAGGCTGTCTCCGACTGCTGAAAGCAAGCGCGGACCGCCCGTCTGCTTGAGCTGCAGCCCATTATGCCTTTGCACAACGCCGTCAAAAGCTGTATTCATCTGTACCTTCCCCGCTTGCTCCATGCTGTTCGATTCGGCCTTGAAATGATATACCTCCCTGGCGGACAATCCAGACACCGTCAAGCTGAACAATTCCTCTGGTGAGCGACCGGAGCTACCGACAGAACAGCCATATAGAAGAAGCACCTGCAGGGAGAAAATCACGGCAAACGAACGTATGATTGCAACCATTTTCGCAGCTCCTTTAGCTTTTTGTATAGATTGTCCTTCCGTGCCTGACATTTATGCGGAGCGGATGCGGCAAAAGCGGTTTTCCCCGTTTACCAGGCTTACCAGGTTTACCTCGTTTACCTTGACATCGAATACTAGAATCCTTTAATATTAGTTGTTGAATATAGGCCAAAGGTTTTGTGACACCCTCATGGGTGCTGCAGCTGGGGGGACAGCGGCTGAACTCTCCCTTCAGGTCATGGCTCGTCCATGTTCATGCAGTACTCGGCGAAACGTTGGACCCTTTTCAAACATTCCATTTGAAGAAGGAGCTACACCCAATATGTCACGTTATACAGGTCCCAAGTTTAAACTTAGCCGTCGTCTCGGAATTTCCCTGAGCGGCACTGGCAAAGAACTCGCAAAACGCGCTTTCCCTCCAGGTCAGCACGGCCAAGCGAGCCAACGCAAAAAAGTTAGCGGCTACGGTCTGCAATTGGCTGAGAAGCAAAAACTCCGCCACATGTACGGTGTTAACGAGAAGCAATTCCGTAACCTGTTCAACAAAGCTTCCAAAATCAAAGGTATTTCCGGCGAGAACTTCATGTTCCTGCTTGAGAGCCGTCTTGACAACCTTGTTTACCGTCTTGCATTCGCCAACTCCCGTGCAGGCGCTCGTCAGCTGGTTGCCCATGGCCATATCACGGTCAATGGCAAAAAAGTCGACATCGCGTCCTACCAAGTACAGCTTGGCGATGTAATCGGCCTGCGTGAGCGCAGCCGTTCCCTGAAGCTCGTTAAGGAAGCGATCGAAGGTCGCCATCACCTGCCGAGCTACGTGGAATTCAACGAGCAAGCTATGGAAGGCAAGTTCATTCGCCTGCCTGAGCGTAGCGAGCTGAGCTCCGACATCGACGAAAAACAAATCGTCGAGTTCTACAGCCGTTAAGATTTTTCTTGCGACTGTGGTACACAACAAAAGCAGCTGTTGTCCTTCGGGACTCCAGCTGTTTTTGTTTTATGTGGATTGGTTTTGCTGCAAAAAGAGCCGCCTGCGTTTCAGCGAAAAGGCTGAATGCAAGCGGCTCTTTAAATCGTATAAGGATTAGATCGCGCCAGGCTCAGGCTTTGGCTTGTCGATTACCTCAGCTGCAGCGGCGCTAAGCGCCGCAGGAAGGCTAATCTCAGCTGCCCGTCCTTTGTTGGACGGCTCGACCTGGACGGTTGCTGAAGCCTTTTTGGAGGTCAAACTCCGCATCAGCTCGTTGACGTCGATGCCGGCTACGCTTTTCAGCATCTCGGGAGCAGTAGCCATCAATTCCGTCACATAGTTGGAAAGCTTCGCCGCTCCAGCTCCGTTACCGGTATCTACAACTGTCAGCTTATCGATAGCGCGGATCGGATCAGCTATTTTGCCGGCCAGTTCAGGCAGCATTTTGACGATAATGTCCAGTACCGCCGCCTCGCCAAACTTCTCAAATGCCTGCGCCAGCTTCTCCTTCGCTTCAGCCTCGGCCAAGCCGCGAAGCCGGATAACCTCGGCCTCAGCAGTACCTCTAGCACGCGCAGCATCGGCAAGCGCCTGACCTTCAAGGCGTTTCTGCTCCGCCATCGCATGAGCCTCCGCTTCAATGCGGTATTTCATCGCATCAGCTGCACGAAGTTGCTTTTCTTTCTCGGCTTCAGCCGCTTGCACGACAGAGTAGCGATCCGCGTCAGCTTTTTTCTTCACCTCGGAATCGTACTGCTTCTCGCGGCGCAGAATCTCCTTCGTTTCCAAGTCGATCTCCCGTTCCTTGCGGACGATCTCAACCTGCATCTGCTCCTCAACAACCTTCTGCTTAATACGCGCTTCCTGGATTGCATAAGCCTGATCGGCTTCGGCCTTGGCCGTATCCTGTACCTGCTTGAAGGCAGCAACCTTAAGCTGGTTCTCCTTGGACGCTTCTGCGATATTCGTATCGCGCAGCAGCTCCGCCTTCTGCCCTTCCTCCTCGGCCATAGCCTTCTGGATTCGGGCGTCTCTTACCGCTTGCGCCTCGGCGATCTCCGCATCCCGCTTCACAGCGGCGATACGCGGTTTACCAAGTGCGTCGAGATAACCATGTTTGTCGCGCAGATCCTTAATGGTAAAGGAAACGATCTGCAGCCCCATCTTTTTCAAGTCCCTGGCAGCCACCGACTGAACCTCTTGCGCAAAACGGTCCCGATTACGGTAAACCTCTTCCACCGTCATCGAGCCGAGAATCGCTCGCAGATGGCCTTCGAGAACTTCTTGCGCCTCACTTTTCAGGGCTTCCACCGGTTTACCCATGAACTGCTCTGCTGCCGTTGCTACATCCTCGATCGAGCCGCCGATTTTGATGATCGCCACGCCGTCTGCCATAACTGGAACGCCCTGCTCCGTATAGACCTCAGGAGTAGATACGTCAAGCTTCATGGACAGCAGCGAGAGGAACTCCGCCCGTTGAAATATCGGCAGAATGAATGCGCCGCCACCACGCACGATTTTGATTCGGCGACCGGAGTCATCCGATGCGACATTACTTGAACCAAGATAAGTACCCGTAACAATCATCGCCTCATCCGGGCTGACCGTTTTGTAACGCGCCCAAAAAGCGAGACCCAATACGATGAAAACTCCAACAACAATAACAGGAATAATAAGATAGTCCGGCATTACATTTCCCCTCTTTCATCCATAGTTGCGACCGCAAGCACATCCAACTTTACCTCGACAACAACGACACGACTGCCTGTAGGAATATCCTTACCTTCAAAGCTTTCCGCCGTATGGTTCGTGACGCCCGCTCCAATTCGGATCAGCACTTCGCCACATCCTTGCGCGGGAATGGAGGTAATCACCTCTCCGATCGCTCCTCCCAGCTCCTGCATGGAGTAGCCTGAAGTAGCTTCGGTGTTACGCATTGGCCTCACATAGAGGAAAAATACAAACATCGAGCCAGCAGCCGCGATCAACAGCGCCAGCAAGACGGTGGCCCCCTCATCAAGCGTAGCGTACCTCTCCAATAGGAGCCCCGCTCCTCCGAAGGTCGTTATGCCTCCAGCAATGGCAGCCGGCTGGAAGATACCAGGTCCATCCACGGACAGAAAATCAAGTGCCCCATCCAGGAACGAACCGAGAATATCTCCCAGCACAACGCTGACGAATGCGAAGAGGATGCCAAAGGCGAGACAAGATATATACAGCGTCTCCAATTACACACCCCCATTTTTGGAAGCGATTGTAATCGCTCGTTGTCTATACGCACTAACTGGGGAAATGTTTCACTAGTAAGACAAGTTAACTAATTTTCAAGCCTGATCCGCACAATCCGGCGCCTGCCTACTTGCAGTACGTCTCCATCTTTGACGGTAATTTCTGCTGACGCATCCTCGAGGCGCTCACTGCCAAGGCGGACTGCTCCCTGCTGTACGCTCCGCCGAGCCTCGCTGCCGGATGCAGCCAAGCCAAGCAGCGTAAGCAGTCGGGTCAGCCTAATCCGCCCATCCTCTAGTTCAGTAGTCGAAAGCAGAGCTTCATCGATCTGTTCCGGCAGCACGCGCTCCTGAAACACTTCCCGGAATCTGCCCTGAGCGGCATCAGCCGCCTCATTGCCGTGGTACTGGCGGACTAGCGTATGCGCCAATAGCTGCTTGGCCTCCATCGGGTGGAGTGTCTCTTCCTCCAACCCTTTGAGCAGCGAGGCTAGCTCGCCTGCCGGCAGATCAGTCGCCAGCGAAAAGTATTTAGGCATAAGCGCATCCGGGATACTCATTGCTTTGCCGAACATCTCGCCCGCTTCCTCATCAATACCGATGTAGTTGCCGAGACTTTTGCTCATCTTCTGGACGCCGTCCAGGCCTTCAATAATCGGCATCGTAATCGCGATCTGCTGCGATTTGCCGTATTCCTTCTGCAGATGACGACCCATTAACACATTGAACGTCTGATCCGTACCGCCGAGCTCGATATCCGTTTCCAGCACGACCGAATCGTAACCTTGCATAAGCGGGTAGAAAAACTCATGGATGCTAATCGGCTGGCCCGAGCGGAATCTCTTCGTAAAATCATCCCGCTCCATCATCCGTGCAACCGTCAGCTTGGCAGCCAGCGCCAGGATGTCATTGAACTGCAGCGGCGACAGCCATTCTGAGTTGTAGTAAAGCGTAGTCCGCTGGGGATCCAGCACTTTGAAAATCTGTTCCTGGTATGTCCGGGCGTTGCGTTGTACATCCTCTTCAGACAGTGGTTTACGCGTCTCCGATTTGCCCGTCGGATCGCCTATCCGGCCCGTGAAATCTCCGATAATTAATTGCACATGATGGCCGAAACTTTGGAACTGTCTCAGCTTTTGCAGCACGACCGTGTGCCCAATGTGGATGTCCGGCGCCGAAGGGTCCAGCCCTAGCTTAATCTTCAGTGGGCGTCCGTTCAGGATCGACTGCTTAAGCTTGGCCCGCAGCCCGTCCGCGGGAACAATTTCTGCCGCTCCTCGGGACAGCAGCGACAGCTGCCGTTCTACCTCCGCAATCTGCTCTTTTGTAAGCTCCTGTGTCCCTGTTTGATTCTGCTCTTTCATACCGCTCAGCTCCCTTTTTCAAAAAAATGAAAACAAAAAGATCCCTCTTGTCCGAAGGGACGAGAAGGATCAGCTCGCGGTACCACCCTTGTTGAAGCAGCAGCTATTCCGAGTTCGGAAAAGCGGCATGCTCCCACTTCGTTGCAGATAACGGAAAACTACTTCCGGGACCGGACTACATGCTGCAAGCAGCCTCATCCGGCCGGCTCAGGGCTGTAATTCGCCTGGACACTGCGCACCGGTTCACACCAACCACCGGCTCTCTGATCCGCTTCTACGTCCGGCTACTGGATGCCCATCCACGCCGTTCACGATATGCGCTACCTCTCACTGAAATGGAGAGTGCGATTTGTTGAAGCAAGTTATATCATGTCTAATCTGCGACTGTCAACCGACAGCATTTGCTCAATCGACAGAAAATTCCTATTTATTCCATACTAACCACTAGCTCGTGCTGATTTATGGCACATGTGGTATAATAACTCTGTTTGATTTGGAGGAGGATACGTATATATGGCTCAAGAGCAGGAACAGCCCCGCAAGCCGCGTAGCGGCTGGAGGACTTTCGGCCTTGTCGTCTGGACTACGACCAAATGGCTATTTATTTTCGGTGTCACAGGCGCCTTGTTTGCTGGTGGAATAGCTACAGGATACGTAGGCGCACTGGTCAAAGACGACCCTGTACGGCCCGGCAACGAGCTGGAGGCCAAGGTCAATGAGAACTCCCTCACCGGGTTCGTTTACTTCAATGACGGAACCACCCCGGTAGGCCAGCTAAGGACGGATGAAGACCGGCGGCTGGTTGACTTGAATAATATCCCGCAGTCTGTCATTGATGCTCTGCTTGCGACTGAGGACAGCAATTTTTATTCTCATATCGGTGTTGACTACAAGGGGCTTGGACGGGCCATTAAGCAAAAACTGCTCAATGAAGAAGTCCAGACCGGAGGAAGTACGCTCACTCAGCAGGTAGCTCGGCGCGTCTTTCTGAACTTGGACCGGACCGATAGCCGGAAGTTTAAGGAGATCCTACTGGCTGTCCGCATGGAACGTTACTTAAGTAAGGAACAGATTCTGGCTGCTTATCTGAATAAGATGCCGTTTGGCAATGGTTCATCCGGCTATAACTTGTACGGCATCAAGTCAGCTGCGATCGGCATTTTCAACATCTCCGATCTCAATAAGCTGAATCTGGCTCAATCGGCCTACCTAGCAGGTCTGCCTCAGCTTCCTTCCGCCTACTCGGCATTTAATGGCAAAGGTGAGTTTAACGCTAAAGGCTTTAATAGGGCGATGTCGCGCCAAAAGCGGGTCCTTGGCCAAATGCTCCTTACCGGCCGTATTACACAGGCTGAGCATGACGAAGCGATTGCTTTTGATGTGAAATCCTCACTAGCACCTCGTCGAGAAAAGGCATACAATACCTTCCCTTACTTAATGCTCGAAACGGAACGGGAAGCAGCCGAGATTTTGGCGCTCAAGCAAAATCCTAAGCTGAAAAAACAAGATCTCGCCAAAAGTGAAAATTCGGAAATTATGGAGAACGCCCGCGAACAGCTGCTGCGCTCTGGATACCGGATTTACACAACAATAGACAAAGTTATCTATAACAATATGCGCGAGATCGCCAACGACCCGGACAACTTTGGTCCGACGAGCAAGTCCAAGGGACCCGAACAGGCGGCTGCAATTATGATCGACCATCATACCGGCGCGATATTGGGCATGATGGAAGGTCGCGATTTCAATATTGAGCAAATGAACTATGCAACCCAAATGACTCGCCAGCCAGGCTCTGCGATGAAGCCGCTTGGCGCTTACCTGCCCGCTCTTGAAGCAGGGCTAGTCCAGCCGGCAAGCGTCATAGACGATTCGCCGATTATTCTCAAGGACGGTCAGAAGGGTTACCATATTCCGATGAATGCCAGTAAAAAGTTTTATGGACTAGTGACCGCGCGGGATGCGTTCAACCGCTCGCTTAACATCCCGGCACTCAAGTTATTCATCGACAAAGTTACCATTGACAAAGCTTGGGAGTTCACCCGTTCGCTCGGGATTACAACCCTGCAGCCAGAGGACAAAGGCGCCCAAACCGGCGTTATCGGCGGTCTCAGCAAAGGGGTAACCGTTGAGGAGCTTACCAACGCCTATGCCACCATTCCGAATGGCGGCAAATACAATGATCCATTTATGATCAGCAAAATTGTCGATGCATCTGGAAATATCGTCTACGAGCATAAACAAGCGCCAAAAAAAGTTTATTCCGAGCAAACTGCCTTCCTAATGACAGATATGATGCGTACCGTCATCTCTAGTCGCAATGGTACGGGTCGTAGTCTCTCTAGCAGCTTTAATGCCTACGGTGAAATCCCTATTGCGGGCAAAACCGGCACCACCCAAGACTATGGTGATGTCTGGTTCATGGGCTTTTCCCCTGATGTTACGCTTGGCGTATGGGTCGGCTACAAAGAGCAAAAAAATACGCTCGTCAAAGCTTCCCAATCCCGAGCACGTACGCTTTGGTCTGAAATTATGAACGAAACCGTCAAGGATCGTCGCGAGATTTTCAAAACCAAAGAATTCCCTAAACCGGATGGTCTGATCAGAGCTACCGTCTCAAGCGTCAGCGGATTGCTTCCAAGCTCCGTGGTTCGCTCGAGCGGATTGCTTACAACGGACTGGTTCAACAAAAAATTTGTTCCCGTCAAGGTGGATAACGTTCTTGGCGCAATGAGCTTCATCAAGTACAACGGCGTCAATTATATCGCTCAGGAAGGTACCCCTTCCGACTTCGTTTACACCAAAACGACGATTCGTCGTGAGAAGCCATTAGGCGAGCTGATGGAGGAAATCAAAAAAGCTCAGTCCGTTATGCCGTCTGAGTACCGCAGACCACTCTCCGCTTTTGTACCGCAGGATGCGGATGATGAAGCTCCATCCTTGCTCGACCCTCGCAGGGATGACGGAGCGGCACCAGCCGCGCCAACGAATGTCTCCCTTGAGGCGGTAGACGGAGCGTACCGCATTTCCTTCTCCGGCAGCCCACAGAACGATGTCGTCGGATATCGACTGTACCGTTCCACCGCAGGCGGTTTCGCTAAATACGGAGATTCCATCCTGAGCGGCGATTCGCTGGCGTTCGTAGATCGATCTGGCGGTTTCGGCACTTCGTATTTTGTTACAGCAGTTGATGTTGCCGGCCGCGAATCTGGTCGCAGTCAAACCGTTAGCCCAGGAGGCTGGAATGAGCTCCCTGATACTCAATTACCAGGTGGAGACTCGCCTCAGACCGACGGCGTTCCCGCTGCTCCTAGCGGCCTGAGTGCCTCCGGCACCGGTACCGGCGTCATGCTTCAGTGGAGCGGCAACGAGTCAACGGATGGCGTGACCTCCTATCAGGTCTACTACAGCGCCGGCAATGACGGTAGCTTCCAGTACATTGGAGCGACCGCCAACACGAGCTTTGAGTACGTCGCCCCAATTACAACCGGTACCTTCCGCATAACTGCGATGAATGCTACCGGAGAATCCGGTTTCTCATCCGCCGTGACATGGAGCGCAAGCTAACAATACCTTAGGAAATAAAACAGCCGCCATCCCCTGAGGGGATGGCGGCTGTTTTTGAGTTTAACTAATTATAAGAGCTATTAATCTTCAATAGTTGAAAGGTCACCTGTCGGGAGATTAAGCTCCCACGCTTTGAGCACGCGCCGCATGATCTTGCCGCTGCGTGTCTTTGGAAGTTTGTCCTTGAACTCGATCTCGCGCGGAGATGCGTGAGCGGACAGCCCTTCCTTGACGAACTTGGAGATTTCAGCCTTAAGCTCATCGGATGGCTCATAACCCTCACGGAGCGAAATAAACGCCTTAATAATCTCGCCTCGCATCGGATCTGGTTTGCCGATAACGCCTGCCTCAGCAACAGCAGGATGCTCCACAAGCTTGCTCTCCACCTCAAACGGGCCAACCCGCTCGCCAGCCGTATTGATCACATCATCGATGCGGCCCTGGAACCAGAAGTATCCGTCCTCATCTTGATAGGCAGAGTCGCCGGAAATGTACCAGCCTGGAATACGGAAATATTCCTCATACTTAGCTGGATTGTTCCATACTTTGCGCATCATGGAAGGCCATGGTGTGCGCACCGCCAAATTGCCCATCCGATATGGCGGCAGCTCATTGCCAGCATCATCGATGATTGCAGCCTGTACACCCGGTACTGGCCGCCCCATGGAGCCCGGCTTGATATCCATCGCTGGGTAGTTGCAAATCAGCTGACCTCCGGTTTCAGTCATCCACCACGTATCGTGGATGCGCTGGCCATATACTTTGGCCCCCCAGCGCACAACTTCCGGATTAAGCGGCTCGCCGACGCTAAGCACATGGCGCAGGCTGGACAGGTCGAACTGAGACACAACATCGTCTCCTGCACCCATGAGCATGCGGAATGCGGTCGGAGCGCTGTACCAGACCGTTACTCCATAACGCTGCAGCGTGCGATACCAGTCTTGCGGACTGAAACGTCCACCGCGGACAACGTTGGTCGCTCCGTTAAGCCAAGGAGCAAAAATCCCGTAAGAGGTTCCCGTTACCCAACCTGGATCTGCGGTACACCAGTAGATATCGTCTTCCTTAAGATCAAGTACAACGCGTCCCGTATGCAGATGCTGAAGCATCGCATTCTGTACATGGAAGACACCCTTCGGCTTGCCCGTCGATCCGGACGTATAGTGAATGAGCAGGCCGTCCTCGCGGTCCAGCCACTCGATCTCGGCTTCTTCCGATGCTGAGGCCATCTCGTCCTTATAAGAAATCGTGCCCTCCGGAGCCTCATCCGGGGAGACAACGATAATATGCTTGAGTTCCGGCAGCTCGTCGCGCTTGATGCGCGGCAGCAGCGCAGGCGTCGTTACGATGGCGGTGGCGGAGCTGTCAATCAACCTGTCCTTAACCGCAGTTTCCATGAAAGCTTCGAACAGCGGGCCTACGACGGCACCGATTTTGAGCGAACCTAGAAGGGCTACATACAGCTCCGGCGAACGCGGCATGAAGATGAATAGGCGCTCTCCCTTGGCCATGCCTAGCTTACGCAGTACGTTGGAGAACTGGTTCGAAAGCACGCTGAGCTGCTCATACGTATAGGACTCGTCCCGCTGCGGATCGCTGTAATGCAGAGCGACCTTCTGGCCTCGGCCCTCTGCAATATGGCGGTCGATAGCTTCGTGCGCCATATTGATTTTGCCTGTCTTATGCCATGTAAAGTGCTTCTCTACTTCGTTCCAATCGAAGGAAGCATAGGCCTCCTCATAATTCTTCATGTTTGGGGAAGCTGCAGTAACTGAAAGTCTTTCCTGGTGGTCAATCGACATGCTAATCACCTTCCATCGTCGTCGTCGTTTTGATTCGGCCAATCGAATACGCTTTCAAACAATAGGTGAAACGTCGTTCATCACTTTAGTAGTATAGCATATATGGAAATGTATGCGCCTACTTTTCTTAGATATTTACCCCCTTTTAACACAAAAGGTAGCTGCTGGATGTGACGCTTGTTCTTTTCATAAGCTGCTTTTTCTGCTATAAGTGATAAGAGGCGCAGCCCTCCGTTCGGAGAATAGGCCGCCATTAAGTGTTAGAGGAGCGATAACGTTGGAACATATCAAGCGTTACCATTCCCGTGTCATCCCTTTTGAAGAGCGAGAGCTCGTATTGGAGGGGCCGGTAGAGCCTTCCCGCCTAGCCGACTGCTCCATGCACCCTGGTCTGGACGCTTTCCGCAGACCGAAGGATCAGTTGGAGGCTCTTGTCGAAATTGCCGGTCTCGAGGAAGGCCGGATCATTATAACGCGCGATGGCGATACGATCGTCGGGTATGTAACGTTTCATTATGCCGATGAGATGGAGCGCTGGTCCGAAGGCGGCATGGTCGATCTGATCGAGCTTGGCGCGATAGAGGTAGCCGCCGAATATCGTTCGATTGGCCTTGGCAAAAAGATGATCCAGCATTCTTTTGAAGATAGCCGCCTGGAGAACTATATTGTGTTTACAACTGAATATTACTGGCACTGGGACCTCAAAGGTACCGGGCTCGGCATATGGGAATATAGGAGCATGATGGAGAAGCTTATGAAATCGGTCGGTATGGTCTGGTTTGCTACGGATGATCCCGAAATCTGCTCCCATCCCGCTAATTGTCTCATGGTTAAGATCGGCAAGGATGTCCCGCTGAGTTCGGTGGAGCAATTCGATCGAGTGCGCTTCAGACAAAGATTCATGTATTGATGGATGCAGGAGGAAGAACATGAAGGATAAAGCCGTCTATATCCAATCTTCAGGCGCAAACCTTTACAAATTCAATGAGGAGCATCCTTTCAATCCGCTGAGGCTGGAGTTGGCGCAAACGCTGCTTGAGGCTTTAAACGCCCTCCCCTCCGACGCCATTATGGAAGCACATCCGGCTTCCGAAGCCGATATTGCGCTCATTCATCGTCCCGATTACCTCGAGGCGGTCAAACAACTTAGCGAGGCCGCTCCCGCGCCAGAAGCGCTGCGGCTCGCCGGAAGATACGGACTGACAACGGAGGAAACACCTTTTTTTAAAGGCATGCATGAGGCGGGGGCAGCTATTACAGGCGGCTCAATCGCCGCTGCGGAAGCTGTTATGTCGGGGCAGGCGCAACATGCGTATCATATGGGGGGAGGCTTGCATCATGCTTTCCCGGGGCATGGCTCCGGGTTCTGCGTGTATAACGATGCCGCCATCGCGATCGCTGCCGTGCGCCGCAAGTATGGGGCTCGCATCCTTTATATCGATACAGATGTGCACCATGGAGATGGCGTGCAATATGCCTTTTATGAAGATCCTGATGTGTTCACATACTCCATCCACGAGACCGGCAAATATCTCTTTCCAGGCACAGGCTTCACGCATGAAAAGGGACTGGACAAAGGTTTTGGTTCTTGCTGTAACATCCCTGTCCAGCCGTACACCGAGGATGAATCCTGGTTAGAATGCTTCACGGAATCCGTCACCAAGGTCGCACGCGCCTTCAAGCCGGATCTGATCGTCAGTCAGCATGGCTGCGACGCCCATGCTTTTGATCCTCTGTCCCATATCCAGTGCAGTATGCAAATCTACCTCGAGATGCCCCGCATCATCCACGATCTCGCACATGAGCTGTGCGGCGGACGCTGGGTCGCCCTCGGCGGCGGAGGTTATGACCTATGGCGGGTCGTGCCGCGTGCCTGGTCGCTCGTCTGGCTCGTCATGTCGGAGCATCCACTCGTCTCCCACCTCACTGCGCCGTCAGGCCACAAATCAGAGCTCCCAGGTCTCTGGCTGGATCACTGGCAGCCTCGCTCTCCTGAGCCGCTGCCTGGCCTCTGGCTGGACGATACCGGAAGCTGGGAGCCGATGCCACGTCGCGAGGAAATTACCCGTCAGAACCGTCATATGTGGGAAACATCCGCTCAGGACTTTTAAGTCTCTCGATGCCAATTCAGAAGTATGCCGACCTTTGTCCGGGTATAACAAAACAGCCGCCAATTCCTTCACAGGAAATGGCGGCTGTTGGAAAGCCTGTAAGGTCTATTTTTGCAAGCTGCGAATCATATCTTCAATAACGGCGAAGGATTGGTTCGCTGCCAGCACGGTGAACTCGGCGAAGTTCATATGCGCGCTGCCGTCAGCCTGGTCAGACATGGACCGGATGACAACATACGGAATGCCATTCATATGGCAAACTTGCGCAACTGCAGCGCCTTCCATCTCGGCGCAAGCTCCATGGAATCCTTCTCTCAAGCTCTGTACCTTCTCCCGGCTCGCAATGAACTGATCGCCCGAAAGCACGATGCCGCGGATGGCCTTGCCTTTGGCCGCTCTCGCACCGGCTCCCGCCGCAAGCTCGACAAGCTCTGGATCAGCAGGGAAAGTCGAGATCTCTTGATAAGGAATGACGCCTGGCTGGAAGCCTAGCGGCGTAACGTCCATATCATGCTGTATGCTAGCGGTAGATACGACGATATCCCCGATTTGCAGCTCTGGATCAATTGCGCCGGCTACACCTGTGAACAGTACACAATCCGCCCCAAGATCAATCAAAGCTTGCGTACATACAGCGGCGTTGACCTTGCCGACGCCTGACTGGACGGCAATTATAGGCTGCCCATGCAGCACGCCCCGACGAAAGCTCATACCCGCCTTGACCGTCTCAGACTCCATCCCAGCGCTGCTGTACAGCAGTTCAAGCTCTTCTTTCATTGCACCGATAATTCCAACCGTGGCGTACTTCATCCTTGTATTGTTCCTACGGATTGACGCTTGACCACTTCATGAGGAAGAATAACTTTGATCTCTTCAACTTGTTCCTTTTTCATGAGCTTAGTGAGCAGGCGCATGGATACCGCACCAATATCATACATCGGCTGTGCAACGGCAGACAGCTGCGGACGGACC
Source organism: Paenibacillus herberti (assembly GCF_002233675.1). Taxonomy (GTDB): domain Bacteria; phylum Bacillota; class Bacilli; order Paenibacillales; family Paenibacillaceae; genus Paenibacillus_O; species Paenibacillus_O herberti. Next base: position 764,645 of record NZ_NMUQ01000001.1, on the reverse strand, counting down.
ATGGAGGCCATGCGGCTGTTGTCTACGCTGATAACCGAAATATCCTCTGGTACACGAAGTCCTTTGTCCTGAATGGCATGGATCGCTCCAATTGCCATCTCATCCGTTGCTGCAAATACAGCGGTAGGGTGCTTGTCCTGGTCTAAGAAGTAATTCATAGCTTCTACACCGGACTCATAACGGTAGTTGCCTACCCGTACGAACTCTTCGCGCTCAGGAATGCCAGCCTCCTCCATCGCTCTCTTAAACCCGTAGTAACGAGCATAACCGTTGGATGGATCCTGCAGCGTACCGCTGATCATCGCGATATCTTTATGGCCTTGGCTCAGCAGCACATTAACTGCATCATAAGCCGCTTCCTCATGGTTGATGTCGACCGAAGGGATCTTGTTCTCCTCATCCGTCGTTGCACACAGGACTACAGGTACATTGGCTGTCTTGAACGCCTGCACATGCTCCTCCGTCACAGCTCCGCCCATGAACAGTAAGCCGTCAACTTGCTTCTCCAGAAGCGTGTTGATGACGCGGATCTCTTTGTCCTTACGCTTGTCCGCATTGCAAAGAATGATATTGTAATGGTACATATTCGCAATATCCTCGATGCCGCGAGCAACCTCTGCAAAGTTGGAGTTGGAAATATCCGGGATTACGACTCCGACCGTAGTCGTTTTTTTGCTAGCCAGACCACGGGCAACGGCATTAGGCCGGTAGCCTAATCTTTCAATAGCTTCATAAACCTTTTTACGGGTTTGAGGTTTAACATTCGGGTTATTGTTGACGACGCGGGAGACTGTAGCCATAGACACTCCCGCTTCTCTTGCAACATCATAAATGGTTACAGTCACGGTTCCTTCTCTCCAATTGTAATGAAATTTATAGGCAGCATTATGCCCTTTATATTAGGGTAATCATACGATAATTAAAGGGCTTATGCAATGTCAGCGCACATTGTCGACAAGCGCTGTTTCCGTAATATTCCAATGGGACGTATGCCATTCAGCCTTACCGCCGCGGACCAAAATCGCTTGCGGAGACGCATGCTTGACACCTAGCTGCTCTTCGATCGCGTTTGACACAGGGCGTTCCTCCACTACACGAACCATCGCGGTATCAACCGCTTCGCCTTTGGATTTTTCAATCCAGTGCAGCCAAGCTTCATGCGCCTCCGCGCTTACCGAGCAACGAGTGCTATGCTTGAACACAAGCACCGGCTTCTCATGGGATTGCTCCAATATTTTATTCCAGTCTTCTATCTTCTCCAGGGAAATATAGCTCATTTCATCCCACTCTCCTTATGAAAAATAACCATCTGTGTTAGGATGTCGCCTGTTTATGTATTCAACGTGCAGCGACTTAGCTGTGACAGCCTCTTCTCAATTTCAAGCCTCCAGGCTTCATCGCCAACTGAGCTTGCCAGGAGCAGCAGTTCCAGCAAGGAATCAATACGCTCATCAATAATTTGCTGAACAGCAGTCAAATCAGGCGTTCTTCGCTTCGAGCAGGCCTCTACCAATAAATCTGCCCATTCATTGAGCTCATTAAACAAAAGAGTCTGTTTGGCAGGCTCTTCGCCCAGTTGCCCGATCAATCCGGTCAGATCCGGCTTCACTTCAGGCAACACTTCGCTGCGGCTGCAAGAAGGGCAAGAATAAATAGGCACATTGTCGATCTCGACCTTGCCCGAATAGATGACCGTTCGCAGCTTCATGTTCATCGCGTGGCCGCAAGTACAGGTTTTATGCATCATTGGTCCACTCCTTCATCATCAACAAGGCGTCGCGCCCTTCAGTAACATCAACGATGCTACGTAAAGTTGGAAATGATTCCGTCGATTATCCGCGACGCTGATACAGCCGTTCAGCGTTTCATCTAACAGCCTCTCCCTTACTTCGACCTTTTTCGCGATAATTCCTGCTGGTCGCTTGCAAGCATTTTCTGTAAATGCAGCCTATTTGACACAGCTTGACACGGTTTGATTTTATCCTTGCTCCTCCCGTACAATAGCCCAAAGAGGAGGAATGACTAGAATGACTCTACAAGGTAAACGTGTCATATGCTTGCTTGACGATGAATTCGAGGATCTTGAGCTCTGGTATCCTGTTTATCGGGTACGGGAGGAAGGTGCAATTGTTGAATTCGCGGGTCCGCAAAAGGGCAAAACTCACATCGGTAAATATGGTGTTCCCGCCACAGCCGATCTTTCCTATGAGGAGATGGATGCTTCCTCCATCGATGGCTTGCTCGTGCCGGGCGGCTGGGCGCCGGATAAAATCCGCCGCTATCCTGAGGTACTGCGCCTCGTCCAGGAGATGGACCGCAGCGGCAAGCCAATTGGCCAGATCTGCCATGCTGGCTGGGTACTGGTCTCTGCTAAAATTTTGCAAGGACGCAAGGTAACCTCGACTCCTGGCATCCGGGACGATATGGAAAATGCCGGAGCGACCTGGTTCGATGAAGCCGTCGTCGTGGATGGAAACCTGATCTCGGCACGCCGTCCGCCCGATCTTCCACCTTACGCCAAAGCGTTTGTTGATGCGCTGAAAAATCGTTAATTGGCTCCCTGCGCCCGGTCATCATGCTACGGGTCCAGCCTATATTAAGAGCCTTGCCTGTTATTCGGCAAGGCTCTTTTGGTGCAATTCAACAACGGAACTCGCTGCTCGAACCAACTTACGTAGCGTCATCTGCAGGGAGAACTCTCTTTAACTGCGAAGAGGGTCGCCAACTCCGGCTTGCTCCTCTTGCGAATCAACTTCACCCTGGAACTCCCGCAATAGCCGTTTGATTTCGGCTGATGTACTGCTAGCCATAACATGCTGGAGTACAGCCTTGCTTTCCTCCTGCTGCGTGCGCAGCAGTCTCTCCTTGACCTGCAGAATGGAATGCGAGGACATGCTGAGTCCATCTACATTGAGGCCGAGCCAAATCGGCAGAGCAGCCGGATCTCCAGCCAGCTCTCCACATACACCGACCGATATGCCTTGTCGGCGGCCTGCCTCTACTGTTATCCGCAGCATGCGCAGCACAGCGGGATGGAACGGCTCATAGAGGTGAGAAATTTTGTCGTTCATACGGTCCACTGCAAGCGTGAACTGGACGAGATCATTGGTTCCGATGCTGAAAAAGTCCACCTCGCGAGCGAGCAGCTCTGCAATCATCACCGCTGCAGGCAGCTCAATCATGACGCCGGTTTCCATCGACCGATTGTACGGCTTGCCTTCCCGATCAAGCTCCTCCATCGCTTCCCGCAGCACCCCATTCGCTTCGCGAACCTCCTCTACGGAGGAGATGAGCGGGTACATGACCTTCACATCTCCGTAATGAGAGGCTCGCAGAATCGCTTTAAGCTGTGTACGGAAAAGGTCCCTACGGTCAAGGCTGATCCGGATCGCGCGATAACCGAGAAACGGGTTCTCCTCCTCCGGCAGCTCAAAATAATCGAGATGTTTGTCGCCACCGATGTCGAGCGTACGGATGACTAGAGGCCCACCCTCAAGCTTTTCGGCTACGCTGCGATAGACTTCGAACTGCTCTTCTTCCTTAGGAAACCGAGTCCTGTCCATATAAAGAAATTCCGTGCGGAACAGCCCAACTCCATAAGCCCCGCTGGAAAGCGCAATCTCCAGCTCCTTGAGCGAGCTGATGTTGGCCGACAGGCGCAGCGTTTTTCCGTCAGGGGTCGACGGGTCAAAATGGGCCAGACCTCGCAGCCGATTATGCTCTTCTTCCTGTTGCTGCTTCAGCTTCGTATAGGCGCGGATCTGCTCCACAGTGGGCTTGAGCTCAACGATGCCGCTGCTACCGTCGATGATCAGCAAATCCCCCGTCACCACCGTCTCCTCCAGCTCGCTTTCCACAGCGACTACAAGCGGGATACCGAGAGCTCTAGCCATAATGGCCGAGTGGGATGTGGTGCTCCCTACGAATGTAGCGATGCCCAAAACATTGCTTGGATTGAGGTGCGCAAGCTGGGAAGGTGAAAGCTCCTTGGCTACCAAAATATAAGGCTGCGTATCCGAAGGCAAAGTAATCTCCGGCGCTCCCAGCAGATGTTTAAGCAGGCGATTGCCGACATCACGAATGTCCAGCGCACGCTCCTTCATATATTCATCATCTAGTAGATCAAACATCGTCACGAAGTGGTCGATCGCTTCCTTGACCGCCACCTCGGCTGCTTTATATTGGCGCTCGATCATGCCCTGAATCTCGTTCATAAAAACCGGATCCTCAAGAATCGCAAGATGAGCGTCGAAAATGCTTCTCTCCTCGGGCCCGACGACCTCGCTGAGCTCATCCTTCATCTGCTCGATTTCTACCTTCGAGGTCCGGATGCCTTCATAGAGACGCTCGAACTCCCTTGCCAGATCCGCGACGTCGATTTTTTGCTCCGGCAGGTCCCACTCCCAATTCGGAAGCACAAAACATTTGCCGATCGCGATACCTGTAGAAGCTCCTATTCCCTGAATCATGAGCGTTTCCCTCCAACATTACTGTGCTCGTGCTCGCGCAACGTGACGGACATAACGGCCGTCTGACCGCGTTTCACCGGCTTGAAAGGTCCATAGCCCCACGAACGTACGAGCTGGGGATTCGTAATGACCATCGGCGTTGCCAACGACTTTCCGGTTTTGCGCAGACGCTGAACATCAAATGATATAAGCAGTTGCCCAGGGGTAACTTCATCCCCTTCTTTGACCGCCGCGTGAAAATAATCCTCATCCTTGAGCGTTGAAGTATCGATGCCGATATGCATCAACACTTCCAGCCCTTCTTCTGTGCGCAAACCGATGGCATGCATCGTGGGATAAAGCAAGATGACCTCGCCTTTCACCGGCGCAACCAGCTCCCCCCGATCAGGCAGGAACGCCACACCATCACCGACAAGTTTGCCGGAGAAAATAGGGTCAGGCACTTCGTCCAACGGAATCATCTTGCCCTGTACAGGCGAGCTGAACAGTACCCTTGCATGGTCGCGCTGCATCGTTTTGACCATTTCCTCGCGAATCAGCTCGGAGAAGGTGCCAAACACAACTTGCACATTGCCGCCGCCAAGCCGAATGACGCCAGCAGCACCTAGATCACGTAAAGCGGCGTTATCCATCAGCCGTTCATTGCGAACTTTAATGCGCAATCGAGTGATGCAGGCTTCCAATGTTTCCAGGTTCTCTTTGCCACCCATGGCCTGCAAAATGAGCGGAGCGCGATAAGGAATATCGCTCGCCCAGTCGTCCAACGCCGAACCTTCCTCGCGGCCGGGAGTCGGGATCTGGAATCGCCGAATCGCCCATCGGAAAAGGACATAATACAAGATAAACACGACGATGCCTAGTGGAAGAAGCAGCCAACCCTTGGTCGCTAAATGCATATTGAGTACATAATCAATCGCGCCGGCTGAGAACGAGAAGCCATGCAGGATGCCAAGTTCGTATGTAACCCACATAATGATGCCTGAAAGAAAAGCATGGATGACAAAAAGATACGGCGCAACAAACAGGAAGGCGAACTCCACGGGCTCCGACACACCTGTCAAGAAAGAAGCCAGCGCCGCAGTGAGAAAAGTGCGCTTAATCTTCGGTTTAAGATCCTCCCTGGCTTCTTGTATAATCGCGATCGCGATTGCCGGCAAGGCGAACATCATCGTCGGGTATAAGCCTGCCATGAACACTCCAGCCGTGGGATCACCTGCGAAAAACCGCGGCAGATCACCATACACCATGTTGCCATCGTCCATTTTAAAGCCGCCGACCTGGAACCAGAACACATGATTCAATAGATGATGCAGCCCGAATACGACGAGAATCCTATGCAGGAAGCCATAGAGAAACACGCCAAAGCCTCCAGCGGAAGAAACGACGTCGCCTAGCAATACGAGCCCTCTGCTGAGAGAAGGAGCGATGCCGACCATCAGCATGGAGAAAAGCACACAGACGAAACTGACGAACAAAGGGACAAAACGAGGTCCCCCAAAAAATTGTATGTACTCTGGCAGCCGGATAGATTTAAAACGTTCGTAACTGTACCCGGAGAGCATACCGATCAGAGCGCCGATAAGAACAGTTGGTTGAATCTCATAATGACTAAATTGTACGATCCCGGTATAAATGAACATGCCCGCAAGCGCCGATAACGCAGCTGCGCCGCCATTGCTGGACGTTCCCCAAGCTACTCCTACAGCGAATAAGTAGGGCAAAAATACAAACAGCGATTTACCCGCGACGGATAAATAGTCGGATAACATGGGAAGGCCCAGCACATCCCATGGAAGCATGCTTAAGCTTAAGCAGATTGCCGCTGCGGGCAGAATAATCGTCGGCAGCATGACGGCACGGCCGAGCTGCTGAAGATTGCCCATGAAGTTCATGCTGTTCCTCCTTTTCTGCCACAGTGATAGTTACCGGAATTATCGTAAGCGACAGACTCCCCTTTGTCAAAAGAAAGAAGGCAGGCCGCAAAATGGCCTGCCTGAATCGCTATCCCGCTGCCGCTGAAGGTCTCAGATGCGCCGGATGTCCGGACGCAGAATTGAATCCTCCACCTTGATGCAGCGGTCCATGATGACGGTCAACCCGCCCTCCTGGGCGATTGCCGCTGCTTCCTCGCTGTAAACGCCGAGCTGGAGCCAGAGAATCTTGGCTCCGATCGCGACTGCTTCACGCGCGATAGCAGGCGTGAACTCGCTGCGCCGGAACACATTGACGATGCCGATTGGCTCCGGCACGCTGCCGAGGTCAGGGTAGCTTTTTTCCCCGAGGATGTCCCCTGCTGCTGCAGGATTAACCGGAATGATTCGATATCCCCGCTGCTGCATCGCTTGCGACACACTGTGGGAGGTACGCTCTGGGTTGTCGGACAATCCGACGACTGCGATCGTCGTATTCCCCTCCAGAAGCCCCTTGATTTCTTCCCGTTCAGGATTGACGAATGCCATAGTCGATTCCCCCTTGTGCATGATGACAATGGTGACAACTTGTACTACTTTGCCCCGCGGACTGCTGCTTTACGCTATTCCAGCTATTCCTGCCACTCCACATTTGCTCCGAGCGCCTGAAGATGATCGAAGAAAATCGGGTAAGACTTCGCCACATGATGCGCATCACGGATAAGCAGGGGTTTGCGGCAACGCAGGCCAACTACGGTCAGAGCCATAATGACGCGGTGATCGTAGTGAGCGTTGATTTCTACTCCGCCCTCTAGCCCTTCCGGCTTACCGTGGACAATGATCTCGTCGCGCTTCTCCTCTACCTCAGCACCGGCCTTACGAAGCTCAGCGAGATAGTCGGTAATGCGGTCGCATTCTTTGTAGCGCAGATTCTCCACATTATAAAACCGGGACGTACCTTCTGCATACACAGCAGCGGCTACCATCGCCAGTACGGCATCCGTAGCGGCGTCGCCGTCAAACTCTACCGCCTTGAGGCGCCCGTCGCCACGCACCGTGACGTCATCCCCGTCATAAACCAGCGGAGTTCCCATCATGCGCAGTACGTCTACGACAGCACGTTCTCCCTGCTTGCTCTTTTCTGGCAATCCGTGGATCGTAATGTCTGACTTCGTGACGGCAGCCGCCGCCAGCACCGCCGCAGAGCCAGGATAGTCTCCTTGCACCCGATATGTGCGCGCCTGATAAGTTTGGCGTCCAGGTACGCGGTAAAACATCAGATCCTCAGAAGCTTCGATGACGATGCCTGCCTGCTCCAATACTTCCAGCGTCTGACCAACAACGACCTTGGATTTCAGATCATCCAGCACTTCAATTTCACTATCCCCCTGCAAAAGCGGCGTCAGGAACAGCAGAGCGCTGAGGAACTGGGAGCTTACATTGCCCGAAACGGTGATTTTGCCACCCTTCGGCGCCCCGCCGCGAATCGTGATCGGCAGTCTACCTTCATTGTCATCCACTTCCACGCCGAGCTGGCGCAGCGAGACAATCAAGTCATCATGCGGCCGCTTACCGAGCGAATCGGGATAAGTATTAACAAACGTCACATCCGGGCTAAGAGCCGCTATCGCCATGAGGAAGCGCAGAACCGCTCCAGCGTTGCCCACATTCAGCTCACGTACGTCGCGCGGATGACTGCCAAAACCTTTGATGACAATCTTCTCCCCATCTTCCGTCAGCTCAGCTCCGAGATCGCGGATACAGCGGCGCATCGCGTCGCTGTCCTCGCTATGGGCAGGATAATAAATCGTGCTTGTACCTTCCGCAAGGGCGGCCACAAGCAGATAGCGTGTTGTATAGTTTTTGGAAGAGAGCGCCTGAATGCTGCCCTTCAGTTCCGGTGTCGGCGTTACTAATACGTCCATATTTCATCGTTCCCCTTCTATGTGTCTAAATTCATGAGATAACGCTACGAGTCGGAAGCGCGGTAAAGCCCTGAAGCAAGATGATATGCATTTGCAATTGCCTCAGCCGCTTCATCGGGGGTTAAACTGTCGGTCATGACTTGCAGATGGGCAAAATCATAAGCCCCTTCGCGAGTTTTCAACAGCTCGCGCACTTTAAGCGACGGATCGCCTGCCAACAGTGGCCGGCCCTTGTCATAGCGCACCCGCTCCACAATAATCGCTTCCGAAGCTTGCAAAGCGGCCACAAAAGCTCCACCGATCATTATCCTCCGGTTGCCTTCACGCAGTACTGCTCCGCCTCCTGTCGCAATGACAAGCGGCTCATCCGTCTCTAGCAGCTTGGCTAGCACTTCGGTCTCTGCGTCGCGAAAATACGACTCACCCCGCCGCTCGAATAACTCCGCAATGGAGCAGCCTTGCTCGGCTACGACCTCGGAGTCGGTGTCTGTCCATCTCCAGCCGAGTTTTGCGGCAAGCTTGGCTCCTACCGTCGATTTTCCTGTCCCCATAAAGCCGATCAACATAATTTTTTCATGTATCGATTCAGACGGGCGCATAGTCTCTTCGTCACACCCTTTTTTAATCGTTTTACTTTCGGTTATCATATCATTTTTTGCTAGACAGAGGGTATAAAAATCTCAATATTCCATAAGGATAGTATAAACGAATCAATACCAGCGAAAGGAGGCTGCAGCCGTGGACAAGAGCAGCTACGCCGGATCTCCAGCCGATAAGCGGCTGCGGCGGATTCTCGATTCCAATGTTGGGCTATGCCGGGAAGACGCCATTTGGGCGCTCGATTATATCCGAAAAAAAGTGGCTGACGGAGCCCCTGCCATGCAGGGGCTGCCGCAGCCACGTTTGATGAAAAACTACCAGAGCTTCGCTGAAGCGGCCATGAGCCTACTCTTGTCGCAACGAAGCGGCCCGATGGAAGCGGAGCGCCTGCGCAAAATGCTGCGTGAGGCACTCCATGGGCTTATCCCGGATTAATTTTTGCTGGAATCCATCCACTCAAAGTGGAACGATCCTTCTTTATCGGTACGCTCGAACGTATGCGCGCCGAAGTAGTCGCGTTGCGCCTGCAGCAGGTTGGCTGGAAGACGCTCCGTACGGTAGCTGTCGAAGTAAGCCAGTGCGCTGGAGAAGCCTGGAACCGGAATTCCGCTTGCCACGGCAGCTGTAACAACTTCACGCCATGCGCCTTGGTAGGACTCAACGACATTTTTGAAGTAGTCGTCCAGCAGCAGGTTTTTCAGCTCGGAGTCACGATCGTAAGCATCCTTGATGTTCTGCAGGAAGCGAGCACGGATGATGCAGCCGCCGCGGAAGATCATAGCGATATCGCCGTAGCGCAGGTTCCAGTCGAACTCGTCGGATGCCGCACGCATTTGAGCGAAGCCTTGTGCATAGGAGCAAATTTTGCTCGCGAACAGCGCTTTACGCACCGCTTCAATGAAAACAGCTTTGTCGCCGGTGTAAGGAACAAGTTTCGGACCGTTCAGTACTTTGCTGGCGTGAACGCGCTCTTCCTTCATCGCGGACAGGAAGCGCGAGAAGACAGATTGAGTAATGATGGACAGCGGTACGCCGAGATCAAGCGCGCTTTGGCTCGTCCATTTGCCGGTACCCTTTTGGCCTGCGGAGTCGAGGATAACGTCGACCATTGCCTTGCCGGTTTCCGGATCCTTTTTGGAGAAGATGTCAGCTGTAATCTCAATCAGGTAGCTGTCCAGCTCGCCCTTGTTCCACTCGGTGAAGATCTCATGCAGCTCGTCCGTAGACAGACCAAGCACGGAGCTCAGCAGATGGTAAGCTTCTGTAATCAGCTGCATGTCGCCATACTCGATGCCGTTATGGACCATCTTAACGTAGTGGCCAGCGCCGCCAGGACCGATGTACGTGCAGCAAGGGTCGCCGTTCACTTTAGCAGAGATGCCCGTCAGAATCGGCTCAACAAGTTTATAAGCGGATTCTGGACCGCCAGGCATGATAGCCGGGCCTTTCAGCGCGCCTTCCTCGCCGCCGGATACGCCTGCTCCAACGAAGCGGAAACCTTTGGCTTCGAGGTCCTTGCTGCGGCGCTCGGTATCAGGGAAGTAGGCGTTGCCGCCATCGATGATGATATCGCCCTGCTCCAGATGTGGTACCAGTTCATTGATAACTGCGTCCGTAGGACCGCCAGCTTTGACCATGATCAGAATTTTGCGCGGCACTTCCAGGGAAGCGACGAATTCTTCGATCGTGTAGGCCGGGAACAGGTTTTTGCCAGACGATTCCGCAAGGATCTCGTCTGTTTTTTCGCGTGAGCGGTTATACACCGATACGGTGAAACCTTTGCTTTCAATGTTAAGCGCGAGGTTTTTGCCCATAACGGCCAGACCAACAACGCCGATTTGTTGTTTCGACATAAATTACCATCCCTTTACTAAGTTTATACCGATGCATACTGTTCCTAGTGTACCCATTTTGACCGGATATGCAAATAATTGTACCATGAACGATTCCTACTGCGGAATGTCAGGTACATGAATATTGCATGAACGCGACGTAGTCCTATCCCCCACTCGGCATTGCTTATCGGACCTGCGCCGCTCTTCTCATCGTATTGTCTGAATCCGTTATGAACCCGAATTGCTCGTACAATCCATCTCCCTGACATGGTTTGAAAATGGGGAGCTTGAACAATCCATTCAACGAGTTTTTTGCCGATACCCTCGCCCCGGTACTCTTCATCTACATAGACATCGCATAGATAGAAAAAGGTAACATCGTCCGTAATCACTCTCCAGATTAATTCTCGATTTGTCATCGCTCATTAAGTAGCCTCTATAGACTGTCTCCATTTCCCGCACCTCCACAATCAGTATATAACAGCGCAACTCGCTTGTTTCTTTAGTTCAACAACAACAAGACCCGCCCCACGTATGCTGGGACAGGTCTTGGAGTGTGTAAAGCGAGATGAAGAGCTTGCGGCATAATTGCACAAACATTCGAAAGCTGAATAAGATAGGCATAAGTCCAGAAAATGGGCGCCACATCTCTTGGACGCGTAGCCTTGCCCGACAATCTCGGGCATGTATTGCTACATCTCTAACTGAAGCATTTCCCCCCGCATAACCGCGAGGCGTTCACGGCTCTCATCCGCAGCTTTGTTATCGCTCGCTTGAAGGGCGTCATACAGAACACATAGCTCATAATCCAGCTCGTAACGGAGGACGGCGGCACGCTCTTCAGCGCGAGTCGATTGAAACGCCTTCGTAATCTCTTCCAGGGTGACGACCGGCTTTTTCTGATAAATTATGCGGTGCTCCATCCCCGACACCTCCACGAGTCTGATGATTTCGCCAAACATAATATTTTCAATGACGATCTGACGGTCTTTCATCCGTTTTACGACCGCATGGCCCCGTGTATCACCAATCAGCTTCTCAATCAGCTCGGACAGCTTCTCGTCTTTAATGATATAATCGCCAACAATCTTGTAGCGGTTTTTCATTTTTTGGAATCGGAGCTTCACCAGCTTCCTGCCTGTTCGGATAGAAATAAGGAACTGCGCTTCCGTCTCGCTCCAATAGAGGGAATAACCTTCATGGATCAAATCGCGGATGAGATTCTGGATTTGCCGGCGGTCAAATCGCAGCTCCAAATTGCAATATTCCACTTCGTAGCTCTTGTTCACGGCAATCCCTCCCCTGCTTCATTATTGTTGACTAAATGTTCTGATAATTTGTTCTTACCTGTAGTTTATACTCCATCTTATGTGATGGCAACTTGGTTTATTGACTAATTTTGAAGAAAAGGGCAGATGCCTCACTGGAATGATAGCGTTTCCAAATGGACATCCTTCCGCTAGTCCACTCAGCCCAGCATCCATCGCCCTTGTCCGGCTCAGCTTATCCAGTCCTTTTCCCTCCTGTGTTATACTATATGGACAAGTTTTGCTCCTCATTACCTCCATATCGCTTATAGGAGGTTAAATTTCTAGCCGGAAAGGATGCCCCCATATGACAAAAACCGCATTAGCCGAAGATAAAGTCCCCACCTTGGAGGAACAGCCAAACCACTGCTCTTTTCCCGGTTTTAACTCTTCCGACTTCGACGTCTTCGCCATTCCCGGCCTCGAGGCGCGCATGGAAGCTCTTATCGCTGGAATCAGGCCCAAGCTTGAACAGCTGGGCAATAGGCTGTCGCCGGAGCTCACCATTCTGTCGGGCACCGAATTTTATCCACATGTCGCCAAACATGCCCGCCGCACGGTGAATCCGCCTAAGGACACTTGGGTAGCTTTCTCCCCGAACAAACGCGGTTACAAAGCCCATCCGCATTTTCAAATTGGAATGTGGGGCACTCATGCGTTCATTCAATTCGCTGTCATCTATGAAGCGGATGGCAAAGCCGAGTTCGCGGCCCGCGCACTGGACAAACTCGACGAGATCCGCTCGCTCGTACCGCAAGGCGCCAGCTATATGTGGTCAGGCGACCATATGCAGCCAGGGGCTGTCCCTCATGATGAGATGAGCCGTGATGAGCTGGTCACGTTATTCGAGCGACTGCGCACGGTGAAAGCAGCCGAGCTGTTATGCGGAATTCATCTGGATCGCAATGATCCGCTGCTACAGGATGGCGAAGCCTTTGTCGCCAAAGTCGAATCCGTCTTTCAGACACTGATGCCTCTGTACCAGCTGGCAGCCCGCTAATACCGTCATTACATCAAAAATCCCCGCTTCCAGCTCTGCCGTTGCAGCAGAGAGGAAGCGGGGATTTTTTTGTGGGGGCTAGGCCAGAGAGATTCGTCCACGACGAATAATCAACAGATGAAGCACGAACAGCACGAGCAAAGAAGCTCCACTGATCAGGAAAGGCACATGTGAGCCGAAGCTGTCCCACAGCCGACCGGACATAATAGAACCGATAACCATGCCAAGCCCCTCGATCGTCAGGAAGAATCCCCATATTGCGCCGCGTTCTTCCTTGGGGATCGCTTTGGCGATGAGCGCATTCCAGGCTGGAATGATGCAGGCATAACCCAGGCCGACAAAAGCGACGACGATAAACACAAGCGGCAAACTGCGCATGTAACCGAGCAGCGGCAAGGCGATTGCCGCAAGCAGGAAGCCCGCGTGCAGGAACCAGCGAGTGCCGTAACGGTCCACGCCGCGACCGATCGGGATGAGACCGAGCACGGTAATTGCGCCGCCGGCGAGCAGGAAATAGCTGTACTGCTGCGGCGACAGATGCAGCACTGTTCTCGCATACTGCGTAAGGACTGGCGTCAGCAGGCCAAGCGCGAAGTTCTGAATGAACATTGCCGGATACAGCAGGCGGCTTGCATGGAGGGATTGTCCGACCTTTTGAAAATAGAGCCGAGCTCTCTTGAGCAGCGGTCCTCGCTTAGCTTGCGGCGCTTCCTCCACTGTCCTACCTTCGAGCTCGCGGGAAGCCTTACGCCCTGGCAGTGTAAACGTCACAGTGACAATCGCAACCATGATCACTCCCATCAGCCAAAACGCTGGTTCATAACGGTTGATGATGAAAAAGTTGATCACAATCGGTCCCATGCCAACACCGACGAGCCAGCTCATATAGATGACGCTCATGATGCTGCCGCCCGCTTCGTTGCCAGACACAGCCGTCGCGCCGGTAATGACACAGGGCCAGAGCGGCGAGGTGCCGATGCCAAGCAACACGCATGCTGTGATGATCCAGCCAGTCTGGTCCGTAAACGCGATGATCAATACCGATAGGCTTGTGAAAAGCACACCGAGTAGCATGACCGTGCGGTAACCAATCCGGTCAATAATCCAGCCGAGCGGACTGCGGAAGGCATTGTCCCCGATATACTGACTTGCCAGCGCCCAACCGACGGCATAAGCCGTCAAGCCGAGCTCATCACGCATATACACCGGCAGCACGGATACGAGCATAGCGCCTTTTACAAATTCAACACCGAACATAATAACCAATAACTTGATGACAAAGGGCGATCTCAAAATCTTATTGCTGTTCTTGGGCATGCTCAGCTTCAAGCGAAAACGAACCCCTTTCTTCGTATGCGGCGGGGCGGTGTCGCAGGCTTGCAATCCCCCCCGTACATGCTATACTCAACCTTGTTTGTATACCTGAAATTGAAAGGCTGTGGATGAATACGGTGGACCATAATCGTACCCCTCTCTTCAGCGCGCTCCGCCGCCATGCGGAGAACAACCCGCTGCAGTTCCATATTCCCGGGCACAAGAAAGGTGTAGGCACGGATAGCGAATTCCGGAACTTTATCGGCGACAATGCTTTGTCGATCGATTTGATCAATATAGCTCCGCTGGATGATCTCCATCAGCCTACAGGCGTCATCGAAGAATCCCAGAAATTGGCTGCCGATGCATTTGGAGCCGATTATACCTTTTTTTCCGTACAAGGTACAAGCGGCGCCATCATGACGATGATTATGTCGGTCTGCGCGCCAGGCGACAAAATCATCGTGCCGCGGAATGTTCATAAGTCCATCATGTCCGCGATTATTTTCGCAGGCGCGCGTCCGGTGTTCATTTCCCCGGCTCGCGACTCCAATCTGGGCATCGACCATGGCATCACGACACGCTCCGTAAGGCGTGCTCTGGAACGCCATCCCGACGCCAAGGCCGTGTTAGTGATCAACCCGACCTACTTCGGCATCTGCGCCAACTTGAAGGAAATCGTCGACCTGGTTCACAGCTACGACATTCCAGTTCTTGTTGACGAAGCGCATGGCGTGCTGATCCATTTCAATGACGAACTGCCGATGAGCGCCATGCAGGCAGGCGCCGACTTAGCAGCGACAAGCGTGCACAAGCTGGGCGGCTCCATGACGCAGAGCTCGGTGCTCAACTTGAAAGCCGGACGTGTCAACCCGCAACGTGTACAGACAATCATCAGTATGTTGACCACTACGTCGACTTCTTACATTCTACTTGCTTCGCTCGATACTTCCCGCCGCAACTTGGCAGTCAACGGACACGCGATTGCAGAGAAAGCGATTGGACTGGCTCAACATGCTCGCGAGGAGATCAACGCGATTCCAGGATTGTATTGCTTCGGCAAGGAAATTCTCGGCGGCGAGGCGACCTTTGATTATGACCCGACCAAGCTGACCATTCATGTGCGCCATCTTGGCATTACCGGCTACGAGGCAGAAAACTGGTTGCGTGACAACATCAATCTTGAGGTCGAGCTGTCGGATATGTACAATATCCTCTGCCTTATTACCCCAGGAGATACGGAAGATAGCATAAGCCAACTGCTCGGCGCACTACGTGCGATGGTCGAACATTATCCGCAGGTTGAAGAGGTTCAGGAGCTTGTTGTAAAAATTCCCGAGATCCCTCAGCTGTCGCTCACGCCGCGCGAGGCGTTCTACGGTGAGACGGAAGTGCTTCCGTTCAAGGAATCTGCTGGACGGATCATCGCAGAGTTTATATATGTGTACCCGCCTGGCATCCCGATCCTGCTACCGGGCGAAGTTATCTCGCAATCTAACATCGACTATATCGTCGATCACGTGGAGGTCGGCCTTCCGGTCAAAGGACCTGAGGATCGCAGCATCCAGTTTGTGAAAGTGATTGTAGAAGAATCTGCTATTTTCTAACCTATAGTTTCGCTCAATATGAAAAAAAGGTACAGTTCCTCGGAAAACCGAGATGCTGTACCTTTTTTGTATTTCGTTCGCTCCTCTGAACTCTACTAAATCCGGATATGGGACAGTACCGCAGTCTGCTCTCTGCCAGTGATTAGCTGCATTCCGTCCGTATAACCTTCCTCACGACCTGCCAGCTCCTGGATGAGAATCGAACGCCAGTAACGAATGCGTTCCTGACGATCCTCATCAGCAATTGCATTATGCAGCTCCTGTGGATCATCCGTTAGATCAAAAAATTGCTCTTCCCCCGTTTGGGAATACCAAATGAATTTCTCCTTGCCGTCCGTCACCCAATGGGTGGACAGTATGCCGGATGTATGCTCGCCATGAAGATGGCTGCGCCAGGCCGGAGGGGCTCCACCGTTTTCATTTTGGGCGGATGCGAGTTTCCAGATGCTATCTCCTTCCACCGCCTTCGGAACAGGAACGCCAGCTACCTCAAGCACCGACGGCATAATATCCCTCAGCTCCACGACTTGGTCTGCAACCATGCCGCGCTTCAGGCCGAGTCGATTTCCCGGGTCGTTTACGATAAACGGCACATGGGCGCTTCCCTCATACGGAAGGGATTTTCCAAACAAGTTGTGATCCCCAAGCAGCTCACCATGATCGGAAGTGAACATGATGACCGTATTGTTCTGTTCTCCATATTCATTCAAAGCCTGTAGGAAACGGCCGATCTGGTGATCAAGATGGGTAATCAAAGCATAATAGGCAGCGATCGCTTTGCTCAGGCGGCGTTTTGGCACTAGCCCCCGCCTCGTCGTCGGTGACAACCCAGCCCCATCAGGATCACTCGTTTCCGCCCAATCTCCAACGATCGACTCTGGAATGTCAGCTTCATCATACAGATCCATATAAGCCTGAGGGGGGTCAAATGGTGGATGCGGCCGAACAAAAGACATCCAAAGAAAGAATGGCTTACCGGGGTCCCGGCGCCGCAGAAAATCGATTGACTGTGTCACGACCCAATTCGTCGGGTGATACTTTTCCGCCAAATGCCATGGGCGAGCGACTGTTGATGCGTTGCAATCAAGGCCGAGATCGAGTAAATCTGCACCAGGTACTCGCTCTCGCAGCCACTGCAAATAATCATCAACTTGATCGTAATGCTCCCGCATCGGAATGTTGTGGTTGTTGCGGTTATGATGCAAGTAACCGTCATGAAGCATCACATTATGGAACCCCATTAGATTGCGCGCTGGGTACACATGCATTTTACCGATGCATTGCGTGTGATAACCGGCCTTAGCCAGTTCTCCCGGCAGCGTTTCCTTATAATTCCATGGTACACAATCTTGATATCCAACACGGCCATGTGTTCGCTGCGATTGCCCCGTAAAGATAGCCGCCCTTGCAGGCACACAGCTCGGGGTAGCGGTATAAGCATTGCTGAATCGCACGCCGGATCGGACAAGCTCGTCCAAATTAGGCGTCTCGACCACAGGGTGGCCGGCAATGCTGAGACAGTCAAAACGCATCTGATCTACTGTAATCAGTAAAACATTGGGCTGTTCTTGACTCTTGGGCGAACTCATCGAATTCCTCCTCGGCTATGAGCGAAAACGTCAATCCATTTTAAATCAAACTATTCCAATCCATTTAAACATCCATATTGATATAAAGTCAACGAACATCTCGCTATATCCGATCAAACAACTGCGAAAAAAGGACTATAAAAAGACCTTTTATAGAAAATTCTCGGTACTTTATTCCAAAAAGAAAATAAGTGGAGTATAATGAGTCTAAAGAACCCACTACGGAGCAGAATTAGGAAAGAAGGACGCCTACTATGACCTGGGCAACCGCCTCCCGTCAAATTAACCTATGTTTTAAATTAATGATTTCCTTTATTAAAATCGGTCCGACCACCTTCGGAGGAGGTTATGCCATCCTGCCTGCAATTGAGCAGGAAGTCACCGAACGCCGCAAATGGCTCAGTTCAACCGAAATGAGTGAGATTACAGCGATTTCCGGCGCAGCACCAGGAGGCATCGGAGTGAATGTGGCTGCCTTTGTCGGTTACCGTATAGCCGGAATTCCGGGACTGGTGAGCGCAGTCATTGGCGTATCGCTCCCAACCGTGCTCATCATGCTGCTGCTTTGCGCCACCATCGCCTCTGAGCTAGGCGACAATCCGATCGTTCAATCCGCCCTTAAAGGCATCAAACCTACTATTATAGCGCTCATTGCCTACGCCGCTCTGCGGATGGGTAAGCAATCCTTGACCCGCCCTTTGGCCTGGGTTATCACCTCGGTTTGCCTGCTGCTGCTCCTTTTTCTGCCGATTCATCCAATCGTGGTACTCGGCATCGGCACCGCAATATGGCTTATCCATGAAACGGCTTTCCCTTCCACTGGGTTGAAGTTGCAACTTCCGGGTGATGATTATTCGATTTAAATTTACTGAATGGAGTTGCTACCAATGCTGATGAATCTGTTCTGGACTTTTTTCAAAATTGGATTCATGTCTTTCGGCGGAGGTTACGCCATGCTCCCCGTGATCGGTCAGGCCGCCCTAACCAATGGCTGGATGGATGCGCAAGAGTATTCTGAAGCCATTGCTATTGCTGGCATGGCCCCTGGTCCTGTAGCAATGAATGCCGCGGTCTATGTCGGTTATTCTACCGCCGGTTGGCCTGGCAGCATCTTCGCTTCACTTGGAATGATCCTTCCCTCCGCCATCATCATATTCCTGGTTGCCACCTGTTTTTACCGTATGTATGATAATCATTGGGTACAAGCGACGCTCGGCGGCATGAAACCTGCCGTAATAGCGTTGATTGCCTATGCAGCCTACACGATGACCATCAACTCCAACATCAAGTTGGCAGCATCCGTGGGCACTTTTGCTAGCGTTGCCATCTTTGTCGCGGCGCTTGTGGCCATGATAAAGTTCCGTGTGCATCCGCTGGCAATCATTCTCGGTTCAGGAATAGTGGGGATATGGATCTATGCATGAATCAAGTGAACAACGAGTCAAGGTGAGTGAGCGTATACCTTCAGCGAAAGCCAAGGAGTTATTTTATGATATTAGGCGGAAGCAGGAAATTGCTAAAAATGACCTGCTGACGGCAAGCGGTCTGACGACTAGCACGCTGACCCGTGTCCTCGACGAATTGGTTTCAATTGGCGTTATTTCCGAGAGCGGTCTCGGAACCTCCACAGGAGGCAGACGTCCAATCCTCTATCAGGTCAGAGCGGATTATGGTTATGCTTTTGGCCTAGATATATCCCGGTTTGAATCCAGGCTAATTCTGCTCGATCTGGCCGGTCAAATTATTGAATCAGTCGAATGGCAGATGGGCGCCGAGACGACACCGGACCAGTTGCTCGGACAAGTCGTCAGTCAGGCAAACATTTGGATTGCGGGGCATCAGATTCCTTTTGCTAAAATAATCGGAATGGGCATTGGCGCCGTCGGGCCACTTGACCGAGCGACCGGGATCATCGAAGAAACCGAGTGGTTCCCCGCTCCCGGCTGGCAAAATGTCGAGATCGTACGGCTGCTGGAGGAGCAGCTGAACATTCCGATTCTGCTTGATAATGGTGCAAATACGGCCATCATCGCCGAGGCATGGGCCAACAGGGCAAAGGATTTTCGTCATATGCTGTATGTTCACGGTGGTACAGGCTTACGCCTGTCCATGATGTCTGACAGTAAGCCGATTTATGGCGCGGCCGATATGGAAGGCTCGTTTGGTCAGATGATTATCCAAGCGGACGGCATCCCTTATCGCACGACAAAAGGCAATTACGGAAGCCTTGACTCCTACGCCTCGGTTTATGCGATCGAGCGGGAGGTCAATTCTAGACTGCGTACTGGCAGAAGCAGTCAGCTGCAGCAAATGCTTCAGCCCGGTGAACGGGCTAAATTCAGCCATATTATGCAGGCGCTCAAACTTCTCGATCCCATGGTCACGGAAGTTGTAACGCAGGCCGCGACTTATTTTGGAATCGGTCTAGCCAATTTGCTGAACATTCTGTATCCCGAGAAGGTCGTTCTCGGCGGCCCGCTGATGACGGATTCGAATTTGTTCTTTTACACAGCTACTCAGACCGCCATCCGCAAAACCTATCATTATCCCAAATACCAGGTTGTCTTCAGTAAAGGCAGCTATGGCGAGGAAGCCATTGCTGTGGGAGCTGCCCTGCTCATGCTTAACCAGTTGACCTAAATCTTCAGCCTTCCCAGGAAAGGAGCAAGAGCCCTATGACAAACAAGATTAAACTCACAACTTCGCTGCAAAAGGCAAAGGAAACAGCAGTTATGCAACCTTCCTCCTGTTGCTCGGCGGGAAGGGCTGCTTTAACTCCAACTGAAGCTGTTACCAGCGATGCGTCTGCGTTGGAACAGAATCAAGTCGACCTTCCGACTCTGCCTGACACTGCTTCATGGCCTATCATTCCCGAGGGTATCTACATCCTGGGTACTGACGACAAAGAAGGCTTCGCAGCCGATGCCGAAGGCCCTGCCCGTCCTGTGAAAGTATCCGCGTTTCGGATGGCTCCCTACGCTGTTACGAATGCGGAATACGCCGCTTTTGTGGAGGCAACCGGATATGTGACCGAGGCCGAGCGATTCGGCTGGTCGTATGTATTCCATTTGCTCATTGAGGATCCTCAGCAGCAGAAAATAATCGGTTCCCCGCCACAGACGCCTTGGTGGCTTGGTGTAGAAGGAGCCTCATGGCGACAGCCAGAAGGTCCCGACAGCTCAATCGAAGAGCGTCTGGATCATCCGGTCGTTCATGTCTCCTGGAATGACGCGTCAGCCTACTGTACATGGGCAGGAGTCCGATTGCCTACCGAAATCGAGTGGGAAGCCGCTGCACGCGGCGGGCTCGAACGCAAGCGCTATCCTTGGGGAGATGTGCTTCGGCCCGGAGGAGAGCACTACTGCAACATCTGGCAGGGCGTTTTCCCTACCAAAAATCATGCCAGTGACGGTTATTTGGGCACCGGCCCCGTAAATGCTTTTCTTCCTAACGGCTACGGCTTGTACAATATATCAGGGAATGTGTGGGAATGGTGCTCGGACTGGTTTACAGCCGACCCGAACAAGCGTGGCTCTTCAGATGAGCCGCAGGGACCTTCACAGGGAGCGTCACGCCTGATGAAGGGCGGCTCTTATTTATGCCACCAGTCTTACTGTAACCGGTATCGTGTTGCTGCTCGCAGCAGCAATACTCCGGACAGCTCAACGGGAAATATTGGTTTTCGGGTAGTAGCTGAGGTGTGATGGTGGTTCGAGTCGCGAAAAGAGGGATTCGTGTAGCGAAGCCTGAAGATAGCTCAGACAGCGAAGCCTGAAGCTCGGGATTCTCACAGCGCTCAGGAACTCCGTTCCAGGAGCCGATCTCTTCTCCGATCCCTCTGGAAGTAGGATGCCCGGATTGTCCAACACACCGAGATGTGGCCATCCGTCTTCCAAGAGGACCGCTGCCGCTTCTCCGAAGAGATTCGCCTTCCGCAATCCCGGAAGGCAGCAGCTTCAAGAGGAAAATCAGCCTAAAACCGGCAGGCTACACACCTAAATGCAGGCTAACATGCTGCAAGCTTGTTCTGGTTAACGGCAAGCCAACGTGCGACAGGGAGTTGCTTAGTTAACGGCGCGGACATTCGGCAGGACTTGCCTGGTTAACGGAACGGCATACGGCAGACTAGCCTGCTGGACGGCAAACCGACGTGCGGTATGCAGCTTGATAGACTTGCTCAGTTGCAAAGGTTACCGAGCAAAACACAATAATTAGTGCTGCTAATTATTAACTCCCTGCCTCCCTGATTGAGCTATGTCCTTGCCGCTCCAAGAGCAAGCTCAAGCTTCTTCAAAAGCAATCTCTTGTAGCAAAGGCAAAGCAAAGCTTTTGCCCCTCCTCCAGGCAGGGCCTGGAGAACGGCGCAACGCCGTAAGCGAAGCTGGAGTTGAGCCGCCCCCTATAAAAAAAGGGGGCGGCTCCGTGTTTTTACGGGACCGGGAAGCGGAGCGGACGGAACCGTCCTGGAGAAGCGGCAGCGGTTCTCTTGGAGGCCGGATTCCTACCCCGTTAGGGTTTGAAATCAAAGGAATCTGGGCTCCAGTGAATCGGAAGGAGGGTCCGTTCCGCGAAGCGCCATAGGTCCCGTAAAGGTATGGGTCCGTTCCCCCGTTACAAGTACGGGTCCGTTATCCCCTAAAGTGACAGCAAAAAGCCCGGCCATAGGCCGGGCATCTTGCGATACGAATTAGTTGTTCTTTTCGTTCTCCAAACGGGCGAATTCCTCGTAGATCGCAGTAACGCGCTCCCACTCCGCGTCATCCTCGATACCAACCAGGAAAGCCTCGTCGTTCTCTTCCTCAACGCGCAGGATCAGTCCGTCCTCTTCTGGATTGTTACGGTCCAGAAGCACGGCGTAAGCCTGGTTTTCGGATTCGAATTGGTAAACCATAACCATTTCATGCTCTACGCCTTCTTCATCGGATACAACAAAGACCGGCTCTTCGTGATCGTGGTCATGCCCACAACCGCAGTTTTCGTCATGTTGATGCTCGCTCATCTATACCCCTACTTTCATTTCGCTCTGAATTAACTATGGTATCGTATCATGTGCCGCTTTACGGGTCAAATCGAATTATTTCGCAATCAAATTCTTCTCGGAAACGACGCTCCACTCATCACTCGCCGACAGGCGCATGAAGAACCGCACCGAATACGTTCCTGGGCTGTCGAAGCTATATTTGATCTCCTCGGTCAAGAACCAGAAGTTATCTTTACGCGCCTTCATCGTATCTTGCTGAATCAGCGTTTCCTTGCCGGATGGATCGATAATCGAGATCTTGAACGAGTTGATTTCTGACGTGAGCGTGTCCACTTGCGCGAATACGCTAAAATTAACTTTCTTACCTGCGTCGACTCCGCCGAAGGTGGATTTATCACTTTTAAAAAGAAACATATGCACGTTGGGCTTCGTAATGGTTGCTTTTCTGGCACCCTCATCCCAAACGACAAGAGCCTGCATCTGACTCGCCAGCTGGCGGAGCGGAAGGTAACTCTTCCCGTCGCTCATCACGCCGCCTTCTGACAGTTCGCTGCCGTTCACCAAGACCCGGATCGCCTGCGTTGCCGAATCCGCAAAAATCATCGTCCCGCCCCATAGCGTCATCGCTAGTGTAAGCAGCAGAACCTTCTTCCCTTTCATTAATATCCCCTCTTCCAGAACCAGTTGTACAATTATACTCCTTGATCGCGTCAAAGTTGCGCCGTCCCTGTGGAACATGTAAAAGCGCGAGGAATGTAAATTTCAGGCTGAATGAAAGGCAAAAAAACCGCAATCCCCGACACCGGCTACTTCACCGGATTTTGTCGGAAGATGCGGTTTTATGCGCTTGCCCGGGAAATAGATCCGACTATTACCCGAAGGTGCGCGTAAGGACGCAAGGAACCCCTTTGCCGAGTGCCCCTGACTGGCGCATACGAGCCAAATAGCTCATGCCACGGCTACATGGCGTTTTGCAAACGGCACATGTATCGGACAGGACAAGTTTCATATGAACCTGACGACGGTCAGAAGTCGGCGCTTTTTTCTTGGCTTTCTTAGATTTGGATGATGAGCCGCCTTTACTCATAATTGTCATTCTCCTTCCGGGCGTCCTGCTGCGGACGCTTTCGAGCTATCCTATGCAGAAGCCCGGACGATGGCGATGAATGGAGACGGCTCTAGACAAAAAAAGGATCAGACCCGGAGTTACCGGATCTGATCCGCAAGCAAGCATTCCAGATATCCCTAGAACATGGGAAGCTGATCGAGATTGTTCGTTGGATCGCCGTCCGCGTCCCCCCGCAAATAATGGCCTCCGTCTTTGCCTTTGAAAACATTTACTCCTGACAAAAGCCCTTGTTCTGCTTCAGCAATTGCCTGATCGTATGCCAACACGCGACCACTCTCGGTCTTGAATGAGGTCAAATCTCCATCACCATTTTTTTGTACTGCCACTATGCGTTCCCGCGACTGGGCCTGGTTGTTTTCCGTTTCCATCGAATATCATCCTTCCTTATTTGGGTCGAAGGCATGAACTGCCTCCTGCTAGTCTCCCCATCTATGACTTGCTTTATAAACAGGTGGCCCAAATCTCCCGGATGCGATATGATAAAGAGAATGTTGCTGGGCTTGCCATACTGGATGGCAACGCAGTCCGAAATCGAGGTGAAGCTCGTGGGTATGGGCGCCGTCTTTTTTCTATCCGCCATAATGGTTGTTCTGATGATAGTGCTGCTGCTTGTCGTCACCAAGAAGGCTTACTCCAAAAAATGGGATGAGGAATAAACTCCTCATCCCATTTATAGTTAATATCATAAAATCAATACGGCTGCTTCCACTCCCGACCGCGGTCATGCTTGCGCTGAGGCCCCAATCCTCTACGGTCTTCCGTTTCACCGTATAGTGCAGCCCTTACCGACCTCGGGTAAAGCGCGTTTCGTACCGTTGGGGTCTCGTTATCCGCCTCGCTCTCTACTTCTCCATTCACTTGTACAGGAGTTGCGGGTACAAAAGGCCACAGCGCACCTTGGCAGCCTCCGGCCAGCAGTAGAATCGATATGGCCAAACTCATCTTCCCTTTGTTCATCCTTCTTTGAGACTCCCTTCAACGACGCATATTCATCATGAGTCAAGTATGAGCCGCTAGAAGGGTGTTTATTCCTTTTTATCGCTATGGTCGGCTGCATCGAATCGATAATTCACCCATACATGCTCCCTATCATAATTGAACGAATCGTACTGAACTAACCCCGATAGCGGATACACCGCCAAGCCAATCAAACCTGCAAGTCCGATCAGCCAAACCGCCAGCTCAGCCGTCCATGCCGCCATATCAGGATTCCCCCTTGTCTGTGTTGGTGCGTATCGCTTCTCTCGACTGCTTGATAACTTGATGGCCATACACGGATACGGCGCCGCACAGCAGACCTTGCAGGCCCACTTTAAGCGTAAACCCTTGAAGCGCCATAGCGAGCAGAATAGCAACGGCCGTGACGATATACACGATGGTCCAATTCGCAATTTGGGGCGTTCCTTTCAAAATCATGCCGATGACCCAGCAAGCAGCGACCACGATACTGAGCTCAGGATCAATCAGCTCGGATAACGCTTCAACCGACATCATCCTCCACCCCCTTCATAGTTCGGCAAACTAGTATATGAGCGCATAAAGCGGGATATGACAAGCAGTCCTAAACATTAACAGAATCGACACGCCGCTCTCAGACCCGGTTGAATAATCTTTTTCAGCATGTTAAAAAGGCCCCTTACCACAGCTCTAGCTGCAGAAGGAGTCCTTTGGCTGAAGATGGCAACTACAAAATTGACGTGAAAGCCCGAACAATACTACCCACATCTCATAAAATATCTTACTAATTGAATGATAGGGAGGATTTTTCATGAATCTAGGGGTGGTCCTAGTTTTGTTCATTTTACTGGTCATTGTTACAAGTGTTTTTGCTCCAAAATGCGCTCTTAACGATGAAAATCCTATTGGAATTTCAGGCACTCTAGGCTTTGACGTCGCTAACTACAGCAGTACTCCTCTTTCTTGTGCTTCTGTCTCAGGAGATTCAGGATTCCCCACTCCATCTGCTTATCTTCCAGCTTATGACGGTCACAATCATTTCGAGCTGACTATAAGATCTATGCTCCAACTCTTATCTTCGCTGCCAGATCAGAAGTATGTTTAGCCCGCAAAAAAAGCGCTTTTCCCCCGATTGCTTCTAAGAAGTTGATGGGGACCAGAGCGCCAATTGTGGGCATTTTTGTGTGTCAGCAGCAATAGGCATGGAAGCCCGAACTATTCTACCAATGCCTCATATGATGTTCATATACGACATAGGGAGGATTTTACATGAAAATAGGAATTATATTAGTTTTGTTTATTTTGTTAGTCATAGTTGTCCAAACCTTTTATTGGGAAAATGATTACGATGATAACGGATCGTCTAGCATTACAGGCACTCAAACCTTCACTATTAAAAACAACACGAGTCAATACAGGCTTCGTTTTTCATCCCGCACCGGGCCCGGTAATCTCCCTGAAAACCCAAATATTTACCCCAACTCTAGTGGAGAATTCGTAGTTAGAACATCAGGTGTGAGTCCGGTCAATGTTACAGTCCGGTATAACATTTATGACTTGTCCAATATTAACGTCGGATACTTCACCTTCATAATAGAGGCATCAGACGTACTCGGATTTACCAAACTTGATCATCCTAATATCAGAACCCCTGAAGGAGTTACTGTATTTGCGTTTGCCAAAACAGTCAGTGTCACCGCTTAGCGTGAGCTAGGGCGCAATCCAGGATTTACTAATCAGGATATTTGCCGGAGACACACTTAGATGTATTTTCATATCTTGTATTCTAGGACAATATCAAGGAGGAAGTTACTATGACAGCAAAAAACGATGTTATGCCAATCCACGGCATTCAAGGCTCTAGCATCGGAATTATTTTAGTTCTGTTTATATTACTTGTTATCGTTACGAGCATGTTTAGCTTCAGTCCATATGATCCATATGAAAATGAGTCAGTCGGCATTGAATCGAATCAAACCTTCCGCGTATTTAACCAGACGACTGCCTACAAGCTCAATCTGGTCTCCTTTTCAAATATTCAAAATCCAGGAACTAGAACATTAGATCCAGGCGCATCTCAAGCTTTAGTACTCACCTCTACATCAGGTTTAGTTTATTATACGGTATTGAACAATAATAATAATGCTTATGTAGGGGCTTTTTCAGCAAATATGTCTTCAACCGCCGGGTTTTCCATAAACCAATATTCCGGCCCAATTGTGCCTGTTGTCCTTCTAGAAGACCCTTACCGTCTTGTTGTTCGATACTCTATCCCCTAATCTAGAACAATATTGAGGAGAAATTACTATGACAATGAAAAATGATATCGCGACGATTCATGGCGCCGAGGGCTCCAGCATCGGAATCGTTTTAGTTCTGTTTATTCTGCTGGTTATTATCACCAGTATGCTTGGCTGGAAGTCATACGGGGATGATTTAGATGAGGATGGGTCATCCGGCATTGAATCCGCTCAAACTTTTAGCGTTTTTAACCAGACCGTTGACTATATACTAAATCTGGTTTCATTCGCAAACGTCCAAAATCCTGGTAGTCGGATCGTCAGATCAGGCGCATCTCAATCATTAGTTCTCATAAGTGCAAATGGAAGCGTTAGTTACGATGTACTGAACAGCAGCAATCAACGGGTAGGATCATTTTCAGCAGGCATGTCCTCTACCTCAGGATTCACTATATCTGTAAATTCCGGCCCGATTATCCCTTACATCCTTCCGCAAAATCGCTTCAACCTCGTTGTTCGATCTGCACCACGAGCCTGAGCCTATCCGTTTAAAAAGCGGCATGTTCACTGGGAAGCGGAAAAAGTGCTAGTCTGTTTTGAACCGCCCGAGAAGCCCGTGCAAACCTTGCGAGGTTTGAGCGAGGTCGGTGATCATGCCGCCAATTTTGTTTATTTCTTGGCGCTGCTCGGCAGCAATAGCCTCGACGCCTTTGCCAGCCTCCTCCACATCGCGCCCAATCAGCTTAAACGCTTCATCCGTCCGATCTTCGATATCTTTAATAATTCCCGCAATATTGGAGGCATGGTGCCTAGACTGGTCAGCCATCTTGAGCTTATGTTCGGGACGGAGTACCAGGACCAGAAAGACGGGCTAGAAAACTATCTCTAAAATATTCGTAAAGAAGGGGAATACAATGATTTTCAATATGGCGCAAATCAGTCATTCTAATAATTCAAGTATAGGATTAATCTTGGTACTATTCATATTATTGTTGATCGTGACGCATTTGTTTTATAAGCCTCTAAGAGGAGGCAATGGCGAAATATTAACAGAAGGAGCATCTCGTCAATTCCATATCATTAACGCAACAGAGAATCCAGGTCTCACATTAGTATCAACGAAGTTATGGGGAGACTTCGAGTCCCCTCCTCCTCAACACGTGATTCTGCCCGGGGAAACCTATCCTTTCGAAGTAAGCACCGTTCCATTTGGAAATGTAAAAGTAGCCTATGCCATGTACAACGTAGTATTGACGAATGATGTAGTTTTAGGGAGTTTTAGAATAGATATGAAAGTAAGCACGTATATACCAAGCACTCAAATTTATTCAAAAAATGGTTCCGGTTATACCCTTAATAACGGAAATACCTACGTCTATGTTCGAAATAATTAAATTTATAACCATGTACTTTGCAAGTTAAGCCTCTATCGCGGAGCTTTCACAGAAATTTCAGGAGGAACATAGAATGAGTTTTGAAATGGCACAAATCAGTAATTATAATGGTTCAAGTCTCGGATTGATTTTAGTATTGTTTATTTTATTGGTTATCGTGACGAGTCTCTTTCGCGGTCCTCTGAGAGGAGGAAACTCTATCGAAGGAGATGGGAGAGATCTATCCATACGGGCATCTCGTAGATTTGATATTTATAACTACTCAACAGGCCCGAGATTTTCATTAGAAGCAACGAACTTATATGGAGACTTCGAATCTCCCCCTCCTCCTCTTCACACAATCCTACTTGGGCGCTCCTACTCCTTTCAGGTAAGAAGAGATCCATTTTATATTACTCAAGCCTTCGCCACTTACAACGTAGTATCAACAGCATATGGTGAAATTTTTGGATCATTTGAAATAAAAATGCAGATAGACACGAATGTTCCATCAACTCAAATTATCTCTAAAATAGGGGATCGATTTACCCTTAATAACGGTAATACCTATCTTTATGTCGAAAATAATAATTTGGGTTTTGGATCTAATTGATTTAAAGTGAACTGACCCCGAAAAGTTGGACACAGCGTCGGAACGTTGCTTCTGGAGGACGAAACCGAATTGAACTTCGACTCGATTTTAATCGCCATACAACGCCGTTTAGGTCACTACAGGTTTTCTACAGGCACGGCGTGAAAACCCGTACCTTTCTTTCAAATCCTCATACTATATTGATATACAACTTAGGAGGAATTGGTATGGATTTAGGCTTGATCTTGGTTTTGTTTATTTTATTGGTTATTGTGACAAGTGTTTTTATTGGATAGAAGCATCGGATTTTATTGCTTTCGCTTACATTCAAGGTGACAAAGGCCGCAATCTCCCTGGAGGAGTAGATGTAACTATTGCGCTTGACGGTGGCAGAACAATTATATGCTCTGAAGATTGACCGATAGCTCGTAACCCACAACACCCAATATCCCTCAAAAAAAACCAAACGAACCCCTACAAGCCCGTTTATTCATGACTCGGAAACGCAGAAATGTGTGTTCCTAAGTCCAGATGCCAAACGAGGCCATATGTGGTCGTCTGGTGAAGGATAATCGCCAATGCACCTCTACATATGGCGGCAAGGATCGAGAGGAGCTTTCACCGCACTAGAAAAGCCGAACCCTTAGGCCTTAGGGCCAGCTGGTGGTCAAGGCGTTCACGCCTCATCGGTGTCTCTCTCGATTCCTTATTCACTAACAGTTTAGCTTTTCAACTACAGCTGCCGGGCTTTTCTTAATCATGCCCCACACAAAAGCTCTTTTGATAATGTGGCACTTCCCTATGTTCTCCCATCCAAGAACTCCAACTTCATGCAGATGGTTGTAGAAGTCTTGGATATGACGTGGTGTGATATCCTTGATCCTGAGATGCCCGAGGAATGGGATGATGTGCTTAACGATAAATCGCTCGTAATTTTCTAGCGTTCTCCGTTTGAGTTTCTTTGCCCTCTTATCCTCAAGCCAATCTAAAAGAAGCTGGCTAAAGAGCATTTTCCCGGCTTCTAAATTTAATCCATCATCAAGTGCATTCAAGAGTTCGCGTTCGGCAGCTGTGGATTCTTCTTTGCATTTTTGTCCTTTATAACTGCCATTTATTTTCACCTCGCTCTCTTTTGGGTCCGGACATGATTATAGTAGGCCAGGGAGACCTTAGCAATTCTATTTTTTTGGTATTTAGGATAAAATCCGTTGGCATCCTGAAGCTTTAGGCGCTCCTGTAGAGCCTCCTCATGCATCATACAATCCATTGTGTATGAGACGTAATGGAAGCCCCTACTCAAAACGTTACGCTTACTATCGATCTGTTCACGAGTCTCGTTTATCCTCGCTGGCATAAGCTCAAGCGTTGCTACTCGCTCCATTCTTATCTGCTCATCCGAATTCGGTTTCTCAACTGGCCATTAATTTTGTATCCCCATATGATCACCTCTGGAGATTGTATACTTCGAACAGACGTTCTTAATCCATGTTATTTCAAGGGAAAAAGCCGCAACATTAGCTGCGGCTCTTCCCATTAATTCATTAATGACGTTCAGGATTGCGGTTTCTAAGTCCCGCAAGACCTACAAGACCCAAAAGACCAAGCCAACCCCAATTGGATTTCTTCTCATTGTTGTCTACAGATTGAGCATGGTAGCTATTCGCGTTCATGCTGCTTGTAGTGTTGGTATTCATGTTCTGTTCCAGATTACCGTTCATTCCTGTATTGTGTGCAAATGCAGGAGCATAACTGGAAAAGGCTAAGCCTAATGCAAGTACAAGCGTCATAACAATTTTTTTCATGAGGTAAGCCTCCTATTGGGTTTTACGTGCTCATTTAGAGTGTCCAATCCAAGGCTTATCATGACCACATCCAAATTACTGATTCAGGTCGTACAGACCAGGGCTGTGCTCATTTGGATTCTCGGGATTGTATGGCACCGGATATCCATTTGGCGGCGGAGTAACTTGAAGTTGCCCTCCATTTCGACTCGGAGACTTACCATTAAATATTTCACCCATCCGATTTTCATCCAGCCTGAAATTGAACTGGGCATTGTGAAAACCCATTTCAATATACTTTTTACATTCTGGATATTTGTAAATGTCGTAATTCGGCACAGGGAAGATATTCCCCCAGTTTACACCAAGCGTCTCAAGTGCTTTAGTGAATGCATTTTGATGCGCGTTGTCACGTACGATCAGGAAACCTAACGTTTCACTAAATGCCTTATTGTTACTCATTTCGTAGATACGGTTTTTTTGAAGAACGCCTGTCAATTCTAGAACAACGATGTTCAGAAGATCAGCCACCAAGTTTCCATGATTGTAAACGTAGCTGCCCAACCACGGATTACCAGCTGCATCGACAGGAAGCGAACCCTGGGCTCCCATAATAAAGTGGTGTGGGTTGGCGTGTTTGATTGATTCGTCAAGAGGGGCTCCGTCTACGCCCGAGTTGCCAGGCGTTTATTCACTCGTGCCCGTAAGCAATTGGTTAATGGTGTTTTGAACTAATTCAACATGAGCAATTTCTTCAAGAAATACACCGCGAATTAAGTCCTTATATTGAGTGGCCTTTCCACGAAAGTTGCTGCTCTGAAAGAAGTATTGCATCATAGTTCGCATTTCACCAAATTGCCCGCCTAATGTTTCCTGAAGTACTTTTACAGCTGCAGGATCAGGCTTATCAGGAACAATTACATTAATTAAATCCTCTTTGTAAAAGTACACCTGAAACCACCTTTATGTTTTAATTGCTTATTATTTAAAATGTCCTTAGAATCATAAGCTATTCGTGTTATGTGCAAATAACATAGGCTGGCAACCAAAACCGGAAAAAGCCGCAACAAGTTAGTTGCAGCCTAAATTAATTTTATTTTAGTTGTGATCCGGTCTTTTAATTTGCAAAGGAGGCGGAATAAGCCAGCCTTTTTCTTTATTCATTTCTAAAATCTTCAATCCATCAGAAGTCTTCGCTGTGTGATACTTCAGGAACAGTGCGCCAACATCTTCCCGAATTGACATACCCATGATTTGGCTGCAGCCTACTAAGCCAGCGGACATATCCAATGAAATTGCAGCTGCAATCTCTGGATCAGTAAACCTTGCACCAACCGGGATATCTTCAAGCGCAACTGGAGGACGTTCAGGGAGAGCTGGAGCAGGTGCAATGCCGTTTTCAGTCAGCAGAGCATCCACTTCTTTGATTTGTTTCTTCGCTTGATCAACAAGGTCACTCAGGATGTTCTTTAAATCCTTATCTCCAGCATGTGAATGGAATGCTTGGTAAGCAGAAACCATCCCTTTAACACCTGCAGAGTAGGTCCATATACTGAAAATTTCGCCGTAATGGAGTGGCTCATCCTTTGGGTTACCGCCTAAAATAGACATTTATTGATCTGCTCCTTTGACAAACAATTTTTTGACGGAATATTAGGTTGCACTCCATATTAAGTTTCTATTCACCCTCAGCCAAGCAGCCAATCTGCTCAGCAACTTGGGTAGGAGTGCGACGATTTAACGCTCGTCGCTTGCGCCCAGGAGCCAATCCTTGTCCCTTCTGGTCAAGGTTGTTCACCATTGAGCGTTGGGATAGACGCTCCACAAGATCGGCGCGTGAATAGCGAATGGGTTTCTAGCGAATGGGCGGCAGCCCGTACCTTTCTTGTAATTCCTCATACAATATTGATATACAGTATAGGAGGAATTTGATATGAAAATAGGAATGGTTCTGGTTTTGTTTATCTTACTCGTAATTTTAATCCCTATATTCTGCCCGGTAGATAACGACTTAATAACAAGTCAGGCACGTTCAATCGGGTTCAACGTTTACAATGGCATCGGAAGCTATGATTTAATAGCACAATCTCTTGGAGGAGATTTCGAACCTCCCCCACCGCCGTTGCATACTATCCCTTCACGCGAGAGCTATAACTTCGAGGTTTACGCTAATGGCAGGACCCCCACTACAGCTTTCGTAAATTACAACATCGATTTTCGCGGACAGATTGCAGGAACCGTTGCAATTAGGATGGCGGTGATATATGTGAGTGTCCTAGGAATCAGAATACCCGTTGGAAATGCGTCCGCCTCTGTAAATTCTAGTTTTGTAACTGCCTCTATTAACGGGACAAACATTGGGATCCATCGCATTTTGTAATTAGTGGGGGCCAACAGGCCGTAACCTACAGCATCCAATATCCCGCATAGTAAAAACCCACCCCAACTAGACCACGTGACACGTGAACGTTATAGCGCGGGGGCAGGCCTTGTTTTGCGCCGGGTCTCTGGCCGGATGACGCTCGAACAGCAGCGTGCCATTGTCATCATCCAGGCTCTCTCGTGCGCTATATGTGATGCAAAGCCGAATCCCTGCTTGTCACCAATATTAACTCCACAAGGCGTTATTCCGCCGAAGGTTCTCCCTTCGGCTTTATCGGTTGCCATCCGAACGAGTGGAGTAGCTAAAAATCCAGATGGCCGTCTACGAGCCGATATAAGCGTTCGCGATCCGACCCAACGAAATTTGGCGAGAAGTCTGCTCAAACGCCAAATCATGGCGGCAAGGATCGAGAGGAGCTTTCACCGCAATAGAAAAGCCGACCCCTTAGGGCCGGCTGGTGGTCAAGGCGTTCACGCCTCATCTGTGTCTCTCTCGATTCCTTATTCACTAACAGTTTAGGCTCTGAGCGCTCTGATAAAAGACCGTAAAAAAAGAAAAAACCCTGGATATACAAGGGTTTCTGGCTATGATCTGTAGTGGGCTCGAACCACTGACCCCCACCCTGTCAAGATGGTGCTCTCCCAGCTGAGCTAACAGATCAGATTATTAAGTTCTCGTGAGAACAATTAATAATATACCAGCTTGGAGAGTGGGAGTCAACAATTTTTTAAAATTAATTTTGAAATCGATATGCTAATCCGTTTTGAACCGCCCGAGCATTTCGTTTAAACCTTCCGAGGTTTCGGAGAGATTTACGATCATCCCGCCAATTTTTTCAATTTCTCTTCGCTGTTCGGAGGCCGACAAATCAACCGATTCGGAGAAGCTATAATCCCCCTCGATCCGTTTAGCCATACTTTCAAGCGTTGCCGAGATTTCTTCAATACTGGCCGTCATTTCCTCCGTCGATGCGGATATCTCCTGCGTCTGCTCCGCTACCGACTGAGCGTCCTTTTCAATCCGATGGAAGGATTGCCTAAGCGCTGAAATAGCTTCAACACCCTTGCTGGCCTCCTGAGCTCCGCGTCCGATTAATGCATACGCTTCGTCCGTCTGAGCTTCAACGTCTTTAATAATTTCTGCGATATTGGAAGCGTGATGTTTGGACTGCTCGGCCAGCTTTCGGATTTCGTCGGATACAACGGCAAACCCTTTTCCGTGCTCCCCCGAGCGGGCCGCCTCAATGGCGGCGTTCAGGGACAAAATGTTGGTTTGCGCCGCAATATTTTGCATAATGTCCGCAATTCCGGTTATCTCGCCTGTCCGCCCTTTCAGCTGAGCCATAATCTGCAGCTTTTTATTCGCAAAGTTTCGAATCAACTCTATTTGAGATGTTGCTGCCTGTACGGATTCCACCCCTTGCTCCGCCGCTTGAAGCGCCATTGCCGCGCTTGCCGCCGCTTCTTGCGTAGCGTCTGCGATTCGCTCCGCGCCGATAGCCGCCTCCTGCGAAGCCTTTGCCGCCTCGTCGCTGGCAATGCTGTTCCGTTTCGCATTCGCCCGGACGTTGCTGATCATGTCAGATACGCTAGCTGCCGAAACACTGACAGAATCGCCGCTTACCCCGATTTCCTGGGCTTTGCCGGCTGTATATGCCGCCGTCTCTTTGGAAGAGATAATGAGTGCACGCAGGTTATCCATCATAGCATTGAAAGAGCTGGCAAGCTCTTTCACCTCATGTATGCCGCGTGTTTCCATCCGCGCCGTCAAGTCACCCTCGCTGCTGGCTAGCTCTGCCATCCGGGCCGCCATATTCCGAATCGGCGCAATATTGTTGCGTATAATGAAGAGACTGATGCCAAACCATACGATTAAAATAACCATAAATACATACACCATCGCCAAGCTCAAGCTGAACGTGGCGTTTGCCGAGGTCGTGGCCGCTGCAGACAACTCGGCTGTTTTCGATTGAAACTGCTTGAAAAGCTTCGTTATTCCATCCTTCTGCTGTTCGTACTCCGCACCAAACATGAGCAATCTCGCCTTTTCCATATCGCCGGCAGCAACAGCTTCCATTGATGCTTCCTCTATTGCAATTATGTTGTCGGAACTATCCTTGGACTGCTGGATTAAAACCAGCTCTTCCGGCGGCGCGCCCAGCTCCTTAAGGCGAGCTACAACCTTGTCCCTCGTCCGGGTTTCTTTAACCTCATTCCAGTAACTGTCGTAGTGTTCTTTCTCTCCGTCGATGGTATAATGCCTGGCCTGCTCAGTTAGATAATCGGAAGCCTCCAGCAGCTCCAGGCTAAGCTGTTTATATTCGGCCTCTTGCTTCGTTGCGATTTTTACCTTCTCAAAGCTTTCATTCAGCTTATACAAGCCATACCCGGTCAAGGCTGCACAAATGATTGTTCCGTAGATAACAAGCCGAATCAATCTCCCAATGTCCATTTTCATTTTCAAGCGTTAGCCTCCCTATTCTGTCTCTTCTCATATCGGCTAAAACTTTCAAACTTATCACTGAGTAATTTCCCCAGTTTCCGGGCTTGAACCACTGACCCCCACCCTGTCAAGGTGCTAGACCTTTAAGTCTGTGTTTATCATTAGCGCTCAAATCTAGTCTGGGCGCGGGTTCTTCCAAATTAATGTTTTCTCCTAATTATCTCTTTTTCCCTATGGTTATTCCTAATCGGACACCAATTTCGGCACCAATTTTATATCGCCTTACTGCCAGCAGCAAGCTTTTCTTTCTTCGTTCTAAGTTTAATTTTGTCAATTTCTTCATTGGTTACATGGTCAACACCAATCATTCGTATTCCTTTGTTTTTCGTCTTTGTCCCCTGCTCAATCTCTTACCATTATGGTTGAGCATTTGAGTATTGGTGATCGTGACAAATGTTTTTTATAAGGAAAGTAATCCTGATGACACTGATCCACCCGTAGGAATTACAGGCACGCAAACATTTTATATTGAAAATTATGCGAGAAACTACAGACTACGCTTTTTTTCGCGTACGGGACCAGCTAATTTACCTGAAAATAGAAATCTTCCTCCTGGCACTAGCACAGAGTACGTCGTTAGAACTTCAGGGCTTTTACCTGTCTATGTTACAAACGTATATTACATTTTTGATCTTTCAGGTAACAATGTCGGATATTTCACTTTTTGGATTGATGCATCGGATTTTATTGCGTTTGCTTACTTTTATGGTGGAGAAGGTTCTAGTCTCCCTAGTGGAATACGCCTTTCAATCAGTAGTAACGGCAGAACAATTTCGTGTTATGAAGATTGATCACTAGATTGTAACCCACAGCATCTAATATCTCGCATGCAAAGAACGGTAATTTATTCATGCGCCTACCGCCAATGCGCCATCCTCGGAATGAGGCTTAATCGCCCTCGGAGTATTCTCCTCATCAGGCCTTCTCGAATGGTTTGTGCGCCGGGTCCCTGACTGAATGACGCTCGAACAGCAGCGTGCCATTGTCGTCATCCAGCTATATGGCGGCAAGAATCGAGAGGAGCTTTCACCGCAATAGAAAAGCCGACCTCATTGGGCCGGCTGGTGGTCAAGGCGTTCACGCCTCAGCGGTGTCTCTCTCGATTCTTTACACTAACAATTTACCACGGATATGAGCAAATCCATTGCTCATTATTTATCCGTTTATTCTCTTTTCCTACAGCATTTCGACATAGTTTCTACGCTTCTGTTTTTATACAAGGGTTTCTAGCAATGATCTGTTGTGGGCTCGAACCACTGGCCCTCACCCTGTCAAGATGGTGCTCACTCAACGGAACCAACAGATCAAATATTTACCGTACATAGCCCGAACTATTCTATGAATTCCTCATAAGATGTTGATATAAGCATTATAAGGAGGACTATAGAATGAATATCGAAAGGGACCAAATTAGTAGTATAAAAGGAAAAAGCTGGGGCGTTATATTAGTTTTGTTTATTTTGCTAGTGATCGTCACACGTGTCTGGGCTCCAAAATACTTGCTTGACAACAATTCTTCGGGACAAAGCTCAGATGACGATTCAGTTGGTATTACTTCAACGCAAAGCTTTACAATCGTCAATTATAGCAGTGTATCTTTGGGCTTAAACGCGCTCACAGGAGATGCAGTCCCGCCTCCATCCGGTATTCTTTCACCTTACGGAGGAGAAAACGTAATTAATCTAACTACTTTCAGCTTGAGCTCCAGTTATTCAGAGGTTATATATAGAAATTCCAGA
This sequence comes from Paenibacillus herberti, assembly GCF_002233675.1. Classification (GTDB taxonomy): domain Bacteria; phylum Bacillota; class Bacilli; order Paenibacillales; family Paenibacillaceae; genus Paenibacillus_O; species Paenibacillus_O herberti. The sequence continues at coordinate 727,412 of NZ_NMUQ01000001.1, read as the reverse complement.
GGACTTGGAACAGTCTCATTTAGACTTGAAAGGGTGATCGGACAAGGGCCCGCAAGAATTGTAAATATCAGTACAACAGGTCCGATTGAAGCGTATGTATCAAACATCTCTTCGTTCAGGTTAGTCATCAACGATACTATAACGCCATGAATAAAATACAGGTAGGGCTATCCTAATCCTATGGAACCACAGAACAAAGAGGAAGAACTGCGAGATGTACCAGGTAAGCAGAATAGTATAAGGAGCATGATTAAAAATGAATGGACAGTTTGAAACCATGAATGGTAAAAGAACAAGTATAGGAATTATTTTGGTTTTGTTCATCCTGCTTGTTATTGTTGCAAGTGTTTTTTGCTCACCCAAAATCCAATATCCCCCTTCAGGTCAGCCGGACGATGGTTCGTCCTCCATCACATCTTCGCAAAGATTTACCATCAATAATCTGACTTCAAACTACTGGTTTAGCCCTGTCTCGTTTACAGGCGATGGGTTTGAGAATGGACCCCCGGTCATGAGATTAATTCCTCCTGAAGGCATCTATGGCTTCGAAATATTAGTGAGTGCATCTCAAGTTTATAGCCCTTCCGTTGTTTACAATATCATTCGACGAGACGGCAGTACAGCGGGAACTTTTGAAACAACCATGTTTACGAATGGTCCTTTTTTTGTAACATTTATGAATACTAGTATTACAGGGCCATTTATCCAAAATACTGCACGTACTACATTAAGTGTAAGTTCTTCGTAACGTCTACGGACAGAAGGCCTAGGACGCAGCTTTTTCTCTTTCGCCATCACAAAAAGCAAACAAGCCAGCCTGTTAAAGCTTCTCAACAGAATGGCTTGTTTTAGATTGGATTTCTCTCAATAAGAGTCAACAATTTTGGCTCTAGCTCGAGATCAGCGGTTGACGAGGTAAATCGAGGTTGAAAATAGAAAAACATCCGTAAATCCTGTATTGTTGTNNNNTTTGGCTCTAGCTCGAGATCAGCGGTTGACGAGGTAAATCGAGGTTGAAAATAGAAAAACATCCGTAAATCCTGTATTGTTGTAAGTCCTACCCAACAACAAATGAGGATAAACAGATGCCACTCCAGTATATCAACGAAATGCTAGGATTACCAGAACTAGAGATCCATGAAATTCTATCCATAGGTGAAAACGAGGTGCACCTTCGAGCATATCCAACAGCCCGATTGCAGCCTTGTCCCATTTGCCATTCTGAACATTTCGTGAAACGAGAAGGCAAAAATACACCTCGTAAAATTAGGCATTTGTCCTTATTCGGCAAAAAGAGTTATTTACATGTGCCAGCACTCCGGTTGTCCTGTTCACGTTGTCGAATCGGCTTCGTGTGGGCCTATTATTTTGTGGGTCCTAAACAGCGCTACAGTCGACTCTTTCGTAATCAAACGGTGGAGCAAGCGCTTGGGTCCACGGCAGCGCATAGCGCAAAAATGCAAGAGACTCCAGCCAGCACGGTACAGCGGATGCATCAAGACGCTATTCCCGCAGAGAGTGAGCGACTCGTGCAACAAGCTTGGAATGAAGCCAAGCAGATGGAGGGTTTGGTGCTGGGAATCGATGATTTTGCGATCAAGAAAGGGCATACCTACAATACCGGCATTCACAATTTACGGGGCGAAACTATGCTAGATCTGCTTGCTGGCCGCAAGCTAGAAGACTTGCGTGCTTATGCTCGCCAGCACCCTGAGTTCCTTGGCCTTCAACCTAAAGCCGTTGTTATGGATTTAGCCAAGGGATATCACACGTGGATAAACGAATGCTTTCCCAAGGCTATTCGTATTGCCGACCGATTTCATGTCCATGGTTATGTCATAGAAGCTGTTCAAGCTGTGCGTAAATCGGTACAACTCCTATTGACTCCAAAAGCCAAAGAAATGCTAAAGCGACACCACAGACTACTGAATCCACAAGCGGAAACACTGCCTGAACAAGAACTCAGTATGCTTCATACGCTGCTTGGCTACTCTTCGCTTTTGCGTAGCGTCTGGGAATGGAAAGAGTCCTTCTCTCGTTGGTATGATTATTCAGCGAATGTTAGCCTTGCTCAGATTGGTTTTAATCGTTGGTGTCAGCAAGGCACTCAGATCGATCATGAGGCGGTGCGAAGCGCCTTGAAAACCATGCGTAATTGGGAAGAAGAGATCGTGAATTACCACCGTTGTCGTTGGACCAATGCGACGGTAGAAGGTCGTCATAATCGCATCAAAGCCTACCAACGACGACATTACTTTACTCGTAATCGTGATTGTTACAAAGCTGGTATATTAATCGAATGCAATCGACATAAGCTGTCTGGATAAACGGTCAACCACTGATTTTGGGTTAGAGCCACAATTTTTATAATTAATTTTAAAGTCGAATAGATTGCCTTTAATCGGTTAAACTGCAAAGCAAAAGATAGATTCAATTCGTTCGGTTAATAGAAGTCTTGAAAGGATGACAACGTAAATGGAAATGAAACATCTCAAGCTAACCGCAGTCCTGCTGTGGGCCGGGTTATTGCTTATGCTGACCGGCACCGAAAGCCTAAAGCAGCTTCTGCTGTATAAAGAGCTGGCCTTCACCTTCGACCCATCGCCGGATTTCCGAGAGTTTTTCCGATGGGCCGATATTCAGCATATCCACAGCGAATGGGTGCTCGTCAAGCTGGGACATTTCGCCGGCTTTGCCGTGCTGGACCTGCTTCTCATGTTTTGGCTGGGACGCAAGCTGCCTGCTCTCGCACTATCCTTCCTGTTCGCCTTAGGCACGGAGGTTCTTCAGCTTTTCCAAAATCGCGATGGGCGATTATACGATGTGATGATCGACACCGCAGGAGCGTTTTCCGCCGCTCTTTTATTTATTTGCCTTCATTATATACTTAGCAAAAAAAGAGTTTCATTACCTGTTTCAAACGGAAAATAGCGCTTTAATAGTAATCAACAAATCATTCCAATTTATATCTATTCCCCTAAATTACGTCGACAAGATTTTCAATCAAACTCTCAAAGGATGTGAGTGAAATTGTCGAACAAGAAAGAACTCATGAAACATATTGAAGTTTTGCGCGAGGCTCTGAACAAAGCTCCTGCAAGCTCATCTGGATACAGTTTGGAGCTTAGCCAACAGTTGGACAAGCTTATTGTTTCCTTTTACAGGGCAGGCTGAGTATCAGCTTGACGATAATTCGACAGATCCTCAAACGTGGCGAAGCTTTCCCATGGGGTCAATACCTCAGACCCGCCCCGCTCTGAATCTCGCATAAGCAGCTTCCTTCATTTTCCACTTCCATTCTCTATATCATCTATGATACACTTTGTATCGTAAAGAAAATGGTTTAGGGGTTGCTGTCATGCTGCTGCTGAAGCTGTTGAGTGAGCCAGCTCACTTTAAACAAGCCTATGAGGAAAGATGGCTCGTTGCGGTTTACAAGGATTCCTGCCTTGTCGAGGATGGATATCCCATTGAAATGTTCAATAGCAATACCGTCAAAATTGCTGGGACCTATTATTTTGTGGAGGAATGTAAGTTCGAGGGCCGCCTGGTTATCCTCCAAACCGACCATTCGACGATGGCCCAAAAAACGCTTGCTTAAAAGCTTCATCTTCAGCCCTCTCATGTCTTCACGGGTCCTATCTTCTCGTTCCCATCCCAATGTCCACGAGCAAAACCGCCCTTCCAAGGACTGCAGTCCATATCGGGAGTGACGGTTTATTTGTGCTTCATAAACTGCTCTAATTGCTGAACGAATGGACAAAAACCCATACGGGCACCCACTTGTCGGGCATAAGCTGGCTAAAAAGGGATGAAGCACATATGCCCCAATATCGTATCATCGTGGATTTATCCGATCGTGCTCTATATTTGCTCGATGGAGATCAAGTCGTCCGACAGTTCCCGATTGCCGTCGGCAAAATACTAACCAAAACACCAACAGGCGAACTCAGAATCATCAATAAACAGGAAAATCCCGACGGGCCTTTCGGAGTGCTCTGGATGGGCCTTTCCAAGCCACATTACGGCATTCATGGTACTAATGAGCCGGCCTCAATCGGCAGAGCAGTCTCTCATGGCTGCATTAGAATGTATAATGAAGATGTTCTGGCGCTGTCCGCGCTTGTTCCGATAGGAACACGGGTTACGATTCGGCCTTAACGGCCGCAACAATCGTTTGGTTCACAGCGTCTTTATAGATAAGGAAGGTTTTTCCGATATCGGCTATACTAGGATAGAAATATTCAAGAAACCTTCCCATATAGAGAGGAGATGCATGCAGGATGTTAAAAAACTTATCCGCACGAAAACTGCTCGCAGGCAGCCTTGCGGCACTCATGCTGGCAGCTGCGGCGCCGCAAGCTGCAGGAGCTTTCTCTGATGTGGGCCAGGATTCCAATGCCGTGTCCATCCGTAGCCTGGAGCAAGCTGGACTGATCAGCGGAACCGGCTCCGGCGAGTTCCAACCCAAGTCGGCCATGACCTACTCGCAGGCTGTATCATTACTCGTGAAGGCTTTCAGCCTCAAACTGGATGCCATCCAATTCATCCAAAAACCCGAGGCAAGCCATTACTTCCCGAGTATGAGCGATACGGCTTGGTATTCGGAACCTTTCCTTATTGCCGCGATTAATGGGCTCGACCTCGACAATGATGTGAAGCCATCCGCTCCAATTAGCCGTGAGCAGTTCGCCCATCTGTTGCTGCAGTCGATTTTGACAACCGGCGATTACAGCTTCAACGATCTCGGAATCGTGCTCACCGATGAGAAGCAGATAGCTGAGCCTTATCGGGGAAGCGTGCAATTGCTGCTGACGAGCAACATCGGCAAGCTCGAAGAAAGTCGACAATTCAAGCCCAAAGAGGCTGTCTCGCGTAGCGACGCGGCAGCCTGGGTAGATGGGGGAATAAAATTCATGGATAAAATCAAGCAAAATGGCAATCCAGACAAGCCCTCTTCTTCCGTAACACCTCTCCAAGGGCTTTCACTCGATACAGCGGATCAGGACGAGCATGTTCGCAAAGTAACTGTGACAGCTCAAGCGCCGAATCCCGGATACGGGCTTCGCATCAGCGGTGTCCGCTTTAGTGGCGACAAGGCATATATTTCAGTTGAAGCCATTAAGCCTGAGCCGGGTCGTATGTATCCACAGGTCATTACCGATGTCTCTGCCGTCACTTATATTGATGCATCGTACACCCCAGTATTGGAATCAACCGGCGACGAGGGCAGCAGCCAACCCTTTAAGGGAGGAATCCTCCCCGGGAAAAATGCACGTTAACGCCCGGAAAGCTCTGCAGTGTCTCATAGAACCGGTCCGCGGCGGCCGGCGCATAATCAGCCTCCAACCCGAGTGAGCGGTATTGTTCCCGCATCCCGAGCTGAGCTGAGCGCCGACCGCCGCTGCCGTCTCCACGGTGAAAGTCATCCACAACGACGCGCGATGCTTCTCTGGCCAGTCTTGCGGCAAAATCCGGCGTATGTGGAAGCAGCGGTGATACAGCGGCCTGAACGGGTACCCCGGCCTCCTGCAGCTCACGAAGCGCTCGCCATCGTGCCGCCAGCGGTGGTGCTGCCGGCGTAAAATGACGGCGCACTGCTTCATCATCCGTTTCCAGCGTAATGCTTGCCCGGATCGCATCGCCAAATGCCTTCAGCAGCTCTTTGTCTCGCACAATCAGTGCGCTTCGCGTCTGGAGCAACAGAAAAGCTGGCGGCCGCTCCAACATTAGCTCCATCAGTCGCCGGGTCGTACTATGCTCTACTTCAGACGGCTGATAAGGGTCCGTAGCCGAACCAAAAAAGAGGCTTAGCGGTCCTTTGTCCGACTCTCGCGCCCACTCCCTACGGAACGCTCTTTCATCCAGCCGCTTGACGTCTACCCAGCTCCCCCAGGGCTCAGCCCGGAACATGCCGACTGGCATTCGCCTGACATAACAGTAGCTGCAGCCGAAGCTGCAACCCGTATAAGGATTGAGCGTATGTGTAAAGCCCTCCAGATAACCACCCGCCGGATTCAACCAGCGGGTCGTCTTTCGCTTCACAGAGGCGGTTTTGCCACTGTCCTCGGCTTGTCCATCCTTTTCGCTGCGGCCGCTCCCCTCCGTATTCATGCAATTGGGGACGGGGATGCAGGTTGTGATTCCGACTCTTCAGGCTGTTTCCTCGTCGCGCCAACAGACGTTCCGGCATCGCTGCCGGCAGCTGTCTCATCCACCGCCGAAGGCTCTGCCGTGCGGCACCAGTCGATCGGCTCCATCCCATGCTTTTCTAGAAAAGCATTCGCCTTGGAAAACGGCTTGCTGCCCAAGAAGCCCCGATGAGCAGAGAACGGGCTTGGATGCGGTGTAGACAGTAGCAAATGCCGACTGCCGTCAAGGAAGGACGCCTTCTCCTGTGTATGTTTGCCCCACAGTAGAAATACCGCCGGCTGCTCCCTTTCGCCGATAAGCCTCACGATGCGGTCAGTGAATGCCTCCCAGCCGAGTCCCTGATGCGAGGCGGCCGCTCCTTTGCGTACGGTAAGCACATTGTTGAGCAGCAGCACGCCTTGACGGGCCCAGCCCCGCAAGTCCCCACTCATCGGGATCGGGCAGCCGATATCTGCATGCAACTCCTTGTAGATGTTCTGCAGCGAAGGCGGGATACGCACTCCCGGCTGCACAGAGAAGCTCAGCCCGTGCGCTTGGCCCGGCCCATGATATGGATCCTGCCCAAGAATGACGACCTTCGTGCCCCCCAGCGAGGTCAGATACAGCGCATTGAAGATGTCATGCATGTCAGGGTAAACAGCGCCGCCGCGGTATTCCTCCACCAAACGGCTACGCAGCTCCAGATAATAGGGCTGCTCCATTTCTTCTATTAGATGCTGCGCCCAATCATTGCGGAATTGTACGGTCATTTTAGCGGAAGCCTCCTCATAAAAGAACATGCGACAAGCCTGTCCGACCAGCCTATAAACAAGCCATTCATTTGACATTGACCGCCGTAGAAAGTAAGATAGATCAAGCCCATATCGAAGAAAGTTGCAGGTGATTGCAATGAGTTACCGCCCGCTCGTAACGAATAGCAGACTCGCGGAACGCAACGATGCTACCCAGCTGTTTCAGGTCGTCGTGAAGCTCAAGGACGGCGGAGAATGCCGCCTGTTCTACGGTCCGGAAGGCACGAAGATCAATCGTCTTCAGACAACGCCTTGCTCGGTGTGCCGCAGAGATTACTACTGTAACTGCATGGACAAGTTCGTTGACATGATCAGCAGCCAGGTCGACCTGGAAGAGCTGAAAGCTGCCCAACCAGCAGCAAAGTAAGAGGCCCCCGAGGCTTCTTTTTTTTGGCTAATTGGCTTAAAAGCCGTCCTTGTAGTGTAACGGATTCGCGCTTTGCTGACAAATAGAGTTCCATTTCTGGGAATTTGGATTAAGCTGGACGATTAACCTGCCGATAAAAGAATTATCTAACGGGAGGAGTGTGGACTCCATGCGCGTCACGATCATTATGGGCTGGATTATAGCTCCTTTTGTCATGCTCCCTGCCTCTTGGAATAAGCTTTCACCAGCGACCAAGACGCTGGGTGCCGTTTGGACTTCCACCATGATCTTCATGCTGGTCTTTGTCCTCTTATCTACTCCCCAGGGCAATCCGGCTCAAAAGGTGCAAGCCAAAGTCATTCCGGCCGCTGCAAGCCCGAATCCCGAAGCGGTGACGGCCAAAGAGCGTCCACATCCTTAATATTAAAAAGCTCCTCCCTGACATCCCATAAGGATGCAAGGAGGAGCTCATGAAACCAATGATGCCGAGGACCGGGCTCGAACCGGTACGGGAGTAACTCCCGACAGATTTTAAGTCTGTTGCGTCTGCCTATTCCGCCACCCCGGCATGAATCCCGCAAAGGAAAAAGATGTGAGTCGTGAACACAACGAAGTAAATCTTAGCATATATACCCAACAATCGTCAATGAAAAAGTTCTCGTTAACGATTCCACATCCAATGGAACTAAGTTGAAAATAAAAAAACCTTGCAGCGCAAGGATTGTTGAAGACTTGGTGGGCCCTGCAGGACTCGAACCTGCGACCAATCGGTTATGAGCCGACCGCTCTAACCAACTGAGCTAAGGGCCCTTTTAAAGGAATGGTTGAACTGCATAAGTACGAGAATAAGTTGCGGGGGCAGGATTTGAACCTGCGGCCTTCGGGTTATGAGCCCGACGAGCTACCGGACTGCTCCACCCCGCGTCAATTAGAAAGGTTCCGTTTGGAACACAAGGATAAATATACTATAACTTCTGCATCAAAGTCAACCTAAATCTTAAATCCGCTTCAAGGCATATATCGCACGCCATATTTCCCTCTTCTGGACTGGAAAACTTCAATCTCTCTTGGGCACTCGTAACCGTAAATCCACCAATCATTTTCCATCCGCTTCACCAGGCAGCCAGCTTGGAATTTGCTGTCATACAGCCTGCCCCAATAAATCCATCTGGACATCATCGTCATCTTTCTCTTCCCTTCCTAGAAGTGTGGCACCATTTGTCTATTTCAGTGCTACCGTCATCGTTCCCAGGATGAAAGAAATTCATTCCATAATGCGTACAAAATGGATATTTTCTATAGGCTTCCAGTATGCTGCGTATGCAAAAAAGGGCCGTTCCTAGGTCATCTAATGATGACTCTTGGGACGACCCCTTCTCGTTGTCAGGAAAGGACACGCATACTATACGTGGCGGTAGATTTCGCAAAACAGCAGCCATAGGCTGAATTTAAACTACTCAGCCCCCGCTGGCAGCCCCATCCGTCGTTCCACCACCCGTATTGCCTTGTGGGTTGGTTTTCAGCTTTTGCAGCAGGGCATTGCCCTTGACTGCCCATTCCTTTACGGCTTCTTCAGGCGTTTTCTTGCCGGTGAGCGCCTCTTGGAACGCTGCCTGGCCAATCGTGTTCACCTCATAGATACCCGGCTTTTCACGTCCAAGCTGTTCCATTGCCATGTTGGGTGGCGTTACCGGCTTGAGCGTGTAGAACGCTTTGATGTTGTACTGCATGCCGTCAATCGGCTTGATGAACTCCTGGCGGGCTGGAATTTCATAGGTGCTGCGGGACTTCAGCTTCGCCCACTCTCGGCTGTTGATGAATTTGATAAATTCCCACGCGCCCTCAGGATTTTGCGCCTTGGCGTTGATGCCCATTGGCTGGCCGAGATAAGAGCTGCCGCCAACATCCGGCTTCTCCTCGAATACCGGAACCGTCACGACATCCCAATCTACCACCTTGATGTCTTTGTTCTTCACCGCCATATCCTTGGTTCTTTTGAGCTCCGAAATAAAGTTGTAGTCCGAGACCATCATTGCTACGTTGCCAGAGCTGAAATAATCGTTGCCGCTCTGATACGGATTGAAGCTGGATTTATCCTTTTCCATCTTTTTCTGACGAGCTTCGTTCAGCTTATTAAGATCTTCCTGTGTCGCTAAGACTTTATCCTTATAAAGATCAATCATGGTTTTCCAAGCGTTAGACCAGGCCGGGCCGCTGTCCACGAGCATTTTTTCGCCCTTGTCGTCGTACATTTTCAGCTCCAGTGGTGCGATATACGTCTGAATATCACCGAACGCATCCCCGCCCCAACGATTCATCTGGAGACCGAACGTCTGTGTTTCACCTTTGCCTTTGGATACTTTGCGCGCCAGATCGAATACCTGGTTCCAAGTCATTTTATCTGTAGGTGGCTGTACACCTGCGTCGGCGAAAATTTTCTTGTTATAAAATAGAGCAGAGCTATTAAACGTCGGTGTCAGCGCGTAAATTTTGGAATCCCCAGCTGCCTTAAGACCGTCGATGACCGTCGGCACATAATCGCTGATATCAAATTTGTCCTTAGCGATCAGCGGGTCCAGCTGTTGCAGGAATCCATCCTGAGTCGTGCGCTGGAGCATAGGATAGTCAATCATGATCACGTCGATTGGATTTTTGCCCGTCATCAGCTCTTTCAGCTTGTCATACGGATCAGGCTGCTTCTCCCCTTCCTTGGGCGGCTGGTTGTAGTTCATATCGTTGTAGTTGTTGGCATAGACGATTTCGAGGGTCACATTTGGATGTGTATACTCAAACGTATCCGTAAATTGCTGGCGAATCCAGCTCTCACTGTCCGGTGATCCATACAGCATTCCGATGCGCAGCACGCTGTTCTCTGGTTGTTCGGAAGAAGAGCCGCTACAGCCTGCGATTACACCGCTGGCCATAACTAGCGACAGTCCAAGAGCGGCGCTGCGACGCGCCCGCTTACCCGTAATTCTCGTCATATTCGTTCCCCATTTAGCTGTCATTTTTGTTCCCCCTCCAAAAGCTTCGGTTTCGTAATAATAATGCGTTCTCCGTCAAACTCCATCGATGCCTTGCCGGCGATGCCCAGGGCGCTTAAATACTCCTTGGGCACTTGCAACCTGCCTGCACGATCTACTACGGCATAAGCCTCATGCACTTCTTGAAGCCCTCCCTTGCCGAAGCCCTCTGCGTCATCCAGATGTGTGTTGCGCCGCAGAAACTCCGTGCTCGTGAGGCCGTCTCGGATCGCTACAACCCGATCCACTTTACCGGCCAGCGACAAATCATGAGTAACGATGACGATTGTAAGACCAAGCTCCCGGTTGAGCGTGCGGAAAATATCCATGATCATATCGCTCGTACGGCTGTCGACAGAGCCGGTCGGCTCATCGGCGAGCAGCATCTGCGGGCGATTCGACAGCGAGATCGCAATGGCGACCCGCTGCTGCTCACCCCCAGAGAGCTGATGCAGCTTGTTGTTCATCCGCTCTTTGAGACCGACCCACTCCAGCAACTGCCGGGAGTAGGCCCGATCTACTTTGCCGCGCAGCATCATCGGCATTTCGACGTTTTCCAGAGCGGACAAATACGGTAGCAGATTGCGCGCGTTGTTCTGCCAGATGAAACCAACCGTCTCCCGTTTGTACTTGACCAACTGCTCTTCGGTGATTTTCAGCAAATCCCACGGACCAACATGTACACTCCCGGCAGAAGGATGGTCGAGGCCGCCAAGAATGTTGAGCAGCGTCGACTTGCCGCTTCCGCTGTTGCCGATTATAGCCATCAGCTCGCCGTCCTTGACGCTCAGGTTGAGCCCCTGAAGGGCGACGACTTCAAGATCGTCGGTTTTGTAAATTTTCACTAATCCTTCGCATTCAATCACAGCCTACCGCTCCTCTCCCATCTTGACAGCCTGATGCACCCGCAGCCTGCGGATATGCAACATCAGCAGCACCGCGCCAATCAGCATCATCAGTCCGACAACGACGTACAGCTGCAACGTATCCTGGCTGTTGAACACAACACGGAAAGGCGGTACATTGCCGGACAGATTGTCGGTCGTCTGCAGGAAGGGCAGGAACAGCAGGCTCGCGATCTTACCGATCATAACGCCAAGCCCGATGCTAAGCCCTGCAGTGAACAGCTGCTCCAGCAGAAGCATGCCGGTCAACTGTCGCCGCGACAAGCCCATCGCCCTCAAGACACCGAACTGCACAACACGGCCGGAAAGATTGAAGAACCAGTACAGGATGTAACCTGTCAATGTAACGATGACCGACACGAGGAAGCCAAGGCTTAGAATTCCGAACACACCGCCACGCGTCGGCAGCTTGCTTTGCGTGATCAGCTCGGTACGAACATCCTTGATGCTGGCAATCTCGATATTCTGTTTTTGCAGCTCCGTCATGAGCGGAGCGACTTTGGCGCCCGGTTTCATCTTGAGCCACACATCGTAAGGAATGAGTGGAACCTGATCATAGATATAATCCAGATTGGCGATGATGAAAGGCGACTGATCTGGATATTGGGAAGGCCAGTATGGCAAAATGCCAACGATAGAGAAATCGACCATACCGTCGCTGAGACCGATTGACACTGTATCCCCGAGCTTCAGCTGATATTTCTCCGCCATGCCAGACGGCACGAGCGCACCTGCTCCCTCGGCATAAATGCCGAGATTGTTAAGATAGTTGTTCGGATGCACGGGGAAGAGATCCTCGCGGAACCATCCGACTTTGGCAAAATCGACATTGTCGATACCCATCAGCGTACCTTGACCCACGGAGCGGCCGGAAACGACGATGCTGCCCTTGGTCTGCAGCACGCGAGCTGCAGCTTCAACGCCCTCAAGCGTGCGGAACACTTGGAAAGGCGGCTCGGAGTAGCGCATCTTGGAAGGAATTTGTTGACCGCCTCCGCCTCCCCCTCCGCCGTTGCCACCTCCACCAGCACCGCCGCCATTGCCGCCGCCTGAGCCTCCTCCGTTGTTCCCACCAGAGCCTCCCCCATTGCCACCGTTATTGCCTTGGGTTGGCTTCAGCTCGGCCGTACCGGACCAGACCGTCTGTATGACGACATCAGTACCATACTGATACAGCGTTCGTTCCGTCGAATTCAAGTCGATCGTACGAGCTGCCGAAGCATTGTAGACACCGAGGCCAAGCGTCAGGATCAACAGAATCATAAGCGGATAATAGCCTTGGGATGAGCGCGACAGCTGGGTCAGAGTCAGATATAGCGGCACCGGCAGCAGCTTGCGGCCGAGCCAGTTGAACAGACGAAGCAGCCATGGGAACAACCTTAGGAAAAACATTCCCAGCGAGAAGATCGCAAGTGCAGGAACGAAGAACAGGAATGGCTGCACATTCAGCTGATCCGTCGTCATGCCGGTTTTGATCGTCAGCAGTTGGCGTTCGTTGAACATATACCAGCCATAGCCGCTCGCTCCGAGCAGCAAAACATCCAAAAACCAGCGCTGCCAAAATGGAGCTCGATCGGAGCGAGCCAGCTGCTGCTTGTAACCGACGATGGAAGCTCTGGCATAAATGACGGCTGGAATTACCGTGGCCAGCACGGCCAGCAGCACAGCCGCGCTGCCGGCGATGATCGCATCCGTCGTGAACCCGACGGGAATCGACTTGCGGTCGACGAACTCAAGGAAGCCGTTCGCCGAGCCGATGCTCTTGGCCATGAACCAGCCGAGCAGCGGTCCGAGCACAAACGCCGCGCCGCCAAGCAGCAAGCTTTCAAGCAGGTACAGCCCGATAATCTGGCGCGTACCCGCTCCCCGGCTGCGCAGCACGGCGATATCGCTGCGCTGCTTGTCGAGTGACTGGCGGGCATTCATAGCGATGAAATAGAACACCATCGCAATCATTGGCGCCGCCAGTGTGAACAGCAGCGTCTGCAGTTGCAAGCTCGTCGTGCGGAATTCTTGCAAAATCGTTGCAAAACTAATTTCGACGCGTGTATCAGGGAGCTTCTGGTACAGCTCGATGTTCAGCCGCTCCAGCGTGCGCGTCAGCGGCGCGAGTTCGCTCGTGCGGATTTCCCGCAGATCGAAGGCATAGTACCAGCTGCCACTGTGCAACGGGATCTTTTTATCCGTCAAAATGCCGTCAGTCATCGAGGAATCGCTCGTCAGGAAGGCATTCATCAGCCCCTCCAACCCCTGGTACCAGAAGGGATCGGAAGCGTTCATCGGCTTGAATGCGCCAACGATCTTCACGCGCAGCAGCTGGTCAGAACCGCCGCCGTAAGCCGGGTAAAGGAACACGTCGCCGATATGCATATCGGCTCGGTAAAGCGCCTCTTCCAGCACAACCGCTTCGATCGTATCGCCATCTCCCTTGCCAGGGGCGAACCAGCGGCCTTGGGCGAGCTCACCTTTCTCCTCTAAACCAGAGAGCGACTGCAGCCCGAACTTGCGGCTGACGCTTGCGCTGACCTTGGTCGGATCCTCCGGCGTGATGTCCGTGCTGCGAATGGCATAGCTTCTTGTCTTCGTATCCGCCGGGAAGTCGATCAGCTTCGGCACATCTTTCTGGATATAGCTGTCTACATTTCCAAGCGAACCTAGATTGGTAGGTCCGGGGCTTGCATTGTAGCGCATGAGCAGGGAACCAGCCGGCAACCCCTCGCTCTTCTCTTGCAGCGATTGGGTGACGACCCGCTTCAGCGAGCCGTCCGCATACATCGGAATACTGACCGCGAATGCTACCGCCAAAATAAGCCCGGCTAGAGAACTGAGCGTCAGCCAGCGGGTGTTCCACATTTTGCGGAACAGGAATCGGAGGAGCAACACGTTAATTGCCCACCACTTTCATTCCGGGCTCCAGGCCCTTTAAAATTTCCACCACGGTACCTGTCTGCTCGCCAACCTCTACGTCCACCTCCCGCTTCGTCTCGCCTTCTACAACCTGCACATAGGTACGGGAACCAATGCTGCGCAGCGCCGAAGGCGGAATAACGATTGCGTTAGCCTTACTTTTCACGATGATGCTGACGGAAAGCATAGTGCCGCGAGTGACGTTTGCTGGAACTTTATCAAGCTGCACAAGCAGGAAGTCCTCCGGCCGCTCGGGCTTGTTGCTGCCGCCGTTTCCTCCGTTTCCGCCATTCCCGCCATTCCCACCGTTATTGCCTTCCTCTTCGTTCTGAGCCACCGGTAAAGCGCGGATCTTGCCCTTCACTACGCCGACACCATTAATATCAACACTTACCTTCATGCCGACCGATACCTGCTCCAATTCATCGGCATCCAGCTTAATGCCAGGCGCAAGCTGTGACGTATCGGCGATGACAGCGATGGGATCATACGCCTTGATGGCGTCGCCCTTCTGCACCGGCAGTTGCACGACTGTGCCAGAGAACGGGGCGTACAGCGTTGCATTGCTAATTTCAAGCTCCAGATCGCTGATTGCTTGGCGCTTCTCCTCGAATGCGATGACCGCAGCCTCGAAATCAACCGGCGGCATTTCATCTTTTTTGCGAAGAGTTTCTTTCATGCCAACCTCATCCTTGCGGAACTGCAATTTCTGGTCGCGCACTTGTTTCTGCAAATCCTTAACGTCCAAGGCAGCGATGGGATCGCCCGCTTTCACCTTCTGGCCGGGTTTTATGTATAATTCCTTAAGCCGTTTGCCATCAACGGTATAGTAAAGCGTCTCCTCGCGCATCGAGATCAGCTTGCCAGCAGCCTCCACGCGGGTTTCCAACGTTTGCGTCGTCACTTCGTACTCCGGTTTTTTGGAAATTTGAGGCGGAGCAATGGACGGCAGCACCTCCTCCGTCTGTTCTTCCGGCAGCAGCGAGCAGCCGCTCGACAACACCAGGGAACAGCCAAGTAGCAGGGCAGCAGCACTTTTAGATGAACGTACCGTCCACCATTTCGTAAACATGATCGGCAACCTCCAAAATCGTAGGATCGTGGGTCGTCATACAGATGGTGACACCCTCGGTTTTAATAATCGTGCGAAAAACATTCATAATCTGTGCGGACATCTGGCTGTCCAGCTCCGCTGTTGGTTCATCCGCCAGCAGTAGCTTTGGCCGATGGGCAATGGCCTTGGCGATCGCCACACGCTGCTGCTCACCGCCGGACATTTCGAACGGACGATGTTTCATCCTCCGCTCCAGCCCGACTAGCTCCAGGCAGTGCTCGACTCGCCCTTTCCACTCGCCGCGCGGCGTTCCCGCCATGCGAAGCGACAGTTCGACATTCTCCCATGCAGAGAGCAGCGGCATCAGTGCAAACGCCTGAAAAATAAAGCCCATGCGCTCACGCCTGATAATGGTGCGCTGATCATCGTTTAACTTATGGATCGGCATCCCGTCGAACCAAATCTCGCCTTTGCTCGGTGTATCCAAACCACCGATTAAATTGAGCAACGTCGTTTTGCCGGAGCCGGAGCGGCCTCTCAGCATCACAATCTGCCGCTGTGGAACGGTCATCGTGATCCCCTTGAGTACATGAATCGGCGCTCCTGATGCGGGGAAGCTGCGGTGTACACTGCTGACGCTGAGCAGCGGCTCGCCAGTTGCTTCTTCGAATGCTTCGGGAGCAAGTTCGGCAGCTGCGGCTGACTCTAACTTGGCCGCGTCATTGGCTGAAATTTCGGCTTCTTGTACATCTGCCTCAGCTCCTGATTCAGGAAGCAGTTCAGGAGGCGGCTGGGCCGATAGCTCTTTTTGCTTCTTTTTCCAGATCATGTTGAAGTTCGACCCTCACTTTTCTCATCTTTCTCATTTTTCATAATGACGGATGGGATAACTTAAAAGTTACACCTCAAATGCCTATATGTGAAAAAATTTCCTAAAAAGAGTTCCGAAGAACCAGAAATCATGGATGTCAACCAAATTTTTACATGTATTAAGTCCTGAATTTCGACATTTTTCACAGTGATACAAATACTTTGTCCCCTCCTGCTTAAGCTCCTTTACACCTCATCAATTGTGAGAATCGTTAAAATCCAGCTGGAAATAAAAGAACAAAAAAAGAGCAACTAAACCGCTACTCGCGATGTAGTTGCTCCCGTTGATTAATTTAGTTGCTCTTGTTGATTCGTTAACCACGATCGGCCGGGAACACAAGCCCGATTTGACGGCGCGCTTCGTCCATAATTTCCATGACAGCTAGCGACACTTCAAAGCTGTTGATGTCCGATTCCGTTTTGCCTTCTGCGGCCAGACGGACAAATTCCTCGATCTCGTACAGCATCGTATTGTCCGCCTGCGGCCGTGTCAGTTCCTCTTCCGGGCTTCCGTCGCGATAGCTCAGGCGCACGCTCGCCGGCTGGCTGATCCGTTCGATCAGCATAATGCCGTTTTCCCCTTGGATTTCCGCCGGCAGGTGGGAATCGGATATTTTAGAATGAGTCAGCATGGCATCCATCCCCTTGTAGCTCAGCAGCAAGCTGCCTCTACCGTCAACGCCGGATTCCAGCATCACCGCGCTTGCTTGAACCTTCTCCGGCTTACCGAACAGTGCGACGAGCGGATAGATGCAGTACGTTCCGATGTCCACCAAAGAACCGTTCGACAGTTCGGGCTTGAAGGCATTCAGCACTTCCCCCGCCTTGTAGCGATCATAACGAGAAGAATACTGACAGTAGGACGCGAAGTATTGACGAACCTCGCCCAGCTTGTGCAAGTTATCGCGGATCGCCGCAAAGTTCGGCAAAAACGTAGACTTCATCGCCTCCATCAGCAGTACCCCATGCTCCTGCGAGGCTGCGATCATCTCTCTCAGTTCGCGGCTGTTCGAAGCAATAGGCTTCTCACATAAAACATGTTTGCCCCGCTTCATAAACGCAATCGACTGCTGTGCGTGCATCGCGTTCGGGCTTGCTATATAAATCGCATCCAGCGCGTCACTCGCAGCCATCTCGTCCAAATTCGTAAAACGCAGTGGAATGCCATGCTTGTCCGCGAACTCGGCTCCCCGCTCCGCTGAGCGGGAATAATGAGCGGCGAGCTGCAGGCCCGACACCTGGCGAGCCGCATCGATGAACGTTTCCGTAATGAAGTTGGAGCCGATAATGCCCATTCTTAGCATGGTAGTTCCTCCCTATCTCGTTGTCTGTCCCCAAGTTTATCATAGATTCGCAAGCAAAAAACAGCCTGCCCCCGAAGGGACAGACTGCAATGGTCGTGTGCTGCATGACCGCTTAAGCTTAAACCTGCGCCCCGGCGTTCAACAGTTTGACGATATGACTCTCGATCTTTTCCGGTGTGTCAGTCGGCGCGAAGCGCTTCACGATTCGACCATCTTGATCGACGAGGAACTTGGTGAAATTCCACTTGATTGCCTTCGTGCCGAGGAAACCTTTGGACTTACTCGTCAAAAAATCGAACAGCGGGTGGGCATTGGCTCCGTTCACGTCCACTTTGGCATAGAGCGGGAAAGTGACACCGAAGTTAATCTTGCATGCCTCCTGAATCGAATCGTTGTCTCCCGGTTCCTGATTGGCGAATTGCCCACATGGGAAGCCCAGTACAGCAAGTCCCTTGTCCTTGTAGGTTTGATGAAGCCTTTCCAATCCGTCGAATTGCGGTGCGAGACCACACTTGGTCGCCGTGTTCACAATCAGCATCACTTTGCCCTGATAAGGCGCAAGCGAGGCTCTCTCTCCCTTGGCTGTTCCGATCTCGATATCGTAAATTGACATTCCACATCACCACTTCCAAGTTATTAACTCTATTTAAATTGTATACAATTTAAATGCTCTAGTCAACTTTCCTGCTCCATCTTTCTCCCATTAGCCAAAAAAGGCTGTTCCGCAACATCGCGAAACAGCCTTAACGATCGGGTCAGTCGGCGTCACCTAGCCAGCCCTGATCCTCCAGCCAGCTCGCCGACAGCTCGCTCCAGCCTGCGGCACGTCGGTCATCCAACGCCAGCCCGATGCCGTGTTGACCTTTTTGATAGACATGCAGGTCAAACGCAACTTCATGTTCAGCCAACGCCGCCGCAAAACGGAGACTGTTGGCGATGGGGACTGCAGCATCCTCGGCGGTATGCCAAATGAATGATGGCGGTGTATCGCGATTCACCTGCTCATCGGCGCTTAGAAGCGTCACCAGCTCCGCATCCAGCTCCTCTCCAAGGAGCAGCCTGCGCGAACCGACATGCACAACCTCATCCCTCATACTGATGACCGGGTAGCACAAAATTAGAGCGTCCGGCCGGCAGTCAAGACGGCTGATGGGATCCTCAGCGAATGGATCGCCATCGTTAAACAGCGTGCCGGCACTAGCGGCCAAATGACCTCCAGCCGAGAAGCCGAGCAGCGCAATCCGCTGCGCATCCACTCCCCACTCCTCCGCATGATGCCGCACAAGGCGGATCGCCCGCTGAGCATCCTGCAGCGCATTGGGGTACATATACGGCGCAACGCGATAATGCAGCACAAAGGCGTGAAACCCTCTAGAGCGGTACCACTGTGCCACTGGGTCCGCTTCATGCGCTGCTCGCATCGCATACCCGCCGCCCGGGCATACGATGACAGCACCACGAGGAACGCCGCTGCCTTCAGCGGGAAAGCGCAGCAGATGCGGACGGTCTTCCTCTTCGCTGCCTAGCGCCCCTGGGGCATCGTCTTGCCAAAGCTCGATTCGCTCCATGCTAATCCTCTCCTTTTACCATTCTATGGATTCATTCACCCTTACTGTATATGAATTACCCCGTCCAGACATAGCTCTAGCTGGACTCCTCCTATTTCCCCGAATGGACGGGTCGATTATAATGGCTGGAGAACAGTGAGATCATCAGGAGGAATCGTGTTGACAAAGGTCGGACTGGTCATGAGAAAAATTCAATTCGCGGAAGCGCAAGGACCACGGATTTATGCCGAGAGACTTCAGGCGCTGAGCCGCCAGCTCGGTGTTGAGATTGTGTTCATCGCTCCGGAGCGCCATGTGAGTGGATACGATCAAGCACCCGGTTACGAATACGAAAAGGGTGATCTGGTCAACTACGATCTTGTGCTGGACCAGCTTCATCAGGAACGAATCGAACATGTCATTTACACCGTGTCGGGGTTTACCTTTTTGAAGATGTTTTTTGACAAATGCGTGCTTTTCCCCCATTCCTATCCCCATCCCGATCTGACCGGATATGAGATGATGAAGCCGTTTTATTCCATTGTGGACAAAGCGGTGGTGCATACCGACTATCTCAAGGGGTTATTCCGTACCGATTACGGCGTAACGGACGTGGATGTCATTCCGATTGGATTTGAAGAAGAGCTTGCCAACAACTATTACGATCCGTCTCAGATTGTGGAGAACCGCATCCTCTGGATCGGGCGAGATGAACCGAATCGCAGGCCAGATCTGCCGCTAGAGTACGCGAGACGCAATCCGGACAAAGAAGTCATCATGGCAATGGGCGGCCTCCGCTATCGGGAAAGCATGAAACGATATGACATTCCGTCCAACGTAAAGCTGCATTTCGCCCTATCGCGCGACGAGGTATTCCAGCTGATGAACACGGCCAAAGTGTATTGGAGCTCCAGCCGCTTTGATACGTTTTCGATGCCGCTGTCGGAAGCGATGGCAATGGGCAAACTTGTCGTCAAACCGGAGCATGCCTGTTATGGCCATATTTCCTCGACGCATACTTTCGCCGGTGGGGAGAGTAACTGGTTCGAACTGCTCAACATGGCCGCCGCCCATCCTTTGCGGGTATCCGAGGCGAATCGGGATTATGCTTTTGGCCGCTTCAGCGGACGTGTTATGAAGGATGGATATGAACGATTCTACTCAGAATGGCTGAAGTAAATCTACAATTGACCTTACATGAATGAGGGGTAGGCCATCCTATGAACAAAATCCTCATCATCGGAATTGTCGCTAGCGGCAAAACAACACTCGCCAAGCGATTATCCATACAGCTCAATATTCCCTGGTATGAATTGGACTGCATCGTCCACCATCGAACTTCGGAGGCGTCTTATAAACGTACAGCGGACGAACAGGTTGAGGTTATCATGAGTATTGATGAACAAGGGACTTCGAAATGAAAAGGGAGCAGTTTGAATCCAAACTGCAACCTCATAAGCATAAATTAATTCGAATGGCTAATAGTAGATTCACATAGTGATAGGAAGGAACTGTGCTTAATGGAGGTTTTTTTATACCTTGGCTTTTATGGAATGCCGCTGCTTTGCCTCGGCTTTCTCGTCTCTCTTCTCCGAGCTGTCAAGCGGATTCAAAAAAATGAAAGATACCGCAATGAATTGTTATGGGGCTGGCTGTTTTTCAGCCTGATCTGCTGGACTTTATTTTTCGTTTCATTCACCTAATAGACTCAGATTGACCGTTCCAGTTTTATTTCAAAAACCGGGTTGGTGATGTACTCCATATAACCTGGTCTTCCTTTAAAATCCAAATAGGCTTGATATCGGATTCTTATAGCTGTAGCCATTTATAAACTTCCGTATTGGAGTAGACCCCGATTAGATCTAATACTTCAACCTCGATACCGCTCTCCTCTTTTATTTCTCTTACTAGAGCTGCAATCGAGGCGAATCGGGATTATGCTTTTGGCCGCTTCAGCGGACACGTTATGAAGGATGGGTATGAACGATTTTACTCGGAATGGCTGAAGAGGTAAGCTGACCTGGATTACGATTAAAAGGGGCTCAATGCCAGTTGGAACATTTTTCTATCAGAGAATAATGATTATTCATAAGTATCCCACTAGGCGAGCTGGATTGTACAATTAAATTGTAAATAATCATCGCTTTTATTTCGGGTAAATGAAAACATCTTCCTCATCGACGGATCGCTGTTGAAGATGTCGTATCTCAATATCAGTGCGAGAAGGCGGCGTATGCCACTTCCTCGTACTCACTATAATCCTTGCCTGTAGAAACTCCCCGTAAGCCGCAAACCCCAGTCTATCCTCTCTTTCCAGAAGAACCTTTATTCAAATTTTTTATTAGACTCTTCTCCATATCCCTCTATGCAATTTGCGAGACAACAAGATGTGCAGAGACAGGCCTTGTTCCTCCAGCGAGTGGGGTGATGGTTAAAGCCGTAGAATTTCCAGCAGGATTGCGTACGGTGAGAATTGTATTGATTACGGTCGTTTGCACCATTGCCATTCCTACGATCTGAGAAGTACCTGTTGCTCGCCCGACTACCGTATTGGCTAGGTCAACACCATTAAGAGTTAAAATTAATTGGCCTGCTTCATCCACACTCACCTGAAACAAGACCTGGTATATGCCAATCGCAGCTAAGTTAAATGAACTGGGACCCGTTCGAGTAATAGTAGTCCCACTAGTAGGTCCATCTTGCGGAAAACTCACGTCTGTACCCGGGGCAACCGTTGCTGCATTATCAGGGGGCATCAACGCAAAGAAATCTGCAAACCCTAAGACACTGCCCGCTGCACCTGTCGCACCTGTCGCACCTGTTGCTCCTGTTGCACCTGTTGCACCTGTCGCACTTGTTGCTCCTGTTGCACCTGTTGCACCTGTTGCTCCTGTTGCTCCTGTTGCTCCTGTTGCACCTGTTGCACCTGTTGCTCCTGTTGCACCTGTCGCACTTGTTGCTCCTGTTGCACCTGTTGCACCTGTTGCTCCTGTTGCTCCTGCCGCACCTGTTACACCTGTTGCACCTGTTGCACCTGCCGCACCTGTTGCTCCTGTTGCTCCCGCAAATCCTGATGCCCCTGTCGCTCCTTGAATTCCTTGAGGCCCTTCTGGACCTGGAGGTCCTGGAGGTCCTGGAGGACAATTACATCTTCCCATAATCTCATCTCCTATTACACAAAGATGATGCATCTTATTCAAATATCCAAAAAATAAAGATTATAAAAGCCTATTTGTCTAAAAAATAGGTGAAACGAACCGTGTATTCGCTTATTTTTTCACTCAGCCAAGATATTGTCCCAATCCATATGTCCACACTGGCATAAGTTAAAAAAAATATAGCGAGGAGAGATTAATTTGGGAGTTTGTCCATTAATTGCAATTCTCGTGAATAAAAACAGCAGAAAAAAGAGAATTCTGGAGCTGTATCAACGTTTCCATAATCTAGATCTGAAACTTTACGCTTTTACTCCGGCAGATATCCTTTGGAAAGAACAACGTATCATTGGGCTTAGCCTGAAGAAGGGCATCTGGAAGCAAAGTTTATTTCCGTTTCCTCATGTCGTCTATAACCGTTGTTATAACAAAAATTCAAAAACCCTTCAAAGGCTTGAAAATGTTATAGGCACTAATAAATGCTTTAATACGATCAATTTTTTTAATAAATGGGATCTCAACAATCTATTGATACAGTCAAATCTTAAATCCTATGTACCTGAGACATTCATATATAATGAAAGAAGTGTATCAGAACTATTAGAGAAATATAGACTAGTATATATTAAACCTTTTTACGGATTTCAAGGGAAGTCTGTTTATCGAGTTGAACGTACGGATAATGGAGATACTCTGATCTCTTTACACAGCTTGGCCCCAAGTCATATTTTCAGAAAAAATATGATTAACCAGGAGGAAATGGACAAACTATTCGGAATGGAGAACTTTATGATTCAGCAAGGGATTCGTACAATTCAACTTGATAATCAATTTTTTGATATTCGGGCCCTTGTTCAAAAAGATATTCTCGGTGAATGGACAGTTTCCGCTATAACATGTAGAGTGGCGTATGAAAATTACTATAATACGAGTATGTGTGAGACCATTTATGATACTGCAGACATTCTTCCACGCTTATTGTCGCCGGATAAAGTGAGTGGAATCCTGCAATCATTGTATGAAATAAGTATCATGGCTGCACAAGAAGCAGAAACTCACATGGGTTTATTGGGAGAATTGAGTGTCGACTTTGTACTAGACGAACAGAGACAGCTATGGATTATCGAACTTAACGGAAAACCTCAAAAAAATATATATAAAGATTTTAGGGATTTTAAACGCACCATTTATCGCAGACCTATGGAATATGCTTATTATCTTTCTCAATTCTAACTATGTACCCCACCCCAAAAGAATAAATTCTCTATTATTGAAAATAAATAATCCCATTTCAATTAGCTCCTTCTTCATTTTTGTCATGCAAAAAGAAACCTTTCTTTGGTGAAATGGAAGTACAATCAGCCATTTCAACAGGAAAGGTTCTTGGCATCGAAGTTAAATGATACTGGCATCAAATACTTCTGTTCAATATCTTTTTCCATTCATGATTCGTCTCGACTTAGATCGTTCGTTCCAATTTTATTTCAAAAACCGGGTTGGTGACGTACTCCATATAACCCGGTCTTTCCTTAAAATCCAAATAGGCTTGATAGCGGGTTCTTATAGCTGCAGCTGTTATTAAATCAAGCGCCCGCTCTTTTTCGATCCACCGGGTTTCTAGTGTTTCCTCGGAAGTGCATAGTTCTCCCCCCACCGATTTACACGTAAAATCAAGCATTACTTTAGTAGGAACGTCCGTTACACCATCATACCATTTATAAACTCCCGTATTGGAGTAGACACCTATTAGATCTAATACTTCAACCTCGATACCGCTCTCCTCTTTTATTTCTCTCGCTAGAGCTGTAATCAAGTTTTCGCCTGCTTCCACTTGTCCGCCAGGATATACCCAGCCGCCATGTACCGTTTTTACCAAAAGCACCTGTCCCTGTTCATTTTCGACTACACCGCCTACCGCCACAATATGAGTTGGCATTCCCATGCTTAATGACCTCCTTAAACTTTTCCATGAAGTTCTTCATGCGAGTTAAAGTTCCTTTATTTTTATGATTTTCTTGGAAAATTACAAGATCAAAAAAAGCTGCGAATACGCAGCCTCACTTAAAAATATAATGCCTGCCGCCATCTCTCAGCGGAAGGCTTTTTGTCCCGACTTATCATGCCGGCTACCAAGACAACAAGCATTAAGAGCAGAAACACGATGGAATAGCGGAATATTCCGGCATAACCGAACAGCTGCACCACGCCTCCGAGCAGAACCGAACCAAGAGCGATCCCTCCATCCATTCCGATAAAGAAGGCGCTGTTGGCGGCTCCGCTCCGGTCTGGCAAAGCCCTTCCGACCGTCCATGCCATAATGGAAGGTTGGACCGATCCGAACGAGAGACCGTACAGGACGGCCGCAGCGCCAAACCATGCCCAATTATCCGCAGTGGAGAGAACAGCTAGCGCGGCAATTCCAGCTATTACTCCCGGAACTATCGCCCAGCTAGGTCCGGTCGAGCGCATAACCCGCGAACGGCCGCACAGCGACTGCAGCAAGCGTAATAAGACCGACGAGCAACCCAGCGGATGCTCCGTCCACATTGTCCTTTAGATAAACGGGCAAGATTGGCAGCAACATTTGAAACGATATGAAAAGCAGCAGATTGCAAGTGCAGACCAGAAAGAAGGTTCTTGATCGATAGTTTGCATATGCTAAAGCCATTTGTCCTGATGCTCCTTCATGATCTTAATCTGCTTTTCCAACCGCTTCTGAACTTCATCCATTGTTTTCTTTTGCTCAATTACCTCAATTAATTTAGCTTCATAGTGTAACAGCAGTTCTTCGCAGTATTCATCCTTTTTCCCATTCTGCTCGGATTCGGCCATCTCAGGATGCTCGCAATACAAAATGGTTTTGATCTGCTCCGTTGTTAAACCTAATCCCAGGTACATCTGAATCGTATTGATTAATTCCACAATTGAATCGTCGAAATCGCGGTAGTTATTGTCTTGACGAGAAGCAGTAAGCAATCCTTTCTTTTCGTAGTAACGGACGGATCTGGCGCTGGTTCCAGTCAATTTTGCTATTTGGCTTATTTTCAAATGACTGCCGCTCCCTTCTGAACGTTGCTTAGCTTCATCATAAGGTATGACACTAGTGATAAGGTCAAGATCTTTTTTATAGTTCCTCGAAATCCTTCGATTTTACCGGAATAAGGCTTCTCAGTTCCGTTACGCATTAAGGTGCATTAAACCGTTATGGCAGATAAACGAAGACAGGAGGAAGCTGAGCTTGGCTCAGTCTCCTCCTGTCTTGCTGATGCTACTTTATTTCGTGTACATTTTAGGGCTTTTAGGACGGAACCCGTTGTTGCACTATTATATCGCTTCGTTTTTACCAAATACTAACTCTGTCCTCCGGGGCAATGTACATCGCATCACCTTTTTTGACACCAAATGTGGAGTAGAACTCGTCGGTGTTGGCAATAACGGTATTTACTCTGATCTTATGCGGTGAATGTCGAGAAGTTACAAGAAACACTTGTTCAAATTCAGGACTAGTTTTTCGTCTCCACATGGAAGCCCAGGATTGATAGAACTCTTGCAGATTGGCATCCGGCAGCTGTTTTACCGCTTCGAGAGCGCCCGTTAGTCCGCCAATGTCTCCTATATTTTCGGATACGGTCATTTTACCATTGATTTTTTGGCCGAAATACTCCACTCCATTGTATTGGTCAATAACAGTCTGCGCGACTTCTTCGAAATTCTTGTAGTCCTTTTCCGTCCACCATCTTCTCAAATTTCCAACCTCGTCATACTTGGCTCCATTTGTATCAAATCCGTGAATAATTTCATGCCCGATAATAGCGCCTATAGCACCATAATTCCGGCTTGCGCTTTGGTTTTTATCATAAATTGGCGCCTGTAGAAACGCTGCGGGAATCGTCGCCGTGTTCGTCAACGCCAGATAGGATGCGTTCACTGTATTTGGCGACAAGAACGTCCAATCATTCCGGTCAACGAGCTGATCTATTTTTGCGAAGTTGTTTTTCATAATCATCGTTTGCATGAATCGATCGTTCTCATATAACGTCTTCGTTGCATCCACCTTCAGCAACGAATAAATGTCTGCGAGCTTGTCTGGATAACCAACGAGCATATTCATATTATCCAGTTTTTTGATCGCTTCCTTCTTCGTTTGCTCCGACATCCAATTATTTTTCAACAGCTTGTTTTTGTAAACTCCAAGCATGTTTTCAATCATATTCGTAACATCCTGCTTTGCTTCCGCGCCAAGGTATTTCTTCCCATAATAGTATCCGGCAACATATTGGAAGGGTGAATTCACAATATTATAAATCGTTTCTTCCATTTTCTCTTGACCCAACAGCGCTTTTTTCAATTGAGCCGATGCCTGTACAAACTCATCGGATAACAAAGGCGCGGATCTTAATACAAAGGTCGCGTACGTCCAACTTTTCATTTTGTCCCAATTGTTTTCATTGATAACCTTGTCCAAGTTCTCAAAATACTTTACTTGTGCGATAGAAATATGCTCTGGAGCTTTGCCGACAACATCCACCAGGAATTTTTCCAAGTCCATATTATTACTGTATGCTTTTAACTCCGTGATCGTTTTCGGGTTATAAATCAATTCGAAATTGGCAAGTTCTGCCGAGCTTAGAGAGTATTGCATATAATCTTTTTCGAAAGCCACCGCTTCACCGGAAATTCGATCTGCTTCTTGTTTCGGTTCCCCGACCATTACCAATAGTTCTGACAGCATTTTTTTGTATAACCCTAAAAAGGTTTCGCTCTGAGGGTTTTCTGGCGAGTAGAAGCTCTTATCCGGCAGCGCGGGTACAGGAACATCGATATATAGAGCGTTTTTTTTCGCATTTTTCATATCAGGCAAAGGGAACATAGCAAATGGTAGGCCAAATCCTCTAAAATAAAGATCCTTTTGATTTCCTTCAAATTCTTCCAAGCTATTTATCGATTTAATTGCTGCGATGTCCGCCTTAATGGCTTCATATCCCTGTTTGTTTAAGGTTTCTCTGTCGGCGGCAAGCTTGTAAAATTTAACCATGTTGCCGATCTCATCATCGGTTTTATCACGTCCTTCAGCCGCCATT
Source organism: Paenibacillus herberti (assembly GCF_002233675.1). Classification (GTDB taxonomy): domain Bacteria; phylum Bacillota; class Bacilli; order Paenibacillales; family Paenibacillaceae; genus Paenibacillus_O; species Paenibacillus_O herberti. Next base: position 700,255 of record NZ_NMUQ01000001.1, on the reverse strand, counting down.
TTGGTCAGATCCGCGGATAACAGCTCCCTTACATCCGTACCGAGTTCTTCAAAGTAGCCTGTAGTCTTTTTACCTGCTGGCAATTTTGTAGACGCAAGCCATTCCGCATTTACAGCGTTATAAAAGTCGTCTTGCAGTCGAACTTTTTTATCGGTGGACTTGGAAGAAAGATTAATCCGGCGCGACGATGGGTCCCAAGCAACTTTATAACCCGCAGCCCCGGCCACAAAACGAAGCGGCGCATAAGTCACATTCCGAATTTGCTTAGGCGCCGTATTAACCTTGACTGATTTTCCATTTGCAGTAGCGTTTGTGCTGCCAATTTGCATAGATAAAGAGAAGTTTTCTTTTGTACCGCTGATCGTACGGGTCGATTCAACCCAATTCACTTTCATACCGAGCTTCTCCAAAAGCGGGCGTATTGGAACGAGTGTCACCCCTTTTTCGATGATCGGTTTATTGAACTGGATTTGCTTGCCGTTTATCCATATGGTTGAGGCATCATCGGATGCATGTACAGAAGAGACTCCAGTCGCAAGCAGGCTTAAGGATAGTAGGACGGCACTGAATTTTTTCATACATACACTCCTTCTCTTAAAATTACTAAGCAGTAACTATTCCATGAACTTTTACCAAACACTAACTCTGTCCTCTGGGGCAATGTACATCGCATCGCCTTTTTTGACACCAAATGTGGAGTAGAACTCGTCTGTGTTGGCAATAACGGTATTTACCCTTACTTTATTTGGCGAATGTCGAGAGATTATAGAAAACAATTGCTCATACTCAGGACGAGCCTTTTGTCTCCATGCAGTCGCCCAGGATTGATAGAACTCTTGCAGATTGGCATCTGGCAACTGTTTTGCCGCTTCAAGAGCACCCATTAGTCCGCCAATGTCTCCTATATTTTCGGATACGGTCATTTGTCCATTAATTTTTCGGCCCAAGTACTCTACTCCATTGTATTGCTCAATAATAGCCTTGGATTTTTTTTCAAAGTTCTTGTAATCCTCTTCCGTCCACCATCTTCTTAAATTTCCAACCTCGTCATACTTGGCTCCATTTGTATCAAAGCCATGAGAAATTTCATGCCCAATAATAGCGCCTATACTGCCATAATTCTGACTTGCGCTTTGATTTTTATCGTAAATTGGCGCCCGGAGAAACGCAGCAGGAATCGTCACCGTGTTTGTCAGCGCTAGATAGGAGGCATTCACTGTATTTGGTGACATCATCCACTCATTACGATTAACGGATTGATCTATTTTGGCAAAGCTGCTTTTCAGAATCATCGTTTGAATGACAAGATTATTCTCATATAACGTTTTATTTTCATCCACCTTTAACAACGGATAAATGTCATCTAACTTGTCTGGATAGCCAACGAGCATGTTCATATTGTCCAGTTTTTTGATCGCTTCTTTTTTGGTTTTGTCCGACATCCAATCATTTTTAAGCAACTTGTTTTTGTAAACTCCAATCAGGTTTTTAACCATATCCGTAACATCTTGCTTGGCTTCTGCTCCAAGGTATGTCTTGCCATAATAATTTCCAGCAACATACTGGAAGGGTGAATTTACGATATTGTAAACCGTCTCTTGCGTTGTTTCTATTTTTTTATGACCTAATAGTGCTCTCTTTAATTGAGATGATGCCTGTACAAAATCGTCGGATAACAAAGGAGCAGATTTTAATATAAAGGTTGCGTACGTCCAGCTTTTCATCTTCCCCCAATTCTGCTCATTGATAATCTTATCCAAGTTTTCAAAATACTTTATAGGCGCGACAGAAATATGCTTCGGGGCTTTTCCAACAACATCTACCAAAAATTTTTCCAGATCAATATTGTTGCTGTATGCTTTTAACTCAGTGATCGTTTTCGGGTTATAAAGCGACTCGAGATTGCTAAGTTCTTGTGAGCTTAATTTATATTGTATGAACTCTTTTTCGAAAGTTACCGCTTCACTAGCAATTCGATCGGCTTCTTGTTGCGTTTCCCCGACCATTACCAATAGCTCCGACAGCATTTTTTTGTATAATCCTAAAAATACTTCGCTTTGAGGATTTTTAGATTCATAGTAGCTCTTATCCAGCAACGCAGGTTCAGGCACATCGAGATATAGAGCCGTTTTTGTCGCATTTTTCATATCAGCCATATAATACAAACCAAATGGTAAGGCAAGTCCTCTAAAATAGAGATCCTTTTGGTTTTTTGCAAAGTCTGCCAAACTGTTTATCGATTTAATTGTTGCGATATCCGCCTTAATGGCTTCATATCCCTGTTCCTTCAGCTTTTCTCTGTCAGCAGCAAGCTTGTAAAATTTAATCATATTACCGATCTCGTCATCGGTTTTGTCGCGTCCTTCAGCTGCCATCTTGGCCATATCCGCGGACAACAGCTCTTTTACCTCCGTACCGAGGTCTTCTAAGACACCTGCACTCATTTTATCCGCTGGCAATTCCGTGGACGCAAGCCATTTCGCATTTACAGCTTCATAAAAGTCGTCTTGCAGTCGGCCTTTTGCCGCTTCATCGGTCGACTTTGAGGTAAGGTTAACCTGGCGCTGCGATGGGTCCCAATCAACTTTATATCCCGCAGCCCCAGCGACAAAACGGAGCGGCGCATAAGTTACATTCTGAATTTGCTTAGGCGCAGCATTGACCTTAACTAATTTCCCATTTACAGTTGCATCCGTGCTGCCAACTTGCATAGATAAAGAAAAGTTTTCTTTCGTGCCGCTGATCGTACGGGTCGATTCAACCCATTCCATTTTCATACCGAGCTTCTCCAAAAGCGGACTTATTGGAACTAACGTCACCCCATTCTCGATGATCGGATCTAATTTATTGAACTGGATTGACTCGCCATTTATCCGGACGGTTGAGGTTTTATCTGATGCATGTACAGAAGCGACGCCACTAGTAAGCAGACTTAACGAAAGTAATAGAGCACCGATTTTTTTCATACCTACACTCCTTCTATTGAAAGTAACTAAATAGCAACTATTTCCTATCCTACAAGCGTCAATGAAACAGAACCTAAACGAATAGATGAACAGAAGCTTAACTTCCCCCCCGCTGTTTAGGTTGTGTTAATGTGCGTATTCTACGATGAGATAGGGTGAAATGATGATAAATCTAGTCGATGTTAAAATCGCAATTGTTGACGACGAGCCTTCGATTGTCACAATGCTGCAAATGGTGCTTCGCAGGGAAGGTTTTCGGCAGCTATACGTGGCTTCAACCTGCGCGGAAGCGCTTGACTTAGCGGCGCGCGCTGCCCCCGATATCATTCTGCTCGACATTATGCTTCCCGACGGCAGCGGACTGGAGCTCTGCTCCAAACTCCGTGAATACGGAAATCCTCATATATTGTTTTTGACGGCTAAAGCTTCCGATCTCGATGTCCTGCGAGGCTTTGCCATGGGAGGGGATGATTATATAACGAAGCCCTTCAATCCCCTGGAGGTAGCAGCAAGAATTCAAGCGCGCATACGTCGTCTAGAGCCGGAAGCTCCTACAACCGATTCCGCGATACGACCCGATATGGGAGTTTACCGATCCCACCGCTTCACCGTCAATGAGGCAGAGGGCGAGCTGATCGTGGATGGGAATCCGGTTTCTTGTCCAGCCCAGGTCTTTCAGCTGTTGGTGCATTTCTGCAAGCATCCCGGGATCGTATTTTCCAAAACACAGCTCTACGACAAGGTTTGGGGCATTAACGGCCATGGGGACGACTCGACGGTAATCGTACATATCCGGCGCATACGAGAGCGGATCGAGATCGATCCCGGCAATCCGCAGCTGCTGCTTACCATACGCGGGATCGGCTACAAGCTAGTGAAGGAGTCGCAGGAGTGATGAAGATAAGGCAGCGTATGGCCTTCCACTTCACGTATCAATTAATCTTTTTTTCCTTGCTAATTGTGGTTGTTACTTTGGCTGCGCTCTTGATGTTTTTACAGAACATGACAAATAATGAGCTGCGCCGGGGCTTTCCAATCGGTGCCCTGCAAACAATTGCTCTAGAGGCTAAATACAAGGATGGAACGATTCGGATTCCCTCTAAATGGGGCGAGCTCTTCGAGGAAAAAGGAATGTGGCTACAGATTGTCAATGCCAAAGGGGAAGTGATCTTCGGCGTCAATACAACTACTCAGCCAGCGCTACCGGCTGTCTACTCCAGCGCTCAACTGCTCGATATTCAAAAGACACGGACATCAGGGAAATATACGGTTCACACTGAGCTGAATTTTACTTATAACGAGCCGCTCTTATACATACTGGGCTACCCTAATCCTGACCTTGACCAGCTCGTGGCTTGGTTTGATGATTACGAACAGCAGGGAATGGTGCAGAGCAAATCGCTTCTCCTTCTGGATCAGCAACTGCGTGAAAATGATAGCTATCTGCAAGTAATCAACCCCTCGGGTCATATCGTACAAGACATCGGCGATGAAAAATTTATGCAGAAGGCATATCGTCCGCTAGACATTCTGGCCATCCAGCAATCGCCCGGCAACTACGACACAAATATTGTCGCGCACCGGGACAAGCTCAGCGGGATGACCTGGGTGCTCTATACGACCAATGCAACGGGAAAACTTCTGAAACATCCTGCGCTGGATATGGCAACTCGCAACCTCTTCTGGTTTTCAGGTCTGATCCTGCTTTTGGCCTTACCTATCTCCATCTGGCATGGCTACCGCTACAGTCAACCACTGATTCTGTTTACAGGCTGGTTCGAACGTATGGGCCGCGGACAGTACGATCAAGTGCTGACCACCAAGGACAAACGCAAAATATTCCGCCGAGACGGCAAGATGCGAATCCGCTACAGACTCTATAAGGAGGTGGTTGAATCCTTCTATCAGATGACCCATAAATTGGCCCAAATGGAGAAGGAGCGCGAGAGGCTGGAAAAAGCGCAAGAGGATTGGATGTCAGGGATATCTCACGATCTGCGCACACCTCTGTCCACCATTCAAGGTTATGGTTATATGCTGGAGAGCTTGCCGGAGCAATGGAGTTCAGAGGAGATGCGGATTATGGGATCGACAATCCGTGAAAAGGGAGATTATATGCTTGAGCTGATCTCCGACTTCTCTATGATTCATCAGCTTAAACAGGGTGATTCGATCATGGAGCTGCGGGAGATGGATTTGGATGAGCTAGTACGTAATTCCGTACTAAAGTACATCAACGACAGTACCTTGTCGGAGTATCATTTCCGCTACATTGGGAATGAGCGTCCTCTGCTGATAACGGCCGATGAAACCTGGCTGCATCGTCTGATGGACAATCTGCTGTCCAACGCTGTGAAGCATAATTCGCGGGGCGTAGTTATCACCGTCTCTATCGGCAGGGTGAACAACCAGGCATTCATTCGAGTCATCGATAATGGCAAAGGGATGGATGAGGAAACGCTGCATCATTTGTTTAATCGTTATTACCGCGGAACCAATACGGATGAGTCAACGGTCGGCTCAGGACTCGGAATGAGCATCGCCAAAACGATCGTTGAAGCACATGAAGGTAAAATTCAAGTACAATCCAAGCTGCGTCAAGGCACTAAAATTGAGATCTTGCTGCCCTGTTGAGCTTGTGGCTGGGGAGCTCGTAACATCCGGGGTCAAGGGGCGTTTTGTCGCTTGTCCCGGGACAAACGACATGTTTTCCTTGCAACATTCCCGTGTAAGTACCGTCTGAAAGGGTACTTTGCACCGCCATTTTACAAAACAGGAGGATTTTAGATGATAAAAAAAGGGTTGAAGCATACCGCCGCCTCGCTGCTGGTTCTTTCGGTAGTCGCAGGCGGAGGAGGTTCTGTATTTGCGCAAGAGGGGCAGCCGGCTCCGCCTCACGACCAGGCGTCGATTACCGCGGTCCCCGCATCGCCCGCCGTTCAAAAAATAAATCAGGATTATTTGAAGCTGCTCGCTTCGGGCAAGCTGGCGCAAGCATTGACTTATTTAAACAATCATATCGCCAAAGTTGACACCTGGACCGGCTCCTTGATGGTGCTTCGTTTCGAAAACGCCCAGAAAGCCGCAAAGCTTCATGCGCGATTCAACGTCGACAAAACGCAGAAGGAAATCGATAGAGTCTTGCGCAAAAGCGGCGGGGACAGGACGTACGCATCGATGCTGAAATATGTGAAGGACGGGACGACGCGCAAGCTGCTTACTGATGCGCGGGATCAAGGCTTTCTCGTTACATCTGCGGAAGTGTTGTATTACCCGGTCATTAACTATACGCTGTATGAAAAATGGAAAGTCAGCGTCGGAGCGGACATCAAGCTGTACATCGAGATGATGGCCGTTGATACCCAGAAGCCTAGACAGCTGGATTGGGCGCTCGCCATCCCGTGGAGCGAACTGCTGAAGCGCAATCTGGATCAGGAGAAGTTTATCCTCAGTTATGGCGGCTCCAACCGCATCAAACAAGTGAAACAACAGTATGAGTGGACCAGGGAAATCGTTTTTTACGGCGACATCAAAACACTGTTCGACTACGAGACGAAAAAGATTGATCCCGAAGCGCTTGCCGCGTATAAAAAAGCGGTCGCTGCCGGTGATACGTCGCGTAGCCCGCTGCTGTTGAAGCTGTCGAACTTCCTCAAAGCGCTGGAGCGAAACGACGGGAAGCTGACGAAGGACTTGGAAAAATGGCTGGCGCAGCAGGTTCCGAAAGCGAACTAGAAAATATGGGATAAATTGAGATTTTTTTTCAACTATCTGAAAAAAGAGCCGAGTTCATGTCAGGAGGTATCCTGAATGAGCTCGACTCCATTAAACGCTAAATCTCCTCAGATGGATTAATAATCGCCAGAACCTGATGATCCTCCCACTTTTCGTTGATCTTCACGTTGCTGCGAGAAATGCCCTCTTTGTGGAAACCAGCCTTTTCAAGCACACGGATAGATCCGGCATTGTGAGGAGAGGCTTCCCCCGTAATTCGGTGGAACTTGAGCTCGTCGAAGGCGTATCGAACGACCTGCTGCACCGCTTCTGTCATATAACCCTTGCCGTTATGAGCCTGGTCCAGGTTGTACCCAATCATACAACTCTGCAGCGCTCCTCTCGCCACAAAAGACAGATCAATGCTCCCTATGATCCGCTCGTTCTCCTTCTGACAGATGACGAAGGAATATCTGCGATCCTCAGCCATGTCGATCTTGCTATTCCTGATCCTCTCGAGCTGACGCTCCTCCGTATAGAATTCCTCAGCACTGCGTGGCGAAAATTGCTCAAAAAACTCCCGATTGCTCCGATACATCGCTATCAATTGCGCGGCGTCACCCTCTTCGGGGAAGCGAACGAAAACTCGTGGCTCCGACATTTGTACCCGCCTTTCCAACTTGGATAGTTGTCCTCTTACATTTGTTTTAGATCAACAATGATTTTCCCACTGACGTGGCGTTGTGAGAACTCTACCAATTTTGCAGGAATATCCGTAAACGTAATGGTTTCTGTGATCATAGGGTCAATCTCTCCTCGCTAAACCATGTCCAACATATCTTCTCCGATTTCTACGATGACTTCTTCCGATTTCCGATCATTTTGATGATGAATCGCATTAAGCGCAATCTCATGGGAAGAGATAACCTGTGTGAACGGTTTTACTTTTGACATATCAGGCGCCCCTGCAATATGCGCAATATGGCCATTGTAGGCGATGACATCGAGCGATAACGTTGCATTTTCAGAACCGACGGCATCCAGTACAACATCTACCCCATGACCGTTCGTAATTTCCATAATCCGCTCGACCCAGTTTTCCTCCTTATAATCAAAAGCGTAGTGGGCACCTAACGAGCGAACAAGATCATGATTGTGCCGAGACGCGGTTGTGTAAACCGTCTTTCCGAGACGTTTTGCCAATTGAATGGCGAAGCCGCCGACACCGCATGCACCAGCATGAACCAAAATGGATTCAACAGCGTGCATAGGGATTTTTTGATGAAGGGCCTGATAAGCTGTAAAACCTGCAGTTGGGAGAGCTACAGCCTCCGCAAAAGAAACCTCATCCGGTATTGGGACTACCATATGAACCTTGGCAAGCGTGAATTGTGCAAAAGCTCCCCACTCGCGCCAATCGCTATGATAAACAACACGATCACTAACCTTGACCTGCGAGACGTTTGGACCAACCTCCGCAATAATTCCTGCTACATCGAGGCCGAGGACATGCGGATACGTCCAACCAGGGACTCCACTTGTACCCGTTTTGTAATCGACAGGGTTCAGGGAAGCGGTATACCCTTCGATAAGTACCTGGCCTTCACGAGGAACTGGCCTAGCTGCATCCTCTATTTGCATTCTTTCCATGTATTTTTTTCTCTTAATAACATTGCTTTCATAGTAGATCCACTCCTCTGTAAGTTTTGAGAACAATCAGTTCAGAAATATGAAAAAAATCTGTATTACTCTAGGAGCTCCAATGCCCCGTCAATGTTACGCTTCACTTGATTGGGAGCCATCTCGTTTGGACTTATTGTGAGCTATAAAAGAGTATTCAAAAATCTCGTTTATCCACTAAGTGAGCAAACTTACTAATAATAATTCCGATATTTTCTAAACCAAGTTCTAGATGACTACAAACCATTTGAAAAGGCATGTAGATCCCATTGATTCTGTTAGAAGTACCTCCGCAAGCAAGCCCTCGGAAATCAGTGGCCTCTATCGAATTTATGAAAAATAGAATTAATCAAGTTTACATAGTATAGATTATCTATAGCTTCGTCAAAAGATTGTGTGCAAAAATAACTCTGGGGGAGTACAGCAATGAGTGAAAAAGATGGTTCTGTATTTAAGAAAATTCTAATGGCTAATGCAGTTTTTATAAACAGTTGTTTATCTCTTATTTCAGATGATCATCCTCGAGTTAAATTATATCGATTTCTAATTAATTCAACTTATATAATTATCCCTTCATTTTTATTTGGACTTGTATTCTACATCTCTATTATAGTTATATTTAATTTCATTAACGAAAGAATATCAGTAAGTATATCCTCACTTTACTCGATGATCTTGTTTGTTTTTTCGTTTTTATTCAGCATTCTTTCCCTGAATTATCACAATAAAAAGTTCAACCTACCTAGAGAACTATTTATCTTAGTTACAATCTTAAAGAAATCCAAACTTATTTTGCGAACCTTTAAAGCTATGGGCTTTATTATCTTTATAAGTTTATTATTCTCATTTCTATGGATGGTTCCCATATACCAATATAAAGAAATCACTACTGATATAACCGGGATTTTAATCATTGTTATATTCATTAGTTTTTTCCTCACTTTTTCTATTTTTAGTTACTCGACTTTAAACGATGACGAACGTACTTTTAGACAACTTGTGCTTTGGTCAGTAATCCTATTGATAATGTTCGTATTCACTATATTTCAAATTAAATTATATTTAAATAGTACTATTAATGAGCAGATTGTCATTGCATTTGTTTTTACTATAATTGGATTTATATTTAGTCTTATTTCAGTTCTTGATAAGGCAGTGAGTTTGATAAGAAGTGAGTCTCAAAAGTACGAAGATTACTTTTCTGAATATATAGAGTTAGTAAGCGATAACTATATAACAATTACAAGTTTAAATAAAAAGAAGCAAGAATTAATTCTATTAATACAAAGGCAACATGAGCTATGGAACACAGGCCGTAAAATGATTGTAATAAATGCTTACCTTTATTCCGCAGTAGTATCTGTTTCTCTATTCTTTTTTTATAATTTTTTGACAGACGGAAAATTCGAAGAATTATTTCATTATCTTGTTGAATACATTATGCGGTTTACTGGTATTCCTAGTGAATCTTTTAAACGTATGGCTATACCAACATTAGCTGTTGGGTTTTGCATCTGGGTTCTAATTAAGTTGACTAAAGACTTCCAAACAGTACAGTTTATAGAGAAACTCGAACGAATTGCTATGTTCATTTCAACATTCTCCGTTTTAATAATGATATTCGCAAATCTTACAACAGTTTTCAAACATCTTGTAGAACCAATGATGCTTTTAAATGGATGGCTCGTAGGAGGTATTATATTTTCCATTATGCTCATAAAATCGGTAGTTTGGGTTTATAAAAAAGTTCATTCGTAATTGAGGCTTACTAGCTACAAAAAAATAATTTGATTATATAATCCATCATCTATGACATCCATTCCATTTCCGCACGATGTTATTGGCGGTATATTTATCTCCGAAACAGGTAAGCAAGGCAGCATCAACGCTCAAACACCTTACCTTTGGAGGGAAAATATTATGCCTGACCAATTATCAAATCGTACCGAATTAAAACTCAGGGACGTAGAATCCGCAAGTAAAATGATGCGCAGATATTACCGAACGGTAAAGGAAACGATGCGGGCAATGGCCGGTTATCTGCCTGCAATGCGTTGGTGGCCGGGCAAAAAATTGCTGGCTCGCCACATTTGGCTGGATTCGTTACACGCCGATATGCTTAGGTTAAGAACATTAGATTTGCGGTATCCACGAGTGGATGTCGAAGATAATGCTGACGTGAGTTTGCTTTTTGTATTGGAAAAGATACCGACGGCCCCCTCCGATGAGCTGTTTCTACACTGTGTTTATGATGTTATCAAGCCGGCGATGCTGGAGGCGCTTGAGGAATATTTACAAGTTTCCGATCCCCTCGACGATGCGCCAAGTCATCTCTACCTAAAGAGAATTATTGATGAACTCAATATGCAGCTTCATGAATATGAAGGGATTATGCGAGAATCATCCCGTGCCGCCGACGAAGCCAAGAACAGTGACTGGTTAAGCGCAGTTAGCGGCGCTCTTTCATCCTGTGGCGGATTTCACGGCCCAGACGCGCAAATTGATCCACGCTCGACAGCTGTTCTCGAAGGTCTCGTTTATGAGCTGCCGATGGAAGGCGGCAGAGATCTCTCTTGGGAGCCAGCCGTTACGCAGGTATCCCCAAGACCTGCAAGGAATTTTACCGAAGAACAAATTGCTGTTGCAGTTGATCATGCCAACGAAGTATGGGCGTCCGAAACTCCAGCGGCTCTAATTTGGGAATACAAAAATATGCCTTGGGAGCTCTACCTTGGCGCTGCAAGATGGTGTTATGACGAAATTCGTCACGCAACGATGGGAGTGGAAAGGCTTGCTGCATTAGGGCTTGAAGTTGGCGTTGATTACCCGATGGTGCCGGATCATTGGCGGGCGTTTCGAGCTAGAGGCGTGAGGTATTTATTGCTGTTACTCCATCGGCTGGAGCAAGGCGGGCCGCGGCATAAATCGAACTTAAAAACGAAATTTATTGAAAAGAATGACCTTGCCGCTGCTCAGGATTGCGACTACGACTGGGCGGACGAGTCCGGACATATCTCCTACGGGGTTGCCTGGTTGAAGGCTGTATTTCCGGAATGGAGCAAACAACAAACGATTGAAGAAGGAAATAAAATATCGAGCGAGTGGAGCCATTGGATAGGCAACCATCATAAAAACGGAACCCACGGGTATGAAGGTTTTCTGGAGCGGATGGATAAAAAGCTTACAGCTTCCGGTCATTCCACGGACATCTAAATACAGAAGCGGACTCCAACGATTTAAGGAGCCCGATTGTGGAGAAGTTTTCAAAGCGATTACATGCTTTTAAGGAATTTATACAAAAAGAAATGCCCGCATCGCTCGTCACACGCGGGCATTTCTTTGTCAGTACAGCCGGTTGCCTGCAAATGGGTCGATTACTGCAATCGGACCCGCTCACCCTCTTGCAGCGGTACGCTGCTCTCGACTATGACTTGATCGTACTCATACAATCCTTCGATAACAGCTGTTTCTTGATCATTGGAATCTGCGACAGTTACGTTCATTCTCTGAATGTAGAAAGCATTGCCAAGCGGGCCTTTTCTTTCTTCAAGCGTATAGACATACTTTCCGGTAATGTCCTCGTGAATGGCTTTGCTGGACACCAATACGGTTTCGCCTACCGTCTGTTTGGATAACTGCACTTGAACCCGTTCACCGCCCTTCAGCTCCTCCTCCTGCACCGCGACAAGAACGCGCTTAACCCTTTCTTTTTCTCCGCCTTCACGTCCAGCGGGCAAATTACCTTCATTAATGGGGTCCTCATTGTGAATTTCCGTGATTTTCCCTTTAATTTGTGCAGCCTTAATTTCGCTTCCCATCACTTGAACATCAAGCGTTTCACCTATTTCCAGCAAAGCAGCTATACTAGCAGGCACTTGCATTTCAAACTGCAATCCCCGGATTCGGTTGTAGATTCCCACATCAGGTCCCCCTGATGTGGAAGAAACCCCCTCCGTCGCACCAACTTTCGTGACGATGCCGTCAAACGGAGCGACGAGTTCCCGATTATTTTCCAGCACATCCTGAAGACTTTGAATTTTTCGTTGCTGAATGCCAAGATCGATTTCAGCACTCTGTATTTCTCGCTTAGCTCTCCGAATGCTGATCTCGTCTCCGCTTTGCGAAGCCTCGATATAGCTACTATGTAGCCCTTCCATTGAAATGATAAGCTTCTGAAGACTTGCTTGTTCATCCTTAATTTGCCTTTCCGCCCCTTTGCTGTCATAAGACACCAGCTTCTGGTCTTTCTTGACCGAGTCCCCTTCCTTGACATACACCTTCTTGGCTTTCCAATTTGCCTCACTTTTTAACTCCAATACTTCCCGCGGCATCAATAGTCCACTGCCTAGGTACGATTGTACAAACTCCCCCTTTTTCGGATCTTCCGTTATTACCTTTGGCAAAGTTAGGGAAAGTATTGTATTGCTAAGCAGTGTAAATGTGATTAGGATACTGATAAACAAGCCGAAAAAGAGGCGAATCTTTCGTTTACGGCTTGTGTCCGCTTGTTCGGCTCTTTGGGATTCCATTGTAATCACCTCAAATCTTTCCGAAGGAACTTGAATCTACGCGAAAACTATCCTTTAATTCCCGATAGTTGAACCCCTTCAATAAAGTAAGACTCCGCATAGATAAACAAAAACACCATCGGCGCCATGTATATCACAGATGCAGCAAAACTGACACCCCGCGCCCCTTCATTAATTCGTGACAAATAAAGTGACAACGGCTGCTTGGACGCATCTTCAAGAAAAATAAGCGGCTGCTCCACCATATTCCAATAATCGACAAATAACAAAACAACCAATGCCGCAAGCCCAGGTTGTATGAGCGGGACGATAACCTGTATGAAAATTCTCAAATGCCCCGCTCCGTCAATTTTGCCCGCTTCGATATAGGAATACGGGATATGTAACATGAACTGCCTAAGCATAAATACGCCAAAAGCACCAAAAATCCCCGGTAGTATGATCGAAGCTGTACTGTTTATCAGTCCAAGCTTCTCTAAAATAATGTAGTTGGGAACCAATGTGACTTGAAACGGCATGAGCATCGTCATGATGTAAATAACAAACAACTTATCTCGCCCGCGAAAACGGAATTTGGCAAAAGCGTATGCCGCAAGCGATGCGATAAACACTTGTCCTGCAATAATCGGCACAACCATCGCTACGGAGTTCCAAAACATCTTCATATACGTCGTATTCTCCAGCAACACTTTCATATATTGCTGTAACGTCAACCAGTCCGGAATTAGCTTCAAGTTGATGTATTCATCCTTCTCACCCGCTTCGATATTCGTCATTTTGCCGATGAGACCATAATTATGTCCGATCTCCAACTCCGTCATCAGCGAGTTCGTAAATGTGACTACGATCGGAAATAACATCATCGCGGCAATCATCATCATGATAAACGTCAGTATATATCTATGGAACAAAGCTGATTTTTTCACCCGTCTCACCACACTTAATCCATAAATTGCCGAAACCGGCGTTCTACCGAAAACATTACGGTCACGATGATAAGAATACAGCCTACCATTAGCGTGGCTGCGGCCGTCAGCTTCTGGATATCCAGCGATAGAAACATATTGTTCATATAATGTTGCAGCATATAAATACGGTCATGCGGATAATCACCTGCGATCATATAGGTTTCACGAAACACTTTGAACGAATTAATAATCGACATTAACATGACAAAGAACATCGTCGGCGTTAAATAAACAAGCGTAATATGAGTCAATTTATGAAGTCTCCCTGCACCTTCGACTTCCGCAGTTTCGTAATAGTCCTTCGGTATACTTTGCAGCCCGGCCAAAAATAAAATAATGTTGTACCCGATGTTTTTCCAAATATAGACTATGGTGAGCACCGCAATAGACCACTTGGATTTCATCCAATCAATCCGTTCTAAATTCATATGCTGCATCCAAACATTCAGCGTACCGTTCCAATCGAATAAGATTTGCCAGACCATGACGATAGAGGCGACCGGTACGACGAGCGGCAATACATAAGCGGTTCTCAGCAAATTTCGAATATATATATTTTGATTCAGCAAAAGCGCCAGCAATAGGGACAGAATAAGGATGAGTGGGACACTTACTCCAGTAAAAAGAAAAGTGTTCACCGCCGCTTTGCGAAAGGAGCCGCTCGCGAGCAGCTCCTCATAGTTAGCGAGACCAACAAAAGAACCATCAGTTGTACGATCCAAGAAAGAATAGAAAGTTCCCATAACAAACGGGATAAGATAAAAAATCGAAAAACCGATCGCGCTTGGCGCCAAGAAAAGGAGTGCCACCGGCCAATCTTTTTGCACCCGTCGAAACTTCATATGCTGAATCACCTTATTCATTCAAGTAAGTCGTAACCCGATTTTGAATCAGCTTGCCTACTTCCTCCGTAGATTTCTGTCCGCTAAAGTAAGCTTCGGACTCTTTGGATATCATCTCTTTGATTACGGGATCATTGTTCGCTAGGAGGTTACTCGCTCCGGTAACAAACTGTTTGAGCGCTTGAACATCTGCATCTTTTATTTCGACAATCTTGCCTTTACCGGGTCCATATTGGACCTCAACCTTTCCTTCGCCTACCAGTTGTTTCAATTGTTTTTCATAGGTCCCTTTATTAATTGGAAAGCCGCCTCTATCGCTCGGTATATCCTGCATCTCCTCAGACAAAAGAAATTTGACGAAATCCCATGCTTCCGCTTTGACGGAAGATTTGTCATTAATGCCGAGGGTCGAATTGGTATAGAAATAACCCCCTGGATGCTGTCCGCTTATACTTGGCTTTTGATACACTTTCCCTTTGGCATAATCCACTTTGGTAAGGCTGAAATATTCCTTCGGAGAGTTTACGAAGACAGGGGAAAAATATGCTTTTCCTGAACCTCCAGGTTTTTCAGTGACAATTTTTTCATCGTACATCGCTTTAACTTGCTGGAGCAAACGGGTAAATGATTCAGACTCGAACTTTGCCTTTCGGTTCGACACATCCACAAACTCGGCGTAATTATCGGTAACCATCTCGGCTAACATGCTTTCGGGAGGAAAGTTAGCAAACGCATATTTGTAATCTCCTTGCTTCACCAGTTGTTTGGCTGCCTCGGTTAACTGACTCCAGGTCCAAGTCTTGTCGTCGAAGCTTACACCAGCTTTCCCAATTGCTTCTTCGTCTCCGAGCAGGGTACTCAGGCCGAAACCCAAGGGTATGCTGTAGATGCCATCGCCCACCTTGACATTGTCTAAAATATTATCGAAATATTCATCCTTCTGAAACGTCGGATCCTGTTCCATCATTACACTCATATTCGCGAGCACTTTATTATTCACATATTTACCTAAAGGCAATGGATCCATAAAGATCACATCAGCCCCTTTGCCGGCCAACAGTTCCGTATTCGTCGTTTTTATGTATTTTTCTAAGTCCTCCGCTCCCCATTTATCGGCCGTTTGCAAATACTTGAGCTCAATCTTGACATTTGGATATTTGGCTTCATACTTTTGCTTCGCTTCCTTAAAAAAGTCATTTACAAACAACATCGAGACAATAACGGTCTTATTGCCGCCTTTCGTTTGAACTTCTTCGGTCTTGTTCTCACCCCTAGTTCCCCCATTGCCGTCGTTGCTTGCACAAGCAGAAACAGAAATCATGAGCATACAACTAAGTAGGATTAACAACATTTTTTTCATTTTTTACACTCCTCCAGCTTCTATGATTTTGAGTCATGACCACTATGTAGGTAGATTAACAGGAAGAGATGTAGATGAGATGCAGATGAGATGCAGATCAGTTCAATAATCGTTTAAAGAATGACAAAAAAAGTGCAGAACTGAAGTTCTACACTTTTTCATTAAAGTGGAAAATGAATCATGCACATGTTTCATTTTCCAAGACAAAGTCACTAGATGCTTTCACGGAATTTTCTCGCTGACATTCCGGTGTATTTTTTAAATAGGCGTGAAAAGTAGTAAACATCCGTGTATTGGAGCGACAGCGCAATTTCTTTTATACTGGTCGGCGTATTAACGATTAGTTTTTTAGCCTCATTTATTTTCAAACGGTGGATATATTCGTTTAATGGAAAACCCGAATGCTCCTTAACGATCCGGCGCAGGGTTGAAACCGAAATATTATGTCTGCGGGCAATGACACCGGCATCAATTGGATTATAAACATAGTGAGCAAGATCTTCGATTACTTCAAGGTTTTTGTTTGATTTAGAAGGACTTCCATCTGTCATTAAAGAGAATTCAAACAAAAGAGATTCCAGCTGAAGTGCAGCACGATCCGCATTGGCGGGAATTCCGCTTTCCAAAAGTGAAGCCAAAGTTCTCAGCTTTCTGACCCAAGCAGGGTCGGCGCCGACCTGCAGCACCTTGCCTTTGTGGACTAAACCTCTTTTTTCAAACTCGCTTACACGACTCCCGATCATATCGATATAATATTCTTCCCACGAGCCCCCCTCCACAGGTCCATAGTTGAACTTGCTGCCGGGATAAACAAAAAAAAAGCTTCCTTTCTCTACGTTCTGAACCAGTCCGCCATCCACTTGGTAAGTCCCGTTCCCGTCTGCAATATAGGCCAGCGCAACGTTGTTGAAAAATGCGTTCCTCCTGCGGGAAATTCTCACCGGAATATGGCCAACTCTCAAGATGACGAGATTTTGCAAGTTCAATTTGGAGGGATCAACTAACAACTCAACCAATCGGATGGGCATTAGACTGACCCTACCATCTATTATCTTCGTCATCTTCTCTAATGCCTCCCTAGTAACTGCATAGACAAATTCAACTATTGGATCAATGCTGATTTCATTATTTTATAAAATTTTTACATAAATTTATTTAACCCATTCTCTGTTTTATGAACAATTTCTAGTAAACCTGAATACTCATCTGGGGAGCACTTTATTCTGAAATATAGACTTCTGAGAAAATGTTTTACATTCACACGTGTGTAAGTTCCGTTAAATAACACCTTTTGAATTGCTGATAGAACTTCCTTATGAATTTCAGCAGTGCATTCCTCACATTGAACAATCTCATCCAACGCATCAGCACCATGAGCTGCACCGTGAGCCCAATCATTACCCAATATTTTCTCCTTGATCAAGTTCATATTGTTTTTGTTGGATTCTTCTTAAGTTCAATAATGTCTTTGGATGATCCGTAGAGACCTGTCATCGGGATCGACTGTTTCAAGCGAATTTCAAATTGAGGTGAATCTTTGGAGGGGAATCCGGCTTCATCTTGCTTAAACCGCCTTTGCCCTCTTGCCCCTATACCAAAAAACATTAACAAGTATGTATTCTATTACATTTCTTCAAGCCTAGTTCTCCTCATCGAACCAAACCTATTTCTTCAACCCTATCCATTATTCCTTTTCACTTCGTATTGGTCCACAAAAAAGAGCAGAACCGACCACGGCAATCTGCTCCTGTCTTACTTGAATCCTTTCGATTATGGCGTAATAACAGTGAAACTCCAATTTTGATTGGCCGTACCTGATACCGTCCACTGAATACTATCCCCGCCCTCCGCAGTTGTGCCATTGTTCATACAAAGCACTTTCCCGCTATTACGATTTTTGACGATAAAGTAGCCACCTCCGAAATCAATCAGCTGCCATTGCTGACTTATGCTCGTACTGCTAGTCGATTGGACAACTTGTGCGCCATCTGCAATAGATGCGCCGGATACGTCCATAAACTTGCCGCTGTTCACATTTTTAACTTTGTAATAACCGGCTGAATCATAAATAATCTGCCAGGCTTGGCTTGACGATGCGCCATATGTGTTCTGAACAACCGTTGTGGCATTATTCGCAATGCCCAGCGATTTACCGCTATTCCGATTCGTAAGCGTATACGACTTTGTTAAATCGAGTGGTGCGACTTCCGAGAAGCTCCAGTTCTGATTCAAGGAACCTGTTTCTGACCATTGAATACTTAATGCGCCATCCGCTGTGGAGCCGGCATTCATAGCCAGCATTTTACCGCTATTGCGATTCTTGATTTTATAATAGCCAGACCCTGCATCCACTAACTGCCATTGCTGATTTAAACCATTCGTTTCGGTCCACAAAATATTATTCGCACTATCCGATGTGGAAGCTCCTGCAATATCCATGAATTTGCCGCTATTGACGTTTTTAATTTTCAAATAACCTGCCCCTGCATCAATGAACTTCCAATCTTGACTTGCGGCTCCTGTATAGTTCCGCTGTTCAATGCTGGTGCCATCTGCCGTGGAATTATTGACTGTACCGAGAGACTTACCGCTATTGCGATTGGTTAGAGCATAGATTTTGGTTGTATCTACCGCTGTTGGAGGAAGTGTACGGCTTAGTTCAAAGCTCCACTCCTGACTTGCGCCCGCTATTTGCAGCCATTGAACAAGAGGTGTTCCAGCAAGCTGAGACTGATTTTGCACGTCCAAATAACTTTTGGTCTTTCGATTGATTAAGGTGTACGTTCCGTTTTCAGACTTATTAATTTGCCATTGTTGATTATATTGATTGGACAGAGCTGACTGTATAATCAGGACACCATTATCTAAAGACACTCCGTTTAAGGTTAACCTAAATTACGAAAGCCTATAGAATCAGTCGTTGGAGAAAAACGGACTTGGGTATCTCATCCAGTTATGGAGGCGATACTTGCGATTCAATCCAGAATGGATGAAATAAGCCGTCACCTTCCCCCTCCCCAAATGAAGGGGCAACGGGATTTCCAAGACTTATTTTGGAATTACTCGTTCATTCCAATAAAATACTTTTTTGTTCCATCCGCCGCCAGACCCTCTGGTTTTGAAATGATGCAGACAGCTTTAAGGTCATTTGACGAGCGTGACTTACAAACGCGCCTGCAC
>NZ_NMUQ01000001.1:660787-681009 GCF_002233675.1 Paenibacillus herberti | reverse complement strand
CCGCCAGACCCTCTGGTTTTGAAATGATGCAGACAGCTTTAAGGTCATTTGACGAGCGTGACTTACAAACGCGCCTGCACAATGGAAAAACTCTCGTCGGAACCGCTGAACGGTATAGGCTTGATGGATCGGCTCACAGCAATGCTGCTTAAATCGTTCGAACAGATTGTAGGCAAGCAGTTTTAAGAGCAGGTCGATTTCATTGGCGGCAAAAGACTGCGTTGGAATCCGGTGAATGGTTTGCCTTCCTTGATGTAGTTCTCCATGCAACAGCGCTGGTTGTAGAAACGCCATACGTCGATGGCTTCCCAGGCTTCCGTTGTCACCATGGCTTCGTATTGCCAGAGTACGTCAAGTTCAAGCTGTGACTGCTCTCCATCCCATCGTGGCATTTTGCGGATCACAGCCACACGGCGCATCTTGTCCCAACTCGTTGCTTGGTAGGCGACCGTTACGCCTTCAATGATCCATTCGTCATCCACAAACCGTTGCCAATGCTCGCAGGCTTGTACGTGCTGCTGAAGACGTGTTGTCCATTTCATTTTGCCGACGTACCCGATTTGACGGGACTCCCAGAAGGCATAGAACGCCTCGCCGCCAAAGCCTTTGTCGAACCGCGCATACCGGACGTCGTGGGCAGCAAGCATATCGAGCGTTTGCTGGGCGAAAGGCAGAACATCGGTGGAACTGCTTGTATTACCGGGGCGCAAGGAAGCGTTGACCAGCATCCGCGATTGACCTTCGTACACGAGCAAGGGATGATAACTCTTACGCCCACGCTTTTGACTATTGAAGCCAACTTCCGCTCCTTGTTGATTCCCGTACAGGGTCTCCACGGTGGAATCCAGATCGAGGATTAGTGAGCCCAGCAACTGCGGCGCAATGATCTCGATCGTTAATTTTCGGAGGGCTGGAGCTAACTGATTATGGGCTTTGCCCAGACGAAGCAAATCCTTGTTTAACAACGTGTGATGAGGCACACGACCGCCAAGCGCATGGGCTACTAAAGCATCGCCTTGCAGCGACCGGAAGTGAAAAAGACGTTCGCAGCCCAAGAGCCAGCCGATGATAAGGTACTGCAAGATGCGATGCGTGGGGAAAATCGCGTTTACCGATTTGGCGAGCCCCAAGGTCCGAAGGGCTTGATTGAAACAAATGGTTTCAAGGAATCCCAAGATGACTTTACTGCCTGCAAAATTTGTTGTATTTCTCATAGAAAATTCCGTTTTCAACGACGTGATTTTTGTGGTAAACTTCACCTTATGGGTGCTCCTCTCTTTGGGTGATGTTGTCTTTGCAAACACCATTCTACCAAAGATCGGGGCACTTTTTTATGTTTTTATGAGGTCGCACTTTCGTAATTCAGGGTTAAATACTTATTGCTAGCTTGGTTGACAATGTAGAAAAAGTCGCGAGTGCTATCAACCGGAACCAATCTCCACAATTGAAACGAATCATCCGTGGCCACGGCTTGCTCGGCGTTAGCTCCTTCTGCGGTTTTGTCCGTTCCTTGAATAGATAAGGCGAGTCCGCTATTTTTGTTTGTGAGTTTATAATAGCCGTTAGCATCCCACACATTATCCGATCCCGTTACAGTCCCGGTTGCTGTATCAATAATGAGATTATCGTAGTAGTTGTAAGTAAAGGAGGTATCGGAGGTAAATACGATAGGAGCCCATACATATTTGGAATGAATTATTTTCCCACCCCAAGAAGGCCCCCAGCGGTCTCCCATAAACAGATAACTGACGACATTATTGCTGTAATCTCGCACTGGAAGAACAAACCCCGTTTGAGAATCATAATTGTTGCCATTGCCCACATTCGAATGTTCAGACCATTCCCCAGCGAGATCCGTAGTTGTAGCGTACTTTTGCTGATTTGCATTCCATCCTGAAGTTGTAGAGCTTAACATGAAATACACGCCGTTACGCTTAAATACAGCAGGCGCTTCGCGGTATAGGCCCTCGAATATAGTGTTGATTTTACTATCAACATCCAAGTAATCCCCCGTAAGCTTGAAAATATTCATCGTTGAGTTCCAGCTATTTGGTTTAGTCGGTGAAGATGCTGATGAAAAGAGATACGCCTCCCCGTTATCCTCCTGGAACAATGTCATGTCGCGGGAATCATAAGATATTCCGCCAACAGTTGGTTGAAAGCTTCCTGTATAGGTATAATCACCGTCGATTGTATCGGAATAAGCCACAGCTACCCGGCCTTCTGAATAATTAATTCCATTTTCTTTGTGCATCCACATGACGTACTTGCCCGTCGTGCTGTTGTAAATAACTTTAGGCCGTTCTATGAAAGCAAGCGCCAGCTCCGGGTCCGAATTTTGAGTAAGCACATGATTTCGAAACTCCCAATTTTTCAAATCTGTAGAGCGATAGACGGATACGGCGAAGAATTTGTTATTTTCTGTGCGATTTTCACCAAACCAGTAATAATAATTTTCTTTTTTCAGTACCGAACCTGCATGTGCTTGAACAAGATTACTGTCTGAGTCCGTAAACTGGACCCCGTTGGGTACGGAAACAGGAGCGGCAGATACAGCTTGTGCAGCACCGAACAGACAGAAGAGTGTAAATAACGATAACCAAAAAGGTTTATGGATTGGCTTGTTTTTCATCTTGATCCTCCTTGAGAATTGAACGCCTTTCATTGTAAGCGCATTCAATAAATCGTGTTAGTACGCTTTATACTCTCTGCTTCCGCCATCCCCCTTCTGAAGAAACGCAATTTATGAAACGGGTTTCAAAATAAATAGTAATGAATCTTCATGTCAGAGTCAATGAAAATTATAGGCCTTAAGCGATATCGAACATAATGTCTTTTGTCAAAAAGCTACCCCCGACGATTGCTCGTCGGGGGTTCGTTCCCTTACTTACATAGCTGCTTTAGCGATGCTATACACGACCGGGAAATGCTCGCCGGAAAGAATATCGCCCTCATTGACCGTTACATAAGGGACCATTGGATGTCCGCTCGTTGGCGCATAAACGGTGTGACCAGGCATGTAGTGGACCGCGATCGCTCTGCGTTTTAGATCGGAGCGGTTGTTCGGGCTGCCATGCCAAGTGAGGCTATGATGGTATCCAACTTGCCCTTTTTTGATTTCAAAAGGAACGGCTTTAACCTCTGCACCTTCCGGCAGCAATTCGGGATTGCGATGATACGGCATGAAATCAGGCGTACTCGCCATATATTTCTGATGATCTCCCCATTTATGGCTGCCAGGCACCATCCACATACAGCCGTTTTCGATAACGGCATCATCAAGCGCAACCCAGGCGCTGACAAGATCAGCAGGCTGGATAACCGGCCACAACGGATGATCTTGATGCCATGGCGTAGGTCCACCTGTGACAGGCGGTTTATATTGGATCTGATCATGCCAGACGCGGACGGTATCGGTTTTGCATAATTGTGCAATCTCTTCACAGATGACCGGGTGCCCGGCATGTTGTAAATAAGTATCGCTCGCCATCCAAATATTTACGATTTGGACTACCTTTTCGCTTACGCTCATTTTCATACCTTTATATAAAGAGTCCGCTTCTTCAGCACGCATATTATGGTTAAGGACCGGCTTCTTGACCGATTTTCCCTCCATAATCAAGTCCAGTTCCTCGCGTAACCGTTCTACTTCAGCATCGCTCAAAACCACATCACCTTTCAAAAACCCGTTTTTCTCAAACTCCGCCAGTTGCGCTGCATTTAACATATTGTTGCACCTCTCCTCGTCCTTGATTATGATTTGTTGATAACCTAATCATAATGAGAGCGCAGACATTTGTATTTTCCTAAATCTAATGAATCATTTGTGTTTTTCTTATATTCGGGGAGAAGGGGAGCCTATGTCTATCATTGAGCTTGAAAAAATCGCACCGACGGTTAACTTCGCCGCAAGGCAAACCGAGGAGGCGGGTGAAAATTGGGGGCTTCGAATTATTCCCGACTGCCATTTCATGAGTGTGATTACGGGTTCTGCCAAGTTATATCTAAATAATGAGACCTACACGATCCGGCCTGGGGAAAGTATCTTTTACGGACCCCAATGTCAAACCTATTTGGAAACAACGGAAAAAACCGATTTTTATAGCATTCATTTCAACTGGCAAAATGCCTCTCCAGAACCCGTGCATCCTGGACTTGGCATTCAATATTCGGACACTTGGCCGCCACTTGGTGCTGCAAACAACCCTGTAATCACGAGCGGAACGGCAGGTCAGCTTATTATGCCAACCTTGTTTGAAGTGCCTGGGCTCGAGCCGATCTGGACTCGGATAGTCAAGGAATATAAATCCGAACAACCTGGTTATACGATGGCGCTTCGTGCCTTGATGATGCAGGCTATCACCGTTATTTACCGACATAGGCTAGAAGGAAACCCCACTGCGACCGTTAACGGCAAAATAGAAGGGGCCATTCAAGCGATGCAACTGCAGCCCGATTATAATTGGTCAGTCGCAGAGCTCGCCGCATTATGCGGTTATCATCCCATTCATTTTTCCAAACTGTTCAAAGAAGAAGTCGGTCTTGCGCCCAAACATTTCATGATTAGAGAACGGATTAAGCGGGCTAAACAAGCTTTGCTGCTTGGAGAAAAAATGGAGTCGCTCTCGCTCAGACTCGGCTTCAAAAGCGTTCATTATTTCAGCCATCAGTTCAAAGAAGTAACCGGACTTACTCCATCACAATATCGCATGAACGGACAGGCGAAGCCGACTTCTGATCCGAAACAGGAGGATTGATTGCCCTCAACTCCGCATTGCCATCCGATTGCCGGAGCTATAACGGCGCAGCCCTGTATAAAACAGCAGCAATGCCAAAGCGGTTAGCGCCAGCAGCGCTGCCGCCGCGGTAAACATAAACCCGTTGTCCCAGCCCCGCAGCAGGCCGATCGGCATATAACTGATAAAACCTGCGGGAAGGATTGTGAACAGCATCATTCTCCCTAATCCTTTGAAAATATCAGTGGGGTAGGTGGTGAAGGTTAAAAACCCGTTGAACAGTTGGAAAGCGATGCCTTCGGCATTGCCAATGAAGAATGCCAGCGAGCCCGCCGCCAGTGTGAAAAATAGAAAAAACAGTCCCGACATCAGCAAAGCGAGCAGAAAACGCAGCAAACCTCCCAAGCTGTGATCACCGACGTAGACGTAAATCGCCAGCCCGAACAGGAAATCTCCGATCGCCGTAAGCGACATGCGGCTCGCCAAAATATTCAGCAGCACCGGCTTCGGCTGAGTCATATAAACGTCCAGCTCACCATGAGCTGTCAAATAGGCGATTCGGCTGAAATTGCCGAACAACATATTCGCCCAACCGAAGCCGCCTGCGCTCACCGCCCACAACAGCATAATATCGGCAAGCTCCCATCCGCCAACGGATGGAAAGCGGCTGAAAAAGATCCCCCAAAACAGAAGCCAGATGATATTGTTCAGGAACATCATACCTGCGGTCATCAGGAAGCTGAGCCTGAATTCCATCGCTCCCGCCAAATTCAACTTCCAGCAGGTGAAAAGGAAGGGCAGCGTGCCAATCCAAAACCCGCCTCTGCGCGACCTTTTCTCAACCTCCATTGACATTCAGCCTCCTAACGCCCCGCGAATAGATCCATGCGGCTAGAGCCGCCAAAAGTATGATCCAGGTCAGCTGCAGCAGCAGATAACCGCCCAAACCGCTCCCGCCGCTTACGGCCGCCTTGGCCGGAAAATACAACACCGCCTGAAATGGCAGCCATGCACATATCTGCTGCAACCACTGGGGCATCAGATCCAAAGGAATGAGCATGCCGCCAACGGTGAATTGGAGCTTCTGGAGAATGAATTCCAGCCCTCTCGTTTCCTCCACCCAGAACGCGCACAGCGCAATGGACAGGTTGAGCAGAAAAGCTAAAGTGAAGCTGCCAAGGCCAAGAGCCGCCATCGCCGCCCAGCCTCCGCCGAATTCCGGCGGCCCAACGAGCATCCAGCCGATCGCTGAGCCGCAGGCAAGATTGATCAGGAAGCGCAGAGCCGCCTCTCCCAAGTAGGAGGCGTACTGATAACCGCTGTACGAAATCGGTGTCAGCAGGCGGACAGCGATGCCGCCGCTTTTGACCTCCTCCTCGATCCGAGTACATAATTGCGGAAAAGCCATCGTGAACGCTTCGGTCAAAACGAGATACCAGATAATGTCCTTCAAACGGAATCCGCTGATGACCGTATCTGTCCCGCTTCCTTGCCCACTATAAGCGGCCGTCCACAGCTGCATGAATACATACAGGATGAGCAGCAGGAACAGCGATCTCATCAGGAAATCGACCCAATAAGCCGTCTGCTGCTTGAGCGTAATCCCGCCAACGGCAGAGTACTTGGCAGCTTTACGTGCGAGTCTTTGGATCGGCCCACCCCTTCCTGCTGCTATTCCGTACTTTATCTCACTGCTCATGGCGGATTTCCCTCCCCTGCTGCACTTTGCTCCCTGCCACGCTCGAACAGCGTCTTAATGACCTCCTCCATCGGAGGGTCTTCAACCGTGACATCTGCGATCGACAGCCGGCTCATCAGCTCCGAGAGCACGGCTTCCACACCTGTCGCCGTCAGGTCGACGGACAGCTTGAGAATGCCAGGCTCCGACGGCAGTCGCTCCGTTCCGAAGGGCAAGCTGCTGCCAGCTTGCACGGTTCCATTTCCCACATCAGCGGACAACCTCCCCTCTCCGTTCGCTGCGAGAATTGTGGACTGCATAACATTCCCTCCCCCGCTACCCGACAACTCAGCCCCCTCAGCTATGCGAATCGTAACCGTCTTATAGCGCAAAATATCCCGCTTCAGCCGCTCCACCGGCCCGTCGACCATGATACCGCCATGGTGGATGACGACGGCCCGGCGGCACAGCCGCTCAATGTCACCTGCATCATGGGAGGTCAGGAATACCGTCGTCCCCTCCTCCCGATTGAGCTCCGCGATCAGCTCGCGGATTCGCTCCTTGATCATCGCATCCAGCCCGATCGTTGGCTCGTCGAGGAACAGCAGACTCGGGCGATGCAGGAACGAGCAGGCGATCTCGCAGCGCATCCGCTCACCGAGCGAAAGCCGCCGTACTGGCGTGTTCAAGTAAGGGCCAAGTACGAAACGCTCAATCAAATTGTCGCGGCGTCTCTTGTAATCCGTTCGGTCCAGCTCGTAAATACGGCTCATCAGCTCAAAAGTATCGCTCGGCGGCAGATGGTACCATAACTGCGACTTTTGTCCAAATACGGTTCCGATGTGGTAAGCAAGCTGCTTTCGCTCCTTCCAAGGAACGTATCCAAGCACCTTCGCTTCCCCTTCGCTGGGATGCAGGATGCCCGTCAACATCTTGATCGTCGTCGACTTACCCGCGCCGTTGGGGCCGAGAAATGCGACCGTCTCTCCTTGCGCGACCGTCAGGTCGATGCCGCTAACCGCTTCCTTGTCGCTCCATTGCGGCGCCCACAACGAGCGGAGGCTTGCCGCGAACCCGGGTGCTTTTTGTTTGACACGGAACGTTTTTTTCAATCCTCTCGTCTCGAGCGCGTTCATGCTCTCCACTCCCCCTGCCATGCAATTTCCCCTGCAAACACCATGTCGGCCCACAGCTTCCGAATCGCCAGGAAATACGAACAAGTAGAGTTCGCGTCCATGACAAAAAGACCTCCGGAAAGCCGGCCTGCATCATGTACAGGCGGAACTTTCCGAAGGTCTTTTATCCCTTACGGTGTACGCGGCCTATCGCGCCGCGGCGGTCTCGCTCGGTTCGGCGAAGAGGGGCGGCATGCCGCCGCCCGCTTCCCGGATCCCTAGAAACCCTTCCGTTTGATGTAACATATTACACGCCAAGAAACGGAAGGTAAAGCATTTTTTTCAAATGTTAAAAAGACCTCTGGAAAGCAGCCCGCATCTTGCAACCGGGGCTTCCCAAAGGTCTGTTATAAGCTTTATGCCTTTGCCTTTTCTTCCAGCAACGCAATCAGTTCCCTGTTGCTGTTCTCGCGGGCAAGCTCCAGCGGAGTTTGCTCCACGACTGGGTGAAGCTTGTTGGGGTCTGCGCCTTTTTCAAGCAGTAGCTTGACGACATCGATTGAATCCGCTGCGACAGCCTCATACAGAGAGCTATCAAGCTTAGGATCCGCTCCGTATTGCAGCATTAACTGCACCGCACGGACATCTGGCTTATGCTCAGTACTGCCGTCCTCGGCATCGTATAATATGCCGCTTGCATACTCCAGCGCCGTATATTCCTCTAACGGATTACAGTTGCAATCGTTGGCATCCGCCCCGTTTTTGAGCAGCAGCTCCATCATTTCAATCGCGCGATTGCCGTCCTGGTCCACGTATCCCGCCGCTCCGACAAGAGGAGCGCTGAATTTCCGTTCGCCGTCGGACTTAACGCTTGCGCCCGCATTGATCAACTCTTGAGCGATTAACAACCGATTGTAAGAAGCTGGCGTCCACAGCAGACTGCCGATCTCCTGCTCCAGTTCCTTAATGGCAGGTTTGGCCGCCAGCAACAGCCGCAACAGCTCCAGATCCGACGTTTGCGACGTCTCTATCATATCGCCATTCGCTATCACGCGGTACGGCAGTGTTGCCGCTTCAAGCAACGCCAGATTGCCTCCATCTTCATCCGTAGCAATCACATTGACGCTTGCTCCGTTGTCCAGAAACAGCTTCACGATATCCTTATTTTTGGTGAGCACGCTGCCGACCCAGGCCTGCTCGCTTAGTGCTGGTTTCCAGCCGTATTTCAGCATTTGCTTGAGCTTATCCAGCTTGCCTGACCAAACAAATGTATCCGCCTTTTCGGCCCAGCGGGCTTGCAGCTCATTTCCCTTCAGCGCCGTGACGGTTACTTGCCGCTTACCCGCGTCCCAGCTTACTTTGCTGTCTAGTGCTTCGCCGATAAAGCGAAGCGGCACGAGTGTACGGCCCTTCAGCACAATCGACGACTGCGACATTGTAACCCTCTCGCCGTCAACGAGGGCCCCGTATTGACCGATTGTATGCACAATCGTCGTGAAACCCTTCGTTGCAGTGATCGTTTTTCCGTTCAACGAAATTTTGGCGCCAAGCCCTTCAAAAATGCCGCGCAGCGGCACAAGCGTCGCCCCGTTCACAATGACCGGAGGCTGATCGAAAGTCTGCTTTTTGCCGTTCAAATAAACGCTGATGGGCGTTCCTTTCGCCGCAGCCGCTTCCGTCGCTCCACCACTAATGCCAATAACAATGAGCATGGCCGCGCTAACAACGACAGCCCATTTCTTTAAGACTTGCATGACTTCAATCCCCTGCCCTTGATTATGTAAGCGCTCCATGTAATGGGAACTTCCAATCTATTATCAGGGCCTCTGTTGCCATTGTCTATTAGTAATTAAATATAATATATCCATTATTTATAAATTCGGGAAATTCATTATGATTCTATACTCGAATGGAATCTGTAAGATGCTTTTGTTGCAACTCTAGATAGATGTTTATTTGTTCCCTTTTATGTTCGTCACTCCACTGCAATCTTTCGCCCATAATATGTGCAACCGTTTTGGCCGATTCTACACCATGGTCTTTGCTGAATATCAACAAGGCGGATCGGCGGTCAAGAAAATCGGTTAAACTGAGCGCCATTTCCTTTTCTAATGCCAACCGTACTTCCGCTTTTATCGCAGGTACGCCAAGAGCGATTGGCTCAAGCCATGCGGGATCTTCATTGGCATATTGTAGCAGATCCTCAATCGCTGTCCCGTATAACCATATTAATCTTTCAGCCGTTTCATCAGAAAAACCTAGATCCCCAAGCTTTTTGGTCATCTGCCCCTTAAATTGTTCAAAGTCGCCTTTAATGTCGCCGCCTGGAAGAATAACTTCTTCTGTCCGATGATTATCCGGCAATTCGATTCCCAGCTCCTTGCCTACGCTCACCATGATGCGGTCGGCCATCGGACGATAAGTCGTGAGCTTGCCGCCGGCAACAGTTAATAATCCATCTTTGATTTTCCATATTTCATCATGTCTCGAAGTATCGCGCGACGATTTATTTCCTTCGGAAATGAGAGGTCTTACGCCTGCCCAAGTGCCCAAAATATCGTCTTCCGTTAAGTTCAAATCAGGGAAACATTCCTGACTCATGTCGAGAAGGTGATTCACAGCTTTTCGATCCGCTTGCGGTTGATCGATGATTCCATCATGCTGCACATCGGTCGTTCCGACATACACGTAATTCCAGCGGCGTATCATAAATCCTTCCTTGCCGGACGGCGATTTCAAGGCGACAGCGCCTTTTATTGGAATGCGGGTGGCATCAAATACGAGATGGATTCCTTTGCTAATCAACAATTTTTTCGGTGCCGAAAATCGATTATTCGCCAGCAATTGTTCTGCCCACGGCCCTGTCGCATTAACGGTAACTTTGGCGTGAATTTCATACGTTTCGCCGGACAGTTTATCCGTCATTTTCGCCCCGATGACTTTGGCGCCCTCTATAATAAAATCGGTAACTTCGGCATGATTGGCAACCAATGCGCCTTGTTCGGCCGCCGAAATCGCATTCAGCAGCGTGAATCGTGCATCTTCCGTAATGTATTCTCCATAAACAATACCGCCGATCAAAGGATCTCTAAGGGCAGGTACGGATTCTCTGACTTCTTCAACGCTCAACACTTTATGCTTTTCGGATTTGGTCGAACCAGCCAACTTATCAAACAGGAAGAAACCGGCACGAAACTTCATCAGGCTTTCTCCTTTATAGAGGGGAAAAACAAACGGCAAGGAATGAATTAAATGAGGGGCGATTTTTTTTAAAACTTTGCGTTCTCGTGCAGATTCTCTTACAAGGTTGACTTCGCCATAAGCCAAATAACGAACTCCCCCATGAACAAGCTTTGAAGACCGGCTTGATGTTCCGTAACCAAAATCAACCTTCTCCAGCAAGGCTACTTTTAGTCCTCGAAGCGCAGCATCCCTTGCCAGACCGGAACCCGTGATTCCGCCGCCGATAATGAGCAAATCTACGGTTTGTTTCCCCATTTCCTGTAATGCCTGTTGTCGACCTTCAGGACTGAACGGATGAATTCCCACGACGTTGCTCCTTTCTTGAAAGGCGAGATTGGCGGTTTCATAATCCTATCATGTTAATTCCAATGGCTTATTAATTGTTGCCGGCATTAATGTGCCTTGGTTCATAACACCGTTAGGATCAAGGACTTCCTTTAATTTTTTTAACAGCGAATACGAACTTCCGAGTTCATCTGGAACCCATTGCGCACGGCCCTTCCCAATCC
Organism: Paenibacillus herberti; assembly: GCF_002233675.1. GTDB lineage: Bacteria > Bacillota > Bacilli > Paenibacillales > Paenibacillaceae > Paenibacillus_O > Paenibacillus_O herberti. The sequence continues at coordinate 669,728 of NZ_NMUQ01000001.1, read as the reverse complement.
CGTGATGGTGACAAATGGAGCCTCCGTGTTCCAATGTCGTTTCCATTACTTTAGACCAGATGGTCCAGTACAGCTGTTCGACCTTATCCGGATTTTGTTCAGGTTGTGCTCCGAAAATAAAGTAAATATTCGTTCCTTGTTTATAGCTGTGGGAGGAGTGTCCCGTAATTAGAAGCAGTTCTGGCACTTCCTTTGTTAGGCGCTCCGTTACTTTTTCATAAATCGCAGCTATATCCGACCACATGGCCGAAATTTCAATCGTATCAACAATAATTCCTTGACTGGTGTATTTCTCCAATTTGACATCATTCCGATGCCCTAACCACTCCTGCACGGGATCTTCGCCTAACGGACGACCTCCCATGGCCTGAACAATCGCATCAACCCCGTTGCCTTCAGCTTGTGCTAATCCTTTGGGTCCTTCCGTCAAAATAAGCAGAACAGACTCGCCTTCATGAACATAAGAGGCATATTTTTGAGCAGTTTCTTTATCGTCATGTAACCGAACGACTGCCGGCTGCCAACCTTCTCTCACGAAGCTTTGAATGATTCCCAAGCCTTGGCGCATGTTTGGGATGGCATAGGCTTGCATCCAACGCTCCTGCGGCGTCGGGAATATTTTGACGCTCACTTCGGTAATGATCCCGAATATCCCTTCGGAGCCCAGCCAAATATGCCGCAAATCCGGACCAACTGAACGTCTTGGAATGTTCTTGATTCTAATAATTTCCCCATTCGGCAGGACGGCTTCAAGCCCGAGCAGCACATCTTCTATATTTCCATACTTTGTACTGAATTGGCCCGAACTTCTTGTTGCCACCAAACCACCCATCTGTGCCAAGTTAATCGACTGCGGATAGTGACCGGTTGTATAGCCTTTTTCATTCAAAAATTTCTCCAAATCACCCAAAATGACCGCCGGCTGAGTCGTTACATATAAGTTCTCTTCATTCAGCTCTATAATTTGATTCATTGTGCCAACATCGATGATAACGCTCTCTTTTGTAGGCTCCGCTCCCCCGCCGACACCTGAACCTCCGCCAAAAGGGACAGTTGTAATGCCTTGCTCATTCAAATAAGCTAGCACTTTAGCCACTTCCGCCGTATTTTGGGGTTTAACCACACATAACGGTCCCGGCAACCGCCCGCCGACTGTCTTCTGAACTAGCCGCAAAGGCCATGTATCATTCGCGCGATTCTCCAAACTGCCGGCATCAAATTTAACACTCGCTTCACCAAGCAATTGCTGTAGATCGTGGATTGTTTTTTCACTTTTTCTGCTCATTCCCAACAACTCCTTTTGAGTATTTTATAACTTACGTACAGATTACTGTACATAATTAGTTCTGTCAATTCCTGCTAGCCCTTCGCTCTCAAATGAATTGTAAATTGCCATTTAATTTGTTAGGCTCAAAACAGTACAAAAGCTGGTGGAATGATTTGGAGGGAATTCATTAAATGCTGCTCCTATATGGATCGGTCGCTGTCACTCTTGCTAGAAGATTGCTTACTATGGAAGAAGGCGACCGTTTAGACCCTATTGGCCAATTAGCTGCTGAATTTGAAACAGGCCGCGGAACGGTACAAGCCGCCTTAAAATTATTGATTGACGAAGGCGCGTTGGAAGTCGATGCATTAGGCAAACGAGGATCATTTATTAAAAAACTGAACCGTGAGAAGCTCCTTCAGCTAGGAGATCTAACTTCAATCATTGGAGTGATGCCAGTCGCAATTTCTACAATTCATTACGGCTTATCTACAGGGCTGCACTATGCTTTTGAACAAACCGATATTCCTCTTGTTCTTGCTCAGCTGCGCGGCGCCAAAAATCGCTTACACTTCTTGCGAACGGGACGTTGTGATTTTGCCATTATCTCGCGTATGAGTTGGTTGCAGGAAGCAGATAAAGGTGATCTTCTTCTTCTCTTTGGATTCGGTCCGGGTTCAAACGTGGCGAATCACGCCCTACTGATGCCCAGAAAGCATGACAACGGAATTGTTGACGGGATGAGAGTAGGCGTAGACCCAACTTCTCATGACCATTTCCTAATGGCCTTAAAGGAATGCGAAGGAAAATCGGTCCAATTCATTGAAATATCTTACGGCGAGTCCATCCCCAAACTTCTTTCGGGAAACATCGATGTGTCGATATGCAGCGAATCGATTGCAAATCTACCATCTGAATTGAAAATAGTTCCTCTGCAGTATCAAGAAGTTCATAGAGATACGAATACTGAGGCCGTATTGGTTGTGAGAAATAATTCAAAGTGGATTGAAGATCTTATCCAAAATCGGATTGATCCTGCATTCATTGCAACGATTCAAAGTAACGTCGTTAACGGTAAAGAAAAACCTGTTTTTTAAGATGTATTTGGGACTAAAATCACTTCCCCGCAACAAGCTACGGGGAAGTGAAAAATGTTCATTTATTTCATTGCAGCCAACCGAGCGATCTTTCGACCGCTTTTGTCCACATGAGGAAATGTTGTTTATCCTTCTCCTGATTCTCATCGGGTCGAAAGGTCTTATGAACCGTAACCAAGTCAGGAATATCGTTAAGGGTAATCCTGCCGCGTTGAATGGCTGCAAACTCCGCCGCACCAAGTGCTGTGGCTTCTACGGAATCGGGACGAACAACCTCGACACTCGTAAGATTGGCCAATAGTTGGCCTACTCTATCGCTCTTAGAAGCTCCGCCTGACAGCTTGATCGTTTTCAACTCTTCGGATTTCATCGTTTCGAAGATGGACGCAGTTGAAAAAGCGACTGACTCCAAGGTTGCCTGAACGAAATGCGCAGCTGTACTTGTTGCCGATATTCCCATGAAGGATCCGCGGGCCGAGTAATCATGGTAGGGAGTAGCTAACCCCATGAGAGCCGGGACAAAGTAAACGTCGCCGTTACCCGAAGCAGCGATTTCCTCCATAGAATCAAAGTTGTCGATAAGTCCAAGCCCATTTCTGACCCATTCCAGCGACGCTCCCGCAGTTAAGGTAAATCCCTCAACCATATACTTGATGTCGTCTTTCAATCTCCATGCGATAGTCGTATAAAATCCCGGTATTTCACGATAAACGGATCCTAAATTCACGTCGATAAAGGAACCTGTGCCATTCGTACAAGTTGCGGTATTATTCTCAAGGCATCCTTGGCTGAATAATGCTGACTGTTGATCGGCTACCACACCCGCGATTGGGATTTCCACCCCTAGAATATCTTCTGTCATCACACCGTAATCATCCGCTTCGTCTTTAACCACGGGCATCATATCCAGGGTCAATCCGACATATTCAAGCATCTCTTGAAACCAGCATCCGAACTGGGAGAGATAAACCGTGCTGTTGCTGGCCGTACTCGAGCTTGTTGCGTGCACCTTTCCACCTGTCAATTTATAAATAAGCCAAGAATCGATATTCCCCCAAAGCACCGACTTGTCCTCGATCTTTTTTACAACTTCCGGTTCATGTTCTTTGATCTCAGAGAGCGTAAGCGGCAAGTAAAACGGGGGAAGAAGCGGCGCGAGCCCCGGGAATTTTTCGCTAAAACGTTCGTCCTTTATAAATTTTTCGATCTGGGCCGCTCCCCTTGAATCCTGCCATGTCACCATGTTTCGGATAGGGATTCCGGACTGTTTATCCCATAGAAGCCAAGAGGTACGCTGGTTGGAAATGCCCACACATTCGATTTCATTAGCCTCGATTCCGAGTTCCTTGACGGCCTGCCGGCAAAGCTTGATTGTTGTTTGGTATATTTCTTCTGCATCTTGTTCTACCTGGCCCTGTCCCGGATAAATCGTATCGATAGCTTCATAAACTTCTTTCACAGCCTGAAATTTCCGATTGAAGATGATCACCTTTATCCCTGTCGTACCTTCATCAATGACAAGAATGTACTCCTTGCTCATGAAGGGGCCTCCTTTCAATTGAATTGAAAAATAAAGGGTGCTGGATTTTCAAACCCCTAATGAGAGCGCTATCAAAAATGGGGTTAAGTGTTGTTATTGCTGCCAGACTGCTCTCATGCCACACTGCCAGAGGCATGATGCCTTTTGCTACGTAAGCGTTTCCGCCATAATACATACAGCTTACTGTACGTAAAAAGATCTGTCAAACCCTATTTTTGAAATTTTTCCCACACGCTGAAGTCTCCTGCATCGCTTGATTATTTTCGTCCCATCTTTTCTGCTCCCTACCCGTCACTATGCTTGTTTCGGCTTTCCGGGAGCCTCCGGTGCGGCCTGATGCCAACACCAAAAAGGCCCTCAGAAAGCAGCCTGCATATTGCAGGCGGAACTTTCCGAAGGTCTTTTATCCCTTACGGTGTACGCAGCCTATCGTGCCGCGCCGGTCTCGCTCGGTTCGGCACGCCAGAAAACGGAAGGTAAAGCTTTTTTTTCATAAAGCTTGTCTCAATTCCACTTTTTAATTCGCCACTGTTCCTCTTACCTCAAACTCTTTAATTTTTGCATCCGGCCTCAAAATCATGTCTGGATCAAATGGATGCAGTGGAGCTCCATCTTTGATTTTGTTTACCCAATCATGGTTGGCCAGTGCCCCTTTGCCTATCGTGACCATATCCGCATCGCCGTTTGCGAGCATTTCATTCGCCTTAGACGGCTCCTCTAAATGCCCATTTGCCACCACAGGGAGCCCAGCATATTTTTTTGCCAGAACAGCAAGCGACTCTCCGCTATTATCCCCTTCATATTGAGGGAAAGCAGGCTGCCAAGCTTTATGCTCCGTAACGTGAATATAATCAAGGCCAGCCTGCCCTAATTGGCCAAAAATAACTTTTGCATCTTCTTCATTTCCTGCCCATTTATGCGTATAATCGTTTACTTTTCCTTGGGAGATGCGGATGCCGACTGTGAAGTCCGGCCCCACCGCTTGGCGAACAGCACGAGAAACCTCCAGCAAAAAACGGACTCGGTTTGCCGTAGAACCCCCAAATTCATCCCTTCGTTGATTGGTATAATCCGTTAGAAACTGATCGAGCAAATAACCGTTTGCGCCATGAATTTCAACTCCGTCAAATCCAATTGTTTTAGCTCGCACAGCCGAATCGACAAACCCATTAATTACGTTTTGAAGATCTTCCTTTGTCGCTTCGCCAGGTGTTGGATAGGAGCCTTCGCCTCCATAAATCGATAGCTGTTCGCCTTTAGGTTGTATGGATGAAGGAGCGAGCCTTTGCGTAACAAAGCGGTTTCCTTGAGAAATAGCGCCCGCATGCATCAACTGGGCGATCGTTTTTGCACCCGCCTGATGAACGTCTTCAACAACCTTTTTCCAGGATTGTGCTTGTGCATCATTAGCTAGTCCAGGCTGATCAAAATAACCCTGGCTGTATAATTCATCTGTATAAGCTCCCTCGGTAATAATAAGTCCAAACCCACCGCGCGCAAATGAAGCATAGTAGGACGCCATTTGATCGGTTGCCAAACCTTCGGAAGTTGCGCTTATGCGTGTCATAGGAGCAACTTCCGAAGGTTGTAGAACCTACTTTTAAGGTGCTGAATAAAGCGTCTATATTAGTCATTATGAATCCTCCTGGTGTATTTGACTTGAATCATCCTCTGCAGATACGTATATTATAAACATGGCTTTGTTTACAGTAAAATTGATATATAAGAACATTTAATTCAAAAATATCGAACTGTCTCGTTTATCCCCTTTGAAAGGCGTGAAGAAATGGAGCTTCGTCATCTTATAACATTAAAAACAATCGTGGAAAAAGGCGGATTTAAAAAAGCCGCCGAACATTTAGGCTACGCCCAATCCTCCGTCACTACGCATATCAAAGATTTGGAAGAAGAAATCGGTAAGCCCATTTTTGACCGCTTGGGCAAAAAAGTCGTCCTTACTCATTATGGACAGCAGTTTCTTCCCTATGCTTTAAAGATCATTGAACTATACCATCAAGCCTTAACGACAGATGACGAGCCGGCAGGAGATCTTAGAATCGGGATATCGGAATCGCTTATGATTTGCCGCGTTCCTGCTCTTCTTGTTGAGTATAGGAAGCTTTACCCGAAGGTTAGTCTATCCATTAAATCGCTCGATTACCAAGATATTGGTTCAAGCTTTCAAACCGGAGAGATCGACTTTGCTTTAATTATGGAAAAGGACTCATGGGAAGTGGCCGAGTTATGCTGCGAGCGGCTAATAAGAGAAAAAATGGTCATTATTAGTCCGCCTCTTGATCAGCAGCTGGAACAGGGAGCAGTTCTGTATTCAGAACGGAGCTGCAGTTATAAGGCCGTATTTAAGGATTACATCGATTTTAAGCAAATGGAGGTTAAAGATAGTTTAGAATTTCAAAGCATCGAAGCGATCAAACAATGCGTCAGAAACGGCCTGGGAATTTCGATGGTCCCTTATTTTTCGGTAAAAGAGGAAATAGCAAGCCAAAAATTGCGAGCGCAAGAGGTTGGCACAGAACGTCCTGCCATTTCAACCTACTTGGCTTATCACAAAGACAAGTGGCTTTCACCGGCAATGAGCAGCATGATTTCTTTAATAAAAAGCCATGCTCAGAACTGGTCGTGAATTGGGCGTGAACCGTCAAAATAACCGATCATCGGCGCTTTCTCGCCATAGCCTAATCGGTGAAATTCACCCGTAAACATCGATTTCTCCTCCTTTTTTCGACATTTTTACACGGGATAGGCGGAACGGCACACGCATGATCAGAAATCCGAGCAGCGCCATAAGCGTCGCTCCCGCCATATAAGCAAAAAACCATTCGCTCATCCCCATATTAAATTGAAAGGGATAAAAAATGAGCAGGGCAACGCCAAAAAACGCGTACAAGGAGCGCCTGCTGCGAATGGATTGCAGAATGTCCAAAGACCGCCATTGCTTAGCCAGCTGCTCGAAGCCATAACATAACAACATCGTAAATATAATATTGCAAACAAAAAAGACTTGGCCCAGCGCATGGATATACAGCGGATGCGTCTCCTCCAAGCTGGTTAGCGGAATCGTCAAGAAGGGCTCGCCAAGCGACAGCAAAACCATTATCCAGCCCAAGCGGCTCGCCCAAACAAATGCCGGATGCAGGGCGGATCTTCCCGATAGGCTCGCCGCTACCATCAGGTAACCGATGGCGTCCGGCAGCACATCGACAATTCCGAGCCGCAAATCAAACAGCACAAAAACAAGTCCCCAGCCGATGCGGCGAAGAGCTTTAACCAAGCTGAGATTCATTTTGACCCACCCCTCTCTTTTCGAACGAGGGAGGCGAGCTGCCGGTCCGAAAGCGTGTCGTAGCTGTAAATCGGCAAATGTTCTACCATCGTTCCGCCGTCGGGCAGGCGGAAATTCAGCTCCAGCTGAGCCTCGTGCAGCAAGCGCGGATCGATGCCGGGTTCAAAATCGGACCAATTGAGCCGGATGTTGCTATCCTTTTGATAAAATTTAGGGAGCGTCAATTCATCCCGCGACTTGCCGTCCACGGTCAGGCTTAAGCCGTCATCCAGCAGCCCTTTCGGTTCCGTTGTGATGTCGGTTAGAGTTGCATTTTGAGTTAACTCAGCCTCGAACTGCGATGTGCTTCCCCCGCCTCCGCCGGATACAAAAGACAAGATCGTCTTCCCGGTTATTTCAATTGTTCCGGCTGGCACCTTCTCGGCCGAGCCTTTGGTATAGTAGACCATCAGATTAAGAGGCCCAGATTTAAGCCTGCCAACCCATGGGTCGCTCGGATTCAACTCCGCCCAAGCTTTCATTTGCCGCTGGTATCTATTACGGGTATGTTCCTCCCTTACATCAAAACGGATTTCAGGAAACTCCTCTATTTGAACGGCGGTTATTTTTCTTTCTGAATAGATATCTTGAATAAAATGAAGCTGCAGCATTTGGCCGCGCTTAGAGTCAATCTGCACGGTTTGCTTCAAAAAATACGCTTTCCCCAGCTGCATGCTGTCCCAGTAAAATAAATTGCCGAGCCAGCTTCCCCCGACGAGCAAAGCTGCCCCCGCAGCTGCTATTTTCCAATTAAGCTTTCGTCTCATCGCTCTGCCCCTCTTCCTGTAACCATACAATAATACCAGATTCCAGAAAATTGAGCCGGCTTCCTTCAGATTCCACCTCAAGATGGACACCCTTGCCTTAAGCTATGGCTACTACTGCCTTCGCCATTCGGGACTTGAACCCTAAAGATAGCGCCCATGCTGAGCGCACACAAAAACGCAAGCCCCTAGAAAAGGAGCTTGCGCTTCGGCATTCTTGCTATTATCCGACGTTGTATGCAACAGCGAAATGCTCTCCGGCCAAATGAAAACATAATTACTGTTCCTAACAGTCCTTATGCTGTCGTCGTAGCCTCTTCAAACCGTGTCTCAAAACAAAAAAAGAAACCCAACGCTTCGGAAAATGCATGGGTTGACGCGAGCCCCCATCCCTTGAGAAGACTACCGCTTCTGCCGGATGAAAGCTATTGCCCGACGATAATAACGGTGGCTGCGCTAGACCTTCCCTCGCTGCTAGAACAAGCGACATGCTCTGTCTTATGTCCACGGATCGGCCCCCTTATGCCAGCTAGTCGCGGACCGATTCATTCATCTGGCATTATAGAAGTACGCTAATCAATGCAATCAAAGCAGGTAGGCCTTGGACCAACCAAATAGACCGTTTCACTGTCGCTCCTCCGTACAATGCCGCAATTAGAACGCAAATCATGAAGAAGATTACAATAGACTCGCCTGTTTGAGCATTGGGATGCACCAAACCCCAGATAATCCCGGCCGCCAGAAAGCCATTGTATAGTCCTTGGTTAGCGGCCAGTGGTTTTGTGACTGCTGCCTCTTCCTTCGTCGTGCCGAACGTTTTCATCCCACGCGGGGTCGTCCATAGAAACATTTCTATATAAGTTGAACTCTCTAAATTAATGACTCTCCAATTGGGTAAAGAAAGAGTAACGACTTGGAGAGAGGAAGATT
>NZ_NMUQ01000001.1:444679-660778 GCF_002233675.1 Paenibacillus herberti | reverse complement strand
TTATATAAGTTGAACTCTCTAAATTAATGACTCTCCAATTGGGTAAAGAAAGAGTAACGACTTGGAGAGAGGAAGATTTCGATGAAGGTTGAACAAAAAATCGAGCAGTTGACTGAAGCGATGAAAAACACGACAAGCACCCGGATGTACGAACGCTATCTAGCCGTACGACTTCATTTGGAAGGCCGCACCCTGAGCGAGATCGCGACGATTTTGGGACGCTCCTTTCCTGCCATTAGTGGGTATTGGAACAACTACCGTAAGACGGGTTTACAGGGACTGGAGTTTCATCCGCGTACAATCCGTCCCAAGAAACTGACGGACGAGCAAGAGGAGCAACTCCGTCAGTTGATCGCAGAAAAACGTCCTGTCGATGTTGGTTTTGAAGCTAGGTACACGTGGACGCTTAAGCTCATCCAGACCTGGATTCATCGAGAATTTGGCCCGTCCTATACGCTTCGAGGCGTATCCAAACTGCTTGCCCGACTCGGCTTCAGCTACACCAAAGCTACGTATACCTTGGCTCGGGCCAACCCAGACCAACAAGAGCATTTTCGCAACGTGACCTTGCCGGAGCTGAAGGACCAGTTGGATCAGGGCGAAATCGATCATTTGCTCTTCGAAGACGAGTCCTCGATCCGTGCTTATATGGCGCTGCAGTATAATTGGTTTCCGAAGGGACAGCAACGTAAAATCCCCACTTACGGTCAGCATCAGGGAGCGAAGCTGTTTGCTGCATTGGATTACGAGAGCGGCCACATCCTTCATCGAGAAGAAGAGGTTATGGATGCGACGGCTTTCCAACGATTCCTAGGCGCTATTCTAGAGCACTATTCGGGCAAAATTGTTGTTGTTCTGGATAACGCCCGTATTCACACCGCAGAGCAAATCCGACCTTTTCTTCGTCAGCACCCTAGACTTCGTCTGGTTCCGCTTCCCAAATACAGTCCTGAACTTAATCCTACGGAAGGGTTATGGAAGTGGATGAAGCAGGATGTGGTGAACAACGTCTTTTTTCAGAAGTTCTATGTTATTCGTTCTCACGTAACAGCATTTATCAATCGGGTGAACCACTCGCCGCTGGAAGTCATCGACCGATTACTCGTTCGAGTATAAAGATTTAAAGTTCAACTTATATAGTATGAGAATATAGATGTGCTCAAGCGCTACAATTCCGACTAATATAGAAGCAATAATGGACAATACCTCCTTGGATGATTGGTATTTTATTTTTCCATTAATACTAACATAATATTCAAAAGTCTAACAGCAAGATCACATCACTTTATAAAGTCTGTTATAAAAGCAGATCGAGCAGATCCTTGTTGCCCAGCTTTTGCGCGAGCTCCAGTGGAGTCTCTTTCGCGGTTGGATATACTTTCTTCGGATCTGCGCCTTTCTCCAGAAGCAGCTTCACAATTTCCAGAGACTCCGCATCTACCGCCTCATATAGAGAATTGTCCAGCTTAGGATCAGCCCCGTATTGCAGCAGCAGCTGTACAGCATGGAGACTCGGTTGGTAAGCGATACTCTCATCCTCTGAGTCATACAGCAGTCCACTCGCATACTCAAGCGGCGTGTATTCCTTGGTTGTATCACAGTTGCAGTCATTGGCGTCCGCACCGTTTTTCAGCAGCAGCTCGATCATCTCAACTGCGCGATTACCTTTGTCGTCTACAAAACTTGTTGCAGCAAGCAGCGGAGCACTGAACTGCTTCAGTCCATCCGACTTGGCGCTTACCCCTGCCGTAATCAGCTCTTGGACAATTTGCAGCCGGTTGGAATTGACCGCCGTCCATAACAGACTGCCGTTTTCCTTCTCGAGCGCTGCGAAATCCGGCTTAGCTGCCAACATCATTTTCAAAAGCTCCAAATCAGATGCTTCCGTTGTCTCAGGGTAGTCGCCTTGGGCTGTCTCACGGTAAGGCAGCGAAGCTACCTCCAGCAGCGCGAGCGTCTCTTCATCTTCCATGGAAACGAGCAAATTGACGTTTGCTCCGTTGTCGAGGAACAGCTTAACGATGTCCTTATTTTTGGTAAACACACTGTTCATCCATGCTTGCTCGCTCTGCGCAGGCTTCCAGCCTTGATCCAGCATCTGATTGAGTTTATCCAGCTTACCGGCCCAAACAAAGTTATCCGCCTTAACCGCCCAGCGCGCCTGCAACTCGGTGCCTGTGAGCGGCGCCACTGAAACTTGTTGTTTTGAAGCGTTCCAGCTTACCTTGCTGTCGAGCGCCTCACCGATGAAACGAAGCGGAACGAGCGTACGTCCCTTCAGCACAAGCGATGGCTGCGAAAGGGTAACTTTCACGCCGTCAACGGTAGCCCAATTCTGACCGATCGTATGGACGATTGTCGTGAAGCCCTTCGTAGCGGTAATCTGCTTGCCGGTTAAGGATACTTTAGCGCCGAGTCCTTCAAAAATGCCGCGAAGCGGAACGAGCGTCGCCCCGTTCACGATGATGGGCGGCTGATCATAGGTTTGTTTTTTGCCGTTCAGCATGACGCTAATGGCTGGCTTGGCAGGAGCAGCACTTGCGGCAGCAGCGCCCAGACTCGCCGTAATAATAGCAGCGGCGCCAACAGCTACTACTAGGAATTTCAATGATTTCATAAACAATATCCCCTAACATTTTTATGTAAGTAGTCCACCAACTGGAAACTCCTCCCCTATTATCACGGGTTAAGCCCTTCTTGTCTATTGGAAAATCGAGAGGGCTTGTCTCTATTTCGTTGGATGAGCTTCTTGCGACCGAGCGCCGTGCAAATCTATAGCCAAACGAACCATATCCACGCAAGGAATACCGTTCTCTACAATTGGCTCCTCATAATGCCGAACGAAAAAGTCCCGATCCACGCCAACGATGCGAAAGCCGCATTTTTGATAAAGCCCCAGCTGGCCAATGCTGGAATTGCCTGTGCCGATTTCAAGCGTCCACGCTCCCAGCTCCTGCGCCCGCCCAATGGCATGCTGCACAAGTCGTTTTCCTAGTCCTTGCCCATGCCGCTCCTCCAGTACGGCTACGTTGACCAGTTCCAGCGTGCCGGGCCGAGTAGGAATTAAGACATATACGCCTAACACGGCTTCTCCCTTTTCCGACAACGTCCAGCATTCTCCGCGGCCAATATAAGAGGCAATCATGGCCTCCGAAGGATCGGCGAGCAGCAACAGCTCCATCGGAAGCTCCTCTTCCGGCGTAAGCTTTTTAAACATGAACATCTAACCTTCCTCCTCTAATCAATGGCTCAACATAGGAAAGGCGGAACGCCAGCCGGATGATGAGAAAATCCAGAACAACGATGAGGACATACCAATAATCAACATATAAACCCATACTGATGCCTCAAGGTTAAAAATAAACGGATAAAAAATTTGCATCCCCATGCCCACTACGCTATAAGAAATTCTACGGACACGAATCGATCCCTGCAAATCCCGCTCATTTGCCTTATCCGCTATTCCATCCATCCCCCAGCAAATTAACAGCATCAATAGAAGATGCAGCAGTTGCATCGCCTGAATATAAATGTGCGCATAAAGAGGAATCAGCTCATATTGTTCGATATTTCCCAGAAGACCGGGTTGAACAAGAATTAATCCAGGAATTTCCCCTGCCGCTAGCAGCAGGGCTAAAGTACGAGCCGAGCGCATAGTTCGATAAGTGGAGCTTGCCTCAGACAAAGCAGATGCTGCCAGCAAATAACCGATAACATCAGGGGAAAAATCAAATCCGCCGATGCGAAAATCAAACCAGACAAGCGTCAATCCCCATCCGAGACGCCGAAGCCATTTTGTAGATGCAGCGCTCATGGTGACTTCCTCTCGGCTTTGGCTAGCGCATAAATCTCACTTTCGGGCAAGCTCTCAAACGTGTGAATAAACTCAATCCGTTGTACGAGCTTTTGGCCCTCCTTGTTGGAGAAACTAAGCTGAATACTAGATTCATAATAGGAAGCTGCCATCGCCGCATTTCCGGCAAATTCAAAGTTGTAGCTTAAAGATAGAGGCTCTCCCTTCGCCAACTCAAAAGGAGGCTTGATGTCCTTCCCGCCAAACCCAGTCAGTTGGACTTCAACAAAACGTTTAAGCTCCTCCCCATCCGGCAAAAGCTCGATTTTCTCCAATATAAGATCCTCAGTCGCCGTTCCACCGCCCCTGCTGGTTGATTTAATTTTAATCGGCTGTTCATCGTTTTTGACCACGTTTATGTAACCTGTCGGTATTTTTTCCCAGCTTCCATCGCTATAGTTCACTGTTAAAAACTGCTGCCCTGACGGGTAGCGATTTGATGTCACTTCGTTCGGCCTCCACTCTGCCAAAGCTATCATTTGCTTTTGATAGTTGGATGGCATACTCTCACTCAGATGAAAGCGAAATTGAGGATATTCATCAAGCCCCACGGAAATTACCGTTACACCGGCATTATTATCCTCCAGATAGCGGAAGCTCAAGGAACCTTCACTGCCTTCATTAACTGTAAAATAATGCTGAAAAAAATAAGGTTTACCGAGCTGCATGCTGCTCCAATAAAGAAGATTGCCGGTCCAACTGGCAGCTATGAGCACCGCTCCGACGGCAGCTGTTATTTTCCAATTGAAAGTTTTGAGCTTGTTGAGCTTCATAGAGCCGCCTCCTTGTTCAATACAATAATACCAGTATTAACCTATTTATAGGCAGGATGGAGTCATTTATTTTGAGGATTGGATGTGGGCGGGTAGAGCGGCCATGTAGTATTGGCTACTTGAGTGAGGCCGCGGGCGCTGATTTGGCTCATTCAAGTAACTTTGACTACTTGATCAGGGCCGCGGGCGCTCAATTAGCTCATTCAAGTAACTTCGACTACTTGATCAGGGCCGTAGGCTCTGATTTGGCTCATTCAAGTAGCTTCGACTACTTGATCAGGGCCGCGGGCGCTGATTTGGCTCATTCAAGTAACTTCGACTACTTAATCAGGGCCGTAGGCTCTGATTTGGCTCATTCAAGTAACTTCGACTACTTGATCAGGGCCGCGGGCGCTGATTTGGCTCATTCAAGTAACTTCGACTACTTGATCAGGGCCGCGGGCGCTGATTTGGCTCCTTCAAGTAACTTCGACTTCTTGCTCGGGGCCGCGGGCGCTGATTTGGCTCATTTAAGTAGCTTTGACTACTTGCTCGGGGCCGAGGGCGCTGATTTGGCTCATTTAAGTAGCTTTGACTACTTGCGCAGCAAAAAAAGGCATCCCCTCGTCATCTTCCGATGACTTATAGGGACGCCCCATGTAACTTTACTAAGCTATCCGCGAGTCGGCCGACCGCCGTGATTTACCGCTCGCCTACCTATCTATCTATCTATCTACCTACCTACCTACCGTAGCTCGCCGACCGCTGCGGTTTCCGCTCCCCTACCTACTTGCCGTAGCTAGTCGGGTCTTCGCGCCAAGCTTGCAGCGACGCCAGTTGGCTGTTCGCCACAATGCCGCGCTCGGCAGCGACGTCAATCAGCGCTGAGTAGTTGGAGAGCGTCTGCAGCGGCACGCCTGCCTCCGCGAACGCACCCTCCGCGCTGGCAAACTGATAAGTAAAGATCGCCACGACGGCCAGAACTTTAGCGCCCGCCTCGCGTACAGCTTGGGCCGCTTTAATGGAGCTGCCTCCAGTAGAGATTAAATCCTCGATGACAACGACTTTTTGCCCTTCGGTAACTTGGCCTTCGATCAGGTTCTGTTTGCCATGACCCTTCGCCTTATCACGGACGTAGATCATCGGCAAGTTCAGCTTCTGCGCAACCCATGCAGCATGCGGAATACCAGCCGTCGCTGTGCCAGCAATAACTTCGGCATCCGGATATTGCTCACGAATAACTGCTGCGAAGCCCTCCGCCACCAGCTCGCGAATATCAGGGTAGGACATCGTCAAGCGGTTATCACAATAGATTGGGGACTTCAGTCCAGATGTCCATGTAAAAGGCTCCTCCGGACGAAGCGCAACCGCGCCAATGTCTAGCAGCTTGCCGGCGATCTCGCTCGGCAATTGATTCAGGCTTTTCGTTGTCATGCTTGGATCAGCTCCTCAATAATGGATTCCAATGCAGCCCTTGGATCAGTTGCCTGAGTAATCGGGCGGCCGATGACCATATAGTCCGTGCCAGCCTTTAGCGCATCCTGCGGTGTCATAACGCGGGTCTGATCACCGATGTCGGCTCCCGTTGGGCGGATGCCGGGAGTTACCGTTTGGAAAGTCGGCCCACAGGTATCTTTGACCCGCACAACTTCATGCGGCGAAGCAACTACGCCATCGAGGCCGGATGCAATGGTAAGCATGGCATAACGAGTGACTGACTCCGCAACCGTACCGAGAATACCGATTTCGTCGTTTAGTACTTCGTCGCTAGTGCTCGTCAGCTGCGTCACAGCGATGACGGTCGGGCGGACGAGCGACGGATCGGCGACAAGAGCCTCTTCCACACCATCCATCGCCGCTTCCATCATGTCGCGTCCGCCTGCAGCATGCACATTGAACATGTCCACGCCGAGACGGGTGACGCTGTTTGCGCCGCCTTTGACTGTGTTGGGGATGTCATGCATTTTCACGTCAAGAAACACGCGATAACCGCGCGCCTTGAGCATCCGCACAAAGTCCGGACCAGCCGTATAAAACAGCTGCATGCCGACCTTCATGTAACAAGGAATGCCCTCTAGCTGCTTCAACAACGCCTCGGCCGAGGCGGCGTCAGGATAATCCAGCGCCACCATCACTTTGCCGGCAGCCTGCTCGCGGCTCAAGATTGTTGTACTCATCGCTTGTTCCTCCTAGAAATTAACCTTGGCATAGAGAAAGGCCATCCGCCGGGAGGACGGCCTGCCGTCCCTGCTTTCGGGACTTGCAGGCCGCGAGCTCCGGCGCTGGCCGTACATCTAGAATTATTGCAGAACCGGCATTGGGTTCGAGCTGAAGTTGATCGTTTGCAGCATGTTCAGCAGCGCACGGACCGTATCAAGCGACGTCATGCAGACGATGCCATTCTCGACCGCTTCACGGCGGATGCGGAAGCCATCGCGCTCCGGCGTTTTGCCCTTGGTCAACGTGTTGAACACGAACTGCGCTTGGCCGCTGCGGATGAGATCGAGGATATTCGGTGTACCCTCGCTCAGCTTGTTGACGCGTTGCACGTTAATGCCCGCTTGCTCCAGCGCGGATGCTGTACCGCCCGTGGCGATGATTTTGTAGCCGATTGCGTAAAAGCCTTTGAGCAGCTCAATCGCTTCATCCTTATCCTTGTCGGCTACGGTAGCGATGATCGAGCCCTTCAGCGGAATTTTCATACCCGCTCCGATAAGACCTTTATAAAGCGCTTTGGCATACTGCTCATCGCGACCCATAACCTCGCCAGTGGACTTCATCTCCGGTGTCAACGTTGGGTCGACGCGGCGCAGCTTAGCAAAGCTGAACACCGGAACCTTGACGGAGACGAAGTTATCTTCCGGCCACAGGCCGTCGACATGACCGAGCTCAGCCAGCTTCGTGCCGAGAATCGCGCGCGTCGCCAGATTTGCCATCGGCAGATTTGTCACTTTGCTGAGGAATGGAACTGTACGCGAGGAGCGCGGGTTAACCTCGATCACATACGCCTTCTCATTATGGATGACGAACTGGATGTTCACCAGGCCGATAATGTTCAGTGCTTTAGCGATTTTGATCGTGATCTCAATGATCTGCTCCTTGATGTCCGCTGACAGCGACTGCGGCGGATACACCGCGATGGAGTCACCGGAGTGGACGCCTGCACGCTCAACATGCTCCATGATGCCCGGAATGACAACCGTTTCGCCGTCGCAGATCGCGTCGACTTCAGCTTCTTTGCCAAGCATGTAACGGTCGATCAGCACCGGATGCTCCGGATTGATTTTGACCGCTTCCTTCATGTAACCGACCAGTTCTTCATCGGAGTAAACGATCTCCATTGCACGGCCGCCTAGTACGTAGGACGGGCGAACTAACACTGGATAGTTGAGACCGTTTGCGATCACGAGCGCTTCCTCAAGGTTCGTCACTGTGCTGCCTTCCGGCTGCGCAATGTTCAAACTGCGAAGCAGCGCTTCGAACTTCTTGCGGTCCTCGGCCATGTCGATGCTCTCCAGGCTGGAGCCCAGGATGCGCACGCCGGCTTTGGCCAGCGGAGCAGCCAGGTTGATCGCCGTTTGGCCGCCGAATTGTACGATGACACCAATCGGTTTCTCCTGCTCGATGACGTTCATAACGTCTTCCAGGAACAGCGGCTCGAAATACAGCCGATCGGAAGTGCTAAAGTCGGTAGATACCGTCTCCGGGTTGTTGTTGATGATCACAGCCTCATAACCGGCCTTTTGGATCGCCCATACCGCATGCACAGTGGAGTAGTCGAATTCGATGCCTTGGCCGATGCGGATCGGGCCAGAGCCAAGTACGAGCACCTTCTGCTTATCGGACTCGATAACTTCGTTCTCTACCTCGTAGGTCGAGTAGTAATAAGGCGTGCTCGCTTCGAACTCGGCGGCGCAGGTGTCGACCATTTTGTATACCGGACGCATCCCCTGCTCCAAACGATAAACGCGAATGCTATGCTCGTCGATCATCGTCGTTTGGCCACCTTCGCGGCGCAGCTCGGCGATCGAACGGTCGGAGAATCCTTTGCGCTTCGCTTGGTAAAGCAGCTCGTTCGTAAGTCCTGGCGCGCGGCGCAGCTCGTCCTCAAAGGCAACGATGCCTTCGATTTTGTCGAGGAACCACCAGTCTACCTTCGTGAGATCCTGAATATCGGACAGCGCCCAACCGCGGCGGAATGCCTCGGCGATCAGGAACATGCGCTCGTCATCCGGCTTTTCCAGACGAGTGCTGAGCGTCTCATCGTTCAGCTCATGCGCATCCTTCAGATGGAAGCGATGGGCCCCGATTTCCAGTGAACGAATCGCCTTGTGCATCGATTCCTCGAACGTCCGGCCGATTGCCATAACTTCGCCAGTCGCCTTCATCTGCGTGCCGAGCTTGCGATTCGCGCCAGTGAACTTGTCGAAAGGCCAGCGCGGGATTTTGCTTACAATGTAGTCCAGCGTCGGCTCAAAGCAGGCGTAAGTCTGGCCTGTAACCGGGTTCACGATCTCGTCGAGCGTATAGCCAACAGCGATTTTTGCAGCCATCTTGGCGATCGGGTAGCCCGTTGCTTTGGAAGCCAGCGCCGAGGAGCGGCTGACGCGCGGATTCACTTCGATGACGTAGTATTGGAAGCTGAACGGATCAAGTGCAAACTGCACGTTGCAGCCACCCTCGATATTCAGCGCACGGATGATTTTGAGCGAAGCGGAACGAAGCATCTGGTACTCGCGGTCCGACAGCGTCTGGCTCGGCGCCACGACGATGGAATCACCTGTATGCACGCCGACTGGATCAAAGTTCTCCATATTACACACGACGATACAGCTGTCGTTCGCGTCGCGCATAACTTCGTACTCAACTTCCTTCATGCCAGCGATCGATTTCTCGATTAGGCACTGGCCGATCGGGCTGTAGCGGATACCAGCAGCAACCGTCTCAAGCAGTTCTTCCTCAGTGGCGCAAATACCGCCGCCAGTACCGCCGAGCGTATAGGCCGGGCGCACGATGATCGGGTAACCAATCTCGCCCGCAAAATCAACCGCTTCCTGCACAGTCGTCACGATCACGCTCTCCGGAACTGGCTGCTCCAGTTCGCGCATCAGATCGCGGAACAAGTCGCGATCTTCGGCTTTTTCGATGGCCGACAGCTGTGTGCCGAGCAGCTTCACATTCTCGCTCTCCAGTACGCCGGCGCGTGCCAGCTCCACAGCCATATTGAGACCCGTTTGTCCGCCAAGCGTTGGCAGCAGGCCGTCAGGCCGCTCCTGACGAATGATTTGGGAGACAAAATCAAGCGTAATCGGCTCGATATAAACTTTGTCCGCCATATTCGTGTCGGTCATGATCGTAGCCGGGTTGCTGTTAATCAGCACAACCTCATAGCCCTCTTCCTTCAACGCCTGGCAAGCTTGCGTGCCGGCGTAGTCGAACTCTGCGGCTTGGCCGATGACAATCGGGCCGGAGCCGATAACGAGAATCTTTTTGAGCAGGTTATTTCTGGGCATACTGCAGCTCTCCTTTGGACGCTTCCGACAGCTGGGCTTGACGCGGCTTGGAAGGGTTAATGCGGCGATGGTTGCGGATCAGCTCCAGGAATTCGTCGAACAGGTAGCTGGAATCGAACGGCCCCGGGGCCGCCTCCGGATGATATTGGACCGAGAAAGCCGGATACTCATTATGTTTCAGGCCTTCAACCGTTTTGTCGTTGTTGTTGATATGGGTCACGCTCAGCTTCGTGCCGGCGATGCTCGCCTCAGGTACGGTATAGCCGTGGTTCTGGCTCGTAATATAGCAGCGTCCAGTAGCCAACTCTTTCACAGGGTGATTGCCGCCGCGATGGCCGAACTTCAGCTTCTCCGTGTCAGCGCCGCATGCGAGAGCGAACAGTTGGTGGCCGAGGCAAATGCCGAAAATCGGGTACTCTCCAAGCAGCTCACGGATCGTTTCTACCGCATGAGGAACATCCTGCGGGTCGCCAGGGCCGTTGGACAGCTGAATGCCATCCGGATTCAGGCGGCGAATCGTATCCGCGGAGGCGTCATGCGGCACAACAACAACGTCGCAGCCGCGCTTGGTCAGCTCGCGCAAAATACCGCTTTTGGCACCGTAATCGATCAGTACGATACGCTCACCATAACCAGGGCTTGTGAACACTTGCTTCGTAGAGGTGCGTGCAACTTGGTCGCGCATTAACACTGTGCTAGTCAGTTGCTCCAAAATCTCCTCCACACGCTCGTTGCCGGTCGTGATGAGACCTCTCATTGTGCCGAAGTGACGCAACTTGCGGGTAAGCATACGCGTATCGATTTCGCTAATCGCCGGAATGTCATGCTCCTTGAGCAGCCAGTCCAGCGATACTTGAGCGCGCCAGTTACTCGGGATCGGCTCGTGGCGGCGTACCGCAAAACCATGAATGAATGGAGCTACCGTTTCAAAATCGTCGCGGGTGATGCCATAGTTGCCGATAAGTGGGTAGGTCATCGTCACGATCTGGCCGCAGTAGGATGGATCGGAGAGCACCTCCTGGTAGCCTGTAATGCCTGTATTAAATACGACCTCGCCGGGTTTGGAAGTTTCTGCACCGAACGACTGGCCCGCAAATACGGTTCCGTCCTCAAGAATCAGTCTCGCTTGCATCCGTATCACTCCTTATGCTGTATGGTGGGACCAGACGACGCTACCGCCGACCACGGTGGCTTGGGGCCAACCGTAGAGCTTCCATCCGCCGAACGGCGTGTTATTGCTTCTGGATTTAAAAGTTGCTGGGTCGACTGCACGCTCTTGCTCAAGGTCGATAATCGTTAGATCGGCGGGAGCTCCAAGCTCCAAGCAGCCCGAATCGAGACCGAATACCGAGGCAGGAACCTTAGTCATGCGATTCAAAAGGAAACCGAGCGACCATTTGCCGGTGCGCACAAACTTCGTGTAGAGCAGTGGGAAGGCCGTCTCGAAGCCGACGATGCCAAATGGCGCGAGCTCCATGCCGCGAGCTTTCTCCTCGGCGCTATGCGGTGCGTGGTCGGTGACGATCATGTCGATCGTGCCGTCCTCCAGCCCTTGGATAACTGCCTCAACGTCGCGCGGGGTGCGCAGCGGCGGGTTCATTTTCCAATTGGAGTCCATGTCGGGGATATCCTCATCACTCAGAACAAGGTGATGGGGGCAAACTTCAGCTGTAATTCTCACTCCGACCGACTTCGCGAGGCGAATGAGGCGCACCGACTGCTCGGTGCTTACATGGCAGACATGGTAGTGGACACCGGTGGACTCTGCCAGCAGTGCATCGCGGCCAACATGAATCGCTTCGGACTCATTCGGAATGCCCTTGATGCCATTGTCACGAGCGAATTTGCCCTCAGAAACGTACAGGCCTTCAACCAGACTATCATCTTCGCAATGCGCGATTATCGGCATTCCCAGTGACTGAGCGAGCGTCATGGCGTCCTTCATCATCTGTGCTCGCTGCACGCCGACTCCGTCATCGGTGAAGCCGATAGCTCCGGCTGCTTTGAGTGCGGCAAAATCCGTCAGCTCGCGACCGAGCTGGTTTTTGGAGATGGCGGCATAAGGTAGTACCTTTACACCGTTGCCCTGCTCGCGCGCCTTGTCCAGAATATATTTCACCGTCTCCGGCGTATCGATGACTGGACGTGTGTTCGGCATGCAAGCGATCGTCGTGAAACCGCCTGCTGCTGCGGAAGCCGTTCCGGTGATGATATCTTCCTTATGCTCAAAACCCGGATCGCGCAGGTGCACATGCATATCGATAAAACCCGCAGACAGGAGCTTTCCAGCTGCATCCAGCGTTTCTTCAACTGCAACTGCGGGAGCCTCGCCTACTTTGATCTCCGCAATTAAGCCATCCTCAATCCGAATATGCCTAGTTTCCAGCTCGCCGCTCTCCTGGTTCCAAATCCGTCCGTTTACAATCCACTTTACTGCTGCCATTCGGTTTGTTGTCCCCTTTCCGTACCGTGAAGCCGTTCGCCATTCAATTCCGCTTAACCATTCTGCTTGTATATCTGTCCATAGTTTACTTGTATAAGTTCACTTGGTCCGAGCTCCTCCTGACTGAGACAGAAACCCGTGCCAAGCTGCATTTTTCTTCTATCCTCTTAGCGCCCGCTCAATGACAGCCATTCGTATCGGAACACCGTTCGCCATCTGCGGGAAAATGCGGGACTGTGGATGCTCCACCAGATCGCTGTCGATTTCAACATCGCGGTTCACTGGAGCCGGGTGCATGATAATCGCATGTGAAGCAAGCTTGGCCGCCCGCTCTACCGTCAGCCCATACTGCTCGCGGTATTCCTCTGCCGAGCGAATCATTCCGCTCTCATGGCGCTCCAGCTGCACGCGCAGCATCATTACGACATCCGCCTTCAGCGCTTCATCGATGCTGATGTAAGGTACATTCAGCTCATCCGCCCGCATACTGTCCGGTGCGCAGAAACTTACTTTTGCGCCCATCGCTGTCAGCCCCCAGTAGTTGGAGCGAGCTACGCGGCTATGCTTGACGTCACCGACGATCACTACGTTCAGTCCGTTCAAGCTGCCGAACTGTTGGCGCATCGTGTAAAGGTCAAGCAGCGCCTGCGTCGGATGTTCATTGTTGCCGTCGCCTGCGTTGATCAGCGGCACCTTGATGCGCTCGGCCAGCTCTTGCAGCACGCCAGCTGGCTTCAGCCGGATGATGCCGGCGTCGATGCCCATCGACTCCAGCGTTTTAACCGTGTCGTAGATCGATTCGCCCTTCTGTACGCTTGACGCCGCTGCGCTGAAGTTCAGCACTTCGGCTCCCAGTCGCTTCTCCGCAACTTCAAAGCTGAAGCGAGTGCGGGTGCTATTTTCGAAAAACATGTTAGCCACGAATCGCCCCGCCAGTACCGGCTGGACTTTCTCTGACTGCTGTTCCCAGTAAGCGGCCCGAGAAAGGATCGCCTCAATTTCCTCTCGATTCAGCCCCTTCAGGCCGAGCAAGCTTTTGTGTTGTACCTGCATGGTTGACATGTGCCTCATCCTCCTTGTTGCTCTGTGATGGTCACGTTGTCTTCCCCGTCCACTTCCTGAAGGGATACGCGGATACTCTCTTGCTTGGAGGTTGGCACATTTTTACCCACGTAGTCGGGCCGAATCGGCAGCTCGCGATGGCCGCGATCCAGCAGCACGGCTAGCTGAATCGACTGCGGCCTGCCCAGATCCATCAAGGCATCCATAGCTGCGCGAATCGTCCGCCCGGTGTACAGCACATCGTCGATCAAAATGACGCGTTTGTCGTGGATGGACAGCGGCTGGCCGGAGGTATCCGCCATTGCTGCATTGGCGCTGCCGCCCTCGCCGCGACGATCGTCGCGGTAGCCGGTAATGTCCAGCTCGCCGCATATAACCGGCGTGCCCTCGATTTCGCGGATCTGCTCCGCCAGACGGTGGGCCAGATAAACGCCTCTCGTCCGTATGCCGACGAGGACGCAGCCGTCGATTCCTTTGTTCTTTTCGACAATTTCATGGGCGATCCGAGTTAGTCCCCGGCGAATTGCCGTCTCGTCCATGATGGCGCGTTTTTCTCCTGCTAGCATAGGATTTCGAGCTCCTTCGACGTCCGCTTGTGCGCACGCATGGGTTGGTATGGCCTTATCCTCCCTCAGCTGGGCAAAAAAAATCTCCCTGCCGAGTTGCTCAGCAAGGAGATAGGGGGAAGGTATAAGCCGCGCGGAAGCCGCCCAGCGGTCGCGGATATGAACATGTACGGCTCGGCAAGCGCAACAAGGCGCTGCCAGCGGACATGGTTCACACTCCGTGCTGGTCAAAAGCTACTTCCGGACGACGGCTTATAATCACGCTACCTTGCCAGCCTCTCTGGACTGAGTTAAAGGTACTGCCGTTATCGGTACTGATTATCCCATGTGAAGGTTAGCGAAGTCAACCCTATCTCGCGAGAAGAAATGGTGTATAATTATTCATTATACTGAATGTTTATATGTATGTAAAGAGAAAAATGGGGCTGCTCCCAGCGTCATTAACCTGACATCTGGGAGGGCCCCATTTTAAGAGGTTGTTCAAAAAGGCCACCATTGATCACGATGTAAACCAGGAAACGAACTCGACATCGAATCTTGTATTCACCTTCGAAGTCCGGTGCTCATGTAGTTTGCCTACATTCCGCTCCTCCTTCTTCTGGTTCATACAACCTTCTCGGTGCTGATTGGCGACCTTTTTGAACACGCATTTTAAAATTAAAGACTAAGCTTGCGAATGCGCTCTACTGCTTTTTCGGTATTCTCGCGGCTGCCAAAGGCAGTCAGGCGGAAATACCCTTGACCGCTGCGGCCGAAGCCCACGCCAGGTGTACCGACGATGTTCGCCTCAGACAACAGCTTGTCGAAGAATGCCCAAGAATCAAGACCGTTTGGCGTTTTGAGCCAAATGTAAGGAGCGTTAACACCGCCAAATACTTCCAGACCGAGCGAACGCAGACCATCACGAATAATTCCAGCATTGGTCATGTAGTAATCAACGAGGCTGCGGATTTGCTCCTTGCCCTGGGCTGAATAGATCGCTTCCGCACCACGTTGAGTCACGTAGGATACGCCGTTGAACTTCGTCGTGTGACGACGGTTCCACAGATCATTGATGAATACAGTGTTGCCATCCTTGTCAAAACCTCTCAGCTCGCGCGGCACAACGGTGTACGCACAACGTACGCCAGTAAAGCCAGCTGTTTTGGAGAAGCTGCGGAACTCGATAGCTACCTCGCGCGCACCTTCAACCTCATAAATGCTATGTGGCACATCCGCTTCCGTAATGAACGCCTCGTAAGCCGAGTCGAACAAGATCAGGCAGTTGTTTTCGCGTGCGTAGTCAACCCATACCTTGAGCTCGTCTTTTGTCAACGTCATGCCAGTCGGGTTGTTAGGGTAGCACAGGTAAATAAGATCAACTTTGCGGTCAGGCAGCGAAGGCTTGAAGTTGTTCTCCGCCGTGCAGTCGAGATAAACGATATTCTCGTAACGGCCGATGTCGCTGTTGAAGGGACCGGAGCGGCCCGCCATAACATTCGTATCTACATAAACCGGATAAACCGGATCTTGAACAGCTACGACTGCATCTTGGCTGAAAATTTCTTGAATATTGCCGACATCGCATTTGGAACCGTCGCTGACGAACACTTCGTTCGACTGGATATCCACGCCGCGAGCCCTATAGTCGTTCTCGATGATTGTATTCACCAAGAAGTCATAACCTTGCTCTGGGCCATAACCGCGGAAAGAACCCGGCGCAGCCAGCTCGTCGATTGCCGCATGCATTGCTTTGGTAACAGCATCCGGAAGACCGCGTGTCACGTCGCCAATGCCGAGGCTGATAATTTCTGCCTGCGGATTTTCCTCGATAAACTTAGTGCGCCGCTTGGCGATCTCAGAGAACAAATAGCTCCCTTGAAGATTAAGGTAATTGGAGTTAATGGAAGTCATAGGTCAAATCACCTTTCCTTATTTCAAAATAAACCCGGGCGATCAAGCGCCCGGGTCATAATCGCATTATTTAAGCATAGCGCAGGCAAGCCTGCATGCTAATAGAACATTGCGTGGAAAATTTGCATTTTTACGATGCAGCTGCCCTGACGTTCAAGTATTCACGTATGGACGGTGGTCCATGCATGAAAGTCATTTTAGCGATTACGCAGATTGGTCAGCACATGCTGCATATCTCCTGGAATCGGCGCTTCAAACTCCAACCGCTCTCCGCTGCGCGGATGGGTGAAGCCAAGCAGCGCAGCATGCAGCGCTTGTCCTTTGAGCGCTACCGTTTTGTTGCGGCCGTAAATCGGATCGCCTGCCAAAGGATGGCCGATATACTTCAGATGAACGCGGATTTGATGCGTGCGTCCCGTTTCCAATTGAAGATCAACCAGCGTGTAATCGCCCAGTCGTTCGATGACCTGGAAATGCGTCACCGCATGTTTGCTGCCTTTTATAGTGACGGTAAACATTTTGCGATCCTTGTCATCGCGCCCGATAGGTGCATCGATTGTTCCGATATCATGCTGAAGATTATCATGAACGAGCGCAATATACTTGCGCGTAACAGTATGCTCCTTGAGCTGCTCCGCCAGCGACAGATGCGCCAGATCATTTTTAGCGGCCATAAGCAGGCCGGAGGTGTCTTTGTCGATTCGGTGGACGATTCCCGGACGCATAACACCGTTAATGCCGGACAAATCCTTACAATGATACATTAGCGCGTTTACGACAGTCCCGCCGGAGTGGCCAGGAGCCGGATGCACGACCATACCTCGAGGTTTGTTGATCACGATCACATCGCTATCCTCGTACACAATGTCCAGCGGAATATTTTCCGGAACGATCTCCGCCGCCTGCGGCTCAGGTATAATAACAACAAGCTGATCGCCTGCAGCAAGCTTTTGGTTGGCTTTTACAGTGCGACCACCAATCGTAGCCGCCCCAGCGCTAATCCAATCTTGCACCTGGGTCCGAGAGATTGCAGGGTCGGCCAGCTTGTCCGTAATAAATTTGTCCAAGCGCTGTTTAGCCTCGCTGCTCTCAATCGTCCATTCCAACTGATTATCGCTTTCCTGCTCTTCTACGGATTCCGCCTCGCGGCCTAAACCCGCTTCTGTTTCTGTATCTTTCACTGTCATTATTCAGTCCTCTGTGTGTAGTATTTCCTTCGGTTGATCTTTGCCCTCGTTGTTACGGGCAGCCTTCCTTGCGCGGCGATCCTCAAGCAAAGTGTCCACAATGATCATAATCACGCCAATCGTAAGCGACGTGTCGGCCAAATTGAACACTGCAAAGGAATACGAACCGAAGTTGAAGGAAAGGAAATCAACCACATGGCCGTAAAGCAGCCGATCGATAAAATTGCCTATCGCACCTCCGAGCACCAGACCCAGCGCTGTAAACAGCCAAGTGTTTCCTGATTTGCGTTGTTGATGGATATACCAGGCAATTCCCGCAACCACCAGCGGTGTGATAATGAGGAAAAACAGCTGCTGGCCCTCCAGGATGCTGAATGCAGCTCCTGTGTTTCGAATCGAAGTAATAATAAAGAAATTTCCAATTACTTTAATTTGCTCATACAGCTCAAGCCGATTGATAATAATCAATTTAGCGAGCTGATCCACCAGAATGGCTGCGATCGCAACCAAATATGAATACCCCTTAATCTTCAAGCCTTTCCCTCCTCGTCCGTCTCATTGTAGCATAACCATTCCAGGCGGAGCCAGCCTTCCAAGGGCAGTCGTGACATGAGCTTTCAGCTTCTGAATGCCAGCTTTTTCATAATCGAGGAACTAGATTTGCATGTGTCTCATCGTGCTTTTTGAAGGGGAGCATTTCTTCCATAGAAGCCCATCTGTAAAGCAGGCCCAACTCGTCCACACTAACACCAGTAAAAAGAAACCGCCAGCCGTTTGCAGCGGCTGCTGAAAGGTGTGTGCAAAACGATGACTCATTCTCCAGCCTTTATCGACCGGATGAAGCAGCGGCTTCTGCTTGAACGGGAGGAGCTTATCCGCCACAAAGAGCAATCCGAGCATAGCGGACTTCAGAATGCCTTGCGCGATGAGACCGGCGAGCTCAGTACAATCGACAATCATCCCGGTGATGTCGCGACGGAAATGTTCGAGCGAGGCAAAGACCTGGCACTGGAAGAGCAATTCGATCTTCATCGCGACCGGGTGGAGGCCGCACTGAGCTCCATTGACAATGGCAGCTATGGACTTTGCATCTCCTGCGGAAAAGAGATCCCTGAACAGCGGCTTGAGGCGCTTCCAGACACACAGTACTGCGTTGATCATTCTCCACGCCAGCATACGTCTCATCGCCGGCCTGCAGAGGAAGCTGTGCTCTTGCCTCCTTTCGGAGATTCCGACCGGGACGGCAAAGACGATCCAGGTTTTGATGGTGAGGATGCCTGGCAAGTTGTCGAGAGCTGGGGCAACTCGGATTCTCCTGCGATGCAGGAGCAGCCTGGTGATAATTATGATCGGCTGGGCATTGAAGCAGTGGAGAATGACGGCTATGTGGAGGATATGGAGAGCTTCCTGGCGACGGACATCACTGGCCGCCATGTGAGCGTGATCCGCAACCGGGAGTACAGCAGCTACATGGAGCGCGGCGAAGGTGAGGAACTGGGCGAGGAGTAGCTGTCTCCGCTACATGTAGGGTAAATACCGCTTCGCGGAAGAACCGTGCCACCGTCCAGGACAAATACCGCTTCGCGGACAGACCCTCCTTCCGATTCTCTGGAGCCCAGATTCCTTTGATTCCATACCCCGCTAGGGTAGGAATCCGGCCTCCAAGTGAACCGCTGCCGCTTCTACAGGAGGGTTCCGTCCGCTTCGCTCCACTGTCCTGAAAACCCTGCTTCCACCCCCTTTTTTATAGGGGTGGGCTCATCTTCAGATACGCCTCTGAAGCTTCGCTGTTGCCGAGCTTCGCTCGGTGAACAGCCTTTCTTTCAGCCGCGAAATCTCGGCTGATAAAAATTGAGCTGTTGTTTTCAGAGAAGAAGAGCCACGGGTTATTACTCGGCTGCCAATGCGAGATGTGTGGCATATGTGGCTATACAAACTCAATACTGCTTGCCGTCCAGCTGAATTTGCACGATTCTCACAATATCCGCAATATAATCGCCAATTATTGGCAAATTGAGCTGTCCAAGAGCTTGCAGTATATATAAAATTGCCGTTGCAAAAAAAGCTAACCCAATCACGGAACCGATGCCTCTGGCAATGCCGACCATCAGATTGCGCCAGATCAGCGTGAGCGGACGGTTTAGAAGTTCCACATACTCCGCCATCTGCGATTTTTCCAGATCGGCGGCTATTTTTTCTAGCCGGTCTTGCAGAAAACTAATCTGCTCCCGCTCGCTGACAGCCTCTCTTCGTGTGTCTTCACCCATCTAAACTTCCCTCCATTCTGCTCATCTCCAACCTAATAAAGCCTCCCTATCCATCCGTTAGCAAAAGCGGAAGGCCGAAGAGGCTTATTTCTGTCTTCTCCAGCCTAAAGGCTAGTATGTCCCGTAACAGTTGGATAATTCTTACTACCAGGATGCCTTGGACAATGACTGTAGCTGCAGTTGATGCAGTCGCAGTCCAGATCCAGTTCCAATCCCAGCTCCAACTTCATCTCCAACTCCAACTCAAGTTCCAGTTCCAGTTCCAGTTCCAGTTCAAGCTCCAGCTTCTTCTCCAGTTCCTTCTCCAGTTCCAGTTCCAATTCAAGTTCCATCTCCAGCTTAAGTTCAGTCCAGTCCAATCCAGTTCAGTCCAGTCCAGTTCCAGTTCCAATTCAAGCTCCAATCCAGCTCCAGCTTCATCTCCAGCTTAAGTTCAGTCCAATCCAGTTCCACTTGCAGTTCCACTTGCAGTAGTGCTTCGCACCACCCGCCGCGGCAAGCGGCATGTCGCCTTTTACGTATGCAAAAGGCGCCCCCCACCCCAATAAAAAAACAGGGGTGAGAGACGCCTATGAGAGAGCTTGTGCGGCGGAGCGGAGGGAGGCGAATCCTTTCGTAGAAGCGGTAGCGGTCCTCTTGGAAGTCGGATGCCTACACTTTAGTGTGTTAGGCGATCAGGGCATCCGACTTCCAGAGGGATCGGAGAAAGGATCGGCTCCTGTAGCGACGTTCCGCACTAGCTCTCGAATCCCGCACCAGCTCTCGAATCCCGCACTAGCTCTCGAATCCACTCTACTAACTCGCGGATATCACCCCTGAATCAGAACGCCAAACTCACGCTCACCCAGCGAAACTCTTTCCATACCAGCTTCACTTCCAAACCTAACGCTGTTCAGCAGAACGCTGTCCTGCAGCAGGCCGTCATAGGTTTTAAGAGCCTCGGTCAGGCTTTCATCTGTATCAAGCAGCAGGTCAACACGCTTCTCGATCGGCAGATCGAGCTTTTTGCGCGTATCTTGAACGGCGCGGATAACCTCGCGGACCCAGCCCTCTTGCTCCAGCGCCGGCGTAATGTCCGTGTTCAATGCCACGGTCAGGCCGCTACCGGAAGCGGAAGCGAAGCCAGCTTTGGCCTGCTTCTCAACAAGCAGCTCATCCAGCGCGACAGGAAGATCTTCGCCGTCCGGCGTTGTGAAGACGAAGCTGCCAGCCGTCACGATTGCCCGTGTTCCAGCAGCGTCGAGACCTTTGAGATACGCCTGGACTGGGCCGACGTTTTTGCCGAATTTTTTGCCCGCAACTTTGAGGTTCAGCTTCAGGGTGAAGTCGACAAACCCGCTGTCGGAGTCCTCAACGACGATTCCCTTCACGTTGATCTCGTCCTTGATGATTTCCTCGTAGTCCGTCAGCGTGAACTCGCCGCTCAGAGAGACAATCAGCTCGGACAGCGGTTGGCGAGTTTTGATGCCGGTTTCGTTACGCACATTACGCGCAAGCTCAACGATCATACGCGCCGTCCCCATGTCACGCTCCAGCTCTGCATCGATAGCAGACTCGTCTGCAACAGGATAATCATCCAGATGCACGCTTCCTTTGCCGCCAAGGTTGCCGTAAACTTCCTCTGCGAGCAGCGGAGCATACGGAGCGATCAGGCGGGACAGCGTCAACAGCACATCGCGCAGCGTGCAGTAAGCATCCAGCTTGTCGTCCGTCAGGCCGCTTCCCCAGAAGCGATCGCGTGAACGGCGGATGTACCAGTTGCTAAGCTCGTCGACGAATGCCTCGATAGCTTTGGCGGAATTGAGGAAATCCCAGCCTTCGAGCCCGCTAATGACTGTGCGCACGAGCGAGTTAAGGCGGGAAACAATCCAGCGGTCCAGCTTGACGGAAGATACGCGGCCCTGATGCTCAGTCGGATCAAATCCATCGATGGTTGCATACAGCGCGAAGAAGGCATGTGTGTTCACGATCGTATCGATGACTTTGGACTTCGCCTCGCCGACGATTCCGCGCGAGAACTTTTTGCTGTTCCAAGGCGCACTATCAGCAAGCAGCGCCCAACGGAAAGCGTCTGTGCCGTATTCGTTGATGATTTCCCAAGGGTCGATGACGTTGCCTTTGGATTTGCTCATTTTTTGGCCATTCTCATCGAGAATGTGTCCGGTGGAAATGACCGACTTATACGGCGCTTTGCCGTTGTACAGTGTCGATACAGCCAGCAGGCTGTAGAACCAGCCGCGCGTCTGATCAATGCCTTCGCAGATCATGTCCGCCGGATATTGCTCAGCGAAGCGCTCTTCATTTTCAAACGGGAAATGCTGCTGGGCAAACGGCATCGAACCGCTGTCGAACCATACGTCGATCACTTCCGGAGTCCGAGTCATGATGGCGCCTTCCGCAAATGGACTGCGCAGCTTCACTTCGTCCACATAAGGCTTATGCGGCTCAAAATCTTCCGCAAGCTCCGTCACGGAGCGCTCGCGCAGATCGGCAAGGCTGGATGGCGCATATTCCTTGCCTGTCGCCTCGCAAACCCATACGTTGAGCGGCGTTCCCCAATAACGATTGCGACTGATGTTCCAGTCAACCAGATCCTCCAGGAACTTGCCAAAACGACCCTCGCGGATGTGGCCTGGATACCATTCCACCCCATTGTTGTTGGCGATCAACTGATCTTTAACGGCCGTCGTCTCGATGAACCAGCTCTCGGTGGCGTAATAGATGAGCGGCGATTTGCAGCGCCAGCAAAACGGATAGCTATGCTCGTACTTCTCTTTGGAGAAGAGCAGACCTTTTTCGCTGAGCATTTTGACGATCTCGATATCCACTTCGCCATCTTTGACAAAACGGCCCGCGAGATCCGTCACTTCATCGATGTAACGACCCTGGTTGTTGACGACTGCCAGCAGGCTGATGCCGTTTTTGCGAGCGGTTTTGTAGTCATCATCACCATGTGCAGGAGCGATATGAACCATGCCTGTACCGCTTGTGTCGCTGACAAAGTCGGCGCCGATGACAACATGGCCTTTTTCAACTGGTACGTAGTTAAACGGAGCCTTGTAAGCAAGTCCGACCAGCTCAGCTCCCTTAACGCTGCCGACAATCTCAGGCTTCTCTTCGCCCTTGAACACACTTTCTACAAGCGCTTCTGCGACAAAATACACTTCGCCGTCACGCTTCACCTTGGCATACGTCAGCTCAGGATTGACGGCAATCGCCGTGTTGGCTGGCAGCGTCCAAGGGGTCGTCGTCCAAGCGAGCAGGAAGCCTTCACCGTTCTCCAACGGGAACTTGGCGGTGGCGCTGAGATCCTTGACATCCTCGTAGCCTTGAGCAACCTCATGTGAGCTGAGCGTCGTCTGGCAGCAAGGGCAGTATGGGCTAACACGGTGACCGCGGTACAGCAGACCTTTGCCATGAATCGTGGAAAGGATATGCCATACGCTCTCGATGTAGCTCGTTTTGAGTGTGACATACGGGTCATCCATGTCGGTCCAGTAGCCGATCGCTTCGGTCAGCTCGCGCCATTGGCGCTCATATTCAAACACACTATCCTTGCACTTTTTTATAAATTCCTCTACGCCGTAGTTCTCGATCTCTTGTTTGCCTGAGATACCGAGTTGCTTCTCAACGCCAAGCTCGACTGGCAAACCGTGGGTATCCCAGCCAGCTTTTCGCACAACGCGATAGCCGGACATCGTTTTGTAGCGGCCGATGAAATCTTTGATAACGCGTCCAAGCACGTGACCGATATGTGGCGCACCATTCGCGGTTGGCGGTCCTTCGTAAAACACGAAGTTCGGCTTGCCTGCACGGTTCTCGATGGATGCTTTGAATGTTTTTTCTTCATTCCACTTATTCAATACGCGTAGTTCGCGACTGCGCGCCTTTTCTTTGACATCGACTCTCTGCATGCCTCAACACTCCCTTAGGTAAATAAAAAAAGCCCGCCCCTGGAAAGGGGCGAGCGTAAACTCGCGATACCACCCTAGATCGAACGCGGGTCCATAAACGCTACTGCAGGCATCCCATAAACGGGTGCGATTGTAGTGGAAATGGGGCGTTCCTCGGCAGCGGATCGAATTGTAACCGGTCCGCGTTCCCTGTAACGGAGGACATCCGGCGCGGCTTACTGTGGCTGAATTCCATTTGGAAATCCAGACCGCTTCGGCAGCGCTTCTCGGAGAGGATACATGGCTGGGTTCCGAACGCCGACTTGCAGCACTATGGCCGGCTCTCTGAGGGACTTCCCCGCAGCTTGCTTGTTCTCGTCAATGAAGTTGATGTTCACATTGTTGGTCAAACATAAGCTTTTCTATACTACTTTATACCCTATTGGGTTAAAAGGTGTCAACCGCCAGAGGCACGACCCAGCCGAAACCTGTATGCACTATAAAAAAATCCCCCATTGTCGGGGGAAAATAAATTAGCGGTTAGACTGCTCAAGCGACAAGCTGCTAGATGCATTCTCCAGCTTATCCCAGCCATCCTGGGAGAGCAACTCCAGCTGAGCTTCAACCAGTGTACGGAAACGTGTACGGTAAATGGAAGCCTGCTTTTTGAGCTCCTCGACCTCCAGCGAAACTTTGCGAGACTTCATCAGAGAATCATTGATGATGCGGTCCGCGTTCTTCTCTGATTCCTTGATGATGAGCTGAGCCTCTTTCTTAGCATTTCCCCTCACCTCATCAGCTGCTTCCTGGGCAACGATGATCGTCTTGCTAAGCGTCTCCTCGATATTGGAGAAGTGGTTGAGCTTCTCCTGAAGATTGAGGATCTGGTTCTGCAAATCCTTGTTCTCACGGATCAGCGCTTCATAGTCCTTGATGACCTGATCCAGAAACTCATTGACCTGGTCCTCGTCATAGCCGCGGAGTCGTCTTCCAAACTCCTTGTTATGTATGTCCAATGGCGTCAGCGGCATTGGGGCACCTCCTGCTTGAATGGATTCCTGATGTTTGGGCCGTCCATGGTGTGGCTTATTCAATTCGACAGGTACAGGCAATTTCCTGCAAAGTTCACATGCCGCGAAAAAAAAAGACGTCTTCCTCCTATATCGGCAGAACTCATCTTTTCATTCAGGCCATGAACACTGTTAAAAAAAGGATGAGCCCGTCCGCCGGGGCGGAGCGCCCATCCTTATCCCTGTACTCGCCTAGACAAACTTGCCTGCGCGTACACGGATGCGCCCCTTCTTGGTTACGCCATCTACCTCCAGTAGCTTGAATCTGCCGAGTCCCTTGATCGACACGACATCTCCTTCACGCAGCTGTTTAGAGGGATCTTCCTCCGCTTTCCAGTTAACGCGGCAGCGCCCGGCGCGGATTGGATCGACAATTTTAGCGCGGCTGATGCGATACACATCGCTGGCGATGCCATCTAGCCGCATTGAGGCAACAGTGAACGCCATCTCCTCCATAGTAGCCGTCACGGGTCGAAGCTCGGACAACGGCCGTATGGCGGTCATTACGTTCACCCGATGCACCTGGCGCAAATGAATGTTAAGGAACTCTGCGATCTCCGCTGCTACAAGCAGCTGTGCTCCTTCTTGGCCGACATGAATGTCGCCGATTCGATCACGCTTGATGCCGAGACCAAGTACAGAGCCCAAATAATCACCGTGATCCAAATCCAGATGGCCGCCAGAGGGAGCTTCAACGTCCAACACGACGATGCTCATATCCTCCGCTTCGAGATAACGATACTCCGGGGCGATCAGCGCCCGCCTGCGCTCCGCTCCCTCGTAACCTCCATCAAGCCGGATTGTTATGGAAGGCTCCCGATTGGCAAGCGACTGCAAAATACTTTGCTGGCGTGGATCTAAAAAATCGGTCCGCTTGAGCTCATGGAGCCCAGCGGACCTCTCGACCCATTCCAGCACACGATCCACGAATGGCCGCTCCTCCGGAAGGAAGTGTTCAAAAAAAACTGACATCTAATCAGCGTCCGAACAAGAAGTCTAAAACTCCGATCAGACCAGCCGCCACAAAGCGAAGCGCGAACAGGGCCACAATCGGGCTAATATCAAGCATGCCACCAATCGGCGGGATGAAACGGCGGAAAATGCTGAGGTAAGGCTCGACAATTTTGCCGAGGAATTCGCCGATGAAGCTCTCTCGGGCGTTGGGGAGCCAGGAAAGCAAGATGTAACCGATAATCAAGAAGCTGTAGATCGTCTCAAGGGTTGAAATTAGGCTGACGTAATTGAATCCCAACGGTTAGGTCACCTCATCTTTGTCTGTAGTCTTCGTCTGCTAGCATTTCCGTTATGGTGCCCTGAACATCAACCGAATCCGGCGTGCACAAGAAAATATTTGGACCCAGCTTGGAGATATGGCCATTCAGCGCATAAACTGTACCGCTTAGGAAGTCCACGATGCGGACTGCAAGATCGGTACGTACACGCTGCAGGTTCACGATGACCGAGCGGCGGTTTCTCAAGTGATCCGCAATCTCCTGCGCCTCGTCATAGGAGCGCGGTTCGCTCAGTACGACACGCATATTTTTCTGGGAATGAATGCTGACGATGTTGCTGCCTTTGGATTGCTTACGCAAATCTGCCGGGGAAGTTTCAACTTCCTGCTCGTCCTGTGATTGCACCGTCTCGCGCTCGATTATCTCTTCCTCATCCTGTAAGCCAAGGAAATTCATGAACTTGTTCATCACCTTCACATCAGCTCCTCCTCTTTGCCCACCAGAATGGTTCCGAGTCGAACCCGGGTGGCGCCTTCTTCAATGGCCACTTCAAAATCATTGGACATGCCCATCGATAGCTCGGCCAGCGGCTCTAAAAACCATCCCAGCCTATTGGCCTCATCCCTCAGCTCCCGCAGCCGGCGGAAAACCGGGCGCGTCAGCTCCGGGTCTTCCTCATGCGGCGCCATCGTCATCAATCCAATCGGCTGGATCGACGGATAGTCGCGCAATCCCAGTGCCAGCTCCTGCAAGCCATCCGGGGTCAGGCCATGTTTGGACTCTTCCCCCGAGACGTTAACCTGGATGAAGCAAGGCACCGTGATGCCCAGACTGCTGGCCTTGCGGTGTATCGCTTCCGCAAGCGGAAGCCTGTCCAGCGAATGAATATATGTAAATCTGCCTACGACGTCCTTAGCCTTGTTCGTCTGCAGAGAGCCGATGAAATGCCAGATCGGTGCCTTGCTCCCGTTCTCGCTACCGCCCTCTCCATACTCATCCGCAAGCGCCAGCCACTTCTCCCGGGCATCTTGCCAGCGATTCTCACCCAGATGCCAGCAGCCTGCGGCAAGCGCCTCCTGCGTCCGCTCTAATGACACGTACTTCGTTACGGCGATCACGCCAACCTCGGAAGGATCTCTCCCAACCCGGCGGCATGCCTCCGCAATCCTTAACTCTACATCCGCCTTGCGCTCCGCGAGCGTCATCAGCGTCACCTGCCCTCCATGCCGATCCAGCTAGCCATGCGGCCCGCTCGCCCTCCCTCCATGCGGTGGGAGAAGAACAGATCGCGGCGGCAACCGGTGCACCAATCCGATAATTCGATATGCATCGGCAAAATTCCTGCTTTTATCATAATCTGTCGGTTCAACTCTTTCAAGTTAAGGAAGCCATGTCCGGGTGTGGAGTCTGTTATTACCTCCGCAAAAACTTCCACGTCCGCTTGCCGCATCTCCTCCAGCAACGGGCGAACCCGCGATAATACGTTCTCATCAACCTCATAACAGCAATCTCCGATTGACGGCCCGATGGCCGTACGGATATTCTGGGGTTTGCAGCCATAGCTGCTTCCCATTGCCTCGATCGTCCCGCGACCGATCTCCAGCACCGTGCCCTTCCAACCGGCATGGGCAAGAGCGGTCACGCGCCGCACGGGATCCCAGAAGTAAAGCGGCACACAATCCCCATAAAAGGAAACAAGCAGGACGCCAGGCTCATCGGTCATGAGTGCGTCCGTATCTTGAACGGCCGTAGTTCGGCTGTCCCGGCCGCTGCCAGCATCGGCGGGTCCCACCGCCTGCACGGCGCAGCCATGGACCTGCTCGCCGCAGGTGAAAGCCTCGAAGCTCCAGCCGATCGCTTCCGCTAGCCGCCTGCGATTTTCGAGAACTGCGAGATCGTCATCTCCGACATGCAGCCCCATATTCAGCGAAGCCCATGGCGCGACGCTGGCGCCTCCTTCACGGCCAGTGAAACCAGCTGTGAGGCCTCCTCCTTCTTTTACCCACGATTCCAACAAAAAAAGCGAAGCCTCCTTCGCCTTATCCAATCTATGCTTGGAAACAAACGGTTCCATCCGATTCTCACCTCGTGTCCAGTGTACCATGAGCCCATAAACGCTGGAAAGCCGCGCTAACGCCGGGTTAATCCCGTCGCTGCAACGGCTTGACTTGAAGGTCCTCATCTTCCAGATAAACTTTGCCGCTTGCGCTTTCCATTCTGACCAGCACAACATCCGCACCGATCTTCACAATGTTGCGCCAGGGAATGACTAGTTCTGTTCCGTTGCCGAACATGCCAAAAAATTTCGTGAGATGCGGCACTACGATGGAATCAATCCTACCCTGGCGAAGATCGATTTCCATATCGCTGATCTGGCCCAGCTTTTTACCATCCACGATATTGATGACATCCTTCGTCTGAAAGTCGGAGATTTTCATGATCATAAGCCGCACTTCCCGTCCTGGGGTGTAAGTTGCCTATTCCAGTATATGAGCAAGGACAGGGGAACAGCCCATAAAGGCATGAAAAAAGGCGCCGATCGGCGCCTTGAGTTCTCCTGCTATTAAAGCTGGACAAGTTGAACAACTGGCTGTTCAAGTTTTGACATGTTTCTGCAGCTGCTGGATGGCCGACTTCTCCAGACGAGAAACTTGAGCCTGGCTAATGCCGATTTCGTCGGCAACCTCCATCTGCGTTTTGCCCTCGAAAAAGCGCATCGAGAGAATCATTTTCTCCCGCTGATTCAACTTGTGCATCGCTTCGCGCAGCGCAATTTCTTCGATCCAGCCAACATCCTTGTTGCGATCATCGCTGATCTGATCCATCACATAGATGGGATCACCGCCGTCATGATAGATCGGCTCGAACAGCGACACCGGATCTTGGATGGCGTCCAGTGCAAAAACAACATCTTCTTTGGGCACGCCAAGCGCTTCGGCAATCTCAAGAATAGTCGGCTCGCGTGAGTTTTGATTCGTCAGCGCGTCCCGTACTTGAAGCGCCTTGTAAGCAATATCGCGCAACGAACGAGAGACGCGGATCGGGTTATTATCACGTAGATAACGGCGAATCTCGCCGATAATCATCGGCACAGCGTAAGTGGAGAACTTTACATTTTGGCCCAGATCAAAATTATCAATGGCCTTCATCAGTCCGATGCAGCCGACCTGGAACAGATCGTCTACAAACTCTCCGCGGTTATTGAACCGCTGAATGACGCTGAGGACCAGCCTAAGGTTTCCATTTACCAGTTTCTCTCTGGCAGACCACTCATTTTTCGTCTGAAGAGCAGTGAATAGCTCTCGCATTTCGACATTGGTAAGGACGGGGAGTTTGGCGGTATCCACTCCACAGATCTCGACTTTATTTCGGGTCAACGTGACTACCTCCCAAGGAGAAACATTAATAAGCATTATCTCCTTGGGCTTCATTTTTATTCCTCCAGCGGAAGCGTCAGACAAGCGGTGACAGACCCTTGGAAAGCGCATCCAGCCAACAGGATACAGGGAATTTTCGACATTATCGGGTAATAAAAAAAATGCCGCAGGCTTGGCCGCGGCAGATTGTAGGAGATCAGACTTATTTCCCTATATAGTTGAGTCTGAAATAAGAATACAGTGCGTCAGCTTTGGGATTAGTCTTCTTGACCAATCCTCTGTATGCGACGGCACGGGTCGCCTCTTCGTAAACAATCACATTGGTAACACCTTCATCACGGAAGCTTACGTAGATGAATCCATCCCCAAATCTAATATATCTTGAACCGGCTTCACCGGCCGGCAGAGAGAGCGGCTCTGCGGCTTGTTTGCCCGTTTTTGGGTCCATGAAATGGATTGTCGAACCAGAATAGTTACCTTTGTACATAAATAGCTTGCCTTCATGAAGCGTAGGCTCCAAACCTTTTTTGATCAGATCTAGCCCTTCCTGAGGCAAATTCCACGTTTCACCGCTGGCGTAATCATAACCCATGATTCGCCATTCCTTAAGTGAATCCGAGCCGCTTGAATCGGTTTTAATTGTTTTGATATTAAACATAATGATAGGTGAAGCGGCCAGCTCCCTGAATTCGGCCTTAACATCCATACTCGACCGTAAAAAGACATCAGTCGTCTCCTCTGGAACATAAATAACTTGGGACTCGACAACAGTGCCGCTCTTACGGTCAACAACATAATCGGTATATGCCCAGCCACTATTCGTATAGTCACTTACTAACAGATGAATTCGATTACCAATCAATTGAATGTCCTGAACGATAATGTTGAGATAGACTCTTTGACGCATGCTATCGTTACTTTTAACGGGAACCTTGAACTCCCTCACTTTGGAATCGGAGCGATTCAATATTCGAACTAGAACCTCTGACTTTTCTTTGTCAGCGTCTGCTCCAATAATTACTTGCTCGTCCCGATAGTAGGAATCATCCCGCTGATGGCCTCGCATGAAAGAACGATAGTCAGCAATCAATTCATTGCGCTCGCCATCATAATTATCCGTGTCCAATGAATCCTTATATCCGAAGGAAAGAAGGTTACGTTCCATCCATTGTCTTCCTCCGTCAGACGTCAACTGCGCTCCCATTCCTTGTAGTGCATACC
The DNA here is from genome assembly GCF_002233675.1 of Paenibacillus herberti. GTDB lineage: Bacteria > Bacillota > Bacilli > Paenibacillales > Paenibacillaceae > Paenibacillus_O > Paenibacillus_O herberti. The sequence continues at coordinate 630,449 of NZ_NMUQ01000001.1, read as the reverse complement.
CTCGCATCACCTCAGCGTTGCCCTCCTGCGTGACCAGCTCAAAGAGAGGTTTGCGCTCAGCAATTGCCGCTCCGGCAAAAACAATAAGCACAATCAGGCTCAGTCCGACTAATCCGATACTGTAAAAATATTTTTTCATATGTCCTCCTTCAAACCATAACCTTCGTACGGAGCAGCCATCTGCCAAGCCATAACGATAACGCCGTATTGCCGAGCATGAGTGCGATCGTAACAAGCAGCAGCTCGGAAGGGAAAAGAAAAGATCCATCGGATTCAGCCATTGACCACATCCAAGCAACCAGCGCAAAGGTAACAAGCGTATAACTCAGCCCAGCAATTAGCCCCTTCAAGCGGTAACTGCGTTCCAGCAGCACCGTCGTGAACATCAGCAGAACGAAGACAGAACCAAAGCCGTACAAAAGCAGAAATTCTTGCAGTTGCAGAGGAATGTAAAAGAATGTTTCCGAAAATCGGATTATATCGACTAGTGACACCGGGACCCGCAGTTCTTCCGGCACGCGGAAGAAATACAACATCATCTGCAAAACAACAATGATAATCTGCAGCGCCAGCAGGCTGAATATGAACACCATAAGAGCGGTAAACTTCGACAAATAAAGAGTGAACCTTGGGTAGGGGAGCATCAGCAGCCGGTAAGCAAACGTCGACTTGCCGAACCAGTCCCGATACCAGATCAAGAAAATATAAAGACTGATCACCACAATGCACATTATGACCGGTACTACCATCCAAGCTTCAGTAGTAGAGTATACCTCTCTCATTGGAAAGCTATATTCCGCGCCTAGCGATTTGCCCTCGCGGGCAGCTGATTCGTAGATTGTTTTCAGACGGTCTGACAGAAAAATCTGAGTCCCGAGCAGTTGAACGATAGCTGTCAACGCCATCAAGCCGCCCAGGATGAAACGGAACCGGTAAATTTCCATATGTACCAGCTTCAAATACGTTTTCAAGTCCGGTAAACCTCCCTCATCACGTCGATGACCGACTTGCCTTCCTCGCTGCGCATGTCTTCACAATTGAAATCACGGATGACATGACCCCCCTGCAGCAGCACGGCGCGGTCAACCAGATGCTCGATGTCGCCGATCTCATGGGTTGTAATAAGTACGCCCCGATCCTCCACGAGCTGGCTTGTGAACACATCGGCAATCATCTCACGGCTGAACATATCGATTCCGGAAAATGGCTCATCCATCAGCACATAGTCCACATCCTGCGCCATGCCGAGTACGAGGTTGAACTTTGCCGCTGTGCCCTTGGACATTCTGCCGATCCGCTCCCCACGCTCCAGCCGGAAAAAGCTCATCAGATCTTCCGCTCGCTCTGCGTTCCAGCGGGGATAAAAGTCCGCCATGAACTGCAAGCCATCGCGCAGCTTCATCGAGCCCGGCATCGTAAGCCGATCCGGGATGAAAGCAATTGTGTTATATACTTCCGGCGTCAAAACCTGACCGCCGATGCGAATGCTGCCGCCATTCAGCGGTGTAAGTCCCATAATTGCCTTGAGAATAGTAGATTTGCCGGCGCCGTTAAGACCGATTAGACAAGTAATCTGCCCTTTCTCGGCTTTGAAAGATACGCCGTTCAATACCTTCTTGCGGCGGTAAGTTTTGCGAATATCGCTGACTTCGATCATGCTCCGCCTTCCTTTCCGTTCTCAAACTCCGCGCCTGTCGGCTGCGGATGCCTCTCGTATTTCTCACGCACCAGCTCCACTAGCTCATCAACAGGAGCTTCCAAACGGCGAACGGACTGCACAAACGCCTCCACCGCCTCGCCTAACAGCTCGGAACGGATTGCCCGAAGTGTCGTGGCATCACTTGTAATCCGGCTTGGGGAATTGCCCTCGGTCACGATCAATTTCTGTTCCTCCATTTCCTTGTAGGCTTTCTGCGCCGTGTTCGGATTAATTTTCATTCGGGAAGCAAGTTCACGCCGGGACGGTACGGTCTGCCCGGCTTTCAGCCAACCAGTAGCTATTAGCTCCTTGAAATGGCGGACCACCTGCAAATACACCGGATCTCGGCTGCCAAAGGCCGCTTCCGGCCATTCTTCGTTGTTCATCTCACACCTCGCCTATTAAGTGTGTGTACTAAGTAGTTCATACACTTGATAAGTGTATTATGCCCTTCATACACCTAACTGTCAATAGTTGTTTATTTCGGATATTGCTGTATTTATAGTATATTGTTAAAACCTCCACCTAACTTCTCGGCTCTGTATTCGCCCTGCGATTCAAACCTGATTTGCTTGTCTACAATAAAAGGGCGATTCAAAACAACAATCGCAACTTACAAAGGGGATTTAGTTTAAAAATGAAGAAATTCAAGAGTTTTTTGAAATGGATTATACTCCCAATCACGATACTTATTATATCCGCATGCGGAGCTACGAACGAGACAACAACGCCAAAACCTACACCTACATCTACAGCTGCTTCTACAGCGCTTCCTTCTGCATCTCCGACAGTAACGCCTTCCGAAGACGTTGATTTCCCAAGACTTTTGCTGGATTTAGCACGGGAAGGAAAAGCAGCAGACAACGAATTTATTGTTGGCAGAAATACAATAAAGCAAGTACGACAAGAATGGGGAGAACCAGATAAGGTCGACGCGGTCGGATCGGGTATGTACGTAACGTATAACGGATATGCTTCTTCCTTTGGCTATAACCAATCAAGCGGGTTGTTGTTCGACGCTCGTTCTTACGATCTTCGACTGCAGAAGCTGACACTTGAAAGTATCCTAAAGTCCATTGGCAACCCTGACAAAACAACCGAAACCGGAACGGACGATATTTACGTTTACAACGTTAAACAAGACATTCAGTTAAAATTCATTATCCCAAAAGGAGCAAATTCGGTCGACCATACTTCCGTATTTTCGGCAGGAAGCGTCCAAAATGTATCCGAAGAAAATTATGTATTGGATATTGTGGGGAAATCAAACGCGTTATCGTCAAAGGCTTGGACGACTATGCTGGATTGGCGCAAAAGAACTAAAACTTTCGCCAAAACACATAAAAACAACGTATTTCTTAACGGTCCCAACGAGAAGAGGGTCGCCCTAACTTTTGACGACGGTCCTGATGATCAGACAACGCCGGCTATTCTTGATTCGCTGGAGAAGCATAAGGTAAGAGGAAGCTTCTTCTTTATCGGTAAGCACGTCAAACAATATCCGGATGTTGTAAAAAGAGCCTATGAAAATGGTCATTTGGTGTTAAGCCACAGTTACAATCACGTTGATTTAACTAAAAAAAATTCGGATCAAATTCATTCCGAACTGAAAGAAACCGAAGATGCAATTAAAGAGATTATTGGTAAGGCACCCGCTATGTTGCGAACACCATACGGCGAAACAGATGACAAGGTCGTATCCGCGGCGAAGCAGGACGGTTACTCCATTGTGCTTTGGTCAATAGACACGCTGGATTGGTCGCAAAAGGAAATGGACAATATCGTTAATAATGTGGTTTCTAACGTAAGAAACGGAGACATCATTCTTATGCACTCTACGAAGGAACAATCGGAAACTGTCAAAGCGCTTCCGTACATTATTGAGGCGTTACAGAAAGACGGCTATAAAATCGTCGATTTGGAAACTTTGTTGGGTATCCAAGCTTATAAGTAATTTTTCACACTATGTACCTTCCTGACTTTCTTCTGAAAGTCAGGAAGGTACTTTTAATTTACAAAGCATCTTAATGACCGTCGCACAATCAAAATTACGGACGCTCAAATTAATTATCGCTTATAAGTTATTGCTTATACGGCTGCACGGGACGAATTGGCTTCCCATCCAGCCAAGCTGCAATATCCTCGACCGCATCGGCAAAATACAGCTTATAATTACTGTCCGTCACATAGCCAATATGCGGAGTTGCCAGCACATTGGGCAAAGTCCGATACGGATGATCCGCAGGCAGCGGCTCCGTATCGAACACATCGAGACCGGCGCCGGCGATTCGCTCCTGCTGCAGATGGTCGATCAGCGCCTTCTGATCTATGATGCCAGCTCGGGAAGTATTGATCAGATAAGCGGAAGATTTCATCCGCTGCAGCTCTGCTCTACCGAGCAATCCCCTCGTCCGCTCGCTCAAAACAAGATGGACTGATACATAATCACTCTGTTCCAGTAGCGCTTCCTTAGATGACGCCAGCTCCACTCCTCCATCAGCAGCCTTCTCCGGCGTCAAATTCTGGCTCCACGCCATGACACGCATGCCGAACACTCGGCCAATCTCCGCCACGCGGCTGCCGATTTTACCTAGGCCGAGCAAGCCGAGCGTGCGGCCATTCAAATCACTGCCAACCGTGCTCTGCCAAGAGCCGCCGCCGCGCAAAGCCTCATTCTCGTGCCGTATCTGCTTGGCTAATCCGAGAATAAGCGCCCAGGTCAGCTCAATTGGCGCCTCGGATGTCCCACGCGTGCCGCAGACCGCGATGCCGAGGCGCTCCGCCGCTACCAGATCAACGGAAGCATTACGCATGCCGGTTGTCACAAGCAGCTTCAACTTCGGCAGTCGAACGAGTAACTCCTCCCGAAACGGCGTCCGCTCGCGCATGATGACAATGATCTGCTCGTCCTTTAGCAGCTTCACCAGCTCATCAACGGAGTCATAATGATCATGGTGTACACGTAGCTTAATACGTTTTTCCAATTGGCTCCAATCTCCATATTTCTTCGCTGCAAGCTGATAGTCATCCAGAATGGTGCAATTAATCTCGCTCACGACATACCCTCCTTCAAATGTTTAACTTCAGCGCTCTCTCATTCCAGTGTACAAGATAGCTGCAGACAAGCTCAAATAAGAAAAAACCGCTGCGAGTCGATAACGACTTGCAACGGTTAGAACAATCGGGGCAGCTTAAGCCTGGCTTGCTTGAGCAACATGCAGTCGGCTGTAAATGCCACCAGCAGCAATCAGCTCCTGGTGACGACCCTGTTCGGCAATACCGCTCGTATTGACGACCATAATGCGGTCAGCGTTTCTGACTGTGCTCAGACGATGTGCAATTACTAGCGTTGTGCGGCCGACAGACAGCTCCGCAAGCGCAGCCTGAATAGCTGCTTCCGTCTCGGTGTCGAGTGCGGAGGTCGCCTCATCCAAAATAAGAATCGGCGGATTTTTAAGGAACATGCGGGCAATAGACATGCGCTGCTTTTGTCCTCCAGACAGCTTCACGCCACGCTCGCCGATCACCGTGTCCATGCCTTCTGGCAAAGAGCGAATTAGCTCATCGAGCGACGCCCGGCGCGCCGCATCCCAGATTTGCTCGTCTGTCGCATCCAGATCGCCATAGGCGATATTTTCGCGAATCGTACCCGAGAACAGGAACACATCCTGCTGCACGATACCGATATTGCGGCGCAGCGATTCCACGGTGACATCGCGAATATCACGACCGTCTACTTTAATCGAACCTTCATTTACATCATAGAAGCGCGGCAGCAAGCTGCATATGGTCGTTTTACCTGCGCCGGAAGGCCCAACAAAAGCAACAGTCTCCCCTGGCTTAATGGTGAAATTGATGTTTTGCAAAATGGGACGCTCCGACTCATAGCTGAAACCGACGTTGTTGAACTCAATCGAGCCCGTGACACGGTCAATCTCCACTGCGTTGGGCGCATCCTTAATGTCCGGATCCGTGTCCATAATCTCGCAATAACGGGTAAAACCGGCAATGCCCCGCGGATAGGTCTCGATGATCGCATTAATTTTCTCAATGGGACGGAAAAACACATTAGATAACAACAGGAACGCCAGGAACTCGCCGATCTCGATGCGGCCATCAATGTAGAACCAGGCACCGAACAACAGAATCAGAATCGTAATGAGGCGCATCATCATATAGTTGAGCGTCATACTTGCAGACAGCGTTTTGTAAGCCACAAGCTTTGTTTCACGATAGTTTTGATTTTCAACGGCAAACAGCTTGTTCTCATGCTTCTCGTTGGCAAAAGATTGAACAACACGGATGCCGCCAACATTGTCTTCGATACGTGCATTGAAATTGCCGACATTGCCAAACATTCGCTCGTATGTACGGCTCATGCGTTGACCGAAATAGATGATCATCCATGCCAGCACGGGAATGATGACGAAGGTGATTATCGCCAGCTCCAGGTTGAGATACGCCATCAGGCCGAACGAGCCAATCAGCGTCATGACGGCGATGAAGGCGTCCTCTGGCCCGTGATGCGCTAGCTCTCCGATGTCGTTGAGATCATTGGTCATACGGCCGATAAGATGGCCTGTTTTGTTGTTGTCAAAAAAACGGAAGCTAAGCTTCTGGACTTTAGCGAACAAGTTGCGGCGCATGTCCGTCTCGATATTGATCCCAAGCATATGGCCCCAATAGGTGACGATATAATTGAGCAGCGCTGACAAAACATAAACTGCCAACAAACCTATGGAAGCCCAAACGATAAGGCTCCAATCGCCTCCAGGCAGTAGATCATCCACAAAGCGGTTAACAGCTAGCGGGAATGCCAGCTCCAGGAGGCCGGCGACAACGGCACAAGTGAAGTCGAGAATAAACAATCCCTTGTAGGGTTTGTAATGCGAGAAAAATCGGCGGAGCATCTCTTCACTCATTTCTGCATTTCTGCTTGATTTATGCAATAAAAACCTATATAAACCATTGTAGTGATAATCTTTCTCACCGTCAAATAATAAATGTAAAAAAGAGGGGCCGCTTAGCCCCTCTCCTCGTTATTTTGCTCCTGCTTGCACCAATAGCTGTACGATTTCGTCGAAGCCTCTTTGCCGCGCATGTTTCAGCGGAGTGACCCCTTCTTCATCGGGCAGATTTACATCTGCTCCATGCTGGATCAATAGCCGCACTGTCTCCTGCTGATTGGCATTGCCGTTATTTAACACAATTGCTTCCATCAAAGCGGTCCAGCCAAGACGATTGACATGGTTCACATCAATTTTGGTGTTCGTCAGCAGCTCCTGCACAACACCCGTATAACCGTGCTCCGATGCCGGAATCAAAGCGGTTCCGTTGTAGCGATTCGTAATGGTCGGGTCTGCCCCCGCAGCAATGGTAAGTTTTAAAATTTCAAGATTTCCTTCTGCACCTGCATATAGAAATGGGGTGTTTTTCATCTCATCTTGAATGTTTACATCAGCACCTGCCTCGAGAATAACTTTGGCCGATGCAATATCGTTATTGTAGGTCGCGATCATTGCAGCCGTTCTACCTTTGGAATCCTGAGCATTGATGTTGGCGCCGTCTTTAATTAACTTTTCGAGTGTTGCCGCATCTTTACGTTCTGCAGCCTGGAGTAATTGTTGATCCATAGTTGCCGTTTCCCCTCCTTCATTTTGTGAAGAAATTCTATTTTCCGAGGAGCAGCCCTGTAAAAAGAGCGTACAAGCTAAGGCGATAATGAGCCCAATCCTCATGAAATCATCCTCCATTCGTTCCTTTTTTGTTGCCCGCTTCTATAGAATAAAGGACAAAAAGAAACTGCAACCAGAGAAAAGATAAACAAAATATAAACTGCAGCTAATTTTTTTGAAAACCTCGTCTGAGAAGCAAGTTTCGTGCAATCAATTATGCAAAATTAGCGCCGAAAACCGTGCTTTAGCTGCCGAAGGTCCACAGTTTCTTCCTCGCATGCTAAAATAACAAAAGCTTGGCCGCTTTTCAGAACGGTACACCGCGGGAAGCGATAAGGAGGACGTTTTTTTGTACGACGTAACGATAATAGGTGCCGGTGTGGGAGGCATCTTTGCTGCTCATACATTGATGGAAAAGGGCGGCTGCCGTGTGCTGCTGCTCGATAAAGGTAAAGCACTGAATGATCCCCGCTGCCTGCGTAAGCAAAGTTTCAGATGCGATTGCAGCGATTGCTCCGCTTATTACGGCTTCGGCGGCCTCGGACGCTCCGAGGGTAAATACAACTTCACCGGCGACTTCGGCGGTGAGCTGGAGTCCATGCTCGAGACCGATGCGCTGCAGACGCTGATGAGCGAGGTCGACCGGGTGCTATGCCTATACGGTGCTGCAGAAGCGGAACCATACCGAACCCATAGCGACAAGCTAGCCCGCCGAGCCACTGACAGCGGACTCAAGCTGCTGGCCTCGACGGTCCGTCATCTCGGCACAAAGCTGTCCTATAAAGTGCTGGATGGATTCCAGCAAGCACTGGCCTCATCCATTGAAATGAGATTTGAAATCAATATCGAGTCCATCTCCAGAAACGGAGAAGGCTATCGGCTGCGCATGGTCAGTGGTGAACATGTAGATACGCACAAGCTGATTCTGGCAACCGGACGCAGCGGCAGCGGCTGGCTGACCAGCATCCTCCGTCCACTTGGCCTGGAACCAAGCGTTACCCGACTGGACCTGGGCCTCCGCTTGGAGATGCCTGGGGGACAGCTCCATTCAATATTGCAAGACACCTTCGAGACCAAGCTCCGCTATGACGGTGAAGGCTTCAGCGCGACCACCTACTGTATGAATCCAAGCGGCCGCATCATCCGCAAACACCAAGAGGGCTTGGTGATGGCCGACGGCCAGAACTTCCGGGAGCAAGGGGGCAAAAGCGGCAATCTGAATTTCAGCTTGTTCGTTCCGCAGCTGTTCCCTAGTTTAGAGAAGGCTAACGAGTACGCTCGCGAGATGATCGGAGCGATAAATCGAGGTGGCGAGCGGATTGCTGTCCAACGGCTCGCGGATCTGAGGGCAGGCCGCGCTACCTCCACTCTCACGCTCGAGGCTAACCCAGTCCGGCCTTCGCTGAAAGCTGATCCGGCGCAGCTTACGGAGGAAATGCCGGAGCTTTATATCCGGGCAACACTTGAATTTCTAGATGCGCTTGAGCTGCTGCTCGGCTGCCCCGTGGATGAGAACACGCTGCTCTATGCTTTGGACAGCAAGTTTTATGCTCCGCGCCTGGAAACCGATTCTAACTTCCAGACGGCTCTGCCCGGCCTATACGCTATCGGAGATTGCTCCGGCCGTACCCATTCCCTTTCCCAAGCAGCTGCCAGCGGTATTCAGGCGGCGCTTAGTCTAATGTGATTCCGCGTTCGTTCGTGCCGAGATTAGCCGACCTCACAGATAGACTCGGAAATAAAAGAGACGCAACTGATTCCCGGTTTAGGGAACTCAGCATGCGTCTCTTGTCGATTTCGGTGTGCCTTGCGTGATGCCTCACACCATCTTATTGAACTCCTTGCGGAGCCGCTTGATGATCCTCTTTTCCAAACGGGAAATGTAGGACTGCGAGATACCCAGCTGATCCGCGACATCCTTCTGGGTTTTCTCTTCTCCGTCGGCCAGCCCGAAGCGAAGCTCCATGATGATCCGCTCCCGCTCGGTTAATTTGTCGAGCGCTTTATGCAGCAGTTTGCGGTCGACCTGCTCCTCGATATTACGATAAATCGTATCATTCTCGGTTCCTAGCACATCGGAGAGCAGCAGCTCATTGCCGTCCCAGTCGATATTAAGCGGCTCGTCGAATGACACCTCTGTGCGAGTTTTGCTATTGCGGCGCAGGAACATTAGAATCTCGTTCTCGATGCAGCGCGAGGCGTACGTGGCCAGCTTGATCTTTTTCTCGGGATCAAAGGTGTTGACCGCCTTGATTAAGCCGATCGCACCAATCGACACCAGATCCTCGATGTGGATGCCAGTGTTCTCAAACTTACGCGCGATATAAACGACGAGCCGCAGATTTCGCTCGATCAGCATCGCGCGAATCGCGCTGTCGCCGGAGGGCAGCCGCTCTAGCAGATACTCCTCTTCCTCGCGGGTAAGAGGGGGAGGCAGCGCCTCGCTGCCACCGATATAGTAGATTTCCTGACTTTTGAGACCAAGCAGGAACAACAACCGATAATAATACAATTGAAAATTTAAGCGCAGCTTCACCATCATGGGATCCATCTCCTCGATTCAAGATCGTTCAGCCCGCCCGGTTCTCTACCAGGGAGGGATGTATAATTGCGCGGTACGAACCGTCCGCGACCAGCTTGCCGCCATCGAGCCCGATCAAAACTTTACTGGATTCACTGCGAATCCCTTCTCTTTCAATAACTACACCATCCGGCTTGATCGCCAGCATGAACTGGGTTCCCTTGTTGATTCCTCGGTAAGGGACCAGACGAATGCGATCCTGCCACTTGAACTCGTCCTCTCCGAGACCAGACACGAGCCGATCCACCTGACACTCGCGAATTCCCTTCATCCATCCCGGAGGAATATCGTCCTCCCAAAGTGAAGCTTCCATAACCATCACAGGCGTACGCGACAGCGGGTCGTACAGCTGGTTGCCCGTATCTACCAGTCCGATGCAGTGATATTCGCTTTCTCCAATAATGATCGTAACTTCAGCCAGATGAGTAAGGACAAGTTCCTTTTGCCTGCGGCCGGCAACGACAGATTTTAACAAGTACAAGCCGATGCAGACGACACAGATGACGAACCAGGCCCCCATTTCCAGCTCAGTCGAAATTCCGTTCTGCAAAAAGCGCATCGTGTTCCATACCTCGTCCGATCCAGAAAGAAGCAAATAATGGATACCGAGTACAGCCCCTGCCGCAACGAAATTGACCGCATAAAAAGCTCCGATATAACGCAGAAAGCTGCGGGTATCCTGAAAGCCGAAAGCTACCAGCAGCATGGCAAAAGAGATTGCCACCTTAACAACTACGGTGAAAAGAAAAGACAACGGCGGAAACAGCATCAGCACAACGTACACGGCTCCAATCGCAGCCGCAGCCAGCACGCGCAGCGGTCTGGCCCTCACTCCCCGAATCCAGGCTGTCAGCAGCAGCATAGAGCCGTCTACGAGCATCTCTCTCAAAAATAGCACGTCAACATATACGGCCAGCGAGGCTCACCTTCCTCTATTCGCTGTTCGAGCATACCCGGAGAACGAATGAACTCAGTATAGTTCGCCACAGGCTCAATGTCTGTCTAAACCTGCCGCTCAAAGCGCTCTATTTTTGTCGATAGCCGGGGGCTCGAAAAAAGGAAAAAACCGCCTCTCCCTGAAGGGAAAGGCGGTTCTGGAATAGATATGAGAACTAGGACTTGCGAGCCTTCATCTAGCGGTCGCCGCGCGGGCGATTGCGGAGGAAAGCTGGAATCTCCAGCTGGTCGCTGGAAGAATTGTTGAACGGCTTCGGAGTTGCAGCCGGCTGGCGCTGCTCTGGAGCCTCAGGAGCAGAGGATTGAGCGGTCGGACGGCGCATCGGCACTGGGGCTGCCTTGTGCTCGAAGCCGGTAGCGATGACCGTAACCTTAATCTCATCCTTCAGATCCTCGTCGATGATCGCACCGAAAATCATATTCACTTCAGGGTCGGAAGCTTCGATTACGATCTCAGCCGCTTCATTGACCTCGTACAGCGAAAGATTCGCGCCGCCGGTGATGTTCATGATAACACCGCGAGCGCCGTCGATGGATGTCTCCAGAAGTGGGCTTTGAATCGCCTTGCGGGCGGCTTCAGCAGCACGGTTCTCGCCAGTGGCGATACCGATGCCCATCAGCGCGGAACCGCGCTCGGTCATAATCGTCTTAACGTCAGCGAAGTCAAGGTTGATCAAGCCGGGTACGGCGATCAGGTCGGAAATGCCCTGAACCGCTTGACGCAGTACATTGTCGGCTTCGCGGAATGCTTCAAGCATCGGCGTCTTTTTGTCGACAATTTCCAGCAAACGATCATTAGGAATGATGATAAGCGTGTCGACTTTTTCCTTAAGCGCTTCGATGCCAAGCTCTGCTTGGTTGGAGCGCTTGCGGCCTTCAAAGGTGAACGGCCGGGTTACGACACCTACCGTCAGAGCGCCGCATTCGCGGGCAATCTCAGCGATAACTGGAGCTGCTCCCGTTCCGGTACCGCCGCCCATGCCTGCCGTGACGAATACCATGTCAGCGCCCTTGAGCGTGCTGGCGACGAGGTCGCGGGACTCTTCAGCAGCTTTTTTGCCGACATCAGGATTGGCACCCGCACCGAGACCACGCGTTAGCTTGTCCCCGATTTGGAGCTTATGCTCCGACTTGGCGAGATGCAGCGCCTGGGCATCCGTGTTCACCGTAATGAACTCTACTCCCTTGACGCCGTTGTCGATCATCCGGTTCACCGCATTGCTGCCGCCGCCCCCGACACCGATGACTTTAATTTGTGCCAGTTGTTCTAGGTCAATATCGAACTCCAACATTCTATTTCCCCCGATCAGATGAATTCACTGAACATATTCTTGATTCGTTCAATCATGCCGGGTTTAGCGGGGGCTGCGGTTCCCGTCTTGCGGCTTGCCTGCTTCTTGACCGCTCCCGAGCTGTGAATCGTCATGTGCTTGCTAACGTACTGGATCATGCCGACACCGCTGCCGAATGCCGGATCACGCACGCCGATGAAGTCCGGTACGGCAATCCGCACCGATGATTCAAGCTCATGCTGAGCTACGGTAAGGGTGCCCGGCAGATTGACGGAGCCTCCTGTAAGTACATAGCCTTGAACTTTGCTGCCATATCCAAGCCGACGCACTTCCTGACGGATCAGGTAGAAGATCTCAGACATACGCGGTTCAATAATGTTGGCCAAGTCCACCTGGGAAAATTCCTTCTCCACGTTGGAGCCAAGCCGCGTAATCTTAAACCGCTGATCTTCGGCAGAATCCGACACGGATGCGCAGCCGTATTTGAGCTTGATTTTCTCAGCCTGCTCCGTTTGTGTGCGCAGTCCGTAGGAGATGTCGTTGGTTACGAATTCTCCGCCTACCGGCAACGTCGAGGAAGCTACTAGGCCACCATCTTCGAAGATAGCGAGCGTCGTAGAACCCGCGCCGATATCAACAAGAACCGTGCCCATCGACTTCTCGTCTTTGCTCAGAGACATCACGCCGGAAGCCAGCGACATGAGAATGATGCCTGAAATGTGCAGGCCAGCTTTCTCTACACAACGAATTAAATTATGTATGGCCGTCTTGGCTCCGGTTACGATGGTAGCCTCCACCTCTAGCCGCACGCCAATCATACCGCGCGGGTCCGAGATGCCCTCTAATCCATCCACTAAAAACTGTTTGGGAACGAGATTGACAATCTCGCGTTCCGGCGGCAGAGCGACTACCTTAGCAGCCTGCAGGACACGCTCAATATCTTCGTCTCCGATCTCGCGATCCTCATTCGACACCGCGACAACGCCGTGGTTGCTCTGTAAAGCGATATGATTACCCTGTACACCTACGTACACATCAGAAATTTCGATATCCACCATGCGTTCCGCGTGTTCTACCGCGCTGCGGATCGACTTGACCGTCTGGTCAATATCAACGATGGCTCCCTTGCGAATTCCTTCCGAGTCGGCAGATCCAACTCCAATTATATTAATGGCTCCGTTGTTCACTTCACCAATAATAACTCGAACCTTGGATGTACCGATGTCCAAACTGACAATGATGTCATTGCTGCTCAATTCCGCGGCACCTCCATTCCGGGTCGCTATAATATCGATTTCTATCTGCATTCGGGAAATTAATCTGTTCTACATATTCCACACTGTTGATATTTTCCCTCTTTTTTCAACATTTTTTTCACCAGGTAATTCATCCCAGCATTGAGAGAGAACAAGCAAAACTAGCTTCTCCGCCCTTATAATAAAAGGACTTTGATGTGACCTTGCAAGCAGTTATCCCAATTGGATAAATAACAGCCTATTGAAAAAAAGCATATCTTAAATTCTACCATTATTTGAAACGAAATAAAAGGGCGAGGAACGTCGGCAACCCCTCTCAGGGAGCGTCCGCACCCTCTTTCTGCTCGCCTTCCTCCGATTCAGTCTGGAAAGGAGAGTACGTATCTGCAAGCAGCAAGGTCACGCGTCCCGGGGCTCGCTCCTCCACGACGGAGTTCAGCGTAAGCAGCTTGTCCTTCAAGAGAGAAGCGGCTGTAATGACCTCGAAGCCAGATCGGGTGTAAATGCGGATGCGATCCGGATACGATTCCGTCGGGGACGGACTGATCTCTGACAGCTGGTTCAGCTCCTGCGCCGGAATTGCCGCCAGCGCCTGGCATAACTTCTTCTTGATTGGGTCATCCTTGCGCCAGCCCGAAAGTACCGGCTTGTCCACGACAGCGCTGCCCGTATCCGCTCCTATGATGGTCCCGCTGGCCAAGATCGCGCTGAGCCGTCCGGCGTCATCCATCTCGAAAGCTACAGCAGGATATTCCTTTACGATAATTCGTATTTGGCCGGGAAAAGTCTTCTCCACCTTAGCCTGCTTGACTGAACCAAGAGAAGCGATCCGCTGCTCTACGGTGCTCGCCATCGTGCCGAAGAAAGCATCCCCGGGTCGCACGCTGGCGGCATTACGGATGTCAGTCTCCTTGGTGAACTGCTCGCCCTCGATCGTGACGACAGAAACCTTGCTTATATTGGAATTGAAAAACAAGATCGATAATAGAATAAGAAATAGAAGCACCAGTATGAGCATTAGCTTGCGGCTACCACGCTTTTTGGGCGGCGGCTCCTTCAGCAGCGGAATCAGTTCGGACAAGCTTGTCCCTCCTCTTGCTAAAAAACAGGCTCATCCCGGCCTTACAGGGCAGCGGGATGGGCCGTCATATCAATAACGGATGCAGGTCCTTGGGGGGCATATTCCAAAATATGGCCATTTAATTTTTAGCCCGGTACCGCTCCATTGTCCGGGACAGGAGCGCTGCGGGCGATACGAGCGCCCAGCCGGCATAACATGGTCTCGATGCTGTCATAACCGCGATCGATGTGATGCACTTGCTCAACGACCGTCCGGCCATGCGCGGCAAGTCCAGCGATGACGAGCGCTGCGCCAGCACGAAGATCCGTTGCTTCTACGGTCGCCCCATAGAGACGCGGAACCCCTTTGATGATCGCGGCGTTCAGATCGACTCGAATATCGGCACCCATCCGGCTCAGCTCATCCACATGTTTGAAGCGCCCTTCAAAAATCGTCTCCTTCATCACGCTCACGCCGTCGGCAAGAGTAAGCAGCACCATCACCTGTGACTGCAAATCCGTCGGAAACGCGGGGTATGGCGAGGTGACAATCCGCTCAATCGACCTCGGCCTTGCGGCAGCGCCCACCGTAATACTGTCTCCGTCAACACCTACTCCAACACCCGCGCGGCGAAGGACATGGATCAAGGAGGATAGATGCGCCGGACGCGTATTAGTGAGCGTGACTCTACCCTTCGTTGCTGCAGCCGCTACCATAATCGTGCCGGCCACGATACGGTCAGGAATGACGCGATAATCGCAAGGATTAAGGGATTCTACCCCGTCAATCGTAATCGTATCCGTGCCCGCCCCCATAATACGAGCGCCCATCGCGTTCAGAAAGTTTTGCAGATCCTGAATTTCCGGCTCGCGAGCCGCGCCTACGATCGTCGTGCGTCCCTCAGCAAGAGCAGCAGCCATCATAATATTTTCCGTCGCTCCTACGCTCGGGAAGCTCAGATGGATATCCGCACCAATCAGCTTGTCGGCCGTGCAGGAAATGCGATCTCCGTACTCTTCCAATTCGGCGCCAAGCGCGCGAAGCCCTTCAAGATGAAGGTCGATTTTGCGCTCACCGATGGCGCAGCCGCCCGGTTGATAAATATGAACCTCGCCGAAGCGAGCCAGCAGCGGCCCCATGAGGAAGATCGAAGAGCGCATCTGGCGCATCAGCTTCTCCGGGATATGGGCGTGATACGCGGTCGCGGTGTTGAGCGTGACCGTCTCTTTGTCATGATCCGCGCGGCAGCCAAGCTCCCGCAAAATCTGAAGCATAACTTCTATATCGAGCAGCTGCGGCACGGATTCAAGAGTAACTGTGCCGCAGGCGAGCACGCTCGCTGCCAAAATTGGCAGGGCCGCGTTTTTCGCCCCTTGGATAGCAATGGTTCCTGAGAGAGGTTGCCCGCCTTCAATCACCAATTTGTCCAAACCTACACCTCCAAGTTACCGCTCACCCACCACCAATACTTCGGGCATCAGTTCAATTCCCGTACGGTTCTTGACCGTGCTGCGGATATGGGCGATCAGGGTGAGGACGTCTTCAGCCGTCGCCTGCCCGGTGTTAACAATGAAATTGGCATGCATGGTTGAAACCTGCGCTCCACCGATGGAAAAGCCCTTGAGCCCGCTCTCTTCCACCAGCTTAGCGGCATAATTGCCCGGAGGGTTACGGAACACGCTACCACAGCTAGGCTGTTGCAGCGGCTGAGTGCGTCTGCGCCGCTCTTTATGCGTTGCAAGTGCAGCCGCGATCTCTTTGCGGTCGCCATTGTGCAGCTCTAGCACCGCTTCCAGCACAACACCTCTGCTGCCTTCCTCCTGCAGCCGAGAATGGCGATAGCTGAACGCCATCTCCTCCGGCCCCCATGTCACCAATTCCCCTGTCTCCAGCACAATTTCGGCTGATTTAAATATTCGCGATACGTCGGACCCGTGGGCACCCGCATTCATATAGACGGCTCCTCCGACCGTGCCTGGAATTCCCCCGGCGAATTCCAAACCAGTCAGTCCTTGCTTGCCGGCCATGACCGTCAGCTTGATGATGGAATAGGCGGCGCCAGCACGCAGCTGCGTGCCGTCGAACTCCACATAATCCAGAGCATCTCCCGCCTTGATGACGACTCCGCGAATTCCTTTGTCACTCACCAGCATATTGGAGCCTTTGCCGATGATTGTCCAAGGGACGCCGCTGCGATGCAGAATCGACATCGTCAGGATCAGCTCCTGCTTGCCTGTTGGAATGATCAGGACATCAGCTGGACCGCCGATTCTCCAGGTCGTATACCTGGCAAGCGGCACATCCTGCCGGATCTCGCCAACATTGGCCCTCTCCAGCTCTGCCATCCATGAATTCATGGTTGTTCCTCCTTAAATTTCGCGGTGCGGCAGGCTGGCACAGTCAAGCTGCGGCCCGGAGCCGCGAAGCTCCGGTGAATGCCTCTTTCCCTTTGGGGAAAGGTAACCGGCCGCCCTCAAGCTGACGGACACGATTATGCAGTATCCTATGCCCAGCCTAACGCTGTGGTGACAGCTGCCCATGGCCTTGCCTGGCTGCGTCTACCTGCCGGCCAACCGGCGCAGCTCGCCCGTCAGAATACTCGCAGAGCTCGGCATGCCGAGCTTACGCGAAGCCTCCTTCATCCCCTGCAGCCTGCCGCTATCCTGCAATATAGTATCGATACGCTCCATAAGGAGGGCACCGCTGAGTTCGCTCTCCAGCACCATTTCAGCCGCCCCTACGTCCATAAGACTGCGCGCATTGGCCTCTTGGTGATTATTCGTCACATTTGGCGACGGGATGAGAATAGAAGGCAGCCCGAGCGCCGTAAACTCGGCAAGCGACGAAGCGCCGGCGCGGCCAACGACGAGTGTGGAAGCGGCCAGCACCTCCGGCATATTGTGTACGTAAGGCAGCACATGCAGATGATTGTTAACACCAGACACGCGCTCCTTAATCAGGCCGCTAGTCCGCTCATAATAGCTCTCTCCGGTAACAAAAATGAAATAAGTACTTTTGGATGCGGCAGCAGATGGCGCCATCTCGATCATAGAATCATTGATCGCCTTGGCGCCGCGGCTGCCCCCGACGACGAGCACAACCCGGCTTCCCTCCGGCAGCCCAAGCGAGGCGTAACCTTTGCTGCGGCTCGCTTTGACGACTGGTGAGGCGCATGGATTACCGGCATAGATGGTACGCTTCGCCTTGCCGAAATGCGGCATCGACGATTCAAAGCTGACCGCAACACTATCCGCATAGCGGGCCAAAAACTTGTTCGTCAATCCTGGCACAACGTTCTGCTCATGCACTAACGTCGGTATACCAAGCTTGGCCGCGGCGTACACAACAGGGCCGCATACGTAACCGCCGGTTCCGACAACAGCATCCGGCTTGAATTCCTTGAGCAGCTCCTTGGAGCGGCGAACGCCCTGAAAGAAGCGCATGACGGTCCACAAATTGTCCATGGAAAGCTTTCGCCGGAAGCCGGTAATTTCCACCGCCTCAAAACGCAGACCCGCCTCCGGCACGATGCGACTTTCCAGCCCCTTTGACGTGCCGATGTAAAGAAGCTCCGTACGGACGTCCTCCTGCTGCAGTTGCTTGCCTACGGCCAGGGCGGGATAAATATGGCCTCCCGTACCACCGCCGGTCAGTACGATTCGCACGAGATTCACCTCGAATAACGGGATAGATTGAGCAGAATGCCTAGCGCCGTCAAAAGCAGCGTCAGCGACGAGCCGCCGTAACTGACAAGCGGCAGTGTTATGCCGGTGACCGGCATCAGACCGATGACAACACCGATATTGATCAGCACCTGCACCGCCACGATGCCGGTAATGCCGGCGGCCAGCAGGCTGCCGAACGTATCTGGTGCATAGATTGCAGCTCTCATCCCTCTCCAGATCAGAATGAGGAAGAGAAGAATGAGCAGAGAGCCGCCGATGAAACCAAGCTCCTCTGCCAAAATCGAGAAGATGAAGTCGGTCTGAGGCTCCGGCAAATAGCTGTATTTCTGACGGCTCATACCGAGGCCAAGCCCGACCAGACCTCCCGGCGCGATCGCATACAACGACTGAATGATCTGGTAACCGGAGCCAAGCGGGTCCGACCACGGATCCATGAAGGAGGTAATCCTGGCAAGCCGGTATGGTGCGGCAAGAATAAGGCCGACCATGCCGACGAGGCCAATGGCCGCGAGCCCGCCAAGATGTTTCATTTGAGCGCCGGCGACAAACAGTACGATGAGCGAGGCGCCCATCATGACGGAGCCGGTGCCGAGATCCGGCTGCAGCATGATCAGGCCGAAGGCTGTGCCCATGAGCGCAAGCGGAGGCAGCAATCCTTTCGTAAACAGCGTGACGCGCTGCTGGTTGTCGGACAGCATTTTGGCCAGAAACAAAATCATGCCGAGCTTCATGAACTCCGACGGCTGGATGCCAAAGGAGCCAATGCCGAGCCAACTTCGCGCACCGCCGCGCCATGTTCCAATGCCCGGAATAAGTACGAGCACGAGCAGCGCAAAACAGATCAACAGCAGCGGCTTTGCGTATTTTTTCCAAACATGATAGTCCGTGTTGGCGGTGAAAACCATCGCACCGATACCGAGAGCGGCGAACAGCGTCTGGCGCTTCACGAAGTAGAATTTGTCACCGAAATCCTGAAAGGCCCGCACAGCGCTGGCACTGTACACCATAATCAGCCCGATCGTCAAAATAAGAGCGATAGAGCCGATCAGCCATACGTCGGGAGCGGATCTGGCTTTGGGCATGACGCAACACCTCTAGCATGGGAAGTAGGGACAAGCCCCCTACTTACAAGGTATGCGCCGAATCTTTAAACATGCACCCGCGAACTTCATAGGAAGGGAACATATCCCAGCTAGCGCAAGCAGGCGACAGCAGCACGGCGTCGCCAGGCGCTGCCAGGGCGGCTGCCTCACGCACCGCTGCGGAGATAGTGGATTCGGCGTCATCTCCAGCATCGACTATGCGGACCGCGCTCATACCCGCCAGCTCCGCAACATGCGCAAGCTTATGCCGCGTCTGCCCCAATAGCACGAGCCCTTTGAGGCGGCTCTTGAACAGCGGCAGCAGCTCCATATAGTCGGAGCCGCGGTCGAGCCCGCCGGCGATCAGCACAATCGGCCCCTGCAAAGAGCCGACCGCCATCGTCGTTGCCGTCGGGTTCGTCGCCTTGGAGTCGTTATAGTACCGCACTCCGCCTGCTTCGCGGACGAACTCCAGGCGATGCTCCACTGCATTGAACTCCCGCAGCGGCGCGGCGAGCGCCTCCGGCTCCGCACCGATGGCGAGGCATGCCGCCGCTGCTGCCAGCGCGTTAGCGGCATTATGCCTGCCCGGTATGCCGAGCTCGGCTACCGGCAGCAGAATATGCTCCTCGCCGGAAGCGTCGCGGTAAACGATGCGACGCTCAGGCTCGTCGGTCGCAGCTCCTTGCTGCCCGCCGCCTCCCGCAGCGCCATCCCGCCGCTCAGTGTTAGCGTCTGTTGATGCCGTGGCTCCAGCGTCAAGCTCACCGCCCAAAGGGGCATATGGCGGATCAATGAATACGCCGGAGTCTAACCGCTGCGTCAGCGAAAAAGGCAGCTTGCGCGAACGCAGCTTGGCTGCGATCCCTACGCAGAAGGGATCGTCCGCGTTGAGCACCGCCGTATCCTCCTCCGTCTGGTGGTCGAACAGCTTGGCCTTGGAGGCAACATAATCCTCCATGGAACCATGGTAGTCCAAATGCGTCTCCGCTACATTGAGCAGCAGCGCGACGCGCGGGCGGAAAGAAGATGTTCCCTTCAGTTGGAAGCTGCTCAGCTCTGCAACAAGGATGTTGTCAGCGGATGCCTCTTCCGCGGCTTCACACAGCGGGCGGCCGATATTGCCCGCCACGATTGGCTTCAGGCCAGCAGCCCCAAGCATTTCGCCGATCCAGGTCGTCGTTGTTGTTTTGCCATTGGAGCCGGTAATTCCGATAATTGGAGCGGCCGACAGATGGCCAGCGACTTCAACTTCAGTGACAACCTCTACGCCAAGTGCGAGAGCTGCGGCGACAGGAGGAGCACTGTACGGAATCCCTGGATTTTTCACCAGTAAACTCGTAGTTGAACCAACCAGATTCTGGGGGTGGCCGCCACAGATGACTTCCACGCCGAGCTGCTCCAGTTCTGCCGCCTCCGGACTCTCTTCTCTCGACTTGCGATCATTCACGACGACCTCTGCCCCCAGCCTATGAAACAGCTTGGCTACAGCGACGCCGCTGCGGGCAAGTCCAAGTACAACGATCTTGCGCCCCCGGTATAAAGTTGGATGTTCCATCCAAATCCTCTCCTTATGCAGCAAAACGGCTCCGCCATCCATTTGGACGGTTGGCCGTTTGCGTGAGATATAAAATTCAGCCCCCGCCTATCCGGTAGAGAGCAAGTCCGGCGGCCGCCAGCACGAGGCCAACTGCCCAGAATATCGTAACAACCTTCCACTCCGACCATCCAGATAGCTCGAAATGGTGATGGATTGGACTCATGCGGAAAATCCGTTTGCCGCGCAGCTTGAACGAGCCTACTTGCAGGATGACGGAAACCATCTCGATAACAAAAACCCCGCCGATCAGAATGAGCAGAACTTCTGTTTTCGTGAGAATCGCCGCTGCCGCCAGAGCACCCCCGATGCCGAGAGAACCTGTGTCTCCCATGAACACCTTCGCGGGATGCGCGTTAAAAATAAGGAAGCCCAGCACCGCTCCAACAAGCGCTGCCATGAACACGGCGCTCTCATGCTCGGTCGCCTGCATGGCGATAATCGTGAAAGCACCGGCGGCAATCCCGCTCGTGCCGGCCAGAAGGCCGTCCACTCCGTCGGTAAAGTTCACCGCATTAGTCGTGGCAAAAAAGATAATGACAACAAAAGGATAATAAAACCAGCCCAGATCAAAGCTGAAGTGCGTGCCCGGGATGCTGATCGCGGTGCTGTGGTCCATTTTGAACAACAGTACACAGATGATAATGCTGAACAGCAACTGTCCCCCGAGCTTCTGCTTAGCCGTTAGTCCGAGTGAGCGCTTCAGCACGATTTTGATGTAATCATCCATGAAACCGACGAGGCCGAAGCCAAGTGCGCCAATCAGCAGCACCCAGAACTCCGTCGTCTTCTCGGAAAAGCGCAGAAACGCGATGAGCAGGGCCAGCATAATAATAATGCCGCCCATCGTCGGCGTACCCGACTTCTTCAGATGACTCTGCGGCCCGTCCGTGCGCACCTGCTGCCCGAATTTGAGACGGCGCAGCAGCGGAATGCATAGCGGACCAAGTATGACCGAGAGCAAAAACGAGACGCCGATTGTCATCAATATGACCAACATGTCCATTACCTACCACCTTGCCGTATCAACGCTGCAGCGCTTCTACGACCCTTTCCATATGCATCGTGCGGGAGCCTTTGACAAGCACCAGATCTCTGGCGTCCAGCTCCGCGCTTAACGTTTCAATCAATAGCTCTTGCGAAGCAAAATGGCGTACCGCCTCCGCCGCCAGCGTTCCGAAGGACGCTGCAGCTCCAGCAGAGGTAAAGGCCGACATCTCACCACAAGTGAGCACGGCATCCGCCTTGTCCGGCGTAATGTATGCTCCCGTCTCGCGATGCAGCTCCTGCTCCGTCTCGCCCAGCTCCCGCATGTCGGAGAGCACAATCCACTTCCGCCGGTAGCCGGTCAGCCCGGCGACCAGATCAACCGCAGCGCGTACCGCCGTGGGATTAGCGTTGTAGGCGTCATTGAGAATCATTGCGCCGCAAGAGGCGGCGACCGGCTGGATGCGCATGCCGGTCAGCTGCATCGTGCGCAGGCCGGAGGCAATCGCCTCCGCTGGTACGCCGCAGGCGGTCGCAGCGGCGATTGCCGCCAGTGCATTATACACATTATGCGCGCCAGGTACCGGAATCTCGATGGTAACTTGCGGGAAGCACTCGCCTGTTGCATCGCAGCCTTCCGCTAAGTGTGCCACTGGAATGGGGCCAAGCCGGAAACCGGAGGCCGGTCCAGCCTTCACGGTAAAGGCGCAAGATTCCGCGCCCACCTCGATGCCGCCTGCGCGCCAGTCGCTGCGCGGAGAAGCACCGAAGGTGCGAACTTGTGCGCCCTCCGGCAATGTAGCTCGCGCCAGCTCCGCCGCGATCAGCGGCTCATCTGCGCTAACGAGCAGCAGACCGCCGGGCTTCAGCCCCTCGGCGATCTCCATCTTGGCGCGGGCGATCATCTCCCGCGAACCGAGCTGCAGCAAATGCGCATCACCGATGTTCGTGATGATGGCGATATCAGGCTTGGCAATTCCCGTGAGCAGCGCGATTTCGCGCAGGCCGCTCATGCCCATTTCCAGCACAGCTGCCTCGGTGTCTTCCGCCAACGCCAATACCGTCATCGGCAAGCCGATATGATTATTGAGATTTCCAGCCGTTTTATGCACCCTCATAACCGAGCCGAGTGCGGCTGCTGTCATATCCTTCGTTGTCGTCTTGCCGTTGCTTCCGGTAATGCCGACCACAACCGTCTTGAGCTCGCTACGGTAGGCAGCTGCCAAATTCTGGAGCGCCTCAAGCGGGTCCTCCACCAGTACGAGCGGTTTGCCAGCCAGCGCGGCGGGCAGCTCCCGATCAAGGCTCCAGAACGCAGCGGCGGCTCCTTGCCGAAAAGCTGCTTCCACATAGTCGTGGCCGTCGAACGAATCGCCGGACAGCGGAACGAACAACTGCCCTTCGCTCGCGCGTCGGGAGTCCGTCGTTACACCCTTTACGAGAATATCTCTCCAGCCTTGGGGGGACGGGCCCTGAGTGAGCCCCTGTCCCTCCGCGGCTTCCTCGGGCGCGTCTATGTAACCGGGCCCCATCCGGCCCGAACTCATTCCGGCGATAACACTGAGCTTGCGTATAATCAATTCCGTATTCCCCTTATCGCTTCTTGGGCGGCCAGCCTGTCATCAAAATCATGCGTCACCTTGCCAATGATTTGATAGGTCTCATGGCCCTTCCCCGCAATCAATACTACATCTCCGGGGCTTGCCATTTCAACCGCTTTTTCAATGGCGACACGACGGTCCACCTGGAGCTCATAACGTTCTTGCGACACATTCGCCTTCTGCAGGCCGACCTCGATGTCGAGCAGGATCGTATCCGGGTTTTCCGTCCGTGGATTGTCGGAGGTGACAATCGTGTAATCGGAGTAGCGCGAAGCGATTTCACCCATGATCGGACGTTTCGTCCGGTCGCGGTCGCCGCCGCAGCCAAACACCGTAATGACGCGTTTCTCAGCGAATTCGCGTACGGCCTTCAGTACATTTTCCAAGCCATCCGGCGTATGCGCGTAGTCAACAATGACCGCAAAATCCTGTCCGGCATTGACCGACTCCACCCGTCCCGGCACTCCCGGTAAACTTTCCAGGCTGGCCTTGATTGCTTCCAGCGGAATGCCTTCCACAAGTCCAGCACTGATTGCCGCCAGGGCGTTATATACATTGAATTTCCCGACCATCTGCAACGTAATATCCGTCTCTCCCGCAAAACTGCTTAAATGGAAGAAAGTTCCGCCCGCAGTAATGCGGATATTGGAACCTTGCACATCAGCCGGTGAATCCACGCCATATGTGATGACTTCCGCCGCCGTCAGCTGACCAAAACGCGCCGCTGCCGGATCATCGGCATTCAGCACCGCATAGGAGCTGCCCTCTTCGCCGCCGTAGTTGTTGCCCAGACGCGAGAAGAGCAGGCCCTTGGCTTCGCGGTACACATCCATCGTCCCGTGATAATCCAGGTGATCCTGCGTCAGGTTTGTAAATATGGCCGTGCGGTAACGGACCCCTTTGACCCGGCCCTGCTCCAGCGCATGGGAGGAAACTTCCATGACAGTATGCGTCGTACCGGCGTCTCGCATATCAGCGAGATCCCGCTGCAGATCAAGCGCCTCCGGCGTCGTGCCGCTCATCGGGAAAGACTTCCCGGCGTAACGTTTTTCGATCGTGCCGATGACGCCCGGCTTCAAACCTTGATCCGCGAGGATTCGCTCGATCAGGTACGTTGTTGTTGTTTTTCCGTTCGTGCCGGTAACGCCGATGACATTCATTGCCCGGCTCGGATGATTATAAAAATAATCCGCAAGCACCGCCATCGCATGCCGGCTGCCCCCCGTAACAAGCTGCGGAACGTCTAGTTGAAGCGGACGCTCCACGACGAGAGCAACGGCTCCTGCCGCCACAGCCTGCGCCGCAAATTCATGCCCGTCCACTGTATGGCCCGGCAAACAAAGGAACAGGTCCCCGGGCTTTACAGCCCGGGAGTCCCTCTCCAATCCTGTAATTTCAATCGCGCCGTCTCCAATGAGACGGGCGGTTTTAAGCTGCAATGCCAGTTGCTCCAAACGCATCTCGCTCTCTCCTCTCTGAATGCGTTAATGGCTGTGTCCATCTCCGCTTGCTGCAGGCGGCAGGTCGGCGTCGCTCCCTAAATAGATGCGGATCGTCGACCCTTTATCCACCCTCTCTCCCGCTGCCGGGGCTTGGCGGATAACCGTATTACCGCTGCCGGCGGAGACAAGATTGAAGTTCATGTTCATGTCCTCGTAAATGTCCGATACCGTCTTGCCGACGAGATTCGGCACCGTCACCATCGTCGTTTCTCCATACTTGTATTTTTTGCCGATTTGTTTGGAGCTCTTGGGCACGCCCATATATTGCAGCGAGTCTTCCAAAATCCCCTTTACGATCGGAGCCGCAACGACGCCGCCGAACTGGATGCCCTGCGGGTTGTCGATCGCTACGTATACAACAATGCGTGGATTGTCGGCAGGTGCGATGCCAATGAACGAAACGATATGCTCACTCGTGGAATATCTGCCGTTGATGACTTTTTGTGCCGTCCCCGTCTTACCACCGACGCGATAGCCGTCAAGAAAGGCGTTGCCGCCCGTGCCGAGTGCCACGACGCTCTCCAACGCTTCCCTTACTTGGGCGCTCGTTTTTTCAGAAATGACCTGGCGTACCGGTTCCGGCTGGATCCGCTCCACAACCTCGCCAGTCTCTGGATTGGTCCAGGCCTTAGTCAAATGCGGCTTGTAGAGCGTACCGCCATTAACCGCCGCCGACACCGCCGTTATCTGTTGGATCGGCGTTACCGAGACCCCTTGCCCGAAGGCCGTTGTCGCCAGCTCCACCGGGCCGACCTGGCTTGGTTTGAACAGAATTCCGTTCCCCTCGCCGCTGATGTCAATACCGGTTTTCTTGCCGAAGCCGAAGTCCTTAATATACTTGAATAGCGTGTCTTTGCCAAGCCGATTGCCCAGCGCAACAAAGCCCGGGTTACATGAATTTTGTACAACTTCCAGGAACGTTTGGCTGCCGTGACCGCCCTTTTTCCAACAGCGCAACCGTGCGCCGCCGATCTCTACCGCACCGGGGTCAAAGAACCGCTCATTCTTGAGATTAACCTTGCCCTCTTCCAATGCTGCTGCCAGCGTGATGATCTTGAAAGTAGAGCCTGGCTCATAGGTCATCCAGATTGGCAAAATGCGGTTATACACCTCGGATGGATACGCGTTGTAGTTGCCCGGCTCGAACGTCGGACGGCTCGCCATGCCGAGCACCTCGCCGGTATTGGGGTCCATCGCGATGGCGATGGCGTTATTCGGTTTGTACTTGGTCATCGCCTGGTCCAGCTCGCGCTCCATAATGCTCTGAATTTGCCGATCAATTGTCAGCTGCAAATTCAATCCATTCTTCGGCTCATCGAGCTTGTCGGTTGAGCCCGGCATCGTATGTCCCCTGGCGTCTGACAAATAGGATACGCTGCCTCTGACACCTTTCAGACGGTCGTCATACTTTTTCTCCACGCCGGTTAATCCAGCATCGGTACCGGTAATGCCAATGATGCTCGCTGCCAGTTCACCGAACGGATAGTAGCGTTTGTTGTCCTCCGCCACAACGATGCCCGGCAGCTCCAGCTTGCGAACTTCCATCGCCTTTTCCAGCGTAATTTTGCGGCCTTCCGGTTTGATGAAAACGCTCTTCTCTTCTTTTTTGAGTAAGCCGAGCAGCTTCTCTTCGGAAATGCCAAGCACGGGCGCCAGCTTGCGTGCGGTCCCTTCTTTGTCCTTGATCTGGACTGGAATCGCCACGATCGTGGGTGAGCTCACGTTATAGGCAAGCTTCTCGCCGTTCCGGTCGGTAATATCGCCCCTTCGGGGAGCAAATGCAACCTCGCGACGCCAATTGTCTTCCGCTTTGGCGGATAGCTCGCCGCCTCTTACCAGCTGTACGTAGGCCAGCCGTACGATCAGCGCACTGAAGCCGATGATGACAACGACCAGCGCCAAGAACAGACGGCGGCGCAAGGTGACATTGGACACTTTCATCCGCTTGTTCCCCTCTCGCTTCGTTCTAGGGTGGACAGGTAGAGTCTGTCCGTACATGTTTACCCTATTCGGAAACGTTCGTTGGTAGAACGCGCTGTGTGAGCTTATGGGAGCTTATGTGAGTGGCTGCAACGGAACTCCGCTGCGCGGGCCGAGCCTTCCTCCGATCCCTCTGGAACTCGGATGCCCTGATTGCCTAATACACTAATGTGTAGGCATCCGACTTCCAAGAGGACCGCTTCCGCTTCTACGGAAGGCTTCGGCCCGCTCCGCTTCACCGTCACAACCCCTCCCATCGACCGACTCTCCTATCCCCCTATTTTTTATTGGGGGTGTGCGCCTTCCGAACACCTGGAAGGCGGCAGGCCGCTTAGCGCGGCGGAGGTTATGGGAGTGGCTGCAACGGAACTCCGCTGCGCGGGCCGAGCCTTCCTCCGATCCCTCTGGAACTCGGATGCCTGATCGCCTAACACATTAATGTGTAGGCATCCGACTTCCAAGAGGACCGCTTCCGCTTCTACGGAAGGCTTCGGCCCGCTTCGCTTCACCGTCACAACCCCTCCCATGGACCGACTCTACTATCCCCCCATTTTTTATTGGGGGGTGTGCCGCCTTCCGAACACCTGGAAGGCGGCAGGCCGCTTAGCGCGGCTGGCGTGCCGTCGCTTGATGCTCCGGCAAAAGCTCGCCCCGCCGCTCTGCTGCGGGCTTGCAAGAGCAATGTCTGTACTGCTGTACTGTTCCGAGCTAAGCAAGTATGCCAAGCCAAGGTACCTGGCCCCCGCAGTCACGCTCTACGGGCTTTCAAATTATTCAAAAGCCCGAATAGTTATAATATTCGGCTCTCACAACATATTTGGGGGTAAGCGCCGGAACGAGCTGCCGAAAGCCCACTGCTTACGAGCTAAGCTACTGACTATACAAGCTAAGCTTGGGCCTGCGGCTCACTGCTTCGTAAGCGACTGAGTAACTCAGTGGCTAGGGAATGACCTCGCCCGTATGCGGCGATGAAGTAGCTTAAGCCTTACAAGGAGCAGTAGAGTAGCCAAGATTGATGGTGCGACAGAAAAGTCTAACCCGCAAGGATATCGTGATCCTTAGCTTGGGTCGCTTACGGAGCAGCGACCTCGCAAGCCGAAGCACCTTCACCGCGCGAAGCGCGGGTACGGCGGGCTCCAGAAGCGAAGCTGGAGTGAGCCGTACCCCTAAAAAATAGGGGAGAGACGAGTTTTTACGGGACCGGGAAGCGGAGCGGACGGAACGCTCCTGGAGAAGCGGCAGCGCTTCTCTTGGAGGCCGGATTCCTACCCCGTTAGGGGTTTTGGAATCAAAGGAATCTGGGCTCCAGTGAATCGGAAGGAGGGTCCGTTCCGCGCAGCGGTTAATGTCCCGTCAGTCAGCGCGGAGCGCCGTTGTAATTAACTGCCTTTGATCCTGGTTCTGCTCCCGTGTTCTACTCTGTGTCCCGGTTTTGCTCTGTGTCCCGGTTCTGCTCTGCGTCCCGGTCTACTCTGTCCTGGCTCTACCCGTCCCTACTCTGTGTCCTGGTTCTGCTCCGTGCCCTTCTCTGTGTCCTTATCTTTACCCTCATTCACACTATCATCGTTCTTCTCTGCATTCAGCGCAGCATCCTTCGCCGCTTGCTGCTCACTTGGCGACTGCAGAGTCAGCTTGACAACTGGTTCGCCATTCAGCTTCGCATCCATTTGCTTCACGACGTAGCCATCTCCCTCAGTCACGCAGCGCTTGCCCGTTGAGGAGCAAACTTGCAACGCATCGCGAAGCGACAAGCCGACTAGCGAAGGCAAGGTGAGCTTGCTCTGCTCCTCCGTCAACAGATAGACCTGCTGGCTCTCGGCCAACACCGCACCGGCTGCCGGGATCTGCAGCAGCACCTTCGTCCCCTTACCGACCACCTTGGACGCCATGCCGCGAGACTTGAGCTCGGCTTGCGCCTCCTGGATTCCCTTATTCTTCAGATCAGGAACGGTCTGCGTGCCTTGCTTGCCCCCATCCTTAACGGCCTTCGCGTCAGGCTTCACACCCATATAGCGTAGGCTTTGGCTAACAATTTCTTTGAACACCGGAGCAGCAACCGTGCCGCCGCTGACCATCGGGTTGTTCGGTGAGTCAACAGTGACATAAACGACGATTTTCGGGTTTTCCACAGGTGCATAACCGATGAAGGAAACGACGTATTCATCCTTTGAGTATCCTACGCCGTCTGATTTCTCCGCCGTACCGGTTTTGCCGGCGACCCGGTATCCGGGAATCGCCGCATTCCGGCCGCTGCCTATTTCCTTGTCAGAGACAACCTGCTCCAAGTATCCGCCCACCTTGCGAGAAGTTTCGGCGCTAATGACCTGCCGCACCATCTCCGGCTTTGTCTCCGTCACCTTGCCGGTAGCTGGATCTTTAATGGATTTGACGATATGCGGCTTCATCAACTTGCCGCCGTTTGCTACCGCAGCGACCGCAGCGATCTGTTGGATCGGCGTGACGGCAACCCCTTGTCCAAACGTAGAAGTCGCTACTTCGAACGGATAATTAATATTCAATGTACCTTTGACTTCGTTTTTCAGCTCAATGCCCGTCCGCTTGCCGAATCCAAAGTTTTCAAAATAGTTAACCAACTTCTCTTTACCCAACTGCTCTAGCCCAAGCTTGACAAAAGAGACGTTACTGGAGCGTTTAAGTCCTTCCAAATAGGAAATTGTGCCCCATCCAGCGGTGTTAACGTCGCTAATTCTTGTGCCTGTAACGACAATTGATCCAGACTTATACGTCGCATTAGGGTTGAACTTGCCTTCCTCAACCGCACTTGCTAACGTAATGATTTTGAACGTCGAGCCCGGCTCGTAGGTCGATCCAATGGCATGGTTGAAGAAGTTGCCTACATTGGATTTGGAGTACTCATTAGGGTTATAAGTTGGCATATTGCCCATAGCCAGAATTTCCATTGTATTGGGATCGGCGGCGATAGCGGTAATGCTTTTCGGCTCGTATTTTTCGTAGGCCTTTTTCATAGCCACTTCCAAATAGTTCTGAATCTCTGAATCCAGCGTCAACTGGATATCACTTCCGTCCACAGCTGGAACCAGTTGGGCGTTGCCGTTAGCGAGCTGAACGCGGTTGCCGTCCTTTTCATAAACGACTTTGCCGTCCTGCCCCTCCAATTGTTTATTGAAGTCGACTTCAAGCCCGATAACTGGAGCGCCTTCCTTGTTCACATACCCCAGAACATGAGCTGCCAGCGAATTGTTTGGATAAAAACGCTTGGAGCCTTCATTCAGTGTAATGCCCGTGTTGCGGATCTTTATATCCGTACGCTCCTCATAGCTTTTTTTGAGGTTATCCCGAAAAGCGATTACCTTGTCCGCCTTAGCCTTATCGATATTCCAGCCCTCCGGACGAAGCTCCCGGTACTGCAAATACTCCCCTTTGCTGTTCTTCATGGTTGTCTGCTTGAGCACTTCCTGCTCCGACTTGCCGAGCAATTCGGCCAGCCCCTTGGCCGCCTCTTCCGCGATTCCAAGCTCATTCAGCAGCTTAGGATTGACCACGACGGTATAAGCCGGGATGTTCATCGCGAGCATATTTCCTTTGCGATCACTGATCGTACCGCGCTCCGCCGGAATCGTATCCTGTTCCTTCCAGATTGCTTTGGCTTCGCTGAGCCAAAAATCCGCCTGCACGACCTGCACATAAAAAACACGACTGATCAAAATAAGAAAAAGGAGGGTAATCACCCCTCCGACAACAACGGTCCTCATTTTGATTCGCTTAATGGTATTGCTTTGTATCGGATTATTTGCCATGACTTAACGTCCCGATTCTTTTTTGGCGTCCGAGTCGCTGTCTTTCTCCGAACCTGCTGGAGTCATGCCGAGCTCTTGCGCTTTTTTGGAGATTACGGCAGGATCGGACAGCTTGGCCACCTCGCCTCGCAGCACTTTAACATCAACGGTAGCTTGTTTATAACCTGCGTTCAATTCTTTGATTTGAAGCTCCATGCGGTAGTCCTGGGCGTAGCGGAAAATAATGAGCACGAGCACGCACACAACGACCAGCACAGATCCCATATAGCGCAGCATTTCCGAAGGAGGAATCATCCTCCGGACCTTCACGACTCTTTTCGTTTCCTTTACCGGGCGCTGCTGCTCCGGTTTTCTCTTGGGCTGCAAAGCCAAATTGCCATTCGTGTAAGCCAAAGCGGGTTCCCCTCCTGCGGTTGGATTCTTTTCCTGTTGTTAGGTTGTTAATGGTCTATTTTCGTGTTTAGTGGGACAGGGGCAACTTCTCCGCTACCCTCAGCTTGGCCGAGCGAGAGCGAGGATTAGCCTCAAGCTCCTCTTGGGATGGCAAGATCGGCTTGCGAGATACGAGCCGGAGTGTACCTTTGCTCCCGCAGACACAGTGTGGAAAAGCAGGCGGGCAGGTACATTTGGCCAAATAACCGACAAAAAGCTGCTTACAAATCCGATCCTCCAGCGAGTGGAACGTAATGACCGAAATTCTGCCGCCTGGTGCTGCACACGCAACGGCCTGTTCAAGCGCTTCTTCCTCCGCTCGCAGCTCGTCGTTGACAGCAATCCGCAGCGCCTGGAAGCTGCGCTTGGCCGGATGGCCGCCCGTGCGCCGGGCTGCAGCTGGGATTCCCGACTTAACCAGTTCAGCAAGTTCGTTTGTCGTCATAATTTCGGCGGTTGCACGCTGTTTGATGATAGCCCTGGCGATCTGCCGGGAAAACTTCTCTTCTCCGTATACAAACAGAATCCGGGCAATCTCCTTCTCATCCCATGTGTTCACGATTTCGTGAGCGGTCAAATCAGACTCCCGATCCATACGCATGTCGAGCGGAGCGTCATGATTGTAACTGAAACCGCGTTCCGCCTCGTCCAGCTGCGGACTGGAGACTCCAAGATCGAACAGGATGCCGTCGACTTGAGGCACACCGTTCACCTTCGGCACCTCGGGCAGCAGCATCAGCTGCTCCTGCAAGTAGCGGAAGTTGCCCCGTACCAGCGTTATTCGGTCCAAATAGGGAGCTAGCCGAACCTGCGCATTCTCATGTGCCCAATCGTCCTGGTCAAAGGCGATAAGCCTTCCTCCTGGACCAAGTCGGGAAGCGATCAGCTCACTGTGGCCGGCGCCTCCGAGTGTACAATCAACATAAATGCCGTCTGGCTTAATATTGAGACCATCTACGGCCTCTTCTTTTAGAACTGTAATGTGATGAAACAATAGGTTGTCCTCCTGATTTCTTGATGACTGACTGTGGTTGCTTGTAAGGTGCAAAAAAGGGACGTGAATCAGAATTGAATGTCGAAATCCACCAATTTTTCAGCAATGTCGTTGAAGGCTTCTTCCGACTGCTCGTAGTAACCTTCCCAAACCGGCTTACTCCAGATCTCCACTCGGCTAGATACGCCGAGCACCATGCAATCCTTCTCCAGCTTCGCATACTCCGTCAAATGATTGGGTAAATTTACCCTTCCCTGTTTGTCGAGCTCCAATTCCACCGCACCTGAAAAGAAAAAGCGGCTAAACGCACGTGCGTCCGCCTTCATAAGCGGGAGCTGGCGAATTTTTTGCTCAAGTTGTTTCCATTCTTCCATCGGATACACAAACAGGCAGTTGTCGAGCCCGCGGGTTACAATGAAAACAGGACCTAGATTGTCGCGGAATTTGGACGGTACAGTAAGGCGGCCTTTGTCATCTAAGCTGTGCTGATGTTCTCCAAGAAACATTGGCCTTCCCCACCTCTCTCCCCCAAATCACCACTTTGCCCCACTTTCTCCCACTAGCAGATTGGTATTCGCCGTTTCGCACTCTTCTCCTGCTGAATGAGAGAGTTTTTAATAAACTTTTTAGCCTATTTTTTTTGTTTGGAATGAATCTTTTTGCCTATTGCAATCGCATATCGCGTTCGCGATATGCGTCTATTTGTAACAACGTTATTGCACAAGACAGTATGCCGCTATGAAAATCCCAATAAAAAAAGACCGGGGCTGCCTGTAAAGCCAGCTCCGGTCTTGCCTATTATGAGTAAATAAAGTGTGCTCTTAAGAGTAAATGAAATGCGCGCTTGCTTTGCAATCCGCTTGCGGCACGATGCGTACCCAGTGGGCGCTGAAGCCGTCCGGGAATACATGATGAGCGTAGCCATCCTCGGACACCTTGATCGTTGTATACTTTTTCCACGTTCCGTTGCCAAGGAAGTCGATTTGTACATCGAAGGATACTTCTTGCGACGATTCATGCGTCAGGTGAAGCACTTTGCGATCAAAGCCGGTCATCAAATACGGATCGGACGCTACGCCTGCCTTAACTTCCGTTTCCCACCAAGGACCACCCCAACCAGCAGGTTTGCCAAATGACCACAGATCGTCGGTTTTGCCGAACCACAGGTTGGACTGCGGCTCCCCGGCCAGCAGATTGGAGTCCATAATTGGAGTAACCTGGTTGCCCGCCAGCACGAGCATGCCTCTCCAGGAGCAGAAGTCCGGGATCATCCGCAGATGCGTACTAATCGGACGCACCCCCCAGATTTTGCCGCCAAAGGCGTTATGCGACATTTCATAGAACATACCGTGGAAATCCATCAGCAGACGCTCGGTTTCCACCTCGCGGATACGCGGCCACTCCGTAAACCACATATGGTCCATCGCCTGGGTCGCTTTCGGCAGGCGGTACGTCGACCACTCCCCGTTGGTGAACGTTTTTAGAATGGCCGACGCCTTGTCGAAGCCGGTTGCGAACAGCGGTGCTTCACCCGATGAAGTGACTTCACAGAACGGCTGCTCTTCCAAAATCGTCCACGTCTGGCCGTCCCACTGGGCGAGTCTGCCATCGCTTTTTTGACCGAGATATTCTTGCTCGTCGTAGGTGTTGTTAGCAACGACAAGACGTCCATCCTTCGTCCAACCGCCTTTAAAATGTGGATAACATTTCTCGGATACGTTCAACTCCTTGAGCAGATCGAACAGCAGCGTTGTTTCCAGCGTATAGACATTCGTCTCGAACAGCAGTCCTTCCATCGTTAGTACATATACTTTATTGGCTATATCGGTCAAATGGGGCATGGAAGCCGTCAAACGATGGCCGACCAGCTCAGTTACCGTGCGGACATTACCATGGATATCAATGAAATGCGGTCCCATAACCAACTGGCTGGACGCACTGTGAATCATGCGGTTCGCATAAGTGCCGACAACGCTTTCAGGACGCTTCGTAATTTCCATGCGCTCATTCACTTCAAACAGGCCGGTACCGCCGCCCGTACCATCTGTATGGGCAACATAGGTGATGAACCACAAGCGGTTTGCCCAAGGCATAAGCGCGCCGATGCCTCCTTCGGAGCGAGGGCCGTCGATCGTCGCCGATACGCTGAGATGCGGCATTACTCCCGAAATCGTTAGCGGGGCAGAATCAGTTCTTGTCAGTGTAGTCATTAGGGTGAGACCTCCTTGTCATTTGTTAACATTGTATATGTTGATATATACTTTGATAATGTAAGGAGTTATCATATTTCTTGTATATTATTTCACTCCGGAGGCTTGCTCTATGAATCCGAATTGGGAGCCGGATCTGCTGTTTTACACCTTTATTGAAATGACGCCGGAATTCCAAAAGCCGCATGACACCTACTCACACTGGGCCGGTTTTATCGTTGATGAAGGCAGCTTTGACTATCAGCTCGGCCATATGGCTCCATGGTTAAAAGCGGAGCGGAACGACTGGATCATCGTGCCCCCGGACACGATTTTTCGCCGTGTCACGAGCGGGCTAAGCTTTCATTTTTTGGGCTTCGATTGGAGAGGCCGCAGTCCGCAACGGCTTGATGAGGTAACAAACACGGACGGACGGGTTCGCCCCGGCCATACGCGCCGCTTTCGCTCCACAACGGCGCTGCTGCGGGAGTCCATGTCCGATCACAGCCCCACCGCCCAATTATTCAGGAAACATCTGCTGCGCGATTTGTGGCTGCTCCATGTTTTAGAAACCCATCAGCAGTCGCTTACCGTTCCAGCGAGCGACAATCCCCTTGCCCGGCGGGCGCTGAAGCTGCTGGGGGAACATTCGGCCACTGGCCCTGCGGTTAATGCCACCGCCTATGAGCTCGGTCTAAGCCCCGTACAGCTCAATCGTATGTTCCGTAAGGAATTCCAGATGACGCCGAGCGAGTACGTACAGAGAATTCGCATGGAAAAGGTGAAACAGCTCCTGGAGAAAACTCCACTCACGTTATCTGACATCGCAGAGCGCTGCGGCTTTGCGGACGAGCATCATTTGAGCAAAAGCTTTAAAAAATCATTTGGCATAAACCCTTCAATTTACCGTAAATCGCATACAATCCACGTTTAAAAGGGGCGCTCTTCCACTTGGAAGAAACGCCCCTTTTTCGCCTAGATTATAGGATTATTCGATTACTCCACTATTCGATGATTCATCTGATATATCCGCCCGTTCACTTCTTCGTCGGTCAGCACCGGAACTTCCACGCTGTCAAACGTATTGCCAATCAGATAGATTTCATCCCCATCGATGACATGGACGCCGATTCGTGAATTGCGCATAACATTGTTGACGATCAAAATATCGCGGTTAAACTTACCGTGGAAACCTGCCGATTTGACCCCAATACAACCCGCTGCCTCGTATCTTGGAAAGAAGCCACAGTTGTCGAATTCACAGTTTTTAATGACAATGTCCGTCGCGTGGCCGCCCTCCGAATGGATTGGCATCTCCGCGCCGAGCAGAATACCTGGATTCATCGTGTTCCTGTAAGTGCAGTTAAGGATGTACAGATGATCACAACGTACGAGATGGCCCGCACCAGCAATGTTGACGAATTCGGAATCCCGGCATATATACCGATCAGGCTCCCAGCAGTTCGCAGCTCCCAGCATGCCTTCACGCGCCTCTTCGGGCAGATCCTGTTCGAATTGGATCCTATAATAATTGCCATGCTCTCCTTTGCCCCTATGGCTCCAGCTGGCAATCCGAACTTTGATGACTCGCTCCCCGTCATGCAGCTCCACATCACTACCTACCACTAGCGGTGCAGGGGTATATTTGCAAAAGAATACCGCCTCGCGAGGGTTCAAGACGCTTTGCATCACAAGCCAATTGCTGTGCATATTCTGGCCATCCATCCGCACGCCTTCCACAACCATCCGGCTGATGTCGATATTACCGCTGCATTTGAACAGCTTCCACGCATCTCTTGGCGCCGTGAACAAACGATTACCGTCCGGGCGGAATACGACGCGGTCCGCCGAGATGCCGCGGCAATTTTCCGTTAACATGGCGAAGCCGTTGGCATTAAACGTCCGGATATTCAACAAGCTTAGCCGATCACAGCGGGCAAAATACGTCTGGAAATCCGTGCGCGCCCCTTGATGCCAGGAAAGATGCTCACCAACCTCCACTTTGCCTGCTACCATGGGGCTATTCAGCGTCAATTGTGACTCTCCTGTTCGAACAAACAGGTTGCCCGCTCCATCGCCATAAGTTACGCTCTCACCTATGAGGTTGCCGGTCGACGGATCGAACCGATTCATGCAGAAAGCGCCCATCGTCTCGGTGCAAGGATTACCCTCAAACACCTCAACTACGATGTTGCTGGCATCCTTATAAACAACGACGCCTGCCGAGGCAAATTCCGGCTCCCGGGTAAACGCAATATCTCGCAAGGTGGAGTCCGAGCAATCCTCGCACCATAAAATCGACGGCAAATAATCATGGATTTGCCCATCATTGTACCCAACCAATACGGTGGCCGGCTCGCCAAACTCATCTACTGCACCTTGCAGCGTCAGCTTTTTCGCTCCAAGGATGACGATATGAGATGCCTTACTGCCTTCATCCGAACTGCCGGCATCATGTGCGAAGCCCTCTGTTTGAATGATCACGGTACTCTGAAGGAGATATCGACGCGGTTCAAAAACAATTCGCTCCGCCCCTGTAGCAAGCGCGCGTTGAATTGCTGCGCGAATCCGCTCCGCATCATCTCCTTGCTCAAAATCCTTCACATAAATGCTTGACGCCGCTTGCATAGCAACGCTCCTCGAGAAATATAGATTTTCGGCAATCCTTGACCCGGACATAATGCCTGTACAAAAACAAACAGGATGCAAAGCGGCTAACGCTTTGCATCCTGCGCCTTAACGATCCTTGTTGTTATTTCGCAAGGAAGGCGTCAATTTGGCTTTGCAGCTCAGCTTGGATTTTATCCGAGCCTGCCGCTTTCATTTGTTTGATCAAGTCAGCTTTACCTTTATCCAAATCTTTAATCAGGCCGTACTCAAGCGGTGCCAGATAACGAGTCATAACATTACCAACGTTTGCCACTTCATTCACAACTTTGGTTTTGTCGAACACAAACGATTCCAGCTCGTAGTTGAACACTTTGCCAGCCCATTGTTTCTCGATCTCTTGCGCTGCCTGCGGGTAGTTGGTATCTACACGGTCCAGCGTAGAAGTCCATGACCAGTTCGAGAAACTGTTGTAATTAGCAAATTTGTCCGTTTTGCTGAACTTGTCGTCGCCTTCTGGCGTGTAGTTCGTGCCAGCGATACCATACATGACAAGATCGTGGAGTTGCTTGTCGTTTTGGAACAGGTCCAGCGCCATCAGAGCACGCTCAGCTTTTTTGGACGTAGCGTGAATCGCCATGCCGTTTTGCGTGGAGATCGCGGCGGATTTTTTGCTGTCCGGGGACAGGTCGGCAAGCGCCAGCTTCCAGTCCGGATGCGCTTTTAGAGCGTCCGCCATAACGCCGCCAAGCGCCGTTACGTTATGCGACATCGAAGCAAGCTTGCCTGCTTTAAAGTCATCCGTCGTGCTGCTCTTGCTTGTCAGCGCGTTTCTCGACCAGCCGCCGTTGTCCGCGAGATCCTTATAGTACGTTAGAAGCTGATCGAACTCAGGCGTTTCGTACATATTAAACACCTGGGCTTTTGCGTCATCCGTCTTAACGGTGAACGGAATTCCTGCGAATTCTTTCCAGTTGTTTTTCTGAACAAGCAGTTGCTTGTCTAGGTTATGATTGTTCGTCTCGGCCGACTCCAGGCCGTACGGTGTGATGCCTTTTTCGTTCTTTGCGACCGCTTTCAAATAAGCCGCATACGTTTCCGGGCTGTTTACCGGCTCTAGGCCGTACTTCTCGCGCAAATCGTCGCGGATCAGGACGAGCTTGTCCGTGAACTCATTCGCTTTGTTGGAAGGAATCATATAGATTTTGTCGTTGATTCGAGCTTGGTCCCATTTCACTTTTGGCATAGCCGCCCATGTTTGCGGAGCATATTGCGAGAGCAGATCATCCGTCAGCTCTAGGAAACCACCTTTGGTTGCTTGATCGGTATATTGAGCCCAGTTAGACGTATAAATGATGTCGAAATCTTCGTTCGCCGCGAATTTCAGCGGATATTTTTGGCTCCAGTCGGACCAGGCCAGGAACTCAGCTTCAACCGTCGCGTTGATTTTCTCTTTAAGGTTTTTATTAATCTCGGCGAACACTTGATCATAATCAGCCGGCTTAGCACCGAGCAAGACCATTTTCAGCTTTACTTCCGTAGAAGTGTCAGCTGCGGTATTTCCTTTTTCGCCGGTATTCGTCGAATTGCTCGCAGCCGTGTTGTTGGCCGCCGGGCTATTATCCGCGGCTTTGTTTGCTTGACCGCATGCGCTCAGCACCATTGTTGCAGCGAGCATACTCGTTACCGCAAGTCCAAGCTGACGTTTGCTCCGTTTAATCATGTTGTTTCCCCCTTGTATGAATTGCAATGCTATGTGATAAACCAGGTTTCCCTGAGATCATCCTTTAACTGCGCCAACCGTCAAGCCTTGCACAAAGTATTTCTGAATGAATGGATAAGCGAACAAGATCGGGCCGCAAGCAACGACCGTCATGGCCATTTTCAGGCTTTCGCCGGGAATGTCGATCGAAACACCAGCGCCTGAGCCAAGCATCGCTGTGCGGAGCCCTTCCATATTGCCAAGCATCTTATAGAGATAGTATTGCAGCGGCTCAAGATCTTCCTTAGAGATGAACAGCAGCGCCATATACCAGTCATTCCAGTACCTCAGTGCGGTGAACAGCC
Source organism: Paenibacillus herberti (assembly GCF_002233675.1). Taxonomy (GTDB): domain Bacteria; phylum Bacillota; class Bacilli; order Paenibacillales; family Paenibacillaceae; genus Paenibacillus_O; species Paenibacillus_O herberti. The sequence goes on along the minus strand of NZ_NMUQ01000001.1, from coordinate 591,426 downwards.
CGATGGTCGCGAGCGCCGGTTTGGACAGCGGGATGATCAGCTGCATGAAAATCCGGAAATCACCTGCTCCGTCGATTTTAGCCGATTCCGTAATGGCCTCGGGAATACCCGCCATGAATGTTCTCATGACAATCATGTAGAACACGCTCATTAGCGATGGCACAATCAGCACTGTAAGTGTATCCTTCCACTGCAAGTAGTTCGTGATCAGCAGATACCACGGCACCAGGCCGCCGCTGAACAGTGTTGTGAAGAAGAAATAGAAGGTGAATTGGTTCCGCCATTTAAAGTCCTTCCGGCAAAGTACGTAGGCACTCATTGCGGTAAGGAAAAGTCCAACCGCCGTTCCAATAATCGTGACCATCAGAGTTACACCATAAGCACGAATCATCGCCTCTGGATACTCGAACAGCAGCTTGTAAGCTTCGGTGGAGAATACCGTTGGAAACAACTTGTATCCCTCCATGCGGATGGTGTTCTCGTCTGTAAGCGATGACGACAGAATGAGAAGGAACGGCACCACACATAGGAAAGCCAGGATGGCTAGCAAGGTGTATCCGATGACCGACAATAGAATGCGGTCTTTACTGTGTTTTACGACTGCTGCGCTCATGCAATCCCTCCTAAGTTAGAATAGTGCGCGTTCTTTGTCATATTTACGTACCGCGTAGTTCGCCAGCAAAATCGTCACAAAACCGAGAACCGATTGATAAACGCCTGCTGCTGCTGACATACCGATTTCGTTGGAGCCGATAAGCAGTCTGAATACGAAGGTGTCGATTACGTCCGTTGAGGAGAACAGCAGACCATTGTTACCGATCATGTTGTAGAACATACCGAAGTCTCCTTGGAAAATGTTACCGATTGCCAGAAGTACCAGAATGATTAGCGTTGGGTACAAATTCGGAACGGTGACATGGAGAATCCGCTGGAACACATTGGCTCCATCCATCTCGGCCGCCTCATACATCTCTTTATCGATACTCGTAATTGCGGCTAAATACATAACGGTTCCATACCCCAGTGTTTTCCAAGTATTCACTACAAGTAGTATGACCGGCCAATAAGCAGGTGTATTGTAGATATCGATAGGATCCATACCGATCCACGTCAACAAACCGTTGATCGTGCCTACTTCGTAACTGAAGAAGTTGTATGCGATTGAACCAACAACGACCCAGGAAATGAAGTAAGGCAGGAACAGCATCGATTGGGTTAACTTGCGGAACCATTTGCCGCCGACCTCGAACAGCAGAATCGCCGTTATCATAGGAAGCAGATTGCCCAGAATAATGAAGCCCAGATTGTACAAAACTGTATTGCGGGTTACACGCCAAGCGTCACCCGATTCAAAGAAAAATTTAAAGTTATCTAATCCAACCCAGGGGCTACCGAACACACCGCCTACATAGTCGAATCTCTTGAACGCGATTACAATTCCACTCATCGGGATGTAACTGAACAAGAAGAATAACAGTACGGCAGGCGCCAGCATTAGCAGCAGGGTTCTGTATTTAACCACGTCATGCCAAAACCGGTGTCGTCTTTCACTCATGCTGATCTCTCCTCTCTCTGGTCTTAATTATAGGGAGCCCAGAGATGGAACATAATTCAGCAGATCAACGAAAAGTAAACCAAATTCTACGATCGATCTCTTTATATTTTATTCTTTTTGCGGTACTCACCTGGAGTCATACCCGTCACTTGCTTAAACTGCCGATTGAAATAAATAATATTTTTGTAACCGATTCGGTCAGCAATTTCATATACTTTCATCCGTGGATCATCGAGCAGCGCACAAGCCCGCTTCATCCGCATATCATTCAAAAAATCGCTGAATGCTACGCCGGTTTCCGCCCGGAACAGCTGACCCAGGTAATTCGGTGTGAATTCGAAGTGTGCAGCGACTTCCCTCAGTGTCACCTTAAACTCCAGCCGTTCCTCCACGTAGCGTGTAATATCCCCAATTAGCTTCCGCTCCTGCCTTCGCTGCTTCAGGAACAACATCTCCGACACCTCAAAAAACCTCCGCCGCAGCCATGAAATCAGATCATGGATCGTCTCGAATTCAAATAGTACTAACGGCATATGTGACTCCCAATCCAGCAGCTCATAAAGATTCTCGTTCCTATGTTTCAAGTCAGCATGCAGCTTGGATGTCATCCGAAAGATGAGATCGTACGACGCGCTCTTCGGAAGAGGCTGCGCATCCTTATCCTGCTGGAACAGCCGCATGAGACTGTCATCGATCTTGACGAGATCGTATTCCAGCATCGCCGGAAGCATCTCGTCGACAATCAGATCCACTTCCGCCGGAAGTCCGGATGCAAGAAGCGGAGTTGGCGGAGCCAGCTTGTCCTGGATTATGATTTTGTTTTTGCCTAGTATCCATTTTGTATTCAGTGCGGACTCCGCCTGGCCGTACGAATCATGAAGTCCTTCCGATACCAACGCAAACCGGCCGAGCCCAATCGTAATTGTGAATGGAAATACGCGGCCGAAAGTACCCACCATCTTTTCCAGAACAGGGCGGCATATTTGTTCTTCAATCGTAATTAGCAGCAGATAGCGATTGTCAAAACCAGTCATAACGACACCTAATCGATTATTGTGTACAAATTCCTGAATAAACTGCTCCACATCTAACAGCAGCTTACGCCGTTCTTCGATCGAAATGGATTTTGTGTTGTACTCTAGATCATCCACCTCGATAAGCGCTACCGCAGCGCCTTCCCGTAGCAGCGGGTCCAAAAAGCGCTGTACACGCTCTTCCGCATGTTCTGGCAAGGGGTTGCGGAACCAACGCAGCAAAACCTCACGCTGAACAAGGGACACCGCTTCCGTCACAGAGGAGTTAACTTCCCGCTCGGCTTCCACCTTCATGCATAAATTCGCAATCATTTCATTCAGCTCGTTGTCCGCTACAGGCTTCAGCAAATACCCGGCGGCATTCAACTGGATCGCTTCCTTGGCGTAGCCAAAATCCTCATGTCCACTGATAAACACGATATGAACGGCCGGATTGATCTCCTTCGCTTTGCGCGCAAATTCCGTCCCTGTCATAATCGGCATGCGAATATCGGACAGAATGATGTCGATTCTCTCCTGCTCCATCAGCTTGAGTGCGGCAAATCCGCTCTTCGCCGTTCCAGCGATCTTTAGTGAATCATGCCCGCTGCCTTCCACCCTCACCCGCAGCCATGCTAGATCAACCGCTTCGTCGTCCACGAGCAAAATCGTAATATCCATCGTATCTGTGCTCCTTTACGCGCGATAACCGACGTATTCCGAATCGGTGCGCTCCTTGTAAAATTCCGTGTGCAGTGGCAGCAATATTTGAACCGTCGTGCCACCGCCATAAATACTGGCGATCCGAACGCCATATTGGGGTCCATACCGAAGCTTGATTCTATCTTCTACATTTTTCAGCCCGTACGTATTCGATTGGATCGAGCTACGCAACACTTTTTCGACTTGCTCTTTCTTCATCCCGATCCCATTGTCGATTACCTTCAATTCCAGGCGATCCCCGTCCCGCTTCGCCGTTATGCGAATTGCAATCGTCTCTCCAAACCAAGCATGCTTAAACACATTTTCCACAAAAGGCTGTAGCAGCAGCTTAATGATTTTCACATCGCGGATTTCCGGGTCCAACTCGATGTACACCTGGAACCCGTCGGCATGTTTTACTTTCTGAATGCCTAAGTAAGCCTGCACCTGCTCAAGCTCTTTCTCGAGCGGAATAAGTACCTGGCCTTCGTTCAACGTCAGTCGGTAAAATTGAGCAAGTCCCTTCACCATCTCGGTTACTTTCTGCGGTTCCCCGAGGTTTGTGAGACTACTGATCGTCGATAGCGCATTATAAAGAAAATGCGGATTGATCTGCGCCTGCAGCGCCTCCAGTTCCGCCTGTTTCTTCTGGAGCCCCTGCTCGTAAACGCTCTGGATGAGCTCCTGAATGCTAGACGCCATCCGGTTGAAGGAATGGGCAATTAGTACAAATTCATCATTGCCGGTGAAGTCGATTCGCTGGCGAAGGTCGCCTTGCTGGAACGAGCGGACATGCGAGACGATTCGTTTCATTTTTTTGCCTGATAGATTGGCCACGAGAAACCCGATCAGAGCCATTAACACAAAACTCGCTGCGCAAATTAGCCCGATGATCCACTGCAGCTCTTTCGCATCAGTTTTCAAATACTCATTCGGAACCAAAACCTCGATGGCATATGTGGTATCGGGTATGGCTTCGCGCAGGCTGAGATAATCGCTTGTCCCACCTTTTTCCAGCTCAGCTCCACGCGAATACAAAATGCCTCCGGAGGAAGTGTCCAGCACCCGTAGTACCATGCCCCGCTCATTGGGATCAAGGACCAGATTGCCGAGCAAGCTATCAAAATTGATTATGATCCGAACGTAGCCGATAACCGTCATATAATCGGTGTAGGATACGAGCCTGCGGAAGTGAGAAAAATTCCCGAGCTTTGTATCCATGTCAGCCTGAAGCCATACATTATCCTTTTTCGCGGCCTGAAATGCAGGGAACCAGTTGCTGTTTTCCAGCATGGAGAACTTACGCACGAAGTAATCACTTTGCGTAATCGGTTTATGGAGAGTCGCGCCTCCAGCCTCCCAGATGTCCTCATTATCCGTGTACAAAATGATCCGAATTGGACTGCCAATCAGCTTGAGCGGAGCCTCTAACTGTGGAATGATTTCATCGAGCATTGCATAGTACATCGTCAAGCGGTCTCCTTTTGTTTGCAAGGCGCGCTGAAAAGGCAGACTGCCAAACAGTAGATCGGACATCCCCTGTATCTCGTCCATTCGATACTCAACGTTATTCCTCGTCTGATCCAGCGCCGCGCGGATACCCGTCTTCGCGACCTCCGTGCGGGATTGGACAAGCATCGAATAAGAAACATACCCAATGACGACATCCGTAATTAGCACGAGCACAAGATAAGGAATCATCATTTTGTAAGTAAAAGGAATATAGTTTCGAATCGCCAACAACCGTCTCATATCCATCCCGCCGCTTCATCTATTGATGTTATGTCTTTAATAATAACTCGACAGCATTCGACAAGCGAGAGCCTGTTTATTCAAGTGTAGAGGTCGGTTTCAAGCCCGAACATATAGCTGAACAACGATTAGTAGTATGTTTTCAACGATGGGCCGTTACCATACGTCCTCCATGTTTTAGCTGGCTTCGATAGTTTCGAATCGAACCCGTATTTGATGGGAAATAAGCTCTCTGAGTTCCGTTAGAGTATTAACCGTCGGCTGATGAGCGATGAATTTAGTTAGTATTGAAAGAAATTCCATAGTAGCATGTACAGAAAAACGGGAGGAAACTGAGCTTGGCTCAGTCTCCTCCCGTTTTGCTTTTGCTGGAGCAGCTAAATAGATTTAGGAGCTCATCCAAAAAAATGAGACAGTTCGTCTGCATATAGAATTACAACTGCAACAGCAATGAAAAGATTTAACAAAGCCGGGATCATTTTTCCGATCGGATGTTTAACTCTAAGATGTGTGACAACCGCTACCAGCATCATAGCGCCGATCAGTACTGCAGACCACGCAGCAACCCCCGGATACCAGTAGCCAATTACGAGTCCAATGGCTCCGACAATTTGAACATAACCGGTAATGACGCGAAACCACTGAGGAAGTTTGACCGAGTCAAACAGTTCCACCTGATGCTGAGCTCCTGTGATCTTGCTTACACCGAAAAATGCCATAGAGAAAAGCAGCCAACTTTGAAGAACAATTGTCAGTATATACATTTAAATCCCCGCCCATTTCATGGTTTTTATCCGACACCTTTCGGTGTCCTATTAGATAATATAACAGCGCTCCATAACCTGTAAAGCAATTTTTAGGATGAATTTTGTGGAAACTTAATTGGAGTGGGATTGCTTAGAATGGACGATGCAGCTCATGTTGGCGGCCAAAGCAGATGGGATCGACTCCGGGCCAATGTGTTTCATCTTGACTATGACACTAGTGTCAACGTTTATAATAAATGAAGTACAGAAGGGAGAGATTACCTTGATGCAAAAGCCATTACCAGCATGGGCTATCCAATATTTGAACTACATTCAAGTTCCGGTTCAACAACCTTCTTATGAATATTTAAAGATGATTTGCACCGCTCATCTGAATCGCATTCCTTTTGAAAACATCAGCACATTAATGAATTTCACAGCTTACCACAAACAAAAACATCTCCAGCAAGATGAACAGAAGTTTGTAGAGCAGCTCTTTCAGCATCACATGGGAGGCACCTGTTATGTCATAAACAGTAGTCTCCACGAATTGCTTAACCGACTTGGATTCCATAGCCGTTATGCTTTATTGGGCGGCGGGCATGTTGCACTGCTGGTCCGACTCCCGAATGAGCAAGAAAAAATGTACGTGGATTGCGGGAACAGCGCTCCTTTTTTTGAACCCGTTCGATTGGAGACCGATCCTAATCAGGTGTCCCATTACGGCGGCATAGAAATAAGGCTGCGCCCGGGGGATGAACCCGGAACGTACACTTATCACCGGTCGGTGGACGGGGAAGAGCTTACTGAAATGATCTGGACGTTCGATACGCGTATAACTTACCACTTTAATGATTTTCAAAAAGCGATTAAAAACTATTACACGCCAAATGGTGTATTCACCTCCTTTTTACGCTGTCAGATTTGGCAATTGGAGCGACAGCGATCCCTTTCCTTAGTCAACAATGTGCTCAGCATCCGGAACAGCCGAGGGCAGGTCGAAAAACGCATATTAGCTAACCGCAGCGAAGTTCGAGAAGTGATTAATTATGAGTTTAATTTACCGAAACTGCCCCTTGAGCAGGCAATTGATGTGCTTGAGGAACTGGGTGTGAATTTGTTTCGAGACCAGCAATCGAGGGATGAAGCACAGTGATAGAAAAAGCCTTTAAACACTCGGATATCCGAGTGTTTAAAGGCTTTTAAATGTCTATTAGGTCAGCCCGAACGGGCTGTCAAAACCATCATGAAATACCAGCATATACCCCGTTCTATCGATTTCATTTCTCGGAAAATTAGAATTATCTCTACAAAAACTCTAAAATGCAGCGATGAAACTCATCCGGATATTCATAATTGATTAAGTGTCCGGATTCAGGGATATTACGAAGAACGGCATGTTCAATCTTATTCGCCAGCAGTATCGAATCTTCTGGATGAGCGAGCCGGTCCATTCCCCCTGAAATAATCAGCGTAGGAATCTTTATCTCATGCAGCCGCGATACGGCGTTGAATGCCTGTTGAGCCAAGTATTGATTTTTCCACGCGTATAACGGTTGCTCCTCCGGGTCTTCCTCGTCATACATAAGATAAGCCGCATGATTGGGATCGCTTAAAAACGTCGCCGAAAATAACCATGGTGCAATTAACTGAAACATCTGTTTGGCCGAAGCTCCGCCCTCATACACCGATAAAACAGCATCGAGAAACAGTCTTGCCTGTTGGTTCATTACGGCAAAAGAAGCAGCTATAATTAGCTTTTCCACTCTTTCTGGATAGTTGAGAGCAAAGGTCAGCGCAATATTTCCGCCCATGGAAAAGCCCAGCACATTCGCTTTTTGTATGTTTAGAGCATCCAATAACGCAGCTAAATCATCCGCAAAAAGCTTCATGCTGTACTCACTTGTTGGCGCTTCGGTTTTCCCACTGCCCCGTGTATCGAAGACGATGACTTGAAATCGGGATGATAAGCTCTCTAAACTCGATTGCCAAAAAGTGCGGTCTCCGCCTAGCCCGCTAATTAATACAAGAGGCTGGCCTTCTCCGTAAGTCTCATAATAAAGCGATATTGAATTGCATGTTACCTTTGGCATGATGGCGATCCTTCCCAAATGGTTTAAACCTCATTGAATCAAGCGTATTTTGCGATGAGATATGTAGTAGTCGAACAAACCGATTACAATGAAGATTAGTAGACACACGAAGGACTTTAGCGCTATGTCGACAATTCGAGCTGGGTCACCTTGAGCGAGTCGTTCATATCCGAAATAAACAGGAGAGTTAATTGACGAACCGATTAAAGCATAAAGTCTGAACGTTACCATGTGCAGTAGTGTTAAAACGATTGACAATCCGAAAGGCAACAGGGCAATAGAACGATTTTCACAAATTGAATACAGGATGATTGATTGGATAACCAAGCCTATACTCCCCACGCCCATTACTTCAAATGAGAAGTCAGAAAGGCCTCCCGTAGTATCATAAACACCGCTAAAGAACAAATTTTGAAATAACGTGAACTCGAATCCCTGGCCTTCAAATGCATGTACAAATACCTGAAAATAAGCCTGGAGGTACCCGCCAACGAACAATAAAGGAACCGACGCTAAACAAATCCGATCAACGTTCTTGCGTGTTAACAGAAGTGATAAACATAAAAATAGCATCATCATAAAAAAAATCGGTAAAATTTCAACATAACGATTATGTACTCCGAATTTGCTTAGGAAGAGACCTCCAGTCGTAGAGCATAAAAGCAAAAGAAACAGACCAATGCTCGCCTTACGAATGGACTTCCCTGAATACCCGTAGGTCTCTTTTGTTAGTTCGTCGTTCAATTCCTCTGTTGAACCAAACTGTCGAATCGATTTATCAACCGCCTCTTCCGAGCTGAAGCCTTGCTTGAGCAACTCTTCTACCGTGCAATGGAGATGGGTTTCCATCTCTTCGGCATATAGCTTTTTCTCCCGCTTGGTCAAATAACTTTGTTTTAATATACGATCAATGTAATGCCGAACCTTATCCACGTGCCTCCCCTCCTAAAAAAAGATTAATAATTCGTAAATTGCCTACCCAGGCTTGTTTATTTTCCTGCAGCTTTTTCAGACCCTGTTCCGTGATTCGGTAGTATCGCCGCCGCGGACCTGATGGACGTGTATCCCAATAACCTTCAATGTAATTGTTCGCTTCCATCCGTTTCAAAGCGGGATACAACGTGCCTTCCTTCATGTCCAAAAGTCCCTCGGTCTCCTCTTGTATAATCTTCGAGATTTCATAGCCATATGCATCATTCCGCCGAAGCACGGACAGAACAATCGCATCTATGTAACCCTTAATCATTTCATTACGCAATGACAGCACCACCTTACCTAGTTATTCTATGTATAAAGAATAACTAATTATGATAAAAAGTGCAACCTTCAATCCTCCAATTAGTTAGCAGTAAAGGCGCTGCCCTACTGATCATGTTGCTATCGAGTCCAGAACTGCTAAGAATATGAATGCCCAAAGAAGAAAGCCATTGACAAAAATGTAACTAAAAAATATGAACATTTCCATTTAAAAAACGTATCCTTTCAACTGGAAAAAGGTTATATTATGGGCTTTATCGGAGCCAATGGCGCTGGAAAAACAACTACCATCAAATCCATTTTGAATTTGGTGCGCATGGATAGCGGTGAAATTCATATTTTAGGCAAAAACATGACCGAGCACGAAATTGAATTAAAACAAGAAATTGGCTCTGCATTCGGAGACATCAATTTTTACACGCGCAGCAAAATCAAAACGTTAACAAATGTGATCAAAAGATTCTATTCGACTTGGGATGATCAAATTTACTACAAGTATTTAAAAAAGTTCAACATAATTGAAGATAAAAAAATAGCCGAGTTATCAACCGGCTTGAAAGTAAAATACAGCTTAGCCCTTGCCCTATCGCATGGCGCCAAGCTGCTTATTCTGGATGAACCAACAAGCGGACTTGATCCGGTTGCCCGAGACAATTTGCTGGATACGTTTCAGGAGATTGTGCAGGATGGCGAGATCAGCATCCTTTTTTCAACCCACATCACTTCCGACCTGGAGAAATGCGCCGATTACATTACCTATATCCATAACGGACAGATTATCAACTCCGCGGAAAAGGAAGAATTTATCGATACGTATCGTTTATTGAACGGCAAGAATGAGCAATTGGATCTGGTCAAAAACAACCTAAATTCCTACAAAACAAGCTCTTTTGGATTTACAGGTTTGATTCACACAAAAGATTTCGATCCAACATTGGATATTAAGGCATCCATTCCTAATCTTGAGGAAATCATGATCTACTTCTCGAAAAAGGAGGAGCTGTATGTATAACTTACTGATCAAAGAGTTAAAGTTAGGCGTAAGTCCTTTCTTTTTTTTCATGCCTCTTTTGACTGGGGCCTTAATGTTAATTCCCGGATGGTTATACTTCCTTGTCATTCTATACTTTTGTTTTATAACGATACCGAACATGTTTGGAGGTTATAAAACTCAGAACGATTTAATATTCTCGAGCATGATGCCTGTGACCAAAAAAGACATTGTAAAAGCAAGAGTGGCGATTATTGTAATATTAGAGTTATTGCATATTATTATTGCCATTATCTATGGCGTGATCAGTCTACGCTTGTATCCGAATCTGAACTACATTTTCTTCGGACCCTCCCTCGGTTTCTGGGGACTCTGTTTCATTATGCTGGCGATCTTCAACATTATTTTTATCACTATGTATTACAAGACGGCGTATAAATACGGCGCTGCAACGTTTGTAGCCATTGCAGCTGCGATACTGTTTGCCGGGGGCGCAGAATGGCTCGGCATAAAGAATTCATTCGTATTTGATCTTTTCAAAGGAACTGGTGCAGACAATTTGGCCATTCAACTATCCATTCTGATTTCGGGCATTGCAATATTTGCGATATTTACAATAATCGCTTATCATATTGCCATTAAACGGTTTCAGAAAGTAGAAGTGTAATGAATATAGCGATTTCGAACACATCGGATAAACCCATTTATCAGCAGCTTTTTGAACAAATCAGTGCACAGATTTTCAAGGGTGAACTTGAAATTGGGTATAGTTTGCCTCCTATACGCCATGCGGCCACAGAGCTTCGTGTGAGTGTTATTACCGTCAAAAAAGCATGGGAAGAACTCGAACGACAGGGTCTGATTTACACCGTGACAGGCAAAGGTTGTTTTGTCGCTGATCTCTCACCCGAGGAAATTCTTCAAAAACGCAATGAAATGATCATAAAACAGATGGTCATTGACACTTCCTATTACAAATCGATTGGCCTTACGATAGAAGAGGTTTTTGAGCTTTTGAAGAAAGTTTATTGAAACGTAAAATGAACAAAACAACCACGTCTGCAGGACGTGGTTGTTTTGTTTTTATTGATGGGGCCTAGGGAAATCAGCCCCTGAGCGCATCGCTGCCAGCGATGTACTCATCCATAATCCTCGCAAGACATTTCCTTCTCAATTACTGACATTTGCATAGAAAAACTACTTTTGATACGATAGATAGACTGACGAACGTTCGTTAATAATGAGGTGATTTTACTGAAGAGTAAAGAAATAAAAGACGTGGCTTTAAAATTTTTCACTATGCATGGATATGAGGGAGCCTCGCTGTCTCAAATTGCTGAAACTGTTGGTATGAAAAAACAGTCTCTCTATGCTCATTTCAAAGGGAAAGATGATTTATTTCTACAGGTTTTACAAGATGCCAAAGAGGCCGAATTATCATCGAAACTAAACTATTTGAGTAAAGTGAATACCTTAAATCCCAAATCAGTTTTGTTTGGATATCTACAATTGATCATTGATTTGTTTCAACAAAGCGAGCAGTTAAAGTTTTGGCTACGCATGTCTTTTTTCCCACCCCTCCATCTAGCAACAGCGATTAATAAGGAAGTAATGGATTCGGAAATGCAGACTCAAGCCGTATTAGAGGGTAAATTTCAAAATTGGATCGATGCCAAAGTTATTATGGAAGATGCACCCTCTGTACCTACACTTGCCTTCATAGGTGTAGTGGATTCAATCCTGTTAGAGCTTGCCTATGGGGATAATGAAAAGCGTTTAAATGATAAACTAAATGCCTCATGGACTGTATTCTGGAGAGGTATTTCGCAGCGATGATTGCACAAAGAGAGGTATTGCTTTATGAAAAAACCATTAAAAGAACAAAAAACAGTTTTACTCATCCTACTAAGTAATATATTCATTGTTTTTCTAGGAATCGGACTTATCGTCCCTGTTATGCCAACCTTTATGAATATTATGGATTTATCAGGCCAAACAATGGGTTATCTTGTAGCAGCCTTTGCGTTTGCACAATTGCTCATGTCTCCCCTCGCAGGACGATGGATTGACACTTATGGCAGAAAGAAAATGATCGTAATTGGTTTATTTCTCTTCAGTATATCTGAGGTGATCTTTGGTTTAGGCACGCATGTATCCGTACTTTATTTATCTAGAATTTTAGGAGGCATCAGTGCTGCATTTATTATGCCAGCCGTGACTGCTTTTGTTGCAGATATTACGACAGTAGAGGAAAGGCCCAAAGCGATGGGCTATATTTCGGCGGCTATTAGTGTCGGTTTTATTATTGGCCCAGGTATCGGTGGTTTTATTGCTGAGTTGGGTGTGCGCGCCCCGTTCTATTTTGCTGCTGGTTTCGCATTAATAACCTGTATTTCATCCGTATTTATTTTAAAAGAGCCACTATCCAAACAGCAGCTGTTGGAAATTTCTCAGCTTAAAAAAGGGACCAATTTTGTAAGTGACCTTAAACGCTCGCTTCATCCACAGTACATTATTGCCTTTATTATTGTGTTTGTACTGGCCTTTGGTTTATCAGCCTATGAAACGGTATTTAGTCTGTTTTCGGATCATAAATTCGGTTTCACTCCAAAAGATATTGCAACCATTATTACCATAAGTGCAATCTTCGGAGTTGTTGTTCAGGTGTTTATGTTTGGTAAAATGGTAGATATACTCGGTGAAAAGAAACTCATCCAGATCTGCTTAATTGCTGGTGTATTATTAGCGGTAGTATCGACCATGATCTCTAGCTACTTAGCCATTTTGCTAGTAACTTGCTTCATCTTTCTCGCTTTTGACTTGTTACGGCCAGCATTAACGACTTATTTATCAAAAACGGCTGACAAAGAGCAAGGATTTATCGCTGGAATGAATTCAACCTATACAAGCTTGGGCAATATTGTCGGTCCTGCGTTAGGCGGTATATTATTTGATGTCAACATCAACTACCCGTATCTCTTTGCTGCTGTCATTATGTTTATTGGTCTGGTAATTACGATGATGTGGAAAGAACAACAATCGGTTAGCAGCTGGTAAAATGTGTAGCGGAGCGAACCCTGCGGTTCCGCTATGAAAAAGGCTGCCAGCTATTTTTAAGGGGCTCTTAGACAAGCCCCTTATTATTTACTTCCTTTCCGTTTAACCTTTTATTCCGCTGAATGTAATCCCTTGTATGAACGTTTTTTGCAAGAAGAAGTACAGAATGGCAATAGGCACAGTCATCATGGTGGAAACGGCCATCATCAATCCCCATTCCGTACCTTTTTGGCTTTGGAACTGCTGCAGTCCGAGTGACAGCGTGTAAGAATCTGGTTCTGTCAGGTAAAGCAGTGGGCCAATAAAATCGGTCCAAGCCGCCATAAATTGAAAGAGGCCTACAGCCAGCACTGCTGATTTGGCCAGAGGCAGCATGATCTGCCAATAAGTTCTGAACTCGCCAGCTCCATCAATTCTTGCGGCATCCTTCAGCTCGTTGGGGAGTCCCAAGAAAAATTGACGCAACAAGAAAATATAAAATGGAACACCGAAAAACGCAGGAATAATAAGCGGCAGCGAAGTTCCAATCCAGTCCAGCTTCGCGAACATCAGGAAGAGCGGAATCATCGTAACTTGCCCTGGTATCATCATGACCGCAATGGTAATGAAGAATAACGTATCTCTCCCCTTCCAATTGAATTTGGCAAAGCTGTACGCCACAAGCGGACTTGTAAGAACAACACCAAGCGTGCTAAGTACCGTGATGATAACTGTATTACTTAGGAATGTGAAAAAAGGAATATAATCTATGGCATCCAAATAGTTTTTCCACACGAAAGGGCTCGGAATCCACTGAGGAGGAAACGTATAGACCTGATCAAGCGCTTTAAGCGAAGTGGAAACCATCCATATAAAAGGAGCCAAAAAGAAAACGGAAGCGATCAATAGAAAAATTTGAGCAGCGCTCTTTTTTACCGTTTTATTTGTTTTTGCTGTCATATTATTGTTCCCTCCTACTCTCCTTGGTAGTGAACCCACTTTTTCGATGTGTAGAAAATAATCCCCGTCAGCGCTATTACGATAACAAATAGAATCCATGCCATGGCAGAGGCATATCCCATTTTAAAAAACTTGAAACCGTTATCATATAAGTACATGACATAAAACTTCATCGAATCGGCAGGTGTACCTCTTCCTCCTGTCATTGTATACGGAAGCGTAAACTGTTGGAATGCGCCGATAATGCCCATAACGAGGTTGAAAAAGATCACCGGCGTAAGGAGCGGAAGGGTGATGCTTCTCATTTTGTCAAACCAATTGGCACCGTCGATATCCCCCGCTTCATAATAGTCCTGCGGAATATCGTTCAAGCCTGCAAGATAAATGACGACCGATTGCCCGATTCCCCATAGAGACATCATGATTAGTGAAGGTTTGGACCAAGTTTCACTACCTAGCCAAGCCGGTCCTTGGATTCCGATGACATCCAGCATACCGTTCACGAGACCGAAGCCCGGATTGAGCAACCACATCCACAAAACTGCCATTGCAACAGATGGCACAAGTGTAGGCAGGAAAAAGATCGTACGGTATACGGACATACCTTTCACCTTCATATTCAGCAGCATCGCCAATCCTACACCGAAAAAAATGCTGAGAGGAACAAAAAATACAACGAAATAAACTGTATTATAAATGGACTTCCAGAACACCGTATCCGACATTAAGTCTTTGTAGTTCTGGAAACCAACAAATTCTCCTGGTTGCAAAATACCATAAGTCGTTAAACTGAAATACAAGGAAGAAACGAGTGGAATTAAAAAAAACACCAATAGTCCGATTACCCATGGTGAAGCAAATAACCAGCCATATAAAGCGTCGTCTCCCAGTTTTTTGTTCTTTTTTGCTTTTGCCTGGGGGAATATCGGCTCGGATACAACCTTTTCTTTAAGCATGGGCGATACCTCCTATTTGGTAGAAATAAAAAGGGGAGAACCTCTCTCCCCTGGTAAAAGCTTTATTGTTTCAGTGCCTTTGATACATTCTCATTTACTTTATCAAGAAGTGTTTTAGGGTCTTCACCGCGTGTAGCCAAATCTACTGCATTAGCAAGTTCATTCCAGTATAATGAGCCTTGCGTCATTACCGGACGTGCGTTAGAAACCGGCAATACCTCGATGAATTTTTTGAAGACGGGATGCTCTTTATAACCAAGCTTTTCATTTACGGTGTCGATGACGGAGAAATCACCCGAAATTTCACTAAAAATTTCCTGTCCTTCTTCACTAGAAAAGAACTTCATAAACTCCCATGCCGCTTCAGGCTTCTTTGAGCCTTTTGGCATTACTGTTGCCCAACCGCCGGACCATGTTGTATGGTTGTCACCTGTCGGAGTAGGTATAGAGAATACGCCATAATTCATATCAGGATTAAACTTCTCCGCTTGAGAAACGGTCCACGGACCGGAAACTTGCATGCTAAGCTGCCCTGTGAAAAAAGGATCCATTGTCGTTGTACCTTGGGAATCAGTAAACGATGCGATATCTTCGATGTTGTATTTTTTCGCATAGTTGGCGATCCAGGTCAAGGCTTCAACATTCTTTGGATTATTGGCGGTTACTTTTCCGGCAGTGTCCATAAACTCACCGCCGAAAGACCATCCCCAGCTATAAAACCAGCCTTGGCCATACCAAGGAATGAATCCGATTTGTTTAAAACGCTTGCCATCTTTAATAGTCAATTTTTCAGCTGCTTCTTCCAATTGTTGAATCGTCTTTGGCGGGTTTTCCGGGTCCAGGCCCGCTGCAGTGAAGTGATCCTTATTGTAAAAAACCAAACGTGCATCCGTCGTTGTAGGCATAGCATACAGCTTACCTTCAAAATTCAC
Source organism: Paenibacillus herberti (assembly GCF_002233675.1). Taxonomy (GTDB): domain Bacteria; phylum Bacillota; class Bacilli; order Paenibacillales; family Paenibacillaceae; genus Paenibacillus_O; species Paenibacillus_O herberti. The sequence continues at coordinate 575,433 of NZ_NMUQ01000001.1, read as the reverse complement.
TTCTTCCCATGCAAAAGGATAAAATTTATCAGCATTTACACCAGAAGAAGCCGCATAGGAGCTAACATCAGTCAACGATCCTTGGGCAGCCCAAGTAGCAACTTCAAACCGATCAAAGTAAGCTACGTCCGGAGCATTACCGCCGGCAATAGCAGCAAGCAGCTTTTCGTTCTTCCCTTCGCCTTGTTGGGCAATATATACCGAGTTAATTTTGATGTTACTATTTTTTGCTTCAAAAGCTTTTACAACGGCGTCCATCGCTTCGGCGGTCAGATCAGTCATAGCATGCCATACCGTGATGGTCACTTTGTTGCCGGACTTGCCTGCATTTCCTGTGCTCGAAGAAGGATCTGTGGTTTCGTTAGAGCTGCAACTAGCCAACACTACGGATAGAATCAAGGTAAAGATGACCGACAAGAATGTTCTCTTTTTCATGGTTTTCATACCGTCTCACCGTCCTATAAGTTTTGGATGATGCAGAAAAAGAATGACCATTTTCAAACGTCATGCGTTACCCAAAAAAAGAATTGTAAGCGTTATCTTTTTCGGATAAAAAACTCCTCTCAGTTAACGACACAACCCATATCAAGTTATGTCATCTACTTTTTTCCATACTACATACCAATAAATGATATGTCAATATATCAATTAAATATTCCAAAACCGTTACGTAAAGAAAAAAGAGCTATGTGCTTGGCGCACAAAGCTCCTTCCGTTTGAACGATGAGTTATTACTATAACCCAACCTGTCAGGTTGATAATGAACGGGTTGACTGGCCTTCTATTAGCTTAAAATCCAACAATGTTTGCAGTGGGACTCCATCACCCTGAAGCTTCCCCATAAGCAACTCTACCGCTTTTTCCCCCATTCCGACTTCATCCTGACGGATATGGGTAAACCTAGGGATATCAAAAGGATCATCTGGACAATCAAAACAGACAATCGAATAATCATCGGGAACTCGTTTATTCAGCTGCGTGAGAATTTTGGTTAACATGATTGCCAGTTCGTATTCGACAACCACAAAAGAAGTAACTTCTGGATTTGCTGAGACAAATTCCTTTATCATCCCGGTATCTTGCTCCACAAGGGCATCATGTTGGCTTGCTTCTGAACCGGCTAGAATTGTACTTTTTAAATTAGTAATCAGATGCTCCGACCGCAGTCTTATACCGTGCTGAAGAAATGCTTGTTGAAAACCTTGAAGGCGATCATCCACCGTTGAGGTTAATTCGGGCGGAGGGGAGAGAAAAGCAATTTGCTTGTGTCCTTTTTCGAAGAGTAGCGTCGTTAGCTCCTGTGCCGCTGCTTTGTTGTCAGTCGATACGGTACTGGCAAGAATGCCTTTCAGATCCCGATCTACTATTACAGTAGGGAACCCGTCGAGGATCAGTTTAAGGAGCTTTCGGTTGTACTGTTCACTATTTACGGGAAAAGCAATTAGCCCTTTCACACCTAAGTGTATAAGAGATGCAATAGCTTTTTCCTCCTCCTCTATATTGCCGCAGCCCCGCTTTATAATAAGAGTTCCGTTTAACTCTGAAACTTTCTTCTCAATCGCATGCTGAAGTTTTAAGCCGTAACCAGTCCAATAATGAGGAAACAGGGCTCCAATCAGTAAACCTTGATAATCCAAAATGGACGGATGATTCTCATCCGCCTCCTGTTCCTCTCTATTAAGAAGCCTCTCGGTCACATAGGAGCCTTTACCGCGCACACGAACAATCGAATTATTGCTAGCAAGCACATCCAGCGCTTTTTTGGCCGTAATTCTACTGACATGAAAACGTTCAGAAAGCTCTTTTTCCGAAGGTACCTTATCTCCCGGCATTAAATTTCCATTCCTAATATCTTCCACAATCCCATTAAGGATCTGCTGATAGAGGGGCTTATTCATTAAATCTTCCTTCCGAACATTTCATGATATAACAACTATATCAACCTCAAGAAATCTCGTCAATAAATAAAAACTAAGGGAGGATTGCTTAATCACTATACGAATACCTTAGATATGACGGATTTTTTTGAAGGGATGATTAAATTGAAGCAAGGGTTAATCGTTTTTCTAAATGGAACTTCAAGTTCCGGAAAGACTTCCATATCTACTGAACTATTAAACCAAAATGAAATCTCATTTCATCATTTATCAATTGATAATTTTTTTAATGGAATGTTTCATGACTACATTGGTTTTGTTAACAGTATTCAACAGTTAAATTTTTGTCGGCAAATGGGATGAATGTAGTTGTAGATACAGTAAATGATACCGACGAGAGGTTTAATACATGTTTAAGTTTATTAATCGATCATCCTGTACTATTTGTAGGAGTAACTTGCTCGAAAGAGGAACTTATTAGAAGAGAACAACTACGGGGGGATAGAGAGATTGGATTAGCAATCTCACAGTATGATCAAGTTTATGGCCTTAATGAGTATGACATTGAGCTAAATACTGAAACCTTGAAACCTAATGAATGCGCCAATTTGATATTAAATTTTATTAGATCAAATCGTGAATACTCTGCTTTCAAGAAGTTAACTAAAACAAGTGTTAGTGTTTCATAGAAGCCCTATCCTTCAGATAACACCATGTTCACTCTTCGGGGTATTTGACAGAGTTCATTACGCTAACGCCGAACGATAGTTCATAGGGTAAAAAAAGAGGGGTTAATTTCCCCTCTTTACTATTTCTGCCAATACACCTCAACTATTAATCTTTCTGACCAACAGTGAGCAATACTCCACATATGTGGAGTGCCTTGTGTGAACAAGCCATATACACTATGCCCAAACAATAAAATCAGGACTAATACTTGTAGTTATCAATGAGTCCAAGTTTTTCCCTTATTAATCCACTAATGGAATGGAGTAGAACACCCGGGATCCATTGCTGTTGGTATACCAGACCATTTTATCTCCACTAATGATTGGCTTGCATTCAGATAATACAAAATTCTTAATGGTTTGCATGTCGCCGGTGGCATTCCCATTCCCATCAATAAGTACATATTTCAGGTCACCTGGATTATTATTCTTATCGAATTCCTGCCAGAGCACAATCATCTTGTTGTCTGTTATCTTTACCAGCGTAGGTATGGATGCGATAAAATCACTGCCTACATATTTAGCCAAGATAATTTCGTTAACTGCAGAGCTTGCCTTTGGCAATACCCTTAGAATGATATCCCGCTGATCTTTTTCCAAACCGACCATCTCATAAGAGGTATAATCTCTGACACGCGAATGGTCAATGGTATTCATTGCAACGATATAGTTATTCTGCGACATCTCGAATCCGCCAATAGAAACGCCGGTGGCATTGGCCCCGATTTTACCCGGAATATTAAACAGGTCTACCTCACTGTAGTTGGTTCCGTCTCCTTTGTTCATTACGATCGAACGTGGATAAGCGTCACCGTGATCTACAAGGACATGATTATTGCCGTCAAACAGCACATATTGATCGAAGGAATGGCTGACATGATTTTTTTGAAACTTTCCCAAATCATTGGTTACTGTCATGGAAGATGTATTCACTATAATCGTAAGCTGGGATTGATGATTTAATCCATCATCTGACGTGTATCTGGTACGTGAGGTGTGAAATACAAGCGTATTCCCATTCTCTGCCATCCGTCCAGAACCCGCATCAAAAGGTTCTACCGTATAGCTCTCCCCACCTTTGATAGAGACGCTGTCGATCCGATTAAAACTTTTATCATAACGGACAATACGAATTACTTCTTTATTATTGTCCTCTTCGCGGTTTTCTTGTCCAAAGGCAATATAATTATACTGCTCACCGCTAAAAAATCCGCCGAACAGCGGAAGCTCATTTGGTATGCTTTTATTAGCAATCCATTCGAATTTATTGTTATACGTTTCAATCACAACCTCTTTGTCTACATCAATGACACTAAAGGTCCCATCCTTATTCTCTACAAGATATGATTTAACTGTACTCTTCCATCTCGGAAAATAAGAAGTTGCAGCGTTACTCTTCGCTTCAGTTACCGTCTTTACCCGAAAAGCATTGTCCGGAGTTTGAGAGGACATGGATATCTTATTGGATTGAATGTCATATTCAAGTTCAAATGGAACTAAGTCGGCTAAATCTCTCAACTGAAAATAGTTGTTCCCATCAATATTGTATGCAGTAATCAGCCGCGGCTGCCCGTCAACCCTAATTTTCGAGGTAGAGATCTTAGCTGTATAGGTTCTGCTGGGACTATAATATACCGAGTTTTCTTCAGGCTCAGGAGTATACGGCCGTCCTGTTGTAATCTCAATAGCGTTGCTCTTATTATTCCAAGACGCGTCGAATTGACTGGTCGTACCCGAGAAATTCTTGGCTACGTCACGCAGCCTATAATAATTACTCCCTGCAATATTAAATCCGTAAACTTCCTTTTCTTCTCCATTAAAATAGGTACTGCTTTCCGTCACCGTAGCCTTCACTGTATTGTCAGCGTAGGTTGTGCCGCTAAGCATCGGTGCAAACATTACTACAATGAGCAATAAACTAAACATCATCCGTTTCATTTTTCGTCTCCTCAATCAAATAAAATTCTCTTAAGTCACTACTATTATTTATCGTCCAACACGCTCCACTCTCTGAATTAATTTGCTGACCTTGCAAAAAATAACTATTGACTGTGTGCGGGCCAGTTACCTATAACAAAATAGGGACGTGAATAGCTCACGTCCCTAACTGATCTGTCCAAGCGATATACTCAGCTTCCAGCAGCTTCCGCGCTGTCATTAATTGGTACGAATCATTGTACACCAAAAACCCCTAATTGGAGGTAAATGAGCTATTTATTTTCATATCATACTAAGCCGTAGTTCATAAAAATACTGCACAACTGGATGTTTTAATTCCATCTTCTCGGTCATGTTTAAAATTCTTCTTTTTCCAACTCGTCTGTCCACCAAAGCTAGAATATTCAATAAGATATCATTGCTCTCTAAGCTTTCGTCTATTGAAATAGTTAAAAACTTATTAGCTACAACGACAAAATTTGATTTACTTAACGATGACTGAGCTGCCAAAAGCTCCTTACCATATTCTGATATTTTTCTATTTCTTGCAATTATTTTTAGACGATCCTCGGGAACTGTCCCCTTCGTATCATTTCTGACCGCTTCAATTTCCTCATTGCTGATAGGAATTCGGATATCCGAATCATTCTTAATTTCCAGCTCCGTCTGATACCATCTGATTAAGGTAGTTGGATCACTCATATTGAGTATGTTCTTTTTATCTACGGTAATATAACAATTTCCTGCTTTATCGGGTAAATAACTGTAGCTAGTTGCACGGTATTCAACCCTTCCATGTAACGCCGGACAGAGAAAGCTCTCCAATTGTTGTTTCAGTTTGCTCCAGGACATGTATCCTCCTATGTTATATGTTTAAAAAGCAGAGCAATGGCGATTTCTCGCCTTGCTCTGCTCTGTTTCCCGTAAGCTTGTATAGGACTGCCTTGTCTCGATCTTTCACAGATCAGAAGCCGAACCCCACCCCATACGGCCGGGCCTTCGTCTTACGAAGACCAGCTATCCAAGTAAAGGACTTGCTCCTTAGTCAGCGAGTCGATGCCAATGCCGAGCGCCTCCAGCTTAGTACGCGCCACGTATTCGTCAAGCTCGTACGGCACGCTGATGACGCCCGCTCCAAGCTCTTCATAGTTATCATTGACGTACTTGAGGCCTACGGCCTGCAGCGCAAACGTCATGTCCATGATCTCGGCCGGATGTCCGTCGCCTGCTGCGAGATTGACGAGTCGGCCCTCTGCAAGCACGTAGATGCTGCGTCCGTCATGCAGCTTGTATTCCTCGATGTTTTTGCGCACCGTGCGGATCTCTTTTGTCAGCTCAGCAAGATCTGGTTTACTGAACTCAACGTCGAAGTGACCCGCGTTCGCCAGGATCGCTCCATTTTTCATAACAGGGTAATGCTCGCCGTTGATGACATACTTGTTGCCCGTCACCGTGATGAACATATCGCCAAGCTTCGCTGCCTCCAGCATCGGCATCACCTGGAAGCCATCCATATAAGCCTCTACAGCCTTGATTGCATCCACTTCGGTAACAATGACATTAGCGCCGAGACCCTTCGCCCGCATCGCAACCCCTTTGCCGCACCAGCCGTAACCAACAACAACGACGGTTTTGCCCGATACGACGAGATTCGTCGTGCGAATCAGACCGTCCCATGCCGATTGTCCGGTACCATAACGGTTGTCGAACAAATGTTTGCAGTAAGCGTCGTTAACTGCAACCATGGGGAACTTCAGCATGCCTTCCTTATGCAGCGCCTTCAGCTTGATAATGCCCGTTGTTGTTTCCTCGGCGCCGCCGCGCAGATTTTCCATCAAGTCAGGGCGCTCGGAGTGAAGAATCGTCGCAAAATCCCCGCCGTCATCAATGATCAGATCAGGTTTGCACTCCAGGGCGCGCACCATCAGCTCTTTGAATTCCTTCGGATCAGGATTGTACTTAGCAAAAACGGTAATCCCGTCCTCAACAAGCGCAGCGCAAACATCATCCTGTGTGGACAGCGGGTTGCTGCCGGTAATCGTCACTTCTGCACCGCCGGCCTGCACAACCTTGGCTAGATAAGCCGTCTTCGCTTCCAGATGAAGGCAGATAGACACTTTCAGTCCCTTGAAAGGCTGCTCCTTTTCGAACTGCTCACGGATCTGGTTCAGTACCGGCATATGCGCCTGTACCCATTCAATTTTAAGACGGCCTTCCGGTGCCAGGCTCATATCCGCTACGATGCTTGTTTCCTTTGAATTTACGCTCATTATTCTGCCTCATTTCTTGTATTGACTCTGCTATATCACAATGGCGGGTATCATGCCAAATTATAACCTAACTAGCTTATGCCCGCCGCAAGGTTCGTATTGCTCCAGCTGCAGCCGGTCTAGCCAGCCCCGTCCGTACCGATTCAAAAAGTAAATCGAAGAAAGCATCCGCTCCTGCGGTCTGCCTTCCGGGGCAACCGACAGCTCCAGCGCAGCGATCCGGTCCAGCATCGTCCGCTCCCGCGTCTCCAGTGCTTGGAGCGCCTTGACCTTAAGGTATTCCGCTTCGCGGGCGATGCGCTCCCAATTAGTCCGACCGAGCTCCTCAAGGCCCCGTTCCTGGTCTGTCGCCAGCAGCAATGCCGGTTGATAGGCCTCCCCCATAGCAGCAAGCGCATCCTCGAAAACTCCGCAGATAACAGCCGCTCCTTGGCGGTCCAGAAACTCCTGCCTGCATCCGTCCAAGCCTTGCAATACCTGATGGAGCGACAGCGAGAACTCTTTCATGGCTTTATCGGCATGGGGTTCAAGCAGCGTGAAGCTAAGACGAGGCGTAATGATCGGCATTTCCATCCCGAGTGTCCGGAACGCCTCTTCAGTCTGCGCCCAGTAGGCAATCTCGCCAGGTCCCAGCACCGTAGACAACACCGGGAAAAGATAATCCTGCATGAGCGGCCGGGTCAGCACATTATTGCTAAGCCGCTCGGGGCTGGAGTCCGCCAGCTCAAGCAATTCCTGCTTACTAAGCGAAACGAGTCCTCTGCGATCGCGGAACCGCTCACCGCTGCGCTGCAGCAGGAGCCGCTCCCCCACTCTCGGTCCCTCGGCGAACAGGAACAGATTTGCTCCGTCCTCATCAACTTCCACTTGCGGCTTATAACCGAGCTCCTCCACCCGGCGAGTAGACCGGGTATAGGCCTGGGACAGCTCCTCCGAGGACTCGATGATCCGCTTGAACATTGGCCCCTCCACTATGCGGAGATGCGGATTATCCGCTTCCGCCAGCAGCAGACCACTATCCGCGAACAGACGGGATAACATAGCAGCGAACAGCTCCGTCAGCGTATTGCAGCCGGTAGCAGCCTCGCGGAGCTCCTTCAGCAGCTCATGTTTGTGCGGACTGTCAGCCAGTGCTGCTTCGAGCTCCGCGATGGCGTTCTCAACTGCTTCCGGCCCCAGTACAGTACGGCTGACTGATGTCGCCGGCCCAACTGGCCGAGCGACGCTCAACCGCGCCAGCTCCGGTTTTGGACCGGCAGACGGTAATGAGGTGACGCTCGCCTCCGCCCAGTCATGATCCTCGCCGGCAATCCAGAACACGGGAACAACCGGTACCCCCAGCTCACGGGAAGCCGTTGCAGCAGCCTGAATAATCGTTACCGCTTTGTACAGGATCATCAGCGGTCCTGTCCAGAGAACGGCCTGCTGTCCGCCCACTATGACCGGTGCGCCATCCGCAAGCAACTGCAAATTACGCTCAGCAGCAGCGGATAGGCCGAAGCGCTCTTGGAACGAGCGCAGCGCCTCCGCCCCCTTCCGGCTGTCCGCTCTGTTGACAGCAGAGTCTTTTAAATATATAAGCCGCCGCTGCCAATGCTCCGCTACGCTGGGATGATACCCGAAAAGCTGTTCCAAAGCGGGATTTTTACGTTCTATGTACGTATCAGCAAGAGGCTGCCCAAAAGGCAGATCCAATTTATTTATTAGCATGAGTGAAGTCGACAACCTCCCCGCAACCATTCCATCTATCGCTACGATTGTACACAATGACGGAACGACCGTCAAAACCGTAACTAAAATTATAACAGATAGATTCCGGATGGGGAATGAGCAAGCAGTAAGTCTTTCCCGCCTGCTCTAAATCCGGCTATAGTCGGAAAATATGCTGAGTAATGCTGGTAGCCATGAGTACGACATACATAAGGCCCATAATGAAAAAGCCCGCCCGCCACACGGCCCGAATTATTTTGACAGTCTCGACCTTGCCGCGCTTGCGGTATTGAAGGTTACCGATGAATCCGCCTCCGAGCAGCATCAAGAGCAAGATGCCGTATAAGCCGAAGGAATTGGTGAATATCCGGTTGAACAGCACTGCTACGATGCCGATCAGCAGCAGCGTCGTTACGTCCATTGCATGGCGAAATGCTTTTTTGGCGTCGCCTGTTACCAGCTTGCTAATCCCGTACACAGCCGCAAAGGGCACGAAGGGAATTACCGCCAGCAACGCATATACAGTTTTTAAGCTTTCCCAAAGGACCATCGCTACACCCGCCCTCTCTAGCCGTTCAAGGGTTCAAGCGCATTCACCATCTCGGCAACAGCCTCATTTAAAGGAGCTTCCATGCCAAGCTGCCTGGCCAGTCCGGCCACTGCTCTATTGATGCTGCCGATCTCCGTCTTCCGGCCGGCCTGAACGTCCGCCAACATCGAAGATGTATTGAGGGCCGTCTTACGGCATACGTCGAGCAGCCTGTCCCACTCCCCACCGGTCGCTTCCATCCCGGCCCGCACGAGAATCGCCTCGTTCTCGCCATGCAGCGCTTCCATTAACACTCTGCCTTGAGAATGCTGCGGAAGCTCGCCGTTGCGGATGCCGTAGATCGCCGTAAGTGGATTGATAACAGCATTCAGTAGCAATTTATGGTAAATGCGATTTCTCATGTCATTCGACAGAAAAGCCGGAATTCCTGCATCGCTCACGCACTGCTGCCATCTCTCCAGCAACGGATCCTCCTTCTGCCCGGGCTCTGTGTCAAAGGGACCCTCCTGACGCGCCGCTCCTGCAGTGACCGGCGCCGGACCATAATACAGCTCACCTCGCCCGGTATGCGACACCGTGCCGATGTCCTCGCGCCGCGCTCCTTCGCTGGTGACGCCCGCATACAGCCGCACTCCCGGCAGCGCAGCGGCTAGCCGCTCCAAATGGCCAATCCCGTTCTGCAGGCATAGCAGGCTGTCACCAGGGCGAAGCAGCACTGCAAGCTGACGAAGCAGCTGCTCATCAAGAGCGGTCTGTTTCACGGTCAGAATGAACCATTGTGCCCTGTGCTCCCTAAGTCGTTCCAGAGCCGGCTTCGCCGCTTCCTCCATGGAAGTGGCTTCAACGAGAGCCATCTGTTCCCCTTCCGCGCTGAGAAGCCGGATTCCATCCTTGGCGAGCTTTGCCGCCTGCTGCCTCGTGCGCGTCAGCATCTTAACCTGCGTCCCGCCAAGGGACAGCATGGCGCCATACAGCATGCCAATTGCGCCGCCGCCGATAAAGTTCACCTTCATCGCTTCTCCTCCTTTATGGTGGCATTGTACCAGATGTTGCGCATATACGGACACAGCGCATAAAAAAACAGCAGCATGCGCCTTCACCTCAGGCGGTCATGCTGCTGTTTTTTTCTACTCGATGCGCTCTAGATTGCCGTTCGCATCCATTTTGAAGCGGGGCCTGAGCTCCTCTTCCTCGTTCAGTACGGTAAGCCTTCTCGCCCGATCCATAATCTGAATGAGCATCTTGTAATCGTCATTCACGGACTGGTAGTCCAGCTGAGCATGGCTCGCTTCGCGGGATAACTTGTCGTTCATCTGCCGCAGCCCGTAAAGCTCATCTTCGCGCAGCTTCAGCTCTTTTTCCAAACGACTGATCTGACGCTGTAAGTCGCTGTATACGGTTTTCCACTGCTTCAGATAGCGGATAACGGCCTCGATCGCAATTGCGTCCTCGACGAATCCTTGATCCTGGTACTTCAGCGAATCCGTTTCCTGTTCAGCAACCGCGGAGATGTGGGAAGCGACATTCGTCTGCTTCTTCAGGTAATTCCGCTTCTGCCTTTGTTGCTTGGCTAGTTGAATCGCTTCTTCGTAACGCTTACGTACGCAACTGTTCCAACGAAAACCACAAGCTGCCGATGTGCGAGCAATCCGCTCGCCTACCTCTTCAAAGGCCCCGAGCTGCGTTCCACCTTCACGAATATGTCTTAGTGTCACCTCGGCGAGAATCAAATCATCGTCCGGGCTCCATGCATCTTGCCTGACTGCTGTCATGCTTGCTACAACCTCCTAACGTAAACGCGCTTTCTTCCACTCTATGCCCTCCCAGGAGTTCATAGAATCTATTGATACTAAAATGTATATCCATTTTTCTCATGGCTCATACATATTGCGTTAATCGATGGGCAAGGATAAGAGCATAGGCTCGACCAAAGCTTAATTTTAGAGCGCTTGTCCCAGGAAAGCGGTTTACAGTATTTGACCGAAACGCTATAATGTTCTTTAGCATACATCAGTCAGAGTGAGAGGGGGATTCGTTTCATGGCTCGCATGTTTCGCGTACTCGGCTTCTGGTGTCTTGTAATCGCCCTCATGGCTTTTGCAGGGCATATGACCGAGTTCTCGCTGCTGTTTTTCTTCCAGGCTGTTGCCTTTTTCTTCTTAGGCTACCTGAACTTTACCGAACGTACGTACATACTGATGTTCTGGGCTTACATGATCTTGACGTTCCTGGGCTTCAGTTATTGGACCATCTTCGAGATGGACGTTCCTTTCTAAGACATCGGGCCGCGATAGCGGGTACAAGTTAAGAAGAAGCACAACAACCGTCGGGCAACTGCCCGGCGGTTGTTTGCATTCCGGACGTTCGGGCGGCATAGGGTAAAAGACAACCGGACAAGAAGGGAGGAGCCTACACAACCAATGCCGACTACATTTCCCGGCCGGATGCTGGCAGCGCTTGTCTCTCTCCTTCTATTGTTGCCTTATCCGCCCGGCAGTCCTCATAATTCTGCAACAATCGGTCTGGCCTGGGCGGAGCCAGTGGGAGCTGGAGAATCTGCACAAGTTATGGAAACTACACAAGCTGCAGAGCCTTCGGAAGCTGGAGAATCAGCACAATCAAATGTAGCTACCGATCCGGCAGCATCGGACCCAGACCAGCAGCTCCTGGAAAAGAGCCTCAGCATCCTTGAGATCAACCAGGAGCTAACACGGGTCCAAACTCGTAAAGACGATCTTCAAAAACAGCTGTCCTCTTCCCGGGAACAGCTCGCGGAGCAGGAATTACTGCTTGAGAAGCGCAAAAGCAGAGCTGGAGCCGCCCTATCCGATTATTTTATGGGCAAGCAGGAGCGAACGCTGGGAGCTTTGTTCCATACTCGCAGCCTGAGCGATCTGCTCCGCGCCCTTGATCTAATCGATCTAATGGCACGGGGCGACCGCCAAGCGATTACCGACTACCGTAGTCGCGCCCAGCAGCTCCGCTCCGGTTATGCCGTGCTGAAGAAGGACCAGGCAGCTCTGCTCCAGATAGAGCAGACGCTCCTCGCACGGCGGCTTCGCCAGCAGACATTGCAAAGTCAGCTCGAGGAAGGGATAGACGGAAGCAGCGATCCAGAGCAGCTTCGCGGCCAAATCAACGAGCTGCAGCAGCTGTGGGAATCAGAAGGCCGCGATAAGCTCAGAACTTACTTCCGTGCTCTCTCCAAAGCGATGAACAAGCTGCCGGATTGGTTGAAGGACCGCCCGAATTATTTGAAGCTCGATAAGAGCGGCTACACCCTCACGCTGCCGGATGAGGCACTGAACCAGTTCCTACAAGAGCAGGATCCCTCTCTTGCCGGGTTCAGCTTCCGCTTCGAGCAAGATAAAGTCGTGGCGGCAGGAAGCGAAGATGGCCTGCGCGTGGAGGCGTCAGGCAAGTATGAAATCGTGGAAGAGCCTAAAAACGGCATCCGCTTCCGAATTTCCGAGCTTAGCTTCAATGGTCTGAAGCTGCCGCAAGAGACGATTGATGAGCTGGAGCAGTCCTTCAATCTGGGCTTTTATCCAGGCAAAATCATCTCCTTCTTGAAAATCGACTCCGTCGATGTACAGAACCGCAAGCTAGTGTTAATCTTTAAACTCTCGTTCTAAATCAATAAATCAAGCCAAAGAGGGTGACCCCACGGTTGCGGGGTCACCCTCTTTGAATTGTACGCGGCGAAAGCTAGGAAAATCAGCCCTCTAGATGCTCGTTCCAACTAACAGCAAGCTGCTGAGGGCTCATCCCGCCCCCGGAAGCCCAATACGCCAGCCATAGTGGTTGAAAGGCTGCTGCTTGCTCTGGCGTAAAGCCCTTAACCGCATGATCCTCTTGGAACAGAGGCTTCTTCCAGGCCGTGGGAGGGCGCGAGCCCCCTGCAGTAACGGATTCCTCCGTATACAGACCAGGATCGGACGGCAGCTTCCCTGTGGCGCGGTAGAGACGCTCCTGCGCTTCGCTGCTCGTAACCGCTGCGATCCAGGAACCGGCTGCTACAGAGAATTCCGTGTCCGAGGAAATCACGAAGCTGAATTCATTCCGCAAGGCTGACCCGCCCGCAGAGACGAAAGCCAAATCCGCCTCAAATACATCCGCCGATTCCCAATAATAAGACCAAGGCACTACCGCCGATAAGCTGCGGCCTTGCCTCACCTGCTCCATCGCTTCCGCAGGAGTTGCTGTTACAGACAGCATCGCAGCCCCTTGCACACCTGGTGTCAATGCGGCTTGGAGCAGCGCTGGGTCCGATGAAGCTTGCTTGCCATGCCAATACTGCAGCCAAGCCAAAGCCTCAGCTCCGTTCTGTCGGCTGACCGTAACAGCGGAGCGCTCGGGATACAGCCCCATTAGCCTTTGCATATCGGCCCAGTCCACAGGCCAATGCTGCAATTTTGCCTTTTCCAGCAGCTGCCGGCTCCATATGAGCACCACGGGATCCCCAAAAGCCTGCGTTCCCCACCAATAGCCCCTCCATCTCAGATCGCGCGCGAACGAATTGAATCCCGACTCGTTCGCCTCGCCGTTACCCGAGGAGACCAAACCATCAGCAGGCAGGAGCTTACCAGACGAGGCCAAAGGAATGACCCGGCTGTTCTCCACCATTCGAACATCGAAGTCTTGACCTCCATCGCTGGAAATCGATTGACTCAGAGTCACCTGCCAGGAAGGATGTTTGCCCTCCCACTCCTCACTTAGCTCATTCAGCAGCTCAAAATGTTCCTGGTCTCCGATAACGCTTACAGACAAACGTGCGGGAAGGCGATCTTTCTCCCCTTCCATACTTTGCGCCGTTCCTCCAGGGCTATCATCCGGTGGCTTAGGCAGCAGAGTCGTCGGGGCAGGACCTTCCTGCACAAGCAGCAACAGAGCCCACGCGACAAGTATGCCAGGAAGAATCATCCATTTTTTACGTCCCAGGCCTTTCCCTCCTTGCTCACGCTCCCCTTCTCTATTTCTTTATCCTAACAAAATAAGCGGGACTTGTCTTCCTTGACTTCGCAAAAAACAGGTCGAAAGCTTCAATTTACTGAAGCCTTCGACCTATCGCCTCGCTTTGTTATAACAAGTCTGCTGCTAGCTGCGCCAGCTTGGAGCGCTCTCCCTTTTCCAGGTTGATATGCCCGCTCAGCTCTTCTCGCTTAAAGCTCTCCACAATATGGGAAAGACCGTTGCTCATGGAATCCAGGTATGGATGGTCAATCTGCTCAGGATCTCCCATTAGCACGATTTTACTGCCCTCGCCTACGCGGGAGACAATCGTTTTGACCTCATGCCGGCTAAGATTTTGCGCCTCATCAATAATGATGAATTGGCCTGGAATGGAGCGCCCGCGAATATAGGTCAGCGCCTCGACCTGAATACTACCGAGCCCCATCAGAATTTTCTCAATGTCACCGGACTTTTTCGTATCAAAAAGATATTCCAGATTATCGTAGATCGGCTGCATCCATGGTCGCAGCTTCTCTTCCTTCTCCCCTGGCAAATAGCCAATATCCTTGCCCATTGGGACGACCGGACGGGCGATCAGCAGCTTTTTGTATTTATGCTCATCCTCGATCTTGAGCAGCCCTGCCGCCAACGCCAGCAGCGTTTTTCCGGTGCCTGCTTTGCCGGTGAGTGTGACGAGCGGAATATCATCGTTAAGCAGCAGCTCTAGCGCCATGCGCTGCTGTGCATTACGCGCGGTAATGCCCCAGACCGGATCATTGCTAAGATATAGAGGCTCCAGCCGGGCACTGTCCTGACTGACCTTAAGCAACGCGCTTTTGGAAGTTCCCAGCTCATCTCGTAAAATGATGAATTCATTGGGATGCAGGCGAGACGAGAGCTGCAAGCTTTTGACACTGAGAAAACGATAGGAATAAAACTCGTCGATGATTGACGGATGAACAAACAGCGTCGCCGTGCCGGTATACACATCCGACGGCTCGACCAAGCGATCCGACAAATAGTCTTCCGCCAGCAAGCCCAGCACATCAGCCTTGATGCGAACCAGTACATCTTTACTGACCAGCACAACATCGCGTCGAGAGCCTTTTTCCTCTTCTTCGATATGATAATTCAGGGCCACGGCCAAAATTCGATTGTCGTTGGACATATCCCCGAACATTTCCTGAACACGCACAAAGCTACGATGATTGAGCTCCACACGGAGTATGCCGCCTCCTGGCGTTGGAATGCCCTCATGCAGGCGGCCATCCTCTCTCATCCCATCCAACAGCCGAGACACATGCCTGGCATTGCGACCGAGCTCATCGGCCAGCCTCTTTTTGGAATCGATCTCTTCCAGCACAACAGCCGGGATGATCACCTCGTTGTCAGCAAAGGCAAAGATCGCTTGCGGATCATGAAGCAGCACATTCGTATCCAATACGAAGAATTTAGTCATGAAGTAATCCCTCCTGGCGCCGAATAATTCCGGAATTCTCCAACATAACCCTTCCGGAACAGGGACAAGCTAGATGTGGTTGTGCAATCCAGAGATCGACGGAAAGGACAGGTGTCCCACAATGAAAAAGTGGCTGCTTGCAGCAGTAGTTCTTTGTGTTATGACGGCGGGCTGCGGTACGATCGCAAACCGAGAGAATTCTCCTTCCCCCGCTGAGAACCAGCGGTTACGTGCGAACCAAACTAATAATGGAGCGGAAAAGAAGCTGGACTCCGCCCAATCAGCTAAGCGGCTCGAGGATCTTGCCTCCCGGGTGGAGGGGGTTAAAAGTGCCCACTGTGTCGTCGCCGGCAATAAGGCCGTCGTCGGCATCAACGTCGGCGAGAGCGTTGACCGCTCACGCGTCGGTACGATTAAATATGAGGTAGCTCAAGCGCTGCGCAAGGACCCGCTCGGCGTCAATGCTGTCGTTACGGCAGATATGGACATCAACCGCCGATTGACTGAGCTTGGTGAGAACATTCGTGCCGGAAAGCCTATCCAAGGATTTGTCGAGGAGATGGCGGACCTGACGGGCCGCATCATGCCTCAGCTTCCTGGTAAGGTGCTGCCTAAGCCGGAAGTTGGTAAGACCCCAATGCCGACATCCTCACCTGCACGTCCAATGCCTGCCGGTATGAGCCGATAAAGTCCCGCAAGCGCATAAGAAGCCTGGCGACCTCATCGGTCGCCAGGCTTCTATAGGTTTAACATAGGAAGGACATAGAGAGACATGGAAGTACCGCCCTTGCCGCTTAGAGCAGGCTTGGACAGGTTGATCTCATGACGGGACGCTACAGTTACGGAGGTCTCACCCATCGCAGAACTGCGCTTTACGAAGCGAACCCAAGCGTGCTCTCTCATCCAACCTACCTCCCGGGAGTCAGAATCCATTTTTGCACTTCGTAGCTGTAGTATAACATACGTATGCTAGACCAACTACGGTCATTCGCCTAGTTTGGCCTGCAAGGCTTTCTTTGCTTTCTCAAGCGCAGACTCGTCCACATAAACATAGGGACTACGCCAATCTCCCGTCAGCGGAATAAATTCAATATCCCCGCTGCCAATCCCAAAATAAGTCGTCAGCATCGCCCGAATCTCGGATTCTGGCATATCGGTGCGCATATTGTCTCCAACCGCTCCAAATACTTTGCCGAGTCGAATAATGCCTGGAATAGACTTCATCTTGGTCGTTATGGCGCCTATAACTTGCTCTTGACGTTCATTCCGCTCAAAATCGCTGCTCATGTTT
Source organism: Paenibacillus herberti (assembly GCF_002233675.1). Classification (GTDB taxonomy): domain Bacteria; phylum Bacillota; class Bacilli; order Paenibacillales; family Paenibacillaceae; genus Paenibacillus_O; species Paenibacillus_O herberti. The sequence continues at coordinate 558,657 of NZ_NMUQ01000001.1, read as the reverse complement.
TTGCCATCGTTGGATTTACGATAACGGACAAAACCCAGCGCATCTTCCCCGTACAGCGTCTGAACTCCTTTTTTCAGATCGATGCTCGTACCACCGGGCTGACCGGCATGGTCATCGTATCTCATATCCATATCGACATTGACCTTAACTCCGCCGAGCGCATCAACTACATCCGAAAAACCCTTGAAGTTAATTGTCGCCGCATAATCGATTGGAATATCAAGGTAGCTGCCAATGGCATCCTTCATCCCAAGCTTACCTTGGCGCTCCGCCGCTTCCTGGCTAATTCCCGTTTCCTTGGACTTCGCGTTTCGGATGAAGGCAGCATAATAGCTATTCACTTTGCGCTGCTTATATCCTTCAACCGGAACTCTTGAATCCCGTGGAATGGAGACAACAACGGCGCTCTTCGTCTGCGGATTAAAAGCGGCAACCATTATCACGTCGGTATTAAGCAGTCCCGTGTCTCCGCGAGTATCAAGTCCCATCAACAGCATTGCTGATGGCTTACTACGCACCGATTGGGCAGCCGAAACTCCCTGCTCCCCACTGCTGATTTGGTCGAGCGCCTTATTGGCATCATAGAGCAAATAAGCGCCAAATCCGACACCGGCCAAAATAACCACAACGAGCAAAGTCATCATACGCCTAAACCAGTAAACCGGCTTTGACTTTCTTTTTTTTCCTGGTTTCGCACCTTTGGTATTGCCGCTTCCGGCATGCCCCCGATCCTCACGTCTTCCGCGAGGTGGATAGTCGTTCCCTCTATTCATGCGTTCTCCTTCTGATCCCATGCCTTATTTCGGACGGCGGGCCAGCCCATCAAAGTGTCCAGTCAGCAAGGGCTCTCAGCCCTTAGAGGTATCTCCCTGCTGCTGTCGCTTCGCTAAACGCTTGTCATTAAACTGGCGAATCCGCAGCAGGAACATCATCCCGATGGCGACCGCCATACACTGAAGAATGGGCAGCTTGTCTATTTGCAGTACGAGCAATACGCCTGAGCCGAATGCCATGACGAAGTAGACCAAAATCTCCTTGAGCAGCGGTAGGCGCTGTTGCGCACGGAACACTTTGTTGAAAATATAAATGACGCTGGCCAGAATCAGGATATACGTTACAAGCGGATGGTCACTGAGCCAATCCTGCATCCCTGTTCTCCTCCTCTAAATTGTGGGCTAGAAAGCACAGTCCGATATATGTAAAACGAGTAAGCGGCGCATTTGGCTGTCGGCCGGAGGGCCGGCGCCAAACCGCCGCTTATGGAAAGCAATTTTTTAATTAAACGCCGGCTTGTGAAGTTTTACGCTGTTTCTCTGCACGCTCGCGCTCGCTCTTGTTGAGCAGCTTTTTGCGCATGCGGATCGATTTTGGCGTAATTTCGCAATACTCGTCATCGTTGAGATATTCCAGAGCCGCTTCGAGGCTGTACGAGCGCGGCGTTTTAAGGCGCACGGTCTCGTCTTTCGATGCGGAACGAATGTTAGTCAGTTGTTTCTCTTTACAAATGTTGACTACGATATCTTGATCGCGGTTATGCTCACCAACGATCATGCCTTCGTAGATTTCAGCACCTGGCTCTAGGAACAGAATGCCGCGATCTTCTACGCCCATCATGCCGTAGAAGGTAGAAACGCCGTGCTCCGTTGCAACCAGTACGCCTTGATGACGTCCGCCTACGCCAGAGCCCGCAATTGGACCGTAGCTGTCGAAGGCATGGTTCATGATGCCATAACCACGCGTCAGCGTCAGGAACTGGGTACGGTAGCCGATAAGGCCACGTGCCGGGATGATGAACTCAAGACGAACTTGACCGCTGCCATTGTTGACCATGTTGACCATCTCAGCCTTGCGTGTTCCAAGGCTTTCCATGACGGCACCCATGCTTTCCTCTGGTACGTCGATCAGCAGGCGCTCGTAAGGCTCTGATTTTTGGCCATCAATTTCCTTGATGATAACCTCAGGCTTGGATACTTGCAGCTCGTAACCCTCGCGGCGCATATTCTCGATCAGGATGCCAAGGTGAAGCTCGCCACGACCGGATACAACGAATACATCCGGGCTGTCGGTGTCTTCAACGCGCAGTGCAACGTCGGTCTCAAGCTCTTTGTACAGACGCTCACGAAGTTTACGGGAAGTAACCCATTTACCTTCGCGACCGGCAAACGGGCTGTTGTTGACCAGGAAAGTCATTTGCAGCGTTGGCTCATCAATTTCCAAGACAGGCAATGCTTCCGGCTTGGATGGATCGGCAATCGTCTCGCCGATATTGATATCCTTGATGCCTGCGATTGCAACGATATCACCTGCTGCCGCTTCTTCAACCTCGATGCGCTTCAGTCCTTGGAAACCGAACAGCTTCTCGATGCGAGCTTGCTTAATTGCGCCCTCGCGGGTCATAACCGCGACCGGCTGACCTTGGCGGATAACGCCACGGTTCACACGGCCGATGGCAATACGGCCCATATATTCATTGTAGTCGAGCAGCGTAACGAGGAATTGCAGCGGCTCTTCCACATTCTCTGTTGGATGAGGAATATGTTCCACGACTGTCTCGTAGAGGGCTTCCATGTTATCGTCTTGCTTTTCCACGTTGCGGCTGGATGTGCCCATAAGCGCGGATGCGTACACGACTGGGAACTCCAATTGGTGGTCGTTCGCGCCGAGTTCGATAAACAGGTCAAGCACTTCGTCGACAACGGCCTCAGGGTTCGCGTTCGGACGGTCGATTTTGTTCAATACAACGATTGGCGTCAAATTATGCTCAAGCGCCTTACGCAGTACGAACTTAGTTTGCGGCATACAGCCCTCAAAGGCATCAACGACGAGCAATACGCCGTCGACCATCTTCATGATGCGCTCAACTTCTCCGCCAAAGTCAGCATGTCCAGGGGTATCCACAATGTTGATGAGGTAGTTCTTGTAGTTGATAGCGGTGTTTTTGGCCAGGATTGTAATGCCGCGCTCCCGCTCCAAATCATTGGAGTCCATCGCTCTCTCGTGCACGACCTCGTGGTCTCGGAATGTACCGGACTGCTGAAGCAGTTTGTCTACGAGGGTTGTCTTACCATGGTCAACGTGCGCGATAATTGCGATATTGCGAATGTTCTCTCTTGCTTGCATAACTTCTTATCCACTCCATCTTTATAGGATCATACATTCGTTCCAAACATTAACTTACCAACGGGCTTTCTTACTCACCATCATCCATCCGCCAATTGCTACAAGAGCGATCGCGATCAAATAGATGCCCCAGCTCCATAACAGCACAAACAGCATGCAAAGCGCCCATACTCCAGCGAGCACAGCAGCAATAGTGAATGCGCTACGTGGATGAGAGGAGTCGAAGGTATAATACTCATAAAGCCCTACCGCAAGGCCAAAGATGAAAAATGGCCAAAGGTATTTCATGTAGCCCCACCCGAACCAATTGCAAAACAGGAAAACCAGTGCATATACGGACAAAATGCCGCCCGGAACGAGCGTTGCCGCAGGGAGTAGCCGGCCGAAATACAGCACATGCAGCAGTATGCCCGGCACGAGGATAAACAACGGCCAAAATACGGAGCCAATAAAGCTGAATACGCCCATTCGGCCCAGCAAAATGGCAATTCCTGCAAGCAAGATGATGATTCCGGCGGAATATTGATTGCGAATCAATCTTATCCCCCGTTTCCCATAGACGACTACCTGCGGACAGGCAGATGACGACCAATCAGATCTTTCTTATTCTATAGGAATCGAACTGAAAATGCCAGCTATAAAGGGCCAGGGCAAAAAAATAAGACCGCCCCCTTGAAGGCGATCTCTTCTCATCGATTAAGTTGGGATACGGGAACGGGTTAAAATAATTCCTATCACAATGACGAGCGGAATCATAAGTACGGGCAGCGCGCTGTGGAGCAGAGGCGTTTTATCCAGCCAAGGCTGAAGCGCGGAGTCCGACACCAGCATCTCTCCTGCCGCAAAACCGAGAAGCCCGGAGCCTGCGTACACCAGTGACGGAAAGCGGGTCAGAAGGCCACCAAGTACATGACTGCCCCACAGAATCATGGGTATGCTAAGAGCGATGCCAAGCAGCATCATTACCGGCTCTCCATCGGCGACGGCAGCGACAGCCAGAACATTATCCAGGCTCATGATAAAATCTGCTGCCACAATCGTCCCTACAGCTCCAGCAAGTGTAGCGCTCCGCCTTGACTTAACGCCACGCGACAGCAGCCCTTCGCTGCCAGGTTGCTCTGCTTCACGCAGCAGTTGCACGGCGATAAGCAGCAGAAGGAATGCGCCGCAGGCTTGTAAGTAAGGCAATTGCAGCAGTGAAATTGCCGCGAGGGTTAGGAGGCATCTGAGTCCGATTGCCGCGAAGGTTCCCCATGCGATTGCTCGTTTGCGCTGCTCTGCGGGCAAATGCTGGCTAGCCATCGCGATTACAAGGGCGTTATCGCCGCTGAGCAGGATATTTATCATGACGATTTGCAGAAAAATCAACAGATTGTCCAAGTCGATACCCCCACCCTTTCTCTATAAGGGGTATGTACAAGCCATTAAAAATATGTTACAAAAAAAAGCGAATCTTTTGTCCAACTCATCCGTATACGGGTAAGTACTTAATGGCAGAAAATGTTCAATGAGATGGAGGAGGAGCTTCGATGGAATGGGTAGGCCCGCTGTTGACTATTATTTTTATCGACCTTATGCTGGCGGGCGACAACGCGATCGTCATCGCGCTTGCCGCGCGCAATCTGCCTAAGCATCAGCAGAAAAAGGCAGTTATTTGGGGGACGTTTGGTGCCATCGCAATTCGTATGGTCGCCACCCTGCTGGTCGTTTACTTGCTGGATGTTCCTTGGTTGCATCTTGCTGGCGGCTTGTTGCTCGTCTGGATCGCCTACAAGCTTCTTGTGCAGGAAGACAGCAGCCATGATAATATCAAGGCCGGAAGCACGCTCGGTTCAGCTATCTGGACGATCGTTATCGCCGATGCCGCAATGGGTATCGATAACGTTCTCGCCGTAGCTGGAGCATCCCATGGCAATATATGGCTCGTCATTATCGGCCTGATCATCAGTATTCCGATCGTTGTATGGGGAAGCACGCTGTTCATCACACTGATTGAGAAGTTCCCATGGATTCTCTATATCGGTTCTGCCGTGCTTGCTTACACTTCTGCGAAGATGATTACAAGCGAGAAAAAGCTGGCTGATTTCTTCGGCAGCGGTGGAATGCCGGAATGGCTGTTCATGGCTATTGTAGTCGTCGTTGTTATCGGCGCTGGCGTCCTGAAAAATATGATGCAAAAGAACAAAGCGGAAAAACACCGCGAGCGGGAATCTCACTAAACACGTGAGCAGAGCTGCAAGGCTCTACTGGGATACGTTAACACAAAAAAGACCGACTCCACGGAGTCGGTCTTTTTTGTGTTAACTATAGATTCTTTACTAGAACCAGCAACGGAAGGATTAGAACCAGTCCCGCTCCTCGGCTTCTTGAAGAACCGTCTTTTTCCGGAACACTTTGCCCGCGTCCAAATTGACCGTCTCCACCCCATCCGCTGCTTTAAGTAGCAGCTCCTTCAGCTCCGCAATGCCGTTTTCTGTTCTTTCCACCACTCTGAGGTTAGGATTGGTACTCGGTGATTTTGGTACGAACAGCGTGCAGCAGTCCTCGAATGGCAAAATTGAAGTTGTATACGTACCGATTTTGACGGCCTGGTCAATAATCTCCTGTTTGTCCATCATGATCAGAGGCCTCAGTAAGGGAATATCCAGGACGCGTCCTATAACATTCATGCTGTCGAGTGTTTGACTCGCAACTTGGCCAAGGCTGTCGCCGGATACAATTCCGCCGGCTCCATTTCTCTCCGCCAGCATGCCGGCAATCTCAAGCATCGCTCTGCGCATAAGCGTAATAATCAAGTGATCCTGCCCTGTTCCAGTGAATCGGGTCTGAATATCGGTGAACGGCACTAGATGCAGCTTCAGCGGTTTACCCGCATATAGCGAAAGCTGCCTAGCCAGTTCAATTACTTTGTCTGTAGCTTGCTCACTTGTAAAAGGGAAACTGTGATAATGCACAAGTTCCAATTCCAGTCCTTTGCGCATTGCCGACCAACCGGCTACAGGACTGTCTATACCTCCGGACAGCAGCAGCATCGCTTTGCCATTGGAACCATACGGGAAACCTCCGGCTCCAGGCTCACTACGGCAGAAAATATAAGCTCCTTCTGGTTGAATATCGACGTTCAGCTCCATTTCTGGACGATGCACATCAACTTTTAACTCTGGCGCAGCGCGCAGGACATGAGAACCGATCAAATGCTGAAGCTCATGTGTTACATGAGGGAAGCCTTTCCAGCCTCTCTTGACCTTTACTTTAAATGTAGCTGGCTTAACCTCAAGAGATTCCCACAGCGAAAGTGCTGCTTCCTTGATTGCCTCCAGTTCGTTGACCGCTCTGATGACGGGACTGAATGAATGGAGGCCAAAAACCCGCCGCAAGCCTTCCGCGGCCTGCTCGTAGTCCACTCCATTCAGCTTTATATAAGCGCGGGCATAGGTTTTCTCAAATTCAAGCCCTTCCAAATGGCGCAGGCTATTTTTGATCTGGCGAAACATTTGCTGTTCGAAGCGACCCCGGTTGCGGCCCTTCAGCGTTAGCTCGCCGTAGCGAACCGTTATATGATCGTATTTCATTTACTCGTAATACCCCTCTCCAGCGGCTTCAAAAGCCGCACAACTGCTTCTAATGCCTCTGCAAGCCGATCGACGGTTGCCTCATCATGTTCGTCTCCAAAGCTGACTCGAAGCCCTCCAGCGGCGCGTGGGATCGGGTATCCCATAGCAAGCAGCACTTCGCTAGGACGCTCGTCCCGAGAAGAGCATGCCGACTTGGTCGATATAATTATCCCTCGCTCCTCAAGTGCATGGACAATAACTTCGGGTTTCATGCCTGGATAGGATAAATGTAAAATATGCGGCGCCTGCTTGACCGACAACGAATCAGCTTCGCCATTAATTATTAGCTCCGGCAACTGCTGCAAACGCAGCAGCAAACGCGTTCTCAACGCTCGCATCCGCTCTGCTCGCTCTTGTTGCGATTCCAACGCCATACGCAACGCTTTGACGGAAGCGACGATGCCCGGCACATTAGGCGTGCCTCCCCGCAAGCCGCCTTCCTGGCCTCCGCCTCCCAGAAGCGGCTCCAGTCGCATCCCGCTGCGCACATAGAGGAAGCCCGTTCCCTTCGGCCCCCGCAGCTTATGCGCAGAACCGCTGAACAGGTCTACTCCCCACTCCCGCAGGCGTATAGGGAGCTTCCCGATGCTCTGCACTCCATCTACATGGAAGCTGATGCCCGGATGCTGCCGCAGAAGCTTGCCCGCCTCCTCAATCGGCTGGATCGTTCCCACCTCATTGTTCACATGCATCAGGCTCACTAGCGTTGTATCGGGCCGGATCGCTTCCTGCAGCTGGCCTATGGAGATCATTCCCACATCGTTAACCGGCAAATAAGTGACCTCAAAACCATCCGCCGCCAGTCTCTCAAAGGCCTCCCGCACGGAGGGATGCTCCGTCGCCGAAGTAATGACATGTTTTCCTCTATGCTTCGCTGCGTATGCGGCACCCTTTATAGCAAGTTGGTTGCTCTCCGTACCCCCGGATGTAAATACCCATTCCTCCGACGTCGTCCCGAACAACCGTCCCATTAACTCCCTTGCTCCGCCAAGCAATCTACCGGCATCCAGCCCAAGGCGATGGATCGAAGAAGGATTGGCATAATGACGCTCCATCACTTCAACAAGCGTGCGAATCACTTCAGGATGCGGAGGCGTAGAGGCGCAGTGGTCAAAATACAACAGCGGCTCTTCTTGGTTCATTCGTTCAACCCCCTCAGTACCCGTAAAAATATACTTTCCAGTACAACAAAAAGACCAGCGACAGCTGTCGCCCTGTATTGGGGCAGCAACTGGCCGTGGTCCTTCCTGTGCGCTCCTGGCCGCAAGCCATGAGCCCAGCCATAAGCATATCCTATTATAAAATGCCGACTGTTACAACCCGGCCCCTTCTAGCTTGCGCATTACCTTAAGCACATAGTTCTGCGTCTCCTGCGGCAGCGAATCATACTTCTCGTTAAGCGACGCCTCATCCTTAATTCCAAGCCGATCAAGCCGTCCAGGGCCGGCATTATAAGCGGCGAGAGCTGCAGGTACACTATTTTCAAACTTGCCGAGCAAATAAGAAAGATACTTGGTGCCGCCATCAATATTCTGCGCGGGATCAAAGGAATTTGTCACTCCAAGTCCGCTGGCTGTCCCATCCATTAACTGCATAAGACCTTTGGCGCCTGCTGAAGAGACGGCTTGCGGATTGAAGGAAGACTCCGCATCGATGACGCTGCGAATTAACGACGGAGAAATGTCGTATTTGGCTGCCGCTCCATTAATTAATTGATCAAACGCCCCGTTGCCACTCCCATTCGCCGTCCCTACACCTACATCGGCAAGGCTGCTTCCGGCAGCGACTAGAGCTGCTTGTAAGCCGGCCGAGTTCATGCCTAGAGTGCCGCTGTTACCTGCCAAGCCTCCGCCATATCCTGAGACATCTACATCCGTGTAGCCAGTCTCAAGAGCTTGCAGACCGCTCGTATCCAAACTACTGGAAGACGTTGCTGAGGTCAGTTGGCTAAGAATTTGATCAAATCCGTTGTTCGTGGCTGACGCAGTATTACTGCTGGTCCCGGTAAACATCTCCAGGCTTGGCGCAAGCTGGAGCTTGATAAGTGCGGTAAGCGTTCGTGGGTCAATCGACATCTGAACTTCCACTCCCTATTTTGCCATTATGCTCCTGTATATCGGTTTGATGTTAGCTGAAATGAAGAGCGGTGATCAACATCTCTCGAGAATTATAAACGTCAAAAAGCCGTCCGTAGGAACGGACGGCTCGGCTTAACCAGCCTGATGTTTGTTTTCTAAAAGAATGAGCGCAAATCAAGCATTGTCTTTCGGTTGGAAAGTATGACAGCAAGTAGCAGAAGACTCTTCTGCTTTGTCCTGGTGATCGGCTCCAAGCTCGCCGCCTGCAAATTCAGTGGACAGATCCGCATGAGCATGCTTGTCGATCTCGATGTTGATCGCTTGGGCTCCACATTGATTGCCTTCATCCCAGAACGCACAGTTGGACACGCTGCATGCTACGCCTTTTGGCATAAAAATCACCCCCGCTAAGTAGCTTGCCTCAGCAGGGGTGGCTTATGCTTTCCTATTTTTGACCCTGCATGCGGCGCTGGGTCATGTAGTCATTTTCGTAATAGGACAGATCATCGCGAAGCTCCTCGTAAATCTTGGATACGGTGAGGACAATATCGCGGGCCGAGCGGAGTGGCTTATGGCGGAAGCGGATTGCATCCTGACCGGTGTAAGCGTAACGTCCGTCTTCGGAGTAACCTTCATTTTTAGGATAGAAGAAGGCATTAACGCAGTGATGGTAAACCTCATAAAGCTGACGCTCGGCATGCTCGACATCAAAATTCGGACGACGCAGCGTAACGCCCAGCTTCTCATAAGCAACCTCCGAGTAAACAAGCAGATGGCGGAGATCGGACAGGAGTCCCCTGTAGAAGGTGAGTTCTTCGTCGTTAGCATCTTGGGCAGCAAGCTGCGGAAGAGCATTCTCGTTCAGGAATGGCTCCAGTTGCGAGACCGCATCCTTGAGTTTGGAGCGTGTAGATTCGCTGAGCGGCTTTACATTGGCAGATGGCATGGTGAATAAGTTCCCCTTTCATCAATCCCGTAAGAAAGTTAAAGATTATGTATATCCTATCATAGAATCGGCATGATTTGAACTTTTTTGGAGCCAGAATTCCGCTTTTTCTGGTTTAAAACCATTCGTATAATTTCAGTCCATCTGCCTGAATCTAAGGTTAGAGCGCGTATGAATGACGTTCCATAATAACGGGAGGTTTCTGCCGCATGAGAAAAAAATGGATCGGCGCTTTTACTGCGCTGGCTTTACTTACGTTGTTGATTCCAATCAGTCCGTGGTTCATACCCGGAAGGCAGCCCCAGGAGCAAAAGGTTAAAACACGGGCATTGTCCGTGGAGCAAGAAAAACAGCTCAAGGCAGCAGATATTCGCCATGATATGGAAGCGACCGCGCAGCTTTGCGCCAGCCAATGCTCGAAGGACATCGGAACGCTGTTCCAGCTTGCTGCCGAGCCGGCCTCCAAACGCACGGAGCATATGCGGCATTTGATCGCCAAACATCCACAGATGGTTTTTTTGAGCTGGGGGGACGGTAGCAGCTCTGACATCACTGCCGGAAGCATTCCTTCCGATGCGGGGCAGCTTGCAAAGGCTCATTCCGAAAAAGCACTTCAATCCATTAAGGCGGGCTCCCGTTATCAAGCTGAGGCCATGTCCACTGCAGGCAAAAGATATTTGCTGCTCGGTATTCCTGCAGCTGAAGGTAAAGGAGGTATTGTTGGCCTGATTCGGCAGAATGTGGTCGGCGATGTGGAGCGGCATCAGATGCGCAATTTGCGACAAGTCCCCTATCCTGCGGAAGGAAGTTACCGAATCGAATCGGTCCGAGCCGGGTCAAATCGTGAATTCACAGTCCGTACTGGCGAAGATAATGGAGGCGCGAGCCATTACCATATTCACGAAGTCGTTGTCCGTTTCCCAACTGAGCCGACGAAGAAGCAAATGGAGCAAATTAAGCGAGACATCGGGGCTTCCTCGGAAAATCATATGCGCAACGTATACGTCTTTCGCTCCCGTTCAATGGAAACCGATAAAATGAAAGCTTATTTCCGCAAAAAATGGAATCCGACTTATGTGGAGCCGCATTATCTTTATTTGACCAATGAGTCACCTAATAACGGGCCCATAGATGCTAAACCAATCGTGCCGAATGATCGTCTCTATTCCGATTACCAGTGGAACCTTCCATCGATTGAGACCGAGCTTGGCTGGAATCTGTCCAAAGGAAGCGATGCTGTCAAAATTGCCGTACTCGACACAGGCGTGCAGCAGGATCATCCCGATCTGGTTGGCAAGTTGACCAAAGGGATGAACATCGTTACCTCCGGCAAGGCGCCTGTGGACGACGTCGGGCATGGAACGCATGTAACTGGCATTATTGCCGCTTCCGTCAACAATGGCGAAGGAATCGCCGGCTTGACCTGGTACAACAAAATCATGCCTGTCAAAGTATTAGACAACAGCGGTGCCGGCTCAACTTATTCCGTTGCCCAAGGGCTGATATGGGCGGTTGATAACGGGGCCAAAGTAATCAACATGAGCCTTGGAAACTATGCCCAGTCGGATTTTCTACATGACGCGATCAAATACGCGTTCCAGCGGGATGTCGTGCTTATCGCTGCAAGCGGGAATGATAATTCAGAGCAGCCCGGTTATCCGGCCGCTTATCCGGAAGTTTTTGCTGTCGGGTCGACGGACTCCCGCGGTGAAAAATCCTCCTTTTCCAACTATGGTGATTACATCGACGTAGCGGCTCCTGGCGACAGTATCGCCAGCACCTATCTTAACAGCCAGTATGCGGCGCTCTCCGGCACCTCGATGGCTAGTCCGCATGTCTCGGCGCTGGCGGCGCTTATTCGCTCCCGTAATTCGGCATTGACCAATGTCGAGGTGTACGAACTCATGCGCAGCACTGCCCGTGATCTTGGCACCAAAGGTAAGGATTCATACTTCGGCTACGGCCAGATCGATATCGACAAAGCGCTTCAAGCGGCAGAAAGCAATGGTAAAAGTACAGATTTGGCAGCCGGCCAGGCGAAGAGCCCGAATACAGCTGTTGCTGTGCCGAATACGGCTGCTAGCACGAATAATGCCGTTGGCAATACTGCCGCCGAATCATTGCAATCCTTCCCAGCGCGGCTCCGTGAGCGCTTGGAAGAGCTTGTTCGCAGCATCGAGTTCCGCTAATAGTAGTTGAAAGGTACGAAAAAAGCTTCCTGGCCGCTGCGGCAGCCAGGAAGCTTTTTGAAGTTGAAAAGCGATTATTCGCTTCTGAAATCAGGTCGTTGCGGAAAGTCTGCCATAAGCCGGGTTCTGTGCTCTTCGTGGTGCAAACGGGAACGACCCTCCCACTGTCAAGCGACAATCATCTATCTAGGCCTGCCATTGCTAGCAGGCTCAAGCGACCAACCCGAACGCGCCCCGGGCTAGGGCTGCTGCCGATAAAGGCTGCTACGTTCTCTTAGGTCTTGCTCCAGATGGGGTTTACCAGCCGCGTTGTCACCAACGCCGCTCGTGGTCTCTTACACCACGGTTCCACCCTTGCCTGATCCGACGCAAGCGTCGGCCATCGGCGGTCCATTTCTGTGGCACTATCCTTCGGCTCGCGCCGACTGGACGTTATCCAGCATCCTGCCCTGTGGAGCCCGGACTTTCCTCTCGCGGCTCGCGCCGCCAGCGATTGTCTGTCAGACTTTCCGACACCTTAGCTAGTATAGCCGGATCTGGCCAGTTAGGCAAGCTGGAATGGCTCGGTATTTATTGTAGAAGCGATTATTTCCGTTGCGTACTTGGAAGCTGTCATCCGCTCGCTCAGCCACTGCGTTACCTGCTGCTTCATAATCTTCTCGGCGTTATGTCCAGGATCGATGAGCAGCATGCCTGCTGCCAAAGCATCATGCGCCGAATGATAGTCGATATCGCCCGTGATAAGCACCTGAGCGCCGGCAAATTGAGCTGGCTTCCAATAACGCGCTCCAGAGCCGCCGAGCACGGCAGCTTTGCGAATCTCCGCCTCTGGATTTCCTGTGATGCGGACGAAAGGCACGTCAAATGCTACCTTAACCCGCTCCGCCAGCTCTGCTAACGTAATCGGCTCCATCAGGCGGCCGCTGCGGCCAAGCCCAAGCGACTTGCCTTCGCGCTCTAGAAGCGTCGCATCATAGGCCGTCTCTTCATAAGGATGTGCGGCCAGCATCGCCTTAATTGTCTTGCGCAGCATACTTTCCGTCACAGCCATCTCCACACGGATTTCATCGACCGTTTCCAGCCTTCCGGCGGCGCCGATGAACGGGCTGCTTCCAGCTCCAGGGCGGAATGTGCCCATACCGCTAACGTTGAAGCTGCATTGGTCGTAAGCGCCGATCGTCCCGCCTCCTGCCGCCCACATCACCTGACGGACTGCCTCTGCATGTGCTTCCGGAACATAGACAGCCAGCTTGAATAGGCGCTCCTCATGTACCTTTTCCAAGCTGACACGGCCTTCTGGCAAAATGCCGATGGCATCTGCCATCCAATCATTCATGCCGCCTTCGGTCACATCTAGATTAGTATGAGAGATATAAACGGCGATATCGTTCTTGATCAGCTTCTCATATAGTGAGCCGGCAGGGGTTGCCGTATCCAGCTTGGCTAGCGGCCGAAAAATAATCGCATGATGAGCAATGATCAGATCGACGCCTGCTGTGATTGCCTCATCAACAACCTCATGCGTGACATCAAGAGCGACCAGCACTTTACGAACCGGCTTCTGCAGCGTTCCCAGCTGAAGACCGATCCGATCGTTTTCCACGGCGTATTTTTTGGGGGCAAGCTGCTCCATCAGCCCTGTTACGACATGTCCGTTTGCGTACATTCCAGCACCTCCTCGATCACCCTGATTTCTTTGGCCATTGCCGCTCGGCGTTTGCTTGCATCCTCGGTGACCGACTGCCCAATCTGCGCCTCGATGCGCTTCATTTTACGGAGCTCCGAGCGCCATTTCTCGATAAATACCGACGGTTTGGAGCGAGCGAGATAAGGCCCCAACTTCAGCTTCAGCTGTCTGTCTTCGTCCGCAGTAAGATGGCTAAGCAGTGGCTCTCCTCCGTAAATGGCTTCGTTGCGGGCGCCAGCGTCCGCTTGTCGAAGCGCATGGACGATTTCGTAGTATTTGCCGTCCTCTTCCAGAATGGATTCCTCGGCCAGCAACCACCCTTGCTCCAGCAGCCAGGAGCGCACCAGTTCCTCGCCTACATTCGGCTGCAGCACGAGCTGCGAAACGCCTTCCAGCTTGCCGGCTTCCCTGCCTGCCTCTAGAATCGAGACAATAAGGGCTCCTCCCATACCGGCAATGGTTACCGTATCCGCTTCGCCAGGCTGCAGCACTTCAAGTCCATTGCCCTTGCGGGCATTGATTACGCGCCCAAGGCCCGCTGCAGCGATGCCCCTGCGCGCCGCCTCTAACGGGCCGTCATTTACTTCTCCTGCTATCGCGGACGGGCATGTCCCCCGGCTTACAAGCTCAATTGGCAGCAAGGCATGATCCGAGCCAATATCGGCTACTCTTGCACCTTCAGCGACATAGTCCGCAATAGCGGTTAATCGTTTGGAATTCAACATATTCAGGCAACCCACTCAATCCAATATTTTCGCAAGAGGAACAGCAGTCCCCCGCCTATCACCAGTTTACCAACAAATAGCCCCTGGAGCCAAACCATACTCGCATTCTCGACAAGCATCGTCACCTCAGGCATTAATACAAGTAACGCACATACAGCCAATAGCACTGTGCAGGCCTGCTTGCTCCAGCGTCGAATGAACCATCCGCTCCACCCAAACAACACCGCAAGCGGCAGCCAATAAACCTGTTTGTCCCACATAGATCCACCATCTGCAAGTCGGTTCAATAGGAGGCTGTATACGAGAGCAAGGCAGATCCAGCCGCAAAAATGAAGCAGCGGAATGCGTTGCCAGATACCATAGACTACCCAGAATATGGCGCATAAACTCCATATGAGGACGTTCCAGCTCCAATTTTCCACGGCATGTAATCTCATGAGATAAATTACGGAGCCCACCAGGAGCAGCATTCCAGCACCCGTCCAAGCCATGCCTGCAGTCTCACTACGGGGCCGAAGAACCGCTCCTATAGTTAAGAAACCACCAGTCAAAAGCAGTGGGATAGCAATTTGCATTGCTGGATGAAAAGCGTTAAAATGAAGAACAATCAAGAAAAAGAGGGAAAATAAGGCAAAGAATAATAACCATTTCCAGCCTGCTGCACCAGCCGCTGCATACGCTGCTCTAGCTGTTCTGTTCGGTTTCGTAGGTAGTGTTTCATCTTCTGCCGAGTCACTTTCCCGATCTGCATAAAGGTTTAGCAAGAAATCGCAATAATGATCTGGAAGCAGCTTGCCCTTCCTCCATTGCTGGATTTCCTGCACGATAATACGGCGTTTATCCGCTTCCATTGGCTTGCTCCTTGTTCTTGTCGTTCTCCACGATGGGAAACGCCAATTGATTAGGGGATGTGGGAAACTCCCTTCCTAATCATCGACAACAGAGCCCGGCCGTTGAAGGGACTTCAGCCTTCAGGGACGTTAGACCTATCCGTACCTTGGCAAAATGAAAAAAAGACCCTCTGCAGCAGCGCAGAGAGTCCGATAAAGCTTATTCAAGGAAGTCTTTGAGTCGCTTGCTGCGGCTAGGATGGCGCAGCTTGCGCAATGCCTTGGCTTCGATCTGACGGATACGCTCGCGCGTAACGCCGAATACTTTGCCTACTTCCTCCAGCGTCCGAGTACGGCCGTCATCCAGGCCGAAGCGGAGCCTCAGTACATTTTCCTCACGTTCTGTCAGCGTGTCCAGCACATCTTCGAGCTGTTCCTTGAGCAGTTCGTAAGCGGCGGCATCTGCCGGAGCAAGCGCCTCCTGATCCTCAATGAAATCACCCAGATGTGAATCATCCTCTTCACCGATCGGCGTCTCAAGCGACACCGGCTCCTGAGCAATCTTCATGATCTCGCGTACCTTTTCGGTACTAAGATCCATTTCTGCAGCGATTTCTTCCGGCGTAGGTTCGCGCCCCAGCTCCTGGAGCAACTGACGGGATACACGAATCAGCTTGTTGATGGTCTCGACCATATGCACTGGAATCCGAATCGTCCGGGCTTGGTCAGCAATCGCGCGAGTAATAGCCTGGCGGATCCACCATGTGGCGTAGGTGCTGAACTTAAAGCCCTTCTGATGGTCGAATTTCTCGACCGCTTTGATAAGACCCATATTGCCTTCTTGAATCAAGTCGAGGAACAACATGCCGCGTCCGACATAGCGCTTGGCGATGCTGACGACGAGACGAAGATTCGCTTCCGCAAGACGGCGCTTGGCTTCTTCGTCACCCTTCTCGATTCGCTTGGCAAGCTCAATCTCATCATCGGCCAGCAGCAGGGGCACCCGTCCGATTTCTTTGAGATACATGCGCACTGGATCATTGATCTTGATGCCCGGAGGCAAGCTCAGATCATCATCAAAGTTGAATTCATCTGGTTCGCGTTCCTGCTCTTCGCCGCCAAGCGGGGAAGGTCTGTCATCGCGCTCGTTTGTTACTTCAATGCCAAGATCGTCGAGCTGTTCGAAAAATTCATCAATCTGTTCCGGCTCTTGGTCAAAAGGAGCCAGTTTATCCATGATTTCTTTATAAGACAGGGAAGACCGCTTTTTCCCCTGCTCGATGAGTTGATCTTTGACCAGCTCCATTTTTTGCTCGTTGTCCAGCTCCGTATGTTGGTCATTCGCCATAATTCCCGACTCCCTCCTCCCTAGAAAGGATCATTCTGCCGTTACTTGAGCTGTCTTTCTAGGGCGATAATCTCAATTTGGATCTTTGCCGCTTTCAGCACATCGCCGGCTCTTTCCGCCCGCAGCGCTTCTTCCCTGCGAATTTCGATTTCCTTTAGACGAGGCACCTTCTGAATTTCATGAATGTAGGCCATAAGCATATGCTCGTCAAAGGGAGATGCATCCTCGTTCATCAGAATGGAAGCAGCAGCCCTTTCCAGGCGTTCATCCTGCAGGGAGGCGATGAACCGACTAACATCCGGTTCAAGCCCCTGTGCATAATAGGCGTACAGATAAGCAGCAAGAGCCACGTGATCTTCCACATTGAATGCATCTCCGAGCCGGTCATACACACTCCGCGCTATTTCCGCATCCCGTATCATCACGCTCAGCAATCTGCGTTCTGCTCGCTGGTAAGGCGGCAGCATTGCAGGTGCCGAGGGCGCGCGCCTTGTTTCATTCCTACCATTATTCCACGAAATGTCGTTCTTATCCCTGTCCGGCCTTGATTTCTGCCGCTCGCTCCAGATCCCGTGACAGTCCTGCTTGAGCGATTCCAGAGACAGCTCGAATTCGCGAGAAAGCTCCTTCAGGTATATTTCCTGTTCCGTACGGGAATCCAGTTCCGCAACTATGCCGACGGCTTCCATGACATAGTTTCTACGGCCCTCTTCTCCTAAGAGTGTATGATTCCTGCGGGAATATAGTAGCTTAAATTTGGTTACGGATACGGGATGCTCCATGACCTCTCTAATAAAGGTCTCCGCACCGAACCGCGTAATATGCTCGTCCGGGTCCATGCCCTTTGGGAGAATCGCGATAAGCGCCTTGAGCCCGACTTTTTCGAGAATTGGAATGGACTTCATCGCAGCAGCTTGTCCAGCGTCATCACCGTCGTAGCAGAGAATCACCTCGTCAACCTCGCGGGAGAGCAGCGCCGCATGATCGTCTGTTAAGGCAGTTCCCATAGCGGCAATCCCGTTTTTAACTCCAGCTGACCAAGCCTTGATGACATCCATATAACCTTCGAAAAGGACAGCTGAACGCTTTTTACGGAAAACGGCCCGTGCCGAGTGCAGTTGATACAGCAGTTTGCTTTTGGCAAACAGCTTCGTCTCGGGCGTATTCAAATACTTGGGCTTGGAATCATCCATGACACGTCCGGCAAAACCGCAAATCTTGCCGTCCTTCGCCCGAATCGGGAACATAATACGGGCTCGGAAACGATCCACATGCCCGCTTCCATCATTTTTGGCCGAAAGCAGTCCCGCTTTTTCCAGCAGCTCAGGCTCGTAGCCCCTCGATTGCAGAAATCTGGATAGCGTGTCCCAACTCTCCGGTGCAAAGCCGATGGTGAATTCGTCAATCAGCCTGCCGTTCAACCCCCGCTCGATCAGATAGGCCTTTGCCTCCTGACCTTGCGCGGAATTGTTGAGCAAGTAATGATAAAACTTGGCGGCAAGCTCATTGGCCTCATACGAGGCATCAAGCTCGGGGTCACGCGGCGAAGAGCTCTCTCCAGGCACATCCCATGTGATGGGCATCCCTGCCTGTTCCGCCAGGTGGCGGATGGCTTCCGGGAAGGAGTAGCCCTCGATCTCTTCAATGAACCGGATGACATTGCCGCCCTTGCCGCAGCCGTAGCAATGGAAAATTTGCAGCTCGGGCGTCACCGTGAAGGAAGGCGTGCGCTCCGAATGGAACGGACACAGCCCCTTCATATATTTACCGTTCTTGGTCAGATGAACGTACTTCCCGACTGTGTCTACAATTTCATGATGCCGGCGCACTTCTTCAATAACGCTTTCCGGTATCTTGCCGTATGCCACTCGTTCATCACCTTCGTCTGAATAACACGTAATACTATTCGCTGGTCCTAAACGTTTTCCTGCTTGGCAAGTAAAAGTTTTGTCAGCTTTTGTTGAAACGCCGTTTTATCCTCCGACGTCATTGGCTTAGGCCCTTTAGTCCTGCCTCCGTTGCGTCGGATGACGCTTTGCTCATGGCGACGGGCCATCAGCGAGTCCATCGTATCATTATGATAAACCTGTCCGCGAAAACCGATGGCCTGGGCGCCCTTTGCGAGAGCTACAGCCGCCAGGCCATAATCACCGGTAACAACGATATCTCCTCGGCCCACCCGGTTAAGGATGTATAGATCCGCCGATTGGCTGCTCCGATCGACATGTGCAATGTCCATGCCTGGCTCAGGCTCCAGATGATGGTCATAAGAAGAGACCATGAGCACCGGCACCGACAAAGGGTAGGCGGTGTCCATAATCTCTCGCTTGACCGGGCAAGCATCCGCGTCCACGACAATGCGAGTTCCACCCATTCCCATCGCCTCCTCTGTAAACAGCTGAGTCCTTAGACCCGGACCGGATACAAGTTAGCTGCCGCGAATCCGTTCCATAATGATGCTGGCCGTCTCCTCCACTGCCCGATGGGAGACATCCATTGTGAAGCAGCCGATGCGGTCCGTAATTTCCTTGGCATAGGCCAATTCCCGCTCAATGCGTTCGGCAGTGGCATAAGAGGCGCTATCCGGCAAACCAAGCGCCTTCAGGCGCTCCTTACGAATGACGTTCAAATAATGTACGCCGATCGAAAGGCCTATGATCCGTTCCTTCGGAATCGCAAAAAGCTCATCTGGAGGTTTCAGCTCAGGCACCAGCGGCACATTGGCCACCTTGTATTTCTTATGAGCAAGGTACATGGACAGCGGAGTTTTGGACGTGCGCGAAACACCCACAAGAACAATATCGGCTTTTTTGATGCCAGTTGTATCCCTTGCATCATCATATTTTACGGCAAATTCTACCGCCTCGACCTTACGGAAATAATCCTCGTCAAGTACATGGTTGAGTCCTGGCTCCTGCCTGGACGGTATTCCTGTCTTCTGTTCCAGGCTATGGATCAGCGGTCCCAGCAGATCAATTGTTTCGACCGAGCTGCCCTCGCCAAGCCTGACCATCGCCTCTCGCAAATGCGGCAGCACCAGCGTATACAGGATAATCGCCCCATTGCCACTCGCCAGCTCCACCACTTTGGCAAGCGCCGCTTCGTCCGTGACGAAAGGCGCTCTGCGAATTTGCGGTACGATAGGATGAAACTGTGCAGCGGCCGCGCGTACGACAAGATCGCCTGTATCTCCTGCCGAATCGGACACGACATAAACAATAACATCGCGATTATGTGCGTTCGAACTCAAGCTGCCACTCTCCTTTTCTTAAGACCAGACTAGCTTGGAGAAATCCGCATATTCTGCAGCATTACTCGCTATGCCGGCTAGCAACGCCAGTCGATTGCGACGAACAGCCTCATCCTCAGCCATGACCATAACCGAATCAAAAAATGCCGTAATCGGTTCACGAAGCTCGGTGAGTCGGTTCAGTGCGGCATCCGCATCGCCGGAATCCAGCGCTTGGCGGAATTGCGAACCTACTACTGAAGAAGCTTCGAAAAGACGTTTTTCTGCGTCCGCTTCCAGCAGACTTGCTTCAACAGCAACTCCTGGCTCCGCTTTGGCTGCCAGATTTGCCGTCCGCGTCAGCGCGTCAACAACAGACTTGAATAGCTCGCGTTCCGGGCCAGCCGCGCGGGCCAGCAGAATGGCGGCGCGTTCCACCGCGAGATTCATATCGTCGAAGCCCGCTGCCAAGGCAGCATCAATGACGTCATAACGATTGCCTTGCTCGGTCAGTACATTTTTGAGACGAAGAGCAAAGAAATCATAAAGCTCTTTACGAATTTCTTGGCGGCTGCGTTTCAGGCCGCGCTGCTCATGCACATCCAGCGCCAAATCGAATAGCTCGGATAGCCTTACAGGGAGTTGATGCGTCATCAGCGTTTGCACGATGCCTGCCGCCTGCCTGCGAAGCGCATAAGGATCCTGTGAGCCGGTCGGGATAATACCAATCGAGAAGCAGCCAACGATGGTGTCCAGCTTGTCGGCCAGACTGACCAATGCGCCCGGCACCGAAGCCGATGCGGTATCACCGGAGAAGCGCGGCTGATAATGCTCGTTGATCGCCGTAGCGACTACCTCACCCTCTCCTGCCTTACGCGCATAATCCTCGCCCATGATGCCTTGCAGCTCAGGGAATTCGTAGACCATCTGAGTAACCAGGTCGAACTTACAAATCTCTGCGGTACGTACCGCATCGCGAGCTACTTGCTGTTCTGTTCCGGCAGCTGTCACGATAGTTTCGGTCAGCTTCACGATGCGGCGCACTTTATCGGCTACCGTGCCAAGCTCTTCATGGTATACGACCGTTTCCAGCTTTTGCAGCGCATCGCCGATGGCCAGCTTCTGATCCTCCGCATAGAAGAATTTGGCGTCCGACAAGCGAGCGCGCAGCACCTTCTCGTTACCCCTTGCTACATTATCCAGGGAAACAGCATTGCCGTTCCGTACGGTAACAAAATAAGGCAGCAGCTTGCCCCCATCATCCAGCACCGGGAAGTAACGTTGATGCTCTCGCATCGAGGTGATCAATACTTCCTGCGGAATTTCAAGGAAGGATGGGTCGAAGGAACCGAACAGCACGGTCGGTGTCTCGACCAAGAACAGAACTTCCTCAAGCAGATCATCCTTGATCGTAATCGTCCAGCCGCGTTTTTTGGCCAGCGATTCGAGGCCTTTCACGATAAGCTGCTCACGCTCGGTAATGTCGGTGATGACATGCTGAGCACGTAAAGCCTCAACATAAGCAGTCGGCTCCTGCACCGTTGTTTCTGCACCGAGGAAACGGTGACCGCGCGTTACATTGCTGCTTCTTACGCCTGCAATTTCCATCGGCACGATTTCAGAGCCGTAGAGCGCGATCAGCCATTTAATAGGACGCACAAACTTCAGCTCGTACGAGCCCCAGCGCATATTTTTAGGGAAGGTCATAGAAGTCAGAATTCCAGTCAGACCGTCCGCCAATACAGCGGAAGTCTCAACACCTAGGCTGGACTTGTTGGCATAAACGTATTCCACGCCTGCCAGCTCTTTGAAGAACAGCCCTTCCGGCTCCACACCTTGACTGCGAGCGAAGCCCAGCGCCGCTTTGCTCCAGTTGCCCTCGGCATCCTGCGCAATTTTGCGTGAAGGCCCTTTGACCTCTTCGCTTACATCCGCTTGTTTCTCTTCGACCGCTTCGGCCAAAATAGCGAGACGGCGCGGCGTTGCATAGGCTCTAACCTCTCCATGTGCAATGCGTGACTCATCCAACCACTTAACGACCCGCTCCTGCAGCTGATTCACAGCAGCGCGTACGAAACGAGCGGGCACTTCCTCAAGACCGATCTCGAACAGAAGATCCTTAGCCATTTTGCTCCACTCCTTTCTTCAGCAGCGGGAACCCAAGACGTTCCCTCTCCTCCAAATAAGTGGCCGCGCAAGAGCGTGCCAGATTGCGAACACGCGTGATGTAGCCTGTCCGTTCCGTCACACTGATTGCTCCGCGCGCGTCCAGCAAGTTAAACGTATGGGAGCACTTGAGCACATAATCATAGGCAGGGAACACAAGGTTCTGCTTCATCGCACGGCGTGCCTCCTCCTCATACATCGAGAAGAGCTGGAACAGCATCGCCGGATCACTGATCTCAAAGGTATATTTGGAATGCTCATATTCGGGCTGCAGGAATACATCGCCATAAGTGACGCCTTCTACCCATTCAAGATCGAATACATTTTCCTTCTCTTGAATATAAGAAGCGAGGCGCTCCAGACCATACGTAATTTCACCGGATACTGGGCTCGTCTCGATTCCGCCAACTTGTTGGAAATAAGTAAACTGTGTAATCTCCATGCCATTCAGCCATACTTCCCAGCCAAGGCCTGCACAGCCGAGGGATGGATTTTCCCAGTTGTCCTCAACAAAACGAATGTCATGATGCAGCGGATCAATGCCTAGCCGCTTCAAGCTCTCCAAGTAAAGCTCTTGGATATTGTCAGGTGACGGCTTGAGAATGACTTGAAACTGATGATGCTGATAAAGTCGATTCGGGTTCTCGCCATAGCGGCCGTCAGCGGGACGACGTGAAGGCTCTACATAAGCGACATTCCACGGCTCGGGACCAATGGAACGCAAAAAGGTCATCGGGTTCATCGTACCCGCACCCTTCTCAACGTCATAGGGCTGAACTAGAATGCAATTCTGCTCGGCCCAGAACTGTTGCAGCGTCAGAATCATGCCTTGAAAATTCATGTTTGGCCACTCTCCTTCAAAGGAATCTGTCTGGGTATACCGGTCGGTCCGGCATGAACCTGGATCAGACGAAAACGGTCTGGAGACACCAAAAAAGCCCCGCCGCCTACGTCTGCTCCACAGACGTAGGGACGAGAGCTTGTAGTCTCCCGCGGTTCCACCCTACTTGGCTCTCTGAAGCCGTCGCCGTGTCGGCGCAGGCGGAAAGCCCGCTTTCCTAAAATCACGCACTCCGGAGTGCCTCTCGTCTGCGCTGTCCGGCCAGGCTCTCACTGCCCCTGGCTCGCTGAATTCTAAATTACGGAAAGAATGGGCAGACTACCTTCTCCATCATCGTTCGTTTGAGCATATTACCCCATTGTAGCGGCCATGTATAGCGATGTCAAGCATCGGATAAGCCCTCTGAGCACTAGAATTAATTGGTTTTTTGGGCGGCCTCATCTGGCGTTTTGAGTTCTTCATCCGACCCTCAGTGTCCTTCGTCCAACTTTTCGTCCGAATCGCCGTCAAGTCCCTTTGTGGTGTCTGTCGAAGGAATTTCGCTCGGATTGGATTCGATTCCGGATGCGCTAGCGGAAGCCTCCATTTGCTGCCTTCTTCGCCCGGCTGCCTCGATGGCAGGAAGCGACAATCGATCCAGCTGATCCAGGAAACCGCGCGTTTTAAGCCTTATATCCAGATGTGTATCCATCAACGCGCGAAGCGCTGCTTTCAACTGCTCACGCGTCTGAGGTTTCACCTGAATCGAGCCAAGTCTTCGCATATCGATGGCCGAAAATAGACGAAGCAGCTTCAACACACCTTCTTCAAGCGGCAGAGCTCCCGGGTCGCGGCCCGAACAACGACGGCATAAAATGCCTCCACTGCCGGGACTGAGCCGGAACGGCCCGCTGTCCGAATCGCAGCTTACACAACTATCCAGCTGAGGTCCATAACCCGCCGCTTCGAGAATTTTCATTTCAAATAGATGGATGACAATGCTTGGCTCCTTGCCTTCCCGAAGCGCATCGAAACAAGCTCGCAGCTGATGGAACAGGTAAGCGCCGACCTCCTCATCCTGAAAGGCCCGGTCGCATAATTCTGCTGCATATGCCGCATACGAAGACAACTCAATATCCTCCCGCAGCTGATGGTTGGACTCCAGAATTTCACCAGCATTGAGTTGGCCGAGCCCTGCATTACGGAAATAGACGAATTCCCCTAGCGTAAATGGCTGCACTAACGAGGTATGCCGACTGCGCAACTTTTTGGCGCCGCGCGCCATAATGCCAACCTTACCTGCCGTATCGGTCAGGATAGTCACGATCTTGTTGCCTTCCCCGTAGTCCATACTGCGAATGACAATGCCTTCCACGCGGTAGATCACGCGTTTCCCCCCTCTGTCCCGGACAGGGAACCGCTCGCCAGACGAGCATCCTTAAATGCCAAAACGTCCGGAGCTAATTCGCTCCGGACGGGCATAGAAACATGGAGAAACGGAACTTCCCTGTTGGAGCTAGACCAGCAAAGCTTCCTGGCTCATGCCTGAAAGCTCATCTGCGCCTGCATCATCAGCTGCCGCCGCTTCCGCGCTTCCCGCCATGCGAAGCTGATTCACTTCCTTGTAAAGCAAAAACGACTCTACATCACCGGTAATCGTAAAATAGGTCCACGAAAAGTCCCGCATGCCGTATCTTCCTTTCGCTTTCAAAGTGGAGACGCCTCAGCGTTCTGACCTCTTTAGAATGCGATAAAGCCGACTCGGCTATGCTGTCAAAAAGCGGGAATCGATCTAAACCGCTCTCCACTCATAAATTAAAGAGAAGTGAAATCCTTCGCCTGGAACCTATTCGCTGCGATACCCGAGATCACGAAGCACCCGATCCTGGTTGCGCCAGTCTTTTTTGACCTTTACCCACAACTCCAGGAACGTCTTTGAGCCGAGCAGCGCTTCAATGTCGCGCCGTGCCCCCCTGCCAACTTCCTTGAGTAAAGCGCCTTGTTTGCCGATGATGATTCCCTTCTGGGAATCTCTTTCGACATAAATGACGGCTCCAATGTGCACTACACCATTTTCCTGCACCTTCATGTCTTCAATCGTGACGGCGATGGAATGCGGAATCTCCTCACGCGTCTTTTGCAGAATCTTTTCGCGAATCATCTCCGCACATACGAACTGCTCCGGATGGTCTGTCACTTGGTCGGCAGGATAATATTGAGGCCCTTCCGGCAAATAGCGATCCAACTGGTTCAGCAGCGTATCGATGTTATTACCTTGCAGCGCCGATATCGGAATGATCTCTGCAAAATCAAGCATATCCTTGTACTGGATAATGGTCTGCATCAGCTTCTCGTCATCGATCTTGTCGATTTTGTTGAGAATCAGGAAAACAGGCGTTTTAACAGTCTTGAGCCGCTCGATGATAAAGCGATCTCCTCCGCCGAACCCATCCGCCACATCTACGAGGAACAGAACAGCTTCAACCTCGGACAGCGCACTTTCAGCCGCCTTAATCATATAATCGCCCAACTTTGAGTTAGGTTTGTGAATGCCTGGTGTATCAAGGAAGACGATCTGCGAATTATCGCGAGTCAGAACGCCATGGATTTTGTTACGCGTCGTCTGAGGTTTGTCCGACATGATCGCAATTTTCTGGCCGATCATTTTGTTCATTAGCGTCGACTTGCCGACATTAGGTCGGCCAACGATTCCGACGAATCCGGAACGGAATTTCTTTTCGGTTGCACCGGAGCCTTTTTTGCTCTGCGGACCTGCCATTAGACGTTGTCCTCCCCTTGCTTCGAGCGACTATCCTCCAGATCTGCTACTGAAAAAGCTCCCGGCAGCAGCTCGGCAACCGTCATAACGCTGCTTGCGCCAGACAGATTGGTCATGATGACAGGCATATCCGGCCTGCATAACTCCGACAGCACTTGGCGGCAAACTCCGCATGGCGAAATCGGTCCAGGCGTATCGCCTACAACGAGAATTGCCTGGAACGAGCGCGGTGCGCAGCCGTCGGCAATCGCCCGGAACAAAGCCGTGCGCTCGGCACAGTTGCATGGGCTATAAGCTGCATTTTCAACATTGCAGCCCTGGTGAATATGGCCGTGCTCGTCCAGCAATGCCGCTCCAACCTGAAAATGCGAGTAAGGCACGTAAGCGCGACGCATAGCTTCGCGCGCTGGTGCAGCTAATTGTAGGGTAAGTTGCTCTAGATGGTTATTAACGCTCATAAACTCTCTCCTTAGCCGATTCTCTACGAACCGGATTAAATAATAATCAATTAAGTCGTCAGAAGCCGCCATAAAGGCGGCCCCAGAACAATAAATCCAATGATAACAGCGACAACTGCACAGACCAGCACCGCTCCAGCGGAAGCATCTTTGGCCTGCTTCGCCAATGGATGCCGTTCACCGCTGGAGGCAAGATCTACCGCTCGTTCGATGGCGGTATTGACTAGCTCAGCTGTAAAAACAAGTCCCATCGCGAACACGAGAGCCGCCCATTCAAGTGAGCTCAGATCCAGAGTGGCGGCAAGAGCCGTCATGGCAACCGCGGCTACCAAGTGTACTTTCATATGCCTCTCGGTTCGGAGTGCGTGTAAAATGCCCGACCAAGCCAGGGACAAGCTACGCATGAAGCCCATCGTTATTTCAGCTCCGTGTCAGACCGGCCTGCTGTAGCACCGCTTCCTGTTTAGCTGTCATGACAGCCTCAGCTTCCGCATCCTGATGATCGTATCCGATCAGATGCAAAAAACCATGCACAAACAGGAATCCGATTTCTCTTTCCAGTGAATGTCCGTATTCCTCCGCTTGGCGAGCGGCCGTTTCAACAGAAATGATGATATCCCCGAGCGGTTCGATGAAAGGAAGCTCGTCGCTCTCTTCCTCAACTTCGAACACGATGTCGAGCTCATCCTCTCCATCCTCCTGCATGGCGAAGCTGAGCACATCCGTTGGCCGGTCGATACCGCGGTACTGGCGGTTCAGCTCGTGGATCCGGGCATCGTCAACGAAGGTAACGGCAACTTCGCCCTCCAAAATCCCTTCCGCTTGCCCAGCCAGCACCAGCAATTGCTCCAGCCTTTGTCCCCAGGCGGCAGGGATGTCCATCTTTTCCTGCTCGCTGCTCCAATCCATTGTCAAACTCATGCCAGTTTCTCCTTTGGTTTAACCTCTTCTGGATACTCGATCCGGGAATGGAAAATGCCGATAACGGCTTCCTTGAGCGTCTGACCGATCCTGTCCAGCTCCTTGAGCGTAAGATCGCATTCGTTGAACTGACCATCGTCCAGACGGCTTTTAATTATTTTCTGGATCATCGACTCCACATTCTCCATCGTTGGGTTACGCAAACTTCTCACCGCCGCCTCCACACAGTCCGCGATGCCTACAATCGCCGCTTCTTTGGACTGTGCTTTTGGGCCGGGATAACGGAAGTCTTCTTCGGTGAACTCGGGCTCGATCCCTTCCGCCTCCGCCTGCTTAACCGCCTTGATGTAGAAGAACTTAAGCGACGTCGTTCCATGATGCTGCTCAGCAATATCGCGGAGCGGCTTCGGGATGTTGTGCTGCTTGAGCATATCCACCCCGTCTCGCGCGTGCGCAACAATGATCGACTTGCTCAGCTTAGGGTCCATGCTATCATGCGGATTTTCCATATTCGACTGGTTCTCGATAAAATAGCTCGGCCGCTTCGTCTTACCGATATCATGGTAAAACGACCCCACCCGGCACAGCAGTCCATCCGCCCCAATTACTTCGGCTGCCGCTTCGGACAAGTTGCCGACCATCACGCTATGGTGATAGGTTCCTGGCGTCTCTGTCAGCAGCTTCCTCAGCAGCGGGTGGTTCGGACTGGACAGCTCAACGAGCTTGAGCGCAGACAGTATGCCGAAGCTAAGCTCGAAGAAAGGCATCAGCCCGATGACGAGCACCGCTGTCATAAGTCCGCTTCCGAAGGCGAAGCCGAGAGAGTAAAGCATCTCCGTGCGATCCGGTAGATCGCCGAGCAGCAGTACAGCCAGCACCGTCACAGTCCCGAACAGGCTGGCCATAATGCCTGCCTTGAGTATGGCTGAGCGCTGGCTCGCCCGATGCACCGTAAAGATCGCGCTGAACGAGACGACACAGATGACGAACCCATACCGGAAGTCGAAAATCAGGTTAACATCATGATTGAAAATGATGCTGCCCATAATGACAAAAATAAAAGAACAAACGATCGCCAGATGTTTGTCAAGCAGCAGCGTGATCAACATGGTGCCGACTGCCACGGGAGCCAGGTAGCCCACATAAGGCATTAAATTGGATTGCGCCAGCGTCGTCGCCTGCATCAGGACAAAGTTCAAAAACAGGATGAGCCAGAGCATGAACAAATGCATGTTGTTGTATCTAGGCTTGACGCCTCCGATGCGCCCAGTCTGATACAGATACACCATGATAACGAGCAGGAAGAGCAGGCTCGTCAGCAACATTCCGAGCTCCGTCCAATACGTGCGGTGCCCTCCTAGCATACCAGCTCCGGCAAGCATATCATACTTCTCCTGCGTTACAACCTCGCCCTTCTTGACGATGACGCCGCCTTCCTTGATGATAACTGGCGTCGTATTTTCGCGAGCTAGCCGCTGCGCGTCCTCTGTAGCTGCGCTGTCGAGGAACTTATTTGGCATAAGTGACATGCGCGCCAGCTCCTGCACAATCTCGCGGGTGGATCGCTGGGTCAGCGAGCTGGCGTTGACCAGCTCTGCTACTTTGGCTCTTGCCGCCTCCGCTTCGCGGATCGGTTCCGCAGACAGCTTGCGCACGACGTTGACCGCCACCTGGCGCATCTCAGCTACTTGGGCGGTTGTGAGCGCCGGCAGCTTGTAAAATACTTCAGCTGGCACAGCATAACTCTGGCTCTTGGCAACCCGAGAAGTTTCCTCCAGCAGTGCATCGCTTAAATCCGGCTGCCCCGTATTCGAGCGTACAAACTCATCGATATACTCTTCGTAGTAAGACGGAATCTCGCTACGGTAAATATCAATCTTGTCACTCGTACTTACGCCCTCATCCTGATTAAGCAACTCTACCCGGTTGAATACCCGATTAAGAATCGATTCCGGCTTGAGGGGCAGCGTACTGGAGATCGGCTCCACCGAAGCAGCCGCCTGTTCCTGGGCTTTGGCAGTCGCGATCTGGTCCTCAACGCTCTTCGAGGCAACAATATCGCGGCTGCTTTCCTCGTTCAGCGCAATATTGTACGTCTGGGGAACCAGATGCGGCGAGAGATTGAAATAAAACAGTACCACGAACAAAACGCAGAGCGCCAGGCGAATGCCCGTGCTCTGCTTCCAGCTGGCTACCCATGAAGGCTGTTCGGCCGCATTCCGGCTGTTTTCACTATTCCGGCTCATGCAGCAACAATCCTCTCTATGCTTGGTTTTCGGCATCCTCATTATAAGCGAGAACAATCTTCTGAACCAGCGAGTGACGTACAACATCCGATTCCGTGAACAGGATGAATCCGATTTCGGGAATGTTCGCCAGAATGCGTTGCGCTTCCATGAGGCCGGATTTCTTGCCTCTTGGCAGGTCAATCTGCGTGACATCGCCGGTAATAATCATCTTAGAACCGAAGCCAAGGCGGGTCAGGAACATCTTCATCTGCTCCGGCGTCGTGTTCTGAGCTTCGTCGAGAATAATATAGGAATCGTCCAGTGTGCGCCCTCTCATATAGGCCAGCGGTGCAATCTCAATAATTCCCCGTTCAAATGCTTTTGCAGTTGCTTCCGGCCCCAGTATATCATGGAGAGCGTCGTACAGCGGACGCAAGTACGGATCAACCTTCTCCTGCAGGTCGCCAGGCAAAAAGCCCAGATTCTCACCAGCCTCAACGGCTGGACGTGTCAGCAGGATCTTCTTAACGGCTCCTTCTTTCAGCGCGGCGACAGCCATCACGACCGCTAGATAGGTCTTGCCGGTACCAGCTGGTCCGATACCGAACACGATATCCTTCGCCTTGGCCATCTTGACGTAATGACGCTGGCCGATCGTCTTCACCCGGATTGGCTTGCCGCGGAAGGTCGACGTCAGCTCCATTTTGAACAAATCCAGCAGCCCATCAGCCTCCAACGTACGAGAAAGCTCCAGCGCGTACTGCATGTCCCGCTCTGACGGCGAATAGCCGCCGCGGACAAGCTGCAACAGAACCGTATACAGCTGCTCCAACGATTCAACTTCTTGTTCCGGTCCAGTAATGACGATCTCCGCCTCGCGGGAGCGGACCGTTGATTCCGTCTGCTCCTCGATCAGCCTCAAATAGTGGTCGCGGGGGCCAAAAAGCGCGAGCCCTTCCGCTGCGTTGTCCAGAGCAATTTTTACGGTTCTCGTCTCAGTCGGCAAACGTTCCTCATTCTCCTTGCATCTGAACTAGTGGCATTTCCTTCACGATAGACTGATCCACTTCCAAAAGAACTTTCATATAAACTTTACCATTGTCCGTCTTCTCATGCAAAATTTTTTGCTCTTTGACGACAGCGTCCGAGCCCGCTTTCGACAGCATGTCGGCTCTTGCCTGCAGCAATCCCGACTGCACTGCCTCTTCGCGGGTGAGCGTCCGGCTTTCTGTTTTGGTTTCCATGACCGTTTCCTTCATTCTGCCAAACGGTAACTTCCAGTCGCGCCAGCCGAGCTGTTGAAGCTCTTCTCTTGTCTGGGACGTCTCAAATGGATTCTTTCCGTACCCGCTCACCTGCATCGATCGGCCAAACATGACGACCGACCATTTCGTCTTCGTAACCCCTGTATAGGTATTCGTCTTCTGAACGAGCGGAGAGACGATGTTGTATTCGTACCAGACGAGGCCTCGTACCTCACCATCAGCTACAACCGTAGCCGTATTGGCGCCTTCACCGATCGTGCCGGACACGAGGATCTGCCCCTTTTTCACGCGTGAATTCACATGGACGACTGGACGGCCTTTGTCCGCAATGATGCGCGTAACGACAGCGTCGGCGGAAGCGATCAAATGGCGTGTACTCCGCAAGTTGGTAGCCTTAGGCTTTTTGGTCTCAACGATTTGTACGATGAGCCTTGTACCTTTTTTCTCCACACCGATCCACGCTGCATCTGGCAGACGCTGTGTCAGTCGCTTGGCAAGATCAGTCGGCTCCGGCAGCTTCCAATCCCATTGAAATGGATAGACCCCTTCAGCCCTTGCTGCCGCAAGCAGATCCTCCGTCTTGATCGTTTTGTTGCCGCGTACTTCGATATTCCAGACAAGGGAGGAAAGTAAATAGATGCCGATGAAAAAAATCGCAATGCCCGCAGCGAAAAATTTGCGCTTACCTGCCTTCTTCATCCAAAATGGAAACCCGCTACGGCGGGTAACATGGACCCGGCAGCCTGTCCGCTTCAGATAAGGGCGCAACCGAAAAAATTCCGGCACCGTCAATGAAAACTCCATCCGCTCCGGGCTTGTCCGGCGGATGGACCAGAGTGTGAGCCCGTCCTCCAGCACGGCGTTTACGAGCGCCTCCGGACTTTCTCCCCTGACCTGGACCGTCACGGTCCCCTGCATTTTTTGCAGCCATCCTTCTTTCATCGCTGCCCCCCCCTGTCCATCAGCTGAATGGATTGAATCTTCCCTTCGACGAACACTTCCTCCGTCCAGATCGTGCGAATGATCAGGTCCGTCCCGCTTACCTCAAGAACGCCCTGACTGAGCTTCAGCCGCAGTAGCTCTGAGGAAAAGTGCAGCACTCCCCGATGGTTCTCGACATAGAGCTGACGGTCTCCAATCATTGTCATCCGAGGCAGATCAAGAGCAACATCCTGGGGCAAATCAAGAATATCAGCGGTTAGTCTGCGCAGCTTGCGGCTCAGCTTGCCCATAGGGGTGTCCCGTCTCCCTCCGTTTCGCACTCATCTTTCAATACCTATGCCGGGTTGGGGGAGAATATGATCCGCAGACGGTCGAGCGCGCTCGGTCCCAGCAGTTACTTCGTTGTCCAGGGCCAATAAAAAGCCGTTCCTTCATCACCCTCGAGGGGGATAAAGGAACGGCTTGTTTAAGGCGGGTTTCGCAGTTCTGCTCAGCGTCTATTTCAACGCCGATTCGGCTTGCGGGAGCGCGGCGGGCCGAGAATCTCGGCCCACAGCACTGCTTGACGCATATCCTCAGTAGTCAGCCTGACAGGTGCGGCATTCGCAGCGATATCATCAGGATCAGGCAGCACGGAAGGAAAATCCGGCGCTTTATCATGAAGAATGCTCCGCCTGAGTGGAATCTTAGCCCGTACGGTTGGGGACGGCTCAAGTTGACCGAACGGGCTCTGGCGACCTTCAGCCGACTCCCCTCTCCATTCGCTGGAACGCCCTTCTCCGCCGCTTGATCCTTCAAACTGCGGTTCAGTCGGATGCTGATGAGCAGGCCGTCCCATCGGCCCATCCTGGCCAGACATCACCACTGGTGGATACATAGGAGCATGCTCCGGTGAATCCCCATGCTGATGCCTCTGTACGCGTGGCAGATTGCCTTGGCGTTGAGGCCGATCAGGAATGCCTCCTCCGCCGAAGTCGGGCATACGCCCCGGAGGTTTATTCGGCTGACCTGAGCCTTTGAACATCCTACCGAGCAGTGACCATATCGCGCCTACTATGACAAACACAACGATGATATTGTCCAGCACTAAATTGATCAACATTTGAAACGGGTTATCCATGACCGCGGTTCACCTCCATCGCGATGCGGCTGGTGTTAGTTGCGGCATGCAGGGACAGAATCAATCGTTCGGCTTGATATCTGATGCCGGGCCCTCAGGCTTGGCAATGCTGCTGCGCATTTGGGTGTCCGCTTCCACGTTTTTCAGATTCATGTAGTCCATGACGCCAATTTTGCCGGATCTGAGAGCTTCCGCCATAGCCAGCGGTACCTGCGATTCCGATTCCACAACGCGAGCCCGCATCTCAACAACACGTGCTTTCATCTCTTGCTCCTGGGCGACAGCCATTGCGCGGCGCTCCTCTGCCTTAGCCTGAGCGATGCGTTTGTCCGCCTCCGCTTGTTCAGTCTGCAAGTTGGCTCCGATGTTTTTGCCTACATCCACGTCTGCGATATCAATGGACAGAATCTCAAATGCCGTACCGGCATCGAGACCTTTGCCGAGTACCGTGCGGGAGATCATATCAGGATTCTCGAGCACATCTTTATGCGAGCGGGAGGAGCCCACCGTTGTGACGATGCCTTCACCGACACGGGCAATGATCGTTTCTTCGCCCGCTCCACCGACGAGACGCTCAATGTTCGCGCGTACCGTAACTCGTGCTTTGACCTTGACCTCAATTCCGTCCTTGGCAACAGCCGCCACGATCGGCGTTTCAATCACTTTCGGATTAACGCTCATCTGTACGGCGAGCAAAACATCACGGCCAGCCAGGTCAATCGCTGCCGCACGGGTAAATTCAAGCTCGATATTCGCGCGCTGCGCGGCAATAAGAGCATTGACGACGCGGTCCACGTTGCCGCCAGCCAAATAGTGACTTTCCAGTTGATTGATCGACAAGCCGAGACCAGCTTTTGTTGCTTTAATCATCGGATTTACGATACGACTTGGCGTAACACGCCGTAGACGCATTCCGACGAGCGTAAAGATGCCGACACGAACGCCAGAAGCAAGCGCGGAGATCCAGAGCATGATAGGGAAAAAGCTGAGAAATACCGCAATCACAATGACCGCAACAATAGCGGCAACAACATATCCGACCGAAACGAAATCTGTACTACCCATTGAATCGACTCCTTTTAGTTGGGATTAAACCGAATGAACTTCCTTGACGATAACTCTTGTTCCTTCTACCCGAGCTACCCTGACCTTGGTATTCTGATCGATGAATTCACCCGAGGTGACCACATCGATACGTTCTCCACCAATGTCGACGATACCTGCCGGCCTGAGGGGCGTGATCGTAATCCCTTCTTGGTTGAGCAGTGCGGCTTTGGAGCCAGCGGGAAGGAAACCTTCCTCTGTTGTAAGGCTTTCCCTCAGCACAAAGCGGTTCCAGATCCCGCGCTCCTTGAACCTGCGGGCGACAAGCGTGACGATGACAATCGCCGCCGCTAATGCGGACAACATGCTGATTAGCGCTGTACTCGTATCCCCGAAGCTGTAGATGATAGCCCTGCCAAGCGCTGCCGCCCCCAGAATGCCTAGAATGCCGAAGCTCGGTACAAACAGCTCCAGCACGAGCAAAATAATGCCCATTATAAAGAAAAAGACATCCATTCCATCGCTGTACCCTGCTTGATGGCCTCCCAGGAAAAAAAGACCAAAAGCGACGATTCCAATCAGCCCCGGTGCGGCAAAGCCGGACAACAGCAAAGCCAGCATTGTGCCCGTGAATCCGGCAAACAGCAAAAGAGATGCAACATAAGGATTCGCTAGCGGGATGGAAGAGTTGCCTCCATCCACTGTACCCGATGCCCATGCCGGAGCGGCTTGACTAAACAGCAGCATAACGACGGCTAAAAAAAGGTAGGAAGTTTGCTTACTCAATTTAACACCCCCAATTGCTTGACCAATCTAAGATTCATCTCTTAAGCAAATCTTACTCCTTCTTACGGTGGAATACACCTGTCGTTCCGATTAATTTTGAACAATTAATTTTGAACAACCAAAAAACACTTCCTCGAAAGGAAGTGTTGTTGTGGTCCGAGATTATGGCAGAAATTGCTGTACTGCTTGGTTTACTAGCTTACCGTCAGCGCGACCCTTTACCTTCGGCATAAGAGCACTCATGACTTTGCCCATATCTGCCTTGGAAGAAGCACCGGTTTCCTGGATCGTCTGCTCTACGATTGCTTTGATCTCTTCTTCGGTCAGCTGTGTGGGAAGGTAGACACTAATAATATCAATTTCTGCTGCGACGTCTTTTACAAGATCGTCACGGCTGGCTTTTTGAAATTCTTGGAGGGAATCTTTACGCTGTTTGATCTCGCGACTGACGATATCAAGAACCTCGCTGTCCTCAAGCGAACGCTTAAGGTCAATTTCCAGATTCTTCACGGCGGCGCGCACCATGCGGATAGTGGTCAAGCGGAACTTGTCCTTGTCCCTCATGGCTTGCTTCATGTCGTCGTCCAATCTTTGGCTAAGGCTCATTTCGGAAGGATCCTCCTAAAACTTTCTCTTGCGCGCAGCCTCGGATTTCTTCTTGCGCTTAACGCTCGGCTTTTCGTAATGCTTGCGTTTCTTCACCTCAGCCAGGACGCCGTCCTTAGCAATGGAGCGCTTGAAGCGGCGGAGTGCAGCATCGATGGTTTCATTTTTGCGAACTTTCGTTTCAGACACTTGTTATCCCTCCCTCCGAAACAGACGGTCCAGAAGATGAACACGGCTAATCACATTTCATTATAGTTCAATGAAGAAGCCAGTGTCAACTCGAATAACCTTCAACTAGAACGCCGAGCGGATGACCACCCAAGAGGTGGAAATGCAGATGATAAGCTGTCTGCCCTCCATCGGAGTTGCAGTTGTTAATCAGGCGATAGCCCGACTCCGCAATCCCCTCATCCTGGGCCAACTGCCTGGCCGTCAATAGCACCTCAGCCAGCAGAGCGCCATCCTCCGGAGCAACATCGTTCATAGTTGGAATATGGCGTTTCGGAATAATTAGAATATGTACGGGTGCCGCGGGCGTGATGTCCCGGAAAGCCAGCACACTTTCATTTTCGTAAACCTTTTTGGAAGGTACCGTTCCTTCGACAATTTTGCAAAAAATACAATCGCTCACAGCTCCCGACAGCTCCTCTTCTCCAGACCTTGCTGAGTTCTATTGTAGCTTATTCCAACCCTCTAGTCTAACGCTATGAGAAAAAAATAAGACGACTGCCAAAAGAGGCAGCCGCCGCGCCCATCACGCTGAATCGTGAGGGACTGATGGTACTATGACCGGCGCGGCGCTCATTACGCAGCACGTGGTCTATGACGCGCGATTATAAGCTCAAATTTGAAGCAAATCCAGGGCGCAGCAGCTTCACTCGGGCCGGGGAGTCCAAGGAAGAGAGCCTGCCCAGGGAGTCTCTGTTCTGTTCTCTTACAGGAACGGCAGCAGAGTCAGGCCAGCCAGCGCAGCCAGCGGGAATACAGCGCGGGAGAAGCGACGGCGTGGATAATACGGATAAGGATACAGCGGCGGGTACGGACCAAATCCAGGACCAAATCCAGGACCGAATCCAGGTCCAAATCCAGGTCCAAATCCAGGTCCAAATCCAGGGCCGAAGCCGGGACCAAAACCGGGACCGAAGCCGTGTCCGAATCCAGGGCCGAAACCGTGTCCGCCGCCGTGTCCGACGAACCCGCGTGGATCGATCTCGTTCATACCGCATGGAACAGCAATGCAGACATACTCGTCATCGTGATGCTCGATAAAACCGTCAACGCACCAGCCGTCCTTCGTATGAGCCAGCACGTAGCGATGTTTGTGGCTGTCGCAGAAATGCTTCATCTCAGGCTTCTCCATAATGACAACAACGGTGTTGTTGATTGTCTGGTTCGGCGCCGGGGCGGGCATTGGCATCGGCATCATTGGCATCGGGGCAGGCTCTGGCATGACCGGCATGACGGGCATAGGTGCCGTCGGAACTTTAGCCGTCGGTGCCTTGATCGGCATCGGAGCAGTCGGCTTCGCCGCAGTCGGGGTTTTGACCGGCATGCTTGGAGCCACCGGGGTTGGCGCTACAGGATTAACAGGTTCCATTGAGACCATCTCCTCAATATTCGTTCTGCCTTATCCTATGCAGCCCATGGGCGACTAGTTATTTGTCCCGATAAAATGACTCGAAAAAATTTTTGCCGATTAGGAGCCTGATGGCTTAAAAGCGTCGATATTTCGAGCTATTTCAAGCGCTGCGCCCGGCCAGGTTTTATCCGCAAGCAGCGTCAAATAGCGATTGCGCGACTCAACGGACGTATCCACCTTAGAGATTTGCTCGATCAACTGCTGAAGTAACATAGACAGCTGCTCCTGTTCCGCTGGCGTGCCCGCCATGAGCGTTTTGCGCAGCATAGCTGAAAATTCCGTTGCCTGAGCCTCATATTGCTTCGGCCAGTCGGACAGATTGTCCGATTTCTGTTGGGCAGCCTCGAAGATCTGAAGCAAGGGCTTACTCTCTAGACCGTACTCGTCAAGCTCGTAGAAATCGAGGATTTTAACTCTATCTTGATTCAAGGAACCATCCTTTAAGCCATCCAGCGTGGACTTAACCTTGAGCAGGCTGTCACTGGTTTCTTTCCAGGATTGGAAAATTAACTTGCCTTCAGCCACTCTATCTTGCTGTTTGTTCTGCAGATACATCGCGAATAGGAGCACATTGCCGATCAGGCTTACTGTCAGCAGCACGAATACGACCGCCGTCGTAATGCTGCGCTTGGTCTGTGGCTGTTGGGTCACACCGTATCGATCCTTTCTTAGGCAAAATCCAGTCGAACCGACTTGCGGCTACTGAGAAAATAAAGATGGACTTCATCAACCGGGCGCCCCAACGCCTGCCCTATCGCCTGCGAATACAGGAACAGCTGGAAGCGGTGTTTCTCCGCCGCTGCTTGATAATTACCGTCTGGCACCCGGTCGGTTTTGTAATCGCAAAGAACAAGCTTGCCGTTTTCCTCAAACAGACAATCGATGACTCCCTGCAGCAGCACAGGTTCATTAACACCGTCTTTTGCAAGGGATGGGAAAGCCTGAGCCGCCGGAAGCGTGCAACTGAAAGGAAGCTCCCTCCACACTTTGTCTGCGGCAACCAGCCGCTGTCCGAGCTCGCTCGTAAAAAAGGCCTGAGCCGCTTCCGTATCCGCTGAAGCCGCCTGCTCCTCCGTTAAAATGCGTTTCAACACGAGTGTGGACAGCGTTCGCTGTACCACTTCCACTGTCAGAGGAAACTCAAGGGGCAGATGCTGCATAAGTGTATGCGCCGCTGTTCCCCTCTCCGCAGCCGTCATGCGGCTTTGCTCCAAGAATTTGGGGCGGCGCAGCCGCAACGAGGCATCTGCATCGGATCGAACGGGTGCTCCTCTCTCCGTCTGGTGCGAATTAATCGTATTGTCCTCACCGTCAAAACCATGCCTCGAGGGACCAGAGAGCGCAGCAAGGATCGATGTTCCTTCGATCGGCTCTACATAGGGTCCGCCGCCAAATGGCACAGCATCGTCTCCGAACGTTGCCTCTCCGCGAATCCGCTTCAGCTCAGTGACAGAAGTTTTAGCGGCAATTTTTGGGGCATCCGCATAAGGATAGCTCCATGAAAGCCGCTTGTCTACCTCTACCTGCAAGCCGCCATCAGGCAGCGGAACAGCATGGAGAACCGCTTGTCGCTCCTCGGAGCGGTCGACTGCATCCGTCATCTCGGCGGCAGCTGCCGCCTCGCCCCCAAGTGTGTAGAAGGGAATGATGCCAGAGTGCCAGCTATCAAAGGCGGACTGGCGAGCCGCGGCTGGTGCATTTGCCGTCTCGGAGAGGAGCGATAGCCGTGGGAGAGCAGCTTCGTTGGCTAAAGGTAGCGGGGCAATAGTTGGATTTGATGTGCCGGGAAGCTGCGGCTCAGGGGCCAGAGGCCCCCGGGCAAGTACTTCTGGAGCATTCGCTTCAGAAGCGAATGATTCAGGAGCTACCTCTTCATGGGCAAGCGACCTCACCGGCAACCGAGTATTCTCTTCGGTCGCTCCGACCGTGACGGCCAAGCCGACTAGCGGGCCGAGCCAATCCAAATACCGGCGCGCCGAGGCGATCCGGTAGTCGGAAAGCGTACCCTCAGCTCCGCGCGAGGAGTTCCATCTGGCCGTCTGCCGCTCTGCGTCATCCACCGTGCCGACCAGAATCATTTTTTCCTTCGGACGTGTCAATGCTACATAAAGCACTCTCAGCTCCTCTGCCTGCAGCTCCATACGCATCCTGCGACGGATGGCGAGGCACGGCAGAGTTGGGTAGCTGAGCCTCAGCTCTGGATCGATAAACTTGGGACCGAAGCCAAGCTGCTTATGCATGAGAAACGGCGAGCTCACATCCTGCTGGTTGAACCTTTTGCCAAGGCCGGCTACAAAAACGACAGGGAATTCAAGTCCCTTGCTCTTATGAATGGACATAATTCGCACGACGTCCTCGCC
This sequence comes from Paenibacillus herberti, assembly GCF_002233675.1. GTDB lineage: Bacteria > Bacillota > Bacilli > Paenibacillales > Paenibacillaceae > Paenibacillus_O > Paenibacillus_O herberti. Next base: position 519,757 of record NZ_NMUQ01000001.1, on the reverse strand, counting down.
TTCGCCGAGCGCACCGGCGGCGCCGAGGTCGCCGCCGTTCTCCCTCATCCGATCCATATACAGGAGGAAACGGAACAAACCGCGGGCCGAACCGGCCTCGAACTGCCGGGCCCGATCATGCAGAGCGCGTAGATTAGCTTGTCGCTGACTGCCGGCCGCCAGACCGCCAACCCAATCATAATATCCGGTCTCGCTGTAGATCCGCCAGACCAAATCGGCTAGACTTCCCTGGCGTGCCGCTTCTCGCCATCCGTCCATCGTGTCGAGAAAAACGGCCAGCTTGGCGCGAACCTCATGCGGCGCGAGCAGATTGTCTGCCGTGTTCACGACCGCTTCATAATAGGAGCCTTCGCCTCCGAGAATTCGAATCATCGCCAGATCTTCTGCTGTCAGTCCGAACATTGGAGAGCGCAGCACGCCGGCAAGCGGAATATCTTGAAACGGATTATCTGCCACCCGCAGGGCGGACAGCATAATGTCTACCTCAATGGCGTCGAAATAACCGCTGCCAAGCTCTGCGTATGCCGGTATGCCCGCTGACTGGAGCTCCTCCATCAACACCGGAGCCCAGGATTTCGTGGCACGCAGTAAGACAACGATATCCCGCCAAGCCAGATGTCGACTTCCGCCTTTGCCATCATGAACGTGATAGGACTGTTCACGCAGCTCCAGAATGCGCCGGGCGATATAACGAGCCTCAAGCTGAGCCGTCTGCAAGTCGGCGGCTTCCTCCCGCTGCTCCGCCTCCCGGCTGTCGAAAGAGAGATCAGCAGCTACTGCCGGCTTGTCCGCGGCAACCCGCGCTCCGCTGCTCTCGCGGTCGATGAGCGCTAGCTCAATGCGATTTGCGATCGGCGATTTCGCTTCCGGGTAGGAAGCTCCAAGCACAAGCTCCGCAGATCGATCATAATCCATCTCAGTCACCGATTCTCTCATGAGTGCGCGGAAAACGGCATTCACACCATCTACGACTTCTTGCCGGCTACGGAAGTTGCGCGCCAGATCGATGCGCTGACCTTCCAGCGCAGTATGTGCAGCGAAGCGCCGATACTTATCCAGAAATAAATCTGGCTCGGCCAATCGGAAGCGGTAAATGCTCTGTTTGACGTCTCCGACCATGAAGCGCCGGCCACCCTTTAGTTCTACAGCATCCGTAGCTGTCCCCGTAAGCAGCTCCACGATCGACTCCTGCACCCGGTTTGTGTCCTGGTACTCGTCCAGCAGCACCTCGCGAAACTGACGACGGTAATCCATCGCCGCCGAGGAAGGCAGAGCCCGCTCCGAGGTAGAATCGTCCGAACGCAAGATGGCGAGGCAATAATGCTCGAGATCGCCAAAATCAAGCAGTCCCTTGCGCTGCTTCGCCTCCCGGTAGCGCCGATCAAACTCGATTACCAGCTCGGCTAGCGTGTCCATGAGTGGTGCAAGCTGTTTTAACTCCTCCATATAGGCCTTTGCAGGTCGGCTGAACAGCTCCTTACCCAGCTCGTCCACAATGGACTTTGCCTCGTCCCGCAGTTCCTTAGCCCGCTCCTGCAGGAGCGGGTCGACATCACCGCCGGAGCGAATCGACTTCAGGCGGCCAAAGCTGCCCGCCAACTGCCAGGCATCCCGCCATTCATCCCATGGACGAGAAAGCACTGCTTCCTCAATTGTGGCGACAAGCCGCAAATCATCCCGAAGCGTCTCAGCATAAACAAGCGGTCCGCCCGTCTCATGCGCGTACTGAAGCGCTTCTTGCAGCGCTGCGCCCGCTCCTTGGAGGCTAAGCCGGAGGTCTGCGGCGAGTGCCTCCAGCCACTGGCTGCCTTCCAGATCTTCGGGGTCTTCGACGCGAAAAGCGGCCGCCATATTTCGAAGCCACTCATCAGGCCATGGCTGAGAACGCGAAAATTCATAGAGTTGCTGCACGAGACGGTACAGTGGCTCGTCGCTCTTTTCGCCGCCGTAACGGTCAGCTAACTGCAAGAACCGGCCATCCTCTGCCGATGCCTCGCTATATCGCTCTTCGAACAGCTCATCTAACACTTCCAGGCGCAGCAGTTCGCTCTCCGTCTCGTTGGCAACGCGGAAGCCGGGATCGAGGCCAATCAATGGATAATAGCGCCGAATGACGTCCAAGCAGAAGGAGTGCAACGTCGTGATAGAAGCTCGTCCTAGCAGCGCCAGTTGGCGGCGCAGATGCTCCGAACCAGGATCGCGTTCCAAAGCTGCCTCCAGGGCGGCTCGTATACGCTCCTTCATTTCTGCAGCGGCGGCTTTTGTGAAGGTGGCGACCAACAGCTGATCCACATCGATATCTTCAGAAATCATGCGGATAATTCGCTCGACAAGCACAGCTGTTTTACCTGAACCGGCAGCAGCGGCAACAAGTACATCTCCTCCGCGAGCCGTAATGGCAGTCCATTGGTCATCGGTCCAGCGCGAGCCTTCCGGCTTAGGAACCATCATCGCTATCACTCCTTTCCATCAATAATTGCTGGATTCCGTCCGCCTGCATAAGAGAAGCTCGCTCCTCCGATGCTGCTGCCAGCTCGGCCTGGGCTTCTGCAAGTTCCTCCAACGAGCCCCAGAATTCCTCTTTGCCAGGGGCCGCCAGCTTGAGATACTCGTTGCCTTCATGGAGCGGATCGAACTGGCACACCGGTTTGTAGGCGCAAAATTGACAAGGTGTTTTGGCTCCTTGGCGGTAAGGACGAATCGCAATTTCGCCTTTTTTGACCGACTGCCCGATCGTCCCGATCGTACGACGCACCGAGCGCCGCAGCAGCTCCCACTGCCTGCCTGTAGCGACGGAGGAGTCGCTGAGAAAAGTACCGTCCCTTTTGAATCCGGCTGGGAGCAGATCCGACCGCCCCTCCAGTCCGGCATCCATCATCCTTATCGTGTCTGCATCATCCAGCAGCAAACCACGCATTTTGAAACGTTTCAGCAGCATAGCGGCCGCCTCGTCTACCGGAAGCCCAGCCGGTACGCTGAGTACCGGATTCTGTACGTGAAAATAAAGCACACCCGCTGGATGAGTCTGCTCGCCTAGCCAGCCCTCGGCATGGGTAAGCAGGACGTCCAAATAGGTCAGCATCTGCAGAGAGAGGCCGCTCGCAACTTCCTCCAACCGCAGTTGGGTAGCGCTGGACTTGTAGTCCAGAACTCGCAGCAACAAGCCTTTGTCCGAGCGAGCCGCATCTACGCGGTCGATCCGTCCAATTAATCGAATCGAGCCGCTGCCGTCCGGAAACTCAATATCGAGCGGAGGCAACTGGCCGCCAGGTCCGAACTGAACCTCCAGCCCAACCGGCTGGAACTCCGCACGTCGGGCATGTTCGCCCAGAACGACTGCAGCGCGTGTCACAACGGATTTGAGCTTGCTTGCAATATAGCGATAACGATTGCTGCTTAGCAAAATCTGTGATTGCAGCCGCGGCGCCAGTTCATCAACAGCCTTCTCTGCTGTCTCTTGAATAATAGCCGCGCTGGAGCGGCCCCAGCCCTCGCCAAGCTCAGAGGCAACCTTAGTAAGGGCAGCATGGAACAGCTGACCCATATCCGGAGCCCCAAGCCGGTACAGCCTGCGCTCCTTCAGCTTAAGCCCGTGTACAGCAAAATGCTGGAACGGACAGGAAACGAACCGCTCCATCCGCGTCACACTCGCCGTCAGTTGGCCGCCATAAAGACGATCCGCCATGCCGCGACCGAGCTGGACCACCCCGTTATCGTAATCCAAGGAGTCTAGCATAGCGCGGAATCTCCGCTGCCAGACAGGCCTAACCGCAAACCAGTTGTATACATCCTGCCAAAGAGGCTTAAGCTCGCCGCCATCCAGCCAATGCCGCAGGCGCGGAATTAGATAAGATAGAGCCCGCTCTGGCAGCTCCAGATAGCGAAGCAGATCCTGTGACGGCAAAGACGGCTCGGGAACCCCTGCCGCAAGCTGAACGGCAAGACTTGGAAATAAAGTTCGCAGGTGACGAATGTATTCCGAAGGATGGAGTCCTTTGCCCTCTTCGTCGGCGAGCGGCCAGCTGACCCATAAACGATCAGACGGTGCAAGGAAGGCTCGATAGATATGAAAACGCTCATCCAGCAATCTGCGTCGCACTCCGGGGGCCATCTCAAGCCCCGAATCGCCGAGCTTCTCGCGCTCTCGCTCGGTCAGCAGACCGTCCTCTTGAATGCGCATCGGCAGCACGCCATCGCTGGCTCCAAGTACATAAGCAGCGCGAACTTGTCCAGTACGGATGCGGTCCATAGCGCCGACGACTACCTGATCAAGCGAAGGAGGCACGGCAGACAGCTTGAGCGTCTCAAGACCCGTTTGCACCATGCCGATGAACAGATCCAAAGGAATCGTCTCATCTCCCGCCATTTCCACCAGTTGGTCAAGAAGCGCCATCACACCATCCCATACCTGCCGCTGTATGCGTGCTGAGCCTGGTCTGCCTGCGGCCAGTTCCTGCTCAGCGCGGCGTTCCATTCGGTCCGCCGCTCCCGCACGGTCAAGGAAATCAAACAGCGCCTCACACTGCTCCCGCACCGTACTCGCCTTGGCCATGGCTCGCTCCAGTCGGCTTAGCGGCCGCACAAGCTCCGTCCTAGCCTTGAGCAGATCCGCGAACTCCTCGCGCTGACGAGCACTTGCTTCAGTAGGCGCATCCTCGACGCTGCCGGTATGAAGCGGCTGCCATCTTTTAGGGCTTTTCCAGGAACGTCCCTCAATACCTGCCGCTAGCACGTAGTTCTCCAGCCGATCAAAGCGCTCCCGCTCCATCCGGCCGTCTTCAGGGAACAACATCTCGGTTTTGACGCAGCGAAAAATCGCCTCATGCTTCCAGCCGTACAGCACCGTCTCAAGCGCAGAGCGGATGAATTCTACGAGCGGATGATGCAGCACGTCCCTGCGGCCATCCAGGAAAAAGGGAATGCCATAATCGGCAAACACATTGTGAATTGTGTCGCTGTAATCCGCCGTTTGACGGACAATGACCGCCAAATCACGCCAGCGCAAACCACGCTCGCGCACCTGACGCATCATGTCGCGCGCGGCAGCCTCCACCTCAGCTCTGCGGCTCGAAGCCGCGGTGAGCATAATTTCCGAACTTAGATCCAATAGTGGATCGGAACCAGTCGCTCCAGCTTGCTGCGGGGCATTCCGCATCGGCGTTCGGCCGCCGAAATGCCGGTTCAGATGATCAAGCATACCGCCGCTCTGGTAGCGGGGCAGCAGTTGCGTGGACAAGATCAGCGGCTCTTCTACTGACACTCCAAGCACATCCGCCAACGCTCTCACTCGAATGTAAGTATCCGCCGCTGGATGGAAGAGGTCCAGCTCATGAGGCTTCTCCCCTCCATCGTAGGGACGGTCCAGACACAAGGTCAGCGTCACGGACTCCGCGTGTTGCAGCAACGTGCCGACTGCTGCGAGCTCACGTGCCGTGAAGCCGCTGAAACCATCCAGCCAGAAGCGTGCTCCGCGCATGGAACGGCAATCGCCGAAGCCTTCTGCCAGGAAGGACAGATGGTCTTCGTCATCCATATAGAGTCCAGTCAGCTCACGCTCCAACTCGCCATAAACAAGTGCGAGATCATGAAGTTTGCGATCGAGCAGGGAATTGCCGGAACTTGAGCCAGCTGAGGCTGGAGTGGCAGATGAAGCCGTGCCAGTTCCAGGCGCAGTTGCACCGACAGGGGCAGGGGCAGGGGCAGGGGCAGGAGCAGGAGCAGGGGCAGGAGCAGACACGGCTGTAGAAGCAAGTGTGGATGAAGAAGCAAGCGCTGACGAAGAGGCAGGTGCTGCAACGGAGGTAGATGTAAGGTCAAACCCGCCGTCTAACTCAAGCCGTTCCCTAATTGCCGCTGAGTCGATGCCGTACCGTTTCCATTCCGTCAGCAGCTCGCCCATTTTGGCAATGAAGCCCTGTTGCTCCGTTCCGCCGCGAAACAGCTGCAGCTGCGGTGACAGCCGATGCACAATCTTGTGCAGAAGCATGTTTTTGCCGTTCTCTCCAACCGGGATGAGTGCGGCGCCGCCAGCCTCCTGCATAACGCGCAGCGCAAGTCGTCGGAAGCTGAGCACCTGGGCTCTGAGGCTCGATCGCACCGCACCGGAGCCGAGCAACGCGTATTCCGTTTGGAAAGTCGCCTGTTCCGGCGTTAGCAAAATAAGCGGTGGGCCAGTTGGATCCGCCACAAGCTCTCGGCGTATATCCTCCATGCAGGCAAAGGTCTTACCTGTCCCCGCTCGCCCTAATAGGATTCGAAGCCCCATTTTCCCACACTCCTTCCTTGTCCCGCTGTTTGTCTCAGTGATATCTGATTGCCCTATTGGCCCCAACTGGACGTTGACAGGGTCTATTTAATAATCAGCTCTGTGCTGCTGTGGCCTTCCTTCGTCTTGCGCACCTCCAGAACCGCCGGAAAAGCATCCTTTAGCTCCTGTACATGGGAGATAACGCCGATCAAACGCCCTGCTTTCTGCAGGTCCGCCAGCGCGGAGATCGCTCTACCGAGTGCTTCCTCGTCAAGTGAGCCGAAGCCCTCGTCGATGAACATCATCTCGATAGATACGCCGCCGCGATTCGACTGAATCACATCAGTCATGCCGAGCGCCAGCGCCAGTGAAGCGTTGAATTTTTCTCCGCCGGAGAGCGACTTCACATCCCGGTTTTGGCCCGTGTAGCTATCATATACATCAAGTCCTAGGCCGCTCTGGCGTCCTCGAGCCTCCAATCGTCCGCTTCGTTCCAACACGAACTGGCCGCTCGACAGCTCACGCAGCCGCTCGTTGGCGGCATGCAGAATCTGCTCAAGGAACTCGATAAGAATATATCTTTCAAAAGAGATCTTAAGGGAATTGTCGCCCTTCAGCATTTCATGCAGATCCGCGACCTCCTCCAGCTCCCGCTCGGAGTCGCCATAACGGCGCGCCGCTTCGCTTACCGACGCCCCAAGCGCACTCGCCTGGACGCGGCAGCGATCCGCCTCCCGCCAGCTCGCGTCGGCGCTCTCGCGTTCCGCGCCAAGCCGCTCCGCCTCGGCCCCGAGCAGTTCCAGCTCGCTGCGCTCCTGACCGGCGAGCTCGCGCTCCAGCTCCTCGGCTAGCCGCCGCTGAGCCGCCAAGCCGCTGCGATGCGCTTCCAGCGCTCGGCGGCCCTGCTCGCGCGTTGCCTCTTCGAGGCGCGCAGCCAGCCAAGCCTCCGCCGACGCAAAACCCGCGGCGGCCAGCTCCGCGCCGAGCCGCTCGCGCGCAGCCTCCGCGGCCTCGGCAGCGCCGCGCGCCTGCTCCGCCAGCTGCTCCAGCCGCGCGGCGGCTTCCGCCGCGCCTGCTCCGGCGCGGGCATGCCGCTCCTGCGCCTGCCGCAAAGCGGCGGCCAGCCCCGCAGCCAGCCGCTCCGCCGCGGCCGAGCGGCGCTCCAGCTCCGCCGCATCCTGCAGCGGCTCCGGCACAGCCGCAAGCTCCGCTTCCAGGCGCGAGCTGCGCGCCGCTATGTCCAGCGCGAGCGGCTGCTGCTGTCCCTGCAGCCGCTCGCGCTGAGCTTCGAGCGCCTCCAAACGGCGCTCCAGAGCAGCCAGCGCTTCGCGCAGCGGGCCACGCTCGGCCTGCAGCGTCTTCAGACGCTGACATTCCACGCGCAGCTCGCGGCCCTCCTCGAGCGTGCTTGTCAGCTGCAGCTCCAGGGGTTCGCCGCTGACCTCCATTTCATCGCGCCGAGCGTCGGCTTCCGCCGTACGCTCCTGCGCCGCTGCAACCTGTGCGGTTGCAGCCGCCAGCTCCCGCTCAAAATGGAGCAGCCGTTCCTTAGCCGCTTGAAGCTCCTCGCGGCTAATCGTCCCCACATCTTCGGAAGCTTTAACGGGATGCTCCTCACTACCGCACACCGGGCATGGCTTGCCGTCATGCAAATGCGCCGCCAGCCTACCGGCTTGTCCCTCAATCCAGCGCTGCTCCAACTGCTCCGTCTCCTGCCGGAGCCCATGCGCCGCCCCCTCGCGCTCAGCCCGCGAGCGCTCTAGCTGCTCGGCCTGCTCTCCCGCAGCTCGCAGCGTCTTCAGCAGCTCATGCCGCCGCAGCAAAAAATCCAGCCGCCGCTCTCGCTCCGGCAAAACCTCAAGCTCGCGCTCCTGCCCTTCCAAGCGGCCCGTAAGCTCACGGCGCTCAGCTCGGCCGCGTTCCTGCTCCGCTGCGGCACGCTCCAACTCCGCGGCAAGCCGCTGCTCGTCCGCGCGCAGCCGCTCCAGCTCCGCCCGGCGCTCGCCGAGCGTGCGCACCAACGGCAGCAGCTCGCTCAGCCGCTGCTGCTCTCGCTCCGCCTCGCGGCGCTCCGGCTCGCGAGCCGCTTCCGCGGCCGCCTCAGCTGCGGCCGCCTCAAGCTCGCGCGCGGCGCGCTGCTTTGCCTCGGCGGCTTCGCCTCGCCGCCGCTCCACAGCCGCAGCTTCCGCTGCGGAGCGCTGCGCCTGCTCCTCATACGGAGCTAAGCGCTCCGCCCGCTCAGCCGCGACGAGCCGCTGCTCCAGCTCGCTCATCTCGCCCCCGCGCGCCTCTAGCTGCTCCGCCGCTCGCCGCGCCGCCTGGAGCTCGTTGAGGCGACCATTCACGCGCGACGCTTCCGTCAGCCTGGCCCGTTGCGCCTCCCAAGCTGCATCCGCCGCCACACGCAGAGCCTGCAGCTGCAAGGCTAGCTCCACATAATGCCGCTCTTCTTCCGCCAACCCGTCCAGCAGTTGAAGCGCGCCGGCATGCTCCTGAGCCAACACCGTTGCAAGCGGCCCCTCCTCCCGCGTAGGAAGGCTGCTTCTGACCTGCTCGCCGATATAAAGCAGCCGCTGGCGGTTGTCTTTGACCGCCTCGCGCAGCTCGCGTGCGCGCACGGCGAAGCTCTCTTCTAGACGCCGGTACAGCTCCGTACCGAACAACCGACGCAAGATTTCTTCTTTATTTTCCGTATCTGAAGTGAGCAGCTTGCGGAACTCCCCCTGCGGCAGCATAACGATCTGGCTGAACTGATCCTTAGTTAGTCCAACAAGCTCCTCCAGCTTGGCGTCCACTTCCTTAATATGAAAACGGTCCGTCAGCGGCGTTTCGCCATTTTCCGTTAGCTCATATAACTCCGCTTTGCCCCCGGTCTCGCTTTTATTGCCGCCCCGCCGATGTGGCATCTGCCGCAACACGCGGTACTTTCGTCCGCGTACCGCGAACACCAGCTCCACCGAAGTGGGCTGAGCATCGCTCGCAAAGTGACTGCGCAGCATGCGCGTTTCCGCCCGGTCCTCGCCGCTTGCCGCCCCGTACAAGGCGTAACATAGAGCGTCAAACACCGTCGTTTTGCCTGCACCAGTCTGGCCCGAAATGACGAACAAACCTCTGCCATGCAGCGGCTCGAAGTCAATCGTCTCCTCATCCCGATAAGGCCCGAAGGCGGTCATCGTTAACGTAATCGGCCTCATCGAGCCGCCCCCTCTCCTTGCAGTACATTCCGGCAAACCTCGTGGAATAGTCGTTTTTTGCTCTCGCTAAGCTCCATCTCTTTCACTTCCCGATAAAAGGCTTCAAAAAGCGATACCGGATCGCTGTCGCGGCGACTGCCCCCGGCTTCAGCCGAGCCCTTTTCCCCGTCAAGCCCCGTTCGCGGCAGCGCCACTGCAGGACGCCGCTCCACATGGAGGGCATTCGGAAATACCGTGCGTATCTTTTCCATAGGAAATAACACCGGATTCTCGTCCAGCAGCGTCACGAACACATAGTCCTCACTAATCTCGCGGCTCGCTTCGATGTCCCGTATGTACCCGCTGACACGGCGCATATCGCGCCTCGGCGCCAGCAACCGATGCTCCACACTGACTTTGCCCTCGCCGTCCAGCTCCACCATCAAATAACCTTTGCGGTGATGCTCCTCGGAAATAGAATACTTAAGCAGGGAGCCGGAATACCGAATGTTCTCGCTGCCCACCCAATGCGCCTGATGCAAATGCCCCATCGCCGTATAGTGAAACGACTTAAAATAATCCGGCTTCACATACTCCGCCCCTCCGATAGACAGGGGCCGCTCGGAATCGCTCGTATTGTCCTGTGGCTCCCCGCCAGGGGTTACAAAAGCATGTCCAACGAACACATGTCGAGCCTTCGGATCAAGCCGCTCCGCCAGCCGCTCCGTTACCGCCTTCATCGCTGCGTCATGCGTGCGAATGCTCTCATCTTGCAGCGCCAGTCGTACGGTGGAAGGATCACAGTAGGGCACTAGGTGAAAATGAACTTCTCCAAACTCATCTTGTAGCGATACGGGCTGAGCGTCCAGCCTAAGCTGACCTGCCAGATGCAGCCCTCTCCCCGCCATTAAGCGGGTGCCAAAGTTGATTCGATCCGGGCTGTCATGATTGCCGGAAACCGCAATTACCGGCGTACCGAGCCCGATGACGATGCGAGAGAACATCTCGTCCAGCAGCTCCACCGCTTCTGTGGGCGGCACCGCCCGGTCGTATAAATCACCGGCGATGATAACCGCATCCGGCCGCTCCTTTTCGATGACGTCCAGCAGCTGCTCCAGCACATAGCGCTGATCCTCCGTCATATACACTCCCTGCACCAGCTTGCCTAGATGCCAGTCCGCCGTATGGATGAATTTCATGGCCAGTCCCTCTCCTTCCACACTTCTAGTCCGCTATATATTAGTCAAACTTGAAATCTAACAGCAGAACTTGCTACGCGAACCAATCCTTCTTCCGATCGCTCTTGTAGTCCAATTCCTTGATTCCGATCCCCTATAAGGGGAAATCCGCCTACAAATGCGAACGCGCTGCTTCTCCTACGAGAATCGACATCCTTATCGGTGTCATTCTCGTAGTTCCATCGCATACGTTTCCGTCCATGAGGACGGCTATGCCGTATTGCTTGTCCAGAAGGCCGGTTCGCTACGCTTCCTGCTTGTTTCTCTAGTTCAACTTATCTAGCAACTGAAACCGCTAGTATCCCTATTAATCTATGAACATATGTTCTTATACAGTAGCATTTTAGACTGTCCCATGACAACCCCTCACGGAGGGGGAAATGGTGGCAAGTAGACTTCTAGAGCTGCGTCAGAACTCCATTACAGTAACCGAGGCTAGAAAGCCCATGGCTTCAGCCGTGGGATGAATAGACTCCAAGAAGAGGGGGCATCCTGCCTTAATCGTCTTGCCTCTTTGCTTCTATTTGCTGCAGTAACTAATGGATACAGAACAACAAAACTTGCTGATTCACTACCACCTTGTATTTTGTCCACGTATTGACAGAAAGATCTCGTCCGCAAAAATAGATCAGCGGCATGAACGGAGATCGTTGTGAGGGAAGTCATGCCGCATTTGCTATGGACACGTTCCTAGCAGCGAATGTATCGAGTAAGCAGTGTTCTGTCGAAGGTCAGAAAACAAGGGGCTGAATCGTCTTCTCTCGCCTGCACGAGACCCTGCCATGAAGATGCCGCGGGACGTAAAAAAGCCCGGAAAACATCCGGGCCAGTGTGTAGTAAAACTTTATAGACACCTATATTGAACCTGGCTTCCGTGGGCCAACGAAATTTTTTTGTACGATTTCTCGTATAAAATCCAGAAAATCAGCACGGCCCAAATGCGCTTTGAGTGAAAAATCATACAAATTATGCAGGACCATATCCATACTAATGACATCGCTGTATGGCCCGACTAAATGGGCGGAGATTGTGATTGAAGCACTGCCGAAAGGCAAATAGCGGACAGGGATAAGCAGGATACGCATGCAGGGCTATCCAACGGCCCGGAAATCATCCGGGCGTACTTCTGTATCGGACCGGCCTCCCGGACCACTACAGTTACTTATTGTAATATAAGGTCGCTTCCGACCTTATATTACAGAAATATTTCCTCGGCAATAATGGGCAGCTGCTCCTCCCAGTAAGCCCTGTCACTACCGGTCTATCTCGCTTCTGCCCGTGCCAAAAACGAAGTTATTCCGATTATCTCTCTTGTTTTTGTCCACTTATCTCCCTCGCTTTTGTCCACTAAGCCAAACTCCGCACCTCAAACACCGCGAACTTCAGGTAATGGCCTTCTGCTACACCGAGCAATTGCGGATGATCCTTGCCAGCGGCACGCCATTCAATCAGGCGAAGCGACTTGCCGGCATCAGCTGCCGCGTCTTGGATCGTCTCCAGGAACAGCTCCGGCTTCATGTGATAAGAGCAGCTCGCCGTCACGAGATAGCCGCCTTCGTTGACCAGCTTCATGCCATGCAGATTAATGTCCTTGTAACCTCGACAGGCTCCCTCGACAGCGCCTTTCGTTTTGGCAAAAGCTGGCGGGTCCAGAATAACTACATCCCAAGTACGTCCGCCGCCGCTCATCGGCTTAGACGTATCTACGCTTTTTGCCCCTGCACCCTTTGTCCCTGCGGCGCCCGCTGCCACTCCCGCTCGGAAAGTCCGCTCCTCGATGCCCTTCATTTGCTGGCGAAGGTACTGGAACGCATCATCAACAACAAACTCTACCCGGTCACTGAAGCCATTGCGCTCTACATTTCTGCGCGCCGTCTCAATTGCATGCTCCGACACGTCCAGGCAGGTTACCTTTTTTGCGCCGTATTTGCAGGCATGCAGCGTGAAGCTGCCCGTATGTGCAAAACATTCCAGCACCGTCGCGCCATCCCAAAGCGGGTACGTGACAACCTTGCCGCCACGGTTGACCGGCACAAGCGCCATACGGCTACCGTCCTGTTCCGCCTCTTGAGCATGAATACGCGACTCTGCCATCAAGCTGTTGCCAGCAACAGCTTGTCCAGCAGCTGCAGCTCCGCCTTCAACCTTTTTCGCGAAAATAGCCCCACTCGGACTAGCCGCTTCCCAACCATCCGGCAGCTCGTCCACCGGACGCTGCTCCAGTGAAATACCGCTGCGTGCGCCCCAGCCCTTCATGAGCGGCTCGATCGAGGCGCGGTTTTCCCGCTGATCGTAAAAATAGCCCGTCTTTTGGCCCTCAACGAGGTCAACTTCCATCACGATGCCATTTTCCACAATTTCCACGATGCGGGGGCAGTCACCATATAACACGCCGGTCCGCTCCTCCAGACCCTCAAGCTTACGTACACCAACGTCGCTGCGCTCGTAGATGCCCTTTGGCTGGAATACACTCACAAGAGCCTTTACCAGCTCTTCCCGACGCAAGTCCATGCCGAGTGTCAAAATTTGCACAACAAGCACATCCGCAAAGCGATCCACCACGAGCCCTGGCAAATAATCCGCTTCACCATACACCAGGCGACAGTCCCGCTCATTTAGGAAACGCTCCCGATGAGCACGGCATTCCTGCAGCTTTGCCGTCAAGAAAATCTCATCGAGCTCTACCTCTGGCTGGCGAGCGATGACACGCACACGGATTTGCGAGGCCGGATTCCAATAACCCGATGCCAAATAACGTCCATTCGAGGCCAGCACATCAACCATCGCACCCGGCTCGGCTTCCCCTTCCATACGTTCAATCTCTCCAGCGTAAACCCATGGCTGCCCTTGCTCCAGACGCCTTGTTTTCTTCTTAAATAAATATAGCTTCGCTCTGCTCACGATGCTCTCATCCTTCCGCTGTCCTGGAAGCGAGTTCACCCGCTTCAAGGTCCGTCATTGTTAAATATAGGCTTGGTCATGCAAGCCCGCCCGTCCACATACGATAGGACAAACGAATTTTCCGGCTCAGCCGGTTCAAAGGAGTCCACGTCCATGCTTAGCAGCATCGTCCTACCCGCCGTCCTCGGCTTCGCCATTTTCATGCTTGGCATGAAGCTGATGGAAAATGCGCTGCATCGCTCCGCTGGACGCTATATGAGCGCCGCAGTAGAACGATTCACCCGTACCCCGTTGCACGGTCTGGCCACAGGAGCTGTCATTAGCGCGGTATTGCAAAGCAGCACCGCCGTCACCGTCATTGCAATCGGCATGGTAAATGCCGGCGTAATGACCTTTGCTCGCACGCTCGGCATCGTGCTTGGCACCAATATCGGCACTTGCCTGACGACCGAATTGATCGGACTGGAAATCGAACGGATGGCTGCACCGCTGCTGCTGACCGCCTTCGCCGGATGGCTGCTCACCGCTGTGCTCGGGGAGATGAGTCCCTCGGGGGGACAGCGGCATCAGCGCTGGCTGAAGCCGCTGCGCAGCGCTTCGCTGATTCTGTTCGGCTTTGCTCTTATTCTTGCCGGCATCGCCGTCATGAAATCAATCGGAGCTGCTGTTCAGGAGAGCCCCTTTTTCAGCTGGTTCATGGAGCGCTCCGGCGACAGCCTGCTCTGGGGTCTGCTGGCCGGGGCTATCCTAACAGCAGCCGTGCACAGCAGCGCCGCCGTCATCGGCATGGCAATGAGCCTGGCGGCTACTGGCGTGCTGCCTCCCGAGCTTGGCATTGCTATTATCATCGGCGCCAACGTTGGCACCTGCGTTACTGCCGTCCTCGCCTCTATCGGCGGATCTCGAGCCGGTATGGGAGTCGCCTGGTTCCATGTCGCCCTTAATGTAGGCGGCGCTGCCCTGTTCCTTCCTCTAACACCACAGCTAGCGGCAGCGGCGGCTTGGTTCGGCGGCGGAGCGGCAGCCCAACTCGCTCATGCGCAGACGCTTTTCAATGTCATCTGCTCCCTGCTCGTACTGCCGCTCTGCTACTTGCCTACGCTGCGTTCGCGCAGCGCTCCAAGCGAAGACCCCGCCCCCAAAATCTAGGGGACGGGGCCATTACCGCGTACGCTGCCTCAGTCGCTAGCTACCGTCTACATTTTCGCCTAGAGGCCTCTCGACGCTCTCGTTACTAATCGTTATATATTCAATCCGAGCAGCCGAAGCGCACGAGACACAATGCGGTCATTGTTGTCATAACCGGACTGCTTCTGTTTGCGCCAAGCTTCTTCCGGCTCGAACCATTCCACGCCGCGGATCTCCTCGACTTGCGCCTGCAGGGTGCCTCCGGTCGCCTCGACCAGGTAATAATGGACTTCTTTATCCACCAAACCTTTAGTCTCGTGGCGATACTGGTACTTGATCTGGTCGATCGGCTCGATAATTCGGCCTGTCATGCCGGTTTCCTCGACGATTTCCCGAAGCGCGGTCTCTTCCACCGTCTCGCCCGGCTCCATTTTGCCCTTCGGCAGGGATACCTTGCCGTATCGGTCCTGTATGAGCTGGATCTGCAACCCATTTTCTGGCGTCCGCCGGTAAACGACCCCACCTGCTGAGATTTCCTTCATGCGCTCCTGATCCTCCCGGTCCTGAAAATTCCTTGACGCACCGCCCCGTACAGCCTGCTGTCAGCAACTGCAAAACTCGCAAGCTAAGCGTCCGTCCCTCTCTACTGGCACCTTCTTAGGCGCCTGCCTTCTCCAGTCCCACTGGCCCTTCTTCTTCAACGCTAATGAGTCGACCCCGACTCTCATTCACGCCAGCTTCGACGATTTCCACGCGGCAAAGTTTGCCGATAAGGGATACATCCCCTTGGAATACAACTTGAATATAATTATCCGAGTAACCCATGACGAGACCCGATCCCGCAGCGGAGCCTTTATGCTCCCGCTCTGGAATGACCTCCAGCACATGGCCGACGTATTTTTCGGAATAAACAAGCTGCATCTGCTCCGACAAGTCGATGAGCCTATGAACACGCTCGTTTTTGACCGAATCGTCAATCTGGTCCTCCATGCGTGCCGCTGGTGTGCCAGTCCGTTTGGAATAAGGGAATACATGCATCTCGGAAAATCCGAGCTCTTTGATATACGTAAAACCAGTCTCGAATTGCTCGTCGCCTTCGCCCGGGAAGCCAACGATAATATCCGTCGTAATTGCTACACCTGGCATAGCCTCATGCAAACGACGAATCGTCGCGGAAAATTCCTCGGTTGTATACTTGCGACGCATGCGCTTCAACACCGTATCTTCCCCAGCCTGAAGCGGGACATGAAGATGGCGGCACATCTTGGTTGACTTGTTGAGCACCTCGATCATATCATCGTCGATCTGGCTCGCCTCGATGGAGCTGATGCGGATACGCTCTAGTCCGTCCACTTTGTCCAGATCCCACAGCAGGTCGGACAGCTTGTAATTGTCGAGATCGTCACCATAGCCGCCTGTGTGAATACCGGTAAGCACGATCTCTTTGAAACCAGCCTCAACAAGCTTGCGCGCCTGAGCGACAACAGTTTGTGGATCACGGCTGCGAGACAGTCCGCGTGACCAAGGGATGATACAGAAGGTGCAGAAGTTGTTGCAGCCTTCCTGGATTTTAAGGAAAGCACGCGTACGATCCGCAAAGTCAGGCACATCAAGCTCCTCGAACTCACGTGTCTTCATAATATTACGAACGGCGTTGACCGGTGTCCGATCCGCCTGTACTTGACGTACATAGTCCATCATCTTCTCGCGGTCCTGCGTGCCAATGACCAGGTCCACACCGGGAATGTCTAGAATCTCCGCCGGAGACGTTTGCGCGTAGCAGCCCGTAACCGCGATAACAGCATCTGGATTGCGACGAATCGCCCTGCGGATGATCTGGCGGCTTTTTTTATCGCCTGTGTTTGTCACATGGCAGGTATTGATCAGGTAAACATCGGCCTTGTCTGTATCGAAGTCAACCTGCTCGTAGCCCTCGTTTTTGAAAAGCTGCCAGATGGCTTCGGTATCGTAAAAGTTAACTTTGCAGCCCAAGGTGTGAAGTGCTACCGATGGCATCTTGTTCATCTTCCTCCCATTTCACCGGATTCGTACATCAAGCAAGCCAAGCCTGCCAGAGGTGCCGTCTCCGCTCTTAAAATTCTGCGCCCGAGACCTGCCGCCATTGCGCCCGCCGCTGCTGCCGCTTCCGCTTCGCGCGGAGAGAAGCCGCCTTCGGGCCCAACAACCAGCAGAAGCCGATGCGCCTTGTCCGCCGTCAGCCTGCCCGCCTCGCGGGCTTGTCTGATGCGGTCCGCGAGCCCAGTTGCTGCTCCTGGTTCATGTCCTTCCGCTTCGTAGCAGAAAAGCACGAGGTCGTAGGAGGAAAAAGCCGCAAGCAGCTCCTTCCAGCTATGGACCTCATGGATAATTGGAAGGCGGCTGCGGTGAGCTTGTTCCGCCGCTTCCTTGGCGATCTTGCCCCATCGCTCCAGCCGCTTAGCTTCCTTGCGAGCGTCGTATTGCACAACGATGCGCTCACACTGGAACGGCAAAAACCCGGCCGCGCCGATCTCCGTCCCCTTCTGGATGACGAGCTCCATCTTGTCTCCTTTTGGAAGACCTTGAGCAACCGTGACCTGCCAAAGCGGCTCGCGATCCATCGGAAGTCCCTCGGCGATGTCGCCCCTGACTTCTGACGGATCAACGGCCGTCAGGACAATGCGGGCTTCGCGCTCCGCGCCATCGCTGACGATGACCTCGTCCCCAGGTTTCATCCGCATGACTCTCGCGATATGATGAGCGTCCTCACCGCTAAGGATGACGCCATTGTCGCCGAACTGTTCCGGCGTTATAAAGTAACGCTGCATATTGGGTCAAACTCCTGTTTTTTAAAAGTCATCCTCCATCATACACGTTTTGAGGCGGGAAATCTATTCGAATACCCCGCATTCGGTATGCAGACGGCATTAAAAAAGCCCGCGCCATGGGAGCGCGGACCCCAGTTCATCCAAAGAATGTCGCCATCAGCCTCTACCTTCGTGATATTCACCGAATGTCACAAAAACAGGAACATTCCAGTCTTAAGAGTAAACAAGAAAGGATGATGGAGAGATGGAAATGGAAAGGTATGAAATCATCATTGTCGGTGGAGGAATCGCCGGCCTGACAGCCGCAGCATTTGCGGCGCGGGAAGGGCGCCGGACTCTGCTTCTGGAACAGCAAAGCCACCTAGGAGGCCGGGCGTCCACCCGGCATGAAAACGGAATTTATTTCAACCTTGGCGCACACGCCTTGTACAACGGATATGCTCATGAGTCGTTTCGAGAGCTGGGGCTCAAGCTCCAAGGAGGAGTCCCTTCCATCGGGGCACGCGGCCTGTGGAAAGGCCGACTACATGTCATGCCAACAAGCCTTGCTTCCCTGCTCCAAACACCGCTTCTTACACGAAAAGGCAAGCTGGAGATGGCGTTCTGGCTGTCGAAACTCGGCAAGCTGGATACCAGCAGACTGAACGGAATTAGCCTCTCCGATTGGATCGAAGCGAATCTGAAGGATCCGCTGCTGCGCCATTTGTTCCACTCCATCATGCGTACGGCGACCTACAGCGCCTTGCCTCACCTGCATGTCGCAGGCCCGGCACTTAAGCAGCTCCAGAGCGCACTCAAAGGCGTTTTTTACCTCGACAAGGGCTGGGGTTCGCTAGTAGAGGAGCTGCGCTCGGTCGCTGCAGCACATGGAGCCGAAATCCGAACCGGTTGGAAGACCGCCGCCGTCCGGCATGAAAACGGCCGGGTTATCGGCGTTGTGAACGACCAGGGAGAAGGCATCCATGCGGACATCGTCCTGCTGGCAGTCGCGCCTGCCACAGCCTGCAAGCTGGTCAACGGATGGGAGCACACAGCTCTGGAAACGTGGAAAAAGCAATCACGCCCCGCAACGGCCGCTTGTCTGGATGTCGGACTCAAGCGGTTGCCCAATCCGGATTGCACCTTCCTATATGGAGTAGATCAAGCAGTGTTCCTGACGGATCAATCCCGCTCGGGCACCCCTCGCGCCGCTGTAATGAGCGATAATGGCGAACACACCATCAGCCTAATCAAGTATCATGGAGATGACAACGATGCAAAGGAAGATGAGCGGGAGCTGGAAAACGTCCTTGACCTCGCTCAGCCCGGCTGGAGATCGGAGCTAGCTGCTCGGCAATATTTACCCCGGATGACGGTCACGCCCGATATTCCTCACATCAACCGGGTTGACTCCAAGCCCGGTCCAGCCGTTCCCGAGATCGGGGGGCTATACGTAGCTGGCGACTGGGCTTCGCATGGAGAGCTGCTGGCCGATGCGGCTGTCGCAAGCGCGCGCAGAGCCGTCCAGCATATCCTTCGCAAAGCACCTTCCATCATACATTAGAAGGAGAAGATGTCTCGTATGGAAGTCCCTTATGAAGGCTACCGGCCGCTTCTGTTTGCCCTTGCTTACCGGATGCTCGGCAGCGTTATGGATGCCGAAGACGTCGTTCAGGACTGCTTCCTCGCTTACAGTGGGATTGGGGACAACGGCAGGATCGCGAATGAGAAGGCATATCTATGCAAAATGGCGACGAACCGTTGTTTCGACCTGCTTCAGTCCTCCGCCCGCCAGCGAGAAGTTTATATCGGTCCTTGGCTTCCTGATCCGCTTCCTGGCGACAGTAACATCCACTCGGATCCGTCCGAATCGGCGGAACGCGCCGAATCGATATCAACAGCCTACCTGCTCCTTCTCCAGCAGCTTGGCGCTACGGAACGGGCCGTCTTTTTGCTGCGCGAGGTGTTCGCCTACTCCTATGACGAAATCGGGGAAATCGTAGGCAAGAGCGCCGCCAACTGCCGGCAAATCTTCCATCGAGCACGCAAAGGCATCCATTACGATCCCGCCCTGCGACCCTCCTACGCTGTCGCCGAGGCAAAACTCGGTGAATTTGTCCACCATATTCTGAGTGGCAACATCCCCCGCCTGCTGGAGCTGCTCACGGACGATGCGATCATGTACAGCGACGGCGGAGGAAAAGTGCTCGCTGCCCGCATTCCAATCCTCGGTCCTTCCAGCATTCTGCAAGTACTGCTTGGCCTGGTCGAGCGGTATGACGGTCAGTACGAAGCTTCGTTTCTTCCCGTCAACGGCATGCCCGGGATGATGTTTAACATGAACGACGGGCTGATCTACGTGTACTCCTTCGAATTCGAAGGTGATCGCATCAAAACGCTGTATGCCGTCGCGAATCCCGATAAGCTTCGGCATCTTCGCAAGGAGTAAACAAATAACCAGAGGGAACATCCTCCGGTTGTTGTGGCAGCCACGTCCATCAAAAAAACAGCGGATGCCTATTTTCAGGCGCCCGCTGTTTTGTCGTATGAGATATAGAGAAGTCCTTATTGGCCTATCAGAAAAACAGCGAGAAAAACGATCTGAGCATGTTATGCAAATCTCCCACCAAACTAAGATACGGCCCAATCGTCGCCCGATTTAGCGCAGGAATGAATACCAGCAGTAGGAAAATGAAGATCCCCCATTGCGAATACTGATCCAGTATGATGCGCGTCCGCTTTGGCAGCAGCTCATATACAATCCGGTAGCCATCAAGCGGCGGCAGCGGAAGCAGATTGAACAGGAACAGCATGCCATTCATGTAAATGAAATATTTGAAGAAAATATTCAGCGCATCAATGACCCGCTCCGGGGCGTCATGCAAAATCCCCGTTGAATTTAAGATATTCACCATCAATACACCAAACGCCATTAGCAGCAGGTTGCTGAGCGGGCCAACAACCGCCACGACGATGTTCATTAAGCGCGGCCGCTTGAAACGCAGCGGGTTGACCGGAACTGGCTTTGCCCAACCAAAACCGGCAATCAGAATCAGCAGCGTACCGAATACGTCCAGATGTACGGCTGGATTCAGCGTGACCCGGCCTAGCTTATAAGCCGTATCATCACCGAATTTATAAGCCGCATAAGCATGGGCAAATTCATGAAGCGTGAATGCGATAATGAGCACAAGTGCTAGAAACGGCAGCTCTTCCAGTGGATAGAGCAGAAAATCATTAAGTCCTTCCATGCTTGCTTATCTCTCCCCTTGAGGCTTCGCCGCAACGAAGGCGATCCACTTGTCTTCGCGAACGCGATCCACAATTTCGAAACCGGAGGCCAGCAGCGCCGAAGCGACCACCTCTTCCTTGTTCTCGTAGATGCCGCTGGCAACGTACATGCCACCCGGTTTCAGCGCTGCATACACATCGTCCAGGAATAACAGGATGATTTCGGCCAAAATATTCGCCACAATCACGTCACAAGGCACATTGACTCCAAGCGGTTCATTCACTGCCCGAGCCGCGAGATCAGCGCGCACTCTGGCTTCAATCGGATTGGAATTGTCGCTCCAGTTGGATGCTTCTCCGCTGCTTATTTTCAGCACGCCGAGCAGATCGCTTTGCAGGACTTGAATCTGGTCCTCAAGGCCGTTCAGCCTTGCATTCTCCAGCGCACTCGATACAGCTACAGGATCAAGATCAACTGCGAGAACATGACCCGCTCCCAGCTTCACCGCACCGATAGCGAGAATGCCGGAGCCCGTTCCAACGTCGATGACCTCGTCGCCTTCGCGAATGACCGACTCCAGCGCACGCAGACAGAGAGATGTCGTCGGATGCGTGCCGGTACCGAATGCCATGCCAGGATCGATTTCCAGAACGATCTCTTCCGCCGACGGCTCGTAAGCTTCCCAGGTCGGCTTAATCGTCATCCGCTCCGTGATGCGGATCGGCTTGAAGTACTGCTTCCACGCTGTCGCCCAGTCATTTTCATCTATCGTTACGACCGTAATCTCATAGTTGCCAACATTAATATCATAGTTCTTCAGCTCTTCAATCCGCGGACGAACTGCGGCAACATGCGCGTCCATATCCTCTTCTTCGGTGAAGTAACCTTTAATGACGGCGTTGCCTTCCGGAATATCGTTCAAGGCCACCTCATACCATTGGCCGAAGCTCAAATCCCGCCGACGGTCCAGCGATCCGGACTCCTCAATTGATACGCCACCCGCACCCTGCTCATGCAAAAAGTTCGAAATCATTTCCACCGCTTCCTCGGTGGTATTAATAGTAAGCTCATGGTATTTCATTAGAAGAAATCGACTCCCCTTTGCCGTTCGTTAACCATCCTTTCTATTCTACAACAGAACGGAGCTAGGACACAAAAACGCATTCCTTACAAGTATTAAATAAATAGATTCATTTCAAAAAGAAGGATAATCCGTTTGGTTCGAGAATAGTATAGTTCTATCATAAAACTATTTATCACTCATTTGATCGCCGTTCACATGACAAGGAGGAACGCTCATGGATTGGAATGTAACAGATCTTATTCCACTGGAAGCCTACCGCGAGAAAAGAAAGAACTCACCGGTTGAACCGGTCTATTACGAAGACCACGTTGGTGTAACCGGCTGGAGACTGTTCGGTTATGAGGAAGTTAAGCTAGCCTTCACTCGTCATGATCTATTTTCCTCCCAAAATCCTGAGCCCTCGGAAGATCCTATTGAGTCAAGTATTCTGCGTACGGACCCGCCGAAACATCGCCAGCTCCGTATGCTCGTGTCCAAAGCATTTACGCCTAAGATTATTGAAGCCATGGAAACTTCCATCCGCTCGCTGACCGAAGAATTATTCGATCGGGCCGAAGCGTCGGGACAAATGGAAGTTATGTCCGAGCTGGCAAGCCCACTGCCGATTTCGGTTATTGCGCGTATGCTCGGGGTACCAAGCGAGGACTTCAATCGTTTCAAGGTCTGGTCGGAGGATCTTGTCGGCAACAACGGCGAGCGTTTTCAGAACTGTCAGCAGGAAATGAGCGTTTATTTCAAAACGATCGCCGACGAGCGGCGCCTTCATCCGCAGGATGATCTTATTACGAGACTTGTTCAAGCTCAAGTCGATGACGAGAAACTGACAGAGCTTGAGCTGATCGGTTTCTGCATTCTGTTGCTCGTCGCGGGCAACGAAACCACGACCAATCTGATCGCGTCCTCCTTCCTCTGCCTGGACAGCATGCCTGAAGTACGCGCCGAGTTGTTGGCGGATCGCTCTCTCATTCCAGTTGCGCTGGAAGAAGTATTCCGTTATTACTCGCCTGTGCAGTTAACTTATCGAACGGTCAAGCAAGATATGGAGCTAAATGGCCATCAGCTTCGTGCAGGCGAACCGGTCTTCCTCCATATTGGCTCGGCTAACCATGACGAGAGCGTGTTCGAGCAGCCGGAAGTTTTTAATTTGCATCGCAACCCAAACCCTCATGTAGGTTTGGGTAGCGGCATTCACTATTGCCTCGGCGCCCAACTCGCCCGCCTGGAGGCTAGGGTTGTACTGGAAACGCTGCTGGAGCGCTTTCCGAATTTCAAGATCGATCATTCAGCTCCTTTGGAGCGGATCGAAAGCAATATGATGTTTGGATTGAAGGGGCTTCAGGTTGTGCTGGCGAGGGATGGGACGGCTGCAAGTCGGTACGCTTGACGAGGATAGTAAAAAGGACCCAAGCGGGTGATTTCGCTTGGGTCCTTAATCATTCAAAATTTAATCATTCAAAATCCACTTTTCCCCGTAATTACTATTACCGGGTTGTGGATCATGAATATTATTTACAACATTAACCCCGCAATACCAAGCTATTACGAGCCTAAGCTTTACCCACAGCACAGGAAATAAATTACAATAAATAGCGATAGCTTTCGAAGACAGTTTGGAAGGCTCGAATGCCGCGCCAGAGCACTTTGGCTCCGGGATCGCCGTCACCTTTGCGTCCCAAAAAGCCGCCGAGTTTGGCCAGTGCCATTACACTTTCGTGCAACGTAGGCGGATTCGGAGGGAGCTTACTAGTCTTATAAGCAATGCGGTGAAGCACCTTCCATTCCTCGTCGTTCATGATTTGAGTACACGGCGCGTCTGGCTGCTGACGAGCCAGATAGGTCAGATGCAGAAGTTGGGCGGCAATAATGGAATAGAACAAGATCAGTTTCTTCAGCCGATCCCCATCACGTGCTTGCATCTTTTCAATTTCACAACCGCTCTTTAAAATGTAATGGAATCGCTCGATCTTCCAGCGTTGGACGTACCACGCCACTTTTTCGCTCGCCTCGTCCATCGTCGTGATCGGGAGGTTGGTGAACAAAAACCATTCGATGGGCGCTTGTCCCTCAAGCGGTGTCGTTTCCACGGCATGAATGATGGTACAGGTGAGCGGTGAATACCCGGCGCGCTTTTGTTTCAAGTGGGCCGGTACCTGTACGGTATCGGTCAAGAAGCGGATTGCCAGAGTCGTTTCCCGAGTGGGCACCCCGCGGCGCGTATCTCGCGGAATGGATACGACAATCTCACCCGCTACCGGCTGCTTGCACACATCGTCCCACATGCGTCCTTCGGCTTCTGTGATGCGGTTTTGCATGGAACGAATCACATACGATTGGTTGTCCGCCTGCAACGTAGACAAGAACTCAAAGAAATCCGCTTCCCGGTCTCCCACATGAATGAGTCGCATGTCCGAAGGGAGACCCTGGGCGCTAGCTTGCGCGGTCTCGGTCCACTTGTAGTTTTCTTTTTCTTCGTAGGGACGACTGACTTTCCGCTCCGCTTTGAGCTTCAGATTACGCGCCCAAATCTTTTGATGGAGGAGGCCCATCGGGAGTCCGGATGGTGTAAGTACCAGTGAAGAATGCACCAGCAATCCTTTGGTTTGCTCACGGTTATACGCCCCAAGTCCGGGCGTCTTCTCCCGACTTCCAAACTTGATTTCGGTCGTGTCTTGCACGCACAAGAAGACAGACTCGCCTGTTTGCTCCATCTGACGTAGGGTTTCCACCCGATAGGCATCCATTACATTTTCTTCGTTTATCTCTGGATTCTGTAACAAACGAGAGATGGCTTTGGCTTCCGCTGCATCCTGACTGACCTCTGCAATGGATGCGCCAGGATTATGGGATAGCGTCTTCATGGTCTGAATGAATCGGTTCAGCGTCCGTCCGCAATGGATGTACATGCGACGAAAAAAGTCAAAGTCCGGTGTAAGTAAAGAGGAAGTTGCTCGTGTATTCGACATTTCATCCGCCTGCCCTTATTTTCTTTTTCACTTATCATACCGACTTTGTCTGCGAGGGGACACCCTTTTATGATTTTCAATTTCCTGGAAATGTTGTGGGTAAAGCTTAGATTACGAGCTTGTTGTTCTTATAATCCACGTAAGAGATCAGAGAGTCAGTCAAGAAAATTGTATAACTTTTTAACAAAAAAAAAGGCTAGGCTCTGAGACATTGAGCCTAAATGGACATGTATAGTGGATAACGGACGAAGGTGGTTAACTCTCCTCGCACCAGAAGAACAGCCTGCCATCCTCCCTCCATGACGATGGCATACACGTGTTGCGGGCTTGGTTTTTCCATTATTTAACCAGAGGAACAATGTGTATATGGACTAAGTTGCAAAGGAGAGCCGCTTTACAGGATTTCACAAAGGTTATTAGCTTGCTACAAGAGCTTCATCGATGCCACTGCCTTAATATGGACATGACTAGGGTTAAGTTCTTACTAGACAAGGCCGATCAATTCATTTGACACTGGTGGGATAAAAAAGACCTTGAAGGTTTTTGAATTGCCTCCAAGGTCGATTATTTAAATACTTGAATTTCTAATTAGAGTCAAGTATTTGTGCATTGCTTTTCTTAATTTCATCAAGCATTTTATTAATACTAAGCATATCGAAAATACCATTATTGCTCCCCATGAGAAAATACAACTTTAGCCAGTATGCCTCATTCGTTGCAAATGCTTCAACAGCACTTCTAATATTTTCTTCAGTTAGGCTTCTAACTACAACATTCGGTGGAGATGGTGGAATATAGTTAATCTCTTCTTTGTCCATATACCAATGGTAATTTTGTGGCGTAGATACAACTATTACATAAGATACGCCGTCCTCGAGAGTTACAACTACATCAATATTATCATTGTTTATGTCCTCTATTTTTTCTAATGAAGTTGGGTATTCAATGTTCATTATTCTCATTCATTCTCACCCCCAAACATTTATTTGTACAGTTCTGTAATTACTTTTATAACCGTTTGTTCATTAGCTTTATTTGATTTACCTAAAATCTCCATCTTCCCATCATTCATTCTATAAAATACTCGAGCTCCATTTTTCCCGCGTAGATAGTTAATATTCCCAAATAAATTTTTACTACCGAGTCCAGGGTTAGTGTTTCCTTCCAAAAATTTGGCTATTAATTCATCCGCTTCCTTTTGAATAGTAGTATCTTTCCCCATTTCTTCAGCAGCTCTAACTAATCGCTTGTCTTTGTTAATTGAAGAAAATATTCCGCAATTTGTATTATGAACCCAAATCCCAATATCCGTTACATAATACGTACGGAAATCAGCAACGGTAAAGTTATATACCGTAACCTTTTCGTCTAGCTTAACGAACTCAACTCTATCAATCGTCAGGTTGTTTCCGTCAGCCTTTTGGAGTTTATCGCCCATCTGAAGCTCATCCGCAAATACCCATCCTTTACCTTCAACCCAGAACGGATGGTTGTCTGTCGTTTCAATGACTTGCTTCCCAACATACAATTTAATTATATCATCACGTTGATTGCGGTAAAGATTCGTTACTTCCTTGTAAGCCAATTCCCCATCAGGGTTATTCTCATCTTTAGCGAGAACCATATCTCCGACTTCAATGTCTTCGATATTCTTCTCCCCTTCGTCTGTCAACACTTTGGTCCCTGCTGCAAAGCAGTTACATGCTTTTAGAAGTTTACCAGCTTTTAACCGACCTAAAGTGGCTAATTCTGCCCCCCACAGCACACCGTCAATAAAATCAGGAAAGCCAGCTTTTATTTGCCCCGCCATGTAGTTTTGTAATTGACGTTTTCTTAACCTTTCCTGGGTTTCCTTATTCAAGCCGTAGTAATAATCATTGTCTCCAGCAAGCCAACGAACATATGAGTAATCATCTTTATAAGACTTCCAGTAATTTGAGAAGTATCTTGAAGCGTTCATGGTAACTCCGTCAGCCTCTGACAGAAAGCCAATTACTTGTTCTTTCCAAATAACAGGTCTACCGATAAAACTAGAATCTTTTCCTAAATAAATGCTGTCAGGTGAGTCACATTCACCAGGTTGGGCATACTTTCCGTTCTGTGATACACAATAGTTCCCAGTAGGGTCAGTAAGGTTTATTGGATTGTTATTTACATATGAATATAAATTTAATGTTAATGGTGATGTACTGTCTCCCTCGTAAGTATCCGCGCTCGTAAATCGCCCCGCGTTGCTATCGTACCAGCGTGCTTTATAATCCATTAGCCCCGTTTTAGGATCGACTGTTTGACCGGTATATCCAATGGTATTGTACTCCGCCGTCATCGGCGTCATGAGACTGCCGAAAGCGTCATACCGGTACTGCTCCAGCGTTTCGCCGTTGCGGTCCGTCAGATGAGTAACGCTGCCCAAATGATCGTTTAAATAATACGTATAATCTCCGCGCAACATCCCCCTTACCGGAGCTTCGCTTTGTTTGATCGGCGATTCCTCGTCAAGCACGTTCCATCCGTTATAACGGTACGATTTGCGCGACAGCACCTGGCCGTTCGCTTCGTAATACTGTGCAATCGGCTCCAAATCCTCGCCGTATTCCTTCATGATCGTCAATCCGTCATTAAGGTAATACATTTGATCCTCTAGCAAAACCGGCTCTTCTAATAAAGCGTCCTTTTGAGAAACGGGTTCGCCGTAGGTGCTTTCCGTTACTCTCTCCGCCTCAAGCAGCCCAGGCTGCTGACGCGGGTCGGGATAACTTTCTTTACGACCGATTTTTTGCTGGAAAGCATCGTACTCGTAATCGACCTTGGAACCATCCGCATATAATGCCTGCTCCAACATGTCGTTACTGTTATACGAATATTGAATTAGCCCCTGCTTGCCTCTCTCTTGAATCAGGTTGCCGTTTGCATCATAGGTAAACGACTCTTCCCCAGCGCTCAGCATACGTCCGGCTGCGTCATAGTCGTAAGCGATCGTTTTGCCGTCCGCGGACATCGTGCTGCGATTGCCGTCCGTATCGTATGTGTAGCTGACCTCGCTAGCCGGATCAACCATGGAATCACGGTAAGAGAATTCAGAACCGTTGCGGTACTGCTGCTTAAATGGCAGATCATACGTGTCCAAAATATCCGCATCTTTGGCCTTCGGATATTGAACCTGCTTAATCCGGTTCAACATGTCGTAGCCATACGTTGTTATGGCTCCGTCTTCTTCTTTTTTCTCTACGATGTTGCCGGCTGCATCATATTTATAGTCCAATCGGCTTTGTGTACGCTCGCCCTTATGGTCAATGCTGACCAGCTGCAGATTTTCGTTGTACGCATATTCAGACTGAATTCCATTTGGACGGTCGACCTTAGTCATCGCTCCGCGCGGGTCGTATTCAAACGTCGTCTTGAAGCCGTCCGGATCGGTGAATTCCTTAATCTGATTGAGCAGATCGTAGACGTACTCCTGCGTATTCCCTTCGGGATCGGTTACTTTGGTGCGGTTGCCCCGCTCGTCGTATTGAAAACGAACCGTTTTGTCCCAGGTCGCATTCTGCATGCTGGAAACCCGGCCCATGGAATCGTAGTCAAACAATTGCTTGTTTTTTGTTGTAGACGCTTCATTCAACTGGCCGAGCGAATCGTAACGATAGGAAAAAACCTCGCCGTCCGGCATTCTTTTTTCGGTCATGAGTCCGCGTAAATCATAGTCGTAAGTCGTGCGTTTGCCTAGAGCATCCACACTTTCGGACATCATGCCCGTCTCGTCGTAACGGTAGATGCGTGTTTCGTTTTCGGCATTGGTCTTTTCCGTCAATCGGCCAAACGCATCGTAGCTCCAGGTAGTGACAGCTTCGCTGCCCGTTTTCATTTCTATTAGATTGCCGACAGAGTCGTAGCGGTAAACGGTTTTTTCAGCCAAAGCATTGTGAACTTCCTTCAAGCGGCCCAACAGATCGTATACGTACTCCGTTCTGTTTTTATTGGCATCCGTATAGGTTTTAATCCTTCCCATAGCGTCATAGGTAAAGGTTTCCACTCCGCCTTTAGGATCGGTTGTCGTGTGCACCCGGCCCATTTCGTCATAAGTAAACTTGATCTCGACTTTCAGCTCGTCTTTGTATCCGGTGACAAGTCCAGCGGAATTGCGCGTGTACTCCTCTGTATTGCCGTTCGGGTCGGTCGACTTTACCAGCAATCCGCGGGGATCATAGTCGGACTGCCATACGCCCCCTCCCGGTTCCTTCACCGTTTTCATCCGACCGGCTTTATCGTACGTGTAAGTCGTCTTATTACCGTCGGGAGAAGTGACTACCTCAACCCGTCCCAACTTGTCATACTCGTAAAAGGTGGAATGACCCTCGTCATTGGTCATACGAGTCAGGTTTCCGTTGCCATCATACTGGAATTCCGACTCTGCTCCCGCAGGGTCCTTCATCCATACGGGCAAATTTCTCGCGTCATAACGGATTTCCGTGACGGCCCCGTTAGAATCTTTTTGCCAAGTCAGATTGCCGTTTCCGTCATATCGGTACTCGGTCTTGTATTCCGTTCCGGTATTGGAATCCTTATTTTTTTCCTGAAGAACTCTTCCGTTTGAATCATTATGAAATTATACACTTATATTATTCAAAGCGAGTATTTTTTAGATTTCAATTCAAAACGAATCTTCATTTAAATCTATAAATGAGCAAATTCACTTCCAGTAAACTGTAAAACAAAAAAGAAGAGAGACAAAGCATTCTCCTTGTGGTAAAAAGTAGTCACCACAACTGATTTTCACCAAGGAGAAATTGCTATGTCTCATACTGCCATCCTACCCGATCATGCCGCGCTTCGCAATTACTTGTTACAACACCGGTTACCGCTGTATTTTTCTAAGCCGGTCGTGGCACATATCGAGACATACATGGCGGCGGCTGCAGCGAAAGGTTTTCGTGGCAAGGTAGTGGATCTAGCCGAGTATAGTAGCTGCCACCGTACGACACTTGGGCATTTTCTGGCCGAAGGCAAGTGGGATGAAGCGGTGTTGCAAAACAAAGTCAAGGTCGAATCACTTCGGTACGTGGTTCAAATAGCCAAGCAGACAGCAGAGCCGCTGTTTGTTATTCATGATGATACGATCTCCAAGAAGACAAAGCCTTCGTCACAGGCGCAATCTCCGATGGAGCAGACCGGGTTTCATCATTCTCACTTGGAAGGAAAAGTGGTTTGGGGCCATCAAGTTCAAGCGACGGTGGTCCAAAGTAACGACACTTCTTTGATCCATTCCATTGACTTGTACGACAAAACGAAAACGAATCCCGACGGCACGGTGTATACAAAAATAGATCATGTGTGCGATATAGCCGCTACGCTGCCTCTTCCGCCTCATGGCGGTTACGTGCTTGTGGATTCTTGGTTCACTTGCTCTCGCGTAATCGACAGCTACGCCTCTGCTGGCTACCATCTTATTGGTGGTCTTAAAACCAATCGGATTATCTACCCGCAAGGGATCCGTATCTCCCTAAAGGATTTTTCCGCCCATATCCGCAAAGAAGACGTTCGCCTTGTGACCGTGAACGGAACTTCATACTGGACATACCGATATGAAGGCGCCTTGAACGATATTGAAAATGCTGCCGTTCTGCTGTGCTGGCCGGAGCAAGCGTTTGGTGTGCCTAAAGCGCTACGCGCTTTTTTGTGCACGGATGTTTCCTTGGATACGGAAACGATTTCCATGTATTACAGCAAGCGTTGGCCCATTGAGATTTTTTTCCGCCAGTCCAAAAACAATCTTGGCTTCGATACCTACCAGGTTCGTTCAGCAACGGCATTTACCCGCCTGTGGGCGTTGCTGGCTTGGACACATTTGTACTGTACTACAGGGTTAGGGCAACCCTGCCCTTTTGGCGAAGGATTGCGTACGGTTCGGAAGCAAGTCCAACTGGACCGACTTCAGTTTGTCTACGATTGCGGCAAGAACGGTATTCCATTTCACGTAGTTCGTGAACAGTTCAAGTTGGCTTGACCTATTTTGGGATTTTTTGTATCCGTTTTTGCTCATTTATAATTTAAATATTACTTTTCCTTTTCAAAACAAAAATCCTCCCCCTAATGGGAGAGGAGAATAAATTATAGCCGGCATACTATTAATCAAATATTGGTATTAAGTGAACCGTTAAAAAGATATACGAAGCTCTCCGCTGAGATGTTTCCAGCCTTGCAGCTAAAGCTGATTCTGCCGCAACAGTACAAACGGGTTCGGCCCCAAACCTTTACCCGAAGGCATTGCCCCAGGAACCCCTTCCGCTTCCAGCAGCGGACGGACGATTTGCTTCACCGGCCATGACTTGCTCTCAAAAATAACTTCGCGAAGCAGCTCACGATCAGCTTGCGGCAGATCAACGGCATCCAGCGCATTTCTCCATGCACTCTCCGTTATTTCCCACAGCTCCCGGATCGGGATCTCGTAAGCTTCCGACAGCGATTCCATAATCGAAGCGAGATTGACCTGCGTGCCTAACGATTGGACATAAAAAATCAGTTTTTCAAGCGTCTCGTTGTACAGGCTGTTGGAGTAACCGGGACGAATATGATAACGAGGATCACCAATTCCATGTTTATCGAGATAAGGCTGATGCAGCCGTACGGAATCATGATCGCGAAGCAGCAGTGCGATTGGCCGATCGCCTGACAGGACGAGGCAGCAGTTTTGCCCGTGAATCTCAGGCACGACACCGACCTTGAATAGCCTCATGACAACGTCATAGAATAGAGCTGCCGCTTCCGCATAGAAGCTTAGAACCGATTCGCGGGTAATATTGCCTCCCAGAAGCTCGGTCAGAAAATGTCCCTCCTCCCGCAGCACGCCTAGAGAGGACATCGGAACAATCCGATAACCCGCTTGCAGCGCTTCACGCGGCAACATGCGAATCTGCGCGGCCAAGTGGCGAGGATGGTCGTCGAACAGTCCCATCGACTCCGGCATATAACCCCACCAGTTGTTCTCCTCGCACAGATAGATCTTGTCCGCTAGTGTCTCATCGCTGGCGATGGCTTGACGGAGCATTCGCTCTCCCGCCAACCCGTTCAATAGCTTGACGACTGGCAAATAACGCGCCGCACCAAGCGACAGAACGCTGAGCGGCAGCTTGAGCATCAGCTCCGATTGTTCCGAAGCCGCAAACGAACGAACCGATGATGTTGCTCGGAAGCTTCCTGTCTGGACATCAAGAACAACGAGAGTTCCATCCGTAAGCTCCCTTTGGAAATCAGGAATGATTTTATGCTCCAGCTGCCATGGATGAACGGGGAGTACAGTATAGCTAGCTTCAGAAAGCTTCTTCTGGGCTAGCTCTGACTCTACTTCCGCTCTTTCCCTGCCGTCCAAAATATCAAGCAGTTCGAGTTCCTCCAACTCACTTCCCCTGACGATACACTCATTCTTGATTGCAACCCATCTCATTGCGGTCGGCTGGCCGAATTCCGACATATAGGAAGCATAATCCTCGTCTGCTAAGCCGATTTTGGCTTTAGCCAGTGGATGGAAAGGGCGGTCGCGTAGGGAAGCGATCATTTCTCCCTTGAGCATCCATTCATGACCGTTGCTAGGCTTGAAGCGGAGCGGGACCGCCGATTGCTCCATGCTCAGCTGCAGCTGGCGCACCGCCACATCGAGTCCATCCAGAAAATCATTCACTCCCTGCGCGGCATAAGCCTCATCGGACAACATGCTGCGCAACACGACTTGGCATAGCTCGCGAGGTGAATAAACCTCCTGCCAACCCCGATCTCCATTAATATAAATCGGAGCGGAAGACACCCACTGATACTGCTGCCTCAGACTTGGTTCAATCAGAAATCTAATTTCCCCATCGTATGCCAGCGTCCCGGTTCGCCCGGCGAATAGCTGCCCCAGCTCCGGACGCTCCGCTAGTGGGATTACCGTAGTTTCATCGAACCGGAAAAACTGCTCGAACAGCAGAGCGTCCATCAGATCCTTCATGATCTGCCGCTGCGCTTTGCTGCCCTCCACAGGAATTATCGATGTCTGCATAGTCATTTCCTTCCGTAATGTAATGGAATTCAGGATGCGGGTGGCCTAAAAAATCATGATGGGATATCGTCCAGCAGTAAGCACCGGATTTGACAAAAACGACAACGTCACCAGCCCGAAGCCGCTCCACCGGAGCATCCGTATGTAGTCGGTCCTTCGGCGTGCACAGCTCGCCGGCAATCGTCACTTTATCCCCATGCACAGACGGTCGGGCGAATGGATACGACCAACGTTCCGAATCCACAATGTGAAACGGATGATCATGCCCCCATGAGGCCGGAAGGCGGTTATGATGTGTGCCACCGCGAACAACGGCAAAATACTGGCCATGCGATCGTTTAATATCGACCACCTCAACCGCGTAATAGCCGTAATCCGCAACGATAAATCTGCCGGGCTCAAAAAATAGCTCCGTGTCTCCTAGTCTCGCTTCGACACCGCGTTCCTTTAATAAAGCACTGAACCGCGCCCATTCAAACCCCGGTGTGCCATCGTAGGTTACACCGAAGCCGCCTCCCGCGTTGATGACGCGAACATCAAGGCCGCGCGCTCTCCACTCCTCCGCCTTCGCCAAATATAGATCAACCATATCGGCATGCAGCTCGGCGTTCACATTATTGGACAAGGAGTGGAAATGGAACCCCCTGCACTCCACGAATTCATTGTCCGAAGCGCCGAGGATTTTCATCGCTTCATCCAGATACGACTCATCGAGGCCGAACGGGGTCGGCCGGCCGCCCATGACGATTTTCGTCTGCGGTAGCTGTCCGGAACTCAAGTTAACCCGCAGCAGCACCTTAACCGGCCGCTTCAAGCGCGTCGTTATGCCGATCAGCTTGCGCAGCTCAAGCAGACTCTCCACATGAATATAAGCCACGCCGAGTTCCACGGCGGCCTCCAGCTCGGTATCCTTTTTGCCCGGACCTCCGAACAGGATCGGCACCTGCGCCGACACCTCTCTCACCCGCCGAAGCTCACCGATTGAAGCGACCTCGAAGCCAGCCACAACTGGTAGTAGCGCCTCGATAATCCGCTTGTCGGGATTAGCCTTGATCGCATAAAACAGCTTGCCTTGCCGGGGCAAACCAGGCAGCAGCGATGCGGCATGCCGCCGGATGCCTGCCAAATCGTACACATATGCGCACACAGGCTCATCGCTTGCCGCCTGCCACTCATGAATCCAGCGCTCTATTTGGCGATTCATTGTTTTACCTCCGTTGCGCTACTATAGTCAGCCCGCTTTTGCCGATAGGCCCGAAACGCCGTATTCCTGTCGTCGCCAAGCACAAAAATGCGCACGCCCCGCTCCGCCCACTGTCTGTGACCGTCCACGCTGCGCGACACAGTCGCATAGGGAACGCCGCAGGCGCCGGAAGCGGAGAAAACCACCTCAAGCGCTTTTAACACATCAGGATGCTCCGTCTGCCAAGGCACCGAGAGCGATTGCGATAGATCAGCCGCTCCCTCCAGCACAAAATCGATATGAGGCAGACTCAAAATCTCCATGCTGCGGCGGACTCCCTCCACACTCTCAATCATTGGAATGATCATCAGCTCTTCGTTTGCTTCCGCGATGTAGTCCACTAGCGAATGTTTCGCAAACGACGCCGGACGCCCGCTATTCAGACTGCGCATACCGATCGGATGATAAAAGGCGTGGCGCACTGCCTCTTCGACCTGCTCCTTAGCCTCCACGCTTGGAATGACAATGCCTTGAGCGCCACAGTCCAGCGCCTTGAGAATCTCGATGCGATCCACTTTGGAGATTCGAACCAGCGGCGTTAAATCATGCAGCTCAGCAGCACGCACCATCTCTTCCACGGTTTCCATATTCGTAGTGGCATGCTCGCAGTCGATGATGACAAAGTCAAATTCAGCCTGGGCAATCATCTCAATGATGATGGGATGCGGGATCGAGACGAACAAGCCATATACCGCTCGCCCTTCCCGCAGCTTGGCTTTAAGCTTGTTAGTTCTCATCCTTGGATCGCTTCCCTCGCCAGCCGCAGCGGATTGAGCGCACTCCGGAAATACAGCTCGCCATCGCCATAAATGCGCCGCTTCGTCATTTCCTCAATCAGCGCATCATCCGCGAACAGATCGAACATCTCGTACCGCTCCGCATATTCGGGATGCTGACGCTGGTAATCCAGAATGACTTCCGTGCATGTTTTCCAGAACTCGCCCTCACTCAGGCCGAAGTCTTCCAGTGCCCAGCAAATATCCGTCATGCAAATGAAGAAGAAAGCGTCGAACGTATAATCACGGACATCGTTCACGGATTCCGTCTGCAGGAACGAGTAACGGTTGAACTTGCGATGCGTTTCCGGCTCGGGATGCAGCTGAGGCTGCCACTCCGGGTGCAGCAGCTTGCTTGGAACGTAACGCACTCCATCATGCAGATCCTTCAAAATAATCCGTTTCGGCAGCAGATCCTCCACAACAAGAATGATATTCTGCGCGTGGGATTCCAGAGCGATGCCGTGGCCGTACAGCAGATGGACGATCGGCACAACGACGGTGCGAATCAGCTCGCGGCTCCATTTGGAGACACCATGCCGCTGGATCGCTTCCTGTAGGAACGGCTCGCCGTTCCTCTGGCGGAGCAGCAGCGCGTTGAGCGGCCAAGCCTCCTCGCTAGGCTGCAAATATTGGGACACATTTTGCCGAAAAATCGCTCCCAATGTTCCGTAAGCGGTGCGGTACTGCAATCCCGGCAAAGAATCGTAGCGGAACGATACACCTGCCTCCTCCTTCAGCAAGCGGAAGCCCGCCCCCTGGAGAACGGCATCGCTACTCACGATCCGCTCCAACCATTCGCTGACGAGCGGCGCGTTCTGCGTTGTATGATGCGCCAGAATGCGGCTCGTCGATGTGTTCGTAATGCTCAGCGCAAGCTTGATGTAAGGAGCCTCCGTGTTCGCACGGCTTGCCAGCGTGCGGATCGACTGCTGCGCCCGGTATTTGCCTTCCGCCGCGCCGAGCGGCACGATGTCCCCGTTTTCCAGCTGCTCCGCGAATACGTTCGGCAGTTTATTTTCCAGCTGCCAAGGATGCACCGGAACGTACACATACGTCTTGTCCGCATCCCCACGCTCGCTCAGCGTTTGGTGGAACCGGCGCATATCCTCCCGGCTCAAATGTTGGCTGTACAGCCCTTCCAGTGACAGTCCCGGCGAGAGTGACACATCGATCAATGATTGGTTGACGGCAACCCATGTCAGCTCAACCTCGCGGTTGAACTCGGGGCCGTACGCCTCATTGTCCGCCAGGCTGAAGCCAAGCCGCGATTTATAACTCGGATGGTAAGGATGTCCATCCGCCATATAACTTTCCAGCGCTTCATAATGCCGCTCGGAATGCGGAATCTGTTCGGGCTGCGCCGCGCGAGATTGGCTGTCTTTAACGAGCGTCTCCGTAAGCTCGTGGAGAAACGCGTTCAGTTGAGCGCCGTCCAAGCGGTTTTGCAGCACCTCTTCCAAAAAGGGATACAGACTGAATCCCGTTTCACCCTCACGGCGGATGGAATGCGGCACAAGCCGGACGCGGCCGAATGATTCCTTGACGGAAGCCTCGAACGTATACCGAACCGGCGAGCCGTCCTCCTTCCGGCCGAGCAGCATCCATTCTCCATCCGCCTGCTGCGCTTCCAGAATACCTTCAAACATGAGCGCCTGCAGCGATTGGCGCATCACTCTTTCCGCGACCTCTTGCAGGGCACTAATCTCTGATTTAGACAAGCTGCTTGTCTGTAACATCCACTACACTCCCTACACGTTTCATTAAATTATCCACCGGAACATAAGTCGGCGTTTCGCTCACGCCAGCCAGACAGCTCGCCATATTTCTCTTCGCCAGGAACGATTCGGCCGTCAGCAGATGCCGGACATACTCGTTGCCGCTACGCGCAAGCTCCTGTCCAAGAACATCTTGCACAATCGACCAGAAGCGCTCTTCCTTGCACTCGGCCACTGTAGCCATCGCATGGATGAAGGAGCCAAGATGATTGATAATAAAATAATAACTCGTGCGCGCCCAGGCCTGTTCCTTGGAATAGAACAATGGCCCCTCCGCCGGTAAACCGACCTTATCCCGATTGACGCTGACGCCTTCCAGATCGCGAATAATAAATGTATGAGGCATCTCATCCTTCACCGTAAGCAGCGTGTTTTGCAGATGGGCTTCAAAATGAATGCCTTTCTCATCCGCTATGCGAACGATCGGCAGTAGTGAGATTTCCAAATAACGGCGGAACCAATCCTCCGCGTGGTCAACTTGCAATAGAGAAGCAAGCAGCGGCTGCTCTTCTCCCGCCGCCGTCTCAATCAAGCTGGACATCACATAGGTGGACGTCAGATCAAACTCCACCGGACGGTATGCAATCGTGAACAGAGCGGTCAGCTCATCCCGCCCCATACGACAGCTCGCAACCCCTTCCTCGTAAGCGATAGCCGTATGCTTTTCGTTCTCGAAGCATCTGCTCCGCAGCAAAAAGGCAGCTGCATCCATCGTCCGGCGCATTTGCTCCCGCGAGTTCGTTCGGCGCATATTCGTAATCTGAACATCCAGGGAAAGCTTGATGTTGCAGCTTAGCTCGGGGACATAAACCGTGCGGACAGACGAGGTTGGATAACATAACGGGCCGCAGTTTCCGAGCAGCACAATTTTGCTTTCCCCTATATAATCTTGAACTTCTTCCATTGATTGCACATGTTCATACTGCCATGGATGGATGGGCAGCAATTTATACAAATGCACGGAATCCTGAAGCATGATTAGCGCCTGATCGCGGGCTTCCCGAGGGGGCTCGATGCGCCGCTCCTCCGCTACCCACTCCTCCTCGAACACATCATGCCGCACCGCTACATAACAAAGCTGGAATGAGGCTCGAAGCTCCGGGCAATAGTGCCGAACATCGGCTTCGGAGAAGCCTAACGTGTTTTTCGGAAAAGGATGGAAAGGGTGCCCGTGAAGTAACGATTGCTCGGAGGTTCTATAATCGCTCATCCGTGGTAAATCAACTTGCTCCATGAATAACGCCAAATTCCGTTTACTGCCCGCGACATTGCGGAAAAACTGCTCCTGCAGCTCCGTCGTCAGCATAGGCAACTCTTTGCCAAGCTCCTTTGTTATCCATAACGCCAGGTCTGCGCTGTCCAGCTCCTGCCCGGTACTGGCTGTATAACTCTCGTACCGATGCTCACCGATTGCCGACCAGCGGGCTAGCTTGCCCGAAACGACAACTCCGCTAGCAGGAAAGGAAATCGCGTAATGATGCGATGATTCGGTAAAACTTGATTCCTGGCGGAACTCTCTGGCATAACAGTTCAGCAACGTCCTGCATGTATGTTGGTTAGCCCATTTCTGGGCCTCAAGCTGCCTGTTCCCCAGCAACGTCATTCACCCTCTTTAGTTTAATAACCCGCAGCAGAGGCAGCGTCAGTAGCAGCAACGCTCCAAGCAGCAGACATTCTTCCTTTAGAGCCGTCCACCCGGCATTGTTGGCAAGCTGTCCCGCATCAATCAGCATCCCTTTGCGGTAATCGTAATAAACAGCGAGCAGCATGACCGTAAAGGAAGAGGCCAGCCGCTGGATCGTGTTCGCCAACGCCGAACCTTCATGCAAATCCTCTTCCGGCAAAGCAGCAAAGCCGATCGTCGTAAGCGACATTTCCGAAAGCCCATTGCCGATGCCTCTCAGCGCCATTAATGCCATAACTAAAACAAGCGGAGCCGTTTGCGGCAAAAAGGCGAAGGAAACGATGGAAAGGGCGACAAAAAAGATGCCGT
Source organism: Paenibacillus herberti (assembly GCF_002233675.1). GTDB lineage: Bacteria > Bacillota > Bacilli > Paenibacillales > Paenibacillaceae > Paenibacillus_O > Paenibacillus_O herberti. The sequence goes on along the minus strand of NZ_NMUQ01000001.1, from coordinate 481,186 downwards.
ATCCGATAAATACCCGCGATTTGCCGGCATCGACCAGGCTGCCTCCGATCCAGGCGAACAAGCTTGTCGCGATGGCGGTCGGAATGAACATCGCTCCTGCTGCTGCTGGCGACAAATTCAGCGCTTCTTGGAAAAAGAGCGGCAGCACAAAGATTACGCCGAACATAACGGCATCCTGTACCGCTGCCACGACGAGCGCTGCCGTATAGACGGGATAGCGTTTCAGCAATCCAAAACGAATTAGCGGCTCTTCCTTTTTACTCTCCACTCTTAGAAATTGGATGCCTGCTGCTGCGCCGAGCAATAACAAAGCTGCCGCCCCCCAAGCCGGCACGCCGGGCTGAGATACGAACTGAATGCCCAAGCTAAACGCGGCGACGCCCAGGACGAGCAGGGTAACGTTCTGCCAATGAATAGTTTTGCGGCGTACTGGAGGATAAGCGCTGATCTTGAAGCTGCACCAGACAAACGCTGCGACTGCAAACGGAACATTGATCCAGAATAAGGCGCTCAAGTCGCCATATTGAATAATGACTCCTCCAAGCGTCGGCCCGATCGCGGGCGCAATCGTAAGCAGCATGCCCCAAGCTCCAACGACCCTGCCTCTTGCCTCATTGCCGTAATAGTCGAACAACAAAACAAGCGACAAAGGGATCATCAGCCCAGCTGCAATGCCATGCAGTACGCGCACCAGCATCGCGATCTCAAAGTAATGGCTGAACACCGCTCCTAATACGGAAGTCAGCCCATATAGAGCCAGGCCGAACAAATAGGTTCTTTTGCGACCGAACCGATCGACGAATAGCGAAGTGAGCGGCATCGTGATGGTCATCGCCAATATATAAAGAGCCATTAACCAGCCGCCCAGCGAGGTTGAAATGCCATACAAGGTAACCAAGCTCGGCAGCAGGATATTGAAGGCGCTATTGGTCAACACAAGCGAAAAAGCGCCAAGCAGAACAGCGAATAGGATCGAATGCTTTTTCATTAATAGCTGCAGCCCTTAGTGAGCAACTCGGCTCTCCTCGACGGCCTCCATGACCGACTTTTCAAAAATGGATAATACCTCCGCCGTTTCGCTGGCCGTGATCGTAAGCGGTGGCAAGAAGCGCAGCACAGCCGAATGTCTGCCGCCGGATTCGATAATAAGTCCATTCGCAAAACATCTGTCCTGGATTTTGGAAGCAAGCTGTCCGTTCGGTAAATAATGTCCCAGACGATCAACTTTTCCACGCGGGTCAACGAGCTCCACGCCAATCATCAGCCCTCTGCCGCGCACATCGCCGATCTCTTCATACTTCTCTTGCAGCCGGTTAAGAGTTTCAAAAAACTGTTTACTGCGTTCGTTTACATTATCCAGAACCCGGTTTTCCCTAATATAAGCAAGCGTAGCCAGACCCGTTGCCATACCAAGCTGATTGCCCCTGAAGGTTCCTGTATGCGCCCCCGGTTGCCACTGATCCAACTCTTCTTTATAAATGACAACCGACATCGGCAAACTGCCGCCAATCGCTTTGGAGCATACAATAACATCAGGCACGATGCCGGCATGCTCAAATGAAAACATTTTGCCGGTCCGGCCAATGCCCGTCTGAACCTCGTCAATAATGAGCGGAATGCCTCTCTCGGCCGTTATCCGCCGCAATTCCTTGAGCCATTGGATATCCGCCGGAATCGAACCGCCCTCGCCTTGAACCGTCTCCACGATGACACCGCAAGGCTCGGCAATGCCGCTCTCGACATCATTCAGTAGATTCTCGATATATTGAGCGCTGATCTCGGCCGTCTTGCCGTTGCCAACACCGAATGGGCAGCGGTACTCATAAGGGAATGGAAGGAAATGAACATTAGGCAGCAAGCTTTGCAGATTGGCTTTTTTACTCAAATTGCCGCTCATGGAGAGAGTCGCTTGAGTGGAACCGTGATAGGCGCCCTGGAAGGCCAAAATTGCCCCGCCCTTTGTAGCGTTTTTAACGAGTTTGATTGCAGCCTCGACAGCGTCAGCTCCTGTAGGACCGCAAAACTGAATTTTAGCGGTATGTTTGAGCTCATCAGGCAGAATCGCAAAAATCTCGTTCATGAATTCCACCTTAAGCGGTGTGGCCAAATCCAGCGTATGTAACGGAATTTGCTGATCCAGCGTCTTTTTGATTGCTTCGACGACGACATCATGATTATGACCAAGCGCCAAAGTACCGGCTCCAGCCAAGCAATCGTAGTAGGACTTTCCATCCATATCCGTAATTATCATACCTTTGGCCTTATGGATGACCAGCGGAAAACGGCGAGGATACGATCTTGCCTGGGACTCCCTTTCGCCTTGCAGTTGCAGGTAGTCTTGCTGAGTGCTGATAGACATCATATTTGAACGCTCCTTTTAATCTCTGAATAAATAGTTCAAGTAGAGCTTGACCACATCGTTAGAATCATGATCAAGAAAAAGATAGGGATCAACCATATCCGGCAATGCATTCACTTCAAGGATTCCGCCATTGGCTTCATCTAGCGGCGAAGCAATGTCCTGGCAACGAATATCAATTCCAGCGACATCCAGCTGTAATGCCGCGGCAGCTTCAACCGCTGCGTGCAGGATAGCCGGGCTGCTTTCCTTTGAGCGATCGATCACAATCTCGCTTATCGTATCCACCGAAATGCTGCTTGCTCCATATAGCTCCCAGCGCTCTTCCCGCTGCAGCACACTCCAAGGGGTCAAGCCTCTCGTTTTCAAGTGGGCTTGGAACGACTTCGAATCGCAATCAAACGGCTGAAAGGAACTTTTTTCCCCGTCACTGTTTCTTCTCAGCTGCGCGGTGTTCAATCTATCGATGAGCTGCCGGATCGTTGATTCCCCGTCTCCGACGATGAAGGCTGGCACATATTCCAAAACACCAGCGGCCTGCCCGCCTATGACTAGAATCCGGTAATCCAACCCCGACACGTATTGCTGGAGCATCACTCTATCGCTGTATCCAAGAGAATTTGTTATCGCTGCTTCCAACTCGTCGCTGCCCGTGACGCGAAGCGTAACACCCACACTGTTGCTCGCATCCAGTGGTTTAACCACGATGGAGCGATGTCTCTCCAAAAAACGGGTAGCTGCATCATTGAATTCAGAAACAACAAGATAATTCGGAACAGACAATCCTCTTCTTCTGAGCAGCAGATTGGAAGCTTCCTTGTTTTTAGCCAGCAGCCCCGACATTAACGTCATTTGATGGGATCGGGTTTTATTGATAATTAGATGTTTGTCCCTGTAGGTAAGCTCTAGGAACTCTTCGCTTCCAGAAATTAAAGGCTTGCAGCCTATGCCCATTTCTACAGCTTTTTTATGAATGAGCCGATTCTGCGCATTCTGATAGCGGTAATTCATTAAAACTGCTCCTCCCGGGAACTAAGTATATTAATAACCCTCCTTTTAATTGATAATGATACTCAGTATCAATTACCTCATTCAGCATAATGAGCTATCCCTAAATTGTCAACAGAGGAATTAAAATGAAATAAAAAAGCCTTGTTTCCAAAAAGAAACAGGGCCTCCCTATACTTGTATGTGTTGTATGAATCAAATTACGCTCTCAGGAATGAGCTCATGTTTTATTTTGGGACATGATGAGCAATAATCCTCGGGTTCATCCGAAGCCTGATAGTAATAACAGCATGTTTTTCGAATGCGAATTGGTTTTTCCGACCCAACTGTTGCGACTTTAGGACCATAAAAAGTAGCAAGCGGATTTTTCTTTTCGCCGAACAAATGGGCGGGAGCTTGGACAAGATAGCTTAAATCCTCGCGCAGGCGAGCCTGCTGCTCCTCCTGGAGTCCCTCCAAAAACTTATTCTCATAGAGCCAAAACACATAAATAGCTGTATTTTCCCAGAGAACGGCCTTGGACATAGGAACAAAACGGGAAATCGCATCCCATACCCGGCTTAGATTATGCTCAAATATATGGTTAATTACCCCATCACGCCATTGTTGCCGCGCGTTCGGTTGGGGGCTAGTGACTTCCATATTGGCTAGTCGAGCTTTGGGCAGCCATGCGTGACCCTGTCTCTCGGATTCGATATGGCAGTTCTCAAGACAGTAATCCAAGCCCTTATCAAACACACTCATCGCGTAAAGCGATGAAGCAACAACGAGATAGCTATACCTTTTACCAAATAGAGAAGCGTTGGCCATTAATGTCTCGGCCTCGAATATTTCACCGGTCTTAGTCAGATATTCTAGGCATTTGTCCCGGTTCAGCAAGTCCATGGAAGGAATAGAAAAAGTCCTGTCCTGCGATGTCTCCAGTGTTAACCGGTACTCTCGCATCAACAGCTCCATCTCTTGCTGCTCATAGTTGAAGGCCATTTGTTTACCCCGTTCTCTATTCAGATATCGTTCTTCCCTTGCCATGAGGAACACATAGCGGTGTTCCATACAGAGGATCCATGATTACATCCGCTTTAAGATTGAAGACAGCTTTAATCATATCTGAAGTCACCACTTCTTCAGGCTTGCCTTCGATATAAACCGCCTGCTTGTGAAGGGCAACTACATGATGGGCATAACGACAGGCAAGATTCAGATCATGTAGTACAACTACAATCGTCCGACCTTCCTCCTCATTAAGCTGGTAAAGCAAATCAAGCACCTCGATCTGGTGCGTCAAATCTAAATATGTTGTCGGCTCATCCAAAAGCACGATCTCCGTACCCTGTGCAAGCACCATCGCGATCCAGGCCCGTTGACGTTGTCCGCCAGAAAGAGAGTCCACTGGACGCTCGGCCATCTCGGTGAGCCCGGTTTTGCTCAGAGCATTCCATACCTCGCGCTCATCATCCTTGGACCATTGCTGCAGCCAGGTTTGATAAGGATATCTGCCCTGTTTCACCAGTTGAAGCACCGTCAGCCCTTCAGGTGCGGTCGGACCTTGCGGCAATAACGCCATTCGTTGCGCAACCGTCTTCGTCGGCAATGAAGCGATGCTGTCTCCCTCGAGCAGCACGCTGCCCGCCTGCGGCTTAAGCAAACGGGCCATCGTCCTCAGCAAAGTGGACTTGCCGCATCCGTTGCTGCCGATCAACGCCGTAATTTTCCCTTTATCAATGGACAAATTGAGATCTTCAAATACGTATTGATTCCCGTACATTACTGACAAACCGCGAGTTTCAAGAGCGTTCAATATGCTCAACTCCTTTATCTCCATCCAGAATAAGGTAGTGCCTCTATCTTGTCAATGATAATGAGAATTGTTATCAAAAAAATGATTGATAATCGCTGCCGCATCTTCTACTATATTTAAGATGCTAATATATGCCAACAGATCATACTAGGAGGAGTCATCTTGAAACGAGTTTATACCCTTACCATTGTCGCCATTGCGGCAGTGTCGCTGATAGCAGGCTGCAGCGCATCCTCATCATCCGACCGCTATGCGAGTACAGACAAGTCGTCGACCGCGACTGCTGAAACATCGAACGAACAATCTCCCTCTGTAGAAAGCACCCCGCCGGATGCTCTAACGAGTCCCGCACCATCTCCGTCAGCAAGCCCTGCAGCGGAAGCTCAATCTGGCACGACAACCTCACCTACAACTTCACCGACGTCGTCTCCCTCTACCGAGCCTTCGGCATCCCCTACTGCTAAACCGAATGAAAAACCGAGTCCGCCCCCAAAAGCTGCAGATGCCAAAAAAAGCAACGAGTCCATAACAAAAGCAGCAACGGGTTCAATTATGAAAAAAGATGCCGCCCCTTCCTCTTCCGATAAAAAAAAGCATGAAACATTAAACAAGTCCATTGAAGAAGCTCGTTCACTGATCAAGCAATTGAAGCAGGATGCCGAGGACGGCGACGATGTTAAAGCAAAAGAAACATCCGCTCAACTAATAAAAGCCTGGGACAGCATGAAATCGGATGTCAATGAAGCCAGCTCCGAGATGCATGACTTCATTGGGACAAAGATGGACGGGTTCGATTCTATTCAAAAAGCAGAGACCGTTGACCATAAAGCACTTCTGCAGCTAGATTATGAGCTTTATCAAGCGTTCCGACAATTGGCTGAACAAGTCGCTCAATAATGAAGTCCCTCTCTTCCATTATTTATAAATTTAAATGTTGACAATCTTATACAATGTAGGTTATAACGATAATGATAATCGTTATCAATAAAAGCCATACACTCACTCATCTTGAAAGGTGGATTCTTGTTTTTATGATAAAGTCCCGTTTTCGCGCTATTGCTTTATCTCTTTCCTTCCTCGTCGCTGCCGTCTCCGTCCCTGTAAGTGCATCAGCTGCTGCTGCTCCAATCAAAGTTACTGTTGACAGCAAGCAAGTAAGCTTCGATGTCCAGCCGAAAGTAATCAACGGCACGACAATGGTGCCTTACAGCGCAGTTGTATCAAAGCTCGGCGCTAAACTCAGCTTCAACTCGCAAAATAAAACACTCAAAGTAACTCGGGGCAACGCCACGATTCAACTGAAAATCAACAGCAGCCAAGCTACTGTAAACGGCAAAACCGTGGCCCTGAGTGCCAAAGTCGTTGAACAAAACGGCCGTACTCTCGTACCGCTCCGCTTCCTTGGTGAAGCATTCGGCCTGTGGGTGAACTGGAACGCGAGCAACAAAACCGTGGCCATTGATACAAAGAGAACCATTTCCCATGCAATGGGCAACACAACGCTGACCGCGGTACCAAAACGTGTCGTCGTGTTGGTCAACGGCATGATTGATATCTCGCTCACGCTTGGCGTCAAACCAGTAGGAGCAGTTGAGTCTTGGGTACAAGCTCCTTGGTATGATTACCTCAAAAAAGACATGACCGGCGCGAAAAGCCTCGGCAGCGAACTGCAGCCTAATCTCGAAGCCATTGTCGCTCTGAAGCCTGACCTGATTATCGGAGCCAAAACGCGCCATGAGAAAATTTATGGCCAACTGTCCAAAATCGCTCCTACACTGTACGTAGATCAACTCTTTGAATGGAAAGACAACATGGCTGTCGCAGCCAAAGCTTTCAACAAAGAAGACACCGCTCAATCGTTCATGAACGATTGGAACAAAAAGGTCGCGACCTTTAAAGCAAAGGTTGGTAGTGACGCCAAAAAAGAAGTATCCATTGTCCGCTTCTCTGATGACAACAGCGCCCGTGTATACGTCACCGGCTTCGCTGGAAGCATTCTGAGCGAACTTGGCCTGAGCCGTCCAAAAGCTCAAACCGAGGCAGGAAAGATCTTTATCGATATTGATTCCCAAGAACAAATTCCGCTTATGAACGGAGACATCATTTTCGACATTACGTCTGACAACCGTAGTGGTGATGAATTCAAAGTCCAGGAAGCATGGCAGAAAAATGCATTGTGGAGCAAGCTCACAGCTGTTAAAGACAAAAAATACTATAAAGTTAATGACGTAACATGGAGCTTGTCCGGCGGCGCCACTGCAGCAAAAATGGTATTAGATGATCTGTTCTTCTACTACGATATCTAATAATTGAATCACATAAAGATGCGCAAAAGAATGGGCGGTAATGAGCCCATTCTTTTGTATGTCACGGAACTGGGGCGGTATATATGGAAAGCTTATCCCTATCTAATACGTCAAAAGGCGTAGGTCTGGTTGTCGGATTACTGCTCCTTATCGCATGCATATTCATAAGCATGGCCTATGGAACGACACCGATCCGCTTGTCTGATGTCTTCTACTCCTTTACCCGCTACGATGAAAACTCAGATGCTCACATTATCGTGCAAACATCGCGAGTTCCAAGAGCCTTCATTGCGGCTGCGGTTGGAGCTTGTCTTGCCGTATGTGGCACTCTTATTCAAGGACTGACGAGGAATCCACTCGCCGATCCCAATATTCTAGGCATTAATTTCGGAGCTTCCTTTTTTATCGTGTTTGCTGTAACCGTGTTATCCATCTCCTCTCTTCCGGTATTGACCGCAGTTTCCTTTGTCGGCGCTGCATTAGGTGCCGCCGCAGTATATGCACTTGGCTCGCTTGGAAGAGATGGCTTGACGCCATTAAAAATCATTTTAGCGGGGGCCGCGTTAGGAGCCCTGTTCTCCTCGTTCACGCAAGGACTTCTTGTACTCAACGAGCAAGGGCTGAATGATGTCATCTTCTGGCTTACTGGCTCTGTCGCCGGAAGGTCTTTCGAAATGCTGCAAGCGGTATTGCCAATTATGGCAATCGGATGGATCGGCGCATTCGCCGTTGCTCGTCACATGAATGTGCTGACAATGGGAGAAGACACCGCACAAGGGCTTGGCCAACGAACCGTTGTTGTTAAGCTGATTGTAGGCTTGATTATTGTGGCACTTGCTGGAAGCTCCGTCGCCATCGCAGGACCGGTCGGATTCATTGGTTTGATTATCCCTGCCTTCGCGCGTTTCTTCTCGGGAAGCGACTATCGCTGGATGATTCCCTACAGCGCCGTGCTTGGCGCAATTCTCGTTCTACTAGCTGATATAGCTGCACGCTTCGTCATTCAGCCGGAGGAACTTCCTGTAGGCGTCATGACCGCTATTATCGGTATTCCCGCCTTTATTCTCATCGCCCGCAAAGGGGGGCTTAAATCATGAAGCAATTCAGGCCGGTTCGTTTTGAACGTGTCCCCGTTTCATTTGTACTCCATAAAAAAGCTCTGACGACAACCATTGTCCTAGCTATAGCTTGTATCGTTGCGATGCTGTTAAGCACCTCACTCGGGGATATGCGCATCCATCCTTTGGATGTGTTAAAGGTGATTTTTGGCGGCGGTACTGCGGAACATCAACTCGTCGTTGAAACGCTTCGTTTACCGCGTATTGTAGCCGCTTTTCTCGTTGGTACTGCGCTCGCTGTTTCGGGGGGCATCCTGCAAGGAATTATTCGAAATCCGCTTGCATCGCCGGATATTATCGGCATCACCAGCGGAGCCTCGCTGGCCGCTGTTCTATTCATCAGCTTACTCGGAAATATGGTCAGCATCGTCTGGCTGCCGGTAGCCGCAATGATCGGGGCTGGCTGCACAGCTATTCTCGTCTACACTCTTGCCTGGAAAAAGGGTGTAACTGCCATTCGGCTCGTGCTTGTCGGGATTGGCATTAATTTTTTGTTAGGCTCAGCCGTGAAGGTTATTCTGCTTAAAAGTCCTATCTATACGGCCTCGCAGGCGTATGTTTGGTTGACTGGATCTGTTTATGGCACCGATTGGGGAATCGTCATGCTCATCCTCCCATGGGTAGCCTTCTTCATCCCTCTTTCTCTTATCTTCGCAAAAAATGTAAATATTCTTCAGCTTGGAGATGATATGGCTGCAGGTGCGGGAAGCGCCATCCAGCGCCAGCGCTTTACCTTGCTCATGATAAGCGTCGCTCTCGCGGGCGCGGCAGTGTCGGTGGGCGGAGCCATTTCCTTTGTCGGGCTGATTGCTCCCCATATTACACGCAAGCTCGTCGGCTCTTCATTCGGCGGCATGCTGCCGATATCGGCCTTGATTGGCGGGCTGATCGTCGTTCTCGCAGATACGATCGCTCGGACGGTCTTTCTCCCCTTCGATGTTCCCGTTGGAGTGTTTACTGCCGGCGTCGGCGCTCCCTTTTTCATCTATCTGCTCTATCGCAATCGCCATGCTTAATAAGGCTGACAACAACAAAACAGCTGCCGACTCCTGTAAAGGAAGTCGACAGCTGTTTTTTGTAGCAACTGTTATCAGTCGCCGCGGAAAGCTTTTTTCATCCGATCAAAAATGCTTTCGTGATGCTCCTCGGAATCCGTTCCGACGGAAGTACTGCCGCCGAGACCGCCAAACTGGCGGAGCAGATCCTTCTGCTCATCCGTCAGCGAAGTCGGAGTGACGATAGTCACTTTGACATGCTGGTCGCCATTGCCATAGCCACGAAGCTTAGGCACACCTTTGCCTTTGAGACGGAAATACGTGCTGGTCTGCGTACCTGCAGGAATCTTCAGCTTAACCTTTTCCGTCAGCGTTGGAATCTCGATCTCGTCTCCAAGCGCAGCTTGTGCAAACGTGAGCGGAACCTCGCAGTAGATGTCGTCGTTTTCGCGGTCGAAGAACTCATGCGACTTGACGCGAAGAACGATGTACAAGTCGCCGTTCGGGCCGCCGCGTGTACCGCCCTCTCCCTCGCCGTTCAGGCGAATTTGAGCGCCCTCGTCGACGCCAGCCGGGATGCGCACGGTGATGCGACGCTGCTTTTTGACTTTGCCGGCGCCATGGCAATTGCTGCACTTGTCCTTGATAATCTTGCCCGTACCGCTGCAGTTCGTACAAGCGCGACGATTGACCATACGGCCAAAAGGCGTGTTCTGTACAACTTCTTGCTGTCCAGTTCCCCGACAGACGGAGCAATTTTCCGGTTTCGTGCCTGGTTTGGCGCCAGAACCGTTACAAGGATCGCAGTTCTCGGTACGCGGAATTGTAATTTCGGTCTCTTTGCCGAATACCGCTTCCTTGAACTCAATTGTCATCGTATATTGCAGATCATTGCCCCGTTGCGGGGCATTAGGATCACGCCGGCCTCCACCGCCAAAGAACATATCAAAAATGTCCCCGAAACCACCAGCGTCTTGGCCTCCGCCTCCGCCGAACTGGTTCGGATCCACATGTCCGTACTGATCGTAGATACCGCGTTTCTGGTCGTCGCTCAAGGTGTCATAGGCTTCTTTGACTTCCTTGAACTTGCTCTCCGCATCGGCTCCCTTGTTGACATCGGGATGATACTGGCGAGCTAGCTTGCGGTATGCTTTCTTGATGTCCTCTGCCGAAGCACCCTTTTCTAACTCAAGCACCTCGTAAAAATCGCGTTTATCCGCCAACCTCTGTCACCCCCATGAAAATACCGGTCTACATGCAACAACCGCCCTCTCCCTCCTGACGCCCCGGCGGAAAGCCGGAGCGCTGCTCGGAATAAGGCGGAGCTGCTTAGGTCTCGCTATATATCTATCGTACCTTTTTTACTTCTTATCGTCCACGACTTCATAGTCGGCATCCACAACATTGTCGCGTCCGCCCGCGTTGCCACCGGCTTCGCCAGCACCGCCCTGCTCAGCTTGAGCCGCTTGCTCATAAAGCTTAACGGACAGCTGCTGTACGATTTCGGTCAGCTCGTCAGTTGCTTTTTTGATCGCTTCCAGATCATCACCAGCAACGGCAGTTTGCAGAGATTCCTTCGCTGTGTTCGCTTTTTCGATCTCACCTGCGTCTACTTTGTCGCCCAGGTCTTTCACCGTTTTATCAACGGAGTAGATCAGCTGGTCAGCATTGTTTTTAGCCTCGACGAGATCCTTGCGATTACGGTCTTCCTCAGCATGCAGCTCGGCGTCCTTCATCATGCGCTCAACTTCTTCATCGCTGAGGCCGCTGGACGATGTGATCGTAATTTTTTGGCTTTTGCCAGTGCCTTTGTCCAGAGCGCTAACGTTAACGATACCGTTGGCGTCAAGGTCGAACGACACTTCGATTTGCGGGATACCGCGTGGTGCCGGAGGAATGTCTCCCAGCATGAAGCGTCCCAGCGTTTTGTTGTCGCGAGCCATCGAGCGTTCGCCCTGCAGCACGTGGATTTCTACGCTTGTTTGGTTGTCCGCATACGTCGAGAATACCTGGGATTTGCTCGTCGGAATCGTTGTATTGCGCTCGATCATTTTAGTGAACACGCCGCCAGCTGTCTCGATACCGAGGGACAACGGAGTTACGTCGAGCAGGACAACGTCCTTAACATCGCCAGTCAAAACGCCGGCTTGCACAGCAGCGCCGAGAGCAACGACCTCATCCGGGTTAACGCCTTTATGCGGCTCTTTGCCGGTCAGCTTTTTGATCGCTTCCTGTACGGCAGGAATACGGGTGGAACCGCCAACCAGAACGACCTTCGTGATTTCACTTGTGGACAGGCCGGAATCGCTGAGCGCCTGGCGTGTCGGTCCAAGCGTGCGCTCTACAAGTGGAGCAGCCAGCTCTTCGAATTTGGCGCGAGTCAGGTTAAGCTCCAAATGCTGAGGTACTCCGTCAACCATCGTGATGAACGGCAGGCTGATCGTTGTTGTCATAACGCCGGACAGCTCTTTTTTGGCTTTCTCAGCCGCGTCTTTCAGACGTTGCACAGCAGCTTTATCTTTGGACAGATCGGAGCCATGCTCCTTCTTGAACTCGGATACGATATGATCGATGATAACTTGGTCGAAGTCATCGCCGCCAAGGCTGTTATCACCGCTCGTCGCTTTAACTTCGAAGAAGCCGTCGCCAAGCTCTAGGATGGACACGTCGAACGTGCCGCCGCCAAGGTCATAGACCAGAATCGTTTGATCTTCGGATTTCTCCAGACCGTAAGCAAGAGCAGCTGCCGTTGGCTCGTTGACGATACGCAGCACTTCCAGACCCGCGATTTTACCCGCATCCTTCGTCGCTTGACGCTGGGAGTCATTGAAGTAAGCCGGAACTGTAATAACCGCTTGAGTTACCGTTTGGCCAAGGTAAGCCTCAGCGTCGGATTTCAGCTTTTGCAGGATGATGGCGGAAATCTCTTGTGGTGTGTAATCCTTGCTGTCGATCGTTTCTTTGTGATTCGTGCCCATATGGCGCTTGATCGACATGATCGTGCGATCTGGATTCGTGATTGCTTGACGTTTCGCCGTCTCGCCTACAACGCGCTCTCCGTCTTTCTTAAAGCCTACAACGGAAGGAGTCGTGCGGTTACCCTCCGGATTCGGAATAACGACAGCTTCGCCGCCCTCCATTACTGCTACGCAGGAGTTGGTCGTTCCAAGGTCAATGCCAATTACTTTACTCATCGTATAGTCCTCCCTAAATTAACCGTAATTGTTCCTATAAGTATAACCTGTGTATCTTAAAAGCAGCTTAAGCGTTTCAGCCGCTTACTTTGACCATTGCTGGACGAAGCACTTTGTCTTTAAGCGTGTAACCCTTCTGAAGCTCTTCTACGACAGTGCCTTCCTCATGCTCATCCGACTCCACCGACATAACCGCTTGATGGAATTCAGGATTGAAGGATTGACCGACCGTATCCATCGCCTTCAGCCCTTCCTGCTCCAGCACGCCCTGCAATTGGCGGAAGATCATGTCAACGCCCTTGGCGAGCGATTCAGAATCACCGGTACCAGAAGCGGCAGCCATCGCACGCTCGAAGTTATCAACGATCGGCAGCAATTGGGTCAGCAGCTTCGAGGAAGCGTATTGGCCCAGCTCTTCTTTTTCCTTTTGGGTGCGGCGACGGAAGTTATCAAAATCCGCTTGCGCGCGTAAAAAGCGCTGCTGATTATCCTCAGCCTGACGGACCAGCTCCGCATAACGCGGATCTTCCTCGTTCTCAGATGCCTGATCTTCGCTGTCGACGCTCTGGGACGCGTCTTGTACCGCTTCTAACGGCTCGCCGCTTGCAGCAGCAGTAGCCTGATCGACTGTTTCCGGATCCGGGGAGAGAATATCCTCCGCTTCCGTGTGTTGGTTCTGCTCATCTATCGTATTCTTTTTGAAGTCCAAGCATGCTCACCTCCCATAAATGGTTGCCTGGCGCATGGAATAAATGTAGCAAGCCAGCAGCGGTAAACCGCCCATCAGCCTTGATTCCATGCGTCGCGGGTTCTCGATTCAGTGTCCGGGACGCAGCAACTTGAGGTTGCTGCCGAACACGCCGAGCAGGCTAATAACCCGTCCGTAATCCATCCTTGTCGGCCCCAGAATACCGATCGTGCCCAATTGCTGGCCATCAATCGTATATGAAGCCGTAATGAGGCTGCAGCTCGCAATCGCTTCATGGTCGTTCTCTGTGCCGATTCTCACCTGCAGCCCTGACGGCATAGCGGAGAACAGGCGCAACATCGCCGGCGTTTCCTCCAACAAGCTGAAGATGGTCTTCACCTTGTCTACGTCCTTGAATTCCGGCTGTGTTAAAATGTTCGTCGTCCCCGACATGAACAATCTACTGTCGCTCTCCGGTGTCAGCGCCTGCTCAATCAGTCTCAGCAGTCCTTCGCATTGATCCGCATAACGGCCCATCTCTTCGCCCGCCTCAGAGAAGAGACGAGACTTAAGACGAGTTAACGGCACCCCGCTCAGCTTCTCATTGAGAAAACGCACCGCCTGTTCGATATCGCTCATATCCAGATCCTGCGGGATCGTGACCGTGCGATTCTCGACATGACCCGTGTTGGTGACCACGATTGCCACAGCTTTGTCTCCGCCGAGCGGCACAAGCTGAAAATGCTTCAACGCCTGATTGACGGAGTCTGGCCCCAGTACAATCGAAGTGTAGTTGGTCAGGTTGGAAATAATCATTGCTGCATGTTGGATGACCTGCTCCGCTTCCATCATCTGACTCGAAAGAAAGGAGCGAATCGCTTGCAGCTCACTCTCCGTCGCAGCTTCCTGCTTCATTAGATGATCGACAAAATATCGATAGCCCCTCGTAGACGGTACTCTGCCTGCAGAAGTATGAGGCTGCTCAAGGAAGCCTAGCTCCTCCAGATCCGCCATTTCATTGCGAATAGTAGCGGGACTGAAGGAAACATCTCCCCGCTTGGATATGCTCCGAGAACCTACAGGTTCGGCAGAACGGATATAGTCATTGATGATTGCGCCAAGAATAAGCTGCTGCCTTTCTGTCAACATCCGTAACCTTCCTCCTCTGCATGTCTCCGGCGCATAAGTCTGCCGGGATTGCGATTATTCATTAGCACTCCACTGTATCGAGTGCTAACATTCATTACAAAAATACCAAACCTGCTTGACGATTGTCAAGTCGGTTTGGCGTTTGAAGCGAAGATTGGGCGTACACATAAAAAAGGCAGCCGATCTTCAGATTCGACAGCCGCTTGAGTTGAATTGCATACACTCGTTTATCCGAGTGGGTGCTTGTCATATATATCGCAGTACGGCGATTTCGTCGCAGGCATGTTGCTTCGGACAGTTGACACAGTCGGTCCAGACCTTTTCCGGAAAAATCTCCTTATCAACGACAGAAAATCCGTTGCGCTCGAAAAACCGCACCTCATACGTAAGCGCCATGATCTTGGGAATACGCTGCTCCTTGGCCTGCTGGATAAGCTGCTCTACAAGCTTGCTGCCGATGCCACAGCCCTTATAGCCCTCGCTAATGCCAAGAGAGCGGATCTCAACCAAATCCAATCCGAGCCGTGTCAGAGAGCCGCAACCGACGATCTCTCCGTCAATCTCCGCGATGACGAACGTATCAATCTGCCGGAGGAGAACGTCCTTGGACCTCGGCAGCATGATCCCTTTCTCGGCGTAGCCCTTGATCAGCTCATACAAAGTATCAACATCGCCGCTCTTCGCTTGGCGGCATAGTGCTTCTTTCACAAGCATACGTTTCTCCTCCCCTCGGCAACCCTCAGCAATATGAATAAATATACAACATTGCGAATTAATGCTCAAGAGGAATTTCCGATGGAGGATCGGATTAGATGGGAAATTCTGTATCACTCTCTCCGATTACGCTATGCTTGATTAAAATGGGGAAAGGGTGACAGAACTGTTGAAAGAACGCTACCGAGCAGCAATCATTCTGACCATCACTGGTATTTTGTCTATTTTATGTGCGATAAGACTCGTGCATCTTTGGTGGGAGTCTAGTCGGCCCCGAGTCGGTCCTATCGGCAACGGATACCCCGTCATATCCAATTCGGTATGGGTTTCAGCATGGTTTGCTCTGATTATTAGCCTTGCGGCCTTTGCAAGATGGTTATGGCTGTTTCGTCAGCTACCTCAGCCCCCTGAGACAAATGAAATAGTCGAATCCTTAAGCAATAAAAGTGCTGAAGAATTGGACAACAGTTAGGTATAATGCAAAGAACCTGCAGTCAACTGACTGCAGGTTCTTTGTTCTAATGTTAGGTCGATATCGCTTGCCTTACTTAAGGGTGATTTGACCTTGCTCAGTTCCCCAGAAACCTGTTTGTACATTTAATGTGTAGTCTTTAAGAGTTTCCGGAATTTCAAAAGCTACATTTCCCGTTTGAGCCAAGCCTGGATTTATTCCATCATACAAGAAGAATCCTTCTGCACCTAATAGAGTTGTAGGTGAATATTCAATGTCATCCTTCAGAAGTTTGAAGAAAGACGAATCAGTGCTTATAGTTTCCTTGCCTTTATTGGAAACAGTGACATTGACGACAAGGTACACGCTTCCTTCCGAATCCGGACTGAAGGAGAAGTACTCTCCATTTTTAATTTCCTTGGTTGTTTTAATTTTATTTACTTTGAAAACAACATCCCCAACTTGAAGCTCTTCTCCAATTTTGGCCAGCTGAGGTTTCTCCTCTACTTCTTCTTTGGCAGGTGATGAAACGGCTTCGGTCGATGTGCCGCTTTCCGTGTTTTCCGTGGTAGTAGCCGGTTTGTCATTGTTTGAGGAAATCACGCTTACCACAATAACGAGTAAAAGCAATCCAACAAAACCTAAGCAGCCAAGCTTAAACACCTTTTTCATTTTAAAAGACCCTCCCTATTTCACGAATATAGGCTCATTGGATCAGGACTAAAGAACCTATTTCTGATCTTTTTTTACTATCGGATACTTGATAAGTAAAGTTTAGAGGGTTTTTGGATTATTTTACATAGAAGAGACACATGCCCATTGATGAGGCATGAGAAGGATTACACAGTCAGGGTAAGAACAACAAAAAAAGCTAGCCCGGGGACGCCAGACTAGCTTGCAGATCGGTTCCTTAATGATTAAAACGAAGCTTTCCACTGCTGTTCCAGCCAGGCGTCAAATCCGTCGCCTTTGTCGCCTTCAAGCACGTCGTATACATCCAGCCTCATCTTTTTAAGCTTTTCCTTGAACTCCACATATTCATGTCCTTGAGCCAGGCTCTTGCGGATGCGGACGATGATCTTCGGCAGTCCCTTCACCTGTACAGAGTCTTTACGGGCAGGAGACTCAGCGTGCTCACCGAGTTTAGTCAACTGACGATAAGCTTCCTCACGCACCGTGTACACAGGATCTTCAGCGAGCAAGCGACGCAGAATGGCGGCAGACTGAGGCGCCCTGAGCGCACCTAACTCCTTGGCAGCGTTCAGTCTAGCACGCCAGTCGGAAGTACGGCTTGCCGCGCGTTTCAGCTCGACTACAGGATCAATCGCAACCTCTTCAGCTGCGGGTATTTCTTGATTAGGGTTTGTTTTCAAGGGGAACTATCTCCTTCGACTCTAAGAAATAACTGCTTTATCCAGAACGCCGATGAACGCCCCGAATACTTCATTGCCAAGCAACACGCCTTGCGGCGTCAAACGATAACCACGGCCAGGACGCAGCAGCGTACCTCCTGGCAGCAAACCATGCTCGCCTTCGTCCAGCTGGAGCAGCAGCCCCTCCTGGAGCAGCGGCTCCAGTTGTTCGCCGAAGACTTCCTCGATCGTGTGACCAGGGAACTGACGTTCGAAGTCAGCGCAACGCACCCCATCCATCAGCCGCAGGCCTACCATCATGAAATCCTCCATCGCCTCCGCCTCGCTGATCGTCTCTCCCGAGAGACGGGGCAGCTGCTGCAGCGCGGAATCGATATACGCCTGTACGCCTTTGATGTTCACATGGCGATGGCGTTTCAGATAACCATGTGCACCGGCGCCGAGACCGTAGTACGGCTCGTTACGCCAGTAGGTAGAGTTGTGTTTGCTCTCATAACCGGGCTTCGCAAAGTTGCTGATTTCGTAATGCTCGTATCCCGCTTCCTGCAGACGGCCGATGAGATGCAGATACATCTCCAGGTCTTCGTCTTCCGTTGGCAGGGGGAGCTCATTGCGTTCGTACATATGGTGGAACAAAGTGTTCTCCTCCACCTTGAGGCTGTAGAGCGAGTAATGCGGCAAATTCAGTGCAAGCGCCTTGTCGACGCTGTCGGACAACATGGCTACAGTCTGCTTAGGCAGGCCGAACATCAAGTCAATCGACATATTCGTAAAGCCTGCAGCCCGCGCATTTTCCAAACTGCGATAAACATCATCTACATTATGGATACGACCGATTCGCTCTAGCAACCCGTTGTCGAACGACTGGACACCGAAGCTCAGTCGATTGACGCCGCCTGCGAACATGACCGCCAGCTTGTCAGGATCGGTCGTGCCGGGATTGGCCTCCATCGTGAACTCGGTTCCCTCATGCAGGGGCCAATGCTTCCTCACTGCAGCCAGGAATCGTTCCATCTGCGGTGGTGTGAGCACCGTAGGTGTTCCTCCGCCCACGAACACAGTATCGATGCGCTGGGCAGGAGTTTGAGCCAGCGTAAGCTCCATCTCCTTCTCCAAAGCGGTGAGATACTCGTCTACCGGTTGGCCTTTGAGAATATAGGAGTTGAAGTCGCAGTAATGGCACTTATTCGTGCAAAACGGGATATGAATGTAAAGCGCTCTAGGCGCGTGCTGCACCATATGGCAGCCCTCCTCGCAAGGAGCCTCCGTTCAACCGGGCATTAGCAATCGCGCTGCACCCGCAGGAGGTCCTCAAATGCCGCTGGAGGAGGGCCGCAGCCCTCCCCCAGCATTTGTAATCTTAATCCTCGTCGATTTTCAGAACGGCCATGAACGCTTCCTGAGGCACCTCGACATTACCGACCTGCTTCATCCGCTTCTTGCCTTCCTTCTGCTTCTCGAGCAGCTTGCGCTTCCGGCTGATGTCACCGCCGTAACACTTGGCAAGTACGTTTTTGCGCATCGCCTTAACGGTCTCACGAGCAATAACCTTCTGCCCAATGGACGCCTGGATCGGCACCTCGAACATCTGACGCGGAATCAGCTCCTTGAGCTTCTCGCAGATGATCCGACCACGCTGGTAAGCTCGATCGCGATGCACGATGACCGAGAGAGCATCAACCGGCTCGCTGTTCAGCATGATATCCATCTTCACCAGCTTGGACTGGCGGTAACCGTTCAGCTCATAGTCGAAGGAAGCATAACCCTTCGTGCTGGACTTAAGCTGATCGAAGAAGTCATACACGATCTCCGACAGCGGAATGTTGTACGTAATCGTCACGCGGTTCGTATCCAGATACTCCATGTTGACGAACTCGCCGCGTTTGTTCTGACACAGCTCCATAACCGTACCAACATAATCGTTAGGTACGATGACGCCTGCCTTGACGTATGGCTCCTCGACATGCTCGATCTTGCCGACCTCCGGGTAGTTGGACGGATTGTCGATGTGCAGGATTTCGCCACTCGTCAGCGTAACTTTGTAAATAACGCTCGGAGCTGTCGTAATGAGCGGAATGTTAAACTCGCGCTCGATTCTCTCCTGGATAACGTCCATATGGAGCAGGCCGAGGAATCCGCAGCGGAAACCAAAGCCGAGCGCTGTCGATGATTCCGGCTCGAACGTCAGGGAAGCGTCGTTCAGTTGCAGCTTCTCAAGCGCTTCACGCAAATCGTTGTAATCCGTGTTCTCGATCGGATACAGGCCGCAGTATACCATCGGATTGATTTTGCGATAGCCCGGCAACGCCTCAGACGCCTGGCGCTTGGCCTCGGTAACAGTATCACCGACGCGGGTATCTTTAACGTTCTTGATACCGGCTACGATGAAACCGACATCGCCAACAGCCAACTCGTCCACGATCGACATGCGCGGCTTAAACGCTCCAACCTCGATGACTTCGAATTCAGCTCCAGTTGCCATGAAGTGAATTTTCTTGCCAGCCTTAATGCTACCGTCTACAACGCGAACATAAACGATAACGCCTTTGTAGGGATCGTAGTGGGAATCGAAAATAAGCGCCTTCAGCGGCTCATCCGGGTCTCCGGTTGGAGCTGGAACCTTCTTAATAACTTGCTCCAGAATCTCCTTGATGCCGATACCAGCCTTGGCAGAAGCGAGAACTGCATCGCTGGCGTCCAAGCCGATTACATCCTCAACTTCCTGCTTAACGCGCTCCGGCTCGGCGCTCGGCAGATCGATTTTGTTGATGACTGGTATTATCTCCAGATTGTTGTCCAACGCCAAATACACATTGGCCAGCGTCTGTGCTTCGATCCCCTGTGCCGCATCTACGACGAGCAAAGCTCCCTCACAGGCCGCAAGACTGCGGGATACTTCATACGTAAAATCGACATGTCCTGGGGTATCAATCAGGTTGAGGATATATTCCTCGCCATCATCGGCCTTGTAGGACAGGCGTACAGCCTGCAGTTTAATCGTAATACCGCGCTCCCGCTCGAGATCCATCTGATCGAGCACCTGGGACTGCATTTCACGGGAAGTTAGCGCGCCGGTATGCTCAAGAATCCGGTCAGCCAGCGTGGACTTTCCGTGGTCGATATGCGCGATAATGGAAAAATTCCGTATCTTCTTTTGGCGGTCGCGTACGTCTGCCATGCTTTGCTATCCACACCCCTCAATATGACTAACCTTTATTATACCTTTTTGGGATGAGGGGGGCAATGAGAACCGCCAGCGACTACTGTGTCATGGAGTCAAACAGCGTCACGATGAAGCGGATTCCTGAACTCGACACACTTTGCAGCATGCCTGCTGTACCGTCTGCCAACCGGTTCACGCCTGTTTCGCCGTCGGGGTCTTCTATGCCAGGCAGCCGGGTGGAATACCCGCTGTTCGCATAACTATCTGCAGCTTCGCCTTGAAGATTGTTGCTCTCCCCATTGCTGGTGTACACCGATTCCTCATCACCGAGAAAGGCTTCCACCGCAGGCTCTTTTTCCTGTGGGGCTATGCCATATTTGCTCTGGAGCCGCTTCAGTTCAGCTTCATACTTTAACTGCTGCAGCTCAGCCTTCTGTATTTCCAGCTCACGAGCCGCTTCAGCATAACGGCCAACCTTGGCCGGCTCGCTGCCCTCCACCGGTCCATAAACCCGACTGATGCCGCCCGCCGTCATTTCCATGCCGAACAGCAGTACCGCCGCCAGCGCAGCTCCTACAATCGTCCATTTCAGCGGGCTTTTTCTCATGCTTGGTTCCTCCTTAATATTGGGGGAAATTGGATCGCCGGAAATTACCGAATGCGTCCATTCCTCTTGTTATGCCTTCTGGTCCTCAAAATACAGATCTGCAATCACACTGGCCAAAATCTCCGTAGTCCGGTAGCATTCCTCCAAAGTATTGTCCACGCCTCCCATCTCGACCAGAATGCTGTTGGCGGAGAGAGACTGATTGTACTCGCCATTGTTCCTGCCGCCATTAGAGGATTTCCCTAAAATCCCTCTGGACAAGCCGGGGTATTTCTTTTCCAGACGCTCATCAATCGCCTCGGCGAATGCTTCATTTTGCTTCCAGTTCGGATTGCCCTTACCGATGACGAAAAAGACTTTAGCGTAGTCCTTGCCATCGAATGCTATAGTTGTCAACTTTCGCTTCTGCGAGTCCCGGTGGATATCGATAAAATAGCGGAGATCCTTGTTTGTGCTCATTGCTTCCGTAACCGTCTTTTTAGAGTATTTATAACTCAAAGGCCAGTCATATCCAGGAATCGCGGTGGGATAATCGACGCTGGAGTGAAGCGCTCCAATACCCATGCTTTCCAGTTGCTCTGCCAACTTCTTCCCTACCTGACCAACATTGATTTTGTCTGACTGGGGATCGCTTTTGCCGTCAGCTAGCTCCGGTGCGAATGACTCCCTAGAATGTGTCTGGTAAATAAAAACGCCTTTACGCCCCTGTCCGCCAGCCTCGCTTGAAGGCTTGTCCGGCGAATTGCTTCCACTGCCGGCTCCGTTCTCTCCGGCCGGCGCATCCGGAACTTCCCCGACCGGGCCTACACCTTCGCCTATGCCCTCCGCTCCGGCATCATGGCCATCAGGCTCCTCTGATCCAAGCTGACCCGGCGCGGGCTCCTCTTCCCCCTGAGGCGGCTTCTGCCCGCCTTCCGCTTCCTGGAGCGGCAGAACTGGACTTCCAGGAGCCGGCATGCCAGGCAAACCGGCCGCCAGCAGGCTGCGCGGATTGGAGGGATTGACTTCCGTCAGCTTTTCCAGAACGTAGCCGCTAAGCTGACGGTCTGAGAAACGGCTGTCTGCAGGGTTGCGGAACGAAGGCATTTCCATTCCTAGCATATCCGCGAAAAACGCGGTTGAAACCACGGATGCAAGTCCTTTTAGCGAGCTTGCCCCTTGATGTTCCCTCACCATGGAAAAAGCTCCCGCAAATACGAACACCATCATCGAGCATAAACTCATGACGGCAAAGGTTCTCCCTGCGGTCAAAAAGCGCCGGATGCGCAAGCTGCCTATGTTTGCCTGAATAAAGGTTCGTTTCATTGTTGTCCTCCTGAAGCCGCACGGATTTCGCCGGTGACGATTCACGGTCTGCTACTAATCTATGAGCGCTGGAGAACTGATAGAACGAAGATAGCAAAAAGAAAGAGAATAGGAGGGCCGCTAGATTTCGATGGTATCATTTCGTCATTTTGAGCTGTATGGCCCGTATGGCTGGTCATAACAATGCAAAAAGGCATGAACCCGGTACAGTACCGAGGCCATGCCCAACAAGTTTTGTACATAATGTCTGCCTTCATGCGGTACTGCTCTACCTTTTTAAAGGAATACCTTTTAGTGAGTATACGCCGCTACATTGTTCGTATCGATAGCTTCATGCAGTGCCGCATTCAATCCGCTGGCGATGACATTGGCAATATCTTCGATGAACTGGTCGATTTCTTTTGGCGTGACCAAGAGATCATGTTTCAGTGGAGAGAGAACCTCTTTGACGAGCGCCAGCCTCTCCTGCTCCGCCAGTTGGTCGACCAGCCCCATCAGCTGGCTCGTATCTCCTTGCTCCTTCTGGAAATGCTTCTTCATCATATCAAAGGCACTATTCACTAGTGTAGAGGCATACACAACCGTTGGAACACCAATTGCTACGACAGGAACGCCGAGTATTTCCTTCGTCAGCCCCTTGCGCTTGTTGCCTATGCCAGAGCCAGGATGAATGCCTGTGTCCGCAATTTGAATAGTTGTGTTAACCCTCTCCAGCGAGCGCGAAGCCAGCGCGTCAATGGCGATGACAAGATCGGGACGTGTTTTTTCGATGATGCCCTGCACGATTTCACTCGACTCAATACCCGTAATACCAAGTACGCCCGGTGCAACCGCACTGACCGCTCGATATCCCGGTGCAACCTGATCCGGCATTAACTCAAAAAACTGTCTCGTTACCATCGTGTTTTCCACGACAAGCGGTCCCAGAGCATCCGGCGTCACATTCCAGTTGCCCAAGCCGACGATTAGAACCCCGGCATCCGTTGCTACACCGATTTGCTGCAGGAAGCGTTCGAACTCCTTAGCAAAGCTCGTCGCCACCTTATCTCCAAGCTCCGAGTCATGCGTGCGCAGCTCCGGCACCTCGAACGTCACATAATTGCCGATAATTTTGCCGATTGCACGCGAGCCTGCTTCGTTCTGCACCTGCAACCGGGTAATCGTAATACCGTCTTCTTCATGTGACTCCGAAACAACGCCCGGAATCGGCCCTCCATTGCTCTGCTCCGCCATTTCCTTCGCTTCCAGCGCTAGGTCGGTATGCACGGCATACAGGCTCAAATCGATATCATGGGTCATACGCTACAGCTCCTCTGCCCGGTTTTCCCTTAGTGTGTTAAATATGTCGTTTTCTTATTCTGCGGACGTTCCCTCATCCTTCCTGAATGGTTGCAATTTGGACATGTGCATGATAAGATACTTTAAGTTGTGTTGCAGTACGGGGTGTTACCCCTTGTAGGAGGTGAATCTCAAGTGCCAAACATCAAATCCGCTATTAAACGCGTGAAAACGAACGAAAAACGCCGCGCTTTGAACGCTTCCCAAAAATCGGCGCTCCGCACGGCTGTAAAGTCTGCTGATGTCGCTATTGCTGGTACCGATGCAGAAGTAGCGAAGGCTGCCCTGATCGTCGCTACGAAGAAGCTGGACAAAGCCGTTACTAAAGGCCTGATCCATAAAAACGCAGCAGCCCGCAAAAAATCCCGCCTGGCCAAAAAGCTGAACGTCCTGACGTCCCAAGCTTAATGTCCGCTTAGGCTGAATAACCCCGCTCCTTCCCGGAGCGGGGTTATTTGTTTTTACTGGCTCATTTAAGCCCACTTTACAATACTTTAAATTGTATTTTCCTCCGTCTGAACTTACACTGGCCTTGACACCACGAGGATAGTTTCGATACCAGACATACTGGAGGAATCTTTGACAATGAGGAAAAAACATCTCGCTCTTATTCTTAGCTTGCCTTTATCCACACTCAGCTTCATGCAAATTGTCTCGGCCGCACCCATGCCCATGCAAAAAGAAGAACGCGGAAAATGGCTGGCTGGAGAATATCATGTTCATACGTATCAGTCTGATGATGCCCAGTATTCCCTCACAAATGTGATGGATCTCGGCTTCAATAAATATGGCCTGGATTGGATGGCGACCTCCGATCATCTGCGCATGGAGAAACGGGATGACGAGGGTAAAGAAATTCCTGGCGGGCCCATCCCGTTGTCCAAAGGCATGGCCGACTATGGGATTCCCAAAATCAATGCGTTGCAAGATGCTGGGAAATACCCAGGGAAAATTATGTTTACCAGCTTCGAGTGGGACATTCCTACCTATGAACATGCTGGCGTCGGCCTCATGACGGACAAGCCTAACTCTCCTGAACTGCTGAAAGCCGTTAGCGAGTTTGAATATTTGTTCACTAACCGTGAAGCCAAATACTTCGATCCTGCGGACATCACCAAGTGGGAAGCTAAAAACAGCCGTGCCTTTACCACTCCCGCGGATGCACGCAAAGCGTTCAAATGGCTTGAAGCCAATATGCGCAACAACAGCTTCCTTATCTTCAACCATCCTTCTCGCAAAACGGTATATACGATTACTGACTTCCGCGATTTCAATAACATCGCTCCGAATGTAGCTTTCGGCTTCGAGGGCATGGTTGGCAATCAAATGGAGCCCGATCGGGGCGGCTTGAACCTTGAGACGCCACAAAACCGCACCTACGGCGGCTCGGATTACATGCTTGCCAAGCTCGGTGGAGCTTGGGATGCACTGCTCGGCGAAGGCCGTCATTTCTGGAATTTCTCGAATTCCGATGCTCATTTTTATATTAGCGACAATCGTCTCTACTCCAGTGGATACGCGCCTGGCCAATACTCCAAAAACTACACCTACGTCAAAGGCAACGATATGCAAGACGTTATGGAAGGCATGCGCTCCGGCAAATCCTTCTCCGTGTTCGGCGATCTAATCAACGAGTTGGATTTCAAGGCTGGCAAAGGCGGCCAAAGGGCTGAAATGGGTGAGACGCTGAAAGCGAAGCGCGGCGATATCATCACGCTCAAAATCCGTTTCAAAAGTCCAAAGTTGAACAATAACGGCGATCCTGTGAAGGTCGATCACATCGATCTAATCTCCGGCGTTGTCAAAGGCAAGGCTCAGCCGGGTACGGATGTTTACAACAACGAAACCAACGGCTCCACAAAGGTGCTCAAACGCTTCACGAGCAAGGACTGGAGGGCCACCAAGGACGGCTATTATGAAATGAGCTATCCTGTGAAGGTAACGGAGAAAGATATGTACTTCCGTTTGCGCGGCACTAACCTCGGTGTCAATGTAGAGGGAGAAACGTTGAATGGAGAGCCGCTCGTGGACGTAAAATCCTCAACCGAGGATAATGAGGCACGCTTCAAGGAGATTAATGAGCGGAACTACAATGATCTGTGGTTCTACTCCAACCCGATTTTCGTCGATGCTAAGTCAAGACAAGACGAGAAGGGACATGGGAGAAACTAAATTTAGAAGGCAGCCTTGGATGATTTTCACCCAGGCTGCCTTTTTTTGATTTGGCCGGCTTATTCCCGTCTGCTCCCAACTGACCCGGAGAGGCTACCAGACGCACTTCCTGCTGCGACCGCATCTGCTCCCATCGAAAGGAAAAACAGCTGGAGGCCGAGCTCTTTTTCCACCTGACCCGTCTTCATCTTAAAGTCCAGATCCGCTAACGCCGCCAAATGTTTACCAAGCACAGCCGTTTCGAAGCGCCGGGCCTTCTCTGCAGCTAGCTTGACCGCGTAAGGATGCAGCCCGAGCTGGCCTGCCATTTGCTGCGGCGAGTACCGATGCCTCTCCAGCTCCTTGATCTGAAGCATGATACGCAGTTGCCGAGCTATGAGAGCCGCGATACGAATCGGCTCCTCCTTGCGCAGCAGCAGCTCGCGATAGAGCCCCAGCGTGCGGTCCATGCGCAGCTCTGCAATTGCATCAATCAGCGCAAATACATCCTCTTCCACACTGGCCGCCGTCTGCCGGGATACATCCTCTTTAGCGATGACGCCGCCTTCACCGGCATATAAGCAAAGCTTATCCACTTCCTGAGCTAGCAATTGCATGCCCGTGCCGAGCCGAGCGACGAGCAGCTGTGCAGCATCTTCATCCAGCGTACGCTTCTGGTCCAATGCCCGTCTCACTGCCCATGTAGCCAGCTCTCCCTCGGTCAACTCCGGAAAGGCAACGATTAGGTTACGTTCTTTGAGCAGCTTGACGATCTTGCGACGCTCATCCAGCTTGTCCGCCTGTACCAGGAACAAAATAACACTCGTCTCGGAAGGCTGTTCCATATAAGATAAGAACCGTTCCACTTTATGGTCCAGCTTTCCATTTTCCTTGGCCGCAGCGCATAGTACCGCGCTATCTCGCACGACAATCAGCTTGCGCGGCACAAAAAACGGCAGCGTCTCCGCTTCCGCTACAATTTCTTCCAGCGCCGTCTCCGACGTGTCGAAGCGGACCATGCCCAGCTCCTTCTCCTCTGGAGCCAAAAGCTTATCTGTCAGCATGGCGGCGAATTGCCCCATCCGATAACGGTCTTTGCCGAATGCCGCATACACCGGGGCGATTCGGCCGGCGCGAATTTCTTTCATCGCATCCCTTGCCTGCATCACGCTTCATCCTCCCTGCTTGTTGTCCCATCATAGGACAGATTCCCTGCTACAGCAAGCCGCTGCAAGACCAAAACAAGGGATGCCCCCGTCCGAAGACGAAGACATCCCTTGCCGCGAGGATCGGAACATCTATATAAACATCGCACAGAAGGGATCCTAGGTACCCTTCGCCGATGGTCATACGATGCCAGGGGCCGCGTCCGCCCCGGTGCATACCGCTTAAGACAGTATACGCAAATACCCGCTAATTTGTGCTTATCAACCCTCTGTTTTTTCGAAGGACCCATCCTCCACATCGATCTTATACGTCAAGACCTGGCCTGCCTTTGCCTGCACGGCTACCGTCAGATAACGGCTGTCACCGCTCCATGCCGGTTCCGTGATGGCCCCCTCGAAAGTATGGTCGAATTGCTTGCCGCCGTCCTCTTTTTGAATGACTACCCAGCCCTGGCTGATGGAATAGCTGTATTGGCCGTCCGGCGAGTAGGTCACCTCAGGCACCGCCATCAATCCTCTTTGGTTGGCAATACCATCCGGAGAGGGTGAAGTGAAGCCAGGTGTAGCTGACCAGCCGCCCGGAGCATCGTTGTTGAAACCGCCGCTGCCCGGCGACGGATAAGTCGTGGAGCCCTTACCGCCTCCCGATGGAACAGATGGACCGATCCTATTATTGTTTATTTCGTTCTGTCCCTTAGCTGAATCACCCGAAAGCGAGCGCTCAGGATCGGTTGCCGTAGGTACAGTACCTCCCTGCTGGAGCGGATCTGCCGAAGACTCAGGAGCATCCGCGATACGCTTCTGCATATTGCTGGCTTGTGCTGCGCTGCTTTCTTCCTCTACAGCCTTTTTATTAAATATTCCCGCTTGGGAGGTCTCCGATCCTCCATCCATCGCGAGCTGTTTATCTAGGCTCGTCGAGCCCCAAGGCACCGCCAGCAGGATGATGACGGCTGCCGCTGCAGCTGCCGTAGAGCCCGTCCAGATGCGGGCGCGCTTGCTAAAGCGGGAAGCGCCACTGCGCCGGACGGAGCGAGCTTCAGCAGGGGACTCTGATTCCTCCTCGGCAGCGGCTTCTTCTGACTCGTTCAACGAAAGAGATACGCCCTCAAGTGATGCCGCCTTAGCGTCTCGAAGGTCGTCGATCTCGGCCAGCTGCGGTAAAATGGAGTCCACCAGGCTAAACGGAGGAACAATCTTCGGCAGCTCTTCGAGATCGCTGGACAACCGCTTCAGCCTCTCGAACAGTTCCTGATCATCCGGGCATTCGTTGAGATGCTCCATTAAAAGCAAGCGCTCATGCTCGTCAAGATCGCCGTCTAGATATCGATTCATATAATCTACCACCTCTTGACAAGTCATCCTCGGACACCACCCTTCTGATAATCATGGAGCAGAGTCTGCAGTTGCTGTCTGGCTCGGAACAAGTAGGATTTTACTGTATTCAGCGGAAGATCAAGCGAATCCGCGATCTCGTTATAAGAGAAATCCTGTAAGTAACGAAGCACAACAACAGCTCTGTGGTGATCCGGCAGCTTGTCGATTGCCTCTCGAATATCCTTGGCCGCATAAGCGGACAAGACTTCTTCCTCCACGTCCTGCTTTTCCCGGAAGACCATGTCATGCTCTTCTATGGAAACAACCGGCTTCGTGCGGCGGAATTTATCAATGCAAATATTCGTGACGATCCGCTGGATCCATGTTTTGAACTGCGCCTTCTCTTCGTAGGAGTTAATCTTGGTATAAATTCGAATAAGTGCTTCCTGCGAAGCGTCCAACGCGTCCTGTTCATTACCCAGAATATAATAGGCGGTCCGATAAACGTGATTCTCTATGTCGCGCAATAGGGACACGAGAGCGTCGCGATCGCCCTGTTGAGCGGCTCGTATGAGACCAGGCTCTACCACGAAGGTTCCCCCTCTCTTGCACCGTCACTGACGCAGCCAGGCTGCGGAAAGTTGCGGGTGCGATTAAATAAATATAAAAAAGTTAGTAATAGAATATTTTTCCGAAATTCGCAAAAGAAGTGGCAGAATCCTTCTGCCATCAACCTCAGACCATCCTCCCTACATTAGCAAAAAAAGCTTCCGGCGTATAGACACCGAAAGCGGGGAAGGTTGGAAGAAAAATGTACAACTGATCTTATGAAGTCAATCCGGCCTTTCCCCCTTATTAAACTCCGGCCTTTGCTTCAATGTCGTTCTTTGCTCATGTTATACTAATAACAAAAAGGCTGGAGCTGATTTTCCTATGGCGGATTTGCTCGACCCGAAAAATGATTTTGTGTTCAAACGGATTTTTGGCAGCGAAGAAAATAAAGATGTGCTGCTCGCATTTCTGAATCGAACGTTTGCAGAATCAGGCGAAGCCCCGCTAACGGAAATTGTGCTACTGAATCCTTACACCGACAAAGATGCTCCACTCGATAAACAATCTATTTTTGATATCTGGGCTCGAACGACAGAGGGCAAACTAATCAATGTTGAGATGCAGCTGTTTAACAAATATGACATTGAAAAACGTACTCTTTTTTATTGGAGCAAACGATATTCCAGCCAGCTTCAAGAAGGACAATCCTATACAGAGCTAAAGAAGTGCGTAACCATAAACATTTTAAATTACTCGTTTATTGCAAATAATCGATATCATAATATTTTTCATTTAAGGGAAGATGAAACCGGGCTCGAGCTGACGGACGATATCGAAGTTCATTTTATGGAATTGTCCAAGTTGAATGAAGAATCTATTTCACTCGAAGGCGGCCTTATTAATTGGTTACTGTTTTTGAAAGGAGCCGACAAGGCTAATTGGGAGGTATTGAAAATGAATGAGCCCACCTTGAAAAAGGCAATGGACACGCTGGAGTTTTTGAGCCAGGATCACGAAGCACGTAGAAAATATGAGGAGCGTCAAAAGTATTTGCATGACGAAGCTTCCATGATTCAATGGGCTACGGAGAAGGGCATGGCAGAGGGCATCGAAAAAGGCATCGAGAAGGGCATGGCAGAGGGAGAAAAGAAAAAAGCGATTGAAATTGCGTTGAATATGTTGAAAATGGGACTGGATACTTCCGTCATTGCCGCAGCAAGCGGCTTAAGCGAGGCTCAGATCACAGACTTGCGTAACCGTTCATAAATATTAAATAAAATGGTGTCCCACCGAGGGGACACCATTTTATTTTGCCGAGCTTTTGAACATCCAGCTGAGCACAACGACTATTATCAGCCCTGCCAAGCCACCTGAAGTATTCAAAATCAGGTCATCTACATCAAACTGCCCAATCGAGAACAATAGCTGTGCACTCTCCAGCGCCAAGCTTGTGCCGAAGCAAAGCACCGCTCCTGCAAGTAATGGGAAATTTCTTTTGAACGTCAGCAAACCCATCAGAAACCCAAACGGAACAAAGATGGCTATATTGCCGAACAAGTTGGTATATCCATTAACAGACCCATACCTGAGATCACTTTTCATTTGTCGGAATGGCTCCAGATTGCCCGCTTGCATTCGATCCTTCACGAGATGAGGGTCGCTCAAGCTAGTTTGAAGCTGGTTCCAGAGGAATCCACTATCACTGGAGCCAAACTTGAACAATATAGCTTTAATGAGAAAACAAGCATACAGCAGGATCAGAAAACGGGCCGAGTAAGCTACCCACCGACTGCGGATGAGAACAGGGGCTTTCCTAGATCCGCCTCTTGTTTCCGCGTCGTGACTTTGCACAAAAAGTGAATTCGAAAGGCTGCCAGAGGCGCTGTTATTCATGCCGTTTATATTTTTCATCTGGTTGCGCCTCCTTCCATGGATATCGTAACGATGATGCCATCCCTATTGTTGCCCGAAAGTTCGTAGCTCCGGTTTATCGGCAGCGGAATTTCGGTCTGCACTTGTACCTCATAATATTCAATTTGATAGGTTTTACCATCCACCGTTGTCTTAATAGACTTCGTTTGCTTGAGATAGTCTAGGTACTCTTCAAGCACCATATCCTGCTGCTGCATGACGGCGCTGTGGGGCAATCCAACGTAGCGGAAGTGCCAGGGCTCGTACTGTATACCTGTAACATCCGTTTTCCCTTCCGGGTAGCGCAAAATAAAACCATATTTCCAGGCGTTCTCCTGCAGCCAGCGGCCTTCCTTCGTGACGTTCATCTTGCCCGATAAGGACCCGATGTCTACCGATAACCCAAGATTATGTTCGCTCCGTCCGGCGGGCATTGCAAGCTCCGTCCCCTGCTCCACATACAGCTTCTCTTGCTCCGCAAGAGTTCGATAACCGCTGTTGATAATAAAATCCCCCACGCCGTCCTTGCGCGCAGCTTCCATCATCTCCAAAAGGGGCTCCGCTGTTCGCTCTGAAATCCGGAGGTCCTGGTCGGCCATTGCAATAGTTGTCTTTTTGAAACGTTCAGCAAGCATAATGTTATCCTTCGTAACGCTTTCGGACACCGGATTGTCTAAGTTCACGAGAACCAGATTCCCTTGATGAACCTGCTCCTGTTTAACCTTCGTCTGCCGTTTCTGAAGCTCGGACTTGTTGGCCCCTGTAAGCGGCTGACCGCTCGTCTCCCAAGGCTTGCCCATCAAAACTCCATATGTCAGCAATGCCGTGATCGCGATCCAAATCAAGCGTTTGTCCATAGCTTCCATCCTCCTGCTATCGTCCTTCGATAAAATAAGAGTATAGAAAAAAGCTAAAAACAATCTCAGGGTAAACTTAAACTTTTTTTAAAGTTTTGCAGCGGAAGCCGCTCCGGAGCCATCCTCCTTCAACCGCATCCGCAAAGGCAACCTCACCTCAAAGCAAGTTCGGATAACATCGCTGTAAGCCGAAATCGTGCCCTGATGCCGCTCCACAATGTTTTTGGCGATAAATAAACCGATTCCAGTGCCACCGGAATCACTCTGACGAGCCTTGTCTCCGGTATAAAACATTTCGAACAGATGCGGCTGATCCTCTGGTGAAATACTACTGCCGTAATTAATGAATTGAACAACTGCTTCTTCGCCTTCAAGCAAGCAGCGGATCTCGACATATCGGCCATCCCGGCCGTAACGTGCGGCATTCATAGCCAAGTTCTCGAAGACGCGTGCTAACAGCTCACCATTGCCCTGAACCCGCAGCGGCTGGAACAAATCAAGCCTGGCAGTCAGACCATTTTTATCAAAGACCGGATACATCTCCTCGCTCAATTGGGCAAGTAGCTCCGCCAAATCCAGCTCTTCCGCCTCAATCGGCAGCAGCCCGTAATTCAACTGCGTCACCTCAAAAAGCTCGTTGATAAGCGTCTCCAGCCGATGTGCTTTGGCGTAGGCAATGGTCGTATAATGGCGGGACTTTTCCGGCGAAAGATCCTTATCATTCAGCACATAATCCAAGTAGCCGATTACAGAGGTGAGCGGAGTCCGCAAATCATGGGCCAGATTCAGCACGAGCTGATCCTTGCTGCTCTCGGCGAAATCGCCTCTTTCTACCGCCTGCTTGAGCTTCTCGCTTGTGAGGTTGATATCCTCGGCAATCGACTGAAACTCATCACGAGAGCGGATCTCGATGCGGCTGGTGAAATCACCTTCAGCTAGCCGCCTAATGCTTGCAGATATTTTTTTGAAATAGGAGACATACGGTGCCATAAGCAAGTAGAAAAAAGCTATCGTCAGCGGTACGTAGATAATTAAAAAGAAATTCAAATCACCTATGCTACGAATAAAATGACGCAAGTTCGCTAACGTATCATCTTCATATCGAACATCGGACAAATAATAAAATTGCAGCGCCTTGTAAAGAGCGTAGGTCACAATGCCAGAAAAAAGCATACTGAGTCCAAGCAGCAAAATCATGCGGGCACGAAAACTTCTCATTCCTTTAGACATTAAACTTGTACCCCACTCCCCAGACGGTTTTAATCCACTTATCCTTGTCATCACCAAGCTTGCGGCGAAGAGTTCGGATATGCACCATCACGGTGTTTCCTCCCTCGTAATAATCCTCTTTCCAAACCTGCTGGAACAGATTTTCCGCACTGAACACCTTTTTGGGATGGCTCGCGAGTAAATAAAGGATGTCGAACTCCTTCGGCGTCAGTTCAAGGGGCTCACCGTACAAAACAGCACTCCGCTGCTCAGGGTTAAGCGCCAGCCCCGCTGCTTCGACCATCATGTTGTCCGGCACCTTGGACTGCTGAGCCAACAGCATCGTGCGTCGCAACTGGGCGTTCACTCTTGCAACCAGCTCCATTGGGTTGAATGGTTTTGTCATATAATCATCTGCACCGATAACGAGTCCCGAAATCTTGTCGAAGTCGGATGTCTTGGCACTCAGCATAATGATCGGCATCGGATGCTCGCTGCGGATGCGCCGCGTTACCTCCATCCCATCCATTCCCGGCATCATAATATCCAGGATGGCCAGATCGATCGTGTGGAGCTGGATAGCTCGCAGAGCCTCTTCGCCATTCGCAGCCTTCACCACTCGAAAACCTTCTTTGTTCAGATGCAGCTCAACCAGGTCTGCAATCTCGGTCTCGTCGTCCGCGACGAGGATCGTTGTCTTTTTTATCAAGGAGTTCACCACCTCTCTCTGTTCTACCAGAATCGGCGGTAAAAGGAAAATACATACGGAAAGACAAAAACAACTCCCGGCAGGCCGGGAGCTGGAGCCCCATATATCCATTACGGCATGGCCCGATGCGATGACCGTGCTGGCCGTGTTGAAAACAAAAAAAGTCCTCCCCCGCACAAGTGCAGAGGAGGAGACAAAAGGTTATGGTTGCAGCCCGGTCCTAATCCGCGCCCACTCTCACATAAACGCTCTGGGAAAAGGGTGATAGGGCTGCAACACCGCGAACTTGCGTCCTCGGTAACGACTAGTATACAGCAGCCCGGACTGCGAAACCTTATGAAGTGGCAGGCAAGGGAGGGAAATGTTTCTGAAAGCGGCCATTAGCCGTCAATTGGATTTATTTATTTTAGATAAAATACTTCGCGCATAGGTACGATCGGCTGCGGCTCATTGAAATCGAACGAGCCCTCCACCATCGTGGAAGTAATCGCATTCCAACGTCCGCAGGCTTCGCTTTCCGCAATGATCCGGAATGCTCCTTCAACATCATCACATTCGAAGCAGTAGAAGAACTGATTGCCCTGCTGAAAAATCGAGTAGTTGCGGATTCCCGCTCTGGAGTGCTCCTCCATAATTTCTTGCCAAGGGTTAAGATGCATTTCTACATATTCTTCCAGGCGCTCCGGCTTGACCTTCCAGGTCCAGGCATACTTGTTGCTCGTCGTCATTTTTTGATCTCCTCTCGGTTAAATCAGTTTGAACAACTGGCTGAAAAACTCGATGTCATACCATGCTTACTTCGGAATGGCTTCAATCGTGGAACCGCTTACGAAACTATTGCCGCGAATAGCAACAACAACTTCATTAGGATCATTTCTTAACAGATAGTCGAAACTTCAAGCTGTCGAAAGGAAAAAACTGGTGGTCTAAATTCGAGCATCATCATAGCATGTTTCATTAAAGCTGTGAAGCTACAAAAGGTATGAAATTGGCTTAAAGGGGCTAGATTATAGCCTTAATCGGCTATATACCAGGAAAAAAAGTTGCCTGCCCTTGGAAGGGCAGGCAACTTTGTGTGACCTAACAAGGTATTTGTTAGGCAGGTGGGGTATGGCTAGGTTTATAAATCTTCGTCCTAGCGTCGATAAATCTCGGAGACCTTAAAGCACCGCAGGTAATTTTTCTGTTGTGAGTGCACAATCAACTTGATCGAGAACTCTCATCACCAGTTGCAATATCTTTATAGATTCACACTGTTATCTCCAGCCATGATGTTCAAAAAATTTATAAGGTAATCTGGATTCAATTTTGCCTGCAAGTCTAGAAAAAAATTCGAGTAGGAATAAAACTACTACAGTATTATCTATTTTCTCTCGCTCGAAGAAACAGCTCATTATTCAAAAGTAATAACCATATGAGAATCCTTGGTCTGATTTACTACATCTCTAATAATTTGTTCCTTCATGTTCTCATCGATACTTTCACTTTCAAATGGAGATTCCCAGTTTCCAATACTTTTTTTGAACGCAACAAATCCACCAACTATCATTTCCCCATTAATTTTAACGATCTTATCATCGATCTCTACCTTGATATACGACATAGTACCTGTAATTTTCATTTTATCTATCCCTCTCAAATATTATCTTTTTAATTCCATCTTCTGGATCAATAATAGTGATTTTTGTAATTTCAGGGTTTTTGATCAATCGAGGCAATTCTATATTCTCCCATATGTTACCTATTCTAAGTTCCTTCCCAACT
Source organism: Paenibacillus herberti (assembly GCF_002233675.1). Lineage (GTDB taxonomy): Bacteria > Bacillota > Bacilli > Paenibacillales > Paenibacillaceae > Paenibacillus_O > Paenibacillus_O herberti. Next base: position 445,984 of record NZ_NMUQ01000001.1, on the reverse strand, counting down.
ACAGCTCTTACCTCACCTTTGACCTGGCGCGCATATTCTGCTGAAACATCTTCCCAAGCTTGAATTGAACCTGGGTTATTAAAATCCCATTCCGGCATTGTAATACTATTATCTTTAATTGTAGATTCTAATGTGACCCCTGAATTAGATCTAGCAATTTCTTCTGCAACATCTGCTCCTCCTTTACCATTTGTACGTCCTGACCAGAAGAATGCTGTGTCCGGTTCAGTTTTTAATAACAGAGAAATCTCTTTTATGTTTATTATCGTATAACCCGTTCCCTCAATCCCTCTAAGCCCTTCCACCTTAGCAAATCCTACCTGCTCTTGCGGACTTGCCGCAACAATAGGTTTTGTACCTGGGGTGTTGAAGTTAGACTCAACTGCTGGTTTAACGTTAATCTTTTTCAATACCCCTGAGACGATCCGGCCTCCCGCATGCCCAGCTACATCCCCGGCTCCTGCAAGCGCCGAGTCCATAGCCACATTTCCCAATCGCTTGCCCATACTCTGGCTGCCATCTTGGCGAAAATCTGTCGCGGCATCAGACAACTCGGCTGTGCTGCTGTAAATCGCCCCCGAGGTCGTCGTTCGCACTGCAGTGGGGCTCAGTTTACCCAACCACGTTGGTGACCCTATTTTGACGTACCTGAAAGGTAACAGAAATCCAATTCCCTCTCCAGCCAGTTCGCCCGCTCTCTTCCCATAGCGATCATCCAGTGGATCCACATAGCCTTCCGGCATCGGCCCCATAATCTTTTTAGCTATCGTGCTTGGTAATCCAACCGCCGCGGTTTCAATGGAATTAACCAGCATATTTGATCCGCCTGTAACAAGATTCGCCATAAATGGATTGCCGATTCCGCTTTGCACGCGTCGTCTATGATCGGCTTCTTCTTTTGCATCCTGCTTCATTCCTTGCACGATTTCATTATAGCGCTTGTCCTGCTCCGCTTTCGAGAGCTTCACCCAATACGTATGACTCAACCGTTCCTGGACTTCTGGATCATCCCGGTTCAAAATATCTGCTTGCGATACACTGTTATAAGGATCTAGCGCTCTTAACTCAGGCTGTTTGCCAGGCGATCGAACTTCCCTCGGCTGTTCCAAAACGCCTGCAGCAGTCTTCCATGGCAGCTGGCCTTGAATGCTTTCTAGCTCCCCCCGCGCCCAATCCCGCACCTTGCCCTCCTGTGCGCCTAGACTCAGCAGCAAACGGTATTTCGGATCGTCTCCGAGCGGAACCGGCTGCCCGGTGTAGGACGGATCGAAGTCGCAAGCCTCTACCGCCGGCTTCTGAAAATAC
>NZ_NMUQ01000001.1:407404-444337 GCF_002233675.1 Paenibacillus herberti | reverse complement strand
CTAACCTGGCCATATCCAATGATCGGTTGCTTGTAAGCGCCAAACCCGAAGGGATTCCACGTTTTCCCCACCGTAAAGGTCAAGTTCATCTTGAGCCGATTCTCATTTTCCAGCCGCTCGACACCGCGCATCATGCGCCGAGCAAAATCGGCCAGTTCCTCTGCTTCTGCGGTAAGCTCTTTCGCCACTCTTACCGCACGCCCAGCTTCTCGCACAGTGGGAATCTGTTCCCATTCCCATGCGGCACCGTTCACTTGCTGCATCAGGCGCATCGCGTCCTGACCGATAGCGGTAAAGCGTTGGCGGAGGCGCTCCACATCCGCCAGATCCATTTTCACATTTGCGCCAGACAATAGAATCACCTCAATATGATTCAGGATCTTGTTCTTCCATTTAAAAAGGGACCCCTTAAGTCATTTCGACTTAAAGCAGTCCCACTAAACTAATGACTAGAACTTCTGAGCACTAATTACGCTCGTCGATAACTCGGCGTATTTCGCCGATACATTGGTCATATGTTTTTCTAGTCCATCCAATGCCTCACTGAACTTCTGAAACTCCTTTTGGGATTGCTGAACTTTAGAGATAAAGTCATCTGCTGCTTTATCTGACCAAACTTCCTTCACTCCACCGATTGTTTGCATGATTCGCTTCAACAAAGCATCAAATTCTTCCCTTTGTTTCCGAATTGCTTTAGCTTTTGTTACAAGTCCTTCATAATTCAATTTTACCTCTGCCATGAAAAACACTCCTCATAAACAATGTAATTTATTCCTTATTATACTATCGGTAATTTAATTATAAATGATTAGTAATAATTAAAATTAATGTAATATCACTATTTTATTCTTTTCTACCTCTACCTTCATAATCATTCCTGACGGAAAAATCAGATTCATAAAAAATGACATCCCCAGAACGGAACGAGAAGGAATTGCTCCATAGGTCGCTTGCTGATGTCAGCTGCCCTTCAATTGACCACATATTTGCAATAGGAGCTTTATACCCCAGCACCTTTGTTTCAACATCAGAATTTCGAAGTGTGTACAAGCCAAAATTCACGAGAATATATCCCCCTTTGAGGAACTCCGTCTCGTCACCATCCAAGATGCCCCCGTATCGGGCAGCCAATCTCTCTATACCAGTGCCCTTCGGCAAAATATAAGGAGCAGACGGGATATGATATTCTCCATACCAATGCTGCACACTCCGGAGAGCCTCGGTCGGATTGACCCTCTGCGGAATTTGAGTCGGCCCGATAAGCGTCCGTCCTTTATATCCCAATATCTCTGAGCCGTATCCATAGCCGATTTTCGTCTTGCGCTTTACATACTCCGTGTAGAACTTAGGCCAAGGCTTCTCCTGGCGCTGTGAACCGTCCCAAATGAAGTTATACTCGTAATTTGCCGTAGATTTCAGCTCATCGTCAGGGATATTCCGCATCGGATCAGCCAATTGATAGGTGCGGGTATAGGTCATTTTATCCCTTGCAGAACCAACACCGATCATTTTGCTGCCGTTGCCCGAAGCATCGTAATAAAGATCGACTTGCCGGGGTTCGCCGCCCGTGCGAGGTACGAACCAGAACGTTGGCTCGATTCGAATTCCTTCCCCTTTATCCCACACGTTTCCAATGGTGCGAAAATCGAACAGGAACGCATACCCGCTGTGGGGGACAGTTGCCGCCTCACCTGGAACCGATCCCGGACGAATCGGCAGCAGCTGTTGCGGCTTACCCTCTAGAGCTGTCGGCTGGCCGTTCTCGTCACGTCCTCCGGCATAATACATCCAGTCCGTATGCTCGGTGGAACCTGCAGCCGTACGAAATACCTTTTCATACCGAAAATCTCCGATATCCCAAACACGGAATTGGAATAACCTCCCCACGACTCCGACCGGGATTTCCTGTGAGGCGCAGTAGTTGGCCAGATTTGCATTCTGATTCGGCTCGCAAGACTCGATTCCCGAAGAATTGATCGCCCATGACTCTGTGCGGATGACATAATCCCCCTCATCCACCCATGTCGGCATTTTGAATTCAATAGACGGTGTTCCCACAGGAATCTGGATCCAGGTGTCGGCCGGGTAATACACCTCGTTCTGGAATACGCCAAACGGAAAACGCACCCGCTTTTCTTTCGTATAAGCTGCATAATCCCTATATCCATATCCCTGAATGGGCCGATGCTGCGCCGTTTCATCAAAATTCAGTGTAAATGGCCTGTCCAAAATAATCACCGGGCGGCTCCAATCCGGGACCATGCGTTGATCAAATGGACGATTGTCATCCGGCACTGCGGAATCGTTGACAACTGGTGTATGGACCGTGATGTCGTTCAACCCAGCAATAGGAAAGCTCATTTCCGATTGACCGTCTAAACTTCCCGGCACCATTCTGTATCGAATCGTTCCGCTTGATGGCTCTCTGAATGAATTAGCCAGCGTCGGTTCAATGATAAGCCCCGACTGATACAGAACATCCTGCCCCATCATGGAAGGAGAGGGAATTAAGCCCGGTGTAGGAGAAGTCTCCTCTTGTTCGGAGTTGTCCATCACCGTCTGACCATTCCAAACGACCTGATCATTGTTGACCAGCGGCGGCTTAGTAGCCTTTTCCGCCTCCGGTTTAAACTCTGCTTCCATTTCTCCTTGACTTGGCATTTTGTCGACTTCTTCTTCTCCCAGGTCTACAGCCTCACAGGGTTGAGGTTTGACATGCGATTCGACCTCAGTCGAATGGTCTACCGTTAGCTCTGGAGGATAATACCCTTGCGGCTGCAGTGTGACAGTTCCTCCGTACCCACTCAACGCATAATTCTGTACCTGAGCGTCCTCCAAGCCGTACGCTTCCAACTGATCGATCTGCCAGTAGGAATAAGAGCGCTTGACTTCAACGAGAATGGTAATCGGATTCGGCTGAGGCAGAGGGGGCGGCTCCGTTTCTCCACCTTCCTCACCTTCGGGAGGCGGTGGTGGGGGCGGCGGTTTGACCATAAACGTTTTTTTGACCGGAACGGTATACGTGACTTCTCCCGTCATCTGCACCCATTCATGCGCATAAAGATAGCTCAGCCCGAACACATTGGCAAAAAGACTTTCCGAGCTTGGAATTCCATCCTCCACCCGGAATGTTTCTGCTCCTCTAACATCCGATCTCAACATGCCGGAAGCGTCTGGCGATAGGGAAGACGAGACCATCTGTGATCCCGGAGAAGGAGGATCAATGACTGCTTTGCATTCCCCGATCCCGGGGGAAGGGCCGCAGTTTTCGGCGGTCACGGTGGAAGTTCCGCTCTCATCCAGCTGCTGGGAAGCATCCTTGAAACGAGCCGTTATAGTTGCCGAACCTGGGGTTCCGACCGGCGTGATTTTTCCTGAGTTGTCCACCCTTATTATAGAAGGATTAGAGCTGGTCCAAGTCAGCTTCGGATGAGCTGTAAGCTCATGAGTCTTTCCATCCTCTTTGGTTAAGTAAGCTTTTAACTGAACCGGATTTCTGCTCTGGTCTAGACAAAATTTATAACCTTTTACCGTTAACCCTGGTTCACCGCTCACCGTAATTTCCGCCGTATCGGTTATAAGGTAAGCCCCTTTTTTCCAAATTGCGCGTACGAAGGTTTTTCCAGGCTTTATGGCTGTGACAACTCCTGCGGATGTGATCGTCACTACGGTCTGATCCGCACTGGTCCATTTGGTTTCTCCAACTCTCCCCGCTACATCTATGCCACCTTTTTTATTCCACTCCTTCATACCATAATCCTTAGTGAACACCATTGCTGACATCTGTTCGTTTTCGCCAACAGAAAGTATTGAATCAGGGGTAACATCGATTTCCTTTTCTTCGTAAATCTTGCCTTTCCAGTAGACGTCCATTGGAGTGTCGTATCGAACGTTACTTTTTTTGCATCTTTTGTCTGGATCCCAGTCACCACCATAGGTAGGGGTTTTAGGATAACCAGTCAAAGTCACAATAGAAACAATGTAGCCCTGCTCAGGTATGTCTGGTTCTACCGATTCTCCGGGAACGTAACTATTGGCATTACGGATATATTTAACTTCCTTGATTTTAGGGTCTTCAACCTCATAAACATCATTTCCATTATGCGTCCATTCTAATGCTGGCCATTTCGAGAAATCTACCTGGTCTCTTACTTCTTTTAGCTTAGGGAACTGATTTGCACATATCCCCCCCGTGCTCTCGCTATCTACGAATCTACCTGAAAATTCTGCCCGGAAATCCCCATTATCCAGCTGGTACCAATAAACACCGGGATTCGCAGTTCTCTTATCTGAGGTTACCTCAATTGGTGTAGGATTCTTCATAGACTTAGGAATATTTTCTTCAGCCGCCGCATGAATTTCGGATGTATGGAGAAAAGGAAATAAGGTATTCGTTATCAAGCAAACGATCAAAAATGCGATACATAATTCTTTGAGATTGTGAAAAATATTAAATCTCATTAAATTACCATCTTTCCGTAGTGACCCACACTTTTTCTCCAGGTTCTTCTCCAAGCCTAATTATAATAGAGCCTGAATAAATCCTCGCTTTAAACCACATTCGTTTGGTTTCACCTTTATCAGGAAGATTCTCTGTCCCTCCGTTCGTCGAACCCGCGGCGTATAACCCACTTCTATCTACGATTTCTTTTGGGTACTTGGCTGCGGCAAGAAAATTATTACCAACTCGGTTAAATTCATTTATAAGTGTATTTGTATCATAGGATTCTTTGCTTTTGTTAGACTTCATCGTAGCCTCAGGATATACATAATAATAACTCGCCCCCCCTGATGTATGAGGGGTAAATTCTTCGGAAAATACCCCCGCATAAGTTCCTATCGGCTTGAGGTTCTTGTATTCTACGAATATATAACTATGCATAGTAATTTCAAATTTATGGATTGGCGTTATCATCTTTTTACCGATTGCCGCAGAGATTGGCAACGTGTTTTTCAGCGGGCGGTATTTTGTCGCTGTCATCATGTTCGTTCCTGTCATTCCAACTTCCCGCAGCTCGTTCAACACCGGGAACGTTGCGGCGTCCTTTCCCTCGGTCTGAAGATAACGGAGCAGGATAGTCGCAACCTCCGCCCTCGTTGTTGTCTGCTTGGGCTTCATTTCTCCATACTTGAACCCGCTCATTACAGCAGTCCCGCGGATAAGAGCGATGTACGGAACTTGAGCCGCCCCGATTTCGCCACGAGTATGCTCAGGTGTTGGCAGCAATGTTTTTGTCGTTTCTTCGTATGCCGTCTTGAAGCTTTCGCTCGATTGCATGAGCCCCATCGCCATCCACTTCATCATCTCATAACGCGTAATTGGCTCAGTGGACTTAAAACCCTTCCCATAATCTGCTCCTGCAATTAAGCCGAGATCGGCCAGCTTTTTCACGCCGCTCTCAGTCCAATGCCCCTTCTCCGTAATAAAATCTACAGCCGCAGTTGCATCAGGAGCTGACTGAAGCTTAGTCGCTCTTCCGAGCAGTACTGCGAATTCACCTCGTGTGATCGTTGCATTCGGCTTGTAAGTCCCGTCGGGATAACCGCCGGTCAATCCTTTTTCTACCGCTTCCTTAATGCTATTCTCCGCCCAGTGTCCCTTAATATCCTTGAAGGTTGCCGGCGCTGTGGAACCCGCTGCGGCCGTAGGATACACTCCTCCTGCCACGCTTCCTCCTACGGCTATTGCGGCGGTTAGTAATCCCGCCATCCATTTTTTCATAGTTCTCTTCCTCCCTGGTTATAGCGGCTGCAATTATTAATTCGCAGGCCCGCAATCATCAACAAAGTAGCCCTTGCGAGCAGCTTCTTCCTCATCAAACAAACTTTCGATAACGGACGCCCCACTTGTCGGCATACAAGTGTTTCCATAGGCCATCTTTTTGCCGGATGCAAGTAGCATGCCTGTCAGTCCGCTTTGCCGGACGACCGAACCGCTTCCCAGCGAAAAAGCTTCCAACGTATCTCCACCCGGCAGCGGATAACCTTGGATGAACGCCAGTACACTTACGTCCTGAATCGCTTGTCCGCCAAGATCTCTCGGGAGAGTGAAGGACAACGCCAATCCCATCCGCTTGACCAGCCCCATATGCCGATTAATCGCAGCTGCCAAGTCCGCCTCCGCTGACGACAAAATCGAGCTTTGTTTTACTTCACGGAAAAGCTCAATGGAAGTCAAAGGTCTAAGATCGGTTTTGCCTGCCAGCTCGTCATAACTGCCTTCAAGAAAACGATTACTCTGCCGATCGTATACAGTTGCTTGATCATCCAGCGTAAAATAAATCAGATTTCCATTCGTTAGCGTTGTCCAATATGGCTTTTTCGGCCAAATGAAAGGCGAAAGCTCAGCCTGGCTCGAATCATCCGCTTTGTCTGATAAAGTAATCAGATGATACCCGTCATAACCGAACAAGATTTGCGCCGGCATATGAAGCTTTAAGTTTTCAATCGCCGTTGGATTTTGTTCGAGACCATATTTAATAGCTAGATTCATATAAAAAACATTCCATACCTCAAGCTCCGCTTCCAGCTGCTTCTCACGCTGATAGTGCACAGCCGATGCTGTCTGCTGCAGCTCCAGACGGGCCAAATAGCTGCCGGCATCGTCTACCGCGGATTGGAATTCCTCGCTATATTGCTTTTGCATGACTTGTTGGTTAGAGGCGTTGTCCCGCTTCGCGTCATTCATGATAACGAGAGGAATGGCCAGCACGAGAAATACTAGCAGCACGTTAAGGGGCTTCACTTCGAACCATCCCTCCGTACTTAATAGCTATAGGAGCCGACTGTTCCCGGAAAATTAGACTTTTCATCCTGCCAGCCATCGTAGTTTCCTTGGAGGTAAGACGGAGGGTAAACATATCGCCTGCCCGCATCCGAAAGCGTCGGGAGGCTGCATCCTCTGGAACCGGTGGGTTCCCAGCCGGATAAAGGGCATTAAGAATTTCAGCGGTGAAGTAACCATCGTAACGAACGCTGAAGCTGCCCTGAAAGGTAGAGAAATTGTTCGGATCCGTATAAATTGGCTCCAAAACCTTCTTGTAATACTCCATTTGCACCTGATAGAGGAGACCCGTTGAATCTAAGGCGCTCGTGAGTAAATGGTAGTCTGACGGGTCCACATACCCTTTGGAGCGAATCCGGTCTACGAATTCAACTGCGGCAGCCGTAGCTTGCTGTCGAATATTCGACTCCGCCTGCTCCGCTTGTCGATAAGCGGGATATACGGCGAAGGCGAATACGAGCAGCACGGTTACTATGATTCCTTTGAATGCATCCGCCAAGGCCGTCCCCCCTTTCTATGTAGACTTATTGGCAGAAAACTCGGGGAGACCCCCATCTTCACTAACCGTAAGAATGTAGACAAGACCCGGCACCCTGCTCAAATCAACCGTCTCCGGGTCTGTAGTTTCATCAAATCTATGTCCATCAATATAAAGAACATATTGCCCTGCCAATGCACCGGGGACCATGCCGATGACCTGTTCACCACTGAGCTCATTCAAATTAGGATGCGGGGAATATAAAGCCTCAGCTGCAGCCGATGATTTGCTTTTGACCGTATCAATGGACGATGAAACGTTCATTTCGTAGCTCAAAAAGACGAAACCTCCTGTGGCAAACAGCGTCCAGGCAAAGAGAGTTAGGAGAAAGCTTCTTGCAGTGTCCATCCTTTACACCTTTTATCCTTTGTTAGGCATCAATTAAGTGGAATCTATAATTTATTTCTTATATTTAAACGCAACAAGCCGTACTTCTCCATTCTTGTCCTTGTAAATTTTAGATTCAAATACCGCAGTTGTGTTCACAAAAGTCGGCATAATAGTAGGATCCTGCATGGTTGCTACATCTACCGGGCTCATCGTGCTCGCTGTTTCACACTTGCTTGTCAAATCCACCGGGAGACTAGTAGAATCTGGCGGAGCATAACATTGAGTGTAATTATTTTTAGCAAAGAATCCTTTTTCGTTTTCTCCAGTCGCGATAAACACCGAAAACTGAGGACGCCCGCTATATCTCGTCGCCGCATTAATAACATCCTGCCCGGAAACATCCTTATTGTCGTAAGTGCTGAATTCAGCTTGGCTGATCAACTGATTTTGAGACAGCGTTTGTTGCTGTGCGCGGTTGAAGTAACCGTTGATGAGAAGGTAAATACTTACGCCTGCAGCAATAATTAAAATCGTAACAATAATGCCGATAACCCATTTCAAGCCTACCGAAATATTTTCCATGACCTGACACTCCACCCTAATGAAATTTGTTTATTCAGCATCAAAAAACACAGCCGTAACACGGTCGTTCGCATCGCGCACAAGCTGTGAACGATACCTCGACTGCGGCGGGATGTAACGACTGTCCCCCGCGTCAGATATATCCTCTTCCGTTACGCCGCAGTTAGAATTAGTTCCGTCCTCCAGTGTGCCGCCCCAGTAATTGAAGTTGCGACATCTGCTGCTATCACCGCCGGGGACCATGCCGAACTGCTTGGAGACGCCTGCGTTCACGTACAGAAAAAATTCCGAGTGACCCGCATAACGGCGGTAAGCGGTCAAAATTTGAGAGCCGCTAACAAGCTGATTGTCGAATGCGGCGTACTGCTGCTCGTTAAGCTCCTTTGCCTGGCTGATCGCTTGCGCGTTGGTCAGTTCGACCACGACTTGAGCTTTATTCCAAAGGAATAGCCCTGCCGTAATGACGGCAAGTGTAATCAGCAGGGATATGGTCATTTTCAGAAAGCTGGCTATATTCTCCATCCGCTCTTACCTTTCTCCTTCATTCACATCTTGCTCGTTATGACGTTCAAGTCATTGAGCTGCTGGAAAGCCATATACACAAAAGGCAGCAGCAGATAAAGCGTGAAGGTCGCCTGAATCGGCAGAAATCCGACTAGTTTGCCCAGCGTGCTTTTCCTGCTAATGACTCTCTCGTAATGCTCCCTCCGCTGCTCCATGGCAAAAGCACGTTCGGCCTCCATGTCGTCAAAGGCTTTCTGCACAGGAATGAGATCCGCCGCCACCTGAAGCCGATCCGCAAGCCGCTCCAAAGGCACAAATCTAGCATCCTCCTTCAGCTGTTCCAGCGCCTGCCAGGATCCCGCCTCATAATCCAGCATGCACCGGAGAAGAGGTCTACGGAAAATAAAGCTGTATCGGTGAAGCCATTCGATAATTTCATACACACTAATGGATGGGAACTGGCTCAGCATCATCGACAAGGTGTTAAATCCATCCACCTCGTTTTGCATTTCCCATTTCCGCATTTGAGTGCGCAGCTGGAGCATCAGATCGGGGATATAATAGGCGCCCAAGGCTAACAAAAAAGCGATTAGCGGCTCATACCAGCGATAGGTTTCCGACCTGTAGTCCATCACTCGCTGCGCAAGCAGCACAGAGTAAGCCTCTTCATCCATATCAAAGGGTAAAAATACTTTGCCCTCTGTTTGCTGCAAAATCGCATCCGTCAGCTCCTTGCCGGTCAGGCCTTGCTCGACCAACTCGCCAATTAGCTTCCGTTCGAACAAGTAACGCTCCCGGCTTAGCTCCTTCTGCGCTTCCGGCTGATTGCCGCCGGTTGTAATCGCCTCATTCGGCTCCAAAATATTGCCCCTAATGCTGGCATGAATCCATAGCTGCACTCCGATTACAAGCGTAAAAGCGATTATAGCTATAAGCAGCTTTTGAAGCGCCAACGCTGCAGGCGATAAAGAAGAGCTCGCATCCCGCAGCCTTTGCTTCGTTTTGAAGGAAGCCGGGTGATGGTCAGGGGGCATAGCTCGCATGGCGATAATTTTCACCCATTTGCGCTCAAGAACCCTGTTCAACCATCTGCCCTCCTGCTCCACAGATTGTGAATTATCTTCCACACCGCGGATAATCCGCAGTGACAGGAAGCAGAGGATGAAGGTAACGTACAGCGTGAGCAGAGAATACAGTCCCCAGGCCGAATTGTAGTATTCGGATACGATCGGAAACATGCTCTCCGACCAGTTCCGGATGGGATCAAGCATGAAAACCGGCGCAACTGCAACAAACACAAGGCCAGCAAGCAGTCGATCAATCCGCTCCCTTCTGCTTATATCCAAGTGAATCTCTTCCCGGATATTGCCCAGCATGGAAAGATAGATGGATCGCTCTCCCCGATGAACATCGTTGTCGCCATACTCCCCGATCCGATAGCTCACGCCGGCCAACTGTTTCATATATCGATTAGGCGCGATATCGTAATAGCGTTGTAATTCATCCTGCGGGTCAACGGCGCTAAGGATGGAAGCGATTTGTCGAGCGTGTATGGCTACGGCAGGTTTGCATCTTTCGGCCGCATTTTCCAGGCTTACCTGGACCATATGCGTTTGGTGATACTCATGCCGAATATCCAGTATCATGGATGACTCATCGTATAAAAGCTTCTTTTGCAGACGGCCAATCAACAGGTCGCTTATAACGCCACTCACATAAAAAGCCGCCAGCAAAATTGTAAATCGGCTCATCCAGGAGGAAGCAAACACCAGAGCGGTAACACCCATTACTACTACAACAACCAAAGTGATGAGCGTATAACCCGCCGAGCGAATTCGGATCATCCGTTCCTCTCCTGCATGCAGGAAGGAGATACGGGATCTGACTCGCCGCAAAATCAAGCTGACGAGCGGAATCTCGCTCAGCAACGGATAAGCTCTGAACAGCTGTTCCTGCCATTCTCTTTCCTTCGGCGCCGCAGGAAGCAAATCCAGCAGGCGTTTTTTCTCCCGGTTGCTGGAGCTTCCAAGACGGGACTGGACGAATTTGAGCAAAACGATGCTTGCCGCTAGAAGAACAAGCAGTGTCACAATCAGGACGATTAAACCTGCTTGCAGCGTCATGCGGCATCACTCCAATGCTCCTGGATGAACAGCCGGAATCTCTCTGCATCCTCTTCGTCCATATGTTTCATCATTTCTTCGAATTTCTGCGGGCTTATGGGATGTTTGGCTATATATTCGCCGTCTTCCCATACCAGAATGTCCCTGTATTCATAGGAGCGCTTGTCCGTAACCCGTCCGAAGTAATCCGTCATCGTGTCCATGAAGGCATCCAGCTTATCAGGCAGATTCTCATGCTCTTTGTAGCTACGAGCATATTCGTACTGGCTGTTAATTGGAATGATTTCCGTGATCCGCTCGATGTACCGTTTGCCGGAGCGGAGAACGAGATTGACATTGAAGCCGAGCACTTCTACGACTTGGCTCTCGGCCATCTTCTCATTGGAGAAAGCGCCCGAGGCGACAAGACTGTTGCGAAGCGCATTGATTAGACTTGGCAGCGTCTTGCCGTGGTGAGTGAACAACGTGTACTCAGAAGCGACTTGAGCAGCCTGAATGACATAACTAACGACCTCATGGGTAGCAGCTTCTCCGACGATATTAACTGCACCGTCCGTCTTTTTTTGCACATCCAAACCGTCCTGACCGCTGACTGTCGGTGTTTCCCGGAAGGAAAGAATATTTTTGTTCGGGTACAGCTTCCGCGCCCAAATTTCAAAGGCCGATTCCTGAATCCGAATGTTTTTGGCATCAATATATCGAATAAGCGCTTTGAGAAGCGTCGTTTTGCCAGAACCCTGCCGCCCCGTTATCGCCGTAATCTGATGACCAAGAATAAGGTAAATCAGCATATCAATTGCCAGCCGTGCATTGCCATCGGTGATCTGCTGATCGAGCTCGACTAGCGAGTCGTTGAACTTGCGCACGAAAAACGCCCAGCTTTCCGCCATCTTCGGGCGGACAACAACTACGCGGCTGCCGTCGGCCATATCGTTGATGATGTATCCCCGCGATTCATTGAGCTGACCCGGATTGCCAAAACCATAAATATTCTGGCATACCCGTTTCAGCTCATGGTCAGAGCCGAAGCCGAGAAATTCCAGCTGAACGGATTTCCCTCGATAAAAGATCCAAACCGCATTATGAGCCTGAGGCATGGTTCGTGCCTGGTTGGCCAGGTTTCTAGGGTCCATAGCATGAACGATGTCTGGAGGCATGCCGCTCGTTCCGCCGTTAATGCCGTCGATGTTCTGGTCACGAAGCTCATCGATGACTCCGAGACCCTTATAGGTTTGATACACTCGCTGAACGATGATCTCGATTTTATCCTGCAGATTCAGCCTGGGCAGCTCGGAAACGTAAATATCCCGTATTTGTGCTGCTGTTATCCGATAACCTTTTGTGCCGTCTTCCAGTTCGGTCAGTTGGTCCAGGCCATAATACGAGACCAGATGATTGAATGCATCCGCACCATGCTTCTTCTGGTACGAATGCAGCAGAATATCAAAACAATCCTGCGGAGAAAGACGGGTTGGATGTGAAAAAGGCATTGCTTTATCAACGTTGGATTCGTTAAGTCCATAGGTTTGAACGAGCAAGTCGCGAATATACAGCTTCACGTAGCGCTTAGCAGGAAGGTCTCCGTGCATGCAGCTGCGCAGCGCCTTCTGCAGCTCCCGCCGTCTTGCCTTGCGCCGACTGTATTCCTCTGCCGACACTCCCCCGTCATAGAGAGAAGTAGACAACATATCCTCAAGCGCTTTGCGAACGAACAGGATCATTTCGTCGAAATCATACTTGAGATGCCGAGCGGCCGGCTCTACCTCTGTTTTTTTTCGGCCCAGCCATACGAATATAAAAACAGCTAGAATCAGAAATACAGCGAGCAGCAACCAGGTATTAATCATCTCCTGCCTCCAAATCCGAAGCCGGATACAGCTCTAATGCCTGAAGGAGCATTCCACCCAGATGGCGAAGCGATTTAGTGAACTCAGCCTCTTCGCTAAACTCCAAGAACTTCCCCTTTGCCTCGCGAGCCCTCATGAGGTAAGTCATAAGCTGCCCTTCATTTTGAGCGTCCATAAGGCGAACGTTGCGTGGTACGGCTCCGATTTCTTTTTTGGAAATTCCGTACTGCCTCATAATCCGGTCCTTATGCAGCTTGGAGCCGCGCTCATACGAACCAATGCAGGATAAAACCGACTTTCCTGACGGCAACTCGCGGCGGATATCATTGAAGTAGCGGTCTAGCAAAAGTCGGTTCTGGTTCACGCTAGTGACGATCACATCTGCTTTGTCCAACAGATAACTTCTCAGCTCGGATCCGGTGCAGGCCGACAGGTCAACGAACAACAAATCGTAAAAACGGCGATAGCCTTCCAGAATATGCGGCATCAGCTCTTGAATCTGGTCCTCCGTTAAATTTCTGGAGGCTAGCAGATCCAGTCGCTCCCGTAGTATCGGCTCGGCGTGATCCCGAAGCCCTTCGGATGAAAACATGCCGCAGCTGAACAACCTGTGAACAGCATCCAATCCTCGCTGCTCACCCGCTCTATCTGACTTTAGGAGCCAGCGCTCTAAATCGCCATTTTTTTCGCTGCTTTGGGTCAGTAGAATTCTCATGTGATAATCCAGCGCCAATGTTGAAGCTACTGCCGCCATGTTCGTAGTTGAGCGGGACTGCCCCTCGAAAGGACTCCAAAAAATAATCAGCATGACTTACCCCCGCTTCCTGGCAAATTGCCATAATTTCTTGATGTCCGCGCGGGGGACGTCGGCTTGATCAACCAGACATTCGTTGATTGCTGCAGCGAAATCCTTGTCTACTTTGTAGCTGATCGTCCCTTGATGACTCCACTCGATCTTCCGTTCCGGGCTGGACATATAGTCGATGATGAGCGAGGCCGTTGGGTACCTTTTCTCCATATATCTCAGTCCGATGTTGCATTCTTCCTCGATGATGAGAACCTTGTCCGGAGCTTGATCATCCATGAGCAGATCCAAATTTTCTAAGGATCCACGGCTATAATCGGAAGCAAAAACCAATTTAGCTTCTCCTATATCGTCCGGAAGCCGGTTATGCCAATCGTAAAGGGCTACTTCAGCATCTTCCGGTAGCCCAGTCCCCGTTACCGTCACTCCTGGAATGTTCTCCTGGAAATAACGGTAACGTTCTTCCTTATCCGTCACGATGTACGCTTCCTTGCCGGTATGAGCATGAAGCAGGGAAGCCATCATGAGCACAAAATCATGTTTGTCGCATTCTCCCGCTAAAACAATCCTTGTCATCCTCATTCCCCTCCCAACAAATTGCTGTCATCGGGAACTTCGGAGTCGCCAGTTGCTTCCGATTGAGTGGCAGGCGGCTTATCAGCCGTCGAATCGACGGGTGCTTGATTGGAGGAGTCAATTGATCCTCCGGTCGAGCTGGAGCTGCCCGAAGCCCCAGGAGCCTCAGTCGCTCCGCCTGAAGCCTTGCGTCGAGATACGCCGCTTCCCGCGGGAGCCTCTGCTCCCACGCGAATCTGACCGTCACCCTCCGACTTTTTCAGGCGATCTTCCAAACCTGCGCGAAGCTCGCCGGCAAGCGCCCACTTAGCCTGATCAACGATCAGCGGGTTCTTATCGATTACTTTCAACACATCTTTGTTAGGAAGATAAGTAATGATTGGAGCAGGCTGCAGCTCTGGCTCGACATATTCCTTCATATAGAGCTCCGCCTTGTTCACATAGGCGTCTACGAGCGCTGCCTGAAGCAGCAAGCTTTCCTCTTCCGAACCATTGAAGAAGGTATACTGGTTTGCCATGTCGACATCTTCCAGCTTCTTCTTGCCAACGACGATGTAATCCTCACCGTTAGGGAATACGATTCGGATATCAACGACGCTGTCCTGAGCCAGCCGCAATGGAAGCTTAATATACTCCGTTTCTTCTTTCCTCTCGGAAGCGTCTAAAACAGGCATGTCTCTAATCATCGCGGCAGTCAGAGTTGTCCCCGGCTCAGCAGCGATTTTGAGGAATTTGCCGATTAGCAGGCTGGGGTCGGTCACCGCATTTAGCGGCGTCGAGAACTCCGGAATTTGTTCTTCACGGATATCCTCTTCACCGATCTCCTCTCCGGCTGCCTTGGGAGAGAGCAGCACATAGGCCACTCGGGATTGATCCATGTACCGCGCCAGCTCTTCCTTCTGTTCTGCCAGCTGCCGTTCGTAGGCTACCCGTTCCTCAATCAGTTGGGCATTGTAGTATCGATAACTTGCAAACCAAACCCCGGATGTCAAAATTACCGTCAGCGATCCGGTTAACAGCGCGATTTTTTTTATTTTTTTACTCTTTCGTACTGCCACTTTAAACCCTCCATATCTGTACTGCCCGTCCCCCTTCACAACCAAGCACTGCAATTGAGGTAAGACGTATTTCTAAGGTTTGCGGACTGGAGCCTTAGGAGGAGGAGGCTTCGCCATCGCCGCCGCCCGAGCGGCCGCATCTGCAGCTGCACGCTCCTGGGCTTCCCGTTGCCTTCGAGCTTCCTCTTCCTGCTCTTTCTGTTGAAGAATATTGGCATAGCTGTTAATCGAGCTTTTAATCGATTCCAGCGTCGAGGCCAGATTAGCCATTTTTGCGACCCATTCTGCTTTTTTACGATTAAGCTCTTCTCGCCCAAGGCCGTCCCAAGTGACGCCGAAGCCAGCCGCTTTCATGTCGTACATGCAATCAGTAGCTTCTCTTATGTAATCATTGCATTTTAGAGCTATTCTACGGGCTTCCGTCGAATGCATGGCTCTATCTCCCTTCTTCTACTTCGTATCCGGGACGATTGATATTCCGATAAACAACAGCATTAGAGCTACGAAAACGATCCCTCCCGCCACTGCCCAAAGGATAACCGGCTTCCGAAACAGCCTCTTTTCCGTTCCAAGAAGCTTCATGACCCATTCAACTGCTTCCTTATCCGGGCTCAGAGGATCTTGATGAAGCGGGATGAGAGTTGAGCGCAGCTCGGGAAAATCCTTTTTCAGTCTTTTAAGTACTTCTTGATGGCCATTCTCCAAAAGCAACCGACAGCGCTTCTGCTCCGCCAAGCTGAGCGTATCCAACCTCTCTTTGAGCAGTTCATATTTCCACATGGCTCCGTTACCGACCATGACTGGAACCTGCGTATTCCACCACAGCTCCATCCCGCCGATTCCCCTACGCTCCCGGTGAATATCCAGCCACAATAAAATATGAGTGTACCCGCTCGTCATGAGCTCAGATATATCCCAGGCGAAATCCCTCCGGTAAAAGGTAACCCCTTCATGCTCAAACATGCTTGAAGTTGAATCAGCCTCTTCCCCGTCAAAAACTAGATCCTCCAACGAACTGATCTCCGGACGATCATCCCCGCACACGAGCGGCTTCCAGCCCAGTGAGGCAAGGGACGAGGCGAGCAGGAACACGGCCGCCCCAACATCCTCTTCTGCACCGGCCCCGCAAAAACCAAGCACGAGCGGCAATCGACTTCCTCCAGCTGCAGCTGGGACGAATGCTGGCTGACCAGCCTCTGCTTCCTTCGCCACAACAGGAGCAGGCCTGACCTCTTCGACAGCTCGAGTCGGTGTTGGCGGCCTAACCGCTACGGGCGGAGAGCTGGCCAGCCCTGGACGGACACCCCCGCTAGGGGTCACAGCCCGCTTAGGCCAGGCAGAAGTTTGGGGCTGCGTCTGAACAACCGGACGTTGCCTTTCTGGCGCTGCAGCTGCATTCCCCTGAATTGCTGGCGACGGTGTAGTCCCTGCCGGGGTCGCTGCCGGAGCAATTGAACCCGCATCCGGAATCGTTGGTGCCGGATTCTTTTTACCAAGGCCGAACAGCCCTTTTTTAGGTTCAAGGATGTTGTAGTAATCCCGCGTCGTCTTTTTCTCCTTGATCCAAGCCTGGAGATCTGCACTTTGGAATTTAATCGTAAAATGCAGATCATGGATGCCCAGATTCACCATGGAACGAATAAATTCAACATCCTCTTGCAGAGATGGATCCAGCTGCACGATAAGTCGAGTTCTCTTCAATTGCTGGCGAAACAAAGTCATGTAATAAAGCACATCCGCAGCCTTCACAGGATGACCGAGCCCGGCTCCACCCTCAATGATCACGATGGAGGAAGGGTCGACTTCCCTAGATTCGAAACCTTCTACAACCTGCTGAAGCGTGGAATGCTTCCCAGATATGATGTACCCTTCATGTTCCAGCGATCGTCCGAGCAAGAGGGTGAGCTCCGGCGAGCCGATCAAATGCACGCTTTTCATCGCGATTACCTCCTTGTTTAAACATCAGCTAACGGCTGTCTCCCGAATCGGATCAGTGCACCGTCACCGTGTATCGCAGCCGACAGGAGCGATTCAGGCCTTACTGCTGACCATTGATCCCCCGTCTCACTAACCTCGCAGAACTGTGCTTCTTCCTCCTGCAGCCAAGAATTTTCTTTAAGTATTGCTGCAAGCTGAACAGCCGACAGATTAAGCGAGATGTTCACATCTATGGATTTCTCCGGCTTATCGCGCTGGAGCACTGTAATGATAACTGTTGACATTTAATCCCCTCCACTCGTCCGCCGCTTCCCATAACCATCTGACTGAAAGGTCCATCACCTGGAAAAAAGACAGCGTAGCCAGTCCTTCTGCCGGGTTTCCTTCCTCCCTGCAAGCTTGCCAAACCTCAGTGTTATTCTGCGATAAAAGATGCAGCGACTTAACGACATGCGCTTCATCTCCGCTAGCCTCCACGGCCGCCAAGGAAATCTGACGCGAAGGTCTAGATTCACCTTCTTTATCCAACTCACTGTTTTGGCTCGAAATTCTAGACGCGATCTGAGCTAACATCTCATAGAGCCCATGCATCTCTACCATGCTGCATGAGGCATCCACCGTGTTGCGTTCAAGCTCGTACGCTTTCTCTTGGTCAAAAAAATAATAATATCTACTGCCTGCCCCATTCTCCGTATCTATTGCCATAAGGAGATAGCGGCTGCTGGAAGCTCCAGCACGCGCAAATCGCTCCATCTCGGGCAAAATGCGAATCTCGCCGCTGAAATCGACCTCTAAGCACTTTTTCCTCTCCAAGCTGATTTGCTGCTTATTCATGAACTTCTGGAGATCTCCGAAGTTATCTTCGGCCGTCGCCGCTTCCAAGCCAGGGAAGTGCTTGAGACCGAGCAAGGAAACCATATAGAGAATCTCATCCAGGGTTAAACTCATGAATGATCGCTTAGGATACATTACTCTCGTCCCCCCAGATCAAATTGTCGGTATTCTAAGCTGAGCCTGGGTGTTTGCTACCTTCATCCAGGCCATGCCTTCAGCCAATTTGAGATGAGATTGCTCATAGTCCATGTCTTGCATATAGGTGCTGCATCCACTATGGTTGATGGCCAAGCTCCCGCCGATGGCCAGGAAAGATTCATTTGAAATCAGCAGTCCAGGCAAAGAATACTGTAATTGAAGTTTGTCGAGCTCATCAGCTTTAACCCTTGCAGCAAGCAGAATGCCCAGTCCGCCGCCGAATCTAGCTACTCTCTCCAAATGCATAAGAGACTCTTCAGACATTTGCTTCAAAGCTGATTCCAAATCAGGAAGAATCAGAACGAGCAGCGGGTAGTTGGCAAGTATAAAATCAGCTTCATCAATTGAAGTTTCTGCATTAGCTTGCCGCGCCTCGTTTTTGCGCTCTTGAAGCTGCTGAACAAGCGATTCAGTCAAGGCAGAAAAAGCTTCCGCATCTCCAATGATTCTTTCTCCAGGCCAGTACGGCTGCAGCTTCGATCCAGCACTGTCATAAACGAAAGATTCCATATTGCAGTTAGGAGCCATCAGCCCCATAAGACTTCTGAACCCGTCTAACCAGCCAGCCTCGCTCACGTCAGAAACCAGAAGCGTGTGACTGTCGCGTATGTCGAGCAGCAAGGGTTCGACCGTGCCTTCATCTAGTCCAAGCGGAATCCTAAAGCTGGCCTCTCCGTCCCCTGCCCCGTTAAGCTTTGTTAGTAAATCAGCAGCAGTCAGAGCGGTCGGCACCATCACAATCTCTTTGGGTTTATCAAAGACGGAATTCTGCTTCATGCGCACGCATAATTCACGTATTCCCACTGCTTGTAAATCATCGCTGTCTCCTTCAACCGGAAGCGCTGCTTGAAACTCCAAAATCGCGTCTTGTTTGACGAGTCCTCTGCCAGCTGTTTTACCCGGCTCCATGCCATCGGTACGCCCCACGATAGCCGTGTAATCGGAACGATCGGCCATTTGGAAAACTAAAGCCTGCTTGACGTTCTGGGTGATTCGATAAGGAATGGAATTGCTTGCATTGCCCGTAAGGACAAAGTAGAACCCGTAATTCCCGCCTTCGCGGATAATTTTGGACATCTCCATAGACTCATCCATGTACAACTCGTTGAATCCGGCGAAATTGTCCAGCAAAATGACTAGCGATGGGACCTTCTCACCCGTCGCGTTGCAGTAGGCGCGAAGATTGCTGATCCCCAGTTCTGCAAATTTACGCTTGCGCTCTTCAAGCTCTGTGAGCATCCAAGCAAGCATCTTTTGCAGCTTCTTGTCATCTTCGGGATAGAGGATGTCTCCTTTATGCGGCAGCTCGTGGAAGACACCAAGCGTCCGAGTTCCAAAGTCGAGCAGATAAATATGAACCCGCTCCGGACTGTATTTCAAAGCTAAGCCCGTCACAATCGTTTTCAGGAAAGACGTTTTGCCAGTGCCCGGTGAGCCATACACCAGCAAATGCCCGTCTTTTGCGAAGTCAATCGTTAGCGGATACTGAGACTGCTTGGAGGGGTTGTCGACCAAACCAGCAGGAATGGATAAAAAGTCCGGCTGCTCCGGCCAATGCTGGCCATCCCATACTTGTTTTTCAGGCAACAGCTTGTCCAACACCAACATTTCCGGCAGAGGCGGAAGCCATAGTTGGAAAGCTTCTTTGATTCCCTCATCTGCCGAAACCGAGGCAAGGTAGGAAACAACAGCTTGCAGCTCGGATGGAGCAGCCTGTTTTTCTCCTGACTTTTTCTTAGGAATCAGTGAGCTTCTCTGACCATGAAGAGACACGATTTCTGCTGTGTAGCCCGGCTGACTATCCTCCGAGGGAAGGTACGGAGCTCCGCTCCATGACGATTGGAACAAGGTGAAAATTTCGTTGTTGCCTACCTGTAAATAACCTCTGCCTTTTTCTTTAATTTCGGCAGCTTCCGGCCTCTTGAGCATCTCCTGGCTGTCCGATGGCGTCTGCACCTTGAGACAAAGCTTGAAGCGTGAGTTACTCCAAATCTGATCGTCGACAACACCTGAAGGCTTCTGTGTTGCAAGGATAAGATGGATGCCCAGGCTCCTGCCTACCCTGGCCGCGCTGACAAGTTCCTTCATGAAATCAGGTTGATCGGACTTCAGCTCGGCGAATTCGTCCACGACGATCAATAGATGTGGGAGCGGCAATGCAGCCTGTCCCGAACGGTGCAAAACGATATAGTCGTCAATGCTCGTTACACCTGCTTCTCCGAAGAGCATCTGTCTCCTGAGAAGTTCACTCTTAATGGATGCAAGTGCGCGATTAATTCCATTACCGGTCAAGTTTGTAATCGTTCCGACGAGATGCGGGATTCCGTTGAAGGCATTCGCCATTCCCCCACCCTTGTAGTCGATTAGGACAAAGGCAATTTCATGCGGATGGTAGTTGACTGCCAAACCGAGAAGCAACGATTGCAGCAGCTCACTTTTCCCCGATCCGGTCGTACCAGCTACGAGTCCGTGAGGGCCGTAGCTCTTTTCATGCATGTCAAAAAGCATGAGCTTGCCTGCGCTTCCTTGACCAAGCGGGATAGAAAGAGTCCGGTTCGCTTGATTAGTCTTCCAGCGCTCTCCAATGCGAAGTTCCTCCACCCGTTGTACTTGAAACGTTTCGAGGAAAGTAACCATCTGTGGGATATGGGTGGAGCCCTGATTATCCCGAATCGTCACAGAAGCAAGCGAACGCGCGAACCGCTCTGCCTGCTCTCTGCTGACGCTATCTGGCCTAAACTGATGTGCAGGTACAAATCCACCCGCGTCCTTCCGCACTTGCCCGATGCCATCCCTGACTTCCAGAATGACCTGACAGTTCAAGGGGAGGCCAACATTGATTCTTTCGGATGCGAACATCACCGTCGTTCCCCGAGGTGACTCTTGAGCCAACAAAAGCTGAAGGAGCTCCGTCTCTTCCATAAGCTCTGGCGCCATGATCAGGAATAGATAATGTGGTATTGCAGCCTGCGTGAACGTGCTCGAAAATCCGGTTGGACTTTCGAGACGTTTCTTCATTTCAGGCAAAACTTCTTCTGCGATTGCTAATGCCGCGGAGGCATCTGCAGCTATGAATCGAGTCCTTCGATCCGTACTCCAGCTGTGTGGCAACCACCTCATCCACTCCCAACGTCCAATCTCGGATTGAGGAAAGATCCCGACAATACGAAGATCATCATATCCATGATGAGCTGTCGAATGGATGATCAAGCTGTTTATGAATTCACCCGCTTCTTGTTTTTTTCCGACGATTCCGAGACTGCGAACCTCCTGTATCGTTAGCGGTACGGGAACATCATGCACGTACTGCAGTTCTTCACAAATTTTAAGCGCGATATCTTCTAATGGGTTTTCATCGTCAATCGCTTTGGTCTTGGACTCAAAGCTTGGGACGAGCGCTGTCTCCTGAATTCCCACTCCCAACCGGAGCAAAAGGAAATCCTCCTCTACAGAGGTGCGTTCCCACATAGGCTTCGCTCGATTACGTACGAGTCGCTCACATTCATCTGGAGATGGATATAACTGTTCGAATGCTTCTCGCTGTTGCACAGATGCATCATGCAGCTGGTTCCGAATGGAAAATAGGTAGTCCAGATACTTCTTTTCCTGTTTTTTGACCAGATCCCGGTGCGTTTTAACACTAGAGGTGTAGTTAAGGATCGAGACGAGAACAGTAACGATAGTCATCGCAATTGTCCCGAATATCATAATGTAGGAGCGGGACAGCAGCGCTGTAAAAATAGACACAACCAACATGCCGAGAGGTGGAATTAGAATGGTCATCCAGTTAAAAATTGGCTTCTCGCTTGGCCTTGCCGGATCTTCTAAATGCAGTACTCCTTGCGGGAAGTAGGGCATAAGACGCGGGGTCCTTTGTACCTGATTTCTTGAGCGTTGTTCTTCTGTCATTTTTCATCACCAGTTCATATGAATTTTAATTAATATATAATTTATTGTTTGAATAAATCAGTTTAATAACGATAATATATTTCTTTTATAAAACATTTTTGGATTAATATAATAATATTTTATTTCAATTATGTTGTTTGATAAGTTTTTTTGTTTTCTATATTTTTTATATTATCAAAAATATGTATCGGTTTGGAAAAGGCTAAAGTTTATATTTACCTGCAAAAAAACTTGTTTTTATCCTTATTATGATAGACACATAACTTAAGATAGTAGTTCTTTAGTCTTTAAAAGAATGCGTGGACTTGACTGTAACAAGAGAATAATTGACATAATTATTCATTTTGAGTTATGTAGAGTTAAAAATAAAAACGCCGCTTGTCCCCACTAAGTGGAAGACAAACGGCGAAAATTAATAAAATCCTTGTTTAATTAAACCTTAAAACTCCTCGTTCTGTCGGCGAGTAAATTCAGTCCCTTCATGCAGGGGCTGTGGAATTGGTGGATTCGGCCTGCCAAGGAACAGTCTCAGCCCTGCAGCAATAAGCAGGAAAGCTGTCAGCGCAGCTGGGAGATTATATCGGATCTCTTGATAGGCTGAATAGAACTGCGGGAAGTAATTCGATGCTATCTCGACCAAAATGCGATCACTCAAATAGTAACCTCCGAGTAGAATCAATCCCGTTCCGAGCAAACGATTGTAACCAGTATGCCCACCAAGTACGGGAGTGTCCGCAAGCTCTCCTCTCAGATAACGACCATGCTGCTGCAGGGCATCGAAAAAGGCGTAACACCAGACGAGAGGCAGTAGAAACAGAAACAGCGTCATCCGAAGACTGTCCATTAAATAAATGGAAAGAAGGAATATGCCCATTAGCTGCAGCCCCCGCTTCTGCATGCCAAGATAAAGATGCCCCGCACCAGGCAGGAAGGACAGCGCCGCTGCAGCGGTTTTATTTTTGCGGCCCGATGCAAAATGTCCCTCTATCTCTTCGAATAGAGAGCGGTCAGTAAGTGGCTCGCCGAGATGTTTACGTTGCACAAGCTTGACGGCGTCGAACATAGCGTAAACCCAGAGAACTGGCATGAGCAGCAATAAAACTAGAAAAACCGGCGTCCTCAGTAAGATGGTGACAAATATGATAAACGTGCCAAGACCAGCAAAGGTAACCATAAGAGCGACTCCGCGCTGCAATAGACCCAGGTACATCTGACCGAGGCCTGGAATGAACGATAGTAAAATCGTCATTGATTTCTCCCGTTGATTCTCAGCGATCTGGCTCGGAACAAGCCTCGCGGTGGGAATGCCTTGGGCGTCCATCGGTCCCGGTTCAAAGACGTGGGCAGGTACTGCCGGGCGCTTCAAAAGCGTCACGAGCAGATCGAACATGCTGATGACCCAGATCAACATTGGGAACAAGACCATCATTACGGCTTCCCCATCCAAATTGTCCGTAACTGCCAGAAGGAACATAAAAGCAAGCGGGAGCAAAACGAAGGTTCCATAAACAATCATTCGAATATATTTTTGCAAATAGGCATGGCCAGCCCCGGGTATGAAGCCGAGCAGCAGCACCAAAAACGGGTTGAGCGAATTGCGCATAATGTTTTTCCTCTCTATTTGAGTTAGATGGAATTACGATTGGCTGGTTAACGATAGCGGACGGACTCCCACTCATCTAACAGCTTGGAAGTTCGTTCTACCACATGTCCGGACCAACTGTCT
This sequence comes from Paenibacillus herberti, assembly GCF_002233675.1. GTDB lineage: Bacteria > Bacillota > Bacilli > Paenibacillales > Paenibacillaceae > Paenibacillus_O > Paenibacillus_O herberti. The sequence goes on along the minus strand of NZ_NMUQ01000001.1, from coordinate 420,585 downwards.
GCAGCCGGGTGTCGGACGGTTGGGTTTGAACCAATAACTGATGTGCGGGAAGAAATATCTTTCTCCAGCTCACGCGTCAAACCGCTCAATGCACCTGTCAGAAGGAGCATCAAAGTGAGCGCCGCTGCAAGACCGTAGTGGAATGCTGGATGGCGAGCCCATGCTCTGCGACGCTTTTGGTGCGCGGCTGAATCTGCTTTCAACTGCTGCAGAACAGCTTCCCGTATACGAGTCATGCTGTTCGCAGGGGGCAGAAAATCGGCCGGCCGATCCATTAGGTTGCTGGGGTCCGTTCCCTCAGAGTACGAATTGCCATCGCCTAGGGAAGAGGACTTCGACGCTAAAGTTGAAGCTGAAACTGGAGCTAAAGCTGATTCCGCTGTATCTAGTGCAGCTATGTAAAGCTCCAGGCAGCTCGCGCAATTGGCAAGATGACGCTCCAGCGTCGCCCTCTCAAGCTCAGCGGCGATGGAACCTGACACATAGTTTATCCACACTTCACTGGAAGGGTGGTTGATTTCACTCATTCAAAGTCCTCCTTTTGCCAATGACGCCTCATCCAGCTGCGTGCCCGGTAAAGCTTGGACTCCACACTCTTCGGCTTCAGCCCGCGTTCCTGCGAAATCTCTTCCTGCGTACGGCGGCGAAAATAATAATCCCTAACAACAGCTGCATAGTCCGAAGGCAGTTCTTCGAGTTTGTCCTGAACCTTTTGCAATCGTTCTTTGGCAATTAGCTGCTCCACAATGGGCATCTGATCCTGCAGCTGGTCATAATTCTCGGGTCGATCCTCCGGCAGATGCCAAGCTGGGTTCTCGCGTCTGCGCTTCATACGCTGCCAGTCAATGGCGCGATTGACTGCAATGCGAGTGATCCATGTTTTGAAGCCATCCAATCGGCATTCAGGCAAGGTTCGGCAGATGGTCAAAAGCACTTCTTGAAGCACGTCCTCCGTATCATGGGGGGAGCGCAGAACGGCATTGATGGTGCGATAAAGGTATTCTCCATATTCATCTATCAGTTCCCCGAATCGGTCCGCTCCACTGTCTCGGACGGCTCGGAGCCACTCCACATCATTCCTGATATACTGCGCCTCCCTTCCCCATGTCCTAATAGACGAATGACTCGATGGTTTCCCCTGCACTTGCAGAAAAAAAAGAAGAGCATGCGCTCTTCGAAATGGAATTGGAGATTATATTTATAAGGGAAGGGAATTAACAAAATGGCTATTCCAGCCACTCTAAAAATTCAAGACGGTTTCCAAATGGGTCATTCAAATAAAATCGTTTGACGCCTTCATCTGTCCTTGCTTCATCATCAATGACACCAGTATCGTTTTGTAGCAAATGATCTCGTAGTTCATCCAAATGCTGCACATGGAACGCCGGATGAGCTTTAGTCGCTGGTACAAAGTCCTTTTGTACACCTACATGTACTTGATGAGTACCACATTGGAACCAAACTCCACCGCGTTTTTGAAGAGCATCAGGTTTGGGAATTTCAGTCCAGCCCAGCAAACCATTAAAAAATATCCGCGCCTCTGCTTCGCAGCCTTGGGGTGCCGCTAGTTGAACATGGTCAAGACCGTAGAAATGGTAGGACATCTTAAATCCTCCTTAATGGTTGAATTATGGTTAACTATATTTTACCATATGAACCATAGGTATCTACTAATCTATTTGAGATCGAATTCGGAAAGAAAACGAAGAAAATAAAAAGAGCTCAATCATGGCAGTAACTGACCATAATTGAGCTTTTCATAGCTATTGAGTTATTTAGAACCACTAGCGTTGCATTAATGTTCTCTAAACATTCAAAATCTTCTGTTTTATCTGGGAACGGACACAAAAAAATCCTTTACAATGGATCGGAGAGGTAGACCTGTCCATAAATCCACTGAAAAGGATCCAGCATGGACAATCGTACTGCATTATCTTCATTTGGTAAATGGATTAGACCCATCTGTGCAAAAACGTTCATAAATGCCGTGGCGGAATGTCAACAAGATAAGTATACGAAAAAGTTGACTACGACAGCGTATCTTAACTTGTTTTTACTTGCCCAACTGCAAAACCGTGAGGGATTACGTCACATCGCCGACGACGTGCTGGGTGAAGAGCTGCAACGCGAGCTTGGACTTACCTCCATCTCAGCTTCCCAGCTTAGTCGCAAGCACAATCAAGTTGACCCTGAGCTGCTGCGGCATGTATTCGAACAGGTAGCCAAGCTTGTCCTGCTTCGTCAAGGCACAAAGGGAAAGCAATTCAAGATTAAAATCATCGATTCGACGACGGTGACGTTATGCTTACAGAAGTTCAAGTGGGCCGAATTTCGCAAGACGAAAGCAGGCATCAAAATCCATACGCGACTGGCCTTCATGAATGAACATGAGGTCCTTCCGGACAAGGCGACCGTAACGGTAGCCAAGAAAAATGATCGGACTCAGATGGAGGAACTCGTTGATGAACCTGGCGTTACGTACATCTTTGACCGCGGCTACATCGATTATGCGGCATTCGATCGTTACAGTCGGGAAGGGATTCTGTTCGTGACCCGCTTGAAAAGCAACACGCATATGGAACCGTTAGAAGCGTATGATGTTCCTGCCGAGAGTGTGGTTTCCGCCGATTGGCGTGTGCGAATCGGCTCGCAGCAGAAGAGAATGAAGCACGAGCTCCGGATGATCCAGACGCAAGATTCGGAGGGAAACGAACTCTTTCTGGTGACGAATCGCTTCGACCTGACGTGTGATGAAATCAGTGAGATGTACCGCAGCCGCTGGGCAATCGAACTCTTCTTCAAGTGGATCAAGCAGCATCTGCAGATTAAGCATCTTTATGGCACAAGCGAGCGGGCCGTCATGAATCAGATTTGGATCGCTCTGATCGCGTTTTGTTTGCTGATGCTAGTGAAGCTGGAGACGAAGGTGCAGCACAGCTTGCTTCAATGTACACGTTGGCTAACCACATTCTTGTGGCAACCCTATGACAAGTGGCTCAGGCAGCTCAAGGAAAAACCAAGCCGAACGTCAAAAGGACGACAGCGAACGCGAGTAGAAGATTCATTAGCGGACTCATAGATCACCAACAATGAACAAATTTACATAAATTAACCAAATGGATGGACTACCTCTAAGAGCTGTCTGACTTTTTTTATTTCACCTCAAAAAAACGTTTTCTGAAATTTCACTCAACTTATGTACTGAGGTTTTATGCAACGCTAGTGACATATTCTAAACAAATTGAGACCATATCTGCTTGTAGTTCTGAAAAATAATTCTCAAATACTTTCCCCATTAAATAATCTCCTAGTTTTTAATATTGATAGTTTTTCAATAGAATATTTCACTTCAAAAATTAATGGGTGTAAAGCATCCCGATTATATCTGATGTTTAATTCAATCTTTGCTTCTATCGCTGCTTAATTGCTTTAGCCCAATTCATTTTCGAGGACATTTGTAACCTTTATCTCTGAAGTATAGAAGACAAGCTATCCCCACCAGGAATGATATCTTGAAAGGTGCGATTCTGTCTTCCTCTGCCTCACTATCGATACAGGGTAATCTACAGTTGCGAGTAAATTTGAAAAGACCGCAAGCAACCGAGCATAATAAAAAACAGGTCAATCATGGTGGTATCTGACCATAATCGACCTGTTCTATGTGACGCTTCAGCGTTAATTAGGTTATACTTTTCAAACATTACTGTACGTACAAACGAAATGGCTAAATAATTATACATGTATTATATGGGTTGAGTGTGTTACTAGTTGAATAAAGAGTTCATTGGGCACTGGGCACTCGGCAGTCCCTATTGCCTCGTTCCAAGTATATGAGTATGGAACTTGAGTCTGTAAAATAGATTGTGTAAACTCCCAAACCTATTAAAATGGTAGTATACGAAAGGCTGGGGATTACACATGGGATTATGGACGAAAGAGCAGCTACGAGCTTTCATTAAGGAGAACAAATTGGTCTCCGCACAGGATGCTCAGAATGCGCTAAAAGATCTGTTTGCCGAGACGCTTCAAGAGATGCTTGAAGCCGAGATGGATACGCATTTAGGCTACTCCAAGCATGACATTCAGAACAAGCAGACGAAGAATAGTCGCAATGGAAAGAGCAAGAAGAACATCGTAAGCGAGTATGGCGAGCAGGAAATCAGCATCCCTCGTGACCGTAATGGCGAGTTTGAGCCTCTTGTCGTGAAGAAGCACCAATCTAACGTAACTGGCATTGAGGATCAAATTATTGCCCTTTACGCCAAAGGTGTAAGTACTCGGGAGATCCAGGATCACCTGCAGAATCTGTATGGAATCGACCTTTCTCCGACCTTCATTTCGAACGTGACGAACAAGATTATTCCGCTCATCAAAGAGTGGCAAAACCGGCCGCTGCAGTCCGTGTATGCGGTTGTCTTTCTCGATGCCATTCACTTCAAGGTCAAGCAAGACGGGGCGATTGTGAACAAGGCGGCTTACATGGTGATTGGCATTGACTTAGAGGGTTGCAAAGATGTACTCGGCATGTGGATCGGCGAGAACGAGTCCTCCAAGTTCTGGCTTAATGTCCTAAATGACCTGAAAAACCGCGGAGTCCAAGACATTCTCATCACCTGTGTCGACAACTTGAACGGCTTCACGCAAGCAATCTCCGCCTGTTATCCGCAGACCGAAATCCAGAAGTGTATCATCCATCAGATCCGTAATTCCACGCGGTTTGTCTCCTACAAGGACATCAAAAAGGTCACTGCGGACCTGAAGCCCATCTATAAGGCAGTTAACGAAGAGATGGCGTTACTAGAGCTCGATCGTTTCGAGGAAACATGGGGCACCAAATACCCGCTCATTGTGAAATCCTGGCGCAACAACTGGGACGAGCTCGCGACGTTCTTTAAGTACCCCGCAGAAATTCGCAAGATTATCTACACAACCAACATCATTGAGAGCTACCACCGTCAGTTGCGCAAGGTGACGAAAGGCAAGAGTATCTTTCCAACAGATGATTCCTTGCTCAAAATGCTTTACTTGGCCACGATGGACGTGACACGCAAATGGACAGGCCGCGTTCAAAACTGGGGGCAAATGCTTCTCCAGCTATCCGTCTTCTTCCCGGATCGCATCGGGCATTTTCTCAAATGAATTTCATTCTGCTCCCCGAGGGAGCAGCCTCTTAAAAGAGTTTACACAAAAGATTTGACAGACCCTGGAACTTTCATAGAGAATATTTAGACAAAACTATAACATTCCACCCATTTCTTCAAACCATTCATCAAATATGTGATCCGATATCTTTTCAGGGTCATTTGAATACTTCAAATCATAACTATAAGTCGCATCTAATTTATTATTTGCTACGTCGTAAACTAACTTCATTTCAGTAGGCATTTCCTTATTATATTCTTTACACAAATCATTTATTTTCCGAAGGTCTTCATTCCCTATATCAAGCATTGCAATTTGTCTATCCCTAGAAACATCATACAAGAGTTCTGGATTACCTTCAAAGCGTTGCACCGCATCATTTACTTTATGCTTCTGCACAACACAATTATTTATCTTATAAAACACATTAACTCCATATTCACCAAGTTCATAAGAAGCATAGATATAAATTACATCTGCTCTATTGTTTACATATTCCAAACAAATAGAAACCATGTCTGCTTGTAGTTCTGAAAAATAATCTTCAAACACTTTTGCCATATGTCTTCCTCCTAATTTGTTAAATTTCTAACTGTAATCTTTCCATCTATCTCGTACGTTACTTTAAAACCTGATGGTCGGAGCGAATCACCATCATAATTTACTTTTACATCGACAGAAACATGTTTAGGTGGTTTGGTATTTAATGCTTTTGCCCATTCATTTTCAATCTTTTTATATTGGCTTAGATTAATATTACTAGACTGTGAAACTAAATTATCTAACTCTGGAGAACCACCAAATCTATCCCCTGCCAAATGACCTGCATGGTCACCTGACTCTTTGCCTGGCGTCTTGGGATCATGTGGTAATCGGTCGTCCCTCGCAGTTAATTTTAAATCATCCGCACTAAATTTTTCAATTCTGCCAAGATGATCTGTCTCATAATCATATTGGTGCTCACCAGCTTTGTACTTAACATCCGGTTTAAGTTTCCCTGCAGCATCAAATGCGTTACCAACATATTCTTTGAGACCCTTCCCCGTCACCTCAGCCATAAACTTAAGATAGTTCTCTTGAACCGAAGTAGGCTTGAGGGGTTGTACTCCGCCTATGCCATTATCTCCGATTCTCATCCAGGTTCCGTCCGGAGTTACGGCGACGGGCTTCAGGTCAAGCTTTAGATCGGGAAGGCGCCCTGCCAATTCCTTACCGCCCTCTATGCCTGCTTTTACAGCACCCTTTACTGCCGTAAATGCCAGGGCCGATTGGGTAAGTGCACGTCCAAACTCCTTGCTCTCTTCAAGACTAGCTTTTCCGCTGAGGACACGGGCATACAGTCGGTTAACGTCTTGGAACGGTTTTACGAACTCTTCCTTGACGCTCTCACCCAGCGTATCGCCGATTTGCTCCAGCGTCAATTCACCGTTTAGGATTGCCTCGCCTACATCCATGAAATCCGAATAGGTTTTTGGGTTCAGCACCCCTAACAGTGCCATCCCCTCGTCTTGCAATTGGCTTATGATACCATCCGTTACGGAGGAGTACGTCAATGCCATCATCAACATGCCGTTATTCAGCTTCAAATTCGGATTGTTCCTCATCCCCTGAGCGGCATCACTTCGGGCTAACCGTAACAAATCTTCATTAAATCCTCCGTTGATTTCAAACGGCTTTAGCTTCCCCCCATTCCACACCATCCACTTCGTATTGACCGTGTTTGCTAGTGTCTGGTACGCTGCTACAGAGGCCATTAATCCTTCGTCGTAAACGCCTGTTACTTTCCCCTGATACAGGTTCATCTTTTTCAGGTACTCTTGCATTTCCCGAATTTTTTCGGCCGGTATCGTGGCGTTATAACGATCCAACTGCCCGGCAATTCCTTCCCGAACGACCCCTGCTGCTACGCGCCATTGCGCGGAATCTTGCACTTTAGCAAGCTCCCCCCGTGCCCAATCCCGCACCTTGCCCTCCTGTGCACCAAGGCTCAGCAGCAAACGGTACTTCGGATCATCTCCAAGCGGTACCGGCTGCCCGGTGTAGGACGGATCAAAGTCGCAAGCTTCTATCGCCGGCTTCTGAAAATACGGCGACAAGTCTACGTTCTCCGCATACAATCCTTCGCGGATCCCCTTACTCTTCAGCTCCTGCCGAGCTGCCACCGCCATCTCATGCATCGCGTCCATCAGCACCCGATTGCCGTAGGCTTTGTACATCCCATACGCCGTCTGCGCCTTGCCGATGTCTTCCCGCAGTTTCAAAATCCGTTCCAGCTCCGAGCGTGCCGCAGCCCGATCTTCCGGGGTCATATTAGGGCTCGCCGCAATCCGCTTCAGCCCCAGGATAACCGGGTCTTGCTGAAACGCATCCATCAGCGGCATCGGCCTCACGCTGCTAATCCCCATCTTCGCCGCCTGCTGCATCCGCAGGCTAACCTGGCCATATCCAATGATCGGCTGTTTGTAGGCGCCAAACCCGAAGGGATTCCACGTTTTCCCCACCGTAAAGGTCAAGTTCATCTTGAGTCGATTCTCATTTTGCAGCCGCTCGACCCCGCGCATCATGCGCCGAGCAAAATCGGCCAGTTCCTCCGCTTCTGCGGTAAGCTCTTTCGCCACTCTTACCGCACGCCCAGCTTCTCGCACAGTGGGGATCTGTTCCCATTCCCAAGCAGCCCCGTTCACTTGCTGCATCAGGCGCATCGCGTCCTGACCGATCGCAGTAAACCGTTGACGGAGGCGTTCCACATCCGCCAGATCCATTTTTACATTTGCGCCAGACAATAGAATCACCTCAATATGACTCGGAATCTATTACACCGAGTATCAATGCTTTGTATTTGGGAGAATACTTAGTTACGCTGCCTTTACCTTGATTGTTGTTGATCCTATAAGTTTATTTCCCATTTTTATATTATCGGTCTGAACTAATGATTTAATAGAGTCTCGTCTACAGCTATCATCTATCGTTGTAATGCGCCAATTGGTAGGATACCTCACTAGCGTTGCATAAACCTTCACTATAAAATAAATTGAATATTCAAACACACTATCGATGTCAACAAAACCAAAAGGTCGAACTCTCCTTAGAGGTAGCTCTGTCCATTTGGTAATTTATGTATATACGAAATGAGTTCCGACAAACCTGTTTTCTGGCTCTTGCGATTACGACGATTCGCTTCGTTTACGACCCGTTGACTTCCGACTCGGTGGACGATGGATTCGATTCAGCCAGTGCTCACTCGGTTTCCACAACAATACGTTTAGCCACCGGCTTAACTGCAGCAGAGAATGTGGCGTCTTCGTGTCCTGTTTCACCAGCACCAGCAGGCAAAAGGCAATCAGCCCGATCCAAATCTGGTTGTGCACAGCACGATCACTTGTTCCGTAAAACCGCTTGATTCGCAGATGCTGCTTCATCCATTTAAAGAACGTTTCTATCACCCAACGGCTCCGGTACATCGCCGAAATTTCATCGCTTGTCCGATCAAAATGATTCGTAACGAGAATCAGCTGATTTCCCTCTGAATCGGAAGTTTCAATCATGCGGAATTCATGTTTGGCTCGCTTTTGTGAGGAGCCGATCCGTACACGTTCGTCCATTGTCACCAAACTGCCAGTTGGGATCTCAAATGACTCGATCGGCTCAATAACAGCGTTGTTTTTCAGCCGTGTCACGAAATGAATCCCGCGCTCACTGTACGAGTCAAACGCCTTGTAGTCCACGTAACCGCGGTCAAACACATAAGTGACGCCTTCCTCATCGATGAGCGAGTCCATTTGGGTCCGGTCATTTTTCTTGGCGGGTGTAATCGTCGCGAATTCAGGAAGAACGTCGTCTTCGCCAACAAAAGCTAGACGCAGATGAAGCTTGATGCCCGCTTTCGTTTTGCGAAATTGCGCCCACTTATACGTCTGCAGACAAAGCGAAACCGTCGTAGAATCGATGATTTTGATCGCATGCCGGTCTCCAAGAGCCGTGTATTTCGATACGATCTTCTTGGCCAATTGCTCGAAAACATGCCGAAGCAGCTCCGGATCGACCCCATTGTTTTTCCGGCAAAGTTGGCTGGACGAGATGGACTCAAATCCGAGTTCGTGCTGGAAGGCTTGACTCAGCAAATCATCTGCAATGCTCCTAAGGCCCTCCCGCTGATGCAGTTGAGCGTGCAAAAACAGCTTGAGATATGCAGTCGTCGTGAGCTTTTTAACATACGCATCCTGGCGAGTTTCGGCGATTCGATCTGTGAACGTTTTCGTAAAAATGGGTGCAATCCATTTACCAAATGAAGAAAATAGGGTATCCTTATCCATGCGCTAATCCTTTCAGTGGATTATGGACAGGTACTACCTCCCATATCTATTGTAAAGGATTTTTTTGTGCATGTACGATGAGATAACTCAATATTTCGAAAGTTTCGAAAACATTTATGCAACGCTAGTGAGGATACCTGTAATGGAGGAAGTAAGGGCTGGCGAGAGGGTTTGACACAAGATATACAAGCTTTTTATATTCTTGCCAATTTTACAGATATGGTTTAAATTAGAATTCGAGGAATGCACCTTGCTTCCTCATTTTTAAATCTCATTTGTGCAAACGTTTGCTCAAAAGTAGGCTCAGGATGATCATTTGATGATGTAGGAGGCATTTTCATTAATGAAAGCGCATTTATAACCACTTATTTCTATATTATCAAATCCAACTCTATCATGATTGCTTTACAAGCTTAGCAGTACACAACCCAAGTAAAAGGAGGCACGAGTATATTGAATTCAAAGACTAGAACAAGAACAATCATTTTATTAATCCTCGTACTAACGATGTCCTTACTAAGCGCTTGTATGAAAGAAGAGAACAAAGGTGGTGAATTAGAAGGAAAATTGGAAGGAACTCTGAAGGTCATGTACTTCCAGGAAAATCTATTTTTCCAGAAGTACGGGAATTATTTTATGAATCAGTTTCCAAATGTGGAGTTCGAGGTCGTAAATACGCAGTGGTTAATGAAGTATCCGGCAGCAGACAGCAATAAAGCATTTAAGGAATATATCGAAGAACGCAAACCGGATGTTTTATACCTGGATATGAGCAGTTACTCCTACGCCATCGAGAACGACTTGCTGCATCCGCTTGATTCTGTTATTCAACAAGATAAATTCGATCTAGAAGGCATTCTTCCCATGGTAACAGATTGGTTGAAAAAAGAAGGCTCCGGCGGGTTATATGCCCTAGCTCCTGAGTTTTCTACCAGTGGTCTTTATTACAACATCGATTTATTCGAAAAGTACAATGTTGAATTGCCTCGGAATGGGATGTCCTTCCAAGAAGTGCTTAACTTAGCGGAACAATTCCCTGTTAAAGGATCGGAGGCTGAGCGTATTTATGGCTTATCGACCACCTCATCATCAACCGCAACTAAATTAAGTGAGGCCATATTCCAAATGACGAATTATTATGGAACCGTACAAGGGCTCTCCTATGTTAGTGCTGATGGGAAAAATATCACAATCGATTCCCCGCAATGGCGCAATATTTATGAGAAAGTTGTAGATACATATCAATCAGGCATCATCTCTCCCCCTGGAAGTTGGGAGAATGATTTATTTCTAAACGGCCGTGCCGCTATGATCGTAGAAGGCTCCTATTATTTAAATATGATTTCTCAGGCCGAAGGCAGGCTTAAATCTCCACTTCGTTGGGGAGTGGTTACTCAACCTGTCCATTCTCAGGATCCTGACGTGGCCCCAAATATGGGTCTAACCGATATTTTCGGAGTATATGCAAATTCACCAAATAAGAAATTGGCTTGGGAATTTATTAAATTCGCTAGCGGGACGGAAGTAGCAAAATCTTTATCCCGAGCTCCAGGTGGTTCGTTATCTGTCCGACCTGACTTTATCCCAGAGGTGAATGGAACCGCACTAAGTGCATTCTATGAGCTGACCAAGATGTCTGATTTCAGTTACCCTTTGAATGTACCGGAAGGCTTTGATTCCATACTTCAAACAATCTTTTCAAGAGAAACCGAAGCTGTCCTTGCCGGTGAACAAACAATTGATGAAGCGTTACAGAAAATTAATGCAAAAGGAAATGAACAATTGAAGGAAGCTCATATTAGAGCAGCGCTGAAAAAAGAGAAGGATAAGTAGATTTGTAAGTATCTGTGTGGGCATGGATAATAGCAGATGGGTGAAGATGGCTAACGCCTTCCTGCACCTGAGGAACAGCCGGCCATGCCCTTTTTTTATGGGGAACTAATTTAAAAAACAGCTCAAAATAACATCTACCACAAATTTTTTCGATACGCTTTAAACCCGCTCATATATCTAACGCCAAATTCAACATAACTATAATTAAATCAGTAAATATAAAAATACAGGGAATTAAGGGACGTATATTATATTGATTCCATTACTTCATTGATTTGGTTATTGTATTTATCGGTTTTTCCATTGGCAGCAAAGTATACAAGCAATACATTTTCTTTAATATAATTTTTGTGAGATGAAAGTAATGTCGCCGTATAACTTTGATTTTTTAATCCTTTTTGCAATTGCTAGTTGGAGTCAAACCTGTAAATATCAATTCGATCATTAAATCCAACTTTTTGATCCAAATCCGGTTAAAACCCCTTATTATGGACAAGACACCTCTTATTCGATCTTGTTCTTAGGATTGCTCTGAATTTCCCTGGTTTAGACCGATTTAGACTTTTATTTGTTTCGGCGCTACAATTCCTTGCTCGATAGCCGTCATGTATTCATACGGAGACAAATCGTAGATACTGCCGTGGATTCGAATGCAATTATAATCCTGGATAAACTGACTGACGATTTCATAGGCCTGAGGATACGTTTCAAATTCATGGCGCCGATAACATTCTGCTTCGAGGATGGAATGGAATGACTCAATATGAGCATTCTTGTTCGGTGTTTTTGGCGGGATGCGCTCGTGAATAAGATTGAAGGTCTCACACGCTTCTTCAAATCGGTGACTAATAAACTGCGGACCGTTGTCGGATCGAACGACAAGCGAATTCACATTGTCAAAAAGCTTTCGTTTCATCAAAGCTTCCTGCGTGATCTGAACCAGATGTCTTGCCTCACAGGTTAATCCAATGTGATACGTAATTATCGCGCGATCAAACACATCGATGATACTCAGCAAGAAGAAGAATCGCTGCTCGCCGTGGATCCAACCGTACTTAATATCTGTTTCCCACAGCTGATTGGAGCCTGTAAGGACGCGATTATTAGCCAGACGCTTGGGATACTTGAACTTTAGCTGTCGCTGCGGGCGGAGCACATCCATTTGCTTGCATAGGCGATAGACCTTCTTTTTATTGATCTGTAGCCCATGCCGCCTTCGGAGTAGCACGGTGAGCTTCCGGTAGCCATACGACGCGCCTTCGCCAGCCAGAAACTCCATGAGCCACTCGCAGATTTGTTCATCACTAACCGGACTCTCATCTCGTGTGTACGACAGGCCTGGCAGGGGACGACCGCTGCTGCAAGCAGTTACCGACGTTGTTTGCTGCTCCCGTCTTTCATGAGCGTAGTAGGTGGATCGCTCCACTTCGAGCACACGAAGGACGAAGCTGATGTTGTGTCCGAGCGCAATATACGTCCGGGCAATGTCTATTTTATCCGCAACTGTGGGTTTGTTTTTTTTAGTAGGTCTTTGAGAATGTCCCTCTCCAAGGCTTGTTCAGCAAATAGCTTTTTAAGCTTTTCATTCTCTTTTTCCAGCTGTACATAACCTTCCGCTGTTGGAACGAACTTCGATTGTTTGACGCTTGTCCCGTCCAACTGATCGAGATCCTTACGATTCAATTCTTTAGCCCATCTGAGAACCATCTTCGGATCCAATTCATGTTGCCTGGCTACGGTGGTCATGTTGCCAATCTCTTTCCCTTGGGCTACCACCATCTTTTTGAAATTCAGATCGTACTGCTTTCTCTTCATTCCGTTCCCCTCCGCCTCAACATTATTGTATCGGGGTAAGGGGTGTACTGTCCAAGTTCATTAGGGGGCTAAATAGAA
>NZ_NMUQ01000001.1:254678-407397 GCF_002233675.1 Paenibacillus herberti | reverse complement strand
ATTCCGTTCCCCTCCGCCTCAACATTATTGTATCGGGGTAAGGGGTGTACTGTCCAAGTTCATTAGGGGGCTAAATAGAATCCACCTTATAAACATTAGGAACCACACCCTCAAGTATCGTCGGACTCTCTTGTTTACTTACAAATGATAGTGGAACACCTTTTTCTTTCAATGATTGTTCAATTCTCTTAAATATCTGTTGTTCATTCTCCTTAGGCTCACTTTTTGTGCATCCAGCTAGAACAGCAGGTATCATTACGATGACAAATAATAAATAAAGCATTTTAGGCATTCGTATCCCCCTCTGCGTTGGGTCCTTTGGACTATCTCAATTCTAAGATCATATAGAAACATTGAATAATCGCTATTCACAACGAGAAAATGCACCTAATTGTTGCTTAAAATCAATCGACAAATACACATTAAAAGTTGGAAATGTAGGAACAGACAAACGACTCAATTGCCACGCAACAGCCGCATGTCCATGTTTTGCCGCGTAACGCGGAATTCAACTTCCCCGTTCAAGTCTGTGCGTACCGCACGAGAACCAAACTGCTTAAGCCTCATCAGCACGTCATCGGACGGATGACCATAGAGATTGTCGATACCGGCGGATAAAACCGAGACAGTTGGTTTCCAATAGGCTAACCACGCTGCTGAGGTAGAGTTTTTGCTGCCATGATGACCGACCTTCAGTACGTCAATTGGCGTGTTTTGGGCGGGTAACGCCAGGCTCTTTACCGTCTCTATGACGGCCGACTCGCTCACGCTCCCCAGATCACCCGCCAACAAAAAACTGCGATTGAACAGCGTCAGAAGTAACACGACGCTCTGTTCATTCTGCTCCTGGATCGGTTGCATGTCGTTATGCTTAGTTGGCCAGAGGACGTCTAATCTGGTGGATACATCAGGCTGCCAGGACATCCCGGCCTCCGTACCGTATAAGGGAATCCCCTTGTTTAGTGCGTTTTGAAGGAGTAGAGGTGTGTCTCCTGCTTCCTTGAGGCTGCCGTTCCAGAGCAGTCGTTTTACTGGAATGCCGTCGAGCACGGCCTCCAGTCCGCCAATATGATCCTGATCCAGATGAGTAACAACGAGTAAATCTATCTCACTGACACCTCTTTTCATCAGGAGCGGTACCAGCATCTTACGGCCGATTTCATATGGATCCCGCCGCTGCCTCCAAGCCTCGCGTTTGAACTGCATCGTTCCTCCGCCGTCAATGAGTATCGTTTGCCCGGACGGAGTTCGGATCAAAATCGAATCTCCTTGACCGACATTAAGCAACTGTACGTAGGCGGCGCGGTCATACCAGCCTGATTGAGAGGCATGCAAAAGCAGCAGAAGCAGAGCGGATGCGGCCAAGACGGATCGAGTTAGCGGGCCTGGGAGACTGTAGACCCCATTACGGATTCTTGTTAACACTGACATGGCGGGGGCAGCAGATGGGCTATATGTGGATGAATCTTTTAAGGGCAAAAGCGGTTGGGTATCCTCATTCTCACTAAAACGTGTTTCCTCGGCTGCCGCCTGCTTACAACTTCGCCATCTCCCCAGGCTATGAAGCAGTCCAAACAGTACCGCATAGTAGGAGACAATCCACCACAAAGAAGGTGTGGCCCAGATCGTACTGCCGTCGCTCCACTCGCCCATCCATTCGATGAGACGAAACGTCCACACGTTGGCTTCTGCCGACCAATTCGCGAGGAGTTGGGCCGCACTCGGCCATACCGGCTCCAACAGCATGACCGCCGCACCTGCTGGCATGATCAGGAAGCTGATGAAGGGTACCAGCAGCAGATTGGCCGGAAGCGACAGCAGATGAATTTGATTGAAATAATAAATGGTAACGGGAAAAGAAATCGCCTGAGCAACAAAGGTAACGACGACGGCATCTTGTACGAAGCGCAAGCGACTTCGGGGTCGCGAGAACAGACGGTTCACGGCTGGCACGCCGAGAATTAAACCCGCTGTAACGATGTAGCTGAGCTGGAAGCTGACGCTCTCGATCAGACGAGGATTCCAAAGCAGCAGCAGGACCGCGGATGCCGCCAGCAGATGCAGTCCGTCCTTTAGCTTGCCAGCGCGGGCGGCAGCAAGGCCGAGCAGCGCCATAAGGCCGGCGCGCAGGATCGATGGAGAGGCTCCGGTAAGCAGCACATACGGCGGCACGGCAAACATAAGCAGGAGCAGAATTCGCTCCTTAGTTAACCGCAGCTGGCGCAGCGAGAAACCGAGCAAGCCGAGCATGACTGCCACATGCATGCCGGATACGGCCATAATGTGGGTTAGGCCGAGCCGGGCGAAGCGGCGATAGAGCTCTGGATCTGTCTCGTCCTGGTTGCCCAGGACGAGAGCTTGCATGTACCCGGCCTGATCTGCCGGGTACATGCGGGTTAGCGCGGAGCCAAGCTGCGCTCGGGCCGCGTCCATGCGGCCCAGCAGCGCGGCAGCGCTATGGTTTTTGCCGGGCGCGGCTTGCAGCGCGCCCGCGCCCTGGACCTGCAGCAGCCAGGTGATTCCCTGGCTGCGCAGGTAGCGGCGGTAGTCGAAGCCGCCGCGATTGGCCGGCGGAGCCGGCAGCTCCAGCGTGCCGCGCAAGCGCACGCTGTCCCCCCGCCGCCAAGCCTTGGCGGCGGCGAGCTCTTGCTCGTGCAGCAGCTTTACGCGCACGAGCAGCGTCTCGCGCAGCGGCTCCGCCTGCTGCGCATCCCCCGCGCGGAGGCTATGCGCCTCCACGCGCAACTGCACCAGGTCGCCGTCGAGCTCGACCGGCGACACAACAATCCCTGCCGCCTCCACGCGAAGCTCCGGCGGCTCAAGCTGCGCCTCGGCGGCGGCGTAAAGGGCGCTCAGCGCGGTCTGCGACCGCGCATCCGCCCATAACCGCTCGCCTGCGGCGAGGGCATAGGCCGCCAAACACGCGGCGGCCAGCCCAGGCCGGGCCTGCCCGGCGAGCGCAATCGCCGCTAGGAGCAGGCCGAGCCCAAGCCCGGCGGCGAGCATGCCGCCTGGGCTCCAATACGCGGCCGCCGAGCTGCCCGCAACAAAACATACTGCCGTCCATACAAGCGGCCGCCCATCCAACCAGCCTCGCGCTTCCAATCTCATTCCTCCCTAACATTCAATATCACCAAAGAGGCTCACTACGCGAGCAAATTCATCCTTCATTCCGGCTGAAGCTATGCGCTAACAAAACTGAGAAGCCTTATTCGAGTCAAAATTCCTCTTTTTTTGAGCTAACGAAACTCAGATAGCTTTTTTCGAGCCTTGACACTCCAAACACCCACCTACGCTGCACATAACGCTTCTCAGTTTCGTTGCACGATGTCGACCCGCAGCATGAGAAGGTTTCATAAAGTAAAATTCCAGAATGCAAAAAAGCACCTCCCGAACGCCCGCATTAGCGGGACCATCGGGAGGTGCTTCCTCCACACCGAGAGTTTTCTCGGGCTTCTTCCTCATTGCACGTTGACAATCAAACGGAATCTCCTCGAGCTCTTCCTCATTGCACATTTGCAATAAAACGGAATCTCCTCAGGCTCATCCTCACATTTACATTCAAACGGAGTTTCCCTAGTCTGCTTCTCCAGACTATTTCCCCATAGTTCCATCAACGATATCTTCTCGATTCCTTTTCCTGCCCTCAGTCCGTCACGGCCAAGCCAGCCTGCGGCGGCGGCTCGTAGCCCTCCTCCAGTCTGCGGAACACGATGCCTTTCTGCTCCATCAGGCGTCCAACCTTGTCGGCATCCTTCGGATAAGCGCGATGGAACACAATCTCGGAAATACCGCTGTTAGCCAGCATATTGGCGCATGTCCAGCAAGGTTGGTCAGTTACATACACTGTGGAGCCTTCGCGGTCGATCCGATCCGTGAAAAGCAGCAGATTCTGTTCCGCATGAATCGTGCGAATACAGCGCTGTTTCTTGATCATCTCGGGTCCTGCCTCGCCGCTGCGCTGCTCCCACTCCTCCACGATCATACAGCCTGCCTCCGAGCAGTCGGCCACGCCCATTGGCGCGCCGTTGTACGCGGTACCGAGCAGCTTTTTGCCCTGGACGAGCAGCGCACCTACATGCCGACGCGAACAGCGAGAACGAGTCGATACCATATAGGCGATGTCCATAAAATAAGTGTCCCAATCCTTGCGTACTGCGTCCTGCTGTGCAGGGGTCGCGCTAGGCATATTGCCGCCTCCTTCGTGTCGAACCTTGTCTAATCCTATTATAGGTTGTTCAAAAAGGCCACCATTGATCACGAAGTAAACCAGGAAGCGAACTCGACATCGAATCTTGTATTCACCTTCGAAGTCCGGTGCTCATGTCGGTTTGCCTACACTCCGCTCCTCCTTCTTCTGGTTCATACAACCTTCTCGGTGCTGAATGACGACCTTTTTGAACTCGCACTATTATAACGGATTAACAAGGAAAGCAATACGGGAAAGCGGCATCGTGCAAAACACCATCAAGTCCAGTAGTGGAAATAGCGCTCAGCCCACTTAACCTTACCCGGCAGCGCCCTCTTGGCTGGAAGCAATCGCCTGTTCGAGGTCATGGATAATATCGTCGATGTGCTCCGTGCCGATCGACAAACGAATCAGCCCTGGCGTTACGCCCGAGCTCAATTGCGCCTCAGGGGATAGTTGCTGATGCGTAGTGCTGGCCGGATGAATGATAAGCGACTTCGAGTCGCCGACATTGGCGAGATGTGAGAACAGCTCCACTGCGTTGATGACCTTTTTGCCAGCCTCTACGCCGCCCTTAATTTCAAAGGTCAAAATCGCCCCTTGGCCTCGGGAAAGGTATTTCTTAGCCAACTCATGAGAAGGATGGCTCTCCAGACCAGGGTAGCTGACCGCAGCAACTGCATCATTGGCTTCAAGTCGCTGCGCAACAGCAAGCGCATTGGAGCTGTGGCGCTCCATCCGCAAATGAAGCGTCTCAAGCCCCTGCAGCAGCAGGAAGGAGTTGAACGGTGAAATGGCCGCTCCCAAATCGCGCAGCAGTTGCACGCGTGCCTTGATAATATAAGCAATCGGGCCCACAGCATCCGTGTAAATGAGGCCATGATAGCTCGGATCCGGCTCCGTCAGACCAGGGAACTTGCCGCTAGCCTTCCAGTCGAACTTGCCGCTGTCAACGATAATTCCGCCGATGGAAGTACCGTGCCCACCGATGAATTTCGTTGCGGAATGAACGACAATATCGGCTCCAAAGTCGATCGGACGAAGTAGGAACGGGCTCGGGAAAGTGTTATCAACGATAAACGGAATGCCGTTTTCATGCGCAATAGCCGCTACCGCTTCAATATCCAGCACATCTCCGCGTGGGTTACCGATCGTCTCACCGAAGACAGCCTTTGTTTTGTCGGTGATTGCTGCCCGGAAATTCTCGGGATTGGAAGAGTCTACGAATTTGACCTTGATGCCAAGCTTCGGCAGCGTATGGGCAAACAGATTGTACGTGCCGCCATACAGGCTTGAGGAACTAACAATTTCGTCTCCAGCAGAAGCGATATTAAGGATAGCAAAAGAAATGGCGGAGGACCCGGAAGCGACCGCTAGCGCCGCTGCGCCGCCTTCAAGAGCAGCCACTCGCTTTTCGAACACATCGCTTGTTGGATTCATGATACGGGTATAGATATTGCCAAACTGCTTCAGTCCGAACAGGTCCGCGGCATGCTCCGTACTTTCGAAACCGTAGGATGTAGTCTGATAAATCGGTACCGCTCGGGAAAGGGTAGTGGGATCGATCTCCTGGCCCCCGTGAACGGCTAACGTCTCAGGCGCTGGCTTGCGAGCTTCTGTCATGGTCATTCTCCTCCTAAAAAGATAAGAATAATTTGATTTAAGTTATTCTCTCACATCCCATGAGAGACCACAACAATATTTTTCCATTTGTCGACCATTTTAGGGCCGATGCCCTTTACTCTCTCTACGGATTCCACGCTGGAAAAAGGGCCGTTCCGTTCCCGATCCTCTACAATAGCTTTGGCTTTAGCCGGGCCGACGCCAGGCAGATCATCCAGTTCCTCCGCCGTAGCCCAGTTTAGGTTCAACTTACCGTCCGCCGTATAGCTGCTTTGTCCGGACGCTCCACGGCCTGCTCCCGTCCCGTTACCTTCCAAACCTGTTGCTCCATCTGCCTCTCCGTCACTCGCACTTGTTCCCTCCGCACCATCAAATCCATTGCTTCTCTCCGCTTCGCCGTCTTCCCTTCCCAAGCCTATGCCACTTTCTTCATTACCGGTCTTCTCTCCTGCTCCACCATTCGGATTGGCTTGACCTACTCCCACTCCTGCTCCACCACTGGGATTGGCATTACCCGCTCCCGCGCCTACTCCTCCACCACTGGGATCGGCTTCACCCACTCCTGCTTCGCCGCTCGAATCACCTTTACCTACTCCTACCCCTACCGCTTCGCCCCCAGCTGACTTCCCATCTCCCAATCCGCTCAACCCAGCTTTAGTCCCAGCTGTTTTTCCTTCAGCAGCCCCCGCCGCAACAAGCGGCCGATCAAGGCGCACCCAGCCCTCGGGCTCAGAATCCTGTGGTTGCTGCAAACCAATTCCAATCAACAAGCAGCCAGCGACTACGAGCAACAACATGCCGCCCTTCCTCATCGATATATGCCTTCCCTTGCGCAGCTCCCCACTATTTCCTCCTCTCATTCGCCATTCCCCTTTCCCAGCAGCTCCTCATCTTTTTCCACTCTCAATCCGAGCAGATCCCCATGTCTTCCCTCTCTCATTCTCCTGTCCCCTTCCCCGATTTTCTTTTTTTTCATTATCGGTTACGTAAATCGACATGTTGGTCGAGCCCAGGCGCATAGAGTAATATCAATCCGCCATCCGTCCACCGCTTCACCGGGACTGGGTGGCCTGACGAAAGAGAATGGCACAGCCGCTAAACGGCCTGATCGTTCTCTTTCAAGCGGGGCGCCCTGTAGATAAAGCCGGTACAGAGAGCGCCTCAGCCCGCTAGGAGGGATTCATTCATGAAGGTGGGTTTTATCGGTACCGGCAGTATGGGCAGCCTGCTTGTAGGCGCCTTTGTTCGCTCGGGCGCCATCGAGGCATCGGATATTGTAGTGACGAACAGGACCTTTCAGAAAGCCGAGCGGCTCGCCGCCGGCCATCCCGGCATGGTCGCCGTCTCAAGCAACCGTGAGGCGATTCAGCAGAGCGACTGCCTCTTTTTGTGCATCAAACCAGGTGAGTTCAAGTCTGTGCTCAAAGAATTGCAGCCCTATGCCCGTGAAGACCAGATTATCGTATCGATCACCAGCCCGATTCTGATTAGCCATCTGGAGGATCAGCTGCCCTGCCGAATTGCCAAAGTCATCCCTAGCATTACTAACGACGTGCTGAGCGGCGTATCGCTTTGCATGTTTGGCAGCCGCATGACTGTAGCAGATTGCTGCATGCTGGAGGGACTACTGTCGCATATTAGCGAGCCTCTGCTCATCGACGAACAGTACACCCGCGTCGTCTCCGACTTGTCCAGCTGCGGCCCTGCCTTCATCGCCTTCCTTGCACAAGGGTTGATTGACGCTGCTGTGGAGATCACCGGCATCGACCCCGACGAGGCTGTCGCCATCACTAGTGCCATGCTGCTCGGCACCGGTAAGCTGCTGACCGAAGGCGGTATGACGCCGAACACGCTCATTAAGCGGGTATCCGTCCCTGGCGGTATTACTCAGCAGGGGCTGCAGGTCCTGCGCAAGGAGACAGACGGTATGTTTCAGAAGCTGATCCGCACCACCCACGAGAAATACCGCGAGGATGTGGAGAAGGTGCAAGTCGACCTATACGGCGAAGAGGTGAACGGTCCCTGACCGCTTATAAATAAGCGAACCTCAGGGTCCATTCACCTCTTCCGGGATTCTTTCCTCAGAAAGAGCCTATGAGGGCCGGACATCTCCGCAGAGATGTCCGGCTCTTTATGTCACTGCACAACCTCGCCTTTACCAAGCGACCAGTTCGCCACGATGTTGACTCAGTTTACCACAATGTTGACAATCTCGCCTTTACCAGCGATCTTGCACACTGTGCCTTTTCTAAGCGATCGGCTCGCTACGATTTCAACGAGCTTTCCATACCAACGAATCAGTTCGCCACAATATTAACAAGCTTGCCTTTAACAGCAATCACCTTGCGAACCGTCTTACCGGCCGTCAGCTCTTGCACACGCGTCAGCTCCTTGGCGATACGCTCCATTTCATCCGTCTCTGTATCGGCGGCGATGGAGACGCGATCGGCAATTTTGCCGTTCACCTGTACGACGATTTCAACCTCTTGGTCAACGGTCCAAGCTTCCTCGAACTCCGGCCACGGCACGTAGCTGATGGAACCGCTGTAACCCAGCTTTTCCCACAGCTCTTCGGCCAGATGCGGCGCAAGCGGCGCGAGCAGCTGTACGAAGTTCTCTACCGAGGTACGTGGCAGCGTATCGGCCCTGTAACCTTCGTTGACCCAGATCATCAACTGGCTAATTGCCGTGTTGAAACGCAGGTTCTCGAAGTCATCCGACACTTTTTTGATGGAGCGATGCCAGATGCGGTTGTAAGCGTCGCTGCCTTTGTCGTCCGTAATTTTCGGATTCAGTGCGCCGCCTTCAACGACGATCAGACGCCAGACGCGGTTCAAGAAGCGGTTCATGCCTTCGACGCCGCTCGTATTCCATGGTTTGGTCGCTTCCAGCGGCCCCATGAACATTTCGTACAGGCGCAGCGTATCCGCACCGTATTCCTGCACAATTTCATCCGGGTTAATGACGTTGCCGCGAGACTTGGACATTTTCTCATTGTTCGTGCCTAGAATCATGCCCTGATTGACCAGCTTGTGGAAAGGCTCCTTCGTGTCTACAACGCCGATATCATAAAGCACCTTATGCCAGAAACGGGCGTACAGCAGGTGAAGCACCGCATGCTCCGCACCGCCGATGTACAGATCAACCGGCATCCATTCCTTCTGCTTCTCCGGCGAGCACAGCGCTTCGTCGTTATGCGGATCGATAAAGCGCAGGTAATACCAGCAGCTGCCTGCCCATTGAGGCATCGTATTCGTCTCGCGGCGAGCTGGCAGACCCGTTTCCGTATCGATCGTGTTCACCCAATCCGTCACGTTTGCCAGCGGCGACTCGCCCGTGCCGGAAGGTTTGATCGCGTCCACATCTGGCAGCAGCACTGGCAGCTGATCCACCGGAACCGGCTTCATTGTGCCATCTTCCAAATGGATAATTGGAATCGGCTCGCCCCAGTAGCGTTGACGGCTGAACAACCAGTCGCGCAGACGATAGGTCGTTTTGCCGCGGCCTTGGCCGTTCTCTTCCAAACGGCTGATCATTGCCGAAATCGCTTCCGCATTAGACAGTCCGTTCAGGAAGTCAGAGTTCACATGCGGGCCGTCACCGGCAAAAGCTTCCGTCTCTACATTGCCGCCCTGCACAACCTCAATGATCGACAGGCCGAACTGCTTGGCGAATTCCCAATCGCGTTGATCATGACCCGGAACGGCCATAATCGCGCCTGTGCCGTAACCGGCCAGTACGTAGTCGGCGATCCAGACCGGAACCTTCGCTCCGCTAACAGGATTAATTGCATACGCACCAGTGAATACGCCGGATTTGTCTTTAGCCAGATCCGTACGCTCCAGATCGCTCTTGCGGGATGCCATCACGCGGTAGTCAGATATGGCGCTCTTCTGCTCCTCGGAAACAATCGCATCAACCAGTTCATGCTCAGGAGCGAGTACGCAGTAGGTCGCGCCGAACAGCGTGTCGGGACGCGTCGTGAACACCTGGATTTTAGCGTCCGAGCCATCTACAGGGAATGTTACTTCTGCGCCGACCGATTTGCCTATCCAGTTGCGCTGCATATCCTTGATGCTCTCCGACCAGTCCAGCTCATCCAAATCATCCAGCAGGCGTTCGGCGTACTCGGTAATTCTCAGCACCCACTGGCGCATCGGCTTACGGATTACGGGATGGTTACCGCGCTCACTCAGGCCGTTGATTACTTCCTCGTTCGCCAGCACCGTACCCAGCGCTGGACACCAGTTAACCGGAATCTCAGCGACATAAGCCAGCCCTTTGTTGTACAGCTGGATAAAGATCCACTGCGTCCACTTGTAGTAGTCAGGATCCGTTGTGCTGATCTCGCGATCCCAGTCGTAGGAGAAACCGAGCGATTTGATCTGGCGGCGGAAATTGTTGATGTTCTTCATCGTGAAGTCGCGTGGATGCTCGCCGGTATCAAGAGCGTACTGCTCCGCTGGCAATCCGAACGCATCCCAGCCCATCGGATGCAGAACGTTGTAACCTTTCATCCGCTTGTAGCGGGAAACGATATCCGTCGCCGTGTAACCCTCTGGATGGCCAACATGCAGACCAGCCCCGGATGGATAAGGGAACATATCCAATGCGTAGAAATTTGGTTTATCCGCATCCTCGGTAGTGCGGAATGTTTTATGCTCATCCCAGTACTGCTGCCACTTCGGCTCCAGCTGCTGGTGATTGTATCCTTGAATTTCTGATCTCTCGTTACTCATGGCATATGCCTCCTATTCATTATGGGCGGGGGAAGACGTCAAAAAAACCTCTCGCCCCCAGCGAAAATCGCTAGGGACGAGAGGTTTGAATTCCCGCGGTACCACCCTAGTTGGCGCCTGGCATAATATGCCGTTGACACCCACTCTAAGCCCTTAACGGGGGCTGATTCGGCAAGACTGCTCCCATGACGGGGCTGATCTTGCGGCTCGGAGGCGAGATTCGGCACGCTGCGGGTCCGGCTTGCACCAATGATACCGGCTCTCTATGTCCACGCGATGCGGCTTACTGCTCCTCTTCAACGCCAATATGGCTAATTTAAGATCGATTATAGAGGAATGCAGACAGGGAGTCAAGATAAACGCTTTGGAGCGCCCATAGGCAGCGATATTTTAAATCAAAAAGGCTCCGTAAAATGGGAACTGAGAGCCGCCCCCACCGAATCTCCTTTGATAAGAGTAACGTAAATGCGTTCATGCTCGACATATTCACCTGCAATGAGCTTGAGAAGCTGCTCGGAGGACAGCCAGCCCCATTTTTGCTTGGAATAATCGATTGTTGCTAGGCGCGGCTGAGTGTACTGTGATATTTCGATGTTATCAAAGCCGATCAGACTGATGTCCCGCCCTACCCGGATATTCGTCGTCGTCAAATACTCATACATCCCGATCGCCATCTCATCATTCAAACAGAACACAGCCGCTGGTTCGCTAAAATGCTGCGCAATTTGCAGGCCGGCAAGCGCACCGGATGCCTTTGTGAAATCTCCTTCCATTTCAATATACTGAATATGCGGATGCCGGGACAAAACCTGCTTGACAGCTTGCAGGCGCTGCCTGGAATCGAAGGAGCCTTTAGGTCCCGTAACCACATACAGCTTGCGGTGGCCAAGCTCGATCAGATACTCTACGGCCAATCTTGCTCCGGCTTTGTTATCAAGCAGCACCTGATTGACGTTCGGATGATTCAGATCGCGATCCAACACAACTAACTTATGGCCGAGATCGGCATATTTCAGTAGCTCTTCGCTAGAAAAGGACTCGTCAAGGACGATCGCTCCGTCAATCATCCGCTGTGGCAGCAAACGATGTGATTGCTTGCCGCTGCATGCGACCAGATCGTAACCACTCTGCTTCAAGCCTTCCTTCATTCCTTGCAGCAATTCCCCATAAAAAGCTCCATTGAAGTCGCTCAGAAAAACGCCGATTACTTTCGTTTCCTGCTTCTTCAAGTTGCGGGCCGCCGCGTTCGGCGTATACTGCAGCTCCTTGGCAATGGCTAAAATTCGGGCAGACGTTTCAGCTGTGACCTTCGGGCTTCCGTTGAGCGCATAGGAGACCGTAGATATTGAAACTCCTGCTTGTTTAGCAATATCTTTAATATTGGCCACATGTATGCCCCCATATCTTTGTTGTAATTCAGTGCCTCTTAGCGATCATTAAATTGGCCGTCCGCCAATGCTGCATCGCGGTCCTCCAAGGAGGTGGACAAACGGCTGAATGCCTGATTATACCGTTTCATAATTGGAAATACAAGAGTATTTTTAAGCGCTTTCATTTATGTTTTTGTACTGAAGCCCCATACCCATCCGCATGAGATTCCCCGTTTTTCCCCTACTTTTCACGACTCATTAATTAGCTTATTTGTTCCTTCTCCCAGCATTCCTATATAATGATATTGGTATAGTCCTAGCCTACATAGACAGGAGAGAATCAGATGGAATTGAAAAATAAAAATGCTCTTATTACCGGTGCTGGTAAAGGAATCGGACGAGCCGTCGCAATTGCGCTCGCTAAAGAAGGAGCCAATGTCGGTCTGATTTCGCGTACGGAATCGGAGTTGGCATCGCTCGCCAAGGAATTGACCTCGCAATACGGCATCAGCGTTCATTATGCAGTAGCTGACATCTCGAATGCGGCTGAAGCGGCAGATGCCGCCAAAGGCCTCACAAAGGAACTTGGCAGCGTCGACGTGTTGATCAACAACGCTGGGGTCGCTTCATTCGGTACTGTGGCAGAGATGGATCCCGCCGAATGGGAACGGATAGTTCGCGTTAACCTTTTTGGAACCTACTATGTTACCCATGCTGTGCTTCCTTTCATGCTGGAGCGCTCAAGTGGAACGATTATCAACATTGCATCAACCGCAGGTGAGCGAGGCTTCGCGACCGGCTCGGCTTACAACGCCTCCAAGTTCGCCGTTATGGGCTTCACGGAAGCACTTATGCAAGAAGTGCGCAAATCGAATATCCGCGTAACCGCCCTGACTCCGAGCACCGTTTATACACCGCTGTCCCTCGCTAGTGGCCTCGTCACGGAAGGCAACGACTCCATGATGCAAGCAGAGGACGTTGCTGAGCTTATTATTGCTACACTGAAGCTGCCAGATCGCGTGTTCATCAAAACCGCAGGCATCTGGACAACTAATCCTTAACATTCTTAAAATAAAGTAAAACAAGCCGTTTCTCTTTTTACAGAGGCCGGCTTGTTTTATTTGTATATCGATTTGTATATCGCCTTACACCCACTTCACAACTTCATCCACGCATCTTCTCGTTTTCGTACGAGGCTCATTGACGCGGTAACCGAAAGCGGCCATTACAGATAAACCGAACTCTTCGCCCATAATATTATGTTTGCGGAGAACCGCTTCCGCTTTCTCCTTATGAAACCCTTCAATCGGACAAGAATCAATACCGATTCCAGCTGCTGCCGTCAACATATTGCCAAGCGCGATAAAGGTCTGTTTGCTGGCCCAATCTTCCAACTGGCGCGGATGCTCCATAAGCCCGAAGTCCCTTACCTGGAAGTCGCGAAACATCGCTTTGCGTCCTTCTTCCACTTCCGCAGGAAGCTTCAGCACCTCTCGGTTCATATAGTCCAGATAAGCGGAGCCGTGACGCACCTGCTCAGAGCTTCTTGCCAGAATAAGCACAAAATGGCTTGCCGTTGGCAGTGTGCCTTGCGCACCCCAGGTTACGGCTTTCAGTTCCTCGCGGATTGACGGATTTTGCAGTACGACGAATTTCCAAGGCTCATAACCGAAGGAGCTGGGGGAAAGTCTGCCCGTCTCCAAAATAAACTCGAAATCCTCCGCTGGTATTTTACGGTCTGCATCAAATTCTTTTGTGGCGTGCCGAAAGTGAAAAGCCTCCAAAATCTGCTCCTTGCGTGTATTTTTTTCCTGCTCGCTCAACGCTATTTTCGCTATACCATGATTTGTCATCAATCGTTCTCTCCTCTTCCCGATTTGTTCGGGGAATAATTTATACTTCACATCTTAATCGTTTTACTATATTTTTAATAGTAGGCACATTTTTGTTGTATAGAATCACTTTTGATACTCTTGGAGGTAACGATGGATAAAGAGCTTTGCTCCTACCCTGAATTGGACAAACACGGGTTTACATGCCCGGTGGAATTGACAATGGACGTCATTGGCGGCAAATGGAAATGCATCGTCATTCATCAGCTGCTGGACGGCCCCAAACGTTTCAATGAGCTTCGTCGGCTCATGCCCAAGGTCACGCAGCGCATGTTGACGCTGCAGCTGAGAGAGCTGGAGCGCGACGGCCTTGTCGCTCGGCGTATCTATAATCAGGTTCCTCCCAAAGTCGAATACTCGCTGACTGAGTTCG
Source organism: Paenibacillus herberti (assembly GCF_002233675.1). Lineage (GTDB taxonomy): Bacteria > Bacillota > Bacilli > Paenibacillales > Paenibacillaceae > Paenibacillus_O > Paenibacillus_O herberti. Next base: position 393,211 of record NZ_NMUQ01000001.1, on the reverse strand, counting down.
GCTGGGAGCTTGCGCCGATTGTTCGCTCCATGATGGACTGGGCACTCAAACATGCGGATACGGTGATGGAGCACCGTTCGCAATCGCTGGCGAAAACGCAAGCTTAAGACGCATCAACGCCTGCTCCAAACATAAAAAGGGGCAGTCCCTTAAGTCATAACGACCTAGGGATGCCCCTTCTTCATTTGTAAAACAAAAAAACCTTTCCTTGGTAAATGGAAGTGCCACCCACCATTCCTGCCCTATCAAGATTTGCGCCACGGAATTCACTTGGTTATTTACTCAAAGCTCGGACGGCACATTACGGCTCCGGCTGAGGAACACTCCCACCTGATCGCGAATGCCATCCCGCGTCTGCAGCACCCAGTCCGCCTGCAGTTTGGAAACTCCATTAGTACAAGAAGCAGGATAAAAAAAGACCGTCCCTAAGTCATCTTGCGATAACTTTTGAGACGGCCGCTAGCATTTATTTGATCGCCGCAAAAAACAGCCTTTCCGATTCCGCCGACGGTTCCTGCATACTGAAGTCTGCGTACCGATCCACCCGGCTAAAGCCTGCCGAACGAAGTGCCGTCACAAGCCAGTCCGGTTCATAAGCACGCTGCTGATGGATCTCTTCAAAACGAATGAAGCGCCCCTCGCGGTCGGATTCATCCCTGGCAAAAATCGTTAGATGATGGCGGATCTCCAGACGTTCGGCGTCGAGGTCAGAGGTCCAAATGTAACCAACATCCCGCTCGTCGAGTGTGAACGGCTGTTGCTCGGCATAACGCCGCAAAGTTAGCGGTGCATGCACGTCGAACAGAAACACGCCGCCTGGCTTCAGTCCCTGATATGCGGCCCGGAAAGCAGCCTCCACATCCTCTTCCTCGGTCAAGTAGTTCAGGCAATCACAAAAGCTGATCGCCGCATCCACAGGCTCCGGCAGTTCCCAGTCACGCATATCCTGCTGCAGCCAGCGGACTGAGCCGGCGCGAGGACGGATCGCCTGCTGCGGTGTTTCGTCCCATTTGCTGCGGGCGATTGATAACATGTCAGCCGACAGGTCGATGCCGAATACCTTGAACCCCGATTTTGCCAAAGGAATAGCTAAGCTGCCGGTTCCGCAGCCGAGATCGGCAACCGTCTCCGGTACCCCGTAGCGCTCCCAGCATTCCCGCATGAACCGAATCCAGTCCGGATACGGCATCTCTTCCATGAGCCGGTCGTAAACACCGGCGAATTGGCGGTAAGCCCGCATGAGGCATCCCCTCCTAGCTCCCATTCAAACAACGAGCGGAATTTTAAAACATGAGCTTTAATGCATGAGCTTTAGTTCATGAGCTTTAGTTCATGAGCTTTAGTTCATGAGCTTTAGTTCATGAGCAATTGTAATGGAGAGTAAAACTGACTGTTAAAGCGATTTAATAACAAACGATTATTACTCTAGCCGCGCGGCCGGGCCGCTGGAGGAACAAGGGCCGAACAAGTAACAAATGTTACTTGCTCCCCTCATCCAGTGAGCCCCAGACCAAATCAAGTAACAATTGTTACTTGGTTGCCTCAGCTTGTGAGCCCTAGACCAAGTCAAGTAACAATTGTTACTTGGTTGCCTCAGCTTGTGAGCCCTAGACCAAATCAAGTAACAATTGTTACTTGATCGCCTCATCTTGTGAGCTCTAGACCAAATCAAGTAACAATTGTTACTTGATCGCCTCATCCTGTGAGCCCTAGACCAAATCAAGTAACAATTGTTACTTGGTTGCCTCAGCTTGTGAGCCCTAGACCAAATCAAGTAACAATTGTTACTTGATCGCCTCTTCTTGTGAGCCCTAGACCAAATCAAGTAACAATTGCTACTTGGTCGCCTCTTCTTGTGAGCCCCAGGCCAAATCAAGTAACAATTGCTACTTGGTCGCCTCTTCTTGTGAGCCCCAGGCCAAATCAAGTAACAAATGTTACTTGGTCGCCTCTTCTTGTGAGCGCTAGACCAAATCTTGGTCGGCGTAATTAGCAGCCCCAAGCCCTACATCAAGTAGCCAATACTACTCGGCAGACGTATTAGAGTCTTCGGCGGAGCCATCTTTCTGTGTCTGCTGTGTCTGCTGTGTCTGCTGTGTCTGCTGTGTCTGCTGTACCTTCTGTTCCTGCTCTTCCGCCCCCGGCTCCTGGATAAGTTTTGTCCAGTTGCCTTCTTGCTTCACGAGGCCTTCGCGCATCAGCTTGCCTACGGCGCGTTTGAATGCGCCTTTGCTGATGCCGAATTTATTCTTGATGATCTCCGGCGGAGTCTCATCGGAATATGGCATCGCTTGGCCTGGACGTTCCTTGATGAACGCCAGGATGCGGTCCCCATCCTCAACACGTCCAACCTGCTTGAGCTGGCCCATCGACAGATTCGCACGGCCATCCTCGCGGACATAGGTCACACGCGCGCTGACACGTTGGCCAAGCCGAAGCAGTTCCGGACGCTCCGAAGCCGGAATCATTCCGTAGGCTCCAAACCCGATTACACCACCGTCAAGCACCACAAAAGAGCCCATTTGCAATGTACGGCTGACCCAGCCTTCCTTCCATTCATTGCGCCAGGTAGACGGTACCGGGAACACATGCTGGGAAAGATCATCCTCGCGCGCCAGCTTAGCCAGCAGACGCCCGCTCTTGTCATGAGATAAGGTGACGTACACCTCATCTCCCGGAAGCGGCCGAAGATCAACGAACTCAGGCAGCTCCGATAGCGGCAGCAGCAGTTGGCGGCCAAGGCCGATTTCCAGGAAGCAGCCTAGCCGGGGATGAATATCCGCGACGACCAGCCTCTTCAGTTCACCGAGGTGGATGAGCGGTTTTTTCAACGTGGCAGACAAACGGTCATCGGTATCGTGGAACAGGAACACTTCCAGCTCCTGCCCTTCCTTCACCTTGGTTCCGGCCGTCTCTGAGTAGTGCAGAAGCACTTCGTTGTCATCCTCGTCTCCCAGAGACAAAAAATAGCCGAAGGGCGACACTTCGCGTGCCACCCTCAGCTTCAAAATTGAACCAGCATAAGTCGTCATGCGAATTCCACGACTTTGGCGTCAGACCAGAGCCTTTCCAGACTGTAGTAATCCCGCTCATCGCGGTGGAATACATGCACAACAACGTCGCCAAGATCGATCAGTACCCAGCGAGCCGTATCCATGCCTTCCAAGCCACGGACGTTAACTCCACCAGCCAGAGCGCGTTTGCGGATTTCAGTGGCGATTGCGTTTACCTGCGTGTCGGAATTACCGTGGCAGATGACAAAGTAGTCCGCGACAAGCGAAATTTCCTTAAGATTCAATGCAACAATGTTGCTCGCTTTTTTATCTTCAGCCGCATCTACAGCGGCTTGCAGCAGTTGTTCGGAATTAAGAGCCATTCAGTTGCCTCCTTGGGCTGTGAAAATTATATTGGTTGTGGTACGAATAAGATCATTGCGGGCAGCGACCGTCAGCGGATAGATGCGCTTGCCCTTTTCTAGCAAAAAGCGAATCGTCGAGTCGAACCCAGCGACCAACGCGGCGTCCAGATCACTGTCCGCCAGCTCTCGAATCCGGTCGACACCGGGAAATTCCCGCCCTGGCTCCATGTAGTCCGCCAGGCAGACAACCCGCTCGAGCAGGGTCATTCCTGCTCGTCCGGAAGTATGGTAGCGGACCGCGTCAAGCACCTCGGGATCATCGATGCCATAGTCCTTGACTGCCGCCCATGCTCCCGCTGGAGCATGCCAGAGCTCTTTGTCATAATCCAGCACGGCGAGATCAACACCTTCCTCGCGGACGTACTCCTGCATCCGCTCGACCGGCCAGAACTTCGCCAAATCATGCAGGATAGCGGCAAGCTCGGCCTTGACTGGGTCGGCGCCGAAGCGCTCAGCCAGCACGATGGAGGTGTCAATGACGCCTTGCACATGCTGCCATCTGCGCTCCGGCATGCCAGAGCGAATCGATGCCATCAGCTGCTGCTTATCCATCAAGACGATACAGCTCCTTCTCGATCAAATAACGGTGAGCGGCATCCGGAACGAGATAACGAACCGACAAACCGGCGCCGATCCGCGTGCGAATTGTCGTCGAGGAGATGGCGAGCTGCGGAATCGGAACACGGATGACTCGCTCTTGCAGCCGTTCCGGCAAAGCTGGCATCTCTCCAGGGTCGGAAGGCCGTCCGACCTCATCTGGACGGTCGACGCCGATAAAGCGGATGCGGGCGGCAAGCTCGTCGATACGATGCCAACGGGGCAGATCCAGGATGCGATCCGTACCGATAATCCAGTGAAACTCCGTCTCTGAATTCAGACGTTGCAGATCCTCTATCGTATCATACGTATAGCTGACCCCGCCGCGCCTCAGCTCCAGGTCCAACACGCGAAATGCTGGATGCTCCTGCACAGCAAGCTCCACCATGCGTTGTCTCTCCTCGGGTGCAGCGCCTGGAGCCCGATCCTTAAGCGGCGGTCCCGCATTAGGGATGAACCAGACTTCCTCCAGGCCGCAGGCTTCCATGGAACGCTCAGCGGCGACAAGATGCCCGATATGGATCGGGTCGAACGTTCCGCCCATCAAGCCAATTTTACGCATCTTGTCCCCTCCTTAAACGTCCTGATGCTGCATGCCGTGTGGCCTCAAGGCCGATTACGAGGCAGTACAATCGTTTTGTAGTCCGTGGACTCTTTGTACAGCACGATCGTCTTGCCGATGACTTGCACCAGATGAGAGCCGGAGCCCTCTGCCAGCTGCGCGCCTACCTCGCGAGGATCCTCGTCGCAGTTATTAAGCAGATTCACCTTGAGCAGCTCGCGCTTCTCAATCGCGTCTTCAATATGTTTCACCAAATTCTCGTTCATGCCGCCCTTGCCGATTTGGAAAATCGGGGTTAGATGATGGGCCAACGCGCGAAGATGGCGTTTTTGTTTACCTGTCAGTGTCATGAAATCACAATTCCTCTCTTGTATAGCCGCTTTGCAATTGTGTGAAAGCAGCGAACGCAGCCTAGGGATTAGCACCCTCGGCAGGCCGCGGTGCCAACAACGCTTGAAGTACAGTCTCCCTCATTGCTTTTGCTGGCGCCGCAAGGCCCGTCCAATATTCGAAGGCGTATGCGCCTTGATAAATAAACATGCCAAGCCCGCCATGCGTCCGACAGCCGCGCTCCCTGGCGCGAGCCAGCCAAGCCGTCTCTAGCGGATTATAAATCAAATCGCTGGCGACCGCATCCGGTCGCAGCAGTGAAACATCCACCGGCAGGTCATCCACATAAGGATACATGCCGATGGAGGTGGTGTTGACGACGAGATCCGCATTGCGAATCGCCTCATCAGCAGCCAACCCCGCCGTCGGCAACGCCTCGATGTTGCCACGGTTCGCGAAGACGATTGCCAGCTCGCGTGCTCTCTCCTCTGTACGATTGAGCACTGTGACAAGCTCAGGCTCCTCGCCAAGCAGCGCATACAGGATGCCACGTGCTGCACCGCCGGCGCCAATGACCGCGATCCGCTTGCCTTTCAGCTCTGGTATAGCTTCTTCTTTTAAAGAGCGCACATAACCGAGGCCGTCTGTATTATAGCCGGTCAGCATGCCGCCGTTGTTGACGACCGTATTAACCGCTCCGATCAGGCGCGCACCCTCATCCACATAGTCCAGATGTTTCATCACATCGAGCTTGTGCGGAATAGTCACATTGACCCCACGGACGCCCATCGCCCGAACACCGAGCCAAAAATCGCCCAGTCGATCCGGCGTAACATGAAAGGCCGCATAAACGCCATTTACACCTGTTTCTCGGAACGCACGATTCATCATGACCGGTGATTTGGATTGCCGAATCGGATCGCCGATAACGCCGTACAGCGTCGTCGAGCTATCCACCAGCAACCCCGGGATGCCTTCAAGCTTGGTGTCCATGTTCTATATCCCCTATCCCGATGTTCTGAATGATACTTAGATCAACGCTTCACGGACAAGCACTTTGACGCCTTTAGGCGCGTACACCTCGACCTGGGCTCCGTTCGTGCCGTTGACGCGAATCCAACCGAGGCCGGAGATGAATATATCGGACTCGCTACCACGCGGAATGCGCAACGAATGGCGGGTCCATGCGGGTATCCCCTGGAGCTCCTCCAGGGACGGAGGCGCAAGCATGACGCCTTTGTGCTGGGCGTAAAGCTCATCTGCGCGTTCCAGCTTCGTACGATGCACCTTCATGGCGTTCGCCGTATAAAGCGTGAAGCTTAGGTTGGCGCCATGCGTGTAGTCGAAGCGAACTAAGCTGCCGAAAAACAGCGTCTGTCCCGCGTCCAACTGGTACACCAGCGACTTGATCGGCTTGTCCGGCAGCAGCGAGCCGAGCACTCCGCGCGGCACAAGCTCGGTCAGGCGCGACGTATAGACGATTCCCGGCGTATCGATGATCGACTTACCGTCATCAAGTGGGATGCGGATCTCATCCAGTGTCGTACCCGGGAAGCGCGATACGGTCAGCTCGCGCTCAAGATCACTGTAGTCAGCGATCAGGCGGTTGATCAGCGTCGATTTGCCGACATTGGTGGCACCAACGACGTACACATCACGTTGTCCTCTGAGCTGCTCTACTGCTTCGACAACGCGGTCGAAGCCCATGCCTCTTTTGGCGCTGCACAGCACGACATCGACTGTACGCAGTCCTTGAGCCTTAGCTTGACGCTGAACCCAGTTGCGGAGCCGGTTGTAGTTGGTGCCCTTAGGCAGCAAGTCGATCTTATTCACAACGAGCAGCACGGGATTGTTCCCTACAAAACGCTGCAGGCCGGAGATCAGGCTTCCTTCAAAATCAAACAGATCCACGATATGCACGACTAAGCTGTCCGTGGACGCGATGCCGCCCAGCAACTTGAGAAACTCGTCGTTATTCATGGAAACCTGAACAGCGTCGTTATAATTGCGGATGCGGAAGCATCGCTGGCAGATTGCTGCCTCCGCATCCAGTGCGGATGCCGGAACGTATCCCGGCCGATCCTTGCTCTGCGTCTGCAGCGAGGCTCCACAACCTGCACAAGACGGCTGGTCCTTATCCTTGCCTTGTTCCTTCATTTGCTTACTCACTTTCCTGCTTCCTCCTCTTGCCACAGGCCCTTCCGGCGTAACCGGGACAGGGCGACCCGCTCCAGAATCCGGTTAAAGCGGGTTCCGAAACCTTCGTCAAGCGGCGCAATCGGAGCGACAAGGATCGTATACAGCCCCATCCGCTTGCCCCCCAACACGTCAGTCATCATCTGATCGCCGATGACCACCGTCTGCTCCGCCTGCAAATCCAGCACCTGAAGCGCCTTACGAAAGGCGCGTGTGGACGGCTTGCGGGCCGCGTGGATGAACGGAATGGCCAGTGGTTCGGCGAAACGGGAAACACGGGTCTCATGGTTGTTGGATACAACAACAACCTTGAAGCCCAGCTCCCTAAGCCTGTCCAGCCATACGATCAGTTCCGGCGTAGCCAGAGGAATCTTGGAGCCGACAAGTGTATTGTCGAGGTCGGTAATAATGCCCTTGACACCCTTTTCGGTGAGCAGATTCAGATCGATATCATATATAGATTTCACGCGCATGTGCGGCACAAGCCGTTCGAACATCGCTTTGTCTCCCTTACTATAGAGCCTGTTATCTACGAAACTATACCATATTACAGGATAACCGCGCAAAAAGGAACCAACTCTTGTCGAAAGAGCGGCTCCTTTCTGTGCGGTTAGTGAACGTCCCGCAAGGCTTCGTTACAGCCCCCGAGTGATTTTCCCCAATCAGCTCGGTGGTCGCAATCGCCCGCGGAGAGCGCGGATATTGTCGGAATACACGGCTGCTTCCTCCATCGTAACCGACTTGCCGCCGTACTTGGCTCGCTCGAAAAATTTCAGCAGATCACTAAATTCCTGCTTAAGAAAGCGACGCTGCTCCGACCAGCGGAAAATCGCTTCGCGAAGCGTTTCATGCTCTGCCTTGGTCAGGCCATGCCGCCGCGCTGAGCGGATCAATCGCTCCGTCTCCCAAACGACTCGCTGCTCGGCAGTGAGCGATCGAGTACGATATGTGCTCCACAGGCCAGCTAACTGCTCCCGGCGGTTGAACGCCAAGACGCCGGCTGCTGCAGTCAACACCGTAAGGCCAACCCAACCGAGCCATGCTGGCAGGTTGAAGCTGTTTTCTTCTGCCGCGGTATCCTCAACAACTTCAGGAGCTGTTGAAGGCAATGGCTCCACGCTAGGCTCAGGAGCCGTGCTGCCGGCCGCAGTAGCGTAAGGAAAGGCAAAGCCCGGCGTAGGCTCGAATGGCACCCAACCAAAACCTTCAAAATAAATCTCCACCCACGAATGCGCGTCGGAGTTGCGTACCGTATAGGTGTCCTCGCCGTTCATCTCGCTAAGGTCTTCCATTGTTGCACCTTGGCGCATGAGATCTTCGCGATTAACTGTACCGGACCCAGGTGCATAACCTTTCACCCAGCGCGACGGCAAGTCGACATGTCTCGCCATGACAGCCATTGCGGTGGAGAAGTAGTCGCAGTAACCTTCCTTAATTTCGAAGAGGAAAGAGTCCACGAAGTCTTTGCTCCTCTTTTTGGACAGATCAGGCTCATTCGTGTAAGTGAAATTACTGCTCAGATAAGTTTCAATCGCTTTGGCTTTATCAAAGTCGGTTACGGCATCCGCCGTAATCTCGCGCGCAAGACCGGCGACGCGGCTCTGCGAATTTAACGGAACCTGGCCATAATAAAGGAATGGCATGCTGTTTAAAGGGGCTGCAGATGCCTCCTTAAGCGCATCGTTCAGAACAACTTGCTCGGATACGACCGTATAGGCAGGCGGATAGGGTGTATTTCCGTTTAATGCAATGCCGAGTTTGCTAATCTTAACATCAAAATTAACTATGTCCTCATAGGAGATTCTTCCATTATTAGGAATTTCGATAGAGCGAGCTGTTGGAGCTCCGAACAACACTGGGAATTTGTCCTTGCGGAGCATTTTGAACGATTGCTTGATTTCGACTGTTTCCGCATTCGGACTTAAAGGCATTCCTCCGATATCCGTTCCATCTGTTGGCATCGAAATGATATTGTCCTGCAGCTCCTCACTGCTCGTCCAGCCGGAACCGTTATAATAGTCCTTCGTCTCTCCCCGCCAGTAGCTCTTTTGCGATGAGGTAACCTCCATCACCGGCGAGTAATCGAAATTGAAGCCGCCGCCAAGGTTGTCATCATTGCGGCTGTATCCGGACTTGGCGGATTTGCCGGAGCTGTCCGGCGCAATGCCTTTGTCCCCGACAAAGGACTGAACCTGCTGCCCTTGCGACTCTTTCCATGCGGTATAGGGGTCCTTGATGACCGGCGGAATTTCCGGCGCTATTAACCCCGTAGTCATGACGAGCGACAGTACGAGCACGATTGGCAGCATCAGCTGCAGGGGATAACGGAGCAATCGTTTCCAACTGAGCGGATGCTGCTGTTGAAAACTTGCATAATGCTCCGCGATAAGCCAGACCAATCCGGCGAAAACAACGATCGCTACACTGTCCCACAAGTAAATTGGAGTGAAGGAATCCGAAATCGCTAATACGAGCAGATTGACCGTCGTAAAGCCAATGATACGGATGCGCAGCCTCGTCCATGTTGCAAACATCGCATAGATAACCCAGACTGCCAGCGATATTTCCAGAAATGGACTGAACTGCTTAGCGACTTCGCTGACAGCCACCAAGCCGCCTTCCGTCATATAGCGCAGCACGGGGCCAATTGAGCCAAATTGGATCGGAGACAGCTGCACTAAAATCAACAGGACAGCAATTAGCTGGGCGAACAACCCATAGATGCGCCCAACCGGTATGAGATCCAGTAGAGCGACTACCGCTAGCACCGTGTACACGATGACAAAGGTTTCCTCCCACCACAACTGCTCCAGCACAGATACCGTGCTCGCAATCATGACAGCAGTAAGCACGCTAGAAAGCGCTAGAAACCATCGCGCACGAGGAGTTTGCTGCCCCCCTCTGGAAAATAGTCCCGCCCTTGTTTGCATCCGATTAGCTTCCAGCATCTGCAGCCACCTCCCTTCCTTCAAGCGCTGCGGGCAGCTCTTCGAGGCTGCGAATGACATAAATCGCGCCCACAGCGATGAATTCATGCTGGCTTGAGGCGGCAAGCGGATGGTTCGAAGCCAGAACCCTAATGCAGACTGGATTGAGGTTCCGTCGCGACAGCCAATTCATCGCCTGACGAATCTCCTCTAGAGGAGCGTCTGTAACGAGCAGCGCCATCGAGCCTTGGTCAAGAATCGGGTCTGCGCGCAAAATAGCCTGGGCGAGTTTGTCCGAGCCGTTGTTGTCGACCTCAGTCAGCAGCTGCATCGCGCGATGCAGCTGGTCGCCGCCGCTTCTCGCTTTGAGCGCCGTCGGAATAGCAGAGGAGCACCATAGACCCATCGAAGTGCCGCGTCTCATCCCATGCTCAAACAGTGAGGCTGCGGCGGACACGGCCGTCTCGAATCGCTCCGCAGCACCGGCATCGGCGCTGCGATAAGCATCGAGAAGCACGATCGTTCTAGGAAGCGCTTCGCGTTCGAATTCCTTGGATTTCCATTGGCCGGTTTTGGCCGTTGCACCCCAATGAATCCGCGACAGTCGGTCGCCGGGCATGAATTCGCGAATACCATTAATCTGAGTCGTCTCTCGCGAGGAACGAGGCTCAGCAGCATGAGAGAAATGTCCTTTTGCCCCACGCCGGATTCGGTCCCAGCCATATAAAGTGATCGTTCTAGGACGAACCGAGAAACTTCCTTCCTCATGGAAAGAGCCTGTGTGCTCGATAAAGCCAAAAATATCTTTGGTTATACATACGGTAGGGAGAAAACGGTACAGGCCTCGACGCAGCGGAGGCGTCTCGTATTCCGCTATGCCAGCTCGCTTCACGTTAGGAACGAAGCTGACCTCGAACGGAATCGCAGTGCCCCCATTGCGCTCCAGCCTTTCCATAACAAGCACGTAAGGGACAGGATAGATGCCCGGCAGGCGAAACTGAAGCTGTACCTGCAGCGTCTCGCCTGCGGCAAGCAAGCGACTGTCCGAGCCAGCAACGCCAGGCAACCCCGGCGCTGCTGCAGGTCCGCGAGCTATCGCCTTGCGCGTGCCGGAAATACGACGTATACCACTCCAATAACCAAGGATAAGATAAAGGATAAGACCGTTGAAAATGCAGAACAGCATGACCGGAGTTCTGCCGCCCTGAAACAGCATATACATCAAGCTGGAAACATACAGGATAGCCATAATCCACAGTCGGCGGCGAGTCGCGTTCGGTGGCCTGCGTCCAGCAGCAGGTCGCCTCATGCTCAGCGCTCCAGTCGGACCGGAGCTTTGGTCCGCTCGATCACATCCTGGATGACTGTTTCAGCGCGAACGCCCCTCAGCCTGGACGACGGCTGCAGCATCAGCCGATGGGATAACACATGCGGCGCCAGCTGTTTCACATCATCGGGGATGATGTACTCGCGCTGCTCCATGAGCGCGCGCGCCTTAGCCGCGCGCATAAGAGCAACGGAAGCGCGGGGGCTGGCCCCGAGCTGAACGCCTTCATGCTCACGAGTGCCGCGGACGATCCGCACGAGATAATCGCCGACAGCCTCGTCGGCATGTACACGTTCGACCTGCTGCTGCAACGCAATGATTTCCTCAATCGAGGCGACTTGGGTCAGCGCATCGGAAGGATGGCCGCTTTCGCGCGCCATGACCATACGACGCTCGTCTGCCTCGCCAGGATAACCAAGCGACAGCTTCATCATAAAACGATCCATCTGCGCCTCTGGCAGCAGATAAGTTCCTTCAAATTCAATCGGGTTCTGCGTGGCGATTAGGATAAACGGCGAAGGTAAAGCATACGTTTCTCCGTCAACCGTTACGCTGCTTTCCTCCATCGCCTCCAGCAGAGCGGATTGCGTTTTTGTCGTAGCGCGGTTGATCTCATCGGCAAGCACGAGATGGGACATGATCGGACCGGGACGAAAGATGAATTGCTCTTCCCGGGGATGATAAATCGTAAGACCAGTAATATCGGTAGGCAGTAAATCCGGGTTGCATTGAATGCGCCGGAAATCGCCGCCAATAGAGCGGGCAAGAGCTTTGACAAGCTGGGTTTTTCCTGTGCCGGGAACGTCCTCCAGCAGCAGATGGCCTCCGGCCAGCAAGGCGATCAGGACAAGCTCGATCTCCCTTTCCTTGCCAAGGATGACAGATTGCAAATTGCTGCGAATGGCCGAACATAACTGCTGGTCTGGCGCATAAACTTCCACGTCGACAACTCCTCCCCGATATCAACATCTTTCGCCCAGCAGCCCCAGGGCGCTGGTCTCATTATTTTACAGGAACCTGTCAGACAGAACAACAATAACCCAGAGAATGGAAAAAAGTAAAATAAAAAATGGAGAACTCCACAAGGGAATTCTCCATTTACGATTGAAACTGGTAAAAAGCTTCATCCTTTGGGTCGGATGATCAGCGCAGCCAGGAATGAGAAGATGATCGCCGCACTAATACCCGCGCTCGTCACCTTAAAAATACCGGAGATGACGCCGATCCATCCAGTCGTTTGCAGCTCGGTCAAAGCTCCATGTACGAGCGAGTTGCCAAAGCTGGTGATCGGCACGGTCATGCCAGCACCGGCGAAGTCAATTAGCGGCTCGTACCAGCCGAAACCGTCGATAATCGCTCCAACCACGACGAAAGTAGACATTGTATGTGCCGGGGTCAACTTTCCGACATCGAACATCAGCTGACCAATTACGCAGATTGCTCCTCCCACAATGAAGGCCCATAAATAAATCATCCCTGCACCTCGCTTCGTTCAATGGATACGGCATGAGCAACGCATGGAATGCTCTCGCCCTGCTGGAAGGACAGCGGTGACAGCAGTGCCCCGGTCGCCACAATAAGGATGCGTTTGAACTCCCCTTTTTGCAGCCGCTTGAGCAGATGCCCATATGTCACGACAGCCGAGCAAGCACAGCCGCTTCCTCCAGCTTGCACCTTTTGCCGAGCAATATCGTAGATCATCAATCCACAGTCGTTGAATACGGTCTGCTCCATCGGAACGCCGTTGTGCTTCAGCAAGTCGGTGGCGATGCGATGTCCTACCGATGCTAAATCTCCTGTGACGATCATGTCGTAATCGCCGGGAGAGCGGCCAGTGTCATTAAAATGAGCCTGGATCGTATCTACAGCCGCCGGCGCCATCGCTGCTCCCATGTTAAACGGGTCCTTAATGCCGAGGTCAACGATCCGGCCGATCGTTGCGCATTCCACAACGGGACCGGAACCCGAGGGCGCAACGATAGCTGCTCCTGCCCCGGTAATCGTATACTGCGCTGTCGGCGGCTTCTGTGAGCCGTACTCCGTTGGATAACGGAACTGCTTTTCGGCTGTGCAGTTATGGCTACAGGTGCCAGCCAGTACATGTTTGCCATTGCCGGAGTTAACGATCATCGAAGCGATAGCCAGCGATTCCATGGAAGTGGAACAAGCTCCGAACACCCCGATATATGGCACACCTAGCGAGCGGGCTGCAAACGTATTGCTGATGATTTGATTCATCAGATCGCCCCCGACGAAAAACTCCAGCTCCTCATTGGTGATGCCAGCGTTTTTAATCGCCAGATCGGATGCCTGCTCCAGCAGCAATCGTTCCGCCTTCTCCCAGCTTTTTTGCCCCATATCCAGCTCAGGATGCACAAAATCAAAGTCGGCTGCCAAAGGCCCGTCACCCTCGTCCGGCCCTACAACCGTAGCGGTGCCGATAATGACAGGACGATTTTCAAACCACCAGGTTTGTTTGCCCTTTTGCATATCAATGCATTCCTCCCGTGCCAAAAATCAAGTGGGCGATGCCGACAAAAAAGGCCGCTACGACGCCAAATACGATGACCGACCCGGCCATTTTGAACATATTGGCGCCCACTCCAAGCACAAGACCTTCGCTGCGATGCTCGAGCGCCGCCGAACACATCGAATTCGCAAAACCAGTAACAGGTACTGCGGAACCGGCTCCGGCCCATTGAGCGATTTTGTCATAAACACCGAGACAAGTCAGAATGACCGAGATCAGAATCATCACCGCTACGGTAGGATTGCCAGCCTTCAACGCATCCATATGGAAGGTGTACATGAAAAACTCCTGCACACCTTGACCGATCAGGCAGATTAAGCCTCCTGATAAAAAGGCGCGAATGCAGTTTTTGACCACCGATCGAGCCGGCTCTCTATTTTTGGCAAAAGCCTGATATTCCTTGGCTGACATTACCATCTTCTTGTATTCACCGTTGCCCTTGCTCGTGCTGGACATATCGCATCCTCCTTGCAGGCCGCAAATTATGTACCGTCAAATCCGGCCCTATTGTTGGATTATTATTTGCCGCAAGCTGCCGCATTATCCGACTGCGCAATTCAGGAGATGCCGCTTTGTTTTTCCAGGTAAAAATGGGGTCGAAAAAGGAATACTAATGAGAACGGATACACATTTGCTGCTCTCGTTTATTCCGATAAAGAAATGACGCATCATCATTTACTAAAGAGGTAAATTAGTCTATAGTAACTGGAACTGTGCACTGAACCTTACATCTTAAGTTGTACCAATCTGTTCCAGAAAGAAGGCCTTTTTTGTTATGAATTCATTACCACCCGTCACCAGAAGCCGCAGAGAGATTGGGCTGACTATCGCCGGCATCCTTTTAATTGCCGCGAATATGCGCGCTGCCATTACCTCTGTCGGCCCGCTCATTAACCAAATCTCCAGCAGTTATCAACTGAGCAGCGAATTGTCCGGACTGCTTACCTCGATGCCTTTGCTCGCCTTCGCAGTTATGTCGCTGGTTGCTCCACGTATTTCCGAGCGCTTCGGAGCCGAACGCTCTCTCTTGTATAGCTTGGTGCTTTTGATTGCCGGCATGCTCGTGCGGGCAATTCCCGGAGCGCCGGCATTGTTTGTAGGTACGGCACTGCTGGGGTTAGCAATTGCGGTCAGCAACGTACTGCTCCCAAGTATAATCAAACGTGACTTCCCGACTGGGATCGGCCTGCTGACCGGCTCTTATTCCGTTACGATGAGTATGTTCGCGGCCATCGCTTCCGGAGCTGCCGTGCCGCTTTCCTCCATGCCAGGTTGGGATTGGAACCTGTCGTTGCTTGTATGGGTACTGCTCGCAGTTATCGCGCTTGTTGCTTGGCTGCCCCGCAGCTTGAAAGCAAAACCCGCTGGCACTTTGCGAGCTCCCGGCTCTCTTTCCAGCATGTTCCGTTCCCCGCTCGCTTGGCGAATCACATTTTTTATGGGTCTGCAATCGATGACTTTTTACGTTACAATCGCCTGGTTGCCCGCAATTTTACTCGAACGCGGCTTTAGCGCTGCAGCCGGGGGATGGATGCTGTCGCTCATGCAGCTCGTCAGCTTGCCGACATCGTTCTTCCTTCCAGTCTGGGCCAGCCGCATGCGCACTCAAGTGCCGCTTGTTCTGGCCTCGGGCATCACGTCGCTTTGCGCATACTCAGGCCTGCTGTGGGGATCAACCGATCTTTCCGTGCTGTGGATCATTCTGCTCGGCCTAAGCCAAGGTGCTACGATTTCGCTGGCGCTGACATTCTTCGGACTGCGTACACGTAACGCCGCCGAAGCAGCTCGGCTATCCGGAATGGCTCAAGCGTTTGGTTACTTGCTCGCTGCCCTCGGCCCCGTCCTGCTGGGCACGCTGCATGACAGCTTCAACTCCTGGAACCCAGTGCTTGCCGTGCTGCTGCTAGTATCGCTGACCGTTTTGCTGCTTGGCCTCGGAGCTGGACGCAGTCGCTACGTGTCTCCTCCCGAAGCAGTAAGTACTGACAGCAGCCCTCGCCCTGCCGGCTAATGCGGATGACTACGGCAGAACCAGCATCCTATGTCGGTTCTGCTGTTATAGAGCGTTTAAACAAAGGGAGAAGCCCCGAAGTCATCGTTAGATGATTTCGGGGCTTCCCCCTTGATTATTTAGACCACTAGTACAATATCGGTTGATGACGCTGAATCGTTTTCGAATCTGAGGCGTTTGTGAAAAACAAGTAACTTCGACTACTTGCTTTGCTCGTCGGGGCCGCTTTCGGATCAATCAAGTAACTTCGACTACTTGCTTTGCTCGTCGGGGCCGCTTTCGGCTCAATCAAGTAACTTCGGCTACTTGCTTTGCTCGTCGGGGCCGCTTTCGGCTCAAACAAGTAACTTCGGCTACTTGCTTTGCTCGTCGGGGCCGCTTTCGGATCAATCAAGTAACCGCAGCATTGTGGGCTACTACATGCATTTCAACAGCATCAGCACCAACCTATAGCAAGTATAGTAAGGTCAGCTTGTTCCAAAAAAAAGGGTGTCTCATTTGCCGGCAGCAGCCGACAATGAGACACCCTTTTCAACTAACTTGTACAGTAGCGTAGCGGCTAGTCGCCGCAGAAGATCTTTAGAACGCCGGCACGATTGCGCCTTTGTACGTATCTTCGATATATTTCTTAACTTCAGGGCTGTTAAGTGCTTTGGCCAGCTTCTGCATTGCTTCGGAATCTTTGTTGTCCGGACGGGAAACGAGAATGTTCGCGTAAGGAGAATCCTTGCTCTCGATTACAATAGCGTCTGCCGTTGGGTTAAGATCAGCTACCAACGCGTAGTTCGTGTTGATGATGGCCAGATCAACTTCGCCAAGTACGCGCGGCAACGTTGCGGCTTCCAGCTCTTTGAACTTGAGGTTTTTTGTATTCTCAGTAATGTCCTTGATTGTAGCAGCAACGCCTACGCCGTCTTTAAGCTTAATCAGACCGTTCTCAGCAAGCAGCAGCAAGGAGCGACCACCGTTTGTAGCGTCGTTCGGAATAGCGATCGTTGCGCCATCCTTCAGCTCATCTAAGGACTTAACGGAGTTGGAGTATGCGCCCATCGGCTCGACATGCACATTAACAACTTTAACGAGGTCGTAATTGCGCTCTTTGTTTTGATCGTCGAGGTAAGGAACATGTTGGAAGAAGTTTGCGTCGAGTTGCTTCTCGTACAGCTGTACGTTCGGCTGCACATAATCCGTGAACTCTTTCACT
Organism: Paenibacillus herberti; assembly: GCF_002233675.1. GTDB lineage: Bacteria > Bacillota > Bacilli > Paenibacillales > Paenibacillaceae > Paenibacillus_O > Paenibacillus_O herberti. The sequence continues at coordinate 376,109 of NZ_NMUQ01000001.1, read as the reverse complement.
TCCAGGTTTACGCCTTCTGCAGCGAGTTTATCCTTAATGAAGTTCAGAATCTCGGCATGCGGCACTGAGGAAGCTCCGACTGTCAGTGTTACTGGCTCTGTATTGTTGGCAGCGTTGTTCGCCGGAGCCGTGTTTTCATTTTTAGCGCCGCAAGCAGCGAGTGTCAGCGCAAGCGCCGTAATTGTCATACCTTTAAGCCATTTGTTCATGGTTAACCCTCCGATTTTTATATATCTCTAGTTTTATTTATTTGTGGCTGATGCGTCGAACGAGCCAGTCGCCCAGCATCTGAAGAATCTGAACCAGGATGATTAACAGTATAACCGTAACGATCATGACCTCAGTCTGAAAACGTTGATAGCCGTAGCGCAGAGCTAAGTCTCCAAGCCCGCCGCCGCCGATAACGCCGGACATTGCTGTGTAGGATACAAGCGTAATCGCTGTTACCGTGATTGCCGCTATCAGACCCGGACGGGATTCCCGTAGTAGTACTCGGCGCACAATATCCCATTTGGAAGCGCCCATCGCCTGAGCCGCCTCGATAATACCGCGATCCACTTCACGCAGCGCTGTCTCCACCAAGCGCCCGAAAAACGGTGCAGCACCAATGACGAGCGGTGGAATCGTGCCTGCCACCCCAATCGTCGTGCCGGCGATTTCCTTGGTCAGCGGCATGACGGCGATCATCAGAATGATGAACGGTACAGAGCGGAGAATGTTCACAACGAAGGAAAGAATGGAGTAGAACACCGGCAAGTACAACAGCTGGCGACTGGAAGTCAGATACAGCAGCACCCCGATGATCAGGCCAAGAATGATCGTGAAAATCAACGACAGCCCCAGCATCGACATCGTATCCTGCGTTGCCTGCCAAATCTCGGCGGGATCGATATTGCTCCAATCGATGCCGTTTGATGAACGCAGATAAGTCAGATCTGTTGGCATCATGAGAGCACCTCCGCATCCAAGCCATTGCTGCGCAAGGCAGTGATGACTCCGTCAATATCCCGTTCTGGTCCACTGAGCTCAACGAGCAGTTGGCCGTACGGGGTATGCTTCATGCGAGATACCGTTCCCTGCAAAATCGCACATTGAACGGCGCTGCCCTTGACCGCTTCAAAAAGCACCGGCTCGTACGTCTCTTCGCCGACAAAATGCACTCTCACTAGCTTAGAACCTTCACGGCGAGGAAGCGGCGTGCCGCTCTCCAGCTCCGACAGCTCGTCGGCGAACTGGCGCGTCACGGCATGTGTCGGACGCAGGAATACGTCCAGCACTGCTCCCATCTCCACAATACGACCGGCGTCCATGACGGCGACCCGATCACAAATGGAACGGATGACCTGCATCTCATGTGTGATGAGGATGATCGTCAGCCCCAGCTTCTCGTTAATGCTCATAAGCAGCGACAAAATGGAGTTGGTCGTCTGCGGATCAAGCGCCGAAGTTGCCTCGTCGCAAAGCAATACCTGCGGATCAGCAGCCAGCGCCCGAGCGATACCTACCCGCTGCTTCTGTCCTCCGGACAACTGCGAGGGATATTTGTCGCCATGCGCTTCCAAGCCGACCAGTGCCAAAAGCTCGTCTACCCGCGCAGCGTATTCCTTCCGGCTTTTACCGGCAAGCACGAGGGGAAAAGCGATATTTTCCCGCACCGTTACGCTAGCAAGTAGGTTGAAGTGCTGGAAGATCATGCCGATCTTACGACGCTCCGCTTGCAGTTGGCGCTCACTCAGTGCCGTCAGCTCGGTTTTACCGAACCAAGCCCTGCCGGATGTCGGACGTTCCAGCAAATTCATGCACCGAATCAGCGTACTTTTGCCCGCTCCCGAGTGCCCAATGATGCCGAAGATTTCTCCAGGCTTCACCTGCAAGGAGATATCGCGAACGGCATCGACACTACCGCCTCGACCCTTGTATGACTTGGTCACATTCTGTAATTCAATCAGGTTAATCCCTCCTGGACAACACCGCCCCATCAAATCCCTATAAATCCAAGTTGTTTAAATGGTATTATATAGAATGACCTATAGTTTTGTCTATAGCGGTTATTGCATGTATTTAGGTTGCGAAATGGAGAAAAAAAGATACTTAAGTTCCCCAAACATCTTATTCTATCGGCCTTTTCCTATGATGTCAATTTAGCTATTAGCGCTCAAGATGCCCTGTCAAGTGCTGGAATGATATGATAGTAGAATCTGGGTTTTAGGATCGTATTGCTGGAGGTGTTCGATGATTTACTTCATTAAAGCTGTTTACAGTTTTATTCTGCCGCCTGGCTTGTTCCTGCTGTTGCTGACGGCAGCAAGCTGGCGGATGTGGCGCAAGGATCGGAAATGGGCCGCTCTTCCAATCGGTTCGCTGCTCCTGCTATACCTGCTCTCCTCTTCTTGGTTCTCCGACATGCTGATGCGAGGGCTTGAGCAGCGCTACGATCAATCGGCGGTGAATGAGCTGCGTGGCGACGTTATCGTTGTACTTGGCGCTGGTGCGGTGCCGGATTCGCCGGATCTTGGCGGCATTGGCAATATGTCTGGCTCCGCTGAAGCGAGGCTGCTCGCGGCTGCTCGCCTGTCGCGTACGACTGGGCTGCCGGTGCTGTTCAGCGGCGGTCAGGTGTTCCCGGATAGCGGCAACGAGGCGAATATCGCCGGTCGGCAGCTGCGCGAGCTCGGTTTTGCTGCGGATCAGATTTTGCTGGAAAATAAATCGCTCAACACAGAACAAAATGCCCTGCTCACTCGTGAATTGATGGAGAAAGAGGGATTGAAGCAGCCGATCTTGCTGACTTCGGCCTTCCATTTGCCGCGTGCTATGGAACAATTCAAGCGAGCCGGCCTAGAGCCACAGCCGTTCCCGGTTGATTATTCGGCATCACTGAAACCTCGCTGGTATTGGAGCAAGTTGCTTCCTACCGGGTCAGCTTTATCACTGAGCACAACAGCGCTCAAGGAGTATCTTGGTCTGGCCGCTCTGAAGCTGAGTTAGCCGAACAAGCGAAATGAATGAGAGTAAATTCCTCTTTAACGCAACTTTTCCAATTCTAATGCGTTTCTAGTTAACGTGAAGATCGGGAATACCGGACGAATTACGTTCGCAATAAAAGGAGACGCATATGAAACTGTTGAAGAGCTTGACCCTGCTCAGTCTGGCAGCAGCGCCACTGTATGGCATCGCTGGAACGGCCAGCGCCGATGCCGGCAATCAATTGGTAACTCTGACCAAAGGCAGCAATTTAATGGTAAAAGACGGTATGACTATTACTTCTGTGCAGCCCATGACAATCAAGAATAATGTGAGTTATGTTGCATTCAGCACATTGGCACAGCTGTACGGTTACAAAACCTCCTATGATACCAAAAAGAAGGAATCGATTGCCAAAACGCCATCCGGCGAAATTCGCTTCCGCATGAATACTAAGGACATCTGGGTGGACGGCGTTAAATGGACCGGAGAAGCGGCCAGCTTTTCTCAAAAGGGCTCGCTAATGATTCCAGTCCGTACCTGGGCCAAGGTAAGCATGAGCTCGATTAGCTTCTCCGGCAAATCCATCATGCTGAGTTGGGCAGACCAACCTGAAGCGAACTTCCAAGTACAGCCGTCCATCATCACCGCTGGAGATCCAGTGCAGTATATCGATCTGTACAATTCACCAGCGGGATTGCCGCTATTGAACGAGGAGTGGACCGGAAAGCAGGATGTATTCACCGAGCCCGGTTCGTATACGATCTCGCGCCGCGTGCAGGATAGCTCAGGGATATGGAGCGAGCCTTTCAGCGTCACTGTTCAAGTGGTAGCAGCGCCGAACCAGCCTCCTGTAGCGGATTTCACAACGGATAAAACCATTTACCGTCAGGGAGAACAGATTGTGTATACGGAGCTGAGCACGGATGACAACAATGCCATCGTAGCGGCCAAAACGAAGTGGAACGGGCGTCAACAAGCCTTTTTTGAGTCGGGTGACAAGACGATTACGATGACCGTAACCGACGATCAAGGGTTGACCTCGACGGTCAGCAAAACGATTACGATTACGGATGAGGAGCTTTATTCTGCGGAAGAGTTCGGCCTGTTGTTTGCACCAGTAGGTGAAAAAATCCGGGTAGACGGCGCTCATGTTAAAGATGTTCCCAAGCTCTCTTATGAATTTTCATCCGAGCCGTTCAAAATGTTTCGCAGTAACAGCCCCGAGCTGTGGACCTCTGAGGGCATCGCTTTTGACGATCAGTTCGAAGGCAAGGTACGGTTACTGTTCCATAATAAAAACACACTCGGTTACAATGTAAAAATGTATCTCGCTGTCACCAATGAAGGTTATCAGACGGCGCGTTTCGGCGTCAAAGCGACCGGCACTGGCGGCCCGGATGCCTCCGAGATCCGTACCGGCAAGCTGTCTACGACCCGTTATTTAACAGCACTCAACAACGATGTTCCAGAGACGTTCACGGACATCAAACCAGGAGCAACCCAGCTTGTACTGCCTGAAATCTCTACGACGCCGATTAAGCCGGGACTGGTCTACTCTGCTTATGCCGATGTGTCCTCCAACCAGAATCTGCGTATCCGAGTTGTCGTAGTCGCCGAGGGCAAGGATCCACTTAAAGAGATTGAATCTCTGTCGCTTATGCCATCGGATGGCACGCATGCCCGCGGCTCATTCAATAATACGAATCGTGATATTCTGATCGATGGCGTGCGCGGCGAGAAAGCGGAGCAAGTCGTGCTTGGTGATAATGTGCAGGATCCTTACCTTGACGGTTACGATAGCTCCGATGGCTCCCTACAGCTGAACCGCGGCAACTTTGGCGTGCTGTACAAAATGCGTGTAACGCTTGCGCCGCGCACTGTTGTCTATCTGAATCCGCGTGGCGGCCTTTATGGCGGAGCATTCCTCGTGAACGGCCAGCTTGTATCGGTCACGAATAATGACCAACTGAAAGACCAGAACGAAGGCGGCGTGCTCCACCGCTCTGGCGACACTCAAGAAACGGTTGAGTTTGTGTATATGATCGCATCCGGCAGTTTCCTGCCAATTACGATGGTGTTCCAACCGATGCCTGCACTAAAGGGCTAATAGCTGAGGAGGGCTGAGAGATCATCGATCTTCATTCACCTCGTTCTAAACAGTGGGCTTGGGGACTGGCGGCGGCTCTGCTGCTGCTGTCTCTCTGCCTGTTCGCCATCTCTTATTTCTCTCAGAAAGTGTTCTACATGGAGGAAGATACCTACAAGCTAGCGGCGGAAAACGGCGATCAACGGCGGTATACATCAACATTCGGTCCCGCTATCGTCGTATCTGGCTCAGGCAGTGAACGGATTATTACGCTAGACGGAAAAATCCAAGTGAAGATTGTTGATTCGCCGGAAGGTATTCGGAAACCTCCTAAAATGCTCGATCGCCTCTTTCTGATCGATTATCCTGGAGACATCCGCTTCCGCGTTGAGTTGACGAATGATCAAACACTAATTTACGACTCCAATGGCAAGCTCTACTTTGTATTCGTTACCGCTTATACAAATGGACAGCCGGATCCGAGCCTTCCCGTTTGGAATCGGTTCCCCCCGTATGCGCTCATTAAAGCCGCGTATCCTGAGCTTCATGAGCGACGCGGTCAGCCGCTTCACTTCATTCTGGGTTTGCTCGTGTTGGTGTTCGGATGGTGCGAGTTCCGCTATGAGCGATTCCAACATCTTAGCTATTGGTTATCACTGCGCTGGGTCGGAACGGACAATCCTGAGCCCAATGACACTCATTTCTTTCTCTGCAAAATCGGCGGTATCTTCATGATGCTGTTTTCTGTCTATCTGTTTTTCAAGTCGTTCGGATTAAGCCCAGTTTAACAATTGAAAACATAGTAAAAATGGGGCCGTCCCAAAAGCCATCCGATGGATGACCTAGAGACGGTCCCATTTCGTATTTAGGCCGCTTTAATTCATGAACGAACTCAAAGCACCTCAGAGGCAAAAATGATAAAGCACCAATAGCCCAAATTGCACTGCCCGGCCATGCGTAACGGAACTGAGAAGCCTTATTTCAGCAAAATGGAGCAGATTCGTAGCGTAACGGAACTGAGAGATGCTATATGAGGGAATTTCACGGTGGCATCATGATTTTGATCTAAATAACGCTTCTCAGTTCCGTTGGATCATCCGCACCCTGTATTTGATGGGAATAAGCTCTCTCAGTTCCGTTGGCATGTGTTGTTGAAATAGATCTAGCGAAGCGAAGCTAAGATATCATAGCCCATGACGGAATCATGCGCTTCTCCTCCGGTCAACTCAAATCGAAGTGGACTCCCAAGTGAGTCAGCTAGCTTTTCAACTGACTCCCTGGCATTACCGGATAGAGTTCCTGATCGTTCGTCCTTCTACCCTGCCTTTCAGCGGGTGCTTCCCGGGAAACCCTTTGGCACGTGTCATTGAAACCCTTTTTTTTTGGAATAAATTATTTAGCTTTTGCTTGTTTGTGACTAGCACTGTTTAGCTGCACTAAACTGCCCGTTACTTCAATAAAAAAAGAGGAGCCAAGTCGCTGCAAGCTCCTCCGCTTCGATTCCCCACACCACTAGCTACTCCACATTATCTTCACGCCATCAACTTCAATTTCGATGCCAATATCGTTCGACCAGCCGGAGAAGCCTGTTCCATCCAGCAGCTTGCCGTTAAATACCGTGCCGACACCGACCTTCTGATGAGGTGGAAGCATGATCATCATTGGCTCGAACTCGACATTGGCTGTACTTCGTATCAGAAAAGGCCTAACCGTTACATCCTTCTCCTTTCCATAGTTGAATAGCGTAATTGTGCAGTCCGCTTTCACATTCGCTTCTTCCGATCGATAGATGCACTCGCTGTTCTTTTTGGAGAAAGCGACGGAGGAAACGGAAACGGAATTATATTTCAGAAGAATCATGGCATTCTCGGTCACGATCGGAAACAGAAATGCGACTGCGATACAGCTCAGTATGATCCGGCTCCGTATTTTGGGAAACCGGACTTGATAAAACTTCACCGCACCGATGTAACCGGCAACAATGACAAGCAGCCCGACAGTAACCGAGACATGCAGTCCCGAATCGTACTCGGTATTGGTCCACGGCGGTATTCCAACCGCTTTGAAGATACTGTCTCCGAAAGAATAGCCGAGGTGGGTGTTGGATATGAGCAGCAGACCGATCAGAATGAGAACGAAAAACAGAGCTTCTTTTCTACGCATTTCATCTCCCCTTATCTACTTGTGAGCAGTTCGGGAAGGACCGCAGCCGTTCATGAAAATGCTCCATATATTATCTTATAACAACAGGATCGGCAATCTTTATCCTTGGCGATTGTCCCGCGGCGGCCCTATGATGTGTTTTCTAAGCGCTAACGTGTCCCGTTAGCGTAGAAATAAATGTTGCCTTATGGATTTGTATCACTGATCGTCGTCAAAAAACCGTTCTGTCCGGCAGTATCAATGAACTGGTATATCGATTGAACTGCTGAATAAGTAAACGAATACCATTGGTTTTCAGTCGCATCATATAGCATAACATCGGGATTGCCCTTGGACTGTGATAAAGTATAAAGATTAAATCGTTTAATGCTGTTCCCTTTTTGATCCAAGAAATCAAACTGTCCACTCATGTAATAGTCCCCCGGTTTAAGCTCTATAACGCTCGAAGTGTACCTAGCAGGGGCATCCACCTTACTTCCTTTGTTCTCAAAAATATGATAAATCGCTTCGCTATAGGAACTCACATTCATTTGTTTTACTATGCTGCCCATTGTATAGTAAACTTCGTGTTGCAATGCTTTCACTGTCACGCCGTCTAGTACAAAGGGGGCAGGTTCAACAGATACTGTTGAATTTCTGAATTCGACGCTACAGTTAAACGTTTCTGCAATAAAGCGAAGCGGAACCATGATACGATTATTCTTAATATAGGGTGTTGCATCGAGTAGCGCGGGTTTACCATTTTTCACTGCTGTATTGTTCTTCAATTTTAAGATGACCTGCATATCGTTTTTTACGAGCGTAACTTTCGAACCCGACCAGTTGACCTTGGCTCCCAAATTTTCACTGATAAAACGCAAAGGCACCATCGTACGATTGTGCTTAATTTCGGGCTTCACATCGGAGGCAATAGTAATACCCTCAACTTTTATTTGCATATTTGCCGCCGCGTAGGTAGGTGAAGAGATAGATAAAATTAATGCAGCGAAAATTCCTGCGAGGACCTTTTTCATGATATTATATTCCTTTCTTTTCATATTTTGGCGAACTATACTATAGACGAGAACTATGAAGTAATGTTGCGCTAAACTGCCCGTTACCTTAATGAAACTTCGTCTTCTTCATCTCCCTTGAATCCACGGTAAGTTCTTGTCCTTCTACACCAAAGTCGGTTGCCAAGAACTTTATTTCATAAATGACAAGAACTTCATCCCATTCCCAACAAACAAAAAAACCAATTCAATTGCGTTGGGTTCAAACATTGGTACCACCGCGTTCGCCAAGCAACCGAGAAACGGCCCCATCCGAATAGCAAACAGGGTAGACAAACAGAGCTTAGAGGGCGAACAGCCTCTTTAGTCTTATAGGAGACTGTTCTATATGATATGGGTTTCCCCTCTTTAATAAGCGCCTTGACGTGGCTTTCGGCGATTTTTCTTGCTTGGAATGATTGGAGTCGCTTTCTGGTGGTGCAGCAGATCCAAAATCCGGTTGATATCGTAGGCTCGGTCTGCCAAAATCGAAGCGGATTCCCAAGTGCGTCTACAACGGCATGGATTTTGATGCTTAATCCACCTCGGATCGATCCATGGCTTGGGTATACTGCCCCCTTTTACTCCGGACCCGTGTTGATGAACGCGAACAATAGTCGTATCGATCAATACGAGTTCGAAGTCTGGCTCAATCGAGACATGCTCTAAGATTTTGTCCCAGACGCCAGACTTCTGCCAGCGCCGAAAACGGCTGTAAGCCTTGAACCAGGAACCATAATATTCTGGCAAATCTCGCCAAGGTGCCCCGGTCCGAGCTGCCCATAACATGGCATTCAACATGGCTCGATGATCCTTGGGAGGACGTCCTCCTTGAGGTTTCGTCTCTTCATGTCCTTAATTTACCACCGATTAAGCCTTTTCATAGTTTGCATACACGCCCAAGATAACTTAGGGACGGCCCATTTCTTTTACTCCCTTAGCTACAGGTAGCTAATGTCCCCCATGCCCACCGTCGGATGCGCTTGACGCCGATGAAATTTCCAACATCGCATCCAGCTCTCCCTGCGCAGCCTCGGTCAGCTGGGCCGTGCCGCCTAGCAGCCAGGCATGATTGAACGGTCCATCTGCTGGCGACTGCTCATATTTGGTCTGAAGACTCATCACATATTCCATGACTGAGCCTGGCATCGCGTTTTTGCTCGTCCAAATTAGCGGAGCATGTTTGCCGAGATGGGCGAAGGGTGCACCCGCCAGCGCCAATTGGGGCGTCTCCACATTGGATAAAGTCAGATTGCGTCCCGGTTCGTTGACGCCCCAGCCGAAACCGGTGGAATTGTCCTTGAATTTGGCGAAGGCGATTGCATTTTCATACGCATCCTTACCCGAGATGCGAGTAACGTTGCCGTAAGCGGATAGTTCCTCCTCCAGCTTGGCCGATACGGCCTTTTCCGGTCCGATGATATAAATAGAAGCCTTGCCCCCGCGCTTCTGGAGCGCCTGCACAGTCGCAATTGGAATGCGATCTCCCGATACATAAAGCAGCGGTTCCGGCATATGAGCGCTCCAATAAGCAGCAGGCATCGTAAATGCCTCCTCATCGGATGATCCGATAATGACGCCTTCAGAGATTTCGCCAGCAGATTGGATGAAATAAGCATCCGCCGCCGCAGCCAGCTCCGCTGCATTGCCGCCTTCAACACGCGTCGTCTTGAAACCCAATTCCTCTGCCGCTTGCTCTACACCAGCCTCCAGCTTACCTGTCAAAATGACCTGGACACCGCTGCCCTTAACACCAGTCGGCTGCAGCCGTTGCAGCTCTTGGAGCGTCGCACTCGGGATACTCTCACCCGTCACATAGAGTACCGGCCCATTATGAGGATGATGAATCAGATGCGCGGCCGCAGCTGCACTCGCCCAGTCCGTCGGATCGGCCAATATAACAGCTCCCGGCCGGCTCGCCTTGCTCTGCGCTGGCCAGAGCGTGCGAGACACCAACACCGCTGCTTCCACTGGGCTTGCAGTATTGATGCGAGTCGTGTTCTTCGTAGCGATCCAAGGCATCGATATGCCGGATGAAATTCCTGTGGCGATGGATTCTCCCGATCCCGAACCTGTCGCCATAAAAGCCGAGTGATCGCCTTGACCGCTATGTCCGCCCCCGCGAGTCGAGGTGCAGCCGCCTAACCATACCGCCGACAACAGCAGTAGAACGGCCGCATTTTTTGCAAACTGGACTCCGCTATTTCCTCTGGTTGCAGCTCCAGTCCCAGCGCTCATCCCTATCTGCCTATGTCCAGCGCTTATTCTATTCACATCGAGCACCTCCATAATTTCTGCCTTTCTCCATCCTGCCCATAGGCTAGGAAGAGCATAACTATAGATTAACTCTCACTATGAAATGCAGATAAGCTTCCGGATTTCTCCGCAAGCTTATCTGTTACTTCCTAGCGGCGATATTATCTGGACATGGGCTTTACACGACGTCGTAACCTTGCTCCTCAATCGCTTCCTTAATTGTTTGAAGAGACAGCTTGGCTTCGTCAAACTCAACCGTAACTTTGCCGTCGGCCAGATCGACCTTTGCCGCTCCGCCCGCTTCCTTCACAGCTCCCTCAACGGAGCTGACGCAATGTCCGCAGGACATTCCTTTTACTTGCAGCACTTCCGTCTTCATCTCTCCATATCTCCTTTCAAGATAAATAATGCCTGACAAGTTTCTCTCCACAATATACCCCCTGGGGGTATATTAGTCAAGATATGGCTGCTTGTTTATGAAAACGAACACTAAGGGGCAACTCCATCTTTCACAATCTATTAACGGGCTCAACTTTTTTGATATCTAGCATATGCTAATAGTCAGAGGAGGTGAACTAAAATGTCTCAACAATTTTTGGACCTCCGTTTGTCTCAAGCACTCAACGCTCCTACAGCCAGCGTCCCAATTGGCACCGAGTTTATCCTCGTTGGGGATATCGGACTTCAGACTGTCATTGTCGCAAATACCCCTATGGCTGCCAATGTTAAAGTTATGCTGAGCGGAACGGTAGCATTTCTGAGTGAAGACGATACGGATACAAATATATCCCTCGTGATTGAGAAAAATGGGGGAGATACGTTCGGTTCAGGTATTTCCATCTATGCAGAGCTCATTCAGCCCGGAACAAACGGAAATACAACTCTGTTTCCAGCGTCAATTAACTGCGCCGACTTTCCATCGGTCGCTGAGGTCAACGCCGGACAGATTCGTTATACCCTCTTTATTTCAGCTCCCATCCCTACAGCGGGAGAGGTCACGCTTGTAGGCCCAGCCACCTTTAACGGGATTGCTGCGGCAGACAACTAATAGACTGAAAAACTATCTTCAATCAGCAAATAGAAATCACAAAACATCTATTATTAAACAGGCTCACTTCTTAGTCCCTCCTAGCATATAGTGCTAGCATACTTCGAATAGAGAGGAGGCGAAATCATGTCTCAATTTGTAGATTTACGTTTATCGCAAAATGCTAACAGGCCCAACTTGAGCCTAGAAATAAACAATACGGTAAAGTTGCTAGTTGGCGACATCGGTATTCAGACAATCTCCGTTGCAAACACAGCTCTCGCTTCTAGCGTAAAAGTCATGCTTAGCGGAACCGTAACTTTTTTCCAAGAGCTTGAAGCCCCCAATACCGACGCGATGGTTTTTCTTCTAATCGAAAAAAACGGCGGTGACACTTTTGGCTCCGGCATCCTTATTTATGAAGAAATCGTTCAGCCGGGCACAATCGATGTTCAAACGATTTTTCCCGCGTCCGTCAGCTGCGCCGACTTCCCTACTGCCGATGAAGTAAACGCCGGACAAATCCGCTATACGCTGTTCATTACCTCGACTTCCACCCAGTTTTCAGCCGATATTCTGCTCAACGGCCCCACCACCTTTAATGGCATTGCATCCGCAGATAGTTGACCATGTTCACGTTCCTAAAAAGAGATGTACGATTCAATGATGAGGAAAGGAGATGAAAGTAAGTGGCCGAGCAATTTGTCGATCTTCGTTTGTCCCAAGCCTTGAACTCTAGCACCGGTAGTGTAGAGATATTTGAAACCCAGTTTTTGCTAATCGGTGATATTGGTCTTCAAACCGTGAGCGTCGCTAACACCCCGCTTGCAGGCAGCGTCAAAGTAATGCTCAACGGAACAGCAACCTTTTTTGAAAATCTTGACGAGTCAAATGCAAATGCCAGAGTAACCCTAGTTATTGAGAAAAACGGTGGGGATACGTTCGGCTCCGGCATATTTATCTATGAAGAGCTCGTGCAGCCCGGTCTGGTTGGAGTTGACGTCAGTTTTCCTGCCGTCATTAACTGCGCCGACCTTCCTACAGCCGATGAAGTAAATGCCGGACAGATTCGTTATACGCTGTTCATTACTTCCGACACTCCGCAGTTCTCCGACAATGTTCTGCTAAGCGGTCCAGTAACGTTTAACGGCGTCGCAGCTGCGGGTTGACCATTGATCTCACCGGAGCTGTTTGTGAACAATAAAACGTGAAAAAGACAGCCTGTTGGCTGTCTTTTTCACGTTTTGAGAGAGCAAGCAAAACCACTTCTGCATATGAAAAGGAAAATGTTATCCAACGCGCGGGCAATTAAGCGCGCCAGTCATGGCTGCCCGGAGCCGGCTCCGGTTCCGCAACCATCCGGTTGCGCAGCGTGCCGAGCTTGTCGATGCTGATCTCGACAACGTCTCCCGGCTGCAAATACACCCGCTGCTCCGGCGGCAAGCCGAGCACAACGCCTTCTGGTGTACCGGTGAGGATGATATCTCCCGGCGACAGGGTCATGTGCTGGGAAACATAGCTGACAATCTCATCACAGCGGAAAATCATGTCTGCCGTGTTCGAAGATTGTCTGACCTCGCCGTTTACAGTAGTAGAAATGGCGAGCTCATTCGGATTGCCAACTTCGTCGGAGGTGACAAGATACGGGCCGAGCGGGCTGAACTTGTCACAAGACTTGCCCAGCAGCCACTGCGGCGTCCGCAATTGCAGATCACGGGCGGACAGATCGTTGACGCAGCAGTAGCCGAACACATGCTCCAGCGCCTGCTCGCGTCCGACATACTTGGCCTCGCGGCCGATGACGATAACTAGCTCGGCCTCGTAATCCACCTCCTGGCTGACGCGTGGAAGCGGAATATCGTCGCCTTGCGCGGCAACCGTGTTCGCAAATTTATTGAACAGGATCGGGTAGTTCGGGATCGGTGCGTTTGTTTCTTCCGCATGTTTGCGGTAGTTAAGCCCGACGCAAATAATTTTGCCCGGGTTCGTCACACAAGGCCCGAGCTGTAAGGAATCCTCCTCCTGCCACAACTCCAGCGTTCCTTCTGCATGTTCAGCAAGCGAGCGGAGCGCCGAAAGCGCGGATGCTCCACCTTCAATTGCCGCATGGATATTCAGCGGAAGCGAACCCTCCAGCCCTTGCGCCGCGGCAGCAGCCGCAACATCAAGAACCCCCTTCTCTGTGCTGACGCCAAGCGCCAACTCATCGTTTTTGCGGAATGTAATCAGCTTCATCGTTGTTCAAATCCCCTTTCCCGTCGGTAAAGTATTAGGCGTTTTTGCCAAAAACGACGCCGCCATCGATATAAAGCGGCGATCCCATCATAAACTTCGACTCATCGGAAGCCAGGAACAGCGCTCCCTCCGCCACATCCTCTGGACGGCCAAGATCACCGCTCAGCTGCCGCTTGCGGATGCCGGCAAGAGCCTCCTCGGGATCGCTGTATGATTCCTGCAAATATTTCTCCACGAACGGAGTCAAAATCGTGCCCGGCAGCAGAGCGTTGACCCGAATGCCATACTCCGCGTAATCCACTTGCATCGATTTCGTAAGCGCCAGAACGGCTCCCTTAGTCGCGGCATAGGATGCCCGGCGGGCAAGCCCGATTTCGGCGATGCAGGAAGACATATTGATAATGGCGCCGCTGCGGCGCTCCATCATGGACGGGAGCACATATTTGCTTGGCAAAAACGTGCCGCGAATGTTGACGTTCATCACACGGTCCCAGGCGTCCGGCTCCAGCTCATGAAGCGCGCCTACGCCGCTGATGCCCGCATTGTTGAACAGCACATCGATTCGTCCGAACTTGTCCAGTGCTTCGGACGCCATCGCTTGCGCCGATCCAGGATCGGTGACGTCGCAGCGGATCGCATAACCTGGTCCGCCTGCTTCTGTCAGAAGCGCTACTGTTTCGTCGGCCGCTTCCTTGTTGAGATCGGCTACGACAACAGTAGCTCCCTCTGCTGCAAACCGCAGAGCCGTGCAGCGCCCGATGCCGGAGCCGGCTCCGGTAATAAGCGTTATTTTATTGTTCAGTCTCATGCTCGTCTCCCCTTCGCTCTTCAGCTAGTTTTTTGGCCGGACGACGCCTTTGGACAGGATCAAATTTGCGTATTGGGCCGATTCGCCTGTTGCCACTACGGCATAGGCTTTGCGGGCCCGGTCGTAAAACGCGAAACGCTCCAGCTCCGAAATCGGCACTTCGCGCCCTTCGTGATGATTCAGCAGCTCACGGTATTTATCCCAAATGACCGGTACGACCGGATCGCCCGGCACAACGCCCATGACGGCCGCAGGTGAATCAATATAGTCGTCGACGGGAAGCAGCTCCAAAATGGCGTCGAGCAGCTCGGGAATGGAATGGCCGTCGGCGCGGATCAGCCTAGTTGCGATCGATGCTGCAGGAAAATTGCCGTCGGCCAGCACCAGCTCGTCTCCATGGCCCATCGAACGAAGCACGGCCAGAAGCTCCGGTGATAAAATGGGCGGTATTCCTTTTAACATGATGAAACCTCCTCCTCCTCTTGAGCGATTTCTTGTAAAGAAACAGGGCGATTCTCGCGCATGGAACGATAAGCCGCAAACACGAGCTGCATCGTCTCCAGATTGTCCGTCACACTGTTTTCCGGCTCCCGGTTTTCCTCGATTGCGCATAACAGCTCACCCATCGTGCCGAGAAAGGCGTCGGGGAACCATTTTCCATGCAGAGAAGGCGTGAACCAGTAGTCAGGATGGACCCGCTTAGAATGAAATTGAAGAGTGTCCTCGCGTCCGACCGGGTAGTTGTAGAGCGAGCCATTCGTGCCCTTGATGATGCCCTCCGTGCCCTCGAAACGAAACGTAGCATGCCAATCTTCTTCGCCGGCAATGTGGTTGTGGTTATCGTGAACAAGCGCCCGCATTTCACCTGGGAATTTAAGATGAAGCATCGTTCGTGTTTCCCCAATCGTTTCTTGATCAGGGAAACGCGCTCCGTCCGCGTAAATATATTCCGGAGTGCCAAGCAGGAAACGGATGCTGTCGAGGTAATGAATGCTATGGTACATCACTTCCAGCGTAGGCATTTGCCGCAGCCAGCTCCAGTTGGCAAAATCCTGCCTGACATTGACGGATACCGTCGCTTGAAGCGTCTCCCCGAGCCACCCACGCTGCATAATGGTATGGCTGGCACGAATACCCGGCGACCAGCGCATCTGCTGATTGACCGCAGCCCTCACGCCATTCTCGCGGCAGGCGCGCTCGATAGCTACGGCCTCTTTGTAACTTTCGGCCAGCGGCTTCTGACAGAGAATATGTTTGCCAGCACGTGCCGCCTGCTGTGCGATGCCCGGCTGAGCTTTGGCAGGGATGGCAATATCGACAACCTTGACGGCCGGGTCCGCAAACAGCTCCTCCAGACTCTGATAAACACAGGAAAGACCAAATGCAGCAGCTAGGCTCGTCGCCCGCGCCGTATCCAAGTCAAAAATGCCGATGACATTCAATCCGCCCTTAAGGTAAGCGGGCAGATGACAGGCTGCGACAATTTCGCCAGCCCCAATAATTGCGATGCCCATGCTGCGGTCACGGGGAAGCTTCGGTCTATAATCTAGGTCAAGCCATTCTTGATTTGCTAGTTTCATTTTGCTCCCCCTACAAACTCGGCCCGATGCGATTAATGGAAAACTCCTGATGCCCAAGAATTTCCGCTTTGGTCAGCTTACCGTCCGCAACCTCGATGATCTCCTGCCAAACGCGCTCACCCGCAGCATCCAAACCGAGCGATCCGTCCAGCATATGGCTCACGTCAACATCCATATTGTCTTCCATCAGCTGGAACGTGCGGCCATTACCCGTAATTTTGATGACTGGGATGACAGCCGCGCCGGTCGGCGTGCCGCGCCCTGTCGTAAAGCAGACGATATGAGCTCCCGACGCCGCCATACCGGACACACACTCAATATCGTTGCCGGGAGAGTCCATGAAATAAAGACCGCCCTCCGGCAGCTGCTGGGCATATTCAATTACGCCGAGGATCGGCGAGGTTCCGCATTTACTAATGCAACCAAGCGACTTCTCCTCGATTGTGGACAAACCTCCGGCAATGTTGCCGGGACTGGGATTGCCGCCTCGCATATCGGCGCCCATGCGCTCCACCTCGCGCTCAAAGCGATCAACGATGCTGTACAGTCTCTCTTCGATAGCTGGCTCCGCGCAGCGCTCCGCAAGCACATGCTCGGCTCCGATAATTTCCGTCGTCTCTCCGATGACGATCGTACCGCCCTCACGAACAAGAGCGTCCGCCGCCGCGCCAAGCGCCGGATTTGAGGCAAGCCCCGATGTAGCGTCGGAGCCGCCGCATTTTACGCCGACTTTCAGTCGGGACAACGGAATCGGAACCTTCACCTGCTGCTGAAGCTTCGCCTGCAGCTCGCGGGCCAGTCGCGCTCCATGCTCAATCGCCTTGATCGAGCCGCCCGCGCTTTGGATGTCGAACCACTCCACAGGTTTACCGGTAACTCTAATTGTGTCAGCCAAAGCCTGTGGATCAACGACCTCGCAGCCAAGGCTAATAATCAGCACCGCACCAACGTTCGGATTGGTACCTGTACCTGCCAGCACGTCGAACGTGCGGTCTTTGTCCGCACCGATCTGGCTGCAACCATGCTGATGCGGTATGGCAATCGCTCCCGGCAGGAGCTGGGCAATTCGGTTGCTTACCTGGTTGGAGCAAATGACCGTCGGAATAATAAGCAGATGATTGCGGATACCAACATCTCCGTTTTCCCTTTGATACCCCATAAAGGTTGGCCCATGCTGGGCTTGTTGGTCAGCCTGTTGATGTGCTTGATCTGTCATACCGTTCCGCCGCCTCCCTTTGCCGCCGCAGCTGCAGTTGAGGACTGGTCGCCGCGCCCGCGTATTCCTTCGATGTTATGCACATGCACATGTCGGCCAGCCTCAATAACGACGGTTGACCTTCCAATCACTTCGCCGTACTTACGTACGTCAGCTCCGACAGGAATTTCTGTAATCGCAAGTTTATGTCCAAATGCAATCGCTTCCAACAATACAACTGTGCCCGTTTCGCCGGCGGATTGGTACCGCACACTCTCTCCGGCAACTAAATCCCTTAGCGCGGTCGCCACATGATCCCTTGGATCCATGATGATTGCATCCGCCCCAGCGGATAAAGAATGATCCATATAGCCGCCCTCCTTAAATTAAATGTCAGAACAGCCACTTCATACTTATGCCGGCTCTTTTGAGTTATCGGTAACTCTAATTTATCAAGCTAACCTTCTTGCTGTCAATGGTCCTGTTTAGCTACAATAAGATTATGTTTGTCCACATCGGAGGAGCCTCATGATTACAATCTATGATATAGCGCGCGTGGCTGAAGTATCCGCGATGACCGTCTCCCGCGTTATTAATAACACCGGCCGAGTCAGCGACAAGACCCGCCGTCGTGTCCGCCAGGTGATGGAAGAGTTGCACTACGTGCCCAACTCCAACGCTCGAAGCCTAGTGCTGCAAAAAACAAATATTCTTTCCCTGCTCATTACCGATATTACGAATCCATTCTACACAACGCTTGCCCGCGGAGCAGAGGATACCGCCAAACGGCTCGGCTATCGACTACTGCTTGGCAACAGCGATGAGGATTACGCTAAGGAAAAAGACTATGTTGATATGATCCTCTCCACTCGTGTAGACGGGGTTCTGTTTGCTCCGGCTGGGGACGGATCATTCTCTCATCTGCAGCAGTTGGAACAGCATCGCATCCCGTTCGTCCTACTGGATCGCGACGTACCGGGTATTCAAGCTGACCGAATCATTGGAGAGAGCCGCGAGGGTGCCCGCCGGCTCGTTGAGCATCTGCTGGAGCTTGGCCACAGGCGTATTGCTCTTCTGGGCGGCTCACAGGATGTGTCCACTGCACGCGAGCGACATGCCGGCTACCGCGAAGCGCTCAAGCTGAACGATGTCGCTTATGACGAAGCGCTCGTGCTGCATTTGAATTACCGGGACGGACTGAACCCGTCTGCGCTTGATCATCTGTTAGGTCAGGAGAAACCTCCGACCGCGATTTTTGCCGCCAACAACTTCATTGCTCTCGGCATTATCCAATCGCTGCGCGCCCGAGGCTTACAGGTGCCAGACGATCTTTCTGTCGTCTGCTTCGACGACCTCGGCTTCGCCTCTGTGCTGAATCCGTTTCTGACGGTGGCCGCCCAACCAGCTTACCAGTTCGGTGTACTCGGCATGGAACGACTGATCAGCCTCATTGAGAACGATGACAGCAACGGTCCGCGCACGATTATTTTGCCCTCCGAGTTGATTGTCCGTTCTTCCAGCCGCAAGCTGGAACCTTAATCATGGCATGAAAAAAGAGGCTGCGCCTTGCACGAAGGCTGCGACCTCTTGTTATTGAATTAGGAGAGTTTCGAGCGGCGTCCTTTAGCGAACAATCGGGAATAACCTGCCCGCAGCTTTTGGCTCGTCGTATACAGTACTTGATACCGGTCAATGAACTCCTGCGGCACTTCTCCGAGGGCATCCGCTTCTTCTTGCGTAAGGACCGTTGCTCCATGCGGGACGAACCGGTTCGGCGCTATAACTACATTCCGAACGGTCGTGCCAGTCGAGATAAAACAACCGTCGCCTATGATGGAATAATAAATGGCGGATTGAGCTCCGATCACGACGCCATCTCCGATTACGGTAGCCCCGTTTACAACAGCCCCATGCGAAATA
This sequence comes from Paenibacillus herberti, assembly GCF_002233675.1. Taxonomy (GTDB): domain Bacteria; phylum Bacillota; class Bacilli; order Paenibacillales; family Paenibacillaceae; genus Paenibacillus_O; species Paenibacillus_O herberti. The sequence goes on along the minus strand of NZ_NMUQ01000001.1, from coordinate 356,841 downwards.
ACCGTTTTTTGGCCAACATAGATCGAATACGTTTTCCCTCTAAACGTAAGCTCCATTTCTCCGTTCAAAATCCCGCCGCTGGAAATGCTTGAATTCGCGCCGATAAAAATAGGGCCTCCCGAGTCTGCACGGACCGTCGCATTATCAGCGACCAGCACTTTATCGCTGAGCGTAACATCTCCAACTATGGTCGAATACGGGCCGACAAAAGCGGTTTTGTTGATTTTGGGATAGGTTTGAATGGGCGTTAATGTAGTTCTAGGATTCTTGCTTATGAATCTCGTATACGTGTTGAATGGCCCTTTCGGCTGTTTGCCGGCTGAGTTCAACTTGCGGGAATTTTCCGTTCCTTTTTTCACTATCAAAACTCCTTAAACTGAAAGTTATCTTCCAGTCATTACTATATGCAAGTTTTGATAGAGGGACCGATTCAAATGCCTAATCCATAGATTTTTTTATTGCAGGTGAGTGCAAAATGATAACAAACACCGAAAATACTATTAACCAAGTATAACCATTGAACCACATATCGTTGGTATATTGGTTCAGCCATCCGAATCGGTCAAATGAGCCGAATTTTGTAGTTCATACATCTTCCTGGCTATCAAGCTGTACTATTATGTCACACAGAAAAGGAGCTACCCAGGTCTCTCTGGGCAGCTCCTTCATATGTATGAGAGTACAGCTCTCGCTTATTCTCCAGCTACATCTTCGCCTTCTTCGTCTTCACCGACCATAGCCATGTAGTCTTCGCCGGTCACAACGCGACGAGCAGTTACATAGCGCTTAGCGTAGTAGGACTCGGAAAGCTCCGTGTAACGAACGCCTTTGCTGGAAGCATGAGCGAATTTGCCGTCGCCTACATAAATTCCTGCGTGGGAGATACCTTTTCCGCTTGTATTAAAAAATACCAGATCGCCAGGGCGTAAGTCGGACTTGTCCACTTTTGTACCGATCTTCGCTTGCGTCTTGGAAGTACGCGGAAGCTTAACGTCAAACTGGTTGAAAATGTGACGGACAAAACCGGAACAGTCGAAACCTGCTGTAGTCGTGCCGCCGTATTTGTAAGGTGTTCCAATTACTTTCTTGATTGCGCTGTCGAGATCAGGCGTACTTGCAAAAGCGCTGGTGCTGAACGTAAGAAACATTATAAGAGCTACAAAAGACAAGACTGCTTTCTTCACCAAAAATGTTCTCCCTTCGGATGCCTACGAAGTTAGCTGTGGGTTCGGTTGAAGGTTCCCTAGAATCCTCTCAAGCAAGATTCATTCACCCGGAATGGTTCCCCCGTTTTTCTTCACGAAAATTCGGCATTCTGCTTCATTTTATTTTGTTAAGGTTAATATTCGTAGTTTCTTGTCGAAACCCTGCCCGGCATTTATTAGAAGTCCCTCATTTAAATCCTTACTTTTCTCATAATACGCCCTAGGTCCTCCGAATCACTGCACTCGAAGCTCTGAGACTTTCTAATCATTCTATTTAATTTCCTGATTAAAAGATTGCCCGTATTTAAAGGGCCGTCCCTAAGTCATTTAAGGATGACTTTTGGGGCGGCCCTTAAAAAATCCCCCGCATTGTTTCCCATTTTCGCTACGATAGATCTGAAGGCGCTAAATCGTTTTGGGTCAATAGGCGCTCTGAGCTTCATTCGTTCATGAATTAATGCACCTCATTGCGTAACGGACCTGAGAAACCTTATTTCGGCATTATCTTGGGGATATCATCATCTCTGACCCAAATAACGCTTCTGGGGTCCGTTAGCTGGCTTGAACCCGTGTTTGATGGGAAATATGCTCTCTGAGTTCCGTTAGGGCAGGAATGGTCGAGCTGATGTGTGAGGAGTTGTTTAGTTAGTTAGTGTTGAAAGCGATTCGATGGTAGCTTTCACAGAAGAGATGGGAGAAGACTGGGCTTGGTTTAAGGGGGCTTTTGGAACACCCTCTTCTAATAGTACTCTTAGTCATTCTGCTCCTTATAGGGGCTGTTTTTTTCTTTTCTATATCTCTTCAAAAGGAACAACACTAAAACGATAACAAAAGAAACTGCAGGTGCTATGTCCAACATCATTTATCGTTTGATTAAAAAGACGATCCCAGAAGCCATGTCAGCCATGACTTCCGAGATCGTTTTTTTCGTTGGCTGGCCGCATACAGCTAGCTCAAACTGCTTTTGACGCGCTGCAACCGCAGCGAATTAATTACGACCGAAACAGAGCTGAGCGCCATCGCCGTTCCCGCTACCCAAGGCTCAAGCAGCCCTGCTGCTGCGATCGGAATACCCAAGGAGTTGTAGCCGAGCGCCCAGAACAAGTTCTGGCGTATGTTCGTCATCGTCAATCGGCTCATATGGATCGCATCAGAAATGCTAGTCAACTCACCGCGCATCAGCGTCACATCTGCAGCCTCCATAGCGACATCTGTACCCGTTCCGACTGCCATGCCAATATCGGCACTGGCCAGAGCAGGCGCGTCATTAATACCGTCGCCGACCATCGCAACAAGCCGTCCCTGCTGCTGCAGCTTGCGCACCTCTGCGGCTTTGCCTTCAGGCAGCACTTCGGCCAACACTTCGGAAATTCCAGCTTGCGCCGCGATCGCTTCCGCCGTACGCTGATTGTCCCCGGTAATCATGAGGACGCGCAGCCCCATTTTCTTCAGACGGCTGACCGCTTCGGCAGAGCTCGGCCTGATCGTATCCGCTACAGCGAGCATCCCGGCGTAACGGCCGTCGATCGCGACGAGCATAGCCGTCTTGCCTTCTGCTTCAAGCTGTTCCATGTTGCGCAGCGCCTGTGTGACTTCTACGCCCTCCCGCTCCATCAGACGGCGGTTGCCAATCCATACATCACGCCCATCGACCTCCGCCCGGATGCCATATCCCGGCAATGCTTCAAAAGCAGACGGCTCCGGTAAATCCGGCAGCTCCCGCCGAATGCCTTCTACAATTGCTTCGGCGAGCGGATGCTCCGAACGCTTTTCGGCGCCGCCCGCCAGGCGCAGCAACTCGCTACGGGCCGTAATCGCGATGACATCCGTCAGTTGCGGCTTGCCTACGGTGACAGTGCCTGTTTTGTCCAGGATGATGGTGTCGATTTTATGCGTACGCTCCAGATGCTCGCCGCCCTTGAACAGGATACCAAGCTCAGCTGCCCGGCCAGAGCCCGCCATGATCGAAGTCGGCGTTGCCAGACCAAGTGCGCAAGGACAAGCAATGACGAGCACCGCGATGCTGATTTCCAGTGCCTGAGCAAAGTCGCCAGGAGCCACGAAGAAATACCAGATGAGCGCCGCAACAAGTGCCGCCGCGACGACAATAGGGACAAATATACCTGAAATGCGATCAGCGAAGCGCTGAATCGGAGCTTTAGAGCCTTGCGCTTGCTCAACAACCTTGATGATCTGAGCAAGCACAGAATCCTTGCCGACGCGAGTCGCGTGGATGAGCAAAGAGCCATTTTTGTTGAGCGTAGCCCCAGTCACGGCGTCTCCCACCCTCTTCGTGACAGGCAAGCTCTCACCGGTTAACATGGACTCGTCGACGGAGGAGCTTCCCTCCTCTACAATGCCGTCCACGGGAACCTTTTCGCCCGGCCGCACCCGTACCCGATCGCCAGACACAACCTCCTCCAGCGGTAGAGCCATCTCGTTGCCGTCGCGAAGTACGAGCGCAGTTTTGGCCTGCAAGCCCATGAGTGACTTGATCGCTTCCGATGTGCGGCCCTTAGCGCGTGATTCCAGCAGCTTACCCATGACAACAAGTGTGATGAGAATAGCGCTTGTCTCGTAATAGAGCGCCAACCCCTCATTATGCATACCGCCAACATTGCTATACCAATCCAGCGTTAGATATAGGCTGTAGAAGTAGGCTGCAGAAGTTCCGAGAGCAATGAGCACATCCATGTTCGCGCCCCCGCTGCGTAGTGCATTGAACGCTCCCCGGTAAAAAGCCGCCCCAATGTAAAACTGCACCGGCGTTGCCAACGCCAGCTGCACCCAAGGATTCATGAGCAGCTCAGGCACTGGAAGCCACGATAGGAAGCTGAAATGCGCCACCATTGTATAAAGAAGTGGAAGCGACAGCAACGCGGATACAATTAGTCGCAGCTGTTGGCGCTGGAGCTCCTTCTGTTTGCGATCCTGCACCCCGTCACCGCTATCCTTAAGCAGCGCCTTGTAACCCAATTTGGCCACCTTCTGCTGCAGATCGACAACGCTGACCTCTCCAGGCAAATAGTCTACCCGAGCTGTCTCCATCGCAAAATTGACCGTCGCCGAGGCGACGCCGGGCATGCGGATCAGCCCCTTCTCGATGCGGGTGGCGCAGGCGGCGCAAGTCATCCCCTCAAGCTGAAGCTGTACCGACTCCTGCACGGTTCCGTAGCCGAGCTTGTGGATCTTCTCCTCCAACGCGTTGCGGTTCACCTTGGCTGGGTCATAGATGACACTGGCCTGCTCGGTGGCAAAATTGACGCTAGCGGACGACACGCCGTCTATCTTGCCTAGCCCCTTCTCGATGCGGCTGGCACAGGCAGCACAGGTCATCCCAGTCAACTGCAGCACCGACTTCTGCCCCTCAGCGGCCGAACCTTCCTTTATGTTCTCGCTCATATGGTTACCTCCAAAGTTACTTCCACTACCCCCAATATACCCCCCTACCCTATATTGGTCAAGAAAATATATTTAGCATTAAGCCTCAGTATGACCTGCTGGAGAGCCTGGGAACCAAGCGGATTTGCCGTTTAGCCCGCCTCGGGTTAAACTAGGGTATTCATTTAACTGCGAGGTGCGGCATATGTTGGAAGTCCGAACATCCCCTTTTACCACCGGGGAATTCACGCGTGGAGTTTTTGCCACGAGGAAAATAGCGAAGGGAGAGCTGATTCACGAGGCTCCCGTCGTCACTTATCCAAATGAAGAGCATGAACTTATCGAGCAGACTGTATTAGACGATTATGTGTTCAACTTTGGAGCCAATCATGGCGCGATCGTACTCGGATACGGTAGTCTCTTCAACCATTCCTACACGCCAAATGCCGTTTATGAGCTTAGTTTCGAGAAGCTGACGGTGGATTTTTTCGCTTATGCCGATATCGAATCCGATGAGGAAGTTCTGATCAACTACAACGGCGAGCCCGATTGCGACGATCCGCTCTGGTTTTTGTATGATCCGGAAAATACCGAGAGCAAGTAGTCCTACCCACAGCGTAAAAACGCTTGTTGCAGATGATCAACAGGTCAACCAGATGTTCTGGTTGGCTTTTTTCCTATGCGGATCGCTGAGGAGGCTTCGCCATCTTGCTCTTTCATTCCCATAACGTTAACCGGCAGCATGAAAAGAGGTATACTGATGGCATGGAGGTGACAGCCGATGAGCATCATGCGGATTATTTCCGAAGGAGCTGCTACATGGACCGCTCCAACGGAGGAGCAATGGACGGCTGTTTGCAACTGCGATGATGAAGCGGACGGTCGCTTTTGGTATGCGGTAAAAACGACCGGCATATTTTGCCGTCCTTCCTGCAAATCCCGAACGCCGAAGCGTGATCATACGGCCGTATTCGGTTCTCCAGCAGAAGCGCTGAAGGCCGGATTCCGTTCCTGTAAAAGATGCCAGCCGGATGCAGCTATGCAGCCGTCAGAAGCATGGATCGATGGCCTGATTCGCTACATTCGGGCGCATCTACAAGAGGATCTGTCGCTCGCCGCGCTCGCGGAAGTCGGATGCAGCTCACCTTGGCATCTACATCGTAGCTTCAAGCGGCAGACCGGGTTTACGCCGCAGCAGTTCGTCAGGCGGGAGCGAATGCGGCTCGCGACCGAGCTGCTTTCCGGGAGTGATGCTCCCGTGACTGAGATCGGGCGACAGGTCGGGATGCCGGGAGCGGCTCATTTTATTGCGATGTTCAGAAGAGAGCTCGGCTGCACACCGGCGGAATACCGCAAGCAGCTCGAAGCTATTCAAGAAGGTAAGGAGAGGATAGCAGATGAGTGAAATCATAGAGAATCAGCCAGCCGATACAGCAGTTCCTCAAGCGCAGAATACATCTAAGCTTGCTGAAACTCAAGAGAAGCTGTATTGGAGCAAGCTCGGAAATGAAGATTGGCAGCTCTACCTGGCGGCCGATGCCGAAGGATTCGCCTTTTGCGGCTCGTTGAACGGCCCCTTCCAGGAGCTTACCGAATGGGCTGCAGCACGACGTCCAGGAGCAGCTCTGGAGCACTCGGGCCAACAGCTTCAGCCTTATGCGGACGAGCTGGCCCAATATTTTGCAGGCAGCCGCTCTACCTTTGATATGCCGCTCTCGCTGCGTGGGACGCCTTTTCAGATGGTAGTGTGGAGGGCTCTGCAAGCAATACCATACGGCGAAACGAGATCTTATGCGGACATTGCAGATGCGATTGGCAGACCATCCGCCGCCCGGGCGGTCGGAGCCGCAATCGGCGCGAATCCTGTACTCATGCCTATCCCCTGCCACCGCGTTATTGGTGCAAGCGGCGCTTTGACCGGCTATCGCGGCGGCATGGAGATGAAGCAGCGACTGCTAACTCTTGAGCAGGGCGAGCTTACGCAATAGCGGCTGCTGGGCCTGGAACAGAGCGAGCTTCTGCAGTAGCGATTAAAAAAAGCGAAAGCCGTGGAGGCCTTCGCTTTTTTATTTTATTTTCCAACAGCTGCTGTCAGAAAAAAAATAGTCCCGGTCAATTTTGTTATGCTGACTTATGGAATCACCGGATACGAACTCCCGTCAATCGCACCCTACAGCTCATGCGCTCAAGTATGATAATATTAAAGAACGATTATGGAAAAAAATGAGAGAACGAAGGTGAGAGATTGAACTTTATTTTCATTAAACGATTTTTAATAGTAGTAGCAAGTCTTTTCCTCTGGTTTATCATTCACACTACTCTGGTGATAATAGATGGGTTGAATGATGAACTGAAACCTGTTGACGTAGCTGTAGTATTAGGAAATAAAGTAGAAGTTAATGGACAGCCTTCTAATCGGTTAAAAGCAAGATTAGATAAATCCGTAGAACTTTATAATGGGGGCTATTTTACTTTTATCATTGTAAGTGGTGGTATTGGTAAGGAAGGTTTCGATGAGGCAAAGGTTATGAAATCTTACTTAATAGATAAAGGGATACCGGAAGAAAAAATTAAAGAGGATAATAATGGGCTCAACTCGTATATGACCGCCCAAAATACCAGCCAGATTATGAATGAGTTAAAATTAAACTCTGTGATGGTTATTACTCAATATTTTCATATATCTAGGACAAAACTAGCGTTTAAAACAATAGGTATTAAAGAAGTGTATTCTGCTCATGCCAAAATCTTTGAGTTTAGAGATATTTACTCCATAATACGAGAATTCCCTGCCTACTATAAATATCTCTTTAAATACTCTGATTTGCGGTGGTCATTCAACTAATTAGGGACATTAGCTCAATAAAACAGCGTCAGTCGATTTTCTCGTCGACTGACGCTGTTTTATGTGCAGCTGCACTAATCCTTCTGCTTGTGATAGAGGAATCGAGACACCAGGATGCCAACAGCTCCGAGACCGATAAACAAGATGGCTCTGACCGCCGTGGACACACCCGGCAAATCAATAAAGATTACCTTGAGCAACGTCAGAAGCAACAGCACGATTCCCGCCATGCGCACCTTGGCCTGCCGCCAAAACATTCCAACTGAGATTAGAACGACGGCATAGGCTACCCATACGGCCGAAAGCACGAGCGAGCGGCTGTCCGACTCCAGAGATTGTGCGAGTGCAAGCGTGAGCTGCGTCAGGAAAACAAGTACAAGAATGGCGCCGCTCCAAAGCACAACTGGTCCCGGTCCTTCGGGAAAATCCTTCGTGCGGGACGGTCGCAAGAGAAAGTATAACACCGTCCACACTGCAAGAAGGACTAGCCAAGATAGCGTTGCGTCGGACCAAGCTTCTTCAATCGGCGATTTTAGCACAAGCGCAACTCCGATAAAACCGATAATAGCTCCGGCTGTCTGTTGCATCCAGGATTTGAGCTTCAGGCCAAGATATAACGCCAGAATCCCTTGAATGAGCAGCGTCGCTCCGAGGTAATCATCGGAAACTACATTAATGAGCAGTAATAACCAACCAAGCGTAGCGATTACCGCATACAGCTGCAGCCTCTGTCCGACACTTGACCGAAGTAAGTAAGCCGAGACCGTATAGAACAAAGCGAGAGCTGCCATCATCCAGCGGTATTCAGTCTGCTCTAGCATATCAATCATCCACGCGGCATTGAGTGCAAAAGATGCAAACAGCAGCCCTTGCCGCTCCGGCCGAGAGGCGAAGGAAACATCCCTCAGTGACAGCCCATACTGCAGCAGGTGATGAAGCAGCAGAGCGCCGAGAATGATCCAACGCTCACGATCCGAGCTAGCTCCGATGCCGGCCGCAATTGCGGGCAACTGCAACAGCGCATAGGAAGCGACAAAAGTAATCCGGAAAGCGTATCGCCAGCTGATAAGCAGGACGACTGCGGCGAACATCGCTTCATAAACGATGAGGAGCGTCATATTGGGTTCGCTGGAATCGACCAGAAAAGGAACCAGCGTCCCGGCAACTGCGGCCGCAAGCATCAGTGCTTGTGAGCGATAGCGCAGTGCGGTCCCTGCGAATAACACAACCGCAGCGACATATAACACGAAGGCCATGCCCGCACCGATAAAATCGTACAGCATATGCGCCGCAAAAAGCGTCAACACAAGCACACCATTCGCGCCGCCTAGCAGGACTAAGCCAAGCGCGTTGCGCTTCTGGCGCATCCAGCGCACACCTGCCCCGAACATGACAAGAGCAGCAGCCAACCCGAGGAGGCAACGAATCTCCGGTGTAATATAACCGGCGTTCACGGCAGCGAGGAATCCCCATAACACGCCAATCAGCAGCACGATAACGAAGATGCGCGGCAACCAAACTCGGCCGATCTGATGCTCCCAATCGATCGGTTGCGGCGGTTCTTTCGGCGGCCTCGGCGGAGCGTCTAGCATCCCTATCGGAGCAGCCTGCCGCTGCGGCGAGTCTCCCGGCAGCTGCTGCCGTAACGTTGGCGGCAGGGACGACGCGGCTCCTTGCTGGGCAGCCGTAGGCATGTGAGCGCCGATGTTTTGCTTTTGTGAAGATGCTCCTTGTTCCTGTGACAAAATATTCCCGAACCGCTGAAGCTGTTGGCGCAACTCGCGAATCTCTTGTTCTAGCTGCTCGACTCGATCCTCTAAATGGTTTGGCTTCACTTGTAAGCCTCCTTCACTCTACAACCTACCTCAGCTAATCGCGCCGTGCCTGATCCTTAAGCAGATCACGGATCTCAATTAACAACTTCTCCTCGCCAGTCAGCACCATCTCCTGCTTTGCCTGGCCATTTTCCTCCACCTGCTCCTTGCGCTTAAGCTTGGTCAACAGCCGGATGAACATGAAGATAGAGAACGTAATAATGAAGAAATCGATGATCGTTTGCAAAAACAACCCATACTTCAGGACGGTTTCACCAAATTTGAATTCCAGTCCCGAAACATTAACACCGCCGAGCAGCATGCCCACAAGTGGGGTGACGATGTCATTAACGAGCGAGGTGACCATCTTGCCGAACGCCGCGCCGATAATGACCGCGATCGCAAGTTCCATAATGTTGCCCTTCATGGCGAAGGCTTTGAAGTCCTTCCACATATATCCTTTCACTCCTTATCCAATTACTGAATCTATTATACAAAAATTATGTTCCCCGTTCATTGCGAAACCGGCAATTCCTCGCGTACCAGCCTCAGCAGCAGAAATTGCATTCCTGCCAATACAAGCAGAACGATAGCAATGGCTGCGGGTTGTAGATTTCCGGCAAACAGCAGCAAAATCGAAATCGATACGATGCGGCCGCCGTTGAGGAACAGCTCCCGCATAATGACCGACTCCACCCGCAGTTCCCCTTTAAGCGGCAGCGTCCCAATCAGTCGGTAATAGTATGAAGTGAGCGTATTCATCGCAAGCGGATTGAATACCGAGAACAGCATCATGAAAAGCACGACTGACCATAAACTGACCTCTATTAGCAGTAGCGATGAACCTAACGTAATGCCGGTCGAAGATAAGAGCAGATACTTTCGGGCGTTCTCTTTTTTAGCGATGCGGGAGAGCACATAACCCGTGGCGACAATCAAAGCGGAGAAAAACACGCCGAAGTAGCCAACCCAGTCCTCGCGCCCAAGCGTAAGGAAAAGCAAAATGTTGGGTAAAAACAACATAATGCCCTGGAAAAGACCAAAAATGAAAAAGCTATACAGGCCGTGCCGCCAGCGGCGGTGTTTACTCATGAGCAAGCCCATCAATCTCAAATAAAAAGTCCGGTGCCGGGCTGGCTGGAGCGGAATGCGGAAGCTGACGGTGGCGGCAATAAGGAACATAACAAATGCTAGGGAGAAAATTATAATGTATCCCCTCAGCCCCTCGCTGCTCTGGATAACAAAGCCGGCAAGCGCCGGACCCGCTAATCCAGCGGCGTTAAACGCAATCATATTGATCGCGAGATAACGAATCCGGTTCGTCTCCGTCGAGACATCGTATTGCAGCACCAGATAACCAACCCAGTAAAAACCCGACGCAATGCCGTTTAACAGAGCGAATAACACGAAAAATTCAGCCACGTTTTCCTGGGCCACAATGACGAGTAAATAAAACAGCGCATTCATCAATATACCAAGCCGGTATGTAACCATGCGGTCCTTGCGCTTGGCCAGCCAGCCTCCCGCTGCAAAAGCGGCTGGAGCAATTCCGAATACCAGGATGTTGTACAATCCGTTGATCACCAGATCCTGGGTCAGCCGCCACAGGTAGAGGTTTAGAAACAAGCCCGACATCGAAGATCCGAATTGAAAACAAGCATGGATATTCAACGAGATAATCGCGTTTTTCCCCAGCCTTCTTTCCGGCGGAAGCACCGCCCTCTCTTGCCGCCTCCACCATTTTCTTGATCCCATTGTCCGTCGCTTCCTTCCATCTATCCCCGGGCTGCCTGATTTGCATCCGCCCGCTTTTGCGGCAGGGAAGTTAGTCAATGCGGATTATAACACCATTCCTGTAAAGCGGCATCTCGCATAAGGCCGAAAAAAGCCGGTATATAGGGCAAATAAGCCTCCTTCGCTCAAGGAATGAACGCCAGCCCATTGATTCATCGGCAATCATAGTTTTAGAGGATATTAAAGCTAAAAAAGACCTGACGGCACTCTGGCCCCCAGGTCTTCACTACTTATTATTCGCCTCCAACTTATCTTTATCTGTTAAACACTGCTATTTTAAGCCGGCAGAACCTTAACTGAGCTGGCCTTGTCATTCCACCCCCCTAAGCTTGAATTACTGGAAGTATAAGTAATAGAATTTCCTTGGTAGTTGCCGTTTTCATAAATGACAGCCTTGTAAGGACCGACGATTCTAACAGAAGAGGCTTGATCATGACCGAGAATCGTAGTTCCCATATCGGGCACATCGGATGTCAGCTGGACAAACGATCCTTCATAGTTGGAATGTTGATAGAGAAACACTCCGTTAGCGTTTGTTGTAGGGGTAACTTTAATGGAGCTGATTGTATCTCCCCATCCTCCGAGGCTGGCAGATCCACTCACGTTATATTGATAGGAATTGCCTTGGAAGTTCGGGTGCTCAAATACTTGAACCGTGTAATTGCCTACGATCTCAATTGATGAAGCTTTGTCGTCGCCGACATAGGTCAGGGCCATATTGGGCTCATCCGCAGTCAGGCGCACCCTTTTACCCAAATAGTTTGTATGTTCGTACACAAATACGCCGTTATCAGAGCCTGCGTTTTCGACGCGCAGTGAGGTTAAATTGTTGTCCTGCCCCAGTGTCGCAAGATTCGCAATGCTGGAAGTCAGTACCGTTTTTGTGCCGGAATAGTTCGGATCAGCGAACAGCTCGACCTTGTAAGGGCCGACGATTTTAACGGAACTGGCCGTGTCGTTACCAACGATGAATCCGGTAATATCATCGGTATCCCCAAGGAAACGGTTCACGTTACCCTGATAGTTCGGATGTTCGTACACATACACGCCGTATTCCGTATTGCTGGAGTCTTTTTGTTTCATATTCAGCCTTTTGATAACGTTTACAATATCATTATAATTGAAGAAGTCGAGCATGATCACATTAACACCCTTGCTCGGCCAATCGCTTTGCAGCCCGTTCATCGCGATTGCATTGGTGGCTGCGGCTACGCTTGCTACGGAGGTGCCAACGGCTGGAGTGACGACAGTTTGCAGCACATGCAGTTTGTTCGTATAACTTGCTGCGACGTTGACTTCCGCTTCAAGCTGAGGCTTCAAGTTTCCGGCACTGCTCTCGTTCATCCAGGCCGACCGCATCGCTGCGTTGCGATCCCACACCCACGGCTCGTTCGTGAACTGGCTCGGAACAGCACCTGACGCTTTAGTTGTCGCGCCGGACCAATAGTTATGAGTACCGTAATAAACGATGACTCGTTTGTTCTCATTCCAAAGCGTGCTGAGCGGCGTGTTGATGCCATATGATTTTGGAACGAGTTTGTCGCCAAGGTAGTACAAAATGCGCTCTTTCAAGTGAGTGTAGCTCGTATTGCTCATAGAATAGAAATGCTGAAAATCAAGCACGACGACCTCTTTCGGGTTGGCATCCAGAAAGCTCTTGGTGGACTGCAGAATGCTCTCCATGTATTCGCCGTATAACCCGTGCATCGTTCTCAGCGTCGTTTCTTGATTCTCGAAGTTGACCCCGGAAAAATACTGATTCGGACCGACCCGCAGATCCAAATAGCGAATGCCTGCATTGAGCTGCTCGCCTACATTGAGATCCTGAGTTCTGGATTGACTTTTGACCGTGCCTGTAGGAATGACGTATTGATAGATTTGTGAGGTATTGATTAGATCGGGGGCCAGCGACTCGTCGAAACCACCGTCATTGAAGACGCCGGTTCCGGAGTCATGTGTACCTGGAAGTATGACATTGCGGAGCGTAGTATTGGCAAAATTGGGATTGACAGCACTGACTTGCTCCATCCAGTTTTTGTTCGTGGAGGAGTTAAAATCTGCGTTCACCTTAGAAGGAGGGACAATCGCTAGGCTAGCAAACAGCGTACACAACGTTAAACCTAACATCCAACCTTGCTTCTTGCGCATTCATACACGGCTCCTTTGAGTGATCCCGTTTTTTTGTATGGATGAGTCGCTGATGAAACGTCTGGTCGGCAGAAGGGATAACTTTCATTGGTTATCAAGCCTCAACAAATAAAGGCTGGGAAAACGCCGCATATCCTCCTTCCAAGTAAGCTGCAATCCGCACATACCCTTCATCGCCCTTGCACTCGTATTTAACCTGAGTCAACCTTCCAGACGTTTCATGCAGGACGTGGCCATCTTTGCCAAAAAAGCTTATATATTTATACATGTTGTCCAGCAGCTTGTTGGAACGAAGATTGACCGTTATCGTACCTTCATTCGATTCGATGGAGTCAAACCCGTAACCGCTGGATACATAGAAGCTTCCATTTTTAAGGGCTTCAACGATTGATTCGCGCGTGTTTTCCTTTGCCAGAACCATATTCCAGGCTCGTTTATCCTGACCATATACATGAGAATCGTCATTACCGAAGCCCCAAACTTTCCGACCTGCAGACAGCAATAGATCCCACTTGTCAAAAGCGATATCATACTCTGGGTTGCCGTCTCCGTTGTAAACCTCGATGCCTAGGTAACGCTCCATCTTGAACATGTCCCCTTCTCTCCAATAATGGGAGAAAAAGCGATTCGGATGCGCAAGCACGGCAAAACCGCCGTTCTCATTAGCCATATCCACATAACGCTGATAGTTCGGAATCGTAAACTCGTTTGTATATCCATCCATCATGCTGCGGTCAGGCTGAACAACTAGCATATGCGTTTGGCTACTACTCACTTCAATCGCCTCGAACAGCGTCTCAATTCCGGAATTATCGGTATGCTCGGTAATTTTATCATGATCGGATATGCCGAGAAAGTCATAACTTCCATACATTTTGTAAACTGTCTCAAGCGAAAACCAGCCGTCGCTGTTCGTAGTATGGTTATGGAAACTGCCTCTCAGCCAAGTTCCTTCTCCAGTATAAGGATTGTGTATTTTCACCGTACGACCACCCTTTCTATTGTCGACGAATTACTCCTTAATGGAGCCAATCATCGCACCTTTGGCAAAATGACGCTGAACAAACGGATAAACCAAAATAATAGGTGTTACTACGACAATGATTGTTGCCATCTTCAAAGAGTTAGCAGTTACCTGGATTTTTGCCAGTCTTTCGTAATTGGCAACGCCAGCCGCTTCCGTCAGTGTATCCCTCAAGGCTTCTGCGCTAAGCAGCATTTCCTGTAGGAGCGTCGACAGCGGACGAAGCTCTTCCGAACGAATATAAAAGGCTCCGGTGAACCAATCGTTCCAATGTCCAACAGCGGTAAACAAGGCGATAACAGCAATTACAGGACGACTCAGAGGCAGAACGATTTTCCAGAATATAGAGAAGTCATTATATCCGTCAATGCGAGCCGATTCTTCCAGACTGACATGAATTTGCTGAAAAAAGGTCCGGAATATAATTAGGTTCCAGGCGCTGTACAAGCCCGGCAGGACGTAGATCCAGATGTTATCCAACAGATGAAGAGATTTATACAACATATAGGTCGGAATAATTCCGCCGCTAAACAACATCGTGAAAAAGATAAACATCATGAAAAACTTGTTGCCTGGCAGCGTTTTGCTTTTCAGGGCGTATGCAGCCATTGCCGTCAAAAGCACCCCTGCAAACGTGCCTACAACCGTGCGGAAAATCGAAACGCCGAAAGCAGAAGCGATATTCGTCGATTCAAATACCTTTTCAAAATTTTCGAGGGACCAAACCCTCGGCCAGAAATAAATGCCGCCGCTCTCCGCATCTTTGCCTGCGTTGAATGCCAGTGCCAGGATGTTCAAGAAAGGAAGAACAATCGATAAACACAGCGCAATGATGAGCATGTAATTGATGAATTTTAGTGCCTTTTCCCCAACGCTTAGCTTATAAAATTCATTCCCCATATCTTGCTCCTCCTTATAAAAAAAGCAGGCGGCTGAGCGGTTGCCGCCGCCTGCTAGCCTATACAGGCTGTCTTAACGAGATGGCTTGAACTTAATTTTAGTTTTAGGATCGCTGTTCTTTTCTTCAAGGAGCTTGAGGTAGCCGTCAAGGTTGGCCGCCTGCATTTGTTTCAGCGCTCCATCCAGGATTTTTTGAGCTTCCTCTTTACTGTCGCTGTAGTAAGCTTTAACGAGGCTGTCTTTATAGTTGGTGAATGCCTCGGTTAGATCCGTTCCTGTTGGGAATTCGCTTAGGAACGATTTTGGCGTATAACCGTCAACTGTAATTGCGTTAGCTACTTTTTCATCCCATTTCCAGAACTCTTGAGCTTTAAGGCCGATCCCAGTTGCTCCGGTCAATTTGTCACCGTAATTCTCTTCGCCATAGTCAGCCATGGGGTCGGTGTCAGTTTTGCCAAAAAGTTCGCCCCAGTAATTCCCTGCTCCTGCAAAGCCCAGTTTTTGCGACTCTGCACCATTACTTGCTTTAAGATCAAGCACTTCTTGTTTCGGAATCGGATTGCCTTTGTCGTCAAGCGTGTAGTCGCGTCCTTCAAGACCGTATTGCCACAGTATCTTGCCTTCGCGGCTTGCCATGAAGTCGGCAAATTTAACGATTTCTTCCGGTTTTTTCGTAGTGGCTGGAATAGCCCATGCACCACCAGCGCCTTTGAAATCAACTTGCATTTGATAAGGATTTCCTTCTACATCGTTGAACGGTCCCAGCGGCAGGTAGTGCAAATCCTGGTTAAACGGCAGGTAGCTATGCATATCCCCGACGATTGCCCATGAACCGTTCAGAGCGCCTTCTTCCGCACGGCTTTGATCGACCGTGAAAAACTCCGGATGCATCAGCTTTTCTTTGAGCATCTTTTGCATGAACTCTACTTTTTTCATCGCTACAGGAGTTTGAATTTCATGCAGGATTTTGCCGTCTTTACCTTGGTAGATCCATTGATCCGTGTCGCCCCATTGCAGATCGCTGAAGATTTGGCCGAGCTCTTTGCCGCCCCAGTAGCCAGGTCCAATCGGGATAACCGGGTTGCCGTTGTTATCCTTGAAGTTGCCGGCCTGAATTTTCTTCGCCAGATCGTACAATTGCTCATGCGTTTTAATTGAGGATGGATCGATCTTGAGAGCCTCTGCGATATCCTTGCGGATGTACGGACCGCTTATCAATTTGCCAGCCTTGCCGCCCTCACGGTTGATGTTCATATGCACAAAGTAAGTAGAACCGTTAAATTCCGGGCGGAACATAACACCGTAGTTTGTATCGATAGGCAGGTAGTCTTTCTCAAGGTATTTGCTGTAAACTTTAGTATCTTTAAGGAACGGTGTCAGGTCGGTGAACATACCTTCGCGAGCCGCCTTGAGCACAACCGGCATCTCCTGACGACCGCTGTTGTTCAAGTAGAAAGAAATGAAGTCTGGCAGGTCGCCCGACGCGATTCCGGCGGTCAATCCCTCGATGGCTTTGTTTGCTTTCATAATTTCTACTTCATACTCGATACCAGTCCGTTTTTTGATTTCAGCCAAAATTTCAGGATTGATATCAGAGGTTTGATCATCGGTTCCCATAAAAATAAGTCCTTTAATTTTACGATCCGCGATCCAAGTAGCCGGCTTGTCTGCCGGAGCCTCCGTCGATGAAGGCGCGTTGTTTGCTGCAGGCTCATTGTTGCCGGCATTGGAGCAACCAGCCAACAGAGAGGTCACCACTAATGGTATTGCAACTAGCTTTCCCCACTTCTTCCTCATGCTTTTATCCCCTTTTCCCCAAATTAATCTATGAAGACGCGTCCTGCGTTTTCATCATGGTTGAGATCTTGCAATTACTCTGGTATCGCTTTCATACCGAGTACTGCAGCTTACTGACTGAATACATTAGTAAGCTGCATGGAATCGTTACCACAAGGAAGTGTCGGATACTTTCCGTGAAATCCGGTTAGCGAGTATAACAAGAATGAACCCAATAATACCTTGCATCATGCCAACAGCTGTTGCGTAGCCGTATTGACCTTGCTGTAAACCGACTTTAATAATATAAGTATCCAAAATATCGGCTAGATGCATATTGCCTGGCGTCCGGAGCATGTAAATCTGGTCAAAACCGGCGGACAGGATGCTTCCAAGCGATAAAATGAACAGAATAACTACGGTTGGGGCAATGGAGGGAAGCGTAATATGCCATATTTCACGAAGCTTGCTGGCTCCGTCGATTTTGGCCGCCTCATACAGATCGGGACTTACTCCGGCGATAGCCGCCATGTATATGATGGAGTCCCATCCGATTGACTTCCACACAAAGCTACTGAACATAACTTGATAAAAATAGTTCGCTTCCATCATATAGAATGTACTGCCGTCACCGCCCAGCTTAGCGATTATCTCGTTCAGCAATCCAGTATCTGGAGCGAGAATACGCTGTGTGAGGCCCATGACAACAACCCAGGATAGGAAATGCGGCAAGTACAAAATGCTTTGGGAGAAATTTTTGAACCATTTGCTACGGATTTCATTGAACATAAGCGCTAATATGATCGGGAATGGCAGGTAAAGGAAGAGCTTGATACCGCTAATGATAAGCGTGTTGCGGATGAGCTGTTTGGCTTCGTAGGAGTTGAAAAACGCTTCGAAATACTTCAAGCCGACCCAGGGACTTCCCAGTATGCCCGCATTGAATTTGTAATCCTTGAACGCCATCAACAATCCGCCTAGAGGAATGTAGGAGAAGATTAAGAAGAAAATGACACAAGGCAATAACATCATGTACAGATATCGATGAGTCGAGATGCTTTTCCACAGCTTGCTTTTTGGCTTAACCGATGATGACACAGACGACGTAACAGGCTGCATAGTACGGGATCACCTTCTTCTTTGTAAGTTTTGCGATTTTGGAAGAGGCAGTAAAAATTTTCTGATAACGATACCATATCGAGTTAAAAAACATGCGCTCTCACATAAACGAAGAATCTGAAAGCGCTTACCTCATATAAACATTATAGCACAGCACGACCCAAAACGGAACACATTAACACACTCTTAATAATTGAATTAATGCCTCCGGCCTTCGTGTCGTGATGGCATCAACACCCAATTCGATATACGTGTTTAAGTCCTCCGGCTCATTGACCGTATATACCCAGACGATCAATCCCTTGGCGTGGGCAGCGTCAATTGCTTCCTTTCGGCAAGTTCTGAAATTCATGTTTAATCCCAGATAACCAGCCCGCAAAGCTCTTTCGCAGATCTCTTCGGTAAACTCGGTATAATGTTCCTCATACTGGGACGGCAAAGTATAGGGAGTGTTCATGAGCACTTCGATTCCCGGGTAAAGCTGCGGAATCCCTTTGGAGCTGCCTGTTATATAAATCTGGTTTTGAGATTCCATTTCGATAACAGTACGCATCGTTGCCTCAATGCTATCGAGACTTTTAATATCCAGATTGAGCTTAACCTCATACGATTTTGCGACACGAAGCACCTCATCCAGCCTGACGATAGAATGTTCGCTGTGCTCAAGATTCAATTGCGCTATGATCTCGGGCTGAATGAGCTGCGAGTACGTATGTGTATGAAGAAGCGGTGAGTCATCATGCAGTAGAACCGCTACGCCATCCTTCGTCGCCCGAACATCCACTTCCACGATGTCCGCACCAGAATGAATGCCCTCCATAAATGATTCCATCGTATTATCCGGTGCTTTACCGCAGCCCGTATGGGCTGCAATTCTCGGTCTTTTCATCGTACGAGGCTCCCTCCTAGCAATTCAACTAGCTTGTTGTAAGACTTCTTTCCCGAGATCAAGATACCTGCAACATCTGCTCCAGTTTTACAAGATTTTCATAACTGATGGCTAGACTATCCAGCGGGTTGCCCGGGCAGTAATCCTGCTCTACCGCGAACCATTCAACGCCGTTTTCCAGCCCCCACTTGAGAATAGGAGCAAAATCGATGATGCCCGTACCGATCTCGGCAAAAGTCCGCCTTTCGTCGGCCGTCATGTCTTTCAAGTGCAAGATCGGCATTCTACCGGCGTAATTCTTAATGAATGCAAGTGGGTCCTGATCCGCCTTTTTCACCCAGTACGTATCGATTTCTGCATAAATGTCTGGGTTCTCCAGCATATATTGAAGCGCAAATTTCCCGTCAATGATAGTATGAAACTCAAAATCGTGGTTGTGGTACCCGATTCTGCAACCGCTGCCGCGGACTTTTTCCGCGGCATCCAGCAAGTTAGCGCGTACGTCGATATAACCTTGCGTATGCATCAGCTCATCAGGAAGCGAATGGCAAATGAGATCTTTCGTTTCAAATAACCGGGCCTCTTCAAGCACTGCGTCCAGATCCTTAGTAAGCCGCTGCAGGCCTACATGCATACCTGCAGTTTTCAATCCGTTCGCTTTGACTTCCGCGGCAATTTCCTGGGCAGAGTATCCATGCAGCCCATCGATCTGAACGGCGGCCCAGCCCATCTTTTTCACTTCTCTCAAGAGGGCGGGGAAGTCCTTTTTAGCTTCATTTCTTAAGGTGTACAGTTGTGCTGCCAGCTTTTCACGAATCATCTTGGCATCCCTCCGTTTTTGCTATTCATCCTCTTTGAACACGGGTTGCAGCCGGAGCTCAAAGCGGAATTGTTTGTCATCCATTCGATACGGCTCAAGAAGATCCGGACCGCAGGAGTTTGAACCGACTCCGCTCATTTTGTAATCGAGATGCACAATCGTTTCTTTTCTCTTTTTGAGCTTGTAATCATGATCGGCCTCTACCAGATCCTTTGGCGTAAAATGCGAAGCGCTGAAGGATATCGGCTCCTTACCGGAAAACTTGATTCCCATCCCTAACTCGTTGGACACGATGGCCCACTCTGTGCCAAAACGTGAGCCATGCTCCTGCGGATGAATGTATGGCACATACATTTCGTCCACCGTTTGCAAATAACGGCCCCATTTTGCGTTCAGGCGCATATCGATGTAGCTTTCATGCGGTCCGTATCCCAGATACTCAACTTCTTCCATACCTTCCGGCATCGTCAGACATAACCCGAATCTTGGTAAAAACGGATTCTCGGACTCAACCTGGACATCCATCACAACATCAATGGCTCCGAATTTATCCACCGACCAGATTGCCTCGCCGCGAAGAATGGTAAATTTGCTCACCGCGCCAAGCGAGAAACGCGATTTGATGGAAATCGACGAATCGTCTTGCTGCTGCCATTCACAGTGGTATGTTTTCATGAAGGCTCGGTCGTATCCGACTTTTCTCCAATCATGCCTGATCTTCGTATCATTATCCGTAGGTGCTCGCCAAATCGAGATTGACGGAGAGCCTTGAAGCATCTCTACCCCGTTCTTGGAAATTCTCGTTGGCATACCGCGCCGCAAGCTGAATGTGTAGCTGAAATCATGACCGTCCACTTGCAGCAGATCGCCCTGCTGGACGGCTGTAATCGGATTGATCCGGCGCAGTGCTGGAGCCGGCTCTTCAATCCGCTGTACAGGCAATTCCATTTGCGCAACAGCAATTTCATATCCGTGCTCGGCCCATACCGTTTTTTCTTTTTGCCAGCAAGATAAAGTAAGGACATAAGTTCCAATTGATGTTTCCGGCAGCTCATAAGGCAGATGGATCGTTGCTGTTTCATGAGGTGAGACAGCACCAAACTCTGCTTGGCCTTGGGCTACTGGCACTCCGTCCTGCTGGATCGTCCAGTGCAGTCCCACATGGGATAGCGAGATAAAGTCATAACGATTGGTCACTCGAATTCCGCCGCTTGCTAAGTCGCCCGGTTCAAGCAGGATCGGTGACATAACTTGTTTAAGCTCCAGCAAGCCTGTATGCGGAACACGGTCAGGCGATACTAATCCGTCTAGGCAGAAAATTCCGTCATTCGGAGTGTCGCCGAAATCTCCGCCGTAAGCATAATAAGGTGTGCCGTCTGCCGTTTTGGTCAAAATGCCGTGATCGCACCATTCCCACACGCAGCCGCCCATAAGCTTCGGATAGTTGTAAATGACGTCCCAGTAGTCCTTCAAATCCCCCGGGCCGGTTCCCATCGCATGGCTGTACTCGCATAGGAACAATGGTTTCGTTGAATTCTCGTCTTTAGCATACGCTTCGATTTCCTCTGACGAAGTGTACATCCTGCTTTCGACATCAATGAATTCAGTGTTTGGATTCCCGAGATTGATCGGCGCGGCTCCTTCATAATGAACCGGTATCGAGCTGTCACGGCGTTTGGTCCATTCGGCCATCAAAATATGATTTTCACCGTAGCCGGATTCGTTGCCCATGGACCACATAACGATACATGGATGGTTTTTATCCCTTTCGACCATGCGGATAGCCCGATCCAGGAATGCACTCCGCCACTCGGGCAGGTTGGACAGACGATGAACGTACTCATCTTCCCACTTCTTGCCGGCTACACCCATGCCATGCGATTCCAAGTCTGCTTCGTCTATTACATAAAAGCCGTATTCATTACATAACTCAAGGAAACGCGAGTCGTTCGGGTAATGGGAACTTCGGATCGTGTTGATATTGTGACGTTTCATTAGATTCAAATCTTTGATCATATGTCGGATCGGAACCGTTTGCCCAAGCTTCGGATGAGAATCATGACGATTAACACCTTTCAGCTTGATCGCCTTACCGTTCACTTTAAAAACGCCGTCTATGATCTCGATTTTGCGGAATCCGACTGGGAACAGGAGCGTCTCTTCGCCGGCTTTGACAATAAGACGGTATAAATAAGGCCGCTCGGCATTCCACAACTCAGGTTTTTCCACTTGGAGCTCGATCTCCCCTTTGTGGTCAACCGCCGCTACGGCACTGCTGATTCCCCTGCCGTCCCCATCAAGCAGCTCCACTGTGACATCAAGATGTGCACTCGTTTCCAGCTCAACACGCAGCGTCGCTTGCCCAAAATCCTCTGTAAAAAACTGCTTGTTGAACACATCACGGATATGAGACTGCTCTCTTGCTAGCAAGTACACGTCACGGAAAATTCCCGAATACCGCCATACATCCTGGTCCTCCAGGTAAGTTCCATCACACCACTTCAGCACCATGACTGCGATGCGGTTGGTACCGTTCTGGATGTGCGAGGATATTTCGAATTCAGCTGGAACGCGGCTGCCTTGGCTGTATCCTACAAATTGACCATTAACCCATACATAAAAACATGCGTTGACACCTTCGAAGACGATATATTTTCGTTTGGATTCCCATTGCCCGGAAACTTGGAACTCTCTTGTATAAAGCCCTGCTGGATTATCGTCGGGAACAAATGGTGGATCACAAGGAATGGGATAGTTAAGATTTGTATACTGCATTTGGTCGTAACCGTTCGTTTGCCAGCAGGAAGGAACGATCAGATCATCCCAGCCGCTCGTGTCGGCATTATTTTCATAGAAGTTGTAGTTCACTTCTTCAACTGAGGTGTGATAGCGGAATTTCCAGCTTCCGTTCAGCGTTTGGTACGCTTCCGATGTGCTGCGCTTACCCGATTGGGCGGCTTCGATACTATTGTAAGGAATGTAGTAAGTTCTTGGCGTCTCTCGATTCACGTGCAACGTTTGGGTGTCTTCCCAATACTTATTCACATTCATTTTGATTTTCCCCTTTTAAATACGAGCATATTGTTCACATCTATCTGGTATCGATACCAGAAGGAGATAAAACCGCTTTCTATTACGCATACCATTACTGGCAAGGGTACTCACATTGGTACTCTTATCGAGCTTGTCGGCTGTTCGTCCTGGTATCGTTACCATACAGACACAGATTGTTTTGGAATCGTTTCCATAAGTTCGCTTTTAGTATACGTCCTTGGGCTTAAGCTGGCAATACCTAAAGTTATTTCCTTTTTGTTAAGACGCATCGGAAACGCGCTGCTGCAGGTCGGCGAGCGCTGCGCCATGATCAATTACGACCCTGACAACCCTTCGCTGCTCAAAACGGTGCATCAATCGTTCCAGATCCGATTCTAAAAAGACTCATAGAATATGGTATCTCTCCAGGATTGGAGGTGTCACTTACAGATGATGCCTGAACAGGGGAGTCAAATCTCTCACCGATTAACTCTTTACTCCCAATCGTCTTGCCAGGGCGAGAGCGCAATGTTTCACGGCAATGTTAGAATCTCTGATACAAACAGCGTGATAGGGGAGCCCAGAGCCTGCGCTTCTTCTCCAGCCGCATCGGCGTAATGCGTGCTGTTTTTTCGGAACCTGGATTCCAGGGCAAGTTTCGAATTTCTCGCGGCAGCGTTTCGACCGGAGCTAATCTGAACGATTTGATTGCCATTCAGCCGCCACTGGAAACGTCGTTCGTGGGCAAACGCACCTCTTTTTGTACGATTTGAATGATTTATCGTACAAATCTAAAAAATCAGCACTGCCCGAATTCACTTTGAGTGAAAAATCATACAATTTGCGCATGACCGCCCCAATACGAGACTGACTTGGTTACTACTTAGGCAGCTATTTAATTAGATTCCGATAGCAAAAATCCCCCTCAGACACTATTTCGCTGTCCAAGGGGGATTTGCTTTGCTTTTATCAAGAATGATCAGGAAAACATATCAATCGTCATCGCCACAATTGCTGCTGCCGTTATCATCGTCGTGGTCGTGGCCATTTCCGTGGTCATGGTTGCCGTTCCCGTTCCCTTTACCCTTACTCTTGCCTTTACCGTTATTATCGCCTTTGTTGCCTTTGCCGTCCCTGTCCGGTTCGCAGATGGAAAGCGGAGCATCCTGGCCGGCAGCGGCGCGCACCAGCTCTTTCTGAGCGGCGGCAATCAGCCCGTAGTCCGTTTCATAATCGTTGCCGGAGCGGATAATCCGGTTCACTAGAGCATCGGCAGCCGCCGGGTCTTTGGCCTTCAACAAACGCAGCAGCTCATGTTCCTGGGAAGCCTGACGCAGCGATTCCAGCCGGATTGAGCTGCGGATCGTCATTTTGGCGGGATCAGGGTAAGTAAAGTTACCGTCCCCAAGCACTCTGGCATACATCTGGTCGGCCGGATAATTGGGGAACGGACCATGGTGGTTGATCCATGTGTTCCACTGATTGAGCCCCCAATTCAAGTAACCGCTCATGCCCCATTTGAAAGTAAGCCAGCCGAACAGCTCTCCGTGCCAGACGGGTCGGTCGATAATTGTATTCAAGTAATTGTCGCTGACTGGGTCCAACGAGGTGTACATCCACAAATCTTCTCCCGGCTTTCGATAGCTTTCAATCTCGGCCGCATTGAGCTGGTAATTGTTCAGCATGATTACAGGCGTATTGATCATGCTCTTCAGCCCCTGCAGGCTCCACGCCACGACTGCCTCCTCCGTTTTCATGCCCGGAGCGTACGTATTAATCATATGACTCAGAACCGGATAAAGCGCCTGATGGAATGAACCGCCCGGCTCGTCGATCACATGATGTTCAAATATGCCCTTCCAGCCTTTAGCCGTCAGATGCTGGTTAAGCGCGGTCAAATATTGCGTCAAATAACTCGTCACAGGCGTTGGCTCAAGATCGTAGCGGATTAACCGCGTGAGCGGCTTGCCGGTCGGATTCGCCGGATCATAAGCCAGCGTCTCGACGAAGGTGTTAGAGTAGTCGGAATTAGAGCCGGGAACGGAGGAATCCAGCTCGGCGCTGTCTGCCTTGTATTTGGACAGCGGCCCGCCGATGATCTTCTGGATGCCCGCATTATCTTTGAAAAACTGGATAAACGCATCGAAAAAGCTCCAGTCAAACGTCACCGTGCCATCTGCCGCAACCTTTGTCCCCGGAGCTTCCAGCAACAGATCAAGCTGGTTGATCTTAAGCACATTAAGCCGGTTTTCCTTCATCAGCTTGGCGAACTCGCCCATGACGCCCCACCAGGCGGCAGAGCCCGTCGTCGTCCCGAAATTGTCGTTGATGACGTTGGCGGTTGTATCAAAGTTG
The DNA here is from genome assembly GCF_002233675.1 of Paenibacillus herberti. GTDB lineage: Bacteria > Bacillota > Bacilli > Paenibacillales > Paenibacillaceae > Paenibacillus_O > Paenibacillus_O herberti. Next base: position 331,738 of record NZ_NMUQ01000001.1, on the reverse strand, counting down.
CCGACCAGCTGCGCCCATAGCTCCGTGCTGTACGCATCCGGCGAGCTGGCGTCCGGCAGCGTCACATTGGCCACCTCAACGCTCAGGTTGATCGGAAAAGAGCCTTTCGTCGACTTTACAGTCACCGATCCCGTATAGGTTCCCGTAGGGGTTCCAGCCGGCACCTTCACCTTGATCCAGATCGGCTGGCTCGTATTGGCCGCCACCGCGCGGGAGAGGTCGTTGGACATAATTTCCGGAAACTTTTCCGTCGTTCCCGGTGCTACCGTGCGGACCGGACCGGAAACGTTTTGCGAGTTGCTGCCCGTCGTAATGTAGTCTATAAAATGATACCTGAAGCTGGAGGCGGGAAGACTGTTATTGCCGGATTTAAACGTTGAAAATTCAACATTGTTAATCGTTGAAGCCTGGTTGGAGCGATAAATAATCTGAAAAGGTTCAATCGCATTTTTCGCGGAGACGATTCCAATGCTTGTGGGCAGAACGGACGGCATCGGAGTATCCTGGAACACATTCACCCGCCAGTCCAACACCCACGCGCCGGTGGTTGGAGCTGCGGCGGCCTTATGCGCCGGCCCGATGCCAGCGGAGGATAAAGCCAAAATCAGGAATGCAGAGACGATCGTCGTAAATCGTTTCATATCCTATCTCTCCCCTGCGATTTGGATCGAATTCTCTGTCCTTCAATACCGAAGTCCTAATGCTGGCCTTAACTTAAGTCGCAAGCTCGGAAACCTCCGACAAGGCGCGATTGATCCCCGCCCGCTTTTGCAGCAGCCATTCCGCCTCCTTCGGATAAGAGCTGAACGTCAGCGGTCCCTCCAGCCCCTCCTCCAGAAGCTCCATAGCGGCGGCGCGGCCGACGATCCGAACGATAGGCAAGCTACAAAGTGTACGTTTCGTTAAGCAGAGCAGATGCGCGAAGAAACAGCTTCCCATTCAGTGGCTCGTCAGCGAACACCTTGACCAAAGAATGGATCGTTCTCGTTTCAAAGGCAATTTCGAGTGGCTCAAATCGCTTCTCTCTTTCGGTTTGAATCGTCGGTTATCCGCCCCGTCCCTTTACGCTCCCTTCCCTGCGTCATCGATCCGCGCAGCGGCGCCGGAGTCCGATTAAAGACAATATAGCTTTTGGCGGCACCCGACTAAATATCTTTATTTCAGATTTTATACCATTATTATGGGTCATTTCATCTGCCGTGTTTTCAGGTAATATCCGGCAACAGCAGGCTGTCAGCCGCGACTTTCGTTTATAGAGCGATCTTGCGACCTCGTGCACCTTCGGCAGTATGGACTTTGGTTTGTTTGTGCAACCTCATCCAACGTACCGCACAAAAAAAAGCAGACTGCCCTTAAGTCGGGCAGTCTGCTTCTATATTTACCTCTTCGCTTTATAAAATTCATGGTAGAGTTTCATCAAAGCTCTTTTCTCAATTCTCGAAACATAACTCCGGCTAATGCCGAGATCTTTGGCAATTTCCCGCTGCGTCCGCTCCTCGCCGCCCTGCTCCAAGCCAAACCGAGCCATGACCACTTCACGTTCCCGCTCGTCTAAAATATCTAGGTTTTTATATATTTTAGACTTCTCAATCTTTAGCTGTACCCTCTCAACCACATCGTCATGCTCTGAGCCGAGGATATCTATCAGCGTGATCTCGTTGCCTTCCTTGTCCGTGCCAATCGGATCATGCAGAGAGACATCCTTACGCGTTTTCTTGAGCGATCTCAAATGCATCAAAATTTCGTTTTCAATACATCGTGCTGCAAATGTCGCCAGCTTTGTGCCTTTTCCGGTTTGGAAGCTTTCAATCGCTTTGATGAGTCCAATTGTACCGATGGAAATCAAATCCTCTGAGTCCTCGCCTGTATTATCGAACTTTTTAACAATATGCGCGACGAGCCGCAAATTATGCTCGATGAGCAAATTCCGCGAATGCTGATCGCCCTGCGCCATCAGCCTAAGGTGTTTTATTTCTTCCTCTTCCTGCAACGGCTGTGGAAACGCGTTATTTTTGACATACGATACAAGCAAACTGAGTTGCTTGATGAACAGAGCTATTGCGGTTAAAAGTCCAGACATAACGAAGGCCACCCCCATGCAGTACTACCGTCCCTGCCACGGGCAGGCGGTGCAAATGTATGGTTAGTTTATGTGGGCTCGCGCCTAGAAGTGCCTGTACCTGTGGATCGCAGCGCAAAATTTGTCGGATATATTAAGGTTCTAAACGTACAGCAGTGATGATCTTTATTTCAGACCAAACACAATTTCCCCATCCTGCGTTGTAGGGGCGATTGAAACCAACATCGTTCGGCCTGAGCCTCAATATAGTTACAGCTTCTTTCGAAGCTCCATCACAGACACTCTTCTCACTCCAGAATTTTGCCGTACCGATGCCGGCTGAATATCAGGCGCAGCCTCTCCCGCTTCCTGCATTCTCCTAATCAAACGGTCGCGCAGATCTGCGGCAACGCTGTTGAACGACTCAACCCCGACTAAATTGTCCAATTCATGCGGGTCGGATTGCAAATCATATAAAAACTCCTCCACATACGTATCGGAGGCTGCATCCCGGATAGGGTTAAGATTCGGCGCAGAAACACTGTATTTCCAGCGCTGCGTCCGAATGGCGCGCCCCACCTGAGCTTCGCTGATTTGAACGAGTACTTCTTCCGGCCATCCCTCTCTCTCACCGCGCAGCAACGGCAAGATGGAACGCCCTTGCATCGCAGCGGGAATCGGAATTCCTGCTGCATCCAATAACGTTGGAGGCAGGTCCACCAAAGACACCATTTCTTGCAAACGTCCACCGGACTTGAAGCAGCCTCCACTGATAGCGGTCGGAACACGAATTGAGCTATCGTGGCAAGAGCGTTTGTATTCGCTGTTCCTCGTTTTGAAATGGCAGCCATGGTCGGAAGTGAACAGGATGATCGTGTCTTCCTCTAGACCGAGGCTGATTAGGCTGTCATTTAAGCGTCCCAGAGCCTCATCAATGCGCTTCACCATTCCGTAATAACCGCCTAGATGCGCGTGTGCTGTACCTCCCAGCGATGCCAAATCTCCAGGGACAAACTGACTTCCGCTGTAGCGGCCTTCATATCCGCGAGGTGCTGGGTAATTATCGGAGTGATTTTGAAAATGGGGCTCCAGATACGAAAGGAACAGGAAAAACGGTTCCTCCTGATGCTTATCAATATAGCGAATCGCCGCGTCTGTCTGTGCGTCTACACGGTAGCCCGGGAGCTTAACCGCCTCGTTGTTATTGTCATACATCACCATGTCGTACGCATCAGAAGTAACCTCAAGCGCATTGGAGGCTAACCAATACTGGTATCCTCCTCGCTGGTTTTCCGGGACAGGCTCTTGCCCGGCCAAATGCCATTTCCCAATATAACCGGTGTGATAACCGGCATCGTTAAAATAATGGGCAAGCGTTTTTGCCTCTCGCTGTAGTGGAATTCCGTTTACGAAGCAGCCTGTTTCCGTTGCATATTGACCTGTTTGCAGGGAGGATCTTGCGGGACCGCATACCGGCTGGCAGGTGTAGGAGTTAAAAACATGAGTCCCTTCCATAGCCATGAGATCAAAGTTAGGTGTCAATCCGAGAGGATTCCCATGAACGCCCGTCGTATCCCAACGCTGTTGATCTGTAAAGAATACAATAACATTTGGTTTCTTCTTCGTTTTCATCGTTTAACCTCTCTCGTTTACTAGTTTTTTCCTAATATATCACACAGCTCCTCTAGCTCTGTCAATAAATGTTGAAGCTCTCTTATTTATCTATTAATTTTCTATTATTTTACTCTGTGATCTAAACTTCCCAATTCCTTCTGCCGATAATGGTTTTGTTCCGTCAACAAGCGCAATCTGAGCCGTGCTTTTTTGCTGCTTCTGCTGATCTTATTCGGCGGTGTGTTTGTACTTTCGCTGCTCTCCGGGTTTTTCACCGCTTTGATGGACTAATAGTTATCAAGCATGACCAAAAACGCCCTGTCCGATTAATCGGACAGGGCGTTTCGCTTGAAGCCATCGATATAAGTTGTTGAACTAGAGCGCTGCCATAACCTCTCCGATACTGCCGCGTATCAGATGGGTAGCATACCCGTCCATCGGCGTCGCATCTCGGTTGATCAGCACGAGGTTGTCCCCGCGAAAAAGACCGACCAGACCGGCAGCAGGCTGCACGGTGAGCGAGGTACCCGCAACGATCAAGGTATCTGCCTGCTGGATATGGACTGCAGCCCGTTCCAACAAGTCAAAATCCAGGTTCTCTTGATAAAGCACCACATCCGGCTTAATGATGCCGCCGCATTCGCCGCAGAGCGGCACCGGACGAGAGTCGCCTATAACAGCCGACAAAGGATGGGATATGCCGCAGTCCAAACAGCGGTTGCGGTGTACGGAGCCATGCAGCTCAAGTACATTGACGCTGCCCGCCAGCTGATGCAGGCCGTCGATATTTTGGGTGATGACCGCCTTCAGCCGGCCTTCCTGCTCCAGGTCGGCGAGCTTGAGATGCGCGGGATTGGGCCTGGCTTGCGGATAGACCATATGAGTCCGATAAAACGAATAGAAGTCGGCAGGATGGGCATGGAAAAAGTCGCGGCTCAATATTTCCTCCGGCTCATAAACCTTGCTTGTTCGCTGCTCGTACAGTCCTCCTGCCGAACGGAAGTCGGGAATGCCGCTTTCGGTCGATGTACCGGCCCCGCCAAAAAAAACGATGCTGCCGCTGCTGTAAACCAGCTTACGAAGGTTAACATGCTCCATCATGGATTCCCCCCTCCTCCTCTAAATTCAGCTTGCAAAGGCTTACCTTAGAAACGTGTCCGGTAAACGGCTTTGTTTTCCAGGCCGCGAATCATCGGTGTCCACGTCTCCTGCTCCGCAGTGGAGCCGAGCGCATCCTCAACCATCTGCAGCTTAGCATCCAGTGAATCGATGTAATGCAGGGCGACCGCTTCCGCCAGCTGAGGTTGAACCGGGCTACCCCATTCTCCAAGATTGTGGTGGGACAATACGAGATGCTGCAGTACCGTTACCTTCGGCGAGTCTGTAGGAATGTCCAGCTTCAACGCCGCTTCCACAATCCAGCCAGAAATAAGCGCCAGATGGCCGATCAACCGACCTCGATCGCTATACTCCGATACGATGCCAAGCTGCGCGTTCATCTCTTCCGGCTTGGCCAGGTCATGCAGGATGATGCCAGCGATGAGCGCATCGCGATTAAGGAATGGACGCTGGAGGCATAGGAACTCGCCTATTTCCAGCATACGAACAGTATGATAAGCCAGACCAGCATAATAAGCATGATGATGGCTTTTGGCTGCCGGATAATGCTCCAATCGGTCGCCAGCCTTGAGCACGCAGAAGGCAGCGATGTTACGAATGTCCGTATCCGTGATGCTGTCCACCTTACTGTGGATCGCAGCTACCAAGTCCGCCGAGGCTACAGGAGCAGCGCGAATATAGTCCGTCAAGCGAACGTCGTCCTCTGGCCCCGTTGGGCGAATACGGATGACTTTCATTTGCAGCCTGTCGCGGTAAAGTTGCACGATGCCATGCACTTTTGCCACTTGAAGCGATTGCAACGATTCCTTTTCGGCAGGCTTCAGATCCCAATATTTGGCCGTAATCTGCCCACTTGAATCTGCAAGCACCAAATCCCAGTAATCCTTGGGAGGGGTAGAGTTAGTCTGTTTGACGTCGAGCTCCTTAACTAAAAAGTAGCCGGTCACCTCTTCTTTATCACTCAGGGTACTGATCAGGGTCATGCGTGAGAGCTCCTTCCGAAATAAGCATAATGGAATCATTATACTACGTTTGGCGTCTGAGGATAAATGCGTGCAACTATCGCGTATGCCACAAGGACCGATTGGAAACCCTTGCAGAAGGGTATTTACTTCCTATCCGATCATAAAACGAGACAAGATGGAGGAGGAATCATCATGAATAGCAATCAACCGGATAAGCGCAACGGACTGGCGACGGAGAAGGATATCGATCCCCGACACGGCCTGTTCGAGGACCAACCGCAAGGTTCGAAAGTGCCAAGCGCGGAGGATGAGCTGTTACGCACATATCCATCTGGAGAAGGAACATACGGTGGGGTAAAAGTAGACAGCTATACGGTCGCTTCATCCGCTGCGAATGAACAACTCGCCGATGATGTCGCGTATGCGGAAGCGCCAACGCCTGGTGAATACGCCCGCCAGCGGGAAGGCGGCGATTATGCGGTCGAAACTCCTCGCGGTGAGGAACCTCTGCCGGGCAGCCTAAATGCGGATGCCGAGCTGGAGCTGACCGAGGGCACGCCCGTTGACCCGGTATCTCCTCCGGATGAATTCCATGGCACAGATCTGCTGAACGGAGTCGGATCCGCTCCAGAAGAAGAGGATCGGTAAGATGTTTTATAGCACAAAAAAAACGTATTCTCCCACCACTCGGGAGAATACGTTTTTTTTGTGCTGTTACGAGATGAACACGTAAGCAGTTAATCCTCGAAATGAAAACCCTGTTCGCGCAGCAGCTCCGTAATCTTTCGCGACGGATAAGCGACGCGGTCCTTCATCTCTTGCGTCCAAGTTGTATCGCGTCCCCCGCCGGCACGGCTGCGGATATAACTGCGATATTCCTCGTCATACGTCGCTAGCTGCTCCAGCCGACCTTCTGCGGAGTAGCGATTCTCCGAATAAATGGCCGCGCGCGGCAGTCTTGGCCGGGAATCCGGCTGCTCGTCCGGCACGCCGATGCACATGCCAAAGACCGGATAAACGAGCGGCGGCAGCTCCAGCAGCTCTGATACGGCTCGCATGTCATTGCGGATGCCTCCAATATAAACAATGCCGAGCCCCTGTGCTTCTGCGGCGACAGCTGCATTTTGAGCCGCAAGGGCGGCGTCTACTGTAGCAACTAGAAAATATTCCGTCGACGTCGTCAGCTCGCCGCCATGAAGTTGAACGGCATCGCTGAAGCGGCTGAGATCCGCGCACCAGACAAGAAAAACCGGCGCCTCGCGCACATGACGCTGGCCCCCGGTGAGCGCCGCGAGACGTTCTCGGAGCACAGAGTCCGTAATGCCGATAATGCTGTAAGCCTGCATATGGCTTGAGGATGAGGCCACGCCCCCTTTTGGGGGCTTCTGTTATAGTACCAATAAACCGCGTCAAATCAAGGTTCTTCGGTTCTCTGTGTCTTGCTTCATGAGACGATTAGCCCGTTTCACATCCAAATTCACATCAATTTAACATCAGTCGATGTGAAATTTAATACGCATATTTAACACGCATAAATATTGACGCGCGTATATAACACGTGTTAAAATTATATTCAGAAAGGAGGTTTCGATGTGGGGAAGGTGCTGACAGTCAGAGAAATTCTTCAGATTCTCAAGAAACACGGATTCATCTTATCTCCTACTCATGGAAAGGGTACTAGTCATCGACGTTACATACATCCAGATGACCCAACGAGATACGCTGATTTATCCGTTCATGGAATGGGAGATACCATCGCAAAGGGAACGCTGAAAAGCATCGAGCGTCAATCCGGGGTTAAGTTCTAACCCCCGGCTTCTCCTCACATCGAAACCTTAAGTTTTAAAAAGTGAAAAATGAATTCCAAAAAAAATTTCGTTTTTTACAAAGAAAAAAATACATTTTGACAATTTTTTATTATGATTAGATTACCGCCGATATGAGTAATTAAGAAGCCAATTTTTTTTAAACCTAAAGGTATGAATCTCTTCTTAGTAGATTGCTACCAAGAATGTATTGAATTCCTGCCTTATTGGTTTTTGTACATTGGGACCACCAGTCGAGTCTTATGTAACAATTAGGCCCTCTTTAAGAGTTTAATTCGAGGAGTGAGAGCGTTGAAAACTCATTACGTGTTTCCGCTTGTCGTCGAGAAGACCGAGACGAATCTGAGTCTGTATTTTCCGGATTTCCCTGGAGCCGCCGTAACGGCACCTAATTTAATGCAGGGGCTTATACGTGCAAAGGAACTACTTGCTGTTCGTGCTCTAGAGTTGGAGGAACAAGGGGCAGAACTGCCTGAGCCGTCTGAACCCGAGCTGATTGAGCTCGAGGACGCCAGTGACCGCATCGTTTTTGTAGAAGTATTCATGCCACCTGTCCGCGACGAAGCGGCACACAAAGCTGTCACAAAGAACTGCACGCTACCGAAGTGGTTGCGAGATGCTGGCGAAGAAGCCGGTCTGAACTTCTCCCATGTGTTGCAGAGCGGCCTGAAAGAAGCGCTTGGGCTGCAAAAGCGTACTTAACTCAATCTGAGAAAAACGTCGATGCGATAAACAAAGCCCCGCTAACCTTAATGGTCGGCGGGGCTTTGTTTATACACTATATTCGTACTGGGCGATACTCCTACATTTCGGATAGGTACTGCATCCGTAGAACAAGCCCTTTGGCCCTTTCCGCCTAACCATTGGGGCACCGCATTTCTTGCACTCCTCTTTACTAGCTGGCGAAGCTGCGGCAATAACGGTTGGGGCTTGGGCTACACCTGGATTAAGCTTCAATGCCATATCGATCAGCTGTTCACGATCGATCAGCTTCACTCCGTTGGAGCGTGCCAACGCGCGTGCCGGCTCCGTATAACCGCGATTGCTGACTACCCATGCCTCATGAGCATTATAATGACGGATTGCCGTGTACGCCTCCTGCACCGCGCTGAGCCCTACAGCCTTGCTGTATCGCTTGGCCTGGACGATAATCTTCCTACCATCCTTCCGGACAACGAGATCAGCGCCATAGTCTCCGGAAGCCTGCGTCACTTCGGCAGCGTAGCCGTGTGCCTTGAACAGATGGCCCAGGTATAGCTCAAACTGTCGGCCGTCCATCTTGTCGATATCAGCGATTCCGGATAGCTTGAGGCGCTCTTCGCGCTGCCGCTTAAGCATGAACGCAATAATAACGAAGATTGCAAATACAATCCCTGAACCAACCAAACCTCCAGAAATGGAATTGGTCAGCTTAATGCTCCCAAAAAAGGCTCCAATCATGAACAACATGACCAGCGCAACAATTGGATCGTCTTGCTTTTTCTTTCTTCTACGCTTTGCCATATTATCCCCCTCATGGGGAATATCGGCCTGTAAAATAAAAAGATTAATCCCCTATCAGCTGAGTAGGCTACACGGGATACTTACTTCACTGCATGACACCTCACACTCCTAACGATATTTGGACATGAACATACGATTCTAAAATGTCTATTAATAATCAGTCTCTGCCTCCTAGCTGTATAGGTACTTTAAGCAAAAAAACCTCATTAGCCGGAAGACCAATGAGGGTAGAAACTTATCAATAGAAATCATTTCTATTCTTTTTCAACTCGTATTCAATAGAAACACTTTTGATTTCATGCTTTAGCTTCTGTTCCAGCTCTCGAGTAAAAATGTCCATCTCTTTATAAACTTGATCTTTTTCCTCTTCTAAAGCCATTCGTTCCGCAGCGTAACAATCGAAGCATTCGTCTGGGGGATCACACATTTTTATCCCACCAAATTTATCATCAGGATAGAGATTATGGTGCGGGTCTAACCAGACAATATAGAAGATATTTTCTATAAGAAAGCCATGTACGCGACCTTTCCTTTTTGAGAGGGCAAATTGGTATGCATCATCCTTAATTTGATCAAAAAGCTCTTCCTTCATGTTGAATTTCGCTGAGACCTTATTCCAATTATGTGTATGAACCCTGAGAGGCGGGCCACCAGTCTTTTCGTGCTTAAACTCAGATATTTTCATTCTAGAGAGATTATGAAGTACTTCGATGCAATTTAAGTACCAATTGGAGTCTATGTCACCACAGTTGAATAACTCATGGTGCCTGTCGAAGAATTGCCATGAAAAAATTACATTTTCTTCTCTGAGCCCCTCCAACGATTTTCTCACGTTAGACAACAACAGACTCCCTGCCGTGTTATTGGTCGAGGGAGCCTGTTGCGGAGGTATCGAAAATGGACGTTCCCGACTTTTTTTCTTTGTACTAGACATTCACGAGCTCCTGTTTATGATAATTAATAATATCCTCATCTAAAATGGAGTTCTTTGACGGCTCATAAGACAGTAGACCTTTTCGAGCATTCAACCAAGGAGCTTGTGAATGAGTTAGCTCCTCCAGCTGATCCCCATCTAAAGAGCCGTAAGCTTGATAAATCAACTCAACGAATTCATAAACAAATGGGTCATTAGATACTTCACTCGGAATTTTCTCTTCTCTCGGAATAGGCGAACGACCGTGTTCTTTAAATTGATGATAGAGTTCAGGATCTACTGGTCCATGAATCCAGGCTTCAAACTTATTTTCAAACAGTTGTCGTCCAGTATGGGTTAGATACCAAGAGTAAGCATAGAAGCATAACTTCTGTAGTTTTTTGGGAGACATTGACTCCATATTCAAGAAAGTCTTAGCCACGCTGTCAATGGTAATCATTCTGTTCACCTTTTTCTTAAAGAGGTAAAGTCTGGCCATTTTAAATACCACTCCTCAATTAGATTGTTCGCTAAAAGAGTATTACCTGTTTGAAGAAACTATTACACAGGTGTGGTCAAATGGCGGGTAATATATACCACTTATTAAAGAAAATATTACAAGATATAATGAAATAAACAAAGGGGGTTTTTTTGTCTCATTATGTCGCTATATGTCGAATAAAGTCGAAAATAGGACTATTGACTTATTTTTTTCATATAAATAAATTAAGAAAAGATGTAATGAACTACACATACTTTATATATAAAGTTTTTTCACCATCCCATTTTACCGGAAACCCTAGACCTCGGACCACATTTGCCACCAGCTGGCCGTCCTCAATCTTGCCGACTTCCAGTGCTTGCCATCTATCTGACAGCGGCTCCTTCCTGCGGAGATCCTCATTCACGCCCAGAGAGTCAACCGACGCAATTTTGCGCTGGTTAGATGAGTCCAATTTTGGACTCCCCTCATTTGATAAGCACCGTTTCGTGCTCACCTCTCATGACAGCTCAAAATTGAGCCGTCAATGTGAGGGTTCCCCCCTACCTTACTTATGATCTCTCCAAGGTTGGAGACACCCATTTCGAACTTGATAATCCAGAATTGGATTCTCGTCCTTAAATCGCAATCGTCCGACTCGGGAAAATTGCTGCGTCGGGTCTGCCCAAAGTTGGACACCCCCGTCTACTCTCCAAAATTGGCGAGTGAAATAGATTCGGCCGGTTGAATGAAAGAAGTTCAACTTACCCCAACCTGTCAATTATCGAGGAATCGCTGAGCGCAATTTTGCGCATACCTCCTATTAGGTATCCTCAAATTTGAGGGCGCCCGATCGAGCTGATGACTGGATCAAGGTAACTTGGATCTGCATGTCAGCAAGGTTATCTACGCCAATACGCGCGTTGAAAGGGGGAGTTCAAATTGGGGAAATCAAAGAAACGACCAGCTCTTGTAATAACCGAACACCGTATGGTCATTAACGGGCAACTCGTAACAATTGATCCAATGGAGCACGGCTTGCCTGATCGCTGCAAACTGCTCCTAGCCGAAATGCTAACGGGTTGCAAATTTGAATTAGTTAAGCCAGACGACAGAGAGGAGCAAACAAATGAACCAATTAGTCTTCATCGAAAGTGGCCGAGCGGTCGCGGATAGCCTTACGGTGGCGAAAACGTTTGGAAAAAACCACTTTCATGTCATGAGAGACGTTAGGGATCTTGAGTATTCCGACGAATTCCGTGTCTCCAATTTTGGAGAGACCCCTTACGATCATCCGTAGAACGGACAGACCTATCATAAATACCTCATCACCCAAGACGGATTCACATTTTTAGTCATGGGCTACACCGGCAAGGAAGCTGCGCGTCGTCCGTTTCGGCAGACAGCCGCGCTAACAGCCGCTGCGCCTCCGTCTGGCCGATAACTATTAGGCGCAGGGCGTAAGTGACCGCATTGCTCAGGTAGCCGTACAGCCAGCCCTACACCGCCTGCTTCCGGCCTGTCGACAGATCCAATCGAATACAAGCGGATGCATCAGCAGGCAGCTATCGCCGCGATAAGCCTCCTACAGTTCCGCTAGCCATCGGCTGGGATAGCTGGGGGGCGCTAGTTTAGCTTGTTGAGTTTGTTTTGTAGACGCAGGGTGCATTGAGTTGTTTTGTATGCACCCCCTTGAATGCAGAAGCCCCGCCGGGGTGGGCGGGACTTCGGTTTATTGGTTATTCAGAGCGTTAAGAGCTTCTTCAATCAGGCGAATTTCAGCTTGGACTTTCTCCAGTCTCGTTTTTATGTCCGCAAGTTCCGCATTTTCTGATTCCAGGGTTTTCTTTGACTGTTCATTACCGCCTTCTGCCGATCTTTCGAGCGCCGGAAGGCCACGCTCTATATATGCAATCCTTCCGGCCAATGAATCAACCGAATTCTGCTGAATGCCCAAGCTATTCTCCAGCATTTTTTGCGATTGCCCCGCATATGGATTATCCGACACCGATTTTTCCGGTTGCGTCGTGACTTCCTTTTCAGAACCCATTGAGATCGTTTTCCCTTCCACCGAAAGATCGGCTCCGCTAGCTTCAGCCACAGCTCTAACAGGAGCGTATGCCGCCCCGTCTATGATCGCAGCCTCAGCCAACTTTTTGCCGTCCTTCTCGATAATGTATACTCCTTGCACCTTCTTGCCGATTAAGCCGGTTGAGCTTGCAAGAGCCGTCCCGCCTGCCGTCAACATCGTCCCAACCAAAACACCGCATACGAACTTCTTCATTCCAAACACTCCTCTGGGAAAGTTTGTTAGTGTATACGGTGTTTATCGGATAAATGTTGCGATTGTTAAGCAGGGCCGGTGCTACCCTCATACTCGAAATTATGAGGAGTTCCGTGATTATGTCGCGGAACGACATAGCTGTGAACGTGACCTTTATCAGACTTGTTATTAAGTGCCCTCCATAATTCTTGAACCTGATAATCCAGCCCTTGAAGCCGGGCTGCCAGTCCTTCGATTGAATTCGCGGTCAATCCGGATACTGTAGCTCCCGAAAAATCGACTTTCCCTCCGAATTGAAGGCTTTTAAACGACTGAATCAACATGTCCGCATTAGCCAGAATTTGAAAGAGTGAATCCTGCCCGTTGATCGAACCGCTCACACTACCAGACTCGCCATACCAGTTAATTCCACTCATCCCATATTGGTTATCAAGTGTTACTCCGATCCGTCTCGTTCCTTTACCATCAAACGTTCTCCAGCCGCTCGCATCCATCTCGACACGGTCGCCTGTATCGTTCGTCCGGATCGTTGCCCCGATTAATGAAAGACTGCCGCGGAAAGCTGCCGATTGGGAGATCAGATAGTCCTCGTAGAATGGAATTCGGACATTCTCATTAATGGCTATTGGCGACATAAAGGTTATCCCTTCCTTGTCCATAAATGCTGCCGAGATCATCCCGCCTACGCCTTCACCGGATAATTGTTCATAAACATCCACTACTGCATTCAACATCGGTTTGTCTTGCGCATTCATCCATTTACCGATGAGATCAAGTGCTTCTGCAGCATAGATCCCTGCCGTATGGGGCGCCGTTCCCGAATTGGAACCGCGGCGCGTATTTCTCTTAAAGCCGTCCTCAGGACTCATGAGGTGTACTACAACGCCTCCTTCGGCCCATTCCGCAACAATGGCTGCCGCATCCCGAGTTGAGGGATCAAGAGATTCATACAGAGATGGATTCGCTTTTGCGACCTTCTCACAACCTTTTATTAGCGCCTCCTGAAACGAGTCAGCCGTCTTTTCCGGGGCGTTCCTAAACCTTTTTAGAACCTCAGTAGCCGCATCCGCGCTGCCGCTCATGAAAATGAGAAAGCGGTCTACTTGAACTAGCTTTTGAAATGGCCTGCGAGATCGGTATTGCTTCCCATCCCGATTGAAAGTAAGGGCGGTATCTGCAGTGATCAGCAGTGAATCGTCATTTTGTAGACATATACATAAACTCATCCAATTCCCTCTCCTTCGCCCACAACACGGGCATAATTCTGATTATATAACCACTCAAGTTGATGCAGCGCCCGCTTACGAATCGCCTCTAACCGAGCCTCGCTTACCCCAATCTCCCGTGCCGCTTCATGCGGCTCGCTGAGCGTCCAATAGAACAAACGCAGGCTTTCCCTCTCCGTCCAGCTCAGACGCCTTAGAGCGGCTTCTAGCGGCGCAAAACGAAGCTCCAATCTTTTTGTAATCGCTTCGAGCCTGTCCAGCTGCTCCTGCCGGTCTATGACCATGCGCTCAATGATGGAGCGGGGCAGCCCGCCTCTCGCTGTCGGCATCCCATCCAGGCGCTGCTGCTTCGGATTGATGTCTTGATCACGGGTAGACAGGTACTCCTGGATCCGCAGACGATTGCTGCGCAGCGCATTATAAGCCACCAGCTCCCGGCGAAGCCCCCTTCTATGGCTCACTCCCACTCCCCCTTAAACTACGGCAGCTCGCGTGTACGGGCCGCCGCAGTATCTTCTTGTATTCTATGAGTTGACCGACGTGGGCTCGGCAGCCGAAACGTCTCGGAAGCGCTCAGGCATCTCGCCCGTTCGGTAGGATTCAATTAATTCTTGTGGATCGAAGAAATGAATATCATCAGGCACGTTAGAATTCTCAATCGATAGGCGGCTCATTTCTGATTCCCCGGCTATACGGACGGCTTCGCGCTGGTCATATACATCCCGAATCGCTTCGTGCCGCAGGTTTGCGGCTTGTGTAGCCAACTCGAAAAGTTGCTTCACGAAAGGCTGCCCCTGCTCGATCAGCTCTTTAATCTGCTCTCGGATCCGCTGTTCAACATCCACACGCCCCCTGCGAACTTCAGACAGCAGCGGTGCCAGCTCTGTCCCCCGCCGCTCTTGGAGTTGGTTCGATCGGTCATGGACGGCGGCCAACTCCCCCTCAAGTGTACTCAACTTCTGACGGGCGGCGGTAAACTGTGTGGTTGTGTATGCCGCCTTGCCAGCCACATCAGCCTCAGTCATTTCAGCATAGGTACGCTTCGCCTTTGCGATCTCACGGCGGATTTCGTCTGCCTGAGTTTCATAACGTGCTTGGCGGGCTTTGAAATCAGCTGCTGCAGCTTTAAATTGCTCGAATTGTTTGGTCATTGTTTGTTTACTCCCCCCATGGATTCAGCGCGTTTGCCGCTGGCTTATGGCGATTGTTCATGCGTTCTGCCGCGGCCTTACCGTCTGTTGCCCTTTGCTGTCTTTGCTGCTCTGCCACTTCGCGACTCTTTTGGAGCGAGTCCAAGTCTTGCCGCACACCTTCCTTTACGGACTTTTCCATTTTGTCCCATTCAGCATTAAAATCGATATTCATGGACAGTTACCTCCGAGTTGAGATGTTTTGTTTTTGCTTGTTAATGCCGGATCGACGCGGCAACGACAGCTTCCGTCTATGTGCGCGACGAGATGTTAAGTTTTATTAAGTTTTGAGTTCTTTTTAAGGGTGCCAAAAGTGCCAAATGAGTGTGCGTTTCTTTTCACGCGTACACGAGAAAGTGCAGGTTTTGGCAGGTTCTAAGCTAAAGTTTCGTGAAGCACGCGATACGCGCGAGAATAGGTTTTAATAGGTTTTAATAGGTTCTGTTAGGTTTCAGGTTAAGTTTTGTTAAGCGCACGCACAGGAGGAATGTGTTGCTTTCCAAATATGAAAAGCGAGAGCCATGGATTTTGTGAAGCACGCGCGCATGAGGAAGGTGAGGTTTTATGAGGTTCTTCCCTCCTTATGCGCGTAAAACCTTAAGATAAATCAATAACCTGCTTTGCATCACCCCCTCTCCAGCTGCCAGGATTCAAAGGAAACCTCTTGGATTCCCACACACATTAAAAACAGTTTCTTGAACGTCATAATGGCGGGTAATCAAGGTATAAGCGTCCATCGCTTTAAGCTTGGCCACTATCTTTCCAAGCGCTGATATTGATTTGCCGCCTGGTGAAACGATGATGAAGTTGTGGCTTTCGATTGGAACATATACGCCAGCGGTTTCCGTCTTCTGAACTTGAGAAAGGTATACGAGTCCTTGGCTACTTCCTATTGCCACACCCTCTTCAACTAGATAAGCCTTGCTCGGCCTACCTCCGGGGAAATAGGGATTCAAAATGATCTCCTTCATTCACTTGACCCTCCATCGTTCAGCCTTGTCGGCTGTTCTCACTCGTTCTCGCTTTTTTGAAGCTTGTTCTCAGCCAAAAACCTAGACGGGACAAGGGATTCCGGCGTTTGTTCTCGTGTTCTCACTCCGTGCAACATATACCCCTATATAAATTCACTATCTACCGGATAGCTCAGCTGAATTGTTACGTGTATATATGTTTTATTGTGAGAACAGTGAGAACAGTGAGAACATATAACCGGGAAACCTTGTCCTGCTTGGATTTATATGTTCTCAACCTTGTTCTCACTGATAGCTGCTGGTGAGAACTACCCCCCAAATGCGGGTGAATATCGGTCTGTGGTATCAAACGCCCATCCCAGAGCCGTTAGATCAAAGCAATATGTCCAGGGATTGCCGCCGGCCATTCTCTTCCGAAACTTGGTGCGCCCGGGTGTTGCTTTCGTCCAGCCCCTGTCCTTCCAGGCCTTAGCGATGGACAACGGCTCGTAGCCGCGAGATCGAAGGTGCTCATCCAGCAGATCATCAATGGCGAAAATCTCACTCGGCTTAATCTCTCCATACAGCTTTCCGGAGAGAGGAGAGCCGCTGCCGTTGATGATGAATTGCCGGGTATTAGCCGTCACCCAGCCCATCACACTATCCAACGCTTCAGTTGCCCGATCCAGTTCTGGCGATTCACTTATCAATCGGCTCCATTCCTGATCCAACATCGCCCGGTCGTATAGCTTCAAATTGAAACAGGTATCAAACATCTGGCCTGTTACATCCAGCAGCGCCATGATCCGGGAGAGGCGCAGCGCAACTTCACCGGCCCCACTGCCAATCTGCATATATCGATCACAGGCAGCAGAGAAGTACCCCTTCCAAACCGACATATCTGTTGTCATAAGGAATCTAATCCACGGCTCTGCGAGATGGCCATAATGGTCACTGGCCAGCTTATTCATCTCCTGTACCATCTTCGCGGAAGTAAGATCCGCTGAGAGGAACGGAGATCCTTCAAGCGACAGCACACGTCCCACTGCGCCGCCGTCCTTAGCGAAAGAGCTCAACTTCTGTTCACCCGTTGAGAGCATAACGGTCTGCCATCCCGCGCTTGCTTGAGCCCCTTTGAGCGAACCGCGCCCCTTTCCCTGTCCGCTGCTGAACTGATAGACGATCGGGCGTGCTGTCCGCTCATCCGTCTTCTTCGTGTCATCCAGGAACAATGGGAGATGGTTCATCGTCGCGGCATACCGTTCGATGGCGACCTTGGTCATGTTCCATTGACGGAAGATGCCAGGCTTATTCTCGTCCGGGCAGCCATACAGACTTGCTGCGATACGAAGCGCTGTCGTTTTCCCACGAGACGTGCTGCCTGCCAGCTCCAGAATGAATGAACTCTCTCCCCAGAGGCTCAGGAGCGGTGCAGTAGCAGCGGCATATACGGCCAGCTTTACAGCCGGAAACGGTTTGATCTGATCGAGCAGCTGCATTGTACCTTCCATCGACCCTCGCTTGCGGAAGCCTCTTGCCGTTTGACCATCTCCGGCATCCTTCGGTAGAAACTCGATGTTGCTACTGCCGATAAACTGTTCTCCTAATAGGAAGCCGTCCTTCACCCATCCGAGCTGGTTGCTAACAAGCTTCGTAGAGAGTCGCTCCTCGTTCTCTGCCTCGAATCGACTGAGATAGGCCGACAGCTTACGAGCGTTCTCTGAGTGCACCGGTAGTCCGTAGTCCGCCAGGTTTATGAGCTTCTTACTGTCAGCGAAAGTACTGCGCGTGTCCGTCACCGACTTGATTCCGCTGCGACCGACCCAGGACACTTCAAGCCCTTGCGTGTGATCTGATAAATTGCTATACCGTCCAGTGACCGCAACAAGGCAGCTGCAGACCTGAATATGCTTGATATCTGTTTTGGTCTCCTTAACCTCGAAAACCTGTCCGCCGATTACCTTGAAACCAAGCGGAATGATGATTTGGCTCAGATCGAGAGCATGTTCGCCCCCATCATTTCCGGGGAAGTCCATGTCTCCAAACGCTTCCGCAATCTCCGCGCTACTCTCCGCCTGCTGCAGCAGCCGAACATCCTCTAAACTGGCCGCGAACACCGTCATTTCCTGATGGCTCGGCAATTCGTCGATGGATGTTCCCAGTGGGGCATTCTCATCCATATGGCCGTATCGATGGATACGAACCAGGTCGAAGGCATTGTGGCTATGCCCGTCAGCCGCTGGATCGCTATCCTGGTGACTGAAGACAAGCTCCTGATCCGAATAAATCTCCAGGCCGTTAGCAGACGTGCCGCCCGCATAGGTGTATCGACCTGCCATACTGCCAGCGGTGTATACGTCTGACAGGAACATGTCAATCGCGGTTTCAATCGGAAAGGCCCTGCAGAACAGTCCGACTATCCCGCGTTTCTCCCGCGGATCCTGAGGCTTTTGTCCGGTGAATAGGGTTGCTGCTTCTTTCGGATGACGCGGCCAGCTAGCCGGATCCCGCCAGTCGGCTTGGTAGTGATTGAGAATACCGTCAACGCTCAGAGGTACACCCTCGGATTCGATGAACACCGGCTCGGCGTCTTTCGAGCAGCTCGGTAAATACATGAGCCGATTTACGTCGAACGTTGTTTTGTCGAAGTTGTCCATTCCAATCAGTTTCGCAATCATCCGCGATACCGCCGAGCATTCATCCGGTGTCATTTCTCTGTCTACTAGAATGATGAGCCGATATTTATGCTGATCCGAACGGTGGCTATGGGTGGAATAGATCACGTAGGCCGTGCCGCCAATCATCAGCTCAACCATAAAAGGGAAGCTGGTTGAAACGTTATCAGCATCCAGCGTAATGACACTTCGCACATCGACGTTCTCCTTGCGGCGCCGCCCACCTCGAACCAGGCCGCCGACGAAGGCCGGACCGTCCTTGAGCGCGGCTTTCCGCGCCTTGCTCAGCTTGTCATATTGCACCATCGTTTCCGATGTCCGACGCGCTGTCCGCAAGCGATCTACGAATTCGCCCCAGGTCAGGAATTCAACACTCCAATTTGAAGCGCTGGCACTCTCGCCAAAACTAATCGGCAGTTCCCTGTCATCGACAGGTTCAATTGATTGCAGCACGCTTCACTCCCCCCTGACGGCCTAGAAACCGATCTACGTCCAGTTTCCCGTCCTTCATGTATGACTTAAGTACCCTCTCCATCATCAGCATGGCTAATGGATCGTGAGAATCAAAAACAAAGTTCTTTGTCTTGCCCCCACTGAATGAAGCCCAGAATACGCCGGCATGTCCTTCGTCCTCCGCCCGCTGCATCGCGACTTCCAGCGCGGCCTTATGGCGGGCATATGGGACAGACCAAACATTGACTACTTGTCCACTCCAGCTAATCAGCGATAACTTAACCGTGCGCATAAAAAGCCTCCTTCTCCTGTCGCGCCTCGGCACGCAGACGGTGATACTCTTCTTCTGATTCCCAAAAGAGGCGATCTATGGGTTGCTGGTATAACCGAGTCATGCGTAGCCCCATATTCAGCCTGATACGGCCATTCAGCTCCAGTTCTTTCAACCTCCGCGCGGATGTTCCGAGTGCTGCAGCAGCCTGAGGCAGAGACAGACCCGCATTGACGCGAGCAGCACGCGGCGTGATCTTATGTGAATGCAGAACCTGCCGCCTCATGACAGTGCCTCGCTTGAAAGCGTTCCGCCGCTTCGCAACCATTCATCCAGCACATCGGTATGAAAGAAAAGCCGGGCACGAATCCGAATATGCGGGATCTGCTTCTCGCGGCAAAGCTGATAGATTGTTGTCGTGGATACGCCCAACTGCTCAGCGGCTGCCTTTACGTCGATTGTCTTGCGCACAGGCTGCGCGGCTGAAATAGGTTGTGGCAGAGGTTTGGTTACGATGATAGCCCGGCGTGCTGGCGGTGTAGGAGCCGGATCTGCTGGTTGGAAGTTGTAAATGGTTGCAGTCATGTCACGCTGATTCATCCGATTAAGCATAGATCTGCGCCTCCATTCTTGGCCCAATCGGGCCGCTCTTGATGTCATGACCTCGCTTGCAACAAGTACAGACGGCAAGAATGTTATAGTGCTGTTGCTCGAAGTCGAATCCTGCTGAAACGTCTAGGGGCCGACCACAGTGGGTTACTTCGTCCCGGATCACTCCAGCCAATTGCTGCATTACCGGTTCCATAATCTCGCGCTCGTCCTTAACCGATAATCCGGCGCCGATCGTTTGTTCAGAGATGAATTTGAAGAAGGTACTGGTTCGACCGCTCTTTACAACCTCAGACATGAACGACCGGCTGAATGCAAATTTATGCACCGAATCCACCCTCCTCATATCTGGCGATAATCTCGTCCCGCTCGGCCCGCAGCGCGTCAATCTTGGCGTGCAGGATTGCCCGCTCCATCCGAAACAGATCCTGTGCCATTTGCCCCGAAGGCTTAACCGGCAATTCTCTCACAATCCGCAAATGCTCCCGAGTGATCTCCAGCAGCCGATCTCCTTCTGGGCCGTTGACGGCCATCCAGACGGCCCCGCTACTCGCATTGTGTTGTTGCATGGTCATGACCTCCTAAATAGAATGCTAATTCTTGCTCAAGCTTGGAAATTTCAACATCTAATTCCGCAATCGGGATTCCTAACGCGAGTAACTCACGCTCAATCTCCTCGCAAATAATCATAATAACCTCCTTAATTGATAGATTAAGTTGGTTTATTGGCTATAGGGTTTTCAAAGAGCTAACAGCTCCATCAAGAAAGCAACTACGCCATTCCGACAGCTTAATCGGATTGAATGACGAACAACTCAGAAAAATCCACCTCGAGTGCGTCCGTCAGCTTCTTGGCAACCGGCGGGCTTGGGTTACGTTCACCCCGGCAGATCTGCTGCATAGTGACCTGGCCAATGCCTGCTTGCTGTGCGACATGCTTCCGCGTCCAGCCCTTTCGATACATCAGCTCGGCGAGCTTTT
Source organism: Paenibacillus herberti (assembly GCF_002233675.1). GTDB lineage: Bacteria > Bacillota > Bacilli > Paenibacillales > Paenibacillaceae > Paenibacillus_O > Paenibacillus_O herberti. Next base: position 310,619 of record NZ_NMUQ01000001.1, on the reverse strand, counting down.
CAGTCTTTATCAAAACTTTCATATCGTTACCGCTCCTTAATCTCATTTGAGATTCAAATCTCTATTGAGATCATAAAACAAATAATCTCTTTTGTAAACAAGAAGTTTCTTTTGAGATTATTTTAGTGTATTATAGACTTTAAAAGGGGTTGAATTTATGGATGGTATCGACTTCGGAACATTTTTACGCGATAAACGAACTCGTCGTGGACTCACATTAAGTTCACTGGCAGAAGCCTCTGGAGTGAGCCAAACTTACATTACTAATGTTGAAAATGGAAAACGCGGGGCTCCATCCCCAGAAATTCTCAAGAAGCTGACGGAACCGCTAGGGGTGAGTTATGTTGAGTTAATGGTGCGAGCTGGATATGTCACTTTTGATGACTGGAGACACACTAAGGACGGATCTTTAGAGGATTATGATGATTGGTTTTACCCCGAGATGCTTGGTTTTTCTAGAGAAGAGTGGCTCAACGAGCTAGTGAAAATACGATCAGATATACACCATTTACTTAAAATGGGACCTGATGAGGCGACATACAACGGACACCGTCTTACTCCGGAAGACAAACAACGCATTTTAGACATGTTGAAGGTTTTATTACCTCAATACCAAGAGCCGGCCAAAGAGAAGTAGTTTTATAGGGGGTTGTATATATAGGAGGAGCCTGCGAAGCCATCGCAGCACCATATAAGATCTGACCGCTTGGATCGCTTCATTGGACCGGGAGAGGGAGTGACCATCACCCGGCCTCCTAAAGCGAATGTGACGGGTAAACCACAGACCGGTTTTGACAATAAGAGCTGACAACAGCTGTTGCCTAGCGATAAACTGATCTTCTTTAAGAAGAAAGAAAATATTGGTAAAATGACAGATGTGATCTCGTTCAACCCTGTCCGTTAAACGGACACCCTACACAGTATGGAGGGCTTCTTGCTCCCCGCCCAGCACCCAGGGTATCTAGTTTATATCAACCCTTTGCGAAGATGTGGCTTCAAACCACCTCGTCGATCGGTTGGGCGGCGATGCCCTTATATTTCAAATCACCCCATACCTGTCAATCTGACAAGTGTGGAATTCCAGCCCGTGCAGCGCCGCCGTTCAAAGAGTAGCAGGGCACGAGAAGCCAACCCATACAATGGAAGTTGAGAATACGAACAATCATGAAAGGAGAATTAATCTATGGCAAACATTCAGAAGCGCGGTGACAATAGTTGGACGCTGACCGTCTACACAGGAGTACAGGCAAACGGCAAATATGGCCGCCGGACTAAAACTATTCGAGTTACGGATGAAAAGCTGCTCAAGACTTCCCGGAAGCTACAGGACTACCTGGACGCAGAATATGCAATGTTTAAGGCGGAGGTAGAGGCCGGCGAGTACATTGCCCCGCAGAAGCTCACCCTGGCTGATTTCGTAGCCAGTGAGTGGGCGCCGAAATACGCTGCCAAGCAGTTGGAGTTTAAAACGCAGATCATGCTTCAAAAGAACCTTAAAAATCAAATCCTTCCTGCCCTCGGACACATGAAGCTGGAAGATATTAAACCGCTTCATATCATCAGTCTGCTGGATCAGCTTTCAAAGGATGGCGGCCGCGCGGATGGCCGCAAAGGCGGCTTGTCCAGCGGAAGTATCAGGCTGGTTCACCGGACGCTTAAAAACGTTCTCCAGCGGGCCACCGAGTGGCGAGTCATCAAAACCAACCCGGTGGACGCCATACAAAAGCCTAAGACCGAGCGTTTCGAAGTGCAGCCTTATGACGAAGGGGAGGTAACGTTACTGCTGCAGGCTCTCCAGAAAGCCCCATACCATTGGCGCATGATGACTACTTTGGCGCTGACAACCGGCATGCGCCGCAGCGAGCTACTTGGATTGGAATGGCGGCATGTGGACTGGACAACAGGCGTTATCGATGTTAGCCAGAGCATGATTCATGCTCTTAAAGGTTCCTTCATCGTCAAAGAACCAAAGACGCTCAAATCCCGCCGCAAAATCTCTTTGCCCGCCTCTGTTCTTGCTGAGCTGCGGGAATACTACGCTTACCGCGTCAAAGAGAGAGACAAGGTAGGAGAAGCCTGGAACGGCCGCGATCAGGACGGGCGGGAGTGGCATTTTATGTTCTGCCATCCAGATGGCAGCCCATTCCACCATGAGCGCCCATACCAGTGGTTTCGAACGTTCCTGGAGAGACACGAGCTGCGATACATCCGTTTCCATGATCTGCGCCACACGGCCGCAACGCTGCTTATCAATCAAGGCGTTCACGCCAAGATCATTTCCGAGCGGCTTGGACACGGCAATATTACAACGACCATGAACATTTATGGACACGCTCTCCAATCTGCCGATCAGGCAGCTGCGGACAAGCTAGACGCCCTGTTTTCCGGACAACAAAAAGACGCTCAGAAAGCCGCTTCCGAACGCCAGAGATCGTAGCAAAGAACGCCGCGGCATGGAGCCGCTTCCCCTGCTTTTATAAAGCTTTTCGCATCAATTTCACATCAACCATGATTTTCCGCCTCTGTACCACATCTCTACACCCCACTGTAACAGTCGAAAAACCGCGTCAAATCAACGTTTATCTGTCTGTATTATCACCGAATTTCAAGAAAGGCGAATATGTATGGCTTGAGGATGAGGCCATCTGGGCGCTATTCAGAATGTGGTCCAGCTGTTCTGTCGTTACCGGATCGTCGGTATAACGGCGGATGGAACGATGCCCCTTCAGCGTTCCAAGCAGTTTATCCATGCCCGGAATGTTCGTCTTTTGCTCATTTGTCATCATGTTTATCCGCTCCTTACGCTGGCTTAACAGGTGACGGATTGTAGTATGAAGTTCGACACCTGAAAATAAAAAGACCCCTACTGGTTTCGTGTAAAATGGAAGTCAACACAACACCATTTTTTACAGAAGAACCCAACGTGAGCTGCTCCCATCTTAGCATAGTTGAACGCGGACAGCTAGAAACCTAGAAACCGGCAAAACGGCCTCCCCAGAAGCATTGGGGGGGGGGGGGGCCATTTTGTTTATGAATTAAATTACTTGTTTCCCTTTTCCATTTTCACTTTTTCGGAGAAAGCGTTAAGTGAAGCGAAGGAAAAATCATCAAATTTGTTAAAATAAGGTTCCTTCAATTTTCTTCAAGACAAAGATCATTTTTTTACCGACCTTTAACTCTGGCTCATACGGTTCGGACAATTCGCTGCGCCGCAAAAAAATAGTAGAAGGAGCATCCCCACTTATAACCTGCTTTACGCCAATTTCCACCTGAGTTAAACGGATTTTCAATGAAGATCCTTTTTTTGAATTTTTTCTTTGACGGCATCCTCAGCAGGCCCAGTAATTACAGCTTCTTCTTTATCTTTGAACTTCATCACCTGACCATAAACCAATAAGCTGCTCGAAAGTAGGATCGTAAAAATCCATAAATTCTGGTTTTGCCTGCGTTTGGGCGTGAGTCGAAGGATTTTCAATGCTGTGGTAACTTGTCTGATCGACCTTACTATTTTGTTGAGCGAAGAAAAGTCCACCGATGGCAATGATAGCCGCAATAGCTGGAATCGTGATTTTAAATATTTTCTTATTCAAATTTCCCCATCCCTTCTTTATGTTGGGATTATAATCCATACATTGTTCGGATATCGCTATTCTCATGGGCTTGCGGTGTTGAAAAACCCAATGCACTTTGACGCATTACAGACATAGTAGAGGCTGGTATTGGGTTATACATCTCTGGATGGCCCAGTCCCATAATATGGCCCAATTCATGCGTTAATATTTTAGTTTGATCGAGTTCAGTCGGCCCGGCATAGTTACCATCTGGATTGCACCAAACAGCACCGTATGTGATCATTTTATTCGAGTTTTGTGCTTGTGAGTATGTCATTATTTGTGCACCTGCAGAGTCGTACAGAATAGCTACAGCCGCAGCATAATACGAAATTCCAGCATTATCCCAAGAGGTCTGCGTAGGGGTGGTCAGATCGACTGTTGACGTACTAAAAGACACCGAATACGCTACAACTGGAGAGGATGAGTTCATCCAGTTACTAACTGATGAGCCAAAGTTATCGATATATGGTGCCTTAAGATAATCCCCGTTAGCATTTAATCTAAGCATATTTCCGGCGGCACTCAAATTTTGCCATCTTAAAGAGACTACCGAACTTGTTGCTGGATTGTAAAAAACTTCATGAGCTGATAAAGTTGCTGGTTGTGCTTACAATAGAACAATAATAGCTCCTAATGCAGATGCGACCTTTTTGAAACTTCTCCCCACTACTCCTCACTCCCTCAGTATTCAAATGTATTACTCACAATTATCTTATATTTTTTTTGAAATCTTTATATGTAGTAATCAAAGAATATTGTGCTTTGATAATGTCCCATGGGATAGAAGGCATTGACATTTTGTAGAGCGGAAATAAAGTAGGTCGTCGTGATGAAAAAAAAATCATTAGCGGGCACATGAAGAACGAGGAAGGAGCAGCAGCACTTGCTCACCGTAATCGAGGCAATGCACCGCCAGATCCAGCATGCATGCAAAAAAAACAGCCGAAGGATCATCGTCCTCCGGCTGTTGTTCAGTCAGTCAATTCACCTGCAGATTCTGAATCATGCGGTCAAACAGCACGAGCATGACCTGAATCTCTTGTTCCGACATGCCTTTGTAAAGCTTATGCATGAGCGCCTGCCGCGTCTCGTCAATAAACTTAAGCAGTTCCAAGCCCGGTTCCTCAATACTCAGTAAAACGACTCTGCGGTCCTGCTCCCCCCGCTCACGGGAAATATAACCCAGTTCAACGAGTCTGTCTGCCAGTCCCGTTACCGCACCTGATGTAATGAGCAGCTTGTCCGCCAGAATCGACGCCTTCTGCGGACCCTCAGACGCCAGCAAGGTAAGAATACGGGCATGCGTAAGACCGAGCCCATTCACATTGTCCCGGTTCCACTCTGAGGTGATCAGCTTGCGTACGAGCCGAAATCGGTCGTCCAACTGCTTGGTCAGTTCCTCTGATACCGCTTCGTAGACCATGCTTTCGCCTCCTGCTCCAATTGCTCCTGGATGTAGTATATCCTTAACTACTATAATTCTTCCGATTGAAGAAAAAAAAGACAAAACCTGACCTTTTAGCCTGCTGCGCAGGACAGAAACGTCCTTAATGGCTTCTTTACGCAGGCGGAGCAATCAAGTTTCATTTTTTTGAATTTTAAAAAAAAAAGCAGCGGAACAACTCTTCGTACAATGAGCACCCGGGACTGAGCGCCTGAGCTATCATCCATAAAACATGCAAAAAGCCCCTATCATCCTGGTCAGGACGATAAGGGCCAGCTATGAAGGCTGAAGCAGCCTCAAAAATTACCAGATACGCAGTAAAAGTTCAACAAGTCCACCCGACTCGCCTTCCTGGTTACCGATGAGCATAACGGCCATCAGCATAACTGCGCATGCCATAACCATCATCCACAGGTATCTCATGGACGTCCCTCCCGTTTACAAGATTCGTTAATTTAATTGTAACGCAGAAGGGCTTGTCGAAGCCGTAACTCAATCCTAAAAAATTCTTAAGAAAGTCTAAAGACTTTTTCCTCCAAGTCCCTCATCCCCAATCTTAGACGGAAGGGCAGGGTTGACTGGTGCAGTCTCCAGCGCAAGCGGAAGGCGGATTTGGAAAGAAGTCAGATAAGGATCGCTGGCAGCGGACACCTTGCCTCCATGCTGCTCTATAATGCTTTTGGCAATAGCGAGACCGAGGCCTGAGCCTCCACTGCTAAGCCCTCTAGCTTTATCTACGCGGTAGAACCTGTCGAATAAATGCGGTAGGTCAACGGAAGAAATCATCTCCCCATAGTTGACCACCTCGACGACAGCCTCCAGTCCTTCCGCAGAAGCATGCAGGTCCACTTTTCCGCCATCCTTACCGTAATGGATCGCATTGGCAAGTAAGTTCTCGAACACACGTACCAACTTGTCAGAATCACCTGTTACCATCAACTTGCCTGAGGGAGCATGCAGAGCACCAGTCAAACCGACCTCCTCAAGGGGAACCCGATACTGAATAAGCAGCTGCCGCAGCAGCTCCGTCAGGTTGAAGGTGTGAATGCGCTGCGGCGACGTCTCGTATCTCATCCGGGTATAATCGAACAGATCGTTAATCAGCACATTTAACCGTTTGGACTTCTCATAAGCGATATGCACATATTGACGCAGCTCCACCTCGTCCCGATAGCGATCCTGCTCAATTAGTCCGAGATACCCGATGATCGAGGTGAGCGGCGTACGCAGATCATGGGAGACGTTCGTAATCAGCTCACTTTTAGTCTGCTCGGCCCGCCGCTCATCGTCGAGGGAAAGCTGGAGCTTGTGCACCAGATAATTAATGTAGGAAGCCAGATCGCCGAGTTCATTTTTTTGACGTACCGGAACTTGGAAGTTGAAATTCCCGTCCGAAATATAGCGTACACTACGGCTTACGTCGCGAAAATATCGGAACTGCCGCTGCTGGAACAGCAGCAAATACACCAGGAATAGCCCTAGCGCGAGAATAACTAACGTGAAGTCTCCGAACTGATCGATCAGCAGATGAGCGAACTGGCGCAGCGAAGGGAACTGGCTCGCCAGCCTTTCGGCAACTACGATGAGCAGCACCGAGGTAATGACGGATAGCGCGGCGCTCAGCGCCAGATGCAGCAGCAGACGGAAGGTCATATCCTTGACTACATTGTCATCCTTCAATTTTGTAGCCTACCCCCCACACCGTTACGATGAACTTGTCGCCGGTCTCTTGCTCCAGCTTGTCACGCAGCTTGCTTATATGCACCATGACCGTATTGTTCGACTCATAGAACTTTTCCTTCCATACCTGCTGGAAAATATCCTCCGCGCTGAACACCTTACCGGGATGCAGGGCAAGAAGATGCAAAATGCCGAACTCCGTACTCGTCAAATGAAGCTGCCGTCCGTCCGGCAGGCAAGTAACCGTATGAGTCGACTTGTCGATGACAAGCGGCCCAAGCTCGACCGCCCCATCTAATTCCCGGGCATCGCCACCGGCCTTAGGGAACTGATACGCACGGCGCAGCAGGGACTTCACACGTGCAACCAATTCCAGAGGATTAAACGGCTTGACCATATAGTCATCCGCTCCGGTCATCAGCCCCATAATTTTATCCATATCTTCAGCACGGGCGCTCAGCATCAGAATCGGAATTTGCACCGAGCCTTCCCGTCGCAGCTGTCGGCATACTTCCAGCCCATCCGTTTTGGGCATCATGATGTCCAGTACGATCAGATGAAAAGTGTCAGAGGCAACCCGCTCCAATGCCTCATCGCCGTTATGTGCGAGCACCGTAGCATAACCCTCGTTGGCAAGATAAATTTGAATCAACTCCGCGATTTCGCGGTCATCGTCGACAATAAGCAGCTTTTTCAACCGGTACCACTCCTTATTGCCACTATACCGCAAGCGCAGCCGGCATTGGAAGCGGCCATGGATAATCCACAGGGAAGCTTAAGGTTCTTTAGGAATTTTTAAACGATCTCTTCAAAACATAAATAAACCCCGCCCTTGTTTGGACAAGGACAGGGGACGAATGATAGCGTTGATTAAAAATTATTATTCTGTTTTCTCATTGATCAGAATGATATTCTGATCCGGGTAATACACGCAATAGGCGCCAAGCGCCTCCGCGATGAAGCGCAGTGGAACCATCGTTATACCGCTCATGTTCTGCGCTGGAACGGACAGTTCAACTTCCATATCGTTGACCTTCGCCTTTGTTTTGTTGACCTGAAGCGTAATCGTGTTCGTCCCCTTGGTCGCTTTGATCGTCTGCTCATACTGATCCCACTCGACATTGGCGTCCATCGCCTCAAAAATACCACGCAAAGGAACGAGTGTACGGCCCTCGGTAACGATCGGCTCGCGAGGCAGTGTCTGCTTGAAGCCGTTCACTAACACGCCTGGCGCTTCTTTTTTCTTCGCTTCAGCCGGTTTTGCTTGCGCCGGTAGTCCTGCAACAGCTCCTGTCAGTAACAGCCCTGCGAGCAAAGCCCCGATAACTTTTTTCTGTTTGAAGGAATTAAACTTCTTCATGACTATACCCTCCTTTGAATATGGGGAATCCGTTTTCATTAAACCGCTTGATATCTAGGTTAAACACTAGTAATAAGAAGAAGTTGCGATGTCGATAATAGTTCCAGTTCGACGTGCCTGAGCAGCTTAATTACCGCTCATTTTCTGAAATATTGCCGGACCTCTTAACCTGACGATAGCCGTATTCACTTTAATGCAGGAAAGCGTCAATCGGTAGTCAAGAAATTAGACATATGGTACACTGAAGGAATGATGTTATTCCTGGGAGGGACAAGCAATGGCACCGAAGAAAATGCGTTCAGATATGATCAAAAAAGGCTTCGACCGCGCCCCGCATCGCAGTCTCCTGCGTGCCGCAGGGGTCAAAGAAGAGGACTTCGACAAACCGTTTATCGCGGTATGTAATTCTTATATTGATATTATTCCCGGCCATGTGCATCTTCAGGAATTTGGCAAGATCGTCAAAGAAGCCATCCGCGAGGCTGGCGGCGTTCCGTTCGAGTTCAACACAATTGGCGTAGACGATGGCATCGCTATGGGACATATCGGCATGCGCTATTCGCTTGCCAGCCGTGAAATCATCGCGGATTCTGTGGAGACTGTCGTTAATGCCCACTGGTTTGATGGCATGGTTTGCATTCCGAACTGTGACAAAATCACACCGGGCATGATCATGGGTATGCTGCGCGTCAACATCCCGTCCATCATGGTCAGCGGCGGCCCAATGAAAGCCGGCCGTACGAGCGACGGTCGCGCAATCTCCCTGACAAGTGTATTTGAAGGCGTTGGCCAGTTCATGGCCGGCAAAATCGATGAAGTCGGCTTGACAGAGCTTGAACAATTCGGCTGTCCAACTTGCGGCTCTTGCTCCGGCATGTTCACGGCTAACTCCATGAACTGTCTGGCCGAGGCGCTCGGCATCGCGCTTCCAGGCAACGGCTCCATTCTGGCTGTTTCTCCAGAACGCAAGGAATTCGTTAAGGAATCCGCTCGTCAGCTCATGAAGCTGATCGATATGAATTTGCGCCCACGCGACATCGTCAACGCAGAAGCGATCGACAATGCTTTTGCGCTGGATATGGCGATGGGAGGCTCCACCAACACGGTGCTGCATACACTGGCCATCGCTCATGAAGCTGAGATCGATTATCCGATCGCCCGCATCAATGAAGTTGCCAACCGCGTGCCGCATCTGTCCAAACTCGCTCCTGCGTCCGATCTCCACATGGAGGACGTACACGAAGCAGGCGGCGTCAGCGCCGTTCTTAACGAGCTGCTGAAAAAAGAAGGCGCGCTGCATGCGGACAACATTACCGTTACTGGCAAAACAATTCGCGAAAATGTCGAGCATGTCATACCGAAACGCCGTGACGTTATTCGTCCAATCGACGATCCGCATTCCGAGCGCGGCGGCCTCGCCGTTCTGTTCGGCAACCTGGCTCCTGACGGCGCGATCATCAAGGTCGGCGCTGTGGACAAATCCGTAGGAGGCTACCATCGCGGCCCTGCAATCTGCTTCGACTCCCAGGACGCTGTTCTGGAAGGCCTTAGCAAAGGTCTCGTCAAAGAAGGTCATGTCGTGGTCATCCGTTACGAAGGGCCAAAAGGCGGCCCTGGTATGCCTGAGATGCTGGCTCCAACCTCGCAAATCGTTGGCATGGGCCTCGGTGCCAAAGTCGGTCTTATCACCGACGGACGTTTCTCCGGCGCATCGCGCGGCATCAGTATCGGTCATATTTCACCTGAAGCGGCTGACGGCGGCCCACTGGCCTTCGTTAATGATGGCGACATCATCGAGCTCGACATGAACAACCGTACGATTCAACTCGAGATTAGCGACGAGGAAATGGCGAAGCGTCGCGCCGAGTGGCCAGGCTTCGAGCTCAAGATCAAACGCGGCTATCTTGCCCGCTACGCACATTTGGTCACCTCCGCCAGCACTGGCGGCGTGATGAAGCTGTAGGTTTCATCCCTATCCTTTAACAACAAAGCTCCTCAAGCGGCAGGTTGATCCTGCTGCTTGAGGAGCTTTTTTAGGATCCGGCCCCCATATGTCAGAGGCCGGACTTCAATTAAACTTTCAACGCACCGGCGAGAACCATCTCGCCGCGCGGAGTAGCTCCGAAAGCATCTGGTTCCAGCGTAATCGCTACCTGGTCAAAGGAACCTCCTGGGAACGTGAACGTGACTGCCCCTGAGTTGCCCGACGGCTTGAACGTGCCGGCATTGACTGGTTTGTCCCCTTTGATCAGCCATACTTGGAACGCCTCTTCATCTTTAAGCTCAGGCAGCTTGCTCGCTTGCACGATAAGATGCGTGCCTCTCTCATCGACTAGAATATAGGCCTGACCTCGCGCGACGAGATCCTTGACTGGCTTCAGGGAAACTACCTGGCTCACCGCCGCTCCTGTGAAGGGCTCAGCCGCCTTTTTCAGCTCACTGTTTGCGTTGTCCAGGCTCAGTCTAGTCTGGCCAAGCTCTGCCGCGAGACGTTTGTTCTCGCGGTTCAGGCTGTCCATCCGCTGCGCTAGCACACCGGACAACAACAGCATCACTGCAGCAGCTGCCGCCAGAACAGCTGTAAGCGAGGCGCGCCAACCTCTGGTTTGTTGCTGTGGAGAAGGCGTCCACGTCGCCGATGTGGCGGTCGCAGCTTCAGCACCTTTTTGTAGGGCAGGCTCATTGGTTTCAAGGGAAGTCGGGCTGTTCACCGCTTCTTCAGCCGATTGCTGAAGCCGATTCGCCTCGGCTTCAGCACGACGCTCTTCCGCATAGAGTTCTGCAGCACGATGCTCTTCAGCTCGTTGCTCTAAAGAATTTGCGTCACGATGTTCTGCAGCACGTCGCTGTCCAGCATGCAACTCCGCGTCACTAGGCTTTGCAGCACGCAGTTCTGCAGCATCATCCTGTTCCAATTCGTCGCGATCATCCTCGCCAGTTCTGCTAGATGCCAACGAGATTCCCTCAGCTCCGCTGTCCCTTCTCTCCGGCGCAGAACCTCGCAGCACGGCGTCCAGCACCCGCTTTTTCATCCCCTCGGGAGGGTCCACCTGCTCTGCAGCCAACGGCAACAGACCAAGAAGCTCCTGCAGCCTGCCAAGCTCCTGCCTGCACTCGGCGCAGTCCTGTACATGTGTCTCCATGCGGACGCGCTCTCCACCATCCAACATACCTAATGCATACAGCTCTATGTCAGAGCATGGACGCTCATCGGACTCTGAATGCTCTTCCCTCATGTACGAACCCCCTCTCTCCACGAATCGCCGAGCCGCTTGCGCAGCTGACGTAGACCGAGGCGGATGCGACTCTTCACCGTGCCAAGCGGAATATCATGGTGATCGGCTATCTCTTGCTGAGTATAACCCCCGTAATAAACCCATTCCAGAACTTGCTTCTGTTCCACGTTAAGCTCAGACAGTGCTTGTCTCATCTGCTCGGCCATCAAACGGTTCTCAACGGCCAGCTCGGTCGTGAGCGGATCGCTTATCACATCCAGCCCGATCTCCCCACCAGCCGCGGGACGGCTATCCCGCCTGCGCAGCCAGTCGATGGATCGGTTGCGAGCCATGGCAAAAACCCAGCTACTGACCTTGCCATTCCGTCCGTTCGAGGTATATGCCTCTGCATTATTCCATATTTTCAAAAACAGCTCTTGAATTATTTCTTCTGCTGCCATACCGTCTCCGACAATTCGGTAAATGAACGAATACAGCGGTCGCTCATAACGGTCATAAAGCTTCTCCAGCGCGTCGCTGCTCCGGGAGGCTATCTGCAGCATCAGATGCTCTTCCCAGTCTGCCTCGGTCATGAATTCCTCTCCCTTCTTTTCCATCATAGCTCCTTCATGGTAAAAGTCCAATGTAAAAGCCCGATAGAATCGCGAAAAGAATCAGCAACAATGGATTCAATTCAAGTAGAACAAGCCATACGCTTCCGCCATACCCTTGGGTCATATACATACGCAAAAAAAACCGGCCTCGACTGATGGCGGGCCGGTTGGCAAATGGTTAGGACAAAATCGTTGTAGGAAGGGCAGCTTCCTCTGCCGTGGCTGCAAGGGGCAGCTCGTTGGGACTTTCGGCTTTTCTAGGAGCCGGCGTTGTCATGTTCACGAAGCTCTCCATATCCATGCGAGACAGAAACAGCATTCGAGGATACATGACATTCGCGCCGCCGCGGCCTGTTTTCTTCGTGCTGGATGTCTGCTTCTGTTTCAACTTCAACTTCAACTTCGGCTTGGCGGACAGCACTCGGAATAAAATCTTTAGATAAATGCGAGAACCTTTGGCGAACAAATTTTCCGGCAGATCAAACAATTGGAAGCCTAGCTTGTCTGTTCCCTTATGAATCATTGAGACCCCGTAGAGAGCCTTGACGGACGACATTTTTGGATCGTTCAGCACGGCTCTGGACACAACGGGAAGAGCGGACTCCATCTCTCGAATCAAACGGATCATTACCGTAACCGGAGAAGAGGAGCGCATAGCCGCTTGACGAAGCAGAGCGTTGTCCAGATGAATTTCGGCCAGCTTGTCACCTTTGGTGATGCGGACGCCTTCTTTTAGCTCGATCTCAGGTCCGTTATAACTAACCTGGCGATAGTGCAGAATAGGCTTGCCGCCTTCTTTCCCGGCGATTGGCTTGAGTCTGAACACCAAATGGAACAGATTCTCATATTGCAACCATGCCGCTGCGAACAGACGGTTCCACCAGCTAGGCCGCCTCGCCTTGTTCTTCTCTGTCAGTTCAATCAGCTCCGGGACCGTGACAAAGCGGTATCCCTTGCGGGTACCTTCCTCCAAATAATACTGCAGCGCCTCCAGCATTTGGGCCGGCGCGTTCGCATCCGCTCCTAGAGTCAGGCCACAGTCATGAAGGAGTACAACTTCTCCCGGCTTCAGCTTTTTGAGCAATCGACGCTTAAGCCGATTGGAGTCCTCATGCGCCCTCCAGTCACCGAAGATGCCGGACCACAGCACAATCTTGTACTGACCTTTTTTGGAAAAATCAAACAAATTGACGATTCCCCAAGGCGGACGATAAAACACAGGGGTCTCCCCTGTCGAGCGCTCAATTACTTCGGCCGTCAAGGAAATCTGCTTCTTGACCGCTTTTGGCCTCATTATCCAGTTCGCCTTGTGCACGTAATTATGAATTCCGATCGTATGGCCTTCATCCTTCATCCGCTTAAGCAGCTCCGGGTGCCGTTCCGCATGGGCTCCAACGACAAAAAAAGTCGCCCTGGCACCGTGCCTGGCGAGCAAGTCCAGCAGCTTAGGCGTATACTGCGGATCAGGTCCATCATCGAAGGTGAGGGAGATCTCCTTCTCCGACAACCCTTTCTTGAACACGCGGAAACCGAACATGCGGCTCACCAACCCCGGGATGAATGCATAGAGCGAGAGGAAGTAGAATCCCCAGACAAGCAAATTCTCCATCGTTCATTTCCCCACCATATTCTCTTGAAGTCTACGACCCATTGTAACATAAACGAGTTTCAAAAAACGCCTGCTTATCTAAAATCTATAGTACAATCAGAACAGAAATATGAATCGATTTCCAATTGTTGCCCTCAAAGGAGTCTGATTAACCATGTTAATGTTTTACCGTAAATACTGGCGTACCGCGTTCGACATTGGGCTTATTGCCCTCACCATGTACCTAATTATGCTTGCCTTCACCTATCTTTACTCGATTGCCGCTCCCATTTTCCTGTCTCTACTTATCTTTTTCGCCATCGAACCACTGGCCAAGCTGCTTAATCGAGCCGGAATGAAAAAATCGATCGCCTCCGCGATTTCCATCATGGTTTTTTCGGCTCTCATTCTCGGAGTATTCTTCGGTGCAGGTTATATTATGATTCGGCAAGCCACTGCGCTAGCGGACAGACTGCCCATGTACCAGAATATCCTCCTAGCTCAGGTAACGGAAGGTTCCACCTGGCTCAAAGAAAAAGTCAGCGCCCTACCGCCGGGAACGGTGGACAAGCTGCAAGAATACATCGATTCAATAACGGCGTGGGGGCAAAAAATCGCCGAAGGATTTCTACTCAAGGCCGCCGGCTATTTGAGCTCTGTCTCCACATTTATGTTCAATTTTGTTATCGGGATCATCCTCGCCTACTTCCTCAGCATCGAGATTGGCAGTTGGAAGCGGATCGCCGCGAGCAAGACGCCACGTACGTTCAAGAAAGCTTTCACCTTTCTGCGGGAAAACGTCTTCTCCGGCATTACCGCTTACCTCAAATCGCAGCTCAAGCTGATTACGATAACATTTATCGTCGTATTTGTATCCCTGCTGCTGCTTGGCGTTGACAATGCTCTTACAATCTCCGTTTTGGCAGCGACCTTCGACGTATTGCCGCTGCTTGGCGTCGGCACCATCTTTGTGCCATGGATCTTGTACCTGTTCGCAGTCGGCGATTTTCAATTGGCCATTTGGCTCTTGGTGTTGTTCCTCGTCATCGTCGTTGCACGGCAAATTCTCGAACCGCTCATTACCGGAGACACACTCGGAGTTTCTGCGTTTACGATGCTTGCGTGCATGGTCATCTCGCTATCCTTGTTTGGAATAGTCGGCGTCATCCTTTCTCCCGTGCTGCTCATTCTCGTCAAGGCGCTGTACGACCAGGGCTATCTCCGGCGCTGGATTACGCCGCCGCAAGGTGAGTATGATGTGGAGCTCGCTGAAAAGCATTAACTGGATAACCAGTTAAGACAAAACAGAATCTTACGGATAATAGTTAGGCGTCTCTCAAGTAAGCAATTTTTTTTAGCCCGAAAGAGTGAAGAGCCCTCCCGAATGGGAAGGCTCTTCACTCTTTTTTGGGTTGGCTGTCAACAAATGTGACCCACCACGCTCTGGGAGCTGCGCGCGGTCTTATCAAGGCAATCGGTCCGTCTCCGACGCTTCCCAAGCCGCCAACGTTTCCATGACGCCTCCGAATACTTTGGCAGCAAGATTGGCGCTGCCCTCTGGCCGGTTCTCGGCAATTACTGCAACCGCATATCGAGGTGTTGAGACTGGCCCATAACCGATGAACCACTGGTGGTTGCCGGTTCCCGCTGCGCCGGTCTGCGCCGTGCCCGACTTGCCGGCGAGCTTCCAAGCTTTACCTTGCAAGCGCTGGCCCGTGCCGGCTGTGACGACTTCTTCCATGCCTTTGCGAAGCGCAGTCGCGGTTGAAGGGGAAATTTGTCCGTATGCTGAAAGAGAGACATGACGGCCAAGCCCAGCCAGCTTTTGACCGTTGGCGTACCGGATACCAGTTACAAGCCGCGGCTCGGCAACCTTGCCGTTATGAAGCAGCGTAACGATCAGATTAGCCCCCTGCAGTGGAGTTAACAATACATCCTGTTGGCCGATGCCGGTTCTTGCCAACGCCCCGCTTGTGCGCAAATTTTGATTCGGTCCGATAGTGTCTTTGGCGAACACGCCTCCGGACTCCTCCTCCCAAAGCAACCTCAAAGGGCCCTTGAGAGCACCTTCATGATCACCTTTAGGCAAGTTCCAGCCAATTCGTCGGCCAAGTCCCAGCTTATCCGCAGTCCGCTCCAGCTGCTGTGGCTGAAGCTTTTCCGCAAGCGCAGCAAACACAATATTGCAGGATTGGGCTAAACCTTCTCGCAGCGTAATCGCCCCGTGCCCTCCCTCCTTCCAGCAAGAGAGGCCATAATGGCCATATTCTCCATCACAGTGGAAAACCTCGTCTTCATCGGCCACACCGGCCTCCAGCGCGGCTGCTTCCGTAACTAGCTTAAAGATCGATCCCGGCGTATAAGCGCGTACAGCGCGGTTGGCCGCACCATCATAGAATAGCTCTGGAGAAGCTACGTCCTTCATTACAGGCAAAGATACCGTCGCCAAAATATCCGCCGTTCTTGCATCCAATACAACAATCGCGCCTTTGCCAAGTCCCGCCGCGAGCGCCTGCCTCTCAAGCTCGGCCTGCAAAGGGAGACTAAGCGTTGTCTCCACTCTCAGAGGATACATCGGATTGGACGGACGATTCATCGTCAAGCCCAGTCCCTTCAGCGGGTTGCCTGCCGCATCCGTCCATGAGCTGGCATATACCGGCCCCGTACCTCTAAGCAACGTATCCAACGACATTTCCAGTCCACCGCCACCCGTCTTCTCGCGCAGCGTAGCTTTGCCGTTATTCAACTGCTTGTTATAATGATCAGCCATGCGCTGCGGGTTCTCGCTGATATAACCGATTGCCTGAATGTGCAGGCCGAATTCATCGGTATGAGAGCGGTAAGGCAGCACAGCGACTCCTTCGAGCTTTAAGCTGGACAGCTCCTTCAACTGAGCGGCGCTCAGTTGATGCGGCATGCTGCTGCCCGCCTCCAGCCAAAACTCGGGAGACTGAGCCCCATCCAGCTTCTGTTGCAACTGCTGACGGCTGATGCCCATAATGCGAGCCAGTGCGTTCAGATCACGGCCGCTGCCTCTCGGCTTCCCTCCTTGCGGATACGGAAAAATAGCCAGCGCCTCATAGGAGAACCCTGTGAGCGCCAAGCCATTTCGGTCTACAAAGTCTCCTCGGCCAGTATCCAGCAGTAGACGATGGCTGCGCTGTTGCACCACCGGGCGACCTATCGCGGCCTTCCCTTGATGCGCCGTCTCCCATGGCATAAACATGAGCCAAGCTAATCGAATGATAGCGGCAGTCAGGAGCACGGATACAACTGCTCCAATTATTCTCAGTCTCGTTATCCTCATGCCGCCGTTCGTCCTTTCTTCTGTTGTCCTATTTGCGCAATCTAATCTTCATTCCCAGTGTTGCCCATTCTCCCTTGGCTAACCTGAATACACAAAAAGCCCAGCCCGCTGAGCGGACCGGACTTGCTACAACGGATTCAGTTATTCATTAACGCGGAATTTGTCCAACGATTGCTGCAGCGACTTGGATACAGCTTCCAAACTGCCTGACAGAGCAACCAGGCTCTCACTCACACCTAGCTGCTCACTGCTGAGCGAAGCTACCTCCTGCGAGGTGGCGGAGGATTGCTCCGCAACTGCGCTCACGCTGCCCATCGCCGCGCCGAGCTGCTGCTGGGATTCGTCCAACATGCGAATCGATTCCCACACATTTTCCAAGCTATCGGACAATGCGCCCATACGTCCTTGAACTTCCAGGAAGATTCCATTCGCTTCCTTGACGGAGCCGATCTGCTCTTGGAAAATAGGCTGAGCCATGCCGAGTGCAACGACCGTTTCCTCAATCTCGGTCTGAATCGTATTTGTAATGCCCTCCACCAGACTAATGGATTGCCGGGATTGCTCCGCGAGCTGCCGGATTTCACCCGCTACAACCATAAATCCCTTGCCTGCTGCCCCCGCGCGTGCGGCTTCGATCGAAGCATTAAGAGACAAAATATTCGTCTGCTTAGCAACGCTACCGAGCACATCCAGAATTTTGCGGATCGAACGAGTGCTGTCCTTGAGCCGCTCTACCTTCTCCGTCATGGAGCGAATCATCAGCTCGGTTTCACCCGTTTTTTGAATCATCGCTGCCATATGTTCCGTTCCCTCACGGCTAGCCGTCTCCACCTGCTCTGCCGAAGCTCGCATCTCATCATTGGAAGTTTTGACTTTCCTCATGCCGTAATCCATATTGCCAGTCAAATCGCTTCCCCGCTCCGCTTCCATTGCTAGGCTTGTAGCCCCGCCAGCAATTTCTTCCGTAGCAACGGCTATCTCACGAGCAGCGGTAGCCGTGCGGCGAGAAGCGTCCCCGACCTGCTCCGCCGTACTTAAAACAAGCTTGGCATTGCCGCGGGTCTGCTGTACAAGCTCAGTAATACGCTCCATCATCTCATTGAAGCTGTCAGCAAGTTGACCTATTTCACTCTTGGAGCGCAGCGTTGAACGGACAGTTAAGTTGCCTTCCATCGCTTCCCCCATCAGCTTGCGGAGCTGGCGAAGAGGACGTCCAATAGTGAATATCACATAAATTCCAACAAGAATAGCTAGTAAAGCTGCGCTTCCTGAAACAAGCCATGATGCACGCGCGATTTCCTTGGCATCCTTAACGAGTTCAGCGGTTGGAAGCATCGCGACAACATTCCAGCCGCTGCTGTCGAGATGCTCATAAACAGCGAGTACTTCCCCAATACTGCTGCCTGTAACGACGCTTCCTGACCCTTCTGCACTATCCGCAGTGCCCTTGTTGCTGAGGTCAATGATGCTCAGTTGTCCTTCCTGAGCCGTATCCAGACTGTCGACCAGAATCATGCTCGCGGTATCAAGCAGCTGCACCCGACTTTTTTCGCCGAGAGAGACGCTTTTTAGCTGTTCCGAAATAACCGTTTTTTCAATCTCAATAAGCAGAATATAGGAATTGCCGCTCGAAGCAATATTGATCGCTCGGGCAAGCCCGAATGAAGCTTCACTTTTGCCCTGGAAACCATTCGGCTGAATCGGAATCCACAGAAGCTTGCCGCCGAGTTCAGTAGCCTGCTTCAGCCAAGCCGAATCCTTAACCGTGTCATATTCCAGACTACCGGTTCCCAGTATCTGAGTTGATTTCCCACCAGTCGGAATCAAATTGACATTAATAACATCTTGATTCGACAACGCCAAGCCTGACAGCCTGTCATTGATCTGCTTCTGATTATCAAACCAGGCATATTCATCCTTGCTGACGGTAGCCAGGTTATTCAAATTTTGCTGAAGCTGCTTGTCCGTAAAAAACTGCATGGAGTAATTCTCTAGGCCTTGTAGAATAAGGTCCATCTTTCCTCGCAGCTGACCTACCGTGGCAACTGTTGATTCGGTAACCTTTTTCTCGATGACATTTTTGGAAATGTTGTAGGAAAGCGTACCGACAAAGCTTACGCAAGCTAAAATGCTGATGAAAACAATTAAAAACAATCTTACACTCATTAGATTCAGCGGATTGCGAGATGCAAGCCTGGAACTAGCGGAAGAATCAATAGTCCGTTGTGGAATAGCTGGGTCCCTCTTGAGGGCTTTTTTGAACGGATTTTGCAATTGAATACACCATCCTCTATTCTTAACTCTTTGTACCTATCCATATCGGAATATGGTCGTGTGAACTTAATTCTTTATTAGAAAATAAACAAGGCGAATGTCTCTTGACATTGAACAGACAAAGTCATTGGCCCTAAGCCAAACATAAGCCAAACAAAAAACCGGACCTCAGAGGGTCCGGCTGCATGTCAATACTGTTCGGTTTGAAAACGAGCAAGCGCCAGCTGCAACGAGCGTGATACGCCTTCCAAATTGGACGAAAGTTCAACGAGACCCTGGCTTACACCCTGCTGTTCCTGCGTCAGCGATGCTACTTCCTCCGAAGTTGCCGAGGATTGCTCCGCAACTGCGCTTACGCTCGTCATCGCTCCGCTAAGCTGGGAATGGACTTCATCCAGTAGTTGAACCGCGCTACCCACACTTTGCAGGCTGTGTCCAAATTCAGCCATCCTTCCCTGCACTTCCAGGAAAATCTGGCTTGTATCCTTCACCGATTCAATCTGTTCCTGGAAAATCGGACGGGCTGCAGCGAGTGAAGCCACTGTCTCATCCATTTGCTGTTGAATGCGGCCTGTTATTTCCTCGACCATGCCGATGGACTGCTTGGATTGCTCCGCCAACTGCCGGATTTCGGCAGCGACGACCATAAAGCCCTTACCCGCAACGCCTGCACGAGCCGCCTCGATTGAAGCATTAAGCGACAAAATATTCGTCTGTTTGGCGACGCCGCCGAGGACGTCAAGAATTTTACGGATAGAACGTGTGCTTTCCTGTAGCGACTCAATCTGCTTCGCCATATTGCTCGTCATCGCTTCGGTCTGAGCCGTCTTCTGCACGAGCTGTACCATATACTCGCTGCCGAGCTTGCTAGAAGTCTCGACCTGTTGAGCCGTACCGCTCATTTGGCTGTTGCTCTGCTTCAACTGCTCCATACTGCGGCTCATGTCCATCGTCAGGTCGCTGCCCCGCTCCGCCTCCGTGGCAAGGCTTGAAGCTCCACCTGCAATCTCCTCAGAGGCTGTCGCAATCTCGCGTGCAGCTTCCGCGGTTCGTCTGGAAACTCCGCCAAGCTCCGCAGCCGTGCCAAGCACTTGCTCCGCTCCCGTACGGGCTTCGGTAACGAGCCCGGTGATCTGTTCCATCATCTCATTGAAGCTATGCTCCGTCTTACCGATGACATCGCCGCTTCTGGCTTCCGCCCGCACGGTAAGATCACCATCCTTGCCCCGCTGCATCAAGCTGCGCAACCGGTTCAGCGGCCTTCCGACAAGCCGCATCACGAACAGTCCGATCAGCACAGCCAGCACGCCCGCAATGGCGGACACGATGAAGGTCAAGCGGTAAATGGCATCCGCTGCATGCACAAGCACACTTACAGGCTGCACGCTTGATAATATCCATCCATTTGCCGGAAAGCTTTTGTAGATTACCAGCACATCGCCACCTGCATTCTCGGTAAGCAACGCACCGTCCAACTTCTCATTCATGGTACCGGTCAGCTTGACCCTCGATTCCTTGCCAATCATCCCCCTGCCGGTGCTGTCCAACAGGATCCGATCATTGCTGTCGAGTATCGAAATACTACTGCCCTCGCCAAGCTCAGCGCCTTTGATCTGATTCTGCAGAGCGCTGTCCTGGATTTCTACTAAAAGCAGATATACCGCCTCGTTGCCACCTGGCTCCTTCAGCGGACGAGCAAGTCCGATCGTCGGCTTGCCGCCGTCCTGAAATCCTAGCGGCTGCGTCGGAATCCACACTGTCTGGCTCTGAGCTTCCAAAGCTGCCTTATACCATTCCTTTTGCTCCAGCTTTGCCTTGTCCAGCTTGCCCGTGCCAATGACGGTGTCGCCAAGGCTTTCTCGAAGCGGTATCAAATTCAGATTTTCAACGCCATCCATACCGAGGACCATATTCTGCAACTTGTTGTTTAATTCACGCTGAGCTTTGAGCGCTTCTGCTTCATCAGAAGCATATAGCGTGCTGGAAATCATGTTTTGCAGAGTTGTATCCGATACAAATTGCATTGAAATATCATCGAACCGACCGAAAATAAGCTCCAATTTCTCGGATAGCTGCTTGATCGTCTGGCTCGATGATTTCGTTGCCTGCTCCTCGATAATCGACTTGGAAATCAGGTAGGAAAGCTGCCCCATGGCTAACACGCAGATCAAAATGCTGGCAAAGACCGTCAGGAAAAGCTTCATGCCAAGCGTCACTGGCTTGCGGCGCCCATCACTTCCTCCATCCGGCATAGCTTTAGAACTGCCACTATCATCCCTTCCTTTTTGTCCGTTTGCCCGACTGAGCCTCTTCCATGAATCCTTCAGGCTGGAGTAGAGTTTATTGAGCATGACGTCGCACCTCATATCATTTCAATTGGTTATTCTTTTTTTATCGGATAAACATAGAACGTCGATTATGCTTATGTCAGATAAATATTTATTCAATTTATGTAATTTTATACCATCTATAACTATAGCATTATTTCACTTTCTGACATTAAAGGACTGAAGATCACCTCCATTTTTAATAATAGAAATAAAAAAAGATCCGAGCTCGATTGAGTCGGATCGTATTATCGTTATCGGATGCGCTTGCGCATCATATCCATTGGATTGACCGGTTGCTCGGTACGCAGCACGATATGCTGCAGCGGATGCCGCGCCGCATCAAGGCTGGCTCCCTCCAAGTCATAAAGCTCGCCGACCTGCTGCTTGAAAAACGTGCCGCCAGGTCCGAAGAACTCAATCTCCTGACCCGGTTTGAAGTGATTGCGCTGTTGGATGACAGCAAGACCTGTCTCTGCGTCATACTCCAGAACGACTCCAGCAAAATCATAAGGAGCCGCCTTGTCTTCCGGCTCGTAAATATGCTCCTCCGTGCTCGGAGTATCAAAGAAAAAGCCGGTGTTCAGCGGGCGATTGGCCGCCTTGTTCACTTCATCCAGCCATTCCGGCTTCAGCTCATAACTTGCCGAATCCTCGAAGTAGGAGTCAATTGCCTGGCGGTACGCATTAACGACCGTAGCGACATAATGAAGGCTTTTCATTCGGCCCTCGATTTTGAAGCTGTCCACGCCGACCTCAATCAGCTCCGGAATATGGCGGATCATGCATAGATCCTTGGAGCCCATCGTGAATTGATTGTCTTCTTCGCCATTAACTGTATCACCATCCACGTACAGATCGTACTTCCAGCGGCAAGACTGGCAACAGCCCCCACGGTTGGAGTCCCGATCGGTAAAGTGGTTGGAAAGCACGCAGCGTCCTGAAAAAGAAGAGCACATCGCGCCGTGGATGAACGCCTCGATCTCAATATCCACATGGGACTTGATCTCAGCGATCTCCTCCAGGCTCGTCTCGCGAGCGAGCACGACGCGTGGAAGACCCTCGTCCTTCCAGAACTGCACCGTCCGCCAGTTAAGCACGGACTGCTGGGTGCTAAGATGGACTTCCAGCCCCGGCGCAACGCGCTGGGCCGTCTCCACAATCGCGGGATCGGCGGCGATAATTGCCGCGATGCCAACCTCCTCCAGCTTGCGGAGATAGGCCTCCAGCCCTTCAATGTCCTCATTATGAGCATAGATATTCGTTGCTACGAATACCTTCGCACCATAACGCTCGGCGAACTCTACCCCTTCGCGCATCTCCTCGAAGCTGAAGTTATCCGCTCCGGAGCGCAGGCCGTATTTCTGGCCGCCGATATAAACAGCATCAGCGCCGTAGTGCACGGCGAACTTCAGCTTCTCCAAATTGCCGGCCGGCGCGAGCAGCTCAGGGCGCTCTAGCCGATGCCTGTTACCCTTCAGCCCAGGATGATTCAATATCATAGCCATGTTGTTAAGTTCACCTCCTGATTGCAACTATTCAATAAACCTGTTCCTTATAGAAAAAGCCGTAGCTCAGCTCTCGTTCTGGATCTTGCACATGGCGGATGGCATTCAACCATTCGTTATTGAAGCGGTAGCCGTCTGGATCAGCAGCATAAGCATCAATTGCTGCTCGATAAGCACGCACAATCGTCTCGTTGTACTCCGGCGATTTCATCAACCCTTCGATACGCAAGCTGTCGATGTCAGCCTCCATCAGCTCATGCAAGTTCTCGATCATGCAGATGTCATCGGAGCTCATCATGTAGGTACCATAATCGTCCTGGTAGATCGGATAACGCTCATCGCGCCTCTCTGGCTCCATCAGGAACATTCCCTTGCCAAGACTGCTGTCGACGCCTTCCCGCTCCCCGCCAAGATGACCGAGATAGCTGTCCACGAGTGAGCGCTTGGAATGATAAATGTTCGTCATGCCATGCACTTGCACCTGAACTTCCAGCTCCGTCAGCCCCTTGACCTCGATGACCTGCTCCATGTTGAGCTCTCGCGCCAATACGATTCTGGAAGCGCCGCGGCGCCCCCAGTATTCAGCCTGGGCATAACTCGTCGACGTCATCTCCGCGTTCCAATGCAGCGGAACGCCGGGCGCCGCCTCACGAGCGACGATGAGCACGGACGGGTCACCGAACACGATCGCATCAACGCCGATCTGCGCCAGCTGTGCTAAATAGCCGGGCAGCGTATCAGACGTGCGATTATCCATCAAATTGTTGACAGCTGCATAGATGCGCACCTGCCGCTGCGAGCTGCGCGCGATTCCCACGGCCTGCTCCAGCTGTTCCAGCCCGAATTCTCCCGGCAGTCTGGCTCCATAACGGGATTCCCCAATAATAAAGGCATCCGCCCCGGCATCGATCAGCCGGCGCAGCTCCTCTAGGGAAGCTGCCGTTGCCAGCAGTTCCGGTTTCCTTGCCACTGTTGTTTCCTCCTTGCTGTTACTTTTCGCTTTCGCGGATATTCTTGAGATGCTGATCATACGTAACCGCGAACAGATGCTCACTCGAGCCGTCCTTCTTGGTTACATAGTAAAAGTACTCCGTGCTCTCTGGATTCAAAGCCGCCTCAATCGACTTGAGGCTCGGGCTGCTAATCGGCCCTGGCGGCAAACCGTCGCTCCGGTACGTGTTGTATGGGTCCTCGACCTCAAGATCCTTCTCGTACAGTCGCGCCTTCGGTTTGTCCAGCAAATACTGCACGGTTGCATCGATTTGCAGGCGCATCGGCTTCGCCAGGCGATTGTAGATAACGCCGGCAACGGCGGCTCGCTCCTTATCAACGACAACCTCCCGCTCCACGAGTGAAGCGACTGTCATCAACTGATGCAAGGATAGGCCGCGCTGTTCCAATGTCTCGTCAAGCTCTCCGAGCTCAGCAAGCTTGCGGTCAGTCTCGGCCAGCATCCGGTTCAGAATATCCTCCTCGGTGCTGTCCTTCTTCAGTTCATAGGTATCCGGGAATAAATACCCCTCAAGCCGATGCCTCAGTCGACTGTCATCCGGGATCGACTTCACTGCGTCGGCCTCCCAGATACGCGGCTCATCCGCCAGCTTCACGAATTGATCGCGATCGACCAATCCCTCGGCGGCAAGCTTGTCCGCGATTTGCAGCACCGTATAACCTTCCGGAATCGTGAAACGGATCGTTTCCTCTTTGACCGTTTCGCCGCTATTAAGCTTCGTTACGATAGCCTCATGCTCCATGCCCGGAGACAGCTCATAGGTGCCAGCCTTGAAGGAACTGCCCTGCTCCTTGAACTTCAGGTAATACTTAAAAATAAAAGCATTACGGATAATCCCGTCCTGTTCAAGCCGATCTGCAACCTGGATGGGAGACATCCCGCGTTCGATGACAACTTGGCGGGATTCGCCCCCCGCAGCAGGGCGCAGCCCATTCCATATATAGCCGCCTATGCCCGCTGCCGCTAGAAGCAGCAAGGTAACGAGCGACAGCAATACCCATAACGTAATCCGGCTCCTTGCCGGTCCGGAGGGCTCTTGGCCATCCAATCCGCTCTGATTGTTCCTCTGCATCTCTACCCTGTCCTCCGCTTCCGACTGTGCAATAAGCTTCCCATATTATTCACCATTATAACCTTTACAACAGTGAAAAGGGGCGGCAAAAGCCCGCCCCATACATTTTGCTATTCCTCGCTTGCTCCGTCAAACAACAACGCATCATACGTCTCGGCGGCAAGCTCCCATTCCTCATCATCCTCAATCGTCTCCAGCTGAGGTGCTCCGTCATTATCCGTGACGATGCGGAACATCTCAACCTCGCCATCCTTGCGTCCGGTCGGGGACTGAAGTGCTGCGTAGGAAGTGCCATCCAGGCTGAATTCCGCTTGAATAACAAACGGAATTTCCTGTCCCTGCTCATCCACCAGCAGCACCTCGAGGCCGTACGTTTCCTTGAGGAGAGTAATACGCTGCGGAAGTCCTGTGCTCATTAGTCCTTGTCTTCCTCCAGTTCACCAAGCAAGGTGTTGAAGGTCTCTTCGACCATGCTCCACTCTTCCTCGTCGTCGATCGTGTACAGCTTGAGGTCGTCGCCTTCTTCCTCGTAACGGAAGGCGTATACCTCGTCCTCTTCATCGTCTGATTCCTCGATGCTGAGCGGCACTACCATCATATATTTCTTGTCCGAGCCGTCGACCTCGAACTTCATGATAACTTCGAATTCTTCCTCGTTGCCGTCTTCATCCGGAATATAGATGATTTCCGGCTCTTCAAACTGCATGTCGTCATTTGCCATCGTTACCCTCACCTTTTCATCTTAGAGTCGAGATAATTTTGCAAAATAAGCGAGGCCGCCAACTTATCGACAACCTGCTTGCGTTTCTTGCGGCTGACATCCGCCTCGATCAGTGTCCGTTCAGCGGATACCGTCGTAAGTCTTTCGTCCCATAGGTGTACAGGTAAGTTGACTAATTGCCGAAGCTCCTCGGCAAATGCGATGCAAATTTCGCCACGCGGACCGATGGTGCCGTTCATATTCTTCGGCAGTCCGACAACGATCTCAGTGACCTCATGCTCGATTACAAGCTGAGCAAGCCGCTGCAGCTCGCTGCCGTCCCTGCGCTGCAACACTTCCAATCCCTGGGCTGTCCAGCCCATGGGATCGCTGAGGGCAACGCCGATGCGGCGGTCACCGTAATCCAAGCCCAAAATTCTAATCAGTGGTCATTCTCCTGTTCATGCCCGAATCAGCGGTGATTGGCAAGATAGGAGCGCACCAATTCCTCAATGAGCTCGTCTCGTTCCTTCTTGCGAATCAGGCTTCTTGCGTTGTTGTGCCTCGGGATGTAAGCGGGGTCTCCGGATAGCAGATACCCGACAATCTGGTTGATCGGATTGTAGTCCTTGTCGACCAGCGCGTCATACACCGTCAGCAGAATCTCCTTGGAGGAAGCCTCAGGACCGTCTGCAACCACGTCAAACTTCATTGTCTTGTCCATGGAGCTCACCGAAAGCACCTCGCTTTCCTCTGGCCCGAATGAGTGGGCACATTTAAAGATACGTCTTAACTATATCACATCTGCCCTGGCAAGAACCAGTTCTTCGACAAGTTTGAGCGCTTCTTCGAGCTTAGACGGGTCCTTGCCTCCCGCTTGAGCCATATCCGGTCGACCGCCGCCGCCGCCGCCGCAAACTGCTGCCGCTTCCTTGATGATCTTCCCGGCATGGATTCCTTTTTTGACGAGCTCCTGCGGCACGGAAACGACAAGGTTCACCTTGCCTTCAGCAGGAGCGCCGAGCGCGATAACCGCAGCCGGCAGCTTGAGACGCAGCTCATCGGCAATGCCGCGCAGCGCGTCCATCGATGGAGCGCTGACCTTAGCTGCCAGAACGCTGAGTTCGCCGGCAGTTTTGACGCCGCTCTCCAGGTTGCCTGCTTCGATGCGAGCCAGCTTGCCCTGCAAAGAGTCATTCTCACGCTGCAGCTCTTTGACCTGGCCGAGCAAAGCTTCCAGGCGACGCGGCAATTCAGCGACGCCAGCCTTGAGCAGAGCTGCTGCCTGCTGGAGCAGCTCCAGCCGTTCCTCGGTGAAGGCATAGGCATTTTTGCCGGTAACAGCCTCGATGCGGCGTACGCCAGAGCCGATGCCTGTTTCGCCGGTAATTTTGAACAAACCAATCCCAGCCGTATTTTCGACATGGCAGCCACCGCACAGCTCGACGCTATACTCGCCCACCTGCACGACACGCACGATATCGCCGTACTTCTCGCCGAACAAAGCCATTGCGCCCATCGCTTTGGCTTCAGCAATTGGCTTGCTTTCGATGACCACTGGCGTGCCATTCCAAATCTGCTCGTTGACGCGGCGTTCGATATCCGTCAGCTCTTCAGGCGAGATGGCGCCGATATGCGAGAAGTCAAAGCGCAGACGCTCCGCCTCTACGAGCGAGCCAGCCTGATTAACATGGGAACCGAGCACTTCCTTGAGCGCTTTGTGCAGAAGATGCGTCGCAGTGTGGTTTTTGACCGTGTCGCTGCGGGAAGAGCGGGATACTTCAGCGGATACTCCACCGCCTTTATGCAACGTGCCTTCCACGACAAGCGCATGATGCACGGGCTGACCATGCGGAGCCTTGGTCACATCTTCGACCTCAAGCTTCAGCCCTGGCGCGCTGATGATGCCCTTATCGCCGATCTGACCGCCACTTTCTGCATAAAATGGTGTACGATCCAGTACCACAAGAACACGGCTGCCTTCTCCGGCGATGTCCGCCAGTTCACCGTCCACGAAAATACCGGTTACGACAGCGTCGCTGACAAGATTCGAGTAACCGATAAACTGGCTCGGCTCCGTAAAGCCGGAAAGCGCTCCGCCTTGAATGCCCATTCCGCCTGATTCCTGGCGGGCTGCACGAGCACGGTTGCGCTGAGCTTCCATAGCATTGTCGAAGCCGCCGCGGTCCACGCTCAGTCCGTTCTCGCCGGCATAGTCCTCCGTCAGGTCGAACGGGAATCCGAATGTATCGTACAGCTTGAACGCATCCGCGCCGCTAATCTCGCTGTGGCCGTTCGCCTTCGCTGTGCGGGCAAGCTGCTCAAGCAAACCAAGGCCGCCTTCCAACGTACGGTGGAACTGCTCCTCCTCGCTGCGGATAGCCTTCTCAATGAACTCGCGTTTGTCCACAACTTCCGGATAGTACACACCCATGATGTCACCGACCGTGCCAGTCAGTTGGTACAGGAACGGACGATCAATGCCGAGCGTTTTGCCGTAGCGTACAGCACGACGCAACAGGCGGCGAATAACGTAGCCGCGACCTTCGTTGGAAGGCAGCACGCCATCACCGGCGGCGAATATGACCGTGCGAACGTGATCGGCGATAACCTTTAGAGCGACGTCCGTATCCGTGTTCTCTCCGTATTTAACACCAGCAATTTCAGCGGATTTCGCGATGATCGGTACGAACAGATCCGTATCGAAGTTGGAGTCAACATCCTGCAGGATGGAAGCGAAGCGCTCCAAACCGGCGCCGGTATCAATGTTTTTGTTCGGCAGCGGTGTGTAGCTGCCGTCTTTGTTCAAGTTGTACTGGGTGAAAACAAGGTTCCATACTTCCAGGTAACGCTCATTTTCGCCGCCCGGGTACAGCTCAGGATCGGAGGGGGCATTGCCATATTTTTCGCCGCGGTCGTAAAAAATTTCTGTACAAGGGCCGCAAGGGCCTTCGCCGATTTCCCAGAAGTTGCCGTCCAGCTTGATGATGCGCTCGGCAGGGATGCCAACCGTTTCGTTCCATAGCTTGTACGCTTCCTCGTCTTCCGGATGCACGGTGACGCTCAGGCGCTCCGGATCAAAGCCGATGTAGTCTTTAGAGGTGAGGAATTCCCAGGACCAGACGATAACCTCGTTTTTGAAGTAATCACCGATGGAGAAATTGCCCAGCATCTCGAAAAACGTCTGATGGCGACGCGTTTTGCCAACGTTCTCGATGTCATTGGTACGAATGCACTTCTGGGCATTCGTAATACGTGGGTTTTCCGGGATTTGACGGCCGTCCAGATATGGCTTAAGCGGTGCGATTCCGGCATTGATCCAGAGCAGGGATGGATCGTTGTGAGGTACAAGCGATGCGCTCGGCTCTACTTTATGTCCTTTGCTTTCAAAGAATTTCAGCCACTTGGAGCGGATTTCTGCTGCTTTCATGATTGGATTCCAGCCTTCCTTGAGTTTAATAGGAGTTGAATTAGAAACACAAAAAACGCCCCTGTCAATTGACAGGGACGATTGATATCGCGGTACCACCCTGGTTACTGCCCGGCTTCGCATGGAAGCATGGGGGCAATCTCCTCTTCGCGGACGATAACGGGTCCTGCAGCCGGTGGAGTTGGTCCACACTCTGAGATCAGCTTCGGTGCACTCTTCGGCATGGGGATTCTTGCAGCCAACCGCCAGCGAAATATCGCGCGGGAGGAATCCTCTCTCTGCTTGCCGGGCTGCGCCCTACTAACATCTCATCAACGCTGTTCATATATGTGCAAAATTATAGGTTAACGGCACTCCGTTGTCAATTTGCCGCCCATCTTAGTGGATAGGGACTGTCTTATTTGCAGGAATATGTTTAAAATAGGGAGAGATATAATGGCCAAATAGGAGCAGTTAACAATGATTAAATCCAAACGAATTCAACAAATGAAGGAATATGTCTATCAGCATGAATCTGTTTCCCTGGATGAGTTGATGGATCATTTTCAAGTATCCAAAAATACCGTCCGTCGGGACGTTCAGGAACTGGTTGATTCCGGCATTCTAAAAAAAGTGTACGGAGGCGTCTCGGTCAATCATTCTACGCTGATCAAGTTCAATGAAAGAAAAGATCTCTATTTGGGCAAAAAACAGTTGATCGGCCAATTGGCCGCCACCTGCGTTGAGGACGGTGACGTGCTGTTTGTCGATTCCGGCACAACAACGCTGGAAATGCTGCCTTACCTTGCCCACAGACATCTGACGATCGTCACTAACAATTTTGATTTTATCCACGATGCCAGAGCCTACTCTGGGTTGACCCTGTTTTCCACAGGCGGCATGCTGGAGCGCAATACAAATTCATTCGTCGGATACCAAAGCTTGGAGCTGCTGCAGAAATACAACATTACTAAAGCCTTCCTGGCTTCTACAGGTATTTCCATTGCCAATGGCGTCACCAATTCATCCCCGATGGAAACCGAAATTAAAAGCATGGTCGCCAAAAAAAGCTTGAGCACTTACTTAATGATCGACGACAGTAAATTCGATCAGTATTCACTCACTACTTATTGCCAGCTGAGCGATCTCAGCTGCATTGTGACGAACAGCAAACCTCCCGAAGCCTACGAAAACTATGCAAGCGAGCATGAGATCAGGCTACTTTATCCCTAGCAAAAAGCCCTCCCGAAGAAATCGTCGTCGGAAGGGCTTTGCTGTTGCTGTTAATAGGATTTCGCTCCTTGCAGTTTACTCATTCTGCTCTCATGAGCTTGCCGGATGCTTTCGCTTTCCGAAACCTCGGCAACCCCGACATTCCACCAGCCTCCGTAACCATCCGTCATCGTTTTAGGCAGCACCTTGATGTCGATCAGGGTGGAACGGCTCTGTTGCTTAGCATCCGCCAAAGCTTCCCGTAGTTGATCCAGCGTATTGACACGATACGCCTTGGCACCGTAACCTTCAGCGACCTTAGCGTAATCAATGTTCATAATCTGTTTTTCATCATTGCGGAATTCGCAGAAATAGCTGCCCCCGCCATTGCCCATCTGCAAGTTATTAATGCAGCCAAAGCCCGAATTATCGAATAACAGCACATTAATTTTATGGTTGTACTGCAGAGCTGTGATCAACTCGGAATGCAGCATCAGGAAGCTGCCGTCGCCAACGATGGAATATACCTCGCAGTCCGGCTTGGCCAGCTTAACGCCTAATGCGCCGGATATTTCATAACCCATGCAGGAGTATCCATATTCAACATGATACGTATCTGGTTCACTCGCGCTCCAGGCTCGTTGCAGATCGCCGGGCAAAGAACCCGCTGCGCCAACGATAATGCTGTCCGGGGCCAGCGCCTCGTTGATAGCCAGCAGCGCCGACGACTGGGGCAGCTCTGTACCAAGCGCGTCCGCGTATTCATTTAGCTGCTCCTGCGTAAAATGCCCTTTAACCTCAGGATCAAAGCCTTCCCGCGCAAAAACGATTCCGGCCAGACGCTCTCTTTCTCCATCCCATTCCCGCTTCAGTTGTCCGATTCGCTCTCCGAATTCAGTCCGATACCCTTCGAGCATTCCGTGAAGCCGGGATAGAGCTGTTTTGGCATCGGCCACAACTTGCAACGCATCTAGCTTGTAAGCATGTAGTCGACTGACGTTGATATTCAGAAAGGCGGTGTTTTCAAAATCGAAAGCCGTTTTGGACGATGTTGTAAAGTCGCTGTAACGGGTGCCAATACCGATAATCAAATCCGCTTCCTGCGCTGCTTTATTCGCTGACGATGTTCCGGTCAACCCCATGCCGCCCAGATTGTTGGCAAAAGTGGACTCTACCGCCGACTTGCCCGCCTGAGTCTCCACAATCGGAATATCATAAGCGCTCGAAAACGCCATTAGCTCTTCCCGTGCCCCGGAATATCGTACGCCGCCGCCAGCGATGATGAGCGGACGACGACTGCGGCGGATCAGCTCCGTCGCAGCGAGCAGCTCGCGCTCGCTTGGCGCCAGACGATCCATATAGTGAACGCGTTTGCTGAAAAACGCTTCATCGTAATCGAACGCTTCCCCCGCTGTATCTTGGCAGATACAGATAGTCACCGGGCCGCAGCGGGCCGGATCGGTCAAGACCTCAAAAGCGCGCAGCAGGCTGCTCATCAGCTGCTCTGGCCGCGTAATCCGGTCCCAGTAGCGGGAAACCGGCTTCAGCGCGTCATTCGTCGTCACTGCGATGCTGTATTCCTGCTCGAGCTGCTGCAGCACCGGGTCCGGCTGACGCGTTGCAAACGTATCTCCCGGCAGGAACAACACCGGCAGCTGATTGGCAAACGCAGTTGCCGCCGCCGTCACCACGTTGGCCGAGCCTGGGCCCGCCGAGGTGGAAACGGCCATTATTTTCCGGCGGCGCTTTTCTTTACTGAAGGCGATTGCCGCATGCGCCATGCCCTGCTCATTTTTTCCCTGGAACACTTTCAAATGCCCAGAATCCTGCTCCAGAGCCTGCCCGATCCCGAGCACATTGCCATGTCCAAACACGGTGAATATGCCCTCAACAAAAGCGGATTCCTCACCATCGACATGAATGTATTGCTGGTTCAGGAATTTAATGAGAGCCTGTGAAGTTGTTAATCGGATTGTACCGGCCATAACCTACTCCTTTCCGGTGAGAGAGCTCTGGGCGTCTGTCGCAGCAGCCTCTTGAGCGGCGATCAGCGCTTCGATATCTGCGACTCCCGGCATCGCGGCCGAGGAGCTGTGTTTGCTCACTACGATTGCGGCCGCAGCGCTGCCGAACTGTAGCGCCGCCGTTATTCCCATATCGTTGATCAGCGCGTACAGGAATGCAGCGGCATAGGAATCTCCAGCGCCAAATGTTTTCAGCACCTGAGCTTTGTAAGCTCGCCCGCGATAAACCTCTCCAGTACGAGCATAAGCGTAGGAACCGTCGACGCCATGTTTGATCACGACAAGCTGCGGCTGATGGCGGAACAACTGCTGAATCGTATCTTCGTTTGAGCCGCCGATGTGGTTTTCGAGTTTATCGAACTCATCTCTCGTGCCGATGACGATATCCGACAGCTCCGCGACGAGTGAATAATAAAGGGCCGTTTCTTCGGGACTAGCCCATGTATAAGGACGATAATCAAGCTCAAACACCACTTTGACGCCGTTACGCCTCGCAATTTGCAAAGCTTTGAGCACCGCTTCGCGGGATGGGCTGCGTGACAGACCTGTACCAGATACGAGCAGGATGCCAGCCTGGCGGATATAATTCTCATCCACTTCCTCCGGGCGAAGGAACAGATCGGCAGCCTCATCACGGTACATCATAATGCTGCATTCATCCGGGCTAATAATTTCTGTAAAAGCCAGCCCCGTCTTGCGACCCTCGCGATCCACCGTCAAGCCGGATGTGTCCACGCCCGCCTCACTCATGTAACGGCTGATAAATCTGCCATGCTGGTCATCCGCAAGCTTGCCGATAAAACCAGCCCTGAGCCCTAATCGGGCCAGCCCGATGGCGATATTGGCCGGTGATCCTCCTACATATTTGGAGAAGGTCAACGTATCTTCCATCGGACGATTGTACTCCACCGCATTCAAGTCGATGCAGGCCCTTCCGATTGCTATCAGGT
Source organism: Paenibacillus herberti (assembly GCF_002233675.1). Classification (GTDB taxonomy): domain Bacteria; phylum Bacillota; class Bacilli; order Paenibacillales; family Paenibacillaceae; genus Paenibacillus_O; species Paenibacillus_O herberti. The sequence goes on along the minus strand of NZ_NMUQ01000001.1, from coordinate 277,309 downwards.
CAAGACTCATGTCCGGGATCCGCTCCTCTGCGATTTCATTCGTTCACCCTGTTTAATCCCGCTGCAAAATCCATTGGAATGCCGGGTCATTATAAAACTTCCAAATTCGGCGCGGCCCCGCCATGACGTTCAAATAATAAGAGGAAAAACCGTCCGGCACCCCTACAGGATGATAACCGGCTGGAACAAGCACCATATCACCGTTGCACACGCTCATCGTCTGGTCAATTGAGCGATCGTCGGTATAAACCCTCTGAAACACGAAGCCTTGCGGCGGATTCAGCTCATGATAATAGATTTCCTCCAGCAGCGATTCTTGCGGAAGCAAGTCGCGATCATGCTTGTGAGGCGGATAGCTGGAAAAATTGCCGCCAGCCGTATAAACCTCGACCACGAGCAAGCTGCTCGCCGTATCGTCGCTGTCCGGCAGAATATTGTGTACCGTACGCTGATTCTGGTATTTGCCGCGATGCTCCACGCCAACCTCGTCAGCCTTGATCCAGCGCGTCGGCAGCTGTTTCAACGAAGGGGCGTAACAGAGCGCCACCCTCGCTTTATCAATAGCTGTCACAAGCAGCTGCTTACCTGCGGATAGAAAAACGCTGTCGGTCGGCTTTTGCTCAAACACGCTTTGGCGCGTACCAAGAGCTGCAAAATGCTGCTCTCCATCGCTGACGTCGATACGCCCCGCGACCGCTACAACACAGCACTCGTCCCGCTCTAGCAACTCCGAGTATTGTGCTCCCGGCTCAATCTCAACGATGCGCATACCGGTGTATTGTAGAAGCGATCCGTCCCGATGGAGCGATTCCTGCACAATGACATATCCTTCGCCGCTCACTTGCTGCGGCTTGAGATGCAGGTTGATCGACACTAGCGATCGCCTCCTTCAGCCTCGTCGAAAGAAGGTTCTGGGTAACGCGCCGTGACGACTTTTTTGCGAGTGTAAAAATCGATGCTGTCTTTGCCGTTGGCATGCAGCGTACCAAAGAAGGATGCTTTCCAGCCCGAGAATGGGAAAAAGGCCATTGGCGCCGGGACGCCCAAATTAATGCCAAGCATGCCCGCATCGATATTTTCCCGGAAGTAACGGATCGAGGCTGCATTACTCGTAAACAGACAAGCTCCGTTAGCGAACTCGGAACGGTTGGCAATGGCGATGCCTTCCTTCAGGTTTTTGACCCGGATGACAGACAACACCGGAGCAAAAAGCTCATCCTTCCAGATCGTCATTTCCGGCGATACATCCTCAAAAATGGTCGGTCCGATGAAATAGCCGTCCCCGCTCATCCGCTCGCGTCCGTCGATGAGCAGCTTGGCTCCTTCTTGGATTCCCTTTTCGATGTAACGAATGGTGCGCTGCTTATTGTCCTCACGGATAACCGGTCCCAGGAAAACGCCGTCATCCATGCCGTTACCGATCGTCACGCTTGCTGTTTTTTCCTTCAAGCGACTGATAAAGGCATCGGCGATTCCCTCTTCAACCGTTACGACGGCGCAAGCCATGCAGCGCTCTCCAGCAGAGCCGAATGCAGCGGAAACAATATTCGTGACCGTATCTTCGAGATGGGCGTCATTCAGCACAATCGTATGGTTTTTCGCACCCGTAAGCGCCTGAACCCGCTTCAGGTTCTCGCTGCCTTTTTTGAACACATACTCACCGACTGGCTTCGATCCCACAAATGAAATCGCCTTGATCTCGGGATGCTCTAACAAGCCGTTGACGACATCATGCGCTCCATACAGAACATTAAACACGCCAGCCGGCAAACCTGCCTCGGTTAATAGATCAGCCAACTTGCCAATCAACAGCGGTGTGCGCTCGGAAGGTTTGAGAATAAAAGAGTTACCCATGGCAATGGCCATTGGGAACATCCAGCAAGGAACCATCATTGGGAAGTTGAACGGTGCGATGCCACCCACAACGCCAAGCGGATAGCGATAGTTGGTCGCCTCCACATCTGTAGCAATAGATGAAAGCGAGTCGCCCATCATGAGAGAAGGAGCGCCTGCAGCAAACTCGACGTTTTCAATGCCACGCTGTACCTCTCCTGCCGCCTCGACCAGATTTTTGCCGTTCTCCAGCGTAATCAGTCTCGCCAACTCATCCTTGTCTCGCAGCAATAACTGCTGGAAAGCGAACAAAACGCGAGCTCGGCGCGGCACTGGTACCCGTCTCCATTGCTCAAAGGCTGCCGAAGCGACGCGAACCGCTTCTTCCACATCCTCGCGGGTAGACAGCGGTACTTGGCAAAGCAGCTCCCCCGTCGCCGGATTGTAAACGTCTTCAAAGTTGTCAGCGTGGCCCTCTACCCATGCCCCACCGATGTAATTGCCCAGCTTCTTAATCGTTCCCATGATAGGCCCCTCTCTCAATGCGGAAGTTGTCGATCCATCGAATGTTCAAGCGTATGAGTATATATTGGTTATGTCTTAATCTTATGCCTTTCCTATTCGACCGTCAATAACGAAATAAACCTCATCTTTTTGAGCTAAAAAAGTTAACTGTTGATTAACTTTTGATAATAAGTTATATTCTCCTCAACTATTCCGTACAGGAGACGCGCCATGAAAACCCGACGCTTGCAGGATATAGAACTATATATCCAGAACCGGAAAGAGGTGACGCTTGATGAGTTATGCCAACGATTCGACGTCTCTAAAAATACGATTCGCCGCGACCTCAGTATGCTTATGCAAAGAGGTACAATTGGCAAGGTTTATGGCGGAGCCGTCTCACATTCCCAGGCTGCCGCCCCAGGCAACTTCGATTTACTGGTCCATGGGACGGACAAAACGCGGATTGCCCGCGCAGCAGCCGAGCTTGTGGAGCCTCATGATATTATTTTTGTTGATTCCGGGACGACAACCCGTTTTTTGGCCGAAAGCTTAGACCCGCAAATGCCGTTGACCATTCTGACAAACAGCTTGGACGTGATCATCGGTGCAGCGGCTCTGCCGCAAACGGAGCTGGTCATTATCGGCAGCCAATTCCGCAGGCTTACCCGCGCCTTCGTCGGGGTTCATCCCGAGGATCTGCATCGCTACAATATCAACAAAGCGTTCATGGCAACAACCGGAGTCAGCATCACCCACGGCCTGACGACTTTGGACTTGATGGAACATCAGATCAAAAAGCAAGCCGCCTCCAAAGCTGAGCGCTTGTATTTGCTTGCGGACGCCAGCAAATTCGGACGTTCAACGCTGCTGACCTACGCCGCATTAGATGAGGTCGATGGGATCATCACTTCAGAGCTCCCGGTAAGTGAATATATTCTGTTCAGCAAGCAGCATGGAATCCAGCTTATCATCGCTGACGAAGACGAAAAGAGGAGTGCGGCAGAGGTCACGTAATGACTTCTGAACGCACTCCTTTGACGCATTAAGCTAGACGCCTGTTCAAACCTATCGCTCACGGTCAGTGGCGCCGAGTGACCTTTATAGGGGCAGCTAAGCCGCTTGACCGCTACATCGAGTGGCCGCTACAGTTCAATCGGTTTGTTCCTGATTCGTGCTTTCTGGATTCCTGGTGCTGCGGTATTGTCGAAAGCCCACAGCGAAGCGAAAATGACGTTGAACGCCGCGAGCGAGCTCAGCACATTCGTAACTGGCGCGATTCCAATAGTCATGGACACGAATATGAGGTAAATGATCGGAGACAACAACATGACGGAAGGAATCACCATAGGGATGATGAACCCATACCCGTAAAAGGTTGGAATCCGCTTCTCAGAACGGAACATGAGCGGTAAAATCGCAAGCAACGACAACGCGGCCGGCAGCACAAAAACATAACTCATGCCTTTTACAAATACAGATGTCAGCACCGCTAAAATCAGCCAATGATACAGCATGCCAAAAGCAGCGTTACCAGCCCCGAATTTCTTGACCATCGCTTTAGCCCCAATGAAACAAAGCAGCGTTGCCAGCAAAGTGAGCGCAATCATTATCCATCCGCTATATGGAACGTTATAAATATAAATATTTTCATGGATTGGCAAGCCCATCAAGTAAGCGATGACCCTTATGCAAAGGAGAATCAAACCTGCAATAACAACGAGGCTGCCCAAAATGAGCAGAAATACGATCAGCGTTTTAGAGAAGCGAATATGCTGCTTTTTTATAGCAACACTAAGGGTTACCAAAGCGAGAAGCAGCAAGCCTATCAACAACGGAATTACATAAGCTTCGGAATATACAATCAAATTCTTTTGGAATAACGGAAAATATACCGCGTTGTGGTCACTATCCTCGATCCCCTTGAACTGCGCAGCGTCCATAAAAGCGTACTTTTTCAAAAGCGGCAATACTTGCAACCCTAAATGCTGCAGCGTGCCTGTACTGGCCTGATCATAAGTATCCTTCGCCGCATGATAAAAATCCCGGCCATCGATGTTGGCGAAGTTATATCCTTGTTTTCCACTGTTTTTGTATACGGTAAAATCGGTGTCGTTAGGAAGCAGCCTATAAACCTCATAAGCGAATGAGTAGGCAATCGGGTATTGAGCTTCCTTTTGGAACGTTTGTATCAGCTCCAAATTGTTGGTGTTCGTCTCGAATAAAACGGGGACCCCTTTATTTCCTCTGGCCTCCATATTAATAATAACTTTGGTCTGATCCATGATGGATTTATTTTCCGCAAATGCGCTTGCTCCCACCAGGCCAAGCTCTTCGCCGTCCGAAAGAAGGAAGTAAATCGTATTTTGCGGCTGGGGCCCATTCTTAATTGCTCTGGCCGATTCCAATATTGTAGCTACACCATACCCGTCATCGGATGTTCCTGGACTGCCCTTCTTCGAATCGTAATGAGCTGTAATTAGCACCGCGTTGTCGGAATCCGATTTTCCCGGAATCGTAGCCAGGATGTTGTACATCGACAGCTTAGGGTCTTCCTGCGGATAGATCACGTTTTTTATTTGTGAAATCTCTTTCTGTTGAACCTCAACTTCAATACCTAGCTGTTGAAATTGTTGAACCAAATAATCTCTTACCTCCGCATGAGCCGCGGAGCCAGACGGATGCGGCTCTTTGGCTACTTCCTTCAGATAACCCATGGCGCGGTCGATTGAGAAATCGCCCTCAGGCACAGGATTTTGCTGAGCTGGCGGAGGAGCGAATTGTGAAAAGCTTACCCCCAATCCGATGATGACGATCAACAAAACAAATGTTGCCATAGCTCCTCTAAAAACCTTGGTACCCCGACTCTGTCTTCTCATGCTTCTGTCCCCTTTAGCAAAACGTATGGGCATAAATAAACATAAAAAAAGCGCTCCATTCTTAGCGGATAATGTTAACAAAGAACAAGATCCCTCAAATGAAAGCGCTTTATTTAAAAAGATTCTACCACACAATTATCTTCGATGGAATATGGATTTTCAACTTAAATAGCTGGCCTACACCTGTCTCTGCATCATTCCGCTATACAGCTCCGGCTTCACGCCCAACTCGATCGCTTCGCGCTCGCCAGACTGCTGGGAACGCACGCAGGCATCCGCCGTAACTTGGGCGATAAAGCCGTCCCAAGCGGTTGGTCCTTGCGGCATGCCGTTCTTACGGACATTGTCGATAAAATCTTGAATCTCCACGTCATAGGCGTCGATGAAGCGATCCTTCCAATCCATCAGCAGCGCGTTGCCAGCAACGCCGCCTTTACGGAACGCCGGGCTGGATACATCCGGTAGGCGGATCAGCCCTTCCTCGCCGACGACTTCACATTGAATGTCATAGCCAAATTTGCAATTAACGAAAATCTCAGCCGTGATAATGACGCCCCCCGCCGTTTCCAGCATGACGATTTGCGGATCGCCTAGATGGCCCAGAGCGTTGCGGGATTTTTTTGGAAAGGACACCTGCGCCGAGCGGTACTCATCGCCAATAAGCCACTGCAAGACGTCGATTTCGTGGATAAGCGTATCTGTAATGGCCATATCGGTCGTGTACGAGTCCGCCACGCTCGCATTGCGATGTGCGCAGTGGATCATTAGCGGCTCGCCAATGAAACCGCCGTCGATTGCTTCCTTCAGCTGCCTGTAACCCTTGTCGTAACGGCGCATGAAGCCCACCTGCACGAAACGTTTGTCGCGCGCCACTTCAGCGTCTACGATGCTCTTGCAGCCTTCTGCTGTAGTCGCCAGCGGCTTTTCACAGAAGACGGGAAGTCCCGCTTCGATGGCGGCCAGCACACTCTTCTGATGGGCTGGCCCCCAGCTGGTGACAAGAACAGCATCAACCTCGCCCGATCCAATGAGCGTGACGTCATCCGGATAAATGTTCGCCCCAATGCCCAGCGCTTCCACAGCTCCGCGCGCCGCCTCCGTGTTCACGTCCGTTACCGCCGTGATGACGCCCCCTGATAGATTGTTCGTAATCCGGCGCATATGATCGCGGCCGATCGCTCCCGTGCCGATGACCCCGATTCGTAGCAATTCCATTGTGTGCCCTCCTGAGATTCATTTAACAGCGAACCGCAAACCAATTCTTCTTCCGATCGCTCCGCTTCCTAGCTAGTTTCTTATCTTTTGTAGCCCTTGTCAGCAGTTGCAGCTAGCGGCAAAAGATTGCGGTCAATATATTTCCTTGCAATGAGAGCGTATTCAAGTGGATGCGCAATGGCAGGATCCTGCTCCGCCTCGACGATGATCCACCCTTTATAGCCATGCGCAAGAAGCAGTTGATACACGTCTTCAAACGGGACGCAGCCATCACCCGGAACTGTAAACATGCCCTGCATGAATGATTGCTGGAAGGAACGCCCCTTGGCACGGCATTGATCCAGTACGTTTTGGCGTATATCTTTGAAATGCACATGGCGGATGCGCCCGATATGCGTTTTCAGAACCTCAAGCACTTCTCCATCGGATGCGTAACAATGTCCGGTATCGTAGAGCAGATGGACGAACCGTGCATCTGTTCCATCCATAAGGCGCGCTATTTCGGGAGCAGTCTGTACAACGGTTCCCATATGATGGTGATAGACGAGCTGGAGTCCATATTGTTGAGCCTCTTCCCCTAGCTGGTTCAGCCCTTCGCATAATTGCACCCACTGCTCATCGTCAAATTCGGGCTTGTCACTAAACACATTTCGGTCGAGACCTTGAATGCTGCCGGTCTGTTCCGATATAACAATGACATCCGCCTTGACCCCCTGCAGGGAACGGCACTGATCTGCAAAAGCTTCTCTCACCGCCGGAAGTCCGTCTCGGACGATATAACTGCTAAACCATTGCCCTGCAATACGCAGACCGCGCAACTCCAGCTCTTTGTTCAATACATCAGGCCCAGGAAAAAATCCGCCCAATTCCGTACCTGCAAAGCCGGCTACTACGATATCTCCCAGCAGATGCCCAAGTGTATTCTCGGCTCCGATTTCCGGAATATCGTCGTTTCGCCAGCCAATCGGGGAAATCCCCCATGTTATTTCCGTTGCTCCCATCGATTGTCCCTCCCACTCGTCCCGATCCATCTCATGCAAGATTTGATTATTTTATGATTAACTTTTGATAGTATGATACTTCCAGTTTCGAATTCCGTCAATGAAGCATTTTAATTTTGATTAACTATTGGTCACTTCCGACCTTGACAGCGAAAATCGCTGCGCGAACCAATCCTTCTTCCGTTCAACAAAAAGAACTCCAGCAGACTAAAAAGTCTGTGGAGCTCCCTTTTACAAACTATGCTTATCCCGGTAGAGAAGTTAGACCGTCCGTCGCCGAACGTAATAGGCGAATACATGCTGGAGAATGACTTTTAGCGCCGCGAATACGGGTACCGCCAAAATCATGCCGGGAATACCGGCCAGCTCCCCTCCAACCAACAGAGCAAAAATAATCATAAGCGGATGGATATGCAGCGTCCTGCCGACCACCTGTGGGGAGATAACGTTTCCCTCTAGAATTTGGCAGATCATGTTGACGATTAGGACGAGCAGCATCATTTTGAAGGAGACGGTGGACGCAACTAACAGCGCTGGCGCAGCTCCGATGAACGGGCCTAAGTAAGGAATCACATTGGTAACGGCGACGATAGCTGCCAGCATTAATGCGTAAGGAAGTCCAATTAGCGCATAACCCGCATACGCGAGCACACCAACAATGAGACAAACGAGGAACTGTCCCCGGATGTAGCTGCCGAGCGCTTCGTCGATATCTTTGAACATGCGTACGATTTGTTTACGATGAGTTTTCGGCACGTATGCGATGACGGTACGCTCCATGACCTCGAAGTCTTTAAGAATATAAAAAACCAGGAACGGAATGATGAACAGCAGGAAAACCGCGTTCAGCATCGATCCGATATTGTTAATAAAATCCGTCGTAGATTCGGCCAATCGCTTCTCCATCGCCAGCAGCGCACGAATTAGAGCGTCGCGGAAACTGTCCGGCAAGAAAGAAGTGTTGTTGAAATCGTTGACGAGGCTCTGAGCCCGCATCGTCAGCTCTGGAGCATGCTCACCGAGCTCATGCACTTGGCCTGCCACCATCGGAATTAGATTGATCAAGATGACCGTCAACGCAGAAAAGAACACCGTATAAATAAGCAGCACCGCCATCGATCGCGGCACTCGCCTGGCGCTCAGCAGGCTTACGATTGGATGCAGCACATACGAGATGACCATCGCAATCAGGAACGGGGTCAATATGGCGCTTGCGAACCGATACAGATTCATCAGCACCGGCTTCATAAGCAAAAGCAGGAATAGTGCCAAGAGCCCGAGGATTATATAAACGAGAGTCATCAGCATGCGGTTTTGTGTCCATTTTTCCAACCCGGATTCCTCCCCGCTTCTGATTCCGGCATGCGGCAGCGGCCGGTCCGTCCTTAGGCCTGTCTGCTCCGTTACAGTATATGTGCTTTCCTTGGCTCCCATACCTTGTATGTCCAACCCGGACACAGCTTGCAACGCACAAAAAAGCCCGCGACGGCGTTCGTCAGAGGCTTCTTATTCCAGTAATCAGTTGGCGTGGATTTCCGGTGAGGAAATTTCGTCCTCAAAAAACAGATCATCCAAGGAACTGAGCGTTCCATCTTCTTCAACTTGGTAAACCGACATTTTGTCGCCGTTCACCGTCAGCTCGATATAGCAGCCCCAGCAGTAAAACTGGTGCGAACCGATCTTGCCAATATCTCTGGAATTACAATTTGGGCATCTCATACTCATTTATTCATTTCTCCCTACATTATGGATCGGAAGCTGCGACACGCTCCAGTGCACTCTCGTCCAACGGCGGGACGACAATCGCATCTTCCCCTAATAAGAAGACATCAGGATCTCTGGGCGCTCTCAGCCATCTCCGACCGTCCATAAGGTCTGAGAGGAATCCATCCGTCAATTCATAACCTACTACCTGTGTACCCATAATCGGGTTAAAGTAAACATCGGATACCCGTCCAAGCTGCTTTCCTTCTGCCGTTACGACCGGAAGATCCTTCAGCCGCACGCAGCCATTCAGAAAAGAGCGCTGGAGCGAAGAAAGCCGGCGCAAGCCAATTGCTTCCTTTGATCCGATAAAAAGACAATCTGCTCCGCATACAAGCACATCCTCCCACAGCACCGTACAAACGGTTCGTGGTTTCCAGTTCCAGCCGTCAAGCACAAAGCCCTGGAGCATCCAGTGTTCATCGAACCAGACGTCGCGGACCTTGCCGGCATGCGCACCAGAATGAGCAATGTATACAGGTAGCCCGATGATCTGTTGAAGCTTTAACATTCCATCAGTCGAATTAGGCACGGCAAAAAGCCTCCTAAGAAGATTTACGATTACGATGCAAAAAAGTTTCAATTCTTTGCGCCGCAAGCTCCATTTCTTCTGTAGTATTGCCCAATCCGAAGCTGAATCTAACCGCTGTATTCGCAAGCTCCTCCGGCACATCCATCGCACGCAGCACATGGGAAGGCTCCAGCGCGCCCGCCGTGCAAGCAGAGCCGCCGGAAGCGGCTATGCCTGCGAGATCGAGGTTCATCAGCATTGACTCGCGATCGATGCCGGGAAACATCAAGTTGATGATTCCCGGCAAACACGGCTCGGAATGTCCCGCTACAATTGCTGTGCCGCCGCTCGCCTCGCCCATCCGGCGAATCCAGAGCGCTCGCAGCTCCTCCATACGTAAGGCGCGCGACTCCAGCTCGCGTGAAGCGATACCTGCCGCACAAGCAAATCCAGCCAGAGCAGCCAGATTTTCCGTGCCGCCGCGACGTTTACGCTCCTGTGAGCCGCCGACCAGCAACGGCTGAAGCGACGTTCCTTGACGAATATACAACGCTCCGATGCCTTGCGGCCCGTTGATCTTATGCGAGGAAAGCGTCATAAGCGACACAGGCAACTCTTGCAGTTGAATCGCCAGTTTGCCATACGCTTGAGCGGCATCCGTGTGAAAAGGAACTCCTCGCTCGCGGGCAATTCCGGCCAGCTCTGCAATTGGCTGGATCGTGCCGGTCTCATTGTTGGCGTACATAATGCTAACGAGGCCAGTATCACCCCGCAGCGCTCCCTTCAGGCTGTCCACGGACACAAGCCCCTCACCGTCAACCGGCAAGTATGTGACCTCGTATCCGTTACGCTCCAGCCGCTCAGATTCCCTCAGTACAGCGTGATGCTCCGCCGCGCTTGTAATCAAATGGCGCTTGCCGGAGACGGACTGTGCCTCCATGACGCCTCTAAGCGCCATATTGTCCGCCTCCGTGCCGCCAGAGGTAAACACCAGCTCATCCGGCCTGCAGCCGATTGTAGCGGCAATACTATCTCGGGACTCGCTCACGAGGCGGCGAGCATCTCGACCAAAGCTATGCAGGCTGGATGCGTTGCCCGGAGGACCCTCCAGCACAGCAAGCATGGCCTTGGCAGCTTCGGGATGCAGCGGCGTCGTCGCGGCGTGATCGTAGTAAATCCGTTCCATGCCCGTTCAAGACCTTTCCGTTCTTAAATGTAGAACATATAGCTGTCGCTCTCGCTTTTGTCCGTATACTGAATAAGATCCAGCAGCGTGGTGGAATCCAGCACCTCCGCAATGCTATCACGGATGCGCAGCCACAGGTTGCGCTTGGCCGGATCGTCTTCCTCGGTGAAGTCTACCGGAGAAATCGGTCCTTCCAAAATGCGGATAACATCTCCTGCGGTTATCGTGTCGGGATCTTTGGACAAGATATAGCCCCCGTATGCTCCACGGACACTTTTCACCTGTCCCGCGTTGCGCAGCGGAGCGATAAGCTGCTCCAAATAATGCTCGGAGAGCTGGTTTTTCTCGGCGATGCTCTTCAGCGAAATCGGTCCCTCGCCAAACTTTGCGGCTAGCTCCATCATAATAGTCAGACCGTAACGGCCTTTTGTTGAAATTTTCATGGCTGCACCTCTTTCCCTGATTGGCAGATCGGTAAAGCTCAATCCTGCAGGTATGCGGTTAGGCTTAACTTAATTCTAATAAATCAAGGTATTCCCATATCACTGCTATGTTAGCACATCTTTGGTATGCTCGTCCGCTTCTTTTGATTCGATGTCGAGTTCGCTACCTGCTTTACATCGTGATCAATGGTGGCTTTTTTGAACAACCTCTTTAACGGATGAAAATGAGCTGACTCCTATGCTACAATGATAGGACTCTTCCTGGACAAGCAAAGACATGGCTAGCAAAACTTATTTTAGCTAGTGAACACAAGGTGTCAGAATAACAGGGGAAGATCAAGATTGTCAAGGTGGTGGATTAATATGTCAGCGCATGAAAGCAATGGCTCCAAACGCGTTGTCGTAGGCATGTCCGGAGGCGTCGACTCTTCCGTGGCCGCTCTGCTTCTGAAGGGGCAAGGTTACGATGTCATCGGCATCTTCATGAAGAACTGGGATGAAACGGATGAGAACGGCGTCTGCAGCGCGGACGAGGATGCGGAAGATGTCCGCCGTGTCTGCGAGCAGATCGGCATTCCATATTATACGGTTAATTTCGAGCGGCAATATTTTGACAAGGTATTCAGCTATTTTCTGGATGAATATCGTCGGGGGCGCACGCCTAATCCCGATGTCATGTGTAACCGCGAGATCAAGTTCGGTGAGTTCCTTGCCAAAGCCAAGTCGCTCGGCGCGGATTATTTGGCGACAGGTCACTATGCCAAAGTCAGCCGCGATGAAGCTGGTGTCACCACGCTGCTACGCGGTATCGACAGCAACAAGGACCAATCCTACTTCTTACATCAGCTGAGCCAGGAGCAGCTTGCTTCCGCAATGTTCCCGATCGGCCATCTTCCTAAGCCGGAAGTTCGCCGGATCGCAGAAGAGTTCGGACTGTCCACAGCTCGCAAAAAGGACAGCACCGGCGTCTGCTTCATCGGAGAGCGCAACTTTAAGCAGTTCCTCAGCGGGTATTTGCCTGCTCAGCCGGGCTCCATGGTTGATCTGCGCAGCGGCGAGACCAAAGGCAGACATGACGGCCTGATGTACTACACGCTGGGCCAGCGTCAAGGGCTCGGCATCGGCGGTTCCGGCACGGGCGAGCCGTGGTTCGTTGCCGACAAAGACCTGGAGTCCAACATTTTGTACGTTGTGCAGGGAGATGCGCATGCTCGTTTGTACTCTTCCTCGCTCACGGCAACCGGCGTGAACTGGATTGCGCCGCAGCTGCCGCAAGGTGAGCTGCGCTGCACAGCCAAGTTCCGCTACCGCCAGCCGGATCAAGGTGTAACGCTGCGCCTAGCCGCAGACGGCAGCGCGGAAGTTGTGTTCGATCAGCCGCAGAAGGCGATCACGCCGGGACAAGCCGTCGTATTCTATGACGGCGACACCTGCCTTGGTGGTGGCACGATTGACAAAGTCAATCGGGTCAACGAACTTGAATTCGAGGCTACCGGAAGGGCTTAAGCCTCTGGGGGCGGCCCTTGCTGGGCCGATTGTTTGAACATAGACAGCAAAAAGCCAGACCACGAGTGGTCTGGCTTTTTGCTGCTCTCTGTATTGCTTGAGGCACTATTCATTGTACTGCTACCCTCTCTCCGAAAATATCCGATGCTATTACTGGATATTATGGAGAGCCGAGGCTCTATGGGCTTTATGATGCAGAGATTTTAAACATAGACCGCTTATTTGAAGGAAGTTTTTACTTCCGAGTGAAAGTACTAGTTAAAACCTTTGTAGGCGCCCATAATCCGCCATATGGTAATGAGATTATAACGTTGTCAGTATCGGCATTGGGAGTTTCCGTTGATCATTTTGAGCATCGGAAAGGATGAAGCTATATATCCTAGTTTTATTACGAGTTTCCACGCAGATTGTCTAGGAACAACGCACTCAGTTGAGGTGATCATCCCAGTTGCTCTCTTCGGATACCGCACCGAGCCTTAGCAACACGCGCGATACCCGCAAATGCTCACTTTCCTCAAGAATAAGCTCCGAGCCATTCCCTAAGGACACGGAACGCCCAATGCGCAACGGTATGCCAATTTGTGAGCTGAGCCATCCGCCGATCGTCGCGTACGTCTCGGTATCTATTTTTAGAGCGAAGCGCTCATTTACATCCTCCAATTGCATAAGTCCACTTAATGAGAAGGTGCTTGCGTCAATCTGCTCTAGTTCCGCACGCTCCTCCACATCAAATTCGTCACGAATGTCACCTACAATTTCCTCCATGATGTCTTTCAGCGTGACCAATCCCGATGTGCCTCCATACTCATCGATTAAAATCGCGATTCCCGTTTTGCTTCTCTGCATCAGCTTGAGCAAGGAACTGATCCGCATCGATTCCGGAACGGCGGTAATTGGGCGCAGCAGCATGCGCAGCTCGCTAATCTCTGGAGTCCCCCTAAGTAAATCCTTGATATGGACAAAACCGATAATATTGTCCTTATCTCCCTCGCAGACGGGGTACCGAGTATGCTTCTGAGCAAGCGCCGCCGCCTTGTTTTGTTCGAAGGGGTGATGAATAGAGAGGCAAACCATATCCGTACGAGGAATCATGATTTCACGGGCGTTAGTATCCGAAAAATCAAAAATATTGTCCATAAGCGCAAGCTCCGTTCCGTCGATCAAGCCGCTTTTATGGCTTTCCTGCATAAGGATGCGGATTTCCTCCTCATTGTGCGCCGATTTATAACCGGTTGCTGGTGCGAAGCCGATCCATTTTAGCAAGAGATTTGCCAAGCCGTCGAAAGCCCAGATGAAGGGGAACATAATCGCGTGAAAATAAACGAGGGGAATTGAGGTCCACAAGGTCACCTTTTCCGCCTTATGGATGGCGATTGTTTTGGGAGCTAGCTCGCCGAGGACGATATGCAGGAGCGTTATGAAGCCGAAGGCAATAAAAAAAGAAATCGTGCTGGCCGTCAAGCCTTCGATACCAAATTTGTGGAACAAGGGTTGGAGCGCACGGGCAATTGCTGGCCCCCCGATCCAGCCAAGTCCAAGCGATGCCAGCGTAATGCCGAGCTGGGAAGCAGATAGGAAAGCATTCAAATCGCCGGTCAAACGTGAGGCGAACCTGGCCTTGCCGTTACCCTCAGAAACGAGCGTATTGATGCGACTTCCTCGTACTTTGACCATGGCGAATTCGGCAGCGACGAAAAAACCGTTCAAAAAGACGAATAAGAGGATCAAAATTAAACTCAGTCCTAACGGCAGTGGATCATCGGACATGATTTCCTGCTCCCTGCCGAATTGCTTGGCTGGAAGACAGGCGCACCCCCTCGAGGTCATTATAGGTATTGTATAGGTATGGCCTAAAGAGGGTACTTATGCAGTTTGGACTTTAAAACCAGCCCCAAACTGTCATCCCGAGCAGGTACAGGTTCAACACCGCGATAAGAGCTGCGCAAAACCATGAAAGCAACTTGATGAACGTTTTGTTGGCGAACTCACCCATTTTGGCCGGATCGCTGGTGAACTTGACGAGTGGGAACACAGCAAAGCTCAGCTGCAGCGACAAGATGACCTGGCTGAGAATGAGCAGATCGGTTGTCCCTTTCTCTCCATACAGAGCCGTCACGATGACCGCCGGAACGAGTGCGATAAGCCGAGTAATCAGCCTTCGCAGCCAAGGTTTCATGGTGAGGCCGAGAAAACCCTCCATGACAATCTGTCCGGCAAGCGTACCCGTGAGCGTCGAGTTTTGACCTGCTGCCAGCAGAGCGATGCCGAACAGTACGCTGGCGGCGGCTCCTCCCATAAGCGGCGTCATCAGATGATAAGCGTCCCCTATGTCAGCTATGCCGGTATTACCACTGGAATGAAATACGGCCCCAGCCACAATTAAAATGGCAGCGTTGATAAACAGCGCCAGCCCCAGCGCAATTGTCGAGTCGATCGTCGCGAAGTGGATCGCTTCTTTTTTGCCGGCTGGAGTCTGCTCAAAGCTGCGCGTCTGCACGATGGAGGAATGCAGGTACAGATTATGTGGCATTACGGTCGCTCCGAGAATACCGATCGCAATATAGAGCATGGCGGGATTGGTTACGATCTCTCCCGAAGGAATGAAACCCTTCATCACATCGGCCATAATCGGCTGCGCCCAGATCAGCTCGATCAGAAAGCAGCCCCCGATCGTCCCGATTAGCGTAATGACGAGCGCCTCCATGTAGCGGAAGCCTTTATTTTGCAGCAGCAGCACGATCATGACGTCCAATGAGGTCAAAATGACGCCCCAAAGCAGCGGCAATCCGAACAACAGATTGAGGGCAATTGCTGTTCCAATCAGCTCTGCCAAATCGCAGGCTGCTATCGCTAGCTCGCATAGCACCCAGAGCATCAGCGATACCGGCTTGCTGTAATGGTCGCGACAAGCCTGTGCCAAATCGCGGCCCGTAACGATGCCGAGCTTGGCGGATAGCGATTGCAGCAGCATCGCAATCAAATTGGACAACAAAACGACGGACAGAAGTGTATAACCGAACAACGAGCCTCCTGCCAGATCGGTCGCCCAGTTGCCAGGGTCCATATAACCTACCGCGACCAAATAACCCGGCCCCATGAAAGCCAGCAGCTTGCGCAGCCAGCTAGCTTTTTTAGGTACATGCAAGCTGCGATGAACTTCGGCTAGTGACGGCTGACCGCCAGCACGCCTCCAACCTTCTCCGTCCGCTATAGTTGCGGCCAGTTCTTTCTCGATCATGTTAGATCCCTCCCTTTTGTCCTCAAGCCACAACTTTTGTTATAGGGCAACTTTTTGAGCGCAGTGAAACCTTTTTTCTAAGATATGATGGGTAAGTCGATTTGTTGCACCTCTATATATTTTAATACTAAATGTTTAGTTTGTTAATCCTTTTTTTGAATTCAGCTGTTTGTTAGAGCGTAAAAGGTCAAATAACCCAGATGCCGAAAACGGCATCTGGGTTATTTGACGAAGAGAATAAATCATCTGAAAGGGAGCTGATTTTACCGCTATTCCCTCTCTTTATAGAGCAGTTTGGATTTACACCTTTATCAATGAGTATTATTTTTTCCACTTTTTTACGTTGGAAAAATTTTTGGCGGCATTCCCGCAGGAATTCTCTACAAAAGAATGGGCGGCCAAAAAATAGGAACCTTATTATTGCTGCTACAAGCACTTTGCATGGTGGGATTTGCGTTATCAAGTGACTTTATCGTTTTATGCATACTCCGACTTCTACAAGGTGTAGTTGCAACGGGAATGACCGTTTTTGTGCGAACGATAATAAATGATTTATGTAACGAAGAAAATCGTGGCGTTTATAACGGATACATTAGCAGCAGTGATGGCGCAGGCATGATATTGGTATTGGGTTGTTTATCTTGGAATGTTGATTGGGGGTGTTGGAGGAGCCTGTTATATGGACTCTTTTTTCGCTCATATTGGTGATACCGTCGAGAGTGAACAAAGAAGTTCATTTATGGGAAAAGTAGTATCCTTCTCCGAAATTGGGTCCATAACTTCCCCCATCATTGCTGGAGTATTTGTGAATTATATTTCCTTAACTGCTGCATTCCACTTTAACTTAGCTTTGGTTTCACTCGCAATACTTATCCAACTGTATATGGGATATAACCTTACTAGGCGTACCAAAAAGAGCCGACTACCCAATTGAGGAAGTCGGCTTTTGTTCGTGTTGTTGTCCTCAGCGCCCCGGCTTCTCTTTAGAAGATGCCGACTTGCGCTGCTGCTGATTGTGGCGGATCTTGTCTTCCATGCCTTGCCTAGTCGCTTCGTACACGGTCGAGCCAGCGAGCCGTTCCGGGTAATACAGTTGATCCACATAATGGCCGGGAAAATCATGCGGGTATTGATAACCGACATGGCCGAGCTGCTGCGAGCCCTTGTAGTGCGCATCACGCAGATGCAGCGGCACCTCGGGCGTGCCGACAGCTTCCATCTTGGTCATCGCTTTGCTGATAGCCAGCGCTGTCGCATTGGATTTGGGACTCTCCACCGCAAATAAAATCGCTTGGGCGACGTTGTATTTTGCCTCCGGCCAGCCAATCTTGTGATAAGCATCCATGCTCGTCACCGCCTGGACCATCGCCTGGGGATTAGCCAGTCCAATATCCTCGCTGCATGCCACGATCAGCCGCCGAATGAACACCATCGGGTCCATCCCCAACTTCTCTACTGCGTACAAGAACCAGAACAAAGCCGCGTCGCTAGAACCCCGGATGCTCTTGTGAAAAGCAGAGAGTATATCGTACTGTGTTGATTCGTCCGCCTGCACAGCGCGGCTGCGAATCGATTCCTGCGCCACCTCAAGCGTAACGATGACCGAGCCATCCGGCTCAGATGGCGTCGTGACGGCAGCCAAATCCAGCGCATTGAGCGCGCGGCGAATATCTCCACCGGCCATGCTCGCGATATGCTCCAAAGCCTCAGGCCGAACGTCCAGCTTCATGAAGCCGAGCCCACGTTCCTTATCCGCGATCGCTCGCTGCATCGCTTCTAGCGCGTGGCGGCTCTCCAGCGCATGCAACCGGAACAGTGTCGAGCGTGATAATAGGGCTCCATTCACCGAATGGAACGGATTTTCCGTTGTCGCCCCGATAAAGATGATAATGCCCTGCTCTACTGCAGGCAAAAGCGCGTCCTGCCGCGAGGAGTTGAAGCGATGCACCTCATCCAGAAAAAGAATCGTTTTGCGACCGTACAGCGTTTTTGTACTCTTCGCTCTGTCGATGACATCACGCACATCCTTAACCGTCGCATCCACCGCATTAAGCTTGACGAACTCTCCCTCTGTTCGGAGGGAAATGATGTTCGCCAATGTTGTTTTTCCGCTGCCAGGAGGGCCGAACAGCAGCAGCGAGCTAACCTGATCGCTCTCGATCGCTCGGCGCAGCAGCGTGCCTGGCCCAACTACATCCTCCTGGCCAATATATTCCTCAAGCGTCCGAGGCCGCATCCGATCCGCAAGCAGCCTTGCACGGGGCGCATCCTCTTCCTTGTAATCGAATAAGTCCATCCTCTCAACCCCTGTAAACGGAATCCATAACGATTAGTTTACCATAGCAAGATAAAGCGTACAAACGTTCGACATAGAACCATTTGGAAAAGATTACTGTTTAAACTGTGCGGAAATAGACACAGAATGATGCTCCATTTTATATCGGAATCCATCAGAATTGAAGGGTTGCCTATGAGCAACGGCAAGACAACTATAGAGAGACAGTCATAAAGGAGAGAACCTGCTTCATGCTTCAAACAAACCTGCAACACATCAAGCATCACAACGCCGACCCGTCGGCAATCGGATTGTTCGGCCTTGCCATGGTCACTTTGGTCGCTTCTACTCAAAAGCTGGGTTGGACAGACGGCTATGCACTCGTCATTCCATGGGCTGTATTTCTAGGAGCGATAGCTCAGCTATTCGCTGCCGTGGAAGACGCGAAGCGCGGCAACCACTTCGGTACGACCGCTTTCGCCGCTTACGGCCTGTTCTGGCTCGGCGTCGCCAGCTCTTGGTTGATCAAGCTGGGCGTTTTTGGCCCAGAACTTGCAAGCACAGCTGACGGCAATCAGCTTGGCGTCGCCTTTGCTGGTTATTTGATTTTCACCCTATTCATGACAATCGGGGCTGCTGAAACAAACAAAACGCTGTTCCTGATTTTCGTGCTGATCGACTTTCTTTTCCTCGGCTTGGCGCTGAGCGCGTTCGGTATTGCTGAAAGCTTTACCCACGGACTCGCTGCCTGGTCTGAACTGCTCATTGCTCTCGTATCGTTTTATGGTATGGGCGCCAATGTTCTGAACAACCATTTAGGTTATACTTTCCTACCAATAGGGAAGCCGATGGGCTGGTTCAAAAAGCCAGTATAAGGCAGTTATCAAGCTTGGCGAGTTGATTCCGGCTACGGGTTTACTGAGTTAACTCGTTGGATCGACTCGTAATATTGGCTACAGTAAAAAGGAGCAGGCCCCATGGCTTGCTCCTTTTTACTATATGCGGAGAGATGCTTCTAGCGCAGCTCTCCGGGGAACAGCTTGGGTTTATCAGCCTTAGCTAGAGCGAGGAAAATCATCAACTTAGCTAGAGCTAGGTAGCGATCTGCTGAGCTCTAGTTAAGGAAACGATCTACTTTTACTTTGCTAAAACCTAGGGAATGTTCAGCTCTCGACAGCTAGCAGGCCAAGCTCCCGCCACTCCCGTTCAAAGCGTTCTCGCAGTTGCTCTTTGCGCTCCTCGTCGACGAACGCAGCTTCAATCGCGTTCTGCGCCACCCTGCGGATCTCTTTTTCTGAAAAACGAAAACGCCTTGCAAGATTCTCATACTCACGGGTCAAATTCGTTCCTGAAACGGTCGGATTGTCGGTGTTGACCGTCACAAGCAGACCTTGGTCCAGGTAGTCGCGGATAGGATGATTTTCCATCGATGACACCGCCTTAGTCTGCACGTTGCTGATGACGCAAAGCTCTAGCGGTATACGACGCTCCCGAATTACCTGCGTCAACTCTGCATCCTCGCGCAGCCGCACGCCGTGGCCGATGCGTCTTGCCCTCAGCTTTTCCACCGCACTACGGATGCTGCACGCGCCAGCAGCTTCTCCAGCGTGAATTGTTATCGGCAGACCGAGCCTGTCCGCCAGCTCAAACACTTCCGTATGCAACTCATTTGGATGTCCTGCCTCGTCTCCAGCAAGATCGACTCCAACAACCCCCAGCTCCTTGCTGCGACTGGCAGCCCGGACAACAACTTCGTTGTCGATCTGTCCGTGATGGCGCATGCAGATCAGAATCATACGCACGCAGTGGCCGTATTTTTCCTCCGCTGCAGACAGCCCTTCCGAAACGGCTCCAATAATCTCGTCTACCGTCAATCCCCCACGTGTGTGCAGTTGGGGAGCGAAACGCATTTCCAGGTAACGGACATTGTCCAAAGCAGCATCTTCTGCAGTCTCGTAGGCGATTCGAGTCAGTGCTTTACGGGTTTGCATCAGTTGTAACGGCAACTCGAAGCGTTGAATATATTCCACAAGGCTCGTACAGGACGGCGAAACTGTCATCCGCTCGGTCAGTTCCCGCAGATCGGAACAGTTCAGCTCGATTCCTTCCTCCTCGGCAATTTCCGCAGCCGTTGCTGGCCTGACACTTCCATCCAGATGGCAATGGAGCTCGATCTTGGGCAAACGGTGCATAAGACTCATCATGAACGATCACCATCCTGAAGTTAATTAGAACGATGTTACTTCTTTCGAGATAATATGTCAATATATATAACACAAGTTTGGTGTGTATCGCTTTAACGTGACATAGACCTTACTTTATTAAATCCTTAAACCATGCTTTTGGAATGCAGCTTGCTTGCGGCGGCGTTCAACAATGCTAAGTGGACTAGTGGACTCGTTTAGACGATGCTCTTTCAGAGCCTGACGCAACTAAGGGGCCAGCCTATTTAGCCACAATAGGAACACGAAAAAATCTAACGCAACTTGACGACATTATATTACCCTAAACGATCCAAATGACGTCTTTTGGGGCTAATAACGTGTGAGTTGCGTTAGATCTAAAAGAACGCATATTTCACAAACATAATTGTACAGAAATGAGGAAGTCACAAGAGGTCGATAAATCGACAGAAATGCAGAAGTCAAAAGAAGTCGATAAATCGACAGAAATGCGGAAGTCACAAGAAGTCGATAAATCGACAGAGCTACTAAAGCAGCTGCAACTCCAGGCAACTCAGCACCAGAAGAGCGTGGAACAGCCTACCTTACGAACCTAAATTTCGATGCCGTTCTTTTTCAGCAGATCCTGCACGGCTACGCCGACCATAATCAGGCCAGCAACAGGCGGCACAAATGCATTGCTCGCTGGAGGCTGCTGCGCTTTGCGAATCTCAGGAGCATTTTCCGGCACGATGCGTTGGGTGACATCCACACGTGGTTTTTTCGGCTCCTCTGAGGAAAAGACTACTTTGACGCCTTTACGTATGCCTTCGCGGCGCAGCTTTTGACGGACAACCCGGGCTACCGGGTCGGTATGCGTCTTGGAAATATCCGTTACAGTGAATTTGGTCGGATCGATCTTATTGGCTGCGCCCATGCTGGAGATGATCGGAATGTTCCGCTCCAGACATTGCATGATGACATGTACTTTGTAGGAGATCGTGTCCGAAGCATCCAGTACATAATCAAGCGGGTACTCGAACAGCTGCTCATAAGTCTCCTCGGTATAAAACATGCGCAAGCTAATAACATCGCATTCAGGGTTGATCAGCTTGATACGGTCGCGCATCAGATCGGCCTTTGGCTGGCCGACCGTCGTTGTCAGAGCATGGATCTGACGGTTAATGTTCGTAATATCGACGACATCCTTGTCGATCAGAATGATCCGGCCTACGCCAGTGCGCGCCAGCGCTTCCGCCGCGATAGAGCCGACTCCCCCGATACCTAGCACGGCAACCGTGCTGCGCTTCATGGCTTCGATGCCCTCTGGCCCAAAAGCGAGCTCAGTGCGCGAAAATTGATTCAACATGAATTACGCCTCCTTCTTAAAATACATACCCGTTATCGCGATCAAACCGCGATTGCTCTCAATTCAAAGCCGCACCGGAATCGGTGCGGCTCGGAACAAGCTATAGAGCTGCTCGAACAATTAAAGCATTTTAGCTACTTGAGCGAGCTCGTTGGCGGCCACCTGCTCGAAGCAAGTAGCTTTTGTTACTTGATTGCGCTCGTTCGCGGCCACGTGCTCGAAGCAAGTAGCTTTTGTTACTTGATTGCCCTCGTTGGCGGCCACCTGCTCGAAGCAAGTAGCTTTTGTTACTTGATTGCGCTCGTTCGCGGCCAAATGGTCGTTTCAAGTAACTTTTGTTACTTGATTGCGCTCGTTCGCGGCCAAGTGGTCGTTTCAAGTAACTTTTGTTACTTGATTGCGCTCGTTGGCGGCCACGTGCTCGAAGCAAGTAGCTTTTATTACTTGATTGCGCTCGTTGGCGGCCACGTGCTCGAAGCAAGTAGCTTTTATTACTTGATTGCGCTCGTTGGCGGCCACGTGCTCGAAGCAAGTAGCTTTTGTTACTTGATTGCGCTCGTTGGCGGCCACGTGCTCGAAGCAAGTAGCTTTTGTTACTTGATTGCGCTCGTTCGCGGCCAAGTGGTCGTTTCAAGTAACTTTTGTTACTTGATTGCGCTCGTTGGCGGCCACGTGCTCGAAGCAAGTAGCTTTTATTACTTGATTGCGCTCGTTGGCGGCCACGTGCTCGAAGCAAGTAGCTTTT
>NZ_NMUQ01000001.1:3020-254670 GCF_002233675.1 Paenibacillus herberti | reverse complement strand
GGCCACGTGCTCGAAGCAAGTAGCTTTTATTACTTGATTGCGCTCGTTGGCGGCCACGTGCTCGAAGCAAGTAGCTTTTGCTACTTGATTGCGCTCGTTGGCACCCACGTGGTCGAAGCAAGTAGCTTTTGTTACTTGATTGCCCTCGTTCGCGGCCAAGTGGTCGTTTCAAGTAACTTTTGTTACTTGATTGCGCTCGTTGGCGGCCACGTGCTCGAAGCAAGTAGCTTTTGTTACTTGATTGCGCTCGTTGGCGGACCTGTGGCCGAATCAAGTAACTTCGACTACTTGTTCCCGGCCACGCGACCCTTACAGAGCCAACGCGCTGTAACCCACAGCTGCCTAGCCCTGAGCCGGAGCTCCGGCAGCAGCTTCAGCAGGCTGCCCACCTTGTGGCTGAGCCGGCTTGGAGCCCAGCTTCGGCACGGTGCGAATATGCAGCTGCTGCAGCTGAGCCAGATCGACGCGGGATGGAGCGTCGCTGAGCAGGTCGGTTGCGCTCGCCGTTTTCGGGAAGGCGATCGTTTCGCGCAAGTTCGTGCGGCCAGTCAGTAGCATAACGAGACGGTCGAAGCCGAAGGCGATGCCGCCATGAGGAGGCGTGCCATAATCGAAGGCGTCGAGCAGGAAGCCGAATTTCTCATGCGCTTCCTCCATGGAGAAACCGAGCGCCTGGAACATTTGCTCCTGGACATCACGCTTGTAAATCCGCATGGAGCCGCCGCCAACCTCGTAGCCGTTCAATACGAGATCGTATGCTTGAGCGCGAATTGCGCCTGGATCGGTCTCGAACAAATGCAGATCCTCATCCATCGGACGAGTGAACGGATGATGCTCCGCGACATAACGCTTCGCGTCCTCATCCCAGCCGAGTAGCGGGAAGTCAACAACCCAAGCGAACTTAAACGCAGAATCGTCGATCAGTCCCAGCTGGCGGCCGACTTTCAGACGCAGGTTGCCAAGCACGTCTGCAACGACCTTTTTCTTGTCTGCAGAGAAAGTAAGCAAGTCGCCATCTTCAACGCCGAGGCGTTCGGTCAGCGCCTGAATTTCCTCAGGCTTCAGGAACTTAACGATCGGGCCGCGCCATTCGCCGTCCTTCACCGTAATCCAAGCCAGACCTTTGCCGCCATAACGCGCCGCGAACGGCTGCAAATCATCCAGCTCCTTGCGGCTCCAGGTTGCGCAGCCTTTGGCATTCAATGCACGCACAACACCGCCGGAAGCAGCTACGCTGGCGAATACTTTAGCATCGCTGTCCTTCACGATGTCGGTAATATCCTCGATCTCCAGGCCAAAACGCAAATCCGGCTTGTCAGATCCGTACTTGTCGATCGCATCGGCGTAGGTGATGCGCTGGAACGGAGTCGGGATGTCTGCACCGACCGTTTCTTTGAACAGACGCGCTGTAAGGCGCTCCATCATTTCGAGCAGTTGATCTTGGTCGAGGAACGAAGTTTCGATGTCGACTTGGGTGAATTCCGGCTGGCGGTCAGCACGCAGATCCTCGTCGCGGAAACAGCGAGCGATCTGATAGTAACGCTCGATGCCACCTACCATGAGCAGTTGCTTGAAAATTTGCGGCGACTGCGGAAGCGCAAAAAATTCCTCTGGATGGACACGGCTTGGTACGAGGTAATCGCGTGCGCCTTCCGGCGTGCTTTTCGTCAGAATCGGTGTTTCCACCTCAACAAATTGCTCGCCATCAAGGAAGTCGCGGAAAATTTTCGCCGCTTTGGAGCGAAGCAGCAGCGTACGCTGCATCTCTGGACGACGCAGGTCGAGATAACGGTATTTCAGGCGGAGCGACTCGTCCACTTCGATGCCATCCTCAATTGGAAAAGGAGGCGTTTTAGCCGCATTCAACACTTCGATCTCGGTGATGCGAACTTCAACTTCGCCAGTCGCCAAATTCGGGTTGCGGGTTTCTGCTTCACGCTCAACCACTTTGCCTTTAACAGCAAGCACGAACTCGCTGCGAGCGCGGTCAGCAATAGCAAGCGCATCGCCGGAGAAGTCCGGGTTGAACACGATTTGTACAATGCCCGTGCGGTCGCGCAAATCGATGAACAGCACGCCTCCAAGGTCACGACGACGCTGCACCCAGCCCTTCAATTCAACCGTCTTACCAACATCCGCCTTACTCAGGCGTCCGCAATGGATAATTTCACTCATACATTTCCACTCCTTATCGATAGTAACTATTCGCCCTTAATCGCCGCAGCCAGCTCCGCCAGCGACACCATACGCTGCTCGCCAGTGTCCATGCGCTTCAGCGCAATCTGTCCCAAAGCCAGCTCGTCATCGCCTAGAATTCCGGTAAAACGAGCGGCAAAACGATCCGCCGACTTCATCTGCGCTTTCATCTTGCGGCCCTGGTAGTCGCGGTCAGCGGACAAGCCCGCCATCCGCAACACATTCAGCTGGCGGGATACTTCCACTTCCGCCGCCTCACCGAGTGCAACGAGGTACACATCCAGTGGCTGCGCCACTGATTCTGCTCCCTGCTGATGCTCCAGAATCATTACAGTCCGCTCAATGCCAAGGCCAAAGCCAACCCCTGGCTGGTCTGGGCCGCCGATATCGCCGACAAGGCCATTGTAGCGGCCGCCTCCGCCGATCGTATCGATGGCGCCAATTCCTTCTGCTTTGAATTCAAAAGCAGTGTGCGTATAATAATCCAATCCGCGCACAAGGCGGGAATTGATCTCATACGGAATATTCATATCCGTGAGATAAGCCTTCACTTTCTCGAAGTGTACGGTGCACTCTTCGTCAAGGCTGTCCAGAATGGACGGTGCACCCTCAAAATGCTGCTGGTCCACCTTGCAGTCCAGCACGCGCAGCGGGTTGCGATCCATTCGCGATTGGCAGTCTTTGCACAAAATCGAACGCTTCGGCTCCAAGAATTCCAGCAACTTCGCTCGGAATGCAGCCCTTACGGCCGGCGTGCCGACGGAGTTGATTTCCACTCTTACGCCTCTAAGTCCAACTTCCGTGTAAAACGTATAACCAAGTGCGATGACTTCCGCGTCCAACGCCGGTTCAGCCGAGCCTAGAGCCTCCACGCCGAATTGGTGGAATTGTCTGTAACGGCCTGCCTGCTGCCGCTCATAGCGGAACATTGAACCAATGTAATACAGCTTGGTCAGATCCGGCTCGCCGTACAGCTTATTTTCCACATAGGCGCGCACGGCGCCTGCAGTGCCCTCAGGACGTAGCGTCAGGCTGCGCCCGCCGCGATCCTCGAAGGTGTACATCTCCTTCTCCACAATATCTGTCGTCTCGCCGACGCCGCGGCGGAACAGATCCGTCGATTCGAAGATCGGCGTGCGGATCTCGCGGAAATTAAAGCGGCGACAAATTTCTCTCGCCTTGCCTTCTACGAATTGCCAACGTTCTACTGAACCGGGCAGCAGATCCTGTGTACCCGGCATTTTTTGGAATCCCATAATGTACCTCCTGTCTATTCATCGTTCCTTCAATGCTAAAATCAGTTCGCCGAGACGCAAAAAGCTCCCGTCGCCGGCGATAAGAAATCGCCAGGGACGAGAGCTGTATCTCCCGTGGTGCCACCCTGATTCCGGATAACGCAGGAATAATCTCCCTCGCTGATCCGCTTCAATGCGGTTAACGCCCGCCATGCGCATGCGGCTACTGCAGTCGGTTCGCCGAATGTTCTCCGGGATGTCGTTCCTCCAGTCACCATAAAGACGCTTGCAGCCGAAACGACGTCTCTCTCTGAGTATGTACGCTGAAGTACTTGTTCCCATCATCAAAACCATATGTGTGAATTGTCATCATTCTACCGCGCTAAAGGATGCAAGTCAAGGAACCCACCGCAGCCATTCAAAAAAAGTAGCCCGGACAGCGTCCGGGCATCAAGGTGTTCCTATTAAAAAGGGGGTCGAGTACAAGTATATCCCCATTATGTTAAGGGAGCATTCCGCTCAGATTACAGTTGGATGACAAAGTCATTCGCCCTCATTCTCGCCGCGTTCCTTGCGCATCATCGGCCCGGAGCATGCCCAATCCTCAGCGAACTCCAGATCCTCTTCGAGATCCTCCAGCAGCAGCGCCTCGCGCCGATCAGCCAGAAGCAGTCTGCGGGAAGCTCCGCTCAGCTTCAAATCCTTGCGTCCCACTCGCATGACCTACACTTCCTTTCGAGAATTCAGCTATTCGCTCCTGACAGCGGATGCCGCAAATTCATTTCGATAAGTAGTGTTGCCACGCTGGGCCGAACTTAATACGCCGAGCGCGGCTGCTCGCAAATTATGCTTTGATGCTTGCATACCCTTTGATGCTTGCAAATTAAGCTTTGATGCTTGCATACCCTTTGTTGCTTGCAACTTAAGCTTTGCTGTCGAGAATAAGCGTGACCGGTCCGTCGTTGACGAGAGATACATCCATCATCGCTCCGAAACGTCCGGTCTCCACCTTGAGCCCAGATGCTCGCAGAGCGTCGTTGAACGCCTCGTACATCGGCTCTGCCTGCTCAGGGCGGGCAGCGGCCATGAAGTTAGGACGACGCCCCTTGCGGGCATCTCCGTACAGCGTGAACTGTGACACCGACAGAATTTCACCTTCTGCATCGCGCACCGACAGATTCATTTTACGGGATTCATCCTCAAAAATACGCAAATTCGCGATCTTATCGGCCATCCAGCGAATATCCGCCTCTTCGTCCTCATGGGTCAAGCCCACGAGCAGCATAAGCCCACGCCCGATACGTCCTGTCGAGGTTCCCTCTACCGTTACCTCTGCCGAGGAACAGCGCTGTACAACCACCTTCACTACCTCTTCCCCTTCCTACTGCATGATGCGCTGTACCGAATAAATATCCTTTACGCGCTTGATCTTGTCGACCACCGACTGCAGATGCTCAATATTGCGGATGAGGATCGTCATGTGGATGATGACCATCTTGTTGCGTCCGGTCCGTCCCGTCACAGCAGATATGTTCGTCTTGGACTCCGATACCGCCTGAAGCACTTCGTTAAGCAGGCCGCGATGATCGTAACCGGTAATCTCGATGTCTACGCTGTAGTTGGATTCCGCAAGCTCCTCCCACTCAACCTCGATCACGCGTTCCGTATCTTCTCTATCGCCTTCATAAGGAATGTTCGTGCAATCCCGGCGATGGACGCTGATGCCGCGTCCACGCGTGATGTAGCCGACGATGTCGTCGCCCGGAACCGGATTGCAGCAGCGGGCAAAACGCACTAGCAAGTTATCGATTCCCTTAACGGTAACTCCGCCAGTAGCCGCTTTTTTGCGAGTTCCCGGAGATTTAACCTCCACTGGCTCGCTCGTCAGCTCGATCTGCTGAGCAGCCTCGGCTTCTCGGCGCATTTTCTCTGTCAGCTTGGTGCAAATCTGAGCAGCGGTAATGCCGCCAAAGCCGATGGCAGACATCATATCCTCGGGATCGTGGAAGGTAAACTTGGCAGCGGCTTCCATCAGCTTGTCCTCTGTCATCCAGGCCGAAGGCTCCAGTCCGAGACGTTTCAGCTCGCGCTCCAGCGCTTCCCGACCTTTGATGACATTTTCCTCGCGGCGCTCTTTTTTGAACCATTGCTTGATCTTGGTGCGCGCATGGGAGGACTTGGTGATTTTCACCCAGTCTTGGCTTGGTCCATAAGAGTGCTTGGAAGTAAGAATTTCGACGATATCGCCGGTTTTCAGCTTATGATCAAGCGGTACAATACGTCCATTGACCTTGGCTCCAATTGTGCGGTTGCCAACTTCCGTATGAATCCGATAAGCGAAGTCGAGCGGCACGGACCCGGCGGGCAACTCGATGACCTCTCCCTTGGGCGTAAACACAAATACAAGATCGGAGAAAAAGTCCATCTTGAGCGATTCCATGAATTCAGAGGCGTCCTCTGCCTCGTTCTGAAGCTCCAGAATTTCGCGGAACCAACTCATCTTGTCTTCAATATTACCTGTCGGGACGGTACCTTCTTTGTAAGCCCAGTGCGCGGCAACGCCGTATTCACTCGTCCGATGCATGTCCCAAGTGCGGATCTGCACCTCGGTCGGCTCCCCGTTCGGTCCAACAACCGTCGTATGCAGCGACTGATACATGTTAGCCTTAGGCATAGCCACGTAGTCTTTGAAACGACCAGGCATCGGCTTCCACAGCGTGTGGATGATGCCAAGAGTGGCGTAACAGTCCTTGATGTTGTCCACGATGATGCGGATCGCCATCAAATCATAAATTTCATTGAACTGTTTGTTGCGCATCGTCATCTTGCGATAGATGCTGTAAATATGCTTGGGCCTGCCGGAAATGTCGCCTTCAATACCCATTTCCTCAATCTTCTCGGTGATTCGCCCAATAACCTGGAAAATGAAGTCCTCACGCTCGGCGCGTTTTTTCTTCATCAGGTTGGCGATCCGATAGTATTGCTGCGGATTGAGATAACGCAGGGCGACGTCTTCCATCTCCCACTTGATGGCGGAAATGCCTAACCGATGCGCGATTGGACAGAAAATCTCCAGCGTCTCATAAGCGATACGTCGCTGCGCTTCCTCCGATTGGAACTTGAGCGTGCGCATATTGTGCAGCCTGTCGGCAAGCTTAATTAGAATGACTCGGATATCTTGTGCCATCGCGACGAACATTTTACGATAATTCTCGTTTTGATGCTCCTCTTTGGAGCGGAACTTGATCTTCTCCAGCTTGGTCAGGCCATCGACCAGCATAGCGCAGGTATCGCCGAAGCGAGCTCGTACCTGCTCGACCTCAACGGTCGTGTCCTCAACGACATCATGCAGCAGCGCTGCAATGATCGAGGTCACATCCATCTGCATGTTTACAAGAATCTCAGCCACGGCCACTGGATGGAGGATGTAGGGCTCTCCGGACTTGCGTACCTGGCCATGATGGGCCTGGTCTGCAAACTCGTAGGCCTCTCGGATTCTGGCCAGATCCTGATCCTTCATATAAGTCGACGCCTTAGCGAGTAGTTGGTCTATGCCCATGAAACTTCCTTTCCATCCTTGAGTGTCAGGATTCGACTCCAGCCGTGTCCCAGTACCTACGAAAATTGGTTTAACTCCTATTATGCCTCCATTGTGCAGCGTCCGTCAACTTCCACGGTTCACGCGCTGTTGAAGGCTCCGTCACCCTGCGAAAGAAGAAATTCTGCAATAAATAAAAGTACAAAAAAAGACAGGACGGACGGAACGCCCGAACCTGTCTTCCATTATTTCCTGAGAAATAATTAATATTTAATGAGCGAGAAAACGTCGATTCCATCCAGCTTTTCATGGCCGTTCAGGTATGACAGCTCGATCAGGAAGGACGCGCCAACTACTTCTCCGCCTAACTGGCGGATCAGGTTCATCGTCGTGGCGATCGTACCGCCGGTTGCCAGCAGATCATCAGCGATGAGCACGCGCTGTCCTGGTTTGATTGCATCCTTGTGGACGGCCAATTTGTCTTTGCCGTATTCCAGATCATAAGATGCTTCTACGGTTTCCCCAGGCAGCTTGCCGCTTTTGCGGATCGGCACGAAGCCAACTCCGAGCGCAAGCGCAAGCGGTGCGCCAATGACGAAGCCGCGAGCCTCAGGTCCAGCGATAAGGTCGATTTCCTTGTCTTTCAGTGCCACTTTCATATCTTCAATGGCAGAGCGGTATACTTCACCGTTGCCAAGCAAGGTTGTGATGTCCTTGAAACGAATACCTGGTTGAGGGAAATCCTCGATAACGCGAATATAGTCTTTGTAGTTCATAATTAATAATCTCCTTTGGTCCTTCTTTAATTAAGCTATAACATGCTGTCGCCCAGGAAATTGCCCTAACCAGTGACGGATCGGATCGCTCTCACCGTGAAGTAAAACAGCCAGTTCTTGCTCTTGAATCGCCTTCTTGTAGGAAGTCGATTCGGACAAGTCCCGCTTGGCGGGAGTACTGTTCACTGTCCAGCCTTCTGTATCCAGTCGGATGAAGTCCAGCTCTGCAAAAACGTTCAGGGCAAGCAGCGCTGCATCGGGCGGACAGCCCGCTTGCGCGGAGAGCCGTTTTGCAGCCTCCGTACTTGTGCCTGGGAGAGGGCTGAGCCGCTTGAGCCAACCGTATAGGTCAACCATGCGCTTTCTCTCTATCCAATCTATCTGTTCGTCAGAGCGATTCCGGCGGAACAACAAGTGCAGAGCAGCGATCTCCGGCGATTGTTCGATGGAATGCTGCAAGTCCGTCCATGAGGCTGGATGCTCCAGCAGCACGAGCTCGCGACAGCTGAAACCGTCAGCCGGCAGATGAGCTGGATGATAAACTTGAATGACTGAGCCCTTCATTCCACTCGATCCTGCAGCTGCCGATTGCTGATGCAGCTGTGGCGGCAGCGCTCGCTCTGAACCGACAACTGCGACTGATGAGCCTTCTTTCAGAAGACGTTCCTGCAAACGAAGCAGCATAGCAATAGGATCTCTATTACCACGCATATCGTATACCCTCGGCTCGCTAACACGCAAATCGCGGATCATCAGCTGCGCCCTTCGCTTGCCGTTCCACTCATTAACGCTAAGCTCGCCGACCACATCAGCCGAGCTACTGCCGGAGAGCCCCTCCGCCAGCTCGCCGAGTCCGAAGCCGATTGCATCCAGCGAGGACGAGTCTCCCCGGCCTCCAAGAGTCAGCTTCAGATGCGTGTTTCCTTTGCCTATTGTCCTGAGCTCCGCCAGTTGCGAAGCTTGCACCAGAACCTTTGGCACCGGATTGCCGCTGCCGAACGGCTCCAGCCGTGACAGCTCTTGAATCGTCTGCAACGTTGCTTCCGCAGGACTGCATACCAGATCAATTTTGCTGACCGCTACGTAATCCTCCGGCTTCAGCTGGCGCGCCGCTTCTACACACAACCCCTGCTCCAATGCTTCCAGATGTTCATGTTTCAGCGTCATACCAGCCGCAGCCGCGTGTCCGCCATAATGCTCCATCAGATGGCTGCATGTTCGCAGAGCTTCATATAGGTCATAACCGGGAATAGAGCGAGCGGAACCTTTGCACAGGCCTGTGCTCTCATCCAGCCCAAGCAGCACGGCGGGGCGATAATGCCGCTCCAGCAGCTTGGAAGCTACAATCCCAATGACACCAGGGTTCCATCCAGCGCCCGCTAGGACGATAACGCCTGGATGCGGCTCTCCTGCCGCATTTGCGCGACGGCAGCGTTCCTCCCAGGCCGCTTCGGCTGCCTTCGTAATCTCTTCTACAACCGCGCGGCGCTGAATGTTAAGTTGATCTAGACCAGTAGCTAACCGAGCCGCTTCCATGACATCCTCTGAAATTAAAAGCTGCACAGCGGTGCCGGCATGCTCCAAGCGGCCCGCCGCATTGATTCTCGGTCCCATTTGGAAGCCGATATCAGAGGCGCTCACCGTTTCGATGGCCGTCCCGCTCACCTCAGCAAGCGCCTGGAAGCCAGGACGCGTTGCACGCTGCATCGTTTGCAGGCCGCAGCGCACGAGAATTCGATTCTCGTCTGTAAGCGGCATGAGATCCGCTATTGTGCCCAGCGCTGCGATGTCGCTCCATTCCAGCGGCGCCCGTCCAAGCAGCGCTTGAGCGAGCTTGAAGGCAACTCCTGCACCAGCCAGCCCTTTGAACGGGTAGGGACAACCCCGCTGCTTGGGATTAACGATGGCATCTGCTTCCGGCAAAATATCCGGCGGCTCATGATGATCCGTCACAACAACGGACAGGCCAAGCGACCTGGCATGGGCGATCTGCTCCACCGCGCTGATGCCGTTGTCTACCGTCACAATCAGCGAGAAACCATCTGCAGCCGCCTGCTCCACCGCAGCAATATTCATTCCGTAGCCTTCCTTCATGCGATGCGGAATGTAATAATCATGCCGCAAGCGGAGCTCACGGAACAGATGAAGCATCAGCGAAGTTGAAGATACACCGTCAGCGTCATAATCACCGTACACGAGCACCTTCTCATCATGCTCCACCGCCAGCCGGATACGCTTAACTGCCGCTTCCATACCGAGCAGCAAGTAAGGATCATGCAGCCCCTCAACTCCTGCACTGAGGAATTGAGTCGCCGTCTGCGGCGTACTCTGTCCCCGCAGCACGAGCAATCGAGCAGCCAGCGAGGATAAGCCGAGCTCAGCAGATAACGTCGCTGCCATTTCCTCTCCGCTCCTGTCCAGCGTCTCTATGCTCCACCGGGTTCTGGACGGTATCAAGAGCTGTCACCTTCCTTCCGCAACAAACGCTGCCGCTAAAGGCGGCAGCGTCAACTTACCTGATTATTGTAATAATGTCGGAATATGATCCTGGTTGGGATCATGATTGGATTTGTATGGATAGCCGGGATTGTAAGGCTCTACACAAATTTTGACTTCAACGATCTGCAAGAACCGTTTCTGAACCAGCAGCTTCACACGGCGCGCGATTTCGGCGCCTTCCAGCACTGAAATGCGTGGATTGACGCTGATGACGATATCCGCTGTCAGCTTTCCACCGCTATTCGAAGGATGGGCAGCCTCTACAGTCACAACGCCATCAACACGCTGGATGAGCTCCATGAGATCTCCCGCCAGCTCGCTGTCCACCTCGCGAGTCTCGCTCCTCTGCTTGCCAGATTGCATAATAAGTCCGTAGCCCTTGCATACGATGATGATGCCGATGAATGCGGAAGCCAGCGGATCCATATACAGCATCCACTCAATGCCGCGTTCGCCACCCGCCCATGCCGCACCAGCCCCGGCAGCCGCGATTAGCGAAGACAGCCATTCCGTTGCAGGTACTGCGCCGCGTATCAGCCATAGTCTCAGCGCGAGGCATATCGGCACGGCAAATGCAGCTGGCCATCTCGGATACTCGTCTAGTGATGACAGCATATTCTGGACTGCAAGCATCGCGACTTCCAGACCGATGAGCATGAGCAGAATGGAAAATAGATAAGCTGGCGCATGCTCTCCGCCCCCAAGCTTGAAGCGGCGAGGCCGCCGCGCTGCAGTCTCGCTATGCGACAGATAACTGCCGCATGCGTCTCCAGCAGAACGGAAAGCATCGGAGAGCACTGCAGTGCTTCCAAGCAATGCACCCGACGCTCCTTTAACCAGCGCGAGCCCCACATGGATAAGCGGTTCCCTCATGCCAGCGACAGCAGCGGGCTGCCGGTTAATAGCCATTTGGCCGCCTCCTGACTAAGAAGCAGTTGGGTTGCCCGTAGGCAGCTGCTTCTGCTTAGACTTCTTCTTCAAGAGCAGCCACAGTGGGCTTGCGATGAAGATGGAGGAATACGCTCCGCAGACCAGGCCGATCAGCATGGCGAGCGAGAACAGACGAATCGACTCACTACCGAAGACGTAAAGCGCCGCGGCGGCGAACAACACGGTAATTGCTGTGTTGATCGAGCGGGTCATCGTCTGCCATACGCTGTCGTTGACCAGCTTACGCAAGTCATCGTCAGACTTAACTTTGGCAAAACGCAGATTTTCGCGGATCCGGTCAAAAATAACGATCGTATCATTAATCGAATAACCAATGATGGTCAGAACGGCGACGATGAAGGGCAAGTTGACCTCCAGTCGAAACACCGAGAAAATGCTGATGACAAGGAAGGCATCATGAACGAGCGAGACAACCGCCGCGAAGCCAAAGCGCCATTCAAAACGGATTGCCATGTAAATGACGATCGCAACGCTGGCAACAATCATCGCCTTCAAAGCATTCCATTGCATCTCACGAGCAATTTCAACGTCGACGGTATTTACCTCGACAGACGAACTCGGATCGAACTTCGTTTTAAGATCGGTTTTAAGCTTATTTTCTTGCGTTTGGGAAAGTACCTCATCAAAGCGGATCGTCATCCGATCCTGGCCAAAGGTCGGCGGATTATGCTTGCCGTACTCGCCTTCAGTGAGGAACGTCTCAATCTGAGCGCGCTGGCCCTCTAAATTTTTAGTCGATTGCACGTCAACGCTGGAACCTGACTTAAAGTCTACGCCATAATTGAGGCCGAGCGTCGCCAGCGAGATGATACCAGCAAGCGTGACAACGATAGCAAAAATATAAAAATACTTGCTGTAACGGACAAAGTCAATCCGGGATTCCTTAGAGTGCACGAATCTCACTCTCCTTTACGCCATAATAGCCCGGTTTGACGAACAAGCCGCTCTTGATCATAAGCCAGAGCAAGTATCGGGAAACCAACACATTGGATATAAGGCTGATCAGTACGCTAAGCAACAGCGTAATCGCAAAGCCTTTGACCGAGCCAACCCCGATAAAGAACAATACGAGCGATGCAATAATCGTCGTGACGTGGGAGTCGATAATCGTCCGCAGTGACGTTTTGGAGCCAGCGCGGAACGCGCTGAGCAGGCTCTTGCCGTTGCGCAGCTCTTCCTTAATCCGCTCCGCAGTAATGATATTCGCATCAACGGCGATACCGATACCGAGGATGAATGCCGCGATGCCGGGCAGCGTCAACGTCGCGTCAAGCGCGATATGCGCCGCAAGCAGCAGCCACGTATAAATGATCAGCGACACGCTTGCCGCGAGTCCAGGAATACGATAAAAAACAAGCATGAATAGGACGATGAATACCGTGCCGATTAAACCGGCAAAAATGGTATCTTGGAGCGATTGCTTGCCCAGCGTCGCGCCCACAGACTGGCTATACTTGACCTCCAGCTTCAGCGGAAGAGCGCCTAGGTTAATCGTATCACGCAGTTCCATCGCTTCTTCGCGGGTGAAAGTACCCGTAATGGAAGCTTCGCTGCTAGGGATTTCCCCGCTTACTGCAGGAGCCGAAATCTGTTCGTCATCCAAATAGATCGCGAGAGCATTTTTACCTGTCGATGCCAGCTTGGCCACCTCGCGGGTAACCTCAGCAAACTTTGAAGCATCCTTGAGCTTAATAGCGATAACAAACTGATTCAATCCATCCTGCTGAACGGAAGCGCCGTTCTCCTGGAAGTCCTGGCCGGTCAGCTCGATTTTGCAGTAGCCTGCATCGTCGGCGCAGCCACGCATACTGCGGAATGTCAGATTGGCTGGCTTCACAAGCGTCTCGCGCAACTCAGCTTCCTTGTCTTCCGCCATGTCGGCAATACGAATGCGGATCCGGTCCGACCCTTCCGTAGTAACCTCCGGCTCCGAGGCGCCGTTCTGGTTCACCCGTTTCTCAAGGCTCTTAGCCGTTTCATTCAACGATTCCTTCGTTACACTGCCGCCTTCGTACAATGGCGTAGCCTGGTACAGAATCTCAAATCCGCCCCTGAGATCTAGGCCTAACCTTGATTTTTCAAATAGGGCGGGACTTGTTGCACCAATGACGCCTAAGCTTACGACGACAATGAGCAGGAATGCGAGCATCCGTTTCATATGCCTGATGTTCCCCCTTAAGTTCTCAATCATATCTATTATAGCGATGCGTAAAAATGGAGTCAAAATGAAACGAAATTTAAGTCCTATCTTTAGACTCTTTTTATTGAGAGTTGTTCTGCTTTCGGTAGCTGGATGGAGACAATGAATGGTAGTTCTTGAAAGCTCGCGTGAACGCAAACAGCGTCGGATAACCGAGAGAATAGGCGATTTCAGTGACGGAAGCCGATGTGGTCAGCAGCATTTCCTTTGCTTTATTCATTTTTACATTGGCAATATAATCTGTTGGCGAAATTCCTGCGGACTTCGTAAATATAGTGGAGAAATAAGTACGGTTCAATCCCGCAAAGTTCGCAACCTGTTGCACCGTGATGCCTTCTGTCGCATGCAGCTTGATATAGTCCATGGAATGAGCAATCGAGCCCTTTTTCACGGTTTGGTCCCTTTCAGGTGCTTCACCAAGTTGAATGAAATACGAAAAAAACCGGTACAACATGCTTTTGAGCTCCAGACATGTTGCAATTGGATCTCGCCCTTCCGCCCTCAGCTCTTCAAAAATACCCTCGATCATTACCTGAAGCTGGGCATTCCATTTACCCCTTCGACATGGCGCCTCCGGCTTAAAACCTGCGTATGCCAGCAACCCCTCCATTCCCGGTCCATCGAATCTCAGCCATGCGAGCTGAAGTGTGTCCCGATCATTTTCTCTGTAATACACATAGGTCCGGTTGGGATACATGCAAAAAACATCTCCGGCTTGCAGCACCGTTCGCTTCCCGCCGCTCTCTACAACGAGACTGCCTTCCCTGACAAAATGAATACTATAACATTCAATTCTCCGCGGCCCGACCCGATAGCCCGGCTTGGCGATGCCATGCCCTGCTCTTAACAACCAGAAAGGGCCCTCTATGTCCATTTCTGTAGGGGAATAATAGAGGAACTCAGCAAACTCAATATCATATTCCAGCATCATTCCTCACTCCATTCGTAATTTCAAGAAATCAAACAAAATGATAAATTCATCATACAATTTGCCATTCCCCGCGAATACCCCTTTTTTTATAATCGAATGGAGGAGGCGGACAAATGAAAAAACCTAATGTTCTCTTGATTACGAGCGATCAGCAGCACTGGGACACTATTGGCGCTTTTAATAGCGAGATCCATACACCTAATCTGGATCGGCTTGTGCGCCAAGGGACTACATTTAATCGGGCTTACTGCCCTAATCCGACCTGTACACCAACCCGCGCGTCGATCATTACCGGCATGTATCCGAGCCAGCATGGCGCTTGGACGCTAGGTACCAAGTTGATGGAGGATCGCCATACAGTAGGGGAGGATTTTTTAGCAGCTGGTTACCAGACTGCACTGGTGGGGAAGGCACATTTTCAGCCACTTAGCTCAACCGAGGAATTTCCTTCCCTGGAAGCCTACCCTGTCCTGCAGGATCTAGAATTCTGGAAAAATTATAAAGAAAACTTCTACGGCTTCAATCATGTAGAACTGGCCAGGAACCATGTGAATGAAGCTCATGTAGGGCAGCATTACGCATTATGGCTGGAGGAAAAGGGTTGCGACAACTGGCGGGACTACTTCCTGCCGCCTACCGGCACGATGGACCGAACCCAAATGTACACCTGGCCGATCCCGGAGGAATTCCATTACAATACGTGGATTGCAGAACGCACAAACGCCTTGCTTGAGCAATATCAATCAAATGACGAAAGCTTCTTCCTATGGTCGAGCTTCTTCGACCCTCATCCCGAATACTTAGTTCCGGAGCCATGGGATTCCATGTACGACCCGGATCAGCTGACGATTCCAACGATGGTTCCAGGTGAGCATGACAAGAACCCGCCGCATTTTGCCAAGACGCAAGAGGATAAACCAGACTTCTCTGATTTAGCCGAAACCGGTAAAGGCATTCATGGCTATCGTTCGCATAACTACTATGAATACGGCCATCAGCCAAAACTAACGGATTATGATAAGAAAAAGCTGGTCGGCGTTTATTATGGAATGGTCACCATGATGGACAAATATATTGGCCACATTTTAGACAAGCTTGATGAGCTTGGAATTGCAGACAACACCATCGTTGTGTTCACAACGGATCACGGCCATTTCTTCGGTCAGCATGGCTTGCAGGCTAAAGGCGGCTTCCACTACGAGGATTTGATCAAACTTCCGTTTATCGCCCGTTACCCAGGCCATATTCCTGCAGGTCAGAGTAGCGAAGCCATTCAATCTCTGGTCGATCTGGCTCCTACATTTTTGTCGTTCTGCGATATTGGGATCCCATATGCGATGACCGGCGTCGATCAGAAAAAGGTTTGGCTAGGCGAATCCGGAAAGGCCAGAGATCATGCGATTTGCGAGTTCAGACATGAACCAACGACAATCCACCAAAAAACCTATGTGGACTCGCGCTACAAAATCACGGTTTATTACAACCAGACGTATGGTGAAATTTTCGATTTGCAAGAGGATCCTCAAGAGTTGAACAACTTATGGGATGATCCGGCAACAGCAAGTCTCAAGTCAGAGCTGCTTCTGAAGTATGTTTGGGCCGAGCTTGGCAAAGAATCGATGCCGATGCCGCGAGTTTCCGGAGCTTAGACTGCTCTCTTGTAAGGTTGCATAGCCCATTTACAGAAAAAGGTACAGTCGCCTCAGCTTTGTTGAGGAACTGTACCTTTTTCCTTTAATTAAACTCGCCATTAAGGCTAGGCGCCTGCCACGCGCTCATCGTCAAATAGTTCATCAGTTGCTGCGGCTTGAGCGACAAAATATCGTTTACCAGCCGATGCAAAAGCGGGTCCCCGCTTTTCTTATATTTCGACTTCACACAATCCCATATATCTTGCGCCACGACTGATTCATAACCGATCCACCGAAACTCCTCCGCCTTGCTTTCGCAAAGGGAGAACAGTTCAATGATAATCTCATCTTCCGTTAAGTCCGCTCCATATTCCACTGTATCCCAAACCTCCGTCATCCGGCCTGCCGCCTCCCTATGCTGCTCGTAACTTCCAGCCGTTGCTCTGCTCAACTCCTTCGACACAGGGACGCCAATTCCTGCCCACCGAGATATCTTCCGCCGAAAAAGACAGACATGCCCCCTACCCACTGTCGCATAAACTGCTAATACGGACGTGCTCTGTGCTGCCCCTTGCGGCGCCTGGCGGAGCCGATATCGGATGCGGAAAAGGAAGGTTGCTATGACGAAACAAACATTCATTAAAGGAGCGATGATTCTGCTAGCGGCAGGAGTCATCAATCGAATTCTCGGCTTCGTCCCGCGCATTGCGCTCCCGCGTGTTATCGGCGCGGAGGGAGTCGGCCTTTACCAGCTCTGTTATCCTTTCCTCGGCGTGCTGCTGACACTTATAACGGGTGGCATTCCAGTCGCGGTCGCCAAATGGGTCGCCGAGGCCGAGTCACAGGGAGACAGCAACAAGGTCAGGCAAATTTTCCGGACGGCGATGGGCCTCACGATCACCCTTGCGCTGTTAATGACCGGAACGATGCTCGTCAGTGCGAAGTGGATTACAACGAGAGTACTGACCGACCCCAGGGTATACGAAGCATTTCTCGTCATGACACCTATGCTGCTCATTATTGGTATTTCCTCCGTTTATCGCGGCTACTTCCAAGGTAGGCAAAATATGATTCCGACGGCGCAGTCTCAGGTCGTGGAAACGATTCTGCGTATTGCCGCTCAGCTGACGCTGGCCGCACTGCTGCTGCCGATGGGCTTACAGTGGGCTGCCGCAGGAGCGATGATGGGAACCGTCCTTGGCGAAGTGGCAGCATTGGCCGTCATGCTTGTCCATGCCCGGAAGGATCGACGGGACTATCGGCCGGCAGATCCGCAGGATGGACCTGGCGCTGATCTGGCCACAGGCGACTTACTGAATTTGGGAACAACGGCCGTACTGAAAGTGAACCTCCCCGCGCCAGGAGTAAAATCAAGCGGATCGGTGCCACTGAAACCGGTAGAGGCTAAACATCGCGGCCGTCGCGCTCCCTTATTGCGAAGGCTGCTTCGCTTATCTATGCCGATTACAGGCAGCAGACTGGTCGGTTCGCTCTCCTACTTGGTGGAATCGATTCTGACTGTCCGCAGCCTGGCCACAGCCGGTATCGCTATCGGCGCCGCCACAGCCCAGTACGGAGCACTGCAAGGCATGATTCTCCCTCTGATCCTGTTGCCTACGGCGCTAACTTACTCACTGTCCGTCTCACTCATTCCTTCGCTTTCATCTGCTGCGGCGAGAGGCGACCGGGCCGCCATCCACAAGCGGCTTCATCAATCGCTCCGGCTCTCTCTTGTCTGCGGTGCACCATTTGTCGTCATCATGGGTTTGTTGGCCGAACCTCTCGTCCGTCTGCTCTACAATCATGCGGAGATCGCGCCGCTGCTCGCGCTGCTCGCTCCGGCAGGCATCTTCATCTACTTGCAAGGTCCCCTGCAGGCGACGTTGCAGGCGCTCGACAAACCTGGCATCGCCCTTATGAATACGATGGTCGGCGCCGCCGTCAAGCTCTTTCTGATCGTGGAGCTGACATCGCGGCCAGAGCTCGGCATTTATGGAGCCGTCATCGCTATTACGGTCAACTACATTCTCGTGACGCTGCTGCACGGAATCAGCGTGCTTCGTATCTCCGGCTACCGCATGAAGCTGCCAGACTTTATCAAAGTAGGAGCAGCGATGATTATTATGGGAGCCGCTTGCCGCTGGATCATGTCGCATCATCCGCTGACGCTGGAGTGGATCGGGCTGCTTGTAGCCTGTGCTACGAGCGCATTAATCTATATCCTGCTCATGGCAATAATGGGCATCATTGACCGCCATGACCTGCAACGGATACCCGGAATCGGGCGTTGGTTTTAAACATGCCAAAAAAGCAGCCGTGGTCGGCTGCTTACTTTTTGTTGTTGGCATCAACGAATAACTCACCCTTGTGATCCACTGAGCAGAAAAACACCTGTTTATAGTCCGACACATTGAACTTGCGCAGCTGCTGCTTTAACCAGAAGCGGTTCTTGCCAAGCTTCTCCAGGCTCTGGTCTTGCACCTTGCCATCCATGATAATTGGGATCGGGAGTGCCTCGAAGCGGTAGCTGACCGGCAGTTCCATTTTTACCCGTGCTCCTCCCCTAGTCCCGCTCTCATCTTGGCCCTCGGGCATGCTCTTCATCGAGCTCCCTTTTTCAATTGACGAGGGATCCGTTTTACTGCCATCGTTGCTGTTACTGCTTTCCTCTTGATCCTTTTCAAACACCGACAGCTTGCCGCTCGTTTCCAAAATTGCGAACTCGACGTCGGATACCCGAGCGACTTGGTTTTCCCGGAGCTGCTGCAGCAAATCGTCGAGATTATAACGCTGCTTTCTCATCTCATTCTGATTGAGCTTGCCTTTCTCGATAATGACGCTTGGCTTGCCGTCAAACAGAAGCCGAATACGGCGATTTTTCATGCTAATAAACGCAATCAATACTTGAATCGCCATTAAGGCCACCATCGGTACGATGCCATCCAGCATCGGCCTATCCGTATCCTCAATGACGAGCACGGCAATTTCGGCGATCATGAAAGAGATCACGACGTCAAATACGCTCATTTTGCCGATTTCCCTTTTCCCCATCATGCGCATGATCAGGAACACGACAAAGTAGATCAGAACGGTACGCAGCAGGAGCGTTCCGAATTCCATAACTATCACGCCTCCCTCTCGGGCACTGCCCTCATCAAGGGGTATTGTCGGCTTTCTTCCGCGCGTCCATGCGCATTAGCAGTCGTTGAAATGTTGCCAATTCCTCCTCATACCGGGAAGCTCAGGAGCGCCTGTACTAATTCCCCCGGCTTCACCATATGGTGGAGTAGACAAACAAGTAAACAATCGATGGAGGGTGATTCCCATGAATTCGATCAAAAGCGTGCCGAAAATGCACCTCAGTTCTCCGATGCTTGCTGGAATAGTTTCCGCGAGCCTCTGGCTCTCGCTTGGAGCGCTGCTGATGTCACTGCTGCTTTACGGGGGCAATCTCAGCGAAAATTCATTACCAGCATGGTCGCTCGGCATTCACGGCACAGCAGCCCTGTGCGGCGGTTTCACCTCTGGCAAACGCAGTCGCGCCAAGGGCTGGTATCACGGTGGAGCACTTGGCGTGATTTATGGCCTAATGGTGCTCATGATCAGCTTTCTGGCTGCTGATGCGGGTATGAGCGCACGGACGGGAATCATGTTTCTTATCGTCACTCTGGCGGGAGCTCTTGGCGGCATGGTCGGTGTGAATTTGCGCAAATAATCTGGCATTAAATGAGAATCGTGTAAATATCAAGCTGTTATGCTATACTTGTTCCGTTCATTCGTCGGCTCCCGACTTTCGGATGACGCATCAGGTTGACCTTTAGGGGGAAGTATAATGGCTATCTTCTATTCCATGAATCAAATTACTCTGTATACGGTATTAACATCCATTGTGCTGATTGGCTTTGGCATCGGTGGCAATCCTCTGAAGGTTGTTTGGATGCTCATACGCAATTTAACAACTAATCGGCGCTTTCTGCTGTTGTTCGCTTCCTTGCTCGGAATTTTGTTTCTGAACAAGTTTGAACTCAAGCTGGAGAAAATGATGAACCCGCCTCCGGATTTTACACATGTCGTACAGCGCTTCGAAGGCGGATTCGTCGAGGGCTTTCAGCAGTTGTTTTACGCGCCCTGGCTGACGCCATTTCTGGCCTTCTTTTATATTGTCGTGTTCCAATCCGTACTTGTTGCCTCGCTTGCCATATACATGTACCAGGATCGCAGCGGCCGACAATTCACTGCAGTATGTTATGCGGTTATGATTAATTACTTGGTCGCGATCCCGTTTTATCTGTTCCTCCCAGTCAACGAGGTATGGGCTCATGATCCGAACGTGAAGTTCTACATGCTGGAAGCGTTCCCTGCCTTTGAAACGATGTACAGAGGGTTGTCAGGTTTGGATAACTGCTTGCCTAGTCTGCACACATCCATCTCGGTGACGATGGCGCTGCTCGCAGCTCGCTCCGGTAACAAACGTTGGGCGTGGTTTGCCGGCATCAACGCCGCTATTATAATTTTCAGCATTTTCTATATGGGCATCCACTGGCTGACAGATATGCTTGGCGGTCTCGTCCTCGCTACCTTCGCGGTGGCATTGGCTTACCGACTCGCTGATCTTAAAACGGTACGTGAACGAGTTCCTTCTGTACGTACTTGATTTAGGTTTTGAAAAGGGGCCGTCCCAAAAGTCATCTTTAGATGACTTAGGGACGGCCCCTTAGTTATTTAGGCCTCTAGTACCCTATAGGCTGATGGCGCTGCATCGTTTTCGATATATGAATGGTCAAGCTAAGCGCTCCGAGTTTCATTCGTCCATTAATTCAAACACCTTCCTCCATGCGTAACGGATCTGAGAAGACTTATTTCAACAAAATGGAGTTTTCGAGGCGTAACGGATCTGAGAGACGCTACTGAGGGCATTTCGCGGGAATTTCATCATTTCTCGGGCTGGCCCCCCTAATTCTGGAGAGTTCAGGGCGAAATAGGTTTGAATCGAAGTATAGCTTCCTTTTTTTCGCAAATACGCTCATCGGGCCCGTTTGTACGAGGATACATCTGGATTGTTTCGGCAATCCATTGCATGAACTCGGCTGGGGATCGCTTTCCTAAGCTCTGGTGCATCTTGCGGTGGTTGTAGAAATCCATGAACGAATCCACGGCCTGAAACGCCTCTTCATACGTAGCAAAGCGCTCCTTACTCAATAACTAGCGCTCCAACGTGGCATGGAACGACTCGATACAGGCATTCAAGTTGGACGTTTTCGGAGGGATTCGTTCATTTCTCCAAACGCCTTGCTCACAAACTAAGGGCCATTGTCCGTTGGAATAACGGTGTCACTCGACGGCACTTTGTTTATATGACAGTCACTGTCATATAAATAAGTTATACTGGAGCAAATAAACGAACAGTATGGGCTGTTAAGG
Organism: Paenibacillus herberti; assembly: GCF_002233675.1. Taxonomy (GTDB): domain Bacteria; phylum Bacillota; class Bacilli; order Paenibacillales; family Paenibacillaceae; genus Paenibacillus_O; species Paenibacillus_O herberti. Next base: position 233,292 of record NZ_NMUQ01000001.1, on the reverse strand, counting down.
AGGAGAGATCATGAAGGGAGAACGTCTGCTGGAGCTGCTGCTTCTGTTGCAAGCCGAAGGCAAGCTTAACTCAAAGGAGCTAGCCCGACGATTAGAGGTATCCGAGCGGACTATCCATCGGGATATGGATGCACTCAGCGCGGCTGGCGTACCCGTCCTCTCTGAGCGCGGCAACAGCGGCGGCTGGCGATTGATGGACGGTTATCGAACCCGTCTGACCGGGCTAAATGTTGACGAGTGGAAGGCGCTGTTATTGGCTTCACAGAGCCGGGCCGCCCATGATCTCGGCTGGTCCTCCACTTTGGACAGTGCATTGCTCAAGCTGCGCGCAGCGCATCCACATGCTGCCCTGCCGCATGCTGAAGGTCTTCAGTCCAGACTGCTAATGGACGGTGCGGACTGGCATTCTGCGCAGCAGGAACATCCCTATTTGAGCTTGCTCATGGAGGCAGTGCTGCAAGACCGCATGCTTCGCTTGCGCTATGGCAGCCGGGATATCGCGAGCGTGTCCGTGACCGGAAAAGCAGCGGAATGGCGTCTTGCAGAGCCGCTAGCGCTCGTGCTCAAGGGCAGCTCCTGGTACCTCATTGCGGACGAGCGAACAGATGCGGTACACAATCCTATCGAGCAGGATGAATCTGCTGAGGAAAGTCCCTATCACCAAGAGCCGGTCCGCGCAACTGCCAATCAGCGCAAAACGTTCCGCATCTCTCGTATTCTCGAGGCAGAGTTAGATGACGGCTCCTTCAAACGGCCGGCTGACTTTGAGCTGGCCGCTTGGTGGGCTGATTCGCTCGAGCGCTTCCGAATGACGCTGCCGCAGCCGTTCCAGTGTCGGCTGCTGCTCGCGCCGGATGCGTTGGATCGGCTTCGAAGGATGCGGTATGTACGCATCGCGGAAGCGACAATTCGGCCCTGGGCGGCGGACTCCGCCTGGGATGCCGGAGAATCCGCTACTGCAGCGGGTCACTATCAAGCCGGCGAGCAGTCCGTAACTACTGCAGACAGCAGACAGCCTGGCGAACACTCCACTGCTGCTGCGGCAGACAGCAGACTGCCTGGCGAACACTCCACTGCTGCTGCAGACAGCAGGCAGCCTAGCGAGCAGTCCGTAGCAGGAGCGGGCCTGTGCCGCTGCCCGGATGCCAGCTGGCTGCAGGGAGAGGTGGAGTTCGATACGGCAGACTATGCCGCCGGATTGATTCTTTCACTGGTTCCCGGCGCCATCGTGCTGGAGCCGCAAGAGCTGCGGCAGCGCGTCCGTGAGCTGGCGCTGGAAGCTGCCTTGCAACACGCGCCTTAAGAGCCGTCCCGCACAGGCAGCGGCAGCAATGCAATGAAAAAGAAGCCTGCAACCCCAAGATGGGGCGGCAGGCTTCTTAAAACGAAAGGAATGTATCGTGAAAGGCGTACCTTCCAGGAAACATTCCTTATCCTAAACAGTGATTAAAGTGTGCCTTCTGGCTCAACTTTGTCGCTTTTCTCTTCTTTTACAGAAGCGGCTTTAACCTCGCTCGGAGCTGGCGCACTATGAAGAATCGTGTTGATGGCGCTGCGCTCAAACGTAATGCGGGTCGTATCGTTGACACGCAGAACAGCCGTATCATCGGTCAGCTCTGTAATCGTGCCATGCATGCCGCCAATCGTGGAGATTCTGTCACCCTTCTTGAGAGAGCCTAGCAGAGCGTTGCGGGCTTTCTGTTTTTTCTGCTGTGGACGAATCAACAGGAAATAGAACACCACGAACATAAGCACGAATGGAAGAATCATCCCCCAAGGACTTCCACTTCCACCGCCAGTTGCTAAAAACATAACAATAACCCCTTTCGTATACTCTACGGATTAAAACCCTTTGTCATTGTCGTGCAGGCCGTACATCGTGAAGAACTCATCCCGGAAATCCAGAAGTCGATCCTCCATAATCGCCTGGCGTACGCCACGCATCATCTCCAGCAGGAAATGCAGGTTATGGTAGCTCGTCAGTCGGATGCCGAATGTCTCGTCCGCTTTAATAAGATGGCGGAGATAGGCTCGGGAATAGTTAACACATGTATAACAAGAGCACTTCGGATCAAGCGGACCAAAGTCCTCTGCATACTTGGCGTTGCGGATGTTCACGCGGCCCTCGCTCGTCATCGTCGTGCCGTTGCGCGCGATACGGGTAGGCAGCACGCAGTCGAACATGTCGATGCCGCGGATCGAGCCTTCCAAAAGAGCATCCGGCGAACCAACTCCCATTAAATAGCGGGGTTTATTATCCGGCAGCAACGGAACCGTCTCTTCTAGAACTTCGTACATCAGATGTTTAGGCTCTCCAACACTCAGACCACCAATAGCATACCCCGGAAAATCTAGGGAAGTCAAATCAGCCGCGCTCTGGCGGCGCAGATCAGCATGCATGCCGCCTTGCACGATCGCGAACAGCCCTTGGTCCTCTGGACGGGCATGCGCCTTCAAGCAACGCTCCGCCCAGCGGGTCGTGCGCTCCAGCGAATTCTTGATGTATTCGTACTCGGCCGGATACGGAGGGCACTCATCAAATGCCATCATAATGTCGGAGCCAAGTGCATTCTGAATCTCCATTGCTTTTTCAGGAGAAAGGAATAGCCGGTCGCCGTTCAGATGGGAGCGGAATTCCACTCCCTCCTCTTTGATTTTGCGCATATTGCTGAGCGAGAACACTTGGAAACCGCCGCTGTCCGTCAAAATCGGGCGATCCCAATTCATGAACTTGTGCAGGCCGCCGGCTTTTTGGATCAGCTCATGGCCGGGACGCAGCCACAGATGGTAGGTGTTGCTTAAAATAATATGGGCATCCATCCCCTTGAGCTCTTCCGGGCTCATCGTCTTAACGGTAGCCTGCGTACCAACTGGCATGAATGCCGGCGTCTCAATGACGCCATGCGGGGTATGAACACGGCCTAGCCGCGCTCCGGATTGCTTGCATACTTTAATTAGTTCGTAAGTTACAGCCACAGTTCACTCTTCCATTCCTCGAAAATAATTCTAATAGATAAACATTGCATCGCCAAAGCTGAAGAACCGGTATTCCTCCCGGACTGCATGCTTATAGGCGTTTAATACAGCATCGCGGCCGGCCAGCGCACTGACCAGCATGACGAGGGTTGACTTAGGTAGATGAAAATTGGTCAGCAACGCATCCACGGCTCGGAACTGGTATCCCGGATAGATGAAAATATCGGTCCAGCCGCTGCAAGCCTGCAGCCCGTCCGGGAAACGATTGGCCACGGTTTCGAGCGTACGAGCCGAGGTTGTGCCGACTGCCACGATGCGGCCGCCGCGCTCACGAGTCTGCTGCAGCTTTGCCGCTGTCGCCTCACTCAGCTCGTAATATTCGGAATGCATCACATGCTCCTCGATTGTATCCGCCGAAATCGGCCGGAACGTGCCGAGGCCGACATGCAGCGTGAGCGGCGCTACTTCGACGCCCATCTCTTGCAGCTCCTGCAAGAACTCTTCGGTAAAATGTAGTCCCGCAGTCGGAGCAGCAGCCGAACCGGACTGACGGGAGTAAACCGTTTGGTATCGCTCGCGGTCATCCAGGCGCTCTTTAATATAAGGGGGGAGCGGCATTTCGCCAAGACGATCGAGCAGCTCCTGGAAAATACCGTCGTATTGGAAGCGAATCGTGCGTCCGCCCATCTCTCCCTCGTCCTCGACAACTGCACGCAGCAATGGCTCGCCGTCCTCACCGCTGCCAAAAACGATAACTGCGCCGACTTTCAGCTTTTTGGCTGGCTTGGCCAGCGTCTCCCAGGTGTCGCCATGCAGCTGCTTCAACAGCAGCAGCTCGGCCTTAGCGCCGGTATCTTCCTTAAGTCCGAGCAGTCGGGCCGGGATGACACGTGTATCATTAACTACTAGCGTATCCCCTGCTTGCAAATACTGCTTGAGATCGCGGAAAGCATGATCGCGAATCTCACCTGTAGCCTTGTCCAGAGTCAGCAGGCGTGAAGCCGTGCGATCAGCAAGGGGAGTTTGGGCAATAAGCTTGTCTGGTAAATTGAAATCGTACTGTTCTACATTCATGGAATCAGTATCCGTCCTTAACGAGTTCTATCTCTTTGTAATAGTATTTCAGAATCTTTTGGTAATCATACCCTTGCTCCGCAAGAGCTTTGGCGCCGTACTGCGACAGGCCAAGACCATGGCCATTGCCCGTACCGCGAATCATCCATGATGCGGATGCAGCAACTGGCCGGATGACACCGCCGGCGCTCATGACGTTCAGCGATGCACCGCCAGAGGACGTGGACCGGGCGCCGTTCGCTCCTAACACTCCAACGGCTGCACCGGACTCTTTGGAACCGACGCTTCCGGACGCTCCGAGCAATGACATCCCCCCGGCTGGCTCAATCCAGAATCGCGTACTCGGCAAGCCGCCGAGCGCTCCGCGCAAGCTATCCGGTGTTTTGACCGGAAGTGCTTTGCCATTGACCAATACCTGCTTGACGCGTCCGGAAGGACCACGCTGCCCAACCTCCAGGCTAGTCACAGGGCCCGAAACGGCACTCGTTGTTTTGCCCTTCATCCCATCTAGCAGCTGTTGAGAGGTAAACGGTCCGCGCATCCAGTTCATCTCGTTGGACTGAATAACCGTATCGAGAACCGTCACCTTTGCTCCTGTGCCTAGCTTCTCTACCGAATTCACGCCGGATTGAACCAGCGGTAAGAGGCGAACATTCGTATCATCAGACTTTATGACTGCGAAAGCGGCTCCAGCCGCATTGTTCTCACCATTTAGCGTAACCGTATCCGATCGAACGAAGCCGGTTTTGCCGGATGAGGTCAGCACACGATGCCACTCCAGCAAACCTTTTTCCGATGATTCATCCGGGCTGCTGACGCTGGTCAAATAAGGTACAGCGTTACCCCACACCTCGGAAGGATCAGCCGTCTGTCCGCCTGAGCTGGAGGAAAATACCGCCTCGACCGGCTTGCCGCCTGACAGCATGACCATTCCCTCTGTTGCGTCCACGGCTTGAATCGTCGTCGCTTTTTCCGAACTTGTCCCATTATAGACTTGGCTCAGCGTTGTATCAACTACCTGTGCGATGCCAAAAGAGGTTCCCTGCGAAAGGGCGTACGAACGGGCCGCCACCGCCTGCGCCTTAAGCGCCTCCGCATGCCAGGAACCCGGCATTTCCCCACCGACGACCGAATAGAGATATTCCTCAAAGCTGACTTCATTAATGACGGACAGAGCGCCGTTATAACTGCCGATTTCAAAATAACCTCTATATGTACGTCCATACCTCTCGGCAAGTTTCACGGGTTCGCTGCCTGCAGGCTGAACGACAGCGAATGAGCTTGTAGGAGCCTGGTAGAGTGCCGAAGATGAGCCTTCTTTCTGGCTGACGGACAGCTCCTGGCGCTTTAAAAGATACCCTCCAGCAAGGGCTGGCTTCAGTGCAGCCGCTTCTGCCACTCCGGCCAGCTTAAGCCGGATTGCATCCAAAGCAGCGTTGTCCGCAGCGGCTCCTACCATAACGGAGTAGGAAGCTCCGCTGCCTCCCGGACGAAGCGCGAGAAACGTATCCACTCCCGCAGCACTGAACACGGTGGCAACTGCCAGCGCCTCCGGTTCGGACGCGTACGGGCCTGTTTCCAGATGAAGCGGTCCGCGCAATTGAAGTGCCGTTCCCCCGAACGCCATGACCGTTGCGTTCTGGGACCATTTGGTCAGTGCAGATGTTGCCGCGGAAGCCGTAGCATAAGCTCCCTCCGCCACTTGATAAACCTTGCCGGAGCTACGGTTCATGGGCTCTAGCACCGGATTGCCGCCAGCTGCCTTGACAGCCTTGAACACGGCCAGCGCAGATGCGAAGTCGGCGCTTTCGCCTAACAGCACCGAATAACCTTCCGCCATCGATCTAATCTCAGCGCCTGCGGTTACAGAATCAAGCAGGCCTGTTGACTCGTTCTGCTTGATGCCGACGCGCAATCCGCCGGCTGAGCTCAGCGTTGCCGCTGGCGTCGATAGGGTGTACTTGTTCGGGACCGTGATGAAAATACCAACCCGAATCTGCTGGTCCTTTGTACTGCCGTCTGCCGCCGCACTCGGCGGTAGATACAGACAACCCGCCAACATAGCCGTGCCAAGTCCTGCCGCCATCGCTGCCTTGAAACCTCTCGCTCTTGTCATCATCGTCTCCTTCCGTTTGGACAAAGGTGGCGTCGCGTCAATGCTGCATATTACAAAGCCTCTTCCGTGGCGGTCCGGCCTGTTCCAACCTGCACGGATCGGCCGTTCATCCCTTGCCGCCATTCGGTGGAGCTCCGCTGCCGGAACTGTCATCCGGCTTGGCGAAAGGTCCAGCGTCGCAATGATCCGGTTGGCATCCTTGACCGGCGGAACCGAACCAATCATAACGCCGCGCCGCTACATAACGGTACAGCGCGTCGGCCAGTCGGCTCATGCCCGGCAGTCGGTACAACAGCGCGGCAGGCCCGAATCCCCGCACGCTGCGCATCGCCCGGATAATGGCATCGCTGCCGCTATGAACACGGCCTTGACGATCTACAACATGAATAAGTTCCATTAACTTGAGCACATCCGGCGGCTCGCCGCGAAACAGCGAGTTCAGTTCTTCAGCTGTTGTCTGCTGTACAGCGGTGTAACGCAATTGTTCTCGCGGATTGAGCCGCTGCAAGCTGTCTACCGCAGCCAGACAGAGCCGGCATTGGCCGTCGTAGAGGACGGTCAGCTCCGGCTCGAGTTCCGGCTTGACCACTCCATGTTCCGCCTCGTCATCTCCATCTCGGTTAAATCGATCGCCGGAATCCCACTTGCGCCTGCCTACCATAACGGTTACTCCGGTATCGGCAGCCCGAGATGCCGATACGCTAGCGGCGTGGCCACTCGTCCACGTGACGTCCGCTGCAGGAAGCCGATCTGCATCAGATACGGCTCATACACATCCTCAATCGTCTGGCTTTCCTCGCCGATCGTCGCCGCGATCGTGTCCAGACCGACCGGTCCTCCGCGATAATTCGTGATCATCGTCTGCAGCATTTTGTGGTCGATCCGGTCGAGCCCGAGAGGATCAACTGCGATGAGCGAAAGAGCAAGCTCCGCGAGCTCACTCGTAATGATTCCGTCGCCGCGTACTTGGGCAAAGTCTCTTACCCTTTTCAGCAATCGGTTGGCAATACGCGGTGTTCCCCTGGACCGAAGCGCGATCTCTTGCGCCGCCTCGCCAACCATTTGCACATCCAAAATTTCGGACGAGCGCGAAATGATGAATGCCAGCTCATCCGTACCGTAATATTCCAAGCGACTGACAACGCCAAAGCGGTCGCGCAGCGGTGCGCTGAGCAGTCCCGCACGCGTCGTCGCTCCAATCAGCGTAAACGGCGGCAGATCCAGCCGCACCGAGCGGGCGCTCGGTCCCTTGCCGATCATTATATCCAGGCAAAAATCCTCCATCGCAGGATAAAGCACCTCTTCGACAGCGCGATTAAGCCGGTGAATCTCGTCAATGAACAGCACATCGCCCTCTTGCAAATTCGTCAGTAGAGCAGCGAGATCGCCTGGGCGCTCGATAGCCGGCCCCGACGTTACGCGCAGATTGACGCCAAGCTCATTGGCGATGATGTTCGATAATGTTGTCTTGCCGAGGCCCGGGGGCCCGTACAGCAGTACATGGTCAAGAGCTTCCTTGCGAAGCTTGGCTGCCTCGATAAATACTTTGAGGTTTTCCTTGACCTGCGACTGCCCGATATATTCCGATAAATAACGGGGACGCAAGCTGTACTCCGCTGCCTGGTCCTCCATCATCAAATTGGCGGATATGATGCGTTCGTCCTCCATAGGTGTCCTCCTTCTCCGCTCAGCCCTTGAATAGCTGCTGCAGCGCGCGCTTCATCAGCGCGTCCACGGTCTCGCCCGGCAGCTGGGCTCCGCCCAGGCCGGCCCAGGCGCGGTCAAGCTCCGCTGCCGTATATCCAAGCGCGGCAAGCGCCTCGCGCGCCTCGCTCCATTGCTCTGTGCCAGCACTCGGAACGGCTACGCCTCCGGCAGCCTCCGCTTCCCATTGCAGTTCTACCGCCGCCGCAGACAGCTGGAGCTTGTCTTTCAGATCCAGAATCATGCGCTGCGCGGTTTTTTTGCCGATGCCCGGCAGACGGATCAGGAAGCTCAGATCCTCGCGGTGAATCGCGGCGATGACCGCTTCTGGGCGGCCGCCGGCAAGAATGCCAACCGCCACGCGAGGCCCGATACCGGATACATCCAGCAGCTTACGGAACAGCGCCTGCTCCTCGCGCGTCTGAAATCCGAACAGTTGCACCGCATCCTCGCGCACATGATGATGACAGTACACCGTCACCATCTCGTCGCTGCGTGCGAATCCATACGGATTCGGCGTGAAAATCTGGTAGCCAATATCGCGAACGTCGATAATAACGCAATCTGCTTCAATATGGGCGACATAACCCTTTACATAGTCGATCATTTTCGGCGCACCTCGTTCAATTTGGTCTGCAACACAGAAAAATGCGCATGGCAGACCGCTACCGCAAGCGCATCGGCCACGTCATCGGGCTTAGGAATCTTAGCCAGCTTAAGGAACATGCGGACCATCTCCTGCACCTGCCGTTTCTCTGCCTTGCCGTATCCGACAACCGCCTGCTTCACTTGCATAGGCGTGTACTCGCTAACGGGCAGGTCGCGCTGCGCCGCTGCTAAAATAATAACGCCCCGTGCTTCGCCGACCGTAAAAGCCGTCGTCACGTTGCGGTTGAAAAAAAGCTTCTCTACCGCTACGCAATCCGGCTTGTACTTGTCCATGAGCGCCGAGGCGGAATCGTAGACCTGCTTGAGCCGCGTCTCATGAGGAGTGCCGGCCTTCGTCTCGATTGAGCCGTACTGGACGGGTGTCAAGCGACTGCCGTCCTTATCGATGAATCCGAACCCGACAATGGCAATGCCCGGGTCAATCCCTAAAATACGCACCCGCGCCACCCCTTGCAGTTTAAACTAGCATAAAAGCAAAATAACCCCAGTTGCCCGGGGTACAGACTCTAATAGTATAACAGGATAACCCCCGCATGAGAACAAGCGTTTCGGACAAGGTACGCCGAGCTTCCAGCGTCGGCTTGCCAATTCGGCCGCCTTTACCGCTTAAGCGGATAGCCTTATAAAGCCAAAAGCCCCCGCTCCGTAAGGAGACGAGGGGCTAAAAAGTTTTCGTATAGAGTTCAGTAAGTTCGCTGCATCGCGCCTTCACTGGTCCTTAGCGCATAATCGTCATAACTCGATAGGATGCTGTTGAATTCATCCTTGTCTTGTACGCGGATGCCGCTCATCAGGCGGTCCAGCTCCTCTTTGGGCAATGAGCTTTCCATATACCGTAGATCAAGCTGGTAGAACGTCTTCATTACCTTCTCTTCTTTGGGCGGGCCTTCAAAAAGAGTAAGGCTACCGCCGCTATCCACACCAAACGTCGCGCTGCGGCGGCAGGCGTCGGACAGATCATTGATCTGCTCCGATAAAACTACTGAATCTCCCTCGACGGATGCTGTCAAACGTGGCTGTTCTAGCAGCAAACGATGCACGTCCTCGGGAGAGAGTGTGCCAAGCGGCTGGGTTTCCTCTCCGCACAGATAGCTGCGCCTCAGAATAACCGGTGCAGCCTTGCCCTCGCGCAGAAACGCAGCAGCTCCTCCGCCATTGCTCGACGGATTGACAGTGGCGGACGTCAGAACCGGTGCGGCCTCGGTGGTTGCAGCATAAACCGGTAAACCGTAAGTCAGCAGCGCAACTGCTGCCGTAAGCGAGCAAGCGAGACGGAGCGGTTTCCGCAGCATCTTCCGCTTCAGTAGGTTCCACAGACTGAACAACAAGAGCATCCGGCTATCACCCTTCCCATCGCTTTTGTCGATAGTATGGCTGAGCACTGGATGAATTATGCATGCATAACGTTCTAAAAGGAAGATGGAGCAGTAAAGCCGCCCTGCGGCCCCGCTGCTCCATCTTGTATTCTTTATATCTTGACCGTTTAGTTCTGGTTAATCCAGGGATAGCTGCCTTTCGACTGACGTACGGTTGGCCTTGCGACGGAGCGGATAACCGCCTTTTTAGGTGGCTTCCGCTGCTTGGGAGCTTTGCCCGTTTTGGCTGACTTCGCTGGCCCTTGGACGGTCAGTCCAGCTATTGGAGCAGCCGCCTCATCGCCTGTTTGCGTATCTTTATCCCCCTTCTCGCGGTCCCCGCAGCCGCATGGCTGAGCCTGAACGGGACTCAGTTGTCCCGAATAACCGCCGCCCGCCTGATTGCCATAACCGTCCATTCCGGCGCCCGCAGCATGAAGCGTGGCGTTTTGTCCCGGCCAACCAGGCTGGCCATATGCTTGAGTAGCGGCCCCACCTACTGGAGCCCAGGCAGGATAGCCTTGTGCCTGCATTCCGCCAGGGTAACCCTGTGTCGGCATTCCGCCAGGATAACCTTGTGCCTGCATTCCGCCAGGATAACCTTGTGCCTGCATTCCGCCAGGATAACCTTGTGCCTGCATTCCGCCAGGATAACCTTGTGCCTGCATTGCAGCAGGGTAACCCTGTGTCGGCATTGCAGCAGGGTAGCCCATTGTCGGCATCGCGGTAGGATAACCCTGCATCGGCATTCCAGCCGGATTGGCCTGCATCGACATTCCGGCAACAGAAGATGGCAGCGCTGCTTCTGGCTGCCAAGTTCCCCCTCCTCCGTAACTGTAAGAGCCACTGAAGCCAGGGCTGATCTCAGCGGCTTGAACCGAGCCGTAAGACTGCTGTACCGGCAGCGTTTGTGCAAAGCTTGGAGCCTGAGCCGCGACCGGCGAACCATAAGCGCCGTACCCGCCTGCGTCGGCAACGTTTCCGGCCATGTAACCTCCGGAGGCGTATCCCATGCCGCCATAACCATCCTGCGCTCCGGCGTAAGGATTAGCCTGCGCACCTGCCTCCCAAGGGTAGCAGTCTGCCGCTGCGTTATTTGCCGGCCATGCTACCGGAGCCCCGTAATAATCGCCGACTCCTGCCACAGCTGGATTTACCATGCCGTACTGTTGCATTCCTCCATAACCCCCGCTGCCTCCGACACCTGAGCCGTAACCTCCGATTCCGCCAACATTCCCGGTGCCATAACCGCCTGCTGCGACTGGCATGGCATAATTGGAATAAACACCAGCCCCGCCTACTAAAGGCTGGCTGCCATAGCCGGCCGAAGCGGCACTTGGCGCAACCGAGCCATACATGTATGAACCTGCATTGGCTCCGCCAAGTCCGGGAATATCCTGCGAATATCCCGTGCTATAGCCATGTTGCGGCGGCCAAGCTGATGCGGTCTCGGGCATTTTCGGCAACTGGAACAATGGTGACAGTGCCTCAACAGCTGGAATCTTCTCCTGTTTGAACGGGTGCACAGCCTCACCGAGCGGCTTGCCATAGCTTTTTTTCATCATCGGCTGTGGTTGTTGAGCTCCATAAGACGGTTTGATAACCACCTTCGTTTCCTCGGGCAGCACCGGGGGCGGTGGAAGCACAGGCTCAGCTATCACTTCTGGTTTGACCACCACTTCGGGTTCAACTACCACTTCTACTTCCACTTCCACCTCAACTGGTGGCTCCGGCTTAATTTCCACTTTCGTCTCTGTGCTCGGTTTAGGCGCCGTATTCTTTTTGCCGCCTTGCAGCATATGCGGCTCCGCCTTGTGCTGAGCGGTCAACGGAGCGACCGTCGAAGGCTTCGGAATATGGACCGTATCCCCTTCCTTTAACACCGCAGGATCAGAAATTTGTGGATTAGCTTTGATGAGCTCTTGAAGCGATACACCCCAAGCCTTAGAAAGCTTCCAAAGCGTATCTCCAAGCTTGACCTTATACTTGTGGATCAGCTCCACTGCTCCTGGCTTGCTTACCGGAGAAGGAACTTTCACCTTCGTGCCGATAAGCAGGTTATGGGGATTTGTAAGGGTAGGATTGAGCTTCTGCAGCTCCTCCACCGTCATCCCATATTTCTGGCCAATCAGGTAAAGGGTATCTCCCTTTTTGACAATATGGATTTTCACTTGCCGACTCCCTCCTCTTCGCATGCTGCTAAAGCGGTGGAATCCCGCCTTCTGCCCGTTGTTAGATCGTATGCAGCGAATAGGCGTCTGTCTCCTTTTTCTGCAAAATAAACCAAGCTCCCGACTTGTACACCCGCGTCGATTAAGCCTCTGCAACCCTCCACTATTCAGCGAAATAATGCGGCTGAAAGCAAAAAAGGGCCGTCCCTAAGTCATCTAATGAGTGACTTTGGAACAGCCCCTTTGTGAAAGTTCCTATCGTTTCGCTTCCACACTAGGGAAAATCAAATCACCGCTGCTCAGCTTGTCCACTCACATCCTTACGGAACTGAGAAGCGTTATATGAGCCAAAATGATGATTTTTCCGAGAAGTACCCTCAATTAGCGTCTCTCAGTTCCGTTACGCCTCGAAAACCCGCCATTCTGTTGAAATAAGGCTTCTCAGTTCCGTTACGCATGAGGGGGTGTTTAAATCAATGGACGAGTGAAAAGTGAAACTCAGAGCGCGCTTAGCGCAAACGTCAGCGCCCCCTTTTTCCTATTTTCGAGAGGTTAAATGAAAAAGAGATTGCCCGGCGTCTTTCTCTCCGGTGCAATCTCTTGGTGAACGTTCTTATATAGATCCAGCCAAACTCAGGCTCACTCGCTCTCGCTTGTGCCCGTCAATTCCGGCGCCGTGCTGCCGAAGCTTGGGTACGATCCCAACACGCGAACCTGGCAGCCGATCGCTTCGATCTCTTGCAGGGCGGCTGGTAGCAGAACTGTATCAAGTGCCATCTCAATATCGATGACAAAATGATACGTCCCGAGCCGTTTCTTGGTCGGCCGCGACTCGATGCGGGCCAGGTTGATCCGCCGCCAAGCAAAAGCGGACAGCACCTGATGCAGCGCTCCAGGAAAGTCCTCTGGAAGCGTCACGAGAATCGAAGTTTTACGAACCGGGGATTCACGCAACGTGAACGGCTCCTTGCCAACGAGCAGGAAGCGAGTGTAGTTGTTGTCGTGATCCGTTACACCAGGGCGCAGCACGTCGAGGCCGTAATGACCTGCGGCCAAAGTGAGCCCGATGGCCGCCCAGCCGCGGCCAGGATTTTCGCTGACGATTTTGACCGCCTCAGCGGTGCTGCTCACATGCTCCCACTCGGCATGTTGCAAATGGGCGCGCAGAAAAGTATGGCATTGAGCCATCGCAACTGGATGGCTCAACACCCGGACAATCCGGCTGTAATCTGGACTGCCGTCCTCGCCGGCAAGCTCTGCCTTATGTCCGATCAGTTGTTGGCGAGACGGGTAGATCCATTCCGCCTGAATCGGAAGATCCACCTCGTGCAGCAGCCAGTCCATGTGCAAGTTAACGGAACCCTCAATCGTATTCTCGATCGGAATGACGCTGTAGTCCGTTTTACCATCCACCGTCGACAGAAATACATCCGATATCATCGGGTAATAAACTCTTTCGGCCCCATTCTCGCCGCATAAGCTGCGCGCAGCCTCATCAGATGTGGAAACAACGGGGAGCAATGCCACTTTCGTCATGCCTGCAGATCTCCTTTGCGATTGCCTTGCGGCGCCAGCCAAGGCGCCTCGTTCTCGTCAAGTATAACAGGGCCATACAGATCCGGCTTCAGCCGCAGCAGATCCGCATCTGTACCGGCAGCCCCCAGCGTCTCAGTCAAAAAGGCCTCAAGTTCCGCAAGCCGCGGGCTGTCCTTTTCCACCACTGCCAGTAGTGTCGGACCCGCCCCACTCAGCGCAGCCCCGAGCGCTCCATGATCCGCTGCTCCAGCCAGCACTTCGGCCATGCCGGGAATAAGCGGCGCCCGGTAAGGCTGATGCAGCCTATCCTGCATGGCGCGAGAGATAAGATCCAGCCTGCCGGATGCTAAAGCAGCCACTAACAAAGAAGTGCGCCCGATGTTGAACACAGCGTCCGCCATCGGCAGCTCGGTCGGCAACGCGTGACGCGCCTTCTCCGTTTCGAGCTGAAAACGAGGAATGGCCACAATCGCTTGCAGTTGCTCCGGTGGTTCCAGCCGGATGAGATCTGCGCGGCTGCCGTCCCAAGCGGCAACGATCAGGCCGCCGAACAGCGAGGCTCCAACATTGTCGGGATGCCCCTCAAGACGGGTCGCCAACTGCAGCAGGCCCTCCCGATCCAGAGGGCACCCTGCCAGCTCATTCGCGGCGACAAGTGCGCCGACGATAGCGCTAGCGCTGCTTCCCAGCCCACGGGCCAGCGGGATTTCACTGTACATATTGATCTCAAGCTCCGGCATATCCAGCCCAGCTTCCTCATAAAGGAGCCCAGCTACCTTGTAGAGCAAATTGCTCTTGTCGGTCGGGATACCATCTAGCCCGTCCCCGTGCAGACGAATGACCGTGCTGCTGCTGGGGCGCATATCCACCCATGCATATAGGGAGAGAGCCATGCCCAGGCTGTCGAAGCCCGGTCCAAGATTGGCCGTGCTGGCCGGGACTCTTACCAGCACGCTTGTCATGCCCATTAGCCTTCCACCCGGTAGACGCTCTTGACGTTCTGGATGACATCCAGCGTCTGGAACGCATCTACCACTTTGTTCATCGCCGCCTTGCTTGCATTATGCGTAACCACGATGATTTCGGCTTCCGGCAGCTCTGAATTCGGCTGTTGGATGACGGATTCGAGGCTTACCTCATACTCTGCAAAAACTTGCGTAATACGTGCAAGCACCCCGGCGCGATCGGCTACATGCAGGCGCAAGAAATATTTCGAGTTGATCTGCTCGTCAGTTTTCAGCACGCGCTCTTTATAAGCACCCGCTCCATGCAGACCATTGACGCCAATCTTGAGGTTTTTGACAACAGCGACAAGGTCCGCAACGATTGAGGTCGCCGTCGGCAGCTCACCGGCTCCAGCGCCATAGAACATCGTTTCGCCGACTGCTTCTCCGTGCACGTACACCGCGTTGAATACGCCGTTCACCGAGGCAATCGGATGAGTCGCCTTCACCATCGTCGGCTGCACGCTGACGCTGATGGATTCATCCTGGCGCTCGGCGATACCGAGCAGCTTCACCACGTAGCCGAGCCGCTTGGCATAGGCGATGTCCTCTTTGCTCACTCCGGAAATCCCCTTAACGGAGACATCCTCCAGTCCTACCTCGGAACGGAAACCGAGACGAGAGAGGATTGTCATTTTGCGAGCGGCGTCCAGTCCTTCCACATCGGAGGTTGGGTCAGCTTCAGCATAACCGAGCTGTTGTGCTTCCTTGAGCACATCGCCGTAGGATGCTCCCTCCTGACTCATCTTCGTCAAAATAAAGTTCGTCGTGCCGTTCACGATGCCCATGATCTTAGTGATGCGATCCGAGGAAAAACCCTCGATCAGCGTACGGATAATCGGAATTCCGCCCGCTACGCTCGCCTCATAAAAAACATCACAACGGTTCTCGGTCGCTTTGGCCAAAATCTCGCGTCCATGCAGCGCCATCAGATCCTTGTTAGCGGTAACGACATGTTTGCCGCGGGAGAGCGCCTCAAGTAAATATTCCTTCGTTGTCTCGATGCCGCCCATAACTTCAACGATAACGTCAATTTCCGGATGACGGATAATTTCCCATGGATCGGTCGTAAGCTTCGAAGAGTCGATATCAATATTCCGCAGCTTCTCAACGTTCTGTACCAGTATCTTCTCGATGACGATCGGCGATCCGACCTGACCCATCAGATCCTCCTGATGCCCCTCTACAATGCGCACAACACCTGTTCCTACCGTTCCAAGGCCAAGCAGGCCGACTTTCACTGGTTTCACTGTACTCTCATCCCCTATGTTCAACTATTTCTACTCAGCCCTGTCCAACAACAGCGGCGCGCTTTACACCTTGCTGCAACCGCAGCTCGTCAAGAAAAGCAAAGCGGTCACCCTTCATCGGAGCCGTATCAACCGATATAACCACATTAGCGTAGCCTTGCAGCGGGATACTCTGATGGATCGTCAGCACGTTGCCGCCTCTTGCCGCCACAAGTCCCAATACATGGGACAAGATGCCCGAGCGATGCTCCAGATCCATCGATATCGTAATAATCGAACCCCGCTCCAGCTCCCCTAGCGTCATAACACCATCCCTGTACTTATAAAAAGCGCTGCGAGAAAGCCCGACACGCTCTACCGCCTCGTGGATCGTCGCCGACTCGCCCCGGGTCAGCATCTCCTTAACCGCAATCGTTTTGACGATTGCCTCAGGCAACAGATCCTCGCGAACGACATAGTATCGCTCCGTCAAGGTTACGTCCTCCTACGGTAGACAATTGTATTCCTATAGTGGACATTATACCGGAAGGCGGCTTCGGCCAGCAAGCCTTTTTCTTTCTCTCATAACCTCACATCGCGCAGAACACGGTGAACTCTCGGAATTTATATACACAATCGGCATGGCTGAAGCCAGCTTCCCGCATCCACTTCAACTGCTCCGACGCCTTGGCATTAATGTCTTCCGCTCGTCGCCTGACGGATGCGTCGGCGGCCTCTTTGCTCACACGGCCATCGTAAATTTCCTTCAGCCACTGCTGCCGGTATAACTCGTCGAACAACGGCGATTCGGCAGCCGCCTGATCGGCATTGACGAACCTGCCCCCGGCAGCCAAGTTTTGCCGAATACGCCGGAACAGCTTCTTTTTATTCTCATGGGTTAAATGATGGATAGCCAGCGAAGAAACGATCAGATCGTACTCGCCTTCCGGCAGCATCTGCGTCATATCTCCCTCCACCAGTTGAACCTTTACGTCATCCAGGAAGCGTTGCTCCGCTTTCGCCAGCATGCTGCTGCTGAAGTCCATTAAGGTCAAGTTTGCCTGAAGATACTTCCGCCTAAACATCCCGGACAAAAGCCCCGTTCCAGCTCCCAACTCCAATATCCTAGGCTCGGAAGCATCCGTCCAGGCCGCGTACATCGCGCTTCCGTAAAAATCGTCATAACAAGGAATCAACCCTCGCCTCTGTTCATCATAACTAGCTGCCGCAAGCTCAAATTGCTCTTTGACTCTATCCCTCATCGTAAAAGCCCCTCTCCTTGACCTAGTGGGTTTATCTTACCGCTCCATTCTATAGAAGTTAAATATAATAATCTGATATCTCTATAGTTATTACCTATCATAAACTTACCGTTCCCATCTCTGTTCAAGAAAGAGTACAGATAACAAAAAAAACGGCCGTCGCCGGCCGTTTCTCCTAACAAAAGCTTGACTGCAGAAGAGCGGATATCACCCGTCTGCAGCCAAAAATCTCTACTCGTGGATATAATCGCTGCCCTCGAAGAATTCAAAGGTAAAATCTCCGATGTGCACCGTATCGCCATCTTTGGCTCCGATTTGGCGAAGGGCACTATCAACGCCCATCTTACGCAACATGCGCGCAAAGCGCATAACAGCATCGTACGAGGTAAGGTGAATCCGCTTGATTTGACGCTCGAAAGACTCGCTCTCCACAACGAAATAATCGTTCTCCTTGTACACACGGAAAGGAGTCTCTTCTTTCTCGGCGTGGCGATAAATCTTGCGTCCCTCAACCTCTTTGACTTCCTCAAGCTCTGGTGCATCCGGTATCGTATCCAGCGCAGCAGCCGCTTTGTACAGCAGCTCCTGGATTCCCTCTTTGGTGAGCGAGGAGATCGGCAAAACTTCATACTCGTGTTCGCTCTCATGCTCCGCCAGTTGCTGAAGGAAACTCTCCAGGTTGGCCGCGGACTCTGGCATATCCATCTTATTGGCAGCAATGATCTGAGGACGCTCAGCCAGCTTGGGGTTGTAGAGCACAAGCTCCTCGTTGATTTTCAGCCAATCTTGGAATGGATCGCGTTCTTCCGAGCCCGACATGTCCACAACATGGACGATGACCCGGGTACGCTCGACATGGCGCAGAAAATCATGGCCGAGACCAATGCCCTCATGCGCACCTTCGATCAATCCCGGAAGATCCGCCATCACGAAGCTGCGGCCCTCTTCCACATCTACGACGCCAAGATTCGGCGTAATCGTCGTAAAATGGTAGGCGCCGATCTTCGGCTTAGCCGCCGAAACGATGGACAGCAGCGTCGACTTGCCGACACTCGGGAAGCCGACCAGACCAACATCGGCCATGACCTTAAGCTCCATAACGAGCCAGCGTTCCTGTCCTTCTTCGCCCTTCTCGGCGATTTCTGGAGCCGGGTTGTTAATCGTAGCAAAACGAGGGTTGCCGCGTCCTCCGCGCCCGCCCTTGGCTACGATGATCTCCTGGCCATGGCGGGTCAAGTCGCCGACAATCTCACCGGTATCATCATCGATGATGACCGTACCTGGCGGAATGCGGACGATCATGTTTTCCGCACCTGCGCCGTGCATCGTCTTCGGACGTCCCTTTTCGCCGCGATCTCCCTTAAAGTGCTTCTGATAACGGAAGTCCATCAGCGTACGAAGACCTTCATCCACACGGAAAATGACGTTGCCGCCGCGTCCTCCGTCACCACCGGCAGGTCCACCCTCCGGGACATATTTCTCCCTGCGGAAGGAGACGATACCGTCTCCCCCGTCTCCGCCCTTAACAAATATTTTGGCTTTATCGACAAACATAATTCATTTCCTCCATCTATGCGCAGAGCGGGGCCTTCAGCAGAACATGGCGATGCTGCTGCAAGCTGTGAGCCTGTAGCGGGGTTCCGCGTAGGCGCTGCTCCAATTTGTCTATTAGTTCAGCCTCGTTCATCAGCTCGCCGGTAAATTCCAGCTCTACCAAAAGCTCTCCGCTGCCACGGGAAAGCCGAAGCTTCAGCAATGCGGGGTCTCCCCCGCTAGGCTTGATGCTGAAGCGATAGGCATTGATCACTTCTATTAATGCCTCTGCCGCGTCATCGCGATCTGCGCTCAGCTCTTCCATCGACAGATTGTCCTCGATGTCGACCTCAAGTACGATGGACTGAGTGAGCGTGCGGAAAGACTGCAAATAAGCGGTGAGCGCCGGGCAACCTAGCTTGGAAATTTTGCTCTCAAGCATCATTTTGTCGCGGATTCTCTCCACGCTGGCTACTGCCCGTTCTGGCTTGTTCATTCGGATATAACCGTAAAGCACCTGTAGGTCGTTCATCCAGTCATGCCGATGATGATTGAGCGTCTGGATGGAAGCCTGCTGCATCGAGGCCAGGCTCCTCTTCAGCTGCTGTCGATGCTGCTGTTGGTCCAAACGGACCCAGGCAGCAGCCGCGACCGCTACCCAAATTAGGAACAGCAGATGCGTCCACAGCAAGGAAGGCCGAATGATCACGACTGCTGCAGGCAGCAGAATAGAGCCCGCTGCATACAGCTTGGCCGATTGGATGCGATTCATACGTCAATCCCACTTTCTACCTTAAGGATGCCTGACGGCTTTTACGCTGCATTCAACTTCCAGCATACAAACAATATAGCTTCATCGACACTGGCGACGTCTGTATGCATTGGAAATACGAGAATAATATCCCCGCAAGGTAAAGATTTAATCAAAAAAACCCGGCCTGCTCGAATCAGGCCGGGTCGCATGTCTTTGGTCTTAAGCTTCTACTGCTGCAGCTACCGGAGCCAGATCAACTGGGTATACGCTGACTTTTTTACGGTCGCGTCCCCAACGTTCAAACTTAACAACGCCGTCGATCTTTGCAAACAACGTGTCATCTTTACCGATGCCTACGTTGTTGCCCGGGTGGATTTTCGTGCCGCGTTGACGGTAAAGAATGTTACCCGCCAATACGGTTTGTCCGTCCGCACGTTTAGCGCCAAGGCGCTTCGATTGGCTATCGCGTCCGTTCCTCGTGGAGCCTACACCCTTTTTGGATGCGAACAATTGAAGATTCAGTTTCAACATGTTGGAGTCCTCCCTTCCTTACTTGAATTGTTCCTTGAGGGTCACATTAGCGCTGTAGGATTCCGCAATCCCTTCCAGCATGACCTTCATGGATTCCAAAAGCAGCTGCAGCTTGGCGTTAACCTCGGAGCTAGTCTGCTCTGGAATATCCGACTGGAGCCATCCATTTTTCATACTTGCCGGAAGCTCGACTCCCGTCAGCACTTCAATAGCATTAACGGTGCCCACCGTAACGGCGGAAACACCCGCGCATACAATATCTTTGCCTGCCTTAGCATATCGTGCATGCCCCTCCACGGAGAAGCTCACGATGTGCCGGTCACCAGAGCGCCGGATGAAAGTAATGACAATCATGGGCTAATTCAAGCTTACGCTTGGATGCTTTCGATCGTTACTTTCGTGTACGGCTGACGGTGGCCTTGCTTGCGTTTGTAGTTCTTTTTCGGCTTGTATTTGTAAACGACGATCTTTTGGCCGCGGCCGTGTTTCTCGATTTTGCCGGAAACTGTAGCTCCAGCAACCATCGGGGAACCGGTCACGAGACCTCCGTCTTTAGATACGGCCAGGACGCGATCAAAAGTCACGCTCTCGCCTTCGCCGACGTTCAGCTTCTCAATGTAGAGAACATCGCCTTGCTGAACTTTGTATTGCTTGCCGCCTGTTTCAATAATTGCGAACATGGATGGTGCACCTCCTTGTAGTCGAAGACTCGCCGAGATTGGGTGACGGACAGCCGAAAAAGCATGTCCGATGCTTGGTAGAAACCCGTCCCGTGCGGTACCATGAATGTCTCTCGGGAGACATACACCAAGACATTGTAGCATAGGCAGTGAGTCCAATCAAGCTATTTTGGTTGCACCGGCTTGCCATCGCGGCCAAAGCCCATGTAACGCTGCCCACTGCCGCCGCAGCTGTCGCAGATGGCACTGAGCTGTGGACCAACGCTGCGCCTCGTCTTTTTGCGGGTAATTTCCAGCAGTCCAAGCCTCGTCCAGCCATGGATCTGACACTTGCTGCGATCGTCGCGAGAGGCCTGATCCAGCTCATGGCGCACCTTCTCGCGGTTGCCGCTGTCCTCCATATCAATGAAGTCCACGATGATGATGCCGCCAACGTCCCGTAACCGCAGCAACCGGGAAATTTCGCGCGCCGCTTCCATATTGGTACGAAAAACCGTGTCCTCCAACCCGCTCGTGCCGATAAACTTGCCCGTATTGACATCAATGATCGTGAGCGCCTCCGTCTTCTCCCAGACGAGATAACCGCCGCTTGGCAGCCACACTCTTGTCAGAAACGCTGCGTTCAGCTGCTCTGTGACGCCGTAACGCTCGAAGAGAGGTTTGCGCTCCACAGATAGATCATAAAACTTCAGCTGTTTCTCGCTGCCCGGAGCCAGCTCAAGCAACAGCTGCTGCGCTTCTGCGAAACGGGCCTTGTCATCAATTAACACTTCCATGCCTGCTGTATAGGTATCCCGGAATATACGCCTCATCAGAGCAGCTTCCAGCAAAACCGGTTCAGGCGGCCTTGCTGCGCGTCCTCTGCGATGTACCTCTTCCCATAATTCCCGCAGCTGCATCAGGTCGCCGCGCAGTGAATTGACACTCTCCCCTGCCGCTACCGTACGCATAATGATGCCTTCACTATGACGACGAAGCTCCTCGCCTACCGAGCGTAGCCGATTGCGCTCGCTCTCCGATGCGATCTTTTTGGATACGCCAACGTAGTCTGCACCCGGCATAAAGACCAGCCAGCGGCCCGGAAGCGAAAAATGAGTTGTCACCCTCGCTCCCTTGCCCCCGATCGGCTCCTTGATGACCTGAACGAGCAGCTCTTGTCCGGGGCGCACAAGCTCCGTAATAGAGGGCTTGTCCGCTTGCCGATCAGCCGCAGGATGAATAAGCTCATCGATATATAAAAAAGCATTTTTGCTCAGTCCGATATCGACAAATGCAGCCTGCATGCCGGGCAGCACATTAACGACGCGCCCTTTGTACATATTGCCTACCAAACCGCCCTGTTGGGCGGATTCCATAAAAAATTCCACGGCGCGGCCATCCTGCAGCACTGCGGTCTGCAGCAAGGCGCCATCGCCGTGAATCAGCATCGCTTTTTTCATTTGTACCGGCACCCGCCTTAAGGTCCCATGCCGGACCAAGATGAATCTTATTTTACCTCAAAAGGTCCGATACTGCACGATCTCCTGATAAATATCCTTCTACGACACGCTGTTCCGGCAGCACGCCGACGATGCGACCGCGATCCTCCATCACATAGACCAAATGGTAGTGGTCCCGAAGGAACAAACGAGCTGTCGTCCACACGGGATGGAGCCCAGTTACCACGATGGGCCTTGCCCTTGAACCGGCACGGATTTTACTTCTGCTGCCTCGCTCGCGAGTCATTAAAAAACGCATGAACAGAAACGGAATTTGTTTACGATACGTAAAATTGGCGGCAAACAGAAACAGGCCCACCGCAAGCAGATTGGCCTGAATGCCTCCGCTATGCTCCAGCTGAGGCAGCAGCGCAAAAACGATCATGAGCACACTGAAGATCATTCCGGTCCAGGCACTGAAACGTAGCGTCGCGTAGTAATTTAGCTGCATTCCACAGATATAACGAAGCAGCCTTCCTCCGTCAAGAGGGTAGATAGGCAGCATATTGAACGCCAACAGCAGTAGATTGGCATGGATCAGGTAATCAGACCACTGGGGATTCATTAAACCAGCGGCCCCAAGAGCCCATGCAGCTCCCGCCATCCATAAGTTCTGCAAAGGGCCAGCCAGCGCAATCACAGCCTCCTCGTAAGACGGTGCACCCGGTTTCTCCTCCAGCTCCGCCACACCGCCGAAAGGCAGAAGCTTGATCTCAAGCACCTTCCAGCCAAAACCATTCGCCGCTGCAGCATGTCCGAGCTCGTGGACGAATACGAGCACGAACAATGTCAACAGCTCGCCGATATAACCGGTCATAATAGACAGCAGCATCAGAACCGCTAGCAGTGGATGCAGGCTCCAGCGAATGCCCCCGATATTAATCAAGCGGAACCACTTCCGCCGGATCGATATATTGGTCCTGTTCCTTCACCGCGAAATACAATATCGCTATATCGCTCCCCTGAGCGGCGCCACCCAATCTGCCGATCGCCTCTCCTGCCTGAACCCAATCGTTCTGCGCCACACTAGCCTCTCCTAGCTGGGCGTAATAGGTTGTCCGTCCATTGGCATGCTGCAAGACAACGGTCGGTCCCTTCGCATCCTCAGCTGAAACGAGCAGCACTCGGCCTTCCTCTGCCGCCCGGACCTCGGCCCCCGGTTGACCGGATATCTCCACGCCACCTAACAGCTCCGCGAAGCTGCGGACAACGCTGCCACCCTCCACTGGAGCTGCTGCCGCCCGCTCCGTCTTCGCTGAGACGGGTTGTGTATCGTTGGAGTTGCCGAATCCCGGAATAAAGGAGGGCGGTGCGCCAAACAGCCCTTCGTACCAGCCTGCGATTGCAGCCATATTCATCGGCTTGGACAACGCCTCGCGCACAAGAGCTTGGCCATGGCGAGCGGCTGTACCGTCCATCTGGAACATGCCCCATACGGCTGCGAAAAGGGCGGTGGAAATGAGTAGTCTACGGGAGAATCCCTTGAAGATCCGATTTCCAAGACCGCCGCCTGGAATTCCACCTCCGCCGCCTCCAGAGCCTGCGGTTCCGTCCATTCTGGAATGGCCAGCGCCGCCAATTCTGCTGCCCCGACTTTTGTTACCTGTGGCCTCCTCCAACCTTCTCCAAGGATTTGGACTGTTTTTCCATTCCAGCTCCGGGTCCTTCTCTACAGGCTGTGGCCAAGCCTCGAGCCAAGTACCGTCCAGTGGCTGCTCCCATTCGGCCGGCGCGTTGGGACGGTATACTCTCGTCCCATAAGGCCCTTCTGCCTCATGCCCAGGGCTTTGTGCAGAATCGGCCGTGTTGCCCTTTCGGCCTGACTTGGAACCGGCGAGCCGATTCCGTTCAACATCTCCATTGGCGCTCGCTGGCGCCAGCCGGCTGCTCCGCTCTGCAGGAGCGACGGAAGCGGCGTCCCGGCGGCGCTGCTCCGTATTGCGAGCTTGCGGTAGCTGCTCCTGTGCGGCTTCGCTGAGCTGCTCGTTCAGCTTACGGATGCGCTCCTGTCTGCGCTCGCGATTGCTGCTGCCCCACTCTCGAGCCGCCTTGTCCTGCTTTTTTCCCCAGCCTGTCGACCAGGACGTCCGTCCTTGATCTCCTCTCATCCCGTTCCCTCCTTCTTTCCCCCGCTCCGCTAGCAGCGGAAAGGCTTGTTTTATCTTTATGAGAGGGCTTATCCAAGTATGCAGGCAGTTGAAGTTGTGTCGGACTCTAGCAGTTGCGACTCGCCCCCATTTCTATCATTCGACTCCCTTTTTTCGGGCAAAATAAAAAGAGCCCACCGTATACGGAGGCTCGGTCTTGTTGGAATAATTGTCCAGTACTGCTGGACTTGTGGTGGAAATCCCTCTGGGAAGGAGGGATGCCTATGGATACTTTCCAATTGATCATGTCACGGATCGCATTCGGTAGTTTTCTGCTGGCGACCCTGACTTAATCGATAAACAAAAGTAACCCGCCACAGGTTGACAGGCCTGACGGGTTACTCTCTGCCCTAATTAAGATGGAGGGCTCCACCTACAGTGAGACTGTGCAGGAGAGGGCGCTGGCCGGCGCTCTCTTCCTTGCTTCCCATCATAGGTTGACGAGAACTTTGCGCGTTCTCATTATATAGTACGCTTGTTGATATAACCTCTATACCCTTTTTTCGGTATTGACAATACTTAATGAGCCACTTAATCAATATTCTCGGTACAAAAATCCTCCTGGGCCCTGTTCCCGGCGCCCTCTGCTAATGCTCCAACTGATACCGCTCCTGATGCGCCTTGATGCTGAACACAAGTCCAATACACATCATATTCAGCAGCAGCGACGTGCCGCCATAACTGACGAACGGGAGCGTAATGCCAGTGATCGGCATGATCCCAATCATCATTCCGACGTTCTGGAACACTTGGAACACATACATGGATACGATCCCGATAATGATGAAGGCTCCTCGCAGATCAAAACATTGGAACGCAATCATGATCATCCGATAGATGAGCAGGAAGTATAACAGCAACAGCACGGCCGAGCCCTGGAAGCCGAATTCCTCACCGACTACGGTAAATATCGAGTCAGAATACGTATACGGCACAACACCGCGATTTTTGGAGTCTCCCTCAAGGAAGCCATCCCCGGTCAGACCGCCGCTGCCGACCGCAATACGCGCGTTACGCGACTGGTATTTCGCATCGGGATCGGCACTATCCGGGTCTACGAATGTATTGATGCGCTCATACCAATGATTTACATTCTTCTTCTCCGCGAAATCCTTGATTTCGGCATTGTAGGACGTAAACAGAGTAATAAAAAGCGTCAGTGCACCAATTACGACGGCAAGGCCAAGCAGGGCATGTGAATACTTCACATTGCCGATCCAGAGCATACCAAGCACAATGACCAAATAAATAATGGCGTTGCCAAGGTCCGGCTGGGTCAGCACGAGCAGGAAGGGCAAGCTCGCAACGGCCGCAATCGGGATTAGATCCTTCGTGAACAGCAGCTTTTCACCTTGCCGTTGCCCCATCATATAGGCTACCGCAATGATCAATACCATCTTGGCTGCCTCAGCGGGCTGGAAGGAAAGCGTTTCAGTAATTTTGAACCATCCCGTGGCACCGTTTACGGTAGAGCCGAACATCCTAACCGCAACGAGCAGGATGATGCCCACCGCATAGATATAAATCCAAAATTTGAGAATAATCCGGTAGTCGACCAATGTCATGAAGATGAGTACGACAAAGCCGAGTCCGTAAAATAGGATCGTTCTTTTGTAGGAGCTCGCGTAGTCAGGATCTGCGGTGCCTACGCTATACAACAAAATGGAACTGATCGCCATGAAACAAAACAGCAGGGTCAGGATGCCGATATCCATTTTTTTGAGTTTGTTGATCACTTCAGTCTCCTACCCTATCCCTAAAAACTTGCGCAGCATGCGGAAACGTCCCGGCTTGTCCTCCAATTGCATGAGCGGAACCATGTCTCCCAAAATACGACGCGCAATATTCCGATACGCAATTGCTGCCTTGGAGTTGGGATTCATCACCGTTGGCTCGCCGGCGTTGGCAGCCTTGATAACATGTTCGTCATCAGGAACGATGCCGAGCAAATCGATTGCCAGCACCTGACAGATGTCGTCGATGTCCAACATATCTCCGCTTTTGACCATGGAATGGCGAATCCGGTTGATGATTAACTTGGCTGGAATCTGAGAGCCCTCCAGCAAGCCGATTACCCTGTCCGCGTCTCTTACGGCCGCGTTTTCCGGTGTTGTGACGACAATCGCCCGGTCTGCGCCGGCTACCGCATTGCGGAACCCTTGCTCGATGCCCGCGGGGCAATCAATAATGACATAATCGAATTCTTTTTTGAGCTCTAGAATGATATCCCGTACCTGCTCCGGCGTAACCGCAGACTTATCTTTCGTCTGGGCAGCAGGCAACATGCTCAGATCCTCAAAGCGTTTATCCTTAACGAGCGCCTGCTGCAGCCGCACCCGTCCCTCCGCTACATCTACTAGATCATAAATGATCCGGTTTTCCAGCCCCATCACGACATCGAGATTGCGCAAGCCGATATCGGTATCCACCATCGCGACCTTCTTGCCTAGCAGAGCCAGGGCGGTGCCCAGATTGGCGGAGGTCGTCGTCTTGCCGACGCCGCCTTTGCCTGATGTGATGACGATTGCTTCTCCCATGCCCTCTACACCCCTTTGAACAGCATCGGTTCCTTGCGCATGCGCACGAGCTGGTTCATCTTGTCAATTTGCATCCGTCCGTCCTCCAAATACGCATACTCCATGGAGGCATCTGCGCTCATCCATTCCTCTGGAGGGCGACTGATGACTTCTGCAATCCGCAGCTGCGTCGGACGCAGCTGGGAAGCAGCTATAATGGCATCAATGCGTCCGGCAATGCCGGCATGAGCCATGCCGCGCAGCGCTCCCAGCACATAAATATCTCCCGTACAGCGCAAGGTACCGCCAGGATTCAGATCACCTAACAGCAGTAGACTGCCGTCATGCTCCACCGTCTGGCCTGAGCGGATCGTTCCGGTCATCATCTTGAACGCCTCCGAGGCGCCAGCCTCTTCCGGCTCCGGCGCCTCCGATTCAATCGTCTGAACGAGTAAATTCCCACGTTGACGGATGACGCTGCGGATCTGATCCTTGTCCTCATCCGTAGTCGGGCGGGCTCCTAACTTCACATGAACATGTACCAAAGGCCCGGACAGCAGTTGCTGGTGGGATTTCTCAAGCTTGTATTGAAGCTCATTCATGAGCTCAGCGAATTCGCATTTATCGTCAAAGAGGAAGATGAGACCGTCCCTGACTCCCTTAATCGTAATATGCTGTTTGTCGGTCACTCCCGTCCCTCCTTGACGATAAAGTTCGTTCCCGAGCAGCTCGAATCCTTCTCCCGCAAGCTATTCGCTGCTCGGCTTCGGCCTTGCCCTCGTCATGCCCTCGAACCATCGGCGCATCGGAATATAGACCGCTAGAGCGAACACAAGCTGCAGGAACAGGCTTGGGAATATCTGTTTTTGAAGCACGAAGGCAAGCGGATCGGAAGTAAAGCGGAACACTTCGTATACATAATAAATAGCCAAATCATACAGAAGGGACGCCATCGTCGTAATCGCCAATGCCGAAAGCATCGTCAACCTCCGACCCCCAAGCAGCAAGCCGGCAAAATAGGCAATCAACCCCATCGTATAGGCATGCAGTCCAAGCAGATGGCCGCGGAACACGACATCCTGCAACATACCGAACCCTACGCCGAGCAGCAAGGCGGAATGGCGGCTATGGTATAGCGCTGCGTACATAATAATGACAAAAGTAAAGTGAGGTATGAGCCGTTCCGAAAAAGCGGCCGGAACGAGCCAGGGAAATAAACTCGTCTGCAAGATAAAAACAAGATAAATGAGCAGAACCATCCCCGGCATTCTCATTGGGATGCTCCTGGGGTCTGCACGACGAATACTTCGTTCAGATGATCAAAATTAGCGGAAAGCTTGATATTCGCAGTCCTTGTCAAACCGATGTCGCTGTCCTGAATGCTGTCGACCTTGCCGATGACCATGCCTCTTGGATAGATGTTGCCTAGACCGGAAGTGATGACGATGTCATGCTTTTTAATGGGATCATTGGCAGCAATTTTCGTCATCAGCATATGTTCCGTCTCGGAGTTGTACCCGGACAGAATACCGAAGGATTGATTTTGCTTGCCAAGCACGGTAACCGATATGCCTGATTCCTCGTCATTCAAACTTGTAATGGGCATTACCGTTGAAGTCAGCTCCGACACCTCACTCACGAAGCCGATCATCCCATCCTCCGTAGTCACGGCCATCCGTTCACGCAGGCCTTCCCGCGTACCCAAATTAATCGTCATCGTACGGTTAAAAGCATCAGGGCTTACTGCTACGACTTGAGCGATTAAGTATTTATAATCGTACATCTTCTTTTGTTCCTCGGTGAAATTCAGTTTCGCCTGCAGCCGTTCATTCTGCTGCTGGATCAGGTTGTACTCCACCTTTTCGCGCGCGTAAGCGGCTGCCGTCATGCGCAGCTGCTCATTCTCCTCATATACGGAACGCAGGTTGCCGATATCCTGGAACAAGCCCGCTATATAGCCAGCGGGCTTGTAGAACCATTGTTGTACGTATGCGGTCGTATCCCTCAGGAACTTCTCCGGCACCGTCAGCCCCGCCCGGGAGCTGATGGAGTAACCGATAACCGCAATGAAGAGAATGAAGCTGATCATGAGGACGAAGAGCCGCCTGTTCCGCAATTGCTTAAACAAATGGTCCACCCGCCCGTCTTAATTCAGCTCATACGCCGTTATCTTCTCGACCTGGAGCTGCCTTTAGTTTTGAAAAGATGAATGTTCTCCAGAGCGCGGCCTGTTCCAATGGCCACACAGTCAAGCGGATTTTCCGCCACGATGACCGGCATGCCGGTCTCACGGGAAAGCAGCTTGTCCAAGTTGCGCAGCAAAGCTCCGCCACCAGTCAGCACGATGCCACGGTCCATAATATCTGCAGACAGCTCCGGCGGGCATTTTTCCAAGGTAATTTTGACTGCTTCGACAATTGCCGAGATCGTATCAGTCAGAGCCTCGGTAATTTCTTCCGATGTGATGGAAAGCGTCTTCGGCAAACCCGTTACCAGGTCGCGACCGCGAATCTCCATCGTAATCGGTTGCTCCAGCTGCATCGCGGAACCGATCTCCATCTTCAGCTGCTCGGACGTACGCTCACCGATCATCAAATTGTACAAACGCTTGATGTACTGGATGATCGCCTCATCCATCTCGTCACCGGCGATCCGCACGGAACGGCTCGTCACGATGCCGCCAAGCGAAATGACGGCAACCTCAGTCGTGCCGCCGCCGATGTCAACGACCATGCTGCCGGTCGGCTCCCATACAGGCAGATCAGCACCAATTGCAGCTGCAAAAGGCTCCTCGATCGTGTAAGCTTCGCGCGCTCCCGCTTGCTTGGTTGCATCCTCGACAGCCCGTTTTTCTACGGATGTGATACCGCAAGGAACGCAGACCATCACGTTAGGATGGCGCGGGAACAGCGAGCGCTGCTTCTGCGCCTGGCGGATGAAATATTTAATCATCGTTGCAGTTGTCTCAAAGTCAGCAATAACGCCGTCCTTCATTGGACGGACAGCGCGGATGTTGCCCGGCGTGCGGCCGATCATTCTTTTGGCCTGTTCCCCGACGGCTTCTATTGTTTTTGTATCTGTACGAAGGGCAACCACGGACGGCTCCCTGACGGCAATTCCTTTTCCTTTTACATAAACCAGCGTATTGGCTGTACCAAGGTCAATCCCCAAATCCTTTGAAACTCCGAACATCGTTAATACTCCCTTCTAAAATGCGGCAATCCTATTTATTATATTACATTAAGCCTTGTTCCTTCAAACTGATAAAGCGTCCTTCGCCAATGACAATATGATCCAGCACCTCAATGCCGACCAGTTCTCCCGCCTCCTGAAGCCTGCGCGTAAGCGCCTCGTCCTCGGGACTTGGCGTGGGATCACCGCTCGGATGGTTGTGAGCGCAAATAATCGAGGCACATCCGTGGCGTATGGCGGCTCGAAATACCTCACGAGGATGAACAAGTGAGGCGTTCAACGTACCGACGGACAGTGTTTCGCGAGCAACGATATGGTTCTTCGTATTAAGGAAAAGGCAGACAAAGTGCTCTACCTTCAAATAACGCAAATCCTCCATGAGATAATCAGCGGCATCTTGCGGACGGCGTACGATCACGGCCTCAGCCTGTCGGCTTCGTGCCAATCGTCGCCCAAGCTCAATGCCGGCACGAATTTGCAACGCTTTAGCAGGTCCGATGCCCTTGATGCGGATTAAATCGCTGTGGCCCATGTCGACCAGCCCACGCAGGCTACCGGATTGCTGCAGGATACGTGAAGCCAAATGCACAGCCGTCTCCTTCGGAGTACCGGTGCGCAGCAGTATGGCCAGCAGTTCAGCATGACTTAGCGCCTCGGCACCGTATTGCAGCATCCTTTCCCGGGGGCGCTCCTCCTCCGGCCACTTTTTAAGCGAAATGGGTTCCGACATCGATGGACAACCGCCTTTGCCTCAATATTCATTTAAGTTTACCATCAATCCCCGGTATAATCTCCTCCAATTTTCGAGCTTCCTCTTATTCTCTTCCTATGTGACGATTTAGAGATAAAAAAAGTCCATTCCAGAGAGGAATGGATGGAAAGAATTTTTTTGACAGAACAGCATAACTAAGCAATAAAGCTATTTTTAGCGTTCAATTCCTTGGCGCAGCGGGCTGACTCCGAACGGCAACAGCATCTGGTAGAGCAAGGCAAGCGGCAGTCCCATCACACTGTAAAAATCGCCCTCGATCTTCTCGATCAGCACGGAGCCCAAACCTTGCACACCGTAACTTCCTGCTTTATCCAGCGGATCGCCTGTTGCTACATAGGCAGAGATCTCCTCCTCGCTCAGCTCACGGAAGCGTACCTCACTGCGTGTATAACCCGTCGCTGCCAGCGGACTGCTGCCAGCCGCAGCGACGCGCCAGCGCCCAATGTCGCCAAGCAGCTCCTCTGCTCCCCAAACGGGTACGCGGTTGATAGCGGCGCCATCGAGGAGCCGGGCAGACTTGTCGGCTATATCGAGGAGTCCGGCAGGCACCTCGGTGCCATCACCAGCAGAAAATGCCGGTGTTGCCAACTGAGCAAGCTGCTCTTGAACACCTTGGTCGCTTTCGGGGACAAACAGCAAGCTCACGCCGCTGTAAACTTCGTGTGCACGACCGCTCAAGCGCCGCAGCGTCTGCCGCGCGTCCTCAGCATCCAGCGGTTTGCCAAGCACTTCGCCATCAAGTACAACGATCGTATCCCCGCCGAGTACAAGGGTCCCATGGCTCGGATGCGACTCTCTGGAGAGCTGCTGAGCCGCAGCAACAGCCTTGCGTAGACTGAGCTCCGCGACGATCATCCTCGGATTCAGCTCGGGGCACACCGTCTCATCTGTGTCCGTTGCCAAAACCTCAATCGGGATCGGCAGCCGCAGCGCACCGACGAGCTCCCTTCTTCTCGGGGAAGAAGAAGCCAGTACAAGGCAGTTAGGTAGTTGATCAACATTCATCTGCAAGTTAATTTATCTCCTCTTCTTGAATCCGTTCCAGCTCAAAGCTACAGCTTTCGGTACAGCCAAAAGGCCAGTACAAGACATACTAGACTGACGATGCTGAAGTTCAGCGTCAAATCCAGACTGTAGCTAAGCACGCCCAAATCGGCAGCCGGGCTCCATTGCAGCTCAGCCGAACGGGTCAGCGCCGACAACGACGGGACCTCCTTCAGCCATCGGTCTGCCAATGCGCCCGCGAGCAGCCCTAACACCGCGAACAAAAGGAGCGTCCATCCGTTTTTTTTCATCTGTCACGCCTCCGTCCAGGGTCCAAATCTTGTCCCATTATAAGGGAAGCGACCTCTTCAAGCAACGCGAAGACGATGGGGAGACGAGCGCCGCCATAATTCGGATTCAGCCCTTGGCGCCTGAAATCGCTGCCTGGCGCAGCTCTCGCTGAGCTAACATTGCCTCGATCAACTTACTCTGAACGGCCCACAATTTGTTCATGGAAGGCGCCTTGTTATAAGTGTTCATCGCCTTCGATGCACCCTCGAAAGCTTTCACCAGCGTACCGGCTGCTGCCTTCTCTGCCTTGCCGGAAACGCCGGCGCCGAAGCTTGAAGCCTCCTTGAGCCAAGCTTCAAGCTTGGTGTTCCAAGCCGACATCGCCTGAGCCCCGACCGGGGCTGGCTTATCCAACACAAGCTGCGCCGCCGAGAGACCTTCCAAAGAGCGGATCAGCTCGCTGCTGCGAGCGTCGAAGCTGCGGGCTGCCTCTGCACTTCCTGTGAAAATAAGCTGCGCTACACTTGGCAGCTTGACTTCCTTGATGTACACCTCAGCTCCAGTGAGCTTATCCTGCAAAGCTTTTGCGCCTTTTTGGTCGATTGCCAGCCCGGCATACACCCGGTAATCAGCTCCTGTATAACCGAGCGCCGAGGCGAACCCAGCTTCCTTCAGATCCGCAGCCGCTGTTTCCGCGCTGGGTTTGGAGGAGAACACGCCATATTGCAGCAGTTGATAAGACTGAGCCGGCCATGCTGCTGCAACCGGCTTAGCCTCTTGAACTGTACCCTGCTTGACAGGACCAGACGATGCAGGAGCTGTTGCTAACCCATTCTCCTCTACGGACTGTACACCACCTATATTGACGCTTGCTCCTGAATCGCTGCCAGAGATCAGACTGCCACCGGCGAACATTGTCAGCGTAAAGTAGCCGAACACCGCTCCTGTAACAATCGCGCCGACTACCGAAATCAGTACCATCAGCCAGGATGGACCCTGGCTACGCTCGCCTGATTTCCCTGTAATGGAAGCAAGAATCGCGCCCCTGCGACGGGCAGGACGAGCTGCTTCAAGCTCCAGAATTGGCCCATTATGAGAAATTCGGTCTGGCTCCCATAGCTCCGACTGGGAATGTTTCCGCGGGTTAAGCTCAACTTCTCCATGCTGGGCCTCGCTATAATTGTGAAGATACAATGCATCCTCGTTGTATTCTTCCGCATACATCAGCGCATCGTCATAGATTGCTTCTCCATACTTGCCGATCTGCCGCGCTTCCTCGTAAATCGCTTCCCCATA
Organism: Paenibacillus herberti; assembly: GCF_002233675.1. Classification (GTDB taxonomy): domain Bacteria; phylum Bacillota; class Bacilli; order Paenibacillales; family Paenibacillaceae; genus Paenibacillus_O; species Paenibacillus_O herberti. The sequence goes on along the minus strand of NZ_NMUQ01000001.1, from coordinate 200,022 downwards.
CTTGCCGACGGACCGCGTTTCCTCGTCGCTGGCATCTCCGTACATGCCGTCCGGCCGCATTTCCTGTGGGGTGGCTTCCTTATGATCGGCCTCTGCGCTCCCCCCGTTTTCTTCGCGGATCAGCAGTTCCAGCTCATCTATCGAATCCTGAAACGGACTGCTCCAGGGCTTGTACTCCTCGGTAAACTGCAGCGCTGACAGCTCCGTTTCCGCATGCCGGTCGCCGCTGCCGGCGGCCGGACCAACCGACATAGATGCCTGGACAGCAGTCCTCACATTCAGAGAAGAGTTGGTACTTCCTTCCTGCACCAACTTGCCGTTTCCATCGGGACGGTACGTTACACGGGCTTTAGTCATCGTTATTCCTCTCCTTGTTTAACTGGGATCATAATCTACTCTATGAGACTAGCGAAGTATATATGACCTAGATAGGAAAAGAGAGTTGAGAGGCCAGCGGACAAACGAAAGAACCGCCGCTTGCGGGCCAGAAGCCCTCAAGCGGCGGTTCTTTTATTCTATAAAGCGGATCAGGAAGGCGTGCCTCCCTCATGACGCTCGCGCAGCAGACTCGCTAGACCGTCGCCCACTTTCCAAATGTCACCGGCTCCCATTGTGAGAACCAGGTCACCCGGAGCAATGCGTGTAGCCAGCTCCGTCTGAACTTCCTCCTTAGTTGGGATATAGGAGGTATTCGGATTGCTGTTTTTCAAGATCATCTCTACGAGGCGGCGGGAATTGACGCCTTCGATCTCTTTTTCACCAGCAGGGGAGAAGATGTCGGTAATGATGACCTCATCCGCCTCGCTGAAGGCGCGACTGAACTGCTCAAGCAGGAAAAAGGTGCGCGTATAGCGCTGAGGCTGGAACACAGCCACAATGCGCTTACCGGTCGCCTTAGCGGCGCTGATCGTCGCCTGAATCTCGGTGGGATGATGCGCATAATCGTCGATAACAAGAATTTCATTCACATCGCCAAGAACCTGGAAACGGCGCTTCGCTCCGATAAACTCTTTGATCGCAGCAGCCGCAGAGCCGAATGGAATGCCGGCCTCCATGCAGGTGATGAGCGTTGCTATCGCATTATAGACGTTATGGCGACCCGGTACAGACAGCTGCACGATGCCAAGTTCCTGGCCGGAGCGCGACAGGGTGAAGGTTACTTTGCGATCACCAAGTACGAGGTTGGAGGCACTGAATTCCGCAATGTCGTTGTCGATGCCATAGGTGAGAAGCCGCTCCGCAGGCAGTGCACTCGCCGCGCGCGGCAGCAACTCCTGAACGATCGGATCATCAATACATACTACAGCGCGACCGTCTTCTTTCACCTGGGAGAGGAACTGAACATAGGCGGACTTCAAGTTTTCAAAGTTGCCGTCGTAGTTCTCCAGATGATCCGGCTCGATATTCGTCACAACCGCGATGGCAGGATGATAATGCAAGAACGAACCGTCGCTCTCATCCGCCTCGGCTACCACATATTCGCCTTTTCCAGCCTTGGCGTTTGTGCCGACATTGACGATCTCTCCGCCGATAATATAAGTCGGGTCCGCACCGCAGCTTTCCATAACAAGCGCGATCATGGAGGAGGTCGTCGTTTTGCCGTGGGCGCCTGCAACGGCTACACCCTTGCCGGCATTCATCAAACGAGCCAGCATCTGGGAGCGATGCAACACCGGGATTTTCAATTCTTCCGCCGCACGGCGCTCAACGTTATCCCTAGGTAGAGCCGTGCTGTATACGACCAGATCGGCACCATTGACATATTTAGCGTCATGGCCAATATGGATTTCCGCGCCTTTTTTAACAAGCTTCTCTGTAAGCTCTGCTCGCGCAACGTCTGAGCCCGTCACTTTGTAACCGAGCTCAAGCATGACGCGCGCGATCGCGCTCATGCCGTAGCCGCCTATTCCGATAAAATGAACATGTTCTGCTGTCGTCGTCATGACGGTCACCAACCTTTTTCAGATTCCGGCAGCCCAAGCACATAAGCGCGGACATCGGCAATAAGATAAAGCGTGCCGGTTACAACCGGCAGGTCTCCGGGGGCGGCAGCCTGCTCCAAGCGGCGAAGCGCCTCTTTCCAATCAGGCTCCGTAATGATTTCGGGCGATACGCCCAGTTCCTCGGACATTTCTCGAGCCAGCTCAGCCAAGGCAGAAGCAGACTTCGCCTTGCGGAATGCTGGCTGTGTAACAACAAAAGTATCCACTATAGGGAGTATATGCCGAAGTACGTCACGGTGATTCTTATTCTCCAGCATTCCGATCATGACATGGAGCCGATCATGGGTATAAACCTCCCGCAGGGCAGTTGCCAGCGACTCGGCTCCTTCGGGATTATGCGCCCCGTCGAGCAGCAGCCGCGGCTCTTGCCGCACCATCTCCAGGCGTCCCGGCCACTGTGCCAACAGGAGTCCGTCCTGCAATTGCTCATCGTCGATGAGCAGCGCGTTGTACTGGCGCAGCACTTCCAGCGCCATGACGGCAGCTGCGGCGTTTTTGCGCTGATGCGCTCCGCCAAGACTCAAGGAAAGAGAGTTGATCTCACTGAACATTCCCTTGAAGGTAAAGCTTTGCTTGGACTCCGAAGCCTCAATCAGCGTTTCACTAAACTGCTCGCCGAGCTGATAAAGCGTAGACTTCGAGAGATGCGCCGCCTCGCGAATGATCTCAAGCGCCTCAGGATCTTCCACTGTACTGACAACTGGAACGCCGGGCTTAATGATGCCCGCTTTTTCGCGCGCGATTGCAGTGATGGAGTCACCCAGCATATCCATATGGTCATGCCCAACGTTTGTGATAATAGAGAGGACCGGCGTGACGATATTGGTCACATCCAGACGCCCGCCCATTCCCGTCTCCCAGACAACATAGTCGGGATAAGTCACTTTGGCAAAATACAAGATCGCCAGCGCCGTCGACACCTCGAACATCGTTGGAGAGCCAAGCTCCGTCGCGGCAATTTCATCCACGAGCGGTTTCAACTCGTTGGACAGCCGGAGCAGCGTATCCTCATCGATATCCTGTCCGTTATAACGGAAACGGTTCGTGAACTTGGTAATGAACGGGGACGTGAATGTCCCCGTGTCGTAGCCGCCGCGCACGAGCGTTTCGGTCAGATAAGCACAGACCGAGCCTTTGCCGTTCGTACCGGCAACATGGATGAAGCGCAGTCGCCGCTCTGGATGGCCGAGCCGTTCCATTAGCAGTTGGATGCGTTCCATGCCTGGACGGACGCCGAAGCTGATGAGGCTTTCGATCCAGTCCCTTGCTTCCCCGTAAGTTGCCAGTCCGCCTGGAACAGCGGACCGATTATCGTTATTGGCTGCTATATTCATTAGCCCCGCAACTCCTCAATCCGGGCCAGCACCTTGTCCAGCTTAGCCTGGTAGTCCGCCTGTTTAGCTTTTTCTTCTTCGATGACTTTGGCAGGAGCTTTGGCAACAAAGCCCTCGTTGGACAGCTTTTTGTCGACTCGTTCAACTTCGGAGCGCAGCACGCCGGCTTCTTTGTTCAAACGAGCAATTTCCTGCTCGATGTCGATCAGCCCTGCCAGCGGCAGGTACAGCTCCGCGCCGGTTACGATAGCCGTCATCGCCTTATCAGGAGCGGCCAGCGCCGGATCGATGACAAGCGAGGATGTGCCAGCAAAGCGGCGCAGCAGCTCTTCATTCGCCTGTAAAATCGCCAGCTGCTCCGAGCCGGACGGCTTGATTTGCAGCTCGATTTTTTTGCTCATCGGCACGTTAACCTCTGCGCGGATATTACGAACCGAACGGATCGTGCTCATCAGCAGCTCCATCTCACGTACTGCATCCGGAGCTTCCAGAGCGGCATCGAACTGCGGCCAGGCCGCGATCGAGATGCTCTCGCCTTCATGCGGCAGATGCTGCCAGATTTCTTCACTGATGAACGGCATGAACGGATGGATCAGGCGCTGTGTGCGGTCAAGCACATAGGCGAGCACCGATTGCGTCGCTTTTTTGGACTCGGCATCACCGCCGTACAGATTCAGCTTAGCAACCTCAATGTACCAATCGCATAGATCGTCCCAAATGAAGTTATAAAGCAGACGACCGGTTTCACCAAAATCGTAGGTGTCGATCAGACGCGTCACATCACGGGCCGTCTCATTGAGACGATGCAAAATCCAGCGATCGGCCGTGCCGAGCTTAACGGTAATGTCGATATCCTCATAGCTGAAGCCTTCCAAGTTCATGAGCGCGAAACGCGAAGCGTTCCAAATCTTGTTAGCAAAGTTACGTGCCTGTTCAACTTTTTCAAGACGGAAGCGCAAATCTTGCCCCGGCGTGCTGCCCGTGGAAAGCATGAAGCGCATCGCGTCCGCTCCGTACTGCTCGATGATGTCGAGCGGATCAACGCCGTTGCCGAGCGACTTAGACATCTTCAGGCCATTGGCGTCGCGGACCAAACCGTGCATGAGCACATCCTTGAACGGAATTTGGTCCGTAAACTCAAGTCCGGTAAAGATCATGCGCGCCACCCAGAAGTAGATGATGTCATATCCTGTGACGAGTAAGTCGTTCGGATAGTAGCGTTTGAAGTCTTCACTTTCCACATCCGGCCAGCCAAGCGTGGAAAATGGCCAGAGAGCAGAGCTGAACCAAGTGTCCAGTACGTCGTTGTCCTGACGCAGCTCGCCGCTGCAATCCGGGCAGGACTCCATATCCTCGCGGGCTACATGAATCGTGCCGCAAGCGTCACAGTACCAGGCCGGAATGCGATGACCCCACCACAGCTGGCGGGAAATACACCAGTCGCGTACGTTCTCGATCCAGTTGAGGTACGTTTTTTCGAAACGATCGGGCACAAAGTTTACGCCTTCTCCGGACTTCTGATCTTTGATCGCACGGTCGGCGAGCGGCTTCATCGCCACGAACCACTGTGTCGACAAGTACGGTTCTACAACAGCACCGCTGCGCTCGCTATGTCCGACTTGATGCACATGATCCTCGATGTTAACGAGTACACCGCTCTCATTGAGATCGGCAACGAGCTTTTTGCGCGCATCGGCACGATCCATTCCTTTATACGGGCCGGCTTCATCGTTCATGACGCCACTTTCGTCCATGACGATAATTTGCGGCAAATCGTGGCGCTGACCAACTTCGAAGTCGTTAGGATCATGCGCAGGAGTGATTTTGACCGCACCGGAGCCGAAGTCCTTCTCGACGTACTCGTCAGCGATGATTGGAATTTCGCGGCCGATAACCGGCAGCACGAGCATTTTGCCGATAAGGGCACTATAGCGCTCGTCTTCAGGATGAACGGCAACGGCGGTATCGCCGAGCATCGTTTCCGGACGGGTAGTCGCAACCGTCACATGGCCGCTGCCATCCGCAAGCGGATACTGGAGATGGTACAGATGGCCGTTAACTTCCTTATGTTCTACCTCGATATCCGAAAGCGCCGTGCGCGCCGCAGGGTCCCAGTTGATGATTTTCGCGCCGCGATAGATCAGACCTTTTTCGTACAGGCGGACGAATACTTCACGAACCGCTGTGGACAAACCCTCGTCGAGTGTAAAACGTTCACGGGAGTAATCCAGCGAGAGGCCTATTTTGCCCCATTGGCTGCGAATCGTATTGGCATACATGTCCTTCCATTCCCATACTTGCTCCAGGAACTTCTCGCGTCCAAGGTCATGACGGGTCACGCCGCTCTCGCGCAGCTTCTGTTCCACTCGTGTCTGAGTCGCGATGCCCGCATGATCGGTGCCAGGCAGCCACAGGGCGTCGAAGCCCTGCATGCGCTTCGTGCGAATCATAATATCCTGCAGCGTAAAGTCCAGCGCATGTCCGATATGGAGCATGCCCGTTACGTTCGGCGGCGGGATGACGATCGTGTAAGGCTTCGCTTCCGGAAGACGTCCGGCTTTGAAAAAGCCTCCTTTATTCCACAGATCCGTGCTTTTCTGCTCGGCGCTGCGGGGATCGTAGGTTGTTGGCATTTCGGTCGTCGTATGCTGCTGCTCTGACATTGGCATATTCACCCTCGTTTGTGAGATGGGATAGATCTAACATAGATCGATAATAGATAGATAATTAAGTTGAGAAATTTGCCCGCAAATCGACCCCTTTGCCTACAAAAAAGCCTTCCGTCCCTTGTATAGCAAAGGACGAAAGGCTAAAGCTTCCGCGGTACCACCTTTGTTCCGCACGCGGACGGAGTCCGGGGCGGCACTTTGGCGCATGATAACGGCTGCTGCCGGCAATGGCTGTCCCCATGCGTGATAAACGCAAAAGAGGAATGACCAGCGCAACTCCGGGGCGACCTGTGCGACTTATGCGGCCTGCAGACTTTCCAGCGAATACGGTCTGCTCTCTGTAGGCGCCAGAAGCACTCTTCCCCATCCTCGTTGTTTGAGAGAATGTTGGCAAATAATCAGTTCTAGTTTACCGTTGTTCCGCGTCTGAGTCAACTTAACCGGGCTTGTCCTACAACTTCTTATGGCATCACCATGAGGCATTGAAGCTTAAGAAACGGAGAAACCTACCCGGACCGTAAAGCAAGACACAAAAAAGGCGGGCTCTATGTCGCCACGTAAACCCGCCGGCATCCATCCAATGACGATTGACACTCGCCGTCAGTCGGGCGATTTGCGGCATGATGGTTCTGGCCGCTGATAGAGCCCTAACCAAAGATTCGTTTTTTATAAATCTTTATTAGCGATATATATAGCGGTTCCTGAGAAATTTTTCGAATAGGATATCGGTCCAATTAGCGTAGCAAAGATTCCGCCGGAAATAAGGTTATAGGATACGAACTCAATGTCAATTGTCCCTACTCGCCTGTTGTCTGCATGGACAGCATTGTAGCTGACGAAGGCTGAGTTTCTGGAAAAAGCTTCTCGTATTACTTCGAAATGATCCCTTCCTCCCGCAGGTATATTGACCAGAGGAGGAAAGGAAGATTGGAATCTTCCTGAAATGGATGTAGCAATTAAAGTTAAGTTGCTTGTTTCGTTGATAACGTCGAATCCCTTGGTTGATGCGATGGAAGTTGACTGCTGATCCGGTACACGATCAAAAGGCCCAAAGGTACAAATCACGATAACCAGCAAGATGAACAAAATCAGATAAATACTCATTGATAGCCGCCTCCTTTCATTCAGTAGATGAGATTCTATAAAGAAATGACACTAGCAATTGCCCTAGTCTCTTCATTTTCTAATAGAAAAAACGCCCCTCCGATGAACCGGGGGGCGTGTATAAAATCAGCCGGGCCTGGGACAGCAGGCGCCTGGGTGTGCCTTATGACATGTACTGCGGATTCAAGCTTCCGCATCCAACATAATTACGGCCTGCTGACGTCAAGGGATATAAAGCACTTGACCTTCAGAGATGCTCCCGTCGGCCAAACGGTTATGGAGAGCGATCTCCCTCGTTTGAAGCTGATAACGGTCCGCAATGAGCTCAAGCGTCTCCTCCCGCTGCACAATGCACATCCTGACCTTACGGAAAGAGTTCTCCTCGCTGGCCCTTCCAAGGAACATCGATTGCCATTCAACATCTTCCACCGGAGCGGCAGTTTGCGCTTCCTGCTGTTGGCGAGTACGTTCAGCAGCCTGGCGCTGCTCCCTTTCGCGGCGGCTCGTGCCGATGAGCGAGGTCAATCCGTCGCCGTTCTCCGTTACAGCCGGTGCCGGGCTGCGCTTGGAGCCAACGGCTATACGCAGCTCCTGCTTTTCCTGCTGTTCCGGCTCCTGCTGAGGCTCGGATGCTTCCTGCAGTGCTGCCGCGAAGGTGGCGCTGGAATCTGCCTCTCCTGATGTGGCCTCCGGCCGGTGCAGTGCCTCTGGCTGTCGAGCCCCCGCCTCGACAGCTTCTGGCCGCTGGACAGCTTCTGGCTGTTGGATGGTTTCTGGCTGCTGGACAGCTTCTGTCCTCTGGGTAGCTTTTATCCGCTGGATAGCTTCTGTCCTCTGGGTAGCTTCTATCCGCTGGATAGCTTCTGGCTGTTGGACAGCTTCTGGCCGCTGGGTAGCTTCTGGCTCCTGCGAGCCTTGCGGGCGTCCATAGAGTACTGCTGCCGCCTCCGCCTCTTCCTCCTGTGCCTCTATCGCCTCAACCGTAGAACTGCTGCCAGCCATACCGACGAGGGAGGAGAAGGCACGATCGCGATCTAACTGGGCTTCCCCCGTATTTTCAAGCGGCTGCAACGGCGCTAAATACGAAGGTACAGCAGCCGGAAAGCTATCCTGCCCGTCCTCATCCGCCTCCGCACGGACTGATCCTAGCTGCGTCCAACCCGCCGCATAATCATAGGGCTGATTCTGTGCCGCTTCCATCGGATCGATCTGCTCCTCAAAAGTCGAGGAAGGTGCAGCACGATATTCGTATGCTGTCTCGAACGTGGGAAACGAGGAGGGAGCCTCGGCGTTGACTTCAGTTTGAGTTTGAGTTTGAGTTTCAGTTTCAGTTTGAGTTTCAGCTTCGGTTTCAGCTTCTTCTACTCTGAATGCCGACTGCTCCTCCTCATCCTCCTGATCAAGCTCCAAGTAACGGAACGTGGAGATGTCACCGGTCGCTTGAGGCTGAGCCTCTTGGCGATGAACAACCGTATAAGGCTCCTCCTGCCACTGTGCCGTTTCCTCGTCTACAGCCTCGACACGGATGCCAGTCAGCGAAAGCACTCCTGTAATATTGAGTGTACGGGAGGATAGCAGATCAACATCAAAGTTGTCGATCTCAACCGAAATATCCTCCAGACTCTCAATGCGGTTCATTGGAAGCGTAATTTCGACCGGAATCTGATGCTCCATCGATTGCGCAGCCTCCGCACGATCCGCAGTCCGATACACGCCGCTGAGCAGCAGCTGGCCCCGCAGAATGGCCTGCTCCCCCTGCTGGATGACCTGGATGCGGGGGACAAGCTCAATCTCTTCCAGCTCCTCAATTCCAGCGACTTCTTCTGGCAAATGCACGCGCTCATAAACGTCAAAGCGCAGCCCTTGCGATTGTTCGCTCACGCTAAAGCCTCCCTTCCCTTGCTAATGCTTGGGCAAATAGGTTTACTCCCTACCATCTATATGGCTGGGATGCGGGGGACATGACTACTTTGCCATATAAGCCGCAAGAGACCGGGATGACAGTGTCACTGAAAACAAAAAAAGATGCCCAAAAGACAGGGTTAAACTGTCTTTTTGGGCATCATTGTTTCTCAAGGACATTCGGGCCAAGTGGGGCTATCCACGCGAGCCACTCAGGTGCTGGAGCAGTTGGGCCATATCAGTTGGTAGAGGGCAATCGACGGCTATCGCCAGCCCGCTCCACGGGTGGCGGAACTCCAGCCGCCTTCCATGCAGCGCCTGACGCTGCAACAGCTGCGTCGAGCCGCCGTAAAGAGCGTCGCCGATCAACGGGTGGCCGGCATGGCTCATATGAACGCGAATTTGATGCGTGCGCCCTGTTTCCAGTTCTAACTCGACCAGTGCCGCTTTTCCCCATGCATCCAGCACTTGGTAGCGGGTGACAGCGTGATCGCCACCCGGGGAAACGCGGCGGCGCGACGGGTGATGCCGGTCGCGGCCGATATCAGCGTTGATGACGCCTGAAGAGGGGCGTGGAACGCCTTGCACGGCCGCCCAGTAAATCCTACCGATCGTTTTGTCCCGCATCGCCGCATCGAGCACCTGCTGAGCCAGGTCGTTCTTCGTGTAAAGAACCGGCCCGGAGGTATCATCGTCGAGCCGATGCACATGCCGGACCAGCAACGGATCTCCTGCCGCCAAGCAAAGGCAAGCCGCGGCCTCGTCCAGCGTTGCCGGCGCGAGCGCCGCATCCCCAGCGCCAACCCGCCGCTTCCCAGCGGCGGCGGGGGCAAAACCTTCGCGCCGCGCTCCAGCCGGCGCACCGCTAATCCCTCCCGATCCATGCCCGGGAGGAGCTCCACTACCATGCACCGGCAAGCCGGCCGGCTTGCTCAGTACGAGGCACCAGTCGTCCTCGTACAGCACCTCCGGCCATGCCGTTGCATAGCTACCGCCGTTCCCCGCCAGCAGGGCGCGGGCGCGGCGCAACAAAGGATCGGCGGCCGCATCGGCCGCCGGAAAAATCCTTACCATCAGAGCCGGCTCTTCCCCCGGCTCCCCTCCCCACCGAATACCGCCGGTGGAGAGCAGAGCTCCGAGCCATTTTGCAGGCCATATACCGAGCTCCAGCAGCCGCAGCCTGACCTCATGCGCATGAAGTCCTGGTCTAAGCCCAATAGCCTCCGCATCCGGGAGAAGCGGAACATGCAGCCATTCACCCCGGCGGCACGCTCCCTCCATATTCAACACATTAACGGTCGCCATGCGGCTACAGTCGTCTCAGCGCTTCGCGGTTCGCCTCGATCGTACGGTCAATCAGCTCTGGCGTATGTGCCGCTGACACGAACATACCCTCATATTGCGAAGGAGCAATGCTCACTCCAAGCTGGAGCATGGAGCCAAAATAAGCGCGGAACCGACCGAGATCGCTAAGCTGAGCCGTATCAAAATTGATCACATGCGTCTCGCTGAAGAACGGACATACCATGGAACCAACACGGTTGATCGTAACCGGAATGCCAAGCTCACGTGCATTATCCTCAAAACCTGCCTGCAAGCGCACGGAGAGGCGCTCCAGCAGCTCATATGTCTCTGGAGTCAGCAGGCTGAGGGTTGTATAACCCGCCGTCATCGCCAGCGGATTGCCCGAAAGCGTACCCGCCTGATAAATCGGTCCCGCTGGAGCCATACGCTCCATAATATCGCGGCGTCCGCCGTAGGCTCCGACCGGAAGCCCACCGCCGATAACTTTACCGAGGCAGGTCAAATCCGGTGTAATGTCATACAACCCTTGCGCGCAGTTGTAGTGAACACGGAAGCCAGTCATCACTTCATCAAAAATCAAAAGGCTGCCATACTGCGTAGTCACGTCGCGCAGTCCTTGCAAGAAGCCAGGCAGCGGCGGCACGACACCCATATTGCCGGCGATTGGCTCAACGATGATGCAGGCAATTTGCTCGCCGAACTTCTCGAATGCCAGCTCCACCGACTCCAGATCATTATAAGGAACCGTAATCGTATGCGCAGCGACCGTCTCCGGCACGCCTGGGCTGTCCGGCAAGCCAAGCGTGGCTACGCCGGAGCCCGCTTTAATGAGCAGGCTGTCGGCATGGCCGTGATACGAGCCTTCGAATTTCAAAATCTTGCTGCGGCCCGTATACCCACGCGCAAGTCGCAGCGCGCTCATCGTCGCTTCCGTGCCGCTATTGACCATGCGCACGATGTCGCAGGAAGGCACACGCTCGCAGACGAGCTTGGCCATTTCAGTCTCGATCAGCGTCGGCGCGCCGAAGCTGGTTCCTTTTTCGGCTACGCGCTTGATCGCCTCGACCACTTCTGGATGAGCATGCCCGAGAATGAGCGGCCCCCAAGAGCCGATATAGTCGATATACTTATTGCCATCGATGTCGTATACAATCGGCCCCTCGCCGCGCTCCATATAGGCTGGTGTCAGCCCAACCGACTTGAACGCGCGCACCGGACTGTTCACACCGCCGGGAATGAAACGTTTGGCCTCCTCAAAAGCAGCCCTAGACCGCGTATCATCCTTCCGCCCAAAAACGGCTTCGTTCCTTGCTTGCTCCTGCTCGCTCATCCGTTCTGCACCTCCCGCAGCCACCGCGCCGCATCCTTGGCGTGGTACGTTATGATCAGATCCGCTCCAGCACGCTTCATGCCGAGCAGCGTTTCCAGCACAATTTTGCGCTCATCAACCCAGCCGTTCGCAGCAGCCGCCTTGACCATCGCGTATTCTCCGCTGACGTTATAGGCAACAAGCGGAAGATCGAAGTTTTCCTTCAAGGCACGCACGACGTCCAAATAAGCGAGCGCCGGCTTGACCATCAGCATGTCCGCACCTTCGGCCACATCAGATTCCGCTTCGCGCAGCGCCTCCCGGAAGTTAGCCGGGTCCATCTGGTATGACTTGCGGTCTCCATATTGAGGAGCGGAATTCGCCGCCTCGCGGAAAGGACCGTAATAGGCAGACGCATATTTGACCGAATAGGACAGAATCGGAATTTCACTGTAGCCCGCTTCATCCAGCCCGGCACGGATGCCAGTGACAAAACCGTCCATCATGTTGGAAGGAGCGATCACATCAGCGCCAGCCTGGGCCTGGGACACCGCAGTGCGGACAAGCAGCTCAAGCGATGGATCATTGTCCACCTGGGCTTCTCCTGTATGCTCGTTCTTTTTTACAACTCCGCAATGGCCATGGTCCGTGAATTGGCAAAGACAGGTGTCAGCCATAACGATCAACTCCGGCGCCCATTCCTTAATCCGGCGCGTCGCTTGCTGCACGATTCCGTTGCTGTCATAGGCCGACGTTCCAACCTCGTCCTTATGCTCCGGAATGCCGAACAGCATGATAGACGGAATACCGTGAGCGACGATGTCGCGGATTTCCGCCTCTAGATGGTCCAACGTATAACGGTATACACCTGGCATAGAGGAGATTTCCTCCACCTTGTTCTCGCCATGGGTAACATAGACCGGATAGATGAAGTCGCTTGCTGTCAGAATCGTTTCCCGCACCATGGAGCGCAGCACGGATGTGCGGCGCAGACGGCGGTGACGTACGAGAGGATAAGTCATGGGTACAGCCTCCTTGTCAAAATATCAGGCTAAGCGCCGATTGGCGCTTGCAGGAACGGAGTAGTGTTCGCTTCTCTTGTTCATCTTAGATAGCCTAATGAAAACGACGGCGGCAAGTGGCCGCCGCCGTTCACGCGGACTAAATCGTTAATGGCCGGTCGGTCTGCTGTTCCAACCGGCGAAGTGCCATCCGCTCCGCCAACGCGGCGGCGAGCGATTCCATCGTCGCCTCCTGTGAGAGCACGGTCGGCTCCAAGCCTGCCTCGCGGGCAGTCCGCGCGGTAATGGGTCCGATGCAGGCAATCTCGCAACCGATAAGCAATCGCAGAGGATCATGCTCGCCTGCGCGCCGCAACATCTCCAGCAGATTGGTCACCGTCGACGAACTCGTAAAGGTGATGGCTTGAACGCGCCCTTCGCGAATGCATTCCAGCGCGTACTCGTCCTGCTGCTCGGGGAGCAGCGTATCATACACCGTCAAAGTATCGGCTTCCATACCGCGCTGCTCGAAATCCTGCAGCAGCGTATCACGCGCCAGCGCGCCTCGTACAAACAGCGCGCGCTGTCCCGGCAAGAGCAGCGGCGCCAGATGCTCCAGCATGCCCTCCGCCTGGAATGAGCCGGGCAGCGTCTCGGCTTGAAGGCCGCGCGCCTGTAGCGCATCTCTCGTTTTGGGTCCGACTGCTGCAATCCGGGCCCGATGGAAACGACGAATATCATAGCCCGCTTCCGCTAACTGGTGGAAGAAATACTCCACTCCGTTAACGCTGGTGAAAAACATCCAGTCATAAGAAGGGGCAGCTTCCATTACGGCAGACAGGGAGTCATCGGGGCAAGCTCTCGTTTCAATCACCGGGTACTCGCAGGGCTCGCCGCCCATCTCTTCGATCAGATCCGAAAGCGTACTGGCCTGATCACGTGAGCGAGTAACTAACACTCTGCATCCAAAAAGCGGCTTGCGCTCATACCATTGCAGCATTTCCCGCTGTTTGACGACTTCGCCGACGATGATCACAGCCGGCGGCATGAAACCTGCCGCCTCCACCTTCTCTGCGATGTCACCGAGCGTCCCGGTCAACGTCTGCTGCTCCGGCCTCGTCCCCCAGCGTACTAGCGCCACCGGCGTCTCTTGAGGGCGGCCATGTTTGATGAGCTGACCGCTTATGTGGCCAATTTTGGCGACGCCCATCAAGAACAGCAGTGTTCCAGTCGCATTCGTCACCTTGTCCCAATCGATGACCTGGTCAAGCTTGTCAGGGCTCTCATGTCCCGTAATGACGGAAAAAGAAGAGGCATGGTCGCGATGAGTCACCGGCATGCCAGCATACGCCGGAACAGCGATCGCCGAAGTTATACCCGGTACGATCTCAAACGGAATGTCATGCTCGGCAAGCAAACCCGCTTCCTCACCAACACGGCCGAATATGGTGGGATCGCCACCTTTGAGGCGGGTGACCGTTTTGCCTTGCAGAGCAAGATCCACGAGCAGCTGATTGATCTCTTCTTGTTTCATGGTGTGGCGGTCCGGCAGCTTGCCCACATAGATTTTCTCCGCGCCTGGCTTCAGCTTGCGCAGCAATCTAGGGCTTGCTAACCGGTCATAAACGATTACATCGCTGCGGGAGAGCAGCTCCATGCCGCGTACAGTAATGAGCTTAGGGTCTCCCGGCCCCGCGCCCACTAAATAAACAATCCCCTTCGACATGTTAGCCTCCGATATCCGCTAAAATGCGGTCTGCTCCTTGGTCGCGCAGCGCTTGCGCTACTTCCAGGCCCAACTGCTGCGGATCCCGTCCGCTGCGGATCTCCTTAAGAATGGTACTACCATCCGGCGATCCTACCATGCCCGTCAGCATGAATGTCAGGCCGTTTGTATCTCGGTCGGTAATGACCGCATAAGCGCCGATCGGAATCTGGCAGCCTCCGTTGAGCGCTGCGAGAAACGTCCGCTCGGCCGCAACCGTTTGCTCCGTATCCGAATCGTTGAGCAACGCCAGCAGCGCACGAACTTCAGCATCACCCTCGCGACATTCGATACCGAGCGCTCCCTGCCCAACAGCAGGAATACAAATATCGACACCAACCGGAGAGCTGATCCGCTCCTCCCAGCCCATCCGCTTCAGGCCTGCAGTTGCCAAAACGATAGCATCCAGCCCTTCCGTCTCCAGCTTGCGTATGCGAGAATCGATATTGCCGCGAATCGAGCGGATTTCCAAGTCTGGCCGATAAGCCTTGAGCTGGCTCGCCCGCCGCAGACTGCTCGTCCCAACCGAAGCCCCTCTCGGCAAGTCTTCGATTCCGCCGCCGTTACGAGTAATAAGGCAGTCCCGTGGATCCTCGCGTTTTGGCACCGCGCCATTCAGCAGACCATCCGGTAGCTCGGAAGGCATGTCTTTCATGCTGTGCACAGCCAAATCGATCTCTCCGTCTAGCAGCGCCTGCTCAATTTCCTTGACGAACAGGCCTTTGCCGCCTACCTTGGACAAAGTCACATCGAGAATCCGATCTCCCTTGGTGACAATTTTGCGGATCTCGAACGTATGGCTGAAACCATGATGCTGGCATAGCTGCTTAAGCGCATCGATGACATGACCGGTCTGAGTAAGCGCAAGTGCGCTTTGGCGTGTGCCGACAACGATCACGCGCCCACCCGTCGAATTATGCCCCATGTTGTCGCTCCCTCCTAGTTATGAGAACTTCTATTCATCCAAGCCTTCCTTAGCCGGTTTAAAATAATCCCTCATAAGCGATCCGTCCGCTCTGCGGAACGCTGCCGATCAGCGGCAGCCCAGTGGGCCAGGCGCTGTGCCTCGAGGCGAAGCCTCTCTCGACGCTCGGCCGCCGGCCGTTCCTCGGCGGCGAGCAAACGGCGCAGCTCGCCCAGCAGGGCAGCCGCTTCCGCGTACCGCGAACTGCCGTAAAGCTGCGCCAGCTCCTCGCGCAGCACGGCCGAGAGCGCCGGAGCCTCGCCTCCTGTGTTAACCGACAGGAGCAGGTTGCCTTGTCGGACTGCAGCCGAGGTGGCAAAAGCACTGAGCTCTGCGTTCGAAGCATCGTTGAACAGCGCGCTTGCTTCCTCCGCCTCAAGCCCAATTTGCCCATTAATAGCCATATCTCCTGTAGCGGCAATGATCAGGAATTGGCCTCCAGCGTCTCCGGATTGGTACTCTCTCTGGATTAGCTCAAGCCGCCCCTCATTAGCCAGCTGCAATAGCTGCGGTGTGAAAGATGGACTGATAACGGTCAATTGATCCGCTCCTCCGTCCAGCAAGCCCAGCGCCTTGCGCTCGGCAATCGGCCCTCCACCCGCAATCAAGCAGCGCCTGCCCTTTAAGCGAAGCACCACGGGATAACCATTCATCAAGGCGACCTCCTAGCACAAGCATCAGGACCAGCGATGAAAATTCGAAGCCGGATTAATCAACGTATTCAAAACGAGAAGCGCGAAGCAGATCAGATTCCAGCGCGCTGCCTCCATGCCCGGCTTGTGCTGGACTACTCTTTTGAACAGATAAAATCCGTACATGATCAATGCTCCGAAAGAAGTGATTACTTTCCAGTCGAGCAGATAATTTAAGCGATCTTCCACAATGACTGAGGAAACAGCAACGGATAAGGACAGGGCTAGCAGCGGCACACCAATCAGCACCAGCCGATAGGAAAAGCGATCAAGCTGGTCTAGACTCGGCAGCCTGGCCATAGAGCGGCTCCATTTGCGAGACTTAAGCCTGCTGTGGAGAAACAGGTACATACCGGAAAATACGGCCGCGATCGCCAACACCGCGAAGGAACAAAGCACAAGGCTGATATGTAAAATAAGCAGCTCTTGGGCCAGCTTCCACGGCTCGAGCGGAATTTCAGAGTTCGGATTGCTGAACAGATTGAGCGCGAGAACGCTGAAACCGATCAGATTGACGAGGAAAACGATAAATTCGATCCGGAAAAAGCGGCTTATGACTAGAGATGCGGTAAGCAGCAGCCAAGACACACCTAGCCAATATTCAAATCGCGAAAATAGCGACATGTCCATATGTCCCCAGATCCGACTCAATACAAAGCCTGTCTGCAGCATCCATACGAACACAAGCAGCCCTGCACCCATCCGCTTCGCTCTCCGGTTCGCATCCACGAAGTCAGAGAAGTAAAACAGAAGGCCCAGGGCGTATATATACAAAATCATATCATATAACCAATATGTGGTATCCATGGCGCCCTCCTGTCCGATAAAGATGCAGGGCTGGACCTCGGGTGCGGTCGATAATACTTAAGGAGCTGCGACCGCCAGAGTAGACTTGGCTAGAGGTTGTACGCTGCCAGGTTTGGCAGATAGAGTCTCCCCTTTGGCTGCGCCTTTTGGCTCCGAGGGCTGCTCCTGCAGGTCAAACAGCTTAGCGAATAATTCCATTGCCTCGTCCGCTTTTTTCTCACCTGCAAGCTCTTTGATGCCGTGGATCGGATCTTGAACCATTTGATTCAGCATGCTCTTGGTCAGCTTTTGAATCACCTTGAGCTCCCGCTCATCCAAGCCAGGCAGCTTTTTGGATAAACTGTCCATCGTCTGGCGGTGAATATCATCCGCCTTCTCCTGGAGGGAACGGATAAGCGGTACGACACCAAGCGTGCGGTACCACTGGTGGAACTCGTCCAGCGTGGAAGCAATCATGGTTTCTATCTTCTCCGCCTCCTGGCGGCGATGCTCCAGATTCATTTCCACAATTCCCTCCAGGTCGTCAATATCATAAAGAAACACATTATCTACCGAAGCGATTGCCGGATCCAGATCGCGCGGAACTGCGATATCGATCATGAACATCGGCCGCGAGCGGCGGCGCTGCATAGCGGCAGCGACCTGATCGCGACGTAGTACATAACCAGAAGCCCCCGTAGAGCTGATAATAATATCAGCCTCATGCAGCTTACGCTCCGCCTCTTCCATCGAGCATGGAATGCCGTTGAACTTCTCAGCTAGTTCCGAAGCTCGCTCAAAGGTTCGATTGACGACGAGCACTCGGTCAGCACCGTTTGCATACAGATGCTTGGCGGTAAGTTCGCTCATCTTGCCCGCGCCGATAATCATAACCGTCTTGCGATTGAACTGGCCGAAAATACGCTTGCCAAGCTCAACTGCCGCATAACTCACCGACACGGCGGACTCGCCGATCGACGTTTCGGAGTGAGCTGTTTTGGCGAGCGTAACCGCCTGTTTGAACAGCATGTTGAAAATCGTACCGGTGGCCCGCTTCTGCTGGGAAAGCAGCCATGCACTGCGCACCTGCCCCAGAATCTGAGTCTCACCGATAACCATAGAGTCCAGACCGCTTGTAACGCGGAATAGATGCTCGATGGCCTGATCGTCTTCGTACATATATAAATGATTTGTAAATTCCTGCCGTGGCAAACGGAACCACTGCTCCATGAACGTGCGGATATGGTGGGCGCAAAGTTGATGCCGGTCAACGACCGCATAAATTTCCGTTCGGTTGCAGGTCGCGACGATGACACATTCAAGAATGCTTGGGGTCGCCTTGAGCGCTTCTACTGCGCGCGGCAGTTCCTCGTCCGAGATCGCGAAGTTTTCGCGCACCTCAACTGGAGATGTCCGATAATTGAGACCGACCACAACAATATGCATGTGACATCACCGCCTTCCACAAGAAAATTCCAAACAAAAAAACGCGTACAAAAGGTTCGTTCACTAGTATAGCATAGTTCGATAAGCCCGATTTAAGCGATTTATGACGGATTGTTGAAGGCCTTTTCCTTGCTGGACAGCCTTCATGTATGGTCTATGAAATAGTGTTGACCCCGTGTTGGCTTTCTATTCCACAGTTGGAATTTGTCACAGGCTAAAAAAAATAACCATGGAACGTTCCATGGTTATTTGTACAGAGTCCCGGCTATTAAACCAGTTCAGTTGCTTTCATTTCCGGTTCTACTACCTGAAGCTCTCCCATGCCGCGGATAAGCTTCTTGGCGTGAGTCGTTTTAGGTTTGAGAACAGCGAGCATATAGTCAATCGCCAGCTGCGGATCCACCGTCTCGCCGCAGGTGTAACAATCAAGTGCGGCAAAGCCTCTTT
Source organism: Paenibacillus herberti (assembly GCF_002233675.1). Classification (GTDB taxonomy): domain Bacteria; phylum Bacillota; class Bacilli; order Paenibacillales; family Paenibacillaceae; genus Paenibacillus_O; species Paenibacillus_O herberti. The sequence goes on along the minus strand of NZ_NMUQ01000001.1, from coordinate 181,295 downwards.
CTGGATACGTGTGAATCGAGAGATGACTCTCTGACAAGAGCACCAGTACCGTTGCGCCTTGTGGCTCGAATTGCTGGGCTTGAACTGAGAGTACAGATGCGCCGCATGCTTCTGCAGCCTCTACCATGTGGGCTTGCAGAAACTCTGCATTGTTAATGAGTTCGAAATCTACTCCCCAAGCATCAACCGCAACATGTCTTCCGAAAGTTGAGTATTCCATCTTCCGGTTCCCCCTTCCTAGGAATAAAATGAATTAGAAATTTCATCCGCTAGGACCTACGTCATTCACTTCCCGAGGGATAACTCTCTCTCGCAACATATCCATGTCCTGAGTGAATCCTGGTTCCTATATTGGGTTTTTTTCAACGAAATTAAAAATAACATCTATACCACTTAATTGCAACCTTTTTTTCGGTAAATTGGGCGGCGCCTCGGCCCAGTTGATCAGCATTTTTCACAAATCCCAGTTGCAGCGAGCACCACGCTCCTAATTATGAAAGAAACCGCCTCCGAAGAGGCGGTTCAATGATTAAATCAATTAGGCTAATTAAGTTTGCAGCGGGCTTAAGCTTCCAAGGCGAACAGTTGGTTGGATAACTCCGCTAGCTGTTGATCGACTTCCTGTTTAGCTTGCTCCGTAGAAGCAGCCAGTCGTTGATCCAACAGCCGGTTGACGGCTCTCTTCAACCACTCGATTTCGCCTTCCACCGATTTCATGCGGAAGGTCCGCTCCAGCTCGCCCAGAGTGTCCTTGAACTGGAACACAAGGCGGTCTCCATTGGCAGTCTGCTCCACGATGCGCTGCACGGCACCGGCCTGATAATGATAAATCATCGTATAATGGCTGTAGATTCTGTTGACAACCGCATCGCCCTTGAATACCGAAACAACTTTGCGCATGACGTTGGTTAGTGCTGGCTGCGTAATTCGGCAGGACCATTGGCATATAAAGCGATCATCCTCTTGTTGGAATACAAAGCGGACTTTTTCCCTCCCTGCGCTGTCTTCGAGAACCGCCTCTTGGCTGCCGTTATCAAGCACCATGACGCTAAAGCGCACTTGCTGCTCCTTGATAAAACGGTAAAAACGGGTCATCTCTTCACGGGTCAATTGCAGTTTGGCGTTTACATACTCTGTGGCTATCCGCTGAGCCATAAAAATCTCCTCAATTCTTTGTTTTGAAAACTTGCTTGCTTCCATTATACGTGATTTAGATCATTGTTTCCTGCCTGCCGACCCTTATAATCCGCCGTATTTCAGAATTTTCCGCTGCCAGCCGCGATTGGAAGGAGATAGGATGCAGTTTCCTTACGATTCCGGCCTCACTTGCGGCTCTTCTTTAGCTATTTCAGCAGATTCGGCAAGTATATTCCAAAGCTCTTCTCTTCCCATACCCGTATCGGAGGAGAACAAAACAAACAGGTCGCGCGCATCGGCTCCGAGTGTTGTTCGGACAGCCTTCTTGTGCTTGTCCCATTTGCTCCTTGGAATCTTGTCCGCTTTGGTACATACGATGCATAGTGGAATATCATAATGTTTGAGCCACTGGTACATCAAAATATCATCTTTAGATGGATCATGCCGGATATCGATAATAAGCAGCACCAGCTTAAGTTCATCCCGGTTCTGCAAGTAGCGCTCGATCATTTTGCCCCAGGCTTCGCGCTCGGTTTTGGATACTTTGGCGTAACCGTAACCAGGGAAGTCGACAAAATAGAGCGCTTCATTGACGCGGTAATAGTTGAGCTGCTGGGTTTTTCCGGGCTGGGAGCTTGTCCGCGCCAGATTTTTACGCAAAATAAGTTTGTTGATCAAAGAGGACTTGCCTACATTGGAACGCCCTGCCAGAGCAATCTCTGGCAAGGCGTCGCTAGGATATTGATGCGGCTCAACCGCACTGATGATGAATTCAGCATTCATAATTTTCATAAAATTGGTGTCCCTGCTTTCTCTTCGGTCGCTTCGGCGCCACTGGCCTCAGCTGGTGTTTCTTTCGGCAACAGCGCATGGCTGAGTACCTCATCCATATGAGCAACAGGCACGAACTCCATGTCACCCCGCACGCTGTCCGGAATGTCCCGCAGATCCCGCTCGTTGTCAGCCGGGAGCAAAACCTTGCGGATGCCAGCGCGATGCGCGGCCAGCGACTTCTCTTTGAGACCGCCGATTGGTAACACTCTACCGCGCAGCGTAATCTCTCCGGTCATTGCCACTATTTTGCTCACCTTACGGCCAGTCAGCGCCGAGATCAGTGCAGTGGCCATCGTGATGCCAGCAGAAGGGCCATCCTTCGGGATTGCCCCTTCCGGTATATGGATGTGAATATCGTTTTTCTCATGGAACTGGGGATCAAGACCAAGCTCCGCTGCGCGAGAACGGGTGTAGCTGAACGCCGCCTGTGCAGATTCCTTCATAACATCACCAAGCTTGCCGGTAAGCGTCAGCTTGCCGGTGCCAGGAAGCACGGTTACCTCGATAACGAGCGTATCTCCGCCAACCTCGGTCCACGCGAGACCGGTCACAGCGCCGATCTGATCCTCTGCTTCAGCAAGGCCGTAACGGAACTTGGCCGGGCCGAGCCATTCCTTGAGTTGCGGCAGATCTACCGTAAGCACTTCACTGTCCGGATTGGACACAAGTCGCTTGGCCGCCTTCCGACAAATCGAAGCTACCTGCTGCTCGAGGTTCCGCACACCAGACTCGCGGGTATACTCCCGGATAAGTGCGAGCAGCGCTTCTGGTTGCAGCTCCAGTTGATCTTCCCGCAGGCCATGCTCGCGCTTCTGCTTCGGCAGCAAGTAGCGACGGGCGATCTGTTCCTTCTCCAGCTCCGTATACCCAGGGATGTATAACACTTCCATCCGGTCGAGCAGCGGACGCGGAATATTGTGCAGCGCATTGGCCGTCGTGACGAACATAACGGAGCTGAGGTCAAACGGCGTCTCGATGAAATGGTCGCTGAAGCTATTGTTCTGCTCTGGATCCAGCACCTCCAAAAGCGCCGATGCGGGATCACCGCGGAAGTCTGAAGCCATCTTATCAATCTCATCAAGCAGGAAAACTGGGTTCATAGAACCGGCCGTTTTCATGCCTTGAATGATCCGCCCAGGCATCGCGCCTACATAGGTGCGCCGATGACCGCGAATTTCGGCTTCGTCACGAACGCCGCCGAGCGAGATGCGGACGAATTCACGGCCAAGCGATTTGCCGATGGAGCGAGCCAGCGATGTTTTACCGACACCTGGCGGTCCGACGAGACATAGAATCGGCCCCTTCAGCTTCTGGACGAGCTGCTGAACGGCCAAATATTCCAGCACCCGCTCTTTCGGTTTTTCCAGACCGTAATGATCCCCTTCCAGAACCTCTTCGGCTTTGGCGAGATCCAGATGGTCTTCTGTCTTTTTGCCCCATGGAAGCGATAACAACCAATCGATATAATTGCGAATGACGCCGCCCTCGGCTGAGGACGCCGGCATCTTTTCCAGACGGTCAATCTCCTTGAGAACTTTCTCGTTCACCTTCTCAGGCAACTGTGCGCTTTCAAGCTGGGAGCGAAGCTCCTCCACTTCTCCGGCGCGGCCTTCACGATCGCCAAGCTCCTTCTGGATGGCTTTCATCTGTTCGCGCAGATAGTATTCCTTCTGTGTTTTCTCCATCTGCTTCTTGACGCGTTGACTGATCTTGCGCTCAAGCTCCAGCACTTCGCGCTCGTTACCGAGCAGATCGAGCAGTTTTTCCAGTCGGGCGCGTACATCCACCGTCTCTAGAATTTCCTGTTTGTCCTTGATCTTGAGCGATAAATGACTGGTGATGACATCGGCGAGCCGACCCGGCTCATCGATGTCGGAGACAGCGGCATGCGTCTCTGGTGTAACCTTTTTGGAAAGTGTGATGTAATGCTCGAACTGATTGAGTACCGTACGCATCAGCGCATCGATCTCCGGATCGGTCGATTCTTCTTCCGGCAGCTCGCGAACGGATACCTCGTAGAAGTCTTCTTGCGGCAGGTAGTCCTGAATCTCCGCCCGAGTCACTCCCTCAACTAGTACGCGAATCGTGCCGTTGGGCAGCTTGAGCATCTGCCGCACCTTGGCAATCGTGCCGATGCGATAGATATCTTCCTCGTTCGGCTCCTCAATGTTGACTTCGGATTGGGAGCATAACAAAATCATATGATCATCGAGCATTGCCCGATCAAGCGCCTTGACGGATTTTTCCCTTCCCACGTCGAGATGAAGCACCATGCTGGGGTAAACCAGAAGTCCCCGCAGAGGGAGCAGCGGCAATCGACGGCCTCTTCCTTTGGCAGGTCCCATGCCAATACCTCCCACCTTAAGATAGTCTTCCTATTGTATCATTCTCGGGAATCCGCCTGCAAATAGGGTACTTGCGGGGTCAGGAACAGATCTGCAATAGGCGATAGCTCCTGCGCCTCGTCCCGCCGACTTTCTCCTGGAAAAAGATCGTTGAAGATCTCCTCAACTCGATCGACGGCGATGACTTTCAGCCCGTTCAGATCGGCAAAGATAACCTGCCAATTGTCTTTTGGAATGTACACGGTAAGTGCGCCAGCCTGAAAAGCTGCCTCTACCTTAGCAAGTACGCCCCCAACCGGCTTGACGTTGCCGTGAATGCCAACCTCGCCTGTCATAGCAATGGTATGCTCGACGGGGATGCCGCGGATAGCCGAGGTAATTGCTGTCGCCATTGCCACACCAGCGGATGGCCCGTCAATTGGCGTGCCTCCAGGGAAATTGATGTGGAGATCGTAGTCATGCGGACGTAGGCCGGCGCGGCGGAGCATGGTGATGACATTTTCGACCGAACCCTTGGCCATGCTCTTACGGCGCAGCGTGCGCTGACCACCTCCGAGCTCCTCCTCGTCCACAACACCGGTGATAGTGAAGTTGCCTTTGCCAGATGCGGTTGGAATAGCACTGACTTCAATCTCCAGCAGCGTACCCATGTTCGGGCCATACACAGCGAGACCGTTGACGAAACCAACCTGTGGCGCAGCTGGGACCTTGCGGTCTGGGCGCGGTGGAATCTGACTGCTGTTTACAACCCACTCAATGTCGGCGGCACTGATCGTTTCGCGTTTCTCAGACAAGGCAAGACCGGCTGCGAGTTGGATAATGTTGACGGCCTCGCGTCCATTCGTGGCATAACGCTTCACGACACCGACCGCCTCCGGGCAAGGGGAAAAGCCGATCTTTTTGACGGCATTGACGGCAATTTCCGAAACTTCTTCGGGCAGCAACGGCCGGAAGTAAATTTCCATACAACGCGACCGCAGAGCAGGCGGAAGCTCCTGTGGTGAACGCGTCGTCGCTCCAACAAGACGGAAATCTGCCGGGAGCCCGTTTTGGAAAATGTCATGAATATACATCGGAATGTTGGGGTCCTCGGAGTGATAGTAGGCACTCTCGAGAAATACTTTGCGATCCTCCAGCACTTTTAACAATTTATTCATCTGGATGGGGTGTAATTCCCCAATCTCGTCAATAAACAGCATGCCGCCATGAGCCTTGGTCACCGCTCCGGGCTTAGGCTGGGGAATACCTGCCACACCCATTGCTCCCGCACCTTGATAAATTGGATCATGAACCGAGCCGATCAGCGGATCGGCGATGCCACGCTCGTCAAAGCGGGCTGTCGTAGCGTCAATTTCTGTGAATTTGGCTTCGGCCAGAAATGGCGAAGTCGGATTTTTCTTAGCTTCCTCAAGCACAACGCGGGCCGCAGCGGTTTTGCCGACACCTGGAGGTCCATAAACGATAACATGCTGCGGATTGGCGCTGCATAGTGCAGCTTTCATCGCGCGCAGCCCATCACGCTGGCCGACGATGTCCTGCATCGACTGCGGGCGAGTTTTCTCCGCAAGCGGCTTAGTCAGGGAGATGGAACGGAGCTTACGCAGCTTGTCCATTTCCTTGCGGGATTCCTTGTCTACAGCCGACTTGTTCGTGCGCTGGCTGCGCAGCATATTCCAAAAGTAAACCCCGATTACGACCGCGAAAAATACCTGCACCAACATCAAAAATAAACTTAATGTCATGCTCAACCGCTCCTCTCAAGCTTGCCGGAATAAAAGACCCATACCGGATAGTATTGCCTGTACCGGCAGGTGTTAGTCGTTACGGCAGCAAATTGAACAATTTGAGGAGTAATTGCTAAAAAGCCGTCCAACCCAGATGGGCCGAACGGCTTGTTCATACGAATTAGGCAGGCAGATGTTCTTTGCGGCCCGGAATTTCTCCGGTCGCTTCATACACCCGAACGATCTCGTCGATTTCTTTTTTGAGCTCGGACAGCAGCTCAGTCTCCGGAACTTTGCGGATCATCTCCCCATAACGGAAGAGCATTCCCTCTCCGCGCGCACCAGCGATGCCGATATCAGCCTCGCGAGCTTCACCAGGTCCATTAACTGCGCAGCCAAGCACCGATACTTTGATCGGCACCTTGATTTTGGAAATGTACTCCTCTACCTCATTGGCAATGGAGAACAAATCGATATCAAGTCTGCCGCAAGTCGGGCATGAAATGAGCGTCGCTGCGTTCGTAATGAGACCAAACGTTTTGAGCAGTTCGCGGGCGACTTTAACTTCCTCAACTGGATCGGCGCTGAGCGAAATGCGCACCGTGTTGCCGATGCCCATCGCGAGTAGCGCTCCAATGCCAGCCGAGCTCTTAATCGTACCGGAGTGCAGCGTACCGGCCTCAGTAATACCCAGATGGAGCGGGTATTTGATTTTTTCGGCAGCCATGCTGTAAGCGGCGATTGCCATTGGCACATCGGATGCCTTCAGGGACACGATAATGTCGTGGAAATCGAGCTCTTCGAGAATACCAATATGGAACAAAGCACTCTCCACCATCGCCTCTGGCGTCGGATAGCCGTACTTCTCCAGCAAATGATTCTCTAGAGAACCAGCATTAACGCCGATTCGAATTGGAATGCCTTTTTCCTTACAAGCCTTAACGACCGCTTCCACTTTCTCGCGACGACCGATATTACCAGGATTGATCCGGACCTTGTCTACCCCATTTTCAATGGACAGCAGGGCAAGGCGGTAGTCAAAGTGAATATCAGCAACTAGCGGAATGTTAATCCGGCTTTTGATAGCCTTGATCGCTTCAGCTGCCTCTTTGTTGTTGACCGTTACACGTACGACTTGGCAACCGGCTTCCTCAAGACGAAGAATCTCGGCGACAGTTGCTTCCACATCCGCCGTTTTCGTTGTACACATACTCTGGATGATTACTTCATTGCTGCCGCCGATGGTCAGATCACCAACACGGACGGGGACAGTGTCCTTGCGAGAATACATAGACGTCATCTCTCCCTATGAAATGTCAAAGTCCACCCCGTCCCAGCTTCTGAAGAGCCAGGGAGGGTGGAACGATGACGGGTTTGGACGATGCAGCCGTCATCCTATGCCTTTACAGCGTTCAGATCAGGCGCTCTCTTCTTTTTTCTTGCCTTTTTTGGTGGTGAGCTCCGGAATGACCCGATCCTGCACAACCTTCTCGGTAATGACACAGGTGCTGAGCTCATCGCGAGACGGAGCTTCGTACATAATTTCCAGCATGATGCCTTCGATGATCGCACGCAAGCCACGAGCTCCTGTATTACGCTTAATCGCTTCCTTGGCGATGGCATCAAGCGCGCTAGCTTCAAACTCAAGCTTCACGTTATCCATCTCAAGCAGCTTCTGGTACTGCTTCACCAAAGCATTCTTCGGCTCGGACAGAATACGTACCAAAGCAGGCTCATCCAATGGCTCCAAAGTGGAGATGACCGGCAGACGGCCGACAAACTCTGGAATAAGACCGAACTTCAGCAGATCCTCTGGCAACACCAGGGAAAGGTACTCGCCGGCTTTCATATCTTTGGTGCCGTCGCCTCCAGTGCTGAAGCCGATGACTTTTTTGCCAATACGACGCTTGATGATCTGCTCCAGGCCGTCAAAGGCACCGCCGCAGATGAACAGAATGTTCGTCGTATCGATCTGAATGAACTCTTGATGCGGATGCTTGCGTCCACCTTGAGGAGGAACAGATGCAACCGTACCTTCGAGAATTTTGAGCAACGCTTGCTGTACACCTTCACCGGATACATCACGAGTGATGGATGGGTTTTCGGATTTGCGAGCGACCTTATCGATCTCATCGATGTAGATGATGCCGCGTTCGGCCTTCTCCACATCGTAGTCCGCAGCTTGGATCAGCTTAAGCAGGATGTTTTCAACATCCTCGCCCACGTAGCCGGCTTCCGTAAGGGAAGTTGCATCGGCAATCGCAAACGGAACATTAAGAATTTTAGCCATCGTCTGTGCAAGCAATGTTTTACCGGAGCCCGTAGGACCAACCAGCATAATATTACTCTTCTGCAGCTCGACATCCTCAAGCTTATTCTGCGAGTTAACCCGCTTGTAGTGGTTGTAAACCGCTACACACAGAGACTTCTTCGCAGCTTCTTGACCGATAACATAAGAATCCAAAATGGCGCGAATATCTTTTGGCTTCGGAATGTCCTTGAGGTCAAGCTCTTCCTCATGGCCGAGCTCCTCTTCGACGATCTCCGTGCAAAGCTCGATACATTCATCGCATATATAGACGCCAGGACCCGCAACTAGCTTGCGGACCTGATCCTGAGACTTACCGCAAAAAGAGCACTTCAACTGGCCCTTCTCTTCGTTGAATTTAAACACTCAATCACCCCTTAAAGGAAGATGTTACAAGATACCCGCTTCCGGCACGGCAATGACCTTGTCGATCAGACCGTAGGCAAGAGCCTCGTCGGCGCTGAGGAAGTTGTCGCGATCGGTATCGCGCTCAATCTTCTCATACGGCTGTCCCGTACGGTCGACGTAAATCTGGTTAAGCTTCTGCTTGGTTTTGATAATCCAGTCCGCGTGGATCTTAATATCCGAAGCCTGCCCGCGAACGCCGCCAAGCGGCTGATGGATCATAACCTCACTGTTAGGAAGCGAGAAGCGCTTGCCTTTGGTTCCTGCTGTCAGCAACAGGGAGCCCATGCTCGCCGCCATGCCGACGCAAATTGTTGATACATCCGGCTTGATGAACTGCATTGTATCATAGATACCCATGCCCGCGGTTACCGAACCGCCGGGAGAGTTGATATACAGATGAATATCTTTCTCCGGATCGTCGGCCGCGAGGAAGAGCAGCTGGGCAATGACGGAATTCGCAACATCATCATCGATTGCGCTGCCCAGGAAAACGATCCTGTCTTTGAGAAGACGGGAATAGATATCGTAAGAACGCTCACCGCGATTTGTCTGTTCGACTACGATCGGTACCAAATTCATGCGACCAACCTACTTTCCACTTTGGAGTTCAGATACATCTTCATTTTAACACGTTTGAAGTACCCATGTCATTTTTGCCGATTCTAGGCTGGCGCTGCTGTGATTCCATTCTTATGTACGGGGAAGCATCCCCATTCCTGCGGACGGCAGGAGGTTTAACTTATGTGAGATATACTGGTAAAAATAAGACACGTGCAGAACACGTGCCTTACGGAATGCATGGAAAGTCGAATTAAGCGACTTCCGTTGCTGTTTTACTGTTATCAAGAAGGAACTTGATCGTTTTGCGAAGCTTCAGATCTTCCTTCATGTTGTCCAGGTTGCCATTGCGCTCGAAAATCTCGCGCAGTTCAGCTGCCGGACGGCTGTACATTTTGGAGAGGTTCTCGAGTTCCTCGTTCACTTCTTCTTCGGAAACTTCGATGGACTCTTGCTTAGCGATAGCGTCAAGAACAAGATTGTTCAGAACGCGCTTCTCGCCATCAGCACGCATTTGATCGCGCAGAGCCGCCTCGTCTTGGCCGGAGAACTGGAAGTACAGCTCCATGTTCAGACCTTGTTGTTTGATACGGTTTTCGAAGTCGCGCAGCAGGAAATCTACTTCGCTGTTGATCATTGCTTCCGGAATCTCTACTTCTGCGGAAGCAGCAATCTTGTCAACGAGAGCCGTCTCGCGAGCTTGCTCGTCTTCTTTCTCTTTGCGCTCTTTCAGCTTAGCGGAAAGATCTTGTTTGTACTCGTCAAGCGTGTCGAACTCGCTGACGTCTTTTGCGAACTCATCGTCAAGAGCCGGCAGGTTTTTGCGTTTAATCTCATGCAGCTTCACTTTGAACACGGCTGGCTTGCCAGCAAGGTTCTCAGCATGGTAGTCCTCAGGGAAGGAAACTTCAACATCCTTGAAATCACCAGTAGCAAGACCTACAACCTGCTCCTCGAAGCCAGGAATGAAGGAGTTCGAACCGAGTTCAAGGGAATAACGCTCCGCTTGTCCGCCTTCGAAAGCCTCTCCGTCCACGAAACCATCGAAGTCGATTACAACCGTATCGCCATTCTCAGCCGCGCCTTCTTCTACGACAACGAGTTCTGCATGACGCTGTTGCAGACGCTCCAGCTCAGCCGCCAGCTCTTCTTCGGAAACTTCGCTGTTTGCTGCAGGAATTTCGATGCCCCTGTAGTCGCCGAGTGTCACTTCAGGTTTAACCGTAACTTTTGCCTTGAACTTGAACGATTGGCCTTTGCCGAATTGCTCGACGTCGATCTCTGGACGGTCAACTGCCTCGATGCCGGATTCTTTCAGAGCATCGGAGTAAGCTACAGGCAGCAGGATGTCAATTGCATCTTGGTACAGGCTTTCCACGCCGAAGCGGGATTCAAAGATGGAGCGAGGCACTTTGCCTTTACGGAAACCAGGAACATTAACTTTTCCTACCACTTTTTTGAAAGCTTGATCAAGTGCGTCCTTCACTTGCTCGGACCCAACTTCAACGTCGATAGACACGACGTTCTTTTCTATTTTCTCCCATGTAGCTGTCATTTATGCTTTCCCCTCCAAAAATAGGCGCCAGGCGCTGATTATCCACGTTTAATAAACCATTCCATTATAATAAACTGGGCGCATGATTACAAGACAAGTCAATTCTCGCCGTAACCTTCCTGTAAATCCGTAATTTGCCGCATGGACCGGCTGGCCTGCTCATAGCGGAAGCGAAGTTCATCGGTAATGCCATATGTATGCCTGATCTCGTCTTCATCTGCCGTCCCGTATACTGCAAGCAGGAGCGTTTGATGCAGTGCTGCCGCGTAACTATCGACAACAGCCTCCTCCTCGCTGAGCATGCGGGTATAGGCGGAGCTGCCGTATAGATACTGGAGACATTCTTTCCATAGCTCGCGCGCAAAATGAGGCAGTGTCGGATCCATCGTCTCCGTCACGCTCTCAACCCGGCCAAGAATCCGTCGTACCGGTTCCGGATAGTCATCCAGGTCCAGCGGCGTCCACTCGATCTCTAGCTCAGTGGACTCTCCAAGCCGATCCAGTCGAAGCGTGCCGGAATCGCCCCGACGACGCAAACATTGCAAAGCTTTGAATTGCACCACCGGATGCAACGGCTCCTGCCCCAGCCATTCCCGAATTGTCACGTCCACCTCCGGGCTGCGCAAATGGGCGGCCCGTTCCAATGCTAACAACTGTTGATCCAACATTGGATGATTCTTCATGATGTAGAGCACCTGTTGCACATAAGATTCATCTTGTTCCGACGGATTCAGAGCTGTTTGACGAAGGTCCTCCTCACTAGGATCATCAGGTGCACCCGCGCCCTGCCCGTCGCTATCGGGAAAAGCCATCTCAAGCCAAGAGAGCAGATTGCCCCATTCTTCATAATGTCGCTGATCCTCTCCACGGCATTGAAGGAGGAATTGGAGCACACGTTTAGCCTCGCTGTATTGTTCCGCTTCCAGCAGACGGGTCAACTGTTCCTGGTAATGATCCAGCGTATTTGGAAATAAGTAAAGGTTGTCTTTTTCCCCTCGGGAAGAATCATTGGATGTCGTAATGCTACCACCGCCTCATCATCTGTGACGCCCTTCATTCACCAAAGTTTGGCTACATTATAACACGCGCCCGTTAAAAGGAAAAATTACAGTGCTTGTGGCAGATTCGCTACCTGATTCAACGGAAGTGGACATGCCGTTTAGAAAAAGACTTGATTAATACATGATCTTCCTGTAATATCAGGAAGTATCGTTTTTTGATCTTGTCGGCGTTGAGCCACTGCTTGTTTTTGTCCCGGTAGCTCAGTCGGATAGAGCATGCGCCTTCTAAGCGCACGGTCAGGGGTTCGAATCCCTTCCGGGACGCCATAGCGTTCAATTAAGTTCAATTTAATAGATCAAGCAAAAGCCCGTAACCCTTGATTATCAAGGGTTACGGGCTTTTTTGGGTTCTTAATTCACCTCGGCAAGCTCGAACCTTTTTTCAGTACCCCTCGCCATTTCTATGGGATTTTGGATTATTTCAGCCATACCATGCAAACTATAAAACATCCGAACCAGTAACCCAGCCCGCTCGGGCATAGGAGGTTTTACGTATGATGTGGCTTCCCTACGCTTTGCTCTCCGCTGTATTTGCAGCGCTAGTCTCGATTTTCGGCAAAATTGGGCTGAAGGATCTGGACGCGAATTCCGCCACGGCGCTTCGCGCCATCATTATGGCGGCCTTCCTCGTTGCGGTTGTCATCGTCCAAGGAAAATTCGGACAGATGGGAGAAATTCTCGGCCAGCGCAAGGCGCTAACCTTTATCGCTATGAGCGGTGCCGCTGGTGCGCTCTCCTGGCTGTTTTATTTTATGGCGCTGAAGGTCGGCGCTGTATCCCAGGTCGGTCCGATCGACAAGCTAAGCGTCGTGTTTGCGATTGTGCTCGCTATGCTGTTCCTTGGTGAAAAGATTACCGTGTGGAACGGCATCGGCGTCGTTATGATAGCCGTCGGCGCAATTTTAACCTCGATTAAATAGATGCAAAAAAATAAGGCTCCATTACTACCGCAACGGCTGCGGTAGTAGAATGGAGCCTCTTTGATGTACATAAGAGTAAATCTTAGGCACGAGAACGGGCCATCAGATACAGGAAATAAGGAGCCCCGATGACCGCAACGACGATCCCAGTTGGAATCTCAGAGCTCATCGGTAGAGCGCGGGAAACCGTATCGGCGACGAGCATCAGCAACGCTCCGCACAGGGCTGAAGTCGGTAACAGCGCCTCATGCCGCGGGCCAACGAGTCGGCGGGCGATATGAGGCCCGATCAGGCCGACGAAGCCAATACCGCCGCTCACCGCGACGCAGGCGCCAGCCAGGCCAGCGGCTACCAGCAACAGGCGGCTGCGATCACCGCCAACTCTGGCTCCAAGGCCGCTGGCAAGCTGATCGCCAAGAGCGAGCACATTAAGAGAGCGAGCCTTTACCATCATGTAAGCGCCTAAAACAATAACCCAAGGTAGCAGGGCGAGCACAAAAGTCCAGGTGGAGCCCCAGATGCTTCCCGCCATCCAGGTGGCGGCGAATTGATATTTTTCCGGGCTGATCCGGAGCATCAGTACGATGGTCACGGAACTGATCGCAGCGGCGATCGCGATCCCGGTAAGAATCAGCCTGGACGGCATGATTCCCTCACCCTTTTTGTAGGCTAGTCCAAAAATAATAAGCGCCGTCACGCAAGCGCCGACGAGGGCTAGTATCGGTAGTGCAAAAACGGGAGCCGCGTCGGTCGTTGGATAAAACGCGATGAACAGTAAAACGACGAGTCCTGAACCGGCATTGATGCCGAGGATACCGGGATCAGACAACCCATTGCGCGAAATTCCTTGCAGAACACAGCCTGAAAGAGCCAAACCGGCGCCCACCAGCAGCGCGATACAAATACGCGGCAGACGGAATTCGAATAAAATGAGCTCCTCCTTGTCCGTACCGCCACCGAACAACGTGTTCAGAACCGTTCCCGCTGACATGCGGAAGGACCCGGCATTCATACTGATCAGGAAAACAATCGCAATAAGAATGAGCAGCACAGCCAGCATAAACAGCGCCTTACTTCTGCGGCGGCGTGCCGACTGATGTAACATTTCAGTATCCATTACAGCTCCCTCCTTTCGCGACGCGCCAAATAGAGGAAGAAAGGAACGCCGATCAACGCGATCAAAGCCCCAATCGGAGATTCAAAAGGCGGAGCGATCATACGGGAGGCGATATCAGCCAGCACGATCAGAAGCGCGCCGAGCACAGCGGAAGCCGGAATGATGTAGCGATAATCCACTCCGACCATATAGCGCGCTACATGAGGAATTAGCAAGCCAACAAAAGCAACTGCGCCCACAGCGGATACAGCTGTGCCTGCCAGTACAAGCACCAGAATAAGAGCGAGCACACGGGTTCGCCCGATGTTCAAGCCGAGGCCCGAGGCGACTTCTTCCCCGAGGCTTAACATCGTAATCGAGCGTGACATCATCATCGCTCCGGCCAGCGCCGCGGCGGTCCAAGGTAGAATGGCATCAAGTTGCAGCCATTTGGTGCCAGCCAAACCTCCCGCATACCAGAAGGCCAACTCCTGCCCGATGCGGTAATAAATCGCAATCCCTTCGCTAAGCGCCGTAAACAGGGCCGATACGGCTGCTCCAGCCAGCACAAGACGTACCGGCGTTAGACCGCCGCGCGACAGCGACCCGATGCCATAGACGATCCCTGAGGCTACGCCTGCGCCAACGAAACACCATACAATGATCAACATAAACGGCATTCCAGGAGCAAAAGCAAAACAGAGCGCCAAAGCCAAGGCAGCACCTGAATTGAGCCCTAAAAGGCCGGAATCGGCCAGTGGATTACGCGTCATCCCTTGCATTAGCGCTCCGGCAACAGCGAAGCAAGCCCCAGTCAATGCTCCGGCCAGTGCTCTAGGCATTCGCAGCTCGTGAACGATCAGATGCTCTTGCAACTCGGGATTGTAATTGAACACGGCTTCCCAAACTGTAGCGAGCGAAACATTCGCCGCGCCGACCGAAATAGAGAGCGCCAGAGAGAATGCTAGTGCTATCAGCCCTCCCAAAATTACGACAACGGCAATTGCCGGTCTCGATTTGACGGGCAGAGTGTCACCCTGATTAGAGCCGCCTTCCCGCAAGGCAGATGGTGAAGTAGTAGGCATGAAAAATCCAATCCCCGTTTCTAGTTGAAAAAGATTATCATTATCAAAAGGTAATTATAAGCGATGATAGACCATATGGATACCCCATGAAGAAAGTTTGTCCGCTCTAATATGTGCCGAGATGCTTCGAACTTTAGGGTGAATGGATGGAGCTACTTAGCTCAGCTCGCAAACTTACGCCAGGCTGCCCTCAGGCAGCCTGGCGTCAATTAATACGTACCTTTCCACCTAGCTGGAAACAGACTGTTCCCGCTCTAACAGATACAGGGCCGTAAATGTATCGGTTACTATCGTTTTGGGATAGCCACCCCGAACTGCGGCATAAACCGCATCGGCTTTATTAATGCCGCCTGCGACTAGAATCGCATGTTTCTTGCTTTTTAGCTCTTCCAGCTCAATGCCAATCGTGCGCGCATCCAATTCCTTTAGGCAGATCTCCCCATCGATATCGATGAAGCGCGAGCAGATATCTCCTTTACCGAGGCGGTGAATAACATCAAGCTCAGTTTTACTAAGATAGTTGGCTCTGACAAGCACGGAATCCACTGTAGGCACGCCTACCGTAAATACAGCAATATTCGCCTTCCGTCCAATTTCGAGAATTTTGGATATGTGACGGTCAGCCTCGATCGCCTGCTTAACAAGCGGCTGGTCAACTATTGCCGGCAACGGCAGCAGATGCGGCGTCGTATTGAATGCGCCTCCAAGAAGATGCATGATTTCGGAAGCATAGGTGTTCGTCTCCGAATAGCTAAGTCCGCCATTCAATTGTACGACATTGACGCCACGCACATTTTTGACCGGCAGTCGTTGTGCGATCTCGTACAGCGTTGTTCCCCATGTAACGGCAATCGTATCGCCGTCCCGAACGATCTCATATAGGTATTGGGCCGCCGCTTCTCCAATATACTTTTTAACAACGTTGTCCTCATGGGACGGGGTGCTCACGACAATTGCTTTCTCCAAGCCAAAGCGCCGCTCCAGATGCCGACAGATCATGTCGTTGTTCTCCAGCGGATCATGAATCGTAATCTGCACGATGCCGTCCGCCTTAGCCTGCTGAAGGAATCTCGATACCGTAGGCCGTGAAACTCCCAGCTTCTTAGCGATATCCTGCTGGCTGAAGTCCATCTGATAGTAAAGTCTCGCCGCTTCCACAATCTTCTCCAGCTTTTCTGACATATCCCCACTCCGTATCCGATCCGTAACTGGATTTATGGGTAAATTATAAAATCCTTTAGTAGTGAAAAGCAATGGAAATTCCAGATCATGTATGACAAGCTCTCTGCTGGGGCGTTTTCAGTCCATAGTTGAGGGGTAATGGAGTTGCAAATAACCTAATTAGAAACGGAGGGGTTCCGATGCCGTCAAAATCGTCCTTCACGACGAAAACCATCGCATTCGGCAAAAATATGTTTTCCCGGTTTCAGGATGATGAGGTTCCCGCTCTGGGCGCTCAGATAACCTATTACTTACTGTTATCGTTCTTTCCGTTTCTCATCTTCCTGGTCAGCTTGCTCGGATATTTGAATCTCAACGGGGATGAGCTCATCAATGAATTCATTCAAATGCTGCCCCAGGATGGAGGTAACACAGTCCGTACTATTCTCAGCGAGGTATCCGTCGGAAGCAGCGGAACGCTCCTGTCGATCGGGATGATGGGCACCATATGGGCAGCCTCCAATGGGATCAATGCGGTCATTAAAGGCATCAACAAAGCCTATGACGAGGAAGAGAACCGCCCTTTCTGGAAAGTGCGCGGCATCTCGCTGCTGGCTACACTCGTACTGGCAATCGTGATTATCCTTGTTGTTGTGCTGCTTATTTTCGGCCGCGTCATCGGTGAATATATGTTTCAAAAGCTGGATTATCCCGCTGGCTTCGAACCGATCTGGACCGTCGTCAGCTTCCTTCTGCCGCTGGCCGCGATGATTTTGGTATTCACACTGCTCTACTGGATCACGCCGAATCGCAAGCTGAACTTTCGGGATGTGCTGCCGGGAGCATGTTTTGCCACGATTGGTTGGATCGTTACCTCTATTCTGTTTTCGTTTTATGTCAATCAGTTCGGCAACTATACGAAAACTTACGGCAGTCTTGGAGGTGTCATCGTGCTGCTGGTCTGGCTCTATCTCAGCTCCATCATCATCGTGCTGGGCGGTGAGATCAATGCGGCGCTTCGTTTCGATCAAGAGGGGATTAAAAAAAGACCGCCCATCAAGTCATTCGGGTTCAAATTTTTCCGCAAACCCGCGAACCGAGGCCCAGGTGGTGATAAACATATTCCCTTTTAGTGGGTTGGGTTTTCTATATTCGCTCAGGTAATCCAAAAGCCCGCCAGGATTCCCATCCCGGCGGGCTCTTTATATTCAGCTTATTCGTCCAGCCGCTTAGCGGAGCAATCGTTTCAAATCTTCACGGACTTGGCCGCTTTCCAGCACTTGCTGCTTGAAGGTCTCGCGGCGGCCCCAGTCCGTTTTTAGGGATTCATTTTCAAACCATTGCATCGTAATATCCTCATAAGCTGTGTGCATGCTGTTGTCGAACCAGTCTGTCAACAGATCGGCATCGCTGCGCACAATGGACACGAGATCGTAGTCCCGATCCTCCGAATGTTGAAAATAAGCCAGCACCTGTTCGCACTGAGGGTCATCCGTCTGCACCTTTACCTCACCGCTTGGCCTGCCTTCCTTGTCCACCACGCGACTGACATGAGCCTCAATGACATTCATTACTGGAGCCCTCCGATGTTGAGATTCATGGTGGCGATATGCCGCCGGGTTTCCTCTGTGCCGAGCCGGTTGACCAGCGTGTAGATTTGCTTGAGAATCCCTTCATAGCCCTGATTGATTTCCTCCAGGCTGGCTGACCCAAATGGACTTCTATGAAAATGAACCATCGATGCTTCGTCCATACTGGAAAGCTCCGCAAACAACGCTTTGAGCCCATCCTTTTCCTCCTCGGTCGCATAGATGGCAAGCTCATAGGCAGCCGCCTCGGAATCCTCCAACACCTGACCAGCGCCAACCGCCACATAATAGGTCTTGCGTTGACCTTCCTGATTGTTATGGCTCATCGCTCGCCAACGCTCCTTCCTTGTCCCGTATCCACGTTAATCCGTCATTTCCCCCGTAGTTTCTCCCTGCGGACAGACATGTTATGCCCCGATTCTGCATATTCATGGTCATATGTCGCTTTGCGTCGCAAGCTTACGAACAAGAGAGGACTGAACCCCCCATGTGCGGATTCACCGGATGGATCGATTGGACTCGCGACCTGACCTTGCACAGCGAGGACTTGGAAAAAATGACCACAACTCTAGCGCTCCGGGGACCCGATGCTTCAGGAACATGGATTTCTGGCCCATGCGCCCTTGGTCATCGGCGTCTGTCGGTTATGGACCCTGAAAACGGCGCTCAGCCGATGATTCGCAGTCAGGACGAAAATAAATTCGTCATCGTTTATAACGGGGAGTTGTACAATGCCCCAGAGCTAAAGCGGGAGCTTGAAAGCAGAGGCCGCAGCTTCACGACAACCTGCGACACCGAGGTGCTGCTGACCGCCTATATGGAGTGGGGACCGGCTGCCGTAGAAAAATTCAACGGCATTTTTGCTTTTGCCATCTGGGACGACAAGGAGCAGAAGCTTTTTCTTGCGCGCGACCGCGTTGGCGTCAAGCCGCTGTTCGTCAGCCAGGCTGGCGGACAGTTTATTTTTGGCTCGGAGCCGAAGGCGCTGCTGGCCCACCCGGCAGTTAAGAGCGATGTCGGCGCTGAAGGCATCGCCGAGCTGTTCATCGTTGGCCCAGCCCGGACGCCGGGCGTTGGCGTCTATAAGGATCTGACCGAGCTGCTGCCGGGCAAATGCATGACTGTTGACCGCAGCGGTACGCGCGTGCATACGTATTGGGAGCTGACCAGCTGGGAGCATGAGCATAACGTCGAGGAGACGGCACAGCGTATCGGCGAGCTGCTGCGGGATACGGTGGAGCGCCAATTGGCTTCCGATGTGCCTGTTGGCACGCTTTTGTCCGGCGGGCTAGATTCCAGCGCGCTGACGACGCTTGCGGTGGACTTTTACAACCGGGCTGGCGCCGGATCAATAGATACATTCTCGGTCGATTATGTGGACAACGACAAACATTTCAAGTCGCATGCCTTCCAGCCCAACGCCGATGAGCCCTGGATTCAAAAAATGGTGGAGTATCTCGGCACCTTGCAGCATGACATCAAGTTCGATACGCCTGAGCTGGTCGCTGCTCTGGACGACGCCTTGAGCGCACGCGACCTGCCTGGCATGGCCGACGTGGACGCTTCGCTGCTGCTGTTCTGCCGTGAAATCAAAAAGCATGTCACCGTCGCCATCTCCGGCGAGGCTGCGGATGAGGTGTTTGGCGGTTATCCATGGTTCCATCGCGAGGAATCGCTGAACGCCGAAACGTTCCCCTGGGCGCTCGCTTCCCCGATGCGGGCGGAGCTGCTGTCGCCGGAAATGCGCGAATGGACGAAACCGCTCGATTATATCGGCGACCGTTACAGCGAGGCCGTAGCAGCTGTCCCCCATCTGAGCGGCGAGAACGAGCTGCAACGCAAAATGCGCGTAATGTCGTACCTCAACATCACGCGTTTCATGCCGACACTGCTCGACCGCAAGGATCGCATGAGTATGGGTGCGGGGCTGGAGGTTCGGGTTCCCTTTTGCGATCATAGACTGATCGAGTATGTATTTAATGTCCCCTGGGAGATCAAATCGTCCGGCGACCGTGAGAAAGGCATTCTGCGCCAGGCGCTGCGCGGCGTGCTGCCGAATGATGTGCTTTACCGCAAAAAAAGCCCCTATCCAAAGACGCATAATCCAAACTATTTGAACGCAGTTCGTTCAAAACTGTTGGATATATTGGATGACTCCAGCTCCCCGATTCTGCCGCTGATCAATGCCGCCAAGGTGCGCGAAATTGCCCAATCCGATGCGGCCAGCTCCAACATCCCCTGGTTCGGCCAGCTGATGAGCGGTCCGCAGTTGTTCGCTTACCTGTACCAAGTGAATCGCTGGCTGATGCAATACAACGTTTCAATTAAATAAAATCATGATGGTAGAAAAGTGAGCCAAATAAGCTATAGCGCCGCTCAGGATAATTAATCCTGGCCGCTATGGCTTTTTTTTCTTCCCTTACTGCCGTTCGCCAGAAACCCAATTTTTCTATCAGTCTGAACTATTCTACGAATTCCTCATATTTTGTTATTAAATAGACGTAATAAGGAGAAATGGATATGAGTGACAAACGAGCTGAAATCAGTACCTTTAGAGGTTCTACATGGGGGCTAATTCTGGTTTTATTTATTCTGCTGGTCATTGTGGAGCGTCTCTTTCAAAAGAGTAATTTACAGGGGGACTATGTTCAGATAACAGAGAGATCCATAGGATTTAACGTTCTAAACAGCACCAGCGAATACACATTAATTGCAACAGAATTAACTGGAAGCTTTGAATCGCCTGCTCCTCCGCTGCATGAAATCGGTCCGGGCAGTCGCTATAACTTTCAAGTAACTTCAAATAAAGCTCCTAACTGTGGATTGTTATATGAGTGCGATGGAAGGGCTGTCGCTAGATATGATATAGTTTCCCGAACAAATGATATTGTGGGTACTGTTGAGTTTATCATGCATGTCATACCAAACGGGATCGGTAATGGTCTTTTGCCAAGAAGCGCCGCTACTGTAACCGACCCCTTTCAATACAGAAGAGGCGATACTTTCGTCGAAATCCAAAATCCATCGCTATAAGGTAAATAAGGGGCCGTCCCTAGGCCATCTAACGATGACTTTCATGGACGGCCCGTTCTTTTCGTTGAGCGTGTTATAGCCGGACGCCGGTTTGCTCCAGTTTGTCCAGCAGCTGACGCAGCGCCCCGCCGCGATGGCCGATCCGTTGCTTTTCCTCGACGCTCAGTTCGGCAGCGCTGCGTCCCTGCCCGGGAATCCATAACAGCGGGTCGTAGCCGAAGCCATAATCGCCGCGCGGACGCTCCAGAATATAACCTTCCAGCGCGCCCTCGCTCTCGATAAAATCGTCCTGCTCCGGCATGTACAGCGCCAGCGCACACCAGAACCGGGCCGAGCTGAGCAGTCGCTCGCCTTCCGGGCGCTCTGCAGCTTCGCTTGCGACTTCCGCGCCAACAACGCCAAGCTCCTGCAGCAGCTTAGCGTTGTTGGCGGCATCCGTCGCTCCAGGACCGGAGTACCGGGCGGAATAGATGCCTGGCGCGCCGCCGAGCGCATCGACGATGAGGCCGGAATCGTCGGCCAGCACTGGAGCGTTCAGCAAGCGCCCAAGCGTTCCGGCCTTGATGCGGGCGTTGGCGGCAAAACTGTCGCCGTCCTCAACGATATCCGGTACGGCGGGATAATCCTTCATGCTGCGCACCTGAAGGTTAAGCTTGGCGAAGGCATGGGCGAATTCTTTTATTTTGCCGGCATTGCCAGTGGCGACGACGACGCAGCCTCCGCTCATGCCTGCACCGTCCCGATGCGGGCTCCCGCAGCGCCGAGCGTTTCTTTTTGAATGGTGATCAATTCGCGGATACCTTTTTCTCCAAGCTCCAACAGTGCGTTAAGCTCCTCACGGGAAAAAGGCTCGTCCTCACCGGTGCCCTGCAGCTCAACAAACTTACCGCTGCCGGTCATCACCAAATTCATATCGACCTTCGCACGGGAATCCTCCTCGTAATGCAGGTCCAGACGTGGCTCACCGTCGATGACTCCTACGCTCGTGGAGGCTAGAAAATCCGTCAAAGGATAAACGGGGAAATTGACCGTTTTAGCCAGCTTGTCAATGGCCAAAGCAAGCGCGACGTAACTGCCTGTGATGGCGGTTGTGCGCGTGCCTCCATCCGCTTGCAGCACGTCGCAGTCCAGCGTCAGCGTACGCTCGCCGAGCGCCTGCAGATTAACGACGGAACGCAGCGCGCGTCCGATCAGCCGCTGGATCTCCATCGTGCGGCCGTTCACTTTGCCGCGCTGGGATTCACGCTGGTTACGCGTATGCGTGGCGCGAGGAAGCATCGAATACTCGGCGGTTACCCAGCCCTTTCCCTGCCCTTTCATGAAGGGCGGTACCCGCTCTTCCAAAGAGGCGGTGCACAGCACCCGCGTATCGCCGGCCTCTATTAACACGGAGCCCTCTGCGTATTTGTTCACATTTATCGCCATCTGTACCGGTCTAAGCTGCCCCGGTTCCCGTCCATCGGATCTCATTTTAACTGTACTCCTCCTTAAAGGCATGACTGCAATAGCCCCCATTGTAGCAGACCCGAACAGGAAAATCATCCCGGCCCCATCTGATAAGCAACTTGATAAAAGCTCCAGAAATCAGTAAAGACCCATGCGCAAGGGCATGGGTCTGTTGATTCAACCTAATCGAAAAAGCGCTAAGCTATTTGACGATCAGACTAGGACTTGAACGCGTTTAGCTGTTCCGGACGGCTAACCGGCTCCGTGTAGGACATATTAAGGTCATCTTTGAAGTCGGATGCACCGTTCAGCTTGATCTGTACCTGGCCGATTCCGGCGTTCTCTGTGAGCGACAGCACAACGGCGTTCATCATTTCGGACGGAGCAACATCACCCTTTTTGTACTCTGCATCCAACAAGTCCAGCGTTAGGGTACCTTTGTTCTGGGTGACTTTCGCGCTCACATTAGGCAGCCACACCGGAATAAGACTGCTTTCCTCCAGCGGGCCTGCCGCCAGCTGATCCAGCGCTGCAGTCAGCTTGTCGGTTGTGCGTGGTACGAGACGTGTTACAGGTACGAAGTATGGATCTCCGGCTTCCGTCTTGCTGGAGAAGTACAAGGTTACCGGAGTGGACAGGGTATAGTCGACGCCGTCCTCCGCTTCCAGATTAATGCCGATAGAGCGGGAAAGCGCGCGATCCAGCGGGAATTGGCCTATCGGCATTTCCGGCAGCTTTTCGCCTTCCTCCCACAGCTCTACGCTCTGGATGCCTTCCATTCCCGTCAACGTATAGGTGATAGCCTCGAGAATACGACGCTCATCCTGCTCATTGTAATCGGCAAACTGCTTAGAGAATTCAACCGAGGCCAGCTTTGTTTTAGCATCAACTGCGACATTCAGAATCTGGGTTCCTTTAGGCAACACAGCGGTGAATCCCGCTGGCAACAGCTTAGAATAAGCTCCGCCGTCTACGAGCAGCTCCAGTGCCTGAGCCTGAGGTGTAAGCTTGCTGTCCAGCTTGGCCTGGATCGTAACCGGAGCCAAATAACCGCTTTCGTCCTTGAGGTATACCGTCAGCCCGGTCCCTGTTCCTTGTGCGGATACTTCGGCGGAGCCGGTTCCTGCTGCTGCGTTCTCTCCGTCTATTCCAGTAATAACAGAGCCATTTACTCCTTGAGGCGGGTCGATTTCTTTGCTTTCAGATGGAGAGAACCAACCGCAACCGGCAACTACAACCGGCAATGTAAGGGCCCCCGTCAAAGCTGCCCTCCGAATCCATTTGTAGCGCTGCTTTTTCATTTCCAATATCCTCCCTTGGTTACCGGCCGCTTTTGCGCTGCCTGGTGGTACTAGCCCTTTTGTAGTACTATTTGTATGGGTTGTACCAGACTTTTAGACCAGCTTGTTCCAAAAACACAAAAATCTACCCAAGGGGGATAACCGCATGTCCAATCCCGGAGAATATGCCCTCAACAGCAAAGCTGTCGCCCAAGCTACCGCAGAGTGGCTGGCCAAGCGAGGTGTGACCAAGCGTGAGATAGCTGAGCTGACCTTGTTCTTGCAAAAGGATTACTATCCCGATCTTACGCTCCGAGAATGTGAAGAGAACGTAGATGCGGTGCTCTCCAAGCGCGAAGTGCAAAATGCGGTTCTGACCGGCATCCAGCTCGATTTGCTGGCTGAGGAAGGCAAGCTGATGGCTCCGCTGCAAGAGATGATCCACAACGATGAGGGCCTTTACGGCTGTGACGAAATTCTTGCTCTATCCATCGTTAATGTATATGGAAGCATTGGACTCACGAACTTCGGTTACGTCGACAAACTGAAGCCAGGCATTCTCGTGCGTCTGAACGACAAACATGACGGAGAAATTCATACGTTCCTCGATGACATTGTCGGTGCAATTGCCGCTGCTGCAGCGAGCCGTATCGCCCATCGCAAACAGGCCGAGCGTGAAGAGGCCCGCGGAGAGCGCGGCGAGGATGTTCAACTCCCTTAAGGTTGATATAGGCCATGAAAAAAGACTGTTTCTGCATACCGCCTACGGCGGCAAACAGAAACAGTCTTTTTATCGTTTTCCCTTCAGAATGAAGCCAGCTCCTCCATCTCAATGACAAGCTCTTCGCCTTCGGCCATAATGACGGTCATGCCGCTTTTTGTACCGGATTCATGTTCCTCTCCAGCTTCCCAAAAAGCTGCTTGTCCAGCACGAATTGCAATCCGCTGACGGTCCGGTCCGCTGACCCAGCCCTCTCCGTCGATCAACAGGAACAGCTGGCTGACCGCGGCCGGATGACGGCCGACGACTCCCCCCGCTTCCAAATGTAAACTGCTAATCTGGATGCGGCCATCATGCCGAGTAATACCGGAGAACATAACGCCCTTGCTCTCAAAAGCATCTACAGGACGTTCCTGTCCCGGCAATTCGTAGATCTTCATCGGCTCTCATCCCCCTCCCGCAGGCTGCTGCGGACTACGACTATTCGCCGCCTCTCTCTGGATCTCCTGCCGTCACAGCCCGGAAGCGCACAAAGCCTCCTTCGTCCCCCTGTTCTGCCTTTCCTTCATTTTCGAGATAGGCTAGATGGGCCAACGTTTCAGACATCGCGAACCTCAGATTGTGGATGTTGCGACGCAAATGGGAGCCGAATTCAAGCTCACATAGCTCGAATGCGGTTGCCGCCTCACGTTGCCGCAGCAGCCCCAGCAGATGCTCCAGTCGGCGCTCATGATGTCCAGTGATCTCTCTCGCTCGCCGGGCCAGATCAGTGAACGGCGCGCGATGGCCAGGATACACTCTTTCCGTCACATAACCGGAGAGATCCTGCAGACTCGTCAAATAGGAGTGCAACGGATTTGCATCTTCCTCCGGACCCGGCACAAGGCTGATGTTCGGAGTAATACGCAGTAACACCTGGTCGCCCACAACCATTGTACGGCTGCTCTCACTATAAAAGCACAGCGCCCCGCCAGCATGGCCTGGAGCATCAATCAGGCTCCAGTTCTCGCCTCCTAGCTCTAGACGACTGCCCGCCGTCAAATAGGACACTTCCGGCTGCGGCTCGACTCGCTCCCGGAACGATTGCAGATGAGGCTCCAGCTGTTCCAGCAGCTCCGCCGGCATGCCATGCCGCCCGAACCAATCCCCCAGCTCCAATGGAAAACGGCTGCCCGCCCCCCACATTCGCTTAGCATAGCGATGCGCCTTCTCCGTCATCCATACGGGACAAGCAAACTGCTGCTGGAACCATCCAGCCAGTCCATAATGGTCTGGATGCTGATGCGTCAGCAGCACGCGGCGCAGCGCTCCCTGCCGGATGCCCAGCTTATCCAGCTCCGCAAGCCACAGAGCACGGGCCTCCTCTGTATTCAAACCGGGATCGATAACCGTCCAGTCGCCTTCCGGCTCCGGCACGAGATAACTGTTGACGAACCGCAAGGAGTACGGCAATGGAACGCATACCCGCAGCCATCCGCTCGGGAGCAGCTCCGTCACTACAGTCGCCTCTCCTGGCGATTCCTCCGGAAGCCGCTCGATCATGGCCGTCTCCCAGTCATAATCAGTCGTTTCGAGGACGCTCGGTCATAAGGCTCCCGGCCATAACCTCCACATACAGAGCCTAGCTCCAGCCCCGCTCTTTCGAGCGCAGCGCGGAACCAGTCCTCATCCAGTAGAGAGACATTTTCGGTATATTCCCGAATATCGCCGCCCTCCGAATTTGAAAGCCTGATACATTTAACGACTCTGCCCTGTTCGATCTTCCTTTTCTCTACGATTACCGTATCACTTTCCTCGTCGTTTCGATGGGATTCCGGTACGAGCGTCGCTTTTACCTGCTCTGAATTCAAAAAATCAATCAGGAAGCGTCCTCCCGGCTTGAGAATTCGCCTCATTTCGCGCAGCACCTGAACATGCTCTTCGTCCTTTTCAAAATAGCCAAAGGAAGTGAACAGATTCACAACAGCGTCAAACTCCTCGTCTTCAAAGGGAATCTGGCGCATATCGCCGTGTACCCACGTTACGGCTTCGCTCTCCTCCTGATTGCGAGCCTCCTCTAGCAAAGCTTCGGACAGATCCATGCCAACAACACTGTACCCTAGCTTGCTGAGCGCCAAGGAATGACGGCCCATGCCGCAGCCGATATCAGCAATTCGTGCCCCCGGCCTAAGATCCAAGCCAGCTACCAGAAGGGCTACCTCCCGCTCCGCCTGTTTCCAATCCCTATGTCTGTATACGATTAAATAATCTTCTCCAAAACTGCGTTCATACCATTCTGACAAACTTTCCACTCCTTCGTCCGGGCTATGGGCCCACCGATCTCTTTGTCCTGCTATTGTACTGCATGACCCACTTATCCGGCAAAATCAGGAACATACTTTATTGACAGAGGCGGCATACTACTCCTGAACTGGAAGGAGGAGGAAGAAGATGCTTCAGGCCATTCACGAGCGTTTCGCGAATGCATCGGATGTCAAAACCCACCGAATGACCAACAGCCAATTTTCTGCCGAGATAGCCTATATCGCAACGCTCGTGGACGAGAGTAAGGTCAGTGAGCTCGTGCTCATCCCCTTTGCCAAAGAAGAGGTTCCCTTCAACGACTTGCTCAGTTCCAATCCGAACTTCTCGAAGCTCGATGACTCTGCTCGGTGGACGGATATGATGCTGCGCGGCTTTGTGCTGATCAAGCTTGAAGCAACCATTTACACAATGGATGCTGCGCGCGTCATCCGCAATACAGCTCCTCAGACTACCGTGGAGAGCACGATTGAGGGACCACAGATCGCACTCAGCGAGGATTTGATGGATTCCATCAATATCATCCGTAGCCGCTACGCAAGTCCGGATTTGGAGAGCGAGGAGTTCACAGTCGGCTCCTTATCCAAAACCAGAGTTGTACTTCTCTACGACCATACTCGCGTGGATCCCGCAGTGCTGGACATTGCGCGCCTCAAGCTTCGCAGCATTCAAACCGATGTGCTAAGCGCATCAGGTGAGCTCTCCAAGTTCATGAACGACAACCGCAAGCGGTTGTTCCCAGTTGAGATGATAACGGAACGGGTCGATCGGCTTACTAAAGGTATGTCCAAAGGAAAAATTATCGTGTTAATGCAGGGCAGCATGTTCGCTATCCTGATCCCGATAACTTTTACCGAGCTGATGACAGCAACCGAAGACCGATATGAGTCGTTTTGGACCTCTGCACTGCTGCTGTCGCTTCGCTTTATCGCCTTGTTTATGACAACGACGCTGCCTGCCCTATACATTGCGGTCATCTCCTACAACCCGGAGCTGTTTCGCGTGCAGCTCGCCTTTTCCATCGCCGGCAGCCGGGCGTCCGTGCCTTATCCATCCTTCATTGAAGTGTTCATCATGCTGTTCATGATCGAAATGCTCGTGGAGGCCAGCGTTCGCCTGCCCAAATATATCGGCTCCACTGCAACTACCGTCGGCGGTCTCATTCTCGGCCAGGCCGCTCAGCAGGCGGGACTTGTCAGCAGCATTATGATTATCGTCACTTCCGTAATGGCCATTTCCAACTTTGTTATTCCCGTCTATTCCTTGTCGCTGTCCGTCCGCTTTATTAAGTACCCGCTCATCGTAATTGCCATCTTTTTCGGCCTACCTGGAGTAGCTTGCGGCGTGTTTGCACTGCTGATCTATCTGTGCAGCCAGCGCAGCTTCGGCAAGCCGTATTTCAGACTGGTACTGCCTAAGGACTGGAAGGATACTGATATCGGCGAGGTGAAGTCGAAATGAACCGTTATTTCTACTACAGCTTTGTCATGGTCGCAATGCTCAATCTGATGCTGTTCGTACCGTCCGTGCTGCTCAGCGAGCGAACGACAGGCGCCGTTTCCTCGATGCTGGTCGCGATCGTAGTCGGCACCTTGACCGCATATGCAGCCACTAGCGCTCTTGCGCGCTATCCGGGTAGAGGAGTGCCGGAAATTCTACGGCTTCGTCTGCCAGAATGGATCGTTAAAATGATACTCGCGATTTACGCGTTCATGTTCTTTTTTGCCTCCAGCTTCGCGCTGATCGCCTTCACGATTCTTCTAAACCGAGTGTTGACACCGGATCTGCCTGTCTGGAACCTGATGTTAATCCTCGGCGTTTTATGCATCTACGGTTCAACACGCTCTTCGATGACGCTGTTGTTCATGATGGAAATTACGATCCTGCTGTTAACACCGCTTGTCCTGTTCGTCCTGTTCAAAGGCTTCCGCAGTCCTGATGTGGCATGGAATGCGATCTACGCTGTAGCTCGCTATGTTAATGTCCCTCCTACCCTCTCGAGCATTGCAGCGGGGACGTTTATTTTTACCGGCTACACCAATATGGCGATTTTCAATCGGCTCAATCCACCCAATTTCCGGCTGAAAGGAAGATGGCTCATTCCGCTTTTTGGCAGCGGCATCCTGCTGACAACCTTTTTTCTGCCAATTGGATACCATGGGACAATGGCGGTGGATCGCTATACATATGTTTGGGCTCAAACTGCGGATTCAATGACGATGAGCTTCGGCTTCATCGAGCGGGTACTGTTTCTTTTCCTGCTCGTGTATCTAGGTCTGACGCTGCTTTATACGAGCGTGGGCTGGCATCAATCGATCGAGTTTTTGAGAAGTATGAGTAAAAGTTACCGTTTTGAAGTTGACTTCAGCAAAACACCTAAGGCCAACTGGTGGATCAGCTGCGTCTTTTTCGGCATTTGCATCGCGTCGATGTTTGTCCTGAATGAGCAAACGAATCAGATTATCGCCGAGCGCTGGCTCATCTTTCGCATGTTCGTTGAGCTGGCTACCGCCATATTCTTGCTCGTGTTAACCCGGAAGAGACCCGCCGCCGATGCGATGGGGGACTCGATTGGGAGCACTCAGGGAGATGCGATGGGGGACTCCAAGGGCGACTCAAAAAAGAGCGCGAAAGGGGAGGCGAAGGCATGAGCATTTACAAAATTAGTGCGCGCTTTCTCTGCCTTTTGCTAGCATTTGTGATACTCGTTCCTACTACAGGTTGCGGCTTTATCGATATTGACAAGCGATTTTTTGTAGTCGCCATCGCGATTGACAAATCCGGCAACGAGAAGAAGCCATACCGTGTCACGATTCGGCTGTCCATTCCCAGCTCAAAAACCGAACCCGGCATGGAAAAATCTCAGATTGAGACTATCGACGCCAAGGAAATTTCAGAGGGGTTGCGGATTCTTAAGTCCCACGTGGACAAAGAGATCGACCTCGGCCATTGCAAAGTGTTCGTGCTTGGCGACGAACTGGCACGTGATGATATAACGTCGGCAACGGAATGGATGATTCGCCGCAGGGATATCCAATCCTCCGCTTTTGTGGCGGTGGGGTATCCGGACGGCATGTCTATTTTGAAAAAGATGCCACTATCTGAGCGGTACTCCGGCAATACGCTGTTTCTGACGTTCGGAAGCGACGGAACCAAGTCCTCTTTCATTCGCCCTGAGAAGCTGTTCGATCTGTTCCGGCGCATCAACGAAAATGGCATGGACCCTTATCTGCCGCTTATCCGTGTGTCGAAGAACGGTTATGAGGTCGACCAATTGAACCTGTTGGACAAAAAGCGAATTCGTCTGTTATTGAGCCCGGACGAAACTCAGTTGTTCAACCAAATTGATAAAGAGACTATTAATTCCACGTTCAAAACTACCTACAAGGACAATTCCGTCATGCTCGCGGTGACCGATCTGCGTGTTCAATATAAAATCCAACGTTTACCGGACGGACGGGGGAAACTCTCCATGCACATTCATATAGGCGGCACGATCGAGGAGGGACCAAGCGATATTCTTAGCCTGCATTCCGAAGAGGTCGAGCGGAAGCTAGGGCAGGATGTTGAAAAAAACACCATTAAGCTGCTCAAGCGTATCCAACGGGCTGGCGTCGATCCGCTGCATTTTGGACTTCGGTATCGAGCCACTCATAAGAGCAGCACCGCTTTCGAGGAATGGCAGGAATTGTACCCGACGCTGCAATTCGATGTCCACTCAACCGTACGCATTCAGAGCGCAGGACGAATCCATTAAAAGAAGCCTATCCCCCTCATGGGCGGACAGGCTTTAATTTTTCACCCTTTGCCAGCTCCCGAATCGAGCCAGCGCCGCTGGCGAACATCGCTGTTCGCAGCTCGAACTCGATCCGCTCCATCTGGTTGCCGATTGCCTCTGCGGCGTCCGGTCCTGAGGCTGCTTGCGGCAGCAGTACACGCCCATAGCCGGCCAGGTCTGCACCGAGGGCGATTGCCTTGGCGGCATCCACTCCGCTTATCAGCCCGCCAGAAGCGATGAGCGTCGCATGCGGTAGCTGCAACCGAATCGCCTGCACGCTTTCTGCGGTAGGAATGCCCCAATCGGCGAACGCCTCTGCCGCTGAAGCATGCAGCGGACTACGGGCACGGAATTTTTCAACTTGGCTCCAGGAAGTGCCTCCGGCTCCGGCGCAGTCAATGAAGGCTGCTCCGGCATCTGCAAGCTTGGCCGCTGTCGAGGCTGATATTCCCCAGCCGACCTCTTTGACACCAACCGGCACGCCGCTCTTGCGGCATACTTCCTCGATAAGGCGAAGCAGATGACGGAAGTTGGTGTCTCCTTCGGGCTGGAATACCTCCTGCAGCGCATTGAGATGCAGCACAAGTGCATCTGCCTCGGCCAGCTCCACAAGCCTGCGGCAAGCGTCTGCGTTCAGGCCATAATTGAGCTGCACAGCGCCGACATTGGCGATGATCGGTACATCAGGGGCTTCTCGCCGAATCTGAAACGAGGCTGCCAGCTCCGGCTTTTCCCACACCGCGCGCATGGAGCCAAGTCCGATGGCCCAGCCCCTTTTTTGAGCCGCCTCGGCTAGGCCGCGATTGATGCGTCCCGCTTCATCTGTCCCCCCCGTCATGGAGCTTACTAACAGGGGAGCTTTGAGCCTTCTGCCGAGCCAGCTTGTAGACAGGTCTACTTCCTTCCAATTCAGCTCGGGAAGTGCCTCATGCTCGAAGCGGTACCGTTCAAAACCACTGCCGCCGATTGAGCTTCCGACCTCCTCTTCGAGACAGATGCGGATATGCTCGGCTTTGCGTGTCTCTGTATCTGCATCCGCATTGCTTGCTCCCTGACGATTGCTGTTCAGAGTCATCATAATCTCCCTTCCAGATCCGTTCGCGTATGTTTATTCCCTTCATCATACTCGCTGTGGTGATGGCCGGGCAAATCAGCTCAATGGAATAGATAAAATGATTGTTATAATCATTTTCATGTTCACAAAAATCATTTTTGTTGTCATTTATCCAAAAAAGTCGTAAGCTAGAGTTATAAAATATGGCGTGACTTCGGGAGGATACTTGGATGGATATTCGCGTGTTTGAAGATAACCTGGAATTGGATACGGCAGCGGCCCGCCTTATTGCGGACCTCGTCACAACGAAGCCGAATGCTGTGCTCGGCCTCGCTACTGGCTCAACTCCGATTGGCATCTACCGCAGCCTGGTGGAGCTCTCCAACAAAGAAAGCATCAGTTACAAGGGAGTTTCGAGTTATAATCTCGATGAATACGTCGGATTGACGCCGGACAATGATCAGAGCTACGCTTATTACATGAACGAGCATCTGTTCTCCAAGATCGATATTCCACTGAACCAGACGCATCTGCCAGACGGCATGGCATCCCATCTTGATGCCTTCTGCAACAAGTATGACCGCATGCTTGAAGGCGCCCACGTAGACCTGCAGCTGCTCGGACTGGGACACAATGGCCATATCGGCTTCAATGAGCCTGCTTCCGAGCTGAGCGCCGGTACACATGTCGTGACACTGGACGAGGCGACTCGCGAAGCTAATGCACGTTTCTTCGCCTCTATCGACGAGGTGCCGACCCAAGCAGTTACGATGGGAGTCGGTTCCATTCTCAAGGCGGAGCGGATTCTGCTTGTCGTCCGCGGTACAGATAAAGCCTCCATCGTACGGCGGGCGCTTACCGGCCCAGTCACGACAGACTGCCCAGCCTCCCTACTGCAACTGCATGCCCGCGTCACGGTTCTGCTGGATAGAGAAGCAGCTAGCTTGCTCGCTACAGGAGGTAATGAAGGATGCAACACTTTCGCATCAGCAATGTAAATATCGCAGTAGACGGCGAAGCTGTTTCCGGCTCCGTTACAGTAAAGGATGGACTCATCACCTCTGTCCAGGCAGGCGTTCTCGAGACATCTGCTTCAGACGAGTCGGTCATTGACGGGCAGGGCGGTTGGCTGCTCCCAGGTTTCATCGATGTTCATGTTCATGGCGGCTTTGGCGCCGACTTCATGGATGCGAACCGCGAAGCCTATGACACCATTACAAAATATCACTCCCAGCATGGCACTACGACGATGCTCGCCACGACGATGACCGAACCGTCGGAGCGGATTCGCAAAGTGCTGGAAGCAGCTGATGAATACCGCAGCGCGCCAATGCCCTACGCCCGCCTGGGCGGCGTGCACCTGGAAGGGCCGTTCATAAGCCCAGACTGGATGGGCGCACAGAACCCGGAATTCCGCATCGATCCAGATCTTGACTTGCTGGAGGAATGGCATGCCGCCTATCCTGACCTGATCAAGCAGCTTACGCTCGCACCAGAGCGTGAAGGCGCGCTGAAGATGATCGATTGGCTTGCTAAGCATGGAATCGTAGCGGCTGCGGGGCATACGGATGCACGTTATGACGTTATGGAGGCCGCAGCCGATGCAGGACTGAACAGCGCGGTGCACACGTTTAACGCTTGCCGCGGTTTGCATCACCGCGAGCCCGGCACCGTCGGAGCTGTACTGACGGATGATCGCATCCATGCAGAGCTAATCGCCGACGGCCATCATGTGCATGATGCCGTGATGAAACTGATCGGACGCGCGAAGCCAGCCGGCAAGCTGTCACTCATCACAGACGCCATGTCGGCCGCCGGCTTGGAGGACGGCCAGTATGAGCTTGGCGGTCAACCCGTCACAATGAAAGACGGCGTATGCCGCCTTACACATGCCGGCAACCTGGCCGGCAGTACGCTGACGATGGAAGCAGCGCTGAAGCGCTTCATCCAGGCTTCCGGCTGGACGGTGCCGCAGGCCAGCTTGCTGACAAGCACCAATCCAGCAGCGCTGATCGGGCTTGCCGAGCAGACAGGCAGCATCCATGCAGGCAAATGGGCCGATCTCGTCCTGTTGACGGACGAGCTGGAAGTACAGCAAACATGGGTTGGCGGACAAAGTGTTTTCCAATCGGAAGAGGCTTAATCTCAACCATCTCATACACAATACCTACACGAAATGAAGTTTCGCCGCGCAGCTCCCAGCGCGCGGTGGGGTGACACGTTGGCAGTCAACCAAGACGGGAGGAAACTGAGCCAAGCTCAGTTTCCTCCCGTCTTCGTTTATCTACCATAACGGCTTCTTCAGCAAATTATGGGCAAGGCAAAGCCACCCGACTTCGTTATACGTCACAGACGCAGCAGAAGATATTTGCGAAGAACGCGGACCGCTTTTTTCAGCGGCTTGCCCTTGGGCTTCTCTTGCAAGGTCTCCTCTAGCTTTGAAACGGCTTGCTCCAGTTTCTCTGCTGTGGATCTCCGAAGCTTCACCAAGCTCGGGCTCCCGAACGGCCTTGGCGCCCCTTTGTGAAAGTTCCTATCGCTTCGCTTCAACACTAGGGAAAGTCAAAACGCCCCAGATTCGATAACGATGCAGCGCCATCAGCCTATCTGGCGGCCTAAATAAATAAGGGGCGCCCCTAAATCATCTAAAGATGACTTTTGGGACAGCCCCTTATTATTGAATGCATCCCTCTCTGTTCAGCCCTGATCTTCCGTCTCATCATACTCCCCATCGCCGGCCAGATAGACCGTAACGCCGCTGCGCCTCGCATACTCTGATAGGGAGGCCCCAAGCGGTCGATCGGTTATGACTGCGTTAAGATCCTTGAGTTGCGTGATGGAGAACAGCGAAGTGCGTCCGACCTTGCTCTGATCGAATACCGCATATGTAATCTGGGAGCGGCTGATAAGCGCTTTGGCGATTTGTGCTTCCTGTTCCGAGTAAGTCGTAATGCCGCCGTTCTCGGAAATTCCGTCGACGCCAATGAACATCTTGCCGATGTTCAGATGGGATACCATACCCTCGCCGAGCGGTCCACATAACTCAAAGCTGTTGTGACGCATCATGCCGCCGGTCACGACAACTTGAATATCGCTGCCGGCAAGCTCCATCGCGATGTTGACGGCATTGGTCACGACCGTAATGCCGCGCCGCATCTTGATCAGCTTGGCAATCAAATAATTGGTCGAACCGCCGGAGAGACCGACGACATCGCCTTCCACGATATGGCGTGCCGCCTCTGCGGCGATATTCTCTTTTTCTAGTAGAGAGATGCCCTGACGCTCAGCAAAAGAGCTGTCACGCACCGGATTCATCCCGTCATACAGTGCTCCGCCAATCGTCCGAACAAGCGGGCCCGTGCGCTCAAGCAGCTCGAGATCACGTCTGGCCGTCGCTTCGGAGCAGCCGAATCTCTCCACAATCTCAGCGATCGTTACGCGTCCTTGCTGCTTGAGCACATTCAGGATGCCCTCGCGCCGACGCTCGCCTTTATTCGGTAGTTCAGTCATCACATCAACGCTCCACCCATACTGAATTGTCCAGCCGCTGCCGGGCCGCTTGCCAGTCCGGCAGCGACTCCCAATCGCCGCGTCCCTGCACGGCCAAAGATCCGCATATGCTGCCTAGACGCACTGCGTCCTCTGGCGTCATCCCCTTCAGGATTCCAGCCAGGAAGCCAGAGCAGAAGCCATCGCCCGCACCTACTGTGTCCACAACCTTTTCTGCCGGATAAAAGGGAATGAAGATGCTTGAGCCGCCTTGGAGCAGCAAGGAGCCATCCCCTTTGCTTTTGATGACGGTTGTTGCATCCAGCGCACCGACACGATCCAGAATTTCACCTTCGTCTTCCGTATCATACAGTAGCTTCAGCTCGTCCCATCCCGGGAGGAAATAATCGGCCAGCTCCGCAGCCGGCAGCAGCGCTTCACGCGCCTCCTCGATGCTCCACAGCTTGAGCCTCAGATTCGGATCAAAGCTGATTTTCACGCCTGCTTCCTTAGCGATTCTCATCGCATGGAGGACAGACTCACGGGCGCTGTTCGATAAAGCCATCGTGATGCCCGTAACATGCAGCATCCGAGCGCTTTGCAAGTAAGCGGTATCTAAATGGCCCGGCGTCATCCCGCTTGCAGCCGATCCTCTGCGATGGTAATGGACGGCCAGCCGACCGGCAACCTCTTCGCGGAACATGAGGCCGGTAGGGGCATTCCCGCTGAGTGAAGCTCGCGACACATCCACACCTTCGCCGCGCAGCGCCTTCAGAATACGACGGCCGAGCGGATCGTCGCCGAGCGCACCGCACCAGCCGACTGAACAGCCAAGCCGAGCCAGACCAATCGCCAGATTGCTTTCGGCTCCTCCGAATGCAGATTGAAGCGAGTCCGCATGTTCGAGCGTCCGGTTCTCCTGAGGCATGAACAAAGCCATACTCTCTCCAAATGTAACGAGATCAGGTGATGCAGCAGTCATAGGTAAAGCTTCCCCTCTCCCAAACTGAAACATGGATTTAATGCAGCAAGCAAACGTATGCCGCCCTTTTGGGACGGCATACGTTTGCTTGCAATAAGGTTGCAGCGACAAGGCGAGAATGTATCCTATTGGAATAGGCTAGCCTTGTCTAATCCTACCGCTTGTCCAAGGACAAGCCGGAAGGTCAGAGCCAATTAGATTTACTTGTAAAACGGATTAACCATCAAGTACATGATGATTACGTACAGAGCGAGCAGAATAAAGCTGAACATGCGTACCTTGGCGATGCTAGCTGCAGCGCTTTGGCCGGCTTGGATCTGGCTGACGATACCTTTGAGCGGCTTGGTTTGAATGCCACCAAGAGCCGCGATAGCCAGGAACAGCAGGATCGAGATAACCATCCAAACAACGGTGTATTCCCCAGCCGCAGTAATTAGGTATCCTCCGGTAATAAACTGTACAATTAGAAAATACTGAGCGACCCGGTTACCCGTGATAAGGCCCTCAGCGAGACCTTGCTGTCCGACACCCGCCAGACGGGATGCACGGCCGACCAGGAAAGGAAGGATCAGGTAAAACCCAAGCCCTCCTGCGCCTAGCACATGCAGAAATACCATTACATCAGTCATTGTTCATCCTCCTAAACTTCTCTTCTTTAAGTATACTAAATCAGCCCTGCCTTTACAAAAGAAACCGCTTCCGTTCTACCTTTTACGGCTGATTACTCCGGTTTCGGGGTAAGTCTGCAAAAAACGTCCGCTAATAGATGGTTTGGAATCAAACTTCGGGAGTCAGTGCCTAGTGGGTTGCCATATGTTGACAGTCAATGTCACCCGCTCTTCAACCCATGTTTTCGCAGAACGCCGTGAATGGCGAAATAATCGACGTCCGGCGGCAAAGCATCTTTGAGCGGACGCAGCTTGTCCCCTCCAAGGCGTTCCACCACCTCCAAAATAAGCGGCTCCTGCTCCTCCGGGATGATGCGACTCCAGTCCAACTCCATACCCTCGTCAGCGCAGCGCATCAGATGATTCTCTACTGTGACGCGGCTGATACCGCGTTCGGCGGCTATATCCGCCACTTCGCCGCCCCCCTGGAACATCTCGTACGTGGCTAGATGGCTGCCGCTCTCTCCGCGGCCGGAAGCACCGCTATCCGATCGAGACGCCAATCTTGTCGATGCAGCCGCGCCCGCGCCCACCGATGAGCTGAAGGGATCCGGCTCGCGAGAAGCCGCCCCCTCCTCACCGGCCGTAATAGCAAGCAGCGCGTCGCCATACTTGTCCGCTTTGGCTGCTCCAATGCCTTTGACGCGCAGCAGCTCGTCCCGCGTCGCCGGAGCGGCCGCAGCCAGCTCCCGCAGCGTCGCGTCGAAAAACAGCATGAAAGGCGGCACGCCCTCCCGGGCTGCCGTTTCTTTACGCCACTGGCGCAGCGCTTCGAACAATGGCGATGCTTCCGCACCAGCATTTGAAGCGGCACGGCGTACCGAGGTCGACTTGCGCCGCACGACCGTTTTGCTGCCTTCCAGTACCGGCAGCGCCTCTGCCGTAAGCGATACGGTCGGGTATTGACCCTCGCTCATCCGCATATAACCCTCGGCCACAAGCCAGTACAGCCAATCGGAAATTTCCCGCTCCGGCCACTCTCTCATCAGACCGTAGGTCGACAGCCGGTCGAGACCGAACTGGATAATCTTTTTGTCTCGGGAGCCCTTGAGCACCTTGGCGGCCATTATGACACCGAAGCGGCCCTTCATACGGCCGACGCAGCTGAGCGCTTTCTGCGCTTCGCTGGTCATATCAAGCCGCTCGCTCTTATCGAGGCAATTGCCACATTTGCCGCAGGGCTGTACACCCTTTTCGCCGAAATAATCAACGATGAACTGCTGCAAACAACGCTCCGTACGCGCAAAATTCATCATGGAGTATAGCTTGGACATCTGCACAGACTTCCTGCCCTCGTCTCCGACTCCCTGCTCAATCAGAAAACGCTGGATCTGCACATCCTGCGGCTCGAACAGCAGCACACATTCGGATTCCTCGCCGTCGCGTCCCGCACGTCCTGCTTCCTGATAGTAGGATTCCACGTCGCCAGGCATTTGCCAGTGCAGCACAAAGCGCACATTCGGCTTGTCGATACCCATGCCAAATGCGTTCGTTGCAACCATCACGCGCGTCTCGTCAAAACGAAACTTCTCCTGCGCATCGCTCCGCTCTGCGTCTCCGAGTCCGCCATGATACTTGCCTGCCGGGATACCCTGGCGCAGCAGCTCCTCATGGACCGCCTCCGTTTCCTTGCGCGTTGCGGCATAGATGATGCCGGACTGATCTGGCCGCTCCTGCAAGAAGCGGGTTAAAAATCGCTTTTTTTCCACGCCGGTTACGACCGACAGCGATAGATTCTCCCTAGCAAAACCGCTAATGAATACGCTTGGATCACGTAGACCGAGCATGCCTGATATATCCTCAGCTACCTCTGGCGTGGCCGTTGCCGTGAACGCCGCCACCAGCGGGCGATCCTCCATGCGGCCGATCCAGTTCGCCAGTTGGCGATAGCTGGGCCGAAAATCATGGCCCCATTGCGATACGCAATGCGCCTCATCGATGGCGATTAGCGGGATACGCATCCGCTCCGACAGCTCCCCGAACATCGAGCCATCCAGTCGCTCGGGTGCGACGTACAGCAGCTTGTATTCTCCATTTAGCGCCGCGCGCAGCACTTCCCGATATTCCGCAGCTCCGAGTGAGCTGTTCAGAAAAGCAGCCGGTACGCCAACCCTTCGCAGCGCATCAACCTGATCTTTCATCAGTGAAATAAGCGGCGAAACGACAATCGTTGTACCCGTCAGCAACATCGCTGGAATCTGGTAACAAACGGACTTACCGCCGCCTGTCGGCAAAATAGCCAGTGTATCACTGCCGCCCGTTATCGCCTCGATAATACCCTCCTGCCCTTGGCGGAAAGAGTCGTATCCGTAGACGCGCTTCAGTAAATCGCGCGCTTCCTGCAGCATAGGTTCAGCTTCCTCTCCTGGATAACCGGGCGAGAGCCCGGCGTTCATTCTTTTATTGTGACATGATCCGGGGAGAGTGTCCACCGATCCGAGAGCTGCTCGCTGTCAGCTGTGGACGTAACGGAAGTGCCGCTGGCGGCGGTCTTCAGCCTTGTCAGCTCCCTGTACAGCTCCAGCAAATCTGCTTCACGAGCTCCAATTTCCAGCTCAATCTCGGCAAGCCTCGCGAGCAGACCAGGGTCGGCCATTCCTGACTCATTCGATTCGGTATAAATGAGCCCCGCTCCAAAAGTCGCTTCCACCCAGCGGTCCGCCGCTAAACGTCCCTCACCCCGATACAGCTCCACGTATACGTCAAAGATCGCAAGTACCGTACGCCGGCTATCCCAGCCAAGAATCTCGATGCTGTCCGTCGCCATCGTTACAGCCCGGCTAAGCTGAAAGTCATTCAGCTTGCCGCGAATTATTTCAACCCTTGCCACCTCAGCCGCAAAGGCTGGGAATGCCGAGCGGAAAAGCTCCGCAGCTGCCAAATATTCTTCATGTGTAATCCAGGACTCCTCTTCCATCCCGAGCTTCCCCCTTTGCTAATGGTGATGATCGTTTTTGAAACCGTTTATCGAGTATACTGGTTCCATAGTGAGGTTTTCAAGGAAGGTGAGATTAAAATGAGTTCTGGTCCCGGCTACCTGAAGAGCATCGAGCTGCTGCGAGGAGGCATATCCGACCCTAGCCAGTACCCGTTTCAATTGCCTGCGGTCCGCTCGCTGGAGCGGCTCATCCTCCATCCCAAGGTCACTTACATTGTCGGAGAAAATGGTACCGGCAAGTCGACGCTTATGGAAGCAATCGCCGTTGCCTGGGGCTTCAACCCCGAGGGCGGCACGATCAATTTCAATTTTTCCACCGCTGAGTCCCACTCCGAGCTGCATCGCCATCTGCGTCTAGCGCGGGGCATACACAAGGCTCGGGACGGATTCTTCTTCCGGGCTGAAAGTTATTACAATGTCGCGAGCGAGATTGATCGAATGGACAATGATAAAGACAATCGATATGGCCCGCCGATTATTTCCTCCTACGGCGGCAAGTCGCTGCATGAACAGTCGCATGGCGAATCTTTCTTCGCCGCCTTTCAACACCGTTTCGGTGGCCGCGGACTGTATATTCTCGACGAGCCTGAAGCAGCTCTGTCTCCGCTTAGACAGCTGTCGATGCTGTCGCGGATACATGAGCTCGTCCAGAAACATTCCCAGTTCATTATCGCGACTCATTCGC
Organism: Paenibacillus herberti; assembly: GCF_002233675.1. GTDB lineage: Bacteria > Bacillota > Bacilli > Paenibacillales > Paenibacillaceae > Paenibacillus_O > Paenibacillus_O herberti. The sequence continues at coordinate 141,139 of NZ_NMUQ01000001.1, read as the reverse complement.
CCATTCTGATGGCCTACCCGGACTCTATCATCTACGAGCTGAGCCAAGACGGTATGCGGAAGGTCGAGCTGGAGCAAACCTCCCATTTCACGCTGATGAAACAGTTCGTCAACCACAAAAAGGCGATGCTGGAGGAGCTGTTTGCGGAGTGAGGACGGGGACTGCCCACCCTCACTAACCGCCTCTTGGTACAACTCATTTAACTTAAGTGCTTAGCGCAGTTTATAAGATTGCATTTCCATCCAAGTTCAGAGTGTATTAATCTACTTGAACTGATATACCTAAGGAACTGGCTATAATACTTGCAGTTTCACTAGCACGAGACAAATCACTAGAAATTATTAGATCCCAAGTTTCAGTTTTAACCGTTCTGCCAATAATTTAGCTTGATACTTCCCTTCATCGTTCAGTGGAATATCAGATTGCCCTTGTGCTCTTTTCTCCCTATTCCAGTTGGTCATTCCATGCCTAATGAAAGCAATTTCCGTCATTATATATTTCTCCCACCGCCTAATATTTGTCCATAATTATACAACAAGAGAATCGTTTTAAAAAAATCGTTACTACTTAGATACCTCTAAACTTAGCTAGGGCGCACTATTCGGATGATGACCAGATCCCGTTTGACAACAACTAAGCGAAGCGAGACTCGCGTTTGGTGAAGGTCAAACAGAAGGTTTCCGGGAGTTTTCGAGCGACGAAAGGAGCCCGGCAATTCGCTCGAAGCGCAGTCTGGTTTCTACGATCATGAAGCAGTAGCTGGAGCTGCTCCCTTCGCTTGTCTAAGCCTTGTCGGGGCAACTGCGGCTTAGATAGGCCTGAGTCGTAACACCAAGTCAGTCTCGTATTGATGTGGTCACGCACAAATTGATGTGGTCACGCACAATTTGTATGATTTTTCACTCAACATGCATTCGGGCCGTGCTGATATTTTGGATATTGTACGATAAATCATTCAAAATGGCTGGGCATAGGCGACGAAAGCTGGGCTTTGTATGTTTTATCACACAAAGTGTTGAAAAGAGGCGGCTATAAACCGAATTTTATACGATAAATCGTACAAAAAAAGTTGCGTTGCCCACGAAAGCCGAGTTCAAACCCTATTCAATTCAAATCGAGAAGAGAAAAACGCCCCGATGATCCTGCACAGCGCAGGATTATTCGGACGTTTTTCAAAAGTTAATTCATCCAAATATGTAACTAACCGTATGTGAACTACACAACACCTTCGCTAACGCTTAGAGGTGGGTGCTTCCTAGTCAATAGAACTAACGTTCCAAGTTTATCTAGGCTCTAAGGGATGTTCCAGCCCCAGAATATGCCATTTACATGGCTAATTTAAGCAAGTTTTTGGCTGCGTTTATATCTCGGTCATGCTCCGTTCCACATCCGGGACACAGCCATTGTCTTATTGCTAAATTCTTTGTTTCAGCATTCCTGTATTCGCACACATGGCATAATTGGCTACTGGCATAATGTTTAGGCGCTATAAGGACGGTTCTTCCATACCAATTCGCCTTGTATTCCAGCATAGAGCGAAACAGGCTCCACGATACTTCGGAAATCGCTTTTGCCAAGTTACGATTTTGCACCATGTTCTTCACACGAAGGTCCTCCATAACGATCACTTGGTTTTCGTTGATCATTCTGGAAGAAGTTTTGTGAAGAAAATCCTTACGCTGATTGCTGATCTTTTCATGTAACGTAGCCACTTTTAGCCTTGCCTTATCGCGGTTTTGACTGCCTTTCTTTTTGCGTGATAAGTCCTTCTGTAGCTTGGCTAGTCGGTTTTCAGACTTACGCATATGGTTCGGGTTCGAGATGATTTCACCCATTGAAGTAATAGCAAAATCTTTCAACCCAAGATCAACACCAATCTTGCGATCTATTTTTGGCAACTCGGCAAGATCTGTTCTCACTAGTATGGAAGCATGGTATTTACCTGTAGGTGTTTTGGATACGGTGCATGACTTAATCACACCTGTGAATGGGCGATGCTGCTTGATTCGGATGTTTGTTTTTAGCTTAGGTAATTTCAAACGCCCCTCTTCAATTGCAACGGTACCCTTTTGGTTGTTCGTTGTATAACGGTGATGATTCGTTTTTTTGCTCTTGAAGCTAGGAAAGCCTACTTTCTTATCACGAAAGAAGTTCTTGTATGCTTTTTCGAGATTGAGCTGGGCGTTTGCTAAGGCTAAACTATCGACATCTTTGAGCCACTCAAATTCATTTTTGTATTGTGCAGGCGTATTTTTTAAGGCTTTCCCGGTGCTTTCATAATGACTAATCTTGTCAGCCAACATTTTATTGTAAATGAATCGAACACAACCAAATGTTCGTGCGAAGAAGTGTGCTTGCTCTACGGTTGGATAGATCCGATATTTGTAGGCTCTAAGCATATTCTCACCTCGCTTTCTCCCTGGCTCTCCATGTAGGCTCGGATGACTTCGCTGGGTGCTCCAACTGATGTGAGTAAGCCGAATCGAAGGAAATTCTTTTTTTGATCCGTCGAGAAGAAGTGCTTTGTAGGCGTTGAGAAGTTTATCCCGCCACCTAAAGAGGTGGGGGAATTCTGGTTATCAATCTGTTAAAATCGTCTAGTGGGTGTATGCATCATAATTATGCAGGAGGAGATTTCATTGAGAATCAAAAGCACTCTATTTACAAGTTATTATTTTAAGTGTGCTTCTCCTAGCAGGATGCGGCCAAAGTGAGAAAGCAAGTGAGAAAGCAAAAAACTCATCTGTGACAGCAAATCAAAACAGTACCAACGTAACAGTGAATGAGAAACAGGTCTACATTGATGAGTCTCAATATGAAGGGGACGAATTAGCGCTAGTAAAATTATTGAATCAGTCAACGAAATACAGAAATGAGGAAAATGAAGCAGAATATATGGCACTCATAAGCGATGAGCCATACACACCAATTACGCAGATGGGTTCTGACAAGATCATAGACATCCGTATTAAAGCTATTGGTGACATTTCCGATACCATGGGCGTGATTGAGACATTAGTAACTACAGAGGGCTTACCCCAGGGTTTTCAAATGTATGTATTTCATAAAATCAACGGGCAATGGAAAATTTACGATATAGATTAACGAAAAAAAGCTGCTCCTCTGTCCAGAAGACAGGGAAGCAGCCTTTTAATCCTTTACGCCTCAGCGCCTGCTACAACTTTAATGACATTACGCACGGAGTCAGCGGACTTGTCCAGAGCCGCTTTTTCTTCAGCCGTCAGCTCCAGCTCGAATACTTTCTCAATGCCGTCGCCGCCCAGAATTGCAGGTACGCCGAGGAATAGGCCATCATAACCATACTCACCTTCGAGGAGGGCGATAACAGGAATGATACGTTTTTTGTCCTTCAGAATCGCCTCAGCCATCTGCACGAGGGAAGCTGCTGGAGCGTAGTACGCGCTGCCGTTGCCGAGCAGGTTGACGATCTCGCCGCCGCCAACGCGGGTGCGTTGTACAATCGCTTCGATACGCTCAGCTGGAATCAGCTTCTCGATTGGAATGCCGCCAACATTGGAGTAACGCACGAGCGGTACCATGTCGTCGCCGTGGCCGCCGAGCACGAAGCCACGTACGTCTTCAACGGATACGTTCAGCTCTTGCGCGATGAATGTGCAGTAGCGAGCTGTGTCGAGTACGCCGGATTGGCCGATAACGCGGTTTTTAGGGAAGCCGAGCGTTTCGAAAGCAGCATAAGTCATCGCATCAACCGGGTTGGACAAGATGATGACATAAGCGTTCGGGCTCGTCACTTTGATGTTTTCGCAAACGGAACGCACGATGCCAGCGTTTGTGCTCACGAGATCGTCGCGGCTCATGCCAGGCTTGCGAGCGATACCGGCCGTAATGATGACAACGTCGGAATCCTTCGTGTCGGCATAGTCGGATGTTCCGGTAATTTTGGAATCAAACCCTTGAACCGGGGAAGCCTCCAGCATATCGAGAGCTTTGCCCTTCGTCGGATTCTCAAGCTGTGGAATGTCGACGAGTACAACGTCGCCAAGTTCCTTTTGAGCCAGCATAAGAGCCGTTGTTGCACCTGTGAAGCCTGCACCTACAACCGTGATTTTATTGCGTCTAATCGCCATGATCAAAAACCTCCGCTTAAGTTGGTATGGTCTATCGCGTGATTATGGATTTCATCTATGCTGCCAGTTGCCAGTCATCCCGGCTGGGCAGAATGAAGGGCCCGCCGAAGCGGGCCCCGGTATGTCCTACATGTTGGCGATAACTTGATCCGCGAACTCGGAGCACTTCACTTCTTTGGCGCCATCCATCAGACGGGCAAAGTCGTAAGTAACTGTTTTGTTGTTGATCGAAGCTGCCATGCCTTTGTAGATGAGGTCAGCCGCTTCTTGCCAGCCCAGATGCTCAAGCATCATAACGCCGGACAGAATAACGGAACCAGGGTTAACAACGTCCTTGTCAGCATACTTAGGAGCTGTGCCATGCGTAGCTTCGAAGATAGCATGTCCAGTCAAGTAGTTGATGTTGGCGCCTGGAGCGATACCGATGCCGCCGACTTGAGCAGCCAGAGCGTCGGACAGATAGTCGCCGTTCAGGTTCAGCGTCGCGATAACGTCGAAGTCGGTCGGACGAGTCAGAACTTGTTGCAGAGCGATGTCGGCAATAGCGTCCTTGATGAGGATTTTGCCAGCTGCGAGAGCTTGTTCTTGAGCCTTGTTGGCTGCATCAACGCCTTGCTCTTCTTTGATGCGGTCATATTGATCCCAAGTGAACACTTTGTCGCCGAACTCGGCTTCAGCCACTTCATAGCCCCAGTTTTTGAAGGCTCCTTCGGTGAACTTCATGATGTTGCCTTTGTGAACGAGCGTTACGGACTTGCGGCCATGCTCGATTGCGTACTCAATAGCAGCGCGCACAAGGCGTTTGGAGCCTTCTGCGGATACTGGCTTGATGCCGATGCCGGATGTTTCCGGGAAGCGGATTTTGTTCACGCCCATCTCATTTTGCAGGAAGGACAGAACTTTTTTCACAGCTTCGGATCCTTCTTGGTACTCGATGCCAGCATAGATGTCTTCCGTGTTCTCGCGGAAAATAACCATGTTTACCAGCTCAGGGCGCTTCACTGGGGAAGGCACGCCGTCGAAGTAACGCACAGGGCGCAGGCAGACGTACAAGTCAAGCTCTTGGCGCAGAGCCACGTTCAGGGAACGGATACCGCCGCCGATTGGCGTCGTCAGAGGTCCTTTGATCGCAACCATGTATTCGCGAATCGCAGTCAGCGTGTCGGCAGGAAGCCACTCGCCGTATTGGTTGAAGGCTTTTTCGCCTGCAAATACTTCGTACCAAGCGATTTTCTTTTCGCCTTTGTAAGCTTTCTCTACAGCAGAGTCAAGTACGCGCTTGGAAGCGCGCCAGATGTCGCGGCCAGTGCCGTCGCCTTCGATGAAAGGAAGGATCGGGTTGTTAGGAACTTGCAGTTGGCCGTTTTGAATCGTAATTTGCTCGCCTTCGGTTGGAAGAGCGTATTTTTCGAATTGTGCCATTAGGGTAATTCCTCCTCTTAAAATAATGGTGCAAAGGGCTTGTCCCGATTATAAGGACGCATGAGTTGAGATTACGAAATTGGGACAGATGCGCGCACAGCTGAACCCCCCGACACAGCGGTCAGGGGGACCTCGGGATTAACGCTGTTCGATTGGAATGAACTTAGCGTTCACTGGTCCCGTGTATTCTGCGCGTGGACGAATCAGACGATTATTATCGTACTGCTCCAGGATATGCGCTGTCCAGCCCGACAGGCGGCTGATGGCAAAAATCGGCGTAAACAGGTCGCGCTTGATACCGAGAGTTGTGTAAACGGATGCGGAGTAGAAGTCTACGTTAGGCTTCAGACCCTTTTGGCCGGTTACGATTTCTTCGATTTGCACGCTCATGTTGTACAGGTCCATATTGCCCTTCAGCTTACCGAGCTCCTCGGACATTTTTTGAAGATGTTTGGCGCGCGGGTCGCCGTTTTTATAAACGCGATGGCCGAAGCCCATGATTTTCTCTTTGTTGTTAAGCTTCTCGTTGATGATCGATTCAACGCGATCCGGAGATCCGATCTCCTCCAGCATTACCATTACCGCTTCGTTTGCTCCGCCATGCAGTGGCCCCTTCAAGGCGCCGATCGCAGACACAACGCCGGAATACATATCCGAGAGTGTTGCAACCGTAACACGGCCAGCAAAGGTGGAAGCGTTGAGCTCATGGTCGGCATGCAGTACCAGAGCTTGATCAAGCGCCTTCACAGCTACGTCATCCGGAGTCTCACCGGACAGCATGTAGAGGAAGTTCGCTGCTACGGAAAGGCCTGCCTTAGGAGCAACTGGCTCCTGGCCTTCGCGGATGCGTGAGAATGCAGCAATGATCGTCGGCAGCTGTGCCTGCAGGCGGATCGCTTTATCCACGTTGGCTTCGCGGGTCATATCTTGAGCTGCCGGGTCGTACAGGGCCAGAGCGGATACCGCTGTGCGGAGCGCCGCCATAGAGTTCGCATCTTTTGGATACAGCTTAATCGCTTCGATAACTTCGGAAGGAACAGGAGCAAACGCATCCAACTTGGATTTCAGTTGCTGGAGCTCGGCTGCTGTAGGCAGCTTGCCATACCAGAGAAGATAGGCAACTTCTTCAAACGTCGCATTAACGGCCAAATCGTCAATGTCGATGCCGCGATAAGTCAGGACTCCGTCGATGATGGAGCTGATGGATGAGGTCGTGGCGACAATGCCTTCGAGACCTTTGGTAGCTGTCATTGAACTCTCTCCTTTGTCTTCGGCCTTAGCAGAATCCGAGGCCGGTAATGGGACAAGCGAACATGGAACTGCAGATGACGGGCCGCCTCTCTGACCTTGACAGCGCATTCAGAGTACATAAAGAAGAATTCTGAACGAATTTTGAAGGGCATAGATCAGCTCAAAACCGCAGTGGTCTTTACTATCATAGAGTATTTTCCTACTGAATCCAACAGATTGCCGCATAAAAATGCTTTATCGCCATCATAGAATTTAGTTGTCGCCCATTTCATACCATCGCTGAGACTGTCCATTTTGGACGTTGGGATGTCGTAATGGTACACTATTGGTTACAGATTTAGCCGTCTTGCGGCGGCGGATAGGAGGAACTCCAATGAATGAACAACGAATCGGCATCATCGATATAGGCTCCAACTCCATCCGTCTCGTCGTGTACGAGCAAACGGCATCGGGAGCTCATCGCGTCATTGACGGCAGCAAGCGACCGGCTCGACTGAGCCAAAGAATCACCGCAGACGGCCGCATCGATGAAGACACGGTGCGGGAGCTGGCCGAAACACTGGGCCATTTCCGCCTATTATGCGCCCATCACCGGACGCGCATCGTGCGCGCCGTAGCTACGGCGGCCATGCGCAACGCCGTCAATGGTGAGGAAGTGCTCCAGGCGCTGACCGCCGAGACCGGGCTCGAAATCGAGCTTTTGCCAGGAGAACAAGAGGCTGGATTTGGCTTCCTTGGTATGGTTAATACGATGGATGTCCGGGACGGCTTCCTTATCGATATCGGCGGAGGCAGCACCGAAATATCCCTTTTCAAAGAGCGCACGCTCGTAGAGAGCATCTCATTCCCATTCGGTTGTGTCAGCCTTGCCCGCAATTATGCGGACAACGGAATGCTGAACGATGAAGGTTTGCAAGAGCTGGAGCGGATGGCCCTCCAGGCCGCCGAGCGTGAGGACTGGCTTCGCTGGTCGCCCGGCCTGCCGCTGATCGGCGTAGGAGGCACCATTCGCTCGCTGGCCAAGATCCATCAGGCCGTACGAAAATATCCTTTCCCTCAAACGCATAACTATGCGATGCCAACCGGAGATTCCGATCACCTCTTTGACACACTGCGGGACATGCCGCTAGACAAGCGTCGCAAATTCCCTGGCCTGTCCAAGGATCGCGTTGATCTGATCGTGCCGGGGCTAGCTGTGCTTCGGGTATTCCAACGTTTGACCGGCGCTACGGAATATCGTGTCTGCGCCTCCGGTCTGCGTGACGGGCTGTTTTTCTCCGTACAATCGCCGGATCGGCCGCGGCTCGACAGTGTGCTAGACTACAGTGTTCGCAACACGTACGCTCTTTACCCGGAGGCCCCACTTCCTCATCTCAACCAGGTCAACCGCCTCTCACTGCAACTGCTGGAGCAGCTGCAGCGGGCTGCGCCGGACTATGGCCTGAGGGGACTGGGAGAAAGAGCCGCCACGCTGCTGGATGCCGCGTCCTTGCTGTACCGCATCGGCGCTTCCATCGACTATGCCGCTTACTCGATGCATACTTTTTATTTGCTGACCAATTGCAGTCTGAACGGTATGTCCCATCGCGAAAATGTTCTGACTGCCGCCATCGCCGCCTTCCGCAGCCGCAGCCGTTGCAAAGCCCAGCTTGAGCCTTATGCGGCTCTGCTTGAGCCTGGCGACATCGAGGCTGCCGCATTGCTGGGTAGCCTGCTGCAGCTGGCCGTTGCTCTCGATCGCAGCGAGACGCAGCCAATCAGTCGGCTGGAGTCGGAGCTATCAACGGCCTCCAGCCAGTTGCAGCTCACCGCCGTTCACCCTGCTGGCTCGCTGGCGCTGGAGTCCCAGGAGGTCGAGGAGGCAGGCAAAGAGTTCCTGAAGCTGTGGAGGCTTCATCCGGTTTTGTCGGTTCGCTGAAGCACAGAAGTCGCTGCGCTATGTAACGGTGGAACTCGTTGCAAAGTTCCAGCTTATACAACCTACATCAACCTATTTGTACAGAAAGAGCCGCTGAAGCCGCCCCTCTATCGGGGCGCGGCCTCAGCGGCTCCTTGTATTACTGTCGCTAATCAGACCCTTATCTTAGCGCCTTTTTCATCTTCTTCTTTTTTCCATATGCGATTCCGCTCCGCTTCGAACTGGCTGCGCAGCAGTTGCTCGTCTTCCGCTGGGAGTACGCGCTCATACCCGCCAGTCGATTTCAGTTCGCGTGCCTTTACATTGTCGCTCAGTTGCAGCCGAATGATCGAGATGAGGCTTTCACGCAGATTCGGGTCGAATACAGGGCACATCAGCTCGATCCGCCGCGTCAGATTGCGCGTCATCCAGTCTGCACTGGAAAGATAAACTTGCTCTTCCCCAGCATTGCGCACATACAGCAACCGGGAATGTTCTAGAAAACGGTCAACGATGCTGACGACCCGGATGTTTTCGCTAAGACCTGGGACACCCGGGCGCAGGCAGCAAACGCCGCGCACGATCAAATCGATGCGCACCCCGGAACGGGAAGCCTCGTACAGCTTATCGATCATCTCCTGATTGGAGAGGGAGTTCATTTTAGCCGCAATATAACCTCCACGCCCAGCCTCCGCATGCTCCCGCTCGCGATCGATCAAACGAAACAGCTTCTCCATCAGATCGCTTGGGGCAACACCGAACGCCTGCCATTCATAGGGCGAAGAATAACCCGTCACCTCGTTGAAAAGGGCGGAAGCATCCGCTCCGATAACCGGATGCGAAGTGAATAGCCCAATATCGGTATAGGCCTTGGCCGTACTGTCATTGTAATTTCCCGTCCCGACATGGACGTAGCGGCGCAGCTGGTCTTCCTCCCGCCGAACGACGAGCAGAATCTTGGCATGGGTTTTGAGGCCAACAAGGCCATAAACGACATGACATCCGGCCTTCTCGAGTTGACGCGCCCAGGCGATGTTGCGCTCCTCGTCAAAGCGGGCCTTAAGCTCTACGACGACCGTTACCTGTTTGCCGGACTCGGCTGCAGCGGCCAACGCCTGTACGATTTCACTCTTGCCACTCACTCGGTAGAGCGTCATTTTGACCGCAAGCACCTGTGGGTCCTCCGCTGCCTGCTGGACAAACTCCGTCAACGGCTCAAACGATTCATAAGGATGATGCAGCAGCACATCCCGTTCCCGAATCGTATCAAATATAAGCTCATGCTCCTCAAGCTCGCGCGGATATTCCGGCTCCAGCTTCGGATAGCGCAGATCTTCCCGCCCCTTCAACACGCCCGTAAAACGCATTAAAAAGCTCAGATCAAGAGGTCCGCCAATCGGAACGACATGATCCTCGATTTCCAGCTCTTCGCGCAGCAGATCAAGCGCATATGGATGGAAACCTTCCTCAATCTCAAGCCTGACCGGCATGCCCCAGCGACGGCGGCGAAGCTCCTTTTCAATCTCCTCGAGAAGATCCTCGGCACCTTCCTCGTTGAGCGTCAGATCTGCATTGCGGGTCAAACGGAAAGGGTCGACAGCGGTCAGTTTATATCCACTAAACAGATTCTGAATAAAGGTTTGAATGATATCCTCAAGCAGTACAAACTCCTGCTTTTTGCTATTTCCGTGTGCGGGTACAGGAACACAGCGTGGAAGAATGGACGGCACTTGCACAATTGCAAAATAAGGCTCCGCGTCCTCATCCGCATCCGGCTCCTGAAGCAGCACCGCAAGGTACAGCTCCTTTGTGCGCAGCAGTGGGAACGGTCGGCTCTGATCAACCGCCATCGGCGTAAGTACCGGAAAGACGATTTTACGGAAATAGTCTTCCATCGCCCCCTGCTGGCTGGCGTTCAGATCCTCCATATCGCGGATATGTATGTTTTCTTTGGCCAAGCCCCTCATGACTTCGCGATAAGTGCGATACTGCTCCGTGACCATCTGTCCTGTCCGCTTGAGCAGTCGTTTCCATAGTCCTTGGGGCGTGTAACCGGTAAAATCCATCTTGGTATAACCTGCTTTGAGCTGGTCCTGAATTCCCGCCATGCGTACGCTCATGAACTCATCTAAGTTGCTGGACACGATGGCCAGGAACTTGGCCCTATCCAGCAGCGGCGTAGACGGGTCCTGCGCTTCCTCCAGCACCCTGCGATTGAATTCGATCCAGCTCAAATCTCGATTCACATAGGGGGACAAAACTTTACTCATTGGTGAGGAGCCTCCTTGTCATTGTCCCAATTATGCCTTACGACTGTTTCTTCTATATTAAGATGCTGTAAATGTAGAGTAAATAACTTGAATTTTTTCAGCGCCGTCCAATCATGAAAAACTGGCCTCCACCGCTTCCCCCGAAGCCGCCTCCGCCACGACGGAACAGCTTTTCCATCCAGCGGTATAAACGCATGCGGTAAAAGCGACGTGTCAACGGCAGCACTAAGGTCAGTCCGACCAGGTCTCCGAGAACGCCTGGAAAAATCAAAAGCAAGCTGCCGACAAAAATGCAAAGCCCGTTCAGCAGCGCATGGCCTGGCGGTTCTCCACCATGCATTTTCAGCCGAATCTCATCCCAAACACGACGACCGCGCGTGCGAATCAGGACACCGCCAACTACAGCGGTGCTGGCCAGCAGCAGAAAAACGCCGCCTATTCCGATCCAGCTGCCGAGCCACGACATTGCGAATACCTCCAGCAAAAGATAAGCTGCCGCTCCAGCTAAAACCTTCTGCAACGGTCCCCACCGACGTTTCATCGTTCTTCCCCCTTTGCCGACTTGGCGCCGTATTGTTGAATAATTCCGTATAGTTCTGGCAGTCGCCGGTCCAGCCGCATCGGCCGGAAGCTTCGATCTACCCAAACATGCCTTGTCCCACCGCTTGCGAGCATTTCCCCAGGCAAACCCTCTCCATCCCCTGCCGCCTTCGTCTCCGTGCTAAGTTCCGATAGCAACTTCTCCGAGTTAACATGAAGTCGACGAATCTGATAACGAAAAGCTAACCTCATTGGTGTATAGCTTTCCACACGGGTGCAAATTGCAACCGCATCGTCATAGCGGGCCGGCAGCTTAAAGATGCTGTCCAAATCCGTCAGAGGGAGCATGAGTCCTTCCTCTTCAATCCGGCCATAGGAATAACCAGCGGCACGAATCAGCTCTGTGCGGCCGATCTCGAACCAGGTCATATAATTTGCATGGTATACGACGCCCATCCCATCGGTTTCCTGGTAGCGCACGCGGAGCGGATGAACATGCCAAGCCACTTTGTCCATAAGCGAGGAAGCCCCCTTTCTATTACCCTTATTATCGGCGCATTCCCATCCGGATGCAAAAAAAGGCCGCGCACGGCGGCATCCAACCGTTCCTCCCGTGGGGAAGAAGTGGACGACGCCATTAACGCGGCCTTGATAATGAACTTAAAGGACTTTGGATTGTCCCGTGTAAATGACACCCATTTCGCCATAAACGGTAACTTCCATACCGTCACGCAGAAGCTCAAGTGCATCCGAAATGCCGATAACGGCTGGGATACCGAGGTTGAGGCCAACAACAGCCGCATGGCTAGTAATGCCGCCTGTAACGGTAATGATTGCGGAAGCCTTTTGAATGGCAGGCATATATTCCTTGTCGGTGGAAACCGTCACAAGAATGGAACCTTCCTTCGTTTTGGCGATTGCTTCCTCAGGCGTACGAGCAACAACAACTTTACCCGTTGCTGTTTGGCTGCCGATGCCTTGACCTTTGGCAACAAGCTCACCGATATGATGAACTTTGATCAGGTTTGTCGTGCCTGCGCGGCCAACTGGTACGCCTGCAGTGATGACAATCGTATCGCCGAGGCCAACCAAGCCCGTGCTCAGCGCGCCTTCAACGGCAAAGTTGAACATTTCGTCCGTTGTGTCCGCTGGAACACCCTTAGTCGGGATAACACCCCAAGTAAGATTCAGGCGACGCATGATGCGCTCATCTGTTGTAACAGCAATAATTGGAGCCTTCGGACGGTATTTGGATACCATGCGAGCTGTAAAACCACTTTCCGTGGAAGTTACGATCGCTTTGGCTTTCAAATCCAGTGCCGAGTTAGCGACAGCTTGGCTGATCGCTTCGGTAACCGTCGTCTGTTGTGCGCTAGCTTGCTTCGTCAGAATCTCGCGGTAGTCCAGCGCGGACTCAGCACGCTCAGCAATGCGGGACATTGTCAGAACGGATTCCATTGGGTATTTTCCTGCAGCCGTCTCGCCGGACAGCATGATTGCATCTGTACCGTCGAAAATAGCGTTAGCTACGTCGCTAGCTTCAGCGCGCGTAGGACGCGGGTTGCGTTGCATGGAATCCAGCATTTGGGTAGCCGTAATGACCGGCTTGCCTGCCAGGTTCGCCTTTTGAATCATGTTTTTCTGAACGAGCGGCACTTCTTCCGCTGGAATCTCAACGCCCAGGTCGCCACGAGCTACCATCAGACCGTCGGAAACTTCCAGAATTGCATCGAGGTTGTCCACACCTTGCTGGTTCTCGATCTTGGAAATAATCTGGATATGACCAGCGTTATGCTGCTCCAGAAGCTCGCGGATCTCAAGTACGTCGGACGCTTTGCGCACGAAGGAAGCAGCGATGAAATCAACGCCTTGCTCGATACCGAACACGATATCATTCGCATCCTTCTCGGTGATGCCTGGAAGGGAAATGTCTACGCCAGGTACGTTAACACCCTTTTTGCTCTTGATCGGGCCGCTGTTAACGATTTTGCAGTTGATTTCTGTTCCTTGGATGTCAACAACCGTAAGACCGATCAGACCGTCATCGATCAGAACCGTGGAGCCGACTTTGAGGTCTGCAGGGAGGTTTTTGTACGTTACCGGAAGACGGTGACGGTCGCCAAGAATCTCTTCTGTAGTCAAAGTGATGTAATCGTCCTGTTGGAGCTCGATTGGCTCCTCTTTCAGCTTGCCAAGACGAATTTCAGGACCTTTGGTGTCGAGCAAGATGGCAACGGTTTTGCCGAGTTCACCACAGGCTTGGCGGATATTTTTAATCCGGTTGCCGTGCTCCTCGAAATCACCGTGCGAAAAGTTCAGACGGGCAACGTTCATGCCAGCCAGAATCAGTTTTTTTGTATTTTCCAGCGACTCGCTGGATGGGCCGATCGTACAAACAATTTTCGTTTTGCGCATGGGTATATAATTCCTCCATCAATTAGCTTGCTTAAACACTATCAATCATTCTACCACATTTTACGGCAACATAGACATGACTTTACGCACTTCACACGACATTTGTTGATTGCTCGGTGTGACTTTGGAAGCAAAACTTCGCGACTTTCGACATGCCGAAAGGACTCCTCAGAACATGCTGTTGAGCCAATTTGGATGATGCTTCAGCGGAACAGCATACCCGTCAAAAATGTCCTGGGCATGGGAAAGAGCGGCCGATTGCCGGCCGCTCTTTTTGCGAACCAACCTATGAGAGACCCCGAATCAATGCACCCGAGCGGATTCAGCGGCCGGAGAAGGCGTTGCCTCTGTTACAGTCTCAGTTACAGTCTCAGTGATTAGATCCTTCGAGCTTGCGCTTGTGTTGACATCCGCAGGCAAAGCCTCTTCCCCATACGTAGCTTCCTCAGCGGATTGCCGCTCGGAATCCTGCGAGCCGCCCGCATCTGGAGCAAAGGTAAACCGCCCGATTTTGCGGAACTTCATGTACCGGTCCTCGATCAGTTCCTCCGACGTCATAGAGCCAAGCTCTTGTAGATGCCGCCAAAGTGCTTCCTTGATGTAATCGGCCTGCCCAGCGTAATCCCGATGTGCGCCGCCTTGCGGCTCGGGAATGATCTCCTCGATGATACCAAATCCGAGCAGATCCTTTGCAGTGATTTTCATCGCCTCGGCCGCTTGATCTGCCTTAGAAGCATCCTTCCAAAGGATGGAAGCTGCTCCGTTCGGCGAAATAACAGAGTAGATCGCATTCTCAAGCATGAGCACGCGATTACCTACGCCGAGCGCCAAAGCGCCGCCGCTGCCGCCCTCGCCGATAACGACGCAGAGCACAGGTACGCCGAGCAACGCCATCTCACGCAGATTACGGGCAATCGCCTCCGATTGACCACGCTCCTCGGCCGTATTGCCAGGATAAGCGCCCTTCGTATCGATGAAGGTAATGATCGGGCGACGGAACTTATGTGCCTGATGCATGAGACGCAGCGCCTTGCGGAAGCCCTCCGGATGAGGACTACCGAAAAAGCGGGCGATGTTGTCCTTTGTATCTTTGCCGCGCTGATGCCCGATAACGGTTACCGGTACTCCATTCAGCTTGGCCAATCCACCAACGATCGCCAGATCATCGGCGAACAGCCGATCGCCGTGCAGCTCCAGGAAATCTGTAAAGATCGCCCCGATAAAATCTAACGATGTCGGCCGCTGATGATGGCGAGCCAGATGCATTTTTTCAGCGGCTCCAAGCTCGCTGTACAGCTCTTCTTCTAGCTGAAGGCAACGGGCTTCAAGTCGGGCGATCTCGTCGCTGAAGTCGATGCCCTTTCCTTGGCTAAGTCCCTTCAGCTCTTCAATCTTGCGTCTGAGGTCTCCTAGCGGCTTCTCAAAAGGCAGTTCACCCGCCATATACCGTATCCTCCTTCACAGCATGCATATCCAGTACACGCGTCAGCGTGGACTTCATGTCCTTGCGGTGGACGACGCGGTCAAGCTGGCCATGCTGTAGATTGAACTCAGCCGTCTGGAAGTTGTCCGGCAGCTTCTGCCGAATCGTCTGCTCGATAACAATGCGGCCGGCAAAGCCGATGAGCGCTCCGGGCTCGGCCAAATTGTAGTCGCCAAGCGATGCGAAGCTGGCCGTGACTCCCCCAGTTGTAGGATCGGTCATAATCGAAATATACAGCCCGCCCTCGCTCTGGAATTTCGCCAGAGCCGCGCTCGTTTTGGCCATCTGCATCAAGCTCAGAATGCTCTCCTGCATGCGCGCGCCGCCAGAGGTAGAGAAGATCAACAGAGGCAGCTTGCGAAGGCTCGCCTGCTCGATCGCCCGTGTAATCTTTTCGCCTACGACTGAACCCATGCTACCTGAGAAAAAGTCGAAGCTCATGACAGCGACTACAACCGGGAAACCTCCAATGGCTCCCTCACCGGTGATGACTGCATCCTTCAGCCCAGAATTCTTCTTCTGAGCTTCCAGCTTGGAGGCATAACCAGGAAACTCAATAGGGTCCTCAGAAATCATATCCCTGTCGAATTCAGACAAACGTCCGTCATCAAGCGTCATTCCGATGCGCTCCCAGGCGGTCAAACGGAAATGATGCCCGCAAGACGGACATACTTTGTGATTCTTGTCCAATTCCTTGGAGAACTGAATCGTGGCACACTTAGGGCATTTGTTCATTAGGCCTTCGGGAATATCCCGCTTCGGCCGGTCCTGCTTATCGCTGCGCTCCCTCTCGGAAGGAACGGTGGCGTATTTACGTTTGTGAAATAAGTCCTTAAACACGAGTGACACCTCTCAAGACGCTAAGTATAGTCGGGCCGGCAATCAGGAATGGAGAATGGAGCTCAGCACTTCCTGCACTTCCTCCAGCTCTCCGGACGGTACTAGGATCTCGTACTGCTGTTTGGACATGTTGATGGGCCTGGTCTGGACGAGAAATCCTTCTTCCGTAAGCCTACTCTTGATACTCTCCGCGATTTTTGCCGTTGGCGCGATGTAGATGACCGTCCACATGAAAGGTACCTCCTGATAATCCCGGAAACAGGTCACATGATCTCACAATCATAGCATAGGACAAGTTTTTCTAGCAAGAAAGGCCCAGCGTACGAGACGTTTGATGCAGTTGGAGAGACGGCTGGAGCTGCGTGAGAGTCGGCTGATGGTGATAGAGAGTCGGCTGGATCTGTATTAAGAGTCGGCTAATGGTGATGAGAGATGATTCATGCTTCGTGAGAGTTGGTTGGTGCTGGGCGAGACGTTTGATGCGTTAGAGTTGGTGGTGCTGGGCGAGACGTTTGATGCGTTAGAGTTGGTGGTGCTGGGCGAGACGTTTGATGCGTTAGAGTTGGTGGTGCTGGGCGAGACGTTTGATGCGTTAGAGTTGGTGGTGCTGGGCGAGACGTTTGATGCGTTAGAGTTGGTGGTGCTGGGCGAGACGTTTGATGCGTTAGAGTTGGTGGTGCTGGGCGAGAGTCGGTTTAAGCTAAACGAGACGTTTGAAGCCATCCATACATTCGCTGGTTCATTCTCGAAAGAGCTGCAGAAACAACGATTCGCTCCCGCAGCGCCGGAATCCTTCTTTGTCTAGATTTTGGTGCCGTCCTCGCTATAATGGATCGCTTTCGGATCCTGATGCGCGATCCTCGCCGAGGCTGCGGCGGCCAAGCCAGCCACCAAATCATCCAGAAAGACGTGGACTGCACCCGTCGACTTATCATTCAATCGGTTGATTATGCCCGGCTTCACTTTGTCCAGGTAACCAAAGCTCGTCAAACCAATCATGCCATATACATTAGTGATGCCCATTGCCAGCGTCTCATCAACGCCGTAGAGCGACTCGTCCTTCTCCATAATCTGCTGCAGCGGAGCCGGCAACAGCTTTTTTTCCGCCAGCTCATCTAGCGCAATTCCCGTATACAAGACGTACTGCACCTCGCGCTTGCCAAGCACGGTACGTACGCTTTCCAGACATTCCTCCATCGTCAAATGAGGGTTATAGGGAAGCTGCAGGGCATGTACGATTTCCGCTACATCTGCTACTGTGACACCGCGCCTTTCCAACCAGCGCTCCAATTCGGAATTCATCCGCTTTCCCTCCTGCTCAGCCTAATGCCGGAAGGCCTGCCCTTAGGCGCCTCCCTATCATTCGCCGGGCGTTAACCGTCGGCAGAGACAGCAGTAGAGGGCTGCAACCGCGCCCCCTTATCCTCTGCCATCCGCCGCTTGGGGCGCCCGTCGCCCAGCAACATACTGCTGTATTTCCTACTGTATGCACCTGTCCTGCAAAATGTTCCGGGAAAATGAGGAGGGAAGTTCGATGAGTGGGAATGGCATAAGAACAGACGGGCAGGGGCGGGGCTTTCAAGTAGCTTTGGCTACTTGATTTGATTGGTTGGGGTTACAGCGTAGCTTCAAGTAGCTTTGGCTACTTGATTTGGCTTGTTTGAGCGACAGCCACGCTTTCAAGTAGCTTTGGCTACTTGCTTCGGCTGGTTTGAGCGATAGCAACGCCTTCAAGTAGCTTTGGCTACTTGATTTGGCTTGTTTGAGCGGCTGCGGCGCTTTCAAGTAGCTTTGGCTACTTGATTCGGCTGGATTGAGCGACAGCAGGGCTTTCAAGTAGCTTTGGCTACTTGATTTGATTGGTGGAGCTGCTAGCAGAGCTTTCAAGTAACTTTAGCTACTTGATTTGGTTGGCGGAGCTGGTGGTGGAGCTTTCAAGTAACTTTGGCTACTTGCTTCGGCTGATTTGAGCGACTGCGGCGCTTTCAAGTAGCTTTGGCTACTTGATTTCGGCTGATTTGAGCGTCAGCGGCGCTTTCAAGTAGCTTTGGCTACTTGCTTCGGCTGATTTGAGCGACTGCGGCGCTTTCAAGTAGCTTTGGCTACTTGCTTCGGCTGGTTTGAGCGGCTGCGGCGCTTTCAAGTAGCTTTGGCTACTTGATTTGGTTGGTTTTAGTGACAGCAGGGCCTTCAAGTAGCTTTAGCTACTTGATTCGGCTGGATTGAGCGACAGCAGGGCTTTCAAGTAACTTTAGCTACTTGATTTGGTTGGCGGAGCTGCTAGCAGAGCTTTCAAGTAACTTTAGCTACTTGATTTGGTTGGCGGAGCTGCTAGCAGAGCTTTCAAGTAACTTTAGCTACTTGATTTGGTTGGCGGAGCTGCTAGCAGAGCTTTCAAGTAACTTTAGCTACTTGATTTGGTTGGCGGAGCTGCTAGCAGAGCTTTCAAGTAACTTTAGCTACTTGATTTGGTTGGCGGAGCTGCTAGCAGAGCTTTCAAGTAACTTTAGCTACTTGATTTGTTTGGCGCAGCTGGTAGCGGAGCTTTCAAGTAACTTTAGCTACTTGATTTGGTTGGCGTGAACTAGCATGGCAGAAAAAAATACGGACCTGCCCTCTGCACGTGGCAGAGGTCAGGTCCGTATTGAGTGATAAGGAGGCCGTCTTATTTGACGACGGCCGCTCCTTTGCCGAGCAGCAGCTCGATGCGCTCGATCAGCTCCGGGGAAGGCTTGACCCGGTAGCGCTCGCTTAGCTCGAGCGAGCGCCCAGCGCGCTCGTAGAAGAGCACGGTGCCGAGCGGCCCTGCATGCTCGGCTAGGAGCGCCTTCAGGCGCTCCAGCACGGCGGGAGTTTCACTATCCGCCGTAATCTTGATGTACACCCGCTGAGCGGAACGCGCAGCGGGTGCGGTGCGCCGCGAAGCGGCGCCAGCGGGCGGCGAGGCTGCGCCGCCCGCGCGCCCCGGCGCGGAAGCGGCCGGGCGCGGGCGCGGCTCCGCAGGAGCGCCCGCGGGCTGCGCCCCGCCGGGGCGCCCGGCAGGCGGCTTCGCCCCGCCTGCCTCGCGCGGCTGCGCCGCGCCCGGGGCTGCGCCACCGGGCGCGGGCGCAGCTCCGCCGGCGCGCGCGCTGCGGGCGCGCGCCTGGCGGCGAAGCCGCTCGACCCCGGAGCGAAGCTCGGGGTCGTCCAGGGGGACGAGGTCATCCACGATGAGCTTGATGTCCTCGTCCCCCTGTTGCACAACGGCCTGTAGTACCACCAGGCCGCCTACCAAAATCTTATCCGCGAGCTTCGCCCATGCGGACGGGAAAATCACTGCCTCGGCGCGCATAATGCGATCCTCTACCTCGGCAAAAGCCATTTGCTGACCTTTGCGCGTCCGCAACTGCTTAATCGCAATGATGCGTACCGCTGTCACACAGCGCGTCTCGTCCGGTGCATCCGCCAGCTCAACGAGCCGGTCGAGGCCGAACTCCGCCAGTAATTCCTCCGCTCCGTCGAGCGGATGACCGGACAGATACAGGCCCAACAGATCCCGCTCCAGTTCCAGTAGCTGGGCTTGGGCATAAGGTTGCACCTGAGGCATCTCGACATCCCAGTTCTGCACTTCTTCGAAACCGAAAAGCTCAATCTGCAGCTCCGCACGCTCCTTGCGCCACTTCTGGGCGGCCTCGACCGACTCGTCAAGCGCCGCCAGTTGCTGCGCCCTATGACCTGGGAGCGACTCCAACGCTCCTGCGCCGATGAGGCACTCCAACACGCGCTTGTTAACGACTCGCAGATCCACCCGCCGGCACAGATCAATCAAGCTGGCAAACGGTCGGTTTTTACGCTCCCGCAAAATCGAATCGATCGCCTGCGTACCCACATTCTTGATTGAGGCAAGACCGAAGCGGACAGCCTCCCCCTCCGGGCTGAAGGTGATAGAGCTGTAGTTAACATCCGGAGGCAGCACGCCGATGCCCATGCGCTTGCATTCATCGATATACTCACCGGTTTTGCGCTGATTGCTGGTGACGGAAGCCAACATTGAAGCCATGAAAGATACGGGATAATGCCGTTTGAGCCAGGCTGTCTGAAAGGCCAACACACCGTAAGCGGCCGCGTGAGCACGCGGGAAGCCGTAGTCCGCGAAGCGCAAAATCATATCGTAGACGCGCTTAGCGTCCTCTTCGGAATAACCCTGCCCAAGACTGCCCCGTACAAAGGCGGCTTGTTGCTCGTCCAATATCTCGCGTTTTTTCTTGGAAACAGCGCGCCGCAGCAAATCCGCCTCACCGAGGCTGAAACCAGCCATCTCGGACGCGATTTGCATAATCTGCTCCTGATAAACGATGATGCCATACGTATCCTTCAGAATCGGCTCAAGCGAAGGATGAGGATAGTCAATCCGCTCCAAACCATGTTTGCCAGCGATGAAGCGCGGGATGAATTCCATCGGGCCTGGACGATACAACGCCAGAACCGAGATGATATCCTCAAACGAGCTTGGTTTCAGCTCCCGCAACACGCGGCGCATGCCCGCCGACTCCAACTGGAAAATGCCCGTCGTGTCGCCGCGGCCAAGCATCTCATAGGTGGCGGGATCATCATCCGGGATGAGGCGGAAATCAATCGTCTCGCCCCCCTCGCCTTTGACCCAGTCCAATGTCCGTTCCAGGATAGAAAGAGTACGCAGGCCGAGAAAATCCATTTTGAGCAAGCCGACAGCCTCGACATTCTCCATGGAATATTGCGTCAACGCAGCGGCCTCCGAGCCAGCCTGCAACGGTACATAATCCGTCAGCGGCCGACCGGAAATGACAACGCCAGCCGCATGAGTCGAAGCGTGGCGCGGCATTCCTTCCACCTTAAGTGCGGTCGCAATCAGCTCCCTCGTACCATCACGCTCCGCGTACTCGCGCAGCTGCGGCACAGAAGCGAGCGCCGATTGGAGCGTTGTGCCAGGCTGCCCTGGAATAAGCTTGGCGACCCGGTCAACGTCGCCGATCGGCACGTCCAGTGCGCGCCCGACGTCGCGAATGGCGGCCTTTGCCGCCAGCGTGCCGAATGTGATGATTTGCGCCACATGGTCCGATCCGTACTTGCGGCTCACATATGCAATCACCTCGTCGCGCCGCTCGTCGTTAAAGTCGATGTCGATATCCGGCATGCTGATACGCTCTGGGTTCAGAAAACGCTCGAACAGCAGCTTATGCTTCAGCGGATCAACATCGGTTATACGAAGACAGTAAGCGACAAGGCTGCCGGCAGAAGAGCCGCGGCCTGGCCCCGTGCGAATGCCCTGCTCATGCGCGTAACGGATGAAGTCCCAGACGATGAGAAAATAGTCGCTGAAGCCCATTCGCTCAATGACGCCAAGCTCGTACCGGAGCCTCCGCTCCGCTTCCTCCAACAGCCCGCTCCCCGCTCCTTCCAGGAGCGCCGAATCAGCCCGCCCTGCGGTCTCCGCCCCTTGATGGCGCGCAGTTGCTCCATTAAACCGCTGCATCATGCCCTCCAGGCATAGCTGCTCCAAATAAACGGCCGAGCTCAGCCCTTCAGGCAGCGGCCGATACTCCGGCAGCGCATGCTCGCCGAGCCTCAGCTCCACATTGCAGCTCTCGGCGATGCGCACCGTATTGGCCAGCGCCTGGGGCAGATGCGGGAACAGCCGCGCCATCTCGTCCGCACTTTTCAAATACATGCCGTCCCCATGCATATGCATGCGGTCAGGGTCGCTCACGCTTTTGCCAGTGCCGATGCAGATGAGCACATCCTGCACAGCCGCATCCTCCTGCCGCAAGTAGTGGACATCATTAGTCGCGGCCAGCGGGATACCGGTTTCTTCCGATAGAGTGATCATTCCGGCGGTCACTTTTTTTTGCTCCGCCATCCCATGATCCTGAATTTCCAGGTAAAAGTTCTCCCCGAACGTCTCCCGGTACTTCAGCGCCGCAAGCTTCGCTTCCTCCGGGCGGTCGTAAAGCAGATGCTGGGCGACCTCGCCTGCCAAGCAGGCACTCAAACAGACGAGTCCCTCGGCATGCTCGCGAAGAATCTCGTGGTCGATGCGGGGTTTATAATGAAACCCTTCCAGATGAGCGATGGTGCTCAGCTTCATGAGGTTTCGGTAACCGGTCTCATTCTGGGCCAGCAAAATCAGATGGTAAATCGGGTTGTCCTTGCGCGTTCCCTTATCTAACCTGGACCCTCCCGACAGATACATCTCGCAGCCGATGATCGGCTTGATGCCCTGCTTCAGACACGCCTTGTAAAAGGGTACCGCCCCATACATCACTCCATGGTCGGTCAGCGCCAACGAGCGCATGCCGAGCTCTGCCGCTCTTGCCGTCAGGTCGCGGATCCGCGCGGCCCCGTCCAGCAAGCTATATTCGCTGTGCACATGCAAATGCACGAATCGTTCGCTCGCGCTCATCGCGTTCCTCCTTTCGCGCCCGCCAGGCGGGGCACATCTGTTCGGTCTTTCTATCTATCTTATCATAAAAGACCGGTACAGGCCCATACAATGAACAAGGGGCAGCTTTTCCCCAATTCCTTCTAGAAAGGTGAGGCGGATGCAGCGCATGAACTTGATCCTGAGCAAAGCATTGATCGACTGCTTCATCGCTTTCGGCGTTGTCGTCGGAGGCGCATTGCTGGCCGGCATCGGATCGGTGCTGGCACTCTCCCCTCCATCCTCGATGATGGTCGATACGGCTTCCCGCCTGAAAATATGGGCTCTTGTCGCTGCGGTCGGCGGAACGATCGATCCAATGCGCGTCATCGAAAGCAATATGATCGAGGGCCATCTGTCCCCGGTCGTTCAACAGGTGTTATTCATTCTTTGCGCCTTCATCGGCGCCCATGCCGGCACGGAGCTCATCCGTATGATCTGCCGGGGATCGGGGTGAACCTGCGTCCATGCGAGTTCCTCCCTTTGCCCGCTTCGCCCGTTTGACTCAGGCCGCCGGCCTGATCATCTGTGGCATGATCATCGGAGCCGCCCTCTACCACTCCCTGTTTCAGGCGCAGTTCGACCGCGTCATCAACCTGAAAGGCGAGCTCGAGGACCAGCTTAACGAGCGTGACAATGAGCTGGAGAAGTTGAGCAAGTTCAAACAACAGCATTCCGTCATTAAAACGATACAAATCCGCTTCGAAGATGGCCCCGGTACTGCGGGACTGGATGAACCTACGAAATCCCGGTTAAAGGCGCAGCTCCATGATGATCTGCTCGTGCTGGAAGGCCACAGCATTTATGAGATTGATAGGGAGTCCCGCCTCGCACGCGAGCTATTGGCCGAAAAAGTATACCGCGATAAGGATAAACGATTCGCCTTAAACATCAAAACCGTTCTTGTCGCCGAAAACCGTCTACAGGTATGGGTCAACATCCGTTTGCTTGGGCCTGAGCTGAGCGGCAACACTCCTCCTTGAAGGCTATCTTCCTATTCGCAGCATACCGCCCCAATATGATACAATAGCGAAAAATACTGGACGGGCAGCCGCCCGCCAAAGGAGACTGCTCAGCTCCATGAACGATCCCGTCGCCTGGCTGCAATGGATCATCATTGCAGGTATCATCATCAGCTCCATCATGTCCGTTGTGAGCAGCTTCCGCTCGCGCCGCTCCAAAGACACTAACCAAAGAGCCCTTTACTCCGCCAAAATGAACATCTGGATGGGCATAATGCTTATCTTGATCGCGCTCATTCAGATGTTCATGTATACGGGCTCGACGATTCGCGTCATTGTGGGAGCCGTGTTCATGCTGCTCGGTCTGTTCAATATTTTCGCCGGCATACGCAACCACAGTGTCATCCGCACCGTCATCGAGCGGAACGCAACAGGCAAACAGCGCTAGATCGCCTCTCGAAGGGGCGCGCCTTGGACGGCTCAGGCCGACTGATGCGCGCCCTTTCGCTTTACGGGGACTATTTCATGACAAGCCAATCATTTCTACCTCGTTTTTTGGCCCCATAGCTAGAAAGAGTCATGCCGAACTACGCCAAGCCCTCTATACTAATTTAGTTGAGCTAATCACCCTAGAAATGAGGAGTTATGGAACGATGAGCATAGATTTGGAAACGACAACTCCTGCTATCGGCAAACAGAAAGGCCGCGGCTTGTTGCCCACCTTGTATCAAAATGTTTGGAGATGGCATTTTTATGCCGGCATTATCTTTGCGCCTTTTTTGATTATTCTTGCTCTGAGCGGATCGGTCTATCTATTCAAACCGCAAATTGAAGCGCAGCTCTATAAGGATATGTTGACCGTTCGAGAGGTTGGAACGACTCGTCTGGCTCCTGATCAGCTAGCTGCAGCTGTCCGCACGGAAAACCCCGGCTTGTCGATCCTGTCCTTTTCCATTCCGAGTGATGCCAAGTCAACCGTTAAGATGAGTATAGTGAAAAATGAAGTTCCTACTACGCTCTATGCCGATCCTTATACGGGGCGTACTACCGGTACGTTGGACACGGACAAAACGTTCACGGAGCTGTTTAAAAAGCTGCATAGCCAACTACTGCTCAGCGGCACGCTGCCCAACCGGATCGTAGAGCTGGCCGCTAGCTGGGGCGTCGTCCTGATTGTGACCGGCCTTTACCTGTGGTGGCCAAGAGGCAAATTCAGCATCTGGGGGACCATTCTTCCCCGCCTAGGCAAACGCGGCAGTCGCCAGTTTTGGAGAGACATGCATGCTGTGCCAGCCTTTTGGCTGTCGTTGCTCATTTTGACGCTTATTTTGACCGGACTGCCTTGGTCGGGCGTTATGGGAAAAGGAATCGACAATATCGCCAATTCGACGAATACGAATTATCCGGAAAACGCGTTCGGCGCGGGTTCGCTGGAATCTGTCACCCTCGCCAAAGACGTGGCAGAGGATCTGCCGTGGGCAACCGAAAACATCCCCGTTCCTGCATCCGCAGTAGGGGGCTATGTGCGGCTGTCGCTGAATGAAGTTGCCGCAATAGCAGACCGTCAAGGTGTGATCAAACCTTATACAATCTCGATGCCGGATGGTAAAGCTGGTGTTTACACCGTCGCTTCTGCCGATGATAGACCTACTAACAATGCAACTCTGCATATTGACCAGTACAGTGGGGCTGTGTTGACCGATGTGCGCTTTGCGGACTACGGCATTATGGGTAAAGTGATTATGCTCGGCATCGCTTTCCACGAGGGCAAATTATTCGGTCTAGCCAACCAGATCCTCGGGTTGATCGCCTGCCTGGGCCTGATCCTTATTTCCGCCGGTTCCTACGTTATGTGGCGCAAACGCGCTCCAGCCGGTAAGCTCGGTGCGCCGAACAAACCAAGGGACAAAAAAGTCACAATCGGCTTGCTCATCATCATGGGCGCTCTCGGTATCATTATGCCGCTGGTCGGCCTATCGATTCTGGTTGTGCTTGCCATTGATCTGCTTGTCATCCGCCGTGTTCCCGCGCTGAAGCGCTGGTTTTCCGCCTAGGAGGTACTCATGATGAAGAAAAAAATGACACTGGCCGGAATTTCTCTACTGGCGTCCGCCTCCCTGTTGCTTGGGGGCTGCCAGGCCAACACGTCGGGCCAAGATGACAAAGGTATGATTCCGCATTTGACCGTAGACCTGCAAATTCCGGATAAGCTTAAACCCGGCGAAGCAAGCCGCTTCACAATCCTCGTAGAGGAAAACGGCAAGCCTTACGACGAGTTTTATAAAACTAACTTTCAGTTTTGGCCGGAGGATGGCTCCTCCCCTGCAGTGAGCGCCGAAGCTAAGTTGACAGCTCCCGGTACTTACACCGTCACACAGCCGGCTAGCACCGAAGGCGTGTATCGAGTGAAGTTCAGCGGCGTCTCCTCAGAATATGAAATTATGCCGTCCAAGCGCTTCGCCATAGGCGCGAATGCGATTGAACATTTGGCCGAGCTGGAGAAGCAAAGTGACGCCGCACCTGCAGCTCCAGCCGCTCCGCATCACTAAGGGCGGCTTGGCCGAGGCCTATCGCTGTGGCGATTGCCCAGGCGGGTAGCTGCGGACGGGCAATGCCATGGCGAATCCAAGTAACTTTTGCTACTTGGTTCTGCTTCTGCGACGAGGTTCAGCTCTTTCAAGTAACTTTTGCTACTTGCTCCTTCCGCCGCAGCGGGTTTTAGCTCATTCAAGTAACTTTTGCTACTTGCTTCTGCTGCTGCGACGGGGTCCGGCTCGTTCAAGTAACTTTTGTTACTTGGTTCCGCCGTTGCGTCGGAGTTTCGGCTCATTCAAGTAACTTTTGCTACTTGCTCCTTCCGCCGCAGCGGGTTTTAGCTCATTCAAGTAACTTTTGTTACTTGCTTCTGCTGCTGCGACGGGGTCCGGCTCTTTCAAGTAACTTTTGTTACTTGCTCCTTCCGCCGCAGCGGGTTTTGGCTCGTTCAAGTAACTTTTGCTACTTGCTTCTGCTGCTGCGACGAGGTTCAGCTCATTCAAGTAACTTTTGCTACTTGCTTCCGCCACCGCGGCGGGCGAGGTTCAGCTCGTTCAAGTAACTTTTGCTACTTGCTTCCGCCGCCGCAGCGGGCGAGGTTCAGCTCGTTCAAGTAACTTTTGCTACTTGCTTCCGCCGCCGCAGCGGGTTTTGGCTCATTCAAGTAGCTTTTGCTACTTGGTTCTGCTTCTGCGACGAGGTTCGGCTCGTTCAAGTAACTTTTGCTACTTGGTTCTGCTTCTGCGACGAGGTTCAGCTCTTTCAAGTAACTTTTGCTACTTGGTTCCGCCGTCGCGTCGGAGTTTCGGCTCATTCAAGTAACTTTTGTTACTTGGTTCCTCCGCCGCAGTGGGTTTTGGCTCATTCAAGTAGCTTTTGCTACTTGGTTCCGCCGTCGCGGCGGGGTTTGACTCATTCAAGTAACTTTTGTTACTTGGTTCTGCTGCTGCTACGGGTATTGGCTCGTTCAAGTAGCTTTTGTTACTTGGTTCCTCCGCCGCAGCGGGTTTTGGCTCATTCAAGTAGCTTTTGTTACTTGGTTCCTCCGCCGCAGTGGGTTTTGGCTCGTTCAAGTAACTTTTGCTACTTGTTTATGCGGCGGCGGGTATTGGCCTAGTCGCTATAAGTCTGCGAATAAAAAGAAGGTGTTCCCTAGCCCTTTAAAAGGACTCAGGAACACCTTCTTTCTGTCCGTACGTTCTGTCCGTACGTTCTGTCCGTACGTACGTTCTGTCCGTACGTTCTGTCCGTACGTACGTTCTGTCCGTACGTTCTGTCAAATAAACCATATTCGGCTTATTTCACTAACTCGTCGGGTGAAAAATCATCAGGCGAATTGCCGGCTACCTCAAGCGGAGCTCCCCCGCGCGAAGCTCCTTCAGCCCGCGTCCAGAGCGGCCTGGATTTGCTCCACGCTGGTAAATTCACCTTGAATAATTTGAGAAATGCGGCCGTCCGGGGAAATGATGAACGAGGCTGGCAAAGCTCGTACCCGGAATGCCTCAGCCGCCTGCCCGGTTACATCAGACACGATTGGCATGGAAATACCGGTTTCGCCAGTGAACTCGCTAATCGTGCCGCGGCTTTCACCTACATTGATGGCAAGAATCTCCTGCCCGTTACCGGCGCCAGATGCGCCACCGGCCTCGTCTTTATGAGCACCTTTAAATACGAGGCGCGCAGCTTCATCAATCAGCGGCAGTTCTCTTTTGCAGGGGACGCACCAGCTTGCCCAAAAATGGACGAGTACTGTCTTGCCTTTCAAATCCGACAGATGGATACGCTCACCGGAGCCAGGTACAGCAATCGCGATCTCTGGTGCATGAGCTCCTTGCGCTATGCGACCCGGCCTCTCCTTGTCCGACTGCTGCTTGACGAGCAACACCCCAGAGAGCCCCGCCGCAACTAGCAGCAGCACAGAAACAACAGCCAGCAGTCGGCGCTTGCTCCATACAAAATGACGGCTCATCAAGCACTCTCTCCCACCAATCCAGCATTCCGCTTTATCGCCATCCGTCTACCAGAATAACGGCTCATCAAGCACTCTCTCCCACCAATCCAGCATCCTGCTTTATCGCCATCCGCCTACCAAAATGACGGCTCATCAAGCACTCTCTCCCACCAATCCAGTATTCCGCTTCAGCGCCGTCCTTCTACCACTTCGACGGCTCCTCAAGCTTCTACCTGCCCTCGGCTTCCAGGCTTCATACGACTTTCTGTGAAAGCCGCATGAAGCCCTCCAGGTCCGTACTGCTCTAGAAGCGAAGCTACCGTTCCCTGCCTCACCGCTGCTCCTTCTTGCATGAACAAGACATAATCGGCGGATGCCTCAGCCACTGGCAACTGATGCGTAGAGTAAATGACGGAATGTCCTTCACGGCGAAGCTTGTTCACAAGCTCTACGAAGGAGTCCATCCAGTACGGATCAAGGCCGTTGGTCGGCTCGTCAAGGACGAGCAGAGGCGGCTTGGCCAGCATCGCTTGAGCAAACAACAGACGCTGCCTCATCCCTTTGGAAAAAGCGGTCACGTTTTTGTTCCGCACCTCCGCAAGGCCGACTTCCTCAAGCGCCTCCTCCGTCCGACTGCGAGATAGACCGCGCAGAGAAGCCCAAAAATGCAGCGTTTCCCAAGCGGTCAGCCCTTTAGCAAAGGCGTAGTCATCCGGCATATACCCAAGCTTATCGGCGTAGGCATTGCGGTTCTCTTTCCAGCTCAAGCCATCCACCTGAATAATCCCGGAAGTCGGCTGTAGAATTCCCATGACCATGCGCAGCAACGTGCTTTTACCCGCACCGTTGCCGCCGCAAAGGGCGAGGACGCTCCCTTGCTGCATCGTGAGGGAGATGTCCCGCACGATGTGCTGCCCTTTAATGCTTTTATCCACGCCTTCAACGAGCAGAACTGGCTTATGCACGGTATCTCCCCCTCTCCCACGCCCATACGGCGATTCCTCCAGCCACACCAATCCACAGCAGGCAAAGGCCAGCAAACAACAACGATCCAGTCGATTTTTGCATGACCATTACCCACTGATAATACTCCGGTCCCAATATGGTGCCGCCACCAAGCTTAACGACGACGAACAGTCGTACGAGCTCCGCTGGATTGAGGAACGTCAGCGCGACTAGGGCTGGTTTGATCATCAAATAAGGTAGGAAGCCAAGTACCGCAATTAGCAGCGCTGGCCAGCCGATTACGGTGAAAAACCAGAAGGCGACTGCGTAAGTCAGCGCCTGCCAACGGTTCGCCGCAAAGGTGCCGATTAGCAGCGCGACGGCAAGATAGAGCAGAACTAGCAGCAGCGAGAACACGAGGAACAAACCAAGTGTTTTGAGATCAAAGCCGCTTCCCACTACCGCCCCCGCCACTCCGCTAACGCCGTAGGCGAAGCTGACGATAGTCGCCAGTACAACGGTCAGGCCGGCGTATTTGCCGGCGATGAAGGAAAGCGTCCGCAACGAATAGGTGGAAATGAGCTGCCAGCTTCCTTCTTCTTTTTCCGCTGTCAAAGAGAAAGATCCGATAAGCAACGTCATTAGCGGCAGTAGATATAGAATCAAATTCAACATGGAGCCGGTTGTGCTCGTATATCCCGATCCTGAGCTCTGGGCGCCGATCATCAAAAGCAGCAGTGTGAATACGGTGAACAGCGCGAGAAAAGAGTAGGACCACGGATTGCGGAAGCCGAGCTTGATCTCTCTGCGCGCAATGTGGAGTATATTCATCGTTTAGTGGGAGCCGGAATTGTCCGTAGGGGACGTATTTCCGCTCATGTCCATGCCGGAGCCTTCATTGGCCCCCATGTCCATTTCCGCTCCTTCATTCGTTCCCATGTCCATACCATCTTCGTGACCGGAATCGCCCATGTTCATTTGCTCTTTGTTCTGCGCCCAATTATGGGAAGCCAGCTCCTGGGCTGTCATCAGCTTGCCCTTGCCCTGCTCACCTACGAAAGACTCCGCAGCCTTTTTATCCTTGAAGCTGTACACTCCGTAAGCCATTGGCGACTTGAAGTCCGCATCGTACACATAGGTCGCATCGTTGTAGGCAACCCACGCCTTGTCGTTATAATCACGGACATACTCTGCGCTTATAGCAGCATCGGTATTTTTGCTCTTCCAATCATTCATGCAGCCAATATCATCGAATTTAAAGGTTTTGCCCCCTTTAGTCGTTAACTGTACCGCATAAGCGTCATCCCTGACCGCCATATTACAGATCGCGCATTTATCGACTGATTCATCAACCGCTACCGGCTCATGGCTGGCTTTGCCGCAGCCGGCTGCTATTAACATAATGGTTAAAGCGACCATCAGCATCGCTGTCATTCTCTTTTTCATTTTCTTCTAACCCCCGTATAAATGATTATTAATGCTCCTGCGAGCAGCGCTACTCCCGCGGCGGCCGTTGCCGCCATCGGCGTTTCAGTAGGCTGAGACTTGCTGCCAATCTCCAGAGGAGGCTCCATGAGCGGAGCGCTGTCGCGCGACCAGTTCTGCTGCCCGGAAGCGAGCAGACTCTCGAGGAATTTCATACCCGGCGATTGGAAAAAGATTTGATAGGCCGAGTTATCCTTGGTCAACCGCTGGAAAAACGGATTCATTAAGTAGGCCAAATCGCTGCTTCCGTCGCCATTCGGATCGAGCCCTTCGAAGGCATCCCAGTAATTGCCTTGCAGCTCATTGTCGCGGCTACCATCCGCCTGAGTCTCAATGACATTGGATACGAATCGATTGTTCTTGAGTCGGTTGTCCTTGGAATCCAGCAGCTGGATGCCGACAAAGTTATACGAGATGTCATTGTTAATCCATTCATTGCCCTCGGATCGTTCGATATACATCCCGACACGGTTGCCATTCATCACATTATCCTCTACCCTCGTGCTCTCCACCTGATAAAACAGCATGCCCTGCGAATTAACACTGCCGCTCTGGCGGCTGAATGCATTGCCGGTCAGTTCGGAGCCTTTGACCATCATCGCCATGATTCCGGTCACATTGTAGGAACCGCTGTTATCGGTAACGACGCTGCGCTTGGTGTACATCAAGTGGATGCCGTAACGGGAGTAGTCGATCTGATTCCCGCGGACCGTGTTGTTATTGCTGCCTTCCAAATAAATCCCATCAAACATGCTGCTCACCCGGTTGTCCTCGATGAGGTTGCCGTTTGACCGATACAGGTCGATACCGTTACGGCTGTCTGAAGCGCGCGCTGCGCGGCCGAGCAGATCGGCAGGAGGCTCGACGACCGAGCCCCGGATAGTGGAGCCTTGCGAGCTCTGAAGCTGGATGCCGAGCGAACGTGATAGGACTTTCAGCCCGTCCAGCACAACATTATCCGCAGCCACAAGGACGGCCGGAGCCTTGCCTCGAGTGTCCTTCTCTGCCGTCAGGCCGATCAGCGATGCGCCTTTCGCTTTAATTGTAGCTACTGGTGCATCGCTGCCGTTTCCGGTCAGCGTCACGTCCTGCGCTTCTACCCTCAGTGGCTTGGAGATGACGATCGACTGTGCATAACTGCCGGCTGGCAGTTGAATTGTAGAGCCGGTGGGCGCAGCGTCGATAAGCTTTTGGAGGGAGCCTGCCGCAGCCGTTGCCGCAGTTCCTTTGCTCGTCGCCGCCGCTGACATGTTATCAGCAGCCTTGCCGGAGGCTGTCCCATCCAGCATCGTAGTTATTACGATTGCCAAAGCTAGCAGAACAATCTCACGCCGGCGCTTCCAGGCCGGAGTAAGGGTAGGATAGTACTTCTTTTTGACCTTAATGCTCTGTCCCTCCCTTCTTCATTCGCCCTCTAATGACCAGCCTCTGGCCGGGATAAGCTTTGTCTGATTAGGTATCGCAGTGACCATTCTTCCTTATTCTCTCCCAATGAAATGGAAGGGACATGACTCTTAAGAGCTACGGCATGTGTCCATTCACTGAAAAATGCCGCAGCCATTAGCCGTCCATAAGCTGCATAGAGAGAATTGCCTTAGCCGCGGCTCCAACGGAGTCGGACAGCTGAATTTCCAGCTTGGCGGTTTTGCGACTTAGCTCCAGCACGGTTGGCTCAAGCGTGAGCTCCGCGTCAATCGGAACCGGACGTATAAAATAGGTCGTCATACTCTCGATCATATGGTCGCTGCGGCCGCTTTCGCGTACCATGCGCCTCGCTGCCTGAAGCATCAGCGTCGACAATACGCCCTCCGAAACAGTTCCCGGCGTACCGGACATTTGCGCAGCGGCGACACCCTTATAACGGAAGCCGCCGGCTCCACCTTCGGCAGGCTTGAAGCCAGCGACGATCAGATCGTCGAACGTCTCGCCTGATTCTCCCTGGCGGCCGGTAATGCGCATCGCCTCCAGTACTTCTTGGCGAGTGATGACGCCAAGCAGCCGGCGATGCCGGTCAACGACCGGCAGCAGGTCGATGCCTTCCGCCGCCATCGTATGAGCGGCGGAGGTGACCGTTATGTTCGGCGCCGCCGTGATGGGATGGCGTGTCATCAATCGTTCAACCGGGTTATCCGGCTCGGAACCCGCGGCGTCCTTGGCCGTCATCATGCCGCTCACCCGGCCGCGGTCATCAAGCACCGGAAAACGGAAGCTTCCCGTAAGTCCGGCCAATCGGTGAAAATCCGCCGCCGTATCCCCGTGCTTCAGCACGTCGGCAGGGCGGCCGAAGCTCATAATGTCTTCGATTAGCACTATTTTCTGCTTGATGAGCCGGTCGTACATCGCACGATTAATCATCGATGCGACCGTAAACGTATCATGTCGGGACACGATGATCGGCAGCCCTCTCGCGTCCGCTAACCGCTTAACCGCCGGACTCGTATCAAAGCCGCCTGTGATGAGCACTCCGGCTCCCTGCTCCAATGCTAAGCGATGCGCCTCCTCGCGGTTGCCGACGATCAGCAGGCTGTCTTCATTAATGTAGCGAAGCATGGCATCAAGCTCCATCGCTCCGATGACGAACTTGTGCAGCGTCCGCTGAAGGCCCCCGGCTCCGCCGAGCAACTGTCCCTCCACGATGTCGGCGACATCGCCGAAAGTAAGTCCTTCTAGAGAAACACGCCGGGATTTATGGACCCGTACGGTGCCAATTCTTTTTTTGGTGGCGACGATTCCAAGCTCCTCGGCTTCCTTAATCGCCTTGTATGCTGTGCCCTCGCTAACTTCCTTGTCACGGGCGATGCCGCGCACGGAAATACGTGTGCCGGGCTCCAGCGCCTCGATATGCCGAATCAGCTGTTCATGCTTGGTCATCGTCTCGAACGATGCCGGTGGGTTAGAATCATGTGGCATAGCTGTCGGGATTCTCCGCCTTTCCTGCGCCCTGCGCTTCATTACATAATTATATCCAATCCACGGAACAATGTCTTTTCGATCCAGCATGGCTGCGCGTAACCCCATGCACGGAATGGTGACGAAATACAGAACATTCTCTCACCTTTATGGAAAACATATCCACACTGGGCTATACTGAGAGGAGCAGCACCCGTCCCTACATAGGAGAGGAGACCACGCTATGCCAAGAAACAGCTGGCCTCGATTTTCACCAAAAATCACTCTTCTACTGCTAGCTTCGGCCATTATCCTATTCGATCTCATTCTTATCCAGAGCTCACTGTACGAACCGAACCGCTCCGCATTGTCTACAGCAATTACCCTTGACTTCATGCTTGTGCTGCCGCTCTTGCTCGTTCTGCTGGGCAAACGGCCCCTTCGCCGCTCCATAACGATGTCTATTCCAATGATCCTGCTGGGCTATATCGCCGTTTACTTGATGTTACCCCCGTCCGACCGTACTGGAATCGCCCCGATTGGTAAAATTATAATTCCGCTGGAGCTGGCCCTGCTCACCCTGCAAGCATATCGCTTCGGACGGATTCTACTCCGTGCTCGACATGTCGGACGAGAGGGGAACTCTGGCAGTCCACTCGACTCCATCCGGCAGGACATTCAATCCGCCTTTGGCACAACTTTTGTCTCCGCTATGCTGACCCATGAGCTAAGTGTGTTTTACTCTCTTGTTTTCTCCTGGACCAAAGCCTCTCCAACTCCACTAGACCCAACTGCTTTCAGCACCCATCGTCATTCCGGGAGGCTAGTGCTTGTGCTAATTTTCAGCAAGCTGCTTCTGCTGGAGGGCGTAGCCTTGCATTTCCTTCTACATCAGTTCTCGCCTATACTCGCTTGGATCACATCGCTCAGCAATCTCTATCTCATCCTGTTGATGGTAGCGGACTATCGAGCCATGCGGCTGTATCCAATCCAGGTTGCACAGCAGGAGCTGCGAATTCAGTATGGCCTGCAACTGGTCGGTCGTATTAAGCCGGATGAGCTGCTCTCCGTCTCCCACATCAGCAACCTTGAGCTGAGCCCCGAGGAGAAGCGCTCGGCCTTTGTTCCTAGCGGAACGGACTCCAATGTCATGCTGATTCTGACACAAAAGATTCCAATTACCGGAATGTTTGGACGCATCTTGCATCTAGATCGAATCTGTCTGCATGTCGATGAGCCGGATGCTTTCATTACAACTTGCCGCAGCGAGCTGCAACTCGACAGCACAGCTCACTGATCCATCTAGACAGTTGCTGAATTTTTACATTTTTCGGCGATAGAAACCCGTTTCTTTTTTTCATAAAACCAAGTAAAGTAAGAGTCAAATCTCATAATCAAACGTCCATTACTTGAGAGTTGACTCTAAAGGAGCTTTACCATGCAACCGGTTGTCAGTTCCATTCTATATTTTCTTGAAGTTTATTTTTTTCTCTCTTTGCCTCAAATGTTAATCTTTTTCGTCTTTAGCCTGTTGTTTATCGGCATCAGACCTGATGCCTACTGGAAACGAATTATACTGTTATCGGCAACGTCGATGTTTTATTCGGATTTGTTCTTCCTACAAGTCCCTATGGCGGTGCATGTAGCGAACTCATTACTGTCCATGGGACTTCTAATATGGCTGTTCTTCCCGATGTTCCGCCTGCGGACCCGGCTCGTGCTGCAGCTGTTTATGATTCTGTTCGTAACTCTTTCAGATTTAGCGACGCTAATGTTTGCAACCTCATTATTCGAGTTCAAGGAAATTTATGAAGGTCCATTCTGGATCAAAATGGTGGCCGGTTGGCCGTCATTCCTGCTGTTCGCGGCTGGAGCATGGTTCATGAGTCGCAAACGTTGGTATCCTGGAGCCCGGATGAAGGAACTGCTGACCAAGGCATCAACCGCTCCTCTGTTTTATTTTTTCATGATTGTATTCATCCAGATGCTGTTGCTCTGCGTCCTGTTCTACTCGAAGTATGTGAACTCGTCTCAAGAAGGAAACAGCCTGCCCGCTCTCTTGTTCCTTCTATCGTTGGTCTCGACCGCACCGGTGCTGCTCATGGCGCTGAACTTGATTGCGAAGGCCAAAAAGCGCGAAGGCTCAATTTACTCCGAGGAGATGCTCGCTGGGGAAATGGTCGATATGCTGTCCACGATCCGCGGACAACGGCATGACTTCGTGAACCAGG
Organism: Paenibacillus herberti; assembly: GCF_002233675.1. GTDB lineage: Bacteria > Bacillota > Bacilli > Paenibacillales > Paenibacillaceae > Paenibacillus_O > Paenibacillus_O herberti. The sequence goes on along the minus strand of NZ_NMUQ01000001.1, from coordinate 105,478 downwards.
TTCAGACGATGCATCTGATGCTCAAAATGAACAAGAGGGACGACCTGCTCGCCTACATGCAGGAGGTTATGGACGAAATCAACGGCGTCAACGCAACCGTTGCGCGCCTTGCAGAGCTTCCATTTCCGGCTGTTGCCGCGCTATTAAGCGTCAAGCAAGGTGTCGCGCAAGTAGCGGGAATCCGGCTGAGCTACGAGCTAGGGACACTGGCGGACGCCAGCGAGCTGCCTCCGCTCAAGGGTGTCGACGTTGTCAGAATCATCGGCAATCTGCTCGATAATGCAATGGATGAAGCGCGATTTATGCCGGCACAGGAACGCGAGGTGCGGCTGGAAATCTCGTTGCAGGGGGACGGGCTGCTCATTCGCGTCCTGAACCGCTGCCGAGTACAGTTGAAAGGCGAAGAGCTGCGACGCATGTTCCGGCCGGGCTTCAGCACAAAAAAAGACGGCCACAGCGGACTGGGCCTGGCCGTAGTGCAGGAAAGGGCTCATTACTACCGGGGTCACGTCTCTGCCGCTATGGAAGACGGCCTGTTGGCGATGTCCGTGCTGCTGCCATGTACGCCGGTAACTTACAGAATCCAGCATGCTGGACAATACGAGCATGCAGACCAAGAGTCTGCTGCCGGACGCGAATAGCTAGTACGATTAAGAAGGACCATCCCGTCGGGAGCCTTGTGGCTACCGCTTGGATGGTCCTTTTTTAGATGAGGGAGCTAAATTCGTACCTAGCGTGCTGTCGGCACTCAAACGCACCTCGCAAGCAGCTACTCAGCGGGACTGCCTCGTCTGCCGGTGCTCCAGCCGCTTGCCGGTCTGATAAGCTTGCTGCCTGCGGATGGCGGACACCCGCTTGCGCTCTCGCTCCCTGTCGCTGATCAGCACGCGTAAATTTGCTGCAATGACCAGCAGCGCAAGCGCCGACCATAATACGCCGAACACAGTGGCTGCCGTCCAAGCACTGCCGAGCTCCAGCCTCGGCAGCGCGTACGCCAGCATGCCAAGCGCGGCAAGCATATAGATGCCGTGCTTCCACTTTCCCGATCTCATTCCCGAATTCCTCCCCTTAGCCGGTTGGCTTGTCTCTACCATCCTATGCAAGGAGAGGGACAAACATGCCGGGGGTGGAGCTTTTAGGAAAGCAAGAGCGCTGACAAGGAGTTGCCGATAATGCGATTCACGTCCTCAATTACGACCGACAACCGCTTCTCGGCTTCAAAATAACGCTGCACAAGCGGGTTCATGCTGAGCACTTCGTACAGCCGGTTGAGGCTTTCGAGTTCTTCAGCAGATGGCTCCTCACCGGACATCATGCGCTGCTGCAGGTCTACCTGCTGCTTCTGAAAATCAAACAGCATCCGGCGGGCATCAGGGTCGGCGTCTGCGGCAGCCCTTGCCGCGCGAACATCCTTCGCCTCATGACTTTCCTCCAGAGCTTTGGCCAATTCGTAAGCTTTGTCATATACGTTCATGGCTTCATCTCCCTTGTTCTACTCTGCCCATCATAACACCCGCCCAGCCCGCCAAGCAAAAAAACGGCATGGATTCCAGTCCGTCTTCATTTAGGCACAAGTACAAAGCGTCCCGTCCTTCTTACGCTGCGCCCAGAACCATAGGGTAGATGTCCTCATATGATGAACTAATTCGTTCCACGTACCTTACCTGCCATGCTTTACCCTTCGCTCTGGAAGGAGATTCTCCGATGCTCAAATCCAAAATCGCCGTCCAGGTGTCCCAAGGAAGCCACGGAGCCGACGATTCAATCATGCTAGGCGACGCTTATGCCAAGTTTCACAAAATTCCACTTGGCTCCACTCTTACCTTGAGGTTCGGCTCTTACCGCTCCACGGTCCAGATCGTATCCGGCGGCAAGAGCAGCATGATGCGCATCAGCCCGGCATTGGCCCGGGGCATGGGCATCACAGGAGGCGCAACGCTGCGCATCCAGTATCGCCAAAGCACTCAGACGCTGTCGCTCGGGCCGCTGATCGGAGTACTGGTCAGCCGCGACTATCCGCAGCAGCCGGAGCGCCCGTTTGGCTCCATTACGATGTTCTGTCAAGAGCTGGTCGACGCATGCGCCGCCCAAGGGGCTTATGTGTACTTTTTCACTCCCGATGCGGCAGGACCCGGTCCAAGGCTGGAAGGCTGGGTTAACGACACCGAAGGCTGGCATAAAGCCAGTATGCCGATGCCAGATGTCGTGAACAACCGGCTCACTGCACGCAAGCTGGAGAACCAGTCTTCGGTGCAGCAATTGTTCAAGGAAGCCAAGTCACGCTACGGCACGCAAGTGTTCAACGAAAAATTTCTTGATAAACACGAAGTATTCGATGCTCTGTCCAAGGACACCTCGCTGACCAAGTACCTCCCGGAATCCCGGCTGCTCCAAAGCTACACCGACTTAAAAGGTATCGCCGCACGGCATGCCACCGTTTTTCTCAAGCCGGTACGCGGTAGCCTCGGCAAAGGCATCATCAAGGTGAGCCGTTTGGAAGACGAGACCGTCCTTGCCACCTACACGGCATCCGATGGCATCCAGAACAAGAACTATCCAAGCCTGGCTAAGTTCTATAGCTCGCTCAGCGGCAAGATGAAAGTAGTCCGCTATCAACTCCAGCAGGGGCTAACACTGATCGACATAGGCAAGCGACCGGTCGACTTCCGAGCGCTCGTGCAGCGGAACAAAACCGGGGCCTGGGCGATCACCTCAATTGTAGCCCGTACCGCAGGCAGCAACCACTTTGTGTCTAATCTCGCACGAGGCGGTACGCTCAGCAGGGTGTCGGATGCAGTAGGCCGAAGCAACCTGGTTCCCGGGTTTAAAGCTAGTGCGAACAGCAAGCTGGAGAGGGCTGCTTTGGACATCGCCAAGGGGATCGAGGAGCGGATACCCGCCCATTTTGGCGAGCTGGGCATCGACCTGGCAATGGATATTGGAGGTAGAGTATGGCTGCTTGAAGTAAACTCCAAGCCATCGAAGAACGACAACACGCCGCTGAATGAGAACAAGATCCGACCATCCGTACGAAATATGATTCAATACTCCAGCTACCTGGCCGGTTTTTAGTAGCACCAATATCATTATTATAGGGGGCGGCGGCATGAAGCGGTCGGCTGGCGGAATCGGAGTTATGATCGGAGGCGCGCCGAAACTAAATTCGTCAAACGGTCGCCTGAGACTGCCCGAGGATGGGTTCCTCTCTGCGCTGGCACAGCGGGCGGAGGAGCTTCGCCTGTCGCTTTATGTGTTCCGGCTGGAAGGCTTTGGCCTGGAATCCGGCAGTCTGACCGGTTATGTGAGAGAAGGCGGCGAGTGGTTAGAGCGAGTTGTTCCGCTTCCCTCCGTCATCTATGACCGCTGCGGACCTCTCGCTGCCGCAGGACGTCGAGGTCATGCCGAGCTGCTTCGCCGCCTCAATACGCTTCGCCCCCATGTGCTGCTGAATGGCTGGATGCCAGGAAAGAACTCCCAGTACGAGGCTCTACGACGCAGCAGTCCAGAGCTGGCCGCGCTGGCGCCTCCCACGCTGCTGCTAAGCGGCGCGGACACCTTAAAAGAAGCGGCGAGCCGCTGGGGCTCCGTTTTCCTTAAGCCGGACGGAGGTATGAAGGGACGCGGCGTCATTGCCGCCGCTCCACAAGACAGCGGCTGGCTAGTGCGCGGACGAGGCAACGATGGTCGCCCGCTGCGCAGTGAACAGCCGGATCTGAATGCTGCAGCAGAGCTTATCACCCGGATCGTTGGCAGCAAACGTTACCTTATCCAGCCACAGTTGCCGCTATGTGATCGCCAGGGACGCCCATTCGATATCCGGGCGCTCGTGCAGAAAGACGGCCGCGGCCGTTGGCGGCTCACCGGCACAGCGATGCGACGCGGCAGACCCGGCGGCATCGCCTCCAACCTGCATGGCGGAGGCGAGGCGCTGCCAGCACGGGACGGCCTCGTCCTGCTGCTCGGCCACAAAGCTGCCGAGCAATGCGCAGGGGACATCGACCGTCTGGCGCTGTCGACCGCAGATGCCGCAGAAAGCGCCTTTGGACGTTTTGCAGAGCTGGGCCTTGACTTCGGCGTCACCCCGGACGGCCGTCTTTGGCTGCTGGAAATGAACTCCCGGCCCGGTCGAGATGCGTTCGCCGCCTTTCCCGGAGGCATCGCCCAAATGGCAGTAGAGCGTCCACTTCTGTACGCTCGCCTGCTCAGCGAGGGCCAAAGCCTAACGTCCACAGCGCCGGAAGCTTCCTTTAGATGAGCTTAAATGGCCCGCCCATTCCTATAGATATAGATCGATCAACCAAGCGACAGAACGTTCAGGAGGTTCCTCATGAGTCTTACTTTGTGCAACGTGCATTTCTCGGATAAGAGCGATCGCATCGTATATTTATCCGGGTCGCTGTACCGATCACTGAAGCTGTCGGAGAAAAAGAAGCTACAAATCAAGCTGGGCCGCGAGACGATCACAGCGCCGGTGAAGGCAGTCAACCGCGAAGGCAACCATGTCTTCTTGAGCGCCACGCTACGTGAGAAAATCCGCATCCCAAAGTCAGGCAATGTGTTCATGCTTCACTCCACAGAAGATGAGGTGCAACTCGGACCTCTGGTCGGCATTCTTAGCGACGGCTACGTCAGCCCCTCTCTGCCCTTCGGCACCCGGACCAGCTTCATTAAGGAACTGATTCAACTCGGAGATAACAAGGCCTACTTTTTTGGCTTCACCCCTCGCGACATTAACTGGTTGGATGAAACGGTGAATGGCTATTTTCTGAATCCCGATGGCTCCTGGTACCGGAAAACGGTGCCGCTGCCCGACGTTGTCTACAACCGGCTGCCGAGCCGCAAGGCAGAGACCGGGTCCCAGATCAGCTCACTGCGCGAGCGCTTTGTACGCAAGGGCATTCCTTTCTTTAATTGGAGCTTTTTCAATAAAGCCGATGTCTACAAACTGCTCGACAAGGATGTGGAAGCACTTCGCCACCTCCCGGAATCCATTTCCGGTCCGAGCGACGAAAAGATTCGCGAATTGCTGGAGAAACACCACTTTGTCTACTTCAAGCCAAGTGGCGGCAGTCTCGGCGCGGGAATCTATCGTTTGACCTACCACCCGAAAAAGGGGTATTTCGCCCGCTATCGCAACGGCGGCAAAAACGTGCTGCTGCGCTTCGGTAACTTTGAAGAACTCATGCGCATCCTGCATGCTAGGCATGGCAGCTCCTTCGAGAGCTATGTCGTACAGCAGGGCATCCGGCTCGTCGAGATTGATGGATGCCCGCTGGATTTTCGGTTCCATATGCACAAGAACGGCCAGAACGAATGGGTGACAGCAGGAATCGGAGCTAAAAAGGCCGGCAAGGGCAGCGTCACCACGCATATCAAAAATGGCGGCTCGCTCATGACCCCAGGCAGCGCGCTCTCGCGCACATTCGGCACCCAAGCCGACGAGGTGCTGGAGAAGGCCAAACGAGTCGCGGTGAAGATGTCGGAGGCGATTGAACGCAATTACCCGCATCGGCTTGGCGAGCTCGGTCTGGATCTTGGCATCGACAAGGATGGCGATGTGTGGATGTTCGAAGCCAATGCTAAGCCGGGACGCTCTATCTTCAAACATCCTGCCTTGAAAACGGAGGGACGCGCGTCGCTTGAGTACATCCTGGAACATTGCTTGTACCTGAGCCACTTCCGGGGGAGGGATAGCTAATGGATCATGAGCAGCCCACCGGTTACGCGGATTTATCCGGCAAGCGGCCTGTTATGGCCATCCTGACGATGGCTGCACCCAAGCTTGGCTTCCGCGGCAACCGGGCCAATTTTGAGGACTTGATCCGTACTGGCAGGGAAAAAGGGTTTGTCGTGTACGTGTTGACAGCGCGTAGCCTGAAGCTGACCCACCCTATGCTTTACGGCTTCTCTCTGAATGAAGAGACCGATGAATGGGAAAGTGGTCTTTACCCTTTCCCCGATCTCGTCTACAACCGGATCCCTCTGCGGGAGGATGAACTGCAGCCGAAAGTCCAACGCAAGCTGAGTCAGCTACTGGAGAGCCCGCGCGTCAAAGGTGTGTTTAATCCCTCCTTCTTCAACAAGTGGGAACTGTTCGAGTGGCTCAAAAACTCGCAGACAACAAGGCGCTACATTCCAACTACGCGCAAAATGGTTACGAGCTCCGGACTAAGCCGAATGATGAGCAAACATCCCTATCTATACTTGAAGCCGGTTAGCGGCAAGGCTGGCAAGGGCATCATGACGATCCGGATTATGGAGGGCACAACACTCCCGTATCGGCTGCGCATTCAGCAAAAGAAAAAGAGCTGCACCTATAATTGCTCAACGGTAAGCAAGCTGTGGTCGCGTATCCTTAGAGAGAGCGGTGGCGAAGAGTATATTGCCCAGCAAGGCATCGACCTGGCCTCTTATGAGGAAAGACAGTTCGACTTGCGCGCACTCGTGCAAAAAAACACGGCTGGGAAATGGTCTGTCACCGGGATCGGCGCCCGTGTTGCGGGTACAAAAAGCATTACGACCCATGTACCGCGCGGCGGCAGCATCGAAGATCCAGAGAAGCTGCTAGTCCACACATTCGGAGTAGAGAAGGCCCGCGAACTGCTCGGTAAATCACGCCTCGCCTGCATGCAACTGGCCCAACAGATTGAGTCGGCAAGCGGTCGCATCTATGGCGAGATGTCAATGGATCTCGGAGTGGACGAAAAGGGAAATCTTTGGTTTTTCGAGGCTAATGCCAAACCGATGAAGTTTGATGAGCCTCATATCCGCAAGAAATCGCTGGAGCGCATCTTCCATTACGGTTCCTTTTTGATGCGAACAGCAAAGCCGGTAACGGCTGGAGGCGAATAAAATGAAAATAGTGCTCCTGACACCAAAGCAATGGACTCGCAGCCGGGAGCAGCTGATCCGAATGATGATCGCTTGGGGAGGCGGCCGCCTGTCGGCAACCGGTCTCGCCGCGCTGCAAGCGATGCGGCCTTCGGAGCTTGAGGCCAGCGAAAGCGCACCGGAGGCCGCGGTCGCCGTCCTGTTGCAGGATGGGCGCCCGGCAGGCGCCGCTTTCGCCCGCAAGGCAGGCCTCGAGGCCTGCCTTGTCGCCGTCTCGCCACCGGCGCGTGGACGCGGTGCGGGCAGCGGGCTGCTGCTCAAGCTACAGCTGCTCTGGGGCTCGCTCGCCTGTCGCGTCGCCACAGACAATACCGCCAGCTTGAACATGTGCTTCCGCGCCGGCATGACTGCAATCGGCCTTGTTGATGGACCTACTGGCAAGCCGACGCTGCTGTTCCAAAGTAGCAACAGCGTTTCGCCAGGCGGGCAGGAAGAGGAACAAGCACGAACTCCCCAAACAGCTGAAAGGGCCAGGTCCACAGCAGACGACACGTTCCTTGGCTGCGAGTCCCTGCCTGCTGCTACAACAGGCCGCTCCCCTAGTTCGAGAAGAATGGTGAAGGCTCCCCCTACGGCGCTCCTGCGGGGACCTGGAGTTGAACGACGGCCAACCGTACCAAGGAGTGATGACAATGACACAGCCCGTACTCGGCATTTTAACGTTATACCTCGATGACAAAGAAACGCTGGAAGAGCGGTCGATCTATCGACATATGATAACAGCCGCTAAAAAAATGGGGCTTGAAGTATTTGTCTTTACCCCCGCCGATGTCGATTTTGAGACGAACCGAATCCATGCGCAATTTTACAATACAAGCAGCAAATCCTGGACGCACAAATGGACGTCCTTTCCGCATATGATCTACGATCGCTGCCGCATCCAGCACAGCCATCGATTCGAGCAGCTGAGGAAATTCCGATCCCGTTACGGGCATCTGACCTTTCTGAATAAACCACTGCGTAATAAATGGACCGTCTACAAAACGCTCTCTTCCCAAAGCCGGTTCCAGAACAAGCAGCCTTTTACGATGCTGTATACAGGCCACAAGGATCTGAGCGAAATGCTGAGCCGCTACCCGCTCGTGTTCCTAAAGCCGATTAACGGTACTGGAGGTCGGGGCATTCTACGCATCGAACTGCAGAAGGACGACACCTATCTCATCCAGGGACGCGACCAAACGCGGAGAATCATTCAGCCACAGCAAGTAGGCGCAACCGCTCTGAAAAAAAAGCTCTCCTCATGGAACCTTGAGGGAGGTAAGTATATCGTGCAGCAAGGCATCATGATTAAGCTGCCGAACGGACGTGTGCATGATTACCGCTTGCTCGTTCAAAAAAACAGTCGTGGCGAATGGGAGGCAACCGGGTGCGCCGGCAGGATCGGCGCTCCCAAGAGCATCACCTCCAACCTCCACGGCGGAGGCAAAGCGATGGGGATGGATGAGCTGCTGGGTTCATGGGTCGGCGATGAGGCCCGTGCTAGAGCCGTGCGCCGCGAGGCAGAGCAGTTCGGCGTTGAGGTCGCCGCCTACCTGGAGCAACAATACGATCGGCTGTGCGAGCTGGCGCTCGACCTCGCGATCGACCGAAAGGGTGGCATTTGGCTGCTTGAGGTTAATCCAAAGCCTGCCCGCGAGGTGTTCCGCGAAAGCGGAGATGAAGCCACCTACGAGCGAGCAATCGTGAAGCCGCTGGAGTACGCGATGTATGTATACTCGCGCCGCAAGCGCAAAAAGAGCAAATCAACGGGCGGAAAATCCCAAGGACGGAAGCCGGAGTCGAGCTCATCGGGAGCCAGCTCATTGGTCGCAGGTTCTTCCGAGGAGAGTTCTTCGGGGGCGAGTTCGGCGGGATCAAGTTCGAAGAGTATAAGTTCGAAAGAATCGAGTTCATCCGGAGCGGGTTCGAAGAGTACCAGTTTGAAAGATACGAGTGCGTTTGCGGCGGCTTCAACTGGAGTAGGTTCGTCGGTGGTAGATACGAAGCGAGAGAGTTCGCCGAGGGCGGGTTCTACAGGGCCGGTGTCGAGGAGAACGAGCTCTAAAGAAGCGGGTTCAACCGGAGAAAGTTCGAAGAGAACAAGTTCCACGAGAGCCGGTTCGAAGAGATCCGCTTCATCAGGGGCGGGTTCGATTAAATCGGGTTCAACTAGAGCGGATTCAAAGAGAACGGGGCCGAAAAAAGTGAGTTCGCCGAGAGCGAGTTTGAGTGAGGCGAGTCCCACGAGAACGGGTTCGACGGGGACGGGTTCAACGGAAGCTGGTTTGACAGGAAACAGTACGCCCGACACCTAACTGTCGGGCGACTTGGTTTGCAGCGACCAAACCTCATGTGTTCGGACTTCAACACTCCGTCCATAAGCCATATCGCCCTAGACCAACCAATAATTTGCTCCAGCATGCCTGTCCAGCCTATAGCTGACAGACATCAAAAAGCCAAGACGACCTCTTCTCGTCCTGGCTTTTTGATGTCCTGCTAGCACTGCGGGACGAGCCGCGATTAATCCATAACCGATCCGTTTACAAGCTCAAACATCAAAAAAAGCTATACCTTCGGAAGTAACTGCAGCAGCTCCGCAAAGTGGCTAATTCGCACATCGGAGCCATCCAGCTCAGTCGACGCGCCGAAGTCCGCATAAGCGCAGCCGACGACAGCGAGGCCGTTTCGCTTTCCAGCATCAACATCGGAAGAGCGGTCCCCGACCATCCAAGCCGAAGAAACGGCATGCTCGTCCAGCAGCAGCCGAACCAACTCGGCTTTTGTTGCCGTGTTGCGACCTCCGGCGGTGTACAAGCCATCAAATAACACCGCCAACCCTTTGTGCTGCACGATGGCCTCGACATATGGCTGCAATCCATTGCTTGCCACAAACAGTCTCACGCCTTGTTCCCGGAGAGACTTCAGCGTTTCCGGCACCCCCCCATACAGTTGGCCTTCACCTGCGGCCAGCCCTTCCAGCTCAAAGTGCAACAGCAGTTCGTTGGCCCGGCTGCGTGCCTCCTCCGTAGCAGTCGGCATAAGCTTCAGCCAAATGTCCTCAAGCAACATGCCCAGACAACCGAGCAAAGCTTCGACGGGCGGCTCAGGCTCTACGTACAGCCCTTCCTCTCTCAGCGCAGCGAATATTCGGCTATGCGCCTGTAACAACAATGTCTCCGTCTGCAAGAGCGTGCCATCCATATCAAAAATGACCGCATCAGGCCGGAATAGACTTTTTCTCTCGTGTACATGCTCTGCCATGTTCGGACCTTCCCTCCGCCTCATTATCTCCCCCACACTATATATCAGGCCGTAAAGTACGGCAAGAAAGCAGTGCGGCGTCTACTGCTTCTACGGATTCTTCCGCTTCTTCGATTTCTCTCGGACGGGGTACGAATGCAGTTGGAACTCGAGCATAAAGACCGGTGCGCCACTGCTAACGGATCTGAGAGCTAAGCTTTACCCACAGCGCAGGAAATAAATTACAATAAATAGCGATAGCTTTCGAAGACAGTTTGGAAGGCTCGAATGCCGCGCCAGAGCACTTTGGCTCCGGGATCGCCGTCACCTTTTCGTCCCAAAAAGCCACCGAGTTTGGCCAGTGCCATTACACTTTCATGCAACGTAGGTGGATTTGGGGGGAGCGTGTTGGTCTTATAAGCAATGCGGTGAAGCACCTTCCATTCCTCGTCGTTCATGACTTCAGTACACGGCGCGTCTGGCTGTTGACGAGCCAGATAGGTCAGATGCAGAAGTTGAGCGGCAATAATGGAATAGAACAAGATGAGTTTCTTCAGCCGATCCCCATCACGTGCTTGCATCTTTTCAATTTCGCAACCGCTCTTCAAAATGTAATGGAATCGCTCGATCTTCCAGCGTTGGACGTACCACGCCACTTTTTCGCTCGCCTCGTCTACCGTCGTGATCGGGAGGTTGGTGAATAAAAACCATTCGATGGGCGCTTGTCCCTCAAGCGGTGTCGTTTCCACGGCATGAATGATGGTACAGGTGAGCGGTGAATACCCGGCGCGCTTTTGTTTCAAGTGGGCCGGTACCTGTACGGTATCGGTCAAGAAGCGGATTGCCAGAGTCGTTTCCCGAGTGGGCACCCCGCGGCGCGTATCTCGCGGAATGGATACGACAATCTCACCCGCTACCGGCTGCTTGCACACATCGTCCCACATGCGTCCTTCGGCTTCTGTGATGCGGTTTTGCATGGAACGAATCACATACGATTGGTTGTCCGCCTGCAACGTAGACAAGAACTCAAAGAAATCCGCTTCCCGGTCTCCCACATGAATGAGGTGCATGTCCGAAGGGAGACCCTGGACGCTGGCTTGCGCTGTCTCGGTCCACTTGTAATTTTCTTTTTCTTCGTAGGGACGACTGACTTTCCGCTGAGCTTTGAGCCCCAGTTCGCGCGCCCAAATCTTTTGATGGAGGAGGCCCATCGGGAGTCCGGATGGCGTAAGTACTAGTGCGGAATGCACCAGCAACCCTTTGGTTTGCTCGCGGTTATACGCACCAAGTCCAGGCGTCTTTCCCCGATTTCCAAACTTGATTTCGGTCGTATCTTGCACGCACAGGAACATATATTCGCCTGTTTGCTTCATCTGCCGAAGCGTTTCGGTCCGATAGGCATTCATCACATTTTCTTCGTTTATCTCTGAATTCTGCAACAAACGAGAGATGGCTTTGGCTTCCGCTGCATCCTGACTGACCTCTGCAATGGAGGCGCCCGGATTATGGGATAGCGTCTTCATGGTCTGAATGAATCGGTTCAGCGTCCGTCCGCAATGGATGTACATGCGACGAAAAAATTCAAAGTCCGGTGTGAGTAAAGAGGAAGTTGCTCGGGTATTCGACATTTCATCCGCCTGCCCTTATCTTCTTTTTCACTTATCATACCGACTTTGTCTGCGAGGGGACACCCTTTTATGATTTTCAATTTCCTGGAAATGTTGTGGGTAAAGCTTAGATCTGAGAGAACTTATTTGACCGCTTCCTCCAAAAAAATCGATATTATTGGGGAATAACGCGTCTCAGTTCCGCTTGAATCCCAATTACCTCCATTCTGACTAAATAGCGCTTCTGAGTTCCGTTAGGGCATCCTTGTTCGCTCGTGCGCTTGAAATCTAGTTAGTTGTTGAGGTCGCTACGCACGGATTGCTCGGATTACTCGGATTGAGGGTGGTCGTTTAATACTTCCTACTCGGTACTTTGCAGTTAATTAAAGCCAGCACACAGCCCCGGTAGTGCCAAGATGAGTATCGTAACAATATAGTAAATCTTCACCGTCTTCGAGCAGCTCCCAGCGCGCGGTTGGATGACATATGTTGACAGCAAACCACGCGCCCAGCATGGATACCATATGCAATGAATGCACGAGTATAATATAACAAAAAAGCCGGGAAACCCGGCTTGGTATGTTAAGCGGCATGCTGTTTTACGATGATCCAGTATGATCCACAGTAAACTAATAGACCTTTTTCTGTCCTATATCCGCCTTTACGATCTCGACCGCTTCCTTGAAACGCATCGCATGAACGATCTCCCGTTCGCGCAGAAACTTCAGACTGTCCTGCAAATCCACATCATCTGTGTAGTCGATGAGCCACTGATACGTCGCCCTCGCCTTCTCTTCTGCCGCAATATCCTCGTATAAATTCGCTAGCGGATCACCTTTTGCCGCAATGTATGATGCCGTCCACGGAACGCCTGCCGCATTCTGGAAGAACAGATCCCCTCCGTGATTGACAAAATCCGTACCGAGTCCTGCCTCCCTTAGCTGCTCCGGTGTTGCGTCCTTGGTCAATTTGTAGATCATCGTTGCAATCATCTCGAGATGCGCAAATTCCTCAGTGCCGATATCGTTCAGGACGCCGATTACCTTGTCCGGGATCGTATACCTCTGGTTCAGGTAACGGAGCGCTGCCGCCAGCTCTCCATCCGCTCCCCCGTACTGCTCCGTCAGAAATTTCGCCATCATCGGATCACATTTGCTTACCCTTACCGGATATTGCAACTTCTTCTCGTACAGCCACATACCGCATCCCCCCCTTTGGAATCGCATCATCGGATAAAAGTTTCATCCCTACTACTCCGGCTTGACCGCTTCGCACACTCCCAAAATTGACCCGCCGCTTATCCGCTCATCAAACGGCGAGCCTGTCGCTTCCGGCGCCTCTAAGTGCCGCAGTGCCGACGATGCCGCAGCCAGGCCGGCCGCGCAAAGGCGAGAGCAAGCTCCGCTGCAGCCGGTTTTGCGGGCTTCCTCCCTGCTGACACCTTTGCGGACTCCCTCCTTGCTGCTACCTTTGCGGGCTCCCTCCCCGCTGCTACCTTCGCGGATTTCCTCCCTGCTGCTACCTTCGTGGATTTCCTCTTGCTGCTACCTTCGTGGACTTCCTCCTGCTGCCGACACCCGGCGCTATTTCTCCTAGCCCTTTGCACATCCGTTATACCTGCCATGGCCATGGTGTTTCGTTCCACTGCCATGGATAACGCGAGTAGCTGTTACCGAAGTTGACCAGCGGTCCGTATTGCATCTCGAACTGCTGTGCCACACCTTTTCTTTTCTGAGCGAGCTGGTTGAACTGCTGAATGGCCTGTAGATCCCCTGGATGTGTATTTAAGTACAGATTCAGCTCCACGAGAGCAAAATCCAGTATCTGAAGCTCTTTCAGCTCGGCATAGTACGCATCCCGGTCAAATGCCGGCTGCTCCTGTTGTTGCTGTTGTTGCTGTTGCTGTTGCTGTTGCTGTTGCTGTTGCTGTTGCTCCTGTTGTTGCTCTTGCTCGTCGCTCATTACCCCCTCAACTCCTTCCGCATCCCGGTTCATAAGGGCTGTACAAGGCTGGCCAAAGCGTTCCGAGACGAAGCGCCTCCTCCAGCGGATACTGCGGTAGGCCTGTTGGCTGATAAAGAATGTACTGATTCGGCGGAATAACGTATTTCTTCACGCCGATTGGCGGGCAGGGATCATGCGGCCCTCGAAAAGGGTACCATTCCCGGTATCCCGCTCCAGGAACGCCAGGCGGCGGAATCTCTTCCTGCACTGCCGCCTGCACGCCATAGCCTGCGCCGGCTCCCGCCCCCGCTCCATAGGCGGCTGCTGCAAGTTCCGCCTCGTTGCGGTAAGCGGGCGGATAACCTCCTCCCCCGTTGCCCCGGCCAGCTACGGATGGATCATAACCGCCGCCGTATGCACCGCCATAAGAAGGCTGCGCGTACTGGCCCCCTCCAAACTGCTGTCCGCCGTAGCCGCCTGGTGCTCCAGCATACGGCTGTCCCCCCGGCGTTCCGTAGGCTGATCTTGCTGACTGATTGTTCATGCCGTTGCCTCCTCGCCTGTTCCAGCTGCCGCCCCTCTGGATGGCTGCGGCCGAACGCATGCTTTGCTGCTCCGTTAAGACTATGAACAACTGCTTATCCAACTTGCCTTTTTTCTTTGTTGGTTAAGCTGAGCTCTGCGAGGTTGGAGGTCCACACACTTCCCGTAACGCACAAAACTGGCGTGACAATAGGCCAATTCCTATGGGTGCTTCTTAAGTGCGGTTTGCTATCTCCCACTCGCTATGTACCGTTCACTATGTGCCATTCGCTATCTGCCGTTCTCTATGCACCGCTCGCTATGCGTCGTTAGAATCACCAGCGAATGCCCGCATCAAAAGAAGGTCATAACTGACCGCCACGCCCCCCGGCACGCTAAACTTAGTCTCATATTCCTTGTACATACTGGCAAACAGACGCCGCATACTGAGACCGCTTGCTGCAGCGGCTCCCGATGTGCTCGCTCCCATAGCTTTTATCGAATATAAAAAGTCCCTAACAGAAGTATACGTTTCCACATGGAGTTTACGCTCCGATTGAACACGGGAGAATCCTGATTTATTGAGCAAGTTAATCCATTGATCCCCCGTTTTAAACGAAAGCCCGTGCCGCTGCGGCTCCATCCCTCTGGCTCGATAAACTTCCTCGAAGGCTTCATGCAGCTCATAAAAAGTATCGGGTCCGAATGTTGTGAATACGAGCAAGCCTCCGGGACGAAGCATTCTCCGAAAGTGGCTAAACGTTTGCTCAGGATGGCTCAGCCATTGAAAACAGGCGTTGGAAACGATGATATCGTACATGGCCGATGGTGCATCAGCCCCCCATATTTCAACATCAGCATGAAGAAAGCTTACTCGATCACCGGAGAAAACCCGTTTTCGAGCAAGCTTTATCATCTCAGGCGCGATATCGAGGGCAGTAATTTTCGCATCATGCCATTCTTTAGCTAACATTTCTGTCAGAGCTCCCGTACCACAGCCGACTTCAAGAATGTTAACTTTGCCATCCCTCTCCTTCCAGCATGGAAGAGATTCTACAAGCTGGATGGACATCATCCGCTGAACATGAGCATGAGCGTCATATGTAGTTGCATTGCGGTTAAATTGGCGCCCAACTGGGCCCATTTTGCCCCTCATTCCACCATCTCCTCCATTCATCCGCTATAAAATTTTCCCTACCTAAAAATGGGATATGACCGCAGGCAGGTATCGAATATAATCTTGCATCCGGCAATTGTTCCTGTAGCTCCAATGCGGCGCCGTAAGGGCAAATCTTATCCTCAGCGCCATGAACAATCAGAACGGGACAACGGATGTTCGGCAGTTCAGTCAAATACTCCTCGCTTCGCAAAATCTGAAGGCCTGCAATTAGAGCAGAGCTTGTCCAACTGCCCACCGGGGGAAGCTTTTTATGCAAATCGACCTCCCACTCTACGTCCGTGAAAATGAGCTTGCGGAACTTTGTTTCAACAGCTTGCCGATCTTGAGTGATTCCTGTGATCATCCCCCTGACATAGGGGTCGGGCCAACCTCGCTCAGCCTCTTCTTTGGAGCGGGTGAAACGCGCGGTCGCGGCAAACAATACAAGACTATCCGCATATCCTTTGGCCGCTAGTCTAAGTGCTAACAGCCCGCCGAGCGACCAGCCCGCCACAAGGAGCGGAACACCACCCTCTCTAGCGACGCACAGAGCATTTTCAGCAGCCATTTCCGTCAAAAGCAGCATGCCCTCTACCGAATCGGCCTCGCTTAAATCCACAGAAATATGATTGTATTCCGGCAGGAGTATACAGAGCCGCTCAAAAACCATATCTGTCATGCTCCATCCGCTCAGCCACAAAATAATGCCTCTATGATCCTTCTCCAATTTTTTGTTCCAGGCCATACTCATGGGCTCAAAACCCCTAATTGATGCCCGATCAGGCGAATTTTTGAGACCGCGTCGGCCAAGTCTTTATCCGTATGAGCTGCTGATAAGGAAAAGCGGATTCGAGCCGTATTAACGGGGACAGTCGGTGGACGGATAGCAGTTGCTGTTATACCTTCCGCTTCGAGTGCCGCGCTGAACCGAAGGGCTGTATCGTTATTTCCTAAAATAAGCGGAACAATAGGAGAGTCACCGGCAGCAATGTTAAATCCCGAAGAAAATAGAGAGGATCGAAACAACTTGCTTGCCTCGTTAAGCTTTTTCCGGCGCCAATGTTCAGCTTGTACAAGAGCTAACGCCTTTGAAGTACCGGCTACAACAGAAGGAGGCAGTGCAGTTGAAAATATAAGCGGTCTCGCTTTATTTACGAGCCATCGGATCAACATGCGGCTGCCACACACATAAGCCCCGTACATGCCAAACGATTTGCTGAACGTTCCCATATGGATATCAACTTCATCCTGAAGCCCGAGCTGTCGACATAATCCCTCGCCATGCAACCCATAAACGCCTCCGCTATGCGCCTCATCAACCATTAACATCGCTTCGTACTCATTTTTGAGCGCAACGAGCTCATGCAGAGGGGCTTGGTCGCCATCCATGGAGAAAACAGCATCTGTTACGATTAACTTCCGCCGTTTATCACGGTGTTTATGGAGCAAAACACGTAAATGATCCATGTCATTATGGCGATAGCGAACATGCTCCGCGCGGCTCAGCACGATGCCATCGGTAATGCTTGCATGATTCAATCGATCGCTGAAAACAACATCTTCTCTGCCCACCAGCGCTGTAATAACCCCGACATTGGCCATATAGCCATTTGCAAAAACAAGCGAAGCTTGGCAGCCCTGCCATTCGGTCAAAGCTCCTTCAAGAAGATCATAAGGCAGCCGATTACCAGTCACCAAGCGCGATGCGCCGGAGCCAGCTCCTTCCGAAAGCAATGCCTGACGCATCGTTTCAATTATGGCAGGATGCTGAGTCAGCCCAAGATAGTCATTGGAGGACAGGTTAAGCATCGACCGCCCACCTCGCGATATATAACCGGGGGACTGAGCCACCGGGCCACTCTTGTTTAGGTAACGCTCCAACGAGTCGGCAGCTAATAGTTGGAGTTCTTTCTCAATCCACTGCATGGTCGTTCTCACCCTTAAACAGCGCCTCTCGGATAGGCTGAAGTGATAATGTTCTTCGAGCAGTTTGATTCAGCATTTCTGCAGTTGCTTCGGCTTCCACACGGGGAAAACGACCGAGCACCCCAATGCCGCCGTATTGCTCGATCAACTCGGCATTTGCAGCAACGCTGGGATCGTCAAACACTTCCGCAGATTCACCATCATTTAATACAACACCAACAATCGGGATTCCGCGCTGCCGTAGGAATGAAACAGTTAGCAGGGTATGGTTAATCGTTCCAAGGCCAGAACGCGCTACAATCAGAGCGGGCATGCTAAGCTCCGCGATCAAGTCAGCCACGATGGCATTTTCGGTCAAAGGAACGGCGACGCCGCCCGCGCCTTCAACAAGCAACGCCTCATACCGTTCAGCGAGCGGTAAACCAGCGGCGATCAGCTCTTCTAACTTGAGGGTTACGCCAGCCTGTCTGGCCGCAAGCATCGGCGTAAGCGGAGCTTCATATGTAAATGGAGCGATTGCCTCGGGCGGCTCATTGATTCCCGTGCTTTTCAGCAGCCGCTCAGCATCCGTCGTACCGCTTCCAATTAGGCCTCCCGATTGGACGGGCTTCCAGACGCCCGCATTTATCCCTTCAGCGCGCAGCGCAGCGGTTAAAGCCGCGGTGACAATCGTCTTCCCGACACCAGTGTCCGTCCCGGTTACGAACAAACCACGAATCTTTGCAGCATTCACTCGACTCATCCAACTGCGCCCTCTTTTTCCGTGACATAAAGGATCGATTCCGCCAAAATATCCGTCATCTCATCCAGCTCAGCTATACTGCTGGCAAGCGGTGGAATAAAAACGATGGCATTCCCGAGTGGTCTCGTTAACATCCCGAGTTCTCTTGCTCGCAAACTCGTGCGAACTCCAACCCGCTCCGCCCAGTCGTACGGCACTTGTGAAGCTTTATCCCGGACAAGCTCGATGCCAATCATTAGTCCCTGTTGCCTGATCTCACCGACATGGGGACGATCTTTAAGGGCAGCTAGCTTTTGCTCGACGAAGGAAGCCTTCACCTTGACTCCTTCAACCATGTCGCGTTCTTCCATCAGCTTCAAACTGGCCAAAGCAACGGCGCAGCCGAGTGGATTTCCCGTGAAGGAATGACCATGGAAAAAGGTTTTCTGCTCCTCGTAATCGGCATAAAACGCATTGTAAATCTCATCGGTAGCAAGCGTCGCTGCCACGGGCAAATAACCGCCAGTCAGCCCTTTTCCCATGACCATCAAATCAGGCGAAACTCCTTCGAGATCACAAGCGAACATAGCGCCCGTTCGGCCAAAACCAGTCGCCACCTCGTCAGCGATAAACAGAACTCCATACTCCCGGCAAAGTTCAGCCATCTGGCGCAAGCAATCCCTCGGCATGACGATGATGCCCCCAGCACCCTGCACGATCGGCTCTACAATGAGAGCCGCAATTTCATCGGCCCGCGTTTCGAGTAAATAACGGAGTGCAGTCAGCGTAGCGTCCATCGCCTCCATCCCATCACCACCATAACGATATGGATAAGGGTACGGAATCGTAAGCGAAGGAAACAACATGGGGCGAAACACCTCATGAAACAGAGGAATTGCCCCGACGCTCACCGCACCTATCGTATCACCGTGATACGCTTGATCCATCGTGATGAACGTTGTTTTATTTCGGAAACCTTTGTTATGCCAATACTGAAACGCCATCTTGATCGCAATCTCGACTCCAGTCGCTCCGGAATCAGAGTAAAATACTTTGTTCAATCCTGGCGGAGTTATTTCTACCAGCTTCTCTGCAAGTTCAATTGCCGGCACATTGGCCATGCCGAGGAGGGTGGAATGGGCAACCTTCCCTAACTGCTCCGTTATTGCCAGATTAAGCTCCGGAACATTATGTCCATGAACGTTGAGCCATACGGATGAAAAGCCATCATAATAAGCCCGTCCTTGAACATCGTAAAGCATGACACCTTCACCGCGTTCGATAATGAGAGGGGAGGAGCTGTTGTACTCTTTCATTTGAGTAAAAGGATGCCATAAATAAGCCTTATTCAGAGTAGCAAGCCTTTCGTATTCGCTTGTCATATGACCATCTCCCATGGATATATGTTAACCTTTTTAATTTAAATATAGGTTAACAAATGAATGGGGTTATTCTATCAAACTAGTATTCCAGTGTAAAGGAAAGGTTAAAAAAACAGCACCTACGGACAGCGCAGGTTAACAACTTGTGGATCGTCTCGGAGTCGAAAAACGCCAAATTCAAAATGGGAAGAAGGAATTTACGAGCACAACTCCAATCTCTTGAACAACTCAGCTGAGATCCCAGCAAGTCCCCCATCCGATGGGGCTGATAAGGGATGGGTTTCATGGTATACACTACCTATATGGGGAAAGCTGTTTTCGAAAAATCTTTGCTCACTCTCACTGGGATTATTAGAGGTATAACAGCTGATGTAGAAATCCGATCTGAGGAAATAGAGGAATTGCAAAATTGGTGCTTACTGCAAAATCAACATCGAAATAAACATCCATTCAAAGAAATTATCCAACTAATCGTGGCATCTTTGGAAGACGGCATACTCTCCATTGAAGAGCTAGATGACATGCGATGGGCATGTGATTCCTATATAAATAAGTCGCCATATTATGGCGTAGTTGAACATGATATTCAGGAGCTTCATGGTTTTCTTCATGGCATTTTAAGTGACAATAAAATAAATAAAGAAGAAATTACAGAGCTGAAAAACTGGCTAAATCAAAACTCGCATTTGGAAACCGTTTATCCCTATGATGAAGCATACTCACTTGTATTCAAAGTTTTAGAGGATGGTAAAGTTGACGAAACAGAGGAAAAGATATTAAAAGCATTTTTTTTCGATTTTATTGTAAACTCAATCATCATATAACATCAATTTTGATGAAATGAAGACCGGTCGAAAAATAGAAAAGGCAATAGCACTTAGAAAAAAGGGGCATCGAATTCTTATCGTTCATAAAGTGGATTTTTGGGATGCATTAGCATGATCTGTTAATTATTATTGTTTAGGTACTACTTAGGTGCCTATAGAGGTAAATGAAAAACGTCCGAATAATCCTGCGTTGTGAAGGATCATCGGGGAGTGCTTCCCTCTCGATTTGAATGGAATAGGGTTTGAACTCGGCTTTCGTGGGCAACGCAACTTTTTTTGTACGATTTATCATATAAAATTTGGTTTATAACCGCCTCTTTTCAACACTTTGTATGATAAAACATACAAAGCCCAGCTTTCGTCGCCTATGCCCAGCCATTTTGAATGATTTATCGTACAATATCCAAAATATCAGCACGGCCCGAATGCATGTTGAGTGAAAAATCATACAAATTGTGCATGACCACATCAATACGAGACTGACTTGGTGGTACGACTTAGGCCTATCAAAGCCGCAGTTGCCCCGACAAGGCTGAGACAAACGAAGGGAGCAGCTCCAGCTCCAGCTTCATGATCGTCGAAACACACTACGCTTCGAGCCGATAGCCGGGCTCCTTCCGTCGTTCGAAAACTACCGGAAACCTTCTGTTTGATCTTCACCAAACGCGAGTTTCGCTTCGCTTGGTTGTTGTCAAACGGGATCTGGTCATCCGAATAGTGCTCCTCAACTACCATCAACTCACTCCATCACAAGCCGGAATATACGAGCGGCATCTGCGCCGGATGCAATCATATAGTCCTCTGAACTGCTGTCTAGTCCAATCCACACCGCCAGAGTTCGGTTGCCGGTATACCCGGCAAACCACGCATCGCGCGCTGCTTCTGACGGAGCGCCCGGCAGCTGTGTTGTGCCGGTTTTGCCTGCTGCCTGCAGCCCCCCGGCTCCCGCCTGTCGCCCAGTACCTTCTCGAACAACCTGCAGCAACATGTCATTCATTCGAGCCGCGGTGGTCTGGGACATCGCTTTGGATTCCTTGCCCTTCGCCTCGTAAATCAGCTTACCGCTCCGATCCCGAATCGAAGTGATTAGATGCCCCTCCCGGTAAAGGCCTCCGGCAGCAAATGCACGGAATGCTTGTGCAGCCTCAAGCGGCGTAATACCACGTGTCCAACCGCCCAGGGCAAGCGCCAGATGTCGGTCATCCTTTTCCGTTTGAATCCCCACCCGCTCCATAAAAGCCAGCGAAGCTTTCATGCCAATCTGATCCAGCAGCCATACCGCCGGAGCGTTGATTGACTTCTGTACCGCCTCCCTCATCGTCATTCGGACGCTGTACCGGCCACTGAGGTTCGTCGGTTTATACCCGCTATAATTAACCGCCTGATCTTCAAGCAGGCTGTCCGGTGAATACTTTCCGGATTCCAGAGCAGGCCCATACACAGCAAGAGGCTTGATCATCGAGCCGGGCTGACGCCTAGCGAGTGCGCGGTTCAGCCCTGTCGCGCCGCTTCCGCGTCCTCCGGCAAGCGCGCGAATCTCTGCGCTCTCATTGTCCAGCAGCACAGCTGCAGCCTGAACCGGCTTGCCGGATGCGCTGCGTGGGAATGCCTTTTCATCGGCAAAAACTTTGTCCAACCGCGCCTGTGCAGCGGGGTCCCAACCGGTCGTTATGGTAAATCCGCCTGTCATCAGATCGTCGCGAGACAGCTTGGTCAGCCGGGTCGCCTCCTTCATCAGCGTATCCAGTAGAGCTGACGACAGTCTCACTTCCTTGGAAGAGTCAGAGGCAGGCGGAGAATAAGTAATCTTGGTTGCCCCTTGCAGCTCCTGCGCTGAAATCAGTCCCTGGCTCCTCATTAGCTTCAGCACAACTACCCGCCGTTCCAAGCTTTGCGCAGGCTCATCAAGCGGATTGTAAAGTGCGGGACCTTTCGGAATTCCAGCTAAAGTGGCGATCTGCCACAGCTTAAGCTGTTCAAGGTTCTTCACGCCGAAATAAAACTTGGCCGCAGCCTTGATCCCATACAACTGTTTGCCCATGTAGACTTCGTTCAAATATCCGGTCAGCAGCTCTTCCTTTGAATGTTTGCGCTCCAGGGCAAGCGCGGCTGACAGCTCCAATCCTTTGCGCAACCAGGTTCTGTCGTTGGACAAATACAGTGTACGCGCCAGTTGCTGCGAAATGGTGCTGCCGCCCTGCTTGACCCGGCCCGCGGAAGCATTCGCCCCGACCGCCCTAGCTACTGCTCTCAAATCTACCCCAGCATGCTCGTAAAAACGTTTGTCCTCAACTGCCACAAAGGCGGCTTTCAAAAGAAGCGGCAGCTCATCCCCCTCTGCTGTCTTCCGAGTCCCCTGTCCCGGCTGTTCCAGCAGTCCAGCCGGCTTGCCATGACGGTCGGTCACAACGGTTTCATGCGAGGCGAGGCGATTAAGCTTCGGGCTGCTGCGAGTCAGCCATTCCCCTGTCGCATATAGGCAGAATGCCAGCAGCAGCGCTGCCAAGGCGCATATCACCGTCGCATCGTACAGCCAGAAAAAAAGACTTTTCAGCCGGAAACGCCCCCGCCTTCCAGTTACGACGTAAGCAGCTCCACGATCAGCAGCCGTTGGTAAAACTCCTTCTGCCCTTCGCATCTTAGCTGAATCACGCGTTTTCCCGCTCATTTCATTCCTTCTCTCTGGCGCGCCTGCGCCTGCACCTGCGCGTGCTCCCGCTCCCGCATCAACTCAAGCAAATGCTGCAGCGCTAATATCAGCTCCTCGGTTTCGGGCTGGATAGCCACCTTTCCTGCTGGCTCGTCAGCAGGAAATTGCTCTTCCTTTTCTTCGGAGTCCAGTTCAGGCTCGACTTCGTTAGCCCTCATTTGCTCCTCTATTTTTCGGGACCGCCACCAGAACAGCAGACTTGACAGGCATAATACAACGAACAGCCCAGCAGGACGGATACCTACAGATTGGATGAGAGCTCTTGCCAATAGACCGGGGATGAAGCCTGACGCTGGCTTAGAGGAGAGTTCAGTGACAAGCTCCATAAAAATGATTCCGACCACTCCGCCCAGCAGGATGGAGGAGGCCATGACATATAAAAACTTGCGTCTCATAATGCGAAACGGCAATCGCTACGCCTCCTTTTTTTCTATGCTAACAGACAGTTCTTAACGTTAACCGGCTACAATTCTTAGTCTTTTCTTAAGCAGCCTGCGTTCTTCGCTCAAGATTTGCAGTGCTAATACGGATTCTCCTGCCAAAAAAAGGACTTCAAACCGATATGGCGAAGTTGTCGCTAATCCATCCGCACAGAGACAAATAAAGGAAGGTTGGGGTGTCATGTTTCAATCTGAAGTCACCGAACGCTTCATTCTGTTCAGTCCTTCCCATCTGGTCAGCCTTGGATTAATTACCGCCGCTGTCGTACTGCTCTATCTATTTCGCAGGCCGTTAGCGCGAAGCAAGCCGGCAAGGGGCAGACTGATTCTGGCAGCGCTGCTTGCCGTCTGCGAGATTCTGCTAAATATTTGGTATTTCAGCAATGGAATTTTTCAAGCGTCATCCACACTACCTTTTGAGCTATGCAGCATCTCGCTCTACCTCTCGATCCTCATGCTGTTGCTGCGCAGCCGTTTCCTGTTCCATATCGTCTATTTCACAGCCATCGGGGGTGCGCTCCAAGCACTGGCCACACCTGCCCTCGGTTATGCATTCCCTCATTTCCGCTTCCTTGAGTTTTTTGCCGCTCATGGGCTACTGATCTTGTCCGCTCTTTATATGGTCTGGGTCGAAGGCTTCCGCCCGACGCTTCGTTCCGTATTCACCGCCTTGATCGCAACCAATGTCATCGCGGCCATCGTCTTTGTGGTGAACTACTTGAGCGGAGCCAATTACATGTTCCTGGCACGCAAGCCGCCTACCGCTTCCATGCTGGACTTCCTCGGACCTTATCCGTGGTACATCCTCTCTTTGGAGGCAGCAGCGCTGCTTATTTTCCTGGCGCTCTATCTTCCATTTGCCATCGCGCGCTCCCGCAGCAAACAGAATCAGCAACAGAGCTGCTAACAATATGACATAAGGTGTCATATTGATGGTCTACAATCGGGATAGAACTAAGGAGGGGAAGCTGAACATGAAACCTTTAACTGGGAAAGTAGCTTTGGTGGCAGGTGCAACACGCGGCGCTGGCAGAGGAATTGCAGTTGAGTTAGGAGCGGCTGGAGCCACGGTTTATGTGACCGGACGTACAACACGAGCACAGCGCTCCGAATACAATCGCCCAGAAACAATTGAAGAAACTGCTGAACTTGTAAATGATGCGGGTGGTCAAGGAATTGCGGTTCAGGTGGATCATCTCGACCCGGATCAGGTTGAGGCATTAATCGCCCGCATCGAGAGGGAACAGGGGCGACTGGACATTCTGGTCAACGATGTTTGGGGCGGTGAAGATTTGAAGCAGTATGTACCCGTGTGGGAACACTCCCTTGAACGAGGGTTTCGCATGCTTCGGCTGGCCATTGACACCCATATCATCACCAGCCATTTTGCACTCCCCCTGTTAATTCAAAACCCAAATGGACTAGTCGTTGAAATAACGGACGGAACGGCAGAGTACAATGATAAAAACTACCGTTTATCTATGTTCTACGATCTGGCCAAATCGTCCGTCATTCGTATGGCTCAGTCTTTAGCCCATGAACTAAAACCTTTCCATTGCACGGCAATAGCTGTGACTCCAGGCTGGATGCGCTCTGAAATCATGCTCCAGCACTTTGGCGTCAAGGAAGAAAACTGGCGTGATGCCACTGTGGGTGAACCTCATTTTGCCATTTCGGAATCGCCGCATTTCATAGGGCGCGCCGTTGCTGCATTAGCTGGAGATCCGGAGGTTTCCAAGTGGAACGGTCAATCTGTATCAAGCGGCAAGCTCGCCAAAGATTATGATTTTTATGATCTTGACGGATCACAGCCAGACTGCTGGCGGTATCTCGTAGAAGTGATGGATGTAGGCAAGCCCGCGAGTTGTTCTGAGTACCGTTAAAGAGGTAGTTCAAAAAGGAATCCATGATCGCAATTCCCAATTTATCGGCATAAAAAAAACGCTCCCCGCGCCGCTTTTGAGCAGCATGGAGAGCGTTTTTGCTTAGAATGAATATGCGCTACAATCGAATCTTCAGTTGGAACAAACCAGCCTTGCGCGCAGCCATGTAGATGATGACAACGAGCGGCCCGAGAAACACGCCGATGACACCGACGAGCTTGAAGCCGACGTAAAGGCTGATCAATGCCGATATGGCACCGATGCCGACTGAGTCTCCCAAAATCTTGGGCTCGATGATGCGTCTGACAACCGT
Organism: Paenibacillus herberti; assembly: GCF_002233675.1. Taxonomy (GTDB): domain Bacteria; phylum Bacillota; class Bacilli; order Paenibacillales; family Paenibacillaceae; genus Paenibacillus_O; species Paenibacillus_O herberti. The sequence goes on along the minus strand of NZ_NMUQ01000001.1, from coordinate 79,934 downwards.
GATAACGATAAACAGCAGCACAAGTCCAATTGCTGTGCCGGGATGGCCGATGAGCAGCATGTATGCCGCCCAAGGGACGAGTACCGAGCCTGTACCGAGAATCGGCAAAATATCGACAACAACAACGAGTAAAGCGATTGCCATGGCGTAATCGATTCTCATGCTTACCAAACCGATCAGCGTAATGACATACGTCACGAGGCTAAGCAGCAGCTGCGAGCGCAGAAAGCCGAATACGGAATTTTTCAGGTTGTCGAGCACCGCGCCTACTTGAGGACGGGACTCCTCATGGAAGAGCGAGAGGAACGAAGCTCTCATCGTGCTCAAGCTGAAGCTGAACATATAAACCGCTACAATGAACACAATCGAGAAAATGAACATGCCCGGCAAGCCCGAGGCGAGGCTCACGATCGTGCGTGACAGCGCCGTCACCATTCCTGTAAGCGAGCTGACCAGCCCATTCAGCGCTTTCTCCAGTTGGACGGCTGAATCCGGCGGAATATGTGTGTAAAGCTCTTTGGCGTTGTCGATCATGTCTAGTAAAAAGACATTGGCATCCGACGCCATCGCCGGCGCGCGGTTCCAGAAAGCGATCAGTTCGGCCGTCAGCTTGAAGCCGATGCCTGTAGCAAGCGCCAGCAGCAACAGCGTAAATAAGGTGCAACTGATGATTACGGCTACGATCCGGTTTACTCTTGCCCTTTTCATTAGCAGCTGGTTCACAGGTTCAAGGAAGATGGCGACGATCAGCGCAAGCAGGAACGGAGCCCCCACCGTAAAGCTCAAGTACAGCAGCATTAATCCGACAGCTACAAAAACAAGTGATTTGACCGACATTTACATTTCTCCCCCGGGGCTGCAGTCCCCGCAGATCCCCCTATAGGCTCCACCGGCAGCTTCCCCCGGCATGCCTCTATTTGGCTCTCTCTATAGCTCGCGGCACGAATCTCCCGCTTCCGACTCGTCCCGACCTGCAGTTGCTTCGGGATTCCGGTAAATGCCCACGCATGGCATCCGCAGGCGCTTGCACTCCGCTGTTTTAATATCTATTCGCGAAGAGCTGTTTTCTTGCCTAGCCGCGGATATCCGTTCCTTTTTATCCCCAACCAGTGGAATGAACAGACCTTATTGAACGTTGAGCACGGCCCCATTCTAGCGTTCAGGTTTAAAGCACAGCCCGTTGCTTCAGGAAATCGACACCCTCATAATACATTTGCTTGACGAGTAAGTTCGGGCCGCAGCAGGCAGCAGCCGGACAATGGCAGTTCACACTGCGACTGAGAGGATGGTCAAGCCAGCGGGAAAATACATCGTCCAGACGCTCTTCTTCAATATTGCCGAAGGCTGGGATGTCGCTGAAATCGGTCACAAAAACCTCGCCGGTGAACAGATTCACATTGAGCCGATTGCGTCCATCGGGATCGTTGCGAACCGTTACACGCGGTTCCCTTTTCAGCCTGGCTAATAGCTCTCTGTCCGCCACATCCGAACTGCAGGAGTAGAAGGGAAGCGTTCCGAACAGCATCCACATCTCCGGGTCGCGAGTGTCAAGCAGGTCCGCTACCGCTAAGCGCATCTCTTCTTTGCTGATCGCAGGAAGATTGCCGGCCCAGGCGCTCGGATACATCGGATGAACCTCATGTCTGGCGCAGCCCATTTCCTTGATCAAACGATGGATCTCCGGCATTCTGCGGTGAGTGCGGAAGTTGATCATAGACTCCGCCGACACCAGTACGCCAGCTTCGCTGAGACGACGAGCATTATCGATCATGCGCTCGTACATCCGAACAGCGGCCGTGCGCGGAACGGAGTGACCGGAGCGAGCGAAGCCCACCTCATGGAAATCATCCGCAGAAGTGTAATTGAACGAAATATGCATCACGTCCAAATAGGGTGCAATAAGCTCGTACCGGCTGTAATCCAACGTAACATTGGAATTGAGCTGGGAGCGAATGCCCCTGCTGCGGGCGTATTGAAGGATGGGAACGATGTATTCGCGGACCGTGCGCTCCGAGTAGGAGGGCTCTCCGCCGGTAATGCTGATCGTCTGAAGCTGTTCAACTTCATCCAGTCGAGAAAGTAGGAGCGACAGCGGCAGCTTATCTCCTTCTCGCATGGTCAGTGTATCGCCCACGGCGCAATGTTCGCAGCGCATATTGCACAGATTGGTTACCGTGAACTCCACGCTCGTCAAAGCATGGCGGCCAAAGCGCTTCAGGTTCTCGAGCGGTTCCCAAGGATCATTGTCAGGCGTGAGGGGCGGCAACGGCTGGTGTAGCGTCAATTCGGGATTCATTCTATACAGCACCTTATCGTTTGATGATGAAACACATAATTTTATTGTACTGCCCCTTCAACGGGTAATCAAACGCTTCTCTGTGGTGAGAGAGGTTTATTATTCTAATGAAATTAAAAAAAGAGCCTCACGGCTCCTTGATTCCTTGCATATCGCCCGACTTCAAATGGATCCAACAGCTTCCTGTTCTTCGGGCTGATCTCCGTTGACACCGGCAATCATGCTGGTCAGTTGCAACGACATGTCGATCTCATAGGGTGCTCTTAGCCGAATCCCACCGTCATCCTGCAGCACCCTCACGACCGGGCGATGTGGGCAATCGGCCCGGACATCAACTACGACGCCCACTTCGCCGGTTTGCAGGCGGACGGTCATCCCAACAGGATAAATGGCTACCTTATCTCGAAATAGCTGTACCATCGACTGTTCATACTGCGTGCCTGTTCCGGCATATAACGCTTCGACCGCCTGATGCGGCAGCATTGGCTCCCGGTAGATTCGGTTGGTTGTCATCGCATCATAGGAGTCGACCATTCCAATCCATTTGGAAAATTCATGAATCTCCTTACCCTTCAGACCGAAGGGATAACCGCTTTCGTCCAAACGTTCATGATGCTGCAACGCACACAGCGCAGCAAGTGCAGGTATTCCTGCCTCCCGCCGTAGAATATCGTAACCGTATTCGGTATGGCGCTTCATTTCCTCATATTCATCCAGTGTCAGCAATCCTGGCTTCTTGAGCAACTCGACCGGAATGCATGTTTTCCCAATGTCATGCAACAGAGCGCCCATGCCTAAGGTGGTCAGCTCATCTCGAGAGTAGCCGTAGTTGATACCGAGCATAGTTGTATACACGCACACATTAAGGGAGTGCTGATAGAGATAATTGTCTACACTTGCCATATTCATCAGCATAACAACGGATTCCTTATGAGCGGACAGATCGTCGATAACCCGGTTCATCACGTCGCGGAGCTGAGAGCCTACGAAGGGATACGCGGCGCCGCGCCTGCGAACCGGGCTGTTCATCATTTGACTGAAACTGCTGCGGATCTCTGTCATGGCCACTCTCATCGTGTCCTCGCTGATCAGCTCACGCACCTCAATATCCCTGGTCGCCTCATCCTGAATATAAAGGAAATTAATATGGCAATCATGCAGCCTGGCAATGATTCTTGCCGTCAGCTCCATATTTTCTCCGAGAAGTACGAGGCCTTCCCCAGAAAGGACTTTCCTGGCCAGCCTCATCCCGGGCCGACACATGCTTAGGGGCATGAGTATCATCAACGGGTCGCTCCCCTGCTAACGAATTGTATCTTATCCTGTATCGTCATTTCGAAGGGAAAAATTTAGTTTCGAGGGCAGGTTTCGCCACAATATCTCTTTATTCGACGGGTGTTTTCGACATCCCGTAACGGGGGATGAAACAGCTCTCCAGCGCATGCGGCTTATTCAGCTCAACGGCCAGCACCTGGCGGATGAATTCGGGCAGGAAGTATTGGATGTCGGTCCCCTCTTTAAGCGGCAAGTACCCCGCCCCGAAGGTAAACATGTCCAGCGTACCGACCGAATAATCGAGCCCATCATCTAGCTCCGCTCCCTGATACTCAATGGCTATAATTTTCCGGCCCGGCTCGCGCTGGGGATCCCATTCGATGCGCAAACCGTCCACCGCGAGAGTCCCCAGTATCGTACCGCGAAAGCCGAAGCCACGTAGTTCCTTGCCAATGAATTCCGGGAGCAGCGACTGCTCTAGCGCTTCGCGGATGAGGCTGCCCCGAAGCTTCATCCGGCATGGATTAATTGGCGAAGGGCAGAGCGAGTGGAGCAATCCTTCACTGATCTCTCCCACCGGCAGGCTGCCGAGCAGTTGACCCGCATTAACGATGCCGATGTCCGCGCCTGTCCACTCCTTCACGCCTGCGGCAAGCAGATTCGCAAGCGGCGATTCCCGTTCCTCATCAAGCGGTAATGCCCGGCTCAGCTTGGCCACGGGACGAGACAATTCCCGCCGAGCCGCCTCTCCATGCTCGCGAAGCAGCGATTCCGCTCCGTCCCCCATCGGCCAGGAAGCGAGCGGAAGCAGTGAGCCTCTTTTGAGCAGCCTGCCCGTCGCTTCCTCAATCGCCAGTTCAACGCGGCCCAGCCGTTCACCGAACTTGCCAGCTCCACAGAGCAAAGTATCACCGACAAGCTCGGGCTCCTCCAAGAGATGATGCGTATGGCCTCCCAGTATAATATCGATTCCGGGGATGTTCTCAGCTAGTCGGCGGTCTGTTGGCAGACCGAGATGGGATAGAAGAATGACCGCATCTGCGGCATCGCGCAGCAGAGCTACCTGCTCTCTTACCGCTTCCGTCGGATCATTTACCGTCCAGCCCAGCAGCTCATAAAAAGCCGGATAAGCAGCCGTCGCCCCGATCAAAGCAATACGTAGCCCATTTTTAACAATTACTGTGCTTGGAAGCAGCCACTCTGGGAGCTCGCCTGTTTCTGCATCCAGCATATTGCAGCAAAGCACCGGGAACCTCGCTTCGCGTCCGTACAGCCGGGCAAGCTCGTCCTTTGTGAAAGTGAGACCTTCATTGTTACCAGGGATGGCCGCTTCGCAGCCCGCCTCGCTCAATAAAGCTATGTTAACGCTGCCTCCCGTGCCCTCCGTCTCCTGGCGCATCCGGTCCAGATGGTCACCAATATCGACGTACAATACACGACTCTCGCCGTACAGGCGTCGTTTATCCGCTACACAGGAAGAAATCCGGGCTGCCTCCTCCAGTCGGCTATGTACATCATTGCTGTGAAGCAGCACAAGCTGAGGCTTCCATCCCTTTATGTCCATTTGTTCCATATGCTCCATGTGCTCCCTTCAGGCCATGAATCGGCGCAGGCGAGCGACTGGTTGGCCAATCGCCTGCGACTATATCTTCTGTAAGTTAAAAATAGAATTTTCACGGTAAGGCTCGCTGCGCGAACTCTTCCAATCGCTGTTGTTGTCAGACCCTAACTCCAATCACGGCAATTTTTATCCGCCGATTTGCGACATGCGCCGAGAAGTCGGGGTGTGGCTCAAAGCATTGTCATGTAGCTTTGCCGCCATATCATGATTCTCAGGCTTAATGTCGGCAGCGCGCCGGAACAGCTCCTGTAGTTCCCCCCGGTTGCCCAGTGCTGGTTTGACATTCAGCTCGTCCACCCAGTACAGGCAAGGCTGCAGATTACCGTCGGCGGTCAGACGGAGACGGTTGCAGCTCGCGCAGAAACGGTCGCTAACAGGATGAATCAGGCCGAAGGAGCCGACCGCTCCCTTGAAAGCCCAGTTTTCCGAAGGACCATTGCCTGTCATCGAGCTTAGCGGCGCCATCGGCAGTCCTAGCTCCTTGGCCGTATCCATGACGTTGCTCAACGGCAAATAAGAGCGTCGCCATTGCTCATCGGCATGGCCGATGGGCATATATTCAATAAAGCGTATATGCAAAGGATGGTTAATTGACAAGCGCAGAAAGCTTTTGACCTCATCCTCATTGATTCCCTTCAGCAGTACACAATTCAGCTTGATCGGTCCAAGTCCGGCCTTGCCAGCCGCCTGGATGCCGGCCATCACCTGCTCGAGCCCCCCCCTGCGAGCTATCATGCGAAAACGCGAGGCATCGAGCGTATCCAAGCTGATGTTAACCCGATCTAGACCAGCCTCGCGGAGCGCTCGAGCCTGCCTCGCTAGCAGAATTCCGTTTGTTGTGAGAGAAATTTCCACTATGCCCGAAATCGCCTTCAATCGGCGGATGAGACCGTCTAGACCGGGACGCACCAGCGGCTCGCCGCCTGTAATCCTCAGCCGTTTGAAGCCAAGCTCTGCTGCAGCCTCAACAACTTCGACGATCTGGTCATAGCTGAGTAGCTCCGAGGAGTCCGCAAATTCCATGCCCTCCTCCGGCATGCAATAGAGACAGCGCAGATTGCAGCGATCCGTCACCGAGATGCGAAGATAATCATGAACTCTGCCAAAACGGTCGCTCAACATAGCCGTCCCTCCTCTGTTCCATTGTTGTTCTATCCAACGAATCCGTCTCGTATTCCCTGCGCATACATCCACCGTCCTATAGACGGTAAAGCTGTACGCTCTCCTACTAGAACGGATTTCCTTATCGTTATCCGTCTCGTATTCCCTGCGCATACATCCACCGTCCTATGGACGGTGAAGCTGTACGCTCTCCTACTAGAACGGATTTCCTTATCGTTATCCGTCTCGTATTCCCTGCGCATACATCCACCGTCCTATAGACGGTAAAGCTGTACGCTCTCCTACTAGAACGGATTTCCTTATCGTTATCCGTCTCGTATTCCCTGCGCGTACATCCACCGTCCTATAGACGGTAAAGCTGTACGCTTGCCTCTAAAGTTTATCATTTTTAAAACACTTATGATATGCTGGAACCAAATACAAGAGCGGGACAAGTGAGGTTATCTGCCATGAATTACAACTGGAGCATCGCACTGTTCGCCGGCCTGCCGGAGCGCCTCGGAACCTCTCAGGTCGAGCTTCGTCTGGAGCGCTCCGAAATGAGCGTTGGCGAGTTAAAAACCGCCCTGATAGAGGCTTATCCAGAGCATGCGGGACTGCTCGCGGTGTGCTTCGCAGCACGCAATGAATCCTACGCGGCGGATACGGAATCCGTCAGTTGCCATGATACGCTTGCTCTGCTCCCGCCCGTATCAGGTGGTGACGGCATGGGCAATTCAGAGACAAGCTCGCTCCCGGCCTACCGAATTTCCGCTGAGCCTATCGATGCCGCGGCAGTCACATCGATCATCGAGCATAGCAATCATGGGGCTGCGCTAGTTTTTATCGGAACGACGCGCGAGTGGACCGGTGGACAGCGTACTGTACGGCTAGAGTACGAGGCTTATGAGCCAATGGCGCTGCGCACCCTCCAGCAAATTGGCCAGGAATTGAACCAGCGCTGGCCCGGTACGCACAGCGCTATCCATCACCGGATCGGCGTTGTCAAAGTCGGCGAAGCGAGCGTTGTTATCGCCGTATCGAGCGCGCATCGCGATGCCTCCTACGAGGCAAGTCGTTACGCCATCGAGCGGCTGAAGCAGATTGTACCCATTTGGAAAAAAGAAATCTGGGAAGACGGTTCGGAGTGGAAAGGCCATCAACTCGGCCCTTGGAATCCTCTAGCCGAGCTGGCTGTGCCAGAAGCGAAGCTCTCTGTAACGGCGGCGAGCACAGGCCCCCCTGAAAGGAAGGAATGTCCGTGAACGAGCAGGAGCAGGTTCATGCTCAAGAGCACGGAGCTCTGGGCAGCAAGCAAGGCTGGACGGATGATAACAACCGACCCGACAATCGCTATATCCGCCAAGTCCGCTTCACTCCGATCGGCCTAACCGGCCAGGAGCGGCTGGGCTCTAGCAAAGTGGCGATCGTTGGAGTCGGAGCTCTCGGCTGTGTGATAGCCTCGCATCTTGCACGCAGCGGAGTTGGTGAGATTCGGCTGATCGACCGTGATATCGTCGAGTGGAGCAACTTGCAGCGCCAGCTACTGTACGACGAAGAAGATGCTCGTAGCGGACTACCCAAAGCAGAAGCCGCCGCGAACAAGTTGCGTCGAATCAATAGCAGCATCAACATCCGAGCGTATGCAGCGGACCTACATGGGGGCAATGCCTCCAGTCTACTGGATGACGCAGACATTCTTCTGGACGGCACCGATAACTTTCATACCCGTTACCTGCTCAATGACTACGCGGTCCGTCAGCAGATTCCGTGGATTTACGGCGGGGCTGTCGGGGCCGGTGGGATGACGATGACCGTCATCCCTGGCGAGACTCCCTGCTACCGCTGCCTGTTTCCCGAGCCGCCCTCGGCTGGCTTGACGGATACTTGTGAGACGGCAGGCGTGCTGTCTCCTCTAGTGGATGTTGTCGGCTCCCTTCAGGCGATGGAGGCGATCAAATGGCTTACCGGCAACCGCAGCCAATTACGAGCTGGCCTGCTACAGCTGGATCTTTGGCGCAATTCATGGATGCCACTCGGCCTTACAGGAACCAAACAGCCGGATTGCCCTTGCTGCGGGGTCGGGGAATTCCCTTTTCTCGATGAGTCAATGAATGAGACCGTCTTGCTATGTGGAAGATCAACCGTGCAGGTAAGGCCTGCCCGCGCCGGGACGCTTGATCTGCAGGTACTGGCATCCCGCCTAGCCGGATCGGGCCAGTTGCATCTTACTCCCTACTCACTGCGGTACGCTCGGGATGAGCAGATTAGCGCCGTTTTTTTCCCAGATGCTAGAGCCCTCATTCAAGGTACAGATAATGCTATTAAAGCTAAAGCCATTTACGCCGATATAATAGGTTAATAGAACTATTCTTAAGTCTGTTATTGCCATATTTGTATAATACAGATACATTAGAGATAGTCCTTTAGACGTAAAAGAATAACCTTGCAGAGGTGCAACATGAGGGTTCATATTTCCATGCTCAAAGATGGCGATCAGCTAGCAAACGACGCCTTCAACAACTATGGGTTAAACGTGATGGCCAAGGGAACCCGCCTTACTTCTTACGAAATTTCCAAACTGACCCAACACAATATCGACTATGTTGATGTTGAGATGGAACAGCCAGAAGCAAAGTCGACCGTTTCCGAACATCGCACGATTGAATCCGGCCTTTCTCCGAAGTGGCTGCCTGCTATGCAACCTCTCTATCAGAATGCGATCGCAGGATGCGGGAATTTGTTCCGCAAAGCATTTGAAGAAGGCAAGGTCATGGAAGAAGATGTGGATAAAACCTTTGGACCCTTGTTGACCAGCTTCCAAATGGAGAGAGACGTTGTATCCATGCTGCTTCTGCTGAACACAACGGATGATTATACCTATCAGCATTCCGTGCAAGTAGGTATGTTGTCTTATTATCTAGCAGCCTGGATGGGGCATAACGAGGAGGAAGCAACCCGTATCGGGAAAGCCGGGTTTCTCCACGACATCGGCAAATGCCGTATACCGCATGAAATTCTGAACAAGCCAGAAAAGCTTACAGACGAAGAATATCGCGAGGTCAAGCGCCACACGCTGTATGGAGAAGAAATTATCCTAAGTACTTATGATGATCCCTTCCTGTCTACAGCCGCACTTCAGCATCATGAGCGAATGAATGGAACTGGCTATCCTCACGGAATTAACGGCGAAGAGATTTCTCCTATTGCCAAAATTGTTGCCGTGGCCGATGTTTACAGTGCTATGATCTCGACCCGCGCCTACCAGGAGAAACGCGATCTGCAGTATGTGTTGCGCGATCTGTATCGGATGAGCTTCCACGAGCTTGACCCACAGACGACTCACACGTTTATCCGCCATATGATTCCTAATTTTATTGGTAAGCGGGTAGAGCTCGACTCCGGGCAAACGGGTACGATCATCATGACTCATCCTACTGAATTTTTCCGTCCTCTGATTCAAGTTGGCGAAGAGTTTATCGATCTGTCCCTGAATCGCGACTTGGACATTACACTGATTTACATGTAGGGCTGAACGCACAAAAGGGCTGCTCCACGGCAATTACCGCCGTTGGAACAGCCCTCTTTTATCGTTAGTCGCCGCCTCCGCAACTGCTACTGGAACAGCTGCTGCTACCTCCACTGGAACCGCCGCTGTCATTGGAGCTACCGCTGCCATTGGAGCTTGAGCTGCCACTATCGTTAGAACTTGAGCTTCCACTGGAACAGCTTGAGTTAGAACAGCTCGAACTGGAGCAGCTTGAGCCGGAACAGCTGCTGCCAGAGCAGGAGCCGTTGGAGCCGTTCGAACCTTGTCCTCCCCCGCTCTACTCCGTTCCTCCAGAGCAGCCAGAAGCCGTGCAGCTACTTCGGGAGGAGGCTTCTCGCTCCTCGGGAGGCAGCTCCATTTCTATCTCTTGAAGATACGTGTCTTGATTATAGATGGAGTGCATGATCATGAATCCCACGAGCGCAGTCCCATAGTTTGGATTATCGTAGGAGTAATTATTGTCGTAATCCCACTCCTCCTGCTCATCCTCTTCATCAGCATGCCTATTCCGATCTGTCCGTCGGCGGCTTGCCCGCTCTTTCAGTGCTGAGGCTTCGCGGAACTGCTTTTTCATGTTATTCAACAGCCAGTTGACCAGTTGTTCATCCGCGTCCTTGCGGAAATATATTCTGCGAAGCTCCTCGTCGGATAAGGATAACAGCTCCTTGATGCGTCCGCGACTAAGCGGATGACGGAAAAAAGGACCCCATTCAGTTTGCGTTCCTTTATGAATACGAAACAGCAGTGAATAGATTAGATCAAACCATGCCCGGCCATCAGGGTCCGGGATCGAATCTCTGGCAGGAGTATGATGCAGCGTCTCCCCCAGAAAGTCGCGCCCGAACCGTTCATAATCGCGTGTGTACATAATCATTTCATGCCATACGCCATCAACTGCATCGCTGAACATCGGGACGCTTTTAAACACAGAGCACAAGATAAAGTAGCGCTTCAGCTCGAACATCCGCAGCTCAAATTTCTCTTCTGGAACATGCGGGAATTCCTTCAGGTATCTAAACTTCACTTGCTCAATGTACTCGCTCGGCAAAGCCCGATTCATCGCTGCTGTCGTAGCATCAAGCGGTGCTTGCGGTAACGCCCCGAGATTGGCCCATCCCGTAATCTCATCTACAATCTCAGAAAGCGAATCCTTACGCCGAGCCTCATCACTGGAGTAATCCCTCTCGCTCCCCCACTCTTGACGGTTGTCATTAGCTCGGCGAATGCCGGAGCCGTTTCCGCGCCCCTGTCCTGAGCGGTCACTGTTATTGTAACGCCCTCCTCTGCCGTCGCGCATGACAGATGTTTGCTGATTACCTCTGTTATAGTTTTGATTCGACCCTCTGTTCCATTCCCTATATTGCTTATGTCGGCCTCTCTTCCGGCGCGGCCTGATTACGAGAACATAAAATACGAGAAACATCAGTAGAAAAGGAAGTAGAATACCAAGCATATTCGAATTATTGTCCATACCAGTCTCCTTGAATATAAAATTAGGTTAATTTTACCATGCCATTCAAAGAGATTGGTATATATTTTTGTTAAAAACCGTTAAATACTTATTACATATAACGAGCGTCATTTAGTAAAAAGAGCTGTTTCCAGGTCATTGACTATGACCTAGAAACAGCCCTTACGATTAGCTTTAACTTCCTCCGCAACTGCTGCCGCTGGAACAACTACTGCTGAAGTTAATTACTAGAATTGTTCGGAGGAGACAGAAGTCTGTCCCTCAGCAGAGCTTTTCTAAGGGAATTCCGGCGCAAGCTCTCAGTTCATCAGCCATCCGATGGTAGAAGCTTGCATCGCGTCCCGTTTGTCGTGCCCGCAACCAGGCCGGTGAGAGCCAATTATAAATCACTTCCTGCGCGTTGCTTTTGGCAAGGCCCGCCCCAGCAGTTGTTGCCTGACGGAGATTGGCCGCCAGCCTGGCATAGTGTTCCGCAGTTACGGCATCGCCTGATGTCTTCCTTTCGTGCCAAGCCGGCTGGACATAGGAGCGGATGAGATGGTCGCATGTTGCGAGTGGTAGCTTTTCAGACTTGGACTCAGGAGTTTCTATAATAAGGTTGTTCATCCTTGCTGCAACATCTCTAATTAAGTCTCCAAACGTCACTCCCCCCGAGGTGAGCGATTGCTCGCAATCAGTCTTGCGCGAAGGATCCAGCTGTTTGTGACTGACGATATGGGCGGAGGGCAATTTGCCCCATTTGTTACAGCAATAGGCCATATACCAAGCAAAACGATCATAAGCAGCTGCGAAATCGATCATACCACCGTAGCAAAGCTCCACTCCGATTGCAGCATCATTGGCATCGAATCCAAACTGCTCATTGTCTATAGTTGTATTGCGGACGACGTGATAGGCTTTTTCTGCCGGTTCGGCTCCTGTACCCGTTGGAATAATTTCTATTATGCTGCGGTCGTCGATAAAAACATGAGCCGATGCGATGCGGTCCATCTGGCGCTCAAAATAGCGGAAATGGGCGTCCGCCGATGCACCTGGATTGCCTGTATCATGAGCAACAAAAAAAGCCGGGCTCCCGACGGAAAGCCGGGTGCCAGGCCTGGTATTGCTGCGAATACGGATGTATCGGCGCTCAATGGGATAATTCTCTTTATTCATCCCCGCCCTCCTTTTTCAAGGCTTGGGTGGTTTGCTTGAATAACTGGTTCCCATATACAGCCACCGCTCCGCACAAAATACCTTGAATGACGCTGTCAACGCTCCAGCCGAGCGAAAAGCAGACGAATAGAATCCCCGCTGCTGTTACGGCATATACAAGCACCCAATCCGCGACCCTCGGCGTGCGCTTCAGGCCGAAACCGATGATCCAACACACGGCAACGACGCCCGCCAGCTCCGGCTTAATGAGCCCTTGAATGAAGGATCCATCCATAAAAACCCCTCCTTATTCCAAAAATTTAACAATAAGGCCCAGCAGCACAGCTGCTAGGCCAATGAGCGTGAATGAAGTTGTAATGAGCCAGCGCTGTCCCTGCTTGATGCCGTCGATGCTGGCTCTGATTTCATCTATCCGATGATGCGCGGCGCGAGCGCGCTGGGCGGCTTCTCGTGCCGTGTCATCCGACTTTTCTAACCTTTCAATCAAACGCGTGATACCAGTGGCCACATCGCCGAGTGCCCGGGTGTTGACTTCCTGCAGCGTCTCGAGCTTAACCACTTGGGATGCGATCGCCTGAAGCTGTACCTCGGGTCTGCTCATGTCATTCTCCTTTCGAGCCGGAGTTCCGCTACTGCTCATTCCTGGCTCCTGTAATCTCTTGCGCTTGATCTAGCGAAAGCTTGCCGAGCTCGGCGAAGCGTAGCACCTGCGCTGCCGTATAACAGCCCAGTTCATAGTAACGCTTAATCGTAAAGTACCAGTCCATTTTTAAATCACACCTCCTTCCACGAGCGCTAACAGCAGCCCTGCGTGATCTTGCTCTGATTTTTGTAGCCGCGCCTCCGTCTCGGCCTGACTGAGCAGCAGCGTGGCGTTGTCTGTCTCCAACTGCCTGATGCGCACCTGCTCCGGCGACGGCCTTGGCAGAGTTAGCTGAAGCGCAGCGATATCCTCCGGCGCTAGCCCCTCCACCCAATACGCTGTTGATGCGGGAGCTGTCGGCTCTGGACCGCGCTCACCCTCTGGTAGTGCTAGCCAAGCGGCCTTAGCGACTACATATGACGATAGGGATGCTTGATGTGCATCATAAGCCTCTCGGTCAAAACGCGGGCGATAAAAGCCAGGCGTGACGGGCAGCGCAACTCGATAGCCGGTAATAGGCGCGACTTCGTTATCGTATGGGTCATCCGGCGCGGACAACGGCAAATAACCTGTTTCGTTGTCGTCAACGAGCTCGACATCGATAAACAGGCCGTTTAGGTCTGTGATTATGGCTTCTTTCATGTGGACCTCCTTAGTCTATGGCAAACCTTATGGTGTCAAGAGATAACCAGTTACTCCCGACCAAATAGACAGTAACAATTCCAGCAGGGGTGACTTCAGCACTGCCAATATCATGGTCTGTACCATTAAACGAGATTACAGGGAGCGAAATTAAGTACTTAGGCCGATATAGCGCAGGTAATTTGATAATGGCTACACTATTATTTCCGTCCTTAATCATTCCTCTCAATTGCACCTCATTACCGACCTTACGATAAGCGGCTCCGCTGAAATTGTCATGGTATTTTACCCAGCCACCAAGCAGCGTCGGTGTAATCCACTGCGGTTGCTTAGCCTGCGCCGTTCCGTTTTCAAGCACTGTTACCCGTCCGGCGAGTTGTGTCGCTGTCTTGGCAAGATCATCTGTTACGGTACGTTGATTAGGCGCATACTCCGCGCTTACCTGTGTTGGCGGAATTCCGATCAAATAGGTATACAGCGCAAGATAGGTGACCTCATATACGGCGGAAGGGTTGTAGGTTGAGGCCCATTTGTAAGCCCTCTGCTTGCCGGGTAATGCTTCGGCGTTATTGTCTATCGTCCAAGATTTATCTTTACGGGAGTCCCTATAAATCTCAATAATGCTTTGATTTGCTCTATCTAAACCTGTTCCAAGAGCAACCGAGCTATTAATATATACAAAATCTCCCTCAGCTCGATTGACAGGCTTGGCCCTCTCTCTAACTATAACCCCGTAGCCTACCTCTAGGGTGTTAGCGCCCTCAGCTAGCATAATTGCGCCTTCGGAGCGTACCGTCTCGTTTACTTGAGCAGTAAGCTGATATTGGAGTCGGTAGGGTGTATATCCGGGAGCAAAGCTTATTGGCAACGTAGACACAGGGTTGCTGTTATCTATTGTACGCCTCCACCATTTAGTCCCGGATGTATATGGAGTGCTAATCATCCCTTCCTGTCTCATTGTCCAGCCCCAAAAATATGCCTTGACCTCATCCGCTGTCGGTACGTAACTCACACCCCAGCCAGAGTCGGATCTTGAAATAGTTATACCGACTACATCGGGATTAACTAAATCTGTAACATCAGTTACTACTTGCAAGTCTGCTGCATTTATCGATCCGCCCTGCACTACCCTACTCAAGATTTTACCGTCAAATTTAGAGATGACACCTGTGTCTTTGATTGAATCTTGAATTTTAAGTATCGCGGTGCTTTGTATGCTGTCACCGCCGAGATATACCCAAGGTAAATCACCAGTTAGATCCATCGTCTTAAACTCCCGCTTCACCCGCTCCTGCCCTATGTTATCTGTATAAAGCTCATCGTACACGCTACCATTCACATTAGATGCAAGCTGGCAGTCCGGATAAAAGACGTATTGATCATCCGCTGGCTGAGCGGCCACGCGACGCAGATACACTCCGTTGACGTTTTTTATGTCGTCGACATACGGATACATCGTTGCAATTTGAGCGGGAGTCATACTATCTATGGATGCAAACTCTGATGTAGAGATTTCATACAATCTCACTTCATCCGCATAGGCATAATTTCCATTTGCCCCATTCACGTCCACGACGATACCTAGTCCAGCCACGGCAATACCAGTGAATTTCTTATAAGCCAAGCTAAAGCCCGTGGTGGTCACAAATGTCGTACGAGTAGCCGCTGCCTGCGATGATACGTAGGCACTCACATTTATGCCATTCCCCTTTTTGAGATAAGCAGCTAGTAGGTAGTGCTTAGAGGCAGTTAAAGTCACTGAAGATTGGGTAACGGCGGACCCATTGGCGGCTGATAGAGTAATTTTTAAACCATTCTTACCCGAAACATAGTTTGTTGCGTCCAGGGCAAGAGTAGAGCTTACCGCCTGCCAACGTGATGTATCCTCGCAGTTGCCGTCACACCCCAACAAATTAACCAAAGTCCGTCCCTTAATACTCTTGATCCGCAATGGTGTATCCCTCGGAGCAGCAACTACCTGCACACCAGGTGCGAGCGAGAGGGCAACTGCTGGCACGTCGATAAGATCAGCTATCAACGGCTGCACAGCGTTGTCCACGGTATCCTTGCGGGCAATGTCTGCTCCCGTTAGCGGCGGCTCTACCCGAGCACGCCCCGCACTATCCCGTTGTATAATCCGAGACGGTGTCGCCGCGCTAGTCGCGCCATGCGCTCCCGAGGTTGCCGCCGCATGCTCCGATGCGGCGTTCAGCTCGCTGCCAAGCTGATTCATATCAGCTTCCGTAACCACATCGTTGAACTTCCAATTTGTTTTTGCCATGCTAATGTTATACCTCCTGTAGCGTAATGGACTGCACCATCAGCGTATCGGATAGAACAGGAATATCGACCGCATTGCTGCTCAACACCGCTCCGCTGCTGTCTTGAAGCTCAATCTTGCTCACCGCCCCCACACGGCCTGCCGGGATATAATAACGTAGCTCAACAACGCTGCCGTTCACCTTCTTCACCGTAAACTCCGTCAGCAATACCGCCCCGCTATTGAGTGATACTCTAGCAATTCGGTTGTTGATATAACTGGCCACATCGTTCATGAAAAGAGCCGGAATCATTTTGCAATCACCTCTTCTCCTTCAGTGGTAAAAGCAATCGCCCCAAGCTTCCAGCTTCCCAGTCTCGTCTCCCGCGTAAGCGGACGATAACGAACACTCTCACGCAGCAGCAGCGTGTCGGCAACCGCAGTTTGCTGCTCATAAACCAGATTGGCAGGTTTGACAGCTTGAATCGTTCGTTCCACTTCGCGGAACAGCGAAGCATCCTGAATCGCTGCCGATACGGTCAGCACATAATCATCTAGGTCCACCGCGGCCAGCGCTCTGCCCGGACCTGCCAGATAGTCCAGCCGATCCTGCAAATAACGCAGCGTAAAAGGAGGTTTCGTCGAGTATCGGTTAACGATCCGCATCCTGCGGAATGACAGCGTCTCGACCCCTTCATCCGCCAAAATGCCCAGCACTCGCTCACGCCGGCGAAGAGCCTCTTGCCCTGCTGTCATAACAAATTGATCTTCCAACAGGCGCAATACGGCCGACTCCGCCGTCGTTATTTCAACATCCTCCGCTGCCAAAAGCTCCTTAAACTCCCGACTCTCACCATAAAATTCCGGCAATCGGCTCAGCAGCGGCTCAGCCATGGAGCGTCACCGTCCCTGCTTTTGGCACCTCATCAGCTTGTAACTCAACATTCACGGGCGAGCCATTAAGAGTTGTTCCCGTAATGTCGGCTATGCCCGGAATGCTCAGAATACGGGTTTCCAGCTGGGAAATCCGCACGACAAGCCGATTCTCCCCGGACCAGGAGCGCCTAAGCGACAAGAAATAAGCTTCTAGCGCTGTCTTCACATCCCTTTCCAATTGAGCGGTAGTCGTCCCTGTCTGCAAAGTGAGCTGCGTCACGATATTCATCGCGATCGGAAGCGCCGGAGCAATGGTAACCTTATGGCCAATCGGGGCCATGCCGATTCCCTGCCCGGTTTTCCCGGGATCGATAATCGTCTGAACCTCTTCCACGAGACCAGCAGTCGGTGGCTCAAAGTCACTGCCGATAATCGTGGCCTTCACCGTGCCGCCGCCATTCCATGCAGGGTAAATCTTAACGCCGCCAATACCCGGAAAACCGCCGATTTTAGCGCGATAATCTGCAAGATTCCCACCGAATGGCTGCTCATTTACCGCTTGCACGAACCGGGCTCTAAGCTCGCTGTCCGTCTCCTCCTCCTCGCCTGGCACAACAACATCCACTAGCTCGGCACGAGCCAAGCCCGGAATGTAGTCCAGAGGCAGCAGCACGCCCGAGTACACATTGCCCACTGAGCCGACTGCCTCCGCCTCCAACCGATATACACCCGCAGCTTCGCGCTCGCGCACAGCATAGGCAATGCCTGAAGCTGCGAAGCGCGATCCAAGCAATACCTCCATCGTGGCCTCCGCCGAGTCATAAAATTTCCCTATACGAATCGATGCTGAAGCCGATCTGCGCCTCACCCCGTGTTCAGCGGCCCTTCGCGTCAGAAACTCACCGGTAGCCGTGTCCGCAAAGGAAAGCCCATACTGGATATCCAGCTCCTGATAGAATCCAGCCATTTCAGCTGCGGCAGGCGCAAGTGCATCAAAGATGATGCTGCCCTCCCGCTTGTCCACCTCATCCGGCACCCGCTCCAGCATTCGTTCCAATATCGCAAAATACGTCTGATGTTCATACATCCAGGCTCACCTCGCTCTGAAAAGACCCAAACACCGAAAAGACCGAAAACGAAAGCGTAAGCTCGTCTCCGGTCTGTCTCATCCCCATATCCTCAATCGCCAAAACTCGTTCATCGATCAGAAGAGCCTCTTCGACAGCTCCGGCGGCATCAGAGCCCAGCAGCTCATGGCCGATGCGTCCGGAATAAATATCATGCTCCCAGCGTTCCGTCTGTAGCTGCTTAAATACGAACTGCTGTATCGCCTCTATTCCGTCCACCATGCCGCCCGTTCGCCCATCCAAATTCAGCCGGTACGTCCGGCTCGGCTGATTAACTTGCTGTGCCGCGACAAAAGCGGCCGCCCCTTCCGGCAAGCTCATGTTTCCAACCTCCCGATCACAACATAGGGACTACCACCCTCCGAGCGCAGCAAAATCAGCTTGTCACCGACAGTCAGCCCCCTCCGCAGCAAAATCCTTTTTCCTTCAAGCTCCAGCTCCTGTGAAGTCAAATGCTCCGGGACCGCGAGAAATTCCTCCGGGACCATGAAGCGCTGCTCAATCGTTACCTCAAGCGGCTGCACTGAGGTGACTGTGCCGTTCATCGCCTTAGTTAGCTGCTGCGCCTCGAAGGAGCGTTTTACGATCTGCTTGACCGCATCATTGATGCTCATTTTCCATCCCTCCCTCGTTCCTCAATCAGCCCGTCGAACACCCGCAGCTCAAGCTGCATCGTGTGTCCCTGCCCCTTGTAATTATGCGTACATTCCTCAACCAAAAAGTTACGATTCAGCCCAAGCTGCTCGATCGTCACTTGCACAACTGAGCCGCCCCGAATGCCGGGATGTCCGAGCGCCTCCAGGCTGAACTTCCGCTGCTCGCGGTTTTTGAGTTGCATGATGCGATGTGACATCTCCTTGATCTGTTCCTCATTCAGCTTTTCATCCACTTTTTGATAGAACTGAAGCTGGCCCCAGCGAGCAATTGAGGCGTTATCCTGCTCGATGTACACATCCCGTTTCCCCGTCTCCTTGTTATCACGGACGAGCTTGATGCGATTGTAAGTCTCACTATCGATGCTGCGGCTATAGGAATAACCGTAGAGCAGACTATTATCCCCGACAATGATTTCCGCCTTCATATCCATCACATTTCGAAGCGTCATGTAACCGGCCTCGTCATAAAAAACAAACAGCATGCCTTTAGCCATCAGTGTTTCGTCCAGCGCTTTAAATATCATATCCAGCCGCTTTTGCCCGTCCTGGCTGAACTTTGGAATCGCATGGCTCGTGTCGGCAATCGGCCCCATCAACCCTTTGATCGCCATTGCCTGATCCTTAATAACCTGCGTAGCAGTTACATTCGCCTTCACGTAAGTGTCCGTTTCCAGCAAATAGCGAAGCTGATCCTGCGCTTTGACACTTATGACCCGATCCTGACTTTCATCCAGCGTAAAAATAAACCCGTAAAACAGCCGTCTGTCGCCATGCCAAACACGCACGACATTGCCGCAGGCGAGCGGAAGCTGTTCCCTCAGCCCCAGGCTGCGGTTTCGCACGATTTGAAAATCTAGCGTGCCTGCCTTACCGATGCGGGATGTTTTCCAGTTCAGCTCCGGTACCAAGGCGGTCACGTCCCATAAACGGCCGTTTCGGTTGTCCACTTCAATTTTCAGCATCGCCTCACTCCTTTGGTGGCGGTACTTTGAGCAGCTGTCCGATTTGCATTCTCTTCAAATCAGCATCTGACAAACCGTTCAGCTTTTGAATCTCACGCCAACGGCTACTGTCCCCGTCGTACAGCTTCATACTGATGCGAATTAGCGTATCGCCCTTGACTACTTTGTAGGTTTTGGGAGGGACTCGCAGATCAACCCGTTTGGCCGGCTCTGCAACCATTTTGCCCCCCGTACCCGCAACCCTGATTTTGATGGGAGCATAATAGACATACTCCTTCAATTTCAAACTGTAATACACGTCTCCCGGTGAACCCGCTTCTTCCCAGCGTTCGAACGAAGTAATCGTCATCGGTAGACGGATGGCACCTCGTCGTCCAGCTTCACCGCTACCTCCATAGATAAAGCGCAGCGGATAACCGGACTTCATCCAACGGTTAATGTCAGCGACATATTCAGCCGGAGTTTTGCTTATGGCCTGTTTGTTGAACGGCCACGGATTAACGGGAAAAAAGCTCTCGAAATCAATTTCGGCCAGCTCCGGCTTCTCGATGGTCGAAATGTTTCCTGCACCGATAATCGAGTAACTTTTGCCTGCGCCGCTACGTCGAATTGAGAGTTTCCCCGGCAAAATGGGAAGCTCCCAGCCCTCAGCTCCGGCATTGAATTCCAACCGAATCGCATAAGAAGGCACAATTGCCGCCGTTTGCGGTTCATTTGTTGTGGACATGCGGCCACCTCCTTTCCGTCATGACTCCAGGGACGGATCTCATTCTCGTACTAGCCGCTCCTCGCTCAAGCTCAGTCCGATCTAAAAGCCGAATACGCCCTGAGCGGACCATTGAATCTCCCTTTCCATGCTCGTCGTAATCTCGCGGACAACATCGTTCACGTCCACCTTACTGTTCACAGGTCCGGTCGTCACCTGTACCGTCGGCGTCAGCGTGACAAAATTCTGGATCGCCTTCATCTCCGCCAGATCACGCATCACCTTTAAATCCTCGCTGCCGATATCGACCTCATCTTTGATGCTACCAACTTCGCCTACCCGTCCAATATCGTTCGTTCCGGGGGTCGTTGGCGGCGGGCCGGCGGTGATTTTGGTCTTTCCTTTAAACTCCTCTTCCTTATCCTTTCCAAATAACCCCTCATGATTTTTCATTTTGTCGATGAACTGGGCGCCCTTGTCATATCCATTGTTGTAGGCAGCGGCTGAATCCTTATATTTCATCTGCGGCGATACCACGACATTTTTATCGCTCGTCGGTTTGACGAGTGAATCCGCCATGTTTTTGATGCCGCTACTAATTGCGTTTTGATTGTTCTCATCAAGCAGCTTGGCCTGTTTAATATCGACGTCCGGTATTTTATTCAAGGCCTTAATCAACCAATTTACGCCCGAAATTACGCCATTGATTCCTTTAAGAATCGTCTTCATGAACCCTCCGGCAAAAGTCTCCGCTCCGAGAATCATGTTATACATCAGATCCAAGAAGTTTTTAGCCAATTCGTAGAACAGCATTTTAATGGCATAAATCGGATCGACAAATAGATTAAATAGAAAGTTGGACAAGCTTGCGAATAAATTCCATACAAATGCAACTATGTTGTAAATGGCTGAACCTAAAAAGAAGAAAGAGCCCACGATTGTGCCGACAATTTGCTCCGATGTGACGCCGAAATGTAACAGAATACCAACAAGCGCCATGACTGCGACCATGATAATCAGAATAGGAGCATTTATGATCATCCACTGAAAAGCCACCGCAGCCAGCGGAGCGACCATAGACCAGATCTGGATGACCAACAGAGGCAGTAAAACAAGCCCTACTGCAATTAACATTGCCACGATTTGATCCCCATACATGGAGAAGAAATCCCCGAACGCAACTACAGCTTCGCCTGCCTTTGCCAGTAATTCACCTACAACCCACAAACCCGCTGATAACGCGCCAAAAAACGAATCAAATTTTCCAGCCTCAAAAGCAGCCGTTAATTGGTCGACCATCGGTATTAGCGCCTCCATGGCCGGCACTCCGGTCAAACCGAGCTGAACGTTCAAATGCTGCTGCAAGCCCTGCATCTTCGCTCCTGGTGTCTGCTGCAGCTGATTGAACTGCGACTGGCTCATTCCTTTTGCACTCAGCAAACGGTCAAAAGCTTTAACAAAACCGGCGCCATCACCGGCTCTTATCGCTTTTTGCGCGCCGCTTGCATTGAAATCCTTGTCGCTTATTTCATAGCCTTTCAGAACAGAAGTATCTCCACTTAACAACTTCCTTAAATCGATTCCTACTGCACCTTGTTTATTGGATGGATTAAGCTTCTGCATCCTCATTGTGAATCCGTTTAGAGCGGTAAGCATGGCCGGGTCAGTTGTCACGCTAGTCAAGGCAATTCCTGATTTTTGGGCCTCCAATTGATCAACGTTGGCCTTTAACGCTTGTCTCCCAACGGCATTGTAAAGCACTTCGCCTCCAGCATCGCTGCCTGTTTTAACCTTATATTGATCCTTAATGGACTGCTGCTCCATCGCACTTTTGACCACTGCTGGAAATAGGGGGAAAACTTGAATAAGCTGCTGCAACATAGCCGATAACCCTGCAATCCCGTCCGCAGCAGTTACGCTTCGTCCCGCTAGCAGGTTCATAAATTCGGGCATTCCATTTTTCGAAATTTTGTCTGCCGTCTGCATCGCTTTTCCGACGGCTTGAATCCCGGCGACTGCGCCCTGTGACATGGAGTCCCATGGAAAAGCTGTTACAGCTGCTGTGCTGGCCGCTGCCTGACTAGGGGATGCAGTCGCCGCTGCAGGCGTCGGCGATGCGGCAGGAGCTGCCGCTGAGCTCTGCCCTTGCAGCTTATAAAGAAAGGGTTGAGCCGTTAATTTCTTTTCCAATTCACTTCTCAACCGAGATACCTGCTGCGAAAAATCAGATTCATCCAACTTAATTTGAATGGGCTGCTTGCGAAGGGAATCCACTTGTTTTTTCAGACCGTCCAGCGCTTTCTTCGCTTTATCCGCTTCAACCGTCGTTTTAAGCGGGATAGACAGCTTTGAGCGAAGCTTTTCGCTAAGCTGTATGGTTCGTTCTAACGTTTTGTTCGCTTTTCCAAGTCCAGATGTGAATCGGTCGTAAAGCGTAATCGTCGCTTGTAAAGTCGCGATAGCTAAAACCTCCTTTCCTATCAAAATATCTCGCCTCAGACCATGCCCGAAAAAGCGTTAACGACCCCGCCCGGAGCGGGGCGAGCTTTGCAGCCTGGCGCGCTTCTCCGCATCGAGGCGGACTCGGATCATGCCGATCAGCGCCGCTTTGCGACGGACGCTCAGTCCGGCGAAGTCCCATGGCATAATCCCATATTCGTTGAGGGCGTAGTAAGCGTAGTTCCACTCTCCGTCGCCCTCTTCTAGTCGTTTTTTACTTCATCGGACAGTTCGCTCATATCGTTGTCAAAACCGTTGATTTCCTGCACCTTGGCAGCAAGGTTGGCGAACTCACCTGCAAGTAACATTTTACGCACGACCGCAGCTGCACCCCGAACACCGTAAGACTGCTGGAGCTCAGTATCATTCAGGTCTGGAAACACAACGCAGGCGGCTACCATGCGGCCAAGATAGGCGTTGTAGTCCAGCTCCGGCATGCCTTGGCCGTTTTTGCCCTTTGTCCGTTTCATCGACTGGGAGCGCAGCTCCTCGTTCAGCTCCTCCGAAATGGCGCGCAGCTTCCAGGCAGAGGGACGGCCTGTTTCATCAACGAAGCGCTCCGATATGATAACCTCCTGAGGTTCCGATTGCAGGGCGTTTTGGGCAAAAAACAGTTTCATAGTCATCTTAATTCCTCCTTGTAATTGAAAAGGCGGATCGGAGTATTACGCTCCCTCCGCCCATAAAATCATGCAGCCTGGGAGCCGCATGCCTAACCTAATTTTTCTTGCATAACATTCAAGCTGCTCTTGCAATTTAACGAGAAGTCGGCTCGTTAAACGACTTACCAATATCGACATTGTGGAAAGTGAATGGAATTTCTTCTTCCAGCGCATCGGACTCTACATCCAGCGAAGCCATAACTACCTCATCCAAATTGACGCCGATCAGCGTTACAATCTGCTTGCCGATGGTGGAAGCAGGATCGTCGTTCGTCACCTGAATATCAAAATAAGTGTCGATACCGTTATCGATATATTGTTTCATCATTTCACGAAACTTTGTCGTGACGTAATAAATCGTCATTGTTCCAGTGCCTTCCCAGCCCGTCGCTTTTTTCTGAGTGATACGGCTGCCGAGCGTTTTGATGTCCGCTTTATTCTTTTTGGCCGTCGCCTTCAGATTTTTCACATAAAACATCTCAATGCTCTGTTGGCCAATCGTCGCAAATGCCGTGCCGGAATGTCCGGAAAGAGTATCTCCTGCGTTCAAAATGCTCATTTTACTTCACCTGTACTTTCATATAGATTTTTTCAATTGCATCCACCGGCTGTACTGAGGCGGCTACAACGACCGTATCCGGCTCACCGCCTTGAGAAACCTCGATATCCTTCGAGGCGTCAAAACCCTGAATCGCTCCTATTGCCCCATACTGCTCCATCAGCTTGACGCAGTCCTTGCGGAACAAAGCGCGGCCATTCTCGTTATTGCCGATTTTGCCGACGTAGAGCGCTTCGAACGTGCTTTTGAAGTCGTTCGCAAGCCCGTCCAGCACACGGACAACCGGATTTTTGCCAAAAAGCTTGCCCTTTGCCGGAGTCGGCTGATGATACGAGTTCACATCCTGCTCCACGACAACCGAACCGGCGCGGGCCGTGAACAGAAACTCTCCGCCTTGCAACGCAGCAACGGTAGCGGAATGAGTCAGCCGAGGAGCCGCATCCGCTGCGCCATCGTAGGCCGAAAAGGTCAACGACTGGCCTGGACCGGCTGCCGCAGTCGCAGCAGCTGCCCATACGGAAGCTTGAGCAGCGGTCAGGACGACTCCATTCTCTAGCCGAACGCCGTTTTTGACACTGATGACCCCTTCATCGTTGGCGGAGGCGTAGTTTTCCATGACCACCTGGATTTTGCGGCCTTCCTCAGTGCGCAAACGGCGGGCAAAAGCGGCGAACAGCCCCTTCATGACCGGATCGGTGCCGATATACGCCATCGTATGGAACTCCTGTAGCTCGGTAGCCTGCAGAAAATCAGAATAGTTCTGGTTCGTCACCGCGCCGTCCGTGCCGCCAGTTAGCGGGGCGCCTGCGGATGCGGTCAGCGCGCCGGTTGCGTTCCAGACGATCCAATCGTTGTCTACAAGCTCGTCAACCGTCTCGACAACCTGCTTGTCTCGTTCCACTCCCGCCAAATAGGTTACAACTTCGAACTCACTCGGCACGTCAACACTGGCTACAACCGCTACGCTGAGCGCGTTGCCGCGCAAGCCGGAATATTTGGCTTTAGCCGTCAGCGCGCCGATAGTTGCGGAAGCCTGTACGCCGCTGTTGAGACGGTACAGCAGCAGACGGCTTGCCCGCTTAAGTGCCTCGCGAACGAGCAGCAGCTCGGAATCCCCCAGCGAATAGCCGAGCTTTGGCAGCACATCCTCGCCCGCTTCAACTGCTTGCAGCATCTGCGACTCTCCCCAGGATAGCGGAAGCGCCAGAGCAACCGTGCCCCGTCCGCCCGGCGCAATCGCCGTTCCCTCTGTAGCGAAATTGATGTACACCCCCGGCCTAACTTTGTTCATTGCAGTAAAATTGCCTCCTGCCATATTAAACAGCCTCCTTATTTAGATAAGTCTGAATGAGCGAATCTACTTCCGATTTCGTATAAATCCGATTACCGTCCAGCAGCGCGCTGAGCAAATCCCGGCGTTGCTGATACAATCCGCTTACCAACAGCTGGCTTTTCGAAAAAGCCGGTTTGCTTGCCGGTTTCTCCGAATTTCCGTCCATCATCTCAGCATTATTAGCCATTCGTTACGACCTCCTCCTGCAGCGATCTCATAAGGGGCGGCTCCTGCCCGACCTCAATGCCGTCATAAGCGGCGCCCCATTTAAAGAGCAGCGTCCCGTCGACTCGTTCATGGCTCATTCCGCTTCCTTTCAGCAAGCCGCCTCCCGGCAACGCAACCGAAACCATTAGGGAGTAGAGCCTGTCTGTCATCCCCGATACTGCATTCTCTGGAGTCGGGGACGGCGCTTCAGCCGGGACGTAGCGCAAGACCAGCAACGCCTGACGGCGATAACGCCTCCCGAGCATGCTTTGCCGAGATCCCGACAGTTCCCGCAGCTCGATGAAAGGTTTAGGCGTGCTGCCTCCCGCCCCCGGTTCACCGGTCAGGACGACGCATTCGGGATATTCCTCCCTCAATAAAGCGGCCACTGCCGCAGTCATGTCCATACGATCCCTCCTTGCTCCTTACTTCACTTGACCATAAGCAGCGCACTCAGGCTCTGCTCCAAACGGTTCGGCCAATCCCGTTCCAGCTCAGCGAGTGCCAATGCCAGCATGAACCGGCCCTGCTGCAGCGAGCCATCAGGACCGGAACCGTATTCCAATCTGGTAGCTTCGGGCGATGAGTGCCGGATTTCAATCGACATCGTCTCACCCTTCCGCTGGATGCTGCCGATTTCCCAGCCTGTCCGAAGCGCCTTCTGCTCTTCCGGAATTCGGGACGAGGCAAGCTTCACCACTGTTTCGGCTTCCCTGCGGAGCGCCCTCTCCAGCTCATCCGGCAAAGTCCGCTCCAGCTCCAGCAGCCGTTTTTGCAGCTTCTGCGGATCGTCCAGCTTCCACTTCACATAGCCACTCATTGTATCTACCCCTTCCTTTTAAAAATGCGGCAAAAACAGGCGGCGCCCGTGAAATTCCAGCCAGAGCGTTGCCCACGATCGTCATCATTGTCTAGAGCCTCTCCTTCCAGACCATAGGCTGCCAAGCTTCCACGGCGCATCAGGAAAAGCAAAAGCCGCCCGTCGCCGGGCGGCTCATGTCTGTTTTTCATCGTTCCTGATACTAGCATCTTAACACGGCCAAAACGCCTCCAAAGACTCAACTAAGTCTCATTTCCGTCTCGATATCGTCTCACGTGTTATAATAAATTCCATATTGAGGAAATTAATTTAGGAGGAAGGACTTGAAGAAATCTAGCTTCTTCACTCTATCGTTGCTGATTGCGGCTGCCTATAGTTATACTGCCTTGAAAATGGTTATGTTGTCCGAATCTTTTGCCGTTCCAGATGGTGCAGATCAAGCAAGCGGCCTTGCCCTGGTCGCCGCATTCGTTTTGATCCTGGTGATCATCGTCCAGTCGCTCATTCACATGCAACTTTACTTTGTGTCCGTCATGAACGAACCGCAGCAGGGCGTGTTTTGGCAAACGTTGCTTCTACAGAAGGACGGCCTGCTATCCAATGTGATAAGACTGTTTGGCTACGCCGCTATCCTTTATTTCATGTGGGTCAGCTTTGAAACCCGCTATCCTTTCTGGACCTATATCGTATCGTTTTTCACTTATACGCTGTATTTGTTATGGCTTTTGCAGCTTATAAAAGAAAGAACCGCCAATAAGCGGCAACCGCTCAAATTGTAGCATAACGCAAAAGAGAAGAGGTCTGGTCACCATCGACCAAACCACTTCTCTTGATTCATCCTCAGGCGTCACCCTTCTCTCTTTGCCACTCCAGTATCCTCAAAAACATTCTTGTCGCCGTCGGCTTCCAGCGAAAAAAGGTCGGGCACGAGATGCACAGCGACATTGCGGACGCCTCTGCCGTTCTCCTCTCAAAGTAATAGAGCCGGATCAAGCGGCCTTAACCGTCCTTCTGTTCCTCCAGCAAACTCCGATGCAAAAACTCGTGACTGACATTACCTATCTGCCTTTTGGTGGACGAACCTTGTACTTGTCGAGTATTTTAGACTTGTTTAACGGGGAGATCGTGGCGTACAGTATAGCGGACAAGCAAGACACGGCCTTTGTGCTAGATACGCTATATCAACTAAAATATGTACCGGGTATGATGCTCCATAGCGATCAAGGAAGTGTATACGACTCTCGCCTATCAAGAGGTTATAAAAGGAAAAGACATTACCACGAGCATGTCCCGTAAGGGAACGCCCGCTGATAATGCCCCCATTGAATCGTTTCATTCCACGCTAAAGTCTGAAACGTTCTATCTGAAGGTTTTCTCACAAACGGGGGTCAGTCCCCAATATGAATGGTTGGTTTTTTTGATTGGAGCTCTCCTCCATAAAATAGCGATTTTCCACTTAGTGTTTAATGAAGTCAGCCATTAATTCGTGAATAATATCTTTGCAGCTTTTCACTTGACTGATAAGATCAATGGCCGTATTAACCGAATTGATACCTTCATCACGTCTTCCTAAGATCATCCTTGGGAAGATTCCTCCAATCTGCCTAATTCTCTGTTCTGTATTTTCAGATGATTCCCCATCCCTATACATAGCACC
Organism: Paenibacillus herberti; assembly: GCF_002233675.1. Taxonomy (GTDB): domain Bacteria; phylum Bacillota; class Bacilli; order Paenibacillales; family Paenibacillaceae; genus Paenibacillus_O; species Paenibacillus_O herberti. The sequence goes on along the minus strand of NZ_NMUQ01000001.1, from coordinate 51,856 downwards.
GATTTCACATGCAAATTTATTTGGTGTGGAACGTTGAAATGATGATACCATCAAGAGATCTGATGCCTTGGAATTTATAATATCTTGCTTAGCTTCCTCAACAGCAGGGCACTCTTCTGATGCAATAAATCGAGTTCCTACATAAACGCCTGCTGCTCCAAGGGCAAAAGCTGCCCTAACTCCACGAACATCATTAATTCCACCTGCAGCTAATACCGGCACATTTACTGAATCTACGATCGTAGGTACAATAGAAAACGTACCAATATGGTTCTGTGGAAGCGTTCCTCCTTCGTCATAACCAGTCGCAATAATAATATCAGCTCCATGAGCCTCAGCCATTTTTGCTGCTTCAGGAGATATTGTTAGTGTACGATGTATTAATGTCAAATTAAGTTTCTTTATTTCTCCCATTACCTCCTTGTTTACTCCGCCATCCACACATACAAATATTTTTACGCCTTCCTCAACTGCCGTTTCAAAGGTGGCAGTTGTATATTGGTCAGTATGGCCTTGTTCAGGCATAATGAGATTCAAAGCGAAAGGTTTATCTGTCAATTTTTTCACTTTACGGATTTCTTCACGAAGTCTTTTTCCTACTTCATCTGGCCCTGAAGCGAATGAATTTTGACCAGCATTCGGACCTAACACACCCATGCCACCAGCGTTTGATACTGCTGCAACCATTTTTGCGTCCGTGACCCACGACATTGCCGCTTGAATTATTGGAAATTCAATTCCAAGTATATTTGTGATGCTATTTTCATTTTTCATAAAACTATCCACTCCTTATGATTTAAATAACCTGTTCGAAATATAGGGCTATTCATCCAAGTAATCAAAATCTCATTTATTTAGCATGCTAAATATATTCACAAAAAAATATACATATCAATCACCACATATAGTTGATTGCAATCTATCACACACACATATCACCATCCTCTATATACTTAGCATGCTAAATGAATTGTAACATTTTTTTGCCCTTTGTAAAGTAAATTACTCAACTTTCGGTGCGACCAAGCCTAGGTTGTGAAGTAAAGCAGGTGGAAACCCCGCTTGAAAAGGCTATAGCCAAGCCACCAACAGCAGATTCTTGGACGGCTGGAGGTAATTTCAGACGTTAAGCGTAGGCACTTGAACGAGGAACTGCTACCACAATGCCACTTTGAACTTGACGGTAATAAGCAACGAGGGTTAATCGAGTCACAAAAGCAATGTATGAGGAGAATCTGGAATCAAACATCAAGGACTTGGTAGATCGATTTAAAGAAGAAAAGCTACCGACCACAACCTGTAAAAAGAACCTATATTCCCAAGGATGAAAAGAGCACAAGACCACTCGGGATCCATTTACGAGCAGAACTTTTTGAACCTGTCCTACGGTTTTAGACCTGGTAGAAGTTGTCATAACGCGCTAAAAGCATTGAATCGCAGTATCGAATACGAAAGAACCAGCTACATTGTGGATGCCGACATCCGTAGCTTCTTCACAAATGTCAATCACCAATGGCTCATGAAATTTCTCGGGGTGAGAGTAGGAGACTCTAACATCCAAAGTCTGGTCAGACGTTTTCTGAAAGGCGGGATTATGGAGCAAGGTCTATGGGAGCCAACAAAGACCGGAATTCCTCAAGGGTCCATCTCCAATACTTGCAAATCTATATCTGCACTACGCCCTGGACTTATGGTTTGAGGTTTCCGTAAAAGGAGTGTGTCGTGGTGACACAAGTATGGTCAGATAAACTTACGGTAACAAATATTGGTTTAGTTTTAATCAATCTACGGTAACAAATTTTTTTCCATCTGCTTCAGAATTCTTCGTAATAACAATCGCTCTTCTGTTACAATACCATTCAATAACTTGTCTTGTTGGGCTCTCCACATTTTTTCAATAGGTTCTTTAATTTCTCTCCCCTTCTCTGTCAAGAATACTCGGCTAATTCGCCCATCATTATCGTCGCGGATGCGATATACAAGTTTATTTTTCTCAAGTGTTTTTAGCATATTTGTGACAGTTGAAGCTTCGCATTTTAAATGTTCACATAATTGTTGTTGCGTAACTCCATCACCACTCCATAAACGACATAATAAATGTTCTTGCCCCACATGTAAATTTAACGATCTTAACGCTATAGCGAAATTTCTACGCATTTGAGCATGTACCTTATCTAAAATTTCTCTAATTTCATCTTCTATCATAAAATCACCGTCTTTATATATTTAGTATGCCAAATATTATCATAAAATTAGCTTGACTCAAACACTCGAAAAGAATAGAGACAAAGTGCTTTCCTTATATTATAAAGTAGTCACCACAACACACTTTTAAACGAAGGAGAACTCACATTATGTCCCATAGCGCCATCGTACCTGAACCCAACGCTATCTGCAACTCTTTGTTGCCGTACCGGCAACCTTTGTATTATTCCAAGTCTGTCTAGCACATGTGGAGACATACATGACGGCGCCAACGGCTAATGGATTTCGTAGTAAGGTCACCTGCCCTCGTGTAATTGATGCGCAACCGAGCACAACAGTTTCATTAAAAACGATACTCATACAAAGGGATCGTCTACTTTTAAATCTATGATGATTGCTCGGATATGGAATTATCCTTTATCTGATAAATGCTGAGCAAAAAGGCGACCCAGGTTTACAGCGGTTCGCCTCCAACGAATGCCTATATAAGTTGTGTTTAATAGTGCAACAACGCGAATCATTCCTTTTTCCACGCTCTCTTGTAGAGCTATTCTCTTTGCCACTCCAGTATCCTCAAAAACATTCTTGCCGCCGCCGGCTTCCAGCGAAAAAAGGTGGGGCGTGAGATGCACAACGACATTGCGGATGCCTCTGCCGTTCTCCTCTCAAAGTAATAGAGCCGGACCAAGTGGCCATAACCGTCCTTCTGCTCCTCCAGCAAACTCAGAGCCTCTTCAAGTTGCTCCTGCTCGGCTTGCAGCTCCTGAAGCTTGGCCATTCTCTCCAGCACGGAGTCGTAATCCCCCATTTTGCCTGCACGGGCTTCAATGACCTTTTCAAGCTTGCCCCTTAGCTCTCTGAGCAGCCGATCATCCTCCAAATCGTTGCCCTTGCGGGGGATAGATGCGAGCTGGCTTTTTGTTCCGGTAGGATATTTATCCAAATAGGCGTGGGCAATCGTCTCCAACTTTTGCTCATGTTTATTCAAATACATATAGGACGGCATTGTCCGCAAACGCCGATGAAGATCCTGAAGCTGATCCTCCTGATTGAGGCGGCTAACGGTCAGTCCCGCACCAACGGAATAATTGCCGAGAACCTTAATCTGCAGCTTCAGCTCGCGGTATCTTTGGGCCTCGTCATGCACGAGACTCTCCACCTGTTTATTGTTCAGCTCGTCGATAAGCTCATCTAGCGGTTTGCGCAAGGCGGAGCCGATGCCCCCGATTAAAGCTTCGCTTGTTAACATCATTTCCTTCCTCCCACTATAAAGTAATGTTTTCTCCTGTTTTCTCGCTAATTCGCAGTATTTCAACTTCGACATTTGAAGAGGTATTGGTGGAGAAGGTGATCTGCACCCAGATTTCCTGTAAGCGCGTAGGCGGGAACAGAGTTTAGGATCGCTTAGGGGTCCAAAACTGTGAGATGGTGGATATGATCGCACAGTGGATCTCCACATTTCGCCCTCGGGGTTTACCCTCCCATGTCACGCTGGGTCTATGCCCTTACATTCCTTCGTTCTACCTCTCAAGGGGTGGATGCCGATTCTTGCTCCTTTACGGGGTCGTTGCCCTTATGGAATATTGTGCTTCGGCTTCTCCGGTGCTTCCGTTGTCTTCGTTGCTTACGTTGAATCGTAAATGTCCAGGAGTTGTGCTTCTTGCTTAAGCAGCCGCTTGGTGCATCTGAGACTGTCGAACCGGCCCGATTACATCTACAGCGTTGTATGCCTTCTGTTTGGTTCCAAGCGTATGCAAGACCCGAATCAACTTCCCGCACAAGGCGATGAGCGATTGTTTCTTCTTCAGCGGATTCTGACTTCGCGTTGTATAGTGCTTGTGCAGCGCTTTGAACGCCTCGTTCTTCGCCACCATCGGCATTACCGCGCGGAACAACAGCGCCCTAAGCCGCGATCGCCCTCGTTTGGTAATGGAGGTTCTGCCTTTGCGCTTGCCGGAGCTGTTCTCTTTGAGATTCAGCCCTGCCAGTCGAATGATTTGTTGACCGTGATCGTAGTTGTTCAAATCCCCAACTTCCGCTAAAAATCCAGCGACGGTGATCGCTCCAACTCCCGGTACGGTCAGCATTTGTGCGGCTCCCGGAATGCTATCCAGGATCACCATGACTTGCTCCATGATTTGTTCGAGCTGTTCGCTGAAAAGCTCGAACTGGCTCAGGAGCGTGCTAAGCTCCATTCGTGCTGCAACCGTTCCCTCCGTCAGACCGATGGAAGTGGTGGCAGCAACGAGTAGCGCTTCCGCGCGCTTGATCCCTACGCCGCGCTTCACATCCGTCTTCCAGTGGGCCAGGACGTCTCTGGCTCCCATAGCGACGATGTCGGCGGGCAACGGAAACTTCCGCATGCTCATGAGCGACGCTTTCCCATCCCAATTCTTGAAGACACGGGAGTACTCCGGGAAAAACCGGTCGAACCAATTGCCGATGCGCCCTTTTGCTTGCGTTAGGCTTGCAGATACTTTCTCACGCAAATTCATGAGGATGCGCAAATCCGCGTATTCCTTGGTCGGTAGTTTAGGTTCGGAGTACTTCCCGTTCCGAATCAAATCGGCGATGACTTTCGCGTCCTTGTAATCGCTTTTCGTCGGCGAATTGTCCTCAAGCTCTTTCGTCTTATTTACATGAGACGGATTGACGACAACGACTTGAATCCCTTGTTCTTGCAAGAAAGCTGCGAGAGGAAACCAGTAGTGTCCGGTAGGCTCGATGCCAAACATGATTTCGGTCTTGCCGTGTGCTTGCCCGAGCTCTTTCATCCACGCCGATAGCTTCGTCAACCCTTCTGCGTCATTATGGAAGACGCAATCTTTGCCGAGTTCGATCCCTCGAAAGTCTACCGCACGAGCGACATGAACCTTCTTGGCAATATCTGCTCCGACAACCAGTGTTGCTTCGTTAATTCGTGTGATACGTTGATTCTGTTTCTGCTTCAATTTATACTTCATAATGAGCGCCTCTTTCGTATTGGAATTTGTTCTTTGGCGGAACACGATTCCCAGTATACTAAGTGGCGCTTTTTTGCTCAAAGCTCAAATTACTTCATTACAGGAATAGCTCCTTTTATTAAGTAGCTGGCCTTTACTCAAATTAGATTTGAGTTTGGATCACGAATAAATAAGCACAGATGTTCTCGAAATCATCTTGCGCTTTGTGTTCTTCTCTTTTATAATAGATATTAAAATAAAAAATAATTTGAGTCCGGCTCCGTATCCTGCCCATTATCCCGCCTTTCACTTGAATAAGCTGGCAATCGAGGAGTCCGATAGCAATAAATCATCTGAGACCTACTATATCACTCAAATTATATTTGAGCAATAGTTTGTCTCAACTCATGGGAAAATAAGGGGGAGAATGCAACGATGTCGCTTGGCAAAAGGATTCGAGAGTACCGGATCAAACGAGGTTTGACCCAAATGCAGCTAGCCGCGAAGCTTCAAATGACGGAAGCCAATATATCTAGTTATGAGCGGGACAAAAGCGCCCCTCCAAGCGACAAACTCAGCCAACTGGCCGAGATTTTGAATGTCACCTCGGATTATTTGCTGAGCGGCATCAGTCAGCCCGCGCCGCCCAAAAGTCTGCAGGATATCGGGCATGAGCTGACGGAGGAGCAGATTTTGACGCTGGCGGCGCATCGCATTGGACATGAGGGGCCGTTATCGGGGCAAGAACTCGATCAAATCAAGCTGGCGCTGCGCATCGCATTAGCCAAAAAATAATCTAGGGGAGAGGTTATGTCCAAATACGAGAGCTTGCTGCGGGAAACGCCTGTACTCCTGAGCGAGCAAGCTGATCTTCCCGACAAAATTAAGGGACTATACGTCGAAACAAAAGCGGTTCAAGCGATTCTTCTGAGCCGGAGTCTGCGGACTTCATCGGAGAAGGCCTGTATCTTAGCGGAGGAGCTTGGCCATTACTACACTTCAGCCGGGGATATTACCGATCAGTCCACTCTTGTGAACCGCAAACAGGAAAAGCGCGCCCGCAATTGGGGATTTGAAAAGCTCATTCCTTTGTCCGAGCTCGTGCGGGCTTACATCGGTGGCTGCCGCAACGCCTTTGAGATCGCCGATTTTTTGGAGGTTACAGAAGAGTTTTTGAAGGAATCCATCTTCCACTACCAGGAAAAATACGGCCAGATGATCGTCCTCGGCCGGTTTACGATTTACTTCGATCCGCTCGGAGTCGCAGAAATATTCGATACCTCAAAACGCTAAATTAGAGCAAATAGAGCCTGCCATTCGGCAGGCTCCTCTATTAGTTTAGTCTCGTTTTGACCTACATCAAATAAACGAAAAATACCGACCGCGCCACAGGTTGACGGTCTGACGGGGTACTCTCTAATCAGTACTCGGAAGGTATCATCTTTTAAACAGACTAGAGCCTACGATCAAAACTACTTCCTCCGCATAGAATATTCATATAACATTCCCTAGTTTAGGAGCAAATAGAATGGATCGAAAAAAATTAGAAATTAGCCGGTTCAGAGATTCAAGTCTCGGTATCATTCTGGTTTTATTTATTTTACTTGTTATCGTTACCCAAGTCTTTGGCAACTCTGTCGGCAACGAGCCGGATAACATCTCATCAGCGGGAAGCGTATCGTTTAACGTCTACAACGAAATAACATTTTTGAGCATGGAGTCCACTTCACTGACAGGAAATTTTGAGTCGCCTTCCCCTCTCCCGCATATCATCCCTCCAGGTAGCTATTATAATTTTCAAGTTAACACTGCTGTATTTAAAAAAACTACTGGTACCGCTGTTTACAGAGTCAACATTCCCACGGGTAGTTATACAACCGTTACCATTAAGATGAATCTATATGGAGGGCCCTATAGTTCTACAGACGTTTCTATCAGCTCTGACTTTCTTGACTCATCCTCTCGCCACAACGATATTACAATATTCCGTTCGTTATAAAAAAGAAGAAGGCGAACTTTAAAAGTTCGCCTCCTACATAAAGGGTTTAACCGATTGAACCTTCCATCTCGAACTTGATGAGACGGTTCATCTCAACCGCATACTCCATCGGCAGTTCCTTCGTGAATGGCTCGATGAAGCCCATGACGATCATTTGCGTTGCTTCCGCTTCGCTAAGACCACGGCTCATCAGATAGAACAGTTGATCCTCGGAAACCTTGGATACAGTCGCCTCATGCTCAAGCGTGATGTTGTCGTTCAGAATCTCGTTGTACGGGATTGTGTCGGACGTCGACAGGTTGTCGAGAATGAGCGTATCGCATTTGATGTTCGCCTTGGCGCCCTCGGCGTTGCGGCCGAACGAGCAAAGACCACGGTACGTTACTTTGCCGCCATGTTTGGAGATCGACTTGGAAACGATCGTTGACGTCGTATCCGGCGCCAGGTGGATCATCTTCGCGCCGGCATCCTGATGTTGGCCTTTGCCGGCAACGGCGATGGACAATACCATGCCTTTTGCACCGCGACCACGCAGGATGACTGCTGGATACTTCATGGTGAGCTTAGAGCCGATGTTACCGTCGACCCACTCCATCGTTGCATTCTCATCAGCAACCGCACGTTTGGTTACGAGGTTGTAGATGTTTGGCGCCCAGTTCTGAATCGTCGTGTAACGAACGCGAGCGTTCTTTTTGACGATGATTTCTACAACTGCGCTATGCAGGGAGTTTGTGCTATATACCGGAGCCGTGCAGCCCTCAACATAGTGCACAAAGCTATCTTCATCAGCAATGATAAGTGTACGCTCGAATTGGCCCATATTCTCGGAATTGATCCGGAAGTACGCCTGCAGCGGAATCTCACACTTTACGCCCTTCGGCACATAGATGAAGCTGCCGCCAGACCAGACAGCGCTGTTAAGCGCCGAGAATTTGTTGTCTGTTGTAGGAATAACAGTAGCTAAGTGCTCGCGTATGATTTCTGGATGCTCGCGCAGCGCCGTATCGGTATCCATGAAGAGAACGCCTTGCTTCTCCAGATCTTCCTGCATGCTGTGATAAACAACCTCGGACTCGTACTGTGCGGAAACACCTGCGAGGAACTTCTGCTCCGCCTCAGGAATACCGAGTTTGTCGAACGTTTCCTTGATTTCTTGAGGAACTTCTTCCCAAGTCTTGCCTTGTCTCTCGGATGGCTTGACATAGTACTGAATGTCGTTGAAATCCAGATCGTCCATGTCTCCGCCCCAACTAGGCATCGGCATTTTGTTGAATTGTTCCAACGCTTTGAGACGGAATTTCAACATCCACTCCGGCTCGCCTTTCATTTCGGAAATCGTACGAACGACTTCCTCCGTCAGGCCCTTGCCTGATTGGAAAATCGACTTGTGCTCGTCGCGGAATCCATATTTATATTCTTCCATCTCCGGCATTGATTTTGCCATGATTGGTCACACTCCTTGTTATGCAGCTTGGCCTTAGCCCTCTTGCTTGCTCTGCGACTCTACGCCCTTGCGAAGAGCATTCCAAGCCAGCGTTGCGCACTTGATGCGAGCAGGGAATTTGTTCACGCCCGACAGTGCTTCGATATCCTCCAGCTCCTCGAACTCAACTGGCTCCCCCTTCATCAATGCAGAGAATTTCTCCGCCATTGCGTAGGCTTCTTCCAGTGTGCGTCCTTTGATCGCTTCGGTCATCATTGACGCCGAGCTCATGCTGATGGAACAGCCTTCACCAGAGAACTTAGCCTCGGCTACCTTGTTGCCATCCAGTTGGAGCTGAAGTGAAATTCGATCCCCGCAGGTCGGGTTGTTGAGATTAATCGTGACCGATTCCTCATCCATCGTACCACGATTGCGGGGGTTCTTGTGGTGATCCATAATGACCCGGCGGTACAGATCATCCAATTGCATGGCCGAAGAACTCCTTTGTCCGGAGCAGCGAGGCCGCCAGCCGGTCTACATCCTGCTCGGTATTGTATAGATAAAAGCTTGCCCGCGCAGTAGCAGTTACATCCAACCAGCGCATCAGCGGCTGACAGCAGTGATGACCAGCGCGGACAGCGATGCCTTCTGAATCAAGCACGGTCGCGACATCATGTGGATGCACGTCATCCAGATTGAATGTAATCAGCCCAACTCGTCCTTCACGCGGTCCATAGATCATAAGCCCGTCGATCTCGGACAATTTGCTATATGCATAGGCAGCCATTTCTTTCTCGTGGCGGTCGATGTTGTCGAGCCCAATCTCCTCTAAAAAATCAATTGCCGCCGCAAGTCCGACTGCGCCTGCGATGATCGGTGTGCCGGCTTCGAAGCGCCAAGGAATGTCCTTCCAAGTCGACTCGTACAGATCGACAAAGTCGATCATCTCGCCGCCGAACTCGATTGGTTCCATCGCCTCGAGCAGCGACTTCCGCCCGTAAAGGGCGCCGATACCGGTAGGTCCACACATTTTGTGACCGGATAGCGCATAGAAATCGCAATTGAGCGCCTGCACATCAATCCGCATATGCGGTGTGCTCTGGGCTCCATCAACGACCATGACAGCTCCATTGCGGTGGGCGATTTCGGTGATTTCCTTGATTGGATTGATTACGCCAAGCACGTTGGAAACGTACATCACGGATACAATCTTAGTCCGGTTCGTCACCGTCTTTTCCACGTCCGCCAAGCTGATTGTGCCGTCCGGTTGCAGCGGGATATACTTCAGCACCGCGCCGGAGCGCTTTGCCGCCTGCTGCCACGGAATCAGATTGCTGTGATGCTCCATCGGCGTAAGCACAATCTCATCGCCTTCCTTCAAGACGGAAGGAGCGTAACTCGCAGCAACGAGATTGAGCGCCGTTGTCGTACCACGGGTGAAAATAATCTGCTCCGCAATAGGGGAATTAATAAAACGTGCGACGCGCTCTCGCGCGCCTTCGTAAGCTTCCGTTGCTCGCGAGCCAAGCGTATGCACGCCGCGATGCACATTGGAATTGTCATATTCGTAATAGCGTTTGACCGCTTCTATGACGGAGCGCGGCTTCTGGGAAGTCGCCGCGCTGTCGAGGTAAACGAGCGGATGCCCGTTCACTTCTTGCTGGAGAATCGGGAACTGCTTCCTGATTTCCTCTATGTTCATACCTCTAGCTTCCTTTCGAGCAGTTGTTGAAGCTGCTCGCGGACGGTATCAATCGGAATTTCCGTAACAACTGGAGCGAGGAAGCCGTAGATGATCAACCGCTCCGCTTCATGTTTGGAAATACCGCGGCTCATCAGATAGTAAACTTGCTCCGGATTAACCTGGCCTACGCTTGCCGCATGGCCTGCCGTAACATCATCTTCATCGATCAACAGAATTGGATTGGCATCACCGCGGGCTTTAGGGCTGAGCATAAGAACTTTCTCCGTCTGCACGCCGTTCGCCTTGGTTGCGCCTTTCTCAATCTTAGTGATGCCGTTGATGATCGCCGTTGATTCTTCCTTCATGACGGCGCGGGTCACCATGTTGCTATCGGAGTTCAGGCCAAAATGCTTCGCTCCGGTAGTCAAGCTCATACGCTGCTTGCCGGCGCCGATGGTGACGACTGCGGCATCCGACGAGGAGCCATTGCCCTTCAGTACGGACAGCGTGTCGGAAAGCACATTGCCGTCATTCAGATCTCCGATAACCCATTGGATGCGGGCATCGTTCTCCAGCACTGCACGACGGATCGTCATGTCGATGACGTTGCCACCCAATTGGTGAATGGAAGCAACATCGACCTTTGCACCAGCTTCTGCGAATACTTCGATCATGGAATGATGAACGGCGTCAGCGCCGCCTCCAATCGTCAGCGCGTTATCGACATAAGTCACGCGGCTGTGGCGTTCGGCTACGATCAGAATATGAGGAGCGAACGCTACGTTCGCATCATCGTTGTAGAACAACGCCTGTAATGGCAATTCGATCTCCACGTCCTTCGGCACGTAAAGGAACACGCCTCCGTTCCAGAGGGCGGCATGCAGCGCCGTCAACTTGTTCTCATCCTTCTGGATGGCCTTGAACAAGTACTTTTGTACCAGCTCCGGATGCTCGGCAGCTGCCGTCTCCAGATCAGTGAAAATAACGCCTTTGGCGCTAAGCTCTTCCGGCAGACGATGCAAAACGATGCCCGAACCGCGCTGCACAAGCAGTGCGCCTGTGCCGGATACGAGAGATGCGGCCGCTTCCGGCAGCTCACTCTCGGAAGAAAAAGCTTGTGGTTTGCTATATTGACCAAATGCGGTCAGATTCCAACGGTCGATCCGAATTTTCTCCGGTTTCGGCCACTCCAAGGAGGCTGCCAGCTCTGCCGCTTCGCCGCGCAGGGAGGTGAGCCAAGCCGGCTCACCCTTGCTGCGGGACAGTTCCTCCGCGAATTCCCGTTCGACGGGGTTACCAAGTTGTGTGCTCATCTTATTCCCTCCCGTCTATTAGGCCTGGCCGACTGTTTCGTCTACGATACCGAGCTCAACCTTGACCCAGTCATAACCTTCTGCCTCAAGGCGCTCCGCCAGCTCCGGTCCGCCGGACTTAACGATGCGGCCTTGCATCATTACGTGTACAAAATCTGGTTTTACATAGTCCAGCAGGCGCTGATAATGAGTGATGATCAGGAACGCACGGTCGTCGGCACGCATAGCGTTGACGCCTTGGGCAACAACTTTGAGCGCATCGATGTCGAGACCAGAGTCGATTTCGTCAAGAATAACGACCTTCGGATCCAGCAGCATCATCTGCAGAATCTCATTACGTTTCTTTTCGCCGCCGGAGAAACCTTCGTTCAGGTAGCGGTGAGCGAACTCAGGGTTCATCTCAAGCTCCTTCATCTTGCCTTCCATCTGACGGATGAACTTGATCAGGCTGATCTCATTGCCTTCCTCACGGCGTGCGTTGATCGCACTGCGCAGGAAGTCGGAGTTCGTAACGCCCGTAATTTCGCTCGGGTACTGCATCGCCAAGAAAAGACCAGCAAGAGCGCGCTCATCGACGCCCATCTCCAGTACATCTTCGCCGTTCAGCTCAGCGGTGCCAGCAGTCACTTCATATTTGGGATGACCCATCAGTGCGGAAGCCAGCGTACTTTTACCTGTACCGTTCGGGCCCATGATCGCGTGGATCTCTCCGCCCTTCATGCTGAGGCTAACCCCCTTGAGAATTTCCTTGCCTTCGATCTCTGCCTTAAGTCCTTCAATCGTGAATTGCGTTGCCATATTGAAAATTGCTCCCTTCGACATATAAGTACTTGCCGCATGATGCGGGCAAGCGGTATTCGATATCCTCAATCCTTTCCATCCGAACGGGATTGGAAACGGAAATTGATTCTCAGTGATTCTCAATAATAATTTTAGTATAAAACTCGTTACAAATCAATGTTCGCCATCTGTTCCCAATAAGCTTCTGATCTCAGAGCAGCGCCGCTTGAATTCTTCGTCGTCGAGTACTGGGATAACCCTGTCCGCCTCAAGGGGAGGACCCGCAGCAATCCACGACTTACAGCCGGTAAAAGACGGCTCCATCGGGAGCTGAAGCGGCTGTGGAAGCCGGTACACGCGAAGCAGCAGCACATGCAACGGATCGCGGCGTTTCCATTTTAACCTCTCCATCGCGAAGTCGTCGGTCCAGATATGCAACTCACGGATACGATCCAACACCTCCTGATCGGTGATGAGAATGTCCTCCGCAACATGCGCCCGGCTGGAAATGACGATATGTGAGGCCTCCGGCCCCTCCCACTCATGGAGCACCTCGTCCAGCAACTCCTTGTTGCTCTCCTTCAACAGCTCTCGCCGCTGATGCTCGTAGGCCGGCATTAAATAGAAGTCTTTGCTTGCGAGTTGGAACTTGCGCGTCTCCTCGGAGATGCCGCCCTTGCGCAGCACAACGATCTGGCGGCCCTGCTCCAGGGCTCGCACCGTGACTGCCCATTCCTTGAGAGCTGCCGGCGAAGTTGTAATTGTACCGCCATTCGACATAGCCTCAGACTGTTCCCTCGTGCTCAATGGCCCCTCACGCTCCTTGTCCCTGCACATATCGTACTATTATATCAAATCAACCTATTTCAAGTCGAAAAAAAAAGGGCTATAATCCATATCATAATGACCAGGAAAGGCGGTTTTAATCATGTCAGGCTACCATCCTTATAATGAGGCCGATGCCATCGGGCTCGCCCGTTCGTTCGAGAACGTATTCTCTCCGGGAGCCGATCTGCACTGCCGTGAAATCGGCGATGGCAATCTTAATCTCGTGTTTCATATTACCGAGCCTGCCACAGGCAAAGGCCTCATCATCAAACAAGCCCTTCCATATGTCAAAGTTTTCGGAGAATCCTGGCCACTCTCCATCGACCGCGCCCGCATCGAGGGGGAGGCACTCAAAATCCAGCATGCCCTGGCACCCGAGTTGGTGCCTCAAGTGTTATTAACCAATCACGAGCAGGCTATCACGGTTATGGAGGATTTAAGCAGTCATGTTATTATGCGTAAAGGACTGATGGAGCGAACCTTGTACCCTCGCTTCGCCGGCGATATTTCTACCTTCCTTGCTCAAACGCTGTTTTTCACTTCCGACCTTGGCATGAGCCAGCAGGAGAAAAAGCTACGCCAACAGTCCTTCGTCAATGTCGAGCTTTGCCAGATTACAGAGGATCTTATCTTTGATGAGCCATATCGCGAGCATGAGCGCAATAATTACGAGGATTCTATCGCCGATGAAGCCGCTGCTCTGCGCATCGACGGTGAGTTGCTCACCGAGATCGCCCTGCTTCGGGAAAAATTCCTGACTCGCGGAGAGGCATTGCTGCACGGAGATCTTCATACAGGCAGCATCTTCGCTTTGCCGGAATCTACTAAAGTAATTGATCCCGAATTCGCTTTTTACGGCCCAATGGGCTTCGATATCGGAGCTGTCATCGCCAACCTGCTGCTGAACTTCGCCAGCCAGGAGCATTGGAGCCAGGACGAGGCTTCCCGCCGCGAGTACCGGGAGTTCCTCCTAGAGGCTGTACGCGGCACATGGACGCAGTTCAGCGCCAAGTTCCGCACGTTGTGGGACGAACAGTGTCAGGACCCGGTATTTTCCAAAGCACCTGGCTACCAGGACCTGTACATGGACCGCCTGCTGCAAGATACTGCTGGCTTCGCCGGTGCCAAAATGATTCGGCGCATCGTCGGCTTCGCCCATGTCGCTGACCTAGACGCCATCCCGGATGACGCGGCGCGTGAGCGAGCCAAACGTCTTGGTCTTTTAATCGGCAAAGAGCTGATCCGCCAGAACAGGACTATTCGCTCCATCGAGCAGATTATCGATATCGCCTTTACCGCAGCTGCCCGCTAAACCGCAGGGAAGTGCCAGAGCAGGTGCTTCTGTTGCTTCTGTTGCTTCTGTTGCTTCTGTTGCTTCTGTTGCTTCTGTTGCTTCTGTTGCTTCTGTTGCTCTCAGCCGTTCCAGGATGTTCCACAATTACTTTGTCCCACCGAAAGACTGGAGGTATTACTATCATGACCAATAGCACCTACCCCGGCTTGATCTCCTTGATCTGGGCTGGCAACCAACTGCAGCTGCTCGATCAACGGCTGCTGCCGGAGGAGACCGTCTACTTGCCTCTTACCGACGCGGAAGGCGTATGGGAGGCAATTCGCCAAATGAAAGTGCGCGGAGCGCCTGCAATCGGCATCGCCGCCGCCTATGGCCTCGTGCTTGGCAGCGGTCTGCCAGGCCAGGGCGACCCGGACGACAGCCTAGCCGCTTGGCTCGGCCGCATTCAAGAGACTGGCGATCATTTGGCGACTAGCCGCCCGACGGCAGTTAACCTGTTCTGGGCACTGGACCGTATGAAAGCTCGTGCCTCCGCCCTGGCCGAAGCTCTCACGCCGCTTGATGAAGCGAAACAAGCACTACTTGACGAAGCGATTCTTATTCAGAGCGAGGATGAAGAGACAAATCGCCAAATCGGCGAGCATGCACTTGAGCTGTTCCGCGATGGCATGGGCGTGCTGACGCACTGCAACGCCGGAGGCCTCGCAACGGCTAAGTACGGCACGGCGCTCGCGCCATTTTATCTCGCCAAAGAGCGCGGTATGGATATACGCGTATTCGCCGATGAGACGCGCCCAGTGCTTCAGGGAGCTCGCCTGACGGCGTTTGAGCTGCAGCAGGCTGGTGTTGACGTGACGCTCATTTGCGACAATATGGCCGGCATGGTCATGAACAAAGGCTGGATAGACGCCGTCATCGTCGGCACTGACCGGGTCGCCGCGAATGGCGATGTCGCCAACAAGATCGGCACCTACAGCGTCGCAGTGCTGGCCAAGGCGCATGGCATTCCTTTTTATGTCGCATGCCCGATTTCCACCATTGATATGAACACCCCGACCGGTGATGAAATTCCAATCGAGGAGCGCCACGCCGAGGAAATTACAGAGGGCTTCGGCAAACGCACCGCTCCTCAGGGCGTCAAAGTGTTCAACCCGGCCTTCGATGTGACTCCGGCAGAGTATGTAACGGCCATCATTACGGAAAAAGGCGTTATCCGCGCACCTTACGGCGACAGCCTGAAAAAGCTGTTTGAGGAACTCAAACAGGGCTGAAGATATGGCTGAAAGTAGGAATAGATGGCAGGCTGATGGCAGGTCAAGTAGCTATTTGTGCTACTGCTTAAAGTACTTCTTGTGGTGCTGATTACGGCACTGTTTGCGGCACTGCTTGTTCTGCTACTCATCGTACTGCTTGCGCTGCTGCTCCGCAGCTCAGCTAACGGAACTCAGAGCTCTTATTTGGCCCATTCGCGATGGATTCTGAGTGTAACGGAACTGAGGAACGCTATTCGAAGCTCCACACGGCTTTTTGGCACATTTTCCACTCAATAACGCCGCTCAGTTCCGTTAGATTTTTTTATTGTCTGTTGTCGAGCATTTAAGCTCTCTCAGTTCCGTTAGCTTTTTTTAGCGTCAATCAGCGCAGCAAAAAAGGCGCCTGCTTTGCGGATCATCCGCATTGACAGGCGCCTTTTTGTTTGACCTAAAACCTTTATAGGGCAGCGAGCTTACGCACTGCATCCATCCCTTTCATACCCACCGACAATCCCGCCGCTTGGGCCGCCTCAGTAACCGACTCCAGAGGTGCGTCAAGCAGCTCTTGCAGCGTGCGTACGCCAACTGCCCGAGCAGCCAGCACGCCGCGCTCCTTCAACTTGGGATTGCTGTCAAACAGCGCAACATCGAGAGCTCCACACATTATATAGCCTTTTTCCGTTGATACCGCGAGAAGCGTCGTTTTGGGCAGCTTAACCTCCACCCCTAGCGCTGTAAGTCCATCTCCCAGCGGGATCGGAATCAATTGTATCATCGTCCGCCAACCTCCTTCCAACCGCATTCCCACATCTTATGCGCGCCATGATTCAGTTGGTGAAGAGTCTCCGCCAATTCCGCAGGAGTGAGTTGAGGGTTCGATTTCGCTAATAAAAGTTACTTGAATGCACTGAGATCCGTCGCAGTGGTAAAACCAAGTAACAAAGGTTACTTGAATGCATTCAAACCCACTACAGCAGCAGAACCAAGTAACAAAAGCTACTTGAATGCTCTGAAACCCACTGCAGCAGTAGAACCAAGTAACAAAAGCTACTTGAATGCTCTGAAACCCGTCACAGCAGCAAAACCAAGTAACAAAAGCTACTTGAATGCTCTGAAACCCGTCACAGCAGCAAAACCAAGTAACAAAAGCTACTTGAATGCTCTGGAACCCGACACGGCGACAGAACCAAGTAACTATAGCTTCTTGCTTGAGCCAGCACCCACTGCAGCAGCAGATCTAAGTAACAAAAGTTACTTGAATAAGCAAAACCCACTGCAGCGGCAGAACCAGAAATTCGGCAGGAGTGGGTCAGTGGTTCGTACCCGCTAACTCGGCAGGAGTTGGTTTAGATTTGTTAGGCTGAAACGGCCCGAACAGCTACGATGATAGGCAAAATTATAGCCTTTTAATTAAATCTGACTAGCTGACGCGTCTCCGTTTTACCAAAACGCCGATTCTGCTACAAAACATCAAAAAATAGGACTATGTAATCAACAATTCCGATGATATAGTTAGTTTATTATTATATTAACGTTCGGGGGAACTATAACATACTATGAAAGACAAAGGTCTTCGTACCTATTCCTTCCAGACTGACCTTGTCATCGAGGCGCATAACCACGACGAGGCAGAAGTGCTGCTCAAGCAGCTGCTGGACACCGCTGGACTCAGCCGATACCGCTTAGGCAAAGGTTCACTCATCGGTTTCTCCATTTCAGAGGAACCTGCCGTTACGCCTAACATTGGAGTTGCCGCAGCAGCGGAGGTTGTTCCTGAGATTATCCCTACTATTGAAGCTACCACTACTTCTTCCGACCAAGGCCTTAAAAATCTCGCTCTCGATATGATTCGATGCTGCCTGGAGGACGGAAGACTCGTGCGGCTCAGTATCAATCGTGGCAAAGGCGTACAACTCAGCGTCCCCTGTCGCATCATCAACTTGGATGAGGAAACAGGACTTTTGACCGTCTACCATGTAGATGAGAAGCAAGTGTACACGTTCAGCATCGGGGAAATTGATGATTTCGTGTTGTAGTAGCCTCACATTTTGCACCAAAAGTCCCTGATCGGAATACTACGACTTAGAACAAAAAAGAACCTTTATGGGATAGGCAGTTCAGCCTATTCCATAAAGGTTCTTTTTGCGCAATTGGCAGTAAGCTCAGCTGCTGTCGCGAGCCTTCCAAGCGCTGTAAGCAAAAATCGCCCAACCGGCGATGAAACAAACGCCGCCGATCGGGGTGATAGCACCTAGCCATTTTACTCCGCTCAGACTAAGTACATAGAGACTGCCAGAGAAAACAAAAATGCCGACGTTGATCAGGCGTCCTCCGACTCGCAGCCCCTTCCGATCGCCGAGCCGGCTAGCGGCAAGGGCTATGATCATTAACGCGATCGCATGGTACATCTGATAACGTACACCAGTCTCAAATATAGCTAACATGTCGGAATCTAAACGGTCTTTCAAGCCGTGAGCGCCGAATGCTCCGAGAGCAACGGCAATGAGCGCGTGCACCGCGCCATAAGAAATATAACGGGGAAACATATCGGCAGGGCTCCCTTTTCTATCGTTCCTATTAGGAACGGACTCCCGATAGTATAACATGGCCCTCAAACGCGAGGCGTTACAATGCCGTGTCAAACTCCCGACTTAACAACCTCAACATCCGATACCACTCCACTGGAACGCCGAACAATGAGCTGATGCGGAACTGTCATTCGGACAGGCAATGTGTATTCCTGATTCAAGTAGCTGAACAGCAGCTTGACCGCATAACTTCCCATCTCCATTTTAGGAACATGAATCGTAGATAGCGGTGGTGAGGTGTATTCAGAAATTTCAATGTTGTCGACCCCGAAAAAGGCGATATCTTCTGGAATCCGAAGCCCACGTTCGGAAGCGGCTCGCATGGCTGCAATAGCCATCGTATCACTGGCAGCAAAGATCGCAGTTGGTACAGATCTATTCTGCTCAAAAGCCTGTTTCGTCAGCTCGTAGCTTAGAGAAACATCCCATTTTACATCGAGCACCCAGCTGTCATCAATCTCCAGTCCAGCTTCCCGCATCGCTTTCTCATAGCCCAAATAACGCTTTTCTAAACGGTAATAATCGTTATATTCCGAGCCTCCAAGGTACCCGATCCGCTTATGACCAGAACGAATCAAGTACTCCACTGCTGACTGTGCTGCCCCCATCCGGTCATAACATACAACGGGCACGCTGAGATCCGGCAAGTCTACACCGACGACGGCTCTGACATTTTCTTTGATCCAGTTATAAGCATTAGGCTCAATTCGTTCTACAACGATGATTCCATCCACATGCTGCTCTTTTACGAGCTGCTGCAGCTGCTGTAAGTCCGTTGGCTTTTCTACGCTGAAAATGAATTCAAGACGAAGTCCGGCTTCTTCCATTGAACGCTCGATTCCGCCTAAAATAACCATGAAATAAGGGTTATTGTATTTATTCTGAGGCGCAGCAACGACGCAGCCGATCCGGAAAGTGGATGGCTTCACTTCGCTTCTAGCACCTTTGTAGTCGAGTTTTTCTGCTGCTTCCCGTATTCTCCTGCGAGTATCCTCACTGACGGAACGAGAAAGATCGTTCTTCATCACCCTCGAAACCGTAGAGATTGAAACGCCAACCAGTTCAGCAATATCCTTTAGTTTGGCCATTTTGCTTTCCTCTCTTCATCAATCCAAGGTCCCTTAACTCTTTTGGGGCAAACTTTGCGTTGCAATTCATTCTATAATCACTACCCTACCTTGTCAACTTCCCATTTTCCATGTATTGGAATATCTTTTTTCACTTGTTGTGCCGCAGCCATCCCATAATATGATGAAAGAAGGAGGCACTTGCAGCCCCCTTCTTTCAGCTTAAGGTTTTATTTCATTTTTGATGCCAGATCCTTCAATGCAGCTTCCAAATCTCCATCACCAGCAAGAGGCAACTTCAGCGATTGCTCTCCGTATGTCCACACAAGATCGGTTTTCTTAACTGTGAATGGAGAAATAATACCGAATTTTTGTGCATCCAGGAAGATCTTGTTCGCTTCGCCTGCCGTTGCGATATAGGCATCAGCAGCCGCTTTGTTAGCCGGGATCGAATAACCTTGCTTAGCTAGCTCGGTTTGCCCTTCAGGACCTGCCAACCAGGCCAGCAATTTGTAGGCAGCTTCCTCGTTTTTAGTGGAGGAGCTTACAGCCATACCTGCCGGTTGAACGACCGTTTTTGTTTCTTTAAACTTCGGCAGATACGTAGTACCGTATTCGGTTTTGGCTTCTTTGAAGTTGTTGATGTTCCAGTTGCCGCCCGGGTTCATTGCTACTTTACCCGTGCTGATCGCCAGGCCGACTTGGCCGCCGAGACCTTCGATTTGAGCTGGAGTTGTGTTGATCTTTTTGTTCTTTGTGATGTCAATGAAGTAGTCCATAACTTCCTTGGCTTCCGGAGTGTCCAGTGCAAGCGAGCCGTCATCGTTGACTAGCTTGGCGTTGTTAGACCACAGCTCAGGTTCAAGGAACCAGTCTATCGTCGAGCCTGGAGAAATGGACATGCCCCATTGAACGATGTTTTTGGCGTTAAATCCAGCTTCACCTGGGTTTTTACCGTTTTTGTCTAACGTCATCTTCGTTGCGATTTCTTCAATTTCGGCCCAAGTAGGCTCAAGGGAAGGCTCTTTGGCGCCTTTAGGATTGGTTTTTGGATCGCTGAAAAGCGTCTTATTGTAGTACCACACAATGACGTTGGCATCAATCGGCAGCGACACTTGTTTGTCCTTGTATTTGTGAAGACCGAGCAAGCTTGGATCGATATTGTTGAGATCAAAACCGACGTCCTTAAGCGGTCCGTCCAGCTCTTTGAAAATCCCGAGCTCAGCATACTTTTCAATGAAAGCGAAGCTGGTCTTGAATACATCGGGCAGCGTGCCGCCAGCCGCATTTGCCGTCAATCCATCCCAATAGCTGCCCCAATCTTTACCTTCCATCTTGACGGTTATGTTTTTATTGGCCGCCATAAATTTATCGAGCAGCTCCTGCGTGCGTTGCAACTCTTCCGCTGTTCCCCATTGGGAATAAGTAATCGTTACCGGCTCTGCCTCCTTTGCAGGAGTTGCCGCTGTGTTTTCCGTTCCCGCATTAGTAGCAGGAGTCGAGTTGTTGCTGGAGTTCGAATTATTGTTCGATCCGCATCCTGCAGCAACAAGAGCGATCGACATGGTTAGAGCGAGCAGACTGATTTTTCCATTTGTTTTCATGCATAGGTCCCCTTTGGTTTCATTTGAAAACAAAATCTTTGCCCCTATTTCTACCCTTTCGAACCAGTCAGCACCACCCCCTCAACGATATACCGTTGCGCGAACAGGAACAGCAAGGCGATAGGGATAATGCTGATAAATGCACCTGCCGACAATGAAGGGAGGTCTTGGCTGGTTTGTCCGATGAGTAGCTGCAGACCGACACTGAGCGTAAACTTCGCGTTATCTTTCAGATAAAGGAACGGACCGAGGAAGTCCAGCCAGGAATTGACGAAAGCGAAGATTACTGTCGTTACGACAATCGGTTTGGACAGAGGCATGATTACTTTTGAGTAAACAACCCAGCGTCCGCCTCCATCAAGATAAGTTGCTTCGTCCAGCTCATGGGGAATCGTCATGAAAAACTGGCGGAAAAGGAAGATGTAGTACGCTCCCCCGAGCCAAGCAGGCACAATGAGCGGCAGCCACGTATCGATCCAGTCCAGCTTGGTGAATAGTACATAAGAAGGAATCATCATAATGGAAGGAGGAATCATCAGCGTAGCGAGCACGATAGGAAAGAGATATTTCCTATGATTCGTCTGAAAACGAGAGAAACCGTATGCTACGATCGAGCTTGAGATGACCGCGCCAATTACGATCAGAATCGAGATGGTAAAGGAGTTCCCGATCCATGTCCACATTAAAGGCTGGACGGAGAACAGTCTTTCGAACGATTCAACCGTAATCGGATTCGGGATAATCGATGGCGGGAACTCATACGTTTCGGCCTTTGTTTTCAACATTGTAGAGAGCATCCAGATCAGCGGTCCGACAAACAAGGCAAGAGCAACCGTTAATATCAAATACTTCCCCAGCGTCTTAAGTCCATTGCTTTGTGGTTTGTTCATGCGGGGTGTCCTCCTATTTCTCGCTCTCATAGTACACGAAGCGGTTGGAAAGCTTCATGAGCACAAAAGTAATCAGCGAGATCAGCGCGAATAAGAAGATGGACTGCGTCATCGCCATATTGAACCTCAAATCGGTAAACGCCGACTTATAAATGTTGTAAACAAACGTGTAAGCAGCGTAGTTCGGGCCTCCCCTTGAAAGGAGCAGCGCTTCGGTAAACAGCTGGAAGTTATACATTGTTTGGATAATGACGACGAAGAGAATCGACGGGCTGATCATCGGCAGCGTGATGTGGAAGAAATTCCGAAAGCGTCCTGCTCCATCAATGTGAGCGGCTTCATAAAGATGTTTGGGGACATTTTTAAGAGCGGCAAGAAAGATCAGCACCCCGCTGCCGGAAATCCAAACCTGCAGGATGATGATGACAGGCTTAATCGTGTGTTCGCCTCCAAGCCAGTCCGTCTTGGCCATGCCAAACGTGGAGAGAACCGCATTGAGAATGCCGAATTCCGAGTTAAAAACAAGCTTCCAGATAATAACGGTTGCAACGATCGGGACAAGCGTAGGCAAGTAGTAAAACGCTCTGAAAACTGCAATTCCCTTCACGTTGAGGTTGAGCAGCATAGCTAGCAGCAGCATGCCGGTTGTTACGACAGGAACTCCGATCACTACGAAGTAGAACGTATTGAACAAACTTTTCCCAAAGATCGGATTGTTGAACATATCAATAAAGTTATCTAATCCGACAAAATTGTAATCAACCGAGCCCGGCAGACGAGCATCCGTGAATGCATAGAAAACCGACGTTCCGAACGGAATGAGAAAGAAAAGAGCAAAACCGATTAACCAAGGTGCGATGTAAAGAAAGAATAAGGGAGTGTCAAATTTTCTCAAGCTGCCTTTCATGCTTCCACCCCTCGCTTGTTAATTCATGCAGATAAACATAGCGCTCCTCAACAATAGATTTCTCAGCTGCAAGCGCTACCAATAGCGCATCTCGGCCTACCTGTGCAGAGGCAGAAGGCTGCTTACCCTCACGAATACATTTAAGGAATTCAACTCGCTGAGTTTGTCCGCCCGTATGGCCGCCCAAGATCGAATCCGAAATCACATCGATGTCGAGATGCTCCGTAGTGGAATTTTCACCGCCAACGATATCAATCGTTTTATCATTGCGAACGACCATCTGTGCGCCATTGTCGCCGATCAGGCCAATTTCCAGCCCTTCTCCCATCAAGTTCCTTGGCTTGAGGTACATACAGAGACCAAGATTCGCCTTACTGCCATTCTCATACTCGATCGTTACCCAAGCGTGGTCGACGATGGACACATCTTTGATTTCCTTTGTTGGATAATGCGTGTAAGAGTTTGTAATCTGATTGGGCTCACCTTGCTTAATGACATGCTGACCACCAGTAGCGAACACCCGCTTCGGACGGGAGCCAATCATCCAGTTGAAAATATCAAAGTGATGACAGTCCTTCTCGACAAGCGCTCCGCCGGAGCGATTTTTGTCATAGAACCAGTCAGTTGGAGGGAATGGTTCGCGGAATTCCTTGCACCACATCAGCTTGACTTCTCCCAGCTTGCCGAGGGAAAGTTCTTTTTCCATTCTGCGGTACACGTTGGAGTATCGATATACAAGTCCAATCTGCAGGAAGCGACCACTCTTCTCAGCTGCAGCAATAATGGCATCGCAATCCTGGAGGGTATGAGCTACAGGCTTTTCCAAAAAGACATGTTTGCCGGCTTCCAGGAACGCAACCGCCAGCTCCCGGTGAAGATAGTTCGGTACCGCGATCACGACAGCGTCGATGTCATCAGCATGAAGCAGCTCCCTGTAATCACTGCAAATTTCAGGCTGCGAATTTTTCAACTCAACTAGCGTTCTCTGTACATTCGCCTCATCGCCGTCACAAATATACTTCACTTCACATTCCGGCAACAGATCAAAGCCGATGCAATGATGAGATCCCATGTCGCCGACCCCGATGAAAGCCATTCTAAGCTTGTTCATGTTGTACACTCTCCAATTGGTCATAATTGCGCCAATCCCTTTTACCGTGGGAAGCAAAGATCAGCCTTTATCTAACCTGATTATAGCCCAAACTTTTAAAAATCGTCAACAATTTTTGGCTAATATATTTAATATTTTGCGCCAATTATTTGCTTAGTGTTAAAGTGTAGCTATTCACTAAGTGAAATAGGCATTTTGTCTTCAAAACCATAGTCATTGGGGCGATTTGTTAACGGTTCCAATCTCTCAGGTTTCGATTTATTTGCGCCAAATAATCTCTCCATAGCCGATAAACGTAAACAGGAGGAAACTGAGCTCGGCTCAGTCTCCTCCTGTTTTGCTGATGCAGCTTAAATCCCTTGCGCACTATCAAATAGAAAACTAGCGATTAAGCAAATGTAGAATGCGTGCCAACATAACGGCTGCTTCCGCCCGAACGGCTCCTTCCTTCGGACGCAGAGAGCCTTCAGCATCGCCTGCTACAAGCGACAGCTCCGTGGCGGCGCGTACGCTCTCCGCTGCCCATCCCGAAATATCGGCATTGTCGGCAAAAGCCGTGCCAGTCTCACTGCCGCTAAGCTGCAGACCAAGCTGTTTGGCTGCCCTTACCGCCAGAACAACCATTTCCTCTCGGCTAATGTAGCGGTTTGGCTGGAACGCGCCATCGCTTCCTTGAACTAGTCCCGCCTCCTGCGCGGAGGCCACTTCAGCGCTGAACCAAGCCGTAGTCGGCACATCACGGAAAGGCTGCGATTGATCCTTGGCCGATGGAAGTTTCAACATCCGAACAAGCATCGCCGTAAACTCCGCTCTCGTTACTGGAGTTCGAGTTTGGAAGCGGCCCTGTTCGTCCCCTTTAACGATTTCTTTGGCGGCAAGCTCAGCCACAGAATCACTTGCCCAATGGCTTGGCATTAAATCCGCAAAAGATTTGCTGTAATGCATCCATACATACTCTCCTGGCCCGCTGATCGTTGCAGCCGGCTTGCCTCCAATAAGGCGCGCTGGATACAGCTTCAGGGAAGTACCATCAACTTGATACAAATTGACAAGTGAAGCATCGTTTACAGCCCCCGGCAGTGTAACCAATATTGGCGCCGTGAAAGCCGTCAGTTCGTTTGTCTTGGCATTTTCCTTCACTGCCAGCTTCACACCGAAGCCTGAGGCTGCGGGTTTCACATTTGCTCCTTGGCTTAAGCCGTACGCCGAGGCTACGGATTGACTTTTTGTACCGGCAAGCGCCTCAATACTGATGGACAGGCTTGCCGAACCGCCCGTTGTTTGTCCCTTTGCCTGCTTCACAACATCGCCGGGAATTTCAAACGTTGTATCCCCAGACTTCACAACTATCGCTGGACTGTTCTTCATCGCTTCCGCCGAAAGAGACAGCAGAAGGCTCGTTTTGCCCGTTTCAAGCGTCAGAACGATTTTCCCGCCTGTTAACACAGGCGAATTTACAAGTTGTACCTTGTCGTCAGAGCCCGGAGTCGGACTTGGTGTCGCCGTCGGACTTGGTGTCGCCGTCGGACTTGGCGTTGAGATCGGGCCTGACGTTGGCGTCGGTGTTACAGATGGAGTTACAGATGGTGTTGCAGACGGCGTTGCAGACGGTGTTGCGGATGGCGTTGGCGTAGGAGTGGAACTTGAGTCGGTTCCGGTCACCGCCACGCTTCCAATCTTATAACGCCCGTCGTTCTGCTCGTCGCCTATCGCCAACTTGACGCCTGGTTGGCCGGTCGATGGATCAATAATCGCCGCCTCAAGCTGATACGTCCCGGACTTAAGGGTAGCCGGAAGTTTAAGCGCAGCGCTCACATTGTGTCGGCCCGGAAGAAGATTGATTAGATCCGTTGCCGTGTCCTGATAGTTGTATACCACTTCGCCCACCGCGTTGCGCAGGCTGTACTCGATATTCCAGTCCCGGTAAAACGGAGCTACTCCCTTGTTATTCCAGATGCTCTCCACCGTTATTTCGGAACCGGCATTGGCCGTCGGGCTGCTTTTCACCGCTTCAACGACAAAACGGTAACCGATCAGACGCTGCATAGCGTCGATATTGGATTGAATCTCCGTTCCATATGGAGTTCTAGCCGGAGAAGAAGGACCAAGCCATGTAGTGTGGCTCTCCCTCATCTGGCGCAACGATTCCATTATCGTATCGTCTGTAAGGAAGCTTTCCGCGTTGCCGTTTGCGAACTCGCCTCCGGAATAGTTCGTTTTCCAGTAATCCGGCATTATAGATGCAGCCAGAACAGCGTCGGCTTGGGACGGATCATCCACAAACTCTTTGATGCCGCTCCATCCTTTTTTGCTCCAGCCAATGAATTCGTCCGTGCTGGATTTGATACCAAATACGTCATTGAACAAGCCCATGTTATTTTCTTTTGCTACTGGGAACGGCTTACGCATTCCTAGAGGAGTATTCTTGAAAGCGTCCAAATAATGCTGGACATATTGGTTTGACACGCTGAGATTAGGGAATACTCCCGTACCGGCCGGCCAAGTATGCCATTCCCCCCAATGCCCCAAGCTGCCCAGCTGAAGATGCGCAATAAGGGAGTCCTTGTCGTAACGCGCTGCCACAGCTTCAATCATCCGCTTATGTTCTTTGATGAGAACAGGGCTGTCGTAATTCGGACTAAAGCCGGCACGGACGTCGCGGGTGAAGCCATTATAATGAGTGCCCGGATCTCCTGCTGCATCCAGCTCCTCGTAGAGCCAATCCGGAATATCCATATGAGGCTGACCGGTCGGCGTATCCAATACTAGACGCAGATTGATTCTTTTTCCAAGTGATCTCCAATAATCGAACTGGTACTTTTTCTCAATACCTTCCCAATCAAACACGCCTTTTTGAGGCTCCAGCTCTCTCCAGGTAACCCCAACATAAACAAGGCTGTGTTGTTGAGTGTAAGGTGTTCCTGGCGGTTGGCTGCTGCTGTTTGCCCAACCCGCCCATCCTATAAACGGATTATTCAACACATCAAAGTTCTCACGCGGATAAAAAACATCCGACTGATGCGTCGTGCTTGTCTGGCCTACCGCCAGCATTGGAGAATCGGATGCCGGAACCTGCATGATGCCCCGTTGCAGCCAACCAATTTGCACCGGAGCGGGTCCGCTCAGTCCGATTTGATTCAGGTAAAGAGCGATTTCAACCCAATCATCGCCCGCATTCAAACGTACTTGGCCGCGGTTCGCCCAAGCGCTCTGCGCTGCGTCATAAGCATAAAGAATGCCTTTTTCAATCTTGTAGTCGTAGGCTGCATCCTTCCAATTAACCGAGTCAGTATTGGATGTGTTAGGTTTGCCGCTGTTGATATAGTAAACATTGCGGAGATCCAGCTTCTCTCCCTTCACACGGATATACAGCTTCCGCTCGTCCTGGGCAGCTTGCAGCGTATACGGCACCAGTCCTGCCTTTGCTCCAATCTCAACGTCGCTCCAATCTCCGCCGTTTCCGTCTACAATGATTTTCGGATTGACATTTACGATTTGGATTGTCGCAGGCTCGCCGGTTCTCGCCGGTGCGCCGTACACATTGCTAATTACGCCGGCATGGATGCTCTTTTCGGTTGTCACGCCGATTGCGCTAAGCGGCAGAGCGAACTCAATGACTTTGTTGGTTCCCGTTCCGGATCTTTTATATTCGTACTTAGTATCGGTGACCTTCCAGTCGCGATTTTCGTCCGCCTTGAACAGATTGCCGCTTTGGACCAAATACTCCGCCGCCAGCTTGCCTGCCCATGCGGAAGATGATCTGCCCGTATTTGGATTTTTGTCTGTGTCTAAAAGGAAGTGCTCCCACAGATTCGGAAATTCCGCCGCATCGATCTGTCCCGTGACGAGCCCATACAGTTTGCCTCCAGAAACATGGGCTTTAACACTCATCGCTCCTGCTTCCGGAGCTGTCCCGAGCAAAGGAATTCCAGCCCAATCGCCAGCATTGCCGTCAATTGTAAGCCGAGGCTGCTCAACCAGCGACAGCGTAAGCGGTTCTGCATTGGTTGCCGGGATAGAAGTTCCGGTGGCCAAATAACCGACCCGGATACTTTTGGCGCTTCCCGCATTTAGACTGCTCACGGGCAGGCTCCACTCGATCGTCTTGTTTTTTCCTGATCCTCCACGCATGTATTTGATTCCGCTAGCTTCAGCCGGGGTTGGCCCCCATGCTTTGCTGCTGCTGTTCCAAGCATATAAGACCCCGTTTTGGACAAAAAATTCCGACCCGAGCTTATTTTTCCACGCCCAGGATTGATAACCGCTCACCGGATCATTGTCCACGTCAAGATACAGATGATCGTAGATAGCCGGGATTTCTCCCGTGTCAACTTCACCTTGAATAAGGACATTAAGCTTGCCGTCGCCCAGCGAGTATTTCAGTGATGTCTCTCCGTCCGGACTCAGCTGCAGTACAGGAGTATCTGCCCATTCCGTACTGTAGGCATCTATCGTGACGACAGGAGGGGCAAGCGGCGCAGGTTCATGAACGGTTTTGGTAAGCTTCACCGGCATCGTTGCTTGTCCTAGTTCTGGAAGCGCATATCCATCCGTTTCAAAAGCAAGCTTCATGAGTTCAGGTGCTGTTCCGCCCAGCAGAGTCATGGCGATTTCATATTCAACACCAGAAGGAGATACGGCTATTTGAGCCTTTCCTTGCTGTACCCAGTCCTCATTCTCGAACCGATACACCGTATCGTTCACAATTTTGTAGTCCGCGCCAACCCCACCGTTCCAGTAAATCACCTTGCTGCCCGTAGCCTCATCAGCATCGGTATTCAAATAAAGCGTTTTCACTTTATCCAGTCCCGTTCCGTTAACGAGTACATACAGCTTGTCCTCCTTCAGGACAGCTTTAATATCCTGAAGCCGGTTGGCGCGCACCGAGCTGACCACTTCGGAAGATGTCCAATCCTCAAAACTGCCGGCCTTAATGCCTGACTGATCCGCATAAACCTGGGCAGCTCCTCCCCAAGTGCCTAATGGCATTGCAACTGCTGCAGCCAACAGCAACGCCGTTAATCGTTTCCCCTTCATTCCTGTTCCCCCCAAGAAAGTATTAAGCCGGCACTTGACCGACCCTATGTCCAACCGCCATGCATCCCCTAAATAAAGCGCTTACAACTCCTTTGAAAATCTGAACCTGATGTTTCTTAACACTAAATGATTTGAATCGTTCCGAGTCTTCGTCCTGGAGTTTGAGTACAAGTTGAATGGCGCCTGATGGAAAGGAATGTGGAACAAGTGATGTTTAACACGAATGAAAAATGTGGGTGGGGCATGATTGCAGTGCTGCGAATCATGGAGCTTAAGCATGAGCCGGGCTGTCGTAGAAGAGCATCACCTCGTCTGTTTGATCTCTCTAACAAAATTTGGCCCAAACTTTAATGATATTTGCAGGTTTTAATGCTTATTATGCAGATTTATTTGCGCCAATTATTGTAATCGAATCGTAAAGTTTTTCTCATGTTTTGTCAATGACTTATTGATTATTCTTTAAAGGGTGGTTTGACAGCGCCATTCCCTACCTTTACTCTTACGCTCATCTATCCCAACTTTCGTTTAATTCTGCCCTCCTTAATTTGGGCTTAATTGGGGCAATTTCACCCTAACTATCACTTCTCCCCCCTCGCTTCGGGTCTGATTCACTCCCCTTTGAATATAATTGGAGAACAGGTCCAACAGGCTCTGAAAAACGAACGAAGCGGGGTGAGCGGCTATGACGGAACCGTTGTTCATCGTATCGCGCGAGGACTGGTCCCTGCACCGCAAAGGCTATCAGGACCAGACCCGGCATCAACAGAAAGTTCGCGATGCCATCAAGCACAATCTGAAAGATATCGTCACCGATGAGAGCATTATCCTGTCCAATGGCAAAGATACCGTGAAAATACCGGTGAAAAGCATCGACGAGTCTCGCTTCGTCTACAACTACAATAAGAAACAGCATGTCGGACAAGGAGACGGCGACTCTCAGGTGGGGGATGTGCTCGGTGTAGATCCGAGCTCAGCTAAGGGTCCCGGCAAAGGAAAAAACGCTGGCGACCAGGCTGGCGAGGACTACGTCGAGACCGAGGTCACGATGGATGAGCTGGAGGATCTGCTATTCGAGGAGATGGAACTGCCTAGGCTGGAGCAGAAGCAAAAAGAGAATGTGCAAGCCGCCGATATCGATTTCAACGATATCCGCAAAAAAGGCATCATGAGCAACATCGACAAAAAAAGGACGCTGCTGGAAAACCTGCGGCGCAATGCTGGCATTGGGCGCCCAGGAATTGGTGGCATCACACCGGAGGATCTCCGCTACAAAACGTGGCAAGAGGTCATGAAACCTCATTCCAACGCCGTTGTGCTGGCGCTCATGGACACGAGCGGCTCGATGGGCTCTTTTGAAAAATATTGCGCACGCAGCTTCTTTTTCTGGATGACAAAATTTCTAAGGCGCAAGTATGAACATGTAGAAATCGTATTTGTCGCTCACCATACGGAAGCGAAGGAAGTGACGGAAGAGGAGTTTTTCACACGCGGCGAAAGCGGCGGTACGATCTGCTCCTCCGCTTACCAAAAAGCGCTTGATATTATCGATAGCCGCTATCCGACCTCAAGCTGGAACATCTATCCCTTTCACTTCTCCGACGGTGACAACTTGACCTCAGACAATGAAAAATGCGTCAAACTGATCGACGAACTGATGAAGCGCTCTAATCTGTTCGGCTACGGCGAAGTGAACCAGTACAACAGGAGCAGCACACTCATGTCCGCCTACAAACACATCCAAAACAAAAAATTTCTCTATTCTGTCATCCGTGACAAAGGCGAAGTTTACGACGCTCTCAAACGTTTCTTCGCCAAGCCGACCGCCTGAGCTGAGCCGCGCCAACCCGCTATGTCTTGGCCGCTGAACGCAGCCTCTATTCATATGTAAATAAAGAGCTGCGCTCTCCCCGAGACTGTTAAGCAAGTCGGCGGAGCAGCGCAGCTCTTTGATGGATTGGCTGCAGAGCGGCAGGGCATGAGGCCACGAGGAGGTGCATTAATCAATGACTGACATCTTGCAGGATGCCGCTTCATGCGCGGCCATGTTACAGCAGGAACTGCTAGAAGGGCAGAGCAGTGACGGAGCTTGGAGGCTCTGCGCCGAAAGTGGAGTAATGAGCGATGCGTTTTTGCTTATTTTGCTCCAATCGCTCGGCCGCCAAGAGGGGGATCGCGAGCTGATCCGACGGGTAGCGGCGCGAATCGCCGCCGCCCAGCATGAGGATGGCGGGTGGCGGCTCTACGCCGATCAGCAGAAGGGGCATTTAGAATCCAGCGTGGAGGCTTACTACGCCCTGCTCGCCAGCGGAAGTTATGTTTACGGCGATCCCGCTATGGTCAAAGCAAGACGTTATATCCTCTCCATGGGTGGACTCGGCGAAGTCCGAGCAATGATGACCCAAGTGCTGCTCGCCATGACCGGCCAGCTGCCATGGCCGCGCGCTCTGCGCATCCCGGTGGAGTCGCTGCTCGCTCCTTCGTGGTTGCCGCTCAATCTTTTCGACCTTTCCGGCCATGCACGCGCCCATCTCGTACCTGTGCTTATGCTAAGCTCTGGAAGCTTCACTCTCGGCAAAGGGCGGCTCCCCAAGCTGGAAGAGCTGGTCGCCGGAGAAGAAAGAAGCTTCCGGCTGCCGCCGCTAATGCCGGAACCACTTGCCGGAATCGTCAATGCGTTAGCCACCGGCCACTCCCCGCTCTATCCCGCCACGTTGAAACTGGCGGAACGTTATATGCTGGATCGCATCGAGCCGAATGGCACGCTGCTTACTTATTCAACTGCAACAATCCTCATGATTGCCGCACTGCTGTCAATCGGCTATCCGCCAGAGCATGAGACGATTGCCCGAGCTCTCGACGGCATCCGCTCCCTGGTGTGGCATCACCCGCAGTCGGAGCGTTCTCATCTGCAAATCGCGGATTCTACAGTATGGGACACGGCGATGATCGGCAACTCGCTCTACGAGAGCGGGTTGCCCACAGCACATCCCGCCCTGCAAAATGCGGCCCGTTATTTAGCAGCGCGCCAACAAACGGTCGAGGGAGATTGGAAACGACGCAATCCCAATGTTAAACCGGGCGGCTGGGGGTTCAGCAATATCAACACTCGTTATCCCGATGTCGACGACAGCACCGCCTCCCTACTGCTGTTGAAACGCGTGGCGGGCAATGCTCCCTATTGGAGTCCCGAAGCACAAGAACGAGGCAGCAAATGGGTATGGTCGATGCAGAACCGAAGCAGCGGCTGGCCAGCTTTTGAGCGGGAATCCGGAAGCTCGCTCATCGGCCTTATTCAGTTCGAACAGAGTGCGCAGATCCTTACCGATCCACCAACGGTTGATCTCACCGCACGCACGCTTCAGTGGGCTAGCCAATTCGGGGCGCCGTTACCGGGCTGGCTGGCAGTGGCGCTGAATGAGGAAGACGGCTCCCATCCCGAGATGGACACCATCTCCAAGGCAGCCGATTGGCTTTTGACACGGCAGACACAAACTGGAAGCTGGCTCGGACGTTGGGGCATTTGTTATGTGCATGGCACAGGCGCGGCTATGACCGGGCTGCTTGCAGTCAAGGCGCAGCGAAGCGCCGCACCGTTGTATAGAGGCATGAACTGGCTGTTATCCGTGCAAAACAGGGACGGAGGCTGGGGCGAATCCTGCTCAAGCGATGTGGCCGGAGAATATCGCGCACTCGGTGCCAGTACACCTTCGCAGACCGCTTGGGCGCTGGAGGGGCTGCTTGCTCATCCCCATGCTCCACAGAGTGAGATTGAGCGCGGTATCGCCTGTCTTTGCACGCTGCTGAAAGCGAACGACTGGCGAAGCCGCTATCCTGCGGGCGGGGCCTTTCCCGGCCATGTTTATTTGGATTATCACAGCAGCCGTTACATCTGGCCGCTGCGCGTACTTTCGCAATACCAGAAGCGTTACGGCGGCAAGGGCGACAAAGATTGAATCATGGGATAATTTGGTCCTATAAATGGAATTCCTTCCGTGATATTCTCAATCAGGATAAAATTCACGGTAAGGGAAGTTATTTGCTCATGGGATGGTTTTTGAAAGCAATAAAAAATTATGCAGGATTTGCAGGCAGATCAAGACGTATGGAATATTGGATGTTTATTCTTTTTAGCTCGATATTTACATTTATCATCTCGGTATTGGAAGCACTTATCGGCATCCCGTCCCTGCTATCATTTCTCTTCACCTTGTTCTTATTAGTACCCTCTTTATCTGTTGCAGTCCGCAGACTACATGATACGGGAAGAACTGGCTGGTGGAACTTGATCGGCTTCGTCCCCCTGATTGGCATCATTGTTTTAACTGTATTTATGTGTCTAGATGGCGAAGAGCATGATAATGAATACGGCCGAAACCCTAAAACGAGTTAACTAATTACGTTAACTTGCTCTGAGTTGAAGCGGTAGTTCAGGTCTTTACTTATAGACCTGGATAGCCGCTTTTATATTTTAAACACAAAAAAAACGTCCCTCAGCATTGTAAATGCCTCGGGACATCCTCTTTATTCGCTAACTGCTGCGTCTTAAGCCAGCTGCAAGCTTTCAAACTCGCCGTTACCCATGCTGCATGTCAGCATAGCCGTTTCCACTTCCATCAGCTGTCCGGCCAGTATGGCGCGTTTACGCTCGAATTGCTGCAGATGCAGCACACCCATCTCATCCTCAGGATAGCGATTCACATATTCGCGCATTTCCTGCAGTGTCTGATCCAACTCTTCAAGCTGATCCATATATGGGGAAAGTCCTTCACCTGCGGGAAGAACATGCTCTTTTTCATTCCAAATCGTAATTAAGTTAAAGTCCATGATGACGGCTTACCTCTTTTCTAATTTCGCTCGATTCAATCGGGTGGGCTCCACCGGAGCACCGTAGCGATTACTGCGTCCGCTATCTTTATTACCACCGATGAGCCGAGCGAAACAGGGAGACTCACTCCCAACCACAAATTTCGTGACTTTTCTGATAGTTTCTTACTTAAACTTCTTCCAATCCATCTTGCTGTTGTCCAGCAAATACTCCATGTTGCTCTCGTTCCGCTTCTGCTCTGCCTTACGCTCATCCTCGACCCGCTTACGCTCCGCTTCGCGGACGCGCTCCTGCTCAGCTCTCAGATCACCAGCCTGATTTTTCAGGCGATCTATCAGCTCGGCTGGCAGCAGATCTTTGAGCGTGGCAGGCTTGGATGCTGCGTCCGCACGCGGCTCTGGTGCTCTTCCGCGATTCTTTTTGGCCATAGGCTGCTGATACCTCCCTCAATTGCTCCATCAACAAATGGACTTGTGCGCGAATTATACCACAGATCCCGCTTGTTTCAACGACAATCGCAGAGTAACGCCGGACGGATCGGTAACTTCAAGGTCACCCTCGACCTCGCGAACCTCCACACCGCCTTCGCGCAGCCTTCCCACAGTGATCCCTCTCGCTTCGTCACTCGGGAATAAAATTGTGCCGTAGCGCAGCCCTACAGAATTCTCTTTAGGATGACGGGCACCTTGCCCGGCCCAAATGTTCAGCCCGATATGATGATGATAGCCCCCTGCCGAAATGAACAACGCTCCCATTTGCTGCGAGGCGTCTAACGCCATGTCGAAGCCCATCAGCCCGCCATAGAAGTTGTAAGAGGTTTGCAGATCCGCCACATGAAAATGAACATGCCCAATAATCGTCCCTGCCGGGAGTCCCTTCCATTCATGGCCTTCTGCTAGCTCCAGCAAACCTTTGACGTCAACTGGATCTGACCCCATCTTCACATTGCCTCCAAGGTCATATTTCCACTCGGAGCGCGGGCGGTCACGGTAAATCTCGATGCCGTTGCCATCTGGATCTGTAATATAAAGAGCCTCGCTCACCCCGTGATCGCCCTGGCCGATATGAAGCCCTGCCTCCGACATGTTGCGCAACACAAGGCCAAGCGAGCGCCGATCCGGCATAAGCACAGCAAAATGATAAAGTCCTGCGGCCGAGCGCCGATCAACGGAAGCTGCATCCGGCCTTTCCTCCAGCTCGACAAGCGGCTCCGCATCGGCAGCTCCCAATATCGCCTCGCCATCTGTGCGGCTAAGTACTTGAAAACCAAGAATATCCCGGTAATAGCGGATCGAGCGCTCCAGCTCCGTCACCTTTAATCTAACTTTGCCGATGCTCACGCCGGGATCTATCGATATATGCTGCTTTTCCATTTTCATCATCCTCCTGTTTAAGCGGGCTTTCTTCGTTGTCTATTATCGGTTAAATTCAGCCGGCTATTAATTACTTATAGTTAGCTTAATACAAAAAGTAAGCAATGGCAAGACATAGCCCAGAGAATGCTTTAATGTTTCAAATGATACGGCACGGTCGCAATAACAATATCCTTGCGGTTAAACAGGAACGTACGGAGCAGCAGACCCGTCTGATTGTGCAAAATATGCTGCCACCAATGCTTGGTCACGAACTGCGGAATGAGAATGGTAATATGGTCCGTATCTGCCGTTTTCCATTCGACGGTGTCAATGAACTTGAGCAGCGGCCGGGTGATGCTGCGATAGCTAGAGCGCAGCACGATTAAGCGCACGCCGGGATTCCATTCCTCCCATTTGGCTTCCATCCGCTCAATCGACTCATCATCGAATCCAACATAAACTGCAACAACATTATCGGTCAGTGATTTGGCATAGCCGATCGAGTTGTTCACCACGCGGGTTATTCCAGCGACCGGAACGACGACCGTGCTGCCTTTAATGACCGGTTTATCGGTTGCCAGATCAATTCGCAGCTCGTCAGCGACCTTAACATAGTGGCGATTGATCCGGAGGAACAGCAGCATGACAACCGGCAAGAAGATGAATACGAGCCACACCTGAGAAAACTTGGTGAAAATGAAAATCAGCGTAATGCTGAGCGTAGTAAGCATGCCCACCGTGTTAATCGCAAACTTGCCGCCCCAACCTTTAGGTTTCAATCGCATCCAGCGGATCATCATCCCGAGCTGGGACAGCGTGAACGGAATGAACACGCCAACTGCATACATCGGAATCAGATTTTCGGTATGACCTCCAAAGATCACAACAAGCACGATTGAAAATATCGCGAGGAAAATAATGCCGTTTGAGAAGCCGAGTCGATCTCCGCGAACCATGAACGCATGCGGCATATATTTGTCCTTAGCAAGCATGAATGCCAGCAGAGGGAAGGCTGAGTAAGCTGTATTGGCGGCCAGGAACAGAATGAGCGCCGTTACGCCTTGGATGAAATAATACATAAAGCCCCTGCCGAATGTTGATGCGGCGATCTGCGATACGACCGTTTCCTCAAGACGTGGCGTAATTCCGTACCAATAAGCCAGCAAGCTGATGCCAAGGAACATGCTGCCGAGTATGACGCCCATCATAACTAGCGTCGCGGCCGCATTTTTGTCAGCAGGCTTTTTGAAGTTCGGAATTGCGTTGGATACCGCCTCGACGCCAGTAAGCGCCGAACAGCCGGAGCTGAACGCCTTCAGCAGCAGGAACAAGCTGACGTTGCTTACCGTAGTTCCTATCTCAGGAATATTGGGGTGAGCGCCTCCCGTGAAGTAGCGGATCGTACCGGATATAATCAGGACAAAAATCGAGATAACAAACAGGTAGATCGGGATTGCCAGCACCGAGGCCGACTCCGTGACGCCGCGCAAATTCATCAACGTCAGAAACAGAATGACAAGAGTTGCAATCAAAATACGGTTGTCATGCAGTGATGGAAATGCGGATGTAATCGCATCTGTTCCTGCCGAAGCGCTGACCGCTACGGTCAGAATATAATCGATCAGCAGCGATCCGCCAGCAAGTAGCCCGGTTGTCGTGCCCAGATTGTTTTTAGCTACGATGTAAGCTCCTCCGCCCATCGGATAGGCGAATATCGTCTGGCGATAGGAGAGGATCAGGATGAGCAGCAGCCCCAGCACCGCGATCGAGATAGGGATGCTGTACCACACTGCCGCGAAACCAACGACCATCAGCGCGATCAGAATCTGCTCGGTGCCATAAGCGACAGAGGAAAGCGCATCAGAAGATAGGATGGCGAGAGCCTTTAACCTGCCAAGCTTTTCCCCTTCCAGCTCCTTGCTCTTCATCGGTCGTCCGATGAGCAGGCGTTTCATGCGGTTTGCGATCATGTTTGCTCTTCCCCTTTTTCAAGCATTATTCCCCAGAAGAGCAGGAACCATGTTGTATCTTACACCCGCCATCAAATGCTGTAAATAACTTTTGTACCTAAACATTCTATCTTAAACATTTAACCTCTGACAGGATTCGACACTACACATCTAACGACGACTATTGGGACGGCCCCTTTTTGTATTATTGTACTGACTGGTCAAAATAATAAAGGGACCGTCCCGAAGTCATCTAACGTGACTTTTGGAACGGCCCCAAGCATTTCGCTTTGTTCTTTTTCACTCGTCAATTTCTGTGCGGACGACAGCCTTGAAAACAGGGGCAATTGCTGAAGCCGTAGGATACTGGGATACCGCGCATTTTTATAGGCATTTCAAAAAGGTAACCGGAGTCGCGCCAGCGCAATAAAAAACTTCTGTAATGTTTTGTAATGGCATTGACATGTCCTTTTCAGATTGTTTTAAGAAAAGAGCTTTATAATAGACACATGACCCCCCTTTGAATATAGAAACACCTTGGACCCCCGGCTTTAAGCCGGCGGGTCACTTTTTTTGTCGTAACAAAAAAAGTGGCGATTGCTCCCGAGTAAACACGGGGGAGCAATCGCCCTTTTACTTATTTCTTCTCTAATCCGCTGGCCAGCTTATAAGCCCCGAACGAATATCTGTAGATCTTATTGGCAAAGTCCACTCCTGCGCGTTTCGTTTCCGGATTAACAATCGCGACAGACAAGTCGTACTTACCAGGAGCGAGCGAAGAGACAGGAATTGACTCCGTAATCGTATAGGTTCCTGTTTTCCACGTTCTCAAGTCAACTTTCGGTTGTTTTTTCGCAACGATAGTATCGCCTTTGCGAAGCTGAATTTCAAGCGGCCAGTTGAACGGGAAATGCTGTACGCCTTTATTTTCAACGGTAAGCTTAACTTCGAATGAGTTGCCCGTAATTGCAGAAGGATGCGTGACTTCCTTCAACACAAAGTGATATCCCATTCTTTTCTTAAGCTTATCGATATTGGCTTGCAGCTCATTGCCAACCGCTAATGGAGCAGGTGAATTCGGACCGAGCCAGCTTACTTTGCTCATCTCCGTTTGACGCATAGTCTCGTCAAAGCCGGCTCCTGAAGTCAGTGAAGCCTTCATGCCAAATTCTCCGCTATAAAATTCACCGGCCGAAATACGGCTTTCCCAGAAGTTAGGATTTCCAGGCTGCTTCTGCCCAAGATCATCCCAATAGCCATTTTGCGTACCTGTATACCAGCCCCAGTCAGCATCGAAGCTAGGCTTGTCTCCAAATACATCGTTGAACATTCCAAGCTTCATACCTTTATTATTCTCGGTGGCCAAAGCCATGCTGCGGCGGATCAATACCTGCATTTTATCTTCTTTGCCTGCAAAGGCATCGATATAATGTTGAACAAATTGATTCGACACATTAAGAGGCGGGAAAGCTCCTGTGAAGTTTACATTCTCTGTGCTATCGGCAGTTTTGGTGTAAGGCCATGTGTGGAACTCACCCCAATGACCCAAAGAGCCGATTTGCACGAACGCTACAGGACGAACATTCGTGTTATAACGATTTGCGATTGCTTCAACGACCTTTTTATGGCCGGCTATTACGGAAGGCGCGCTGTAATTAGGCGAGAAGCCCATATTGTTCCCAGCACCCATACGTCCGGTCGGATCATTGTATACCGTTCCTGGGTTTTCACCTGCAGCAGCCATTTCGTCATAAAGCCAATCAGGAATATCACGATGTGCTTCGCCTGTTGGGCTGTCCAAAATAAGTCTGAATACTACTTTGACGCCTTTAGTTTTCCAGTGAGCAAAATTATTTTTAGCTTCAATCGCAGCAAAATCAAATTTGCCTTTGGTTGGCTCAAGCTCTTTCCAGGTCACACCTGCATAAACGAGCTTAACTGGCTGTGGGTAGGATGTTGTCTTAGCAGAAGGCGCCCAGCCTTTAAATGGATTGTTCAATGGACTGTCCAACTCTACAGGATTAGAAGTAACTGTCGTAACTGCTCCAGGAGCCTTAGCTTCAGTAGTCAGAACATATTCCGGAAGCGTTTGGTCCGCTGCCGGAAGCCTATTCGTTGCGGAGTTGTTGTCGATATAACCTGCTTTGATTTTGCTTCCTACTCCAATTTTCAAAGTGGCCAAAGGAATGAGCACTTCAACAACGGAAGCGCTTCGGAAAAATTGCTCGGGAGTAAGCTTAGCAATTTCATTCCAGTTCCACGAAGTTCCGTCACCGGCGTAGTTGTATAGGGTGTTGTTTTCGATCATCCATTCAACACCATTAGTTCCCCAACCCGAAGTCAAGTAACCTGTTGCTGGATTATTGTCTGTATCCAACCAGAAATGTCCTGTTGCCGTGCTTAGGCCTGCACCTTCGACGAGCAGATACAGGTTCTTGTCGTCATTGGTTACTTTCAAGCTCTGAGCTGTACCTGTGTGGGTTGTAAGCGCATTGATGCCACTCCAATCGCTTACGTTTCCATCTACCTTAATTGTTGCCGCATCAGCCCTCGGTAGGTCTCCAATCGGCGGAAATAACGAAACCACCATGGCGATTACTACGAAAAGCACGATAAACATCTTGTTAGAACTAACTGATTTACTCAATGTAGACCTCCTCAAATTGTGAATGTTTCAAATTTAATTCAATTAAAAAGTAATTCATCCACTTTAGGTTCGTAGTTCATCCTTCCCCTTCAAGTGAGTTTTTATATATCCAACAAAACAGGCAATCGCTTTCGGTAAAATACCGAAAAGCGACCGCCCGTTATTTGTTCCTATACTATTTCCTACATTAAAAAATTTATTTCGTTACGCTGCCCAGTTTGAAAGCACCATCCGAAAGCCTGTCCGTATTAGCAAAATCGACTCCCGGCGTATTGGTTTCTGGATTGATTATAGCTATCGCTAGATCATACGTTCCAGCTGCAAGGGATGAGACTGGAATGGAATCGGTAATCGTATAATTTCCCGTTTTCCAAGTTCTTAGATCAACGGTGGTTACTTTTTTAGCAACGACAGTATTTCCGCTGCGAAGCTGAATTTCAACTGGCCAGTTGAACGGGAAATGCTGAACGCCCTTATTTTCAACTTTGACGGTTACATTGAATGTGCTGCCTGTTATTGTAGTAGGGCGTGTAACTTCCCTTAGAACAAAGTGATAACCCATTCTCTTTTTCAAAGTATCCATGTTCGCTTGAAGAGAGTTGCCGAGGGACAAGGAGGCTGGTGAATTAGGGCCTAACCAGCTTACCTTGCTTAACTCGGTTTGACGCATCGTCTCCGTAAATCCTGCACCGGTGGTCAAAGCCGCATTCATGCCGGATGCACCACTGTAGAATTCCCCTCCAGAGATGCGAGATTCCCAGAAGTTCGCGTGCGCAGGCTGGACTTGTCCGATATCATCCGTGTAGCCATTCTGCGTTCCTGTATACCATCCCCAAGATGCATCAAAGCTATCTTTATGTCCAAAAACATCGTTGAACATCCCCATGACCATGCCTTTGTTATTGGTCTTGGCTAGCGCAACGCTGCGCCGGATCAGCACCTGCATCTTATCTTCCTTGCCCGCGAAGGCATCGATATAATGCTGAATGTATTGATTCGAAATCGCGTTTGGAGGAAAAACTCCCGTATAATTCGTTTGGCCGCTTGGCCCGACATAAGGCCAGGTGTGGAATTCACCCCAATGTCCTAGTGAGCCGATTTGAACGAAAGCCACTGGACGATCATTCGTATTATAGCGAGCTGCGATTGCATCGATAGCCAGCTTATGTCGTTGTATCAAGTTAGAAGAGCTGTAATTCGGGGAGAATCCCATGTTGTTTCCCGTTCCCATACCGCCGGTTGTATCGTTATAAGCCGTTCCAGGTGATTCCCCTGCAGCAACCATTTCATTGTATAACCAATCGGGAATATCACGGTGCGCCGTGCCTGTAGGGCTATCCAAAATAAATCGAAATACGACTTTAACGCCTATGCTCTTCCAATAAGCAAAATTATTCGTTTGTTCAATGGCTGCAAAATTATAGGTGCCCTTCGTCGACTCGAGCTCTCTCCAGGTCACACCTGCATAAACAAGCTTGATTTGCTGCGGGTAACTAGTCGATTTCGCTGAAGGCGCCCAGCCTTTGAACGGATTATTCAAAGTGCTGTTCAGCTCGACAGGATAAGTAGTCGTCGTTGTCCCGCCGCCCGTGCTGCCGCCTGTGAGGACATAAGCTGGGAGCGTCTGGCTTGCCGCAGGCAGCCTATTCGTTGCCGAGTTGTTGTCGATATAACCAAGTCTAATGGTATTTCCTGCACTAATTTGCAAAGAGGACAAAGGAATTGCCACTTCAATAATAGAAGCGCTGCGGAAAAATTGCGAGGAGGAGAGTGAGAGTACCGGAGTTGCGGGCCAGCTCCAATTGCTTCCCGTGCCGGTGTAGTTGTATAAACCGCTGTTTTCGAGAAGCCATTCAATTCCTGTAGCTCCCCAACCCGAAGCTTGATAACCGGTGGCTGTATTATTGTCTCGATTCAGCCAGAAGCTTCCAGTAACTGTACTTAAGCCTGAGCCTTGAACAAGCAAATATAAGTTCGTTCCATCATTCGTAGCCTTCAACGTTTGAGCTGTTCCGGAATTGGTTGAGAGCGTACCAATAGCGCTCCAATCGCTGACGCTGCCATCTACCGTAATGGTAGCTGCTTCAGCCTGAGGAAGAGCGCCAACAGGTGGGAATAAGGCAAGTATCAAAGCAAACATCAAAATTGTTTGGGCCAAAATCTTGTATCCTTTAGCCGATTTCTTCATCGTAAACCTCCTCGTTTTTAAGTAATCGCTTACATTTTTACTTGTTAAAAATGTAATTCACGTGGCCGATTGTAGTAAATTCCCCCTTCCAATAGTTAAATGAGTGCCTTTGCTTCAAATAACGGAAAATCGGCATCTAATTATAGCTATAATTTGCGCCAATCTCCACAGGCATATTATAATTCATTGCGCCAATTTTTTCTATATTTCTCTTCTCTATCGAACAAAAGAATTTGTAATGGGAATGACATGCCCTTTTCAGCCTCTATTAAGAAAGCGACAGTATAATTCTAAACAACCCCCCTTTGAATATAGAAACACCTTGGACCCCCGGCTTTTGCCGGTGGGTCATTTTTTTTGGAAAGAGGTAAAAAACCGATTCCAATGGAATCGGTTTTGTTGAACTATTTATATTCCCGTCATGGAAATGCTATTGTTCCAAGCTGAACAGCGTGTTCATAGGCATTTGCAAATCTTTAAAAGCGATGGATTGGATCGTTTCATGCTCCGTATATAAATGACGCACCTGGTAACTGCCATCCTGCAGCGCATATACATGAACCGTTCGATTCCCAGGATCAACAATCCAATATTCCTGCACCCCATGCTTTTGATATAAATTGAACTTCTCATTAAAGTCTTTCAATGCAGTGGAAGGCGACAGCACTTCGATGATAATGGTCGGCGCACCATGACAGCCGTTTTTGGATATTTGGTCCTTAGAACAAACAACTGAAAGATCAGGTTGTGCGACGTGATCAGGTGATTGATACTCTTCACTTTCACTGAACAGCACATCAAACGGAGCCACAAACACATAGCAACTCCGATTTTGAAAGAACGTCCGTAGGGTGAAATAAAGCTCTCCAACAATAAATTGATGCAATGAAGTCGGAGCCAGCGACATATTATAGGCTTTGCCGTTAATTAACTCCCACGTTCCGTCCCAGGTCAGCCAATCTTGATAGGTGTGGATTTTCTTCTCATCCGGATTTGACACGATGATCGACCTCCTCCAGATTTTGCGTATCATATTAGTAAAAAACGGCATCATCAGAAACCGATTGAAGT
Organism: Paenibacillus herberti; assembly: GCF_002233675.1. Taxonomy (GTDB): domain Bacteria; phylum Bacillota; class Bacilli; order Paenibacillales; family Paenibacillaceae; genus Paenibacillus_O; species Paenibacillus_O herberti. Next base: position 8,896 of record NZ_NMUQ01000001.1, on the reverse strand, counting down.
GGTTCAATATTGGAGATTGCGTTTCATCGCGCCGTGCTTGAATGACGTGATGACATATCGCTCACCATTATCCAGTACTTTATAGGACACGACATATCGATCGACGATGCAATAGAAAGTATTCCGGTACTCACGCGAAGGCAAGATCATTCCCATGCTGACGACCTTCTCTTCCACTCGCTTGATCAGCTTGATCTTGTATTCCATCGTTTCCTGTTGAGTGTAATGATCGCTCTTGATTTGATGGAATCGACGACGAGCCGCCTCGGTCCATTGAACAATCAATTACAGCTCACCACGCTTTATCGCTTCAATCATTTCTTCTGTTGAATATACTCTGCCGTGCTTGATGTCTTCTTCGGATTCCTCAATCATTTGTCTAATTTCCGGGTCGGTATCAAACTCATTGACCGGATTATAAATTTCGTATTCCATGCCAGCTATTTGAATAAATTCTCTACGATTTTTATGATACGACTTAATAACCGAACCGTCGGGAGCTTTCAGACTAAATTGCATAATCTCACCCTCCTTAGACTTTAATAACATGACTCCGACAGCACATTACTTGTCTTTGAATTGTACCATAATGGGGCTAAACAATGACAATATCGGAGATCTAGAGACTGGAGTATGATTGTACTCTTCCCCGCTCATAGTCCCGTCCAACCGCGTTGGCGAGCTTTATTGGGGACATAAATACGAGGGCGTTGAGCTGGATCTGAAACGCTTCCGCATGTCGTAACTAATTGAAATCATGCCGCTCATAATGTTGAACCCACTCTTCTTCCTCTTTCTCCATGCCTTGAAGCCATTCCGAATGAATCCAAAGCGGAACCTTCAGAAGCTCCTCAAGTGCCGTTATGGCTTCTTCGCAATCATCCATATGTAAAATCTCATTAAGCTTGGATAGATAGTGATGACCCAAATGCTGCGAAAGAAAGCTGGTGTCGGCTTCTTTTTCATCTAATTCATAAGTGCCGTTGCTCCAAATATGCCCGGTGAGGAGCGAACCGTTCCTATAGAGATTAATCTCAGCCACATCATCGTCAAAATACGATACCGTTAAAACAGGCTCATTAATGAACTCGGAAAGGTATTCTCCAATCAGTTCGACAGTTCCCCATTCAAAGCTGTCGTTTAAAATACTTATCCATCCTGGTTTGAGCTCAACGATATAATAAACGTTCCGAAGGCGTTCCGCTTCAGCCAATATGGCCTCGAATCCGGTAAGCCCCTTGGTAGAGCCGCCTGTACTTTCTGAACGCTCGGCATTCACTTCCTTAAGCGCTGTTAACACCGCTTGTTTATCGCTTGTTATCACATGCATATTTCCAAATTTAGTCCCCATCAAAGAACCCCCATGATGTAATTTCACATTAATGCCTCTATATTTTAACCGGCATCTAAAGTCGGAACAATTGCATGACATCGATGAGACGAGTCTTTTTACCGCTAAACAATTCCAATGTCTTTATGAAAAACCACAAAAAACCTGCATAGAATCCGACGAGCGGATATTACCCAAGCTCTTCTACTATCTTTCTTATCTCATTAAGCTCCCGGATCATAAAGTTCGGTTTTTCCAACGCTTCATCCCATTCCTCCGCGCCCCGGAGCCAAATTGTACCTAAACCTGCGCTTTTTGCCCCTGTAACATCATTGCGGGGATGATCACCGATGTATATACTGCTCGCTGCCGTTACCCCTAACCGCTCCAATGCCAGCTCGAAAATTTTAGGATCGGGCTTTTTCAACTGTACCTCATCGGACACAATAACGGCATCAAAATAACTCCGGAGCTGAACCTGATCAATTTTGGAGTTTTGCGAATGTACGGAGCCGTTCGTAATTAACCCAAGCTTGATCTCCTTTGATCTCAGCTGCTCTAACAGCTCCAGTGCTCCGTCCATCACGACCGTATGTTTAAAAAACTCCGCAAACCAGTAATCTACAAGAGTATCGGCTGTCACTGGATTTTTCATCGTAAATTCCGTCAAAAGTTCTTCATACAACTCGCGTTTTTTACGATACCCGTCCCGATCTGCCTGAATGATATACTCCACAACCTGAACTCTATTTCTTGAGTCCACTACCAAAACAAATTCATCGACAAACCGCTCCGCATAATTTTGAAACGCCTTTTTGCGATTGACAAGAGTATTATCCAGATCAAAAAGCACGGCTTGAATAGCCATAACCTTCACACCTCTCCCTTTTTCATCTTGATTAAACAAAGGTATCCAGACCCGCCATGTTTAGAATCATCCTCATATCTCCCTCTTCCAAAATATCAAACGAAGCCGCGGGACTTTCATTAAAATGCTCATCCCGTGCATCGGCCATTGCGCCTTCTGGAACGATATATTGGGTCAAAATGCATGTGCCGCCTGGCTTAAGCACTCGGAAATATTCCTTTAAAGCCTCCGCTCGCAGCTCTGTAACTTTCAAGGCTCAGGAATCGGCGTTATTTTAATTCTATTTATATTGCTCGTTATTGTCATCTGTGTCTTCAACGTCATACATGCTATCCATTCAGACAACCTGTTTGCCTTTCAAAGAAGTTACCTCTCATAGTCCCGTCCAGCAGCGCATACATTGGGTATGAACCTTAACTTTTGCACGGAGGGATTGAGCATATGACCCAGGACGAGATCCGCCAGCTGGAGCGGGCGATCGATGAAATTACGGAGATTGCCGTCGGCTTTGGCCTGGACTTCTACCCGATGCGCTACGAGATCTGCCCTGCAGACATCATTTATACGTTCGGCGCCTATGGCATGCCGACCCGCTTTTCTCATTGGAGTTTTGGAAAATCATTCAATAAAATGAAGATGCAGTACGATCTCGGCCTCAGTAAAATCTACGAGCTGGTCATTAACTCCAACCCCTGCTACGCTTTCCTGCTCGACGGCAACTCGCTTATCCAGAACAAACTCATCGTTGCCCATGTGCTTGCCCACTGCGACTTTTTCAAGAACAATGCCCGCTTCCGTAATACGAATCGCGACATGGTCGAGAGCATGTCCGCTACCGCTGAACGCGTAAGCCAGTACGAAATGCTATACGGCACGGAGACTGTCGAGTCTTTCATCGACTCTGTTCTGGCCATCCAGGAGCATATTGATCCCGGACTGGTCAAACCGCGCCAACTGGACAAATCACGCCGCCACGAGTTCCTTCAAAAGGAAGCCGAGAGCGCCGAGGAGCCGCGTGTAGGGGATTATGACGACCTGTGGTCGCTTGAGAAAAATGGATTAAAAGATCAAGATGTGCAACCCGACCCTCAGCGTTTCCCGCTCCGACCAGAAAAGGATCTTGTCTGGTTCATTGAAGAAAATAGCTCCACCATGCAGGACTGGCAGCGAGACATCATGACCATGCTGCGCGAGGAAATGCTTTACTTCTGGCCGCAGATCGAGACGAAAATCATGAACGAGGGCTGGGCTTCCTACTGGCATCAGCGCATCCTCCGTGAAATGGACCTAACAAGCGAAGAAACAATTGAATTCGCCAAGCTCAACGCCTCCGTTGTCGTGCCGGGCCGTGGCAGCCTAAACCCGTATTATCTTGGGCTGAAAATTTTTGAGAATATCGAAAAACGTTGGGATGAGCCAAACGAAGAGGATCAGCGCCGCTTCGGCCATAAGCCAGGGCGTGGCCGCGAGAAAATCTTCGAGGTGCGCGAACTCGATTCCGACACCTCGTTCCTGCGGAATTACTTGACCAAGCCGCTAGTCGAAGACTTGGACTTGTACATTTTTGAGAAGAAGGGCCCCGAGTGGAAAATTACCGACAAAACGTGGAAGAACATCCGCGAACAGCTCGTCTACTCCCGTGTAAACGGCGGCTTCCCGGTACTGGAAGTGCTGAATGGAGATTTCAATCGTGTTGGTGAGCTGTACCTTGGACATCAGTACGAGGGCGTTGAGCTGGATCTCAAGTATGTGGAGCGCACCCTCCCTCATGTCGTGAATCTCTGGGGTAAGCCGGTGCATCTGGAAACCGTCGTTGAGGACAAAAAAATCGTCTTCAGCTGCGATGGCAAAAAGACAAGCCGGAAATTTATTTGAGACTGCAGCTAGTCTGAAAGCAGGCTTCTTATGCCATAAGAAACGATGCTCCCGCGTGGCTTGAGGGCCAAACGGGAGCATTTTGATGTAAATTTATTGAATCGTTTTGTTGTTATTTTCAATCCATTCACTTAGGTAAGGCATTTCTCCCGTATTTTGCGGACTGCCTTGAAGCCATGAGATGAACTCCAATTCATTCCCGTCCGGGTCATAAAAATATACCGCTGCTGCCGGCATCCAAGGATGGACAATCGGTTCAACGGGTTCCTTGCCAAATTTTTCGAGAGGTTCTATTCCTCTTTCTTTTAACCATTCAATCGACTTCAACAATTGGTCTAAATCCGTTCCGAAAGCAAAATGACGTTTCATTACTTCTTGTCCACTTGGAACTTCCCAAACTCCCAATAATTGTTTGTTTTCCCCGATATAGAAAAACGCGACTCTCCGCGATTCAATCAAATTGCATAATTCTAAACCCAGGGTTTTGTAGAATTGGATTGATGTTTCAAGATTTTTCACCTGGATATGTGTTTCATACAAATTGTTGATCATTCATCTGTTCTCCTCTAACTTGAAAATAAATCGCCAGATAAAACATCCGAAGGGTTAACAAGCTTCGTGAACTTGCTATCGATAAAGGAACTGAACCATACCGCTTGGTACGCCATCAGGCCAGCCCCATGGGCCCCTTCCAACTCCTGTGACCCGCCATCTCCGATAAAGATCGCTTCACTCGGTTCGACCTTCAGCCGATGACAAGCAAGCTCGTAAATTCTCGGATCTGGCTTAGCAAACCCCACCTCGTACGAAAAAATAACTTCATCAAAATAAGGAGCAAGCTCACTATGACGCCATTCGCTTATTTCTTCCTCCGTACAATTACTCACTAAACCCAACTTAAGTTTATTATTTTTTAATGAGGTTAACAAATGGATCACTTCAGGTCCAATATTCCTAAACGGAAGCATCTTCTCTTCCATTCTTTTTTGGTAAAGATGTTGGATTGCATGATCGTTATGTTCAAGCTCTCGTTTAGCTATTATATCTTTTATTACGGAGGGGTAGTCAGGGAATCGGCCCGTCATTCGATCCTTGCTGCGGCTCTGCCATTCCTTTTGGAACTCTTCATCCGAAAGCCCAAGCAGGGCTTGATAATTGTAATCTCTTTTCGACAATCGTTTTCCATCCGAGAATTCAGTTATCAAAGTTTCAAATAAGTCGAATAGAACCGCTTTAATCATTAGGGTCATCCCCCCTTAGTCGTACACACTGATCTTGGAATAATCAAAAAAATGGTTGAATACCCCTACAGCCTGAATTTGATAATCCGTATTCGCTTGAATGTATTCCTCTTTTACACTCATAAATACCCATGCACTTTTAACGGCTCTAGATTTCCATTCAATTTCTGCCCCTCGTTCCCTGCATTCATCGCCAAAACCCGTATTCACACATATTATGTTGTATTCCTTTGAAAGCCATTTATAATAATCAGCTTCATTGGGACAAGTTAAAATTGAGATTAGAATGATGGCGCCGACCGCTCCTACAACCCACTTTAGAGCATTTCTCATTGTTTCTCCTCATTTATTAAGCTTTTCATCAATGTATATTTCTAAGGCTACAATTCCTCGACGCAATACTTTAATAAAAAGATATAGAGCGTATCACTAGCGTTGCATTAATGTTCTCTAAACATTCAAAATCTTCTGTTTTATCTGGGAACGGACACAAAAAAATCCTTTACAATGGATCGGAGAGGTAGACCTGTCCATAAATCCACTGAAAAGGATCCAGCATGGA
>NZ_NMUQ01000001.1:0-3013 GCF_002233675.1 Paenibacillus herberti | reverse complement strand
AACGGACACAAAAAAATCCTTTACAATGGATCGGAGAGGTAGACCTGTCCATAAATCCACTGAAAAGGATCCAGCATGGACAATCGTACTGCATTATCTTCATTTGGTAAATGGGTTAGACCCATCTGTGCAAAAACGTTCATACATGCCGTGGCGGAATGTCAACAAGATAAGTATAAGAAAAAGTTGACTACGACAGCGTATCTTAACTTGTTTTTACTTGCCCAACTGCAAAACCGTGAGGGATTACGTCACATCGCCGACGACGTGCTGGGTGAAGAGCTGCAACGCGAGCTTGGACTTACCTCCATCTCAGCTTCCCAGCTTAGTCGCAAGCACAATCAAGTTGACCCTGAGCTGCTGCGGCATGTATTCGAACAGGTAGCCAAGCTTGTCCTGCTTCGTCAAGGCACAAAGGGAAAGCAATTCAAGATTAAAATCATCGATTCGACGACGGTGACGTTATGCTTACAGAAGTTCAAGTGGGCCGAATTTCGCAAGACGAAAGCAGGCATCAAAATCCATACGCGACTGGCCTTCATGAATGAACATGAGGTCCTTCCGGACAAGGCGACCGTAACGGTAGCCAAGAAAAATGATCGGACTCAGATGGAGGAACTCGTTGATGAACCTGGCGTTACGTACATCTTTGACCGCGGCTACATCGATTATGCGGCATTCGATCGTTACAGTCGGGAAGGGATTCTGTTCGTGACCCGCTTGAAAAGCAACACGCATATGGAACCGTTAGAAGCGTATGATGTTCCTGCCGAGAGTGTGGTTTCCGCCGATTGGCGTGTGCGAATCGGCTCGCAGCAGAAGAGAATGAAGCACGAGCTCCGGATGATCCAGACGCAAGATTCGGAGGGAAACGAACTCTTTCTGGTGACGAATCGCTTCGACCTGACGTGTGATGAAATCAGTGAGATGTACCGCAGCCGCTGGGCAATCGAGCTCTTCTTCAAGTGGATCAAGCAGCATCTTCAGATCAAGCATCTTTATGGCACAAGCGAGCGGGCCGTCATGAATCAGATTTGGATCGCTCTGATCGCGTTTTGTTTGCTGATGCTAGTGAAGCTGGAAACGAAGGTTCAGCACAGCTTGCTCCAATGTACACGTTGGCTAACCACATTCTTGTGGCACCCCTATGACAAGTGGCTCAGGCAGCTCAAGAAAAAACCAAGTCGTACGTCAAAAGGGCGACAGCGAACGCGAGTAGACGATTCATTAGCGGGCTCATAAATCACTAGAAGTGAACAAATTTACATAAATTAACCAAATGGATGAGCTACCTTTAAGAGCTGTCTGACTTTTTTTCATTCACCTTAATGAATTCATTTCTGAAAATTCAATCAGCTTATGTACTGAGGTTTTATGCAACGCTAGTGAGAGCGTATAAACCACACACGATGAATGAACCATAAACAAGGAACAACAACAACGGTAAAACTGCGGCTAAAAATCCTGCATAACCATCCAAATGAAACACCCCCTATTATCGATCTATATTGGTATTTTAACCCATATGAGTATAATCTTAAAGGCCGAGGGTAAGCTCCTGAATATCTACCCCATATTGTTTTTTAGTTTCTTTAATAGTTTCATTCGTTTGGCTATTCCAAATAAAGCTATATTCAAACGTTCCCTCCTGGAAGAACAACGGAAGTCTTCTTTTGAACCAGTCTTGCATGGGTAGTTCCATCGCTTCTTTTATTTTGACCCAAAGCAACTCGCCTTCAGGAGGATGATCAAGCAAGCTGCCCTCAAATGATGTCGCTAAATAATTAAAGACCATATATCTCAATCCATCAGCGGGATCACAGAACTCATCCAACCCTTTAAAAACGATGTCTCTTACAACTAACCCGGTCTCTTCTCTCACCTCTCTTATTGCGCCATCAACGATACTTTCCGGAAAATCAACTTTCCCACCTGGAGCAATGAAGCCTGGAAATCCGAGTTTATCAGGTCGATTCATCAATAAGATTTTGTCTTCATGCTGGATCATACACATGGTGTAGATTTTATACGTTATGTCTTTCACCAATTCAAATCACTCCATTTGTCCATATAGTTATGTCCCAAGCATTGAGCTGACACTTACTTTTATGTAAGTACCTGAAGTAAAAGTGCGTACTTACATAGATTCAGTTCGCCATTTATACTCAAGGAGCAGATCAAATTCAAGGAGGCAAACGCTTTGAAAACTCTAGTTATCGTAACACATCCAAATCCAGAAACATCCATTATAAATAAACGTTGGGTAGAAGAGCTCAAAAAATATCCAGAAAAGTATACGGTACATGAATTGTATAAAAGCTACCCCGATGGGAAAATTGATGTGGAAAAAGAACAGCAGTTAATTGAATCGCATGGTAATCTTGTTTTGCAATTCCCGTTGTATTGGTTTAACTCGCCACCTCTTCTTAAACAATGGCTAGACGAGGTGTTCACATATGGCTGGGCCTATGGTTCAAGTGGAGATAAACTAAAAAATCGTAAAGCTGCTTTAGCCGTATCTGTCGGAGGTGAAGAACAGCTTTATCAAAAAGAGGGGAAATTTAACCGTACAATGGATGAAATTTTATCTCCTTTTGAAACGACTTTCCTATACTGCAAATCAGACTATCGTTCGTTCTTCTCGATTTATGGTGTAGAGACTAACACTCCTCCTGCAGATGAGTTGGACAAAAATGCACAAGATTATGTGAAGTTTATCGACAATATGTAATCCTTCTTTCTAATTACAGTTACAAAAAAAGAAGTATTTCCTGTCCGGGAAATACTTCTTTTTTCGTTACTACTTAGGTCTAGCTAAGCCTCAGTTTCCCCGACAGCGCTGAAACGAGCGAAGGGAGCAGCTCCAGCTTCTGCTTTATGATCGTCGAAATGACACTGCGCATCCGAGCGAATTGCTTGGCGCCTTCCGTCGTTCCACGAAGGAGTGCCGCCAGCGTGAAGAGGCCATTCCGGCAGAGGTCATCGAAGCCATCGAAGCGCATTACGATGCGAT